>NZ_CP145910.1:0-4563712 GCF_051294865.1 Cellulosimicrobium sp. PMB13 | reverse complement strand
TGCGTCCCCGCGCCGCACGCCGAACCCCGGCTTGCGCGGCCCAACACGCCCCGAACGCCTCACAACCCCGGGTTCGGCACCGTCACGACCAGCCGTAGGCCGCGACCCATCGCACGATCTCCGCGAAGTACACGGCACGTGGACCCGGCGCGGAGAGGGCGAGGTCGTGGATCCCGCCGGGGATGCGCACCACCGTGACCACGCGCCCCAGGTTCGACGCCCGCCGGGCGAGCGGCTCGACGTCGAGCACGATGTCCGCGCTGCGCATGTTCTCCGTCCAGCGTGTGCTGAACAACGAGCGCTCGGCCAGCAGCACGAGGACCGGGCAGTCGATCGACAACCCGGCCGCCACCTGCGCGTGGCCGGCGATGACGGCGCGGAGCCAGCCCGCTCTCACGGGGAACGAAGGGACCGGGCGCCACGCGTCGTCGATCGTCCACGCCCCGTCCTCCCGGTCACGGAGTGTGCGCGCGTAGTAGCCAGGGTCGACGTTCGGCAGCGGAGCGCGAGGCTGGAAGCGCGCGAGCTGACGGATCGCCGGCCCTGAGACGGTACGGGCCACGGACGACCCCTGGAGCTCGAGCCAGGGACTGTTGAGCACCAGGCCGCGGACCCGGCCCGGATGGCGGTGTGCCCACAGCGACGCCACGAGCCCACCGGTCGAGTGGCCCATGAGCATCACGGCGGCGTGCGCGCCGAGCTCCTCGCGGACGACGGCGAGCGCGGCCTCGAGGTCTTCGTCGTAGACGTCGAGGGAGTCGGCGTAGCCAGGGGTCTGGTGCGGACGCAGGCTCCGCCCGTACTTGCGGAGGTCCACCGCGTAGAACGCAGCACCCTGCGCGTGCCAGAGCGCGGCGAGCTCTGTCTGGAAGAAGTAGTCGCTCCAGCCGTGCAGGTAGACCACGGCGCGGGCCGGCCGCACCGCCTCGGGCGCAGGCGGTGCGTAGCGGACGAGCGTCGCGACCACCGGCCCCTCGTCGTCGTCGGCCAGCTCGAGGGTGCGCCGGGCGTAGCCGTCGCCCAGGACGTCCGGCTCCCAGGCGGTGCGCGCGTCGGGCACGGGTCTGCTCGCCCGCGCGGTCAGAGGAGGGGCAGCATGCGGCCGAGGTCCGGAACCGCCTCGGACGTGTGCACGGGCGTCAGTGCCTTCGCGAGCTGGTCGACGTCGTAGCGTTCGCGGCCCGTCGCGAGCCGCACCCACAGCATCGGGTCGTGCACCTCCAGGCTCCAGCCGCCGCGCACGACCACGACGTGCAGCAGCTCGGCCGCGACCGCGTCGAGCGCGCGCGGGTCCACGGGGTCGTCGTGGATCTCGGGGAACGACCGCGACAGGTCGTCGGCGTGGACGACCAGCTCGACGACCCGGGAGACCACCATGTCCTGGAGCGTGATGGGGCCGCGGCGCGCCTGGACGACGCGCTCGCCGGCCAGTGCGTCGAGGCGGGCGAAAGCCTGCGCGGCCCGGTCCTCGACCCCGCCGAGCCGGTCCGGCGCGATCTCGGCGTCGAGCGTCCGCGTCGCCTCCGCGATCTCCTCGGCGCGGTCGGGATACGTGCCGAGGTACTCGGCGAACGAGAGGGGCACCGTCCCCGGCGCGACGGGCCCGCACCGCGCCAGTGCCTCCATCACGCGGCCGAGATGGGAGACGAGCTCGCCGATCGACCACCCGTCGAGGACGCTCGGGCGGTCGACCGCGCGTCCCAGCTCACCCCCGAGACCGCGCAGCCAGCGGTCGAGCCGATCCCACTGGGAACGGAGGTGGTCGGCGGCGGCGTCGACGTCGATGCTCATGGGCCCATCGTGCCTGTTCGACAGGGCGTGACGCACGCCAGGTCCACGCCGGGCCCGGCCTCGAGCGTTCGCCTCAGTCGCGCGCGGGGGAGGGCTCGGGCAGGAACTCCGCGACGAGCGGCCCGAGCTGGTGGTGCTCGACGAGGAACCCGTCGTGGCCGAAGTCGCTGTGCAGGGTCCGGAGCGGCTCCGCGCCCGGGATCCCCGCGGCGATCCGTGCGCAGTCGGCGGGCAGGAAGAGGCGGTCCGAGTCGACGGCGACGACCAGGGCGCGCGCCGTGATCGAGCCCAGCGCGCCCTCCACCCCGCCGCGGTCACGGCCGAGGTCGTGCGTGAGCATCGCCTGGGTGAGCACGAGGTAGGAGTTGGCGTCGAAGCGGCGCGCGAGCTTGTCGCCGTGGTGGTCGAGGTAGGACTGCACGGCGTAGCGACCGTCGGTGAACGGGTCCTCGCCGCCCTGCGGGATCCTGCCGAACCGGGTGTCGATCTCGAGGGCCGAGCGGTACGTCGCGTGCGCGATCTGACGGGCGATCCCGAGACCGACGTGCGGCCCGTCGCCGTCGGCGGCGTCGTAGTAGTCGCCGTCGCGGAACCGCGGGTCGGCGCGGATCGCGCCGATCTGCGGGTGCGCCCAGGCGATCTGGTCGCCGGTGGTCTGCGCGCCCGTCGCGATCGCTGCGAGCGACTCGACACCGATCCCGGCCTCCGGGCCGAGGATCGCCCACTCGAGCACGCGGTGACCCCCCATGGAGGCCCCGACGACGAGCGCCCACGACGTGATGCCGAGCGTGCGTGCGAGCTCGATCTCGACGGCGACCTGGTCGCGCGTCGTCACGCGCGGGAACCGACCGCCCCAGGGCGCGCCGTCGGGCGCGGTCGACGCCGGTCCCGTGGTGCCCTGGCACCCGCCGAGCACGTTCGGCGCGACGACGAACCACCGGTCCGTGTCGATGGGCGCGCCCGGCCCGACGAGGTCCTCCCACCAGCCCGCGGTGCGATGGCCGGCACCGGCGGGGCCGCTCACGTGCGAGTCGCCCGTGAGGGCGTGCAGGACGAGCACCGCGTTGGAGCCGTCCGGTGCGAGCGTGCCCCACGTCTCGTACGCGACGCGCACGTCGGGCAGGCGCGCGCCGGACTCGAGGTCGAAGGTGCCGACGTCCGCGAAGAGGCGACGCCCGACGTCGTCCCCCTCGCGCCACGCGCTGCTGGCCGGGACCGCCGTGGTGGCACGAGGGCGCGACGACGGGACCGCGCTGCGCGGAGGCGCGGAGCGGGCCGGTCGGGTCGGGGGGAGCTCGTCGGTCACGGGATTCACCGTCGGCCACTGTACGGCCGGGGCGCCGACGGCGCCCCGGCTGTCCAGATGCGTCATCGTGCGCCCTCCGCGGTCACGCATCCCGCGCGGACTTGGCGGCGGTGAAGCCGAGCTCGAGGTCCGCGAGGATGTCGTCGACGTGCTCGATCCCGACCGCGAGGCGCACGAGCCCGGGTGTCACGCCGGAGAGCGCCTGCTCCTCGGGTGTGAGCTGGCTGTGGGTCGTCGACGCCGGGTGGATGACGAGCGAACGGACGTCGCCGATGTTCGCGACGTTCGAGTGGAGCTGCAGGGCGGAGACGAACGCCTGGCCCGCCTCGGCACCGCCGTCCAGCTCGAACGCGAGGACCGCGCCGGCGCCGCGAGGCAGGTACTTCTGCGCGTTCGCGTGCCACGGGCTCGACGGCAGGCCCGCGTAGTGGACCGTGCGGACGTCGTCTCGCGCCTCGAGCCACCCGGCGACCCGCTGCGCGTTGGCGACGTGCCGCTCGACGCGGAGCGAGAGGGTCTCGATGCCCTGCGCGATGAGGAACGCGTTGAACGGCGAGATCGCGGAGCCGAGGTCGCGCAGGAGCTGGACGCGCGCCTTGAGCACGTAGGCGAGGTTGGCGCCGAGGATCCCGTCGACGCCGAGGTCGCGCGCGAACACGAGGCCGTCGTACGACGGGTCGGGCGTGTTGAAGCCCGGGAAGCGCTCGGGGTCCGCCGCGTAGTCGAACGTGCCGCCGTCGACGATCACGCCACCGATCGCCGAACCATGGCCTCCCAGGTACTTCGTCGCGGAGTGCACGACGACGTCGGCCCCGTGCTCGAGCGGGCGCAGGAGGTACGGCGTGGCGACGGTGTTGTCGACGACCAGCGGGACGCCGACCTCGTGCGCGACAGCGGCCACCGTCTCGATGTCGAGGACGTCGGCCTGCGGGTTGGGGATCGTCTCGCCGAAGAACAGCTTGGTGTTCGGACGGACGGCGTCGCGCCACGCCTGCGGGTCGTGCGGGTCGGTGACGAACGTCGTCTCGACGCCGAGCTTGGCGAGCGAGTACCGGAGCAGGTTGTACGTGCCGCCGTACAGGCTCGGGGAGGCGACCACGTGGTCACCCGCCTCGGCGACGTTGAGGATCGCGAACGTCGTCGCGGCCTGACCGGACGCGAGCAGCAGGGCACCGACGCCGCCCTCGAGCGAGGCGATCCGGTTCTCCACGACCTCCTGCGTCGGGTTGCCGATGCGCGTGTAGATGGGACCGAGGTCCTTGAGCGCGAACCGGTCGGCGGCGACGGACGCGTCCGGGAAGACGAACGACGTGGTCTGGTAGATCGGCAGCGCGCGCGCCCCGGTGGTGGGGTCGGCGGACTGGCCGGCGTGGACCTGGCGGGTCTCGAAGGACCAGGCGGGGGACTGCTCGGTGCTCATGGTCTCGCTCCTGCGGGTGTCGGTGGCGGTGCCGGTCGGGATGCCGGTGTCGGCGGAGGCGGGTGCGCCGGGGCGCCGCAGGAGAGTCACGACCCGGCGGCGGAAGGGGCAGCGCACGGGGACGTGGTGCCCGGTCGTCGCGGGTACCGCCGTCGTCGGCGGCACCGGCCACGGGGCAGGCGAACGTGCGCTGGGGTCAGCAACACATTCGACGGGTCATGGACCGACAGTAGGCACGCCCGACGCGAGCCGGAAGGCCCGTCTCGCGATGCGAGACCACATGTTGAGAAAGGTCCCGCGTTCTCGGATCGCGCGTCCGCGGACCGCCGGGCAGACTGCAACGGGCGGCGCGTCGTCTGTCAACGCGACGCGCCGCGCAGGGCGGCGCGGGTTCCGGGACCGGTGCCGCAGGACGACGGCGCGCGACGGGAGGGTCGGCATGAGCGGATCGAGACGCGGTCGCACGGTCGCGACGAGCGCGGCAGCCCTCGCTCTCGCCCTGGGCCTGGGCGTCGGGTTCGCGCCCGCCGCGACGTCGGACCCCGCTCCCCCCGGGGCGTCGGACCCGGCGTCGGCCCCCGACGAGGACGTGCGCTCCGCCCACGAGGACGTCGATCGCGCGAGCGGGGACGTCGCGGCGATCGAGGCCGACCTCGCCGCGCTGCGCGACCGCCGGTCGAGCGCTCAGGCCGGCGTGCAGAGCGCCGCGGAGGACTACGCCGCCGCGCAGGCCGTGCTCACGCAGGCGGACGCGGAGCTGCGCACCGCGCGCGACGACCTGGCGGTGGCGGAGGCGGCCGAGGACGAGGCGCGTGCCACGCTCGGCGCGCTGTTCCGTGCCTCGCGCCAGGGCGCGGACGACCTCGACGCGCTGCGGGCGGTGGTCGAGGCCGACGGCGTGGCGGAGGTGGTCGAGCGCGAGCAGGCCGGGAGGGTGGTCGGACGCACCGCCAGCCGGGCGGTCGACGAGCACGCGACCGCCCGGGCCGTCGCGGACACCGCCCGTGCGCGCGCGGACGCCGCCCTGGTGCACCAGGAGGAGGTCTCCGAGCGGGCGCGCGGCGCGCTCGCGAACGCCGAGCGGGCGGCGTCCGAGCTCGACGCCGCGGTCGCCGACGCGGCGGCACGCCGGGAGACGCTCGTCGCCCAGCTGGCGCAGGCGCGCGCGACGAGCGTCGAGGTCGAGCGGCAGCGTCAGGACGCGCTGGACGCCGAGCAGGCACGGGCCGACGAGGAGCGGGCACGCGAGCGCGTGGGCGCCGGGGGGCACGCGCCGTCGGGCACCGGCGAGGCGACGACCCCGCCCCACGCGACGACCCCGCCCCACGCGGCGGCCCCGTCCACGCCGCCCGGCTCGCCCGGACCCGAGGCGTCGCCGCCGGCGCCTGCTCCTCAGCCCGCTCCTGCGCCGGCTCCCGCTCCTGCGCCGGCCCCCGCCCCGCAGCCCGCCCCGGCTCCCCGGCCCGAGCCGCCCCCGGCGACCGCGCCCCCCGGCACGGCCGTCGGGAGCGCGGCGCAGGGCCAGGCGGCGGTGGCGTGGGCGCGGACCAAGATCGGCTCGCCGTACGTCTTCGGCGGGACGGGGCCGGGCTACGACTGCTCGGGCCTGACGTCGCGCGCCTGGTCCGCGGCCGGCGTGGACATCACGCGGACGTCGCGGTCGCAGTACCAGCGCGTCGCGAAGATCTCGTACGCCCAGCTCCGCCCGGGCGACCTCGTCTTCTACGCGAACGACACCTCCGACCCGTCGACGATCCGGCACGTCGCGATCTACGCGGGCGGCGGCATGATGGTCGAGGCCCCGCAGCCCGGGGTGGACGTGCGCGAGGTGCCGATGCGCTGGACCGACGCGATGCCCTACGCCGGTCGCCCCTAGCGCTCGTGCCCGGCATGCCGGGCGCGACGCGCGACCTGGGTCGCGCACCGTCACGACCTGCGGTCGACGCGCGCGGGGCGGGCCGGTGGCGAGCCTGGTCACATGAACGACACCTCCACGCTCTCGTCCCGCCCGCCCGTCCCCACGGCGCTCGTCGTGACGGCTGCCGTCACGGCCTCCGCGACCCTCGCCGCCGGCGTCCTGCGGTGGACCGGTCCGCCGCCCGAGGGGTACTCGGCGATCTTCGCGCCGCTCGGGGTCGCACCGGCCGCCGGGGCGCTCGCGCTGGTCGCGCTCGCCGTGTCCCGCAGCCGGACGACGCCCAGGTCGCTCGTCGTCGGGCTCGGCTGGGGCGCCGTCGTCCTGCTCTTCTGGGCGGCCGGGGGACTCGCGCTCGACGCGTTCCGCGCGTTCTTCGCGGTGACGGGGATCCCGGCGGGCGACTTCGCGGTCGTCGACGTCCGGGGTGCGCTGGTGCGCGCGCTGAGCGCGACGACGGCGGTCGTCACGGCGCTGCACACCTGGTCGGCGACCACGCCGGGCTCCGCTCCGGTCCACCGCCGCTGGCCGCGCGCGCTCGCGCTGGTGATGTGCGTGCCGTACCCGGCGCTCAAGGTCTACTGGTGGCTGGGCGGTACGCTCGGACGGCCCGAGCCGCACACGGGGGGAGTGCCGCTGATGGAGCTCGCGCTGTTCGCGACCGCCGCCCTGCTGGCGCTCGCGCTGACGCACCGACCGCTGCCGGGCCGGCTCGTGCGGGGTGGGCTGCAGGCGGTCGGATGGGTCGCGGCGTCCGCGGGCCTGACGATGGGAGCTCTCATGGTGTTCGGTACCGCCGCGCAGCTCCTGGGCCTGGACGACGGCCCCGTCGACCTCGACGCGGGGGCGATCACCGTCCTCGTCGCGCTGACGTACGCCACGTGGCTCGTGATCGGCGTCGCGCTCCTGGTCGCGACCCTGGACGCGCGCGACGCGGCCCGCCTCGCTGTCCGCTCCGGGCGCGAACGGCACGCCGCCCCGGACGTCACCGTGCGCGCCGCGCGAAGGACCGTCGCCCCATGAGCGTGCTGCCCCCGCGGGGGGACGTGCTGCTCGCCGGGGCGGTGGCGCTCGTCCTGCTGCCCGCGACGTGCGTCGTCGCCGTGGCCTCGCTCCCGGCGCGCGAGGCCTGGGCCGTCGTGGCGCTCGCGGCGGTCGCGCACGTCGCGCTCGCCGCACGCCGGTCGGCACCGGTGCTCTCGCACGTCGTGGTCGCCGTCGCGCTGGCCGGCCTGCTCGCCGTCACGGGACTGTACTTCCTGCTGCCCTCCGCGCTCGTGTTCCTCGTCTCGGTCCAGGCGTGCACCGCGTGGGGCCCGGCGCGTCCGCTCGGCCTGGTGACCGGCGTCGTCGGCGCGGCCGTGACCGTGCTCCGGTACCGCGACGACCCGAGCGCGACGGCGTCGGCCGTCGGTCCGAGCCCGTGGCTGCTGGGCCTGCTCCTCCTCGCTCTCGTCGTGGTCGCCTGGACGATGGGGCTGCTCCGTCGGGCGCAGGAGCGGGTGCGGCTCGAGGCGCAGGCCGGGCGGGTCCGGGCGGAGGCGGAGCGTGAGGAGCGGGCCGCGCGGGCGGTGCTGGCGGAGCGCACGCGGATCGCCCGCGAGATGCACGACGTCGTCGCGCACTCGCTCTCGGTGGTCGTCGCCCAGGCCAGGGTGGGACGAGCGGACCCCCGGCATGCCTCGCAGGCGCTGGAGGTCGTCGAGGAGACGGGACGCGAGGCGCTGCGCGAGATGCGCGGCCTGGTGCACGTGCTCCGAGCGGAGCCGGGGGACGCGGTCGACGGCACGCTGCTCTCGAACCCGGCACCGACGCTCGACGACCTGCCCGGGCTGGTCGAGCGTGTCCGGGCGACGGGGCGCACGGTGCGGGTCGTCGAGTCGGGTCTTCCCGCGCCGCTCGGACCGACCGCCGGGCTCGCCGTGTTCCGCACGGTCCAGGAGGCGCTGACCAACGGTGCGCGCCACGCCGTGCCCGGGTCGACGTCGACGGTCACCCTCACGTGGCACGCGGACCGGCTCGACCTGGAGGTCGCCGACGTGCCGCCCGGTGCGAGCCCGGCGCCGGGGCGCCTCCGTGCGGCGTCGCCGAACCGTCCTGGTCCCTGTGACGAGCGGGATCCCGGGACCGGCCCCGGGGCCGGTCTCGGTCTCGTGGGGATGCGGGAGCGGGTCGAGGCGACGGGCGGGACGCTCGAGGTCCGGACAGGTCGCGCCTGGACGGTCGCCGCGACGATCCCCTTCACGCACCGTCGTCCCGACGTCCTGCCGACGGGCGCGCGGTCACGACCCGAGGAGGCGCGATGATCCGGGTGCTGGTCGTCGACGACCAGGACCTCGTCCGCGCCGGGGCGGTCGCCGTGATCGACGCCGCCGCGGACCTGTGCGTCGTCGGGGAGGCTGCCGACGGGGCCCAGGCGCTCGCCGTGCAGCGCGAGCGACGCGCGGACGTCGTCGTGATGGACGTCCGCATGCCGGTGCTGGACGGTATCGAGACGACCACCCGGCTGCTGGCGGCCGGGATGCCGCCCTGCCGGGTGCTCGTCCTGACGACGTTCGACCTCGACGAGTACGTCTACGCGGCGCTGCGCGCCGGCGCCGCGGGGTTCCTGCTCAAGGACGCGCCGACCGAGGAGCTGCTCGCGGCCGTGCGCACCGTGCACCGGGGCGACGCCGTGATCGCGCCGTCTGCCACGCGACGCCTCCTCGCGCAGGTCGTCCCCGCGCTCCCGGACGTCGCGGCGCGCGAACGCGCCCTCGACGTCCTCACGGAGCGAGAGCGCGACGTCGTCGCGCTGCTCGCGGACGGGATGTCGAACGCGGAGCTCGGCGCGCGGCTGTTCCTCTCGGAGGCGACGGTCAAGACCCACGTCGGCCGGGTCCTCTCCAAGCTGGGCCTGCGCGACCGCGTGCAGGTCGTCGTCTGGGCGTACCGGAACGGGCTCGCCCGCCCGTGACAGACGACGGCGGCCGCCCACCTCGCGAGGTGGGCGGCCGCCGTCGTGCGTGCTGGACCGGGTGTCAGTGGCCCGGCGTGTGGTACCCGCTGTCGATGGCGCGCTGGATGGAGCGCTCGATCTCGGCCTCGGCCTCGGCGCGGCCGGTCCAGTGGGCGCCCTCGACGGACTTGCCGGGCTCGAGGTCCTTGTAGACCTCGAAGAAGTGCTGGATCTCGAGACGGTGGAAGTCGGACACGTCGTCGATGTCCTGGCGCCACGCGGCACGCTGGTCGCCCGTGGGGACGCACAGCACCTTGTCGTCGCCGCCGGCCTCGTCGCGCATGCGGAACATGCCGAGCGCGCGGCAGCGGATGAGGCAGCCGGGGAACGTGGGCTCCTCCAGGAGCACGAGGGCGTCCAGCGGGTCGCCGTCCTCACCGAGGGTTCCCTCGATGAAGCCGTAGTCGTCGGGGTAGCGCGTCGACGTGAAGAGCATGCGGTCGAGACGGATCCGGCCGGTCGCGTGGTCGACCTCGTACTTGTTGCGCTGGCCCTTGGGGATCTCGATCGTGACGTCGAACTCCACTGCTGTCCTCCAGTCGTACCGGCACCGCGGTTCTCGGGCGGTGGCTGGTCGGGTTGATCGACGGACGACGCCGTCGTGCGGCTCCTAGTGTGACACGGGCGCCCTCGTCGGACGGGCTCAGGAGTGCGGGTGAACGCGGCCCGGTGAGTGATAATGCGCACGTGCTCGCGCCCGGTCCTGTCCTCGCCGACGCCCGGCACGTCCGCACCGGAGGTCACGAACAGGGGAGTCGCATGGGCTGGGGTACGCGCGCGGGGGTGGCGCTCGGCGTCGTCCTGGCGCTCACCGGGGGCTACCTCGTCGCGGACGCCGCCGACGTCGTCCCCGGCCTGCTCACGACGGAGCCCCTCCCGCCCGAGCCGGCGCCCTTCCCCGACGCGCCCGGCGCGGTGGCCGCGCCGCCGCTCGTCGCCGGGCTCCCCGTGCTCGACGACGCGGCACCGGTCCCTGCGGCCGGGACGGTCCAGGAGCTCACCGACGCGCTCGTGGCGGACCAGCGCCTCGGCCCGCGGGTCGGCGCGCTCGTGCTCGACGCGACGACGGGCGAGGTGCTCGGCGAGGCCGGCGCGGGCACGGGGCACGTCCCGGCGTCGACGATCAAGGTGCTCACGGCGGCCGCCGCGCTCACGTCCCCCGGCCCGCGCACGACGCTCGTGACGCGCGCGGTCCTCGAGGGCCAGGACACGGTCGTGCTCGTCGGCGGGGGCGACATGATGCTCGCCGCCGGGGCCGGTGACCCCACGGCGGTCAACGGTCGCGCAGGGCTCGCCGACCTCGCCGCGCAGGTGTCCGAGGAGCTGCGCCTCACCGGGCGCACGACCGTGACGCTCCGCCTCGACGACACGTACTTCACCGGTCCCGCCGTCAACCCCTCCGTGTTCCCCGGCAACGTCCCGGCGGGGTACATCGCGCCGGTCGCGGCGCTCGCCGTCGACATCGCGCGTCTCGAGGACGAGGAGTACGCGCGCCGTGCGGAGGACCCGGCCCTCGCCGCGGCCCAGGCGTTCGCGACGGCGCTCGGCGAGCAGGGCATCACGGTGGAGGGCGACCCCGTGCGTGCGCCCGCGCCCGACGACGGCCGCGTCGTCGGCGAGGTCGAGTCCGCGCCGCTGGGGGACGTCGTCGACTACCTCCTCCAGCACTCCGACAACACGATCACCGAGGTCGTGGGGCGCGTCGTCGCCCTGGACGCAGGTCTGCCGGGCTCCGCCGAGGGCGCGACGCAGGCCGTGCGCGCCGCCGTGGAACGCCTCGGCGTCGACCTCACGGGCGCCGTGCTCGCGGACTGCTCGGGCCTCGGGGACGGGTCGTCGCTCACGCCGCGCCAGCTCGCCGACGTCGTGCGCCTGCTCGCCGACGCGGGTCACCCGCAGCTGCGCACCGCGGCCGTCGGGCTGCCCGTCGCCGGGCTCTCGGGCACGCTCGACGACCGCTTCCTCGACAACGCGGGCCGCGGCGTCGTGCGGGCGAAGACGGGCAGCCTGCCGAACGTCACGTCGCTCGCGGGGACCGTCGTCACCGCCGACGACCGCCTGCTCGTCTTCGCGCTCATGACCGACGCCGTGCCCGACGGCGGCACGTACGGCGCGCGCATCATCCTCGACGACTTCGTGGGCACGCTCGCGGAGTGCGGCTGCACCGGCTGACCCGCCGGGCCTGCTCAGCGGGCGCCCGGAGCCCCGTCGCCGGCCAGCCAGTCCTCGATCTCGAGGCCAGGGACCCGGGAGAACTCACCGACGTTGTTCGTCACCATGACGAGCCCGAGCGACCGCGCGTGGCCGGCGAGGAGCGCGTCGTAGGGCCCGATCGGCGTGCCGCGGTCGGCGAGCATCGCCCGGATCCTGCCCGCGTGCATCGCTGCCATGCTGTCGAGAGGGATCACCTCGACGAGGGACAGCAGCTCGTCGACCGCCTGCCGGTTGCGATGGGCGTCCCGGGACCGCTCGACGCGGCACGCGAGCTCCATCTCGCTCACGGTGGAGACGGCGATGCGGCCCTCGGCCTGCCGGAGCCGTGCGCGGGCGGACTCGCCACGGCCACGGAGCAGCGCGATGAGGACGTTCGTGTCGAGCAGGTAGAGCGAGCTCACAGGGCGTCGCGCTCGTCCGCAGATCCCTGGTCCCGACCGTCGAGGAAGTCGTCGGTGGCTCGCAGGCCGTGCTCGAACCACTCGTCCCACCCGGTGAGCCCGGCGGTGCGGTACCCCTGCCACGCGCTCTCGTCGAGGGCGGCCACGGTCGCGGCAGGGATACCGTGGAGCGGTGACGCTCGTCGAGAAGCCCGACCGCCCGCCCGTCGGGCCGTCGATCGTGGACTGGTCCGCCGCCGCGCAGGTCGCGGGACGGCTCGCCCGCCCCGGCCCGCAGGCGTCGCGCGACGAGCTCGCGGACCTCGTCGACGGGCTGCGGGACGCGGCGTCGCGCGCGGTGCCGCACGTGCTCGACGTGACGCGCATGACGCCCGCCGGCGTCGCGCGCCCGGCCGAGCTCGGGTCGGTGTTCGTCGTGGACCGGGCGCGCTGGGCGCAGGCGAACACGGAGATCATGGCGTCGCTCACCGCAGGGGTCGCGGACGCGCTGCTCTCCGACGGGTCCGACCGCCCGCCGCGCGTGCCGCAGGCGACCGCGCTCGTCGGTGCCGCGCAGGTGGGTTCCGTGCTCGCGGTCCTCGCGAGCCGCGTGCTCGGGCAGTTCGACCCGTACAGCGGCTCGGCTGCCGCGGCCGAGTCCGGCGGCCGGACCGACGGCGGGACGGACCGAGAGCTGCCGGCCGGAGAGCCGGGGCGCCTCGTGCTCGTCGCGCCCAACGTGCTGCAGGTCGAGCGCGCGCTCGATCTCGTCCCGGCCGACTTCCGGCTCTGGGTGTGCCTGCACGAGCAGACGCACGCGCTGCAGTTCGCGACGGCACCCTGGCTCGCGTCGCACCTGCGCGAGCGCGCGGGGAGCCTGCTCACCGACCTGTCCGCGTCGTCGCGGCGGCTCGCCGAGGCACGGCTGGGGGAGAAGCTGCGGACCGTGGGGCGCGCGGTGCTCGACGCCGTGCGGGGCGAGGGCGGCACGCTCGTCCACGGGTTCCTCACCGACGACGAGCGCCGCCAGCTCGAGGACGTCTCGGCGGTCATGGCCCTCCTGGAGGGGCACGCCGACGTCGCGATGGACGCCGTCGGGCCGCGCACGGTCCGCACGGTGCGCAGCATCCGCCGGAAGTTCGAGGCGCGCCGAGACGGCGCAGGGGCGTCGGGCGCGGACGTCGTGCTGCGCCGGGTCCTCGGGATGGACGCCAAGATCGCGCAGTACCGCGACGGCGCCGCGTTCGTGCGCGCGGTCGAGAAGGACGTGGGTCGCGACGGCTTCAACGCCGTGTGGGCGGCGCCCGAGAACCTGCCCACGGCCCGCGAGATCGCCGACGCGCGCGCGTGGGTGCGCCGCGTCCACGGCTGAGCGTCGTGGGGGGACCGGCGCCCGTCGTGGCGGACGCGCGCCGCGCGGTGCGGGCGGCGCTCGCGGACCTCGCCGCGGGCGACCTCGTGCTCGTCGCGTGCTCGGGCGGCGCGGACTCGACGGCGCTCGCCGCGGCGGCGGCGTTCGTCGCGCCGCGGCTCGGGCTGCGGGCGGGCGCGGTCGTCGTGGACCACGGGCTGCAGGAGGGGAGCGCGGAGGTCGCGGCCGAGGCGGCCGACCGGTGCCGCGGGCTCGGGCTCGACCCGGTCGAGGTGCGTCGCGTCGTCGTCCCCGCGTCCGGGGCCGGCCCGGAGGCCGACGCACGCGACGCGCGGTACGCGGCGCTCGACGCGGCGGCCACCGCGCAGGGCGCCGTCGCGGTCCTGCTCGGCCACACGCTCGACGACCAGGCGGAGACCGTCCTGCTCGGCCTCGCACGCGGGGCCGGGGGGCGCTCGCTCGCCGGCATGGCGCCGCGCCGCGGGATCCTGCGCCGCCCGTTCCTCGGGCTGCGCCGCACGGACACCGAGGCGGTGTGCCGGACCCTCGCCCTCGACTGGTGGGACGACCCGACCAACGACGTGCCCGGCGGGGCAGGACGACGGGTCGCCGGGGCGGCCTCGGGGCCCGGCCCGGGTGCGCCGCTGCGCTCGCGCGTGCGGGCGGCCGTCGTCCCGGTGCTCGTCGAGGTGCTCGGCCCGGGCGCCGTGCCGGCGCTCGCACGGACCGCCGACCTGCTGCGCGACGACGCCGACCTGCTCGACGCGCTCGCCGCCGGCCTCCTCGACCGGGCGCTCGTCGCCCCCGACGTCGGCCCCGTGGGCACCGTGGTCGAGCTGGACCTGGACGTGCTCGCCACGGCGCACCCCGCGCTCCGGCGACGGGCGCTGCGCGCCGCGGCGCTGCGCGCCGGCTGTCCCGCGAGCGACCTGTTCGGGGTCCACGTCGACGCGCTGGACGCGCTCGTCGTCGACTGGCGCGGGCAGGGCGCGGTGCACCTGCCAGGCGATCTCCGGGGGCGCCGGTCGTGTGGCAGGCTTGCTCTGGGTCCTCCGGGGCCACCCCTCCGCACGGACCCGGCACCGACCACCGCCCCCACCCCTGCACCCCAGACCTAGGAGCGTCACCCGTGGAAGCATCGGACGTCGCAGGCGACCTCGAGAACGTGCTGCTCACCGAGGAGCAGCTCGCCCAGAGGCTCGACGAGATCGCCGCGCAGATCGACCGTGACTACGCGGGCAAGGACCTCCTGCTCGTCGGCGTGCTCAAGGGAGCGGTCATGGTCATGGCCGACCTCGCGCGGCGCCTGAGCCACCCCGTCGAGATGGACTGGATGGCGGTGTCGTCGTACGGCTCGGGCACCAAGTCGTCGGGCGTGGTGCGCATCCTCAAGGACCTCGACGCCGACCTCACGGGCCGCAACGTGCTCATCGTCGAGGACATCATCGACTCGGGCCTCACGCTGTCCTGGCTCCTGTCGAACCTGCGCTCGCGCGGCCCGGAGTCGGTCGAGATCGCGGCGATGCTGCGCAAGCCCGACGCCGCGAAGACCGACGTGGACGTGCGGTACATCGGGTTCGACATCCCCAACGAGTTCGTCGTCGGGTACGGCCTGGACTACGCCGAGAAGTATCGCAACCTGCCGTTCGTCGGCACGCTCGCGCCGCACGTCTACTCGGCCTGAGGCGCTCTGCAGCCCGACGCCGCACGGTCGCCCTCGCGGGCGGTCGTGCGGCGCGTCCGTCCACGCCCTGGGCGAACAGGGCCGTGAAGCACAGCGGACGTCAAGGTCCAGCGTGTAGTTTCGAGCCCGAACACTTGCGCGAGCGGAGGGATCCGGGGCGCGCGCCCCGTCGCCGATGAACATCAAGAAGATTCTCAGTGGGCCGATCGTCTGGATCGTGCTCGGCCTCGTGATCCTGTGGATCGCGTTCACGACGCTGTCGCGGCCGACCGTCCAGCGCATCGACACGTCCGCGGGCCTCGAGCTCCTGACCGGCGACACCGTCGACCAGGCGCTCATCGTCGACGGCGACCAGCGCGTCCGCCTGACGCTGTCCGAGAACTACGTGACCGACGAGGGCACGGACGACGAGCACGACTACGGCACGAACGTCGAGTTCTTCTACGTCGCGCCGCAGGGCGAGGCCGTGGTGGACGCCGTCGTGGCCGCCGAGCCGGTGGACGGGTACAACTCCGAGGTCGCGCAGCCGTCGTTCTGGTCGTCGCTGCTCGGGCTGCTCATCCCGTTCCTCATCATCGGCGTGCTGTTCTGGTTCCTGCTCTCCCGCATGCAGGGCGGCGGTTCGCGCGTCATGGGCTTCGGCAAGTCGCGCGCCAAGCTGGTGTCGAAGGACACCCCGCAGGTCACCTTCTCGGACGTCGCGGGCGCCGACGAGGCCGTCGAGGAGCTCCACGAGATCAAGGAGTTCCTCGCCGAGCCCGACAAGTTCCAGGCGGTGGGCGCGAAGATCCCCAAGGGCGTGCTGCTCTACGGGCCTCCCGGGACGGGCAAGACGCTGCTCGCGCGCGCCGTCGCGGGCGAGGCCGGCGTGCCGTTCTACACCATCTCCGGCTCGGACTTCGTCGAGATGTTCGTCGGCGTCGGCGCGAGCCGCGTGCGCGACCTGTTCACCCAGGCCAAGGAGAACTCGCCGGCGATCATCTTCGTCGACGAGATCGACGCCGTCGGCCGCCACCGCGGTGCCGGCATGGGCGGCGGGCACGACGAGCGCGAGCAGACGCTCAACCAGCTCCTCGTCGAGATGGACGGGTTCGACGTCAAGACGAACGTCATCCTCATCGCGGCGACGAACCGCCCGGACATCCTCGACCCGGCGCTCCTGCGCCCGGGCCGCTTCGACCGGCAGATCGCCGTCGAGGCGCCGGACCTCAAGGGCCGCGAGGCGATCCTGCGCGTGCACGCGCAGGGCAAGCCGATCGTCCCCGAGATCGACCTCGCCGCCGTCGCACGCCGCACGCCGGGCTTCACGGGCGCCGACCTCGCGAACGTGCTCAACGAGGCCGCGCTGCTCACGGCGCGCAGCGGCGCCCAGCTCATCGACGACCGCGCGCTCGACGAGGCCATCGACCGTGTCGTCGCGGGTCCGCAGAAGCGCACGCGCGTGATGAACGTCAAGGAGCAGAAGATCACGGCGTACCACGAGGGCGGCCACGCCCTCGTCGCCGCGGCGATGCGCTACACGGACCCCGTCACGAAGGTGACGATCCTCCCGCGCGGCCGCGCGCTCGGGTACACGATGGTCATGCCGACCGAGGACAAGTACTCGACCACGCGCAACGAGCTCCTCGACCAGCTCGCGTACGCGATGGGTGGCCGCGTCGCCGAGGAGCTCGTGTTCCACGACCCCACGACGGGCGCCTCGAACGACATCGAGAAGGCCACCGCGATCGCCAAGAAGATGGTCACCGAGTACGGCATGAGCGAGCGCGTCGGCGCGATCAAGCTCGGCACGGGGTCGGGCGAGCCGTTCATGGGCCGCGACATGGGGCACACGCGCGACTACTCCGAGTCGGTCGCGGGCACGGTCGACCACGAGGTGCGCAAGCTCGTCGAGGCCGCGCACGACGAGGCGTGGGAGGTGCTCACGCAGTACCGCGACGTGCTCGACGCGCTCGTGCTCGAGCTGCTCGAGAAGGAGACGCTCAACCAGGCCGAGCTCGCGCGCGTCTTCGAGCCGGTGATCAAGCGCGACCCGCGCGACGTGTGGCTGTCGAGCGAGCAGCGCTCGGTGTCCCAGCGCGGTCCCGTCCTCACCGCCGCCGAGAAGGCCGCGCAGAACGGCCACCCCGTGATCCCGCAGGACGAGGCCGCGGCGGCGAACGACGAGCTCCCGCCCGAGCGCATCGGCGAGGTCCCCGCGAGCTCCCCGCTCGACCGCGCGATCGGCGGTGCCGACGCCGGTGACGGCGTGAGCGACGCCCGCGGGCCGGGACAGGCCTGATGAGCACGGACTCTGCGCCGAGCGGCATCACGCGCTCGCGGTCGGCCGAGGACCTGCCTGCTCCCGCGGACGTCCCCCCGTACGACGCCGAGCGGGCCGAGGCCGCGGTGCGCGAGCTGCTGCTCGCCGTCGGCGAGGACCCGGAGCGCGAGGGCCTGCGCGAGACGCCGGCCCGGGTCGCGCGCGCCTACCGCGAG
Organism: Cellulosimicrobium sp. PMB13; assembly: GCF_051294865.1. NCBI lineage: Bacteria > Bacillati > Actinomycetota > Actinomycetes > Micrococcales > Promicromonosporaceae > Cellulosimicrobium > Cellulosimicrobium sp. PMB13. The sequence continues at coordinate 4,546,154 of NZ_CP145910.1, read as the reverse complement.
ATCTTCGCGGGCCTGCGCCAGGAGCCGGGGGACGTCCTCACGACGACGTTCGACCTCGGCCACGAGGAGATGGTGCTCGTCAAGGACATCGAGGTGTACTCGACGTGCGAGCACCACCTCGTGCCGTTCCACGGCGTCGCGCACGTCGGCTACATCCCGAACGTCGACGGTCGCATCACCGGGCTGTCGAAGCTCGCGCGGCTCGTCGACGTCTACGCGCGGCGGCCGCAGGTCCAGGAGCGACTCACGTCGCAGGTCGCCGACGCGCTCGTCGAGCACCTGCAGCCGCGCGGCGCCATCGTCGTCGTGGAGTGCGAGCACCTGTGCATGTCCATGCGTGGCGTGCGCAAGCCGGGGTCGCGCACCGTCACGTCGGCGGTCCGCGGCCAGATGCGCGACGCCGCGACCCGTGCCGAGGCGATGAGCCTCATCCTGGGCCGCTGACCCGTATGAGTCCCGGCGGCGCGCCACGCCCGACGCGCTCGCGCGCGGTCGCCGGCCTCGAGATGCTCGCCGGGCTCGACCGGACGCTCGTCATGGGCGTCGTCAACGTCACGCCGGACTCGTTCTCCGACGGCGGCGAGTGGTACGAGCCCGACGCCGCCGTCGCGCACGGGCGCGAGCTCCTCGACGAGGGCGCCGACATCCTGGACGTCGGCGGCGAGTCGACACGACCGGGGGCGAGCCGCGTCCCGGTGGCGGAGGAGCTGGCGCGCGTCCTGCCGGTCGTGGCCGCGCTCGCGGCGGACGGGGCGGTCGTGTCGGTCGACACCACGCGCGCCGTGGTCGCCGAGCAGGCCGTCGCGGCGGGGGCCCGGATCGTCAACGACGTCTCGGGCGGCCTCGCCGACCCGGGCATGGCGGGCGTCGTCGCGCGCACCGGCGTCGCGTACGTGTGCATGCACTGGCGTGGGCACGCCGACGTCATGGACGACCTCGAGGACTACGACGACGTCGTCACGGACGTGCGCGCGGAGCTCGCCGCGCGGCTCGAGACGCTGCACGCGGCGGGAGTCCGGCGCGAGCAGGTGGTCCTCGACCCGGGACTGGGGTTCTCGAAGTCGGGAGCGTCCAACTGGCCGCTCCTCGCGCGACTGGGCGAGCTCCAGGACCTCGGTCTGCCGGTGCTCGTGGGAGCGTCCCGCAAGCGCTTCCTGGGCCATCTCCTCGCGGGCCCGGACGGGCAGGCGGTCCCGCCTCTGGCGCGCGACGACGCGACCGCCGCCGTCACGACGCTCGCGGCCGCGGCCGGGGCGTGGTGCGTGCGCGTGCACGCCGTCCGCGCGTCGGCCGACGCGGTCCGCGTCGTCGCGGCCTGGGACCGGGCACGTGCCGCAGTCCCGGGTGCGGCGACGGTCCGGGACTCGACGGAGCGGCCCGCGACCTAGCAGGATGGGCGGCGGCGGCACGACAGCGCCGTGAGTGACAGCATCGACAGCGATCCACCAGCGATCGACAGCAACGGCACGACCGATCGGCACGACCGATCGCACGAGACAGCGGAGCACGAGCGTCCCCGGACGCCACGTGCTCCCACGTCAGGACGGGAGCACGACGTGACCACAGCGTTCGCAGGAGCGGTCCTCGACGCGGACGGCCGGCCGTTCGACCGGATCCGCCTCACCGGGCTCAGCGCGACCGGACACCACGGCGTGCTCGAGCACGAGAAGGCCGAGGGGCAGCTCTTCCGCGCCGACGTCGTGCTGCACCTCGACACGCGCGAGGCGGCACGCGGGGACGACCTCGCGGACACCGTGAGTTACGCGGGGGTCGCGGAGGACGTCGTCGCCGTCCTCGAGGGCTCGCCGGCCGACCTCGTCGAGACGGTCGCCGAGCGCATCGCCGCGACGATCCTCACGCACCCCGACGTCGTGGCGGTCGACGTGGCCGTGCACAAGCCGCAGGCGCCGATCACCGTGCCGTTCGAGGACGTCGAGGTCGTCATCCGCCGAGACCGGGTCGTCGTCCCGGTCGTGGCGCCCCTCGCCCGGCGGCACGACGCGCGCGAGGCACCACCGGTGGCCCCCATCCCCGTCGGCTCGGTGGCGCCCGCGCTCATCCACGGCGTGGAGACCGCACGCGACCCGGAGCCCGAGCCGGTGCTCGCCGAGGCCCCGGCCGTCATGCCGCCGAGCATCCCGCCCGCGAGCACGGTCGAGCGGCCGGCCGAGCCGGAGCCGTTCACGGCCGTGCCCGACGTCGCCGCCCCGGCCGGGCTCTCGGCCACCGGTTCCCCGGCCACCGGGGCCTCGGACGCCGGGTCGGTCGCGGAGGCTCCCACCACCGCTCCGACCGCCGCGACGGTGGACGCGCTCGGCCACCCCGCTGGCGGAGTGCCGGTGCCCCCACCGGGTCCGGGACCTCAGGCCGTCGAGGACCCGCTCTCCGGGCGGACGGACGCGCCTCAGGGCGCCTCCGGTCCCCAGGACGACGGCGGCGAGGAGACCGGTGTCGCGCACCAGCCCGCCCACGACGCCTCCGACCATGCTGCGGCAGTCGTCGCGCACGGCCAGCCCGCCGACGCGCAGGCCGCGCACGACCCGGTCTCCGACACCGCCACGCGCGAGGCCCCGCTCCTCGCACCGCAGGAGGTCGCCCCGTCCTGGGGGGTCGCCTCGGCGCAGGAGCCGGACCCGGCTCAGGACCTGTCCGATCTGGGCGCCCCGTCGGTGCCGCCGCCGTTCGTGGACGCCGTACCGACGAGCGCCCCGACCGGCCACCCGGCGCCCCCGGCGGACGAGGTGCCCGACGTCGCGGTCGCGACGGGCCCTGCGGCCTCCGTGGCCCCGGACGCCGGTGCCGACGCAGCGCCGAGCGCCGAGCCCACGCCCGCCGGACCGGCGGTAGCCGGGCACCCGGCCGCCGAGTCTCCGGCGGCCGAGCCGCCGGTCGCGGTGCCCCCGGCCGGCGAGGAGGTGCGCGAGCGCGACCGGATGAACGACGTCCCCGCCGACTTCGTCGAGGTCGTCCTGGCGCTCGGCGCGAACCTCGGAGACGCGCAGCAGACCCTGCGTGACGCGATCACGGACCTCGACAGCATCTCGGGCCTCGAGCTGACCGAGGTGTCCCCGCTCGCGCGCACGGCGGCCGTGGGTCCGGAGCAGCCCGACTTCCTCAACGCCGTCGTGCTCGCGCGCACGCGGCTGTCCGCGCGCGACCTCCTGGAGGCGTGCCAGGCCGTCGAGCGAGCGCACGGCCGTGTCCGGCACGAGCGCTGGGGGCCGCGCACCCTCGACGTCGACCTCATCGTCTACGGCTCCCTGACGGCGGTCGCCGACGACCTCGAGCTCCCGCACCCGCGTGCTCACGAGCGCGCGTTCGTGCTGGAACCGTGGTCGCAGATCGACCCGGGCGCGGTGCTGCCGGGCCTGGGCGGCGGTCCCGTGGCCGCGCTCGCCGCGACGGCCCCGGACCGGGCAGGGATCCGCTGGCTCGCGCTCGACTGGCTCACCGAGGGGGCGCCGAACCCGACGGGCGCCGTGCCGATCGCGAGCGCCGGTCCGGCATCACCCGACGGCGGCGAGCCGGCGCAGGCAGGACCGCCGGCTCAGGTCCCGCCGTCCGCGCCGACGCCTCCGCCTGCTCCGACGCCCGCGCGGGCGGTCCAGGCGGGTCCGCCGGACCACGACCCGGCGGTGCCACCGGCCCCGGACGCTCAGACCGGCCCGCACGCCCCGGCGGTGCCGCCCGCACCGGATGCCCGGACCGGCCCGCCGGCGGCTCCCGCCCCTGCGGCGGGACCCGGGGGCGTGCCCGAGACCGAGCAGCCGTCGCCGTTCCCGTTCGACCCGCCGTCACGCTCCCAGGCGGCGCCGCACGCCTCCGCCCCGCACGCGACGTCCGCCCCGCACGGCGGACCGTCCACGCCGCCCTCGCCGTTCCCGCCCGTCATGGCCGTCACGGATCCGGCTCCTGGTCCGGCCGAGCCGCTCGTCGCGGTGCCGGTCTTCAGCCCGGTGCACGCGGAGGAGCCGGAGCGCCGCCCGGGCGAGCCGACGTGGCGCGGCGAGCCGTCGTGGCCGGCAGAGGCGGCCGAGCCTGTGCGGGACGAGGAGATCATCCGCGGGGTGCCGTTCGCCCCGGTGGGCTCGCCGTCAGGAACCCGGGACGACGCGCCGACGGGTGCGCCGGGCGCTGCGCCCGGGCCGCTCGCGGACCCGGCGCTGCACCAGGTGCTCCGGCCCCTCACGCCGTCGCCTCCCGCCCAGGGGGCGGCCCCCGCCCCGGGGACGCCGGCGGAGCCGGCCCAGCCGGTCCCGCCGGGGACCGAGCACTGGTCACCGTTCCCGCCGGTGTCCGCCCCGCCGTCGGCCTCGCAGCACTGATGCGCCGCACGTCCGTCCGGACCCTGCTGCTCGTCGCGGTCGTCACGGCGGTGGTGGGCTGGCTCGTCGTGCGGTTCGTCGAGGGTCGCGGCACGTACCTCCCAGCGGTCCCGTGGGTGGTCGACGTCGCGATCGTCGCGCTCGCGGCCGGAGTCTTCTGGGCAGGCTGGGTGGTGCGCGCGTACCAGAAGGGTCGCCGCCCGGGGCTCGACCCGATCCGTGCCGCACGGACCTTCGTGCTCGCGAAGGCCGCGGCGCTCACCGGGGCGCTGCTCACGGGCTGGTACGGCGCGCAGGTGCTCGCCGCGGTCCCGGACCTCGCGATCGAGGCGCGACGCGACCGGGCCGTCGCTGCCGGCATCGCGGTCGCGTGCGCCGTCGTCCTGGCCGGGGCGGGTCTGCTCGCGGAGCGGTTCTGCCAGCTGCCGCCCCCGGGCGACGAGGACGAGCCGGGTGCCGAGCGCCGCAGGGCGGCCGAGGCCGACGGCGAGGCCGGCGCCTCCGCCTGACCTCGACCCGGTGGCACCCGCCGGATGGGAGAATCGAGACATGACCGACTCCGACCGAGCCCTGACGCGCGACGCCGCGGGTCCGTTCGACCCGCCCGGGATCGTGTGGTCGCGCGTGTCCCCACGGTTGATCACGGCGCGCCTCCTCTCGACGGTGATCACGCTCGCCGTCCTCGCGGTCCCGGTCGTCGTCCTCGCGATCCTGTTCCCGCACTGGTGGCAGTGGCTCGTCCTCGGCGTGCTCGCGCTGATCGCCCTCTGGGCGCTGCTGCTGGTCCCGCGCCAGGTCCGCGCCATCGGGTACGCGGAGCGCGACGACGACCTGCTCATCCGCAAGGGCATCATGTTCCGCTCGCTCGTCGTCGTGCCGTACGGGCGCATGCAGTACGTGGACGTCCAGGCAGGCCCGCTCGCGCGGAAGCTGCGCATCGCGCAGATCCAGCTCCACACGGCGTCCGCGTCGACGGACGCGACGATCGACGGCCTCGAGCCCGCCGAGGCGGACCGCCTGCGCGACCGCCTCGCGTCGCGCGGCGAGGCTCGTCTGGCGGGCCTGTGAGCGGCGACGTCCCCGGCCCGCCCGACGCGCCGGCCCAGGACGACCACGTCCACGACGAGCGCGGCCACGACGTAGCGCCCCCCGAGGGGTCGACGACGGCGCTCGCCTGGCAGCGCGTGCACCCCGTCACGCCGCTCGTGCGCGGCTGGACGGTCATCGCGGTGCTGCTCGTCGTCGTCGGCCAGCAGACGCTCAACGGACTGCCCGAGGGGCAGAACCTCCTCGAGGGCGACCGCTGGTGGCAGATCCTGCTCGGCGTGCTGGCCATCGGCCTCGTCGGGCTCGGCTACTCGGCGCTCGCGTGGCGCATGACGAGCTACGCGGTCGACGACGAGTCGGTGCACCTGCGTACCGGGGTCCTGTTCCGCCAGCAGCGGCGTGCTCGGCTCGACCGCCTGCAGGCGGTCGACGTGGTGCAGCCGCTCCTCGCCCGGTTCTTCGGCCTCGCGGAGCTCAAGCTCGAGGTCGCGGGCGGCGGGGACTCGGGCGTCAAGCTCGGCTTCCTCAAGCAGGACGACGCGGACCGGCTGCGCGTCGAGCTGCTCGCTCGCGCCGCGGGCCTGCGGGTCGGGGCGGCCCCCGCGAGCCCGTCCGGCACGCACGGACCGGCCGACCAGCCCGCGCACGGCGCCGCCGCCGGGCCTGCGCCGGACGGGCAGGCCGTTCCTGCGCCCCTGCAGGAAGCGCCCGAGCAGCCCGTCACCGCGCTCCAGCCGGGGCGGCTCGTCGCGTCGCTCCTGCGCTCGGGCGCGACGCTGGGCCTCGTCCTCGGCCTCCTCGGCATCGTGGGCGTCGTCATCGGCACGCGCGAGATCGGCATCCTGTTCAGCGCGCTGCCGGCCGTCCTCGGCTTCGGTGGCTACCTGTTCCAGCGGTTCACGGGCGAGTTCGGCTTCCGCTCCGCGATCTCGCCCGACGGCATCCGGCTGCGCCACGGCCTCCTCGAGACTCGGTCGCAGACCATCCCTCCCGGCCGGGTCCAGGCGGTGCGGCTGCACCAGGGTCCGTTCTGGCGGGGACCGGACTGGTGGCGCGTCGACGTCAACGTCGCCGGGTACGGGCCGAGCGCCGACGGCTCCCAGACGAAGAGCGTCCTGCTGCCCGTCGGCACGCGCGACGAGGCGCTCGCGGCCCTGTGGCTCGTCCTGCCGGACCTCGGGACGGCCGACCCGCGCGCTCTCCTCGACGAAGGGCTGTCGGGGCGCGACGCGGGCGAGCACTTCGTGGCGATGCCGCGGCGGGCCCGGCTCCTCGACCTGGTCTCGTGGCGTCGCAGCGGGTTCGCGGTGACCGAGCGCGCGCTCGTGCTGCGCTCGGGCCGGGTGTTCCGCAGCCTCGTCGTCGTGCCGCACGAGCGCACGCAGTCCCTCGGCATCGAGCAGGGTCCGCTGCAGCGCCGGTTCGACGTCGCGACGTTCGCCGTGCACTCGACGCCCGGCCCGGTCGTCCCGAAGGTCTACCACCTCGACTCCGCGGACGCCGCGCACCTCCTCGACACGCAGGCGGCCCGGGCCCACGAGGCCCGGGCGCACCAGGGCCCGGAGCTGTGGATGCGGCGCGACGAGGTGCCCCTCGACGTCCCGGCCGGCCCCGCCCCGGACGCACCTGGCGCGGCGCCCGACGCCGTGCCGGACGCGCTGAGCGGCAGGCGCGACGCGGGGAGCGACCAGTGACCGCACCCGAGGCGCGCCGCCCCGGACGGCTCGGCGTCGGCGTGGTGGGCGCGGGTCGTGTCGGCGCCGTGCTGGGCAGCGCGCTGCGCGCGACGGGCCACGCCGTCGTCGGGGCGAGCGGCATCTCGGAGGCCTCGCACGACCGCATCGACGCGCTCCTGCCGGGCGTGCCCGTCCTCGAGGTGCCGCAGGTCGTCGAGCGCGCCGAGCTCGCCCTCCTCGCGGTGCCCGACGACGCGCTGCCGGGTCTCGTGCGCGGCCTCGCCGACGTCGGGGCGTGGCAGCCGGGCCAGATCGTCGTGCACACGTCGGGCCGCTACGGCGCTGCGGTGCTCGACCCGGCGCGCGCGGCGGGCGCGATCCCGCTCGCGATCCACCCCGCGATGACGTTCACCGGGACGTCGCTCGACCTGTCGCGCCTCGAGGGGACGACGTTCGCCGTGACGGGGCCGACGCCGGTCCTGCCGATCGGGCAGGCGCTCGTCGTCGAGATCGGCGGAGAGCCGGTCGTCGTGGCGGAGGAGTCCCGCGGGCTCTACCACGCAGCCCTCGCGCACGGCGCGAACCACCTCGTCGTGCTCGTCGCGCAGGCGGCGCAGGCGCTGGAGGCGGCGGGGGTCGAGCAGCCGGGCCGCGTGCTCGCGCCGCTGCTCTCGGCCGCGCTCGACGGCGCGACCCGGGCCGCCGACCGCGGCGCGGAGTCGGGGGCCGGGGGAGCCGCGGGCGCGATCTCGGCGCTCACCGGGCCCGTGTCGCGCGGCGACGTGGGGACGATCGTCGAGCACCTCGCCGCCCTGCGCGCGCTCGCGGCGACGAGCGACGCGGCCGACGTGCCGCCGTCGTACACGACCTTGAGCCGCGGGGCGGCGGTCCGGGCCCGCGCGACCGGGCGCATCGACGCCGCCGCGGCGCAGGCCGTGCTCGACGCTCTGGACGCCGCCCCGGACGAGGCGCCGGACCTCACGCCCGACGACGACCAGGACGGTCACCAGGAAGGACCACGATGAGCCGGGACCGCGGCGCGGACCTGATCGACGACGGCTCGGGCACGGCCGACCGCGGCACGGGACCGACGGCCCCCCGCGTCGTGACGACACGCGCCGACCTGCGCGCCGCTCTCGCCGACCGACCCGCCCCCGCGAGCCGGCCGCGGCGAGCGGTCGTCATGACGATGGGCGCGCTGCACGCGGGCCACCTCGAGCTCGTGCGGCGCGCGCGGGAGGCCGTGGGCGCGGACGGAGAGGTCGTCGTCACGGACTTCGTGAACCCGCTGCAGTTCGGCCCGGGCGAGGACTACGAGCGCTACCCGCGTGACGTCGCGAGCGACGTCACGCTCCTCGCGTCCGCCGGCCCCGACGCCCGCGTGGACCTCGTGCTCGCCCCGGGCGTCGAGGAGATGTACCCGGGCTTCGGGCAGGGCGGCGACGCGCCGATCGTGCGGGTGACGTCCGGCCGCATCGGCGCCGTGCTCGAGGGCGCGTCCCGGCCGGGGCACTTCGACGGCGTCCTCACGGTCGTGCTCAAGCTCCTGCACCTCGTCCGGCCCGACGTCGCGGTGTTCGGCGCGAAGGACGCGCAGCAGCTCCTCGCGGTGCGGCGCCTGGTGGCCGACCTCGACGTCGACGTGGAGATCCTTGGCGTGCCCACGGTCCGCGAGAGCGACGGGCTCGCGCGCTCGTCCCGGAACGCGTACCTCACGCCCGAGGAGCGCGAGCACGCGCTCGCGCTGAGCCGTGCGCTGCGCGCGGGAGCGGACGCGGCGGACGCGGGCGCCGACGCCGCAGAGGTCCTCGCCACGGCGCGGGGAATCCTCGACGGTGCTCCCGGTGTTGACCCGGATTATCTGGTGCTCGTCGACCCGGCTACCGTGGAGGACCTGGCGCCCGGCGCCGTCGGCCCGGGACTCCTCCTCGTGGCCGCGCGCGTGGGCACCACCCGACTCATCGACAACACGGCCGTCAAGATCCGTGCAGCCGCCGGTGCCCGCGACCCGGGCGTCCCGACGGCCGGCGACCGTGCCCAGCACCCAGGAGGAACCGCGTGACCGCGCCGACCCCCCGCCCCGCCGAGCGACGCCCGGCGTCGCTGCAGCGCCCCATGATGATCGGCAAGATCCACCGCGCGACGGTGACGCAGGCTGACCTGCACTACGTCGGCTCGATCACCGTGGACGCCGACCTGCTCGACGCGGCCGACCTCTACCCGGGCCAGCAGGTCGACGTCGTCGACGTGACGAACGGCGCGCGCCTGACCACGTACGTCATCCCCGGCGAGCGCGGCGCGGGCCAGGTCTGCATCAACGGCGCCGCGGCGCACCTCGTGGACCCGGGCGACGTCGTCATCCTCATCGCGTACGGGACGCTCTCCGACGAGGACGCGCTCACCTACCTGCCGCACGTCGTGTTCGTCGACGAGCGCAACCGCATCGTCGAGCTCTCGGACGAGCCGGGCCTCGTGCCGGACGTCCCCGCGGCGCGCGGGCTGGAGCCGAGCGGGCTGGCCTTCGCGGCCGTCCGGGCGGGTCATGACGCGGGCCACGACAGCGTCCCCGGAACGGTGCCCACCGGCCTGCCCGACGGCGCGGCGCGGCGCGGGTGAGCACGCTCGCCCGCTCCCTCGCCGCCCCGGAGCCCGGCTGGACGACGACGGCCGACGCCATCGTCGTCGGGTCCGGCATCGCGGGGCTCACCGCGGCGCTCGAGCTGCGCACGCGCGTGCCGCGGGTCCTGCTCGTCACGAAGGGCGAGCTGTCGTCGGGGTCGACGGTCTGGGCGCAGGGCGGCATCGCCGCGGCGCTCGACCCGGAGGACTCCCCGGAGGCGCACCTCGCGGACACGCTCGTGGCGGGCGGCGGGCTGTGCGACCCGGTCGCGGTCGAGGTGCTCGTCACCGAGGGACCGGCACGTGTGCGCGAGCTCGTGGCGCTGGGCGCGCGGTTCGACCGCGCCGCCAACGGCGACATCGCGCTCACGCGCGAGGGCGGGCACCACGCCGACCGGATCGCGCACGCCGGCGGCGACGCCACGGGTGCCGAGATCTCGCGCGCCCTCGTCGCGCAGCTCGACGCGGTACGTTCCGACCCCGGCATCGAGGTCATCGAGAACGCGCTGGTCCTCGACGTCCTCACCACCGCGCCGGACGACGAGCCGGGCGGGCGGCCGCGAGCCTGTGGCGTGACGCTCCACGTCAAGGGCGAGGGCACGCGCGACGGCGTCGGCGCGGCGCTCGCGCGGGCCGTGGTGCTCGCGACCGGGGGAGTGGGCCAGGTCTTCCGGTCCTCGACGAACCCGCCCCAGGCGACGGGCGACGGGATCGCCGCCGCGCTGCGCGCGGGCGCGGCGCTCGGGGACCTCGAGTTCGTCCAGTTCCACCCGACCGTGCTCTGGCTCGGCCTGGGTGCCAAGGGCCAGCTCCCGCTCATCTCGGAGGCGGTGCGCGGCGAGGGCGCGATCCTCCTCGACACCGACGGGCACCGCTTCATGCCCGCGCAGCACGCGATGGCCGAGCTCGCGCCGCGCGACGTCGTCGCGCACGCGATCGTCCGGCAGATGGCCGCGACCGGGTCCGACCACGTGCTGCTCGACGCGCGGCACCTCGGCGCCGACTTCCTGCGCTCGCGGTTCCCGACGATCACCGAGCGGCTGCTCGACAACGGCATCGACTGGACCGAGGAGCCCGTGCCCGTCGCCCCCGCGCAGCACTACCACTCGGGCGGTGTCATCACGGACCTGCACGGACGGTCGTCGCTCGACGGCCTGTACGCGATCGGCGAGGTCGCCTGCACCGGGGTGCACGGCGCCAACCGGCTCGCGTCCAACTCGCTGCTCGAAGGGCTCGTGTTCGCCCACCGCGCGGCGCGCGAGATCACCGGCCGTGTCGCAGCGGGCGACCTCGTCCTCGGGACGCCCTCGCCCCGCCCCGGGCCGTCCGCGCTCGTCGCCGCGGCCGCGCGGTCACGGATCCAGTCGGTCGCGTCCGCCGGGCCCGGCGTCATCCGCGACGCCGAGGGCCTCGCTGCCGCCGAGCGCCGCCTCGCCGCGATCCGCACGGACGCGCACGAGGCGAGCGACGTCGTCGCGCAGCCGCAGGCGGCGGAGTGGGAGACCACGAACATCCACCAGGTCGCGACGGCCCTCACCGCGGCGGCGACGCTGCGCACGGAGAGCCGCGGCGGCCACTTCCGCACCGACTTCCCGGCGCCGGACCCGGCGTGGGAGCGCCGCGTCGTCGTCTCGCTCGACGACGACGGCACCCTGCTCGTCCGCTGACCGGCTCCGCCGGCCGGGCTTCCCTGCCGAACACGACCTGACGGTCGTCCTGCGCGCCACAACGGCCCTCATGTCGTGCTCGACAGCGCGCAGGGTCGTGTTCGGCCGTCGCGGGGCGGCGAGGACGGCGGCTACGGTGGGGGACCGTGAGCACCCCCGCCGAGCCCGTTCCCGCCCGCCCGTCCGTGGGCGACCCGCAGCCCGGCGTCCCGTCGCGCGTCGAGCCGGGTCTCGACCCGGCGTGGGTCGCCGAGACCGTGGCGCGCGCGCTCGACGAGGACCTCGGCGCCGCACCCGGGCGCGACGTCACCACCCAGGCGACGGTCCCGCCGTCGTCCACGGGCACCGCGCACCTCGTCGCGCGCGCGGACGGCGTCGTCGCGGGCCTCGTCGTGGTCGAGGAGGTGACGCGCCAGGTGGCCGTGCGGCTCGGGCTGCCGCCCGTCGTCGTGACGTTCTCCGCCCGTGACGGCGACGCGGTCGCCCGCGGCCGCGTGCTCGCCGCGCTGACCGGTCCGGTCCAGGTGCTGCTCGTCGCGGAGCGGACGCTGCTCAACCTCGCGTCGCGCGCGTCGGGCGTGGCGACGGCGACGCGCGCGTGGGCGCGCGAGCTCGCCGGCACCGGGGCGCAGGTCCTCGACACGCGCAAGACGACGCCCGGCCTGCGCGCCCTCGAGAAGTACGCCGTGCGCGCCGGCGGCGGGACGAACAAGCGCATGGGCCTGTACGACGTCGCGATGGTCAAGGACAACCACGTCGTCGCCGCGGGCTCGGTGAGCGCCGCGATCGAGGCGATCCGCCGGACGTTCCCGGACGTGCTGGTGCAGGTGGAGGCCGACACGACCGACCAGGCGCTGGAGGCGCTCGCCGCGGGCGCCGACTTCCTCCTGCTCGACAACATGCCGACGACCGTCCTCGCCGACACGGTCGCGGCGGTCCGCGCACGGGAGGGTCGCGACGGCGTCCCGGCGAAGGTCGAGCTCGAGGCGACGGGGAACCTCACGCTGGACCGCGCGCGCGAGGTCGCCGGCACGGGCGTCGACTACCTCTCCGTCGGCGCCCTGACGCACTCCGCCCCGATCCTCGACCTCGCGCTCGACCTGCTGCCCACGGTCCCGTCGGTCCCGTCGGTCCCGTCCGTCCCGCCTGTCCCCCCGGGGTCGTGACCCGGCTCCGGCCACGGAGGGGGCGTCGGTAGACTCGTCCGCGTGACTCCCCCCGCCGGAAACCCCGACCCCTCCACGCCCGACGAGGACGACGTCCCCGAGCAGATCCAGGTCCGCCGCGACAAGCGCGAGCGCATCCTCGCGCGCGGCGACGAGGCGTACCCCGTGGGCGTGCCGCGCACGCACACGATCGCAGAGGTCCGGGCGGCCTACGCGCACCTGGAGACCGGCGAGGAGACGCAGGACGAGGTCGGGGTCGCCGGCCGCGTCGTCTTCCTGCGCAACACCGGCAAGCTGTGCTTCGTCACGCTGCAGGACGGCGAGGGCAACCGGCTGCAGGTCATGCTCAGCCAGGCCGTGGTCGGCGAGGAGTCGCTGTCCACGTTCAAGGCGGACGTGGACCTCGGCGACCACCTCTTCGCGCACGGTCGAGTCATCAGCTCGCGTCGCGGCGAGCTGAGCGTGTTCGCCGATTCCTGGAAGGTCGCCGCGAAGGCGTTGCGCCCCCTTCCCGTGCTGCACAAGGACCTGTCGGAGGAATCACGCGTCCGACAGCGTTACGTGGATCTCATCGCACGCCCCGCGGCGCGCGACACGGTGCGTCTGCGTGCCGCGGTCGTGCGCTCGATCCGTGAGAACTTCTGGGGGCGCGGGTTCGTCGAGGTCGAGACGCCCATGCTGCAGACGCGACCGGAAGGTGCTGCGGCGCGTCAGTTCGAGACGCACATGAATGCGTTCGACATCGATCTTTTCCTGCGCATCGCGCCCGAGCTGTTCCTCAAGCGTGCTGCGGTCGGCGGGGTCGAGAAGGTCTTCGAGATCAACCGGAACTTCCGCAACGAGGGCGTGGACTCCACGCACTCCCCGGAATTCGCGATGCTCGAGGCGTACGAGGCCTATGGCGACTACGACACCATGGCGGTCCTCACGCAGGACCTCGTCCAGCGCGCCGCGCAGGACGCCCTCGGCACCACGCTCCTCACGCTCGCGGACGGCACGGAGTACGACGTCGGCGGCGAATGGACGCAGCTGCGGATGTACGACTCCTTGTCGGACGCGCTCGGGGAGCAGATCACGCCGGAGACGTCGGTCGAGCGCCTGCTGACGTTCGCCGAGAAGTTCGAGCTCTCGTTCGACCCGAGGAGCACCAACCACGGAAAGCTCGTCGAAGGGCTGTGGGAGCACCTCGTGGGCGACCACCTCGTCGCACCCACGTTCGTGCGTGACTTCCCCGTCGAGACGTCGCCCCTCACGCGCGACCACCGTCGGGTGCGCGGCCAGGTCGAGAAGTGGGACCTCTACGTGCGCGGTGTGGAGCTCGCGACGGCCTACTCCGAGCTGGTCGACCCGGTGGTCCAGCGCCAGCGCTTCGAGGCGCAGGCGCTGCTCGCCGCGGCGGGGGACGACGAGGCGATGCGCCTGGACGAGGACTTCCTCACCGCGATGGAGTACGCGATGCCGCCGTCGGGCGGGATGGGCCTCGGCATCGACCGCCTGCTCATGGCCCTGACGGGTCTGGGCATCCGCGAGACCATCCTCTTCCCGCTCGTCAAGCCGGCCCAGTAGCCGGGTCTAGGATCGAGAACATGAACGACCTGCTCCCCGCTCTCGGCGCCCTCGTCCCGTCGGTCGGCGTCGGTCTGCTCTTCTGGTTCGCCATGCGCTATATCGTGCGCGCGGACCGCAACGAACGTGCCGCGCTGGCGCGTCTCGACGCCGAGGAAGAAATGCGTTCCGCCGCGGCGGTGCATTCCACGGTCCGCGGCGACGGCGCGTGACTTCAGGGCCGGCCGCGATTCACCGCGGACGACGATGATTTCTCCCGGACACGCGCTCACGACAATTGACGTGCTTGTCGCGCTGGGGCATCCTGGACAGGTCATCTCCTTCCTGTGAAGCGTGAGGAATCAACAGTGGCCCAGAAAGTCCAGGTAATTCTCGTGGACGACATCGACGGAGGGGCGGCGGACGAGACGGTGACCTTCGCGCTCGACGGCGTCTCCTACGAGATCGATCTCAGCACGAAGAATGCGCAGCAGCTGCGTGACGATTTCGCCTCGTGGGTCGGCAACGCCCGCAAGGTGTCGTCGCGCACCTCCTCTCGCCCGGCAGCGCGTCGTGGCCGCAGCACAGGTTCCGCCCGTGCCACCGAGATCCGCGAGTGGGCCCGGGCGAACGGCCACAAGGTCAACGACCGCGGCCGCATCTCCCAGGAGATCCAGGCCGCGTACGACGCGGCGCACTGACGCACGACCCAGCACGCACCGCACGGGGCGCTCCACCGGCCCGGTCCTCGACCGGGCGGTGGGCGCCCCGTCGTCGTGTCGGGAGTCGGCGTCCGGCGAACTACGCTCGGGACATGGCCCTCTCGACGCGCACCCTGTGGATCGGCACCTACCCGCACCCTGCGTCGGACCTGCAGGAGGGCGTGTGGCGGGTGGAGGTCGACGTCGAGCGGGGAGTCTTCGTCGGCGGACGCCTCGCCGCCACGACGCCGTCGCCGTCGTTCCTCGCGCTGACGGCCCCCGTCCCGCCGGGGAACGGCGCGACCCGCACGCTCTATGCCGTCGGTGAGGCCCAGGAGGGCACCATCTCCGCGTTCGACGTGACCCAGGACGGCACGCTGCGGCGGTTGGGCGCGGCGGTGCCGACGGGCGGCGACTCCCCGTGCCACGTCCTCGCGCGGCCCGGCGAGGTGCTCGTCGCCAACTACGGCGACGGCGTCCTCGCCGTGGTGCCGACGGCCGACGACGGCGCCCTCACCGGCCCGGCGCGTCGGTACGGGCACGTGGGGACGGGCCCGGACACGGACCGCCAGGACGGTCCCCACGCGCACTTCGTCGCGGACGACGGCGAGGGGGGCGTGCTCGTCGTCGACCTCGGGACGGACGAGCTGCGTCGGCACGACCCCGCGGCGCCCGAGGGCGCGCCGCCCGAGGTCGTCGCGACGTTCCCGCCGGGCACCGGCCCCCGGCACCTGGCGCCCCTCCCGGGCGGACACCTCGTCGTCGTGGGCGAGCTCGACGCCGCCCTGTTCGTCCTCGCGCCCGCGGGGGACGGCCGCTACGACGTCGTCGCGCGGTACCCCGTGACCTTCGCCGCGGCTCCGGACGGTGGGCGCAGCTTCCCGTCGCACGTCGAGGTCACGCCGGACGGGGCGCGCGTCGTCGTGGGCGTGCGGGGTGCGGACGTCCTCGCCGTGCACGCCGTCGAGCCCGGGCCCGACGGCGCGCCCCCGCGGCTGCGCCACCTGGCCGACAGCCCGGTGGGCGGGACGTGGCCGCGCCACCTCGCGGTCCTGCTCCCGGTGTCGGGCGAGGAGCCGACCCACGACCTCGTCGTCGTGGCGAACCAGCAGGACGACCCGCTGACCGCGGGCGAGGGGCCGTCGTCGAACCTGGCGCTCCTGCGCGTGCGCCGCAGCGACGGCCTGGGCGAGGTGCTCGACGTCCTCGCCCTGCCTGCGCCGGCCTGCGTCGTGGAGGCGTGACACGGTGACGGCGGACCGCCCGGACGGCGACGCCCTGCGCGTCGCGATGCTGTCCGTCCACACCTCGCCCCTGGACCAGCCGGGCACGGGCGACGCGGGCGGCATGAACGTCTACGTCACCGAGCTCGCGCACGCGCTCGCGCGGCACGGCGCGCAGGTCGAGATCTTCACGCGCGCGACGTCGTCGGCCCAGCCGCCCGTCGTCGAGGTCGCGCAGGGCGTGACCGTGCGGCACGTCGCCGCCGGTCCGTTCGAGGGCCTGGACAAGAACGACCTGCCCGGGCAGCTGTGCGCGTTCACCGCGGGCGTGCTGCGCGCGGAGGCGCGGCACCACGTCGGCTGGTACGACGTCGTGCACACCCACTACTGGCTGTCGGGCCAGGTCGGGTGGCTCGCCGCGGACCGCTGGGACGTGCCGCTCGTGCACACGATGCACACGCTCGCGCGCGTGAAGAACGCCGCGCTCGCGCCCGGGGACGCGCCTGAGCCGCTCGGGCGGATCATCGGGGAGGAGCAGGTCGTCGCGGAGGCGGACGCGCTCGTCGCGAGCACCGACGCCGAGGCCGACGACCTCGTGCGCGACTACGCGGCCGACCCCGCGCGCGTGCACGTCGTGCCGCCGGGGGTGGACCTCGACCTCTTCTCCCCGGGTGTGCCCGACGGCGCCGGGCCGGGGGAGCGCGCCGAGCGGCGCCGGGCGCTGCGGGACGAGCTCGGCCTGCCGGTCGAGGGACAGGTCGTCCTGTTCGCCGGACGCGTCCAGCCGCTCAAGGCGCCCGACGTCCTCGTCCGTGCCCTCGGGGTGCTCGCGGACCACGACGAGCCGGTGCCCACGCTCGTCGTGCTCGGCGGACCGAGCGGTCGGCCCACGGCCGTGCGCGAGCTCGAGGCGCTCGCCTTCCAGGTGGGGGTGAGCGACAAGGTCGTCGTGCGACCGCCCGTGGCGCGCGAGCTCCTCGTCGACTACTACCGTGCCGCCGACCTCGTGGCCGTGCCGTCGCACAACGAGACGTTCGGGCTCGTCGCCGCCGAGGCGCAGGCGAGCGGGACCCCCGTGGTCGCGGCTGCCGTCGGCGGGCTGACGACCGTCGTGGTCGACGGCGAGTCCGGCGTCCTCGTCCCGGACCACAACCCGTGGACCTGGGCGCGTGCGCTCGCGGACCTGCTCGCCGACGACGACCGACGCACCGCGCTCGCCGTCGGCGCGCGGCGCGTCAGCGAACGCTTCGGCTGGGACGCCTCCGCACGCCGCATGCTCGACGTCTACGCCCAGGCGACCAAGGTCCGCGCGGCGCGCTGACCTCGGCTGCCCGGACCGCAGGCGCCCGCGCGGTGTCAGGCGTCGACGCGCTCCAGCACGAGGACCGGGATCTCGCGCGACGTCCTCTCCTGGTAGTCCGCGTACGGCGGGTAGGCCGCGACGGCGCGCTCCCACCACAGCGCCTTCTCCTCGCCGTGCACCTCGCGCGCGACGTAGTCGTGACGCTCGGCGCCGTCCTGCAGCTCGACCTGCGGGTGCGCGAGGACGTTGTGGTACCAGACGGGGTGCTCGGGGGCGCCGCCGAGGGACGCGACGACCGCGTACGCGCCGTCGTGCTCGACGCGCATGAGCGGCGTCTTGCGGACCTTCCCGGTGCGTCGCCCGAGGGTCGTCAGCACGACCACCGGCATCCCGTTGAGCGTCGTGCTCTTCGTCCCCCCGGACGTCTCGTACGTCTCGGCCTGCTTGCGGGCCCAGCCGCTGGTGCTGGGCGCGTAGTCTCCGTGGATCGGCATGTCCGACCCAACGTGCCGGCGCGGGACGCCATTCCCCGCGGACGCGCTCGCCGTGGGGACGTTCGTCCCGGGACCGGCGACGTCCGTCATCAGGCGTCACCAGCACGTGGACCGGACGTGCCCCGCCCCGGACCCGTGCGGCAGGATGGAGCCATGACCTACACCCTCGTGCTGCTCCGCCACGGCGAGAGCGACTGGAACGCCAAGAACCTCTTCACGGGCTGGGTGGACGTGCCCCTGTCCGAGAAGGGGATCGAGGAGGCGAAGCGTGGCGGCGTGCTCCTCGCGGAGTCGCAGATCGCTCCCGACGTCGTGCACACTTCGCTCCTGCGCCGCGCCATCACGACGGCGAACCTCGCGCTCGACGCCGCCGACCGGCACTGGATCCCCGTCAAGCGGTCGTGGCGCCTCAACGAGCGCCACTACGGCGCGCTGCAGGGCAAGGACAAGAAGCAGACCCTCGAGCAGTACGGCGAGGAGCAGTTCATGCTCTGGCGCCGCTCGTACGACACGCCCCCGCCGGAGATCGAGCTCGGCTCGGAGTTCTCGCAGGACGCGGACCCGCGCTACGCCGACGCGCCCGTCGTGCGCACGGAGTGCCTCAAGGACGTGCTCGAGCGCGCCCTGCCGTACTGGGAGGGCGAGGTCGTCCCCGACCTGAAGGCCGGCAAGACCGTCCTCGTCGCCGCCCACGGCAACTCGCTGCGCGCGCTCGTCAAGCACCTCGACGGGATCTCCGACGAGGACATCGCCGGGCTCAACATCCCGACGGGCATCCCGCTGCTGTACGAGCTCGACGAGGACTTCGTGCCCGTCACGCGCGGTGGTCGTTACCTCGACCCCGAGGCCGCCGCGACGGCCGCTGCGGCCGTCGCGAACCAGGGTCGGTAACGCTCCCGCGTCGTCCGGTCGAGTCCGGACGGCCGACCTGACGGGGGCGCGGATCTACCATCCGCGCCTCCTTCGTCGGCGCTCCCGCCAGGCCCGCCACGATCCGCGCCCCCGCCAGGTCACCCGTCCTCGTCGTGACGTCTCCCGGGAACGTGGTTTCGTCCCGGTTCCCTCCCGAGCACCGAGACAGCGCTGTGGCCCGTCCGGAGGTCCGGACGGGCCACGGCCGACTGCTGGGTGGTGAGGACTACGCGGTCGCGCGGGTCTGGCCCGAGGGGATGCCGCGGTCGTCGGCGAAGTCGCCGGTCACGAGGTACGTGACGCGCTTCGCGATGGAGACGCCGTGGTCGCCGAACCGCTCGTAGTAGCGGCCGACGAGCGTCACGTCGACGGTCTCCTGCGTCGTGCCGTCCCAGGAGTGGTCCAGCAAGGCCGTGAACGTGTCCTGGTGGAGCCGGTCCAGCAGGTCGTCGTCGCGCTCGATGTTCGCCGCGACCGTGAGGTCCCGGGTCGTGAGGAGCGTCGTCGTGCGGCGGGCGACGCGGACCGCGGCGTCGTTCATCTGCTCGAACGTCCGGTGGAGCGTCGGGGCGATGGCGCGCGACGGGTACCGGCCCCGGGCGACCTGCGCGACGTGGCGGGCGAGGTCGCCCATGCGCTCGAGCGTCGCGCTCATGCGCAGCGCGCTGACGACGATCCGCAGGTCCGTGGCGACCGGCTGCTGCTGCGCGAGCAGCAGGACGCAGCGCTCGTCGAGCTCGCGCTCGATGGCGTCGATGGTGTGGTCGGCGGCGATGACCTGCTGCGCGAGCTGCAGGTCCGCCGTGAGCAGCGCCTGCCCGGCGCGGCTCATGGCCGCCTCGACCAGCCGGCTCATCTCGGCCAGGTCGTCACCGACCTGCTTCAGCTCGGCCTCGAAGATCTCCCGCATCGCTTCCCTCTCGTCGTGACCGGACGGCACCGGACAGCACCGGTCGGCGCGCCCGGGACGCGGCGGCGCAGTGCTCCTCGTGGTCCTCACAGGTTCCTGGCAGCCGGATGCGTCGTCGGCTCCGGTCACCCTTCCACCCGTGGTGGTCCGCGCGATGAACGCCAGGACGCCGCCAGGTGAACTCTTGCCGTCCCGGTGCGGGGAGGGCGGCTCGCCGTCGGAGAGGTGCCACGGCCGACCGTAGTCTGGACGGGTGGAAGCCGAGAGCCTCATCGAGGGCGCGACCGTCCTGCTGGCCGGGATCGTCGGCGTCGTCGTCGGCGTCGTCGCCGCGGTCGCGTTCCGTCTGAGCGAGCGCGAGCAGCGCAAGGCCGCCCCCGAGACGGCGCGCGAGCTGGACGAGGGCCTCGTCCGCGTGCTCGCGGTGCTGCGGTCGGCGGCGGTCGTGCTCGACGGCGAGGGCGACGTCGTGCGCGCGAGCCCGCCCGCGTACGCGCTGGGGGTCGTCCGGGGCGACGCGATCGCGCACGCGGCGATCCGGGACCTCATCGACGACGTGCGCCGCGACGGGGTGATCCGCGACGAGGAGCTCGAGCTGCCGCGCGGCCCGGTCGGCCGCGGCACGGTGCTGCTCCAGGTGCGCGTCGCGCAGGTCGGCCCCGACCACGTGCTCGTCCTCGCCGAGGACCGGACCGAGGCGCGCCGGGTGGAGGCGATCCGGCGCGACTTCGTGGTGAACGTGTCCCACGAGCTGAAGACGCCGGTCGGCGCCCTGGCGCTCCTCGCGGAGACGGTGCAGGACGCCGCCGACGACCCGGTCGCCGTGCGACGGTTCGCGGCGCGCATGCAGTCGGAGGCGACGCGGCTGTCCGCGCTCGTGCAGGAGATCATCGAGCTCTCCCGGCTCCAGGTGGCCGGCGCGCTGCAGCAGGTCACGGTCGTCCCCGTGCGGGGCGTGATCGAGGAGGCCGTGGACCGCGCCCGCACGACCGCCCAGGGCAAGGGCATCACCCTCACGACCGGCGGCGACCTCGACGCCGCGGTGTACGGGGACCACAACCTGCTCGTCACCGCGGTGCGCAACCTGCTCGACAACGCGGTCGCGTACTCGGGGGAGAACACCCGCGTCGGGGTCGGGGTCGCGCGGGCCGGCGACCTGGTCGAGATCGTCGTCGTCGACCAGGGCATCGGCATCGCGGCCGACGAGCAGGACCGGGTGTTCGAGCGGTTCTACCGGGTCGACCCCGCACGCTCTCGCGACACGGGCGGGACGGGGCTCGGCCTGAGCATCGTCAAGCACGTGGCCGCCGACCACGGCGGCGAGGTGACCATGTGGTCGGAGCCCGGCAGGGGCTCGACCTTCACGATCCGCATCCCCGCCGCGGTGCAGATCCCGGCCGGCACGATCCACGACGGTCTCTCCCGCAGCTCCCCCGACGGTGCCAGGAACGCTGCCGACGCCGGCGGGACGAACGACACGACGAACGATGAAGCACGGAACAAGGAGGTAGGCGCGTGACGCGCATCCTGGTGGTGGAGGACGAGGAGTCGTACCGCGACCCGCTGGCGTACCAGCTGCGGCGCGAGGGCTTCGACGTGATCGAGGCGGCCACGGGCACCGAGGCGTTGGAGCAGTACGACGCGGGCGGGGCCGACATCGTGCTCCTCGACCTCATGCTCCCGGGCCTGAGCGGCACGGAGGTGTGCCGCGAGCTGCGCCAGCGCGGCGACGTCCCCGTCATCATGCTCACCGCGAAGGACTCCGAGATCGACAAGGTCGTCGGGCTCGAGCTCGGGGCGGACGACTACGTGACGAAGCCGTACTCGTTCCGCGAGCTGCTCGCCCGTGTCCGCGCGGTGCTGCGCCGCAAGGGCGGGGAGAACGGGCACGAGGCCGTCGACGACGGGACGCTCGAGGTCGGGCCGGTCCGCATGGACGTCGAGCGGCACACGGTCACGGTCGCGGGCGAGGTCGTGCCGTTCCCGCTCAAGGAGTTCGAGCTCCTCGAGCTCCTGCTGCGCAACGCGGGCCGCGTCCTCACGCGCGGGCAGCTCATCGACCGTGTCTGGGGCACCGACTACGTCGGCGACACGAAGACGCTCGACGTCCACGTGAAGCGCATCCGCTCGAAGATCGAGCCGGAGCCGGCGTCACCGCGCTTCCTGCTCACGGTCCGCGGTCTCGGCTACAAGATCGCCGACGGCGCGACGGTCCAGCCCTAGCCCGACGTCCCGGAACGCCCGAGACGGGACGTTCCGGGACGAGCCGCGGACCGCCCGGAAACGTCTGTGCACTGTTCACCTCGCGTTCATCGGGACTCGGTGAACGCGTCACCCGCTCCTCCTACCGTCCTGGACGTCACCGGTATTCGCCGGTGCCTCGCACAGCTTCGAACAGGATGGATCGACTCGTGAAGCTCAGCCGAATCTCCCGCGCGGGTACCGCGGTCATGGTGGGCGCTCTCGCCCTCACGCTGGCTGCCTGCAGCTCCGACGGCTCGGACGGCTCCGACACCGAGCCGGGCGGCACCGAGAGCTCTGCCGGGGGCGACCTCGAGAGCCTCAGCGGCACGCTCGCCGGTGCGGGCGCCTCCTCCCAGGAGAAGGCCGTCGAGGGCTGGATCGCCGGTTTCGCGGACCTCGCTCCCGGAGTGACCGTCACCTACGACGCCGTCGGCTCCGGCGGTGGCCGTGAGCAGTTCATCGCCGGCGCGACGCAGTTCGCCGGCTCGGACGCGGCGCTCGACGAGGAGGAGCTGGCCGCGGCGCAGGAGCGCTGCTACGGCGGCGACGTCCTCGAGCTCCCGCTCTACATCAGCCCCATCGCGGTCGTCTACAACCTGCCGGACGTCGACGCCGACAACATCAACATGTCCGCCGAGACGATCGCCAAGGTCTTCAACGGCGACATCACGACGTGGAACGACCCGGCGATCGTCGCCGAGAACGAGGGCGTCGAGCTGCCCGCGATCGACATCATCCCGGTGCACCGCTCCGACGAGTCGGGCACGACGGAGAACTTCACCGAGTACCTCGCGGCGGCGTCGAACGGCGCCTGGCCGCACGAGGCCAGCGGTGACTGGCCGGTCGAGGGTGGCCAGTCCGGCGCCCAGACGCAGGGCCTCATCGACACGGTGACCGGCGCCGAGGGCGCGATCGGCTACGCGGACGCCTCGCGTGCCGGCGAGCTCGGCACCGTCGCGGTCAAGGTCGGCGAGGAGTACGTGCCGTTCTCGCCCGAGGCCGCGGCCGCCGTCGTGGACGCCTCCCCGCGCGCCGAGGGCGCGTCGGAGACGCAGCTCGTCGTCGAGCTCGACCGCGCGACGACGGAGCCCGGCGCCTACCCGCTCGTGCTGATCTCGTACTCGATCGCGTGCGGCACCTACGAGGACCAGGCCGACGTCGACAACGTCAAGGGCTACCTGGGCTACGTCGCCAGCGAGGAGGGCCAGGCCCGCGCGGCACAGCCCGACGTCGCCGGCGCCGCCCCGATCTCGGACGACCTGCGTGCCGAGGTCGAGGCAGCGCTCGACAGCATCACGGTCCAGGGCTGACCTCCCCCGGGCGGGCGGAAGGACGACTCGTCCTCCCGCCCGCCCGAGGCGGTCCCCCCGCACCTCGTCCCCACCACACGACGGAGCACCAGTGAGCGTCACCAGCCCACCCCGGCGAAGCGCCGTGGCCGCGTCCCCGCAGCGCGGGAAGCCCACGGCCGGCGTCGGCGGCAAGATCTTCTCCGGCCTGGCGCACGGCGCCGGGATCATCATCCTCGTCACGCTCGCCGCCGTCGCGGCCTTCCTCGTCATCGAGGCGTGGCCGGCCCTCACGGCGAGCCCCGAGGAGCTCGCCGAGATCTCCTGGTTCTCCGGGGGGACGCTGCTCGCGTACATCGGCCCGCTCGTCTTCGGGACCGTGCTCGCGTCGATCCTCGCGCTGCTCCTGGCGGTACCCGTCTCCGTCGGCATCGCGCTCTTCATCTCGCACTACGCACCTCGGCGCCTCGCGCAGAGCCTCGGCTACCTCGTCGACCTGCTCGCGGCCGTGCCGTCGGTCGTCTTCGGCCTGTGGGGCGCGCTGTGGCTCGCGCCGATCCTCGACCCGTTCTTCCGCTGGCTCTCCTCCGCGCTCGGGTTCATCCCGCTGTTCGAGGGCTACCAGGCCCCGGCGCGCAACATCATGACGGCGGCCGTCGTGCTCGCGGTGATGCTGCTGCCGATCGTCACCGCCGTCTCGCGCGAGGTCTTCCTCCAGACGCCGACGCTGCACGAGGAGGCCTCCCTGGCCCTCGGCGCGACGCGCTGGGAGATGGTGCGCCAGGCCGTCATCCCGTTCGGCCGCTCGGGCGTGATCAGCGCCGCGATGCTCGGCCTCGGCCGTGCGCTCGGGGAGACCATGGCCGTGCTCATGGTCATCTCGCCCGGGATGCTCTACTCGTTCTTCCTCCTCAAGCCGGGCCAGCACCAGACGATCGCGGCGAACATCGCGGCGCAGTTCCCCGAGGCGTCGGGCCTCTCCGTGAGCGTCCTCATCGCCACGGGCCTCGCGCTCTTCGTCATCACCTTCGCCGTCAACTTCGCAGCGCGCGCCATCGTCGCCCGCCGCAAGGACTTCTCGGGAGCCAACTGATGACCGTCGACACCCCCGTCCAGCAGACGGCGCTGGAGCTGACGGCGAACGGCACCCGTCTTCCTCGCTGGGTGCCGTGGGCGTTCGTCGGCGGGTCGCTCGTCGTCGCGTTCCTCGTGCTCCTCGTCGTCGCGTCACCGACGCTCGGCGGCGTCGTCGGCCTGGGCGCCGTCCTCTACGCCGTCGGGCTGACGATCACGTCCCGCGTGGTCGAGGGCGGCCGCTACGCCACCGACCGCCTCGCGACGACGCTCGTGACCTTCGCGTTCCTCCTCGCGATGATCCCGCTCGTCTCCCTGGTGTGGACCGTCCTCTCGAAGGGCGCCGAGCTCTTCAGCTGGGAGTTCCTCACCACCGACATGATGGGCGTCTTCGGCGCCATGACGAGCGGCGGCGTCTACCACGCGATCGTCGGGACCCTGCTCGTCACCCTCGCGTGCTCCGTCATCGCGGTCCCGCTCGGCATCCTCACGGCGATCTACCTCGTCGAGTACGGCCGCGGCGCGCTCGCGCGCGGCATCACGTTCCTCGTCGACGTCATGACCGGCATCCCGTCGATCGTCGCGGGCCTCTTCGCCTTCGCGCTCTTCACGCTGGTCTTCGGCCCGGCCTACCGCGCGGGCATCATGGGGGCCGTCGCGCTCGCCGTGCTCATGACCCCGGTGGTCATCCGCTCGGTCGAGGAGATGCTGCGCCTGGTCCCGAACGAGCTGCGTGAGGCGTCCCTCGCCCTCGGCGTGCCGAAGTGGCTGACGATCGTCAAGGTCGTCCTCCCCACCGCCATGGCGGGGATCGTCACGGGCGTCATGCTCGCCGTCGCGCGCGTCATCGGCGAGACGGCCCCGCTGCTGCTGACGATCGGGCTCGTCAACTCGGTCAACTGGGACCTCTTCGACGGACGCATGGCGACCCTGCCGGTGTTCGCCTACCGGCAGTGGGCGCAGGGCGGGACGGGCGTGGACCGCGCCTGGGCCGCGGCGCTCACCCTCATCATCATCGTGATGCTCCTCAACCTGGTGGCCCGCCTCGTCGGCCGCTGGTTCTCGCCCAAGAAGGGCCGATGAGCACCCCGAGCGCCGCGCGTGGCGGCGGAGCACACACGACCCCTCGGCCGGCGGCGCACCGCGCCGGGACCTCGGAAGGACCGCACGACATGAGCAACCGCATCGACGTCAAGGACCTCAACATCTACTACGGCGACTTCCTCGCCGTGCAGGACGTGAGCATGGCGATCGAGCCCAAGTCCGTGACGGCCTTCATCGGCCCGTCCGGCTGCGGGAAGTCGACGTTCCTGCGCACGCTCAACCGGATGCACGAGGTGATCCCCGGCGCGCGCGTCGAGGGCACCGTCGCGATGGAGGGCGTCGACCTGTACGGCAACGGCGTCGACCCGGTCGCGGTGCGCCGTCAGGTCGGCATGGTGTTCCAGCGCCCCAACCCGTTCCCCACGATGTCGATCAAGGAGAACGTGCTCGCGGGCGTCAAGCTCAACAACAAGCGGATCTCGCGGTCGGACGCCAACGACCTCGTCGAGGCGTCGCTGCAGGGCGCGAACCTGTGGAACGAGGTCAAGGACCGCCTCGACCGTCCGGGGTCCGGGCTCTCGGGCGGGCAGCAGCAGCGCCTGTGCATCGCGCGCGCGATCGCCGTGAAGCCGCAGGTGCTCCTCATGGACGAGCCGTGCTCGGCGCTCGACCCGATCTCGACGCTCGCGATCGAGGACCTCATCGCGGAGCTCAAGGACGAGTACACGATCGTCATCGTCACGCACAACATGCAGCAGGCGGCGCGCGTGAGCGACCGCACCGCGTTCTTCAACATCGCCGGCACCGGCAAGCCGGGCCG
Organism: Cellulosimicrobium sp. PMB13; assembly: GCF_051294865.1. Taxonomy (NCBI): domain Bacteria; kingdom Bacillati; phylum Actinomycetota; class Actinomycetes; order Micrococcales; family Promicromonosporaceae; genus Cellulosimicrobium; species Cellulosimicrobium sp. PMB13. Next base: position 4,520,095 of record NZ_CP145910.1, on the reverse strand, counting down.
GCTCATCGAGATGGACGACACCGCGACGATGTTCTCGTCGCCGTCCCAGCAGGCCACGGAGGACTACATCTCCGGCCGCTTCGGCTGAGCCGAGCCGCCCGGGCCCACGGCCCACGCACGACGGCGCCGCTCCCCCCGGGGGAGCGGCGCCGTCGTGCTGCGTGGCGTGGCGCGGCGGGTGGCCGCGGCAGGCTCAGGGGATCAGGTGCGCGTACTCCTCGAGCGTGCCGTCGAGGACGGGCAGGGAGAGCGCCTCCTCCTCGCCGGTGCTCACGGAGACGGTCACGGGCAGGACGCCGCCCGGCGCGACGTCGACGCTGCCGAGCTGGGCGTCGAACCCGTCCTCGGTGCCGAGGTAGACGGTCGACCCGGCCTCGACGGGCACGGTCAGGCCGGCACCGCCCTCGGGCGCGAGCTCGAACTCGACGTCCTCGCTGGTGTCGTTCGCGAAGGCGCCGATGACGGCGCCCGGCTCGCCCTCGCCCGCGGTGACGACCATGAGGTTGAGCCCGCGGAGCTCGTCCGTGAGGTTCACCCGGAGGCCGTCGGACGGCGAGTAGGGCCGGTTGGTCTCGATGGGGGAGCACGCGGCGGTGGCTGCGACGGTCGCGACGACGACGGGGACGGCCCAGGCCCGCAGGGTCCGGCGTGCTCGGGTGGTCGTGGTGCGGGTCACGTGCTCTCCAGGGGCGCGAGGGGGCTGGGGTTTCCGGCCCCAGCCTAGTGCGTCGGCGTGCGGGAGGGTGGCCCGGCGACCCGTGGTGGCGCGGGCGTGAGCGGCGTCACGCGCCGGGCCGGGGGCCGCTCGTCCACCGATGCCGCGCCGACAGGCTCCGTGTCGAGCGACGGAACGTGCTCCACGGCCGGCGGGCTGGCGTTCGCGGGTTCTTCGCGCGGAGCGCCGCAAGCCCTCTGACCTGCACAGATACCCGCGTGAACGGGCGCGAAAAGGTGCCCGGGGCTCGGATATCCACAGATCCCCGTGGTAAGATGGCCGTCCGCGAAAGGGGACATCTGCAGATGACGTTCACAGTAGGCGAGACCGTTGTCTACCCGCACCACGGCGCCGCACTGATCGAAGAGATCAAGACGCGTACGATCCGCGGCGAGGACAAGATCTACCTCAAGCTCAAGGTCGCCCAGGGTGACCTGACCATCGAAGTCCCAGCCGAGAACGTCGACCTCGTCGGCGTGCGTGACGTCGTCGGCCAGGAAGGCCTGGACCGCGTGTTCGAGGTGCTTCGTGCACCCTACACGGAGGAGCCGACCAACTGGTCCCGCCGGTACAAGGCGAACCTCGAGAAGCTCGCGTCGGGCGACGTCATCAAGGTGGCCGAGGTCGTGCGTGACCTCTCCCGCCGGGACGCCGACCGGGGCCTGTCGGCCGGGGAGAAGCGGATGCTCTCCAAGGCTCGTCAGATCCTCGTCTCGGAGCTCGCGCTGGCCGAGCACACCGAGGAGGACAAGGCCGAGGCGATCCTCGACGAGGTCCTCGCGTCCTGACCCAGCGGTCGATCCACCGGGCACACCCGGCGCTCGACACCACGGGAGGGTGACCGTCCACGGACGGCCACCCTCCCGTCGTCGTTCCCCACGGCGCAGCCGATGGACTGGCGGGACGTCCGGAGCGGAGCGACCCGGGATACGGTGTGGCCGTGCCGACTCTCGCCGTCCTCACCGCCGCGGGCTCCGGGACGCGCCTCGGGATGGACGTCCCCAAGGCGCTCGTCGAGCTCGAGGGGCTGCCCCTCGTCGTGCACGCCGCGCGACGGCTGTGCTCGTCCGGGGTCGTCGACGCCCTCGTCGTGACGGCGCCTGCAGGCCTCGTCGACCACGTCGGCGCGATGCTGCGCGACGATCCCGGCGTCGACCGCCCGGTGCACGTCGTGGCCGGCTCAGGCACACGACAGGCCTCCGTCGCCGCCGGGCTGCGCGCAGGCCTGGCCGGTGCCGACGCGGCGTCCGGCGCCGGTCCGGTCGACGTCGTCCTCGTGCACGACGCCGCCCGGCCGCTGGCGCCGCCCGCTCTCGTGCGGCGCGTGGTGGAGGCGGTCCGGGCCGGGCACCTCGCCGTCGTCCCCGGGCTCCCCGTGACGGACACGGTCAAGCGCGTCGACCCGGCGGGTCCCGACGACCCCGTGCACGCCGAGCGGGTCACCGCGACCGTCGACCGGTCGGCGCTGCGCGCGGTCCAGACGCCCCAGGGCTTCGACCGTGCCCTGCTCGAGAGGGCGCACGCGGCCGCGGAGCACCGCGGGGACGACGAGTCGGCGGCGGCGACCGACGACGCCGGTCTGGTCGAGGACCTCGGGCACGCGGTGCACGTCGTGCCGGGCGACCCCGCCGCGGCGAAGATCACCACGCGGCGCGACCTGCGGGTCGCCGAGCTCACCCTCCAGGAGTCACGATGACCGATCCGGCGGAGCCCGTCGTCCAGCCCTCGTCGCCGCGGATGCCGGCAGGGCTCCCGCGCACGGGCGTCGGGGTCGACGTCCACGCGTACGCGGCGGAGGGCGAGGACCGCCCGCTGTGGCTCGGCGGGCTGCACTGGCCGGGCGAGAGAGGGCTCGCGGGCCACTCGGACGCGGACGTCGCCGCGCACGCCGCAGCGGACGCCCTGTTCTCCGCGAGCGGGCTGGGGGACCTCGGGTCGAACTTCGGCACGTCCGCGCCCGAGTGGGCCGGGGCGAGCGGTGCCCGCCTCCTCGCCGAGGCCGCGCGCCGCGTCCGGGCGTCGGGCTTCGAGATCGGGAACGTCGCCGTCCAGGTGATCGGCAACAGGCCGCGACTCGGCCCCCGCCGGGCGGAGGCGGAGGCCGCGCTCAGCGCGGCGGCGGGTGCCCCCGTGACCGTCACGGCCACGACCACCGACGGTCTCGGCCTCACGGGGCGCGGCGAAGGCCTCGCGGCGCTCGCGACGGCGCTCGTCGTGGCGGTCAGCCCGCCGGGGTGACCTGCACGCTCGTCAGGACGGAGCGCGTCTGCTCCGCGCCGTCGGTGTCCTCCACGGCGTGGGACGCGGTGAGGTAGACGGTCCACGGTTCGCCGTCGGCGGCGGTCGACCCGACGAGGACCACCTCCTGGGCGACCGGCGTCCCGCCGACGTCGACCGTGCCCGACACGCGGTAGGCAGGGACGTCGCCGAGGGTCGTCGCGCCCTGGCCCTCGGCGTCCGGCAGCCAGCCGTCGATCGCGGCGACGCGCTCCGCGGTGGCGGCGCCGGCGTCCTCCAGCGGGCCGTCCGCCGCCTCACCCGTGACGACGACGTCGGCGCGGAACGCCGGGTCGCCGAACCCGTCGGGGGAGCGGACCGCGAACGCGCCGTCCTGCGTCAGGCGCTCCCAGCCCGCGGGCGCGGTCACCGAGACCGGGACGTCGGGGACCGCGTACGTCGCCGGGCTCGCGGTCGCGTCAGGTTCCTCGGACGCCCCGCAGCCCACCAGGGCGAGCGTGGTGGCGACGAGGGCCGCGCCGAGCAGGGGGTGGTGAGCAGGTCGCACGGTGCTCCGTCTCGTGAGGTGCCGTCGTCGAGGTGTCATCCGACGCGCCATTCTCGCGCGCCCCGGACCCCGCGTGCCAGGCTGGTCGCAGACCCGTACGATCGTGGGAAGCCTCGCGATGTGTTTCACTTTCCCAGAGCACGACACTTGGGATGAACCGCACATGAACCGTATGTCCGTCGAAGAACGCCGGGCCCAGCTCGTAGACGCCGCGATGACCATCGCCGTCCGCGAGGGGGTGGAGGCGGTGACCATCCGTGGGGTCGCCGGCGAGGCAGGCGTCTCCCTGGGCGTCGTCCACTACTGCTTCGAGGACAAGGACGAGCTCCTCCAGGCGATGGGCAACAGCCTCGCCCTCGTCGCGTCCGAGCCGGTCCGTGCGTCGCTCGACGTGAGCACCGACGTCGTCGTGCTCGCGCACGCCGCGGCCGACGCGCTGTGGGAAGGGCTCACCCCTCGTCGGCACATGCGCCTGCTGACGTTCGAGTTCGCGACCGCGGGCGTGCGCAGCCGTGCGCTGCGGTCCGTCGCGCACGCGCACCTCGAGCAGACGTGGAACATGACCCAGGGGATCCTCGAGGAGGTCGCCCGCCGCGCCGGGGTGAGCTATCGGCTCGACCTGCGCTTCCTGTCGCGGCTCGTGGCGGGCTACATCGACGGTATCGAGATCGCCTGGCTGGTCGAGCAGGACGACGACGTCGCGATCGCGAGCTTCCACGCGCTCGCCGACTACGTCCTGACGCAGGTCGTGCAGCCGGAGGACGACGGGGTCCGGGCGGACGCCTGACGGCCTGCGGTCGACGCGACCTCCCGCGCCTCCGGTGATCTCGGAGCCGCCTGTCTACCGGCCGATCTCACGGCCCGGGGGCGGGCCGAGGACCGTGTCGGTGTACGGGTTCGAGAACACGCCGCCGGGGTCGACGGCGTCGCGCACGGCGAGGAAGTCGTCGAACCGCGGGTAGAGCGCGCGGAACCGTTCGGCGTCGAGGCCGTGGAGCTTGCCCCAGTGCGGGCGGCCGTCCACCTCGGCGACGATCCTCTCGACCGCGTCGAAGTACCGCTCGTGGGACAGCCGGGCGTACTGGTGCACGGCGACGTACGCCGTCGGGCGACCGTGCGCCGTGGAGAGCCACACGTCGTCGGGCGCGGCGAAGCGCACCTCGACCGGGAACGGGACGTGCTCGCCCGACCGCTCGAGCCAGTCGTCGACCGCCGTCAGGACGTCGACGAGCCGGTCGCGCGGCACCGCGTACTCCATCTCGCGGAACCTGACCCGGCGCGACGTGACGAACACCTGGTACGACGGCGCGACGTACGTGCGCGGGGCGAGGGCTCGCGCGGAGACCGCGTTGAGGTGCGGCGTCGCGCGCGGCACCGCCTTCGCGACGCGGTTGACGAGCTCGAACGCCCGGTTGGAGAGCAGCTCCTCGTCGAGCCACGTGCGGGCACGGGCGACGGCTCCCGGCCCGGTGCGCAGGCGCTCGAGCTCGGAGGCCTCGTCGTCGGGCGCGAGGCGGTTGTTGCGCTTGGTGAGGGCCCGCCGCGTGTGGGGGAACCAGTAGAACTCGACGTGGTCGTTGCCGCCGACGAGGCCGGCGGGGTCGTCGTCCGGGGCGCTGAGCCCGTCGAGCACGCGATCGAGGGGCCACGGTTCCTCCTGCGCCCGCAGGAGGAACGCCGGGACCACCTCGAGCGTCACCGCGGACAGCACACCGGTCGCGCCCAGCCCGAGCCGGCTCGCCTCGAAGAGGTCCGGGTCCTGCGTCGGCGTCGCCTCGCGGACCGTCCCGTCCGCGCCGACGACACGGACCCCGCGCACCTGGGTCGCGAGCCCGCCGAGGCGCGCGCCCGTCCCGTGCGTGCCCGTCGAGATCGCGCCCGCGACCGACTGCCGGTCGATGTCGCCGAGGTTGCGCATCGCGAGCCCCGCCGCGGCGAGGGCCTCGTTGAGCCGGTGCAGCCGGATCCCGGCCCCGACGGTGACGTGGATCGCGTCGCCCTCGCGCGCGATCCGCTCGACGAGGCTCAGCCGGTCGAGGTCGAGGAGCAGCCCGTCGGTGACGGCGGCGGGCGTGAAGGAGTGGCCCGCTCCGACGGCGCGCACGCGCAGCCCGTCGGCCGCGGCGCGGGCCACGTGCGCGGCCAGGTCGGCCTCGTCGCGCGGGGCGGCCCGACGGCGCGGGCGAGCGGTGGCCGTGCGGGCCCAGTTGGTCCAGACGAGGGCGTCGTCGCTGCTCACAGCACGTACTGTCTCACGCGCGACGCGTGCCGCGGCGTCGTCTCGGTGGCGTACGTTTCTCCCATGGGCGAGGCCACGACGACGGCGCGAGCGGTGGGGGGCCGCGCCGCCGGGACCGACGAGCAGGACACCACGGGGACAGGGACGTCGCCGTCGCTGCTCGCACGTCTCACCCGGGCGACCGAGCGCCTCGACGGCCCGCTCGCCGTCGTGGACCTCGACCGGTTCGACGCGAACGCCGACGAGCTCGTCGCGCGCGCCGGGGGGACACCCGTCCGCCTCGCGTCGAAGTCGGTGCGCGTGCGGGCCCTCGCGGACCGCGCGCTGGACCGCGGGTTCCGCGGCGTCATGGCGTTCTCGGTGCGCGAGGCGCTGTGGCTCGTCGGGCAGGGCACGCGCGACGTGCTCGTGGCGTACCCCAGCGTCGACCGGGGCGCGCTCGCCGCGCTGGCCCGGGACGAGGAGGCGCGCCGCGAGATCACGCTCATGGTCGACGATGCCGCGCACGTCGCCCTCGTCCGCCAGGCGCTCGCGGGGGTCGGCCACGGCACGGACGCGGCGCCGGTGCAGGTGGCGCTGGACGTCGACGCGTCGCTGCGGGTCGGCCTCGGACCGTTCGTCGCGCACCTCGGCACGCGGCGCTCGCCCGTGCGCACCCCCGACGACGCCGCGGCCCTCGCCGCGCGCGTCGCCGCCGAGCCGGGCCTGCGGCTGCGCGGCGTCATGTTCTACGAGGCGCAGGTCGCCGGGCTCCCCGACGCCAGCCCCGCGGTCCGCCTCGTCAAGCGGGCGTCCGTCGCCGACCTCGCGACGCGCCGCGGCGAGGTCGTCGGGGCGGTGCGGGACGTCGTCGGGCACGACGTGGAGCTCGTGAACTCGGGAGGGACCGGGTCGCTCGAGACGTCGTCCGCGGACCCGGTCGTGACCGAGGTGACCGCCGGATCGGGCCTCTACGTGCCCGGCCTGTTCGACGGCTACCGCGCGTTCCGCCCGCGACCCGCGGCGTTCTTCGGGCTCGACGTGGTCCGCGTCCCGGCGCCGGGATGGGCCACGGCGTTCAGCGGCGGGTACGTCGCGTCCGGGCCCGCGGCCCGCAGCAGGCTCCCGCTCGTCGCGACGCCCGGGTGGTCTCTCACCGGGCGCGAGGGCGCGGGAGAGGTCCAGACCCCGCTGCACCGCACGAGCCGGCGGGCAGCCGACCTCGAGATCGGCGACCGGGTGTGGTTCCGCCACGCCAAGGCCGGCGAGGTGATGGAGCGCTTCGACGTCGTGCACCTCGTGCGGGGGGACGAGGTCGTGGACGTCGTGCCGACCTACCGGGGCGAGGGCCGCGCCTTCGGCTGACCGGTCCGCGCGCGACGACGGTCGCGGCGCCGGGTCGCGGTTCGGACCGCGACGCGCCGCCCCGGTACCCTTGCGGACGTGACCCTTCGCCTGTTCGACACCGCCACGCGGGACGTGCGCGACTTCGTGCCCCAGACCCCGGGCGAGGTCGGCATCTACCTGTGTGGCGCGACCGTCCAGGCCGCACCCCACATCGGGCACATGCGCTCCGCGGTCGCGTTCGACGTCCTCGTGCGCTGGCTGCGCCGCGCGGGGTCACGCGTCACGCTCATCCGGAACGTCACGGACATCGACGACAAGATCCTCGCGAAGTCCGCCGCGGCCGGCGAGCCGTGGTGGGCGTGGGCCGCGACGTACGAGCGCGCGTTCACCGCGGCGTACGACGCGCTCGGCGTGCTGCCGCCCACCTACGAGCCGCGCGCGACAGGCCACGTCCCCGACATGGTCGACCTCATGGAGCGGCTCGTCGAGCGCGGCCACGCGTACACCACCGGACCGGGCGACGTCTGGTTCGACGTGCGGTCGTGGCGCGAGTACGGCTCGCTCACCAACCAGCGCCTCGAAGACCTCAACCCCGTGCCCGACGACGTCCCTGCCGACGCGCAGGAGGCCGCCGCCAAGCGCGACCCGCGCGACTTCGCGCTGTGGAAGGCGCCCAAGGACGACGAGCCGGCCACGGCGTCGTGGGAGACGCCCTTCGGCCGCGGGCGGCCGGGCTGGCACCTCGAGTGCTCGGCGATGGCTCGGCGCTACCTCGGCGACACGTTCGACATCCACGGTGGCGGTCTCGACCTGCGCTTCCCGCACCACGAGAACGAGCAGGCGCAGTCCCGGGCCGCGGGGTACGGCTTCGCCCGGCACTGGCTGCACAGCGCGTGGGTCACGCAGGGCGGCACCAAGATGAGCAAGTCGCTCGGCAACGGGCTGCTCGTGCGCGAGGTCCTGGCGTCGACCAGCCCCGCGGTCCTGCGCTACGCGCTCGCGTCCGTCCAGTACCGGTCGATGCTCGAGTGGACGCCCGCGACCGTCACCGAGGCGCAGACGACGTGGGAGCGCCTCGCGGGGTTCGTCGAGCGCGCCACGGAGCGCGTGGGCGACGTCGGCGACGTGCGCGACGCCGAGCTGCCCACCGCCTTCACCACCGCGATGGACGACGACCTCAACGTGCCCGCGGCGCTCGCCGTCGTGCACGAGCACCTGCGCGCGGGGAACTCGGCGCTCGCCGACCGCAGCAGCGCGGCCGACGCCGTCGCGCGCCACCACCTCGTCGCGCTGCGCGCGATGCTGGAGGTCCTCGGCCTCGACCCGGGCGACCCGCAGTGGGCCGACGCGGGCGACTCGCGCTACGCCGCCGCGCTCGACGCGGTCGTCGGCGCCGAGATCTCTGCCCGCGCCGAGGCTCGCGCAGCACGGGACTTCGCGACCGCCGACGCGATCCGGGACCGCCTCGCGGCGGCCGGGATCGTCGTCGAGGACTCCGCCGACGGCGCGCGCTGGAGCCTCGGCTGACCGAGCATGGGACGAGGGGCTCGCACGAGCTTCCCGGCCTCCGCCGCCCGCGCCCCGCGCGGCGGCGCACCACGACCTGAACGACCGACGACACGACGGGCAGACCCATGGCAGGCAACTCACAACGACGCGGCGCGATGCGCAAGGCCGGGAGCAAGAAGGGCGCGACCGTCGGCTCCGGCGGTCAGCGCCGCAAGGCGCTCGAGGGCCGCGGCCCCACGCCCAAGGCCGAGGACCGCGTCTACCACCCGGCGCACCAGCGCAAGGTGGCCGCCGAGAAGAAGGCCGCGGGTCAGCGACCGGGCGGTACGCGCGCCGGTCGCGGCGGCGGCCCGAAGGGCCGTGGCGGCGTCCAGGAGATCGTCACCGGGCGCAACTCCGTGCTCGAGGCGCTGCGCGCCGGCATCCCCGTCGAGGCCGTCTACCTCTTCTCGCGCCTCGACGCGGACGACCGCACGCGCGAGATCCTCGACATCGTGTCCGGGCGGGGCTACGAGCTGCTCGAGGTCGGCAAGCCCGAGCTCGACCGGCTGACCGACGGCGCCGTGCACCAGGGCGTCGCGCTCAAGGTCCCGCCGTACGACTACCGGGACGTCGACGACCTGCTCGACGCCGCCGCCGCGTCCGACCGCCCGCCGCTCATCGTCGCGCTCGACGGCGTGACGGACCCGCGCAACCTCGGCGCGGTCCTGCGCTCGGCGGGGGCGTTCGGGGCGCACGGCGTGCTCGTCCCCGAGCGCCGGGCCGCCGGCGTCACGGCGTCGGCGTGGAAGGTGTCCGCCGGGGCCGCGGCGCGCGTGCCCGTCGCGCGGGCCACGAACCTCGTCCGCGCGCTCGGCGAGCTGAAGCAGGCGGGCTGCTTCGTCGTCGGGCTGGACGCGGGCGGCACGACGTCGATCGGCGACCTCCAGCTCGCGACCGAGCCGCTCGTCGTCGTCGCCGGGTCCGAGGGCAAGGGGCTCTCGCGCCTCGTGCGCGAGGCGTGCGACGTCGTCGCCTCCATCCCCATCGACTCCGACACCGAGTCGCTCAACGCGGCCGTCGCGACCGGCATCTCGCTGTACGAGGTCGCGCGCCTGCGCGCCGCTCAGGACTGACGTCCCGCGACCTGTCAGCGCTGCACCGCCCGCGGGCCCCGTGGAGCGCTGACAGGCGCGAGCGCCCGCGACCTGTCAGCACGCCACCGGTCTGCGAGCCGGTGCCGCGCTGACACGTTGCTGCACCTGGGGAGCTGCCGCGGGTCAGCCGTAGTACTCCGGGTCCTTCTCGCCCGGCGCGAGGCCGAGGATCGACTTCTCGTCCGGCCGGTGCTGCAGCACGTTCTCGACGTACGAGCGCGTGGCCTCCGCCATCGGCACGTCCCGGCCCGCGCGCTCCGAGATGAACCACCGGTGGTCGAGGATCTCGTGGAACAGCTGCGCCGGCTCGAGCTTGCGGCGCAGGTCGCGCGGGACGGCCTGGATCGTCGGCTCGAACGCGCCGCTCAACCAGTCGTGCGCGACGAACTCCTCGTCGTCGTTCTGGCGGTCCGCCGCCGCCCGGTACGAGTCGAGGTCGTTGAGCAGCCGCCGGGCCTGGTTCTCCTGGACGTCCAGCCCGGTCAGACGCAGCAGGCGCCGCGAGTGGTGACCCGCGTCGACCACCTTCGGCTGGATCTGCACTGTCGTGCCGTCGATGTCCGTCGTGATGGCGAGCTCGCCGACGTCGAACCCCAGGTCGTTCAGGTGCTCGATGCGGGCAGCGACCCGCCACCGCTCGTTCGCGTCGAACGACTCCGACGTCGTCAGCGCCTCCCACAGCTCCTCGTACCGCGCGACCAGGGCGTCACCGATCGCCACCTCGTCCACGTCCTCGTCGAGCAGCTCGCCCGCCGCGAGGTCCATGAGCTCGCCGATGATGTTCGTGCGCGCGAGGTCGACGTCGTACGAGCGCTGGCCCGGGGACAGCTCACGGTGCAGGTCGCCCGTCTCCGCGTCCACGAGGAACGCCGCGAACGTCTCCGCGTCGCGGCGGAACAGCGTGTTCGACAGCGACACGTCGCCCCAGTAGAAGCCCACGAGGTGCAGCCGCACGAGGAGCACCGCGAGCGCGTCGATGAGACGCGTCGCCGTGTCCGGCCGCAGCGACTGGCTGAACAGCGCGCGATACGGCAACGAGAACTGCAGGTGCTCCGTGATGAGCACCGCCTCCAGCGGCTCGCCGTCAGGGTCCTTCCGCCCCGTGATGACCCCGACCGGCACGACGCTCGGCACCTCGAGCCGGCGCAGCTGGCGCAGCAGCTCGTACTCCCGGTACGCGACCGACTCGCCGATCTCCTTGATCGCGATGACCCGGCCCGAGAGGCGGACGAACCGCACGATGTGCCGGGAGATACCGCGGGGGAGCGCCGCGAGCGTCTCGGCCGGCCAGTCCTCGAGCGGGACGTCCCAGGGCAGGTCGAGGAGAGCCGGGTCGGGGGCAGACGCGGTGATCTGCAGGTTGTGCACCGTCACGCGCTCCATTGTCCATGGTCGTGGGGCGTGGGGCGTGGGGCGTGGGGCGTGGGGCGGCGGGTCGGGTCCGCCGACGCCTGCGCGGGGGCGGGGCGGGTCTACCATCCACCGCTCGTTCCTCGCGGCTCCCGCCAGACCCGCCACGACCCGCCCCGCCCCGCTCCGGCGTCGGCTCGTCCTGCGGCGGCGCCACGACCCGCCCCACCCCCGCTCCGGCGTCGGCTCGTCCTACCGCCGAACCCGGGGTTGTGCGCCCTGGCAGCGTTGTCTTGGCAACACAACCCGGGGTTCGGCGGGCTGGGGTGCCCGACCCGGGGTTCGGCGGGCTGGGGTGCCGAACCCCGGGTTGTTGGCCGATGGACGGGTTGAGCGGCGTACAAGCCGGAGTTCGGCGGTCGCCGTGTGCGCAACCCGGGGGTCGGCGGCTGCGGTGCGGACGACGAAGGGCGGGCCCGACCCGGAGGTCGGACCCGCCCTGTCGGCGGTGCAGAGGTCAGCTGAGGCGCTGGCCCGACGCGGCCGAGAAGACGTGCGAGTTGCCCGGGCGGATCGCCACGTAGATGCGCTCGCCCTTGGCGGGGACGTTGCGCGGGTCGACGCGGACGATGACCTGGTTGTCGCCGGCGCCCGAGTGGACGTCGGCCTGAGCGGCCAGCTCGCCCTTCAGGGTGCCGTAGACGAACGCGTCGGAGCCGAGCTCCTCGACGATGTTCACCTCGACGGGGAACGCGCTCTCGTTGGCCTGCGACACGACGTCGAGGGCCTCGGGACGGAAACCGATCGTCACCTTGCCGTTGTCGGCCTCGGTGAGCTTCGCCGCCACGTCGCGCTCGAGCGGGAGGCGGGCCGGGCCGACCTCGGCCACGCCACCGTTGACGGTGAACGTGCCGATGTTCATGGCCGGCGAGCCGATGAAGCCCGCGACGAAGACGTTCTGCGGGGTGTCGTACATCTCGCGCGGGGTGCCGACCTGCTGGAGCAGACCGTCCTTGAGGACCGCGATGCGGTCACCCATCGTGAGGGCCTCGGTCTGGTCGTGCGTGACGTAGACCGTGGTGACGCCGAGACGACGCTGGAGCGACGCGATCTGCGTACGGGTCTGGACGCGGAGCTTGGCGTCGAGGTTCGACAGCGGCTCGTCCATGAGGAACACCTGGGGCTGACGCACGATCGCGCGGCCCATGGCGACGCGCTGGCGCTGACCACCGGAGAGCGCCTTCGGCTTGCGGTCCAGGTACTCGGTGAGGTCGAGGATCTTCGCGGCCTCCTCGACGCGCTGGCGGATCTCCGCCTTCGGCGTGCCGGCGATCTTCAGCGCGAAGCCCATGTTGTCCGCGACGGACATGTGCGGGTACAGCGCGTAGTTCTGGAACACCATCGCGATGTCGCGGTCCTTCGGCTGGACGTCCGTGACGTCGCGGTCGCCGATGTAGATGTTGCCCGCGTTGACGTCCTCGAGGCCCGCGAGCATGCGGAGCGAGGTCGACTTGCCGCAGCCCGAGGGGCCGACGAGGACGAGGAACTCGCCGTCCTCGATGTGCAGGTTCAGCTGGTCCACCGCGGGGCGCTCGGTCCCGGGGTAGAGCCGCGTTGCGTGGTCGTAGGTGACCGTAGCCATGACTGGTACATCCCTCCACCGGCAGGTACGTGCCGGACGATCCGTTGTGCAGTGACGTGCCACGTCGACGTAGCTGTTCGCGATGGCGGACGAGCGTGTCTTCGACGACACAAATGAAGCCGGACCCCCGAACGGCAGGGACCCGACGTCATCGTGGAGCCGATACTACCCCCGGCGACTGAGTGCCAGGTCACACCCGGGTGCTCCGGAGGTCACGATCCGGTCCCGACCTCGCGGGTCAGCGCGCGCGCGAGGAGGTCGAGAGCGGCGGCCAGCGTGTCGGCGTCGGGCACGCGCTGCGACGCGGCGGTCGCGCCCGGCCCCACCTTGATGCCCAGGTCGTCGCCGTCGAGGATCCCGAGGACGGTCTCGTCGGTCGTGTCGTCGCCCGCGTACAGGACGCGCGTCCGGCCGCTCGTCCCGGCGTCCTGCCCGACGTCGTCGCGCAGCCGGTCCACCGCCTCGCCCTTCGACACGGTGAGGACGGCGATCTCGACGACGTCCTTGCCGTGCATCGCGTGCAGCCCCAGGTGCTCGGCCACCGCGTCGGCCGCGGCCTCGGCCGCCAGGGTGTCCTCGGGGGAGGCGAGCCGCGTGTGCAGGACGGCGGCGCTCGGCTTGTGCTGCACCCAGGCACCCTCGCGCCCGGCGACCGCGGCGGCCAGCCCGGTCCGCAGCTCGGCGAGCGCGCGCTCCTGGTCGTCCGTGAGGACGAGGGGGACGGCGTCCACGCCGTGCTCCGTCACGCGTCCCGTCTCGGCGCCGTGGCTCCCGACGAGGAACGTCCCGACGGGTGGCTCCCCGCGCTCGGCGAGGTCGGTGAGGTTGCGCCCCGACACGAGCGCGAGCCGCGTCGTCGACCCCTGCACCGCCGCCGCGAGGCGGTCCACGGCGGCCCGGGCCGCGGGCGTCATGCGCGCGGCGAGCGGGTCGTCGACGAGCGGCGCGAGCGTCCCGTCGAAGTCGAGGGCGACGAGGCGCGCGGGGGGCGGTCCGTCGCCGTCGGCCGCGAACGCGAGGACCGCCTGGGCGACGTCGGGCGGCAGGGTGACGTGGGACGGCGTGCCCCCGCTCATGCTCCGCGCTCCGCGTCGTCGTCCTGCGCGTCCCGGGCGGGCTCGGCGGACCGGCGCGGCACCCGCGACGGCATGGCGGTCAGGACGCCGAGGAACGACTCCGACCACTTGGCGACGTCGTCGGCGAGGACGCGGCGGCGCAGGCGCCGCATGCGCTTGCGCTGCTCGCGGTGGTCCATGTGCGCGGCCGCGACGATGATGTCCTTCATCCCGTCGATGTCGTGCGGGTTGACGAGCAGGGCGCCCGACGCGAGCTCGTCGGCGGCGCCCGTGAACTCCGACAGGACGAGGACGCCACGGTCGTCGGAGCGGGCCGCGACGTACTCCTTCGCGACGAGGTTCATGCCGTCGCGCAGCGACGTGACGAGCATGACGTCCGCCGCGAGGTACAGGGCGGCCATCTCCTCGGGCGGGTACGAGTGGTGCAGGTAGTGGATGGCCGCGTGCCCGATCTCGGCGTACTCGCCGTTGATGCGCCCCACCGCGCTCTCGACGTGCTCCCGCAGCTCCTGGTACGCGTCCACGTTCTCGCGGCTCGGGCTCGCGACCTGCACGAGCGTCGCGTGCTCGACGTCGAGCCGGCCGTCCTGCAGGAGCTCGCCGTACGCCTTGATGCGGTGGCGGATGCCCTTCGTGTAGTCCAGGCGGTCGACGCCCAGGATCATCACGTCGGGGTCGCCCAGGTCGGCGCGGACCTCCCGGGCGCGCTGCTGGACCTCGGGGGTGCGCGCGAGCTCGTCGAACCGCCGGGAGTCGATGGAGATGGGGAAGGCGGCGGCGCGCACGTGCCGGTCGTGGCCGTCGGCCGTGGGGACGGTGATCATCGGGCCGCGCGTCGTGTAGGCGCGCAGCCGGCGCACGGCGCGGATGAAGTTCGCGGCGTCTCCCGCCCGCTGGAACCCGACGAGGTCCGCGCCGAGCAGGCCGTCGAGGACCTGGCGCCGCCACGGGAGCTGCTGGAACAGCTCGAGCGGGGGGAAGGGGATGTGGTTGAAGAACCCGATCCGCACGTCGGGCCGCTGCTCGCGGACCATCTGCGGCACGAGCTGGAGCTGGTAGTCGTGCACCCACACGACGGCGCCCGGCGCGGCCTGCGCGACGGCGGCGTCGGCGAAGCGCTGGTTGACGCGGCGGTACGCCTCCCACCACGTGCGGTGGTAGGTGGGTGGCGAGATGACGTCGTGGTAGAGCGGCCAGAGGGTGTCGTTGGAGAAGCCCTCGTAGTAGCGCTCGATCTCGTCGGCGCTCAGGGTGACGGGGACGAGGCGCATGTCGTCGGCGTCGAACGGGTCGTGGGCGAGGTCGGGCGCACCGGACCAGCCGACCCACGCGCCGTCGGACGCCTGCATGACCGCCTCGAGCGCCGTGACCAGGCCGCCCGGCGAGCGGTCCCACGAGACGTCGCCGCTGGCGTCCACCGTGAAGTCCACGGGCAGCCGGTTGGCCACGACGACGAGGTCGAACCCTTCTTTGCCTGACAACGGAATTCTCCTTGGTGCTCCGATGGAACGCGGATGACGCGTCCCAGGGTAGACGGACGGTCGGGCACGGCGCGGCTCGACACCGGCGGCCACGGGCCGCCGGACGTCGCGTCTGCGGCTACCTTGTCACCATGGAGGAGTCCACGCAGCGCGTCGCCCCGACGGCGGGCGGCCGCGGGCCGGCCCCCGGCAGCGAGGTCGGTGGCTACCTCATCGGCGCGCGCCTCGGCTCCGGCGCCATGGGGACGGTGCACAGCGCGCACGACGGCGGCGGCAACCTCGTCGCGATCAAGTTCCTCCACGCGCACGTGGACGTCGACGCCGCGGCGCAGGGCCGCGAGCGCCTGCGTCGCGAGGCGCTGGCCCTCCAGCGGCTGCGCCACCCCGCCGTCGCGCAGATCCTCGACGTCGAGCTCGACGGGCCGGACGCGTTCATCGTCACCGAGCTCGTCGACGGGCCGACGCTCGAGGACGAGATCGCCGACGGCGGCCCGCTCGACGCGTGGGACCTGTACGAGCTCGCCGACCAGCTCGCCGCGGCGCTCGAGGCCGTCCACGCGGCGGGCGTCATCCACCGCGACCTCAAGCCGAGCAACGTCCTCGTGGCGTCGCGCGGTCCCGTGCTCATCGACTTCGGCATCGCGCAGGGGCTCGAGGACGCGCGCGTCACGTCGACCGGACTCGTCATGGGCACGCCCGGCTACCTCGCGCCCGAGCTGCTCGAGGGCGCGTCGCCGAGCGCCGACACGGACTGGTGGGGCTGGGCCGCCGTGCTCGCCTACGCCGCCACGGGTCGGGCGCCGTTCGGGGTGCGACCCACCGACGTCGTGCTCGCCCGCGCCCGCAGCGGACGGCCGGACCTCGCCGGCCTCGGGCCCGTCACCGCGCAGGCGCTCGCGGGCGCGCTGCACGCCGACCCCTCCCAGCGCCTCGGCCCGACCGAGGTCGTCGCGGCGCTGCGCCGCGCCGCCGACACGGGCGACGCCCCGACCCAGCTCGTCGGGCCACCGACCGGCCCGACGCAGGTCGTGGCGCCCGCGGCAGCCGCCGCCGGTGCCGGTGCCGCGTGGGCTGCGGCCCCCGCGGTCGTGCCGCCGCCCCTGCCGGTGTCGCAGACGCAGGTGAACGACGGCCGCACCGTCGCCGTGCCCGCCGACGGCTTCGCCGACCCCGACCTCCTCGACGACCTCGGGGCCCCGCCCTCGGGCGAGGCGGGCGAGCCGCTGTACGTCCGCCCGGTCCCTGCGTCCCGGCGCACGGTGCTCGCGCTCCTCGCGGTGCCGCTCGTGCTGCTCGGTGCGATGTTCCCCGGGCTCGCGTTCGGCGCCCTGGCGCTGTTCGTCGTGCTCGCGCGCGTCGTCGGCGTCACCACGGAGTCGTTGCACACGCGCCGCGAGCGCAAGGGGGTGCAGCGCAGCGACACCGCGCGCTCCGTCGCCGCGTCGCCCTGGTACGTGGTGCGGGCGCTGCTCGGCGCGCTCCCGTCGCTGCTCGTCGCGGCGTGCGCGGGCGTGCTCGTCGTCGTGGCGGGGTGGTGGCTCCTCGAGGCGGACCGCTGGGTCGTCGTCGAGGGGCCCGACGGCGGCAACTCGCCCGTCGTGACGACCGTCCTGCTGGGGGTCGCGATGCTCGCGGCCGTCGTGCTCGCGTGGGTCGGTCCGCTCACCTACCTCACGCGCTACGGGACCCGCACCGCGCTCGCCCGGGTCGCCCCGGGACGGACCGGGACGCTCGTCCTCCTCGGCCTCGGGATCGCCCTCACGATCGTGTGCGTGGTGCTGCTCGCGTCGGACCGCCCGGTCGAGTGGTGGCCGTTCCCGGGCCCGCCGGACCTGCGCTGACGTCCGTGGAGCGGCCGACGGGTGTCCTGCCGGCACCCAGGCTCGTCCCAGCCGGCGTGTGTAGTCTGGGCGCCGTGCTCCGGACGACGGCCACGCGCGGACTGCCGCGCGGCGCGACGAGGACGTCCGTCGTGCCCGCGACCGGGCCGTTCCTCGGCCCCGGCGTCCTCCTCCTCACGCTCGCCGCGGCCCTGCTGACGAACCTCGCGGACCGCGGGTTCGCCGTCGTGCACCAGTGCGTGACGGTCCCCGGCGCCTGGGGGATCGCGGGGATGCACCTCGCGCTCGTCCACGAGACCCCCGACTGCCCGTCCGGCACGGCGCTCGGCGGCGACGGCGCCGCGATGGTGACCGTGCTCGGCGTGCTCGCCGTGCCCGTCCTGCTGGGCCACGCGGTCGCCGCGCTCGTGGCGTGGGGCGTCTCGGCGCGCGTGCGCCGCGCGCACACGCGGGCCCGCGAGCTCTCCGCCGGGGCGGTGCGCGTCCTGACAGCGCTCCTCGCCCACGTCCTCGGTGCCTCGCAGGGACGCCGGGTCGCCGGGCCGCGTGCCCAGCGGCTGCCGCGGCCCGACGTCGTCCCCGCCGCCCTGCACCACCTCGCCGACGCCGTGGTGCGCACCCGGCGCGGACCCCCCGTGGCCGCCCTCGCCTGACGGCTCCCGCACCCGAGCCCGACGGCGGCACGCCCCCGCCCTCCGTCGTCCCCGCACGACGACCGCACCGCACCCGAAGGACCCACCATGCCCAGCAACGAACCCCAGACCAAGGCCCAGCGCCGCGACGCCGCGCGCGCCGAGGCGCTCGCGCTCCGCGAGGCGCAGGCCAAGCGCGACCGCCGCAACCGGCTCATCACGATCGGCGCGCTCGTCGCCGGTCTGGCCGTCCTCATCGGCGTGTTCCTCTACTTCTTCATCCCCGCCCTGAACGACCAGAACGAGACGATCGACGCGGTCGCGGCGGGGAACCTCAGCGAGGTCACCAACCCCGAGAACTCGACCGACGGCGGCATCCCGATGGGCGCCGACGGCGCCGCCGGGACCGAGAACGGCGCCGAGGCCGTCCAGGTCGACGTCTACCTCGACTACATGTGCCCCATCTGCGGCGACTTCGAGGAGGCCAACGGCGCCTCGCTCGACGCGCTGCGCGAGTCCGGCGACATCACCGTCGTGCTGCACCCCGTGTCGATCCTCGACCGCTACTCGCAGGGCTCGCAGTTCTCCACGCGCGCCGCGGCGGCCGCCGGCTTCGTCGCCGACCAGGCTCCCGAGGCCATGAACGAGTTCAACACCCTCATGTTCACCAACCAGCCCGCCGAGGGCACCGAGGGCCTGACCGACGAGCAGATCGCGGACCTCGCCGAGCAGGCCGGCGTCCCCGCCGACGTCGCGGCGCAGATCGCCGACGGCACGGCGACCGAGCAGTTCGCCGACTGGGCCGCTACGGCCACGAACCTCGTCACGCAGGACGAGTCGCTCGCCAACCCGCAGTCCGGCGGGTTCGGCACGCCGACGATCGCGATCGACGGCGAGCGCTGGGACGGCAACTGGTCCGACCCGAGCGCGCTGCCCGCGGCGATCGAGGCCGCGCAGCAGGGCTGACGCCGACCGGGTCGCGCCGGACGAGCGGGTATCCTGCTCTCTCGTCCGGCGCGAGCCGGTGCGCCGCCTTAGCTCAGCTGGTAGAGCACTCGCCTTGTAAGCGAAAGGTCGTCGGTTCGAACCCGACAGGCGGCTCCGCACGAGCCCCCGACCCGCACCGGGTCGGGGGCTTCGTCGTGCGCGGCTTCGGGAGCGGACCGTTCGGCGGTTCCCGCGTCCTTCGGCACGCGCTGCGCTCGTCGGCAGCTCGTGCTGCCGAACTGGCGCACGAGCCGCCGAACCGTCGTCCTCAGCCCTCCGCGAGCGGGACCGGCTGGAGCTCCGGGGCCTTCGGCAGCCGCCCGTCGCCCGACGACGTCCCGGTGAGCCGCCGCTGCACCCACGGCCCGACGTGCGCCCGTACCCACTGCCCGTGCTGGCGCGCTCGGTCGAGCGCGGGCGACGGCGGCAGGGGGGTCAGCGGGTCGTCCCACGCCGCGTCGTCGGGAGCCTGGCCCAGCCCGACGAGCGCGGCCTGCGCGACACGCCGGTGCCCCTCCGGCGTCAGGTGGATCCGGTCGTCCGACCACATGCGCCAGTCCTGGAGCGCGCGCAGGCCCCACAGGTCGACGACGTACGCCCCCTGACGCCGGGCGATGGCCCAGATGTGCGCGTTGTAGACCCCGACGCGCGAGCGGGTCAGCCCGACGAGCGGGGAGTGCGACGCGTCGAACCCGGTGCCCATCAGCACGTCGATCCCCGCCGCCCGCAGGCGGGAGACCGCGTGCTCGAGGTTGCGTGCGAGGCGGTCGACGTCCGCGTTGGGTCGCAGGATGTCGTTCCCCCCGCCGATCAGGCTCACGAGATCCGGCTGCAGCGCGAGGGCCGCGGGCACCTGCTCCGTGAGGATCGACCGCAGCTTGCGGCCCCGGATCGCGAGGTTGGCGTACCGCAGCGGCTCGTCGCCCGCAGCGACGCGGCGTACCGCGAGATGTTGCGCGAGGAGGTCCGCCCAGCCGCGCTGGTGGTCGTCCTGGCCGGGATACGGGTCCCACAGCCCCTCGGTAAATGAGTCACCCACCGCGACGTAGCTGCTCCAGCGCGGCGGGGAGGTCTCGGGGGCGGGCGTTCCGGCGGACGGGGAGGTCGTCGGGTTCGGCGTCGTCACCCGACCATTCTGCTCCTGCAGCTCGCGTGGTCCCGGCAGCTCGAGGGCGCGGTGAGGGGCAGTTCCGCGGTGGTTCCCGGGACGCGCGCGCGGTCCACCATCCGCCGCTCGTTCCTCGCGGCTCCCGCCAGGCCCGCCACGACCGCGCGCGCGTCCCGTCCACCACCGCTCGTCCGTCGCCTCGCCCACGCCACGCCACGACCGCGCGCGTCCCGACCACCACCGCTCGTCCGTCGCCTCGCCATGGCGCGGACCGGCGACGTCGCCGCGCATCGCTCGTCCGTCGCCTCGCCACCCTCCGACACGGTCCTGATCCGGTCGGACGTCCCCCTCGCCTAGGTGGTCGGGAGGTGCCAGTCGACGGGGGCGGCGCCCTGGGCGACGAGGAGCTCGTTGACGCGTGAGAACGGGCGGGAGCCGAAGAAGCCGCGGCGGGCCGAGAGCGGGCTCGGGTGGGCGCTCGCGACGACGGGCGTGTCGCCGAGCATCGGGCGCAACGTCGCGGCGTCGCGGCCCCACAGGATGGCGACGAGCGGGGCGTCGCGCGCGACGAGCGCCCGGATCGCCGCCTCCGTGAAGGTCTCCCAGCCCTGGCCGCGGTGGGATCCCGGCTCGCCGGGACGCACGGTGAGGACCCTGTTGAGCAGCATGACGCCCTGGTCGCTCCAGGCGGACAGGTCGCCGGTCGCGGGGGTGGGGGCGCCGACGTCGTCCGCGAGCTCCGCGAAGATGTTCTGCAGCGATCGCGGCACGGGGCGCACGTGCGGCTGCACGGAGAAGGACAGGCCCATCGCGTGGCCCGGGGTGGGGTACGGGTCCTGCCCGACGACGAGCACGCGCACCTCCGCGAGCGGGCGCGAGAACGCGTTGAGGATGGCCGACGGCGCGGGCAGGTACTCGCGGCCCGCGGCGACCTCCGCGCGCAGGAAGTCGCCCGTCGCGTGGAGCTGCGGCTCCACGGGTGCCAGGGCCTCGGCCCAGTCGGGGGCCATGATGCTCGCGAGCGAGGGGCGGGTCGTTCCGGGTGCGCTCTCCACGGGGACCGAGCGTAGCCCGCGCCCGGCGGGGACGAATGACACCGGTGTGGTTCGCTGCGTACCCTGGGGACGGTCCGGCCCTCGCGCCACGACGAGGGCGGACGGTTTCGGTGACGAGAACGTGCACGACGGGAGGGAACCATGAGCGAGGCCGCACACGTCCTCGAGGGACCCGACGCGACCGCGCCCTCCGGCGGCGACGGCGCGGCGTCGGGGCTGAGCGCGCGCGACCAGGAGATCCTCGACTTCGAGCGCCAGTGGTGGAAGTACGCGGGCGCGAAGGAGCAGGCGGTCCGCGAGCTGTTCGACCTGTCCGCCACGCGGTACTACCAGGTGCTCAACGCGCTCATCGACTCGCCGGCCGCGCTGGCCCACGACCCGATGCTGGTCAAGCGGCTGCGGCGCATGCGGTCCACGCGCCAACGCGCCCGCACCGCACGCCGTCTCGAAGGTCTCTGAGGCGGTGCGAGCGGTGAAGAACCGGCGAACCGGACGTTTAGCCATCGGCCGCGACCGGGCTACCCTGTCGCCGTGACGAAGAGCCGCTACCCCTACGCGCCCGACGAGTTCGACGCTCCCGCGCCGCAGGGTGCGCCCGTCGGCGTGCACCGCTCGCCCCGCACCCGGTGGAGCAAGACCTGGCCGTTCCTCCTCGTGGCCGTGGTGTTCGCCGGGCTCGCGTACGGCGGCTTCACGCTGCTGTCGGACGGGAGCGGCGAGGCGCCGCCGCAGGCGGAGTCCACGGACCCCCCCGCGGCGTCGACCGAGACGCCCGGCGACGCCGCGACCGAGACTCCCGCCGAGACCGAGGAGCCGCCCGCCGAGACGGAGGAGCCACCGGTCGAGGAGACCCCGGCCGCTCCGGACCTCGACGCGCTCATGGCGGCCGCCGACCCGAGCGCGTACGTGCGGGTGCTCAACGCGAGCGGGCTCCAGGGCATGGCGGCCCAGGGCGCCGAGGCGCTCGAGGCGCGTGGCTTCACGGAGGTCGAGGCCGCCGACTACGAGGGCAGCCCCGACGACGTCGCCGTGACGACCGTCTGGTACGCGGAGAACCGCAGCGACACGGCCGCCGCCGTCGCGGCGGCGCTCGGTGTCCCTGCGGAGAACGTCGTCCAGCAGCCCCTGCGCTCCGGCGACGTCGTCGTCATCGTGAAGTCGGAGCTCACGCCCGCGGGCTGACCTGGCACGGCGTTCTCCTTTCCCCGGCCCTCCGTCGCCGCTAGGCTCGCCGTACCACGAGGCGGCGGTCGTCCCGTGGGTGACGACGCACGAGGAGATCTCGATGGCTCAGGGCACCGTGAAGTGGTTCAACGCCGAGAAGGGCTACGGGTTCATCACCCCGGCCAGCGGCGGTCAGGACCTGTTCGTCCACTTCAGCGCCATCCAGTCCGACGGCTACCGCTCCCTCGAAGAGGGCCAGGAGGTCGAGTTCGAGCTCGGCCAGGGCACGAAGGGGCCGCAGGCCGAGCAGGTGCGGCCGCTCTGACCGTGCTGACGACGGTGCTGCCGAGGGGCTGAGCGAGCGCGGTGGAGAACCTCGACGCGGTCGTCGTCGGCTCGGGCCCGAACGGTCTGGCAGCCGCGGTGACGCTCGCCCGTGCCGGGCTGGCGGTGCGCGTGCTGGAGGCGCAGCCGACGATCGGCGGCGGTGCGCGGACGCTCGACCTGGGCCTGGCGGACGGGCTCGTGCACGACGTGTGCTCGGCGGTCCACCCGATGGCGTGGGCGTCGCCGTTCTTCGAGGCGTTCGACCTCGGAGCGCGCGGGGTCGACCTCGTCGTCCCGGAGGTCTCGTACGCCCAGCCGCTCGACGGCGGCCGGGCCGGCATCGCCTACCACGACCTCGACCGCACGGTCGAGCGGCTCGGCGGGCCCGACGGCGCAGCCTGGCGTGCGCTGCTCGGTCCCCTCGCGCACGGGTGGCGCGACGTCGCCGCGGTCGCGCTGGGCGACAAGCGCTCGGTGCCGGGCCGCGTGCTGCGGCCGGAGGGCGCCGTCGTCGCGGCGCGGTTCGGCGCGGCGGTGCTCGAGCAGGGCAGCCGTGCGTGGGGCCGTCGCTTCGCGACCGAGGAGGCCGCGGCGCTGCTCACGGGCGTCGCCGCGCACGCGATCACCCCGTTGCCGTCGCTCGCGGGTGCGGGGACCGCGCTGCTCCTCGCGGCGCTGGGCCACGCCCCGGGTGGCTGGCCGCTCCCGCGCGGCGGGTCCGGTGCGATCGTCGCGGCGCTCGTCGAGGACCTGCGCGCGCACGGGGGCGACGTCGTGACGGGTCACCGCGTGGCGTCCCGGGCCGATCTGCCCCCGGCCCGCGCGTACGTGTTCGACACCGTGCCGCGCGTCGTCGCGGACGTCTTCGCGGACCGGCTCGCGCCGCGCGCCGCCACGGCGCTGCGGCGGTTCCGGCACGGCGATGCCGCGGCCAAGGTCGACCTCGTGCTCTCGGGCCCGGTCCCGTGGGCGGACGCCGAGGTCGGCCGGGCGGGCACCGTGCACGTCGGCGGGACGCGCGCGGAGATGGCGTTCGCCGAGGCGGAGGTCGCGGCCGGGCGGCACGCGGAGCGGCCGATGCTCCTCGTCAGCGACCCGACCGTCGTCGACCCCGGGCGCGGAGCGGGCGGGCTCCGGCCGCTGTGGACCTACGCGCACGTGCCGGCCGGGTCGACGCGCGACGTCACGGAGGACGTCGTGGCCCAGATCGAGCGCTTCGCCCCAGGGTTCCGCGACGTCGTGGTGGCGTCGCGCTGCGTGCCGGCGGCAGAGATGAGCCGGCACGACGAGAGCTACGTCGGCGGCGACATCGCCGGCGGCGCCGTGACGATGTGGCAGATGGTCGCGCGGCCGAGTCTTCGCCCGGACCCGTACGCGGTCGGCCTGGAGGGCGTGTACGTGTGCTCGGCGTCGACGCCGCCCGGCCCGGGAGTGCACGGGCTCGGCGGCTGGTACGCCGCGCGCCGCGTGCTGCGGCGCGAGTTCGACGTGCGCGACGCCCCCGACCTCGCGCCGCGGTAGGAACCGCCCTACCGCTCGGCGGCGTCCAGCTCGACGAGAGCGAGGACGACGAGCGCCGAGCTCCACGACAACGGTGCGACGGCCGCGGGCGACCCGTCGGCCAGCACCTTCTCCGGGATGGCGCCGGACGCCGTGCGGTGCTCGTCCACCCAGCGCAGCCACTCGCGCGCGTCGGCCCGGTCCTCGGCGTCGGACGACGACGCGGCGGTCAGGGCGTAGAGCGTCGTCTGCGGCGTCCAGGAGATGCCGTCCTCGCGCCACCCCGCGCCGGGAGCGAGGCCCCCGGCCGGCCGCAGCATCTCCGTGACGGACGCCTGCCAGGCCTCGCGCGCGCCGTCGAGCGGCTCCGGCTGGAACGGCGGGAGGACGAACGCCGTCGAGGCGTCGCGCGGGCCGCCGGTCACGTGCCGCGGGTACCCCTGGCTGCCGAACGCGTCCTCGACGGCGGCGCGCAGCCGGTCTGCGGCCCCGGACGTCTGCACGACACGCGTCCACGTCCCGACCGCGGCGCCGGTGTCGGTGCCGACATCGTCGACGGCACCACTCGCACCCTCGACGCCTGCACCGGCCCCGCCCGCACCGGCTGCGCCCGCCGCACCGGCTGCACCGGCCGTGCTCGCCGCGTCTGCCGGCTGCGGGACCCTGCCGACCCCCGCGCCGTACACCGTCGCGCGTCGCGGTCGTTCGGTCGCGGCGGCGGTCCGGTAGAAGTCGGACGCCGCCTCGAGCCCGGCGAGGAGAGGCCCGGCGGTGCCGAGCGTGAGCGACGTCGGCTCGACCTCCCAGTAGTCGCTCGACGCCGGTGGCAGCGCGTCGGCTCCGGCGACGAGCGACAGCGCGTGCGCGGTGGACGCGTCGACCAGGGGACGCAGGCGGGCGACGACGTCGGCCCGGTCGGACGCGGGGGCCTCGGCCACCACGACGGCCGCCGCCCACAGGACCCAGCCGGTGCCGTCGGACTGGAGCCCGCGGTCGTCGGGGACACCGGAGCCGTCCGGCAGGTACCGCGCGTGGAACGACCCGTCCTCCTCCTGCACCCGGGCCAGGAACCCGAGCACGTCGAGGGCGTCGTCGACGTGACCCGTGCGGGCGAGCGCCGCCGCGGTGAACGACGCGTCGCGCGGCCACACGTAGCGCCACTTGGGCGAGGGCGCGGCGAGCGACGCCCCGTTGTCGAGCACGAGGGCGCGCAGGTCGAGCAGCGCGTCCTCGCCGAGCTCCGCGTACGGCCCGCCGGTGCCGGGGACGGTGCCCGCGGCGAGCCAGGCGCGCGAGGAGGCTGCGGCGTCGTCGGCGGCGGACGCGTCGAGGAGCGCGGCGGCGTCGAGGGGAGCCCCCGCGACCTGCGCGAGGCGGCCGGCCTCGCCGTCGGCCGGGTCGACGCCTGCGGCGAGCGCGGCGGCGTCGAGACTCGCCGGGTCGAGGACGCGGCTCCCGTCGAGATAGGTCACGGCGGTCCCGGACGGCAGGCGCAGGAGCGCGCCGGAGGTGACCGCGACACCGTCCTGGTACAGCTCGATGTGCTCACCCTCCGGTTCGGCCGAAGGGGTCGCCGCGCTGAGCCCCAGGCTCGGGACCAGCACGAAGCCGGCCACCGCACCGAGGCGCCACGTCGCTGTTGCGCGGATCACACCGCGCATCCTAGGGGAGCACGGCCACGACATGGACCGGCGCCGACATTCCGCCGCGGGCGATACGGGGGAGAAGGGGCCGTCGCTGTCTTGCACTCGCAGGGTGCGAGTGCCAATAATGGCGTTAGCACTCTCCCTGTGAGAGTGACAGAAGTGACCAGCGCAGGCAGCCGTTCAGGCGGGTGCCGCGCAACAACACCAGGTCGACAGGTGAGGCCCGCCCCGGCGGCGTGACATGAACGCCGCCCGACGCGGGTCGTCCGTCGCGGGCGCCCGCCGACCGCCGAAAGCCACCAGCGGAGGATCATTCCCCATGGCAAAGATCATCGCCTTCAACGAGGAGGCCCGTCGCGGGATGGAGCGCGGGCTCAACGTCCTCGCCGACACCGTGAAGGTCACCCTCGGCCCCAAGGGCCGCAACGTCGTGCTCGACAAGAAGTGGGGCGCGCCGACGATCACGAACGACGGCGTCTCCATCGCCAAGGAGATCGAGCTCGAGGACCCGTACGAGAAGATCGGTGCGGAGCTCGTCAAGGAGGTCGCCAAGAAGACGGACGACGTCGCGGGTGACGGCACCACCACCGCGACCGTGCTCGCCCAGGCGCTCGTGCGCGAGGGTCTGCGCAACGTCGCCGCCGGCTCGAACCCGATCGCCCTCAAGCGCGGCATCGAGAAGGCCGTCGACGCGGTGACCGAGCAGCTGCTCAACGCCGCCAAGGAGATCGAGACCAAGGAGGAGATCGCCGCCACGGCCGCCATCTCCGCCGGCGACCCCGCGATCGGCGAGCTCATCGCCGAGGCCCTCGACAAGGTGGGCAAGGAGGGCGTCATCACGGTCGAGGAGTCGAACACGTTCGGCCTCGAGCTCGAGCTCACCGAGGGCATGCGCTTCGACAAGGGCTTCCTCGCGCGCTACTTCGAGACGGACCCCGAGCGCCAGGAGGCCGTGCTCGAGGACCCGTACGTCCTCATCGTCGAGTCCAAGATCTCGAACGTGAAGGACCTGCTCCCCGTCCTCGACCAGGTCATGAAGCAGGGGCGCTCGCTCCTCATCATCGCCGAGGACGTCGAGGGCGAGGCTCTCGCGACGCTGGTGCTCAACAAGATCCGTGGCACGTTCAAGTCCGTCGCCGTCAAGGCCCCGGGCTTCGGCGACCGCCGCAAGGCCATGCTCCAGGACATCGCGATCCTCACCGGCGGCCAGGTCATCACCGAGACGGTGGGCCTCAAGCTCGAGACCGCGACGCTGGACCTGCTCGGCCAGGCGCGCAAGGTCGTCGTCACCAAGGACGAGACCACGATCGTCGAGGGTGCCGGCGACGCCGACCTCATCGCGGGTCGCGTGAACCAGATCCGCTCCGAGATCGAGAAGTCGGACTCCGACTACGACCGCGAGAAGCTCCAGGAGCGCCTCGCGAAGCTCGCGGGCGGCGTGGCGGTCATCAAGGCCGGCGCGGCGACCGAGGTCGAGCTCAAGGAGCGCAAGCACCGCATCGAGGACGCCGTGCGCAACGCGAAGGCGGCCGTCGAGGAGGGCATCGTCGCCGGTGGTGGCGTCGCGCTCATCCAGGCCGGTGCCGTCGCGTTCGCGAAGCTCGAGCTCGAGGGTGACGAGGCGACCGGTGCCGCGATCGTGCGCGCCGCGATCGACGCCCCGCTCAAGCAGATCGCGATCAACGCCGGCCTCGAGGGCGGCGTCGTGGCGGAGAAGGTGCGCAACCTCCCGTCGGGCCACGGCCTCAACGCCGCGACCGGTGTCTACGAGGACCTCCTCGCCGCCGGCGTGAACGACCCGGTCAAGGTCACGCGCTCCGCGCTGCAGAACGCCGCCTCCATCGCGGCGCTCTTCCTCACGACCGAGGCCGTCGTCGCCGACAAGCCGGAGAAGTCCGCCCCCGCGGGCGACCCGACCGGTGGCATGGGCGGCATGGACTTCTGATCCACGCCTGACCCGCGTCCCGGCCTCGTCCGGGTCGCACAGCAGGACATCGAGGGCCGTCGGCCGGGTTCGCCCGGTCGGCGGCCTTCGTCGTGCCCGCACGCCCGCGGTGCGGTACACACGCGTATAACGCGGCGTATACACGTCGGACACATGCGACGGGCAGGATCACCGCCATGCACCTGACACCTGGTGACACCGAGAAGCTGCTGCTCGCCGTCGCGGGCATGGTCGCCCGCGACCGGCGCGAGCGCGGTGTGCTCCTCAACTATCCCGAGACGGTCGCGCTCCTCACCACGTGGGTGATCGAACGGGCTCGCGAGGGCGTGAGCGTCGCCGAGCTCATGGTCTCCGGCCGCGAGGTCCTGGGCCGTGACGAGGTCATGGAGGGGGTCGCCGAGATGCTCCCCGACGTGCAGGTCGAGGCGACGTTCCCCGACGGGCGCAAGCTCGTCACCATCCACCAGCCGATCGCCTGACGGCGACCCGCACGAGCAGCAGCGCAGGACGGAGCCGACGATGGCGGGTATCAGCACGAGCGGGCCGGGCGCGATCCGGCTCAAGCCGGGGGCGGAGGACATCCCCGTCGTCCTCAACGCGGACCGCACCGACGACGAGCGGCTCACGCTCGTCGTGACGAACACCGGCGACCGGCCCGTGCAGATCGGGTCGCACCTGCACCTGCCCGACGCCAACGCGGCGCTCGACCTCGACCGCGCCGCAGCGCACGGTTTCCGGCTCGACGTCCCGTCGGGCACGTCGCGCCGGTTCGAGCCGGGCGCGTCGGCCGAGGTCGAGGCCGTGGCGCTCCGGGGCCGACGTCGCGTGCCCGGCCTCCAGCGCGGCAAGCCCGACGGCGGCCGCCTCGACCCCACGACGACCACGGAGGACTGAGCGATGGTCGCGATCTCGCGCGAGCGCTACGTCGCGCTGTACGGGCCCACGAAGGGCGACCAGGTGCGCCTCGGCGACACCGACCTGTGGATCGAGGTCGAGGAGGACCGGACGTTCGGCGGGGAGGAGGTCGTCTTCGGTGGCGGCAAGTCGATCCGCGAGTCGATGGCGCAGGGCACGACGACCCGCGCCGAGGGTGCGCTCGACACCGTGATCACGAACGCCGTCGTGCTCGACTGGTGGGGGATCGTCAAGGCGGACGTCGGGATCCGCGACGGGCGGATCGTCGCGCTCGGCCGGGCCGGCAACCCCGACGTCGCGGACGGCGTGCACCCGGACCTGCACATCGGGCCGTCCACCGACGTCGTCTCGGGCGAGGGCAAGATCCTCACCGCGGGCGGGATCGACTCGCACGTGCACCTCATCTCGCCGTCGCAGATCCACGAGGCGCTCGCCACGGGCATCACGACCGTCGCGGGCGGCGGCACCGGCCCGAGCGAGGGCACGAAGGCCACGACCGTCACGCCGGGCGCGTGGCACCTCGAGGCGATCCACCGCTCGCTCGACCGCCTGCCCGTGAACGTGCTCCTGCTCGGCAAGGGCAACACCGTGAGCGCCGAGGGGCTGCGCGAGCAGGCGATGGCCGGCGCGGGCGGCTACAAGGTGCACGAGGACTGGGGCTCGACGCCCGCCGCCATCGACGCGGCGCTGCGCGCGGCGGAGGACTGGGGCCTGCAGGTCGCGCTGCACTCCGACTCGCTCAACGAGGCCGGGTACGTCGACTCGACGCTGCGCGCGATCGGCGGCCGGTCGATCCACGCGTTCCACGCCGAGGGCGCCGGGGGCGGGCACGCGCCCGACATCCTCACGGTCGCGAGCCACCCGAACGTCATCCCGGGCTCGACCAACCCCACGCTGCCGCACACCGTCAACACGGTCGCCGAGCACCTCGACATGCTCATGGTGTGCCACCACCTCAACCCCGCCGTCCCGGAGGACCTCGCGTTCGCCGAGTCGCGCATCCGCGGCACGACCATCGCCGCCGAGGACGTGCTGCACGACCTCGGCGCCATCTCCATCACGTCGTCCGACGCGCAGGCGATGGGCCGCATCGGCGAGGTCGTGACGCGCACGTGGCAGGTCGCGCACGTCATGAAGGCCCGGCGCGGCGCCGACCCGGGCGGCGGGCGCGGGCCCGCGCTGCCGGCCGACAACCTGCGCGCGCGCCGGTACGTCGCGAAGTACACGATCAACCCGGCGGTCGCGCACGGCATCGACGGCTACGTCGGCTCCGTCGAGCCCGGCAAGGCCGCGGACCTCGTGCTCTGGGAGCCCAAGTGGTTCGGCGTCCGGCCGAGCGTCGTCATGAAGGGCGGCGCGCTCGTGTGGGGCGCGCTCGGGGACCCCAACGCCTCGATCCCGTCGCCTCAGCCCGTGCTCATGCGCCCGGCGCTCGCGGACGCGATCGGCGCGGACGTGTCGATGTCGTTCGTCTCGCCCGCCGCGCTCGACGACGGCCTCGAGGAACGGCTCGGCCTCGCGCGCCAGCTCCTGCCCGTCGCCGACACGCGCGGCGTCGGGAAGGCGCAGATGAGGCTCAACGACTACCTGCCGCAGATCGACATCGACCCCGAGAGCTTCGCGATCGAGGTCGACGGCGAGCTCGTCGTCCCCGCGCCCGCCGAGCGGCTGCCCCTCGCGCAGCTCTACTCGCTGTTCTGAGCCGTGGACGAGATCACGCCGGAGGCGGCTTCCGCGGGCGACGGGCGGGCCGAGCTCATGCTCGCGCTGCTCGCGGACGCACGGCTCCCGACCGGCGGGCACACGCAGTCGGCCGGGCTCGAGCCGGCGCTGCGGGCCGGCATGGACCCCGCCCGCGTGCCCGACTACGTGCGCGCGCGCCTCGCGACCGTGACGCGTGTCGAGGCGGCGACGGCGGTCGTCGCACGCCACGCGGTGCTCGCAGGCCTGCCCGACGGCGCGAGCTCGCCCTACCTGCCCGCCTCGTCGTCGTCCGTGCCCGACGCCGCGTGGTCGCCGGCGTCCGGTGCCCTCGCCGACACGTGGCGCGCCTGGGCCGCGCGGACGCCGTCGCCCGCGCTGCGTGAGACGTCGCAACGGCTCGGGCGGGGATACCTGCGGCTGCTGCGCCGCCTCTGGGCCGGGCACCCGGGCGTCGTCGCGCTCGACCAGGCGGCCCGCCTCCTCGCGGCCGAGCAGACGGCCGCCGCGGCCGGGTCACCGCGCGAGCGCGCGGCGACCGGTTCGCCGACCCGCGAGGGCGACCGGGCGGCGTCGGGCCGGACGCGCGCGCCGTCGCCGCCGCGTCCGCTCGTGCTGGGCGTGACGGCGGCGTGCGCGGGCCTGTCCGCGCTGCAGGTCGCACGTCTCGTCGGGTACGAGGACGTGCAGACCGTCGCCGCGGCGACGCTCAAGCTCGCCCCGGTCGACCCGGTCGACGCCACCGGCTGGGTCGTCGCCGCGCAGCCCGCGATCGACGCGCTCGCCCGTGACGTCGCCCACCTCACCGATCCCCGCGCGATCCCCGCGCACGGCGCACCGCTCGTCGAGCAGTGGGCCGAGACCCATGCCCGCACCACCGAGAGGCTGTTCAGTGCCTGACAACCTGACCGACCAGAGCACCACCCCTGCCACGCCGTCCACGAGATCGCTGCGCCTCGGCGTCGCCGGCCCCGTGGGGACCGGCAAGAGCTCGCTCATCGCGCTGCTGTGCCGC
This sequence comes from Cellulosimicrobium sp. PMB13, assembly GCF_051294865.1. NCBI lineage: Bacteria > Bacillati > Actinomycetota > Actinomycetes > Micrococcales > Promicromonosporaceae > Cellulosimicrobium > Cellulosimicrobium sp. PMB13. The sequence goes on along the minus strand of NZ_CP145910.1, from coordinate 4,489,000 downwards.
GAGCTGTCCGGGGTGCTGCAGCTGGGCGTCATCACCAACGACATCTACACCGACGAGGACGCGCGCTTCCTGCGGTCCGCCGGCGTGCTGGACCCCGAGCGCATCCGCGCGGTCGAGACCGGCGCGTGCCCGCACACGGCGATCCGCGACGACGTCACGGCGAACCTGCTGGCCGTCGAGGACCTCGAGGAGGACTTCGCACCGCTGGACGTCGTGCTCGTCGAGTCGGGCGGTGACAACCTCACGGCCACGTTCTCGCCGGCGCTCGTCGACGCGCAGATCTTCGTGCTCGACGTCGCGGGCGGCGGTGACGTCGCGCGCAAGGGGGGCCCGGGCATCGCCCGCGCGGACCTCCTCGTGGTCAACAAGACGGACCTTGCGCCGTACGTGGGTGTGGACGTGCCGCAGATGGTCGCCGACGCGACGGCCGCGCGGGACGGCGGCCCGGTGCTCGCGCTCTCGCGGCTCGACCAGGAGTCGGTCGACGCCCTGACCGCGTGGCTCCACGTCCTGCTCGCGGAGCACCGCGCGGGCAGCCACGTGCCGCAGGACCCGGGGCCCATGGCGCCGCACTTCCACGCGGACGAGGACGGGAACGGGTTCCTCCACACGCACGACGACGGCGACGCCGGGCACGACCACGCGCACGCGGACGGACCCGCGGAGGGGCACGCGCACGTCGACGGCCACCACCACGACGACGCGCCGGCCGGCGCGCGCGGCTGATACCGGCCCGCACGAGGAGAGGACCGGATGGACGGCACGACGCGGGTCGGGGTGACCCGGGCGGCAGGGCGCGTACGGTGCGACCTGCGTCCCGGGGCGCTCAGCGCGCGCGTGCTGTCGACCGGTCCGGGTGTCGCGCGGGTAGCGCTCGTCGCGACCCGTGCGCTTCTGCTCGGCGGTGACCACGTGCGCGTCGAGGTGCACGTGGGGGAGGGCGTCGAGCTCGAGCTCGTCGAGGTCTCCGGCACGGTGGCCTACACCGGGCGCGGGCGGGCTGCGTCGTGGTCCGTGGACGTCGTCGTGGAGGCCGGTGGCCTGCTCGTGTGGGACGCGCTGCCGTTCGTCGTCGCGGAGGGGGCCGACGTCGCGCGGAGCACGGACGTGCGGCTCGGTGCGGGCGCCGTCGCGCTGCTGCGCGAGACGCTCGTGCTCGGCCGGACGGGGGAGACCGGCGGCCGGCTGCGGTCCAGCACGCGCGCCGAGCACGTGGTGCGGCCCGTGCTCGCAGGTGGTCCCCAGCACGACGGCGGTGAGATCTCGCCGCCCGGCCGGTCGGACCCCGTGTGCCTCGAACCTGCGCGCGAGCTGTTCGTCGAGGACCTCGACCTCGGCGCGGACCGTGCGCTGCCCGGGATCCTCGGGACGGCGCGCGTCGTCGACTCCGTGCTCCTCCTCGGTGCACGGCCCCCGGCCCTCCACCCGGACGACGCCGTCGCCACCGGGCGGCACCCGCTGCGCCTCGACCTGGACGGCCCGGGCGCCGTCGCACGTCACCTCGGCGCGAGCACGCACGACGCCGGCCTCGACACCGTCGTCGCCACGTGGGCCGCGGCGGCGCGCGCCGCCCGTTCCGCGCCCCTCATCGACGACCAGGAACAGACCGCCTTGCTGCAGACGACAGGAGCCTGACATGCACGTCCCCGACCACTTCCTCAACGACCCCACGTCGGCGACCACCGCCGTCGTGTCCCTGGCCGCCGTCGGGTACGCCGCGTACCGCGCCCGGGCCGACCTCACGCCGGGCCGCGTCGCCCTCACCGCCGCGACCACGGGCTTCGTGTTCGCCGTGCAGATGCTCAACTACCCCGTCGCCGCGGGGACGAGCGGCCACCTCATGGGCGGGGCGCTCGCGGCGGCGCTCGTCGGGCCGTGGCTCGGCATGCTGTCCGTGACCCTCGTCCTGCTCGTGCAGGCGCTCGTGTTCGCCGACGGCGGGCTCAGCGCCCTCGGCACGAACGTGCTGCTCATGGCCGTGGTCGGGACGCTCGTGGGCTGGGCCGTGACGCGCGGCGTCCTGCGCCTGACGCGTGGTCGCTGGTCGCCGGCCGCTGCGGGGGCGGGCGCGCTGGCGAGCGTCCCCGTGTCGGCGGCGGTGTTCGCCGGGCTGTTCGCCGTCGGCGGGACGGTGCCCGTGCCGCTCGGTGAGCTCGTGGGCCAGATGCTCTCGGTGCACGTGCTCGTCGGGCTCGGCGAGGCCCTCATCACCGCCGGCGTCGTGGGCCTCGTGCTCGCCGTCGCGCCGGGGGTCGCGGCGATCGAGCCGGTCGCCCGGGCGGCGCGCGGTGCCGTCGTGCCCGACGCCGCGGGGTCGGCCTCCCCGGCCCTGTCGCCGTCGGCCGCCGCGTCCGCCGTCCTGACTGCCGCTCCGGCGGGCGGTGTCCGCCGGGCCGTCACCGCTCTCGGCGGCGGCGCGCTGCTCGCCGCGGTCGTGCTGTCGTCGTTCGCGGCGGCCACTCCCGACGGGCTGGAGGCGACCGCGGAGGCCGTCGGGTTCGCCGGAGCTGCGCGCGACCACGCGTTCGCCGGGCTGCCGCTCGCCGACTACGGCGAGGCCGGCGGGATCTTCGTCGGGGTCGCAGGGTTCGTGGGCGTCGTGCTCGCGGTCGCGGTGACGTGGGCGCTGCTCGCGGGCGCCCGTCGCGCGCTCGGCGCACGGACGGCCGCTGCACCCGCTGTCTGACGCTGCTCGACGACGGCCCGCCGCACCCTGGTGCGGCGGGCCGTCGTCGACGTGTCCGCCGGCCAGACGAGGAGCACGTACTCCTCGACGGGCTCGGAGACGACGAGGTCCCAGTGGGTGTCGCGGCCCCTGCCGGCGACGAGGACGTGGTGCAGCCCGGGCGCGTCGGGCTCGAAGACCTCGGACGTCGTGCCGTCGTCCAGGCCGCAGAGGTTCAGCGGTTCCTCGACCGGGACGGTCAGCCGGGTGACGTCCCACCCGGAGCGGGCGAGGAGGGCCTGCGGCGGGCGTGACCGGATCGTGACCCTGCGACACGCAGCGTTAACACGAGGGTGAAACCGCCCGAAACACGGCCTCTCTAGCGTCGACACCAGTGGGCACGGTTGCGGACACGTCCTCGTATACGTCCGCGTACACCCTGCCCGCGGCACGCGGTCCTCCCGCCCCGGAGGCCGCGCCGACCCGCTGAAAGGACCTCCGGTGACACCTTCACGCGCCACGACCCGCCTCGCCCCGGCAGCCGCCCTCGTCGCCCTCACGCTCGTGCTCACCGCCTGCGGAGCGCGCACCGAGAGCGGCGACACGGCCGGCGAGATCTCCGCTGCCGAGAGCTGCGTCGACACCTCGGGCGACACCGTCAAGATCGGCTTCCTCAACTCGCTGTCCGGCACGATGGCCATCTCCGAGCAGACCGTCGCCGACTCGCTCGCCCTCGCGGCGGCCGAGATCAACGCCGACGGCGGCGTGCTCGGCAAGCAGCTCGAGATCGTCCAGGAGGACGGTCAGTCCGAGCCCACCGTCTTCGCCGAGAAGGCGGAGAAGCTCATCACCAGCGACTGCGTCGCCGCCGTCTTCGGTGGCTGGACCTCCGCGTCCCGCAAGGCCATGCTCCCCGTCTTCGAGGCCCAGGACTCGCTGCTGTTCTACCCCGTCCAGTACGAGGGCCTCGAGTCGTCGCCGAACATCTTCTACACCGGCGCGACGACCAACCAGCAGATCGTCCCCGCCCTCGACTACCTCAAGGAGCAGGGCACCGAGTCGATCTTCCTCGTCGGCTCCGACTACGTCTTCCCGCGCACCGCGAACAAGATCATCAACGCCTACGCCGAGGCGAACGGCATGGAGGTCCTCGGCGAGGAGTACGCGCCCCTCGGCCACACCGACTTCTCCACCATCGTCAACAAGGTGAAGTCCGCCGGCGCCGACGCCGTGTTCAACACGCTCAACGGCGACTCCAACGTCGCGTTCTTCAAGGAGTACAAGAACGCGGGCCTCGGCCCGGACGCGATGCCCGTCGTGTCGGTGTCCATCGCGGAGGAGGAGGTCGGCGGCATCGGCGTCGAGAACGTCGAGGGCCAGCTCACCGCCTGGAACTACTACCAGACCATCGACAGCCCCGAGAACGCCACGTTCGTCGAGGCTTTCCAGGCCGAGTACGGCGACGACCGCGTGACGTCCGACCCGATGGAGGCCGCGTACACGTCGCTGTACCTGTGGAAGGGCATGGTCGAGAAGGCCGAGTCGTTCGACGTCGCCGAGGTCCAGGAGGCCGCCGACGGCGTGACGTTCGACGCGCCGGAGGGCTCCGTGACCGTGAACGGCGACAACCACCACATCGCCAAGACCGCGCTCATCGGGAAGATCGGCGCCGACGGCCTCATCCACACCGAGTGGAGCTCCGAGGAGCCCATCGAGCCCGACCCGTTCCTCGAGGGCTACGACTGGGCCGAGGGCCTCTCCTGACCCCGTGAGTGCTGGGTATTTGTCGTCCAGGAAGGCGCTGGACGACAAATACCCAGCACTCAGCGAGTTCCTGCCCGCACCCACCGGAAGGCGCGCCGCCCATGGATGTGCTGTTCTCCCAGCTGTTCGCGGGACTGAGCCTCGGCTCCGTCCTGCTCCTCGCCGCCCTCGGGCTGGCGCTCACGTTCGGTCAGATGGGCGTCATCAACATGGCGCACGGCGAGTTCATGATGGCGGGCGCCTACACGGCGTTCGTCGTGCAGGGGGTCGTCGGCAGCGCGGGCGTCTCGCTGCTCGTGGCGCTGCCGCTCGGGTTCCTCGTCGGCGGGCTGCTCGGTCTGCTGCTCGAGGCCACGCTGATCCACCGCATGTACAAGCGGCCCCTCGACACGCTCCTCGTCACGTGGGGCGTCGCGCTCGTGCTCCAGCAGGTCGCGCGCGACGTGTTCGGCGCGCCGAACGTCGACGTGCGCGCACCGTCGTGGCTGAGCGGGGCGTTCGACCTGTTCGGTCTCGCGGTACCGAAGACGCGCCTGTTCATCCTCGCGCTCGCCGTCGTCGCCGTCGTGGCGCTGGCCGTCGTCCTCAAGGCGACGCCGCTCGGGCGGCGGATCCGCGCCGTCGTGCAGAACCGCGACCTCGCCGAGGCGAGCGGCGTCTCCACCCGCGCCACCGACCGCCTGTCGTTCTTCATCGGCTCCGGCCTCGCCGGCATCGCGGGCGTCGCGCTCACGCTGCTCGGGTCCGTCGGCCCGACGCTCGGTACGAGCTACATCGTCGACGCGTTCCTCGTCGTCGTCGCCGGCGGCATCGGCCAGATCAAGGGCACCGTCATCGCGGCGTTCGCGCTCGGTCTGCTCCAGGCGACGTTCGAGTACTCGACGACGGCGAGCATCGCCAAGGTGCTCGTGTTCGTCGCCATCGTCGCCTTCCTCCAGGTGCGACCCCAGGGCCTCGTGTCGGTCCGGACGAGGAGCCTCGCATGACCACCGTCACCGCACGGGCCCAGACCCTGTTCCGCTCGTCGCGCGCCCGCGTGATCGTCGGGTTCGCCGTCGCCGCCGTGCTGCTCTTCGCGGTCGCGCCCGCCACGCTCTCGACGTTCCGCCTCGGGCTGCTCGGCAAGTTCCTGTGCCTCGCGATGGTCGCCGTCGGCATCGGCCTCGCGTGGGGGCGCGGCGGGATGCTCACGCTCGGACAGGGCGTGTTCTTCGGCCTCGGCGCCTACATGATGGCGATGCACCTCAAGCTCGCGGACGCCGAGCAGGCGTCCGGGCCCGGCGGCGTCCCCGACTTCATGATGCTCTACGGCTCCGGCGTCGTACCGGGGTGGTGGGAGCCGTTCCGCTCGCCCGTCGTGACGATCCTCGCGATCCTCGTCGTGCCGGCCGCCGTCGCCGCGCTGCTCGGCTGGGCCGTCTTCACGCGGCGCGTCCGCGGCGCGTACTTCGCGATCCTGTCCCAGGCGCTCGCGGCCGCGTTCGCGATCCTCCTGATCGGCCAGCAGGCGACGACGGGCGGCACCAACGGGCTCAACGGCTTCCGGTCCTTCTTCGGCTACGACCTCGCCGACCCGGTGAACAAGCGCATGCTGTTCTTCATCGCCGCCGGGGCGCTGCTCGTCATGGTCGCGATCGCGCGCCAGCTCATGGTGTCCCGGTTCGGCGAGCTGCTCGTCGCCGTGCGCGACCAGGAGAACCGGGTGCGGTTCCTCGGCTACGACCCGGCCATGGTCAAGGTCGTCGCCTACGCCGTCGCGGCGCTCATGGCGTCCGTCGGGGGAGCGCTGTTCGTCCCCATCGTGGGCATCGTCTCTCCCGCCGACGTCGGGGTCGTGCCCTCGATCGGCTTCCTCATCGGGGTCGCGATCGGCGGCCGCGCGACGCTGCTGGGCCCGGTGCTCGGGTCGATCGCGGTGAGCTGGGCGCAGACCAGCCTGTCCGAGCAGTTCCCGTCCGGGTGGATCTACGCCCAGGGCGCGCTGTTCATCGTCGTCGTCGCGTTCCTGCCGGGCGGTCTCGCGGAGCTGTTCACCCGGTGGCGCCGCTCGCGCGGTGCTCCGGTGCCCGACGCCGGTCCCGCCCCGGGCGGCGACGTCACCTCCGGCGCCGGTCCCGACGAGACCGAGCGCACCGCCGTCGACGTTCCCTCGGGGAGGGCCTCATGACCGAGCAGCACACCGCACCGGACGCCGCCCTCGAGGTGGGCGTCGCGGGCGACGGCCTCGACCTGGAGGCGGCCCAGGCCGTCCTCGGCGTCGACGACTCCCGGTTCCGGCACGACTACCTCGAGGTCCGCGGCCTGCGCGTCGAGTTCGACGGGTTCGTCGCCGTCCAGGGCGTCGACCTCACCGTGACGGCGGGCGACCTGCGCTTCCTCATCGGCCCGAACGGTGCCGGGAAGACGACGATCGTCGACGCGATCACCGGCCTCGCGAAGGCGTCCGGCTCCGTGCAGTTCGGCGGCGTCGAGCTGCTGGGGAAGAAGACCCACCGGATCGCCCGCGCGGGCGTCGGGCGCACGTTCCAGACCGCGAGCGTGTTCGAGGAGCTCAGCGTCCTGCAGAACCTCGACATCGCCGCGGGGGCGGGGCGCGGGGCGCTCACGCTCCTGCGCCGGCGCGGCCAGGTGCCCGAGTCCGTCGAGCAGGCGCTCGAGACCGTCGGCCTCGCGCACCTGCGGGACACGCAGGCCGGGATCCTCGCACACGGGCAGAAGCAGTGGCTCGAGATCGGCATGCTCCTGGTCCAGGACGCGCGACTGCTCCTGCTCGACGAGCCCGTCGCGGGCATGAGCCAGGCGGAGCGCGAGCAGACGGGCGAGCTGCTGCAGCGCATCGGCGCCCAGCGGACGGTCGTCGTCGTGGAGCACGACATGGAGTTCCTGCGCGCCTTCGCCTCGTCGGTCACGGTGCTGCACCTCGGCCGGGTGCTCGCCCAGGGCACGTACGCCGAGGTCCAGGCCGACCCGCGCGTCCAGGAGGTCTACCTCGGCAGCGCGGGCGCGACCCGCGGCGCTCGACGGCCCGGGCGAGGCGCCCCGGACGGCGAGCCCGCGGCGTCGGGCACGGGACCGACAGCGGGGCCGCAGGGCCGCGCGACCCACGAGGAGGAGGCGTGATGCTCGAGCTCACGGGACTGCACGCCGGCTACGGCCGGACCATGGTGCTGCACGGCGTGGACCTCACGGTGCCCGCGGGCGGCGTGGCCGCGGTGCTGGGACACAACGGCGCCGGGAAGACGACGCTCCTGCGGACGGCCCTCGGCCTCCTCAAGCCACGGTCGGGCACCGTCGTGCTCGACAGCGAGGACGTCACCCGGCTGCCGACGTTCCAGCGGGTGCGGCGCGGGCTCGCGTACGTGCCGCAGGGGCAGCAGTCGTTCGGCGACCTCACCGCGCGCGAGAACCTCCAGCTCGTCGCGGACATGTCGCGCGAGGGACCGCGCCGGCTCGACGACGCGCTCGACCTCTTCCCGGCGCTGCGCGGACTGCTCGGCCGTCGGGCAGGACTGCTCTCGGGCGGCCAGCGCCAGCAGCTCGCGATCGCGCGCGCGCTCATCACCGGCCCGCGCGTCCTCGTGCTCGACGAGCCGACCGAGGGCATCCAGCCGTCGGTCGTCACCGAGATCGAGGACGCGATCCTGACCCTCACGGACGCGGGCGGCCTGTCGGTGCTGCTCGTCGAGCAGCACGTCGGGTTCGCGCTCGGCGCCGCGAGCGACTACGTGGTCCTCCAGTCGGGACGCGTCACGAGCCGCGGGGCGGGCGGCGAGGACGCCGAGGCCGGGGTCCGTGCGGCGATGGCGGTGTGACGACGCCGGGCGCGCGCACGGTGCGCGAACGGTGGCCGTGCCGGTGCGGGAGGATGGGGCAGGGGACGCAGTGGCCGGACGAGTCAGGAGAGCCAGCATGGACATCGTGACCGCGACGACTCCCGGCGCGGCCGCGCGCTCCCTCCGGGACACCGTCTACACCCGGCTGCGCGCCGAGATCCTCAACGGCCGCGTCGACCCGCGCGAACGGCTCACCGAGCCCAAGCTGAGCAAGCTCTTCGACGTCTCGCGCACGCCGGTGCGCGAGGCCCTGTCCCGCCTGCTGTCCGACGGGCTCATCGAGAGGACCGACTTCGGCTACGCCGTCGTCGTGCCGAGCCTCGCGGAGCTGCACGACCTCTACGAGCTGCGCGTCACGCTCGAGCTGCGCGGCGTCGAGCGGATCATCGAGAACCCCGAGCTGCGCTACGACACCGACGCGCTGTCCGCCGAGCTCACGTACTGGCTCGGGCTGCGCGCGGACGTGCCCGAGCCCGACCCGAGCTTCGTCATGCTCGACGAGCGCTTCCACACGGTGCTCTCGCGCGCGGCGGGCAACGAACGGCTCACCGAGGCCCTCGTCGAGGTCAACGAGAAGGTCCGCGCGGTGCGGATGTACGACTTCGTCGAGCCGGAGCGCATCCGCATCACGATCGACGAGCACGTCGAGATCCTCGAGCTCGCGCTCGCGGACCGGCTGCCCGAGGCCCGCACGGCGCTGCACAAGCACGTGGGGGAGTCGCTCGCCGTGGTCATGGAGCGCGCCGCCCGTGCGCTGTCGCGCATGGCGCTCGCCGTCTGAGACCCCGCGCCCGGCGGTGGCACGCCGGGCCTACAGTGTCGTCGTTCGACCCGACGGCGCGGCACCCTCTCGCCCGCACGGCACCCGGGAGGGCGATGACCGCCACGCTGCTCGTCGCGAACCGCGGCGAGATCGCCTGCCGCATCCTCCGCAGCGCCCGCGACCTGGGGCTGCGGACGGTCGCCGTGCACTCCGACGCGGACCGCGGGGCCCGCCACGTGCGTCTCGCCGACGACGCGGTGCGGCTCGGGCCGGCGCCCGTCGCCGAGTCCTACGACGACGGCGGGCGGCTCCTCGACGCCGCGCTCGCCGCGGGCGCTGACGTGCTGCACCCCGGGTACGGGTTCCGCTCCGAGGACGCCGCGTTCGCCGGGGCCGTCGAGGCGGCGGGTGTCGCGTTCGCCGGCCCGACCCCCGGGCAGCTGCGCGTGCTCGGCGACAAGGCCCGCGCGCGGGCGCTCGCGGAGGAGTGCGGGCTGCGGGTGCTGCCCGGGTCGCCGGTGCTCGCCGGGCTCGAGGACGCGAACGGCTGGGCGCGCGAGATCGGCTTCCCGCTCGTGCTCAAGGACGCGGGCGGCGGTGGCGGCACGGGGGTCCACGTGTGCCGCGACCCCGGCGAGCTCGCGGCGGCGTGGCACCGTGAGTCGTCGCGACCGGGGACGTCCGGGCGGCTGTACGTCGAGCGGCACGTCGAGCGCGCGCGGCACCTCGAGGTGCAGCTCTTCGGGGACGGGGCGGGCCGCGTCGTCACCCTCGGCGACCGCGACTGCTCGGTCCAGCGCCGTCATCAGAAGGTGCTCGAGGTCGCGCCCGCGCCGCACCTCGACCCGGCCTCGCGGACCGCGCTGCACGACGGCGCGCGCCGCCTCGCGGAGCGCGTCGCCCTCCGCTCCGCCGCGACCCTGGAGGCGCTCCTCGACGCCGACACCGGCGACGTGACGTTCCTCGAGGTGAACCCCCGCATCCAGGTCGAGCACACGGTGACGGAGGAGGTGACGGGCGTCGACCTCGTCGCGTGGATGCTGCGCCTCGCGCTCGGGGACACGTCGATGCTCGAAGGGGTGCCGGCGTCGGGCCCGGCCCTGCGCGGTGCGGCCGTGCAGGCCCGCGTCTACGTGGAGGACGTGCGGCACGGACGACCGGTCGCCGGGACCCTCGCGCGGCTCGACCTGCCGTCCGGTCACCGGTCACGCGACGGGGGCGCGCGCCGTGCTCCGGTCGGGCGGGCGGACGGCACCCCGGCCGGACGGGCGAGGGCGACCGTCCGCGTCGAGACGGGCGCGAGCGTCGGCGACGAGCTCGGTCCGCACGCGGACCCGCTGCTCGCCAAGGTCGTCGTCCGCGCGTCGACCCACGCCGGCGCCCTCGGGGACCTGCGGAAAGCGCTCCGGGACGTGCGCGTCGACGGGGTGCCCACCAACGTCTCGCTGCTGCGCGCCGCGCTCGACGACCCCGCCGTCGCGGCGGGAACGGCGACGACCACCACGCTCGGACGGGTCCACGACCCGTCCCCGTCGATCGAGGTGCTCGACCCCGGCGTGCTCACGACCGTCCAGGACTGGCCCGGCCGCACCGGGTACTGGGCGGTCGGGGTGCCACCGTCGGGGCCGATGGACGACCTCTCGTTCCGCGCGGGCAACCGCGCGCTCGGCAACCCCGAGGGACTGCCCGGCCTGGAGGCCACGCTCACGGGCCCGACGCTGCGGTTCACGCACGCCGCGACGGTGTGCGTGACCGGGGCGCCCGCGCCGGTCACGGTGGACGGCGAGCCCGTGCGTCAGTGGGAGCCGGTCGAGGTCCCGCCCGGAGGGGTGCTCGCGGTGGGCGGGCCGCACGCGGTCGGGCTCCGCACCTACGTGCTCGTGCGGGGCGGGCTCGACGTCCCGACGTACCTCGGGTCGTCCGCGACGTTCCTCCTCGGCGGCATCGGGGGCTACGCCGGGAGGGCGCTCGCCACGGGCGACGTGCTGCACCCGCGCAGCTCCCGCGTCGGCAGCAGCGAGGAGAGCCCGGCGCCGCGGCCCGTGCCCTCCGACGAGCGCCCGCGCATGGGCCACTCCTGGGAGATCGCCGTCGCGACCGGCCCGCAGCCGACGCACCTCACGACGGCGGCGCTGGGCCGGCTGCGCACCTCCTGGTGGCGCGTCCTGCCGCACGCCGACCGCACCGGGGTACGGCTCTCGGGGCCGCCCCTCACGTGGGTACGGGCCGACGGCGCCGACGCCGGGCTGCACCCCTCGAACGTGCACGACAACCCGTACTCCGTCGGCGCGCTCAACGTCAGCGGCGACACTCCGATCCTGCTCGGCCCGGACGGCCCGAGCCTGGGCGGGTTCGTGTGCCCGCTGACCGTCGTCGCCGGCGCGCGCTGGAAGCTCGGACAGCTCCGGCCGGGGGACGTCGTGCGGTTCGTCGTCGTGGACGACGACGCGGCGCGGGTCCTGCGCACCCGTGCCGCGGCGCGTGCCGCGGCGCGGGTCCCCGCCTCCCGGCGTACGGTCCCGGACGACGGCGTGCTCGCGCGTCGCGACGGGGACGGGCCCGTCGGACGTCCGGTCGTGCGGTACCTGCGCGGCGCCGAGGACAACGCGCTCGTCGAGTACGACGACGACGGCGCAGGAGACCCGCTGCTCCTGCGGCTGCGGGTCCACGCGCTGGCGCAGGCGCTCGCGGAGAGCGCTCCGCGGGGCGTCGTCGACGTCACGCCCGGGGTGCGGACCCTGCACGTCCACGTCGACCCGGACGAGCTGCCCGCGCGACGTCTCGTCGGGTTGCTGGAGGAGATCGAGGGCGACCTCCCGCCGTCCGCGGAGATCGAGGTCCCGAGCCGCGAGCTGCGCCTCCCGCTGAGCTGGGACGACCCCGCGATCCACGAGGCCGTCGAGCGGTACGCGGCGGCCGTCCGGGAGGACGCCCCGTGGCTCCCGTCCAACGCAGACTTCGTGCGGCGCGTCAACGGGCTCGGCTCCGTGGACGACGTGCGGCGCACCGTGCTCGACGCGCAGTACCTCGTGCTCGGCCTGGGCGACGTGTACCTCGGTGCGCCGCTCGCCCTGCCTGTCGACCCGCGGCACCGCCTCCTCACGACGAAGTACACGCCCGCGCGGACCTGGACACCCGCCGACGCCGTGGGACTCGGCGGGACGTACCTGTGCGTCTACGGGATGGACAGCCCGGGCGGGTACCAGCTCGTCGGCCGCACGGTGCCCATCTGGGCGCCGCACGCGCAGCGCGACCCGTTCGAGCGCGGCGTCCCGTGGCTGTTCCGTGCGTTCGACCGCATCGTGTGGGAGCCGGTCGACGCGGCGGAGCTCGTCGAACGGCGGGCCGCCGCCCGGGCAGGTGTGCTCGACGTGCCCGTGAGCCCGGGGACGTTCTCCGGGCGCGCGCACCTCGACCTGCTCGCCACGCACGCCGACGAGATCGCTTCCGTCACCCGCTCGCGCCGCGCCGCGTTCGACCGCGAGCTCGAGGCGTGGGCGGGCGCGGGCGAGCTCGTCGGCGCTCCCGGCCGGCGTGCCCGACGGTCCCGAGACGACACCGGGGGCCGATGGTCCCGCGACCGTACCTCGGACGGCGACCCGGGGATCGGCGCTGCGGCGCGTGGTCCGGGTGACGATCCCCGAGTGCCGGGAGCCGACGAGGAGCACGACCCGGACCGCACGGTCCTGCGCGCCCCGATCGGCGGCGTCGTCTGGCGTCTGGAGGCCCGCCCGGGCGACCGGGTGCCGGCAGGAGGGGCCGTCGTCGTGCTCGAGGCGATGAAGCTCGAGCTGCCGGTGACGACGGCCCTCCCGGGGCGGGTGACCGAGGTCCTGGTCCGCCCCGGCGACCACGTCGCACCCGGCGACGCGCTCGCCGTCGTCGTCACCGTCGCCTGAGCGGCGGCCACCGCCGGCGCGGTCCTCGCTCGGCCGCCTCCGGTCAGCGGGCGACGAACAGGCGCGACGCCTGGGCCTCGGCGTCCGCGTACGTCTGCGCGGCCGACCCGAGAGCGGCGGTGATGGCGTCGAGCGCCGCCTCGACCTGGACCTGCGTGCCCTGCCACTGCACCATGACGCCCGTGAAGGCGTCGGCGGCTCCGCCGCGCCACGACGCCTGCAGGTCCGTGAGGTGCCGCATCATCGCCGCGACCTCCGAGCGGATCGCCGTCACCGACCCGTTCACGGCCGTGCTGGCCTGCGCGACGCGCGCGCTGTCGACCTCGTACCTGCTCATCGTCGTCCTCCGTCGTGTCCGGCGACCCTCGCGGGCCGCGTGACCCCGGCCGTCCGCCGGGTTCACGAGGACGCTAGGGGAGCGGGCGACGCCACCGCCCCCGAGCGCAGCGCTCCTGTGGACAGCGGCTCAGGACGAAGGGGCTGTGGACGGCGTGGATCGTCGCGTCAGCTTGATCTGCTCCTTGCGCAGGCGCTGGAGCTCGGCGTCGAGGTTCTGCCGAGCGGGCTCCTCCCAGGCCGCACCGAGCGGGCTGGAGAACAGCGACCGCCGCTCGAGCAGCTTGGTGAGGATGGCCATGCGCGCCCGGACGTAGTCCTCGGGCGGGATGTGCGCGTACTCGTCGCGCACGTCCTTGAGGTACTCCTTGTAGCGCTGCGGCTCGGCGGCGAGCACCGCCAGGTCGGCGTCGCACAGCACGGCGCAGTCGAAGTCGGTGGGGTCGGGCGCGTGCCGCACGAGGGCGTTCACGAGGTGGGCGACACGGCGCGCCGCGTCCTCGGGGACGCCGAGCTCCGTCAGCTCTGCCAGCGCGAGGGCGGCGCTCGCCGTCTCGTCCTCGCCGCCCTTGTTCGCGTAGGTCGCGCGGCCCTTCGCGTCGAAGACCGCGCCGTGGTACCAGGCGGCGAGCCGCACGAGGTCGGGGTCGTGCGTCTCCTGCGAGAGCTCGTCCACCCGGCCGAGCACGTCCGCGAGGTGACGCAGGTTGTGGAAGTTGCGGCCGGGGGTGTCCCAGCGGTCGAGGAGTCCTTGCCCGACGGCGCGGATCTCGTCGTCCGACGCGGTCGCTCCGGCGCCCCGGGCGCTGCGGACGAACGAGGAGAGGAACCACTGCGGTGCGTCGATGCTCGTGACGCCCATGGAGATCAGCCTTCTTCGACGACGAGGGAGGAGCGGCACCGGCCGGGGGAACCGACCGGCAGGCCCGACGTCGTCAGCGTTCCTGCCGGGCCTTCGCTTCCAGCCTAGGTCGATCCACCGACGACGACGCGCCATCGTAGCCCCTGCCCGGCGGCAGGTGTCAGGACGACGGGTCGCGGCCTGGGGCGAGCGGGAGCTCCACCCGGACGGTCAGCCCGCCGTCGTCGTCGGTCCTGCGCACCGAGACGTGCCCCCGGTGCGCGGCGACGATCGCCGCCACGATCGCGAGGCCGAGGCCCGAGCCGCCGGACGCGCGGTTGCGCGACGAGTCCGCCCGGTAGAAGCGCTCGAACACGCGGTCCTCCTGCCCGGCGGGGACGCCGGGGCCGTGGTCGCGGACCTCGAGCACCGCCGTCGCCCCGCGCGGCACGCCGTGCTCGGCGTCCGCGGCAGCCGCCCTGCCCGCGGGCGGCGGGGGCGCCGCGACGACACCGAGGGCGATCTGCGCGGCCGTGCCGGGGGGCGTGTGGCGTGCGACGTTGCCCACGAGGTTGGCCAGCACCTGCCGCAACCGGTCCTCGTCGCCGACGACGCGCAGCGGGTCCGGCGCGACCGACCCCGCGGCGAGCCCCACGACCTGCACGTCGCGCGACGGGTCCAGCGCGTGCAGGTCCTGCGCGGAGTCCTTGGCGAGCGCGGCGAGGTCGACCGGCTCGTGGCGCAGCGGCCGGCCCTCGTCGAGGCGCGCGAGCGCCAGCAGGTCGTTGACCAGCGTGCCCATGCGGGTCGCCGAGTCCTCGATGCGCCCCATCGTGTCGTCGACCTTGTCCGGGGTGTCGAGCGCCCCCATCCGGTACAGCTCTCCGTAGCCGCGGATGGTCGCGAGCGGCGTGCGCAGCTCGTGGCTCGCGTCGGACACGAACGTCCGCATGCGTGCCTCCGAGGCCTCCTGCACGGCGAACGCCTCCTCGATCTGCGACAGCATCGCGTTGAGCGACGCCGCGAGCGAGCCGACCTCGGTGGTCGGCGGTGCCGGCCGCACGCGTCGCGCGAGGTCGCCTCCCGCGATCCCCGCGGCGGTCTCCTCGATCTCGCGCAGCGGCCGCAGCGCGCGGTGCACCGCCAGGTAGGCGACCGCCCCGCCGACGAGCGCGATCCCCAGCGCGGACAGCGCGAGCGTACGGCCCAGCACCTTGACCGTCTCGTGGATGCCGGTCAGCGGCAGCGCGACGAACGCGGTCCCCTGGATCTCGCCGGTCAGCTCGCTGCGGATGAAGAAGGGGACGACCCGCCACGTCGCCGGGTCCGACCCACCGGTCGACGACACGGTGAACGGCTCACCGGACCGCTCGCGCACCTCGGGGTCGGACATGGCCGGGATGTCCGGCTCGCCGTACCGCGAGACCGTCTGCGGCCAGCTCAGGGGCGCGCTGTTGCCGTCCCGGTCCCGGGCGAGCACGTAGTAGTCGCTCGGGAGCACGCTGCGGACGGGCCCCTGGTTGAGCGTCGACTCGGCGACCTCGCCCGCCGACCGCCCGAGCTGTTCGTCGACCTGCCGCACGAGGAACTCGGACACGACCGTCGTCGTCAGGAGCGCGGCGATCCCCTGACCCGCGACGAGCAGCAGCACGATGATCGCGACGAGCCGCGCGCGCAGCGGGACGCGCGCGAACCAGCTCCAGTCCCCGGTGGGCACGCGCCGGCCGTAGGGGCGCTGCGTCGTCGGGCCCGGGGTACCCGTTCCGCTGCCGGCCGTGCCCCCGGCCGTGCCCGACGGCGCGTCGCCGGCCGGGCGCGCGGCGTCACCGGAGGGTGGGGGCGGCACGGCAGGCCGGTCGGTCGTCGTGCGGTCGGACCCTGCGGTCATGACGACGGTGCACCCGGCGGCTGCCGCAGCAGGTACCCGACGCCGCGCTTGGTGTGGATGAGGGGCGGCAGGGCGACGGGCTCGCCGTCCGGGCCCGGCACCGTGAGGTTGTCGATCTTGCGGCGCAGGTAGGAGATGTACGACTCGACGATGTTCGCGTCGCCGCCCCAGTCGTACTGCCACACGTGGTCGAGGATCTGCGCCTTGGACAGCACGCGGCCGGCGTTGAGCATGAGGTAGCGCAGGAGCTTGAACTCGGTGGGGGACAGGTCGACGTCGACGCCTGCGCGGCGGACCTCGTGCGAGTCCTCGTCGAGCTCGAGGTCGGCGAAGCGGAGCACGGCGTCGTCGAGGGGCTCGGCGTGGGTGCGGCGCAGCACGGCCCGGATGCGGGCGACGACCTCCTCGAGGCTGAACGGCTTGGTCACGTAGTCGTCGCCGCCGACGGTCAGGCCGGTCACCTTGTCGCGCGTGTCGTCCTTCGCGGTGAGGAAGACGACCGGCGTGCGCTGGCCCTTCTCGCGCATGCGGCGCGTGACGGTGAACCCGTCCATGTCGGGCAGCATGACGTCGAGGACGACGAGGTCCGGGTCGACGTCGCGCACGAGCTTGAGCGCGCTCTGGCCGTCCGCGGCGGCGTGCACCTCGAACCCTGCGAAGCGCAGGGAGGTGGCCAGGAGCTCGCGGATGTTCGGCTCGTCGTCCACCACGACGAGGCGTGCCTCGGGAGTGCTCATGGATCCAGTGTGCGCGCGTCCTCTGGGAGCTGCCTGGGAGACCGCTCCACCGGTGCCGGTGCTCGTCTCAGCCGCCGAGACGTGAGCTTCCGCCCCGGGATCGGCCGGATCAGGGCGGGAGCCCACGTCTCGGCGGAGCGGTCGTGGGCGGCGGCGGGCAGGATGGCGGGGTGCGCATCACCGTGGAGCAGCGTCGTCGCCTGCTCGTGGCCCGTCAGCTCGCCCCCGGCGTCGACCGTCCCGGCCTGCCCGCCGCACGGACGGTCGAGGACGTCGTCGACCGCGTCCTCGCCCTGCACGCCACGGACGCCCCGAGCGTGTACCTGTCCGTCCTCGCACGCGTGCCCGGGCTCGAGCTCCAGGACGTCCGCGACGCGCTGTTCGGGCGGCGCACGCTCGTCAAGGTGCTCGCGATGCGCCGGACGATGTTCGTCGTGCGGCGCGAGCTGGTCCCGGTCGTGCACGCCGCCGCGGGGGCGGCCGTCGGGCGACGCCTGCGCACCCGTCTGCTCAAGGAGCTCGCGACCCTGCCGACCGACCCGCCGGTCGAGGACGCGCAGGCATTCCTCGCCGAGACCGAGCGGCAGGTGCACGCCGCGCTCGCGGAGCAGGGCCCGCTCGACGGCGCGAGCCTGTCCCGCGCCGTGCCCGCGCTGCGCACCGCGTTCCTGCCGACGACCACGAAGTCGTGGGACGTGCGGCGCACGGCCACGAGCCAGCTCCTCTCGATGCTCTCGGCGGAGGGCGTCGTCGTGCGCGGGGAGCCGCGCGGCTCGTGGTCCTCGAACCGCCACGTGTGGGCACCGATGGACGACTGGTTCCCGGGCGGGATCCCGGAGGTCGACGAGCCGACGGCGCGTGCCGACCTCGCGCGCGCCTGGCTCGCCGCGTTCGGGCCGGCGACCGAGAAGGACCTGCAGTGGTGGACCGGCTGGAACCTCCGGGACACGCGTGCGGCGCTCGGCGCGCTGGACGTGCGCGAGGTCGACGTGGAGGTGGGCGCACCCGGCGGGACGGGGGAGCGGGAGGCCGCGCGCGGCGTCGTGCTCGCGCAGACGCTCGACGACGGGTCGCTGGACCTGCCACCGGACACGGTCGAGAGCGTCGTCTCGCTCGTGCCCTCGCTCGACCCGACGACGATGGGCTGGTACCAGCGGGACTGGTACCTCGGGCCGCACCGCGACCAGCTCTTCGACACGATCGGCAACGCGGGCGCGACCGTCTGGTGGGAGGGGCGGATCGTCGGCGCGTGGACCGTGCGACGCGGCGGGGAGCCCGTGTTCCGCCTGCTCGAGGACGTCGGCGCGGACGCCGAGGCCGCCGTGGGCGCCGAGGCGGGGCGCATCGCCGCGCTGCTCGGCGGGGACGGCACGACGGCGTCGTTCCCCACCCCGCTGTACCGCGAGCTGCACGCCTGAGCGCGCAGCCCGCGGCACGCGTCAGAGGTAGCGCAGCGGGTCGAAGTCCGCGAGGGGGATGATCCGGACGCGGGGGAGCATCGTCGTGAAGGCCCCGGCGTGGTCCTCGAGGTCGAACACCTCGAGCCCGCGCGCGGTGAGCTCCGAGAGCCGCACGTTGACGAACTCGCGGAACGCGAGCACGCCCACGCGCCGGTCCGGGTCCTCCAGGAGGGTCTCGACCTGCGGCAGGAAGTCGCCGTCGTGGCTCGCGAGCAGGACGTCGCCGGGCCGGTCGCGCAGCGCGTCGAGCGTGCGCTGGATACCGATGTCCACGACCTTCTCGCTGCCCGTCCCCGCGAGCGGGATGGGCCGGTAGCCCATCGCGAGCAGCGCCTGCACGAACGACATCGGCATCTGCCCGGACGACGCGTTGAGGAAGAACAGCGGCGTGACGTCCTGGCCCCAGGCCTGGCGCGCGAAGTCGACGATCCGGTCCCAGCGCGGACGCTCCTCCGGGGCCGGGCGGTGCCCGAGGACGTTCATGCCGAGCGTCGCGTCGATGTTCTCGCCGTCCACGACGAGGTACGTGCGGCGCGGCTGCTCGACGGCGGGCGGGGGCGCGACGATCTGGGGGTCAGACATGCGGTCAGCCTAGCCGTGACCCGTGTCCCGGGCTCCGGCGGTCCGGCCGTGTGACGTCGCGGTTTGCGTCGTGCGGGGGGCCAGTGGGTACGGTCGTCCTTCGTGACCACGTTCGACACCCCGTCCGGCCCGTCCGGAGCGCCCTCCGGGACCGCCGGAGCCCCGCTCGGCCCCGAGCGTCCCGCCGTGCGCCTCACGGTCGTCCAGAGCTCCGCGGACGTCACGCTCGACACCTGGGCCGACCACCTCGACGCCGACCTGCGCGTCGTGCGGGCCTACGACGGCGAACCCGTCCCCACGGTCGGCGAGGTCGGCGACGGCCTCGTCGTGCTCGGCGGCCACATGTCGGCGTACGACGACGCCCGCGCGCCCTGGCTCCCGGCCGTGCGGGAGCTGCTGCTCGGGTCGGCGACGTCCGGCGTCCCGACGCTCGGCGTCTGCCTCGGCGCCCAGCTCCTCGCCGTCGCGGGCGGGGGCCGGGTCGAGGTCGCTGCGCCTCCTGGGCGGGAGGTCGGCGCGACGCAGCTGTTCTGGCGGCACGCCGCCGAGTCCGACCCCGTCCTCGGGGCCCTCGCGACAGGCGACGACCCGGTCCGCTGGGTGGCGAGCGCGCACGGCGACGCGGTCGTCGACCTGCCGGCAGGCGCTGTGTGGCTCGCGTCGTCGGACATGTACCCCTACCAGGCGTTCCGCCTCGGCTCGGCGCTCGGCGTCCAGTTCCACCCCGAGGTCTCCTGGGCGAGCCTCGCCGGCTGGTGCGACCGCTACGACGACGTCGACACCGCCGCCGTGCTCGCCGGGTTCGACGAGCACGCCACCGAGATCGCCGACGCCGGCCGCCGCCTCGCCGCCGCGTTCGTCGCCGAGGTGCGCGCCGCCGTCGAACGGCGGTTCGTCACGGCCTGAGCCGCCGAGCTGCTGAGCCGTTTGAGTCGTTGGGCCATTGAGCCGTTGGGGCTGGGCGGCGTGGGTCCGCGATCGACGGCTCCACGAGGAAGGGGCCGGGTCTACCATCCGCCCGCTCGTACCTCGCGGGCTCCCGCCAGACCCGCCACGACCCGGCCCCTTCCTCGCTCCGCCGTCGACCGCTCGGCGACTGGTCTCGCCTCCGATCGCATGGTGACGCGTCCGCACGTCGATCGCTCGCGACCCCACGCCGAGGTGACGCGAGGCACGAGCGATCGCATGGTGACCCGTCCGCCACCGATCGCTGGCGACCCCGCGCCGAGGTGACGCGAGGCACGAGGGGTGGGGGCGGCGTCGGATGCGAAGGGCGTAAGAGCCGCGCTCCTAGGACTGACGGCTGACAGTGCGAGGTGACGGCGCGGCAGCCCGAGCACCGACGGCGCCCCCACCGCGGGGCGCACCCACCGCCGCGGACCCGACCGAGCGTCCAGGGCCCCGCGTCACCAGCCCGACGTCGGCGCGTCCTGGGTGGTCGTGCCGGACCCGATCTCGGGGGTGACCTGCGTGGGCGCGACCTGAGGAGCCGACGAGGCCGACCCGCCCTTGAGCGCGGCGAGGCGCGCCTCGATCTCGATCGCCTCGCCGGACGTCTCGAGCTCGGCGAACTGCGCGTCGAGGCTCGACGCCGCGACCTCGGCCTGGCCCATCGCCATCGCCTCCTCGCGCCGCACCATGTCCTCGTAGCGGGAGATCTCGCTCGTCGGGTCGAGGACGTTGATCGAGCTGATGGCACCCTGCACGGTCTGCTGCGCCTGCGCGCTCTTCTGGCGGGCGACGAGCGAGTCGCGCTTCGAGCGCAGCTCGCCGAGCTTGTCCTTCATGAGCGCGAGACCGGACTTCAGCTTCTCGACGGTGTCGCGCTGCGACGCGATGAGCGGCTCTGCCTGGCGCACCTCGCCCTCCGCGGCGATCTGCTTGCCCAGTGCGAGCTTGGCGAGGTTGTCGAACTTGTCGGCGTTGGCGGTGTCGCCGCTCTGGCGGTAGCGGTCCGCCTGCGCGGAGGCGGCGACGGCCTTCTGCCCCCACTCCTGCACCGCCGCGACGTCCTCGTTGTAGTCCTGCTCGGCGAGGCGCAGGTTGCCGATGGTCTGCGCGACGGCTTGCTCGGCCTCGGCGATGTTGTTCGTGTAGTCCCGCACGAGCTGGTCCAGCATCTTCTGCGGGTCCTCCGCGTTGTCGATCAGCGCGTTGATGTTGGCCCTCGTGAGCTGGGCGATGCGCCCGAAGATGCTCTGCTTCTCCGCCATGGTGCCTCTCCTGTCGTTGCGTGGTGCCGTGACCGGGTGGTGCTGCCTGCCATCTGGTGCGTGCCGTGCCTTGCCGTGCCGCAGGTGCGCCGATGCGGGTGCCGGAGCGGGGCTTCTCGTCAGAACCGCCCGCCGCGTCCCGAGCGGCCCCCGGACGACCTGCCGCCGGACCGTCCGCCCGAGCGCCCGCCGCCGAAGCCGCCGCCGCCGAACCCTCCGCCGAAGCTGCCTCCGCCGAAGCCTCCGCTGCGACCGCCCCGGCCGCCGCCCCCGCGCAGGATCGAGTCGAGGAGGATGCCGCCGAGCACCATGCCGCCGACGTTGCTCCCTCCGCCCGAGCCGTAGCCGCCGCCCCCGCCGAAGCCGCCGAGCCCCCCGCCCTGCGAGGCGTCCCACCGGGACGCGTCCTGCTGGGCGAGCTGCGCGGCGGCCTGCGCCTGCGCATCGGCCTGCTGCGCGCGCTGCAGGGCGGTCACCGGGTCCGTGGGCTGGAGGGAGCGGGCCTCGCCGAGCAGGCGGATCGCCTCCGAGAGGCGGGTGCGTGCCTCGGGCCCGACGGCGCCGCGCCGGGTCTCGATGAAGTCGTTCGTCGCGCGCACCTGGGAGTCCACGCGCAGCAGGGTCTCGCGCAGCAGCGCGTTCGCGCGGGCCGACTGCTCCGCGCGCTCGCGGAACGGGGCGAGAGCCGTGTCGAGCGCCGCCTCCGCGTCGGTGAGGCGTCGCAGGGCGGCGAGGGGGTCGCCGCCGTCGTGCACCGTCGCCGCCGCCTCGGCTGCGGCTTGCGCCTCGGAGAGGGCGGGCACGACCGCAGGGTCCTGCGGTGCGAGCCGGCCGGCGTCGGCCAGGTCCGCCCGGATCGAGGCGAGCCCCTTGTCCAGACGAGCGCCCGCCTGCGCGAGGTCCGTCCCCGCGCGCTCGACCGCGTCGAGGAGCGTGACCGCCTGACCGACGGCGTTCTGCGCCGCACGGGCGAGCGCCACCGCCGCTGCCCGGTCCTTGCGGGTGAGGGCCTCCCGGCCCCGGGTCACCGACTCCTGCGCCCCCGCGACCAGCGCCTCCGCCTGATCCGGGTTCTGCGCGACCGACGCGAGCGCCGTCGCCGGATAGGTGCGGGCGAGGGTGTCGAGCGTCGTGCGGGACGTCGGGACGCGTGCGAGAACCTCGGTCGCGCGCTGGTCCGTCTCGTCGAGCACCTGCGGCGCGCGGGCCTGGAGGTCGCGCAGCTCGTCGAACGTCGTGGACTGCGCGTCGAGGGCGTCCGCGACCTCGTCGCACAGCGTGATGATCCGCGCCATCAGCGCGCGGGCCTGCGGCTCCGACTCCGGGGTGCTGTCGTCAAGCTGTCGGCGCAGCGCGAACGCCTCGGTCACCCGCTGCTTGCCCGCGGCCAGAGCCGCCGAGAACTGCTGCGTCGCCTCGATCCCGAACTGGGCCTGCGCGAAGCCGAGCTCCTGCTCCGACGTCTTCAGCGCGTCGTCGATCGCGACCAGCGCGGCGCTCGCCCGACGGTCCAGCTCGTCGGTCGGCAACGACTCCAGGCTCCCGGGAGCGGGCCCGGCGGCGGCGCCGGCGCGCTCCGCGCGGCGTCGGCGGTTCGCGACGGCGCGCACCACGAGGACCACGACGAGCACGAGCAGCCCGCCCACCGCGAGCACGAGGAACCAGCTCACCCCGCCGCCGTCACCGCCGGTCGCCGACTCCCGCGCGGTGTCCGCGGCGGCGATCGCCGCGCCCGCCCAGTCGTCCTCCCGCAGGTGGTCCTCGACGGCGGACGTGATCCGGTCCAGGCCGGCGTCGCTCAGCGCGACGTTGTTGTCGTACGACAACCCGTACCGGCGGTCCTGGGTGCCCACCGCGAGCAGCAGGTCGTCGACGCCGAGGCCCGACAGGTTCGCCGTCGTGTTCGCCCAGTCGATGCCGTCCATGCCGTCCAGGTCGGGCACGTACACGACGAAGAGCTGCAGGTCCGTGTCTGTGGCCAACCGGTCGAGGGCGTCCTGGACCTCGCCCGTGCGGTCGCCGAGGACGCCCTCAGGGTCCGTGATCTCGCCCTCGACGGCGAGCGGCGCCTCGGCGGGGAGCGGTGACCCGGCGACCGGGGGGCCGGCGAGCGGCGACGTCGCGGGGAGCGCCGTGGCCACCGCCGTCGGGCCTGCTGCGAGCAGCACACCCGTCACGAGCGCCAGGACCCCGGCGACGCGACGCCGGATCCCGTGGCTCGCCGTCGTGACGGGGGCAGGGGAGGGCGTACGCACGAGCGGTCTCACGCGCCCGATCCTTTCCCAGGGACCCCCGGCCTGCAATCGCAGGCCACCCTCTACTGCGCAGTGTCGGTGATGCCCAGGTCCTCGGTGCTCATGGTCGGACCCGGGCGCCGTTCCGCGCCGGGCGGGTGCCGCGCTCCTGCGTCGCAGGGCCCCCACCCGTCACTGCACGACGCCCAGGTCCTCGGCGTCGACGATGCGGTAGGCGTACCCCTGCTCCGCCAGGAACCGCTGGCGGTGCGCCGCGAAGTCCTGGTCGACGGTGTCGCGCGCGACGACGGCGTAGAAGTGCGCCGTCCTGCCGTCCGCCTTGGGTCGCATGACGCGGCCGAGGCGCTGGGCCTCCTCCTGGCGCGAGCCGAACGAGCCGGACACCTGGATCGCGACCGACGCCTCCGGCAGGTCGATGGAGAAGTTCGCGACCTTCGACACCACGAGCCGCGAGATCTCGCCCGAGCGGAAGGCCTCGAACAGGCGCTGGCGCTCGCGGACCGTCGTCGCGCCGGTGATGAGCGGCGCGTCGAGGTGGTTGCTCAGCTCCTCGAGCTGGTCGAGGTACTGCCCGATGACGAGCACCTGGTCGTCCGGGTGCTGCGCGACGATCTGCTCGACGACGCGGTTCTTGCCCGCCGCCGTCGCCGCGAGCCGGTACTTGTCCTCGGGCTCCGCCACGGCGTACGTCATCCGGTCGGACTCGGGCAGCGTGAGGCGCACCTCGACGCAGTCCGCGGGCGCGATGTAGCCCTGCGCCTCGATGTCCTTCCACGGGGCGTCGTAGCGCTTCGGCCCGATGAGCGAGAACACCTCGTCCTCGCGGCCGTCCTCGCGCACGAGCGTCGCCGTGAGGCCGAGCCGGCGCCGAGCCTGCAGGTCCGCGGTCATGCGGAAGATCGGCGCGGGCAGCAGGTGCACCTCGTCGTAGACCACGAGGCCCCAGTCGCGCGCGTCGAGCAGCTCGAGGTGCGTGTAGACGCCCTTCCGCTTCGTCGTGAGCACCTGGTACGTCGCGATCGTGACGGGCTTGATCTCCTTGCGCGCGCCGGAGTACTCGCCGATCTCGTCCTCGGTGAGCGAGGTGCGGCGCACGAGCTCGTCGCGCCACTGCCGCGCGCTCACGGTGTTCGTCACGAGGATGAGGGTCGTCGTCCCGGACCTCGCCATCGCACCGGCCCCGACGATCGTCTTGCCGGCGCCGCACGGCAGCACGACGACGCCGCTCCCGCCGTGCCAGAACCCGTCCACGGCCTGGGCCTGGTAGGGCCGCATCTCCCACGGCTTCGGCGCCTCGCCCTCGGTGCGCGGCGGCGTCGTGGGACTGAGCGCGATCTCGTGCTTCTCGCCGTCCACGTAGCCCGCGAGGTCCTCGGCGGGCCAGCCGAGCTTGACGAGCACCTGCTTGAGGTGGCCGCGCTCGGAGGGGTGCACGACGACGGTCGTCTCGTCGATCCGCTCGCCCACGAGGCCCGCGGTCCGCTTGGACTTGAGGACCTCGGCGAGCACGGCGCGGTCGGTCGCCTCGAGCACGAGCCCGTGCACCGGGTGCTGCGCGAGCGTGAGCCGCCCGTAGCGCGACATCGTCTCGGCGATGTCGATGAGCAGCGCGTGCGGCACCGGGTACCGCGAGTACTCGATGAGGGTGTTGACGACCTGCTCGGCGTCGTGGCCCGCGGCGCGCGCGTTCCACAGCCCGAGCGGGGTCAGTCGGTACGTGTGCACGTGCTCGGGGGCGCGCTCCAGCTCGGCGAACGGCGCGATGGCGCGTCGCGCCTTGCCGCCGCGCGGGTGGTCGACCTCGAGGAGCAGGGACTTGTCGCTCTGGACGATGAGGGGGCCGTCGGTCATGCGTCTCCTTGCCGAGGTGGTGCCGAGGTAGTGCCGTGGTGTGCGAGGTAGAGCCGTGGTCGGCGAGATGGAGCCGTGATCGGTGACCTGGGCTCTACCTCGGCGACCACGGTTCTATCTCGCCCCGTCGTGGTCGCTCGACCGCGCCGGGGTGACGGAGGCGATGCGGTGCACCGCGACGGTGAGCTCGGCGTCGCGCGCCGGGTCCTGCGCACGCAGGCGCCCGCCGTCGAGCGTCAGCGGTCGCACGAGCCGCCGGGTCGGGGTCCCGACGGACCCCACGACCTCGAGCCACACCGACGAGCCGTCCGCGATCGCCTCGCGCAGGAGACCCAACGCGGCCGCCGGGTCCGTTGTTCCATCCCCGTCTGCCTGCCGGCTCGCGCCGCGCACCGCCGATCCCTCCGCGGGCGCCGCGTCCCCGGGCGCCGTGCCCGTGCCCGACGACGCCCGCCCGCCCCCACGGCCCGTCGCACCGTCCGGGGAGCCGGGCAGGGCAGAGCCACCGTCGCGTCGCCGGGACGAGGCACCGGCGCGGCCCGACGGTCCGCCGCCGTCCTGTCCCTGCCCCTGGAACTGACCCGCCGCCGCGTCGGCCGCGCGCAGTCGCGCGACGAGCGCCGCATACTTCTCGCCGCTCGGACCGGCACGCCCGTCGCCGGGCCGCAGGGCGTCGTCGTCGGCACCGGGGCCGAAGCCTGCCGCCACGGCACGGGCACGTCGTCGGCCCACGACCTGGCGACCGCCGCCCGGCGGGCCGGGGCGCCGACCGCCGTCGGCCACCAGCACCCGCCCGTCCGGGCCCTCGACCGCCGAGACCACGCCACGGTCGCGCAGCGCCGACTGGAGCTCGCTCGCCGGGACCGCCGCGACGAGCACGGTGGGTGCGATCCGCACGAGCCCGAGGTGCCGCAGCGCGGACGCCTCGACCAGGCCGGCGAGCAGCGCCGGGTCCTCCGCGCGGACATAGCTCGACGCGGTGCCGACGCGCACGCGCCCGTGCCGCCGCGCGGCGTCGCGCACGAGGTACTCGAGCGCCTGGGGGACCGGCGTGCGCGAGTGCGCCGCGAGCTCGGTCAGAAGGTCGTCGGCCGTGCGCCCGTGGTCGAGCGCGCGCACGACCGACTCCGCGGAGAACCGGACCGTCGTCGCGGCGCCGCGCGACTCGACGTCGGCCGCGATCTCCACGAGCCGGCTCAGCGGGCCCGACGGGCGCCCCGGCACGATCCCGGTGAGGTCGCCCTGCAGCAGGAGCTCGTCGACCTCGGGCGGCAGGACGGCCGCGAACGCGGCGGGGAGCGTCGGAGCGTTGTCGTCGTCCTGACCGAGCAGGGCGCGCCCCGGCGCCGAGAGCGCCCCCGCGCCCGTGACGCCCAGCAGCGCGGCCTCGCGCAGGAGGCCGGCGACCGCCTGCTCCGGCGGGACGGCGCGGGGCGTGCGCCAGCGCAGCACCTCGACGACCTCGGGTGCTCCAGGTCCGCGCCCGGGGGCGTCGGCGAGGACGTCCAGCACCGTCCTGCGCAGCCGCGGCACCCACGGGCGCCACAGCTCCGGGTCGAGCGCGCCGCGCAGCGCCCCCTTCTCGTCGCGGCTGCCCACGAGCCACGGGGTGCGGCGTGAACGCCACCAGCCGCGCGCGAGGGTCGCCCACCGGTCGCCGAGGTCGTCGTCCAGCCAGTCCTCGGCGGCAGGCGTCGCCGTGAACGACGGCGGGTCGTCGCCGTCGTCCGCGACCAGCCCTGCCGCAGCGGCGAGCTCCACCACCGCTGCCGCGGTCGCGTCGTCGACCTCGAGCGTCGCGGCGGCGCGGCGCAGCTCCCGCACGCCGAGCCCGCCGGAGCGCAGCACGCCGGGCGGGTCCTCCTGCCACGCCGTGACGAGCCGGGCCACGAGCCGCACGGCCTCGATCCCGGCGCTCGCGGACTCGGCGTCGACGGTCGCCTCCGGGACCTCGCGGACGTCGGGCACGGGCGCCGTCGTGCGCACGTCACGGTGCGTGCGGCCGCCGCGGAGCGCCAGCCCGACCTCGCGGGGCAGCACGACGTGGCGGTCGTCGGTCGCGTGCAGGTACCCGTGGTCGACGAGCCAGGCCACGGCGCGCCGGGCCGCCGGGTCGGTGCGCGGCGCGACGCCGACCGGCGGGCCCCACGTGAGCGCGTCGAGGATCGCCGACGCACCGGGCGGGGCGTCGGCGGGGACGGGGACCGTCGGCACGTCGTCGGGCGCGACGCCCGCCGCAGGACCGAGCCCGGCGGGATAGGGCCCGAGGATCTCGGCGAGGCCCGGCGCGGGGCGGCGGCTCGCAGGCCGCGCGGGGTCCGGGGCCCACACGAGCGCCGCCTCGGCGAGGCGCGTCAGGGCCTCCGTGGTCGCCCGGACGCCGGCCGTGCCACGGATGCCGAGCGCGGCCGCGATCTCCCGGGGGGTCGTCGGACCGGTCACCGGGTCGAGGAGCAGCACCGACTCGAGCACGTGCAGCTCGAACGCGCTCAGCCCGGCCAGGGCGCGCTCCAGGCTCGTGCGGCTCGACGCGCGGGCGGCGAGCGACAGGAGCGTCGACGGCGAGGGCGTGGCCAGGTCGGGGCGTCGCGTCAGGAGCGCGACGAGTCGCGCGTCGTCGCTCGAGCGCACCGTGTCGCTGAACGTCGCGGACCGTCCGGAGGTGGAGATGGCCATCCGTTCGATGCTACGCGGGCGGAGCGCTCACCTGCGCATGCCTGCGATGCCACGGACGTCGACGGTTCGGCGGCTCGTGCTCGCGTTCGGCGGTTCGAGACGCCGAACGGCGCTGGGAGCGCCGACCTGTGCACGAGCCGCCGAACTGTCGTGCGG
Source organism: Cellulosimicrobium sp. PMB13 (assembly GCF_051294865.1). Taxonomy (NCBI): domain Bacteria; kingdom Bacillati; phylum Actinomycetota; class Actinomycetes; order Micrococcales; family Promicromonosporaceae; genus Cellulosimicrobium; species Cellulosimicrobium sp. PMB13. Next base: position 4,461,081 of record NZ_CP145910.1, on the reverse strand, counting down.
CGCGCTCGGATCAGTCGAGGGGAGGGAGCCAGCGGTCCGGACGCAACTCCGACACGACGGCGCGCGGCACCCGACGCAGCACGCGCGCTCCGACCTCGGCGGGCCTGTCGCGCGCGGTGAACCGCAGGACGTGACGCCCGGTCGCCTCCATCGCCTCCTGACGGCGCTTCTCCGCCACGAGGACGCGCCCCGGGTCGTGCCGTGGGGCGAGACCGTCGCCGGAGGTCCGGTACTTCACCAGCCCGTCGAACTCGAGGAGGAGCCGCCACTCCTCCCAGCCCAGGTCGGCCCGCACCCAGCCGATCTCCGTGCGCAGGCTGAGCTGCGTCGTCGGGCGCGGCAGGCCGAGGCGGAGCACGACGTAGCGCAACCACGACTCCCACGCGGACTCGGCGCCGCCGTCGGCGAGCGTGAGCACGTGCCGTGCGGACGGGTTGCCCGCAGCACGCGGTCGACGCGCAAGGAGCGCAGCCACCTCCGCCCGGCCTATCCCTCGGGCGAGCGCGGCATCGGCGACGACCAGCCCGTCGAGCGCGGGCAGCGTGCGCAGGCAGTCCGCGACCGTGCGCGCGAGCGTGGTGACGGGCAGGCCCTGGACGACGCAGCGCTCGTCGTCCGGGACGCTGCCGAGGTGACGCGCCACCGCCGGGTCGGCACTCGCCGATCGTCGGTACCCCTGCACGACGTCGACCTGCTCCGGGAGCGACCACAGACGCAGACCGTGGACGAGCGCGGCCGTCCGGTGGCTCAGGACGTGGTCGGCGGTGAGGCCGAGGTGGAGCGCGGTCGCCCGGTCCACCAGCAGGGCCCGTCGTGCGGCGTGCCCTACCGCGATGCCGGCGTCTGCGTCGCGGTAGGCGCCGCGCCGGACCCGTTCCCACCGGCCCGAGGACGCGGCGCGCCGGACCGTCGACGGCGGGTGCTCGCGGGAGAGGCGGAGGTGTCGTCGGTCGGGCGTGCCCTGGGACGGGCTGTCGTCGGTCGTCACCCGCGCAGGGTGCCGGTCGGCCGGTGCCGGGCGCTGCGGCGGACGACGTCCCTGTGGACGAGGTGTCGTCCGTCGGGACTGTGGACGAGCTTCGGGCCGCCCACCGGGCCGCATCGGCGTCTCGCCCGCACCGCGCTTCGACGACGGTTCGGCGGCTGGGTACCGCGTTCGGCACCTGGAACCGCCGAACACCGCACCAGGTGCCGAGCGCGGTACGCAGTGCCGAACGGTGCGCACGCGCGCGAGGCGCCCCGCCGCCCGCAGCTACGCCGACCAGCAGCGCGCGGTCCCGCGACGCGCCGCTCCGCCGCAGGGCGCTCAGCCGCTGGGCGCTCAGCCGCCGGCCGTGCGGCGGCAGACCTCGTCCCAGGGCGTCGGCTCGATGCCGAACCGGGCGCGGGCCGCCGAGTCGTCGAGGACGTAGGGGCGCTCCCACTGGTAGATCAGCTCGCGGAGCTCGCGCATCAGCGGGGAGAACAGCCCCACGGCGGCGAGCCCGGCCCCGCGCAGCGACCGCACGCGCACCGGTGGCAGCCCGGCGCTCGCGAGGACGTCGGTCAGCGCCTGCTCCTGGCTGCGCGGCGCGTTGCTCGGGGTGTGCCACGTGCGGCCGTGCGCGCCGGGGTCCTCGGCGGCCGCGACGAGCGTGCGCGCGGCGTCCTGCACGTCGGTGAAGGTGTGGGGGAGGTCGGTGCGGCCCATCATCGTCACGGCCTTCCCGCGCGACGCCGCCGGGACGACGCGCGACACGTGGCCGTTGCCCCCGACGCCCGGGCCCATGAAGTCCGAGCTGCGCACCTCGACGGCGCGGACCCGTCCGTCGCGGTGCGCGGCGAGCGCGTCGGCCCAGAGCCGGGCGCGCAGCACGCCCTTGTGGTCGGTCGCGGCGTCCGGCAGGTCCTCGGTCAGGGGTGCGTCGACCGGCCCGTACGGGTAGAGGTTGCCGGTGATGGCGTAGACGGCCCCGCTGCGCTCGGCGGCCGTGAGCAGCGACGCGGCGAGCGGCGGCCACACGCGCTCCCACTCGGTGTAGTCCCCGGGGTTCGCGCAGTTGTAGAGGACGTGCGAACCCTCGACCATGCGGCTGAGCGCGTCGGCGTCGGACGCGTCGAGCGCGACGTGCCGGACCCCGGGGACCCCGGTGTCGCGGCCGCTGCGCGTGACGACGGTGACGGACGACCCGCGCGCGGCGAGCAGGGAAGCGACGTGACGGCCCACGGGGCCGGCGCCGACGACGACGTGGCGGTCGAGAGGCGTGCTGGGCATGACGGTCTCCATTTCCGAGAGCGGTGCTCTCTTTTCGAGCAGCCTGGCATGGACGGCCGGAAAGAGCAAGAGCAGTGCTCTCTTCCGAGGTTGCTGCTCTCGTTGGCGGACACTGCTCTCGTCTGGGACCCTGGGGCGCATGGCAGCACCCCGGAACGCCCGCGCCCTGGCCCGCGAGACCCTCACGCGCGAGATCCTCGACGCCGCGCGCGCCCGCCTCGCGACCGACGGCCCGAGCGCACTCTCGCTCCGGGCGGTCGCCCGCGACGTCGGCATGGTGTCGTCGGCGGTCTACCGGTACTTCCCCAGCCGTGACGCGCTCCTCACGGCGCTGCTCGTCGAGTGCTACGACGGCCTGGGCGCCGCGGTCGAGGACGCGGAGGCGGCCGTCGCGCGCGACGACCTCGAGGGCCGCTGGCTCGCCGCGTGCCGCGCGCTGCGGTCGTGGTGCGTCGCGCGCCCGGGCGACTTCGCGCTGCTCTACGGCACGCCGGTACCTGGCTACGCCGCACCGAGGGACACCGTCGAGCCGGCGACACGGGTCGTGCGGGTCCTCGTCCGGATCGCGGGGGACGCGTGGGCGGCCGGGCGGGGACCCGTCCCGGAGCCGGTCGGCGCCGACGACGCCACCGTGCTCGTCGCCGACGCGCGCGCGTACGTCGCCGAGCGTGGGCTGGTCGGCCCGGACGCGCCGACGGAGAGCGTCGTGCGGACCCTCATCGCCTGGACGACCCTGTTCGGCACGGTCTCGTTCGAGCTGTTCGGGCACCTCGAACGCACGGTCGGCGACCGCGCCTCGTGGTTCGACGCCGTCGCGCTGCGGGTCGGCGCCGACCTCGGCGTCGTCGGGCGCGCCGCCGACCCCGGGAGCGGCGCGCCGTGAGGCGCCGTCCGGCGCGCGGTATCGATGCGGCGACTGCCCGACGAGGCCGGTAGCCTGAGGTCTCTGGTCCCTACGAGCACGAACGAGGTCCACGTGCCCACCGGCAAGGTCAAGTGGTTCGACACCGAGCGCGGCTTCGGCTTCATCGCCGACGACGACGGCGGCGAGGTCTTCCTGCACGCCTCCGCGCTCCCCGCGGGCGCGCCCGCCCCCAAGCCCGGAGCGCGCGTCGACTTCGGCGTCGCCGACGGCCGTCGTGGCCCTCAGGCGCTCGCCGTCAAGCTCCTCGACCCCGCGCCGTCGGTCGTGAAGGCCAAGCGTCGCTCGGCCGACGAGATGGCCGTGATCGTGGAGGACCTCATCAAGGAGCTCGACGGGATCGGCAACGGCCTGCGCCGCGGCCGGTACCCGGAGAAGGGCAAGGCGACGAAGGTCGCCGCCGTGCTGCGCGCGGTCGCGGACGAGATCGAGGCCTGAGCATGAGTGCCGTGGCAGCCGCCGAGGAGCGCGTGCGCGGGGTGTCCGCGCGAGCCGCGCGCGACGCCGTCCTGACGGGCGCCGTCGACGTCGCCCGCGCCGCGGCCGAGGAGGTCGCGGAGAACCCTCAGGACGTCGGCGAGCACCTCGGCACCGTCGCGGAGGCCGACAGGCTCATCTCGCACCGGTTCGCGTGCACGATGCGCGGGTACTCCGGCTGGCACTGGACCGTGACGCTCGCGCGCGTGCCGCGCGGGCGGGTCGCGACCGTGTGCGAGGTCGAGCTCCTGCCCGGCGACGGCGCGCTGCTCGCGCCCGCGTGGCTGCCGTGGTCCGAGCGTCTGCGGCCGGGTGACGTGGGTCCTGGCGACGTGCTGCCGTTCCGCGCGGACGACCCGCGCCTCGAGCCCGGCTACGTGCCGACGGGCGACGAGCAGGAGGACGCCGTCGCGATCGAGGAGCTCGCGCTCGCGCGCGCTCGCGTGCTCTCGCCGCAGGGCCGGGACGAGGCCGCCGAGCGCTGGTACCGCGGCTCGCGCGGCCCGACGACGCGTGGCGCCGTCGCGTCGGCGGCCGAGTGCGGGTCGTGCGGTTTCCTCGTGCCGCTCCAGGGCGCGCTCGGCCAGGTGTTCGGCGTGTGCGCGAACGCGTGGTCGCCCGACGACGGCAAGGTCGTCAGCCTCGACCACGGGTGCGGCGCGCACTCCGAGACGGACGTGGACCCGCAGCCGAGCGACTGGCCCGACGCCGCACCGCTCATCGACGAGATGCACGTCGAGCTCGTCTCGATGCTCGAGGCGGCGGCCCCGACCGAGGCCTCCGCCCGGACGACCGACACCGCGACCGAGGCCGAGGCTGACGCGTCGGACCCGCCCGACCCCGAGGCCGACGGCTCGACCGGACCGGGCGCCGTGAGCGAGACCGAGGCGGCGGAGCCGTCGCGACCGGCTGAGGACGAGCCCGGGGCGTGAGCCACGACCCCCTCGGGACCGCGGCGCTGCGTCGCGCCGTCCTCGAGGCCTGGCGGTCGTCGCCGACCCGTCTGCGCGAGGACGCCAACACCGAGGAGGACCACGCCCACGGCTCCTACCGGGACCGCGTGGTCGTCGAGCTCGCGCAGAACGCCGCCGACGCCGCCGCTCGCGCCGGGGTGCCCGGCCGGCTGGTCCTGTCCCTGAGACCGTCCGGACACCGCGGCACCGGCGACACCGCCGACGAGAGCTGGGTGCTCCGCGCCGCCAACACCGGGGCGCCGCTGGATGCGGCGGGCGTGGCGTCGCTCGCCGCGATGCGCGCGTCCGCGACGGGGGAGCGGGGCGCCGGGACGACGGTCGGCCGGTTCGGTGTCGGGTTCGCCGCGCTGCGCTCGGTGTCCGACGAGATCCGCATCGGTGCCGGGGAGCGCGCGGTCGGCTTCGCGCTGGACGGCACCCGCGTGGCGCTCGAGGACGTGGTGCGCGACGACGTCGCCCTCGCGGCCGATGTCGCCCGGCGCGGCGACCGGCTGCCCGTCCTGCGGCTCCCGTTCCCGGCGGTCGTCGAGGTGCCGGACGGTCACGACACCGTGGTCGAGGTCGTCCTGCGCGACGCCGCCGCCCTCGCCGCGGTACGGGCGGAGCTGGCGGACGTCGGCGACCCGTTGCTGCTCGCGCTGACCGCGCTCCGGGAGATCACCGTCGACGACGGCGACGGCCCGCCCCGACGGGTCGCCGACGTCGAGGAACGCTGGACGACGGTCCGCCGCGGGGGCCTGGTCGATCCGGAGCTGCTCGCCGGGAGGCCGGTCGAGGAGCGGTCACGCACCTCCTGGGCGGTCACGTGGGCGCTGCCGCGCGCGGCGGACCCGCCGCGCGGCCGCGACGTGCTGCACGTCGTGCACGCGCCCACGCCCACCGACGAGCCCGCGACCTTCCCGGCGTTGCTGCTCGCGTCGTTCCCGCTCGACCCGTCGCGCCGGCACGTGTCTCCGGGAGCGTTGACCGAGCACGTGGCGCGCAGTGCGGGCGAGGCGTACGCGGAGCTGCTCGGGACGGAGGCGTCGGCACGCGGGGTCGACGTCCTGAGCCTCGTGCCGACGGGGCTGCCGGCGGGCGCCGTCGACGCCCTCGTGCGCGACGCCGCCACCGACGCCCTGCGCGCGACGCCGCTCCTGCCCGTGGCAGGGTCGCGTCGCCTGGTCCGCCCCATCGACGCGCGGGTGCTGAGCGGCGACGTCGGCACCGACCCCGCCGTGCTCGACGTGCTCGGCGTGCCCGACCTCGTCGCGGTGCCGCGGCACCACCTGCCGGTCGCCCGATCCCTCGGGGTGGGGGTGCTCGACCTCGCGGACGTCGTCGACGATCTGCGGACGCCGGTCGGTCCCGACGGCTGGCGCGGCCTCTACGACGCGCTCGCCCCGCACGCCGCAGACCCTTCCGTGCGGGAGGCGCTCGGCGCCCTCCCCGTGCCCCTCGCCGACGGCCGCACCGCGCGCGGGGCGCGCGGGCTCGTCCTGCTGGACGCTCCTGCCTCGCGTCACGACGCCGACGAGCTCCGCCCCGCCGGCGCCCGGTCGGCCCTCACCCCGCACGACGCCGCAGCCCTGGGCCTGCGCGTCGTCGACCCGGACGCGGCGCACCCGCTCCTGGAGCGCCTCGGCGCTCGTCGGACGTCGGTCCGCGACCTCGTCGCCGACGACGCGGTCCGCGCGCGCGTCCTGGCCGTGGCGGCTGCGTCCGACGACGAGGAGGACGTCACGGCGGCGGTCGAGTCTTTGCTCGCCCTCGTCGGAGCGGCGGTCGCGACGGGGCTCGACGCCGCGCCGTTCTGGTGGGGAGAGCTCCCGCTCGCGACAGCCGACGGCGAGACGGCGGCGGCGCGCTCGCTCGTCCTGCCGGGGTCGTGGGCGAGCGGTGTCCTCGACCTGGACGTGGTGGGCCGGGACGTGGTCGAGCACTGGGGCGAGCCCGTGCTGCGGGCGGTGGGGGTCGTCGTCGGGCCTGCGGTGCACCGGGTGCGTGACGTCCTGACGCCCTCGCCGGGCGAGGACCCGGTCCTCGCGCCTCACGGCGCCGAGGGCTGGTTGTCGGACTGGTCGGGGTACCTGGAGCACCTGACGACCGTGCTCGGGGCCGGGGTCTTCCTGGGTGACCTCGCGGCCGTCGCCGACCTCGACGCGGTCGCCGACGACGCGTGGCCCGAGGTCCTCGCGGCGATCGCCGCGGACCCGGCCGCGCGGGCCGCGCTGCTCGAGCCGGTGCGGTCACCGGCCGGGCGAGAGGCGCCGTCGTACACGGCGTGGTGGCTGCGCGGCGAGCTCGGCGGCCCGTTCGCCCGGGGCGACGTCCCGTTCCTGCGCCCGGTCCCGCCGGAGCTCGCCGGGCTCGACGGCCCCGAGACCGACGAGGCGGTCCTCGTCGCGCTCGGCGGTGTGCGAGGCCTCGACCTGCTCGTGCCGGACGAGTGGGTCGGTCTGCTGGACGCGCTGCCCGACCTCGGGACGCGGCTCGACGCCGCCGACGCCGTCGCGCTGTGGCGCGCGCTGGCGAGCCTCGCCGCCCGCGGCGAGGAGCTCGACCCGGCGCCGGACCGGCTGCCGGCTCTCGGTCCGCGGGGCGTCGAGGTCGCGGACGCGGCCGAGGTCGTGGTCGCGGCGGACCCCATGTGGTCGCCGCTGCGCCCGGTGGTCCCTGCTCCCGCTGCCCTGGTGGGCGCCGTCGCCGACCTGCTCGACGTCGCCGCCGCCCCCCTCGCCCCGCCCCCTGACGCCGCGGGCACGCCGCGGGACCTCCCCGAGCCGGTGCGCCGGGTCCTGGGGGACGACGCGCCCGGGACGTGGTGCGAGCACCCGGACCTGCGGGTCGAGGGCGTGCGGGTGCCGTGGTGGGTCGTCGGGTCGGGGGCTGCGGCCGAGGTGCACGTCGGCGCACCGCGGGCCCTCGCGCCGGCGCTGGCCGCGTCTGCGGGGAGGTTCGACCGGCGCCACCTCGTCGAGGAGGTGCTGCGCGACCCCGAGAGCGCCGAGCGGGCCGTGGCGTCGTCGTTCTGGGACCACGACGCCTGAGCGGCGCGCTCCGGGGTACGGCGGGTCAGTCGGTCGTGCTGTCCCTGCGGTCGTCGCGCGGCACGACGGGGAGCTCGGTGGTACCGGCGCGATAGCTCTCGCGGTGCCCGCGCTCCCACCACAGGCCGATACCTCCGAGCACGAGGCCGACGACGCTCGTCGCGACGCCGCGGCCCGTGGGCATGCCCGTCGTGAGGAGCACGACGCACACGAGGAGGGCCGCCGCCCACAGCGCGACACCCCACAGGATCACGGCACGCAGGTCCACGCGCAGGGGCGCGGGCTCGGGCCGCCGGCGGTCGGGGTGGAGCAGGAGCGTGACGAACGTGGGCACACCGCCATCGTACCGGGGGCCCTTTTCACCCGGTGATCCAGGTCACAGGGGTCCGTACGGGGTCTCTTACCTGGTGTGATGATCTCCAGCGTCGCCGGCCGGCACGCCACGACGCGGCGGCGAGGTTCGACGACCCGGGTCGCCACGCTCCCGGCGACCGGCCGGCGGAACGACCGAACTGGACGATCGTCCAAACTCTTTCAGTCCCGCTCCGCGATTGCAGGAATCGTTGGAATCGTGCGCTTCTCGGGTGTCGCCGGATCACGTCGGTCCGACACCTTCTCACCCGGGTGAAAGCCAGCGGGAATTCACTTTCCGGATCATCGACGAACCTAGGATGAGTCGCCATGCAGGGGTATCAGAGGACAGGAGGTGGACGGGTGTCCCACGACGTCGAGCACGACACGCGGCGCGGTCTGCGCTCCTTCCTCGCCACCTCCCCGGCAGCGCGGGTGCGCCGCGCGCGGGCGGCCTTCACCGACAGCCACTGGCAGCTGGCCTACCGCCGCCGACTCGTCCTCACGGACACGGCCGCCATCGCGGTCGGCGTGCTCGTCGCGTACTTCCTGCGCTGGGAGCAGTTCGTCGAGCAGCCGGTCCGCAGCAACCTGCAGATCCCGTACGTCGCCCTCAGCCTGCTCCTGGGAGTCGCCTGGTCGATCTCCCTCGTCGCGACCCGCACGCGCGACCCCCGCGTCCTCGGCAGCGGCCCCACGGAGTACCACCGCGTGTTCGACGCGTCGTGGCGACTCTTCGCGGTCCTCGCCGTCCTGGCGTTCCTGCTGCGGTTCCAGGAGGCGCGCGGCTACCTGGCCTTCGCGTTCCCCATCGGTCTCGGCGGTCTCCTCCTCGGACGCTACCTGTGGCGTCAGTGGCTCCACCGGCAGCGCGCCCACGGGTTCGCCCGCTCCGCGGTCCTGGCCATCGGTCACCGTGAGCAGGCGGAGCGGCTCATCCGTGACCTCAACGGGCGCAGCGAGTCCGGATACCGCGTCGTCGGCGTCTGCGTCCCGTCGGGCCGCATCGAGGAGGGCGAGACGGTCGACGGCATCCCCGTGCTGGGTTCCCTGCGCGACGCCGGAGAGGTCGCCGCGCGGGTCGAGGCGGACATCGTCGCGGTCTCCGGCTCGGACGCCATCACGGCCGAGGTCGTCCGACGGCTCGGCTGGGAGCTCGAGCCGTACGGCGTCGACCTCATGCTGACGGCAGAGCTCGTCGACGTCGCCGGGCCGCGCATCACGATCACCCCGGCCGAGAGCGTGGCGCTCCTGCACGTCGACGCCCCGCGCTTCACCGGCCCGCGCTTCGCGGTCAAGACGCTCACCGACTGGTTCGGCGCCGCGCTCATCACCCTCGTGCTGCTGCCCGTCCTGGTGGTCGTGGCTCTCGCGGTGATGCTCACGAGCCGCGGACCGGTCTTCTACCGCCAGGAGCGCGTAGGCCGCAACGGGCAGGTGTTCCCGATGTTCAAGTTCCGGTCGATGCGGTCGGGCGCGGAGCACGAGGTGGGCGCCCTCGTCGAGCAGAACGACGGCGCAGGCCCCCTGTTCAAGATGCGCGACGATCCGCGGGTCACGCGCGTGGGCAAGGTGCTGCGCCGGTACTCGCTCGACGAGCTCCCGCAGCTGCTCAACGTGCTGCGCGGCGACATGAGCCTCGTGGGCCCGCGGCCCCCGCTGCAGAGCGAGGTGCAGAAGTACGAGAAGAAGGTGCGCCGTCGTCTGCTGGTCAAGCCGGGGCTCACCGGGCTGTGGCAGGTGGGCGGCCGCTCGGACCTGTCGTGGGAGGAGAGCGTCCGTCTGGACGTGTACTACGTCGAGAACTGGACCCTCTTCGGCGACTTCCTCATCCTCGCCCGCACGGCGCGCGCCGTGTTCTCCGGGCACGGCGCCTACTGAGGTGGGGGTGGTCCGCCGTGAGGGTCTCCGTCATCGGGTGCGGTCGCCGCGGTGCGGTCCAGGCGGCGTGCCTCGCCGCGGCGGGCCACGACGTCGTCGCCCTCGAGGCTGACCCGTCGGTCCGTCGGCGGCTGCGTGCCGGGCTGCCCGCGACTGCCGAGCCGCGGCTGCGGCGCCTTCTCGCCCTCGCTCTCCTCAGCGGGAGGCTGCGGCTCACCGGTGACCGGACCGCCGTCGCCGGCGCCCGGGTGCACGTCCTGGCCGTGGGGTCTGGCGTGGTCCCTGGAGGTCTGGCCGTCGCGGACGATGACGCGCAGGCGGGCGCCCGCACGGCGATGCTGCGCGACGCCGTCGAGCAGCTCGCGCCGCACCTCGGGCCGGGGGACCTCGTCGTCGGCCGTGCGGGAGTCCTGCCCGGGACCGCCGCGTGGCTCTCGGCGTCGCTCGCCGCCGACGGCGTGCGGGCCGACGTCGTGTGGGTGCCTGACGAGCACCGGTCTGGCCACGCGGTCCTCGACACCCTGCGCCCGGCGCGGCTCCTGTACGGGGTGCCAGGTGGGGCGGCGGGGGAGCGGGCGGCGGCGATCCTCGACGCGCTCCACGCGCTCCAGCTCGCCGCGGGGACGCCCCGCGAGACGACCCTGGTCGAGCACGCGGAGCTCGTGGGAGCACCGGTCCCGGCCGTGCTCGGCGCCGCGTGAGGCGTGCCACGGCGGGGCACCCTATCCCGGTTACGCCCCCGTAACCCGCGTCTGGCAGCATTCTCCCCATGTCTTCCCCCACCTCCGTCCGAGAGGACGAGCAGGCGCCTCCGCCTGCCAACAGCGCGATCGACCGCTTCTTCAAGATCAGCGAGCGCGGCTCCACCATCGGCACGGAGGTCCGCGGCGGCCTCGTGACGTTCTTCGCGATGGCCTACATCATCGTGCTCAACCCGCTGATCATCGGGACCGTGCAGGACGGCACGGGCCAGTTCCTCGGCGGCGGCGACGCGCCCGACTTCGGCAAGGTCGCCGCGGCGACGGCGCTCGTCGCGGGTGTCATGACCATCGCGATGGGGGTCTTCGCCAACTTCCCGCTGGGACTGGCGGCGGGCCTCGGCCTCAACGCCGTCGTCGCGTACTCGATCGCGTCCCTGCCGGGCGTCACCTGGGCCGACGCCATGGGCCTCGTGGTGATCGAGGGCCTCATCATCCTGCTGCTCGTGCTCACCGGGTTCCGGGAGGCGGTCTTCCGTGCGGTACCGGTGGAGCTCAAGACGGCGATCAGCGTCGGCATCGGCCTGTTCATCGCGCTCATCGGCCTCGTCAACGCGGGCTTCGTCACCGCGGGCAGCGGCACGCTCCTCGCGCTCGGCGACCTCGGCACGTGGCCGATCCTCGTCTTCGTCGTGGGCCTCGTGCTGACCATCGTGCTCTGGGTGCGCAAGGTCAAGGGCGCGCTGCTCATCGCGATCCTCACCGCGACCGCGCTCGCCGTGGTCCTCGAGAACACCCTGAACATCGGGGCGAAGGCGCCCGACGGCTCGAACCCCGACGGCTTCAACCTCAACGCCCCGACGTTCGACGGCGTCGTCGACGTCCCGGACTTCGGCCTCCTCGGGCAGTTCTCGCTGCTGGGCTCGTTCGAGAACATCGCGACGGTCACCGTCATCCTGCTGGTCTTCTCGCTGCTCCTCGCCGACTTCTTCGACACGATGGGGACGATGGTCGCGGTCGGTGCGGAGGCCAAGCTGCTCGACGCCGACGGCACCCCGCCGCGCTCGCGAGCGATCCTCGTCGTCGACTCGATCGCCGCGGCCGCCGGTGGCGCCGGGTCCGTGTCGTCGAACACGAGCTTCGTCGAGTCGACCACCGGCGCCGGCGAGGGCGCGCGGACCGGTCTGGCGTCGGTCGTCACGGGTGTCGCGTTCCTGCTCGCGACGTTCCTGTCGCCGCTTGTCGCGCTCGTCCCCTACGAGGCCGCGGCGCCCGCGCTCGTCTTCGTCGGGTTCCTCATGATGACCCAGATCGCGGGGATCTCCTGGAAGAACGTCGAGATCGCGATCCCGGCGTTCCTCACGATCATCGTCATGCCGTTCACGTACTCGATCGCGGACGGCATCGGTGCGGGCTTCCTCGCGTTCGTGCTCATCAAGCTCGCGCTCGGCAAGGTCCGCGCGATCCACCCGCTCATGTGGGTCTCGTCGGCGATGTTCGTCGTGTACTTCCTGCTCGGCCCGATCCGCGAGGCGCTCGGCCTGTAGGGCAGGCGTGGCACGGGGCGACGACGGTGGGTCGATGAGCGCGGCGCGGGGGACGGCCGCGTTCTACCGGCTCGACAACACCGTCCAGCGGTACGACTGGGGGTCGACGTCGGCCCTCCAGGACCTCCTGGGCCTGGAGGCCGACGGCCGACCCGCGGCCGAGCTGTGGATGGGGGCGCACCCGCTCGCGCCCTCGTCGCTCGCCCCCGTGCGCGGCGACGCGGACCAGGGAGCCGGGACCGCGTCGTCGGGCACGCTGCTGGACCTCGTGCGGGCGGAGCCCGCCGCCGTGCTGGGCACGCGCGTGCTCGACACGTACGGGCCGCGGCTGCCGTTCCTGCTCAAGGTGCTCGCGGCCGAGCGCGCCCTGTCGTTGCAGGTGCACCCGCACCCCCACCGGGCCCGCGCGGGGTTCAACCGGGAGAACCGCGAGGGCGTGCCGCGCGACTCGCCGATCTGCAGCTTCCACGACGACCAGCACAAGCCGGAGATGGTCGTCGCGATGACCCGGTTCGAAGGGCTGTCGGGGTTCCGGCGGCCGCAGCGTGCGCTCGAGCTGCTCGACGGCCTTGACGGCGAGCTCGTCGCCCGCATGCGCGCGGCCCTCGCGGCGCGTCCCACGGAGGCCGGGGTCCGGGACGCGTTCACGCTCGCGCTGCACGCGCGCTCGGGGCCCGACGTCGCGGCCGACCTCGAGCGGACCGTCGCCTCGGTCCGCTCCCGGCAGGCCCTGCGGTCGCGGCGCGCCGACGCGACCGTGCTCAGCCTCGCGGAGCAGCACCCGGGCGACCCGGGCGCGGTCGTCTCGCTCCTGCTCAACCGGGTGACGCTCGAGCCAGGGGAGTCGATGTTCGTGCCGTCGGGGCACGTGCACGCGTACCTGTCGGGGTGCGCGGTGGAGGTCATGGCGAGCTCCGACAACGTGCTGCGCGCGGGGCTCACCACGAAGCGCGTGGACGTCGACGCGCTGCTCGAGTGCGCCACGTGCGCCCCTGGGCCGGCAGCCCGCCCGCGGGTGTCGGTCGACGCCGGGTCCGGGCTCTCGACGTACCGGCCGCCGGTCGCGGAGTTCGCGCTCACTGCTGGGCGCGTGCGCGCGGGCGGTGCGGTCGCGCTGCCCGACGCCGGCCCGCGCGTCGTCCTGTGCCTCGCCGGGGAGGTGGTGCTGGCAGCCGGGGCGGACGGCGAGCTGCGGCTCGCGCGCGGGGAGTCCGTGCTCGTGCCGCACGCGGCGGGGCCGCTGACGGTGCGCGGCGACGGCCACGTGGTCGTGGCGTACGTCCCCTGATGCGCACTGGGTCGGGTGGATAGAAACCATCCACGATAGAGGTCAGCCTGTATGGTTTCTATCCATGGGGACCGCTCTGGGGTCGCTGCCCGCGACCTTTACGACGAAGACCGCACGCGAGCTCGGCGTCCACCCTCGCGACCTGTACCGGTGGCGTGACGACGGCGACATCATCGAGCTCTCGCGCGCCGTGTACCGGAGAGCGGACGCGCCCCAGGCGACCTACCCCGACCTGCTGGCGGTCGCTCACCGAGCACCGCGCGCGATCGTGTGCTGCGTGACTGCTGCCGCGGTCCATGACCTGACGGACGAGCTGGAACCGACGGTGCAGATCGCCGTCTCTGCGGCGCACAACGCGGTCCGCATCGCGTTCCCTCCGACGACCGTGCTCCGCTTCGACCCGGACACGTTCGAGCTCGGGATCGACGAGGTCGAGGCGGCACCAGGAGAGAACGTCCGGATCTACGACCGGGGCCGTACCGTCGTCGACCTGATGCGCCTGCGCGGTCGGTTCGGCGAGCCGGTGGCCCACGCGGCCCTCAACCGCTACCTCCACGCCCCCGGCGCTCGGCCGGCGCTCCTGCTCGAGTACGCCAAGGCTCTGGACGTGTTCGGGCCCGTGCGAGCCGCCCTCGACGTGGTGAGCGCGCGATGAGCCGCCCGCGCCGCGACTCGGCATCCGGTCGGGCCTACCTCGACCTGCAGAACAGTGCGCGCCGCGAAGGTCGGCGTACACAGGACCTGCTGACCATGTACGTCGTCGAGCGGTGGCTGGCCCGGCTCGCACGCTCGCCGTACGCCGAGGACTTCGTACTCAAGGGCGGCATGCTGCTCGCGGCCTTCGGCACGCGCCGACCCACGGTCGACGCGGACGCACTGGCCCGCAACATGGCTGCCGACGAGAAGGTGGTCGCCGCCCGCGTGGCTGAGATCGCAGCGATCGACGAACCCGACGACGGCGTGGAGTTCCTGCCGAACACCGTCAGGACTGTGATCATCCGTGACGACGCGCTCTACTCGGGCGTTCGCGTCACGATGGAAGCCGGGCTCGGGACGGCACGGCTCAAGCTGAGGCTCGACATCAACTTCGGTGACCCGGTCACGCCTGATCCCCAGGTGGTGGAGCTTCCCGCCCTGCGTCCGGGAGCAGAACCGGTGCGCATGCTCGGGTACCCGGTCGAGACGGTGCTCGCGGAGAAGATCTCGACGGCGCTCGATCTCGGACCGGCCAGCACCAGGGTGCGCGACTGGGTCGACATCTACTCGCTCGTCCATACCCACGACCTGACGGCCCGTGCCGTCCGAACGGCGCTCGACGCGACGGCAGGGTTCCGAGGCGTCGCACTGCGCCCGCTCTCGGAGTCGGTCGGCGACCTCGTGGCGCTGCGGTCGGCGACCTTCGCCGCGTTCCGCCGCAACCTCGGCCCTGACGGCGATCACCTTCCGGCGGAGTTCGCGCCTGTCGTCGATGCCGTGGTCGCGTTCGCGGATCCTGTCCTCGGGCACGGTGTTGACGACGGACGCTGGATCGCTGCAGAACGGCGCTGGGTGAACTGACGTGTTCACGTCGGCCGAGGCGCCTGGACGCGTTCCGGTCGACTACCGGCACGGCGGTACCATGTGCGCGGTCGGTGCGCACGGGCAACGACCGTGGATCGAGCGAGACGGTGACAGTGACGGCACGCGGGGGCTCCCGCCTCGACGAGGCGCGCAAGGCCCTCTGGCACCTTCGCCGCGGCGGTTTGTCCCAGTTGCAGACGTATCTCCGTCGACGCAGCATCGCGAGGCCGGCGGGCGCGCAGGGTGCGATCCGCACGCAGAGTGGTGTGACGTTCGAGCCGTGGACACCCGTCGAGCGTCCGGTGGTGCGGCCGTCGCTGCGCGTCGGCGTGGTCCTCGACGACTTCTCCCGCCTCGCGTTCGGGTTCGAGTGGGACCAGGTGGCCCTGACGCCGCAGTCGTGGCGGACGGAGCTCGACGCGTCGCGCGATGGTGACAGCCCGGGTCTCGACCTGCTCTTCGTCGAGTCGGCGTGGAACGGCAACGCGGGCGCGTGGCAGTACCACCTGACGGGCCCGACGGCGCCCCGACCGGCCCTCGTGGAGCTCCTCGCCGCATGCCGTGAGCGCGGCGTGCCGACGGTCTTCTGGAACAAGGAAGACCCGGTGCACTTCGAGGACTTCCTCGACGCCGCGGCTCTGTTCGACCACGTGTACACGACCGACGTCGGACGCGTGGATGCGTACCGCGAGCGGCTCGGCCACGACCGCGTGGGCGTGCTCGCCTTCGGTGCGCAGCCGGCGATCCACAACCCGGTGCGCGCGCACGGGGACGGGCCGAGCGGTGACGTCGCGTTCGGCGGCATGTACTTCGCGCACAAGTACCCGGAGCGCCGCGCGCAGATGGACCTGCTGCTCGGTGCCGCGGCCGACGTCTCGCCGCGCATGGAGCACGGGCTCGATATCTTCTCGCGCTTCCAGGGCGGGGACGAGCGCTACCAGTTCCCCGCGCCGCTCGGAGCGCACGTGGTGGGGTCGCTCGAGTACGACCGGATGCTCACGGCGTATCGCGAGTACAAGGTCTTCCTCAACGTGAACTCGGTGGTCGATTCACCGAGCATGTGCGCGCGCCGGGTCTTCGAGATCACGGCGTGCGGAACGCCGATGGTGACGACTCCGAGTGCGGCGATCGGTGAGTTCTTCCCGCCGGACGAGGTATTCGTGGTGGGGGAGCGTGCCGAGGCGGAGCACACGATCCGCGCGCTCGTGCGCTCGCGGGAGCTGCGCGACCGTGCCACCCATCGTGGGCAGCGGCGTATCTGGCGCGAGCACACCTACGGCGCCCGGGTGCAGCGTGTGCTGCACGACGTCGGGTTGGCAGCGTCCCCGACGGTGCGTCGCCCGGGTGTGAGCGCTCTCGTGTCGACGAACCGGCCCGGTCAGCTCGACCACGTCCTGCGGAAGGTCGGCGCACAGCGCGACGTCGACGTGCAGCTCGCGCTGCTCGTGCACGGGTTCGACGTGGACGAGGGGGACGTGCGCGTGCGAGCGAAGGAGGCCGGGGTCGAGGACCTCGTGCTCCTCCGTGCGGGAACCGACGTGTCGCTGGGGGAGTGTCTCAACCGGCTCGTCGTGGCGTCCGACGGGGACGTCGTCGCGAAGATGGACGACGACGACCTCTACGGCGTGCACTACCTCTCTGACCAGCTCGACGCGATGGCGTACTCCGGCGCCGACGTGGTCGGCAAGCAGGCGCACTACATGTATGTGGCGGCGCTCGACGCGACCGTGCTGCGGTTCGCCGAGCGCGAGCACCGGTACACGGACTTCGTGATGGGCCCGACGATCGTGGCCGACCGCTCGCTCGCCGAGCGGGTGAAATTCGCCCATTTGGCACGTGGCGAGGACACCGGCTTCCTACGATCGGCGGTGGACGCCGGGGCACGCGTGTTCTCGGCTGACCGCTTCAACTTCGTCCAGGTGCGCACCGGCGGCGCGCACACGTGGAACGTCACCGACGCCGAGCTGCTCGCGAGCGGTGAGGTGCAGTTCTACGGGCGTGCAGACGCGCACGTCCTCGTCTGAGGGGAATCATGACCAGCACCACTGTGTGCGTCGTCGGGCTCGGCTATATCGGGCTCCCGACGGCGGCGATTCTCGCGTCGAACGGCGTGAACGTCATCGGCGTGGACATCAACGAGCGCACGGTAGAAGCCGTGAACCGCGGCGACGTGCCCTTCGTGGAGCCCGACCTAGCGACGTACGTCGCCGGAGCGGTGACCCAGGGGACGCTGCGGGCGACGACGAAGCCCGAGCCGGCCGACGCGTTCATCGTCGCCGTCCCGACGCCGTTCACGGACGGGCACAAGCCCGATCTTTCGTACATCCAGGCCGCGGCCGGGGCCATCGCGCCGCACCTGTCAGCAGACGCACTGGTGATCCTCGAGTCGACCTCGCCGCCGCAGGCCACGCAGCAGATGGCAGACTGGATCCTCGCCGCCCGCCCGGACCTGTCCCTCGACGGCTCTGAGGGCCGCGCGGTCATCCACGTGGCGCACTGCCCCGAGCGCGTGCTTCCTGGCCGCGTGATGATCGAGCTGGTGACGAACGACCGGATCGTCGGTGGGCTCAC
Organism: Cellulosimicrobium sp. PMB13; assembly: GCF_051294865.1. Lineage (NCBI taxonomy): Bacteria > Bacillati > Actinomycetota > Actinomycetes > Micrococcales > Promicromonosporaceae > Cellulosimicrobium > Cellulosimicrobium sp. PMB13. Next base: position 4,443,529 of record NZ_CP145910.1, on the reverse strand, counting down.
CGCGGCGGCCGCGGAGCACGCCAAGGAGCTCTACCAGGTCTTCTGCCAGGGCGAGATCCTGCTCACCGACGCGGTGACGGCCGAGATGGCGAAGCTCGTCGAGAACTCCTACCGCGACGTCAACATCGCGTTCGCGAACGAGCTGTCCCTCATCTCGGCAGATCTCGGCATCGACGTGTGGGAGCTCATCCGGCTCGCGAACCACCACCCGCGAGTCAACATCCTGCAGCCGGGGCCGGGCGTCGGCGGCCACTGCATCGCGGTTGACCCGTGGTTCATCGTGGATGCGGCGCCGGAACGGGCGCGGATCATCCGCGCCGCGAGGGAAGTAAACGATGCAAAGCCACGTCACGTCATTGACGAGGTGCTCTCCTTTGTGCGCGCGAAGCGACCGCAGCGGATCGCAATAATGGGCCTGACGTTCAAGCCAAATATTGATGACCTGCGACAATCCCCATCGGTCGAGATCGCGACGACGCTCCTTGCGGATCTAGACGAATCTGTGACGCAATTAGTCGTCGTCGAACCACATATCGAACACTTGCCTTCGGGTCTGGAAACTGCGAAACTGACCCGCCGCCCAGAGGAGCTCAACCTCGAAGAGTTCGACCTCCTCGTCGTTCTGGTTGCACATAGTGCATTCACCGAAATTCTCCGCGGCGAGCACGCCGTGCCCATCCTAGATTTTGCCGGAACATCGAAGCGGCGGACCGAAATTGTGGAGGCTTAAGTTGCAAAAGTTCCGCCAAGCGCGCGCCAACCTTCGAAAAGTAGTTGCACGAGTTCGCCGCCCACGTATGGCCAGTGCCCCGGACGCAGCCGTTGCTCGCAAACCCGGCAATTCGAGTGCCGCCGTCGGGAATCGTCACGGAGGCATTGAGATCACGTTCGCACTTGGACTGCCAAGCCCCAAAGCGACGATCGAACTCCGTACGACACAGCTATTAAAAGAAAAGAGCCTTATCGCCGTTGTGCGTCGAATCAATGGTAAAGCCACGACCCGAATGGCCTTGGGGTCCGGGTGGACATACTCGAGCGTCATGGGCGGGATGTACTCATACAACCCCGCGGTAGGAGCGCAAGGCCAGTGGCAGCTACCACCTTTGGAGTCCAACAGTCAACTGCTGACCGAGGTGGAGATCGCGGTCTACGCATGGGGTGCGTACGGCTCAGACCCGCAACAATCCATCACTAGGACGATTGCGCAATCCGTGCCCGCAGACCAATCGGTAGGAATTAAGCAGGTTCAGGCAATTGGACAGCCCGGGAAGGTAGGGGCATGACAGACCAGGCGGCTCACACTTCGATCGTCATCGGCTTTCGCGACTGGGGCTTGGGTCGACTGGAACTCTGTCTCAAGGCGCTCAAGGGAGCATTCGCGGGGACAGGCTATGAGGCCATTGTCTCGGACTTTGGCTCATCCGACGCTGCTAGTGTTCAGAAAGTTGCAGAGAATGCCGGAGCAAAGTATGTCTATACCCACTCGGATGTCTGGGCGAGATCGCGAGCACTAAACCGAGGATTCGAGGTTGCCCGGGGTGACGTAATCATGGCAACCGATGCAGACATGCTCTTCAGCCCCGGAAGCCTTGCGCAAGTGGCCACCTCCGTCCGCCGGTCCCCCAACTCTGCGGTGGCGATTCAGTGCAGAGATCTCCCGCAGCAGTACAGCAGCGAAACTGTGGCCGAGGCAGGATTTACTTGGGAAGACTTCGAAACTCAATCTAGGCTGCGACCTCGATGGGGCATGGGAGGCCTCTTCGCCACGACGCGTCGGGCTTTCGCTTCGGTCGGAGGCTATGACGAACGCATGCACACCTACGGTGGCGAAGATCTTGACTTTGCCCAGCGCTGTCAGCGCTCTGGGCTTCGCATTGTGTGGCGGGATGACCCGTCCGTACGCATGTACCACATGTGGCACCCCCCGAGCCGTGCAGCGATCGAGACCTCTACCGTGGTCAAGGAGGCCGTCGACGCCAACACACAAATCGTCAAGAACGATCCGACGGTTCTGCGCAATACGCGCGCGCGAAATGCAATGGTCGCAGCACCACTAGTCAGTGTCGTGATTGCGACTCGCGATCGCGGGGAATATCTGCGCGAGTCAATCAACTCGGTACTGGCCCAATCAGTCCAAGACTTCGAAGTAGTCGTTGTGAACGACGGTTCGAGTGACGATACGTTGGAAGTCCTCGACAAGATCGGTGACCGCCGAGTGCGTGTCTTTTCGCAAGAGCCCAAGGGGATCTCGGCTGCGCGAAATCTTGGGACGGATCGGGCGCGTGGTAGGTACATCGCCGTCCATGATGACGACGACATTATGATGCCAACACGTCTCGAGCGGTCGCTCAATGCAATTAGGCCTGGCGTGCAGGCGACCTTTGGATCATGGGTGAACTTTGACGACGTGTCCGGTGAACTCGCGCTGAATGTGTCGAAGAAGGAGTTCGAGCCGTCGACGGTCTTCAACACGGGCGCGGCCCCCGGCCACTCGACGTGGCTCCTGGAGAGGGAACTGATCCACCGCGTGCGATATGACGAGCAACTCACCTCCGCTGTTGACCATAACCTCGCCGTCCGCCTAATGAACGCAGGCGTCAAATGGGCTCATGTCGGACGGGTGCTCTTTCTCCGACGGATGCACAGCCGACAGGTTACAGTGAGCGACGGGGATGGGCAGAAACTCGCGGCAATCCTGACCAACAATTGGTACAAGGCGCAAGGGGACTCCGCACATCGTCAGAACCAGGCTTCAAGCGGCAAGAGCGCCCCTTGGCCGCGTGTTCCCGAGAAGGATGACCTCGAGGGCAGCGTCGTGCCCTATCTGCCGGACCATCTTGCGTACCGGCATGTGCTTGTTCGCGGGACGTTGACTGAAGACTCTGCCCTTCGCCTCAGTTCATCACGCCGTACCGAGTTTCAGTACGAGATTAGGACCGAGGTGGGTCCCGTGATTTCGGGTACATTGTTTCGGGACGTCCCTTGGGAAGATTTGCCCCAGCTTGCTGCGTCTGGCGTCTCATATGAGGTGTTCGGGGGTCGTCGGATTGGTCCAAATCGGGTATCGATCAGTGACGCAGAGGTTCGCCAGCGCGAGCGTTCCGCAATTCTACGGGAGTGTCTCGCCGCAATCCCGAGCTCAGTGGGTTCGCAACACGTAACGATCGCAATGCACCGACGGAAGTTTCGGGGGACACAGCGGTTCATGCTGGGTTCTGTATCTCGCGCGGGGGAGAAGCCACTTGTCATCACGGGATCTCTTCATGACGACAGAAGGGACGCGGAACTAGCTGCGCAGGAGATCGCGGACTCGGGCTCGGCACTGACGTGGGTAGTGGAGCGATGACCGCGCGGGATGGAACAGGATTCTGAATGAAGATCTCATGGCAAGAGACGTCGACGCACGGAGCGGTCCTTGAAGCTGGCTCACCGGGCCGCTGGGACGGATCCCCTAGGAGGAAACGACTTTCGCTCGACGTGATTCCAACCAGCGTCGACCACAATCGCGTTGCGGTGGCGTCAACCCTCCTCTTTGGTGAGTACATGGGCGGTACCGTCGAGTTTGCGCACCGTGTGAACATTGTAACTGCGAGTGCCGTACAGCGCTTTTGTGAACCTGCAAGGGTCTTCCCGCACAATATTGACGAGGGGCCAAAGCCCATTCCGTCGGGTGACGGTGCGCTGGAAGTCGATGTCTTCACGGGCGAGGCAGAGCTTTTCTGCCCTCCCTCTCGAAAGTCGCCGGATTTACATCGCCGACTCAACTGCGTTCCGCGGGGCCCTTTTGCATCATCGAGGAGCTCTTGTGGGTACCAATTCTCCCGCTTTCGACGCCAGCCACGAGTGCCGGGCGCCCGTCGGCGCCTTGGCGGTCGGCGTGCTGTTCGCCCAGCATTTCCACGCCGCGAGCATTGCGATTGACCTTGGCGAGAGTGTCACGCTGGATTGGGTGCAGCGTTGCCGTGATCTGCTCTCGAGTGTAGGACTTGGCCTCGAGACGCCTATCGCTGGAAGGTCCTAACAATGGCACGTGTTCTGGTTTCAGTTTTCACGGTGGCCAACTGGGGTGGACTACATGAGAACACGTTGGCAACCGTCAGAGCACTCAGGAATGCCGGCCATGAGGTCGACGTTGTCTGTAAGAAAGGCCCGTTCGCAGATGCGTGTTCCGGGCTTGGGGCTCAGATCATCGAAACTGACTGGGCTGATCCCGTACATTTCGCTCGCGCCGTAGCCGACAGTGGCGTACGCCCGGATATTGTTTATGCCTCGCCGCAAGCTTCCAGAATCTTCGGGCTTGAGATCTCTCGTCTGATAAACTGCCCGCTGTACGTAATGTTCCATGGGTACTATGCGGATGGCGCAGCCTATTGGCGAGGTGACGTTAGGAAATTTGCAGGTGTGAGTCCCTCTATTGTAGAGCTGCTCACCGGCTACTGCGCAATCGATCCATGGCGTGTTGAGATGATCCCGAACGGTATTCTGGATGAGTATCTTGATGCGCCCCGCAGGCCGCTCTCTGACAAGCTATCCACCGGCACTGGTCGCGTTGTATCGGCGGGAAGACTAGAATCTGACAAGGTTGCGCAGCGCGAAGTCTTCTCCGAGTTGGTGCCAGCACTGGCCGAGAGACGTGGCGTGTCCTGGGAGATCATTTTTCTCGGGGATGGGGATGAGCGTGGTGGAATGGAAGAATTTCTCGGAGCCCTCACCGGACAGTTCAGCAATGTCTCCTTTCGGTTTAGTGGCTGGGTCTCTCCCACCGAAGTCGAGCGAATAACGCGGCGTGCGACATTCTCTGTCGGAGCGGGTCGCTTCGCGGCGCTAAGTATGGCAACGGGCACACCGTGCTTTGGAGTTGGGAAGCACGGCTCAGCCGGGTTGCAGTACGGATCGAATCTTGGCATCGGGGCCTGGTCGAATTTTGGGGACTATCCGTTGCGGAAGGCCGTCCAGGAAGTGACTCCGATTGCGAGTGATGTCGGCGCCCTCTTAGAGAGCGACTATGCGGCGATCGCGGACGATGGCTGGCATTTTGTTTCGCGTACGAGACGTCAATCAAAGGTTGATGGCGAGACTCTCGAGTTCCTAGACCTGTAGTAGAGGGCACATTCCTTGGTGCTCGACCGGCCATGCTTGGCGCCTCGGCACCTTGATGCGGGAGAGAAGTAGATGCGGAGAATTGTTGACGAGCTCGACGCGCTGAAGTTGGTCGAGACACCCGTTTTGTCCTTCCGTGACGTGCGTCCCGCGGGGAAGACAGTGAGATACCGTCACATGGTGGGCGGCGGTTTGCCTCTCGATGCGCTCGTTGTCGATCAAGGTTCGGACACGTTGGTCGTGTCCTTCCACGGTGCGCTTGACCGAAAGAAGTTCTCCTTGCCACGCTTCGAGCGGTGTCGGACCATTGTTGAGGCTGGTTACAGCTACCTTGGATTGACGGACCCGTGGCTTCACGTGAACAATTCGCTCCAATTGTCCTGGTTTACAGGCGACGTGAGGACTGATCTCTGGCCGCTGCTCGCTGATTGGGCGGCGACCGTTGCGGACCGGCTCGGTGTAAATAATTTGATCCTGAGTGGTTCCTCTGGTGGCGGTTTTGCGGCACTTCAGACTTCCGCGCTCGTCCGGGGTTCCGTGGCGCTGGTCTTCAATCCACAAACCGAGATTTATCGTTATGTCCTACCGAACGGAAGCGTATGGGCTCAGCGGCAGTACCTTGATGCGGTACTTCCGGAGCTATGGCCACCTCGCCTCGAGGACCTTGGAACGGACATGGACTGGACGCTGCCACTGGGTGACCGCCTATCGGCGCTCAGGCGTCACGTGCGTCTCGGTGGCACGCGGGTCCTATATGCGACGAACGTAAAAGATCATCACCACCAGCAGCATTTCGAGCCGTTTGCCCGGGCTCTGATGAGCAGTGGTCGCGCGGGATCACTTCGGGTCCTTGAATACGATGACGGTTCGATTCACCGGCCGCCCGACACCGACCGTTTCATCGGTGCGCTGGGTATTGCAGTCGACTGGGCGCGGCGGTAGGTCCCCAGGCTGTCAGATTTCTTTGGGGTCTGGCTACCTCGTTGGTGGAGACCGCTCTCGCTAGATCGCGGGGCGACGAGTGCACTGTCCGATGTCGTCGGGTTGAAAGTGGTGGATATGTTGGAGAAATCCGCGATTATTGTTCGAGTTTCCGGATAGGCGTCGCAGGGACGCCGCCAACAAGGGTGTGCGCGTCGACGTCATGAACCACGACGGCGCCTGCGGCAACAATCGCCCCCTCGCCGATGCGCACACCCCCCAGGACGGTTGTTCCTGCGCCGATCCATGCGCCGTTTCCTACGCTGATCGGGTCGACGCGGTTGGTGCCGGCACGGCGTGCGCTGGATGCGATGTCGTGCGAATCTGTAATGAGTCTAACGAATGGGCCGAGGTTGACGTTCTGGCCTAATGTGACTTGGTTTCGGATATACGCGGATCGGTTGATGTATGTTCCCTCTCCTATAGAGATGCGACCGATCAGTTCTCCGTGCCTAAGGATCTTGACGTTCCTGCCGACGAGGACCGGGTTCGATGGTGACCCCAACAGGGTTACGGTCGGGTCGATTTCACATCCGGCTTGGACGATCGCGTGCTCTCGACGACCCCCCAGTGATCGCCGAAGTTCGGTCAGCGCTGTCCGGAGTTCATATAGTTCCTGGCGCAAGCGGGCGTCGTCCACCACTACGTCCTCCACTGTCCTGCGGTTCCGGGGCGCATTCCTGTGCTTTGGGGCCTCGTGTTCGACTTTCAATCGCGGCCGAAGATGTCGCGGGTGTAAACCTTCTCTACCACGTCGCTCAACACTTCGGCACGACGATTTGTGACGATGACGTCTGCGCGCCGCTTGAAGTCGTCGAGATCGTAGACGACCTCGGAATGGAAGAATTCTTTCTCTTCAAGAGTCGGTTCGTAGACGATGACCTCGACGCCCTTCGCCTTGATCCGCTTCATGACGCCCTGGATTGACGAGGCGCGGAAGTTGTCTGATCCCGACTTCATGATCAGGCGGTACATGCCGACGACCTTCGGGTCCCGGCGGAGGATGTCCGCGGCGATAAAATCCTTGCGCGTGGTGTTGGCATCGACGACCGCGGCGATGAGGTTCTGGGGCACGTCCTGGTAGTTGGCGAGAAGCTGTCGGCTGTCCTTGGGGAGGCAGTAGCCCCCGTAGCCGAATGAAGGATTGTTGTAGTGGGTGCCGATGCGAGGATCCAGACCGACACCGTCGATGATCTGATCAGAACTGAGCCGGTGCGTTGCCGCATACGTGTCGAGCTCGTTGAAGTAGGCCACGCGCAGGGCGAGGTACGTGTTGGCGAAAAGCTTGATCGCCTCGGCCTCCGTCGGGTCCGTCAGGCGGACGGGAGCGTTCTGGTCAACGGCGCCCTCGACCATGAGGTCGGCGAAGAGCTTGCCGTGCTCGCCACGGTCGCCGACGACGATGCGGGAGGGGTAGAGGTTGTCGTGGAGCGCGCGTCCCTCGCGGAGGAACTCGGGCGAAAACACTATTGCCGCACCTGTGTGCTGCGCGCGCATCCGCTCCGTGAACCCGACCGGCACGGTCGACTTGATCACGACCATGACGTTGGGGTTGGTTGAGAGTGCTTGTTCGATGACGGACTCCACCGTCGACGTGTCGAAGTAGTTGGTGTCCGGGTCGTAGTCGGTGGGCGTCGCTACGACGACGAGCTCCGCATCCCGGTACGCCGCGGTCGCGTCGGTCGTCGCCGTGAGTGACAGCGGCTTTTCGCGCAGATACTCCTCGAGCTCCGTGTCGATGATCGGCGACTCGCGGCGGTTGACCGCATCGACTCTGCCCTTATCGACGTCCACCGCGACCACATCGTGGTGCTGCGCAAGGACGACTGCGTTGGACATTCCGACGTAGCCCAGTCCGGCTATCACGATCTTCATGCGGCGAGTCTCCTGCCTAGAGGGAAAAGGCTTCACGAAACGAACGACGGAGCGCGTCGAGGACGACTTTCGAGCTCTGTCCGTCTCCGTAGGGGTTCCTTGAGCGCGCGGACGCGCCCACGGGTCTTCGCGCGTGGATCTGTGTTCCGACCTCAGTCACGATGCGCTCCTCGTCGACACCGATGAGGCGTACGACTCCGGCCGCGACGGCTTCAGGGCGCTCCGTGTTCTCCCGCATGACGAGCACCGGCTTGTTCAGGCTCGGCGCTTCCTCCTGAACACCGCCCGAGTCAGTGAGGATCACCGCGCTCAGCGACATGAGCCGCGCGAACTCGCCGTACGGCAGCGGCTCGGTGACCGTCACGTTGTTGAATCCGTCGAGCTGCGGGAGCACGGCGTCTCGGACAACGGGGTTTCGATGCGCAGGCAGGACGATCTCGACGTCTGGGAAAGCGCGTGCGATCCGTGCCAGAGCACGGCCGACACCCTCCATCGTCCCGCCCCAGTTCTCGCGGCGGTGCGTGGTGACGAGCAGGATGCGCCGCCCAGAGACAGCGAGGTGTTCGAGGCGAGGATCGGTGAAGGCTACGTCCTTGCTCACCGTCATGAGGAGCGCGTCGATCACGGTGTTGCCGGTCACGACGATCGTCGTGGGGTCGATGCCTTCAGCCAGGAGGTTGGCACGGCTCGTCTCGGTGGGAGCGAGGTGCAGGGCGGCGATCTGGGTGGTGAGCTTGCGGTTCGCTTCCTCCGGGAAGGGCGACATGATGTTCCGCGATCGCAGCCCGGCCTCGAGGTGCACGACTGGAATCTGTCGGTAGAACGCCGCCAGTGCGGCCGCCGTCGAGGTCGACGTGTCGCCCTGGACGATGAGAGCGGCCGGCTTCTCTTTCTCGAGGATCGGGTCGAGACCCGCCAGCACACGCGCGAAGATCTGCGCGAGCGTCTGCCCGTGGCTCATGATGTTCATGTCATGGTCGGGCACGATGCCGAACAGCTCGTTCACCTGGTCGAGCATCTCGCGGTGCTGGCCGGTCACCACGGTCACCGACTCGAAGTCGGGGCTCTCCTCGAGTGCCTTGATCACGGGCGCCACCTTGATCGCCTCGGGCCGAGTCCCGTAGACGGTCATGATCTTGAGGGTCATGCGTCGGCAACCTCCGCGGTCGTCAGCGGGGCCTTTGGATCCCGCTCGTGCCTTGGGCGATAATGCCGCCCTGGCGGCTCCTCGATCTGCACGTGCGTCTCCGTCTTCTCCGCGAGCGCGTCTTCGATGATCTTCTTCGCCTCGTCGGGCTTCTCCTTGGCGATCGCCCACGCCCACTTGCGGTAGCGCAGCGCCACGTCCTCCGCCGGACCGTCGAGCACGAGCCGGCCGTAGTTCAGCCAGATCGCGCGCGTGCAGGTCTCCTCGATCGTCTTGGCCGCGTGGCTCACGAGGAACACGGTGCCGGCGTTCTCCCGCAGGCGGTTCATACGCGCCTCGCTCCGTTCGCGGAAGGCCGCATCGCCGGTCGCGAGTGCTTCGTCGATGAGCATGATGTGCGGGTTCGCGGCGGTCGCGATGGCGAACCGCAGGCGCGCACCCATGCCGGAGGAGTACGTCTTCATCGGCAGGTAGATCGACTTCCCCAGGCCGGCAAGCTCCACGACGTCCGGGATCGCCTTCTCGGTCTGCTCCGGCGTGAGGCCCATCGCCAAGCATCCGAGCCGCACGTTCTGCTCACCCGAGAGGTCGGGCACGAGGGCCGCGTTCACCCCGATGAGCACCGGCGTGCTCTCCGACAGCACCCGCCCGCGGGCCGGCCGCTCGAGCCCCGCGATGATGCGCAGGAGCGTGCTCTTGCCCGAGCCGTTCTGGCCGACGAGGCCGATCTGCTCCCCGGAGCGCGCGACGAACGAGATGCCCGACAGCGCGCGCACTAGAACCATCGGCTGCTGGCCCAGCACCGACTTCGCGGCACGGACGATCCGGTTGGACCGACGGCGCTCCGCGGCGTCCGTCGAGGGCACTCGGTACCGCACGTGCACGTCCTGCACCGCGACCGTCGCTGCGGCGAACGGGTCAAGCTCGGCCATACGACTCCTCCCCGCGGTAGAAGAAGAGGAAGCCGACGACGAGCGTCCCGACGGCCCAGGCACTGAGCCCCAGCCACGACGACAGAGCCGGCGTGACCCCGTAGAGCACGCAGTTGCGCACCATGTCGAGCACCATGAACATCGGGTTGAGCTCCATGACCGCGAGGAGCGTCGGATGGCTGATGAACTTCTCGTACGAGAAGAACACGGCCGACCCGTACAACCACAGTCGTGTCGCGAACCCGATGAGCTGGTTGATGTCCGGCACAACTGCGGCACACCGCGCGAGAAGCAGCGAGAGCCCGGTCACGAACAGCACCTGTAGTGCGAGGACGGCGGGCACGAGCGCGACGCGCCAGGTGAACTCCTCGCCGGGCGGCAGCACGATGATGATCGCGGCCATCGCGCCGAGCACAGGCACCATGTTGAGCATCTCGCGCAGCACGACGGCGATCGGCAAGGACGCCCGGGGGAACGCGAAGGCGCGGATGAGATTTCGACCGGCGGAGATCGACTTCGCCCCGCCTGTGACGCAGCGCGTCGTGAAGGAGAAGAGGAAGACGCCGATGACGAGGTAGCCGAGGAAGTTGTCGATCCCGCGGTCCGACTGCAGCAGCAGCCCGAAGATGAGGAAGTACGTCAGACCGTCGAGGACCGGCTTGAGCACGAGCCACACGGTGCCCAGCAGGTTCTCGCGCGTCCCGCTCGTGACCTTGGCGCGCGCCTCGGCCCACAGGAAGTGCCGCCGGTTCCACAGCTGGCTCAGGTACACCCCGAGCGGCGGCCGGGCTCCGACGCGCGTGAGCCGGCCGCCCGAGACGACCTCCGTCGTCGACGGCGGCCCGGCGAACAGCATCGAGTAGAGGTCGCCGCTCGTCGGCTCCTCCTGCTCGGTGTTCGTGTTCCCGGCCATCTGCGGCATCCTAGGACGCCCCCGTGGGGGCGTACTCCGTGCCGTACGTCGCGACGTACGCGTCGAGCGTGTCCGTGCGCACCGCCTCGCCGAGCGCTGCGGTCTGCGCCGCGTCGACGAGGTTCACCGACGCACCCCCGCGGTTCCCGAACCCGGTGACGGGCACCATGAGCCCCACGACGTCCTCACGCTCGAGCTCGGCGGCGAGCGGGACGAGCGCGAGGGCGTCGTCCACGTCGAGGTCGCCCGTGATCTTCACGTTGCGCACGAGCATCGGGACGAGCTCTGCCAGCACGGCCGGCTCGTCCGCGCGCTCCGCGATCCGGTCGAGCATCCCGACGAGCGCCGCGCGCTGCCGTTCTGTGCGGTCGAGGTCGCCGAGCGGGAGGCGCTTGCGCTCGCGCACGTAGATGAGTCCGTCCGTCCCCGAGAGCGTGATCCGCCCTTCGGGGAAGTCCACCACCCGACCTGTGCTGTTCACGGTCACCGTGCTCGCGTGCCGGTTGTCGACCTCGAACCCGTCGAGCGCACGCGTGAGCGCGATGAAGCCCGCGAAGTTCGACTGCACCACGTAGTCGATCTCGACGCCCCCGAGCACCTGGGAGACGGTCTGCGCGAGCGTGTCCGTGCCGCCGGGCGCGAACGCCGCGTTGATCTTGCCCTCGCCGAGCCCGGGGATGTCGACCCACATGTCGCGCGTGAACGACACGAGGTACAGCTTCTCCCGGTCCGCCGGCACGTGGGCGAGCAGGATGGTGTCGGCGTTCCCCGTCAGGTCCGCCGGGTCGCGCGAGTCCGACCCGACGAGCAGCGCGTTCACCGGCCCCTCGGGCAGCGGGTCCGGCGGTCCGGTCGGCGTGGGCGAAGGAGCCGCGGTCCGCGGCACCGACGGAGTCGACGCAGAGGGTGACGTCGTGGCCGACGGCGCGGGGTCGGCCGGCTCGGCCGTGCACCCGGTGAGCACGAGCAGGGCGGCGGCGACCACGCCCGCGAGAGCACGGCGCAGGAGGGCGGATGTCATCGTGCCCCTCCAGCCAGTGCTCGTGCGTACACCTCGCGGTACCGGGCCGTGTTCGCGGCCCACGTCCTGGTGGCCGCGAGACCGCGACCGCGGGAAAGCATCGCACGACGCCCCGCGGCGTCGTCGAGCACGTCCGCCACGGCAGCGGTCCACGCGGAAACTTCACCCGGTGCGACGAGCACACCGGCATCCCCGACCGCCTCGCGCAGCGCGGGCAGGTCGCTCGCGACGACGGGCCGACCGACCGCCATCGCCTCGACCGGCTTGAGCGGTGTGACGAGACGGGTCACGCGGTCGTCTCGTCGCGGGACGAGCACGACGTCGAGCGCGGCGAGGTACGTCGTCGCGAGCGCGCGCGGGACGCGGCCGGGCAGGACCGCGTGCTCGCCCAGCCCCATCTCGTCGGCGAGGCGGAGCAGGCCGGGGCGCGCGACGCCGTCGCCCACCACGAGCGCCGTCGCGTCCACGCCGCCCGCGCGCAGGGCGGCGACGACGCGGAGCACGGTGTCGAGTCCCTCGTAGTCGACGAGGCTGCTCACCGTGCCGACCACGGGGCCCGGCGCGACGAGGCCGAGACGCGCCCGGGCGTCCTCGGGCGACGGGTGCGTCGTCTCGAGCAGCGACTCCGGCACCGCGTTCGGCACGACGGTGACGCGCGCCCCCGGCACGCCCCGCGCCACGAGCTCGGCGCGCATCGTCTCGCTGAGCGTCACGACGTGGTCCGCGGCGAGCGCGAGCTCGGTCTCCTTCGCGCGGATCAGCGTGTACCGGCCCGATGCCTCGGCCGCCCGCCGAGCCTCCGGCGACCGGTGCGACGCGGCCCACGTCTCCTCCGGCAGCCCGCGCACCTCGTACACCCACGGCACCCCCAGCCGGCGCGCGGCCTCCCGCGCGGCGGTTCCGGTCGTGTGCGGCGTGGTCGCGTGCACGACGTCGGGCGCGAACCGCTCCCCGGCCCGCACCAGGAGGTCGACCTCCGCCCGGGCGCGCGCCTCCGGGTCGGCGCGCTGGACCCACGGAAGCAGCCGTTCGTACCGCACGCCGTCGACGACGTCCGCGCCCCGGGCTCCGAGGACCCCGATGGTCACCGGGTACGCCGCACGCGTCGTGGCGAAGACGGTCAGCCCGGCCTCGCGCTGCGCGCGCAGGATCGCGTGGCTGCGCAGCGTGTACCCGCTCTGGGTGTGCGGCAGCGAGTTCGTCAGGTGGTGCAGCACGCGCGGGTGCCCGACGTCGGTGCTCGCCCTCGACGCGGGGCGAGTCCTCGCGTCGTGGTCGGCGGGGGAGAGGCCCAGCGCCCGCACCTGCGCGCGGATCGCGCGCAGCGTGCGGCGCTCCGCCCGGCCCGACGCCGTCGCGCGGGTCAGCGCTTCCACGTCACCCGCGTGCCACAGCGCGCGCAGACGTGCCGGGCCGGGGTGGGGGACGCCGTCGAGCAGGTCCGGGCTCCCGACGGCGACCGCGACCTCCGCGGCGACCCGACGCGCCAGCGCCCCACGTCGCGGTGCGGCGAGCAGGGCGGCCGCCGACGCGGCGGCGGCCTCGGGGGCGCCGTCGAGGTACAGGCCGAGCGCGCGCCGGGCCGAGGGCTCGCGTGCAGCCAGCAGGGCGCGCACGACGCCCGCCCGCACCGGCCCGGGCGCTCGGCGAGCCGCCTGGATCGCAAGCCACACGGGGTCGTCGAGCAGCGTGCGCACGCCGAAGGACGCGGCGAGGGTCAGGGCGCGCGCGAGATCGCGCGCGGGAGCCGGCGTCACCGGCACAGCCCGTCGAGGAGCTCGACGTACCGGGCGGCGAGCGCGTCGTCGTCGGCGTTGAGGGCGACCCACTCCTGCGCCGCCGGGCCGATCGACGGGACCGCACCCTCGCGGACGAAGCCCGACCACAGGGCGACGAGAGCGGCGACGTCCCCCGGCGGGACGACGTCGCCCGCCTCGAGGGACAGCACGAGCTCCGCGGCCTCGCCCGCGAGGCACGCGGTGACGTGCCGGCGCGTCGCCATCGTCTCGTACAGCTTGGACGGGACCGTCCACTGGAACGGCTCCCAGTCGCGCAGCGACACGAGCACGGTGTCCGCCCACGCGTACAGCGCGGGGACGTCCGAGTGCGGGACGCGTCCGAGGAACGTCACCGGCGCCCCGAGCGTCGACGCGAGGGCTGTGAGATGCGGGACGTCCGCGCCGGTGCCGGCGATCCGGACCTCGACCGGGAGGCCGCTCCCGGCGAGCGACGCCGCGGCGTGGATCGCGACCTCGAGCCCCTGGGACCGTCCGATCGTCCCCACGTACACGACGCGCAAGGGCCGGTGAGGGCCGAGGCGCGCGGAGTCGTCGGGCAGCGCCTCGACCTCCTCGCCGACGTCGTCCGCGAGTCGGTCGGCGCCGAAGGTCGTGCCGTTGCGGACCACGCCCACGTGCGGGGCGCCGCGGCCCGCGACGACCTCGGCGAACGTCTCGGTCGTCGTGACGACGAGGTCGCTGCGAGCCTGCAGCCGGACGATGGCACGGTGCGCGACGGCGACGACGGCTGCCCGCAACCGCTGACCCCGACCGTCGGCGACGACCCCGGCCGGGCGGATGAGGTCCGGCCACGCGTCGCGCATCTCGACGACGAACTGGGCCCGGAACAGGCGAGCGAGGGCCCACGCCGCGAACATGCTGGGGATCCCGGGGACGGTGCCGACGACGACCGTCGGCCGGTGCGCCCGCGCGCGCAGGTGCCGCCAGCCGAGGACGACGGAGTGCGCGGCGGCCACGACGTGGTCGGCCGTGCGGGACGCGAGAGAGCTCGTGTGCTCGCGGTAGCGGACGCGCAGGATGCGCTCCCCGTGGCGGCCACGCTCCACCCGCCCGGGACGGATGTCGGCGTGCGCCGGGTCGAGCGTGCCGGCGGGGTAGTGCGGGGGCGGCGCGAGAACGCTCACACGGATGCCCGCGTCGACGAGGCGGGGGACGAGCGCGCCCCAGCGGCGCTGCGGAGCGCCGGTCTCCGGCTCGTAGTGGTGCGTGACGAGCAGGAGGTGGTCGCGCGACGTCCTGGTGCGCGCCTGGGGCAACCGACGTCGAGCATGCCTCGCGGCAGTGCTGGACATGTCGCCCCCTGGCTCTCGTCGTCCTCAGGGCATCGGACCGACGAGGAACTTCGTGCTCATTACGGCACGATCGTACCGCCCGCAAACCGGGGGGTCCCGTGAAACGGCGGGGGACCGCGGGTGAAGAGGCCCGGTGACAGGCCGATCCGGGCCCTTCGGCCTGGGTGCGGACCGTAGGATTCGCCCGTGGCCGACACCCTCTTCCCGCCTTCCCCCACGCCCGAGCCGCCCGGCGAGCGACGTCACGCGCGCCGTCGTCGCGGCACCCGCACCACGCTCGTGGTGCTCGGGTCGCTCCTGGCGGTGCTCGTTCTCGGTGGCGTGGGTGGCGCGCTGTGGTTCCAGAAGCGGCTCGACGACAACATCGAGAAGCTCGCCGACCCGTTCGAGGGCCTCGAGAACCGTCCTGACCCCGCGCCGTCACCGACGGAGGAGGGCGTCACCACCGAGGCGGTGAACTTCCTGGTGCTCGGCTCCGACAGCCGCATCTCCGCGGGCGACCCGTCGCAGTGGGAGGCCGGCGCCCAGCGGACCGACGCGATCATGCTCGTGCACCTCCCGGCCGACCGCGAGACCGCGCAGGTGGTCTCCATCCCGCGCGACGCGTGGGTCCCGATCCCCGGTCACGGCGAGGGGAAGATCAACGCCGCGTTCTCCTACGGCGGGCCGTCGCTCATGATCCAGACGGTCGAGCAGCTCACCGGGGTGCGCATCGACCATTTCGCCGTCACGGACTTCGAGTCGTTCACCGCCCTCACCGACGCGCTCGGCGGCGTGCAGATCCGCATCCCCGAGGACATCGGCGACGGCAAGAAGGTCTTCTTCGAGGCCGGCGTGCACCAGATGAGCGGCGAGGAGGCCCTGACCTACACGCGTCAGCGCCACGGGCTCGCCAACGGCGACTTCGGCCGTGTCCAGCGCCAGCAGAACTGGATGCGCGCCATGCTCGGCAAGATCAACAACAACCGCAACGACGTCGCGATGATGACGCGCTTCTTCACCGCGGTGAGCGAGTCGGTCGCCGCCGACGAGGGCCTGACCATCGACGAGATGCGCACCCTCTACATGAGCGCTCGCGGCCTGAGCACCAACGACGTCACGTTCATGACGGCGCCCAACTCCGGTACCGGGCGCAGCCCGGACGGGCAGTCGATCGTCGTGCTCGACCGCGCCGCGCTCGACCCGCTGATGGCGTCGATGGCCAGCGACACCGTCGCCGACTACCTCGCCCAGAACGCCGCGGCGCTCGAGGTCCTGCCCCCGACGGTGAAGTGACCTCCGGGTCGGGCGACGGGACGCGGAGCGTCCTGATCCACGGGAGCTGCGTCACGCGTGACGCGTTCGCGCTGGAGGACGAGCGGTACCGCCTCGCGGACTACTACGCGCGCAGCTCGCTGGCGTCGGCGTTCGCGCCGCGCGGCGTGGACGGGGTGGACCTCGCGCGCGTGGAGTCGCCGTTCCAGCGCCGCATGGTCGCGCGCGACCAGGACAAGTCCTTCCGGCGGCAGCTCGCGACGACCGGCGCCGACGTGGTGGTCGTGGACCTCGTCGACGAGCAGTACGACCTCGTCGTGTCCGCGGACGGCGGGGTCGCCACCCGGTCGCTGGAGTTCCTGCACGCCGGGGGAGACGCGACGACGGGAACCCGCGTGGAGTCCGGGTCCCCGGACTTCCTCGTGCGCTGGGAGGCCGGCTGGGCCGACTTCGTCGAGACGGCGACGGCGCACGGCCGCCTGGGCCGCGTCGTCGTGCACGAGGCGCGATGGGCGCACGCGAGCGCCGACGGGACGACGTTCGACCACGCGCGCGTGGAGGCGGCGAACCGCACCCTCACGTATCTGTACGCGCGGATGCGCAAGGACCTCCCGGAGCGACGGTTCCTGCGCGTGCCGGACCGCTACCTCCTGGGCGACCCCGGGCATCGGTGGGGCGCGTCGCCCGTCCACTACGTCGAGGACTACTACCGCGCGTTCCTGGACCTGCTCGACGACGCGACGTCGGGCCGGGGCTGACGCCGCCTGCCCGGAGGAGTCAGGCGACTCCGTCGATGACGACGATGCCGTCCTTGAACGCGACGTCGGTGATGCGCACCCCGGGGTCGGTCCGCTGGACGAGGCGCTGCACGTCGAGCGCGATCCGGGCGTCGGGCAGTACCCGGACCGAGCCCGCAGGCAGACCCTTGGCCGCGACGACGGACTCGATGCGGCTCGCGGCGAGACCGAGCAGCTTGTGCGCGGGCAGGCCGCCCGCGCTCGCGTCGACCGCGATCGTCGCGACGCCGTCGGCGAAGCGCTCCACGCGGAGCCGTGCGCGCGCCGTCGGGGCGACGCGGGTCGCGAGCTTGAGCGGTGCCGGCAGGCGCTTGACCTGACGCGGGTCCACGACGAGGTCGAGCTCGTCACCGCGCCCGGACACGGAGGTGATGAACGAGGGCAGCTTCTTGCCCAGGAGCCCGAGCGCGTGGAGGGTCTCGGCGAGCGTCAGTTCGTGGTGCACGGCGCACACCATAGCGGACGAGCGGGACGTCTCGGACGCCTGCTCGGTGACCCTGCCGGGGCGTCGACTACTTTCATTACCCGAGGTAATGAGTTAGGGTAATGATCATGCCTGCTGCGGACCCCACTGCCCCGACCAGGAGCCAGTGCCGGCCCGCCACCCTCGGCGGCGAGCTCCGCGTGGCGCTCACGCGCATCTCCCGCCGGCTGCGCTCGCAGCGCGGCGAGGCCGACCTCCCTGAAGGGCAGTTCGGCGTCCTCACCGTCCTGCACAAGCACGGCGCCATGTCGCCCGGCGCGCTCGCCGAGCACGAGCGCGTCCGCCCGCCGTCCATGACCCGGGCCGTCAACCGCCTCGTCGAGCTCGGTCTCGTCGAGAAGGTCGAGCACGAGACCGACCGCCGCCAGGTCGTCGTCCGCCTGACCGACGCCGGCGTGCACGAGGTCAAGGAGACGCGGCGCCGCCGCGACGCGTGGCTCACGCAGCAGCTGACCACCCTCACCCCCGACGAGAGAGAGACCTTGGCCCGCGCCAGTGAGCTGTTGATCAGGATCGCCGCCCGATGAGCGCGACGTTCTCCTCCCTGAAGTACTTCAACTACCGCGTCTGGTTCGGCGCCGCGCTCGTCGCCAACATCGGCACCTGGATGCAGCGCGTCGCGCAGGACTGGCTCGTCCTCACCGATCTCACGGACGAGTCCGGCATCGCCGTCGGCGTCGTCACCGCGCTGCAGTTCGCGCCCGTCCTCGCGCTGTCCGCCTGGGCGGGCGTCCTCGCGGACCGGCTCCCGCGCCGTCGGCTCCTCATGGCCACCCAGAGCGCGATGGGCCTGCTCGCGCTCGGCCTCGGTGCGCTCGTGCTCTCCGGCCACGTCCAGCTCTGGCACGTGTACGTGTTCGCGACGCTGCTGGGCGTCGTGTCCGCGTTCGACAACCCCGTGCGCCAGACGTTCGTCGCCGAGATGGTCCCCGCCGACAAGCTGTCCAACGCCGTCGGGCTCAACAGCGCGTCGTTCAACGCCGCGCGCCTCGTGGGACCCGGCGTCGCCGGGCTGCTCATCGCCGTCGTCGGCTCGGGGTGGATCTTCGTCATCAACGGCGTCACCTTCGCCGCGACGATCCTCGCGCTCGGCTACATGCGCACGCGCGAGCTGCACACCATGCCGAGCGCCCCCCGGCAGAAGGGCCAGATCCGCGAGGGCATCCGGTACGTGCGCGGCCGGACCGACATCATCGTCATCATGGTCGTCGTCGGCGTCGTCTCGACGTTCGGGCTCAACTTCCAGCTCACCTCCGCGATGATGGCCAAGGTCGAGTTCGGCATGGGCCCGGGGGAGTACGGCATCCTCGGCTCGATCCTCGCCATCGGCTCCCTCACCGGCGCGCTGCTCGCCGCGCGGCGCGAACGACCGCGCGTGCGCCTCGTCATCGGCTCGGCCTTCGGGTTCGCCGTCGCGACCGGCGTCATGGCCCTCATGCCGACCTACGCGAGCTTCGCCGTCGCGTGCATCCCCGTCGGGCTCGCGTCGCTCACCATGATGACCGCCGCGAACTCGACCATCCAGATGTCCGTCGACCCCGTCATGCGCGGGCGCGTCATGTCGCTCTACATGATCGTGTTCCTCGGTGCGACGCCGGTCGGGTCACCGCTGGTCGGCTGGGTCGCCGAGGCCTGGGGCCCGCGCTGGGCCATCGGGATCGGGTCCATCACCGCGGCGCTCGTCGCCGTCGGCGCGGCCGTGTGGGCCGTGCGGAACTGGCACCTCGAGGTGCGCTACCGAGTGCTCCAGCGGCCGCACCTGCTCGTGCGCTACCTCGACGTCGGCACCCCGGTCGAGACCGGCGCCCGTGCGGAGACGAAGCGTCGCCTCGGGGTCGAGGACGCCGAGGAAGCGGTCCGCGCCGCCTGAGGCTGGTTCTGCTGCCACAGCCCGCGTGGTGCGGTCGGGTGGCGGTCGGGGGCGCTCGCGCCGGGTCTACCATCCGCGTCGCTCGTTCCTCGCGCCGCTCCCGCCAGACCCGCCACGACCCGGCGCGAGCGCCCCCGACCGCCCTCGTCAGGTCACCTCGCGAGTCGGCGAGCCTGGTGACACGACGGACGAGCGGGTGGCGCGACGGCAGGGCGGACGAGGCGACACGACAGACGAGCGGGTGGGGCGGCGTCGGATGCGAAGGGCGTCAAGCCGCGCGCGGAGACGCACGGCCGAACGCCCGAGGTGACGGCGCGGCAGCCCGAGCACCGACGCCGCCCCACCCGCGGTGGTGACGAGCACCCGACGCCCGAGGTGACGGCGCGGCAGCCGGGCGCCGAGATAGCGACGTACGGGCACGGAACCCGGGTTAAAAGCCCTGTGCGTCGCTATCTCGGCCGTGCGTCGCTATCTCGCGGCGACCGTCGAGGCGCTGCCGTCAGGCCAGGCGGTCGACGACGTGGTCGACGCACGCGGTGAGGGCGCGGACGTCGTCGGGGTCGATGGCGGGGAACATGGCGACGCGGAGCTGGTTGCGGCCGAGCTTGCGGTAGGGGAAGACGTCGAGGATGCCGTTCGCGCGGAGCGTCGCGACGACCGCCGTGGCGTCGATTCCGTCGTCGAGGTCGATCGTGCCGACGACGGTCGAGCGCTCGGCGGGGTCCGCGACAAAGGGCGTGGCCCACTCGCGGGCCTCGGCCCAGCCGTAGAGGTGGGCCGCGGACTCGGCGGAGCGCGCCGCGGCCCACGCGAGGCCGCCTTGGGCGACGAGCCACTCGACCTGCTCGGCGAGCATGACGAGCGTCGCGACGGCCGGGGTGTTGAGGGTCTGGTCCTGGCGCGAGTTGGCCGCGGCGGTGCGCAGCGACAGCGACTCGGGCACCCAGCGCGTCCCGCTCGACTCGATCTCCTCCGCCCGGGAGAGCGCGTCGGGCGAGCACAGCGCGAGCCACAGGCCGCCGTCGGACCCGAAGACCTTCTGCGGGGCGAAGTAGTAGACGTCGGTCTCCGCCACGTCCACGGGCAGCGCCCCCGCGCCCGACGTCGCGTCGACGAGCGTCAGCGCGCCGCGCTCACGCGAGCCGGCGACGCGACGCACCGGTGCCATGGCTCCGGTCGACGTCTCGTTGTGCGGCCAGGCGTGCACGTCGACGTCGTCCGCGGGCTCGGGGTGGGCGACCGTGCCCGGGGCGGCCGTGATCACCTGCGACGGGTCGAGGAACGGGGCCGCCGTCGTCGCCGCCGCGAACTTCGCGCCGAACTCGCCGAACGCCGCGTGCTGCGCCTTGCGGCGCACGAGGCAGGCCGTCGCGACGTCCCAGAACGTCGTGGAGCCGCCGTTGCCGAGGACGACCTCGTACCCCTCGGGGAGGTCGAAGAGCTCCGCGAGCCCTTCGCGCGTGCGGCGCACGAGCGACCTCACCGGCGCCTGGCGGTGGGACGTGCCGAGGAGCGAGGCGCCGGCGTCGGACACCGCACGCACCTGGGCGGCGCGGACCTTGCTCGGTCCGGACCCGAACCGGCCGTCGGCCGGGAGCAGGTCCGCGGGGATCGTGATCTGGGCGGTGGTGGCGGCAGGCGATGCGGGCTCGGTCACAGCGTCACCCTACGCGCGCGCGAGGTGCGGGTTCCGCGGCGTCCGGGGACGTCGTCCGACGGCGCTCGTTCTTCCGGGATTCTCCCCGGAAGTCGTCAGGGGATCGCCATAGACTGTCCCCCAGCCGACGGACGACAGGAGCGCGACGTGACCGATCTGATCGATACCACCGAGATGTATCTGAAGACGATCTACGAGCTCGTCGAGGAGGGCATCACCCCCCTCCGCGCGCGCATCGCGGAGCGCCTCGGGCACTCGGGCCCCACGGTGTCGCAGACGGTCGCGCGCATGGAGCGCGACGGCCTCGTCGTCGTGACGGGGGACCGGCACCTCGAGCTCACGCCCGCGGGGAACGACAAGGCGACGCGCGTGATGCGCAAGCACCGCCTCGCGGAGCGCCTGCTCACGGACGTCATCAAGCTCGACTGGGAGCACGTGCACACCGAGGCGTGCCGGTGGGAGCACGTCATGAGCGAGCTCGTCGAGGAGCGTCTCATCGGGCTGCTCGACCACCCGCACTTCGACCCGTACGGGAACCCGATCCCGGGGCTGGCCGAGCTGGGAGAGCAGTTCGAGGGCGTGGAGTTCCTCGACGGGGTCGTGCCGCTGCCCACGTACGTCGCGCAGCGCCGCGCGGCGGGCGACGACGAGGTCGAGGTCGTCCTGCAGCGCATCGCCGAGCCGATCCAGGTGGACATCGAGCTCCTGGCCCGGTTCGCGGAGGCGGGGGTGCTCCCGCGGCGGACGCTCGTGGTGCGACAGGCGGTCGGCGGGCTCGTGGTCCAGGGCAAGGGTTCCGAGCTCGTCCTGGACCTGCCCGACGAGATCGCTCGTCACCTGTTCGTCACCCGGTCCTGACTCGCGTCCCTGGCCGGGGTAGCGCTCCCACGACGCGCTGACCTGGGAGAACTTGCTCCCGAGGTCCCGGCTCGCGCGGCGGTCCCCAGACGTCGTGATGGGAACGTGACATTTGACAGGGTGTCCTGTACGGTCGGTGCTGCTCCATCGGAAGACCTGTCCGGCGGAGTCCTCGAGCGGAACGCCTAACCCTGTCGCTGCCCGAGGTTCACGACAACCCGACGACAGGGACGGGGGACCCAAATCCGGGCGCTGGAGACAGCGTCCTTGGGGTGAAGCCCGACGGACCTCGGTCCGTCAGGCCGGGTGTTTCTCCCACCCGAACCCGACAGCTGACCTCGCAGGCGTCCAGGAGAGGCAACACGTGACCGTGAGCACGACTCGCGCCCGCCACCGTGCGGCGCGGCGTCCCATGACGCCACTCAGCACCATCGCCCAGGCCGCCTCGGACCAGATGTCGACCGTCGGGCGTCGTACCGCCGTCGTCGCCGCGTCCTCCGGTCTCATCGTCTCGATGATCGGCGCCGCCGCCCCGGCGACCGCCGCCCCCGTCGACTCGGAGCCGAAGCTCAACTCCGTCGACCTCAGCGCCCTGACCGCACAGGCGCGTCAGGCCCTCGAGGCCGCGCCGGCCGTGACGGTCGCCGCTGACGCGGCGTTCTCGATCGAGGCTGCACCGGTGACGGTGACGCCGGCCCCCGAGCCGGAGCCCGAGCCCGAGCCGGTCGTCGAGCGGATGCAGAGCACCAGCCGCACGCAGGAGCGTCAGTCGACGCAGACCGAGGCCGAGGCGCCTGCCCAGGAAGAGGCCGCGGTCGCCGTCCCGGCGTCGGCCTACGGCAGCACGATCGTCTCGATCGCGGCGCGCTACGTGGGCGTCCCGTACGTCTACGGCGGCACCACGCCCGACGGCTTCGACTGCTCCGGCTTCACGAGCTACGTCTACGCGCAGGTCGGCATCAGCCTTCCCCGCACGTCGGGCGCGCAGGGCTCCGTCGGCACCAAGGTCCCGCGCTCCGAGGCGCAGCCGGGCGACCTGATCTGGACGCCGGGCCACATCTCGATCTACGCCGGCGACAACATGCAGATCGACGCGCCGCGTCCGGGCAAGACCATCCAGTTCCGTCAGATCTGGCAGTCGAACCCGACGTTCATCCGCGTCGCCTGATCGCAGGCGCAGCACAGCACGTCACCCGAGCCCCGTCCCTCCGCGAGTCGTCGCGAAGGGGCGGGGTTCGTGGCATTCTTGACTCGTTCGTGACCTGTGGTGGAGGTTCTGCCCAGGGCGCCTCGGTGACGTCGGTCGCCGGACGGCACGCGGCCGTCGAGAGGAGAGTCACTGATGACCCGCACGGAAACCGTCCTGGTCGGCGTCGACGGGTCGGCACCCAGCCTGCACGCCCTCGACTGGGCTGCCGCGTACGCCCTGCGCGTCGGTTGGTCGCTCCACGTGGTCTGCACCTACTCGCTGCCGTCGTTCACCGCGGCGTCCCTCGACGGCGGCTACGCCGCGCTCGACGACAGCGCGATCCAGGAGGGCGCCCGCGCGGTGCTCGAGGAGGCGCGCGCACGCGCCGACGCCGCCGGGGTGCGCGTCACCGCGACGGTCACGACGGGCGACGCAGCGGGTGTGCTCGTCGAGATGTCCCGCGACCACTCGCTCGTCGTGGTCGGCACCCGCGGTCGCGGCGGGTTCACCGAGCGACTGCTCGGCACCGTGTCCTCAGCGCTCCCGGCGCACGCGCACTGCCCCACGGTCGTCGTCCCGTTCCGCGCGCGGACCAAGGGCGACGACGCCGCGACCGAGGAGCTGCCGGTCGTCACCCCGCTGCGGCGCATCGTCGTGGGCGTGGACGGCTCGCCGTCGGCGGAGATCGCCCTGCGGCACGCGATCCGGCAGGCTCGCGCGTGGGACGCCGAGCTCGTCGCGGTCGCCGGGGTACCGGTCGGTGCGGGCGCCGGGTTGCTGGCGTGGCTCCCCGCGTCCATCGACCACGAGCAGGTGCTCGCCGACGTCACAGAGGGCCTCAACGTCATCATCGCCCGCCACGAGGCAGAGAACCCCGGGCTGACCATCAAGCGGATCGTGCTCGACGGGACCGGCGCCGAGCTGCTCACCGAGTTCTCCACGGCGTCCGACCTGATCATCGTCGGTTCTCGTGGACGCGGTGGGTTCCGCGGGCTGCTGCTCGGGTCGACGAGCCAGGCGGTGCTGCACCACTCCGCGTGCCCGGTCATGGTCGTGACGAAGAAGTGCGACGACGGGGCCGAGTCGGGCTGAGCCGCAGAGGCAGGACCGCAGCCGGGTCCGTGGAGCGTCGCGGTCCCGCTCCGGGCCGGCGGTCCTGCACGTCGAGCACGTCGGTGCCGGAGGCAGCATCGGGGCACACGCGGCGACGGTCGACCAGGTGATGACGGTCGTGAGCGGCCGGGCTCGCGTCGAGGGTGGGGACGGTGGCGAGGCCGAGCTGGAGGCCGGTGACGCCGTCCACTGGGGCAGGGGCGAAGTTCACCGGACGTGGGCGCTGACGGACGTCGTCGCGACGATCCTGGAGGCTCCGGACGGCATCGAGGTCGCCGGCGCCGAGGCGTGACGGGGCACGCCTCGGATGTCAGCTGCGGTTGCGGTACAGGCGCATCGTGATCGGGGCGAGGACCGCGGTGAGCACGACGGACGCGACGAGCACCCACATGATCCCGTCGACGTCGGGCTCGCCCGCCATGAGGCTGCGGACGGCCGTGACGAGGTGCGTCACCGGGTTGATCTCCACGAAGCGCTGCAGGACCACCGGCATGGTCGACGGGTCGACGAAGATGTTCGACGCGAACGTCAGCGGCATGAGCACGAGCATCGACGTCCCCATGACGGCGTTCGGCGAGCGCAGCACGAGACCGAGCGCCGTGAAGACCCAGCTCAGCGCGAACGAGAAGACGAGCAGCAGCAGGACACCGAGCACGACCCCGACGACCCCGCCCGGCGGCCGGAACCCGAGCACCAGACCGAGCGCGAGCGTGACCACCGACGCGATCGTGTAGCGCACGGTGTCGCCGAGCAGCGCGCCGACGATCGGCGCCGGCCGCCACACGGGCAGCGAGCGGAACCGGTCGAAGACGCCCTTCGAGATGTCGGTGTTCATCGTGTAGCCCGTGTAGATCGTCGTGAAGAGCACGGCCTGGACCAGGATGCCGGGCAGCAGGAACTGCAGATAGCTCTGCACGTCGCCGGCGAGCGCGCCGCCGAACAGGTACGTGAACATCAGCGTGAAGATGATCGGCGACACGGTGACGTCGAACAGCTGCTCGGGCACGTGCTTGATCTTGAGCAGCGCGCGCCAGGTGTACGTGAGCGTCGCCGACACGGGCGAGGGACGGCTCGGGCGGTGCTCGAGCGCGACGGCCTCGCGCAGCGCGCTCGCCTCCGGGGCGCGCAGCTCCGCGGCAGTGGTGGGTTCGGTCGCCATCAGGCCACCTCCTCGATCTGCTCGTCCGGTTCGTCGACCGGCTGGCCGGTCAGGGCGAGGAACACCTCGTCGAGGCTCGGCTGCCCGAGCGTGAACTCCGGGACCGTGATGCCTGCGTCACCCAGCGCGGGCAGGAGGCCCGCGACCGAGGTGGCGCCGTCGTCGGGTACGCGGGCCGAGAAGGCGTAGGGATCGTTGGCGAGCGACACCTCGGTGCCCAGCACGGAGCCGACGATCTCCGCCGCGCGTGCGCGCTGCGCGGAGTCCGCGAGCCGCACGTGCACCGCGCCCTCGCCCACCGAGCGCTTGAGCTCCGTCGCGGTGCCTTCGGCGATGACCTTCCCGTGGTCGATGACCGCGATCTTGTCGGCGAGCTGGTCGGCCTCCTCGAGGTACTGCGTCGTGAGGAGGACCGTCGCGCCGTCGGCCACGAGGACGCGCACGATGTCCCACACCTGGTTCCGGCTGCGGGGGTCGAGGCCCGTCGTCGGCTCGTCGAGGAAGAGCACGCGCGGGCTCATCACGAGGCTCGCGGCGAGGTCGATGCGGCGGCGCATGCCGCCGGAGTACGTCTTGACCTGACGGTCGCCCGCGTCGCCGAGACCGAACGCGTCGAGCAGGTCGGCGGAGCGGCGGCGCGCCGTCCCGCCGAGGAACCCGTACAGCCGCGCGAGCATCACGAGGTTCTCGGTCCCCGTGAGGTCCTCGTCCACCGAGGCGTACTGTCCCGTGAGCCCGACGACGGAGCGCACCTTGTCGGCGTCGCGCACCACGTCATGACCCAGGACGGTGGCGGTCCCGGCGTCCGGCTGGAGCAGCGTCGCGAGCATCCGCACGGCGGTCGTCTTGCCCGCGCCGTTGGGGCCGAGGACTCCCAGGACGGTGCCCTCCGGGACGGAGAGGTCGATGCCGTCGACCGCCTTGGTCACCGACTTCTTGGACGTGAAGTGCTTGACGAGACCTCTCGCCTCGACGGCGAGGTCACCGGTCGACGAGCTCATGTCCCTCCTCAGGTCGCGCGTGGAAGCACCCGGGCGGTCCCACCACCCACGCTCCGACCGGGCCGTCCAGCGGAACTCATCGGTGCACACACCCATCGTGCGCTGAGCGTCCGGCACGGTCCAGTGAGATCTGTCAGCTGCCGGGGTAGTACCCCGCCCGGCGCCCCCACCCACCCCGACATCCAGGGCGACCACGCGCCGTCGGGCACGACCGCGGTTCTACTGAGCGGCCTGCTCCGCGGCGGCGAGCAGGACGCACGTCGCGACGCCGTCCATCGCGACGCGGACCTCCTCGAGCGGGGGCAGCGACGGTGCGAGGCGCAGCACGGTGTCCTCCGGGTCCTTGCCGTACGGGTACGCGGCGCCGGCGGGCGTCAGCGCGATGCCCGCGGCCTTCGCGAGCTCCACGACACGCGACGCCGTGCCCGGCGGCACCTCGAGGCTCACGAAGTAGCCGCCCTTCGGCTCGGTCCACGACGCGACGCCCCACGGCCCGAGGCGCTCGGCGAGGATGCCGGTCACGGCCTCGAACTTCGGCGCGAGGATGTCGCGGTGCCGGCGCATGTGCGCGCGCACGCCCTCGGCGTCGCCGAAGAACAGCGCGTGGCGGAGCTGGTTGACCTTGTCGGGGCCGATGGACCGCGACGAGAGGTTCTTCCGGAACCACGCGACGTTGGCCGGCGACGACGCGAGGAACGCGACGCCCGCGCCCGCGAACGTGATCTTCGACGTCGACGCGAACAGGACGACGCGGTCCGGGTTGCCGGCCTGCGCAGCGAGACCGATCGCGTCGGCCGTCGTCACCTCGTCCTGCGTGAGGTGGTGCAGCGCGTACGCGTTGTCCCACAGGATGCGGAAGTCGGGGGCGGCGGTCGGCATCGACACGAGCCGGCGCGCCACCTCCTCCGTCACGACCGATCCGTCCGGGTTGGCGTACGTCGGCACGACCCACATGCCCTTGATGCTCGGGTCGTCGGCGACGAGCGCGGCGACGGCCTCGGCGTCGGGGCCGTCCGCGGTCATGGGCACCGTGACCATCTCGATCCCGAGCGCCTCGCACACCGAGAAGTGGCGGTCGTACCCGGGCACGGGGCAGATCCACCGCACGCGCTCCTCGCGTCCCCACGGGCGCTCGGAGCCGGGAGCGCCGAAGAGCATGGCGTCGGCGAGCGTCTCGTACATCATCGTGAGGCTCGCGTTGCCGCCCGCGAGGAGCTGGTCCACCGGGACGCCGAGCAGCTCGGCGAAGATGCGCCGCAGCTGCGGAAGCCCGTCGAGACCGCCGTAGTTGCGCACGTCCGTGCCGTCGGCGTCCGTGTGCACCCCCTCGCCGGGGAGGGCGAGCAGCGCCTCGGACAGGTCGAGCTGCTCGGCGGACGGCTTGCCGCGCGTGAGATCGAGCTTCAGCCCGAGCGCCTGCAGGTCCGCGTAGGCGCGGCGCAGGTCGTCGAGGGACGCGGCGAGGGCGGAGGGGTCCGGGTGCACGGTGGTCACGCTCCGGACTCTACCGATCGTGGGCCAGCGCCGTCAGGGCATTCTCGAGGGCGGACAGACCGGTCTCGAGGTCGTCGGCGGAGATGGTCAGCGGGGGAGCGAGCCGGATCGTCGAGCCGTGCGTGTCCTTGGCGAGCACCCCGCGGGAGAGCAGCGCCTCGCACAGGTCGCGGCCGGTCCCGCGCGCAGGGTCCAGGTCGAGCCCGGCCCACAGCCCGACGCCGCGCACGCCGTCGAGCAGGTCGGTCTCCACGAGCCCGGCGAGCCTCGCGTGGAACGACGAGCCCAGCGCGCGGGCCGCCGCCTGCGGCTCGCCCGACCCGAGCAGCTCGACCACCGCGAGCCCGACCGCGCACGCCAGGGGGTTCCCGCCGAACGTGGAGCCGTGGGTCCCCGGGGTGAGGACGTCCAGCACGTCGCGGCGGCCCACGACCGCGGACACCGGCAGGATCCCGCCGCCCAGCGCCTTGCCGAGCGTGACGAGGTCGGGTCGGACGTCCCACAGCTCGCACGCAAGAGTCGTGCCCGTGCGCCCGAGGCCGGACTGGATCTCGTCGGCGACGAGCAGCACGTCGCGCTCGGCGGTGAGCGCACGCAGCGCCGGCCAGAACCCGTCGGGCGGCACGACGACCCCCGACTCGCCCTGGATCGGCTCCATGAGCACCGCGACGGTCGTGTCGTCGATCGCCGCGGCCACGGCGTCGACGTCGCCGAACGGCACCACGCGGAACCCGGGCGTGTACGGGCCGAACCCGTCGCGCGCGTCGGGGTCGTCGGAGAACGACACGACCGTCGTCGTGCGGCCGTGGAAGTTGCCCGACGCGACGACGATCGTCGCCTCGCCCGGCGCGATCCCGCGGACGTCGTACCCCCACTTGCGCGCGGTCTTGATCGCCGTCTCGACGGCCTCGGCGCCGGTGTTCATGGGGAGCACGGCCGTGCCCGGACCACCCTCGGCGCCACCCGTCGTGAGCGGGCCGACGAGCGCGGCGAGCGCGTCGGCGAACGGGTCGAGCAGGTCGTGGTCGAACGCGCGCGACGTCAGGGTGACGCGCCCGAGCTGGCGCGCCGCGGCGTCGACCAGCGTGGGGTGGCGGTGGCCGAAGTTCAGCGCCGAGTACCCGGCGAGCAGGTCGAGGTAGCGACGACCGCCGGTGTCCGTGACCCACGACCCCTCGGCGGTCGCGATCGTCACGGGGAGCGGGTGGTAGTTGTGCGCGAGCGCGCCGTGCTCGCCGGCACCGGCGGCGGCGGTGCGCACGGCGGCGCGCGGGCCCGGTGACCGCACGTCCTGCGCGGTCACGCGGCACCACCGGCGTGGAGCCCGCGGATCTCGAGCGTGCAGCACTTGGCGCCGCCACCGCCGCGCAGCAGCTCGGACGTGTCCACGCCGATCGGCTCGTAGCCGCGCTCGCGCAGCGCACCCGCGAGGTGCTCCGCGCGCGGGTTGTGCACCACGTGCTTCCCGTCGCTCACCGCGTTGAGCCCCAGCACGACGGCGTCCTCCTCGGTCGCGAGGAGCGCGTCGGGGAAGCGTTCGCGCAGGGTCTCCTGCGCGGCGGGGGAGAAGGCGTCGGGGTAGTAGGTGACGTCCACGGAGGGGACGTCGACGAGCGCGGGGTGCGCCCCGCCGTCGGGCGCCGTGGGGACGGCCGGTGCGCCGGTCGCGCCGCGGTTGCCGCGCAGGACCGTGAGGGCGGTGTCGAGGTGGTAGAAGCGCGGGTCGACGAGCTCGAGCGTCACGACCTCGCGACCCCACAGCGCGGCGGCCTCGGCGTGCGCGGCGCGGTCCGTGCGGAACCCGGTGCCCGCGAGCACGACGTCGCCCGCGACCAGCAGGTCGCCCTCGCCCTCGTTGACGTGCTCCGCCAGGTGCGTGACGTACCCGTGGTCGGCGAACCACTTGAGGTAGGCGGGGCCCTCGGCGGCGCGCTCGGGGTGCAGGAACCGGGCCGAGTAGACGAGGCCGTCGACCACGGTCGCGCCGTTCGCGGCGTAGACCATGTCGGGCAGCCCGGGGACCGGGTCGATCGTCTCGACGGTGTGCCCGAGGTCGCGGTAGGTGTCGCGCAGGCGCTCCCACTGGGCGACGGCGAGCGGCGTGTCGACCGGCCGGTTGCGGTCCATCCAGGGGTTGATCTCGTAGCTGACCGTGAAGTACGTCGGCCGGCACATGAGGTACCGCCGGGGGTGGTCTGCGTGCATCGCCGCCTCCTCGCTGAGACCGGGCCGCGGGGTGGTGGCCCGGGGTGACCCGGCGGTGGGTGTCCGGCCGGGTGACGTGCTGGCTGCCAGCGTACGTCCGGGGGCGACGTCGGGCCCGCCACCACACGGTCCGGGCAGGGGTGTTGACAGCGATACGCTATCGATATATCGTTAGCGTATCGCTGAGCCACGAGCTGCGACTCGCGATCCCGCCCGAGGCGACGACACGTCCCCCGGCGACAGGCCCGCCGCACAGTGCCGCGGGCCCTCCGAACACCATCACCCAGGAGAACTTCCATGAGCTACGTACACCAGAACCGGGGTCGTCACCCCGAGAACCTGTCCCAGCCCTCCGGCGACCTCGGCGGGCGCGGCCCGCGGCGGCGTCGTCGCGACGGCTTCCCGTCCGTGCCCGACGACGCGGCGTGGTTCCGCGGCGACGCCCCCTCCGGCCGTGGCCGGGGCGGTGCACGCCGTGGGGCCGGGGGCTTCGGCGGCCCGGCCGACGAGCCACGCGGTCCCGAGGGTCGCGGCTTCGGCGGTCCCGAGAGGCGTGGCGGCCCGGGCTTCGGCGCCGGGTTCGGACCGGGCTTCGGCCCAGGCTTCGGGCTGGGCGGGCACCGCGGCGGCCACCGCGGCCGTGGGCCCCGCCGCGCGGGCCGCGGCGACGTCCGCGCCGCGATCCTGCTCCTCCTCGCCGACCGGCCGATGCACGGCTACCAGCTGATCCAGGAGATCGCCGACCGCAGCGAGGGCCAGTGGCGCCCGAGCCCGGGCGCGGTCTACCCGGCGCTCAACCTCCTTCAGGACGAGGGGCTCGTCGAGCTCTCGGCCGAGGGCGGGCGCAGGCTCGCCTCGCTCACCGAGGCCGGGCGGGCCGTCGTCACCGAGCAGGCCGACCAGCTCGGCGACCCGTTCGCCGACGCGGCGGGCCGGGGCGGGCGCTCGCGCCACGCGCTGCGCGCCGGCGTCGAGGCGGTCGCAGCCGCCGTGCACCAGGTCGCCCGCACGGGCACCGACGAGCAGGCGAAGGCCGCGGCCGAGCTGCTCGAGCGCACGCGCCGCGACCTCTACCTGATCCTCGCGGGCCCGACGCCGTCGGACGCCGCGGTGGACGTGCAGGACGCCCCCGTGGTGGACGACGCGCCGTCGGGCACGGGCGACGAGCCCACCGCCTGAGCGACTGGTCACCACCCACGCCGAACCCCGGGTCGAGCCCCGATCAGACCGCTGATCGAGGCATGACCCGGGGTTCGGCGTCTGCGGTGACAGTGCGCGCTGCGGGCACGGGCCGGCGGGTCTGCCGAGCGGGCCGGGTCAGGCGCGGCGCGCGGTGAGCCGCGTCTCCAGGCGGCGCAGCGACGCGTGCATCATCCAGCGCAGCGCGAGGCCGACGAGCGGCGCAGTGAGCGCCCGGGGGAGCGGACCGGCGAGGTACGCGTCCTCCCACCACACGACGCGGCACCGGCCGGAGCCCAGCGGCTCGACGTCGAAGCCCGCCTCGCCGAGCAGCACGGGCCCTTCCTTGCGCACGCTCGTGCGCCCGGCCCGGCCCGCGGTCGTCGACGGCCGCTCCAGGGACGTGACGACCATCCGGTCCACGACGCCGCGCGCGCCGCGACCGAGGAACGGTCCGCTCACCATCGCGAACCGGTCGCCGACCTCGGGACCGCGCCCGGCAGGCGTCGCCATCCGCGTGAGCGGGATGAAGCGGGGGTGCGTGCGCGGGTCGGCCACCCAGGCGAAGGCGACGGTCGCGTCGACGGGCAGCTCGCGGCCGACCGCGACCCGGTGGGTGGTCACCCGGCGTCTCGCGTCGGGTCCGGCCGGCGACGGCGCCCGGGCAGGAAGCGGCGCCGTCCGCGCGACGGCGCGGCGTCCTCGGGGACGGGGACGAGCGTGGGCCGCGCGTCAGCGGTCGGCGCCTCGACGACCTCGAGGATCCGGCCGAACGTCGACGGCGGCGGGCCGAACGCCCGGCGCGACTGCGCGACGACGCCGTGCCCGAGCGCCCGCGCGCCCGCGACCCCGACGACCGCGCCGATGCCGAACGGCACGAGACGGCCCAGGGCGAGGCCGGACTGCTTCGCGAGCTGCGTGCGCAGGAAGCGGTTGCCGAGGGCCTTGTTGACCTTGACGAGCGTCCCGGCGGGCATCCGCGTCAGCAGCACCTTGCCCCAGGCGAGGCCGGAGCCCTGCGCGGCCTTCTCGACGTCGCGCGCGCCCTTCTCGCCGAGGACCGAGGCGAGCAGCAGAGCACGGCGACGGGCGACGTCGTCCACGGCGATCCCGTGCACGTCGGCGACGGCGAGCGAGAACGCCGCCGACGACGCGAAGAAGGTCGCGATGTCGCTGGACGTGAGGACGATCCCCACGCCGGTGCCCACCGCCGGGAAGCCCGCCGCGGCACCGACCGCGCCCCCGGCGGCCTGGATGACGAGAAGGTACTCCCGCTCGAGGATGCGGATGACCTCGGCCGGGCCCGCCTCCGGGTTCCGACGGCGCACGGAGTCGACGTGCGCCCGGATCACCTGCGACGGGATCGTGACGGACTTGTCGAGCGCGGCGTCGAGGAGCGGGGTCGGCCGGTACGCGGCCCACTCGGCGACGTCCTGGGGCGCACCGGCGTCGCGCGTCGCGACGTCGTCCGGTGCGCCCAGGCGCGGCGGTGTCCCGTAGTCCGGGGTGCCGCCGTAGGGCGTCGGGGTCCTCGAAGGGTCCTGCTGGTGCGGCATCACGACTCCCGTCCTCCGTGCGTCCCGGTCATTCCGGCGGTCCTGTCGATCCGGCGGTCCTGTCGGTCCGGCGGTCCGGTCAGGCCCGCGGGTCCGGTCAGGCCGCTGGCCGGTCAGGCCTGCGTCTCGACCTCGCGGCCCGCGCCCTCCGGCTGGAAGAGGTACTCGACCTCGGCTCCTGCCTTGACCGTCCGTCCTACGGTGCACGCCTTGTCGATCGCTCGCTCGGCGACGGTGATCAGACGGTCGCGCGCGTCGTCGTCGAGCGACGTCAGGTCGATGTCGTACGTGCCGGTGATCTTCGGGTACCGGTCCTCCTCGACGAGCTTGGCGCCCTCGACGTGGATCGTCACCCGGTAGTCGTCGCCGAGCCGTCGCGCGAACGTGCGGTCCGTGCTCATGCCCGCGCACGCCGCGAGCGCGATCTTCAGCAGCTCGCCCGGCGTGAACACCGCGCCCTCGCTCGCGGGGCCGATCGAGACCTGCGCGCCGCGCGCCGAGTGCCCCGTGTACGTGCGGTTCCCGGTGCGCTCCACCCACAGGGGGTCGGTCGGGGCGGGCGACGCCGCGGGGACGTCGCGCTCCGCCTCGTCGGCGGTGCTCAGGGTGCTCTCGGCAGGCTGGGTCGTCATGCGTCGATCCTCGCACTCCTCGGGGGGCGGCGGCCGGACGGTCCGTCGTCGGAGGAACGTGCGGGAAGCGTCGCCGATTCCCGCTCCGGCCAGCACCACGGCAAGCCGGCACGACGCGGGTGTCACAAGATCCCGCGCCGATCGGTCAGGAGGGTGGCGGGCGGCAGAGCGTCGCGCGCACGAGAGGAGAACGTCATGAGGATCGTCGTGGTCGGA
Organism: Cellulosimicrobium sp. PMB13; assembly: GCF_051294865.1. Taxonomy (NCBI): domain Bacteria; kingdom Bacillati; phylum Actinomycetota; class Actinomycetes; order Micrococcales; family Promicromonosporaceae; genus Cellulosimicrobium; species Cellulosimicrobium sp. PMB13. The sequence continues at coordinate 4,409,805 of NZ_CP145910.1, read as the reverse complement.
GGAACGGGTCTTATCGGGAGCCAGGTCGTCGCACGCCTGCGGGACGCCGGGCACGAGGCGGTGGTCGCCGCGCCGAGCACCGGCGTGGACACGCTGACCGGCGCGGGGGTGGACGAGGCGCTCGCTGGTGCGGACGTCGTGGTGGACGTGTCGAACTCGCCGTCGTTCGCGGACGACGACGTGATGCGGTTCTTCACGACGTCGACGCGCACGCTGCTCGACGCCGAGGCGCGGGCCGGTGTCGGGCACCACGTCATCCTGTCGATCGTCGGCACGGACCGGACCGACGCGGGCTACCTGCGGGCGAAGGTCGCGCAGGAGGACCTCGTCCGCGGGTCGGGGCGTGGATGGTCGGTCGTGCGGGCGACCCAGTTCTTCGAGTTCGCGCGGTCCATCGCGGACGGTGCGACCGCGGACGGGGTCGTGCGGATCCCGCCGGTGGCCTTCCAGCCGGTGGCGTCTGCCGACGTCGCTCGCACGGTCGCCGAGGTCGCGACAGGGGCTCCGCTCGACGGCATGGTGGAGCTCGCGGGCCCGGAGCGGCTGCGGTTCGACGAGTTCATCCGGTCCGCGCTCGCCGCGCAGGGGGACGAGCGGGAGGTCGTCGCGGACCCCGAGGCCACGTACTTCGGGGCGCGGCTCGTCGAGGACTCGATCGTCCCGCAGGGCGAGTCGCTGCGCGGCGGGACCACGTTCGCGCAGCACGTCGCGTGACCCGAGCCGCGAGCAGGGGGCAGACGCGCGGCCGGTCGAGGTCGTAGCGTGACCGCATGACGTCAGGACCGCACACGGTCGAGCGCCCCGAGGCCCCGGAGGACCCCGGGGCGCTCGACGCGTTCCTCGCGGCCCGCCCGCAGCTCTTCGGCATCGCGTACCGCATGCTCGGCAGCGTCCCCGAGGCGGAGGACGTCGTGCAGGACGCCTGGATCCGCTGGCAGGGCACGGACCGCGAGGTGGTGCGCAACCCGGCCGCGTTCCTCACCACGACGGTCACGCGCCTCGCGATCAACGCGGCGACGTCGGCCCGTGCACGCCGTGAGACGTACGTGGGCCCCTGGCTCCCCGAGCCCGTCGACACGTCCGACGACCCCGCGCTGGGCGCGGAGCGCGCCGAGGCGCTGGAGATCGCGACCCTCGTGCTCCTCGAGCGGCTCACCCCCGTGGAGCGCGCGGTCTACGTGCTGCGCGAGGCGTTCGGGTACCCGTACCGCCGCGTCGCCGAGATCCTCGACATGACCGAGGCGAACGCCCGCCAGCTCGCACGCCGCTCCCGCGAGCGGCTGGGCCGCCGGGAGGCCGTCCCGGTGGACCCCGGCGAGCACCGCCGCCTCCTCGACGAGTTCGTCGCCGCCGCGCACGACGGCGACCTCGCGCGCTTCGAGCGGTTCCTCGCCGACGACGTGGTCGCCCGCCCCGACGGCGGCGGGAAGGTGCACGCGTCACGCGTCGAGCTCTACGGCGTCGCGCGCGTCTCGCTGTTCTTCGACAACGTGTGGCGCAAGTACTGGGCCGACGCGGACGTGCGCGTCGTCGAGGCCAACGGGCTGCCCGCGCTGCTCGTGCGGATCGACGACGCGCCGTTCGCGCTCATCTCGCTCGAGGTCACGTCCCGCGGGATCGAGCACGTGTTCGTCCAGGTCAACCCGGACAAGCTCGGCGGGTACGCCGCGCCGGCCTGACCCCGGTCCCGGAGCGTGCTCAGAACAGGTCCGCCGCGACGGCCGACAGGAAGGGCAACGCGATCGGGACGACTGCTGCCGTGACGAGCAGCACGACGACCGTGCCGACGATCCACCGCAGCTCTCGTCGTCGGTCCTCGGCGGCCGGTCTGCGCGACATGGCGGCAGCGTAGCGGGCCCTGCGCGGTCGCCGGCTAGCGCGCGTCTCTCAAGTCGGGGGTCCCGGCCCGGTGGTCGTTGATGCGGCAGAATCTCGGCTGTGATCAGGGTTGGCTTCACGCGCAGCATCGAGGACAGCTACGAGGCGATCGTGCTGCTGGACGTGGAGTCGGGAGACACGATCGAGTTTCAACGCTCGCTGGCCCACGACCGGAAAGACGTGAGGCTGGGTATGGATACCTACGCGATCGTGCGTGGTGGTGCAGCCGTGTACTACGGCGGGCTTGTGCGGTTCGATGTGCAGGGCGACGTCCTTGCGCTCGAACTGGACTCTGAGGCAGCCGGAGCGCTCGAGCTGCCCAACCTGGTCGAACTCGCCTTGGACGGAGCAGCAGCCGGGATCATCGAGCAGCACCTGCCTCGGATCGTGGCACCGACTCGTTGATCACGGAGTGCTCGACGCCCAGAGCAGGATCGCTGCGAGAACGGCGCCGCCGCGGTAGACGAGCGCGTGCTTGTCGTAGCGGGTCGCGAGTGCTCGCCATTGCTTGATGCGGTTGATGAACCGCTCGACCGTGTTGCGGCCGCGGTAGGTGACGGAGTCGTGGGTCACGGGCCGTCCGCCGCGTGACCCGCGTCGGTGCCGGTGGGCTTTGTTGGTCGCGGGGTTCGGGGATGACCGCGACGATGCCGCGTCGGCGCAGCTCGGTGCGGATCGCGCGCGAGGAGTACGCCTTGTCGCCCAGCACGGCATCCGGCGTCGTGCGCGGCCGTCCCGCCCTTGCCCGGGGGACCCGGATCGCGTCCAGCAGCGGCAGGCACATCGGGGCATCACCGCCCTGGCCTGGTCCCACGAGCACCGCGAGCGGTCGCCCGTCGCCGTCGACAGCGGCGTGGATCTTCGTCGACAGCCCGCCCCGGGATCTGCCCAGCGCGTGGTCAGCCGGTTCGCGCCGTTCCGGATTGTTGTGATTCGCCAGTGCCCCCTGTGGTCCGGGGCAAGGTCGCGGCGTGCTGGTGCGCCCGGTTGATCGTGGAGTCCACGCTCACCCGCCAGTCGATACCGCCGTTCGCGTCCGCACGAACCTGCGAGGCCGTCAGGATCTTGTCCCACGTCCCGTCGCGCGAGAACCGCGCATGCCTCTTCCACACCGTCTGCCACGGGCCGAACCGCTCGGGAAGATCACGCCACGCCACCCCGGTCCGATACCGGCAAACGATCCCCTCCACGACCTGACGATGAACACGCCACGGGCGCGACCGCCCAGAAACCTGCGGCATCAACTGGCCGATCGCCGCCCACTGCTCGTCCGACAACTCCCGACCACGATCCACGACCGCCCACTCTGCAACATCGTGGCTGCGGCACCAAGGAGACACGCCCTCGCTAAGTGGCCGTGCCGCGTGGCGGACTGGGCGATCCAAGCTGGATTCTCGGCACAACGCAGAAGAGAGGGTAGCGGTCGCGCCCGGTTTGACACTACTGTTGGCGATGTCCTTGCGACCCATTCGCAACGATGCATCAAGGCCGCGCCGTGCCCGCATTGAGGGCCCAAAGCTGAAGGACAGCAGTCATTCTTAAGAGAAAATTCGGCGCCATCGTCGGTGCCGCCGCCATTGGTCTTGGACTGGGCGCAGCCGCACCAGCCATCGCAACAGGGCGAGACGACGCAGCCATCGCAATCGATGCGATCGAGACCATCGCCCCGGCGTCCCTCAACGCGGTCGCCACGCACGACGGCGTGGTCGTCTCCGATCCAAGCGGCATGCAGACTCCGAGCGGCATGGAGACGGAAGAGTTTGAGCGGGCCAGGATCGAGAACGCGATGATTGACCCGACCAATCCGGACAGCAAGATCAAGGTTGATCTTCCCGATGACCCGGCCGACGGGATTGTCGTGGAGCAAGTCGGATTCGAGAGCATCGTCATCGGACTCCCGAACAGCGATCGCGCTGACGATGCTCAGTACGGTGATCTCGACATCGTCACCTACGACAACAACGACGGGTCAACGACCGTGCCCATCCTCAACCCGGATGGAACCGTGCAGATCACAACCGTGATTTCCGGACCCGATGCTCCGACGCGGTACGCCTATCCGATCACCCTGCCGAAGGGCGGCAAGCTCGTCGATGCCGGCGACGGGTATTTTGCCATCCTGCGAGCCGACACGACTCCGCTAGCAATGATCGAACCTGCGTGGGCTCTCGATGCGAACGGCAACAACGTCAATACCCACTATGAGATCGAAGGCAACTCGCTGGTCCAGGTTGTTGAGCACGGGGCCGGGACCACATATCCCGTCGTTGCTGACCCTGCAGTGGTGGGAAAGTACATCAAAAAGTTCACCATTACACAGCAGTCGAATGGATTCACATTCGGGATCTACCCGGTCAATGCCTGGAATGTAACGGTGAGTCCGGACGAGTACTACGCGGAGTACAAGCTGTACGTCAATTCGCACTATGAGGGGCAGAAGTACTACGACCAGATTAGATGCCACTGGGACTTCGCACCCTTCAAGTCCCCATGGAACATCGATTCCTGGCGTCCGAACGTCGGGTACGCCGCGACCGTTGCGGCTGGGTGCAACCCGACGTGACAAATAAGTCGAGAGCACGCCGACTGTGGATGTTGCTCATGATCCTCGGCGGATGCCTACTCGTCGCAGCGGCAGCTGCTGCGATCATCGAGGGGTACGCGTCAGACGCGCAGCAGCGCGGTGGCAACCTGGCCCTCGCATTCACCCTCTTCGTCGTGGCTGTACTCGCCATAATTGTCGGGTTCATTGGATACGTCCGGTCGCCACATCGGACGGAGGGCATCGTGGCCCAGGGGGACGAACCCAACTCTGCATCACCGTCCGAGAAGTAGGGGCAGGACACTACGCAATCCGAGATGCCATTCTCGGTATACCCGGCCAAGAAGTTGTTGTCAGTTCGGGTTGCCGAACGGGGGAACCTCCGGGCTTCGTGGAGATGTCTAAAGTCTCCACAACCCGGAGGTCCCCCCGGAGGGCGTGCGCGGGCTAGCGCACTTCTCGCGTCGCACACCTGAAGCCAGTGTCCACCCGCGTGAAATCTCACGCATTAGGTTACCGGCACTATTCTGGTCGTTTGCGCGTCGATTTCGCGCGGCACGAGATGCCGCGATCCCATGGGGGAAACAGTACCCATCGTCTCCTTTTCAGGTGCTAGTGATCGCGAGCCCGTCCCGTCGCTACCGGTGGGGTCGGACAGGGCAACTCAGACTGGATTGGACGGGCGTCCATGCCAGCAGGACCGCTAACGCGCAACCCCCGGGCATGCTCGACAAGCCATCGCCTGGCTCGCGCAGCGCTGCATGGGGTGCCTGAGGGACTAGCGACCAGCATCCACCCACCGAGAATGCTCCCGTGCTGGCGCGGCGACACCTGGCCCACGAGCTCGGCGACTGCCGTTGGGCCGTGCTGGCCATCGGCGACACCTACAGCGTCGATCTCGAAGCCGCCTTCAAACCACACGATGGTGGGCCCTCACGAGCCACGTCGAAGACTTGGGAGACGCAACCTAGGTCTCGTCGGCTTCCGAGGGCAGCACGGGCTCGCCGTCGGGGCCGAGCGGGGCCACGAGGACGAGGTCCTCGGTCTCGGGGTCGACCCAGCGCTGGTAGCCCGGGCCGGTCCGGGCGGTCTCGAAGCGGACGGCGACGCGGCCGTCGTCGCCGACGCGCACGACCCAGCCGCGGCCGTGGGCCGCGGTCTCCACGTCCAGGCCGGGGGCGACGTCGGCGGCCACCACCCGCACCGGTCCGGCCGCGCCCGGCAGGGCCGGGTCCGGTCCGCCCGGGTCCGGTGCGGCCGGGCCCGTCGCGGCCAGGTCCTGCCCGGCCGGGACCGGTCCGGGCGACGGTGCGGCGGTGCCCGCTCCAGGATGCTCGGCCTCGTCGTCGAGGGGCAGCATGAGCTGCGCGTGCTCGGACAGGGCGTGGAACGAGGTCCCGAGCAGGCGTACCGGCTCGGTGACCTCGGCGAGCTCGAGCGCCCGGTGCGCCGCGGCGCGCAGCGCGCCCTCGTCCGACGTCGGGCGGGGGAGCGTCACCGACCGGGTCAGGGTCGTGAACGACGAGAGGCGGACCTTGACCACGACGGTGCGCGCCGCGACGGCGTGCCGCTCCAGGCGGGCGAGCGCGGAGTCGACGACGCGGTCGAGCTCGCGCGAGATGGCCGCCCGTCCGTGCAGGTCGGTGTCGAACGTGTGCTCGGCGCCGGCGGACTTGCGCTCGCGCACCGTCGTCACCGGCCGGTCGTCCCAGCCGCGCGCGATCCGGTACAGGTTCGTCCCGCCCGCCTCCCCGGCGACCATCAGCAACGTGTCCAGCGGTTGGCGGCGTAGGTCCGCCACGGTGCTCACCCCGAGCTCGTCGAGGCGCGCCGCGGACACCGGGCCGACGCCCGCCAGCGCCCGCACCGGCAGGGCCAGCAGGAAGTCGTCCTCGTCGTCGGGATCCACCACGCGCACGCCTCCCGGCTTGGCGTCCTCCGAGGCGAGCTTCGCGACGAGCTTCGAGCGGCCGAGCCCGATCGAGACGGACAGCCCGCTGAGCTCGCGCGCACGCTCGCGGATCCCCAGGGCGAGCTCCTCGAGATCCATGTCCTGACCGGCCGCGGCACCGAGGTCGGCGTACGCCTCGTCGATGCTCACCGGCTCCACGAGGTCGGTGACCTCGCGCAGCGCCGCCATGATCCGCGCCGAGTAGGCCGCGTACGCGGCGAACCGCGGCACGACAACCACGGTGGACGACGGGCACAGCCGACGCGCGAGCTCCATCGGCATCGCCGAGCGCGCCCCGAACCGCCGCGCCTCGTACGACGCCGTCGCGACGACGCTGCGTGGACCGACCCCGCCGACGAGCACGGGTCGGCCGCGCAGCGACGGGCGCTGGTGCTGCTCGACGCTCGCGAAGAACGCGTCGGCGTCCAGGTGCGCGACCGTCGCGCGGGCGCGCAGCACCGGGGCGAGCGGTACGCGGACGAGGTTCACCGCACCACTGTGCCGTGCCCCTCCGACACCCGGGCACGAGCCTCCTCCCGTCCGGGACGCCGCGAGCTCCCCGACCTGCGACGGAAGCCCTGAGTCAGGCGGCCCGGGCCCGCCCGTCCGTGGCCGGCGCGCCAGGCTCGGCGACCGCGGTCGTCGCCGTCGTCGGAGCCTCCGCCGGCCCGCTCGGAGCCTCCGCCGGCCCGCTCGGAGCGGCGGCCACGAACGCGGCGCGGGGACGTTGCACCGAGGCGAGCGAGACGACGTCGCGCCCGAAGAGCCCGGCGGTGAGCCACACGGCCAGCACGCGGACCTTGCGCTCCCACGTGGGGATCGCGAGGACGTGGTACCCGCGGTGCATGAGCCACGCGAGCGGTCCGCGCACCACGAGGCGGCGGTACTGGAAGATGCCGGAGCCCAGCCCGAGCGTCGCCACGACGCCGAGGCTGCCGTGCACGTACGGGTGGGTGGACCGTCCGCGGCGAGCAGCGACGAGGTTGCGCGCGAGGCGCCGCCCCTGTCGGACCGCGTGCTGCGCGTTGGGCACGGTGAGCGCTCCGGGGCGCGGCACCGCGAGGTCGGGCACCGCCGCGCCGTCGCCCGCCGCCCACGCGTCGTCGACGGGCTGGTCGACCGTGCCGACCCGCAGGTCGGGCTGCACCACGAGATAGCCGCGCGCGTCGACCGGGAGGTCGGTGTGCGTCGCGACGACGGGGTTCGCCGCGTTGCCCGCGGTCCACACGAGCAGGCCCGAGGCGAACTCCTCCCCGGTCGACAGTCGGACGACGCCGCCCGCGGCCGACTCGAGCCCCGACCCGAGGTGCACGTGCGCCCCGCGTCGCTCGAGCTGCCGCACGACCCACCGGCCCGGCCGCTCGGTGACCTCCGGCAGGATCCGCGTGTTCCGCTCGACGAGGTGGAGCTGGAGCTCCGACGCGTCGATCTCCGGGTAGACGCGCAGCAGGTCGTGCGCGAGCGACAGAAGCTCGGCGAACCCCTCGACGCCGGAGAAACCGCCGCCGACGAACGTCGCGGTGAGGAGCCGCTCACGCTCCGGCCCGGCGGGCAGGCTCGCCGCGCGGTCGAAGGACGTGAGGAGCTGGTCGCGGACGGCGACGGCCTCCTCGACGTGCTTCATGCCGATGGCGTGCTCCGCGACGCCCGGGACGGGGAAGACGCGCGTCACGGCACCGGCCGTGACGACGACCGTGTCGTAGCCGAGCTCGTACTCGTCGCCCGACGACGGCCGGACGCGGACGACGTGGTGCGCGTGGTCGACGCGCGTCACCGACCCGTCGACGAGCCGCGTGCGGCGCAGGTGGCTCCGATGGGCGACGGCCGCGTGCCGCGCCTCGACGGATCCGGCGAGCACCTCCGGGAGGAAGGGCTGATAGGTCATGTAGGGACGCGGGTCGACCAGCACGAGCTCGACGTCGCCGCGTCGCAGCTCGCGTCGCAGCCCCTTCTCGAGCTCCCGGGCCGCCGTGAACCCGGCGTAGCCCCCGCCGACGATGACGATGCGTTCCATGACCGCCTCCAGTGCGGCGCGCTCTCTGCGCGCTCTCACCCTCTCGACCACGCAGCAAGGGCTTTCGTGACGTCGCGGTGACATGGCGTACGTCACGCCCGTGCGCCCGCCGTCCGAGCCTCCGTGCGCGGTTGTCACAGAACGGTGGCAGCCTCGGTCGTGTCCAGTGGTGGCCGGCACGTCTCCCGGCGCCCGGCCCTTCGTGGACCGTCCCTTCCGAGCAAGGAGCACGAGCATGAGCGCCTCCGCGTCAGCACCCACCGTCGTCCTCGTCCACGGCGCCTTCGCCGACTCCACGAGCTGGAACGGCGTCGTCGAGCGGCTGCGCGCCGCCGGCCTGCCCGCCGTCGCGAACGCGAACCTGCTGCGCTCGCTGTCCGGTGACGCCGCCTACCTGCGCGACGTCCTCACCGGGATCGACGGCCCGGTCGTCGTCGTCGCGCACTCGTACGGCGGCATGGTCGCCACCCAGGGCGCCTCCGGTGCGCCGAACGTCGTCGGCCTCGTCTACGTCGGCGCGTTCGCGCCGGACACGGGCGAGAGCGCGTTCGAGCTCTCGGCGAGGTTCCCCGGGAGCACGCTCGGCGACGCCGTCGTGCCCACGCCGCTGGCGGACGGGGGCGCGGAGCTCACGATCCGTCAGGACCTGTTCCACCAGCAGTTCGTCGCCGACGTCGACGAGGCGACGGCCGCCCTCATGGCCGTGGCCCAGCGCCCGGTGACCGTGGCGGCGCTGAACGAGCCGCTCGCGAGCGAGCCGGCGTGGCGGACCGTCCCGTCGTGGTTCGTCCACGGTGCCGAGGACCGCAACATCCCGGCCGAGGTGCTGCGGTTCGTGGCCGAGCGGGCCGGCTCGCGCGGCACGACCGAGGTGCCGGGCGCGTCGCACGCGCTCGCGGTCTCGCAGCCCGACGCCGTCGCGCAGGTCGTGCTCGACGCCGTCCGCGCGGTGGGCGAGGCCGCCGCCTGAGGTCGACCGGCCCGGGAACGACCGCGGGCCTGGTGCCGTCCGAGGACGGCACCAGGCCCGCAGGGTCGTGAGAGGTCAGGCGTGGCTGCGCTTGGTGAGCGCGCCGTACACGCCGAGCGTGATGAGCGACCCGAGGATGGCGAGGAGCCAGGTCCGGAAGTCGCCGAGGTCGCCGAGGCTCGTGCCGAAGAGCACGGAGCCGAGCCATCCGCCGAGGAGGGCGCCAAGGATCCCCAGGAGGATCGTGATGATCAGCGAGCTGGTCTGCTTGCCAGGAAGGACGAAGCGCGCGATGAGTCCGGCGATGAGCCCGAGCACGATGTAGGCGAGCCAACCCATGGTAAATCTCCGTTTCGTCGGATCTGTGAGTTTTTCCCCCTACGACCGTGAACACTGGCAGAGGTCGCGCGACCTCGCACGCCGAAACGTCGTCCCGCGGCGTCCGGCCTAGACTGACGGCCGTGGCCACCGACTCACCGTCCGCCGTCCCCACGCCGTACGAGGACCTCCTGCGCGACGTCCTGGAGAACGGGACGCCCAAGAGCGACCGGACCGGGACCGGGACGCGCAGCGTGTTCGGCCGGCAGATCCGGTACGACCTCTCGCAGGGCTTCCCGCTCGTCACGACCAAGCGCGTGCACCTGAGGTCGATCGCGTACGAGCTGCTGTGGTTCCTGCGCGGCGACTCGAACGTCCGATGGCTGCAGGAGCACGGCGTGACGATCTGGGACGAGTGGGCCGACGCCGACGGCGAGCTCGGGCCCGTCTACGGGGTCCAGTGGCGCTCGTGGCCGACGCCGGACGGTCGCCACGTCGACCAGGTCGCCCAGGTGATCGAGCAGATCCGCAGCAACCCCGACTCGCGGCGCCACATCGTCTCGGCGTGGAACGTGTCGGAGCTCTCGACGATGGCCCTCCCGCCGTGCCATGCCTTCTTCCAGTTCTACGTCGCCGACGGCCGGCTCTCGTGCCAGCTCTACCAACGCTCGGCAGACCTGTTCCTGGGCGTGCCGTTCAACATCGCGTCGTACGCGCTGCTCGTCCACATGGTCGCGGCGCAGACGGGTCTCGAGGTCGGCGACTTCGTGTGGACCGGCGGTGACGTGCACATCTACGACAACCACGTCGAGCAGGTGCGCGAGCAGCTCACGCGCGCGCCCTACCCGTACCCGACGCTGCGCCTCGCGCCGCGCGACTCGATCGACGCGTACGAGTACGAGGACATCGAGGTCGTCGGGTACCAGCACCACCCGACGATCAAGGCGCCGATCGCGGTCTGATGCTCGGACTGATCTGGGCCCAGGCGCGCGACGCGGCCGGGCGGCCCGTCATCGGCGCGGGCGGCACCATGCCGTGGCACCTGCCCGAGGACCTCGCGCACTTCCGGCGCGTCACGTCGGGACGCCCCGTGGTCATGGGGCGGCGGACGTGGGACTCGCTCCCGCCCCGGTTCCGGCCGCTGCCGGGCCGGACGAACGTCGTCGTGACGCGCCAGGACGGCTGGGCTCCGGGCGGCGCGGTGCCCGACGGCGCGCCGTCGCCCGCGGACGTCGGCACGCCGGTGCGCGTGGCCCGGTCGGTGGACGACGCCCTCGCCGTGGCGCGCGCGGACGCGGGAGCGGACGGCGAGGTGTGGGTCATGGGTGGGGCGCAGCTCTACGCGGCGACGATCGAGCGGGCGGACCGGTGCGTCGTCACCGAGATCGACGCCGTCGTCGCGGGCGACACGTTCGCCCCGTCAGTGCCGGCCGGGTGGCGCGCGGACGCGGGGGAGTGGGCGACGTCGTCCACCGGCCTGCGCTTCCGCACGGTGGCGTACCTCCGGTCCTGACCTCGGGCGCCGTCTCCGTGACTATATTGACGCGCTATCTAGTGTGCCCTACGGTCTAGTGGTGACCTCGGACGCGGAGTGGCCCAGCGAGTGGCTGCGTGGCGTCCTGGCGGTGTGCGTGCTGCGTGTGCTCGCCGACGGGCCGACCTACGGCTACGCGATCGCGTCGGCACTCGCCGACGGGGGCCTCGGCCCGCTCAAGGGCGGGACGCTCTACCCGCTGCTCAAACGGCTCGAGGACTCCGGCTGGGTCGTCACCGAGTGGCGCCCCGGCGAGGGTGGCCCCGGGCGCAAGTACTACGCGCTCACCGCGGAGGGGACCGGCGAGCTGAACCGGTCCGCCGCGCAGTGGGAGGCCTTCACCACGACGACGCGCCGGATCGTCCGCGAGGGCGCCCACCGCCCGGCGACCACGGAGGGGAACCGATGAACAGCACGGCCACGGGTGCGAGCACGGGCACCGGCAAGGAGCGGCGAGGCGCCCGGCGCTACGCCCTCGAGCGCGAGGTCGCGCCGCACGTCGACCCGCGCTGGGCGGAGGCGATGCTGATCGAGCTGCGGCTTCAGGGAGTGGGCGGGGCGCACGTCGGCGAGGCGCTCGGCGAGGTCGACTCCCACTGTGCCGAGAGCGGCGAGGAAGCACAGGACGCCTTCGGGGACCCGGTCGAGTACGCCCGCAGCCTCGGTCTTCCGACCAGCCCCGAGCAGGAGCCGACCGCGACGGCGCGCGCGGTGCTCCCGACGGTCGTGCAGCTCGTCGGCATGTTCCTCACCCTGTGGTCCGTGCCCGCGCTCGTCGCGGGGGATCCGGTCGATGTCTCGGTCGGCCAGGCGCTCGGCGCGGTCGTCCTCGCGGCGGCCGTCGGGGTCCTCGCCTGGCGCGCCGAGCCCGTGCTGCGGATGCTCGTGCACCGCCCCGTGGTCGGGGCGCTCGCGATCGGTGCCGGCGCGACGGCTCTCGTGCTGCCCCTCCTCCTGCTGCAGACCGAGCTGTTCGCGGTCCCCGCCGTGCCGGCGCTCGTGCTCGGCGGGGCGCTGCTCGGTCTCGGCGTGGGGATGGAGCTGCGGCGCGCGACCGGCCTGCGGTCGACGGACCCCGTCGTCGCCCCGCTGCAGGACCCGGCCACCACCGCGCGCCGGCGACGGGAGGGTCGCCGGATCGGGCTGCTCGGCGTGCTCCTCGTGCCGGCGTGGACGGTCGTCGTCGCCGTGCTGCTCGGGTGGCTCGCCGCCTGACGTTGCGCGGGCGTCAGATGCCGGTCGGCTCGATCGGGTCGAGGCGCGGCGGAGGGACGGGGTGCGGCTCCTCGAGCGTCTCGACGTCGGCGTCCTGCGGCGCGGTGAGGCGCTCGACGGCACCGTCGAGGTTCGCGGTGATCGCGGCGACGAGGCCGTCGGCGTCGCGGGCCTCGAGCCGCTCGACGATGTCCGCGTGCGACGCCGCCGAGTCGCGGCGCACGGCGTACTCGTCGCTCACCGTGAAGGTCGCGACACGGACCTCGACGATGAGCGTCGTCATCCACCGCAGGAGCCACGGGTTGCCCGCGGCCGCGACGAGCGTCCAGTGCAGCGTGAGGTCGGCGTCGCCGATCCGCCGAGCGTCCTCGGAGCGGCCGGCCTCGACGAGCGCGTCGTAGGCACCGCGGACCGCTGCGACCTCGGGGTCGGACGCGCGGGCCACGGCCAGGCGCGCGGCCGTCGTCTCGACCGTCGCGCGCGCCGCGTACAGGGCGGGGATGCGCTCGCGGCCGATGGTCACCACGCTCAGCCCGCGACCGGGCGTCGCGGTGAGCAGGCCCTCCTGCACGAGGCGCTGGGCGGCCTCGCGGAACGGCCCGCGGCTCACGCCGAGCTGGCTCGCGATCTCGACCTCGCGGATGGGCGTGCCGACGCGCAGGGCGCCGGAGTAGATGGCGTCGCGGAGCTCGCGGACGATGAGGTCGACCGTCGACGGGCGCGTCACCGGTGAGAGGAACGGCGCGTTGCCGAGCGGTGCGCGCGAGGCGGGGCTCATCGGCTCTCCTTCTCTGAGGTCGTGGGGTGGTGGGCCCGCCGGACCGGGTGTGCGTGCGGGACGGTCGAGGTCACGATCCGGTATCACATCATCCCCTGTCGGAGGCCGGAGCGCGGCCTGCGGTCGAGCCGCCGAGACGTCCGCGGCCCGGTGATCGCGCGGCGAGCGTCGGTGCAGGTCAGCGAGGTTCCGGGCTGCCCTGGAACGAGCGCCGGTGACGCCCTGACGGACACCGTGCATGGTGGCCGTGTCTGATTGTAGACAATCTGACAGTCCGACGAGCGGATTGTCGAATGGTCGACATCGCGTTAGCGTGTTCGATCGTCCAGCCACCCACGACCGTCCGCCGCGCCACGCGTCCGACGGGCACGAAGGGAACCATGACTTCCACGCGATCCACCGCGACCCGACGCCGCGCGCTCCTCTCCGCGAGCGCCGTCGGCCTCCTCGCCGTCACCACCGCCTGCTCGAGCGTCGACTCCGGGGGCGGGAACGGCACCGGCGGCGAGACGGCCGAGGGCGGCAGCGGCACCCTCGCGGAGCTCCAGGAGAGCGGGTCCATCACGGTCGGGTTCGCCGGCGAGGAGCCGTACAGCTTCCAGGACGACGGCGGCGAGCTCACCGGCGCGGCCGTCGCCCTCAACGAGGCGATCTACTCCGAGCTCGGCATCGACACCGTCGAGGGCACGCTCACGGAGTGGAACTCCCTCATCCCGGGCCTGAACGCCGACCGCTTCGACTCGATCAGCGCGGGGATGTCGATCCTGCCGGACCGCTGCGAACAGGCCGCGTTCAGCGAGCCCGAGATCATGTACACGACGGCGTTCCTCGTGCCCGAGGGCAACCCCGACGCCCTCGACGACTGGCAGTCCGCCGTCGACGCCGGCGTCACCCTCGCGGTGATGGGCGGCGCCATCGAGGCCGGCTACGCCGAGGACACCGGCGTGGAGACCATCCAGGTCGGCAGCCCGCAGGACGGCCTGGACGCCGTCGTGTCCGGTCGCGCGGACGCGTTCGCGCTCACCGGGATCTCGCTGCGCGCGCTCGCGGAGCGGTCGGACGCCCCGGTGGAGGCGACCGAGGCCTTCGTCGCCGTGATCGACGGCGTGCCGCAGATCGGCGCGGGCGCCACGGTGTTCCGTCAGGCCGACTCCGAGCTGCTCGACGCCTACAACGAGAAGCTCCAGGAGATCGTCTCCGACCCGGAGAGGTACGAGGACGTCCTCGGCCCGTTCGGGTTCACCGAGGCCGAGCGTCCCGTCGAGGGGCTGACCGCCGAGATGCTCTGCGAGGGCGACCTCGAGGCGATCGCCGACGAGCTCGGCCCGGAGCTGGGTCTGGACTCCTGACCCGATGTCCGACGACATCCAGACACTTCTCGACCGGCTCCCGCAGCTCGGTGAGAGTGTCCTCGTCACCCTGCAGCTGACGGTCGGCGGCGCGGTCCTCGCGATGGTCGTCGCCCTGCTGCTCGGGTTCGGCTCGCGCACCCGCTCCGTGTGGGTGCGCGGGCCCTCCCGGGTCGTCGTGGAGTTCTTCCGCGGGACGTCCCTCGTGGTCCAGTTCTTCTGGCTCTTCTTCGTGCTGCCGGTCTTCGGCTTCAAGATGGAGTCGCTGGCGGTCGGGATCGTCGCGCTCGGCCTCAACTACGGCGCGTACGGCGCCGAGGTGGTCCGGGGCTCGATCAACTCCGTCCCGGTGGGGCAGTGGGAGGCGTCCACGGCGCTCAACCTGGGCCCGGTCCACCGCATCCGGCGCGTGATCTTCCCGCAGGCGTGGGCCCTGATGATCCCGATGCTCACGAACCTGCTGATCCAGCTTCTCAAGGGCTCGGCGCTGGCGACCTACATCTTCCTCCACGACGTGAACTTCTTCACCGACCAGCTGCGCCGCACCACGCAGGACACCGTGTTCTCCTACTCGGTCGGCCTGCTCGTGTACTTCGCGATCGCCTACCTGCTGACGCTCGGGATGAACGCGCTCGAGGTGCGCGCGAAGAACCGGCTCGGCGCCGGTCCGAGCCTGCGCGAGGTGCTGCGGCTCGCCCCGGTCCCCACGACGGCGAAGGCAGGTGCGGCATGAGCGACATCTGGAGCTGGGAACGCGCCTGGGAGGTGCTGCCCGCACTCCTCGAGGGCTTCAAGATCACGCTGGTGGCGACGGTCGTCGGCATGGCGATCGCCTCGGTGCTCGGTCTGCTCGTCGCCCTCGTGCGGCGGTCCGGCTCGCGCTGGGTGACCGTGCCCGTCGGCGTCGTCGTCGAGTTCATCCGGTCGACGCCGCTGCTCGTGCAGCTCGTGTTCGCCGCGCTGCTGCTGCCCACCGTCCCGACCCTCGCCATCGGGTGCGCGGTGCTGGGCGTGCACTACGCGACGTACATGTCGGAGGTCTACCGCGCCGGCATCGACGCGGTGCCTCGCGGCCAGTGGGAGGCGGCCACCGCCCTCAACCTGCCGCGCGGGCGCACGTGGCGCGCCGTCGTGCTGCCGCAGGCGATCCGCAAGACGCTGCCCGGCCTCGGCAACTACGCGATCTCCATGTTCAAGGAGACACCGTTCCTGTTCGCCATCTACGTGGTCGAGATGTTCGCCGCGGCGCAGAACTACGGAGCCAACACGTTCTCCTACATCGAGCCGCTCACCCTGGTCGGCCTGATCTTCCTGGCGGCGAGCTACCCGACCTCGCTCCTCGTACGACGGATGGAGAGGCGCCTTGCCTGACGTGATCGACCCTGTGACCGACCCCCTGACCGACTCAGCGACATCCCCGGAGGACAGCGTGTCGACCACCCAGGGCACCACCCCCGCGATCGAGTTCCGCGACGTCGTCAAGCGGTTCGGCGACAACGTCGTGCTCGACGGGCTGAGCTTCAGCGTCGCCAAGGGTGACCGCGTGACGCTCATCGGCCCGTCGGGCTCCGGCAAGACGACGATCCTGCGCCTGCTCATGACCCTGGAGGAGTCGGACGGGGGGCTCCTCCTCATCGACGGCGACCCGTACACGCACGAGTACCGCGGCGAGAAGCGGGTCGAGGTGCCCGAGAAGCGGCGGCGCGTCGTGCGCAACCGCGTCGGG
The DNA here is from genome assembly GCF_051294865.1 of Cellulosimicrobium sp. PMB13. Taxonomy (NCBI): domain Bacteria; kingdom Bacillati; phylum Actinomycetota; class Actinomycetes; order Micrococcales; family Promicromonosporaceae; genus Cellulosimicrobium; species Cellulosimicrobium sp. PMB13. The sequence continues at coordinate 4,393,530 of NZ_CP145910.1, read as the reverse complement.
ATGGTCTTCCAGCAGTTCAACCTGTTCCCGAACATGACCGTGCTCGAGAACATCATCGAGGCGCCCGTCCACGTGCTCAAGCAGCCGAAGGCCGCGGCGATCGCCCGGGCGGAGCAGCTGCTCGAGCAGGTCGGGATGTCGGACAAGCGCGACTTCCGGACCAACCAGCTCTCGGGTGGCCAGCAGCAGCGCGTCGCCATCGCGCGGGCGCTCGCGATGGACCCGGAGATCCTCTTGCTCGACGAGGTCACGTCCGCGCTCGACCCCGAGATCGTCGCCGACGTGCTCGGTGTGCTGCGGGAGATCGCCGAGACGACGGACATCACGATGCTGCTCGTGACGCACGAGATGCAGTTCGCGCGCGACGTGTCGAACCGCGTGCTCATGTTCGACCACGGGCACATCATCGAGGAGGCGCACCCCGAGACGATGTTCACGAACCCGACGCACGAGCGCACGCAGGAGTTCCTCAAGGCCGTGCTGGGCTGACGGCTTCGCTGTGGGCATGAAGTGGGCTCGGTTTCCGCCGCGGAACCGGGCCCAATTCATGCCCACAGCGTCAGCCGGGGTCGCCGATGCGGCGGAGGGCGTCGACGACCTGGGTCCAGAAGCGGTCGTGGTCGAGCGTGACGGCGACCTGGGTGCGGCACTCGGCGGGTTCGTCGCCGCGCAGGTCGACGACGGTCATGCCGGTGGTGAGGGTGCCGGTGAGCTCGACGTCGACCGGCGCGCGGCGCGTCGTCATGACGTCCGGGTCCGCCACGTACGCGACGGCGCACGGGTCGTGCACCGGCGGGTGCGGGAAGTCCTGGGTCGCGCGGTAGGTGCCGCCGTAGAAGTCGAGCAGCTCGCCGACGAAGCGCGACGGCGCGGTGCCGAGGCCCGCGATGCGGACGCGGACGTCGGGGGTCGCGACGGCCTGGTGCGTGAGGTCGAGACCGACCATCGTCACGGGCCACGCCTCGTTGAGCACGACGTGCGCGGCCTCCGGGTCGGCGAGCACGTTGAACTCCGCCGTGGGTGTGCGGTTCCCGCCGTGGAACGCGCCGCCCATCATCACGACCTCACGGACGCGTGGCACGATGCGCGGCTCCTTGCGCGCGGCCGTCGCGATGTTGGTCAGCGGACCGACGGGCACGAGCGTGATCTCGCCGGGCTCCGCCGCGAGGACCGTCTCGATGATCAGGTCGACGGCGTGCCGCGGGTAGACGGCGCGGCGCGGGGCGGGCAGGACCGGCCCGTCCATGCCCGAGTCGCCGTGGATGTCCGGCGCGACGATCCGCGGCCGGACGAGCGGGCGGTCGCAGCCCGCGGCGATCGGCACGTGGATCCCCGCGACCTCGGCGACGGACAGCGCGTTGCGCGTCACCTTCTCGAGCGTCTGGTTGCCCGCGACGGTCGTCACCGCGACGAGGTCGATCGCGGGGGAGCCGTGCGCGAGCAGCATCGCGACGGCGTCGTCGTGGCCGGGGTCGCAGTCGAGGACGATCTTCCGCGGGGAGGAGGGCTCGAGGGTCACGCGCCCATCCTCGCGCGGCGCGGCACGCCCGGCACGTGCCCGACGGCGCGTGGCGCGCTTCGCGTCGGACGGCCCCTGGCGGCTAGGCTGTGCTGCGGCCCCGCCCCCCGGGGCTTCGCGCCTGTAGCTCAGGGGATAGAGCACCGCTCTCCTAAAGCGGGTGTCGCCAGTTCGAATCTGGCCAGGCGCACAGCGTGGGTGCTTTCCACGGTAGTGCTCGTCCCGAGGCATCTCGGAGGCGAGGCGCAGGAGGCGTCGAGGCGCCGTCGTCCTGCTGGTGAGCGTGGCGGTCGGTGGCCGTCTCGTGCTGCGGGTCGTCCGTGGCGCGACGAGAGAGGGCTGCGGCAGAGCCCGCCGTCGCGGCCGGTCGAGCGGCGTCCGTCGCCGCCTGGACGCGTACGCGCGCTCTCGTAGGTCGCGCGCAGGCGGTGGTCGTCCGGAGACGGTGCGAGACGACACGGCACCCGCCCTGTCCTCCGGGCAGGTCGCGACCCGGCGTGCTCGCCAGGGTCGGTGGGAGAATGGAACGAAGGAGGAGACGTGGCTCGAACAGGCCAGCGACGGTCCGGTCGCGCGCGCCCTGACCCCGGTACCGAGCGCCGTCGCGCGCCGCGCCCCTCCGAGAAGGGGATCATCCCGGTGCTCGCCGGGATCGCGCGTGATCTCGACGGCGCGGTCCGGCGACCGCCGACGCGCCCCGCGGTGCGCACCCAGTTCCAGGTCGTCGCGCTGCTCGTGCGCGAGGAGCGCGCCCGGGTCATGGCCGACGCCTCCCTGAGCGCGGGCAAGCGCGACCAGGAGCTCAAGCGGCTCGACGGCGTCGCGACGCTGCTGGCCAAGATCGCCGTCCGTGACACCACGCTGCTCACCCTCCTCGGCGAGGACGCCCGGCTCTCCGACGCGGCACGCGAGTACAAGGCCACCGTGATGCGCGCCGGCGGACTCGAGCCCCCGGAGGAGCCCGCACCGGCCGCGCCGGTCGCGCCGACCGCGCAGGCACCCGCCGTCGAGAAGCGCGTGGTGCCCCGGTCCGTGATCTCGCGTCAGCTCGCCAACCCGTTCCTCGCCCCGGACTTCGAGGCCGCGGCCGAGCGTACGGCCGCGCGGGCTCGGCGACTGGCCGGCTGGGAGCTGCTCGAACCGCTCTTCCGATCCTTCGAGCAGGCCGGCCCCGGCGCGCCCGCGTGCATGGCGCTTCCCGAGGCCCGCTCGCTGTCGGCGTCGTTCGGTCGCGAGCTCATGCCGCACCAGGCTCAGGTCGTCGCGGCGACCGCCCGCGGCCACCGCACCTTCCTCCTCGCCGACGAGCCCGGGCTCGGCAAGACCGCCCAGGCGCTGCTCGCAGCCCAGGCGGCCGACGCGTTCCCGCTGCTCGTCGTGGTACCCAACGTCGTCAAGACGAACTGGGCGCACGAGGTCGGGATGTGGACGCCGTTGCGCCGCGCCACGGTCGTCCACGGCGACGGCGACAAGGTGGACGCGTTCGCGGACGTCGTCATCGTCAACTACGAGATCCTGGACCGGCACGTCGGCTGGCTCGGCGACCTCGGCTTCCGCGGCATGGTCGTGGACGAGGCGCACTTCATCAAGAACAAGGGATCGCAACGGTCCCAGCACGTCCTCGCGCTCTCCGAGCGGATCCGCGCCCGCACCGCGCGGCCGCTCCTCATGGCGCTCACCGGCACCCCGCTCATCAACGACATCGAGGACTTCCGGGCGATCTGGCAGTTCCTCGGCTGGATCGACGAGACGAAGCCGGTCGGCAAGCTGATGACCGCCCTGGAGGACACCGGCCTGACCCCGGCGGACCGGGGCTTCTACGCCGCCGCCCGGTCCGCCGTGATCGACATGGGCATCGTGCGTCGTCGCAAGGTCGACGTCGTGGCCGACATCCCCGCACGCCGCGTGGCCGACCTGCCGGTCGAGCTCGACGGCGCGGCCGGCCGCTCGATCCGTGCCGCCGAGGCCGCGCTCGCGCGCCGACTGGCCGACCGCTACCGGTCCGCCGTGGCGGCGCGCGCCGGCGACGGCGCCGCCGAGACGGTCGGCGGAGAGATCGACCTCGACCTCGCCCGCCGCGTGGCGGCCGCGGAGCTCAAGGACTCGAGCTCGAAGACCGGCGGCGAGAACGTGTTCACGATGGTCCGCCGGATCGGCCAGGCCAAGGCCGGGCCGGCTGCCGACTACGCCGCGCAGCTCGCGCGCAACGTCGGCAAGGTCGTGTTCTTCGCCAAGCACGTCGACGTCATGGACGAGGCCGAGCAGACCTTCGCCCAGCGTGGGATCCGCTACGCCTCGATCCGCGGCGACCAGACGCCGAAGGTGCGCGAGAAGAACATCGACGCGTTCGTGAACGACCCGGACGTGTCGGTCGCGGTCTGCTCCCTGACGGCCGCGGGCGTGGGGCTGAACCTCCAGGTCGCGTCCAACCTCGTGCTGGCCGAGCTGTCCTGGACCGACGCCGAGCAGACCCAGGCCATCGACCGCGTCCACCGGATCGGCCAGGACGAGCCCGTCACGGCCTGGCGGATCATCGCGGCCCAGACCATCGACGCCAGCATCGCCGAGCTCATCGACAGCAAGTCCGGGCTGGCCGCCCGGGCGCTGGACGGGGCGTCGGACGACGACTCCACGTCGGCCAAGGACGTGCAGCTCGAGGCCCTGGTCGGGCTGCTCACCGACGCGCTCGGCGCCGACGGCGCGGACTGAGCCCGGCGCGTCGTTCCGGCGGGCCCGGCGGCCCGGAGGCCACGACCCGGGCTCGTCGGTGGCCCGGCGTACCGTGAGGCAGGTCACATCGTCGAGACCAAGGACGTGCCATGACCGACCCCTCCTGGGAACCGCCGCTCGCCGGCACCGACGTCGAGCATCTCGTCGGGACCCTCGAACGGCTCCGTGCCACGTTCCGCTGGAAGGCCGACGGCCTCGACGTGGAGCAGCTCCGGGCCCGCGCGGTCCCGACGTCCGAGCTGACCGTCGGCGGCCTGCTCAAGCACCTCGCCGTCTGCGAGGACGACGTGTTCTGCTGGCGCATGTCGGGGAGGCCCCCGGTCACGTTCCTCTCGGTGCCCGAGGAGGACGTCGCGCGCTGGCAGTTCACGGTCGACCCCGACGAGACGGCCGAGCAGGTGTACGGGCTGTGGGAGGCCGCCGTCGGGAGATCGCGCGTCCGGCTGCGCGAGCTCGTGGCCGACGGCGGTCTGGACCAGCCGGGGCACCTGGAGTTCGGCGACGCCCGCCCCACGGTGCGGCGCCACCTGCACGACATGATCGAGGAGTACGGGCGGCACACCGGTCACATGGACCTGCTCCGCGAGGCGATCGACGGCCGCGTCGGCGAGGACCCGCCGGCCGACTGGCCGATGCTCCCGCCCGACGACCGGGAGGCGTGAGCCGGAACGGCTGTCGTCAGCCGACGACCCGCACGGTGACCACGTCGCACTGCACGGGGAACGACTCCGCGCAGGCGTCGACGACCCACACCTCGACCTCGTCCCCCGACGCGAGACCGTCGGACTCGATCGGCTCGCCGTCCGCGCCCACGAACGACGTCTCCGCCGACACCAGGCCCATGCCGTCGAAGTAGTCGTCCGACGGCTCCGTCAGGACGGCGCGGGTCCCGGTGCGCTCGACGACGCCCGTCACGTCCGGTCCCCGGTCGGGGACGCCGCCGCCAGCCCCGCCGTCGCAGGCCGTCAGGAGCATCGCCAGCGCGACGAGCGCCGCTGCTGCCGAAGCGGTGGGAACGGACCAGGTCGAGATGCGTCGTCGGGCCATGAGGGCCATGCTGCTCGACGCCGAGAGTCCGCGGAAGGGCTACGCGCCGGGTGCGCCCGACGTCGCCGGAGCCGGCTCGGCCGAGCTGCCCGTCGTCCCGCCGGTCCCTGTGCCACCGGACGAACCGCCGGGACCGCCCGTCGAGCCGGCATCGGCTCCCGTCTCCGTGCCGCCGGTCCCCGTCCCGCCACCCGTCGGGTCCGTGCCACCGGTCTCACCGGTGCCAGGAGTCGTCGGCTCCGTGGGCTCCGGCGTCGGCGTCGCCGGATCGGTGGGCTCGTCGGTCGGGACCTCGGTCGGTGCGTCCGAGGGCTCGTCCGTCGGGAGCTCGGTCGCGTCGTCGGTGGGCGCGGCCGGGTCGGGTGTCGGCGTCGTGGTGCCGCCGTCGGGCAGCTCCTGCGACGGCGTGACGGTGCCCGTCCCGGTGCCCTCGTCGTCCGCGGTGGTCGTCCGGCTGATCGACGTGCCCGACCCCTCCTGCCCCCGCACGGCGTCGGAGATCGGCTTGCCGATCGCGAGCTCGACGACGAGCACGACGCCCATGACGACGACGAACAGCGCTGCGGCGGAGACCGCGAGCACCTTGCCCGTCCCGTAGCGGTCGATGAGGCGGAACCACGGGCCGGGGCGCGCGTCGTCGTCGGGCGACCCGGCGTCGTCCTCGGTCCGGGGCGGCGCACCGGCCGTCACCGTGACCGAGGAGGTGCCTGCGTCGTCGGCCGGGACGCTCCCGCGCGGCACGGCGGTCGCCGTGTCGTCGGCCGCGTCGGTGCGCGGCCGGTGGAGCGGCTGCGTGTCGTCGCCGCGCGGGACCGCCGGCAGCCTCGCCGTCCCGCCACGGGCTCGCGGCGCGAGATGGCTCACGACGGGCTTGAGCTGCTCGTGGGTCTTCTGGATCGACCGCGTGTACGCGTAGTTCGCCACGACGGTGATGACGCTCGCGGCTCCGGCCCCGATGATCGTCCCGGCGATCCCGAAGTACGAGAGCAGCACCGTCGTGCTCACGGCGGCGAGGGCGCTCGCGATCATCTGCGTGAGCGAGAGCTTCGGCGCCTCGGGAGCCTTCTCGTCGGGCGCCTCGGGCGCGCCGTCGGGCACGCCCGGGGAGGGGCGGGTGCTGGGGGAGGTCGTCACGTCGTCTGTCGTCCGCGCTTTCGAGTCGGGTGGCTGGTCTCGCCCGCTCTCCTCCGGCCGGCGCGTGCGCCGGGCGCTCCGCGGTCCGGCGTCGGATGCGGGCGTCCTTCCAGGGTAGCCACGCGGTGTGGGCACGCCCGCGGGCGCAGGTGACCGGGACGTGTCGGAAGGAGGAGATCGTGTGTCGGCGGACGACGTGTGACCAACGTCCCTAAACCTAGACGCGTGTTCAGGTTTATGGTGGGAGGGCCGGGCGGTCCCCGAACCGTCCCCTCGGTGGGCCGCCCGGCGACAGCAGCACAGCCAGGCGAGAGGAGTGGCCATGAAGGCCGTCCAGTACCGAGAGATCGGCGCACGACCCGAGGTCGTGGAGATCGAGACCCCTGAGCCGAAGCCGGGGGAGGTGCTGCTCAAGGTCTCGGCCGCGGGCCTGTGCCACTCCGACGTCTTCGTCATGGAGCAGCCCGCGGACGAGTACGCCTACGGGCTGCCGCTCACCCTCGGCCACGAGGGGGTCGGCGTTGTCGAGGCGGTCGGCGCGGGCGTGGACCCGGGTCTCGTCGGGACCGCGGCCGCGGTCTACGGGCCGTGGGGCTGCGGCGTGTGCCAGCGGTGCGCCGCAGGCCAGGAGAACTACTGCCTGCGGGCGGCCGAGCTGGGCATCGCCCCGCCCGGACTGGGTGCCCCCGGCGCGATGGCCGAGTACATGATCGTCGACTCGCCCCGCCACCTTGTGCCGATCGGCGACCTCGACCCCGTCCAGGCCGCGCCCCTCACGGACGCCGGCCTCACGCCCTACCACGCGATCAAGCGCTCGCTGCCGAAGCTCACGGCCGGCACGACGGCGGTCGTGCTCGGCGTGGGCGGCCTCGGCCACGTCGGCGTGCAGATCCTCAAGGCCCTGAGCGGTGCCCAGGTCGTCGCCCTCGACGTGACCGAGGAGAAGCTGGCCCTGGCGCGCGAGGTGGGCGCCGACCATGCCCTGATGTCGGACGCGTCCGCCGTCGAGGCGGTCAAGGACCTGACCGGTGGCCGAGGCGCCGACCTCGTCGTCGACTTCGCCGGCGTCCAGCCGACCATCGACCTCGGTCAGCAGCTGCTCGGCGTCGGCGGGGACTTCACGCTCGTCGGGATCGGGCACGGCTCGCCGTCCGCGAAGGTGGGGTTCTTCCAGTCCCCGTACGAGGCGTCGTTCCTCGTGCCGTACTGGGGCTACCGACAGGAGCTGTTCGAGGTCCTGGAGCTCGCCCGGCAGGGTCGTCTGACCGTCCACACCGAGGTCTTCAGCGTCGACGACGCCCCCGCGGCGTACGGCAGGCTATGGGACGGAACGCTGCGGGGACGTGCGGTCGTGCGGTTCTGACCGACCGATTCCTGCGCCGGACATGGACGGTCGTCCAGATGTCATCTGAGCCGTTCGGGGTGAATCGCGGCGCGTCCCGCGGCTTCACCCGGAGGCGAGTTGACGCGCTCCCGTGAAGCGTGCAAACTAGTGCCCGACGGAGCGCATCGCCTGCCCCCTGCGCGGTGCGCTCCGTTTCCACGTCCCGGCCCACGAGCCGGAGGGCAGAGCCCCGGACCGATGGTCCGGGGCTCTTTGCATTACTCCGGGAGAACGCCGTCCTGGGCATTTCCCAGGGCTTCTCCAGGAAGTCGACCGGACGACCGTCCGGGTCGGCACGGCGGGCGATTCGGCCTCGTCGCAGCGCCGGCACGGCGTCGTCGTGCGCCCCGAGGTCGCGTGCCCGGAGGAACCTTCCCCGGCGTGCCTCGGCCGGGCGCCGCGCCGGCACGGTTAGCGTCAGAGGGTGAATGCCGCAGCCCGCACCAGCTCAGCCGCCCGGAGCGTGGCCGATCCTGCTCGGCTGCCCACCGACCCCGCCGGCACGCCGCCGGACGCCGACGACGAGGCGACACCACCGCGTCCCGTGCTCGTGCGCCCGCCCACGACCGCCGAACTCGTCGACGAGGCCGTCGCCCGGTGGCGGGCCGGCCTCGTCGAGCTCGCCGGCGGCTCTTCGCTCGCCGACATCTCGCTCCTCGGCGACGCCGTCGTCGACCTCACCGCCGCCCACCCGTCCGGCGTCGCGCAGCTCTTCGCCGGCCGACCGACCCGGCTGTCCAACCTCTTCCGGGAGGGCGGCTCGCTCCCTGCGGCGCGGCGTCGCGCTCGCGCCGTCGTGGTCCGCGCCGCCGAGCACGCCCAGCGCTACGGCGTCGCGCCCACGTACCTCGCGATCGGTGTCGCGACCTGGACCGAGAGCGAGCCGGCGGCCTCCCGGCCGGCCGACGACGTCGGTGCGCTCGCTCGCGTCGCCGGCCGCGCGTCACGGCCTGTGACCGCGACCATCGAGGTCGCGCCGGACCCGGCGGACGTGACCGACGCCGTGCCCGGCGAGACGTCCGACGACGGGCACCCCGCAGTCCTGCCGGCGCACGACGACGACCCGAGCGAAGCCCGCGCAGCGGACGGGGAGCCCGGCACGGACGCCTCGACCGAGGACCCCGCGGACGCGGGCGTGCGCACCGTCCGGGCCCCCGTCCTCCTGCGACCGCTGACCGTCACGCCGCGCGGCGACGGCGAGACGGACTACGAGCTCACGCTCGAGCCGACCGCCGAGATCAACCCGCTCCTCGCCCGCACGCTGCGCGCGCACGGTGCGCTGCTCGACCCGGTGACGCTCGCACGCAGCACCTTCACCGGCGCCGGGTTCGACCCCGGCGACGCGACGGACCGCATCGCGGCGCTCGGCCGCGCCGTCCTGGGCGACTTCGGCCTCACGCACCGGGTGCTCGCCGGCACGTTCGTGCACCCCGGCCAGGTCCTCGTCGACGACCTCGACGAGCTCGTCGCAGGCCTCGAACGGCACGAGATCGTCGCCGCGCTCGCGGGGGACGAGGACGTCGCCGCGACCGTGCGGCGCGAGCTGCCCCGCCCGCGCGTCGGCGACGCGGACCCCGAGCTCGAGCGCGGAGTGGGCGACCTCGACCCGTCCCAGCGCCACGTCGTCGACGCGCTCGCGAGCGGCTCCCACCTGTTCGTGGACGCGCCCGCCGGGTCCGACGTCGCCGGGACGCTCGCCGCCGTCGTCGCCGAGGCCGCGGCGAGCGGTCGCCAGGTCCTGTACGTCCCGGGTCACCGTCGCGCCGCGGACGCGCTCGTCGCGCGCCTCGAGAGCCTCGGGCTGGGCGGTCTCGTGCTCGACGTCGCGCCCGACCCCACGTGGCGGGCGACGGTCTCCCACCGCCTGCTGTCCGCGATGGCGAGCGAGCCGGAGCCCGCGGACGACGACGCGGTCGAGCGCACGCGCGACGCCCTGCTCGGCTCCCGTGCACGGCTCGCCGGGTACATCGAGGCGCTGCACCTGGTCCGCGAGCCGTGGAACGTCTCGGCCTACGACGCGCTGCAGGCCCTCGCGCGCATCGTCGCGCAGCGGCCCGCCCCCGACACGAGGGTGCGCCTGGCGCCCGAGGTCGTGCTCGCCGTCGGGCCGCAGCGCGACCAGCTCGCCGACGACCTGCGCGACGCCGCCGAGCTGGGGGCGTTCACGACGCGCGCGACGTCGACCCCCTGGTACGGGGCGAACCTCACGACCCGGCAGGAGGCGCACGACGTGCTCGTGCGCGTCGAGCGCGTGCGGACGCACACGCTCCCGCAGCTGCGGGCAGAGGTCGAGCGGGTCGCCGAGGTCACCGGCCTCACGCCCGCCACGACGCTGCGCCAGTGGGGGGACCAGCTCCGCATGCTCGGCGGCATGCGCGGCACGCTCGACGTGTTCCAGCCGATGATCTTCGAGCGCACCGCCCAGGACATGGTCGAGGCGACAGCGACCCGCCAGTGGCGCGACGCGCACGGCGTCGACATGGGATGGTTCGCGCGCCGCCGGCTGCGCCGCCAGGCGCGGGACATGGTCCGGCCCGGCGTCCGGGTCCCGGACCTGCACGCCGCCCTCGTCGAGGTCCAGGCGCAGCGGGCGGTCTGGCAGACGCAGGCACCCGGTGGCGGCTGGCCACGCCTGCCCGAGGGCCTCGCGGCGATCGAGGACACGCACGAGGCCGTGCGCATCGACGTCGAGGAGATCGAGCCGGTCCTCGCGGGCACGCCGCAGGGCGCCGGGCTGCTCGACCTGCCGCTCGTCGACCTCGCCGCGCGGCTCGACACGCTCGCCGAGGACACGGAGTCGCTCGACCGGCTCCCCGCCCGCACCGCGGTGCTGCGCCGGCTCTCCGCGGCCGGTCTCGACGACCTCCTCGCCGACCTCGCCGAGCGGCGCGTGGAGACCGACCTCGTCGGTCCCGAGCTCGAGCTCGCGTGGTGGAGCTCGGTGTTCGAGCAGATCCTCACCCAGGACCACGCGCTCGCCGGACAGGACGGCGCCGGGCTCGACGCGCTCGCCCGGCGCTTCCGCGAGCTCGACCGCGCGCACGTCGCGTCGCTCGCGGCCCCCGTGCGCGCCGCGGTCCGCGAGCACCTCGCCACGGCGATGCGCGAGCACCGTGACGAGGCCGAGGACCTCTTCACCGAGCTGCTCGAGGGGCGGCTCGTCAGCCTGCGCGAGACCGCGGAGAAGCACCCCGACGTGCTGCGCCGCCTGCGGCCGGTCGTCGTGGCGACGCCCACGCTCGTGCCGCACCTGCTGCCGCCCACCCGCACCGTGGACCTCGTCGTGCTCGACGCGATCGAGCACGCGCCCGTCGAGCTCGTCCTCTCGGCGCTCGCGCGCGGGCGCCAGGTCGTCGCCGTCGGCGACCCGCGGGCGTCGTCGTCGTCGACCGTCCGCGACCTCGCCGACCTGCTGCCGACCGTGACCCTCCTCGCCGACGGCTCGCGGCGGGACCCGTACGTCACGACGTTCCTCGCCGAGCACGGCTACGCCGGCATCCTGCGACCCGCCCCCCTGCCCCGGGCAGAGGCGCTCGTCCAGCTCGACGTCGTGGACGGGGCCGGGATGCCCGACCCGACGTCCGGGGCGGTCGAGAGCACGCAGGTCGAGGTGGACCGCGTCGTGGAGGTCGCGATCGAGCACGCGCTGACCCGGCCCGACGAGTCGCTCGCGATCGTCACCGTCACGCCGCTGCACGCCGACCGCATCCGCGAGGCGCTGCTCGTCGAGGTGCGGCAGAACCCGGCGCTCGCCGGGTTCTTCGCCGCGTCGCGGCCCGAGCCCGTCGTGGTCGCGGACGTCTCGGGCGTCGCAGGGCTCGTGCGCGACACGATCGTCCTGTCCGTCGGCTTCGGGCGGACGCCGCACGGACGCGTGCTGCACCGCTTCGGCATCCTCAACACGCCCGGCAGCGAGGCGATGCTGCTCGACACCGTCGGGGCGTCGCGCCGACGCCTCCACGTCGTGTCCTGCTTCGCCGCGGCCGACCTCGACCCCGAGCGCCTGCGCGGCGGCGGCGCGAAGCTCCTCGCCGAGGTGCTCGACCTCGCAGAGCAGCGCAGCGGCGTGGCCGACCAGGTCACGCTCGGCAACGGGGTCGACGTGGGCGGCACCCCTGACCGGCTCGTGCTCGACCTCGCCGAGCGCCTCTGGCGCGCGGGCCTCGTCGTCGAGACCGACTACGGCGTCGGCGACGGCGACCGGATCCCCCTGGTCGTCGGGCACCCCGACCTGCCGGGGGAGCTGCTCGTCGCCGTCCTCACCGACGACACCGCGTACGTCGCCGAGCGCAGCGTCCGCGTGCGCGACCGGCAGACCGCCGAGCGGCTCGAACGGATCGGCTGGACGGTCGCGCAGGTGTGGTCGGCAGCCGCGTTCCTCGACCCCGCCAAGGAGGCCGAGCGCATCCGGCGCGTCGTGCAGGGGGTGCGGGACGCTCGCCTACCGGAGACCGGGGGCGTGGCCCAGACGGGCGGCGGTGACCGGATCGTCGTCGTGCCGGTGCTCGACGACGACGCCGACCACGGCGACGACGACCTCTGAGGTCTCTCACCGCGCAGCCGCCGCGACGGTGTCAGGGTGACGCGTCACGGGGATGACCTGTGGCCCTGACGCGTTGGTCGGGCGGTCCGGCGTGGTGCGACGATGGTCCCGTGACTTCCGCCCGGCACGACGACACCGCCCCGGAGCCGACGCCGTCACGTCCCGTCACGCGGCGTCCGCGCCGTGCGGTGCGCCGCGGCACGGAGACGACGGCGGTCCCTGGCGTGAGCGACGACGAGCGCCCGGGCGGCTGGGGAGATCCCGCGACGAGCGACGGCGGCGGGAACGGGCAGAACGACGACCGCCTGCTGCGGGACGTGCCTCCGCACTACGGGAAGCACTGACCGGGGCGCTCCGTCCTGGTCGTCAGAGCCGGTCGGTGGGACCGCCGAGGGTACCGCCGGCCGGCCCTGCGCCGGACGCGCCCGGTCCGTGGCCTGCTGCACCGGCCTGCGCGGCGAGCAGGTCGCGGATCTCCTGAAGGACGCGGACGTCCTCCGCCGGGGCCTCCGGTTCGGGCTCGACGTCCTGCTTGCGGCGTGCGGCGAGGTGGTTCATCGGCAGCACGATGACGAAGTAGATCGCGACGGCGACGAGGAGGAACTGCAGGATCGCGTTGAGGATCAGGCCCATGTTGATCGTCGCCTCGTTGATCGGGCCGATCTCCCACATGTTCGAGATGTCCGGCTTGCCGAAGATCATCGCGATGAGCGGGCTGATCAGGCCGTCGACGATCGCGGTGACGATCGAGGTGAACGCGGCGCCGATGACCACGCCGACCGCGAGGTCGATCGCGTTCCCGCGCAGCACGAACTCCTTGAACCCGTTGAGCACACTCATCCGGTAGATCCCCTTCACGTCTGTGGTCCGCGTGGCGGCGGCGCCACGTCAGTGCATCTGGTGCAGGGCAGATCCTCCCAACGCCACGCACGGACGGCAACAGCGGTTCCGGGCCCACGGACGGGTGCCGGCCACGGCCGGGTGCGGGTCAGGGGACGAGGACCGCCGTCACCTGGCCCCAGCCCGCCACGGCGGCGAGCCGCTCCGCCTCCTCGGGGAGCACGGCGACGAGCGTGGTCTGCTCGCCGGTCGTGGCGGGGGAGCCGAGCAGTCCACCCGAGGCCGACTCGTCCGGCCGGCCGGGCACGACGACCGCGCCGCGCGCGAGGTAGGGGTCTGCGCCGTCGGCCGCCGCCGGCTCGCCGGCCACCCCCGTGAGGCCGGTGGCGGGGGACGCGACGAGCAGGTCCACCCGGTCGCCCGCCGCGAGCAGCCCGCTGACCCCGGGGTCGAGCCGCACGGGTGCCACGACGGTTCCCGGCGGTGCGGCGGAGACGAGGTCGCCCGCCGCGACGAGCGACTCCTGGAGAGCGGTCCCCGGCGCGATGCGGACGGACGCGGACCGGCCGACGGCCTCGTCGGGCGACCGCAACGCCTCGGGGGCGAGGCCGGCGGGCACCTCGACGACCCGGACGTCCGCCGCGGCGAGCTCGTCACCGGCGGAGACCTCGCGCGCGGTCACGACGACGGGGACGGTCGGCGGAGGTTCGGGGCGCAGGGCCGAGACGGTCGCGGTCGCGGCGAGGCCGCAGCACACCGCGGCCACGACGAACCGCAGGCGCCACCACAGGACCCCCGCCCGACGGCGCACCGCACGGGCACTGGCCCGGGCGTCGTCGGGCACGGGAGCTGGGCGAGGGGTCCAGGACATGGCCGCGACGCTAGCGAGGACCCGCGCACGACCGCCGTCGCCCTTGTGGACGACGGCGGTGACGATTCCCCGGGCAGATGCCGGGGCCCTCGTGGTGCGCGCCTGTGGTCGACCGTGCGCGGCGGGTTGCCGCGCGGCGGTCGCGGGAGTCAGGAGGCGGGCGTGCTCGCGGCAGAGCTCGACGAGGACGAGGCCGAGGAGGAGCCCGCCGAGGAACCGTTCGAGGAGGACCCGGACGTGCTCGGGCTGCTCGCGCTGCCGTTCGACGAGCTCTTCGCGCTCGTGGACGCCGAGGTGGACTTCCCGCCCGAGCGCGAGTCGGTCCGGTAGAACCCCGACCCCTTGAAGGTCACGCCGACGGGCGAGAACACCTTGCGCAGGCGACCGGAGCACTCCGGGCAGACCGTGAGGGCCTCGTCCGTGAAGGACTGGTGGATGTCGAAGGCGTGACCGCAGGCGGTGCAGGTGTACGCGTAGGTGGGCACGGGTTCTCCTCGTTCACGTGACGGCGACCCGACGGGGCCAGGCCTCTGCCGCCAGGTCAACACTCGCTGGCACTCGATTCTTCCGAGTGCCAATCATACGCGGGCGGGCGCGGACCCCGGCCGGGGTAGTCTCGCACCGTGTCTGCGCACGAACCCGTCGAGAAGCCTGCCGGTGACGACCCTGAGACCGTGACCGGCACGCGCCCGGCCCGGCGGACCGGCCGACGTGTGCTCATCGCGGTCGCTGCCGTGCTCGTCGTCGTGCTCGTGGCGGTGACCGTGCTCGTCGTCACGACCGTCCGCCGTCCGCTGCCGCAGACCGGTGGCGAGATCTCGCTCAGCGGGCTCGAGGCCGAGGTGACGGTGCTGCGCGACGCGCAGGGCGTCCCGCAGATCTACGCCGACACGCCCGAGGACCTCTTCCGTGCCCAGGGCTACGTCCAGGCGCAGGACCGCTTCTTCGAGATGGACTACCGCCGGCACGTCACGTCCGGACGCCTCACCGAGCTCGTCGGCGACAACCCGGACGCTCTCGCTGCCGACAAGGTCACGCGGACGTTCGGCTGGCGCGAGGTGGCCGAGCAGGAGTGGGACCTCATCGCCCCGGAGACGAAGGCCTACCTCCAGGCCTACGCCGAGGGCGTCAACGCCTACCTCGAGAACCGCAGCCCGAGCGAGATCGCCCTCGAGTACACGGTGCTCGGCCTGCAGGTCGACGTCGCGGACCCCGCGCCGTGGGACCCGATCGACTCGCTCGCGTGGCTCAAGGCCATGGCGTGGGACCTGCGCGGCAACTACGACGACGAGCTCGACCGGGCGCTCGCGTACGGCACGCTCCAGGACCCGGCGCGCGTCGCCGAGCTCTTCCCGGCGTACCCGTCGGACGTCAACGCACCCATCCTCCAGCCGGGCGAGCTCGAGAACCCGCAGCGCGTCTCCGCCGAGCTCTCGCCGGAGGTCGCGCAGACGTACTCGTCCGACGGGCTGCAGGCCGCGGTCGCGTCGGCGGACCGCGCCCTCGCCGCCGTCCCCGTGCTCATCGGGCGCGGCGAGGGCACCGGCTCGAACTCGTGGGTCGTGTCCGGCGAGCACACGGCCAGCGGACAGCCGATCCTCGCGAACGACCCGCACCTCGGCCTCTCCGCCCCCGGCATCTGGGCCCAGGTGGGACTGCACTGCACGACGGTCGGCCCGGACTGCGCGTTCGACGTCGCAGGCTTCTCGTTCGCCGGGTTCCCCGGCGTCGTCATCGGGCACAACGCCCAGCTCGCGTGGGGCCTGACCAACATGGGCGCGGACGTCACGGACTTCTTCGTCGAGCGGGTGCGCGACGACACGTACCTGCGCGGCGACACGTGGGAGCCGCTCGACATCCGCACCGAGACCCTCGAGGTCGCGGGCGGTGACGACGTCGAGCTCGAGATCCGCTCGACGGTCCACGGGCCGATCGTCTCGACCGTCATCCCCGCGACGGCGTCGGCCGAGGACACCCCCGCGCCGGACACGCAGCTGGGCGAGTACGCCGTCTCCCTCCAGTGGACCGCGCTCGAGCCCGGCCGCACCGCCGACGCGGTCTTCGCCTTCAACCTCGCCGCCGACGCCGAGGACATGCAGGCCGCCGCCGCGCTGTTCGAGGTGCCCGCGCAGAACATCGTCTTCGCCACCACGGACGGACACATCGGCTACCAGGCCCCCGGGAAGATCCCGGTCCGGCAGGTCGTCCCGGACTCCGCGGTGCCGTCCGACGGCACGTGGCCCCGCGACGGCTCCGACGCGCGCTACGACTGGCAGGGCTACGTCCCGAGCGACCAGATGCCGCGCGTCGTCGACCCCGCCGAGGGCTTCGTCGTGGCCGCCAACCAGGCCGTGCTGCCCGCCGGCCTCGAACCGTTCCTCACCACGGACTGGGACTACGGGTACCGCTCGCAGCGCATCCGCCAGCTCCTCGAGGAGGAGATCGCGGCCGGGCGGGCGATCGACGTCGACACCATGAACGACATCCAGGTCGACGACCGCAGCCCGTTCGCCGAGGCGCTCGTCCCGATCCTGCTCGACCAGGACATCGACGACGACTTCGCCGCCCAGGGCCAGGAGCTCCTCGCCGACTGGGACTACCGCACCGACACCGACTCCGCCGCCGCGGCGTACTTCGCCGCCGTGTGGCGCAACCTGCTCCAGCTGACGTTCTGGGACGAGCTGCCCGAGTCCGCACGACCGAGCGGCGGCAGCCGGTGGCTCGCCGTCGTGCAGCGGCTCGTCGAGAACCCCACCGACCCGTACTGGGACGACCGGCAGACCGTGAGCGTCGTCGAGACACGCGACGAGGTGCTCACCCAGGCCCTGATCTCCGCGCGCCTCGACCTCACCGTCGAGCAGAGCAAGGTCCCCACCGACTGGGCCTGGGGAAAGCTGCACCAGCTCGAGCTCGAGCACCCCGTCCTCGGCGGCCAGTCGATCCCGGCGCCCGTCCGCGACTACGTCAACCCGGACCCGGTGGGCATGCCGGGCGGGTCGTCCATCGTCAACGCGACGGCGTGGGACGCGGCGTCAGGCTCGTTCGAGGTGACCGCCGGGCCGTCCATGCGCATGGTCGTCGACCTCGACGACCTCGACCGCTCCACCTGGGTCACCGTGACCGGCACGTCCGGCCACCCGGCGTCGAAGCACTACGACGACCAGCTCGGCACGTGGGCCCGCGGCGAGACCTTCGCGTGGCCCTTCACGGTCGAGGCCGTCGCCGACGCCGGGACGGACGAGCTCATCCTCGTCCCGTAGCGTTCGGTCGGGGATGGGCCGGAAGCACGAAGCAGTACCGCGGTCCTTATGCCCGATGGCGCGTGGTCGCCCTGGGTGTCGGGGTGGGCGGGGGCGCCGCGTCTACCATCCGCCGCTCGTTCCTCGCGGCTCCCGCCAGACCCACCACGACGCGGCGCCCCCACCCACCCCTCCCGGCGTCGTCTCACCCTGGTGCGCGCTCACCGCGAGATAGAGCCCTGGTCGCCGACGTAGAGCTCTGGTTCGGCGAGGTAGAGCCCTGGTCAGACGACCACGGCTCTACCTCGGCAACCACGGCACGACCTCGCGGGACCGGGGTACTACCTCGCGACGCCACGCCGCGGCGAGCAGGACCGCCCTCGCCCCGCCGTCGGACGGCGACGTGCGCGATCGACCGCCACCGCACCGTCGCGCAGTGCCGGTCACGACCGACAACTGCCGGACGGTGACGGGCAGGACGAGCGGCGGGGTCGAGGTGTGTGCGAAGGGCGTAGAAGCGCGCGCGGGAACGCAAGCCGACAGGCAAGGGTGACGGCGCGCCAGCCCGAGCGCACACCTCGACCCCGCCGCGGACCCGACCCGAGGGACGCGACCTGAGAACGCGAACGCCAGGACACGAAGGCCGGGACGCGAGCGCGAGCCGACGGCGCGCACCGATGGCGAGGGCTCAGGGGAGCCAGCGCCAGCCGAGGGGCGTCGCGACGGCGTCGACGGTCTTGTCGTGCGGTTCGAGGGGGAGGGGGCGGTCGTCGGCGTCGTACACCTCCTCGGGGAAGACGACGGCGACGACCCGCGCGCCGGGGCGGATGTGCTCGAGGGCGCGGTCGTACCAGCCGCCACCCTGGCCGAGACGGACGCCGCGCGAGTCGACGGCGAGCGCGGGCGCGACGACGACGTCGGCGAGCGCGAGCGCTTCCGGGCCGAGGGGCGCGGTGCCGGGTTCGGGCGGGCGCCCGGGGGCGCGGACCTGCAGGTCCGCCGGGCCGCCGTACTCGGCCCAGTCGCGCTGCAGCCCGGCGCCCAGCACGGGAAGCAGCACGCGGACGCCGCGCGCGGCGAGCCGTTCGAGCATCTCTGCGGTGCCGGGCTCGGTGGGGCGTGCGGCGTAGGTCGCGACGCAGGTCGCCGCCGCGACGTCGGGGATCGTCTCGATCACGTCCGCGACGGCGACGGCCGCTTCCTTGCGGAGCCGTTCCGATCGGGACTGTCGGTTCGTCCGGATGGCCTTGCGGAGGATCTCCTTCGCGTCCTCGACCTCGATGCTTCCGTGCAGGGGGTAGGGCTGGTCCGGGCCACTCATGTCCCTATTGTCACCCGGGCGGTGCGCTGGGCCGTCCACCGCGCCGGGGATGTCCCGACCGCCGTGCTCGAGGACGGGGTTCCCTCGACGCTCCGGACGGACCTATGATCGGGAGCGTACTAGTACGGACTCCTGACAAAAGCGTTCGTCCGCTCGTGTCAGGGCCGGCCAGCGCCGACCAGTGAGGACGCCATGACCGCGCCGACGACCGTCCCGACGACCGCTCCGTCCCCCGCTCCGACGCGCCGCCCGCCCGGGGGACCGGCACCCCGGACGCCCAGCCCTTCCTCCGCCGCGTCGTCGGTCCGCGCCACGCGTGCGGCGGTGGTCCTGGCTGCCGGTCACGACGCCGCGTCGCGCGACCTGCTCACCCGGCCGCTCGGGGACGCGACCGTCGTCGAGCTCGCCGTCGCGACGGTGCGCAAGGTCGTGGACCCGGGTCGCATCGTCGTCGTGGTCTCGCCCGACGACCCGACGGTGCGTGAGCTGCTCGGGGAGGACGTGGTCTACGTCGAGCAAGGCGAGCCGCGGGGCACGGGGGACGCGGTCCTCGCGGCGCGCGGGGCCGTCGCGTCCGTCCTCGGGGCGGGCGCGGACGGCCCTGTCCTCGTCGCCTACGCGGACACGCCGCTGCTGCGTCCCGAGTCGCTCCTGGGTCTGCTCACGCGCCACACGCTGACGCGCGCCGACCTGTCGCTCCTGTCGGCGGTCGTCGACGAGCCGCAGCCCAGCTCGGGTCTCGTGGTGCGCGCCGACGGGGAGATCAGCGCGATCCTCGAGCCGGAGGACCGTGCGGGCACGCCGGTGGGGGAGCGACCCGAGGTCAACGTGGGCGCGTACGTCGCCTCCCCGGCCCTGCTCTTCCGGGAGCTCGAGGCCATGGCCGCGGGTGGTGAGCACCGGCTCACGGAGCTCGCGCGCCGCGTGATCGGTGCCGGTCGGAAAATCTCCTCGTACCGGATCTACGACACCGACGAGGTGCGCGGCATCAACACGCCCGACGAGCTGCAGGAGGCTGCGGACGTCGTCCTCAAGCGGCTGTTCGTGCCGACCAAGAACACCGACACGAAGATCGTGTTCGGGACCGGTGGCTGGCGGGCCGTCATCGGCGAGGGCTACACCCTCGCGAACGTGCGCCGGCTCTGCCAGGCCATCGCGAACGAGACGGTGCGCCGCGGGCTCGACGGCAAGGGCGTCGTGATCGGCGGCGACCGCCGGTTCCTGTCGCGCGAGTCCGCGATCGCCGCGGCGGAGGTCTTCGCGGGCAACAACATCGGGGTCACGCTCCTGCCCGACGACGTCCCCACGCCTCTCGTGACGTTCGCCGCCCCGTACCTCGGGGCGGCCTACGGGATCATCGTCACGTCGAGCCACAACCCGCCCGAGTGGAACGGCATGAAGGTGTTCCGCCAGGACGGGTCGCTGCCGCTGGACGACGAGACGGACCGCTACCAGGACGAGGCCAACGCGCTCTCCGTGGACGACGTCATCACGCTCGACATCGAGGTCGCGCGCCGCACGGGCGTCGTCATCGACCGCGCGCTCACCGACCCGTACGTGGACGCGATCGAGCAGATCATCGACGTCGACGCCGTGCGCGGGTCCGACCTGCAGGTGGTCGTCGACCCGATGTACGGGACGAGCCAGCTCACGCTCGGCACGATCCTGTCCGACATGCGCGTCCGCTCGGAGTTCATCCACGCGGCGCACAACCCGCTCTTCGGGGGTGTGGCGCCGGCGCCCGACCTGCAGCGCCTCAGCACGCTCGTGTCGATGATCCGCCAGGGCGACGGGCGTTACGACCTCGGCATGGCGACCGACGGCGACTCCGACCGCATCGGCATCGTCGACGAGACGGGCGAGTACATCTCGACGAACGACCTGCTCCTGCTCCTGTACTGGTACCTGCACGAGGTCCGCGGCGAGAAGGGTGGTGTCGTGCGCAACCTCGCGACGACGCACCTGCTCGACCGTCTCGCAGCCCACTTCGGCGAGGAGTCGCGCGAGGTCAAGGTCGGCTTCAAGCACGTCACCGCGGGGATGGAGGAGATCGGCGCGGTCCTCGGGGGCGAGTCGTCGGGCGGCCTGACGATCCGCGGCTGGATCCTCGGCAAGGACGGGATCTTCGCGTGCGCGCTCGTCGCGGAGATGCTCGCCCGGACCGGGAAGCGGATCTCGGAGCTGCGCGCGACGGTCTACGAGATCACCGGCCGCCTGTACACGCTCGAGGCAGGGGTTCCCGCGACGCCGGAGATGCGTGTCGAGGTCCCGCGCAGGCTCGCCGCCGAGCCGCTCACGCACGTCGGGCCGTACCCGGTCGTGTCCGTGTCCCACCTGGACGGCACGAAGATCCTCCTCGAGCACGACAACTGGGCGCTCCTGCGGTTCTCGGGTACCGAGCCCGTCCTGCGGATGTTCGTCGAGGCGGACTCGCCCGAGAAGGCCGGTGAGCTCCTCGACTGGCTCCGCGGCTTCGTCACCGCCGGCGTCTGAGCCGCACCCGGCGCGAGCCGGGCGCGCCGACCCCGGCGACCACGCGCCGTCGGGCACGCGCGACCACCCGACACATCGGACCACCCGAGCAGCACCCCCGGAGAGGAACCCCAGCAACGATGCGCTACGGCCGCTTCGACACCGCACGCGACGAGTACGTCGTCGAGCGCCCCGACGTCCCCGTCTCGTGGACGAACTACCTCGGCACGAAGGACCTGTGCACGGTCCTGTCGCACACGGGCGGCGGGTACTCGTACTACAAGAGCTCGCAGCAGGGTCGCATCACGCGCTTCCGCCCCAACGGCGTGCCGCTCGACCGCCCCGGCCACTACGTCTACGTGCGCGACGCCGACGACGGCGACTACTGGTCGGTGTCCTGGCAGCCGGTGGGCAAGCCGTTCGTCGGGCCGGACGAGGAGGTCGACGCCGCGGGCGGCGCCGGCCGGTGGACCACGCGGCACGGGCTCGGGTACTCGACCTTCCGCGCCGAGTACAAGGGCGTCGACGCCGAGCAGACCGTCTTCGTCCCGGTCGACGACGACGTCGAGGTGTGGGACGTGCGCCTGACGAACACGACGGACCGCGAGCGCCGCCTCACGGTCTCCGGCTACGTCGAGTTCAGCTTCCACACCATCACGATCGACAACCAGAACCTGCAGATGTCGCTGTACTCGTCGGGCTCCTCGTACGAGGACGGGATCGTCGAGTACGACTTCTACTACGAGCCGTGGACGTTCCACTGGTTCGCGTCGAGCGAGACCCCGTCGTCGTACGACTCGCTGCGCGACTCCTTCATCGGCCCGTACCGGAGCGAGGCGAACCCGATCGCGATCGAGCGCGGCCACGGGTCGGGCACGAGCGCCACGACGCAGAACCACTGCGGGGCGCTCCAGCACGAGATCGTGCTGCAGCCCGGCGAGACCAAGCGCCTCGTGTACCTGCTCGGGTACGGCTCGCGCGACGCGGCCGGCCGGGCGATGCAGGCGAAGTACGCGGACCTGGACGCCGACGTCCCGGCCGTCGACGCCGAGCGCGCACGCCTCGCCGCGTACTGGAAGGCGAAGCAGGACGCGCTCCGCATCCGCACGCCTCACGAGGGCATGAACACGATGATCAACACCTGGACGCTGCTCCAGGCGGAGACGTGCGTGCAGTGGTCGCGGTTCGCGTCGTTCGTCGAGGTCGGCGGTCGCGCGGGGCTCGGCTACCGCGACACCGCGCAGGACGTCCTGAGCGTCATCCACTCGAACCCGACGAAGACGCGACAGCGCATCGTCGAGCTCCTGCGGGCGCAGACACAGGCCGGGTACGGGCTGCACCTGTTCGACCCGAAGGCGTTCGACCCCGACGCCGAGAAGCTCCCCGACGTCCCGTCGCCGACCATCGTGCCCACCGTCGACCCGAAGGACCTCGTCCACGGTCTCGAGGACACGTGCTCGGACGACCACCTGTGGCTCGTGCCCTCGGTCGTGGAGTACGTCAAGGAGACGGGTGACCGCGCGTTCCTCGACCTGGAGATCCCGTTCGCGGAGGGGGCGCCGGCCACGGTGTACGAGCACCTCGTCCGGGCGCTGGAGTTCTCCGCCGAGCAGGTGGGCCAGAACGGTGTCGCGCTCGGCCTGCGCGCGGACTGGAACGACTGCCTCAACCTCGGCGGCGGCGAGACGTCGCTCGTGACGTTCCTGCACGCGTGGGCGATCGGCGCGTTCCTCGAGATCGCGGAGCCCCTCGCCGCCGCGGGCGACGAGCGCGCGGAGGCGGACGTCGTGCGGTTCACGGCGGAGCGCGAGCGCATCGCGAAGGTCGCCGACACGCAGCTCTGGGACGGGCGGTGGTGGATCCGTGGGTACACGCGCGACGGCGTGAAGATCGGCTCGGCCGAGAACGCCGAGGGCAAGATCTTCCTCGAGCACCAGGCGTGGCCCGTCATCGCGGGCATCACGACGCAGGAGCGCGGCGAGGCGTCGATGGACGCCGTGCGCGAGCTGCTCGGGTCCGAGTACGGGAGCCATCTCAACTGGCCGGCCTTCACCCAGGTCGACGACACGGTCGGGTTCGTCACGCGCGTCTACCCGGGCATCAAGGAGAACGCCGCGATCTTCTCCCACCCCAACGCGTGGCCGATCATCGCCGAGGCGCTGCTGGGCCGCGGCGACCGGGCCGTGGAGCTCTACGACGCGATCCTGCCCTACCACCAGAACGACAACATCGAGGTCCGCGGGGCCGAGCCGTACGCCTACGTGCAGTTCCTCTACGGGCGCGACCACGAGTGGTTCGGCAAGGCCCAGAACCCGTGGCTCACCGGCACGGCCGGGTGGATGTACACCGCCGTGACCAAGTACGTGCTGGGGGTGCGCCTCGCGCTCGACGGCCTCGTCGTCGACCCGTCGATCCCGCGCGACTGGGACGGGTTCGAGGTGCGGCGCGAGTGGCGCGGCGCCGTCTACGAGATCGAGGTGCGCAACCCCGACCACGTGTCGACGGGCGTGCGGGCCGTGACCGTCGACGGCGTCGACCACGACCCGACGCTCCCGGTCCCCGTGCAGCCCCCGGGCAACGAGGTGCGCGTCGTCGTCACGCTCGGCTGACCGCGCGGCGGTCGCGGGTGGTGACACCACCCGCGACCGTGGTACACCCTGTCAGCGAGGCCGGGTCGTCCGTGCTTCGGCACGCGCGAGGAAGGCCGAGGATGGACGCCGCACGAAGGACGCCACGATGACGGGGAAGACGGCACGCGCGTGGACCGTCACCAAGCCCTGGCCGGTCACGTTGCGCGAGGACACGCTCGACGGGTCCGTGGTGCTGCGCCCGCTGCGGCGGCGCGACGCCCACGACTGGATGACGCTGCGCGCCCGCAACGCCGGGTGGCTCGAGCAGTGGGAGGCGACGTCGCCCCGCCCGGGTCCCGGTGGCTCGCCCACGTTCGGGGAGTACGTCCGTGCGCTCGCCTCCCAGGCGCGCAACGGCTCGTCGCTGCCCTTCGCGGTCGAGTTCGACGGCGAGCTCGTCGGCCAGCTCACCGTCTCCTCCATCACCTACGGGTCCCTGTGCGGGGCGAGCGTGGGCTACTGGGTCAGCGAGCACGTCGCCGGGCGGGGGATCATCCCGACCGCCGTCGCCATGTCGGTCGACTACTGCTTCGCCGTGCTCGGCCTGCACCGCATCGAGATCAACATCCGGCCGGAGAACGGACCCAGCCTGCGCGTCGTCGAGAAGCTCGGCCTGCGCGACGAAGGTCTGCGCGAGCGGTTCCTTCACATCCAGGGCGCGTGGCGCGACCATCGCACGTTCGCGATCACGACGGAGGAGGTCCCGGAGGGGCTCCTCGCGCGCTGGCAGGCGACCCGCCGCGGCGACGGCTGAGGGGTCGCGGGCCACGCGGCGTCGGGCGGGTGCGCGATGCCGGGCGCCCGACACGCCGGAGCGCGTCCGGGCCGCGTGCGAGCGCCTCGCCTACCGTCGGAACGTGGAATCGGCCTCGGGGATCGTCGCGCTCGCGGTGGTCCTGCTGTGGCTGGGGTACTACGTGCCCCACCGCGTGCAGCACCGCCAGCAGCTGCTGGAGGCGCGCACGGAGGACCGGTTCTCGGGCGCGCTGCGCGTCCTGTCCGTCGCCGGGCGGGGCCTCGGGGCGCCCGAGCGGATCGTGCCGACGCTCGACGGGACGCTCGCCGTGACGGCGGGACCGTCGGGCGGGGGCAGGGCACTGCTCGGCGCGGCCCCGGGGAGCGCCCCGCGGTCGACGGCCGCCGCCGGGGCGACGGGCACGACGAGCACGGCAGGATCGGACCGGTCGGACGGTCGGACGCACGACGAGGTGGAGGACGCCATGGAGATCAGCGGCAGCGCGTCCCCCCGGGGGACGGTCCCGAGCGCGGGGCGGGCGTCGACGTCACGCCTCGCCCTCCTCGAGCGCCGCGCGGCCGCCGCGCGGCGCCGTCTCGCGCTCACCGTCGTCCTGCTGCTCGCGAGCGTCGCGGCGTGGGTCGTCGTCGGCCTGGGCCTCGTGGCGTGGTGGGCGGCCGTCGTCCCGACGGCGCTGCTCGCGGTGGTCCTCGTCCTCGGCCGTCGGGCCGTGCTGGCCGCCCAGCGGGCCGACGCCGCGTGGCTCGCCGAGCGTCGGGCGGAGGCCCGTGCCGCGCGCGGCACGGTCGCCGGCAGCCCTGCCGCCCCGCGCAACGTCCGTCCCCGGGTCACGGGCCGGGCCGTGCACGGGTCGCAGCTCAGCACGCAGATGATCCCGCGCGTCACGGCGAAGGACCTCGCGCGGGCGAGCGCGGCCGCTGCCGCCGACAGCGCCGCAGCCACGGTCGCGACGTCGGGCACGTCCGCGCGCGGGACGTCGCGCGCGGGCTCGGGCGCCCCGCGCACCGACGACGACCCCGCGGAGGACTCCTCGGCGCGCCCGGAGCGCGACGAGCCGCAGACCACCGCCACCGCTGACGCGGCCGAGGACCACGTCCCCTCGGGACGCGCCTGGGACCCGGTGCCCGTGCCGCGGCCGACCTACACGATGAAGCCCACGGCGCCTCGGCGCGAGCCGGCTCCGCTGGCCGAGGACGAGACGTCGCCTGCAGCGGCTCGACCCCCCGTGGTCCCGGCTCCGGCGGTGCCGATGCCCGAGCGGACCGCGGCGCCGGAGCGGGCGGAGGGCGACGCGCAGAAGCCGAAGACGGAGACGCTCGGGCTGGCGCTGGACGAGATCCTCGCGCGGCGCCGAGCGGCGGGGCAGTAGGCCGACGGTCGTCCATCGGCCGTGCGGCGGGTTCCCGGACGGCTGCCGCGCGGGTCCGCCGGTTTGCAGCACCACGGCACCGAGGTGTTAGTCTGTACACCGCTCGAGGGGCTATGGCGCAGTTGGTAGCGCGTCTCGTTCGCAATGAGAAGGTCGGGGGTTCGAATCCCCCTAGCTCCACCGGCTGAGGGCCGCTGACTTCCAGGTCAGCGGCCCTCGTGCTTTCCCGGGGAACCCTGGCGACGGGCGAGAACGTTGCGATGCCGCGGCAGCCCGGGCGAGCCTCTTCAGCACGGACTCCTAGGTCGGCGGAGCGATCATGATCGCCGTCGCGCGCTGCAGGTTCAACGCCCGGATCCTCCAGCCGTAGACCGCGACGGCGAGCGTCGTGGCGAGGTAGAGCGCCATCGCCTGCAGCACGTAGGCGGGGTAGTGGATGAGCCACAGGGGCTGGCTCGGATCGGTGAGGTGCTCAGGGTTGTCGGTCACGTACGGCACCGCGGAGCCGATCCAGTAGCCCGCGGCCTGACCCCCGGCGTACATCGCGATCCCGGCGAGAAGCGCGATCGTCGCGCTACGCCTCCTGTGTCGCCACACGACCGTCGTGGCACGCAGCGCGGTCTGCGGCTCCCAGGACCCGCGGACCGGAGCGAACCACGCAGCCATGAGAGGCGCGAACGCGAACGCCGCCGTGAGCAGGATCAGGAGAAGGCCCGTGCCGATGATGAGCAGCTGCTCGCTACCGGCACGGCTGCGCATGAGCTGTGGCACGAGCAGCAGAGCGAGGAGGGGGAGGCACCCGATCAGGCAGGCGAGCCAGGTGCGTGCGAAGGTTCTGAGGTTCACAGCACCAGGGTTGCCGATCCCGGACCCCTGCCGCCATCAGGGATGTCCCCGATCTCGCACGCTCCCTCGTGTCGGCGTGCCGACCGCGCCGCGGCGACAGCCGGGATCACGGTGCCATAGCCACGAGCGCATCTGAACATCTCCGGTCGACGGCCCGACGAGGGACGCGGCGCCTGCCGGCCTCCCGCGAGCGTCTGGTCGGACGAAAGAACCCGGGGCCACGACCACCGTGGTGGTCGCGGCCCCGGGTCCGGGATGTCGGGGTCAGGTCACGGGCAGGTGACGTTGACGCCCTCGTAGACCACCGTCTCGCCGGACGGGACGCCCGAGCAGGCGTCGTTGATGATCTGGATGCCCTCGTACGTGATCCACCCGAAGACGACGGTCCCGATGAGCACCAGGACGCCGACGATGATGCCGGCGATCGCCAGGCCGTTGCTGTAGCCGGCCTTCTTGGACTTGTTCAGCGCGATGATGCTCAGGATGATGCCGACGATCGACAGGCAGCCGAGGAACGACAGGACGAAGCCGACGATGCCCATCGTCTTGCCCGGGTTCTGCGCGGGTGCGGAGTAGCCCGGCGACGACTCGCCGTACTGCGGGGCCTGGGGTGCGCCGTACTGCGGCGCCTGCGGTGCGCCGTACTGCGGTGCTCCGCTCTGCGGCGTCGACGCCCCGTACTGCGGGGTGCCGCCCTGCTGCGGTCCGCCGAAGGACGGCGGTCCGGACGGGTTCGGCTCCTGCGGCTGCTGGGGCTGGTCGGGGGTGGACATGAAAGTCGCTCCTCGGTTCGTGGGCACGGCGCGGCCAGTATGCCCTGGTACGGCACGACGTCGCCAGGTCCGGGCCGCGTGTGTCACGGTCGGTTCTTCACCGGTCCGTCACGCGCCGGGTCGATCGGCCCCCGGGTGTACGCGATGATGGGGGCGTGAACCCACGGAAGGTCCGATTCGTCACGCTCGCCGCGTCTGCCACGTTCACGGTGGCGGTCCTCCCGGCGCTGTCCGGGTGCGCCGCGGAGCCTGCGGGAGCCGAGGGCGCGTCGTCCGGGCCGGCGCAGGTCGCCCGGGCGGCGGAGCCGGCGGACAGCGTGCTCGTGCTGGGTTCCGCCGATCCGGCGGAGCTCGCCCTCACGGCCAGCCAGACCTTCTTCGACGCGGCCCCGGTGGTGGTCCTCGCGGCGGCGGACGACGTGGCGGCCCAGGCGACCGCGGCGGCCGTCGCCGCACCGCTCACGGCGCCGGTCCTCCTCGTGGGGGGCGGGATCTCGGACGGCGGCGTCCGGACAGAGCTCGACCGCCTCGGGGCGGTCGCGGTCGTCGAGGTCGACGAGGACCCGGTGCCGCCGGGCGGTGCGAAGGACGGCGAGGACGGCGACGCCTCCGAGGCCGTGGACGGGCTCGACGACGTGACGACGGTGCGCCTCGACGTCGACGCCCTGACACCCGCCGGGGAGATCGATCCGCGCGACCTCGAGGAGCTGCGGGACGCGCTGCCTGCCCTGGGCGAGGCCGACGTGCTCACGGAGGTGCTGGTGCTCGCGCAGCCCGGGGAGGCGCAGGTCGCGGCCGTCGCCACCGCTCGTGCGGCCGGTGCGCTCCCCGTGGAGGTCACCGGTGGCGACCCGCGCGCCGACGCGTCCGTGGTGGAGACGATCTCCGAGGCGAAAGCGCTCGCCGTCGTCGGGATCGGCGCGGAGTTCGGCACCTCCCAGGAGCTCGGCTGGAGGGTGCGGTCCGCGGAGTCCGGGACCCTGCTGCCGTCGGGGACGCAGCTCGTGCTCGCCGGCGACACGCGGTACGTGGCGCTGGGCGCCGACGCCGTCACCACGCGGCTCGAGGCGGTCGACGCCGAGGACGCCGCCGAGGCGCTCGCGGACGCTCGCACGGCCGCGGACGCCTTCGCCGCCGGGGGCGGCACCTCGGCGGTCCCGGTCGTCGAGGTGCGGACGACCCGCTCGTCGTCGAGCGCCGGGGCGGACGGCGACTACTCGACCGAGGTCCCGGCGGACGAGCTGCGCCCGTTCGTCGACGCGGCCGCTGCCGCCGGCGTCCACGTCGTCCTCTCCTTCGAGCCGGGGCGCGCGACCTTCGACGAGCAGGTCGCGGAGTACGCCGACCTGCTCGCCCTCCCGGGGGTCGGGGTCGCGCTCGACGTCTCGGCGCGCCGGGGTGCGGTGCGGGCGGGGACCGTCGACGTCGCCGAGGTCGAGGCGGTGGCCGTCCGGCTGGGCGAGCTCGTGCGTTCCGGTGCCCTGCCGCAGAAGCTGCTCGTGGTGCAGACGCCGTCCGCGGACGCCGTGCGCGGCCTCGCGGACCTCGACGCCGGGGCGGGGGAGGTCGCGGTCGTCGTCCAGTCGATCGCCTCGGGCGGCTACGGGCGACGTGTCGACGCGTGGGGCGGCGTGGTGGCCGGCTCGCCGACGGGCGCGGTCCCCGGGTGGACGACCGGATCGTCCGACCCGGCTCTCGACGTCGCGGGCGTCCTGGCGCTCGAGCCCGCTCCGCGGTACGTCGCGGCGGCCCCGTAGGTCTGGTGCCGGGACGTCTTGGCCCGGCAGCGGAAGGCGGGTTACGGTGTGCTCCTCACAAATGCCGAATCGATTCGATCCGGCCGCCGTACGACCAGCCCACGACAACGAGGTTCCGATGGTCTCGCTCATCCCGCAGCCCCTGGACGTCCGCACCGGTGACGGGCACGTCTCCCTGACCGGCGTCGCCGTACGCACGCACGGCCTCGACGAGCACACGGCCGCAGGGCTCGAGGACCTCGTCGCCCGCGTCCTGCGGGCGGCGCTCCCCGCAGGCACCGAGCAGGCTCCCGTCGGTCCGCGCACCGACCTGCGCGTCGACCTCCGTGCGGACCCCGCGGCGG
Source organism: Cellulosimicrobium sp. PMB13 (assembly GCF_051294865.1). NCBI lineage: Bacteria > Bacillati > Actinomycetota > Actinomycetes > Micrococcales > Promicromonosporaceae > Cellulosimicrobium > Cellulosimicrobium sp. PMB13. The sequence goes on along the minus strand of NZ_CP145910.1, from coordinate 4,363,954 downwards.
GACCCGACGGCTCCACGAGCGACGAGCGCTACTCGCTCGTCGTCGACGCCGACGGCGCGACGCTCTCCGCCCCGACCGCCGCCGGGCTGCTGCACGCGGCGCAGACCCTGCGCCAGCTCGTCGAGCCCGACCCGGCAGCCGGCGACGGCAGGCCGACCGCCCGGTTGCCGTTCGTCGTCGTGCACGACGCGCCGCGGTACCCGTGGCGCGGGCTGTCCGTGGACGTCGCGCGCCACTTCTCCGGCCCGGAGGCGCTGCGCGCCGTGGTCGACGTGCTGAGCGCGTACAAGCTGAACGTGCTGCACCTGCACCTCACCGACGACCAGGGCTGGCGCATCGAGTCGCCGTCCCGCCCCGAGCTCGCGAAGCTCTCGTCCGACGGCGACTGCTCGGGCGGGAAGGGCGGTCACCTGTCGCTCGCCGACTTCCGGGCTCTCCAGGACTACGCGGCGGAGCGCTTCGTGCGCGTCGTGCCGGAGATCGACGTGCCGGGGCACATCAACGCCGCGACCCACGTGTACGGGGACCTGCGGCCCGACGGCGTGCCCACCGAGGCGTACACCGGCATCGAGGTGGGCTTCTCGCGGCTCACGTTCGACCTCCCGGCGACGGAGCCCTTCCTGCGCGACGTCTTCACCGACCTGGCCCACGCGACCGACGGGGAGCACGTGCACTTCGGCGGCGACGAGGTGCTGACGATGGAGCCCGACGAGTACGCGCGGTTCGTCGAGCTGTGCGAGCGCATCATCCGCGAGACCGGCAAGACGCCCGTCGCGTGGCAGGAGGCGGCCAAGGCCCCGTTGCGGCCGGGGACGATCGTCCAGTACTGGGACACGCACAAGGCCGACCTGACCTACCTGGCCGACGCCGCGCGGGCCGGAGCGCGCGTCCTGCTGTCGCCGGCGAACAAGGTCTACCTCGACATGAAGTACACCGCGGACTTCCCGCTCGGGCAGGAGTGGGCCGGGCTCGTCGAGCTCCGTGACTCCTACGAGTGGGAGCCCGAGGACGTCGTCGAGGGACTGCCGCCGTCGTCGATCGAGGGCGTCGAGGGCGCGGTCTGGACGGAGCGGATCGTCACGACCGACGACCTGTTCACGATGCTCCTGCCGCGCCTGTCCGCGGTGGCCGAGGTCGCCTGGACGACGCCCGAGCGCAAGGACTGGGAGGACTTCCGCCGCCGCGTCGCCGTCGAGGCGAGCGCGTGGCGTCGCGACGGCCGCGCGTTCCACCCCACGCCGCAGGTGGACTGGTGAGCCGTCGTCCCGCGTGACGGACGACACCGCGGAGATCGCTCGCTGAGGTCGCGCGGCGCGCGGCGCGTTGCGACCATCGACCGGATGGCCGTCCTCCGCACCCACCCCGTCCTGGACCCGCTCGGGCCCGCCCGTACCCGTTCCCGACGGCGCGCGCCCGCCCTCGTGGCCCTCCTCGCGGTGGGGACGACGCTCGCTGCCTGCACGGGTGGATCGTCCCCGGACCCGAGCCCGAGCGGGAGCGCCGCCACGACGACGGAGGAGGCCCCGTCGGCGCGGGCCGCAGCGGTCGAGGGCGTGGCGACGCTGCCCGAGGAGGACGCCGCCGGGCTGAGCCTCTCGGCGAGCCGCACGTTCTTCGCCGCCTCTCCGCTCGCGGTGCTCGTGCCGGCCGCGTCGAGCACCGACCCGGCGACGCTCGCCGTGGCCGGCGCCGCGGCCGAGTCCGTCGCAGGCCCGGTGCTCGTCGTGGGCGAGGGGGACGGCGGCGACGGTGTCGCCGAGGAGCTGCGACGCCTGGGTGCCGAGGGGGCCGTGGTCGTCGAGGGCGCACCGGAGGCGGCACCGGAGCCGTCCGGCACGGAGGAGGCCGGCAGCGGTGAGGCGGTTCGCGAGGAGTCGCCCGGAACCGGTGCCACGCCGTCGAGCCTGCCCGGCGTCCCCGGCCTGGACGACCTGGTGACCGTCGTGGTGGATCCCGCTGACGCGGCGCCCGGCGGCGAGCCGGACGCCGGGGCGCTCGACGCGGCGCTGGCCGACCTGCCGGCGACCGGCGAGCCGGAGACCCCGGCCGGCGTCCTCGCCCTGACCGACCTGACCACCACGCCGGCGAGCGCCGTCGCGGGGGCGACCGCCCGCGCGTCGGGCGCCACGGTGCTCGACGTCCCGGGCGGCGACCCGCGCGCGACGACCGCCACGGTCCAGGGCGTGCACGGCGCCGAGGCCGAGGGCGCGACGTCGGGCACCGTGGGCCTCGGCCCGTCGTTCGGCACCGCCGAGGACCTCACGTGGCGCGTCGAGACGGCCGCGACGGGCGTGGAGCTGCCGGGCGGGGGCCAGATCGCGCTGCCCGGGAAGCGGTACGTCGCGCTGTACGGGTCGCCCGGTGCTCCCGTGCTCGGCGTCCTCGGCGAGCAGGACGTGCCCGCGACGATCGCCCGCGCGCAGGAGCACGCGGCGCGCTACGAGGCGCTGACGGGCGAGCCCGTGGTCCCGACGCTGGAGATCATCACGACGGTGGCGTCCGGCTCGGCGGGCGGCGACGGGAACTACTCCAACGAGCGGTCGGCCGACCTCGTCCGGCCCTACGTGGACGCCGCGCGGGACGCGGGCGTCTACGTGGTGCTGGACTTCCAGCCGGGCCGGACGGACTTCCTCACGCAGGTCCGGGCGTACGAGGACCTGGTCGTCGAGCCGCACGTCGGCGTCGCGCTGGATCCCGAGTGGCGGCTCGGGCCCGACCAGGTGCACCTCGCGCAGATCGGCTCGGTGGGCGTCGACGAGGTGAACGCCGTGGGCGACTACCTCGCCGGTCTGGTCCGCGAGCGGCGTCTGCCGCAGAAGATCTTCCTGCTGCACCAGTTCCGCCTGTCGATGGTCGCCGACCGCGTGCGGCTCGACACCGCGCACCCCGAGCTCGCGACCGTGATCCACGCCGACGGGCAGGGCGGCCAGGAGGCGAAGGCGGCGACGTGGGCGAACCTGCACCGGGACGCGCCCGCGGGCGTGTTCTGGGGCTGGAAGAACTTCTACGACGAGGACGCACCGATGCTCACGCCGGAGCAGACGTGGGTGGTGCGGCCGACGCCAGACTTCGTCAGCTACCAGTGACTCAGATCCAGCTCGGCAACCACATGTGCAGGTGCCAGAACCAGTACGGCACCTGCATCCCGGTCCAGACCGGGTAGAAGAACACGCTCACGGCGGCGATCGTCGTGAGGAGCACGGTGATGCCGACGCGGACGCGCGACCGCGCCGCGCGCGAGTGCTCCGTCCGTTCGAGCGCGACGGTGAGCACGTACACGAGCGTCAGCACGACCCACGGCGTGAAGGCGATCGAGTAGAAGGTGAAGATCGTCCGCTCGGGGTACGCGAACCACGGCACCCAGCCGGCGAGGAGCCCGCTGAGGACCGCGAGCGCGCGCCAGTCCTTGAGCCGCAGCAGCAGGACGACGGTGACGACCACGGCGAGCGCCGCCGCCCACCACAGCACCGGGTTGCCGAGCGACGTGATCGCCCGCGCGCAGCGCTCGACCTCGCAGCCCGCCTCGCCCGCGTCCTGGGAGCGCCAGTAGAACGACGTGGGGCGCCACTGCACGATCCAGCCGAGCGGGTGCGACTCGTACGGGTGCTCGGAGGAGAGACCGGTGTGGAAGTCCCACATCTTCAGGTGGTACTCCCACAGCGAGCGCAGCGCGGGCGGGAGCCACGGCACGCCCTCGCCGGGGTTCTCGAGCGCCCACTGCCGCATGTACGACGCGGGCGTGCGGAACCACGAGGTCCACGTCGCGAGGTAGGCGAGGGCGGCCGTCGGGAGCATGACGAGCGCCGCCGGGATCGCGTCGACGAGCAGCGCGTCCTCCCACCAGCGCCGGATGCCGACCGTCCGGCGCGCCGTCGCGTCCCACAGCACCGAGAGGAGCGCGAACACCGCGAGGAAGTACAGGCCCGACCACTTGACGCCGCACGCGAGGCCCAGCGACACGGCCGCCGCGAAGCGCCACCAGCGCCAGCCGAGGTGCGGCCCGTACCGGCCGATGCTGCCCCCGGCGTCGAGGATCGCGCCGCACCGCTCGGCGAGCCGTCGCCGCGCCTGCTCGCGGTCCAGGAGCAGGCAGCCGAACGCGACGAGCACCCAGAGCATGAGCATGTTGTCGAGCAGGCCGGTCCGCGCGTGGACGATCGCCACGCCGTCGACGGCCATCAGGCCGCCCGCGACGATCCCCATCGCCGTCGACGCGAAGAGGCGGCGGGCGATGCGCGCCACGAGCACCACGGCGAGCACGCCGACGACCGCCGACGCGATGCGCCACGACCACGGGTTCTCCGCGCCGCCGAACGCCTTCATGCCGAGCGCGATCATCCACTTGCCGAGCGGCGGGTGGACCACGTAGTCGGCCGTCGGGAGGAAGGTGTCGACGTCGCCGGCCTCGAAGGCCGGGTTCGGCTCCTCCGGCCAGTCGGCCTCGAACCCGACCCGCAGGAGCGTGTACGCCTGCTTGACGTAGTAGGTCTCGTCGAACACGAGCGTTCCCGGGCGGCCCAGGTTCCACAGGCGCAGCACCGCGGCCACCACCGCGACGATCGCGACGCCGAGCCAGCCCCACAGCCGGTCGTGCGCCGTCGCGCCGAGCGCCAGACGACGCGGGCCCAGCAGCGCGAGCAGGAGGCGCTCGCGGTGCGTCAGCTCCGGGGCGTCGCCGGCCTCGCCGGGGCCGGCAGGGTCACCGACGGCCCCGGGAGCTCCGTCGTCTTCGTGTCGCGGGGCGTCGTCGGGCACGGGTGCGGGGGACGTCGACCCGGGGTGCGCGTCGACGGGCGGCTGGGACACGACGCCATGGTAGGGGTTCCGCGTGTGGAACCCTGGACGTCATGACCCCCGCGACCGACCTGCCCGACGACGCAGCCGCACCTCGCGAGGCGGGTCACCTCGTGCTCGCGGGCACGCCGATCGGCAACGCCGAGGACGCGAGCCCGCGCCTGCGTCGTCTGCTGGCCGAGGCCGACGTCGTCGCGGCCGAGGACACGCGCCGACTGCACGGCCTCGCGGGCCGGCTCGGCGTCCAGGTCACCGGACGCGTCGTGAGCTTCCACGAGCACAACGAGTCCGAGCGCGCCGACGACCTGCTCGACGTGGTCGAGGGCGGGGGCACCGTGCTCGTCGTGTCCGACGCCGGCATGCCGAGCGTCTCCGACCCCGGGTTCCGCGTCGTGGCGCGCGCGGTGGAGCGTGGCGTCCCGGTGACCGCCGCGCCCGGGCCGAGCGCCGTGCTCACCGCGCTCGCGCTGTCCGGGCTGCCGACCGACCGGTTCTGCTTCGAGGGCTTCCTGCCGCGCAAGGCGGGGGACCGGTCCCGCACCCTGGCCGCGCTCGTCGACGAGCCGCGCACGCTCGTGTTCTTCGAGGCGCCGCACCGCGTGGCGGAGGCGCTCGCGGCGATGGCCGACGCGTTCGGCGCGGACCGGCCCGCGGCCGTCGCGCGCGAGCTGACGAAGACCTACGAGGAGGTCCTGCGCGGGACGCTCGGCGAGCTCGCGGAGCGGGCGGGGGCCGAGCAGCTGCGGGGCGAGATCTGCGTCGTCGTGGGCGGTGCCCCCGCGCGGGGCCCGGTCCCCGTCGTCGAGCTCGTCCCGGCCGTGCTCGCGCGCGTCGACGGCGGGGAGCGGCTCAAGGACGTCGTCGCGGACGTCGCGACGGGCTCCGGGGTGCCCAAGCGCGACCTGTACGCCGCGGCGCTCGAGGCCCGCAAGGGGTGAGCGCCGCGGCGTGGGTCCTGCGGGTGATCAGCGTGACCGACCGCTGATCAGCCCGCGATGCCCTCGAGGGTGCCGGTGACCGGCTCGAGCTCGCCGTGGTACACGAGGCAGAGCACCTCGCGGTCGCCCTGCGCCCAGCTCTCCGACGTGGGGTACATCGGCCAGTAGTCGTAGACCGAGTCCTCGTACGCCGTCCCCACGAAGCCCGCGAACGCGTCGTAGCAGTGCGTGTCCGCGGACTCCAGCACGGCGTCCTCGCCGGGGTAGTCGCCGTCGGGGAGCATCGTGGACGCGTAGACCTCGTTGTCGTGCGGCTCGGCGCAGGGCACCACGGGGACGGTCGTGACCTCCGCGGCCTCGGTGCCCACGTCCTCCGGGTCCGTGGTGCAGTCGCCGACGGTCAGGCTGAAGACGTCCGCGTCCGTGTCGGCCTCCGTGATGGCGCCGGAGTCGTCGCGCACGGGCTCCGAACCGGGAAGGAGCCCGCACGCGCTCGTGCCGAGCACGGCGAGACCGAGGAGGAGGGCGGCGGGGGTGCGCAGGGACAAGCGCGGCATGAGGTCGCTCCGGTGATCAGGGGCGTCGGCACGGTGCCGACGACAGCACGCCGAAGAGTAGCGGTACCCGCCGACGCGCCACGACGGGAATGTTCGCCACGTGCTCAGGCCGCGCCGCTCTCCTCGAGCGTGACGCCCGCCGCCGCGAGCTCCTCGCGCGCCGCCGCGCCGAGCTCGGGCGTCACCGGCACGGTGAGGTCGGTGATCACCCGCGTGCCCAGGCCGAGCGCGTGGGCGTCGAGCGCCGTCGCGCGCACGCAGTGCGACTCGGCGATGCCCACGACGTCGACCGCGCCGATCCCGGCGTCGCGCAGCACGTCGGCGAGCGCGCGACCCGCGTCGTCGACCCCCTCGAAGCCCGAGTACGCGGCCTGGTACTCGCCCTTCTTCACGGACACGTCCGGCGCGAGGTCGGCGAGCGCCGGGTGGAGCTCGGCGTTCGCGGACCCCGCGATGCCGTGCGGCGGCCACGTGTCGACGAAGTCGGGCGCAGCGCTCCAGTGCTCGCCCGGGTCGACGTGCCAGTCCTGGGTCGTGACGACGAGGTCGTAGCGGTCGCGGTGCTCGCGCGCGTGGTCGGCGATGCGCTGCGCGACGGCGTTCCCGCCCTCGACCCCCAGCTCGCCGCCCTCGCAGAACGTGGGCTGGACGTCGACGACGATCAGGGCGCGGCGCGGCGCCCGCGTGCTCTCGCTCATGCGCCCACTCTGCCACCGTCCGCACCGCTGCGGGACGCCGGGCGCCGCGTGCCCGGTGGTGCCACAGTGGGAGGACGCCCGAGCACCGCGTGGAGGACCGCATGACGACCGACCGCCCCATCGGCTACTGGCTCAAGCTCGTGGACCGGCTCATCGACGAGAGCTTCGACGAGGTGTTCCAGCACACCGGTCTCACGCGTCGGCACTGGCAGGTGCTCAACACCATCCGCGACGGCGTGAGCGAGGAGACCGCGGTCGACGGCGTGCTCTCGCCGTTCACGGGCGCGGGCGTTGGCGGGCACGCGGCGTCGGTCAGCGCCGAGGTCGAGGACCTGGTCCGGCGGGGCTGGGTGGCGCGCTCCGACGCCGGGCTGTCGGTCACGCTCGCCGGCAACCACGCTTACCACGACCTCCTCGACGCGGTGTCGCGGTCGCGCGAGCGCGTCGCCGAGGGAATCTCGCCCGAGCGGTACGCGACGACGGTCGCGACGCTCCAGCAGATGGCCCGCAACCTCGGGTGGTCGTCCGGCGCGTGAGCGCCGCGCCGGAGCGCATCGCCCTGTCGGGCGTCGGCGCGCGGCGGTCAGCGGACCGGCGACTCGAGCGCCCACCGGTGGCCGAACGGGTCGACGATCCAGCCGCGGCGCTCCGCGCCCTGGTCGCTCGGCTCGCGGTCCGGCGTCGCGCCCGCGGCGACGGCGGCCGCGTAGGTCGCGTCGACGTCGTCCACCCCGAGGACGACGGCCACGGTCGAGTGCCCGACCGTCGCGGGGGCGTACGCGCCCACCTCGCGGTACTCGTCGGAGACGAAGAACGGGTCGCCGCCGACCTCGAGCGCGGCGAAGCCGACGCGGCCGTCGTCCTCGACGTAGCGCTCGCCGGTCTCCCGGGCGCCCAGCGCGCGGGCGTAGAAGTCGATCGCGGCGGCGGCGTCGTGCACGGTCAGGTAGGGCACCAGCATGGGAGCTCCTCGGTCGTGGGTCGTGGGTCGGGCGTCCTCGACGACGTCGCCGTCGCGACTGCTCTCCACGGTAGGGCCCGCGCGACGCGAGCGACAGGGCGGCCGACGGCGTGGACGCGGGAGCAGCCTCGCGGCGCACGGGCGTACGCTGCCGGGACCCGAGTCCCGCGCACCGCGGGCACGCCCGAACGAGCAGGAGCACTGCGATGGAGTTCCGCCGGATCCCCGGTCTGCCGCCCTACGTCTTCACGATCATCGACGGGCTCAAGATCGAGGCACGCCGAGCAGGGCGCGACGTCGTGGACCTCGGCTTCGGCAACCCGGACCTGCCGAGCCCGCAGATCGCCGTCGACAAGCTCGCCGAGGCGGCGCAGAACTCCCGCAACCACCGCTACTCCGCGTCGCGCGGCATCCCCAAGCTGCGCGAGGCCGTCGCCGGGCTCTACCAGCGCCGGTTCGGCGTGAGCCTCGACCCGGACACCGAGATCATCTCGACGATCGGCGCCAAGGAGGGGTTCAGCCACCTCATGTGGGTGCTGCTCCAGCCGGGCGACGTCGCGCTCGTCCCCACGCCGAGCTACCCCATCCACATCTGGGGCCCGTACTTCGCGGGCGCCGACGCACGCCAGGTCCCCATCGGCGACGGGACCGACGCCGCCGGGTACATCGACCGGATCATCGAGGCCTGGGAGCTGGGCTGGCCCAAGCCGCGCGTCGTCGTGCTGTCGTTCCCGCACAACCCGACGACCACGGTCGCCACCAAGGAGGACCTGCAGCGCCTGGTCGACTGGGCCCGCGACAAGGACGTCGTGCTCGTGCACGACCTCGCCTACGCGGACATGACGTTCGACGGGTTCCGCCCGCCGTCGATCATGGAGTGCGACGGCGCGCGCGAGGTCGCGGTCGAGCTGTACTCGATGACGAAGTCGTTCTCCATGGCGGGCTGGCGCGTCGCGTTCCTCGTGGGGCGCCGCGACGTGGTGGGCGCGCTGGCGAAGCTCAAGAGCTACCTCGACTACGGCACGTTCCAGCCGATCCAGATCGCGGCGACCGTGACGCTCAACGAGGCGACCGAGTTCCCGCAGGAGATCTCGTCCGTCTACGCGTCGCGCCGGGACGCCCTCTACGACGGCCTGCAGCGCATCGGCTGGGACATCCACAAGCCCGGCGGCACGATGTTCGCCTGGGCGCGCATCCCCGAGCCCTACCGCGACATGGGCTCGATCGAGTTCGCGACGCACATCGTCGAGGAGTGCGACGTCGCCGTGTCGCCCGGCGTCGGCTTCGGTCCGGGCGGCGACGAGTTCGTCCGGTTCGCGCTCATCGAGAACGAGCACCGCATCGGCCAGGCGGTCCGCGGCCTCAAGCGCGGCCTCACCCGCCTGCAGTAGCACCTGCGAGATCGACCCGTGCGTCGTGACGTCGACCTCCTGAGGGTCGACCTCGGCGCGTACGGGTCGATCTCGCGGGCCGACGACGCGCGTGCTGGCCTCCCGGCCGCGACCATGGGGTCATGGCGGCTTCCCACGGCACGACGACGCGGGCGCACCGCGCCGCGGCCGTGGCGGTGCTCGTCGGGCTCCTCTGCGCCTGCACGGGTGACGACCCCGCGCAGCCCTCGCCCGCGTCGTCGGGCACGCCGAGCACGGGACCGACGACCCGGGAGCCCGCGCCCGAGCCGACCGCGTCCGACGCGCCCGCGCCCGCCCGTCTCGTCGTGCTGCCCGAGGTGGGCGTCCAGGTCGCCGAGGTCGCGACCGGGCTCGACGCGCCGTGGGGCCTCGCGCCGCTGCCCGACGGGACGCTGCTCGTGTCGCTGCGCGACGAGCGCGCGCTCGTCGTCGTGGACCCTGCGACGGGTGAGGTCTCGCCCGTGGGCGGTCCCGGGGCGGACGAGCTGCGGGACGGCACGGTGACCGGGGGAGAGGCAGGGCTGCTCGGCGTCGCCGTCGGGCCGGCCGACAGCGACGCGCCGGGCGAGGTCTTCGTGCACCGCACCGCGGGCACCGGCAACGAGGTGCTGCGCGGCACGCTCTCCGGCGGGCAGCTGTCCGGGCTGACGCCCGTCGTCCAGGGCATCCCCGCCGCGTCGACGCACGACGGCGGCCGGCTCGCGTTCGGGCCGGACGGCCTCCTCTACGTCGCGACGGGGGACGCCCAGCAGCGTGGTGCGTCCCAGGACCCGGCGTCGCTCGCCGGCAAGATCCTGCGCGTGACCGTGGACGGCGCCCCCGCGCCCGACAACCCCGACCCGGCGTCGCCCGTGTGGAGCCTCGGGCACCGCAACGTGCAGGGTCTGGCGTGGGACGCGACGGGACGGATGCTCGCGAGCGAGTTCGGGCAGGACACGTTCGACGAGCTGAACGTCGTGGAACCGGGCGGGAACTACGGCTGGCCGGACGTCGAGGGCACGGGCGGCGCGGGCGCCGGGTTCGTCGACCCGGTGACGACGTGGTCGACCGACGAGGCGTCGCCGAGCGGGCTCGCGGCCACCCGCGAGGGTGTCTACCTCGCCGGCCTGCGGGGCGAGGCGCTGTGGCGCGTCCCGTTCGCGTCGCCCGACGGCGGGGCGTCGCCCGACGCGTTCGGCGCACCGCGACGGGTGCTCGCGGACGTGGGCCGGTTGCGGACGGTCGTCGTCGACCCGGCGACACCGCCCGGCGACGACGGGAGCTCCGTGCTGTACGTCCTGACGAACAACACCGACGGACGAGGCGAGCCGCGCGACGGCGACGACCGGCTGCTGCGCGTGACGATCACGCCGGCAGGCTGAGCACGAGATCGACCCGGGCGTCGCGAGATCGACCTTCAGAAGGTCGACGTCGCGACCGACGGGTCGATCTCGCGAGTCCCGTGCGACGACGTAGCCGCTCACGGCGAGGTGGCCTGCGGGTTTGGTCCCTGATAACGAATCGGTTACGGTCGGGTGTCCCGTTGTGCGGTCGACCCCTCCTGGGTGTATGCGGCCAGACCGGGACGCGGCCGTCGCTCAGCTGTTCGTGAGCGACGACGCCGGAGGACCGCCGGATCGGCGGGTCGACCTCGGTGACGCCCGTGCCACGGCACGCCGGTGCCCGAGAACGCGCTGCCTGCGCACCGTCGACCGCTCGTGCCCGGGACCCCTGACGACTGGACCAGCGTGCAGAACCCCTTCCGCCCGCGCACGAGCGCGCCCGCGAACCCGACCGACCCGACCGAGAGCCCGAGCGCGTCGCCCTCGCCCGACGCCCCCCGTCCCTCCCGGACGGCCGCCCGCGCAGCGCGCACGCAGCGTGCCACGCGCCGCCGCCGCCTGACCACCATCTCCGCCGTGACCGCCGTGACCCTCGTCGGGTCCGGCGCCGTCGCGTACGGCGAGGCGCAGAAGACCGTGACGCTCGACGTCGACGGCGAGATCCGGACGGTCACGACCGTCGCCGGGTCCGTGCAGGGCGCGCTCGACGCCGCGGGCGTCGACATCGACTCCCGCGACCTGGTCGCCCCCGAGGCCGACGCGTCCCTCGAGGACGGCGCCGAGGTGGTCGTCCGCCTCGGCAAGCAGGTGACCGTCCAGACCGACGGCGAGCAGTCCGACGTCTGGCTCACCGCCCTCGACGCCGACGAGGCGCTCCAGAGCCTCTCGGAGCGCGGCGGCGACGTGCGGCTCGTCGCGTCCCGCTCGGGTGACCGCGCCTCCCTCGACCTCGACCTCGACACCGACGGACCGGTGAACGTCGTCGCCGACGGCAAGACCACGGTCGCGCCCGACGGCGGCGTCGGCGTCGACGCCCTCCTCGCGGACCGGGGCATCGAGCTCGGAAAGCTCGACCGCGTGAGCGTGCAGCGCGTGTCCGCACAGAGCGCGGACGCCGACGCCTCGGCGACACGCGACGCCGCCGCCGAGGCACCCGCCGCCGACACTCCCGCGGTGTCGCTCGTCGTGCAGCGCGTCGTCGTCGAGCGCCAGGAGAAGACCACGCCCGTCGCGCACAAGACGGTCGAGAAGACCGACGCCGCGCGCTACGTCGACGACCCCGTCGTGGTCGAGCAGGAAGGTCGCGACGGCGTCATGACCACGGTCACCGACGTCACGCTCGTCGACGGTGCCGAGTGGCTGCGCGAGCCCGTGTCGGAGGAGGTCACCACGGCCCCTGTCGACGCGGTCGTGGTCCGCGGCACCAAGGAGCGTCCGAAGGACCCGCGCACGATCGGCCAGCTCATGGCGGCCGAGCGCGGGTGGACCGGCTCGCAGTGGCAGTGCCTCAACTCCCTGTGGACCAAGGAGTCGAACTGGAACCCGTCGGCGGACAACCCGACATCGAGCGCCTACGGCATCCCGCAGTCCCTCCCGGGCTCGAAGATGGCGAGCAAGGGCGCCGACTGGGCCACCAACCCCGCGACCCAGATCGCGTGGGGCCTCGACTACATCGCGGGCTCCTACGGCACCCCGTGCGGCGCCTGGTCGCACTCCCAGGCCGTCAACTGGTACTGAGCCGGTACTGGGCCGACGCACGGCTCCTCGCGGGCCCGCGACCTCTCCGGAGGTCGCGGGCCTGCCGTCGTCTGCGGCGGAGTCCGCGCGGTCGTGGTCGCGTCCGCGATCCTGCACCGAGGGGGCGCGGTCTTGGTCGCGCGATCGTGGTCGCGTCCGCGGTCCTGCCCCGAGGGGGCGCGGGTCTACCATCCGCCGCTCGTTCCTCGCGGCTCCCGCCAGACCCGCCACGACCCGCGCCCCCTCGGCTCCGGCCCGCTCGTCCCGCACCTCGCCGAGGCGACCCGGCCGCACGAGCCGCCAGACGGCGTCGGGCACGACGGAGCGCGCGGGGTACGCGGGGGTGACGCGACCGCCGAGGTCGGGACGGGGGATGAGGCGGCGGGCCGTGGTGGGTCTGGCGGGAGCCCGCGAGGAACGAGCGGGCGGATGGTAGGCCCGCCGCCTCATCCCCTGGCACGACCGGACGTGACCGGTCGAGACGACGGACGCCTGACCGACCCTCTGGAGCGGCCGACTAGGATCGGGCCCCATGACCCACATCCTCTCGGCCGTGGCGTGGCCGTACGCGAACGGCCCGCGCCACATCGGTCACGTCGCAGGTTTCGGTGTCCCGTCGGACGTCTTCAGCCGGCACATGCGGATGGCGGGTCACGACGTCCTCATGGTGTCGGGCACCGACGAGCACGGCACGCCGATCCTCGTCCAGGCGGACAAGGAGGGTGTCAGCGCGCAGGAGCTCGCGGACCGGTACAACCGCGTGATCGTCGAGGACCTCCAGCAGCTCGGGCTGAGCTACGACCTGTTCACGCGCACCACGACGCGCAACCACTACGCCGTCGTGCAGGAGATGTTCCGCACGGTGCACAAGAACGGCTACATGGTCGAGCAGACGACGATGGGCGCCATCTCGCCGTCGACGGGCCGCACGTTGCCGGACCGCTACATCGAGGGCACGTGCCCCATCTGCGGGTACGACGGCGCGCGCGGCGACCAGTGCGACAACTGCGGCAACCAGCTCGACGCGATCGACCTCATCAACCCGAAGAGCCGCATCAACGGCGAGACGCCGAAGTTCGTCGAGTCGAACCACTTCTTCCTCGACCTGCCGGCGTTCGTCGACGCGCTGGGGAACTGGCTGCGGACCCGGACCGCGTGGCGCCCGAACGTCCTGAAGTTCTCCCTCAACCTGCTCGACGACGTGCGCCCGCGCGCCATGACGCGCGACATCGACTGGGGCATCCCCGTCCCGCTCGAGGGCTGGGAGGACAACCCGAGCAAGCGCCTCTACGTGTGGTTCGACGCGGTCATCGGGTACCTGTCGGCGTCGATCGAGTGGGCGCGCCGGACGGGCGACCCGGACGCGTGGCGCGCGTACTGGAACGACCCGGAAGCCCGCTCGTACTACTTCATGGGCAAGGACAACATCACGTTCCACTCCCAGATCTGGCCGGCCGAGCTGCTGGCCTACGACGGGCGCGGGAACAAGGGCGGGGCGCCGGGCCCGTACGGGAACCTGCAGCTGCCGACCGAGGTGGTGTCGAGCGAGTTCCTCAACGTCGAGGGGCAGAAGTTCTCGTCGTCGCGCGGCGTCGTCATCTACGTGCGCGACATGCTCGCGCGCTACCAGCCGGACGCGTTCCGCTACTACGTGGCGTCGGCCGGTCCGGAGACGCAGGACGTCGACTTCACGTGGGCCGACTTCCAGCGCCGCACGAACGACGAGCTCGTCGCGGGGTGGGGCAACCTCGTGAACCGCACGGCGAGCATGGTGCACAAGAACTTCGGCGAGATCCCGACGCCGGGGGAGCGGCACCCGATCGACGAGGGCGTGCTCGCGACGACGACCACGGCGTTCGGCCGGGTCGGCGACCTCATCGCGACGCACCGCCAGCGCGCCGCCGTGGCCGAGGCCATGAAGACCGTCGGCGAGGTGAACAAGTACGTCTCGGACACCGAGCCGTGGAAGCTCAAGACGGACCCGGAGCGCCTCGGGACCGTGCTGCACACGGTGACGCAGGCCGTGAGCGACCTCAACACGATCCTCTCGCCGTTCCTCCCGCACTCGGCGCAGCAGGTGCACGAGGCGTTCGGCGGCACCGGCACCTTCGCGCCGCAGCCGCGCATCGAGGAGGTCACCGACCTCGACGACGACTCGCGGCACTACCCGGTGATCACCGGGGACTACCGGAGCGGGCAGGGTGGTGAGGGCGTCCCGTCGTGGGAGCCGCGCGCCGTCGTGCCCGGGACGCCGGTCGGCAAGCCGACGCCGATCTTCACGAAGCTCGACGAGTCGATCGTCGAGGAGGAGCTCGACCGCCTGCGCGAGGACGCCTGACCCGTGGCGAAGCAGCGTGAGCGGGGGTGGCCGCCGGACCCGGAGGCGCTGCCCGTCCCCGTCGTCGACAACCACACGCACCTGGACTCGATCGCGGACGTCCTGCCCGACGACGTCCCGCCCCCGAGCGTCGCGGCGCACCTCGAGCGCGCGGCCCGGGTGGGCGTCGAGCGCCTGGTGCAGGTCGGGTGCGACCTGCCGTCGGCACGCTGGACCGACGCTCTCCTGCGCGGAGACGCGGCGGACGGTGGGGCGGCCGATCTGCGGAGCCTGCTGGGCGCCGTCGCGATCCACCCCAACGAGGCGGTGCTGCACGGCGGCGTGCGAGAGGTCGGGCCGGACGGGCTGGAGCCCGACCCGCGGCCGCACCACGCGACGTCGCTCGACGACGCGATCGCCGAGATCGCGCGCATCGCCCGGGACAACGAGCGGGTCCGGGCGATCGGCGAGACCGGGATGGACCTGTTCCGTACAGGTCCGCAGGGTGAGCGTGTACAGCGCGAGTCGTTCCGGGCCCACGTCGCGCTCGCGAAGGAGCTCGGGCTCGCGCTCCAGATCCACGACCGCGACGCGCACGCCGAGGTGCTCGAGGTCCTGGCGCGCGACGGGGCCCCCGAGCGGACGGTCTTCCACTGCTACTCGGGCGACGCCGAGATGGCGCGGTTCTGCGCCGCGCAGGGCTGGTACCTGTCGTTCGCGGGCCCGGTGACGTTCCGCGCCAACGACGAGCTGAGAGCGGCGCTGCGGGAGGTCCCGCTCGGCCAGGTCCTCGTCGAGACGGACGCGCCGTACCTCACGCCGCACCCGTACCGCGGTCGCCCCAACGCCCCGTACGTGCTGCCGGCGACCGTCCGTACCGTCGCCGAGGTGACCGGCGTACCGCTCGCCGACCTGTGCACCCGGGTGGCGGCGACGTCGGTCGAGGTCTACGGGCCGTGGTGACGGGCTCATGACACCTGTCGTCGGCTCTTCGGCACGAACGGGAGGTTTCGCCCACGGTCACGTTTCGGCTACGGTCGGGTCCGTGCGTCGTCCGCGCTCCGCCGACGACGCCCCGAACCTCGTGCCCGGCGCTCGCCGGACGCCCGGCCCGCCGAGAAGGGACCGCCCGCGTGCTCGCACCTGACGGAACGACACGCCGCCGCGTGCAGCGGTTCGTCGCCCGGGGAGTGGTCGTGGTGGGCCTCGTGGGGGTGACCGGCGCGTTCGCGACGCTGCACAAGAGCGTGACCCTCGACGTCGACGGCACGCTCTACGACGTCTCCGCGTACGGGCGGACGGTCGGCGAGGTGCTCGACTACCAGGACGTCGGTGTCGCGCCGGAGGACCTCGTCGAGCCCGCGCTCGGCTCGTCGGCGCCCGACGGTGGGACGATCGTCGTCCGCACGAGCCACGACGTCGTGGTCGAGATCGACGGCCAGGAGCAGACGATCGCGACGACGGCGCGGACGGTGGGCGAGCTGCTCGCCTTCCTCGGACCGCGTGCCGAGGGTGCGGTGACGGACGTGTCGCGCTCGGCGTCGCTCGGGCGTCAGCCGGTGCGCGTGTCGACGCTCAAGACCGTGCACATCGCGGTCGACGGCGTGGTCATGCCCATCACGACGGCCGAGGCCACGGTGCGGGGCGTGCTCCAGACCGCGGGGATCGTGCTGGGCGAGGAGGACGACACGTCCGTCCCGCTCGACGCCGCCGCGGTGGACGGGATGCTCGTCCTCGTCAGCCGGGCGGCCGCGACGTCGGACACGCTCACGGAGGTCCTGCCGTTCACGACCGAGGAGGTCGAGGACCCCAACCTGCCGAAGGGCCACCGGGTCGTCGTGCAGTCGGGACGCGTGGGCGAGGCGGTCACGACGTACGCGGTGCAGACGCTCGGCGGCGCGGAGGTCGCGCGCACGGTGCTGACGCGCACCGTGACGACCGAGCCGCGCAACGAGGTCATCAAGATCGGGACGATGGACATCTCCGTCTCGGTGGACCCGGGCTCCGCGCGCGCGATCGGGCAGTCGCTCGCCGCGCAGCGCGGGTGGGGTGACGACCAGTTCGTCTGCCTCGACAAGCTGTGGACCAAGGAGAGCAACTGGCGCGTCGACGCCGACAACCCGAGCTCGTCCGCCTACGGGATCCCGCAGGCGCTGCCGGGGTCCAAGATGGCGACCGCGGGCGACGACTGGCGCACGAACCCGGCGACCCAGATCACCTGGGGCCTCGGCTACATCGAGGGCCGGTACGGCACACCGTGCTCGGCCTGGTCGCACTCGGTCGCCAAGGGCTGGTACTGACCGGCCGGGTCACCGGCGGAGCATCTCCAGGTAGTGCGGGTTCTGCATGATGCCCAGGACGTTGCCGAAGGGGTCCACGACGGACGCGGTGACGAAACCCTCGCCGTTCCCGCGCTCGACGACGCCCTCGTACTCGGTCGCGCCGAGCTCGAGGAGCCGGGCGAAGGCGGCGCGGACGTCGTCGACGTGCCAGTTCACGATCGCGCCGCCCGGTGACGCGGGCTGGGGCCGCGGCGAGTACGAGCGCGCGATGATCCCCAGCTCGTCCTCGTGGTCCCCGACGCGGAACTCCACGTAGCCGCCCGGGACCACGTAGTAGGGCTCGGTCCCGAGCACGGTGGTGTACCAGGCCGAGGCGGCCTCCAGGTCGTCGGCCCACAGGTTCAGCGTCGCCATACCTCGCAGCATGATGGTCGTCCTCTCGATCGGCGGAGCGGTCGTCGGGCGGTGCCCGGCGTCCCGTCGTGCGCGACCCCGGTGGGGCCGACACGAACGACGCTACGGCGCATCGAGGAACGTCCGGTTCCGCATTCGCCGCCGAGCGCGCAAGACTGGGGCGGTGCTCGACACCTCCGTCCGCCTCCTGCGGCTCCTCGCCCTGCTCCCGGCGCGCGCGACCTGGACGGGCAGGGAGCTCGGGGAGCGGCTCGGAGTGACGACGCGCACGGTGCGCAACGACGTCGAGCGGCTGCGCCTGCTCGGGTACGAGGTCCGCTCGACGCCCGGCGTCGCGGGCGGCTACCGCCTCGGGGCCGGGTCGGCCTTGCCGCCGCTCCTGCTCGACGACGAGGAGGCGACCGCCGTCGTCCTCTCGCTGCGCGCGGCGAGCGGGACCGTCGCGGGGAGCGAGGAGGCCGCGCTGCGCGCGCTCGTCAAGCTCGACGCCGTCCTGCCCGCACGTCTGCGCTCGCGTGCCGACGCGCTGCGCGCCGCGGTCGTGAGCGTCCCGGCGGGCGGGCCGACCGTCGACCCGCAGGTCCTCGCCGACGTCGCGGCGGCGGTGCGCGACCGGACGGGGCTGCGGATCGAGTACCGCGGCCACGACGGGGCGACCAGCCGTCGCGCCGTCGACCCCTACCGCCTCGTCCACGTCGGCAGGCGCTGGTATCTCCTCGCGTTCGACACCGACCGGGACGACTGGCGCACGTTCCGCGTGGACCGGCTCCGGCTGCGCACACCCGGCGGTGCGCGCTTCGTGCCACGGGAGGTCCCGGGTGGCGACGCCGTCGCCCACGTGCTGCGCGGCGTGGGGGCGACGGCCTGGCCGCACACCGCGCGCGTGCGCCTGCACGCCCCTGCGGCGGTGATGGCGGAACGGCTGACGCCAGCCGCGGGGGTGCTGTCCGACGACGGCCCCGACGCGTGCGTGCTCGAGACCGGTGGGTCGTCGATGGCGAACCTGGTGGGCATGCTGCTGTCGCTCGAAGTCGACCTCACGGTGCTGGACCCGCCCGAGCTGCGAGCCGTGCTGGCGCGAGCGGGGGAGCGGGCCGCGCAGGCGGCGGCGCGGAGCGCGTGAGGCCCGTCGGGTCGTGGGTCCCGCGCGTGAGGACTGCGTGGAGGGCCCACCGACATTCATGGAGAAATTCGGACAGAGCCTCCCATCCTAGATCCGTTCTGCTTGGAGTTCGATAACAGATCGGTTACGGTCGATCGTCGCTCGTGCGTCAGCCGTGCCGTCGTCCGTCCCTCTCGGGTCGGGTCGGGGCCGGCCGACGCCCGGGCGGTGCGCCGCCGTCGGGCCCTGGGGAAGGGGTGTCGAGGAGGCGCCGGCAGCCGGATCGGCCGCTCGAGACCTGCGGGTCGCACCACGGTGCGTCCGCCGTGAGGTCGCACGCCCGCGTGCGCCCCGCGCCCGCAGGTGGTGCACCCGCGCCGTCGAGCCTCCGTGCCCGGGAACCACGACGACTGGACCCGAGTGAACAACCCCTTCCACCGGACCGCTGACGTGGCCGGAGCGCCCGACAGCGCCGACACCACCCAGCCCTTCGACCTCTCCGACACCTCTGCCGCCGAGGGCTCCACGAGCCCCGCGGCCACGACGGCCCGGCGCCGTCGCCGCTGGCCCCTCGTGGCCGGCGCGACCACCACCGTCCTCCTCGCCACCGGCGCCGTCGCGTACGGCACCGCGCACAAGACCGTCGAGCTCGACGTCGACGGCAAGATCACGACCGTCAGCACCTTCGCCGGCTCGGTCGACGGCCTGCTCGAGGAGCAGGGCGTGACCGTCGGCGAGCGCGACCAGGTCGTCCCCGCCGCCGACGCCGCGCTGCGCGGCGGGAGCGACGTCGTCGTCCGCTACGGGCGCGAGGTCCCCGTCCAGGTCGACGGCACCCAGTCCTCCGTCTGGCTCACCGCGCTCGACGCGGACGAGGCCCTGACGACCCTCGCCTCGCGCGGCAGCGACGTGCGCCTCGTGGCGTCCCGCTCCGGCGAGCGCGCCTCGCTGCCCATCCGCCTCGACGCGGACGGCCCCGTGGCCGTCGTGGCCGACGGCGAGACCAAGGTCGCGCCCGACGGCAGCATCGGCATCGACGCGATCCTCGACCAGCAGGGCGTCGTCCTCGGCGAGCTCGACCGCGTGCACGTCGCCCAGACCGACGCGGTCGCGGCGACCGACGAGAAGGCTGCCGACGAGAAGGCTGCCGACCAGAAGGCTGCCGACGAGAAGGCCGCCGACGAGAAGGCGACCGATGACGAGGTGGCCGACGCCGAGGTCTCGCTCGTCGTCCAGCGTGTGAAGGTCGAGGAGGTGCCCACCACCAAGGGCGTGCCGTTCGAGACCACCACGGAGCAGGACCCGAACCGCTTCGAGGACCTGGACCCGGTCGTCAAGCAGGAGGGCGTGGAGGGCGTGCACACGACCGTCCACCGCGTCACGACGGTCGACGGCAAGGAGGAGTCGCGCGAGCTCGTCTCCGACGGCGTCACGACCCCGCCGGTGACGAAGATCCTCGTGCAGGGCACGAAGGAGCGCCCGGCGCCCGAGCCGGAGCCCGCGGCGACGCCGCGGTCCTCCGGGTCGCGGTCCTCGGGTGCGGCCCCGGCCCCGGCGCCGGCCCCCGCTGCCGACCTCGGCTCGGCGCCCGCGGGCGTCTGGTCCGCGCTCGCCCAGTGCGAGTCCGGCGGCAACCCGGCGACGAACACGGGCAACGGCTACTACGGCCTGTACCAGTTCTCGCTGCCGACGTGGCAGGCGATGGGCGGCTCCGGCCTGCCGTCGGAGGCCTCGGCCGCCGAGCAGACGCAGCGCGCGCAGGCGCTCCAGGCCCAGTCGGGCTGGGGCCAGTGGCCCGCGTGCGCCCGCAAGCTCGGTCTCCTCTGACCGACCTGCGCTGACCGGCCCGCGGCCGGTGCGGCATGACGACGCCGGAGGGCGGGGTGCGCGAGCGCCCCGCCCTCCGGCGTGTCGGTAGGCTCTGGGCTCATGAACGACACCCGAGGCGCCCTGCTGGGTCCGGCCGAGATCCGTGACCTGGCAGGGCGCCTCGGCGTGCGTCCCACCAAGACGCTGGGCCAGAACTTCGTGCACGACGGCGGCACGGTCCGCAAGATCGTCCGCGCGGCCGACGTGCGGGCGGGGGAGCGCGTCGTCGAGATCGGGCCGGGGCTCGGGTCGCTGACGCTCGGGCTGCTCGAGGCGGGCGCGAGCGTCGTGGCCGTCGAGATCGACCCCGTGCTCGCGCGCCAGCTCCCGACGACCGTCGCGGCCCACGTGCCCGACCTCGGGGACCGGCTCGAGGTCGTGGGCGCCGACGCGCTCGACGTGACGTCGCTGCCCGGCGAGGCGCCGACCGCGCTCGTCGCGAACCTCCCGTACAACGTGGCGGTCCCGGTCCTCCTGACCTTCCTCGAGCGCTTCGACTCGCTCGAGCGTGTGCTCGTCATGGTGCAGGCCGAGGTCGCGGACCGCCTCGCGGCGCCGCCCGGGAGCCGGACCTACGGCGTGCCGTCGGTGAAGGCCGCCTGGTACGCGTCGGCGCGCCGCGCGGGCACCGTGGGGCGCGCGGTCTTCTGGCCGGTGCCCAACGTCGACTCGGCGCTCGTCGCGCTCGACCGTCGCGAGCCCCCCGTCACGACGGCGACGCGCGAGCAGGTGTTCGCGGTCGTCGATGCCGCGTTCGCCCAGCGCCGCAAGATGCTGCGCTCCGCCCTCGCGGGGATCGCGGGCTCGTCGGCGGCGTCGGCGGCCGCGCTCGAGGCGGCCGGCGTCGACCCGCAGGCGCGAGGCGAGACGCTCGACGTCGTCGCGTTCGCGCGCATCGCCGAGCACCTGCCCACCGTCACCGGCGGTCGCACCTCGCCGCGCGCGGCCGGCGGGCGACCTGGCACAGTGGACGCGTGAGTCCCCCGCCCCCGACGAGCATCGCGCTCGCGCCGCCGCCCCGGGTCCGGGTGCGTGCGCCGGGGAAGGTCAACCTCTCGCTGCGCGTGGGCGCGCTGCAGGACGACGGCTACCACCCGCTCGTGACCATCTTCCAGGCGGTCGGGCTGAGCGAGGAGGTCGTCGCGCACGAGGCTCCGCGCGGCTCCGGGATCTCGGTGTCCGTCGAGGGCCTGCAGGCCGACGTCGTGCCGACCGACGCGACGAATCTCGCGTGGCGGGCGGCCGAGGCGCTCGCGCAGCACGCCGGGGTGGACCCCGACGTCCGTCTCCAGGTCGTCAAGGGCGTGCCGGTCGCGGGCGGCATGGCGGGCGGGTCGGCGGACGCCGCCGCGACGCTCGTCGCGTGTGACGCGCTGTGGGAGACGGGCCTGTCGCGGGCGGAGCTGGTGCGGCTCGCGTCGGGGCTCGGCGCCGACGTCGCGTTCGGTCTCGTGGGGCACACCGCGGTCGGGACCGGTCGCGGGGACCAGCTCACCCCCGCGATGACGCGTGGGGAGTTCCACTGGGTGTTCGCCGTGCAGGCCGAGGGGCTGTCGACGCCCGAGGTCTACCGTGCGTTCGACGAGACGGTCGGCGGGCCGGCCGAGCTCGACCTCGCCGACGACACCACGCTCATGCAGGCGCTGCGGGCCGGTGATCCCGTGGGGCTCGGGCAGGCGCTGCGCAACGACCTCGAGGGTCCGGCGCTCGCGCTGCGGCCCGAGCTCGAGCGCACGCTCGCCGTCGCGCGCGAGGCGGGCGCGCTCGGCGCGGTCGTCTCCGGCTCGGGGCCGACGGTCGCGGCCCTCGCGCGCAGCCGCCAGCACGCGCTCGCGATCGGCGCGACGTGGACCGCGGCCGACGCGTGCGACAGCGTCTGGTGCACGACGGCGCCCGCGGGCGGCGCGCGCGTCGTCGCCCACTGAGAGTCGGCCGGTCAGGCGCCGGCGTGCGCGCGGAGCCAGGCGCGCTGCTGCGCGAACCGGTAGCCCTGGCCGCCCTCGTGGTCGTTGTACCGGTAGACGTCGATCTGCCGTGCGACGGGACCGGCCTGCGCGTCGGCGGCCGCAGCCTTCGCGCCCCAGCCGTTGAACGCCGCGTACACCGTGGACGGCGGGCACGTCGCGTCCATGAGCGCGACGGAGAACAGCGCGGGCGCCGTGGCGCGGCGGGCCAGCAGGGCGACGTCGAGGTAGGACAGCGTGCGGAACACGGTGTCCTCCGCGTCGCGGTGCACCGCGAGGTACTGCCGGATCTCGCCGTACGGGTCGCGGTCGGTGATCTCGACCGCGCGGCGGAAGTGCGAGAGGAACGGGACGTCGGGCATCGCCGCGACGAGACCGTCGGCGAGCCCCGCGACGGCGATCGTGATGCCGCCACCCTGGCTCACGCCTGCCACGGACACACGCTCCGGGTCGATGCCGGGGATCGCGCGCACGGCGTCGACGGCGCGCACCCCGTCGGTGTAGACCCGCCGGTAGTAGTGGTCGTGGGGGTCCTCGATGCCGCGCGTCATGAAGCCCGGCGTCGCCGGACCCGAGCCGACCGGGTCCGGCGTCCCGCCGCCCGTGCCCCAGCGGCTGCCCTGGCCGCGCGTGTCGACGACGAGGTGCGCGAACCCCGCGGCGGCCCACACGAGGTGCTCGTGCGCGAGCCCACGGCCGCCGCCGTACCCGATGAACTCCACGACGGCGGGAAGCGGGGCCTCGGTGCGGGCCGGCCGGACCAGCCACGCCTTGATCGGGTGGCCACCGAACCCGGGGAACGTCACGTCGTCGACGACGACCAGGTCGAGCCCCGTGTCGACCCGCTCGAGCCGCACCGTCTCGGCCAGGTCGCCGCCGGCCTCTCGCGACTCCGCGAGCGTCGTGGCCCAGAAGGCGTCCAGGTCGTCGGGCTCGTCGAGGGTCGGCGCATAGGTCTCGAGCTCGGCGAGCGGCAGGTCGAAGAGCGACATGCGGGCACCCTACCGCCCGCCCGAGTCCGGGATGTCCGCTGTCTCGAAGCGCTTCGACGGCCCGTGTTTTCCGCACCCGCGACGCGGCGCCTACGCTCGGTGCGTGGCTCATCTCCTCGGGGCCGACGGTATCGCGCTGACCGTCGGCACCCGCACCCTCCTCGACGACGTCTCGCTCGGCCTCGACGACGGCGACCGCGTCGGCATCGTCGGCCCCAACGGCGCCGGCAAGTCGACCCTCCTGCGCCTGCTCGCGGGCACGCAGCAGCCCGACGGCGGTCGTGTCACCCGCGTGGGCGGGCTGCGGGTCGGACTGCTCGACCAGCGCGACGACGTCGGCACGGGCGCGACGATCCGCGACCTCGTGCACGGCGACGCCGCGACGCACGCGTGGGCGTCCGACGCTGCCGTCCGCGGCGTGCACGACGGCCTGCTCACCGACCTCGACCTCGACGAGCCCGCCGACACGCTGTCCGGCGGGCAGCGGCGGCGCGTGGCGCTCGCGGCCCTGCTCGTCGCCGACCACGACGTGCTGTTCCTCGACGAGCCCACCAACCACCTCGACGTCGAGGGTGTGGCGTGGCTCGCGGAGCACCTGCGCGAGCGGTTCGCGCGGCCGGGGGCCCGGGGCGCCCTGGTGGTCGTGACCCACGACCGCTGGTTCCTCGACGCCGTGTGCTCGCGCATGTGGGAGGTGCGGGGCGACGGCTCCGGCGAGGTCGAGGGCTACGAGGGCGGGTATGCCGCCTACGTGCTCGCGCGCGCCGAGCGGCAGCGGACCGCGGCCGTCGCGGCGGAGAAGCGCGACAACCTGCTGCGCAAGGAGCTCGCGTGGCTGCGCCGGGGCGCGCCCGCGCGGACGAGCAAGCCCAAGTTCCGGCTCGACGCCGCGGCCGCCCTCATCGCCGACGTCCCGCCGCCGCGCGACTCGATGGAGCTCACGCGCACGGCGACGAAGCGGCTCGGCAAGGACGTGCTGGACCTCGAGGACGTCACCGTGAGCGTGCCGGGCCGCCCGGGCGACGACGACGGGCCGCGCCGCGTGCTGCTCGACGACGTCACGTGGCGCCTCGGGCCGGGCGACCGCTACGGGGTCGTGGGCGTCAACGGCGCGGGCAAGACGACGCTCCTCGCGCTGCTCGCCGGGCGGCGCGAACCCGACTCGGGCCGGGTCAAGCGCGGCAAGACGGTGGCCGTCGCGGAGCTGACCCAGGACGTGGACGAGCTCGACGACATCGCCGGGCTGCGCGTCGTCCAGGTGATCGAGTCCGAGAAGCGGTCGGTCGTCGTCGACGGCAAGGAGCTCACGGCGTCGCAGCTCGTCGAGCGCCTCGGCTTCACGCGCGAGCGCTCGCAGACGCTCGTGCGCGACCTCTCCGGTGGCGAGCGGCGTCGGCTCCAGCTCCTGCGCCTGCTCGTCGCCGAGCCGAACGTGCTCCTGCTCGACGAGCCGACCAACGACCTCGACACCGACACGCTCGCCGCGCTGGAGGACCTGCTCGACGGCTGGCCGGGGACGCTGATCGTCGTCTCGCACGACCGCTACCTGCTGGAGCGCGTCGCCGACCGTCAGGTCGCGCTGCTCGGCGACGGGCGGATCCGGGACCTGCCGGGCGGGGTCGAGCAGTACCTCGAGCTGCGCCGAGCGGCGATCGCGAGCGGGGAGACCGGTTCGGCGCTGCGCGCGCCGGCCGCGGCCGCCGCCTCGGGCGGATCGTCGGGCGCGGCGTCGAGTGCGGCGTCGGGCACAGGTGGCGACGGCGCGCCGGCCGGTCCCGCGGCGCCCAGCGCCGCCGAGGTGCGGGCGGCGAAGAAGGAGATCAACAGGATTGAGCGCCGGCTGAGCAAGATCGCGGAGCTGGAGGCGCGGCTGCACGACAAGCTCGCGGCGCAGGCGACGGACTACGCCGCCGTCGCCGGGCTCGACGCCGAGCTGCGGGTCCTCGCCGCCGAGAAGGACGAGCTCGAGGCCGCCTGGCTCGAGGCCGCGGAGGTCGCGGGCTGACGAGGGCCGCACGGGGTCGGTGGGGCCCGCGGACGGCGCGCTGCCGCACGGGCCTCAGCGGCGGCGGAAGCCCATGCGGTCGTCGGGGTCGACGCGCTCGAGGATCGCGCTCGCGATGTCGTCGAGCTGGGTGACCTGCTCGTCCGTGAGCGCGTCGACGACGTGGTCGCGGACGGTCGCGACGTGTCCCGGGGCGGTCGCGACGACCTTCTCCCAGCCGTCGTCGGTGAGGTGCGCGTTGGTGGCGCGACGGTCCTCGGGGCAGGGCAGGCGCTCGACGAGCCCGCGCTTCTCGAGCCGCGCGACGACGTGCGACAGGCGCGGGAGCGTCGCGTTGGTCGCGGACGCGAGGTGCGTCATGCGCAGCGTGCGGTCCGGCGCCTCCGAGAGCATCGCGAGGACGTAGTACTCGAAGTGGCTGAGGTCGGCGTCGCGCTGGAGCTGCGCGTCGAGGACCCCGGGCAGGAGCTCGACGACGGCGACGAGACGCTTCCACGCGTCGAGCTGGGCCTCGTCGAGCCAGCGGGGCTCGCTCATGGTCTCCTCCTCCGGGACGTGACCGGGAGCACTCCGGCAACAGTTGACGCTACAAGTATACCGGTCTAGATTGTTACTTGTAGCAACAAC
The DNA here is from genome assembly GCF_051294865.1 of Cellulosimicrobium sp. PMB13. Lineage (NCBI taxonomy): Bacteria > Bacillati > Actinomycetota > Actinomycetes > Micrococcales > Promicromonosporaceae > Cellulosimicrobium > Cellulosimicrobium sp. PMB13. The sequence continues at coordinate 4,337,963 of NZ_CP145910.1, read as the reverse complement.
CAATGCCGACCGTCGGCCGGCGTGCGAAGGGAAGTCACCATGAGCAGCATCACCATCATCGGCGCCGGGAAGATGGGCTCGGCCATCGCGTCGCTCGCCCTCGCGGCGGGCAGCTCCGTGCAGGTCCTCACCCGCGAGCCCGTCGAGGTCGACGCACGGACCACCGCCGGCACGATCGGCGACACGATCACGGGCGACGTCGTCGTGCTCGCGCTCCCGTACCCGGCCGTCGCCGAGGTGCTCGACGCGTACGCCGGCCGCCTCGACGGCACCGTCCTCGTCGACATCACCAACCCGCTCGACTTCGCGACGTTCGACGCGCTCGTCGTCCCGGCGGGCTCGTCGGCCGCGGCCGAGATCCAGCAGCGCGTGCCGGGCGCCCGCGTGCTCAAGGCGTTCAACACGAACTTCGCCGCGACGCTCACCTCCGGCCAGGTCGGCCCGCTCCCGACGACGGTCCTCGTCGCGGGCGACGACGCGGACGCCAAGGCCACCCTCGCCGGAGCGGTCGCGGGGGTGCGCGTCGTCGACGCGGGCTCGCTGAAGCGCGCGCACGAGCTCGAGGCCCTCGGCTTCCTGCAGCTCACGCTCGCCGCGGCCGAGAAGACCTCCTGGACGACAGGGTTCGCGCTCGCGGAGTGAACGACCCTCGCGTGATAGCGATCAGCCGCGCGCCTTCTCCACGGCGGCCCGCGCCGTGTCGCGCTCGGCCCGCTGCGCCTCCCGCAGCGCCTTCTCGAGCTCGCGCACCTTCTTCTGCGCCTCGCGGAGCCGCCGCTCGGCGTCGCGCCGCTTGAGCGTCGCCTTCTTGACCTTCGGGTCGCGGACGTGGACGGCCACCTCGACCGGCACGGCGCCCGTGTCACGGGCCGGGGCGTCCTCGACATCCCCCTCGGCGCCGGCCGCTCCTGCCACGGCGCCGTCGGCCGCGGTGCCGCCGGGTGCGGGACGGAAGTCGCGCCCTGCTCCGGGGGCGCCCGCCAGTCGCGCGTCGACGTACACCTCGAGGCCGTCCAGGATGCGCTCGAGGCCCCATGCCGTGTCGTCGATCTGCCCCTCCGCGCCGTACGCGCCCGAGACGACGAGCGGACGCAGGTAGGGGAAGCGGACCTCGTCGACGAGGCCGCGCAGCGCCACGGCGAAGGGCGAGCCCTCGACGGTGGCGCCCCCACCGCCCTCGCCGACCGCCCGCGCGAGGTCGGACTCGAGCCGGGCCGCGTTCCGCGCGTACCCGCTGAGGAGCAGGATGACGGACATGCTCTCCTCCTCGTCGAGCGGCGTCGAGCGCAGCGCCCGGAGCCCGGCGTCGGCGCCGCGGAGGTTGTTCGGCGTGAGGGGTGCTCCGGTGATCGGGATGTCGAGGAACCACGGGTGGGAGAGGAACACCGCCGTCGTGAACTGGGCCCACTCGCGCAGCTCGGCGCGCCAGTCCGCCGGGTCGTGCGGCGGCGGGTACTCGACGTCGAGGACCGCCTCCTGCATGAGCAGGAGGAGGTCGTCCTTGCTCGTCACGTACCGGTAGAGCGACATCGTCGTGAAGCCGAGGCTCTGCGCGACCTTCGCCATCGAGACGGCGGCGAGCCCCTCGGCGTCCGCGATCTCGATCGCCGCGTCGACGATGCGCTCGATGCTCAGCTCGCGCTTCGGCGCGCGCTCGGGGCGCTCGGCCACACCCCATGCGAGGGCGATCCTGGCCGGGAGGTCGGGTGCGTCCGTCATGCCCTCATCCTCCCCGAGATTCCCGTCCACCGGGCCATGGGTCCTGCGCGCGCCGGCCACCCGGGGCCGAGCATGCGGACGCCGCCCGACCTGGCACCAGGACGGGCGACGGCCGCATGCTCGACACGTGGGTCAGCGGGCGGTCCGGCGGCGGTAGAGCACCGCGCCGGCGACGCAGCTCACCACGAGGAAGCCGACCAGCCAGGCGATCGCGGTGAGGATCGTCGTCGCGTCCGGGGTGCCGCTGAGCAGGCCGCGGAACGACTCGATGATCGGCGTGAACGGCTGGTTCTCCGCGAAGCCGTGCAGCCACGACGGCATCGTCTCGATCGGCACGAAACCCGAGCTGAGGTAGGGGACGAACAGGAAGATGAAGTTCACCGACTGCGACGCCTCGACGCTCAGCACGAGACCGAGGACCACGCTGAGCCACGTGAAGGTCAGCACGGAGAGCACCGCGAAGGCCACGAGCCCGATCCAGTCGCCGAGGCCGGCGTCCGCCCGGAAGCCGAGCGCGTAGGCGACCCCCACGACGACGACCGCGGACGCGAGGTTGCGGCCGATGCTCGCGACGACGTGCCCCCACAGGGCGGACGGTCCGAAGATCGGCATGGTCTTGAACCGGTCGATCGTGCCCGACGTCATGTCCTGCGCGACGCCGACGGCGGCCGTCGCGGACCCGAAGCCGAGGCACATGACGAGCACGCCGGGGACGACGTAGTCGATGTAGTCGTCGCCGGAGATCGCGCCGCCGAAGATGACGACGAACACGAGCATGATCATCACCGGCAGGACGAAGGCGGTGATGAGCCCGTCGATGCTGCGCAGCTGGCGCCGCGTCTCGCGCACGACCATCGTGCGCACGTCGCGCACGGCGGTCGCGGGCGACTGCCCACCGCGGACGGCCGGGTCGCGCCGGGCCGGCCGCGCGGGCAGCGTGGTGGTGGCTGTCGTGGTCATCGTGCGGACTCCTTCGAGGTCAGGGCGAGGAAGACGTCGTCGAGCGTGGGCTTGACCACGCTGACGCCGCTCACCGCGAGGCCGTTCGTGTCGGCCGCGGCCAGGACGTCGCGGATCGTGCGGACCGGGTCGTCGCTCGCGGCCGTGAGGGAGAGGTCCTTGTCGTCGGTCCCGGTGGTGGTGATCCCGAGCTGGGCGGCGAGCCCGACGGCGGTCGCGAGGCTCGCGTGGTCCTCGAAGGCGACGCGGACGTGGTCGCCCGCGACGAGCGCCTTGAGCTCCGTGGCGGTCCCGCGCGCGGCGACACGACCGTCGTTCAGGACGGCGATCGAGTCGGCGAGGCGGTCCGCCTCCTCGAGGTACTGCGTGGTGAGCAGGACCGTCGTGCCGTCGGCGGCGAGCCCGCGCACGACGTCCCAGAGCTGGGAGCGCGACGCCGGGTCGAGGCCCGTGGTCGGCTCGTCCAGCACGAGGACGGACGGGTCCGCGACGAGGCTGATCGCGAGGTCGAGCCGACGACGCATGCCGCCGGAGTAGGTCCCGACGCGGCGGTCCGCCGCGTCGGTCAGGTCGAAGCGCTCGAGGAGCTCGGCGGCGCGGCGGCGCACCGAGCGGGGCGGCAGGTGCGCGAGGTTCCCCATCATCACGAGGTTCTCCGCACCGGTCTGGAACTCGTCGACCGAGGCGTACTGGCCGGTCAGCGCGATGACCTCGCGCACGCGGCCGGGGTCGCGCAGCACGTCCGCCCCGGCGATCGTCGCGCTCCCGGCGTCGGGCCGGACGAGCGTCGTGAGGATGTTGACCGTCGTCGTCTTGCCCGCGCCGTTGGGCCCGAGCAGCGCGAAGATCTCGCCGCGCCGCACCGTGAGGTCCACGCCGCGCAGGACGTGGTGGTCGCCGTAGGACTTCTCGAGCCCGCGGACGGCGATCATCGGTTCGTCCATCGCCTTCTCCTGTCGTTCGGTGTGCGTCGCACACGAGGTGTAGACCGCACGCGCTGTGTATGAAGCAAACTGTGTGTACACCATAAACACCTGGTGGCGACGAGGTCAACAGGTCCGGCGAGGTCGGTCGCTAGCTCGCGCGCGGACGCGGGGCGCCCGTGAGGACCGCACCGATCGCGGTCATCGCGAGCAGGCCGCCGAGCACGACCGCGACGGGCGTGGTCCACGTGCCGGTCGCGGTCTGCAGCGCCCCGGCCGCCGTCGGGGCGGCGGCGGCGAAGCAGTAGCCCACCGACTGCACGGTCGCCGACGCCTGGCGGCCCTGCCGGACCGTCGGGAACCGCTGCGCGACGAGCGTGAAGATCACGACGAAGTTCGCCGCCTGCGCGACGCCCGCCGCCGACGCCCACACGACCCACGCTCCCGGCGCGACCAGGAGGCCGACGGGCAGCGCCAGCCACAGCACGGCGACCACGACGAACGTCGTGCGCATCGACAGGCGGCGCGTCGCGAGCGGGACGGCGAGCCCGCCGAGGATCGCGAACCCCTGGAAGAGCGACGCGGCACCCCCGGAGGCGCTGCGCGGGATCCCCGCGAGGTCCTCGAGGATCAGGGGGAGCCACGCGGTGAGCGCGTAGAAGCTCGACGACTGCAGCGCGAACATCGCGCACAACCACCACGTGAACGGGGTCGCGAGCACGTGGCGCTCGCGGGCGGCCGTCGGGTCCGTCCCCGTCACCCCCTCGGCCGCCGCCGTCGCCAGGGCCGGGTCCTCCGCGGGCGCGCCGAGGTCCCGTTCGCCCGGGGACGTCGTCGTGCCCGACGGCGACCCGGCCCGCGCACGGGCGGCTCGCCCCGCGGCCTCGCGGGGGACCGCGCGGAGCCACCACACCAGCGCGACGACCGCGAGGACGCCCCACGACGCGAGCGCCCAGCGCCAGCCCACCGCGTCCGCGAGCGGCGCGGTGAGCGCCGTCGTCGCCACGGTCCCGACGTTGATCGCCGCGGTGTACAGGCCGGTCACCGTCCCCACGTGCCCGGGGAAGTCGCGCTGGGCGATCATCGGGACGGCGAGGTTCGCCGTCGTGATGCCCAGCCCGAGGAGCACCGTCCCCGCGAACGTCCCCGCCGCGACCGGCCCCGCGACGCCCGACAGGTCGGCCGAGCGCAGGAGCGTCCCCGCGAGCACGAGCAGCAGCGCGACGCCGATCGCCGTGCGCAGCGACGAGCGGCCGAGGATCCCGGCCACGGCGGGCGTCGCGAGGGCGAAGCACAGGACGGGGATGCCGGTGAGCAGCCCTGCCGCGGCGGCCGTGAGGTGGAGGTCGGCCGCGACGTCGGACACCACCGGCGGGAGCGCGGTGAGCGGGGCCCGCAGGTTGACGGCGACGAGGAGGACGGCGACGAGCAGCACCCCGTCGATCCCGCCGCGGAACGCGCGAGCGGGCGTGGCCATGTGTCCTCCGGGTCCTGGGGTGGCCGCGCGCGAGGACGCGTCAGGGTCGCCCGGCCCGCGGATCAGTCGTCGAACTGCCCCACGACTGTACGCAGGAGCGCGGCGAGCGCGGGTCGTTCGGCCGGCGCGAGCGTGTCGAGGATGCGGGCCTCGACAGCGAGCAGGTCCGTCATGGCGGTGTCGACCCGGTCGAGGCCGTCCGGCGTCAGCTCGACGAGGATCCCGCGGCGGTCGTCGGGGGAGCGCCGGCGCTCCACGAGACCGCGCGACTCCAGCCGGTCGATCCGGTTCGTCATCGTCCCGCTCGTCACCAGGGTCTGCGTGACCAGGGCGCCGGGGGAGAGGCGGTAGGGGTCTCCCGCGCGGCGGAGCGCGGAGAGGACGTCGAACTCCCACGTCTCGAGGTGCGCGTGCGCGAACGCGGTCCGCCGGGCGCGGTCGAGGTGGCGCGCGAGGCGGTCCACGCGCGAGAACACCGTGAGCGGCTCGAGATCGAGGTCCGGCCGCTCGCGCTGCCAGGCCGCGACGATGCGGTCGACCTCGTCGCGCCGCGCTCCGGGCCGCGCGCCGCGCCGCGCGGCGTCGTCCCCGGACGGGCGCGCGTCGTCGTGCTGCTGCTCCATGACGCGAGGGTACTCGACGTGTCTCGACGTCAAGACTCTTGACGTGCGCAACCTGCCGAACCCCGGGTCGTGCGCCGATCGTGCGGTCGATCGGACGACAACCCGGGGTTCGGCGGTATCAGGAGGCGCGCAGCGCGTCCTTGAGCTTCACGCGGGCGCCCGTGCGCAGGACCGCGTTGGAGTAGATCTTCGCCGCGAGCCACACGAGCACCGGGACGAGCGCGACCGAGAGGCCCAGCGCGAGCAGCACCTCCCACGTCTCCGCGCTGCCGAGCGCGATGCGCACCGGCATGAGCAGCGGCGAGCACAGGGGGACGTACGACAGCCACACGACGAGCGGGTTGTCGGGCGCCCACGGCGCGACCGAGACGCCGACGATGTACGGGACGACCATGAGGAAGGTGACCGGGGTGGTCACCGCCCCCACGTCCTCCTGCCGCGAGACGAGCGCACCGAGCCCCGCCATGAGGAGCGCGTAGCTGACGAACCCGACGACGAACCACACGAGAGCCCACGCCGCGGCCGCGCCCAGGTCGATCGTCGCCGTGTCCACCAGCCCCAGGCCGAGCGCCGTCCCGACCCCCGCCACCACGACGAGCGCCACCTGACCCAGCCCGACGAGCCCGATCCCGAGGACCTTGCCCGCCATCAGCTGCCACGGGCGCACCGTGGACAGCAGCAGCTCGACGACGCGGCTCGTCTTCTCCTCGACGACGCCCTGCGCGATGAGCTGGCCGCTGATCATGATGGACATGAAGAGCAGGACCCCGGTGACGAGGCCGGTGACGTAGCGGGTCGGGTCGAACTCGCTCGGCTCGCCGATCGTGCGCACCGTCGGCTCCGCCGTCGCGACGTCCCCCGCGACCTGCGCGGGGTCGCCGCCGAGAGCGGTGACGGCGTCGGCGAGCGCGGACTGCTGCGCCAGCGTGGTGAAGACCGCGGTGAGCCCTGTGGAGAGCTCCGACTCGACCACGACCGTGAGGTCGTCGGCGGAGCCGGTGACGAGCGCGTCGAGGTCGCCGTCGCGGACCTGCTGCTCGCCCGCGGCGTCGTCGGAGACCTCGACCGTCTCGATCTCGGTGCCGAGCGCCTCACCGGTCGCCTCGAGCGCGTCGGCGAGGCCCGCGGTGGACGACGTCACGCCGACGCGCTCGGCGGTCGGTCCCGAGGAGCTCGCCGCGTTGAGGACGACCCCGCCGAGGACGACCGCCGCGACGAGGATCACGGTCAGCCACACGAACGACTTCGAGCGCAGGCGCGTCGTGATCTCGCGGCCGGCGACGAGGCGGATCGCGCCCCACGACGACAAGGAGGTCGCGCCCCGCTCGGCGACGGCGCCCTCGGCCCGGTCGGTCGGTCGGCTGGTCCGGGTCGTGGTCATGCCGGCACCTCCTGGCTGGTCGACGCGGAGGCCTCGTCCGCGGGTGAGCTGACGACGTCGCGGTAGAGCTCCGTGAGCGACGGGCGGACGAGGGAGAACTCACGGACGGGTCCTGCGGCGAGCGCGGCGCGCAGCACGGCCTGCTCGCGCCCGGCGTCGCCGCCTGCACCCGCGGTGCCGTCGGTCCAGGCCGCGCCCTCGGTACCCGTGAGGCCCGTGAGCTCGATGACCGTGCGCGACCCCTCGAGGCTGACGGCCCGCGCGTCGGGCACCGCGCCGATCCACGTGGCGCCGGGTGGGCCGTCGACCACCCATCGTTGCGTCTCGGTCCGACGCAGCTCGTCGATCGTGCCGACCTCGACCATCGCGCCGTCCTTGATGATCCCGACCCGGTCGCACAGCCGCTCGACGAGGTCGAGCTGGTGCGACGAGAAGACGACGGGGACTCCCGCGGCGGCGCGGTCGCGCAGCACGCCGCTCATGACGTCGACCGCGACGGGGTCGAGGCCGGAGAACGGCTCGTCGAGCACGAGGAGGTCCGGGTCGTGTGTCAGCGCGGCGGCGAGCTGCACGCGCTGCTGGTTGCCGAGCGACAGCTTCTGCACCTCGTCGTCCCGACGTCCCTCCACGCCGAGCGTCTCGGTCCACCGCTCCATCGCGTCGTGGGCGTCCCGGCCGGACAGCCCGTGCAGGCGTGCGAGGTAGGTGAGCTGGGAGCCGACGGGCATGCGCGGGTACAGGCCGCGCTCCTCGGGCATGTACCCGATGCGGCGTCGCGCCGCCAGGTCGATCGGGCGGCCGTCCCAGCGGACCTCGCCGCCGTCCGCCGCGAGCACGCCGAGCACGATCCGCATGGTCGTCGTCTTGCCGGCCCCGTTGGAGCCGACGAAGCCGAAGATCTCGCCGTCGCGCACGTCGAACGACGTGCCGCGCAAGGCGTGGACCGTGCCGTACGACTTGGTCAGGGAGTCGATCTCGAGAGTCGGCATGGCACCAGACAACCACCGGTCACCAGGTGTCGCCCGGGACATTCGTCACGACCTGGCCCCGCGGCGCGTCACGCGTCGTGGGCGCGCAGGAAGGCCGTGACGCGGGGGAGCACCACCTCGGGAAGCTGCCACAGGAGGCCGTGCCCGCCCCCCGGGACGAGGTCCACGACGGCGTCCGGCACGTTCTCGGTCACGCGTCGGCCCGCAGCGACCGGGTCGCCGAGCCGGCTCTGCGCGCCGAAGAGGGCGAGGGTCGGCGTCGTGATCGCGCGGAGCTCGGCGTCCGTGAGGGGGCTCGGCCAGGGCGTGCGACGGCGGAACCGCATCGCGGCGCGGGCGACGGCGCGGTCCTCCGCGGTCGACGCCGCACCGGGGCTCAGCCAGGCCTCGAGCCGTGCGAGGCGTCGGTCCGTCGGCAGGGCGCCGGCCGCGAGGATCCGTGCGAGCGCGCCCGCCGACGGCCTGGTCAGGGCGGTGATGCCCTCGCCCAGCGTGAGGCTGGCGAGCCGGTGCGGCACCCGGGCGGCGACGAGCGCGGCGAGCCAGGCGCCCTCCGAGTAGCCGAGGAGGTGGGCGCGCTCGAGGCGCAGGCCGTCGAGCAGCGCCTCGCCCCACGCCGCGTAGTCGGCGGGTCCCGTCAGCGGGGCGGTCTGCCTGCTCCGACCGGCCGTGCCCACGACGTCCGGCGCGAGCACCACGCGGTCCGCCGCGAGCTCCGAGACCACGGCGTGCCAGCTCAGGCCGTTGCCGTTGAGGCCGTGGAGCAGCACGAGCGGGGTCCGGTCCCCGGTCCCGGAGCGCCGGACGGACGTCGGCCCGTACGGCGTCGGCACGTCGAGGACCGTGGACGGGAGCGGCCACCGCGCCTCGAGCGCGCGGTCGGCGCGCTCGTACGCCTCCCGTGCGGCGTCGTCGAGAAAGTCCCCGGTCTTCGTCGGCATGATGCCCTCCTCGCCATGGTGATATGACCGTACCATCAACGTGGTATGGGCATATCATCGTCCGACGGCGGACGCCCCGCCGACAGGGAGGAGGTGACCGTGCCACGACTGGTCGACCACGACGAGCGTCGGCGGCAGATCACGGGTGCCGCCCGCCGCGTCGTCGCGCGCGACGGCCTCGAGGCCGCGACGTTCCAGGCGGTCGCCGCGGAGGCCGGGGTCTCGGTGCGGCTGGTCCAGTACTACTTCGGGAACAAGGAAGGGCTGCTCCTCGCGACCCACCGCGCGGTGATCGAGGACGCGGCCGCGCGCTTCGGCGGCGGTCCCGGACAGCGGCCCGCCGGCGGCCCGCGCGACGTGCTCCGCGGGATCCTCGCCGCGCTCCTCCCGCTCGACGCCGAGCGCCGCGCCGACGCCGTCGTCCTGGCGGCCTTCCACGCCGCGGCGCTGACCGGCTCCACGGTGGAGGCCCGGGCGATGCTCGGCGCGCCGCGCGCTCTCGTCGACGTCGTCGCGGCGCTGCTCCTTGGCGCTCGGCCGCCGGGCGGGGACACCCAGGACCCCGCCGAGGACCCCGCGGAGGACGACCGCGCGGGGACGGCGCTGGACGCCGAGCTCGTCCTGGCCACGGCCGCGGGCCTGGTGCAGGGCGTGCTCGCCGGTCACTACACGCCCGACGCCGCCCTCGCGCTCGCCGACCACCTGCTCGACCGGGTGCTGGGCCCGGTCAGTCCGTCTTCGTCAGCGTCGGCTTCTTGACCATCCCGGAGAGCCCGTTCCACGCGAGGTTCACGAGGTGCGCCGCGACGTCGGTCTTCTTCGGGCTGCGCGCGTCGAGCCAGTACTGGCCGGTGAGGGCCACCATCCCGACGAGCATCTGCGCGTAGAGGGGCGCCGTCCTCGGGTCCAGGCCGTTCGAGCGGAACTGGTCCGCGAGGAGGTGCTCGACCTGCGTCGCGACGTCGCCGATGAGGCTCGAGAACGTCCCCGTGGCCTGCGCGACGGGCGAGTCGCGCACGAGGATGCGGAACCCGTCCTCCGACGCCTCGATGTACGACAGGAGGGCGAGCGCCGTGTGCTCGAGCAGGACCTTCGGGTGCCCGCCGCGGTCCAGCGCGCCGGACAGCGCGGCGGTCAGCGCCTGCACCTCGCGGTCGACGACGACCGCGTAGATGCCCTCCTTGCCACCGAAGTGCTCGTACACGACCGGCTTCGACACCTCCGCACGGGCGGCGATCTCCTCGACGCTCGTCCCCTCGAACCCCTTCTCCGCGAAGAGCCCGCGGCTCACGGCGAGCAGCTGCTCGCGCCGCTGGCTCGCGGTCATGCGGGAACGGGGGGTGCGTCTGGACTCGGCCACAGGGTCCATCATGCCGTGCCACGCCCTCCGGCCTGCGGCGCCGCGTCTCTGCTGGACCGTCCCCGTGTGGCGCGGCCCACGCCAGGCCGCGGGTGCGGAACGCCACGAGTCGGGCACGGGCGGCGTCGGGCACGACCGCCGACCTGGCAGACTGTTCCCGGACCACCTGCCGCCGCGGCCCCGGGCGCGATGCCCGGACCGGTGCCCGACCGGCAGGCGACCGGCAGGCGACCGGTACACGACCGGCACTGCCTGACGGTCCGTTCCGCCTTGGTGTAATCGGCAGCACAAGGGTTTTTGGTGCCCTTGGTCCAGGTTCGAGTCCTGGGGGCGGAGCTCGAGCCACCGATCCCGAGGGGTACATCCATGGAAGCTCAGCAGGGCACCGACACGACCGTCGCCCCCGCTGCCGTGATCGTCCTCGCCGCCGGCGAGGGCACGCGGATGAAGTCGTCCACCCCGAAGATGCTGCACGCGATCGCGGGCCGCAGCCTGCTCGGTCACGTGCTCGTCGCGGCCCGCTCGCTCGACCCGGAGCTGCTCGCGGTCGTCGTGCGGCACGAGCGCGACCGTGTGGCCGAGCACGCGCTGGGCGTGGACGCGGGGGTGCTCGTCGTCGACCAGGACGAGGTCCCCGGGACCGGCCGGGCGGTGCAGTGCGCGCTCGCCGCGCTCGACGCGAAGGCGCACGCGCTGGCCCTCGTGCACGGCGTGCCCGACGGCGAGGAGGGGCGCGGTCTCGGCGACGGGCTCGAGGGCCCCGTCGTCGTCACCGCGGGCGACACCCCGCTGCTCGACGGCGGCACGCTCGCCCAGCTCCTCGCCGCGCACGTCGCGGACGGCAACGCCGTCACGATGCTCACGACGGAGCTCGCGGACGCCACCGGGTACGGGCGCGTCGTGCGCGACGCCTCGGGCGACGTCGCGCGGATCGTCGAGCACAAGGACGCGTCCGCGGACGAGCTGGGGATCCGGGAGGTCAACGCGTCGATCTACGTGTTCGACGCCGGGGTGCTGCGCCGCGGCCTCGGCACGCTCGGGCGCGACAACGCGCAGGGCGAGGTCTACCTGACGGACGTCGTCGCGGCGGCGCGCGCCGAGGGCGGCGTCGTGCGCGCCCTGCTGTCGGACGACCCGGCAGTCGTCGAGGGAGTCAACGACCGCGTGCAGCTCTCGGTGCTGCGCGCCGAGCTGAACCGCCGCATCCTCGAGGACTGGATGCGCGAGGGCGTGACGGTCGTCGACCCGGCGACCACGTGGGTCGACGTCGACGTGGAGCTCGCGCGCGACGTGACGCTCCTGCCGGGGACGCAGCTCCACGGCGCGACGGTCGTCGCGGAGGGCGCGACGGTCGGGCCGGACACGACCCTCACGGACACCGAGGTCGGCGCCGGCGCGACGGTGACCCGCACGCACGGCACCCTCGCGGTGCTCGGCGCCGGCACGAGCGTCGGCCCGTTCGCCTACCTGCGCCCCGGCACGGTCCTCGGCGCGCAGGGCAAGATCGGCACGTTCGTCGAGACGAAGAACGCCGAGATCGGCGAGGGCTCGAAGATCCCGCACCTGTCCTACGTGGGCGACGCGACGATCGGCGACCACACGAACGTCGGGGCGGCGTCGGTGACCGTCAACTACGACGGCGTGCACAAGCACCGCACGGTGATCGGCTCGCACGCGCGCACCGGCGCGGACAACATGTTCGTCGCGCCCGTGACCGTGGGCGACGGCGCGTACACGGCCGCGGGCTCCGTGATCCGTCGCGACGTGCCCGCGGGCGCCCTCGGCGTCAGCGGCGGGCAGCAGCGCAACATCGAGGGCTGGGTCGAGCGTCGCCGACCGGGCACGGCGGCGGCGCAGGCCGCGGCCGCCGCGCGCGCGACCGACCCCGAGGCACCGCCCGTCGGCGCCCAGGCGCAGGCTCAGCTCGCGGACCACTCCGCGGCCGCGACGGCGGACCGCCCGACGCCGCCCGCACCCGGCCCCGACCTCGAGAGCGCGCTCGACGCGCTGCGCAGCGCGCGCCCCACGGACTGACGCGGCAGACTCAGCCGCACGAGCGTCCGTCCCCGCACCCCGCCCGACCCCACCCGGACACCGAAGGAACGCACCGCATGAGCAGCACGATCGCCGGAAACGGGGACAAGTCCCTCGTCCTCGCCTCGGGACGCGCACACCCCGAGCTGGCCAACGACGTCGCGCGCGAGCTGGGGATCGACCTGCTCCCCACCACGGCGTACGACTTCGCCAACGGGGAGATCTACGTCCGGTTCGGGGAGTCGGTCCGCGGCGCGGACGTCTTCATCCTCCAGAGCCACACGGCGCCGATCAACCAGTGGATCATGGAGCAGCTGCTCATGGTCGACGCCGCCAAGCGCGCCTCGGCGCGCACGATCACCGTCGTGCAGCCGTTCTACGGGTACGCGCGCCAGGACAAGAAGCACCGCGGCCGCGAGCCGATCTCGGCCCGCCTCATGTCCGACCTGTTCTCGTCCGCCGGGGCCGACCGCCTCATGAGCGTCGACCTGCACGCCGCGCAGACGCAGGGCTTCTTCGACGGCCCGGTGGACCACCTGTGGGCCATGCCGATCCTCACGGACTACGTCCGCACGCGCGTCGACACGTCGAACGTCACGGTCGTCTCGCCGGACGCGGGCCGCATCCGCGTCGCCGAGCAGTGGGCGGCGAAGCTCGGCGGCGGACCGCTCGCGTTCGTGCACAAGACGCGCGACATCACGCGCCCGAACCAGTCGGTCGCCAACCGCGTGGTCGGCGAGGTCGAGGGGCGCGACTGCGTGCTCGTCGACGACCTCATCGACACGGGCGGCACGATCGCCGAGGCCGTGCGCGTCATCCTCGCCGCGGGCGCGAAGTCGGTCATCGTCGCCGCGACCCACGGCGTGCTGTCCGACCCGGCGGCGCAGCGCCTGTCCGAGAGCGGTGCGAGCGAGGTCGTCATCACCGACACGCTCCCCATCGTCGCGGAGAAGCGGTTCCCGCAGCTCACGGTCCTGTCCATCGCGCCGCTCGTCGCGCGCGCCATCCGCGAGGTGTTCGACGACGGGTCGGTCACCTCGCTCTTCGACGGCAACAGCTGAGCGCTCCGCGGAGCGAGGGCGGGAGACGGGCATGGGCACCTCCGGCGTGACGACCACCGGCCAGGGCGCGGCGACGGCGGCGCCCGACGTCGCCGTCGTCGAGCTCGGCGCGGAGGCCTCGGCGACCGGCGTCCAGGAGGCGCTGGACCGCGCGAACGCGGGCCTCGGCGCTGCGCGCGACGCCCTCCTCGCGGCGGGCGTCGCGGCCGCGGACCTGCGGACGTCGCAGACCTCCACGTGGACCGAGCAGCGCGAGGACGGCCTGCGCACGACGGCGCGGCTCACCCTCCGCGCGACCGTGCGGGACGTCGCGGCGTCGGGAGAGGTCGTGCGCGCCGCGCTCGACGCGGCCGGTCCCGTCGCGCGGCTCGACTCGACGAGCCTCGCCGTCGGCGACCCCGGCCCGCTCGCCGCCGCCGCGCGCGACGACGCGTTCGCCGACGCGCGCGCCCGCGCCGAGCAGTACGCGCGCCTCGCCGGGCGGTCGCTCGGGCCCGTCGTCGAGATCCGCGAGGACCTCGGCGGACCGGCACCCGTGCCCCGGCTGATGGCCGCGAAGGCGACCGGCGACGCGCTCGTCGTCGAGCCGGGGACGCTCGAGGTCCGCGCGAGCGTGACCGTGCGGTGGGAGCTCGCGGACTGACGCAGGGGCCGTGGCACACGGATGACATTCCGCACCTGCCGCCCGCGACGCGACCCTCCTACCGTGGAGGCATGCTGATCCTCGAGGACTACCTCCTGCTGACGCTGGACGACGAGACGGGCAAGACCGTCGTCGGCTCCGCCTCCCGCGAGCACGTCGCAGCGGGTGCGCTGCTCGTCGAGCTGGCCCTGCTCGGGCGGGTGGACCTCGCGGGCGACGGCGAGGGCGGCCGCGTCGGGCGGATCGTCGTCCGGGACACCACGCCCACGGGGAACGACCTGCTCGACGAGGCGCTCGACGTCGTGCGGTCCAAGGAGGGGTCGAAGCCGAAGACGCTCGTCCCGCTCCTCGCGAAGCGCAGGCCCGCGGAGCGGGCCGTCGCCGCGCTCGCCGGCCGGGGTGTGCTCCGGCGCCAGCCCGGTCGGATCCTCGGCATCTTCCCGACGACCCGGTGGCCCGCCGCCGACAGCCGGCACGAGGACGCGGTCCGCAGGCTGCTGTGGCGGGTGCTCGTCGACGGTGGGCGGCCCGACGAGCGCACCGCGGCCCTCGTCGGCATCCTCTCCGCGACCGGCCAGGCCGGGCAGGCGCTCGCCGCGGGCGGGGCGCGCGGGGCCGGGCCCGTGGTGGAGGGCGACGAGCGCTGGACGCTGCGCCGGCGGGCCGACGTCGACCGGCGGGCGCAGGAGGTCGCCGCGGGCAGCTGGGGGAGCGCGGCGCTCAAGGCGTACCTGGACGAGGTCGTCGCGGCGGCGGTCGTCGGGGCCACGGTCGCCGCGACGACGGCAGCGGTGACGTCGGGCTGAGCGCGACGAGGTCGGCGGCCCACCGCACGGTGCGGGTTTCGTCGAGGCCGGAGACCCGGGTACAGTAGCCAGGTTGCCTCGGCGAGGGACGTCTGACGGCCGGCGAACGCGCACCACCCGCGAGGGGGAGCGCGAACCGGAGAGTCAGCCAGACCTGTTGGATCTCCGTAATCGACTGGGCGGTCGTCCTTCGCGCGCCCGTCACGTGTCCCGCGCCGACGCAGCCGCCCGTCCGGGAGGCCCTCTCACCGTCCGGACAGCCGACCGCTCCCCACTGGTGGCCGGCCCGCAACGTTCTTCCAGGAGTGATCCACGTGTCCGAGATCAAGCTCGTCGCCGAGGCCCGCACCGAGTTCGGCAAGGGTGCCGCTCGCCGCATCCGCCGTGCCGACAAGATTCCCGCCGTCCTCTACGGTCACGGCAGCGACCCGCTCCACGTGACCCTCCCGGGCCACGCGACGATGCTGGCGCTCAAGCACTCGAACGCGCTCTTCTCCATCGAGTTCGAGGGCACGTCGCAGCTCGCCATCACCAAGGACGTGCAGCGCGACCCGGTCCGCAACGTCATCGAGCACGTCGACCTCCTCATCGTGAAGAAGGGCGAGAAGGTCGCCGTCGACATCCCCGTCGTCGTGACCGGCGAGTCCGCCCCCGGCACGATCCACCTCGTCGACCTGCAGACCCTCGCGGTCGAGGCCGAGGCGACGCACCTGCCCGAGTCGATCGAGGTCTCGATCGAGGGCCTCGAGGCGGGCTCGCAGATCCTCGCGGGCGACGTCCCGCTCCCCACGGGCACGACCCTCACCGCCGACGCCGAGCTGCTCGTCGTCTCCGTCACCGAGCCGCAGGCCGAGGCGACCGAGGGTGAGTCCGCGGAGTCCGCCGAGGAGGCGCCGGCCGCCGAGGCCGCCGCGGAGTGACCCTCCCCGTCGCGGGCTGACGCCCGGACGACCTCTGCCGGACGCCCGGTACCGTGACGGTGCCGGGCGTTCGCGCGCCCGCAGGGCTCCACAGACAGGTGAAGGACGAGGTGACATGACCGACCAGCCCTGGCTCGTCGTCGGGCTCGGCAACCCCGGGGACCGCTACGCCGCCAACCGGCACAACCTGGGCCACATGGTCCTCGACGTGCTCGCGGGGCGGGCGGGCGTGCGCTTCGCGCGGCACCCGCGCGCGCAGGCCGCCGTCGCCGAGGGCCGGATCGGCATGCTCCCCGGCGGTCGGCCCGGGCCGCGCGTCGTCCTCGCCAAGCCGTCGACGTACATGAACGTGTCCGGCGGGCCCGTGTCCGGCCTGGCGTCCTACTACGGCGTCGACCCGGACCACGTGCTCGTCGTGCACGACGAGGTCGACATCCCGTTCGGCGCCGTCAAGCTCAAGATCGGTGGCGGCGAGGGCGGGCACAACGGGCTGCGCGACATCACCAAGGCCCTCGGGACCAAGGACTATGTGCGCGTGCGCGGGGGCGTCGGCCGCCCGCCGGGACGCATGGACACCGCCGACTACGTGCTGAAGAACTTCTCCGGCGCGGAGGCGAAGGAGCTCCCGTTCCTGCTCGACGACGCCGCCGACGCGGTCGAGATGGTCCTCACGGACGGGCTTCTCGCCGCCCAGGGGAAGTTCCACACGAAGGTCTGACGGGTCCCGTCGCGCCTGTTTCACCCGGGTGATGTCCCGATTCGCCCCCGTTGTCCCCGCAGTGCCGACCTAGGCTGGTCGAGCCGGGCCGAGCCAAGCACGGCCACGGCGGGGAGGTGCCATGACGGAGGGTGTCGCCCTCGCGCACGACTACGCGACCCAGCGTGGCGGCGCCGAGCGGGTCGCGCTGCTGCTCGCCGACGCGTTCCCCGGCTCACCGATGTACACGACGCTCTACGACCCCGCCGGGACCTTCCCGGAGTTCGCCGACGTCGACCTGCGCACGTCCGGGCTCGACCGCGTGGGGCTGCTGCGCCGGCACCACCGGGTCGCGCTCCCGCTGCTCGCGCCCGCGGTGGACCGCCAGCGCGTCGTCGAGGCCGACGTGCTGCTCGCGTCGTCCACCGGCTGGGCGCACGGCTACCGCGGCGCAGGCCGGACCGTCGTCTACTGCCACGCGCCCGCGCGCTGGCTCTACCAGCGGGACCGCTACCTCGGGCCGGACGCCGGGAGCGTCGTGGACCGGGCCCGACGCCGCGTGGCGGGCGCCGCGCTCGGCCTCGTCGCCCCGGCACTGCGCCGGTGGGACACCGCCGCGGCGTCGCGCGCCGACGTCTACCTCGCGAACTCGACCGTGACGCAGCGCGCGATCCGCGACGCCTACGGGATCGACGCCGAGATCCTGCCACCGCCCCCCGCGATGCTGCCCGCCGGCCCGGAGCGCCCGGTGCCGGGCGTCGAGCCCGGGTTCCTCCTGTGCGTGGCGCGCCTGCTCCCGTACAAGAACGTCGACGTCGTCGTCGAGGCCGCCCAGGAGACGGGCCGCGAGCTCGTCGTCGTCGGCGACGGCCCGGACCGAGGGCGCCTCGAGGCGCTCGCCGCCCGCTCCGCGTCGTCCGGCGGGACCGCAGGACGCGTCCGCCTGCTCGGCCGGGTCGACGACGCGACGCTGCGCTGGCTCTACCGGAGCACGGCCGCCCTCGTCGCGGCGTCGTACGAGGACTACGGCCTGTCGCCGCTCGAGGCCGGGGCCTTCGGGCGACCGAGCGTCGTCCTGCGCGACGGCGGGTACCTCGACACGGTCGTCGACGGCGTCACCGGGGTGTTCTTCGACGCGCCGGAGGTCGCCGCCGTCGCAGCGGGAGTCGAGGACGCCGCCTCGCGTGCGTGGGATGATGACGCCGTGAGGCAGCATGTGGCGGGCTTCGGACGGGAGCGCTTCGTCGAGCGGCTCCGCGACGTCGTCGCGGTCCACCGCGACGCGGTCCGGAGCGTCTCGACCGCGAGCCGGACCTTCACGGAGAGGGCCGAGCGATGACGATCCGCGAGTTCCTGCGCACGGTGTGGGCCGGCAAGTACTACGTGCTCGTCGCCGTGCTCGTCGTGATGATCGGGGCAGCGCTCTACGTCGAGCGCCAGGACCCCGTGTTCGAGGCGACGGCGACCGTGCAGATCGTCGCCGCGGAGTCCGTGCCCGGGGCGAACCAGCAGGCCGCGTCGGTGACGGTCGACACGGACCCGGAGGCGGTCCGCGCCCCCGACGTCGTCGAGCCGGCCGCGGCCGCGCTGGCCGACGGGACCGACCCCAGGACGCTGGCGGGTGCGGTCCAGGGCTTCTACAACGCGGACCTCCTGACCATGGACGTCATCGCGCAGGCCGGGGACGAGGCGAGCGCCGTCCGGCGCGCCAACGCCGCCGCCCAGGCCTACATCGCCTACCTCCCCACGATCCTCGACACCCAGATCGCGGCGCTCGACGAACGCCGGGACGCGCTGCGCGCGCAGCTCGACGCGATCCAGGGCGGCCTCGCGGCCACACCGGACGACCCTCTCGCGCAGGCGGAGCGCGACACCATCGTGGGGCAGTACCAGGCGATCTCCGCGCTCCACAGCACGTACGAGTCCATCGTGACGCCCGGGGTCCTCGTCGACCCCGCGACGTCCGCCGTCCCGCTCGGGATGCCGACACCTCTCGTCCTCGCGATCGCCCTGCTCGCGGGGCTGGTGGCCGGGGTCGGGCTCGCGTTCGCGCGCCGGGGGCTCGACCTGCGGGTCCGCACGACCGCGGAGGCGGCGGTCCTCGCCGGCACCCCCGTGCTCGCCGAGCTGTTCGACGTGCGAGGCGCCGACAAGGAGTTCCGCCGGACCGGCAACCTCCCGGTGTCCAGCCGGCACGCCTCGCCGTTCACCGAGTCCGTCCGCGAGCTGCGGACCGCCGTGCGCGTCTCGCTCGGCGACGCGCCGCACGCGGTCGCGGTCGTCACGGCCGCGGACCCGCACGCGCCGCGCGCGTTCATCACCGCCAACCTGGCGGCGTCGTTCGCGCTCAGCGGGCGCCCCACGATCGTGCTGTGCGGCGACCTGCGCCGCCCGCAGCTCGCCGACCTCCTGCCGGCACCGGCGGGCTGGGACGGGTCGCCGCGCGAGCTGCGGCCGACCAGGATCCCCAACCTGCGCCTCATGCCCGTGCACGACGACGAGATGGACCCCGCCGACTTCCTCGCCACCGCACGCGTCCGCGCGCTCGTGGAGGGTCTGCGCGAGAAGGCGGCGATCGTCGTGATCGACGCACCCCCGGTGCTCGCCGCCGCCGACGCGACGATCCTCGGCGGCTACGCCAACGGCGTGGTCCTCATCGCCTCGGTCGAGAAGACCGATCGCGCCGTGCTCCAGGAGGCCGCGGAGCGGCTGCGGATCAACAACGTCCCGCTGTCGGGGATGGCGCTGTCGGGCGTCAAGGGCGACCGCCGCATGACGTACGCGTCGTCGTACGGGACCGACGCGCCGCTCACCGCGGCCGCGGAGCAGGAGCGCGCCGACGAGTCCTTGGAGAGCGCCCCGCCCGCGGTGGCGACCGACGCCGCCGCGCCGGAGAACACCGCCGACGTGACGGAGAACGCCGCCCCGGAGAGCCGCGCGGCCACGCGGACGCGCAAGGAGAGCACGCGCGAGGCCGCCCGGCGGCTCGAGCCGCAGTGGGCGAAGGTCCCGCCGTCGGATGCCGAGAGCATCGACGGCGAGGACGCCGAGGAGGACGCGCCGAACATCCGCCGCCGACCGTTCCGCTGGTGAGCCCGGGCGAGCGTCCGGTGCGCGTGCTCGTCCTGGACCACACCGCGAAGCACAGCGGCGCCGAGCTCGCGCTCGTCCGGCTCTGCGAGGCGCTCGACGCGTCGGTCGACGTGCGCTGCGTCCTCTTCGAGGACGGGCCGCTCGTCGCGGCGTTGCAGGAGCGCGGCGTCCCGACGACGGTCCTGCCGCTCGACCCGGCGGTCGCCGGCGCGTCGCGCGACGCCGTGGCCCGACCGGCGGGCGGGCTCGTGCGGTCCGTCGTCCGCACGCTGCGCTTCGAGCGGGACCTCGCACGCCTCGTGCGCCGGGCGGCGCCCGACGTCGTGCACACGACGTCGCTCAAGGCGGACCTCCTCGCGCTCGTGCCCGCGGCCCTCACCCGACGACCGCTCGTCTGGTACGTGCACGACCGCATCGCGGAGGACTACCTGCCGCGGCCGCTCGTGGCGCTCGTCCGGCTCGCCGCCCGGCTGCCCCGTGCGGTGATCGCCAACTCGGAGGCCACGGCGGCGACGCTGCCGCGCGCGGCGGTCGTCGCCTACCCGGGGCTGGCACCCGCTCAGGTGCTCACGACGCGACGGGTCCCGCCGGCCGGACCGCCCGTCGTCGGGATGGTGGGTCGCATCGGCCCGACGAAGGGGCAGCGCGAGCTCGTGCGCGCCGCGCCGGAGATCCTGCGGTCGCACCCGGACGCGACGTTCGTCGTCGTCGGGGCGGCCACGTTCGGCGAGGACGTGTACGCGGCCGAGGTGCGCGGCGAGGCCGAGCGGCTCGGTGTCGCGTCGCGCTTCACCTGGACCGGCGCCGTGCCCGACCCGACGCCGCAGGTCGACCGCCTGAGCGTCGTCGTGCACGCGTCACCGGTGCCCGAGCCGTTCGGTCAGGTCGTCGCCGAGGCGATGGCGCGCGGCGTGCCCGTCGTGGCGACGGACGCGGGCGGCGTCCCGGAGATCGTGGGGCGTGGTCCCGACGCGCTGGGCACGCTCGTGCCGCCGGGCGACGTGGCCGCGCTCGCCGCGGCGGTCGTCGGCGTGCTGGACGACCCGGCCGGTGCTGCCGAGCGCGCCGAGCGCGCGCGCGTCGCGGTCGCCGACCGCTTCTCCGCGACGCGGACGGCCGCCGTCGTCACCGGGGTGTGGCGACGTGCCGCGCGGTCCGGTCGACGACCGCGGCCATGAGCGCCGCCTGACCGCGCCAGGTCGGCACGTCCTGCCGGTCGGACGCGGGCACGGGCTGTTCGAGGGCGTCGTGGACCGCCCGGGCGAACGCGGTTCCCTCGGCCACCACGACGCGGTCGTCGTCGACGTCCCGGAACCCGGCGACCGGCGTCGCCACGACGCGGCGGCCCACCGCGCGGTACTCGTAGGCCTTGATGGGGTCGAGGCTGTCGGTGAACGCGTCGAGCACGTGCGGGACGAGCAGCACGTCGGCGTGCTGGAGGTACGCGGGGACCTCCGACCACGGTCGCGCACCGAGGACCACCACACCGGCGGCGTCCAGGGCCAGCAAGGAGTCCTGGCCGACGTCGACCACGGGGCCGACCAGGACCACCGTGCCGGTCCCTGCCGCGGCGCGCGCCGTGTCGAGGAGGAGCGGCACGTCGAAGCGGTCCGGGTGGACCGTGCCGGCGTAGAGCGCGACGCGACCCTGCGGCAGGTCGACCGGTCGTGCGTGCGGTGTCCGGTAGCGCTCGAGGTCGACGCCGTTCGTCACCAGCGTCACGTCCCGCCGGGCGCCCTTCGTGCGCTCGAGCCCGGGCGAGCACACCACGACCTCGGCGCACCGGGACAGGAGCAGCTCCTCGTCGTCGACCAGGCGCCGGTGCTCGTGCGGGCTGCGGTCGGCGGCCAGCCAGTCGTCCGTGACGTCGTACAGGGACGGCCAGGCCGTCCGGTCGAGGACGCTCGCCGCCGACGGGTCGTTGATCCACAGCACGGGCCGGTCCATGCCCAGCCGGCGCGCCGCGCGCGTCGTCGCGCGTGCGAGGCGGCGGTCCGCCCACGGGTCGACGCGACGGGGGAGAGCCTTCGTCGGCTGGAACAGCCAGAGGCGGCCGTCGGGGAACCCGGGCAGGGACGGGCCCGGTCGGAGGCCGCGTCCGCCGCGCGGCACCGCGCGGCGGCTCAGCGTGTGCAGCGGGTCGGCGGCCGGCTCGACGAACAGCACCCGGAGGGTGGGGTCCGCGCGGAGCAGCTCGGTCACGAGGTACTGGTTGCGCCGCCAGACGGCGTCCCACGCCTCGAGCGACATCACGACGAGGTCCGTCACGCTCCCTCCAGGACCCGGCGGTAGACGTCGCGCGTCGCGGCGACCTGCGCGGCAGGCGTGTAGTGCGTGCGCTGACGCTCCTGCTCTCCCCGGGCGACCTCGTCCCGACGTGCCGGGTCCGCGGCGAGCGCGGCGAGCGACCGCCCCGCCGTCACGGCGTCCGTGGGCGCGTAGAGCTGGTGCGCGTCGAGGCCCCCGAGCAGCTCGGCGTGGCCGCCCGCGTCGGCGGCCACGACCGGCAGCCCGGCAGCCATCGCCTCGAGCACGCTGAGGCCCAGCCCTTCGACGGGGCACGGCGCGAGCAGCACCGCGGCAGACGCCATGAGGTCGGGGACGTCGTCGCGGCGCCCGAGGAACCGCACCGAGCCGTCGAGGCCGAGCTCGGCGCTGAGCGCCTCGAGCTCGGGGCGCAACGCGCCGTCGCCCGCGACGTCGAGACGCCATCCGGCCGCCGCGAGGCCCGACGCCTGGAACGCGCGCACGGCGACGTCGGTGCGCTTCTCCGGCTCGAGCCGCTGGGCGACGAGGACGACCTGGTCACGGTCGGCGGCGGACCGCGGAGCGTGCGGCCCGTCCGCCACGCCGGGAGGGACGACCACCGTCGGGCCGTCGACCGCCTCGGCGACGTACCGGCTGATCGCGATCTGCGCGGCCAGCGGCCGGCGCGCGAGAGCCGCCACGACCGGGCCGAACCGGCCCGTGCCACGACGCCGGGCGAAGTGACGGGTCGTGACGACGGGACCGACACCCGGCCTCAGCACGGTGGCGACGGAGGCTGCGAGCTCTGCCGCCGTCATGTGCACGTGGACGACGTCGGCACCCGGGCCGAGGCGCACGAGGGCCGCGAGCACGTCCCGGGTCGTCGCCGCGGGCACGTGGCGGACCGGCTCGGGCGCGAGGTCACGGCGCACCGGGCCGGCCGCCCCACCGACCACGACGACCTCGTCGCCCTCCGACGACTGGGCGCGCGCGAGGCGGGCGACGTGCCGCTCCACGCCGGCGAACCCGTCCGAGCGGACCGCGTGCAGGACCCTCATCGAGCCTCTTCTCCGTGACGTCCGCGCAGGATCTCGTCGAACAGGTCCAGGTAGCGCGCCGCGACGACGTCCCAGTCGTGGGCCTCCGCGGTGGCGCGGGCAGCGGCGGACAGTCGCGCCCGCCCGGCCTCCGTCTGCGCCCCGTACCGGTCGAGCGCGTCGCCCACCGAGCCGGCGTCGCTCGCGACCACGAACCCGTTCTCGCCGTCGACGACGATGTCGGGGACGTAGCCCACCGGGGTCGCGACGACCGGGAGCCCGCAGGCCAGGGCCTCGAGCACGACGAGTGCGTTCGCCTCGTACGCGCTCGGCAGGGCGAGGAGGTCGGCGGCGCGGAACCACGGCGTCGGGTCGTCCACGGTCCCGGCGAGGTGCAGCCGGCCGGACGACGTCAGCTCGGCCGCCTCGCGCCGGAGCTCCGCCAGCATCTCCGGGCTCCCGCCCACGACGGCGACGTGCACGTCGGCACGGGAGCGCGCGGCCGCGACGAGGAACCGGAGGCCCTTGCGGCCGAACTCGTGGCCGACGAACAGCGCGACGAGCGCGTCCGCGGGGATGCCCAGCGCGTCCCGGGCGTCCTGCCGCTCGCGCTCGCCCGCCGGGCGGAAGCGCTGGGTGTCGACACCGTTCGGGATGACGACCGTCCGCGGCCGGACCCTGCCGTAGGTGCGGCGCAGCGTGGCCTCCTCCGCCCGGGTCAGGCTGGTGACCACGTCGTGGACCCGGGTCGTGTAGCGCAGCCGGTCGCGCGCCGCCGTGAACAGGTGCAGGGGGTTGCGCACCATCCGCCAGGCGTATCCCCCGCGGGCGCGCATGGCCTCGCTGAGGATGCCGTGGTTCACGTAGACGTCACCGAAGAGGACGTCGTTGTGCGTGACGACGACGCTGCCCCGGCCGTCCCGGCGCGACGCCGCGCGCGCCCGCCAGGTGCCGACGGTCGTGAACCACACGACCCGGACCGCCAGGACGACCTTGCCGCGGACCCCGCCCTCGGGACGCGGCAGCCAGGCGCCCGCTGCGTCGTCCATCGTGAAGCGGCCGGTCTCGACCCCTCGTCGCCGCCACGCCTGCTCGAGCGCGTACGCGACGCCTCCGACGCCGGAGCCGGGCGCGATCTCCGGCGCGATCTGGACGACTCTCATCGACGCGTCGCCTCCATCTCGCGGATCGAGGGCAGGTCGCGGTCCGGGTCGAGCCCGACCAGACCCTCCCGGAACGCCTCGCGCGAACGGGCGTACGCCTCGGCTCCCACACAGATCCCGACGACGACGAAGGGCACGGAGACCACGATCGACGTCCAGAACAGGTCGAACTGCCCCTGGACGAACCGCGCCAGGATCACGGCGAACGCGAGGGTGCCGAAGCGCGGGTTCAGCCGCCACAGCACGACGAGGGTCCCGCCGAACAGGACGAGGAAGCCGAACAGGCCGACGACTCCCGCCGACGACAGGACCTCGAGCTCGGCGTTCGGTGGCTGGAAGACGTAGTCCGTGCGTCCTGCGGTCCACCACCGCAGCCCGACGCCGAACCACGGGCTGGTCCGCCAGACCTCCAGCGCCTGCTGGTACCAGGTGAGGCGCTGGTTGGCCGAGTTGAACTCGTTGTCCGACGAGAGCTGCTCCTGCACGGCCAGCCAGACGAAGTACACGGCGGGGATCGCCGCGAGCAGGATGAGCTTCGAGCGCTTGCGGTCCGGGTCGGCGCGCAACGTGATGAGCATGATGCCGATGGCGAGACCGACGAGCGCCTGCCGCGCCTGGGAGGCGACCACGGCGACGGTGCAGAGCCAGAACGACGCGTAGGCGAACCACCGCGGCCAGCCCACCCACCACGGGCGCGCGTAGGCGACCAGGGCTGACGTGCCGAGCAGGCAGCCGATGAGGTTCTTGTGCATGGCGATCGGCCAGTCCAGGTAGACCGGGCCGGTGTTGCCGGACGAGAGCTGTTCGACGGCGCCGACGCACGTGAGGACGGCGATGAAGAGGCACGGGATCATGAAGAGCGTCAGGCCCACCCGGGCGCGCCCGGCTCGGCCGACGGCCCATCCCAGGACGAGCGCGCCGGCCGTCGACAACCACGCGTGGAACCACTCGACGGTGTTCGCCAGGTAGGGGTTCGCGACGACGGTGAAGAGCGTGGCGACCTGGTAGAGGGCGGTGAGCCAGAGCAGCGCGCGCAGGGGCGGCGAGAACGGCCGCGGACCGAGCACGAGGGCTGCCCAGAACGCCGCGAAGAGCGCGAAGTCGCTCATCGAGAGGTCGACGCTCCCGCCGCCGACGCGCTGGACGACGACGAGTGCCGGCATCGCCAGGATGGGCAGCGCGACGGGCTCGTAGACCGTCATCCCGACGACCAGCACGGCCGCGGCGGCGCCCACCGCGAAGGGCGTGTACACAGGGACCAGGAAGCCGATCAGCGCGAGGACCGCCGTGACGGCGACGGTCCCGACGAGCCACGCGGCGGAGCGCCGGATCACGGCGACCCCGTGGGCCGCAGGCGTCGCTCGGCGGCGGCGGGCCCGGCGAGGTAGAGCCGGAGCCGGGAGCGGGCGGCGCGGCGCGCGTCACCGCGTGCCGCGACCGACCGGGCCGCGGCCCCCACGACGGCGCCGGTCCGCGCGACCGACCAGCCGAGCGTGCCGAAGTGCTTGCGCTGGAAGTGCTCCTGGGAGGCGTAGAAGTGGGTGTCGCGACGGGTCGCGTCCGCGCTCGTCGCCCCGCCGAGATGGACGGCGACCACGTCGTGGTCCACCACGTGCCGCCAGCCCACCACGTTCGCGCGGTACGCCCAGTCGGTCTCCTCGGCGTAGAGGAAGAACCGCTCGTCGAACGGTCCGACGACCGCGAGCGCGTCGGCGGACAGGAGGAGCACCGAGCCGACGACGAAGCTCTTGTCGGCCGGCGTGCGGCGCAGGCGGCCGAGCCCGACGGCCTCGACCCACGTCGCGAGCGGGGACGGGTACGGCCAGACGACGCGCGCCGGGTGGCCGTCGCCGTCGACCTGGACCGGTCCGACGCTCGCCGTCCTGGGCTCTGCGTGGAGTGTGCGCTGGAGGTGGAGGACGTCGTCCGCGCTCACGACCGCGTCCGGGTTGAGCAGCAGGACGTCGCTGCCCGGCGCCTGCCGGTGCGCGAGCGCGTGGTTGACGCCCGCGGCGAACCCGCCGTTGCGGCCCGGGTCGAGGTAGCGCCCCCCGGAGAGCTCGACGATCTCGCGGATCTCGGCCAGGGAGGAGTTGTCGACGACGGTCAGCGGGAACTTGCCCACCAGGGGTTCGAGAGCCGTGCGCACGAGGTCCGGGGACCCGTACGCGACGAGCACGACCTCCGGCACGGCCACGTCCTGCGAGGCGTCGGCGTCCTGCGTGACGGCCGCGTACACGTCGAGGTACCGGCGGGCCACCTCGGACCACGTGCACCGCGCGGCACGACGCAGCCCCGCCTCGCGCAGGGACCCGGCGAGACCCGCGTCCGACGTCACGCGCACGAGCGCGGCGCGCAGGGCGTCGGCGTCGTCGGGCGGCACGAGCACGCCGGCGTCCGCGACGACGTCGGGCAGCGCGCCCGTCCGGGTGGCGACGACGGGGACGCCGCACGCCATGGCCTCGACCGCGACCCGGCCGAACTGCTCGACCCATCCGGCCGTCTCCCTGGAGGGCACCGCCAGGACGTCGAGCGTCCGGTAGAAGTCGGCCAGGGCCTCGCCGTCGAGCGTCCCGACGAAGCGCACGCGGTCGCCGAGCGGCTCGGCACGCGCGCGCAGCTCGTCGCGCTCGGGCCCGTCGCCCGCCACGTGCAGCTCCAGCCGGTCGTCGTCGGCGATCGCGTCGAGCAGGACGCTCACGCCCTTGTGCGGCGCGAGCCTCCCGACGTAGCCGACGACCGCGCGACCCGTGCGCGGGTGCCCGGCCGTCTCGTCGGTGGATCCCGGGCCGGGGGAGAAGGCGGTCGGGTCGATCCCGAGCGGGATCGTCTCGACGGTTCCCCGTGCTCCCTTGCGTCGCACGATGCGACCGGCCTCGTCGTTGCACACGGAGACTGCCGCGGCGTGCCGCAGTGCCAGGGCCTCGAACCAGCGGAACGGCCACGGGTAGCGCTTGTCGAGGTTCTGCGCGGAGTACAGGACGTAGGGCGCGAGCGGTGCGACCTCCCGGCCGCGGACCCGGTCGACGGCACGGCGCAGCCGACGCAGGGCCAGGATCTCCGCCGTCGCGAGCGCGAACGGTTCCTCGTGGAGGTCGAGCACGTCCCACGGCTCGCCCAGGGCACGCCACAGGGGGCGCGGGTCGTAGAGGAACAGCGCGGGGTGGGTGCCGAGCGTCGCGACCCCGGCGACCGGCTCGCCCGGCCGGGGGTCCAGCCGGACGCGGGCACCGCCCTCGTCCCACGCACGCGCCGAGAGGAGGCGGACGTCCACGCCGGCCCTGCGCAGGTGCCGCTCGCGCTCGCGCCACGCCGTCACGACGGCGCTGTGGGAGACACGGAGGACCTTCACGCTGCGATTCTTCCCCAGGCCACCCCTGCTGCGGTCGCCTGCGGGCGGATATCACCCGGTCGATCTGCGCCGCTCCGTGCGATTCCGCCGCGCTCGTGTGAATTCCACCCGCTCGGGGGCTTCCGCCGCGCTCCAGGGTGAGTAAGTTCGGTCCCGACCTGCCAGTGCGATGCCAAGAAGACTGCAGTGAGATGGGGGAGTGCCGTGCGCGTGCTCGTCGACGGTGACCGCGGGTATGTCGGAGCGGTACTCGTGCCGTTCTTCCGGGCCGCGGGCCACGAGGTGGTGGGGCTGGACGTCGGCTGGTACGACGGCTGCGACTTCGGGGCGCCGGTCTCGGGCTACGAGCAGCGCACCGGGGACATCCGCGACGTCACGCCGCAGGATCTCGAGGGCTTCGACGCCGTGGTGCACCTCGCGGCGATCTCGAACGACCCGCTCGGCCACCTCAACCCCGACGCGACGTACGCGGTGAACGCGCACGGTGCCGTGCACATGGCGCGCACCGCCAGGGCGGCGGGCGTGGGGCGGTTCCTCTTCTCGTCGTCGTGCTCCCTGTACGGCGCGGGCGGCGACGCGCCCGTCGCCGAGGACGGCGCGTTCCACCCGGTCACGCCGTACGGCGAGAGCAAGGTCATGGCGGAGGAGGGCATCTCGGCGCTCGCCGACGACACGTTCTCGCCCAGCTACCTGCGCAACGCGACCGCGTACGGGTCGTCACCGCGCCTGCGGGCCGACATCGTCGTCAACAACCTCACCGGCACCGCGTTCACCCGCGGCGAGGTCCGGCTGCAGTCCGACGGGTCGCCGTGGCGGCCGCTGGTCCACGTGGAGGACATCGCCCGGGCGTTCCTCGCGGTGCTCGAGGCCCCGGCCGACGTGGTCCACGACCAGGCGTTCAACGTGGGCCGCGACGAGGACGTCGTCCAGGTCCGGACCATCGCGGAGCAGGTCAGCGAGATCACCGGGGCGCCCGTGTCGTTCGCCGCGGGGGCCGGTCCCGACAAGCGTGACTACCGCGTCGACTTCACGAAGGTCCGCGAGACGCTCCCGGCGTTCGAGCCGCGATGGACGGTGCCCGACGGCATCCGCGAGATCTGGGCGCACGCCGGTGAGCGCGGGCTGACGGTCGAGGACTTCGAGGGCCCGCGGTTCGTGCGTCTGCGGCGCATCGAGGAGCTCGCGGCGACGGGGCGGCTCGACGTCAGCACGCTGCGCCTCACCGACCCCGCGGAGGTGCCGGCATGACCGTGCGCCGCTGCCGCCTCTGCGACGCCGAGCTCGTCACGACGTTCGTCGACCTCGGCATGAGTCCGCCCGTCCAGAGCTTCGTCCCCGCCGAGCGGGTCGACGAGCCCGAGACGTTCTACCCGCTCCACGTGCGCGTGTGCGACCGGTGCCTGCTGGTGCAGCTGCCCACGTACGTGCCGGCCGAGGACATCTTCACGGACTACGCGTACTTCTCGTCGTTCTCCGGCTCGTGGGTCCGGCACGCCGAGACGTTCGTCGAGGGTGCCGTCGACCGGCTCGGTCTGGGCGCCTCGTCGTTCGTCGTCGAGATCGCGAGCAACGACGGGTACCTCCTGCAGCACGTCGTGGACCGTGGCATCCGGTGCCTGGGCGTCGAGCCCGCGGCGAACGTCGCCGAGGCGGCGGTGGCCCGGGGCGTGCCGACGGAGGTCGAGTTCCTCGGCCGCGAGACGGGCGCGATGCTCGCCGAGCGGCACGGGAGGGCCGACCTCGTCGTCGCCAACAACGTCATCGGCCACGTCCCCGACGTGCGGGACTTCGTCCAGGGTCTGCGCGAGCTGGTGGCCGACGACGGGTGGCTGGCGATCGAGATCCCGCACCTGCCGCGTCTCATCGCGGGCAACGAGTTCGACACGATCTACCACGAGCACTTCCAGTACTACACGCTCCTGACGATGCAGCGCGTGCTCGCGGTCGCAGGGCTCGAGGTCGTCGACGTCGAGGAGCTGCCGACGCACGGTGGCTCGTTCCGCACCTGGGCCCGTCCCGCGGAGAGCGCGGGCCCGCCGTCCGCCGCGGTGGACCGTGTCCTCGCGGCCGAGCGCGAGGCGGGCCTGCACGAGCTGTCCGGCTATGCCGGGTTCGCGTCGCGGGTCTCGCGCGTGCGCGACGACCTCGTCCGGTTCCTCCTCGACCGTTCGGCCGAGGGCGCGACCGTCGCCGCGTACGGCGCGGCGGCGAAGGGCAACACCCTGCTCAACTACTGCGGTGTGCGCCAGGACCTGCTCGCCTTCTGCGTCGACCGGAACCCCGTCAAGCAGGGCACGTTCCTGCCCGGCACGCGGATCCCCGTGCTCGCCGAGGAGGCGCTCGCCGACGCCCGGCCGGACTACGTGCTGATCCTCCCGTGGAACCTGCGCGACGAGATCGTGCAGCAGCTCTCCTACGTCGAGGACTGGGGCGGCCGGCTCGTGGTCGCGCTGCCCCGGCTCGAGGTGCTCGACCCCGTCCGCGCATGACCGCGGCGCCCCCGGTCAGCGTCTGCCTCCCGGTCTACAACGGCGAGAGGTACCTCGAGGAGACGCTGCTGTCCGTGCGCGAGCAGACCTTCGGGGATCTCGAGATCGTGCTGAGCGACAACGCCTCGACGGACGCCACCACGGAGATCTGCCGGTCCCACGCCGCCGACGACCCGCGCATCCGGTACGTCCGCCACGACGTGAACCGCGGCGGGCTGTGGAATTTCAACGACGCGATGCGGCGCGCCCGGGGACGGACCGTCAAGCTCGCCGCCGCGGACGACGTCTTGCGGCCCCGTTTCCTCGAGGCGTGCGTCGACGCCCTCGAGGCCGGCGGACCGGGCGTCGTGCTCGCGTACCCGCGCACGCAGATCATCGACGGCGACGGCCACGTCACGGAGGACCTGAACGACGCCGACCTGCGGGGGGACCGCTCGACGCCGCACGAGCGGATCGCCGAGTTCCTGCGCGCGCAGGCCGCGCACCTCGTGTTCGGCCTCTACCGGGCCGACGTGCTGCGCACCACGCGCGGGCTGCGGCCGACGATCGGGAACGACGTCGTGATCCTCACGGAGATGGCGTGCCGCGGACGGTTCGCCCTGGTGCCGGAGCAGCTGTTCCTGCAGCGCCGGCACGCGACGCAGTTCTCGGCGCAGGGCGCGCGGCAGGTCCAGTTCCACGCGCCCGGCAAGGACGTCCGGTTCGACTTCCCGCACGCGCGCCTCGCGGGCGAGCTGTGGTCCGCCGTGACCACGTCCCGCCTGCCCGCCGGCGAGGCCGCGCGGTCGCTCGCCGCGGTGACGACGACGTGGGTCGTGCCGCGGTGGCGCGGGGTCGCCGGCGACGTACGGCGGGCCGTCACAGGTCGCTGACCCGCGGTTCGGACGGGGCGGCTCAGACCGTGGCAGGCAGGGCGGTGCGTCCGGACTGTGCCGAGCGCAGCGTGTCGGCCAGCCGCCCCGTCGGGACCACGACGTCCGCGTACGACACCACGGCGTCCCGTGCGACCGGCCGCACGAGCGTGCACCCCTCCGCGAGACCGACGGGCAGGAGCGCGTCGCGCGCGGTGACGTCGGCCCGCTCGCACTCGCCGAAGTAGTGGTAGCCACCGAGGCCGTCGAGCACCGTCCCGGCCGGGAGGTCCGTCTTCGCGACCGTCACGACCTCGACCGTCGGAGGACCGGCGGGGTGCAGTGTCGTCTCGCCCAGCAGCGCGGCGCGGGCGATCGTGTCCGGGACCTCGAAGTGGCACAGGTGGTAGGGCGTGTAGAACGAGTAGAGCGGTCCCGTGCCGAGCTTGTAGAGCTCGAGGTAGTGCCGCTGGCGCGGGTCGTCCATCGCGCCGAGCACGTAGACCCCGGGTCCGGGCCGTGACCCGACGACGTAGTCCACCGCCCCGCCGAGCGCGCGCAGCTCGTCCACGTCGTACATCGTCGTCAGCTCGTCGATGTGGCCGTCGTGGTCGCGGCCCAGCAGACCCCGGCGGTGCACGGACATCCCGGTCGCGTTCGCGACGAGAGCCTGCTCGACGTTGACCTTGGTCCCGTCGGCGAAGCTCGACACCATGCGCGGGTCCTGGCCCCAGCGCGCGGCGAAGCCCTGCTGGGTCGTGGGGTTGCGGAACCGGTCCTGCAGACCCTTGACGTTGCCGCACACGAGCGGGGTCAGGCCGATGCGCTGCACGAACCGGTAGAGGTTCAGCTGCACGCCGGGCTGGTCGCCGTCGGACCCCGTGTAGACCACGCCGGCGGAGGCCGCGCGGCACGCGAGCTCCCACCCCAGCGTCGCGTCGAGCTCGGCGTTCATCAGCACGACGTGCTTGCCGTGCTCGAACGCGCTCAGCGCGGCGACCGCCCCGAACTCGACCGCGCCCGTGACGTCGACGACCACGTCGACCTCGTCCGCCGCGGTCAGCGCCTCGACGTCCTGCGTGAGGGCGACCCGGCCGGCGCGGGCGCTGCGGTCGACGGCGCTCGCGGACCCGACCACGTCGACGTCGGTCACGCCCGCCCACTCCAGGGCTGCCCGAGCCTTCTCGACGTCGCGGCAGTGCACCGCGGTGACGACCATCCCGGGCGTCGTGCCGGCGATCTGGAGGATCAGCGCCTTGCCCATGAACCCGGGACCGAGGACGCCGACGCGGATCGGCCTGCCCTCGGCGGCGAGGTCTGCGAGACGCAGGTCGGTGGTGATGGTCACGTGGTGGTTCTCTCTCGGTCGGCGAGCAGGGGCCAGGCGGCGTCCTTGGGGGAGACGAGGCGGACGGGGAGGGGCCAGGGGACGGCGAACGCGGGGTCGTCGTGGCGGTACCCGTCCTCGCCGTCAGGGGCGTACGGGACGGAACAGAGGTAGAGCATCTCGACGTCGTCGGTCAGGGCCTGATACCCGTGCGCGACGTGGGGCGGGACGAACAGGGCGCGCCGGTTGTTCGCGGAGAGCTCGACCATGACGTGCTGGCCGAACGTCGGCGAGCCGGGCCGGACGTCGACCGCGACGTCGGCGATCGCGCCCGCGACGCAGCGCACGAGCTTCCCCTCGGCATACGGGGGCGCGAGCCGGTGGAGCCCGCGCACCGTGCCGGCGTGGCGGTTGAAGGACATGCTCGCCTGGGCGACCTGCGAGGTGAGGCCCGCCGCGGCGAACTCGGCGCCGTCGAAGACGCGCGCGAAGAAGCCGCGCTCGTCCGACAGCAGGTCGAGGTCGACGACGGTCACGCCCTCGATCTCGGTCGGGGTCAGGCGCACCTCAGGCCCACACCTTCCACGGCGCGTCGCCGGTGTCCCAGCGACGGTTGAGCTCCGTCCAGTCCCGGAACGTGTCCATGCCCATCCAGAACCCGGTGTGCTCGAACACCCCGAGCCGTCCGTCCCGCGCGAGCTTCTGCAGCGGCCGGTGCTCGAGCATCTCGTCCGGGTCGTCGACGAGGTAGTCGTCGAGGAACGAGCGCTCGAAGAGGAAGAACCCGCCGTTGACCCACCCGGTGGCCAGCGTGGGCTTCTCGTTGAACTCGGTCACGCTCTCCCCGGTGACGTGCATCTCGCCGTACCGGCTGCTCGGGTGCACGCCCGTCACGGTGCCGATCGCCCCGGACCGCTCGTGCTGGGCGAGGAGCTCGTCGATGCGGACGTCGCCGATGCCGTCGCCGTACGTCACGGCGAACCGCGGCGCGTCGAGGTACTGCGCGGCGCGGTGGATCCGCGCGGCGGTCGCGGTCGTCAGGCCGGTCTCGGCGAACGTCACGCACCAGTCCTCGACCTCGTTCGTGTGGAAGACCGCCGGCTCGCCGGCACCGAGGTCGAGCGTGAAGTCCGCGGTCAGGGTGCGGTAGTTGAGGAAGTACTGCTTGATGAGCTCGGACTTGTAGCCGAGCAGCAGCACGAACTTGCGGAAGCCGTAGTGCGAGTACGTCTTCATGACGTGCCACAGGATGGGCCGCCCGCCGATGTCGACGAGGGGCTTGGGCAGCCGCTCGCTCGCCTCGCGGAGCCGGGTGCCCATGCCTCCGCACAGGATGACGACGGGGATGTCTGCCGGGTCGGTGCTCATCTCACGCTCTCTCGGCCGGGACGGCGGGGGACGTCGCCGCGGCGGCGGCGGACGGGCGGGCAGGAGCCCAGCGGTGCGGGACGGCCCGGGCGGGCCACTCGAAGAGCCAGCCGACGGCGGCGTACCGGCGCAGCCGGATCAGCACGTAGCCGACGCCGACCGCGAGGAGGAACCCACCGACGACGACGAGCACGGCCGCAGGGCCGGGGAGGTCTGCCACCCCGGCCCGT
Organism: Cellulosimicrobium sp. PMB13; assembly: GCF_051294865.1. NCBI lineage: Bacteria > Bacillati > Actinomycetota > Actinomycetes > Micrococcales > Promicromonosporaceae > Cellulosimicrobium > Cellulosimicrobium sp. PMB13. The sequence continues at coordinate 4,304,272 of NZ_CP145910.1, read as the reverse complement.
TCGAGGACCGTCGCGACGACGAGGAGCAGCGGGAAGTGCGTGACGTACACGACGACGCTGCTGCGCCCGAGGGTCTCGACGCCTCGCGTGCGGTCTCCCACCACCCCGGTGGTCAGGGCGATCGCCCCCAGGACCCCGAGGCAGGACGCGAGCGCCCACAGCCCCTCGTGCTCGAAGCTCCCCGTGGAGACCGCGACGACACCGGGCACCACCGCGAGCACCGCCGCGGCGGGCCGCCAGCGCCTCGACGTGACGACGTCGAGCACCGCCGGCAGCCGGGTGAGCAGGTAGCCGAGGACGAAGAAGGCGCCGAGGTACAGCAGGGCCTTCGTCCGTCCGTCGGCGGCAGCGTCGAGCGGGGTCGAGACGACGACGAGGCCCACGGCGACGGAGGCGACGGCCCAGCTCGGGGCCCGGCGCAGCACCGGAGCGACGGTGAAGTACACGAGGAGGTAGAAGACGAACCACAGGTAGCTCGTGGCGTACCAGGTGCGCGGGTCGAGGACCGGTCCCGGCAGGCCTCCGACGGCTGCGAGCACCAGCACCCACACCACGTAGGGCCACAGCAGGGTCCGTGCCTTGCCCAGGTAGTAGGCCGGGAGGGGCTTCGCGAACGCCCGGGGCAGGAGCATCCCCGACAGCACCATGAGCGCCGGCATGCGGTAGGGGGCGAAGAAGAGGTCGACCGTCTCCACCCAGGCGGGCGCCCCGACGACGCCGCCGAGGATCGACGACGCGTGGCTCAGGACGACGAGAAGGATCGCGGAGCCGCGCAGCACGTCCATCCAGCGCGCTCGGCCCGACCCGTCGCTCGGGACGGTGACGTGCGGTGCGTCCTGCTGCGTGCCGGTCACACCCGTCCACCCCCAGAGTCCCTCGTCGATCGGGCTGCTCACGGTCTTCGTGGATCGTATCGACGGCGTGCTCGGCCCCAGAAGGGCCGTGGCGGGTGAAACCCCGCCGGGACGCCAGGAGCGGGTCTACCGCCGGGTGAAATGCGGCCCGCGGACCGATCTCAGCCTCCGTGAGCCTCGCCGCTGCTTCCCTCCACCGACTACCTTCGCCCTAGACGGGGCCGCGCCGGGGCCCGTCCGCGGACGGTCGACGGAGGGGACGCTGTGGTCGAGGTGGCACGTGAGACCGCCGGGGCGGTCGCCGACTCCCCGGCGAGCGCTCCCGCGACGTTGGGCGAGCTGGTCCGCCTCGTCCGCGAGGACCACCGCGTCAACAGCGAAGGGCTCTGGACCCCCGGCTTCTACGCGGTCGCCGCACAGCGGCTCGGTGCGTTCGCGTCGGGGCCCGGCTGCCCGCGGCCGCTCCGTGCGGTGCTGCGCCCGGTCGCCGACCTCGCCTACCTCGTGGTCCGCAACGTCTTCGGCATCCAGCTGCCCGCGACGGTGCGCCTCGGTCGCAGGGTGCGCATCGCGCACCAGCACGGCATCGTCATCCACCCGCACGCCACGCTCGGTGACGACTGCATCGTGCGACAGGGCGTCACGGTCGGCGCGGGCAGCGACGAGACCCAGGCCTTCCTGCGCCAGGCGCCGGTGATCGGTGCCCGCGTCTCCCTGGGCGCGGGGTGCGTCGTGGTCGGCGCGGTGCGGGTCGGCGACGACGCGAAGATCGGCCCGAACGCCGTCGTCATGACCCACGTGCCGGCCGGTGCGACCGTGCTCGCGCAGCCGCCGCGGATCGTGCGCGCGAGGTCCGCGACGTGAGCGCCGACCTCCTCGCGGAGGCCCGGCGGCGGGTCGACGACGGCGACGCCGCCGGCGCTGCGGCGGTCCTCGGTCGCGTCGCCGAGGACGCGTCGAACGCCGGCGCCTGGATGGCGGCGGACCGCCTCGCGGCGCGACTGCCGCGCGGGGAGGACGGCTCGGCGCCGTGGGCGCGGCGATCGGTCCGGCTCGCGCTCCTCGCCTCGCACACGAGCGGTCCCCTCGCGTCCGCGCTGCGCGTCGCGGCGCTCGCCCACGGGATCGCGCTCGACGTCCACGAGGCGCCGTACCACGCGTACGAGCAGGAGATCGCCGACCCGACGTCAGGCACCTACGCGTCCCGTCCCGACGTCGTGCTGCTCGCGGTCGACCAGCGCGAGGCGCGCCTGCCGGACCTCTCGGCGTCTCCCGAGGAGGACGTGCGGCGCGAGGTCGACCGGTGGCGCGCGCACTGGGAGCTGATCCGTTCGCGGAGCCGCGCGCTCGTGCTCCAGACGTCCTTCGTCCCGCCGTCGGCCGACGCGCTCGGCGACGTCGCACTGCGCACCCCCGGCGCGCGGCGTCGGCTCCTGCGGCAGGTCAACGACGAGCTCGCGCTCGCCGGGGACTCCGGTGCGTACGTCGTGGACGCCGAGGCGGTCGCCGCGGAGGTCGGTGCCGGTGCGTGGGCGGACCCGCGCTACTGGTTCGCCGCCAAGCAGGCGGTCGGACCGGGCGCGGTGCCGCACCTCGCACGCCGGGTGGTCGACGTCCTCGCAGGGGCGCTGGGCCTCGGCCGCAAGGTGCTCGCGCTCGACCTCGACAACACCCTCTGGGGCGGCGTCGTCGGCGAGGACGGCGTCGGGGGGATCGTGCTCGGCGACGGGCCGGCCGGCGAGGCGTTCGCCGAGTTCCAGGCGTACCTGTCGTCCCTGCGCAGCCGTGGCCTGCTGCTCGCCGTGTGCTCGAAGAACAACCCCGCCGACGCGCGGCTGCCCTTCGAGCAGCACCCCGAGATGCGGCTGCGGCTCGAGGACCTCGTCGCCTTCGAGGCGTCGTGGGACACCAAGCCGGAGGCGCTGCGGCGGATCGCGAAGCAGCTCGACGTGGGCCTCGACGCGCTCGTGCTCGTGGACGACAACCCCGCGGAACGGGAGATCGTCCGCCAGCTCCTGCCCCAGGTGGGCGTCGTGGAGCTCCCCGCCCAGCCGAGCGGGTACGTGCGCGCCGTCGCGTCTTTCCCGGGCCTCCAGTCGGCCGCGCTGACGGCCGACGACGCGCGCCGGACCGAGCGGTACCACGCCCGCCGCGAGGCCGCGGACCTCGAGGGCTCGGCCGCGACGCGGGAGGACTTCCTCACGAGCCTGCGCATGACGGCCCGCATCGAGCCGCTCGACGAGGTGAACCTCGCGCGGATCGTCCAGCTCGTCGGGAAGACCAACCAGCTCAACCTCACCGGACGGCGGCACCAGGCGGCCGACGTGCTCGACCTCGCCGCACGGCCGGGCGCGGTGGTGTGGGGGCTGCGCATGTCGGACCGCTTCGACGACCACGGGCTCGTCGGTGTCCTCGCCGCCGTCCCGTCCGGAGGCGACCTGCGGATCGACACGTTCGTGCTCTCGTGCCGCGTGCTGGGCCGCACGGCCGAGCGGGCGATGCTCGACGCGCTGCACGCGTTCGCCGTGACCGAGGGGCGGGCTCGCCTCCTGGGCGAGTTCGTCGCGACCGACCGCAACGCGCCCGCGCGCCCCATCCTGCCGGAGGCAGGCTTCCGCCCGGCGCACGCGCCGCCGGACGGCGACCTGGCGGCGCAGTGGTGGGAGCTCGTCGTCGACGAGCAGCGGATCGGGTCGCCGTTCGTGGCGTGGACGGGACCGGACGGTTCCGGAGGAGGAGAGGTCGGCACGCCGACCCAGGACGAGGAGGTCGCCCGTGGATGACGTGGAGCGCGGCGTGGTCGAGGTGCTGCGCGAGGTGTTCGCCCAGCCGGACCTGGAGGTGACGCCCGCGACCACCGCGGGGGACGTCGAGGGCTGGGACTCGCTCGCGCACCTCAACGTGCTGTTCTCGCTCGAGAGCCGGTTCGGCGTGCAGTTCACGGACGGCGAGATGGGCTCGATCCAGGACGTCGGCGAGCTCACCGAGTCGATCCGCACGAAGCTCGGCTGAAGGCGAACCGCCATGGCGACGCCCGCTCCACGCGTCTCGGTCGTCATCCCCGCGCGCGACGCGGCGGCCACGCTCGGGGAACAGCTCGCGGCGGTGTGTCCGCAGGTGGCCGACGCCGACGGCGAGGTGGTCGTCGCCGACAACGGCTCGCGCGACGCGACGCGCGAGGTGGCGACCGCCACCGGACGTCGCTGGCCCATGGTGCGGCTCGTCGATGCCCGCTCCGGTCGCGGACCGGGCGGTGCGCGCAACGTCGGAGTCGCCGCGGCCCGCGCGCCGGTCGTCGCCTTCTGCGACGCCGACGACGTGGTCGCCGAGGGCTGGCTCGACGCCCTGGTCGGCCGCGTCGCCGCCGACCGGCTCGTCGCCGGGCGGTTGGACCGGACGCGGCTCGACGGCGGGCAGTCCTGGCAGCAGCAGCAGGACGGGCTCATGCGCAACCCGATCATGCCCGGCCTGTGGTGTGCCGGGGCCGGGAACCTGGCGGTCCGACGAGACTTGTTCCTAGCAGTGGGGGGCTTCTGCGAGGACCTGTGGGCAGGGGAGGACGTCGACCTGTGCTGGCGCGCCCAGCTGGCCGGCGTCGAGATGGTGCTCGCGCCGGACGCGGTCGTCTACGTGCGGAGCAGGTCCGCGCTGCGGGGCGTCTACCGCCAGATGTACGGGTGGGGAACGGGGTCGCGCGTCCTGGAGCGGCGCTATGCGCGGCTGCGTGCTGAAGGTCTCGGCGAGACGCTCGCGGACGAGGAGCTCGAGGTCCCGGCGCACGAGGGCGAGAGCGGGCCGAGCGAGCGCATGCCCGACACCGTGCGCAAAGCCGTCGGGGCCGGGTCGACCGCGGCGCGACGCGCGCTGCGACTTCTGAGCGCTCGGGGGCGAGCCGACGCGGCGTCCGCGCTCGGCGAGCGGCGAGGCCGGGCGCGTGGGACGTTCGGCGCAGAGGTCCCGGTGCTCTCGCCGGATGATGTCGCAGACCTGCGCGAGCGCTTGCGCCATTCGCGTGAGGCCGGTGCCTCAGGTTCGTCGCAGTCATGACGGTGCCCCGACGAGGCGTGGTTCAGCGGACGAGGTCCGGGCCGTAACTGCGCAGCACGCCGTCGCCCCGAAGGTCGCCGACGACCACGGGACGCAGCCCGGTGCCCACCATGCCGTCGAGGATCCGACGCAGGACGTCGGCCCGGTCGAAGCGCGGCAGCTCAGCCGGGTCGTCGGCGAGCTCGGGGTCGGCCCGGTCGTCGTGAAGCAGGAGGAAGGCGCCGGGGCGCAGCGTGCCGAGGGCGTTCTCCGCGATCCGACGCTCGTCGTCGTGCATCCAGTCGCGTGCCTCCGCGGTCCACAGCACGACCTCGAGACCGCACGCGTGGAGCGTCGCGTTGACGCGCAGCGTGCTCGCGCCGTAGGGCGGGCGGAAGAGCCGTACCGGCACCTGGGCGACGTCCTCGACCGCGTGCCGGGCGCCGAGCACGGACCCGACGGCGGCGCGTGTCCCGAGGCGCGTGAGGCGTCGGTGATCGGCGCCGTGCACCGCCACCTCGTGGCCCTCCGCCACCATCCGAGACACGATCCGCGGGTGCCGGCGCGCCGGTTCGGCGAGGACGAAGAACGTCGCCCGCGCGTCGTGCTCGGCGAGGACGTCCAGGACGCGCGGGGTGTGCTCCGGGTGCGGGCCGTCGTCGTACGTCAGCGCGACGCAGTCGGTCGCCGGGTCCGCCCGGAACGCGGGGAGCACCGGCCCGAGGACCGCGCGCGCCGCGACGGCGATCGTGCGGTCGATCACCCCGGCCGGCCCGGGGACGGACTCGTCGTCCAGCACGCGGCGGCGCACGACCCGGTCCCGGCGGGAGACCTGCAGGATCCTCACGCCAGCTTCTCCAAGGCGTCGTCGAGCTCGTGCCGCGCCCGCCGCCACGTGTTCGCCTCGGCGTGCGCACGGGCGCGTGCCCGCGCCGCGTCGAGGGCGGCCCGGTCGTCGGCGAGGTGCTCGATCACGGTGGCGAGCTCGTCAGGATCATCGGGCCGGACGAGGGTCGCGGCGTCGCCTGCGAGCTCGGGGATGCCTCCCACGGCGCTCGCGACGACGGCAGCGCCCGAGGCCATGCCCTCGAGCACCGTGAGACCGCTCGGCTCGGCCCACACCGACGGCACGACGACGACGTCCGCGTCCCGCAGGAGCGTGGCGACGCGTGGACGCTCCTGGAACGGCAGGAACGTCACCCGGTCCCCGAGGACAGCGGCCCGCGCGCGCAACGACTGCTCGTATGAAGAGGGTCGTGCCCGCACGTCGAACCCCTGCGAGCCGACGACGGTCGCACGGACGTCCGGGCGGTCGAGACGCGCAAGGGCCTCGACCAGCACGTGCACGCCCTTCTCCGGCACCACGCGACCGATGAAGAGCACCCGGAGCTCCACGTCGTCGCGGTCGTGCTCGCGCGGACGGAAATGTTCAACGTCGACCCCGTTGCGCACGACGACCACCCGTGCGGCGAGCCGGCCGCCGATCTGGGCGCGTAGCCGGTCCGCGAGGAAGGTGCTCACGCACACGAGCGCCGCGGCGCGTCCGAGCGTGCGTCGCGTCTCGGCTGAGCCGTAGCTCCGGAAGAGGTCGTTGTGCGCGTAGAGCACCGGGACGTGACGCCCGTCGACGAGGGGGACGAGCTGGGGAACGTTGTGCGCGAAGACGACGGACGGCTCCCAGTCCCGCTGACCGGTCAGCGTCGCGCGCAGGGGACGGCGCGTGCTGAGGCGTGGCGCGCCGAGCCTTCCGAGGCCCGCGTCGGCATACCGCCACGCCCGGCCGGGCGCCCTGGCGGGCGAGTACTCGAAGACGTCCGCGCTGTCGTACCGGTCCAGGTAGGTCCCGCGCGCGACGAGCACGGCCGGACGCCGCGGGGCGGCCGTCGCGAGACCGTGGACGACCGTGGGCACGGCCGAGCCCGTGCGCGGGGAGAAGTGGTCACCCGGTGTAACGACGTGGACCTCACGCCGTCCCTCGTCGCTGTCGTCGACGTTCACGCGCCCAGTCAACCGTGCCGGCGCGCCACGGGTCCCGTGCTCCAGCGGGTGAACTGTGGTCGGGGGCCTAGGTGGGCACGGTCCCCCACCGAATAATGGGCCGCATGCCTCAACCAGCCGGGACCAGTGCGTCCGTCGTGGTGCCGACGTACAACCGGCCCGACCACGTCCGCACCTGTCTCGAGCACCTGTCGCGCCAGTCGTTCGCGCCGGAGCGGATCGTCGTCGTCGACGCGTCGCCGACCACGGCGACGCGGGACGTCGTGCGCGACGTCCCTGGCGTGACGTACCTGCGGAACGACCGAGGCGCCGGGAGCACGGCGACCTCGCGGGCGATCGGCGTGCGCGAGGTGACGAGCGACGTCGTCGCGTTCCTGGACGACGACGCGTTCGCCGCCGAGGACTGGCTCGAGCAGCTCGTCGCGCGGTACGACGACCCGCGCGTCGGCGCGGTCGGCGGCCGTGCGCTCAACGGGCAGCCAGGGGAGGAGGCCGAGGGGGCGGACCGCGTCGGGCTGCTGCTCGACGACGGGTCGCTCACCGGGTTCTTCGCCGCCGACCCGGGTCGCGACGTCGCCGTAGACCACCTCCTGGGCGCGAACATGTCGATGCGCCGCGCGGCGCTGGAGTCCGTGGGCGGCATCGAGGACCACTACCCGGGAACGTGCCTGCGGGAGGAGACCGAACCCGTGCTGCGCCTGCGGCTCGCGGGCTGGCACGTCGTGTACACGCCTGACGCGGTCGTACGACACGTCGCGGGACCGTACGCCAAGGGGAGAAGGTTCGACCTGCGGTACACCTACTACGGCCGGCGCAACCACGTCGTGCTGCTGGCACGGACCGTCGGTGTGGGTGATCCTCGTTTTCGCCGGAACTTCGGAGCGGTCGCGCGTCAGACCGGCGCCGAGATCGCCTATGCAGGACGCTCCGTGACCAGGCTGTGGACGCGGCAGGGGTCCGTGACGCGAGGAGTCGGCAACGGGGTCCTCCGCGCCGGGACGAACGTCGCGGGCACGCTGGGCGGACTCGGGGCGGTCGCGCTCCTCGGGGTCCGCGACGGACTGCGTCCGACCGAGGTCAGGGGCGACTGATGAGCGGGCCGCTCGGGGCCAAGAGGGTGCACGTCCTCTGCGCGCCACCTGGCGGTCGCAACACCGGGATGACGACGGTCGACCTGTCCTTCGAGGCCGTGTCGCGGTCACTCGGGCTCGACGACGTCGTGTACTGGCGGCTCTGGGACCAGAGCGAGTGGCGCACACCCGTCGGTGGCTCCTCCGTTCTCGACGACGGGTCGTTCGCTGACGAGGGCACCGGTCTCGTGTACCGCAACCTGCGCGGTCGCCTCGACGAGTTCCTGGACGCCGACGCGGTCGTGTACTGGGGCGACTTCCTGCACATGGCCTTCTACCTCGAGGCGAACGTCGACACGCTGTCGAGACGGATGGGGATCACCTCCCGGGCGCAGGCTCGCGAGATCGCTGACCGTACGCTGCTCCTGGCAGGGCAGTCCGACGACGTGCTGGCGCGCGTCATGTCGTTCGGGACGACGCTGAGCTTCAACACGGCGGACGACTACCGCAGCGACTACGGCGATGCCCTGCGGTCGTTCGCCGGGCGCGCACACCGCGTGTGGTTCCGCGACACGTACTCGGCATGGATCGCGCAACTCGCCGGGGCCAACGCGGGAGCCTCCGCCAAGGGCGTCGACGCCGCGTTCCTCCTCCCGCCGGGACCGAGCGTTCCCTCGTCCGGTCGCCTCGGGGTGTTCTTCGGGCGCTCGGCGCTCTCCCCGGAGACGCTTGCCAGGCTCGGGAGGCAGCTAGCCACGTCGCTCGACCTGCGCCCGCGGTGGATCCCGTGGGGCCACGAGCCCGCCTTCTGGCCCGTGGCCGACCGGCGCCGGTTTCGCCTCGCGTGGCCCGGGCTCGAGCTCGAGGAGCTCTCCGTTGGTCTCGGGACGCGGCTGCGGCACGCCCGCGCCGTGGTCGCGCGTACGCCCGCGGAGCACACCGCGAGGCTCCCGTTCGACGGGCTGGTCGCGCGTGTCGCGGCGTGCGACGTCGTCGTCACCGACACCTATCACCTCGCAGTGAACGCGTGGCGGCTGGGCATCCCCGCCGTCTGCGTCGTCGACCGCCCGCCCCGCATCTGGAGCGTCAACTCGGGCTCGCAGGGGACTCGTCGTGACAAGCGCGAGGAGCTGTACTCACAGCTCGACGCGTCGGAGCTCCTCGTCTCGGTGGAGGACCTGGCGTCGCACGTTCGTGAGACGGTAGCGCGGATCGCGGACCGGTTGGCCGACCGGGCCGCGATGGACTTCGTCCTCGGCAGGGTGCGACAGGTCGTGACGCTCGGTCACGAGCTCGCCGGCAGCGGGATCCGCTCGATCCTCTCAGCGGCCCGCGTCTGAGCGCTGTGCCGTGCACAGCCGCAGGAACGGGCCCGCGATCCGGGCTATCGTGCGCGGCAGCGATCCCGTGATCGCCGAGCTGTCCTCCGGCGTCAGCCCGGCGCGGACCAGGTGCAGGAGCAGCACCAGCAGGACCAGACCGAGGGTCGCGGCGACCACCGCAGCCGCCACGCTCGGGAGTCCCAGCAGGGACACGGCGTACCAGCTGCCGCCGCCCGCGACCGCTCCGAGGGCGAACGGCGCGACCGCGCGGAGCACGTCGCGCCCGCCGACGCCGAAGATGCGGCTCTCGCTGACGAGCAGCATGGTGACCTGCAGGAGGGCCGCCGCGACGTTCCCTAGCACCGCTCCCCAGACGCCGAGGACGGGCACCAGGGCGAACATCGTCCCGACGTTCACGACGAGGGCGCACAGGTTGACGACGAGGAGGCGGTTCCCCGACAGCCGGGCCATCACGAACGCCTTCACCGGGCTGACGATCACCATGAGACCACCGGACACCCCGAGCACGAGGAGCACCTCCGGCACCCCGGCGTACTGCTCGCCGTAGATCACCGGCACGAGGAAGGCCAGCAGCGGGAGCGCGCTCGCGAGGAGCAGCGCCATGACCGTCGACGAGGCGCGCACGGTGCGTGACAACGCGCGCCCGACGGACGCGCGATCGATCTCGTGAAGTCCCGACACCGCGGGGATGAGCGGGCCGACGAGCGCCTGAGCCGGGCTGAACAGGTGCGTGGCGAGACCGAACGCGAGCGCGTAGACGCCGGCGGCCTCGGGCTCCGACATCCAGGTGAGCACGACGACCTCGACGCGAGACGAGAGCATCGTCGCCGTCATCGTGGCGAGCCCGGCGGGGAGCGCGAACCTCCAGAACCCGGGCGGGAACCGGCGGAACCGCGGGACGAGCGCCGCGCGTCGGTAGGCGGGGGCGACGTAGAACAGGGCGAGAACGACCCCGATGCCGCCCATGACGAGTCGCGCGGCCCAGACCGCGTCGGCCGTCTGGACGGTGAAGATCGCGACGAGGACCAGCCCCTGCGTGAGCGCGTTGACGAGCATCGCGTTCTTCGCGCCCTCGGCCGTCTTGTTCTCGATGCCGAAGCAGTAGAGCGCGCTGCCGAAGACGGACGGCAGGAGCACGCCGAACATCACCGTCACCGCGAGCATGGCCGGGCTGACGTCGACCACGCTGATGACGACGAGCGTGAGCACCGGTGCGGCGACGAGCAACCGGATCGCCTGCGAGGTCGACAGCAGGTTCTTGACCTCGTCGGTGCGGCCGGCCGCGTGCGCCTTGGACCCGAACTGGATCACCCCGGTGCCGATCCCCATCGAGATGATGCTGTCGACGATCGCGAGGATGGAGGTCAGGTAGGCGAGGCGACCGTAGTCCTCGACGCCGAGGACGCGGGCGAGCACGATGTTGACGGCGAAGGCGAGCGGCATCGAGACGGCGGTGTGCAGGAGCGTCCAGTACGCCCCGCGGATGGCCAGGCGTTGCAGGCTTCCGCGGGTGAGCGTCGGGGTGGCCGGTCCCTCGGTCCCGTCGGGCGGCGGCACGTCGGGTGCGGTCATGCCCGACCGGCCAGGACGGCGTCCCACACCGCGGCGTGCGCGGTGGCGGACGCGTCCCACGTGAAGGTGCGGGCACGTGCGCGCCCGCGTGCGATCCCGTCGCGCACCTCGGGACCACGTCCGAGCGCGTGCACCAGACCCTCGGCGAGCCCGTCGCCGTCGGGCTCGACGAGGATGCCTGCGTCGCCGCACACCTCCGGGAGCGACGAGCGCTCCGCAGCGACGACAGGGACGCCCGCGGCCATCGCCTCGAGCGCGGGAAGGCCGAACCCTTCGTAGAGCGAGGGCACGACGACGGCCCGCGCCCCGGCGACGAGACCCGGGACGAGCGCGTCGGGGACGAGGCCGACCCGCAGCGTGCCGTCCAGAGGGTCGAACAGCCGGTCCCGTCGCTCGGACGGCGGACCACTGAGGACGAGCGTGACGTCCGGGTGCGCGGACCGGACCGACGGCCACGCCGCGGCGAGGCCGTCGAGGTTCTTGCGCAGGGACGACCCTCCCGCGTGGAGCACGTACGGCCCGTCGACGCCGAGCGCGCGCAGCTGCTCGACGGCGAGGGGCCGAGCGTCGAAGAACCGCTCGTCGACACCGTTGTGGATGACGTGCACGTGGTCGAGGCCCAGCCGCTCGGCCACGTCGTCGGCGGCGAACCGGGACACGGAGATCACCGCTCGCGCCCTCTGCGTCTCCTGCGCGGCGAACGGCTCGGGCGGCGACTCGTCGGGGAAGCGCCAGGCGACGGTGTCGTGCACGGTGACGATCTCGGGGACGCGCGCCGGTGGGAGCGACAGCCCCATCCGGTGCACGGCGTCGGCGCCGGGGTACATGAGCGCACCGACGGCGCGGCGGACGCCCGCGGGTGCCTCGCGCAGCACCCAGTGCGGGAGCCGCGCGGTGCCGGGCAGCGGCGAGCGCAGGGAACGCGTCACCGACCGGGACACGTCCACGTCCGGCCCGAGGGCAGACCCGGCGCGGCGCGACACCTCGCGCTCGTAGACCTGCTGTCCCATCGGGACCCCCACCGCGATGGTCGCCAGCGTCAGTCGCGGCACCCGTACCTCCGGTCGCTCGTCGCTCGTCGCTCATGACCTTGTCGCCGTCGCCTGACCGTGCGGGACACCGGACCTGCCACGTGGGACTCCTCATTGTCGGGGCAGCGCGCGTCCCGTCCCAGACCTCCGGCCCCGCATTCACCCGCTCCCGGACCTCATGCGCGCGGATTTCACCCTGTGGGGGTCGGGTGGTGCGCCTACTCTTCCTGGAGCCGACAACCGCCGAGGAGGTTTCGTGACTGCTGTCGCGCTCGTCGCGAGCTCCTTCCTGCCGCGCACCGGCGGTGTCGAGGAGCACGTCCTGCACGTGGCGCGCCGGTTGCACGCCGCGGGTCACCGGGTCGCGGTGTGGGCCGTCGACCAGGAGGACGAGGGCACCCCGTCCGTGCTCGACGGCGGCATCCCCGTCCGCTACCTGCCCGCGCCGCTCCCCGCGCGCAACGTCTCCTCGCTCCTCTCGTTCGCGCGGTCCTCGCCCCGTGCGTGGCGCGCGTGGCGGACGGCCTTCCGGGCGGACCGGCCCGACGTCCTGCACGTGCACTGCTACGGACCCCAGGGACCGTGGACGCACGCGCTGGCGCGTCGGACCGGTACGCCGCTCGTCGTGACGGGGCACGGCGAGACGTTCGGGGACGCGCACGACGTCTTCGGCACCTCCGCGCTGCTGCGTTCCGCCCTGAGGCGGTCGCTCGCCGACGCCCGGGCCGTCACCGCGTGCTCGAGCTACGTGCTCGCCGACCTCGAGGCGCGGTTCGGCCTCGCGTCCGGTTCCGGGACGGTCGTCCCCAACGGGATCGACCTCGACGAGCCGGGCGGGCCCCGCCCGGCGTGGCTGCCGCAGCGCTACGTGCTGGCGATCGGGCGCGCGGTCCGCACCAAGGGCTTCGACCTGCTGCTCGAGGCGTTCGCCCGCGCGGACCTGCCCGACGACGTCCGGCTCGTCATCGGAGGCGACGGCCCGGAGGTCGAGGCGCTGCGCGCCCAGGCCGAGCACGCCGGGATCGCGGACCGGACGGTCCTTCCCGGGCGCCTGTCGCGGCCCGAGGTGGTCACCGCCGTCTCCGGCGCTCTCGCGCTCGTCGCGCCGAGCCGGGTCGAGGGTTTCGGGATCGTCGTGCTCGAGGGCTGGCGCGCGGGCGTGCCCGTCGTCGTCACCTCGCGCGGTGGCCCGCCGGAGTTCGTGGACGACGGCCGCACCGGGCTCCTCGTGGACCCGGAGGACGTGGAGGCGCTCGCGCGGGCCGTGGAGCGCGTCGTCGGCGACCGCGAGCTCGCGCGGGACCTGGGCGCCGCCGGACGTGCCGAGGCCGCGGCGTACTCCTGGGAGCGCGTCGCCGAGGACTACGCGGCGCTCTACCCGTGACGGGTGCGACCGGGCGCCCGGGTGAACTTCGACCCGACAGGGCCGTGCGGCCGGGCCGTGCGGCTAGCCTGACGCCGTGGTGCTGAGAGCCGGGGCGGGCGACGCCGAGCGTGAGCACGTCCGGCTGTACGGGCTGCACGTGGCGTCGGAGCTGCCGCTGCACCAGGACCGCCCGGCCGACCCCGCCGAGCCCGTGGACGTCACGGTCCTGTGGGGCGAGGGCGCGGGCGACGCGTCCGAGCCGACCGGGGCCCGCGTGCTCCTCGACTACGCCGACGGCGACCGGGCGTTCTACACCTTCTACGAGCTCGAGAACGGCGGCTACCTGCTGCGGTTCCACCGCACGTGCGACGTCCGGGTCTCGGCCGACCTCGCCACGGTTCACGTCCACCTGCGCGACGGGGCCGACCCGGGCGTCGCGGCGATCCTCGTGACGGGCGCGGTGCTGTCCTTCCAGCTCTACCTGCGCGGCGTAGCGGTGCTGCACGGCAGCGCGGTCGACGTCGGCGGGCGGGCGGTCGCGTTCGTCGGCGCGTCCGGCATGGGGAAGTCGACCATGGCGACGCTGCTGTGCGCCGCCGGTGGTTCGGTCATCACGGACGACGTGCTGCGCGTGGACCTCGACGGCGTCCCGTCCGTCCGGCTCGGGGCCAGCGAGCTGCGGCTGCGCAAGGGGGCGGACGAGCTCGTCGGCCGGTTCGAGGGACAGGACCCGGCGGTGCGCGTGAGCGCGGACGAGCGGCAGGTCCTGCGCCTCGGCGCAGGCGCCGACGACGCGCTGCCGCTCGCGGCGATCGTCGTGCCGTGGCCGGACCGCGAGCACACCGAGCTCGACGTGGAGCGGATCGAGCCGACCGTGGCCGTGTTCGCGCTCATCACCTACGCGCGGCTGCTGGGCTGGCGCGACAAGGCCGTCGTCGACCGCCACTTCGCGCAGGTCGCGCAGATCGCGCGGAGCGTCCCCGTCTTCCGGGCGCGCGTCCCCTGGGGGCCGCCGTTCGCCCCGGACCTCGCCGAGCGGCTGCTCGCGGAGATCGACGTCCGCGCCTGACGCTCCGCCGACGCGTCGAGGCCGGGATCAGGGAGTCGACCGGCCCGGGTCGAGATAGGCGTCCGCCTGCAGCGTGAAGAGGTCGGCGTACAGGCCGCCGTGCGCCATGAGCTCGTCGTGCGTGCCGTGCTCGGCGACGCGGCCCTCGTCGAGCACGTAGATGCGGTCCGCGGACCGGACCGACGAGAAGCGGTGCGAGATGAAGACGGCCGTGCGCCCGGAGAGCACGTCCCGCAACGACTCGAAGAGGTCGTGCTCGCCGCGGGGGTCGAGGGACGCCGTCGGCTCGTCGAGGATGATGAGGGGCGCGTCGCGGTAGAACGCGCGGGCGATCGCCACGCGCTGCCACTGCCCGCCGGACAGGTCCCGCCCGTCCCGGAAGAGCCGCGACAGCATCGTGTCGTACCCGTGGGGGAGCCCGGACAGGAAACTGTCGGCACCCGCGCGGCTCGCGGCCGCACGGACCCGCTCGTCGTCGCCGGGCGTCTCCACGTCGCCGACCTCGACGTTGTCGCGCGCCGAGAACGCGTACCGGACGAAGTCCTGGAAGATCGGCGCCACACGCTCGCGCACCGTCGCGCGGTCCAGCGTCCGCGTGTCGCGGCCGTCCCACCGGACCGCGCCGTCGTCCGCGTCGTAGAGCCCCGCGAGGATCTTCGCGAGCGTCGTCTTGCCCGACCCGTTCTCGCCGACGAGCGCGACGACCTCGCCGCGCCGGATCGTCACGTCGACGCCGCGCAGCGCGGGCACGTCGCTGCCGGGGTAGGTGAAGGCCACGCCCTGCGCGCTGATCTCCCCGAAGGTCGCGGGGGCCGGGTCGCCCGCCTCCAGGGCGTCCGCCGACGGCCCGAGCTCCATGAAGGCGTCGACGTCGTCGAGGAACAGCCCTGCCTCGAAGATGGCTTGCACGGAACCGAGGAGCGTCGCGACCTGCCCCTGGAGCATGCGGATCGCGACGATGGCGGCACCCGCCTGGGCCACCGTCATCTCGCCCTGCGCGATGAGCCACACGACGAAGAACAACGTCGCGGCCAGGACGAGGGCCGAGGCGAGGTTCCCGATCACGCTGAGCGCGGTGCGGCGTCGCAGGTGCGCGGCGAGGTCGCCCTGGTACCGCCCGTACAGCCCGTCGAACCGCTCGCGCAGCGTGCGACCGAGCCCGAAGGCGCGGATCTCCTTCGCCTCGTTGCGGCCGGTCAGGATGATCGACAGGTAGCCGCGCTCGCGCGCGGGATAGGTCTGGCGGACGGAGAAGTCGAACTCGAGCCGGCTCTCGCGCCGGTTGGTGAGCAGCAGGGGGAGTCCGCCGAGGACGAGCAGACCGAGGAGCGCGGGATGGATCGACGCGAGGGTCGCCCCGACGGTCACGGTGACCGCCGCGCTGCCGAACGCGCCGAGCAGCGCCTGGGTGACCTGGAGCGGCCGGCTCGCGGCGTTGGCGCTCACGCGCTGCAACGAGTCGTAGAACGCGGGGGACTCGAACTGCCGCAGGCTCACCCGCGTCGCGACCGCGAGGACCTGCTGCCAGGTCCGCCGGGCGACCGAGTCGGAGAGGAACCGGCGGATCGAGCCCTGGACGGTGCCGACCAGCGCCGCCGCCCCCATGAGCGCGGCCAGCGCGGCGACCGGACCGACGAGGTCCTGCATCCCTCCGCCCCCGGACAGGCCGACGACCGCGTTGAGGAAGCTCTCGACCACCAGCACCTGGCCCGCGAGCAGGACCGCCCCCACGAGCTGGAGCGCGGCGAGCGTGAGGAACAGCCACCGACCCGACTGCCAGACGAGGGAGGTGCAGCGCGCGACGAGCGTGGCGCCTCGCCGGAACGAGCGTCGCTGGTTGCGCTCGCGCACCCGCAGGTCGAGCGGGTCGACGAACGTCTCGCCGTCGCCGGCCATGGCACCTCCTCGTCGCGTCGCCACGGTCGCCGCCGACCGCCCCGCCAGTGTCTCAGCGTCCCGCCACCCGCAGGAGCGCGGCATCGGGTGAATCTCGCCCCCCGAGCCCCGCATCGCGGACGGTGCGCGGTACTGTCGCTCGCGCCGGTGCGGCAGCGAGACGGGTGGACCGAGAAGGGCTGGACGGCGGTGACGATGCAGGACGACTCGACGCTGAGGCCGCTCGCCCGGCTCCTGCTCGACGCCGTGCGCGGAGACGCGGGGACGGCGTGCCCGCCCGGCCTGCGGGACACCCCGGCGGACGACGTGGTCGCCGCCGGCCGGCTGCACCGGGTGACGCCCGCCGTCGAGCGCGTGACCCGCGCGTGGTCGGACGAACCGGCGGGATGGCGCGAGGCGCTCGAGCGGGCCAAGCACGACCAGCTCATGCGTCACCTGCGGGCGCTCGCGGACGTGCGTGGCGCCGCCGCCCTCCTGGACGAGGCGTCCGTCCCGTGGGTCGTCGTCAAGGGGCCGGTGCTCGCCGGGGCGATCTGGCCGGTCGTCAACATGCGGGAGTACTACGACGTCGACCTCGTCGTCGCGGCGCACCGGTTCGAGGACGCGGTGGAGGCGCTCCAGGAGCGAGGGGTCGTGCTCCTCGACCGCAACTGGCCGGAGATCCGGCGCACCGGCCGGGCCGAGCTGGCGATGGTGACGCCCGCCGGGACACCGCTCGACCTGCACTGGCACGTGGCGGTCCCCGCGGAGCTGCGGCGCGCGTTCCCGATCGACATGGACGCGATGCTCGACCGCCGGCGTCGCGTCGAGGTCGGGGGGCAGGCGCTGACGACGCTCGACCCGGTCGACACGGTCCTGCACCTCGCGTTCCACGCCGCGCAGTCGGGCGCGAACCGGCTCATGTGGCTCGCGGACGTGCGGTTCGCCCTCGAGCACGGGGAGGTCGACGTCGCGGAGCTCGAGCGGCGGTCGCGCGCGGCGGGCGCCTGGCTCGGTGTCCGGTCGGTGCTCGAGCGCGCCGACCGGGTCCTCGGCCTCGCGCCCGACCAGGCACCGCGCGGTCACGCGCCGACGTGGGTCCGGCTCGCGCGGCTGCGCGACACCCGGCACTCCTTCCCCGGCCTGCCCGGTGACCCGTCGCTCGGGGGCAACGAGTACTCCGCGGCGCGCCGCGGGGTCCTCGACAGCGCGGGCGTCCTCGTCCACCACCACCTCGCCGCGCGGCGGGCGGGCCGACGGCACGACGCGGGGCTCGACGAACGGCGGCCGCTCCAGGTGGACGTCCCCGACGAGCGGGCCCGGCGCGAGTATTTCGAGGGTGTCTCCGCTGCCTCCCGGAAAACCTGAGACTGGACGGGCGTCCAGTCCTTTCGGGTGAAGTTTTCCGTGCACCGGGTGAGAAGTTCTGGGAAAGCCCTCGCCCCGGGGTCGGGGTCGGTATCTTCGTCGGGTCGGGCGCGTCCGCGTCCGACGGTCCCTCGCCTCCGGGCGACCGGAAAGAAAGGTCGGTGGCTCATGTCGTACGCACCGCCTTCGATCACCTCCGTGGGAACGGTCCGGGGTCTGACCCTCGGCTACCCGCAGAACTGCAAGTACGGGCACGGCAGCGACAACGCCATGCCCAACCAGGAGCCCGGCCTCGGCCAGGACCTCAGCGGTCAGTGGAAGGACGGCTGCGGTCCTGGCGACCCGCTGTCCTGACATGGCCCTGCCGGATCCTTCCGCCGGCAGGACGCCGCGACCGGCACCGTCGCCGGGTCCCGCGGACCTCCTCCGCGTCGACGACCTCGAGGCCGCCGCCGGGTGGGTCTTCGGACGCCGCCCCTCCCCTCCGGCTCGCCGGACCGGAGGGGCGCGCGGCGTCCTGGAGCAGGTCGTCCGCGAGTCGCTCGCCTCCGCCCCGACGTTCGTCGGCTTCTCGGGCGGACGCGACTCGTCGCTCGTCCTCGCGGTCGCGGCCCACGTCGCCCGGCGCGACGGCCTGCCGCTCCCCGTGCCCCTCACCCTCACGTTCCCGGGCGTCGAGGGTGCCGACGAGAGTGCGTGGCAAGAGCTCGTGCTCGCCCACCTGGGCCTGCACGAGCGCGTGGTCGTGCGCGTCACCGACCAGATGCGCCTCCTCGGCGACGCCGCGCGCGCGGGGCTCGAGCGTCGCGGCCTCGTGTTCCCCGCCGTCGCGCAGGCCGACGGCGTACGGCTCGCCCAGGCCGCCGGCGGGCACGTGCTGACCGGAGAGGGCGGCGACGACGTCCTCAACCGGCGGCGCGGCACGCCCCTCCTCCTCCTGCGACGCCGCCTCGCGACCCCGGCCCTGCCGTCCCGGCGTCTGCTCCGTGAGGCGACGGTCGCCCTGCGGCCGAGCTGGACGCTCCCGCGCGGTCGGTACCGCGACGTCGTGCCCGGGTGGTTGCGGGAGGACGCGGCACGCGAGGCCGCCTCGCGGCTCGCCGCGGACGACACGTCGCCGTTGCGCTGGGACCGCGCCGTGCACCGCCTGCTCGGCTCGCGGGCGACGCACCTCGTGCTGAACAACCTGGGTGTCGTGGCGCGCGAGCACGACGTCACCTACGTCCACCCGCTGCTCGACCCACGGTTCGTCGGTGCGGTCGCTGCCGACGGTGGCGCCTGGGGCTTCGCCGGTCGCACCGACATGATGCGGCGGCTGGCGGCCGACCTGCTTCCCGAGCCGGTGCTCGCCCGGACCTCCAAGGCGTGGTTCAACGCGACGCGGTGGGGGCCGGACGAACGGGCGTTCGCGCGGGCGTGGGACGGTTCCGGGATCGACGGCGACCTCGTCGACCACGACCTGCTGCGCGCGGCCTGGACGGCACCTGTGCCACCCGCTGCCGCCGAGCTCCTCCTGCACGCCGCCTGGCTCGGCGCACGGGGGCTGCGTCGATCACCCGGGTGAAATCGCCAGGGAAAGAGATCGCCGGTGCCTGTCGCCCCCTACTCTCACGAATGCTGGAAACGATCGCCGCTGGCGAGGTGAATGGCCGTCCGGGATGGCACCGCGACGACGACGACGACACCGCGAGAGGAGGAATGACGATGGCATACGAGGCACCCAAGATCTCCCGGGTCGGCTCCGTGCGTGGACTCACGCTCGGGCTCGACACCTGGAAGGAGTGGGAGGACGAGGTCTACTTCTGGGGTCACAAGATCCCGCTCCCCGGCTCCGGCGACGACCTGAGCTGACACCGGTGCTGCGCGGCGCCGTCCCGCACGGCGTCGCGCAGCGCCTGCTCCGACGAAGAGGTGGACCCGTGGACGACCGTCCCGACCCGTTCCTGCGGCTCACGCCGCTCGAGGTCGCGCTCGCGGCTCCCGTCGGCGCGTCGCCGCGTGCACCGCGGCTGCCCCGTGGCGGCTCCGCACGTGCGGAGCTCGAACGGGCGGTGCTGCCTGCTCTCCGCAGCGGTCGCTGCCACGTCCTGTTCTCCGGCGGTCGCGACTCGTCGCTCGTGCTCGCCGTGGCGACGGCGGTCGCACGCCGAGAAGCTCTTCCGCTGCCCGTGCCCGTCACGGCGGTGTACCCGGGGGTCCCCGAGTCCGACGAGAGCGAGTGGCAGGACCTCGTCCTCGCCCACCTCCGCCTGACCGAGCGCGTCGTCATCGAGGTGCGCGACGAACGCAGCCTCCTGGGCGATGTCTCCGTCACCTCCCTCGCGCGTCGCGGCCTCGTGTGGCCCGCCGCGGTCCAGAGCCAGCCGAGGCTCCTCGACGGGCTGGGCCCGGGGGTGCACGTCCTCACCGGCGAGGGGGGCGACGGGATCATCGCGCCGGTCCGCGGGACGCCCCTGCACCTCCTCGCCTCGTCGCGGCGCCGTCCGTCGCGCGCACTCCTGCGTGCCTGCGTCGAGGCGCTCGAGCCGTCGGGGCTCGCACGGCGACGTCTCCGGCGGGGGACGGACCTGCTCACGGCCGTTCCGTGGCTCTCCTCGCGGGCTCTCGACGCGCTCGCTCAGGAGACTGTCGACGCCAGGGGGCCGCTGCGCTGGGACGCGGCGAAGCGGGCCCTTCTGGAGCGCAGAAGCACGGTGCTCGCGCTGCACAACACCGTCGCCGGCGCCGCGGAGCTGGGCGTGACGCTCAGCCATCCCCTCGCCGACCAGGCGTTCGTCGAGGCCCTCGCGTCCGACGGCGGAGCACGCGGCTACCGCGGCCGGACGGACACGTTCCGCCGCCTCGGGGCGGACCTCCTGCCCGAGGCCGTGCTGGCACGGACGACCAAGGCACGCTTCAACTCCTCGCGGTGGGGCGACCGCGAGCGGGACTTCGCCCTCTCGTGGGACGGTACCGGTGTGGACCCCGAGCTCGTCGACGTCGAACGCCTCCGCCGTGAGTGGCTGGGATCACCCCTGCCCGCGTCGCGGTTCCTGGTGCACGTCGCGTGGCTCGCGGCGTCGCCCCGCACCACCCGGGCCGCGGCGTGAGCGCTCGGTCCCGGATCGGGGGGCTGCTCCGCCGAGCGCGGCGGGTGCCGTTGTCCCGATGGCCCGGCCTCGTGCGGACGGCGGTCCTCGTGGTCGCGATCGAGCTCGGGCTGCGCACGGTACGGCTCCCGCGCATGGCGCGGTGGTTCGGTGTGCCGCTCGCGGACGCGACAGCCGTGCCCCCGTCGTCGGGGCCGGCGGCGGAGACCGCGGACACCGACGTCCTCGACCTCAGCCCTCGCGAGCGGGCCCGTGTCCAGGACGCGCGCCGGATCCTCTCCGTCCCGGGCGTCGACGGGACGTGCCTGCGCCAGGCCCTGGTCGTCGGGCACGCCCTGCGACGGCGCTCCCCGCGGCTGGTCCTGGGCGTCGCCAAGAGGGACGGTACGGTGGCCGCGCACGCGTGGGTCGAGGTGCAGGGCTGGACCGTCGACGACTTTCACGTCCTGTCGCGGCCGCCCGCCGGGTTCGAGCGGTTGCCCGCCCCCGTCTCCTGACCCGCGGCGCCGCCCGCGGTCAGCGGAGCAGCTGGTGCGCGACGAGCTCGTCCACGAAAGCCTGCGCGTCGCGGAGCGCGTCGTCGCGGTCGATCGAGAACTCGGCGACGAGCGCGTCGGCGAGGTCGTCGAGGGTGCGCTCGTCGACGAGGAGCTTGGTCAGCAGCGCGCCGCTCCCGTTGGTGGTGAGATAGACGGAGCGCTCGAGGTCCAGGAGGACCAGCTCGCCGTCGATCTCCTGCCAGGTCACGCCGTCCGTGCGGATCTGCATGTCGTCCTCCGTCTGCCGGCATCCCCGGCCGGTACAGGCTAGCGGTGCTCGTGCTGGGGGGCACGGGTGAAAGTGGTGGACCGCGCCGGCACCGACGGCACGTCCAGCACGGCGACCACGACGCCCGTGACGATCCCGACGAGCAGCACGGAGGCGATCGTGTCGCTGGGCCGGTGCGCGTGCCCGACCACGGAGGCGAGGCACGCGAGGACGACCACGACGAGGGCGACCCGCGCGGCGTGCCGCCGGGTTCGCTCCGGCCAGAGGAGGACCGCGGCCGCGGCGAGACCGACCGCCGCGCTCACGTGGCCGGAGGGCATCGTGTTGTAGGAGTAGCCGAAGTCGCCGAGGTAGGGGCGGGAGAGCACGCCGTCGCGCAGCCAGGTCGACGCGGCGAACGGCACCACCGCGACGGCGAGAGCCCCGACGACGTCCCGGAACCGGCGCGTCCAGAGCGCACGAGCCCCGAGCGCCAGGCACAGCAGCACGAGGACGGCCGGCAGGGCGGCGCGCGTCCACGTCGCGGCGAGCGCGACGGGGTACCCCCCGCGCTGCAGCTCGGCGAACCCGCCGACATCCATCGCCTGGCCGGCGGTCGTGCGGACGGCGAGGAGATAGACGCCGACCAGCGCCGCGGCGCACAGCGCCGCGAACACCGCTCCCCAGGAGCGCCGATCTCGCACGGGCGCCTCCCGACGTCGTCCGGCCGTGCCGCACGAGGCGGCACGGCGAGCCTATGGCCGACCGGGTCGCGGGGGGAGTGCCCCGGACGTCGACGGGAGGGTGAAACGTGGAGCCTCGGCCGCCGGGAGGGTGAGTCGCGAAGCCGCCGGACGCGAGCATGTGGGCGCCCCGGCGTACCCTGGTTGCCGTCGTCCCGCCTCGGCTCCTGTGGGCTCTTGTGGGGTCCTGGGGTCTCCTGGGAGCCCTGCGGGCTCCTGAGGAGGGCGCGACACCGCACGTCCCAGCCTGGACCACCGCGCTCGTCCCCGACGGCCGCCGGTCCGGGCCGCTCGTGCTGCCCTCTCGTCCAGCTCCTCGCACGTCCAGCTCCTCGACGCTCCGAGCCGCGCACGCACTGCAGGGCTCGCCGTCGCCCGACGTCGTCCTCGGAAGGACCCGCACCCGCATGAACCTCACCGGCATCCTGCCCACGCTGCTCGCCGACCCGGCCGCGTCCGCCGCGGTGGAGCACGTGCGCGCCCGCGGTGAGGCCGACGTCGTCGGCCCGGCGGGGGTGCGCCCCCCGCTGCTCGCCGCGATGGCCGGCGCAAGGGCGACCGGCTCGGACGGCGACGGAGCGTCGAGCCGGTCCGCGGACGACCTGCTGGCCCGGGCCGCGTCGGGGTCGCGCCCGCTCGTCGTGGTGACGGCGACGGGCCGTGACGCGGACGAGCTCGCGGCGAGCGTGCGCGCGTACCTCCCGGACGACCTCGCGGACCTCGTGGCGGTCCTGCCGAGCTGGGAGACCCTGCCGCACGAGCGGCTGAGCCCGCGTGCGGACACGGTCGCGAAGCGCATCGCGGTGTTCCGGCGCCTCGCGCACCCGGACGCCGAGGTCGGCCCGTCAGGTCCGGTGCGGGTGCTCGTCATGCCGGTGCGCGCGCTGCTGCAGCCGGTCGTGGCCGGGCTCGGGGACCTCGTGCCGGTCGCGCTCCACCCGGGTGACTCGGCCGACCTGACCGACGTCGCCGACCGCCTCGTCGCCGCGGCCTACACGCGCGTGGACATGGTCGAGCGGCGCGGCGAGTTCGCGGTGCGCGGCGGCATCCTCGACGTCTTCCCGCCGACGGAGGACCACCCGCTGCGCGTCGAGTTCTGGGGCGACGAGGTCTCCGAGATCCGCTGGTTCGCGGTCGCGGACCAGCGCAGCCTCGAGATCGCCGAGCACGGCCTGTGGGCGCCGCCGTGCCGCGAGATCCTGCTCACGGACGCGGTCCGCGCCCGTGCCGCGGCGCTGGTCGACGAGCTGCCGGGCGCCACGGAGATGCTCGACAGGCTCGCCGCGGGCATCGCCGTCGAGGGCATGGAGTCGCTCGCGCCGGTGCTCGTGGACCGCATGGTCCCGGTGCTCGAGCTCGTGCCCGACGACGCGCTGCTCGTCCTCGACGACGCCGAGCGCGTGCGTCGGCGCGCCCACGACCTCGTGGCCACGACCGAGGAGTTCCTCGCCGCGGCGTGGACGGGCGCGGTGGCCGGGGGCAAGACGCCGCTCGACCTCTCCTCGGCGTCGTTCGCGACGTTCGCCGACGTCCGGGCCGTCGCGCAGCGCCGCGGTCTCGGCTGGTGGACGCTGTCCTCGTTCGCGCTCGACAACCCGGACCTGGACGAGGCGATCGACCCGACGGCCCTGCCCGTGGCGGGCGGGCCGGGTGCGCCCGGCGACCGGGCGGCGTCGGGCACGACGGGCCCGCACGTGGGGGAGAGCGCCCACGGCGTGCCGACGTTCACGATCGGCGCGCGCGACGTCGAGTCGTACCGCGGCGACGTGGCGCGCGCGCTCGACGACATCCGCGGGCTCCAGCACGCGGGATGGCGCCTCGTCCTCACGACGGAGGGCCACGGCCCCGCGAAGCGCATGGTCGAGCAGCTCGGCGCCGCGGACACCCCCGCGCGGCTCGTGGCACGACTGGACGACGAGCCCGAGGGCGGCATCGTCCTCGTCACGCCGGCGATGGTCGGGAAGGGCTTCGTCGTCCCGGAGCTGCGGCTCGCGGTCTTCTCGGAGTCCGACCTCACGGGCCGTGCCGGGTCGAGCACGCGCGACATGCGCAAGATGCCGAGCCGGCGGCGCAACGTCGTCGACCCCCTGCAGCTCAAGGCGGGCGACTTCGTGGTCCACGAGCAGCACGGCGTGGGGCGGTTCGTCGAGCTCGTGCAGCGCACGCTCGGAACGGGCGGCAACGCCGCGACGCGCGAGTACCTCGTCATCGAGTACGCGAGCAGCAAGCGGGGGCAGCCGGGGGACCGGCTCTTCGTGCCGATGGACCAGCTCGACCAGGTCACGAAGTACACCGGCGGCGAGTCCCCGAGCGTCAACAAGATGGGCGGCGCGGACTGGGCGAAGACGAAGTCGCGCGCGCGCAAGCACGTCCGCGAGATCGCGAGCGAGCTCATCCGGCTCTATTCGGCGCGCATGGCGACGCAGGGTCACGCCTTCGGCGCGGACACGCCGTGGCAGCGCGAGCTCGAGGACGCGTTCGCGTACGTCGAGACGCCCGACCAGCTCGCGACGATCGACGAGGTCAAGGCCGACATGGAGAAGACGGTCCCCATGGACCGCCTCGTGTGCGGCGACGTCGGCTACGGCAAGACGGAGATCGCGATCCGTGCCGCGTTCAAGGCGGTCCAGGACGGCAAGCAGGTCGCGGTGCTCGTGCCGACGACGCTGCTCGTGCAGCAGCACTTCGAGACGTTCTCCGAGCGGTACGCGGGCTTCCCCGTCACCGTGAAGGCGCTCTCGCGCTTCCAGACGGCCAAGGAGTCCCAGGAGACGATCGAGGGACTGCGGCTGGGGAAGGTCGACGTCGTCATCGGCACGCACCGCCTCATCACGGGCAGCATCCGCTTCAAGGACCTCGGTCTCGTGATCATCGACGAGGAGCAGCGGTTCGGCGTCGAGCACAAGGAGACGCTCAAGCAGCTGCGCACGAACGTCGACGTGCTCGCGATGTCCGCGACCCCGATCCCGCGCACGCTCGAGATGGCGGTCACGGGTATCCGCGAGATGTCGACGCTCGCGACGCCGCCCGAGGAGCGCCACCCCGTGCTCACGTACGTCGGCGCGTACGAGGAGAAGCAGATCGCCGCCGCACTGCGCCGCGAGCTCCTGCGCGAGGGCCAGGTCTTCTACGTGCACAACAAGGTCGAGACCATCGAGCGGCAGGCTGCGCGCCTGCGCGAGCTGGTGCCCGAGGCCCGCGTGGGCGTCGCGCACGGCAAGATGAACGAGAACCAGCTGGACCAGGTGATCCGGGCGTTCTGGGAGAAGGAGCTCGACGTCCTCGTCTGCACGACGATCATCGAGACCGGGCTCGACATCTCCAACGCCAACACGCTCATCCTCGAGCGCGCCGACATGCTCGGCCTGTCCCAGCTGCACCAGCTCCGCGGCCGTGTGGGCCGCGGGCGCGAGCGCGCGTACGCGTACTTCCTCTACCCGCCGGAGCGCCCGCTCACGGAGACGGCGCACGACCGCCTCGCGACGATCGCGGCCCACACCGACCTCGGCGCGGGCATGCAGGTCGCGATGAAGGACCTCGAGATCCGCGGCGCGGGCAACCTGCTCGGCGGCGAGCAGTCGGGGCACATCGCGGGCGTCGGGTTCGACCTGTACGTGCGCATGGTCGGTGAGGCCGTCGCGAACTTCCGCGGCGACGGCCCGGAGGAGCAGCCCGACATCTCGATCGAGCTCCCGGTCGACGCGCACCTGCCCGAGTCGTACATCGCGACCGAGCGGCTGCGGCTCGAGGCGTACAAGAAGATCGCCGCGGCGACCGACGCGCCGCAGCTCGCCGAGGTCCGCGCCGAGCTCGTCGACCGGTACGGCGCGCTGCCCGACGTCGCGTCCGCGCTGTTCGACGTCGCGGACTTCCGCAACCACGCGCGCCGCGCGGGGCTCACGGACGTCACCGCGCAGGGCAAGCTCATCCGGTTCGCGCCCGTCGACCTCCCGGAGTCGGCGCAGCTGCGCCTCAAGCGGCTCTACCCGGGCACGATGCTCAAGCCCGCGATCCGCGCGTTCCTCGTCCCGTACCCGACGACGGCCCGCATCGGCGGTCGCCCGTTGCGCGGCACCGAGGTGCTCGACTGGGCGCGCCAGCTCATCGACGCCGTCGTCCTCGGCGAGGTGAGCGCGGCGGCGACCGTGGGCACGGCGGCGCGTCGCTGACGTAGCCCACCTGCCAGAGTGGCCGCTCGCAGCTCAGCCGATCCATGGGATGGGTCGAACAAGCACCTCGCGCGGGGTCACATTCCCGGTGCGCCCGACGCTGATCGAAAGTCCCTGGATGGGCCGTTCATGACGCGGAGCGGTCGATCAGCCTGGACGGATCCCAACAGCCGCGTGGGACGAAGTCGGCGATCGCTCCTGCCTCCCTTGCTCGCTCTCAGGAAGTTGAAGTTTCACCCGTTCCGAACACTGGAATCGGCAGGTGGGTGAACGGACGTGTCTTACTGTGCGATGACCTTTGAGAGAGGAAGCACATGCGCATCGCACTGGTGACCACCTCCGTCGCGCCAGAAGGCAGCGGTCTCGGCGGCCACGTCTTTGCAGTTGCACAACATCTGGTGCGTGCTGGATGCGAGGTCGTCGTATGGGTCGCAGCGCGGCGCAATGACGAGCAAGACGCCCCTGAGGGTGTCGTCGTCCGTTACCTACCGAGCCCGCTGCCCGAACGGGGCGCGCGAGAGGTCGCCGCTTTCGTTGCGGCATCTGTCATGGCGTCGAGCCGATGGATACGCGCGATGAGGATCGACAGGCCGGACGTAGTCCATGTACACGGCTTCGCCGAGAATGGCGTGTGGGCCCTGCTGTGGACATCCCTGTTGCGGAGGCGTCTCGTTGTCACCTCCCATGGCGAGACGTTGGGTGACCTGGACGAGGTCTTCCGGTCGTCGATGATCTTTCGTCATTCGCTCCGGCGTGCCATGGTCCGCGCCTCCGCCGTCACAGCGCCGTCGCGCTACGTCCTTGACGATCTTGAAGGAAGATTCGGGCTCGTTGCTGGTGCGGGACACGTGGTGCCGAACGGTTCCCAGGCCGTGAGCGAACGGACCGATCCACCGGTGTGGGCACCGCAGCGTTTCGTCCTCGCCGTCGGCCGCCTGGTTGACGTGAAAGGTTTCGACCTGCTTCTGGACGCCTTCGCGTGCGCAGATCTCCCTTCCGAGATCCAGCTCGTGATCGTCGGCGACGGTCCCGAGCGTGAGTCACTGGAAAAGGCTGTAGCGAGTCACGGGCTGACAGATCGAGTGCACCTACCCGGCCGACTGAGTCGTCTCGAGGTCGACTCGCTGATGCACGCGGCGCGTGCTCTCGTCGTCCCGAGTCGATCCGACGCCTTTCCGCTGGTCCTCCTCGAGGGGTGGCGGTCGGGCAGCGCCGTCATCGTCACCGTCCACGGGGGTGCGGCGGAGATCGTCGAGGACGGCGTCGACGCCCTCCTGGTCGATCCGTTCGACATCGCAGCGCTCGTCTCGGCGATGCGCGCAATGGTTCTCGACAATGAGCACCACGCGAGGGTGAGCGCTGGCGGTAGTCGTGCAGTCCGACGCTTCTCGTGGAACGTTGTCGCACATCGGTACGAGGCCATCTATCGGCAATGACCGTCTGTGCGATCGACCGGAGACGGAAAATGGGGGCTGGTCAGCCCTTGCGGCCGTCGAGGAAGTAGGCGATCGGCCCGACCCAGTTGACGAGCAGCGCGATGCCCCACGCGAGTTTCGTCCCGTTGACCTGGTCCGCGGGCCGTCGCGCGAGGTCGCGGTACGCCGCGGCCGTCAACGTGATCTGGACGGCGCCCACGACGCCGACCGCGACCTTCTGGCCCCGGCTGAGGTCGGCCCAGCGTCGGTGCGTACCCATGGTGGTGTGTTCCTCTCGTCGTGCGGTGGCGGTCGCTCGGCGCAGGTGCCGGCTCCGTACCGACGCTAGTCCTCACGCTCGCCGGCCGCACGGGTCGCGGGTGCCTGGATCGGCTGTGGGCGACCGATATTTGTTCAACCGTTGTCTCTCCGGTGCCGTCGCGCCTAGGGTGAGGGCGGGCGCGCCGGCGCGCCCGACGGGCGTACCGCCCGACTGAGCGATCGCAAGGGAGCGATGATGCGAAGGACCTGGAAGACCGTCGTGGCGGGGGTGGCTGCGGCCCTCGTCATGGGCGGGGGAGCGGGTGGCGCGATGGGTGCCGAAGCATCCGCGGGAGAGACGTCTGTGCAAGTCGATAACGATATCGATATCGTTCTGGAGAACGATTTTGAGGAGTCGGCGGCGCCGTGGGGGCCCCGCGGTCCGGTGGCGCTCGCCCTCACGGACGCCGAGTCGCGCGGCGGTGCGAGCAGCCTGCACGTCAGCGGGCGCACGGGGGAGTGGAACGGTCCCGCCACGTCGGTCGCGACGCTCTTCGAGCCGGGCGCGACGTACGACGTCGAGGCCTGGGTCAAGCTGCCCACCGGGACGGCGGGCGCGTCGGGGATGCACTTCACCGTGCAGGAGACGAGCCCGTCCGGCGACGCCTACACCTGGGTGGGCGGGGCGGTCACCGCGACCGCCGACGGGTGGGTCCGCATCGGCGGCGCGTACACGCTGCCCGACGCGCTGACCGCCGCGACGCTCTACGTCGAGGCGGCCCCGATCGACGGCACCCACCCGTCCTTCCTCGTGGACGACGTCCTGGTGACCGCGCGCGACGCCGTCGACCCGGGCGACGTCGTGCCCGGCGGAGCGGTGAACCCCGTGCCGACGCCCGTGCGCCTCGCCGAGGGCAGCGGCGACGTCGCCGCCCTGACGTTCGACGACGGCCCGAACCCGGGCACGACGCCGGCGCTCCTCGACTTCCTCGCCGAGCACGACCTGCACGCGGTGTTCTGCGTGATCGGCCAGAACGTCGAGGCGCCCGGCGGCGCGGAGATCCTGCGCCGCATCGTCGACGAGGGCCACGTGCTGTGCAACCACTCGACGGGCTACGCCGACATGGGCTCGTGGACGGCGGACGAGGTCCGCGCCGACCTCGTCGAGAACCTCCGGATCATCCGGACCGCGCTGGGCGACCCTACCTACCCCGTGCCGTTCTTCCGGGCGCCGAACGGCTCCTGGGGCGGCACACCGGCGGTCGCCGTCGCGCTCGGGATGCAGCCGCTCGCGGTCACGAACACGATCGCGGACTGGGAGACGCAGGACGTCCCGACGCTCACCGCGAACCTGCGCGCCGCGATGAAGCCCGGAGAGGTCGTCCTGGCGCACGACGGCGGCGGGGACCGGTCCGGCACCCTCGCGGCGGTCGAGACCGTGGTGAGCGAGCGGCTCGCGGACGGCTGGACGTTCACGTTCCCGCAGGGCACACCACCCCCGCTCGGGCAGGCGCTGATCGAGACGTCCTTCGAGGACGGGCTGGACGGCTGGGTCCCCCGCGCGGGCGACGCGACGACGCCGACGCTCGGCCTCACGACGGTGGCGCACGGTGGCACGCAGGCCGCGATCGTCTCCGGCCGTGACGGCCAGGGCGACGGCATCGGTCACGACGTCACCGGCCTGCTCGCACCGGGCACGACGTACGAGCTGAGCGCCTGGGTGCGCTTCGCCGAGGGGCAGCCCGCGGACGACGTGTGGCTGAGCATCGCGCGCACGGTCGACGGCGCGACGTCGTACTCGACGCTCGCACAGTTCTCCGGGATCACGAACGACGGCTGGACGCAGGTCACCGCGACGTTCCAGGGCGCCGAGGCCGACGAGGCGCTGCTCTACCTCGAGACGGACTACAACGGCGACAACACGAGCGACCTCCTCGTCGACGACGTCGTGCTGCGCGTCCCGCCGCCGCCCGTGGTCGAGAACCTCACGGGTGTCAAGGAGACGGTGGACGTCCCGGTGGGCGTCGCGATCGACTCGCGCGAGACCGCGGGCGCGGCGTCCGAGCTGCTCCTGCGGCACTTCGACCAGATCACGGCCGAGAACCACATGAAGCCCGAGGCCTGGTACGACGCCGAGGGCACCTTCCGTCCCCACCCCGAGGCCGTCGCGCTCATGGACTTCGCCGCGGACCGCGACCTGCGCGTCTACGGGCACGTGCTCGTGTGGCACAGCCAGACGCCCGCGTGGTTCTTCCAGGGCGCGGACGGCACGCCGCTCACGAGCTCGGAGGCCGACAAGCAGGTCCTGCGCGAGCGCCTGCGCACGCACGTCTTCGACGTCGCCGGCGCGCTCGCCGAGGAGCACGGCGCGTTCGGCGGCGGCAACCCCGTGACGGCGTTCGACGTGGTCAACGAGGTCGTCTCCGACGGCGGGGAGAACCCGGACGGGCTCCGGCGCTCGGAGTGGTTCCGGATCCTCGGCGAGGAGTTCATCGACCTCGCGTTCGAGTACGCCGACGAGGCGTTCAACGACGTCTACGCGGACCCCGCCGCGAAGGACCGGGGCGAGCGGCCGGTCGCGCTCTTCATCAACGACTACAACACCGAGCAGGGCGGCAAGCAGGACCGCTACCGCGCGCTCGTCGACCGCCTCCTGGCGCGGGGCGTGCCCGTCGACGGTGTGGGGCACCAGTTCCACGTGAGCCTCGCCATGCCCGTCTCGGCGCTCGAGGGCGCGATCGACCGGTTCGCCGACCTGCCCGTCACGCAGGCCGTGACCGAGCTCGACGTCACGACGGGGACCCCGGTCACGCAGGCGGGCCTCGTCGAGCAGGGGTACTACTACCGCGACGCGTTCCGGGTCTTCCGCGAGCACGCCGACGACCTGTACTCCGTCACCGTGTGGGGCCTCACGGACGGGCGGAGCTGGCGCGCGAGCAGCGGCGCCCCGCTCGTGTTCGACGACGCGCTCAAGGCCAAGCCCGCGTACCACGGCGTGGTGGACGGTGACCTGCCCGCGCGGCTGCGCACGGCCGACGTGTTCGCGGGCGACGTCCCCCTCGACGGCGACGCGTCCTCGGCGCTCGCGTGGAGCCAGCTCCCGCTGCACCGGTTCGCCGCACCCGACGGGGAGGCAGGGTTCCAGCTCCGCTGGGCGCCCGACCACCTCACGGCGTTCGCGAGCATCGAGGACGCAGGCGGCCCGGGCGACGCGACGGACGCCGTGACCTTCGAGCTCGAGGACGTGGAGCACGTCGTCCGGCGCGACGGCACGACGACGGCCGGTGCGACCGCGGTCGTGACCGAGCGGGAGGGCGGGTACGACGTCGTCGCGCACCTCCCGCTCGACGCCGCCGCGGAGGGCGGCACGCTCGCGCTCGACGTGCGCGTCACCGACGGCGAGGCGACCACGTCGTGGAACACCCCGGGAGCGACCGGCACGCTGCGCCTCCTGGAGCCGCTGTCGTACCTCGAGGTCGCGCCGGCGTCGTCGGCTCCCGAGATCGACGGCGCGGTCGACACGGCGTGGGACGCGGCGGGCGAGCCCGTGACCACGGCCAAGGAGGTGCAGGGCAGCGGCGGCGCCGTCGCGACGGTCCGCACGCTGTGGCGGGGGCAGACGCTCTACGTGCTGGCCGAGGTCGCGGACCCGGTGGTCGACGTCTCCGGCTCGGACCCCTGGGTCCAGGACTCCGTGGAGATCTACGTCGACGCCGGCAACGCGAAGAACGGGTCGTACCGGTACGACGACACGCAGATCCGCATCAGCGCGGCGAACGCTGTGTCGTTCGGCACGGGCGACGAGGCGTTCCAGCGCGGTCGCGTGTCGAGCGCCGTCGCGCGGACGGCCGACGGGTACGTCGTCGAGGCGGCCGTCAGCCTCCTCGAGCACGGCGGCGAAGGCACGTTCCACGGCCTGGACCTGCAGGTCAACGACGCCGCCGACGGTGCGCGCACGGCGATCCGCAACTGGGCGGACCCGTCGGGAGCGGGGTACCAGTCGACGGCCAGGTGGGGTGTCGCTCGGCTCGTGGGTGCGGCCGCTCCCGAGCTGCCGGTGACGGTCGAGGCGCAGGCCCGCTGCCTGGCGGGCAAGGCCTATGTGGCGGTCCGCGCGACGAACGGGGCGGACGTGCCGCTCGACGTGTCGCTCGCGACGCCGTACGGGACGAGGGCGTTCACGGGCGTCGCGCCGGGCGGGTCGGCGTACCAGTCGTTCGCGGTCCGGGCGACGTCAGTCCCGGCGGGCACGGCGACGGTCACGGTCACGGGCACCGCCGCCGGCAGCGACGGGGGCGAGCGCATCGCCGAGGTGTCGAGGACGCTCGACGTGCCGTACGACGCGCACACCTGCGGCTGACCACCGCCGCGCCGACCAGGTGATCGTGGCTCGTCCGGACACGAGGCGGGCCACGGTCACCTGGTCGACGGTCGGCAGGACACGCTCGGCGGGCGGAGAGCGAGACCTGTCCGCCACAGCCCTCCCTACGATGGGCCGATGAGCGCCCACGCCCCGGAACCCCGCACCGGACCTACGACCGACGGGCTCCGCGCCGCCGTCGACGTCATGGACCGTCTGTACTCGCCCGGCGGGTGCCCGTGGGACCGCGAGCAGACGCACGAGTCGCTCGTGCACTACCTGCTGGAGGAGGCGCACGAGCTCGCCGAGGCGATCGAGACGGGCGACCACGCGGGCATGCGC
Organism: Cellulosimicrobium sp. PMB13; assembly: GCF_051294865.1. NCBI lineage: Bacteria > Bacillati > Actinomycetota > Actinomycetes > Micrococcales > Promicromonosporaceae > Cellulosimicrobium > Cellulosimicrobium sp. PMB13. The sequence goes on along the minus strand of NZ_CP145910.1, from coordinate 4,271,574 downwards.
GAGGAGCTCGGCGACCTGCTCCTGCAGGTCCTGTTCCACGCGCGCATCGCGCACGAGGAGCCGGACCCGTTCACCGTCGACGACGTCGCCGACGACCTCGTCGCGAAGCTCGTCCGACGGCACCCGCACGTGTTCGGGGCCGGGACCGACGCCGCCGCGACGACGGACCTGCACGCCCAGTGGGACGCGATCAAGAAGGCCGAGAAGCAGCGGTCGTCCGTCCTCGACGGCATCTCCCACACGCAGGGCGCGCTCGCCCGCGCGCAGAAGGTCCTCACGCGCGCCCGTCGCGGCGGGCTCGGCGAGACGCTCACGTCGGCGCTCGCGGGACCGGTCCCCGGCCCGACGGCGCACGAGCGGCTCGGGCGCGAGCTGCTCGCCCTCGTCGTGCAGGCCGACGCGGCCGGTGTCGACGCCGAGGCGGCGCTGCGCGCCGAGCTGCGCCGCGTCGAGTCGGCGATCTCCGTGGCGGAGCAGGAGGCCGGGGCGCCGGGTGCCGGTCCCGCGAGGTAGGACGCCGGTCCTCGAGCGAGGACGCGCCGACCGGGGGCGTGGAGGACGTTCGTCCTTCGTCGCGCGTCCGAGGTCATGGCCGCACGCCCGAGGGGCGGACGGAGCGGCGCGGGTCACATCCGGGCACTAGGGTGGGGTCGTAAACCCCACCACCGTCGCGGGCGCACGCGGTGCCCCGGGTTTTTCCTGCCCGGGTCGGCCGCCGTCGGAGCGCCTGCGCGCCCCCTGCCTGAAGGAGCACCTGTGGCCAGCATCGAAGCCGTTGGAGCGCGCGAGATCCTCGACTCCCGCGGGAACCCGACCGTCGAGGTCGAGGTCGTCCTGGACGACGGGACGTTCGCCCGCGCCGGCGTGCCGTCGGGCGCGTCGACCGGTGCGTTCGAGGCCGTCGAGCGTCGTGACGGCGACAAGTCCCGCTACCTGGGCAAGGGCGTCGAGGGCGCCGTGAACGCCGTCATCGACGACATCGCCCCCGAGCTCATCGGCTTCGAGGCCGAGGACCAGCGCCTCATCGACGCCGCGCTCATCGACCTCGACGGCACGCCCAACAAGGGCAAGCTCGGCGCGAACGCGATCCTCGGCGTCTCGCTCGCCGTCGCGAAGGCCGCCGCGAAGAGCGCCGGCCTGGACCTGTACCGCTACGTCGGCGGCCCGAACGCGCACGTCCTGCCCGTGCCGATGATGAACATCCTCAACGGCGGGTCGCACGCGGACTCGAACGTCGACATCCAGGAGTTCATGGTCGCCCCGATCGGCGCGTCGTCGTTCCGCGAGGCGCTGCGCACCGGCGCCGAGGTCTACCACGCGCTGAAGTCCGTGCTCAAGGAGAAGGGCCTCGCCACCGGCCTGGGCGACGAGGGCGGCTTCGCCCCGAACCTCGCCAACAACCGCGAGGCGCTCGACCTCATCCTCGTCGCGATCGAGAAGGCCGGCTTCACGCCCGGCACCGACGTGACGCTCGCGCTCGACGTCGCCGCGACAGAGTTCTTCAAGGACGGCGCGTACCAGTTCGAGGGCGGCGCGAAGACGCCGGCCGAGATGATCGCGTACTACGAGCAGCTCGTGCGCGACTACCCGCTGGTCTCGATCGAGGACCCGCTGTCCGAGGACGAGTGGGACTCGTGGTCGCAGCTCGTCTCCGAGGTCGGGGACCGCGTCCAGATCGTCGGCGACGACCTGTTCGTCACGAACCCGGAGCGCCTCGCCAAGGGCATCGAGCTCAAGGCCGCGAACTCGCTGCTGGTCAAGCTCAACCAGATCGGCACGCTCACGGAGACGCTCGACGCCGTCGAGCTCGCGCAGCGCAACGGCTTCACGGCCATGACGTCGCACCGCTCCGGCGAGACCGAGGACACGACGATCGCCGACCTGTCCGTCGCGACGAACGCCGGCCAGATCAAGACCGGTGCGCCCGCCCGCGGCGAGCGCATCAACAAGTACAACCAGCTCCTGCGCATCGAGGAGGCCCTGGACGACGCCGCGCGCTACGCCGGGCGCTCGGCCTTCCCGCGCTGGTCTGCCTGACGCTCTCGCGCCGGTCGGCCTGACCGGTCCGGACCCGCACAGCGGGACCAGCGCCTGCACCCGCACGCCGAGGCCCGGCGGACCGTCACGGTCCGCCGGGCCTCGGCGTTCTCCCTGCGGCGGGTGAAGAGATCGTGTCGATCGGCTCACGTTGGTGCGGCCCCGCGCGTACTGCCGAGTCGGGACGCGGGACGGCGGCACAATCAGGGCATGCCGTCCTCGCGTCGCCCTCCGCGCCCCGGTGCGCCCGCGCGTCCTGGGGCTTCCGCACGCCCTGCGTCGGGGTCGCGGACGGGCCCGTCGAAGGCCTCGGGCGGGGCTCCCTCGTCGGGGAAGAAGCGTTCGACGGCGTCGGGCTCGACGGCCGCGAAGGGCTCAGGGCGGTCGTCCCCGACGGCCTCGGCACGGTCTGACGGTGGCTCCTCGGGCGCGTCGTCGAAGCGCACGGCGTCCGGAGCCGGGTCCTCGACGGGCTCGTCGACGCGTCGTCCGGCGGCGCGCCGTGCCCCCGCCCGACGGCCGGCGGGTCCCGCCCCGGAGGACCGGCGGCGCAGCAGGCACGGCTTCCTCCTCCCGGAGGTCGTGACCGTCCGGGCCCTCGTCCTGTCGGTCGTCGGGCTCCTCGCCGTCGTGCTCCTGCTGCCGACGGTGCGCGCCTACGTGACCCAGACGAACGAGCTGCGCGCCCTCCGCAGCGACCTCGTCGACGCGCAGGGGCAGCACGACGAGCTCGAGGCGGAGCTCGAGCGCTGGGACGACCGCGCGTACGTCGAGCGGGAGGCGCGCGACCGGCTCAACTACGTCATGCCGGGGGAGCGGCCCTGGCGCGTGCTCGACCCGGAGTCCGTCCCGGACGACCTCGACCCGCAGACGGGCCAGGCCATCACCGACGGACCCGTGGAGAGCCGCGACGGGACGCCGTGGTACCAGGCGATGTGGGAGTCGGTGCAGGTCGCGGGCGAGCAGCCGACGCCCGAGGAGGGCGACGAGGGGGCCGGCGGCAGCGCGCCCGGAGCCGACGACGTGCCGGCCGGCGGGACGGAACCCCCCGCGACGGACGAGCCGGGTGCTGCGACCGGGGAGAATGGGTGAGGCGTCGCCACCGGTGACGCCGCGGCCGCGTCGGCCGCGCGCCGTCGGGCACGTGTCCGCGACGCCGGACCTGTACGCGCTGACCTGACGCCCTGACCCCGATCCCATCCCGAGGACCCGCCGTGACCGACGCCCGACTGGCCATCCCCGCCGACGACCCCGCCGCCGTCGTGACGCCGCACGACCTCGAGGTGCTGGCCGAGCAGCTCGGCCGGACGCCGCGCGGTGTCGTGGGCATCGCGGCACGGTGCGCGTGCGGGCGACCGCTCGTCGTGCGGACCGCGCCCCGGCTCGAGAACGGCACCCCGTTCCCCACGACGTTCTACCTCACCCACCCCGGCGCGGTCGCCGCGGCGTCGACGCTGGAGGCGAACGGCGTGATGACGGAGATGTCGGACCGCCTCACGGAGGACGAGGACCTCGCCGCGGCCTACCGGGGAGCGCACGAGCACTACCTCGCGCAGCGCGAGACGCTCGGCCACGTCGACGAGATCGACGGGATCTCCGCGGGCGGCATGCCGACGCGCGTGAAGTGCCTGCACGTGCTCGTCGGGCACGCGCTGGCCGCAGGGCCGGGCGTCAACCCGCTCGGCGACGAGGCGCTCGAGCGCGTGCGCGACGTCTGGCGCCCCGACCGCTGCACCTGCTGAGCAGCGGCCCGAGCAGCCCCCGGCGAGACCGTCGCGGCGCCGCCTCAGGTCCCCGGGTGGAGCGGGTCCACGAGGTCCTCGGGCAGCACCTCGGGCCCGGCCTCTGCCGGTCGCGGCTCCTCCGCCGTGAACGCGCGCATCGCGAGCAGCGCGATGTCGTCCTCGCGCGTGGGCGCGAGGTCCGCGATGAGGCCGTCGCACAGCTCGTCGAGGGACAGACCCTCGAACTGCTCGGCGCTGCTGCGCAGGCGCTCGAGGCCGACCATGAGCGACTCCCCGCGGCGTTCGACGAGACCGTCGGTGTAGAGCAGGACGGTCGACCCGGGACGGATGAGCTGCGTGTGGTCCTGGCGCTCGGTGTGCACGCGCACGCCGAGCGGCAGGTCGGCCTGCCGGTAGAGCAGCTCGGCCGTCCCGTCCGGATGGATGAGGAGCGGTGGCAGGTGGCCGGCGCTCGACCATCTCAGCCTCCGCAGGTCGCGCTCCTCGAGGTCGTCCGGCTGCTCGACGCGCGCGAGGATGCCGGTGCTGATCGTCCCGACCGCCAGGTCGTGCATGGCCCAGTCGAGGGACTCGAGGATCGCGGCCGGCGGCTCGATGACCGCGTGCGCGCCGCCGCGCAGCAGGTTGCGCACCTGGGCCATCGAGACCGCGGCCCGCAGGTCGTGGCCGGTGACGTCACCGATGACGAGGCACGTGCTGCCGTCGCGCACGAGGAACGCGTCGTACCAGTCGCCCCCGATCTGCGCCCCGGAGGTCGCGGGTGCGTAGCGCGCGACGAGGTGCAGGTGGTCGGGTTCCGGCAGGGGCGTGAGCAGGCCGCGCTGGAGCTCCTCGGCCAGGCCGCGCTGGACGGCGTGCAGGTGGGCGTTGTCGAGCGCGAGGCCGATCTGCGCCATGACGTCGCGCAGCGCGGTCAGGTCCGGCTCGGTGAAGTCGCCGCGCTCGGCTCCTCGGACGAGCGTGATCAGCCCTCGCACGTGCCCGCGCCCGCGCAGCGGCATGACGACGAACGCGTGCGGCGCGAGGCTCACGAGCAGGTCGTGCGCGGGACCGTCCTCGACCAGGTCCCCGGGGCGCGGCGTCCCCGACCGGAGCGCGTGCGGCGCGCCGGCGAGCGTCTCCGCGATGAGCGACGTGGCGGTGAGGGCGGGGACCCGGATCGTCCGGTACCGGTCGAGGACGGGCTGCACCGCAGGGTCGGCGTGCAGCGCCGCGACGTCGTGCAGCCGCTCCTTCCACGGACCCTGGCCATCGTCGAGGGTGCTCGCGATGGCGAAGTCCGCCATGCCGGGCACCAGATGGGGCAGCACCGCCTCCAGGGCGCGGACCGGGTCGAGGGTCTCGGCGAGGTCGGTCGCGACGGCGACGAGGAGCGCCGAGCGCGCCTGCGCCTCCTCGGCCAGCTCGAGCGCGCGCCGCCGCTCCGTGATGTCCGTGAAGTACGCGGCGACGCCGCCGCGCTCCGGCACGGCCCGCACCTCGTACCAGCCGTCGAGGGGCGCGGGGTAGTACGCGTCGAAGACCATCGGCTCCCCGGTGCGCGCGACCTCGCGATAGCCGTCCCCGAACGTCGAGCCCGAGGCCGCGGGGAAGAGGTCCCACACCACGCCGCCGAGGAGGCGTTCGCGCGGGCTGCCGAGGATGCGCTCCGCCTCGGCGTTGACGTAGCCGAACCGCCACTCGGGGTCGAGCCAGTAGTAGCCGACCGTCATGTCCTCGAGGATCTGCTGCACGCGTTCCTCGCCGGCACGCAGCGCCGTCGTGTCGGTCGTGACGCCGACGACCTGCTCGGCGGTGCCCGACGGCCCGGCGAGCGCCCGACCGCGAGCGGTCAGCCAGCTCATGGTGCCGTCAGGCCGCAGCACGCGGAACTCCGCCTCGTACACGCCGCACGTGGCGATCGCTCGGTCGAGCGCGGCCGTCACCGGCGCGACGTCGTCCGGGTGCACGCGCGCGTTGAACGCGTCGATCGTGCCGCCGAAGGTCTCCTCGTCATAGCCGAACACGTCGAGCAGCGCCGCGTCCCAGCGCAGCGCGCCCGTGACGAGGTCCCACTGGAACGTCCCGAGCCCTGCCGCCCGCGCGGCCGCCTCGAGCAGCGCCGGCCGGTCGACGTCGGCGTGGTCGATGCCGTGCGTCGCCGTCTCCGACCGCCTGGCCCGGTGTGCGGGCGCCGCGCCCCCGGGATCGTGCATGGTTCCTCCGTGCCTCGTGGGCGCCGAGTGGCGTCGCAGCGCACATCATGCCCTGAGGGGACGACGTTCGCCCTCGCACGCGATCACGCCCGCCAGGCGTCTGGGGACGCGTGCCGGGCGCGCGGGGTGGCAGGCTTGGCGCATGACCTCCGGCTCCACCCCTGCTCCCGCCGCGCAGCGCGTCTCCCCGGCGCCCGCGCCTCCTGCTCCCGGCACCACGCGGGTCGCCGCGATCGACTGCGGCACCAACTCGATCCGCCTCCTCGTCGCCGACGTCGACCCCGTCGCGGGCACCCTGACCGACCTCGACCGGCGCATGGAGGTCGTCCGCCTCGGGCAGGGGGTGGACCGCACGGGTCGGCTCGCCCCCGAGGCTCTCGAGCGCACGCTCGACGCCGTGCGTCGCTACGCCGCGGTCGTCACCGAGCTCGGTGCGACGCGCACGCGGTTCGTCGCGACGTCGGCCACGCGCGACGCCGAGAACCGTGACGATTTCGTCCAGGGCGTCCTCGACGCGCTCGGCGTCGAGCCCGAGGTCGTGTCGGGCCAGGAGGAGGCGGCGCTGTCCTTCCGGGGAGCGACGTCGACCGTCGCGGGGCTGCGTCCCGGACCGTACGTGGTCGTGGACCTCGGCGGCGGGTCCACGGAGCTCGTGCTGGGCACGGCCACCCCCGACGCCGCGCACTCGATGGACGTCGGCTGCGTGCGCCTCACCGAGCGCCACCTGCGCAGCGACCCGCCGACCGCCGCGGAGGAGGCCGCTGCGCGCGCCGACGTGCGCGCCGCGCTCGACGAGGCGGCGCGCGTCGTGCCGCTCGGCCGGGCCGCGACGCTCGTCGGGCTCGCGGGGTCGGTCACCACCGTGACCGCGCACGCGCTGCGGCTCGCGGCGTACGACCGCGACCGGATCGACGGCGCGGTCCTGTCCGTGGAGCAGGTCCTCGCCGCGTGCGACGACCTGCTGCACCGCTCGCGCGCCGACCGCGCCGCGCTCGGGTTCATGCACCCCGGACGCGTGGACGTCATCGGCGCCGGGGCGCTCGTCTGGTCGGAGGTCGTGGCGCGCGTGCGCGACGACGTGGCCGCCGCGGGCGGCGAGCTCACCGACGTGGTGACGAGCGAGCACGACATCCTCGACGGCATCGCGTGGTCGGTCGCCTGACCGGTCCCCTGACCCCGCCTGCGGCGACGCCGACCGCCGAGACGTGACTCTCCGCCCCTGATTCGCGCGCCTCAGGGGCGGCGGTCACGACTCGGCGGTGGTCTTGCGCGACGCGCGCCGACGGCGGACGACCGCGACGACCACGTACGTGAGCGCGGCGTAGAACATGACTCGGCCGACCCACAGGAGCACCGGGCTCCGGACGTCGTAGCCCAGCGGGACGCCGAGCAGCGCGAGGACGACGCTGCCCCAGGCCGCGCGGCCGCTCGTCCCGAAGTTTGCGCCGGCGCCGACGACCAGCACGAACGTCGTGAGCGCCCCGATGCCGAACGCGCCCCAGAGGTAGCCGGTTCCCTCTCGTCGGTCCGCGGCGCTCCGGGCCGCGACGAGCGTGGCGACGCCGCGCAGGAGCATCTCGATCGGCGCGAGCACCGTCGGGACCGCGAGCAGGCCGAGCCCGGCGGCCATCAGGAACAGGAGGAAGAGCAACCACAGGTCCATGGCGATGGACTCCTTGGTGCCGAACGTGCCGTCGAGGGCCCACGGCAGCGCGAGCACGACGGCGAGGAGCGGCGTGGACGGGGTGAACCACCAGCCGCGGAACGGGGCCTTGCGCCGGAGGGCCCTGCTCGCCGGCTGGTCGTACACGCGCCAGCCGAGCCGGAGCGTGAGCGCCCACTGCAGGCCGATCAGGACCATGATCGCGGTGATCGCGCCGGTGACCTCGTCGGTGTGCTGGTCCGCATCGGGGGGCAGAGCGAGGAGTGTCGCCAGGACGAGGGCGAGCGTCAGCGCGGCGACCAGGGCCTCGGTGCGGCGGAAGCGCCGCTGGGTGCGCAGCCGTGCCCGGAGCAGGTCGGCCTCCGTCGGCGGGTCGGTGATCGGCACGGCAGCAGTATGCCCGGGGAGAGACTGCGGGACCGGAGTGTCGCCGTGCCGGAGTGTCGTGGTGCGCAGTACTACGCACAGCGCGGTAGTGTGCACAGCACGACCGCGGCCGCGGTCGACCGGTGACAGGGGAGAGGATGCGGTGGACGCCACACAGCTGCTCAAGGGGGTGCTCGACGCCGCGGTCCTCGCGGCCGTCGCGGACGAGGACGGGTACGGGTACGACGTCGTGCGCCGACTGCGCGCGGCCGGTCTGGAGGACGTCGGCGACGCGTCGGTGTACGGGACGCTGCGCCGTCTGTACGCCAACGGCGCCCTGACGACGTACGTCGTCCCGTCCGACGCCGGCCCGCACCGCAAGTACTACGGGATCAACCCGCAGGGCCGGGCGATGCTCGACCTGCACCGCAAGGAGTGGCAGACGTTCGCGGGCACGGTCTCCGCGATCCTGCGCACGCGAGAGGTGGCTGCCTGATGAGCACGACGACGCCCGCCGGGCCGCCCACCGGCCTCGCCTTCTACGACCTCGTCCGCGCCTACGCGGACGAGGTGCGCAGCCACCTCGCGGACCTGCGACCCGACCAGGTCGAGGAGCTCGCCGACGGGCTCGAGGCCGACCTCGCGGAAGCGGTGGTCGACGCCCCGGGCGCCCTGCCGCGTGCCGCCGTGTCGCCGGAGGGCGCCGACGACACGACCCTCGACCTGGTGGCGCTCTTCGGCCCTGCCGAGGCGTACGCCCACGAGCTGCGCGAGGCGGCCGGGCTCCCGCCCCGTGCACCGGCCCCCGGACGGCGTCCCCGCATCGGGGTTCGTGGCGGCCTCCTCGTGCTCGGCGGCATCCTCGGCTCCGGCTGGCGCTCGCTGTGGCAGCCGGTGACCTCGACGCCGCAGTGGGCGACGGTGCGCGAGTTCTTCCGCGCGCTCACGCCCGTGTGGTGGGTGCTGCGTGGCTGGGTCGCGGCGACGGCCGTCCTCTGGGCGTTCGGTGGCTACGCCGTCGCCGTGCTGCCGCCGGACCTGTCCGCACGGCTGCTGCTCCTCGCCGCGGTCGTCGTGAGCGTCCAGTGGGGCCGGGGCCGTTGGCTCCCGCTCGCCTGGATGCCTCGCGCCGTGCGGTACGTCTCCGTCGCGGCGGCCGTCCTGGCCCTCCCCTTCGCGGCCACCGCGAGCGCCGGTCCCGCGAGCCACGTCTCGTACGAGCAGGGGTACCAGCAGGGCGTGCAGGCGGCGACGGGCGGATCGTGGGGAGGCCAGCCCGTGTCGTACGACGGCGGCGTCGTCCCCGAGGGGGCGGACGGCGTGTGGGTCGACGGCGTCCAGGTCTCGAACCTGTTCGTCTACGACGCGGACGGCAACCCGGTCCGGGACGTCCAGGTGTTCGACGACCGCGGTCGTCCGGTGCGGACGGTCGGCGTGGACGCCGCGTACCAGTCCTGGTCGGTGCCGGAGGTCGACGGGTCGTGGTACTTCCAGCCCACGCTCTCGACCGACGGCCGTGAGCGCTGGAACGTGTACCCGCTGCGTGCGGTCGCGGAGGAGGACGTCGAGTACGCCGACGACGACGGGCGGCCTGTCCCCGCGACCGGTACCCGGACGCACGACATGCCGTGGCCGTTCCTCAAGGCGCCCACCGAGATCCCGGCGACGCGCGGCACGGACGACGGCGCGCCGTCGGGCACGGACGAGCGTGACGAGCCGGCCGCGCCGGGCGACGACGAGTCCGAGGCCCCGGCGGCGGGGACGCCGGGCGGCGAGACCCCGGTGACCGACGCCCCGGCCGGCGTCGTCCTGCCCCCGACGGCGACGCCCACGCCGGTCGTCGAGGCCGTCGGCTGAGCCTGCCGAACCCCGGGTTACGTCGCGATCAGCGGGTTGATGCGCGCGTAACCCGGGGTTCGGCAGGTCAGGTTCCGCACGATTTCACCCGCTCCGACCGCTCTGTTCGCCCGCTCCGACCGCTCTGCGCGGTCCGGCGTGCGCGGGATCACGCCCGTCTGACGGACGCCCGGGCTCGCGTGGTCCGGGAGCAGTAATACTCTGGAACCATGCCTCAGAATGACCTGACCTCGGTCAGCCGTGCCCAGACCGCTTCGCCGCGGCCCCGCAAGGTGCCGCGCGTCGTCGTGCTCGGCGGCGGTTCCGTGGGTCTGTACGCCGCTCGTCGCCTGCGCAAGAAGCTCGGCCGCCGCGAGGCGGCGATCGTCGTCGTCGACCCGCGCCCGTACATGACCTACGCGCCCTTCCTCCCCGAGGCCGCCGCCGGGTCGATCGACGGTCGCGACGTCGTCGCGCCGCACCGCCGCGCGCTCAAGGGCGTCGACGTGCTGCAGGGCAAGGTCGTCGGGATCGACCACGGCAACCGGCGCGTGACGATCCACCCCGAGGAGGGCGACGACTACTCGGTCACCTACGACCACCTCATCGTGGGCCTGGGCTCGGTCTCGCGCACGCTGCCCATCCCGGGTCTCGCGGAGACCGCGATCGGCTTCAAGAACGTCGAGGAGGCCATCGCCGTCCGCAACCACGTGCTCAACCGCATGGACGTCGCGTCGTCCACGTGGGACGAGACGCTGCGTCGCCGCATGCTGACGTTCACGTTCGTCGGCGGCGGGTTCGCGGGGATCGAGGCGCTGGCCGAGATCGAGGACATGGCGCGCTACGCGACGCGCAACTACGCGACGATCGAGGAGCGCGACCTGCGCTTCGTGATGATCGAGGGCGCCGGGCGCATCTTGCCGGAGCTCAGCGAGCCGATGGCGGAGTACGCGCTCGAGGAGCTCAAGAAGCGCGGCATCGAGTTCCACCTCAGCACGTTCCTCTCGTCGTGCGTCGACGGCCACGTCGTCACGTCCACGGGCGTGGAGTTCGACTCGGACACGATCGTGTGGACCGCGGGCGTCAAGGCGAACCCGGTCATCAAGGAGGCCTCGGACCTCCCGGTCGACAAGCTGGGCCGCGTCACGGTCCTGCCGACCCTGCAGGTCGCGGACGCCGAGGGCGAGGTCGTGCCGAACGCGTGGGCCGCGGGCGACTGCGCCGCCGTGCCGGACGTGCTCAACCCCGGCAAGTTCTGCCCCCCGAACGCCCAGCACGCGATCCGTGAGGCCACGCGCCTCGCCGACAACCTCGCGCTCGAGCTGCACAGCGAGCCGCCGGTCGAGTACCGCCACAAGAACGTCGGCACCGTCGCCTCGCTCGGTCTGTACAAGGGTGTCGCGGAGCTGTTCGGCGTGTTCAAGCTCCGCGGCGTGCTTGCGTGGCTCATGCACCGCAGCTACCACGTCATGGCGATGCCGACGGGCAACCGCAAGATCCGCATCTTCATCGGCTGGATGGGCCAGTTCCTCATGGGCCGCGAGCTCGTGTCCCTCGGCTCGCTGCACGACCCGCGCGCCGAGTTCCGCACGGCGTCGGTGCCGCCGAAGAAGGACGGCGAGCCCGTGAAGCAGACCGCGCAGGGTTCCGCCGCCGCGGCAGAGTCGGGTGCGGGGACGATCGACTCGGACTCCAGGACGCCGGCGGCCAAGGCCTCCTGACGCGCACCTGACGGGTACCGGGCGCACAGCCCACGTGCCCGACGACGAGGGGCGGGCCGCGCGTGCGGCCCGCCCCTCGTGGCGTCCCCGGCGACGACCGCGGACCGTACGTGCCCCGGGGTGGCCGGGACGGTCCGGGTAGTCTCGGGCCAGCGCCCCCATAGCCCAACTGGCAGAGGCGGCCGGCTTAAACCCGGCGCAGTGCGGGTTCGAGTCCCGCTGGGGGCACGCTCACGAGAGCCCCGTCGGTCCGTCCGGCTCGGCGGGCGGCGCGGCCTCCTGGCCGAGGACCACGACGTTGCCGTCGGGGTCCTGCACGCGCGCGACACGCTCGCCCCAGGGCTGGTCGGTCGGCGGCTCCACGACGGTGACCCCCGCCGCGGCGAGGTGCTCGACGGCACGGTCGCAGTCGTCGACGTACACCCACAGCGTCGCGCCGCCGCGGACGTCCGCGGTGTCGGCGAGCCCGATCCCGAGCGGGGACCCGCCCACGTGCACGTTCACGTACACGGGCGGGCCGTCGTCGGGGAACGCGTACGCGACGCTGCCGCGCAGGAGGTCGCGGTAGAAGCCGAGGGACCGCTCGACGTCGGCCACCGTGAGGATCGGGAAGAGGCTCCGGAACATGCGTCCATGGTCGACCCGCCCGGACGCTCGCGCTCGCCGGACCGTCCGGCGGGCGCGGCGAGGGGGCTGCTAGGGTGCCGACGAACCACGCGGGGTGTCCCGCCCGGGCGACGAGCGCCGGGCCGAGGGACTGAGACGAGCGGTAGACCGCCCGGACCCGTCGAACCTGATCTCGCTAGCACGAGCGGAGGAACGTGGGCATGACGACGTCTGCCATCACCACCCTGACCAACCCGACCACCGGGAACCCCGGTGCTCTCGTCGCCGACGACGAGGACGGCTTCACCGCCGGGCTCGGCCGTCGGTACGCGCACCTGTTCACCGAGTTCTACGACCACCCGTTCCTCGCCGGGCTGCGGGACGGGACGGTCGAGCCGGCCGCCGTCCGGCACTACGTCGGCCAGGACCACCAGTACCTGACGGCCTACCTGCGCTGCTACGGGCTCGGCATGGCGCTCGCGCCCGACCGCTCGTGGGCCGCGTGGTTCCACGGCAAGGCAGGCTTCCTGCTCGACGACGAGTCCCACGCGCACCACGCGATGTGCGACTTCCTCGGCGTGCGCTACGAGGACGCGCAGGTCTCGCGGCTCGCACCCAGCGCGCAGGCGTACGTCGACCACATGCTCGCCGCCGGTCGGGACTCCCTCGGCGTGCTGCTCGCCGCGCTGCTCCCGTGCCCGTGGACGTACATCTGGTCGGCGCGGCGCTTCTGGCTCGACGAGCGCGCGACGACGCCGGGCGCGATCGCCGCGGACCACCCGCTCGCGGGATGGTGGGAGTTCTACGCGGCGGAGCGCACCGAGGGCGTGCTCGCGGACCTGCGGGCACGCCTCGACGCCCTCGCCGCCGACGCCGGGGAGGCCGAGCGCGCGCGCATGGAGCGGGCGTTCGAGCTGAGCTGCCGGCACGAGACCCGGTTCTGGCAGATGGCGCAGACGCTCGAGGACTGGTGAGCCTTACGCCGACAGCAGATCCGTGCCCCGGTCCGGCGACGACCGGACCGGGGCGCGGGTAGCGTGACCGGCATGGACGGACAGGCGGTCGCGACCGGGCACGCAGCCACGTCACGGCCGGGGGCGGCACGGCGTGCCGAGCCGCTCCTGCGCCACGTGATGGGCGGGATCCTGCGTCGTGCGCGGCTCGCGCAGGGGCGAACGCTCGTCGACGTCGCCACCGCGGCGCGGGTCTCGACGGCGTACCTGTCGGAGGTCGAGCGCGGTCGCAAGGAGGCGTCGTCGGAGGTCCTCGCGGCGGTCTGCGCGGCGCTCGGGATCCGGCTCGTCGACCTCGTCGCCCGGGCGGGGGAGGAGCTGCGTCCCGTGGGCCCGGTGCTGGTCCTGTCGTCCGCCGGCGCCCGACCGTCCCCGCGCGCGGCACTGGGGGCGCGGCCGCGCGGCGCGAGGACCGGTGGCGCCGTGTCTGCGCGCGTCGCGCACCATCGGGCGCTCGTCGCGGCCTGATCCCGCGAGCGTTCCGTGCGGCCCCGTGTCGCTGCCCGCCGGGGCGCACCGGACGGCGCTACGTTCGAACCATGACCGAGCCGCCCGTCCTCCAGGACCTCGTCGACGACGCCGCGTTCCTGTCCCACGAGCACATGCTGCACCTCGCGGACCTCTACGGTGAGGACGCGTGGCACGCCGACCTGACGACGGGCGCGTTCACGTTCACGTCCGCCACCGGCGTCGTCACCGAGTGCCGGCTCCAGCTCCTCGGGACGTCCGCGCCGGGACCCGGGACCTGGATGTGGGCCTGGCAGAACATCAACGGCTTCCCTGACGAGGTCCTCGTGGCGGCGGAGAAGACGCGGGGCGCCGGGCTGCCGGAGACGACGACCGCCGAGGTCTCGCTCTCCGCGGAGCTGCCGCACCGCCTCACGCTCGCGGCCAAGACGACGACCGGGTCGTTCACGCACTACGGCGCACCCGTCGGTGGCGGTACGCGCGCCTGGTTCCTCCTCGAGCACGAGACCCTCGAGCTGCCCCCGCCGAGCGTGCCGCGGGTCGTGCGCGCGCTGAGCGAAGGGTTGCTGTCGGTGACGGTCGTCGACCACCGCCGGGCCGTGCTCGCCTACGCGGACGGCCGCGGCCTCGAGGTCGAGTCGCACGACGACGGGTCGCTCGCGCTCGTCGTACCGGGCGGTGCGGTGACCGTGGCGTTCGACGACGCCGGCCGGATCGCGCAGATCCAGGCGACGGCGCGACCCGCCGTCGAGCCTGCGCTCGCCGCGCGGGCCGACGCCGACCCGGCCGACGCCCACCGGACTCCTGCCGACGCGGACGCGGCCAAAGCACACCCGACTCCTGCCGACGCGGACGCGGCCGACGCCCACCCGACTCCTGCCGACGCGGACGTCGGTCCGGCCGACGCCCACCCGACTCCTGCCGACTCGCCCGCGGGCGAGGCCAGCGCCGGCACCGCGCATGCCGCGGTCGGCGCCGGCACGCCGAGCGAGCCGCCGCGCCGGCGCTGGTTCCGCCGGCACGGCTGAGGGATCAGCCCCAGGTCACGCTGCGGGAGTCGCCGAACGCGTTCGTGCGGATCCACACCTGCGCGCCCGGCTGCCCGTAGTGGCACCACATCCCGGTCCGCGGGAAGTTCCCGTTCGCGTCGGTCCGCAGCGGGCGGTTGTTGCGGTCGACGGAGTACGTGCGCGTGCCCTCGAACATGTGGTCGCCGTTGTGGCTCGTCCAGCACGACGCCGTGAACGGCGTGTTGGGCTCCGCACCGGAGATCGAGAGGTCGACGATCGCGCACGACGAGTGGATGCACGTGACGGAGGGGTAGTTCGATCCCTTGTACGCCTGGAGGACGGGCTCGGGCCTCTTGTCGGACGTCGCACTCCGGCAGGTCTGGTTCGTCGCGCCCTCGGTCGGGGTGACGGTCACGCAGATCTCCCGGGTCTCCGAGTAGCCGACGCTCAGCGTCCCGGACCCGGACGTGCTGTTCGAGCGCACGGCACCGGTGACCGACGTGGTGTACGGGCGACCGTTGTCGGACGTCGACCAGCTGTAGGTGATCGCGCGGTCGCCACCGGCCATCGTCAGGGCGGGTGCGGGGATCGGTCCGTACGGGGTCGCGCTCGCGCTCGCGGCCGGTCCCGGCTCGTCGGCGCCGTCGACACCGGCGACGGCGCGGACCTGGATCGTCGCCTCGCGGCCGTCGGTCAGGCCACCGACGACCTTGTCCGCGCCGAGGGCGGCCCAGCCGCCGCCCGCGTTGTACTCGTACCTGATCTCGTCGGAGCGCACGCCGCTTCCGGTCGCCGCGCCGAACGAGAGCTGGACCTGTCCGTCGGACCCCGTGGCGCGTGCGCTGAGGCCGGAGACGGCGCCGGGCGCGGCGAACGCGCGGACCGCGTTGGACGCGGGGGAGGACTCGGCGTCGCCGAACTTGTCGGTGGCCTTGTTGTGCGCCCGGACCCGGAACGTGTACCCGGTGGTGTCGGCGGGCAGACCCACGGTCGTGCTCGTCGCACCGCCCCCTGCGGTCACCGACCGCACGACGGAACCACCCTGGAGCACGTCGACCGTGTACTGCGAGATCGCGGCACCGTTCGGGTCGGGCGCCGTCCAGGTGACCTCCATCTGCGACGTGGCGCCGATGGACGTGCGCCGCGCCGTGGGCGCGGCGGGCGCGGCGGGCTTGCCCGCGGGGGTCTCGGACGCGGACGGCTCACCCCACTCGGACGGGTCGGGGGCGCGGTTCTCGGCCTGGACCTGGACGGTGTAGGCCTGGCCGTTGGTCAGTCCCTCCCACGTGGTCGTGGTCTCGGTCAGGCACGTCTTGTCGCTCGCGCCGCCGGCCGGCGCCGGGGAGATGCGCAGGTTGACGCACTCGATCGCGGAGCGGTCGGTGTAGGTCGCGTTCTTCCACGTGACGGTGAGGGACTCGTCGCCGAACTCGAGGGTCGGGGCGGCGGGCGGGTCGGGCTTCTCGTCGGGGCGCGCGACGGCCGAGGGCGGGGACGCGGGGCCGTCGTCGACGGCGTTGGTCGCGAACACGGTGAACGTGTACTCGACGTCGTTGGTCAGCCCGTCCAGGGTGCAGGTCGTGGTCCCGCACGCTTTCTCGTACCCGTTCTGGGAGCGCACGGTGTACCCGGTGATCTCGGCGCCGTTGTTGTTCGGCGGGTCCCAGGACAGCACGACGGTCTTCGACCGGACCTCCTCGACCTGGGGCGTCGGCGGGGCCTCGGGCTTGCCGAGCACGGTGAGCTGGACGCGGCCCTCGACCTCGCGGTCGGGGTCCTTCGTCGCGTCCTGCACCCGGTAGCGCACCACCATGACCCCCACGAAGTCCTCGCGGGGCGTCACGACGACGGAGTCCCCACGGACGACGGGCGGAGTGCCCTGACCGGTCTCGATCACCGCGTCCAGGAGCGTGAGCGGGGTGTCGGGGAACGGGTTGGAGTCGTTCGCCAGGACGTCGACCGTCGTCTCCTTGCCCTGGTGGGCGTCGGCGACCGCGTCGTCGTTCGCGCGGGTCAGTGGCCGCGTGGACGCCACCACGGTGAGACGGGCCTGCGTCGCCACGGGCGGGTTGTTCTCGTCGGAGACCGTGACCGGGACCTCGACGACGGTGCCCTTGGGGACCTCCGGCGTCGCCTGCGCGTGCAGCGTCGAGCCCTCCACGGAGACCGAGATCCCCTGGCCGGGCCCGGTGGCCTTGAACGACAGGGTGTCGCCGTCGGGGTCGGTCGCGAACCGGGCGAGGTCGACCGACGCGTCCTCGCCCGCCGCGACCTCGAGGGTCGCGTCCCGCAGCTCGGGCGGCAGGTTCTCCGGCGGCAGCACGGTGATCGGGACGGTCAGCAGAGCGACGTTGCCGTCGGGGTCGTCGGGCCCCGACCCGTCGGTCACCTCGAACGTGACCGAGGCCGGTCCGTGGTACTCCGGGCTCGGGGTGTAGGTGATCTGCGTGACCGACCTGACCTCGCGCGAGCCCTCCGTGGCCTTGACCGTCTTCTCGGTCGTCAGGCGCGGGGTCCGGCCCTCGACCACCAGCACGTGCTCGGTGATGTCGATGTCGAGGGACTGACCGGCGACGACCTCGAGGGACGTGCCCGGACGCAGCGTCGGGACCTGGTCGGTCAGGCCGGGCACCTTGACGAACGCCTTGGCGGTGAGCCCGTCGACGTCGGTCACGGTGTAGGTCAGCACCTGACGCTGCTCGGTCAGCGTCACGACGAGGTCGCCGTCCTCGCTCACGGTCGCCGTCTGCGCGTCGGTACCGACCTCGAGCTCGGTCGCCGCGCCGTCGGGGTCCTCGTCGTTGTCCAGCACGGGCACGCTGACCTCGGTCTCGCCGAGGATCTCCTCGACCTGGACCGCGTCGTCGCGCGCCACGGGGGGCAGCAGGGGCGCGTCCGCGGCCACGTTCACGGTGATCGCTCCCGTGGCGCGCGCGCCGTACGTGTCCTGGATGCCGTAGTAGAACGTGTACGCGCCGTCGTCCTGCGGGGACGTGATGACGACGCGGTCGGCGACGACCTCGGCGTCCAGCCCGTGCTCGTCCTCGACGGCGGACGGGACGAGGGCGACCTGGTCGCCGTCGGGGTCGGTGTCGTTGCGCAGCGCCGCGACGGAGACCGTCCGGTCCGGCCGGACGGTGATCTCGTCGTCGACCGCGACCGGTGCCTGGTTGGTCTCGGCCGGGCGCGAGATGCCGACCCGCACGGTCCCGGTCGCCGTCGCGCCGCGCGCGTCGAGCACCGAGTACGTGAACGTGTCCAGCCCGGTCGAACTCTTCGACGCGCTGTACTCGAGGCTCCCGTCGACCACCCGGGCCGTGCCCTTGCTCGGTGCGGAGGCGACGCCCGTGACCTGGACCGAGTCGCCGTCGGGGTCGATCCCGTGGAGGGGCACGTCGACGCGCACGGCCGCGCCGGACAGGACGCGGGCCTCGATGTCGCGGGGCTGCGGCGGCTCGTTGTCCTCGTCGTCGCGGATGCGGATCGTGACCTGGGCGGAGTCCTCCTGCCCGTTCGCGTCACGCACGCGGTAGATCGCGTGCGCGGTCCCGGCCTCGGCCCCTGCCCGGAAGCGCAGGGTGTCCTCGGAGACGAAGGCCTCGCCCAGCGTCGGGTCGACGTCCTGCTCCAGCTCCGGCTGCAGGAACAGCTCGAGACCGTCCGGGTGCGTGTCGTTCTTCAGCACGGGGATCGTCACGACGTCCCCGGTGTGCACCATGACCTCGTCGGCGACAGCGTTCGGTGGCTGGAGCTTCGTCGGCGCGGGCACGGCGACGACACGCACCTGGCCGGTCGACGTCTGCGTCCCGTTCGAGACCGTGTACTCGACCGTCACCGGACCGTCCAGGCGGCGGATCTCCGTGATCCGCAGCATCTGGTGGGCCAGCACGGCGACCGACACGCCCGCGTCGTCGGGCACGCTGACGGACTGCACGACGAGCACCCCGCCGGCCGGGTCGGTGTCGTTCGCGAGCACGTCGACGAGCGTCGTGCCGCCGGTGGGGAGCAGCGCGGTGTCGGCGACGACGATCGGCGGGCCGCTCGCGGCGTCGGGGGGCAGCACGTCGACACGGACGAGGCCCGTGGTGACGCCCGGGCCGTCGGTCACCTGGTACGTGAGGTCGTACGAGCCGGGCTCGTCGGCCACGAACGCGAAGGTCCCGGCGTCGAGGTTCGGCGTGATGAGCGCCCGGTCGTGCTCGGAGACGGTCGTCAGGCGGAGCGCGTCCGAGTTCGGGTCGGTGTCGTTGCGCAGCGGCTCGACCGTGACGGACTGCCCGGCCGGGACGACCACGTGGTCGTTCACCGCGATCGGCGGCTGCTGGCCCGCGACCACGTCGACGAGGAGCTTGCCCTCCGCGATGCCGCCCAGGCCGTCGGCCACCGTGAGCGTGACGATCTTGCGACCGGTCGACCCGCCGCCGTCGCGGAGCTCGACCGTCCCGTCGGGCCGTGAGCGGACGTCGTCCCCGGCGACCGTCGCGTCCGCCGAGGCGAGGTACAGGTCGTCGCCGTCGGGGTCCTTGAAGAACGGCAGCACCTTGATCGTGGCGGTCCCGCCCTGCGCGACCTTGAGCACCGGGTCACCCGTCTGCTCGGGGATCTCGTTCTCGTCCCACGGGGACACCTTCAGCGAGACCCCGGCCTCCGCGGTCCCGCCGCGACCGTCGGCGACCGCGTACCGGAAGCCGTGCGTGCCCTCGGCGTCCTCGGGCACGGTCGCCTGGAGGGCAGCACCGCCGAGGATCTGCTCGACCGTCACCCCGTCCGGTCCGTCGCCGCCCACGGTCGCCGTCATGACGTCACCGTCCGGGTCGACGTCGTTCCCGAGCACCGGCAGGATGGTCGTGCGGCCGGGTCGGACGCCGAGCACGTCGTCCTTCGGCTGCGGCGGCTTGTTCGGCTGCGACCGGTCCGCGATGAACTGGTCCACCTGCTCCGGGTTGGTCAGCTCCGCGTCGGACTCCTCGCCCTCGGCCTCCTCCGGGATCTGCACGTCCCAGTCGTCGACCTTCTCGTACTCGTCGGCCGCCATCCACAGCGTCCCGGCCGCCAGGTCGTTGAGCACGATCACGTGCCGGTTCACGCGGTACTCGAGGCGCGCCTGCGGGTCCACGCCCTCGAGCCGCTTGTCCAGGTCGCGGTCGGTGCCGGCGCAGTCGCGCACGACCTGTCCGGTGGAGCCCCACGCGCCGTACGTGCAGCCGTCGAGCTGCACGGGAGCAGACGGCGACCCCTGCGCCGACCGGGTCAGGGCGTCGCCGCCGTCGAGCGGCTGGGTGACGAGCCCCGACGACGTCGCGACGACCACGTCGGCCGACGCCGCGGACGGCTGCTGCAGGCGCGCGCCCTCGCCGTCCTCGACCGGCACCGTCCTCCCGCCGGGGAGCACGAGCGTGGACGCGGACCGGTCCAGGACCACGGGCTCGTCGCCGACGGAGGTCACCGCGAGGTCCGCGCCCGGGCTCACCGGGAGGTCCGCGGTGCCGGGCGCGCCCTCGACCACACCCTTGCCGGACGTCTCCACCGTCCACAGCGTCCCGGTCGACGGGACCGCGACGAACACCGTGCCGTCGCCCGAGACCGTCAGCGCGCCGTCACCCTCGAGCTCGGCGACGGGTTCCGTCTCCTCGGGGTCGAACGCCGTCGCGCCGTCGAAGGGCAGGACCCACAGCAGGCCCTCCTCGCCGTCGAGCACCGCCGTCGTCGCGCCGCCCGACGCGACCTGCGCCCCCGCCGGCACGCGCACCTGCCCGCCGAGCGTCAGGTGCGCCACCTCGACGGGTGACGCCGTGCCGGTCCCGTCGTCGTCGAGCAGCACCCGACCCTCGTCCTGCTGCACGTCGAACGACGCCGAGCCCGCCACGAGCACGCCGTCGATCGCCTGCGACGCGTAGTTGAACCGGCCCAGCTCCCCGGACGACGTCTTCGTCACCCACACGCCCGAGTCGTTCAGCTCGACGTCGGCCGTGGCCTCGCCCTCGTACCACAGCGCGAGCCCCACCACGGCGGTCGAGAACACCGACACGGTGCTCACGGACGCCACGGCGCGACGGTTCTCGTACAGACGTGACAGGAAACCCACGGAACTCCCCCGGTCGGAACCTCGGCTCGGTGCGCACCGACGGAGCGAGGTGCGGGCACGGCGCGAGCGGCCCGGACGAGCATAGCCGGGAGGGGAGAACGGGGGACAGGCCCTGGAGTGGGCAGAAGTCCCCGCCGGGCGTCGGAACCGTCAGCGCAGGAGCAGGGGGTGGGTCTGCGCGGCGTTGTCGTCGAGCCGCTCGAGGTGGCCGCGAGCGAGCTCGTCCAGCTCGCGGACGCCCGCCTGGGCGGTGCGCGCGGCGAGCGCCCGGGCGCGGGCTGCGGCGCGGCGTCGGCCCAGCGAGGTCAGGTGCGAACCGACCCGGACGAGGAGCCGGTCGAGCCCGCGCAGGTCGGCGGTGCGAGGCAGGGTGGGGGAGTACGCGCTCATGAGGGGTTCTCCGTGCCGTCGACGAGGGGGAAGAGGTTGAAGTGGACCTGCACGGGTCGGGCGCCCGGCGTCTGCTCCTGGTGGGAGAAGCGGTCGAGGGCGTCGGAGAACTGCTCCCACGCCGCACCGACCTCGGCCATCTGCTCGGCGGTCAGCCAGAGGGCCGTCGTCGTGAGCCGGGTGACGTCGAGCCACTCCCGGTCGAGCGTCTGCGAGTTCTCCAGGAGCGACTGGATCTTGCGTGCGCGCGCCTTCTCGAACTCGAGGGCGACCGTGAGGGACGTCGCGATCGCCGCGACGTCCTCCGGGTCCTCGGGGAGCCCCAGTCGGAACCCGCCGGGCCGCCGCTCCCACCAGCGCTCGCGGCCCGTGCCGCGGTCCGCGACCTCCTGGATGAAGCCGTGGCGAGCGAGCTGGCGCAGGTGGTAGCTCGTCGACCCGCTCGACTCGCCGACGAGCTCGGCGATCCCGCTTGCCGTGAGGGCGGAGTGCGCGGAGAGCAGGTCGAGGATCTGGATCCGCAGGGGGTGGGCCAGGGCCTTGAGCTGTGCGGGCCCGAGGGACTGCTCGGTGTCCTCGACGTCCTCGGAGGTCGTCACGGCGTCGTCTGTGCTCATGACGACGACGCTACCGATCCAAAGAACTCTTTGCAAGGGTTTCTTTGCAGCGAGTTCTTTGGACCGGTGGCGTCGTCCCGACGGGCCGCGTCAGGGAGCGGGCCAGGTGGTCCTCTCGTAGTGCGTCCCGTCGATCACGACCCACGCCTGGGCCAGTCCGCCGTTGATGTACGCGTTGCCGAGCACGCACGGCAGGTCGACGAAGCCGTTGGCGTTGAGCGTCCGGGTGTACGAGTTGCCCGAGATGTTGTGGTCGTACCCGT
Source organism: Cellulosimicrobium sp. PMB13 (assembly GCF_051294865.1). Taxonomy (NCBI): domain Bacteria; kingdom Bacillati; phylum Actinomycetota; class Actinomycetes; order Micrococcales; family Promicromonosporaceae; genus Cellulosimicrobium; species Cellulosimicrobium sp. PMB13. Next base: position 4,249,559 of record NZ_CP145910.1, on the reverse strand, counting down.
TCGCGTTGCTCCAGCACTGGAAGGAGTGCGAACCCGACGGGAAGTCCGCGTTCGCGTACACCCGGTACTGCGTGCACATGTAGCCCGAGCAGCCGGAGACGTCGCTTCGCGGCCCGCGGACCACCCACGCGCGTGGGTTCGGCGGCGGCGGCGGCGCGTCGGTCGCGCCGGACGCCGAGACGTACCCCGAGCAGCCGGCGGCGTTGCACGCGCGCGCCTGCACGGTGTAGTTCCGCGAGTAGCCGCCCGCGAGGTCGATGCGCCCCGTCCCGGTGCCGCTGTTGCTCTCCGACCCGGACAGCGACCACTCGACGCGCGCGGCGTTGCCGCCGTCCGAGCTCGGCCCGCTCACGGTGAAGTAGCCGTCGGTCGCCGACGTCTTGGTCCACGAGACCCCGGGCGTGCTCGGCGTCGTGTACGGCGTCACGGAGCCGGACCGCCCGGTGAACGCCGAGCACCCGGCGGCGTTGCACGCCTGGACGTCGAACGTGTAGGGCTGCGCGTTCGTCAGCCCGGTGAAGGTGAGGGTCGTGGCGGTCGTCTGGACGCTGCGGCCGCCGGAGCCGTTCGCGCGCACCGTGTACGTCACCGCGTTGCCGTTGGCGTCCGCCGCCCCGAAGGTCACGCGCGCCTTCCCGTTCGTGTCCCCGGAGATGAGCGCGGCCGACGGCGTCCCCGGCGCGCCGGGCTGGCCGTAGGGGATCACCGCGGCCGACGCGGCGCTCGCCGCGCCCTTGCCGGCCTTGTTCTCCGCAGTGACCGTGAACGTGTACGACGACTCGTTGTCGAGCCCGGTCGCCGAGTACGAGGTCTTCCCGGCGACGGGCACGGCGGCGCCGTCGCGGGAGCCGTTGCGGAAGCGCTGCACGTGATAGGTCTTCACGGCGTCACCGTTCTCGAACGGTGTGCTCCACGTCAGGCCGATCACACCGCCGTTGACGGCACTGTCCGTGCGCTTCGCGCTCGGCGCGGCGGGCGCGTCCGGCACGCCGGCGGGAACCTCGGGGTCCGACGCCGCGCCCCAGTCCGACGGCTCCGGGGCGTCGTTGACGGCCTGGACGGTCACCGTGTACGGCACGCCGTTGTCGAGGCCCGACCACACGGTCTCGGTGCCGGCGACGCACGTCTTGCGGAACACGCCGTCGTCCGGGGCGGGGACGATCTCGAGGTTGACGCACCGGATGGGGGAGCGGTCGGTGTAGGTCGCGTTCTCCCACGTCACCGTGAGCGACCGGTCGCCGAAGGTCAGGATCGGGGCCGCCGGCGGGTCCGGCTTCTCGTCCGGCCGTGCGGGCGGTGACGGGGGCGACGCGGGCGACGGGCCGACCGCGTTCTCCGCGACCACCGTGAACGTGTACTCGACGTCGTTCGTCAGGCCGTCGAGGGTGCAGGTCGTCGTCGAGCACGCCTTCTCGTACCCGTTCTGCGACGTCACCGTGTAGCCCGTGATCTCCGCGCCGTTGTTGTTCGGCGGGTCCCACGTCAGCACGACGGTCTCGGAGCGGACCTCCTCGACCTGGGGCGCGGTCGGCGCCTCGGGCTTGCCGAGGACGGTGACCGTGATGCTGCCCTCGACCTGCCGCTCGACGTCCTGCGTCGCGTCCTGGACGCGGTACCGGACGACGAGCACGCCGACGAAGGACTCGTCCGGGGTCACGAGGACCTCGTCGCCGTCGATCTGGGCGGATCCGTCACCGGTGTCGACCGCGGCCCCGAGGAGCTCGAGCGGCCCGACCTCCTCGAACGGGTTCTTGTCGTTGCGCAGCACCGGCACCGAGATCTCGACCCCCTGGTGCGCGTCCTCGACGACGTCGTCGACGAGCGTCGCGAGCGGACGGGTCGACGCGACGACGGTCACGGCGAGCTCGCCGTCGACCCCGGGGTTCTCGCCGTCGCTCACCTGGACGGGGACGGCGAGCGTCGTGCCCCGCTCGACGTCGGCCGAGGCGCGGACGGTGACGGTGGAGCCCTCGACGGTCGTCGTCAGGCCGGGCGCGGACCCGGTGACGGTGAACGTCAGGGGGTCCTCGTCGGGGTCGGTCGCGAACCGGGCGAGGTCGATCGAGGTCTCCTCACCGGCTGCGACCTCCACCGTCGGCGCGCCCAGCTCGGGCGGCAGGTTCTCCGGCGGGAGCACGCGGATCGGCAGGGTCAGGACGGCGGTCGCGCCGTCGGGGTCGTCCGGGCCGGTGCCGTCGGTGACCTCGAAGGTCACCCCCGCGGCCCCGGCGTACTCGGCGCGCGACGTGTAGACGATCGTCGTCGCCCCCGTGACCTCGCGCGTCCCCTCGAACGCGGTGACCGCCGACTCCTCCGTCAGGCGCGGCGTGCGGCCCTCGGCGACGACGACGTAGTCGGCGACGTCGATCGTCAGGGGCTCGCCGCTGAGCACCTCAAGGGGGGTGATCCCGGCGCGCAGGACGGGCTTGCGGACGGGCTCCTCCGTCGTGCCGAGCCCCGGCACGCGGACGAAGGCGCGCGTGCTCAGCCCGTCGACGTCGGTCGCGCTGTACGTGATGACCTGGGAGTCGGTCGTCAGCGGGACCGTGAGCACGCCGTCCTCGTCGACGACCACGTCCTCGTCCGCGACCTCCACCGTGAGCTCCTGCGCCGTCCCGTCGGGGTCGACGTCGTTCTCGAGCACCGCGACGTCGACGCTCTCGCGGCCCAGCACCGCCTCGAGCGGGACGACGTCGTCGTGGGCGACGGGGGGCAGGAGCGGCGCGTCCTGTCGCACGACGACCGTCACGGCCGCCGACGCTCGCGCCCCGAAGGCGTCCTGGACGGCGTAGTAGAACGTCGACGTCCCGTCGTCGGCCGGCGTCGTGACGACGACGCGGTCGCCCACGACCTCGGCGGGCAGCTCGAGCGCGCCCTCGACCTCCGACGCGACGAGCGACAGCTGGTCGCCGTCCGGGTCGCTGTCGTTGTCGAGCACGTCGACGGCGACCGTGCGCCCCGGCCGGACCGTGATCTCGTCGTCGACCGCGACGGGCGGCTGGTTGGTCGGCGGCGGGACCGAGATGCCGACGCGCACCGTGCCGGTCGCGGTCGCGCCGCGCGCGTCGACCACCGCGTACGTGAAGGTGTCCGTGCCGACGGCCGTGGCCGTCGCGGTGTACTCGAGGTAGCCGTCGACGAGCTCGGCGGACCCCTTGCCCGGCGGGGACGCGACGCCCGAGAGGGTCACCCAGTCGCCGTCGGGGTCGACGCCGCCGAGCGGGACCGCGATCCGGACCGTCGTCCCGCTGAGCACGCGGGCGACGACCTCGGGCGGGCGCGGGGCCGCGTTGTCCTCGTCCGCCCGGACCCGGATCGTCACCTGGGCCGAGTCCTCCTGGCCGTTGGAGTCGCGGACGCGGTAGATCGCGTACGTCGTCCCCGCCTCGGTGCCGGCACGGAACCGGACGAGGTCCTCGGAGACGAACGCCTCCCCGACGGCCGGGTCGACGTCCTGCTCGAGCTCCGGCTGGAGCGTCAGCTCGAGCTGGTCCGGGTGCACGTCGTTGCGCAGCACGGGGATGTCGACGACGTCGCCCGCCTGGACCGTCACCTCGTCGGGCAGTGCCGTGGGCGGCCGCAGCTCGACCGGCGGCGGGACGGGCACGACGCTGACCTCGCCGACCGCGGTGCGGGAGCCGTTGGACGCCGTGTAGCGGAACGTCACGGGCTCCGACTGGCGGCGCACCTCGGTCACGCGCAGCACCTGGTGCGCCAGGACGGCGACGGAGATCCCGGAGCCGTCCGGCACCTCCACCGACTGGACGACGAGCACGCCGCCCGCGGGGTCGGTGTCGTTCGCGAGCACGTCGACGAGGGTCGATCCGTCGGCCGGGAGCAGGGCCCGGTCGGACACGACGACGGGCGGTTCGTCGTCCTCCGCCGGGGCCACGACGTCGACGCGCACGAGACCTGTCGTGACGGACTGGCCGTCGCTCACGTCGTAGGTCAGGTCGTAGGACCGCGCCTCGGTGGAGCGCACGTCGAACGTCCCCGCCTCGAAGCTCGGCGTGATCTCCGCGGGCGCCTGCTCGGCGACCCCGACGAGCCGCAGGGCGTCGCCGTCCGGGTCGGAGTCGTTCCGCAGCGGCGACACCGTGACGGTCTCGCCGACCGGGACGACCACGTGGTCGTTGACCGCGGTCGGGGGCTGGTCCGCGGGGACCGAGTCGACGAGGAGGCGTCCCTCGGCGGTGACGCGACCGTCCGAGACGAGCAGCTCGACGATCTTGCGCCCCGGCGAGGCCCCCGCGTCGCGGTACTCGACCGTGCCGTCGGGAAGGGTGCGGACCTCGTCGCCCGCACCCGACGTGCTCGCCGAGGACAGGAAGAGCTCGTCGCCCTCGGGGTCGCGGAAGTAGGGGAGGACCTTGATCGTCGCCGTGCCGCCCTGCACCACCTTCAGCACCGGTTCACCGGTCTGCGCGGGCGGCTCGTTGACGTCCCAGCCGAAGACCTCGAGCGAGACGTCCGCCTCGGCGGTCCCGCCGGCCCGGCCGTCGCTCACCCGGTACGTGAACGACGAGCGCCCCTCGGCGTCCGCCGGGACCGTCGCCTGGAGCGCCGCGCCACCCAGCACGGGCTGCACGAGCACCCCGTCCGGTCCGGCACCGGCGAGGGCCGCCGTCATGACGTCGCCGTCCGGGTCGACGTCGTTCGCGAGCACGGGCAGGATCGTCGTGCGGCCGGGGCGCACGCCGAGGACGTCGTCGTTCGGCAGCGGCGGCCGGTTGGGCTTCGACCGGTCGGTGAGGACCTGGTCGACCTGCTCCGGCGAGCTCTCCTCGCTCTCGGACTCCTCGCCCTCGGCGTCCTCGGGCTTGACCTGGTCCCAGTCGTCGACGACCTCGAACTCGTCCGCCGCCATCCACAGGGTGCCGGCCGCGAGGTCGTTGAGCACGATCGCGTGCCGGTTGACCCGGTACTGCAGGGTCGCGCGCGTGTCGACGCCGTCGAGCGTGCGCTGCAGGTCGCGCTCCGTCCCGTCGCAGTCGCGCACGACCTCCCCGGACGACGACCAGGCGCCGTACGTGCAGCCGTCGAGCTGGACGGGCGGCGCCGGGACGCCGCTCGCGCGCCGGACCACGGCGTCGCCTCCGCGCAGGGGCTGGGTGACGAGCCCGGTCGCCGTGGCGACGACGACGGATCCCGACTCGGCGGACGGCTGCTGGAGCCGCGCCTCGGACCCGTCGGCCAGGCTCACCACATCGCCGGAGGGGAGCACGAGCGTGGAGGCCGTCCGGTCGAGGACGACGGGGACCTCTCCGACCGTCGTGAGCTCGACGTCCGCGCCCGGCGCGACCGAGAGCGCGGACGACGTCGGCTCCTCGGCCGTGCCGTCGGGACCGGAGCGGACCTCGTGCAGCAGGCCCTCGGCGGGGTCCGCGACGAAGACCGTGCCGTCCGTGGAGACGGCGAGAGTGCCGCCCTCCCCGACGGTGGTGACCGGCTCGGTCTTCTCGGGGTCGAGGCCGGTGGCGGCGTCGAACGGCATGACCCAGAGCGTGCCCTCGTCGGTGTCGAGCACGGCGACGGTGCCGCCGCCCGAGCGGACCTGGGACCCCGCCGGCGCGCGCACGGTGCCGTCGAGCACGAGGTGGGCGACGTCCACCGGGCTCGCGGTGGACGTCGCGAGGTCCTCGACGAGCACCCGGCCCGCCTGCTGCTGGACGTCGAAGGACGCGCTCCCGGAGAGCAGCGAGCCGTCGAGCGCCTGCGACTCCGCGTTGAACCGGCCGACGAGGCCGGTCGACGTCTTGGTCACCCACACGCCCGAGTCGTTGAGGTCGACCTCCGCGGACGCCTCGCCCTCGGACAGGGCGGCGACGGCGACGAGCGTCGTCGCGAAGAGGGCCACGACGGTCGCCGAGGCGACGGTCCGGCGGTTCGCCGCAACGCGCGACCTGATTCCCACGACGTCCTCCGAGCACGTCCCGGACGACCTGCCGGCCGGTCCGGAGGCGCGCCCACGGGCGCCGCCCGCCAGCACAGGATAGGGCCGCGACCACGCGGTCGGAGGTGCGTGCCCACGGGAGGGTGGGACGATCGGGACATGCTGGACGCCCTTTCACCCGTACGGCGCTCCGCGGGCGCGGCGATCCTGGCGCGCGTCGCCGGTCCCGACGCCGCGGCGACGCGCGCACGCATCCACCACGCTCCCGGCCCGCGCTGGTTCGCGCGGTCCTCTCCGGTCCGTCGCGTCCACGGCGACGCCTCGATGTTCGTCGGCGGTCTGCGCGCGCTGCTGCTGCAGAGCCTGCACCCCCTCGCGATGGCCGGCGTCGCCGCCCACTCGGGGTACCGCGGCGACCCGTGGGGCCGGCTCCAGCGCACCTCGACGTTCATCGCGACGACGACGTTCGGCACCGCGGACGACGCGCAGCGCGCCGTCGACGCCGTCCGGGCCGTGCACCACCGCGTGCGGGGGACCACCCCGGACGGGCGACGGTACGCCGCGGGCGACCCGCACCTGCTGCGGTGGGTGCACGTCGCCGAGACCGAGAGCTTCCTCGTCGCGCACCAGTTGTTCGGCGCGGAGCCGCTCGACCGTGCCGGGTGCGACGAGTACGTGGCCCGGGCGGGCGACGTCGGGAGGCGGCTCGGGGTCGAGGACGTGCCCGGCACGTGGGCCGAGCTCCAGGCGTCGATCGCGAGCTACCGGCCCGAGCTCGCCGTCACGCCGGCCGCGCTCGACGCCGCGCGCTTCCTCCTCGTCGAGCCGCCGCTGCCCGCCGCGGTCCGACCGGTCTACGCCGGCCTCGCGGCGGCGGCCCGCGCGTCGCTGCCGCCGTGGGCGCGCGACGGGCTGCCGCCGGTGCGGCTCGTGCCGCCGGCGCTGGCCGGTCCTGCCGGCGCGGTCGTCACGCGCGCGATCCGGTGGGCGCTCCCCGCCCCCTGAGGTCTTCGGCCGCCGTCGCGCTCAGCCGTCGTCGCGGTGCCGGCGGAAGTCGTCGAGGTCGGCGTTGAGGCGTCCGAGGAGCTCGGCGAGCAGCGACCGGTCGAGTCGTGACCACCCACCCAGCACGTCGGCGTAGAGGGTCGCTCGCGTCGCGCGGTGCCGCGCGAGCTCGTCGAGGCCCTCGGTGGTCGGCTCGACGAGGACGGCCCGGCCGTCGTGCGGGTCGCGCACGCGTCGGACGTGGCCCGCACGCTCGAGGGCGACGACCTGGCGGGTCACCGTCGACGCGTCGAGCCCCAGCCGCGCGGCGAGGACGTTGACGTTCTGGGGTCCGTGCGTCGCGAGGCCGTGCAGCAGCAGGTACCCGGACCTGTCGAGCGTCCCGGTGCGCGAAGGACCGTGCGCACCGGTGGTCGGGGTGCCGGTGGTCGGGGTGCCGGACGCACGGGTGCGCTCGGCACGGCGCAGGAGCTGCGCGAGCTCGAGCTCGATCACGGCGACCACATCGCGCGCGGCGCTGTCGCCGGCCTGATCGTTTCCCCGAGCAACGGACATAGGTGTAGCCTACAGGAAAGTAGCTGCTAGATACAGTTAAATCCGACGGGAGTGAGCACCACGTGGCCTCGACACGCGACGAGCCGAACCGCACCGCCATCTACGCCACCGCCCTGACCGCGTTCTTCGCGATCGCCGGCATCGCGGTCGTCGACCCGATCCTGCCCGTCATCGGCGAGGAGATCGGGGCGTCGACCTGGCAGATCGAGCTGCTCTTCACCGCGTACATCGCGGTCATGGCGGCGGGGATGATCCCGGCTGTCCTCGCGACGGGTCGCTTCGGCTACAAGAAGATCCTCGTCGCGGGGGTCTCGCTCGTCGCGGTCGCCGCAGTCCTCGCTGCGCTCAGCACGACGATCGGCCAGCTCGCCGCCCTCCGTGGGCTGTGGGGCCTCGGCAACGCGATGTTCTTCGCGACCGCGATGGTCCTGCTCGTCTCCCTCGCGAACGACCGCGAATGGGTCGTCGCGCTGTTCGAGACGTGCGTGGGGCTCGGCTTCGCCGTCGGGCCGCTGCTCGGCGGACTGCTCGGCGGCATCTCGTGGCGTGTCCCGTTCCTCGCGTGCGGCGTCTTCATGGTCGTCGCGCTGCTCGTCTCGGTGACCCGGCTGAAGGACCCCGTGGAGAAGCCGGCACCGCTGCGCGTCGGCCAGGTGTTCCGGCTCTTCCGCAAGCCCGGGTTCCTCGCCCTGTCCGCCGTCACCGCGGCGTACAACTTCTGCTTCTTCGTCGTGCTCGGCTACACGCCCGTGTTCCTCGGCCTCGACGTGATCCCGCTCGGCCTCGTGTTCACCGCGTGGGGCGTCGGGCTCGCCGTCGGCATCCTCGTCGTCGGGCACCGCCTCGCGCACCGCGTCGGAGCCGTGCAGACGCTCGGGATCGCGATCCTCGGGGTGCTCGTCGCGCTCGTGCTGCTCGCGCTCGACCTCGGCACCGCCGCGTCGATCGCGGTGCTCGTCCTCGCGGGCGTGTGCATGGGCATCGCGAACGCGAACCTCACCGACCTGTCCCTCGCGCTCGGCGACCCCGACCGGCGCGTGACGACCGGAGCGTTCAACCTCGTGCGCTGGGGCTTCGCCGCTCCTGCCCCCGTCATCGCCGGGCTGCTGCACCCCGTCTCGCCGACGGCGCCGTTCTGGGTCGGTGCGGGCGTCCTCGTCGTCGGGATCGTCGTGTTCCTCGCGACGGCGCACCGCATGGCGGGCGAGCTGGGGGAGCGCGTCCTGTGGTCGCGCTGGGACCGTCGCGCCCGCGCCGTCGAGGGGACGCCGGAGGAGGCGCTCGGCGAGGTGTGACGGCGGAGGTCAGCCGGGAGAACCCGCCTCCGCGCGCGCGGCGTCGGCCAGCGCGGCGATCCCGCGCACCAGTGCGCGCAGGTCGTCGAGGTCGAGGCGCTCGAGCAGGTGCTGCGTCGGCTCCTCGCGCGCCGCGAGACGTCGGACGGCGTCCGCCCCCCGCTCCGTCGCCGCGACGAGGCGGACGCGCCCGTCGCTCGGGTCCGGGCGGCGCTCGGCCATCTGCGCCGCGACGAGCCGGTCGACGATGCCCGACACCGTCGCCGCCGTGACGCCGAGGACCTCCGCGAGGTGGTGGGCGCCCGACGGCCCGTCGAGCTGCAGGACCGCGAGCGCGCGCAGCTGCTGCACGGTGAGCGGGGTGGTGAGGATCGGCTCGAGCCGCTGCGCGAGGAAGATCTCGCTGAGCACGTTCCCGGCCTCCTCGACACGGTCGACGAGCAGGCGGCGTTCGTCGTCCTGCTGCGTGTCCCGGGCCGCCGTCCGGCGCTCGCTCCGCCGCTCGCCAGGGCGGTCTTCGTGCTGCTCTCCCACGCTGGGACCGTACCCGGAACTCACCGCGGATGCTTAGCGTTAGGCTAACGATCGACGACGGCGTCGAAGTCCTCACTCTCCCTCGCTGCCTGGAGGCACCGTGTCCCGACTCGCCCGGACGTCGCTCGCGAACCGAGCCGTCGTCGCCCTCGTCACGGTCGCGGCAGCGATCTTCGGCGTGGTCAGTCTCGGCTCGCTCAAGCAGGAGCTCATCCCGTCGTTGCAGATCCCGGCCGCGGCCGTCGTCGCCGTCTACCCAGGGTCCGCACCGGAGATCGTCGAGGACCAGGTCACCGAGCCGCTCGAGGCGGCCGTCCAGGGCGTCGACGGCATCGCGGGCATCAGCTCGACCGCGTCGACGAGCCTGTCGGTCACCACCGTCGAGCTCGACTACGGCACCGACATGGACGCGGCGGCCCAGCAGCTCCAGACCGCGGTCACCCGCATCCAGTCCCAGCTCCCGGCCGACGTCGAGCCGCAGGTCGTCACCGGCTCGGTGGACGACCTCCCGGTCATCCAGCTCGCGGCCGCAGGGGCCGAGGGCGGCGACGAGCTCGACGCGGCGGAGCTCGGCTCCGTCGTCGAGTCCGTCGTCGTGCCGCGGCTTGAGGAGATCGACGAGGTGCGTTCCGTCGCGGTCACGGGTGTCGCGGACCGCGAGGTCCACGTCGACCTCGACCCGCAGGCGCTCGCCGCCGCGGGGGTCTCGTCCGCCGACGTCTCCACGCTCCTCGACGACAACGGGGTGCTGATCCCGGGCGGCACGGTGACCGAGGGCGTCACCGAGCTCACGGTCCAGATCGGCTCGCAGATCACGAGCGTGGACGAGCTCGCGGCGCTCCCGCTCCGTGGGGCAGCGGGCGTCGTGCCGCTGGGCGACGTCGCCGAGGTCGCCGAGGTCGACGCCGACCCGTCGTCGTACTCCCGGCTCGACGGCGAGCCGTCGCTCGCGATCGCCGTCACCAAGACCCCCGCGGGCAACACCGTCGAGATCTCGCACGCCGTCCAGGACGCGCTCACCGACCTCGACGAGGCGCTCGCCGACCAGGGCGTGCGCGTCGCCGTCGTCTTCGACCAGGCGCCGTTCATCGAGGAGTCCATCGAGGGCCTCGCGACGGAGGGCGGGCTCGGCCTGCTCTTCGCCGTCGTCGTCATCCTCCTGTTCCTCGCGTCCCTGCGCTCGACGATCGTCTCCGCGATCTCCATCCCGCTGTCGCTGTGCGTGACGTTCATCGTCATGAACGCGACGGGCTACACGCTGAACATCCTCACGCTCGGCGCGATGACGGTCGCGATCGGCCGCGTGGTCGACGACTCCATCGTCGTCATCGAGAACATCAAGCGGCACCTGTCGTACGGCGAGCCGAAGCGCGAGGCGATCCTCACGGCCGTGCGGGAGGTCGGCGGCGCCATCACGTCCTCGACGATCTGCACCGTCGCGGTGTTCGCCCCGATCGCGCTCGTCGGCGGCATGGTCGGCGAGCTGTTCCGGCCCTTCGCGGTCACCGTCGCCATCGCGATGCTCGCGTCGCTGTTCGTCGCGCTGACCATCGTCCCGGTGCTCGCGTACTGGTTCATCAAGGCCCCGAAGGGCGTCCTCGAGCACGACGGCTCCGACGAGTCCGTCGCGCGCGCAGCCGAGATCGCCGAGCGCACGCGCGCCGAGGCCGAGGCGAAGGAGCGTCGCGGCATCTGGCAGCGCGCCTACATGCCGACGCTGCGCGCCTCGCTGCGGCGCCCGGTCGTCACGCTCGCGGTCGCGGTGCTCGTCCTCGTCGGGACGTTCGCCCTCGTGCCGCGCCTCGAGACGAACTTCCTCGGCGACTCCGGGCAGGACACGCTCACGGTCACCGAGTCGTTCGAGCCGGGCACGACGCTCGCCGCTCAGGACGAGGCGGCGCGCACCGTCGAGGACGCGCTGCTCGGCCTCGACGAGGTCGAGACCGTCCAGACGACCGTCGGCCAGGGCGACGCCGCGGCGGCCGCCTTCTTCGGTGGCGGGTCGACGCCGCAGGCGACCTTCGCCGTCACGCTCGCCGCCGACGCCGACGGCACCGCCGCGCAGGACACGATCCGCGACGCGGTCGCCGACCTCGGCACCGACGCGACGACCGAGATCACGGTCGCGGGCGGCGAGGCGCTCATGGGCTCGTCGACGGTCGACCTCGTCGTGCGGACGACCGATCCCGACACCCTGGCCGACGCCGCGCAGCAGGTCCAGGAGGCCGCCGCCGCGACCGACGGCGCGATCGAGGTCACCAACAACCTCGCCGCCGAGCAGTCGACGGTCCAGGTGAGCGTCGACCGCGACGCCGCCACCGCCGCGGGCCTCACCGAGACCCAGCTCTCGGGCCTCGTCGCGTCGGTCATGTCCCCGATGCCGATCGGCAGCGTGGACCTCGGCGACGGCCCGGTCGACGTCGTCGTGTCGCAGGGCGAGGGTCCGGCGACCGTCGCCGAGCTCGAGGCGCTCGTCGTCCCGAGCGCCACGGGCCCCGTGCCGCTCACGTCCGTCGCGACGATCGAGGAGGTCGCCGTCCCGACGTCGATCACGCGACTCGACGGCGAGCGCAGCGCGACCGTCTCCGTCACGCCGGCCGGACAGGACCTCGGCTCGCTCACCGCAGCGCTCACCACGACGGTCGACGAGCTCGACCTCCCCGCGGGCGCGTCGGTCGAGATCGGCGGCGTCGTCGCCCAGCAGGAGGACGCGTTCGCCGACCTCGGCCTCGCGCTGCTCGCCGCCATCCTCATCGTCTACGTGGTGATGGTCGCGACGTTCCGCTCGCTCGTGCAGCCGCTCATCCTGCTCGTCTCGGTGCCGTTCGCCGCGACCGGCGCGCTGCTCCTGCTGCTCGCGACGTCGACCCCGCTCGGCGTGCCGTCCCTCATCGGGATGCTCATGCTCATCGGCATCGTCGTGTCGAACGCCATCGTGCTCATCGACCTCATCAACCAGTACCGCGAACGCGGGCGCTCGCTCGACGACGCGGTGCTCGAGGGATCCCGCAAGCGCCTGCGCCCCATCGTCATGACGGCGCTCGCGACGATCTTCGCGCTCACCCCGATGGCGCTCGGCATCACGGGCGGCGGCGCGTTCATCTCCCAGCCGCTCGCGCTCGTCGTCATCGGCGGCCTGATCAGCTCGACGCTGCTCACGCTCGTCGTCGTGCCGGTGCTCTACCTGCTCGTCGAGCGCCGCGGCGAGAAGCGCCGGGCGCGTCGGGCCGCGAAGCAGGAGGCGTCCGCGCAGGCCGAGGCCGACAAGCTGGTCCCCGCGCAGGCCTGACACCCTCGACCGGACCGCGGGCCCGTCGGGTCCGCGGTCCGGTCCGGTCGGGTTCCGGTCGGGTCCGGTCGGGTCCGGTCGGGTCCGGTCGGGTCCGCGGGCGGTGCGGCGTCGGTGCTCGGGCTGTCCGCGCCGTCACCACGCGTGGTCGGCCGTCCGTCTCAGGAGCGCGGCCTTGACGCCCTTCGCATCCGACGCCGCACCGCCCGCTCGTCCTGCCCCTCGCCCTGGCCTCGCGGCATGGGGACGTCAGACCCTCGTCGCGACGTAGAGCCGTGGTCGCCGAGGTAGATCCGTGGTGGCCGAGGTAGAGCCGTGGTCGCCGAGGTAGAGCCGTGGTCGCCGAGGTAGAGCTCTGGTATCCGGCAGGAGCCGCCGGTGGCTGACGGTGTCCTGCCGCGGCCGACCCGCGTCCGACCTCGCGTGCCGCCGGCAGGCGGCGGAGGTGACGCGCTGGGAGAGGTCGGGCGGGGGTGGGACGACGCCGGGTCGTGGCGGGCCTGGCGGGAGCCGCGAGGCACGAGCGGCGGATGGTAGACCCGGCGTCGTCCCACCCCCGCACGGCCGGACGCAACCACGACCTCGCGCCGAGCCGGACGCAACCACGACCTCGCGCCGAGCCGGACGCAACCACGACCTCGCGCCGAGCCGGACGCAACCACGACCGCTCGACCGACGCGAGCACCGCGTCAGGAGGGGCGAGCGACGCCCGTCTCGTACGCCAGCACGACGGCCTGGACGCGGTCGCGCAGGCCCAGCTTGCCGAGGACGCGGCCGACGTGGGTCTTGACGGTGGCCTCCGAGAGCACGAAGCGGCCGGCGATCTCGGCGTTCGTCAGGCCCTCGCCCAGCGCCTCGAACACCTCGAGCTCGCGGGCCGTGAGGTGAGCCAGGCGGGGGTCGTCGCGGCCGGTCGCCGCCGCGGCCGGTGCCCCGCCGTCCTGCGGGAGCTGACCCGAGAACATCTCGAGCATCCGCCGCGTGATGCGCGGGGACATGGCGGCGTCGCCGCTCGCGACGGCGCGGATCGCCCCGACGAGCTCGCCCGGCTTCGCGTCCTTGAGGAGGAACCCGCTCGCGCCCGCGCGCAGCGCGGAGAACGCGTACTCGTCGAGGTCGAACGTCGTGAGGATGATGACGCGCGACGACGGGGTCTCGGCGACGATCCGCTCCGTCGCCTCGATCCCGTTCGTGCCCGGCATGCGCACGTCCATGAGCACGACGTCGGGGCGCAGGGCCGACGCCTGCGCGATCCCCGTCGCGCCGTCCCCGGCCTCTCCGACGACCTCGATGTCGTCCTCGGCCGCGAGGATCATGCGGAACCCCATGCGCAGGAGTGCCTGGTCGTCGACGAGCAGCACGCGGATCGTGCTCGTGCTCGGCGTCCCGTCGTCGTGACCCACCGGTGCTCCCGTTCCCGTCATCGATGTCCTCCGTCGAGGCGCAGGCGCGCCACCACCTCCCAGCCGTCACCGACCGGCCCGGCCGTCACGGTACCGCCGTGCACGGCGGCGCGTTCACGCATCCCGATGATCCCGCGCCCGGTGCCGAGGGGCACGCCCTCCGGGTGCGCCTCGGCGACCGACGGCGGCAGGTCGCGGACGTCGACGCTGTCGCCCTCGCCCGGGCGCCGTCCGGCACGGTTCACGATGCGGAGCTCGAGCCAGTCGCCCTCGCCGTAGGCGGAGCGGTCCCACCGCACGACCTCGAGGAGGACGATCGGCGCGAGCGGCGCGTAGCGGAGCACGTTCGTCAGCGCCTCTTGGACGATGCGGTGGGCGGCCTGGCGCACGGTCGGCTCGAGCGTCGGCTGCGGGCCGCGCCGCACGAGGCGGACGGGCAGGCCCGCGGTGCGGAACCGTTCGACGATGTCCTCGAGCTCCGCGACGTCGTCGGCGGGGGCGAACGGGACCGTCCGACCCTCCTGGCCGGGTTCGCGCAGCACGCCCAGGACCCGGCGCATGTCGGCGAGCGCCGCACGCCCGGTCGCCGTGAGCTCGTCGAGGGCGTGCGCGGCGAGCTCGGGGTTCTTCGCCCCCGAGGCGCGGGCGCCGTCGGCCAGGGCGACCATGACGGTGATGGAGTGCGCGACCACGTCGTGCATCTCGCGCGCGATGCGCGTGCGCTCCGCGGCGGCCGCGAGCTGGGCCTGCTGGTCGCGGTCCCGCGCGAGCGAGTTCGCCCGGTCGACGAGGTCGGTGACGTGCTGTCGGCGAGCCCGCACGTTGGAGCCGATCGCCATCGCGACGAGGCACAGGATCGTGGTGACGAGGATGCTCATGACTCGTTCGGCGGTGACCTGTCCCGCGTCGGCCGCCTCGCGCACGAGCACGCCGTCCGCGTCGAGGATGACGTCGTACCAGAGCAGCGTCGCCGTGGTGAACGGCACCACGAGAGCTGCGAGCACGGGCCACGCGACGCGCGGCGGGCGGGCGGCGGCGACGGCGTAGATCGCGAACATCGACGCGACGTCGTACCCGACCGTGTCGCCCGTCGTGGCGATGGCGACGACGCCGAGCACGGCGACGGCGAGCGCGACGAGGACGGGACGCCGACGACGCCACAGGAGAGCGGTACCGCCGGCCAGGACGAGGAGGACCGCGACGACGTCGGGCAGGCTCGCCGTCTCGGGTGACAGCAGGACGTAGAAGAGGCCGGGGACCACGAAGATCGCGCTGACCACCCAGTCCATGACGACGGGGTGGCGGGCGAAGTAGCGGCGCACGGGACCAAGACGCCGCGCGTCGAGCTCCGTGAACGGCTGGGGGGCCGGACGCATGGCCAGCGTGCGTGGCGACGGCGGAGCCTGTGCCGGGGGAGAGCCCTGCGGACGCGCAGCGGCCGACGCCGGACGAGCGGTGGGCTCGTCCGGCGTCGGCGGGGTGGTGTGCGGGGTGCTCACGCGTCCCGACGCTTGAGCACGAACGCCGCGACAGCGAGCGAGACGACGGCCCAGGCGGCCATCGCGAGGCTCGCCGCGCCGGGGGTGAGGATCTCGACGCCTCCGGCGTCCGCCTCGGTCACGGCCATCATGGCGGTCGCGAGGTTCATCGGCAGGAACTTCGCGACGTCCTGGACCCAGTCCTGTGACAGGAAGCTCGCGACGAGGGGCAGCACGAAGAGGAACGCGACGAGCGTGAAGATGCTCCCGGCCGAGTGGCGCATGATCGTCCCGACGCCGACCGCGAGGAGCGCGACGAGCGCGAGGTAGCCGGCGCACGCGAGGATAACCCGCTGGACGACGGAGTCGCCCAGGTCGGGGACGAGGTCGTTGCCGGAGAGCATCGGCGCGGTCGCGAGGTAGGAGAGCGCGATGCCGACGAGGGCGACGACGAACGTCACGACGCCGATGATCCCGGCCTTGGCCCACAGGGCCGGCAGCCGGGTCGGGACGGCGGCGAGCGTCGAGCGGATCATCCCCGTCGAGTACTCGCCCGTCACGACGAGGGCACCCAGGACGGCCACGGCGAGCTGGGCGAAGATGAAGCCGAGGACGATCGCCTGGACGGTCGAGATGTTCCCCATCTCGGCGGCCATCTCGGGGTTCTCGGCGGAGAAGTTGAACGACGCGGCCATGGAGAGGCTGAACAGCACCATCACGACGATCGTCGTGCCGATCGTCCACCAGGTGGAGCGCAGCGAGCGGAACTTGATCCACTCCGAGCGCAGCACGTGGCCGAAGGTGAGGCGGTAGGGCGTGGCGCGGGTCGCCGTCGGGCTCGTGGAGACTGCGGTGGCGGTCATCGGTGCGCTCCTTCGGGGGTCTGGACGGGCGCGTCCGGCGTGGCACCCGCGGCGCCGTGCCCGACGTGGATCTGCGCGGACTCGGTCTGGTACTCGACGGAGTCGGCGGTGAGTGCCATGTAGGCGTCCTCGAGCGTGGACGCGACGGGCGTGAGCTCGTGCAGCACGAAGCCCTGCGCGGCGGCGAGCTCGCCGATGCCCGCGGCGTCCGCGCCGGAGACGACGAGCAGGCTGGGCTCGTCGCTCGTGACGGTCGAGCCGTCGCGCGTGAGGAGCTCCGCGAGCTGCGTCGCGTGCGGGGTGCGGACGCGCACGGTGCGCTGCTGGGAGCCGTTGACGATGTCGCCCACGGGAGCGTCCGCGATGATGCGGCCCTTGCCGATGACGACGATGTGGTCCGCCGTGACGGCGACCTCGCTCATGAGGTGGCTCGAGAGGAAGACCGTGCGTCCCTCTGACGCGAGGTACTTCGCGAGGTTGCGGACCCACAGCACGCCCTCGGGGTCGAGGCCGTTGACGGGCTCGTCGAGGATGAGCGTCTTCGGGTCACCGAGCAGCGCCGAGGCGATGCCGAGGCGCTGCCCCATGCCGAGCGAGAAGCCGCCGACGCGCTTCTTCGCGACCGACTGGAGGCCGGTCATCTCGATGACCTCGTCGACGCGCTTCGTCGGGATGCCGTGCGTCGCGGCCATCGCGCGGAGGTGGTTGTAGGCGGACCGTCCGGTGTGGACGGCCTTCGCGTCGAGCAGCGCGCCCACCTCGGTGAGGGGAGAGCGGTGCTGCGCGTACGGGCGTCCGTTGACGGTGACGGTCCCGGCGGTGGGGCGGTCCAGGCCCATGATCATGCGCATGGTCGTGGACTTGCCGGCGCCGTTCGGACCGAGGAAACCGGTGACGGTCCCGGGGCGGACGGTGAACGAGATGCCGTCCACCGCCGTCTTGGGCCCGTACCGCTTGGTCAGGCCGCGTGCTTCGATCATGGCTCGCCCCTTCCAGGGTGCTGCGCGGGCCTCCTCGGCCCGCTCGGGTGATGTGTCGTGGGGTCGTCGTCGAGCCTAGGTCCGGTGCCCGACGCCGGGCAGCCACCTTGCGGCGTATGTTCGGCGCCCGGTGGGTCGTGCGGCGTACTCCGTGCGGGGTACGCCGATCAGGGTCCGTGGTCCTCGCGGGGCAGCGGTCCCGCGACGGGATGGTCCGCGGGAACAGTGACCGGGACTCGCACGTTCCGTAGGATGAACGTCAGGCCAGCGACACCCGACTCGAGGCAGGAACGCCGATGACGAGGCCCGCTGCAAGAGTGGACGCCGCGACCAGGAGGAGCTCATGAGCAACCCCGTCTTCAACAACAGCGCGGTCTTCGGTGATCCGAAGAACCAGCGCGGAGGGGCCGCCACCCAGGCGGGGCCCGCGTACGGCACGCCGCCGGCGCAGGGCCAGAACCCCGCCTACGGCACGCCGCCCCAGGCGGGCCAGTGGGGGCAGTACGGCGCCCAGGCCGCCGACGCGGCCACGCTGAACCAGATGTACGACGCGCCGGCCGCCACGACCGCGGACACCAAGCGCCTCACGTACGACGACGTCATCATGAAGACGGGCGGCCTGCTGGCGCTGCTCGTGATCGTGGGTGCGGCGACCTGGCTGCTCGCCCCGAACATCTGGCCGGTCGGCGCGATCGCCGGCCTCGTGCTCGGTCTCGTCAACGCGTTCAAGCGCAACCCGAGCCCGCTGCTCATCACGCTGTACACCGTCGCCCAGGGCGTGTTCCTCGGTGGCATCAGCGCGTACTACGAGAGCTTCTACGACGGCGTCGTGCCGTCGGCCGTCGTCGCGACGGTCGCGACCTTCGCCGCGGCGCTCCTCCTGTTCCGCTCGGGCAAGGTCCGGGTCACGCCGAAGTTCACGCGCTGGCTCATCATCGCGATGGTGGGCTACCTCGCGTTCTCGCTCGTCAACGTCGTCCTGCTGATGTTCGGTGCGCTCGACGGCTGGGGCCTGCGCGGCGGCACGCTCGGCATCGTCATCAGCCTCGTCGCCGTGGGACTCGCGGCCGCGTCGCTCATCGTCGACTTCGACTCGATCAAGCGCGGCGTCGAGGGCGGCGTGCCGGCCAAGTTCGCGTGGTCGGCGGCGTTCGGTCTGCTCGTGACGCTGATCTGGCTCTACCTCGAGTTCCTGCGCCTCTTCGCCATCCTGCAGAGCAGCGACTGACGGTGGCGCGAGACTCACGTGGACCGGCACCCGCGGCGGAGACCCTTCCGCCGCGGGTGCCGGTCTTTGCGGCCGGGCTCGTCGTCGCCGCGGCGGCGATGCTCGGCGTCCAGGTGCTCTACATGGTGCTGTCCGGTGCGCCGCCCGCATGGCTGGCGTTCGCCGCGCTCCTCATCCTGCTCAGCGTCCCGACCGCCGGTGCGGCCGTCGCGTGGCTCGGCTCGCGGGTCACGAAGGACGCGACCGACGGGCGGGCCGCGCTCGTCTTCGCCGCCCTCGGGCTCGTCGCGGGCGCCCTGTGGGGGTCGCTCCTCGCCGGTGGCCTCGCGAACCAGCTCTCCGGCGCCGGCGCGAGCGGCGGGGGAGCGCTCATCGCCGGTGCCGCCGTCGTGGTGGGGATCACCGCGGCGGTCGGTGCGGGGCTCGGCCGGCTCACGGCGCGCGAGGCGTCGGACCGCCCGCTCCTCGTCGTGGTGCTCGGTGTCGTGGTCGTGCTCGTCGCCCTGCTGGGCCTCCTCGGCTGACCCCGCCTGGGCTGACCCCGCCTGGGTTGTGGGCTTGAGATGGGCCCGGTTCTTCGCCGAGAACCGGGCCCGTCTCATGCCCACGACCCCAGGCGGGCGGTGAGTCAGGTGGGGAGACCGTGACGCGAGGCCGCGGAGGCGAAGCCGAGCCACGTGTGGCGGTTGCCCGCCCAGCACCAGCCGACCTTCGGGGCGCCGCGGCGCTCGCGGCCGTCGCGGCCCGTGCCGTTCGAGATCCAGATCGCGGGCGTCCGGGTGTCGAGCGTCCCGCCGGGCTTTCGCAGGCGGGAGCCGACCGTCATGTAGCAGTGGTTGCGCGCGACGACGCCCGGCACCTGGAGCGCCCAGTGGATCCCCTCGGCGAGCAGGAGGGGCGAGCGACCGCGGCCTGTGATCTCCGGCAGCGCCTCGTCGGGCGACCAGTTCGCCATCTCGTCACCGCGCTCGACGGCGGTCACGGCGTACACCGCACCACCGGGGGTGTCGAGCCCGTCGATCGGGGCGAACCGGTCGACGTCGGCCATGTCGACGACGACGAAACCCTCCTTCTCGCCGCCGCGGACCGGCAGCCGGAGCAACGGAGCCAGCACCGACGGCGGTGCGAGCGAAGGGTCGACGACGAGCAGGGAGCCGGACGGCGTCGTCGCCGCGAGCTCGGCGGCCGCGACGCGCACGGAGTCGTCCGTGAGCCCGGCGAGCGCGGGCACGCCGAGCGCGACGAGCCGCTCGGCCTGGTCGGCGAGCGACGGCAGGGACGGGACGGCGGTGGTCGCAGGAGCGGTGGAGGGAGCGGTCGCGGTCACGGAGCACCTCTCGATCGTGGGCAGGCAGACGGACCAACGTTCTACACCGTACGGAAATTCCCGGGGGTGAAGGCGATCTTCACGACGACCGCGGTACCGGCCCGCCGTACCGGCACTCCGACGGCAGGGCTCGCCTCGCGGTCGGTGCCACGTCCCGGGATCGGCGATGATCAGGGGATGAGATACGCAGAGCACATCTCCGAGCTCGTCGGCGGCACCCCGCTCGTCAGGCTGACCCGCGTCACGGAAGGGCTGTCGGCGACGATCCTCGCCAAGGTCGAGTACGTGAACCCCGGCGGCTCCGTGAAGGACCGGATCGCCCTGAAGATGGTCGAGGCCGCCGAGGCGTCGGGAGAGCTGAGGCCGGGCGGCACGATCGTCGAGCCGACGTCCGGCAACACCGGGGTCGGGCTCGCGCTCGTCGCCCAGCGCAAGGGCTATGAGTGCGTCTTCGTGTGCCCCGACAAGGTGAGCCAGGACAAGCGCGACGTCCTGCGCGCGTACGGGGCGCGCGTCGTCGTGACGCCCACGGCCGTGGCGCCGGACCACCCCGACTCCTACTACTCCGTCTCCGACAGGCTGGTGCAGGAGATCCCGGGCGGGTGGAAGCCCAACCAGTACGCCAACCAGAACGGGCCGCTGTCGCACTACGAGTCGACCGGGCCCGAGATCTGGTCGGACACCGACGGCAGGGTCACGCACTTCGTCACCGGTGTCGGCACGGGCGGGACGATCACCGGGACCGGACGGTTCCTCCACGAAGCCTCGGCCGACCGCGCGGAGTCCGACGGCGGGCGGGTGCGCGTCGTCGGCGCGGACCCGGCCGGCTCGGTGTACTCGGGCGGCGACGGACGGCCGTACCTCGTCGAGGGCGTGGGCGAGGACTTCTGGCCCGACGCGTACGACCCCGCGGTGCCCGACGAGGTCATCGCCGTGAGCGACGCCGACTCCTTCGCCATGACCCGACGGCTCGCGCGCGAGGAGGGGCTGCTCGTCGGGGGCTCGTGCGGCATGGCGGTCGAGGCGACGCTGCGGCTCGCGCGCAGGCTCCAGGACGAGGACCCCGAGGCCGCGGCGCGTGCGGTGATCGTCGTGCTGCTGCCCGACAGCGGCCGCGGCTACATGTCGAAGATCTTCAACGACGCGTGGATGCGGTCGTACGGGTTCCTGCCTGCGGAAGAGGGCGTCACGGCGGGCGACGTGCTGCGGGCGAAGGACGGGCGCCTGCCCGACCTCGTGCACACCCACCCCAACGAGACGGTGCGCGACGCGATCGAGATCCTGCGCGAGTACGGCGTCTCGCAGATGCCGGTCGTGGGTGCGGAGCCGCCCGTGAAGATCGGCGAGGTCGCGGGGTCGGTGAGCGAGCGCGAGCTGCTCGACGCCGTCTTCTCGGGGCGTGCGTCGCTCGCCGACCGCGTGGACAAGCACATGGAGCCGCGGTTCCCGCTCATCGGGGCGGGCGAGGGCGTCGAGGCGATCCGCGAGGCCCTGCACGACGCCGACGCGCTGCTCGTCGTCGAGGACGGCGACCCCGCGGGCGTGCTCACGCGCCACGACCTCCTGGGCTTCCTCGCGACCTGACGCACCGTCGACCACGGGGCTGTCCACCCTCGAGCACGGGGTCTGCCACCGGATCCGCAGGGAATCGGTGGCGAACCCCGTGCTCGACGGTTGCCCAGAGGGGTCAGGGACGACCGCGCAGGTGCTCGAGGCCGGTGAGGATCATCGCGACGTGGGTGGTGAAGCTCGCGTCGAGGTCGTCCGGGAGGCGGTAGCCCCCGCCGAGCTCGAGGTGGACGAAGCCGTGCACGCTCGCACGCAGCGAGCGGATCGCGTCGATCGTGCGGTCGGGCGGCAGGTCGAAGCCGCGCAGCACGGCGGCGACGACCTGCACGCTCCGGGCCGCCGCCTCGGCGAGCGGTGCGGCGGAGGGGTCGTCGGGGTCGGGCGCGACCTGTGACGCCGCGTACCGGCCCGGGCGGGCGCGTGCGACGTCGCGGATCGCGTGGGCCAGCGCGACGACGGCGTCGGCACCGGAGAGCCCGACCGTCGCGTCGGTCATCGCCCGGGTGAGGTCCTCGACGCACACGACCGAGACCTCGCGCCGCAGCTCGGCCAGCGACGCGACGTGCTTGTACAGGCTGGGCGTCGCGACGCCGGCCTGCGCCGCGACCTTCGCGAGCGAGAGGTCGGCGAACCCGGTCGTGCCGCCGCCGTCGACGAGGTCGAGCGCGATCCGGACCACCGCGTCGCGCGACAGCCCGGCCCTAGCCACGGTCGCCGCTCCGCGCTTCCCGCGCGCCGGCAGTGCGCTCATCCTCCTGGCCGGCCGCGCGCACGGCCGCCGTGCCGGGCAGCCCGGCGAGGAACGGGAGGACGGCCGCCACGACGTCCTCGGGCGCCTGGAGCTGGGGGTAGTGGCCGACGTCGGGCAGGACGAGCGTCGTCGCCCCCAGGGACTCCTCCGCCCACGCGGCCTCGGCCGCCGGGTCGGTGTAGTCGGGGTCGAGCGCGCCGAAGATCGCGAGCGTGGGCGCCTGGACGCGGGCGACGTGCGGCTCCACGACCGAGTGGTCGAGCTGCAGGGTCAGGTGCCGGAACGAGCGGAGCCGGCCCGGCTCGGAGAGGTTCGCGCGGATCGCGGCCTGGTGCGCGGCGAGCCGTGCGGGACGACGGCCCTTGACGAGCGTCCCGTAGAAGGAGGCCCAGACCGCGGCGCCCCACGGTCGCGCGAACAGCGCGCGGTACAGGAGGCGCATCGCACGCTGCTTCGCGGGCCCAGCCGGCTCGCGCAGGAACCCGTCGAGGAGCACGAGCCCGCGCACCAGGTCCGGCCGCTCCGCGGCGGCGATCACGGCGGCCGAGGCCGCCATCGAGCTGCCCAGGAGGACGGCAGGCCCGGCGTCGAGGTGCTCGACGAGCGCGACGTAGTCCGACGCGGTCGCCTCGTCACCGTGCGTCGCGAAGGTCGTGTCGCTGTCGCCGTGCCCGCGCAGGTCCATGACGACGACGCGATGGCCTGCCGCGACGAGGGCGGGCACGACGTCGTCGTACGTGGCGCGCAGGTCGCCCATGCCGGGGACCGCGACGACGAGCGGGCCGGCGCCCTCGTCGGTGTAGGCGAGCTGTCCGGCGGGTCGCGGCAGGTGGCGGACGACCGGTGATGCGGGGCGCAGTGTCATAGCCTTCAGGCTAATACCGTTAGCCACGGTTGGCAAGGGCCTGTTCCGCCGGCTTCCCGAGCCGCCCCACGACAGCGCCGCGTAAGGTGGACGGGCCGCGTGCACGCGGCACACCCCAGCTCACCGACGAGAGGCATCCTCGTGACCGACCAGCCCGCCGAGCAGACCGCTCTGCCCTCCGCCTCGGGTTCCTTCGGCGACAAGCCGACCCTGACCTTCCCGGAGACCGGAGCGCCCGACGGCCTGCAGGTCGTCGTGCTCTCCGAGGGCGACGGCCCCGCCGTCACCTCCGGGCGCAACATCGTCGTCCACTACCTCGGCCAGACGTGGGGCGGCCAGGTGTTCGACAACTCCTACGACCGCGGTGACACCATCGCGTTCCCGATCGGCGTCGGTGCCGTCATCGGCGGCTGGGACAAGGGCCTCGTCGGGCAGAACGTCGGCTCGCGCGTGCTCCTGTCCATCCCGCCGGAGCACGGCTACGGCCAGCGCGGCGTGCCGCAGGCAGGCATCGGCGGCACGGACACGCTCGTGTTCGTGGTGGACGTCGTCGACGTCCAGTAGGCCTCCGCGAGAGGGCGACGAACCGGGCGAGACGGCGACGTCTGGCGCACTGCGGTGCCGGGCGTCGCTATCTCGCGGTGTTCCGGAGCGACCGCGTGACGGTGAAGCGCCGGTCACGCCCGACCTGGACGGTCGGGCCGACCGCGCGCTCGAGCGCCGGCCGGTGGCGCAGGTGGGAGTTCGCGACGCACCACAGCTCGCCGCCCGGCCGCAGCACGCGGCCCGCCGCCGCGAACATCCGGTGCGCGGCGTCCGTCCGCAGTGCCGCCCCCTCGTGGAACGGCGGGTTGAGCAGCACGACGTCGGCGCTCGCGTCCGCGAGGGAGGCGCCCGCGTCATCCCGGACGACGCGCACGCGGTCGCCCACGCCGTTCGCGTGCGCCGTGAGCGCGGCCGACCGCACCGCCGCGTCCGAGCGGTCGGCCGCGACGACCTGCGCGTCCGGCCAGCGCCGCGCGGCCCAGACCGCAAGGATCCCCGTCCCGCAGCCCAGGTCGACGACGTCCCGCGGCTCGCCCGCTCGGTTGACCGCCGCGCCGCCCGACGTCGCGGACGTCGCGCCGCCCGCCGCAGCGCCGCCCGAGAACGCCTCGTCGAGCTGGGCGAGCAGGAACCGCGTGCCGAGGTCGAGGCTCGCGCCGGCGAACGCCGCGCCGTACGCAGCGACCGCGAGGCCGATGTCGGACAGGTCGACGGTGACGGGGTAGGTGAAGGGGGTCCCGGCGTCGGGCGCCCGAGGGGACCGCGCGACGAGGACGCGGGACTTGCCGCGCGCGAGGCTCGCGCGCACGTCGGCGAAGGACTCGCCGAGCACCGCGTTCATGGCGGGCGTCATGTGCTTGACGCGACCGCCCGCGAGCAGGACGACCCCGGGGTCGGCCTCGCGTGCGACGTGCTCCGCGACCTCGCGCAGGGCGGCGAGCCCGCGGGGGAGTCGCAGCAGGACGACGCGCGCCCCCGCGAGGAGCCCCGGACCCAGCGCGTGCTGCTCGAAGGTGCCGTGCCGCCCGGTCGCCGCCGCGTTCGCCACGAGCGCCGCCTCGGCGGTGCACGCGTCCTGGTGCACGCGCACGACGCCGGCTGCGCGCCCCGGCTCGTCCGCCGTCACCCCTGCGGACGGCCGCCCGACCAGGGCACCGGCGCCGAGCGTGAGCGCCCCGAACCGGTCGTCGACGACGGCGACCTCGCCCGCACCCGCCGCCGCGAGCCACGGGGCCGCCTCGTCGAGCAGGAGTCGGTCCGCGGCGTCCACGGCGACGGGGGAGTCCTCGCGGCGCGGCCCGTCGTCGTCGGTGCGGAGCCGGGCGAGCAGGTCGTCGAGGTCGGAAGGGTCCACGGGCGAGGTCGTCACGACGCCCAGTCTCGCGCACTGCCGACCTACGCAGCGCGGCGCGGCGCGTCCCGCGCTAGCGTGCGTGCAGGTCCTCAGGAGGAGGCGACCCATGGACGTGCCGAGGACGCTCGCCGAGTCTCGCGCTGCTGGCCAGGCGCTGCGTGACCGCGCCCCGCGTCGCAGCCAGGGCACGCTCGTGCTGCCGGAACGTGACCCCGTCGCGATCCTCGAGGAGCAGAACCGCGACCGGCTGCAAGAGCTCGTGCCGCTCCGCATCGGACGCATGCTCGAGTCGCCGTTCGCGTTCTACCGCGGCACGGCCGCGACCATGGCGCACGACCTGCGCGACGGCCCCCGGTCGGGCGTCCACGTCGTCGCGTGCGGCGACGCGCACGTGTCGAACTTCGGCCTGTTCGCGTCCCCCGAGCGGCGGGTCGTGTTCGACCTCAACGACTTCGACGAGGCCTGCGACGCGCCGTGGGAGTGGGACGTCAAGCGGCTCGCCGCGAGCCTGTACGTGGGCGGCCGGGACAAGGGCATGTCCGAGGAGCAGTGCGGCGAGGCCGCGCGGCAGTCGGTGCGGGGCTACCGCGAGGCGCTCTCCGACCTGTTCGCGCGCAGCGCCCTCGAGCGCTTCGCGTTCCAGGTGGACACCGACACGATCGAACCGCTCCTGCTCAAGGAGGGGCGGGAGGAGATGCGTCGCACGGTGCGCAAGGCCCGCCGGCGCACGTCGGAGCAGGTGGTGCAGAAGATCACCGCCCGCACCGCGGACGGCCGTCCGCGGATCGTCGACCAGCCCCCCGTGACGCAGCATGTCGACGTCGCGACCGTCGAGGAGCTGACCACCCTCTTCGAGGCCTATCGCGACCCGCTGCGCGCCGACGTGCGGCTCCTGCTCGGGCAGTTCGAGCTGGTCGACTTCGTGCTGCGCGTGGTGGGCGTCGGCAGCGTCGGCACGCGCTGCTACATCCTCCTGCTCGAGGGACCGTCGGGGGAGCCGCTCATCCTCCAGGTCAAGGAGGCGGCGACCTCCGTCCTGTCCCGGTACGGCGGGATGCCGGACGCGTTGCCGTCCGGTCTCGCCGCCGCCGCCGGGGCCGTGCACTCCCAGGGGCGGCGTGTCGTGGCCGCGCAACGGATCCTCCAGGCGCACTCGGACCCGTTCCTCGGCTGGGTCGCCGTCGAGGCGCCCGAGCGCACCGGGCGGCCACGCATGGACTTCTTCTGGCGGCAGTTCCGCGACATGAAGGGGTCCGTCGAGCTGGACCGTCTCGCCCCGCACCAGCTCACGCGGTACGGCGAGCTGTGCGGTCGCGTCCTCGCGCGCGCCCACAGCCAGTCCCCGGGCGCACGTGTCGCGCTCGGCTACCTGGGCCGCTCCGACGCGTTCGACGACGCCATGGCGCGCTGGTCCCGCGCGTACGCCGACGTCGTCGAGAAGGACTACGCCGCCCTCGAGACCGCGGTCGCGTCCGGCCGGCTGCCCGCCGAGCGCGGCACGTGACGACGCGGCCCCGTGCCTAGGCTGGGCGCCATGACGGACGCCGCCGCCCCGCCCCTGCCTGCCGACGAGCCCGTAGAGCCCTCCATGGTCGTGCCGCGGGGGACGGCGCGCGTGGCGGTCGAGTACTGCACGCAGTGCCGCTGGCTGCTCCGTGCCGCGTGGGTCGCGCAGGAGCTGCTCCAGACCTTCCGGACCCGGCTGGGCGAGGTCGCCCTCGTGCCGGGGACGGACGGCGTGTTCCGGGTCACGCTCGACGCCGGGGACGGCCCGGTCCTGCTCTGGGACCGCAAGGCCGACGGCGGGTTCCCGGAGATCCCCGACCTCAAACGCCGCGTGCGGGACGCCGTGGCCCCGGACCTGTCGCTCGGCCACACGGACCGCGCGGCGGGGAGCGCCTGACGGTCGAGAGGACCGGCGATCGACGCCGCCCGCGTCGACGGGCGGACCTGGCCGACAGGTGTGCCGACCCGGACGCGGTGGTGACCGGGCTCAGGCCTTGCGGGACTGCTGCGCGGCGAGACGCTCCTCCTCGGCGCGCACCTTCTTCAGGATCTCGCGCTCCTGGGCGAGCCACGCCGGAGGGTCCTGGCGCAGCTCGTCGATCTGCTCCGTGGTCAGGGGCTCCGTCAGCCCGCCGCGCGTCAGACCCGAGATGGAGACGCCGAGGCGCCCGGCGACGACGGGCCGAGGGTGCGGGCCGTTGCGGCGCAGGTCGGCGAGCCACTCCGGCGGGTTCTTCTCGAGCTCCTCGAGCTCGGCGCGCGTGGTCTCCCTCGCCCGGAACTCCTCGGGCGTCGCGGGCAGGTACACCCCGAGCTTCTTGGCCGCCGTGGCGGGCTTCATCGACTGCGCGGAGTGCTTCGGGCTCATGCGCCCAGGGTATGTCCTCCGGGCGGGTCGGACCGCCCGGTCGAACCCGCTCCGGTCTCGTCGTCGCCTGGGTGGTCGCCTGGTCGTCGGCAGGTCGCGCGCCCGGTACCAGCTCGGTCCGGTCGCAGGTCGCCGTCGGACCTAGGGTGGTCGGGTGGACGACGACACCGGCGTGACGCCTGCGGACGACAGCGGAGCGCTCCCCGAGGGCGACAGCGAAGCAATTTCCGAGGGTGACGGCGGAGCGGCCCCCGAGGGCGACGACGGTGCGGAACGCGAGCACGACGCCGCCGCGCAGGGCCGCCCCCGCTTCCGGCTCGCGTACGTCCCGGGGGCGACCCCGGCGAAGTGGGTGCGCACGTGGCGCGAGCGGCACCCCGACGTGCCGCTCGACCTCGTCGCGGCCGAGGCGGGCGACGCCGAGCGCGTGCTGCGGGACGGCGAGGCCGACGCCGCGCTCCTGCGTCCGCCGGTCGACAAGGACGTCCTCGCGGCGATCCCGCTCTACGAGGAGACGCCCGTCGTCGTCGTCTCGCGCGACCACCTGCTCGCAGCGCTCGACCCCGACGAGCCGGTCGCGCTCGACGACCTCGCCGACGACGTCCTGCAGCGGCCGCTCGACGACGTCGTCCCGTGGGCGGGCGAGCCGGGGGCCGCGGTCGACGCCCCCTCGCCGCCCGGGGTCGTGGCGGTCGAGCGCCCCGCCACGACGGCCGACGCCGTGGTCCTCGTGGCGGCCGGGGTGGGTGTCCTCGTCGTCCCGCAGTCGCTCGCGCGGCTGCACCACCGCAAGGACGTCGTGCACCGGCGGCTCGACGGCGCGCCATCGGCTCCCGTCGCGCTCGCCTGGCTGGCGGAGCGGGACGACGACCTCGTCGAGGAGATGGTGGGCATCGTCCGCGGCCGGACCGTCAATAGCTCGCGGGGCCGCTCCCCGGTGCCCGACGCCGCGTCGTCGGACCACGCGGCCGGGGACAGCGGGACGCGCGGCGCGTCCCGGGGCGGCGGGAAGACCGGCTCGGGTGCGCGGAGTGGCGGGAAGGCCGGCTCCGGTACGCGGAGCGGCGGGAAGGCCGGCGCGGGGAGCGGCGGAAAGCGTGCCCAGACCAGGGGCGGTGGTCACGGGAAGGGCGGCTCGGGCAAGGGCGCAGGAAAGGGCGGCTCGGGCAAGGGGGGCGGCGGGAAGCGCGGGAGCAGTCGAGGTCGCTGACCTCTGGTCGCGGCGCCGAGCGACGCACTCCCGTCCGAGAGGTGCACGGAGGAGTGCATCGTTCGCGCGGGCGTGCATCACTCGGCAATCCGATCGCATAGGGCTTGACTTATATAAGCAACCGCTTCCATAGTGGAGAGGTGGAAGCGTTCGACGTCCTGGGCGACCCTGTCCGCCGCCGCATCCTCGAGCACCTCGCCGAGGGTGAGCGGTCCGCGGGCGAGGTCGTCGCGCTCGTGGGGCAGGAGTTCGCCATCAGCCAGCCGGCCGTCTCCCAGCACCTGCGGATCCTGCGCACGAGCGGGTTCGCGACAGTACGCGCCGAGGGGACGCGACGCCTCTACGCGCTCGACCCCGAGCCGCTCGGTGAGGTCGAGGACTGGGCCGCCGGGCTCCGGCGGTTCTGGGAGCAGCGGCTCGACGCGCTCGGCACCGAGCTCGCGCGCGGCGCTCGCGCACGGCGGGCCGTCGACGAGAAGCACGACACCGACACCACCGGGAGGACAGGATGAAGGACCTCATCGCCGAGCTGGAGACGGTGCGACGCACCGTCGGGAGCGGGACGCTCCCCGCGGGGGAGGCGCGCGTCGTCAGCCTCACGCGGTCGTACCGGGCCGCCGTCGACGACGTGTGGGACGCCGTGACGAACCCCGAGCGCGTCTCGCGCTGGTTCCTGCCCGTGAGCGGCGACCTGCGCGTCGGGGGCACCTACCAGACGGAGGGCAACGCGGGCGGCGAGATCCGCGTGTGCGACGCCCCGCGTCACCTGCAGCTCACGTGGGTCATGGGGCCGGCGGGCCCGGACGACTCGTCGATCGTGGACGTCCGCCTCGAGCCCGACGGCGACGGGACGCGGCTCACGCTCGAGCACACCGCCGTGACCCCGCCGGAGATGTGGGACCAGTTCGGCCCGGGCGCGGTCGGCGTCGGCTGGGACGGCGCCCTCCTCGGCCTCGCCCTCCATCTCGAGGGTGTCGAGGGCGCGATCGACCCCGAGACCCTCGCGACCGACCCCGCCGTGCGGGCGTTCAACACCGCGAGCAGCGAGTCGTGGGGCGCCGCCCTGGCCGCGGCGGACGGCCTGGACGAGAAGACCGTCGCGGCGCGCGTCGCGGCGACGACCGCGTTCTACGTGCCGCCGCTCGACCCGCAGGAGTAGCACCGCGACGGTCCGCCCTCGGTCGTGCGGCGACACGTCCGACGTCCGACCGAGGGCTGATGTTCATCTCCTGTTCACCTGTCTACCCTCGACCGGTGATCCCGCCCGACTCGTCCCGTCCCGCGTCCGTCCTCGACCGTGTCCTGCACCCGGACGACACACCGCCCGACGCCGGCGCCCCCGGCCCGCAGCACGTCGCCCCCCGGGCCCTGGCGTGGCTGGGTGGTGCGGCGCTCGTCGTGGTGGTGGCACTCCTGCTGCGCGGCCCGAGCGAGGCCCTGTACGTCGCGCTGACCGCCCGGACGGGCGACCTGCCGTGGACGGGCCTCGTCGCGGAGGGCGGCGTGCTCGTGCTCCTCGCGCTGTGCGGCGTCGTGCTCCTGCGCTCGCGGCACGACGGTCACGCCGCCGTGGCGACGACGCTCACGGCAGGCGTGGGCGCCGTCCTCGCCTACGGGGCGAGCGAGCTCGTGAAGTCCGTGGTGCGGCAGCCGCGCGGGTGCTGGGAGCTCGTCGAGGTCGCGCACTGCCCGGCGCCGGGGGACTGGTCGTTCCCCAGCAACCACACGGCGATCGCGTTCGCGCTCGCCGCGGCGGTCGTCGTCGCGGGGGCACCGGCCGTGCGCTCCCTCGGCGGGCGGACGCCACGCCACGCGGTCGTCGCGCGACCGGTCGACGTCGTGGTGTGGGTCGTGCTGCCGGTCGTCCTCGCGGTGTCCGTGGGCGTGGCGCGCGTCGCCCAGGGCGCGCACTTCCCGCACGACGTCGTCGCGGGCGCCGCGGTCGGCGTGGCCGTCGTGGTCGCGACGACGCTCGTGCTGGGAGGCCCGGCGACGGCCGCCGTGCACGCGGCGTGCCGGGTCAGCGGCGTCCGGCGCCTGCTCGTCGCGCGCCCCTGGTGAGCACCGGCCGCCGAGCGCGGGTCCTCAGCGGGGCGCGGTGACGAACACGTCGAACAGCTCGGGGTGGTGGGCGTGCACGAGCACGGCGAACACCACGAGGTCGAACAGGAGGTGCACGGCGACGACGTACGTGAACGACTTGCTCCAGGAGAAGATCCAGCCCTGCACGAGCGCGAAGGGGATGGTCAGGAGCGGGCCCCACTCGCGGTAGCCGAGCTCCCAGAGGAACGAGACGAACACCGCCGCCTGGAGCAGGTTCGCCGTCCACAGCCCGAAGTGCTTGCGCAGGAGGGCGAAGACGACGCAGATGAAGAACAGCTCGTCCCAGATCCCGACGGCGTTCACGCCGACGAACAACCGCGCGATCTCGGCCCCGCCCGTCACCTCCGGCCAGTTCCGGTAGGCCCCCGAGCCGATGAAGTAGAACGGCAGGATGAGGTAGCCGGCCACGACGACCACCGCGAGGTACACGATCTGGCCGCGCGACCAGCGGCGCCCGGTCGCGACCGGGAAGGTGATCGTCCGGTCGTGGAACGCGAACCGCGACAGCGCCCACGGCACGAGCACGGCCAGCGACAGCGCGACGGTGAACCGCGCCATGCCCGCGTCCGACAGGTCCGCCTCGAGCGAGATCGCCGAGATGATCGCCAGACCCACGCCGATCAGCGCGAGGTCGCGCCCGAGCACGCGGTCGACCGCCCAGCCCAGCGCGACGCCCAGCACGAGCGGGACGTAGCCGAGCGGGCGCACGTGGACCGCGAAGAGCAGCACCGCGGACAGCGACACGAGCGCGGCGGCGAGCAGCCGCGCGGGTGAGCCGACGGCCCAGGGCGGCAGGGCGGCGTCGGGCACGGCAGCGCTGCTGGTGGACGGGCCGGGGCCGGGGGAGGACGTCACGTGCACACGGTGCCATGATGCGACGTGTGGAGCGACGCCCGGTCCGGCGCGGCGAGCTCGACGCGGTGCGCGCCCTCGTCGTGGTGGGCCTGGTGCTCTTCCACGCGGCGCTCGTGTTCGACGCCTCCGACGACTTCTACGTGAAGAACGACGACACGACGAGCGTGACGACGTACCTGGCCGCGCCCGTCGTCGTGTGGGCGATGCCGCTGCTCTTCGCCGTCGCGGGGGCCGGTGCGTGGTACTCGCTGCGCAGCCGCACCCCGGGAGCGTTCGCGCGCGAGCGCCTCCTGCGCCTCGGCGTGCCGCTGCTCGTGGCGCTCGTCCTGCTGGTCCCCGTGCCGCAGTGGCTGCGGCTGCGCGCGGACCCGGACGCGGACCCGGTGCTCGCCGAGAGCTACCTCGCCTACTGGCCGCACTTCTTCGCCGTGCGGTTCGAGCCCGGCGACGTCCCGTTCCTCCTCGACGGCGAGCACTTCGAGACGGGACACCTGTGGTTCGTCGTCCTGCTGCTCACGTGGTCGTTCACGCTCGCGGCCGTCGTGCGCCTCGTGCCCGACGACGTCGCGCGCCGCACGCGCGAACGGCTCGCCCGGGCGTCGCGACGCCGGGGCGCGGTGCTCGTCCCGGGCGTGCTCGTCGCCGCGGTGTGTGCGGTGCACGAGCTCGAGGAGGGGTTCGCCGCGTGGAGCCGCTGGGCGTACCTCGTCTTCTTCCTCGCCGGGTTCGCGATCTCGTCGGACGAGCGCTTCCGCGCCGCCGTGCGCCGCGACGCGGGGCTCGCCGGGCTGGTCGGCCTCGGCGTCTTCGCTCTGGGGATGGCGCTGTTCCTCGGACCTGCGGACGAGATCGCGGCGTTCACCGCGCCGGGCCGGCCGGCCGTCCTCTTCCGCGCGCTCTACGGTCTCGCGGGGTGGTGCTGGGTCCTCGCGATCCTCGGCCTGCTCGACCGGTGGGGGACACGCCGGCGCCTCGCTCGGGGCCTGGAGCAGCCGGAGAAGCTGGGACCCGCGGCACCGGCGGCACCTACGGCGCCGATGGCACCGGTGGGCGAGGGCGACCCGGCCGCGGGGGCCGGCTGGCGGCGTCGGGCCGGGGCGTACCTCGGCGCGGCCGTCCTCCCGCTCTACGTGCTCCACCAGCCGATCGTCGTCGCCGTCGCGTATCCCGTGGTCGGGTGGCAGGCACCCGCGGTCGTGAAGCTCGGCGTGATCGTCGCGGTGTCCCTCGGCCTGCTGCTGGTCGTGTACGACCTGGCCGTGCGCCGCACGCGCGTCACGCGCGTGCTCTTCGGCATGCGGGCCTGAGCGGTCCGGTCGCGGAGCAGCGGCGGATCGACCGTGCTGCCTCGAACGGCTCGGCTCAGAGCTCCTCGTAGGCCGCCGGGTCCTGGCCGTTGGTGCGCCCGTCGACGCGCGCGAGACCCGTGAGCGCGTTCATCTCGTGCGTCGACAGCTCGAAGGAGAAGACGTCGAGGTTCTCGCGCTGCCGCTCGGGCGACGACGCCTTGGGGATCGGCACGACGCCCAGCTGCACGTGCCAGCGCAGGACCGCCTGCACCGGAGAGACCCCGTGGGCCGCGGCGACGGCGAGGACGACCGGGTCGGTGAGGAGCTCGCCCGCCCGGGCGAGCGGGCTCCACGCCTGTGTGACGACGCCGCGCTCCGCGTCCGCGTGGCGCTGGTTCGCCTGCGGGAAGTAGGGGTGCAGCTCCACCTGGTTCACGACGGGTGTCACGCCCGTCGCCGCGATGACCGTGTCCAGGTGGTCGGGCAGGAAGTTGGACACCCCGACGTGACGGACCAGCCCGCGCTCGCGGCACGCGACGAGTGCCTCGTAGGCCTCGACGTAGCGCCCGGACCGCGGGTTCGGCCAGTGGACCAGGTAGAGGTCGAGCTGGTCCAGACCCGTGCGGAACAGCGACTCCTCGACGGCACGGACGGCGTCGTCGTAGGCGTGGTACCGCCCGGGCAGCTTCGACGTCACGAGCACCTCGTCGCGCGGCACCGACGACTGCCGCACGGCGGCGCCTACCGCACCCTCGTTCTCGTAGCTGAACGCCGAGTCGATCAGCCGGTATCCCGCCTCGATCGCCCGCACCACCGTCTCCGCGCCGCCCGCCCCCCGCAGCGAGTACGTGCCGAAGCCGATCGCGGGGATCGTGGTGCCGTCCTGGGACGTGAGTGGGGGGAGGGAGGTCATGCCCTCCATCTAGTCACGGCTCCGGACAGCCGGCATCCGCTCGGCAGGTCTCAACCGCGCGCCGCCGTCGTGGGCGCTGACCGGCCCTGCGCACGACGGTCACGCTGTCGAGAAGTGAGAAACCGCTCCGGATCCGTACGGATCCGGAGCGGCTTCTCAGGTCTGGGTGACCGCGCGGCATCGACTACGCGGCGTCGGGGAACGGGACCCCGGTGGTCGCGTGGCAGCGGTAGCCGTTCGGGTTCTTATCGAGGTACTGCTGGTGGTAGTCCTCGGCGTAGTAGAACGGGCCCGCCTCGGACGCGGGGCGCATCTCGGTCGTGATCGGGTCGTAGCCCTTCGCCTCGAGGACCTTCCCGTAGCGCTCGGCCGTCCCGCGAACCGCGGCCTCCTGCTCGGGCGTCGTCCAGTACACGGCCGACCGGTACTGGGTGCCGACGTCGTTGCCCTGGCGGTAGCCCTGCGTCGGGTCGTGGCGCTCCCAGAAGATCTTGAGGAGCTCCTCCTCGGAGACCTTCGCCGGGTCGTACGCCACGAGCGCCGTCTCGGTGTGGCCCGTGCGGGCGCTGCACGCCTCCTCGTAGGTGGGGTTCGGCGTCGTGCCGCCCATGTACCCGACGGCGGTGCTCACCACGCCCGGCACCTGCCAGTAGATCTCCTCGGCACCCCAGAAGCAGCCCATCGCGAGGTAGAGCACGCGTGTGCCCTCGGGCCAGGGGCCGGTGATCGACGTCCCGAGCACGGTGTGCGGGCGCGGCGTCTGCAGGACGGGGGACTGACGCCCGGGGAGCGTCTCCTCCGGGGCGACCATCGTCGTCTTGCCGGACGAGCCGAAGATCGCGTCGAAGATCGAGTTCATCGCTTACCTCCTGAAAAGACCGGGACGACCGGGGCGCTGGCCCACGACGCATCGTCCTGGCACGGGGTAGAACGCGGCGCGGCCGGAGAGTGTTCCGGCCCCGGCGGCGCGCCCTGAGCACTCCGCCGGGCGTCTCACGGGACGATCGCGTCGATGTACCCGCCGTCCACGCGGACGGCCGCGCCCGTCGTCGCGGACGCGAGCGGCGACGCCAGGTACGCGACCATGTGCGCGATCTCCTCGGGCTCGATAAGCCGCTGCAGCAGGGAGCTCGGCCGGTGCTCGCGCATGAAGACGCGCTGCGCCTCGTCCCAGGGCAGGTCGTCCCCGACGAGACTCCGGGCGAAGGTCTCGACCCCGCCCGTGTGCGTCGGCCCGGCGAGCACGCTGTTCACCGTCACGCCCGTGCCCGCGGCCGCCTTGGCGAACCCGCGCGAGACGCCGAGCAGCGCCGTCTTCGTCACGCCGTAGTGGATCATCTCCGCCGGGATCGCCACCGCGGAGTCGCTCCCGATGAACTGCACGCGACCCCAGCCGCGGTCCATCATCCCGGGCAGGTAGGCGCGCGTGAGGCGCACGCCTGTTAGGACGTTCACCTCGAGGAAGCGGCGCCACGTGGCGTCGTCGATCTCCAGCGGGTCTGCGCTCTCGAAGATGCCGAGGTTGTTCACGAGCACGTCGACGCGCGGCACCGCCTCGAGCATCGCCGCGGTGCCCTCGTCGGTCGCGAGGTCCGCCGCGACGCCCAGCACGTGCGCGCCGGGCACGTGCTCGCGCACGTCGTCCGCGGCGCGCTCCGACGTCTCCGGCGACCGCCCGTTCACCACGACGCTCGCGCCGCACCCCGCGAGCGTCCGGGCGATGGCCAGCCCGATGCCCTGCGCCGAGCCGGTGACGAGCGCCGTCCTGCCGTCGAGGTCGATCCTCATCCGTGCCTCCGTCCACGTCGCGGGCACCACCGGTCGCGACCGGTCGGTGCCCTGGTGCTCCCACCGTGCCGCGCGCCGTCGGGCCGCGCCACCGCGGGCCGCGGCCACCGCGGGGCCGCCCCTGGGCGACGACCGTAGTCTGGGACGGTGAGCACCCCGACCGAGCACCCCGACTGGACCACGACCGGCTTCTCCACCCGCGCCATCCACGCGGGCCAGGACCCGGACCCGACGACGGGCGCCGTCGTCCCGCCCATCCATCAGGTGTCCACCTACAAGCAGGACGGCGTCGGCGGCCTGCGGGGCGGCTACGAGTACTCGCGCTCCGCCAACCCGACGCGCACGGCGCTCGAGGAAGCGCTCGCGGCCGCGGAGTCCGGAGGTCTGGGCCCGACGGCGGACGGGTCGCCCGCCGCGCGCGGGTTCGCCTTCGCGTCCGGGCTGGCCGCGGAGGACACGCTCCTGCGCGCCGTGCTGCGCCCGGGGGACCACGTCGTGTTCCCGAACGACGCGTACGGCGGCACGTACCGGCTCGTCCACCGGGTGTTCGGCCCGTGGGGGATCGAGCACACCCCTGTCGACCTCACGGACCTCGCGAACCTCGACGCGGTGCGTGCCGCCGTGCGGCCGGGGGCGACGAAGGTCGTGTGGGTCGAGACGCCGACGAACCCGCTGCTCGGGATCTCGGACATCGCTGCGCTCGCGGAGATCGCGCACGAGGCCGGCGCGCTGCTCGTCGTGGACAACACGTTCGCGACGCCGTACCTGCAGCAGCCGCTCGCGCTCGGCGCGGACGTCGTCGTGCACTCGACGACCAAGTACGTCGGGGGGCACTCGGACGTGGTCGGGGGAGCGCTCGTCGTCGCCGTCGGCGCGCAGCTCCCGGGCGGCCTCGTGTCGCCGGCGGGCGGGACCGACGTCGCGGGCGCGGTGGGCTTCCACCAGAACGCCTCGGGAGCCGTCGCGGGACCGTTCGACGCGTGGCTCACGCTGCGCGGGCTCAAGACGCTCGCGGTGCGCATGGACCGGCACCAGGCCAACGCCGCGGCCGTCGCGGCGTTCCTCGAGCAGCACCCCGCCGTGACGCAGGTGATCTACCCGGGCCTCGCGTCGCACCTGGGCCACGAGGTCGCGGCGCGCCAGATGAGCGGGTTCGGCGGCATGGTGTCGTTCCGCGTGGGCAGCGAGGCGAAGGCGCTCGACGTGTGCGGGCGCACGCAGGTGTTCACGCTCGCCGAGTCGCTGGGCGGCGTCGAGTCGCTCGTCGAGCACCCGGGGCGCATGACGCACGGCTCCGTCGCCGGCACGGCCCTCGAGGTGCCGGACGACCTCGTCCGCCTCTCCGTCGGCATCGAGGACGTCGAGGACCTGATCGCCGACCTCGACCGCGCGCTGTCCTGACCCGTACCGCCGCCCGCCCCGCACCCGCACCGTCGAGCGGGAGCCCGGGCTGCCGAGACAGAGCCCTGGTCGCCGAGGTAGAGCCATGGTCGGATGACCAGGGCTCTACCTCGCGGACCAGGGCTCTACCTCGCGGACCAGGGCTCTACCTCGGCGGGATTCCCCTCGCTGGTGGAGATCGTGGCGACGCGCGGTGCGGTCGACGGCATCGGGCGGAGCGCTCACCTAGTGTTGCGCTGTGAGCGCGCAGACCGACCAGCACGACCGTCCGGCCGGACCCGACCCGGCGCCCCTTCCGCCCGGCCCCGTCGGCGCGGATGCCGTCCCGGGTTCCGTCCGCTCGGCCGCGGCCTGGTCCTGGCGGCTGCTGCTCATCGGCGCGCTCGTCGCGGCGAGCCTGTGGGTGATCACGCAGCTCAAGGTGATCGTCGTGCCGATCGCCGTCGCGCTCCTGCTCACGGTGCTGCTCACGCCCGTGCAGCGGTTCTGCCAGCGGCGGCTCGGCATGTCGCGCGGGCTCGCGTCCGGGGTCGCGCTCCTCGGGCTCCTGCTCGTCGTCGCGGGGCTCGTGACGCTCGCCGGGCAGCAGATCGTCAGCGGGTTCCAGGAGCTGCGCGACCAGGCGGTCGAGGGCTTCCAGCAGTTCACCGCGTGGCTCGCCGACGGCCCGCTGAAGCTCGACTCCGTGACGCTCAACTCCTACCTCGACCAGGCGCAGTCGGCGCTCTCCGAGAACCAGAGCAGCATCGTCTCCGGCGCCCTGGGCGCCGCGACGACGGTGGGCCACGTGCTGGCCGGCGCGCTCATCGCGCTGTTCTGCACGTTCTTCTTCCTGCTCGACGGCCGCACGATCTGGTCGTGGGCGGTCGGCCTGCTCCCGCTGCGCGCGCGGGACAGCGTGCACCAGGCGGGACGGCGCGGCATCGTCACGCTGTCCGCCTACACGCGCACGCAGATCCTCGTCGCCGCGGTCGACGCCGTCGGCATCGGCATCGGGGCGGCGTTCTTCGTGCCGTCCCTCGCGCTGCCGCTGGCGATCCTCGTGTTCGTCGGCTCGTTCATCCCGATCGTCGGTGCCATCGTCACGGGCTCGATCGCGGTCCTGGTCGTCCTCGTCGCGCAGGGCTGGCCGCAGGCCTTGATCATGCTCGCGATCGTCCTGCTCGTGCAGCAGATCGAGGGCCACATCCTCCAGCCGTTCCTCATGGGCCACGCGGTCTCGCTGCACCCCGTCGCGGTGCTGCTCGTCGTCGCGGCGGGCAGCTTCGCGGCCGGCATCGTCGGCGCGCTGTTCGCGGTGCCGATCGCCGCCGTCCTCAACACCGTGGTCCTCTACCTGCACGGGCACGACAAGTTCCCCGAGCTCGGGACCGACGACCGCGTCGTCGTGCGGGGGAGCCCGCAGCCGCCCGTGATCGCGCGCGCCGAGGCCGACCTGGGCGAGCCCGACCGCCGTCGGGCGGGGGGCCGGCACGAGGACCGCCGGACGGACGAGGACTCGCCCGTCACGAGCACCGACGACGCGGGTGGCGCGCCCGCATGAGCGGTCCGGTCCACGTCACGCTCGACGGCGTCCGGGACGCGGCACGCCTGCTCGACGGCGTCGCGACGGTGACTCCTGTCCAGACCTCGCGCGCCATCAGCGAGGCGGCCGGTGTCCGCGTGCTGCTCAAGTGCGAGAACCTGCAGCGCGCCGGGTCGTTCAAGGTGCGCGGCGCGTACGTGCGCATGGCGCGCCTGACCGCGGACGAGAAGGCACGCGGCGTCGTCGCCGCGAGCGCGGGCAACCACGCGCAGGGCGTCGCGTTCGCCGCGGGGCTGCTGGGCATCCGCGCCGTGGTGTACATGCCGGTCGACGCCGCGCTGCCGAAGGTCGCGGCGACACGGCAGTACGGGGCCGAGGTCCGGCTCGTGGGAGAGGACGTCGACGCGACGCTCGCCGCGGCGCGGGCCGAGGCGGAGCGCACGGGCGCGGTGCTCATCCACCCGTTCGACCACCCCGACGTCGTCGCCGGCCAGGGGACGATCGCGCTCGAGATCCTCGAGCAGGTGCCCGACGTGCGGACCGTCGTCGCGCCCCTCGGCGGCGGAGGGCTCGTGGCGGGGATCGCGGCGACGCTCGCCGAGGCCGCCCCGCACGTGCGCGTCGTCGGCGTGCAGGCGGCCCGTGCAGCGGCCTACCCGGCGTCCCTGGCAGCGGGTGAGCCCACGACGTCACGCGTCGCGACGACCATGGCGGACGGCATCGCCGTCGGCACGCCGGGCGTCGTCCCCTTCGAGATCCTCGCCCGTCACGGCGTCGAGGTGCGCACCGTCACCGAGGAGGAGATCTCCCGCTCGCTGCTCATGGTGGCCGAGCGCGCGAAGCTCCTGGTCGAGCCGGCCGGGGCGGCGGGCGTGGCGGCGCTGCTCGCGGCGTCGCGCGCGCTCGACGTCGCCGACCCGTCCGCGGCGGCCGCGCCGCTCGAAGGGCCTGTCGTCGTCGTGCTCTCCGGCGGGAACGTCGACCCGCTCGTCCTGCTGCGCGTCGTGCGCCACGGCCTCGCCGCGGCGGGCCGGTACATCCAGCTCCAGGTGCTCCTCGACGACCGGCCCGGCGCGCTCGCCGGGCTGCTCGAGGTCGTCTCCGCGCTGCGCGGGAACGTCATGCACATCGACCACGACCGGACCGACGTCGGGCTCGCGATCGGCGAGGCGTGGGTGCGCATGCAGGTC
Source organism: Cellulosimicrobium sp. PMB13 (assembly GCF_051294865.1). Lineage (NCBI taxonomy): Bacteria > Bacillati > Actinomycetota > Actinomycetes > Micrococcales > Promicromonosporaceae > Cellulosimicrobium > Cellulosimicrobium sp. PMB13. The sequence goes on along the minus strand of NZ_CP145910.1, from coordinate 4,209,976 downwards.
GAGACGAAGGGGCCGGAACACTGCGACGAGCTCGTCTCTCGCCTGCGGGCCGAGGGCTACCGCGTCGAGCGGGCGGAGCGGACGTCGCCCGCCTGAGCCGTGGCATCTCGCGCGCCCGGCGAGAGCCGCCAGCGGTTCACGACCGCGGCCAGGACGGCGTCACGACGCACGGCGCGAGCGACACGAGCCGCATCTCGGGGGCGTACTGCGCGGCCGAGGTATGACGACGGCCCGGCACCCGAGCGGGGTACCGGGCCGTCGTGGCGATCCCGTGACGTCGTGGGAGGTCGTCAGCCCTCGAACGGCTTCGCGCCGGTGATCTTCACCGCGATCTCGTTGCCGTTGGGTGCGGTGTAGCTCGTCGAGTCACCGATCGACTTGCCGTCGATCGCGGCGCCGAGCGGCGACGTCGGCGAGTACACGTCGAGGTCCGTGGTCCCCGCGATCTCGCGCGATCCGAGGAGGAACGTCATCTCGTCGCCCGCGACCTCGGCCGTCACGACCATGCCGGGCTCGACCTTGCCGTCGTCCGGCGGCGTGCCGATCTGGACGTTGCGCAGCTTCTCGGTGAGCTCGCGGATGCGGGCCTCGTTCTTGGCCTGCTCCTCGCGCGCGGCGTGGTAGCCGCCGTTCTCCTTGAGGTCGCCCTCGTCGCGCGCGGCGGCGATGCGCTCGGCGATCTCGGTGCGGCCCTCGCCGGACAGGTGGGCGAGCTCGGCCTGCAGCCTGTCGTGCGCCTCCTGGGTCAGCCAGGTGACGGTGGTGTTGGTCACGGTTCGCTCCTTCCTTTCCATGGTCGACGGCCGCAACTGGGCGGCCGTGCAGATACGGGCAGCCGAGGCGCGAGCTCTCGCGGTGCGCCTGCCTGCCCGGGTCGGTGACGCTGCCCGGGTGGCAGCGCATGTGGCTGGTCTTCCGCGCGGTGCTCCGGTGCCCGACGGCGGCCGTCGCGTCGGTCTCGACGGGCACGGCTCGTCCGGGCGCAGTCCTGCGCAGGAATCCCTCAGGATAGCAAAGGGCACCCACGGTCCGACGCCGACGAGGTCACGACCTCCGGACCGGCGGTCCGGGCGCCCGCCCCGGACCGGCGACACGGGTCCGAGGGAACCGGGTGCCTCGGGTCAGTCCACGACCCGGCACGACTCGACGACGCCCGTCGTCGCGAGCTCGGACGTGGCGACGCTCACGGTCCACCGCGACTCGAGGGAGTCCACCGGGCCGACCGTCACGTCGAGGGCGCCCACCTGCGCGTGGCTCTCCGCGAGCGCGTCGACGGTGCACACCGCGGTCGTGCCGGGCTCCATGGAGACCTCGAACGTCACGTCGACGCGCTCGGAGCTCACGACGTCGAACCCGACGAGCTTGTGCCGGACCGGCTGGCTCGCGAACCGGACCCCGATGGCGACGACGATCGCGAGCCCCACGACGGCGAGCGCGGCGATCGCCGCGATCGCGAGGCGTCGTCGTCGCTCCGTCGGCTCCGGCCCGTACCGTCCCGCGGGCGGCCGCGCGGGCGTGCCGGGAGCGGGCTGGGGGGCGGTGGTCTCGTTCGTCACGTCGCGTGTCCTGGTTCGGTGGCCCGCCCGTCCGCTGCCGTCGCGGTCGTCCTGCTGACGGCCGGGCCGCGGCCGCCGGGTGGTTCGTGGCGGTGGGCGGGGTGGGGGATCATGGTCCTCGACCATCTTCGCAGAGCCCGGCGGGTGCCGTGGCACGGCCGGGACCCGGCCGTGGCGCGCGACGTCGCGCGTCTGCGGGAGACGCACGAGGTATCCCGGGAGGACCAGTGGCCGATCCCACGGCCGGACCGACGCCCCGCCGCGACCACGGCGAGCAGGAGCCGTTGCGGCTCCTCGCCGTGCACGCGCACCCGGACGACGAGTCGAGCAAGGGCGCCGCGACGACGGCCCGCTACGCGGCGGAGGGCGTCGACGTGCTCGTCGCCACGTGCACGGGCGGTGAGCGCGGCGACATCCTCAACCCGAGCTTCGGGACGGGCCCCGCGGACGTCGAGGGGATGCGGGCGCTGCGGCGCGAGGAGATGGCGGCGGCGGCGCGGGCGCTCGGCGTCCGCCAGCAGTGGCTCGGCTTCGTGGACTCCGGGCTGCCCGAGGGCGACCCGCTCCCGCCCCTGCCGGAGGGGTGCTTCGGGCTCGTGCCGCTCGAGGAGGCAGCCGCGCCGCTCGTCGAGCTGGTGCGCGAGTTCCGCCCGCACGTCATGACGACGTACGACCCGTCGGGCGGCTACCCCCACCCCGACCACGTGATGTGCCACCGGGTCGCGTTCGAGGCCTTCCACGCGGCGGGAGACCCCGACCGCTACCGCCGCGAGGGCGGCGCGGCGCCGTGGGCACCCCTCAAGCTGTACTACAACCACGACTTCTCGATGAACCGGATCCGGACGCTGCACGAGGCGATGCAGGGCGCGGGCCTCGAGTCGCCGTTCGGCGACTGGGTCGAGTCCCGGTCGGCGCGCGAGATCCCGGAGCGCCAGGTCACGACGCGCGTGCCCGTCGCGCGCTACTACGCGCAGCGCGACGCCGCGCTCATCGCGCACGCGTCGCAGATCGACCCGGACGGCTTCTTCTTCGCGATCCCGCGCGACCTCGAGGTCGACGTGTGGCCGTTCGAGGAGTACGAGCTCGCCGAGTCGCGCGTTCCGGTGAACCTTCCCGAGGACGACCTGTTCGCGGGCGTGCGCGAGCACGTCGGCACGTCGGGGAGCGCGGCATGAGCGCGGCGACCGGGACCCTCCACGTGGAGGTTCTCGACGCCGGTTCTCTCGGCCTGAGCGTGCCGGGTGCCGGTGCGCACGCCGGTGCGGGTGGCCCCGGGTGGGCGGCGGAGGTCGTCGCCGAGACGGCGACCCCGAGCCCGTCCGACGACCCGCTGCGCGAGGACCTCGAGCCCACCGACGTGTCGCCCGGGCTCGCGGGGTTCCTCGCGATCTTCGCCGTCGCGCTCGCCGCGGTCGGGCTGTTCTTCGCGCTCTCGCGGCAGCTCCGCCGCATGCGGCACAACGCGGAGGTGCAGGGCATCGGTCCCGACGGCCCGGCCACGGGTGCGTCCGGCGGCACCACGCCGGACGACGGCGGTCCCGGACCTGGCACCGGGTCCGCGCCCGGCGGCGCACCCGGTGACGGGCGCGCTCCGGGCGACGACGCGACGTCGGGCACGCCGCGGCGGGACGTCTGACGGTGACCGACGGCGCGCGCGTCACCCTCGGCCAGATCGAGGTGTCGACCGACCACGCGGCGAACCTCCTCGCGGTGCGCTCGGCGTTCCGCGAGGCCGCGCGCGTCCACGCCGACCTGCTCGTCCTGCCCGAGTACGCCGCGGCGTTCGACCCGGGCGGGACGGGGCCCGAGCACGCAGAGCCGCTCGACGGACCGTTCGTCACGGGCCTGCGACGCCTCGCGCGCGAGCACGGCGTGGCGGTGGTCGCCGGGACGCTCCTGCCCGCGGCCGCTCCGGGGAAGGCCGTCAACGCCGTCGTCGCGGTCGACGCGCAGGGCGAGCTCGCTGGCGTGTACCGCAAGGTCCACCTGTACGACGCGTTCGGCCACCGCGAGTCCGACCGGCTCGAGGCGGGCGACCCGTCAGCGGAGCCGCTCGTGCTGCGCCTCGGGGGCCTCGCCTTCGGCGTCATGACGTGCTATGACCTGCGGTTCCCCGAGAGCGCGCGTCGCCTCGTCGACGCGGGCGCGGACGTGCTCGTCGTCCCGGCCGCGTGGGCCGCAGGCCCGCTCAAGGCCGACCACTGGCGCACGCTCGCGCGGGCCCGCGCGATCGAGAACACGGCCGTCGTGCTCGCGGTCGGTCAGGCAGGCAAGGGCGTGACGGGCCGCTCTCTCCTGGTCGGCCCCGACGGCCAGGTCGGCCTCGAGCTGGGCGACCAGGCCGAGCTGCGCAGCGCCGACCTCGACCCGGCCGCCCTCGCCGCCGTGCGCGAGCGCAACCCCTCCCTCGCGAACCGCCGCTACGCCGTCGTCCCGCGCCCCTGACACCCCGAGCCCACCGCCCCTGACGCCCTGAGCCGCCCTTGGCTGGCCGGGACGGGCCCGACGAGGGCCACCGGGCGCGCGCCCCGTGCCCCAGGGTGCGATGCACGACGAGGGGTGGTGCCGGACGAGGGGCGGCGGCGGGTCGTGGTGGGTCTGGCGGGAGCCCGCGAGGAACGAGCGGGCGGATGGTGGACCCGCCGCCGCCCCTCGGGAGGCACCACCCCGAACCCGCGCCACGACCGACCACGGAACCGCACGCCGCGACCGGGTTCAGCGCGACCGGGTTCAGCGCGCGGCGAGCGCCGCCAGCATGATCGCCGCGTAGTGGCACCCGAACCCGACGACGGTGAGTACGTGGAAGATCTCGTGGAACCCGAACCAGCGCGGGCTGGGGTTCGGCTTCTTGATGCCGTAGACGACGGCGCCCAGGGTGTAGGCGAGGCCTCCGATGGCGACGAGCCAGACGATCGCGGGCCCGTTCGTGGTGGTCCAGAACTGCGGCATGTAGCCGACGGCGACCCAGCCGAGCGCGACGTAGATCGGGACGTAGACCCAGCGGGGCGCGTCGAGCCACAGGATCCGGGCGAGGAGGCCGAGGAGCGCCCCGCTCCACACGATGGCCAGGAGGATCGTGGCCGTGCGCTGGGGCAGGAGGAGGACGGCGAGCGGTGTGTACGTGCCCGCGATGATGAGGAAGATGTTGGAGTGGTCGGCGCGGCGCAGGATGCCGGCGACGCGTGGTGACCAGGTCCCGCGGTGGTAGACGGCGCTCGTCCCGAACAGCAGGCACGCGGAGAGCCCGAAGATCGCGCACGACACCTTGCCCGCGACGGGTGGCGCGATGGCGACGAGCACGATGCTGGCGACGAGGGCGAGCGGGAAGGTCCCGGCGTGGATCCAGCCGCGCAGCCGGGGCTTGACCGCCTCGGCGACCTGCGCGACGGCGTCGGTCACGGCGTCGCGCGCGTCCTCCAGGGGGCCCGTGGTCGTGTCGTCGGGCTGCGCGCCGCGAGGCGGGTGCGCGCCGGAGCGGGGTGCGGGGTCGCGGTCGGACGTCGCTCGTGCCACCGGTCCTCCAGGGTGTGGGTCAGCGGTCGGTCGGGTGGTGCGGACGTGCTCGCCGCAGACCTACGCCATCGTAAGTTACGCAAGCGTAGGTTGATGCCCGGGGGTGCGTCCGCCGGTGTGAAGATCCTGGGCAGGGGGCTGTCGCCCGAGACCCGACGGCCGTGGGCCCGGCGCGCCGAGGAGTACCGTGTGGCAGTCCGGTCGGCCGGGCCGGCGCGCCACGTGCCGCCCTGCTGCCGACCATGACCAGACCACCCACCGAGCCCACCGCCGAGGAACCGTCGTGCGACTGCCCCATCCCGTCTACGGACTCTACGAGCGTCGGCTGGCCGCGTCGCTCTCACGCGAGGGGTTCCCGCGTCACGTGGGCGTCATCCTCGACGGCAACCGGCGCTGGGCCCGCTCGTTCGGCGAGACGGCGGCCACGGGCCACCGCCGCGGTGCGGACAAGATCGACGAGTTCCTGGGGTGGAGCGAGGACCTCGGCATCGAGGTCGTCACGCTGTGGATGCTCTCCACGGACAACCTCTCGCGCTCGCAGGAGGAGCTGTCGGCGCTCCTCGACATCATCGAGGACGCCGTGCGCGACCTCGCGCAGTCCGGTCGGTGGCGCCTGCGCGTCATGGGCCGGCTCGACCTCCTGCCCGAGCGGCTCGCGGCGGCGCTGCGCGAGGCCCAGCAGCGGACCGCCGCGGTGGACGGGCTCCAGGTCAACGTCGCCATCGGCTACGGCGGGCGGCACGAGATCGCCGACGCCGTGCGCTCGTACCTGCGCGAGCAGGCCGACGCCGGGGCGCGGCTCGAGGACCTCGCGGAGAACCTCGACGTCGAGCACATCGAGGAGCACCTGTACACCAAGGGGCAGCCGGACCCGGAGCTCGTCATCCGCACGTCGGGCGAGCAGCGCCTCGGTGGGTTCCTCCTGTGGCAGAGCGCGCACTCGGAGTTCTACTTCTGCGAGGCGTACTGGCCCGACTTCCGACGCGTCGACTACCTGCGCGCCCTGCGCTCCTACTCCCAGCGGGAGCGACGGCTCGGCCGGTGAGCCCGCGCCCCTCCCGGTAGGGTCGATGCGTACGCATCGACCGGAGGTGTCATGAGCGAGTCCGCCCGGGACGTGGGCAGTGCACGCCTCGCCGTCGAGACGTGGGAGTCGCTGTTCCGCGCCCAGGTCGCGCTCATGCGTCGCCTCCAGTCGGACCCCGTCTGGGACGACCTGACGATGCGCGAGTACGACGTGCTCTTCTCGCTCACGAAGGGGCCGCCCGACGGGATGCGGCTGCGCGACCTCAACGCGCTCATCCTCCTCAGCCAGCCGTCGCTCAGCCGCATGGTCGAGCGGCTCGAGCGCCGAGGCCTCGTGGACCGCTCGGCCGACCCCGGCGACGCGCGCGGCACGCTCGTGCGGCTCACGCCGCTCGGCGCCGAGCGGCAGCGGGCGATCGGCCGCGCCCATGCGCGCGCGATCGCGACCTACGTCGGCGGAGCGCTGGACGACGACGAGCTCGAGACCCTCGGCGCCCTGCTCGAACGGCTCCGCGCGGCGCAGGCGCACATCGCGCCGGTCGCTCCGGGGCCGGAGCGCGGGGGAGGGGGTGTGGCGGGAAACACGGCGGACGTGGGCCCCGCCGACCCGGCCCCGGCCGTACCGCCCGCATAGGATCGCGGCGTGTCCTCAGCGCCGAGCACCGAAACCGTCCGTCCCGCCGCGCGCGGGGAGAGCCCGCTGCGCGTCGTCGTCGCGCCCGACTCGTTCAAGGGCAGCCTGAGCGCGATCGACGTCGCGCACGCCGTCGCGACGGGGGTCCGTACCGTCGTTCCCGACGCGCACGTCGTCGAGCTGCCGATGGCCGACGGCGGCGAGGGCACGCTCGACACCCTGCTCGCCGTGTGGGGCGTCGCTGCGCGCGAGGTCCCCACGGTCGACGCGATCGGCCGGCCGCGCACCGCGCGCTACGGCGTCTCGGCCGACGGCCGTGTCGGCGTCGTCGAGCTCGCGGAGGCGAGCGGGTTGCCGCAGGTCAGCGACGTCGCGCTCCAGCCGTTGCACGCGCACACGCTCGGCACGGGCGCCGCGGCCGCGGCGGTGCTCGACGCGGGGGTCGAGGAAGTGATCCTGTGCCTCGGCGGGTCGGCCTCGACCGACGGCGGCGCGGGGATCCTCACGGGCCTCGGCGCGCGCCTCCTCGACGCCTCGGGAGAGCAGGTGCCAGACGGCGGCGAAGGGCTCGCCCAGGTCGCGCGCCTCGACCTCGCCGGCCTGCACCCGCGGGCGCGGGCGGTGCGGTGGCGGCTCGCGGTGGACGTGACGAACCCGCTGCACGGGGAGCGGGGGGCCGCCCACGTGTTCGGCCCGCAGAAGGGTGCGAAGGACGCCGACGTCACGTTCCTCGACGACGCGTTGCGCCGCTGGGAGGGTGTGCTCTCCCGGGAGACCGGCGCGTCGGTCGGGGAGCTCCCCGGCGCCGGGGCGGCCGGGGGCGTGCCCGCCGGTCTGGTGGCGGTGGTGGGCGCGGAGCTCGAGCCCGGCGCGCGGCTCGTCGCCGAGGCGATCGGGCTGCCCGAGGAGATCGGCCAGGCGGACCTCGTCGTGACCGGGGAGGGGTCCTTCGACTCGCAGTCCGTCCACGGGAAGGTCGCCGACGCGATCGGCGCGCTCGCCGCGGAGGCGCCCGGGCGACCGCCCGTCGTCGTGCTCGCCGGGCGCGTGCTGCTGCCCGCCGACCAGACGAGGGCCGCCGGGATCTCCGCGGCGTTCAGCATCGCGCCGGGCCCCATCGCGCTCGACGACCTGCTCGACCGCACGGCGTCGCGGCTCACGGACCTCGCCGCGACGGTGACGAGCCTCGTGCTGGCCGCGCGCGGCTGACGCACGGCCGCAGCGCGAGCGGTGGCGGTCAGCGCTTCGGCCAGTGCCACGCCGGCTGGTCGAGCAGCCCCTCACGGCCCGCGACGACCGTCTCGCCCGCGGCCTTCTCCAGCGCGACCTCCTGGAGGTCGTCCGCGCCGGCCAGGCCGGTGGTGCCCGACGTGGTGCCCGACGCCGTGGCGCGGCGGAGCGCGTCGACGAGCGTCGCCGAGTGGGTCACCACGACGACCTGCGTGTCCCGCGCCGCGGAGTGGACGAGAGCACCGAGGGCGGGCAGGAGCTCGGGGTGCAGGCTCGTCTCCGGCTCGTTGAGGACGAGCAGCGCGGGCGGCCGCGGGCTGAGCAGGGCGGCGACCCACAGCAGGTAGCGCAGCGTGCCGTCGGAGAGCTCGGCCCCGCCGAGCGGGCGCAGGAGGCCGCGCTGGTGGAACGCGAGCTCGAACCGGCCGTCGTCGGCGCGGACCTCGACCCGGGCCCCGGGGAACGCGCCCGAGACCGCGGCGTCGAGCTCGTCGGCCCGGCCGAGGTCGCGGATGGTCTCGAGCGCGGCGGCGAGGTCAGCGCCGTCGTGCGCGAGGACGGGCGTGCGCGTGCCGACCTGGACGGCGCGCGCGGGGGCGAGGGGGTCGGTGCGGAACTGGTCGTAGAAGCGCCACGACCGCAGCGTCTCGCGCACGGCGACGACCTCCGGCGCCCCCACGGGGTCGACGTGCTCGGTGAGCATGCTGTCGAACGTCCGCAGGCGCGCGGGCGACGTGACCCACGCGCCGTCGTCGTCCCGGAGCCGGACCGCCGGCCCGCGTCGTTCTGCCTGGAGGGTCGCCGGGCGCAGCGTCGGGCCGGACCAGACGGCCTCGACCTTGATCTCGGGGTCGAGCGCGAACGCCGACCCGCCGTCCTGCGGGAGCCCGAGGTCGACGGCGTAGCCCAGGTCCGCGTCAGCGCCGCCGGCGAAGCCCAGCCGCACCGCGACCGGACCGGTGCGCAGCCTGCCCGTCAGGTCGCCGTCGCGCGTGGCGCGGGCGCCGTGCTCGGGTCCGGCCCACAGCGTCGAACGCAGTCCGCCCTCGCGCGCGAGCGCCCCGACGGCGCCGTCGAGCGCGCCCTCGGCGAGCAGGCGCAGCGATCGGTAGAGGTTCGACTTGCCCGTCCCGTTCGCCCCCGTGACGACGGTGACCCGCCCGAGCGGCAGCACGACGTGCCGCAGCGAGCGGTACCCCTCGACGGCGACGGTCCTGATCATGCCGCTGCTCCGCTCATGCGCACGACCCTAGGCCGCCCCACCCACCATGCCTCCCGCTGAGTGCTGGGTATTTGTCGTCACACGGGTCCTGGGACGACAAATACCCAGCACTCAACGGGGAGAGGCGTCAGTCGGTGATCGCGAAGGCGTCGATCTCGACGAGCATCTCCTCGCGCGGCAGGCCCGTGAAGACCGTGGTCCGGCTCGGCAGCACGCCGTTCGTGGTGTGCGCGGAGACGAACGCGCCGTACGCCTCGTTCATGACGGGGAAGTCCTCGCGCTTCGTGAGGTAGACGCGCAGCATGACGACGTCGTCGAACGTCGCGCCCGCCGCCTCCACGATCGCCCGGACGTTCTCGAGCGTGCGCGTCGTCTGGGCCGCGACGTCGCCCGGGTGCAGGTACTCGTTCGTCGCGGGGTCCACCGGGCCCTGGCCCGACACCTGGACGAACGGGCCCTTGCGCACGCCCTGGTGGAACGTGTGGGCCGGCGCGGGGGCGTGGGGGGTCGAGACGGCGGTCTTCGGGGTGCTCATGCGGGTCCTCCGGAGGTCGTGGCTGTCGGGCGTGTGTCGTGGGTGCGGGGGCGCGACGGCCCGGGTGCCGGGCCCGCCTCGGTCGGAAGTCGGTCGGAAGTCGGTCAGAAGTCGGTCGTGACGAGGTCGACGACCTCGTCGCCGCGCACGACGGCGGCGACGTGCCAGCGGTCGAGCGTCGTGCACGGGTGGGAGATGCCGAACCCGATCACGTCGCCCGGCCGCACGTGCGCCGTCGCGGGCGAGTCCACGGACGGGTCGAGCGTCAGGTACAGGTGCTGGTCGTTGAGCGCGGTGACCTGCGCACCGGCGAGGTCGCGCGCGGGCCGCAGCTCGCCGTCGTCGCCGAGCGAGCGCAGCACGAGAGCGACGGGCAGGTCGATATCGAACGACACGTCCCGGCGCCCGACGCCGCAGATCACGAGGCCCGGTTCCGGCACGGAGAGCACCTGCCCCCAGACCGTCGCCGCGGCGTGCAGTGGCTCGGCCCCGGGGATGCGGCTCCACGGGTCCATGCGCGCGCAGAACCCGTGGTCGTGGGTGACGTAGGCGCCCGAGCGCACGACGACGCGCACGTCGCGTTCGGAGACGCCTGCCTCGTCGGTCCCGCCGCCGGCCTCGGCGGACGAGAGCGGACCGGGCAGCTCGGCGAGCACGACGTCGAGGAACGAGCTGCCGCCCGCCGACAGCACGAGCGGCTCGTCGATCCCTGCCAGCCCGGCGCGCACGAGCGCGGTCCCGACCTCCCGCAGGTGGCGGCACCACGCGGCGACGGCGTCGAGCTGCTCGGCGCTCGTGCCGCCGGCGACGGAGCCCTCGTAGCCCGCGGCGCCGAGCAGGCGCAGCCCGGTGGCGTGCACGGCACGCGCCACGTCGAGCGCCTCGACGTCGTTGCGCACACCGGTGCGGCCACCGGCGACGCCGATCTCGACGAGCACGCCGAGACGCGAGAGGACCTCGGCGTCCGCGCCCGCGAACGCGCGCGCGAGGAGGTCGACGCCGCGGGTCGAGTCGACGTACAGCCACACCTCGAGCGAGCCGACCGTCTCGAGCTCGTGGCGCAGCCACGCGAGCTCGCGCGGGTCGACGAGCTCGTTCGCGAGGAAGACGCGCTCGCTGCCCCAGTCGCGCACGGTCCGGAGCTGTCCCGGCGTCGCCACCGTCGCGCCCCAGGCGCCCGCCGCGACCTGGCGCGCGTACAGTGCGCGGGACATCGCCGTCTTCACGTGCGGCGCGTGCTCGACGCCGCGCTCCGCGCACAGGCGCGCCACGAGGCCGACGTTGTGGTCGAGCGCCGCGTCGTCGAGCGTGAGGAGCGGCCACGAGAAGCGGTCGTCCGTGATGCGGGGGCCGCGCGGTGCACTGCTGCCGGAGTCGGCGGCGGTCACGGGCGTGAGCACCTCGGCGACCGTGGCCGGCGCGTCGAGCCGCAAGCCCTTGGTCCGCGGCCCGACGACGTCGCCCGCCCACGCGCGCAGGTCGCCCGGTGCGGGGGTTCCGGTGGTCATGCGGTGCTCCTCTGCTCGGCTTCGCGGTCGTGGACGGCTCGGCCCGGACCCGAGCCCGGGCGCCGGCCCGGACGCAGCGGCCGTCCTGGGGTCGCGTCCGTCAGAGCACCATCCACCAGGACGGGCACGCCCGCCACGAGCACGTCGTCGACGCCCGACGCCGGGACGCGCGGCCGCTCGTACGTCGCCTCGTCCTGCACCCGGTCCGGGTCGACGAGCGCGACGTCCGCGACCGCGCCCGGCGCCAGGGTCCCGCGGTCCGCGAGACCGAAGCGTCGCGCGGGGCCGTCGGACAGGTGCGTCGCCGCGTCGTGCCACGTCCAGTCCCCGAGCGTACGCACGTGCTCGGCGAGGAAGCGCGCGAAGGCGCCCCAGCCGCGCGGGTGCGGGCGACCCCCGCCGCCGAGCGGCGCGTAGATCGCGTCCGACCCGCCGACGTGGGCCGGGTGCCGCAGGAGGGCGCGCACCGACTCGGGGGAGTTCGTCGGCGGCTGGGCGAACACGCAGCTCGCGCGCAGGCGCGTGGCGACGAGGAGCCGGACCGCGGCGTCGGCGGGGGAGAGGCCGAGCCGGGCCGCGACGTCGGGCAGGGCGAGTCCCTCGGTCCAGGCGAGATCCTCCGCGGCCCCGGTGGGGACGGCGGCCATCGTCACGCGCGGCCACAGGTCCACCAGGCCCGGGAAGTGCTCGCGGTGGAGGCGGTCCAGGACGGCCGGGTCACGCAGGGCCGCGACGGTCGCGTCGGGGTCGGCGATGGGGAGCCACGTCGGCAGCGACACCATGGACAGGATCGAGCATCCCCGCAGGTAGGGGTAGGAGTCGAACGTGACGTCGAGCCCGGCCGCACGCGCGTCGTCGACGTAGCCGAGGAGCTCGTCGGCGGGGCCGTGGTAGTGCGACACGTGCGTCGCGACGCCCGCCGCGTGCGCGATGCGCACGAGCTCGGCGAACGCCGGTCCGGCCCGGTCCTCGTACCCGCGCATGTGGGACACGTGCGGCAGCCCGCGCGCCGCGACGACGCGGGCGAGCGCGACGAGCTCGTCCTCGTCGGCAGAGGCGGCCGGGACGTACTCGAGGCCGGTCGACATCCCGAGGGCGCCGTCGTCGAGGGCCGCGCCGAGCAGCGCGACCATGCGGTCGAGCTCGGCGGGTGTCGCGGCGCGCGCCTCGGGCCCCAGGACGGCGTACCGGATCGTGCCGTGCGGCGCGAGGTACCCGACGTTCACCCGGGTCGTGCCGTCGTACGTGGCGAGGAGCTCGGCCACCGACCCGCCGGGGAACGTCGGGTGCTCGCCGTCGATCGCCGCGAAGTACGCGCCGGCCCAGCGGTGGGCGTCGTACGCGGCGTCCGGCGGCGAGGGCGCGGGGCCGACACCGTCCTGGCCGACCACGATCCCCGTGACCCCCTGGCGCAGCATCGCGCGCTGGACGTCGTCGTCGAGGACCGCCGCCGCGCCGTGCACGTGGGCGTCGAGGAACCCGGGGAGCGCGAGCCGCCCGTCGGCGTCGAGGGTGCGCGCGCCGTCGGTCACGGCCGCCGCGCGGCCGGCCGGTGCGACGGACCGGACGCGACCTCCGGCCAGCGCCAGGTCGACGGGTCCGGAGAACCCGCCGTCGACCGCCGGGAGGCGGGCGCCGCGCACGACGAGCGGCGCGCCGACCGCGGCCGCGGGACCCGACGCCCGGCTCACGCCGGGCCTCCCGCGTCCTCGTCGCGGTCCTCGACCCAGCCGCCGACGCCGCGGAGCCCGCCCGCGGCGAGCTCGGCCTCGAGATCACGCGGCCAGCCGTGCACACCCGGTCGCGTCTGCCACGGGCGCGGACCGTCGAGCGGTCGGTACTCCACGCCGTACGCGTCGAGCCGTGGCAGGTGGTGCGTCTCCAGGCGCCGGCGGAACGCGCGCGAGGCGTCGGACCCGACCGTCCGGTCGACGGCCGGGGACCACAGGACCTCGGCGAACGCCGCGAGGCGCGGGAACGCCGCGTAGTCGACGCGGCGGACCGAGTCGAGGTGCTCGCTCCACACCTGCGCCTGTCCGCCGAGCAGCGTGCCCGGTCCGGCGGGCAGGCCCGCGGGGAGCGGCTCGAACGCGTAGACGTCCTCCAGGGTGCGCAGGAAGCCGACGGGGATCGGTTCGTCGGGGCCGTCGCCCTCGCGGTGGTCGAGGTACACGACCTGCTCGGGCGCCATGACGACGTCGTGGCCCGCCGCGAGCGCGTCCGCCCCGACCGCCCAGCCGCGCCACGACGTCACGACGACGTCGCGGGGGAGAGCAGGGCCGAATGCCTCGTCCCACACGACCGCGCGGCGGCCGCGCGACGCGACGTGCTCCGCGAGGCGCGCGAGGAACCAGCCGTGCAGGTCGGCGACGTCGTCCAGCCCGAGCGCTGCGGCGCGCGCGACGATCGCCGGGTTCTCGCGCCACAGGGTCGTGGGGACCTCGTCGCCGCCGAGCGCGACGAACGGGGCGTCGAACACGTCGAGGACCTCGTCCAGCACGTGCCGGAAGAACGCCAGCGACTCCTCCGACGGGTCGAGCACCTCGGTGCTCACCCCCCACGTCGTACGGACCTCGTGCGGCTGCTTGCGCGTCCCGAGCTCCGGGTACGCGGCGACGGCGGCCTCGACGTGACCGGGCACGTCGATCTCCGGGACGACGGTGACGCCGCGCTCGCGGGCGTACGCGACGATCTCGCGCAGGTCGTCCTGCGTGTAGGACCCGCCGTGCGGTCGGCCGTCGAAGACCCCTGCGCGCCACGTCCCGACGCCCGACTCGCGCCGCCACCCTCCGACCTCCGTGAGCCGCGGGTAGCGGCCGATCTCCAGGCGCCAGCCCTGGTCGTCCGTGAGGTGGAGCTGCACCACGTTGAGCTTGTGCATCGCCGCCAGGTCGACGAAGCGCAGGACGGCGGCTTTCGGCAGGAAGTGCCGCGCGACGTCGAGCAGCACCCCGCGCCACGCGAAGCGCGGGTGGTCGGTGATCGTGACGTGCGGGAGCTCGAGCACCTCCGGGTGGACGACGGCGCGGCGGAAGGCGTCCGGGCCCGCGAGCTGGCGGAGCGTCTGCGCGGCGGCGTGCGCGCCGTCGAGGTCGGCGGCGTCGACCCGCACGCCGGCGTCGTCCACCGTGAGCCGGTAGCCCGACGGCGGCAGGTCGTCGTCGACCGCGAACCGCACCACCGCGGTGGTGCCGTCCGGGTCCGGTGTCCCCGCGCCGTCGGGCCGGGGGACCAGGTCGAGGTCGAACGCGTCCTGCGTGACACGCCGCCACCACCGGGCCGCGGGCCGCAGCGAGGGGTCGTGCACGACGACGCTGCCGGAGGCGAGGACCGTGCGGCCGGGCGCCGGGGCCGTCGAGACCGGACGCGGCACCACCCCGTGCGACATTTGGAAGGACACTGAACGAGCGTAGCCGGACCCTCCGGACCCGGCGAAACCGCGGGTCGGCCGAACCCCGGGTTGTGGGCCGATCAGGGCGGTTCGTGCCGCACACACCGGGGTTCGGCACGGTTTCCGACACGGCCCGGCGCGCGACACCGACGACGACCGCGCAAGAATGCGTCACTGCGCGGTCGTTCACGCAAGCGGTTTGCGTACCGGCGTATAGTCGGCGACATGTCGAGACGTCTCGCGGAGGTCGCCACCAAGGTCGGGGTCAGCGAGGCCACGGTGAGCCGCGTCCTCAACGGCAAGCCGGGGGTCTCGCAGGCCACGCGCGACGCGGTGCTCACCGCGCTCGACGTGCTCGGCTACGAGCGACCGACCAAGCTGCGCGGCGAGCGCGGCCGACTGGTCGGGCTCGTGCTCCCGGAGCTCGTCAACCCCATCTTCCCGGCGTTCGCCGAGGTCATCGGGGGTGCGCTGGCCCAGCAGGGGTTCACGCCCGTGCTGTGCACGCGCACCGCGGGCGGCGTCACCGAGGCCGAGTACATCGACCTGCTCCTCGGGCAGCACGTCTCAGGCGTCATCTTCGCCGGCGGGTTCTACGCCGAGCGTCAGGCCGACCACGCGCACTTCCGCCGGCTCGAGACGCTCGGCCTGCCCGTCGTGCTCATGAACGCGTCGATCGAGGACCTCGACTTCCCGCGCGTCTCGTGCGACGACCTCGTGGCCATGAACCAGGCGCTGGGGCACGTGTTCTCCCTCGGCCACGAGCGCGTCGGGCTGCTGCTCGGGCCGGCGGACCACGTGCCGTCGGAGCGCAAGCTCGCGGCCGCGCAGTCGTTCGCCGAGCGCAACGGGTTCCTCCTCGACCCGACGCTCGTCGTGCACAGCCAGTACTCGCTCGAGAGCGGGCAGGCGGCGGCGAACCGGCTGCTCGAGTCCGGCGCGACGGCGATCGTGTGCGCGAGCGACCCGTTGGCGCTCGGTGCGATCCGTGCCGTGCGCCGCGCGGGGCTCGACGTGCCGACCGACGTGTCGGTCGTGGGCTACGACGACTCGAACCTCATGAACTCGACCGACCCGGCGCTGACCACGGTGCGCCAGCCCATCGAGCCGATGGGCCGCGCTGCGGTGGACCTGCTCGCGAGCATGATCGCCGGCGCCGACGTGTCCCGCGACGAGCTGCTGTTCGAGCCGGAGCTCGTGGTGCGCCGGTCGACCGCGGCCGCGCGCTCGACCGGCCGCGAGCCGATCGCGCCGTAGCGCGCCGGCGCTCTCCCCGTACCCCCACGCACGAGGCGACCGGTCGCGGACCGGACGCCTCGTCGTCGACCCGTGCGCCCCGTCCGGTGGTACGGGCTCCCTCGCGAACCCCGGGTCGTGTCGCGCTCAGCGTCGGGAAGGGCGCGTAACCCGGGGTTCGGCACGCTGCGCTTCGTTCCGGAGGAGCGGAGCGGAGCGCACCGCCCGGACCCGTAGCCCTCTCGACGTCGAGAGATCGCATTTCGATAACAAGGCTGTTTGGTTCTTGCGTTGATCTTGTCGTCTAGTTACTGTCGGCCTCGACGACGCAGTCACCGCCCCGCGGACGACGGTCGTCCGACGCCGGGAGACCGGCGGACGGCGGCACGCAGCACGGCACCCGCACGGACGCGGGAGCGCCGACCAGGAGGAGAGGACCCGGTGAGCATGGATCAGCCCGGCCAGGAGTGGTGGCGCAGCGCGGTCATCTACCAGGTCTACGTGCGCAGCTTCGCGGACGGGAACGGTGACGGGACGGGCGACCTCGCGGGGGTCCGGAGCCGCCTGCCGTACCTGCGCGACCTCGGTGTCGACGCGATCTGGTTCACGCCCTGGTACGTCTCGCCGCTCGCCGACGGTGGGTACGACGTCGCGGACTACCGCGCGATCGACCCGCAGTTCGGCACCCTCGCGGAGGCCGAGCAGCTCATCGCCGAGGCGCGCGGGCTCGGGATCCGCACGATCGTCGACGTCGTCCCCAACCACGTCTCCGCCGAGCACGAGTGGTTCCGGGCCGCCCTCGCCGCCGGGCCCGGCTCGCCGGAGCGCGAGCGGTTCTGGTTCCACCCCGGCCGGGGCGAGGACGGGGCGGGGATCCCCACGCACTGGGTCTCCGAGTTCCAGGGCTCGACCTGG
This sequence comes from Cellulosimicrobium sp. PMB13, assembly GCF_051294865.1. NCBI lineage: Bacteria > Bacillati > Actinomycetota > Actinomycetes > Micrococcales > Promicromonosporaceae > Cellulosimicrobium > Cellulosimicrobium sp. PMB13. Next base: position 4,193,210 of record NZ_CP145910.1, on the reverse strand, counting down.
ACCCGCACGACGAACCCCGACGGCACGCCCGGCGAGTGGTACCTGCACGTGTTCGCCCCCGAACAGCCCGACCTCAACTGGAACCACCCCGACGTGCGCCGCGAGCACGAGGAGATCCTGCGCTTCTGGTTCGACCGTGGCGCCGCGGGCATCCGCATCGACTCGGCCGCGCAGCTCGTCAAGGACCCGGCGCTGCCCGTCGTCGTCCCCGCCCACACCGCGCCGGGCGAGCACCCGCACGTCGACCGCGACGAGCTCCACGACATCTACCGTGCGTGGCGCGCGGTCGCGCAGTCCTACGACGAGCCGCGCGTGCTCATCGGCGAGGTGTGGCTCGCGGACCGGGCGCGCTTCGCGCAGTACCTGCGCCCCGACGAGATGCACACGGCGTTCAACTTCGACTTCATGGCCCGCCCGTGGGACGCCAAGGCGCTGCGCGAGTCGGTCCAGACGACGCTCGACGCCCACGCGCCCGTCTCCGCACCGGCGACGTGGGTGCTCTCCAACCACGACGTCACCCGACCCGTGACGCGCTACGGGCGCGAGGACAGCTCGTTCGCCTTCCTCAGCAAGCGCTTCGGGACGCCGACGGACCTGGCGACCGGGCGCCGTCGGGCACGGGCTGCGGCCCTGCTCACCGCCGCGCTGCCCGGCTCGCTCTACGTCTACCAGGGTGACGAGCTCGGCCTGCCGGAGGTCGAGGACCTCCCGCTCGACACGATCCAGGACCCGATGCACTTCCGCTCGGACGGCGTCGACCCCGGCCGCGACGGCTGCCGCGTCCCGCTCCCGTGGACGCGCCGCGGGACCACGTTCGGGTTCGGGCCCGACGGCGGCGCCCCGGCCTGGCTGCCCCAGCCCGTCGGCTGGGGCGAGGCGTCCGTCGAGGCCCAGGAGCACGACGACGCGTCGATGCTCTCCCTCTACCGTCGCGTGCTCGCGGCCCGCCGGGCCGAGCGCGCGCTGCACGGCGAGACGTTCCGCTGGCTCGACACCCTCGGTGGCGTCGTGCTCGGCGACGACGTGCTCGCCTTCTCCCGGGGTGACGTCGCGTGCGTCGTCAACCTCGGCACCGAGGACGTGCCGCTGCCCGCCGGCGCGCACGTCCTCCTCCGCAGCGATCCGGACGGGGGCGACGACGCACCCGCCCGGCTCGTGACCGACACCGCGGCGTGGCTCCGGCTCTGAGCACCCGGCCCCGGCGGGGTGCCACCGCACCAGCACCACACCCACCCGCGCAGCACACCCAGCACACCCAGCACCACCGGACACAGGAGTGACGATGAAGTCCACACGTCAGGCGATCGCCCTCACCCTCGCAGGGGCGCTCGCGATCAGCACGCTCGCCGCGTGCTCGAGCAGCGGCTCGGGCGACACGGACGGCGACGAGGGCACCGACGGGGACGGGCAGGTCACCCTCAAGGTGGTCTCCCTCCTGCCGGGTTCCGAGCAGGAGGCGATCGACGCCTTCAACGCGCAGGTCGAGGAGTTCGAGGCCGCGAACCCGGACATCGACGTCGTGCCGGAGGAGTACGAGTGGAAGGCGACGACGTTCGCCCCCCAGCTCGCCGGCGGCACGCTGCCCGACGTCTTCGAGATCCCGTTCACCGACGCCAAGACGCTCGTCGAGAACGGCCAGCTCGCGGACCTCGACGAGCAGTTCCGCACCCTGCCCTACGCGGACAAGTTCAACCCGGCCATCATCGAGGCGGGCACGGGCTCCGACGGCCACGTCTACGCGATCCCCGCGAAGAACGTGTACGGCGTCGGCCTGCACTACAACCGCCAGCTGTTCGAGTCGGCCGGCCTCGACCCCGACGAGCCGCCGACGACCTGGGACGAGGTCCGCGAGTACGCGAAGAAGATCGCGGCCGCGAACCCGGGCGTCGCGGGCTACATGCAGATGTCGCAGAACAACACGGGCGGCTGGCAGCTCACCGTCAACTCGTACGCGCGCGGTGGCCGCGTCCAGGAGGTCGCCGACGACGGCACCGCGACGTCGACCCTCACGAACGACGGCACGAAGGAAGCCCTCGAGTGGCTCCAGGCCATGCGCTGGGAGGACAACTCCCTCGGGAGCAACTTCCTCCTCGACTGGGGCACCATGAACCAGGCGTTCGCGGCCGGCCAGGTCGCGATGTACACGTCCGGCTCCGACGTCTACACCGCGCTCGTGCAGACGAACGCGATCGACCCGGCCATGTACGGCCTCGCCGCGCTCCCGCTCGAGGGCGACGACGCCGGTGTGCTCACGGGCGGCACGCTCGCCGCGATGCCGGCGGACGTCGCGGAGGAGAAGAAGGCGGCCGCGATCAAGTGGATCGACTTCTTCTACCTCGCGAAGCTCGTCGACGAGGACCGCGCCGTCGCGGACGCCGAGACGCTCGTGGCGAACGACCAACCCGTGGGCACGCCCGTCCTGCCGATGTTCTCCCAGGAGCAGTACGAGCAGAACCAGGAGTGGATCGCGGACTTCGTCAACGTGCCGCTCGACCAGATGACGGGCTACACCGACACGATGTTCGACCTCCCGCTCGTCGGCGAGCCGTCGCAGAAGACGCAGGAGATCTACGCCCTGCTCGACCCCGTGGTCCAGGCCGTCCTCACCGACGAGAACGCCGACGTCGACGCGCTCCTGGAGGGCGTGAACGACGAGGCCCAGGCCCTGCTCGACCAGGGCTGACCCGCCGGACCGCACCCCGCCGGTGCCCGACGACGGGACGCACCTCCCGTCGTCGGGCACCTCCACCGCACCCGAAGGACACCTCGTGACCGCCACCACCGCACCGCCACCACGGCCCCGCGCGACGCACGCGCGGACCGAGAGCGCCCCACCCGCCGGCCGTGCCGGCCGGCGTCGCAGCCCCGCGACGTGGCTGCGCGGCGGCGGCCTGCACAACCTGGTCTTCCTGCTCCCGCTGCTCGTGATCTTCGGGCTCTTCTCGTGGTTCCCCATCGTGCGTGCGGTCGTCATGAGCGTCCAGGAGACGAACCTCGTGAGCGACCCGACGTTCGTGGGGCTGGACAACTTCCGCCAGGTGCTCGCCGACCCGCTGCTGTGGAAGGCGGTGCGCAACACGCTGTACTTCGCGTTCCTCGCGCTGCTGTTCGGCTACCCGATCCCGCTCGTGGCGGCGGTCCTCATGCGCGAGGTGCGCCGCGCGCGCGGCCTGTACTCGGCGCTCGCGTACCTCCCGGTCGTCGTGCCGCCCGTCGTGGCGGTGCTGCTCTGGAAGTTCTTCTACAACGGCAGCCCGACGGGCGTGTTCAACACGATCCTCGGCTGGGTCGGCCTCGGCCCGTACCCGTGGCTGCAGGACGCGTCGACGGCGATGCCCTCGCTCGTGCTCGCGGCCACGTGGGCGGGCGCGGGCGGGACGATCATCATCTACCTCGCCGCGCTGACGAGCGTGCCGCCCGAGCTCTACGACGCCTCGGAGGTCGACGGCGCGGGGCTGTGGCGCAAGATCTGGCACGTGACGCTGCCGCAGCTGCGCGGCGTCCTGTTCATCACGCTCATCCTGCAGATCATCGGCACCGCGCAGGTCTTCCTCGAGCCGTACCTCTTCACCGGCGGCGGGCCCAACAACGCGACGCTGACCGTGCTGCTGCTCATCTACCGCTACGCCTTCCAGAACAGCCTCGGCGGCGACTACGGCGCCGCGACGGCCCTGTCGCTCATGCTCGCGGCCGTCCTGGCCGTCTTCTCGCTGATCTACTTCCGGCTCACCCGGTCCTGGAGCACGTCATGACCCTCTCGCCCACCGACAACCCGAGCGAGATCGGCGTGGTCTCCCAGGACTCCGTCGTCGCCGCGACATCCCCCGGGCCCGAAACCACCGGCGCCGACCCCGACGACGCGGGCCGCCGCGCGGCCGACGCGAGCCGCTCGCGCCGCGAGGCGGAGCAGCGCCGCCTGCGGGTCCGGCGGCGCAGGGCGCTCGACGGCGTCGAGGACCGCGGGGCGCTGTCCGCGGCGGACTGGCGTCGTCCGGGCATCCGGTGGGGGATGGGATCGACCCACGTGCTGCTGCTCGTCGTCCTCGTGGTCGCGGGCCTGGGGCCGATGCTGCTCCTCGCCAAGTTCGCCGTGACCCCGACGCAGGACATCCTGCGCACCCCGATGGCGATCTTCCCGAACGGCATCGCGTGGGACAACCTCGACAAGGCCTGGAACGACGTCCAGGTCAGCCGGTACTTCCTCAACACGATCTGGCTCGCCGTGGGGTCGTGGGCGTCGCAGATCGTCGTCGCGACGACGGGCGGGTACGCGCTGTCGGTCCTGCGGCCCCGGTACGGCAAGGTCGTCCAGGCGCTCGTGCTGTCGACGATGTTCGTCCCGGCGATCGTGCTGCTGGTCCCGCTCTACCTGACGATCCTCGACCCGCCGCTGCTCGGGCAGTCGCTCGTCAACAGCTTCTGGGCGGTCTGGCTGCCCGCGGGCGCGAGCGCGTTCAACGTGCTGCTCGTCCAGCGCTTCTTCGACAGCCTGCCGCGCGAGGTGTTCGAAGCCGCGCGCGTCGACGGCGCCGGTCCCTACCGGCTCTTCTGGTCGATCGTCCTGCCGATGTCGCGGCCGATCATCGGCGTGGTGTCCGTGTTCGCGGTCATCGCGGCCTGGAAGGACTTCCTCTGGCCGCTGCTCGTGCTCAAGGACCCGAACATCCAGCCGCTGTCTGTGCGCCTGCCGTCCATCGAGGCGACGACCGACCTCGGCGTGTTCCTCGCGTCGCTCGCGATCTCGACGCTCATCCCGGTGGCGCTGTTCGTCGTCTTCCAGCGCATGTTCCTCCAGGGCGCGGGCCTCGGGGGAGCGGTCAAGGGCTGACGCGGACGGTCTGCAGCCGGCCCGCCAGCCCGGGGACCGGATGCCGGGCCCCGCGGGCCGGCTGCCGAGCACGGGTTTGGCGACCGGTCTGACGAGAATCCGGTCGCCAACCCCGTGATCGGCGGTCGCCAGGCCCGTGCTCGGCAGGTCCACGCGCCGTGCCCGACGGCGGGGCTCGCCGACGCGGGTGGCTCGCCTCACGGTCGGCCCGGCCGAGCAGGGGGACGAGCCTCAGCCGCGGCCCCTGCCCTGCATCGCCCGCAGGACCGCGTCGTGGACGTCGGTGTTGCGCTGGGCGCCGGTCATGCGCTCGGCGCCGGGCCCCTGCGCCGTGAGCGGCGTCGCCTCGCCCGTGTGGCCGCCCGTCGTCCAGTCGACGGTGAACTGCAGGTCGGAGCCCGCGAGGTCGAACGGGCCGTCCTCGGCCGTCGCGCCCTCGCCGCCCTCGTCCTCGTCGTCGACGTTCTCGATGGCGAGGCCGCCGGTGGCGTGGTCGCCGACGACGAGCACGAGCGTCCCGCGGTTCCTCTCGGCGAAGTCGATCGCGAGCGCGACCGTCTCGTCGAGCGCCTGCCCCGCCTGGATCGTGCGCGTCGCGTTGCTGCGGTGCGCGAACTCGTCCACGGCCTCCTCCTCGACCACGAGGAAGAACCCGTCGCGGTCGCGGGAGAGGGTGTCGAGCGCCTTGGCGGTCATGTCGACGAGCGGCACCTCGGGCTCGTACAGGTCGCCCTCGCCCTCGTTGCGCTGCTCGAACATCTCCTCGTTGGCGAACAGGCCGAGGAGCTTGCCCCGACCCGCCGCGTCGAGGCCCTCCGCGTCGCTCACATACGTGTAGCCGAGCTGCTGCGCGCGCGCGACGAGGTCACCCTCGGTGCCCTTGCTCTGCTCGGTCGGGTCCTTCGGCGGGTTGTCGGGCCAGGCACCGGGGTCGCCCGCGGGCAGCCACCAGTCCTCGCCACCACCGAGGATGACGTCCGGCCGCGAGCTCTCGAGGAACTGGCGCGCGATCTCGCTCTGGTCGCCGCGGTCGGGCACGTGCGCGCCGAACGCGGCGGGCGTCGCGTCGGTGACCTGCGCCGTCGTGACGAGACCGGTCGCCTTGCCGCGCTCGCGGGCCCGCTCCAGGAGCGTCGGCACGGGGTTCCCGGCGGCGTCGACCCCGACCGCGCCGTTGTACGTCCGCACGCCCGACGCGAACGCGGTCGCGCCGGCGGCCGAGTCGGTCACGGCGTCCTCCGGGTCGGCGGAGTCGGTCGTCGTCCAGCCCGCGTGCTCGAGCGTGTCCATGGCGAGCTGCCCGTCCTTGCCGACGGTGGCGAGCCGGATCACCTCGCGGTGCGACAGCCCGAGGCCGTCGCCCTGGATGAAGATGACGTTGCGAGCCCGGTCGTTCCCGCCGCGGTCGTCGGGACGGCCGTGGCCGCCTCCGCGGTCACCGTCGCCGCCCAGGGGCAGGACCGCGGCGAGCGCGATGCCCGCGGCGATCCCTGCGGCGCCGGACCTCATCGTGGTGCGTCGTGCGTCCATGAGCTCTCCTTCGAGACTCTCGGCGTCGTCGGCCCGTGCTGCCGTCGGGGTCCCCGACGGGTACGCGGCGGTGGGAGGCACCGTCGCGGGCCGGCGCCGACGGCGTCGTCGCCGTCGGACCCGACCCACGGTAGGTCCGGCCCGCGCGCCCACAACTCGGGACGACCTGGAGCTCGGCACGACCCCGCCCCGGCACGCCCACGCCCCGGGGCGCGCGACGCAGGCGCCGGTGACAGGGCCGGTTCCGGAAGGTGACACGGTGTCTGGTCAATGTCACGTCCGTCGCGTCCGCTTCCCGGCGGGCGGGCCCGGCTCCAGGTGCCATGATCGAGACCATGCCCCCGTTCTCCCACCAGGACGCCGCTGCCACCCCCGCCGACGTCACTTCCCCCCGTGCCGATGCCGCCGCGACCGCGGCGCCCGATCTCCGCCCGTACGACGCGCTCCTCCTGTACTCCTTCGGCGGGCCGAACCAGCCCGAGGACGTGGTGCCGTTCCTGCGCAACGTCACGGCCGGCAAGGGGATCCCGGACGCCCGGCTCGAGGAGGTCGGCGAGCACTACTACGGCTTCGGTGGCAAGAGCCCGATCAACGAGCAGAACCTCGCGCTCAAGGCCGCGCTCGAGGACGAGCTCGCGCGCCGCGGCGTCGACCTGCCGGTCGTGTGGGGCAACCGCAACTGGGCGCCGTACACGGACGACGCCATCACCGAGCTCGAGGCGCTCGGCGCGGAGCGTGCCGTCGCGCTCGTGACCTCGGCCTACTCGTCGTACTCGGGCTGCCGCCAGTACCGCGAGGACCTCGCGGTGGTGCTCGAGAAGCGCGGTCAGCTCGGCCCTGAGGGCTCGACGGGTGTCCAGTTCGACAAGGTCCGCTCGTACTTCAACCACCCGGGCTTCGCGCAGGCCAACGTCGACGCCGTGCTCGACGGCTTCGCGGCGCTCGCCGCGAAGGGCGGCGACGGCACAGTCGCGCGGCTCGTGTTCGTCACGCACTCCATCCCGGACACGATGGAGGCGGCGTCGCGCATCGCGTTCGCGACGTACTCCGAGCAGCACCTCGACCTCGCGCGCGTCATCGCCGCGCAGGTGTCCGAGCGTCTGGGCCACGAGGTGGCCTGGGACCTCGCCTACTGCTCGCGCTCCGGCCCGCCCAGCCAGCCGTGGCTCGAGCCGGACGTCAACGACCACCTCGAGGCGCTCGCGGCCGACGGCGTGCGCGACGTCGTGCTCTCGCCGATCGGCTTCGTGTCGGACCACATGGAGGTCGCGTACGACCTCGACACCGAGGCGCTGGAGACGGCAGCGAACCTCGGCCTGACGGCCGTGCGCGCCGGGACCGTCGGCACGCGCGAGCCGTTCGTGCGCGGGCTCGTCGACCTGCTGCTCGAGCGCGCGGCCGTCGCGCGCGGCGAGGACGTCGCCGAGGCGACCGTCGGTACGCTGCCCGCGTTCCGGTCCGTGTGCGCGCCCGGCTGCTGCCTGCGTCGCGACGGCGAGCCGAGCGGCGTCCCGGCGCTGTGCAGCACCGACCTGTACTCCTGAGCACGTCCCGCAGCGCGCATCCCCACCCCCACGAGGAGCCTGGCATCCCATGAGCACCGTTCCCGCCGGCGGCGAGCCCGCCGCGCGCGTCCCCGCCGACCACGACGAGATCAACGCGACGATCCGCTACGCGATGTGGTCGGTCTTCGCCACGGCCGCACCGCTGCCGTCGCACCCCGAGGAGCGGGCGGCGCTCGTCACCGAGGCGCTGGACGCCGTCGGCGGTGGCGACGACCCGGCCGCGACGGACGGTGACCTGGTGGTGCGCGGCTGGTACGACGTCGCGGGCCTGCGCTCGGACGCGGACCTCATGGTGTGGTGGCACGGCCCGACGGTCGAGTCGGTCCAGGGTGCCTACCAGCGCCTGCGCCAGAGCGGGCTCGGCGCCCACCTCGAGCCCGTGTGGTCGAACGTGGCGCTGCACCGCCCGGCCGAGTTCAACCGGGGGCACGTCCCGGCGTTCCTCGCGGGCGAGGCGCCGCGCGACTACCTCAGCGTGTACCCGTTCGTGCGCTCCTACGACTGGTACCTGCTGCCCGACGCCGAGCGCCGCACGATGCTGCGCGACCACGGCCTCGCCGCGAAGGACTACCCGGACGTGCGCGCCAACACGGTCGCGTCGTTCGCGCTCGGCGACTACGAGTGGATCCTCGCGTTCGAGGCCGACGAGCTGCACCGCATCGTCGACCTCATGCGCGAGCTCCGCGCGACGGAGGCGCGCCGCCACGTGCGCGAGGAGGTCCCGTTCTTCACCGGGCCGCGCACCGCGCTCACCGCGTGGGCGGACCGTCAGCCGCTGGCCTGACCCCCGCACCGCCGAGAACGACCTGGCGGTCGTCGTCCGCGGGATGACGACCGCCAGGTCGTTCTCGGCGGCGGGTCCGGACGTCCTCGCGCCCGCGCCCGCCGTGCGCGGTGCCCGACGGCGCGGGCTCAGCCCGCGGTGACGGCGTCCGCCTGGTCCTCGCGCACGTACGGCCCGACGAACGCGAGGAGCGCCTCGTCGGAGTCCTTGGTCAGCCGCTCGCCGGACCAGGTCTCGTGCAGCGCGACGACGGTGCCGTCGTGCAGCGTGAGGTCGACGCGCACCGGCGTGACCTTGCGGACGACCGCGGACGCGATCTGCTCGTAGGGGAGGAAGCGGTGGGCGGCCGCGAGCCGTTCCACGGGGGCCGACTGCACGAGCCCGACGAGCCGGCCCTTGCCGCCCTCGGTCTTCTTCGGGCACGGGACGAGGATCAGCCCGTTGTCGAGCACGAGGACGTCGTGGTACGCGCCGTCCACCTTGACGTTCGCGAGGCCGCCGACGACGTCGCCGCCGTGCGCGGTGGCCTGGGCGCCCTCCTGGACCGCCGCCACGACGTCGATCCCGAGCGCGTCCAGCCGCTCGCGGGCCACCGCCGTCGTGGCAGGGTCGACGGCGAGCCGTGCGACCTCCGCGAGGTCGATGACCGTGCCGTCCGGGGTCGTGAGCGCCGCCGGCCCGGTCCACGACAGCCGCCACGTGGCGACGCGCGACCGCACCGCGGCGGCGTCGAGCGCCGAGTGCACGGCGCCGAGGATCGCGGCGCGTGCCTCGTCCGCGGGCGCCCTGGGCACGAGGTCGCGGGCGAGGACGTCGGACCTGCCCGCGGCGAGCAGGGCCAGGAGCGTGGCGAGGTCGCCCTGCGGCTGCCCGGCCGCGCGTCCGACCGCGCGGTAGAGCGTGTCGGCGGTGCGCTGGTCGTGGACCGGCATCGCCGCGGCGACGAGCGCCTCCCAGGGAAGCTGTGCACGCGTGCCGAACGCGATCTCCACCTGTGCGACGCGCTCGGCCCAGGCGGCGAAGCCGGGGACGAGTGCCGTGGCGGGCCGGTGGTCCGTGGCGACCGCGCCGCCGTCGGGCATGGCGTCCATGGCGGCGACGCGCGCGGCGATCGACGGGTGGGTGTCCCAGGGGGACTGCTCGGCAGGTGCTCCCTTCGCGCGGATCCCCGCCAGGTCGTCGGCGCGTCCGCGCAGGACCTCGCCGAACCCGCCGAAGACGCCCGCCGGGGTCGGGGCGAGGCCGTGCTCCCAGCCCATCCCGATGTACTGGTCCGTGTAGAAGCCCCACGCGGCGTCGACCACCGGGATCTCGCGCAGCGCGGCCTGGGCGGTCTCGCGCCCCGCGACGCGCACGGACAGCTCGTCGGCCTCGAGCTCCTGGCGGCGGCTCACCGCGGCCGAGACGAGGACGTAGAGCTTCGCGTACTGCTTGAGGAGCCAGCCCACGAGGTTGCCCTGGAGCTGGCCCACCGTCGCCAGGATCGCCTGACGGCCGCGGTACGTGAGCGGTCCGAGGCGCGTGTGCGAGCGCGAGTAGTGGCCGAGCTCGTGCGCGAGCACCGAGCGCAGCTGGGCCGCGGAGAGTCCCTGAAGGAGCGGCACGCCGAGGAACAGCCGACGCGTGCCGCCGACGAGCCCGAGGAACCGCGTGTCCTCGCTGACCGCGGCGTTGACGTCGGCGACGAGGCGGATCTCGTCGGGCGCGCGCGTCTGCGCCACCTGGGCGAGCTCGCGGACCGTCGCCCACAGCTCCGGTGCGTCCGCCTCGGCCAGGAGGGTGCCGTCCGGGTCGTGCTTCTCGGCGCGGGCGACGCGCCACAGCGCGACGACCAGCCCCACCGCGACGGCGACGGTGAAGAAGCCGAGCTTGGCCGCCCCGGCTCCGGCGTGCTCGGAGAACGCCCAGACGGTGGCGGCGCCGAGCCCGACGACCGCGCCGAGCGCGAGGACGTAGAAGCCGACGAGGAGGAGGACCGAGAGCGCTGCGCGCAGGGTCGTGGTCACGGGCTTGCCTTTCGCGTGCGCCGCGCCTGTGCGGCGATCTGGCGCCGGAGCCTAGCGGTTCCCGGACCGTTGCGGGAGACCCGTCCGGACGGGAGGCGTCCCGAGATGCTCAGCATGCTGAGTGATGTCACGCTGGAGGCATGACGACCGCCGCCGCACACCCGCCCGCCGCCACCTCGCCAGCGCCCTCGGACCGCGTCCGCCAGGTGGTGGTGCTCGTCGGGTCGCTCGTCGCCGCGGGCGCCGCGGCCTACGGCTCCGGGGCGTTCGGCGGGCAGGCCATCCAGGACGCCGCCGGGGGAGCGCTGTCCGCGACCGCCACGCCCGTCGCGCCCGACAACCCCGCGTTCCGCATCTGGTCGGTGATCTACCTCGGCCTCTTCGTCTTCGCGGTCTACCAGGTCCTGCCGCGCCGCGCGACGAACGCGCGGCTGCGCGCCACGGCCTGGTGGGTCCTCGCGTCCATGGTGCTCAACGCGGCGTGGATCGGCGTCGTGCAGGCGGGGTCGCTCGCGGGCAGCGTCGTCGTCATCGCCGCCCTGCTCGCGGTGCTGAGCGTGCTCGTCGTCCGGCTGGTGCGCAGCGCCCCGGACAGCACGGGCCAGGCCGTCGTGCTGGACGGCACGATCGGCCTGTACACCGGCTGGGTGAGCGTCGCGACGCTCGCGAACGTGAGCGCCGCGCTGGCGGACGCGGGGGTGGGCGAGCTCGGTCTCGGCGCGACGGGCTGGTCCGTCGTCGTCCTCGCGCTGGCCGCGGCGCTGTCCGTGGCGTGGGCGGTGTTCACCGCCCGACGTCGCGCGCTCGCCCTCGGGATCGGCCTCGCCATGTCGTGGGGGCTCGCCTGGGTCGCCGTCGGGCGGTTCACCGGCCCGCTCGAGGACACGACCGTGGCGTGGGCGGCCGTCGTCGCGTCGGCGGTCGCGCTCGTCGCGGCGCTCGTCGCGGTCCTGGTGCGCCGCCGCGGCTGAGCCCCGCCCGGGCCCGGCCCGTCGACAGGACCGGTCGCCGACCACGGGGTCGGCCACCGGAACGCGCGAGATCCGGTGGAGAACCCCGTGCTCGGTGGTGGAGAACTCCGTGCTCGAGGACTACGGGTACAGACCCCGGATCTGGTGCGCCTCGGCCACGCGCTGGACGCCGATGACCAGCGCGGCGTCGCGCAGGCTCAGCTCCTCGCGCCGCGCGAACGACGACACCTCGTCGTACGCGTGCTGCATGCGGTGCTCGAGCTTCTCGCCGATCTCCTGCGCGGTCCACCAGTACGCCTGGTTGGCCTGGACCCACTCGAAGTAGGAGACGACGACGCCGCCCGCGTTCGCGAGCACGTCCGGCACCACGGTGACGCCGTTCTTCGCCAGGACACGGTCGCCCTCGGCGGTCGTGGGCCCGTTGGCGCCCTCGACGACCCACCGCGCGCGGACGCGCCCGGCGGCCTCCTCGTCGAGCACGCCGCCCACCGCGGCCGGCACGAGGACGTCGACGTCGAGCGCCAGGAGCGCGTCGTTGTCGATCGCCGCGCCTCGCTCGAAGCCCACCACGCTGCCCGTCGCGGCCACGTGCTCGAACAGGCCGCGCACGTCGAGGCCGTCCGGGTCGTGCACCGCGCCGTACTGGTCCGACACGGCGACGACGCGTGCCCCGCGGGCCGCGAAGATCGCCGCGGCGTGCGACCCGACCTTCCCGAAGCCCTGGATCGCGACGCTGACCTCCGAGAGGTCGGCGTCCTCCTCGGCGAGCGCCGCGCTCGTGACGTGCACGACCCCGGCGGAGGTCGCCGTCGTGCGCCCGAGCGACCCGCCGACCGTGATGGGCTTGCCCGTGACCACACCGGGGATCGTGTACCCCTGGTTCACCGAGTACGTGTCCATGACCCAGGCCATGGTCTGCTCGTTCGTGCCCATGTCGGGCGCCATGATGTCCCGCTCCGGCCCGATCACCGGCATGATCTCCGACGTGTAGCGGCGCGTGACGCGCTCGAGCTCGGCGTCGGAGTGCTCGCGCGGGTCGATCGTCACGCCCCCCTTGGCGCCGCCGTACGGCAGGTCGACGAGCGCGCACTTCCACGTCATCCACATGGCCAGCGCGCGCACCTCGTCGAGGTCGACGCCGGGGGAGTAGCGCAGCCCGCCCTTGCCGGGGCCGCGCGACACGTTGTGCTGGACGCGGTAGCCGTGGAAGAGGACCGTCCGGCCGTCGTCGCGGCGCAGGGGGACGGCCACGTTCACCTCGCGCCGCGGTGTCGCGAGCATCTGGTGCAGGCCGTCGTCGTACCCGAGGAAGCCGACCGCGCCGGCGAGCTGCGCGTGCGCGGTCGCGAGGGGCGAGCCGGCACCAGGCACGCGCCCCGCGTGCGGTGCGTCGTCGCGCGGGCCGGGCGCGGGCGGGGCCGCGGTCTCGGTGGGCAGGGTCGTCTGGGGTGCTGACGTCGTCGTCACTGGTCCTCCGGTTCGAGGTGGTCCCGGGCGCGGCGGGGGTGTGCCGAGCCCGGGGCCACGCTACCGCGACGCGGGGGACACGCAGCGCGTCGGGTCAGGGGACGCGCTCACTGCCCGAGGGCGTCGACCGCTGCGAGCTCCTCAGGCGAGAGCGAGAACCCCGTGACCTGGAAGTTCGCCTCGATGCGCTCGGGCGTGACGGACTTCGGGATGACGACGAACCCGTGGTCGAGGTGCCAGCGCAGCACGACCTGCGTCGGCGTGACACCGTGCGCCGCGGCGACGTCGGCGAGGACCGGGGCGTCGAGGTCGGTCCGCTTGAACGGGCTGTACCCCTCGAGCACCACGCCGCGCGTCGTGAGCTCCGACGCGACCTTCCGGTCGTAGTCCGCGGGGCTCCACGGGATCTGGTCCACGGCGGGCGTCTCGCCGACCTGCGCGGAGAGGATGTCGACCTGCTCGACGGAGTAGTTGCTCACCCCGATCGAGCGGACCTTGCCCTCGTTCCGCAGCTCGACGAACCGCTCCCAGACCCACGGCGACGCCTCGCCCGACGGCGGCCAGTGGATGAGCCACAGATCGACGTACTCGGTGCCGAGGTCGCGCAGCGACGCCTCGAGCGTCTCGCGCTCCTTGCCCGCCGCGTCCGGCGGGAGCTTCGTCGTGACGAACACGTCGGCGCGGTCCACCGACGACCCGGCGAGGGCGCGGCCGACCTGCGACTCGTTGCCGTAGCCCGTCGCGGTGTCGACGTGCCGGTAGCCCACGTCGAGCGCGTGCCGCACGGAGCGGTAGGCGTCGTCGCCCTCGGACTGCCACGTGCCGAGGCCGAGGAGCGGGATGTCCCCGCCGGGGAGCGCCGCGGTGGGGATGCCGGAGAGATCGGGTCGTGAGGTGTCGGGTCCTGTCGTCATGGGCACCAGTCTTCGTGCCCGACGCCGTCCCTCGCCACCCGACGCCGGGTCAGCGCGCGGTGCGGCGGCGGTACTGCGCGGGCGTCTCGCCCGTGAGGCGCGCGAACGTCCGTGTGAACGACGGCTGGTCGTAGAACCCCGACGCCGCCGCGACCTCCGCGATCGTGCCCTCGCGCGCGGCGAGGAGCCGGGTCGCGCGGTCGACGCGCGTGCGCAGCACGAGCTGGCGCGGGGTCACGCCGTAGACGCGCCGCACCCGCCGCTCGAGCGTCGCCGGGGTGCACCCCGCGGCGTCGGCGAGGCGCGCCGTCGTCCAGCGCGCGCCGAGGTCCGCCTCGACCGCGGCGACGAGCGCGGACAGCGAGGCCATGGTCTCGTCGTCGGCCGCACCGGCCCGGAGGTCGTGCGAGACGGACACGAGCCCGACGAGCCGGCCCGCGTCGTCGTGCACCGGGAGCTTCGCGGTGAGGAACCAGCCCGACGTGCCGCCGAGCCGGCGGATGCGCTCGAGCTCGCCGCGCAGCGGGCGACCCGTGCGCAGCACCTCGGCGTCCTGCTGCTCGTAGCGCTCGGCGAGCTGCGGCACGAACAGGTCTCCGGCCCTCCGGCCGAGGACGGCGCGGCGCGAGCGCTCGGTCGTCCGCGCGACGAACACGGGGTTGACCGCGACGTAGCGGCCGGTGACGTCCTTCGCGCAGAACATGGTGTCGGGCAGCTCGTCCATGAGCGCGACCATCGCCGGGCTGAGCGCCACGAGGAGCGCGTCCGCGGTCGCCGTGCCCGCGGGCTGCGGGAGCGGGTCGGCGTTGTCGCGAACGGGTGCCATGTCGTCCCGGATCGTACAAGACAGGGCGCGCGCGGCGAGGCACGCTGGAGGGATGAGCGACGACGCCACGACGCGGCCTCTCCCCACCCCCGGAGCCGCCGCCGACACGACCATCACCTCGCCGGAGGCCCTCGTCGACGAGGCCGTCGCGCTCGCCCGCCGCTGGCTCGCGTCGAGCGAGAGCCCGGGCGACGCGCGGGCGCAGTCCCGCGAGCGTCGGACGGCCGAGCGCCTGGGCGCTCTGGTCTCCGACCCGGCCGGGCTGGAGCTCGCGGTCCGGTTCGTCGACGACGTCGCGCGCCCGCAGGACGCCGGTGTCGCCGCGCGCGCCCTCGCCCGGCTCGGCGAGCTCGCCGGGAGCGCGGGCTCGTTCCTCGGCCCGGTCGACCGCACGCTCCTGCGCGTCGGGGCGGGCGTGGCACCCGTGCTCCCGTCGGTCGTCGTGCCGGCCGCACGGTTCCGCCTGCGCCAGCTCGTCGGGCACCTCGTGGCCGACGCCGGGAAGGGGCTCGGCGCGCACCTCGCCCGGACGCGGGCCGAGGGCTACGCGCTCAACGTCAACCTCCTGGGCGAGGCGGTGCTGGGCGAGGACGAGGCGCGCGCACGTCTGGAGCGCACGATCGCGCTCGTCGAGCGGCCCGACGTGGACTACGTGTCGGTCAAGGTGTCGTCGGTCGCGTCGCAGCTCGTCACGTGGGACCTCGACGGCTCGCGCGACCGCGTCGTCGAGCGCCTGCTGCCCCTGTACCGGGCCGCGCGCGACCACGGCGTCTTCCTCAACCTCGACATGGAGGAGTACCGCGACCTCGCGCTGACCACGGAGGTCTTCCGGGCGATCCTCGGTCGCGACGAGCTCCGCGACCTCGAGGCCGGGATCGTCCTCCAGGCGTACCTTCCGGACGCTCTCGGAGCGCTCGACGAGCTGACCGCGTTCGCGACCGAGCGTGTCGCGGCGGGCGGGGCGCCCGTCAAGGTGCGGCTCGTCAAGGGCGCGAACCTCGCGATGGAGCATGTCGAGGCCGAGCTCCACGGATGGCCCCTCGCGCCGTACCCCACGAAGCCCGACGTCGACGCGAACTACGTCCGCCTGCTCGACCACGCCCTGCGCGCGCCCCGCACCGACGCCGTGCGGATCGGGGTCGCGAGCCACAACCTGTTCCACGTCGCGCTCGCCGTGCTGCTCGGCAGGGCCCGCGGCGTGAGCCACGCGCTCGACGTCGAGATGCTCCAGGGCATGGCTCCGGGGGAGGCGCGCGCGGTCCGCGACGAGGTCGCCCGCGACCGCGTGGAGGCCGGACCGCACGCCGGGAGGGGCGGACGGGTCGTGCTCTACACCCCGGTCGTGCGCGACGAGGACTTCGACGTCGCGATCTCCTACCTCGTGCGGCGCCTCGAGGAGAACGCGGCCGAGCAGAACTTCCTCCACGCGATGTTCGCCGGCGACGGCCGCAGCGCGATGGAGCGCCAGGAGGACGCGTTCCGCGCGTCGGTGCGCCACGGGGTGCACTACGCCGAGACCGACGTGACGCCGCGCCGCCGCCCGCGCGTGGAGGCGACGTCCGCCGTCGGGCACCCCGCGGCCGCCGCCGGGCACCCCGCGGCTGCCGAACCCCGGCTTGTGCGGCCGTCAGGGGCCGGATCGGGTGACAACCCGGGGTTCGCCAACGCGTCCGACACCGACCCGGCCGTCGCCGCGCACCGCGACTGGGCGGCGCGCGTCACCGGCCCGGACAGCGGGTACGTGCCCGTCCGGACGCCCGAGCTCGCGTCCACGGCCGAGGTCGACGACGTCGTCGCGCGTGCCGGGCGGGCGACCACCGCGTGGGCGAAGGTCGCGCCGGCGGCCCGGGCCGCGGCGCTGCGCGCCGTCGCACGACGCCTCGAGGAGGCGCGCACCGACCTCGTCGTCGCCATGGTGCACGAGCCCGGCAAGACCGTCGCCGAGGCCGACCCCGAGGTGAGCGAGGCCGTCGACTTCGCGGCCTACTACGCGGACCGGGCCGCCGAGCTGGACCCCGCGTCCGGCGCGTACCCGGGGGCCCGGTTCACGCCCGACGGCGTCACGCTCGTCACCCCGCCGTGGAACTTCCCCGTCGCGATCCCGGTCGGCGGCGTCCTCGCGGCGCTCGCGGCCGGGTCCGCGGTGATCGCCAAGCCGGCACCGCCGACGCCGCGCTGCCTCGAGGTCGCGGTCGACGCGATCCACGCGGGGCTGCGCGACGCCGTCGCGGCCGATCCCGCCGCGTTCGCGGCCGCCGGGCTCGTCGACGGGGCGGGTCCTCGAGCCGGCGGGCTGACGACCGACGACGTCGTGCAGTACGTCCGCGTGCCCGACGACGAGCGCGGCACCCACCTCGTGACGCACGACGGCGTGGCCCGGGTCGTGCTGACGGGCTCGATCGAGACCGCCCAGCTCTTCGCGCGCTGGAAGCCGGGGCGTCCCGTCCTCGCGGAGACGTCGGGCAAGAACGCGCTCGTCGTCACGCCCTCGGCGGACCTCGACCTGGCCGTCGCGGACCTCGTGCGCTCGGCGTTCGGCCACGCGGGGCAGAAGTGCTCCGCGGCGTCGCTCGCGATCCTCGTCGGTTCCGCCGGCGACCCGCGCACCGAGACCGGCCGGCGCGTGCGGCGCCAGCTCGTGGACGCGGTGCGCTCGCTCGCCGTCGGTCCGCCGACCGACCTGTCGACGACCATGGGCCCGCTCACGGAGCCGGCGTCCGGCAAGCTCCTGCGCGCTCTGACGACCCTCGAGGAGGGCGAGTCGTGGCTCGTCGAGCCCCGCTGCCTGGACGCGGGCGAGGACGGGACGGGACGCCTCTGGACGCCCGGCCTCAAGGAGGGCGTGCGGCCCGGGTCGGCGTTCCACCTCACCGAGTACTTCGGGCCCGTCCTCGGCCTCATGACGGCCGCGACGCTCGACGACGCGGTCGCGCTGCAGAACGCCGTCCCGTTCGGCCTCACCGGCGGCATCCACAGCCTCGACGACGACGAGGTCGCGCGCTGGCTCGACGCGGTCGAGGTGGGCAACGCGTACGTCAACCGGCACATCACGGGCGCGATCGTGCAGCGCCAGTCGTTCGGCGGCTGGAAGCAGTCGGCCGTCGGACCGGGGGCCAAGGCGGGCGGGCCGAACTACGTGGCGCAGCTCGGCCGGTGGGACGACGAGGTCGCGCGCGACCCCGCGTCGTCGCAGGACGCGTCCGACGGCGGTCTCCCGCCCGCGCGCGACGTCTCGCCCGAGGCGTGGCTCGCGTGGGCGAGGGCGGACGACGCGCGGTGGTGGGCGCGGGAGCTCGCGGTCGACCACGACCCCTCGGGTCTGCAGGCGGAGTCGAACGTGTTCCGCTACCGGCCGGTCGAGCTCCTCACCGTGCGCGTGGGATCCGACGCCCTGGCCGTGGAGGTCGAGCGCGTGCTGCACGCCGCGCGCACCGCGGGCGTTCCCGCGGTGGTCGTCCGCGCGCCCGGTGCACCCGGGGCGGCACGCGCGACGGAGGTGACCGACGAGGACTTCGCCGCGCGCGTCGCGGACGGCCGCGTGCGCGGGCGGGTCCGCGTCGTCGGCTCCGCGCCCGGTCTGCACGACGCCGCGGCGCGCCGCGTCGGCGACGTGACGGTCCTCGACCACCCCGTCGTCGCGAGCGGTCGGCGCGAGCTCCTCGCGCTGCTGCACGAGCAGGCCGTGAGCCGCACGACGCACCGGTACGGCCACGTCCGGCGCTGACGACGCGCCCGGTCGCGACCCGGCGATGCCGACGGAGGACGGGGCTCGTCGGCGAGGCCTCAGTCGGCGCGCCCGACGTCCACCGTCGACGCCCCGCGGAAGGCGGCGAGCCGCTCGGCCTGGGCGACGACGGCGGCGTCGAGCGCGGCGTCCCACGCGGTCCAGGGGTCGGTGACGACGGTGAGGCGCCGGCCCGACGCCCGGGGCCGCCACGTCCCGACCACCTCGGACCCGGCGAGCACCGCGCCGGGACGACCGAGGGTGCGCCACAGGTCCTGCGCACGGGACGCGTCCGGGACGAGCAGACGGCGGTCCCGGAGCTGGAGGTAGAGGTCGTACGGGCCGAGAAGCCGGACCCGTGAGGCGCCGTCGGAGAGTCCGTCCGCCGCATCGGCGAGCGCGTCCGCGTCGTCGGCGAGGACCCACCGCTGCGCGCGCCGGCCCTCGCCGGAGGCGTCCCCGTCCACCACGTCGACGGCGACCGCGTCCTCGGGCCAGGCGGCGCGCACGTCGCGGACCGGCGCGTCGAGGAACGCCGCGACGTCCTGCACGCTCGCGGGCCCGAGCAGGCGCAGGTAGCCGCGCACGACGTCGAGCCGCGGGTCCGCCTCGTCGGCCAGCCGCCCGTAGAGCGGAGCGTCGAGCTCGGCCGCGCGCTGCAGGACCGGCGGCGAGGTGCCGGGCTCGAGCTCGAGCCCGGCCTGCAGGGCAGCGAGGCGGAACGTCATCTCGTAGCTGTGCGTCGCCCCGCACGGGCGGCACCAGCGCAGGAAGGGCTCGTCGAGCCGCTCGGTGAGCCGGGTGGACAGGTCGCCCTTGACGGTCGGTGCCGTCACGATCGAGCGCTCGTCCTCGGCGACGGTGCGCAGCGCGTCGAGCACCGAGATCCCGGCTGCGCGCAGGGGCCGGCTCGCGTCGTACACGCGCTTCGCGGCGTCGGCCTCCGACAGCGGCGCCGTGGCGACGGCGACGGAGGCGAGGTCGGTGCGACGGTACACGTGCGGCGCGCCGCGCAGCGTCCAGGCGAGCGCGAGGTCCCCGGGGGCCGCCGGGGGCGCTCCGCGCAGCTCGAGGGCCCAGCGCGCGCCGTCGGGCCCGGTGTCCTGCACGCCCAGGTCGAGGACCGCCGCGTCGAGCGCGGAACGGGCGGACCCGGCGTCGCGGTCCAGCTCCTGCGCGTGCCGACGGAAGGCGAGGACGGCGGCACGCGTGACGCGCAAGGGCGCGTCCGTGCGCGAGGCGGGTGCGTTCCTGGTCACGTCCCCACGCTACGACCGGCCGCCCACGGGAGGTCCGGTCCCGGTCCGACACGGCCGCCTCGTGCGCGGCGAGGGAGCGTCGGACCGGGGCGTCGTCAGACGGAGGCGCGCTCCACGAGCTCCGGCGAGAGCACGCACGAGCTGACCTCGTCCGACCGGTGCGCGACGAGGTCCAGCAGGAGGTCCGTCGCGTTGCGCACCATCTCGACCATCGGGTTCTGGACCGTGGTCAGCGGCGGCGAGGTCGTCGCGGCGTTCGCGAGGTTGTCGAAGCCGACCACGGAGACGTCGCCGGGGACGCTGCGCCCGTGCTGGGCGAGGACGCGCATCGCGCCCTCGGCCATGAGGTCCGACGCGGCGAACAGGCCGTCGACGTCCGGGTGGTCCGCGAGGATCCGCTCCATCGCCGCGGCACCCCCGGAGGCGGCGAAGTCGCCCACCTCGACGGCGTCGTCGGGCAGACCGGCGTCGCGCAGGACCTCGCGCCACCCCGTGAGCCGGTCGACACCAGCGGTCATGTCCTGCGGGCCGGCGATCGTGGCGATCCTGCGGCACCCCGCCTCGACGAGGCGCCGGGCGGCGAGCCGTCCACCCTCGACGTTGTCCACGTCCACGTAGACGAGGTCGGGCGTGGGACGGAACGGGCGACCGACGAACACCGCGGGCAGGCGCGTCGCGAGCAGCGCCTCCTCGAGCTCGTCGTCGCGGTGGTGCGACGCGACGATCGCGCCGTCGACGTGACCGCTGCGCAGGTAGCGCACGATCCGGCCCGGCTGCTCGTCCGGGCGGGCGAACAGCAGGACGAGCTGGAGGTCCGTCCCGCCGAGCGCCGCGCTCACACCCCGCATCGTGCCGGCGAGGAACGGGTCGGTGAGGATGCGCTCGTCCGGCTCGGGGACCACGAGGGCGATCGAGTCGGTCCGGCGCGTCACGAGCGACCGCGCGGCACGGTTCGGCGTGTAGCCGAGCTCGGCGACCGCCGCGTCGACCGCGGCCTGCGCCTCGGGGGAGACGCGCAGACCACCGTTGATCGCGCGCGACGCCGTCGACCGGGAGACCCCCGCCGCCTGGGCCACCTCGTCCAGGGTCGGGGCGGTGCTCGGAGTGCTCATCCGACCAGTATCCCGCGTCCCGCCCCTGACCGACCCGGGGACGGGACGCGACGGCGTCACGGCGCTCATCAGGGCCTCGCGTCGCCCGTCGAGTCGTCCTGCGCGTCGTCCCGGGCGGGTACGGCGTTCGCCTGCGCGACGCGCGCGTACCACCGGCCGCTGGCCTTGACCGTGCGCTCCTGCGTCTCGTAGTCGACGCGGACGATGCCGAAGCGCTTGGTGTAGCCGAGGGCCCACTCGAAGTTGTCCATGAGCGACCACGCGAAGTAGCCGCGCACGTCGGCACCGGCGTCGATCGCGTCCTTCGTCGCGCGCAGGTGGGCGTCGAGGAAGTCGAGCCGGTCCTGGTCGTCGACCGAGCCGTCGGCCTCCACCGTGTCGGGGTAGGCGGCGCCGTTCTCCGTGACGTACATGCTCACGCCGAGCGGGCCGGTGTACTCCTCCTGCAGCCGGATGAGCAGGCGGGTCAGGCCCTCGGGCTGCACCTCCCAGCCCATGTCCGTGAGCGGCAGGCCGCGCGAGTGGCCGTGGACGCCGTCCGCGGCGGGGTAGGGCGAGGAGGTCTCGCGCACCGGGACGCCGTCCGACGCCTCGCCGTCCTCCTGGCGCACGCCCTCGGGGCGCGTGCCGCCGTCCGCCGAGCCGGTCTCCTGCGGGCGGGCGGAGAACGCGCCGCCGTTGTAGTAGTTCACGCCCAGCGTGTCGATCGGCGTGGAGACGATCTCCAGGTCGCCGTCCCGGACGTGGTCGAGCAGCCCGTAGGGCGCGACGTCGTCGAGGAGGTCCTGCGGGTACGCGCCGCGGAACAGCGGGTCGAGGAAGACGCGGTTGAACTGGCCGTCGATCCGGCGGGCGGCGTCGACGTCGGCAGGGTCCGTCGGGTCGACGGGGTCCGCGACCGTGAAGTTCAGGGTGATGCCGAGGTTCGCCTGCGGGGCGCGCTCGCGCAGCGCCTGCACCGCGAGGCCGTGGCCCAGCAGGAGGTGGTGCGCGGCGGCGAGCCCGTCCGGGCGCGACCGGCGGCCGGGGGCGTGCGCGCCCGCGGTGTACCCGAGGAACGCGGAGCACCACGGCTCGTTGAGCGTCGTCCACACCCCGACGCGGTCTCCGAGCGCCTCGTGCATCGTCACGGCGTACTCGGCGAACAGGAAGGCGGTGTCGCGGTTCGTCCACCCGCCCTTCTCCTCGAGCGCCTGCGGGAGGTCCCAGTGGTAGAGCGTGATCCACGGGAGGATCTCGGCGTCCAGGAGCTCGTCCACGAGGCGGTCGTAGAACGCGAGGCCCTTCGGGTTCACCGCTCCGCCGTCCGGACGGACGCGGGCCCACGAGCTCGAGAAGCGGTACGCACCGAGGTTCAGCTCGCGCATCAGCGCGACGTCCTCGCGGTACCGGTGGTAGTGGTCGCACGCGACCAGGCCGTCGTCACCGTTCACCACGGCGCCGGGGACGCGCGCGAAGGCGTCCCACACCGAGTCCTTGCGGCCGTCGGTCTGCCCGGCGCCCTCGATCTGGAACGACGCGGTCGCGGCGCCCCAGAGGAATCCGTGCGGCATCTCGACGCGGCCGGTGGCCGTTGCCGGGTTGGGCGCGAGCGGCGTGGACGGGACGAAGAGGCTCATGGGTCGATTGTCCTTCGAGAGGTACGGGTGGACCCCCGGGCGGGCTCCGGTCAGGAGCCCGCCCGGCGGTCGGGTACGGGGTCGGGCGAGGCGGGTCAGCCCTTGACGGCGCCCTGCATGATGCCCGCGACGAGCTGGCGTCCCGTGAACATGAAGATCACGATGAGAGGCAGGGTCACGAGGAAGATGCCCGCCATGACGAGCGAGTAGTCGACGAAGAAGTTCGACTGCAGGGACCGGACGACGAGTGGCAGCGTCGGATTGCTCTGGTTGAGCACGATCGACGGCCAGAAGAAGTTGGTCCATTGCTGCACGAACGTGAACAGTCCGAGCATCGCGGCGGCCGGGCGGGCCGCGGGCAGCGCGATCGACCAGAACGTGCGGAACATCGACGCGCCGTCGACGCGCGCGGCCTCGATGAGCTCGTACGGCAGCGCCTCACCGAGGTACTGGGTCATCCAGAACACGCCGAACGCGGTGACGAGGGCCGGCACGATGACGGCCTGCAGCTTGCCGATCCAGCCCAGGTCGGACATGAGGATGTACATCGGGATGACGCCGAGCTGCGTCGGCACCGCCATCGTCGCTATGACGAACACCAGCAGCGGGCCGCGCCCCTTGAACCGGAGCTTGGAGAACGAGAACCCGGCGAGCGTCGAGAACAGCACGACGGACAGCGACGTGATCACCGCGATGACGACGGAGTTCCACGCCGCCTTCCAGAAGTTGATCGCGTCCGAGCTGATGACCGCGCCGAACTGGGTGAACAGGCTCGCGTCCGGCAGGAGCTGGGGCAGTCCGCTCCGCGAGATCTCCTCCGGCGTCGACGACCCCAGGATGAGGGTGAAGTACAGCGGGAAGACCGAGATCAGGATGACGATCCCGAGCAGCGTGTAGGTGACCCAGCGCGGGCGACGCTGGGTGCCGCCGACGTTCTTGCCTGCGGAACGGCGGCGGGCGGCGGCGCGTGCGGCGCCCGGCCCGGCGGTCTGAGCGACGACGGGGACGGAGCTCATCGCTTCCTCCGATCGGTGGTGCTGGGCGTGGGACCGCCTGCGGACGGTCCGACGTGACGGGCGGGGGCGGACGACTGCGACGACGCGAGCTCGGCGCGCGCGCGAGCGGCGCGTCGGCGGCGATCTCGGCGGGAGTCGCCCGTGGGCGCGCCCGAGGTCGAGATGCGCCGCGTCACGAGGAAGTTGACCATCCCGATGAGCAGGATGAGGAGGAAGAGCAACCAGGCGATCGCGGCCGCGCGGCCGAAGTTCTTCTGGTTCCCCCACGCGACGTCGTAGAGGTAGAGCACCGTGGTCATCCACTGCCGGTCGGCGCCGCCGAGGCCCTGGGCGTCGTACATGCGCGGCTCGTCGAAGATCTGCAGGCCGCCGATGGTCGACGTGATGACGACGAAGATGATGGTCGCGCGGATCTGCGGGACCGTCACGGAGAAGAACTGGCGGACGCGACCGGCGCCGTCGATGATCGCGGCCTCGTAGAGCTCGCGCGGGACGGCCTGCATCGCGGCGAGGAAGATCAGCGCGTTGTAGCCGGTCCAGCGGAAGTTGACCATCGAGGAGATGGCGACGTGGCTCGCGAAGGTGTCGGCGTGCCAGCGGACCGGGTCCACGCCGATGACGCCCAGCAGCTCGTTGATGAGTCCGTACTGGTCGGCGAAGAGGCGGCCGAAGATCATCGAGACGGCGACCGGCGCGACGACGTAGGGGAGCAGGACGCCCATGCGCCAGAACGTCGCGGTACGCAGGTTCTGGTCCAGCAGCGCGGCGATCCCGATCGCGGCGATCACCTGCGGCACCGACGAGAGGATGAAGATCGACAGCGTGTTGCGCAGCGACTTCCAGAACGTGGGCTGCGCGAGGACGTCGGAGTAGTTCTGGAGCCCGACGAAGTCGCCCTGGCCACCCAGGAGGTTCCAGTCGTACACCGACACGACGGCCGTGTAGACGAGCGGGAACAGGCCGGTGATCGCGAAGATGACGAAGAACGGCGAGATGTAGAGGTAGGGGGACACCTTGACGTCCCAGCGGCTCATGCGCTGGGAGAAGCCGAGGCGGCGCGGTGCGCGCTCGTTCGGCCCGCGGAGCCCCGGTGAGGGCTGGGTGGGGGTGAGGACGGCCATGTGAGTTCCTGTGCTGCGGGTGGCGTCGTCTGCAGGACGAGCGACGCGGTGCGGTGGACGGGCGGGTGCGCCCGAGGACGCACGGCGGGGGCCGGGCCGGCGCGTGCGCGCCGGCCCGGCCCCGTCAGATCACAGACCCAGGTCCTGGAAGGCCTGGAGCGTCTTGTCCCACGAGGACGCGGCGTCGTCGGTCTTCTCGACGTCGACGCGCTTGATGCCGTCCTGCACCGTCGTGTGGATCGCGAAGTAGTTCGCACCCTTGAACGGGGCGCCGTCGATCGCGAGCGCACGGTTCACGAAGATCTCACCGACCGGAGCGGCGTTGAAGAACTCGTTCGTGAAGGACTGGACCGCCTCGGACTCCTGCGCCTCGACCTGCGACGGGAAGGTGCCCGCGTTCTCGAAGGCCGTGGTCTGCTGAGCCGGGTCGGTCAGCCACGCGGCGAGCTCCTTGGCCGCCTCGGCGTTCGGGCCCGTGGCCGGGACCGTGAGGAACGAGCCACCCCAGTTGAGACCGCCGCCGGGGAACACGTCGGCGACGTTCCAGCCGGTGACGCCGCCCGAGCGCTCCTCGACCGGACCGGTCATCCACGCGGGGCAGATCATCGTGGCGAAGCCGTTGTTCTGGAACGCGGCGTCCCAGTCGGCGGACCACTGCTCGAGGCCGGCGGACAGGCCGTTCGTCGTGGACTGCTCGAGGACCGTGTCGTAGATGTCACGGATCTCGGTGTTCTCCGCGAGGTCCTTCGGCGTGCCGTCGGACTCCTCGTAGGCGTTGTCGATCTGGTTGACCATGCCCTGCGAGATCGACATCGCCGAGTCGTACCAGGCGGCGTCGCTCGCGGCGACGAACTGCTCACCGGCCGCGAAGTAGTCGTCCCACGTCGCGTCCTCGCCACCGAGGAGCTCCGCGACGGCGGCAGGGTCGCTCTCGAGGCCCGCGGCCTCGAAGAGGTCCTGGCGGTAGCAGATCGCGCTCGGGCCGATGTCGGTGCCGTAGCCGATGAGCTTGCCGTCGGTCGTCGTCGCCTGCTGGACCTTCCAGTCCACCCAGCGGCCCTCGAGCGCGTCGTCGCTCAGGTCCTCGAAGAGGTCCGGGTACTGCATGAGCTCGGGCAGCCAGTCGACCTCGATCGCCTCGATGTCCGCGAGGCCCTCGCCACCGGCGGCGAGCTTCGTCGTGAGGTTGGTGCGCGCGTCCTCCGACTTGGCGGCCTTCGTCTGCTTGACCGTGACGTTGGGGTGCTCCTCCGAGTACGCCGCGAGCAGCTCGTCGGTGTAGCCGAAGTCGTTGAACGTCGCGACGGTGAGGGTGATCTCCTCGTCGCTCGATCCGGTCGTCTCGTCGTCCTCGGAACCCGAGCCGCTCGCGCACGCGGTGAGGGTGAGGGTGATGGCCGCGAGGCCCGCAGCGGCGGAGATCGCCTTGCGGGACCGGCGGGTCGTACGGGTGCTGCTCAGCACGGTGACTCCCTTGTCGGTGGGACGGGATGGCAGCGCTCCCACATCAGAGTGGTAGCGCTTCCATGAACGTGGGTCGATGGTGCTCGGACCGGGTGGGGCGTGTCAAGCGCCGCCCGGCGAGGGATCGCGGTGGTCGCGCTCCCATTGCGGCATCCTTGCAGGTCAACGAGGCGGTGGTGTCACGCGAGCCGACGATGCGGCCGAAATTGTTACCGGTTCGAGACCGCTCGACGGGACGTCACCTGGCGAGCCACTCGCGCCCTGCGCGCTCCTCCGCGGCGAGCGCGCCGCGCACCGCGTCCGCCGCGGCCTCCTCGATCGCGCCGCCGAACAGCGGGACCGACGCCTTGATCTCCCCCGAGTACGTCTGCACCGTCCACGTCGGGTCCCCGGGGTCCGCCGCGAGCCGGACGGTGCCGGTCAGCCGGACGGGGGCACCGGTGATCTCGAGCGACACCGTGCCGGCACGCGCGCCGTCCCGCTCCGGCTCCCACGCCTCGGCCTGGCGGATCTCCAGCCTGCCGCCGACGAAGGCCCGCACGTGCGCGGGGATCTGGTCCGTCGGCAGCTCCCGGCGCACCGCGACCGTGAACCCCGTCGCGGCGCTGCCCGTGACGTCGACCTGCTCGACCGCCCCACCCGGGCCGCCCGACCGCTCGGCACGCCACCGGACGAACGGCTCGTCGGCGAGCATCGCGCCGACCGCGTGGACGGGAGCGGGATAGCGCAGCTCGACGCTCAGGTGCACGGGACCTCCTCGGGGTGCACCCGGGGCGCGGGCGCTCATCGGGACTCTAACGGGCCGCGCGCAACTACGCTGGGGTGCGTGTCTGCCATGAGTGACCTCATCTCCCGCCACGCCGACCTCAGCGCCGGTGACAACGAGTGGCTCCATCTGCTCGTGGGGGACTGGCAGGTGATCTCCGACCTCGCCTTCGCCGACCTGGTGCTCTGGCTCCCCGTGCAGGACGGCAACTTCCTCGCCGTGTCCCAGTGCCGTCCCTCGACCGGCGCGACGGTCCACTACGACGACATCGTCGGCTCGCTCGCCCCGGACGGTCAGCGCCCGCAGCTCGAGCGTGCCCTCACGGAGGCGCGCTCCCAGCGCTCGCGGGAGCCCCGCTGGTTCGGGGCGTACGCGGTGCGCGAGGAGGCCATCCCCGTCGTGCACGAGGGCCGGGCCATCGCCGTCGTCGCGCGCCAGACCAACCTCGGCAGCGGGCGCACCCCGAGCCGGCTCGAGCTCAACTACGTCGAGGCGGCCGACGACCTCATCGCGATGATCTCGCGCGGCGAGTTCCCCTTCCCGAACGCCGCGACGGGCCCGCGCCGCGGGGCGCCGCGCGTCGGCGACGGGCTGATCCGCCTCAACTCCGAGGGCGAGGTGCTCTACGCGAGCCCCAACGCCCTGAGCTGCTTCCACCGCCTGGGCGTCATCGGTCCGCTCGTCGGCCGGTCGCTCGTCGAGGTGACGGCCGACCTCATCGAGCACGAGCGGACCGTCGACGAGTCCCTTCCCCTCGTCGTCATGGGCCGCGCGCCGTGGCGCACCGACATCGAGGCGCACCGCGTCGCGCTCTCGCTGCGGGCGCTCCCGCTCACGGAGTCGGGCCAGCGCATCGGTGCGGTGCTCCTGTGCCGTGACGTGTCGGAGCTCCGGCGCAGGGAGCGCGAGCTCATCACGAAGGACGCGACGATCCGCGAGATCCACCACCGCGTGAAGAACAACCTCCAGACCGTCGCGGCGCTCCTGCGCCTCCAGGCCCGGCGGATGGACATCCCCGAGGCGCGCGCCGCGCTCGAGGAGGCGATGCGCCGGGTCGCCACCATCGCCCTGGTGCACGAGAGCCTCTCGCAGACGCTGGACGAAGAGGTCGAGTTCGACGACATGGTCGGCCGCGCGCTGCGCCTCGCCGCCGACGTCGCGTCCGCCGACACGAGCGTGCGCACCGTCCGCACGGGCAGCTTCGGCCTCGTCCCCGCCGAGGACGCGACACCCCTGGCGCTCGTCCTCACGGAGCTGGTCACGAACGCGGTCGAGCACGGCCTGGCGAAGCGGGAGTCGGGCACGGTCGAGGTGGCGGTCGAGCGCGAGGGGTCCGCGGTGCGCATCGTCGTCGCCGACGACGGGGCGGGCATGCCGGACGGCGGCGTCGCCTACGCGGGCAGGGTGGCGAAGAGCGGCCTCGGTTCGCAGATCGTCCAGACCCTCGTCACGAACGAGCTCGGCGGGTCGATCGAGTGGGGCTCGCGCCCGGGCGGAGGGACGCAGGTCGTCCTGCAGCTCGTCCTGCGCGACGGCGCGGGGTCGCGTCACGCCTGAGGGCCGGAGCCGGACTCCTGCGCCCGCCGTCCTGCGCCGCCGTCTGCGGCGCTCGGTGGTCCCGGCATCACAAAGGGCCGCCACCCGGTCGGGTGGCGGCCCTTCGTGAAGGTGCTGCGGGATGACCTGCGACGCGCAGCTGCTGCTCTGCGTCGCCGCGTGACGACGAGCGTCAGCCGGCGCGGCGGGCGCGGGCCGTGCGGCGCTTGA
Organism: Cellulosimicrobium sp. PMB13; assembly: GCF_051294865.1. Classification (NCBI taxonomy): domain Bacteria; kingdom Bacillati; phylum Actinomycetota; class Actinomycetes; order Micrococcales; family Promicromonosporaceae; genus Cellulosimicrobium; species Cellulosimicrobium sp. PMB13. The sequence continues at coordinate 4,164,471 of NZ_CP145910.1, read as the reverse complement.
GCGCGCGACGCTCGTCCTCGGACAGGCCGCCCCAGACGCCGGCGTCCTGACCGGACTCGATCGCCCACTTGAGGCACGTGTCGACGACGTCGCAGCGACGGCACACGGCCTTCGCCTCCTCGATCTGCAGCAGGGCCGGGCCCGTGTTGCCGATCGGGAAGAACAGCTCGGGGTCTTCGTCCAGGCAGGCTGCGCGGTGGCGCCAGTCCATGGTGGTCTCCTTGATACGGGGGGAACCTGGACGCAGGTGATGACGCTGCGCGGTGGGCGCCGCAAGGCCAGGTTCCGAGCGGGGGGTAATTGATGCTTGAACCAGGTTCACACCTCGTGAAGACGAGCACAAGGGGTTACGAGGAAGTTTCCTCCGGATGAATCGTGAGGTGTGCGTCACACGCGAGTGAAGGTGCAGGTGGCGGCGTACGCTGGGTGATCGTGCCCCCTCGACCCGCCCCGCAGGACCGTCCGGAGACCGGCCCCGGGGACCGCCCGGCAGCCCTCGTCGCCCTCGTCGTCGGCGTGCTCGTCGAAGCCCTCGCGCTCGCCGTGGGCGGGGTGGTCGTGCTCGTCGAGCTGGTCGCCGGCGGCTCGCAGTCCGTCGGCGTGAGCCTGTTCCTCGTGGTGTTCGCCCTCGGTGTCGCGGCGCTGCTCGTCCTGAGCGTCCGCGGCCTGCTGCACGGCCGCCGGTGGGCCCGGTCCCCGGTCGCCACCTGGCAGATCCTCCAGCTCGTCGTCGCGATCAGCACGTTGCAGTCCGGGGCGACGGCGTGGGTGGCCGCGGCCCTGGTGCTCGCCGTGGTCGTGCTCGTGCTGCTCATGCTCCGGCCGGTGGTCGAGGCGACGACGCGCGACGCCCGACCGGCTGCCTGAGCCGCGCGGCGTCCGCCCCGCTGCCTGAGCCGTGCGGCGTCCGCCCGGCCGGTCGGAGCGCTGATCCGGCTCGGCCGTCCCGGCTGCCCTCACTCCCCGTCCGGGTGGGCGACCTGCACCGGTGCCAGCCGCGCACCCCGGACGAGCACGCCGCGCCCCGGTCGCGGGCGCCCCGGGTCGGTGAGCCACGACAGGTCGTGCCCGAACACCTCGCCGCTCCCGCGCTCCGCGGGCGCGAGCACGATCCCTGCGCGGCGCGCACGCAGCTCGGCGAGCGGTCCGCGCATCGCCATCACCGCCGACCCGGTGGTCGCGGACGCCACGAGGCGCACGTCCTCACGGCACAGCGCCGCGACGCGGTCGGCCTCGAGCACGCACAGCTGGGCGAGCTGGTCGACGTCGTCGACGACGAGGACCGGAGGCCCGGCGGCTCCCGACGTCCCGACCGACGCGGCGACCTCGTCGAGCACGCGCCCGACCTCGGCCGGCGAGAAGCGTCCTGCGACCGCGACGCCCGGCCCCGCGACGTCGTGCAGCGCGGCGTCGCGCGCGAGGACTCCGCGCAGCACGCCCGCGGTCTGCGCCTGCCGGGCGATCAGCGCGAGAGCGGTCGTGCGCCCGCTGCCGGGCGGACCGACGACCAGCGCGCCGCGAGACGTGTCCAGCGTGAGCACGCCCGCGTCGTCGCCACCGATGCCCACGGTCACCTCCGACGGCCCTGGACCGCGGGCGCGGTCGGCCGCGCGGAGCGCGCGCTCGCCGACCGTCGCCGGAAGAGCGGCGAGACGCAGCGGGGCCGCCACCGCGGCGCCCGCCATCGGGCCGCCACCCGTCTCTTTCGGGGCCGCGTCCGGTGGGTCGGCGTCCGGGAGGACGACCTGGCAGACCAGAGGTTCCCCGGGACCGATCCACACGGCCCGGCCGGGCGGGCCACCGCGGCCCGCCAGGGGCGCGGGGACGCCGAGGGACACGTCGTCGTGACGGTCGCGCGACGACAGGACCGCGCGGACCCCGACGCACGCGGCCAGACCGGCGACGGTCGGCCCGGACCCGGCGACCGCGAACGCCGCACCGGACTCGGTGAGCGCCTCGGTGAGCAGGTCGGCCCCCGCACCGCCGGCGAGCGCCGAGAGCGTCGCACGGACCGCCTCGACGTCGTCGACGAGGACGAGCGTCGGCGTCGTGCCGGACGCCCCCGCGGGCCGGGTCTGACCGTCGTCGTGCCGCGCCAGGAGGCGCAGGAGCCGTGCGACGCGTCGTGCGTCGGAGCGGTCGACGACGGTCCCGGCGGCCGGGTGCACCGCGATCGGCCCGAGCCGCGCCCCGATCGCGTGGACGTGCCACCCCCGTGCGAGGGCGGCGTGCGCGAGGGCGAGGAGGGACGTGGTGCGTCCGGAACGTGCGCGCCCGAGGACGACGAGGTGGCCGTCGCGCGGGTCCCAGCTGACGACGACGCGGCGCTGACGCTCCGGGTCGTCGCCGAGGGCCAGGGGCAGCGTGGCGCGCGCGTCCCTCCCGAGGTCGTCGAGGTCCCGCGCGCGGACCTGCTCCGGCAGCGCGGGCAGCCAGGGCGGGCTGGGCGTCGAGATCCCCGCACCGGCGGCGACGGTCCGCGCCGCGTCGACGAGGTGCGCCAGGGTGTCGGGCGCCGAGGCGGCCCCGGTGCCGCCCTGCGCGCGAGCGTCGTCTCCCGGCAGGGTCGCCGCGCCCCAGGCCGGGGCGGAGCGGATCCCGCCGGTCGGCGGCGGGACCGGTGCCCCCGCCCGGGCGCACTGCAGCGCGACGGGCGGTGCGGCGCCGCGCCGCAGCACGAGCCGGCCCGGGGTCCCGGCGGGGATCAGCGCCGCGTGCGGCGACTCGACGACGTCGCGCGAGTCCGCGGCGTCGACGACGCGCAGCGCGAGCCGCAGCGTGATGTTGGCGCGCACGTCGGCGCTCACCGCACCCGCGGGGCGCTGCGTCGCGAGCACGAGGTGCACGCCCAGCGAGCGGCCCTGGGCGGCGAGGCGCAGCAGGCCCGGGAGGAAGTCGGGCAGCTCGTCGGCCAGCGCGCGGAACTCGTCGATGACGACGACGAGCCGGGGCAGCGTCCCGGCGGTGAGGTCGTCGATGCTCGTGGCGCGCGCCGCGGCGAGGACGTGCTCGCGACGGCGGAGCTCCGCGCGCAGGCCAGCGAGCGCGCGCCCGGCGAGACCTGCGTCGAGGTCCGTCACCAGGCCGACGACGTGCGGCAGCCTCCCGCACGCGCCGAAGCTCGCACCGCCCTTGAAGTCGACGAGCGCGAAGGTCAGCTCGGCGGGCGAGCGTCCGAGCGCGAGGCCCGCCACCAGGGACTGGAGGAGCTCGGACTTGCCCGCACCGGTCGTGCCGGCCACGAGCACGTGCGGCCCGTCGGCGACGAGGTCGACCACCACCGGCGTCCCGCCGGGCCCGACGCCGAGCGGGACCGGGAGCCCTCGCCCGTCGCGCGCGGCGGCGGACCGCCAGCGGTCGGCGACCCAGGCGACGGTCGTCGCGACGTCCGGCCCGGGCGCCGCCGGTGCACCGAGGAGAGCGGCGAGGGAGACGTCGTCGGGGAGGCCCGGCGCGGCGGGGTCGCAGCCGTCGGGGGGCGTCGCTGCCCCGGCCGGGCGGAGCCGGCCGAGGTGCTCGGCCGCGGCGAGGTGTCGGGCGAGCTCCTCGGCCCATGCGACGTCCACGCCGACGTACGGGGCCGCCGTCCCGACGCCGTCCGCGCCGGTGAGCACGGCGGCGTCGCCCTCGACCGTCAGGACGGTGCGGCACCACGCGGGCACGGCCCTCACGTCGTGCGCGACGAGGACCAGGCGCGCACCCGCAGGGCTGAGGCGTTCCCACGCGGCGGCGAGCTCCCCGGGCGCGAGGTCGCCGTCGACGACGAGCAGCCTCGCGGCCGCCGGCTCGGCGTCGTCCAGGCTCCGCACGAGCGCGCTCCGCGGCAGCCACCGGCACCAGGACCAGTCCGCCGCCGCGCCGACGGCGTGCCGCACCGTCAGCGCGGCGCCGGAGGTGAGCAGCTCGGCGATCACCGCGCGTGCCGCCGCGAGGGCCGCGGCCCGCGGGCCGACCACCGCGATGCAGCCGTCCGGCAGCCGGGCGCCGGGCCCGTCGTCCGGCGTGGTCCCGGGCGCCGGACCGGTCGGTCGGCCCGCCGCGCCGTCGGGAGCGGCTCGTACCGCGTCGTCGGGGGCGAGGTGGGCGACCGCGGCCCACGTGAGCACGTCCGCGGGGCGCGGGCGCAGGGGGTCGGGGGGCCGTAGGCCTTCCGCGGCCCGACCGGCGGCCGCGTCGTGCGCGCCGCCCGGGCCCGGGACGCCGACGGGACCGGCCCCGGTCGGACCGGTCGTCGCGCGCGCGGCGGTGCGACGGCGTCGGGCGTCGAGGAGCACCGGCAGGAGCAGGGCGAGCGGACCGACGAGGGCGAGCAGCGCGTACAGCGGCTGGCGGAACGTCACCGCGAGCGCGATCGACGCCACGGCCGGGGTCAGCGCCGTCGTGAGATGGGTGCTCCACCGGCGCGACGGCTCGGGGTTCGGAGGGGTTGCGGCGCTCGCGTCCGACGACGGCACCCGCGGTGCGTGCTCCAGGCGCGGACGGGACCGCAGCGCGTAGGTCGAGGAACCGTGCACGACGACGTACCCGTCGCGCCAGCGCGCCGCCCGCCGCGGTGAGAGGCGCCGCCGTCGTCCCGACCCGACGGTCCCGGCACCGGCAGGCCCGACCTGGACGGCGTCGGTGGCCCGCACCCGGTAGGCGTCCCGCGGGCCGCGGACCCGTACCGCTCCGCCCCGTCGGGTGCGCGTCGCCCACACCTGGAGGGCGTCGACCGCCACGGCCGCGTGCTCCTCGCCCGGTCCCGCCCGCCGGGCGTGACCGCCCGGGGGCACCGCAGGCCACGGGCCTCGGGCCGGTCGGCTCGGACGCTCCGGTCCCCTCGGCGCGACCGGCACCAGCCGTCCGGCGCGCGGACCGCTCAGCACCGCGACGTGCCACGTCGCGGCGAGGACGTCGACGGTCCGCGGCCGCGCGGCGCCCTCGCGGGCGTCGTCCGCCGCCAGCGTGGCGCCGGGCAGCAGGGGCCGGGTGCCGCACCGCTGGTCGTCGTCGACGCGGACGCCGTCGACGCGCAGGGTAGCGGTGAGGAGCTCGGGCCGGCACGTCAGGTCGGCGAGGGCCTGCCGTGCGTCGCCGAGGCGGACGCCGACGTCGAGCAGCACGTCCGTTCCCGGCCGCAGCGTCACGCGCACTGCGGCGGCTGCCGCCCTGGGAGCCGGGAGGGCCGTCCGCGCACGAGCGGGCTGCGGCAGGGCGGGAGCGGTCGGGGCGGGCACGTGCCGATCCTGCCGCGTCGGACGCCTCCCGCGCCGGGACGACGGACGCCCCTGTGGACAACCGTCCACAGGGGCGTCCGCCGGGCTCCCGTCCGGTCACGGACCGGAAGGTCCGTGGTGCGTCAGTCCACCGCGAGCGCCGCGACCGGCGACGTGCGGGCCGCCGTCCGGCCGGGGACCACGGACGCCACGAGCCCGGCGACGAGCGCCACGACGAGCACGAGCACGATGTCCCGCCACGGGACGGTGAGCGACACGTCGCCCATGATGCTCAGCGCGGCCGCCGACCCCGCCCAGCCGTAGAGCACGCCGAGCACGATCCCGAGCAGCGCGCCGACGCCTGCGATGAGCATGCCCTCGAGCGCGAGCATCCACCGCAGCTGCGAGCGGCTGAGCCCGATCGCGCGCAGCGTCGCGGACTCGCGGCGGCGCTCGATGACGGACAGCGAGAGCGTGTTCGCCACGCCGATGAGCGCGATGACGACCGCCACGGCGAGCAGACCGACGATCACCGCGAGGATCGTGTCGATGACCTGCTGCATCGTGGCGCGCTCGACGGCGACGCCGATCACCTCCACGGGCGCGTCCGTCCCGACGATCGCGTCCTGGATCGCCGGCACGACCTGCATCGCGTCGTCGGGCGAGTCCAGGCCGACCCACAGCCGCGAGACCACGGCGGAGGGGTCGATGGCCAGGGCGTCGGTCGTGGTGACCAGCCAGCGGTCTCCGACCGCCCCGACGTGGGCCGTGAGCTCGACCGTCTCGCCGGTCGGTCCTGTGAGCGTCAGCTCGTCGCCGTCGGTGACGCCGTACGACTCGGCGGAGTACTCGGGCACCATGACCGTGCCGTCGCCGAACGCCTCGAGCGTCTCGGGCGAGCGGACGACGCCGAGCGCCTCCGCGGGCTCCACGCCGTGCACCGAGGCGTAGCTGCCGTCGGACAGCGTGACCTCCGTCCCGCTGAGCCCGACGACGTCCGCGACGCCGTCCACCTCGGACACCGCCCGCACGACCGTGTCGGGGACGGGCTGGTCCGTCGACCCGTAGTTGTCGGCGGCGACCATCACGTCCACCGGGTACTGGTCGTCGAGGGCCGAGTCGAGGCTGGACCGGGCGCTCGCCGCCCCCGTGGACATCATCGCGACGAGCGTGACGCCGATGAGCAGCGCGGTGCTGGTCGCCGTGGTGCGCCGAGGGTTGCGCAGGGTGTTCGCGGCGGCGAGGCGCGCCGTCGACCCGGTGCCCGCGAGCAGCCGCCCGACGAGCGCGACGACCTTCGGGAGCCAGAACACGGCGCCGACGAGCACGCCGACGAACGACACGGCGCCGCCGACGACGCCGACGAGGATGCCCACCTCGGGGCTCTCGGTGCCCAGCAGGATCCCGCCCGCCAGGAGCGCTGCGCCGCCGAGCGTGAGCAGGGTCGCGAGCACGAGGCGCACCCGTCCGCCGCCGCGCACGCTGGGTGCGTCGGCCGGCCGCAGCGCCTCGAGGGGCGCGACGCGGGTCGCGGCGCGGGCCGGGGCCAGCGACGCGACGAGCGTGACGAGCGTGCCCACGACGAGCGGCACGAGCACGACGAGCGGGGTCACGGCGATGGTCGCGGGGATGGGCACGCCGAGGTCGGCGCCCCGTGCGACGAGCAGCGCGACCTGGGTGAGCAGCGCGCCGAGCAGGATGCCGCCCACGGACGACGCCACGCCGAGGATCGTCGCCTCCGAGAGCACGGAGCGCGCGAGCTGCGCCTTGTTCGCCCCGACGGCGCGCAGCAGCGCGAGCGTGCGGGTGCGCTGCGCGACGAGGACCTGGAACGTGTTCGCGATGACGAGGGCGGCGACGATCAGCGCGACCGCGGCGAACCCGAGGATCACGAAGGTGAACACGTCACGGTCGCCCGTCATCATGCGCGCGCGGTCCTGCGCGTGCTCGTCCGGTGTGACGGCCTGCGCCCCCTCGGGTCCTTGCGCCACGAGAGCGGTTCGGGTCGCCTCGAGGTCCGCGCCGGGCGCGAGCGCGACCATCGCACCGGAGTAGGTGCGGCCCGGCTCGTCCGGGGTCCGCTGCGCCTCCTCCCAGGCGGACAGGTCTGCGGCCGACAGGACCGCCGCGCCCCCCATCTGCGCGTAGGCGCCGTACGGGTCGTCCGTCGTGCCGACGAGGGTCAGCTCGTCGCGGACCTCCGTGAACTCGTTCCCCTCGGTCGCGGTGTCGTCCCACACGTTGCGCAGGTTCGTGACGGTGTCGCCCACCTCGACGTCGAGGCGTTCCGCGACGCTCTCCGGGAGCGCGAGCTGTCCGGGAGCGCTCGGGAGCGAGCCCTCGACCACGTCGAGCGCCTGGAAGCGCGGGTCCGACGGCGTCGGGACGCCCATCTGGAAGACGCGCTTCGACCCGTTCGAGAGGTCGAGGTAGGTGAGCTGTACGGCGTCGACGGCCTCTACGCCGTCGACGTCGGCCATCGCGTCGACGTCCGCGGCGGTGAGGTCGGCCGGGGCGGACACGACGAGGTCCGCGTCCGCGAACTGCGCCGCGATCGAGTCGTTCGTGGTCCGGGTGATGACGTCGCCCGCGATGAGCGTCGCCGTGACGAACGCCGTCCCGATGACGATGGCGATGCCGGCCGCGACGAGGCGGCCCAGGCTGCGGCGCATCTGCGCCAGGGTGAGGCGGAGCATCAGGCGCGCACCGTCCCCGTGGCCGCACCGGCTGCCGTGACGTCGCCGCGCTCGTCCGGTGCGGCGACCTCGAGCGTGCGCAGCGCGTCGAGGCCGGCGAGCACCGACTCGGGCGTCGGGTCCGCGATGTCGCCCGCGATGCGGCCGTCGGCGATGAGCACGACACGGTCCGCGTACGCGGCGGCCGCCGGGTCGTGCGTGACCATGATGATGGTGCGGCCCAGCTCGCGGACGCTGCGGCGCAGGAAGCTCAGCACCTCCGCGCCGGACCGCGAGTCGAGGTTGCCCGTCGGCTCGTCGGCGAACACGACCTCGGGGGCGGCGATGAGCGCACGGGCGATGGCGACACGCTGCTGCTGACCGCCCGAGAGCTCGCTCGGCCGGTGCGTGAGACGCGACTGGAGGCCGAGGGTCTGGACCAGCGTGTCGAACCAGGCGCGGTCGACCTGGCCGCCCGCGAGCTCGACCGGCAGCGTGATGTTCTGCTCGGCCGTGAACATCGGCAGGAGGTTGAACGACTGGAACACGAACCCGACGCGGTCGCGGCGCAGCTGCGTGAGCGCGTTGTCGTTGAGGCGCGTCACGTCGGTGTCGCCGATGAACGCGTGGCCGTCCGTCGCCGAGTCCAGCCCCGCGAGCAGGTGCATGAGCGTCGACTTGCCCGAGCCGGACGGGCCCATGATCGCGGTGAAGTGCCCGCGCTCGAAGTCCACGTCCACGCCGTCGAGCGCGCGCACGACGGCCTCGCCCGTGCCGTAGGTCTTGCGCAGCGCGCGGGCGCGCACCGCGGGGCCGGCCGTCCTCGCTCCGGGGCCGCCGTCGGGTGCGGGCTCGGCGGGTCGGTACACGGTCGTGTCCACGTCGTCTCCTGGTGTCAGTTGCTGTGTCAGTTGCTGTGCGGATGTCTCGAGGAAGCTGCGCCCGGTGCGTCGCCCGGGGAACGTCCTCGACGCTACGGACCGGAGCGGCGACGTCGCGTCCGGCGTCGGTCGGGACCTCGGGGGCGCGCCGTCATCCCGTAGTCGTACGCGACGCCCCGCGGTCGTCAGCGCGCAGGAGGTACGGAGACCCGTGGGCGGCTGACAGGTTCGCGGGTCATCCCCCTGTCAGCGCTGAGCGGGCTCCGAGGCCGGGGGAGTGCTGACAGATCCGGTGCCCGACGGCGCCCGCTGGCCAGGGCGCTCGCGTCACCGCGGAGGACCGCCCGACGGCGGGATGCCGCGGGCCGGCGCCGTCCACAGGAGCGGTCGGCGACCTTCTTCTCCACAGGGCCGCCCCGGCGGCGCGGCCGGGGACGTCGAGCACCGGCACGATCGCGCCCATGAGCGGACGAGCGAGCTTCCTCGACGACGTCACCGGGCTGCGCGGGCTCGCGTCCCGGCAGCACGGGGTGGTGGCGCGGGCGCAGCTGACGCTGCTCGGCGTGACGTGCGACGAGATCGCCCACCAGGAGCGTGCGCGCAGGTGGCGACGCCTCAGCCGGGACGTGCTCGTGCTGCACCGCGGCCCTCTCGTCCGGGAGGCCCGGCTGTGGGCCGCCGTGCTCGGTGCGCCACCGCACGCGGCGATCGGTGCGTGGACCGCCCTGGCGCTGCGCGGCCTGACGGGTTGGGACCGCGCGCCGGTCCATCTGGTCATCGCGCGGGGTCAGCGGGCGGACCGCGCACCATGGCTCGTCGTGCACGAGTCGCGGCGCCCGGCGATCGCCGAGGTCGGTGACCTTGACGGCCTGCCCGTCCACGTCGTCGAGCGTGCGGCGGTCGACGCCGCGGCGTGGCAGCCGTCGTGGCGGACCGCCGCGGGGTTGATGGCGGCCGTCGTGCAGCAGCGCCTCGCGACGCCCGGTGCGCTGCTCGAGAAGCTGGAGGAGGTGGGCGCGGTGCGGCACCGACGGACGATGCGGCACGCGCTCGTCGACGTCGCGGGCGGGGCGGACTCGCTCGCCGAGATCGACTTCGCACGGCTGTGCCGCCGGGCAGGGCTGCCGGAGCCGGTCCGCCAGTCGCGCAGGCGCGACGCGAGCGGCCGGTGGCGGTTCCTCGACGTCGAGTGGAGGCTGCCCGGTGGGCGGCGGCTCGTCGTGGAGATCGACGGCGTGGGGCACCTGGACCGCCGACGCTGGTACGACGACCTGTTGCGCGACGCCGAGCTCGGCGGCGACGCGCGCACGGTCCGTCTGCGTCTCCCGGCGATGGCCGCGCGACGAGAGCCCGAGCGCGTGCTCGCGATCGTCCGGCACCACCTCGCACGGCTGGCGCTCGCGGCGTAGCGAGCTCGTGAGTTGTCAGCAGCCCACCGACGCGGAGACCGGTGGAGTGCTGACCGGCGGAGAGCGCCGCGACCTGTCAGCACCGGGCCGGTCCTGGGGCCGGGGGATCGCTGACAGGCGCAGGTGGCGTCAGGCCCCGGGGCGCACGAGCCCCGTCTCGTACGCCGTCACGACCGCCTGGACCCGGTCGCGCGCGCCGAGCTTGGCGAGGATCCGGCCGACGTGGGTCTTGACCGTGGCCTCGGCGACGAACAGGTCGGCCGCGATCTCGGTGTTCGACCGGCCGCGCGCCATGAGCAGGAGGACCTCGCGCTCCCGCTCGGTCAGGCCCGCCACGGCCACGTGCGCGGGGGAGTCCGCCGCCTGCTCGGCCGGGAGCGCCGTGACGAGGTGCTCGAGGAGGCGCCGCGTCGAGGAGGGCGCGATCACCGCGTCCCCCCGGTGCACGGTGCGGATCGCCGCGAGCATCTCCTCCGGCGGCGCGTCCTTGAGCAGGAAGCCGCTCGCGCCCGTCCGGATGGCCTCGAGGACGTACTCGTCGAGGTCGAACGTCGTCAGCACGATGACCCGGGGCACGTGCGCGCCCTCCGCCGCCGTCGCGGTGAGCCGCGCCGTCGTCTGCAGGCCGTCGAGGTGCGGCATGCGCACGTCCATGAGGACCACGTCCACCGGGTGGTCGGCGAGGAGCCGCAGCGCCTGGAGGCCGTCGCCCGCCTCGACCGTCACCTCGAGGTCGGGCTGGGAGTCGATGACCATCCGGAACCCGGCGCGCACGAGCTGCTGGTCGTCGACGAGGGCGACGCGCACGGGCGCGTCCCCGGGCTCGTCGGACGGGAGGGTGGCGGCGTCGGTCATGGTGTCCTGTCGGTCGTGGGGGCGGGCGCGGTGCTCGCCGGACGGGTCGCGTTCGGCGAGGTCGGTCTGGTGGGCTCGGGGGGCTCGGTCGGTCTGGTCGGCACGGTCGGCTGGGTCGGCACGGCGGGCCCTGCCGACGTGGGCGGAGACGTCCGCGGCGCGGGGAACGGCGTCGTGCCCGACGGCGCGGCGCCGGGGGCCGCGCGGGTCGCCGGGGGCACGGGGAGGGTCAGGAGCACGCGGAACCCGCCGCCGGGCCGCGGGCCGACCGTCACGCTGCCGCCGAAGAGGGCGGCACGCTCGCGCATGCCGAGCAGGCCGTAACCGCCGGACCGCCCGGGCGCAGCGCCCGGCGGTGCGGCGGCCGCGCCGCGGCCGTCGTCCTCGACCCGGAGCTCGAGCGCGGTCGCGTCCCAGCGCACGACGACCGTGACGGTCGGGTCGGGCCCCGCGTGCTTGAGGACGTTCGTCAGCGCCTCCTGGCACACGCGGTAGACGGTCAGCCCGGCGCCGGGCGGCAGGGGCCGCGCCTGGCCCACGCGGACGAGGGACACGCGCAGGCCGCTGTCGCGCACCTGCGCGACGAGGGACTCGAGGTCGGCGGTGTCGGGCTGCGGCGTCGTCTCGAGCGCCGCGACGGCCGCGGGCGACGCCCCGCCGGCAGACGTCGCGTCCGCGGCCGGGAGGGCGCCCGGGGGCGCACCCTGCCCCGCGACCGTGGCACCGGGCGGGCGTGGTGCCTCGGTCCGCAGCACACCGAGCAGTCGGCGCATGTCGGCGAGGGCGGCCCGACCCGTCTCGGAGACGGTCGTCAGGGCGCGCTGGGCGGCGGTCGGGTCGGCCGCCGCAGCGTACCGGCCGCCGTCGGCCTGGGCGATGATCACCGAGAGGGAGTGCGCCACGATGTCGTGCATCTCGCGCGCGATGCGCGCCCGTTCTGCCGACGTGGCGATGCGTGCCTGCTGGTCGCGCTCGACCTCGAGCCGCTCCGCCCGGTCGACGAGCGCGGCGATGGTCTCGCGCCGGGAGCGGCGCACGAGCCCGAACGCCCACACGGCGAGGAACGTCATGCCGCCGAACGCGGACGTGAAGAAGACCATGGTCGCGAGGTCCGCGAGGCTCCCGGAGCGCAGCCCGAGCGCCAGACCGAGGGCGACCGCACCGACGAGCGCCGAGGCGATCGCGGTGCGGTGGGCCCACCGCGGCCCGTAGACCGTCACGGAGTACAGGGCGACGAGCACGGCGAAGTCGGCGGGCAGCAGGAGGAGGTAGCCGGCGAGCAGGTGCAGCAGCGCCACGGTGAACACCGCGACGGCCGACCCCACCGGGTGCACGCGCCGCCAGGGCAGCGGCGCGAGGAGCAGGGTCGCCCAGACGGCACCCCATCCACCGCTGAGGGTTGCCCCGACCGCCCCGGCGTTGGGTGCGAAGGCGGCGGAGGAGGGGATGAAGACCACCGCCACGAGCAGCGTGAGGGTGAGGTCGACCCCGAAGCGGTGCTCCTCGTTCCACTGCCCGAGCCGCGCGTACCATCCCATGCGACCAGCCTAGGCAGGAGGCGTCGGTGTGACGTCCGACCACGGTCGGACAGGAGTCGCCGCACGAGGGGACCGAAGTCGTACTGATGCCCTAGCATGAGCGAATGACCCACGTACTGCTAGCGGAGGACGACCCGGCGATTGCCGAACCTTTGGCGCGTGCGCTGACACGTGAGGGTTACAACGTCGTCGTCCAAGGAACTGGTCAAGGGGCGATCGACTCCGCGAGCGGCGCAGACATCGTCGTGCTCGACCTCGGCCTGCCGGACATGGACGGGCTCGACGTCGCACGCGAGATCCGGCACAAGGGTCTCAGCACTCCCGTCCTCGTGCTCACTGCACGGGCCGACGAGGTGGATCTCGTCGTCGGCCTCGACGCCGGTGCGGACGACTACGTGACGAAGCCTTTCCGGCTCGCCGAGCTGCTCGCGCGCGTGCGGGCGCTGCTGCGCCGCAGCCACGGTGAGACCGGCGACGAGGAGGAGCTCGGCGCGCAGGACGTGCGGGTGGACGTCTCCGCGCACCGGGCGTTCCAGGGCGAGCGCGAGCTGCACCTGACGACCAAGGAGTTCGAGCTGCTGCGCGTGCTCGTCGCGAACGCCGGCTCGGTCGTCGTGCGCGACGCGCTCATGCGGGACGTGTGGGGTTCCGAGCCCGTCGGCTCGACCAAGACGCTCGACATGCACGTGTCCTGGCTGCGGCGCAAGCTCGGCGACGACGCCAACTCGCCCCGCTACATCTCGACGGTCCGCGGGCTCGGCTTCCGCTTCGAGACCGGCGAGAGCTGACCCCCACCGGATCGAGGAGGGCAAGGAGCAGCGTGCGGCGCCGGATGCTGCAGGCCACGGTGGCGGCGGTCGCCGTCGCCGTCATCCTGCTCGGCTTCCCTCTCGCGTTCTTCGGCGCGCAGTTCGTCCTGCAGGGCGAGGCCGACGACGTGCAGGCGCGCGCCGACCGCCTCGCGACCCGGGTCGACCGGCGCGTCGACGCGGGCGAGGAGATCCCGGACGTCACGATCGAGGAAGCGGTCCAGGGGGCCGGCAGCGACATCCCCGCGTCCGTCTACGTGCAGCTCCCGGACGGCACGATCCTGCGTGCCGGCGAGGAGGTCACCGGACGCGCGATCCGCACGGCGACGTCGTCGGAGTCCGGTGCGCTCGTGGTCGTCGAGATCTCCTACTGGGAGGCGTACCTGCGGGCCGCGCAGATCGTGGTCCTCGTCGTCGCGGCCGCCGTCGTGGCGTTCGCGGCCGGGATCGTCATGGCCGTCTGGCAGGCGAACCGGCTCTCCGCGCCGCTCGTCTACCTCGCCGCCTCGGCGGAGCAGCTCGGCTCGGGACAGGTGCGTCCGCGGCTCGAACCCTCGGGTGTCGAGGAGATCGACCTCGTCGCCGCGGAGCTCGCGCGCAGCTCCGACCGGCTCGCCGGGCGGCTCGCGGCCGAGCGGCAGTTCGCCGCCGACGCCTCGCACCAGCTCCGGACGCCGCTGACCGCGCTGAGCATGCGCCTCGAGGAGATCTCGCTCGCGTCCGACGACCCGGCCGTGCAGGAGGAGGCGCGGATCTCGCTCGAGCAGGTCGAGCGGCTCGTCGGCGTCGTCGACGACCTGCTGCAGTCGTCGCGCCAGGCCCAGGGCGGCACGACCGAGGCCGTCAACCTCCTCGAGGTCGTCCACCAGCAGGAGGAGGAGTGGGTCCCGACGTTCGAGAAGGCGGGCCGCCGCCTCGTCGTCGACGTGCCGCCGGACTACCAGGTCCTCGCGACCCCGGGCGCGCTCGCGCAGGTGCTCGCGACCCTCATCGAGAACTCGCTCAAGCACGGGGGCGGCACGACGACGGTCCGTGCGCGCCCGTCCGGCACCAGCGGGGCGGTGGTGACCGAGGTGTCCGACGAGGGCGCGGGCGTCCCCGACGACCTCGCGCCACGGATCTTCGAGCGCGAGGTGACGTCCGGCGCCGGTACCGGGCTCGGGCTTGCGCTCGCGCGCGACCTCGCAGCGTCGGACGGCGGGCGGCTCGAGCTCGCCCAGCGCCGCCCGCCGGTCTTCGCGCTCTTCCTCGCCGGCGTGCCGCGCCGGCTCGACCCGCGCATCGTGCTGCCGACAGGGACCGCCGTGCCCTCGCGGCGCCGTCGGCGCAGGCGCTGACGGCGCACCCTGCGCCGTCGTGCGTGGGGTCCTCCGCGGTCAGCCGACGCGAGCGGGGGCGGCGTCCTCCTCCACGGGCTCGCCCGTCCCGGTGAAGACGAGGTGCCGGTACGCCAGGTAGCGGAACGCCGTGCCGAGAGCCAGGCCCACGACGTTCGCGGACACGTTCTTGGCGAGCGGCGACGTGAGGCCCAGGACGTAGGTGGAGAACGCGAGGCACCCCACGGCGATGAGCATGCCGCCGACGTTCACCACGACGAACGCCGTGAGCTCGCGGCCGCGCGTCTGCGTGCGGCGCGCCGAGAAGGTCCAGTAGCGGTTGCCCAGCCAGGAGACCAGCGTGGCGACGGCGACCGAGACGACCTTCGCGGTCAGGGGCTTGTGGCCGAGCACCTCGCCCGGGCCGAAGCTCAGGAGGTTGAACAGCCCGAGGTCCACGACGTACGCGAGCGCGCCGACGGAGCCGAACTTCGCGAGCTCGCGCACGCGGTCGGCGAACCGCTGTCGCGGGGCGCTGGTGCCGGAGGACATGGACCGAGGCTACCCGTGGTGCCTGGGAGCGTGCGGGGCCTGTGGACGTCGGTGGGTGCGGGCGCGCGCAGGCACTAGGGTGGGTGCACGTGGCAGCACCAGTGATCGCCGTGGTCGGCGGCGGACAGCTCGCACGGATGATGGCCCCGGCAGCGGGGGAGCTCGGCGTGCACCTGCGGGTGCTCGTGGAGGCACCCGGCACGTCGGCCGCGCAGGTCGTGACCGACGCCCCGGTGGGCGTCGCGTCGGACGAGGCGGCGATCCGCTCCCTCATCACCCCCGCCGAGGGCGAGCCCGCGGCCGTGCTCACGTTCGAGCACGAGCACGTGCCGAACGCCCTGCTCACCGACCTCCTGCAGCACGGCACCCCTGTGCGTCCGGGACCGGACGCGCTCGTGCACGCGCAGGACAAGATCGTCATGCGGCGCCGCCTCACCGAGCTCGGGGTCCCCTGCCCGCGCTGGGCGGCGCTCCCGACCGAGCCCGACGCCGCGCGCGACGCTCTCGCCGGCTTCCTCGCCGAGGTCGGGGGCGAGGCCGTCGTCAAGACGTCGCGCGGGGGATACGACGGCAAGGGCGTGCGGGTCGTGTCGGTGGCCGCCGGCGGGGCCGACCAGGTCGCGGAGTGGATCGACGCGGCGGCGGCCGGCGGGCCGGCGCTCCTCGTCGAGGAGAAGGTCCCGTTCGCGCGCGAGCTCGCCGTGCTCGTCGCGCGCCGGCCGTCCGGCGGCGAGGACGGTCGCGGCGAGGTCCGCACGTGGCCCGTGGTCGAGTCGATCCAGCGCGACGGCGTGTGCGCCGAGGTGATCGCTCCGGCACCGGGCCTGTCGGCCGAGGACGCCGAGCGGGCCCGGGACGCCGCCGTACGCATCGCCGAGGGGCTCGGCGTGACCGGCGTGCTCGCCGTCGAGATGTTCGAGGTGCCGGCCGGCACGGCGGGAGTCGGTGGGACCGACGGCGCAGGCGACGCCGCGCCGTCGCGCATCCTCGTCAACGAGCTCGCGATGCGCCCGCACAACTCCGGGCACTGGACCATCGACGGGGCCGTGACGAGCCAGTTCGAGCAGCACCTGCGCGCCGTCCTCGACCTGCCGCTCGGCGACACGGCGCCGACCGCCCGGTGGACCGTGATGGCGAACGTGCTCGGCTCCACGCTCGACGAGCTCACCGACGCGCTGCCCGCCGTGCTGGGCGCGTCCCCGGACGCGAAGGTGAACCTCTACGGCAAGGGCGTGCGGCCCGGCCGCAAGCTCGGGCACGTCAACGTCAGCGGCGACGACCTGGACGACGTGCGGCGTCGCGCGCTCGCCGCCGCCGCGATCCTGCGCGGTGAGGACCCCGGGCCGCAGACCGCGAACCCTTCGGACGAGGAGCACCGACCATGAGCGAGAACCCGATCGTCGGCATCGTCATGGGGTCCGACTCCGACTGGCCCGTCATGCAGGCCGCCGCCGACGCCCTGGCCGAGTTCGACGTGCCCGTCGAGGTCGAGGTCGTCTCGGCGCACCGCATGCCGGTCGAGATGATCGACTACGGGCGCTCCGCGTCCGAGCGCGGCCTGCGCGCGATCGTCGCCGGCGCCGGGGGAGCGGCCCACCTCCCGGGCATGCTCGCCGCCGTCACACCGTTGCCGGTGATCGGGGTCCCCGTGCCGCTGAAGCACCTCGACGGCATGGACTCGTTGCTGTCCATCGTGCAGATGCCCGCGGGGGTCCCCGTCGCCACCGTGTCGATCGGCGGGGCCCGCAACGCCGGCCTGCTCGCCGCGCGCATCCTCGCGTCGGGGACCGACGACGCCGCGGCGCACCTGCGCGAGCGGATGGTCGCGTTCCAGGAGGAGCTGGCCGACCAGGCGCGGGCCAAGGGTGCGCGGCTGCGCGAGTCGCGGGCACGATAGCCGGTCGTCCCGGACACCACGGCGGTCGACGGCAAGATCGAGCCGTCCGCCGACACAAGAGGGTATGAGCGTGCAGCAAGCCCTCCAGCTCTCCGCATCCCGCGCGCGCGCGCTCGCTGCCGCGGGTCTGGTCGCCGCGGTGATCGCCGGCTGCGGGGGAGCTGACGGTGCCGCGGACGATGCGACCGAACCTCTCCCGTCGGTGTCGCAGGGCGGGACGTCGGCGCTCGAGGTCACGGTGGTCGACCGTGAGGACCCCCGCTACGAGGAGACCGTGGACCGGGCCGTGGCCACCACGACGGTGGACGACCCCAGGCCCGTCGTGCTGCGGTCCGACGGGGAGGACGAGCTCCTCGTCGTCACGCGGGGCAGCTCGTCCTGTCCCGTCACCCCTCGGGGGGCCCGATGGGTCGGGGACACCTTGGTCGTCGAGGTGGCGTCGTTCACCGCCGAGGACGCCGAGCGCGACGGCGGCACGGAGAGGGTGTGCACGGACGACCTGGCGCCGGCGGTCTTCAGGGTCTCGGTCGGCGACCTGCCCGACGACGAGCTGCACGTGGTGGTCGAGCAGATCGAGCTCGTCGCGTCGTACGAGCTGCCCGGCCGGGCCACGCCCCGTCCGGAGGGCTGAGGCGGAGCGCCGACGAGCCTCTCGGCGGCGGGAGCGGGTTCCCGCTACTGAGGGAGCCCACCCACCTGTCCCGGCGGAAGCGTGCCGTCGCGGATGTCCTCCCAGAACTGCGGGGCGAGCTCCGGGTCGAGCTGCACCGTGGAGCCGATGTTCCCGGGACGGTAGTCGGGGTTGCCGATGGGCGGCGTGCCCGTGATGCCGTCGGGACCGTTCGCGGCGCGGAACGCGAGAGCCATCTTGCCCAGGTCGACGATGCCCGTGCTCTCGTCGACCGTGAGCGCCCCGAGGCCGGCGTCGAGGAGCGAGACCTGGTCGGCCGGTCGGAAGAGGAGGCCGGGATCGGCCGCCTGGGAGGACACCGCACCGATCACCTGGCGCTGGCGTTCCGCGCGACCGATGTCGCCCTTCGGGTCGGAGTAGCGCATCCGGGAGAACGCGATCGCCGTCGTGCCGTCGGCGACGTGGCATCCGGCGGTCCAGACGAGGCCGCTGTTCGGGTCGTTGACGTCGTAGTCGAGACACAGCTCCACACCGCCCACGGCGTCCACGACACCCTGGACCCCGCCGAACCCGATCTCCACGTAGTGGTCCACCGTGAGGCCGGTCAGCTCCTCGACGGTGCGGACCAGGAGCGGCGGCCCGCCCCAGGAGTAGGCCGAGTTCAGCTTGCTGGCCCCGTTGTCCGGGACCTCCGCGTACGTGTCGCGTGGCAGGCTGATGAGGGCCACCGGACCGCTCGACGGCGCGTGCAGGAGCAGGATCGTGTCCGTCCGGGCGCCCTCGGTGCCGTCTTCTCCGACGACCTCCCCGCGCGCGTCGGAGCCGGCGAGCAGATAGGTGTTCCCCGAGGTCCCGGCCGCGCCCGACAGCGCCTCGACGTGCTGGATCTTGCCGTTCGCCCACACGAGCAGACCGATCGGCCACGCGAGCAGGCCGACGAGCACGACGCACGCCACGAGAGCGGCGACCCGGCCCTTGCGGACCCGGATGGTGCCGCGACCGCGCGGAGCCCCCGCGGGCGCCGTCGGTCCGGGCCTGCCCGCTGGCGGACGGCCCGGAGGCGTCGGGCCGGCGCCCGCGCGCCGAGGCGGCGCGACGGCGCGGCTCGAGGCGTGCGGCGAGGACGAGACGCGGGGCGGCGACGTCCGCTGCTGGGGGGCTCGCGCCGGCGCGACGGACGGTGGAGGCGTGGACGTCGCCACCGGGCCGCGGACGGGGCGCGCCGGCCGGGCGGGCGGCGGTGTCGAGGCACGCGCCGGGGTCACGGGGATCTCGCGCGACGACTGCCGCCGGATGCGCGGCTCGGACCGCACGGCGTCGTCGTCGGCGGGCCGCCGGCGCGGTGCGGGGCGCTGCCCGCTGTTGCCGATGGTGATGGCGTCGTCGACCGAGGACGGGCGCGGAGACCGTCCGCCCTGCGGCGTGAAGCTCGGCGGGCGTCGCCCCGGATCAGTACCGTCGTGCGTCATCGGCGCTCACCCACAGACCGACGTGACGTCCTGCGCGGAGAACGCCTCCTCGCCGGCGTCCTTGGTCTCGGCCGGGGTCGGTGCCGCATCGGCTGCGTCCTGCGAGCCCTCGGGTTCGGTACCGGCCTCGGGCGCTCCCTCGGTCGAACCGGCGTCCGGCAGGGTGTCTGCGGGCTGCTCGCCGGCCTCCTGCTCGGTCGCGCCCGCCGGGCGGTCGTTCTTCAGGTTGTCCCAGAGCTGGTCCGCGTCGGACGTCCACACCACGTTGTTGGGATTCGTCGGGTCGGTGCCGTTCGGGACCGTCATGAAGGTGATGCTGCCAAGGTCGATGCCCTTGGCGCTGTAGGCCAGTCCGGCGAGTCCCGTCACGGACGACAAGTTGTCGCTCATGGTCAGCGACCTGGTCACCGCGTCGAGGAACTGCACCAGGGCACCGGCGTCGGTCAGGAGGTTCTTGCCGAGCACGGTGCGCACGAGGGCCGCCATGAGCTCCTGCTGACGACCGATCCGGCCGAGGTCCGAGCCGTCGCCGAGGCCTTCCCCGGTGCGAGCCCGCGCGTAGCTCAGCGCGGTCCCGCCGTCGAGCCTCTGCACCCCGGCGGGAAGCGTGAGGTTGTTGGCCTTCGGCGAGTGCACCGCCTCGGGGATGCACAGCTCGACGCCGTCGAGCGCGTCGATCATCGCCTGGAACCCGGCGAAGTCGATGACGACGAAGCCGTCCATCCGGACGTCCGTGAGGCTCTCGATCGTGCGCATCGTGCAGAGGGCGCCCGACGCGACGTCGCCGCCGAGGTCCGCGCCGGCCGCGAACGCGGAGTTGAACTTGGTGCCCGAGACCGGGTTGGTCGTCGTCCCGGCGGTCGTCGGGCACGAGGGCAGGTCGACCGTGGAGTCACGCGGGATCGACACGAGCTCCACGCGTGACCTGTCGGCGGAGATGTGCAGGATCATCGTCGTGTCCGAGCGCATGCCCTCGGTGTCGTCGGCCACGAGCCCCCCGTTGGCCCCCGACCGGTCGTCGCTGCCCATGAGCACGATGTTCAGCGGGGTGCCGGCGTTCGGGTCCTCAGGATCGGGCGTGCTGGCCTCGGGGCGGTCGTCGCCGAGCAGGGTGTCGGCGTCCACGTCGTCGATGTTGCCCGTGAACCGCGAGAGCGCGGTCGCGCCGCCGACCCCGGCGAACGCCACGCAGGCCGTCACGCACAGCGCCAGCACCCGCAGCACGGACCTCGACGGGAGGCGTCGCGCGTGCGCCGGACCGGTCGCGGTCCGGGGTCGGTGCGGTGCGGACGGTCCGCCATGCCGAGAGCTCACGACGGACGAGCATAGGCGGTGGAGGTCACCGTTCTGCGTGGCCGGAGGACCCGGCGGGTAGAGGAATCGTGGAGAACGACGACGTCGTCCGAACCCGGTGGGGCCGCCGGAGCGGACCCACCGGAGGACCTCACTGGCCGACCGCGGCGTACTTCGCCTCGGTCGCGGCCTTGGCCGGACGCCACCACGCCTCGTTCTCGCGGTACCAGGCGACGGTGGCCTCGAGCCCGTCGCGGAAGTCCGTGTACCGCGGGGACCACCCCAGCTCGTCGCGGAGCTTGGAGGCGTCGATCGCGTAGCGCAGGTCGTGCCCCGGGCGGTCGGTGACGTGCTCGAAGTCGTCGGCGTCGCGCCCGAAGATCTCCAGCAGCGTCTGCACGACCTCGAGGTTGTTCTTCTCCCCGTCCGCGCCGATGAGGTAGGTCTCGCCCGGCCGACCCTCGTCGATGATCGTCCACACGGCGGCGTTGTGGTCCTCCACGTGGATCCAGTCCCGCACGTTGAGGCCGGCGCCGTACAGCTTCGGACGCACGCCGTCGATGAGGTTGGTGATCTGGCGCGGGATGAACTTCTCGATGTGCTGGTAGGGGCCGTAGTTGTTGGAGCAGTTCGAGATCGTGGCCTGCACGCCGAACGACCGCGCCCACGCCCGGACGAGGAGGTCGCTGCCCGCCTTCGTCGAGGAGTACGGGCTCGAAGGGTTGTACGGGGTGCTCGCCGTGAACTTCGCCGGGTCGTCGAGCTCGAGGTCGCCGTAGACCTCGTCCGTCGAGATGTGGTGGAAACGGGTGCCGTGCTTGCGCACCGCCTCGAGCAGCGTGAAGGTGCCGACGACGTTCGTCTGCACGAAGGGCGACGGGTCGTCCAGCGAGTTGTCGTTGTGCGACTCGGCCGCGAAGTGGACCACGAGGTCCGACTCGCCGACGAGGCGGTCGACCAGCGGCGCGTCCGTGATGCTGCCCTCGACGAGCGTGACCGCCTCGGCCACGGGAGCGAGCGACGTGCGGTCGCCCGCGTACGTCAGCGCGTCGAGGACGGTCACCTGGACGTCCGGACGCTCACGTACCGTCTGGTGGACGAAGTTCGAGCCGATGAAACCGGCTCCGCCGGTGACGAGCAGACGCATGGGACGGTCCTTCGAGAGGGGCTGCGGGCGGCACCTACTGTACTGAGGTTCGTCGGACGAGATCACGCCGCGCCGCTCGTCCCACCTTGCCGAGGGTCAGGACCTGGCGTTGACTTCGTGTACAGACCGTTCCCGTCGAGGAGTGCCGATGGTGTCGCTTGCCGTGGTTCCTGCGTTCGTCGCCGTCGCGTCGCTGATCGTGCCCTTGGTGGGGCCACCCACGGTCGCGCCTGCCGAGCGTCAGAGCGCCTCCGCTCGGTCCCTGCCCGTTCCGGTGTCGGCCCCGTCCCTTCCGGCGACAGCCCTCCCCACGGCGGACGCCTCCGTGGAGCCCCGGATCGACGAGTACCCGCTCGCGGTGGACGTCTCCGTCCCCGAGCCGCAGGCGCGGGTGCGGAGCGCTCCGCCCGCAGGCGAGACCGCCGAGAGCGTGGCACCTGACGGTGAGGTACCCGACGGTGAGGCTCCGGACGGTGAGACGCCTGAGAGCGCGAGCCCGGAGAGCGAGACACCGCAGAGCCAGACACCGCAGAGCGAGACACCGAGCGGGGACTCCGGCGAGAGCGGGGCCACCGACGGACCGGAGGACGGCACCGCGACCCCGGACGCGCCGGCGCTCGCGGATCCGCCGGACGAGCCGGACGAGCCTGTCGCTCCCGGTGACGAGCTCGAGCTCGAGGTCGTGGACGACGTCGCGGCGGGACCGGTCGTGGAGAACGAGGGCTTCCAGACGGTCGCCGTCTCGTGGCCCGACGACCTGACCGCGGAGGTGCCCGAGCTCCAGGTGCGGACCCGGTCGGACGACGGGACGTGGACCGACTGGCAGCACCTCGAGGTCGCGGACGAGCAGCCGGACGCGGGCACGGTCGACGCGGAGGTCGAGACCCGGTCCGGGACGGGGACCATGTACGTCGGCGAGTCCGACGCCGTGCAGGTGGCCACCGTCGACGCCGTGCAGGAGCTGCCCGCCGACGTCCGGCTGACGCTCATCTCCACGCCCGAGCCGACCGAGGTGCCCGAGGCCGAGGTGGCCGGCGCCACGTCCACGGGCGAGGCGGTCACGACGAACGCGCTCTTCGTGGAGAGCGCCGGCGCCGCGGTCGCGACCGCTGCGGCCGGGCCGGCGGTCATCTCCCGGGCCGGGTGGGGAGCAGCCCCGCAGGCCTGCACGCCCGACACCGCCTCGCGGCTGGTGGGCGCCGTCATCCACCACACGGCGAACCCCAACTCCTACACGAGCGTCGCCCAGGCGATGCAGGTCATCCGCAACGACCAGGCGTACCACATCAACACCCGCGGCTGGTGCGACCTCGGGTACAACTTCGTCGTCGACAAGTGGGGGAACGTCTACGAGGGCCGTGCGAACAGCCTGACCAAGCCGATCATCGGCGTGCACGCCGGCGGCTTCAACACGTCCACCGTGGGCGTCGCGTTCCTCGGCGACCACTCGAGCGTCGCACCGAGCAGCGCCGCGGTCCAGGCCGTCGCGAACGTGGTCGGGTTCCGGCTCGGCGCCTACGGGGTGCGTCCCGACGTGTTCATGAGCTACACGACACGCGGCGGGGAGAACTCCCGCTACGCGGCGGGGACGACGGTGACCCTGCCCACGACGTTCGGTCACCGCGACGTCGCGTACACCGCGTGTCCCGGTCAGGTGGGCTACTCGCACCTGCAGTCCATCCGTGACCGCGCGACCGCGTACGGCTACGGCGGGGCGTTCTCTCGGGCACGCTCCGTGGTTCGGGCGTTGTACGAGGACCTTCTCGACCGGCCGGTGGATGCGTCAGGGCTGAGCACGTGGTCGACGAAGCTCGCGTCCGGGACGAGCCAGAGCGCTCTGGTGGGGTCGTTGACGCGGTCGGAGGAGTATGTGCGGCTGCGGGTGCGGGGGGCGTACGTGGACGTGCTGGGTCGTCAGCCGGATGCTGCGGGGTTGAACGGCTGGACGCGGGGTGTGATGTCGGGGGACATCTCGGTGGATGCGGTGGCGTTGTTGTTCTACCGGACGGCGGAGTTCTACCAGCGGTCGGGTGGCAACGACGACGCGTTCGTGCGGCGGTTGTACGAGGTGATGCTGGGTCGGTCGGCGTCGGCGTCGGAGGTGGCGCACTGGCGGGGGGTGATCGCGTCGTCGGGTCGTGCGGCGGTGGCGTCGGGGGTGTGGCGGTCGCGTGAGGCGGCGAACGCTCGGGCGGCCGGGTACTACGAGGTGTTCCTCGGGCGTGCGCCGGACTTCGGGGGCGCGTCGTACTGGGGTGGTGTGCTGCTCGCGCGTGGTGAGGGCGCGGTGCGGGAGGGGATCGCGGGCTCGGTCGAGTATCGCAACCTCGCGCTCCGCCGGTTCCCCTGACGGTCATGCGTACCCGGTCGGTCGTCCAGGCGCTGGTGCTCACCATGGTGGGCCTCCTCGCCGTGGTCGTGCCGCCCGCACCACCGGCCGCGGCGGCCGACGGGACGTTCACGTTCGCCGGCCGTGGCTACGGGCACGGCCGAGGCATGGGCCAGTACGGGGCTCTCGGGTACGCCGTCGACCACGGGTGGTCCCACTCGCAGATCCTCCAGCACTTCTACGGCGGGACGAGCCTGCGGGCCGACGCCGGGAACGGTTCCCTGTCGGTCGAGCTCCTCCGCAAGACCGGGACGGACACGATCGTGAGGGGTCCGTCGCTGCGCGTGAACGGCGCGGCCGCCGGCGCCGCCGCCGTGCGGCTCGTGCGCGTCGCGGACGGTCGCCTGCGCTACCACACGGGCCCTGGGTGCGCCGGTCCGTGGTCCGACCGGGGAGAGGTGGCTTCGGGGGCGGTCGTGTCGACGACGGCCGACCCGGCGAACCCGGCGAACCTGCTACAGCTCTGCGAGGCCGGTGTGGACCACGGCTACCGCGGGACGCTGCGGGCCGTCGCGACCGGGGGAACGCAGTTCACGGTCAACACGCTCCCGGTGAACTCCTACCTGCGCGGCGTGGTGCCCCGCGAGATGCCGGCGTCGTGGGGTGCGCTCGGGAGCGGACGTGGCGCCCAGGCGCTGCGGGCGCAGTCCGTGGCCGCGCGCTCCTACGCCCTCGCGCCGCGCGGCGTACGGGCCTCGGGCGCCCAGACGTGCGACACGACGGCGTGCCAGGTCTATCTCGGCGCGACGACGGTCACCGACGCCGGAGCGCGCGCCTCGCTCGAGCACGCGCTGTCGGACGCCGCGGTCTCGGCGACGTCGGGGCAGGTCATGCGGCACGGCGACGGCAGGATCGCGCTCACCGAGTTCAGCAGCTCGACCGGCGGGTACTCCGCGGGCGGCACGTTCCCGGCCGTCGCGGACGCCGGCGACGCGACGGCGAGCAACCCGCACCGGTCGTGGGTCGTGTCCTTCACGCCGGAGCAGCTCTCGGCACGGCTCGGCGTCGGCGCCGTCGCGAGCGTGCGCGTGGCCGCGCGCAACGGCCTGGGGGATCTCGGGGGCAGGGCGACGCGGGTCGACGTCACGACGACGGGCGGGCAGGTCGTGCCACTGACCGGGAGCCAGGTGCGCACCCGGCTCGGGCTGAAGAGCGACTGGTTCACGATCTCGGGGGTGTCGCCGGCCGAGGCGCGCTCGGTGGTGCGGGCGTTGTACGAGGACCTGCTGAACCGGCCGGTGGACCCCGCGGGTCTGTCGACGTGGTCGTCCGCGCTGGTCTCCGGGACGAGCCGTGCCGCTCTGGTGGGGTCGTTGACGCGGTCGGAGGAGTATGTGCGGCTGCGGGTGCGGGGGGCGTACGTGGACGTGCTGGGTCGTCAGCCGGATGCTGCGGGGTTGAACGGCTGGACGCGGGGTGTGATGTCGGGGGACATCTCGGTGGATGCGGTGGCGTTGTTGTTCTACCGGACGGCGGAGTTCTACCAGCGGTCGGGTGGCAACGACGACGCGTTCGTGCGGCGGTTGTACGAGGTGATGCTGGGTCGGTCGGCGTCGGCGTCGGAGGTGGCGCACTGGCGGGGGGTGATCGCGTCGTCGGGTCGTGCGGCGGTGGCGTCGGGGGTGTGGCGGTCGCGTGAGGCGGCGAACGCTCGGGCGGCCGGGTACTACGAGGTGTTCCTCGGGCGTGCGCCGGACTTCGGGGGCGCGTCGTACTGGGGTGGTGTGCTGCTCGCGCGTGGTGAGGGCGCGGTGCGGGAGGGGATCGCGGGCTCGGTCGAGTACCGCAACCTCGCGCTCCGCCGGTTCCCCGAGTGACGAAGCAGCCGCCGTCCGGCCCGTCAGACGGAGTGGACGGGGCTCACGGCGCGGCCGGTGGCGGGACGACGCTGCCGTCGGGCTGCACGTGTCCCACCCACACCTCGGACCGAGAGCTCAGGGCGTCGTGGGGCGACCGTTCGAGCGTGCGCTCCCAGAGCGTCTCGGTCGTCGCGCGGAGCGGAGCGGGGACCGTCCCGGCCCACGGCAGGGCATCACCACGGAACGCGACGACCGCGACCTCGACACCCCACGCGTCACGGACACGGGCCAGCGTCTCCGGCGCTCCGGACGAGACGGCCACGGCGTCCGTCCCGCAGATGCTGAGCAGGGTGGCCTCGTACGGAAGAGCGGAGCCGACCACCGCGATGGGCCGACCGTCGGCGGCGGCGCAGACGGCGCGTGCCTCGCCGTACCGACCGTCCTGCTCGACGGCGGTGAACAGGTTCCCCCACGTGAGGAGGGGCCAGCAGACGACCGCCACGGCTCCGAGGACGGCGACGGAGCGTGTCCAGCGCCGGGCGAGCTCCCAGAGCACCACGAGGGCGAGGGTCGCGGCGACGAGAAACCCCGGAATGGTGACCGGCAGGAAGCGGCGCATCGCCCACACCTGGTCCGGCGTGATGCTGACGCGCCATAGGTAGAGCGCGCTCGGTGCTGCGACGACCCCGACGAACACGAGGAGTCGAGGGTCGCGTCGGCGGATCGCCCGGTACGTCGCGATCGCGAGGCCGACGAACGCAAGGATCACCATCGGAATCCCGAAGTACCACGTGAGCCAGTTGACGGACATCTCGTCGTAGGACTTGGTCCCATCGAGCGGGAGGCCCTCCAGCGCCTGGATCTCTTCGACGGCCCGGGCGTACGCCGTTCCCGCCAAAGTGTGGTGCTTCTCCATCCACAAGGGCCGGCTCGCGAGGAGCACGGCAAGGGAGCCGACGGTGCTCGCCGTTCCCCAGGCGAGGCCCCGCCGGCGACGGAGGACGACTCGTGCGATCGGGGACCAGACGCGTGGCACGTTGAGCACCGCGGCCACGGCAATGGTGAGGGCCAGCGCCCGGGCGAGCATGGTCACCTGCCCACTGAGGTTCGACAGGTACGTAGGGCTGTGGACGGCGAGATCGAGGAAGCCCAGTCCGACGAGAAGGAGACCGGCGGCGGAGGCGCCGACGAGGCCGAGAGCGAGGCGCCGGCGCACCACAGGGAGGAGCGCGCACGCGGAGGCGAGCCCGAGCGCCGCGATGAGACCGATGATCTGCGCCGCGCCGTCGACGCGCGCGAGCGCCGTGGCACCGATGAAGGCGCCGGCCCCCGCATACTGCACCAATGATCGTGCGGTGACCGCGGACCACACCATCGTCAGGCCGGCGAAGCCGAGCGCGACGGTGAGCGGCTCGGTGTAGGCAGCACGGGTGAAGGCGGCGAACGGCACGCTCGCTGCCAGCGCGGCGAGAGGGACGAGGGCCCAGAACGGTCCGACCAGGCGACGAGCGAACGAGTAGACGGCCAGGAGCGCCACGCCCCCCACGACGAGATTGCCCACCAGGATGCCGAGGTCGCCGCCGGCCCACCCCCCGACAGCAAGGATGCCGGGGAGCAGCTTGGCTCCCTGGACGTTGAGGACGTCACCGTTGACCGAGTACGCGGCCGACGCGACACTCACCCCGTCGATGGCGGCCAGAAGGTCGGCGGAGCTGGTGAGCGGGAGGTCCGGCGACTCGTTGCGCGAGAGCCAGAACGCCTCGAGCGTGAGGAAGCCCGGGTCGCGCGTCACGACGACGAACCGTGCGGCGAACGGAACGTTGACGACGAACCACGCCACGACGATCCCGAGGGCCGTAACGGTGCCCGCCACCGCCGGCCGGGTCGGCGCGAGGGCGGAGGGCACGACCTTCCACGTGGCGGCGACGAGCACGAGCGTCAGGGGGGCGACGACGAGCGGGCGGAACGCCTCGAGCAGGACCGAGACCGAGACCGCGATGCTCAGCATCAGCAGAACGGTGGCGATCCGCTCCGGCGCTGCGACGAGCATCGACGCTGCGCGTCGTCGTCGTTCCGAGGTCCGGATGTCGGTGCGGTCCACCAACCCATCGTGGGAACGTTCATCGGCGGGCGCGAGCCGGGCGGCTTGCGGCGGTCGCCGCGCACCGATCTTTCACAGCGCGCCAGGTGCGCCGCGCCCGACGCTCTCCCGACCGCTTCTCGTGGGTTGCGTCGACCGACCCTGAGCAGGACGCCTCAGCTGTCGCAGTCAGCAGGGGCGAGCGTGGGTTCGCCGGTGATCTCCACCGTCCACACGTCGAACGTGTAGTCGACGTCGATCCAGCCCGAGCTGGCAGGTTGGTGCAGCAGCTCCACGACACCGGAGACCTCTGCCAGGTGAGAAGCCGCGAGATCTGAGTCGGCGAGCCTCGCATCGAGGTCTGTGCCGCCGGCGTCGGCCTCGATGACGGTGAGCGTGCGATTGCCGGAGCACGCTGCATATCGGTCGAGGGATGCCGCCGATGCCACTTCGTCAGGATCGAAGTCGCCCGCGGCGGGATCGTTGAGGACGTCACGGCCGAACGTGTACTCGAGCGGACGTGCGAAGGCCATGCGGGTGTTGGGGAAGAAGTGGCCCTCGGGGACGCCTGGCCCGTTGGCGGACCAGACGACGGGCGCGTCTGCGTCTCCGACATCGTCGAGCGCCTGGATGAGTTCGAAAGACCCCTCCAGGGTCGTGCCCCTCATGATCGGGGGAATGGCGGACAGCCCCGGTGCTGCGACTGCCACTGCCGTGACGGCGGCGATCGCCGGGAGGCGCCACCCTCCCTCTGTGCGGAGACCAGACGTCGTCAGGGCCCCGGTGTGGTCGGAGAGGTCGGCGTTCGCCGTACCGGGACGGCGGCGGGAGGAGACGAGATAGGCGGCCCCCCAGCCGACGGTTGCGAAGACGAAGACATAGAGCGTGGGGAGCAGCTCGCTGACGAGGTATCGGTCCCAGTAGAGGAAGAACGTGTGCGCGCGCTGACCGCCGAGCCGATGATCGTGGAGGACGAGGAACTGGAGCGACGACAGCGCGGCGACGACGACGACGAGCTGGACTCGCGCAGACCGGAAGGCGGAGGCGAGTGGCGCCAGTCCGGCGATGAGCACACCGGCCCAACCCATGCGGCCCAAGATGGCGGAGACGTCCCCGGCCTTCGAGGCCATCCAGGCGACGAGCGCCAGCCAGAGGATCGACAGCGCTGCCCCGAGGGCGACCCGTAGGCGTGGTGTCGCTCCTGTGAGCTCGGCTGGGCGCATCCATCGGCCGACCGCCCAGAAGAGGGCCGGGACGAGGACCAAGCACGCGTACGTCTGCGGCGTCAGGTCGAAGAGCCCCGCAGCGGAGAGACGTTCCCACACGCGCCCTGGAAGCATCTCGGTGAGCTGCATGTCGACGTAGTACCCGTGGATCTGCGAGATCCCGTACGCGTACGACACAGAAGCCGCCGTGGTCGCGCCGGCGACGACCAACCACGCACTGCGACGAGACGCCCGGAACGATGGGACGAGCAAGGTGAGCAGCCACACGGCGAGCAGCGGCAGCATGAGGAGGGGGGCGCTCCCGCGAAGCAGGCACATCGCCAGGAACAGCAGGCCCAGGACGGTCGTGAGTGGGACGTCGTCGCCGGGCGTGCCCAGGATCTTGAGCAAGAGCACGAGCCAGAGCACGAAGAGCGGGGCCGCCAACGACTCCGACGCGGTGAACGACGAGTACCAGACGGCGTGCGGACTGACGGCGACGGCAGCCAGGGCCGCGACGGCAAACCACCGATTGACGCCGAGAGCGAGGAGCAGTCTCGGCACGGCGACCAGCAGAAGGACCCCTGCGAACAGCACAGCCGACGCGGCGTGCTCTGGTCCGAAGAGGAAGGACGGGACGGCGAGGTAGGCCGAGAACAGGGGAGGCCAGCTCGCGTCGAGCGAGCCCGTCCGGACGAGCTCGTTAGCCCAGTTCACATAAGCGCCCATGTCGCCGAGCCAGGGCAGGAAGGAGACGTCTCGCAGTCGGAGGAGAACTCCCGCCGCGACGATCACCACCACGGCAGCGGTCAACGGCACGCCCAGGAATCGAGCGCCCTTGAAGGGCAAAGGTAGCCGTCGCCGCTTCGCGTAGACGATCACAGCCGCCCACAACCCGACGGCGAGCGCGGCACCGAACACCCCGAACCAGTCCCACAGGACGATCGCGAGGGGCAGGAAGGTAGCGCCGAGCGCCCCTGAGTCGATGGTCGTCGCGACGACGCCGTCGCGGCCGGAGCCGATCGCGACAGCCAGCGGGAAGCCGACGACGAGGAAGATCAGCGCCAGGACGCTCGTGAGCAGCAGCAGCTCAATCATCGAAGGCACCCAGTGCGGTCCGTGCCGAACCGCGCGCCGGCTGCGATGCTGAGCCGGTCTCGGTGGACCAGGTCGTGCGAGCGTCGAGCCATGTCACGCCGATGGCGGAGCCGTCGGTCTGGACGTGCAGCGATCCCGCGTCACGCAGGCGGTGCAGCTCGGCGCCGCTCTCGGCTGCTACCGCGCCGTGGACCGTGTACGCCCCCTCTCCGAGATGGACGTCGGAGAAGTGGAAGTCGACGCTGAGCTCACCGGAGAAGTCAGGGAGTCGCGAGCCGAGAAGGTCGGTGTTCGTACCGTAGACGTTGACCCCGAGGACCGTGTCGAAACCGGTACCCACCACGATCCCGCTCACGAGGCCGGTGGACTCGACGGTCACTCTGATGGAGACGTCGTCGCCCTGATCGACCGAGGTCACCGGCCGACCGTCCCGGTCCAGGATCGCTACCGAACGCACGAGCACCCGGTCGGCTACGGGCTCCGTCCCGTCACGGTCCGCGCTCTCGCGCTGCTCCTCGCGGCGGCTCTGCTCCCTCTGGACGTCGTCCTGGCGGATCTGGTCGAACTCGGTGCGGAGAGTGCGAAGCGCCTCACGAGGCTCGCCGTCTGCGATGACGTGCCCGTGCTCGAGCACGACCGCACGGTCGCACAGGTCGGCGACCTGGTCGAGCGAGTGGCTCACGAAGACGATCGTCCGGCCGTCGTGCTGGAACTGGCGGATGCGGTCCATGCACTTGCGCTGGAACGGCTCGTCTCCGACGGCGAGGACCTCGTCGACGAGCAGGATGTCGGGGTCCACGTGCACGGCGACGGCGAACGCCAGACGGACGTACATGCCGGAGGAGTAGAACTTCACCTGCGTGTCGATGAACTTCTCGATGCCCGAGAAGTCGACGATCGCGTCGAAGTAGCCGTCCGTCTGCTCCCGGGACAGGCCGAGGATCGACGCGTTGAGGTAGACGTTCTCCCGGCCGGTGAGGTCGGGGTGGAACCCGGCCCCGAGCTCCAGGAGCGCCGCGAGCCGGCCACGCAGGCTGACGGTGCCCGTCGTGGGCTGCAGGATGCCGCCGATCATCTTGAGCAGCGTGCTCTTCCCGGATCCGTTCGGGCCCACGAGACCGACCGTCGAGCCGGACTCGATCTCCATCGACACGTTCCGGAGCGCCCAGAAGTCGTCCTTGTGCGTGTTGGACCGGCCGAAGTTGACGAGCCGTTCCTTGAGGGACTTCTCCTTGCGGATGACGAAGCGCTTGGAGAGGTCGTCGATGCGGATGACGGGGGTGCTCATCACAGCTCCTGCGCGAAGTTGCTCTGGAGGCGGGCGAACGTGCGCTGACCCAGCCAGAGGAGGACGACCGAGACTCCCAGCGTGATGAGCAGGTTCGTCCCGAGGTTCTCGGGGACGGGCTGCCCGTCGCCGGCGACCCAGAAGGTCTGCTGGAACGCGAGGACCACCTGCGTCATGGGGTTGGCGAGGTAGATCGTCCCGAGGATCCCGTCGAGGTACTGGGACACCTGGCTCCAGGAGTAGACGATCGGCGACGCCCAGAACAGCAGCATGAGCGAGATGTCGACGAGGTACTGCACGTCCCGCAGGTACACGTTCACGGCCGACAGGAACAACGCGACGGCGGTCGCGAACGTGACGAGCACGGCGAGCGCGAGCACGAAGTACAGCCAGCGGGCGCCGACGGGGAACTGCCCTCGCACGACGGTGAAGGCGATGAGGATCCCGAGCTGGATCACGAAGTTGAACAGCGCGGAACCGACCGCCGAGAGCGGGTAGACCTCGCGCGGGACGTAGACCTTCTTGATGAGGCCGGAGTTCGCGACGATCGAGCCCGTACCGGTGAGGACGATGTCGGAGAACAGCTGCCAGGCCGTCAGGCCGGTGAAGATGTAGATCGCGAACTCGGGGATCTGACGCTCGGCTCCGAGGAACTTGCCGATCGCGACCCAGTAGACCATGAGCATCGCGAGGGGCCGGGCGAGGCTCCAGAAGAAGCCGAGCACGCTGTCCTTGTAGCGCGCCTTGATCTCGCGGCGGGTCAGCAGCCCGAGGAGCTCCCGATGCGACCAGATGTCGCGGATCGACTGGACGGTGCCGCCGAGGAAGCCGGGGCGGGGCCCCGCAGGGCGGAAGGGTTCAGCCTCGAGAGTCGAGGCGCGCGCGGAGCGCTGGTCGTTCATCGCCGTCCTGATCGGTCGGGGGTTTCCGGGAGGGTCGCCCAAGAGTAGTCGTGCCGTCCGGCGTCAACGGGCCGGGGGAGCGCCCTCCACGAGGAAGCGCCACACATCCTCCGCATACTCGTCCCACGTGCGGATCGGGCGCGCGGCCGCCTCGGCACGGAGCCGGAGGAGCGTGGCGTCGTCGGCGAGCAGGGCCCGCATGCCGTCTCGCAGCGAGACGTCGTCGCGAGGGTCGACCAGGAGGGCCCCGCCACCGTCGGCGATCTCGGCCATGCTACCGAACGCCGAGGTGACCGCCGGCGTCCCGACGGCGAGCGACTCCGCGACGGGCAGCCCGTAGCCCTCGTTGAGCGAGGGGAACACCGTGAAGCGGGCGAGCCGGTAGGCGGCCCAGAGGAGCCGGTCCGGAATACGGGACGCCGACTCCACCGGCAGTCCCTGCTCCTGGAGGCGGCGCAGCCGCTGGGTGAAGTCCTCGCTGCGCCACGCGTTGCCGCCGATGAACGTGAGCGAGAACTCGTTGCCCTCGCGCCACAGGACCTCGGCCGCGTGCAGCACCGCCCGGTGGTTCTTGCGCGGTTCGTGGCTCCCGACGACCAGCACGAGGGGCAGCGTGCCGACGACGAAACGCTCGGACGCGTCCGCGAGGTCGCTCTCAGTTGACGGCGGCGCCTCAGCCGGCAGGGGCACGGGCTCGATCGCCGGTCCATCATGGCCCGCCGCAGCGAGCATGGTCCGCCACCCCGCGTACTCCACGGCAGCAGCGCGCGAGATCGGTGCGACCCGCGCGCCGTGCCGCAGCACGGTCATCGCGCCGGCAAACGCACCCGGCATGCCTGGCGCCGTCGTCTCCCCGGTGGTGAGCGGGATGAGGTCGAAGCCGATGGCCGTGAACTCGCCGCCCGAGAAGCGTGCCAGCGTCCGCAGGCGCTCGGTCCTCGCCTGGTCGATCGCGAGCTCGGGCAGGACGTAGGTGGTCCGCCACGGTACGACGAAGGTCAGTTCTGTGTCGGGGTGGTCGTCCTCCGTGGCGGCCGCCGCACGGACGATGCGGTCGTGCTCCGCAGGCGTCAGCTCTCTGACGGCGTCGAGGTCGGCGCTCCACGAGACGAGCACGACGTCGTGCGTCAGCCATCGCCGGGTCGATTCCCGGGCCACCCGCTGGATCCCTGTCATGAGAGTGGTCGACGCGGTGTGCGCGACGTCCACGACGGTGCGCTGCGACTCGACCCTGACGTGTCGGCGAGCCGACTCTGTGGTGGTGAGCTGAGCGAGCCGACGCACGAGCGCGGACGGGTCCGACTCGCTCGCCCGCGCCGTCTCGACGACGGTCGTGTCGTCCGGCAGGGTCGCGGAGAGGACGGCGAGGGCCAGCCAGACCTGTGACGGATCGGTCATCTCGACGATCCTCCCGACGGCCTCACGAACTGCTGCGGGGGAGGCCTCCGGAACTTCTGCTGCGGTGTCGAGAGCCGCCGCGAGGATCGGGACCCGGCGGGACCACGCGGCGATGATGTCGGGGTCGAGGTGCGGTGCGGCGTGGGCGGACCGTCGCCAGGTCCGAGGTCTCGTCGGCGTCATCAGTGCTCCCCCTTCGGCGGCTCCGCTCCTGTCAGGAAGTCCCACAGGTCGGCGGCGTAGTCGTCCCACGTCCGTTCCGGACGGTTCCGCGCCTCGCCCTTGAGCCGCTCCCGCAGGTCCCCGTCGGTCACGAGCCTGCGCAGTCCTTCGGTCACCTGGTCGTCGTCGCGGGGATCGACCAGCACGCATCCGCCGTCGGCGGCGACCTCGGCCTGGCTGCCGTAGGCGGTCGTCAGCACGGGGGTGCCCACCGAGAGCGCCTCGGCGATCGGGAGGCCGTAGCCCTCGTGGAGCGAGACGAACGCCACTGCGTCGGCCGCGCGCAGCTCGTCCCACAGGACCTGCTCGCTGACCCGGCCCAGCTCGACGAGCGGTCGGCCCTCGGCACGGAGCCGCGCGGTGGCGTCGCCCAGCGGCTCGTCGGACCAGCCGAACCCGCCGACGAGGCGGAGCTCGAAGTCCACGCCCTCGCGCCACAGCCGCTCGGCGGCGTGGACGACGGCGCGGTGGTTCTTGTGCGGTTCGCGCGTACCGGTGCAGAGCACGACGGGGCGCGCGGAGGCGTGGCGCGCGCGGCCGGAGTCCGGCATCGGTGAGGAGATGGCCGGCAGCTGGACCTCCTCCACGTGCGGTCCGACGAGACCCTGCGCCGGGAGAGCCTCCACGAAACCGCGGAACTCCGCCGTCGCGGAGCGGCTGATGCACGCGACGCGCTCGGCGTGCTTGACCACGTGCAGGAGCCCCGCCGTCCCGTTCGCCTCGCCCCACGGACGCAGGTCCGCGCTCGTGATGGGAATGAGGTCGTAGCCCACCAGCCCCACCGTGCTGCCCGACCATCGAGCGAGCGTCGCGAGGACGTCGCTCGCGGCCCCGACGGGCACGTCGGGGAGCAGGATCCGTGTGTGCCAGGGGACCACGATCGTGTGGACGTAGTCCGACTCCGGCTCGAGCAGGGGATCGTCCTGGCCGAACGACAGCACGCGGGCCTTCTCGCGGGGCGCCAGGGTGCGCAGCGCGGCGTTGTCGTCGCCCCACGCGGTGAGGGTGACCTCGTGGTGGTCGGCCCACCGCGGTACCGTCTCGCGCACCACGCGCTGGATGCCGGTGTGATGGTCGTGGCGAGCGCTGTAGTTCACCTCGACGACCGCCGAGCGGACGATGATCATCGGTCCGTCGGCGTGCCGCGCGGGGTTGCGCATCGCCGTGGCCAGGAGATCCGCCTCGACGGCCTCAGGGGCGTCGAGCTCGAGCGAGCGTCGGAAGGCGACGAACTCGTCCGACGTGGGGTACCTCGCGAACACCGCGACGAGCACGAGCCAGCGGACGTCGTCCCCGGCCTCGTCGTGCCGCGCCGCAGCGACGAGGAGCGGGAGCAGCTCCGCCGCCGTGGTCCCGGGCGGCCCGTCGACCGGGCCACCGTCGGACCCGAGGACGATCTCGGCCGCGCTCGCGAGCCGGTGGTCGAGCGCGTCCAGGTAGCGCGCGGCCCCGGACGCGGCTGAGGTCACGAACCCTTCCTCGCGGCCAGCCGGCGGACGAGGCGCAGGGGTCGTGTGACCCGCCACGACAAGGTCCGCCGCATCGCCTCGAGCTCCTGGCGCGCGGACTCGTCGACGGCCGGCTGACGAGCCTGCGCCTCGGCCCACTGCACCAGCGCCTGGTTGCGCCAGTGCACGAGCTGGCGTGACACGTCGGAGACCTGGTTCGACTTGTCACCGAGCTCGCGGGCGTAGTTGGACTGCGCCTCGACCAGCGTGTACGGGGTGTAGTCGTCCAGCGCGCAGGCCGGGTACGAGAGCTTCGACCGCAGCGCGTCCGCCCGTTCGCTGGCGACGTAGAAGCGCGAGATGCCGTCGAAGAGGCAGAACTCGTATCCCGCCTCCAGGATCCCTGGCTCCCAGACGTCGTGCGTCGGGGTGGTCGACAAGGGGGCCGTCGACTCGATGACCAGCACCCACGGCCGCCAGTGGGTCAGGTCGATGCTCGAGAGGACGTCGGCCTCGGCGCCCTCGACGTCGACGAGGAGGAAGTGGATGTCGCGGGGCTCCCATCCCGTGCTCTCGAGCAGGGCGTCGAGCCGCCGGGCCTCGACGGTGACGTCCTCGTGAGCGAACCCCGCCTCCGCGTGGCGTGCGCTCACGTCGTCCACGAGGGTGGACAGGCCGCTGTCCGGGATGAGGTGCAGGGTGATCTCGTCGACGTCGGCAGACGTCACCGCGACCTGCGCCTGGATGTCTCGAGGACGCTCGCGCCGATGGGCCTCCACGTAGGCAGGGACAGGCTCGACCGTCAGGCCGCACCATCCCCTCTCGTAGAAGGTGCGGCTCACCGAGTGGCGCAGGGGTTCGTTGGCACCCACCTCCACGTAACGACCGCCGTGGACATGGCCGAGCGCGCGCCAGAGCACCACGTCCTCGTGGTTCTGCGCGTACGAGATGAGGGGACCGTCGGGCATGGGCGTCAGCATATCCACGACGAACGGCTCGCCGTGCACGCCTCGGCGCGGGTCCTGCGCCCTCGGCTACGCTTGCTCGGTCCCCGAAACCGATCAGACGAGGAACCATGGCACGCGCGCTCATCACCGGCATCACCGGCCAGGACGGTCTGTACCTCTCGGAGCTGCTGCTCTCGAAGGGTTACGAGGTCTACGGGCTCATCCGTGGACAGAACAACCCGAAGCTCGACCTGGTCCGCGAGACCGTGCCGGACGTGAAGCTCGTGACCGGTGACCTCACGGACCTCTCGTCGCTCCTGCGTGCGCTCCAGGTCGCCCAGCCCGACGAGGTCTACAACCTGGGCGCGATCTCGTTCGTGGCGTACTCGTGGGAGAACGCCACGCTGACGAGCGACGTCACCGGCAAGGGTGTGCTCAACATCCTCGAGGCCGTGCGCCTCTACTCGAACGACGACCCGTCGAAGGTCCGCTTCTACCAGGCGTCGAGCTCGGAGATGTTCGGCAAGGTCCAGGAGGTCCCGCAGCGCGAGTCGACCCTCCTCTGGCCGCGCTCGCCCTACGGCGTCGCGAAGGTCTTCGGTCACTACATGACCATCAACTACCGCGAGTCGTACGGCATGCACGCCTCCAGCGGCATCCTCTTCAACCACGAGTCCCCGCGCCGCGGCCCCGAGTTCGTCACGCGCAAGGTGACGCAGGCGGTCGCGCGGATCAAGCTCGGTCTCCAGGACGACCTCGTCCTCGGGAACCTCGACGCGAAGCGCGACTGGGGCTTCGCCGGGGACTACGTCGAGGCGATGTGGCGCATGCTCCAGCAGCCGGAGGCCGACGACTACGTCGTCGCCACGGGCGAGACGCACTCGATCCGCGACCTGCTCGACCACGCCTTCTCCCACGTCGGGATCGAGGACTGGTCCGGCTACGTGAAGCAGGACCCGCGGTTCATGCGTCCTGCCGAGGTCGAGCTGCTCATCGGCGACCCGGCCAAGGCGCACGAGAAGCTCGGCTGGGAGCGCAAGGTCGACTTCCCGGGCCTCGTGGGCATGATGGTCGAGAACGACCTCCGGGAGCAGTCCGAGCACGCCGGTCGGTGACGGGGATGACGACAGCCCTCGTGACCGGCGTCACCGGTCAGGACGGCTCCTACCTCGCCGAGCGTCTTCTGGCAGAGGGCGTCGAGGTCCACGGGATCGTGCACTCGGCGTCGACCCCGGCCGGTGGCCCGGCGGTCCCGGAGGGCGTCGTGGTCCACGTCGGCGACCTCCGGGACGGTGAGGGCGTCGCCCGCATCGTCGACGACGTCCGGCCGGACGAGATCTACAACCTGGGCGGCATCAGCTCGGTCGCCTACTCGTGGGACCACCCGGTGGAGACCGGCAGCGTGAGCGGGCTCGGGGCCGTGGCCCTGTTCGAGGCCGCGCGCCGGGCGCAGGACGCGTCCGGTCGGCCGGTGCGCGTGGTGCAGGCGTCGAGCGCGGAGATCTTCGGGTCCCCCGACCGCACGCCCCAGGACGAGCAGACCTCGGTCCGTCCGCTGTCGCCGTACGGCGCGGCCAAGGCCTACGCGCACCAGTCGGCGGCGGTCTACCGCAGCCGTGGTCTCGCCGTCTCCACGTGCGTGCTGTACAACCACGAGTCGCCGCGGCGGCCCGAGTCCTTCGTGACCCGCAAGATCACCGCGGCCGCCGCGCGGATCGCGCGGGACGGCGGAGGGGTCGTGACCCTCGGGCGGCTCGACGTCCGCCGGGACTGGGGCTGGGCGCCGGACTACGTGGACGCCATGGTGCGCGCCGTCCGGCACGCGGAGGCCGACGACTACGTCGTCGCGACGGGCACGACGCACTCGGTGGAGGACTTCGTCCGGGTGGCGCTCCAGCGCGCCGGGATCGAGGACTGGCGCTCGCACGTCGAGGTCGACCAGCGCTTCGTCCGGCCCGCGGACGCCGCCGAGCAGGTGGGCGACGCCTCGAGAGCACGCACCGTCCTGGGCTGGGAGCCCACCGTAGGATTCGACGACATCGTGGGGCGGATGGTCGACCACGACATCGCCCTCGCAGGGAAGGGCTGACGCCGACGTGAACGAGCCGACAGTGCGCGACGGTGTTGTCTCCGTCGTCCTGGTCAACTACAAGGGCGCGGACGACACGATCACGTGCCTCCGGGCGTTCGACGAGGTGGACTGGCCGCGCGAGCGGCTCGAGCTGATCGTCGTCGACAACGACTCGCAGGACGGCAGCGCCGAGCGGATCCGTGCGGCGGTGCCGCACGCGAAGGTCGTGGAGTCGGGAGGCAACCTCGGCTTCGCCGGCGGGTGCAACACCGGTGTCGCGCACGCCACCGGCCAGTGGGTGGGCTTCATCAACAACGACGCCCGTCCCGGCCCGGGGTGGATCACGGCGGCGGTCGAGGCGATGAGCGCCGACCCGTCGATCGGCGCCGTCGCCTCGAAGGTCCTCGACTGGGAGGGCAAGCTCGTCGACTACGTCGACGGGTCGCTCACCTGGTACGGCATGGGCTACAAGCGCGAGGCGGAGTGGCCCGACTCTCCGGAGTACGACGTGCCGAAGGACGTCCTGTTCGGGACCGGCGCGGCGATGTTCGTGCCGACGGCGCTCTACCGCGAGATCGGCGGGTTCGACGAGCGGTTCTTCATGTTCTACGAGGACGTGGACCTCGGCTGGCGTCTGAACCTCCTCGGTTACCGCGTGCGGTACGTCCCGGGGTCCGTGGCGTACCACAAGCACCACGTCACGATGAAGAAGTTCGGGAACTACCGGGAGTCCTACCTCCTGGAGCGCAACGCGCTGCTCTCGATGTACAAGAACCTCGACGACGAGTCGCTCGCGCGCGCCCTCCCGGCCGCGATGGCGCTCGCCGTCCGGCGGTCGGTCGCCCGCACCGGCACGGACGCCACGATGCTGGACCTCCAGCGGTCACCGGGCGGCGACGACGTCGGCACCGTCGAGATCGAGAAGATGGCGCTCACCGGGCCGCTGGCCATCGACTACTTCGTCGAGCAGCTCCCGTCGCTCGCGGAGTCGCGCCGCGAGCTGCAGGCGCGGCGCAGACGCTCGGACCGCGAGCTCTTCCCGCTCTTCCGGCACGCGATCGAGCCGGCCTACGCCATCGAGAGCTACCTGACGGCGCACTCCGACCTCGTCGAGGCGTTCGGGATCGACGAGCACTTCGTGTCGCGGCAGCGCGTGCTCGTCGTGACCGGTGAGCCCCTCCTGGAGCGGATGGCGGGGCCGGCGATCCGTGCGTGGGAGATCGCGCACGCGCTCGCCCCGGTCGCCGAGGTCCGGCTCCTGTCCACGGCCGGCGTCAAGGTGGAGTCTCCGGAGTTCGACGTCGTGCACGCGCACGGCCGCGAGCTGCGCAAGCAGACCGACTGGGCGGACGTCATCGTCTTCCAGGGCTTCCTCCTGGAGGGCGCGCCCTGGCTCAAGGAGAGCTCGAAGATCCTCGTCGCCGACGTCTACGACCCGATGCACCTCGAGCAGCTCGAGCAGGCGAAGGACCTCGGTCCGAGCGGTCGTGACCGGTCCATCCGGGAGACGACGCGCGTGCTCAACGAGCAGCTCGCGCGCGCGGACTTCGTCCTGTGCGCCTCCGAGAAGCAGCGCGACTTCTGGCTCGGTCAGATGGCCGGTCAGGGCCGGGTGAACGCAGCGGTCTACGACGAGGACGAGAGCCTCGACTCGCTCATCGCTGTCGTCCCGTTCGGCATCGCCGACGAGAACCCCGTGCAGCGTCGCCACGCCATCAAGGGCACCGTCCCCGGCATCGGTCCGGACGACAAGGTCATCCTCTGGGGCGGCGGCGTCTACAACTGGTTCGACCCGCTGACCCTCGTGCGCGCGGTGGACCGGCTGCGTCGTCGCCGCCCGGAGGTACGCCTGTACTTCCTCGGGCTCAAGCACCCCAACCCCGGTGTGCCGGACATGCGGATCGCCTGGGAGCTCCAGCAGCTCTCCGACGAGCTCGGCCTGACAGGCAAGCACATCTTCTTCAACGAGGGGTGGGTCCCGTACGGCGAACGGGCCGACTACCTGCTCGACGCGGACCTGGGGGTGTCGACGCACTTCCACCACGTCG
Organism: Cellulosimicrobium sp. PMB13; assembly: GCF_051294865.1. Lineage (NCBI taxonomy): Bacteria > Bacillati > Actinomycetota > Actinomycetes > Micrococcales > Promicromonosporaceae > Cellulosimicrobium > Cellulosimicrobium sp. PMB13. Next base: position 4,123,909 of record NZ_CP145910.1, on the reverse strand, counting down.
AGACGGCGTTCAGCTTCCGCACGCGCATCCTCGACTACCTCTGGGCCGAGCTGCCGATCGTCGCGACGAGCGGTGACACCTTCGGCGGCCTCATCACCGAGCACGGCCTGGGTGCCGCGGTGCCTCCCGAGGACGTCGAGGCGCTCGAGTCAGCGCTCGAGACCTACCTCTTCGACGACGCGGCGATCGCGGAGGCGCGGGAGAACGTCAAGAGCTTCGCCGAGTCGTACCGCTGGGCGGAGGTGCTGCGCCCGCTCGTCGACTTCTGCCGGTTCCCCCGCCGCGCGGCCGACCTCCACTACGACCTGGGCGAGCCGGAGACCGTGGCCCGCGGCTTCGAGCGCCGTGGCGGGCTGCGCGCGGACCTCGCGCTGGCCCGGGACTACCTGCGCGCCGGAGGGATCGGCGAGGTCGCCCGACGTGCCGGCGGGCGCGTGCGCAGGGCCATCAGCCCTTCCTCCTGACCGGACGGAAGCCCGACGGGACGACGAGGGCGGGTGCGGCAACGCCGCACCCGCCCTCAGCGCGTGAACGGGAGGGAGCCGCGCAGCGCCCGCCCGCGACGCGCGACGACGTCGCGCAACGACGTGAGCCGCTGGTCGAGGTTCCGGCTCGCCCCGTGCAGCCCGGCCAGGTGCTCGGCCATCCGCCGTCCCGCCACCTCGGGCGAGTGAAGGGTCCGGATGTCCTCCGCCGCTCGTCGACCGACCCCCCGTGCGCGCTCCGGGTCGTCGACCACGGTCCGCATGTGCGCCGCCGCGGCGGTGACGTCGGGCTCCGCCCACGGGCTCCCCGCGGGATACGGGTCGGCGCCCTCGGGGATCGGCGTGCTCGTCCACGGCACGAGGAACGAGTTCTGCTCGGTCATGAACTGCATGTCGCCCGAGTACGCGGTGGCGATGACCGGCCGGCCCCAGGCCATCGCCTCGGCGATGGTCAGGCCCAGTCCCTCGGACCGGTGGAGCGAGACGTAGCAGGCGCAGCGAGCGGCTAGCGCGTCCCGCTCCGCAGCGGAGAGGTATCCCTCGAGCAGCACGACGTCCGGGTCGTCGGCGACGAGGAGCCGAAGTCGTTCGGCGTCGGCCGGTCGCTTGTCGGCGTTGATCGTCTTGAGCACCAGCACCGGTCCCTCGCCCGGTCCGAAGGCCGTCCGGAACGCGTCGACGACCGCCCAGGGGTTCTTGCGCTCCACCGTGCTGAGGTAGTCGAAGGCGAAGAGGAAGTAGGGGCGGTCGAGCGGGATACCGAGACCCTCGGGCAGCGAGGGCCGCTCCGGCGACCGCTGCGGCAGCGGCGGAGGCATGGTGACGACCGGTACGGGCGCGGCGGCGGCGATCGCGTCGCGCACGAAGTCCGTCGCCGTCCACACCTCGTCGACGTGGTCGAAGGCCGGCGCGTAGGACGCCGGGAAGGCCTCGACCTCCCAGTACCACATGCCGATGCGCCGGGACCCGGCGGTGAGCGTCGCGACCGCCGCCGCGATCTCCGGGGTCTGGTCGGCGTTGACGCAGAGCAGCGTGACGTCGAACACCTCGTTGTCCCGGGACGCCTCGAAAGTGGCCGACGTGCGGCTCTGGAGGTTCCGTGCCACGGGGACGGTGGAGTGGCGCACGCCGCCGGCGGTCAGCGCCTGCTCCACGAGGCGCGCCGACTCGCCGACCCCGAGCTCGCCCGCGAGGTACCCGACGAGGTTGACCCCGTGCGGGTACTGGCCCTGCTGACGCAGCGGAACGGCCCGATGGGCACGGGCCGTCGCGCTGGCGGCGGCTCGCATCAGGTCGGGGTCGTAGGCCGCCTCGCCGACTCCGCTCGCCAGCGCCCAGTCGACCAGCGCGGGCGTGTCGGGACCCGGGACCAGCGGGAACGCCGCGCGCAGGTCGTCGCGGTCGTCGTACGCCGCGGCGAGGTAGCGGGCGACGCCGGCGTCGTGACCGGTCGGCAGCACGTCGAGCAGCCACGCCGTGAGCGCCGTCGCGGACCCGTCGGCGAAGAGGTCCGGGAACGAGCCGCCCTCGGAGGCGGTGCGCCGGAGGACGAGGCGCAGGTGCCGGTGGAGCGGGATGCCCGATGCGGTCGTGGAGAACCGCCGGGTGGCCGGGTGCACGTCCCGCCCGCGCTCCTCGGCCTCGGTAGCGCACCGGTGCGCGAGGGCGGGGTGCTCGCTGAGCAGCAGCATCGGCGGGTCGTCGCTCCGGACGTCGAAGAGCCAGGGCCGAGCGGGATCGAGGCCGCCGAGGTCGAGTGCCACGACGCCCCGCCCGTCACGGCGCAGGGCGGTGCCGTCCTCGTCGAAGCCTGCCGAAGGAGGCGTGTTCCAACGGGTGACGAGCACCGCGTCGTCGCGCACGACGGTCACCGGCACCGCCATCGCGAAGAGGTCGAGCGCGGCGTCGCCCACCTCCCACGACTCGAGCAGGCGGACGAGCGACGGGAGCGAGGGCAGGATCACCGGCCCGAGCGCGATCAGGTCGCTCACCAGGCGCGGCCGCGGGACGAGCGACGACGCGGAGTCCTCGGGTCCACGGCCGAGAGGGGCGGTCGCCCGGGGGAGGGCCACGAACCCGGTCTCCTCGACGCGCCCCGTGAACCTCGCGGGAGAGGAGAGCAGGACGACGCCCGCGGCGACCACGAGCACCTCACGGCCGGCGGCGAGCAGCTCCGCGGCGAGGCGTACGCCGAGGAGCCGCACGAGCTGCTCCTCCTCGAGCAGCGCTGCCCACCGGTGCAGCTCTGCGCCCGGCACGACGTCCTCCGGACGCCGCACCTCCTCGTCGCGGACGGGCTCGTAGCCCTCGTCCACGGCGAGGACGACGACGGGGCTGCTCGGGTCGACGCGCCCGACGGACCGGACGGTCGCGCGGGCCGCGGCGTTCGTGGATGCGGTGGCGACGACGACGACGGTCACACGGCCTCCTGGTGCTGGACGGAAGGATCAGAGCCTAGTCGGGCGGGCGGGGAGCGGTGGGGCGGGCACCCTGCGCCGTCGCGACGCGGAACACCTCGGCCCGGGTGCGGCGCGCTCCGCGCCAGAGGCTCCGCCGCTCGCGCCACGTGGTCGGCGCGCGGCGGACGGCGTCGACCACGGCGCGACGGCGGGCGGCGGTCACGGCGGGCCGCTCCGAGCGGCGGACGCTGTGCACGACCGCCGCGGCGACCTGGCGCACGGTGGAGCGCACCACCACGGCCGGCGGCGCGTGCCGGCCGAGCACGACGAGGGAGTTGCGCGTGTTGTAGTAGCGGAACAGCGGGCTCGCCGCGTCGCTGCTCGCAGCGTGGTGGTGATGGGCGACCGCGGTCGCGCAGTAGCGCACGGTCCAGCCTCGGGCGCGCAGCCGCCACGAGAGGTCGGTGTCCTCGTAGTACAGGAACAGCCACGGGTCGAACGACCCGACGTGCCGGAGGGCGGCGGCCCGCAGGAGCGCCGCGCCACCGCAGAACCCGAAGACGTCGGGGTCGGGGTCGATCGTGCCGTCCACGGCCAGCCAGTCCCGGTCTCCGCCGGCGCCGTCGGGCCGCACGACGTTGCCCGTCGAGTTGACGAGCGTCCGGCCGAGCGTGTCGGGCTCCGTGAGGAGGATCCGCGCGGTCACGGCGCCGACGGCGGGCTCGGCGTCGGCGACCTCGACCATCCTCCGTACGGCGTCCGGCTCGAACCGGGCGTCGTTGTTGAGCAGCACGGCGTACTCGGCGTCGAGGTCCCGGAGACCGAGCTCCGCCCCTCCGGCGAAGCCCAGGTTCTCGGGGCTCGCGACCACCCGGACCGTCGGGAACTCGGCCGCGAGCATCGCGGGCGTCCCGTCCGACGAGCCGTTGTCCACGACCAGGACGTCGAGCTCCCCGTCGGCGAGGTCCTGGGCGAGCAGCGAGGGCAGCGACTCGCGCAGCAGCTCCGCGCCGTTCCAGGTGACCACGACGGCCCGCACGCGCGGCGTCGTCGCCGGGGCGCTCACGCGGCCGCCTCGAGCGCGTCCCGGTACGCCTCGGCGTGCGCGGCGGCCGAGCGCTCCCACGTGTACCGGGCGGCGTTCTCCACCGCGGCGCGGGAGAGCACGTCGTGCCCGTCGCCGGCCGCGCGCTCGATCCCCGCGGCGATCGCGTCCGGGTCGGCCGGGTCGACGAGGACCACACCGTCGCCACCCACCTCCGCCATCGACGTCCCGCGCGACGTGACGACCGGCGTGCCGTGCGACTGGGCCTCGAGCACCGGCATGCCGAACCCCTCCCACCACGACGGGAACGCGAAGACCCGCGCGGACGCGTACGCGAGGTGGAGGTCGTGCACGCTGAGCGGTCCGAGGAGGTGGACCCGTCCGGGCGGCAGGAGCGCGAGCCGGGACGCGACCTCGCGCTCGGCATCGCCCCAGCCCGGAGGGCCGGCCAGGACGAGGTCGAGGTCCGTGCCTTGGCCGACCAGGTCCCGGTAGGCGTCCACGAGCCCCGTGACGTTCTTTCGCGGCTCGAGCGCACCGCACCAGAGCACGAACGGACGGTCGAGGCCGTGCCGCTGCCGGAAGGAGCGGGCCTGCTCCGCGGTGACCCGCGGGCCCTCCGCGCCGTGCGGGATCACGCGGACACGCTCGGCGTCGACGCCCGCCTCGATGCAGTCCTGCCGCGTCGCCTCGGACGGCGTGACGACGACGTCGGCCTCCCGGCGCACGACGGCGAGCCCACGCTCGAAGAACTCGACGCCGCGGGCGGTGAAGTGTTCCGGGGCACGGCGGAACGCGAGGTCGTGCACGGTGACGACCAGGGGCGCCGTCCGCGGCGGGACGGCCCAGGTGGTGGCGTGGACCACGTCGGGCCGCGGACCCGGGACGCGCGGGCGACGCCAGCGGGACCACGCCTCGTAGAGCACGGGGCGCGGGAGGACCGATCGGTGGACCGGCATCGCGGGCGGGAGCCCGCGGTCGTCGGCCGGACCGCGCGCCCGGGCGCCGGCGACGACGACGTCGTCACGCTCCCAGAGGCCCCGGGACAGCTCGCGCACGTAGGTCCCGGAACCGCCCGGTACCGGCTGCCAGAGCTGTTCGACGGTGAGCGTGACGCGCAGTCTCGCGGGGTGGGGAGGCACGCGATGCAGCCTAGACGCTGCCGGTCGCCGGGCGCGGCGCCGCCGTCACGAGTCCCGTCGAGAGCCGCCACAGGGTCACGGCCGCGACGAGCGCGCCCGTCAACGGTCCGACGACCGCGCCGACCACCGCGGACGGGACGAGGTCGAGCGGGCTCAGCAGGAGCCACAGCGCGGTCGACACCGCTCCCGTCGCCCAGACGACGACGACCCAGCGGTAGCTCCCGAACGCGATGAGGGCGGCGGACATGAGCTGGAGGCCGGCGAGGAGGCACGCCGAGAAGACCAGGCCCGCGATGGCGGCGGGAGCGATCACGTAGTCCGCGCCGTAGGCGAGCCGCACGGCCCACGGACCGAGGAACCAGGCACCCGTCGCGAGGGCCGCGCCCACGACGAGCGTCGCGGCCACGCCGAGGAGGAGGAACCGGCGCGCGCGAGCCGTGCCCCCGCCCGAGTGGCGCCACCGCACGATGGCGGGCACGGCGAGGGCCTGGAGCGGCGCGACGAAGAGCAGCGGCACGCGCGAGACGGTGAGCGCGGCGAAGACCGTGCCGCCCGCCGCGCCGAGCTCCCCGCCCGAGAAGGCCGTCACCATCGTGGGGTACCCGGTGATCATGCTCGCCGTCAGGCCCGCGGCGAGCATGAGCGAGCCTGCGCGCGCACCGGAGGCGGACCACGACGCACGCCCGTCGTCCGTACCCGTGGTCGTACCCCTGCCCGGGTCCGTGGCCGGGCCGGACGCCGGACGGCGGAGCTGCCGGGCGTACACGAGCCAGGCGTACGACCCAACGACCACCGCGGCGGCTGCGGTGCCGAGGGTCAGACCGATGGTGGCCCAGAGCGCCAGCAGGACGACGAGGCGCGAGACGGCCTCGAGGATCACGAGCACGCTGTAGCGGCGGACCTGCCCGCTCCCCACGAGGATGCCGCGGACCGTGAACTGCACGGCGAAGCCGAGGACCGCGACGAGGACCAGGACCCCGAGCCGGCTGCCGGCGTCGCCGTAGAGGCGCAGAGCGACCGGCGGCAGGAGCGTGAGCGCCGCGGCGGTCGCCGCGATGACGGCCGCTGTCGCCGCCACGCGGCGGATCGGCGCCCGCGCGCTGGTGCCCGGTTCCGCCGCCTGCCGAGCGGCCTCCTGCTCGATGGTGGACAACGAGCCGGCGAGCCCGAAGAGCACGCCCCAGAACGAGACGAACAGGCCGAACTCCGCCGGGCTGAGCGCACGACCGACGACAGCGAGCAGGAGGTAGCCGACGACGCTCGAGATCGCGATCGCGACGCCCACGCTGAGGACGCGCGTGCTCCCCCCGCCGCGTGCCGGGCTCACGCCCGCGAGCCGCGGGACCGCAGCGCGTGCCGGGTCGCCAGGAAGAAGCCGCGGAGCACGCCCGCGCCGAAGAGCGCCACGAACGCGGGGGTCAGCGCCGCGGCGGCACGCACCTCTGCGCCCTTGCCGCCCGACGCCGCGACGACGGCGGGCACCAGCACCCAGACGGCCCCCAGCCCGACGACGCCGAGCACCGGTCTGGCGACCGTGAGCGCGACCAGGCCCGCCCCGCTGACCGTCGCCGCGACGAGCAGGCCGCCGAGCAGCCGTGACTGGCCGAGATAGCTGTCCACGAAGGTGGTCCCGCGGAAGTAGGCCTGCCGGCGGAAGCCCGAGACGCCCGACTTGCCGTGGTAGGTGAACGCGAAGTCCGGCGAGAGCCAGATACGCCGCTCGGCGGCGGCCCGGCGCAGAAGCCGGGTGTCGTCGCTCGCGAGATGGTGCGACTCGAACAGCGAGTCGAACGACGCCGCGAGCTCGAGGAAGTGCTCGCGCTCGAGGAGGAGGCACGTCGTGCCCTTGGGGTAGAGGTCGAAGTCGTCGGCCCCGAACGACACGAGGCGGGGGCGTGAGAAGTACCGACGCCAGCCGACCTTGGCGAGGCCGGACCAGAAGGCGGCCGTCGGGTTGCCCCGGGTCTCGACGTCGACGTGGCCGCACCACACGGTGGCCTCGGGCCTGGCGGGCAGGTTCTCGACCATCCAGGCCAGCGAGTCCTCGCCGACGAGCACGCGCGAGTCGAGCATGAGGACCCAGCGGTTCCGGGCCGCGCGGGCGCCGGCCGTCCGAGCAGCCATCCGCCCCGAGTTGGGCTGGCTGAGGCGGCGGACGCGCGCGTCGGCCGCCGCCAGCTCGTCGACGACGCCGGCCGTGCCGTCGGTGCTCCCGTCGTCCACCACGACCACCTCCGCCCGCACGCCGGCGCGGTCCACGGCGGCGAGCACCGCACCGACCGAGCGTCGGATCCACGTCTCCTCGTCGTAGACGGGGATCACGACGCTCAGGTCCGTCAACGGGGCGCCCGCCGTCGGCGCGAGATCGGGCAGGGGAGTGGTCACGCGCATAGGCTAGCCGCCCTCCGTGCGCCTGTAGGCTGGCGCGACGTCACGCGGAGGGACCCTGGCTACGTTGATCGCCTTCATCGTCGGCACCACTGCCGAGCTCATCAAGATCGCCCCCGTCTACCACGAGCTCGGCTCCCGGGGCCGGTCGGCGGAGATCTGGTACACCGGACAGCACGTCAACGAGCTGCCCGGCGTCCTCGCCGACCTGCACCTCCCGGAGCCGGCCGTGTGGCTGGTCCCCGAGGAGGGGGCCACGAACCTCGCCCGGACCGCGCAGGTGCCGGGGTGGGTGCTCCGTCTGGCCCGCACCGTGCTCTCGCGCCGCGGCGAGCTGCGCGCGCGGCTGCGGGCCGACGGCGGTGCGCCGGTCGTGCTCGTGCACGGCGACACCTTCACCACGCTCTTCGGCGCGGTGATCGGCCGGGTGCTCGGCGCACGCGTGGGGCACGTCGAGGCCGGGCTGCGCAGCGGGCACCTCCTCCACCCGTTCCCCGAGGAGATCAACCGCAAGCTCACCGCCCGGTTGGCGCACGTGCACTTCGCTCCCGGCGAGGTCGAGGCGAAGAACCTCGCCGGGCGGAGAGGCGTCGTCGTCACGGGGGGGAACACGGTCATCGACGCGGTGCGGGCGGCGCTCGCGGAGGACGTCGTGGGTACGTCCCTGCAGCTGCCGGAGCGGTACGGGCTCGCGACCCTGCACCGGTTCGAGCTGGTCCGGGACAGGGACGCCTACGCGGCGGCGCTCGCCGTCCTGCGGGAGCACGCGTCACGGGTCCCGATCGTGTACTTCGCCGGGGAGTCCGAGAAGGCGCGTCTCATCGAGTACGGATTGACCGAGGTGTTCGACGGCGAGCACCTGCTCCTGCGGGACAAGCTCCGCTACGTCGAGTTCCTGCCCGTGCTCTCGGGGGCCGAGTTCGTCGTGACGGACAGCGGCGGCGTCCAGGAGGAGTGCGCCCACCTCGGCATCCCGTGCGCGGTGCACCGCCTGAAGACGGAGCGGCACCAGGGGCTGGGCGCCAACGTCGTGCTCACCGAGATGGACCGCGCGCGGCTGGCCGCGTTCCTCGAGCACGTCGAGGACTACCGGACCGGTGACACGTCCGACTCGGCACGCCCGAGCGCGGTCGTCGCGGACACCGTGGAGAGCATGATCTGACAGCGGCCCGTCCTCGGGCGCTGGTGGGCCGGGTGACGGTGCGGGCAGCGGTAGGATGCACCCTCGTGACCGCCCCCTCGCCGCCGCGCATGCTGGTGATCCTGCCCGCGTGGAACGAGGAGGAAGCCCTGCCAGGTGTGCTGGTCGACCTCCGCGCGCGCCTCGCGGGGGCCGACATCCTGGTCGTCAACGACGGCTCGACGGACGCCACCGGCCGCGTCGCACGACAGGGCGGGGCCATGGTGCTCGACCTCCCGCTCAACCTCGGTGTCGGCGGTGCCATGCGGGCCGGCTACAAGTTCGCGCGCAACGAGGGCTACGACATCGCGGTACAGCTCGACGCGGACGGCCAGCACGACCCGGCCGAGGTCCCCAAGCTCGTGGACACCCTGGCCGCCGAGGGAGCCGATGTGGTGATCGGCGCACGGTTCGCAGGCACGGGGTCCTACGCGGTCCGGGGACCCCGCCGCTGGGCGATGCGGCTGCTCTCCCTCGTCCTGTCGCGGGTCGCCGGGACGCGCCTGACCGACACGACGTCGGGCTTCAAGGCCTCGAACCGTCGCGCCGTCGAGCTGTTCGCGCGCGAGTACCCCGCCGAGTACCTCGGCGACACGGTGGAGTCCCTCGTCATCGCCGCACGCGCCGGCCTCACGGTGCGACAGGTCGGTGTCTCGATGCGCGCGCGCGCCGGCGGGACGCCGTCGCACAACGCCGCGAAGGCGGCGCTCTTCCTCGCGCGCGCGATGCTCGCGCTCCTCATCGCGCTGACGCGCCCCGTCACACCCGAGGTCGAGGCCCGATGAACACGTACTATCTCGCGCTCGCCGTCGTCGTCGCCCTCGTCATCTTCCTCGTCGTGCTGCTGCGGACGCGCCGCCTCAAGGAGAAGTACGCGGCGGCGTGGCTGCTGCTCGCCGTCGCGGTGTCCGTCGTCGGGGCGTTCCCGAGCGTGGTGTCGACGATCGCCGCCGTGCTGGGGGTGGCGACGCCGAGCAACCTGCTGTTCGCCGCGGCGCTCGCCGTGCTCCTCGGCGTGTGCATCCAGCTCAGCGTCGAGCTGACGACGCTGGAGGAGGAGACGCGCACCCTCGCCGAGGAGCTGGCGATGCTCCGCCTCGACCTGGAGAGGCGGACGGGCACCGGGGTGACCCCTCCGTCGGCGCCGTCCACGGGCGCGGTCGACGTCACCTCCTCCTCCGCCTCCTCGGCGCCGAGCGCCGCCGAGACCGGGGCATGAGCGTGGAGCAGGAGGCCACGGACCTGCCGGAGACGGCGGCTCCGAGCACGGTGCGGTCCCGACGGGCGGCGGGTGCCGCCGCGGCACCGCTGGTCGGACTCCTGCTGTTCGTGGTCTTCCTCACGTCCTGGGCGTTGGCCTCTCCCGTGGGCTCGAGCCCCGACGAGGACTACCACCTGGCGAGCATCTGGTGCGCACAGGGCGACCGTGACGGAGCATGCGTCGTCGACGGCGACGGCGAGGGCGCCGACGCCACGTACGCCGTCCCGGCCGACGTGCGCAACGCTCCGTGCTTCGCGTTCGACCCCGCCGAGTCGGCGGCCTGCCAGCGTGCCGACGAAACGGGGATGGTCGAGACCGAACGCGGGAACTTCGGGGCGCACGCTGGCGACTATCCGCCGGTCTTCTACGCGACCATGAGCCTCTTCGTCGGTCCGGACCTCGAGCGTTCGGTCCTCGTGATGCGGCTGGTCAACGTGCTGATCGCCGCGGCGATGCTCGCCGCCACCTACGTCGCGAGCTCCGTCCGGGTGCGCCGAGGGGTCGTGGCGACGGTCGGCGTGACCCTGGTCCCTCTCGGCGCGTTCATCGTCCCCTCGATCAACCCGAGCAGCTGGGCGGTGACGTCGGCGCTCACGCTGTTCTTCGGGGTGCTCGGGTTCCTGACCGCGAAGGACCGGTGGCGGGCGGTCGCGCTGGCCCTGGTGTCCGTAGTCTCTCTGGTGCTCGCCGCCGGGTCCCGGGCGGACGCGTCCGTCTACTCGATCGTCGGGATCGGGGCAGCCGTCGTCACCGCGCTCTCGGTCACCGGCCTCACTCGTCGGGCACTCGTCCGGCTGCCGCTGCCGGTGGCGCTCGCCGCGGTCGCGGCGTGGAGCTACGGCGCCGCGGGCCAGGCGGTCGGTGGTGGCGAGACCGTCCGAGCGAGCGTCGGCGACTTCGTCCTCGTGGCATGGGACGCGCTCGGCTACTGGGTCGGTGCCCTGGGGATGAGCCCGCTCGGATGGCTCGACACCTCCCTGCCCGCCGTCGTGTGGGTGCTCGTCACCGCCTGCTTCTTCGCCGTCGTGTTCGTCGCCCTCGCTGATGTCGGCGTCTGGCGCGGCGCGATGGTGGCCGGCGTGGCGCTCGCCGCGGTCCTGGTCCCCACCTACATCGAGGCGACGTCCGCGAGTCCTGCCGGCAGCGTGCAGGCGCGCTACCTGTATCCGCTGCTGATCCTCCTCGCGGCCGTCGCGACGACGAGCACGGAGCGTGAGCGGAGGGACTTCCGGCTGACGACCGTCCAGCGATGGGTGGTCGTGCTCGCGGTGAGCACAGCGGGCGCCGTTGCCCTGTACACGAACGTGCGGCGCTACGTGACGGGCGACGACGTCATCCACCTGCGGCTCACACCCGCCGAGTGGTGGTGGGAGGGGCTCCCGGTCTCACCCGACCTGGTCGTCCTCGCGGGGTCCGCGGCCCTCCTCGTCGCGCTCGCGACGGCGTCGCGCGTCCTCGTGATGACCCGCACGGACACGCCCCACCGTGAGCCTGACGCGGACTCGGGTGCCGGACGGACTACCGCGGAGTCGAGTTCCGTCGCGGCGTAGGCACGCCGTCAGGCAGAGTCCACGTCGGCACGACGGCTGGTCGTCGGTCGTGCCTCCGAGCCAGTCGGAGACGCGGAGGACGGTAGGATCGAGGCCGTCCACTTCTCGATCGGAAAGCCGTCATGAAACTCTTCGTCCAGATCCCGTGCCTCAACGAGGAGGAGACCCTGCCGCTCGTGCTCGCGTCGATCCCACGGGAGATCGAGGGCATCGACGAGGTCGAGATCCTCGTGATCGACGACGGCTCGACCGATCGTACCGTCGAGGTCGCCCGTCGTCTCGGTGTCACCCACATCGTCCGGCACACACGGAACATGGGCCTCGCGCGGTCGTTCCGCGACGGCGTGGACTACGCCCTCAAGCACGGGGCGGACATCGTCGTCAACACCGACGGCGACAACCAGTACCCCCAGGAGTCGATCACCGAGCTCGTCGCTCCTCTCCTGCGCGGCGAGGCGGACATCGCGATCGGTGACCGTCAGACGGCGACGATCGCGCACTTCTCTCCCTTCAAGAGGTTCATGCAGCGCGTCGGCAGCGACGTGGTCAACAAGGCAGCAGGCACTGACCTGCCGGACGCGGCGAGCGGGTTCCGCGCCTACTCCCGTGCGTCCCTGTACCGGCTGAACATCGTCACCGAGTTCAGCTACTGCATGGAGACGATCATCCAGGCGGGCAACAAGCGCCTGCGCATCGCGAGCGTCCCGATCACCACGAACGCGAAGACGCGCGAGTCCCGGCTGTTCAAGAACATCGGCCACCACATGGCCAAGTCCGGGCAGGCGATCATGAGGAGCTACCTCATGTTCAAGCCGCACGTGGTATTCGTGTCCCTGGGGTCCTTGTTCCTCCTCGCCGGCATCGTCCCGTTCATCCGCTTCTTCGTCCTGTGGATGATGGGTAGCGCCGGCGGGCACGTCCAGTCGCTCATCTTCGGCACGGCGATGCTCGTCGGCGCACTGCTCTGCTTCGCGCTGCTCGTGATCGCGGACCTGCTCAAGACCAACCGTGCCCTCATGGAGGACACGCTCGAGCGGCTCAAGGAGATCCAGTACCGTCCCGGTGCCGGCAGCTCGGGTGCGACGGCCGACGAGGTCCTGGCGGCCGCCCTCGCCGACAGCCTGGTCTCGACGCCCGACGCGTCAGGTGCGCTCCGCGATCCGCGGATGCCGCGCGAGCAGCACGCCGACGAGCGCCGCTAGCGCGTCGACCAGGGTCAGCAGCGCACGGCTGACGATCGCGAGCACCAGCGCGTCGGCTGAGGTGAGCGCACCGCTGAAGGCGACGACGAGAGCCGCCTCGCGCGCTCCCACGCCCGCGGGTGCCAGGAAGAAGAGGAACCCGACGAGCCAGGCGAAGGCGAAGGCACCCGTCGAGAGCAGGAGGCTCGGGGCGTCGTCGGGCGAGCCGGCATCCAGGTCCTGCAGGATGAGCCAGGTGTGGGCGCCGAACGCGAGCCACATGGCGAGCGACCAGCAGGCCGCCTCGACGAGGCCCCGCCAGGAGAGCTCGGGCGCCGTGTACGTGCGGCGTGTCGCGCGTGCGACCAGGGTGAGGACCCGCGAGAGCACGGGAGGGGTCAGGAGCGCCGCACCCGCGGGCACGAGGGCCAGCAGGTACCAATAGGTGCGCACCCCTCCCGGGGTCGCCGTGATGAGGGTCGCTGCGGCGACGCACGCGCTCGTGACCACTCCGACCGCCATCGCGACCAGCGACCCGGTTGCGCTCGTCGACCGGGAGATGCCCCGGCGCCGTGTCATCTCCATCTGGGTCACGACGGGCCAGATGCTCCCCGGGAGGTACTTGCCGATCTGCGAGACGAAGAAGATCCGGACCGACCACAAGGCGGGTAGCGGTGCCCCGACGCCCTTCATCGAGCTCGACCACGCACCGGTGTTGAGACAGAGCGCGACGCACCCCAGCAAGAAGGCTCCGACCAGCGTCGTCCACTGCAGGCGGGACGCGGCCTCGAGGAACTCGTCCTTCTGCCTCCAGACCGCGACGGCGAGCAGAGCGGTCGCGAGCACGGCGAACACGCCGTTGATCCATCGCTTGCGCACGTCCGAGCGTGCGACCGTCTCGGTGGGCGCGAGCTGCTCGTCGGCCCCGGTCACTCGTCGCGCTCGCCGTCGAGGATCCACTCCCACATGGCCTTCGTCCCTGTCGCGAGCGGTGTGCTCGGAATCCACCCGACGGCTTCACGAGCCGCCGAGACGTCGAGCCACACCCTGTCGGCGTCGAACGAGCGCGCCGGGTCGATCTCGACCTGCGGTACCTGTTCCCCGGCGACCTCCCGCACGACGGCGAGGACCTCGGCGAGCGTGGTGGGCACGCCGGAGCCGAGGTTGAGGACGGCGGGCAGCGCCGGGGCGGCGTGGAGCCGAGCGAGACCGTCGACGAGGTCGTCGATGAAGACGTAGTCCCGGACCGAGCGGAGGTCGCCGAAGACGTGCACGGTCCGCCCCGCGGCGACCGCGCGCAGCCAGTGTCCGAGCACGCCCTGTCCTGGTGCCGTCCGCTGGCCGGGCCCATAGGCGTTGGACACACGGACGGCGACCGATCCCGGGGGAGCGAGCTCGTGCAGGTCCTCCTCGAGGACAGCCTTCGCCCGCCCGTACGCGGTGGTGGGCCGCACCGTGACGGACTCGGTGAAGGGGGGCGCGCCCGCGTCGCCGTAGACGGTTCCCCCGGAGCTGAGCAGCACGACGCGGCTCGTCGAGCCCTCCGCGCGCAACCCGGTGAGCAGGTCCCGGAACGCCATCCGGTCCGAGTGCACCAGCTCCGGGTGGCGCTCGGCGATCTGCGGGTTGATCGTCGAGGCGCACCAGTAGATCGTCGAGTCGTGTGCCGCCGCCGACCAGGTCGAGGTACCTGGTTCGAGCGGGAACGAGCGTGTGACATCGCTCACCTCGTACCCGTCTGCGACGAGCTTTCGCGCGAGAGCGCGCCCGATGAACCCCCGCGCACCGACGATCACGGCTCTGCGGGTGTGGGATGCTTCAGACATGCTCCTCCAGATGGACGTCCATGAAGAACGGTAGCCCACGTCTTCTCGTGCTCGGGTCCACGTTCCCGGGACGAGCAGACGACGGAACGCCCGCCTTCGTCCGGGATCTGGCCATCGAGATGTCGTCGACGTTCGACGTCCGAGTCGTGACCCCGAGCGTTCCGGGGAGCGCGGGGGCAGAACGTGTCGACGGTGTCGACGTCCGCCGGTTCCGCTTCTTCCCGCGGCGGTGGGAGGACCTCGCCGACGGTGCGATCATCGAGAACCTGCGCGCCCGACCGAGTCGTTGGCTGCAGGTGATCCCGTTCCTCGTCGCCGAGGCGGTCGCAGTGAGGCGTCACGTGCGCGAATTCCGGCCGGACGTCGTCCACGCCCACTGGATCATCCCGCAGGGTCTCGTCGCGACCCTGGCGGCCCCGCGGGTCCCTCGCGTCGTCACCACCCTGGGCGGTGACCTCTACGCTCTCAGGTCTCGCCCGCTCACTCGTCTGAAGTCGTTCGTCGTGCGGCGGGCCTCGCGCGTGACCGTGATGAACGCCGAGATGGCGACGATCGTGCGCGAGCTCGGGGCCCAGGAAGTCCTGACGCGGCCGATGGGGGCGGACACGGGTCTCTTCGCGCGTGTCGCGCGGTCCCGACGACCGGTGCCCGGGACGTTGCGTCTCCTGTTCGTCGGCCGGCTGGTCGAGAAGAAGGGGCTCGCCGTGCTCGTCGACGCGCTGCGCGGCCTGGGCCGCGAGGATCTCCAGCTCTCGGTCGTCGGCGACGGTCCGCTGCGTGCCGACCTCGAGGGTGCGGCCGCGGGGCTCCCGGTGACCTTCCTCGGTCAGCTCGGCAGGGCCGACCTCGCGCAGGTCTACGCCGAGCACGACGTGATCGTGGTGCCGTCGGTGCACGCCGGCTCGGGTGACAAGGACGGCCTTCCGGTCGCTCTGCTGGAGGCGATGGCGGCGGGCTGTGCGGTCGTCGCGTCGGACCTGCCCGGGATCAACGAGGCGGTCCGTCCCGGGGTGGACGGCGTGCTTGTCCCCAGCGGTGACGAGGCGGCCCTCGGCGCGGCACTGGCGTCACTGGCCGACGGGAGGGCGTGGTGCGACGAGCTCGGGGAACGAGCGGCGGCGCGTGCCGACGAGTTCTCCCTCCGGCGCGTCGGTGGCCGGTACGCCGAGATGCTCCTCGCCGTCGCAGGGCGGGCGCAAGCACGTCCTGCAGAGCTTGCAACGGCCCACGAGGAGCGCGACGGCGCCGAGACCCTCGAAGGCCTCGTCTCCGTCGTGCCGAGCGGGTCCGGTCCTCGCGCGACCTGACGGGCGAGCCACCCGCACCCCGCCCGTCCGCCGCGCGTGTCCCGACGGCCAGGCCGTCGTCGCACGGAGACGGTTCCCGCCGGGTTCGGCCTCCGCGGTTGTTAGGGTCTGTCCGACTCTCCGCCGCGACGAGAGCCTTCCCTCGGATCGGAGCAGCCTGTGCGAGTACTCCTTGACGCGACCGCAGTCCCCGCCGACCGCGGGGGCGTCGGCCGCTACGTCGACGAGCTCGTCCCCGAGCTCGTCGCGGCAGGCGTGGACCTGGTCCTCGCCGTGCAGCAGCGCGACGTCGACCTCTTCGCGCGGGTCGCGCCCGCTGCGGACCTCGTGCCGGCGCCGTCCGCCGTCGCGCGTCGCGCGACCCGCATGGCCTGGGAGCAGTCCGGCCTGCCGGCGCTCGTACGCTCGGTGCGCCCCGACGTCGTGCACTCGCCGCACTACACGCTGCCTCTCGTCACGGGAGCGCCGACCGTGGTCACCCTGCACGACGCCACGTTCTTCACGACGCCGGAGCTGCACCTGCGGTCCAAGGCCGTCTTCTTCCGCAACGCCATCAGGCTCGCGTCCCGTCGTGCGGACGCGCTCGTCGTGCCGTCCCGCGCCACACGGGACGAGGTCGTCCGGCTCGTCGGCGCCGACGCCGAGAAGTTCTTCGTCGCCTACCACGGCGTGGACCACGCACGGTTCCACCCGACGAGCACCGACGAGCGTGAGCGGGTGCGTCGCACGCTCGACGTCGGCGACGCCCCCTACGTCGGCTTCCTGGGCACGCTCGAGCCCCGCAAGAACGTCCCCGCGCTCGTCCGGGGCTGGGTCGAGGCGTGCGCCGGGCTCGAGAACCCTCCTGCTCTCGTCCTCGCGGGCGGCCGCGGGTGGGACGACCGCATCGACGCCGAGGTGGCGCGCGTCCCGGAGCACCTGACGGTGCGGCGGCCGGGGTACCTCCCGCTCGACGACCTGCCGGGCTTCCTCGGCGGGGCGAGCGTGCTCGCCTACCCGAGCCTCGGGGAGGGTTTCGGGCTGCCGGTGCTCGAGGCGATGGCCTGCCGCGCGACCGTGCTCACGACGCGCGAGCTCTCGCTGCCGGAGGTCGGCGGCGACGCCGTCGCGTACTGCGGGACGGCCGACACCTCCATCGCGCGCGAGCTCGGCTCGCTGCTGGCCGACGACGAGCGCCGTGCGCGCCTCGCCGTCGCGGCGGCGGCGCGGGCGCAGGAGTTCACGTGGGCCGCCGCGGCCCGCGTCCACGTCGAGGCGTACGAGGCCGCGGTCAGGCGCGCAGGGAGGCGATGAACTCCTCGACGGCCGCCGCCGTCGGGAGCAGGCCCTGCTCGGCCGCCTCGTGCAGCCCAGGCGCTGCCTCGTCCTTCGCGGAGAGCTGGTGCGTGAGGGGCGAGCCGTCGCGTGCCGTCGTCGGCCACTCGATGCCGACCGCCGGGTCGAGCGGGTGGATCCCGTGCTCACGGCCGGGCGCGTAGCCCGTCGAGCACAGGTACAGGACCGTCGAGTCGTCCTCGAGCGAGAGGAAGGCGTGCCCGAGCCCTTCGCCGAGGTAGATGGCACGACGGTCCACGTCGTCCAGCAGGACCGAGTCCCACTGCCCGAACGTCGGCGAGCCGACGCGGACGTCCACGACCACGTCGAGCACGGCGCCCCGGGCGCACGTCACGTACTTGGCCTGTCCCGGCGGGACGTCGGCGAAGTGGATCCCCCGCAGGACCCCCGCGGCGGAGACCGAGCAGTTCGCCTGCTGCAGGTCGAGCGGGTGGCCCACCGCCTCGGCGAACGGCCCGGACTTGAACCACTCGAGGAAGACCCCTCGCGGGTCGCCGTGCTGCTGCGGCGTGATCTCCCACGCACCGGGGACGGCGAGCTCGCGGAACTGCATGGAGGTGCTCCTCTTCGGACGTCGTGGCGGACCGCGCCACGGACGTCACGCGGCGGGCCCTTAGGATCTTACGGTGCCCCGACCGGGGCGCGCGGCCTCCCGCACGACAGGGGCGGGCGCACCTCAGCACCGACCGCCGTGCGTGGTCGCATCCAGGGACGGAGCGTCGTGGACGAGACGACGGACCACGGGACCACGCGGACCGGATCCACCGGGCCGTCACGCCGATGGCTGGTGGTCGGAGCGGGCGGCATGCTCGGGCACGACGTCGTGGCGGCGGTCGGTGCCACGGGCCACGAGGTGGTCGCGGTCGACCGCCGGTCGCTGGACGTCACGGACCCGGTCGCTACGGCCGATGCCGCCCGCGGGTTCGACGTCGTCGTGAACTGTGCCGCATGGACGGCGGTCGACGACGCCGAGTCGCAGGAGCCGGCCGCGTTCGCGGTGAACGGCACGGGCGCCGCCAACGTGGCGCGCGGGGCTGCTCGGGCAGGGGCGCGCGTCGTGCACGTCTCGACCGACTACGTCTTCGACGGCCACGCCACCCAGCCGTACGCGGAGGACGCTCCTCCCGCGCCGCGGTCGGCCTACGGGCGCACCAAGCTGGCGGGGGAGTGGGCCGTCCGGGCCGAGGCTCCGGACCACCTCGTCGTGCGGACCGCGTGGCTCTACGGAGCTCACGGCGCGTGCTTCCCGAAGACCATGGCCCGCCTGGCGGCCGAGCGCGACGAGCTCACCGTGGTCGACGACCAGGTCGGTCAGCCGACCTGGACCGTGGACCTCGCCGACCTCATCGTGCGCCTCGTGGCGGCGGGAGCCCCGAGCGGGACGTACCACGGCACGTCGTCGGGGTCCGCGTCCTGGTTCGAGTTCGCGCGACAGGTCGTGGCGTCGGCGGGCGGGGGCGCCCGCGTGGTCCCGACGACGAGCGAGGGCTTCGTCCGTCCGGCTCCGCGCCCGGCCTACTCGGTGCTGGGTCACGAGGCCCTGCGTGCCTCCGGCGTGGAGCCGATCGGTGCGTGGGAGGAGCGGTGGGCGTCGGCCGCGACCACGGTGCTGGGCCGGGACTGACCGGGCCTGCCCGACCGGCCGGCCCCGCTCGAGCGGCCCTGACCGACGGCCCCGGTCGAGCGGCCCGGGTCAGACGGGGCTCAGGAGCGACGTCTGCTCGCCGTAGGGGAGCGTGGGCGTGAGGCCGGTGCAGCGCCTCTCGCGCAGACCGCTGCTCTCGATCGCGGGCCTGTACCGGGCCCGGCGGCTGTTGTCGAACACCACGAGACCGTCCGGCGCGAGGCGCTGCACGGCGTGCGCGAGGCTCGCGCCCCGCGCACGCCCGTCGACCACCACGAGGTCGAACGTCCCACCGGCGCGGTCGATCGCGGCGACGTAGTCGGCGAAGTCGAGCCCGGACTGGCCCTCCTTCTGCGACGGCACGACCGGGTGGTCCGAGACCTCGGGCTCGACGAGCTCGACGCTGAGGTTGTCCTGCGCCTCGAAGGACGGGCGCATGTACTCGTAGAAGCCCTCGTGGTGCTCGACGGAGTGCACCTCTCCCGCACGGCGCGCGAGCCACAGCGAGCTCGCGCCGGACCCGTACTCGAAGATGCGGGCCTGCTCGCGACCCTTGAGCCAGGTCTCCACGGCGTCGATCGCGTCGTAGGTCCACCACGGGACGTCCATCTTGATCATGGCCTGCGGGTCGTACACCCGCGTGAGGCTGTAGAACCAGTGCTTGGTGCGTGCGGTGCGGGGAGGAGGAGCGTCGTCGAGGACGTGCAGGGCTCGCAGCCCCGACCCGAGCGTCTTCATGCCTGACACGTAGGCGCTCTTCGACATGCGGAGGACGGTGTCTCTCATCAGGTCTGCTCCTCGGTGGTCACCGGACGAGCCCGGCGACGAAGATACGAGAACGCCACCAAAGCGGCGGCGCCGTCCACGAGAACATAGAGCAGTCGCGAGACTGTGGCAACGATCACACCCGGTGCCGCGCCGAGCCCGCACAACGCGGCGAAGACGATCTCGCGCAGGCCGGCGCCGGCGGGTACGGGGACCGCGACGATCCCGACCGTCCACGCGGCGACGGCGGCCATCGACACCGCCGCCGCCGACTGCTCGTACCCCAGCGAGGCCGTGACGAGCACCGATGCGCCGCCCACGAAGAGCCACGACGGGAGGGTGAGCACGGTCAGCCGGCACATCGCCCCCCAGCTGGGCACCGTGAGCATCCGGTCCCCCCGCAGCGCGACGTGCATCAGCCGCAGACCGAGGCCGACGACCCGCGGGTGCAGGAGCACCGCTCCGAGGGGGAGGGCGAGGGCGAACCACGCCACCCAGGTCGGCGCGTCACCCAGCGCGACGGCCAGCGGCCCGACGACGCCGCAGAACCAGCCCCCGGAGACGACGATCGCGCCGAGCGACAGGAGCGTCGAGGCGTAGCTGGTCCGGCGGTCGATCCCTCCGCGCACCGACAGCTCGCCGCGCCCGACGATCGCCCAGATGCCTCCGGGCAGGTACTTGCCGATCTCCCCGCCGAAGTACCAGGCGAGGACGTCGTTCACGGCCCGGCCGTGCCCCACGATGCGCAGGCAGTACCACCACGCGGTGGCCAGCACGAGACCCGCGAGAGCGCTGACCAGGAGGGCGACGGCGAGGAGCGTCAGGTCGGCGGAGCGCAGGTCCGCCGAGATCCGGTCCCACTGGGTGACCACCGTCCACACGCACAGCGCGACGGCGACGACGGCCACCAGCCGGCCCGCGAGGCGGACCCATCTGGCTCGTGCGGTGGTGGGGCGGGCATCGTCGTCCTGCGCAACCTCGGGCTCCTCAGATGTCACGGCCCCACAGTACGGTGCGCTCCGGCGGAGCCCCAGGGTGGCGACTACTCGTCGAGGAGGCCGATGAGGTAGGAGCCGTACCCGGACTTCACGAGGGCCTCGCCACGCTGGCGGAGCTCGTCGTCGGAGAGGAAGCCGCGGCGCCAGGCGACCTCCTCGGGCGAGCCGATCTTCAGGCCCTGGCGATTCTCGATGGTGCGCACGTAGTCCGAGGCCTCGAGCAGCGAGTCGAACGTGCCGGTGTCCAGCCAGGCCGTGCCGCGGGGCAGGACCTCGACCTGGAGCCGTCCCTGGCGCAGGTACTCGCGGTTGACGTCGGTGATCTCGTACTCGCCGCGGGGGGAGGGCTCGAGGTCGCGGGCGATGGCGACGACGTCGTTGTCGTAGAAGTACAGGCCGGGGACGGCGTAGCTGGAGCGGGGCTGGGCGGGCTTCTCCTCGAGCGACAGGGCGCGGCCCTGCGCGTCGAACTCGACCACGCCGTAGGCGGTGGGGTCCGAGACGCGGTAGGCGAAGACGGCGCCGCCGTCGATGTCCTCGAACCGGGTGAGCTGGGAGCCCAGACCGGGTCCGTAGAAGATGTTGTCCCCCAGGACGAGGGCGGCGGAGTCGTCCCCGATGAAGTCCGCGCCGAGGACGAACGCCTGGGCGAGGCCGTTCGGCTCGGCCTGGACGGTGTAGCTGATCGAGACGCCGAACTGCGACCCGTCACCGAGCAGGCGGCGGAACTGCTCGGCGTCGTGCGGGGTGGTGATGACGAGGATGTCCTGGATGCCCGCGAGGATCAGCGTGGACAGGGGGTAGTAGATCATCGGCTTGTCGTAGACCGGGACGAGCTGCTTGCTCACGCCGAGGGTGATCGGGTGCAGACGGGTGCCGGAGCCGCCGGCCAGGATGATTCCACGCATGGTCGCCATTGTGCCGTACGCCAGGTGGCTCAGGACCGTGTCGCCCGGCGCGCGCCGGCGACCTCCAGCTGCTCGCGCACGCGCAGACCGAGGACGGCGACCCAGCGCACCGGTGCCTCGAACCAGCGCCGGTACCGGCGCCGCACGTACCGTCGGGCGCTGGCGTGGTGGGCGCGGATCATCGGTTCGGGCGTCCGCTTCCAGGACGCGCCCTGGATGTGCGTCACGGTCGCCGAGGGGACGACGACGTTCTCCCACCCCGCACGGCCCAGCCGCTCCCCGAGGTCGAGGTCCTCGAAGAACATGAAGTAGCCGTTGTCGAACCCCGACACCGCCTCGAAGGCCTCGCGGCGCAGCAGGAGGAGCGCTCCCGAGAGCCAGCCGACGGCGCGCTCGGCACCGGGGTCCGCTGGGTTCTCCCGGCGGTAGCGGCGGGACAGCGGGTTGGACGGCCAGACGCGCACCAGGAGCGCGTGCCCGGCCCCGAGCCACAACGAGGGGACCGCCCGCGCCGACGGGTACACCGTGCCGTCCTCGTTGAGGATCCGCGGACCGAGCGAGCCCGCCGTCGGGCGGCGCGCGGCGGCGTCGAGCAGGGCGTCCAGGGACCCGGGTTCCCAGACGACGTCGGGGTTCGCGACCACCAGCCACGGCGAGGCGGAACCGCGCGCGCCGATGTTCGCCGCGCGGCCGTAGCCGACGTTGCCCCCGGACTCGACGAGACGTGCCGCGCCCTCGTCGACGAGCTGCTGCACCACCGCGCTGGGTCCGCCGTTGTTCACCAGGACCAGCTCGTACGACTCGCTCGTCGCCGTGCGCAGCGAGCGTGCGAAGGCCTCGAGCTCGGGGCCGGGGTTGAACACGACGCAGACGACTCGGACGGCAGGGGGGACCGGCGGAGGGGCGGACGGCATGGCACGCGAGCCTAGCGGTCGCCCGACGCGCCGCGGGCACGCCGGCGGCGATTGGGGCGTAGGGTCCCGATCGGATAACCTCCTGGCGACATCGGCCCGAAGGACACGCGTGAAAATCTCAGTGATCGGTTGCGGTTACCTCGGCGCCGTGCACGCGGCGTGCATGGCGAAGCTCGGCCACGAGGTGGTGGGCGTCGACGTCGACGAGGCGAAGGTCGCCGCGCTCGCAGAGGGGCGCGCGCCGTTCTTCGAGCCAGGCCTGCCCGAGCTGCTCACCGAGGTCTCGGGCACCGGGACCCTGCGCTTCACGACGGACATGGCGGAGGTCGCGGGCTCGCAGGTCCACTTCGTCTGCGTCGGGACCCCGCAGCGCCGTGGCGAGTACGCGGCCGACCTGCGGTACGTCGAGAGCGCCGTGACGGGCTTGATCCCTCATCTGCGCGAGGGCGACCTCGTCGTCGGCAAGTCGACCGTCCCGGTCGGCACGGCCGCCGGGATCGCGGGGCGGCTCGAGCGCGAGGTGCCGGGGGTGTCGCTCGCGTGGAACCCGGAGTTCCTCCGGGAGGGCTTCGCGGTCAAGGACACGCTCCACCCCGACCGGCTGGTCTACGGGGTCCCCGCCGCGGAGGCGGGGGAGCGGGCGGTCGCGCTGCTCGACGAGGTGTACGCCGGGCCGCTGTCGGAGCACACGCCCCGTGTCGTGACGGACTACCCGACCGCCGAGCTCGTGAAGGTCGCCGCCAACTCGTTCCTCGCGACGAAGATCTCGTTCATCAACGCGATGGCCGAGCTGTGCGAGGAGACGGGAGCGGACGTCACGCGCCTCGCCGACGCGATCGGGTACGACGACCGGATCGGGCGCAAGTTCCTCAACGCGGGCCTCGGCTTCGGCGGCGGCTGCCTCCCGAAGGACATCCGCGCCTTCATGGCCCGGGCGGGCGAGCTCGGCGCGGACCAGGCCGTGGCGTTCCTCAAGGAGATCGACGCGATCAACACGCGCCGCCGGGTCCGGATGGTCGACCTCGCGCGCGAGGTGCTCGACGGGTCCATCGTGGGCAAGCGGATCGCCGTGCTCGGGGCGGCGTTCAAGCCCAACAGCGACGACGTCCGGGACTCGCCGGCCCTCGACGTGGCGGTCCAGCTCGCGCGACAGGGCGCGGACGTCCGGGTGACCGATCCCCAGGCGGTCCCCAACGCGCGCCGGGTGCACCCCGAGCTGCGGCTCGTGGAGTCCCTGGACGAGGCGGTCGTCGACGCCGACATCGTGCTGCTCCTCACGGAGTGGCAGGAGTACCGCGAGCTCGTCCCGGCCGAGCTCGCCGAGAAGGTCGCGGGGCAGCGGATCCTCGACGGGCGCAACGTCCTCGACCCGGTCGCCTGGCGCTCCGCCGGCTGGACGTACCGGGCGCTCGGCCGCCCCTGACCTCGTCGCGTCCGACCGCCTCGCCGTCCGACCGCCCCGCGTCGGGGCGCGTCAGGCGGTGACGCGCTCGTCCCGTGCGATGCGCTCGAGGCGCGTCGCGTCCAGCGTCTGCACGAGCACCGCCGAGCCGTCGGACGCCCACAGGCGCACGACGGTCCGCAGGACGCCGTCCAGGGGTTCTGCGGCTGCGGCGACGAGCTCCCGGTGGCCGGCGCCGGCCGTCTCGCCGCCCGTCGCGTCGGCCTCTGCGGGACGCAGGAGCTCGGCATGGTCGCGCTCGGCAGCGCCCGCGACGGCCGGGAGGTCGAGGTCGGGCTCCGGCACCCAGCCCAGCTGGTCGCCGTACGTCATCACCGCCGACGCGGCGTCGACGGCCCCGGCCGGCAGGTCGCCGTCGAACCCGCGCGCGAGGGCGGGGAGCGAGACGGCGACGAGCTCGGCCCTGGAGCCGGCCCACCGCCCTGGCCGTGCCGTCACGACGACGTCGGGTGCCTCGGCCGCTCCGGTCGCCCCGTCCTCGTCCACGAGGACGGCGGTCGCGCCGACGCGCCACACCGCGAGCGCCCAGATGACGGTGCGCCAATGCGCGGGCAGGTCGATGACGACGCGTGTTCCCGGGCCCGCGTCGAATTCCTCGACGAGCAGGTTCGTCGTCTTGTTGATCCAGTTTTCAAGCACCGCGCCGGACAGCTCGACGCGTTCACCGTCGTCGCCATACCAGGTGAGCCGCGGGCGGCCGGGTTCACGGGTGATCAGACGCAGCAGGTCAGCGACGTGCGCCGGGCGCTCGCCGGGAGTGCCGGAGCCGGCCGCGGAGGGATGGGGAGAGGTCACCATGGCACCACCCTAGGTGGTGTGCTATGCGTCCGGACATGTCGGGATTTCACCCCGGCGCCTTCGCGGGGCTATCACATTTCGGCTTGACGCCTGAGGACGACACGCGTGTAATTTCTTCAATGCAGTTTCTCGTGAACGGCATGAAGGGGCGCACGATGTGGAACATTCTGGACGGAGCCGGAGGGGGCATTCCCTCCGACGCTGGGCGTGAGGTGGAGCGTGTAGCACCGGTGCTGCCGCTCTTCGGCGAGCCGGTCGACGACGGGCTCATGGGGTGGCAGGAGCGCGCCCTGTGCGCGCAGACCGACCCGGAGGCGTTCTTCCCCGAGAAGGGCGGGTCCACGCGCGAGGCCAAGAAGGTTTGCACGGGCTGCGAGGTCCGCGCGGAGTGCCTCGAGTACGCGCTCGAGAACGACGAGCGCTTCGGGATCTGGGGCGGGCTGTCCGAGCGGGAGCGCCGCAAGCTCAAGCGCCGCGTCGTCTGACGGGGCGTCGGGCCTGGCGGGAGCGGACGGCACGAGCGCCGGACCGCAGTCCCCACGGGCCCTTCTCAGGCGGGGTGACGACACCCCGCCACACCGAGGCGCGCAAATGCCGGGTCCCGCGCCGTCCTCGTCGCATGATCGACGGGACATGACTTCCTCGGACCTGACGAGCAGCACGCGCGCGCCCCTCCCGGGCCCTGCGCAGACCGTGGTGCGCGCGCCCGTCGGCGCCGCGCCGCCGACGTCGCCCCCGACCGGCGTGCCGGTCTCGGCGCCCGACGTCGTCGCGACGGTGACGGGCGCGCTGGCCGTCGTGGTGACCGTCACCGCGGTGGTGGTCACGCGCGGCGAGTCCCCGTACCTGCGCCGCACGCTCGCCGCGGTGCGCGACCAGACGAGCGGGCCGGACGCCGTCGTCGTCGTCGACGCCGCGAGCGCGGGGGCCGCCGGCCAGTACCCCGACCTCCACCTCGGCGACGCGCGGTTCGTCGCGGCGCCCAGGGCGCGCTCGTTCGGTGACGCCGTGGACGCCGCCCTGGCGAACGTGGACGCGGGCACGTGGATCTGGCTCCTGCACGACGACTCCGCGCCGGCGCCGGACGCTCTCGCCGAGCTGCTGCGCGCCGTCGAGCACTCGAGCGCCGTGGCCGTCGCGGGGCCGAAGCAGGAGCGATGGGTGCACGGCCCGGCGCCCGAGCCGGCGGACCCGTTCGAGCCGGGGAGCCCGGGGCGCCTCCTCGAGGTCGGCTTCACGACGACGCCGCTGGGCCGTCGGATGACGGGCATCGACGACGACGAGATCGACCAGGGTCAGCACGACGCGCGCGAGGACGTGCTCGCGGTCGGTCTCGCGGGAGCGCTCGTGCGTCGGGCCGCCTGGGAGGAGCTTGGCGGGACCGACCCGGAGCTCGGCCCGTTCGGGGACGGTCTCGACCTGTGCCGGCGCGCGCGGCTCGCGGGGCACCGGGTGATCGTCGTCCCGTCGGCCGTGGTGCGGCACGCGCAGGCGTCGCTCCTCGGGTTGCGGGACCGGTCCGCGCGCCGGGCCGGCGAGGCGCCGCGGCCGGACCCGGACACGTCGTACGTCCAGCGACGACGGGCGCACCTGCACGCTCGTCTCGTCGGTGTCGCGCTCCCGTGGCTGCCGGTCGTCGCGCTGGCCATGCTCCTGGCGGCGCCGTTCCACGCCATGTACCGCCTGCTCGTCAAGCAGCCCGGTCACGCGCGCGACGAGATCGTCGCGCCGGTCTGGGCGCTGGCCCGGGTCGGGCCGGTCGTGCGAGCACGCCGGCGGGCCGGGCGGACGGCGCGGCTGCCGCGCGGCACGCTGCGTCCGCTCAAGGGGACGTGGCGCGAGGTCCTCGCCGAACGCCGGGACCGTCGTCTCGCGCGGGCCGAGCTGCGGCGCACGGTGTGGGCACCCACGGACATCGAGCGGCGCGAGCTCCGCGCGCTGGCCGTGCGCCGGCGGGCCGGCCTCGGCGTCGTGGTCGCGGGGCTCGCGGGACTCACCGCGCTCGTCTTCGGCCCGCTCGTCGGTCCCCTCCTGGCCGGGGGCCGGCTCGTCGGCGGAGGCATGCTCCCGGCCGGCAGCACGCTCGGGGACGTGTGGCGGGCCGCCACGACGGGCTGGATCTCGACGGAGCTCGGGGCGTCGGCGCCCGCCGACCCGTTCGTCTCCGCGCTCGTCCCCGGGGCGCTCCTCGCGGGCGGCTCGGCGCAGACCGCCGTCGACGTCCTCGTGCCGGCCTGCTTCCTCGTTGCCGGTCTGGGCGCCTGGTTCGCGGCGGGAGCTCTCACGCGCTCGGTGGCCCTGCGCGGATGGGCGGCGCTCGTCTGGGTCGCGGCGCCGAGCCTGCTCGCCGCCGTCGACTCGGGGCGCATCGGTGCGGTCCTCGCGCACGCCGCGCTGCCGTGGGTGGCGCTGACCGTGGTGCGCGCCGTCGGCCTGCAGCGGGTCGACGTCGTCGCCCCGGCCACGCCCGACGCGCCCCGCCGCCCCACCCGTCCGGAGCCCGGGTCGCTCGCCGCGGCCGCGGCGGCGGGGTTCGCGTTCGCCGTGGCCGTCGCCGGGGCGCCCGTCCTCCTCCCGGCCGGCCTGGTCGCCCTCGGGGTCGTGGCGCTGGGCGTCCGCCGCCACCGCCGCTACCTCGCGCTCGTCCCCGTCCCCGCGGCCGTCGTCTTCGCCCCGTTCCTCGTGCACGCGGTCCGCACGTGGTCCGACGGCGGGTGGCGGCTCCTGCTCGCCGACCCCGGGGCGCCCGTCGCCTCCGACGCGGCACCCGGGTGGCAGCAGGTGCTCGGGCTGCCCGTCACCCCCGTGCCGTGGTTCGGTGCGGACGGGACGGGCGCCGCCGACCTCCTCGCGCGGTGGGCGCCGTTCGTCGCGGGCGGCGTCGTCGTCGTGCTGGCCGTGGCCGCCGTCGTGCGAGGACGTCGTGCCGCCGCGGGCGCGTGGTTCGTCGCGGCGGTCGGGATCGGCGCGGGCGTCCTCGCGGGGGCGACGACCGTCGCCCCCGGTCCCGCGGACGCCGCACCGGTCACGGGCTGGCCGGGTGCGGGCGTGTCGTTGGCGCTCCTCGCGCTCCTCGGCGCGGCGCTCGCCGGGCTGCCCCGGCTCCCGGGGCGGGACGCGGCCGCGTGGCGCACGGGCAGCGTCGTCGCGCTCGCGCTCGTGGTGACCCTGCTCCCGCTCGGGACGGCCGCGTCGTGGACCGCGCAGGTCCTCGACCGCACCGATGCCAGCGTGGGAGCCGTCCGCGCCACCACGCAGCCCGTCGTCCCGCCGGTCGGCCGCCAGATGCAGACGTCCCCGCGGCAGGCCCGTGTGCTGACGCTCGAGCCCGGGGCGGACGGCGTCGTCGCGTACGCCGCGCTCCGCGGTGACGGGCCCCAGGCCGTGGACGCGTCCGCCGTCGTGCGCTCGCGCCAGGAGGCCGCGCCCGGCGTCGTCGAGGCGGACCTGCCCGCGACGGTCGCCGAGCTCACCGCAGGCACGTCCGACGACGCCGCGGCGCGCCTCGCGCGGCTGGGCGTGGGGGCGGTCCTCGTCCCGGCGTCCGTGCCGGCGGACCAGGAGCGGGCCGAGCTGGTCGCCCGGCTCGACATGGTGCCGGGCCTCGAACGCATGACGGAGGGACGGTCGGAGGTGACGTGGCGGGTGGCGCCGGAGGGCGTCGAGCCGTCGTACGCGCGCGTGGAGACGGCGGACGGTGCGGTCGAGACGCTCGCCGCCGACCGGAGCGCGCTGCGGCCCGTCGACGTCGCGCTGGTCGCCGGGCCGGCGGACCGTACGGTCGTGCTGGCGGAGAACGCCGCTCCCGGCTGGCGCGCGACCCTCGACGGGCGAGCGCTCGACCCGGTCGACCCGGCGCTGACGGGCGGTCTGCAGGCGTTCGAGCTCGGTCCGGACGGCGGGCACCTCGCGGTCTTCCACGCCGCGGACCACCGGACGGGGTGGCTGGCGGTCACGGGTGTCGTCCTGCTCGTGTTCGTCCTGCTGGCGGTCCCGGTGCGGCGACGTCGGCCGGTGGCGCGATGACGGCCCGGCGCTCTGTCGCCCGTCGGCTCGCGACGACGGGCGCAGGCGTGGTCGGCATCCTCGCCGTGGGAGCGGTCGCGGCGTTCGGGGGCGTCCTCACGGACCGCGTGCCCGACGCCGAGGTGGTCGATCCCGTCGAGCACGTGACGGTGGCTCCCGCGCAGGACGTCCTCGTGTGCCCCGGACCCGCGCGGCTTACCGACCCCGAGGCGGTCGGGGACGCCCAGTTCGGGCCGGCCCCGGTCGGCACGACGAGCGCGCTGCGGGCCGCCGTCGGAGGGGACGCGACGTCGACCCTCACACCGCTCGACGGCGGCGCGGCAGCCGAGCTCGACGCGGGCGCGGACACGGAAGGTCCCGCCGCGACGACGGTCGAGGACCCGTCCGTCGGGTCGGTGCTCGCGGTCCGGCCGGGCGAGGGCGACCCGCCGCGGCCCGCGGCGTCCGTGGGCTCGGTGACGACCGCGGGCGACCTGCGCGGTCTCGCCGCGGCGAGCTGTGTCCGACCCGGGATCAGCCACTGGCTCGTCGGCGGAAGCACCGAGGTCGGCAGCAGCGCCCAGCTCGTCCTCCAGAACCCCGGCCTCACGCCGGCGACGGTCCAGGTGACCGCCTGGGGACAGGGCGGCCAGGCGGTCCTCGCCGGGGGCGGGCAACAGCTCGTCGGGCCGGGAGAGGAGGTCGTGACGCTCGTCGAGGCGGCCGCACCCGAGCAGCGACGCCTCGTCGTGCACGTCGAGGCGTCCGGCGGGCTCGTCTCCGCGTACCTGCAGCACACCACCCTCGACGGGCTCGTCCCGCTCGGGGTCGACGACGTCGTGCCGGGCGCCCAGCCCGCCCAGGCCGTCGCGCTCACGGGGTTCCAGAGCGGGGGAGAGGCCGTCGACGACCCGCACGCGCCCCGGCTGCGCGTGCTCGCTCCCGGCCCGGACGCGGGGACGGCGCGCGTCGTCGTCCACGGCGAGGACGGGGTCGTGCCGCTGCGCGGCGTCGAGGAGGTCGCGCTCACGCCGGGCGTCGTGACGGACGTGTCGCTGGGCGGTCTGCCCGAGGGCCGGTACACGGTCGCGGTCCACGCCGACGTCCCCGTCGTCGCCGGAGGCTCCGTCGACCGGCGGGGCGAGCCGGACCCCGACCTGCTCCACGAGGAGCGACAGTACGACCGGGCCTGGATCGCGGCGGTGCCGCTCACGGTGCCCGAGTCCACCGGGCCGGCACGGGCGGGCCAGGTCGCGCTCGTCCCGCGCACGTCGTCGAGCCTGTCGCTCGCGGCGGTGCCGGTCGACGACGAGGCAGGCGACCCTCCGGCCGGAGAGGTCGAGCTGGTGGTGCGCGCCTACGCCGTGGACGGGACGCTCCTCGGGGAGGAGACGGTCGCCGTGCCGGCCGGGGCGACGACCACGCTCGCCGCGAGCTCGCTGCGGCCGGAGGACTCGGACGACGCGCCGGCGACCGTCACCGTCGACGTCGTCCGGGGCGTCGAGGGAGTCGTCCCCCTGTGGTCGGTGCTCGCGAGCGCCGGCCCGCCGAGCGGGGACGAGGGCGACAGGACGCCGAGCCTGCTCTCCGTGCTGCTCCCGGTCACCGACGGCACCGCACCGCGCGAGGTGGCCGTCCGCGCGTCGGGCACGGCTGGGCTCGGGCAGTAGTACCGGGCCCGGCCCGGCCGTCAGTGGTCGCCGGTGTAGCGCGGGTCGATCTCCTCGGGCGAGCGCGCCAGCAGGTGCGCGACCTGCTCCACGACCACGTCGCGCACGAGGTCCTCGAGGTCCTCCGCGTCCAGCGCGCGGGCCTCGACCGGGCGACGGTAGACGACGACCCGGGACGGCTGGCCGGACTCCGCCGGGAAGCAGCGACCGAGCGGGACCACGCCCTGCTCCCACGGCGCGGGGTCGGACGGCGGGACGTCCTCGACGGCGAACTCCGTCCCGCGCAGCTGCTTGGCCCACCCACGCTCCACGCGTTCGACCACGTCGACCACGACGTCGTCGAACCGCTCGGCCCGCGTCCGGCTCGCCGGCGCGGACGGCGGGAGGAGGGGGCCGCGCAGGCCGCGGCCCCGACGGTCGCGGCGTCGTGCCGCCGGTCCGTGCCCGCCGGGCCCGGGCGCGCGCAGGGGGATGTCCAGGTCGTCGAACGACGGCTCGACGGGCCCCTGCTCCGCGGACGCGGTCGGACGGCGACCGGTGGCCCGGTCGCGCGACCGGCGCCCACGCCCTGCCGGCTCGGGCCGGGAACCGGGGAAGGAAGGGAAGCCACGCACACGACGACTGTAGACGTGCAGGTGGGCCGCTGTCCCGCTGCGGTCCCGGTCGAGCCGGGACACGGGGACCACGACGGCGTGTGCCGCGACCGCCGACCTCGCGGAAGGCGTAAGGTCACCCCGTGAGATCCGTCAGGCAGTGCTCGCGCACGGCGTGCGTCCGTGCCGCCGTCGCGACCCTCACCTACGTGTACGCCGACTCGACGGCGGTCCTGGGTCCGCTCGCGCACCTCGCCGAGCCCCACAGCTACGACCTGTGCGCCGAGCACGCCGAGCGTCTCACCGCCCCGCGCGGCTGGGAGGTCGTGCGGCTCTCTCCGGAGTTCGTCGAGACCGGCCCGAGCGACGACGACCTGTCGGCGCTCGCGGACGCGGTCCGGGAGGCGGGCAAGGTGCGGAGCGAGCCCGAGCCTGCGGCCGTCACCGAGGTCGGGCGGCGCGGCCACCTGCGCGTGCTGCGCGCCGAGGGCGACTGAGCGAGCCTCGTCGGCCGCAGCGCTCCTGAGCGCCGGCTAAGGGGTCCAGACGCAGACGACGTGGCCGTGTCCGCCGATGCGCAGGGACCCGGCGCTGTGCGGCACGAACGCGGACTCGCCCCGGGCGAGGACCAGGTCGTCCTCGTCGCCGTGCAGGACGGCCTTGCCGTCCAGGCACAGGACGATGCGAGGGCCCTCGGACGGGAACGTCAGCGTCTCGTGCTCGTCGACGTCGGCGACGACGAGGCCGAACTCCTCGACCGGGGCCCGGTACGTGTGGAGCTGTCCGCGGTCGCCCGTGGCGGTGACCGCAGGAACCATGGGGCTGCTCGGCTCGAAGACGGCGCACTCGACCAGTGCCTCCTCGTCGACCCGCTTCGACGTGAGCCCCGCGCGCAGCACGTTGTCGGAGCTCGCCATGACCTCGATGCCGAGGCCGTTGACATAGGCGTGCACCACGCCGGCCGGGATGAACAACGACTCGCCGGGCTCCAGCGTCACCCGGTTGAGCAGGAGCGAGACGAGGGCTCCCGGGTCACCCGGGTGCTGCTCGGCGAGGAGCATGACGGTGCGGTCCGCGCGCTCGTACGGAGATCCGGCGTCCAGTCGACGGCGCACCGACTCGAGGGACTGCACGAGCGCGGCAGGCGTGCCCGGGTCGTGGCGCGACGCGACGAGGCCCGTGAACGCGGTCCGGATGCCGCGGGCGGACCTGTCGGCGACGAGCGCCTCGCGGACCGCCGCGACGAGCGGGCCGTCGAGGTCCTCGAGGAGGGACAGGATCGCTCGCGGGGTGCGGAAGCCGACGAGTCCCTCGAACTGCGAGAGCGCGACGACCATCTCCGGCTTGTGCTGGTCGTCGTGGAACGAGCGGTCGGGAGAGCCGTGCGGCAGCCCGTCGAGGTTCTCGCGGTTGAAGCCGGCTCGTGCGTGGTGGGGTCGTGGGTGCACCTGGAGCGAGAGGGCCCGGTCGGCGGCGAGCACCTTGAGCAGGTAGGGCAGTCGCGGGCCGAAGGCGTCCGCCACGCGTCGTCCGAGCATCCTCTCGGGGTCGCCCTGGACGAGGTCGGCGAGCGAGACCTGTCCGGCCGAGCCACCCGGTGCCGCGTCGAGCACCGTCGACGGCGCGCTGCGGTGCGCACCGAGCCAGAGCTCCGCGGCCGGCCGGCCGTCCGGGACCGAGCCCAGGAGCTCGTGGATCCGCGTGGGCGAGCCCCAGTCGTAGTGCTGGACCGTGTTGTCGAGCCGGAGGTGCCGGTTGTGCATGCTGAGAGGTCTCGCGTCCGTCTGGCGGGGGCGCGTCCTGCCCTCGCGGTCCGATGAGGTCTCCGGCCAGGGTAGCCGAGGGCCTCCGACCGCCGGGGCACCCCGCGCGCGTGGGCCGGGGGGAGCTCACGGCCGGTCCCCACTAGTGTTGTCGGGTGACCACGAGCGATCTCTCCCACCTCATCAAGGCCTACGACGTCCGCGGTACCGTCCCGGACCAGCTGAACGCGGAGGTGACCCGGGCGATCGGCGCCGCGTTCGCCCAGGCCGTCGTGCTCCCCGAGGCGCCGGTCGCGGGCGGTGACGTGGCGGCGCGGCCGAGCGTCGTCGTCGGGCACGACATGCGCGACTCCGGCCCGGAGCTCGTGGACGCGTTCGCCGCAGGCCTCGCGGACGCGGGCGTGGACGTGACCCGGATCGGGCTCTGCTCGACGGACGGGCTGTACCACGCGTCGGGCGTGCTCGGTGTGCCGGGCGCGATGTTCACGGCGAGCCACAACCCCGCCGCGTACAACGGCATCAAGCTGTGCCGCGCGGGTGCGCGACCCGTCGGGCAGGACTCGGGCCTCGCCGAGGTCCGCCGCCTCGCGGAGGGCTTCCTCGACGACGGTCTGCCGTCCGCTGTCGGCGAGCGCGGCGTCGTCTCCGACCGCGAGATGCTCGCCGACTACGCGGCGTTCCTCCGCGACCTCGTCGACCTGTCCGGCATCCGCCCTCTCAAGGTGGTCGTCGACGCGGGGAACGGCATGGGCGGGTACACCGTCCCTGCCGTCCTCGGGACCGGCGCGGGCCTGCCGGCGCTGCCCCTCGACGTCGTCCCGCTGTACTTCGAGCTCGACGGGACGTTCCCGAACCACGAGGCCAACCCGCTCGACCCGAAGAACCTCGTCGACCTGCAGGCCGCGGTCGTCGAGCACGGCGCCGACCTCGGGCTCGCGTTCGACGGCGACGCGGACCGCTGCTTCGTCGTCGACGAGCAGGGCGCCCCGGTGTCGCCGTCGGCGATCACGGCTCTGGTGGGGCTGCGGGAGGTCGGCAAGGAGCTCGAGGCGGGCCGTACGCCGACGGTCATCCACAACCTCATCACGTCGCGCGCGGTGCCCGACTTCCTCGGCGCGGCCGGCGCTCGGACCGTGCGCACGCGCGTCGGGCACTCGTTCATCAAGGCGCAGATGGCCGACAACGACGCCGTGTTCGGCGGGGAGCACAGCGCGCACTACTACTTCCGCGACTTCTTCTTCGCGGACACGGGCATGCTCGCCGCGATGCACGTGCTCGCGGCCCTCGGCACCCAGCCGCACCCGATGTCGGCCCTCGGGGAGATGTACGAGCCGTACGTCGCCTCGGGCGAGATCAACTCCACCGTGGCCGACGTCCCCGCGGCACGGGCCCGCGTCGTCGAGGCCTACGTAACGCAGCAGGGTGCCGGACCGGTCGACGTCGACGAGCTCGACGGCCTGACCGTCTCGCACTGGGACTCCCACCCCCAGTGGTGGTTCAACCTGCGTGCGTCGAACACGGAGCCGCTGCTGCGGCTCAACGTCGAGGCCGCGGACCAGGACATCCTGGAGAAGGTGCGCGACGACGTCCTGTCGCTCGTGCGCGCGTCCGACGGCCCGGCGTCGGGCACCACGACGAGCGAGGAGCGAGCATGAGCCGCCAGATCGACCCGTGGGTGCGCGAGGCCCTGCGCTGCCCCGTGACGGGCGCGACGCTCGTTGACGGCACCGGACCCAACGGCGCTCCCGAGCTGCACTCGACGGACCCGGAGCGACCGCTGGCGTACCCGGTGCGCGACGGCATCCCCGTCCTGCTGGAGGACGACGCCCGGGCACTCTGAGCCCCTGTCACGCGCACGAAGGCCGGCTCCCTGGAGGGAGCCGGCCTTCGACGTCGTGAGAGGTGCGGGTCAGACGCCCGCGGCGTCCTTGAGGTCGTCGACGAACGTCGGGTTGGCCTCGAGCCACGCCTCGACGGCCGCGTCCTCGTCGGCGTGCTCGTCGGAGTTGAACATCATGTTCTCGAGCGAGAACAGCTGCTCGTCGTCCAGCTCGAACGCGCCGACGAGCTTCGTGAGCGTCGGGTAGCGGTCCTCGAAGTCGGCGGCGCCGTACGTGTGGATCTCCTCGGCGTCGCCGAGCGTGCCCTCGGGGTCCTCGAGGTCGCGGACGGGGAACTCGTCGTAGGCCCAGTGCGGGCGCCACAGCGTCACGGCGATGTTCTCGCCGGAGCCGGTCGCGCCCTTGAGCTCGGCGAGCATCGCCGGGGTCGAGGAGATGGTGTAGTCCATGCCCTCGAGCCCGTAGGTCGGGATGACCTCCTCCTGCGTGACCTTGGTCAGGCCGGCGCCGGCCTCGATGCCCACCAGCTTGTTGCCGTACTCGTCCGCCATGGTGGCCAGGTCCTCGAGCGACTGCGCGGGGGAGTCCTCGTTCACCGCGATGGTGAGCTTCGCGTCGTCGTACCAGACGCCGAGGTCGGTGACGTCCTCGCCGTACTCCTCGAGGTACGACGCGTGCGTGATGGGCAGCCACGTGTCGAACAGCAGGTCGAAGTCGCCGCCGGCGAGACCGGTGAAGACGATGCCGATGTCGGCGGTCTGCGTCTCGACGTCGTAGCCCTCGTCCTCGAGGATCGCCTTCCACAGGTGGGAGACGGCGATGCCCTCGTCCCAGCCGGACGGGATGCCGATCGAGACCGACGTCTCGTCCTCGCCGGTGGAGGCGTCGCCCGAGTCACCGGACTCGGTGCCGGACGCGCAGGCGGACAGGCCGAGGCCGAGGACGGCGGCGGTGGCGACGGCCGCCGTGCGGCGGGCGGTGCGGTGGGTCGTGCGTGCGGGGGTCATGCGTTCCTTCCTTGGGCCCGGTCGGGCCCGGTCGGTGGTGCCCGGCGGCGCGACGTCGTGCGCCGTGCCGCCGGACGGGCCGGGCCGTGCCCGTGGCGTGGGCCGGCCCGCAGACGGCTCAGACGCGTGCTGCGGCGAGGGCCCGGGAGACGGGGGCGCGGTCGGCGAGGGCCGACGTCACGCGGTCGAGGAACATCGCGAGGATCACGACGGACAGGCCGGCCTCGAAGCCGAGCGCGACGTCGATGCTGCTCAGCGCCTGGACGACGGGCTGCCCGAGGCCGCCGGCGCCGACGAAGCCGGCGATGACGACCATCGACAGCGACAGCATGATGACCTGGTTGACGCCCGCCATGATCGTGGGCATCGCGAGGGGGAGCTGGATCTGGCGCAGGATCCGTCCGGGGGTCGAGCCGAACGCGTGGCCGGCCTCGACCACCTCCTTGTCGACCTGGCGGATGCCGAGCTCGGTGAAGCGCACGCCGGGCGCCATCGCGAACACGATCGTCGCGATGATCCCGGGGACGGGGCCGGTGAGGAAGATGACGACGGTCGGGATGAGGTAGACGAACGCCGGCATGGTCTGCATGAAGTCGAGCACCGGTCGGACGGTGCGCGAGACCCGGTCGTCGCGTGCCGCCCAGATGCCGAGCGGTATGGCGATCGCGAGGGTGATCGCCGTGGCCAGCAGCACGAGCGCGAGGGTGTCCATCGCGTTGTCCCACTGGGCGACGCCGGCGATGACGACGAAGCCGACGAGCGAGCCCACGGCGAGCTTCCACCCCTTGGCGGCGAGGGCGACGCCCGCGAGCACCAGGGCCACGACCCAGAACGGAGGGGTCGCCAGGACCGTCTCGAAGACGTCGTAGACGCTCGTGAGCACGTCCTTGACGACGTCGAAGACGGGGTCGAAGACGTCGGTCACCCAGTCGACGAAGGACTCGATCCACTGGCCGAGGGGGAAGCGGGGAACGAGCGTGCCGGTCATGCCGCACCTCCCTCGGTGGGGGCGTCGGCGTGCTCGACGGGGGCGTCCTGGGTCGTCGACAGGTCGATCTCACCGGTCCTGGGCTGGTCGCCCGGCACCATGGCCTCGAGCAGCGTCACGCGGGGCACGACGCCGACCAGGCGACCCTCTCCGTCGGTGACCGCGACCGGCAGCGGGGACTCCGCAGCGGGCGCGAAGATCTCCGCGAGGGCGGTGTCGGGGGAGACGGGCGCGACGCCGTCGCGCACGATGCCGTCGAGCGACTCCTTGCCGGCCTTGAGCGCGGCGACCGCGTCGGCGTCGCGCACGACGCCCTGCAGGCGGCGCTGGCGGTCGACGACGTACGCGGCCGACACCTGCGCCTCGCGCATGGTGCGGCTCGCCTGGCGCGGACCGCCGCCCATCGGGACGACGACGGCCGGGCGCACCATGACGGACGACGCCGTGAGGACGCGCGTGCGGTCCACGTCGGCCACGAACTGGGCGACGTAGTCGTTCGCGGGGTCGGAGAGGATCTGCTCGGCGGTGCCGATCTGCACGATGCGGCCGTCGCGCATGACGGCGATGCGGTCGCCGAGGTGCATGGCCTCGTTGAGGTCGTGCGTGATGAAGACGATCGTCTTCCCGAGCGTCTGCTGGAGCTCGAGGAGCTGCTCCTGCATCTCGCGGCGGATCAGCGGGTCGAGCGCGCTGAACGCCTCGTCCATGAGCAGCACGTCGGTGTCGGCGGCGAGGGCGCGGGCGAGCCCGACGCGCTGGCGCATGCCTCCGGAGAGCTGCGACGGCAAGGAGTCCTGCCAGCCGCCGAGGCCCACGAGCTCGAGCGCCTGCTGCGCCTTCTCGCGGCGCTCCGCCTTGCCCATGCCCTGGATCTCCAGGGGGTAGGCCGCGTTGTCGAGCACGGTGCGGTGGGGAAGGAGCGCGAAGTGCTGGAACACCATCGACACGTGCTGGCGGCGCAGCGAGCGCATCTGCTGCGCGTCGGCCTGGGCGAGGTCGGTGCCGCCGAGCAGCACGTGGCCCGAGGTGGGTTTCCACAGGCCGTTGAGCATGCGGATGAGCGTCGACTTGCCGGACCCGGAGAGGCCCATGACGACGAAGATCTCGCCCTGCTGGACGTCGAAGCTCGCGTCGATGACCGCGGCGGTCCCGAGAGGCTTGACGTCGTCGCGCGACGCGCCCTGCTCGAGCCGGCGCACGGCCTCGACGGGCCTGCGCCCGAAGACCTTGTAGACGTCGCGGACCGAGAGCGCGGTCTCGCGCTCGGCAGGGTTCGTGCCGTGTCCGCCGGGACCTCCGGCGGGTTCCGCGGGTCCGGGTGGTGCCGTGGTGCTGAGAGCTGTCATGCGGCGGTGTCGCCACCTTCCGTCCGTGGACCGGCGTGCCCGTGCGCCGGACGGGTCACCCCGGGCGGGGGACGTCGACGGTGGCACGGGACGAGGTCCCGGTGCGAGGACGGCCTCCTTCGGGCGGCTCGTCCGGCCGGCGCCCTGCTGGGCCGGCGCACACGGGACCTCACGCTGATCCGATGTCCATCGGTTCCCCAGCACCCTGCCTCAATCCAGGCCGAATTGAAACCGAGGTCCCGTGATTCCGGGACGTTTGCAGGTGGATCCTTGACCCAAGATCGTTGCGAGGATGCGGATAGCGCCGGATCGCGGATCGTTATCTCTTCGTGATCTTGATTCGGTCAAGAGATCGTGCTACCGCGCGCGCCCGCGCGCGCTCAGCGTTCTCGGCCGTACCGGTCGACCGGGGCACGTCGACCGAGACTCGCCGGGGCGCTCGCGAGAACCCGTCCCGACCGCCTCGTGGCGTGCTGGGTAGGGTGGGGGTGTCCGTCGGCGAGGTCGACGGGCAGGCGCGGACGGGAGCCCCCAGCGCAGACCTCGACCGTGATCGTCCCCAAGGAGAATCATGTCCACGACGGCGCCAGCCCCCACCACGGCCCCCGGCTTCGACGAGCTCCCCGGCCGCTACAAGGTCCGGGACCTCTCGCTCGCCGAGGCCGGACGCCACCAGCTCCGCCTCGCCGAGCACGAGATGCCCGGCCTCATGGCCCTGCGCTCCGAGTACGGCGCGTCGCAGCCCCTCGCCGGCGCGCGCATCGCCGGGTCGCTGCACATGACCGTCCAGACCGCCGTGCTCATCGAGACGCTCGTGGCCCTCGGCGCCGAGGTGCGCTGGGCGAGCTGCAACATCTTCTCGACGCAGGACGAGGCCGCTGCCGCCGTCGTCGTCGGCCCCGACGGCACGCCCGAGGACCCGCGCGGCGTGCCCGTGTTCGCCTGGAAGGGCGAGAGCCTCGAGGAGTACTGGGACTGCACCGAGCAGATCCTCGTGTGGCCGGGCGAGGGTGCCGCCGGCCCGAACATGATCCTCGACGACGGCGGCGACGCGACGATGCTCGTGCACCTCGGCCTGCAGTACGAGCGCGCGGGCGTCGTCCCGCCCGACACGCTGCCGGGCGAGCCGGACCACACGCACGAGATGAACGTCGTGCGCTCGGTCCTGCGCCGCGCGCTCGAGCAGGACCCGCTGCGCTGGACGACGATCGCGCAGGCGATCCAGGGCGTCACCGAGGAGACCACGACGGGCGTGCACCGCCTGTACCAGCTCGCCGAGGCGGGCGAGCTCCTCTTCCCGGCGATCAACGTCAACGACTCGGTGACCAAGTCGAAGTTCGACAACAAGTACGGCATCCGGCACTCGCTGCCCGACGGCATCAACCGCGCGACCGACGTCCTCATGGGCGGCAAGGTCGCGTTCGTCGCCGGCTACGGCGACGTCGGCAAGGGCGCCGCGGAGGCGTTCCGCGGCCAGGGCGCGCGCGTCATCGTCTCGGAGGTCGACCCGATCTGCGCGCTGCAGGCCGCGATGGACGGCTACCAGGTCGCGCGCATCGAGGACGTCCTCGACGAGGCCGACTTCTTCATCACCACGACGGGCAACAAGGACGTCATCCGCGCCGACCACATGGCCGCGATGAAGAACAAGGCCGTCGTGGGGAACATCGGGCACTTCGACAACGAGATCGACATGGCCGGCCTGGCCGACCTCCCGGGCGTCACGCGGACCGAGATCAAGCCGCAGGTCCACGAGTGGACCTTCCCCGCCGGCACGGCGGACGACGGCACGCAGCGCGCGGAGCGGTCGATCATCGTGCTCTCCGAGGGCCGCCTGCTCAACCTGGGCAACGCCACGGGTCACCCGTCGTTCGTCATGAGCAACTCGTTCTCCAACCAGGTGATCGGGCAGATCGAGCTGTACCGCGACGCCGTGGACTCGGCCGAGGCCGGTCGCGAGCGGTCTTACGAGCACCAGGTGTACCGCCTGCCGAAGGTGCTCGACGAGAAGGTGGCGCGGCTGCACCTGGACGCGCTCGGCGTGCGGCTCACGGAGCTCACCGCGTCGCAGGCCGACTACCTCGGGGTGCCCGTCTCGGGCCCGTACAAGCCCGAGCACTACCGCTACTGAGAGCGAGCGCGCCGGGCCGGCGGGGGATGTCCCCCCTCCGGTCCGGCGGACCGCTCCCTGGTGGAGGCGCGGCCGGTGTCGCCAGACTGGCACCATGATCGCCGTGACCCCTGACCAGCCGAGCGTCCTCCCCGCGGGCGAGCCGTCGTCGGGCCCTCCCGCGACGGCACCCGAGCCGGGCGCGCCCGCCGTTCCCGCGACCTTCGCCGGGACGAGCCCCGACCCGCGCTACGTGGACCACCGCCGGCAGGTCTCCTTCCTGCGCGCGCCGTTCGCGGGCAGGACCTGGCGCGAGTACGGGTACCTGTGGCTCGCGCTGCTGCTCGCGCCGTTCGGCCTTGCGTACGCGCTGTTCACCGTGTCGTTCCTCGCGGGGATGCTCGTCACGGTGCTCGGGATCTTCGTCGCCGGCGGCGTCGTGCTCGGTGCGCGCGGCTGGGGGTCGATGTACCGGTCGATGGCACGCACCATGCTCGACGTCGACGTCGCGGCACCCGGACCCTACGTCCGGCCGCGCGGCTTCTGGCGCACCCTGTGGAGCGGTGTCGGCGACGCGACCGGCTGGCGCGCGGTGCTGTACCTGCTCGTCACCTTCCCGCTCGCGCTCGTCTCGTTCGTCGCGAGCACCGTGCTCCTCGCCGTCGGCCTCGGCGCCATGACCCACTGGCTCTGGTCGCGCTGGCTGCCGCTCCAGCAGGCGAGCGACGGGACGTGGCACCGCGGCGCCTCGTTCGGCACCGACTGGTTCGTCGACACGCCGGTGCGTCAGCTCGGGTTCGTGCTCGTCGGAGCCCTCCTGCTCTGGGTCTGGCCGCACGTGACGCGCGCGTTCGCGCACCTCTTCCGGGTCCTGACCGTCGCCCTGCTCGGCCCGACCCTGGCGAGCCTGCGCGTCGCGGACCTCGAGGAGTCCCGCGGTCGCACGGTGGAGGACGCCGACGCCAAGCTGCGGCGCATCGAGCGCGACCTGCACGACGGCACGCAGGCACGCCTCGTCGCGGTCGCGATGCAGCTCGGGGAGGCGAAGGAGCAGCTCGCGACCGGTCGCGACGCGAGCGAGGCGCTCGACCTCGTCGACCTCGCGCACTCCTCGACCAAGGAGGCGCTCGTCGAGCTGCGCGAGCTCGCCCGCGGCATCCACCCGCCCGCGCTGGACAACGGCCTCGCGGTCGCCCTGGAGACGCTCGCCGCCCGGTCTCCGCTGCCGGTGACGGTCGACGTCGACCCGGCCGTCGAGGCGTCGGGCCGGCTCGCGCCCGCGGTCGAGTCGATCGCGTACTTCTGCGTCGCCGAGCTCGTGACCAACGCGGTCAAGCACGCGCGTGCCACGGGCGTGTACGTGCTCGTCGAGCGCCAGGGCACCGGTCGGGGCGCGCGGCTGCGGCTGCGCGTGCGCGACGACGGGCAGGGCGGCGCGCGCGTGGTGCAGCCCGGGTCTGACGGCCAGCGGTCCGGTCTCGCGGGCCTCGCCGAGCGCGTGCGGTCGGTCGACGGCTCGTTCGAGCTGACGAGCCCGGTCGGTGGGCCCACCGTCGTGACGGTGCTCCTGCCCGCGCGCGTGTGAGGATGGCCGCGCACCCCGACGGAAGGACATCGATGCGGCTCGTCATCGCCGAGGACTCGGCCATCCTGCGCGACGGGCTCGTCGCGCTCGTCACGCGCCGCGGCCACGAGGTCGTGGCCGACGTGCCCGACGGCGACGCGCTCGTCGCCGCGGTGACGCGGCTCGCCGCGCAGGACGCGCTGCCCGACGTCGCGGTCGTCGACATCCGCATGCCGCCGACGTTCACGGACGAAGGCCTGCGGGCGGCCCTCGCGCTGCGCGCCGCGCACCCGGGTCTCGGTGTCCTGCTGTTCTCGCAGTACGTCGAGACGCGCTTCGCGAGCGAGCTGCTGACGGGCGGGGCGCAGGGGGTCGGCTACCTGCTCAAGGACCGCGTCGCCGACGTGAGCGAGTTCGTCGACGCGCTCACGCGCATCGCGGCGGGACAGACGGTGCTCGACCCGGAGGTCGTCAGCCAGCTCATGGGCGCCTCGCGGTCCGACGACGGTCTCGCGCGCCTCACGCCGCGCGAGACCGAGGTCCTCGAGCTCATGGCCCAGGGCCGGTCGAACTCCGCGATCGCCGAGGCGCTCTTCCTCTCCTACGGCGCCGTCGAGAAGAACGTGACGTCGATCTTCGGCAAGCTCGGGCTCCCGCAGGACGCGGGCGACCACCGCCGCGTCCTGGCGGTGCTGCGCTACCTCAAGATCTGAGCCGATCCCGCTCGACCTGTCAGCGCCCCACCGGTCCGTGCACCGGTGGGGCGCTGACACGTCGGGGGACCGGGGGAGAACCCCCGTGCGGTCGGGCGGCTCGCCCCGCAGCGCTCGGGGGGAGGGTCCCGTTCCAGGTCAGAGGGGACTTCTCAAGACTGGTGGAAGCCGGATGACGCCGGCTCCCACCGACCGAGGAGCGTCTCGTGACCACCCTGCTCGACCCACCCCGCTCGCCGCGGCAGGCCCGCGCGCAGCACCCGTCCGCGGCGGCCCCGACGGCCGGGCCGCGCACCGCCGTCGGGCAGCGCGCGGCCGCCGACGGCGACGACCGCGCCGACCGCGCCGGCAGACCGCCGCGCGACGTCTTCGTCGACGCGGTCCGGGCGCTCGCGACCGTGTGCGTCGTGACCGCGCACTGGCTGATGGCCGACGCGACGTGGGACGGCCAGCGCCTCGAGCTCGGCAACGCGCTCGCGCACGGGCACGGCTGGGCCGTGACGTGGGTGCTGCAGGTGCTCGCCCTCCTGTTCTTCGCGGCGGGCGCGTCAGCCGCGTACGGGTTGCAGCGCGGTCCCGACGGCGCGACCCCCTCCGGTCTGCGGCTCGTCACCCGGCGCCTGCCGAGGCTCCTGCGGCCCGTCGGGGTCTTCGTCGGGGCGTGGGTGGTCGTGGTGGGCGTCCTCCTCGCCCTCGGGCTGCCCGACGACGCGGTGCTGACCCTCGCACGTCTCGCGCCCCAGCTCCTGTGGTTCC
Organism: Cellulosimicrobium sp. PMB13; assembly: GCF_051294865.1. NCBI lineage: Bacteria > Bacillati > Actinomycetota > Actinomycetes > Micrococcales > Promicromonosporaceae > Cellulosimicrobium > Cellulosimicrobium sp. PMB13. Next base: position 4,080,985 of record NZ_CP145910.1, on the reverse strand, counting down.
TCGGCATCTACGTCCTGCTCGTCGCGCTCACGCCGGTCCTGCGGCGCGCGCTGCACGCCGCGGGATGGTGGGCCGTCGCCGGGCTCGCCGTGGTCCCGCTCGCGGTCGAGGCCCTGCGCTTCGGGGCGGGCCTCGAACGCCTCGCGCTCGTGGACGTCGTGCTCGTGTGGGCCGTCCCGTACCTCGTCGGGATGCTCTACGCGGACGCTCGTGCCGGGCTGCGCGTGGTGCGCCGGGGACGCGTCGTCCCCGTCGCGGCCGTGCCGTCCCGGGCCGTGCTCGTCGCGGTGGGTGCAGGGGCGCTCGCCCTCGCGGCGCTCCTGGTCGCCGTCGGGCCGTACCCCGTGTCGCTCATCGGGATGCCGGGGGACGCGATGTCGAACCTCGGTCCGCCGACGGCGCCCGTCCTGCTGCACGCGATCGGTCTCGTCGCGCTCGTGCTGGCCGCCCGCGGTGCGCTCGTGCGCTGGGCGGACGGCCGGGGGAGTGGCGTCGTGGCGGCGCTCGCGGCCCGCTCGATGACGGTCTACCTGTGGCACGTCACCGCGATGATCGCGGTCGTGGCGTTCGTCCTCGTGGTCCTCGGGACGCCGCTCCCGGAGCCGGGCTCGGCCGACTGGTGGGCGAGCCGGCCGTTGTGGTTCGGGGCGTTCGGGCTCGTCCTCGTGGGGATCGTGCGCGCCGCCGGGCGGTTCGAGAGCGCGGCGACGCGTCCGCGCGGCACGCGGCCGGCCGACGCCGCCGGACCGGTCACCGCGACGGGTCGGGCACCGAGTACGGCAGCCGGTGCAGCATCTCGGCCTGCTCCGCCGCGAGCACCTGCTGGCGTCGCGCGGTGACCCAGTCACGGTCCCGGCGGGCGGCGAGCACGGCCATCAGGAACGCCTCGGGGTGCGTCCCAGGCGGTGGCCCGGGGGCGACGTACCTCTCGATCTGCCCGGCGAGCTCCTGCCCGAGGCGTGCCCGCGACGCCGGATTGAGCCGGTCGACGCGCGCGAGGAACTGCCGGGCGGCGAGCGCCAGGCCGTCGGGGAGCCGGCGCATGTCGGCGTGCGACGCCCAGGCCTGGAGGTACGGCGGCATCACCAGCGGTGCGAGCGTCGCCCTGCCTCCCCGGACGCGGATCGCGTACGTCCCCGCCGCCATGTCACCGAGCCGCTTGCCGCGGTCGTTGGTCAGGGACGCGACGAGCGCGACGGTCCCGAACGTGAGCCACAGCTCGCCGACCCCCACGAGCGCCCGCAGGAAGGCGTGCCGGAAGCGGACGGGGCCGCCGTCGTCGCGCACCACGCGGATCCCGAGGGCGAGCTTGCCGAGCGAGCGGCCGCGCGTGAGGGTCTCCACGGTCGTGGGGATCACGACCATGACGAGCACGAGGATCGCGATGAGGATCGCCGGCCCGTAGTCCGGGTCGACGAAGGACAGCGAACGGGACGCGACGAGCGAGAGCGCGACGAGGAGGACCCCGATCGCGACGAGGTCCAGGAAGAACCCGAGGCCTCGGGAGAGGAAGGACGCGGGCCGTGCGTCGAGGACCACGCCCTCACCGATCAGGATGCCGTCGCGCACGTCGCTCCTCGTCTCGTCTCGTCCGTCCTGCCGGGCCGTCGCGCCACCGGGCGACCGTCCCGTGTGGCAGGGTATCGGTCGTGGACCTCGACGCCTTCACCGACGTGCACCGCGCGCAGTGGGACCGCCTGGAGGCGCTGACGAAGCGGCGATCGCTCGACGGCGCGGAGGCGGACGAGCTCGTGCGCCTGTACCAGGCCGTGGCCACGCACCTCTCGACGATCCGGTCGGTCGCGCCCGACCCCGTGCTCGTCACGCGGCTCTCCGACCTCCTGGGCCGCGCCCGCACCCGCATCGCGGGCGCGCACGAGCCGGCCTGGCGCGACGTCGTGCGCTTTCTCGTCGTCTCGCTCCCCGCAGCGCTGTACCGGATCCGCTGGTGGTCCGTGGGCGTCACGACGGCGTTCCTCGTCGTCGCGCTGGTGGCGGGCGTGTGGGTCGCGACGACGCCCGAGGGGCTCGCGTCGATGGGCCCGCCGAGCGTCCAGGAGGAGTACGTCCAGAACGCGTTCGCGTCGTACTACGACCCGGGGCTCGACTTCGCGGCCGTCGTGTGGACGAACAACGCCTGGATCGCCGCGCAGTGCATCGGGCTCGGGATCACCGGCATCTACCCGGCGTACGTGCTGTTCTCGAACGCGGTCGCCGTCGGGTCGACGGGCGGGATGATGGCCGCGCACGGCGAGCTCGACCTGTTCCTCACGCTCATCGCGCCCCACGGCCTGCTCGAGCTCATGTCGATCTTCGTCGCGGGTGCGGCCGGGCTGCGGATCTTCTGGGCCTGGGTCGACCCGGGGCCGTTGCCGCGGTCCCGTGCGCTCGCCCAGGAGGGGCGTGCGCTCGTCACGGTCGCCATCGGCCTGACGATCGCGCTCGCGGTCTCGGGCCTCATCGAGGGCTTCGTCACCGGGTCCACCATGCCGTGGTGGCTGAAGATCGTCATCGGCGCGATCGCGCTCGCCGCCTTCTGGGTCTACACCATCGTGCTCGGCCGTCGTGCGGTGCGCGCGGGCGAGACCGGCGACCTCTCGGCGGACCACGCGGGCGACGTCGCCCCGGTCGCGGCCTGACGCCTGCCGCACCTCCCGCGAGCTCTGGCGCGCGCGACGTCGCCCGGGCCGCGCAACGCACCGCTGCCGGCGGTTCCACGAGGACTCAGGCGTGCACGACGACGCTCGGTCGCGCCCCCGGAGCCGCGACCCGCAGCCAGTCCTCGGCGCGTGCGACGACCTCGTCCCGGATCTCCGGGTCGGCCAGCCGGGCCGCGGGGTGCGCCGCGCCGACCGGGACCGCCCCGCTCCCCGCGCCGTCGGCCTCGGTCCCCGCGGGAAGGAGCGGCCGCACCTCCACCCGCGCGGCGGCCTCGTCCGCCCTGGCGTCGAGGGTCCACGTCCACGTGCCGGCCACCCGGCCGTCGACGAGCACCGTGGCAGCCACCTGCCCGTTGATGCTCACGACCTGCTTCACGGCGACCCCGCCGAGGACCCGCGTGCGGTCGTCGTGCGAGAGCACCAGGTTGTCGAAGTCGGCGGCGAGCACCACGGGGACGGGTTCGTCGCCGGGCGGGCGCGGCGCGTCGGGACGGTCGAACAGCTCGACACCGCGCGGTGCGCCGGTGCTCCCGGCCGCTGTCGAGCCGGGTCCCGGCCGGCTCGCCCCCGGTCGCGCGGTCGCCGGTCGCCCCGGGCCGGTGAACGTCACGAGCTCGGGCCGCAGGGCTTCGACCGCCGGGCGCAGCCGCGTCAGCCCGGACCACCGCTGCACGTCGGCGACCGTCACGGGGCCGAACGCCGCGAGATAGCGGCGCACGAGCCGCACGCGCGCGGCGAGCACGGCGTCGGGGTCGCTCGCCGTCGCGACGGCGTCGAGCTCGTCGGCGGACCGGTGCGTCGGACCGCCGAGCCAGGCGTGCGCCGTCGTCCACGTCGTGGTGGTCCCCGGCCCGTTCGCGCCCCACAGGCCGCGCGGCGGGACCTGGACGAGCGGGAGGAGGCACCGCGCGCCGTACGCGAGGTGCTTCGGGTCGACCTCGGGCCAGCGCTCCGCGAGGCGGCGTCCCAGCGCGACGGACGTGAGCGGCTCGGCGAGCAGGTCGGCAGCGACCTGCTCGAGCTCGTCGAGGTCGACGTGGCGCAGGGCGTCGCCGTGCTGGTTCTTCGCCCGCAGGTACGCGGCGAGCGCGGGGCGCGCGTGCGCGGCGAGCTCGAACGCGTCGTCGGCGGTGACGAGGTGCACGGTGCCCCGCAGCGTCGCGATCCGCACGACCGACCGGTCCAGCAACCGCGCGCCGAGGTCGTCGGTCGTGAACCCCGGCAGGCGCGACCACAGGCCGGGGTACGGCGACGACGGGACCTGCGACTGGAGCCCGACGAGGTGGCCCACCTCGGCGACCACACCGGCCGACGCGTCGGAGCCGGTCGGGCCGGCATCGGCCGGACGTCGGGGCACGAGGTGCTGACGCGCGAGCAGCGCGCGGTTCAGCGCGTCGTGGTCCAGCCACGGCCCGTACCGGTCGTCGCTCACGTCGCCCCCGCCGACTCAGGACAGGACGATGGCGAGCGCGGGGATGACGAACGTCGCGAGCAGCGCGGCGACGACGATGATCGCGACGCGCCGGTTCCGCCGCTCACGGTCTCGCGGGTCGGGGGGCTGCCAGGCCACGGGCACTCCTGAGGTCGGGGATCGTGCGGCCACGACCCTACCCTGCACCCCCGACGCCCCGAGGTAGAGCCGCGGTCGTCGAGGTAGAGCCGCGGTGGCCGAGATAGAGCCCTGGTCGTCTGGCCAGGGCTCTATCTCTCGAACCAGAGCGCTATGTCGGCGACCAGGGCTCTCTCTCGCGAACCAGAGCGCTACGTCGGCGACCAGGGATCTCTCTCGCGGTGAGCGCGTACCAGGGCGAGACGACGCCGGGAGGGGTGGAGGGGGCGCCGCGTCGTGGTGGGTCTGGCGGGAGCCGCGAGGAACGAGCGGCGGATGGTAGACGCGGCGCCCCCTCCACCCCGACACCCAGGGCGACCACGCGCCGTCGAGCACGACCACGGTGCTCTCGCGGGCGCGGAGCCGTCAGAGGCGACCGGCGGCCTTGAGCGCGAGGTAGGTGTCGGCGAGCCGCGGCGCGAGCTCGTCGGGCAGCGCGTCGACGACCTCGACGCCCTTCTGCCGCAGGACCGTCGTGACGGCGGCACGCTCGATCTCCCCGCGCGCCGCCGCGGCGGCGTCGTAGACCTCCGCGGTGCCGCTCCGGTCCGCGCGCAGCTCCGCCACCTCCGGGTCGCCCGCCGCGGCCAGGACCACCTGGTGCTTGGACGTGAGCTGCGCGACGACGGGCAGCAGACCGGTCTCGACCGCCGCCGCGTCGAGCGTCGAGAGCAGCACGACGAGCGCGCGCTGGGACAGCCGCTCCTGCACCGCGCCGACGAGGCCCGGCCAGTCCGTCTCGAGGAGCGCGGGCTCGAGCGGGGCGAGGGCGTCGGCCATCGCGGGCATGAGCCGCGGCCCTGCGGCGCCGGCGACCCGCGCACGGACCGTGCGGTCGAACGCGACGAGCTCGACCCGGTCGCCCGCGCGGCCGGCGAGCGCCGCGAGGAGCAGCGCCGCCTCGATGCTCGCGTCGAGACGTGGCTCGTCGCCGAGGCGCGTGGCCGACGTCCGCGAGGTGTCGACCACGATCAGCACGCGCCGGTCGCGCTCGGGGCGCCACGTGCGCACCACCATGTCGCGGCCCCGCGCGGACGCGCGCCAGTCGATGGAGCGCACGTCGTCGCCGATCACGTACTCGCGCAGCGAGTCGAACTCCGTGCCCTCGCCGCGCACCTGCACCGCGGCTCGGCCGTCCATCTCGCGCAGTCGCGCGAGGCGGCTCGGCAGGTGGCGGCGGGACGCGAACTCGGGCAGGACGCGCAGCCGCCCGGGGACCGGGAGCGACGCCTGACGGGCCGCGAGCCGCAGCGGTCCGAAGGAACGGATCGTCACGCGGTCGGCCACGCGCTCGCCGCGCCGCGTCGGGACCAGCATCGTCACGGCGCGCGTCGCCTCACCGGGCGGCAGGTCGACCGCGTGCCGGTTCACCTGCGTGCCCGCCGACGGCGGCCACGCGTCGCGCACGAGCGCGCGCAGGCGACGCGGCGCGAGGTTGGTCAGGGTCAGGGTCGACGCCGTGCGGTCGGTGAGCCGGACCGAGCCCGGCACCCGCCGCTCGATCGCGATGCGCCGCGGTGAGGCGGCGAGCGCGACGTCGACGGAGCATGCCGCGACGACGACCAGCGCCCACACGAGCACCGTGCCCGGCACCGGGTACAGCAGCACGGGCACGAGGCCGAGCGCCACCAGCACGACGGCGCGCCACGTCAGGGCCACGTCGAGCGCCTCAGCGGGGGACGGGCACGGACGCGAGGACCGTGTCGAGCACGCTCTCCGCGGTGACGCCCTCGAGCTCGGCCTCGGGCCGCAGCTGCACGCGGTGGCGCAGCGTGGGGTGCGCGAGGGCCTTGACGTCGTCGGGCGTCACGTAGGAGCGGCCCGACAGCCATGCCCACGCGCGCGACGTCGCGAGGAGCGCCGTGGCACCACGCGGCGAGACGCCGAGCGACAGGGAGGGCGAGTGACGCGTCGCGCGGCACACGTCGACCGCGTAGCCGAGCACCTCGCGCGCGACCTGCACGCGCGCGACCTCCGCACGGGCCCGGTCGAGGACGTCGCGCGCCGCGACGGGCCGCACGCCCGCCCCGGCCAGGTCGCGCGGGTCGAACCCGGCGGCGTGGCGGGCGAGGACCTCGACCTCCTGCTCGCGCTCGGGGAGCGGCAGCACGACCTTGAGCAGGAAGCGGTCGAGCTGGGCCTCGGGCAGGGGGTACGTGCCCTCGTACTCGACGGGGTTCTGCGTCGCGATGACGAGGAACGGGTCAGGCAGCGGGCGCGGCGTCCCGTCGACGGAGACCTGACGCTCCTCCATCGCCTCGAGGAGCGACGCCTGCGTCTTCGGGGGCGTGCGGTTGATCTCGTCCGCGAGCAGGAGGTTCGTGAAGACCGGGCCCTCGCGGAACGAGAACTCGGCCGTGCGGGCGTCGTACACGAGCGACCCCGTGACGTCGCCGGGCATGAGGTCGGGCGTGAACTGCACGCGCTTGGTGCCGAGGTCGAGCGACGCCGCGAGCGTGCGCACGAGCAGCGTCTTCGCGACCCCCGGCACGCCCTCGAGCAGCACGTGGCCCTTGCACAGCAGGGCGATGAGCAGGCTCGTCACGGCGCCGTCCTGCCCGACGACGGCCTTGCCGACCTCGGTCCGCACGGCGGCCAGGGCCTGGCGCAGCTCGAGCGACGGCGCGGGCGGGGCTCCATGTGCGGGCGCGGGGGCGGGCGGACGGGGTGCGTCCGGCCGAGGTGCGGAGGGCTGCGACGGCGGGCTCGACGGCGGGCCCGACGGCGCGCCGTCGGGCTGCCGGGACGCGTCCGGCACCTGGCCCGGTCCCTGCGCGGCGGCGCTCACGCGGTCCGCGACGGAGTCCGAGGTCTGGCTCGCGTGCGGCGCGGTGCCGTACGGGCCCGGCTGTGCGTCGGGCCTGGCTGCGGGGGCGAATCGGTCGGGCTGGGGCTGCGTGCCCTCGGGGTGCTGCGTCACGAGTGGTAGACCTCGCTCTCGATCTGGTCAAGGTGACGCGCGAGCTCGAGCAGCGCCGCGTCGTCGGCGGGTGGGGGTCCGTACAGGAGGTGGGCGAGCTGGTCGGGCGGTCGCCCGGTGGCGCGCGCGACGGCGTCCACCAAGGATGCCGCGTCGGCGGAGCGCGGGAGGCCGAGGCGTCCGGCGAGCCGGTCGGCCGCGCTCGCCCGCAGACCGGCGGCTGCGTGGCCGCGCGAACCGGCACGGCGGTAGAGGCGCCCGCGCCCGCGTGTCGTCTCCGCCGCGCGCACCACCACCGGGAGGTCCTCGGTGACGAGCGGGCCGAGCCGCCGCCCGCGCCACAGCGCGACGACGACCACGAGGACGAGGAGCTGGAGCGCGACGACGCCCGTCCACGGGGGCAGCGCGAGGGCGGGCTGCTCGTCGCCACCGGTCAGCGAGGTGTCGAACGGGTCGGGGACCAGCCAGACGAGACGCTCCTCCGCGCCGAGCGTCCACAGCGCGAGCGCCGCGTTCCCGTCCTCGGGCACGGTGTCGTTGCGCAGCACGGACGCGGTGTCGACGGCACGCACGGTGCGGTCGCCGGCCTCGTGGACGACGTAGGCGCCCGCGGTCGGCTCGGTGGGGGACGGGAAGCACACGACCGTGCTCCCGCCCGCACCCGCACCGCTCAGGGCGTACCCCACGCCGTCCGAGCGGATCCTCTCCGCGGCGCGTGCCGCAGGGTCCTCGCACCCCGGCTCGCGCACCGCGGAGCCGTCGGGCCAGTCGTACACGACCTCGGCCGCGCCACCGGTCGCGGCCGACAGGAGGTACTCGTTCGGCGCGACGAGCACGAGGTCCGCCGCTGTGGCGACGAGCGCGTCGGCCTGCTCGTCCAGGAGGAAGTCGCTCTGCGCGACGAGGAGCGTCGTGCCGTCGCCGCTCGCGGCGACGGCGTCGGCCACGGTCTGCACGTACGTCACGTCGACGCCGCGGTCGCGCAGCACCTCGGCGACGGCACGGCCGCCACCGGGTCCCGGGTTGTCGGGCGCGAGCGGCGTGCTCGACGTCGTCGGGCGGGCGATCGCCGACAACCCGGCGAGCGCGAGCAGCACCACGAGCACGGTCACGGGCCAGCGCGCGCGCCGCCAGCGCCGGCGGGCGCGAGAGCCCGCGGTGGTGCCGTCGCCCACGACGGGGACGTGCGCCGTCGTGACCGAGCGGGGCCCGCCGCCCGTCGTGGGAGACGTGGCGGTGCCCTCCGAGACCGTGGGGGTGGTCGGAGGTGGGGGCGTGGTCGCGCTCACGCGTCGCCACCTCCGAGGTGCGGTCCGGTGACGGTGAGCTCCGACCTCAGCACGGGGCGCGTCGCACGCGTCTCTTCGTCGAGCGCGCGCAGGAACGCGTCGGCCTCGGGCCCGACGACGGTCTTGCCGTACGCGACGTCGTCGAACAGGTCCGCACCGCGTGCCAGCGCGTCCGCGACGTCGGGCAGCCGCTCGCCCGCGGCCCGGGCGGCCTCCCACGCGGTGCGGCCGGGCCGTACGTCGAGGATCGCTCGCTCCTCGAGCGAGCGCACGACGGCGCGAAAACGTTCGAGGACCGCCGTCGACCAGTCACCCATGGCCGCGGCACGGTCGGCTGCGGCCTGCATCTCGGCCGCGGTCCGCACGTCGTCGTCCAGCACGACGGCGGAGCCGGGCGCCTTGCGCGACAGGCGCACCGGCCCGGCGACCCAGTACGCGATCCCGGCGACGAGGAGGACGACCGCGACGACGGCGAGCGCGACCCAGGGCGTGGGGAGGTCCAGGGCCGGGGCACCGTCGAAGAGGCCGGACAGCCACTCGAGGAAGCGGGCCAGCAGGGACGGGTCCGTGCTGTACTCCGGCTTCGCGAGCTCCTCGACGAGCCAGCGCCGGGCCTCGTCCGCGCCGGGCTCCACCGGGACGTCGGCGGCGAGCAGGGTGAGGGTCATGCCGCGGGCTGCTCGCTCGCTGCCGCGGCGAGCTCGACGTCGAGGCCCTCGCGCCGCATCCGCACGTCGATGTAGAGCAGGGCGACGACGCTGCCCAGGAACAGGGTCAGGGCGATGGTCGACACCGCGATCCCGAGCGTCAGGACGAGGTTGCCGACGAACACCTGACCGGCGCCCAGCGCGATGCCGCCGACGAGGCTGAACGGTGTGATGAGGATCTGCGTGACGACGTAGATCGCGACGTACGCGAGCAGGTAGATGCCGAGGAGGCGCCAGAACGACCCGCGCGTGAGCCGCCACACGCGGGTCACCGTGGCCCAGAACGGCTGACCCTCGAGCGCGAGCGCGGGCGGCACCAGACCCGTCCGCACCCCGACCCACACCACGAGCACGAGGTACGCGGGGATCGCGAGGAGGATCGTGATGCCGCCGAGCGCCGGGTCGACGGTGAACGCGAGGACGGCGAGCAGCACGAGCGCGGTGACCAGCACGGTCGACGCAAGAGCGAGGAGCAGCGTGAAGCCGAGGAGGAACCAGGCGCGCCGTCCGACCTGCGACCAGACCTCCCCGACGGTCGCCCTGCGGCCGATGACCGACTGGCCGATGGAGACGGTGAGGAGGCCGCTGACGATCGGCGTCGCGAGCGCCGTGGTGATCCCCGTCCCGAAGAACGTCGAGTACACCGTGGCGAACTGCGACTCCATCCCCCCGAACCCGGCGTCGGACGGCAGCGCGAAGAAGAGGTCCGCGACGTAGCCCGAGAACGCGTACCCGATCAGCGCCCCGACGATCGTCGCCGCGACGACGACGATCGTGGTCATGCCGAGCATGACCCGCGGGTTGTGGCGGATGGCGCCGAACGACCCGTCGAAGATCTCGCCGAGCGTCAGCGGTCGCAGCGGGACGATCCCCGGCTTCGAGGCGGGCGGGACGTACGGGACCCCGCCGAACCCGGCCGGCGGCCCGTACCCCGGCTGACCGTACTGCGGCTGCCCGTACTGGGGGGCCTGGCCGTACTGCTGCTGTCCGTACTGCGGCTGCCCGTACTGGCCCTGTCCGTGCTGCTCGGGCTGGCCGTACTGGCCCGGCTGTCCGTACTGGCCCTGCCCCTGCTGCCCCTGCTGCTCGGGCTGGCCGTACTGGCCGTACCGCGGCTGCGCGGCCGGTGAACCTGTCGCGGGTCCGTATCCGGGCTGCCCGTACGACGGCGTGCCCCAGCCGGACGACGCGGGCTGCGTGGCTCCCGCAGCAGGACCGGCCTCCTGCTCGTCCCGTGCGTCGGGCGCGGCCCCGTCCGGCGTGCCGGGGGCGTCAGGTGTGCTCATCGGGGCTGTCGTCCTCGCTCGTCTTCAGAACGTCGTCTGCACATCGTTGGCTGGTTGTCCCGCTCATGTCCTGCTCGACCGCCTCGGGGACGCGACGCGGCACCGCTGGCGAGGCCACCCTAGTACGGGCCCCCGACCCGCGACGGGGGCGCGCCCGCCGGTACCGACGCCCCGCGATGGCAAGATGTGCGCATGAAGGTTCGCGTGCTCGTGGTCGACGACGACACCGCCCTGGCCGAGATGATCGGCATCGTGCTCCGCTCGGAGGGGTTCGAGCCGGTGTTCTGCGCGGACGGTGACCTCGCGCTGGAGACGTTCCGCAACGCGCAGCCCGACCTCGTGCTGCTCGACCTCATGCTCCCCGGCAAGGACGGCACCGAGGTGTGCCGCCTCATCCGGGCGGAGTCCGGGGTGCCCGTCATCATGCTCACGGCCAAGAGCGACACGGTCGACGTCGTCCTCGGGCTCGAGTCCGGGGCGGACGACTACATCTCCAAGCCGTTCAAGCCCAAGGAGCTCGTGGCCCGGATCCGGGCTCGCCTGCGCCGGACCGACGAGCCCGCGCCCGAGCACCTCGCGATCGGCGACGTCGAGATCGACGTCACGGGACACCGCGTCCTGCGCGGCGGCGAGGCCATCGCGCTCACCCCGCTCGAGTTCGACCTGCTCGTCGCCCTCGCGCGCAAGCCGTGGCAGGTCTTCACCCGCGAGGTCCTGCTCGAGAAGGTCTGGGGCTACCGGCACGCCGCGGACACGCGGCTCGTCAACGTCCACGTCCAGCGCCTGCGGTCGAAGATCGAGCACGACCCGGAGAACCCCGAGATCGTGCTCACCGTCCGCGGCGTCGGGTACAAGGCGGGCGCGGCGCGGACGTGAGCACGACGGCCGGCACGGGTGCGCGGCGACGCGGTGCGTGGTCCCGGCTGCGGGTCCGCGTACGGGCTGCCGTACGCCGCGTCGTGTGGCGGTGGCGCTCGTCGATGCAGCTGCGGGTCGTCACGTCGGCGCTCGTCGTCGGTGTCGTCGTGGTCGCGGCCCTCGGCGCGTTCCTGTCGGACTCGATGCGCGACGGCCTGTTCGAGCGCCGGCTGGCCGAGATCGACCAGGAGAGCGCGCAGTCCACGGCCCAGGCCCGGCGCACGCTCGACGCGTCGCCGGCGTCCAGCGTCTCCGAGGCGCAGTCGCTGCTGTATGACCTCTACTCGATGCTCCTGTACAGCGGCTCGGCGTCGCGCGAGGTCTTCCTGTGGCGCGCCGAGGACGAGACGTCCGGCGCGCTGCTCGACCTCTCGTCGAACGACCAGCTCGACGGGCTCGTCTCGCCCGAGATGCGGGAGCAGACGCTCGCGGCGGACGGCGGGCAGAAGCGGCAGTCGGTGGCCATCCCGCTCGACCCTTCCGACCCGGGTTCCCCGGTGGTGCCGGGCGTCGTCGTCGGCTCGACGGTCGAGGTGCCGATCGGCGGCACCTACGAGCTCTACTACCTCTACGACCTCGAGGCGGACCAGGAGACGCTGTCGTTCCTCCAGTCGGTCCTGCTCGTCGGGGCCCTGGTCCTGCTCGCGCTGCTCGTTGGGATCACCGCGCTCGTGACGCGTCAGGCCGTCGTACCGGTGCGGCAGGCCGCGCGCGTCGCGGAACGTCTGGCCGACGGGCACCTCGACGAGCGGCTGCCCGTCAAGGGGCACGACGAGATGGCCTCGCTCGCCCGGACCTTCAACGAGATGGCCCACAGCCTCCAGGAGCAGATCGAGCGCATGGAGGAGCTGTCGATGCTCCAGCGACGCTTCGTGTCCGACGTGTCGCACGAGCTGCGGACGCCGCTCACGACGATCCGCATGGCGTCGGAGGTGCTGCACTCCTCGCGCGACGACTTCGACCCGGTCTCGCGGCGCTCGACCGAGCTGCTCCAGGCCCAGCTCGACCGGTTCGAGGACCTCCTCGCCGACCTCCTGGAGATCAGCCGGTTCGACGCCGGCGCAGCCGTCCTCGACGCCGAGCGCCGGGACGTGCGCGACGTCGTCAACGCGGCCGTCGACCACGCCGCGCCGCTCGCGGAGCGCAAGGGCGTGTGGCTCTCGGTCCACCTCGGGGACGAGCCGCTGACGGCCGACGTCGACCCGCGGCGCGTCGAGCGGATCGTGCGCAACCTGGTCGTCAACGCGGTCGAGCACGCGGAGGAGAAGCCGGTGGAGATCACCGTCGAGGGGGACGGCCACGCGATCGCGGTGGTCGTCCGCGACCACGGGGTGGGCATGACGCCCGACGAGGTCCAGCACGTGTTCGACCGCTTCTGGCGGGCCGACCCCGCGCGCGCCCGCACGACCGGCGGCACCGGGCTCGGCCTCGCGATCTCGCTCGAAGACGCCCACCTGCACGGCGGCTGGCTCGAGGCGTGGGGCCGGCCCGCGCGCGGGGCGAGCTTCCGCCTCACGCTGCCGCGCCGCGCCGGCATCCGGCTCCAGTCGTCGCCGCTCCCGCTGGTCTCCGAGGTGACCGGGGACCGGGGGCTCGGCAGCGGGTGGAGCGCGCACGCCGCCGTCGTCGAGGACGTCGACGGCACCGTCGGGCCCGCCGACCTCCCGTCGGTCACCGGGGGGATCCCCGTGGTGATCCCGGCGTCGGTCCCCGGCGCCGACGACCGCGCCCGCACCCCGCACGCCGGCGCGGACGAGGCGTCCGGAGCGGCAGGCCACGACTCCACCGTGCGTGAGGGCGGACGATGAACAGGACCCGGTTCACGAGGCACCGGTCGCGGCGCGCGGCGCTCGCGGTCCTCGCCGCGGCGCTCGTGGCCGGCCCCGTCGCGGCGTGCGCGTCCATCCCGACGTCGGGTGCGGTGATGGACGGCGAGACGGTCCTGTCCCAGCGCGGCCCGGTCTTCGTCCGGGCCGACGCCCCGCGCGAGGACGCGCTGCCCGAGCAGATCGTGCGCGGCTTCCTCACGGCGCAGGCGGAGGGTGCGTCCGGCTCGTTCGACGTGGCCACGCAGTACCTCACGCCGGAGACGGCGACCACCTGGTCGCCGCTCGCCCAGGTGGCGGTGCTGGCCGCCGAGCCGGAGCTCGAGGTCGACGACTCGCGCGCCGAGGAGGGTGTCGCCACGGTGCGCGCGACCGCCGACGTCGTCGGCACGGTCGACGCCCACGGTGTGTACACCGAGGAGGTCCCCGGGACGACGACCGACCTCGTGTACGGGCTCGTGCGCGACGACGAGGGGCAGTGGCGCGTCGACACGACGGACGACGGGCTCGCGGTCTCGGCGACGAACTTCGTGCAGACGTACCGCGCGACCGACCTGTACTTCCCGACGCCCGACCGTCGCTACCTCGTGCCCGACGCCCGGTGGTTCCCGAGCCGGAACTGGCAGACGCTCGCGGTGCGCGAGACGCTGGTCGGCCCCGTCCCGTGGCTCGCGGGATCGGTGACGACGGTGGCCCCCGAGGGGACGGCGCTGAGCATCGACTCCGTGACCGCGCCCCCGTCCGGCCTCGTCGAGGTGCCCCTCACGGACGCCGTCTCCGGGACCTCCGCCGAGGATCGTGCGGTGCTGGTCGCGCAGCTCGGCGCGTCGCTGGGCAACCCGTCTCCGCGAGAGGTGCAGATCACGGTCGAGGGCGTGCCCCTCGGCGCCGTGGACGAGACGACGGCGCGGCCGGCGACGACGCCGAACGACCCCGTCGTCCTCGCCGGCGACCAGGTCACGAGCATCGTCGGACGGTCCACCCAGCCCCTGGAGTCCGTCGCCCCGCTCACCGGCCTGCAGCCGACCGCGCTGGCGTTCACCGGCTCGTCCTCCGACGCGACGTTCGTCGTGCGTGACGGGTCACGTCGCCTCGTGACGGCCCCCACCGCGGACGCGGAGCCCGTGCTGCTCATGGACGGCGAGAACCTCCTCGCGCCGAGCGTGGACCGGTTCGACCTCGTGTGGAGCGGGCCGCAGGAGCAGCCCGGCTCTCTCCGGGTCGCCGACCTGGAAGGTGCCGTCACCGAGGTGGCTGCGCCGTGGCTCGCGGGCCGGACCGTCATGTCCCTGCGGGTCGCGCCCGACGGTGCGCGCATCGCCGTCGTGAGCGCTACCGGGACGGGCGTGCAGGTCCACGTCGCGGGCATCCTGCGGGGCGAGGAGGGTCTGCCGACGGAGCTCTCCGAGCCGGTGCGGGTCGGTCAGCCGATCGTCGCGGCGACCCAGGTGGTGTGGGTGGACCGGACGACGCTCGGTGTGCTCGGCCGGTCGAGCGGCGACACCGCGCCCGTGGTCCACCTCGTACCCGTCGGCGGCCCGACGAGCAAGGCGTCCCCGCTCGAGGACGCCGTCTCGCTCGCCTCGGGGACCGGCATCGGCACGATGCTCCTCGGGACGAGCGAGGGCAGCCTGTACGCCGCCGGCTCCGCCTCGTTGTGGACACGCGTCGCGACCGAGGTGCGGCTCCCGACGTATCCGGGCTGAGACGCCGGATCGGGCCGTCCACAGGCCCGGTCCAGCGCTGCCCGTCCACAGGACGTGGCACGGGCCACGGTGCGGGCGCACCGAGACGCGACGATGCTGCGATGAGCAGCCGTCCCGAGCGTGCCCTGACCCTTCTCGCCGTGCTGGGGCGCGGCGTGCACGACGTCGCACGCCTCGCCCTGCCCGTGGCGTGCCCCGCGTGCCGCACGCCGGACGTCCGCTGGTGCTCACCCTGTCTCGCCGCGCTGAGCGCCCCGCCGTGGCGGTGCGAGGCCACCGCACCGCGCCTCGACCGGCTCGACGACGTCGGCCCGCTCCCGGTGTGGGCGCTCGCCGACTACGCGGGCGGCCTGCGCGACGTCGTCGTGGCGTGGAAGGACCGTGGCCGGGCGGACCTCGACGCGCCCCTGCGCGCGGCGGCCCGACGCGCGGGCGAGCGGCTGCGTCCGGTCCTCGCTCCCGCGGGGCCGGTGCTCGTCGCGGCCGCGCCCACGAGCAGGGCCGCCCGCCGGGCGCGCGGTCGGGACCCGGTGGCAGGGCTCGCGGACGCGTTCGCCGCAGGGCTGGCGGCGCCGGCCCGCTCCGCGCGCCTCCTCGTCCAGCGGGGGCGGGCGCGCGACCAGGTGGGGCTCGGTTCACGGGCCCGCGGCGACCGGCTCCGCGCCGTGGAGCTCGCGCGGGCGCCACGGGTGCGACGCGTCCTGAGGCCCGCGCCGTCGGTCCTCCTGGTCGACGACGTGCTCACCACCGGCGCGACGCTCGCCGCGTGCGAGAAGGCCCTCGCCCGAGCAGGGATCCCCGTGGTCGGGGCGTTCGTCCTCGCCGCGACACCGTCGCCGCGGCGGGAGTCGTGAACGCCTCGTGGCGCGGTCCCGCGGGTCCCGGGGCCGACGGACGAACGTCCCGGTGTTCACCTTCCGTTGGGACTGCCGACACCCTGCAGCGGGGGTTACGCTGAGGGCCAGTCGCCGCGGGGACCGGGTGCACAGGACGCCTGTGCCGGTCGCCGCGCGAGCCCGCCGAGCGGGACGCCCCGGCGTCGCAAGGAGGTGGTAGACCACCGGCACCGATCACGGTGCCCTACCAGATCCGGACCGACGCTCGCGCAACGGGCGTCACTACCCTCGTGGAGGCTCACATGGAGATCGTCGTCGTCGGCAGGCACACCGAGGTGGCCGACCGCTTCCGGCAGCACGCGGAGGACAAGCTCGCGAAGGTCCAGCAGCTCGCGCCCACGGCGCAGCGCGTGGACGTCGAGGTCACCCACGAGAACAACCCGAGGCTCTCCGGGGTCCGTGAACGCGTCGAGCTCACGGTGCGCGCCAAGGGGCCCGTCGTCCGGGCCGAGGCTGCGGCCGACGACCGGTTCGGCGCCCTCGACCTCGCGATGGAAAAGCTCGCCGAGCGCCTGCGCCGCGTGCGAGACCGTCGCAAGGACCACCGGAACCACACCGTCGTGCCGCCCGTCGACGTCCGTCCCTACGACCCCGTGGCGCACGCCGCGCCACCGGCACCGACCCCGACGTCGCCCTCAGAGCCCGGGGAAGCGGTCGAGACGCCCCTCGGCGACGGTGACTCGCCGGTCGTGATCCGCCAGAAGCTGCACAGCGCCGAACCCATGACGGTCGACGACGCGCTCTACGAGATGGAGATGGTCGGCCACGACTTCTTCCTCTTCGTCGACGTCGAGACCGCGCGCCCTTCCGTCGCGTACCGGCGACGCGGCTGGACCTACGGCGTCGTCGCGCTCGACACGTCGTGCGACTGCGCCGAGGTGAAGGCCGAGAAGTCCGCCTGACCCTCGTGGACCACTTGCGGTCCTGAGTCGCCTCCGGACGAGGTGAGGGTGGGCGCTCCGGTTGGCTCCGGACGAGGTGAGGGTGGGCGCTCCGGTCGGCTCCGGACGAGGTGAGGGTAGGCGCTCCGGTCGCCTCCGGACGAGGTGAGGGTGGGCGCGCGCGACCTACCATCCGCCCGCTCGTTCCTCGCGGGCTCCCGCCAGGCCCGCCACGGTCGCGCGCGCCCACCCTCACCTCGTCCTCTGCTGCCACTCTCACCTCGTCCTCTGCTGCCACTCTCACCTCGTCTTGTGCTGCCACCCTCACCTCGTCGTCCGCCCGGGTTTCCGGTCGGCGAGCGGCAAGTGACGAGATAGAACCTCAGGTCTCGACGTAGAGCTCCGCGAGTTCTACGTCGAGACCTGGGGTTCTACTTCGCGGGGGTCGCGGTGGCGGGCGAGAGGCGTGTGGGTGGGGCCGGGCAGGATCGGGGGGTGGTCACCGTCGAGACGATGTCGTTGTCCCAGGCCCGGCGGGTCGCGCTCGCGGCGCAAGGGCTGCACCGGCCGCGCCCGTTCGGCGGGGCCGGGGGAGAGGGACGCGCGGGGGTGCCGACGATGCGGCACGTGCAGGGCGTGATCGACCGGCTCGGTCTGCTGCAGATCGACTCCGTCAACGTGCTCGCCCGTGCGCACCTCATGCCGCTGTACGCGCGGCTCGGGCCGTATGACACGGCGCTGCTGGACCGTGCGGCCGGGCGGGCGCCGCGTCGGCTCGTCGAGACCTGGGCCCATGTCGCGTCGTACGTCCCGCCGTCCACCTGGCCCCTGCTCGAGTGGAGGCGCCGCCGCTACCGCACGGAGGCCTGGGGCACCATCAGCGCGGTCGAGATGAGCCACTCCGAGACCGTGGAGGACGTGCGGCGCCTCGTGACCGAACGTGGGCCGGTCACGGCGAGCGAGGTGCACGCGATCCTCGAGGAGGAGGGGCGCGCCCACCCGCGCGACCGGTCGCAGTGGGGCTGGAACTGGACCGTCGCCAAGCGCGCGCTCGAGTTCCTCTTCTTCACGGGCGAGATCACCTCGGCCCGGAGGAACGGTGCGTTCGAGCGCTGCTACGACCTCACGGAACGCGTCCTGCCGCCCGAGGTGGTCTCGGCCGCACCGGTCGCGGACGCCGACGCCGTCCGGCAGCTCCTCGAGATCGGCGCCCGTGCCCACGGCGTCGGGACGCTGCGCTGCTTCAAGGACTACTTCCGGCTCGCGGGGCCGGCCGTGCGCACGGCGCTCGCGGAGCTGGTCGAGGCAGGGACGCTGCGGCCCGTCGCCGTGCGGGGCTGGGACGAGCCGACCTACCTGCACGCCGACGCCGCGCTGCCGCGACGTGCCACCGCCGCGACGCTGCTCAACCCGTTCGACCCGCTGGTCTTCGAACGCACCCGCCTGGAGCGGCTGTTCGACGTGCACTACCGCATCGAGATCTACGTCCCGGCGGCCAAGCGCGTGCACGGCTACTACGTGCTCCCGTTCCTCGAGGGCGAGGTCCTCACGGCGCGCGTCGACCTCAAGGCCGACCGCCGCGCCGGCGTGCTGCGCGTGCTGTCCGCGCACCGCGAGCAGGCGGCCGGGCCGGAGACCCCCGCACGGCTCGCGGCGGAGCTGCGCGTGCTCGGCGCGTGGCTCGGCGTGCCCGAGGTCGAGGTCGCACCCTCCGGCGACCTCGCGCCGGCACTGGCGGCAGAGGTCGCGAGCGGCGTCACCGTCTGAGGGCGAGCTCCTCCAGCCGGCGGACGACGTCGTCGGGCGGCGTCACGCTCGTGTCGATCTCGTGGGTGCACGCCGCGCGCAGGAGCGGCACGACGGCGCGGGTGTCGGCGACGATCCGCTCGCGCTCGGCCTCGTCCTTGCCGAACGGGTTGGTCGTCCGTCGGGCGACCCGGTCGAGCATGACGTCGAGCGGTGCCGTCAGCAGCGCGACGGCGTCGAACCGGTCGAGGAACCGCCCCAGGTTCGGCACCGTGCCGGCCACGACGAGCGGACGCCCCGCGCGGTCGTCGAGCAGGGCCGTCATCCGCTCCTCGCGCCACACGCGGTCGACCGTGCCACGCGGTGCACCCGGCACCTGGCCGAGGACGCACCAGTCGCCGTCGTCGGTCTCGACGACGTCGACGCCCCGGTCCCCGAGACCACGGAGCGCCGTGGACTTCCCGACGCCGGACATCCCCGTCACGAGCACGTGAGCCACGGCCCGAGCCTACGGGCGGCCGGACGCGGCGAGCGAGGGCCTCGGTGGGACGGGCACGGTTCGTCGTGGGCGAAACGCGCGCGGGACCACGAGGCCTCTGGCTCCCCTACGATGTTGTGTGACGTTGCCGACGCCCGACCCGCGCGCCCGCGGTGAGGAGCAGCGGCCTTCCCGCGCCGTCCGGCACGGGACGCGATCGATACGGGAGTTCTGCGTGCCTTCGATCCTCGACAAGGTCCTTCGCATCGGCGAGGGCCGGATCCTCAAGAAGCTGTCCGGCATCGCCGACCAGATCAACAAGCTGGAGCCCAGCTTCGAGGATCTCACCGACGAGGAGCTGCGGGAGGAGACGGACCGTTTCAAGGCTCGCCTCGCCGACGGTGCGACCCTGGACGAGATCCTGCCGGAGGCCTTCGCGACCGTCCGGGAGGCGGCGCGACGCACGCTCGGGCAGCGCCACTTCGACGTCCAGCTCATGGGCGGGGCCGCGCTGCACCTCGGCAACATCGCCGAGATGAAGACCGGTGAGGGCAAGACGCTCGTCGCGACGACGGCCGCCTACCTCAACGCGCTCGAGGGCAAGGGCGTGCACGTCGTCACGGTCAACGACTACCTGGCGAAGTACCAGAGCGAGCTCATGGGCCGCGTCTACCGCTTCCTCGGGCTCACGACGGGCGTGATCCTGTCCGGTCAGACGCCCGCGCAGCGCCGCGAGGAGTACGCCGCCGACATCACGTACGGCACGAACAACGAGTTCGGCTTCGACTACCTGCGCGACAACATGGCGTGGTCCACCGACGACCTCGTCCAGCGAGGCCACAACTTCGCGATCGTCGACGAGGTCGACTCGATCCTCATCGACGAGGCCCGCACGCCGCTCATCATCTCCGGCCCCGCCTCGGGCGACACGAACCGCTGGTTCGGGGAGTTCGCGAAGGTCGTGCGCCGCCTGAACGCCGGCGCGGACTACGAGGTCGACGAGAAGAAGCGCACCGTCGGCGTGCTCGAGCCGGGCATCGCCAAGGTCGAGGACTACCTCGGTATCGACAACCTCTACGAGTCGCTCAACACGCCGCTCATCGGGTTCCTCAACAACGCCATCAAGGCGAAGGAGCTCTTCAAGCGCGACAAGGACTACGTCGTGCTCAACGGCGAGGTCATGATCGTCGACGAGCACACGGGACGCATCCTGGCCGGCCGGCGCTACAACGAGGGCATGCACCAGGCGATCGAGGCCAAGGAGGGCGTGCAGATCAAGGCCGAGAACCAGACGCTCGCCACGATCACGCTGCAGAACTACTTCCGCCTGTACTCGAAGCTCGCGGGCATGACGGGTACGGCCGACACCGAGGCGGCCGAGTTCCAGGGCACGTACAAGCTCGGGGTCGTGCCGATCCCGACCAACCGCCCGATGCAGCGCCTGGACCAGGCCGACCTCGTCTACAAGAACGAGGACGGGAAGTTCGACGCCGTCGTCGCGGACATCGTCGAGCGCCACGCGCACGGTCAGCCGGTGCTCGTCGGCACGACGAGCGTCGAGAAGTCCGAGCTGCTGTCGTCCAAGCTCAAGAAGCAGGGCGTCCCGCACGAGGTCCTCAACGCGAAGCAGCACGCGCGCGAGGCCGCGATCGTCGCGCAGGCCGGCCGCAAGGGCGCGGTCACGGTCGCGACCAACATGGCCGGTCGAGGCACCGACATCATGCTCGGCGGCAACGCCGAGTTCATGGCGGTCGCCGACCTCGCCGCCCGGGGGCTCGACGCCGCGGAGAACGCGGAGGAGTACGAGGCCGCGTGGCCCGACGCGCTCGAGAAGGCGAAGGCTGCCGTCGCGGCGGAGCACGACGAGGTCAAGGAGCTCGGCGGGCTCTACGTGCTCGGCACGGAGCGCCACGAGTCGCGCCGCATCGACAACCAGCTCCGCGGTCGGTCCGGCCGTCAGGGCGACCCGGGCGAGTCCCGGTTCTACCTGTCGATGCAGGACGACCTCATGCGGCTGTTCAACTCGGGTCTCGCCGAGTCGATGATGAACCGCGCAGGGTTCCCCGACGACGTCCCGCTCGAGTCGAAGATGGTCACGCGCGGCATTGCGAGCGCGCAGGGCCAGGTCGAGTCGCGCAACTTCGAGATCCGCAAGAACGTCCTCAAGTACGACGACGTCCTGTCCCGTCAGCGCACCGTCATCTACGACGAGCGTCGCCGCGTGCTCGAGGGCGAGGACCTGCACGAGCAGGTGCAGCACTTCCTCACCGACGTGATCACCGCCTACGTCGAGGCCGCGACGGCCGAGGGCAACCCCGAGAACTGGGACCTCGAGGCGCTGTGGACCGCGGTCAAGGCCGTCTACCCGATCTCGATCGAGGTCGACGAGGTCGTCGAGCAGGCCGGCGGGGCGACGCGCCTGACGCAGGAGCTCCTGCTCGAGGAGATCCTGTCCGACGCCCGCATCGCCTACGAGAACCGCGAGGAACAGCTGGGCTCGGCGAACATGCGCCAGCTCGAGCGGCGCGTGACGCTCTCCGTCCTCGACCGCAAGTGGCGCGAGCACCTCTACGAGATGGACTACCTCAAGGAGGGCATCGGGCTGCGCGCGATGGCCCAGCGTGACCCGCTCGTCGAGTACCAGCGCGAGGGCTACCAGCTCTTCCAGGCGATGACCGAGGCGATCAAGGAGGAGACCGTCGGCTTCCTCTTCAACCTCGAGGTCAAGGTCGCCGAGCCCGGCGCGGCACAGGGCCAGCCCGCGGTGATCGACGCCGCGCAGGCGGCTCAGGCGGCGCAGTCCGCGGCGGGCCAGGCCCTCGGCGGTGCTGCGGGCGCTGCCACCGCAGGTGCGACCGCCGGTCTCGCCGCCGCGGCCCAGGCGTCGGCGACGCGGCCCGCCCCGGCGTCGTCCCCCGTCGAGGACGCCACCGTGGACGCCGTGGAGGACGCGACCGTCGAGGACGCGCCGACGGAGGCTCCGTCGGTGGCGAAGTCCTCGGTCGACGAGGCGCCCGTGCAGGCGGCCGCCGCAGAGGGTGCGCCCGTGGCGGCGCCGGCAGCGTCCGGCGACCGTACCGGCACGCTCATCGCGAAGGGTCTCGACGGCCCCGAGCGTCAGGTGCCGCTCTCGTACAGCGCCCCGAGCGAGGACGGCACGGGTGCCGCGGTCGTGACGGGCGACGCCGGTCGCCGGTCGCGCCGCGCGCTGCACGGGGAGGCGACCGCCGTCGAGAGCGACGGCCGGACGTTCCCCGGGACGCCGCGCAACGCGCAGTGCCCGTGCGGCTCGGGCAAGAAGTACAAGGTCTGCCACGGTCAGAACGAGGCGTGACGGACCCGGGTCGCAGGACGCGCCTCGACCCACGAGCACGAGGGGCGGTCGGTTTCCGACCGCCCCTCGTGGCGTCTGACCAGGCGCACCACGTGGACGGTGCGGAAGGTCACCCGATCTCGAGCGCGACGACGCGCCACGTCCCGCGCCGCACCTCGAGCCGGGCGGCGGCCGCCCGCACCCTGTCGCCGTCGTCGACGACCACCGTCGCCTCGGCGACCTCGGACCCGAGGCGCAGGACGCGGGCGCGTCGGACCGTCACGGGTCGTGTCGCCGTGTCGGGAGCGAGACCCGCGTCGAGCACGATCCGCGCGCGGCGCGCGAGCGCCTCGTAGATCTCGGGAGTCACCCACCGAGCGAGCTGCTGGACCGTGCGGTCCCCGCGCACCACCTCGACGGCAGCCCTCACCACGGCGCAGCACAGGGGTGTCGGGTCCGGGAGCGGCACCGAGGTCGTGGGGACCAGCGGCCGACCGTGCACCACGTGCCGCGGGACGCGCGCCCGAGGGTCGCGGACGTCGACGGTCGCCGCAGGCGTCTCACCGACGCACCGGAGCAGCCGGGCGCCGCTCGCCTCGGTCGGGACGCTCGTGGAGCGTGCCGTCGCGGTGGTCTGGGGGTCGACCACGCTCGTCGTCGTCATCGTCGGCTCCTTCGGTCGTTCGGGACGGGGGTCACGCCGACGGTGCGACGAGCACCTGGCCGGGTCGGATGAGGTCGGGGTCGTCGCCGATGGCGGCGGCGTTCGCCGCGTGCCACTGCCGCACGGCCGCGGCGACGTCGGCGTCGGTGGCGTCGGCGGGGAGCGACCGGGCGGCGATGCCCCAGAGCGTGTCGCCCCGCAGCACCACGACCTCGGTGCCGGACGGGGGCAGCTCGCGGGTGACGGTGAGCGCGGCGTCCCGCTCCGCGGCGGGCAGCGACGACGCGGGGCGGACCGCCGTGGTCCGGGCGTCCGCGACGCTGGGACGTGGAGCAGTGTCGGTCGTGGGAACGCGGTGGGTGGTCGCGTGCCCGGACTCCTGCCGAGGAGGGCTGCTCTGGCCGGACGCGGGGGACCGAGGTCCGTCGGTCCTCGGTGCCCCCGGTGCCGCCTCGACGGGGAGCGCGGAGGAGGTGGGAGCGCCGTCGGCTGCAGGCGCGGCACGCGTGCTGCTCGTGCTGGGCGGCACCGGGGTGGGAGCGGTCGCGTCGCCGGGGGTGGCTGCCGTGCCACGGGACGGCAGGGCGTCGCCGGGCCGGCCGTCCGTGCCGTGGTCGGCCGTGGACGTTCCCGGTCCTCCTGCCACGGCCCCTGGCGCGACCTCCGGAGCCGATGCGCGCCACCCGAGGTCGACGGCGACGACCGGTGCTCGGTCCTCGTCGGGGCCTTCGGTCGCGTGGGCGGTCCCGGCGCCGAGGACCAGCCCGGCACCGACGGTCATGCTCACGCCGATGCGCGCCGCCCGGCGCACGACCGCGGGGGCGTGGCGGGCGATCATCCGTTCACCGGCGGACCAGGTGCGCCCACCCGCCCGGACGGCCACGCAACCGATCGCCAGCGCGCTGCACAGGGCGACCCAGGCGGCGACGAACGCCCCGACGGCGACCGCCGCGAGCTCGAGGTAGACCTCGAACCGCGTGGTGGGCAGCGTCTCCGCGACGTGCAGGGCCCGTGCCGTGAGGGCTGCGGCCGCCCCGGACATGACCGCGAGCAGGGCCAGGAGCGTCCAGCCCCCGTGACCGCCACCGCCGCCGCGTGCTGCCGGCTCGTCGGGTCGTGATCGCTGGTCGGTCCGCCGTGCCATGTGTCCCCCTGGTGCTCACCGCCGCGAAGCGTTCGGCGAGTCGATCTCGGTGCTTCGATGTCGTTTGATGGAGTTTGATGCTGGTAACGCCATCTAAGTGCAGCTTGTTGTCGGTGTCCAGGGGGTTCTTGCGATGTGGACGGGGCGGACCTGTCCTGGTGCCCCGCCCGCTACCGTGTGCGCGTGCGGTGGGACGCCCTCTTCGACGACCTCGCGGCGCAGCTGGCCGCCGCCGAGCGCGCCGAGCTGACCGGCGCGGTGGCCGACCTGACGCGCGCCGAGCACGCCACCGTCTCTCTCGTCGAGCGCCTCCGCGGGGCGGAGGGAACCGTCACGCTGGAGCTGCGGGACGGGTCCCGGGTCACCGGTGTGGTCCGTGACGTTGCCACGGACTGGGTGCTCGTGGAGGAGCAGCAGCGTCAGCACCTCGTGCCGTCGGGGGCCGTCGCTGCCGTCACCGGGCTCGGGAGGTTCGCGCGTCCCGCGACCACCGAGCGCGCCGAGCGGCTCGGTCTGGGACACGTCCTGCGAGCCCTCATGCGCGACCGTCGACCGGTGCAGGTGCGGGTCCACACCGCCGCGTACCCGGGCTGGATCTCGCGCGTGGGCAAGGACCACGTCGACCTGGAGGTCTCCCCGGGGGCGCGGCACGGGACCCGGTCGGTCCCGTATGCGGCGCTGCTGTGCGTCAGCGACTCCTGGCCGGGTGGCGCCGCACGATGATCACGACGCAGGGGGAGCGTTCGGAGAGGTCCGGGAGGTCAGGCCGAGAGGCTCGACGCCAGCGCGGCCGCGTGGCGACGTCAGCCGTCGAACTCGCCGGCCTCGATCCGCTGGCGGGTCTGCGCGTACATGCGCTGGATGTAGCCCTCGAGCTCGCTGGCCTCGACGCGCCACTGGCCGCGTCCGCCGACCTGGATGGCGGGCAGCTCGCCCGACCGCACGAGCGCGTACGCCTGCGCCGCGGAGATGTTGAGCTCTTCCGTGACGTCGGCGAGGGTGAGGAAGCGCTGGGCCATGCCGCAAGTCTGGCACGGGGCCGACGAGGCACCGACGTTGTCCACAGCCCTCCCCGCGGCGTCGCGGCAGCGACGATCATGGACGGGCGGCCGCCGGCCGCGGGCTCGAGCAGGTGCAGGACCTCGCACACGACCACGGACGGGACTCGATGACGACGACCCTGGAACGCCCTTCGCGCGACACGACGGCGACGCTCTCGCCTCCCCGCACAGCCACTCGGCTGCGGCGGCCGACCTGGCGTGACCCGCGGCTTCTCGTCGGCCTGGTCGTCGTCGCCGCGTCCGTCGCGCTCGGCTCCTGGGCCGTCGCCGCGGCAGGGCACACCGACGCCGTGTACGCGGCCGACGCGGTGCTGACGCCCGGCGACCGGGTGAGCGCGCAGGACCTGCGCGCGGTGGAGGTCCGGCTCGGCAGCGGGACGGACGACTACCTGCTCGCCGCCGACGGCGTCCCCGAGGACGCCGTGGTGCTCCGGACGGTCGAGCCGGGCGAGCTCGTCCCGGCGAGCGCGCTGGGGGCCGCGGACGACCTCACGCTGCGCACGGTCGCCGTGCCCGTCACGTCGGGGCTGTCCGACCGCATCGTGGCCGGGGCCGCGGTCGACCTGTGGCACGTGCCGCCCGCGCCGTCCGCCACCGGTGCGCAGGACGCTCCGGTCGCGGAGCCCGGACCGGCGGTGCTGGTCGAGGGAGTCACCGTGGCCGAGATCGACGAGGCCGGTGGCACGTTCGTCGCCGGCGGGCCGGTGACGATCCACGTCCTCGTCGCGTCCGACGACCTCGCCACGGTGCTCGGCGCCGTGGCGGGAGAAGGGTCGATCGCGGTCGTCCCCGTGGGCGGTGCGGGATGAGCGGGGCGACCGCCGTCGCCACGGTGCTCTGCGCGGTCCGGGGGCCCTTCGAGGCCGACGTCGTGACCGCGCTCGACGCGCCCGGGCTCCAGGTGACGCGACGCTGCGCCGACGTCGTCGAGTTGCGCGCCGCGGCAGCGGCAGGTGCGGGCCAGGTGGGCGTGGTGTCCGCCGACCTGCCCGCCTTCGACCGGGAGGCCGTCGGTGAGCTGCACGCGCACGGCGTCCGAGTCGTCGGCCTGGCGCCTGTGGGGTCGTGGGAGGAGAGCAGGCTACGGGCGCTCGGGGTCGACGTCGTCGTCGACCTCGCCGCGTCGGCAGACTCGCTCCGGGAGGCCGTGCGCGCCGTCGTCGCGCGCCCCGTGCCGGTCGCCGTGGCTCCCGAGGGCCCGTCCGGGCCACCGGTCCCGGCGTCGGTCGGCGTCGTGCCGGCGCGCCGCCTCGGGCGGGTCGTGGCGGTGTGGGGGCCGACGGGTGCGCCCGGGCGCACGACCCTCGCGGTGAACCTGGCCGCCGAGCTCGCCGGACCGCCGTCGTCCCCGCGCCGCGGGTCGCGGCGCGACCGTCGCCCGTCGGAGGTCGAGCTGCCCGCGGTCGCGCCGACGGGCCCGGAGTCCGGTGTCCTCCTGGTCGACGCGGACACGTACGGCGGTTCGGTGGCCCAGCACCTCGGGATGCTCGACGAGTCGCCAGGGCTCGCGGCAGCCGCCCGCAGCGCGGGCCACGGAGCGCTCGACGCCGCAGGCCTCCAGGCGCTCGCGCCGACCGTCGTCCCACGCCTCCAGGTCCTCACCGGGCTCGCGCGGGCCGCGCGCTGGCCGGAGCTGCCGGGGTCGTCGCTGGACGTCGTGTGGGACGTGGCGCGGTCGGTCGCGGACTGGACCGTCGTCGACTGCGGGTTCTCCCTCGAGAGCGACGAGCTCCTCACGTACGACACGCGGGCGCCGCAGCGCAACGCCGCCACGCTCAGCGCGCTGGGGGCCGCCGACACGGTCGTCGTGGTCGGGGGAGCGGACCCTGTCTCCCTCCAGCGGCTCGTGCGCGCACTCGACGAGCTGAACGACACGGGCGCCGCGGCCGGGGCGCTGCGGGTCGTCGTGGTGAACCGCGTGCGGTCCGCCGTCGTCGGGCCCCGGCCCGAGCGCGCCGTGCGCGAGGCGCTCGCACGGTACGCCGGCGTGGACGACCTGCAGGCCGTCCCCGAGGACCGGTCGCTGGACCTCGCGCTGCGCGAGGGACGGGTCCTGGCCGAGGTCGCACCGGCGAGCCCGGCACGCCGCGCCCTCGCGCGTCTCGCCGCGCACGTGCGGGCCGCGACGCCCGCACCCGTGGCCAGCACCGGGCACCTCGAGACGGCACACTGAGGCCATGCGCATCTATCTTCCTGCCACGTTGGACGAGCTCGACGCCGCGACCGTCACCGACGACGCCGCGCTCTGGACGGTGGCGCCGCGCGGCGCGCACGCCGTGACGTCGGCCCTCGTCCGGTCCCTGCCCGACGAGGACGAGGAAGGGCTCGAGTACGCAGCGGCCCTCGAGGCCGCCGACGACTCGCTCGCGCTCGTCGCGTCCCGGCCGGACGCGCCGCGGCAGCGGCTCGTCGTGACGCTGGAGGTGCCCGACGACGCGGTCCAGGTCGTCGATGCCGCGTCCGGTGACGATGACGAACCGGCGCCGAGCGCGGTCCAGGTCGTGCGGACCGTGCCCGACGTCCCGATCGTGTGCGTGCACGTCGACGAGCCCGAGGCAGCCCCCGACGTCGACGCCGTGCTCACGGCAGCCGACGGTGACGGGCCCGACGCCGACGCGGCTCTCGACTCGGCGCTCGACCGGGTCACCGAGCGGGACCTGCTCTGGTACGACTGGTCGGAGATCCCCGACGTCCCGCGCGCCTGAGGCGGCGACGACCCGCACCCGCCGGACGACCGGCACCCGCCGGACGACCGGCACCCGCCGGCCTCAGCCCAGGCGGCCGAGCACCTCGTCGTGGAGGAGACCGTTCGTCGCGACGGCGTTGCCGCCCCAGGGGCCCTGGGCGCCGTCGAGCGACGTGAACCGCCCGCCCGCCTCGGTGACGATCGGCACCAGCGCGGCCATGTCGTAGAGCTCGAGCTCGGGCTCGGCGGCGGCGTCGACGGCGCCCTCGGCCACGAGCATGTACGACCAGAAGTCTCCGTAGCCGCGCGTGCGCCACGCACCCCGCATGAGGTCGAGGAACGGGTCGAGGCGGTCGCGCTCCTCCCAGCCGGTGAGCGAGGAGTAGGCGAGCGACGCGTCCTCCCACCGCGAGACCGCGGACACCTGGAGGCGCGACGCGGCGGCGAGCGACTTGCCGGTCCACGCGCCGGTGCCCTTCGCGGCCCACCAGCGGCGGCCGAGGGCGGGGGCGGAGACCAGACCGACGACGACCTCGTCGCCGTCGGCGAGCGCGATGAGCGTGGCCCACACCGGCACGCCGCGCACGAAGTTCTTCGTCCCGTCGATCGGGTCGATGATCCAGCGTCGCGACCCGTGCCCGGTCTCGCCGTACTCCTCGCCGACGATCGCGTCCCGCCCCCGCGCACGGCCGAGCCCGGCGCGGATGATCTCCTCCGCGGCGCGGTCGGCGTCGCTCACCGGCGTCGAGTCGGGCTTCGACTCCACGTGCAGGTCGATCGCCTTGAATCGGGACATCGTGTGGCCGTCGACCTGGTCGGCGATCACGTGGGCGAGGCGCAGGTCGTCGTCGTAGCTCCGCGTCGAGGGGGGCGTCATGGCTCACACCGTAGCGGTGGCGCCCGGCATGGTGCGCGCGCCTCGCAGGGCAGGGCCTCCTGCCCGTGCGACAGCGGCAGAGCCGTCGTCAGCCGCCTGGAGGCGTGCCGACCGGCTCCGGCTCGCGGGTCGCGGCCCCGAGCCGAGCGCGACGCTCGACCTCCGCCGCGATGCGAGCCTCCCAGCGCGCCGCACGGCGTCGACGTCGGCGGACCGCCCACAGGACGCCGGCGAGGAGGAGCAGCGCGGCGAGGGCCGCCCACGGGACGACGACCGTCCCGGCCGTGGCGATCGCCGGGACAGGGTCCGGCGAGGGTGGCTCGCGGTCCACGACGACGGGTGCGACCGTCAGCCGGGCGCGCAGGTGGAGCGCGGGAGCCGCGACGTCCTCGATCGAGGTCGTCACCCTCACACGGTCCCCGGGCAGCAGCTCGACACCTTCCTCGTGGGCGGCCGTCGTGGTGGTCGGCGGGCTGCCACCGACGTCACGCCCGAGGAGGTCGCGCAGCTCCACGCTCGCCTGCGCCCGCACGCGGACGTTGCCGCTGTTGACGAGCGTGTACCGCAGCGTCACACCGCGGGTGGACGCCGGGGAGAGGGCCTCGTCCGCACGGACCTGGAGGTCCTCGACCGCGAGCGTGGGCCGGACGGGGCCCGCTACGCGCACGTCGACGACCGTCCCGAGACGACGGTCGACGGAGAGGCCGCCCTGGTCGTCCTTCCAGGCCGTGAGGAGCGCGAACGTGTGGTCACCCGGTTCCGCGTCCGCCGGGACGGCTACCCGGAACGGCACGGTCGCCGAGGCGCCCGGATCGACGGTCACGGTCGCCGCGTCGAGCGTCACCCACGCAGCGGCTCCCTCCGGCTCGTCCGCCGCGAGCGCAGCGGCCGGTGTGCCGTCCTGCCCGGTGCGCACGTCCGCGGGGTAGAGAGCGAGCCCGAGGGGTTCGGCGGAGTAGTTCGACACCACCACGGCGTCGTCCGCGGTGGAGCCGGGCTCGACCTCGAGACGCAGCGTGGGGCGTTCGACGCCCTCAGCGGTCTCTGCCGGACGGACTCCCCAGGTGACGGTCCCGTCAGGTGCCTCGGGTCCGGGCTCGGCCACGGCGGGCGGGGTCCAGAGCGCTCCGACGAGGCCTGCGACGAGGAGCATGAGGTACGGGACCGGCGAGCGACGCCCGCCGGTCCCGCGCACCGTGTTGTCGGTCATCCTCAGCCGAGCGCCGTCAGCGTGAGGGTCGACGTGTAGCGACCGGTCGGTGCCTCGACGGGCGCCTCGAGGGAGAGCTCCGCGCCGAGGACAGCGGTGCCCTGGTCGTGGCCGGGCGGCGCCGACCCGAGGACGGACGGCGTCGCGAGCCCCTTGCCGGCCAGCAGGTCCGGCTCGACGGTGACGCCCTGGCGCGTGCCGCCACCCGGGCGGAGGAGCCGTGGTTCCCAACCGAGCGAGGAGGCGGCCAGCGTGGAACCCGACCCCGACCGGAAGTCACCGACCTGACCCGTGAGGTACCAGGCGGGAGATCCCTGGCGCGTGTCGGTGACGCTCACCTCGTGCAGGGTCCCGTGGGCCGCCGTGCGATCGCCTGCCGGAGCTGCCACGCCCAGGTCGACGGGGGCGTCGCTCGCGACCGACCAGACCAGCTCGCCGGGGGTCGACTCGGCCGTCACGCTCACCATGAGGTCGACACCCGTGCCGTCCCCGGCCGGTCGGCCGATCGTGAAACGGTCGAGGATCCGTGGCTTCCCGCCGGCGGCGAGGTCGAGGTCGTAGCTCGTGACCTCGCCGGTCGCCGTGTCGAGCGCCGTGAACACCGCGTTCGTGTTGCTCTGGACGAACGGGAGCGGTGTGCCGTCGGACGCCCGGTGCGGGTTCACCGTCGGGACCACCGGGGCGAGACCACCGGGGTTGCCCTGCGCGAGGTAGTTCGCCGCGTCCCACGGCGCGCCCGGCAGCGGACGGGAGCGGCCGGACAGCGCGTGGAAGGCCCCGTAGGTGTTGCCCGTGTTCGAGGTCTCGAGGAAGTGGGTGATCCCGTTGTCGCTCTCGAACCGGTTCCAGAGGTGGCTGTGGCCGTTCTGGACGAGGTCGACCCCGGCGTCCTCGAGGAGCGGCTGGAGGTCGTACAGCAGGGAGTTCGCCGACGTCGGGTACTCGTAGCGCACGCCGACGACGGCACCCGCCTCGTCCTTCTCCTCGATCCGGACCGGATCGGCGAACACGGGCATGATGTTGTCGCCCAGCCCTTGCGGTCCCTCGTGGAGGATCACGACGCGGTACCGGGCGTTCGTGAACTCCTCGCTCTGCAGCTCCTCCGACAGCCACGCGTACTGCTCGCTCGACGCGTCGATCGCCTCGAAGACGTGCTCCCCGTAACCCTGGGCGAGCGGGTCGTCGAGGTTCGCAGCGGCCTCCTGGTAGCGGGACGAGCTCGTGCGCGCTGCGGGGTCGGCCTGGGCGGCGGTCCCGCGCCAGATCCGGGTCGAGTAGAGCGAGACCAGCCGCACGTCACCGAAGGTCGTCGCGTAGTAGGTCTCGCCGCCGGGCGAGTCCTCCGGGAGCGTGAAGATCTCCTCGTAGGTCGTGGTCGAGAACGAGTTGTCCTCGATCCATCGCGCCTCGACGGCCGGGTCGTCGCCCGGGTTGACGCTCGCCGCGACCTTCGCGTACTCCGCCTCCGCCACCTCGCGGGGCACGGGGGCGTTGAAGGACGCGCCGAGGCTCTTCGCGCCGGCACGCCGGCCCTGGACCTCGTGGTTGCCGACGGCGGGGTACAGCGGTGCGTTCTGGAGGATCTGGCCCCCCTGGTAGACGGCCCCGTCGGTCGAGGTCCGGCCACCGCGGCCCTGCAGGCTCGGGAAGAACGCGCTGCCCCGCGTGTCGTCGAACCACTCGGAGGCGCGGTCAGGGATGTTGACGAGGTCGCCTGCGAGGAACACCGCATCGATGTCACCGAGCGTCTGGGCGGCCGCCTGCAGGTTCGCCGGCGTGTTCACCATCGCCTGGTGGTCGCTCGTCAGCAGGATCGTGCTGCCCTCGCCGGGCGCGGGCTGTGGCTGGAGGGAGAAGGTCCCGGACGCAGCGACGGCGCCGCCGACGGCACTGACCACCCGGTAGGGGACGGAGACGCCGGGTTCGAGGCCCGTCACTGCCGCCTCGTGGCGATACACGGTACGGTCCACGATCCCGTCCGCGGCATCGGGCCTGAGCTCGGGCGGCAGCTGCGACGACGCGTCCTCCGCGACGCGGGAGAGCCGCGTGGTCCGGGCCTCGACCCGCGTGACGCCCGCAGGGACGCCCCCGTCGGCGGCCACGGCCAGCTGGGACGCGGTCAGGGCCGCGACACCGTCGCCCACGAGCGTCACGCTGTCGGTGCCCTCGAACTCCGTGAACCACACCACCCGGACGCCGTCGGCGGTCGGGAGCTGGAGGAACGGGTCGGACAGGAGGTCGAGGTCACCGGTCCGGTCCGTCGTGAGCGCAGGGACAGCGCCGGCCACCCCGGCGGCGGGCGCCGATGCCACGGCGCCGGGTGCGGTGGTGAGGGACGCGACGAGCGCGAGGCTGACGAGCGTGACCAGCGGAGGGGCGGAACGCGGTCTGCGGTGCAGTGTTCTCACAGGGCGGCTTCTCTCGGAGTCGTCGTGTCGCTGCCCGGTCGGCAGCCGCGCCGACTCTTCCGACCGCGGATGGCGCCCACGTGTACTGCGTGCCATCACAGGGTGACCGGTCGATGACCGGACCTCCGGAGATGTCGGAGGGGTGGCGCGCTGCTGAACCCCCGCGGAACTCTCTCGTCCCCGGGGGCGGTCCGCGTGGTCCTGTGGCTAGCGTCGTCGTGCGTCGACGCGTCGTCCCACTCATCGAGACCCTCGCAGCAGAAGGAGATTCCCGTGCCTGCAACCACCCGATCCCGTCACCGCCTCCGTGCGACGTCCCTGTCCGTGTCCGCGCTGATCGGTCTGGCCGCGGTCGTGCTCGGCCCGGCGCCGGCCCAGGCCGCCGAGTGCGTCGGCGGCATGTGCGGAGGCGTCACGGCGAGCCCGCACACCGCGCTCCCCGTGAAGTACACGACCCAGTGGTCGACCTCTCCCGCCGTCTCCGGGACGCTCCGCGCGGGTCAGAGCGCGGGCGGCTGGTGGTCGGGCGTCGACGTCGACGGCTTCTACGTCCCTCAGTACTGCCACGCATCGGTCAGTGGCTGGGGCTCGTCGAGCGCCGGCGCGGGCTGGCACAAGATCGCGACGAACCAGCAGGTCACCGTCAACATCCAGTGCGCCTGACGTGACGGTCGGGGTGGCGGGGCGGTCCGCGTCGCCACCCCGGTCCGGGATCAGGCCGCGCCGGTGCGCGACGTGAGCACGCGACGGAACGACTCGAGCCGTGCGGCGCGGGCCGCACGCGTCTCGTCGTCGGGCGCCGCCTCGACCCACTCGTCGAGGGCGCAGTCGGGGGCGTCGTCGAGGTGCGTGCACCCGCGCGGGCACCCCGCCGCGACGTCGTCCAGGTCGTCGAACGCGCGCAGCAGGTTCCCGACCTCGACGTGCGCGAGCCCGAACGACCGCACGCCGGGGGTGTCGATCACCCAGCCGCCCCCGGGCAGGCGCAGCGCGACGGCGGAGGTCGACGTGTGCCGGCCGCGGCCCGTCACGTCGTTCACGATCCCGGTGGCGCGCCGGGCGTCGGGCACGAGCGCGTTGACGAGCGTGGACTTCCCGACGCCGGAGTGCCCCACGAACACCGAGGTGCGTCCGGCGAGCGCGTCCCGGACCGCGTCGAGGGGCTCGATCACCCAGCCGTCCGGCGCGAGCCCGTCCGGCACGCGTCGCGTCTCGACGACCGACACGCCGAGCGGCTCGTAGAGCGCCCGCAACGGCGCCGGGTCGGCGAGGTCTGCCTTGGTGAGGCACAGCAGGACGTCCATCCCGGCGTCGTACGCCGCGACGACGCAGCGGTCGATCATGCGCGTGCGCGGCTCGGGCTCGGCGAGCGCCGTGACGACGACGAGCTGGTCGGCGTTCGCGACGATGACCCGTTCGTAGGGGTCGGTGTCGTCGGCGGTCCGCCGCAGGACGGCGCTGCGCTCCTGGATGCGCACGATGCGCGCGAGGCTGCCGTCGTCGCCGGACACGTCACCGACGAGGTCGACCCGGTCGCCGCACACGACGCGCGTGCGCCCGATGTCGCGGGCCTTCATCGCGACGACGACCCGTTCGTCAGGGCCGTCCGCGTCGACCAGGAGCGTGTACCGCCCGCGGTCGACCCCCGTGACGAAGCCGGTGACCGCGTCCGCGTGCTCGGGCCGCTGCTTGGTGCGCGGCCGGCTGCCCCGCTTGCCGGGGCGGGACCGGAAGTCCGACTCGTCGGGGACGCGGCGTGCCATCAGCGGGCCGCCACCCCCTCGGCGGGGGCGGCCGGGCCACCCTGCGCGGCCGCTCCCGGTGCACCGCCGGCGAGCATCCGCTCCCACATGCCCGCGAACCCGGGCAGCGTCTTCGCGGTCGTCTCCACGTTCTCCACGGCGACCCCGGGGACGCGCAGGCCGATCAGGGCGGCGGACGTCGCCATCCGGTGGTCGTGGTACGTGCGGAACGTCGCGCCGTGCAGAGGGCGCGGCGTGATGACGAGCCCGTCGCGCGTCTCCTCCGCCTGCCCGCCCAGTCGCGTGATCTCGGTCGCGAGCGCGGCCAGGCGGTCGGTCTCGTGGCCGCGCAGGTGCGCGATGCCGCGCAGCCGGCTCGGGGAGTCGGCGAGCGCCGCGAGGGCGGCGATCGTCGGTGCGAGCTCGCCGGCCGCGTGGAGGTCGACGTCGACGCCGCGCACCTCGCCCGTGCCCGTCACGGACATGACGCCGTCCTCGAGGCTCGCTGCACCGCCCATCGCCGTGAGGAGCTCGCCGAGCATCGCGCCGGGCTGCGTGGTGGTGGTCGGCCAGCCCGGGACGCGGACCGTGCCGCCCGCGACGAGCGCGGCCGCCAGGAACGGTCCGGCGTTGGAGAGGTCGGGCTCGACCTGGACGTCGCGTGCGGTGATGGGTCCGGGCTCGACGCGCCAGATCGCCGGCCGCGAGTCGTCGACCACGACGCCGACCTCGCGCAGGACCTCCACCGTCATGTCGATGTGCGGCATGCTCGGCAGGGTCGTGCCGACGTGGCGCAGCGTCAGGCCCTGGTCGAACCGCGCGGCCGCGAGCAGCAGCCCCGAGACGAACTGGCTCGACGCCGACGCGTTCACGTCGACCGACCCGCCGCGCACCCGGCCGCGGCCACGGATCGTGAACGGGAGGGTCGTCAGAGGGCCTGCCGTCCCGCCGTCCCCGTCCGTGACGCCGACGTCGAGCGCGCGGAGCGCCGTCAGGACCGGTCCCATGGGTCGCACGCGGGCGCCCTCGTCGCCGTCGAACCGCACCGTCCCGTCGGCGAGCGCGGCGACGGGCGGAAGGAACCGCATGACCGTGCCGGCGAGGCCGCAGTCGATCTCCGCAGGACCACGCAGGGCACCCGGCGTGACGTGCAGCTCGGCCGGGGACGAGCCCGCGGTGACGTCCACGCCGAGCGCGCGGAGCCCGGCCGCCATGAGGTCGGCGTCGCGGCTGCGCAGCGCGCCGCGCAGAGCACCCGGACCGTCCGCGAGGGCCGCGAGGACGAGGAGGCGGTTCGTCAGCGACTTCGAGCCCGGCACCTCGACGGTCGCGTCGAGAGGTCCGGCGACCGTCGGCGCTGCCCACCCTTCCGCCTCGGCGGGGACGGGGGCTGCGGGGCGCGGGTCGGTCATGGTGCCCAGGCTAGTGGAGGGGCAGGGCCCGACGCCGGACCCTGCCGCCCCGCGGACGAGGTCGGCCCGCCCCGCTCGTCGTCGCCCGCGGTCAGGCGACCTTCGAGCGGACGGCCGCACCGGCGTCGTGCACGGCACCCGCCGTGAGGCTCGCGGCGTGCTCGGCGGCCTCGCGAGCGGCCTTCGCCGCCCGCCGCGCGGCGCGCCCGGCATCGGCGGACGCCTGCTTCGCGGAACCCGTGACACCCTTCGCCGTCCCCTTGACGCCCTTCGCCGTGCCCTGGGCGCGCGCGACGACGGCGTCCTGCTTGGCCTGCTTGGCCCGGGCCAGGTCGTGGCGCGCCTTCTCGAGCCGCCACTGCACCCCCGGCCGCCCCTCGTAGTCGGCCCCGGCGATGAGCGCGGCACCGATCGCCCCGATGTTGGCCACGAACTTGCGCGTGCGCTCCGACCGGGTCGCCTCGCCGCCGGTGAACGGCTGGTTGACGACGGCGAGCGGGACGGTGAGCGCCGCGAGCGTGAGCGCCGCCGTGCGGGGCGCCTTGCTGACGGCGAGGAACACGCCCGCGACGGCCGTCGCGACACCGTGCGCCCGGACGAGCGCCGTGACCTGCGCGTCGCTGAGCGGAGCCTCCACGCCGGCGCCCTTCTCGACGAGCTCGACGCCGCTGCGCGCGGCGCGGACGTGCTCGGCCGGCTTGAGCGCGGTCTGGACGCCGTCGTAGACGAACCAGGAGGCCAGCATGGGCCTCGCGAGGTGACGCAGCAGCATCGGTACTCCTTCGGTCGCGTGTCGGTCCCAGCCTGCCGCGCCGACGGTCCGCGCGCCACCGGCGACGGCGCCACGGACGGACGAGTGGGGAGACGGGCACGGGGCGCGGGACGAGGGAGGCGCGGGACGACGGTGGGGCAGGGGAGAGGGTGAGCTACGGACGAGGGTGCGATGAGGGAGGGCGCGCGCGATCGTGGCGGGTCTGGCGGGAGCCCGCGAGGGACGAGCGGGCGGATGGTAGATCGCGCGCGCCCTCCCTCATCTCACCCGGTGGCGCCCGGAACGCTGCGCCCGGCGACGAGGCGACCGGTCAGAGCGCACCGCCCGCCGCCTCGGGCGCGTCCGCGGACTCGCCCGAGGCGACGAGGCGACCGGTCAGAGCGCACCGCCCGCCGCCTCGGGCGCGTCCGCGGACTCGCCCGAGTCGCCGATCGTCTCGCGCGCGACGTAGTTCTCGAGGTCGAACAGGTTGTCCCCGGCGCGCTGCGCGACGGTGAGGAGCGTGGTCGCCGACGCGACCTCCTCGACCTGCTCCTTGAGGAACCACAGGAGGAACTGCTCGCCGAGCGCGTCGCCCTCCTCGCGCGCCGCACGGAAGATCGCCTCGATCTGGGCCGTGACCTGCTTCTCCTGGTCGAGGGCGAGCTGGAGCGGCTCGACGACGGAGGAGAAGTCGTTGCGCACGTCGCTCGTGCCCGGGATGACGACGGGCAGGTCTCGGTCGAGGTGGTACTGCACGATCATCATCGCGTGGTTGCGCTCCTCGACCGCCTGGCGGTAGAAGTGCGCGGCGAGCTGGGGCAGGTCGTGCGAGTCGAACCACACGGCGATCGCGATGTACTGCTGGTGCGCGTCGAGCTCGTGCGCGACCTGCTCGCGCAGGAGGGTGAGGAAGCGGGACGGGTTCTCGGTCGTGGTCATGGGCGTCACGCTAGCGACGTCGGTCGTGCGGCACACCCCGTGCCGGGCGCCGGGGACGGTCCGGCGGGCACCGCGGGAATGGGTCGCCGTGCAGGGTGGTTGCACACCTCGTGACCATCCTGCTCGACGCCCGGTCGACCGCCACCCCCGCGGTCGCCCCGGCCTCCCCGGACGAGGCCTTCGTGGCGGCCTTCTCGGCCGGCGCTGCCGCGAGGTCGGCCCCAGAGAACAACCTGACGAACAGGGGACTAGGCTCGTTGTCGATGACTGAGCAGATCCCCGGGAGCCCCGAGACGGTGCCGTCCGCGACGCCGACCTCCGCGCTGCCCGAGGGGACGGAGCACGACGTCTCCGCGACGACCGGCACGGACGACGACACCGACACGAACCGCGCGCCGGCGGCGGAGGACGACGCCGCGCGGGCGGCGCGGTTCGAGCGCGACGCGCTGCAGTACCTCGACCAGCTGTACTCGGCGGCGCTGCGCATGACGCGCAACCCGTCGGACGCCGAGGACCTCGTGCAGGAGACGTTCGCCAAGGCG
The DNA here is from genome assembly GCF_051294865.1 of Cellulosimicrobium sp. PMB13. Lineage (NCBI taxonomy): Bacteria > Bacillati > Actinomycetota > Actinomycetes > Micrococcales > Promicromonosporaceae > Cellulosimicrobium > Cellulosimicrobium sp. PMB13. Next base: position 4,043,311 of record NZ_CP145910.1, on the reverse strand, counting down.
TTCGCGGCGTTCCACCAGTACCGCCCGGGGACCAACCTCAAGGCGTGGCTGTACCGGATCCTCACGAACACGTTCATCAACACGTACCGCAAGAAGCAGCGCGAGCCGCAGCAGTCGCAGGCCGAGGACGTCGAGGACTGGCAGATCGCGCGCGCCGCGTCGCACACGTCGCAGGGGCTGCGGTCGGCGGAGGCCGAGGCGCTGGACCGCCTGCCGGACACGGACGTGAAGCGTGCGCTGCAGGAGCTGCCCGAGGACCGCCGCATGGTCGTGTACTACGCGGACGTCGAGGGCTTCCCGTACAAGGAGATCGCGGAGATCATGGGGACACCGATCGGTACGGTCATGTCCCGCCTGCATCGGGGCAGGCGCCAGCTGCGAGAGCTGCTGGCCGACTACGCCGCGAAGCGAGGACTGGTAGGGGCGAAGGCTCCTGGAGGTGGGTCGTGAGCACGTCAGAGAGCCGGACGCCGGGCCTGCGGGCGACGGACGAGGCGGTCACGCCGATCCCGCACTCGACCGAGGGCGAGTCGGAGTGCGAGCACGCCCTCCTGCACCTCTACGAGTACCTGGACTCCGAGATGACGGCGGACGACGAGCTGCGGATGCGCGCTCATGTCGCGCACTGCTCGCCGTGCCTCGCCGAGCTGAGCGTGGAGGAGCTCGTGAAGCGGCTCGTGCGCCGCTCGTGCCACGAGCAGGCGCCGGCCAGCCTGCGCGCGCGGATCCACGCGCAGCTCGTCGTCATGACGACGACCACCACGGTGGTCGAGACGCGCTGAGGCGCTGTCCGGTGAAGCCCGCCGCCGCGGACTCCTCCGGACGACGAAGGGCCCGGACCGACGATGTCGGTCCGGGCCCTTCGTGGTTGCGCCTGGGATCAGGCGTTGGGGCGCTTGCCGTGGTTCGCGCCGTTGCCCTTGCGGCTGCGACGCTTGCGTCCGCGCTTGCTCATGATGTTCTCCTGATCGTCTGGGGAAGTGCCGTCCCGGGGGGTTCTCGGCGGGAACGGCCGCCCGCGGCGGGTCCGGTCCGCCTCCCATCGTCCCACACGTCGCCCCTTGCCCTGCGCCCGAACGCGATATATCGTGTCTCGGGAAACGCGATATATCGCAACCTTCCGCGGGGAAGAGCCGTGCGAGGACAGCACCGCCGACCGCCTCCGGGCGCGACCCGGTGGACGAGAGGACGGGGCGCAGGATGACGCACGAGAGCTGGACCGTCACCGGTCCGCGGACGATCGGGGTGGAGCACGTCGCACTGCTCGACGCGACGGTCATCGGCGGCCGCATCGACGTCGTCGCCCACGGCGACCCTGCCCGGACCGACGTCCTCGTCGAGGTGCACTCCGTGACCGGACGCGCGCTCGAGGTGACGGTGGACGGCACGACCCTGCGGATCGGCTACGGCTCGTACGAGGCCGGCTGGAAGGGTTTCGTCGAGCGCTTCCGCACCTACACCGGCAAGGACGCGGCGGACGTGCACGTCGCCGTCCCGGCCACGACGCGCGCCAAGGTCGTCACCGTCCAGGGCGAGGGCCTCGTCGCGGGGCTCCGGCACGGTGTGCGCGTCGGCACGGTCACGGGCTCGCTCATGACCAGCCGCACGGCGGGCGAGCTGCGCGTCGACACGGTCTCGGGCGAGGTCTCCGTGAGCGAGCACGACGGCGAGGTCCGCATGGAGTCCGTCTCGGGCGGGATCACGGCGACGGGTTCTCTGCGCTCGCTGCGGCTCGAGTCCGTCTCCGGCGCGGTGACGGTCGACACGCGCACGACCCCGTCCGAGGTGAGCGTGAGCGCCGTCTCCGCCGACGTGCTCGTGCGGCTGCCCGACCCGGACGCCATGTCGTACGCGATCCGGTGCCTGAGCGGCCGGCTCCTCGTCGACGGGACGGAGCAGCGGGGCACGGCGGGCGTGTTCAGCCGACCGGCGCTGCACGGACCGGCGGCGCCCGTCCGCGTGTCGGCCGTCTCCGGGAACGTGACGGTGCTGCGCGGGTCGCCCGGCGACGACGCGGAGCACCGCGCGGCCGCCGCGACCGGGCACGCGACCGACGACGCCCCGGCCTGGGGGTCTCCCGGCCCTCGCGCGGCGAGCGCCCCGAGCGGGCCGGTGGACCGCTGATGGCCACCGTCTTCGCCCACGGCGAGCTGCGCCTGTACCTCCTCGCGCTGCTCGACGCCGGGCCCAAGCACGGGTACGAGCTCATCACCGAGCTCACGGAGCGCTTCGGCGGCACCTACCGGCCGAGCGCGGGAACCATCTACCCCCGTCTCGGACGGCTCGAGGACGAAGGGCTGGTGCGGCGCAGCGTCGAAGGACGCAAGACGACGTACGAGCTCACGCCTGCCGGTCGCGCCGAGATCGAGGCGCGGCGCGGCGACGTCGCGCAGCTCGAGCACGGCATCTCCGAGACCGTCCGGCAGCGCGCGCAGGCGCTGCGGGCCGAGGTCCAGGGCTCGCTCCAAGGGCTACGCGCCGAGCTCGCCGCCGCCGCGCAGTCGGCGCGCGCGCGTCCGCGCGAGGGCGAGCCCGACCCCCGCCGGCGCGAGTCGTACGCGTGGCGCATGGAGGCCGAGGCGCTCGTGCACCGCTTCCGCGAGGACGTGCGCGCGGACCTGCGCCGCGCCGACGCGTCGAGCGTCGTCACCGAGCTCACCGTGGACACGCTGCGCACCGTGCTCGACAGCGCGCGCAGGGCCGTGCGGGCCACCCTGCCCTGACTGACGCGCGAGACCTGCAGGACCGGCTCCCGACCTCGACCAGCACACCGACCATCTCGACCGAGCGCCAAACAGCAAACACCGAACACCGAACACCGAACGAGGAGAGATCGCATGAGCACCGAGACCTGGGTGGTCACCACCCCGCAGACCGTCGACGTCGCCGAGGTGCGGCGCGTCGTCGTCCAGCTGACCGACGGCTCCGTCGACGTCGTCGCGGACCCGAACCGCGCCGACGGCGCGCACGTCGAGATCGGCGACGTCACCGAGCGTCCGCTGCAGGTGAGCGCGCACGACGGCGAGCTGCGCATCGGCTACGACTTCGCCGGCATCGAGGGTGTCGTCGACCGCGCGAAGGGCCTGCGCGACAAGGACCGCGCCGTCGTGCGCGTCACCGTCCCGGCCGACGTGCCCGTCAAGGTGACGACGGCGCGTGCCGCCACCACTGTCACGGGCACCACGGCCGACCTGTCGGTGACCACCGCCACCGGCCCGGTGCGCGTCCAGGGCACGACGGGCCCCGTCTCCGTCAAGACGGCCTCCGCGCCCGTGGACGTCGTCGAGCACGTCGGGGACGTCCGGGTGAGCACCGCCTCCGGCGCCGTCAACGTGGCGGGGTCGCTGGGCCGCGTGTCGGTCACGACCGTGACGAGCGGCGTCGAGGTGGTCGCGCGCGAGAGCACGCCGCTCGTCGACGCCCGCACGGTCTCCGGCGACGTCGCCGTGCGCCTTGGCGCCGGCGCTCCCGTGAACCTCAAGGCGCGCAGCGTCACCGGCAAGGCCGTGCTCGACGGCGTACGCCTCGAGAGCTCCGCGCAGCGCACGACCTCGATCGACCACGTCGACCGTCCGGCCGAGAGCCCCACCGCCGGCGGCGCCTACGTCTCGGCGAGCACCGTGTCCGGCGACCTCACCGTCTCGCGCGGCTGACCCGGTGCCCGACGACGCCGCCTCAGGGCGCGTCGTCGGGCAGGCCGAGCCAGGCGTGCCAGCCCGTGTGCAGCACGAGCCACGCCATGAGGCCGTAGCCCGCCTGCCCCGGGAAGCCGTTGCCGCTCTGGGCCAGGTCTGCGAGCCACTGCTCGTGGGTCACGAGCGGGCTGAAGGTGTCGACGTACGGCACGCGGCGACGGTTCGCGACGTCCGCGAAGGCGTTCGACAGCTCCGCGAGCCGGTCCGCGTCCTGCGGGTGCCCCGGCGGCGGCCCGACGACGAACGTCGGCAGGCGCCGTGACTCCGCGACGTCGAGCACGTTCGCGAGGTTGAGCCGGGACCGGGCCACGGACAGGCCGGAGTCGAGGTCGTGGCGACCCAGACCGACGACGAGCCGGTTGTCGACGTCGGGCTCGGGAGAGAACCGCCGCGCGGTCTCCGCCTCCCAGCGCTGGCTCAGTGCCGTCGTCGTCTCCCCGGGGATCGCGAGCGGGAAGACGTAGACGGGCTGCGGGAAGCGCGTGCGCGCGACGACGCGCCCCGACCACCCCAGGGCCTTAGCGTCCCCGACGCCGGCGCTCAGCTCGTCGCCGACGACGCAGATCCGGACTTCTCGACGTGCTGCGTCCTCCACGAGGGTCATTCTCCCCGACTCCGGGAGCCGCGGTCGATCCTGGGCCGTCCGCCCGGCGTGTCGGTGCCCGTGCGCGACCGCCGCGCACGGGCACCGGCCCGTTTCTCAGAGGAGGCTGGCGCCCCATGTCACCTCGTGCGAGTCGCCCGGCGCGAGGCGCACGAGCCGGTCCCCGGTGCGGAACGCGTCGGCGATGCAGCTCATCGGCTCCGCCGCGACGCCCGACCGGCGGAACGCGGCGTCGCCCACGTGGTCGCCCGTGCAGATCTGCCACGTGTCCATCGACGCGTCCATCCACACGGCCGCGGTGCGCCCGTCCGGCGCACCGAGCCGGATCCACGACAGACCGTCCTCGTCACGCGTCACGTCGACGAAGGCGTCGTCGAGGTCCACACCCTGCAGGGAGCGCGTCTCACGCAGGTCGAAGGTGCCCGACGCCGGCTCCGTCCCCGTGGGCAGCAGGCGGTCGTCGGTCGTGACGCGCGAGACGGCGTCGAGCCGGATCGTGCAGTCGTCGAGGTCCGCGCCGGCGGGAGACAGCCACGGGTGGAAGCCGATCCCGTACGGCGCCGTGCCGCGACCGGCGTTGGTGGTGCGCACGTGCACGCGCAGCCCGTCGTCGCTCAGCGAGTACGCGACGCGCGAGACCAGCGCGAACGGGTACCCGGGCGTCGGGACCAGACGGAGCTCGAGCGTCACCGCGGCATCGGTGTGCTCGACGACCGTCCAGCGCTGCCAGCACGCGAGGCCGTGCAGCGCGGTGCTGCGCGCGAACTCGGTGACGGGGACCTGGTACCTCGTGCCGTCGATCTCGTACTGGCCGTCGCGCAGGCGGTTGGGCCACGGCAGCAGCACCGCGGCGTTGAACGCGGGGGAGACCTCGTCCTCGGCGAAGGGGAGGAAGACGGGGCGGCCCGCGACGGCGTACTCGCGCACCGCCGCTCCGACCTCGGTGATCGTGGCGGCGTGGTCGCCGTGGGAGATGCGCAGCTGTGCGCCGGAGGGTGCGTCGGTGTTCACGCTCACATACGGTACTCGGCGTGCGCGGGTGCACGATGGGCCCTCGCCCGTCAGACTCGGTGCCCGGGCACGTGCACCTGCGCGCCCGACGCAGCACGAGGAGGAACGATGGAACGACGTGTGCTCGGACGCACGGGACGGCTCGTCTCGGTGGTGGGGCTGGGGACGTGGCAGCTCGGCGCCGACTGGGGCGACGTCGACGAGGGCGACGCGCGTGCGGTGCTCGACGCCTCCGCCGAGGCCGGGGTGACGTTTTTCGACACGGCGGACGTCTACGGGGACGGTCGCAGCGAGCAGATCATCGGCTCCTACCTCGCCGACAACCCCGGGCACGGGATCACCGTCGCCACGAAGATGGGCCGCCGCGAGGCGCAGGACCCCGAGAACTTCACGCTCGCAAAGTTCCGCGAGTGGACCGACCGCTCGCGCGCGAACCTGCGGACCGAGCGGCTCGACCTCGTCCAGCTCCACTGCCCGCCGACGGCCGTCTACTCGCGCGACGAGGTCTACGACGCGCTCGACACGCTCGTCGCCGAGGGCGCGATCGCCTCCTACGGCGTGAGCGTCGAGACGGTCGACGAGGCGCTCACCGCCATCGCGCGCTCCGGGGTCGCGACCGTGCAGATCATCCTCAACGCGTTCCGCCTGAAGCCGCTCGACGAGGTGCTTCCCGCGGCCTCCGCGGCCGGCGTGGGCATCATCGCCCGCGTGCCGCTCGCCTCGGGCCTGCTGTCCGGCAAGTACACGCGCGAGACGACGTTCGCGGACGACGACCACAGGACCTTCAACCGCGACGGCAGCGCGTTCGACGTCGGCGAGACGTTCTCGGGAGTGGACTTCGAGACCGGTGTCGAGGCGGCCCGCACGTTCTCCGACCTCGTCCGCGACACCGTGGCCCAGGACCTCACCCCGGCGCAGGCAGCCATCGCCTGGATCTGGCAGCAGCCCGGCGTCACGACCGTCATCCCCGGCGCGCGCAACGTCGAGCAGGCGCGCTCCAACGCCGTCGCAGGGTCGGCCGAGGTGCTCGGTCCGCTCTTCGCGTCGGGCATCCGCGAGATCTACGACGAGCACATCCGGGCGGCGGTCCACGACCGCTGGTGAGGTGTGGTCGCGGCGGGTCGCGGCCGTCGCGGCGGGTGCGTGCTCGTGGTGGGGTCGGTCGGGACCGGAGGAGCGGCGGCGGGTCTACTATCCGCGGCGCTCGTCCCTCGCGCCGCTCCCGCCAGACCCGCCACGACCCGCCGCCGCCCCTCCGGTCCCGCCCTGCGGTGACGTCGCCCTGGCCAGCGCCTGCCAAGCGGCGGGTGAGCGGCAGGTGAGCACTCGACCGGCGAGGCGCGATCGCTGGGGTGAGCGCCGGGGCGAGCGCCAGGTGAGGGGTCGGGCGAGGTGGTGGCCCAGGTGCGGGGGCGCGGGTCGTGGTGGGTCTGGCGGGAGCCCGCGAGGAACGAGCGGGCGGATGGTAGACCCGCGCCCCCGCACCTGGGCTGCCGCCGGAAGTAGCCCACGACGCGCGACCACTCACGACGACGAAGGCCCCCTCCCGTGGGAGGGGGCCTTCGTGGTGCTCAGGTCCGCGAGTACGGGCCGGACATCAGCGGGCGAACGCCTGCTCGAGGAGCACGGCCTGCTGGGCCTGGTGCTTCTTCGCCGTGCCGGCCGCCGTGGAGGCCGACGCCGGGCGGGAGACGACGCGCACGCGCGGCAGGTCCTCCGGCAGGTTGATGTGGACGAACGACCAGGCGCCCTGGTTCTCGGGCTCGTCCTGGACCCACACGACCTCGGCGTCACCGTACTTCGCGATCTCAGCGCGGATCGCCTCGACGTCGAGCGGGTAGAGCTGCTCGAGGCGGACGATCGCCGTGCGGTCGTCGCCGCGCTTGGTGCGCTCGGCGAGGAGGTCGTAGTAGACGCGACCGGTGCACAGGAGCACGCGGTCGACCTTCGCGGGGTCGGCGGCGGCGTCTGCGATCACCGGCCTGAAGGTGCCCTGGGTGAACTCCTCGACCGGGGACGCGGCCGCCTTGAGGCGCAGCAGCTGCTTCGGCGTGAAGACGACGAGCGGGCGGCGGGGGCGGTCGTACGCCTGACGTCGCAGCAGGTGGAAGTACGACGCGGGGGTCGACGGCTGCGCGATCGTCATGTTGTCCTCGGCGGCGAGCTGCAGGAAGCGCTCGATGCGCGCGGACGAGTGGTCCGGGCCCTGTCCCTCGTAGCCGTGGGGGAGCAGCATGACGACCGAGGAGTACTGGCCCCACTTCTGCTCCGCCGACGAGATGAACTCGTCGATGACCGTCTGGGCGCCGTTGACGAAGTCGCCGAACTGCGCCTCCCACAGCACGAGGGCGTCGGGGCGCTCGACGGAGTAGCCGTACTCGAAGCCGAGGGCCGCGTACTCGGACAGCGACGAGTCGTAGACCCAGAACTTCGCCTGGTCGGCCGAGAGGTAGAGCAGCGGCGTCCACTCGGCGCCCGTCTCGCGGTCGTGCAGGACGGCGTGGCGCTGCACGAACGTGCCGCGGCGCGAGTCCTGACCGGCGAGGCGCACGGGCGTGCCCTCGGCGAGGAGCGAGCCGAACGCGAGGAGCTCGCCGAAGCCCCAGTCGATGCCGCCCTCGACGGACATCTGACGGCGCTTCTCGAGGAGCTGCGCGAGCTTGGGGTGCACGGTGAAGCCCTCGGGCGGCGCGACGTGCACCTGACCGATGCGCTCGACGACGTCCGGGTCGACCGCGGTGCGCCAGCCGACCATCGTGCCGGCGTCCTCGAGCTGCGACTCCGGGCGCTCCAGGCCCGCCACGGGCTCCTTCGAGGCGGACGGCGTGTAGCCGCCCTCCTTCGTCTCCGTGAAGACCCGCTCGAGCTGGGCCTGGTAGTCCTGCAGGACGTGCTCGGCCTCCTCGAGCGTGATGTCGCCGCGCGCGACGAGGTTCTCGGTGTAGAGCTTGCGCACCGAGCGCTTCGCCTCGATGAGGTTGTACATGAGCGGCTGCGTCATCGACGGGTCGTCGCCCTCGTTGTGCCCGCGGCGGCGGTAGCAGATGAGGTCGATGATGACGTCGCGGTCGAACTGCTCGCGGAACGCGAAGGCCAGCTCGGCGACGCGCACGCACGCCTCGGGGTCGTCGCCGTTCACGTGGAAGATCGGGACCTGGTAGCCCTTGGCCACGTCGGTCGCGTACGTCGTCGAGCGCGACGACGACGGGCCCGTGGTGAAGCCGACCTGGTTGTTGACGACGACGTGGACCGTGCCGCCCGTGCGGTAGCCGCGCAGCTGGGCCAGGTTGAGCACCTCGGGCACCACGCCCTGGCCCGCGAAGGCTGCGTCGCCGTGGATGAGGATCGGCAGCACGGAGAAGCCGTCGCCGCCGAGGTCGATGCGGTCCTGCTTGGCCCGCACGATGCCCTCGAGCACCGGGTCGACGGCCTCGAGGTGCGACGGGTTCGCCGCGAGGTAGACCTTCGTCGTCGCGCCGGACTCGGCCGTGAAGGTGCCTTCGGTCCCGAGGTGGTACTTCACGTCGCCGGAGCCCTGCACGCTCTTCGGGTCGAGGTTGCCCTCGAACTCCGCGAAGATCTGCGCGTAGCTCTTGCCGGCGATGTTCGCGAGCACGTTGAGGCGACCGCGGTGCGCCATGCCGATGCCGACCTCGTCGAGGCCGTTCTCGGCCGCCTTCGACAGGATCGCGTCGAGCAGCGGGATGAGGGACTCCCCGCCCTCGAGCGAGAAGCGCTTCTGGCCGACGAACTTCGTCTGGAGGAAGGTCTCGAACGCCTCGGCGGAGTTGAGCCGGCGCAGGATGCGCAGCTGGTCCTCGCGCGGCGTGCGGGCGTACCCGGACTCGAGGCGCTCCTGCAGCCACTTGCGCTGCGTGCGGTCCGCGAGGTGCATGTACTCGACGCCGACGGTGCGGCAGTACGAGTCGCGCAGGAGGCCGAGGATGTCGCGCAGCGACGACTTCGTCTTCCCGCCGAACCCGCCCGTGGGGAACGTGCGGTCCAGGTCCCACAGCGTGAGGCCGTGGTTCTGGATGTCGAGGTCGCCGTGCTTGCGCTGGCGGTATGCGAGCGGGTCGGTGTCCGCCATGAGGTGGCCGCGGGAGCGGTACGAGTGGACGAGCTCGGCGATCTTCGCCGGCTTGGCCGCCTCGATCTCGGCGTCCGTCGTGTTGTCCCGGACCCAGCGCACGGGCTCGTAGGGGATCCGCAGCGCCGCGAACACGCGGTCGTAGAAGCCGTCCTCGCCGAGCAGCTTCTGCGACAGGATGCGCAGGAACTCGCCCGACTGGGCGCCCTGGATGATGCGGTGGTCGTAGGTCGACGTGATCGTCAGGACCTTCGAGATGCCGAGGCGCGCGAGGCGCTCGGTCGAGGCTCCCGCGAACTCCGCCGGGTAGTCCATCGCGCCGACGCCGATGATCGTGCCCTGGCCCTGCATGAGCCGCGGCACCGAGTGCACCGTGCCGATCCCGCCGGGGTTCGTCAGCGAGATCGTCGTGCCGGCGAAGTCGTCGACGCCCAGCTTGCCGCCGCGCGCCCGTCGCACGAGGTCCTCGTAGGCCGCCCAGAACTGGGCGAAGTCCATCGTGTCGGCCTTCTTGACGCTCGGGACGAGGAGCTGGCGCGTGCCGTCCGGCTTCGCGAGGTCGATCGCCAGGCCGAAGTTCACGTGGGCCGGCTGGCTGACGGCCGGCTTGCCGTCGAGCTCGGTGTAGCTCGAGTTCATGGCCGGCATGTCCGCCAGCGCCTCGACGAGCGCGAAGCCGATGAGGTGCGTGAACGAGATCTTGCCGCCACGACCGCGAGCGAGGTGGTTGTTGATGACGATGCGGTTGTCGACCATGAGCTTGGCCGGGACGGCGCGCACGGACGTCGCCGTCGGGACCTGGAGGCTCGACTCCATGTTCGTCACGACGCGCGCGGCGGGGCCGCGCAGCTTCTGGACGTCGTCGACGGCCTCCGTCTGCTCGTCCGGCGCAGCGGCGACCTTGCGTGCCGGGACCTGCGCGTACGGCGCGGTGGCGGGCTGCGCCGTCGCGACGGGCTTGTGCGCACGCACGGCCTCGACCGCCGCGTTGACGGCGGGGTCCGCGGGCAGCTTCGGGGCCTTGACGCGCTGCGCGGCCTCGGCCGCGGCGGAGCCGTCCGTCACCGGCGTGGGCTTCGTGGCCTCCGCGGGTCGGGCGGCCGGTGCCGGGGCAGCGGGCGCGCTCTGCGCGGGGCTGCCGTTCGTGGACGCCGACGCCGGTGCCGCAGACGGTGCGGGCTCGTCGCCCGTGTCGTCGCGCTCCGTCGGACGGTAGTCCTCGAAGAAGTCCCACCACGCGGGGTCTACCGCGTTCTTGTCCTTGAGGTACTGCTCGTAGAGCTCGTCGACCAGCCACTCGTTCGCTCCGAACACGGAGCTTGCGTCGCTGATCGCCTCTGACTCAGCCTTCGGGGACACGCGAGGATCGCCCACTTTCACACACAGGTCGCTGTACGGTCACAGTCGTGTCGGCGCGTGACGGCGAGACGACGACGCGCCCCGGCACAGACTCGTCCGGCATCCGGACCACACCAGCCTAGGCCCTCGGGCCCCGCTCGCAGGGCCGCCGGGGGCGTTCCCGCGCGAGCCGTGCCCGGGTTCTTCACGCCGCGTCTGCCCGAGGCAAACGCGGTGCAACGGTCGGCTCGACTCCGGGCAAGAGCCCGGAATTCCAGGCCATCACGGGGTATGCGCGGGTGGTTCTGTGACGCATCTCTCACCGCACCGAGGGCAGCAGACCGTGCGTGGTCGGGGGATGTCGTCCTCAGGGGACGTCGTCGCCGAGCGGGGGCAGCGAGACGTCGGCCCTCGCCGGGAGCGTCACCCGCATCGTCGCCCCCCGACGCGAGTCCGCGACCTCGATCCGGCCGCCGTGCAGGTCGACCGCCCACCGGACGATCGCCAGCCCGATCCCGGTACCGCCGGTCGAGCCGCCGCCGGCCGGGTGCGTCCCCGTCGCGTGGGTCCCCGTCGCGCTCGCTCGCGCGAAGCGCTCGAAGATCCTCTCGCGGTCCTCCTTCGCGATCCCCGGCCCCTCGTCGACGACCTCGATCACGACCTCGTCGTCCACGGGGTACGCCTCGAGCCGGATCTCGCCGCTCGGGGGAGAGTGGCGGATCGCGTTCTGGAGCAGGTTCACGACCACCTGGTGGAGACGCTCCCGGTCGGCCTCGAGCACGAGGTCCGGCGGGGTGACGTCGACGACGTACCGCAGCCCCTTGGCCGCCTCGACCATCGAGACGGCCTCGGCGTTCTCCTCGAGAAAGTCGCCGACCTCGATCTCGGTGATGTTCAGCGCCGCGGCGCCGGCCTCGATGCGCGACAGGTCGAGCAGGTACGCGACGAGGCGGGTGAGCCGCTCCGTCTGGGCGAGCGCCATCTCCATCGTCGCGGGCGTCGGCTGGGTGACGCCGTCGACGACGTTCTCGAGCTGCGCCTGGAGCGCGGCGATCGGTGTGCGCAGCTCGTGCGACACGTTGGCGATGAGCTCGCGGCGCACCTGGTCGCTCGTCGCGAGGTCCTCCGCCATGACGTTGAACGCCACCGCGAGCTGACCGACCTCGTCGCGGCTCGTGGCCCGGACGCGGCGGGTGTAGTCGCCGTCGGCCATCGCGCGCGCCGCCGCGGTCATCTCGCGCAGCGGGGACGTCATGCCGCGCGCGAGGATCTGGGTGAGCAGGAGCGACAGGACGATCGCGAGCGGGAACGTCCGCGACGGGCCGAGCTGGTTCTGCAGCCCGATCCACGTGATGAGGACGGCGAGCGTCACCGTCGCCGCGACGAGCACGCCGAGCTTGATCTTCAGCGAGCGGAACGAGTCGAGCGGCCGGACGTCGGGCAGGTGGGGCCGGATCGTGTGGGACCGGTGCGGCGCGCTGCGGGTCGGGGTCGACCGGTCCTGCCCACCGGTGGGCGTCGTCATCCGGCGGGCGGCTCGAACGCGTAGCCCACGCCGTGCACCGTGCGGATGAGGTCCGCACCGAGCTTGCGGCGCAGCGCCTTGATGTGCGAGTCGACGGTGCGGGTCCCGCTCGCGTCGGCCCAGTCCCACACCTCGGCGAGCAGGCGCTCGCGCGTGAGCACCGTCTTGGGCGAGCTCGCGAGCATGACGAGCAGCTCGAACTCCGTGGGCGTCAGGTGGACCTCCTCGCCGGCGCGGTACACGCGGCGCTGGGCCTTGTCGATCGTCACGTCGCCCACGGCCATGGGGGGCTCGGCGGGTGTCGTGCTCGCCGCCTGCGCCGCGCGGTCCATGCGCCGCAGGAGCGCCTTGATGCGCGCGACCAGCTCGCGCATGGAGAACGGCTTCGTCATGTAGTCGTCCGCGCCCACGCCGAGACCGATGAGCATGTCGGTCTCGTCGTCGCGAGCGGTGAGCATGAGGATGGGCACCGGCTGCTCGGCCTGGATGCGTCGCGTCACCTCGAGCCCGTCGATGCCGGGGAGCATGACGTCCAGCACGATGACGTCGGGACGCAGGCGGGTCGCGGCGTCGACGCCGGACAGCCCGTCCCGCGCGACCTCCACGCGCCAGCCCTCGGCGCTCAGGCGCTGCGCGATCGCCGTCGCGATCGCCGGCTCGTCCTCGACGACGAGCACGGTCGCGGTCTGCTGGCCGGCCGGCCCGGTCGGGGGAGCGGGGGTGCGGCTCGTGGTCGGCCCTGCACCCGCGCCGGTGGGGAATGCGCTCGCTGCCCTCGGATCTGCCATGGGATACAGCGTGGCACACGTCGGCCCAGGTCGGGCGGATTTGCGGACCGCCGCGGGCCGTCCGCGGGGACGCCGGCGTGCCCGGGGGCTAGCATGCTGCGCACGATGAAGAGCACCTCCCGATATCCGTGGAGCACCTCGTGGTAGGCGACTGGGTCATGGTCGCGCTCGGGGTGCTCCTCACCGCAGGAACCGCCGTCTTCGTGGCCGGGGAGTTCTCCCTCGTCACCCTCGACCCGGCCGTCGTCGGATCCGGGGACGACCCGACCGACGAGGAGGGCGACAGACCCGACGGCCGCAGCGACCGGCGCGACCGCAGCGTCCGTGCCGCCCTCAAGCACCTGTCGACCGAGCTGAGCTCGGCCCAGGTGGGCATCACCCTCACCACGATCCTGCTCGGCTACACCGCGCAGCCCGCTCTCCTGTCGCTCCTGGCCGACGGGCTCGGGCGCACCCCGCTCAGCCAGGCCGTCGCCGGCGTCCTCGCGGGGATCCTCGCTCTCGTGGTGGTCAACGCCTTCTCGATGGTCGTCGGGGAGCTCATCCCCAAGAACTTCGCGCTGAGCGCGCCGTACGCGACGGCTCGCCAGGTCGTCCCGGTGCAGCGCCAGTTCACCAAGCTCTTCCGCCCGGTGATCTCCGTGCTCAACGGGTCGGCGAACGCCATCCTGCGGCGGGTCGGCGTCGAGCCGCGCGAGGAGCTCTCGGGCGCGCGGTCGGCCACGGAGCTCGCCGCGCTCGTGCGTCGCTCCGCGCAGGAGGGCACGCTCGACGTGTCCGTCGCGACCCTGCTGACCAACTCGATCGAGCTCGACACGCTCTCGGCGGTGGACGTCATGACCGACCGGATGCGCATGGTCGTCGTCGACCGCGACGCGACGGCCGCCGACGTGGTCGACGCCGCCCGCCGCACCGGGCACTCCCGGTTCCCGGTCATCGGCGACGACCGCGACGACGTCGTCGGCCTCGTCCACCTGCGCCGCGCGGTGGCCGTGCCGCACGAGCGCCGTCCCGAGGTGCCCGCCGCGGCGCTCATGGTCGACGCGCCGCGCGTCCCCGAGACGGTCCGCCTCGGGCCCCTGCTCGTCGAGCTGCGCGGGTTCGGGCTGCAGATGGCGGTCGTCGTCGACGAGTACGGGGGCACCGCCGGCGTCGTGACGCTCGAGGACGTCGTCGAGGAGCTCGTCGGGGACGTCGCGGACGAGCACGACCGTCGCCGCGCGGGCGCCGCGCGCCGCGCGGACGGGTCCTGGTTCGTCCCGGGCGTCCTGCGCCCCGACGAGCTGACGGAGGTCACCGGCCTGCGCGTCCCCGAGGACGCCGCGTACGAGACGCTCGGCGGCCTCGTCATGTCCCGCCTCGGGCGCGTGCCCGTGACGGGCGACGAGGTCGTCGTGGGCGAGGGCGCCGAGCGCGTCGTCGTCCGCGTGGAGGCGATGGAGGGCCGTCGGGTCGAGCGGGTCAACGTCCGTCCCGCGCCCGGGGAGGTCCCGGCATGAGCTCGACCACCGCGCTCCTCCTCGGCCTCGTGCTCCTCGCGGGCAACGCGTTCTTCGTCGGCGCGGAGTTCGCCGTCATCTCGGCCCGCCGCTCGGCCATCGAGCCCCTCGCGGCCCGCGGCGACCGGCGTGCCCAGACGGTGCTGTGGGCGATGGAGAACGTCTCCCTCATGCTCGCGTGCGCGCAGCTCGGCGTGACCGTGTGCTCGACGGGCCTGGGCGTCGTCGCCGAGCCCGCTCTCGCGCACCTCATCGAGGACCCCCTGCACGCCCTGGGCGTGAGCACCTCGCTCGCGCACCCGATCGCGTTCGTGGTCGCCCTGGCCGTCGTCGTGTACCTGCACGTGGTCCTCGGCGAGATGGTGCCGAAGAACCTCGCGGTGGCAGGGCCCGACCGGGCCGTGCTGTGGTTCGGCCCGCCGCTCGTGTGGATCGGCCGGGTGCTGCGCCCGGTCATCGTCGCGCTCAACTGGGTCGCGAACCACGTGGTGCGCTGGTCGGGCGTGGAACCTCGGGACGAGGTGGCGTCGGCCTACACGGCCGAGGAGGTGCAGTCGATCGTCGAGCACTCGCAGGCCGAGGGAGTGCTGCGCGACGAGCAGGGCCTGCTGTCGGGCGCGATCGAGTTCTCCGAACGCACGGCGAGCGACGTCATGGTCCCGGTCGCGGACCTCGTGACCGTCGTCGAGGGATGCACGCCCGACGAGCTCGAGCGCCTCGTCGCCCGCACCGGGTTCTCGCGGTTCCCCGTCGCGGACGCGTCGGGCGACCTCGTGGGGTACCTCCACGTCAAGGACGTCCTCTACGCCGACGACACGACACGTCACGATCCCGTCCCCGGCTGGCGCGTGCGGGCGCTCGCGGTGTCGGCCCCGGACGACGAGGTCGAGGACGCCCTGCGTGCCATGCAGGGGTCGGGCGCCCACCTCGCGCGCGTGGACGGGCCGAGGGGCTCGCTCGGCGTCGTGTTCCTCGAGGACATCCTGGAGGAGCTCGTCGGCGAGGTCCGCGACGCCATGCAGCGCAGGCCGCACTGACCGGGCCCGGCCCGGCCCCGTCCAGGCAGAGCCAGGGCGGTCGCCGGCGCGGCCGGGCGTGGGAACCTTCCCGCAGCCCTGACCAGGGGACTTGGCAACGCCGGACGCCTTCGTTACTGTTCCGTGATTGACCGCGGTCGCCAGTGTCGTTCACCGGCCGGTCGTCGTCGGTTCACGGTCCGTTCCGAGAGCAGAAGGCAGGTGGCGGGTGCAGTCGCAGCAGACCGACGGCCCCGCCCTCGAGTCCCGCCGCGCACGTCGCGAGGCAGAGCACGGGACGCGTCGTCCGCGCCGCAGCCAGGCCCAGGTCCCGGGCCAGCACCGCTGGGTCCCCCGGGTGGCGGTCCTCAGCACCCTCGCCATGGCGACGATCGCGATGCCGCTCTCCGCGGGCGCCGACGACGGTCTCGGGGCCAGGTCGCCGTTCGAGCCCGACGCCCGCCCTGCGGGCCCCAGCGCCCTCGACCTCGCGACCGCCGCGTCGACCGTCCCGGCGCTCTCGGAGAGCGTCGCGGCCGCGCCGCGGACCGCGGTGCGCAGCGACGCCGCCTCCCGGTCGTTCGAGCGGGAGCCGCTGCCCGGGTGCGACCCGACCGTCCGCCCCACGGGGACCAACGGCAACCTCGACCAGCACGAGCTGTGCGAGCTGTGGCAGCCCGGCGACTTCCTCCGGCCTGACGCCGCGGTCGCGCTGTCCGCGCTCAACGAGGCGTTCCGCGCGAGCTTCGGCCGCGACCTGTGCCTCGTCTCGTCGTACCGGACCCTCTCGACCCAGGTCTCGCTCAAGTCGACGCGCGGCGGCTTCGCCGCCCGCCCCGGCACCTCGATGCACGGCTGGGGCCTCGCCATCGACCTGTGCTCGATCGAGACGGGGTCGCGCGAGGTGTACGCGTGGCTCAACGAGAACGGCACGACGTACGGCTGGGCCAACCCGCCGTGGGCCAAGCGCGGCGGCGGCGGCGCCTACGAGCCGTGGCACTTCGAGTTCACCGAGGGCGTCGCGGAGATGGGCGGCGACTGACCCGCCGTCCGGCCCGCCCCGGCGGCGTCGGAGCCCGGTGGGTCGCTGCCCGCCGCTGTCGTCCTGCCCCCGAGCACGCGCTCGCCGCGCAGCTCGTCGCCCTCGCGCCACGGCGGCGTCGTGCGTGGGGCTCCTACGGTCCCGCGAGGCGCTCGTTGCGCCCGAAGTCCTGGAGGAAGCGCGGGCCCGACGCCGCGAGCTCGGCCGCGTAGGCCGTCCGCCACCCCGCGAAGGGCCGGCTCGCGAGCGCGTCGTTCGAGAACCGCGGGTCGTCGGTGAGCTCGGTGACGCAGAAGGCGGGGATCTGCAGGTCGGTGACGGGGCCGGAGCGCTCGCACTCCGCGACGACGAGCGGGTGGTCCGCTCCGCCGAACACGTCGACGACCCAGCCGTCGTCACCGAGCCACACGGACCAGCGGGTCTTGACGATGCGCGACCCGCCGCGCCGGATCATCTGCAGCCCGACGGCGACGTCGATCTCGCGCTCCGCCTCGTAGCGCGTGCCCCCCGCCATCGGGCCCTTCACGGTGAGCGTGCACAGGTCGACCTCGGACGCGTAGCGGTCGAGGAGCGTGATCGCGTCCGTGCCGGCGTCCAGGGGCGCGTCGACCCCGGGGGCGGTGGCGCGCAGGCGCAGCGCGTACCCCTCGTCGGCGAGGTAGTAGCTCTGCACGATCAGGGCCGGGGCGTCGCGCAGCTCCTCGGGCAGCTCGTGCACCAGGAAGCGTCGTTCGAACTCGAAGTCCCCGTAGCCGCCGTCGGTCATGGGGACACCGTAGCGAAGTGCGGGGGATCGGCGTCCGGCAGATGCCGGACGCCCGTGACGCCGAAGGTGCCCTCGATAGGATTCGAACCTACGACCTTCTGCTCCGGAGGCAGACGCTCTATCCACTGAGCTACGAGGGCGTGCGCTGCTGCGGGGAGTACCCGGCGGCGCGATGCACGAGACTACCAGCCCGCCGGAGGGTGTCGGCAACAGGTCCGCGCCCGCCGCGCCCGGTTCCCGCCGCGACGGGCGACGAGCGCCGCGTGGTGCGTCGGTAGGATTCTCCCGTGACCCCCGACGAGCTCTCCGAAGCGCTGAGCGCTGCCCTGGCCGCCGCCGTCGCCGACGGCACCCTCGCCCTGCCCGCCGAGGCCCTCCCGGCCTCCGTGCACGTCGAGCGACCCCGCCAGCGCGAGCACGGCGACTGGGCCACCAACGTCGCGCTGCAGCTCGCGAAGAAGGCGGGCACGACGCCGCGCGCGCTCGCCGAGGACCTCGCGAACCGCCTCGCCGCGACGCCGGGCGTCAAGGCGGTCGACGTCGCGGGGCCGGGCTTCCTCAACATCACGCTCGAGGCGGGTGCCGCCGGCGAGCTGGCACGCACGATCGTCGAGGCGGGCGTCGCGTACGGCCGCGGGGACTCGGAGGCGGGAAAGCGCGTCAACCTCGAGTTCGTCTCGGCGAACCCCACGGGACCGCTCCACATCGGCGGCGTGCGCTGGGCGGCCGTCGGCGACTCGCTCGCGCGCGTGCTCCAGGCGAGCGGCGCCGAGGTGGCGCGCGAGTACTACTTCAACGACCACGGCGCGCAGATCGACCGGTTCGCGCGCTCCCTCCTCGCGCGCGCCCGCGGTGAGGCGGCGCCGGAGGACGGCTACGGCGGCCAGTACATCTCCGAGATCGCGGACGCGGTGGTCGCGGACGCGCTCGCGGCGGGGGAGCCCGACCCGCGCACGCTGCCCGACGACGAGGCGCTCGAGGCCTTCCGGGCCCGTGGCGTCGAGCGGATGTTCGGCGAGATCAAGGCGTCGCTGCACGACTTCGGCGTCGACTTCGACCTGTACTTCCACGAGGACTCGCTCCACGAGTCGGGAGCGGTCGAGCGCGCCGTCGCGCGGCTGCGCGAGTCCGGCCACGTCTTCGAGCAGGACGGCGCGACGTGGCTGCGCACCACCGACTTCGGCGACGACAAGGACCGCGTCGTCATCAAGTCCGACGGCGAGGCCGCCTACATCGCGGGCGACATCGCGTACTACCTCGACAAGCGCGAGCGCGGCTTCGACGAGGTCATCATCATGCTGGGCGCGGACCACCACGGATACATCGGCCGCATGATGGCTGTGTGCGCGGCGTTCGGCGACGAGCCGGGCAGGAACCTCCAGATCCTCATCGGCCAGCTCGTCAACCTCGTCAAGGACGGCGAGCCGGTGCGCATGTCCAAGCGAGCGGGCACGGTGCTCACGATCGACGACCTCGTGGGCGCCGTCGGCGTCGACGCTGCGCGCTACTCGCTCACGCGGTCGTCGGCCGACTCGAGCATCGACCTCGACCTCGACCTCCTCACGCGCGCGACCAACGAGAACCCCGTCTACTACGTGCAGTACGCGCACTCGCGCACCTGCGCGGTGGACCGCAACGCGGCGGACCGCGCCGTGGCCCGTGCGGACGGGTTCGACCCGTCGCTGCTCGACCACCCGACGGAGGCGGCGCTGATCGGGCGCCTCACGGAGTTCCCGCGCATCGTGGCCCAGGCCGCGGAGCTGCGCGAGCCGCACCGCGTCGCGCGCTACCTCGAGGCCCTCGCCGGGGACTACCACACGTGGTACCAGCAGAAGGACCGCCGGGTGCTCCCGTACCCCGACGAGGAGGTCACGGACACGCACCGCACCCGCCTGTGGCTCAACGACGCGGTGCGCCAGGTCCTCGCCAACGGCCTGGGACTGCTCGGCGTGTCCGCGCCGGAGCGCATGTGACCAGCGGCGGCCCGACGGCGCAGCCCGGCCCCACGACGTCGCGCACCGGGGGAGCGGGCTATCCCGGGGAGCCGTGGTCGCGGGGCGTGCGCCGTCGCGACGACGGCGTGGTCGAGGTCGCGGGCCTCGACGTCCACGACCTCGCCGCCCAGGTCGGCACGCCCGCCTACGTGCTCGACGAGGCGGACTTCCGCGCCCGTGCCCGTGCCTACCGCACGGCGTTCGAGACGGCCTTCCGCGCCGTCGGCACCGACGTCGACGTCTACTACGCGGGCAAGGCGCTGCTGACGGTCGCCGTCGCGCGCTGGGCGCGCGAGGAGGGCCTGCGCGTCGACACGGCGTCGGGCGGGGAGCTCGCCGTCGCGCTGCGTGCGGGCGTCCCGGGCGCCGAGATCGGGCTGCACGGGAACAACAAGTCCGACGTGGAGCTCGACCGCGCCCTCGAGGTCGGCGTCGGCCGCATCATCGTGGACTCGCTCGTCGAGATCGAGCGCGTCGCCCGCGCCGCCGCGGCGCGGGGCGTCGTCGCGCCCGTCATGGTCCGGGTGACGACGGGCGTGCACGCGGGCGGGCACGAGTACATCTCGACCGCGCACGAGGACCAGAAGTTCGGGCTCTCGATCGCGGCGTCGCGTCAGTCCGGCGGCACGGCCGGCACGGCCGGCACGGCCGACGCCGCCGACGCCGCCGACGGGCTGGCCGACTCGCCCGCCATGACCGCGCTGCTCGACGTCGTGAGCCGCCCCGAGCTGCACCTGCTCGGCATCCACTCGCACATCGGGTCGCAGATCCTCGACCCGACCGGGTTCGAGGTCGCGGCCCGCGCCGTGCTCGAGCTCCGCGCGGACCTCGCGGCGCGCACGGGCGTGCTGGTCGACGAGGTGGACATCGGCGGCGGGTACGGCATCGCGTACCTCCCCGGCGACGTCGCGCTCGACCCCGAGCGCATCGCGAAGGACGTGGCGGGGGCCGTCGACGCGGTCGCGGCCCGTCTCGGCACGCCGCTCCCGCGGTTCTCCATCGAGCCCGGCCGCGCGATCGTCGGGCCGGCGGGCCTCACGCTCTACACGGTCGGCACGGTCAAGCCCGTGACGCTCGACGACGGGCGCGTGCGGACCTACGTGTCCGTCGACGGCGGCATGAGCGACAACATCCGTCCCGCGCTCTACGGCGCGCAGTACCACGCGGAGCTCGTGGGTCGATCCTCTGCGGCCGAGCCCGTGCTCGCTCGGGTCGTCGGCAAGCACTGCGAGAGCGGCGACATCGTGGTGCACGAGGTGATGCTGCCGGGCGACGTGCGCGCCGGCGACCTCCTCGCCGTGCCCGCGACGGGTGCGTACGGCCGGTCGATGGCGTCGAACTACAACCTCCTGACGCGACCGCCGGTGGTCGCCGTCACGGACGGGACGGCACGCGTCCTCGTCCGGCGCGAGACCGTGGACGACCTCCTCGCGCTCGACCTGGGCTGAGCACCCTCGCGCTCGACCTGGGCTCAGCGCACCCTCGCGCTCGGCGAGGGCCGAGCACCTCGCGACCGGCACGGCCCGCCCCCGGGCGGGCCGTCGTCGTCCGTGGACGACGGAGGTTCACGGACTTGTCCGGACGAGTGCCGCTTCCGTTCACCCGATCGTCGCCCGGACCTCCGCCCGGCGTCGTCATCCGGCCGCGGGGCGCGGCGAGAGTCGTCGCGCACCCGTTCCCGACGCCGAGACGGAGACCTCCGCCATGCCGTTCGCCCATACCCTCACCGCGGTCGTCGCGATCGTGACGAGCACGCTCGCCGCGATCGCGCTGCCCGCCGCAGCCACGTCCCCGCCGTCGGCGGTCGTCGCCGACGAGCTCGCCCCACCCACCTTCTCCGTCGCCGGAGGACGCTTCACGGGTCCCACGACGGTGGCCCTGTCCGCTCCCGCCGGCGCCGAGATCCGCTACACGCTCGACGGGTCGACGCCGACCACGGCGAGCGCGCTCTACACCGGCCCGCTCACCGTCGCGGAGTCGAGCAACGTCGCCGCCGTCGCGGTGCGCGACGGGGCCGTCAGCCGACCCGAGGTCGAGGGCTACCTCGTCAAGACGGCGGAGGAACCGCTCCTGTCGTTCGTCGTCCTCAGCGACATCGAGACGACGACCTACGACGACGCGAGCCGCGCGCGCTGGGACCACTACTTCGACGTCATCACGTCGTTGCAGCCGGAACCGGACCTGATCCTGTCGAACGGTGACCAGATCGCCGACAACTACTACGACTCGGGCGAGGACCACCGGGACGTGCGCGCGCTGCTCGAGGACGGGCTGTCCAGCCACGGCCTGGACGGCACGCGCGTCCTCATGTCGTTCGGCAACCACGACGACCGTCTCGCGGTGATGACCCAGCACTACCCGACCGAGTGGTTCCCGCACGCCGGTGGCGGGTACTACGAGCAGGAGATCGAGGGCGTGCACTTCCTCGTGCTCAACACCGAGGCCTACGGCGCGGAGCAGCGCGCGTGGGTCCGGGAACGGCTCGCCGCGATCGCCGCCGAGCCCGGGGCGCTCGGCCGACCCGTCTTCGTCGTGGGTCACCGTCCGACCACCGGGACGGTCAACGACGGCGCCCAGGCGTCGAACCCGGCGATCGCCCAGGACCTGGCGCCGTACCCGCAGGCGGTGTACGTCTCGGGCCACTCGCACCTCAACCTCAACAGCGAGAAGTCGATCCACCAGCGGGACTTCACGGCCGTCAACGACGGGTCGATGTCGTACTCGCAGATCCCGCGCGACTCCTACCAGGACTACGGCGACGTCCTGGTCGACAACTTCACCCTCCCCGTCCCGCAGGGTCTGCTCGTCGAGGTGTACGCGGACCGGACGGAGATCGACAGGGTCGCGTTCAGCGCCGAGCCGCGCCGCACGTACGACGCCACCGGTGCCTGGAGCCCGTACCCGCCGACGGTCCCGACGCCGAGCGCCGGCACCCTCGCGGGCCCGACCTGGACCCTGCGCCTGGACGGCGACACCCCGGAGGACGTCCGCGCAGGGTTCGCGTACACCGACGCGGCGCGCGCCGACCGGACGCCGCCCACCCTCGGTGCCGCCCCGACCGTGCACGTGGAGGACGGGGTCACGCGGCTGAGCATCCCCGCGGCCCACGACGACCGCCTCGTCCACGGCTACGAGATCCGCGTGACCGACACCGCGACGGGCGCGCTCGCGCTGCCGTTCCGCGCGGGCACGGTCGTGTCGAGCGACTCCTTCTTCTCGCCCCGCCCGTCGGTGCTCGACGTGCCGCTCGCGATCCGCCAGGGCATCGCTGCCACGGCGCCCGTCGTCGGCCTGACCGACGGGACCTCCTACGTCGCGACCGTGCGCGCGGTGGACTCGTGGGGCAACCGGTCGGAACCGGTGTCGGTGGGCTTCGTCGCCGGGGTCGAGGCCCCGGAGGTCGTCGTGTCGTCCTCGACCCGGTGCCTCGCCGGCAGGGCCTACGTCGCGGTCCGGGCGACCTACGCGGGGACGGGGCAACCGGGAGCGGACGCCCCGGTGGCGATCGGGCTCACCACGCCCTTCGGGACTCGCGTCGCCGTGGACGTCGCCCCCGGCGCGAGCGTGTACCAGTCGTTCGCCGTCCGGTCGTCGTCGGTCGCCGCGGGGGAGGCCTCGATCCGGGTGACCGACGCCGCCGGTGCCGTCACCGAGCAGGTCTCGGCCTGGCCGGCGCTCACCTGCTGAGCCGGTCCGACGTGCCCCCCGGGCGACAGCCCGGTGGCACCGGCCAGGCCGTGACCACTCCTCGGGAGGGGCGACCGGTCGCCCCGGCGCACACGTATCCTGTGCCCTGCGGCGCCTCGCCGCCCCTCCCAGGAGCCTGACCGGCCTGACGCCGGCCGACCGAAAGAAGCCCCGTGCCCGCTGTCCCCGTCGAGTCACACCCGCCCCTGCGTGTCGCCCTGCTGGGCTGCGGCGTCGTCGGGACGCAGGTCGCGCGGCTGCTGGCGCAGCAGGCGGACGACCTGGCGTCGCGCGTCGGCGCCCGCCTCGAGCTCGTGGGGATCGCGGTCCGGGACGCGTCCGCGCCGCGTGACCCCGCGATCGACCGGTCGCTGCTCACCGAGGACGCCGCGGCGCTCGTCGAGCGCGCGGACATCGTCGTCGAGGTCGTGGGCGGGATCGAGCCCGCGCGAGACCTGCTGCTGCGCGCGATCGGCGCGGGGGCGGCCGTCGTCACGGCGAACAAGGCGCTGCTCGCCGAGGACGGCCCGACGCTCTACAAGGCCGCCGACGACGCCGGCGTCGACATCTACTTCGAGGCCGCGGTCGCGGGAGCCATCCCCATCGTGCGTCCCGTGCGCGAGTCGCTCGCGGGCGACCACGTGCGCCGCGTGCTCGGCATCGTCAACGGGACCACGAACTACGTGCTCGACCAGATGACGACCACGGGAATGAGCCTCGAGGAGGCGGTCAAGGAGGCCCAGGACCTCGGGTACGCGGAGGCGGACCCGACGGCCGACGTCGAGGGCTACGACGCCGCCGCCAAGGCGGCGATCCTCGCGAGCCTCGCCTTCCACACGCGCGTCTCGCTGGACGACGTCGCGCGCGAGGGCATCATGTCCGTCACCGCCGACGACGTGGCGTGGGCCGCGCAGACCGGGCACGTCATCAAGCTGCTCGCCATCGCGGAGCTGCGCGACGGCGCGACGGCGGCCGGCGCAGCCGGGGTCTCCGTCCGGGTGCACCCCGCCCTCGTGCCCACCTCGCACCCGCTCGCGAACGTGCGCGGCTCGTTCAACGCCGTGTTCGTCGAGGCGGAGTCGGCGGGCGAGCTCATGTTCTACGGCCGCGGCGCAGGTGGCGCTCCGACTGCGTCGGCGGTCCTCGGCGACGTCGTCTCCGCCGCGCGCCACCGCGTGCTCGGGGGCAAGGGCCCGCAGGAGTCCACGTACGCCGAGCTCGCGATCCTGCCCCCGAGCGCCGCGCTCACGCGCTACCAGGTGCGGCTCGAGGTCGACGACCGTCCCGGCGTCCTCGCCCAGGTGGCGCAGGCGCTCGCCGCGCACGGGGTGTCGATCGAGGCCGTGCGGCAGCCCGGCACGCCCGAGGCGCCGGACGGCGGCCAGGCGGCAGGGGTCGCCCAGCTCGTCATCACCACGCACACCGCGCCGGAGTCGGCGCTCGCGGCGACCGTCGAGGCCGTCGCGGGACTCGAGCCCGTACGCACCGTCACGTCCGTCCTGAGAGTCGAAGGAGCCTGAGATGACCGGCCGGATGGCCCACCAGTGGCGCGGCATCATCGCCGAGTACGCCGACCGCCTGCCCGCGCACGTGTCGGAGCGCGTCGTGACGCTCGGTGAGGGCGGCACGCCGCTCGTCGAGGCGCCCGCGCTGTCCGACCGCACCGGCGCACAGGTCTTCGTCAAGGTCGAGGGCATGAACCCGACCGGCTCGTTCAAGGACCGCGGCATGACGACGGCGATCTCCGCCGCGGCGGCGCGCGGCGCGAAGGCGGTTGTGTGCGCCTCGACGGGCAACACGTCGGCGTCGGCGGCGGCGTACGCGACGCGCGCGGGCATGCTGTGCGCCGTGCTCGTCCCGGACGGCAAGATCGCGATGGGCAAGCTCAGCCAGGCGATCGCGCACGGCGCCCGGCTCCTGCAGGTCGACGGCAACTTCGACGACTGCCTGGTCGCGGCGCGCAAGCTCGCCGAGACGCACCCGATCGAGCTCGTGAACTCGGTGAACCCCGACCGCATCGAGGGCCAGAAGACCGGCGCGTTCGAGATCGTCGACGCGCTCGGCGACGCGCCCGACATCCACGCGCTCCCCGTGGGCAACGCGGGGAACATCACGGCGTACTGGCGCGGGTTCCGCGAGTACGCGGGCCAGGGCGCACCCGGTCACCCGGGGGAGGCGCTCCCGGCGGTCTCGACGCGCGTCCCGCAGATGTGGGGCTTCCAGGCCGCGGGCGCAGCGCCGATCGTCGCGGGTCACCCGATCACCGAGCCCGAGACGATCGCGACGGCGATCCGCATCGGCAACCCCGCGTCCTGGGAGCTCGCCGAGGCGGCGCGCGACGAGTCGGGCGGCGTCATCGAGGCGGTCAGCGACGAGCAGATCCTCGCGGCGCACCGCGTCCTGTCGAGCGAGGTCGGCGTCTTCGTCGAGCCGGCGTCGGCGGCCGGCGTCGCCGGGATCCTCGCTCGCGCCGAGCGCGGGCTCGTCCCGGCCGGCGCCCGGATCGTCGTCACGGTGACCGGGCACGGCCTCAAGGACCCGCAGTGGGCGCTGCGGACGGCCGACGGCGGCGAGGTCGTGCCGACGCGCGTCGGCGCCGACGTCGTGTCCATCGCCGACGCGCTCGGCCTCGGCTGATGCAGCTCGGCGCCGACCACGTGCGGGTCCGCGTCCCCGCGACGAGCGCGAACCTCGGGCCCGGCTTCGACGCGCTCGGCCTCGCGCTCGCGCTGCACGACGTCATCGAGGTGCGGGCGCTCGCGTCCGACGCGGTCGTGGTCGACGTCGAGGGTGAGGGCGCGGGGGAGGTCCCCGGCGACGAGAGCCACCTCGTCGTGCGAGCGCTGCGCGCCGCGCTCGACGTCGCGGGGGCACCGCAGACCGGCCTGCACCTCTCGTGCGTCAACCGGATCCCGCACGGCCGAGGGCTCGGCTCGTCGGCCGCGGCGGCGGTCGCGGGGATCGTCGCGGCGCGGGCGCTCGTCGCCGACCCGACGGCGCTCGACGACGCCACGGTCCTGGGTCTCGCGAGCGAGCTCGAGGGTCATCCGGACAACGCCGCCCCCGCTCTCCTGGGCGGGGCGACCGTGGCGTGGCTCGCGGGCGTCGCGGGCGGCGCGCGTGCCGCCCGCCTGGACGTCCACCCCGACGTGCGTGCGACGGTGCTCGTCCCGTCGGCACGGCTCGCGACGAGCCGCGCCCGCGGCGTGCTGCCGCAGACGGTGCCGCACGCCGACGCCGCGTTCAACGCCGGCCGCGCGGCCCTCCTCGTCGAGGCGCTCACCCGCAGGCCCGACCTCCTGCTCGAGGCGACCGAGGACCGGCTGCACCAGGGCTACCGGTCCGACGTCATGCCCTCGACGTACGAGCTCGTCCAGGCCCTGCGCGCCGAGGGGCTCGCGGCGACGGTCTCCGGGGCGGGGCCCACGGTCCTCGTCCTCGAGGACGCGGCCGGGCCGGACCGGGCGGGCGGTGTCGCGGCCGAGCTCGTCGGCGGGGCCGCCGACTGGGAGGTCCGCCCGCTCGAGATCGACCAGCGCGGAGTGGTGGCCGAACGTCTCCAGGCGGCACAGGCCCGGTGCTAGGATGGGGTCAGCCTTCGGTCACGTCCTCCCGTACCGTCGGGCGCCACGTCAGGTGTCCCGCCGCGCACATCTCGGTCGCCATCTCGTGCGATCGAGGCGAGGGCCGTCCGAGAGAAGGCCATCCAGCCCACGTCAGCTGACGTCGTCGTACCACTGACGCGTGGTAACACCTGCGCTCCGGCCGTCACGCGCCGAGCGTCGACCACCCGCGGCCCACCCTCTGAGAGGTGGGCGCAAACGAGGGGGAAGGGTCCTTCGTGACAGACACCATCGACACCGCCACGAGCAGCGCGACCGGTACGGCCGCTGCAGGCGGTCAGGCCCGGACCGGCGCGCTGAGCGCGCTGCGTCTCCCGGAGCTCCAGGCGCTCGCCTCGCAGCTCGGGGTCAAGGGCACGTCCAAGATGCGCAAGGGCGATCTCGTGGACGTCATCCGTGCTCGCACCGGCGAGCAGAGCGCCCCCGCGCGTACCGCGGGCGCGGCGCCCCAGAACGACACGGCCCCGGCGGCCGAGGACGGCGCCGAGGCGCGTCCTGCGCGCAGCCGCAGCCGCCGCGCGGACCGGCCCGCGAGCTCCGCGGTCGAGACCACCGAGGCGCGCTCCGGAGCGCCCGCGGCGGCGAGCCGCGAGGACCGCAGCGCCGCCCCGGTGCTCGACCTGCCCGTCCGCACCGACGTGCGCGCCGACGACGCGCGCTCCGACGGCGCGCGCCGCGACCGCTCGCGCGACGTGCGTCCCGAGGCTGCCGCGGCGGTCGCCGAGGCGCTCGGCGAGCAGGGCGTGCGCACCCGGGACGACGGCGAGACGCCCGACGAGCGTGCCGCGCGTGCCGCGGCAGCGGTCGGCCTCGTGACGGGCGAGCGCGGGTCGCGCCGCTCCGGACGCGGTGCCGGTGCACCGGCGGGCGACGGGACGGCCGAGGTCGCCGCCCAGCGCGGCGAGCGGCAGGCCGACCGTCAGCAGGACCGTCAGGGCGAGCGGCAGCAGGCGCCGCGCCAGGCCGAGCCGGCCCAGCGCGCCGAGCGCGCCGCCGACCGCCAGGCCCTGCTCGAGGACGAGCGCGGCGGGCGCCGTCGCCGTGGACGTGACCGTGGCCGGGAGCGGGACCGCAAGCGTGGTCGCGGTCGCCAGGGCCCGGACGTCGCAGGCCTCGACGAGGTCGAGGTCAACGAGGACGACGTGCTGCTGCCCGTCGCCGGCATCCTCGACATCCTCGACAACTACGCCTTCGTCCGCACGAGCGGCTACCTGCCCGGCGCGAACGACGTCTACGTCTCGCTCGGCCAGGTCAAGAAGTCGGGCCTGCGCCGTGGTGACGCGATCGTCGGTGCCGTACGCCAGCCGCGCGACGGCGAGACCGCCGCCAACACGGCGCGGCAGAAGTTCAACGCGCTGGTGCGCCTCGACTCCGTGAACGGCATGTCGCCGGACGAGGCGCGCGAGCGCCCCGACTTCACGAAGCTCACGCCGCTGTACCCGCAGGAGCGGCTGCGCCTGGAGAACCCGGAGGCCACGCGCCTCACCCCGCGCGTGATCGACATCGTCGCCCCGATCGGGAAGGGCCAGCGCGGCCTCATCGTCGCGCCCCCCAAGGCCGGCAAGACGATCATCATGCAGCAGATCGCCAACGCGATCACCGCGAACAACCCCGAGGTCCACCTCATGGTGGTGCTCGTGGACGAGCGGCCCGAAGAGGTCACGGACATGGAGCGGACGGTCAAGGGCGAGGTCATCGCCTCGACGTTCGACCGCCCCGCGTCCGACCACACTATCGTCGCCGAGCTCGCGATCGAGCGCGCGAAGCGGCTCGTGGAGCTCGGCCAGGACGTCGTGGTGCTGCTCGACTCGCTCACGCGCCTGTCCCGCGCGTACAACCTCGCGGCGCCCGCGTCGGGCCGCATCCTCTCCGGTGGTGTGGACGCCTCGGCGCTCTACCCGCCGAAGCGGTTCTTCGGTGCTGCGCGCAACATCGAGAACGGCGGCTCGCTCACGATCCTCGCCTCCGCGCTCGTCGAGACCGGGTCCAAGATGGACGAGGTCATCTTCGAGGAGTTCAAGGGCACGGGGAACATGGAGCTCCGCCTGTCGCGCAACCTCGCGGACAAGCGCATCTTCCCGGCGGTGGACGTCAACGCCTCCGGCACGCGCCGCGAGGAGGTGCTGCTCTCCCAGGACGAGCTGCGCATCGTCTACAAGCTGCGCCGCGTCATGGGCGCCCTGGACCAGCAGCAGGCCATCGAGCTCCTGCTCGGCCAGCTGAAGAAGACGGCGACCAACGTCGAGTTCCTCCTGCACGTGCAGAAGACGACGCCGAGCGGTCTCGCGGACGACGAGAACGTGGGTCGCACGATCTGATCCCCGTCCCGGTCCGCGGCAGTCTGCGCGGACCGGGGCTCCACGGGACCGTGCCGGGAAGATTTCGGCACGGTCCCGCGTTCTGGCACAATGGTTCGTCGGCCTGCGTAGCGCAGGCCCGCCTGCGGTTCACAGGCACGGGGTGTCCCGTCCTGACCCGGAGGCATCTCACCCAAGGAGCAACCCGTGAAGTCTGGTATCCACCCCGAGTACGTCGTCACCGAGGTGACGTGCACCTGTGGCAACACCTTCGTGACGCGCAGCACCGAGACGTCCGGCAAGATCAGCTCGGACGTGTGCAGCGCCTGCCACCCGTTCTACACGGGCAAGCAGAAGATCCTGGACACCGGCGGCCGCGTGGCCCGGTTCCAGGCGCGCTACGGCAAGAAGGACGCCGACAAGTAGCACTCCCGCAGCGCCGGTGGTCCGAGCCCGACAACCTCTCCAGGGGCAGTCGACGAGCTCGGACCGCCGGCGCTGTCGCGTTGTCCGGGGCCTTCCCGCGACGGCGCCCGCACGCGCCCTGCACGTCCCTGCCGCACCGAGGAGCCCTCGTGACCGACCAGTTCGCCGCGACGCGGCCGCTCCTCGCCGAGCACGCGGAGATCGAGGCGCAGCTCGCCGACCCGGCGGTGCACGCCGACGCCGCCCGCGCCCGCTCCCTCGGCCGGCGCTACGCCGAGCTCAACCAGGTCGTCGGCGCCTACCGGGCATGGCGCGAGGCCTCCGACGACGCCGAGGCCGCGGCCGAGCTCGCCGACGAGGACGAGGGTTTCGCCGCGGAGCTGCCGGCGCTGCGCGAGACGGCGGACGCCGCGGCCGAGCGCCTGCGACGCGTGCTCGTCCCGCGCGACCCCGACGACGGCCGCGACGTCATCCTCGAGATCAAGGCGGGGGAGGGCGGCGAGGAGTCGGCCCTGTTCGCGGGCGACCTCCTGCGCATGTACCTGCGGTACGCGGAGCGGCGCGGCTGGAAGACCGAGGTGATCGAGGCGACCGAGTCCGACCTCGGCGGGTACAAGGACGTGCAGGTCGCCGTGAAGGCGAAGGGCACGCCCTCGGACCCGGGGGACGGCGTCTGGGCGAACCTCAAGTACGAGGGCGGCGTGCACCGGGTGCAGCGCGTCCCCGTGACGGAGTCCCAGGGACGGATCCACACGTCCGCGGCCGGCGTGCTCGTGTTCCCCGAGGTCGAGGACGCGGGCGAGGTCGAGATCGACCCGAACGACCTGCGCATCGACGTCTACCGCTCGTCCGGTCCGGGCGGTCAGTCCGTCAACACGACGGACTCCGCCGTGCGCATCACGCACGTGCCCACAGGCATCGTCGTGTCGATGCAGAACGAGAAGTCGCAGCTGCAGAACCGCGAGCAGGCGATGCGCGTCCTGCGGGCGCGGCTCCTCGCCGCGCAGCAGGAGGCGGCCGCGGCCGAGGCGGCCGACCTGCGCCGCTCGCAGGTGCGGACCGTCGACCGCTCGGAGCGCATCCGGACGTACAACTACCCCGAGAACCGCATCGCGGACCACCGGACGGGGTACAAGGCCTACAACCTCGACCACGTGCTCGACGGCGACCTCGACCCGGTCGTGCGGTCGGCGATCGAGGCGGACGAGGCGGCGCGGCTCGCGGCCGCGGGCGATGCCTGAGGTGGTCGTGGGTGGACAGTCCGACGGCGCGTCGGCGGCGGACGGACGGGGGTCCGACGGCGGCGGCTCGCCCCGCTCACGCTCGCTGCGCTCGCTCCGCTACGGCTTGACGGCTTCGCCTCCGCCGTCGGACCCCCGTCCTTCTGCCTGGGTGCGGTGGGCCGCGGCCAGGCTGGCCGGAAGCGGTGTGACGAGCTCGCGAGCGGACGCCGAGATCCTGCTCGGACACGCACTCGCGGTGTCCACGGGCGAGGTACGGCGGCTGGTCGTGCTCGACCGGCCGCTGCCCGACGACGCGGTGCGGGCCTTCGCGGACCTCGTGGCCCGGCGTGCCGAGCGGGTGCCGCTCCAGCACCTCACGGGCGCGGCGCCGTTCCGGCACCTCGAGCTCGCCGTCGGGCCGGGCGTCTTCGTGCCGCGGCCCGAGACCGAGCAGGTGGCGCAGGTCGCGGTCGACGAGGCCGCTGCCGTCGTCGCGCGCGAGGGGCGCGCCGTCGTCGTCGACCTGTGCACCGGGTCGGGGGCGATCGCTCTCGCCGTGGCGAGCGAGGTGCCGGGCACCGAGGTGCACGCGGTGGAGCTGGACGCGGACGCGCACGGCTGGGCCGCGCGCAACGTGACGGCCGCGCGGGAGGCGACGGGCGCCGTCGTGCACCTCGTGCGGGGCGACGCCCGGCGCGCGCTCGCGGGGGAGCCCGCCGACGGCGGGCTCGACGGCGCGTGCGACGTCGTCGTGTCCAACCCGCCGTACGTGCCGCCCGACGCGGTCCCGCGCGACCCCGAGGTCGCGGACCACGACCCGGCGGTAGCGCTCTACGGCCTCGGCCCGGACGGGCTGGAGGTGCCGCGCGGCGTGACCGCCGCGGCCGCGCGCCTCCTGCGCCCCGGCGGGCTCTACGTCATGGAGCACGCCGAGGTGCAGGCCGTCGCCGCGCGCGCCATGGTCGAGGCGACCGGGGCGTTCGTCGACGTCCGCACGCTGCCGGATCTCACCGGTCGCGACCGGATGGTCGTCGCCCGCCGGGCGGACATCCCCGTGACCGGCGGCACGGACCCGACCGACCGGCGTGGAACACTGGACCCGTGAGCTCCGTCCACCCCGTGACCGACCCGAACAGCTGGGGCCCCGGGATCGACGAGGCGGTCAACGCGGTCTCCCGCGGCGGCCTCGTGGTCCTGCCCACCGACACCGTCTACGGCATCGGCGCCGACGCGTTCGACGCCGACGCCGTCGCCGCGCTCCTCGCCGCGAAGGGTCGCGGCCGACAGATGCCGCCGCCCGTCCTCGTGCCCGACGCGCGCACGCTCGACGGCCTCGCGACCGAGGTGCCCGACGACGCGCGCCGCCTCGTCGAGGAGCTGTGGCCGGGCGGGCTCACGATCATCCTCAAGGCGCAGCCGTCGCTCGCCTGGGACCTCGGGGAGACGCACGGGACGGTCGCGCTGCGCATGCCCGACCACGAGGCGGCGCTCGCCCTCCTGCGACGCACGGGGCCGCTCGCGGTGTCGTCCGCGAACAGGACCGGCAGCCCCGCCGCGCTCGACGCGGACGACGCGCGCGCCCAGCTCGGCGACGCGGTCGTGGTGTACCTCGACGGCGGTCCCGTGCCCGGGGGAGTGGCGTCCACCATCGTCGACGCGACGTCGGGCACGCTGCGCGTCGTGCGGGCCGGCGCGGTCTCCCTCGACCGCCTGCGCGAGATCGCGCCCGTCGACGGACCGACCGACCCGGGCCGCGAGGCCCCGGAGGCCACCCGCGACGAGACGTCCGAGGCCGCCGGTGACGACAGCACGCCGAGCGCGCCGGAGGCGAACGGCGGGTGAGGGTCTACCTGCTCGTCATGCTCGTCGCCGCCGCGGTGACGTTCCTGACGACACCCTTCGCCCGGTGGGTCGCGATGCGGACGGGCGCGATCACCGCCGTGCGCGCGCGCGACGTGCACACCGTCCCGACCCCGCGCCTCGGGGGTGTCGCGATGCTGCTGGGTCTCGCCGTCGCCGTGGTGCTCGCCTCGCAGATGCCGTTCCTCGAGGGTGTCTTCGTCCGCGACGTCGGTGGCGTGCCCTACGTGGACAGCCGGGTGTGGGGCATCCTCGGTGCCGCGGCGATCGTGTGCCTGCTGGGGGTCGCCGACGACATCTGGGACCTCGACTGGATGACCAAGCTGGCCGGGCAGGTGCTCGCGGCGGGGCTCATGGCGGCGCAGGGCGTCGTGCTCTACACGCTGCCGACCGGCGACCTCCTGACGCTGCCCTCGTCGCGGATGCAGCTCGCCGTGACGATCCTCGTCGTGGTCGTCGCGATGAACGCCGTGAACTTCGTCGACGGGCTGGACGGTCTCGCCGCCGGCCTGGTCGCGATCGGCGGCACCGCGTTCTTCCTCTACTCCTACGTGCTGACGCTCCGCACGAACCCCGACGACTACTCGAGCCTCGCGACGCTCGTCATGGCAGCCCTGGTGGGCGTGTGCGTCGGCTTCCTGCCGCACAACTTCAACCCGGCACGCATCTTCATGGGCGACTCGGGGTCGATGGTGCTCGGCCTCGTCCTGTCGGGCGCGGCCATCGTCGTCACCGGGAACATCGACCCCGGCGTGACGTCCGGGGCCGCGACGCTGCCGGCGTACATCCCGCTCCTCCTGCCGCTCGCCGTGATCCTCCTGCCCCTGCTCGACATGGGCATGGCCGTGGTGCGACGCGTGCTCGCGGGCAAGTCGCCGTTCCACCCCGACCGCATGCACCTGCACCACCGCATGCTCGCGATCGGGCACTCGCACCGGCGCGCCGTCCTCATCCTCTACGTGTGGACCGCCGTGTTCGCGTTCGGCGCCGTCGCCCTCGTCTACTGGGACGTGCGCACCGTCGCGATCGGCCTCGGGGTGGCCGCCGTCGTGGCTCTGCTCCTCACGCTCGGTCCGCTGCGCACGCGCGGCCGGTTCCTCGACGACCAGGAGCCGACGACCGCCGCCCAGCCGGCGGTGCCGCCCAGCCCGACGAACCCTCCCCGCCCCGCCGTCCCCTCGAAGGAAGCCTGAGATGTCCACGAACCTGCCCGAGCCCGCGCGCCGCGACGACGAGACCGCCCGCTCCACGCAGGAGCCCGACGCGCCGACGGGTGGCGCCGACGAGCAGACGATCGGGCCGCACGGCCAGGCCGTGCGCGCCGTCTTCCGCACCGCGCTGCGCGACGTCCTGGTGCTCCTCGGGGCGCTCACCGTGCTCGGCGTCGCGATCGGTGCGGTGGTCGCCGGCGTGCCGGGGGTGTGGGGCGCGCTGCTCGGCGTCGCCGTGGCCCTCGTCTTCTCGGCCACGACCGTCTGGACGATGCTGCGCACCGTCGACTCGTCGCCCACGACGACGGCGGCGGTCGTCATGGGGAGCTGGCTCGCCAAGATGGTCGTGCTGATCGCCGTGCTCGTCGTCCTGCGTGGCCAGGACTTCTACGACCGGTGGGTGTTCGCAGGCGTCCTGCTCGTCGGCGTGATCGGCTCCGCGGTGCTGGACTACCGAGCCGTGAACCGGGGCCGCATCCCGTACGTCGAGCCGCGCGCCTGACCGCCCGGGACGAGCCCGGCACGGTTGCCCGGGGCGCATGAGCAAAAAGTCACAAGCGCCCCAGGATCGGCGTGAGCACGCCGATCCATACGTTAGGCTAGCGGCGAATCCATGACGGCCAGGTCCGACGGCGTGCCCACGATCGCGTGGTGAGTGCCCGGACCACACGACCACTGGGAGTCCACCCTGTTCACGCTCGCGACCCCCGCGCTCCTTGCTGCTTCCGAGAGCGAAGGTGGCTTCCACGCGCCGTCCATCGCCGACTTCTTCCCGCCGGCGATCCTCTTCGAGGACACGATCTTCCAGATCGACCGCATCTGGATCATCCGCGTCGTAGCGACCGTCGTCCTGCTGACGATCTTCGTCATCGGGGCGCGTCGTGCGCGGCTCGTCCCCGGCCGGTTCCAGAACGCCCTCGAGATGCTCATCGACTTCGTGCGCGTCCAGATCGTCGAGGAGATCATGGGGAAGGAGAACGCGCGCCGGTTCGTCCCGATGATCGCGACGATCTTCTTCGCCGTCCTCGCGTTCAACATCACGAGCGTGATCCCCGGGCTCAACCTCGCGGGCTCGTCCCGCATCGGCCTCCCGATCATGCTCGCGCTGTGGGTGTTCGTCACCTACTGGGCGGTCGGCATCAAGAAGCACGGCCTCGGCGGCTACCTGAAGAACAACCTCTTCCCCCCGGGCATCCCGTGGCCGATCTACCTCATCGTCACGCCGATCGAGCTGCTGCAGATCCTCGTCATCCGGCCCGCGTCGCTGGCCATCCGGCTCGCGGCCAACATGATCGCCGGGCACATCATGCTCGTCCTGTGCTTCGCGGCGACGCAGTACTTCGTGTTCGAGGCCGTGCCCGCGATGAAGGCCTTCGGCGCGCTGACGCTCGTCGGCGGCTTCGCGATCACGCTCTTCGAGATCCTCGTGGCGTTCCTGCAGGCCTACATCTTCGCCCTCCTCGCCGCCGTGTACATCAACATGTCGCTCGAGGAGGAGCACTGACCCCCGCGGTCGTGCGCCGACTCCGCTCCACCAGACACACCATCAAGCGCAGTACCAACGCGACGCCCGGTCACCCGGTCGGGCGCCCAACGGAAGGAACGAGCAATCGTGGACGTCACCACTCTCGCTGAGGTCACCGGCAACATCGGCACCGTCGGTTACGGCCTCGCCGCGATCGGCCCGGGCATCGGTCTCGGCATCCTCATCGGCAAGACCATCGAGGGCATCGCCCGCCAGCCCGAGGTCGCCGGGCAGCTCCGCGCCACCATGTTCATCGGTGTCGCGTTCGTCGAGGTGCTCGCGCTGCTCGGTCTCGTCGCCGGCTTCCTCTTCACGGCGTGATGTCGGCGCTGGCGACCGCCGCGCTGAACGTCGCGGCGGAGACGGGCGAGGAGCCGCAGGGCATTGACCTGTTCCTCCCCGCCCCGTACGACATCCTCTGGTCGTCCGTCGTGCTCCTGGTCATCGCGGTCGTCTTCTACAAGGCGATCCTCCCGAAGTTCCAGGCCGTGCTCGACGAGCGCACCGCGAAGATCGAGGGTGGCCTCGCCAAGGCGGAGTCCGCCCAGGCGGAGGCCGCTGCAGCGCTGGCGGAGTACCACCAGCAGCTCCAGGAGGCGCGTGCCGAGGCCGCGAAGATCCGCGAGGAGGCGCGCGCCGAGGGCGGCGCCATCGTGGCCGACCTGCGGACCAAGGCGTCCGACGACGCCGCGCGCATCGTCGAGACGGCGCACCGTCAGATCGAGGCCGAGCGTCAGCAGGCCGCGATCTCGTTGCGCAACGACGTCGGCCTGCTCGCGACCGAGCTCGCGTCGAAGATCGTCGGCGAGTCCCTCGCCGACTCGGCGCGCCAGAGCCGTGTGGTCGACCGCTTCCTCGACGAGCTCGAGGCCGCGGGTCCCGCGGCGGCGAGCACCGTCGGCGGTCGGGCCGCAGAGGAGAACTGATGCGCGGTACCAGCGGAGAGTCCCTGAACCGGGCCCGGGAGCGGTTCGAGCCGGTCCTGCGGTCGGCCGGCGAGGACGGCCTCACCCTGGGTGAGCAGCTGTTCGCGGTCACCGCGGCGCTCGACGAGTCGGCGCCCCTGCGGCGCGGGCTCGCCGACCCGTCGCGGTCGGGCGACGACAAGGCCGCGCTCGTGTCGGCGGTCCTCGGTTCCGGCTTCGACGGCCGCGTCGTCGACCTCGTGGCGGGCGTCGTCCGGTCGCGCTGGTCGCACGAGCGCGACCTGGGTGATGCGATCGAGCGCCTCGGCCTCGACGCGGTGCTCGCGTCCGCCGAGTCGCGGGGCGCCCTCGAGAAGGTCGAGGACGAGCTCTTCCGTGTGTCGCGCTCGCTCGTCGGGCAGCGCGAGGCCCGCCAGGTGCTCTCCGACGCCGCGACCGACCCGGCTCGTCGCGCTGCCTTCGTGGCCTCGCTGCTCGACGGCAAGGTCGACCGCGTGACGGCGGCGCTCGCCCAGCACGCGACGCGCGCCCTGCGCGGGCGTCGGTTCGTGCCGACGCTCGGCTGGTTCGGCGAGATCGCGGCCGAGCGGCGTCAGCGCCTCGTGGCCTCCGTCACGTCGGCCGTCGTCCTCGACGCCACGCAGCTCGACCGTCTCGGCGCGCTGCTCGAGCGGGCCTACGGCCGCGCCGTGCAGCTCAACGTCACGGTCGACCCGGCGGTGCTCGGCGGGCTGCGCGTGCAGGTGGGTGCCGACGTCGTGGACTCCACCGTCCTGTCCCGTCTCGCCGACGCTCGTCGGCGACTCGTGAGCTGACGCCGCGAGCCGACGATCTCCCGACCGACGACCGACCGCCGGCCACCGGCCGCACAACCCACACACGTTCGACCGCACCCGAACCACGAGGCGCGGTTACGACAGGAGAAGAGCAATGGCTGAGCTGACGATCCGGCCGGAGGAGATCCGGGCCGCGCTGGACAGCTTCGTGAAGTCCTACGAGCCCGAGGGCGCCGTGTCCGAGGAGGTGGGCCGGGTCACCCTGGCCGCCGACGGCATCGCCAACGTCGAGGGTCTGCCCGGCGCGATGGCCAACGAGCTGCTGCGCTTCGAGGACGGGACCCTCGGTCTCGCCCTGAACCTCGACGTCCGCGAGATCGGTGTCGTCGTCCTCGGCGAGTTCACCGGCATCGAGGAGGGCCAGGAGGTCCGTCGCACGGGCGAGGTCCTGTCGGTGCCGGTCGGTGAGGGCTACCTGGGTCGCGTCGTCGACCCGCTCGGGAACCCGATCGACGGTCTCGGTGAGATCGCGACCGAGGGCCGCCGCGCGCTGGAGCTCCAGGCTCCCGGCGTCATGGACCGCAAGTCGGTCCACGAGCCGCTGCAGACCGGCCTCAAGGCGATCGACTCGATGATCCCGATCGGCCGCGGTCAGCGCCAGCTGATCATCGGCGACCGCCAGACCGGCAAGACGGCGATCGCGACCGACACGATCATCAACCAGAAGGCCAACTGGGAGTCGGGCGACCCCGAGAAGCAGGTCCGCTGCATCTACGTCGCGATCGGCCAGAAGGGCTCGACGATCGCTGCCGTGCGCGGCGCGCTCGAGGAGGCCGGAGCGCTCGAGTACACGACGATCGTCGCGGCTCCCGCGTCCGACCCCGCGGGCTTCAAGTACCTCGCGCCGTACACCGGCTCGGCCATCGGCCAGCACTGGATGTACCAGGGCAAGCACGTCCTCATCGTGTTCGACGACCTGTCGAAGCAGGCCGAGGCGTACCGCGCCGTGTCGCTCCTCCTGCGCCGCCCGCCGGGCCGCGAGGCGTACCCCGGTGACGTCTTCTACCTGCACTCCCGCCTGCTCGAGCGTTGCGCGAAGCTTTCGGACGAGCTCGGCGCGGGTTCGATGACGGGTCTGCCCGTCATCGAGACGAAGGCGAACGACGTCTCGGCGTACATCCCGACGAACGTCATCTCCATCACCGACGGGCAGATCTTCCTCCAGTCCGACCTGTTCAACGCCGACCAGCGCCCCGCCGTCGACGTCGGCATCTCGGTGTCCCGCGTCGGTGGTGCCGCGCAGGTCAAGGCGATGAAGCAGGTCTCGGGCACGCTCAAGCTCGAGCTCGCCCAGTACCGCTCGCTCGAGGCGTTCGCGATGTTCGCGTCCGACCTCGACGCGGCCTCGCGCGGCCAGCTCGCCCGTGGCGCGGTGCTCATGGAGCTGCTCAAGCAGGGCCAGTACTCGCCGTACCCGGTCGAGGAGCAGGTCGCGTCCATCTGGGCCGGCACCAAGGGCAAGCTGGACGACGTCCCCGTCGAGGACGTGCGTCGCTTCGAGTCCGAGATGCTCGACCACCTGCGTCGCAACACGGACGTGCTGTCCGTGATCGCCGACACCGGCAAGCTGGCCGAGGACACCGAGGCGCAGCTCGCCTCGGCGGTCGACGCCGTGCGCGCCGGGTTCCTCAAGGCCGACGGCACGCCGCTGGTCGGCGGTGCCGAGGACGAGGACGAGGGCGTGGACGTCGAGCAGGAGCAGATCGTCCGCCAGAAGAGGGCCTGAGCATGGCCGGATCCCAGCGCGTCTACAAGCAGCGGATCAAGTCGACGCAGTCGCTGAAGAAGATGTTCCGCGCGCAGGAGCTCATCGCGGCGTCGCGCATCGGCAAGGCCCGGGCGCGGACCGCGGCGTCGGTCCCGTACGCGCGCGCCATCACGCGCGCCGTGTCCGCGGTCGCCACGCACTCCTCGACGCAGCACCCGCTGACGAGCGAGCGCACCGACACGAACCGTGTCGCCGTGCTCGTCGTGGCGTCGGACCGCGGCATGGCCGGCTCCTACTCGGCGTCGATCCTGCGCGAGTCCGAGCGGCTCGTGGAGCGGCTGACGGCCGAGGGCAAGGACGTCGCGCTCTACGCGTCCGGGCGCCGGGCGATCTCGTACTACACGTTCCGCGGGCGCGAGCTCGCCGGGACGTGGTCGTACGGGTCGGACGCACCGGACGCCGACGTCGCGGCCGAGATCGCGGACTCGCTCCTCGGGGCGTTCCTCGCCCCGGCCGCCGAGGGCGGCGTGAGCGAGCTGCACATCGTGTACACGCAGTTCGTGAACATGGTGACGCAGCGCCCGCGCGTGGTGCGCATGCTGCCGCTCGAGGTCGTCGAGGGCGTCGCGCCCGCCGGCAAGCACGACGTGCTGCCGCTGTACGACTTCGAGCCGTCGCCCGAGGCCGTGCTCGACGCACTGCTCCCGCGCTACGTGCGCAGCCGGATCTTCAGCTGCCTCCTCGAGGCGGCGGCGTCCGAGCTGGCGGCCCGCCAGCGCGCGATGCACACGGCGACGGACAACGCGGAGGACCTCATCCGCACCTACACGCGTCTGGCGAACCAGGCGCGGCAGGCGGACATCACCCAGGAGATCAGCGAGATCGTCTCGGGTGCCGACGCGCTGGCGGCGTCATGACAGCGCGCACCGTCGCCCGAGGCGGCGACACCACTCCCCAGACCATCTCCATCGAGACCGCCGGACCCCGCTCCGGCACTGCGAAGCGAGGCCAGAAATGACCGCCACCACCGTGGAAGCACAGGTCGAGCACTCCGGCGGGCCCGGCGTCGGCCGTGTCGCCCGCGTGATCGGCCCCGTCGTGGACATCGAGTTCCCCGCGGACGCCATCCCCGACATCTACAACGCGCTGAAGGTCGACATCGACCTCTCGGGGCAGGGCGAGGACGAGAAGAGCTTCACGCTCATGCTCGAGGTCGCCCAGCACCTCGGCGACTCGCTCGTGCGCGCCATCGCGCTCAAGCCCACGGACGGCCTCGTCCGCGGCGCCCAGGTGACCGACACGGGCGCGCCGATCAGCGTCCCCGTCGGCGACGTCACCAAGGGCCGCGTGTTCAACGTGACCGGTGACATCCTCAACGCCGAGCCGGGCGAGACCATCGAGGTCACCGAGCGCTGGCCGATCCACCGCCGGCCCCCGGCGTTCGACCAGCTCGAGTCGAAGACCACGATGTTCGAGACGGGCATCAAGTCGATCGACCTCCTCACCCCGTACGTCCAGGGTGGCAAGATCGGGCTCTTCGGTGGTGCGGGCGTCGGCAAGACGGTCCTCATCCAGGAGATGATCCAGCGCGTCGCCCAGAACCACGGCGGTGTCTCGGTGTTCGCCGGCGTCGGCGAGCGCACGCGCGAGGGCAACGACCTCATCGTCGAGATGGAGGAGGCGGGCGTCTTCGACAAGACCGCTCTCGTCTTCGGCCAGATGGACGAGCCGCCGGGCACGCGTCTGCGCGTCGCCCTGTCGGCGCTGACGATGGCGGAGTACTTCCGCGACGTGAAGAAGCAGGACGTGCTCCTCTTCATCGACAACATCTTCCGCTTCACGCAGGCGGGCTCCGAGGTCTCGACGCTGCTCGGGCGCATGCCGTCCGCGGTGGGCTACCAGCCGAACCTCGCCGACGAGATGGGTCTGCTCCAGGAGCGCATCACCTCGACGCGTGGTCACTCGATCACGTCGCTCCAGGCGATCTACGTCCCGGCGGACGACTACACCGACCCCGCCCCGGCGACGACGTTCGCGCACCTCGACGCGACGACGGAGCTCTCCCGCGAGATCGCGTCGCGTGGTCTGTACCCCGCGATCGACCCGCTGGCCTCGACGTCGCGCATCCTCGACCCGCGCTACGTGGGCCAGGAGCACTACGACGTCGCGACGCGCGTGAAGTCGATCCTGCAGCGCAACAAGGAGCTCCAGGACATCATCGCGATCCTCGGTGTGGACGAGCTCTCGGAGGAGGACAAGACGGTCGTCGCGCGTGCGCGCCGCATCCAGCAGTTCCTCTCCCAGAACACGTACATGGCGGAGAAGTTCACGGGTGTCGTCGGCTCGACGGTCCCGCTGAGCGAGACCATCGAGGCGTTCAAGAAGATCGCGGACGGCGAGTTCGACCACATCGCCGAGCAGGCGTTCTTCAACATCGGCGGTCTCGAGGATCTCGAGCGCAACTGGGCCCGTATCCAGAAGGAGTACGGCGCCTGACCTGACGTCCGTCGCGGGGCCGGGCCGCTCGGCCCGACCCCGCGGCAGCGTCATCGCGCGGTCCGTCCACGGACCGCGGGGAACGTCGACGGACGTCGTCCCGGCCACGGAGCGCCGGGACGGCGTCCGGACCCGATCCGGACCGAGTGCCGGGCATGGAGGAGTTGCAGTGGCAGAGCTGAACGTCGATCTCGTGTCGGCAGACCGCAAGATCTGGTCGGGCACCGCGCAGCAGGTGAGCGCACCCGCAGCGGACGGCGAGATCGGCATCCTCGCGGACCACTCGCCGCTGCTCTCGGTCCTGCGCGAGGGCCAGGTCCGGATCAAGGGTGGCCAGGGGAGTGCTCCCGTCGAGGTCCACGTCACCGGTGGGTTCATCTCGGTGGACTCGAACCACGTGACGATCGTCGCGGACTCCGTCGAGTCCGTCTCGAACCGCTGACCACCGGGACCGCCCGACCATGACGCTCCCCGCCTGGATCGCCCTCGGACTGCTTCTCGCGGTCCTGATGGTGGCCGGGCTGGGAGCGTTCCGTCTGCGCGCGCTCTCGCACCGCGTCGGCTCGTTCGAGTGCGGCGCCCGCCCGGCGGGCGGGGACGGGTCGTGGACCCTCGGGATCGCGCACTACGGCGTCGGTCGCATCGACTGGTGGCGCTCCTGGTCGCTCTCGCTGCGCCCCGCCCGGACGTGGTCGCGTCACGACCTGCTCATCACCGGCCGCGAGCCCTTGACGACCGTCGAGTCCCGCCCCGACACGTACCTCGTGCGCTGTCGCTACCAGGGCCAGGACTTCGAGCTGTCGATGTCCCGTGGTGCGTACGAAGGCCTCGCCTCCTGGCTCGAGGCCGCCCCGCCGGGCCGGCGCGACGTCGTCGTCTGACCTCGCCCACGCTCGACCCCCACCCCGGAGGACCCGCCGCCCCATGCGCCTCGTCGTCGCCCGCTGCTCCGCCCGCTACACGGGCCGGCTGTCGGCCCACCTGCCCCTCGCGACGCGCGTGCTCCTCGTCAAGGCCGACGGGAGCGTGCTCCTGCACTCCGACGGCGGTTCGTACAAGCCGCTGAACTGGATGAGCCCGCCGTGCTCGCTCGCCACGAGCGAGCCCAGCGACGAGGCGCGCGAGCGCGGCGTCAGCGAGGTCTGGGCCGTCCAGCACGCCAAGAGCGACGACCGGCTCGAGATCGAGCTCTACGAGGTCCTGCACGACAGCCGGCACGAGCTCGGCGTGGACCCCGGACTCGTCAAGGACGGCGTCGAGGCCCACCTCCAGGAGATGCTCGCGGCGCAGATCGAGCTCCTCGGCGGCGGACACACCCTCGTGCGTCGCGAGTACCCGACGGCGATCGGGCCCGTCGACATCCTCGCCAAGGACTCCACGGGGGCGACGGTCGCGGTCGAGATCAAGCGGCGTGGTGACATCGACGGCGTCGAACAGCTCACGCGCTACCTCGAGCTGCTCAACCGCGACCCGTTGCTCGCACCGGTGCGCGGGGTGTTCGCGGCGCAGGAGATCAAGCCCCAGGCCCGGGTCCTGGCGACGGACCGGGGTATCGGGTGCCTCGTCCTCGACTACGACGCGATGCGGGGCGTCGACGACGTGGACTCGCGCCTCTTCTGAGCCGTGGTCCGGTTCGCGGCGGGGTCGCGGTGGCCGTGGTCGTGGTGGTGGTCGGGTGGGCGGACGGGACGGGTCCCGGCGGGTCTACCATCCGGACCCTCGTTCCTCGGGTCCTCCCACCAGACCCGCCACGACCCGCCGGAACCCGTCCCGTCCGCCCTCGTCGGTGGTCGCCTTCGTCGCTGGTCGCCTTCGTCGCTCGGCGGCTCGTGTCTTGCGTCTCGATCTTCGCGGTGGGGGAGGCTCTTGCCGTCTGGTAGGTTTTGAACATGTTCAGAATGATGGCTGGGGCGCGGCGATGAGCGGGTCGACGGCCAAGTCGGAGCGGACGCGGGCGCACGTGCGCGAGGTGGCGATCCGCATGCTGCGCGACGTCGGGTACGAGCGCACGACGATGCGGGCGATCGCTGTCGAGGCCGGGGTGAGCACGGGGAACGCGTACTACCACTTCCCGTCGAAGGACGCGCTCGTCCAGGAGCTCTACCTGGACGTGCAGCGGGAGCACGCGGCCCTCGCCGCTCCTGTCCTGGCGGCCGGCGGCACTCTCGCCGAGCGGCTGCGCGGCGTCTGGGGTGCGTCGGTCGACGCGTTCGCGCCGTTCCACGCCTTCGGCGCGGAGTTCGTGTCCGTGGCGATCCGGCCCGGTTCCGACGCGAGCCCGTTCTCGGGCGCGTCGACAGCGGCCCGCGAGCAGTCGCGCGAGCTGTTCGAGGCCGTCGTGGCCGGGGCCGAGCCGGCAGTCCCGGCGCGGCTGCGGGCCGATCTGCCGGAGCTGCTGTGGCTCGCCCAGCTGGGCGTCACGCTGTTCTGGGTCCACGACACCTCGCCGGGCT
The DNA here is from genome assembly GCF_051294865.1 of Cellulosimicrobium sp. PMB13. Classification (NCBI taxonomy): domain Bacteria; kingdom Bacillati; phylum Actinomycetota; class Actinomycetes; order Micrococcales; family Promicromonosporaceae; genus Cellulosimicrobium; species Cellulosimicrobium sp. PMB13. Next base: position 3,999,672 of record NZ_CP145910.1, on the reverse strand, counting down.
TCGCCCGCACGCGCCGGCTCGTGGCCGGGGGATCGGGGCTCGTCGGGAACGTCGTCCGGCTCGCCCGGCTCCCGGTCGCGCGCGGGGTGGTCGACGACGCGCTGCGCCTCGTGCGGTCGGTCCACCCCGGCGTCGCGGGGCCTGGCATGGGCGCCCGCGAGACGGCGGTGCAGGCATGAGTGCTGGCAGCACGGGTGGTGCAGGCATGAGCGGTGGCGGCACGGGTCGTGCAGGCACGAGCGCCGGCGGCACGGGTCGTGCAGGCACGAGCGCCGGCGGCACTGTGGTGACGGCATGAGCGCGGGTGGTGCGCTGGTCGTGACGGCGCTCGTCGTGGTGGGCATGGTCGTGGTGCTCCCGCTGGGGCTGCGGTTGCTCGGCGCGCCGACGGTGCCCGCGCCGCGCAGCGTCGCGTGGCCGCTGGCCGGTCTGGCGGGCGCGGTGAGCCTCGCGCTGCCGCGCGGCCCCGCGGCGGTGGTGCTCGCCTCGGCGTTCGCCGCGGCGACCGCCGTGCTGCTCGTGGCCGCCGTCCGCGTCGCGGTCGCCGCGGTGCGTCGGCCTGCCCGGTCACGCCGGTGGGCGGGTCTCGGTGCGGACTGTGCCACCGCCGTCGCGCTCGCGACGCCGGCCGTCGGGGCGAGCGCGCTCGTCGCGGAGCGGGCGGGCTGGGGGCTGCTCGGCTTCTCGGGGACCTACCTCGCGCTGACCGTCCCGCACATGCTCTACGCGGGCTTCGGCGCGGCGCTCGTGGCGGGGACGGTCGCGCACCTCGCGCCCGACGACGCCGGCGCCGTCGTCGGCGCGTGGGGCGTCCCGGTCGGCACGCTCCTCGTCCTCGTCGGCTACTTCGTCGGTGACGCCGCCGAGCTCGTCGGCGCGCTCGTGCTCACCGCCGCGCTCTGGGCCACCGCCTTCGCGACCGTGCGGTCGCTCGCGGCGGTGCCCGCCCCCGCCGCGTCCCCGGCCGGCACCGCAGCGCCCGGTCCCGCCCCGGACCCGACGGGCCGCTCGGGGTGGGGCGGACCGCACCGCGCGCCTCGGGCGCTCGTCGGGGGCGGCGCCGTCGTCGTCGCGCTGTCGATGCTGCTCGCCGTGTGGTGGGCCGCGGGCGAGGCGCTCGACCTTCCGCACCCGAGCCTCGACGTCATGGCGGCGACGCACGGCGTCGCGAACGCGCTGGGGTTCGTGCTGTGCAGCCTGCTCGGGCTGCGCCTGCTCGTCCGCGACCGCGCGACGGACCATCCCGCCCCCGACGGGGCAGACACCCGGAGGACACGATGAGTTTCACCTACCCCGAGGTCGGGGCGACGCGCACGGGGGACCGCCCCGCGGGCTACCGGTACCTCACGGTGCGCCGACGGCTGTCGCGCCGCGCGCACCCGCCGCAGGACCTCGCGTGGCTCGGGGAGCAGCTCCTCGCGTGGCAGGTCCACGCGGCGGCGCACGTCCGGGTCGAGACCGACGCTCCCGTGGCGGCTCCCGGTGGTCGGGTGACCACGCTGCTCGGCGTCGGACCCCTCGTGCTGCGCGAGTGCTGCGAGGTCGTGTGGGTCGAGCGCGGCGAGGACCGTGTCGCGTTCGGCTACGGGACGCTCCCCGGTCACGCGTTCGTCGGGGAGGAGCTCTTCGCCGTGGAGCGCGACGACGCGGGGGACCTGTGGTGGCGCGTCGAGGTGTTCAGCAGGCCCGTGCTGTGGTGGTTGCGCCCTATCTCCTGGGCGATCCCGACGTTCCAGCGCCTGTTCGCGGGCCACCTCGGACGCGGTGCCGCCCGGCTCCTGCGGTCTCGCGGCGCCTGACCGACGAGTTTGTGCGCCGGGTGTACGAAGTGCGCCACAATGGCGGCATGGCTCACGAGCACCCCGCGCAGCGTCCGGACGAGCGCCCCGTCCCGATCCTCCTCAGCGGTCGGGTCGTCACCCCGGACGGGGTCCTCGACGACGGCGTCGTGGTCGTGGCGGGCGAGCGCATCGCCTGGGTCGGCGCGCGTGCGGACGCCGCGGCGGCGGGGTTCGCGGGGGACACGAGCCCGGTCGCCGGTGCCACGGTCCTGCCCGGCCTCGTCGACCTGCACGACCACGGCGGCGGGGGGGCCAGCTTTCCCGACGCCACCAGCGCCGACGAGGCGCGCGTCGCCGCGCGCGAGCACCTGCGCCACGGCACGACGACCCTCGTCGCGTCGCTCGTCACCGCGCCCCGCGACGTGCTGCTGGCACGGGTCGCGACACTCGCGGAGCTCGCGGACGCGGGTGAGATCGCCGGGATCCACCTCGAAGGGCCGTTCCTGTCCGTGGTGCGCTGCGGCGCGCAGAACCCGCACGACATGCTCGACGGCGACCCCGGCCTCGTCCGCGCGCTCGCGGCCGCCGCGCGGGGCCACCTGCGGACGATGACGGTCGCCCCCGAGGTGCCGGGCGTCGACGGGCCGGGCGGGGTGATCGAGACGCTCGTCGAGGTGGGCGCCGTGCCGTCGATCGGGCACACGGACGCGAGCACCGAGCAGACCGACGCGGCGATAGCCAGAGCCCGCTCGGCGTTCGCCGCGGCCGGACGCCCGACCGCGCGCCTCACCGCGACGCACCTCTTCAACGGCATGCGCCCGCTCCACCACCGTGAGCCGGGCCCGATCGCCGCGTGCCTCGCTGCCGCGGCTCGAGGGGAGATGGTCGTCGAGCTCGTCGCGGACGGCACGCACCTCGCGCCCGGGACGACCCGCAGCGTCGTCGACCTCGTCGGCGCGGGCGTCGACGACGGGACGGTGACCGGTCCGGACGCCGTCGCGCTCGTCACCGACGCCATGGCCGCCGCCGGGATGGCCGACGGCGCCTACGAGCTCGGGCCGATGCGCGTCACCGTCGGGGGCGGCGTCGCACGCCTGACCGACGGCGGCGCGATCGCGGGCGGGACCTTCCACCTGCTCGACGTGGTGCGCGAGACGGTGGCGTCGGGCGTGCCCCTCGTCGACGCCGTGCGAGCGGCGTCCTGGACGCCCGCGCACGTGCTCGGGCGCGACGACGTCGGCGGGCTCGTCGCCGGCCGATGCGCCGACGTCGTCGTGACGGACGCCGACCTGCGCGTCCGGCGCGTCCTGCGCGGCGGGGCGGACGTCACAGACGCCTGACCGGCGTGCCGGGAGGGACGTGCGTCCCTCCCGGCACGTCGCGCCTGACGGCTCCCGCCCGTCCGGGTCAGGCGTCCGACCCGGTGCCCGGGAAGCGGACCGCCCCGAGCCGCACGCCTGCGGGCACCACGACGCGCACGTCGTAGGTCCCGGCCAGCGCGTCGGACCGCGCGTCCGTCCGGACGTCGATGCTGCCCGGGACCTCGTGCCACCGGTGGCGCACCGGGGTGTCGCCGTCGTCCCCGGCGACCCGGCCCGGATCGACCGCCGTGAGCGGGACCCACGCCTCGTCGGTGCCCGACGCCCGCACCTCGACCTGTACCGGACGTGCCGCACCGGGACCGGTCCGGGCGACGTCGAGCACGACCGCCCCGACCCCGGTGAGGTCCACCCGGTCGAACGCGACCCACCCCGCGTGCCGTCCTGGCGCCACGTCGACGGCCCAGCCCGCCTCGGCGGTCCTCTCGGCGGTGACGACACCCTCGTAGGCGCTGAACGCGTGCGCCGGGAGGCGCAGGCCCGGGCCGCGACGGGGAGCGGGGTCGGCGCCGTCGACCCGCAGCGTCGCGCGGACGGGGAGCTCGGCGCTCGACGGGCCCGCCGCGAGGACGTAGTCGGCCGCCTGCACGCGGAACGCCCCGACGTGCAGGTCGGGGTCGGCGTCGGCGAGCAGGCCGGCGAGCCCTTCGTCGGCCGGGGTCGCCGTCACGTCCCACACCGCGAGGCGCGCGAGGTCGACGGCGAGCGCGACCTCCCGGCGCTCGCCGGCGTCGAGGCGCACGCGCGCGTGCGCGACGAGCACGCGCCGGGGCGCCGGCACCGGCAGGCCTGCGGGGGCGAGGGCGTAGAGCTGGACCAGCTCCTCCGCGGGGCGGTCGCCGTCGTTGTGCACGACGACGCGCGCCACCACCCGCCCGGCGTCCGGCACCGTGCGCGCCGACCAGCCGGCGGGGGCGTCGACGCGGTCGCGGTCGAGCGCGACCGCCGCGTACGTGACGTGCGAGTAGGTCAGACCGTGCCCGAACGCGAACGCCGGCTCGCCGTCCGCGTACCGGTATGTCATCCCCGCGCCCTGGACGTCGTACTCGAGCAGGGGACCGGGCTGGTCCGCGTCGGCCGGCCACGACTGCGCGAGGCGACCCGACGGCTCGGCGTCGCCGCTCAGCACGTCGACCAGCCCGGGGCCGAGCTCCTGGCCGCCGTGCGAGGACCAGACGACCGCGGCGGCGTCCTGCGTCGCAGGACCGAGCACGTACGGGTAGCTCGAGACGACGACGAGCACGGCACGTTCGCTGACGTCCCGCGCCGCGCGCCACACCTCCTCGGCCGCCGACGGCAGCGCGAGGTGCGGGCGGTCCTCGGTCTCGCGGCCCGCCAGGTGCGGGTCGTTGCCCACGACGACGAGCACGGTGTCCGCGCCGTGCGCCGCCTGCGCGACCGCCTCGTGGCCGGCGCGCACCGTGCGCCAGACGAAGCGCTCCGCCCCGTGCGGCCCGGACGCCTCCGCGACGAGCAGGCCCGAGCCGTGCTGCACGCGCAGCCACCGGCCGGAGGCGACGTGCTGGAGCGACCACGTGCCGTCGTCGTGCAGGTGGCGCCGGAAGCTCTCCTGGACGACCCAGCCGCCCACGCGCTCGGCGTCGGCCGACACGATCCACGACGCCCCGCTGAGCAGCCGGCCGGTCGCCACCGAGCGCAGCGTGAGCACGCCGTCGCCCCAGTCCGTGACGTCGAGGTGGGCGCCCGGGCCCGCGGTCCCGGAGCTCGCGGTGACGACGGCCGGGTCGTCGCCGACCTCGAGGTAGGCGCCCGTGGTGGTCGAGCGCAGCGCGACGCGGTCGGCGCCGTCCGCGACGACGACCTCCGCGTCGGGGTAGCGGGCGGCGACGGCCGCGGCGACCGACGTCGTGTACGGCGGGGTCCCGGAGTACCAGTCGTGCAGGACGCGGTCGGCGAGCGGGCCGACGACCGCGACCCGCGCCGGAGCCGCCGGGAGCGGCAGCGCGGGCACGCCGGACCCCGCGGGGTCGTTGCGCAGCACGACGACGGACCGCGCGACGGCCTCGCGCGCGAGCGCCCGGTGGGCGGGCACGTCGATCGCGTCGGCGCCGATCGCCGACCAGGGGTCGTCCGCGACGTCGAGCTCGCCCGTGCGCAGGCGCAGCTCCAGGACGCGCAGCGCCGCACGGTCGACGTCGTCCGGCGTGATCAGCCCCTGTTCGAGCGCGACGCGCAGGCGCTCGAGCGTGAGGTGCGGGTCCGCGTCGTTGTCCGTGAAGGAGTCCACGCCGGCGCGCAGCGACGCGGCGTGCGAGGCGACGTGGTCCGGGAAGTACCGTTCCCCGACGACGAGGTTCGTGGGTGCGGCGGCGTCGGAGACCACGGCGATCGAGCCGTCGGTCCACGAGCGCAGCTCGTCGAGGAGCCCGCGCGCGACGTGGTTGGGCCGCCCGTTCGTGAGGTTGTAGCCGGGCATGACCGCGCCGGCCGTGCCGTCGGCGAGCGGGCCGCGGAACGCCGGCAGCTCCCACTCGTGCAGGAGGCGCAGCGGGACGTGCGAGCTCGTCACGGCGCGGTCGGTCTCGCTGGAGTAGGCGAGGAAGTGCTTGAGGGTCGGGACCGTCCGCCACACGCGCGGGTGGTCCCCGCGCAGGCCGCGCGCGTAGGCGCTCGCGAGCCAGGCCGTCACGTGCGGGTCCTCGGAGAAGCCCTCCTCGTTGCGGCCCCAGCGCGGGTGCCGCAGGGGGTTGACGACGGGGGCCCACACGTTGAGGCTCACGGTCGGGTCGGCCGCGTGCTTGGCGCGCACCTCGGTGCCGACGGCCTCGCCGACCCGGCGTAGCAGCTCGGTGTCCCACGTGGCCGCGAGGCCGACCGGCTGGGGGAAGACCGTCGCCGTGCCCAGCCAGGACACGCCGTGCAGGCCTTCGGTGCCGGTGCGGAACGGGGCGAGCCCGAGGCGGTCGACGGCCGGTGCGTGCTGGTGCAGCAGGGCGAGCCGCTCGCCGGGGGTGAGGCGTTCGAGGAGGTCTGCCGCCCGCACCGGGACGGGCAGCTCCTCGCGCAGGTACGGGGGTACGTCGGTGATCGCCTCGGGCGGCACGGCATCGTCCTTCCTGGCAGCGGGTTCACGTCGAAAAACCGTTCGAAACGGTTCGACGCCGCGTCGCGACCGTGCGACGCATCCGGCCCATGGTGCCACAGGTGCGGACGCTGGAAGCGGGAGTGGTATCGAGACCGGACGGTGACCTGGCGAGTCTTGCACTGGGCCGAGGCAGCCCGTACTCTCCGTTGAAGCGCTTCGACATCACCGAGCATGTCGAGGCGGCCCGGGGGCCCGGGCACCGGAGGGCGGCAGAGCGGCAGCCCTCCCGAGGTCACGAAGGAGTGCGACGTCGATGAGGGCATTCAGGCACGGAAACGGCCGGCGCTGGAGCGCCGTCTTCGCTGCTGTGGGAGCGATCTCACTCACGGCAGCGTGCAGCGGCGGAGGCGGTGGCGGCAACGTCGCCGACCCCGACCAGCAGGTGGGCAACGACGCCGCGCTCCCGAACCACGTCCCGGTCGAGTACGTCGAGCCGGACTTCCCGAGCGTCGAGGGCTCGACGGCCGGCTTCGAGACGGTGCCCGAGGAGTTCGTGCAGGTCTTCGACTCCCCGCCCGGCTCCGGTGGCTCGTACACCGTGATGACGCCGCTGTGGGGGACCATCCCGCCGACCGAGGGCAACGAGTACTTCGACGCGGTCAACGAGGCGATCGGCACCGACCTCACGTTCCAGATCTCCGACGGCAACACCTACGGGGACAAGCTCGCCGCCGTCCTGGCCTCGCCGAAGGACGTCGCGGACTGGGTCACCATCCCGTCGTGGAACGTCCCGCCGCGCTTCGGCCAGGCGGTCGACACGATCTTCACCGACCTCACCCCGTACCTCGCGGGCGACAAGGTCGAGGACTACCCGAACCTCGCCAACATCCCCACCGACGCCTGGCGCGCGTGCATGTGGAACGGCAAGCTCTACGGCCTGCCGCTGCCGGGCGAGCTCGTCAACGACGCGACGTTCTACCGGGCAGACCTCCTGCCCGAGGGCACGGAGCTCCCGACGAACGCCGACGAGGCGCTCGAGTTCGTCTCGTCGCTCACCGACGCCGACGCGCGGCAGTGGGGCAGCAACGACCTGTGGATCCTCGCGACGCAGATGTTCTCCGTCGTGCCGAAGTGGACGCAGGACGAGGAGGGCAACCTCGTGCACCGCGTCGAGACGCAGGAGTACCGCGACGCCCTCGAGTGGATCTCCACGCTCTACGCGTCCGGTGCGGTGCACCCGGACGCGGTCGCCGAGTCCGGCGACGGCAAGGAGCGGTTCGAGTCCGGCCAGGTCCTCGTGACCTCGGACGGCGTGGGCGCGTGGCACGAGGCGCTCGGCCGCAACCTGCCGTCGAACCCCGAGTTCTCCCAGCAGCCCCTCCCGCTCATCGCGGCCGACGGCGGCGAGCCGAAGATCTTCAAGGGCGGCGCCGCGAGCATGTGCTCGTACCTCAAGAAGACCGACACCGAGGGCGCGATCGAGGAGCTCCTCTCCGCGGCCGACTTCCTCGCCTCGCCCTTCGGCACCGCCGAGTACCAGCTCGTCAACTACGGCGTCGAGGACGTGCACTACACGCTCGACGAGAACCGTCTCCCCGTCGCCACCGAGCTCGCGGCGACCGAGGTCCAGCCGTCGTACATCTTCCTCGTCGGCCCGCCCATGGTGAACGCGAAGGTCCAGTACCCGGGCTTCGTCGAGGACTTCACCACCTGGATGGCCGACGCCGCGCCGTACGTCGACGAGCCGCTCTTCTACGGCATGCAGATCACCGAGCCGGCGCAGTACGCGTCGCTGGGCCAGCCGTTCGAGGACCTGGAGAAGGACATCGCCCGCGGGCGCAAGTCGCTCGACGACCTCGACGCTGCCGTCGAGACCTGGCGGACCTCGGGCGGTGAGGAGCTGCGCGCGTACTACCAGGAGATCCTCGACGGCGGGTCGGCCGAGACCGACGGCGAGTGAGCCCGTTGTGAGCACCAAGATCTCCGACGTCACCGACGCGCCCGGCGCGGACGCGGCGACGACGGACCCCTCCGGCCCGGCGGCGACGCCGGGCCGGAGGGCCCGCACGGCACGGCCGGCCCGACCGGGCCGACCGGACACTGCCGGGCAGCGTCGTCTGTCGTGGCGGGCGCGGCTGCGCCGCGACCGGTCCCTGCTCCTCATGACGCTGCCGGGCGTGCTCCTGCTCGTCGTGTTCGCCTACGTCCCGATGCTCGGGAACGTCATCGCGTGGCAGGACTACTCGCCCTACGTCGGCATCCTCGACTCGCCGTTCGTCGGCTGGTGGAACTTCGAGCGGGTCTTCACGAACCCGCTGTTCCTCGAGGCGGTGGGCAACACGCTCGCCATCACGGCCTTCCAGCTCGTCTTCTACTTCCCGATCCCCATCGCGCTCGCGCTCCTGCTCAACAGCGTCGTCACGCCCGCGATCCGGACGACGATCCAGTCGATCGTCTACCTGCCCCACTTCTTCTCGTGGGTGCTCGTCGTGACGATCTTCCAGCAGATCTTCGGCGGTGCCGGGCTCCTGAACCGGGTGCTCGCCGAGCACGGGTACGCCGGGTTCGACCTCATGACGAACCCGGACACCTTCCTCGTCCTCATCACCATGCAGTCGGTGTGGAAGGACGCGGGCTGGGGGATCATCATCTTCCTCGCCGCCCTGAGCACGGTCGACCCGGCGCTCCACGAGGCGGCGGCGATGGACGGTGCGGGCCGGATGCGCCGCACGTGGCACATCACGCTGCCCGCGCTGCGGCCGACGATCATCCTGCTGCTCATCCTGCGCCTGGGTGACGCGCTCACGGTCGGGTTCGAGCAGCTCATCCTGCAGCGGGCCGCGGTCGGCGCCGAGGTGTCCGAGGTCATCGACACGTTCGTCTACTACCAGGGCGTCGTGAACGGCGACTGGGCCTTCGCCGCGGCAGCGGGTCTCGTCAAGGGTCTCGTCTCGCTCGCGCTCGTCCTCGGCGCGAACAAGCTCGCGCACGTCTTCGGTGAGGCAGGGGTGTACAAGAAGTCATGAGCATCACCAACGACACGGGGCAAGGGCCCCTGAGCCACCCGGACGCGGTGCCGTTCCCGGCACCGCCGGCGTCGGGCCGCCGTCGTCAGCGGCGCTCGCCGCACCGCGCGGCGTGGGAGGGCACGCCGAGCCCGCTCGGCCAGGCCGGCAAGGGGCTGGCTCTCCTCCTCATCGTGCTGGTCGTCCTCTTCCCCCTCTACACGGTCGTCCTCACGTCGTTCTCGACGCAGGCCGACATCAACCGGTCGGGCGGGATGGTCGTCGTCCCCGGCGACTTCACGACGGCGGCCTACCAGCAGATCCTCTCCGGCGGCATCGTGACGCGGGCGGCGATGGTCTCGATCGTCGTCACGACGATCGGCACGGTGCTCTCCACGGTCGTGTCGGTCCTCGCGGCGTACGGGCTCTCGAGGCCGTCGAGCCTGGGGCACCGGACGATCCTGTTCGTCTTCCTCATCACGATGTTCTTCGGCGCCGGCATGATCCCGACGTACCTGCTCGTGAGCAACCTGGGCCTCATCGACAGCCTGTGGGCGCTCATCCTCCCGGGGGCGGTCTCGGCGTTCAACGTCCTCATCCTGCGCAACTTCTTCATGAACATCGACGCGTCCATCACGGACGCGGCCCGGATCGACGGGGCGGGGGACTGGCGGATCATGGGGCAGATCGTCGCCCCGATGTCGAAGGCGGCGATCGCCGTCGTCGCGCTGTTCTACGGGGTGGGCTACTTCAACGCGTTCTTCAACGCGATGCTCTACATCAACGACAACGCGAAGTGGCCGCTGCAGCTCGTCCTGCGCTCGTACGTCCTGCAGGGCGTCACGCTCCCGGGCAGCGGCACGGGTCAGGTCGACGTCGCGACGGGCGCCGTCACGGGCCTGCCGGTGAAGATGGCGATCATGGTGCTCGCCGTCGTGCCGATCCTCCTGGTCTACCCGTTCGTGCAGCGCCACTTCACGAAGGGCGTGATCTTCGGCGCCATCAAGGGCTGAGCGTGGACCGACAGGCCGACCGGACGGCGCACACCCTGCGCCCTCCGGTCGGCCTCTCGTCGTGGCCCGCCCGCGACGGCGGGCAGCGCGCGTCGACCCGCGCCGCGTCAGGGGGCAGCGCGCGTCGACCCGCGCTCGGTGAGGACCGGCGTCAGCAGCCGGGTCTCGGCGGGCTCGTCGTCCTCGATGCGCGCCATGACCATGTCGACCGCGACGTGGCCGATGCGCTCCGCCGGGATGTCGATCCCCGTGACGGGCACGATCTGGGCGGCCGCGACGTCGGCCGGGCTGATGGTCACGACCGAGAGGTCGTCGGGCACGCGGCGGCCGAGCTCCGCGAGGCGGGCGAGGACGTGGGGCAGCGCGGCCTCGTTGTGCACGAGGAGGGCGGTGAGGTCCGGTTCCTGCTCCAGCAGCGCGTCGACGGACGCGACGACACCGTCGCGCGTCGTCGGGGTCTCGACCGTGCGGGCGTGCACGTCCTCGTCGCGAGCGGCGACCGTGAACCCGCGCAGCACGCGGTCGGCGTACGAGGTGTGGCGCGCGACGACCTCGGGCGGCGGCCCGAGGAACGCCACCCGGCGGTGTCCCCGGCGGGCGAGGTGCTCGAGGCCGAGCCGACCGGCGGCCTCGAAGTCGAGGTCGACGCAGCTGAGGGTGCCCGGGTCGGCCGGCAGCCCGATGAGGACCGCGGGCTGGCGCAGCCGGGCGAGGCTCGGGAGCCGCTCGTCGTGCGCCTCGACGTCCATGACGACGATGCCGTCGACCATCGACCCGGAACCGACGCGCTCGGCGCCCGACACGTCGTCCTGGGTCAGCAGCAGGACGTCGTGGGAGTGCTCGCGGGCGCGCAGGAGGACGCCCGAGACGAACTGCATGATGACGTTGACGTCGACGCCGGCGCGCAGCGGCGCCATGAGGGCGAGGACGTTGGTCCGGGACGAGGCGAGGGCACGGGCGCCGGCGTGCGGCCGGTACCCGAGCTGCTGGATCGCCTTCTCGACGCGGCGGCGCGTGGGGGCCGAGATGCTGCGCTTGCCCGACAGCACGTAGGAGACGGTCGACGCGGAGACCCCGGCCGTCCGTGCGACGTCCTCGATGGTGGCCACTGCTTCTCCTCAGCTGACGGGATCGCGGCGGTCGAGACCGGCTCGACCGCGCGACCGCTCGGGGGACACCGTAGCGCCTGGCGCGGCGCTCGGGGCGGCGGGCCGCGGTCGTCGGTGCGTGCGCACGGCCGGCCGTCCGGTGCCGGGTTCGCCGTGGCGGACGACGATCGAGGGAAGCGCTTCGATAGGCGAGGCATGCGACCGTGCCGGAGCGGGGCCGTCGGCCGGGCCCCGTAGCGGATGGTCGGGGCCTGGCGGGAGGCGGTCGGAGACGGCGCCGTTCATGGGCAGATCCTCTGGTGGTCGGGACGATGGCACCGTTTCGAGGTCGGCTCGGGACGACGACGTCTCGGTCGACGGGTGATCCTCGTGATCGCCTGCCGGTGTCCTGGACAAGGGTGCACGTCACAGGCTAGCGTGTTGAAACGCTTCGACGATGGCGCCCTGCCACGTCGCTGTGAGACACGACGGAGGTAGGCGACGGTGCCGACGAACGCGATCCACGCGTCCCCGCGCGGCGGGGGGTTCGCCGATCTCACGACAGACGGGATCCGCTTCGGGGGCGACTACAACCCGGAGCAGTGGCCCGCGCACGTGTGGCGCGAGGACGCGCGGCTCATGCGCGAGGCGCACGTGAACCTCGTGACCGTGGGCGTCTTCTCCTGGGCCCGCTACGAGCCGTCGCCGGGAGTCCGTGACTTCGCGTGGCTCGACGAGGTGCTCGACGTGCTCGACGAGCACGGCGTCGGCGTCGACCTCGCGACACCCACGGCCTCGCCGCCGCCGTGGCTCGGCGTCCTGCACCCCGACACGCTGCCGGTCGACCCGGACGGCGTGCGCCTCGTCGCGGGGTCGCGCAACCAGTTCAGCCCGGCGTCGCGCGTCTACCGCGAGCACGCGCTCGCGATCACCGACGCGCTCGTCGCCCGGTACGCCGCGCACCCTGCGGTGCGCATGTGGCACGTCGGCAACGAGTTCGGCCAGGTCTGCTACGGCGACGAGTCGGCCGCCGCGTTCCGTGCCTGGCTCGAGCGGCGCTACGGCACCGTCGAGGCGCTCAACGCGGCATGGGGCACGACCGTGTGGTCGCAGCACTACGGCGACTGGTCCGAGATCGTGCCCCCGCGCCGCACGGTCTACCACGTCAACCCCTCGCAGGCGCTGGACTGGCGGCGGTACTGCTCCGACCAGCTCCTCGCGCTCTACCGCGAGCAGCGCGACCTGATCCGCACGTACGACGCCGAGCGTCCCGTGACGACGAACTTCATGGGCTTCTTCCCGGGCATCGACCCGTGGACGTGGGCCGACGACGTCGACGTGGTCGCGGACGACGCGTACCCGGACCCGGGCGACCCGCGCGCACCGGCCGACGCCGCGCTCACGCAGGACCTGATGCGCTCGCTGGGCGACGGCGCGCCCTGGCTGCTCATGGAGTCCGCGACGAGCGCGGTGAGCTGGCGCCCGCACAACCTCCCGAAGTCCCCCGAGCGCTCCCGGCTCGAGTCGCTCCAGGCGGTCGCGCGGGGCGCGGACGGCGTGTGCTTCTTCCAGTGGCGCGCGTCGCGGAGCGGCGCCGAGCGCTTCCACTCGGCGATGCTCCCGCACGCCGGTCCCGACACCCGCCTGCACCGCGGCGTCCGGCGCCTCGGCGCCGACCTCGCCCGGCTCGCGCCGGTCGTCGGGGGACGGGTCGAGGCGGACGTCGCCGTCGTCGTCGACTGGCCCTCGTGGTGGGCGAGCGGCGAGGTCGCCCGCCCCACGGACCGCCTCGACGCGCTCGAGCAGGTGCGCCGCTGGTACCGCGTGCTGTGGGCGCGCGGCGTCGCGTGCGACCTCGTCCCGGCCGGGCGCGACGTCTCCGGCTACCGGGCCGTGCTCGTCCCGCAGCTCTACCTCCTCGACGAGGCCGGGGCCTCCGCGCTGCGCGCGGCGGCGCACGCCGGCGCGACGCTCGTCGTCGGGCCGTTCACCGGCGTCGCGGACGAGAACGCGCACGTGCGCACCGGTCGGTTCCCGGCGCTCCTGCGCGACGTCCTCGGCGTCAGCGGGGAGGAGTGGGTCCCGCTGCCCGACGGCGGTGTCGGGCTCGACGTCGCGGCGGACCTGCCCACCGGCGTCGTCCTATCGCCCGGTGACGCAAGCGCTCTGGGTGACCCGCGCGCCCGGGTGCTCGGCGAGCTCCTCGAGACGGACGGTGCGACCGTGCTCGCGACGTTCGCCGACGGGCACCTCGCCGGCGGCCCCGCGGTGACCCGGCACGTGCACGGGGCGGGGGAGGCCTGGTACGTCGCGACCGTCCCCGACGAGGGACTTCTCGGCGACGTCCTGGGTGCCGCTCTCGACCGCGCCGGCGTCGCGCCCGTCCTCCCCGCGGCGGACGACGCCCCCGGAGTCGAGGTCGTGCGCCGCGGCGACGTGCTCTTCGTGCTCAACCACACCACCGGGCCGGTCACCGTGCCCGTCGGTGGTCATCTCCTCGACCTCCTCACCGGGCGCCCGGTCGACGACGCCGTGCGCCTCGCCGCGCACGACGTCGCCGCTCTGGTCGACCACCCCACCGAAAGGACGCCATGAAGTTCACCGACGGGTACTGGCAGCTGCGACCCGGGGTCAGCATGCTGCGCCCGCGCTCGATCGACGAGGTCGTCGACGAGGGCGAGCGCCTCGTCGTGCACGCGCCCACGGCGGTCGTCGCGTCGCGCGGGGACACCCTCAACCAGCCGGTCGTCACCGTGACCTTCGACGCCCCGGCGGAAGGCGTGGTCGGCGTCCGGATCGAGCACCACCGCGGTCGTCGCGACCACGGCCCGCACTTCGGCATCGAGCGCTCGACGGCCGGCGCGAAGGTCGCCCTCCCCGAGCTCATCGGGGCCCCCGAGGCGACGATCACCTCGGGCGGGCTCACCGCGCGCGTGCGGACCGACGGCCCGTGGCACGTGGACTTCGAGGCCGACGGCGCGGTGCTCACGTCGTCGCTCGACCGCAGCATCGGGATCGCGACGACGGCCGACGGGCGCTCGCACGTCCACGAGCAGCTCGCGCTCGGCGTGGGGGAGCACCTCTACGGCCTCGGGGAGCGGTTCGGCGCGTTCGTCAAGAACGGCCAGAGCGTCGACGTGTGGAACGAGGACGGCGGGACCGCGAGCGACCTCGCGTACAAGAACGTGCCGTTCTACCTGAGCAGCAAGGGCTACGGCGTGCTCGTGGCCCACCCCGAGCGGGTGTCGTTCGAGCTCGGGACCGAGGTCGTCTCGCGCGCCCAGTTCTCCGTCGAGGGCCAGGCCCTGCAGTACTACGTCATCCAGGGCCCGACGCCCAAGGACGTGCTGCGCCGCTACACGGCCCTGACCGGCCGGCCCGCGCGCGTCCCGGCGTGGTCGTACGGGCTGTGGCTCTCGACGTCGTTCACGACCGACTACGACGAGGCCACCGTCACGAGCTTCGTCGAGGGGATGGCGGAGCGCGAGATCCCGCTGAGCGTCTTCCACTTCGACTGCTTCTGGATGCGCCAGTTCCACTGGTGCGACTTCGTGTGGGACCCGAAGACCTTCCCGGACCCGGAGGGGATGCTCGCGCGACTGCGCGGGCGGGGGCTGCGCGTCAGCGCGTGGATCAACCCGTACATCGCGCAGCGCTCGCACCTGTTCGACGAGGGGCGCGAGCGCGGCTACCTCGTGACCACGCCGACGGGCGATGTCTGGCAGTGGGACCTGTGGCAGGCGGGCATGGCGCTCGTCGACTTCACCAACCCCGAGGCGCGGGCCTGGTACCAGGAGAAGCTGCGCGGTCTGCTGCGGCAGGGTGTCGACTGCTTCAAGACGGACTTCGGCGAGCGCATCCCCACCGACGTCGTGTGGCACGACGGCTCCGACCCGCAGCGCATGCACAACTACTACACGCACCTGTACAACGAGGCCGTGTTCGAGGTGCTCGAGCAGGAGCGGGGGAGCGGCGAGGCCGTCCTCTTCGCGCGGTCCGCGACCGCGGGCGGGCAGCAGTTCCCCGTGCACTGGGGCGGCGACTGCGAGTCGACGTTCGTGGCGATGGCGGAGTCGCTGCGCGGTGGTCTGTCGCTCGCGCTGTCCGGGTTCGGGTACTGGAGCCACGACATCGGCGGCTTCGAGGGCACGCCCGACCCGGCGGTGTTCAAGCGCTGGGTCGCCTTCGGCATGCTGTCGTCGCACTCACGCCTGCACGGCTCCGACTCCTACCGCGTCCCGTGGGCGTTCGACGACGAGGCCGTCGACGTCACGCGACGGTTCACGCGGCTCAAGATGACGCTCATGCCCTACCTCGCGCGGCTCGGCGAGGAGGCGCACACCGACGGCGTGCCCGTCATGCGCCCGATGGTGCTGGAGCACCCCGCGGACCGCACGGCGGCCCTCGTCGACACGCAGTACATGCTCGGGGACGCGCTGCTGGTCGCCCCCGTGTTCCGCGCCGACGGACAGGTCGAGTACTACGTCCCCGAGGGCACGTGGACGCGGCTCGTCGACGGCGCACCGGACGGTCCTGCGGGGACCCTCCCGGCCACGGTCACCGGACCGCGGTGGGTCACCGAGACCCACGGCTTCGACTCCCTCCCGGTGCTCGTGCGGGCGGGCTCCGTGCTTCCCGTCGGGGCGCGCGACGACGCGCCGGAGTACGACTGGGCGGACGGCGTCACGCTCCGGGCATTCGCGCTGCCCGACGGGCACGAGAGCGACGTCGTCGTCCCGCGGCCGGGCGGCGCCTCGGCCACGTTCCGCGTCCGGCGAGACGGCCGGTCGCTCACGGTGACGTCCGACGACGCCCCGGGCGCCTGGTCCGTGGAGGCCGACGGCGTGACCGCGGCAGCCGCCGGTCCCGGGTCGCTGACGCTCGCACTGCCCTGACCGAGGTACCCTGGGAAGACCGGCGTGGAAGCGCTACCACGCCGGTCTTCCATCGCCCGCCGTCGGGGCCGCCCAGGCCCTGGCACACCCGATCAGCGAGGATCTCGTGACGACCGACACCCCCACCCGTCCCGCCGGCGCCACGCCCGGCACCCACCCCGACGCCGCGCCGTCGGGCCGCGCGTTCCCCCAGGACTTCGTCTGGGGCTCCGCCACCGCCTCGTACCAGATCGAAGGGGCCGCCGCCGAGGGCGGGCGCACCCCGTCCATCTGGGACACCTACTCCCACACCCCCGGCCGCATCCTCAACGGCGACACCGGCGACGTCGCCGACGACCACTACCACCGGTGGGCCGAGGACGTGCAGCACATCGCCGACCTCGGTCTCGGCGCGTACCGCTTCTCCATCTCCTGGTCGCGCGTGCAGCCCGGCGGCACCGGACCGCTCAACCCCGAGGGCGTCGCGTTCTACTCGCGCCTCGTGGACGCGCTCCTCGAGAAGGGCGTCAAGCCCGTCGTCACGCTCTACCACTGGGACCTCCCGCAGGAGCTCGAGGACGCGGGCGGCTGGGCCAACCGCGACACCGCGTACGCCTTCGCCGAGTACGCCCGCCACATGGCCCGTGAGCTCGGCGACCGCGTCGACACCTGGACCACGCTCAACGAGCCCTGGTGCTCCGCGTACCTCGGCTACGGCTCCGGCGTGCACGCGCCCGGCCGCACCGAGCCCGCGGCGGCGCTCGCGGCCGTGCACCACCTCAACCTCGCCCACGGCCTCGCCGTCGCGGCGATCCGCGACGAGCTCGGCGAGGACGTCAAGACGTCCGTCACGCTGAACCTGCACGTGATCCGGCCCGACGACCCCGCGAACGCGAACGACCTCGACGCGGTGCGCAAGATCGACGCGCTCGCCAACCGCGCGTTCCTCGGACCCATCCTCGACGGGGCGTACCCGGCGGACCTGCTCACCGACACCGCCCACGTGACCGACTGGTCGTTCGTGCAGGACGGTGACCTCGAGCTCGTGCGCCAGCCGGTCTCGATCCTCGGCATCAACTACTACTCGACCGTGCGCGTGCGCCACTACGACGGCACGGGCGAGCGGGCCGAGAACGACGGCCACGGCGCGTCGACCCACAGCCCGTGGATCGGGGTCACCGACGTCGAGTTCGTCCAGCAGCCCGGCCCCTACACGGCCATGGGCTGGAACATCGAGCCCGCCGGCATGACCGAGCTCCTCGTGTCCGTCGCGACGACCTACCCCGACCAGCCGCTCATGGTCACCGAGAACGGCGCCGCGTTCGACGACGAGGTGACCGTCGCGCCCGACGGGACCCAGCGCGTGCACGACGACCGCCGCGTCGCCTACCTGCACGACCACGTCGACGCCGTCGGTGCCGCCATCGACGCCGGCGCGGACGTGCGCGGGTACTTCGCGTGGTCGCTGCTCGACAACTTCGAGTGGGGGTACGGCTACGACCGCCGCTTCGGCATCATCCGCGTCGACTACGAGACGCTCGAGCGCACGTGGAAGGACTCCGCGCACTGGTACCGCCGGCTCGCGACGTCGAACGTGCTGGCGGGGGTCGACGAGACCGCCTGACCCGTCGTGCAGGGCCCGTCCTCGACATACGTCGGGGGCGGGCTCTTCGCGTGCGTCGGTCGGTGTGCTGGGTCCGCGGGCGGGCCTCCGCGGGCGGACCTTCGCGGGCGGGCCTGCGTGGGCGGGCCTCCGCGGGCGGGGTCGCGGGTCTACCATCCGGCCGCTCGTTCCTCGCGGCCTCCCGCCAGACCCACCACGACCCGCGACCCCGCCCGCTCCGGCCCGCCCGCTCGTCTCTCGGCTCACCTGCCGAGGTAGAGCCGTGGTCGGCGAGGTAGAGCCGTGGTCGGCGGAGTAGAGCCGGGGTCGGCGAGGTAGAACCGCGGCTGGGAGGGGCGCGGTCACTCGCCGGCTGACCTCGTGCGCGTGCGGGGTGATGTATGTCGCAGATCCGAGTTGTCGTGCGGGAGAGCGCGACACGCCGAGGGAGCGCGACACGCCGACGAGTTCTGCGGGCAGCGTGCCCGGATTGGTGCGTTCTGGGGGCACTCCGGGACGGCGCGTCGGGGTCGCGGAGGGGGTGCCCACCGGCCTGCACAGGGTGTGGATCGACGTCGTCCCCACCCTGTGGACGACGTCGCGCCAGGCGCGTCACCACGCCGTTCTCCACCGTCTGGAGCGGTGGATGACGGGGTGTGGAAAGGCGTGTCAGAGGGGCCTGGGACCATGGACCCATGGCTAGTACCACACTCGGCTGGGTGAAGTTCAGACACGACATGTAGTGGGGTGGCAGTGTCCGAACCCCTAGGTATAGTGGTTGCACACCCAGGGGGCGAAGGCTCTCCGGGGAATCACACAGACGTAGTTCCAGCGGTGTCCTTCGAGGTCAGAGAGTCTTCTCCCTCCCCGAGGACCGGGCCCAGGACGAGAAGCGAGGAGTCACCACCATGAGCGTCACGGTCTACAGCAAGCCGGCTTGCGTTCAGTGCGACGCGACGTACCGCGCTCTCGACAAGAAGGGCGTCGAGTACACCGTCGTGGACATCAGCCAGGACGCCGAGGCGCTCGAGCTGGTGCGCGGGCTCGGCTACCTGCAGGCGCCCGTGGTCGTGGCCGGCGACGAGCACTGGTCGGGCTTCCGTCCCGACCAGATCAACGCCCTCGCGCAGAAGGTCTCTCCGGTCGTCGCCTGACGACGAGCGGCCGGACGGACCGGGACGGTCCGTCCGGCACCGCCGGGCCGGCGTGAGCCGCCCGGCAGCAGGACAGCAGCTCGCGAGCACAGCAGGACGGAGGTGCGGTCCCCATGGGGTCGCTCGTCTACTTCTCCAGCGTCAGCGAGAACACGCGCCGGTTCGTCCAGCGGCTCGACCTGCCGGGCATCGGCATCGACGTGCGGCGCATCCCGACGCGACCCACCGAGGGGTTCCTGCGGGTCGACGAGCCGTACGTGCTCATGGTCCCGACCTACGGGGGCGGCAACGAGGGCGGGGCCGTCCCGCGTCAGGTCGTGAAGTTCTTGAACGACGTCCACAACCGGTCGTTGATCCGCGGCGTGATCGCTGCGGGCAACACCAACTTCGGCGAGGCGTACTGCATCGCCGGCGACATCATCTCCGCGAAGTGCCAGGTGCCCTACCTGTACGCCTTCGAACTCCTGGGAACAGCCGAGGACGCCGCGCGCGTCCGCGACGGATTGGGACGATTTTGGCAACGACAGTCACAGATTCCGGCGTGATCTCCGAGAGCGCAGGGACGGGCGACGTCGCGCTGGCGCCGCAGAAGGTGTCGCTGTCGAGCGCGCAGCTCGACTACCACGCGCTCAACGCGATGCTCAACCTCTACGGCCCGGACGGCGAGATCCAGTTCGACAAGGACCGCGAGGCCGCACGCGCGTACTTCCTGCAGCACGTCAACCAGAACACGGTCTTCTTCCACGACCTGCAGGAGAAGCTCGACTACCTCGTCGAGAACAAGTACTACGACCCGGCGGTCCTCGCGAAGTACGACCGCGCGTTCGTGAAGTCGCTGTTCGAGTTCGCGTACTCCAAGAAGTTCCGGTTCGAGACGT
Source organism: Cellulosimicrobium sp. PMB13 (assembly GCF_051294865.1). NCBI lineage: Bacteria > Bacillati > Actinomycetota > Actinomycetes > Micrococcales > Promicromonosporaceae > Cellulosimicrobium > Cellulosimicrobium sp. PMB13. Next base: position 3,979,851 of record NZ_CP145910.1, on the reverse strand, counting down.
TCCTCGGCGCGTTCAAGTACTACACGTCGTACACGCTCAAGACGTTCGACGGCAAGCGCTACCTCGAGCGCTTCGAGGACCGCGTCTGCATGGTCGCGCTTGGCCTGGCCGACGGCAACGAGCAGCAGGCTCTCGACATCGTCGAGGAGGTCATCTCGGGTCGTTTCCAGCCCGCGACCCCGACGTTCCTCAACGTCGGCAAGGCGCAGCGCGGCGAGCCCGTGTCCTGCTTCCTGCTGCGCATCGAGGACAACATGGAGTCCATCGCGCGCGGCATCAACTCCGCGTTGCAGCTCTCCAAGCGCGGCGGCGGCGTCGCCCTGCTCCTGTCGAACATCCGCGAGCACGGCGCCCCGATCAAGCACATCGAGAACCAGTCGTCCGGCGTCATCCCCGTGATGAAGCTGCTCGAGGACTCCTTCTCCTACGCGAACCAGCTCGGCGCGCGCCAGGGCGCGGGCGCGGTGTACCTGCACGCGCACCACCCGGACATCCTGCGGTTCCTCGACACCAAGCGCGAGAACGCCGACGAGAAGATCCGCATCAAGACGCTGTCGCTCGGCGTCGTGATCCCGGACATCACGTTCGAGCTCGCGAAGAAGAACGAGGACATGTACCTCTTCTCGCCGTACGACGTCGAGCGCGTCTACGGCGTGCCGTTCGCCGACATCTCCGTCACCGAGAAGTACGACGAGATGGTCGACGACTCGCGCATCCGCAAGACGAAGATCAAGGCGCGCGACTTCTTCCAGACCATCGCGGAGCTCCAGTTCGAGTCCGGCTACCCGTACATCATGTTCGAGGACACGGTGAACCGGGCGAACCCGATCAAGGGCCGCATCACCCACTCGAACCTGTGCTCCGAGATCCTCCAGGTCTCGACGCCGTCGACGTTCAACGAGGACCTCTCGTACGAGCACGTCGGCCGCGACATCTCGTGCAACCTCGGCTCGCTGAACATCGCGAAGACGATGGACTCGCCCGACTTCGCGAAGTCGATCGACACCGCGATCCGCGCGCTCACGGCCGTCTCGGACCAGACGAGCATCGAGTCCGTCCCCTCGATCAAGCGCGCCAACGAGGGGGGGCACGCCATCGGTCTCGGGCAGATGAACCTCCACGGCTACCTCGCGCGCGAGCGGATCCACTACGGCTCCACCGAGGGCGTGGACTTCACGAACATCTACTTCTACACGGTCGCCTACCACGCGATCGCGGCCTCCAACCGGCTCGCGATCGAGCGCGGGCGCGCGTTCGCCGGCTTCGAGGACTCGAAGTACGCGACCGGCGAGTACTTCGACAAGTACACCGACGGGGTGTGGGCGCCGGAGACCGACCGCGTGCGCCAGCTCTTCGCCGACGCCGGCGTGCACATCCCCACGCAGGACGACTGGAAGGCCCTCAAGGCCTCTGTCATGGAGCACGGGATCTACAACCAGAACCTCCAGGCCGTCCCGCCGACCGGCTCGATCTCGTACATCAACAACTCGACGTCGTCGATCCACCCGGTGCCGTCGAAGATCGAGATCCGCAAGGAAGGCAAGATCGGCCGCGTCTACTACCCGGCGCCGTACCTGACGAACGACAACCTCGAGTACTACGAGGATGCGTACGAGATCGGGTACGAGAAGATCATCGACACCTACGCCGCGGCGACGCAGCACGTCGACCAGGGCCTGAGCCTCACGCTGTTCTTCAAGGACACCGTGACGACCCGCGACGTCAACCGCGCGCAGATCTACGCGTGGCGCAAGGGCATCAAGACGCTCTACTACATCCGTCTCCGCCAGATGGCCCTGGAGGGGACCGAGGTGGAGGGTTGCGTCAGCTGCATGCTGTGAGTTGACGACGTCGCGGCCTCGCTGCCGCGCCGTCCGGAGCAAGGGGCGCCGGTCTACCATCCGGCCGCTCGTGCCTCGCGGCCTCCGCCAGGCCCGCCACGACCGGCGCCCCTCGCTCCTCCCGCCGCTCACCGTGCGGCTCACCTTCGTCGTCGGCAGCGGTGCCCGACGACGGAGGGTCCGGTCAGTCGAAACGTCCCGGTCGGTCCGGGGTCAGCAGGAGAGAAGAACGCAGATGTCGCCCACCGGGAAGCTCAAGCTCATCGATCGCGTGAGCGCGATCAACTGGAACCGTCTGGAGGACGAGAAGGACCTCGAGGTCTGGGACCGTCTCGTCGGGAACTTCTGGCTCCCGGAGAAGGTGCCGGTGTCCAACGACATCCAGTCGTGGCACACGCTCACCGCGCAGGAGCAGGAACTCACGATGCGCGTGTTCACGGGCCTGACGCTGCTCGACACGATCCAGGGAACCGTCGGCGCCGTGTCGCTCATCCCGGACGCGATCACGCCGCACGAGGAGGCGGTGTACACGAACATCGCGTTCATGGAGTCGGTGCACGCCAAGAGCTACTCGTCGATCTTCTCGACGCTGTGCTCGACGCGCGAGATCGACGACGCGTTCCGCTGGTCGGAGGAGAACCCGAACCTGCAGCGCAAGGCTGAGATCGTCATGGAGTACTACAAGGGCGACTCGCCGCTCAAGCGCAAGGTCGCGAGCACGCTCCTTGAGTCGTTCCTCTTCTACTCGGGCTTCTACCTGCCGATGTACTGGTCGTCGCGCGCCAAGCTGACGAACACGGCCGACCTCATCCGCCTCATCATCCGCGACGAGGCCGTGCACGGGTACTACATCGGCTACAAGTACCAGAAGGGCCTGGAGAAGCTCTCGCCGGCCGAGCGCGAGGAGCTCAAGGGCTACACGTTCGAGCTGCTCTTCGAGCTCTACGACAACGAGGTGCAGTACACGGAGGACCTGTACGACGGCGTCGGGCTCACCGAGGACGTCAAGAAGTTCCTGCGGTACAACGCGAACAAGGCGCTCATGAACCTCGGCTACGAGGCGCTGTTCCCCAAGGACGAGACCGACGTCAACCCGGCGATCCTCTCGGCCCTGTCGCCGAACGCCGACGAGAACCACGACTTCTTCTCGGGGTCCGGCTCGTCGTACGTCATCGGCAAGGCCGTGAACACCGAGGACGACGACTGGGACTTCTGACCCGTCCCGCACACAGCACGACGACGGCCGCCACCCCGCGTGGGGAGGCGGCCGTCGTCGTGCGTGCCGGTCCGTCGCGGACCTGCTGCGGCCCGGGACCAGCGGGGCTCAGTCCGCGGGACGCGGCCGCGCGCCCTCGACGGGCGGGTCGGCCGACCACGGGAACGTGATCCAGAGGTCGGTGTCCTTCCACGAGAAGTCCGGCTGGATGATCGTGCGCGGCTTGGTGTAGAGCACCGCGGACCGGGCCTCCGCGCCGTGGTGCGAGAGCATCTCCATGACCAGGGCGAGCGTGCGGCCCGAGTCGGCGACGTCGTCGACCACGAGGACGTGGGCTCCGGGAAGGTCGGAGGTGTCCATGAGCGGCGGCAGGACGCGCGGGTCGGCGAGGGTCTGGCCGATGTCCGTGTAGAACTCGACGTTGAGCGTGCCCACGCCCTTCGTGCCGAGCGCGTACGCCACCGCGCCACCGGGCAGCAGGCCGCCCCGCGCGACCGCGACGACGACGTCCGGCCGGAAGCCGCTCGCCACGACCTGCTCCGCGAGCTCGCGGGCGGCCACGCCGAACGTCTCCCACGTGAGGACCTCCCGCTCGGGCGGCACACCGGCCACCGGCGGGGCCGAGAACTCGGCGGGCTCAGCAGGCACGGCGGGCTCAGCGGGCGCAGCGGATGCGAGGGGCGTCGAGGGTTCGGTCATGCGTCGAGCCTACGGCGACCCGCGGTGTGCCCGACGTCGCACGGGGCGCCCGGCACGACGAGGGCCGCCCCCCGTCGAACGGGAGGCGGCCCTGTGCGTCAGTGCGCGAGAGGCGGTCGCGGTGCGGCCGTCACTCCGCCGCGAGGATGTCGACGACGAACACCAGCGGCGAGTCCGGCGGGATGGTGTCGCCGCTGCCCTGCGCGCCGTAGCCGAGCTCGGACGGGATGACGAGCAGCACCTGGCTGCCGACCGTCTGGCCGGCGAGACCCTGGGTCCAGCCGGGGATGACGCCCTGCAGCGAGAAGCTCGTCGGGGTGCCGCGGTCCCAGGAGGAGTCGAAGACCGTGCCGTCGAGCAGCATGCCGGTGTAGTGCGCGGTGACCGTCTGGTCCTCGGTCACGACCGGGCCGTCGCCCTTGATGAGCGTCTGCGCGACGAGCTCGGTCGGCGCCTCGTAGCCCTCGGGGACCTCGATCGTCGGCTTGCCGGTGTCGTCGAGCGTCACGGTGGGCAGGCCCTCGGCGGGCGTCACGGGCTCGCCCTCGGCGCGCGAGGGGATCTTCTTGGCGTCGACGACCTCGATGAGGTTGACGACGGTGCCGCCCGACTGGTCCGGCCCGGCGAAGAGGAGGCGCGCGCCGACCTTCTGGCCGAGCAACGGCTCCGTGAGCAGGTCGAACTGCGGGTCGCCGAGCGTGAAGGACTGGGGAGCGTCGTCCTCCCACGTCGAGCCGGCGCGCGCGGCGTCCGCCCCGTTGTAGGCGACGTACTGCATCGTCACCTGCATACCCTCCTCGAGCTCCGCGCCCGTGCCCTCGTCGTGCAAGCTCGTGACGGCGGCGGAGACCTCGAGAGGCGCCTCGAACTCGAGCGTCGGCTCGGCGCCCGGGTCACCCGTGACGGTGACGGCCTCGAGCGCGGCGAGGTCCTCCGGGGAGGCGGAGGGCGCGTCGCTCGCCGAGGGGCTCGGCGAGGTCTCGGCGTCCGACCCGCCGTCGCCCGAACCGCAGCCGGCGAGGAGGAGGGAGGCGCCGAGGGTGAGCGCGGCGACGCCGCGCAGGGTGCGGTGCTTCACGTGGGGGAGTCCTTCGGTCGAGGGGACGACGCAAGCCGTCGGGGTCTGTGCCACAACGGGACGAGCCACGTCACGACGACGTAGTCGATCCTCAGGTGCAGCACCGGCCCGGACACTCTAGCGGTCCGGTCTGGACGCCCGCTGGGAGCCGGGTTCGGCGTCGACACGGCCGTCGGGGGATCATGGAGGGGTGCCGTCCCGCCGACCCTCCCGCAAGCGCCCCTGGAGCGCCGAGCCCGCCCCGCTCGACCTGGATCGCGCGCTCGGGGGAGCGCGCCGCGAGTCGGGGTCCGACGGCGAGTGGTCCGTCCGCACGGTGCGCGGCGCCGACAAGTCCTACCTGTGCCCGGGCTGCAACCAGACGATCCCGCCCGGCACGGGCCACGTCGTCGCGTGGCAGGAGGACTCGTTCTTCGGCGCGCAGACCGCTCTCGAGCACCGCAGGCACTGGCACACCGCGTGCTGGCAGGCGCGCGGTCGCCGTCGTCCCCGCTGACGCCCTACCGCCCGCGAAGACACCGGGCCGAACAACTAGGCTCGAACCGATGAGCACCGCACCTGACGCCGCCCCCGCCCAGCCCGCCGGCCCGGACGACGAAGCCACCCCCATCCGTTCCTTGACGGTGCTGCCCGCGCGGCGCGAGGACATCGAGCTCCACACCGCCGACGGCCTGACGCTCGTCGGCGAGCTCGCGCTCCCCGAGGAACGCGACCCGGCGGCGACCCTGCTCACGCTGCACCCGCTGCCGACCCACGGCGGGTACATGGACTCCCACGTCTACCGCAAGGCCGCGTGGCGTCTCCCGGCGCTCGCGGACCTGGCCGTCCTGCGGTTCAACACGCGCGGCACGTCGTCGCCGCGGGGCACGAGCGAGGGCGCGTTCGACGGCGGCGAGTCCGAGCGCTTCGACGTCGCCGCCGCCATCGAGTACGCCGAGTTCCACGACCTGCCGCACCCGTGGCTCGTCGGGTGGTCGTTCGGCACGGAGCTCGCCCTCAAGCACGGTGCGGACCCGGCCGTCGAGGGCGCGATCCTGCTCTCGCCGCCCCTGCACCGCGCCACCGACGAGGACCTCGACCGCTGGGACGCGTTCGGCAAGCCGCTCGTCGTGCTGGTGCCCGAGCTCGACGACTACCTGCGCCCGGACGAGGCGCGCCGCCGCTTCGCGCGTGTACGGCAGGCGGAGGTCATCGGTGTCGAGGACGCGAAGCACCTGTGGGTGGGGGAGTCGTCGGTGCGCCGCGTGCTCGACGAGATCGTCCGGCACGTCCTGCCCGGCCACCCGCTGCCGCTGCCGACGACGTGGTCGGGTTCGGCGCAGGCGGCGCGCGCGGCCGAGCAGGACACGGAGAGCACCGACCAGGCGAGCTACGACGCGAACCGCGCGGACGGCACGGCGGACTGACCACGTGCGACGGCGACGCGGACCGGTTCGCGTCCCGCCACGGCAGGGAGCCGCGGTCCGTGGCAGCGTGGAGAGCGGCGGTCCCGCATGACCGGTACGGGCCGCCGCACCGACGACAGAAGGAGCACGACGTGACGACCACCCGGCCCCAGGGACGACTCGAGACGTTCACCCTCCGCGACGGGTCCGGCCTGCCGCTCGTGCTCCTGCACGGATTCCCCGTCGACCACCGCATGTGGTCCGACGTCGCCGCCGCGATCCCGGGCGAGCCGACCGTCGTCGCGGTGGACCTGCCCGGGCTCGGGCAGAGCCCCCTCGGGTCCGAGGAGCCGTCGATCGACGCGGCGGCGGACGCGACGGCCGAGTCCCTGCGCGCGGCGGGCGTCTCGCGGGCGGTCGTCGCCGGGCTCTCCATGGGCGGGTACGTCGCCCTCGCGCTCGCCGAGCGCCACCCGGACCTCGTCGCCGGGCTCGGGCTCGTCGACACGAAGTCCACCGCCGACTCCGACGAGGCGCGGGCGAACAGGCTGCGCATCGCCGACCGCGTGACGTCCGAGCAGACCGTCGACGCCGTGCTGGGCATGCCCGGGGTGCTCCTCGGGGAGACGAGCAAGGCGGCGCGCAAGCACCTGACCTCGCGCCTCGAGGAGTGGATCCGGTCCCAGCGGCCGACCGGGGTCGCGTGGTCGCAGCGAGCCATGGCGGCGCGACCCGACCGGACGCACGTGCTGGAGACGTTCAGCGGACCTGTCTCGGTCGTCGTCGGCGAGGAGGACCAGGTGACTCCGGTCGCCGAGGCGGAGCACATGGCGTCGGCGGCACCGCACGCCCAGCTCGTCCAGGTCCAGGGTGTCGGGCACATGAGCGCGATCGAGGACCCTGCCGCGGTCGCGGACGCGCTCGCCGACCTCCTGGCGCGCGCGGCGTCCTGAGCGGCGGACCGGTCGGCGAGGGCCCGGGCGTCAGGACCCGTCGAGGACCAGCGCGAGCGCGTCGGCGAGGTCGATCGACTCGCCGTCCCGCCCACCCTTGCCGAGCACGAGCGGCGGGTCCGACGGGGTGAGCGTCGCGCCACGCAGTCGCGCACCCAGGCTGGCCGGGACGCCGAGCACGTAGAACTCGCCGTCGGTCCCGACGGCCACCGACCGGTTGCGGCGCAGGTACCAGCCGAGCACCGGGGTGCGGTACGTCGCGCGGCCGTCGAACGACCGCGCGCGCAACGGTTCGGGCTCCAGCCCTCGCTCGCGGGCGCGCTCGACGAAGTCCGCGAGGAGCGCGCGCGCCGCCGCCGACTCCTGCGCCCGACGACGGTCCAGCTCACGCTGCTGGTGCTCCGCCGCCTCCGTCCGCTGCCGACGCCACGCGTCGGCGTCGGCAGCGGCGGGGTCAGCCATCGGTCAGGCCTTGGCGGGAGCGTCGGTCTCGCGGTCCGAGGACACCGGGGCCTTCGGGCCCTTCGGGGTCTCGCGCCGGGGCGCCTCGACCGTGGCGACGGGAGTCACGGGCTCGTCGGCGACCTCCGGGACCTCGGCCGTGACGAGCTGTGCCGCCCGGGCCTGCTGCGCGGGCGTGCCCGCGGGGACCGCGGCGGGACGCGACGCGGGCTTCGAGGCACCCTCGGCGTCGCTGGCCAGCAGGCCGCGGAGCTCGTCGAGGTAGGTGTTGATCGAGTCGTGCTGGCGCGTGAGGTCCTCGAGCTGACGCTGCGCGACGGCGCGCTGCTGCTCGGCCTCCGCCTTCGCGTCGCCCACCGTCTGCTCCGCGAACTCGCGCGCCTCGGCGACGACACGGTCCGCGTTGCGCCGTGCGGTCTGCATGAGGTCCTTGACGTACGCGTCGGACTCGGCACGCACCTTCTCGGCCTGCTCGAGGGCGAGCGCCACGCGCTTCTCGGCCTCGGCGGCGTGCTCCTCCGCGGTCGCGACGAGCTTCTCGGTCTCGGCCTTCGCGGTGAGGTGACGCGCTGCGTTCTCCTGCTCGGCCTCCTCGCGACGACGGACGACCTCGAGCTCGGCGTCGGCCAGGGCGGTCCGGGCCCTGTCGCGCAGCTCCTCCATCTCGGACGTCACGGCGTTCGCGGCCTCCGACGCCTTGCGCTGAGCCTCGTCGACCTGGCGCTGCGCCTCACGGCGCGCGTTCTCCAGCAGCTCGGACGTCTCGCGGTCCGCCGCCTCGCGCTGGGCCGCGGTCTCGGCGGCGACCCGTGCACGCAGCTCCGCGGCCTCGCGCTCCGTGCCGACGCGCAGCTCCGTGGTCTCGCGCTCGACGGACGCGCGCAGCGTGCCCAGCTCGCGCTCGAGCGACGCACGCCGCTCGCTCTCCTCCGTGGCGATCGCGCTCTGGATCCGCGCGGCCTCGCGCTCCGCGGAGCCGACGAGCTCCTCGGCGCGCCGCTGCGCCCCCACGAGCGTGCTCTCGACCTCCGACGCGCTCGTGGCGCGGATCTCCTCCGCCTCGAGACGCGCGCTGTTGAGCAGCTCGGCGACCTCGTTCTCCGCGCGCGAGCGCACCTGGCCCGCGGACAGCTTGGCGCGCGCCATGATGTCGGCGGCCTGGGCGTTCGCCTGGGAGAGGATGTCCGCCGACTGCTCCTCCGCGGAGCGCATGAGCTGCTCGATCCGGGAGCCGAGGCCCGCGTACGACGGCCGGTCCGCCTCCCGCAGCTGGCGCTGCGCGTCCCCGAGCTCGGTCGTCAGCTGCATGATCCGGCCGTCGGACGCCTCGAGCCGCGAGCGCGTCTCCTCGAGCGCCTTCTCCAGCCTCGCGAGCTGGGCCTCGACCTGGACACGGTCGTAGCCGCGCATGGTGATGGGGAAGAGCGTGCGCTCGTCGGACACGTCGATGACCTCCGGTGTGGTTCGTCGTGGACTCCACCGCTGGGCGAGGTGCTCTCCAGCGCTGGTCGGCGGGCGGCGGTCGCGCCGCGGCCCCACGTGGTCCGTCCAGGATACGGGCCGGACCGTGTCCTGAATACCCGGAATGGCTCACGTGGAATGGCACGACCACGCCGTCGTGACAACGTGGGACGGGCTCGCGACCGTGTCGTGAACGGTTGGTGAGAGATCCACAGCCCGCACGCGCAGGTCGATCCTCGACGGCGTTCGCACCTATCCTGGAACGTCGGTCGACGAAGGGAACACTCGGTGCTGCAACGAATCATCGCCGCCGTCCTGATCGTGGGAGGGCTCGTCGCGGTGGGTCTCGGCGTCGCGTCCGCCACGGTCTGGCGAGACAGCGACACGGTCGCCGCGACCACGGCGTTCGACGGCGACGGCACGGTGCTGGTCACCGAGCCCGGCGTCCTCGACCTCGTGGACGACGGCGTGACGATCCGCGCGACGGTGCCCGACGAGCAGCAGGTGACCCTGGCGATCGGTCGCGAGGTGGACGTCACCGGCTGGGTCGGCGAGGACCCGCACGGGGTCGTGACCGGTCTCGCGGACTGGGACCGCCTCGCCACGAGCGCCGTCGTCCCGGAGGAGCCGGAGGCCGAGGCGCCTGCGGACGGCGAGACGTCGACCGAGAAGCCTGCCGAGGGCGAGGAAGCAGAGACCGAGACGCCTGCGGAGACCGAGGCACCCGCCGAGGGTGAGACGCCCGCCGAGGGCGAGACGCCGGCGGAGGGTGAGGCCGAGGCAGAGGAGGAGCCCGTCGTCGGCGTCGACCCCGCCGGGTCCGACATGTGGGTCGCCGAGACGACCGGGACCGGTTCGGTGACCCTGCGCTGGGACGACCAGCCCGGCCGCTGGCAGCTCCTCGCCGCCGGCGTAGGAGAGGGCGCGGTCGCGCCGACGGTCGAGCTCTCCTGGCCGCGCGAGGTCGAGACGCCGTTCCTCTGGCCCGGCGTGATCGGCGGAGTCGTCCTGATCCTGCTCGGCCTGGGGATCGGTGCTGCCGCGATGCGTCCGAAGCGCAAGACCGCCGGCCGCCGGTCGGCGACCGCCGCGACACCAGTCGCCGGGGCGGCCGCCGCCCCCGCGTCGTCGGGCCAGGGGTCGGACGACGCCCCGGGCGAGGCGCCGACCGACACCGCCCAGGTCCGGATGCTCACCCGACGCGAGCTGCGGGAGCGCGAGGAGGCAGACCGGCTCGCCGAGCAGCAGGCCAAGGCCCAGAAGCCTCGGCGCGCGTGGCTGACCGGACAGATCCCCGTGGTGCCGCGCGACCGCCGCCCGAAGACGGCGGCCCAGCCCGTGGTCGACCCGGCCGCCGCCCACCCGACGGAGCAGGACAGCGCCGTGACGCGCGCGGACGCCTGGCGCCGCACCTGGGGCTTCACCGCCGGTGCGCAGGCCCCCGAGGTCACGCGCGACGAGGACGAGACGAAGGACGCCACACGATGAGGACGCCGCACCGCACCACTGCCCGCCCCCGCCGCGCCCGCCTCGCGGCGGTCGCGGCGGCCGCCGGCATGGTCCTGCTCGCGGGCTGTGCCGCACCGCTCCCGACGCCGCAGCCCGAGGAGACCCCCGCGACCCCTCCGCCCGTGCTCGACGAGACGGAGCAGGACGACGTCCTCGCCGCCGTCGGGACGGCGCTCGAGGAGGCGGGGGCCGCCACGGACCCTGCGCTGCTCGAAGGTCGCGTCTCCGGACCGGCCCTCGCCATCCGCACGAGCCAGCTGAACGTCGCCAAGGCGCGCGGCAACGCGGACCTGGTCACGGAGCTCCCGACCGACGTGCAGCAGGTCGTCATCCCGACGACGCAGACGTGGCCCCGCACGTCGTACGGCGTGAGCGTGCAGCCGGAGAGCCTCCAGCCGCCGCGCCTCAGCGTCTACGAGCAGGCCGGGGCGCGCGACCAGTACGAGCTGTGGGGCTGGGTGCGGCTCTTCCCGAGCACGACCCTGCCCAGCTTCGCGGCGCCGACCATCGGGAGCGAGGCCGTCGCGCCCGACGACGACACGCTGCTCGTCACGCCGACCGACGCCGTCGCGCAGTACGCCGACGTGCTCAACGTGGGGTCGTCGTCGAGCTTCGCCGCGTCCTTCCCCGACGACTCCTTCCGCGCGCAGCTCGCAGAGCGGGCCAAGGTCTGGACGGATGCGCTCGCCCCGGCGGCGGGGAAGTACACCCTGACCTTCACGCCGGACCCCGACCAGCCCGTCCGGTCCGTGCGGACCGCGGACGGCGGCGCGCTCGTCGTCGGCACGATGACGTCCGCCGAGTCCATGACGGCCGAGGAAGGGGCGCAGGTCCCGCCCGACACGGAGTCGGTGAAGGCGCTCTTCGGCTCGGCCGGGACGACCAACGTCCTCAAGGTCGGATACCGCGACGTCGTGGCCATCTACGTGCCGCCGGCGGGCTCGGAGGAGCAGCTGCAGGTGCTCGGGACGGAGCACGTCGCGACGTCGGCGGCCAACGCCTGACGCTCCGTAGGATGCACCCATGAGCGAACCCACCCAGCCCACCTTCGACGTGCGCGGCGCGGTCGACCTGTCCGCGCTCACCCGCCCGCAGGCCCCTCCGCCCGGTACGGAGGGCGGTGCGCCGGCGGCGGGAGGCTACGTCGTCGACGTCACCGACGAGACGTTCCCGCAGCTCGTCCAGGACTCCACGCAGTACCCGGTCGTCGTCCTGCTGTGGATCCCGACGGACCAGGCGAACGCCCAGATCGGCACGGACCTCGGCGCGCTCGCCGACGAGTACGCGGGCCGCTTCCTGCTCGCGCGCGTGGACGCCCAGGCCTACCCGCAGGTCGCCGCCGCGTTCCAGGTGCAGGGCGTCCCCACCGTCGTGGCCGTGCTCCAGGGCCAGCCGCTGCCGCTGTTCCAGGGCGCCGCGCCCGTGGAGCAGATCCGCGAGGTGCTGGACCAGGTCCTCCAGGCCGCCGAGGCCAACGGCGTCACGGGGCGTGTCCCGTCCCCGGACGGCGCGCCCGACGACGACGCCGCGCAGCCGGCAGCGGAGCCCGAGCCCGAGCTGCCGCCGCTGCACCAGGAGGCGTACGACGCGATCGAGCGCGACGACCTCGACACGGCGGTCGCCGCCTACGAGAAGGCCATCAAGCAGGACCCGAAGGACGCGCTCGCCGTCGCCGGCCTCGCGCAGGTCCACCTCCTGCGCCGCACGCGCGATGCCGACCTGAACGCCGTGCGCGCCGCCGCGGCCGACGCGCCGACCGACGTCGACGCCCAGCTCGCTGTCGCCGACCTCGACCTCCTCGGCGGGAAGGTCGACGACGCGCTGGGCCGCCTCCTCGACCTCCTGCCGGGCGCTGACGCCGACGCCAAGGAGAAGATCCGTGTCCGCCTCCTCGACTACTTCGAGGTCGTCGGCCCCACGGACCCCCGCGTCGGCAAGGCCCGCCAGCGCCTCGCGATCAGCCTCTACTGACTGGCGCGATCAACCTCTCGCTGACTGACGCTGCCCGACGGCGAACACCCGACCCCGGCGCCCGGCCCACCCCGGTGGACCGGGCGCCGTCGTGCCAGCACCGACCTGTCAGCACCCGGCGGACCCAGGGATCCGCCAGACGCTGACAACACCGCGACACCAAGTGCCGTGATGCGGGTGGTCGGCGTGGCCGGGCCCGGAACGTGAGGTGAGGCGACACGGGTGGGTGGGGAGGGGCGCCGGGTCGTGGTGGGTCTGGCGGGAGCCGCGAGGAACGAGCAGCGGATGGTAGACCCGGCGCCCCCACCCCACCCACCACCCCGAGTGACCACGGCTCTATCTCGCCGACCACGGCTCTATCTCGGCGGACCGTCGTCGGCGTCAGGCAGTTGGCACGAGGTACAGCGCACCGAGCGGTGGCACGCGCAGCAGGGCGGAGTGCGCACGGCCCTTCCACGGCACGGCCTCCGCCTCCACCGTGCCGAGGTTCCCGACGCCCGACCCGCCGTACACCTCGGCGTCCGTGTTGAGCACCTCGCGCCACGCACCTCCGGCGGGCAGCGCGACCCGGTAGCCCTCGTGCGGCGTCCCGGCGAAGTTCACGACGACGGCCACCTGACCGCCGTCGCGCCCGCGCCGCACGTACGCGAGCACGTTGTGCCCGGCGTCGTCGGCGTCGAGCCACTCGAACCCTGACGGGTCGTGGTCGAGCTCCCACAGCGCGGGCGTCGCCCGGTAGAGCGCGTTGAGGTCGCGCACGGCGCGCTGGACCCCGGCCCGGCCGGGGTCGGCGGCGAGGCCGTCCCAGTCGAGCGAGCGTCCTTCGTTCCACTCGGTGTGCTGGCCGATCTCGCTGCCCATGAAGAGCAGCTGCTTGCCGGGGTGCGACCACTGGTAGGCCAGAAAGGCGCGCACGCCCGCCCTCTTCTGCCAGTCGTCGCCGGGCATCTTGCCGTAGAGGGAGCCCTTGCCGTGCACGACCTCGTCGTGGCTGATCGGCAGCACGAACTGCTCGGAGTACGCGTAGACCATCGAGAACGTGATCTCGTGGTGGTGGTAGCGCCGGTTGATGGGCTCCTCGGCGACGTAGCGCAGGGAGTCGTTCATCCAGCCCATGTTCCACTTGAGCCCGAAGCCGAGGCCGCCCGCGGACGTGGGTCGCGTGACGCCCGGCCACGCCGTGGACTCCTCCGCGATCATCATGACGCCGGGGGTGCGCCGGTACGCGGTCGCGTTGGTCTCCTGGAGGAACGCGATGGCCTCGAGGTTCTCCCGGCCGCCGTGCACGTTGGGGTGCCACTGCCCGGGGCCGCGCGAGTAGTCGAGGTAGAGCATCGAGGCGACGGCGTCGACGCGCAGCGCGTCCACGTGGAACTCCTCGAACCAGTAGGTCGCGTTCGCGACGAGGAAGTTGCGCACCTCGTTGCGCCCGAAGTCGAACACGTACGTGCCCCAGTCGGGCTGCTCGCCGCGCAGGGGGTCCGCGTGCTCGTACAGCGGCGTGCCGTCGAAGCGGGCCAGCGCCCACTCGTCGCGCGGGAAGTGCGCGGGGACCCAGTCGACGATCACGCCGACGCCTGCGGCGTGCAGGCGGTCGACGAGGTACCGGAAGTCGTCGGGGTGACCGAAGCGGGACGTGGGCGCGTAGTAGCCGGTGACCTGGTAGCCCCACGATCCGCCGAACGGGTGCTCGGCGACGGGGAGGAGCTCGACGTGCGTGAAGCCCTGCTCGACGACGTAGCCGGTCAGCTGGTCCGCGAGGTCCCGGTACGACAGCCCCTGCCGCCACGAGCCGAGGTGGACCTCGTAGACGCTCAGCGGGCCGGCGTGCGGGTCGCGCGCCGACCGGTCGGCGAGCCACGCGTCGTCGGACCACGTGAAGGAGGACTCGACCACGACGCTCGCGGTGGCGGGCGGGACCTCCGTGCCCTTCGCGAGGGGGTCGGCCTTCTGCCGCCACGAGCCGTCCGGGCCGAGGATCTCGAACTTGTACCGGGCGCCTCCGCCCACCCCGGGGACGAAGAGCTCCCAGACGCCGGTCGAGCCGAGCGAGCGCATGGGGTGCGTGCCGCCCCAGCCGTTGAAGTCGCCGATCACGCGCACCGCGCGCGCGTTCGGCGCCCACACGGCGAACGCGGTGCCGGTCGTGGCGCCGAGGACGCTGGGGAACGACCGCACGTTCGCGCCGAGCGCCGTCCACAGCTGCTCGTGACGGCCCTCGCGGATCAGGTGCTGGTCCACCTCGCCGACGGTCGGCAGGAAGCGGTACGGGTCGTCCCCGGTCGTCGTCTGGTCGCCGTACCGGGCGCGGACCCGGTAGTCCGGCGCGTGGCGTGCGCCGTCGTCGTCCACGGGTACCGGCACGACGGCGGCCCACACCCCGTCCTGCTCGTGCACGGCCGCGTGCTCGCCGTCGAGCGTGACGACGACGACCTCGTCCGCGAGGGGGCGCAGCACGCGCACGACCGCGCGCGCGTCGTCGAGGTCGGGCGCGAGGTGGGGGCCGAGCACCGCGTGCGGGTCGAACGTCCGTCCGGACGCGGTCGCGGCGAGCGCCTCCGACGGTGCGACGACGGGAGGCGGGGTGGGGGAAGCGGCAGGCCCGGTCATGGCCCAACCTTTCCACGTCCCCGTTTCCCCCACATGACGGGCTCGCCGGGCGGGCCCAGTAGGCTCGCGGTCGAGTGGGAGGGAGTCTCGTGGCGAGGATCACGATCGCCGACATCGCGAAGCAGGCGGGGGTGTCGACGGGTGCGGTGTCGTACGCGCTGAACAATCGGCCGGGGGTCTCGGACGAGACGCGTGCGCGCGTCCTCGCGATCGCGGCGGAGCTGGGGTGGGCACCGAGCTCGGCGGCGCGCTCGTTGTCCGGGGCGAGGACGGAGACGGTCGGCCTCGTCCTGGCCCGTGAGGCGGACACGCTGGGCGTCGAGTCGTTCTACATGCAGTTCCTTGCCGGCATCGAGTCCGAACTGACGAAGCGGTCCTACGGGCTGCTGCTCCAGGTCGTCCCGGACACCGAGTCGGAGATGCGGACGTACCGCTCCTGGCGGGCCGCGCGCCGGGTCGACGGGGTCGTCGTGGTCGACCCCAAGGAGCACGACCCCCGTATCGAGCTCCTCTCGGCACCCGACGCGCTGCCCGCCGTGGTGGTGGGCGACCCGTCGCTCGCCGGGGGGTTGCCGTCGGTCTGGACGGACGACGCGGCGGCGATGCGCGAGTCGGTGCGGTACCTCGCGGCGGTCGGGCACCGCCGGATCGCGCGGGTGGCGGGAGTGAGCGGCTTCGGGCACACGATGATCCGTGACACGGCGTTCCGCGCCGAGGTCGAGGATCTGGGGATCGAGGGGACGATCTCGCGCACGGACTACACGGCGGTGCAGGGTGCGGGTGCGACGCGTGCACTCCTCACGCAGGCCGAGCGGCCGAGCGCGATCATCTACGACAACGACGTCATGGCGGTCGCGGGGCTGGGCGTGGCGAGCGAGGTCGGCGTCCGGGTGCCCGAGGACGTCTCGATCATCGCGTGGGACGACTCTCCGTTGTGCGAGGCCACCTTCCCCCGCCTGTCCGCGCTGAGCCACGACGTCACGCGGTACGGCGCGCACGTCGCGCGACGGCTCTTCGACCGCATGGACGGGGAGCTCGGGGGCAGCTTCCTCGACTCGGTCCCCGTCCTGCGAACGCGCGGGACGACGGCGCGCCGCGGCGCCTGAGCCGGACCGGTCCGGGGGCCGCCCTCGCCGGGAGCACGCTCTGGGTGTGATCTGATCGTGATCTTCCCTTCTGGACTTACGAAAACTTAAGCGCTTCACTAGTCATGTCGCACCCGGGAAGAGGGCCGGGCGCCCGCCCGTGCGACGTCAATGACGACAGAGGAGTGGACAACCATGGCAAGGAAGAAGATCGTCGCCGCTGTCGCGGTGACAGCGCTGACAGTGTCGCTGGCCGCGTGCTCGAGCGACTCCGACGGCGGCGAGGGTGCGGACGACGGCGAGGTCTCGGGCACCATCACGGTGCTGACCAACCGCACGGACATCGTCGACACGACGCTCGCGGACTACGCCGAGCAGTTCCAGGAGACCTACCCCGACGTCACCGTCGAGTTCGAGGCGATCACCGACTACGAGGGCGACGTCTCGATCCGCCTCAACACGCAGGACTACGGTGACGTGCTGCTCGTCCCGAACAGCGTGAACACGGACCAGCTCCCGCAGTTCTTCGAGCCGCTCGGCACGGTCGACGAGCTGGGGCAGAAGTACCGCTTCGTCAACGAGAAGGCCTACGACGGCGACGTCTACGGCATTGCCACCTTCGGCACCGCCATGGGCCTCGCGGTCAACACCGCGGTGTGGGCCGAGGCGGGCATCACGGAGCCGCCGACGAGCGAGGCGGAGTTCCTCGACGCGCTCGCCGCGATCTCCGAGAAGACCGAGGCGACGCCGTACTACACGAACTACGCGGACGGCTGGCCTCTCTCGCAGTGGCAGAACAGCCAGGGCAGCATCGCCGGGCCCGGCGCGGTCCAGGAGCGCGTCGCCTCCGACGCCCCGTGGACCGAGGGGGAGGAGCAGTACGCGATCGACTCCCTGCTCTACGAGATCGTGGCCGCCGGGTACTCGGAGGCCGACCCGACGACCACGAACTGGGAGGAGTCCAAGGTCCTCCTCGGCACCGGGAAGATCGCCTCGATGGCTCTCGGCTCCTGGTCCGTCCCGCAGATGCAGGCGGCCGCGACGGACGCCGGCGGCTCGGCGGACGACATCGACTTCTGGCCGCTGCCCTTCCAGCGTGAGGGGAAGTACTCGACCACCGTCTCGGGGGACTACAAGATCGGGATCTCGAAGCACTCGGAGAACAAGGCCGCGGCCCGCGCGTGGGTCGACTGGTTCCTCGACGAGTCCCTGTTCGCCGCCGAGCAGGGCGGGCTCTCGCCCCTCGTCGGGGCGGAGAACCCCGAGACGCTCGCGACGTTCGCAGAGCTGGGCGTCCAGCAGGTCGAGCTCGACCCGTCCCCCGCCGGCGAGGAGTCGTGGGACAACGACATCTCGAGCGAGTCGGAGATCGACCTCTGGGGCGACAAGTACCGCCGTTCGATGGTCGACGTCGCACGCGGTGCGGCGGACGGCGACAAGGCGTCGTTCTTCGCCGACCTCAACTCCCGCTGGGCGGAGGCCCGGGCCTCCGTCGTGGGCTGACCGGCCCTCGTCCAGCCGGTGCGGGGCGCGCGACGCGGCGACGTCGGGCGCCCCGCACCCCGCCACGCAGAAATGAGCACGTCATGACCGTCATGAGTCCGCCGACCACGCACCTCACCGGGGAGGGCCGGACGGGGAGAACCCGCGCCGGCGGCACCCGTCGGGGGTGGGGGATCACCCCGTGGCTGTTCCTCGTCGTACCCCTCGGCTTCCTCGTCCTCTTCACCTACGTCCCCGTCGCCAACATGGTGTGGTACAGCTTCACCTCCTGGGACGGTCTGGACGTCGTGAAGGAACCCGTCGGTCTCGACAACTACGTGAAGATCTTCACGGACCCGGAGATCTTCCGGGTGTTCCTCGTCAGCCTGTACTACCTCGTCGGGGCGTTCCTCCAGCTCGCGCTCGCGCTGTACTTCGCGACGGTGCTGAGCTTCAGCACGCGGTTCCGGAACTGGTTCAAGGGGATCCTGTTCTTCCCGTACCTGCTCAACGGCGTCGCGATCGGCCTCGTGTTCCTCTTCTTCTTCCGGCCGGGCGGCACGCTGGACGCGCTGCTCTCGCTCGTCGGTGTCGCTGAGCCCCCGCTGTGGCTCGGCGACCCGTCCCTCGTCAACTACTCGCTCGCGGCGACGTCGGTGTGGCGCTACATGGGCCTTAACTTCGTCCTCTTCCTCGGCGCGATCCAGTCGATCCCGGGAGAGCTCTACGAGGCCGCCGACCTCGACGGCGCGAGCTCGTGGCAGAAGTTCCGCTACATCATCCTTCCCGGGATCCGCAACATCGTCGGGCTCTCGCTCATCCTCGCCGTCTCCGGCGCGCTGTCGGTCTTCGAGATCCCGTTCATCATGACCGGCGGCGCCAACGGGTCGGAGACGTTCGTCATCCAGACGGTCGACACCGCGTTCCGCTTCTCGAAGGTCGGGCTCGCCTCGGCGATGGCGGTGGTCCTGCTGCTCGTCGTCCTCGTCATCAGCTGGGCGCAGCGCCGCATGTTCCCCGAGGGCAAGGGAGACCTCGCATGACCACCTCGACCACCCCGACCGCCGATCGCGAGGCCACCGCGGTGGAGCGTGCGCGCCGGGCCACCGTCCGGTGGTCACGGTCCGTGAGCCCGCTCCTCGGACCGTTGGCGAAGACCCTGAAGTACGTGAGCCTCGTCGTCGCCTCCGCCTGCGCGATCATCCCGATCGTGACCATCTTCATGGCGGCGTTCAAGTCGCGTGAGGAGTACGCGTCGACCGGGCCGCTCGACCCGCCGCGGAACTGGTTCAACCTCGAGAACTTCGGCGTCGCGTTCACGCAGGGCAAGATGATCGAGGGCTTCGTCAACACGACGGTCATCCTCGTCGTCGCGCTCGTCGGGACGATCCTCATCGGCACGATGACCGCTTACGCGGTCGACCGCTTCGACTTCCGCGGCAAGCGGCTCGTGATGCTGCTCTTCCTCCTCGCCACGCTGGTCCCCGCCGTCACCACGCAGGTCGCGACCTTCCAGATCGTCAACGGGCTCGGCCTGTTCAACACGCGCTGGGCCGCGATCGTGCTGTTCATGGGCACCGACATCATCGCGATCTACATCTTCCTGCAGTTCATGCGATCGATCCCGCGCTCGCTCGACGAGGCCGCGATGCTCGACGGCGCGAACCGCCTGACCATCTACGCGCGGATCATCTTCCCGTTGCTGCGCCCAGCCATCGCGACGGTGGTGATCATCAAGGGGATCGCCGTCTACAACGAGTTCTACATCCCGTTCCTCTACATGCCGTCGAGCAAGCTCGGCGTGATCTCGACCTCGCTGTTCCGGTTCAAGAGCCCCTTCGGCTCGCAGTGGGAGGTCATCGCGGCCGGCACGATCCTCGTGATCGTCCCGACGCTCGTCGCCTTCCTCCTTCTCCAACGACACATCTACAACGGTCTGACCGCAGGAGCCACCAAGTGACCATCACCGCGTCCCGTACCCTCGCGACGACCCACCGCGAGCTGCACGACGGATGGGCGGTGCGCTCCGTCGCGGGTCCGGTCCCGGCCGAGGTCGCCGCCGCAGGCCCCGTGCCCGCGACCGTGCCGGGCAGCGTGCACACCGACCTGCTCGCCGCCGGGCTGATCGTCGACCCGTACCTCGACGACCACGAGGCGCTCCTGGGCTGGATCGGCCGGAGCGACTGGGAGTACGCGACGACGTTCGGGTGGAGCCCTGACGGCCACGACCGTCACGACCTCGTCTTCGACGGTCTCGACACGGTCGCGGACGTCACGCTCAACGGCACGACCGTGGGCTCGACGGCGAACATGCACCGCTCGTACCGGTTCGACGTCCGTGAGCTGCTCGTCGACGGCGACAACGAGCTCGTCGTGCGCTTCGCCGCGCCGGTGCCGTACGCGGACCGGCAGAGCCTGCTGCTCGGCTACCGGCCTCAGGTCAACCACCACCCGTTCAACGCGATGCGCAAGATGGCGTGCAGCTTCGGGTGGGACTGGGGGCCGGACACCGCGACCTCGGGCATCTGGCGCCCCGTGCGTCTCGAGTCGTGGTCAGTCGCTCGTATCGCGCAGGCGCGCGTGCACGCGAGCGTCACCCCTCTCACCACGCTCGGCGAGGACGGGCAGGACGACAGGCAGGGTGGCTCCCCCGCGGGGCGGGTGGCCGTCCACGTCGAGCTCGATCGCGCGGTCCACGACGACGGCCTCGTCGTCACGGCGGCCGTCGCGGGGTCGCGCGTCGAGGTCGAGGTGCCGGCGAGTTCCGCGACGGCGGACGTCGTCGTCGAGGTGCCGCACGTCGACCTGTGGTGGCCGCGAGGCTACGGCGACCAGCCGCTCTACGACGTCGACGTGACCCTCCGCTCGGGCGACGGCGAGCTCGGTAGCCGGGCCTCGCGCGTCGGCTTCCGCACCGCCGCGCTCGAGCTGGAGCCGGACGACGACGGCACGTCGTTCCGCTTCGTCGTCAACGGGGTCCCCGTGTGGGTCAAGGGAGCGAACTGGATCCCCGACGACGCGTTCCCGCACCGTGTGACGCGCGAGCGGTATGCCGCCCGGATCGACCAGGCGGTCGCCGCGAACCTGAACCTGCTCCGCGTGTGGGGCGGCGGCATCTACGAGTCGGACGACTTCTACGACCTGTGCGACGAGCGCGGAGTCCTCACGTGGCAGGACTTCCTCTTCGCGTGCGCGGCGTACGCCGAGGAGGAGCCGCTGCGCTCGGAGGTGGAGGCGGAGGTGCGCGAGAACGTCTCCCGCCTGGGCCATCACGCGTCGCTCGTGCTGTGGAACGGGAGCAACGAGAACATCTGGGGCTTCCACGACTGGAGCTGGCAGAAGCGTCTCGACGGTCGCACGTGGGGGCTCGGGTACTACACGGAGCTGTTCCCGCAGGTCGTCGCGGAGCTCGACCCCGACTGCTCCTACACGCCCTCGAGCCCGTGGTCGGGCAGCCTCGACGTGCACCCGAACGCCCCTCGCCACGGCTCGATGCACGAGTGGGAGCTGTGGAACCGGCAGGACTGGCCGCACTATCGCGACACGGTGCCCCGGTTCATGGCCGAGTTCGGCTGGCAGGGGCCGCCCACGTGGTCGACGCTCACCCGGGCGGTCAGCGACGACCCGCTCACGCCCGAGTCGCCCGGGATGCTCGTGCACCAGAAGGCGATGCAGGGCAACGACAAGCTCACCGACGGGCTCGTCGCGCACGTGCCTCTGCCGGACGGGATGGAGGACTGGCACTGGGCGATGTCCTGGAACCAGGCGACCGCGGTGAGCACGGCGATCGAGCACTACCGCTCGTGGGGTCCTCGGTGCATGGGCGCCGTCGTGTGGCAGCTCAACGACTGCTGGCCCGTGACGTCGTGGGCCGCGGTCGACGGCGACGGTCACGCCAAGCCGCTCCTGCACGCGCTGCGGCACGCCTACGCCGACCGGCTCCTCACGGTGCAGCCCCGCGGCGAGCACGGTGAGCTGGTCGTGGCCGTCGTCAACGACACCGCCGAGCGGTGGCACGGGGATCTCGTGGTCCGCCGCGCCCGGTACGACGGCGTCGAGCGCGAGGTGACCACGATCGCCGTCGACGTCCCGGCCCGCACGACGACCACCGTCCCGGTGCCGCCCGAGGTGGCGGCCCCAGGGGACGCCACGTCCGAGCTCCTCGTCGCGTCCCTGGGGCACGAGAGCGCGACGTGGTTCTACGCGGAGCCGCGCGACAGCGCGCTGCGGGCCCCCGCCCTGCACGTCGAGGTGTCGTCGACGCCCGACGGGGCGCGTGTGCGCGTCACGACCGACACCCTCGTGCGTGGGCTGAGCCTCCTCGTCGACAAGGTGCACCCCGACGCGGAGGTCGACGAGATGCTCGTGGACCTCCTCGCGGGCGAGAGCGCCACGTTCCACGTCACCGCGCCGGTGCCGCTCGACCGGAGCGCGCTCGCGAGCCCGCGCGTGCTGCGGTGCGTGAACCAGATCGTGTCGCGGGGACGGGGGACGAGGTGACGGCGTCGACGCGCCACGTCGGGCGTGCCCGCGCCCTGGAATGGACCGACCGCGACACCCACGTCGCCTGGCTCGACGCGCACCTGCGCTCGCTGCTCGACTTCGGTCGGGCGGTCGTCGCCCCCGGGGGCGGGGCCGCGTACCTCGACACCACGGGACGGCCGGACCCGCGGTCCGGCGTCCGCACGTGGATCACGAGCCGTACCGTCCACGTGTACGCGCTCGGGACGATGCTCGGCGTGCCCGGGTGCCGCCGGATCGCCGAGGGTGCGCTGCGCGGTCTGCAGGGCCCGTTGCTGGACCGCGAGCACGGTGGGTGGTTCCACGGCCTCGACGCCGCCGGACGGCCCGAGGTCACCGTGGGCAAGTCGTGCTACGACCACGCGTTCGTCCTGCTCGCCGCGTCGAGCGCGAGCCTCGCGGGCCTGCCGGGCGCGCGGGACCTGCTCGACGAGGCGTGCCGTGTGTTCCTGGACCGCTTCTGGGACGACTCCGCCGGTCTCGCCGTCGACACGTGGGACGCGGCGTTCACGACGCTGGACCCGTACCGCGGCCTCAACGCCAACATGCACGCGGTCGAGGCGATGCTCGCCGTCGCCGACGCCACCGGAGACCCCGCGTGGCGCGACCGGGCGGAGCGTGTCACGCGCCTCGTCGTGCGCCTCGCCGCGGAGCACGACGGTCGCCTGCCTGAGCACTTCGACGCCTCCTGGGCGGCGGTGCCCGACCTCAACCGCGACCGTCCGGACGACCGGTTCAAGCCGTACGGCGCCACCGTGGGGCACGGTCTCGAGTGGTCGCGGCTCCTGCTCGCGACCGAGGCCGCGCTCGGGACCGTGGCACCAGCGGACCTGCGCCCGACGGCGGTCGTGCTGTTCGACCGGGCCGTCGCGGACGGGTGGGCGGTCGACGGGGCGGACGGCTTCGTGTACACGACCGACTGGTCCGGGAACCCGGTGGTGCGCGACCGCATGCACTGGGTCGTGGCCGAGGCGATCGCCGCGGCGGACGCCCTGCACCGCCGGACCGGTGACGCCGGCTACGCCGAGCGCTACGCACAGTGGTGGGACTACGCCGCCGCGCACGTGCACGACCCGGTGCACGGGTCGTGGCACCACCAGCTCGACCCCGCCAACGCACTCACCGACGGCGTGTGGCCCGGCAAGCCCGACCTCTACCACGCGGTCCAGGCAGCGCTCCTGCCCCGCGTGCCGCTCGCACCGACGATCGCACGTGCCGTGCGGGACGGGATGGTGACCTCGTGACGCAGTTCCTCGTGATCGGGGAGGCCCTCGTCGACGTCGTCCCTGCCTCGGACGGGACGACCCGTGACCTGCCGGGCGGGAGCCCGGCGAACGTCGCGCTCACCCTGGGCCGTCTGGGTCGCGACGCGGTCCTCGCGACGACGCTCGGCGCCGACGCGCGGGGGCGCGCGGTGCGCTCGTGGCTGGCCGAGAGCGGCGTGGAGGTCCGTGCCGTCGCGCCACCGGGCGGACGCACCTCCAGCGCGCACGTGACCCTCGACGCGCAGGGCGGTGCGACATACGCGTTCGACGTGTCCTGGGACCCCGGCGTGGTCGACGTCGGGGGTGCGGAGGTCGTGCACGTCGGGTCCGTCGCGACGGTCCTGCCGCCCGGTGCGGACCGCGTGCTCGACGCGGTGCGGCGCGCTCGCGGACGTGCGCTCGTCTCGCTCGACCCGAACGTGCGCCCCTCGCTCGTGGACGACCCGGCGGCGGCACGGACGCGCATCGCGGAGCTCGTAGCCCTCGCCGACGTCGTGAAGGTGAGCGACGAGGACCTCGCGTGGTACGCGCCGGGGGTGGACCCTTTGGAGACCGCCCGGACCTGGTCCTCGTGGGGTGCCGGGCTCGTCGTCGTCACCCGCGGGGCGGACGGAGCGACGCTCCTCCGCCACGACGGGGTCACCCTGGAGGCCCCGGGGCGTCGCGTGGAGGTCGTGGACACCGTCGGCGCCGGGGACACGTTCATGGGCGCACTGCTCGACGCGCTCGCGACACGTGGCGTCCACGGGGCCGGTGGTGCTCGCGCGCTGCGCGCCCTGTCCGACGCCGCGGTACGCACCGCGGCCCGCGCCGCGTCGGTCGCCGCGTCGGTGACGGTGACCCGTGCCGGGGCGAACCCCCCGACACGTGCAGAGCTCCGCGAGGCGCTGGGACCGGTACGTCCCGAGCCGTTCCCCGGGTCTCCGGTCACCGGTATGACGTGGGGGTGGACCGGTGTGCGCGGCACGTGGACAGGGCCCGCCGCCGAGCGTTCGATGGACGAGCTGAGCGGCCTCGGTGTCGACTGGGTCGCGGTGACCTTCTCCGCGAAGCAGGACACGCCGCAGTCGACGACCGTGCGGTTCGCGGACGCGCCCACCGTGACGGACGACGAGGTGCGCGCGGCGATCCGGGCGGCGAGGTCCCGGGGCTGGAACGTGTGCCTCAAGCCCGTCGTCGACTCGGCGGACGGCACGTGGCGCGCGTTCATCGGGTTCTTCGACGCCGACGTGCCGGGCGAGCCGACGTGGGACGAGTGGTTCGCGTCGTACACCGCGTTCGTGGTGCACCACGCCCGCATCGCGGCCGAGGAGGGCGTCGAGATGTTCTGCGTGGGGTGCGAGATGGTCCGCGCGGACGGGCGCGACGCGCAGTGGCGTGCGCTCGTCGCCGCGGTGCGGGAGGTCTACGACGGGCTCGTGACGTACAACTGCGACAAGTACCAGGAGGACCGCGTCACCTGGTGGGACGCGGTCGACGTCATCGGCAGCTCCGGCTACTACCCCGCGGGCACGTGGCAGCAGCACCTGGACCGCATCGAAGCCGTGGTGGAGCGCGAGGACAAGCCGTTCGTCTTCCTCGAGGCCGGGTGCCCGAGCCGCGTCGGGTCACCGGCGCGGCCGAACGACTGGTCCCTCGTCGGAGCACCGTCGGGGGAGGCGCAGGCGCAGTGGCTCGCCGAGATGTTCGAGGCCTGCGCGCGGCGCCCCTGGGTGTCGGGCTTCTTCCTCTGGGACTGGCCGTCGCCGCTGTACGCCGAGTCCGACGCCCCGACCGACGACGACTACTGCATGTACGGCAAGCCGGGTGCGGACGTCGTGCGGGCGTCCTACGAGGAGCTGCGCGCGAGGCCGCGGGACCGACCCCGCCGTACGGCGGGCTGAGCCGGTCCGGTGCCCGCGCGCACGGCCCGGGAGCGGTCCGGAGGACGGATCGCTCCCGGGGCCGCCGTGCGTCCCCGGGTCCGAGCCGGTGCCCGCGGCCGGTGCGGTGGCGGGAAAGTGGCCCTGGAATTCTGCGCGGCGGTGCACTAGCGTAGTGATGAAGCGCTTAAGCGCACTTCAGGCGGCTGCCGGGCGCAAGGCCCCGGCGGGGGGTTGGTTTCCGACGGCCCGACGACGACGTCCGCCGACGGATCGGGCGACGAGGCCCGACGGGAGGATTCTGATGAGACGACTGTTCGCCGCCGCCCTGGGGGCGGTGCTGGCCCTGGTCGCGGTACCGGTGCCCGCACAGGGTGCCGCCGACGACGGGTTCTCCGTCAGCGGCACGACCATCTACGACGCGAACGGCAACCCCTTCGTGCCCGTCGGCGTGAACCACGCGCACGCGTGGTACCCGACGCAGACGCAGTCCTTCGCGGACATCCGCGCCGCGGGCGCCAACACGGTGCGCGTCGTGCTCTCCGGCGGACGCTACGGGACGACGTCCGCGGCCGAGGTGAGCGCCGTCGTCGAGCGCTGCAAGCAGCACCGGCTCGTGTGCCTCCTCGAGAACCACGACACCACGGGGTACGGCGAGGACGGCAGCGCCCGGTCCCTCGCCGCAGCGGCCCAGTACTGGACGAGCGTCGCCTCGGCCCTGCGCGGCCAGGAGCGCTACGTGATGATCAACCTCGGCAACGAGCCGTTCGGCAACAGCGGGTACCAGGCCTGGGCGGGCGACACGATCGCGGCGATCCGGACCCTGCGTGCCGCCGGCCTCGAGCACACGCTCGTCGTGGACGCCCCGAACTGGGGCCAGGACTGGTCCTTCACGATGCGGGACAACGCTCCGGCGGTCGCCGCGGCGGACGACAACGTCGTGTTCAGCGTGCACATGTACGGGGTTTTCGACACCGGTGCCGAGGTCCGCGCGTACATCGACTCCTTCAGGAGCCGCGGGCTGCCGCTCATGGTGGGCGAGTTCGGCCACGACCACTCGGACGGCAACCCCGACGAGGCGACGATCATGAGCTACACACGCTCGCAGGGCGTCGGGATGCTGGGCTGGTCCTGGTCCGGTAACAGCGGCGGCGTCGAGTACCTCGACATGGTGAACGGCTTCTCGGCCGGGTCCCTCACCGCCTGGGGCCAGCGCTTCGTCAACGGGGCCGACGGCCTGCGGGCGCGCAACGCGCCCGTCGCCACGGTGTACGGCGACGGTGGCGACGGTGGCGACGGTGGCGACGGTGGCGACGGTGGCGACGGTGGCGGTGAGGAGGCCGGCACGGCGCCGAACGGGTATCCGTACTGCGTGGGCGCGTCGTCCGACCCCGACGGTGACGGGTGGGGCTGGGAGAACAGCGCGTCCTGCGTGGTGCGGGGTTCGGCGGCGGACACGGGGGTCGGGGGCGAGGCCGGCACGGCGCCGAACGGGTATCCGTACTGCGTGAGCGCGTCGTCCGACCCCGACGGTGACGGGTGGGGCTGGGAGAACAGCGCGTCCTGCGTGGTGCGCGGTTCTGCCGCCGACCGCTGACGCGCGGCGGCCGAGACGTGACGCCTCGCACGGCTCCTCCGCGCCGCGCCAGGACGAATGGCGGTATGAAGCGGTTCATCCCGCACGCTCCAGAATGCATTTCCTGAAAGCATTTCCTGTGATGGCAGTCCGAGGGTGCGACGCGCTCTCGGGCACGGAACGAAGGAGTTTCATGACCACGAACACCGCACGGTGGGTGCACGCGCTCACCGCCTCTGCGGCAACGCTCGCAGCGATCGGTGCGGGCGCTCTGGCGCTCGCCCCGGCAGCGACGGCGAGTCCGGCGCCCGACGGCCTGCACGTGCAGGACGGCCGGCTCGTCGAGGCCGACGGTTCCGACCTGGTGCTGCGCGGCGTCAACCACGCGCACACCTGGTACCCGCACGAGCTCCAGTCGTTCGCGGACATCAAGGCCACGGGGGCCAACGCCGTGCGCGTCGTGCTGTCCAGCGGGGACCAGTGGACCCGCAACGACCCCGACGACGTCGGGCGCGTCGTCCGCGAGTGCGACGCGAACCGCCTGGTGTGCGCCCTCGAAGTCCACGACACAACCGGCTACGGCGACGAGTACGCCCCGGCCGCGGTGTCGCTCGACCGTGCGGTCGACTACTGGGAGGACCTCTACCCGGTGCTCGCCGGGACGGAGGACAGGGTCCTCGTCAACATCGGCAACGAGCCGATCGGCAACGGGTCGATCTCCGAGGAGTGGGCCTCGCGGACGTCGGACGCCGTGCAGCGGCTGCGCGAGATCGGCTACGAGCACACGATCGTCGTCGATGCGCCCAACTGGGGTCAGGACTGGACGCGGACGATGTACGCCGAGGCGCAGGAGGTCTTCGACGCCGACCCCGAGGCGAACGTGGTGTTCTCGGTCCACATGTATGAGGTCTACGGCGACGGAGCGACCGTCACCGACTACCTCGAGCACTTCGTCGACGCAGGCCTGCCCCTGGTGGTCGGCGAGTTCGGACCAGCACACCACGGCAACGACGTCGACGAGGACACGATCCTCGCGGAGACGCGACGCCTCGGCCTGGGCTGGTTCGGCTGGTCCTGGAGCGGCAACAGCGGCGGCGTGGAAGACCTGGACCTCGTCCACGACTTCGATCCCGCGCAGCCGTCGTCGTGGGGCACGCGCCTGTTCGACGGCCCGGACGGGATCCGTGAGACCTCGCACGAGGCCGCGGTGTTCGCCGACCGGGCCGACGGCTGCACCGCCGAGCTCGAGATCCAGTACCGCTGGCCGGGCGGCTACCAGGGCCAGGTCCGCGTGGACTTCGACGGTGGGCCCGTCTCGAGCTGGTCGACGTCCTGGCGCGTGCCCGCGGGCAGCGAGCTCGTCCAGACCTGGCACGGCGCGCTCGCGGTCGAGGACGGCCTCGCGTCCGTCGTGGCCGAGTCGTGGAACGCGAGCGTCCCGGCCGGAGGGACGATCACCTACGGGTTCTCGGCGCGCGGTGACGCGCCCGTGCTGGCCCCGCTCGTGAACTGCTCCGCGCGCTGACGTCGCCGGGGGAGACCTGGTGCCGCCGGGAGGAGCCGTGACCACGGCTCCTCCCGGCGGCGGCGAGCCCGGAGGATCAGGAGTTCCCCGAGAGCAGGCGGTCCACGGCCGCGAGCGGGATCGGCTCCCAGTCGGGCCGGTTGCGCGACTCGTACACGACCTCGTAGAGCGCCTTGTCCAGCGTGAGCGCCCGGACGAGCGCCTCGGACGTGTCGCGGTCGACGCCGGCCGTGTCGGCACGCGCGTAGGCCTCGAGGAACGCGCTGCGCGCCTGCACGGCCCAGCCGGGGTTGGTCGCACGCCCCACCGCCGCGGCGTAGTCGAACGAGCGGACGATCCCGGCGACGTCGCGCAGGGCGAGGTCGGGACGCGTCCGTTCCGCCACGGGGCGCAGGGGCTCGCCCTCGAAGTCGAGCACCTTCCAGCCGAAGCGGCGCGCGTGCAGCACCTGCCCGAGGTGCAGGTCGCCGTGCACGGTCTGGAGCCGCGGGAGGGCGTCGGGGACGCGCGTGACGCCCGCGAGGCGCTGGGCCGTGCGGTCCCAGAACGCCGCGACGCCGTCCGCGCGGCGGGCGAGAGCGCGCGAGGACGCGACGGCCTCCTCGGACCGTCGCCGCAGGTCGGCGACGAGCCACGCGGCGTCGACGGGCGCCCCGGTGCCGAACGCCTCGCGCAGGGCGGCGTGCAGGTCGGCGAGGACGCGGCCGAGGTCGAACGCGAGGTCGGCGAACGACGCGTCCTGGCCCGCGTAGGCGCACGCGAGGTCGAAGCCGTCGCGCGCGCCGTCGACGAACTCGCTGAGGATCGCGAGGTGCGCCGAGCGCTCGGGGGTGGCCTCCGGCGTGCGCTCGGCGTCGTCCTCCGCATCCCACGTGACCTCGAGCCACGCGAGCGGCCTCGGCACGCCGGACCACCCCTGGGCGGCGAGAGCGCGCGGGATGGTCAGGTCGGGGTTGGGCCCGATCGCGATGGCGCGCAGGACCTTGAGCATCGTGCCGCCCGCGGTCCCCGGGAGGAGGACCGAGCTGTTCGACTGCTCGACCGCGAGCGCGCGGCCGCCCTCGAGGTCCACGGGCTCGGGCGCTGCCCCGTCCCACGTGGACGCCGCGAGCAGGGCGCCCCAGCACGCGGGGTGGGCCGCGCCGTCGTGCACGACCCACGTGCCGCCGTCCTCCACGACCTCGCCGATGCGGGACGGCCCGCCGGTCGCCGCTGCGCCGGCACGCTCGAGCACGAGGGGCACCTGGACCACGAGTTCCACGCCGTCGCCCAGGAGCCGGAGCAGGTGGAGGACGACGCGCGGGGCGTCGTCGGACGGAGGGACGGCTCCGGTGGGCGGGTCGAGCGCGAACGCGATCCACGGGACGTGCCGGACATCGACCCCCTTGACCGGGTACCAGCGTCGGGTGGGGAGCCAGTCGTCCAGGAGCGCGAGGAGCGCCGGGGAGGGCAGCTCCGTCCGTCGTAGGGCCACGCGTCTCCTTCGGTCGGGTCGGGTCGCCTCCCATGGCACCACGGCTCCGCGTGGCGCGCCGCTCCGGGGCGGTCGTGCGCTCGGACGTCAGGGCGCGGACGATCGAAGGGATGGTGGCCGCGATGTTCGAGCGCGGTCAGTCGTCGTCCTCCGGCTGGCCCACCACGAGCCAGTAGAAGTCGCGCGAGCCCCACGTCATGGAGACCGTGCCGTCCTCACCGACGTCGGGGAAGCGCGCGCCGCCGAAGACGTCGGTCAGGGTCGCCCCGGCGTGGTCGCCCAGCCGGACGGTCGCGGAGCGCGCGGTCGCGGACAGGTTCGCGACGCACAGCAGGGTCTCGTCCGGGGAGCGGCGCAGGAACGCGAGGATCGACTCGTTGTCGCAGTCGAGGGCCACGAAGTCGCCCGTGCCGAACGCCGGGTGGCGGCGACGGACCTTGAGCATGCCGTGGACCCAGTGCAGCAGGGACGTGGACTGCTCGAGCTGCGCCTCGACGTTGACGTACCCGTAGTGGTGCACGAGCGACTGGACGAGCGGGAGGTACAGCTTGCCCGGGTCGGCCGTCGAGAACCCGGCGTTGCGGTCCGGCGTCCACTGCATGGGCGTGCGGACGGCGTCGCGGTCGGGGAGCCAGATGTTGTCGCCCATCCCGATCTCGTCGCCGTAGTACAGGCACGGGCTGCCCGGCAGCGAGAGCAGGAGCGCGTGCGCGAGCTCGACCTCCTTGCGCGAGTTGTCGAGCAGCGTGGCGAGGCGGCGCCGGATCCCGACGTTCGCGCGCATGCGCGGATCCTGCGCGTACCAGCCGTACATCGACGCGCGCTCCTCGGTGGAGACCATCTCGAGCGTCAGCTCGTCGTGGTTGCGCAGGAACGTGCTCCACTGGGCCCCGGGCGGGATGTCGGGCGTGTCCGCGAGGATCTCGAGGACCTGGTTCGCCCGTTGGTCCCTGATCGCGTAGAAGATCCGCGGCATCACCGGGAAGTGGAAGCACATGTGGCACTCCGGCTCCTCCTCGGTCCCGAAGTAGTCCACCACCTCGCGCGGCCACTGGTTCGCCTCGGCGAGCAGGATCCGCCCGGGGAACTCGGTGTCGACCATCTTCCGCACGCGGCGCAGGAAGTCGTGCGTGCGCGGGAGGTTCTCGCAGTTCGTGCCCTCCTCCTCGTACAGGTACGGCACGGCGTCGAGCCGGAACCCGTCGACACCCATCTGCAGCCAGAAGCGCGCGACGTCGAGCATCGAGTCGGCGACGCGCGGGTTCTCGAAGTTGAGGTCCGGCTGGTGGGAGAAGAACCGGTGCCAGAAGAACTGGCGGCGCACGGGGTCGAACGTCCAGTTGGACGTCTCGGTGTCGACGAAGATGATCCGCGCGTCGGGGTAGCGCGAGTCGTCGTCGCTCCACACGTAGAAGTCGCCGTACGGGCCCTCGGGGTCGGCGCGCGACGCCTGGAACCACGGGTGCTGGTCGCTCGTGTGGTTCATGACGAGGTCGATGACGACGCGGATGCCGCGCGCGTGGGCCTCGCGGACCAGCTCGGCGAAGTCGGACGTCGACCCGTACTGCGGCGCGATGGCGGTGTAGTCCGAGACGTCGTACCCGCCGTCGCGCAGCGGTGACGGGAAGAACGGTGGCAGCCAGAGCGCGTCGATGCCGAGCCACTGCAGGTAGTCCAGGCGGTCGACGAGGCCGCGCAGGTCGCCCGTGCCCGTGCCGTCCGAGTCGGAGAACGCGCGGACGATGACCTCGTAGAACACGGCCGTGCGGTACCAGTCCGGGTCGTCGGACAGCCCGGGGCGCGTCTCGGTCGCGGCGACCGGCTGACGGCGTGGCGGCAGCGCCGCCATCGGGACCGGAGCGGTGATCGGCGGCACCGGCGCCGGGCCTGCGGAGACACCGCGGGACGAGACGGGCACGCCCGCGACCCAGGTCGTCCCACCGTCCGCGCGCCCGGGAGCGGGCGGCATCATGCCTGCCTCACGTGCACGACGTGCGCGACCTGGCGCAGGGGCTCGAGCCGCACGTACACGTTCTCGCCCCAGCCGAAGCTCTCGCCCGACAGCTCGTCGTGCGCGACGAACGACGGCGCCCACGGGTCGTGCCCCTCCGCGGGTGCGGGCAGGCCGAGCGTGACGGGGTCGAGGTGGACGTCCGACTCCTGCGGCGAGTGCGGGTCGAGGTTCACCACGACGACGACCGTGTCCGCCACGCCCGTCGGGGAGTGCTCGGCGGGCAGGTGCCGCGAGAACGCGAGCACCTGGTCGTTCGTCGTGGGGTGGACCGTGAGGTTGCGCAGCTGCCGCAGCGCCGGGTGGTCGCGGCGGATCTCGTTGAGCCGCGTGAGCAGCGTCGAGATCCCGATCTCCTCGGCGGCGGCCCAGTCGCGCGGCTTGTACTCGTACTTCTCGTTGTCGATCTGCTCCTCGACGCCGGGGCGCGGGACGTTCTCGACGAGCTCGTAGCCGGAGTAGATCCCCCACGTCGGCGAGCCGAGCGCCGCGAGCACCGCGCGCACCGCGAACCCGGCCACCCCGCCGTGCTGGAGGTACGGCGGGAGGATGTCGTGCGTCGTCGGCCAGAACGACGGCCGCATGTACGCGCCCGCGGGTCCCGACACCTCCTCGAGGTACTCCGCGAGCTCCGTGCGGGAGTTGCGCCACGTGAAGTACGTGTACGACTGGTGGAACCCGATGCGCGCGAGCGTGTGCATCATCGCGGGCTTGGTGAACGCCTCCGACAGGAAGATCACCTCGGGGTTCGTGCGCCGCACCTCCGCGAGCAGCCACTCCCAGAAGTCGAGCGGCTTCGTGTGCGGGTTGTCCACGCGGAACGCCGTGACGCCCCGGTCGATCCACACGCGCACCACCCGCAGCACCTCGGCGTAGATGCCCGCGGGGTCGTTGTCGAAGTTCAGCGGGTAGATGTCCTGGTACTTCTTCGGCGGGTTCTCCGCGTACGCGATCGAGCCGTCGACGCGCGTCGTGAACCACTCCGGGTGCTCGCTCACCCACGGGTGGTCGGGCGAGCACTGCAGCGCGAGGTCGATCGCGACCTCCAGACCGTTGCGCCGGGCCTCCTTGACGAACGCCTTGAACGTCCGCTCGCTGCCCAGCTCGGGGTGGATCGCGTCGTGGCCGCCGTCCTTCGAGCCGATCGCGTACGGGCTGCCCGGGTCGCCCGGCAGCGCCGTGAGCGAGTTGTTGCGGCCCTTGCGGTGCGTGGTGCCGATCGGGTGGACCGGCGTGAGGTAGACGACGTCGAAGCCCATCGCCGCGATCGCCGGCAGGCGCCGGGCCGCGCTCGTGAACGTCCCCGACCGCCAGCGCCCGTCCTTGAGCCGGCGCGCACCCTCCGAGCGCGGGAACATCTCGTACCACGCGCCCGCGAGCGCGAGCGGCCGCTCCACGCGCAGGTCGTACGTGGCCGACGCGGTCACGTGGTCGCGCAGCGGGGCGCGGTCCAGGGCCTCGCGGACCTCGGGGGCCGTCGCCGCGGCGAGGCGTGCGAGCGCGGGGCGGCCGGCGTCGGCGAGCGCCGCGGCGGCGTCGGCGAGCGTGCGGCCGTCGTCGGGGTCGCGGCGGGAACCGGTCGGTCCCGCGGTCGGGGACGCGTGCCGCCCGCCCGGCGCCGCGCCGTCGGCCAGGACGCGCTCGAAGAGGCGCACGCCCTCGGCGAGCATGAGGTCGACGTCGACCCCCGCCTCGATCTTGATCGTCGCGTCGTGCGCCCAGGTCCCGTAGGGGTCGCTCCACGCCTCGACGCGCAGCGACCACGGGCCCTCGACGTCGGGGTGGAGCGTCGCGCGGAACCGGTCGAGGCCCGGTGCGACGTCGACCATGCGCGCGGTGCGCTCCGACCCGTCGGGGGCGACGAGGACCGCGGTCGCCGCGACGGCGTCGTGACCCTCGCGGAACACGGTGGCCTCGATCGGGACCATCTCGCCCACCACGGCCTTGGCGGGCCAGCGGCCGCCCTCGACGACGGGGGAGACCTCGAGGACGGGGATGCGGCCGATCGGCGTGGCGGGGGCAGGGGAGGGGACGGGCGAGCGGAGGGGGGCGCTGGCCGGTGGGGTCGACGTCACACGGACAACGTAGCGAGGGCTGCGGGGACCCGGCACCTGGGGAGCGCTCCCGGCGTGCCGGGAGGTGCGACAGAGATTTCATGCAGGTGTTACGTCGAGGTGACACGGACGGGGTGTGCCGGGTCGTCGGGCTGCGTAGTCTCGTGCCCGTGAGAGCGATCCGACGGTTCACCGTCCGCACCCTGCTGCCCGCCGCGCTGCGCGACCTCGACGAGCTGGCCCACAACCTGCGCTGGTCCTGGCACGCCCCGACGCACGACCTGTTCGCCGGGATCGACCCCGAGTGCTGGTCGGCCGTCCACGGCGACCCCGTCGCGCTGCTCGGCGTCCTCGGTCCCGAGCGGCTCGCGGAGCTCGCCGGCGACGCCGCCTTCGTCGAGCGGGTGCGCGCCGCCGCCGACGACCTGCGCCACTACCTGCAGGACGACCTGTGGTACCAGCAGCAGGCGGCGACCCGGTCGGCCGGCGGGGCGGACGACGGATCGGCGAGCGGCGGGGACGCGCTGCCCGCCGCGATCGCGTACTTCTCGCCCGAGTTCGGCATCACCTCGGTGCTCCCGCAGTACTCGGGCGGCCTCGGCATCCTCGCCGGCGACCACCTCAAGAGCGCGAGCGACCTCGGCGTGCCGATCGTCGGCGTCGGGCTGCTGTACGGCGCCGGGTACTTCAAGCAGTCGCTCACGCGCGACGGCTGGCAGGTCGAGACCTACCCGCTGCTCGACCCGGACGGACTGCCCCTGACGCTGCTGCGCGAGGACGACGGGACGCCCGCGCGCGTGTCCCTCGACCTGCCGGGCGGGCGGGCGCTGCACGCCCACGTCTGGGTCGCGGCCGTCGGCCGTGTGCCGCTGCTCCTGCTCGACTCGAACGTGCCGGGCAACGACGAGGCGGCGCGCAAGGTGACGGACCGCCTCTACGGCGGCGGCGGCGAGCACCGGCTCCAGCAGGAGCTGCTCCTCGGCGTCGGCGGGGTCCGGGCGCTGCGCCTGTGGTCACGCCTCACCGACGCACCGGCGCCCGAGGTCTACCACACCAACGAGGGCCACGCGGGTTTCCTCGGCGTCGAGCGGATCCGCGAGCTCGTCGAGCAGGGCCTGACGTTCGAGGAGGCGCTCGAGGCGGTCCGCGCCGCGACGGTCTTCACGACGCACACCCCCGTCCCGGCCGGCATCGACCGCTTCGGTCGCGACCTGATCACGCAGTACTTCGGCGGGGACATGGCCGTCGACGGCCTGCCGGTCGACCGGATCCTCGCGCTGGGCGCCGAGGACTACGACGGCGGCGACCCCACGGTGTTCAACATGGCCGTCATGGGGCTGCGGCTCGGCGGTCGTGCGAACGGCGTCTCGCTCCTGCACGGGCAGGTGTCCCGCGGCATGTTCGAGGGCCTGTGGCCGGGGTTCGACGCGCGCGAGGTGCCGATCACGTCGGTGACCAACGGCGTCCACTCGCCCACCTGGGTCGACCCGGCGCTCGCGGCCCTGGAGGCCGAGCGGCTCGGGCTCGACGAGCTCACGGCCGACGCCGCGTCGTCGGGCTGGCTGCGGACCGGCCGCGAAGGCACGGTCGACGGGGGCGCGGTGGGCGACGGGCCTGCCGTGAGCGACACGGAGCTGTGGGCGATCCGGCGCGAGATGCGCGGCCGGCTGGTCGACGAGGCGCGGCGCCGCGTGCGCAAGTCGTGGCGCGAGCGCGGCGCGAGCCCGGCCGAGCTCGGCTGGATCGACGACGTGCTCTCGCCCGACGTGCTGACCATCGGGTTCGCCCGCCGCGTGCCCACCTACAAGCGGCTCACGCTCATGCTGCGCGACCCGGACCGGCTCAAGGCGCTCCTGCTCCACCCGGAGCGCCCGGTGCAGCTCGTCGTCGCGGGCAAGTCCCACCCCGCCGACGACCAGGGCAAGCGGCTCATCCAGCAGCTCGTCCGGTTCACCGACGACCCTGAGGTGCGCCACCGCATCGTGTTCCTGCCGAACTACGACATCGCCATGGCGCAGTCGCTGTACCCGGGCTGCGACGTGTGGCTCAACAACCCGCTGCGTCCGCTCGAGGCGTCGGGGACCTCGGGCATGAAGTCGGCGCTCAACGGCGGACTCAACCTGTCGATCCTCGACGGCTGGTGGGACGAGTGGTTCGACGGCGAGAACGGCTGGGCCATCCCGACCGCCGACGGCGTGGACGACCCGGACCGCCGCGACGACCTCGAGGCCGCGGCGCTGTACGACCTCGTCGAGCAGCAGGTCGCGACGCGCTTCTACGACCGCTCCGCGGACGGCGTGCCCGAGCGCTGGCTCGAGATGGTGCGGCACACGCTCGCGACGCTCGGGCCGAAGGTGCAGGCCACGCGCATGGTCGGCGAGTACGTCACGCGGCTCTACGCCCCCGCGGCCGCCGCCGGGCGGGCGCTCGCCGCCGACGGGCTCGAGCCTGCGCGCGAGCTCGCGCACTGGAAGAGGTCGGTGCGGGACGGCTGGTCCCGGGTGCGCGTCGACCACGTCGACTCGAGCGGCATCAGCGAGGTCCCGCAGGTGGGGGACACGCTCACCGTGCGCGCGTACGTCTCGCTCGGCGACCTGCGCCCGGAGGACGTCGAGGTGCAGGTCGTGCACGGCCGCGTCACCGAGGCCGACGTCATCGAGGAGTTCACCGCCGAGCCGCTCGCGCTCGCGGAGACCTACGAGGCGGGCCGGCACGCGTTCGCCGGCGAGGTCGTGCTCGAGTCGTCGGGCCCGTTCGGCTACACCGTGCGCATCGTGCCGAAGCATGCCGGCCTGCCGAGCGTCGCCGAGCTCGGCCTGGTCGCCAACGCCTGAGATGCGTACCTGAGCGCGAGGTAGAACCCGCGGTCGCGAGGTAGAACCCGCCACGTTCTATTTCGCGACCGCGGCTTCTACCTCGCGGATACCGCCAGGGCGAGGTGGCGACGGCTCCTCCGCTCGTCCACGTGCGGTGCGCGGTCCACAGGCTCTTGGCTCGTCCACAGGCCCGCCTGCCGGTCTGGCGACGCCGTGCCGGCTCGGCCAGGCTGTGCCGCATGGACACGGACGGGCACGAGGTCGAGTCGGCGCGGCGAGCGGCAGGTCGCCCACGAGGAACACGTCGCCCGGCTGGACGTGTCGACGCGCCGTCGACCACGCCTCTGCCCTCCGTCGTGCGCTTCTCCGCGGAGCGGCGTGCGGAGATCGCCGGAGCGCTGCGCCGCGGCACGCTCGTGCGGGCGCGCCAGGGAATCTACGTGAGCACGCCCTCTGCGTCGACGCAGCCGGCGCAGCGTCGACGGCAGACGGTCGTGATTCAGGCCGTCGCGCTCGCCGAGCGGTTGACGACGGACTACTGGTTCAGCCACTCGACCGCCGCTGTCCTGCACGGTCTCTGGACGTGGCGCCTCTCCGACGAGGTGCACGTGACGCAACTCGGGAACCCGTCCGTGCGGCGTCGTACCGACCCGGGTGTCCGACGGCACTGGACGGCGCTCCCCGAGGCCGATCGGGGCGAAGCCGACGGGCTGCCGGTCACCTCGCTCGAGCGGACGATCGTCGACTGCGCGCGGCACCTCACGCCGACGGCTGGCATCGTCGTCGCGGACTCCGGGATCCGTGCCGGTGCGGACCTCGAGCGGGTGGCACAGATCCTTGACGCTGCCGCCGGAGGACGAGGAGTACGACGGGCGCGACAGGTGCTGGCCGAGGCCGACGGGCGGTCGGAGTCTCCCGGTGAGAGCGCGGTCCGGTGGATCGCGATCGACGGTGGGCTCCCGCGCCCGGAGCCGAACCACGTGGTGTCGACCTGGCGCGGCGAGTACCGGCTCGACCTCGCCTGGACGCAGCAGCAGGTCGCCGTCGAGTTCGACGGTGCGGTCAAGTACTCCGGCGGCAAGTACGGCGACCCGCAGGCTCGGCTGCTCGCGGAGAAGGCGCGCCACGACGCGCTGGTGGAGGCCGGCTGGCTCGTGCTGCGCGTCACGTGGGGCGACCTCGCGGACCCGGACCTGCTCGTCCGCCGGATCCGGACGGCTCTCGTCCGACGTGCCGCGAGATAGAACTCACGGTCGCGAGATAGAGCTCGGCGAGCTCTATCTCGCGGCGGGAGGCTCTATCTCGCGGAGGTGAGGAGGTCGAGGTAGCGGGCGCGGGTGCGCAGGACGTCTCGGAGCTGGGTACCGATGCCCTCGACGAACTCCTCGCGGTACACCGCGTCGACCTGCACGGAGATGGCGTAGTAGAGCCCGGTGAAGGTCGCGATCGCGACGGAGACGCGCAGCAGCGTCTGCGTCACGACGAGCTGCGCCCCCTCGACGCCCGGACCGCCCGCGAGCGCGAACGACCGCTCCCACGTGCCGCCGTCGACGTCCCACAGCGCCATGACCTCGGGCGTGACGGTGAGCGTCCCGAGCGCCATGAAGAACACCCCCATGCCGAGACTCACGACGAGCACCTGGAGCAGCTGGCTCGTGGCGATCATCGCCGCGAGGTTCGCCATCTGCCTCCGCGTGAACCGCGCGGCCCGCTCACCGTCCGGCACGTCGGCGGCGGCGTCCGCGAGCGCCTCGCGCGCCTCGCCGGGCACGCGCAGCGCCACGAACAGCACGACGAGCAGGAGGAAGAACCCGCCGAGCACGAGGTCGGCGACACCGTGCGTGCGGTCGAACACCTGCCACACCTCGGCGTTGTAGAACAGCACGAGCGAGAACACGAGGAGCAGCGGCAGCAGGCGCACGAGCCGCAGCAGCGACGCCCCGAGCTCGTCGACGACGCGCGCCAGCCCCCACCACAGCGACGACAGCACGCCGTAGCCGACGACCACGCGCACCACGCCCAGCAGCACGAGGTTTCCGACGACGGTGAGCAGCGCGTCGGCCCACTGCCCGCCGAACACGAGCGGGAGCAGCGCGGGCGCGAGGACGAAGAACGCGAGCTCGGGAAGGCCGACGGACTGCGGCAGCGTCGACCACCGTCGGCCGCGCAGCACGTTGAGCCCGGCGTAGGCGGCTCCGACGAGCACGGCGCCGCCGAGCAGCGCGAGCGCGTTGGCCCACGCGGGCCAGCCCATCCGGACGGCCCCCGACAGCTCGGCGAGCAGCACCACGAGGAGGAACGGCGCGGACCGCCCGAACACGTCACGGTCGAGCGAGTGGCCCTCGACGAGGAGCGGCAGACCGTTGCGCCGGAAGAACCGCTCGCACTCGGCCGCGTCCCCGCGCCCGACGCCGGTGCCCACCCCGCGCCCGACGTCGCGGCCCGGCCGGGGCGCGTCGTCGCGCCCGGGCGACGGAATGCCCGGGGCGACGTCGGGTGCGAGGGCCGGGGACGCGTCGTCGGGCACGGTCATGGCCCGGACCCTACCGCGGGGGACGTCAGGCGAGCGCGGCCGCGAGAGCCCGGCCGGCGACGCGACCCGAGAAGAGGCAGCCGCCGAGGAACGTGCCCTCGAGCGCGCGGTGCCCGTGCACCCCGCCGCCGCCGAAGCCCGCCGCCTCGCCCGCGGCCCAGAGACCGGGGAGCACGGAGCCGTCCGCGCGCAGGACGCGCGCCGACGTGTCGGTCCACAGCCCGCCGAGCGTCTTGCGGGTCAGCACCGAGAGGCGGACGGCGAGGAGCGGCCCGTCCTTCGGGGTGGTGAGCGGGCGCGGCGGCGACACGCGGATGAGCCGGTCCACGCGGTAGCGCCGCGCCATCGCCGTCGCGACGACCTGCGGGTCCTTGCCGAGGCCCGTGCTGACCTGCTCGTCGCGCAGGCGCACGACCCGGGCGAGCGCGTCGGGGTCGACGTGCCCGCGCGAGCCCGGCGTCGCGTCGGTCAGCGCGTTCATCCCCGCCGCGAGCTTCTCGGGAGAGTCGGCCCAGACGAACTCGGGCGACTGCTCGGCGAACCGGGCCACCGGACCGACGGCGCGGGGCAGCACGCGCTGGGCGAGCAGCCGCACGTCCTTGCCGGTGAGGTCGGGGTTCTGCTCCGAGCCGGACAGCGCGAACTCGGAC
Organism: Cellulosimicrobium sp. PMB13; assembly: GCF_051294865.1. Lineage (NCBI taxonomy): Bacteria > Bacillati > Actinomycetota > Actinomycetes > Micrococcales > Promicromonosporaceae > Cellulosimicrobium > Cellulosimicrobium sp. PMB13. The sequence goes on along the minus strand of NZ_CP145910.1, from coordinate 3,939,812 downwards.
TCCATGATCGCCTTGTTGAGCACGAACCAGGAGTGGTCGTCGCCGCGCTCGGTGACGTGCTGGAGCGCGCCGAGCGCGTCGAAGCCCGGGAACAGCGGTGCGGGCAGGCGGTTGCCGTCGGCGTCCAGCCACAGCGAGCTCGGGCCGGGCAGGATGCGGATGCCGTGGTCGGTCCACACGGGGGAGTGGTTGGCGATGCCCTCGGGGTAGTGCCACATGCGGTCCTCGTGCACGAGCGTGGCGCCCGCGTCGGCGGCCGCCGTGATCATCAGACCGTCCGTGGAGTCGGGGACGCCGGAGAGCATCCGCGCGGGCAGCGTCCCGGCGGCCTGCGGCCACCGGGAGCGCACGAGCTCGTGGTTCGCCCCGATCCCGCCGGACGTCACGACGACGGCGCTCGCAGCGATCTCGACCTCGCCGACGACGTCCCGCGAGGAGGGCGCCCCGCGCTCGGCGTCCGACGGCGCGAGGATCTCGGCCCGCACACCCGTCACGGCGCCGTCGGTCACGACGAGCGACGTGACCCGGTGCCGGAACCGCAGGTCGAGCAGGCCGGCTGCACGCGCGTCGAGCGCGGCACGGACGAACGGTTCGAGGACCGCCGGGCCGGTGCCCCACGTGACGTGGAAGCGCGGGACCGAGTTGCCGTGCGCGCCGGCCGCGCTCCCGTCGGCTCCCGAGCGCACCGGGTACCCGCCGCGCTCGGCCCACTGCACGAGCGGGAACCAGCGCACGCCCTTGTCGTGCAGCCAGCCCCGCATCTCGCCGGCCGCGAAGTCGACGAACCCGCGGGCCCACGCGTAGCCGTGGCGGTCGGGTCCTTCGCCGCGGTCCGCGCCGGGCGCGAACTGCGCCGACCCGAGCCAGTCGTCGAACGCGAGGTCCGCGGAGTCGGTCACGCCCATGCGCCTCTGCTCGGGCGAGCCGACGAGGAACAGGCCGCCGAACGACCACCACGCCTGGCCGCCGAGGCTCGCGGCGGGCTCCTGGTCGAGCAGCACGACGCGACGGCCCGCGGCGGTGAGCTCCGTCGCGGCCACGAGACCGGCGAGGCCCGCCCCCACGACGACGACGTCGGGGCTCTCGACGGTGTGCGAGCTGTCGGGGGAGTCGACCACGGTGTCACTCATGCGCGAACACTAGGGCACACCGGGCGCGGACGGGAGCCTCCGGCTCCCGACACCGGGTCACCACCTCCCGACACCGGGGCACTACCTTGCGGTGCCCGGGTCCTCCCTCGGCGGGGCGGGCGAGACGTACACCCGCAGGCTCAGCGGCTCGAGCACGACGACGTCGCCCGCCCGGACGTCCTCGTCGCCCTGGTCGTCGGGGTGCTCCCAGTCGGAGTCCCACGCGAGCGTCCACCGCTCGGGGGTGCTGCCCACGGCGGCCCGCACGCCCGGCAGCGTCACCTCGACGGCGTCGAGCGAGCCCGCCAGCACGACGAGGACGTCGCTCGTGCCGGGCTCGGGGGCGGTGCGCAGCATCTGGAGCGTGCGCACGTGCGGGTCGTGCCACGTCCCGTGGTCGATGAGCGCGCCGTCGGCGTCGAACCACACGAGGTCGGGGACCCCGGGGACGTCCGACCCCGGAACGGGGCGCCCGGTGAAGAACGTGTCAGGTCGCAGGGCCGGGTGCTCGCGCCGCAGCGCGAGCAGGTGGCGGGCGGTCGCCAGGAGGTCCTTGCGCCACGGCGACAGGTCCCACGAGACCCACGACGTCTCGTCGTCCAGCACGTACGCGTTGTTGTTGCCCCGCTGGGTGCGGCCCATCTCGTCGCCGGCCGTGATCATGGGGGTCCCCGCTGCGAGCACGAGCGTCGCGAAGAGGTTGCGGATCGACCGCCGCCGCAGCGGCGCGATCTCGACGCCCGGACCGAGCGCTCCGGCGCCGTGCCCGTCCTCGGGGACCGCACCCGTGCCGTGCCCCGCGCCGCCCGCTCCCGCCGCGCCGCCCGCTCCCGCCGCGCCGTCCGGGCCTGCCGCGCCGTGCGGGCCGGCCACGACGGACGTCGCGTCGGGCGTCGCGACCGGGCCCTCGATGCCGTGGTTCCACGACCTGTTGTCGTTCGTGCCGTCCCGGTTGCCCTCGCCGTTCGCGAGGTTGTGCTTGTGGTCGTACGCGACGAGGTCGGCGAGCGTGAAGCCGTCGTGCGCCGTCACGTAGCTCACCGACGCGACGGGGCCGCGCAGCAGCGGCGGGTCGCTGTGGCCGAACAGGTCCGCGGACCCCGCGAGGCGGGTCGCGAGGTCGCGCACGCCGTGGCCCGGTCGTCCGTGCGAGGCCTCGCGCGCGTCGGCGAGCCAGAACTGGCGGACGGCGTCCCGGAAGCGGTCGTTCCACTCGGCCATCGGCGGCGGGAACTGGCCCGTGCGCCATCCGCCCGGCCCGACGTCCCACGGCTCGGCGACGAGCTTGAGCCCGCTGAGCACCGGGTCGGTCTGGAGCGCGACGAGGAACGGGTGGTCGGGGTCGAAGCCGCTCTCGCCGCGCCCGAGCGTCACCGCGAGGTCGAAGCGGAACCCGTCCACGCCCACGACCTCGGCCCAGTACCGCAGCGAGTCGAGCGCGGCGCGCACGACGGCGGGCCGGCGGAAGTCGAGCGAGTTGCCCGTCCCGGTGACGTCGGCCAGCCGGGCGGGCGTCGCGCCGTCGTGCAGGTAGTGGACCGCGTTGTCGAGGCCGCGCCACGACAGGTGGTACCCGTCGGCGCCGCCCTCGCACGTGTGGTTGTGCACGACGTCGAGCAGCACCTCGAGGCCCGCCTCGTGCAGCAGGTGCACCATGCCGCGCACCTCGTCGAGGACGGCGCCCGGGCCGGCGGCCTGCGCCGCGCGCGTGGCGTACGCGGCGTGCGGGGCGAAGAATCCCAGCGTCGAGTAGCCCCAGTAGTTGGTGCGGCCGCTCGCCAGCAGGTGCGGCTCCGGGACGTTCGCGTGCACGGGCAGCAGCTCGACCGTCGTGACGCCGAGCGAGCGCAGGTGCTCGATCGTCACCGGGTGCGCGAGCCCCGCGTACGTCCCGCGCAGGCGCTCGGGCAGCGCGTCGAGACGCTGCGTGAGCCCGCGCACGTGCGCCTCGTACACGACCGTCTCCGACCAGGGCACGTGCGGCCGTGGCGCGAGCGGGCCCGTCGGCTCCGCCACGACCACGGAGTGGGGGACGAACGGCAGCGAGTCGCGGTCGTCCGCCGGTCCGTACGGGTCGTCGCCCGCGTGGCCGCGGATCGCCGGGTCGTCGACGAGCTCGCCCACGAGCCCGCGCGCGTACGGGTCGACGAGCAGCTTCGCCGGGTTGTGCCGCAGACCCGCCGCGGGGTCCCACGGCCCGTGCACCCGGAAGCCGTAGCGCTGACCGGCCCGCACCCCGGGCACGTGCGCGCGCCAGATGCCGAACGCAGGTCCCGTCAGCGGGACCCGGCGCTCGCGGAACCGCGACGCGGCGCCGTCGTCGACGTCCACCAGGCACAGCTCGACGGCGGTCGCGTGGGAGGCCTGGACGGCGACGTCGACCCCGTCACCGGCCAGCTGGACACCGAGCCGGGGGACGGGCGCGTGGCGGTCGACGCGGGCGGGCGCCGGGAAGTCGGACGGAGCGTGCACCCGTCCATTGTGGCGGGTGTCACCGGCCCCGTCGTGCAGCCGCCGGTACGCTTCCTGTGCAGGGCGGGCACGCTGCCCGACCCACCGCCCAGCACAGGGAGTGAGCACTCGATGCGGATCGTCGTCGCCGTGAAGTACGTCCCGGACATCCATGCCGACCGGGCCTTCGAGGACGGGCGCGTCGTCCGCCGCTCCGACGAGGGGACGCTCAACGAGCTCGACGAGAACGCGCTCGAGGCCGCTCTGCGTGTCGTCGAGGGTCTCCCGGAGGACGAGCGCGCGACGAGCGAGGTCGTCGTCGTCACGGTCGCCGGGCCGGATGCCGACGCGGCGGTGAAGAAGGCGTTCCAGCTCGGCGTGGACCGCGGCGTGCGCGTGAGCGACGACGCGATCGCCGGTTCCGACTACTTCGGCACGGCGCGCGTGCTCGCCGCGGCCGTTCGTCGGCTCTCCGCGGAGTCCCCGGTCGACCTCGTGGTCACGGGCATGGCGGCGCTCGACGGGCTGGGGTCCGTCGTGCCGGCGCTCCTCGCGGCCGAGCTCGACCTGCCCCAGCTCACGCTCGCGGGGACGCTCGAGCTCGACGGCGAGGCGGGCGCCCGCACCGCGCGCGTCACGCGCGAGCTCGACGGCGTCGACGAGGTGCTCGAGGCGCCGCTCCCCGCCGTCGTGAGCGTCACGGACCACGCCAACGACCCGCGGTTCCCGAACTTCAAGCTCATCATGGCGGCCCGCACGAAGCAGGTGGAGGCGTGGAGCCTCGCGGACCTCGAGGTGGACCCGGCCGAGGTCGGCGACGCCGGCGCCCGCACGCGGGTGCTCGCCGCGTCGCCGCGCCCACCGCGGCCCGAGGTCGAGATCGTCGTCGACAAGGGAGAGGGCGGCCGCGCGCTCGCCGAGTACCTCATCCGCAACGAGCTGGTCTGAGAGGACGCCGCCATGACCGCAACGACTCCCACGGGAAACCGCACCGTCCTCGTCCTGCTCGACAGCCCCGGCAGCGAGCTGCGCTCGCCCGGGCTCGAGCTCCTCACGCACGCGCGCGGCGTCGGCCGTGTCGAGGCCGTCGCGCTCGAGGCCCCGAGCCTCGAGGTGCTCGCCCAGCTCGGCGCGTACGGCGTCGAGACCGTCCGTCAGGCCGAGCTCTCGGCCGACGGCCACGGCGTGGGCGGCGACGTCGCGCACCTCACGCCCGTCGTCGCCGAGGCGCTCGCCGCGGCGGTGCGCGCGACGGACGCCGACGTCGTGCTGCTCACCTCGTCGTTCCCCAACAAGGAGGCGGCGGCGCGCCTCGCCTTCCTCACGGGCGCCGGCCTCGTCGTCGACGCGACCACGCTGGACGTGGCCGACGACGGCGCGGACGCCGGGCACGTCGTCGCCGGCAAGAGCGTCTTCGCCGGGTCGTGGGACGTGCGCAGCGCCGTGACCACGGAGATCGCCGTCCTCACGGTCCGCGCGAACTCCGTCGCGCCGGAGCCGGCGCCCGAGGCGGTCGGCACCGAGGTCGTCGGGTTCTCCGTCGACCTGTCCGCCGCCGCGACGTCGGCCCGCGTCGTCTCGCGGACCGTGCACCCCGCGTCCGCGGCGGGACGGCCCGCGCTCGGCGAGGCCGCGATCGTCGTCACCGGCGGGCGCGGCACGAACGGCGACTTCGAGCCCGTCCTCGAGCTCGCGGACGCACTCGGCGCGGCGGTCGGCGCGACGCGCGACGCCGTCTACGAGGGCTGGCACGACCAGTTCGTGGGCCAGACCGGGGTCACCGTCGCGCCGCGGCTGTACATCGGTGCGGGTGTCTCGGGCGCCCCGCACCACCGCGGGGGCATGCAGGCGTCGCAGGTCGTCGTCGCGGTGAACAACGACCCGGAGTGCCCCCTGTTCGAGATCTCGGACTTCGCGGTGGTCGGCGACCTCGCCGACGTGCTGCCGCAGGCGGCGCAGGTCATCCGCGAGCACCGGGCGGCCCAGGGCTGACCGCGGCCGGTGCCCGCACCACGGGCGCCGGCCACCACCCGGTGGGCATCCAGAGTTCACCCGCTCGCCACCTGCCGGCACACCGGTCGTCACGGACCGTTCCTAGCGTCGGGCCGACTCCTCGTCACGAGGAGGCCCCCGACCCGTGGAGAAGCCCGATGACGATCACTCCCGCCCCCGAGCGACGCACGATGCTGCCGCTCGCGCCCTACGCGCGCGGCAAGCGCAGCCCGGTGACGTGCCGCCTGAAGTGCGCCGACGCGTGCTCGCACGCGGCGCCCAACGCGAGCGACAACGAGTACTTCCGCGACGTCGCCGGCCGTGCCCTCTCGCGCCGCGCCCTGCTCGGCGGGCTCGCGGTCGGGGCCGCCGTCGTCGTGGTCGGTGCACAGACGGCGACCGCGCCCTCCGCGCAGGCCGCAGTGCCGGCGCACGGCGGGTGGGGCGGTGGCGGCCACGGCGCGGGCAAGGGCCTGTCGTTCGGCCCGATCGCCCCGCAGGCCGCCGCGACGGACGCGTTCGTCGTGCCCGACGGCTACGCGTGGCGCCCGATCATCCGCTGGGGCGACCCGATCCTGCGCGGGGGGCGTGCGTTCGACCCGGCGAACCAGTCGCCGGAGCAGCAGGCGCTGCAGTTCGGCTACAACAACGACTACCTCGACATCCTCCCGTACGAGCGCAACCGCGGGCTGTGGTGGTGGGGCCGCCACAAGGACGACGGCCGCGGCACGCGCGGTCTGCTCGTGACGAACCACGAGTACACCAACCCCGGCGTGATGTTCGACGACTCGTACGACGCCGCGACCCGTCGGGCGATCGAGCGTGCCGCGCACGGCATGTCGGTCGTGGAGGTCCGGCGCCGTCGCACGGGGGAGCCGTGGGAGTACGTGCCCGACAGCCGCTCGAACCGCCGCGTCCACATCGGCACGGAGTTCCGCGTCGACGGTCCGGCGGCGGGCACCGAGCTGCTGAAGACGGTGGCCGACCCGTCGGGCACGCGCGTCCTCGGCACGCTCAACAACTGCGCGGGCGGCACGACGCCCTGGGGCACGGTCCTGTCCGGCGAGGAGAACTTCCACGGCTACTTCCGGACCGCGGGCACCGGGAACGACGCGCGCTACGGCCTGCGCGACGCCGCGACCGGCTACGGCTGGGAGCTCGACGACCCGCGCTTCGACGCGCGCAACGCCGGCTACGAGAACGAGCCGAACCGGTTCGGGTGGATCGTCGAGATCGACCCGTACGCGCCGGACGAGGCGCCCGTGAAGCACACCGCGCTGGGGCGCTTCAAGCACGAGGGCGCGAACGTCATCCTGTCCCGCCGCGGCCACGCGGTGGCGTACATGGGCGACGACGAGCGCTTCGACTACGTCTACAAGTTCGTCTCCTCGCGCACGATGCGTCCGGGCAACAGCGACGGTGCGCGCCGGCACAACAAGACGCTGCTCAGCGAGGGGTCGCTGTACGTCGCGCGGTTCGTCGGTGACTCGCCCGCCGGCGAGATCGACGGCTCGGGCGCCCTGCCGTCCGACGGCGCGTTCGACGGCCGGGGCGAGTGGCTGCCGCTCGTGGTCGACGGGCGCAGCGAGGTGGAGGGCATGAGCGTCGAGGAGGTGCTCGTCTACACGCGCGTCGCGGCGGACAAGGTCGGCGCGACGAAGATGGACCGTCCCGAGGACGTCGAGCCGAACCCGGTGACGGGCCGCGTCTACGTGGCGTGCACGAACAACACCTCGCGCGGCCCGTCGGGCACCGAGGCCGCGACGGAGCCGAACCCGCGCAACACCAACCGCGACGGGCACGTCGTGGAGATCGTCGAGGACCGGGACGACGCCGCGGCGCTGACGTTCCGGTGGAACCTCCTCCTCGTCGCGGGCGACCCGGCGACGAACGCCTCCACGTACTTCGCGGGCTACCCGAAGGACAAGGTGTCGCCCATCTCGTGCCCCGACAACCTCGCGTTCGACGCCGAGGGCAACCTCTGGATCTCCACGGACGGCCAGCCGAGCACGATCCAGAAGTGCGACGGGCTGTTCAAGGTGCCGCTCAGCGGTCGCGAGCGCGGCCGCGTCCAGCAGTTCCTGTCCGTCCCCGCCGGTGGCGAGACCTGCGGTCCCGTCATCGACTCCGAGGACCGGATGGTCTACGTCGCGGTCCAGCACCCGGGCGAGGACGGCTCGTTCGCGAACCCGCAGTCGCGGTTCCCGGACTACGTGACCCCGGGCGCGCCCGTGCCGCCCGGCGCGTTCGCGGGCCCGCGGCCGGCGGTCGTGCAGGTCTGGAAGGACTGAGCGAGCGCTCGTCGTGCCCGACGGCGCCGGTCACCCTCGAGGGGACCGGCGCCGTCGGCTCAGTGGTCGCAGAGGCCCACGTGCTCGAGCCACGCGACCGCCGCGACGCCCTGTGCCCGCTGGAACGGGCGCAGGTTGGGGATGCTCGGGATCTCCGGCTTGCGCGCGGAGTGGAGGAAGTATCCGGCGATGCCGGCGACGACCGCGCGCAGGTCGGCGGGATGGACGTCGCGGGTGAGCGGGTGCGCCGCGAACGTGGCGGCCGCCCACGCGCCGCCGCGCGCGCGCCGCGCGGCGTCCGCCTGCGGCGTCACGGGGCCGACGACGCCCGCGACGCCCTGCATGACGACGCTCGGCAGGAACATCGCCAGGTCCAGCCACCCCGCGCCGCGCGAGGCGTGCGGCCAGTCGACGAGGTAGACGGTCGACGGCGTGAGGAGGACGTTGTCGGCGCGCAGGTCGCCGTGCACGAAGGACTCGCCCTCGCACGCGACGAGCGCGCTGCGCTCCGCCTCGGCCAGCGCGTCGAGGTGCTCGGCCGCCCATGGCACCAGGGACCCGAGCCCGGGGTCGGGGTCGTCGCGCAGTGCGCGCCACCCGGTCGACAGGCGAGCGAAGTCGGGCCCCGTGGGGGGCAGGCGCATCGCGCGCGCGCCCGGGACGGCCGCCAGCGTCTCGAGCGCCGCGAGCACGCGGTCCAGCTCGTCGGGCACCCAGGGCGTGGCGGGGACGTGCCCGTCGACCACCTCGAACGCGAGGACGATCCAGTCGCCGTCGCCGTGCCCCCAGGCGAACCGGGGCGTCGGGATCTGGCGCGGCAACCGCATGGCGATCCTCGCCTCCGCGCGGTGCAGGTCGGCGGCGACCGGCTCGTCCGCCGAGCGGGCCGCCTTGACGAAGAGCCGCTGGCCGTCGTCGAGCTCGAGCACGGACGCGAGGCCGGGGCTGAAACCGGACGTCACGGACGTCTCCCCGACGACGCTCCCCCCGGCGACCGCCTCGAGCTCGTCGCGCAGCGCGGGGGGCAGGTCGCCCCAGCGCAGGCGGCGTCCGCCGGCGGCGACGGGGACGTGGGAGGTCCCGTCCACGGCGGGTGCGACGTCGTCGGGCATCGTGGTGCCATTTCCCCTGGTTCGGCTCACGGGTGTGCCGGCAGGCGCTGCCTGTGCCGCACGGGCCGCACGGGGCTGTCCTGCCGGGGTGCCGGGCCCGCGACGGAACGATCGGCGCGCGGCCTGGTTCGAGGGTCGGGACCGGCCGACGGCCGGGCACAGACCTGAGACAAAATAGCGTGTCTGGGGCGATTGTCCAGCGACGGACCGCAGGGTGAACCGGAGCGGGGCGGCGATTCGTCGGCTGCTTCGTAGACTGGGTGACCGTGACCCAGCCATCCGGCGCCCTCTCCGGGACCTCCTCCGCCACCGCCCGGGGAGTCGCGTACCTCGACCACGCCGCCACGACACCCCTCTCGGCGGCCGCTCGGGACGCCCTCGTCGACGAGCTGTCGCGCACGGGCAACCCGTCCTCGCTGCACGCCGCGGGCCGCGCCGCGCGGCGCACGGTCGAGGAGGCGCGCGAGGCGGTCGCCGCGGCGCTGGGTGCACGGCCGAGCGAGGTCGTGCTCACGGCGGGGGGCACCGAGGCGGACAACCTCGCGATCAAGGGCCTGTTCTGGGGCCGGCGCACGACCGACCCGAGCCGCCGTCGCATCGTCGTCTCCGCGGTCGAGCACCACGCGGTCCTCGACCCGGCGTTCTGGATGGCGGAGCACGCGGGTGCGGAGATCGTGCTGCTGCCGGTCGACGCGCAGGGTCGCGTCGACCTCGACGCGCTGCGGGCCGAGCTCGCGCAGCACGCCGACGAGATCGCGCTCATCTCGGTCATGTGGGCGAACAACGAGGTCGGCACGCTGCAGCCCGTGCACGAGGTCGTCCAGCTCGCGCGCCCGCACGGCATCCCGGTGCACTCGGACGCCGTGCAGGCCGTGGGTCAGGTCCCGGTCGACTTCGCGGCGAGCGGCCTCGACGCGATGACGGTCTCGGGGCACAAGCTCGGCGGGCCGGTGGGGGTGGGGGCGCTGATCGCGCGGCGCGACGCGCCGCTCACACCCGTGCTGCATGGTGGCGGCCAGGAGCGCGGCGTACGGTCCGGGACGCTCGACGCCCCCGCGATCCGCGCGTTCGGCGTCGCGGTCGCGGAGGCGGTCGCGAGCCGCGCGGAGCGGGCGCGCCACCTGCAGTCGCTGCGCGACGAGCTCGTCGCGGGAGTGCGCCAGGTGGTCCCGGACGCCGTCCTCAGCGGTCCCGAGACCGCTCCCGGCACGGGCGAGGAGGCCGACGCGAGGCTGCCCGGGAACGCCCACTTCACGTTCCCCGGGGCCGAGGGCGACTCCCTGCTCTACCTGCTCGACTCCGCCGGGGTGCAGGCGTCCACCGGGTCGGCGTGCCAGGCGGGGGTGCCGCAGCCGTCCCACGTCCTGCTCGCCATGGGCGTCCCGGAGAACGACGCGCGCGGCGCCCTGCGCTTCTCGCTCGGGGCCTCGTCCACGCCCGACGACGTCGCGCACCTCCTCGACGCGCTGCCCGCCGCGGTGGACCGCGCCCGGGCGGCCGGGCTCGCGTCGTCGCCCGCCCGGACCCGGCCGGCGGCCCCGCCGCCCCCCGCGCCGGTGACGACGAGCGCGCCCGTCGCGAGCGGGGGTGCGGCATGAGGGTGCTCGCCGCGATGTCCGGCGGCGTGGACTCCGCGGTCGCCGCGGCCCTCGCCGTCGAGGCGGGGCACGACGTCGTCGGCGTCCACATGGCCCTGTCCCGCAACCGGGACCAGTTCCGGACCGGGTCGCGGGGCTGCTGCTCGATCGAGGACGCGGGCGACGCGCGGCGCGCCGCCGACGTGCTCGGCATCCCGTACTACGTGTGGGACCTCTCGGAGCGGTTCGAGGACACCGTCGTGGCCGACTTCCTCGCCGAGTACGAGGCCGGCCGCACGCCCAACCCCTGCGTGCGCTGCAACGAGCACATCAAGTTCGAGGCGCTGCTCGACAAGGCGACCGCGCTCGGCTTCGACGCCGTCGCGACCGGCCACTACGCGCGCGTCGTGACGCGCGGGGCGGCCCCGGACGGGACGGGCGGCGTTCGCGAGCTGCACCGATCGCCGAACGCGGCGAAGGACCAGTCCTACGTGCTCGCGGTCATGGGACCCGAGCGGCTCGCGCGCGCGATGTTCCCGCTCGGCGACTTCGCGTCGAAGGACGAGGTCCGCGCCGAGGCCGCGCGCCGCGGGCTCTCCGTCTCGGCCAAGCCCGACTCGTACGACATCTGCTTCGTCGCCGACGGCGACACGCAAGGGTTCCTGCGCGACCGGCTCGGCTCGCGCCCCGGCGAGGTCGTCGACACCGAGGGCCGCGTCCTGGGCGAGCACGACGGCGCGTACTCGTACACGGTCGGCCAGCGCAAGGGGCTCGGGATCGACCGCCCGGCGCCCGACGGTCGGCCCCGCTACGTGCTCGACGTGCAGCCCGCGGCGAACCGCGTGGTCGTCGGACCGGCCGAGCTGCTGAGCGTCGACCGGATCGAGGCCGGGGGAGCGGTCTGGTTCGACGGCGTCCTCGACGGCCCCGCACCGCTCGCCCGACCGGGGGATCCGTTCGACGCCGAGGTGCAGGTCCGCGCGCACGGCGCCCCGGTGCCCGCGCGCGTACGGGCCACCGACGGCGGCTCCGCCGACGTGGGGGACACGGCGGCGATGACGGTCGAGCTCACGGGCACGCCGCTGCGCGGCGTCGCCGCCGGGCAGTCGCTGGTCGTCTACGCGGGCACGCGCGTGCTCGGCCAGGCCACGGTCGACCGGGCCTACCGTGCCTCGCGTGCGTCCCGTGGCGCTCCCGCCCCGGTGTCGGCTCAGCCCGCCCGCACGGCGGTGTCGTCCTGAGCGAGGGCTCGCGCGAGCGCCGGCTCGTCGCGCACGCACCAGTGCTCCACCTCGCGCCCCTCCGCGAAGCGCAGCACGTGCATCTCGCGCACGCGGAAGCGTCGCCCCGTCGGCGCGAGCCCGCGGTAGAAGCCGGTGTGGCGCGCGCTCACCTCGACGTGCAGCGCGACGAGGTCGCCCTCCGCGACGGCGTGCAGCACGTCGACGCGCTGGTCGTCGAACGCGTCGGCGTGCCAGTGCATGGTCGCGACGAGCGACTCGACCCCGCCGTCCCGGCCGGCGTCGTGGTCGCGGAACCCGGGCGCGAGCAGCGCGGCGAGCGCGTCGGCGTGGTTGCCCGGGATGGCCTGCGTGTGCACGGTGATCGCGACGGCCTTGTTGACCGCCGTGGCACCGCGCAGGCCGTGGTCTGGTGCCGTCGTGCGACGGCCGTCGTCGTGGACCCTCATGTCGGTCGTGTCCTCCGGTGGGTACCGTCCCGGGCAGAGGTGCGCCCCCGGGCCTCGGCGAGGTCTCGGCACGGCTCCGTCCTTCGAGTACTCCTGGAGAGAGGTGACGGACGCATGATCCGTGACGTACGTGGTGCCCCGGCTGTCCGGGGAGCGGTCCGATGACGGCCGTGACGGGCCTGGGGCCCTGGCCCGGCGGCGAGGGCGAGGTCCTCGAGGCGCAGCTCACGGTGCTCGGCGACCTCGCCGCGGTGCCCACGGGGGTGCGCGGGATCCCGTTCCTCGCGCAGCTCGTCGGGCGCGGTCCCGGCGCCGACGCGACGGGGCGCACGGCCGCGCTGCTGCCCGGCCTGCCGGTCGAGCTCGGTCCGCACGGCTGGAAGCTCGCCGACCACCCCGGTGCCGACGAGCGCCGCGCCGAGGCACTGGTCCGCGAGGACGTCGAGGCGCTCGCGATCGCGGCCTCCGGGTACACCGGTCCGCTCGCCGTGACGGTGCAGGGCCCGTGGACGCTCGCGGCGGAGCTCTACCTGGCGCGCGGCGACCGCGTGCTGTCCGACCGGGGCGCCGTCCACGACCTCGTGGAGGCGCTCGCGGCCGGGGTGGGTGAGCACGTCGCCGAGGTGCGGCGCCAGGTCCCCGGGGCCGACGTCGTCGTGCAGCTCGACGAGCCCCTGCTCGCCGCGGTCGGGGCGGGCGCCCTGCCCACCTTCTCGGGATTCTCGCGGCTGCGCGCGGTCGCGGGACCGGACCTCGTCGACGGTCTGCGGCCGGTGCTCGACGCCGCGCGCGCGTCCGACGCGTCGACGGTCGTGCACGTGGGGTCGGCGCGGGTCGGGATCGCGCCGGTCGTGCTGGCGGGTGCGGACGCCGTCGGGCTGGCCCTGGGCGCGTGGGACGAGCGCCTGTGGGAGACGGTCGCGCGGGCCGTCGAGCGGGGCGTGGGGCTGTGGGCGGCGCTGCCGCCCGCGAAGGTCTCGCAGTGCGCCGGCCCGGCGCTCGGCGAGCTCGCGGACCTCGTCGCGACGCCCTGGCGCCGCATCGGTCTCCCACCTGCCGCTCTCGACGACGTGACGCTCCTCGGCGCGTCGCGCACGCACGCGGCGGGACTCGGTCGGGTGGTCGGGGGGACGCCCGACGAGCACCGTGCGCTGCTCGCGAACCTCGGCCGCGTCGCGGAGGTGCTCGCGGAGCGCGCGCAGGACTGAGCGGCTTCTCGCGAACCTCCCCCGGTGCGTAGGCTGGTCCTCGGCGCGGGCGCCACCCGCCCGGGTGGTCCTCGCGTGCCACGACCTGTCATGATCCTGCACGCCCGGACCGACCAGAGATCGGACCGCTCCCCGCCCCCGCCCACCGCGAAGGACCCCCATGCCCGTCCTGCGAGCCGTGCTCTTCGACCTCGACGGCGTCCTCACCCCGACCGCCGAGCTCCACATGCGCGCCTGGGAGCGCCTGTTCGCCCCGTTCAGCACGGAGCGCGGCCTGGCGCCCTACACGTCCGCCGACTACTTCGCCCACATCGACGGCAAGCCGCGCTACGACGGCGTCGCGACGTTCCTCGCGTCGCGGGGCGTCGAGCTGCCGCGCGGCACGGCGGACGACGCCCCGGGCGAGGACACCGTGTGCGCGCTCGGCAACCGCAAGGACGAGATCGTCAACCGGATCTTCGCCGAGGAGGGCATCTCGCCCTACCCGGGCTCGGTCCGGTTCCTCGACGCCGTGACGGCGGCGGGCGCGGCCGTCGCGGTCGTGTCGTCGTCGCGCAACACCCCGGCGGTCCTCGCCGCCGCCGGCCTCGCGGACCGCTTCACGGTGGTCGTGGACGGCAACGTCGCGGCGCGCGAGGGCATCCCCGGCAAGCCGGGGCCGGACATGTTCCTGCGTGCCGCAGAGCTCCTCGGCGTGCCGCCCGTCGCGGCGGTCGTCGTCGAGGACGCGCTTTCCGGCGTGCAGGCCGGGGCGGCCGGTGGATTCGGCCTGGTGGTCGGCGTCGACCGGGGCGTGGGTCCCGAGGTGCTGCGGGAGCACGGCGCGGACCTCGTCGTGCGCGACCTCGAAGACCTCGACGCCGCCGTCCTCGACGCGCCTGCCCGCGAGGGTGGTGCCGCGTGATCCGCAAGACCTCCGACGAGCAGAACACGATCGACCGGCTCCGGTTCCCCGCCGACCCGTGGCGCCTCGTCGAGGCGCGGTTCTCCGCGGCGGACCTCGGGGTCACGGAGACGCTGTTCGCCACCGCCAACGGCTACCTCGGCATGCGCGGCAACGTCGAGGAGGGGCGCGAGTCGCACGCGCACGGCACGTTCATCAACGGCTTCCACGAGACCTGGTCGATCCACCACGCCGAGGAGGCGTACGGGTTCGCGAAGGTCGGCCAGACCATCGTCAACGTGCCCGACGCCAAGGTGATCCGCCTCTACGTCGACGACGAGCCGCTCCTGCTGCCCGTCGCGGACCTCGTCGACTACGAGCGCTCGCTCGACCTGCGCGACGGCGTGCTGCGCCGCGAGCTACTGTGGCGCACGCCGTCGGGCAAGCGCGTGCGGATCCGGTCGGAGCGCATGGTCTCCTTCGTCGAGCGCCACCTCGCCGTCATGACGTTCGAGGTGACGATGCTCGACGACGCGGCCCCCGTCGCCATCTCGTCGCAGGTGCTCAACCGGCAGGACGGGCAGGACGAGTACCACGTGCGTGCGGCGTCCCTCGGGGAAGGGTTCGACCCGCGCAAGGCCGAGCAGTTCGCCGGGCGGGTCCTCCAGCCGCAGACGCAGTGGGGCGACGACGAGCGCCTCGTGCTGTCGTACCGGTGCACGAACTCGGGCATGACGCTCGCCGTCGCCGCGGACGACCACCTCGAGACCGAGAACGAGTGGGACGTGCGCACCCAGGTCGACGAGGACCTCGCGAAGCACGTGTTCCGCGTGCACGCCGAGCCCGGGCGACCGATCCGGCTCACGAAGACCGTCGCGTACCACACGTCGCGCGGCGTCCCGTCGCGCGAGCTCGTGGACCGCTGCCGGCGCTCGCTCGACCGCGTCCGGGACCGCGGCATCGCGGCGGAGATGGCCGACCAGCGCGCCTGGCTCGACGACTTCTGGGCGCGGTCCGACGTCGAGGTCGAGGGGCGTCCGGAGATCCAGCAGGCCGTGCGCTGGAACCTCTTCCAGCTCGCGCAGGCGACGGCGCGCGCGGAGGGCAACGGCGTCCCGGCGAAGGGCCTGACCGGCTCCGGCTACAGCGGGCACTACTTCTGGGACACCGAGATCTACGTCCTGCCCTTCCTCACCTACACGAGCCCTCGGTACGCGCGCAACGCGCTCCGGTTCCGCTACCAGATGCTCGACGCCGCGCGGCGCCGGGCGCAGGAGCTGTCGCAGAAGGGCGCGCTCTTCCCGTGGCGCACCATCAACGGCGAGGAGGCGTCGGCGTACTACGCCGCCGGCACCGCGCAGTACCACATCGACGCCGACGTCAGCTATGCCCTCGTGCAGTACGTGCGCGCGACGGGTGACACGGACTTCCTGCGGCGCGAGGCCGTCGACATCCTCGTCGAGACGGCCCGGATGTGGGAGGACCTCGGGTTCTGGCGCGTCAACGGGGACGACAACTTCCACATCCACGGCGTCACCGGCCCGGACGAGTACACGACCGTCGTCAACGACAACCTCTTCACGAACGTCATGGCGCGCTTCAACCTGCGCGCGGCGGCGCTCGTCGTCGAGCGGATGCGCGAGGACTACCCCGACGACTACGCGCAGATGGCCGACCGGCTCGGCCTCGGCATCACCGAGCCCACGGAGTGGGTGCGCGCGGCGGACCACATGTCCATCCCGTACGCCGAGGGCATCGGCATCCACCCGCAGGACTCGCACTTCCTCGAGCGCGAGATCTGGGACCTCGCGCACACCCCCGCGGACAGGCGGCCGCTCCTGCTGCACTACCACCCGCTCGTCATCTACCGCTACCAGGTGCTCAAGCAGGCCGACGTCGTGCTCGCGCTGTTCCTCCAGGGCCAGCACTTCACGGCCGAGGAGAAGCTCGCCGACTTCGAGTACTACGACCCGTTGACGACCGGCGACTCGACGCTCTCGGGCGTCGTGCAGTCGATCATCGCGGCCGAGGTCGGGTACCACGAGCTCGCTATCGAGTACTTCCTCTCGTCGCTGTTCGTGGACCTCGCGAACCTCCACGCCAACGCCGCCGACGGCGTGCACGTCGCCTCCGCGGGCGGCACGTGGACGGCCCTCGTGTGCGGGTTCGGCGGCATGCGCGACCACAACGGCGAGCTGACGTTCGACCCGCGGCTGCCGCAGGGCTGGGAGTCGCTCGCGTACCGCCTCACGTGGCAGGGGTCGCGGCTCAAGGTCACCGTGCTGCCCGACGCGATCGAGCTCGTCGTCGAGACGGGCGACGCGGTGCAGGTCTCCGTGCGTGGCAAGGACGTCGACGTCGCGCCGGGCGAGGTCACGCGCGTGCCCCTCGAGGACCAGGGGCCGGTCCGGCCCGGTCGTCCGAGCCTGCGCGCGCTGTCCGGCAACCGCCGCGAGGACGGCACGCTCATCACCGCGACGGTCCCGCACTCCTGAGCCTGCGCGCGGCGTAGAGCTCTGGTTGGCGAGATAGAGCCCTGGTCGGACGACCAGGGCTCTATCTCGGGAACCGAGGCTCTATCTCGGGAACCAGGGCTCTACCTCGGCGGCAGGGACCCTTGTCTCGATGGTTGCCGGGCGACGCGTCTCTCAGGCCAGGCGCTCGGCGAGGAAGCGGTAGTGCACCGCTGCCATGTGGGCGGCCTGGGCGTTGTTCGCGGCGCCGCCGTGGCCGCCCTCGATGTTCTCGTAGTACGTGACGTCCTTGCCCGCGGAGAGCATGAGCGCGGCGAGCTTGCGGGCGTGGCCCGGGTGGACGCGGTCGTCCTTCGTCGACGTCGTGAAGAGCACCGGCGGGTACTCGCGGTCGCTGTCGAACAGGTGGTACGGCGAGAACGTGCGGAGGAACTCCCACTGGTCCGGGTCGTCCGGGTCGCCGTACTCCGCGGCCCACGACGCGCCCGCGAGGAGCTTCGTGTAGCGCTTCATGTCGAGCAGCGGGACGCCGACGATCACCGCGGCGAACAGGTCGGGGTACTGCGTGAGCATGTTGCCCGCGAGCAGGCCGCCGTTGGAGCGGCCCTCCATGCCGAGGTGCTCGTGCGTCGTGATGCCGCGCGCGACGAGGTCGCGCGCGACCGCGGCGAAGTCCTCGTAGGCCCGGTGCCGGTCGGCCTTGAGCGCGGCCTGGTGCCACGCCGGCCCGTACTCGCCGCCGCCGCGGATGTTCGCGACGACGTACACGCCGCCCTGCGAGAGCCAGGCGCGACCGAGCGCGCCCGAGTAGCCGGGCGTGAGGGAGACCTCGAAGCCGCCGTACCCGTAGAGGAGCGTGGGTGCCGTGCCGGTGGCGCCCGCGACCAGGTCCGCGCGGCCGACGACGAAGTACGGGACGCGCGTGCCGTCGTCGGACGTCGTGAAGTGCTGGGCGACCGTCAGGCCGGACGTGTCGAAGAACGCCGGGTTCGACTTGAGCGGCTCGGGCGCGACGGCGTCCCCGGGGTGCTCGCCGAGGCGGACCAGCGACAGCGTGGTCGGCGTGAGGTAGTCGGTCGTGACGAGCCACAGGTCGTCCGTCTCGACCGGGTCGACCGCGCCGACGCCGATCGTGCCGAGCGTGGGCAGGCCAGGGATCTCGGAGCGCACCCAGGGCGCGTCCGTGCCCGACGCCGCGCGCTCGCCCACGGCGTGGTCGTCGCCCTCGGGCGTGGCGGGCGGGGTGAGGACGTGGAGGCGGTTCTTCACGTCGTCGAGCACGTTGACGACGAGGTGGTGGCGCGTCCACGTCGCGCCCGCGAGCGACGTCGTGGCGGTGGGCTCGAAGAGCACGGTGAAGCCGCGGTCGCCCGCGAGGAAGTCGTCGAGGCGCGTGACGAGGAGCGACCCCGCCACGTAGGTCGCGCCGCCGGCGGTCCAGTCGTCGCGCAGCTCGACGAGCATCCACTCGCGGCGCACGCCGACCTCGGCGGAGTCGGGGACGTCGATCTTCGTGAGGACCTGCTCGGGCGTCCCGGGGTTCTCGGCGAGGTAGAGCTCGTCGGAGTAGAACGCCTTCGAGCGGTGCACGAAGTCGCGCTCGAACCCGGGGGTGTGCGAACGCCACGCCGAGATGTACATGTCCTCGTCGGTGCCCTCGAACACCGTCACGGCGTCGGCGAGCGGCGTGCCGCGCGTCCAGCGCTTGACGACGCGCGGGTAGCCCGACGGCGTGAGCGTCCCCGGGCCGAAGTCGGTGAAGACGTAGACGGTGTCGGCGTCGACCCAGCCGAGCGACCCCTTCGCCTCGGCGCGGTGGAAGCCGCCCTCGGCGGGCTCGACGAAGCGCTTCTCGACGAGGTCGAACTCGCGCGTCACGTCGGCGTCGGAGCCGCCGGGGGAGAGCTCCACCAGTGCGTGCCGCCAGGGCTCACCCGCGGCGAGCTGCTCGGGCGTCGGCCGCAGGACGCTCGCGCCGTGCCACACCCAGCTCTCGCCCTCGCGCGCCGCGAGGGCGTCGAGGTCGAGGACGGTCTCCCACTCGGGCGCGTCGGTGCGGTAGGAGTCCACGGTCGTGCGGCGCCACAGGCCGCGCTCGTGCTGGGCGTCGCGCCAGAAGTTGTACAGGCGGTCGCCGATGAGGGAGACCTCGGGGATCTTCGCGTCGGAGTCGAGGACCTCGCGGATCGCCGTCTCCGTCGCGGCGAACGACGCGGGCACCTCGAGCGTCGCGGCGACCTCGGCGTTGCGGGCCCGCACCCAGGAGAGTGCCTCGTCGCCCTCGACCTCCTCGAGCCACAGGTACGGGTCGGTGTCGGTGGTCGCAGGAGTGACCGCGTCCGTCACGTGCTCGGCTGTCATGGGACCCCACCCTACGGCGACGGTCCGGGCCGGGACCAAAGACCTGTGTTCGCCGCGACACGCACCGGACCTTGTCGCGGGCGAGCGACTTGTGAAAGTCTTCACAAGTAGAGACCGCCGAAGGAGCCGGGGCATCCGGCCCTGGCAGCACCCGCGGCCCGTCGCCCGGCCAGGCCGGGCTCCGGAGGGGACGCATGAGCGCGAAGGGCGCGAGCACGAAGGTCGCCGAGACCCGACAGGACGAGGTTCGCACCCGCACGACCGAGGAGATCGACGTCCTCGTCGAGCGGGCGCGCAAGGCCCTCGACCGGTACATGAGCCTCACGCAGGAGGACGTGGACCGGATCGTCCTCAAGGCGTCCGTGGCGGGGCTGAGCAAGCACGGCCACCTGGCACAGATGGCCGTCGCCGAGACCGGCCGCGGGGTCTTCGAGGACAAGGCGACGAAGAACATCTTCGCGTGCGAGCACGTGCCGAACTCGATGGCCCGGCTCAAGACCGTCGGGGTCGTGGGGCGCGACGAGCTCACGGGCGTCGTCGAGATCGCCGAGCCCGTCGGCGTCGTGTGCGCGGTCACCCCGGTGACCAACCCGACGTCGACCACGATCTTCAAGTCGCTCATCGCGCTCAAGACGCGCAACCCCGTCGTGTTCGCGTTCCACCCGAGCGCGCAGCGCTCCTCGGTCGAGGCGGCGCGCGTCGTGCGCGACGCCGCGGTCGCGGCCGGGGCGCCCGACGACTGCATCCAGTGGGTCGAGCACCCGTCGATCGAGGCGACGAGCACGCTCATGCACCACCCGGGCGTCTCGCTCATCCTCGCGACGGGTGGCAACGGCATGGTCCGCGCCGCCTACTCGGCCGGCAAGCCCGCGCTGGGCGTCGGCGCGGGCAACGTCCCCGCGTACGTCGAGAAGAGCGCCGACCTCGGCCGGGCGATCAACGACGTCGTCATGTCCAAGGCCTTCGACAACGGCATGGTGTGCGCGTCGGAGCAGGCGCTCCTCCTCGACGACGTGATCTACGACGACGCGATGCGCGAGCTCGACCGGCTGCACGCCTACCGCGCGACGCCGCAGGAGAAGGCGATGCTCGAGCGCCTGATCTTCGGGGTCGAGGCGAGCGGGACGAGCTGCGGGGGAGCGAGGCTCAACCCGAAGGTCGTCGGGCAGTCGCCGGTGTGGATCGCGCGCGAGGCCGGCTTCGAGGTGCCCGACGACACGTCGATCATCCTCGCGGAGATCGACGACGTCGGGCCGCAGGAGCCCCTGAGCCGCGAGAAGCTCACGCCCGTCCTCGCCGTGCTGCGCGCGCGGGACACCGAGCACGGCATCACGCTCGCCGAGCGCATGGTCGAGCTCGACGGGCTCGGGCACTCGGCCGCGATCCACACGTCGGACGAGGCGCTCGTCGAGCGGTACGGGTCGCGCGTCAAGGCGGTGCGCGTGCTGTGGAACAGCCCGACGTCGCTCGGCGGCATCGGTGACATCTACAACGCGCTCGTGCCGTCCCTCACGCTCGGCTGCGGCAGCTACGGCGCCAACTCGGTGTCGAACAACGTCTCCGCGGTCAACCTCATCAACGTCAAGCGGATCGGACGACGCAACAACAACATGCAGTGGTTCAAGGTCCCCGCGAAGACGTACTTCGAGCCGAACTCGATCCAGTACCTCGCCCAGATGCGCGACGTGCACCGCGTCACGATCGTCACCGACAAGGTGATGCACCGCATCGGTGTCGTCGACCGCCTGCTCGACGTCCTCGCCCGCCGCGAGGAGCGCGTCGCGATCCAGATCATCGACGACGTCGAGCCCGAGCCGAGCGTCGGGACCGTGAACCGCGGCGCCGCGTCGATGCGCGACTTCGAGCCCGACACGATCGTCGCGATCGGCGGCGGCTCGCCGATGGACGCCGCGAAGGTCATGTGGCTGCGCTACGAGCACCCGGAGATCGAGTTCTCGGACATGCGCGAGAAGTTCTTCGACGTGCGCAAGCGGGCCTACAAGTTCCCCGAGCTGGGAGAGCGGGCGAAGCTCGTGTGCATCCCGACGTCGTCGGGCACGGGCGCCGAGGTCACGCCGTTCGCCGTCATCACCGACGAGGAGACGGGGTTCAAGTACCCCCTCGCCGACTACGCGCTCACCCCGACCGTCGCGATCGTCGACCCGGTGCTCACCGAGACGATGCCCGCGAGGCTCGCGGCGGACTCGGGATTCGACGCCCTGACCCACGCGACCGAGGCGTTCGTCTCCGTCTACGCCAACGACTTCACCGACGGGCTGTGCCTGCAGGCCATCAAGATGGTCTTCGAGAGCATCGAGGAGTCCGTCACGCGCGGCTCGGCCGCGCCGAAGGCCCGCGAACGGATGCACAACGCCGCGACCATCGCGGGCATGGCGTTCGGCTCGGCGATGCTCGGGATCGTGCACGCCATGGCGCACACCGTCGGCTCGACGTTCCACCTCGTGCACGGTCGCACCAACGCCGTGCTCCTGCCGCACGTGATCCGCTACAACGGCCAGGTCCCGACCAAGCTCACGAGCTGGCCGAAGTACGAGCGCTACGTCGCCCCGGAGCGCTTCCAGCAGATCGCGCAGCACCTCGGCCTCCCGGCCGCCACGCCGGAGGAGGCCGTCGAGTCGTACGCGCGCGCCGTCGAGGAGCTGCGCGCGAAGGTCGGCATCGAGCCGACGTTCGCCGACCAGGGCGTCGACGAGAACGCCTTCATGATCCGCCTCGACGAGCTCGCCCTGCGCTCGTTCGAGGACCAGTGCGCGCCCGCCAACCCCCGCATGCCCGTGCTGGAGGACATGCGCGACATCCTCGCCGCCGCCTACCGCGGCACGAGCCGCGAGGAGGTCCGGGCCGCACGCCTCGCGGCCGACCGTGAGCGGGCCGAGGAGGTCGTGCCGGCCGGCTGACCCGCCCGCCGGCCACAGTCACCGTGCCCGACGACGCGCGTCCCCTCGCGTCGTCGGGCACGGTCATGTCCGCGCGGCTCAGGCGCGGTCGCCCGGGCGGACCAGGCCCGCCTCGTACGCGAGCACGACGAGCTGGACACGATTCGTCAGCCCGACCTTGGTGAGCAGCGAGCGCACGTGACTCTTGACGGTCGCCTCGGTGAGGTGCAGCTCGGCCCCGATCTCGCGGTTCGACAACCCGCGCGCGACCGCGAGCAGCACCTCGCGCTCGCGCGGCGTCGCGCTGTCGAGCCCGCCCGTCGCGCCTGCCCCGTCGTCGGCGCCGCCGCCCGCGAGCGGCGTGTGCCGCGCGAGCTCGACGTACGTCGAGATGATCCGTCCCGTCACGGCCGGGTCGAGGAGCGAGTCGCCCGCACGGACGCGGTGCACCGCGTCGACCAGGGTCTGCGGGTCGGCGTCCTTGAGCAGGAAGCCCGCGGCCCCGGCACGCAGTGCGCCGTAGACGTACTCGTCGTCGTCGAAGGTCGTCAGGACGAGCGTGCGCACCCCCGCGAGGTCCGGGTCGGCGGCGATGCGCGCCGTCGCCCCGATCCCGTCGAGGCGCGGCATGCGCACGTCCATGAGCACGACGTCGGGCCGTACGGCGCGCGCCATCGCCACCGCTGTCTCCCCGTCGCCCGCCTCGCCGACCACGGTGACGTCCGGCTCGTTGTCCAGGATCATGCGCAGGCCGAGCCGGATCGTCGCCTGGTCGTCGACGACGACGACGCGCACGGGGTCGACGGTCGGCCCGCCCGGGTCCGTGCTCACCGCACGCCCCGGGGGAGCGTGGCCTCGACGAGCCAGCCGCCACGACCGTCCGGCCCGGCGGTGAGCCGTCCCCCGGCCGCGGCGGCACGCTCGCGCATCGAGGACAGGCCGAAGCCGGTGCGCCCCGACGGGTCGTCGGGCAGCGGCGGGCCGGCGTCGTGGACCCGGACCGCGACGTCGGCGCCGGTGGCGGTCACCGTCGCGATGACGTCGCGGGCGAGGGAGTGCAGCAGCACGTTGGTCAGGGCCTCCTGGGTGATGCGGACGACGGCGAGACCGGTCTCGGCGCTCGTCGTCGGCCACGGTTCGGGCAGGGTGAGCGCGACGGCGTGGCCCGCGTCCGTGAGGCGGCGTGCGGCCGCGCGGAGCTGGTCGGCGGTGTCGTCGTCGGTCCCGGGCGTCGGTGCGAGGGTCGCGACGCCGTCGTCGAGGGCGTCGTCGCGGCGGAGCACGTGCACGACGGAACGCATCGAGGTCAGCGCGCGCTTGCCCTCGTCGGTGATCCAGCGCACCGCCTCGCGCGGCGCCTCCGGCTGGTTCGCGGCGACGCGGTCCGCGGCCTGCGCGCGCACGACGATCGCCGACACGTGGTGCGCGACGACGTCGTGCAGCTCGCGCGCGATGCGCGTGCGTTCCGCGAGGACCGCCTGCTCGGCGAGCTCGGCCTGCAAGGCCTGGAGCTCGGCGTTGCGCTCGCGCAGGGTCTCCGACGTCACGGCCAGGCGGTGGAAGAACACCCCGGCGGCGACGGGGACGAGGACCAGGGCGAGGACGACGAGGTATTCCGAGGGCGACCGGACGATCCAGAGGGAACCCGGGACGACCGAGAACGGCGGACGGAAGCCGGGGCGTTCGAAGAGCAGGAGCGACCAGCCCGAGACCGTGCTCGCGAGCGCGACGAGCGGCCACGGCACCGCGCGCGACCGGGTGGCCCCGAAAGCGGCCACCATCAGCGGGACGAGGTGGAAGTAGGACTGGAGGGTCGTCGGCTGGACGAGCGGGTAGAGCATCGCCGTCGCCCAGAAGAGCGGCCCCGGAACGACGCGGCGCAGCGCCAGCGTGGCGACGATCCAGACGCCGGCGATCTCGTAGGACTCGATCCAGCGTGGGTACCAGTACCCGCCGTGCCGCATCACCGTGATCACCGTGAACCACGCGGCGCCCGCCGCGAGGGCGACCGCGAGGTCCTGGGCCCAGACGGGCAGGCGGGAGGCGGACGGCACGGCCCCACGGTAGCGGGCGGGTCGCGGCCGCGGGACAGACCTCGGGCGGGGGCGCGGGCACGGTCGTCTCCGCCCCAGGGCGGAGATCGCGTGCCGGTGCCACGCCCTCGGGCGAGGTCCACGACCGCTCCCTGGGCCGATCCGCGGCAGCGCCGCTGCGTGGGACGCTCTCGTCCATGCCGCGAATCTCCGAACCGGTCCTCGCCCGGACCGTCACCTACGGCGTCGTCTGCGTGCTGCTCGCGACAGCGGCGGCAGGGGTCGAGGCCTGGCCCCTGACGTCGTACCGCCTCTTCAGCGGGGTGCGCACCGATGCCCGCACCGCGCTCGAGCTCGTGGCCGTCGGCGTGGACGGCCCGACCGTCGTGCGACCCGACCCCACCCACCCCGTCCTCGCCACGACGACGTACCGCTACGACGACCTCGCCCCCGCGTCGCCCGCCGAGCGTGAGGAGCTGGTGCGTGCCTGGCTCGACACCGCGGGGATCGATCCCGCCGACGTCGCGTCCGTGCGGCTCGACCGTGTGCGCAGCACGCTCGACCCCGAGACCCTCGAGTGGACCGAGGTCTCGCGCGAGCCGGTGCTCGAGGTCCTGCCGTGAGCGCCCGCAGCACGCGCGAGATCGACCCGCACGTCGCGACGTCGACCCACCGAGGGTCGATCTCGCGCGCACGGGTCGATCTCGGTCGAGGACCCGGTCGTGCGCTGGGGCGGGGGTTCGCACGGGTGGTCGACGGCGTGCGGGGCGTCGACCGCCGGCTCCTCGCCCCGGTGCCCTGGTACCGGCTCGTCGAGGTGCACACGCTCGTCGCGGTGGTCGTCGGCGTCCGGCTCGTCACGCGCGACTGGACGCTCGTCGCGGACCGGCCCGCCGCGCTCACCGGCAGCCCGACCGTCCTGGCGTGGCTGCCGGTGCAGGCCCCGGTCGCGCTCCTGCTCGCGGTCCAGGTCGTGGGGATCCTCGGGGTCGCGCTCGTGCTCGCGGGCGTCCGGACGCGCACGGGCTTCGCCGTCGCCTGGGTCGCCTACCTCGTCCTGACCGCCTTGTGGGGGAGCTCCGGCAAGGTGATGCACAACGACGTCCTGACGGTGACGGTCGGCTTCGTGCTGCTCTTCGCCGCGCCGCCGGCGCGCGGGACCGCGCACGGCGAGGAACCGGCGCGCACCGGGTGGACCGTGCGCGCGGCGCTCGCGGTCGTCGCGTGCGTGTACTTCCTCACCGGGGCGCAGAAGCTCGCGCACAGCGGGCCGTCGTGGGCGCTCGGCGACTCCATGGCGTGGATCCTGCGGCAGGGCGCCTCGCCGTTCGGCGAGGGGTTGACGCGGGTCGTCGCCGACCAGCCGCTGCTCACGCGCGCGCTCGCGACCGGGGCGCTGCTGCTCGAGCTCACGGCTCCCGTGTGGCTCGCCGTGCGGGTCACCCGCATCCCGTTCGTCGTCGCGGTGGCGGCGATGCACGCGAGCATCTGGGTGTTCCTCGGCCTCGACTACTCGGCCTGGGTCCTCACCGTCGCGGCCGTCGCCGTCCCGCTCGCTCTCGCCCCGGGCCGGCGCCTCCTGCCCCGCCCGAGACCGACCGAGGAGGTCCCGCGATGACGCTGCGAGACATGCCGGTGCTGGCCCACCCGGCGCGGACCACACCGGGGACCACGCGGTCCGCACGACGACGGCGCGTCGGCCGGCGGGTCTACGCCGGGTCGGTCGTCGCGGGCCTGGCCGCGTGCGCGGTCGCCGTCGTCCAGCTCGCCTCCGCGCCGTCGGACCAGGTGGACGGGTCGGTGGCGGCCACGGCCGGGACGGCGCCGGTCGCGGCGACGGGGCTCGACCCCGGGCTCCAGCAGCGGTTCGACGACGCCCGGGCCGCGGCAGCCGCCGACGGTGTCGAGCTGCGGATCACGTCGGGGTGGCGCACGGCGGACGAGCAGCAGCGGCTCGTGGACGAGGCGGTCGAGCGGTACGGGTCCGTCGGGGAGGCGCGGCGGTGGGTCCTGCCGCCCGAGTCGTCGGAGCACGTCGCCGGCACCGCGATCGACGTCGGGCCGACCGAGGGCGCGTACTGGCTCCAGCAGCACGGCGCGGACTTCGGGCTGTGCCAGACGTACGCCAACGAGGTGTGGCACTACGAGGCCGTGACCGAGCCCGGCGGGGTGTGCCCTCCGATGCACGACGACGCGTCGCACGGCTGGTGACCGCACGGGTACCGCAGCAGGTGGGTACCGCAGGCGGGACGAGCGGCTCACCGGCCGGTGGGGCGTGACGCGAACGTGTCGGCGGTTCGCGCGATGATGTGCGGGTGACCGAGAGCATCGACGCGACCGACCTGCCGACCGGCGACGTGACCGACCTGCCGACCGGCGACCCGGCGACCTCTGCCCGCGCCGTCGTGCACGGGGCCGGTTCCGCGGCCGGGCTCGACGAGGTGGCTGCGCAGCGCCGCTGGTCCGAGCTCGTCGCGCAGATCGAGGCGGACCAGCGCGCGTACTACGAGGAGGACCAGCCGGTGTCCTCGGACGCCGAGTACGACGCGCGGATGCACGAGCTCCAGGCGCTCGAGGCGGCGCACCCCGCGCTCGTGACCCCCGAGTCGCCGACGCAGCGCGTCGGCGGTCGCGCGGCGGCCGGGTTCGCGACGGTCGAGCACCTCGAGCGCATGCTCTCGCTCGACAACGCGTTCAGCGAGGAGGACCTCGCCGCCTGGGCCGCGCGCGTGCACCGCGACCTCGGTGTGCCCGCCGACGCCGGCGTCGAGTACCTGTGCGAGGTGAAGATCGACGGGCTCGCCATCGCGCTGCTCTACGAGAAGGGTCGGCTCGTGCGCGCCGCCACGCGCGGCGACGGCCGCGCCGGTGAGGACGTGACCGCGAACGTCCGCACGATCGGGTCGATCCCTCAGCAGCTCGCCGGAGACCCCGCGACGCACCCCGACGTCATCGAGGTGCGCGGCGAGGTGTTCATGGGGGTCGAGGACTTCGCCGCCCTCAACGAGCGTCTCGTCGCCGCCGGGCAGGCGCCGTACGCCAACCCGCGCAACACCGCGGCCGGTTCGCTGCGCCAGAAGGACCCGGCCGTCACGGCGAGCCGCAACCTGCGCATGTACGCGCACGGCGTGGGCGCGCTGCAGTGGGAGGAGGGCGAGCACGCCGACCTCGAGCGGCAGTCCGCCGCGTACGCGCTGTTCGAGCAGTGGGGCGTGCCGGTCTCCCCGCACACCCGCGTGGTCGCCGGGCTCGACGAGGTCATGGAGCGGATCGCGTACTTCGGCGAGCACCGGCACGACATCGAGCACGAGCTGGACGGCATCGTCGTCAAGGTCGACGAGCTCGCGCTCCAGCGCCGGCTCGGCGCGACGAGCCGCGCACCGCGGTGGGCGATCGCCTACAAGTACCCGCCCGAGGAGGTCAACACGCGCCTCCTCGCGATCCAGGTCGGCGTCGGCCGCACCGGGCGCGCCACGCCGTACGCCGTCATGGAGCCGGTCAAGGTCGCGGGCTCGACCGTCCGCCAGGCCACGCTGCACAACCAGGACGTCGTCCGGGCCAAGGGCGTGCGCATCGGCGACATGGTCGTGCTGCGCAAGGCCGGCGACGTCATCCCCGAGATCCTCGGCCCCGTCGCGGCGCTCGCGGACGACGGGTACCCGCGCGAGGAATTCGTCATGCCGGCGGACTGCCCCGAGTGCGGCACGCCCCTGCGCCCCATGAAGGAGGGCGACGTCGACCTGCGCTGCCCCAACGCCGAGTCGTGCCCCGCGCAGGTCCGGGGCCGCGTCGAGCACATCGGGTCGCGCGGAGGCCTCGACGTCGAGGTGCTCGGCGAGGTGACGGCGGCAGCCCTCACGCACCCGCTCGAGCCCGCGGAGCCCCCGCTCGCGACGGAGGCCGGGCTGTTCGAGCTCAGCGTCGAGCAGCTCGTCCCGATCCGCGTCGTCGTGCGCGACTCCGAGACCGGACTGCCCCGCGAGTTCGACGGCACGGGCGAGCCCGCCGAGATCACGATGCCCGACGGCTCCACCGCGACGGTCAAGACCGTCTGGCCGTTCCGCAAGCGCCGCAAGCTCTCCAAGGCCGCCGAGCGCGCGGCCGTGGAGGCGGGGGAGCCGCTGTTCGAGGCGTCGACGAACGCGACGAAGCTCGTGGAGGAGCTCGAGCTCGCGAAGACCAAGGACCTGTGGCGCATCCTCGTGAGCCTCAACATCCGGCACGTCGGCCCGGTCGCGGCGCGCGCGCTCGCCGACTGGTTCGGGTCTCTCGACGCGATCCGCGCCGCGTCGCGCGACGAGCTCGCGGCCGTCGAAGGGGTCGGCCCCGTGATCGCCGACCAGGTCGTCGAGTGGTTCACCGTCGGCTGGCACGTCGAGATCGTCGAGCGGTGGGCAGCGGCGGGCGTCCGGTTCGAGATCCCGGGTCACCCGGGGCCGGGCAAGGCGGAGGCGCCCTCCGGTCCGCTCGACGGGCTGACGGTCGTGGTGACCGGGGGGCTCGAGGGCTTCAGCCGCGACGGCGCGAAGGAGGCGATCGTCGCCGCGGGCGGCAAGTCCTCCGGCTCGGTCTCCAAGCGGACGGACTACGTCGTGGTCGGCGAGAACGCGGGCTCCAAGGAGACCAAGGCTCGGGACCTCGGCCTGCCGATCCTCGACGAGGCGGGCTTCGTCGCGCTCCTCCAGGGCGGTCCGGACGCGGTCGCGCACCTGGTCGCGGCGGAGAGCGCGGACGACGCGGGCGACGTCGGCTGACGGCCGGTCGCCGTCCCGCGCGTCGCGGCGTCGCGGAGGCCCGCGCGCACGGGCACCGCGTCGTTCACGCGGCGCTCGGGACGACCGGGCGCCGGGCGACGAGCGCGTGGAGCACGGCGACCTGCTCGGCGGTCGCGGGCCGCGACGGGCCGCGCGGCGGCGCCGTCGGCACTCCCAGGGCCGTCGCGAGCGCGTGGAGGCTGCTCACCGGACGCATCCGCTGGAGCTCCCGGACCACCTCGAGGAGCCAGCGCAGGGAACGCTCCGTCCCCGGGTCGGGGCGTCCAGCCGCCCGTGCGCGCCGGACGGCGACGTACTCCTCGGGAAGGAGCGCGGCGACGCCGGTGTGCCAGGCATCGGCGACGTCAGCGCTCTCGACCAGCGCCGGGTCGCCGCTCAGCCCGAGGCTCATGCGGTGCTCGCCCAGTGCGGCGCGCAGCTCGTCGAGGCGCGCGCCCGACCGCCCCGGCAGCACCGCGGGATCCTTGAGCGCCAGGACGCGCGCCGTCGTCGCGAGCTGCGACAGGACGTCGGGCGAGACGTCGTACCCGGTCTGCAGCGGCTTGTTGTAGAAGCACACCGGCACGTCGACCGCGTCCGCCACGGCCCGGAAGAGCCCGATCACCTCGGCGTCGACGAGCGGCAGGTAGGAGAAGGGCGCGAGGACGACCCCGCTCGCCCCGCCCTCCTGCGCGGCGCGCGCGTGCCGGACGACGTCCCGCGTCGACGCGCCGCTCACGGCGACGTGGACGGGGAGAGGGCGGTCGCCCGAGGCCGCGGACTCCACGGCCGTCCGCACGACGGCGGCCCGCTCGGCGGGGTCGAACGTCACGCCCGCCCCGGACGACGCGAGGACCGTCACGGCGTCCACCCCGGCCGACGCCGCCCCGCGCACGAGGCGCGCGAGCGTGTCGAGGTCGGGCGCGTCGTCGGGCGTGAGCGGCGTGATCGGGTAGGCGAGGAGCCCGTGGAAGGGGTTCGGACCGGTCATCGGCCCACTCTCTCAGGCATGGAGCGGCGGACGGCGGACGCGTCCACGCCGACCGGTCCCGCCGCACCCTGCCGAGGCGGCACGCTCTCGTCGAGACCGAGGCGGCGGTGCCAGCGCGCGAGCGGCGCGGGCGCCCACCACGCGGCGCGACCCGCGAGGCGCATCGAGGCCGGTACGAGGACGCCCCGCACGATCGTCGCGTCGACGAGCACCGCCAGCGCCATCCCGATGCCGAGCTGCTGGAGGAACGTGACCTCGCTCGTCGCGTAGACGGCGAACGACGTGGCGAGCACGAGCGCGGCGGCCGAGACGAGGGGCCCCGACCGCGCGATGCCGCGCGGCACCGAACCGGTGAGGTCGCCCGTGCGGTCGTAGTCCTCCTTGATGCGGGCGAGGACGAAGACCTCGTAGTCCATCGACAACCCGTACGCGACGCAGAACATGAGCAGCGGGATGCTCGGCTCGATCGTCCCGGTGGGCTCGAACCCGAGCGGGCCCGAGAGCGCGCCCTCCTGGAAGCCCCACACGAGGACGCCGAACATCACCGTGAGGCTGAGCAGGTTGAGGACGGTCGCCCTGACCGGGGCGACGACCGATCCCGTCATGAGGAACAGCACGACGAACGTGACGACGGCGATCAGCCCCGCGACGAGAGGCAGGCGCTCGACGACCCCGTCGCGGTAGTCGGTCAGCTCGGCGGGCGACCCGCCGACGAGCGGGGTACCGAGCTCGTCGGGGACGTCGACGGCGCGGACGTCCGCGACGAGCCCGGTGGGGTCGGCGCCGAGACGCTGCCCGGTGGGGACCACCGAGAGCCAGGTGCCGCCGCCGGCGAGCGGTGCGAAGCGTTCGGAGCTCCCCGGCCCTGGCCCGGCGACGTGCTCGCCGCCGGCGTAGGTGCCGGTCGCGGCGTCGACGCGCAGCACTCCGGGGACGGCGGAGAGAGCCGTCGCGTAGCCGTCGAGCGCCGTGGCCCCGGCAGGGGCGCCGGGCAGCGCCACCTGCAGCGCGTCCGCCTCCTCCGTCGTGTAGTCGGCACGGATCGTGTCGTACATGTCCCGCACCGCGTGCTGACCCGCGAGGACGCGGTCGTCGGGCGCCCCGAAGACGGTGCCGAGAGCGGGGGCGCCGAGGAGCAGGAGGGCCACGAGCCCGGCCCCGCCGGCGAGGACCGGTCGGCGCATGACCGCTCGCGCCGTCCTCGCCCAACCCTGCCCCGGCTCTCGCGCGTCGTCGCGGCGCCGGACGCCGTCGCCGAGCAGCAGCAGGACGGCGGGCAGGACCACGACCGAGGCGGCGACGGCAGACGCCACGACCGCGATCCCGGCCCACGCGAACGAGGACAGGAACGGGAACGGGAAGACGAACAGGACGGCGAGCGAGGTGGCGACGGTGACACCGCTGAAGACGATCGTCCGTCCGGCGCCCCGGACCGCCCGCGCCGTGGCGGCACGCGCGCCATGACCGGCACGCAGCTCCTCGCGGAACCGGTAGACCATGAACAGCCCGTAGTCGACGCCGAGCCCGATGCCCATGACGAGGGCGATGTTCGACGCGAAGGTGGACACCTCCGCGAAGGTCGTGACGACGCGGAGCAGCGCGAGCGTCCCGACGACGGTGAGCACCCCGGTCACGAGGGTCGCGAGCGCCGGACCGAGGCGTCGCAGGACGAGCCACAGGAGGAGCCCGACGAGCGGCAGGATCACGAGCTCGGCGCGCAGGAAGTCGGTGCGTGCCTGCTCGGCGACGACGCGGAACACCTCGTCCCCGCCGCCGAGCGTCACCGAGACGGTGTCGGCGGCGGATGCGGGGGAGACGAGGCGCTCGAGCTCGGGCAGGACCGTCCGGCGCACGTGGTCGGCGTCGCCCGGGACCCAGGCGAGGACGAGGCCCGAGGTGCGGTCCTCGCTCGCGAGGGTCGTCGGAGCGCCGTGCTCCCAGGCGGACCGGACGTCACCGACCGCCGGGTGCGCCGCGAGGCCCGCGGCGACGTCCTGCGCTGCGCGCGCGACGTCGGGGTCGTCGATCGTCCCCGAGCTCGCCTCGACGAGCACCGCGACGTTCGGGGTCCCCGTGCCGAGTCGCGCGAGGGCCTCCCGGGCGGCGACGGACTCGGAGCCGGGCGCCTCGTAGCGGTTCAGGGACAGCGCGTCGATCGTGCCGGCGGCGACGACGCCGAGCGCGACGAGCAGGAACGCGGCGGCGAGGGCGACGAGGCGGGGCGCGCGGGTGACGAGTCGGGCGATCACGGGTTCTCCTCGGGGTCAGGGCCGGTGCTACCGTGAACGCGAGCCATCGCTCGCATCCACCGCGAGCGACGATACGAGCAAACGCTCGTGTTTGTCGAGACCCTCTCGGCGGGCACGGGGCGAGGAGGGCACGATGACCGCGGACGGGGTGCGCCGGCAGGCGAGGGGCGAGCGGAGGATCGCCCAGATCCTCGACGCCGCCGCGACGGTGCTGGCGCGCGACGGCTACGAGGGCGCGACGACCAACGCGATCGCACGCGAGGCGGGGATCTCCCCGGGGTCGCTCTACCAGTTCTTCCGCAACAAGGAGGAGGTCGCCGCTGCCCTCACCGTGCGCTACACGACCGAGCTGCGTGCGGCCCAGGCGCGGTCGCTCGAAGGCCTCGACCCGGGGGCGATGTCCTGGGACGCCCTGGTCGGGCGGGTCCTCGCGCCGCTCGTGGCGTTCAACGCCGAGCGGGCGGGCTTCAAGGCGCTGTTCGCCCGTGCCGACATGCCTCCCGCGCTGCGCGAGGCGACCGCGCCGCTCCACGACGCCCTGCAGGGCAGGGTCGCGCAGATCCTCGCCGTCCGCTCACCGGAAGCCGACCCGGACGAGCTGCGCCGCGCGGCGGTGGTCGCGATCCAGCTCGTGAGGGGGATGATGCCGCTCGTCGTCGCAGCCTCGGGCGACGAGCGGGACGCTCTCGACGCGGAGATGCGCCGCGCCGTCGTCTCCTACCTGTCCGGCCACCCGGCGCTCGGCCGCTGACGCGGGGCCGTCACCGGCTCGCCCAGAGGATGCCGCGCTCGACGATCGTGCGGACGGCCGGGACCTCGAGGTCGGCGAGCTGGTGGCCGGCGGTCGAGACGAAGACCCGGCCCTCGCCCCACTGCCGCGTCCACACGGCGGGGCAGACGACGGGCTCGCGCCAGGGGTCGCCGTCGCGCGGGCGGATCGTCGTGGTCGCGAGCACGTCGTTGTAGGAGTCGGTGAGGACCCAGTACTGCTCGGAGTGCAACGAGATCGCGCCGTCGAGGCCCGCGACGATCTCGTGGTCGGCGCGCTCGGGAACGATCTCCACGGTGTGGTCGACGAGGTCGTGCGCGTGCGCGGCGAACTGGCCACCGACCATCTGCAGGTAGTCGGTCGCGAGGCGGAACGAGTCGATGATGCCGCCGTGCCAGCCGGCGAAGCCCGTGCCGTTCGCGACGGCGGTGCGCAGGCCGCGCATCTCGTCCGGGAGGATCTCGCCCATCGTCCAGCACTGGACGACGAGGTCGAGGTCGGTCATGAACCGCGTGTCCGCATAGGCCTCGAGAGAGCCCTCGAGCGTGACGTCGTAGCCCGCCTCTTCCAGGAACGGGACGAACAGCTCCGCCGCCTCCTCTGGCGCGTGCCCGGGCCAACCGCCTCGGACCACGAGCGCCCGACGGTTCCGCTCGGTCATGATTCCTCCTCGTGCATCGTCACACTCGCCGTTCTCGGAAGGTCGCCCACGTCGGCGCCGGCCGACGACCGACGCCTCAGCCGACGAGTGCGTCGATCGCTGCGGGAGAGAGTACGTGATCGACCGCCATGGCGCTGGCACCGAGCACGCCCGCCTGGCCGCGGGCCTGCGACGTGACAATCCGCAGGTGCTGCGTCGCCAGGGGGAGGGAGCGCTGGTAGACGATCTCCCGGATGCCGGCGATGAGGTGCTCGCCGGCCTCGGCCACGATGCCGCCGATGACGATGAGGGAGGGGTTGAGCAGGCTCACGCACGCCGCGAGCACCGAGCCGATGTCCCGTCCGGCCTGGCGTACCGCCTGGCTCGCGGTGAGGTCGCCCGCGCGGACGAGCGCCACGACGTCGGCGCTGGTCCGCGCGTCCAGGCCGGCGGCCGTGAGGATGCTCGCGACGGACTGCCCGCTGGCGACGGCCTCGAGGCACCCCACGTTGCCGCAGCGGCACGGGACGTCGGCCGCGCTGGGGACCGCGACGTGCCCGATGTCGCCGGCGGCGCCCTGCGCGCCGCGTCGCAGCTCGCCGTCGGCGATGATGCCCGAGCCGATGCCGGTGGCGACCTTGACGAAGAGCATGTCGGTGACGTCGGGCCAGGCCGTGCGGTGCTCGCCCAGCGCCATGATGTTCACGTCGTTGTCGACGAGGACCGACGCGTCGAAGCGCTTCGCGAGGATGCCCGGCACGTCGACGTCGTCCCACGAGGGCATGATCGGCGGGTTGATGGGCCGGCCCGTGGAGTGCTCGACCGGGCCCGGGAGGCCCACGCCGACGCTCACGAGGTCGTCGATGCTGCGACCGGTCGTCGCGACGAGCTTCTCGCCCGTCTCGGCGACCCAGGACAGCACGACGTCCGGCCCGTCCGCGATCGCGAGGGCGGCGTCGGTCTCCGCGAGCACGTTGGACGCGAGGTCCGTGACGGCGAGGCGCGCGTGGGTGGCGCCGAGGTCGACGGCCAGCACGATGCGCGCGCCCGGGTTGAACGCGAACGTCACCGGGGGGCGCCCGCCCGTCGAGCTCGCTTCACCGGCGGGGGCGATGAGGCCCGAGGACATGAGGAGGTCGATCCGCGCCGCGATCGTCGATCGCGCCTGCCCGGTGATCGACGCGAGGTCCGCGCGCGTGCGCGGCTGGCCGTCCCGGAGCAGCTGGAACATGTCTCCGGCGCCCGTCGGACGCGGGGCGAACTTCAGGAGCTCCTCCATGAGCACAGTGAACCACGAAGCCTCTCGACAGCCGTCCGTGTCGACGGCGACTCTGACGTCTTTTGCTTGACGATCGACAAAAGATACCCTACCGTCCGTCAGTACGGCGACACCGAGGTCGCCGCGCTCCGGGCCGCGCGCGTGTCCCCCGGTAGCCCGCAGCCGCACCGTCGCCGCGCGAACGGCCCCGAACTGCCGATGTCGACACCTCTCACCCCTGCATCCGCGCACGTCCCACCGTCTCGACGGGCCTCTCCTCCGCGGCCGCCGGGGATCGTGCAGCCGACCGGGTCCAGAGAACTTTTGTCGGTAACAGTCCGGTAACGCGGGTGAATCTCCCGGACTTATGATTGACGCTCGGCAAAAGATGCCCTAGGTTCAGCCACATGGTCAGAGCAGACCCCCACCAGCCGTTCCTGCAGATGCAGGGCATCGTCAAGGTCTTCCCCGGAGCGCGAGCGCTCGACGGGGTCGACCTCGAGATCCTCCCCGGTGAGGTCCACTGCCTCCTCGGTCAGAACGGCGCCGGCAAGTCCACGCTCATCAAGGTGCTCGCCGGCGCCCACCAGCCGACCGAGGGGCAGATCCTCCTCGACGGGGAGCCCATCAACATCTCCGACCCCGTCGCCGCGCTGCGGCACGGCGTCGCGACGATGTACCAGGAGCTCGACGTCGTCGACGGTCTGACCGTCGCCGAGAACGTCTACCTGGGCCACGAGCTCTCCACGCTCGGGTTCTCCCAGCGCCGCGAGGCGGTACGCCGCACGCGGGACATCCTCAAGCAGCTCGGCCACTCCGAGGTCTCGCCCAACCAGGAGGTCGGGAACCTGTCCGCGGCCGGGAAGCAGATCGTCTCGATGGCGCGGGCACTGTCGCACGACGCGCGCGTCATCGTCATGGACGAGCCGTCCGCGGTGCTCGACTCCGAGGAGGTCGCGAACCTCTTCCGCGTCGTCAAGGAGCTGACGAAGGCGGGCGTAGCCGTCGTCTACATCTCGCACCGGCTCGAGGAGATCCGCGAGATCGGCGACCGCATCACCGTCCTCAAGGACGGCCGGACCGTCGCGCAGAACCTCCCGGTCTCCGAGACGCCGACGCAGAAGCTCATCACCCTCATGACGGGGCGCTCCGTCGAGTACGTCTTCCCCGACTCCACCGAGCTCGCCGACGACGCGCCCGTCGTGCTCGACGTCGCGGGGCTGAGCCTGCGCGGCACGTTCGAGGGCGTGTCGCTCCAGGTGCGCGCGGGGGAGATCGTGGGCCTCGCCGGCCTCGTGGGGGCGGGCCGCTCGGAGATCATCGAGACGATCTACGGCGCTCGCCGCGCGACGGCGGGCACCGTCACCGTCGACTCCAGGAAGCTGCGCGCCGGCTCCGTGGCCTCCGCCGTGGACGCCGGGATCGGCCTCGCGCCCGAGGAGCGCAAGAGCCAGGGACTGCTCCTCGACGAGCCGGTCTACCGCAACGTCACCCTCTCGACGTTCTCGCGCTTCGCGCGCTTCGGCTTCCTCGACGAGAGCGCCGAGCGCAAGGCGGCCACGGAGCAGGCCGACTCGCTCGAGCTGCGCCCCGCCGGGGTCGACCGCGCGATCCGCACCCTGTCGGGCGGAAACCAGCAGAAGGCGATGCTCGCGCGCTGGCTGGTCCACGGCTGCCGCGTGCTCCTCCTCGACGAGCCGACGCGCGGCGTCGACGTCGGCGCGCGCGCCGAGATCTACGCCCTCATCCGCAGGCTCGCCGACGAGGGTGCAGCCGTCGTCGTCGTGTCCAGCGAGATCCCCGAAGTCCTCGGCCTCGCCGACCGCGTCCTCGTCGTCTCCGAGGGTCGGGTCGTGCACGAAGGGCCCACGAGCTCCATCGACGAGCACCAGGTGCTCGACATGGTCATGGAAGGAAGTGTCGCGTGAGCGAGCAGCAGGTGTCGGCATCGGTGCCGACGGGAAAGCCGGACGCCGACGAGTCGGCCCGGGTCGAGAGGGCCGCGAGCGAACGCCGCAAGGGCGGG
Organism: Cellulosimicrobium sp. PMB13; assembly: GCF_051294865.1. Lineage (NCBI taxonomy): Bacteria > Bacillati > Actinomycetota > Actinomycetes > Micrococcales > Promicromonosporaceae > Cellulosimicrobium > Cellulosimicrobium sp. PMB13. The sequence continues at coordinate 3,903,026 of NZ_CP145910.1, read as the reverse complement.
TTCATGTCCGGGGCGGCGGGTCGCAACATCGGCCTCGTCGTCGCGCTGCTGCTCCTGTGCGTCGTGGGCTTCGCGACGGGCGGCGAGCGGTTCCTGAGCGTCAGCAACCTCATGACGATCCTCAGCCTCGGGTCGGTCACCGGCGTCCTGGCGATCGGCATGACGTTCGTCATCACGACGGGCGGCATCGACCTGTCGGTCGGCTCGGTGCTCGGGCTGTCCTCCGTCTGGGCGACGACGCTCGCGACCCAGTCGTACGGGTGGGTCGTCATGGTGATCTGCGCGCTCGCGGTCGGCGTCGGGGCCGGGCTCATCAACGGCGTGATCATCGCGTACGGAAAGGTCGTGGCGTTCATCGCGACGCTCGCGATGCTCGTCGCGGCACGTGGCCTCGCCGAGCTCATCGCGCAGAAGCGCACGCAGCGCGTCGATGTCGCCGCGTTCAACGACGTCTTCAAGGGAAACCTCGTCGGCATCCCGAAGATCGTGTGGATCTTCGCGATCGTCGCCGTGCTCGGCTGGTTCCTGTTCAACCGCACGACGTTCGGCCGCCGGACGGTCGCCGTCGGCGGCAACGCCGAGGCCGCGCGCCTCGCGGGCATCAAGGTCAAGCGCCACCTCGTGTACGTGTACGCGCTGTCCGGGCTCGCCGCGGGCATCGCCGGCGTCATGATCCTCGCCCGCACGAGCGCCGGCTCCTCGACCAACGGCCTGCTCCTCGAGCTCGACACCATCGCCGCGGTCGTCGTCGGCGGCACGCTCCTCGCGGGCGGTCGCGGCACGATCGTCGGCACGGTCCTGGGCGTCCTGATCTTCACGACGCTGACCAACGTCTTCATCATCAACAACATCGACAGCTCGGTCCAGCAGATCGCCAAGGGCGTGATCATCGTCGGCGCGGTGCTGCTCCAGCAGCGCCTCTCCCGGCGGACCACCTAGCTCGTCGTACGACCCAGCAGCGCCCGGCACCACCCACCACATTTTTCGCAGAGTTCCTCCAGCAGGACAGCATCGAAGGAGATCCCATGTCCGCACGTACCACCCTCCGCCGCCGCATCGCGCTCGCGACGGTCTCGGCCGCCTCGATCGCGCTGGTCGCCGCAGCCTGCACGTCGAACACCCCGACCGCCGAGGAGACCGGCGACGGGGGCGGCAGCGCGAACGAGGCCGTCTCCGACAACGACGCCGCGGGCGACGAGATCGTCATCGGCTTCTCGGCCCCCGCCGCCGACCACGGCTGGATGGGTGCCATCACCACCGCCGCGGAGGCCGAGGCCGCCGAGTACGAGGACGTGGAGCTCCGCGTCGCCGACGGCACGAACGACGTCAACGTCCAGATCAGCCAGATCGAGGGCTTCATCAACGACGAGGTCGACGCGATCGTGCTCCTGCCGTTCGACGGCGCCGCGCTCACCGACGTCGCCACGCAGGCGATGGAGGCCGGCATCCCGGTCATCAACGTGGACCGCGAGTTCACCAGCCCGTTCGCCGCGCGCTCCACGGTCCTCGGCGACAACTACGGCATGGGCGTGTCCGCCGGCACCTACATCTGCGAGCAGCTCGGCGACAACCCGGACGCCGTCGTGGCCGAGATCCAGGGCATCGCGTCGCTCCCGCTCACCCAGGACCGCAGCCAGGGCTTCGCGGACGCGCTGTCCGACTGCGGCCTCGAGGTCGCGACGCAGGTCCAGGGCGACTTCACCGTCCAGGGCGGCGAGGCGGCGACGGCCAACCTGCTCCAGGCCGAGCCGCAGATCGACGCCATCTGGAACCACGACGACGACCAGGGCATCGGCGTGCTCTCCGCGATCGAGAACGCGGGACGCGACGAGTTCTTCATGGTCGGCGGTGCCGGCTCGAAGCAGGTCATGGAGCACATCCAGGCCGGCGACTCGGTCCTGCAGGCCACGGTCGTCTACCCGTCGACCCAGGCTGCTGACGGCATCAAGCTCGCCCGCCTCGTCGCGCACGAGAAGAGCATGAGCGACCTCGCCTCGTCGGGCGTGCCCCGCACGGTCCAGCTCTTCGCGCCGGTCGTCACCGAGGAGAACGTCGAGCAGTACCTGCCGAGCGCCTTCGACTCCTGATACCGAGCCAGACCAGCAGCACGCGGATCGCGCCCACGGTCCGCCCGGGGTGATCACCCGGCCGGACCGTGGGCGCGCGTACGTCTCGCGCACTCGATGCGCACGGAAGGAAACGTCATGGCAGGAAGCAACGGCGCGCAGCTCGGCGTCGGCATGGTCGGGTACTCGTTCATGGGGGCAGCGCACTCGCAGGCATGGCGTACCGCCCCCCGGTTCTTCGACCTCCCCCTCGAGCCGCGCATGCGCGTGCTCGGCGGGCGCAACCCCGGGGCGGTCAAGGCCGCCGCGGACCGTCTCGGGTGGGAGTCCACCGAGACGAGCTGGCAGGCTCTCGTCGCACGGGACGACGTCGACCTCGTCGACGTGTGCACCCCGGGCGACACCCACGCCGAGATCGCGATCGCGGCGCTCGAGGCCGGCAAGCACGTGCTGTGCGAGAAGCCGCTGGCGAACACGGTGGCCGAGGCGGAACAGATGGTCGCCGCGGCGGAGGCGGCCGCGTCGCGCGGCCAGGTCGCGATGGTCGGGTTCACCTACCGTCGCGTCCCCGCCATCCAGCTCGCGCGGCGGCTCGTGACCGACGGCCGCATCGGCACGATCCGGCACGTGCGGGCGCAGTACCTGCAGGACTGGATCGCGGACGAGAACGCCCCGCTCTCGTGGCGTCTCGACAAGACCAAGGCCGGCAGCGGTGCGCTGGGGGACATCGGGGCGCACGTCATCGACCTCGCCCAGTTCATCACGGGCGAGCGGCTGACGAGCGTGTCCGGCCTGCTCGAGACCTTCGTGACGGAGCGCCCCGTCGCGACGGAGTTCGCCGGGCTCGCGGGCCAGGGCGGCGACGAGCGCGGCCCGGTCACGGTCGACGACGCCGCGATCTTCCTCGCGCGCCTGTCCGGTGGTGGCATCGGCACCTTCGAGGCGACGCGCTTCGCCTACGGGCGCAAGAACGCGATCCGCCTCGAGATCAACGGCTCCCGGGGGTCGCTCGCGTTCGACTTCGAGGACATGAACGTCCTGCACTTCTTCGACGCGGCCGAGGACGCCGTGACGGCAGGGTTCCGCCGCATCGTCGTGACGGAGCCCGAGCACGCGTACGTCGGGAGCTGGTGGCCCGCGGGGCACGGTCTCGGGTACGAGCACGCGTTCACCCACCAGGTGGTCGACCTCGTCGAGGCGATCGCGTCGGGCTCGCAGCCGTCGCCGACGTTCGCGGACGGTCTCGCGGTCCAGCGAGTGCTCGACGCGGTCGAGCGCAGCGCAGCGTCCGGAGGCTGGGTCGAACCCTGACCGGGGGACGACCGAGCGGGCCCGACACCGACCGGCGTCGGGCCGGCCACCGGGAACTACTGGAAGATGCCGGAACCCCCGGACCCGCGACGCCGCGGGTCCGGGGGCCGGTCGGACGAGAGGAGGTCGCGGGCCGCGACGGAGCGGCCGACGACCGGCGGGCCATGCTGCCCGCCGACGGTCCCGGGACTCGGCAACGCAGGCCGACGACGCCGCCCCGGGCGGAGCGCAGCACTGTTCCCCATCTCGACGAGGAGACCTTGTGAGAAACGTGCTTGGAGGATCGCGCGCCCGACGGCGCACGGTCGCGGCGGTGGCCGCGGCAGCGGTCGCTCTGCCCTTGACCCTGGCGACGGCGACGTCCGCCACGGCAGCCCTTCCATCCTCGAGCCCGGTCGCGGCAGCACCGGTGGCCGCGGCCGCGGAGACCGTGCCGTTCGACGTGCTCGTGTTCAGCAAGACCGCCGGGTTCCGCCACGGGTCGATCCCCGCGGGGATCGCGGCGATCCAGCAGCTCGGCGCCGATAACGGTTTCGAGGTGACGGCCACGGAGGACGCGGGCGCGTTCACCGACGCGAACCTGGCGCAGTACGACGCGGTGGTCTGGCTCTCCACGACCGGCGACGTGCTCAACGACGACCAGCAGGCCGCGTTCGAGCGGTACGTCCAGAACGGCGGCGGCTACGCGGGCATCCACGCGGCGTCCGACACGGAGTACGACTGGCCGTGGTACGGCGAGCTCGTCGGCGCCTACTTCAGCGCGCACCCGCAGAACCAGGACGCGACCATCAAGGTCGAGGACCACGTCCACGAGTCCACGGCGCACCTCCCGGCACGCTGGGACCGGTTCGACGAGTGGTACAACTTCCGGACCAACCCGCGTGACACCGTCCACGTCCTGGCGAGCCTCGACGAGACCACCTACTCCGCGGGCTCCGGCGCGATGGGCGCCGAGCACCCCACGGCGTGGTGCCAGGTCTACGACGGCGGCCGCTCCTGGTACACCGGCGGCGGCCACACGGACCAGTCGTACGCAGAGCCGGAGTTCCTGCAGCACCTGCTGGGCGGCATCCAGACGGCCGCGGGCGTCGTGCCCTCCGACTGCAACGCCACGCAGTCCGACAGCTACGAGATGGTGCCGCTCGACGAGAACACCGCGAACCCGATGATGCTCGACGTCGCCCCGGACGGGACGGTCTTCTACGTCGAGCGCGACGGGCGCGTGCGCGTCATCGACCCGGCGACGAACCAGACCACCACGGCCGCGACGCTGGCCGTGACGCAGGCGAACGAGGACGGGCTCACGGGCGTCGTGCTCGACCCGGGCTTCGCCGAGAACGGCTGGGTCTACCTCTTCTGGTCGCCGCAGAACGTCGGCGCGGACGGCCCGCACAACCGGGTCTCGCGCTTCGACTACGACGCGACGTCCAAGACGGTCGACCTCGCGTCCGAGAAGGCCGTGCTCAAGATCCCGACGCAGCGCGAGACGTGCTGCCACGCGGGCGGCGACATGGTCTTCGACGCCGAGGGCAACCTCGTCGTCGTGACCGGTGACAACACCAACCCGTTCGAGTCGGGCGGTTTCGCGCCGATCGACGAGCGCGCGGGGCGGCAGAACTTCGACGCGCAGCGCACGTCGGCGAACACCAACGACCTGCGCGGCAAGGTCCTGCGGATCCACCCCGAGGACGACGGCACGTACACGGTCCCCGAGGGGAACATGTTCGCGCCGGGCACCGCGCAGACGAAGCCCGAGATCTTCGCGATGGGCTTCCGCAACCCGTTCCGGATCGGCGTCGACCCCTCGACGGGCAACGTGCTCGTCGGGGACTACGGTCCTGACGCCGGCAGCGCCAGCGCGACGCGCGGCCCGGAGGGCACGGTCGAGTGGAACGTCGTGAGCGACCCGGGCTTCTACGGCTGGCCGTACTGCACCGGCGCGAACAACCCCTACGTCGACTACAACTTCGCCACGGGGCAGTCCGGCACCGCCTTCGACTGTGACGCGGGCGTGGTGAACGACTCGCCCAACAACACGGGGCTGCAGCAGCTGCCGGGGGCGATCGAGGCCGAGGTCTGGTACGGCTACGGGGGCAACCCGAGCTTCCCGGAGATCGGCGGCGGCGGTGCGCCCATGGGCGGACCGGTGTACGACTACGACCCCGAGCTCGACTCCGACGTCAAGTGGCCGGAGTACTGGGACGGCAAGGCCCTGTTCGGCGAGTGGAACCAGGGCAAGGTCTACTCGTTCCAGCTCGACGGCGAGAAGCGTGACGACCTCGTCGACATCAACCGCGTGCTCCCGAAGGTCTTCGACCCGTCGGCCGGCTTCGACCGGCCCATGGACTTCGACTTCGGCCCCGACGGCGCGCTGTACGTCATCGACTGGGGTTCCGGCTTCGGCGGGAACAACGACTCGAGCGGCGTCTACAAGGTCAACTACGTCCAGGGCGACCCCGCCCCGATCGCCCGCGCGAGCGCGGACGTGACGAGCGGCGCAGCACCGCTGACGGTGCAGTTCTCGTCGGAGGGCACGCGCCACCCGGCGGGCGACCCGGTCACGCTGCAGTGGACCTTCGGCGACGGCTCGGAGCCGTCCACGGAGGCGAACCCCGTGCACACGTACGCGGAGAACGGCAGCTACACCGCCCAGCTGATCGCGACGGACGAGAACGGCGCCACCGGCGTCGCGAACGTGACGATCGTCGTCGGCAACCAGGCACCGACCGTCTCCATCACGTTCCCGGAGAACGGTGGCTTCTTCGAGTGGGGCGACCAGGTCAAGTACGAGATCGCGGTCGAGGACCCCGACGGTGTCGTGACGTGCGAGAACGTGAAGCTGTTCACGTCGCTCGGCCACGACTCCCACGCGCACCCCATGGAGGAGCTCACGGGGTGCTCGGGCACGCTCCAGACGGCGCGTGACGAGGGCCACGGCATCGAGTCGAACATCTTCTGGGTGGTCGAGGCGATGTACACCGACGACGGCGGCGCCGTGGGCGTCCCGCTGACGGCGAACGACCTGCAGGTCCTCCAGCCGAAGCTGCTCCAGTCGGAGTTCTTCACGTCGACCGGTCGTCTCGAGGGCTCCACGAGCGCGGGCGACCCCGGCGTGCAGACCGAGACGACGGGCGACACGGCCGGCGGCGGCCTGAACATCGGGTTCATCGAGGTGGGCGACTGGTGGGCGCACGAGCCGATCTCGCTGGCCAACGTCGACTCGATCACCCTGCGTGCGGCGTCGGAGCCGGGCGGGACCATCTCGCTGCGCTGGGACGACCCTGAGGGGCCGGAGATCGGCAGCCTCACGGTTCCCGCGGGCGCCTGGCAGACCTACTCGGACATCACGGCCGAGCTGCACGACGTCCCGTCGGGCAGCGGCACGCTGTACTTCGTCCAGACGGGCGGCCAGTCGAACGTCAACTGGATGGTCGTCAACGGTCGCGGCGTCACGGACAACGTCCGTCCGTCGATCGACTCGTTCGAGGTCACGCCGACGTCGGGCACCGCACCGCTCACCGTCACGGCGACGGCGACGGCCACCGACCCGGAGGCCGAGGCGGTCACGTTCGCCTGGGACGCCGGTCTCGGTGACGGCTTCGTCGACGGGACGGGCTCGTTCGAGGTCACGTACGACGAGCCGGGCGAGTACCGGCTCCAGGTCCGTGCGACGGACGAGCGCGGCGCGTACTCGGTCGAGTACACGACCGTGACGGTCGAGGCCGAGCAGACCGACCCGGGGATGTGCTTCTCGGGCCGCTCGGACGACTTCCTCGGTGCGGAGCTCGACGAGGACCGCTGGACGGCGCTGAACCGGGACCAGAACCTCGCCGTGCGCGACGGCCACGTCGTCCTCCCGACGACGGCGACCGACTTCTACGGGACCGGCAACACGACGGTGCCGAACCTGGTGCTCCAGGACCTGCCGGACGGGCCGTTCACGGCCACGGCCAAGCTGACGCTGCCGGCTCGCCAGCAGTACCAGCAGGCAGGTCTGCTCATCTGGGAGGACCAGGACAACTACGCGAAGATGGTGATCCAGGGCCGCTCCGCCTCGGCCGACCCGGCCACGCGCATCTTCCAGTTCATCCGCGAGGAGAACGCGCAGCCGAACGAGGTCGGGGAGTCCAACTCCGCGGCGCTCGGCGCAGCGTTCCCCGACACGGTGTACGTGCGGTTCGTCAGCGACGGGCAGAACCTCCAGGCGGCGTACTCGGCCGACGGCGTCACGTTCACGACGATGCCGCAGACCAAGTCCATCGCCGACCTGGAGAACGCGCAGATCGGTCTCGTGTCGCTCAAGGGGAACAACACCGCCTCGCCGGTGCTCGACGCCGAGTTCGACTGGTTCCACATCACGCCCGACGACACGGCGTCCGCCCCCGGGCCGGACGACGAGTTCGACGGCGACGCGCTCGACGCGTGCCGCTGGACGGTCGTGAACGAGGACGCGTCCGGCTACCGCGTGGTGGACGGCTCGCTGCAGATCGACACGACCCCGACCGACATCTACGGGACGGACAACCGCCCCGTGCCGAACCTGGTGCTGCAGGACCAGCCGGGTGAGGAGTGGACGGTCGAGACCGTGGTCGACGGCTCGGCGCTGGACCGCCAGTACCAGCAGGGCGGTCTGCTCGTCTACGGTGACGACGACAACTACGTCAAGCTCGACTACGTCGTCGACAACACGGCGGGCCAGGCGAAGAACGCCCGGATCGAGCTGCGCAGCGAGGTCGGCGGCGTGGTGCAGAACCCGCAGCCCCAGTCGGGGAGCCTCACGGGCGACGTGTGGCACCTGCGCCTCACGCGCTCCGGTGACACGTTCACCGGCGCGTACAGCGCGGACGGCGCGACGTGGACCACGTTCGACCAGAGCGTGACCAACGCGCCGGCCGCCGGCGCCCAGGTCGGGCTCTTCGCGCTCGGTGCCGCGGCCGACACCGGTGCTCCGGCGTCGTTCGGGCACTTCCGCGTGGTCGACGACGAGCCGGAGCCGCTCGCGGTCACGGTCACGGCCGAGCCGCGCTGCGTGGCGGGCAAGGTGTTCCTCGCGGTGCGCGCCACGAACGACGACGAGGTGCCGCTCGCGGTGACCCTCGCGACCCCGTACGGGTCGAAGTCGTTCGCCGACGTCGCGCCGGGCAAGGCCGCCTACCAGTCCTTCGCCGCGCGCGCCGTCGCGGTGGACGCCGGGACCGTGACGGTCACGGCGACGGACGCCGAGGGGAGGACGTTCTCCGAGACGGTGGAGCACACCGCTCAGAGCTGCGCCTGACAGGTTCCGGCGGGTCGGCGCACGCCGACCCGCCGGGCGACGCGCTCGCCGCGCGGGCGCGAAGGGTGCGGGCGGCCCATCGGCCGGACCGCCCGTACCCTGCCCGCACGACGAGCACGACGGGGACCGTCCGCGGTCCTCGGCCCCGGCGCCCGGGAACCGGGCGCTCCGGCCCGGCGCCGGGGCACCCCGGGAGGCCTCAGACCGACCGAGAGCCGACCGGCCCGCTGACCTCCGCACGACACGACGAGGAGACCACCCGATGTCTCGTTCCACCCGGATCGCCCCTCCGACCGCCTCGAGGCGGGCCCAGGCCGCGGCGGCCCCGGTGTCCGCGGTCCGCGCGCTCCTGACCGCGGCGCTCGGCGCCGTGCTCGTCCTCGGGGGCCTGGCGGCACCGGCGACGGCGCACGGCGGCGACGTCGTCATCTCGCTCGGGACCGACGGCGCGGGCGGCGTGTCGGCCACCCTGACCTACAAGAGCGACGGGCACCCGGTGGAGGAGGCGGCGGACGTCACGGTGACGGCGGAGTCCGACGCCGGGGAGACGGTGGGCCCGATCACGCTGCAGTCCGCGTCCGAGGGGGTCGGCTGGTACGTCTCCGACCCCGGCGTGCTCGCCGAGGGGCACTGGATGCTCACGGCGACGATGACGCACCCGGCGGAGGCGACCGCGAGCGCCCAGGTGGACGTCGTCCCGCCGGCCGAGCCCGCCGCGGCTGAGGACGGCGAGGACGCCGACGCGGCCGGGGCCGAGTCGGCCGACGCCTCGGCCGGCACCGACCCCGCACCGGGCGAGGACGCGACGTCGTCCGGCCCCGGCGCGCTCTTCTGGGCGCTGCTCGCTGCCGCCGTCGTCGCCGCGGGTGCCCTCGGCGTCGTCGTGGCGCGCCGACGCGCCCGAACCCTGACCAGCACGTCCACCCGGTGAACCCGGGCCGAACCGAGATCGACGAAGGAGAACGACCATGGCACGACCGATCACCCTCTTCACGGGGCAGTGGGCCGACCTGCCGTTCGAGGAGGTGGCCCGGCTCGCGTCGGGCTGGGGCTACGACGGGCTCGAGATCGCCTGCTGGGGCGACCACCTCGACCCGTGGCGCTGGGACGACGACGAGTACGTCCAGGGCAAGCTCGACCTGCTCGCGAAGTACGACCTCAAGGTCTACGCGATCTCGAACCACCTCAAGGGACAGGCGGTGTGCGACGACCCGATCGACCAGCGCCACCGCGACATCCTTCCCGACGTGGTGTGGGGCGACGGCGACCCCGAGGGCGTGCGCCAGCGCGCCGCGGAGGAGATGAAGAACACGGCGCGCCTCGCGGCGAAGCTGGGCGTGAAGACCGTCGTCGGGTTCACGGGCTCGTCGATCTGGAAGTACGTCGCGATGTTCCCGCCCGTCTCCCAGGAGGCGATCGACGCGGGCTACCAGGACTTCGCCGACCGCTGGAACCCGATCCTCGACGTGTTCGACGAGGTCGGCGTGCGGTTCGCGCACGAGGTGCACCCGAGCGAGATCGCCTACGACTACTGGACGACCGTGCGGACCCTGGAGGCTATCGGGCACCGCGAGGCGTTCGGCCTCAACTGGGACCCGAGCCACATGGTCTGGCAGGACATCGACTCCGTGAGCTTCCTGTGGGACTTCAAGGACCGCATCTACCACGTGGACTGCAAGGACACGAAGAAGCGCATGGGCAACGGCCGCAACGGCCGGATGGGCTCGCACCTCGCGTGGGCCGACCCGCGTCGCGGCTGGGACTTCATCTCCACCGGCCACGGGGACGTGCCGTGGGAGGACGCGTTCCGCATGCTCAACACGATCGGCTACGACGGCCCGATCTCGGTCGAGTGGGAGGACGCGGGCATGGACCGCCTCGTCGGTGCACCCGAGGCGCTCGAGTTCGTCAAGAAGTACGCGTTCGACGCCCCTGACGCCGCATTCGACGCCGCTTTCTCGTCGAAGTAGCACCTCGCCGCACGACCCCGGGGCCGACCCGGGTCATGACGTCCGATGCGCCACCGCCTCCGACCGCTCCGCGGACGGGGGCGGTGGCGTGTTCGTTCCTGATTGTTCTAGGGACGTCTTTATCTAACCGAGACCACAATCGCTCGGCTTTTGGTTGACGGTCGTCAGAAGTGCCCCTACGTTGTCAGTCATGCGAGCCGACGACGTCGCGCAGGATCTGCTTGACCCGGCGCTGGAGCCGGGTACGCAGGACGCGGGAGCGACGACCACTGCCACTGGCGCACCGACCGCCTCAGACCTCTCCGCACCGCGCCCCGGACCCGTGCCGGCGGCCCTGCCCGCCTCCGGGTATCGCGCGGGGATCCTCGGGACCGGCTTCATGGGCGGCGTCCACGCGCGCGCCGTGCGGACCGGAGGAGGGACCGTCACCCTCGTCGCGGCCTCCGACCTCGAGACGGCGCTCGACGGAGCGGGCGCGCTCGGCGCCCAGGCCGTCGTCGAGACCGCCGAGGAGCTCGTGACGTCGCCCGACGTGGACGTCGTGCACGTGTGCACGCCCAACCACCTGCACGTCGAGCTCGCCCGCGCCGCCCTCCGCGCGGGGAAGCACGTGGTCTGCGAGAAGCCGCTCGCCGTCGACGTCGAGGGCGCCGAGGAGCTCGCGGGGCTCGCCGCCGACGCGCGCGCCGCCGACGGGAGGGTGGCCGTCGTCCCGTTCGTCTACCGCTTCCACCCCATGGTCCGCGAGGCGCGCGAGCGCGTGCGTCGCGGACAGGTCGGCACCCTGTCGGTCGTCCACGGCTCCTACCTGCAGGACTGGCTCCTGCGCGAGTCCGACGACAACTGGCGCGTCGACCCGGCGCTCGGCGGCGCCAGCCGCGCGTTCGGTGACATCGGCTCCCACTTCTGCGACCTGCTCGAGTTCACCACGGGCCACCGCATCGCCCGCCTCGTCGCCCGGTCCGCGACGGTCAACCCGACCCGCCGCGGGGACGACGGGGTCGCGCGCCCCGTCGCGACCGAGGACCTCGTCACGCTGCAGTACGAGACCGACCGCGGAGCGCTCGGGACGGCCGTGATCTCCCAGGTCTCGGCAGGCCGCAAGAACCGGCTCCACCTGGAGATCTCCGGCTCCGAGTCGACGCTCTCGTTCGACCAGGAGCGGCCCGAGACGCTCTGGGAGGGTCGTCGCGACGGCAGCCGCCTCCTGGTGCGGGACCCGGAGACGCTCTCTCCCGCGGCCGCACGGTACTCGCGGCTCCCGGCGGGGCACCCCCAGGGCTACCAGGAGTGCTTCGACGCGCTCGTCGCCGACACGGCGGCCGCCATCCGCGGCACCGTCCCCGACGGGCTGCCCACGTTCGACGACGGCCTGCGTGCCGCCCGGCTCGCCGCCGCCGTCGGCGAGTCGGTGCGGTCCGGCGGCTGGGTGGAGGTGCCCCGATGACCGCGACCACGACGCGCGAGCCCGGCACGCCGGCTCCCGGGGACGGCGGCCAGGAGCCCGTCCTGCGGCTGCGCGGCATCGGCAAGGAGTTCTTCGGCAACTCCGTGCTGCGCGACATCGACCTCGACGTGCGCCCCGGCGAGGTGCACGCGCTCGTCGGCGAGAACGGTGCGGGCAAGTCGACGCTCATGAAGGTCATCGCCGGCGTCCACCGTCCCGACGGCGGCACGATCGAGCTCGACGGGCAGGTCACCACCTTCGCCTCGCCGCTCGCCGCGCAGCACGCCGGCGTCTCGACCGTCTTCCAGGAGTTCAACCTCCTGCCGGAGCGGTCCGTCGCCGAGAACGTCTACCTCGGCCGCGAGCCGCGCCGTGCCGGGCTCGTCGACCGGCGCCGCATGCACGCGGACACGGACCGCCTCCTCGCCGACCTGGGCCTGTCGAGCCTGTCCGCGCACCAGCGAGTCGGCTCCCTCTCCGTGGCGCAGCAGCAGATCGTCGAGATCGTCAAGGCCGTGTCGTACGACGCCCGCATCATCTCGATGGACGAGCCGACGGCGGCGCTCGCCGACCAGGAGGTCGAGCTGCTCTACGAGCTCGTCCACCGGCTCAAGGAGCGGGGCGTCGCGATCCTCTACGTGTCGCACCGGCTCAAGGAGATCTTCGACCTCTGCGACACCATCACGGTGCTCAAGGACGGCAACCACGTCCTCACGACGCCGACGGCCGACATCGACGGCGACGGTCTCGTGCGCACCATGGTCGGCCGGGACTTCGCCGGCTACTTCCCGGACAGGGACCCTGCGGTCACGCCGGGCGAGGTGCGCCTCGCGCTCGAGGGCGTGGGCAACAGCCAGGTCGACGACGTCACGCTCGAGGTCCGCGCGGGCGAGATCGTGGCGCTCGCCGGGCTCCAGGGCTCCGGGCGCACCGAGATCGCCCACGGGATCTTCGGCATCGCCGGCTTCACGCGGGGCCGCGTGCTCGTCGGCGGCCAGCCCGTCGACGTGCGCTCGCCGCGCCAGGCCGTGCGGGCCGGCCTCGCGCTCGTCACCGAGGACCGCAAGGCCGAGGGCCTGGCGCTCGGCCAGTCCATCCTCGCCAACGCGCGGCTCGTGCTCGACTCGGTCCTGCCGGGCTCGGCCGACCGCCGCGCCCGCCGCATCCCCGGCATCCTGTCCTCGCTCGAGCTCGTCGCGAGCTCGCAGGAGGCGGAGGTCCAGTACCTGTCCGGTGGGAACCAGCAGAAGGTCGTCCTCGCGAAGTGGCTCGTGACGGACCCTCAGGTCATCGTCCTCGACGAACCGACGCGCGGCATCGACGTCGGCGCGAAGCGCGCGGTCTACGACCTCATGCGCGAGCTCACCGCGAGCGGCGTCGCCGTCCTCGTCATCTCGTCCGAGCTGCCCGAGGTGGTCGCGATGGCCGACCGCATCCTCGTCATGCGCGACGGCCGGCTCGCCGGGGAGCTGCCCGCGGGCAGCGACGAGGAGACCGTCATGGCGCTCGCGACCGGTGCCGGCGAGGACTCGGGCGAGCACCTCGCGGTCGACCTCGACGCCGTCGCGCGGACGGACGACCTGCCCGGGCACGACACCGCCACCCGCTCCGACGGCCCGAAGGAGGACCGATGAGCACCGCCGTCGCGACCGCCGCCCGCACCGCACGTCCCGCCTCGCGGCGCCGGCGCCGCATGGGGTCGACGGAGATCGTCTACCTCGCCCTCGTGGGCATCCTCGTCATCGCCGGCGTCCTCGTCGCGGTCGGCGGCGGGAACCTCTTCAGCACCGCCAACACGGCGTACATGCTGACCCAGACGAGCCTGCTCGGGTTCGTCGCGATCGGGCAGACGTTCGTGATCCTGTGCCGGTCCCTCGACCTGTCGGTCGGCTACGTCGTCGCGCTGTGCTCGATCATCGGGGCCACGACGATGGCCGGCGACCCGTCGCGCGTGTGGCTCGGCGTGCTCGCGGCCCTGGCCGTCGCGGCGGGCGTCGGGCTGGTCAACGGGCTCGTGATCACGAAGCTGCGCGTCAACCCGTTCATCGCGACGCTCGGCGTCGGGCTCATCGTCAAGGGCTATCTCGACACCCAGTTCAAGGGCCCGGCGGGGGACGTCCCGGCGTCGTTCCAGATGTTCGGGTACACGCGCATCGGTCCGGTACCGGTCTCGACGATCGTCATGCTGCTCGTCGCGGCGGTCGGCGTGGTCCTGCTGACGCGTACCCGCCCCGGGTACCACATGTTCGCCGTCGGGGGGAACACCGACGTCGCGCGGCTCTCGGGCATCCGCACCGACCGGACGCTGATCCTCGCGCACGTGCTCTGCTCGGTGTGCGCGGGCGTCGCGGGACTGCTCATCGCCGCGCGCTTCGGCACGGGCAACGCGCTCGTCTACTCCTACGGCCTCGACCTCGACTCGATCGCCGCCGTGGTCCTCGGCGGCACCCTGCTCATGGGCGGCCGCGGCTCGATCGTCGGCACGGTCGGGGGCGTGCTGATCCTCGCGGTGCTCGACACGGTGTTCAACGTCCTCGACGTGGACCCGTTCTTCAAGGACGTGCTGCGCGGCGTCGTCATCATCGCCGCCGTCGCCCTGTACGCCCGCCGCCAGATCGACCCGGCGAGCAGCCGGGCGCGGTTCCGCTCGGGCGGGCGCGGCAGCGGGGCGTCACCGGACCCCGCGCCGTCCCGGTCCACCGCCCCGACGACCACCGCAGGAGGTGCGTCCGCATGACCACCGTCGCACCGCGCCGCACGATCCCGACCCGTGCGCCGCGCACCGGGTTCCTCGAGCGGCTCACCGCGGGCGGGAGCTGGACGGTCTTCGCCCTCCTCGTCCTCGTCTTCGCCGTGATCCTCGTGATGAACCCGTCGTTCGGGGAGCCGACGTCGCTCATGGCCTTCGTCAAGAAGGCCGCGCCGCTCGTGATCCTGGCGATCGGGCAGTACTTCGTCATCGTGTCCGGAGAGTTCGACCTGTCCGTCGGGTCGCTCGTCGGCGCGCAGGTCGTCATCGCCGCCAAGCTCATGGACGGCGAGGACGCCATGACGTGGCCCGTCATGGGGCTCATGCTCCTCTTCGGCCTCGCGGTCGGCCTCGTCAACGGCCTCGTGACGACGCTGCTCAAGGTGCCGTCGTTCATCACGACGCTGGGCATGATGCTCGTGCTGTACGGCGCGATCCGGCTCTGGACCGGCGGCGCCCCGACGGGTGCGCTGACCGAGGGCTTCCGGCAGTGGGGGCGCGGGGGGGTGCCCGACAACCCCGGCGAGTTCCAAGTCCCGTGGGCGCTGATGATCGTCGTGGTGCTGGGCGTGCTCGCGGCCCTGCTCATGCGCCGCCCGTTCGGCCGCACGCTCGTCGCCACCGGTGACAACGACGTGGCGGCCGCCTACTCCGGCTCGTCCGTCTGGTGGGTGCGCACGCGCGCCTTCCTCCTCTCGGGGTTCATGGCGACCGTGGCCGCGGTGCTCATCGGCGGCTACGCCGGCGTCACGGCGCAGGTCGGCGAGGGGCTCGAGTTCATGGCCATCACGGCGGTCGTGCTCGGTGGCGTCGTCCTCGGCGGCGGACGCGGGACAGTGATCGCGGCCATGGCCGGTGCGCTCACCCTCGAGGCGCTGTTCACGCTGTTCAACCAGCTCAGCCTGCCCTCCACGATCCGGCCCGCCGTCCAGGGCGTGATCATCATCGCGGCCGTCGCGTACGCGGCGATGCCCCGCAAGGGCCGGCGCCGCGCCACGACGGGCGAGACCCCGGCCGCGGCGGGCCCCGCCGCCGACCCGAAGGAGCCCGCCCCCGCCCGCGCCTGACACCCGTCCGCCCCGGGACCGGGCGGCAGCACCCACGTCGGACCCGTGACCTCCGGTCACCACCGCAGCACGACACCTTCCCCGCACCCCGCGGGACGACGACGTCTCACCAAGGAGAGAGAAGGACATGCGACGTACACGAGCACTCCTGGCCGGCGCGGCAGTGGCGACACTGTTCCTCACGGCCGCCTGCACCACCGACACCCCGACGGACGCGCCGGAGGGCGGCGGCGAGACCTCGGCCGAGGAGACGGGCGGCGAGGAGACCGGCGGCGCCGACTCCGAGTGGTTCGTCCAGGCCGACTACGACCGCCAGCTCGCGCAGCGCGACGTCGAGCCCGAGGGCCCGGCCGACCAGCCGTGGCTCCAGGCCATCGAGCCCGAGTACGTGGACACGGCCGAGTTCGCGAGCGAGGGCGGCGACAAGACGCTGTGCTTCTCCAACGCGTCGGTCTCCAACCCGTGGCGCGTGACCGGCTTCATCACGATGCAGCAGCAGGTCGAGGTCCTCCAGGAGGAGGGCGTCATCGGCGAGTTCCGCGTGTCCGACGCGGCCGACGACGACAACAAGCAGATCTCCGACATCCAGGCCTTCGTCGCGGCGGGCGACTGCGACGCGATCATCATCTCGCCCTCGACCACCGCGACCCTCACCCCGGCGGTCGAGGCGGCGTGCGAGAGCGGCAAGCCCGTCATCGTGTTCGACCGCGGCGTCGAGACCGACTGCATGGTCACGTTCATCCACCCGATCGGCGGCTACGCGTACGGCGCCGACGGCGCCGAGTTCCTCGTCGACAACCTCGACGAGGGCTCGACGGTCCTCGCGCTGCGGATCCTCCCGGGCGTCGACGTCCTGGAGAACCGCTGGGCCGCTGCCGACAAGATCTTCTCCGAGTCGGGCCTCGAGGTCGTGGGCCAGGAGTTCACCGGTGGCGACGCCGCCCAGATCAAGGACATCGTCACGCAGTACCTCCAGCGTGGTGACGTGGACGGCATCTGGATGGACGCGGGCGACGGCGCCGTCGCGGCCGTCGAGGCGTTCGAGGACGCCGGCAAGCCCTACCCGGTGTTCATGGGCGAGGACGAGATGAGCTTCCTGCGCAAGTGGCAGGAGACCGACATGACCGCGATCGGGGCGGTGTACTCGAACTTCCAGTGGCGCACCCCGATCCTCGCCGCGCAGATGATCTGGGCCGGCGAGGAGGTCCCCTCGGAGTGGGTCCTGCCCCAGGAACCGATCGAGGCCGACGAGCTCGACGCGTACCTCGAGGCGAACTCCGAGATGCCGTCGCTGCACTACGCGAAGTTCGGCGGCGAGGACCTGCCGGGCTACCCGGAGGCCTGGACCGACCGCTGACCCATCGGTGACCGGTCACCGTGACGAGTCACAGCGACCGGTCGCCCGGCGGACCGCACCGCGCCCGGTGCCCGACGACGGACCGTCACCTCCCCGCAGGAGGTGACGGCCCGCCGTCGGGCCCGGGCACGGACCCCCTTCCCCGACGAGAGAGAGCGACGTGGCTCTTCCGGACCGAACCGCCCTGCGTCCCCGGCGCCTCGGCGTCAACACCTGGGTGTGGACCTCACCCCTGACCGACTCCTCCCTGCGCGAGATCGCGCCCCGCGTCGCGGGCTGGGGCTTCGACGTGCTCGAGCTGCCCGTGGAGGACCTCGACGACTGGGACCCCGCGCTCGCCGCGCGCGTCCTCGCGGACCACGGTCTCGGCGCGAGCGTGTCGCTCGTCATGGGGCAGGGGCGCGAGCTCGTCGCGACGGACGCCGCGACCGTCCGGTCCACCCAGGACTACCTGCGCCGCGTCGTCGACGCCGCACGCACGGTCGGCGCACCGGTGATCGGCGGCCCCGCGTACGCCTCGGTCGGCCGCACGTGGCGGCTGGGCCCTGCGGAGCGCGAGGCGGCGTACGAGGAGCTCGCCCACAACCTGGGGCCCGTCGTCGAGCACGCCGTCGAGGCGGGCGTCGTCGTCGGGCTCGAGCCGCTCAACCGCTACGAGACGAGCCTGGTCAACACCGTCGACCAGGGCCTCGAGGTCGTGCGGCGGCTGCCCGCCGACGGCATCGGTCTGATGCTCGACATCTACCACATGAACATCGAGGAGACGGACCTGCCCGCGGCCGTCCGCCGAGCGGGCAGGCGCATCGCGCACGTCCAGGTGTGCGGCAACGACCGCGGCGCACCGGGCACCGACCACCTCGACTGGTACGCGTTCCTCGCCGCGCTCGACGAGTCGGGCTACGACGGCCCGCTCGTGATCGAGTCGTTCACGGCGCAGAACGCGACCATCGCCACGGCCGCGTCGATCTGGCGGCCGCTCGCACCGACCCAGGACGCCATCGCCGTCGATGGCCTGGCCCACCTGAAAGGACTGATGCGCACGCCGGACCTCTCGTAGCCGAAGTCGTAGCTCGACCGCCGGCGCCGGCACGCCGCGGGATGACGACCACCCTGCCCGGACGACCTGTCCGGGCCCGCACGTCATGCCCCTGGAGGCACCACGATGACCGCACGACGTCCCCGTAGGGGGAGGTCCCTCGCGGCCCTGACCATCGCATCGCTGGCGTTCACGCTCGCACCGGTGACGATGGCCACGGCCCAGGAGGAACCACAGGCGGATGAGGAGAGCAAGGTCCTCATCTTCACCAAGACGACCCAGTTCCGGCACACCGAGGCGATCACGCAGGGCACCCCGGTGCTCGAGGCCGCGTTCGCCGAGGTGGGCATCGCGTCCGACCACACGGAGGACTCCGCGGTCTTCACCGACGAGGGCCTCGCGCAGTACGACGCGCTCGTCATGTTCCAGACCTCGGGCGACCCGTGGAACGCGGACCAGAAGGCCGCCCTCGAGCGCTACCAGCAGGCGGGCGGTGGCATCGTCGCCATCCACAACGCCACGGACATGCGCGGCAGCTACGCGTGGTGGGACGACATGATCGGCGCGCTCATGCCCGGTCACGCGGCCACCGGCTCGAGCCCCGGCCTGCCCGGCACCGTGCGCGTCGAGGACCGCACGCACCCGTCGACCGAGCACCTCCCGCAGCGCTGGGACCGCGCCGACGAGTGGTACAACTTCTCGGCGAACGTCCGGGGCGACGCGCACGTGCTCGCCACGATGGACGAGTCGACGTACGACCCGGGCGGCAACGCGATGGGCGCCGACCACCCGATCTCGTGGTGCAAGCCCTACGACGGCGGCCGCTCCTGGATGACCGGCATGGGCCACTTCGGCGCGCACTACACGGGCGAGCCGGACTTCGTCCAGCACATCGTCGGCGGCGTCCAGTGGGCCGCGGGCCTCGTCGAGGGCGACTGCGGCGGCACGGACTGGAGCCAGTTCGAGAAGGTCGCGCTGGACACCAACACGAGCGCCCCGTTCGGGATCGACATCGCGCCCGACGGGCGGGTGTTCTACACCGAGCTCGTGCGGGGACAGATCCGCGTGTACGACCCGCAGACGCAGAACACGACCACCGCCGTCACGCTCCCGGTGTACTCGGGCGGTGAGGACGGTCTCCTCGGTCTCGCGCTCGACAAGGACTTCGCGACCAACGGGTACCTCTACCAGTACTACTCGCGCGCGAGCGCGAACGACGCGGACCCGGCGAACTTCCTCAGCAGGGTCTCGCGGTTCACGGTGACCTCCGACGGACCGGGATCGACGGTCATCGACCCCGCGTCGGAGAAGGTGCTCCTGGAGATCCCGGCCGGGCGTCTGCCCGACGAGCCCGGTCACACGGGTGGCGGCCTCATCGTCGACCCGGCGACCGGTGACCTGTACATCGGCGTGGGCGACGACGTGAACCCGCACTCCGAGCCGTCGGGCGGCTACGCGCCCCTCTCGGAGCGCGACGGCACGTGGCACGACGCGCGCGCGACGTCGGCCAACACGAACGACCTGCGCGGCAAGGTCCTGCGGATCCACCCAGAGGCGGACGGCACGTACTCGATCCCCGAGGGAAACCTCTTCGACGAGGCGGCCGACGCGGACGACAAGACGCTGCCCGAGATCTACGCGATGGGCTTCCGCAACCCGTTCCGGTTCACGATCGACCCGGAGACCGGGAACCTCGGCGTGGCCGACTACTCGCCCGACAACGGCTCCGACAACCCGGCCAACCGCGGCCCGGCCGGCATCGCCGAGTGGAACCTCGTCAAGGAGCCCGGCTTCTTCGGCTGGCCCCTGTGCATGGGGAACAACGAGCCGTTCCGTGACGTCGACTACCGCACGAGCCCGGTGACGGTCGGGGACTTCTTCGACTGCGACGCGCCCGTCAACGACTCCGTGAAGAACACGGGGCTCACCGAGCTGCCCGCGGCCCAGCCGGCGGACCTCTGGTACGGCTACCAGCGGTCGTCGGTCCCCGGCGTCATCAACGCCGGCGGCGGGCTCGCCCCCATGGGCGGACCGTTCTACCAGTTCGACCCGGAGCTCGACTCGGACACCAAGTTCCCCGAGTACTACGACGGCAAGCCCTTCTTCTACGAGTGGGCGCGCAACAAGATGTACTCGATCGACCTGAAGGACCCTGAGGCCGCCGTCGGCGTCAGCGACGTCGAGAAGGTCAACCCGTTCCTCCCGGAGGAGGAGTTCCTCGCGCCGATCGACTCGAAGTTCGGGCCGGACGGCTCGATGTACGTGCTCGACTGGGGCGGCGGCTTCGGCCGCGACAACCCGAGCTCGGGGCTGCACCGGATCGACTACGTGTCGGGCTCGCGCTCACCGGAGGCGAAGCCGGTGGCCTCACCCGACTCCGGGATCGCTCCGCTCGAGGTCGCGTTCGACGGCTCGGGCAGCTCGGACCCGGAGAACGAGAACCTCACGTACGCGTGGGACTTCGACGGGGACGGCGTCACGGACTCGACCGACGTCGCGCCGAGCCACACGTTCACCGAGAACGGCGTCTACGACGCCCGCCTCACGGTGACCGACACCGCGGGCAAGACCGGCACGGCCACCGTGCCGATCACCGTGGGCAACACGCGGCCCGAGGTCGACTTCGGCCTGCCGCCGACGGGTGCGTTCTTCAACTTCGGCGACGCGATCACGTGGGACGTCTCCGTGACGGACGCGGAGGACTCGCCGGACGGGGACGCGATCGACGACGAGCAGGTCATCATCCAGCCGGCGCTCGGCCACGACGCGCACGCGCACCCTGCCGAGCCGCTCCACGGCCGGACGGGCACGGTGCAGACGAGCCTGGGCGGCGGGCACAGCGAGGACATGAACGTCTTCTACGCGATCGACGCCCGGTACACGGACGACGGCGGCGAGGGTGACGTGCCCGCGCTCACGGGCTCGGACACGACGCTCATCTTCCCGAAGAAGCGTGAGGCCGAGTTCCACACCCAGGCCGAGGGCACGACGACGATCCCGAGCCGCGACGTCGAGGGTGGCGGCTCCGTCATCACCGGGGCCGACGGCGCGTGGGCGTCCTACGACCCCGTGAGCCTGTACGGGGTCGAGGCGCTGAACCTGCGGGTCGCCTCGGCGGCCGCGGGCACGATCGAGCTGCGTCGCGACGCACCGGACGGGGAGCTGCTCGGCACGGCCGAGGTCCCGCAGACCGGTCTCGGCACGTTCACCGACGTGCGCGTCGAGGCGACGGACCCGATGGAGCCGTTCACGCTCTACGTCGTGTTCCCCGGTGCGGGCGAGCGCCGCCTCAACTTCATCGAGGCGGACGGCAAGGCCGTGTCGGACACGACGCGCCCGAAGGTCCGCATCACGGCGCCCGAGGCGGGCGTGCAGCTCGAGCAGGGCGAGATCACGGTGACGGCCGAGGCCGACGACCGCGAGAACACGGTCACCCAGGTCGAGTTCTTCGTGGACGACGAGTCGATCGGCGTCGACACCGAGGCCCCGTACGAGGCCACGTGGGAGGTGACCGAGGACAACAACTACGAGCTGACCGCGGTCGCCACCAACGACAAGGGCCTGTACACGCGGTCGCGCATCGTGGTCGCGCAGGTCGGCGACCTGTTCGCCGGCATGACCACCTTCACCAACGCGAACGGGACGTTCGAGCAGCTCGCCGAGGGCAGGTACCTCATCACGTCGGGCGGCGCGAACATGTGGCAGGGCACCAACGAGTACTCGACGATCTACCGCGAGCAGAGCGCGGACGAGAACTGGTCGGCCACGGTGAAGATCAACAGCCAGGGCAACTCGAACGGGTCCGCCAAGGCCGGGATCATCGTCCGCAACGACGTCACGCAGACGGGCAGCTCGCCGGGCTACGCAGCCCTCGGGATGCGCCCGAGCGGCGGCTTCGAGTGGCTGCGCGGCAACGCGGCGGGTCAGCTCGCGACGTCGAGCAGCGCGAGCACGACGAGCTACCCCGCGTGGGTGCGGATCGTGCGCGACGGTGACCTGTACACCGCCTTCTGGAGCAAGGACGGGGAGAGCTTCACGCAGATCGGCGAGCCGCAGGCCCTGCCGGGTGCGGCGTCCGTCCAGGACGTCGGCATGTTCGTCACGGCGCACCACGCGACCGCGACGAGCGCCGTCGAGTTCCAGGACTTCGCGTTCGACGACGACCCGGTCGACCCGGGCGAGCCGGGCGAGGAGAACCCGCCGCAGTGCCTCGCGCACTCGTCGGACGAGTTCGACGGCGACACGCTCGACCCGCGGTGGACGGTCGTCCGCCAGGCCGAGGGCAGCGCGATCGGCGTCGCCGACGGCCACGCGGTCCTGCCGGTCGTCCAGGGTGACATCAACGAGGCGGCGACCGGCCCGATCAGCTACCTCGGTCAGCCGGCTCCCGCCGGTGCCTGGACGCTGGAGACGAAGCTCGACGTGCCGCTCGCGCGGCACTGGCAGCACGCCGGCCTCCTGGTCCACGTGAGCGACGACGAGTACACCAAGCTCGCGTTCACGAAGAACCAGTCCGGTGCCCGCTTCCTCGAGTTCCAGACCGAGACCGGCGGGTCCCGCACGTGGCACGGCCAGGAGGACGTCGCCGAGGACTTCCCGACGACGATCCACCTGCGCCTCGTGTCCGACGGTGCCCAGATCACGGCGGCGTACTCGGCCGACGGCGCGACGTGGAACGACCTCGACGGGGCCGCTCCCGTCAAGGACGGTGCGACGTTCGGCGTCATGGCCGGCGGTGACACCGCCACGGCGGACACCGTCGCGACGGTCGACCACGTCCGCGTCAGCGGGGCGGAGCCGGACGACGGCGTGCGTGAGCCGAGCGACGAGTTCGAGGGCGACGCCCTCGACGGGTGCCGCTGGGACTCCGTGGTCCGCTACGACGGCGCCAAGGCCGTCGTCGCGGGGAGCGAGCTCCGGATCACGACGCAGCCGGGCGACATCCACGGCACGGCCAACGACGACCCGCGCAACGTCATCCTCCAGGAGGCTCCGGAGGGTGACTGGGTCGCCGAGACGCGGTTCAAGGCGCCGCTCGCACACCGGTGGCAGTTCGCCGGTCTCCTGGCGTACGCCGACGACGACAACTACGTCAAGGCGGACGTCGTCGCGAAGAACGCCCCGGGCGCCGCGCTGAACCTCGGCGCGGAGACCGTCTCGGAGAAGGGCGCGGTGTTCGGCGACGGCGGCAACCGTCAGCTCGAGCTCGCGGACTCCACCGAGTCCGGCTACTGGTACGTGCGCCTCGAGAAGGTGGGGAACACCTACCAGGGCTGGGTCAGCGACGGTGGCGTGAGCTGGCAGCCCGTCGGCGAGCCGGTGACCAACGACGTCCCCATGACGTCCGTCGGTCTCGTGGCGATCGGCCCGGAGCAGGAGACGCCCGTCACCGTGGCGTTCGACTGGTTCCGGCTGACCACCGGCGGCGAGGAGCCCGAGGTGGCGGTCGAGGTCGAGGCCACGACCCGGTGCCTCGCCGGCAAGGCGTACGTCGCCGTCCGCGCGACCAACGCCGACGACGCGGCGGCGGCGATCACCCTCGCCACACCGTTCGGCACGAAGGAGTTCGCCGAGGTCGCGGTCGGCAAGGCCGCGTACCAGTCGTTCGCGGTGCGTGCCGCGGACGCCGAGGCGGGCACCGCGACCGTCACCGCGACGATCGGAGATCGCACGGCCACCCTCGAGGTGCCGTACGACGCCGTGAGCTGCGGCTGACACCGGGCCGGTGGTGGGTGCCGCCCACCACCGGCCCACCGGTCCCGTCGGCCCGACGAAGGCCGGGCCGGCGGGACCTCCTACAGCAGACCGACCACAGGACGGAGAAGAACGTGGCACAGCGGACCGGCGCACGAGGCCCTGCGACGCGACCGGCGCGGACCGGTGCTCCTCCGGCGAGCCCTCGCCGTCCTGCCGACCGGGGTGGTGCCGGCCGCCCCGAGCCCCGGCCACCGGCGCGCGTCCGCGCGCGCCGGTGGCTGCAGGGTGCCGGACCGCGAGGCTGGGCGCTGCTCGTCGCGGGTGCGCTCGCGGTCGTGGTGGTGGTCGTCGTCCTCGTCGTCGCACTGACGCGGGGTGGTGGAGACGAGGCGCCCGCCGACGGGTTCGCCGTCGACCCGGCGCGCGTCGCCGAGCTCGAGGCCGCCGAGGCGGAGCGCGACGCGGAGAACCTCACGGCGTCGATCGAGCACGCGCACCACCTGCAGACCGAGCTCGTCCCGGTGCTGCACGCCCTGCACGCCGCGCTCCCGGTGGACGGGACCGCGGCGACACCGCCCTCTGCGGAGGAGGTCGCCGCGTGGCGGGACACGCTGGACGGGCTGACGTCCGAGACCGGGAACCTCGCGAGCGGGTCCTCGGAGCACAACATCGTGCGCAACGGCATGCTGACGTCGCTCGAGCTGCTCGGCGACACGGTGGACGCCGTCGACCTCGCTCGCTCGGCCGACGCGGGGACCGCGCCGGACCTCTACGCCCTCGCCGGCGAGCTGCGCACGCGCGCCGTCGAGACGTGGGGGCTGGCGGCGATCCAGCTGGACCTGCGTGCCGTCGCGGCCGACCAGGGGCACGTGCACGTGTTCCTGCCCGTGCGACCGGGGGACTCGCTCGACGGCGGTCTCGACACGCACGGCGGGGAAGAGCCTCACGACGACGGCCACGACCACTGAGCCGCACCACGTCCGTCGGTCCGTGCGCGGCGGTGCCGCGACCGGTCAGTCGTGCCGCGACCGGTCAGGCGCCGTGCACCATGACGACGTCGGAGTGCTCCTCGCCGCCCACGACGTACGTGCGCTCCCCGACGACGGCGAACCCGCTCTTGCGGTAGAACGCCTGCGCCCGTCCGTTGTGCTCGTTCGTCCCGAGCCACACGGGTCGCCCCGGTGCGAGGCGGTCGGCGGCGTCCAGCGCGGCGGCCATGAGCGCGCTCGCGACCCCGGACCCCTGTGCCTCGGGGTGCACGTAGATCTTCGACAGCTCGACGACCTCGCCCGGGCCGACGGCGCGGGCCACGTCCGCGTCGTCGGGCGCCGCGCGGACCAGGAGGGCGTACCCGACCTCGCGCGCCGCACCGTGCGCGACCTCGCGTGCGGGCTCGTGCGCGGGGCCGGTGGCAGCCGTCGTCGGGGCGGGTGCCTCCGCGACGAGCAGCTCGTGGTCGGCGCTCGCGGCCCACGCGCGGAACCGGTCGGGCGAGAGCTGTGTCGCCACGTGCTCCGCGATGGCGGCAGGCGACGTCCCGGGCGGGCAGGCGAGCGGGAACGTGAGGGCGGCGAGCCGCGCGAGCGACGGCGCGTCGTCGGGCGTCGCGGCGCGCACGGTCGTGAGGTCCAGGGCGTCCACGTCCGCGAATCTACCCCGGGGAGCACGGCCGGCCGGCGTGTGCGGCGAGCCGTCCGGTGCGTACCGGTACGTGCGGATATTCGATGCCGCCTGCCATCATGGGGCATGCCCGCCCGACGACGTGCCGGCGCCACCGCGCCGCAGCTCGCCCTGTGCCTCGCGCTCGCCGCCTCGCTCGGCGCGTGCACCCCCGGGACCGACCCGTCGATCGAGGTCTCGAGGCTCGACGGCCCGTTCGCCCCGCTCGAGGTCGTCGTCACCGGTCTCGAGCCGGGGACGCAGGTCACGCTCGAGGCCGAGGCCGTCGTGCACGCCGCTCGGTTCGGGTCCGCCGCGACCTTCGACGTGCCCGCCGGCGGGACCCTCGACCTCGCTGCCGACGCGCCGCGCTCGGGCGACTGGTCGACCGCCGACCCGATGGCGCCGATCTGGTCGATGACCACCGCAGGACGGTGGGACCCGGCGGCGTGGGACGAGCCGTTCGACGTGGAGCTGAAGGTCGCGGTCGGCGCGGGGGAAGTCCTGGCGCAGACGACGCTGTCCCGACCGGGCACCGCCCCGGACGTCACCGTGCGAGTTGTGACCGACGCCGGGCTGGTCGCGGAGTACGCCGTGCCCGCCGACCTGCCCGCCGGGGAGGAGCGACCGGCCGTGCTCGTCTTCGGAGGGTCGGAGGGCGGCCTGAGCAGCGGGTCGAGCACGGCCCGCTGGCTCGCCGGGCTGGGCTACCCGGCGCTCGGCATCTCGTACTTCGGGTCGCCCGGACAGCCTCCCGGCCTCGAAGAGGTCCCGGTCGAGACGTTCCTCGACGCCCTCGCCTGGCTCCACGAGCAGCCCGAGGTGGACCGCGAGACGGTGATGGCGTTCGGCGTCTCGCGCGGCGGGGAGATGGCGCTCTGGCTCGCGGCCGAGCACCCCGACCTCGTGCACGGCGCGATCGCGCCCGTCGGCGCCGGCCGCTTCGTGTGCGGCTACCCCGACACGACGGTCCCGGCGTGGACGCTCGGGGGAGCGCCCCTGTCCGAGGAGTGCCTCAGCTCGGCCGACGCCGTCCCGCCGCCGGAGACCGCGATCGACGTCGCCTCGATCGCCGGTCCGGTGGTGCTCGCGTGCGGCACCCAGGACACCCTCTGGGCGTCGTGCGGCTTCGCGGACGACGTCCAGGGCCGTCGTGCCGGTGCCGACGACGCGACCACCCTGCGCGTGCACGGCGACGGCGCCGGCCACTTCGTCGCGTGGGCGCCGTACGTCCCGTACTACCTCGGCCTGCCCGGAGAGCCCGGCGACGGGTCCGCGGCGGCCAACCATGCCGCGCGCGTGCAGCTCTGGGGGCACGTGGCCGACGTGCTCTCCGCGCTGCGTGGCACGTCCTGACGCTGGGTCGACGGCATGATGGGGGAGTGACGCGCATCGACCTCAACGCGGACCTCGGCGAGGGCTTCGGACGGTGGTCCCTCGCCGACGACCACGCCCTCCTGGGCCTCGTGACCAGCGCGAACGTCGCGTGCGGCTTCCACGCCGGCGACCCGGGGACCATGCGCGCGGTGACGCGCGCCGCGGCGGCCGCCGGCGTGAGCGTCGGCGCGCACGTCGGCTACCGGGACCTCGCCGGGTTCGGCCGCCGCTTCCTGGACGTCGCCCCCGCCGAGCTCACCGACGACGTGCTCTACCAGCTCGCGGCCCTCGACGGCTTCGCGCGCGTCGCCGGCGACCGGGTCCGGTACGTCAAGCCCCACGGCGCCCTCTACAACGCGATCGTGCACCACGAGGGGCAGGCACGTGCCGTCGTCGACGCGGTGCGGGAGTACGACCCGACGCTGCCCGTGGTCGGGCTCCCGGGCTCGGCCGTCCTGCGTCTCGCCGACGAGGCGGGTCTGCGCACCGTGCGCGAGGCCTTCGCCGACCGCGGCTACCTCCGCACGGGCGAGCTCGTGCCGCGCGGGCGCGCGGGCGCCGTCCTGCACGACGCCGCCGAGGTCGCCGCACGCGTCGTCCGGCTCGTCACGACGGGCACGGTCCACGCCGTCGACGGCACGCCGGTCGAGGTCGAGGCCGGCTCGGTCTGCGTCCACTCCGACACTCCGGGCGCCGTCGACCTCCTCGGCGCGGTGCGGCGCGCGCTCGACGAGGCGGGCGTCGTCGTGCAGGCGTTCACCGCCGGGGGCGAGAGCGAGACGCCGTGACCCCCTCCGGGGACGTGCGGCGCTACGGCGAGACGGCGTTCCTCGTCGACCTCCCCGACCTCGCCGCGGTGCGCGCGCTCGACCGCTGCCTGGCCTCGGAACGCCCGGGCGAGGTGCTCGACGTCGTCCCCGCCGCACGGACCGTCCTCGTCACCTTCCAGGACGCGGCCCGTTCGGCGACCGTCGAGCGCTGGGTCCGCGAGGCGCTGGAGCGGGTCGCCGGCTCGCACGCCGCGCCGCAGACCGAGGGCGCCGGGGCGGAGGGCGCCGCCGTGGTCGAGCTGCCCGTCGTCTACGACGGCGCCGACCTCGCCGACGTCGCGGCGTGGGCGGGAATCAGCGAGGCGGAGGTCGTCGCACGGCATTCCGGCCGCGCCTACGAGGCCGCGTTCGGGGGTTTCGCGCCCGGCTTCGTCTATCTCGTAGGTGTCGACCCGGTGATCGCGGCGCCACGCCTCGCCACGCCGCGTCCGCACGTCCCCGCGGGCGCCGTGGCGGTCGCGGGCGAGCTCACGGCCGTCTACCCGACGTCCTCGCCGGGCGGCTGGCGCCTGCTCGGCACGACCGCGGAGCGCATGTTCGACGTCGAACGCGACCCGCCCGCGCTCGTGGCACCCGGGGCGAGGGTCCGGTTCCTGCCCGCCCGGGCCGTCGTCGCGGGCGCCGGGCGCGGCCCGCTCGTACCGGACCGGAAGACCGCGAACCGGCCGACGGCCGGGAAAGGCACCAGGAACGTGGACGGGTCGGCGGCCCCTGCGGCCGGCGAGGGCCGCGCGCTCGCCGCAGGCGAGGGCGCCGACGCAAACCTCCGCGGCGCCGCGCCAGCCCTCGACGACGAGGCGTCACCGGCACTGACGGTGCTCTCGGCGGGACCGCAGACCCTCGTCCAGGACCTGGGTCGTCCCGGGCTCGGTGCGATCGGTGTGGGTCCCTCCGGCGTCGTCGACCGGGGGGCGTCGGCGCTCGCGAACCGCCTCGTCGGGAACGACCGGGGCGCTGCGCTCCTCGAGGTGACGCTCGGGGGCCTGACCGTGCGGTTCGACGCACCCGCCGTCGTCGCGCTGACCGGTGCCGACGCGCCGGCGACCGTCGACGGGACGCCCGTCGGGCGGCACGCCACGCTGCGCGTCGGGGCGGGCTCCGTCCTGAGCCTCGGGATGCCGTCCCACGGGATCCGGACCTACGTCGCCGTGCGTGGCGGGGTCGACGTCGATCCGGTCCTCGGGTCGCGCTCCCGCGACGTCCTGTCCGGACTGGGTCCGCGGCCGCTGGCTGCGGGCGACGTGCTCGGCATCGGCTCGCAGACCGGGACGCTCCCCCCGGTCGAGCTCGCACCGGTCCGCCACGAGGCCGGCACGCTGCGGCCGGGCGAGCGGCACGTGGTGCTCCCCGTCATCGCCGGGACGCGGCCGGAGTGGTTCCTGCCCGGCGCGTGGCAGGCGCTCGGCGCCCTGCGCACGGTCACCGCGAACAGCAACCGCGTGGCCCTGCGCCTCGACGGTCAGGTGGTCCCACGCCGCGATGGGGAGCTGCCGTCCGAGGGAGTGGTCCGCGGAGCGGTCCAGGTCCCGCCGGACGGGCGACCGGTCGTCTTCCTCGCCGACCACCCGGTCACGGGTGGCTACCCCGTGATCGGCGTCCTGACGGCGGAAGCCACGGACCGTGCGGCACAGCTGCGTCCGGGGGACTCTCTCCGCCTCCGCGCGGTGCGGGGAGTGCCCTGACCAGGACGCCCCGGGTCGCCCGTGGCCAGGACGGCCGAGGAGGTGCCTGGGGCCCCTGACCTGCGTGCCGGGGGAGGTGCGCGGGGGTGCGCGGAGGCGACCTGGGCGCTGCCGTCCACGCGGCCCCGCGTGATGTGCGCTGCCTCACGGGAGGGCGGCTTGACCACGTCCCGCAGAGCCGCGTAATCTTCTGGATGTCGGCCCGACAGGGAGGAACAGACACCGCGACGGTGGCTGGTCCCGGGGCCAAAATCCTACCTTCGCAGGACGCACCGTCGACAGACGCGCGTCGGCGAGCACTCCGGCTGACCAGGGCGCCTAGCCCGGGTTGATGAGCCGAGAAGGACCTGGTAGGGTTGAGAAGTTGCCCCAAGCGAGGTTGGGCCCGAGGGTCTGGCTGAGTTGGTGTGTGTCGGTTGTTTGAGAACTCAACAGTGTGCTTGTTAGTCAATGCCAATTTTTGTCCTCGTGGGCATGGCTGGCTGGATCGCCCGTCCGGGTGGTCGGTCTGGTTGTGTCTGAGGATTCCTTTGGTTGATTTCGGAGAATGATCGTCAGATTGTTTTTCGTTTGTAGGCCAGTTTTGTGAACCTCTTTTGGGGGTTCGCTTCGTATGGATTGTTCACTGCTGGGTTTGCCTGGTGGTGGGCGTTGTTCATTTACGGAGAGTTTGATCCTGGCTCAGGACGAACGCTGGCGGCGTGCTTAACACATGCAAGTCGAACGATGATGCCCAGCTTGCTGGGTTGATTAGTGGCGAACGGGTGAGTAACACGTGAGTAACCTGCCCTTGACTTCGGGATAACTCCGGGAAACCGGGGCTAATACCGGATATGAGCCGTCCTCGCATGGGGGTGGTTGGAAAGTTTTTCGGTCAGGGATGGGCTCGCGGCCTATCAGCTTGTTGGTGGGGTGATGGCCTACCAAGGCGACGACGGGTAGCCGGCCTGAGAGGGCGACCGGCCACACTGGGACTGAGACACGGCCCAGACTCCTACGGGAGGCAGCAGTGGGGAATATTGCACAATGGGCGAAAGCCTGATGCAGCGACGCCGCGTGAGGGATGACGGCCTTCGGGTTGTAAACCTCTTTCAGCAGGGAAGAAGCGCAAGTGACGGTACCTGCAGAAGAAGCGCCGGCTAACTACGTGCCAGCAGCCGCGGTAATACGTAGGGCGCAAGCGTTGTCCGGAATTATTGGGCGTAAAGAGCTCGTAGGCGGTTTGTCGCGTCTGGTGTGAAAACTCGAGGCTCAACCTCGAGCTTGCATCGGGTACGGGCAGACTAGAGTGCGGTAGGGGAGACTGGAATTCCTGGTGTAGCGGTGGAATGCGCAGATATCAGGAGGAACACCGATGGCGAAGGCAGGTCTCTGGGCCGCAACTGACGCTGAGGAGCGAAAGCATGGGGAGCGAACAGGATTAGATACCCTGGTAGTCCATGCCGTAAACGTTGGGCACTAGGTGTGGGGCTCATTCCACGAGTTCCGTGCCGCAGCAAACGCATTAAGTGCCCCGCCTGGGGAGTACGGCCGCAAGGCTAAAACTCAAAGGAATTGACGGGGGCCCGCACAAGCGGCGGAGCATGCGGATTAATTCGATGCAACGCGAAGAACCTTACCAAGGCTTGACATGCACGGGAAGCCACCAGAGATGGTGGTCTCTTTGGACACTCGTGCACAGGTGGTGCATGGTTGTCGTCAGCTCGTGTCGTGAGATGTTGGGTTAAGTCCCGCAACGAGCGCAACCCTCGTCCCATGTTGCCAGCGGGTTATGCCGGGGACTCATGGGAGACTGCCGGGGTCAACTCGGAGGAAGGTGGGGATGACGTCAAATCATCATGCCCCTTATGTCTTGGGCTTCACGCATGCTACAATGGCCGGTACAAAGGGCTGCGATACCGTAAGGTGGAGCGAATCCCAAAAAGCCGGTCTCAGTTCGGATTGGGGTCTGCAACTCGACCCCATGAAGTCGGAGTCGCTAGTAATCGCAGATCAGCAACGCTGCGGTGAATACGTTCCCGGGCCTTGTACACACCGCCCGTCAAGTCACGAAAGTCGGTAACACCCGAAGCCCATGGCCCAACCGGTTCGCCGGGGGGAGTGGTCGAAGGTGGGACTGGCGATTGGGACTAAGTCGTAACAAGGTAGCCGTACCGGAAGGTGCGGCTGGATCACCTCCTTTCTAAGGAGCTTCAACGCACGCCGGTGCCTGGCCTCTTCGGGGGGTGGGTGGGGTGTGTGGTGGCCACGGCCCACGCCGTTCGCGTGTGGGGGTGGTTGCTCATGGGTGGAACATTGACGAAAGAGCGTCGGTCTCGCTGGTGTCAGTACCTGCGTCGCCCGTGCTCGTGTGCTGGTTCTCTTCGGGGGGCTGGTGTGCGGGCTGGTGGTGGTGTGGTGGAACATCGCGGGTGGGTCCGGGGCTTGTCGAGCACACTGTTGGGTCCTCAGGTCACCGGCCACGGTCGTGGTGGTGCCTGGTACGGGTCGGTCCGTGGATCGCGAACCGCTCGCCGAGCTGGTCTTGGTGGGTAGGCGGGTCTGTGCGGGTCGGGGTCGTTGGTTGTTTGAGAACTGCACAGTGGACGCGAGCATCTTTGAAGTGATCAAGATGCAAAAAGCTCGGACGTCGCCCTCGGGTGTGTCCGTGGTTTTTGTTCTTGGTCTCTGCGAATAGATTGTAGTGTGTGTGTCGAAGTTTTTAAGGGCACAGGGTGGATGCCTTGGCACTAGGAGCCGAAGAAGGACGTCGTAGCCTGCGATAAGCCTCGGGGAGCTGGCAAACGAGCTGTGATCCGAGGGTTTCCGAATGGGGGAAC
The DNA here is from genome assembly GCF_051294865.1 of Cellulosimicrobium sp. PMB13. Lineage (NCBI taxonomy): Bacteria > Bacillati > Actinomycetota > Actinomycetes > Micrococcales > Promicromonosporaceae > Cellulosimicrobium > Cellulosimicrobium sp. PMB13. The sequence continues at coordinate 3,870,684 of NZ_CP145910.1, read as the reverse complement.
CCCGTACGAGTCATGTCGTGCGACCTGCACCTGAATATATAGGGTGTGTGGAGGGAACGCCGGGAAGTGAAACATCTCAGTACCGGCAGGAAGAGATATTCCGTGAGTAGTGGCGAGCGAAAGCGGATGAGGCCAAACCGGGCGCGTGGTAAAGCTGTCAGGCGTTGCGTGTCCGGGGTTGTGGGACCCTTCTGGTGGATCTGACAGTCCACCAGGGAGTCAGAAAGCCGTGTCATAGTCGAACCGCATTGAAAGGCGGACCACAGACGGTGCGAGTCCGGTAGACGAAATGGTGCGGCCTCCCGAAGGGGATCCCAAGTAGCACGGGGCCCGTGAAATCTCGTGTGAATCTGGCAAGACCACTTGCTAAGCCTAAATACTACCTAGTGACCGATAGCGGACCAGTACCGTGAGGGAAAGGTGAAAAGTACCCCGGGAGGGGAGTGAAATAGTACCTGAAACCGTGTGCCTACAATCCGTTGGAGCCTCCTTGGTTGGGGTGACAGCGTGCCTTTTGAAGAATGAGCCTGCGAGTTAGTGCTCAGTGGCGAGGTTAACCCGTGTGGGGAAGCCGTAGCGAAAGCGAGTCCGAACAGGGCGTCCATAGTCGCTGGGTCTAGACCCGAAGCGAAGTGATCTAGCCATGGGCAGGTTGAAGCGCGGGTAAGACCGCGTGGAGGACCGAACCCACCAGGGTTGAAAACCTGGGGGATGACCTGTGGTTAGGGGTGAAAGGCCAATCAAACTTCGTGATAGCTGGTTCTCCCCGAAATGCATTTAGGTGCAGCGTCACGTGTTTCTTGCCGGAGGTAGAGCTACTGGATGGCCGATGGGCCCTACAAGGTTACTGACGTCAGCCAAACTCCGAATGCCGGTAAGTGGAAGCGTGGCAGTGAGACTGCGGGGGATAAGCTCCGTAGTCGAGAGGGAAACAGCCCAGACCACCGGCTAAGGCCCCCAAGCGTGTGCTAAGTGGGAAAGGATGTGGAGTTGCACAGACAACCAGGAGGTTGGCTTAGAAGCAGCCACCCTTGAAAGAGTGCGTAATAGCTCACTGGTCAAGTGATTCCGCGCCGACAATGTAGCGGGGCTCAAGTACACCGCCGAAGCCGTGGCATCTGCGCGTAACTCAGGCCTTCGTGGTCCAGAGGCGCAGGTGGGTAGGGGAGCGTCGTGTGGCCGGTGAAGCCGCGGGGGAACCCAGCGGTGGAGGCCACACGAGTGAGAATGCAGGCATGAGTAGCGAATGACGGGTGAGAAACCCGTCCGCCGAATGACCAAGGGTTCCAGGGCCAGGTTAATCCGCCCTGGGTAAGTCGGGACCTAAGGCGAGGCCGACAGGCGTAGTCGATGGACAAGGAGTTGATATTCTCCTACCGGCGAAGAACCGCCCATACCGAGCCCGGTGATGCTAACCGCCCAAACCTGTCCACCGACCCTTCGGGGTCACCGGACAGGGGCGCGCGGGACCCGAACCGGTAGTAGGTAAGCGTATTAACAGGGGTGACGCAGGAAGGTAGCCCGGCGTGGCGATGGTAGTCCACGTCCAAGGCTGTAGGCCGTCGGGTAGGCAAATCCGCCCGACATGAAGGCTGAGAGCTGATAGTGAGCGCGTATGCGCGAAACGGGTGATCCTATGCTGCCAAGAAAAGCCTCGGCGCGAGGTTCTAGCCGCCCGTACCCCAAACCGACTCAGGTGGTCAGGTAGAGAATACCAAGGCGATCGAGCGAATCGTGGTTAAGGAACTCGGCAAAATGCCCCCGTAACTTCGGGAGAAGGGGGGCCCGAAACGTGAACCGGCTAGCCCGGGGAAGCGTGGACGGCCGCAGAGACCAGGGAGAAGCGACTGTTTACTAAAAACACAGGTCCGTGCGAAGTCGCAAGACGATGTATACGGACTGACGCCTGCCCGGTGCTGGAAGGTTAAGAGGACGGGTCAACCCCTCGGGGTGAAGCTCAGAATTTAAGCCCCAGTAAACGGCGGTGGTAACTATAACCATCCTAAGGTAGCGAAATTCCTTGTCGGGTAAGTTCCGACCTGCACGAATGGCGTAACGACTTCTCCGCTGTCTCAACCGCGAACTCGGCGAAATTGCACTACGAGTAAAGATGCTCGTTACGCGCAGCAGGACGGAAAGACCCCGGGACCTTTACTATAGCTTGGTATTGGTGTTCGGTGCGGCTTGTGTAGGATAGGTGGGAGACTGTGAAACCCGCACGCCAGTGCGGGTGGAGTCAACGTTGAAATACCACTCTGGCCGCTTCGGATGTCTAACCTCGGTCCGTGATCCGGACCAGGGACAGTGCCTGGTGGGTAGTTTAACTGGGGCGGTTGCCTCCTAAAATGTAACGGAGGCGCTCAAAGGTTCCCTCAGCCTGGTTGGCAATCAGGTGTCGAGTGCAAGTGCACAAGGGAGCTTGACTGTGAGACTGACAGGTCGAGCAGGGACGAAAGTCGGAACTAGTGATCCGGCGGTGGCTTGTGGAAGCGCCGTCGCTCAACGGATAAAAGGTACCCCGGGGATAACAGGCTGATCTTGCCCAAGAGTCCATATCGACGGCATGGTTTGGCACCTCGATGTCGGCTCGTCGCATCCTGGGGCTGGAGTAGGTCCCAAGGGTTGGGCTGTTCGCCCATTAAAGCGGTACGCGAGCTGGGTTTAGAACGTCGTGAGACAGTTCGGTCCCTATCCGCTGCGCGCGCAGGAAACTTGAGAAGGGCTGTCCCTAGTACGAGAGGACCGGGACGGACGAACCTCTGGTGTGCCAGTTGTTCCGCCAGGAGCACCGCTGGTTGGCTACGTTCGGAAGGGATAACCGCTGAAAGCATCTAAGCGGGAAGCCTGCTTCAAGATGAGGTTTCCATACCCCCACGGGGGTGAGAGGCACCCAGCAGAACACTGGGTAGATAGGCCGGACGTGGAAACGGGGACCAACGACCCGTGCAGCTGACCGGTACTAATCAGCCGACAACTTCAACACCAACACACTCTTGCAACGCGTCCACTGTGCGGTTCCCGAACCACCAACCCCACCACCCCCACACAACGGCGGGTGGCACCCCAGGGAAGGTCGAGTTCGACAGAGTTACGGCGGTCACAGCGAAGGGGAAACGCCCGGTCCCATACCGAACCCGGAAGCTAAGCCCTTCAGCGCCGATGGTACTGCCCTGGAGACGGGGTGGGAGAGTAGGACGCCGCCGGACAACCCTTCACCGAAGGCCCACCCCCCACGGGGTGGGCCTTCGGCATATCCGCACACCCCCAGCAACACACCGAACGTTGGTCCTCACGCGCTCGGCGGCACTCGGCCTCCCCTCTAGAATGGCGACCATGTCCACCATCTCCCGTGACGAGGTCGCGCGCGTCGCCGCGCTGGCCCGCATCGACCTGCGACCCGAGGAGCTGGACCGGCTCTCGGGTGAGCTCGACGTCATCGTCGACGCCATCGCGAAGGTCAGCGAGGTCGCCACGCCTGACGTCCCCGCGACGAGCCACCCGCTTCCGCTCACCAACGTGTTCCGTGACGACGTCCCCGTGCCGGCCCTGCCGGTCGCGGACGTCCTCGCGGGTGCGCCGTCGGCAGAGGACGGCCGTTTCGCCGTCCCGCAGATCCTCGGGGAGGAATGAGATGACCGACCTCACCCGGATCTCTGCCGCGGAGCTCGCCGAACGCCTCGGCTCTGGCGAGGTGAGCAGCGTCGAGGCGACGCAGGCCCACCTCGACCGGATCGGTGCCGTCGACGGCGCCGTGAACGCTTTTCTCCACGTGAGCGCCGATGACGCGCTCACGACGGCACGCGCCGTCGACGAGCGGCGCGCGGCGGGCGAGGAGCTGCACCCGCTCGCGGGCGTTCCGATCGCCGTCAAGGACGTCGTCGTGACGAAGGGGATGCCGACCACGGCCGGGTCCCGCATCCTCAAGGGCTGGGTGCCCCCGTACGACGCGACGGTCGTCGAGCGTCTCCGTGCCGCGGGCCTTCCGATCCTCGGCAAGACCAACATGGACGAGTTCGCGATGGGCTCCTCGACGGAGCACTCCGCGTACGGGAACACCCGGAACCCGTGGGACCTCGACCGGATCCCCGGTGGGTCCGGTGGCGGGTCCGCGGCCGCGGTGGCCGCGTTCGAGGCGCCTCTCGCGATCGGTACCGACACCGGCGGTTCGATCCGCCAGCCGGGCGCCGTCACCGGCACCGTGGGCGTGAAGCCCACGTACGGCGGCGTGTCCCGCTACGGGCTCATCGCGATGGCCTCGTCGCTCGACCAGGCCGGTCCCGTGACGCGCACCGTCCTGGACTCCGCGCTGCTCCACGAGCTCATCGGTGGGCACGACCCGCGCGACTCGACGTCGATCCGCGAGAAGACCCCGGCGCTCGTCGAGGCGGCCCGGCAGGGCGCGACGGGCGACCTGAGCGGCGTCCGCGTCGGCGTCGTCACCGAGCTGAGCGGCGACGGGTACCAGGCGGGCGTGAGCGCCCGCTTCGGGGAGTCCCTCGACCTGCTCCGCGGACTGGGCGCAGAGGTCGTCGAGGTCTCCTGCCCGCACTTCGAGTACGCGCTGGGTGCCTACTACCTCATCATGCCGAGCGAGGCGTCGAGCAACCTGGCCAAGTTCGACGGCATGCGGTTCGGCCTGCGCGTCGAGCCCGAGGAGGGCCCCGTGACCGCCGAGCGCGTCATGGCGGCGACCCGCGGCGCCGGCTTCGGCGACGAGGTGAAGCGGCGCATCATCCTGGGCACCTACGCCCTGTCCGCGGGCTACTACGACGCGTACTACGGGAGCGCGCAGAAGGTCCGCACGCTCATCCAGCGTGACTTCGACGCCGCCTTCGGGCAGGTGGACGTGCTCGTCTCGCCGACCGCTCCCACGACGGCGTTCCGGTTCGGTGAGAAGCTCGACGACCCGCTCGCCATGTACCTGAACGACGTCGCGACGATCCCCGCGAACCTCGCCGGCGTCCCGGGCATGTCCGTGCCCGCCGGGCTGTCGGACGACGGCCTCCCGGTGGGCTTCCAGGTCCTCGCCCCGGCGAAGGCCGACGACCGCATGTACCGCGTGGGCGCGGCGCTCGAGGGCGCGCTGCACGGGACGTGGGGCGGCTCGCTGCTCGACCGCGCGCCCGCGTTGCCCACCGCCACCGCCGAGCAGGAGGGCTGAGCAGATGACCGCCACGACCGTCGACCTCGTCGACTACGCCGACGCCACACGCCGCTACGACCCCGTCATCGGGATCGAGGTGCACGTCGAGCTGGGCACGCTGACCAAGATGTTCTGCGCCGCCGAGGTGAGCTTCGGCGCCGAGCCCAACACTCAGGTCACGCCCGTCTCGCTCGGGCTCCCCGGCGCGCTGCCGGTCGTCAACGGCAAGGCCGTCGAGTACGCGATCCGCATCGGGCTCGCGCTCAACTGCGAGATCGCCGAGACGTGCCGCTTCGCGCGCAAGAACTACTTCTACCCGGACGTGCCGAAGAACTTCCAGACGTCGCAGTACGACGAGCCGATCGCCCACGACGGGTGGATCGACGTCGAGCTCGAGGACGGCACCGTGTTCCGCGTCGAGATCGAGCGCGCGCACATGGAGGAGGACGCGGGCAAGAACACGCACGTCGGCGGCGCCACCGGACGGATCCACGGGGCCGAGTACTCGCTCGTCGACTACAACCGTGCCGGGATCCCGCTCGTGGAGATCGTCACGCGTCCCATCACGGGCGCGGGGGAGCGGGCTCCGGAGGTCGCGCGCGCGTACGTGCAGACGCTGCGCGACATCTTCCGCGCGCTCGACGTCTCGGAGGCCCGCATGGAGCGCGGCAACGTGCGCGCGGACGTCAACCTCTCGCTGCGTCCGACCCCCGAGTCGCCGCTCGGCACGCGGACGGAGACGAAGAACGTCAACTCCTTCCGCTCGGTCGAGCGCGCGGTGCGCTACGAGGTCTCGCGGCAGGCCGCGGTGCTCGACGCCGGCGGCACCGTGATCCAGGAGACCCGGCACTGGCACGAGGACACCGGCATCACGACGTCGGGCCGCGTGAAGTCGGACGCCGAGGACTACCGCTACTTCCCGGAGCCCGACCTGGTCCCGGTCGCCCCGCCGCGCGAGTGGATCGAGGAGATCCGCGCGGGTCTGCCCGAGCTTCCCGTGGCCCGCCGCCGGCGGCTCCAGGGGGAGTGGGGCTACGCGGACGCCGAGATGCGCGACGTCGTCAACGCGGGGGCGATCGACCTCATCGAGGCGACCGTGTCTGCGGGGACGAGCCCGGCCGGCGCGCGCAAGTGGTGGATGGGCGAGCTCGCGCGGCGCGCGAAGCAGGACGACGTGGAGCTCGCCGCTCTCACGGTCACGCCCGCCCAGATCGCCCAGCTCCAGGGTCTCGTCGACTCCGGCCGCATCAACGACAAGCTGGCGCGCCAGGTGCTGGAGGGGGTGCTCGCCGGCGAGGGCGACCCGGAACAGGTCGTCGTGGCCCGTGGCCTCGAGGTCGTGTCGGACGACGGCGCGCTGCTCGCCGCGATCGACGACGCCCTCGCCGCGCAGCCGGACGTCGCCGCGAAGGTCCGGGGCGGCAACCTCGGCCCGGTCGGCGCGATCATCGGCGCGGTCATGAAGGCGACGCGCGGCCAGGCGGACGCCGGGCGCGTGCGCGAGCTCGTCCTCGAGCGGATCGGCTGATCTCGTGACCAGGGGGCCCGTCCTGCTCGGTGAGATGGTGCGGCTGCGGCCGATCGAGGCGCGCGACGCCGACCGCATGTGGGAGTCGCTGCAGGATCCGGAGTCGAACCGGCTCACGGGGACGACGGCGACCTTCACCCGTGCGCAGATCGACGAGTGGTCGGCCACGATCAGCGATCGCGAGGGCCGGTACGACTGGGCCATCACGCCCGGCGCTGTGCGCGACGGGCAACAGGTGAGCGACGAGATGATCGGCGAGATCGTCCTCAACGACATCGACGACCACGCGCGCTCGGCCAACCTGCGGCTCGCTCTGCTGCCGAACTACCGCGGTCGCGGCTACGGCAGGGAGGCGATCTTCGAGGTGCTGCGGTTCGCGTTCGACGGCGCGACCGACGTCGCCGGGGCCCGGCACGACGGTCCGCACCTGCACCGGGTCAGCCTCGACGTCCTGAGCATCAACCCCCGGGCGCGGATGCTCTACGAGTCGCTCGGCTTCCGCGAGGAGGGTCGCCTGCGGGACGTCTACCGCGACGGCGACGGCTGGGCCGACGCGACGGTCATGAGCATCCTGGAGGACGAGTTCCGGGTGGGTCTCGGCTCCGCCTGACCGGCCGTCCCCCTCTCCGGCACGACCACCTCGGGCCCGGCAGCGCTGCTGCCGGGCCCGTCGTCGATCGTGGAGTGCACGATGGCCCCGCACGCGGAAGGCTGGTTGACACGTCACAAGTGCACGGCGTACATTCATTGAGCGGAAACATACTTCCGCGATGTGGATAGTCACTTCGAGATCCGACTGGCGAAGAGGACGGCGATGACGCTGGACGAGTTCAACCGGTTGTCCGCGCAGGACGCGCGGGACACGCTGCTGGCCTGCGCGCACGTCGGGCGGTGGGCGGACGCTGTCGCGTCCGGTCGCCCGTACGCGACCGTCGCGGACGCCGTCGACGCCGCATCCGCCGCCGCGGACCCGTGGACCGACGCCGAGATCGACGCCGCGCTCAGCCGCCACCCGCGCATCGGCGAGCGGGCGAGCGGTGAGCAGGCCGACGCGCGCATGTCGCGCAGCGAGCAGTCCGGCGTCGACTCGAGCGACGACGACGTCGCCCGTCGCCTCGCCGACGGCAACCGCGCGTACGAGGAGAAGTTCGGCCACGTCTTCCTCATCCGCGCCGCCGGGCGCAGCGCCGAGGAGATCCTCGAGCAGCTCACGGATCGCCTGGGCAACGACGCGCAGACCGAGCGGGCGAACGCCGCGCGCAACCTGCGCGAGATCGCCGCACTGCGGTTGGAAGGGGTGCTGTCCGCATGAGCGCGCACGCCAGCCACATCACCACGCACGTACTCGACGCGGCCAGCGGTAGGCCCGCCGAGGGGATCGACGTCCGCCTGGAGGCGGCTCCGGAGATCGCGGACAGGACGACGGGGCAGGGCTGGTCCCTGGTGGCGTCCTCCCGCACGAACGACGACGGTCGGGTGCCCGAGCTCGGGCCCGAGACCCTCGTCCCCGGCACGTACCGGCTCGTGTTCGACACGGGCTCGTACTTCGACCGGCAGAACACCGTGTCCTTCTACCCGGAGGTCGTCATCGTCTTCCGGGTGGCGAGCGCCGAGCAGCACTACCACGTCCCCGTCCTGCTCAGCCCGTTCGCCTACTCGACCTATCGAGGGAGCTGACATGACCGAGACCCTGAGCAGCACCGGGGCAGCCCAGCAGACGACGGCGGACGGCGCGACCGGCGCTATCGTGCTCGGCGACAACCAGTGGGGCAAGGCGGAGGTGCGCCTCGTGCGCGTCGACCGCTCCACCCCGCGCCACCGCATCACCGACCTGAACGTCTCCTCGCAGCTGCGCGGCGGCCAGGAGGCGACGCACTACGAGGGTGACAACTCGCGCTGCGTCGCGACCGACACGCAGAAGAACACGGTCTACGCGTTCGCGCGGGACGGCGTCGGCGCGATCGAGGACTTCGCGATCCGTCTCGGCAACCACTTCGTCGAGGACTTCGACTGGATCGAGGGCGGCCGCTGGGAGATCGAGCAGTACTCCTGGGAGCGCATCGAGACCGCGGACGGCGAGCACGACCACGCGTTCGTCCGGAACAACCAGGAGACGCGCACGACCGTCGTCCAGCGCGACGGCGACGAGGTCTTCGTCGTCTCCGGACTGACGGATCTCGTCGTGCTCAAGTCGACCGGATCGGAGTTCCACGGCTTCCCGCGGGACCGCTACACGACGCTCGTGGAGACGGACGACCGCATCCTCGCGACCTCCGTCACGTCACGCTGGCGGTACACGACGACGGACCTCGACTTCGACGCCGTCTACGCGAAGGTCCGCGCGATCCAGCTCGAGGCGTTCGCGACGACGCACTCGCTCGCGCTGCAGCAGACCCTGTTCGCGATGGGCAAGGCCGTCCTCGAGGCGGTGCCGGAGATCGCCGAGATCAAGTTCTCGATGCCCAACAAGCACCACTTCCTCGTGGACCTCGGGCCGTTCGGCCTGGACAACCCCAACGAGGTCTTCTACGCGGCAGACCGCCCGTACGGGCTCATCGAGGCGACCGTCCAGCGTGAGGGCGTGGCTCCCGAGCCGCGCGCCTGGGCGACCGTCGCCGGGTTCTGCTGAGCAGACGGCGCCGACGAGCATGACGACGCGACGCGCCCCGACGGACCGCGGGACCACCGCGGCCCGGCGGGGCGCGCCGCCGTCGGGGCGCCTCCCCCTCGCGTGGTCAGGCCGTCGTCGTGATGAGCTCTCGGGTGAGCTCGGCGGCCACGCGGTGCAGCACGGGGACGGCACGCTCGCCGAACTCGTACGTCACGCGGGCGGCCGGCCCGGAGACGGACAGCGCGGTGGGGGTCGGGGCGGCGGGGACGGCCACGGCGAAGCACCGCACGCCGAGCTCCTGCTCGCCGTCGTCGATCGCGTACCCGCGCTCGCGCGTCCGGTCGAGCTCCTTGAGGAGGTCGTCGACGTCGGTGATCGACTGGTCCGTCGCGGGCGGCATGCCCACGCGAGCGACGATCTCTCGGACCGTCTGGTCCGGGAGCTGGGCGAGCACCGCCTTGCCGACGCCCGTGCAGTGCGTGAAGACGCGACGGCCGACCTCGGTGAACATCCGCATCGAGTGCCGGGACGACGCCTGCGCGACGTACACGGCCATGTCGCGGTCGATCATCGCGAGGTTCGCCGACTCGCCGAGCTCCTCCGCGAGCAGCTCGAGGTACGGACGGGCGCCGGCGCCGAGCTGACGGCCCGCGGACTCCCCGAGCCGGATGAGGCGAGGGCCGAGCGTGTAGCGGCGCGACGGCGTCTGGCGGACGTACCCCTGCGCGAGCAGCGTGCGCAGGAGGCGGTGGATCGTCGGCAGCGGCAGGCCCGCGTGCTGCGCGAGCTCGCTCAGCCCCGACTCGCCGCCGAAGTCCGCGAGCAGCTCGAGGAGCTCGATCGCCCGGTCGACGGACTGCACGCCACCTGCCGGCTTCGCCGCGGAGCTCTCGGCCATCACCATCTCCTGTCCACCTGGTGGTGCCCGACGACGGGCGCGCACCGAGACCTGAAGAGAGCGGTTCGCCCGCTCTCGCTTCCGTATCACGGAAGATACGCCTCAGCATACGAGAAGAAGGAACGACCATGACGTCCGAACCGCAGCCCGCCACGACGACCGCCAAGCACGTCGCGACGAGCCCGAGCTACTCCATCACGCTGCGCGTCGAGGCCCCGAGCGGGCACCGCACCGCGAGCGACCTCGTCGCGGCCGTGAGCGCCACGGGCGCCGCGATCACGGGCGTGGACGTCTCCGAGTCCGGTGCGGACGTCCTCGTGGTCGACATCACGGCCGACACGGTCGACGCCGCGCACGTCGAGCAGATCCGTGACGCGCTCGGCGCGCTCGACGGCATCACGGTGCGCCACGTGAGCGACGCGACGTTCCTCATGCACCTCGGCGGCAAGCTCGAGGTCAACCCCAAGGTCCCCCTGCGCCACCGCGCGGACCTCGCCCGGGCCTACACGCCGGGCGTCGCCCGCGTGTGCCTCGCGATCGCGGAACGGCCCGAGGACGCGCGCCGCCTCACGGTCAAGCGCAACACCGTCGCGGTCGTCACCGACGGCACCGCGGTGCTCGGCCTCGGTGACATCGGCCCCGCGGCGGCGCTGCCCGTGATGGAGGGCAAGGCCGCGCTGTTCAAGCAGTTCGCCGGCGTGGACGCGTGGCCCGTGTGCCTCGACACCACGGACACCGAGGAGATCATCCGTACCGTGAAGGCCATCGCGCCCGTGTACGGGGGCATCAACCTCGAGGACATCTCGGCGCCGCGGTGCTTCGAGATCGAGCGCCGCCTGCGCGACGAGCTCGACATCCCCGTGTTCCACGACGACCAGCACGGCACGGCGATCGTCGTGCTCGCGGCGCTGACGAACGCGCTGCGCGTCGTCGGGAAGTCGATCGAGGACGTGCGGATCGTGGTGTCGGGCGTGGGTGCCGCGGGGTCGGCGATCATCAAGCTCCTGCAGGGCCAGGGCGCACGCCACGTCGTGGCGTTCGACCGCAAGGGCGCGCTCCACGCGGGCAACGCGGGTGACGACGAGAACCGTCGCCACCTCGCCGCGACGACCAACGCGGACGGGTTCACGGGGACCCTGCGCGAGGGCCTCGCCGGGGCCGACGTGTTCGTGGGCGTCTCGGGGCCGAACATCCTCACGGGGGACGACATCGCGACGATGGCCGACGACGCGATCGTCTTCGCGCTCGCCAACCCGACGCCCGAGGTCGACCCGATCGCAGCCGCCCAGCACGCGACCGTCGTCGCGACGGGGCGCAGCGACTTCCCGAACCAGATCAACAACGTGCTCGCCTTCCCGGGTCTGTTCCGCGGGCTGCTCGACGCCGGGGCGCGCGAGATCACCGACGAGATGCTGCGGGTCGCCGCGGTCGCGATCGCCGACGCGGTCGAGCCCGGGGAGCTCAGCGCGAGCTACATCGTGCCGAGCGTGTTCGAGCCCGCCGTCGCGACATCGGTCGCCCGGGCCGTCGCCGAGGTCGCGGAGCGCGACCGCGCGGGCCAGGCTCAGGGGAGCGCCCCGTCGGGCCGCCCCGCCGGGACCCCGGCCGCGCGCTCCTGACAGCGACCACGCGCGCCGCCCCGACAGCATCCCGCAGAGAGGACACACCATGACCACCACCACGGCCGTCTCCGTCCACGGACCCGCCGTCGAGCGGGCGGAGGAGATCCTCACGCCCGAGGCGCTCGCGTTCGTCGCCGACCTCCAGCGCCGGTTCGGCGCACGCCGCGACGAGCTCCTCGCGGCACGCACCGCGCGGCGCGAGGACGTCTCGCGCACCGGGCGGCTGGACTTCCTGCCCGAGACCGCGGACGTGCGCGCCGCGGACTGGACGGTCGCCGGCGCGCCGGCCGACCTCCTGGACCGTCGCGTCGAGATCACCGGCCCACCGACCCCGAAGATGGCGATCAACGCCCTGAACTCGGGGGCGAAGGTCTGGCTCGCGGACCTCGAGGACGCGTCCACGCCGCACTGGGCCAGCGTCGTCGGGGGCCAGGTCGCGCTCCACGACGCGACCCGGCGCACGCTCGCCTTCACGTCGCCCGAGGGCAAGCAGTACGCGCTGCGCCCCGAGACCGACGACGCCCCGCTCGCCGTGATGGTCGTCCGGCCGCGCGGCTGGCACTTCGACGAGGTGCACGTCCAGGTGGACGGCGCGCCCGCCGTCGGCGCGCTCGTCGACTTCGGGCTGCACTTCTTCCACAACGCGACGGAGCTCCTCGCCCGGGGGTCGGGCCCGTACTACTACCTGCCCAAGATGGAGTCGCACCTCGAGGCACGACTGTGGAACGACGTCTTCACGGTCGCGCAGGAGGCGCTCGGCGTCCCGCACGGGACGATCCGCGCGACGGTGCTCATCGAGACGATCCCCGCGGCCTTCGAGATGGACGAGATCCTCTACGAGCTGCGCGACCACGCGTCGGGTCTCAACGCCGGCCGCTGGGACTACCTGTTCTCCGTCATCAAGTACTTCCGCGACTCGGGGTCGTCGTTCACGCTGCCCGACCGCGGCGCGATCACCATGACGGCGCCGTTCATGCGCGCGTACACCGAGCTGCTCGTCTCGACGTGCCATCGGCGCGGCGCGTTCGCGATGGGCGGCATGGCGGCCGTCATCCCGAACCGTCGCGAGCCCGAGGTCACCGCGCAGGCGTTCGACAAGGTGCGAGCGGACAAGAAGCGCGAGGCGGGCGACGGCTTCGACGGCTCGTGGGTCGCGCACCCGGACCTCGTGCCGGTCTGCCGCGAGGTGTTCGACGACGTGCTCGGCGACCGCCCGAACCAGCTCGACCGGCAGCGGCCCGACGTCCACGTGACGGCGGACCAGCTCCTCGACGTGTCGTCCGCGCAGGGCGACATCACCGAGACCGGGCTGCGCAACAACCTCTACGTGTCGGTCGCGTACGTCGCCGCGTGGCTCGCGGGTAACGGCGCCGCCGCGATCCACAACCTCATGGAGGACGCCGCCACGGCCGAGATCTCGCGGTCGCAGGTGTGGCAGTGGGTGCGCTCGGGGGCGACGTTCACCGCCGGCGAGGGCGCCGGGACGACGATCACGGCCGACCTCGTCCGCACGCTCCTGGGCGAGGAGACCGCCCGCCTGCGGGCCGACGTCGGGCCCGAGGCCTACGACGCCGGCCCCTACGAGCAGGCCCGGACCCTCGTCGAGGGCATCGCCCTGGACGACCACTACGTCGACTTCCTCACGCTGCCCGCGTACGACGCGGTCGTCGCGGCGGAGTCGTCGGACGAGGCGTCCTGATGCCCGCCGGGTTCTCCGAGCGCGACGTCGAGGCCCTGCACGCGACGCTCGACGGCCTGCTGGGGTCCTGGGACGCGGAGCTCGAGGCGCGCTACCCGGGTGACGACGGGTCCCGGCAGCCCGTCCACACGGTGTACGTCCCCGGTCATCGGTACACCGCCGGTCTGGCGGGCGAGTGGGCCGCCCAGGCCCGCGCGGTCGTCGAGTCCGCGGGCGGCGTGCGTCGTCTCGTCGACGTGCTCGGGATCGACGACCCGGTGCTCGCCGCCGCGGTCACCGAGCGCGTGTCGGCCAAGCTCGCCGTGGAGGCGATCGAGGACCTGCGCATCGACTTCGAGGACGGGTTCGGCGACCGGGGCGACGCCGCCGAGGACGCCGCGGTGGTCGCCGCCGCAAGGGCCCTCGCCGGGTCGGAGGTCCACGGCACCTCGACGCCGTTCAGCGGCATCCGCATCAAGTGCCTCGAGGCGGCGACGCGCCGTCGCGGGGTGCGCACGGCGGCCCTGTTCGTCGCCGAGCTGGTGGCCGAGCGCGCCGCGCGCGGGCTCGTGGGGTTGCCCGAGGGGTTCGTCGTCACGCTCGCCAAGGTGACGTCGCCCGAGCAGGTCGTCGCGATGGCGCGCGTGTGCGAGCGGGTCGAGGAAGCGAACGGGCTCGAGCCGGGGAGCCTACGGTTCGAGGTCCAGGTCGAGACGCCGCAGGCGATCCTCGCGGCCGACGGCACCGCCGCGGTCGCGCGCCTCGTGCACGCGGCCCCGGGCCGGGTCACGAGCCTGCACTACGGCACGTACGACTACTCGGCGTCGCTCGGGATCGCGGCCGCGTACCAGTCGATGGAGCACCCGGCGGCCGACCACGCCAAGCAGGTCATGCAGCTCGCGGTCGCGGGCACGGGCGTACGCCTGTCGGACGGCTCGACGAACGTGCTGCCCGTCGGCGACGCCGACGCCGTCGACGCCGCGTGGCGCCTGCACGGTCGGCTCGTGCGACGCTCGCTCGAGCGCGGCTACTACCAGGGCTGGGACCTGCACCCCGCACAGCTCCCGAGCCGGTTCGCCGCGACCTACGCGTTCTACCGGGAGGGTGCCGCCGCGGCGCTCTCGCGCCTCGCGGCCTACGTGGGCTTCGTGCCCGACGCCGGTGGCGTGCTCGACGAGCCGGCCACCGCCAAGGCGATGGCCTGGTTCCTCGGCCGCGGCGTCGACTGCGGCGCGCTCACGGAGGAGGAGGTCCGGACCGCGACCGGTCTGGACCGGGACGGCCTGGACCGCGTGCGCGTCACGGGCCACGCCCCGTCGCCGGTGGCAGGCTGACGCCCGGCCTCCCGTCGTCACCCCGGTAGCCCCGGGTTCCCGCACCCTGCGGCCGGCCCTGCCGGCCACGATCCCGAGGAGAGAGACATGACCCAGACCACCCGCTACTACACCCCGCAGGGTGGCCTGCCCGGCCAGACCGAGCTGCTCACCGACCGCGCCATCGTCACCGAGGCCTACACGGTGATCCCGCGCGGTGTGCTGCGCGACATCGTGACGAGCAAGCTCCCGGGCTGGGAGTCCACGCGGCTGTGGGTGCTCGCGCGGCCCATCGAGGGCTTCGCGACGACGTTCGCGCAGTACGTCATGGAGGTCGCGCCCGGCGGGGGTGCCGACCAGGGCGAGGACGAGGAGACGGTGCAGTCGGTCGTCTTCGTCACCGCGGGCACGCTCGTCCTGACGCTCGACGGCACCGAGCACGTGCTCGAGCCGGGTGGCTACGCCTACCTGGCGGCGGGGGAGCGGTGGGGGCTGCACAACCGGTCGGACGCCACGGCGTCGTTCCAGTGGGTGCGCAAGGTGTACGAGCCGATCGCCGGGCACCGGGCGACGTCGTTCGTCACGCGCGAGCAGGACGTCACGCCGCGCGAGATGCCCGACACCGACGGCGCCTGGGCGACGACGCGGTTCGTGGACCCCGAGGACCTCGCGCACGACATGCACGTCAACATCGTGACCTTCCAGCCCGGCGGGTCCATCCCGTTCGCGGAGACGCACATCATGGAGCACGGGCTCTACGTGCTCGAGGGCAAGGCCGTCTACCGCCTCAACGGGGACTGGGTCGAGGTCCAGGAGGGCGACTTCATGTGGCTGCGGGCGTTCTGCCCGCAGGCCTGCTACGCGGGCGGCCCGAAGCCGTTCCGGTACCTGCTCTACAAGGACGTCAACCGCCAGGTCCGGCTCGACCGCCGCTGAGGCGACGCGCTCGTCAGAGGCCGCCGGAGCCGCCGGAAGGACCGCCGCCGACGTGGCGGCGGCCCTCCCGGCAGTGGGATCAGGGTGTGTAGATCGTGGGCTGGGCGGGGAGCGTGAACGGCGCGCCCAGGAAGAAGCCTGTGTGAGGCGGCTGGTTGTAGGCCGTGTTCTGCCACGCGATCGCGACGCGGTAGGTCTGGTCGTGCAGCAGGGTCCACACGCGGGTGCTGGTCGCGGTCGGGGTGGCGTAGATGCGCAGCCCGGAGTTGTCGGTCTTCGCCCAGACGACCTCCTCGCGCCAGTCGCCGAACAGGTCGCCCGACAGGACGGGGGTGGACTTGGTGCCGTTGTTCGACCGCACCTCGGACCCGGTCAGCAGGCGGGTGTCGCCCCCGGTGCCGTACTTGGAGATCTGGGTGCCGTCGAGCAGCTCGCGCGAGGTGTCGCCGTCCCAGTAGGCCAGGAAGTTGGCCGAGCCGGGCTTGCGGCCGATGGTCTGGCCGGCGGTGTCGCGCATCTGGGAGTCGGCCGACGACCAGGACTCCGCGCCGGGGCTGCCGGGCCAGACGTCTGCGGAGACACCGCGCCCGTTGTCCCCGGCCGGGGGTGTGCTCCACAGGACCTGGCCCGTGCGGGCGTCGGCCATCCACGAGGCCGGCTTGCTGCCGTCCTCGTCGATTTTGTAGTACTCCAGCCCCGGTCGGCTCGGGATCAGGTCGCCGACATGCCCGGCGTCGCCGTGCCCGTGCCGGGTGTTCCACAGGCCCCGACCGTTGTCGTCGATGGCGGCCGCGCCGTACAGGATCTCCTGGCGGCCGTCCTGATCGACGTCGGCCACGGACAGGGAGTGGTTGCCCTGTCCGGCATAGGTGCCGTTGCCCGAGTCGTTGGAGTCGAAGGTCCAGCGGCGGGTCAGCTGACCGTCGCGGTAGTCCCAGGCGACCACGACGGCGCGGGTGTAGTAGCCGCGGGCCATGATGATCGAGGGCCGTGAGCCGTCCAGGTAGGCGGTGCCGGCGAGGAACCGGTCGACCCGGTTGCCGTAGCTGTCGCCCCAGCTCGAGACGGTGCCGCGGGCGGGCAGGTAGCTGGTCGTCGCGCCGATCGCGCCGGTATGCCCGGTGAAGACGGTGAAGTACTCCGGCCCGGACAGGATGTAGCCGCCGGAGTTGCGGTGGTCGGCGTTCGCGTCGCCGATGACCTGACCGGTGCCCGAGCGGGTGCCGTCGGCGGTCTTCATCGCGACCTCGGCCCTGCCGTCGCCGTCGTAGTCGTAGACCTGGAACTGGGTGTAGTGGGCGCCGGCGCGGATGTTGCGGCCCAGGTCGATGCGCCACATGCGGGTGCCGTCGAGCTCGTAGGCGTCGATGAGCACGTTGCCCGTGACGCCGGACTGGGAGTTGTCCTTCGCGTCGGTCGGGTCCCACTTCAGGACGATCTCGAGCTGGCCGTCGCCGTCCAGGTCCCCGACGCTGCCGTCGTTGGCGACGTGCTGGGCGCTGGGCCGTTGGATGGGTACGTCGAGGTAGCCGTCGCCGAACGTCAACGATGCCGGCGAGGCCGCCTGCTCGGAGCCGTTCACCACGGCGCGGACCGTGTATCGGGCCCCTGCGGGCGCCCCGCGGTCCAGGTAGTTCGTGGAGCTCGTGATCGGCCCGGCGACCTTCGTGCCGTCGCGGTACACGGTGAACCCGGTGCTCGCCGCCTCGGTGCCCAGCAGCCGCCACTGCACCAGGTTGTCGCTGCCCGACCGCACGCTGATGAGACCGCGATCCAGGTCTTCGGCCTGCCACGACCCCGCGGGCGGGTCGACGGGCGGGTCGACGGGCGGGTCGACGGGCGGGTCGACGGGGCTGCCGGTGCAGGTCGTGCCGTTCAGGGCGAAGGCGGTCGGGGCGGGGTTGGTGCCCGTCCAGCCGCCGGTGAAACCGAACGACGTGCTCGCGCCCGTCGCGAGGCGTGCGTTGTAGGCGACGTTCTTCGCGGTCACCTGCGCGCCGCTCTGCGTCGCTGTGGTGTTCCACGCCTGCGTGACGGTCTGGCCGGCGCCGAACGACCAGGTGAGGGACCAGTCGTCGACGGCGTCCCCGAGGTTGGTGATCGTGACCTCGGCGCCGAAACCGCCGCCCCACTGGTTGGTGACCGCGTAGTCGACGCGGCAGCCCGCCGCGGCGGTCGCGGGTTGTGCGACCGCTACGCCGACGCCGGTGGCCATGACGGCCGCCATGAGCAGGGGGATGGTTCTCCGGGGGTGGGACATGACGCTCCTCCAGCAGTACGGCGGCCGACTCCGGCGTCGGCCGGGCTCGGGAGCGAGCCTGTCGCGACGGTAGGAGAGACGGGCCGGTCGGGACCACGAGTGAATCGTTTAACGGGAAGACGCTTACCCGGTCGGAGCGCGCGGCGCCTCCGTGCTCCGCGACGACCATGTCGTCGGCGAGCGCGAGCGCTGGCGGCGTCCAGCAGGCGGGCGAGGAAGCGACTTCTTGACGCCACGTCCTCGCCGTGGCTAAACTTCCATGTAGCAGAAGACAAGTTCCGCAGAATGGAAGTCGCAGAGTGGCGGCGCCGCGGGACCCGACACCCGGGAGACGACGATGACGAACGCGACCGACGACCCGACGTACACCGTCAACTGCTCGATCCTGCTCACCGACCTGCCGCTCCTCGAGCGACCGGCGGCCGCCGCCGCGGCGGGCTTCCGCGGCATCGAGCTGTGGTGGCCGTTCGCGACGCCGACGCCGTCGCGCGACGAGGTCGACACCCTGGTCGGCGCGATCGAGGCGGCCGGCGTCCAGCTCACCGGACTCAACTTCGACGCCGGGAACATGCCCGGCGGCGACCGCGGCCTCGTGTCGTGGCCGGCACGCTCGGCGGACCTGCGCGCGAACCTCGACGTCGTCACCGCGATCGGTGAGCGCACGGGCTGCCGTGCCTTCAACGCGCTCTACGGCAACCGCCAGGACGGCGTCTCGCCCGAGGAGCAGGACGAGCTGGGCGCGGAGAACCTCGCGCTCGCGGCGCGTGCCGTCGCGCGGATCGGCGGCACGGTGCTCGTCGAGCCGGTGAGCGGCGCGCCCGCCTACCCGCTGAAGACCGCGGCGGACGCGGTGCGCGTCATCGACCGCGTGGCGACCGACCACGGCGAGACCAACCTCGGCCTGCTGTTCGACGTCTACCACCTGTCCGCCAACGGCGACGACGTGGACGCCGCCCTGTCGACCTACCGCGGCCGCGTCGCCCACGTGCAGATCGCCGACGCCCCCGGGCGCGGCGAGCCCGGCACGGGCGACCTGCCGATCGACCGCTGGACCAAGGACCTGCGCGCCGGCGGCTACGACGGCTGGATCGGTCTCGAGTACAAGACCGACGCCGCCGACCCGTTCGCGTGGCTGCCGATCGCCGAGCGCTGACGCCCTCCGCCGACCGCAGCGGCCCAGCGCGTCCGGCACCCACCGACCTTCCCGCACGCAAGGAGCACGACATGACGAAGCAGAGCATCGCCTTCATCGGCCTCGGCATCATGGGCAGCCCCATGGCCGTCCACCTCCAGGACGCCGGGCACCAGGTCGCGGGCTACAACCGCAGCCCCGAGAAGACCGCGCCGCTCGTCGCGGCGGGCGGCACCGCAGCCGGCTCGATCGCCGACGCCGTGAAGTCTGCCGACGTCGTCGCGATCATGGTCCCGGACTCGCCGGACGTCGAGCAGGTCCTCACCGGGGAGGGCGGAGTCCTCGACAACGCCCAGCCGGGCACGCTCGTCATCGACTTCTCGTCGATCCGGCCCGACGTGACCGTCCGCCTCGCCGAGGCCGCTCGCGAGCGCGGCCTGCGCTACCTCGACGCCCCGGTCTCCGGCGGCGAGGCGGGCGCGAAGAACGCAGCGCTGTCGATCATGGTCGGCGGTGAGGCGGCGGACTTCGAGGCCGCGCGCCCCGTCTTCGACGCCGTCGGCAAGACGGTCGTCCACGTCGGACCGACCGGCTCGGGCCAGACGGTGAAGGCCGCGAACCAGCTCATCGTCGCCGCGAACATCCAGGCGCTCGCCGAGGCGGTCGCGTTCCTCGAGGCCTACGGGGTCGATCTGCCCAGCGCTCTCGAGGTGCTCGGCGGCGGGCTCGCCGGCTCGAAGGTCCTCGACCAGAAGAAGCAGAACATGATCGACAAGTCCTTCACCCCGGGGTTCCGTATCGCGCTGCACCACAAGGACCTCGGGATCGTCACCGCGGCGGCCCGCGAGCAGGGCGTCGTCGTGCCGCTCGGCGCGCTCGTCGCGCAGCTCATGGGGTCGGCCCTCGCCAACGGCGACGGCGACCTCGACCACTCGGGCCTGCTCCGGGGCGTCGAGCGCCTCTCCGGGCGCCTCGACTCCTGACCCACACCGCTGAGTGCTGGGTATTTGTCGTCCAGATCGTCACGGGACGACAAATACCCAGCACTCAACGGAACCGACGACGAAGTCACCTCCAGCAAGGAGAGAACCATGCCTCGTATGCGCGCGGTCGACGCCGCCGTGGCCATCCTCGAGATCGAGGGCGCCACGCAGGCCTTCGGCCTTCCCGGTGCCGCGATCAACCCCTTCTACTCGGCGATGCAGCGCCACGGCGGGATCCGCCACGTCCTCGCCCGGCACGTGGAAGGCGCCTCGCACATGGCCGACGGCTACTCCCGCGCGCGGGAGGGCAACATCGGCATCTGCATCGGGACGTCGGGGCCCGCGGGCACCGACATGATCACCGGCCTCTACGCCGCGTGGGCCGACTCCGTGCCGATCCTGTGCATCACGGGCCAGGCGCCCGTCGCGAAGCTCGACAAGGAGGACTTCCAGGCGGTCGACATCGCGAGCATCGCGAAGCCCGTGACGAAGCTCGCCAAGACCGTCCTCGAGGCGGGCCAGGTGCCGCAGGTCTTCCAGCAGGCGTTCCAGACCATGCGCTCGGGCCGACCCGGTCCCGTGCTCATCGACCTGCCGATCGACGTGCAGCTCACCGAGATCGAGTTCGACCCGGCTACGTACGAGCCGCTCCCGGTGAACAAGCCCGCCGCGACGCGGGCCCAGGCCGAGCGCGCGATCGACCTGCTGCTCGCGGCCGAGCGCCCCGTGCTCATCGCGGGCGGCGGCATCGTCAACGCCGGCGGCGAGACGCTGCTCGTCGAGCTCGCCGAGACCCTGGGCGTCCCCGTGATCCCGACCCTCATGGGCTGGGGCGTCATCGGCGACGACCACCCTCTCGCCGCGGGGATGGCCGGGCTCCAGACGTCGCAGCGCTACGGCAATGCGAACCTGCTGGCGTCGGACTTCGTGCTCGGCATCGGCAACCGGTGGGCGAACCGCCACACCGGCGCGCTCGACGTCTACCGCGACGGCCGCACGTTCGTCCACGTCGACATCGAGCCGACGCAGATCGGTCGTGTGTTCGCCCCGGACTACGGCATCGTCTCCGACGCGAAGGCCGCGCTCGAGCTGTTCGTCGAGGTCGCGCGCGAGCGCACGGCCGCCGGCACGACGCGCGACTACTCCGCGTGGGTGGAGCAGGTCCAGCACAACAAGGCGACGCTGCAGCGCAAGACGCACTTCACCGAGATCCCGATCAAGCCGCAGCGCGTGTACGAGGAGATGAACAAGTCGTTCGGCCGCGACACCCGGTACGTCACGACGATCGGCCTCTCCCAGATCGCCGGCGCCCAGTTCCTCCACGTGTACGAGCCGCGGCACTGGATCAACGCGGGCCAGGCGGGCCCGCTGGGCTGGACCGGTCCCGCCGCGCTCGGCGTCGTGCAGGCGCTCGCCGACGACCCGGCCGAGAAGGTCGTCGCACTCTCGGGCGACTACGACTTCCAGTTCATGATCGAAGAGCTCGCGGTCGGCGCGCAGTTCAACCTGCCGTACGTGCACGTCGTGGTGAACAACTCCTACCTGGGCCTGATCCGTCAGGCGCAGCGGGCGTTCGACATGGACTACCACGTGCAGCTCTCCTTCGAGAACATCAACTCCCCGGAGATCGGCGGCTACGGCGTCGACCACGTGAAGGTGGCCGAGGGTCTCGGCTGCAAGGCGATCCGCGTCACCGACCCGGACGAGCTCGGCGAGGCGTTCGCCAAGGCGCAGGGTCTCGCGGAGGAGTACAAGGTGCCGGTGGTCGTCGAGGTCATCCTCGAGCGCGTGACCAACATCGCCATGGGGGCGGCGGGGATCGACGCCGTGAACGAGTTCGAGGCGCTCGCGATCTCCGCGGACGACGCGCCGACGGCGTCGGCCCTGCTCGACTGAGCGACGAACCACGAGTGAGGGAGAGTGGTGCGATGAGCACGGGTGGAGAGACCGGCAGGGGAGCGACGGCGGCCGAACGCCTCCCGGACCTCGTCGTGCGCGGCGAGCGTGTGCTCGTCGCGTCGGGCGAGCAGCCGCGCGAGGTGGCCGTGACCGACGGCGTCATCACGGCGATCGAGCCGCTCGGCGTCGGGCTGGAAGGGCGCCGGGTCGTCGAGCTCGCCGCCGACCAGGTGCTGATCCCCGGGCTCGTCGACACCCACGTGCACGTCAACGAGCCGGGCCGCACCGAGTGGGAGGGCTTCGCGTCCGCGACGCGTGCCGCTGCCGCGGGCGGGGTGACGACCATCGTCGACATGCCGCTCAACTCGATCCCGCCGACGGTCGACGTGGCGGCGCTCGAGCTCAAGCAGAAGGTCGCGCACGACCAGGCGTTCGTCGACGTCGGGTTCTGGGGCGGCGCGGTGCCTGGGAACGGCGCCGAGCTGCGTCCGCTGTGGGACGCCGGCGTCTTCGGCTTCAAGTGCTTCCTGCTGCACTCGGGCGTCGAGGAGTTCGGCTACCTCGAGCCCGACGAGCTCGAGGAGGACCTTCGGGTCCTCGCCGACTTCGACGGTCTCATGCTCGTGCACGCCGAGGACTCCCGGGCGATCGACCGCGCGCCCAAGCCCCACGGCGACCACTACGACGTCTTCCTCGCCTCGCGCCCGCGCGGCGCCGAGAACGTCGCGATCGCCGCGGTGATCGAGGCGGCACGCTGGACCGGTGCCCGGGCGCACGTGCTGCACCTGTCGAGCTCGGACGCGCTGCCGATGATCCGCAGCGCGAAGCGCGAGGGCGTGCGCCTCACGGTCGAGACGTGCCCGCACTACCTGGCGCTCGCGGCCGAGGAGATCCCGGACGGCGCGACCCAGTTCAAGTGCTGCCCGCCCATCCGGGAGATCGACAACCGGGAGCTGCTCTGGGAAGGCCTGCTCGACGGGACGATCGACTGCATCGTGTCCGACCACTCGCCGAGCACGCCGGACCTCAAGGAGCTCGACACGGGGGACTTCGGGACGGCGTGGGGCGGGGTCTCGTCGCTCCAGCTCGGGCTCGCGATCGTCTGGACCGAGGCGCGGACGCGCGGCATCCCCTTCGCGAGGGTCGTCGAGTGGATGTCGGCACGACCGGCCGGCATCGCCGGGCTGCGGCGCAAGGGCGAGATCGCCCTCGGCCGGGACGGGGACCTCGCGGTCGTCGAGCCGGACACCGCGTTCGTCGTCGACCCGACGCGCCTGCACCACAAGAACCCCATCACGCCGTACGCGGACCGCGCGCTGTCGGGCGCCGTCGTCGCGACGTACCTGCGGGGCGAGGAGATCACCTTCGACCGCCCGACCGGCCGGCTGCTGTCGCGCGGCGACGCCTGACGTTCGCGGAGGTGGGCCCGCAGTCCGCGAGGTAGAGCCCTGGTCACCGACCAGGGCTCTCTCTCGGCAGGGGGTCGGGCCGTCAGCCCTCGGCGAGGATCTCGTCGAGCTGCTCGTAGCCCTCGCGGATCCCGACCTCCATGCCGCTCGCGACGAAGCCGTCGCGTCCCTCGAACGAGTCGACGAGCGACGTCGCCGTGAGGCGGCAGCGACCGTCAGGGAGGTCCTCGAACTCGAGCCGGTCGAGCGAGACGCCGTCGGGGAAGCCTTCGTACGTGAACGTCTGGACGATCAGCTCGTTCGGGCGGACCTCGTGGACGCTGCCGAAGAAGGCGTACTCGTTCCCGTCGGGGTCGACCTGCACGTAGCGGTACGCACCGCCCGTGCGCAGGTCCCAGTGCTCGTTGCGCTGCGAGAGGTAGCGCGGGCCGTTCCAGCGCGCGAACACCTCGGGGTCGAGGTGGGCGCGGAAGACCTTCTCCGCGGGCGCGTCGAACTCGCGCACGATGCGGACGCTCGGGACGTCCTTCGGGACGATGATCTCGGTCTCGTGGGTGCCGGTGGTGGTCATGGTGCTTCTCCCGTCGTCGGGTCGTTCTCGGGCTCGGCCGGTCGGTCGGGCAGGTCGCGCAGGACGTCGTCGAGGCGGCGGTAACGGTCCTCGGCCTCACGCCGGTAGCGCTCGATCCACTTGGTCATGAGGTCGAAGACCTCCGCCTCGAGGTGCACGGGGGCGCGCCGGGCGTCCGTCGTGCGGGTCACCAGGCCGGAGTCCTCGAGCACCCGCAGGTGCTTGGACACCGCCTGGACGGACATGTCGTACGGCTGGGCCAGCTCGCCGACGCTGGCGTCGCCCGACGCGAGCCGGGCCACCATGTCGCGACGCGTGGGGTCGGCGAGCGCCGAGAACACGCGCGAGAGCGGGTCTGCCGTCACGGGACCTCCCTCGTCGGAGCGGGGAAGATCCGCTCGCTTCTCACCTGCTTGTCAACTGCCTGGTTGATGAAGACGCTACGCCCGCCCGAGGAGCATGTCAACCCCCTGGTTGATAAGCGGTGTCAGCGGCGACGACCGCGCTCGAAGTCGTCGAGCGACACCTTCCGCTCCTCGGCATGGTCGACGATCCGCTCCGGGTACCCCGGCGGCAGCTCCGCCAGCTTCCACGGCTCGTGCACCGCGCGGCCCTCGACGCCGCGCAGCTCCGGCACCCAGCGCCGCACGTACGTCCCGTCCGGGTCGAACGTCCTCGACTGCGTCACCGGGTTGAAGATGCGGAAGTAGGGCGCCGCGTCGCGCCCCGTGCCGGCGACCCACTGCCAGTTGAGCTGGTTCTGCGACACGTCGCCGTCGGCCAGGTGCGCCATGAAATGGGCCGCGCCGCGCTGCCAGCGCACGTGCAGGTCCTTGACGAGGAACGACGCGACGACCATCCGCACACGGTTGTGCATCCAGCCCTCGCCGAGGAGCTGGCGCATCCCTGCGTCGACCAGGGGATAGCCGGTCCGGCCAGCGGCCCACGCCGCCAGGAACCGGTCCTCCTCCGCGCCCGTCGCCCACGCGTCGTCGGGCACGACGTCCCGCAGCGACCGGTGCGCCGCCCCCGGCTGGTGGAACAGGACGTCGGCGTGGAACTCGCGCCAGGCGAGCTCGGAGCGGTAGGCGAGGGCGTCGTCGGAGAGGTCGACGCCGTCGTCGCGAGCCTCGTGCACAGCGTCGCGCAGGTCGGCGAGCAGCGTGCGCGGGTGCAGCTCGCCCCACTTGAGCGGGATCGACATGCCCGACGTCGCGGGCCGGTCCGGGCGGTCCCGCTCGCGCGCGTAGCCGGCGAGGTGGTCCTCGAGGAACGCGTGCCAGCGGTGGCGCGCCGCGGCCTCGCCCGCCGGCGGCAGGTCGGCGTCCGTGCCGGGATCGGCCGGCAGGCCGTCCGATCGCAGCTTCGCCCACGGAACCCCGCGCGGTGCCGCGACGGGGTCGCGCCAGCCGTGCTCGACCCACGCGTCGCGGAACGGCGTGAACACCTGGAACGGGCTGCCCTGCCGGGTCAGTACCCGGCCGGGCGCCACGGCGTACGGCGAGCCGGTGCGCACGAGGCGCGCCCCGACGTCGGGCAGGGCGGCCTCGACGGCCGCGTCACGGGCCATCCCGTACGGCTCGAACGACGCTGCGACGTGCACCTGTGCGGCCTCCACCTCGCGCGCGACCGCCGGGACGACGACGCGCGGGTCGCCGCGGCGCACGACGAGCCGGCCGCCGGTCGCCCGGTCGAGCGCGGCCAGGCTACGGGCGAGATAGGACAGCCGCGGGCTGCCGGCGACGTCCCAGAGCCGAGGGTCGAGGACATAGAGGGCGACGACCTCGCCGTCCTCCCTGCGGGCGGCGTCGACGGCCGCGACGAGGGCGGGGTTGTCGGCCAGGCGAAGGTCGCGGCGGCACCACCAGATCGCGGGCGCTGTCGAGGGCATCACGTCACGCTAACGGTCGCCGCCCCGGCTCGCCGGTGGGAGCATCGCACTCATGGACAGGGGCGGTCGGCACGACGGGACGGACGGGCACGACGACGACCTCGCGCGCCGTGTCGAGCGCGAGGCCGTGACCGAGCCCGACCCGGGAGCGCCGCCCTTCGGCGCCGGGACGGCTGCCGGGGTCGGGGCGAGGGAGTCCGGCGTCGGGCCCGCGGCCGGGCACATCGAGGGCGACCACGCGTTCTTCGGGCAGCCGCGAGGCCTGGCGACCCTGTTCACCACCGAGCTGTGGGAGCGGTTCAGCTACTACGGGATGCGCGCCATCCTGCTCTTCTACCTCACGGACACGATCGCCGACGGCGGTCTCGGGCTCGACGAGACGACCGGCCTCGCGCTCGTGTCGATCTACGGGACGAGCGTCTACCTGCTGTCCGTCGTCGGGGGCTGGCTCGCCGACCGGGTCATCGGGTCGCGGCGGTCCGTGCTGTACGGCGGGATCATCATCGCGGCGGGGCACGTGAGCCTCACGGTCCCGGGCGTCGGGTTCTCGATGGTCGGGATCGCGCTCGTCGCGCTCGGCACCGGCCTGCTCAAGCCGAACGTCTCGTCGATGGTCGGTGAGCTGTACGCGCGCGACGACCCACGCCGCGACTCGGCGTTCTCGATCTTCTACATGGGCATCAACATCGGGTCGTTCGTCGCGCCGTTCCTCGTCGGCGCGGCGCGCGCCTGGGGCGGGTACCACGCCGGGTTCGCCGTCGCCGCGGTCGGCATGGCCGTCGCGCTCGTCTTCTTCGTCGCCGGCCGCCGCTACCTCGGCGAGGCGGGCGCCCACGTGCCGAACCCGGTCCGGCCGGAGGAGCGCGCCAAGATCGCGCGGCTCTTCGCCGTCATCGCGGCGGGCGTGGTGGTCGTCGGGCTGGTCGCCGTCGCGGTCTCCGGCGGGTTCGGCATCTCGACGTTCATCGACACGATGTCCTACCTCGCGTTCCTCGCGCCGATCGCGTACTTCGTCGTCATGTACCGCTCCCCGAAGGTCACCGACGCCGAACGGCCGCGCGTGATCGCCTACATCCCGCTGTTCGTCGCCGCGATGCTGTTCTGGATGATCTTCGAGCAGGCCGCGACGACCCTCTCGGCGTTCGCGAAGGACCGCACCGAGCTGAGCATCTTCGGCATCGGCATCAGCCCGGAGTTCTTCCAGTCGGTGAACCCGCTGTCGATCATCCTGCTCGCCCCGGTCTTCGCGTGGATCTGGCTGAGGACCGGGGACCGTCCGGCGACGGCGAACAAGTTCGCGATCGGGCTCACGCTGGCCTCCGTGTCGTTCCTGTTCCTCGCGGTCGCGTCGGCCGTCGTCGGGGACGCGAAGGCGCCGGCGTGGGTGCTCGTGCTCGTCTACGTCATCCAGACGCTCGGCGAGCTGTGCCTGTCGCCCGTCGGCCTCGCGGCGACGACGCTGCTCGCACCGCGGGCGTTCCGCTCGCAGGCCATGGCGCTGTGGTTCCTCGCGCCGGCGGCGGGACAGGCGATCACGGCGCAGGTCGTGCAGGTCACGGAGGGCGCGTCGGACACCGCGTACTTCGGGGCGATCGGCGCGGTGGCGCTCGTCTTCGCCCTCGCGCTCTTCGCCCTGGCGCCGTGGGTCACCCGGCACATCCGCCACGCCGACGAGCTGGAGGACGCGCACACCGCCGGCGCGTGACGGTCAGCGGCCGACGCCGTACGGCTCGACCGCGGGATCGTCGCCCGGCGTGGACCACCACTCGACCGGACCCCGCTCGTCGGACGTGGTGCGCGCCACGACGAGCCCGAGCTTGACCGCCACCCGCCGCGACGCGGTGTTGTCCGGCCTGATCGTCGCCCAGAGCCGCTGCCGTCCTGTCGCGAGCGCGGCGTCGCGCAGCACCGCCGCCGCCTCGGTCGCGTAGCCCTGGCCGCGCGCTTCGGGCAGCAGCTCCCACGCCAGCTCCGGCTCGTCGAACGACGCGCGTCCGACGATCACGGCGACGTCGCCGAGCGGCGGGGAGCCGTCGAGCGGGCGCAGCACGCGAGCGCCGATGCCGCGCGCCACGAGCTCGTCCATCGCGCGGATGCGCCGCAGCGTCTCCGATGCGTCGACGGGCGGTGCGTCGCGCGTCGCGAACAGCCGCTCGAGCCACGGGGCGTCGTCCTGTCGTTCCGGCGTGAGCACCGTGCGGGCCGTGCGCAGCTCGAGCGGGATCGGCGCGTAGGTCGACATGCCACCATCGTCGCGCGTCTGCGACCGTGCGCGGGCCGCCGACCCGCGACGCACGCTCAGCGGAGCCAGGGAGACCGGGTCACGACAGACAGCGCGGCCCAGCGGCGACCGACGCCCCAGGTGTCGCCCGCGAGGGTCGTGGCGAGCACGGCGAGGAGCAGGACCACGACGACGTGCTGGTCGACGACGGGGTTGTTGGACCCGGCGGCGACGGGCCACTGCGAGAGCCAGAGCATGACGAACAGGAGGCCACCGCACACCGCCGCCGCCCGGACCCCGATCCCGAGCAGGAGCGCCACGCCCGTACCGAGCATGCCCAGCATGAAGAGCCAGTCGGTCGCGGGGCCGGCCATCGACGCGAACGTGCCCGCGAGCGGGCCTTGGGCACCGTGCTCGAGGTAGCCCTGCGCCGGAGCACCCCCCGCGAGCCACGCGCCCTCCGCGGGGGTCGCGTACCCGAGGCCGAACAGCTTGTCGGCGAACGGCCACAGGAAGACGACGGCCGTCCCGAGACGGGCCAGGGCGAGCGCCCGCCGGGCTGACGCCCGGGTCACCACGGTCTCCTGGGTCACGACGGCGAGGGCCGGGTGCGGAGCCGGCGAACCGGGACGACGGACCGGCACCGCGGCGTCGGGCGCTTCTGCGGCGCGGTGCTGCGGTGCCCCGGTGGTGGACGTGTTCATACGAACCCCCTCGATCGTGACGGCCCGGCGCGGTGCGCGTCGGGCGGTGCGGCGGCGACGACCGACGAACGGGTGCCGCGCCGGACCACCGTGGCACCGGGTGGGGCCCGGTTCAACCCTTACGTAACGTTTAAGCGGGGATCCCTCAGGGGCAGGGATTCCCCGTACGTACCCTGCCGACCACGAGGCGGACGCCCCCCTCGCACGGTCCGTGAGAGGCGTAATGTGACCCGGCGGCCGGAGGATCGGTCGCGGCCCCCCGTCGAAGGAGCTGACCCGACATGAGCCGTCCCCTGCGCTCTCGGACGTCCACCCACGGTCGCAACATGTCCGGCGCCCGCGCCCTGTGGCGCGCGACCGGCATGGGTGCGGAGGACTTCGGGAAGCCGATCATCGCGATCGCGAACTCCTACACGCAGTTCGTCCCGGGCCACGTCCACCTCAAGGACATGGGCGACCTCGTCGCGTCGGCGATCCGCGAGGCGGGCGGCGTCTCCAAGGAGTTCAACACCATCGCGGTCGACGACGGCATCGCCATGGGCCACGCCGGGATGCTGTACTCGCTCCCGAGCCGTGACCTCATCGCCGACTCGGTCGAGTACATGGTCAACGCGCACTGCGCCGACGCGCTCGTGTGCATCTCCAACTGCGACAAGATCACGCCGGGCATGCTCAACGCCGCGCTGCGGCTCAACATCCCGGTGATCTTCGTGTCCGGCGGGCCGATGGAGGCCGGCAAGGCGATCGTCGCGGACGGCGTCGCGAAGACCCCGCTGAACCTCATCAACGCGATCAACTACTCGGCCGACGACAACGTGTCCGACGACGCGCTCGCCCAGGTCGAGGAGAACGCGTGCCCCACGTGCGGGTCGTGCTCGGGCATGTTCACCGCGAACTCGATGAACTGCCTCACCGAGGCGCTCGGCCTCTCGCTGCCCGGCAACGGCTCGACGCTCGCGACGCACGCCGCGCGCAAGGAGCTCTTCCTCGAGGCCGGCCGGACGATCGTCGACCTCGCGCGCCGCTACTACGACGACGAGGACGACTCCGTCGCGCCGCGCTCCATCGCCACCAAGGCGGCCTTCTCCAACGCGATGGCGCTCGACGTCGCGATGGGCGGCTCCACCAACACGGTGCTGCACATCCTCGCAGCGGCGCAGGAGGGGGAGATCGACTTCGACCTCACCGACATCGAGCGGATCAGCCGCCGGGTGCCGTGCCTGTCGAAGGTCGCGCCCAACCACCCGAGCTTCCACATGGAGGACGTCCACCGCGCCGGCGGCATCCCCGCGCTGCTCGGGGAGCTGGACCGCGGCGGCCTGCTCGACCACGACGTGACGTCCGTCCACACGCCGACCCTGCGCGCTTGGCTCGACGACTGGGACATCCGGGGCGGCAAGGCCACCGACCGTGCGCTCGAGCTGTTCCACGCGGCGCCGGGCGGTGTGCGGACCACGCAGGCGTTCTCCACGTCCAACCGCTGGGAGTCGCTCGACACGGACGCCGTGAACGGCTGCATCCACGACGTCGAGCACGCCTACACCGTCGAGGGCGGCCTCGCCGTGCTGCGCGGCAACCTCGCCGAGGACGGCGCCGTCTTCAAGACCGCGGGCGTCGACCCGGACGTCTTCCACTTCGTCGGGACGGCGCTCGTCTGCGAGTCGCAGGACGAGGCCGTCGAGAAGATCCTCACCAAGCAGGTCCAGCCCGGGCACGTCGTCGTCGTGCGGTACGAGGGCCCCGCGGGCGGGCCGGGCATGCAGGAGATGCTCTACCCGACGTCGTTCATCAAGGGCCGTGGTCTCGGCAAGGTCTGCGCGCTCATCACCGACGGCCGGTTCTCCGGCGGATCCAGCGGCATCTCCGTGGGCCACGTGTCGCCCGAGGCCGCCGCCGGGGGAGTGATCGGGCTCGTCGAGGACGGCGACGAGATCGAGATCGACGTCGACACGCGCCTCATCCGGCTCAACGTCCCCGACGAGGTGCTGGCCGAGCGCCGCGCCAAGATGGAGGCGCGCGAGAACCCGTGGCAGCCCGTCGACCGCGACCGGTACGTGTCGCCCGCGCTGCAGGCGTACGCCGCGATGGCGACGTCGGCGGACCGCGGTGCGGTGCGCGACGTGTCGCTCATCCGGCGTCGCTGACCCTCACGGACGCCGGCGTCACGGTCCGGCGAGCCGAGCCCGCTCGTCCACCAGCCGCTCCAGGAGCGCGTGGTCGTCGCGAAAGTCGGCGTACCCGGCCGATCCGTGCGTCCCGCGCAGAAGCTCGTGGGCGTAGCGGAGGACGCCGGAGCGGTATCGCGCGTCCCCGGCAAGGATCCGCTCGGCGACCTCGGGATGCGTGGCGAGCGAGCGGTCGACAGAGGCGACCAGGCCGTCGGGCGCGGGGAGAGCCGCGACCTCGCGCGCGACGGCCACCGCTTCCGGGCCGAACGTCCAGTACTGGCTCCACGGGGACGACGAGACGACGACTCGTGCCGGACGCGGAGGTGCGGGCCAGAGCTGGAGAAGATAGTGCTCGGTGACGTGCTCGTCGCCCGCACGCCACAGGTCGCTGCCGTCCTGTCCCGCGACGACGACGTACCGGACTCTGACGTCGATCGCGTGGGGCGCGGGAAGGCGCAGCTCGCCCTCCCCGCCCCAGCCGGTGGCAGCGGCCCCCTTGCCGAGATGAGCGGAGAGGTCGACGACGGCGTCCCACGTCGGGTCGAGTGACGGCTCCTCCTCGTGGAACGAGGCACGCACCGTGATCTCGCCCCACTGCCGTGCCGTGGTCAACGAGACGCCGTCCGGACCGGAGATCTCCGAGCCGGCCAGTCCCACGTCGATGTCCGTGGCCACGTGCCCGCCCTCGCCCGTCCACAGCTCGAACTGGCAGTAGTCGGCTCCCACCCGGCCCTCGACGACGCGCTCCACCATGAGCGCGACCCTAGCCGCCGGTACGGACGTCGTGAAGGTCCTGCCCGACCGCTGCTCGTGCTCGACACGGCCGGCCCCGGCGGGCCGCACGGCTCGTCGCTCTCTAGTCTGGACGCATGACGGACACCGACGGCGGACCCGACCTCAAGCCGCGCTCTCGCCAGGTCACGGACGGCCTGGAGGCGACGGCGTCGCGCGGGATGCTGCGCGCCGTCGGGATGGGCGACGAGGACTTCGCGAAGCCGCAGATCGGCATCGCGAGCTCGTGGAACGAGATCACGCCGTGCAACCTGTCGCTCGACCGGCTCGCGCAGGGTGCCAAGGAGGGCGTCCACGCGGGCGGTGGGTATCCGCTGCAGTTCGGGACGATCTCCGTCTCCGACGGCATCTCGATGGGCCACGAGGGGATGCACTTCTCGCTCGTGAGCCGCGACGTCATCGCGGACTCCGTCGAGACGGTCGTGCAGGCCGAGCGGCTCGACGGGACCGTGCTCCTCGCGGGGTGCGACAAGTCGCTGCCGGGGATGCTCATGGCCGCTGCCCGCCTCGACCTCGCGAGCGTGTTCCTCTACGCCGGGTCGATCATG
The DNA here is from genome assembly GCF_051294865.1 of Cellulosimicrobium sp. PMB13. Taxonomy (NCBI): domain Bacteria; kingdom Bacillati; phylum Actinomycetota; class Actinomycetes; order Micrococcales; family Promicromonosporaceae; genus Cellulosimicrobium; species Cellulosimicrobium sp. PMB13. Next base: position 3,838,377 of record NZ_CP145910.1, on the reverse strand, counting down.
CCCGGCTGGGTCAAGCTGTCCGACGGCACCGAGAAGGACGTCACCCTCATCGACGCGTTCGAGGCCGTCGGGGCGTGCGCGCGCGGTCTCATGAGCCGCGAGGACGTCGACCGCATCGAGCGCGCGATCTGCCCGGGCGAGGGTGCGTGCGGCGGCATGTACACGGCGAACACCATGGCGTCGGTCGCCGAGGCGATGGGCATGTCGCTGCCGGGCTCCGCGGCGCCGCCGTCGGCCGACCGGCGCCGGGACGCGTTCGCGCACCGGTCGGGCGAGGCCGTGGTCGAGCTGCTGCGTCGGGGGATCACCGCGCGCGACATCATGACGAAGGAGGCGTTCGAGAACGCGATCGCCGTCGTCATGGCGTTCGGCGGGTCGACCAACGCGGTGCTGCACCTGCTCGCCATCGCGCACGAGGCCGAGGTCGAGCTGACGCTCGCCGACTTCGACCGCGTCGCGGGCCGCGTGCCACACCTCGGTGACCTCAAGCCGTTCGGCCGGTACGTCATGAACGACGTCGACCGCATCGGGGGAGTGCCCGTCGTCATGAAGGCGCTGCTCGACGCCGGGCTCCTCCACGGCGACGCCCTCACGGTGACCGGTCGGACCGTGGCAGAGAACCTCGCGACCATCGCCCCGCCCGACCCCGACGGCAAGATCCTGCGCGCGCTCGACAACCCGATCCACCACACCGGCGGGATCACGATCCTGCACGGGTCGCTCGCGCCCGAGGGCGCCGTCGTGAAGTCCGCGGGGTTCGACGAGGACGTGTTCGAGGGGACGGCGCGCGTCTTCGAGCGGGAGCGTGCAGCGCTCGACGCGCTGGAGGACGGGACCATCACCGACGGCGACGTCGTGGTGATCCGGTACGAGGGCCCCAAGGGCGGTCCGGGGATGCGCGAGATGCTCGCCATCACGGGCGCGATCAAGGGCGCAGGGCTCGGCAAGACCGTCCTGCTCCTCACCGACGGGCGTTTCTCCGGCGGGACGACAGGACTGTGCGTGGGTCACGTCGCGCCCGAGGCCGTGGACGGCGGTCCGGTCGCCTTCGTCCGGGACGGCGACCGGATCCGGCTCGACGTCGCGAACAAGACGCTCGACCTGCTCGTGGACCCCGCGGAGCTCGAGGTGCGCCGCGACGGCTGGGTGCCGCTCCCGCCGACGTTCACGCGCGGCGTGCTCGCCAAGTACGCCAAGCTCGTCCAGTCCGCGTCGCGAGGAGCGATCCTCGAGTAGGACGCCGACCCTGCGCGGCACGGTCCGGCCCGGGCGGGACGAACGGGGGTCGCCGGTCGTGGTCGTGGTCAGCGGCGCGGGTCGTCGGCCGGGACGTCGGGTGCGTCCGGGTCGCACCACGCGACGGCGCCCGTGAACGGTTCCGGGAGCTGCACGTCGGCGACGTGCCATCCCGGGCCGGGCGACCGCGGCACCGGTCCCGCCCCGACGTCGTCGAGCGAGAGGTCCCGCGAGAGCCCCGTCCCGATCGCCTTGAGGTACGCCTCCTTGCGCGTCCACGTCCGGGCGAACGCGCCGCCGCGCGCGTCCTGCGCGTGGTCCGCGATCTCGGCGCGTTCGCGTGGGTGCAGGGAGCTCGAGACGCTGCGCACCACGCGGTGGTCGGGGACGCCCTCGACGTCCACCCCCACGGGGGTGGGGCCGATCGCGACCGCGAACGCCCCGAGGGTGTGCGCGAGGGAGAAGTGCGGACCGCCGTCGAGCACGGGCTTCCCGTGCGGGCCGCCGCACGACGGGCACGGTGACGGACGCGGCGACACGTCCTGCGGCTCCGCCGACAGCTCGCGCGCGAGCAGCAGCCGCAGGACGACGTGCGACACGACGTACGTCGCGCGGTCGGCGTCGTGCACGTACCGGTCGGCGCGAGCGCGCTCGTCCGCGTCGAGGACGCGGTCGCCGAGCCGTGACGCCCACGCGGCGCACCGCTCGACCGTGCCCCACCAGACCGCCGGCTCGGTGGACACTCGCGGTGACGGGGAGCGCTCGGCGAACGTGGCACGGGCGAGACCCGGCAGGTCCTCGACCCGCGGGAGGTCGTCGAGCATGCGGTCCACGGTGCGTCCTCCTGTCCGGCGTCTGCCTCACGATGCGGTGATCCTGATCGCACGCGCGACGTCGGCAGGTCACCGCGCTCGTCGGGCGGCGACCGGCGTCAGCATAGGACGGCTCGGGCGGGCGCGCCCGGTCAGGTCTCGCTACCGTGAGGCGAGGCTGGACGGCCAGGGACGGTCCACGTACCGGGAGGCTCCGAGATGACCGATGCGCCGAGCGACCGCATCACCGCACGCGAGTTCCACGACACCGACGGCGTGGAGGACTGGCGGGTCCTGCTCGCCACGGCCCAGACGCTGTTCCGCACGGGGTCGTTCACCGCGGGCGTCGAGCTCGTCGACGCGATCGGCGAGCTCGCCGAGGCGGCGGACCACCACCCCGACGTCGACCTGCGGTACGGGACGGTCACCGTGCGGCTCACGTCGCACGACGTCAGCGGCCTGAGCCGCCGCGACGTCGAGCTGGCCCGCCGCATCTCCGACGCGGCCCGCGAGCTCGACCTCCGCGCGGACCCGGCGGCCGTCCAGGAGCTGGAGATCGCGGTCGACGCCCTCGTGGGCCCGACGGTCCAGCCGTTCTGGCGCGCCGTCCTCGGGTACGACGAGGACGCGAACGACACGTCGGCCGCGCCCGCGCTCACGGACCCGGCGACGCACGCGCCGGCCTTCTGGTTCCAGCAGATGGACGCGCCCCGCCCGCAGCGCAACCGCATCCACGTGGACGTCACCGTCCCGCACGACGTCGCGGAGGCGCGCGTCACGGCGGCGATCGCCGCAGGCGGGCACCTGGTGTCGGACGACCGCGCGCCCGCGTTCTGGGTGCTCGCGGACGCGGAGGGCAACGAGGCGTGCGTGTGCACCTGGCAGTCTCGCGACTGAGTCCTCGCCGACGGCGCGGCGGCGCGTGGGTCGGCGGCTGACCGGTCCCGGGAAAGTCGTCGCGTCAGGTCGCGCGACCCGGCAGGATGACCGGGTGAACCACGGGGCAGACCTCGCACGGCGCTACGCCGAGCACGTGGTCGTGCCGCTCCTGCTCGGCCGGTGGCCCGGGCTGCCGTACGCGACGGCGCGGCTCGGCAGCGGGTCGGACGTGCTGGGCCTCGACGACCTGACGTCGCGCGACCACGACTGGGGGCTGCGCCTCACGCTCCTCGTCGACGAGCCGATGGTCGCGGCCGTGGACGCGCTGCTCGACGCCGAGCTCCCGGACCTGTTCGACGGGCTGCCGACACGCTTCGCGACGACGTGGGCGCCGCACGGTCCGCACCAGGTCGAGGTCGCCTCGCCGAGCGGGTTCGTGACGTCACGCCTCGGTGTCGACGCGACGCGCCCGCTGAGCGTCGCGGACTGGCTCGCGCTCACCGGTCAGGCGGTCCTGGAGGTCACGGCCGGTCCCGTGTTCACGGACACCGACGGTCACCTCACCGCCGCGCGCGAGCGCCTCGACGGGTATCCGGACGACGTGTGGCGGTACGTCGTCGCGACCGACTGGGTACGGCTCGGGCAGGAGCTGCCGTTCGTCGGGCGTGCGGGCGAGCGCGGCGACGACCTCGGCTCGCGGGTGGTCGCCGCGCGACTGGTGCGCGTCGCGATGCACCTGGGCTTCCTCCTCGAACGCCGGTGGCCGCCCTACGCGAAGTGGTTCGGCACGCTCTTCGCGCAGCTGCCGCGCGCAGGCGCGGTCGCTCCCGCGCTGCACGCGGCGCTCGCGGCCGACGACTGGCGAGATCGTGAGGCGGCGATCTGCCGTGCGGTGGAGCACCTGCACGCGCTCCAGGCCGACGTCGGGCTGCCCACGGCCGAGAGCGCGACCGGCCCGTTCTGGGACCGGCCCTACCGGGGGATCGGTCCCGTGCCGGAGATGGTGATCGCGTCGATCGCCGACCCCGAGGTCCGGTCGCTGCCGTCCGGCGTCGGGTCCGTCGAGCAGTGGGTGGACGACGTCGACGTCCTCATGGACCCGGACCGTCGCGTCGCCGCGGCGCGCGGCCTCGGCCAGGGGACGACGAGCCGTCGGTGACCGGGACGCGCAACCCGTCGGGAGGACTCGTCCGCCAGGCGACGGGCCGCCGACCCTGTGGACAGACGGTGGGGGACCCCGCGCGGGCTGCTTGACTGGCGCGATGCGACAGACCTTCGGGATTCTCCTGGCACTCGTGCTCCTCGGCGGGTGCACCATCCCCCGCGCGGCGGACGACGACCCGGACGGCGCAGAGCCGGCGGGGCAGCGGGTGACGGTGGCGGACGGCAGCTTGAGCCTCGGGGTACCGACGGGATGGGAGACGGTCGACGAGCTGCCCGACGGCGTGGCCTTCGCGGCGACCGAGGTCGACGACGAGAACCAGCAGCTCATCGTGACGACGTTCGACTCCGCAGGAGCGGCCGAGGAGAGAGTGCTCGAGGCTGCCGTGAGCATCGCCGGACAGGGTGGCGTGTGCCAGAGGCTCGTGGACGACACGACGTTCGGCGATCCGTACCTGGTGTTCGACTGCCCGTTCACCGAGCCCATGGTCATCCGCAAGGTGCTCGTCTCGGTGGTCGACGGCGAGCAGTCCGCCATGGTCCTCGCTCAGCTCGACGGTGCGACGCTCGACGACACGGCCGACGTCCTGACACCGTTCCTCGAGGGATTCGTCTGGGAGTGACGCGTGCCTGTGCGCGCGCCCACGCGCGCCGTCGGGCAGGGTGAGAGGCGAGGTCGTGACACGAGAGGACGGACGATGACGCAGCCTGCCCGGAACGACAGCGACGCCGCACCCCGTGGCGGTTGGCCAGGCACGGACTCGCCGGGCGACGCCCCGTGGTGGACGCGCGCCGTCGTCTACCAGGTCTACCCGCGCTCCTTCCAGGACTCCGACGGCGACGGCATCGGCGACCTTCCCGGCGTCCTGCAGCGTTTGGACCACCTCGAACGGCTCGGCGTCGACGTCGTGTGGCTCTCCCCGGTGTACCGGTCACCGCAGGCGGACAACGGGTACGACATCAGCGACTACCAGGACGTCGACCCGCTGTTCGGCTCCCTCGACGATCTCGACGCGCTGATCGCCGGGCTCCACGAGCGGGGCATGAAGCTCGTCATGGACCTGGTCGTCAACCACACGAGCGACGAGCACCCGTGGTTCCGCGAGAGCAGGGCGAGCACGGACTCCCCGACGCGCGACTGGTACTGGTGGCGTCCCCCGCGGCCCGGCATGGAGCCCGGGACTCCGGGCGCCGAGCCGACGAACTGGCGCTCGTTCTTCGGCGGCAGCGCCTGGGCGTTCGACGAGGCGAGCGGCGAGTACTACCTGCACCTGTTCGACACCAAGCAGCCGGACCTCAACTGGGAGAACCCCGAGGTGCGTCGGGCGGTCCACGCGATGATGCGGTGGTGGCTCGACCGCGGGGTCGACGGCTTCCGCATGGACGTCATCAACCTCGTCTCCAAGGTGGTCGGCCCCGACGGGTCGCTGCCGGACGGCGAGGTGCACTACGGCGTGCTCGGCGACGGCAGCCCGCACTACACCGACGGTCCGCGCGTGCACGAGTACCTCGCGGAGATGCACCGGGAGGTGTTCGCGCCGTACCAGGCGGCGGGACGGGAGATCCTCACGGTGGGCGAGACGCCGGGCGTCACGGTGGACCACGGCCGCCGCTACACCGACCCGGCACGGCGCGAGGTCGACATGGTGTTCCAGTTCGAGCACATGGGCGTGGACCACGGTGCCTCCAAGTGGGACCCCGTCCCGATGCGCCTGACGGATCTCAAGGCGACGTTCGGCCGCTGGCAGGTCGGCCTCGCCGAGGCGGGCTGGAACTCGCTGTACTGGGACAACCACGACCAGCCGCGCGTCGTCTCCCGGTTCGGTGACGACTCGCCCGAGCACCGCGTCGCCTCGGCCAAGGCGCTCGCCCTGCTGCTGCACCTGCACCGCGGGACGCCGTACGTCTACCAGGGCGAGGAGCTCGGGATGACGAACGCGCACTTCACGCGCATCGAGCAGTACCAGGACGTGGAGTCGCTCGGCCACTACCGCGAGATGGTGGAGCACGGCGTCGCGACGCCCGAGCAGATGCTCGCGGCGCTCGCGGCCATGGGCCGCGACAACGCCCGCACGCCCGTCCAGTGGGACGCGAGCACGAACGCAGGCTTCACGACCGGCGAGCCTTGGCTCGAGGTCAACCCGAACCATGTCGAGGTCAACGCGGAGGCGGCCTGGGCCGACGACGGCTCCGTCCTGCACTTCTACCGAAGACTGCACGCGCTGCGGCACGACGTGCCGGTCGTCGCGCTCGGTGACTTCCGCATGCTGCTCCCGGACCACGAGGCGCTGTACGCGTTCACGCGCGCGCTCGACGCGCCGTCCGACGGAGCCGGTCCCGACGCGGAATGGGTGCGCGACGAGCTCCTCGTGCTGGTCAACGTGGGTGGAGCGCCGCAGGTCGTGCCGTCCACCGTCCTGGACGGGTGGGGAGAGGCGTCCGTCCTCGTGGCGACCCACCCGGTGCCCGACGGCGCGGGCCGGGCCGTCGGCGTCGGGCACCTGAGGCCGTGGGAGGGCGTGGTCCTGCGTCGTCGCTCGGCTCTCCCTCGCAGGTAGGAGACCGGTCATGCCTGCGTAGGATCTTGTTCCGCTGCACGCCAAGCATGCCCTAGGCTCCTCGCAGCCGGCGACGACGCCGGGCGACGGGACCGCGGCGTCGGTCGCAGAGGGGAGCGCACGGGTGCACAGCACGGCGGAGGTGCCCGCGATCGAGACGCGGGGACTGCGCAAGACGTACCGGAGCCGGCGGGGGAGGGCGGTCGGCGTCGAGGGACTCGACCTGGTCGTTCCCGTGGGCGGCGTGCACGGGTTCCTCGGACCCAACGGGTCGGGCAAGACCACGACCATCCGGATGCTCCTCGGCCTCGTCCGCGCCGACTCGGGCTCGGCCCGCATCTTCGGCCAGGAGGTCCCGCGGCACCTGCCCGACGTCGTCGGTCGCGTCGGCGCGATCGTCGAGTCCCCGAAGTTCTTCCCGGCGTTCACCGCGCGCCGGAACCTGGACCTGCTCGCGGCGGCGATCGGCGCGCCGGGCGGGCGCGTCGGCGAGGTGCTGGAGGAGGTCGGCCTCGCCGACCGCGCGCGCGACCGCTACCGCGGGTACTCGCTCGGCATGAAGCAGCGCCTCGCGATCGCCGCGACGCTCCTCAAGGACCCGGACCTGCTCATCTTCGACGAGCCGACGAACGGGCTCGACCCCGCAGGGATCCGCGAGATCCGCGACACCATGCGCGGCCTCGCCGCGCGAGGCAAGACCGTGCTCGTGAGCAGCCACATCCTCGCCGAGGTGGAGCAGGTCGCCGACACCGTCTCGATCATCTCGCGGGGCCGTCTCATCGCGAGCGGTCGTGTGGACGAGCTCATCGGGGCGGGCGGTGCGTCCGTGCGCGTCGGCGTCGCGGACCTCGCCCGCGCCGCGGCGCTCCTGCGCGTGGCCGGCATGACCGTCCGGGAGGAGGGCCCGCACCTCCTGGTCGACGGCGTCGCGGACGCCGCGGAGATCACGCGCACCCTGGCCGCGCACGACCTGTGGGTGACCGAGCTCGTGCCGGTCCAGGCGGACCTCGAGTCCGTCTTCCTCGACCTCACGGCCCAGGCGGAGGCCGACGGCATCCCCGGGCGAACGGGCCGCGGAGCCCACGCCGAGGAGGTGGCGGCGTGAACCGGCTCGTGCGTGCCGAGCTGCGGCGGTACCGCGCGCGGTCGGCGATCCGCTGGCTGTCCGTCGCGACCGTCGCCGTCGCGCTCCTCACCGTGCTCGTCGCGTTCCTCGGGAGCCGCCCGACGCCGCCCGCCGAGGTCGCCGCGGCGGAGACGGCGTTCGCGCAGCAGCAGGAGTGGTGGCAGGACGAGGGGTTCGCACAGTGCGAGGAGGACGAGGAGCGGGCTCGTGAGAGCGACCCCGCGGTCGACTTCGGGTGCGAGAGCGGTGAGCCGAGGCTCGAGCACTTCCTCATGCCCGTCCCGACGCTCGAGGGCGAGGACGACACGTGGCCGCCGACCGGGGTGCAGACGCTCACGACGCAGCTCCCGTTCCTCGCGCTCGCCGGACTCGTCATCGGCATCACGTTCGTCACGGCCGAGCTCTCGACCGGCGCGATCGGGCTCTGGCTCACCTTCGAGCCCCGTCGTCGGCGCGTGTACTGGTCGAAGGTCGCCGCCGCCGCGGTGGCGGTGGTCCCGCTCGCCGCCGTCGCAGCGCTCGTCATGGTCGGCGGGGCGTGGGGCGCGTACGCGGCGAACGACCAGCTCGGCCCGGTCACCGCGCAGACCTGGACCGACCTTGCCGGCCTGTCCGCCCGCGCCGTCGTGGCGACCGCGGCGTTCGCGGCGGTCGGTGTCGCCCTGGGGACGCTCGTCCGGCACGCCGCCGCCGCGGTCGGGGTGGTCGTGGGGTGGCTCGTGCTCGAGCGGCTCGCCGTCGCTGCCCTGGACGAGCTCCTGCGCTGGTCCCTCCCCACCAACCTTCTCGCGTGGGTCCAGGGCGGGTCGAGCTACTGGGTCATGACGTGCGAGACCGATGCGACGGGCACGACGTGCGAGGGAGTCGAACGCGTCGTGTCCATGGCGCAGGGCGGGCTCGTCGTCGGCGGGGCCACGGTCCTCCTGGCTGTGCTCGCCGCCGTGGTGTTCCGCCGTCGCGACGTGTCCTGAGACCCGCTCCGGCGTGCGGCCCGTCCTGGAGAGGCGGGCCGCACGCCGCGCCGTCGGGCACGGACGTCGGAGGAGCGCAGCACCGCAGCGTGTCCCATCCCCTGAGACGGCCGCCTCGGCACGTGACATCCCCGAAACATGCGCGTACAGTCCCATGACGTGCAGACGATCCTCCTTGTAGTACTTCCTGAGCGCGCCGGCTGAGGCCACGCCCACAGGCTTCGTCAGCGCGCTCACCCCTCGTCCAGCCCGGCATCCCGGGTTCGAGGGGTTTTTTGTTGCCACGACACCAGCACAGCAGCAGAACTGCATCCGAGAAGCACAGCGCGACCGGCCCACCACGGCCACCGCGACTGCCGCACCGCGAGACCCGCGACCACCGGCAGACGTCCCGCGCGACCAGCACGACCGCACCACCACGGTCCGCTCCGGTACCGGCGGCGCACCCCGCACGGGGTGCCCGCCGGGCCGAGGCCAGACACGCAGGAGACACCATGGCCCAGGGTCCTACCCCGGCACCCCCGCGACCGGGTGCCACGGCACCCGCCGCGACGCCGAAGCCCGCCCCGTCGCCGGCGACGGTCGCCCCGCGCGGTGACACCCGCCGCGCGCAGGTCCGGCCCGCCCGGTCGGCGACGCCCGGCGAGGAGATGACCGGCGCGCAGTCGATCGTCCGCTCGCTCGAGGAGGTCGGCGCAGAGGTCGTCTTCGGGATCCCCGGTGGTGCGATCCTCCCGACGTACGACCCCCTCATGGACAGCACCCGCCTGCGCCACATCCTCGTGCGGCACGAGCAGGGCGGCGGGCACGCGGCCCAGGGGTACGCCCACGCGACCGGCAGGGTCGGGGTCACCATGGCGACGTCGGGCCCCGGCGCGACGAACCTCGTGACGCCCATCGCCGACGCGAACATGGACTCCATCCCGCTCGTCGCGATCACCGGCCAGGTCGCCGCGGGGGCCATCGGCACCGACGCCTTCCAGGAGGCGGACATCGTCGGCATCACCCTGCCGATCACGAAGCACAACTTCCTCGTCACCGACCCCGACGAGATCCCGCGGACCATCGCCGAGGCGTTCCACATCGCCTCGACCGGTCGGCCGGGCCCGGTGCTGGTCGACATCGCCAAGTCCGCCATGCAGTCGCAGACCACCTTCTCCTGGCCGCAGGACATCCACCTGCCCGGCTACCACCCGGTCACCAAGCCGCACAGCAAGCAGATCAAGGAGGCCGCGCGCCTCCTCGCGTCCGCACGGCGCCCCGTGCTGTACGTGGGGGGCGGGACGGTCCGGGCGAACGCGACCGCCGAGCTGCGCCGTCTGGTCGACCTCTCCGGCGCAGCGGTCGTCACGACGCTGATGGCGCGCGGCGCGGTGCCCGACACCCACCCGCAGAACCTGGGCATGCCCGGCATGCACGGCACCGTCCCCGCCGTGGCGGCGCTCCAGAAGGCCGACCTCATCGTCGCGCTCGGCGCGCGCTTCGACGACCGTGTGACGGGCAAGCTGTCGAGCTTCGCCCCGCACGCGGCGATCGTGCACGCCGACATCGACCCCGCGGAGATCGGCAAGAACCGCGACGTGGACGTCCCGATCGTGGGCGACCTCAAGGAGGTCCTCGCGGACCTCGTCCCCGAGCTCGAGCGCGAGCACGCGGCGCAGGGCCAGCCCGACCTCGCGGCCTGGTGGCACCAGATCGACGACTGGCGCGAGACGTACCCGCTCGGGTACACCGAGCCCGACGACGGCCACCTCTCGCCCCAGCACGTCATCTCGCGGCTCGGCGAGATCGCCGGTCCTGAGGCGCTGTACGTCGCCGGCGTGGGCCAGCACCAGATGTGGGCCGCGCAGTTCATCCGGTACGAGCACCCGCGCACGTGGCTCAACTCGGGCGGTCTCGGCACCATGGGCTTCTCGATCCCCGCGGCCATGGGTGCCAAGGTCGGGCGCCCGGACGCCACCGTGTGGGCGATCGACGGCGACGGCTGCTTCCAGATGACCAACCAGGAGCTCGCCACCTGCACGATCAACGAGATCCCCATCAAGGTCGCGCTGATCAACAACAGCTCGCTCGGCATGGTGCGCCAGTGGCAGACCCTGTTCTACGACAAGCGCTACTCCAACACCGACCTGCACACCGGGCACGGGACCGCGCGCGTGCCCGACTTCGTCAAGCTCGCCGACGCGTACGGGTGCGAGGGCATCCGGGTGGAGTCGGCGGGCGACGTCGACGCCGCGATCAGGCGCGCGATGGAGATCGACGACCGGCCCGTCGTCATCGACTTCAACGTCTCGCGCGACGCCATGGTGTGGCCGATGGTCGCAGCCGGCGTGAGCAACGACGACATCCAATACGCACGCGGCATCTCGCCCGCGTGGGACCGGGAGGACTGAGCCATGTCCCGCCACACGCTCTCCGTGCTGGTCGAGAACAAGCCCGGCGTGCTCACGCGCGTCGCCGGCCTGTTCGCGCGCCGCGCGTTCAACATCCACTCGCTCGCCGTCGGCCCGACGGAGCACGAGGAGATCTCCCGCATCACCGTCGTCGTCGACGTCGAGGAGCGCCCGCTGGAGCACGTGACGAAGCAGCTCAACAAGCTGGTCAACGTCATCAAGATCGTCGAGCTCGACGCGGCGGCGTCCGTGCAGCGCGAGCTCCTGCTCGTCAAGGTCCGTGCCGACGGCGCGAACCGCACCGGCGTCCTCGAGGTCGTCAACCTGTTCCGCGCCAAGGTGGTCGACGTCGTCCCCGACGCCGTGACGATCGAGGCGACGGGCACGGGCGAGAAGCTCGACGCCCTGCTCGGCGCGCTCGAGCCCTACGGCGTCCGCGAGATCGTGAAGTCCGGGACGGTCGCCGTCGGGCGCGGCGCGCGCTCCATCACCGACCGAGCGCTGGAACGCGTCGTCCGGTCCGCCTGACCATCACCTACCCTCCCATCAGACCTGCAGACCCTGCACCGCACCGAAGAACGAGGAGATCCACCGTGGCTGAGCTGTTCTACGACGACGACGCCGACCTGTCCATCATCCAGAGCAAGAAGGTCGCGGTCGTCGGCTACGGGAGTCAGGGACACGCGCACGCGATGAACCTGCGCGACTCCGGCGTCCAGGTGGTCATCGCGCTCAAGGAGGGCTCCAAGTCGATCGCGAAGGCGACCGACGCGGGCTTCGAGGTCAAGACGGTCGCCGAGGCGGCCACCTGGGCCGACCTCATCATGATCCTCGCGCCGGACCAGCACCAGCGCTCGATCTACAACGACGAGATCAAGCCGAACCTCGCGGCCGGCAAGACGCTCGCGTTCGCGCACGGCTTCAACATCCGCTTCGGCTACATCGAGGCTCCCGAGGGCGTCGACGTCATCCTCGTCGCGCCGAAGGCGCCGGGCCACACGGTCCGTCGTGAGTTCGTCGCGGGCCGCGGCATCCCCGACATCATCGCGGTCGAGAAGGACGCCTCGGGCCACGCCTGGGAGACCGCGCTGTCCTACGCCAAGGCCATCGGCGGCACGCGGGCGGGCGTCATCAAGACGACCTTCACGGAGGAGACCGAGACCGACCTGTTCGGCGAGCAGGCCGTCCTGTGCGGTGGCGTCTCGCAGCTCGTCCAGTACGGCTTCGAGACCCTTACCGAGGCGGGCTACCAGCCCGAGATCGCCTACTTCGAGGTGCTGCACGAGCTGAAGCTCATCGTGGACCTCATGTGGGAGGGCGGCATCGCCAAGCAGCGCTGGTCCGTCTCCGACACCGCCGAGTACGGCGACTACGTCTCCGGCCCGCGCGTCATCGACCCGCACGTCAAGGACAACATGCAGGCCGTCCTCGCCGACATCCAGTCCGGCGCGTTCGCGCAGCGCTTCATCGACGACCAGGACGCCGGCGCGCCCGAGTTCCACCGCCTGCGCGAGCAGGGTGCCCAGCACCCGATCGAGAAGGTCGGCAAGGACCTGCGTGCGCTCTTCGCGTGGAAGCAGCAGGACGCGGACTACACCGACGGTTCGGCTGCTCGCTGAGCCCTTCCTGAGCTCTTCTCGCTCGCCTTCCGGGGTGGGTGACCCCTGTCGCGCGATCTACCATCCGCGGTGCTCGTCCCTCGCACCGCTCCCGCCAGACCCGCCACGATCGCGCGACAGGGGTCACCCACCCCTGTGCGTGCACCTCACCTGGTCCACCGGTCTCCGAGGTGTCCGAGACGTCGTCATGACGGCGACCTCTCGTGGCCGGGTCGGCGACACGATCCGGGCGAACGGGGCGGTGGTCGGGGCGCTTCGGCGTGCGGTGGGACAGGATGAGGGCATGACGGCAGCGACGGGGGAACCGATGGCAGACGACGAGAACGGGGCCGGGCCGGAGGCGGCGGAGCCGGTCGAGCTCGTCGGCGCGACCGACGAGCAGGCGCAGGAGATCCTCGCCTTCTGGGAGGTCGCGCGACCGAGCGCGGGTCTCGGCAAGATCGGCGTCGTGGTCGGTCAGGGCGTGACGGAGAGCATGCCGCCGGCGGCCTGGTCGTTCGGTGACAACCCGGACCTCGCCGACTCGCTGCTCGCGGCCGTCCTCTCCGGTGCGAAGACCGCGACGTCGTCGTCGCTGTGGGAGTACGACGACGAGACGCCCGTCCCGGAGAAGGGCGAGCTGTCGATCCTCCTCGACGGCGCGGGGCACCCGCGGGCGCTCATCCGGACGACGACGGTCGACGTCGTGCCGTTCGGTGACGTCGACGCGGACTTCGCGCTGGCCGAGGGCGAGGACGACGGGTCGCTGGAGGCGTGGCGCGAGGGGCACCGCCGCTACTTCGAGCGAGTCCTCGAGCGTGACGTGCCCGAGGACATGCCCGTGGTGTGCGAGCGGTTCGAGCTGCGCTACCCGCGCTAGGCGGAGGACTACCCCGAGACGGTGGGCATGGCTGCGGGCGCGTGCCCGGGCCGGCCCGCCGCGGCGAGCAGGCGCGCCCGCACGTCCTGCGCGACGACGGAGCGTGCGCCCCGCAGGACGGCCAGCTCGGGCACGGCGCTCGTGACGATCGATCCGGTGGCCTGGTCGGTCGTGCGCAGGAGGCGCGCGGTCTCCTCCGCGAGCGCCGCGCCCCCTGCGACACCGGTCGGACCGCCCAGGACCACGGTGTCGGGCTCGAGGATCGCGACCACCGGCTGCAGGACGACCGCCACGCGCCGTGCGAGGTCGGCGACGAAGCGGTCCGTCTCCGGTGTCCCGACGTGCCGGGCGAGGACGTCGACCACCGTGTCGTAGGGCGTGGCGTCGCCGACGCCGGGGAGGCCCGCACGCGCGGCGATCTCGGCGATCCGCAGGCCACCGACGAGGTCCTGGGCGTTCACCGAGTCGTCGATGTGGTGCGCCGGCACGGGCAGGTAGCCGATCTCGCCCGCGCCGCCCGCCGTCCCCCGGTGGACCCGGCCGTCGACCCAGGACCCGAGGCCGATGCCCTCTCCCAGCCACAGCAGGCTGAAGGTGGCGTCCTCGCGCCCGGCGTCGCGCTCGGCGATGGCGGCGAGGTTGACGTCGTTCTCGATGCGGAACGAGACGCCGAGCGCGTTCTCGAGGTGGGCGCGCAGCCCGTGCCGCGGCCAGCCGGGCAGCTCGCCGACGAGGGCGAGGTCCCCGCTGCGCGGGTCGGGCGCTGCTTGCACGCCGACGACGACGCACGCGACGCGTTCCTGGGGGACACCCGCGGCGGCACACGCGTCGCGCCGTGCGGTGCGGACGTCGTCGAGCGCGGTCCGGTCCGGACCGGACCGGACGTCGGTGTCGCCGAGCGGACGGCCCAGGGCGTCCACGACGCTGGCCCGGACTCCGCCGGGCAGGACGTCCAGAGCGAGCCCGACCACGACGTCGGTGCGTGCCGCGTAGGTGACGGCCTGCGGTCCGCGCGCCCCCTGGACCACGCCCGTCGCCTCGATGAGGCCCGACTCCTCGAGCCGTGCGACGATCTGGGAGGCGGTCGGTCGCGAGACGCCGGTGCGGTCGCCGATCCGGGAGCGCGTCATGGGCCCTTCGTCGAGGAGGAGCTCGAGCGCCGCACGGTCGTTGATCGTCCGCAGCAGCCCTGGCGTCCCGGGGATCCTCGACGCGGAGGGAACGGTCATCGGTCGTCCTTCGAACGGGAATTAGGAAAGTTTCCTCACCGTGCCCCCTGGGAGCCTTCTTGCGCAACTCCCACAGCCGGTCGCGCGCGAGCCGGAGGGCGACCGAGGCCGTCCGAGACGTGAGACCGGCGTCCCGAGGGGTGGCTGGCGGCGTAGGGTCGAGGGCATGACGCGCACCATTGATCTGGCAGTCGTCGCCGGCGACGGCATCGGGACCGAGGTCGTCGAGCAGGGCCTCGCCGTGCTCGAGTCCGTCCTCACCGGTACGGACGTGAAGGTCACGACGACGCCCTTCGACCTGGGTGCGCGGCGCTGGCACGCGACGGGGGAGACCCTGACCGACGGCGACCTCGAGGCGATCCGCGGGCACGACGCGATCCTGCTCGGCGCGATCGGTGACCCGAGCGTGCCGTCCGGCGTCCTCGAGCGTGGGCTGCTCCTCAAGCTGCGCTTCGCGCTCGACCACTACGTCAACCTGCGCCCGGGCAAGCTCTACCCCGGCGTGACGTCTCCGCTGGCCGACCCGGGCGAGATCGACTTCGTCGTCGTGCGCGAGGGGACCGAGGGCCCGTACGTCGGGAACGGCGGCGCGCTGCGCACCGGGACGCCCCACGAGATCGCGACCGAGGTGTCCGTCAACACCGCGTTCGGCGTCGAGCGCGTCGTGCGTGACGCGTTCGCCCGCGCCCAGGCCCGTCCGCGCAAGCACCTGACGCTCGTGCACAAGCACAACGTCCTCGTGCACGCGGGCCACCTGTGGCGCCGCACCGTCGAGGCCGTGAACGCCGACTTCCCCGACGTGACGACCGACTACC
This sequence comes from Cellulosimicrobium sp. PMB13, assembly GCF_051294865.1. Lineage (NCBI taxonomy): Bacteria > Bacillati > Actinomycetota > Actinomycetes > Micrococcales > Promicromonosporaceae > Cellulosimicrobium > Cellulosimicrobium sp. PMB13. Next base: position 3,822,719 of record NZ_CP145910.1, on the reverse strand, counting down.
TGCACGTCGACGCCGCGACCATATTCCTCACGACGAACCCGTCGCGGTTCGACGTGATCGTCACGGACAACCTGTTCGGCGACATCCTCACCGACCAGGCCGCGGCGATCACCGGCGGCATCGGTCTCGCGGCGTCCGCGAACATCAACCCGGACCGCACCGCGCCGTCGATGTTCGAGCCGGTCCACGGCTCCGCGCCGGACATCGCGGGCCAGGGCAAGGCGGACCCCACCGCGACGGTGCTGTCCGTCGCGCTGCTGCTCGACCACCTCGGTCTCAGCGACGAGGCGCAGCGCGTCGAGGCGGCCGTCGCGGCCGACCTCGCCGAGCGCGACGGCCGAGTACGCTCGACGGCCGAGGTGGGCCGCGAGCTCGCCGCTCGCGTCGCCGGCTGAGACCTCGACCGGTGCTCCGGCACCGGCAGGCCCCGGCTCTACGCCTCGGTCGTCGTCACCCCGGACCGGAACCCCTCCCGTTCTGACCCGGTGACGCCGTCCCGACGTCGTGCTGCCCGCAGAGGGCGAGCGGTCGTGGAAAACTAGGCGGAGACCACCCGGGTCGCCAGGTGAAAGGCCTCATGATGAGCACCCCGCTTGCAGCGCAGCACCAGCCGTCCTCCTCGACGGAGGACCTCATCGCCCTGTTCGACGTGCGCCCCTCGGACGCACCCCGTCCGCCCGCCGAGCGCGAGGCCGCGATCGCGGCCCCGAAGTTCGGCACGGTCTTCACCGACCACATGGCGCGGATCAGCTGGAACTCGACCGACGGGTGGGTCGACCGGCGCATCGAGAAGTACGGGCCGCTGCAGATCGACCCGGCGACGGCCGTCCTGCACTACGGGCAGGAGATCTTCGAGGGCATGAAGGCGTACCGGCACGCCGACGGCTCCGTGTGGACCTTCCGTCCGGAGGCGAACGCCGCCCGGTTTGCGCGATCGGCGCACCGCCTGGCGCTGCCCGCCCTGTCCGTGGACGACTTCGTCGGGTCCGTCACCGCGCTCGTGCGCACCGACGTCGACTGGGTGCCCACGGGCGAGGAGGCGAGCCTGTACCTGCGGCCGTTCATGTACGCGTCGGAGGCGTTCCTCGGCGTGCGGCCTTCGCTCGAGGCCGAGTACCTCGTCATCGCGTCGCCCGTCGGGCCCTACTTCTCGGGCGGCGTCAAGCCCGTGTCGATCTGGGTCGACCGCGAGTACAGCCGCGCCGGCGCCGGCGGCACGGGAGCCGCGAAGTGCGGCGGGAACTACGCGTCGAGCCTCCTGCCGCAGGTGGTCGCGCAGCAGCACGGGTGCGAGCAGGTGTGCTTCCTCGACGCGAGCACTCGCACGTTCCTCGAGGAGCTCGGCGGCATGAACGTGTTCGTCGTGCGGGCCGACGGTTCCGTGGAGACGCCCGAGCTCAGCGGCTCGATCCTCGAGGGCGTGACGCGCTCGTCGATCATCCAGCTCCTCACGGACCGCGGCCATGAGGTCGTCGAGCGCCGCATCCCGCTGGCCGAGCTCCTCGACGGGATCCGCGACGGATCCGTCACCGAGGTGTTCGCGTGCGGCACGGCGGCGGTCATCACGCCGATCGGCCGTCTCGCCGGGTCCGACTTCGACGAGACCATCGCCGACGGCGGGGCCGGTCAGCTGACCATGGCGATCCGCACCGAGCTCACGGACATCCAGACGGGCCGCTCCGCCGACCGGCACGGCTGGCTGCGCCGCCTCGCCTGAGTCCTCTTCCCGCTCGTGCCCGACGCCGGGGCGCACCTCCCGCCGGGAGACGCGCCCCGGCGTCGGGCACGGGGGAGCGGGTCAGACGGCCGGGCGCCGGACGATGGTGCGGCCGGCGACACCGGCCAGCAGCGACCACACCGCGATCCCGATGAGAAGGTTGATGAGCCCGGAGAGCGCCGCGGCGGTCATGTCGTCCGTCCACGCGAACGGCAGGACGGCGATCACGACGATGACGAGCGCCATGATCCAGCCGAAGAAGGCGCGCGGGCGCGGCGTGCTGAGGATGAGCAGGTGGAGCAGCCCTGCCGCGAGGATCGCGAGGATCGCGCCGTCGATCGCCCACGCGGCCTGCTGGGAGCCGGTCGCGAAGAGGTCGGGCGGCGGGACGAGCTCGATCGTGAAGATGCGCTCGAACACGATGACGCCGATCAGCCCGATGAGCGCGGCGACCAGGGCCGTCGCGGCCGCACCCGCCCAGAAGCGTCCGGCCTCGACGGTCAGGCGCGGGTCGGCGGGGCTCACGGTGCGCTGCGGCTCCGGAAAGTCTGCGCGGGGGTCGTGCGTCGGCGGCAGCGCGGGAGGCTGGCCCGGCGCAGCGCCGGCGGGCGGGACCGGCGGTTGGCCGTAGCGGCGGGTCTGGGGGTTCTGCGGGTCGTACCCGGGTGTCGGGTCGCTCATCGTCACTCCTCCGTCGGTCGCGTCGCGTGCACCCGAGCCGCGCCCGCTGCACGGGCCTGCCCAGTGGGTGGACGCTCTCGTCCATCCTGTCGGACTGTGGCACGATGTGCCCTGTGACACATCTCGTCTCCCAGCTCATTATCGAGTAGCGCGTCCGGTAGCACCCACCGGACGCGCAGACCTCCCGCACCCTCGGGGGGTCTTTTTGTTGTCGGGCACCACCCCCGCCCGACGACGCGGAACGCCGGGCCCGTCGCCTCACGAGGGCTCGACCCGGCCTCCTGGGAGCGGGAGCGCACGGCACCACCCGACGAACGGCAGGAAGAAGCACCATGACCTCGGTGACGACCCCCGGGACCGACCCTCGCAGCCCCCGGGTCTTCCACGTCTACGACACGACCCTGCGCGACGGCGCGCAGCAGGAGGGCATGAACCTCTCCGTCGCGGACAAGCTGGCGATCGCGCCCCTGCTCGACGAGCTCGGGGTCGGGTTCGTCGAGGGCGGCTGGCCCGGTGCCGTGCCCAAGGACACCGAGTTCTTCCGCCGTGCCGCCAAGGAGCTGCACCTGAAGCACGCGGTGCTGGCCGCCTTCGGCGCGACGCGCAAGGCGGGCCTTCGCGCGTGGGACGACCCGCAGGTCCGGGCCCTGCTCGACTCCGAGGCGCCGGTCGTCACGCTCGTCGCCAAGTCCGACGTCCGGCACGTCGAGCGCGCCCTGCGCACGACGCCCGACGAGGGGCTCGCGATGATCACCGACACCGTGTCCTTCCTCGTGGGGGAGGGGCGCCGCGTCGTCGTGGACGCCGAGCACTTCTTCGACGGCTACCGCCACGACCCTGCCTTCACGCGCGCCGCCGTGCAGGCGGCGTTCGACGCCGGCGCCGAGGTGGTCGCCCTGTGCGACACCAACGGCGGCATGCTGCCCACCTGGGTCGGCGAGATCGTCACGGAGCTGCGCGACGCCGTCGGGCTCGTGCACGGGCAGGACGCGCTCCCGGGAGACCCGCTGCTCGGGATGCACGCGCACAACGACTCGGGCTGCGCCGTCGGGAACACCCTCGCCGCCGTCGAGGCAGGCGCCGCGCACGTCCAGGGAACCGTCAACGGCTACGGCGAGCGCACCGGGAACGTCGACCTGCTGACCGTCGTCGCGAACCTCGAGCTCAAGCACGGGCTGCGCACCCTCTCCGGCGACGGGCTCGAGGAGGCGACACGCATCGCGCACGCCGTCTCGGAGATCACCAACATCTCGCCCTACGCGCGCCAGCCGTACGTCGGCGCGAGCGCGTTCGCGCACAAGGCCGGGCTGCACGCGAGCGCCATCAAGGTCGACCCGGACCTCTACCAGCACATCGACCCGACGGCCGTCGGCAACGACATCCGCATGCTCGTCTCCGACATGGCCGGCCGTGCGTCCATCGAGCTCAAGGGCCGCGAGCTCGGGTTCGACCTCTCGGGTCAGAGCGAGCTCCTCACGCGCGTGACCCACCGCGTCAAGGACGACGAGGCGAACGGCTACACCTACGAGGCCGCCGACGCGTCGTTCGAGCTGCTGCTCCGCGAGGAGATGACGGGAGAGCGCCCCGGGTACTTCCGCGTCGAGAGCTGGCGCACGATCATCGAGCGCACCGGGTCGCGCGGCACCGAGGCCACCGCCGAGGCGACCGTCAAGCTGCACGCCGGCGGTGAACGCATCGTCACGACCGGCGAGGGCAACGGCCCTGTCAACGCGCTCGACCACGCGCTGCGCCTCGCACTCACGCGCGTCTACCCCGAGATCGAGGCGTTCGAGCTCATCGACTTCAAGGTCCGGATCCTCGACACCGAGCAGGGCACCGACGCGATCACGCGGGTGCTCATCGAGACGACCGACGGCGCGTCGTCGTGGTCCACCGTCGGGGTCGGCCCGAACCTCATCGAGGCGGCGTGGGAGGCGTTGACGGACTCGGCGATCTTCGGGCTCGTGCACGCGGGGGTCGAGCCCCGCTGAGCTCACTGCCGTGAGGGTTCGCGGGCGGGCTTTCGCGGGCGGGCGTCCGCGGGCGGGGTCGCGGGTCTACCATCCGGCCGCTCGTGCCTCGCGGCCTCCCGCCAGACCCACCACGACCCGCGACCCCGCCCCCTCCGGCCCGCCCGCTCGTCCGTCACCTTGTCTCGCGAGATAGAACCGTGGTCCGCGAAGTAGTGCCGTGGTGTGCGAGGTAGAGCCGTGGTGCGAGAGGTCGTACCGCGTCGGGCCCGACGTCGGGCGGCCGGGTCTGTCGGGCCGGGCTTAGGCTGGGCGGGTGCGTGGTGAGTACAAGGTCCCCGGTGGCAAGCTCGTAGCGGTCGACGTCGAGGTAGAGGAGGGGCGGCTCGCCCGTGTCGCGGTGAGCGGCGACTTCTTCCTCGAGCCCGACGACGCGCTCGAGGACATCGACGGCGCGCTGACCGGGATGCCGGAGTCGGCGACCGTGGCGCAGCTGGCGAACGCCGTCCAGGGCGTGCTCGGCGACGGCGTGACGATGGTCGGGTTCTCGCCCGAGGCCGTCGCGATCGCGGTGCGTCGGGCGCTCGGTCACGCGACGGGGTGGCACGACCACGAGTTCGAGGTGATCCACGAGGGGCCCGAGTCCCCGGCGATGCACCTCGCGCTCGACCAGGTGCTCACCGAGGAGCTGGACGCCGGCCGGCGCGGGCCGACCCTGCGGATCTGGGAGTGGGCGTCGCCCGCCGTGATCATCGGGTCGTTCCAGTCGCTGCGCAACGAGGTCGACCTGGAAGGGGCGGCGCGGCACGGCGTCACGGTGGTGCGCCGGATCTCGGGCGGCGGGGCGATGTTCGTCGAGCCCGGCAACACGATCACGTACTCGCTGTACGTGCCGGCATCGCTCGTCGAGGGGCTGAGCTTCGAGCGGTCGTACGCGTTCCTCGACGACTGGGTGCTCGGCGCGCTCGCCGACGTCGGCGTGGAGGCGACGTACAAGCCGCTCAACGACATCGCGTCGCCGGCGGGCAAGATCGCCGGGGCGGCACAGAAGCGCCTGCGCGGGGGAGCGGTGCTCCACCACGTGACGATGGCGTACGACATCGACGCCGACAAGATGACCGAGGTGCTCCGCATCGGGCGCGAGAAGCTGTCGGACAAGGGCACGAAGAGCGCGAACAAGCGGGTCGACCCCGTGCGCTCGCAGACGGGCATGGCGCGCGTGGACGTCATCGAGGCGTTCAAGGCGCACTTCCGCTCGCGCTACCGCACGGTCGAGGGCAAGGTCACGCCCGAGGAGCGCGCACAGGCCGAGGAGCTCGCGCGGTCGAAGTTCTCGACGCCGGAGTGGACCTCGCGCGTCCCCTGACGCGCTTCCGGTGCCCGCCACGCCGCAGCGCCGCGGCAGGGAGCGCCTCGGGGGGCCAGCGATGGTCAAGATCGCGCAACATCTGCGCTCCGTGCTTCCGTTCGCGCCGCGGTGGCAGTAATCTTCACGCATACGTCCACTGGTGGAAGTAAGTTTCACGCCGCGCCGGCCGTCTCGGCAGCGCGCGGCACATCTGGGCACACGACCCGGCCGTCCCCCCAGCGGCCGACCAGAAAGGAAGTGTCACAGCATGCAGCGACGCAGCACGGTGGCCGTCACGGGCACCCTCCTCCTCGCACTCGGGCTGACCGCGTGCGGCGGGTCGGACGGCGGCGGTGACGCGGACAGCTCCGCGGACTCCGGCTCCGGCGACTACACGGGCGAGACCCTCACCGTCTGGATCATGGAGGGCACCAACCCGGACGCCGACGCGTTCTTCGACGAGGTGACGACCGCTTTCAAGGAAGAGACCGGCGCCGACCTCCAGATCGAGTTCCAGCCGTGGGCCAGCGCCCACGACAAGTTCACGACCTCCATCGCGGGCGGCACCACGCCCGACGTCGCCGAGGTCGGCACCACGTGGACCGGCGAGTTCGCCGAGGTCGGTGCGCTCACGGACCTCACCGACAAGATCTCGGAGGCCGGGCTCGAGGAGGACCTCGTCCCGGGGCTCGTCGAGTCGGCGACCCTGGACGGCGGGATCTACGGCATGCCGTGGTACGCGGGCGTCCGGTCGATCGTCTACCGCACCGACCTGTTCGAGGCCGCGGGCATCGAGCCCCCGACCTCGTGGGACGAGCTCGTCGCGGCGGCCGACGCGCTCAAGGCCGCGAACCCGGAGATCATCCCGTTCCCCGTCGCGGGTGACAGCCAGTACGGCGCGATGCCGTTCATCTGGGGCGCCGGCGGCGACCTCGCGACGCAGGACGGCGACACCTGGACCTCGGAGATCAGCTCCCCGGAGTCGGTCGAAGGGCTCGAGTTCTACACCGGCCTCGCGACGGAGCACGGCTTCTCGACGGCCGCCGCGACGACGTGGAAGGAGACGGACCTCCTCGCCGCGTTCGAGCAGGGCCAGGTCGGCATGATGATCTCCGGCTCGTGGACCCCGGGGAAGATCGTCGCCGACGTCCCCGACATGGAGGGCAAGATCGGCGCCTTCCCGATCCCCGGCCAGACCGACGGTCTGTCCGACTCCTTCCTCGGCGGCTCGCACCTCGGCGTCTTCGCCGAGAGCGACAAGCAGGACCTCGCCTGGGAGTTCGTCGAGATGATGACGACGGGCGAGCTCGCGGAGGAGTGGGGGCAGCAGTCCGGCTACTTCCCGGGCCAGACGTCGCTCCTCGAGAAGGTCATCGAGGAGGACGACCCGCTGGTGGCGCCGTTCGCCGAGCAGATGGTCGAGGCCGGCCGCTCCGTGCCGGTGACGCCGCTGTACGGGCAGATCCAGGGCAAGAAGACGCTGGAGACGATGCTCCAGTCGATCCTCTCCGGCAGTGCGAGCGTCCAGGAGGCGGCCGACACCGCCGCCGCCGACATGGACGAGACGTTCGGTTCCTGACCGGGCGCGACCGGCGCCGGGCCGCGGCCATCCCGCGACCCGGCGCCCGTCGTCTCGCCGGCAACCCTCCGCACGGCCGCCGCGCCCCGCACGACACGCAAGGACGACCATGGCAGACCTGAGAGCCGCTCCCGGCGCCTCCGTGGACCCCGCAGGACCGGGGACCCCGGCGCCGTCGGCCACCACCCCGACCTACCCTCCCCGCCGCCGACCAGGGCGCGGGCACCGGTCCGCGCTGCGGCCCTGGCTGCTGCTCGGCCCGGCGCTCGTGGTGCTCGGCGTGCTGCTCCTGTGGCCGCTCGTGCGGGTCGTCCTGCTGTCCCTGCAGGACTACGGGCTGCGGCAGATCGCGAGCGGCGAGTCGAACTGGATCGGGCTGCAGAACTACGCCGACATCCTCGGCGACAGCTACCTGTGGACCGTCGTCCTGCCGAACACCGTGCTCTTCGCGCTCGCGTGCGTCGTGCTCACCGTGGTGCTCGGCACGGCGGTGGCGCTGTTCCTCAACACCCTGGGACCGGTGTGGAGGGGTCTCGGCGCGACGGCGATCATGGTCGCCTGGGCCGTGCCCGCCATCACGGGCACGTACGTGTGGATCTGGATCTTCGACCCGCTCAACGGCCTCGTCGCCTCCGTCCTCGAGGGCGTCGGCGCGATCGAGCCCGGGACGGTGAACTGGTTCACCGAGCGGCTGTCGTTCTACGCGATCGCGACGCTCAACGTCGTGCACCACGGCTTCCCGTTCGTCGCGATCACCGTGCTCGCCGGCCTCATGACCATCCCGCACGAGCTGCACGAGGCCGCCAAGGTCGACGGTGCGTCGGCGTGGCGCCGCTTCTGGTCCATCACCGCGCCGATCCTGCGCCCGGTGTTCGCGGTCGTGACGATCCTGTCGACCATCTGGGACTTCAAGGTCTTCACGCAGATCTATCTGATGCCCGGCGGCAACGGCGGCAACAAGGACGTGTTCAACCTCGGCGTGTGGTCGTACATCGAGTCGTTCGCGCAGGGCAAGTACGGCATGGGCTCGGCGATCGCCGTGCTCCTCACCCTCATCCTGCTCGGCATCACGCTCGTGTACCTGCGCACCCTGTTCAAGGAGGAGGAGCTGTGAGCGCCCCGACCCTCGACCGCGAGGCGCAGGTCCTGCGCGCGCACCGCCGCCGGCCCGGGTCCGCCGCGGCGAAGACCGCCGGCATGGTCGCGCTGCTGCTGTTCTCGCTGTTCCCGGCGTACTGGATGTTCTCGTCCGCGATCGACCCCGAGGCCGCGACGCGCGGCGCCCGGCTGCTGCCGGCGGGCGTCACGTGGGACAACTTCCTCACGGTGATCGACGACGGCGGCTTCGGCCAGTACCTGCGCAACTCGGTGCTCGTCGCCGTCGGCACGGTGCTCGCGTCGTCGATCATCGCGCTGCTCGCGGCCGTCGCGGTCAGCCGCTTCCGCTTCCGGTTCCGCCGGTCGATGCTCGTCCTCATCCTCATGGTGCAGATGGTGCCGCTCGAGGCGCTCGTCATCCCGCTGTTCCTCCAGATGCGCACCCTCAACATGCTGAACTCGCTGCTCGGGCTGACGGTCGTCTACCTGGCGTTCGCGCTGCCCTTCGCGATCTGGACGCTGCGCGGGTTCGTCGCGGCGGTGCCGGTCGAGCTCGAGGAGGCCGCGTACCTCGACGGCGCGTCGTGGGGCCGGATGTTCTGGAGGATCCTCGTGCCGCTCGTCGCCCCCGGCGTCGTCGCGACGAGCGTCTTCTCCTTCATCACCGCGTGGAACGAGTTCATCTTCGCGCTGACGTTCCTGCAGCAGTCGAGCAAGTACACGGTGCCGATCGGCCTGCAGAAGTTCTTCGGCGAGAACACCACCGACTGGGGCGCGGTCATGGCCGCGTCGACGATCATCACGCTCCCCGTGCTGATCTTCTTCGTGCTCGTCCAGCGCAACCTGTCGTCGGGCCTCACCGCCGGGTCGGTGAAGGGATGAGCGCCGCGACCGCGTCCGAGGACGTGCTGCGCGCCGTGAACGGTGTCCTCCTGCCGGGATTCACGGGCACCGACGAACCACCGGCGTGGCTGCTCGGCGCCGCCCGGCACGGGCTCGCGGGCGTGCTCTACTTCGGGCACAACACGCCCGACGTCGCGACCACCGCGCGCCTGTCGGCGCGGCTGCGCGAGGTCGCGCCCGACCTGCTGATCGCGGTCGACGAGGAGGGTGGCGACGTGTCGCGGCTCGAGGCGGTGACAGGCTCCGGGATCCCCGGCAGCGCGGCGCTCGGTGTCGTCGACGACGTCACGCTCACGGAGACGGTCGGCCGGGCGCTCGGACGCCTGCTCACCGCGACGGGCGTCGACCTCGACCTCGCGCCCGACCTGGACGTGAACTCCGACCCGGACAACCCGGTGATCGGCGTGCGCTCGTTCGGCGCGGACCCGACGCTCGTCGCGCGGCACGGCGCCGCCTTCGTCCGGGGCCTGCACGCCGGCGGAGTCGGGGCGTGCGGCAAGCACTTCCCCGGTCACGGTGCGACGAACGTCGACTCCCACCTGTCCCTCCCGGTCGTCGACGCGAGCCTCGACGAGCTCCACGCCCGCGACCTGCCGCCGTTCGCGGCGACCGTCGGGGCCGCCGCCGCACCCGAGGAGCGGCTCGACGCGGTCATGACCGCGCACCTCGTCGTCCCGGCCCTCGGCGCGCTGCCCGGGACGATCGAGCCCGCCGTGGCGCAGCTCGCCCGCTCGCTGGGGTTCGACGGCCCGATCGTCACCGACGCGCTCGACATGGGAGCCCTCGCGGCGTACGCGGGCGCACCGCACGACGCGGGCGAGGTCGCCGTCCGCGCGATCGAGGGCGGCGCCGACCTGCTCTGCCTCGGGACCACGGTGGGCCGCGACGACGAGACGCTGTTCCGGCAGGCGCAGGACGCCCTCGTCCGCGCGGTCGCCTCCGGCCGCGTGACGCTCGACCGGCTGCGGGCGTCCGCGGCGCGCACCGCCGGGGCCCTCGCCGCGATCCGGACGCGCCAGGCAGCGTCCGGCGAGGTCTGCTCGCCCGAGGCGGCCCTCGCGGCGCTCGCGGACCTCGAGAGCGTGGGGGCGGACGCCGCCGCTCGTGCCGTCCACGTCCTCGCGGTGCATGACTCCGGCGTCGCGACGGGGCAGCACGGAGCGCGCGCGACCGGGCCGACCCCGAGCGGACCGCCGCCGCTCCCGCTGACAGGCGTGCCCGACGTCGTCGACCTGCGCCTGCGCTTCGACCACGCCGCAGGCCGCACCGCGCAGCACGTGCAGCGCGCGCTGGACGAGGCGTTCACCCCGGGCGTCGTGCGGCACCTGAGGCCCGCGGGCGACGACGCGTGGTCGCGCGTCCTCGCCGACGTCACCGCCTCCGACCGGCCGCTCGTGGTCCTCACGCGCGAGCCCGTGCCGGGCTCGCGCGAGCGCGCGCGCCTCGACGCGCTCCTCGCGGCGCGGCCGGACCTGGTCGTCGTGCACACCGGGTTCCCGGGCGCCGCCGAGCAGTGGTTCAGCCCCCCCGGAGCGGGCGGCACCATGCCCGCCGCGGTGGTCGTCGCGTGCGGGACCGGACGCGCGAACGCACGGGCCGCCGTCGGGCTCCTCGTCGGAGCCGGACCCCGCGACGTGGCCGACCGCCCCGACGCGGAGGTGACCCCGTGATCGTCCTCGGTCTGTCCTCCGGCACGTCGGTCGACGCCATCGACGCCGCCGCCGCCGACCTCTCGCTCGCCCCCGACGGCGTGCTGCGGATGCGGCCGCTCGGCCACACCGAGTACGCCTGGCCGGCGGCGCTGCGCGAGCGGATCCTCAAGGCGCTCCCGCCCGCCGCGGTCGACGTCGCGGAGGTCGCACAGCTCGACACGCTCATCGGCCAGGAGCTCGGGCGCGCCGGGCGTCGCGCGATCGACGACGTCGCGGGCGGGGACGCCGACCTCGTCGCCTCCCACGGGCAGACGATCTACCACTGGGTCGTCGGGGCGAGGACGCGCGGGACGCTCCAGCTCGGCAGCGCCGCCTGGATCGCCGAGCACGTCAAGCGGCCGGTGGTCAGCGACTTCCGCGTCGCCGACGTCGCGGCCGGCGGTCACGGCGCCCCGCTCGTCAGCGTGCTCGACGCGCTGTGGCTCGGGAGCGACCCCGCCGCGCCGGACGACGGACTCACGGCGGCGCTCAACGTCGGCGGCATCGCGAACGTCACGCTCGTCGGACGGGTCGACGACCCGGTCACCGGCTGGGACACCGGCCCCGGCAACTGCCTGCTCGACGTCGCCGTCGCCGAGCTCACCGACGGCCGGCTCGCGTACGACCGCGACGGCGCGCTCGCGGCGCAGGGCACGGTCGACGAGGTCGCGCTCGCGGCGCTGCTCGACGACCCGTACTTCTCCGCGCCCGCGCCGAAGTCCACGGGTCGAGAGCTCTTCGACGCCACGTACGTCCGGCGTCGCCTCGCCGCGGTGCGGCCCGATCTCACGGGGCCGGACCTCGTCGCGACGATCACCGAGCTCACGGCCGCGAGCGTCGCCGACGCGCTCGCAGGCCGCGACGTGCGCCGCGTCGTCGTCTCTGGCGGCGGCGCGCGCAACCCCGTGCTGGTGGAGCGGCTGCGGGCCGCGCTCGACCGGCGCGTCCACCCCGGGTGCGCCGTCGTGACGTCGGACGAGCTCGGCCTGCCGGTCGACGCCAAGGAGGCCTACCTCTTCGCGCTGCTCGGGTTCCTCTCCGCGCACGGACTGCCCGGCACCGCGCAGGGTGAGCACCGGCGTCGGGCGACCGGGGCGCGGCGCGCCGTCGTGCTGGGTTCGCTCACGCCCGCGGGACCGCTGCCGTGGCCCGCCGCGACGACGCCCGTGCGCCGGATGGTCCTCACCAGCTCGCCGCGGGGGCTCGTCCCGCGGGATCCGGGCCCGACGCCGGGACCGACGAAGGGAAGCACCCGATGACCGACCCCACGACGACCACGGAGGACTGGCACGACCTGCTGCGCCTCGCGTCGCCGACCGAGGAGCGCAACCCCCGCACCACGGACGTCGACCTGCTGCCGACGGCGGACGTCGTGCGCCGCATCACGGACGAGGACGCGACGGTCGCGGACGCGGTGCGAGCGCAGCAGGACCGGATCGCCGAGGCGGTCGACCTCGCGGTCGAGGCGCTGCGAGCCGGCGGACGCGTGCACTACGTGGGCTCCGGGACGTCGGGACGGCTCGGCGTGCTCGACGCGGTCGAGCTGCTGCCGACCTACGGCGTGGGGGAGGAGTGGTTCGTCGCGCACCTCGCGGGCGGGGTCGGGGCCATGATGCTCGCGGTCGAGGGCGCCGAGGACGACGTCGAGCTGGGTCGGCGCGACGTCGACGCCGTCGGCCCGCACGACGTCGTGGTGGGTCTCGCCGCGAGCGGCCGCACCCCGTACGTGCGCGGTGCCCTCGACGTCGCGCGGGAGCGCAGCGCCCGGACCGTGCTCGTGTCGGCCAACCCGCACGCGACGCTCGCGCACGGCGTGGACGTCGCGATCCTCGTGGACACCGGGCCGGAGGTCGTCACGGGATCGACGCGCATGAAGGCCGCGACCGCGCAGAAGCTCGTGCTCAACACGTTCTCGACTGCGACGATGATCCGGCTCGGCAAGACGTACTCGAACCTCATGATCGACGTGCGCCCCACCAACCAGAAGCTGCGCGCCCGCATCGTGCGCATGCTCGTCCAGGCGACCGGGCTCGAGCCCGAGGCGTGCGAGGAGGTGCTGCACACCGCGGACGGCGAGGTGCACGTCGCGCTCGTCATGCTGCTCGCCGGTGCCGACGTCGACGAGGCGCGCGACGCGCTGCGGGGCGACGGCGTCGCCGGCGTGCGCGACGCGCTCGCCCGGCTGGGAGCCCTGCCCCTGCACTGAGTTCCGGGCCCCGCTCGTCCTACCTCGGCGACGGAACCGTGTTGTCCGGCGGGGCGGGCCGTGGGCCGAAGACGGCGGTCCCGACACGGACGATCGTCGCGCCCTCCGCGATCGCGAGCTCCAGGTCGCCGGTCATCCCCATGGAGAGGTCACGGGCCGTCTCGCTCCCCGGCGCACCCGAGCGCACGACGGCGTCCCGCACCTCGCGCAGTCGCGCGAACCCAGCGCGCACCAGCGCTTCGTCCGGCGAGTTCGCGCCGATCGTCATGAACCCCGTGAGCCGCAGCCCCGGGAGCGCGGCGACGTCGTGCGCGAGGCGCGGGGCGTCGTCGGGCACCACCCCCGCCTTCGACGTCTCGCCCGACACGTTGACCTGGACGAGGACGTCGAGCGTGCGGTCGTCGCGCGCGCAACGGGCCGACAGCGCCGCGGCGAGCGCGAGCGAGTCGACGCTCTCGACGCCCGAGGCCGTCGCGAGCACCTGGTTCACCTTGTTCCGCTGCAGATGGCCGATCATGTGGACCTCCACGCGCCCGGCGGCGACGAGGTCCGCGATCTCGGGCGCCTTGGCCACGAGCTCCTGGACCCGGTTCTCCCCGACGAGGTCGACGCCCGCCGCGACGACGGCGCGGACGGCCTCGGCCGACTGCGACTTCGTCGCGACGAGGAGCCGGACGCCGGACGGCTCGCGTCCCGCCGCGCGGGCCGCCGCGTCGATCCGGGACCGCACCGCGGCGACGTTCTGCGCGACGCGTCCGGCGAGGTCGAGGGACGAGGAGGAGACGGCGTCGGGCATGCGGACCAGTCTAGGTTTGGTGCCGCTCAGGGTCGGGCCAGGGGTCTCCCCGATGCTGGGCGTGGGCGTCGTGCGCGAGGATGGGCCGGTGAAGACCCTGCTCAACATCATCTGGCTCGTGCTCGCCGGCTTCTGGCTCGCGCTCGGCTACGTCGCCGCGGGCATCATCTGCTGCGTGCTCATCGTCACGATCCCCTTCGGCATCGCGAGCTTCCGCATCGCGGGGTACGCGCTGTGGCCGTTCGGGCGCACGGTCGTCGACAAGCCGACGGCCGGGGCGTGGTCGACGATCGGCAACGTCATCTGGGTGATCGTCGCGGGCATCTGGCTCGCGATCGGGCACGTCGTCACCGCCATCCCGCTGTTCGTCTCGATCATCGGCATCCCGCTGGGCATCGCGAACCTCAAGATGATCCCGGTCTCGCTCCTGCCTCTGGGCAAGGACATCGTGCCGACGGACGCGCCGTTCGCCGCCTACGGCAACTGACGCCCGCGCGAGGTAGAACGTCCCGTCGCGAGGTAGAACGCCCAGCGTTCTACCTCGCGACCGCGGGTTCTATCTCGCGATCGGGGCCGTGGTGCCGGCCGTGAGGCGGAGCAGGTCGGCGGAGGAGAGGCCGACGTCGAGGCCCCGCCGCCCGCCCGAGACGTAGACGACGTCGAACCCGAGCGCGCTCTCGTCGAGCACCGTGCGGTGCCGCTGCTTCTGCCCGAGCGGCGAGATGCCGCCCACGACGTACCCCGTCGCCCGCTCGGCCGCCGCGGGCTCGGCCATCGTCGCCTTCTTGCCTCCGGCGGCGTGCGCGAGCGCCTTGAGGTCGAGCTGGCGGTCGACGGGCACGATGCCGACGACGAGCGGGCCGCCGTCGACCGTCGCGAGCAGCGTCTTGAACACCTGTTCCGGTGCGGCGCCGATCGCGGCGGCGGCCTCCATCCCGTAGCTCAGGTCGCTCGACGGGTCGTGCTCGTACGGGTGCAGCGTGTACGCGACGCCCTCGCGGTCGAGGAGCACGACGGCGGGCGTGCCGGCGTGCGCGGACGACTTCGACTTCTTGGCCACGGACCGATTCTGCCCCAGCGATGACGGCAGCGCGGCTACACGTTCACGTCGACGAGCGAGCCGATCCCGTAGGTGACGGCCATCGCGAGCGCGCCGCCGACGACGGTCCGGACCGTGGCGCGACGGGTCGGGGCCTGGCCCAGCCGGGCGGACCCCCAGCCCGTGAGGACGAGGGCGAGGACGACCGCGACGAAGGTCACCGGGACGCGCCAAGGCGCCGGCGCGAGGAGGACGGCCGCGAGCGGGAGCAGCCCGCCGACCGTGAACGAGGCGACCGAGGCGCCCGCGGCCTCCCAGGGGCTCGTCAGCTCGTCCGGGTCGAGGTGCAGCTCGGCGTCCGCGTGCGCGGCGAGCGCGTCGCGCTCCGTGAGCTGGACGGCCACCTCCCGCGCGAGGTCCGGCGTGAGCCCTTTCGCCTCGTAGAGCCCGGCGAGCTCGTCGAGCTCCTGGGCGGGCATCTCCGCGAGCTCGCGGCGCTCCGTGGCGAGCAGCGCCCTCTCCGTGTCGCGCTGCGTGCTCACCGACACGTACTCGCCCGCGGCCATCGAGAGCGCGCCGGCGAGGAGCGCCGCGCCGCCGGCCGTCGCGATGACCGGGATCGACGTGCTCGTCGCCGCGACCCCGACGACGACGCCGGCCGTCGACACGATCCCGTCGTTCGCCCCGAGCACCCCGGCCCGCAGGCGGTTGAGCCGGCTGCCCGTGCTCTCCCGGTCGTGCGGCTCGCCGGTGTGCGGCATGCCGCTGCCGGCACCGGGGGGTGCGACGTCGTCCATGGGGCCACGGTAGGTGCTGCGCCACCGGGCCCGTGGGGGACGCGCGGCGTAGCGTCGGGCGCGTGACGAGAGCGACCGTGCCGCAGGGCGTCGTCGACGTGCGGCCAGCGAACGAGGCGAGCTGGGACGACCTCGTCGCCGTGTTCGGCGAGCGGGGGTACCCGGCGGCGTGCTGGTGCCAGCGGCAGGTCCTCGGTGATCGCGTCTGGTACGCCACCCCGCCCGAGGAGCGTGCGCGGCTGCTGCACGAGCAGACGAGCTGCGGCGACCCCGACGCGCCCGCGACGAGTGGTCTCGTCGCCTACCTCGACGGCGAGCCGGTGGGGTGGGTCGCGGTGGGGCCTCGGCCGTCGTACCGGCGCCTGCGCGGCAGCCCGGTGCCGTGGAAGGGTCGTCCCGCGGGAGGCGAGCAGGACAAGGACGACCCGGAGGTGTGGGCGGTCGCGTGCTTCGTCGTGCGAGCGGGGTTCCGCGGCCTCGGTCTGACGTACGACCTCGCGCGCGCCGCCGTCGGCTTCGCGCGCGAGCGCGGCGCGGCGGCGGTCGAGGGCTACCCGATCGTCGAACCGTCCGGTGCGCCCGTGACGTGGGGCGAGAACTCCGTGGGCAGCGTCCAGGCGTTCCGCGCCGCGGGCCTCGAGGAGGTCGCGCGCCCGACGACGCGGCGCCGGGTCATGCGCCTCGACCTGCGCTGAGCGCAGCGTCAGGAATCAGGGCGCGAGCGGACGTCGTCGTGGTGTGTGATCGGCCCATGACCATCGTGACAGCGACCCCGGACGTCGACGGCCTCGGGGAGGTCGTCGACGTCCTGCGGTCGTGGCAGGACGACGACGAGCCGTTCCAGCTCCACCCCGGTGACCTCGGGTGGTTCTGGCGGTTCGGGGCTGACGCGACGGCCGGGGCCGTCCGCACGTGGCGCCGGGACGGGCGCCTGGTGGCCGTCGGGCTGCTCGACGGCCCGGACCTGCTCCGTGTGGCCGTCGCTCCCGACGCGCTGGACGACGTCGCGCTGGCCGAGCGGCTCGTCGAGGACGTGTCGCACCCCGGGCGCGGCGTGCTGGGGGAGGGGGCGGCGTCCGTCGAGGCACCCGTCGGGGCGCTGGTCGACGTGCACCTGGCCGCCGCCGGCTGGCGTGCCGACGAGCCGTGGGCGGTGCTGCGGCGCGACCTCGCCGCGCCGGTGGAGGACCCGGGGATCCGGGTCGAGGACGTGGGTCCGGACCGGGTGCCCGTGTGGACCGAGGTGCTGCGCGTGTCGTTCGACGGGTCGACGGCCACGGACGAGCGCTGGTACGCGATGGCGGCCGGGCTGCCCTTCACCGACGCGCGGTGCCTCGTCGCGTACGACGGCCCGGCGTCCGCGTCTGCGTCGCTGAACGGGACAGCGGTGGCGGTCGTCGCGGTGTGGTCCGCCGGCCCCGGGCGGCCCGGCCTGATCGAGCCGATGGGGGTGCACCCGGGCCACCGCGGTCACGGCTACGGGCGCGCGGTCACGACCGCCGCCGCGAGCGCCCTCCATGGGCTGGGCGCGTCCAGCGCCGTCGTCGCGACGCCTCGCTCTCTCGTCGCCGCCGTCGCGACCTACGAGTCGGCGGGGTTCCGCCGTCTGCCTGATCGGCGGGACCGTCGTCGCGACGACGGCGCGCGGAACGCCTGACGCTCTTGACGCGAGGTGTGCTGCACCCCCTAGCCTGCTCGGCGTGATGCAGGGGATGCAGCGTCGCTCCTCCGTGTCCCCTGACGGAACCGACCGAAGGAGCGACCATGGACGAGGCGACGACCCGCACAGAGCGCTACGAGCACGGCAGGGCGCTGTTCGACGCGGTCAGCGGCCCGACGGGCGCCGCGGGCATCGACGCGCTGGCGGACGTCTCTCCCGAGCTCGAGCACCAGGTCTCGGCCTGGGCCTACGGCGAGATCTACGCCCGCCCCGGCCTGGAGCCCAGGGACCGGCAGCTCGTCACGCTCGGGATGCTGACCGCGCTCGGCGGCTGCGAGCCGCAGCTCGAGATCCACGTCAACGCCGCGCTGGACGCCGGGCTCACACCGCCGGAGGTCGTCGAGGCGCTCCTGCAGTCGGCGGTCTACTGCGGCTTCCCACGCGCGATCAACGCGACGACCGTCGCGAAGAAGGTCTTCGGCGAGCGGGGGCTGCTGCCCGTCGCGGCGGTGTAGCGCGGGCGATCGGGCGTCTCTGCTCGGGGGGCTCTAGAGAGGGCCGACGGCGAGGACCGTGATCACGGGGGCGCCGGCCTCGTCGCTCGCCGCGAGGTCGACCGACGCGGTGATCGCCCAGTCGTGGTCGCCCGCCGGGTCGTCGAGCACCTGCCGGACCAGCCACGTGCCCGTCGGGACGACACCGCCGGGCGCGTGGTCCGCCGTCGGGCCCTCGTGGCCCGGCGGGACCTCCCCGCCCGCCTCGACCACCTGGAACAGCGCGGCGGCGCGCGCGCTCGGGCCGATGCCGACCGCGTCGTCGCCCTGCGCGTCGAACAGCGGGTCGAGCGCGTCGCCCCACGCGTCGGCGTCCCAGCCGCTCGCGCCGTCGAGCGCGGCGAGCGCCCGGTAGTCCTCGCGCGCGGCGAGCTCGACGCGCCGGAACATCGCGTTGCGCACGAGGCGGCGGAACGCGCGCGGGTTGCCGGTGACGGGCCGTGCCGGGGCCTCCTCGCCCGTCCCCGAGAGCGGCCCGTCACCCACGAGGTCGTCGGCGTCGTCGTCGACCGGGCGCGACAGCCGCTCCCACTCGTCGAGCAGCGACGAGTCGGTGCCGCGCACGACCTCGCCGAGCCACTCGACGATCTCGTGCACGTCCTCCGTCCGGTGCTCCTCGGGCACCACCTGGCGCAGCGCGCGGTACGCGTCGGCGAGGTAGCGCAGCACGACGCCCTCCGTGCGCTCGAGCCCGTACACGGACACGAACTCCGTGAACGTCATGGCCCGCTCCACCATGTCGCGCACGACGGACTTCGGCGAGAGCTCGGCGTCGGCGACCCACGGGTTCGTCCGCTTGTACATCGCGAAGGCGGGCGCGAGCAGCTCCTCGAGCGGCTTCGGCCAGGTGATCTCCTCGAGCAGCGCCATGCGCTCCTCGTACTCGTAGCCCTCGGCCTTCATCGCGGCGACCGCCTCGCCCTTCGCGGCGTTCTGCTGCGCGTAGAGCACCTGGCGCGGGTCGTCGAGCGTCGCCTCGATGACGGAGACGACGTCGAGCGCGTGGCTCGGGCTCGCGACGTCCAGGAGGTCCAGGGCGGCGAGCGCGAACGGCGAGAGCGGCTGGTTGAGCGCGAAGTCGCGCGGCACGTCGACGGTCAGCCGCACGCTCGGACGGTACCCGGCGGGGCGCGTGGCGTCCGGGACGCGCACACGCTCGACGATCCCCGCGACGCGCAGGGACCGGTAGACGCGGAACGTCTGACGCACGTGCTCACGGCGCTGGGACTCGGAGTCGTGGTTCGCGAGGAGCAGGTGCGCCATCGCGGCGACCGGGTCCTCACCGCGCTGCGAGCGCGCGAGCACGTTGAGGACCATCGCGTGCGTGACGCGGAAGTGGCTCGTGAGGGGCTCGGGGTCGGCGTCGCGCAGCCGCTCGAACGTCGCGTCGGTCCAGTTCACGGACCCCTGGGGCGCCTTCTTGCGGACGATCTTCTTGAGCTTCTTCGGGTCGTCGCCGGCCTTGGCGAGCATCTTGCGGTTCTCGATGACGTGCTCGGGGGCCATGACGAGCACCTCGCCCACGGTGTCGTAGCCGGCGCGACCCGCGCGGCCCGCGATCTGGTGGAACTCGCGCGCGGTGAGGTGGCGCATGCGCTCGCCGTCGAACTTCACGAGGCTCGTGAGCAGGACCGTGCGGATGGGCACGTTGATGCCCACACCGAGCGTGTCCGTGCCGCACACGACCTTGAGCAGGCCAGACTGCGTGAGGCGCTCGACGAGGCGCCGGTACTTCGGCAGCATGCCCGCGTGGTGCACGCCCACGCCGTGCCGCAGGAACTTGCTCAGCGTCTTCCCGAAGCCCGTCCCGAAGCGGAAGTCGCCGAGCTCGGCGGCGATCGCGTCCTTCTCGGCCCGCGACGCGACGTTCATGGACAACAGCGACTGTGCGCGCTCGACCGCGTCCTTCTGCGTGAAGTGCACGACGTACACCGGCGAGCGGCGCGTCGTCACGAGCTCCTCGATGACCTCGGTGAGCGGCTCGACGACGTAGGAGAAGTGCAGGGGCACCGGGCGCTCGGCCGTCGTGACCTCGGCGACGGGCCGCCCGGTGCGCTCCTCGATCTCCTCGACGAAGCGCGACGTGTCGCCGAGCGTCGCGGACATGAGGAGGAACTGCGTGTCCGTCAGCTCGAGCAGCGGCACCTGCCAGGCCCAGCCGCGCTGCGGGTCGGCGTAGAAGTGGAACTCGTCCATGACGACCTGGGAGATCGCGTGGTCGTCCGCACCCGGTCGGCCGTCGGTGTCGCCCGCGCCGCGGCGCAGCGCGAGGTTGGCGAGGATCTCGGCGGTGCAGCAGATGATCGGCGCGTCCGGGTTCACCGCCGAGTCGCCGGTCATCATGCCGACGTTCTTCGACCCGAACGCCGCGACGAGCGCGAAGAACTTCTCGCTGACGAGCGCCTTGAGAGGCGCCGTGTAGTAGGTGCGGCCCCCTCGTCCGGAACGGTGCGCCGCGAGCGCGGCGAACTGCGCGCCCATCGCGACGAGCGACTTCCCCGAGCCGGTGGGCGTCGCGAGGATCACGTGCGACCCGGACACGAGCTCGATGAGCGCCTCGCTCTGGTGCGGGTACAGCTCCAGGCCCTGCTCGGTCGCCCACGTCGTGAAGCCCTCGTACAGCGCGTCCGGGTCCGGGGCGCCACCCGTGGGCGCGGGGACGTGGGCGAGCAACGAAGGGGTCCGGCCGGTCGTGGTGGTCACAGGGAGAGTCTGTCAGGTGGCTCGACGGCGGACCGCCCTGGCGTCACCGTGCGGCACCGGGCACGCTGGAGCCTCCACCGACGACGGAGGCGCACGTGACCGACGAGTACCGCGGGCGGCCCGCGTTCCACGCCGAGACACCCGCGGCGTGGCGCGCCTGGCTCGCCGAGCACCACGACGACGCCGACCCGGGCGTGTGGCTCGTGACGTGGCGCCGGGCGAGCGGTCGGGA
This sequence comes from Cellulosimicrobium sp. PMB13, assembly GCF_051294865.1. Taxonomy (NCBI): domain Bacteria; kingdom Bacillati; phylum Actinomycetota; class Actinomycetes; order Micrococcales; family Promicromonosporaceae; genus Cellulosimicrobium; species Cellulosimicrobium sp. PMB13. The sequence goes on along the minus strand of NZ_CP145910.1, from coordinate 3,801,745 downwards.
GACGTTCGGGTACGAGCCCTGGATCGAGGAGGCGCTGTCCTACGGCTGGATCGACGGGCAGGCGTCGACCGTCGACGCCGACCGCCACGCGCTGTGGTTCACCCGACGCCGGCCCGGCAGCCGGTGGACCCGGCTCAGCAAGGAGCGCGTCGCGCGCATCGAGGCCGACGGACGCCTGACCGACGCCGGCCGTGCCGTCGTCGAGGCGGCACGGGCCGACGGGTCCTGGACCCGGCACGACGACGCCGAGGCGCTCGTCGTGCCCGACGACCTCGCCGCGGCGCTCGCGGACCGGCCCGCGGCACGCGAGCGGTTCGACGCCTTCACGCCGGGAGCACGACGCTCGATCCTGGGGTGGATCGTCGAGGCGCGCCGCGCGGACACCCGTGCGCGCCGCATCACCGAGACGGCCGACCAGGCCGCGCTCGGCGTCCCCGCCCACCAGCCGCGGCGGTGAGCGGCCCGCCTCCCACCGCTCGACGTGGGGGTCAGGACATGTCCCACAGGAGCCGGTAGAAGGCGATGCGCTCGGGGTCGGGCTCGACGCCGTAGCCCGCGTACACCTCGCCGTCGTACCCGGGGCCGTAGTTCCACTCGGTGCTCCAGGCCGCGACCGCGAGGTCGGCCCAGCGGTCGGCGACCCCCAGCGAGCCGAGGTCGACGTGCGCGGCGAACGTGCCGTCGTCGTGCAGGAGCGTGTTGGGCGCGCACGCGTCGCCGTGGCACACGACGAGGCGGTCGACGGCGGGCGGCGCGTCGAGCACGGACCGCGCCGCAGCGGCGGTGAGGCCGCGGTGCTCGGGGAACCACTCGTGCGGGCCGCTGCCCCCGGCGAGACGGGCGTCGGCCTGGGCGACCCGCACCTGGACTCCCCAGGCGAACGGGCACTCGTCGACGGGCAGCGCGTCGTGCAGGACGCGCAGGCCCCGACCGATCGCGCGCGCGGCCGTCGCTGGCTCGGCGACCCAGCGCGCGTCGACCGCCGACGTGCCCGTGAGCGCCTCGGTGACGAGCCAGTCGCCGTCGGCGTCCGTGCCGTGGTCAACGACGCGCGGGACCGCCGTGCGTCCGGCCGCCCACGCGAGGCGCGCGGCCTCGGCGGCGAGGTCGAGCTCGGGCGTCCCGGCGGCCACCCACTTGGCGTAGCGCGCGGGCCCGGACCCGTCGACGGGGTCGAGACGGAACGTCAGCCCGCCGAGCTGGTTGCGCCACACGGGCGTGACGACGTCGTGGCCCGCGAGCGAGAGGACCCTGCCCGGGACGGTGACGGGGCCGGTCGGGACCTCGGCGACGGGGAGGTGGTTCACGCGAGCGATCCTCGCACGGGTCGTGCGCGCCGCATCAGGCCTTCCGGGCGCCCCTCTCTCCGGGCGGGGGCGCGGACGCCTCTCGGCGGGCCGACCGCCGTGTCCGCGACCACGGGAGGGAAGACCATGACCACCGTCATCACGACACTGCCGCCGTGGCCGCGCGTGCGGCGCGGCGCGAACGGGCACCCCGTCCAGTCGGTCCAGCACCTGCTGCGGCATCGCGGGCACGACCTCGCCGTCGACGGCGTGCTCGGCCCGCTCACCGAACGCGCGGTGCGCGCGTTCCAGGGGTCGAGAGGCCTCGACGTCGACGGCGTCGTGGGCCCGGCGACGTGGGCGGCGCTCGTCGTGGTCGTACGCCGGGGGAGCGTCGGCGAGGCGGTGCGCGCGGTCCAGCGCGAGGCCGTCGCGCGCGACCTGTCGGGCCGGCCGGAGCCGGTGCTCGTCGTCGACGGGCAGTTCGGTCCCCGCACGCAGGCGTGGGTGCGCGCGTTCCAGGACGCGCTGCACGCGGGCTTCCCCGAGGTGCTCGTCGACGGCGTGGTCGGGCCCGTCACGTGGCGCTGCCTCGTCAGCGGGATGCTGTCCCACTGACCGCCTGGAGCGCCGTGCACACCGCGAGCAGGCGCTCCCGGAGCGCCTGACCGCGCTCGGCGAACACGCGCTGGTGGCGGACGTACTCGGCCTTGCCCTCCGGCGTCTCGATCGCGACGGGGGCGAGCCCGTAGGACGACACGTCGTACGGAGACGCCTGCATGTCGACGGCCCGCACGTCGCGCGCGAGCTCGAACGTGTCGAGCAGGAGGTCGCCCGGCACCGCCGGGCCGAGCTTCAGGGCCCACTTGTACAGGTCCATCGTCGCGTGCAGGCAGCCCGGCTGCTCGAGCGCGCGCTGGGTCTCGCGCGTCGGTGCCAGGCGGTTGAGCGGCACGGCGTCGGGCGTGAAGAAGCGGAAGGCGTCGAAGTGCGTGCACTGCACGGGGTGCGACGCGACGACGGCGTCGGTGCCCTCGTGGCCGAGCCGCAGGGGGAGCGGGTGGCGGTGGTCGCGCCCCGAGGCGCGGTCGCGGTAGACCATCGCCCACTCGTGCAGCCCGAAGCAGCCGAACCGCCCGGGGCGCGACGCCGTCGCGTCGAGGAGGTCGACGACGTACCGGACGGTGTCGCCGCGCTCGGCGAGGTAGGCCGGGACGTCGAGGGTCACGCCGTCCGGCGTCGGGCGGTACCAGCGCCACGTGGCACGCTCGCCCGGATCGGCCAGGACGACGCCTGCGCCCGGGTGCCAGCGGCGGAGCTGGGCCGGCCGGGTCGGGTAGTACGTGAAGAGGAAGTCCTCGATCGCGTGCTTCTCGCCGAGCGGCTTGCGGCGGCGCCAGCCCGCGGTGAAGGCGTCGGCCCGCTCGGCGTGCCGTCGCTCGGCCCCGTGCCACACGTCGGCGGGCACCACGTCGGCGGGCACCACGTCCGCGCCGACGGCGCGTGCGGACGCGGTCGGCAGCGGGGCGAGGTCGGTGGTGGGCACCACCCCAGGGTACGAGAACGGCGCCCGGCGGCGTGAGGCGCGGCAGAGATCACCCTGTGGACGATTGGGACCGGTGGCACCGATGCCGACAGAATGGGAGTGAACATGCCGTGAAGGACCGCGAGGGCCTGTCACGGCCCGTGAAGGCTCGTGAACGGCCAGCACCCATCGGATACACGCGGCGAGGCCGCGAAGGAGCATCATGACGCAGCCGCCCGCCGGCTCTCCCGACCCCTACTCGTACGACCCGTACCAGCCCGGCGGCTCGCCCTCACCGGACGCGTACGCGCCGCCCGCGGCGCCGGGCACGCCCGAGCAGCCCGCTGCCTGGGGTGCGCCGGCCGGCCAGCCGGAGCAGGCGCCGTACGGTGCCGCGCCGGGGTACGGCGCGCAGCCCTACGGCACGGAGGCCCCGGCCCAGCAGCCCTACGCCGCGCCGTACGGCGCGGGGGACCCGTCGCAGCAGCCCTACGGGACGCAGGGCTACGGCACGCCGGACCCGACGCAGCAGCCGCCCTACGGCGCCCCCTACGGCGGGTACCCGGGCTACGGGCCGCCCGCGCCGTCGACGACGAACGTGGTCGCGATCACGGGTTTCGTCCTCGCGATCGTCGGCCTGCTCGGGTGCTGGATCCCGGGCCTCAACATCGTCGCCGCGATCCTCGGCCTCGCCGGTCTGGTGCTCGGGATCATCGGGCTCACCCAGGTGAAGAAGGGCAAGACGGGCAAGGGGTTCGCCCTGTCGGCGATCATCGTCGGGGTGCTCGCGATCGTCGGGACGATCCTCACGTGGGTCGCCCTGTTCGTCTGGGCCGACTCCGTCAGCTCGGAGTACCAGCAGACGCTCTCGGAGATCGAGACGGACACGCAGCAGGACCTCGACCGCATGTCGGGCGACGCGACGGAGGACATCCTCGCGAACGACCTCGGGGTGGAGTTCGGTGCGTTCGAGGGCACCGCGGACGAGTACGGCTGGGTCGAGTCGTCGCTGCCCGTGACGCTGACGAACAACGCCGACGAGGCGATGATGTACGACCTCGACATCGACGCCGTCGCGGCTGACGGCACCGTGATCGAGTCCGACTTCGCCTTCACGGAGACGCTCGAGCCGGGTGCCACCGCGACGATCGAGGTCTTCGACTTCATCGACGCCGAGAACCTCGAGGCCATGAAGACCGCGACGTTCGAGGTGACGTCGGTCAGCCAGTACTGACCGGCCCGTCACGACGGCCCGCCCGGGTTCCGGGCGGGCCGTCGTCGTCTGCGGGGCTCCTGCCGACGGTCGTCCGGGAGGCCGACCCGCCCGGCGCGATCACTCCGACGCCGCGAGGTACTGCGCCGCGAGGCGCTTCGGGGCGCGCGCGAGCCACGCGTCCTGCACGACCTCCTCGAGCTCGGGGACGGGGACCCGGTCGAGCCGCGCCAGGACGATGGCGTAGCCGTCGAAGTGCGAGGTCGTGAAGAACGTCGCCGGGTCGTCGCCGAGCAGCGCCTGCTTCTCGCCCTCGTCGCTCACCCAGAACGCCAGCGGAGCGGCCTCGGGCGCGGCGTCGCCGAGCTCGGTGCGGTCCTTCGGTCGCAGGGGACGCTCCCAGACGAACGCCTTGCCGTGGACGCGCCACTGGTGCGGCTCGCCCTGCGCGGTGTCGGGCAGGACCGAGGCGATGCGGTCGACGTCGTCCCACGTGGCCATCCACCCACGGTAGGCCCGCACGCGGACGGACGGTACCCGTGACGATCAGAAGGGGGCGACCTGCGCGGCCGGCGGGAAGATGTCGTCGAGCTCGGCGAGCTCGTCCGCCGTCGCTGCCCACGCACCGGCGGCCGCGTTCTGCCGCACCTGCTCCGGCGTCGTCGCGCCGGCGATGACGCTCGACACCTGCGGGCGCGAGAGCAACCAGCCGAAGGCCACCTGGACCTCCGTGAGGCCGCGGACCTCGCAGAACGCGCTCAGGCGTGCCAGCGCCTCCCAGGGCGCCGACTCGAGCAGGTGCGGCTTGGAGCGCACCAGGCGGCCGTCGTCGGGCCGGGCACCGTGCGCGTACTTGCCCGTGAGCAGCCCGTTGGCCAGGGGGAAGTACGGCAGGACGCCCAGCCCGTACGCCTGCGCCGCGGGCAGCACCTCGAGCTCGGCCGCGCGGTCGACGAGGTTGTACTGGTTCTGCGCCGAGACGAAGCGCACCGTCCCGGCGGCGCGGGCCGTGAGCTCCGCCTCGGCGATCTGCCACCCGGCCCGGTTGGAGTGGCCGACGTACAGCACCTTGCCCGCGCGCACGAGGTCGTCGAGCGCGGCGAGGGTCTCCTCGATCGGCGTGCGCGGGTCGGGCGTGTGGAACTGGTACAGGTCGATGTAGTCGGTGCCGAGGCGGCGCAGGGAGCCCTCGACGGCGCGCACCACGTAGCGTCGCGACCCCCGCGCGTCGAAGTCCGCCCCGGCCGCGCCGCGCATCGACATGCCGAACTTCGTCGCGACCACGACGTCGTCGCGGCGCGAGCCGAGGGCGCGGCCGAGGAACTCCTCGCTGCGTCCCGGCTCGGCCCCGTAGGTGTCCGCGGTGTCGAAGAACGTGATCCCCGCGTCCAGGGCGGCGTGCACGACGGCGCGGCTGCCCTCGTACGTCGTCGTCGCCGCGTTCCCACGGCCCAGGTTGTTGCAGCCCAGCCCGGTGGCGGACACCGCCAGCCCCGATCGGCCGAGGCGGCGCAGCTCCGGCCGCCCGGCGGCGTCCGGAGCGTCCGGTGCGTCGGGTCCCGGCGTCGAGACGGGCTGGTCGGTCGGTCCCTGGGTCGTCATGCGCCGACCCTACGACGCACCGTCCGGCTTCGCGGGAGGGGTGACCGCCGACGCCCGTCCGGCCACCCACGCGAACAGGCGCTCGAGCGGGCCACGGCCGAACGCCCAGCGCCACGCCATCGCGACGGCCAGGGTGACGAGCACGAGGACGAGCAGCGGGCCGTTCGTCGTCTGCTCGTAGGCGACGTCGCCCCAGAACCACAGGACGACGATCTGCGCCGAGTACACGCTGAGCGCCATCGCCCCCACGGCGGCGACGGGAGCCAGCACCCACCGCCCGACGCGCCCCACGAACAGGCACAGGCCCAGCACCGCGACGGCGAACCCGCCGGACCCGACGACCTCGGGCAGGGTGTCGGAGTGCGGGCCGGCGAGCCACAGGTACGCGGACGTGGGCCACGGGTCCGACCAGGTGAGCGGTTCGGGCCGCAGGTCGCTCGACCAGGCCGCGGCGGCGTCCTCCACCGCCTGCGGTCCGCCGAGCGGCCCGACGACCGCCGAGGACACCCCGTACCCGATCACCGTCGCGAGCAGCCCGCCCGTGACGAGCAGCAGGCGCACGGGCGTCGAGGTCAGGTCGAGACGGCCGATCGCGAGCCCCGCGACGACGTAGGCCATCCACACGATCGCGGGGTAGTGGCCCGAGAGGAGGAAGTCGGTGAAGGCGCCCGACCCGTCCTCGGGCAGGTGCAGCCCGGCCCGCGCGAGGACCTCCGGCCCGTAGTAGGCGAGCACGGGGCCCACGAGCGCGATCGTGCCTGCGAGGACCGCGAGCCGGCCCGGCGACCAGCGCAGGAACGGCAGGGCCAGCACGAAGTACGCGGCGTAGAAGCCGAGGATGAGCAGCACGCGCGTGCCGAGGAGGTCGAGCAGGCCGACCAGGGCCAGCAGCAGCACCGCCCGCACCAGGATCCGCGTGCGCGCCTGGAGCATCGGCAGGCCGGTGACCGGCGTCCGCCCGCCCGAGACGATCGCGAGCGACACCCCGGCGACGAGCGCGAAGAGGATCGACGACCGGCCGTGCGAGACGTCGAGGAACGCGGCGACGCCGCCGGCGTCGACCGAGGTGAACCCGACGTGCGCCGTGAACATCCCCAGCACGGCGAGACCGCGCGCGACGTCGACACCCGCGACCCGACCCGGGCCACCGAGCAGCAGGTCGGTGTGCCGGCGGGCGAGGCCGGGCGTTGTGACGGCAGTCATGGGGGCGATTGTCCGACGCCGGGGCCCCGCGTGCGACGTCCGGCGCGCCGTTCTCGCGAGGCCGGCGCCCAGAGTGTGAGAACGGGGTCGAGAAGGCCAGCGGTCCGGCCTACCGTGCGGGTATGACGGAAACCCCTCTCAGCGGAGCCGACGCCGCAGACCCCCGCGGCGACGCCCCCACCGGGGCTGCCGGCTCCAACCCCTCCAAGGAGTCCGAGTCCTACACGCACGGCCACCACGAGTCCGTGCTGCGCTCGCACCGTTGGCGCACCGCGGAGAACTCCGCGGGCTTCCTCCTGCCGCACATGCGCGAGGGCATGAGCGTCCTCGACGTCGGCTGCGGCCCGGCGACGGTCACCGTGGACCTCGCCGAGCGCGTGGCCGGCGGGCGGGTCGTCGGCGTGGACGCGTCGGCCGCCGTGCTCGACAGCGCGCGAGAGCTCGCCGCGCAGCGCGGCACCGCGAACATCTCGTTCCAGCAGGCCAACGCCTACGAGCTGCCGTTCGCGGACGACACGTTCGACGTCGTCTACGCCCACCAGCTCCTGCAGCACCTGTCCGACCCGGTCGCCGCGCTGCGCGAGATGAAGCGGGTCGCCAAGCCCGGCGGGCTCGTGGCCGTGCGCGACGCCGACTACGCGGCCATGACCTGGTACCCCGAGTCGTCCGGCCTCACGGAGTGGAACACGCTCTACCACGAGGTCACGCACGCCTACGGGTACGAGGCCGACGCCGGTCGTCGCCTCTTCGCCTGGGTCCAGGACGCCGGGTTCGACGGCGCCGGCATCGTCCCGTCGGCGAGCACCTGGTGCTACGCGACCCCCGAGGACCGCACGTGGTGGGGCGGGCTGTGGGCCGAGCGCTGCGTCGCGTCCAACTTCGCGGTCCAGGCGCAGGAGTCGGCGCTCGCGGACGACGTCGCGCTCGAGCAGCTCGCGCAGGACTGGCTCCGGTGGGCCGAGGAGCCCGCGGGCTGGTTCGCGGTGCTCAACGGCGAGGTGCTCGCCCGGGCGTGACGCCGGGCACGACGGCGCGGGCCGGATAGCCTGGGCCCGTGCGCATCGCGAGATTCACCACCGGAGACGACCCCCGCTACGCCCTCGTCCAGCAGGAGGGGGACCGCACGTACCTCGCGGTCCTCACGGGCGACCCGCTGTACATGCCCGTGACGCCGACGGGGGAGCGGGTCGAGCTGGGCGACGGCGTGCGCCTCCTCGCGCCGGTCATCCCGCGCTCGAAGATCGTCGCGGTGGGGCGCAACTACGCGGACCACGCGAAGGAGATGGGCAACGACGTCCCGTCGAGCCCGCTGCTGTTCCTCAAGCCGAACACGTCGGTCGTCGGGCCGGACGACCCGATCGTCCTGCCCGACTTCTCGCAGGAGGTCTCGTACGAGGCCGAGCTCGCCGTCGTCATCGGCCGGCTCGCCAAGGACGTCACGCCGGAGGCCGCGTCGGCCTACGTGCTGGGGTACACGGTCGCCAACGACGTGACGGCCCGCGACGCGCAGCGCACCGACGGCCAGTGGGCCCGCGCCAAGGGCTTCGACTCCTCGTGCCCGCTCGGCCCGTGGATCGACACCGACCTCGACCCCGAGGACGTCGGCGTCCGCAGCCGCGTCAACGGCGAGACCAAGCAGGACGGCCGCACGAGCGACATGGTCTTCGACATCCCGTTCCTCGTGTCGTACGTCTCCGAGGCCATGACGCTCCTGCCCGGTGACGTCATCCTCACGGGCACGCCCGCGGGCGTCGGGCTCATCGACGTCGGTGACCGCGTCGACTGCGAGGTCGAGGGCATCGGCGTGCTGAGCAACCCGGTGGTCCGCCGGAGCTGACGGCCCGCCACGGCGAACGGCCGAGATAGAGCCTCTGTCGCCGAGATAGAGCCCTGGCCTGCGGACCACGGCTCTATCTCGCGGACCACGGTTCTCTCTCGCGGGGGAACTACGCTGGGGCCCGTGATCCCCGCACCCGGTTCCTCGCCCGTCCGCGTCCGCTTCTGCCCGTCCCCCACCGGGACGCCGCACGTCGGGCTCATCCGCACCGCGCTGTTCAACTGGGCGTACGCGCGGCACGTGGGCGGGACGTTCGTGTTCCGCATCGAGGACACCGACGCCGCGCGCGACAGCGAGGAGAGCTACGCCCAGCTCCTCGACGCGCTGCGCTGGCTCGGGCTGGACTGGGACGAGGGCGTCGAGGTCGGCGGGCCGCACGCGCCGTACCGGCAGTCGCAGCGCGCGGACCTGTACCAGGACGTGATCCGGCGGCTCGTCGAGGGCGGGTACGTCTACGAGTCGTTCTCGACCCCGGAGGAGTCCGACGCGCGCAACGCCGCCGCGGGGATCAAGACCAAGGGGTACGACAACTTCGACCGCACGCTCACGGACGAGCAGAAGGCCGCGTTCCTCGCCGAGGGCCGCGAGCCCGTGCTGCGCCTGCGGATGCCGGACGAGGACATCACGTTCACGGACCTCGTGCGCGGCGAGATCACGTTCAAGGCCGGGTCGGTGCCCGACTACGCGCTCGTGCGCGCCAACGGCCAGCCGCTCTACACGCTCGTCAACCCGGTGGACGACGCGCTCATGGGCATCACGCACGTGCTGCGCGGCGAGGACCTGCTGTCCTCGACCCCGCGCCAGGTCGCGCTGTACCGGGCGCTGCTCGAGATCGGCGTCGCGAGCGTGATGCCGGAGTTCGGCCACCTCCCGTACGTCATGGGCGAGGGCAACAAGAAGCTCTCCAAGCGCGACCCCGAGTCGAACCTCTTCCTGCACCGCGAGCGCGGCTTCACGCCCGAAGGCCTGCTCAACTACCTCGCGCTGCTCGGCTGGTCGATCTCGCCGGACAACGACATCTTCTCGGTCGACGAGATGGTCGCCGCGTTCGACGTGCACGACGTGCTGCCCAACCCCGCGCGCTTCGACCTCAAGAAGGCCGAGGCGATCAACGCCACGCATGTGCGGATGCTCGCGCCGGAGGACTTCCGCGACCGCCTCGTGCCGTACCTGCACGCCGGTGGCCTCGTCCCCGCCGACTCGTTCGCCGACCTCGAGCAGCGCCACCAGGACCTCCTCACCGCGTCGGCGCCCCTCGTCCAGGAGCGCATGGTGCTCCTCGGCGAGTCCGTCGGGATGCTCGGGTTCCTCTTCACCGCCGACGACGCGCTCGTCATCGAGGACGACGCCCGGTCCGCCCTCAAGGACACCGCGGCCCCGGTGCTCGACGCCGCCGTCGCCGCTCTCGGGGACGTCGACGACTTCACGGCCGAGCCGATCCAGGCCGCGCTGAACGCCGCGATCGTCGAGGGTCTCGGCATCAAGCCGCGCCTCGCGTTCACGCCGCTCCGCGTCGCCGTCAGCGGCCGTCGCGTCTCCCCGCCGCTGTTCGAGTCGATGGAGCTGCTCGGCAAGGAGTCGACGCTCGCGCGCCTCGTGAGCCTGCGGGCCGCGCTGTGAGCGGTCTCCCTGCACCGGTGGGTGGCGGCACTGCCGTGGAGTCGCCGGGCCGGGCGCTGGACGGCGTGCTGTTCGACGTCGACGACACGCTCGTCGACACGATGGCCGCGTTCGCCGCCGCGATCGCCGCGGCGTCCCGGGTGTGGCTGCCGCACCTGCCCGAGGACCGGTACGACGAGGTCCTCGCGCTGTGGCGCTCGGACCCGAACCAGCACTACCGCGCCTACACGCGCGGCGAGATCGACTTCGACGCGCAGCGCATGGCGCGCGCCAACGAGCTGCAGGCGGCCTTCAGTGGCCGGCCGCTCGACGACGCGGCGTACGTGGACTGGAAGGACCTCTTCTGGGGCACGTTCGAGGCCTCGTGGACCGGGTTCGACGACGCGCGCCCGGTCGTCGACGCGCTGACCGCCGCCGGGGTGCGCGTCGGCTCGCTGTCCAACGCGCGGGTCGAGCTCCAGACCCGCAAGCTCGCCGCAGCGGGACTGCCCGACGTCCCCCTGCTCGTCGGTGTCGACACCCTCGGCTTCGGCAAGCCCGACCCGCGCGTGTTCGCCGAGGCGTGCCGCCGGCTCGGCACCGACCCGGAACGCACGGCGTACGTGGGCGACGAGCTCGACGTCGACGCCCGCGCGGCGCTCGCGGCCGGGCTCGTCGGCGTCTGGCTCGACCGCCCCGGGACGCGCCGCGGCGGGCCGCACCCGGAGGATCCGGCTGCGGCCCGCGCGTCGGGCGTCGTGGTGATCCACGGGCTGGCGGAGCTGCCCGCGGTGCTCGCTCCTACCGCCGGCTGACCGTCAGGCACGGCGCGCCGTCCAGCCAGAACTGCTCCGGCTGGGGCGACGCGAACGACCCCGGGTCGCCGATGAACCCGAACGTCGCCTTCTTCGCGCGGGCGTTCCAGGGCAGCGACGTCGCGGTGACCGTCTCGCCCTCCTGCGACCACCCGGCGCCCCACGCGAGGCGCGTGACGTCCTGGTCGCCGACCCACGACCACGTCAGCTCCGACCAGTCCAGCGGACCGTCGGTCGAGCGCAGCCAGAGCTGGGAGACGAAGCCGCCGCGCCATGACCCGTGCTCGGTGTACGACACCTCGCACGTCGGCTGGACCACCTCGCCCTGGTCCTGGTCGGCGAGGAACGACGCGACCCACGTCAGGGCCGAGTTCCAGTTGACGGTGATCTCGTTGCTCGCCCACGAGGTGATGTCGTCGACGTAGCACGTCTGGGGCGCGCAGCCCTCCGGGAAGAGGCCCTGCATGGTCGGGTCCCACGTGGGCGAGTCGGAGTTCGGCCCGCCGGCCACCGACCCGGCGGGCGGGTGCGGCAGCTCCGGGTTGAGCTGCGCGGCGAACCAGCGCGAGTGCTGGTTCTGGGCGAACACCTCGCCGTAGCCCGTCACGTACGACAGGTTGAGCGCGTTGCGCCCGAGCAGGTAGTCCGTGGACTCGATCACGGCGTCCCGGTACGCGACGTCGCCGGTCAGGTCGAACGCCACGCCCAGCACGACCTGCGCGTTGAGGACCGAGCTGTTCGAGCCCCAGACGTAGGTGCCGTCCTCCTCGCCCGCGTAGGCGGCTCCCCACGGGCCACCCTGCTGGACCGCGAGGATCGCGTCGGCACCCTCGAGCACGACGTCGCGCGCCGCGTCGCGGTCGCGGTGCCCGTTCGGCACCGTCGCGAGGTCGATGAGCCCGAGCGGTCCCACCTGTCCCCAGCTGAACCCGCCCCGCCCGATCGTGTCGGAGACGTCGTCGAGGTGCGCGTGCACGTAGTCGCCGAACGCGCGCTCACCGGTGGTCAGGTACAGCTCGACGGCCGCCCAGAAGAACTCGTCGGAGACGTCCCTGTCGTCGTACGGGCCGCCACCGTCGGCACCGTCGGCCGCGGGTGCGTAGAGGTCCGGGGTGGCGAGCGCCGCCTTCCAGGCGGTGCGGGCATCGGTCAGGAGCGCGTCCGCGTAGTCGGCGTCGTGCGCCGCGAACAGTCGCGCGCCCTGCGCCGCGGTCGCGGCGAGGTTGAGCGTCGCCGCGGTGGACGGACGGTGCAGGTAGCGCGTCTGCGGGTCCTCGTGCGGCAGCAGCGGCAGGCCGGTCCAGCCCTTGTCGTGCACCTTGTGGTGGACCATGCCCGCGAGCGGCTCGCCGTCGGGGACCATCATCGACCGCAGGAACTCGAGCTCCCAGCGCGCCTCGTCGAGCACGTCGGGGACGCCGTTGGCGCTCTCCGGGATCGCGAGCGTCCCGTCGGCGAGGGCATCCGCGTCGCGGGTCGCGGCGTGCAGCGAGCGCTCGTAGGTCGCGAGGAGCTGCGCGGTCGCGATGCCGCCGTTGACGACGTACTTGCCGTGGTCACCGGCGTCGTACCACCCGCCGACGACGTCGAGCGTGTAGTCGCACGTCCACGGCTCCTCGTAGGGCTGCACCGGGTCGTCCGCGGGCTGGCACGGGACGTCGAGGTCGCCCTTGTTGGTCGCGCCGTCGGCGGGGGAGGAGACGTGCCCTGCCGGCCGGGCGTAGTCCTCGCCGACGAGGTCGGCGTCGATCTCCGTGCCGGACCGGGCGAGGTAGAAGTAGTCGAGCGCGTCGTACCGCAGCGTGTCGTAGGCCGTGGTCCCGACGTCGAACGGGTGGGACGTCTCGCCGTCCGCGACCAGCGTGTACGTGCCTGCGGGCAGGGAGCCGAGGTCGATCGTGTGCACGGTCTCGCCCGACGACGCGTCGGCGCCCGCCGGCGTGCTCTCGCCCGAGGCGACGACCTCCTCGCCGGAGCGGATCTCCCAGGCGACGGGGTCGACGGCGTCGGTCACGAGCGTCGCGTGCTGCGGCCCGTCGGCGAGGTAGCCCACCTGGTTGACGCGCACCCGCGGGCCGGTGTCCGGCTCGTAGGGCGGCAGGGTGGATCCGGAGAGGAGCGACACCGTCTCGAGGCAGAACGTCCACGCCTCGCTCGCGCCGCCGAGCTGGAACGCCATCTGGGTCTGCGGGTAGGTCTCCTGGCCGCCGTCGTCGGGGCCGGGGAGGGTGAACGCGAGCTCTCCGCTCGCCCCCGACGCCTCGCCGTACGCGGTGTACGGGTCCACCTGGAGCCCGACGACCGCGCGCACCGGCCCGTCGCCCGTGCCCGTGTACCGCGCGACGTAGTCGCCCGCGGGGAGCTCGAGGTCGTTGACGCCGAGGATCGCGTCGTAGGTGCCGACTCCGCCGGGGACGTCGACGCACGCCGCGCCGGACGACGTGTCGATCCCGGTCGGGCGGGAGTACCACCACGGGTCGCTGCCGTCCGCGAAGTCCGTCCGGGGCAGGTGCTCCGTCCCGGCGGGGACCAGCGAGACGTCGTCGAGGCAGAACGTCCAGGCGGTGTCGTGGCCGCCGAGCTGGAAGGCGACCTGGGCCTGCGGCTCGTCCTGCGCGACGTCGAACGTCAGCGTGTGCGTGCCGGTCGCCGCGCCCGGGGCGAGCGCGAGCGTGCCGAGCGCGTCATAGGGGGCGTAGTCCTGCGCGACGTTCGCGCGGACGGGCCCGTCGCCCGTGGCCGTGAACGTCAGCGACCACTCGCCGGCGGGCAGGTCGACACCGCCCTGACCGACGATGTGGGTCCAGGGGTCGCCGCCGGCGGGCACGTCGGCGCACAGCGCGCCGTCGGTCACCGTGGTGACGACCTCGGGTGTGGACCACCAGGCGCCGCCGCCGTCGTCGAAGTCGCCGTCCACGACGTCGGCCGCCGCCGGGGCTGCGAGGGGAAGGAGCAGGGCCGCGGTGGCGGCGAGAGCGAGAGATCGCGTGCGGTGCACGGGGAGTCCTTTCGTCGACGGTGACGAGACTCGCGGGGCGGGAGAGACGCTATGGAAGCGCTCCCACCGGATCGCGTTCCTCGAACCTAGCACGCGCCGCAGCCGCCGAGAAGTGAGCTTGCGCCCTTGATCCGCGCCGAACCGGGGCGGGAGCTCACTTCCCGGCGGACGGGTCAGGCGATCAGCAGGACCCCGCCGAGCGCCGTCGTCGTGACGAGGAGCGCCGAGAGCGCGCCGAGGACGAGCGCGCGCCGCCCGGTGCGCACGAGTCGCGGCACGTCCACGCCGAGGCCGAGCGCGAACATGGCCGCGACGAACGCCACCGTCGTGAGCGCAGACCCGGCGTCGAGCACGCCCTGCGGCACGACGCCCGCGCTGCGCAGCGCCACCGCCACGAGGAACCCGACGACGAACCACGGGACGGGCACGACGCGCGTCCGGCCGCTCGGCGTGCCCCGGCGGGCCGCGACCAGCCCGGCCCCGGTCACGATCGGCGCGAGCAGCGCGACGCGCGCGAGCTTCGCGACGGTCGCCGTCGCGAGCGCCGCCGCGGACACGGTGCCTGCCGCCGTGACGACCTGGGCGACCTCCTGCACGCTCGCACCGATCCACAGCCCGGCCTGCGCGTCGTCGAGGCGCAGGAGCCCCGCGAGCCAGGGCAGCACGACGATCGCGAGGGTCCCGTAGACCGTGACGAGCGCCAGCGCCGTGGCGACGGCGTCGTCGTCCTCGCGGACCTGTGCGGTCGTGCGCCCCGGCCGCGCGACGACCCCCTGCATCGCCGAGATCGCCGCCGCACCGCAGACGGAGAAGCCGGTCGCGACGAGCAGCGACGTCGCCCGGGGGACGCGCAGCGCGCGGCCGAGCGCGAGCGTGCCGGCGAACGTCACGACGAGCGTCGTCGTCACGACGGCGATCCCGCGCCACCCGAGGGCCAGGACCTCCGGGACCGACAGCTGGAGCCCCAGCAGGACGACGCCGGTCCGCAGGACCGTCGACGTCGTCCACGCGATGCCCGGACGCAGCCGTGCGAGCCGGGCCACGGTGCGCGGACGGCGGGCCCGGCCCACCACGACGGAGCCCACCACGGCACCCAGCGTGAGCGCGACGACGAGCGGCGAGACCGCCGGGACGATCCGGGAGCCCGCCAGCACGGCCGCGGTCGCGACGGCCACGACGGCGAGACCCGGCGCGAGCGCCCGCGTGCCGTGACGCGGGCCGGTCGGTGCCGGGCGCACGTCCTGCCGGGCGGGCTGGGTCGACGGTCGGGTGATGGCCATGCTCCCAGGCTGTCGGTCGCCGGGTCTCGCCGGAAGGCCGACCTCCCGGTGCACCCATAGGATGGACCTATGGCCTCGACGCCGCGCGACCACCGCACCCCGCTCGGCGCGCTCGAGCTGCTCGTCGCGACGGACTCGCACGGCTCGATCAGCGCCGCCGCCCGCGCGCTCGGCGTCGCCCAGCCCACGGCGTCGGCCGGCCTGCGGGCGCTCGAGCGCAGGCTCGGGCTGGAGCTCCTCGAGCGCACGACGCGCGGCGCCCGCCTCACCGAGACCGGCCGCGCCACCGCTGCGTGGGCGCGCGAGGTGATCGACGCCTCCGACCGGTTCGAGACCTCCGTCGCGTCGCTGCGCGAGCAGCCCTCCCAACGTGTGCGGGTCGCGGCGAGCCTCACGGTCGCGGAGTACCTCGCGCCGCGGTGGCTCGCCCGGCTGGCGCTCACGGAGCCGTCACGGTCGGCACGCGACGCCCCGGACGTCGAGCTCGTCGTGCGCAACTCGACGGAGGTGACGAACCTCGTCCTCGCGGGTGACGTCGAGCTCGGCTTCGTCGAGAGCGCGACACTGCGCCGCGGGCTCCGCAGCCGCACCGTCGCGCACGACGAGCTCGTGGTCGTCGTCGGCCCCGGGCACCGCTGGGCGCGCCGCAGCGCCCTGCGCGTCGACGAGCTGCTCTCCGGCGGGCTCGTCGTCCGCGAGGGCGGCTCCGGGACGCGCGAGACGCTCGAGCGGGGCCTCGCCACGCTCGGCGCGCGCCTGCCTGACCACCTGCCGTACCTCGGGTCGACCGCCGCGCTCAAGACCGCGGTGCAGCACGGCGGCGCGGTCGCCGTGCTCTCGAGCCTCGCCGTGGCCGAGGACGTCGCCCGCGGCGCGCTCGTCCGCCTCGCCGTGCCGGGGCTCGAGCTGGGACGGCGCCTGCGGATGGTCTGGAAGGACGGCACGGCGCTGTCGGCAGGTGCCCGGCGCATCGCCGCGGCGGCCGCCGCGACGAGCGCCGTCTGAGCCCGGCCGGCACCGATCCGTGCGTCGGTCGGGCGCCGGTCCGGCGCGGTCACCGCACGGTCGAGTCCCAGCGCCACCGGGTGCGTCGCTCGCGCCCGGCCGGCTCCCCGCGACCCGTGGCCCAGAGCAGCACCGCGTCGGGGTCCTCACCGGGCTGCACGGTCACGTCCGGGAAGAGGCGGGCCAGGACGCGCCGGGCAACGTCCGCGGGGAAGGGTGCGCCCTCGCCGGTGAGGCCCAGGACGACGTCGTGCCCGTGCACGAGGACCTCGACGACGCCCATCGCGGCGAAGCCCTCCGGGTCCGAGAGCCCGTACGGGTGGTAGGCGCGCGCGTCGTCGGGCCTGGTCTCGACGAGCGTCGCGAGCAGCTCGGCACCGCCGTGCAGCGCCTCGACGAGGCCCGCGCCTCCCGTCGCCCGGTCGACGTGCACGAACTCGTCCTCGCCGCGAGGCCCGACGAGCGGCACGTACGCGAGGCGGGGGAGCGCGGCGAGCTGCAGCGCGTACGCCACCAGGTCGTCGACCACGTGCTCCGTCGTCTTCCAGCAGGACCAGCGCACCGGCCCGGCCTGCGCGTCGAACGCGTCGCCGTCGTGGGGCGCGAGCCGTTCCGCGAGCCAGGTCGCTGCCGTGCGGACGTCGTCGCCCGTGACCCGGGTGCCCTGCTCGAAGGACGTGGCGCGGTCGTGGCGCGAGGTGGGGTCCGGCTCGGGTGGCGAGGCGTTCATGCGTCGACCGTGCCAGACCTGCCGCGTCGCGTCGACCTGCCGCGGTCGCTGGCGGCAGCGGGTGTCGCATTTGGTCCACGTCCCCGAGTCCGGTAATGTTCTCGGCCGGTGAGACCTCCACGTGAGGGGCCCAGGGGACAGGTGTCAACCCGTCCTCGAGAGCCTCCGATCATGCGGGGTCGATACCACCATGGGGTATGGTGTAATTGGCAGCACGAGTGGTTCTGGTCCACTTAGTCTAGGTTCGAGTCCTGGTACCCCAGCGATGAGCTCCGGCTCCTGGATCGGCGGTCTGGACCGCCCGAGACATGAGGTAGAGTTCTCTCCGGTGAAACGGTCCGGCAACGGATCGGGAACCACAGGCCCCCATCGTCTAGCGGCCTAGGACGTCGCCCTCTCACGGCGGTAACACGGGTTCAAATCCCGTTGGGGGTACATCACGAAGGCCCGGTCACCACACGGTGACCGGGCCTTCGGCGTATCCCAAGGCGCGCCTCCCGGCAGGGTCGGGCCGTCCGGCCCGGCGCGCCGAGTGTGACGTGCGTCGCTATGCTCGCCGCATGGTCCGATTCCTCATCCGCGTGCTGATCCTCCTGGCCTCCGTCGCCCTCGGTCTGCTCGTGGCGAGCTGGGTCATCGACGGTGTCGTGCTCACCGCGACGGGCTTCGTCGTCGCCGTCGCCGTCTTCACGGTGGCGCAGGCCGTCCTCTCGCCGTTCATCGCCAAGATGGCCGCGCGGTACGCGCCGGCCTTCCTCGGCGGGATCGGCCTCGTCTCGACCTTCGTCGCGCTGCTCATCGCCTCGGTCGTCGGTGACGGCCTGCGCATCGAGGGAGGCGTGGTGCCGTGGATCCTGGCGACGCTCGTCGTGTGGCTCGTCACGGCGCTCGCCACGTTCCTCCTCCCCATGTTCTTCCTCAAGGAGAAGCTCGGGGACAAGAACCGCGGCGACGGCTCGGGGCCCGCAGCGCGCGCGGTCGCCGGCTGAACGCCGCGCTCCGCTACGGCGCCTCGTCGCGCCCCGGGCCCGGCTCGTAGGGCTTCGGCACCGGGGGCGACACCGGTCGCGGGTGGATCACGGGGACGTAGGTCGCGCGGTGCTCGCCCGAGACGGCCCAGCCGGGCCCGTCGTCGGGGTCCCCGCGGTGCCCGACCGCGGGCAGCGGCTGCGTCGGTCCGCTCGACGTCCCGGACGTCCCGGACGTCCCGGCGTCCGTCCGCGCGTCGCGGCCCGCGACGACGACCGGGTCGCCGCGCGGCGGGACGGGTGGTGCCGGCGGTACCGGAGCGGGTGGCACGGGGTTCCGGCCGTCCCACGCGGGCGCCGGGGGCACCGGCACCGGCCGGCCGACGGCGTCGGGCGGCTCGGTCACCACGGGTTGCACCGGGCGTGGCGGCCCGCCGTCGCCGGGGCGCGCGGCGGGCGTCCCCGGAGGGACGGTGGCGGGCTGCGCGGAGAAGCCGCCGCCCGGGCGTCCGGCCATCCCGCCGGGGCCGAAGAGGGTGTCGCAGATCCGGCGGTAGGTCGCCTCCGGCCGAGCCACCCAGTCGATCTGGCGCAACGCCTGGTCCTGACCGGCGGACTCCAGGAGGAACTGCCCGTACCCGAGCACCCGGCCGGTGAGCGAGCGACCGTAGTTGAGGTCCGTCACCTTCGTCAGCGGCATCATCGCGACCTTGTGCGTGATCAGGCCGTAGAGGAGCAGGAGGCGCTTGTCCGTGGCGACGAACCACTCGTTGCGCCACTCCAGCAGCTTCCACGCGAGTCGCGCCAGGAGCACGAGCCAGAGCAGCCAGAGCACCAGCAGCCCGTCTCCCGCCGACGGTCCCGCCTGGACGAGGAGCCACACGACGACGAGCAGACCCGCCGCCGTCGTGGCGACGGGCTCGAGGAGCATGGCCCAGTGGTGGCGCGTCGCGACCACGACCCGCTCGCCGGTCAGGACGTAGCGGTCCAGGATCCGGTTGCGGGGCCCGCCGCGCACGGCCACCGCTCAGTCCAGGAGCGAGCTGAAGAACTGGCCGATGCTGCGGAACGCGCCGAGGATGACGTCCCAGATCCCCTCGAGGATGTCGGCGGCTCGTTCCGGGCTCGTGACGATCGCGTACAGCGCGAAGATCACCAGCGCCCAGAGCAGGATCGCCTTCACCTTCGGATGCATCGGGGCTCCTCCGTGTCGAGGTCGGTCGGACTGTCAGACGGTGCGCCCCCGGTTCGGGCCGCGTCGGACGGCCCGCACAGCATGACAGCAGACGGCGCCATTTTGACAGGGCGCGTCCCGTTTGCGTCCCGCGGCGCGCCGAGGCCCGGACACTCCAGGTGCGGCGCCGCCGGATCGTGCTGGCGATCCGCACCCGGAGCGGCCGGCCCCCGGGCTCGACTACTCGCCCGCGCGGCGGAGCACCTCGGTGAGCCGGTTCGCCGCGGCCGCGACCGAGCCCGAGTGGAGCCGGCCCGGCTGGCGGGAGAGCCGCTCGACCGGTCCGGAGATCGACACGGCGGCGACGACACGGCCCGACGGCCCGCGCACGGGGGCCGAGACCGAGGCGACCCCGAGCTCGCGCTCCGAGACGGACTGGGCCCAGCCACGGCGTCGGACACCGGAGAGGATCGTGGCGGTGAAGACGGCCTCGCGCAGCCCCCGGTGCAGCCGGTCGGGCTCCTCCCACGCGAGGAGGATCTGGGCGGCTGAGCCGGCGTTCATGGTGAGCGTGGCACCCACGGGGATCGAGTCCCGCAGGCCGACCGGACGCTCCGCGGCGGCGACGCAGATGCGGTGGTCGCCCTGGCGGCGGTAGAGCTGGGCGCTCTCGCCCGTGTGGTCGCGCAGGGCGGTGAGCACCGGGTTCGCCGCGGCGAGCAGGCGGTCCTCGCCGGCGGCGGTCGAGAGCTCGTTGAGACGCGGTCCGAGGACGAACCGCCCCTGCATGTCGCGCGCGACCATGCGGTGGTGCTCGAGCGCGACGGCGAGGCGGTGCGCCGTCGGGCGGGCCAGGCCCGTGGCCGTGACGAGCTGGGCGAGGGTGGCCGGTCCGGACTCCAGGGCGCCCAGGACGGAGGCCGCCTTGTCCAGCACGCCGACTCCGCTAGTATTGTCCATAGGTCGATATTGGCGTCTCATGCAATGAGATGCAAGTCCGCCGAGAATGTTCCACCCGCTGGACGTTCTCCCCGCCCCCTGGCGCGACGACGGACGATCGACCCAGACGGCCCGCCGTGCCCCCGCGGAGGCGCCGTGACAGACGACGAGGAGATGAGCAACATGGCCGGCACGCTGGCAGAGAAGGTCTGGGACGCGCACCTGGTGCGACGTGGCACCGACGGGTCGCCCGACCTCCTCTACATCGACCTCCACCTCGTGCACGAGGTCACGAGCCCGCAGGCGTTCGAGGGTCTGCGCCTCGCCGGCCGCCCGGTCCGGCGCCCGGACCTCACCATCGCGACCGAGGACCACAACACCCCGACGCTCGACATCGACCTGCCGATCGCGGACCTCACGAGCCGCACGCAGATCGACACGCTGCGCAACAACGCGCGCGAGTTCGGCGTCCGCATCCACTCGCTGGGCGACGCCGACCAGGGCATCGTCCACCAGGTCGGTCCGCAGCTCGGCCTGACCATGCCGGGCCTGACGGTCGTGTGCGGCGACTCCCACACGTCCACGCACGGCGCGTTCGGCGCCCTCGCGTTCGGCATCGGCACGTCCGAGGTCGAGCACGTGCTCGCGACGCAGACGCTGCCGCTCGCCCCGTTCAAGACGATGGCGATCAACGTCGACGGCGAGCTGCCGCCCGGCGCGACGAGCAAGGACATCATCCTCGCGATCATCGCGAAGATCGGGACCGGCGGTGGCCAGGGCTACGTGCTCGAGTACCGCGGCGAGGCCATCCGCAAGCTCTCGATGGAGGCGCGGATGACGATCTGCAACATGTCCATCGAGGCCGGCGCCCGAGCGGGCATGATCGCGCCCGACGACACGACGTTCGAGTACCTCAAGGGCCGCCCGCACGCGCCCGAGGGTGCCGACTGGGACGCGGCCGTCGAGTACTGGCGCACGCTGCGCTCGGACGACGACGCCGAGTTCGACACCGAGGTCTACCTCGAGGCCGCCGACCTGGAGCCCTTCGTCACGTGGGGCACGAACCCCGGCCAGGGCCTGCCCATCTCCGCGACCGTGCCCGTCCCCGAGCAGATCGCCGACGAGAACGAGCGCGTCGCCGCCGAGCGCGCCATCGAGTACATGGGCCTCACGCCCGGGCAGCCGCTGCGCGAGATCCCCGTCGACACCGTGTTCATCGGGTCGTGCACCAACGGCCGCATCGAGGACCTGCGCTCCGTCGCGAAGGTCGTCCAGGGCAAGCAGAAGGCCGACAGCGTGCGTGTGCTCGTCGTGCCCGCGTCCGCGCGCGTCCGCCTCCAGGCCGAGGCCGAGGGCCTCGACAAGATCTTCCTCGACTTCGGTGCCGAGTGGCGCAACGCCGGCTGCTCGATGTGCCTCGGCATGAACCCCGACCAGCTCGCGCCGGGCGAGCGTGCCGCGTCCACGTCGAACCGCAACTTCGAGGGTCGTCAGGGCAAGGGCGGGCGCACGCACCTCGTCTCGCCGCTCGTCGCGGCCGCGACCGCGCTGCGCGGCACGCTGTCGTCGCTGTCCGACCTCGACCTGCCGGCCGACGTCGACATCACGTCCTTCGACGGCACGCCGCTCGCGCCGCTCGACCCGCGCGTCCTCGTGCAGGTCTGAGCAGCGCCCAGCGCCCGACCGCCGTCCCGCCCCGAAGCCCCGAAGAAGGTCCCGTCATGGAGAAGTTCACGACCCACACCGGCGTCGGCGTCCCGCTGCGCCGCAGCAACGTCGACACCGACCAGATCATCCCCGCCGTCTACCTCAAGCGCGTCACCCGCACGGGCTTCGAGGACGCGCTGTTCGCCGCGTGGCGCGGCGACCCGTCGTTCATCCTCAACCAGGACGCCTACAAGGCCGGATCCGTGCTCGTCGCCGGACCCGACTTCGGCACCGGCTCGTCCCGTGAGCACGCCGTGTGGGCGCTCAAGGACTACGGCTTCCGCGTCGTCCTCGCGTCCCGCTTCGCCGACATCTTCCGCGGCAACTCCGGCAAGCAGGGGCTGGTCGCCGGGATCGTGGCGCAGGAGGACATCGAGCTCCTCTGGAAGATCCTCGAGACCAACCCCGGCACCGAGGTGACCGTCGACCTCGTCGCGCGCACCGCGTCCGCGCAGGACGTGACCGTGCCCTTCCAGATCGACGACTACACGCGCTGGCGCCTCATGGAGGGTCTCGACGACATCGGCCTGACGCTCCAGCACGAGGAGGAGATCTCCGCGTTCGAGGCGACGCGTGCGTCGTGGCGGCCGAAGACGCTGCCGGCGAAGACGCTGCCGAAGGTCGAGATCGAGGCGGCTCGGCCGGTCTGAGGTTCTTTCTCGTGGCTCGGGGGCGGGCCCTGCGGAGGTGACGACGGCGCGGGTGCGGGCCCTGCGGAGGTGACGACGGGTCTACCATCCGCGGGGCTCGTCCCTCGCCCCGCTCCCGCCAGGCCCACCACGACCCGTCCTCACCTCCGCAGGGCCCGCGTCTGGTGCTCACCGACGCGGTGCTCGCCGAGGCGTCGGATCCGACGGCGTCCTGACCGCCGGGCGTCCGTCTCGGCGTACGGGACGTGGGTGGGTCAGGGGCGGGGCGGGCCCTGGTGGATCGCGTCGAGGAGGGACTGCGGGGTCGCGGTCTCCGGGTTCCAGCGGGACTCGACCCACCACGTCGCGCCGGCGTCGGCGAGGCCGGCGAGCTGGTCCTGCGCTGCGGAGCGGTCGGTGGGGAGCTCGCCCTGGAGGACGACGTCGAACGGGCGGGCGTCGAGCCCCAGCTCGGTGCGGCGGGAGGTGAGCCACGTGACCAGGGCGGAGACGTCGTCGGGCGTGGGGACGTCGAAGCCGCGCTCGCCCTTGAGCTGGACGACGATGCCGTCGTGGCGCAACGTGCGGTCCAGTGAACGTAGCGGCGGGCGGTCCGCGTCCCAGACGCCGACCGGCCAGACCGGGACGTGGTGCCCGACGGCGGGCCTCTCGACCGGGCGCGGGAGGAACTGCATCTCGCCGGTCTCGAGCCGCGCGCCGGAGAACGCGAACCGGTCGCCGGTCCAGGCGCGGTCGAGGAAGGCCAGGGCGTCGTCGAGCTGCTCTGCCCGGTCACGCAGGGCCTGAGGTTGGTCGGGGACGGCGGAGAAGCCGCCGTCGTCCAGCACGCCGACGCCCACCGGCAGGACGAGGCGCCCGGCCGACAGGTGGTCGACCGTCAGCGCCTGCCGCACGACCTCCCAGGGCTTGCGCCGGGGGAGCGCGAAGACCATCGCGCCCAGGGTGATCCGTTCGGTCCGCACGGCGGTCGCGGCGAGGATCGCCCAGGGGTCGAACGTGTCGACCTCCATGATGCTCATGCCGTCCCACGAGAAGAAGCCGTCCCAGCCGTGCTCCTCCGCCGCGACCGCCATGTCGACCACCTCGGTCGCGGAGCCGAAGCTCCCGACGACCCCGACCTTGATCCCTGTCGATGCACCCATGGACGGGACGCTACGACGCGCCACCGACATCCGGGACGTTGAGTGCTGGGGATTTGTCGTCCAACGGGATGTCGGACGACAAATGCCCAGCACTCAGGGGAGGTCGGAGACGTCGAGGCGGACGATGCGGCGGCGCGACACGTCCGTCACCGTGAGCCGGCGCCCGGCGACGTCGACGTGGTCACCGACCTCCGCGAGCCGACCGAGCTCCGCCACGACGAACCCGGCGACGGTTTCGTACGGGCCGTCGGGCAGCTCGATGCCCGTGCGGCGCGCGAGCTCCTCGATGGTCTGACCGGCGTCGACGCTCGTGGTGCCGCCGTGGTCGTGCGCGGCCGACGGCTCGACCCGGTCGTACTCGTCGCGGATGTCGCCGACGAGCTCCTCGACGAGGTCCTCGAGCGTGACGATGCCGTCGGTCCCGCCGTACTCGTCGACCACGACGGCGATGTGCACGCCCTCGCGACGCATGCGCGACATCGCCGGGAGCACGGTGTTCGTGGCGGGCAGCTCGAGGATCGGGCGCACGACGTCGCGCACGAGCACCGGGCGCCCGGTCTCCGGGTCCGTGTCGGGATGGTCGGGGCGGTCGCGCCCGAGCAGGTCGCGCACGTGGAGGAAGCCGACGACGTCGTCGAAGTCCTCGCCCGTCACCGGATACCGCGAAAAGGGCCCGGCGGCGACGATGCGCGCGGCGTCCGAGAGGGTGGTGCCGGCCTCCAGGAACGCGACGTCGCCGCGCGGCGTCATCGCCTCGGCGAGCGACCGGTCGCCCGCGGCGAAGACGTCGTCGAGGATGCGGCGCTCGTCCTCGGGGAGCGCCTCGTGCGCGATGACGAGCTCCCGCAGCTCCTCCTCGGTCATCTCCTCACCGCGGGCCGACGGGTTGCCTCCGAGCAGCCGCACGACGGCGTCCGTCGACCGGGACAGGAGCCAGATCACGGGCCGCATGAGCGTGGCGAACCGGTCGAGCGGCGGTGCGACGGCGAGCGCGACCGACGCCGAGCGCTGCAGCGCGAGGCGCTTGGGCACGAGCTCGCCGAGCACGAGCGAGAGGTAGGCGACGAGCAGCGTCAGCAGGACGAGCGAGACCGTCGACGCGAGCGGCTCCGGGAGACCGAGCCTCTCGAGGACCGGAGCGAGGTCCGGCGCGAGCGTCGACGCGCCGTACGCGGCCGAGAAGAAGCCCGCGACGGTCACGCCGATCTGGACGGCGGCGAGGAACCGGTTGGGGTCGCGCGCGACCGCCGCGACACGAGCCCCGCGGGCCGACTGCTTCTCGAGCTGAGCGACCTGGCTCTCGCGCAGCGACACGAGCGCGATCTCCGTGCCGGCGAACACGCCGCCGACCAGCACGAAGAGCAGCACGAGAGCGATGTTGGTCCAGGTGCCGGAGTCCATCGCCCCATCCCATCAGAGGGGCGGCGTCGAGGCCGGGTCAGGCGTCCGACGGCTCGGTGGGCGCAGGGGACGAAGGCGTCTGCCCGTGGTCCGCCGGTTCGCCGTGCTTGCGGCGGGGGATCAGGTGCACGACCAGGACGACGAGCCCGCCGACGAGCACGCCCACCACGGCGGAGCACGCCGTGTTGACCAGCCAGGCGAGGAAGCCTCCGACGCCCGCCACGCCTTCGACGGCGTGCTCGAGGTGGTGCACCAGGTCGTACGGGCCGTGCCAGCCGAGGTCGTACGTGCCCTGGAGGAGGATGTGCCCGCCGACCCAGAGCATCGCGACGATGCCGACGGCCGAGATGACGGACATCACCTTGGGCATCGCCGTGACGAGGCCGCGGCCGAACGACTGCACCCAGCCCGTCCGGCGGCCCGCGAGGTGCAGGCCGATGTCGTCCATCTTCACGATGAGCGCGACGATCCCGTAGACGACCGCGGTGATGAGCAGCGCCACGATGACGAGAATGATCAGGCGCGACCAGAACTTCTCGGACGCGACCTCGTTGAGCGCGATCACCATGATCTCGGCACTGAGGATGAAGTCCGTGCGGACTGCGCTGGACACGACGGTGTCCTCGTCGACGGCCTTCTTCTCCGCCGTGCTCTCGACCTCCGCGTGGTGCTTCCCGGAGACCAGCTCCCACACCTTCTCGGCGCCCTCGAACGCGAGGTACAGGCCGCCGACCATGAGCAGGGGGGTGAGCAAGAACTCGAGAAACTCGCTCAGCAGCAGGATCGCCGGGAGGATGAACAGCAGCTTGTTGCGCAGCGAGCCGGTGGCGATGCGCCTGATGACCGGCAGCTCGCGCTTCGCGGCCAGTCCCTCGACGTAGCGGGGCGTCACCGCGGTGTCGTCGATGACGACGCCCGTCGCCTTCGCGCTCGCGCGACCTGTGGCGGCGGCGACGTCGTCCACCGACGCCGCGGCGAGCTTGGCGAAGGCCGCGATGTCGTCGAGGAGGGCAGCGAGTCCGACAGCCATGAGGTCTCCGTACGCGGGCCCGAGGTGCCGCGGGCGGGTCCGCTGGTTCGTGTGGGACGCGGCCGCAGCATCGTATCCGTCGCACGGGACCTCGGGCTGCGTGGTCCACCGTCGCCGAGCACGGGATCGTCCACCGTTCTCGGCCGGAGACGGTGGATGACCCCATGCTCGGCGGTCGGCACGGAGCAGGCAGCAGCAGGCAGGACGGCAGGTGGGCGTCGTGCGTCAGGCGGTCGACGCGCGCGTCACGACGTTCACGAGGTGCGGCGGGCGCACGACGACGCGCACGACGTCGCGTCCTCGGGTCGCCCGGGAGACGCCCGGCGTCGCGAGCGCACGCTCCCGCAGCGTCGCCTCGTCGACGTCGGCCGCGATCGTCAGCCGTCCGCGCACCTTCCCGTCGACCTGCACGACGGCCTCCACCGTGACGTCGACGAGCAGCGAGGGGTCGACGTCGGGCCACGCAGCCTCCGCGACCGACGGCGCGTGCCCGAGCCGTTCCCACGCCTCCTCGGCGGTGTACGGGGCGAAGAGCCCGAGCAGCACGGCTGCGGCCTCGGCGGCCTCGCGGACCGCGGCGTGGTGCGCAGGGGAGTCCTCGGCCGGCGCAGGCCCGTCAACCACCGCACGGCGCGCGGTCGTGACCAGCTCCATGACGCGCGCCACGACCACGTTGAACCGTGACCGCTCGAGGAGGTCCGCGGCGTCGTGCACGGTCCGGTGGGTGACGCGCCGCAGGGCGTGCGCGCGGGTCCCGGGCAGTGCCCTGGCGAGGTCGGCGCGGCCCATGTCGCCTGCCGCGTCCTGGATCACGCCGCCTGCGGCCAGGCCGCTCGGGACCGCCCCCGTCCCGACCGCGACCGGTCCGGCGACTGCGTCGACGAGCCGCAGCACGCGCTCGCAGAAGCGGCGCATCGCGGCCGGGTCGACGTCCGCCCAGTCGACGTCGTCCTCGGGCGGTCCCGCGAAGACCATCGCGAGCCGCACGGCGTCGACGCCCCACCGGCCGAGCTGGGCGCCGAGCTCGACGCCGTTGCCCAGCGACTTGCTCATCGCCCGGCCCCCGTTGAGCACCTGCCCCTGGTTGAGCAGCGTCGCGAACGGCTCGACGACGTCGACCCACCCGAGGTCGTGCAGCACCTTCGTCACGAACCGGCTGTAGAGCAGGTGCAGGATCGCGTGCTCGACTCCGCCCACGTAGCGCGCGGCCGGCATCCACCGGCGCGCGTCCTCGGGACGGAACGGGACGTCGTCCGGCGTGCCGGAGCCGTCCGCCGAGGCGCCCGTCGAGCAGTAGCGCAGGAAGTACCAGGACGAGTCGACGAACGTGTCGAGCGTGTCGGGGTCGCGCTCGGCGTCCGCGCCGCAGCGCGGGCACGGGACGCGTCGCCACGCGTCGGCGGCCGGGGAGGCGAGCGGCGAGCGGCCGCGCGGGAGCAGGTCGTCGCCCGCGAGGTCGGGCAGGCGCACCGGCAGGTCCTCGTCAGGCACGGGCACGACGCCGCACGCCCCGCAGTGCACGACGGGCACCGGGGCGCCCCAGTAGCGCTGCCGGGACACCAGCCAGTCGCGCAGCCGGTACGACGTCGCGCGCTCGCCGCTGCCCGTCGACTCCAGGCGGGCGACGGCGTCGTCGATCGACAGCCATGTCGCGCCAGAACCTGTCGGCAGGCCGTGGGCGGCGGCGAACCGGGCGTCGCGCTCGTCGTGGGCAGGCACGCCCATGACGACGCCGGTGCCGTAGCCGGGCAGGACGTGGTCGGCCGCCCACACCGGCAGGTCCTCGCCCGTGACGGGGTGGCGGACGTGCGCGCCGAGGAACATGCCTGAGGTGGCGCGGTCGGCGCGAGTCCGCGCGATCTCGCCCGCGGCGAGCGCGGCGGCCCGGTACGCCGACAGCGCATCAGCCTGCTCCGGAGCGCACAGCGCGGTCGCGAGCGGACTGTCGGGCGCGACCGCGAGGAACGTGACCCCGGGCAGCGTGTCGGGGCGCGTCGTGAACGCCTCGACCACGGCCGGCCTCTCCGGGGCCCGCGCAGGGCGAGGGCCGTCGTCGGGCACGACGGCGAACCGCACCCGGGCGCCCTCGCTGCGCCCGATCCAGTGCCGTTGCATGGCGAGCACACGGTCGGGCCAGGCGCCCTCGAGCGCGACCATGTCGTCGAGCAGCCGGTCCGCGTACGCCGTGACGCGCACGAACCACTGCGTGAGCTCGCGCTGCACGACGACCGCCCCGCAGCGCTCGCAGCGGCCCCCGACGACCTGCTCGTTCGCGAGCACGGTCTGGTCCGTCGGGCACCAGTTCACGGGCGCCGTCGCGCGGTACGCGAGGTCGTTCTCCAGCAGGCGCAGGAACAGCCACTGCGTCCAGCGGGAGTACTCGGGCCGGTGGGTCTCGAGGCGTCGCGACCAGTCGAACGAGACGCCGTACCGGCGGGCGGTCGCGGCCTGCGTCGCGATGTTCGCCTCGGTGAACACCGCGGGGTTCTCGCCGCGGCGGATCGCGGCGTTCTCGGCGGGCAGCCCGAACGAGTCCCAGCCGATGGGGTTGAGCACGTCGAACCCGCGCAGGCGCCAGTACCGCGCGACGACGTCCTCCAGCGCGAACACCTCCGCGTGGCCCATGTGCAGGTCGCCGGAGGGGTAGGGGAACATCGTCAGCAGGTAGCGGCGGGGACGGCTGCCGTCGTCGCGCGCGCGGAAGGTGCCGTGCTCGTCCCAGTACCGCTGCCAGCGGTCCTCGGTCGCGGCGGTGGGGCTGGGGCGCTCCCGCGTGAGCACGGGATCGGCCACCGGATCCGGCGCGATCCGGTCGTTGACCCCGTGCTCGGCGGTCGACGATCGCGTGGTCGAGGGTGAGTCGGGGGATGGGTCAGCGGGTGAAGGGTGTGCGGCGTCCACGGTGAGGCTCCTCGAGAGGGTGGGCTTCGTCGTCGGGCACTCGCCGTGTGCTCCCGGGAACCGTCACCGGGACGCGCAGGCACCGCCGCGCTGAGCGTGCCCGCCCGGCGGGCTCAGCGCGGCCCGAGAAGGAGGAGCCGCAGGTGTCGCATCCCGGACATCGTCGCCCCGTGGGAACGGCGGGGTCAACTCTCCGGGGGTCGGAGGGGCTCAAGGTGTGGCGGACGTCGCCCGCCGTGGCGGTCCGCGCCCCGCCGAGCCCCAGTAGGCTTGACGCCATGGCATCCCACTACGACGTCGTCGTCCTCGGTGCAGGTCCCGGTGGTTACGTGGCCGCGATCCGTGCAGCCCAGCTGGGTCTGCAGGTCGCGGTCGTGGAGGAGAAGTACTGGGGAGGGGTGTGCCTCAACGTGGGCTGCATCCCGTCCAAGGCGCTCCTGCGCAACGCCGAGCTCGCGCACATCTTCACGCACGACGCGAAGACCTTCGGCATGTCCGGTGACGTGACCTTCGACTTCGGCGCGGCGTTCGACCGCTCGCGCCAGGTCGCGGACGGTCGCGTCAAGGGCGTGCACTTCCTCATGAAGAAGAACAAGATCACCGAGTACGACGGCCGCGGCACCTTCCGCGACGCGCACACGCTCGACGTGAAGCTCGCCGACGGCTCGACCGACCAGGTGACGTTCGACAACGTCATCATCGCGACCGGCTCGAAGGTCCGCCTGCTGCCGGGCGTCGAGCTGTCCGAGAACGTCGTCACGTACGAGAAGCAGATCCTCACGCGCGAGCTGCCGAAGTCGATCGCCATCGTGGGCGCCGGCGCCATCGGCATGGAGTTCGGCTACGTCCTCAAGAACTACGGCGTGGACGTCACGATCATCGAGTTCCTCGACCGCGCGCTGCCCAACGAGGACGCGGACGTCTCCAAGGAGATCGCCAAGCAGTACAAGAAGCTCGGCGTGAAGCTGCTGACGTCGACGGCGGTCCAGACGGTGAGCGACAACGGGACCGACGGCGTCAAGGTCACGTTCAAGGGCGTCAAGGACGACAAGCCGGGCGAGCTCGTCGTCGACAAGGTGCTCATGGCCGTCGGGTTCGCCCCGAACGTCGAGGGCTTCGGCCTCGAGAACACGGGCGTGCAGCTCACCGAGCGCGGCGCCATCGCGATCGACGACGTGATGCGCACGAACGTCGAGAACATCTACGCGATCGGTGACGTCACCGCGAAGCTCATGCTCGCGCACGTCGCGGAGGCCCAGGCCGTCGTCGCGTCCGAGACCATCGCCGGCGCCGAGACCCTCACGCTCGGCGACTACCGCATGATGCCGCGCGCGACGTTCTGCCAGCCGCAGGTCGCGAGCTTCGGCCTCACCGAGCAGCAGGCGCGCGACGAGGGCTACCAGGTCAAGGTCGCGACGTTCCCCTTCATGGCGAACGGCAAGGCGCACGGCCTCGGCGACCCCGTCGGCTTCGTCAAGCTCATCTCCGACGAGACCTACGGCGAACTGCTCGGCGGGCACCTCATCGGCCCGGACGTCTCCGAGATGCTGCCCGAGCTCACGCTCGCGCAGAAGTGGGACCTCACGGTCAACGAGCTGTCGCGCAACGTGCACACGCACCCGACGCTGTCCGAGGCCGTCCAGGAGTCGATCCACGGCCTCGCGGGGCACATGATCAACTTCTGACCGACGGGACACGTCGGCTGGGGCGAGATCGTCCGCAGAGGCCCGGAGCGCGGAACGCCGCGCTCCGGGCCTCGTCCGTGTTCCCCTGCCCTGCCGCCGCGAGATCGCCCGGGACCGGCGGGGTGGGGACGGCGGGATCGACCGCTACAGGGTCGCGGTGTCGATGACGAACCGGTAGCGCACGTCGCTGGAGAGCACGCGCTCGTACGCGTCGTTGATCTGCTCGGCGGCGATGAGCTCGGTCTCGGGGGCGATGCCGTGCTCGGCGCAGAAGTCGAGCATCTCCTGGGTCTCGGCGATGGAGCCGATACCGGACCCGGCGAACGAACGGCGGTTGCCGAACAGCGTGAACACGGTGACGGGCAGCGGCTCCGGGGGAGCGCCGACGTTGACCATCGTGCCGTCGAGGCGCAGCAGCCGCAGGTAGCGGTCGAGGTCGAGCGGCGCGCTGACGGTGTTGACGATGAGGTCGAACCGGTTGGCGAGGGCCTCGAACGTGGCGTCGTCCTCGGTCGCGAAGTAGTCGGTCGCGCCGAAGGCCAGGCCGTCGTCCTTCTTCGCCAGCGTGCGCGAGAGCACGGTGACCTCCGCGCCCATCGCCGCGGCGATCTTCACGGCCAGGTGGCCGAGGCCGCCCATGCCGACGACGGCGACGCGCTTGCCGGGCCCGGCGTTCCAGTGCGCGAGCGGCGAGTAGGTGGTGATGCCCGCGCACAGCAGAGGCGCGGCGGCCTCGTAGGGGATGGCGTCGGGGACGCGGAGGACGAAGTCCTCGTCGACGACGACGTGGGTCGAGTAGCCGCCCTGGGTGAT
Organism: Cellulosimicrobium sp. PMB13; assembly: GCF_051294865.1. NCBI lineage: Bacteria > Bacillati > Actinomycetota > Actinomycetes > Micrococcales > Promicromonosporaceae > Cellulosimicrobium > Cellulosimicrobium sp. PMB13. The sequence continues at coordinate 3,770,242 of NZ_CP145910.1, read as the reverse complement.
GGTGCCGTCGACGTCGCGGCCGGCGTAGGTCTGGATGTTGCCCTCGAGGCAGTAGTTCTCCATGCCGGCGCGGCAGTTCTCGCACTCGCGGCACGAGTTGACCATGCAGCCGACGCCGACCCGGTCGCCCACGGCGTGCCGGGTGACGGCCGTGCCGACCTCGACGACCTCGCCGACGATCTCGTGGCCGACGACCTGCGGGTAGGTGATCGGGCCCCAGCCGCCGCGGACGGTGTGGATGTCGGAGTGGCAGACGCCGGCGTAGCGGATGGCGATCAGGACGTCCTTCGGGCCGACGTCGCGACGCTCGATGGTCGTGGGGACCAGAGGCTCGGTCGCGGACGGGGCGGCGTAGGCGTTGACGGTGCGCAAAGAGTTCTCCTTCGTCGGTGGTGCGCCCTCCACGGTATGCGCCACCGGACGCGCCGGGGAGGCTCTCTCAGGGCACCCCACACCGGGAATGCCGCGGGAGTCGGCGGTGGAACGCCCGCGCGCGGGACGGTCGACGTCGTCGGCGGGGCTACGCGGTCCCGCCGAAGTGAGGGTTGACCGCCCTCCAGTTCTTCATGAACTCGTCCAGCGGCTCGGGCGACGTCCTGGCGGGCCGCAGCGGCACGTCCTGCCAGGAGTCCGGCATGAACGGGGCGCGCTCGATCCATCGGGAGAAGTAACGGTGGGCCGCCGACAGCTGCTCGTCGGGGCCCTGGCCGGCGAACGTCCGCAGCACGTCGTTGAGCGTCGCGCCGTCCCTGACGGTCGCGACGGCGACGTCCGTGACGGTCGTCGCGGTCAGTGCCGGGTACATCTTCTGGGTGTCGTCGGGCGGCGTGCCGTTGGCGACGAAGTAGTTCTTGCGCCAGAGGTCGAACGGGGCGGCGACGGGGCACCCGGCGGGTCCGTCGATCCAGTACGCAGTCATGACGTCGCTCCCATGGTGCCCTCTTCCTGCCGTCTCGCCGGTGGTCGTGCGTCATGCTACGGGTCGCCCTTCGACGACCGTCGCATGGACCGGCACGACGGTGCGCCGACGGAGACCTTCCCGCCGGCGCACCGTCGCCGAGCACATCAGCTGCAGGCGGCTCCGTTGAGCGCGAACCCTGCCGGCTCCGGGTGCGACCCGGCCGCCGCGGTCGCGCCGTTGAAGCCGAACGTCACGGACTCGCCCGGGGCGATGCTCGTCTTCCACGCCGGACGTGTCGCCGTGACCGTCGTCCCCATCTGGTCGAGCGTCGCGCTCCACCCGGGTTCGTCGACCTTCTGCCCGCCCGGGTACGCGAAGGACACGACCCAGTCGGAGACGGCCACGATGGACGTGTTCTTCACGGTGACCGAGGCCGTGTACCCGGTGCTGCTGCCGCCCCACGAGGACGCGGAGTAGTCGACCTCGCACGCGCCGGCGGGCGTCGGCGTCTCGTCGTCCGCCAGCGTGGTGAACGTGACGGTCCGGGTGCTCGAGACGGCGCCGGTGTGGTCGTTGCGCGACCGGACGGCCACCGTGTGCTCGGTGTCGGGTTCCAGCCCGGTCAGGTCGACCATCGGTGACCCGTCGGTGCTCGCGAGCACCGCCCCGCTCCCGGGGTCGAGCACGTCGTACCCGGTGACGCACCCGGTCTGCGCGGCCCCCCACATCACGTGCGCGCTCGTCGTGGTGATGCTCATGGCCATCGGTGCGCCGGGAGTTCCCGGTGCCTCGTCCGGGCAGACCGGATCCGTCGGGTTGCCGCCGTCGTCCCCGATGCCCGTGACCTCGCCGTCGCCGCCGTCGAACGCGACGTCGGAACAGCTGTAGAAGTTCTCGTTGCTGTCCGACCGCACCCAGTGGGTGAAGATCATGTGGTCGCCGGTGCGGTCGGCCGGGAGGGTGACGTCCCAGTAGTAGTAGTTCAGGGCGCCGGGCCCGCCGGTGTCGGGCGGGTTGGTCACCGAGTCGATCAGCTCGAGGTCGCCCCAGGCGAGCGGACCGGAGGGGTCCCACCCCTCCTCGGTGACGTACACGTCGAAGCGTCCGGGGTGCTCGGCCCAGTTGTTGTGCTGGAACTGGTACGTCTCGCCGGCCGTCAGGTGCGTCGTCGGCCAGTCGTCGCGCACGGCGTTGAACCCGGAGAAGTCGTACGGGCCGCGACCGCCACCGTCGCAGATCTGGCCGTCGGGGATGTAGCCCGTGGTCCGGCCTGCGCCGTTCGAGTCGAGGTTGCCGAACCAGTTGTAGAACGCCGAGCTCCCGCTGACGGCGTACGCGTTCGCGCACGCCGGGTTGTCCGGGTCGACCTGACCGTTGCCCGTCTGGCCGTCGACCCAGCACAGGTACTGGCGGCTGCCGGGGAAGACCTCGGCGCCGTGCGCCTCGGCGGGCGCGGGTGGAGAGACCGCCACGAGGCCGGCCGCGCCGAGGACCGCCGCGGCGGCCCAGGCTGCAATGCGTCGCATCTCAAGCTCCTTCGCTCACGGATGTCGAACACTGGGACGATGCCGGACGGCGAGCTGTCGCGGAACCGTCTTAATCGATTCGGCCCCCCTCCTCGACACGGCAGCCCTCCGGTACCCGGCCGCCCGCTGCAGGGCGCGCAACGGTCCGTGCCCGACGACGGGCCGCACGTCGCGCGCACGGGTGAGCCCCGGCGTCGGGCAGGGGAGAGGATGGTGCGGGGGACGACCCGACCGAGAAGGAGACCCATGGCACTGCCTGCCACACCCACGCGCGAGTTCATCACCGGTCTGCCGAAGGCCGAGCTGCACCTGCACCTCGAGGGGACCCTCGAGCCCGACCTCAAGCTGCGCCTCGCGCAGCGCAACGGCATCGACATCGGCCAGTCGACGGTCGAGGAGGTCCGCGCGACGTACGCGTTCGACTCCCTGACGAGCTTCCTCGCCGTGTACTACCCGGCGATGGAGGTGCTGCAGACCGCCGACGACTTCTACGAGCTCGCCGACGCGTACCTCGCGCGCGCCGCGGCCGACGGCGTGAAGCACGTCGAGATGTTCTTCGACCCGCAGGCGCACACGTCGCGCGGCGTGCCGTTCGAGACGGTCGTGACCGGGTACCACCGGGCGGCGGCGGAGGCGGGGGAGAGGCACGGCGTCGACGCGCACCTCATCCTGTGCTTCCTGCGGGACCTGTCCGCGGAGAGCGCCACCGAGACGCTCGAGGCGTCCATCCCGTTCCGGGACCGGATCCTCGGTGTCGGTCTCGACTCCGACGAGCGCGGCAACCCGCCGGAGAAGTTCGCCGACGTGTTCGCGCGGGCGCGTGAGCTCGGCTACCGCCTGACGATGCACTGCGACATCGACCAGGAGGGCAGCATCGACAACATCCGCACGGTGCTCGACGAGATCGGCGTCGACCGCGTCGACCACGGGACGAACGTCGTGGAGGACCCGGCGCTCGTCGCCGCCGTGCGCGAGCGCGGCCTCGGGCTGACGTGCTGCCCGGTCTCGAACTCGTTCGTCACCGACGACATGAAGGCGACGGAGATCGCGGGATTGCTGCGCGACGGCGTCCGCGTCACCGTGAACTCCGACGACCCCGCGTACTTCGGCGGCTACGTCGCCGACAACTACGTGGCGCTCGCGGAGGCCGCCGGACTCACGACGGCCGAGGTCGTGACGCTCGCGAAGAACTCGTTCGAGGCGTCGTGGCTGGGCGAGTCCCAGCGCGCCGCCTACCTTGCGCAGGTCGACGGCTACGTCGCGGCGTACGCGGCGTCGTCGGACTGACGTCACCCGTGCGGGCTCGCGCGAGGTAGAGCCCCCGGTCGCGAGGTAGAACCCGCGGGGTGCTACCTCGCGACCGCGCGTTCTACCTCGCGGCCGTGTCCGGCTGCGTCGGCCGTGCAGCCGACGTGCCGGTCGGGTCGCCCGGGACGACGCACATCCCGCGCCACGCGACGCGGACGGCCTCGCGGCAGCGGGCGACGGCCTGCGGGTCGTCCAGGGCCACGCCGCGCACGACGTACTGGTAGTAGAAGACGCCGTTGACGAGGTCGATGCACGCGTCGACGTCGAGGTCCGGCCGCAGCACGCCCCGCTCGATGCCGGCCTGCAGCACCGCGACCAGGCCGGCCCGACGGCGGGACACGTGCTGGCGCCAGTAGGCCTGGGCGAGCTTGCGGTCGGTCATCGCGAGGCGCAGCCGCAGGCGGAAGCGCTGCTCCGTGTATCCCTGTCCGGCGGCCTGGGCGGCCGGGGTGAACGCCGCCAGCAGGTTCTCGAGCAGGTCGCCGTCCAGCGGGATCACGTACGGCTCGCGCCCCCGGTCGAGCGCCGCCGCGACGAGGTCGGTCATGCTGGGCCACCGCCGGTAGATGGCCGCCCGGCTGACGCCGCTCAGCTCGACCACGCGGCTGAGCGTGATCTCCTCGCCCTGCTCCATGAGCCCGACGGCGGCGTCCAGGATCCGCTCGTCGTGGCCCTCGGCACGGGGACGGCCGGGGCCGCGGCGCTCGGCCGCGCCCCCGGGGCGCTCGGCGACGACCGTCCTCACGCCGCCGGCGAGTCGACGTGCGCGCCGTCGGACGCGCCGTCGGGCACGTCGAGCGCGCGCTCGCGCAGCCGCGCGACGAGGCCGTCGGTGAGGCCGGCCGCGCGCAGCGGCGCGAGGGGGTCGCCGTGACGCTCGGTGAGCGCCGCGAGAAGCTCGCGCATGGGCACCTCGGAGAACTCGGTGCGGACGGCGGCGCGCGCGGCCTCGTCGAGGTCGAACCCGAACCGGCGCATGAGCGGCTGCATCAGCGGCGCGATGCGCGCCATGATGGCGGCCGAGCTCTCGCCCGTCCGGGCGTAGTCCGCGACGATGTCGTCCTCCTGCGCGCCGAGGGCGAGCAGGAGCGACGCCGCGAGGACGCCGGTGCGGTCCTGGCCGGCCGCGCAGTGGAACGCGACGGCCCCGGGCGCGAAGGCGATGATCGCGAGCGCCGTGACGATCTGCGGCGCCGCGTCCTCGTACATCCGCAGGTACATCCGCCCGAACCGGCTCTGGTCCAGCAGGTCGGCGGCCGCCGTGCCGTCGGGGAGGCGCCCGGCGCCCCCGGCGACGCCCGCGCCCGCGCCCGCGCCCTCGGCAGCGTCCGCAGCCGTGGAACCGCCGGCGGCCTGGCCGATGTTCGCGAGGAACGGCACGTGGTGGTAGGTCACCGTCGGCTGCGCGCCGAGCGGCCCCCGGCCCGTGAAGCCGACCTCGTCGCCCGAGCGCAGGTCGACGACCGCCCGCAGCCCGCCGTCGACGAGCCGCTGCGCGTCGGCCTCGGTGACGATCGCGAGGTCGTCGGCGCGGATCGCGAAGCCCTCGCGGACCGTTCCGCCCGCGACGGGTACGCCACCGAGGTCGCGAAGGTTGACGGGTGCGCTCAGGGGCAGGTCCGCCGGGGTGGTGGCGGTGGTGGCGGGGACGGTCTCGACGGTGCCGAGGCCGGCGACAGGGGAGTCGGTGAGGGTCACGTGATCTTCTTTCGGATGATGGCGCTGGCCTGGTCGATGACCGTGACCAGCACGATGATGCAGAGGACGATCGCGGACAGGTGCCCGTAGTCGTACATCTTCATGGCGGTGGTGAGCTCCAGGCCGATGCCGCCGGCACCGACCATGCCGAGGATGGTCGCGCCCCGCACGTTGCCCTCGAAGAGGAGCAGCGTGTACGACACGAGCATCGGCCCGGCCTGGGGCAGGACGCCGTACTGCACGACCTGGCGCTTCGAGGCGCCCACGGCCTGGACGGCGGTGACGGGCCCGGTGTCGACGGCCTCCATGGCCTCGGCGAAGATCTTGCCGATCGAGCCGATGGACCCGACCGTCATCGCGAGGATGCCGGCGAACGGGCCGAGACCCACGGCGGAGACGAACATCAGGGCGAACACCAGGTCGGGCAGCGACCGGATGATGTTCATGACCCAGCGGGTGGGGTAGTACAGCCACCTCGGGGCGATGTTCGACGCCGCTCCGAACGCCACGACCAGCGACAGCACGGCGCCGAGCACCGTGCCGACGATCGCCATCTGCAGCGTCTCGATCAACAGCTCGACGATCACGTCGAGCTTGTCCCACGTGGGCGGGAACATCCGCGAGAGGAACTCGCCCATGTTGGCCGCGCCCTCGCCGAGCTTCGCGAAGTCGAACTCCGCCCCGACGAACGACCACACGAGCAGGACGAGCGCGATCGGCACGCCGAGCATGAACCGTGCGCGGGGCACGCGGAACGCGTGCTCGAGGCGCTCGCGCTCGCGCGGGTCGAGCTGCGGCTGCCTGCTGCGGCGGGCGGTCTCAGGAGACGTGAGAGTCATGGTCGTCCCCGTCCTCGTCGTCGTGGGCGTAGAGCGCCTCGAGCGCTGCGGCGTCGAGGTCGCGGGTCGGCGCGCTGACGAGCATCTCGCCGTGCCGCAGCCCCACGATCCGGTCGGAGTGCTCGAGGGCGAGCGGCAGCACGTGCAGGCTCACGAGCACGGGGATGCCGTCCTCGCGGGCGATCTCGTGGAGCAGGTCGAGCACGGAGTGCGACATCTTCGGGTCGAGGGACGCGACCGGCTCGTCGGCGAGGAGCAGCCGCGGCTGCTGCATGAGGGCCCGCGCGATCGCGACACGCTGCTGCTGCCCGCCGGACAGCGTCCGCGCCTGGTCCGTCGCCTTGTGCGCGATCCCGACCCGGTCGAGCAGCTCGAGGGCTCGCCTGCGGTGCGCGCTCGTGAACCCGCCGCCGAGGTTGATCGGACCGGCGTCGTGCAGGGCGCCCGTGAGCACGTTCGTCAGCACGCTGAGCCGGCCCACGAGGTTGAACTGCTGGAAGATCTGCCCGACCGACGCGCGCAGGCTGCGCAGCTGGCCGCGCCGCAGGTTCGTCAGGTCGTAGCCCGCGACGCGCACCGAGCCCTCGTTCACCGGCGCGAAGCCCGTGAGGCTCTTCATGAGCGTCGACTTGCCCGACCCGGACGAGCCGAGCAGCGCCACGAGCTCGCCGGGGAACAGGTCGAGGTCGACGCCGTCGAGCACGAGCGGACCGTCGCCGTAGGCGACCTTCAGGCCGCGCACGGCCACGAGCGGGAGCGAGGGTACGCCCGCCGCGGCGGCCGGGGCCGCGGTCAGGGACACGCCGTCGGGGCGCGGGTCGACGGGAGCGGTCGTCGTCATCCCGGTCAGCCCAGGTCCGAGATGTCGACGTCGGCGATCGCCGCGATGTCGACGAAGGGCTGGAAGATCTCGTCGTCGGGCTCGAGGATCGGCTCCGTGCCCTGCATCGCCTCCATCATGGCGCCGAGCGCCTCGGCGTTGTCCTCGGTGAAGACGTTCGGGAGCGCCTCGAGCAGCAGCGCGCGCTTGTCCTCGGCGAGGTCCTGGTCGGCGAGCACCGTCACGGCCACGGGCATCGACGCGCTCTCGCCGATGGAGCGCGTCTCGCCCTCCTCGAACGGGAACATCGGGCTCCCGGCGCCGGCCATCTGGGGGAAGATCGTGGACGTGCACGCGACGTCGGCCTGACCCTCCTTGAGGGCCGTGAAGCTCATGTCGTGACCGCCGGAGAACATCGCCGTGTAGTCGACGTCCTTCTCCAGGCCGGCCTCGTGCAACAGCGCCACGGGCATGAAGTAGCCGGAGCTCGACGCCGGGTCGGCGAACGCGACGACGGACTCGGGCGTGAGGTCCTCGACGGTCTGCAGCGGCGAGCCGTCGAGCACGAGGCACGTCGAGACGGGGTCGTCGTTGCCGGGCCACGCGACGAGAGAGTCGACCTCGCCCGTGTTGACGGCGAGGGCGGAGGGGAAGCCGCTCATGAAGCCGATGTCGACGTGGTGGTTGCGCAGGGCCTCGACGACCGCGGTGTAGTCCGGCACGTCGACGATCTCGACCGCGCGTCCCGTCTCCTGCTCGACGAGGTCCGCGAACGCCTCGATCGGGTTCTCGGCGGCGGGGTCGTCGCCGAGCGGCGTGGTCGCGAAGGTGATCGGGGCGTCCGGGTCGGCCGTGGCGGCGGCGTCGGCCGCGTCGGCGGTGCTCGAGCAGCCGGCGAGGACGACGGCAGCGCCGACGCCGAGCAGGGCGAGGGCGGGGAGGGCGCGGGCGCGCATGGGCGTTCCTTTCGAGGTGGGCCGGGCGGCCCGGTCGGATATCGCGACTGGCGATGCCGGAATCACAGCCCGCGAAGGTGACGGGGAATTACGAGACCGCCGGACCTGGAACGGAAGAGTCGGTGAACACCGGGTGTCGCGGATCGCGTCGGCCGGTGTGGCGGTCCTGTGGAGGGTCGCGGTGCGATGGCGCCGCGCGGGCTGTCAGCGGTGTCGTGCGCCCCCGCGGGGGTGAATAATCTCCGGGTGCCCCCGCGCGGGCGCACCAGGGCCCGACCTCGGGCTCGCGGACCACCCCGCTTCCGAGAGGGCGACCTGAGCTGATGAACGACGTGCTGTACGTGAACGGTGGCACCCCCCTGGACGGGACCATCACCGTCCGCGGCGCGAAGAACTTCGTGTCCAAGGCGATGGTGGCGTCGCTCCTCGGCGAGTCGCCGAGCGTGCTGCGCAACGTGCCCCAGATCCGCGACGTCGGCGTCGTCACGGGACTGCTCGAGCTGCACGGCGTGGCGGTCAAGGCCGACCCGGACGCCGGCATCCTCGACCTCGACCCCTCGAACGTCGAGTCGGCGCACGTCGCCGACATCGACGCCCACGCCGGGTCGAGCCGCATCCCGATCCTGTTCTGCGGCCCGCTGCTGCACCGTCTCGGCGAGGCCTTCATCCCCGACCTCGGCGGCTGCCGGATCGGCGACCGGCCGATCAACTACCACCTCGACATCCTGCGCCAGTTCGGTGCCGTCGTGGACAAGCGCGAGAACGGCATCCACATCCGTGCGCCGCGCCGTCTCCAGGGCACGAAGATCGCGCTGCCGTACCCGTCGGTCGGCGCGACCGAGCAGACCCTGCTCACGGCCGTGCGCGCCGAGGGCATCACGGAGCTGGCGAACGCCGCGATCGAGCCCGAGATCATGGACCTCATCGCCGTCCTGCAGAAGATGGGCGCGATCATCTCGGTCGACACCGACCGCGTCCTGCGCATCGAGGGCGTCGACCGCCTCGACGGGTACACCCACACCGCGCTCGGGGACCGCATCGAGGCGGCCTCCTGGGCCTCTGCGGCGCTCGCGACGGGCGGCGACATCACGGTCAAGGGCGCGACGCAGCCCGAGATGATGACGTTCCTCAACACGTTCCGGAAGGTCGGCGGGCGGTTCGACGTCCAGGACGACGGCATCCGCTTCTGGCACCCCGGGGGCGACCTGAGCCCGATCGTGCTCGAGACCGACGTGCACCCCGGCTTCATGACCGACTGGCAGCAGCCGCTCGTCGTCGCGCTCACCCAGGCCAAGGGCCTGTCGATCGTGCACGAGACGGTCTACGAGAACCGCTTCGGCTTCACCGACGCGCTGCGCGGCATGGGCGCGACGATCCAGGTCTACAAGGAGTGCCTCGGCGGTCGCGACTGCCGGTTCGGGCAGCGCAACTTCCACCACTCGGCGGTGGTCTCCGGTCCGACGCCGCTCGCAGCCGCCGACATCGAGGTCCCGGACCTGCGCGGCGGGTTCTCGCACCTCATCGCGGCGCTCGCCGCGAAGGGCACCTCCACGGTCCGCGGCATCAGCCTCATCGACCGCGGCTACGAGAACTTCCAGGACAAGCTCGCCGCGCTCGGCGCGGACGTGTCGCGCGGCTGACCGGTCCGCGAGCCAGCCCGCGATCCCGGTGCCGAGGGTGCTCATCGCACGGCTGACCCTGGACCTCATGACGCCTGTCACGGCGTGCGCGCCGCGCGCCGTGACAGGCTGGTCACCGTGAGAACCCGACCCCGGACCTTCCTCGAGGTGTGGTCCCGGAGGACCGCGCCCGAGCGGTTCGACACGTACACGCGCTGGACCCTGTACCTGCTGTCCGCGACCGAGCCGTTCGCGGCCCTCGCCCTCGTCGGCATCGACCAGTCGTTCACCGTCGAGGGCATGCGCGTCTGGCTGCTCCTGGTGCTGGCGCACACGGTCGTGTGCATCGCGAGCCTGCGCGCGGGCCTGACCCACTTCCTCGGTGGTCCCCCCGTCCGCCCCGTGCTGCTCGGTGCCCTCGGCGTGCTCACGCTCGCGGTGAGCGCGGTCGCGTTCTGGACGTTCCCCGTCGACGGGCCGGACGACGTCGCGGGCAGCGGGCGCTACTACGGGATGCTCGTCGGCTTCGCGTTCGGCGCCCTGGCGCTCGTCCCGTCCTTCACGTTCCGCCGGCTCGTCGTCCTCGCCCTCGGCCTCGCGGTGGTCACCGGCTGCTCGGTCTGGGTCGGCACGGGGCCGATCTCGCCGACGACCGTGGGGATGGCGGTGGGACTCACCCTCTCCGTGGCCTTCATGCTCGTCGCGATGTTCGGCTCCTACCGCGCGTCGGTGTGGATGCTCGGGGTCGTGTGGGAGCAGGAGCGCAACCGCGTCCTGCACGCGCGGCTCGCCGTCGCGGAGGAGCGCCTGCGCTTCTCGCGCGACCTGCACGACGTCTTCGGCCGCACGCTCTCGGTCGTCGCGGTGAAGAGCGAGCTCGCCGCCGAGCTCGCCGCCCGCGGCCGTCCCGGCGCCGAGGAGCAGATGCTCGAGGTCCGGCGCATCGCCCAGGACGCGCTGCGCGAGGTGCGCGCCGTCGTCGCCGGCTACCGGTCCGCCGACCTCGCGGCCGAGATGGCGGGCGCCCGCTCCGTCCTGCGCTCCGCCGGTGTCGAGACCGTCGTCCACGGCGAGGAGACCGTCATCGGCGAGCGGGCTCAGGAGGCGCTCGCGTGGGCCGTGCGCGAGGGCGTCACGAACGTGGTGCGGCACTCGTCGGCGGGCACGTGCACGATCACGCTGCAGCGCATCGACTCCCACGGTGTCGTCGAGATCGTCAACGACGGCGTCTCGCCCGGCGCCGTGCGGCGCAGCGGCTCCGGGCTCGCCGGGCTGGGCGAGCGGCTCGCCGCCGCGGGCGGGGAGCTCCAGACGTGGAGCGAGGAGGGGAGGTTCGGCCTGGTGGCCCGCGTGCCCGACGACGGTGGCCCCCCTCCCGGGACCTCGTCCGCACCCCGCACGCTCCCCGCCACCGAGAGGGCCCCACGCTCGTGATCCGCATCCTGCTCGCCGACGACGAGAACCTCATCCGGGACGCGATCGCGTCCCTGCTCGGCCTCGAGGAGGACCTCGAGGTCGTGGCCCTGGCGGCGTCGGGACCCGAGGCGGTCGCGACCGCGCTCAAGCACGCGCCCGACGTCGCGGTGCTCGACCTGCAGATGCCCGGTCTCGACGGCGTCGAGGTCGCGGAGCGGCTCGCCGCCGAGCTGCCGGGCTGCGGCGTGGTCATCGTCACGAGCCACGGCCGGCCCGGCTACCTCAAGCGCGCGCTCGAGGCGGGGGCGCGCGGGTTCCTGCCCAAGACGGTCTCCTCGCGCGTGCTGGCGGACGTCGTGCGCCAGGTGCACGACGGCGGCCGGTACGTCGACCCGGAGCTCGCCGCCGAGGCGATCGCCGCGGGCGAGAGCCCGCTGACCCCGCGCGAGGCGGACGTCCTCGAGCTCGCGGCCGACGGCGCGCCCGTCGAGGAGATCGCGACGCGCGCCCATCTCGCACCGGGGACCGTGCGCAACTATCTGTCGTCCGCCGCCGCGAAGCTCGGTGCCGCGAACCGCCACGAGGCGGTCCACGTCGCGCGCCGGCACGGGTGGATCTGAGGGGCGCACGCCAGCCCGACCTTGCCGCGGCGGGGGGTCGGCCGCTCCGCCCGGGTAGGCTCGGTGCTCGTGCCGAGCCTGCCACCCATCCCGCGCGCGTACCGCGTCGTCGCGTTCTTCCTGCGCCCGCTGCTCTTCGCGATCACCCGACGCGACTGGCAGGGGACCCAGAACCTTCCCGACCGCGGCTTCATCGCCGTCGCGAACCACGTCACCGAGATCGACCCGGTGACGCTCGCGCACTTCCTCTACGACCAGGGGAGGGCGCCCAAGATCACGGCGAAGGCGTCGCTGTGGAAGGTGCCCGTGCTCGGCGGCATCCTCACGCGGACCGGGATGATCCCCGTCCACCGCGGCACCGCCGGTGCCGCGCAGTCGCTCGTCGACTCGACCACGCAGCTCGAGCGCGGCGAGTGCGTCGTCTTCTTCCCCGAGGGCACGCTCACGCGCGACCCCGACGGCTGGCCGATGGTCGGCAAGACCGGGGTCGCCCGCCTCGCGCTGACGAGCCGTGCGCCCGTCGTGCCGATCGGCCAGTGGGGCGCGGAGCAGCTCCTCGCGCCGTACGGGAAGGTCTTCAAGCCGATCCCGCCCAAGCGGGTCGCGGTGCACGCGGGAACGCCCGTCGACCTCTCGGACCTGTACGACCGTCCGCACGACACGGCGACGCTGCGCGAGGCGACGGAGCGCATCATGGCGGCGATCACCGCGCAGGTCGAGCAGATCCGTGGCGAGGAGGCGCCCGCCGAGCGCTTCGACATGCGCAAGAACCCCGGGTCGGAGAAGCACCGGTGAGCGCCGTCGAACCGTCCGCGGCCTCGGCGTCCACCGGCGAGTCCTCGACGGCCCCCGTGGTCGCCGCCGTCCTCGGGTCGGGGAGCTGGGGCACCACGTTCGCCGCGGTCCTGGCCGACGCCGGGTGCGAGGTCCGCCTGTGGGGCCGTGACCCCGCCGTCGCGGAGCAGGTGAACACCGCACGCCGCAACGAGAAGCGGCTGCCCGGGATCGACCTGCCCGCGGGCATCGCCGCGACCACGGACGCCGCGCAGGCGCTCGCCGGCGCGGGTCTCGTCGTCGTCGCGATCCCGTCGCAGGTCGCGCGCGCCACGCTCGAGGAGCTGCGCCCGCTCGTCGCACCGGACGCCGTCGCGGTGTCGCTCATGAAGGGCGTCGAGCTGAGCACCGACCAGCGCATGAGCGAGGTCGTCGCGCAGTCGCTCGGCCTCCCGGCCGAGCGCGTCGCCGTCGTGTCCGGGCCGAACCTCGCCCCGGAGATCGCGCACCGGCAGCCGACGGCGACGGTCGTCTCGTGCGTCGACGAGGACGTCGCGCGCTTCGTGGCGCGCGCGTGCTCGTCGTCGTACTTCCGCCCCTACACCAACCGCGACGTCGTGGGCGTCGAGCTGTGCGGCGCGGTGAAGAACGTCATCGCGCTCGCGGTCGGCATCGCTCAGGGCCGCGGCTTCGGCTGGAACACCACGGCCACGGTCATCACGCGTGGGCTCGTCGAGATCACGCGCCTCGGGCTCGCGCTCGGCGCGGAGGCCGAGACCTTCGCCGGTCTGGCCGGCATGGGCGACCTCGTCGCGACGTGCTCGTCGCCCCTGTCGCGCAACCACACGCTCGGCAAGCACATCGGGCAGGGCATGTCGCTCGACGCGGCGATCACCGCGACCGGTGGTACCGCCGAGGGCGTCAAGTCGTGCCGCTCGGTGCTCGAGCTCGCCCAGAAGGTCGGTGTGGACATGCCGATCACGGCGGGCGTCGTCGCGGTGCTGCACGAGGGCATGCCCGTCGACGAGATGGCGCGGGGGCTGCTGTCGCGGCCCCAGAAGGCCGAGGGCGTCTCCGCGGAGCGCTGAGACCCGAGGGGTCAGCCGTCGTCGCGCACGTCGACGACGACGCGGGTCGGGTTCTCGAGCGCGAACACGCGGAACGGCCGCTGCTCGCCGTCGACCCCGACGAACGCCTGCGTGTACCCCTCGAACACGCCCAGGAGCCGCACCTCCTCGATCACCCCGTCGTCGCCCCCCTCGACCGGGTTCGGCTCGGAGTGCTCCTCGACGCCCGTGTCCATGGGGTAGCCGGAGCCCGAGATCATGACCTGCAGGAAGGCGTCGCCGTCCACCTCGACGACGTCGCCCTTGCCGTCGCCGACCGGCCGGTCGACGTACTCCACGCGCCAGCCGGGCGTGCCCGTGCCGCCCAGCTCGAGCACGGCCCGGTCGTACCCGTCGTGGTGGCCGACCCGGATGTCGGTCACGGTGAGCAGCGCGTCGGCCGTGGGCTCCTGGACGTCGGGCTCGGTGTTCGCGGGGAACGGCACGGGGGCGTCGGACGACTCGTCGGCGGGCGCGGTCGGGTCGTCGGTGGCGGTCTCGGCCGGTGGCTCCGAGGTCTCCGTGGGGCTCGGCGCCTCGCTCGTCGCGGTGGCCGAGGGGGGCGGGTCGTCGTCCGTCCCGCCGCCGGTGGAGCACGCGGCGAGCGTGAGGGCGAGCACCGTCGCCGTCGCCGCGGTCGGGGTGAACCGGGCCGTGCCCGCACGCCTCGTCGTCATCCCTCGATCCTAGGAACGGCGGGTCACGCGCGCGCGACGGTCCGGACACGGTCCGGCGGCGTTCCGGCGACTGTCCGGTCTCGGTAGGGTGACGAGATGATCGCGGAGCTCGGGGCGCAGGCCGCAGGCATCCTCGTGACGCTCGTCGTGCTCGCGCTGCTCATCGTCGGCATCGAGCGCTTCGCGTCGGGCAAGGAGGCGCGGGCACGTCGCGAGGCGGAGCACGGAGAGAGCGCCGGGTCGGGGATGTTCGGCGAGATCGTCGAGATCTTCCAGCCGAGCCGGACGCACGTGACCGAGGAGAAGGAGCGGCAGCGTCTCGACATCGTCCAGCGGCCGGCCGAGGGGCGGCCGTTCGACGTCGACCTCGACCTGGGCGTCTTCTACCTGCCGGCGGAGCGCCGACCGGACGATGCGGCGGACGCGGCACTGGGTGGGTCGCCGGCCGAGGGTCGCCCGTCAGCCGCGCGCTGAGCGCAGCGCCCCGTCCAGGTCGCGCCACAGGTCCTCGACGTCCTCGATGCCGACCGACAGGCGCAGCAGGTCCTCGGGGACGGTGACCGACTCCGTGGCGAACCGGCGCCGCCGCTCGAGGCTCGACTCGACGCCGCCGAGGCTCGTCGCGGGCACCCAGAGCCGCACCGCTGCCACGACGGCGTCCGCACCTTCGGCGCCTCCGACCGGCCGGACCCCGAGGATCGACCCGAAGCCCGTCATGAGCCGCGCGGCGCGCTCGTGCCCCGGGTCGTCCGGCAGGCTCGGGTGCCGGACCTCCACGACGTCCGGGTGGTCGGCGAGGCGGCGCGCGAGCTCCGCCGCGGTCGCCTGCGAGCGCTCGACCCGCAGGGCGAGCGTGCGCAGGCCGCGCAGCGCGAGCCAGACCTCGAACGGTCCGGGGATCGCGCCGTGCAGCGTGCGGTACGCGCGCACGCGCTGCGCGAGGTCCTCCGAGGACGTGACCACGGCGCCGAGGACGACGTCGGAGTGACCCGCGAGGTACTTGGTCACGGAGTGCACCACGAGGTCGGCACCCTGGTCGAGCGGGCGCTGGCCGAGCGGTGTCGCGAACGTGTTGTCGACGGCGGTCAGCACACCGCGCTCGCGCGCGGCGGCCAGGAGCACGGGCAGGTCCGCGACCTCGAGCATGGGGTTGGTGGGCGACTCGACCAGGAGGAGCGACGCGCCGTCGAGCGCCGCGACGACCTGGTCGGTGTCCGCGACGTCGACGCGCCGGACCTCGACCCCCGCGCGCTGCGCGAGGTCGTCCGCGAAGCCGAGCGTGACCTGGTACGCGTGCCGCGGGACGACGACGACGCCTCCCGCGGGGACGAACGAGAAGACCGAGGCGATCGCCGCCATGCCCGACGAGAAGACCACCCCTGGCTGCTCGGCGCCCTCCAGCGCGGCCAGCGCCTCCTCGAACGGGTGCCACGTCTCGGTGTCCATGCGCGCGTACAGGAGCTCGCCAGGCTGCTGGACGCCCTGCGAGACGTACGTCGAGGACAGCACGACGGGCGGGTTGACCGGCGCGCCCTGCGCCCGCGCGGGCCGTCCTGCCGCGACCACGAGGGTCGCGGGGGACAGGGACGGGTCGCGCAGGGTCGTCGCGACGGCGTCCGGCAGGTCGTGCGGGGCGGGCGGGACGGCGTCGGGCAGGTCGTGCGGGGTCATGGCCGCAGGTTACGCCGCAGCCGCCACCCGGTGCCTCGGGCGACCGATCGGTGAGTCACCGGCGCTCGAGCGTGTCGTCTCGCCCGACGACCACGACCACATGGCCGCCGGCTCGGCGGGGCGGGTCAGGGGAGGGGGCCGAGCAGCGACTGGGCGACCGTCGAGTGGGCGGACTCGTCGTCGGAGGGGTGGAACAGCCCCGCGAGCACGTCGCGGTAGAGGCGGCCCAGCTCGTTGCCGGCGAAGTAGCTCGACCCGCCCGCGACACGCACCGCCTGCTCGACCACGTGCTTCGCCGTCTCCGTCGCGCGCACCTTGAGCCCCGCCGTCGCGCGGAACCAGCCCCCGCCGCGGTCGACGAGCGCGTCGAGCTCGCCCGCGACGGTGTCGATCTGGGGCCACACGCCGTCGAGCGCGAGGGCCGCGTCGGCGAGGCGCCAGCGGATGTCCGGGTCCTGCGTGAGCGGCGCGCCGTCGTTCTTCATCGACGTCCGACGGCGCGCGGCCGCGACGGCGAGCTCGAGCGCCCGGTCCGCGATCCCCGTGTAGACGGCCGCGAGCAGGGTCTCGAACGTCGTGAAGATCCCCACGACGAGCGGGTCGAGCGTCGGGCCGGGCGGGATCCGGCGGACCACCCGGTCGGCGCGCGCCGGAGCGCCGTCGAGCACCGTCGAGCGCGACTGCGACGCACGCATGCCCATCGTGTCCCAGTCGTCGAGGATCTCGATGCCGCCCGCGTCCCGGTCGAGGAACGCGTGCACGAGGTGCGGGCCGCCGTCGGGCCTGTCGTCAGACCCCGCGTCGAGCCCCAGGACGCCGAGGCGCGTCCAGCCGGGGGAGTTGGACGTGAAGATCTTCCGGCCGTGGAACGTGTACCCGCCCGAGCCGTCGGGCCGGGCCTCGGTCCTCGAACCGAGCAGGACGAGGTCGTTGCCCGCCTCGGAGTACCCGAAGCCGAACACCTCGCCCCGTCCGGCCTCCTCGAGCAGCCAGTCGAGCGACGAGTCCCCGCGGTCGTGGAGGTACCGCGCGACGCCCGTCCACACGTGGTGCATGTTCACGGCGAGCGCCGTCGCGGGAGCGGCGCCCGCGAGGCGCGCCTGCTCGCGCGCCGTCTCGCGCAGCCCGAGGCCCGCGCCGCCGAACGACTCGGGCACGAGCGCCCGCAGGTATCCGGCAGCGGTCAGGTCCGCCAGGTCCTCGGTGAAGTACGCGTTGTCGCGGTCGTACCCGGCGGCGCGCGAGCGGACGGCCTCGAGGAGGTCGTCGTCGAGCAGGCGGCGGGCGGGGGCGAACGGGACGGGGCTGGGCATCGTGGTCCTCGGGTCGGTGGGACGGCAGCGGGCGTGGCCGGGAAGACCAGGCCACGCCCACCGTACGTCGGCTCGCCGTCAGGCCGCCGCGCTCACCCGTTCGCCGACGCCGCGCGCTCGCCCGGGCGCCCGCCGAGGTAGAGCTCGGAGAGCTGCGGGTCCGCGAGGAGCTCGGGCGCCGGTCCCGTGATGTGCACGCGCCCGAGGTCGAGGACGCACCCGATGTCGGCGGTCTCGAGCGCCCGCCGCGCGTTCTGCTCGACGAGCAGGACGGCAACGCCGGCGTCGCGCATCCGCACGACCTGCTCGAACACCGTGGCGGTGGTCTTCGGGTCGAGACCCATCGACGGCTCGTCGAGCAGCACGACCCGTGGGCTCACCATGAGCGAGCGCGCGAACTCGACCTGTTTCTGCTGCCCTCCCGACAGCAGGCCGGCGAGCTGCTTCCACCGCTCGCCGACGATCGGGAAGAGGTTCTGCACGAACGCGACCCGCTCCGCGACCTGCTGCTTGTCGCGCAGCGTGTAGGCGCCGAGCAGCACGTTCTCCGCCACCGTCATCTCGCGGAACACGCTGTGCCCCTGGAGCACGTGCGCGAGCCCGGACGAGAGCATCTCCTGCGGGCCCTGCCCCGTGACGTCCTCCCCGCCCACGAGGATGCGGCCCGACCGGGGCTTGAGCAGCCCGCTCGCGACCTTGAGCACGGTCGACTTCCCGGCCCCGTTCGGGCCGACGAGGCACACGACCGTCGACGCGGGGACCTTGATCGTCAGCCCGCGCAGGACCATCGCCGCGCGGCCGTAGCCGGCCTGGATGTCGTCCAGCTCGAGGAGGTACTCCTGCTGCGCCCCCGCTGCGGGGGTCGGCTCAGACACCAAGGTAGGCCTCCAGGACTCGCGGGTCGGACTGCACGACGGCGGGGGAACCCTCGGCGATGGGCCGGCCCCGGTCGAACACGATGACGTGGTGGGACAGGCTCATGACCATGTCCATGTTGTGCTCGACGACGAGGAACGTCCGCCCCTCGGCGTTGAGCTCCTGAACGAGCGTCCCGATCCGCCCGATGAGCGCCGGGTTCACGCCGCCCGCCGGCTCGTCGAGCATGATCGTGTCGGGGTCGCCCATGAGGACGCCCGCGAGCTCGAGCAGCTTCTGCTGCCCGTAGGACAGGTTGCGCGCCTCGGCGTTCTCCAGGTGGTCGATGCCGACGCGCACGAGCAGCGCGCGCGCCTTGTCGATCTCCTCCGCGTTGCGCGCGCCCGCGAGGAGCTCGCGCACGCGGGTCCGGCGGACCGCCACGAGCATGTTCTCGAGCACCGTCATGCGCGGGAAGATCCGGCACAGCTGGAAGCTGCGCCCGATGCCCGCCCGCGCGATCTTGTGCGGCGCCTTGCGCGTGATGTCCTCGCCGCGGAACGTCACCGTGCCGGAGTCCGGCTTGATCATGCCCGTCACGCAGTTGAAGAACGTCGTCTTGCCGGACCCGTTCGGGCCGATGAGCGCGTTGATCTTCCCGTGCTGGAACGTCACCGTCGCGTCGCGCACGGCGTGGACGCCGCCGAACGACTTGGAGAGGCCGACCGTCTCGAGGTTGCGCGTGGTCGGTGGTGCGGTCGTCGCCGTCATCGGTCGTCCTCCTCGGTCGATTCCGTCGCGGGCTCGGGTGTCGGAGCGGTAGGGGTCGTCGGGGTGGTTGCGTCCGGGGTGGTCGCGTCCGGGGTGGTCGCGTGCGGGCCCGTCCGAGGACGAGGGGCCGCGTCTACCATCCGCTCGCTCGTTCCTCGCTCGCTCCCGCCAGACCCACCACGACGCGGCCCCTCGTCCTCTCCCGGGCCCTCGGTGGTCACGGCACCTTCCGCGTGGCGGGGCTGGTGCCCGACGGCGTCCGGTGCGCCTCCGGCGTCCGGGTCACCCTCGGAAGGGGTCGCCGCGGCGGCGCGGTTGTGCTCGAGGAGGTCGGCCGCCGTCATCTCGCGGATCGAGGAGTCCTGCGGGCCGAGGCGCTTGAGGAGCGACTGGACCGCCGGGATGATCCCGTCCGGCATGAACAGGACCACGATCCCGAGGAGCAGGGCGGTGGCGACGAGGTGGAACTGGGTGTCGCCGAACTCGAGCTTGAAGTACTCGAGGCCGAAGCCGACGACCACGGCGCCGAGGAGCGGGCCGTAGAGGTGCCGGACGCCGCCGAAGAGCGCCATGAGCACCATGTAGGAGCCCAGCATGATGGAGAACTGGAAGATCGGGTCGAGGTCGCCGAACCACAGGGCGTACATGCCGCCCGCGAGGCCCGTGAAGGTGGCCGAGACGACGTACGCGACGAGCTTGTAGTTGCGCGTCGGGACGCCGAGGGCCTGCGCCTTGTCCTCGTCCTCGCGCACGGCCTTGAGACCGGTGCCGAAGCGCGAGCGGTCGATCGCCCACCAGCACAGGAGCATGACCGCGAGGAGCGCGGCGAACAGGTAGAAGAACACGCGGTGGTGCTCGGGCCGGAGCAGGTCGGGGAAGGGGCGCGGCACGACGAGACCGTCCGAGCCGCCGGTGAACGAGCCCCAGGCCTGGAAGACCAGCAGCAGGATGAGCACGAACGCGATCGACACGATGACGAACGACGCGCCGCGCACGCGCAGGGCGGCGATGCCGAGCGGGATCGTGATGAGCAGGACCATCACGCCGGCGAGGAGCCAGGCCACGAAGCTCGGCAGGCCAAGGTCCCGGATGAGGATGCCCGTGCCGTACGCGCCGAGACCGAAAAACGCCGCGTGCCCGAGCGAGACGTAGCCCGTGAAGCCGCCCATGAAGTTCCAGGCGGTCGCCGTGCAGGCGTAGCTCGCGACGACGATGCCCGCCGAGAGGATGTACGCGTTGGGTGCCATCGTCGGGAAGGCGAGGACGAGCGCCACGCCCACGGCGAGCGCCACGAGGCGCGCGACGCGACCCCACGGTCGTCGTGCGGCGGGAGCGGCGGCCGGGCCTGCGCCGTCGGGCACCGTGGTGCGCGCCCCGGTGGCGTGCGCGCCCCCGGGAGGACTCGCCGGACGGGTGTCAGAAGCGTTGCGCAAGGCGACCTCCGAAGAATCCCTGGGGCCGCAGCATCAGCGTCGCGAAGAGCGCGACGTAGAAGATGGTCTGCGCCCACGTCGTGCCGAGCGGCACCTGGAGCAGGCTCTGGCCGATGCCGAGGACCATCGCGGCGACCGCGGCCCCCGGGATCGAGCCCAGGCCACCGACGACGATGATCGCCATGAGCGGCCCGATCCAGTGCCAGTGGAGCGACGGGTAGATGGTCGCGTCGAGCGACAGCGCCGTCCCGCCGATCGCCGCGGTGGCGAGGCCGAGACCGAAGCCGAAGCCCGCGACGCGGTCCGTCTTGATGCCGACGAGCTGCGCCGCCTCGCGGTGCTGGATCGTGGCGCGCAGCGCCTGGCCGAACCGGCTGTGCTTCATGAGGACGTACAGCAGGGCGAGCGCGAGGGCGGCCAGGGCGAACGCGACGAGCTTCACGACGGCGATCCGCGCCCCGAAGAACTCGATGCTCGCCCCCGAGTACGGGAGCTGGATGCGTCGCTGGGTGCCGCTCCAGACGAAGCCGATCATGCCCTCGATGAACAGCGCGATGGCGAACGTCAGCAGGACCGACATCATCGTGAGCGTCGCGGGCCGCAGGCGCGTGATGAGCAGGCGCTGCATGCCGACGCCCACGAGGAAGAACAGCGGGACCGTGATCACGAGCGACAGCAGCGGGTCCATGCCGGTCTGCTGGTTGAAGAACCAGGCGAGGTACGCGGCGAGGATGAGGAACGCCGAGTGGGCGATCATCACGACGCGCATCACGCCGAAGTAGAGGGTGAGGCCCGCTGCCAGGAGGGCGTAGAGCCCTCCCAGCAGCACGCCGAGCACGAGGCTCTGGAAGAGGAGTGTCAGCGTCACGAGGAGATCACCAGGCCGGCTTCGGGTAGATGAAGTCGGCCTCCTTGGTGTCCTCGGGGAGGACGATCTGGATCTCGCCGTCGACGTACTGCTGGATGAGGTGGGCGCCCTGCGGCTTGCCCGTCTCGTCCCACGTGAGCGGGCCGACGACGGTCTCGACCTCGTTGTTGCGCAGCCAGTCGATGAGCTCCTGCTGGCAGTCGCCCTGCTCGGCGCAGCCGACGGCCTCGACGGCCGCGGCCACGACCTGCCCGGTCGTGTAGGCGTTGGCCTCGTCCTCGCCGGGCGGGTTGCCGTGCAGCTCCGTGTACCGCTCGACGAAGTCGACGTTGGAGGGCCAGGCAGCCGTCTCGGTGTACCCGGTGGGCGAGAGGATGCCCTCGGTCTTGGCGCCGATCGCGGAGGAGAACTCAGGGTTCGTGGGAGCGGTCGAGAACGCCGCGAGGTCGGGCTGGTAGCCGAGCTGCTGCAGCGCCACGATGAGGTTGACCGCGTCCTGGTACTGCGTGCCGCCGATGACCATGTCGGCGTCCGAGTCGCTGATCTTCGCGGCGATGGACGAGAAGTCGGTCGTGTTGGGCGGATAGACCTCGTCGACCACGATGTCGAGGCCCGCGTCGGCGAGCTTGTCGCGCAGGCCGTACGCGGTGCCCTGGGCGAACGGGTCGTCCATGGCGGCGACGGCGACGGTCTGCGGGCGCTCGCCCTCGGGCATGGCGAGGATGTGGTCCGCGAGGTAGTTGTAGTGGTCGTCGGCGATGGCCGGGGCGGCGTAGAAGAGGTTCTCGAACCCCTGCTCGAACACCTCGTTGGCCGCACCGGCGGGCTCGACGAAGAGCATCCCGTACTCCTCGGCGACGCGGGCGCTCGGCACGACGAGCCGCGTCGAGAACGGGCCGAACACGAGGTCGACCTCGTCCTGCGCGATGAGCGCCTCGTAGTCCTGCACGACGCGGTCGGCGTTGGACTGGTCGTCGAGGATCTTCAGCTCGACCTGGCGGCCGAGCAGCCCGCCGTCTTCGTTGACGAACTCGGCCCAGGCCTCGTAGCCGCGCTGGACGCCCTTGCCCGGCTCGGAGAAGTCGCCCGTGAGGGGGAGGGAGATGCCGACGACGATCGGGTCGTCCTCCGACCCGCCGCCGCCGTCTCCGCCTCCCTCGCCGGAGCAGGCGGTCAGGACCAGGGCCGCGGTGGACAGGCCGGCGGCGACGGCGAACGCGCGGCGGCGGGTGGTACGTGCGGGCAACCGTGAAGACATGGACGAAATCTCCCTACCTCGTCGTAGTGAGGAACTCACCCGTACCTCGGTGTACGGAAGCGCTTTCGTAAGCGCTTTCGTCACAGTACGCTGTCGTCAACGGGTGTGGCAAGCGTCACAACGAGGTGTCGGCCGCAGCGGCGTGGTCGGCCCTTGTCGGCCGTTGTCGGTTCCTGTCGGCCCAGGCTGGGCCACGAACGATCGGAGCGCGTGTGCGGGGAGAGGGTCGTCCGGTCAAGGACCGGACCGCGCCGCGGCTCGTCGACGTGGCGCAGCGGGCGGGCGTCTCCCTCGCGACCGCGTCGCGCTCGCTCTCGGGCAGCGTGGGCGTGTCGGAGGAGGTCGCGGCGCACGTGCGCACCGTCGCGACGCAGCTCGGCTACGTCGCCAACCTCCACGCGCGCACGCTCGCGGGCGGCAGGACGTCGGTCGCGGGCCTCATCGTCTACGAGATCGGCGACCCGTACTTCGCCGAGATCGCGAGCGGGGTCGTCCGCGTGGCGGGCGACCACGGGTGGAGCGTGCAGATCAGCCACACCGAGCGGGAACCAGCAGCGGAGGTGGCGCAGATCCGTCTCCTGCGGGCGCACCGCGTCGGGGCCATCGTCCTCGCAGGGTCCGGCTACGTGGACCCCGTGATGGAGGACGAGTCCGGTCGCGAGCTCGCCGCGTTCGAGGAGTCGGGCGGACGGGTCGTCGTCGTCGGGCGGCACCGTCTGCGGTCCGACGCCGTGCTGCCCGACAACGAGGCCGCCGGGGAGAGCATCGCGGAGCACGTCCTCGGGCTCGGGCACCGCCGCCTCGCGGTCGCGGCAGGCCCGGCGCACCTCACCACGATGGTCGACCGGCTCGCGGGCATCCGGACGGCCGTCGCGCGCCACGGTCTGGACCCCGACGGGCTCGCCGTCGCGCACGCAGCGTTCACCCGCGAGGGCGGACGCGACGCGACGCAGCGCCTGCTCGACGACCACCCCGGCACCACGGCGATCCTCGCGCTCAACGACGCGATGGCGACGGGCGTGCTCTCGGTCCTGCGCGAGCGCGGCACCGCCGTACCGCGCGAGATGTCCGTGACGGGCTTCGACGACATCCAGGTGGCCCAGGACCTCGCGCCCGCGCTGACGACGGTGCGCCTGCCCATGAGCGAGATCGGCGCCGCCGCCCTCGAGCTGGCGCTGCGACCGCCGTCGGCTCGGCCCCGACGCCGGGCGACGGGTCACGCGCTCGTCGTGCGCGACTCGACGGCGCCCCCGGCCGACCGCGGCTGACCGTCCCCGAACGGCGTGCCGGCCTCCGCGCCGTCGTGCCGGGCGACCTGTTCACCGTGACGTGACAGGGTCCGACGGTTCGATCTATTACACACCCACCCACTATCAGACATTTATCGTCGCCGTCCCTGGGAGGTAGCAATGGTGAGCGGCACGTTCTTCAGGATAACCGACGGAGTAACCGAATCGCCGGCCGGGCGGATTCTTCTGCAGCCAGGGGTTTCCGCTGTCGTTATGCTCGACGTTGATGACCTGCGAGGCGAGTATGAAATATTCGATGCATTTGATAAGGGGTTTCGGTTCCCGGTGTACTTTGGCTGGAACTGGGACGCGCTGTACGACTGCCTCTCAGATCTCCAGTGGATGCCAGCGGACCGCTATCTGGTGCTGGTTAAGGATGCTGAGCGTCTCTGCCTGGCAGAAGGGCATCCGCACCGACTGCTCATCGAGACGCTTCATCGAGTCGCTAGATTCTGGGCTTCACCGATACGCCAGTCGGCGCAACGCCCAGCGGGGTTTACGGTTTTACTCTCTCGCAGCGCAATCGACGATTTGGCGCGCCGACTCCAGAACATGGGGGTTACCATCGCAACCTAGATGTCCGCCCCCTGTTGCGCCAGAGCGGACTTGCGAGTGGTCCGACTCCGCGAAGGCCGTAAACCCTGGCGCCGGATTTGGCGCCGGCGGCACCTTTGGGGATGTCAGAAGATATTTCGTCCCCGTGTAGCCCCTCATCGGAGCTCAGCGGTCGAGTCCGTGCGCCGAGCGTGCGCTGCGCGGCCTCGGGTCTTGCGGGCCTTCGGGCTGCGGCCCGCGGGTCTGGCCGCCACGGCTTCCGTGGCGGGCCGGGCCTGGCTGACATCGGCGCGCATCCTGGTCGCGACGACGTCGCCGTCGATGCCCTTTGCGCGCAGCACGTTCGCGGTGGCGTCACGGCGTTCGGCGCTGTCGTACGCGGCACGACCGTCCTCGCGGGCCCGGCCACCGAGTGTGTCACGCTGCATCGCCTCCGCGACCGCCCGCGCACGCTCGTCGGGGTCCGGTTCGTGCTCTGCGGCGCTGCGCGCTTGGTCCGCCAGCCGGTCCTCGCGGTCGGCCTGCTGCATCAGTCGCTGCGCCTCAGCGTGCTCCGCGGCGGCGCGGTGGCGCTCCTTCTCGGCGGCCGGGATGGCCACGAGCTCGGCCTGGCTCATCAGGTGTGTGGGTACTTCGACGGGATCGCGAGGTCGACGTCGGGGTCCTTGCCCTTGCACGCCTGCACGTCACGCAGCCCGCCGCGACCGATCGGTCCCAGGTCGGCGTCCGCCGGCAGCCGGTCGATCATCGCCAGCGCGTCGTCCTTCGTGAGCTCGCGGACCGGGTGCGAGCCGTCGAACTCGTCGCGGGCCTCGAACCACGGACCGGGCGCGCGCGCGTCACGCTCGGCCTGCACGCGGGAGGCGAGCCCGTCGGGGTCCAGGCAGTACCGGGTGCGCATCTCGGTGCGCATGTGCTCCTCAGCGCGCACCGCGTCGGGGTCCTCACGGGCCCACGTGCGAGCGACCGGCTCAACCCGTCGATCGACGCGTCGATCGCTCGGCGAGACGTCGCACTGCCCGCAGCGTCTCGACCATCTCGTCCTGCACCTCGCCGGTCGCGTTGGTCGCCTTCGCCATCTGGTTGACGTTGTTCGACACCGCGGCCAGGAGCCGGTGCAGACCGAAGAGGCGCCGACGCGCGAACGTGTAGGGCGGTCGGCAGCACCGCCACGAAGTGGTGCGGCTGACGACGGAGGGGGTGTGCGCGGGCGACCGCGCACACCCCCTCACCTCAGGCCACGGGGCTCACCCGCAGGTGTGCGCGCCGTGCTCCACGACGACCTCCGACGACACCTCCTCGCCGTCGACGACCGCCTCGGCCGAGACCGTGACCGACCCGGCCGCGAGGGACGGCGCGCGGACCGCGAAGGACTGGTAGGCCGACGCCCCTGGTGCGACGTCCGCGACCGTCCGGCTGCCGAACGCCGTCGAGAGCGTCACGTCCGCGGGCACGTCGCTCGCGTTCGTCGCGGAGACCGCGAGGTACGTGCGACCGGCGAGGCAGCGCGGCGACACCTGGACGTCCAGGTCGATCGCGGCCGGCTCCTCGGCCGCCGTGACCGTGAGGTCGCGCAGGCGGCCGGTGTTGTCGAACGAGCCGAAGCCGACGCGGCCCTCGGCGAACGTCGTGTCGTTCGCGGTGAGGAGCGGCGTGTCGAGCCCGTCGACGTAGACGGCGATGTCCCCGCTGTCCGCGCAGCGCACGACGCGCACGTCGTGCCACTCCTCGTCGGTGACCGCCGGCGGCGCGCCGACCGCCCCGTCCCACTGGTCGTCGATCCGCTCCCGGTCCTTGCCGTCGACCTTGAAGATGCCGTTGTGGGCGTAGATCGTGTTGTCCTGCGAGAGGTGGGCGTAGTAGTACTCGGTGTCCGACTGCCACCCGAACACGACGATGACGTCGCGGTTGTTCACCGACGCCGGAGCGTCGAGCCGGACCTCGGCGTCGAGCGCGAACGAGCCCAGCTCGGGCCCTTCGGTGAGGACGGCGTACTCGAACGGCCGCCGGATGCCGTCGTTCGGGTTGTCCCCGGCCTCGGCGAGCACGATCTCCTCGCCCGGGAACTGCCACTTGGCCGGCGTCCGGGGAGCCCAGCTCTCTGCCCCCATGACGTCCGTGATCTGCTCGCCCGCGGGTGCGCACGACGGCGGTGCGGGCGGTTCCACGGGCTCGGCCCCGAACAGCGCGTACTGGGCCGCGACCTGCTCCGGCGTCGGGACCGTGTCGAGGAACATCAGGTCGTCCATGCGGCCGGTGAACGGGTTGGCCTCACGCGTGTCCTGCGGGAAGCTGCCCCCGATCTTGATGCCGGCCGGGTCGGTCGGGGACGTGGCTCCCGCACCCCAGGGGTTGGCGGCCGTGTACCGGCCGGCCAGCTCCTCGCCGTTCATGAAGAGCTTCATCTCGCCGCCCGCGAAGTCGAACGTCGCGGCCAGGTGGACCCAGGTGTTCCGCTCGAGGATCTGGTCCCACGGCAGGTCGGCCGCGAACGTCCAGGACCCCGCGCCGTCGACCCGGCGGCCGAGCGCGACGAGCTTCAGCTCGCCGTCGACCGTGATGACCTCGAGCAGCGCGCGCACCGCGTGGCCGTCGGACGTGCCGGTGAGCACGCCGGCCAGGCCGATGGCGTTGTAGCGGTCGTCGGGGTTCGTCGTGCCCGAGTTGAGGGCCGGGTGCTCGCCCGTCGGCTTGAACCATCCCATGACGGAGATCTCGTCGGTGCCGGCGAACGCCCCGAGCGAGTCGACGCCCGCGGCGTCGTACAGGCCGGCCTTCCAGTCGTCGTTCGAGGACGTGAGCGGGCTCATCTGCTGCGTCTGCAGCGCCTCGCCCGCGCCGGGGTAGGCCCGGTCGGCCACGCGCATCTCGACGCCGCCGTTGACGAGCTCGATGTCCGTCCCGGACCACCCCTGGTCGGCCTCCCAGGTGGGGGCGCCCTCGGCCGGGTGGTCGAAGTCGTAGTGCGCGACCAGGTTCGGTGCGAGCTCCGGCAGCGCGACCGGCGACGACGCGCCCGCGTGCCGGGCGCCGGTGACCTTCCAGATCATCCCGTTGGCCTTGGCGACCAGGTAGAGCTCGCCGTCGGCGTCGGAGCCGAAGCGCAGGTCGACGCGCTGGTCGCCGACCAGCTCCTGGAACGTCGTCTCCACGCCGTCCTCGAAGACCCGCAGGTGCTCGATCTCCGCGAGGTCGGCGAGGTCGCCGTCGCTGCGGACCATCTCGTCCTGCTTGGTCGCGAGCACCCAGCCGCGCACCAGGTCGGTGAACAGGTAGCGCCCCTGCAGCTCGGGGATGTCGCCGCGGTAGACGAAGCCGCCGTTGAGCGCGACGCCCGCGTCACCGGTCTGGCCGGGGTCGCGGTTGTGGTCGTACGCGGCCACGGGGTAGGTGAAGCCGTTCTCGGCGTCGTTCGCGGGCAGCGGGAAGATCTGGCGGTTCTCCGCGAGGAACGGGCCCTCGCGGACGGACCAGCCGAAGTTGTCGGCCGGCTCGACGGCGTAGACCGACTCGACCTGCCACTCGCCGATGTGCCCCAGGTACATCGTGTGGTCGCCCTCGGGGTCCCAGCTGATGCGGTGCGGGTCGCGCATGCCGACGGCGTAGATCTCGGGCAGGGCGCCCGGGGTACCGAGGAACGGGTTGTCCGCGGGGATGCCGTACTGACCGTTGGTGCTGCCGTCACCCAGGGGGTCGATGCGCAGGATCTTGCCCTGCGGCGTCGCCAGGTTCTGCGGGTTGCCGTTGCCGACCCCGTTGCCGCCGTCGCCGACGAGGACGTAGAGGGTGCCGTAGTCCGGGTGGCCGGGCTCGACGGTCGGGTTGAACGCGATCTGCTGGACGGTGTGCACGCGCCCGGCGAACGGCACGCGCAGGAGCTCGCGGCTCGTGCCCTCGAAGACCTCCGCGGCAGGGTCCGTCGCCGTCCACTCGGTGATCACGCTGTGGAACGCGGTGTTGCCGAAGCCGGGGAAGTCCGGGGTGTCCTCGGTCAGCGCGGTGCCGGCCTCGGTGTGCACGGTGTAGAACTTCCCGTTCGTCGCGAACTCGGGGTGGAACTCGACGAAGCCGAAGCCCGTGCCGAGACCGGCGTGGTTGTGGAAGTTGTCGACGAACTGGTCGCGCACGTTGAGGTACGGGACGTGCTCGCCGGTCTCCTTGTCGACGAGGTAGAGGACCTCGTTCATGTCCGGGACGGCGAGACGGCCCGAGC
This sequence comes from Cellulosimicrobium sp. PMB13, assembly GCF_051294865.1. Taxonomy (NCBI): domain Bacteria; kingdom Bacillati; phylum Actinomycetota; class Actinomycetes; order Micrococcales; family Promicromonosporaceae; genus Cellulosimicrobium; species Cellulosimicrobium sp. PMB13. The sequence continues at coordinate 3,741,756 of NZ_CP145910.1, read as the reverse complement.
CGTCGGGCACCTCGTCGAGGTGGGTGATGCGGTTGTGCCGCACCAGGCGCTGGTCCTGGGTCGCGGGCGTCGTCGTCGACTCGGGGAGCTGGGCCAGCTCGGTGACCTCGATGCCCAGGGCCGACGGGGTGGGGTCGGGCAGCGGGTTGAGCAGCGGCTCGCTCGGTGTGGTCCCACCGGCGGCGCAGTCGGCCGGGTTGCCCGTCGGGATCGCGAGGTTCTCGCCCGCGGTGTCGACGGCGACGTCGTCGAGCATGAGCCGGCCCGCGCTGCTGGCCCCGTTGATCCAGAAGAACCGGTCGAGGGCCCCGGTCACGGCCTGGCGGAACCCGAACTGCTGCTCGGTGCCCTCGGGCAGCCGGGTGATCTCCTCGTACGGTCCGCCCTGGCTGTAGACGGCGACCTTGTCCGTCGCGTTGTCGGCGACCACCCACACGCACTGCCACGTGTCGCGCGACCACACGCCGGCGGGCTTGAACGCCCCGCCGTCGCGGACGAGCATCACGTCGTTGTTCTGGTTGTTCACGTAGGCGCGGCTGTTCACGTAGTCGGAGGGCGCGTCGACGTCCGTGATGCCGAACGACGTGTCCACGCTGCCCGAGCGCATGAACCGGAAGAACACGGTGCCGGTGGTGCCCTCGGCGATCCCCGGGACGGCGCGGTGGGCTCGTTGGCCGCCCCCGACCATCTCGAGCACCTGGTTGTTCGCGTTGAGCGGGTCGGCGACGACCTGGGCGGCCGTCGAGGCCGACCACCCGTCCTGCCCGGTCAGGCCTCTGCGCTCGTAGGTCTCGAAGCTGAGGACCTCGGTGAACTCCTCGGCGGCCTCCTCGGCGGCTGCCGGTGGCACGAGGAGGGTCGCTCCCAGAACCGTCGCGAGGGAGAGCGAGAGGACCGCTCTTCCTCGGCGGCTCGACTGCGTAGACGTCATCGTCTGCTCCACTTCGTCGGAGGGCGCGCACGCCGCGCCACGGTCGTCCGGTCGCGTGCGCGTCGCCGCGTCCGGCCGGGGCCGAGGTCCGCTTCTCCTGTCGGGTCGTGCACGTCGGTGTGCACGACTCCTCGCAGGCTAAGGAAAGGGTTTTCCTTCGTCAACAGGAACGGGCCGTGTCGGCCGGGACGACGCAGGGCCCCGGCGCTCGGAAACCACCAGGGCCCTGCGTTGTCGCTCTGTCCGTCGCGTCAGGAGACGAGCACCGCGCTCGGCTCCTCGGGGTGCGGCAGGATGCGGCGCAGCACGTCGGCGAGCGTCACGACACCGACGAACCGGTCGCCGTCCATGACCATCGCGAGCTGCTCGCTCGACTCGCGCATGCGCGCGAGCGCGGCGTGGACCGTCGTGCCGGACTCGAGCACGAAGCCCGGCCGGGTGAGCGCACGGGCCGGTCGGTCGTCCGGCTCGAGCAGCGTGTCCCGGACGTGCACGACGCGCGGGACGGCACTGCCGTTCTGCAGGAGGATCCGCAGGTGCCCCGACCGTGCGGACGCGGCGCGCACGTCGGCCGCCGTGGCGTCCGACGGGACGGACGTCGGCGCGGCGCCGTCCGGGACGAGCGCGTCCACCGTGAGCGTCTCGAGCTCGAGCGCCCCGGAGATCTGCACCCGGTACGACGCCTCGAGCGCCCCCACGTTCGCGGAGTGCTCCACGAGGTGGCGCAGGGTCGCCGGGTCCTGCCCGCCGCCCTCGACGTTCTCCACGGGTTCGACGCCGACGGCGCGCACGCACCGGTTGGCGAGCGCGTTGAGCCAGCGCAGCAGCGGGCGGAATGCCCACATGAACCCGCGCATCGGCAGCGCGAGGAGCGTCGCCGACCGCTCCGGGTGGGCGATCGCCCACGACTTCGGTGCCATCTCGCCGATGACGAGGTGCAGGAACGTCACGATGATCAGCGCGAGCACGAAGCCCGCGACGTCGGCGAGCCACAGCGGCGCACCCCAGGTCTCGAAGACCGGGGTGAGCCAGTGGTGCACGGCCGGCTTGGTGATCGCGCCGAGCGCCAGGGTGCACGCGGTGATGCCGAGCTGGGCGCCCGCCATGAGGAGCGTCAGCTCGCTGGAGCTGCGCAGCGCGGCCCGGGCCGCGCGGCTCGTGGCGGCGGCGTCCTCGAGCCGGTGCCGCTTGGCGCCGAGGAGCGCGAACTCCACGGCGACGAAGAACGCGCTGAGCGCGATGATCGCGACGGTCGCCGCGACGACGACCCCGGGGTTGCTCATCGGGTCTCCTCCTCGGCGGTCGCCTGCCGGTGCGCGGCGGTGGTGGGTCTGTCGGGTTGGTCGCCGCGGTGCTCCTCGAGCCGCACCCGCACGAGGTGCGGGACGTGGCGCTCGACGGACAGGACGTCGACGACGAGCGTGCGCCTGACCGGCTCGTCGTGGACGAGGTCGGCCGGGTCGAGGGGGAGCGGGACCTCGATGGTCTCGCCGGCGAGCGGGAGCGCCCCGTGCTGCGCGATGAGCAGCCCGGAGACGGTCTCGTGGTCGCCGCGCGGCAGGTCGTGCCCGATGGCGCGCTCCGCCTCGTCGAGGTGGACGTCGCCGCCCATGACCCACACGTCGTCGTCCTCGGCGGTCACCGTGACGGGCTGCTCGGGGTCGTGCTCGTCGGTGATCTCGCCGACGACCTCCTCCGCCAGGTCCTCGAGCGTCAGCACGCCGGTGAACCCGCCGTACTCGTCGATCACGCACGCGAGCTGGTTGTGCGTGCTCGTGAGCCGCGCGAGCGCGTCCGGGAGCATCATGACGGTGGGCAGGACGACGGGCGGACGCATCAGCTCCGTGACGAGCGCGTCGTCGGGCAGGGACGTGGCCAGCAGGTCGGCGAGCTGGACCACGCCGAGGGGCTGGTCCGTGTCGTCGACGACGGGGTAGCGCGTGTGCGCGTGGGCCATGAGCTCGCGCACCTCGGCCACCGTGGCCTCCGGGCGGACCGTCCCCACGCGCGAGCGCGGGATCATCGCGTGCTCGACGTCCTGCTGCGGGAAGTCGAGGATCCGGTCGAGGAGGACGGAGAGCTCGTCGGGCAGGTCGCCGCTCTCGCGCGACTCCGCGACGATGTGCTCGAGGTCGCGCGCCGTGGCGGTGCTGTCGACGTCGTGCACGGGTTCGATCTTCAGCAGGCGCAGGAGCGCGTTGGACGCCTTGTCGAACACCGCGATGAGCCAGCCGAACACCGTGAGGTAGGCGGTCGTCGACCGCGCGAGGCCCCGCGCGAGCGGCTCGGGCCGCGCGATCGCGAGGTTCTTCGGGACGAGCTCACCGAAGAGCATCTGGATGATGGTCGACAGCACCAGCGCGAGGACCGTGCCGATCGCTATGCCCACGCCGCTCGGGACGCCGACGCCACCGAGCATCGTGCCGAGAGACTCGCCGATCAGGGGCTCTGCCACGTAGCCGACGAGGAGGCCGGTCACCGTGATGCCGAGCTGGGCGCCGGACAGGACGAAGGAGGTGCGGCGCGTGACCGCGAGCGCGCGCCGTGCGGACTCGTCGCCCGCGGCGGCCTTCGCGCCGAGGCGGGACCGGTCGACGGTCATGTACGCGAACTCCTGGGCGACGAAGTACGCCGTCACGGCGGTGATCGCGAGGACCACGAGGAGTCCGAGGAGGAGGGAGAGGAAGGTCATCACCGGGCCCGCACCGTCCTCCGGTCGTCATGGACGCGGTGTCGCGTCCTGTCGCCGGGGCCGGTGCGGCCGGGACTATGGTCGGGGTCGTCGGCCGTGGGGGCCTCGAGAGTCGTGTCTTCCACGAACGTCCCCAACGCGGGACGCGCGCCATTCGTTCCCGGCACTGCCCACGTTCGACCGCGGCGTGCGTCACGTCGCGGGGAAAGGGTCTCCCGCAGGGCGCGCGCGCCGTTCCGGGTCGTCCGTCCCGCCTGGCTGCCAGTACACCGAACGCACCGCGATCGCCGTCTGCCGGACCGAGTACGTACCATCGGACGGACGTCAGCCCGTCACGCCGATCGGGGAGCGCACATGGACGGCGACACGCTGCAGCAGGCCGCACGCGACACCGCCGCGTCGCTCGCGCACGTCACCCGCGGGCGCCCGTTCACACCGCACCTGGACGTGTGGAAGGTGCGGGGCAAGGTGTTCCTCATCGTCACCGAGGACGACCAGGACCTGCAGATCATCACCGTGAAGGTCGACCCGCACCACGGTGACGCGTTGCGCCGCGACCACGACTCGATCACGCCCGGGCACTACCTCGACAAGCGCCACTGGATCTCCGTCGGCGCCGGCAGCGGCGTCACGAGACGGCTCGTCGAAGACCTCGTGCACGGCTCCTACGAGCTCGCCGGGGGACACCCCGAGAAGCAGGGGTCCTGAGCTCGCGTCGGCCGTGGCCGTTCCGTGGGGAGGACACCTGTCGGCCGACGGGCTTCGGGGTGCGGGTCCGGTAGGGTCGTCCGCGATGTCCAGCCAACAGCCCTCCCCGCACAGCGCCGAGCCCGAACCGGCACCGGCCGTGATCCCCGGCACGCCCCGCAAGGTGCGCGTCCTGCTCCTCTTCGGCGGGCGCTCGGGGGAGCACGCCATCTCCGCCGCGACCGCCGCGGGGGTGCTGCGCGCGATCGACCGCTCGCGGTACGACGTCGTCCCGGTCGGCATCACGCCCGACGGCGGGTGGGTCCTCGCGGCCGACGAGCCCGAGCGTTGGGAGATCACGGACGGCCGCCTGCCGCAGGTGGAGGCGACGGGCGAGGACGTGGTGCTCCCGCTCGCGACGGACCGTCGCGGCGTGCGGGTGCTCGCACCGGGCGAGATCCCGCGCGAGCTCGGCGAGGTCGACGTCGTCTTCCCGCTGCTCCACGGTCCGTACGGCGAGGACGGGACGGTGCAGGGGCTCCTGGAGCTCGCCGACGTGCGCTACGTCGGCGCGGGCGTGCTCGCGTCCGCGGTCGGCATGGACAAGCACTTCATGAAGCTCGTCCTCGCGGGCCAGGGCCTGCCCGTCGCGCCGTACACGGTGATCCGGCCGGGGGAGTTCGAGCGCAACCCGGACGCGTGGACGCAGACCGTGGCCGGCCTCGGCCTGCCCGTCTTCGTCAAGCCCGCGCGCGCCGGCTCGAGCCTCGGCATCTCCAAGGTCGACGACCTCGCCGACCTGCCCGCCGCGATCGCCGAGGCGCAGCGTCACGACCCCAAGGTGCTCGTCGAGGCCGGTGTGGTCGGGCGCGAGATCGAGTGCGCGGTGCTCGGCGGCCGCGACGGCGCCCGTCCCCGGGCGTCCCTGCCCGGTGAGATCGTCGTCACCGGGGCGGAGCACGCGTTCTACGACTTCGAGGCGAAGTACCTCGACGAGGCGGGCGTCGAGCTCTCCTGCCCGGCCGACCTGCCCCCGCACGTCGTCGCCGAGGTCCAGGACGTCGCCGTCCGCACGTTCGAGGCCGTCGGTGCCGAGGGCCTGTCGCGCGTCGACGTCTTCGTCACCGCCGACGAGCAGGTCGTCGTCAACGAGATCAACACGATGCCCGGCTTCACGCCGTTCTCGATGTACCCGCGCATGTGGGAGAGGTCTGGCCTCGCCTACCCCGACCTCATCGACGAGCTCATCACGCTCGCCCTCGAACGGCCCATCGGCCTGCGCTGATCCTGGGCCGACCTGGGAGGAGGGGCGGGGCAGGGAAGGCGCCCGAGTCGTGGCGGGTCCGGCGGATGGAAGACTCGGCGCCTTCCCTGCCCCGGCGCTCCGGGCGACCACCACGACTCGGCGCCGTCCCGCCCCCGCACCTCCGGACCCGCGAAGAACCGCGACGTCGTCAGCCGGCGTCGGCGGCGCCGACGCACGCGCGCGTCTGCGGCACCTCGAGGACGGCCGGCGTGAGGTCGGCCACGAACGACGTCGAGTGGTTCTCGGCGACGGTCGGCGGCACGACGACCTGGACCGCGGGGTCGCGGCCGTAGGTCGTGAAGGTCCAGGTGCCCTCGCCGTCCTCGACCACGAGCCAGTCGACGGTCCCCGAGGTGGACTCGACGCTCTGGCAGGCGGTCGTCGTCGGTCCCGGGACCTCGACGCCGCAGCGCAGCGTCACCGCCGCGCGTGGCTCGCCCCAGGCCGCGGTCGCCTGGCTCGTCGTGCCCACCTTCGGCAGGTCCTCGGCGAGCGCGTCCGGCACGGCGAGCACGACGTCCGCGCACAGCGGGTTCGCGGCGTCCTCGGCGACGGGGACGCCGATGCGGGGCGCGCACGCGCTCGCGGAGAGCACGACGACCGCGACCACCGGGAGCAGGACGGCGCGGTGCGGACGGCGGTGCCCGGCGCGTGGACGCGGGGCGGGTCGGGCGGGGGTGGTTCCGAGCACGCGACCACGGTAGCCGCCCCGGAGAGGTCCTCGTGAACGGTCCGCACCGTCGTGACGGCTAGGGTGGCCGCGTGAGCGAGACGCCCCTGCTGGTCCGCGACGTGGCCGAGGAGGCCCTCCTCGCCCGGATCTTCCCCCTCCTGCCCGCCGCGCCGACGACGATCGTCGGCCCGGGGGACGACTGCGCCGTCGTCGCCGCTCCCGACGGCCGCTACGTCGTGTCGACCGATGTCCTCGTCGAGGACCGGCACTTCCGGCGCCGGTGGTCGAGCGGGTACGACGTCGGGTGGCGCGCCGCGGTCCAGAACCTCGCCGACATCGCGTCCATGGGTGCGCGTCCTGCCGCGCTCGTCGTCTCGCTCGTCATGCCGGGCGACCTGCCCGTCGACTGGGTGACGGGGCTCGCGCGCGGGCTCGCCGCGGCGTGCACCCCGGTCGGAGCGGCCGTCGTCGGCGGTGACCTCTCGGGCGGTGACCAGGTCGTCGTGGCGGTGACGGTGCACGGCGACCTCGAGGGACGGGCGCCGGTGCTGCGCTCGGGGGCCCGGCCGGGCGACGTCGTCGCCCTCGCGGGCACGTTGGGACACGCGGCGGCGGGCCTGGACCTGCTGGAGATCGGCCGCCCGGAGGCTGCGCTCACGGACGCCTACCTGCGGCCCGACCCCCCGCTCGCGGCCGGGCCGCGGGCCGCGGACGCCGGTGCGACCGCGATGATGGACGTGTCCGACGGCCTGCTGCGCGACGCCGGGCGCATCGCCCGGGCGAGCGGCGTGCGGATCGACCTCACGGGGTCGGCGCTCGACCCGGACCGTGCCGAGCTGCGCCGGTCCGCGCTGGTCGCCGCCGCGGAGGGTGTCAGCGAGCAGGCCGTGGCGGCGGGCACGGACGGGTGGCGTGTCGTCGTCGACGACTGGGTGCTCAGCGGGGGAGAGGACCACGCGCTGCTCGCGACGTTCCCCGGGGGCACGGACCTGCCCGCGCCGTTCCGCGCGATCGGGTCCGTGCAGGAGCCGGACCACGCCGGACCGGGCGTCACGCTGGACGGCGGGCTGCCGCACCGCGCGACGGGGTGGGACCACTTCCGCGCCTGACCGCGGGGGCGGCACGCCCCGGTGGTGTCAGCCCCGGCGGTACCGCACCGCGGTGAGGTCCTTGCCGCCGATGTCGTCGCGGCGCTCGACGCCGTCGGGTGCGAACCCGTGGCGGCGGTAGAAGCGGCGCGCGCGCTCGGCGTCCGCCAGGACCCAGAGCGTCACCACGACGCCCGGGGGCACGTCGGCGAGCAGGGTCCGCATGAGGTCGCGCGCGACCCCGCGACCCCAGGACTCGGGGTCCAGGTAGATGGCGTAGATCTCGAGGTCGCCGACGTCGGCGTCCTCGTCCCGGCTGGGGCCGAGCGTCGCGAACCCGATGGTCCGGCCGTCGGCGTCCGCGAGCCACGTGCGCGCTCCCGGCGTGGAGAGGCTGTCGACCCAGTGCTTCTCGCGCTGGTCGACGTCGAGCGAGGCCAGGTACTCGTCGGGCACGATCCCGGCGTACGCACCGCGCCACGACGCGACGTGCACCGCGGCGATCGCGCTCGCGTCCGCGGGGCCGGCGGGGCGGATGGTTACCTCGCTCAGTTCCGTCACCATGGGCAAAGCCTGCCACCGGCCAGCGGTTCCACCAAACCGGTTTGTCCCGACCTCCAGAAGATCTCCGCATCTGGTCGGCCGGATGCGGACCCGGTGACGGCGTCGGACCGCGCCCGCGGGACGACGAAGCGCCCGCCGGCAGGGCCGACGGGCGCTTCGTCGCCCGCGGGACGACGAAGCGCCCGCCGGCAGGGCCGACGGGCGCTTCGTGAAGGGCGTTCTCGCGATCAGGCGGGACGCGTGACCTTGCCGGCCTTGAGGCACGAGGTGCACACGTTGAGGCGCTTGGGCGTACCCGAGACCACGGCGCGGACGCGCTGGATGTTCGGGTTCCAGCGACGCTTCGTGCGGATGTGCGAGTGCGAGATGCTGTGCCCGAAGCCCGGGCCCTTGCCGCAGACGTCGCAGTTGGCAGCCACGGTTTCTCCTGATCGTCGTGCACGTCGCGCGCAGGCAGCCGCGACGTAGTGAATGGTCTGTGGGTTCTGCCCGGTCGTTCGCACGGCGTGAGGCGCGTACGGCGGGAACGTCGTACGGCTTGTGGCGCGCGAAGCACCCGGGCAACCTCCTCAGGGTAGCCGATCGGGTGGTGTCTGCTCAAATGAGCTCCCGCTGACCTCCCGCGGCCCCCTGCGGCCGGGTACGGGAGCAGAGACTACGGTGTTGCCGAGCATCGACCGACCAGCGAGGAGCCCGACCGACGTGAGCGGCCGTACCGACGTGATGGACGCCACCGACGTCCTCGCGTGGGCCCGGGGCGGCGTCGAGGCGCTCGGCGCGGCGCGGTCCGCGCTCGACCGGGTCAACGTCGTCCCCGTCGCCGACGCCGACACGGGGACGAACCTGTACCTCACGTTCCTCGACGCCACGCGTTCCCTCGGCGCTCCCGGCACCTCCAGCGCCTCCGCGGCCGCAGGCGAGGCGCACGCGGGCGACCTGCTGGTCCGGCTCGCGCGGGGCGCGCTCGTCGGTGCGCGCGGCAACTCCGGCGTCATCCTCAGCGAGTACCTGCGCGGTCTCGCGGTCGCGCTCGCCCCGCACCGCACGGTGACGGGCACAGCGCTCGCCGCGGCCCTCGCCGCCGCCGCCCGCACGGCGCGGGGCGCGGTCGCCGTGCCGCTGCCGGGCACGATCCTCACGGCGGCGGACGACGCGGCACGGGCCGCCGCGCACGCCGCGACCCCGCGGGCGACGCACGCGGCGGCCCTCCGGGCAGCGCACGACCCGGACCCGCAGGCGGCCGCCGGGGAGCTCGTGGGGCCCGCCGTCGTCGCGCGCGCCGCGCACGACGGCGCCCGGGCCGCCGCGCTGCGCTCGAGCACCGAGCTCGACGTCCTCGCACGCGCGCGGGTGCTCGACGCGGGCGCGCTCGGGCTGACCCTGCTGCTCGGCGCGCTGCGGGTCGCCCTCGGCGGGTCGGCCTCCCGCCTGTCGGGAGACCTCCGCGGACGTGGCGACGGCGGGTCCGGCACCGTCGGCGGCCCGGTGCACGACGTCGTGTCGGAGGTCCTCGACATGATGTCCGGCACGGCTCCGGTCCGAGGCGCCGACGAAGAGCGCGGCGCCGAGGGTGCCGCGCCGGGCGAGGGAGGCGAGCTCGAGGTGATGTACGTCGTCGAGGCGACACGCCAGGTGCTGTCGCCCCCCTCCGCCGGGACGAGCCCCGTCGACGTCGCGGGTCGCCTGCGTGCCGCGCTCGGACGCATCGGCGACTCGGTGGTCGTGGTCGGCGGACGGACCGTCGGCGATCCCGCTCCCGGGCCAGGTCCCGACGACGCACGAGGCACCAGAGGCCTGTGGCAGGCGCACGTCCACACCGACGACCCCGTGGCGGCGGTGGCCGCCGGGCGCGAGGTGCTGCGGGCGTTCCCGCCCGGCGGCGCGTCGCTGCGCCAGGTGCGGGTCCGGCACCTCGCCGGCACCGGGCACCATGGCGAGCCCGTGCCCTCGGTCCCCCCTGCGTCGGTCGACGCCTCGCCGGATGCCGCCCCGGCCGGCCCCCGGGTGGTCCGGGAGGGCAGGGTCGGGCTCGTCGCGGTGACGACGGCGCCGGGCCTGGTCGCGGACCTCGCGCGGGCGGGCGCCGTCGTGCTCCTGCGGGAACCGGGCTCCCCGGTCGACGCCGCCTCGCTCCGCCGGCTCGTCGTCGACACCGGTGCGCCGCACGTCGCGCTCCTGCCCGGCACCGACCTCGACGACGGCGTCGTCGCCGCGGCGCGCGCGGCGGTGCGGGCCGACGGCGTCGAGCGGCTCGACGTGCTCGACGCCCCGACGGACCTCCACGTCGTCGTCGCGCTCGCCGCGGCGCAGCTCGTGGACCACGGCGCGACGCAGGTCGGGACCGGTCTCGACGCGGCGCGCCGCGCGACCGTCTCGGTGCGCGTCGCCGTCGTCGACACCTCCGGCGAGGCCTCGGACGGCGACCTGCCGGGCCTCGACGACGCGCTCGGCGAGGTCCTCGCCGGTCCGACCGAGATCGTCACGGTCCTCGCGGACGACGACGTCGCGCAGCCGGTGCTGGACGCGCTCGTCGCCCGCGTGTCCGCCGGGGGAGCGGAGACCGTCGTCCTGCGGTCGGGGCGCCCCGGCGGGACGGTGACGATCGGAGCCGAGCCGCCGGGCGGCGTCGGGCACGACGAGGGAGGAGCGACCGGATGACGGACCGGATGGACGAGCCGCTCGCCAAGGCGCTCGGGACGCGCAGCGCCGGGCCGCTCGCGAAGCTCGGGGTGCACACCGTCGGCGACCTCCTGGGCCACTACCCGCGCCGCTACGGCGACCCGGGGAAGCTCACGGACCTCGGCGGGCTCGCGCTCGGCGAGCACGTGACGATCGTCGCGCAGGTGCGCTCCGCGACCGTGCGGCGCATGCGCAACCGGGCCGGGGCGATCCTCGAGGCGATCGTCACGGACGGCCCGCAGCAGCTTCTCCCTGACGTTCTTCGCCAAGGGACCGGGCGCCCTGCGGTACCACGAGCAGCGCCTGGCTCCCGGCAGGCTCGGCCTCTTCACGGGCGTCGTCGGTGTCTACCGCGGGACGCGTCAGCTCGCCCACCCGGACTACCGCATCATCGGCATGGACGACGACGCCGAGGACACCGAGAGCGCCGTGCTCGAGGCCAGCCGCCCCATCCCGATCTACCCCGCGAGCGGGAGCATCCCGAGCTGGAAGATCCAGCCCGCCGTGCGCACGGTGCTCGACCCGCTGCGCGAGGAGGACGTGCCCGACCCGCTGCCGGACGCCGTGCGCGAGCGGCGCGGCCTCGGCACGCGCCTCGAGGCGCTGCGCGACGTGCACGAGCCGTACGACGAGAAGCAGTGGCAGCGCGGCCGCGACCGGCTGCGCTACGAGGAGGCGTTCGTCCTCCAGGCGGCGCTCGCGGAGCGCCGCGCGCGGGCCGAGGCGGAGCCGGCGACGGCGCGGCCGCCGCGCGCCCCGGGCGAGCCCGGCATCCTCGCCGACCTCGACGCCGCCCTGCCCTTCGAGCTCACGCGCGGCCAGCGCGAGATCGGCGAGCAGATCGCGCAGGACCTCGCCCGGTCGCGCCCGATGCAGCGGCTCCTGCAGGGAGAGGTCGGCTCGGGCAAGACGGTCGTGGCGCTGCGCGCGATGCTCCAGGTCGTGGACGCGGGCGGCCAGGCCGCCCTCCTGGCGCCGACCGAGGTGCTCGCGGCGCAGCACGCCCGCACGCTGCGCACGCTCCTCGGGCCGCTCGCGGAGGGCGGGTTCCTCGGCGGCGCGGAGCACGGCACGCGCGTCGCGCTCCTCACGGGGTCGCTCGGCGCGGCAGCCCGCAAGGAGGCGCTGCTCGACGCCGCGAGCGGCGCCGCCGGGATCGTCGTCGGCACGCACGCGCTGCTGTCCGAGAACGTGCAGTTCGCCGACCTCGGGCTCGTGGTCGTCGACGAGCAGCACCGGTTCGGCGTCGAGCAGCGCGACGCGCTGCGCGCCAAGGCCCGCACGAGCCCGCACCTGCTGGTCATGACCGCGACGCCCATCCCGCGCACCGTCGCGATGACCGTGTTCGGCGACCTGGAGACGTCCGCGCTCACGGAGATCCCCGCGGGCCGCGCCGGTATCACCACGCACGTCGTGCCCGCCGACAACCGGGCCTGGATGGACCGCACCTGGGCTCGCGTGCGCGAGGAGGTCGACGCCGGGCACCGCGCATACGTCGTGTGCGCGCGCATCCACCCCGACGAGCCCGGGAGCGACGAGCCCGGCAGCGCCGGACGCGGGACCGACGCGCCGCGCGCCGGCGGTGCGGGCGACGACTTCGACGAGGTGCCCGACTTCCTCGTCGAGGACGGGGCGGCGGACGAGCGCGCCCCGCTGCGCGCGGTGCTCGAGGTCGCCGACGAGCTGCGCGCCCACCCCCGCCTGGCCGGCGTCTCGGTGGGGGTCCTGCACGGCCAGATGCCGCCCGCGGAGAAGGACGCCGTGATGGCCGCGTTCGCGAGCGGCGAGGTCCAGGTGCTCGTGTCGACGACGGTCGTCGAGGTCGGCGTGGACGTCCGCGAGGCCACCGTCATGGTCGTGCACGACGCGGACCGCTTCGGCATCTCGCAGCTCCACCAGCTGCGTGGCCGCGTCGGGCGCGGGTCCGCGCCCGGCCTGTGCCTCCTCGTCTCGACCGCGCAGCCCGGGACGCCCGCGGCGACGCGCGTCGAGACGCTCGCGCGCACGACCGACGGGTTCGAGCTCGCGACGGTCGACCTCGAGCTGCGCAGCGAGGGCGACGTGCTCGGGGCGGCGCAGTCCGGTCGCGCGAGCTCGCTCAGGCTCCTGCGGGTCGTCAAGGACGCCGACGTCATCGCGACGGCGCGCGAGGACGCCACGGCGGTCGTCGCCGAGGACCCGGGGCTCGAGCGCCATCCCGCGCTGCGCGCCGCGATCGCGGACCAGCTCGACCCCGAGCGCGAGGAGTTCCTCGAGCGCGCGTGACCGTCGCGTTCGGGGGCGCAGCGAACCGTCTGCGCAGAGAGACGCGGACCGTGGCGCGCGCGGACCGTCACGGGCGCCTGGCTAGGCTGTGCCCGTGACGAGGATCGTGGCGGGGACCGTGGGCGGACGCACCATCCAGGTCCCGCCGCGAGGCACCCGGCCCACGAGCGACCGGGTCCGGGAGGCGATCTTCTCGCGCCTCGACCACTACGGCGTGGTCGACGACGCCCGCGTCCTCGACCTCTACGCCGGGTCGGGCGCGCTCGGGATCGAGGCGGCGAGCCGTGGTGCGCGCGAGGTCACGCTCGTCGACTCGGCGCGCGTCGCCGTCGACGTCGCGCGGCGCAACGTGGCGACCCTGGGTCTGAGCGGCGTCCGGGTCGTCGCGCAGTCCGCCGAGACGTTCGCCGCGACGGCGGCTGCGACGGCAGCGACGGCGTCCCCGCCGGGGGGCGAGGACGCCGCCGCGGCGGCGCCGGGGCCCACCGGCTCACCGTTCCACCTCGTGTTCCTCGACCCGCCGTACGACCTCGCGCCGGACGCGCTCGGCCGTGTGCTCGACCACCTGGCGGCGCCCGGCGTGCTCGACCCGGCGGCCGTCGTCGTCGTGGAGCGCTCGACCCGCTCCGCCGAGCCGGTCTGGCCCGCCGGGTGGCAGCTCCTCGCGCGCAAGGACTACGGCGAGACGGCGGTGTTCTTCACCGGGCCGGTGGTCCCGGACGACGACGGGGCGGACGGCCCCGTCTGAGGTCGACCGCGGTCCTCCGTCGCCCGACGGTCCGATGCGCCTGGTGGTTCCTCCGTCGCGTGGTCAGGGCTCGCGTCCGCGGGATCGGTGGACGACGGAGCGCGGCGCTCGTCGGCGCGCAGGAGGCCGACCCGGACAGCGGCGAGCGCGCTCGGGTCTGCCGGGTCGACGAGCCTGACACCCGGCCCGGCGGCTGCGTCGAGCAGCGCCCGGGTCGCGCCGTCGTCGGTGACCCGGCCCTCGCTCTCCCTGAGGTTCTCCTCGAGGAACGCGCGCAGCGGACCGGCCGGGACCTCGTCGGGCAGGTCCACGGCGCCGTCCCGGGCGGCACCGTGGGGGAGCGCGACGAGCAGCAGGGCCGGGACGCGCTCCGCGCCCGGCCCGTCACCCGGTTGGAAGTAGGGCACGTCGAGCACCCGGGCGCCGAGACGCGCGTAGAAGCGGAGCCGCGCGGCGGGGTCGCCGTGCGCGGCGCTCGCTGCGTGGTGGGCGGGGTGCTCGACCTCGGCGAGGACGAGCACCGGCTCGAGCTCGCGCGACCACGCACCGAGTGCGGCGGCGAGGATGCGGCCCCCGATGCCGCCTCCCCGGCGCCCCGGCGCGATCGCGAGGTACAGGACGAGGAGGACCCGGGTCGCGGGCGACCACGCGCCCACCACGCCCGCGACGACGCGGGCGTCCTCGACGACGCCCAGGCTCCGCAGCCGGCCCGACGTGTGCTCGGCCAGGAAGGCGTCGGCGTCCACCAGCTCCGCGGGAGGGAACGACGGCACGAGGACGTCGCGGTGGAGCGACGCCACGAGCTCGGGGGACGCGAGCGGGACGACGACCGGGCCGGCGTCGCCCGGTGTCGCGGGGGTCGCGGTGTCGTGACGCGCGCTGTCCGGATCCATGCCGTCATCGTCCTGCGGCGGGCACCGACGCGCAGGTCGGCGCGACCAGGGCCCCGTGCACGCTCGTGCGGCGGACGGTCGCACGGCACGGTGCGTCGGTCCGGGCTTCCGGGAACCCGTGTACTACCGTGACGAGGTGACCGCAGCCGTCTGTCCCGGGTCGTTCGACCCGATCACCCTGGGCCACCTCGACATCGTGCGTCGCGCCCGCGCCCTCTTCGACGAGGTCGTCGTCGGCGTCGCGCGCAACGCGTCGAAGACCGCGCTCCTGACCGCCGACGAGCGTGTCGCGCTCGCTCGTGGAGCCGTCGAGCAGGCAGGGCTGGACGGGGTGCGGGTCGAGGTCGTCCCCGGGCTTCTCGTCGACTTCTGCCGCGAGATCGGTGCGTCGGCGGTCGTGAAGGGCCTGCGCGGGGGAGCGGACTTCGACGCCGAGCTGCCCATGGCGCTCATGAACCGGCACCTGGCCGGTGTCGAGACGGTGTTCGTCGCCGGTGAGGCGTCGCTCCTGCACGTCGCGTCGTCGCTCGTGAAGGACGTGGCCCGGCACGGCGGTCCGGTGGACGACCTCGTGCCCCCGGGTGTCGGGGACGCGGTACGGCAGGCGCTGGCGCGGGAGCGGGCGAGCAGGTGAGCACGACGGAGAGGACGGGACGGATGAGCGAGCACGACGTGGCGCGGACGCGGGACGGGTCGGTGGGTGTGCCGACCGGCGACGAGGCGCAGGCGGGGCTGCACGCGATCCTCGACGACCTCGCGCACCTCGTGGAGAACGCGCGGACGATGCCGATGTCGGCCTCCGTCCTCGTGCACAGGGCCGACGCGCTCGCGCTCGTCGACGAGCTGCGTGCGGCGCTGCCCGAGCAGCTCGCCCACGCCGACGAGGTGCTCGCCGAGGCGGACGCCGTCCTCGAGGACGCCCACCGCCAGGCGGAGGAGATCCTCACGACGGCGCGTGCGCGGGCGATCGAGCTCGTCCAGGCGGAGCAGGTCGTCGTCCAGGCGCAGTCGCGGGCCCACGAGATCGTGGCCGAGGCCCAGCGCGCGGCCGAAGGGCTCCGCCGTGACGCGGACGACTACTGCGACCAGCGCCTCGCCGACTTCGAGGTCGACCTCGGCAAGGTGCTCGCGCAGGTCCAGGCGGGCCGCGCGAAGCTCGCGGGGCGCCTGGACGGTGCGGGCGTCGCCCCCGAGCCGTCACCCTTCCCGAGCACGATGGCGCCGCGGCCGGCCGAGCGGCCGGCGGACCGGCCCGCCGCGCGGCCGGCGCGTTAGCCGCCCCGGAGCGCGTTGTCCTCACCCCTCGGGGTGCCGTAAGATCGTCCTTTGGTTCGGTGAACGTGTCCTGCCGACCGTCGTGAGCTCCGGCACGCTCCTGCGTGCCGCCGTCCCGCGTCGGTGACGAGCACGACGTCGCCCGACCGTCCCCGACACCGTCCGTGACCTCTCCTGCCCCGCAGGAAGCCGACCCTGGAGCGCGCCATCGCCGCCGAGAAGACGTCGCCGCTCGTGCTCGACACGCACGAGCTCGGTCGGCGACCCGGAAGCATGTACGGGATCCGTCGGACGGTCGCGGCCCCGGCGGATCTCGGGACGGCGGTCATCGGGATCCCCGAGGGCAGCGAGCTCGAGCTCGACCTGAGCCTCTCCGCCGTGATGGAGGGCGTGCTGGTCTCCGGCACCGTCTCCGGGCGGGCCGTGGGAGAGTGCGTCCGGTGCCTCGACGAGGTGACCGAGCCCGTGAGCGTCCAGTTCACGGAGCTGTTCGCCTACCCGGAGCGCGCGCAGGCGGCGCAGGACTCCGGGGACGACCTCGAGGACGCCGAGGACGTCTACGAGCTCGACGGCGACCTCGCCGACATCGAGCCCGCGCTACGGGATTCCGTGGTGACTGCACTACCATTCAGTCCGGTGTGCCGTCCGGACTGCCCGGGCCTGTGCTCCGAGTGCGGAGCGCGCCTCGCCGAGGACCCGGGGCACACGCACGAACTTGCCGACCCTCGGTGGTCGGCGCTGGAGAGCATGTTCGACACCTCGAACGTGTCCGACGAGACGAAAGAGAGCTAGCCGTGGCTGTTCCGAAGCGCAAGATGTCGCGCAGCAACACCCGTGCGCGTCGTTCGCAGTGGAAGACGACCGCCGCGAACCTCACGACCTGCCCGCAGTGCAAGGGCGACAAGCTGTCGCACGCAGCCTGCCCGACGTGCGGCACCTACAAGGTCCGCCAGTACGCCGAGGCGCTGCGCACCGAGCACGCAGGCTGAGGCGCGTGGCACCGGCTGCACCGGCAACCGGTCTGCTCGAGAAGCTCGGGGTCCAGCTGGACCCCGAGCTTCTCGTCCTTGCGCTCACGCACCGGTCGTTCGCGCACGAGAACGGCGGCATCCCGACGAACGAGCGCCTCGAGTTCCTCGGGGACACGGTGCTCGGGCTCGTCGTCACCGAGACGCTCTACCGTCGCCACCCCGACCTCTCGGAGGGTGAGCTCGCCAAGATGCGGGCCGCGACGGTGTCGCAGAAGTCCCTCGCGATCATCGCGCGGGCCCTGGACCTCGGGCGGTACGTCCTGCTCGGCAAGGGCGAGATCCGCACGCGCGGCAACGACAAGGACTCGATCCTGTCGGACACGGTCGAGGCGCTCATCGGCGCCGTCTACCTGAGCCACGGCCTCGAGCCCGCGCGCGGTCTCGTGCTGCGCCTCGTCGAGCCCCGCCTCGCCGCGGCTGCCGACCTCGGAGCCGGGCTCGACTGGAAGACGTCGCTCCAGGAGGCGGCCGCGGAGGCCGGCATGAGCCCGCCCGCCTACTCGAGCGACGCCGTCGGGCCGGACCACGCCCGCGTCTTCACCTCGTACGTGCACCTGGACGGCCGGCTGTACGGGACGGGCAGCGGCACGGCGAAGAAGTACGCCGAGCAGGAGGCCGCTGAGCGCGCCTACCGGACGATCGCCGTCGAGCGCGCGCAGGCCCTGGCCGGGCGGGCGGAGACGGACGGCGAGACGGCTCCCGAGAACACGGGTGCCTGAGCTCCCCGAGGTCGAGACCGTCCGTGACGGTCTCGCACGGCACGTGCTCGGCGGTGTCGTGACCGACGTCGAGGTGCTGCGCGACTACAGCGTGCGGCGGCACGACGGCGGCCCGGCCGGCTTCCGCGACCAGCTCCTCGGGCTGCGTCTCGACGCCGCGGTGCGGCGCGGCAAGTTCCTGTGGCTCCCCCTGGGACCACCCGCGCCGGACCTGTCCGGCGGCGGCCGGACGGCCGGGGACGCCCGGCCCGCGGCCGCGCTCCTCGCGCACCTCGGGATGTCCGGCCAGCTCCTCGTGCGGTCGGGCGACACGCTGGCCGTGCGGTCGCCGCACCTGCGGGTCCGGGTCGTCCTCGAGCCCGAGGGCGGCGGGGACGCGCAGGCGCTCGACTTCGTCGACCAGCGGACGTTCGGCCACCTGTCCGTCCAGGACCTCGTCCCCACGCCCGACGGCGCTCCGGGCGGCCTCGGCTCGGACCTCGCCGCCGTCCCGGGCCCCGTCGAGCACATCGCGCGCGACCTCCTCGACCCCGCCCTGCGGCGCGACGTCGTGGTCGACGCGGTCCGCCGTCGTCGGACGGGCGTGAAGCGCGCGCTCCTCGACCAGACCGTGGTGTCCGGCGTCGGGAACATCTACGCCGACGAAGCCCTGTGGCGCGCCCGCCTGCACTACGCGCGTGCCACGGACACGCTGCGCCGCACGGAGGCGCACCGCCTGCTCGACGCCGCGGCCGAGGTCATGTCGGAGGCCCTCGCGCAGGGCGGGACGAGCTTCGACGCGCTGTACGTGAACGTCAACGGGCAGTCCGGCTACTTCTCCCGCTCGCTCGCGGTGTACGGGCAGGAGGGCGAGCCGTGCCCCCGCTGCGGGACGCCGGTGCGGCGCGACGAGTTCATGAACCGGTCGGCGTACACGTGCCCGCGCTGCCAACCGAGGCCGCGCAACGGCCGCTGGTGAGAAGGTCTGCCCGCCTGCCCGTCGCCCAGGCGTCAGCGGGGGACGACGTTGCGCAGGGTCTCGCCGGCGCGCAGGGCGTCGAGGTTGGCGTTGACGAGGTCGGACGCGCGCTGCGGGCGGTTGCCCGCGACGTGCGGCGTGAGGATCAGGCGCGGCGCGTCCCACACGGGTGACGCCGCCGGCAGCGGCTCCGTCTCGGTGACGTCGAGGGCGGCGCCCCCCAGCCGGCCGTCGTGCAGCGCGGCGACGAGCGCGTCCTCGTCGACCGTCGCGCCGCGGCCGACGTTGACGACGACCGCGTGGTCGGGGAGCTGGTCGATCCGTCGCGCGTCGAGCGCGTGCCGGGTCGCGGGCAGCGCGGGCAGGAGGGAGACGAGGACGTCGGCGGTCGGCAGGACGTCGGCGAGGTCGTCGTCGGTGACGACCGGGAAGCCGTGCCGCTCCCCGCGGCGGCTCGCGACGCCCGTGACGCGGGCGCCGAGCGCGGCGAGCAGGGGCGCGAGGCGTGCCGCGATCGAGCCGAAGCCCCAGATCACCACGTGCGCGCCGTCGAGCGTGTACCGCCCGGCGGTCGCGGGGTCCGCCTGCGCGGCGTTGACCGCGCGGTCCCACCGGTGGTCGCGCTGCGCGGCGCCGAGCTCGTCGAGGCGCCGCACGGCGGCGAGGACGAGGGCGAGCGCGTGCTCCGCGACGGGACCGTCGTGGAGAGACCTCCCCGAGGTGACGGTGACGTCGGGACCGAAACCCGCGGCGAGCACGGTGTCGGGACCGGCCGCGAGCGTCTGGACCCAGCGCAGCCCGGTGAGGTGGCGCGCGGCGTCGGCAAGGTTGTCGGGGGAGTTCGCCCACGCGACGAGGACCTGCGCGTCGCGGTCCGCGACCGGGAGCGGTGCGGCCGCGTCGTAGACCACGACGTCGTCGCCGGGCCCGGGGCGGACGTCCAGGGGGATCGTGTCGGGCACGAGGATCTTCACGGTCGTCTCCAGCGCGTCGGGGGTGCGGCACACGGCCCGGCCGACGTGCGGCACGTCGCGTCCGGCGCCCTCGCGACCGTAGCAGCCGGTGGGGCGCCGACGGCCGGCTGCATGCGGTCGCCCTGGTCACGACACCCTTCCGCGGGCGGTCCCGGTGTCACGGCGCTATGTTCGCCAGGACGCCGTCGCCACGACGGCGCGCCGTCCTGGCCGGTCCCGTCGTGGACCTCGGAGCACGGGGGTAGAGCGGTGAGCGAGACGTCAGCAACGCCGTCGGGCGGGGGGTCCGCGGGGGAGGGGTCACCTCCCGGTGCGGCGGCCGGGGCGCCGTCGCGAGCGCAGGTGCGCGCCGCGATCACCGCCCGCACGCCGCGCAACTACATCACGTGGATCACCCTCGCGTTCATGATCACGTCGTCGGTCGCGAGCCTGCGCGCCGCGCCGACGATGGCCGTCTACGGGCTCGCCGCGGTGTTCCTCTACGTCGTCCCGGCGATCGTCTTCCTGCTCCCGACGTCGCTGGTGTCGGCGGAGCTCGCGTCCGGCTGGTCGGGCGGCGTGTACCGCTGGGTCGCCGACGGCGTGTCGAAGCCGCTCGGGTTCCTCGCCGTGTGGTGCCAGTTCGCGATGACGATCTTCTACTACCCGAGCCTGCTCGGGTACGTGGCGAGCACGCTCGCGTACGTCATCAACCCGGCGCTCGCGAGCAACGGCCTGTACGTGGCGATCGTCATCGTGGTGCTGTTCTGGTCGGGCGTGTGGTTGTCCTCCCAGGGCACCAAGACCGTCGCGGGGCTGTCGAGCATGGGCCTGATCATCGGCACGCTCATCCCCGCGGCGATCCTCGTCGTGCTGGGGATCGTGTTCCTCGGGCAGGGCAACCCGTCGGCGGCGCCCATGGACGCGCAGCACCTCCTGCCCGCGTGGACCGGCCTCGCGTCCCTCGTGCTCATCGTCAACAACTTCCTGTCCTACGCGGGCATGGAGATGAACGCGGTCCACGTGACGAGCCTGCGCCGCCCGGGCCTCGAGTTCCCGCGGTCGATGTTCCTCGCGATCGGGCTCGTGCTCGTCATCTTCATCCTCCCCGCGGTCGCGATCAGCTGGGTCATCCCCGCGGACCAGCTCAGCCTCACGGCGGGCGTCATGCAGGCGTTCGACGCGTTCTTCGCGAACTTCGGGGTGAGCTGGCTGACGCCGATCCTCGGGCTCATGCTCATCGCCGCGTCGCTCGGCGGGATGCTCACGTGGCTCGCCGGACCGTCGAAGGGCCTGCTCACCGTCGCGCGCGAGGAGGGCTACCTGCCGCCCTTCCTGCAGCGCCTCAACAAGCACGGGGTGCAGCAGAACATCCTCGTCGCGCAGGGCGTCGTGACCACGTTCATCGCGCTGCTCTACGCGTTCATCCCGGACGTGTCGAGCGCGTACTGGATCCTGTCGGTCATCACGACGCAGGTCTACCTCGTGATGTACCTCCTGCTCTTCGTCGCGGCCGTCCGCCTGCGACGCATCAAGCCCGACCACCCGCGCGGCTACCGGGCACCCGCCCTCACGCTCCTGTGCGTGGTCGGCTTCATCGCCTCGGTCGCCGCGATGGTGATCGGCTTCGTCCCGCCCGCCCAGTTCTCGAGCGGGAGCGTCGGGGTGTACGTGCTGATCGTCGGCGGCGGTCTCGGGATCATCGGGCTCCTCGTGCCCGCGCTCTTCTACCTCCTGCGCAAGCCGTCCTGGAAGAACCCGGTCACCGCCGCCGGGGCGGCCGACCAGGACGGTGCCCTGGACACCGCGACCGACGGGACGGAGGCCTGAGATGTCGTCCACGACAGGGACCGCCACGCACGCTCCCCGGCACGAGCCCGAGGAGCCGCGCCCGCGCCGCTGGGTCGTCTACACGGCCGTCGCGCTCGTGCTGGTCGCGCTCGGCGTCGTGATGGTCGTGCAGTTCTCGAACCTGCGCGCGAACCGCGACGCGCGCGAGGCCGAGGAGAAGGCCGCCGCGCTCCACGAGGAGCTCGTCTCCATCGGCGTCGTGGGCATCGACCAGCAGACCCTCGAGCAGGTGCTGGGGAGCGACGGCGGCGTGTTCTGCACCGACCCGAGCGCGCTCGTCGACGCGACCGCGAACCTCGGTGCTGCCAACGGCGCCGTGGGCCCCGGGCTCCGGCCCTCGGTGGTGGACGAGCGACGCCTCGCCGGCGACCGCATGGTCATCGAGGTGTACTGCCCCGAGCAGCTCGACGCGTTCGACGAGTACGTCGACTCGCTCAACCTCACGGCAAGCACGACCGCGTCGGAGGGCGCGTCCGACGACACGCCCGACGACACGCCCCAGGAGGACTCGTGAACGACGCCACGCCTGCCGCCGCCGCACCTGCCGACAGCGGACACGTCGAGGAGGTCCGGGGCGCCGTCGGGCAGCTCATGCCCCGCGCGCTGGCGGACCTGAGCGTCCTCGTCGCGATCCCGTCCGTGGCGGACGAACGCCTCTTCCCCCGCGCCGAGTGCGAGCGGGCCGCCCGCTGGGTGGCTGACGCGTTCGCCGCCGAAGGCATCGACACGCGGCTCGAGACGACGCCCGACGGCTCGCCGGTCGTGCTCGGCCACCGGCCCGGGCCCGACGGCGCCCCCACGGTCCTGCTCTACGCGCACTACGACGTGCAGCCCCCGCTGGACGACGCCGCGTGGACCAGCCCGCCGTTCGAGCTCACCGAGCGCGACGGCCGCCTGCACGGCCGCGGGGCGGCGGACTGCAAGGGCAACATCGTCACGCACCTCACGGCGCTGCGGGCGCTGCGCGCGCTCGGCGGCGACGACTACCCGGTGGGGATCCGGCTCGTCGTCGAGGGGTCGGAGGAGCAGGGGACCGGTGGCCTCGAGCGCTGGGTCGAGGCGAACCCGGGGGCGCTCGCGGCCGACGCGATGCTCGTGCAGGACACGGGGAACGCCGAGCTCGGGCTGCCGACGCTCACCGTGACGCTGCGCGGCGCGGCCAACGTGGTGGTGCACGTCGAGGCGCTCGCGGGCGAGATCCACTCGGGCATGTACGGCGGCGCGGCACCGGACGCGCTCGCGGCGCTCGTCGCGATCCTCGCGAGCCTGCGCGACGAGCGGGGCGACACGACGATCGACGGGCTCCCCGACGCCGTCGCGCGCGGCACGTGGCCCGGCGTCGCGTACGACCCCGAGCAGTTCCGGCGCGACGCCGGCGTGCTCGACGGCGTCGGGCTCGTCGGGAGCGGGAGCGTGGCCGACGGCCTGTGGGCACGCCCCGTCGTGACGATCCTGGGCATCGACGCACCGAGCGTCGTCGGGTCCGCGGCCGCGATCCAGCCGCGCGCGTCGGCGCGCCTCAACCTGCGCGTGCCCCCCGGCGCGGACGCCGTCGAGCTGCAGGACCTGCTCGTCGCGCACCTCGAGGCGCACGCGCCGTGGGGCGTGCGCGTGACCGTCGAGCGCGACGCCGCAGGCCAGCCGTTCCAGGCGCGCACGAGCGGCCGGGTGTTCGACACGCTCTCGGGCGCGCTCGCGGACGCCTACGGGCGCGAGACCGTCACCGCCGGGCAGGGCGGCTCGATCCCGCTGTGCAACGTGCTGGCGGGGCAGTACCCGGACGCCGAGATCGTGCTGCTCGGCGTCGAGGAGCCCGCGTGCCTCATCCACGCGCCGAACGAGTCCGTCGCGCCCTCCGAGATCGAGAACCTCGCCGTCGGCGAGGCGCTGTTCCTCGCGCGCCTCGGCTCGCGGTGACCCGTCCCTCGCGAGATCGACCCGTGCGGTCCGAGGTCGACCCTCCGAAGGTCGATCTCGGCACGTTCGGGTCGATCTCGGCGGTTCAGCCGGTCGCCGCGGTCTCCTGGTCGAGCGCCCAGCGGTAGTCCGGCCGCGCGAGGAGCTCGGCGTGCGTGCCGCGCGCGACGACGCGGGCCGGGCCGTCCGGGTCGTCGTCGGGTCGCGCGAGGAGCAGCACCTCGTCCATCGCCTCGAGCGCACCGAGCCGGTGCGTCGCCACGACGAGGCCGCGGGGGACGACGTCGGGACGCGGCGCCGCACCGGTGTCCGGTCGGGTCGCCGCCGCCAGACGTCGCACCAGCGCGTCCGCGGTGCCGGGGTCGAGGTGCTCGGCCGGCTCGTCCACGAGCAGGAGCGGCGCGGGGGCGAGCAGCGCGCGCGCGACGAGGAGCCGACGCCGCTCTCCGCCCGAGACGTCCGTCGCGTCCGGGCCCAGCGTCGTGCCGACGCCCTCCGGCAGCCCGGAGAGCCACGCGCCGAGACCGACGTCGCGCAGCACGGCCTCGGCCTCGGCCGCGGTGACGTCTCCGCGCGCGACGCGCAGGTTCTCGAGGACGGTCGTGTCGAAGACGTGGCCGTCCTCGGCGACGAGCACGACCCCGCGGGCGGCCTCGTCGCGAGGGAGCGCGGCGACGTCGTCGCCGTCGAGCGTCGCGCGCCCGGCGGCCGGCGCGAGCAGTCCCGCGGCCGTCGCGAGCAGCGTCGTCTTCCCGATGCCGGACGGCCCGACGAGCGCGACCGCCCGGCCCGGCCGCACGGTGAGGTCGACGCCGGTGACGACGGTGCGCGTCCGCGGTCCGTCGGTCTGCCAGGCGCACGCGACGCCGTCGAGCACGAGCGTCGCGTCAGGGCGAGGGATCGCTCCGGTGGCCGGTGATCCTGACAGTTCACCCGGCGTGTCCGGACGAGGAGACACCGGGGTGACCGGTGGCGCTGACACCCCGAGCAGGCCCATGACGCGGCGCGCGGCCTGGCGCGAGCGGTGCAGCTGGACCGCCGCGGCGGGCAGCGCGTTCGCGGCCTCGAACACCGCGAGCGGCGTGAGCACGACGACGGAGAGCTCCTCGGGCGTGAGCGTCCCCGACACGACGGCGGGCAGGCCCAGGACGACCGCCGCGAGCACGGCCGTCCCGACGGCCGCCGCGGAGAGCGCCGCGGAGATCCCGGCGGTACGGGCGCCGTCGTCGGTCGCGCGGGCGAGGTCCCGGTCCGCCGTGCGCAGGTCGGCGAGCCGACCGGGAAGTCGGCCGGACACCGCGAGCGGGCCCGACTCCTCGAGGATCTCGAGCGCCGACGCCGTCATCGCGGCGCGTGCGGTGGCACCACGGTCCTCCACGTCGCGCGCCGCGCGAGCCGAGAGCCAGGGTGCGACCACCGCGGCGAGCACGAGGCACAGCGCCAGGGCGACCCCGGCTGCCGGGAGGAACGCCGCGACGAGAGCCACCGAGCCGACGGACACGGCGAGCGCGACGCCCGCGGGGATCAGCGCCCGCACGACCACGTCGCCCACGTCGTCGACGTCAGCCCCGACGCGCGCGAGCAGGTCGCCGCGACGCAGCCGCACGAGAGCCGCGGGGGAGCCGCCGGCGAGCCCCGTGTACAGGTTGGCGCGCAGCGCTGCCATGCCGCGCAGCGCGACGTCGTGCGACGCGAGCCGTTCGAGGTAGCGGAACACGCCGCGAGAGATCCCGAACGCACGCACCGCGACGACCGCGACCGACAGCGTGAGCACGGGCGGCATCTGCGACGCGCGGGCGATGAGCCAGGCGGCGACCGCCGCGAGGGCCACGGAGCTCCCCAGCGCGAGCGTGCCGAGCGTGACGGCCCACACGACGCGGCGCCAGCGCACGTCGAGCAGGCGGACGGCCCGCCAGAGCGGGTCCGCGTCGAGACGTCCGCGCCGCCGGGTCATGCGTCCACCGCCTCGTGAGCCTGCGCCGCGGACCGGCCGGGCGGCACGACCGCCCTGCCCGCCGTCGCCGTGCCCGCCGTGTCCGCCGTGCCCGCGGTCAGCGGCGCCGCCGTGACCTCGACGACCTCGTCCGCGGCGCGGACCAGCGAGGCGCGGTGCGCGACGACGACCACCGTCCGACCCTGAT
This sequence comes from Cellulosimicrobium sp. PMB13, assembly GCF_051294865.1. Lineage (NCBI taxonomy): Bacteria > Bacillati > Actinomycetota > Actinomycetes > Micrococcales > Promicromonosporaceae > Cellulosimicrobium > Cellulosimicrobium sp. PMB13. The sequence continues at coordinate 3,716,385 of NZ_CP145910.1, read as the reverse complement.
CCCGCCACGCGCGGACGGCGTCGAGCACGACCTGCTCGCCGCGCGCGTCGAGGTGGGCGGTCGGCTCGTCGAGCACCACGAGCGGCGTGCGCGCGGGATCGCCGAGCAGGGCCGCGGTGAGCGCGGCGCGCTGCCGCTGCCCGACGCTCAGCCCTGTGCCGCCGCGCCCGACGGGAGTGTCCCAGCCGTCGGGGAGGGCCGCGACGACGGCGTCGAGCCCCGCGGTGCGCGCGGCCCGTGCGAGGGTCGCGTCGTCGACGTCGAGGCCGTCCGTCACGGACTCGCGCAGGGTCCCGGGAGCGAGCGCCGGGCGCTGGGGGAGCCACGCGACCTGAGGCCAGTAGGTCGTGAGGTCGATCTCCGCGAGAGGGATGCGCTCGCCGTCGGCCGTCGTCCAGGTGACGTCCCCGGCGTCGGGCCGGACGAGACCCAGGAGCACCTGCGCCGCCGTCGTCTTCCCGGCGCCGCTCGCCCCGACGAGCGCCACGACGCGGCCCGGACCGGACGGTCGGGGACCGCCGGGACCCGGCGCCGTGGCGTCGTCCGGCCGTGCGGTGACCGGTCCGGCCGCGACGTGCACGGCGAGGTCGAGCCCGGCGGGCGCGAGGACGTCGCGGTCGCCCGCGCGCACGCCCACGCCGTGCAGGGTGAGGGTCGAGCCGGCGAGGCGCGGCGCCGGGCGGTGCCCGGGTTCCGGCGCGGGCTCGTCGAGGAGGTCGAACGCCTGCTGCGCCGCGGCGAGACCGTCGGTCGACGCGTGGAAGTGCAGGCCCACCTGGCGCAGCGGGAGGTAGACCTCGGGCGCGAGCACGAGCACGGCGATCGCCGGCTCGAGGTCCATCCCGCCGTGCACGAGCCGCAGCCCGACGCCGACGGCCACGACGGCGACGGACAGGGTCGTGAGCAGCTCGAGGACCATGCCCGAGAGGAAGGCGACGCGCAGCGTGCCCATGGTTGCGCGGCGGTTGGCGTCGCCGAGCGCCCGCACGCGGCGCTCGGGGCCGCGGGCACGCCCGAACGCGAGCAGCGTGGGCAGGCCCGCGAGGAGGTCGAGCACCTGAGCGCCGAGACGCTGCATGACGACGAGCCGACGCTCCGACGTCCCGGCGGTCAGCTGGCCGACGAGGATCATGAAGAGGGGGACGAGCGGGATGGTCACGGCGATCACCAGCGCGGAGACCCAGTCCAGGCCCAGGACGACGGCGAGCGCGGCGGGCGTGACCGTCGCCGCGAGGAGGAGCTGGGGCAGGTAGCGCACGAGGTACGGCTCGAGCGCGTCGAGACCGCGCGTCGCGAGGGTCGCGACGGCCGGACCGCGCCCGCTCGCGAGCCACCGCGGGCCCAGCGCCGCTGCGTGCGCGACGACCTGCTCGCGCAGCTCGGACACCGTGCGGGTCGCGGCCCGCAGCGCGAACCGCTCCTGCGCCCACGACGCGCCCGCCCGCGCCGCGACCACGGCGGCGAGCAGAGCGACCCGGTCCGCGACGTCGGGCAGGTCGGCCGTGCCCTGGATCGCCGGGGCGAGGATCGCGCCGAGCAGGAGGGCCTGCGCGACGACGAGCGCCGCCGTGACGAACCCGAGCGCCGCCGTGAGGACGACGTAGCCCCGTGCGGCGCGCGCCTGCCGCAGGAGCCGCGGGTCGAGCGGCTTCACGCCCTGCCGTCCCCGCGGGCGGAACCGCCCGACCCGTCACCGGCGCCGAGCTCACGTCCTGCCGCCCCGCCGGAGGACGCCCCGCCGAAGGCCGCCTCGCGGACCTTCTTCAGCGACAGCCCCGCCGGCGCGGGGATGTCGTGCGTCGACAGACGGCGGCGGAACACCCAGTAGGTCCAGGCCTGGTAGCCGATGACGAGCGGCGTCAGGACGACGGCGACCCACGTCATGACCGTGAGCGTGTAGTCGGTCGACGACGCGTTGTGCACGGTCAGCGAGTTCGCCGGGTCCGTCGCGGGCATGACGTCGGGGTACATCGAGCCGAAGATCAGCACGACCGCGGCGACGATCGTCAGCGCCGAGAGGGCGAAGGCGCGCCCCTCCCGCCCGCGGGCGTTGGCGACGAGCGTCCCCACGAGGCCGCCCGCGGCGGCGAGGACGGCGAGCCAGGTCCACGGCACGGAGTAGGCGACCTGGGCCCAGACGGCCCACCCGCCGGCGAGCACGAGGGCCACGACGCCCAGCACGCCGGCGTGCTGCCGGGCCCGGTGCCGGATGTCCCCGTCGGTCTTCAGCGCGACGAACACGGCGCCATGGAGCAGGAACAGGCTCAGGGTGACGAGACCGCCGAGCAGCGCGAACGGCGACAGGAGGGAGAAGAAGCCGCCGACGAACTGGTGGTCGGCGTCGAGCTGGACCCCGCGCACGAGGTTGGCGAACGCGACGCCCCACAGGACCGCGGGCACCCACGACCCCACCTGGATGGCGACGTCGCACCGCCGCGCCCACTGCGGGTCGGAGATCTTGCCGCGGTACTCGAACGCGACGCCGCGCACGATGAGCGCGACGAGGATGAGCAGGAGGGGCAGGTAGAACCCCGAGAAGAGGGTCGCGTACCACTCGGGGAAGGCGGCGAACGTCGCGCCGCCGGCGGTGAGGAGCCACACCTCGTTCCCGTCCCAGACGGGGCCGATGGTGTTGATGAGCACGCGACGCTCCTTCTCGCGGTGCTCCTTGTCACCCCTCGGCAGGATCGACAGCAGCATGCCGACCCCGAAGTCGAAACCCTCGAGGACGAGGTAGCCGGTCCACAGGACGGCGATGAGCACGAACCAGACGACGGTGAGATCCACGGTGTCTCCAGAGCTCTCGGTGCGGTGCCGGGCGGCGCGTCAGTAGGCGAAGGACAGGGGGGCGTGGGCGTCGTCGTCGGCGTCGCCGGACCCGTCGCCCGGGGGCTCGTTCGCCTCGGGCGACTCGTCGCGCACGCTCAGCGGCACGCCCTCGACCGCGTAGCGACGCATGAGCGTGAACCAGACGCCGGCGAGCGCTCCGTAGACGAGCGTGAAGACGATCATCGACGTGAGGACCATGCCGGGGCTGACGACCGTCGAGACGCCGCGCTCGGTGAGCAGGCGGATCTGGTCGATGCCCGTCGGGTTGGGCGCGACGACCCACGGCTGGCGGCCGACCTCGGTGAAGATCCAGCCGAACGAGTTCGCCAGGAACGGCATGGGGATCGCGATCAGCCCGACGCGCGCGAACCACACGTTGTCGGTGACGCGGCCCTTGCGCGTGAGCCACAGCGCCATGAGCGCGAGCAGCACGGACCCGGCCGCCATGCCGATCATGAGGCGGAACGCCCAGTAGGTGATCGCGAGATTCGGCGTGTACGTGACGGGGTCACCGGAGGCCGTGGTGTCGCCGAAGCGCTCGGTCATCTCGTCCTGGACGTCCTCGACGCCGGGCAGGTAGCTCTCCGGGCCGGAGAAGTGCCCGGTGCCCAGGTAGGACGCGAGACCGGGGATCTCGATGAGGTGCCGCACGTTCTCGCACGAGTTCGACAGGTCGCCGATCGTGAGGATCGAGAACGCCGCGCCCTCCTCGCCCTGGCACAGCGCCTCCGCGGACGACATCTTGCCGGGCTGCTGCTCGTACATGATCTTGCCCTGGACGTCGCCGGACACCGCGACGCCGATCCCGCCGACGAGCATCGCGATGACGCCGAGCGTCACGGCCGGGCGGTAGACGTCGCGCGCGAGCTCGACGTTCTCGGCCTTCTTGGTGCGGACGAGACGCACCATCCACCACGCGGCGATCCCGGTGACGAACGTGCCCGCCGTGAGCATCGTGGCGGTGATCTGGTGCGGGAACGCCGCGAGCAGGGTGTTGTTGGTGAGGACGGCCCAGATGTCGTTCATCTCGGCCCGGCCCGTCTCGGGGTTGTAGACCGCCCCGACCGGGTGCTGCATCCACGAGTTCGCCGCGAGGATGAAGAACGCCGACAGGTTCGTCGCGAGGGCGACGGCCCAGATGCACGCGAGGTGGACCCTCTTGCTCAGCCGGTCCCAGCCGAAGATCCACAGGCCGAGGAACGTCGACTCGACGAAGAACGCGGCGAGGGCCTCCATCGCGAGCGGGGCGCCGAAGACGTCGCCGACGAAGCGCGAGTACTCGCTCCAGTTCATGCCGAACTGGAACTCCTGGACGATGCCCGTCACGACGCCGAGGGCGAAGTTGATGAGCAGGAGCTTGCCGAAGAACTTCGTCAGGCGCAGCCAGCGCTCGTTCCCGGTGCGGACCCAGGCCGTCTGCATGATGGCGACGAGAGGGGAGAGGCCGATCGTCAGCGGCACGAAGATGAAGTGGTAGACGGTGGTGATGGCGAACTGCCACCGGGCGAGATCTAGAGCATCCACGTGCGCTCCTCGGGAGGCCGTCGGGGTGGGGACGGTGTGTCACCGGGAGCGTGGCGGCGCGTCGCCGCTCGCCCCGGCGCTAGGCCCAATCTGCACCATCCACGTAGCCCGAGATGACGAAAAGTGCTGAAAACAGGCCGCTTGTGACCATGTTCACAAGGTGTCGGGACCTTGGTCCCGAGCCGGCCGGCCGAAGGTCCGAGGAGGGGGTGCGTGTCGGCGGGGAGGGTCGGCCCCCCTGTGCGATACTGGGCGTGCCAGGAGGGCACCGCATCGTCCACCGGCACACACGTGCTTGCAGCAGTCGCGACAGCGGCCCGCGGAGCGCCGCCACGGGGCGAAGGGCCCGGTACGGCAGGCGCCCGCGCCGCCCTCGCGTGCCGCGGCCGTGACCGACGACTTCCGTCGCGGGGGAGACGCGCTCCGGTGCGCTCTCCCCGAGCGACGACCGACCGCTCGAGGGGCCGCACGGTGCGGGGCGGGGCCTCGAGCAAGCTGGAGCACGACGCGTGACGCTCGACAACACCTCCGACAGCACCGCCGACACCCCCTCCACGGGCGGCGTCGAGCAGGACCCCACCGCACAGGCATCGCCCGTGCGCAAGACCGGTCGCCGTCGCGCGACCAGGAACGTCGCCCCGCCCGCGGTCGAGCCGGCTGCCGCCTCCCCGGACCTGGTCACGGACGCCACCACCCCGAGCACCCCCGCAGCCGCCGTGAGCGCGTCCGCCGCCGCGCCGCGCGCGGAGTCCGCGCAGGCCGCGCCGCGCGCGGAGTCCGCGCAGGCCGCGCCGCGGGTCGACGCGACCCAGGAGACGGCCGCCCCGGCCGCCCGCCGGTCGCGCCGCGCCACCCGGTCGACGACGACCGTCCCCGACGGCGCCTCGGGCGACGACGCCAGGCAGACGACGCCCGCGGCGACGAGCGCGGAGGCCTCGGTGCCGGACGGTGCCGAGCCCGCTGCCGAGCCCGCCGCCGAGACGGCGCGCGCCCCTCGTCGGGCCAAGAGCAGCACGAAGCGCACCAAGGCCGCGCCGACAGCTTCGCCCGCGGTGGAGGCCGAGCCGCCGGCCCTCGACGTCCTCTCCGAGTTCGGCCTGCGTGCCGCACCGGTCGAGGAGGCCGTGAACGCTCCGGCCGCCGCGCCTGACGCCGACGCGCTGCTCGGCACGAGCGCGGAGCCGCGCCGGGCCAAGAAGTCCCGACGGTCGACGTCCGGGACGAAGGCGGCGGTTGCTGCGGACGCTCCCGACGAGACGGCCGCACCCGGTGACGCCGCGGCGGCGGCTGCGCAGGACGCTCCGGCCACCGAGGCCCCCACGGGCCAGGCACCGGCGGCAGAGCCCGACGTCGAGAAGAAGCCTGCCCGCCGCTCGCGCCGCGCGAAGGCTCCGGCCGACGAGACCGCGTCCGGCCCGGCCACGGCCGTGAGCGCCGTGACCGAGGAGGCAGCGCCTGCGAGCGCGACCTCCGGCACCGACGCGACCCAGTCCGCCCCGGCGCCGGACGCTCCCGCCTCGGGTCAGCGCGCACGGCGGTCCCGGCGGGCGACCGCCGCCGCCGGCGCGCCGTCGACCGACGCTCAGCGCGAGACCGCGCCGAGCCGTGGCACGACCACCTCCGAGACGGCGAGCCAGGGGACCGCGAGCCCGGAGCGCACGAGCCGGGAGAGCACGAGCACGGCGAGCGCACCGGCGACGCAGCCCACGTCGCCTGTCGGGACGACCGGCTCCGGCACGCCGCGCCTCGCGACGACCGCGCTGCTCTTCCAGGCGCCCGACCCCGCCGCCGCCCCTCGTCGCCCGCGCCGCGCGCAGAGCCCTGCCGGGCCGCCCGTGCACCACGAGACGGTCGCGGAGCCGGTGTCCGAGCCCGCTGCCTCGGGGGCGAGGAGTGCGTCCGAGGCGCCCGCGAGCGACCAGGCCGTCGTCGAGCGGCCCGAGCCGGAGCAGCCGACGTCGCGGGAGCGGTCCGGCGGTCGCGCGACCCGTTCGTCGCGTCGCTCGGCCGGCCGGTCCGCAGGCCCGGCGCGCGCCGCCGAGCCGGTGGCCGACGAGTCGGCGCGGGCCGTGGCGACCGAGGCCGCCGACGTGTCCGCCGAGCTCGTGCTGAGCGGTGAGGACCGCGCCGCGGTCGAGGAGATCGAGGCCATCGAGTCGGAGCTCGTCGCCGAGGGCGTCGAGCTCGAGACCCTGGCCTTCGGCCCCGAGGACTTCGCCGACACGGACCTGCCCGGCACCGCCGGCACCGTCGATGCCGGCACCGCGGGAGTCGACGACACCGGCGACATCACCGCCGACGCGGAGCAGGCCGACGACGACGCCGAGGACGTGTCGGAGGGCGACGACGCCGAGGGTGCGCCCCGACGTCGCCGCCGTCGCGGTGGCCGCGGTCGCCGCGGGCGCAACGAGGGCGGTCGGGATGGCGCCGAGGCGCCGGTCGACGACACGGAGACCGCCGAGGAGGCCCCGGAGGACGTCGAGTCCGACGAGCCGGGCGAGGGCGAGGACGAGAGCGGCTCCAGCCGTCGTCGTCGCCGCCGTCGCCGTGGCGGGCGGGGCGAGCCCGGCGAGGTGCCGACGCGGACCCGTCCGCGCGAGCGCAGCCTCGCCGACGAGGTCACGGCCCTCAAGGGCTCCACGCGCCTCGAGGCGAAGCGCCAGCGCCGCCGCGAGGGTCGGGACGCCGGTCGGCGCCGCCAGATCATCAGCGAGGCCGAGTTCCTCGCGCGCCGCGAGTCCGTCGAGCGGTCGATGGTCGTGCGCGAGACGAACGGCCGCACGCAGATCGCCGTGCTCGAGGACGGCGTGCTCGTGGAGCACTACGTGTCGCAGCAGTCGCAGACGTCGATGGCGGGCAACGTGTACCTCGGTCGCGTGCAGAACGTGCTGCCGAGCATGGAGGCCGCGTTCATCGACGTCGGCAAGGGCCGCAACGCCGTGCTCTACGCGGGCGAGGTCAACTGGGACGCCGCGGGGCTCGAGGGTCAGCCGCGCCGGATCGAGCAGGCGCTCAAGTCCGGCGACCCGGTGCTCGTGCAGGTCACGAAGGACCCGATCGGTCACAAGGGTGCGCGCCTGACGTCGCAGATCACCCTCGCGGGCCGCTACCTCGTCTTCGTGCCGGGCGGCGGGATGACCGGGATCAGCCGCAAGCTCCCCGACACCGAGCGCAACCGCCTCAAGAAGATCCTCAAGGAGGTCGTGCCCGACGGCGCGGGCGTCATCGTGCGCACCGCCGCCGAGGGCGCGAGCGAGGACGAGCTGCGCGCCGACGTCGAGCGCCTGCGCGGCCAGTGGGAGTCCATCGAGGCGAAGGCGAAGAAGTCGTCGAGCGCCCCGGCGCTGCTCCAGGGCGAGCCCGACCTCGCGATCCGCGTGGTCCGGGACATCTTCAACGACGACTTCACGTCGCTCGTCGTGCAGGGCGACGGCGCGTGGACCGAGATCTCCTCGTACGTCGAGGAGCTCGCCCCGGACCTGCGCGAGCGCGTCTCGAAGTGGACGGGCACGCAGGACGTCTTCACCGTGCACCGCGTCGACGAGCAGCTCGCCAAGGGCATGGACCGGAAGGTCTGGCTCCCGTCGGGCGGGTCGCTCGTCATCGACCGCACCGAGGCGATGACGGTCGTCGACGTCAACACCGGCAAGTTCACGGGCTCGGGCGGCACGCTCGAGGAGACCGTGACGCGCAACAACCTGGAGGCCGCGGAGGAGATCGTCCGTCAGCTCCGGCTGCGCGACATCGGCGGCATCATCGTCATCGACTTCATCGACATGGTGCTCGAGTCGAATCGCGACCTCGTGCTGCGCCGGCTCGTCGAGTGCCTGGGCCGGGACCGGACCAAGCACCAGGTCGCCGAGGTGACGTCGCTCGGGCTCGTCCAGATGACGCGCAAGCGCGTCGGGCAGGGGCTCGTCGAGGCGTTCAGCGAGACGTGCGAGCACTGCCACGGACGTGGCTTCATCGTCCACACGGACCCGATCGAGAAGTCGGGCGGCGGCAACGGCCAGGGCAACGGGGGCGGCGCTCCCGAGGGCAACGGCGACCCGAAGCAGCGCTCGCGCCGCAAGCGTGGCGGCTCGGGCTCCGCGGCGGAGCAGGGGGCGTCCCAGGACGCCGCGATCACGCTGCCGCACGCGGGCGTCCCCGTGCTGCCGGAGGTCTCCTCGCAGGCGCGCGAGGCGGTCAAGGCCACGCTCGCCACGATCGCGGCCGCCGCTGCTCACGCGCACGACCACGCCCACGAGCACGAGCACGAGCACGACGCGACCGGCGGTCCGTCCGACGACGCACCCGCGTCCGACACCTCGGGCGAGGCGGTCGAGGACCAGGCGTGACGGCGGTCCCGACGTACGGCGTCGGGCCCGGGGTGCGGCTGCGCGGGTGGACCCCGCGCGACCTCGCCGCGTTCCGCGAGTGGATGCGACCGCACCACGAGTGGCACCGGTGGGACGGGCCGTACTACCCGGTGCCCGACGACGCGGCGGCCGACGCGCTCGTAGCGCGCCTCACGGACGCCGCGGCGGCCGAGGCGCGCGACCCGCACGGGCTCGGCGGCAACGGGCTGCCGCCCCGGCGGGTGGTCGTCGCCGACGGCGAGGACCGCCTCGTCGGGACCTGCTCCTGGTACTGGGAGTCGGCCGAGACGCAGTGGGCCCGCCTGGGCGTGACCGTCTTCGACCCGGCCCTGCGGGGCCGGGGCGTCGGGCGCGAGGCGCTGCGCGCGTGGACCACGTACCTGTTCTCGGCGACGGACTGGGTACGCCTGGACCTCGCCACGTGGTCGGGTAACGAGGCCATGCTCGGGGTCGGGCGACGGCTCGGATACGTCGAGGAGGGACGCTTCCGGCGCGCGCGCGTCGTGGACGGCGTCCGGTACGACGCGGTGGTCCTGGGCGTGCTCCGCGACGAGTGGTCCCCCTCCGCGGGCGCCGTTCCGCCGGAGGCCGCCGGCCTGGCATAGTGCGGCCATGGGTTACGACCTCACGGGCCGCCTCGTCGTCGGCGTCGCCTCCTCCGCACTGTTCGACCTGACCGACTCCGACCGCGTCTTCCGGACCGAGGGCGAGGGTGCGTACCGCGCGTTCCAGGAGAGGCACCTCGACGAACCGCTGCGACCCGGCGTCGCGTTCGGGTTCGTGCGGCGCCTGCTGGCCCTCAACGACCTCGCGCCGTCCGAGGAGGACCCGCTGGTCGAGGTCATCGTCATGTCGCGCAACTCCCCGGAGACGGGGCTGCGCGTCATGCGGTCCGTGCGCCACCACGACCTGCCGATCACGCGCGCGGTGTTCCGCCAGGGCCACACGCCGTACGAGTTCATCCGCCCGCTCCACATGGACCTGTTCCTCTCGGCCGACGAGGCCTCGGTGCGCGACGCCGTCGCGCTCGGGCTCCCCGCGGGGTACGTGCTGGACCCGACGTTCGCCGACGAGCCGGGGGACGAGCTGCGCATCGCGTTCGACTTCGACGGCGTGCTCGCCGACGACTCCTCCGAGCAGGAGTTCCGCGGCGGTGACCTCGCGTCCTACCGTCGGCGGGAGGACGAGCTGTCGGACGTGCCGCTCGGCGGAGGACCGCTGCGCGACCTGATCGTCGGCATCCACCGCCTGCAGGACGTCGAGAGGGCGCGCCGCCGGGAGGACCCCTCGTACGTCCCGCGCATCCACGTCGCGCTCGTCACGGCCCGGTCCGCTCCCGCGCACGAGCGCGCGGTGGCGACGCTCAAGTCGTGGGGCGTCTCCGTCGACGACGCGTTCTTCCTCGGCGGGATCGACAAGTCCGGGATCCTCGAGGTCCTGCGACCGCACATCTTCTTCGACGACCAGCGCACCCAGGTCGAGTCCGCCCGGCTCGCCGCACCGAGCGTCCACGTCCCGTACGGGGCGCTGAACAGGGCGGCCGGTGGCGAGCCCGGCCGGCCGGCGCTCGCAGAGCGGTCCGGCGGCGCGCGCGACGTCGCCCCGAAGGCCCAGGCCCCGGCCCCGGCCTCCACGGGGTCGCCGTCGGACGCCGGTGCTCCCGCGCGCGAGCCCGGACGCACGTCCGAGGACCGGGACGCACTGGACCACGCCACCGACGACCAGGCTGTCGACGACCGGGCTGCCGGCGGCGAGCCCGCCGTCGAGGAGCCGGCTGACGGCCAGCCGGGGGACACGCGGCCCGCGGACGTCCCGCCCGGTCCGAGCCCGCTCCCCGTGCCGGGCGTCGTGCGGGTCTCGACGGTCGTCCCGACGCCGCGGAGCCTGGAGGGTGCGACCGGGACGAAGGAGCTGCCGCTCGTGACGCGCGTGCCCGAGCTCACCGTGCTCGGCGGCACCCGGGACGAGGGCGAGGCCGGGGAGTCGTCCCGGCGGTCGCGCCGAGAGGAGGCCCGGCCGTCGGGCGGGTCGCCCGCCGAGCCGCTCCCTGCCCCCAAGCCGCTCCCCGTCCGGCAGTCGACCGGCCTCGCCCGGCACCGGTAGGCGGCCGTGGTGACCGGTCGGGTGGAGGTCGTGTCCGGGCCGATGTTCGCGGGCAAGACCGAGGAGCTGCTGCGCCGGGTGCGTCGGGCCCAGGTCGCCGGACGGCGCGTCCTGCTCGTCGACCACGTCCTCGACACCCGGCGGGGGAGCGGCACGGTGAGCACGCACTCCGGCCTGTCGCTCGCGTCGCGCACGGTGCACGACGCGCACGAGCTCGAGGCGGTCGCGCGCGCCGAGGGGCCGTGGGACCTCGTCGCCGTCGACGAGGCGCAGTTCTTCGGTCCCGCGCTCGTCGACGTGGTCCAGCGCCTCGCCGACGACGGCTCGGTCGTCGTGGTCGCCGGTCTGGACGTGACCTACGACGCACGCCCCTTCGAGCCGATGCCGAGCCTCGCGGCGCGGGCGGAACGTGTCGACCGGCTCACCGCGGTGTGCGCGGTGTGCGGCGAGGACGCGGCGTTCCACGTCCGTACGGGGGACGTCGGGACGTCTCTCGGGACCGAGGCCGCGGCCCAGGCCGTCACCGGGGGCCGCGGCGGGGACGCGCTGGTCCCCGACGCGTCGCACGTCGGAGGGTCCGAGCGGTACGAGGCGCGGTGCCGGGCCCATCTCCCCGGAGCTCCCTGGCGGCTGCCGGCCGCGCCGGAGGACGCGTCGACGGCTCAGCCCGGCGCGTCGGGCGGGTCCTCCACGAGCGGCACGAACGAGTAGGAGCCGTGCTCGCTCGTGCGGACGACGCCGTCCTCGCCCCGCACGACGAGGAGCATCGTGTGCCGGACGGGTACGACGAGCCTGCCGCCCGGGGCGACCTGCTCCACGAGCGTGGCCGGGAGCTGCTGCGCCGCCGCCGAGACGAGCACCCGGTCGAACGTCTCGCCGGGCCGACCCAGGAGGCCGGGGCGCGCCGTCTCGAGCGAGGCCCACGGGACGTCGGCCCGCGCGACGTTCGCCGCTCCCCACGCAGCGAGGTCCGGGTCGCGCTCCAGCCCGACGACGCGGCCGCCGGGGCCGACGAGCCGGGCGAGGAGCGCCGTCGTCCATCCCGACCCGGCCCCGACGTCGAGCACACGCGCGTCCCGGGGGACCTCCAGGAGACGCAGCATGGCGGCGACCGTCGACGGCTGGGAGCTCGTCTGCCCGCCGCCGATGGCGAGCGGCCGGTCCTGCTCCGCGAAGCGCCGTTGCGCTCGGGGCAGGAACCCGCGCCGGTCGACGGCCGCCATCGCCTCGTCGACCGGGTCGTGAGGAGTCTGGGCCGGGGCGCTCATGGCATCACCTCCGCTCCCGCAAGGCTGGCACGGCCCGGTCCGGCTCGCCGCTCCGGGTGGCGGGCGCGTGCGCACGGCGGGACGCTCGGTGGAGCGCGGGCGCGCCGGGCGCCCGCCCGAGGGAGGGAACGACCATGGCCGGAACGGTGGCACGCGTCACGCAGATCAGCGCGCGGTCGGAGACGAGCTTCGAGGACGCGGTCCGCACGGGCGTGGAGCGAGCGAGCGAGACGCTGCGCAACGTCTCGGGCGCATGGGTGAAGGAACAGAAGGTCGAGACGCAGGACGGCCGGATCGTCGCCTGGCAGGTCATGCTCGAGATCACGTTCGTGCTCGACTGACCGGAGCTCCGCCCGGCGCGGCTGTCGGGCCGCTCGACCTGCACGAACGGCCAGCCCGGGCCGCACCTCGGCCCGGGCTGCCGCGACGCACGGCATTTGACCTGTCGCCCGCCGTTCCGTAGTCTTGAACGTCGGCGCGCCCAGGCGCGCCGGTCCCGTGTGCCCACGGACGGTTTCGCACTCGCACGCCGCGGCGTGTTCGAGTTTCCAAGACGTCTCACGCCGTGACGAGCACGCCAAGACTAGGAGAGATGAGCAGCAACGTGGTGTACGCGATCGTCAAGGCCGGTGGCCGCCAGGAAAAGGTCTCAGTCGGCGACATCGTCGTGGTGGACCGGGTGTCCGCCGGCGTCGGTGAGTCCCTCGAGCTGCCCGCTCTCCTGCTGGTGGACGGGGAGAAGGTGACCACCGACGCGGCGAAGCTCGCGAAGGTCAAGGTCACCGCCGAGGTCGTGCGGGACGAGAAGGGTCCGAAGATCACGATCCTGCGGTACAAGAACAAGACCGGTTACCGCCGTCGTCAGGGTCACCGCCAGCAGCTGACCCGCCTCAAGGTCACCGGCATCAAGTGATCTTCGCGGCGTGAGGCAGCGGGCCGCAAGGCCCCGCCCCGCGCCGTCCGGCACCCTCCCTCTCGCACGAAAGCAGGTTCGTCATGGCACACAAGAAGGGCGCGAGCTCCTCGCGCAACGGTCGCGACTCGAACGCCCAGCGCCTCGGCGTCAAGCGCTTCGGCGGTCAGGTCGTCAAGTCGGGCGAGATCATCGTCCGCCAGCGCGGCACGCACTTCCACCCCGGTGAGAACGTCGGCCGTGGCAAGGACGACACGCTGTTCGCCCTTGCCGCCGGTGCGGTGCAGTTCGGCACGCGCCGCGGCCGCAAGGTCATCGACATCGTCACCGTCGAGGCCTGACGACCACCCAGCACGGCTTCACGCAGGAGGGGCGCACCGATGCGGTGCGCCCCTCCTGCGGTTCCACCCGGCTCCACCCCGGCGGTCGACGCCTCCGTCGCCGCCCGCGCTCCGCGCACCTGCGAGAGGATCTGATCATGGCCACGTTCGTCGATCGCGTCGTGCTGCACGTCTCCGGCGGTGACGGTGGCAACGGCTGCGCGTCGGTGCGCCGCGAGAAGTTCAAGCCGCTCGCCGGGCCCGACGGGGGGAACGGCGGCGACGGCGGGACCGTGCGCCTCGTCGTCGACCCGCAGACCACGACCCTCCTCGAGTACCACCACTCGCCGCACCGCCACGCGACGTCGGGCACCCAGGGCATGGGTGACGACCGCGACGGCGCGAACGGCGAGGACCTCGTGCTGCGCGTGCCCGACGGCACCGTGGTCAAGGACACCGACGGCACGGTGCTCGCCGACCTCGTCGGCGCGGGCGCGGAGTACGTGCTGGCCGAGGGCGGTCGCGGCGGGCTCGGCAACGCCGCGCTGTCCTCCCAGCGGCGCAAGGCGCCCGGGTTCGCGCTGCTCGGCGAGCCGGGCGACGAGCGCGACGTCGTGCTCGAGCTGAAGACCATCGCCGACGTCGCCCTCGTGGGCTACCCGAGCGCGGGCAAGTCGTCGCTCGTCGCGGCGATCTCCGCGGCCAAGCCGAAGATCGCGGACTACCCGTTCACGACGCTCGTACCGAACCTCGGCGTCGTCCAGGCCGGCGGCGCGCGGTACACCGTCGCGGACGTCCCCGGGCTCATCCCCGGCGCGAGCGAGGGCAAGGGCCTGGGCCTGGAGTTCCTGCGCCACATCGAGCGCACCGCCGTGATCGTGCACGTGCTCGACTGCGCGACGCTCGACCCGGGCCGCGACCCGATCAGCGACCTCGACGTGCTCGAGGCCGAGCTCGCGTCGTACGCGGGCGACCTGGAGATCGAGGGCGGGCGGGTGCCGCTCATGGAGCGCCCGCGCCTCGTCGTGCTCAACAAGATCGACGTGCCCGAGGCCCGTGAGCTCGCCGAGCTCGTCAAGCCCGACCTCGAGGCCCGCGGCCTGCGGGTCCTCGAGATCTCGACGGCGAGCCACGAGGGTCTGCGCCAGCTCACCTACGCGCTCGCCGAGCTCGTCGAGAAGGCGCGTGCCGAGGCGCCGGCGCCCGAGCCGACGCGGGTCGTCCTGCGGCCGAAGGCCGTCGACGAGGCGGGCTTCACCGTCACGCGCAAGGGCGGGGCGACCGACTACTGGTTCCAGGTGCGCGGTGCGAAGCCCGAGCGCTGGGTCCGCCAGACCGACTTCTCCAACGACGAGGCCGTCGGGTACCTCGCCGACCGGCTCGCCCGGATCGGCGTCGAGGAGAAGCTGTTCGCCGCGGGCGCCGTCGCCGGCGACGAGGTGCGCATCGGCAGCGACGTCAACGCGGTCGTCTTCGACTGGGAGCCCACGCTCATGACGGGCTCCGAGCTGCTCGGCGGCCCCCGCGGATCCGACAACCGCCTCGACGAGAGCCTGCGCCCGACGCGGACGGAGAAGCGCCGTGAGCACCACGAGCGCATGGACGCCAAGGCCGAGGCCCGGCGCGAGCTGTGGACCGAGCGCCAGGCCGGCACCTGGACGGACCCCGACGCCGACTGACCGCCAGTTGTGGGCGGGGAACGGGCCCGGTTGCCGACGCGAAACCGGGCCCTTTCCCCGCCCACAGCGCGGGGCGACGTCCTGACTCGTGAAATCCGGAGCGCTCTCAGCCGTCCGGCCGCGATGATGGGGCGGTGAACGCCCTGCCCTCCCGGTCCCAGATCGCCACCGCCCACCGCGTCGTCGTCAAGATCGGCTCGTCGTCGCTCACGGGGGCGGACGGGCACCTCGACCTCGGGGCCCTGCGCGCGCTCGTCGACGTCCTCGCGGCGCGGCGCGCGGCCGGCGGCCAGGTCGTCCTCGTGACGTCCGGCGCGATCGCCGCGGGCCTCGGGCCGCTCGGCCTGACGACGCGGCCGCGCGACCTCGCGACGGCGCAGGCGACGGCGTCCGTCGGGCAGGGCATGCTCGTCGCGCGCTACACCGAGGCCTTCGCGACGCACGGGCTGCGCGTCGGCCAGGTGCTGCTCACCGCCGAGGACACCGTGCGCCGCGGTCACTACCGCAACGCGCAGCGCTCGCTCGAGCGGCTGCTCGACCTGGGGGTGGTCCCCGTCGTCAACGAGAACGACGCCGTGGCGACCGACGAGATCCGGTTCGGCGACAACGACCGGCTCGCGGCGCTCGTCTCCCACCTCGTGCGCGCCGACGCGATGGTGCTCCTCACGGACGTGGACGGCCTGTACGACGGGCCGCCGTCACGCCCCGGGACGCGGCGGATCGCGGAGGTGCGCTCGGCGGCCGACATCGAGGGCGTCGAGGTGACCTCGCGAGGGAGCGCGGTCGGGACCGGGGGGATGGTCACCAAGCTCGAGTCCGTGACGATCGCGACCGGGACGGGGATCCCCGTGGTGCTCACCAAGGCCGAGAACGCGGCATCCGCGCTCGCGGGGGAGCCCGTCGGCACGTGGTTCGCGGCGACCGGGAAGCGCACGACGCGGCGTCGCCTGTGGCTCGCGCACGCGGCGCGCACGCGCGGGCGTCTCGTCCTTGACGACGGCGCGGTCCGGGCCGTGCAGGGGGGGCGGGCATCGCTCCTGCCGGCGGGCGTCACGGCCGTCGAGGGCGAGTTCGACGCCGGCGACCCGGTCGAGCTCGTGACGTCCGACGGGCGCGTCGTCGCGCGTGGGCTCGTCGCGTTCGAGTCGCGTGACCTGCCCGGGCTGCTCGGCCGCACGACGAGCGACCTGCGCGAGGAGCTGGGGGAGGGCTACGACCGTGAGATCGTGCACCGCGACGACCTCGTCCTGGTGCGCAGGCGCGCCCGCTGACGACCGCGGCCGTCGGACCAGGGCCCGCTCTCGCGGGCGCGAAGGCATGATCGGCGGACACCGCTCCCGCCACACGGCCACCCGGTCGTAGGCTCGGCACATGACGACCATCGAGGACACGACCGCGGTCGGTCGCGGGTCCGCCGCCGTCGGGGACGGCACCACCGACGTCGCCGCCGCGGTCGAGGACATCGCCCGCCGTGCCAAGACGGCGTCGCGCGCGCTCGCGACCGCGACCCGCGCGACGAAGGACGCGGCGCTGCTCGCGCTCGCCGACGCGCTGGTCGCCGCGACCGACGAGATCGTGGCCGCGAACGCCGACGACCTCGACCGTGGTCGCGCGCACGGCATGGCTCCCGGCCTGCTCGACCGCCTGGCCCTGACCCCGGAGCGCGTCGCCGCGATCGCGGACGCGCTGCGCGAGCTCGCGGGCCTCCCGGACCCCGTCGGCGAGGTCGTGCGCGGCTCGACGCTCCCCAACGGCCTGCGGCTGCGCCAGCTCCGGGTCCCCATGGGCGTCGTCGGGATGATCTACGAGGCGCGGCCGAACGTCACGGTCGACGCCGCGGGTCTCGCCCTCAAGAGCGGCAACGCCGTCATCCTCCGAGGCGGGTCGGCGGCCGCGAGCTCCAACGAGGTGATCGTCGCCGTCCTCGCGCGCGCCCTCGAGGCGCAGGGCCTGCCGGGCGACCTCGTGCAGTCCATCGACGCCCACGGACGCCCCGGCGCGGTCGCCCTCATGCACGCCCGCGGCCTCGTCGACGTCCTCGTCCCGCGCGGCGGGGCGGACCTCATCCGGACCGTCGTGCAGGAGTCCACGGTCCCCGTCATCGAGACCGGCGTGGGGAACGTCCACGTCTACGTCGACGCGAGCGCCGACCGGAGCATGGCGCTCGAGATCCTCCTCAACGCCAAGACGCAGCGCGTCGGCGTGTGCAACGCGGCCGAGACGCTGCTCGTGCACGCCGACGCCGCCGACGACTTCCTGCCCGCGGCGCTCGCGGCGCTCGGCGAGGCGGGCGTCGTCGTGCACGGGGACGCACGCACGACGGCGCTCGCGCCCGCCGGGCTCGAGGTCCTCCCGGCGACCGACGAGGACTGGGCGACGGAGTACCTCGCCCTGGAGATCGCGGTCCGGGTCGTCGACGACCTCGACGAGGCGATCGAGCACGTGCGCACGTGGACGTCGGGGCACACCGAGGCGATCGTCACGCGCGACCTGCAGGCGTCCGAGCGGTTCGTCGCCGAGCTCGACTCGGCCGCGATCATGGTGAACGCCTCCACGCGCTTCACGGACGGCGGACAGCTCGGCCTGGGCGCCGAGATCGGCATCTCGACCCAGAAGCTGCACGCTCGCGGCCCCATGGGCCTCGCCGAGCTCACGACGACGAAATGGGTCGTCCACGGGGACGGTCACGTTCGTCCGTGACGACCGCTGTGCGAGGAAGTACCCGGTACCGACCGGACCGGTCGCCCGTGGGTCCGTGAGACACTGGTCGGCGACCGGGACCCCTCCGGTCGCCCGCAAGCATCCCAGCACGCACCGCCCGGACCCGTCCGGACGGTCGACCCCGCCCGGGGACGACACTCGAGGAGGACGTCGTGATCCCAGCCGTCGTGAAGGCTGCCGAGGAAGGCGCCGAGGCCGCGTCGCACCTGCCCATCCCGCCGCTCGCCTACGGTCTGCTGGCGTTCGGGGGCCTCGTCGCGCTCCTGCTCGTGACCTACGCGTTCCGCAGCGTGGGCACGCGCCACTGACGGAGAACGGGAACCCGTGCCGCGTCCGGCGACCGACCGATGAGCTCGCGCAGGCCCCGTCTGGGGGTCATGGGCGGGACGTTCGACCCGATCCACCACGGACACCTGGTCGCCGCGAGCGAGGCCGCTGCGCGGTTCGACCTCGACGAGGTCGTCTTCGTCCCCACGGGCAACCCGTCGTTCAAGCAGCACCAGCAGGTCAGCCCGGCCGAGCACCGGTATCTCATGACGGTGATCGCGACCGCGTCGAACCCCCGCTTCACGGTGAGCAGGGTCGACGTCGACCGCCCGGGCCCGACCTTCACGGTGGACACGCTGCGCGACCTGCGCGACGCGCGACCCGACGCCGAGCTCTTCTTCATCACCGGTGCGGACGCCATCGAACAGATCCTGACCTGGAAGGATGCCGACGAGCTGTGGAAGATGGCACACTTCGTGGCTGTCACGCGCCCGGAGCACCGGCTGAGCGTCGAGGGCCTGCCTCCTGGCGTCGTCACGACGCTCGAGGTTCCGGCACTCGCCATCTCGTCGACGGACTGCCGTCGACGCGCGCAGTCGGGCCAGCCGGTGTGGTACCTGGTGCCGGACGGCGTGGTCCAGTACATCGCCAAGCACGGTTTGTATCGAGGTCAGCACGATGAGTGACAACGGCAGCAACATGCAGCCCGTCCGCCCCCTGACGCGGCGCGAGATCCGTGAGCGCGAGCAGGCGGCCGCGGCACAGCGCACGGCGCAGGCGGGCGGCACGCCCCCCGAGCCCTCCGCTGCGCCGCCGGCCTCCACCTGGGCCCCCGCGCCGCCCGCGCGCCCGGCTGCTCCGCCCACGCCGCCGCCGTCGCGGCGCACCCTGCGCGAGACGACGGGGGCGACCGACTACCCGTCCCAGCCCTCCGTCGTCCGGCCGCCCGCGGCGTCCGGGGGCATGCGGGGTCTCGACGAGACCGGTCGCCTGACCCCGGTCCAGGAGACCGCGGAGCGCGTCATGATCCGCCCGCCCGCCCCGACGCCGGCGGTCCCCACCCGGACGAGCTCGCGCCCGCCTGCCGCCGGTCCGCGTCCGACGGCGCCCGGTGCGAGCGGTCCCGTCCGCCCACCGACACCGACGGGCGACCCCTTCGCGACGTCCTCGGGCCGGACCCCGGCACCCGGCGCACCCACGGCGTCGCCGTTCGGCCAGGGGTCCGCCCCCGCACCCACGACGAACCTGCCGCCGACGAACCAGCCGCAGCGCATGTCCGCGTTCGCGAGCTCCACCGGCGCCTCGACGGCACCGCGCGGCCCTGAGCCTGCGCCGTCGCCGTCGCCGTCGCCCTGGGGTCAGACGCAGGTGCAGCCCGCGGCCCAGGCGCCCGTCGAGACGGCCCCCGCCCGGCCGTCGACGCAGGCGACGCCACCGCCCGCCGAGACGGCGGGCTCCGCGCTGCCGTGGGCGGCGATCACGTCGGGTGACGCACCGGAGCCGGCTCGCGCCGTCGAGAAGCCCGGTTCACCGTTCGGGACCACCTCGGGCGCTCCCGCGGCGGTCGCACCCGCGCCGGCCACCGCGGGGGACGACCTCTTCCCGCGCGTGCACGCCCGGACGGCCGAGAGCGCCGACGGCGAGGCCGAGGACGACGACGAGCCGCGCGGCCCGTCGTACACCTGGTTGCACTACCTCATCCTCGTCGCGGTCGCCTTCGTGCTCGGGCTGCTCGTGTGGGAGCTCATCTCACGCGACGACACCGCTCCGGCGCTCGACGACGCAGCAGCCGTGGTCGAGACCGTCGACCCCCCGGACCCGGCGTGGGACGCCGACGGCGCCCCCGACGTCGTCCGCTGACCCGCACACCCCACCGACGAACGGACACCACGTGACTGCTACCGAACGGGCCGTCGAGCTCGCCATCACCGCGGCGCGCGCGGCGTCCGACCGCAAGGCCGAGGAGATCATCGCCCTCGACGTGAGCGAGCAGCTCGTCCTCACGGACGTCTTCCTCATCGCCTCCGGGACGAACGAACGGCAGGTGTCGGCCATCGTCGACGCCGTCGAGGAGGCCATGCACAAGGCCGGCGCCAAGCCGATCCGCCGCGAGGGCAAGCAGGAGGCCCGCTGGGTGCTCCTCGACTTCGGCGACGTCGTCGTGCACGTGCAGCACGCGGAGGACCGGGTGTACTACGCGCTCGAGCGCCTCTGGAAGGACTGCCCGCTGATCGAGCTGCCCGAGGACGCCCGCGGCGGTGACGGGGCGGTCGACGCGGCCGACGACACCACGGGCGGCAGCCGCTCCGAGGACGACGGCGCGATCCGCCTCTCGGGGGAGCCGCTCGCGTGACAGCGGGCACCCTCGTCCTCCTGCGGCACGCGCGCACGGCGTTCAACGCCGCGCTGCGGCTGCAGGGGCAGTCCGACATCCCGCTCGACGACGTCGGCCGCTGGCAGGCCGAGCAGGGCGCCAAGGCCCTCGCGAGCGCGCACCGGGCCACGCGCGTCGTGACGTCGGACCTCGGTCGTGCCGCCGACACCGCCCGAGCGTACGGGGCGGCCGTCGGCGTGGAGCCGACGTACGACGCCCGCCTCCGCGAGCGCAGCTTCGGCGAGTGGGAAGGGCTCACGGGCGACGAGATCGCCGTCCGGTGGCCCGAGCAGCACGCGGCCTGGCGGGCCGGCGAGGAGCCGACGCGCGCGGGGGCGGAGGCGAAGGTCGACGTCGCGGCGCGCATGCTCGCCGCCGTGACGGAGCACGCCGACGCGCTCGAGCGCGAGGACACGCTCGTGGTGGTCTCCCACGGCGCGGCCATCACGCTCGCCGTGACAGCCCTGCTCGGTCTCGACCCCGCCGCCTGGCGGGGGATCAGCGGCCTGCACAACGTGCACTGGTCGCACCTGCACCGCTCGGCACCGGCGGCCGTGCCGGCGTGGCGCCTCGTCGCGCACAACGTCGGAGCGGGGTTCCCGCTCGACGAGTGGAACGCGGGACCGGATTGGAACTTGGAGCCCGTTTCTGCGTAGACTAGCGACGCTCCGCAGGACGGGAAACCGGCCGAGGAGCGTCTTACCTGGACCTTCGGGTCCTCGGGGCTGTGGCGCAGCTGGTAGCGCACCTGCATGGCATGCAGGGGGTCAGGGGTTCGAGTCCCCTCAGCTCCACCGAACGCAGAAGGCTCGGATCCCGGCGAGGCACGTCATGTGCAGGCCGGGATCCGAGCCTTTGTCGTCGGGTCAGCGGCCCGCCGTCCCCCGTGCCATCAGCGCACCGATCATCTCGGTCGTGCCGCGCCGTCCGACGAGCCGGGACGCGACCGCGGCGAGTCGGTTGGACCGACCTGCGACGACGCTGGGCGGCGGGTTGCGACGCTCGAGCGCGCGCAGGGCCGTGGCGACGACCACGTCGGCGGACATGCGACGGGACCCGCCGTCGGCTCCCTCCCCGGCGACGTCGAAGAACTCCGTCCGGGTCGCACCCGGGGACAGGGCGATCACCCGAAGGCCGGTGTCGCGCGCTTCGTACCAGAGGGCCTCCGTGAGGTTGAGGACGAACGCCTTGCTCGCACCGTAGACCGCCATCGTGGGGGTGGCCTGATAGGCGGCCATGCTGGCGACGTTGAGGAGGAAGCCGTCCCCGCGTCGACGCAGGGCGGGCATGAAGGCGTGGCTGATGTCGACCACGCTCACCACGTCGAGGGCGAGCTCTGCGCTGATGCTCGGCAGCTCCTGCGCGTGGAACAGGCCGAGGCGGGCGAAGCCCGCGTTGTTGATGACGCTGGTCACCTCGACGTCCCGGGCCTCGAGCTCGCGCTGCAGGAGCCGGCCGACCCCCGGCCTCGCGAGGTCCATGGGCACGGTGACCACGTCGGTGCCGTGGGCGTCGCCGAGCTCCTCGGCGAGGGCCTCCAGTCGCTCGGCGCGACGAGCGACGAGCACGAGGCTGCTGCCTCGGGCCGCGAGCTGGCGGGCGAACTCGGCCCCGATGCCCGAGCTCGCTCCGGTGATGAGGACGGTCTGGCGCGTGTGGTCCAGCGGCTTCTTCAAGGCGGTCATGGTGCGACTGTATGCCTGGTTGGCACACAGTGCCAACCAGGCACTTGTGCCAGGGCTCGGCTAGAGTGACGGCATGGCATCGGCGCGCGAGGGGAACCCCGGACTGTGGGAGAGGTCCCGTCAACAGGCGTACGCCGAGATCGCCGCCGTGGCGATGGACCTGTTCCTCGTGAAGGGGTTCGAGCAGACCACGATCGACGAGATCGTCGCTGCCGCGGGAATCTCTCGCCGCTCCTTCTTCCGCTACTTCGGCACCAAGGAGGACGTGGCGCTCGGCCGCTTCGTCGCCGACGGGGGCGTGCTGCGGGCCGAGCTGGAACGACGACCCGAGGACGAGGACGTGTGGGCGTCGCTGCGTGGAGCGCTGTTCGCGCTCGAGAGGAAGGCGGCGGACAAGGACCGACTCCTGGCGATCTCCCGGATGATGTACGGGACGCCCTCGCTGCGGGCGCGCAGCATCGAGAAGCACCTGCGCTGGTACGACGACCTGGTGCCGGAGGTCGAGCGGCGCCTCGGTGCGGGACCGGACCAGGCGTTGCGCGCCAAGGCCGTCGTGGGCTGTGTCATCACGTGCCTCGACCTCGCCGGCGAGGCGTGGACCCGGGACGGCGCCGTCCGACCCCTCGCGACCTACTACGACGCCGCTCTCGGCGCGATCCGCGGTGCACCGGACGAGGCAGCGGTCTGAGTCCGGGGGGTCCGCTACGACGTGCTGACGTGCACGTGGTCGAAGTGGTTCGCGGTCACTCCGCCGCGGTCCTCCATGGCTGTCCAGGCGCTCGTCGGGTCGCCCGCCATCCACATCTGCTGCTGGTAGATGACGTAGGTGACGCCGAGCGCACCGGCGTTCGCCTGCACGTAGCGGGCGATATCCCAGCCGAGGTCACCGCTGATCATGATGTCGACGGCGCGACCAGTGCCGTGGTCGCCGCTGTCGCCCGGGCGCGGACCGCCGTAGGCGCTGACCTGGGGGAAGGCTGCGCACACCGAGCGGTACACGGCGGACGCGTTGCTCTGCAGGCCCGACTCGATCCCCGGGCTGACGGAGCAGGCGGCACCTGAGGTGCCGGCCGCGCTCGCCGGCGCCTGTGCCGCGGGCTCGGTCTCGGAGAGGAAGCTGGAGCTGACCCAGGCGACGGCGCCGTCCCAGACCACCTGGTTCCAGCCGTCCTGGGCGGTGCCGGTGACGTCGACCACCGTGGCGAGCGGAACCGTCGCGAGGCGCTCGGCATCGGCCGACGGCGCGGTCCTGACGTTGACGGCGTCCGTGGTCCAGAGCTGACCGGTGACCGCGGGCAGCGGTGCGGGCGTGGGCTCCGGGGCAGGCTCTGGCGTCGGAGCCGGGACGACCTGGGGCGCGGGAGCGGGCGTCGGGGTCGGCGCCGGCGCCGCCTGGCGGGCGGGCTCGCGGGCAGCGCGGTCGCCGGAGCGGCTCGCGGCAGGCTGGTCGCGTCCTTCGGTCGTCGATCCGGCGACGGGTGCCACCGGGGTGTCGTCGGCGTCCGCGGGCTGCGGTCCCGAGCCGAGGACTCCCGCCCCGAGCAGCGTGAGCAGGGCGAGCGCCGGGAGCCGGAGAGAGCGCGTGGGGGCAGCGGGTGCTGCGTGATGGCGGCCTCGTGACACGGGTGCGCTCCGGGGATCGATGGACGGGACCGCGCCAGTGTAACCAAAACGTTATGGAAGTCGTCCAGCCCGTGCTGGTCCTCGGGCGGCGACGCCCGGGCGCCGCACACCGCGAGGAGGCGCTGACCTGGGCGCACGTCGCCCGCGCGACGGGCGCCCAGATCGACCCGACGGCGGGAAGGTCGCGCTCCTGCCACGTTCTTCGTGGGGGACGCTGCACGAACCGCGACCGCTCGATAGGGTCCGGCGTGCGGACGGCGTCGTCGCTGTCCGTGGCCCCGGAGATCGCCGGCGGTCCCCGAACTCTCCCCGAGGGAGGCTCGCATGTCGGGCCCGAAGACCATCCTCACCGTGCTCTCGGACGCCCTGGGCGCGGAACGCGCCGACGAGGTGCTGGGTCGGTTCGACCGGTACTCGAACCAGCCGAACGCGGTGCGAGGCGCGTCGAGGCTGCCGAGCGACCCCGATCTCGAACGGGCGGCGTTGCGGGTGTTCGAGGATCCGGCTCTCGGAGCGGTGGCGGGTCTCGACATGTCGACCCTCGCGGGGGCTCTCGACGCGCGAGCGCTCTGGGCGCTCCTCGCGCTGGCGGCGCGGGCCGACGTGTCCGTCCTCGACCGGCTCCCCGCCGAGATCGCCGAGCCGGGGGGCGCCAAGCTGGCGATGATCCGTCGAGCGGTCGCAAAGCACGACGCGGCGCTCCGGAGCGCGCCCACCGCGCCTGCCGCACCGGCGACGCCCGAGGGGCCGGCGCTCCCCGAGAAGGTGGCGCAGGTGGCGACGTGGGTCGCCGCGCACCCGGACGCCGACCCGCGGCTCTTCGCCCCGCGCCCGAAGCAGCGGGCCGGCGAGCGGCGGGTCGCGTTCCGTGCGCTGGGTGCGCTGGGCACCCCGGCGGCGCTCGAGGTGCTCGCCGGGTACGCACGCGACAGCTACCCCGACGCGGAGCTTGCCGAGCTGCACCGTGCGTGGCGGCGCTTCGACCCGCGGGCGTTCGCCGCGACCATGTTCCGGCTCGGGGCGTCCGTCCTGAACCTCGGCGAGTGCGCGTCCCTCGAGGGGATCGGCGCGGTGCGCGGCCTCGCGCGGCTCGACGTGCGCCTGCGTGACGACGTCGACCTGGCCCCGCTGGGGGAGTGCACCGGCCTGCGATGGCTGCGACTGAACGCCACCGGCGAGCGCGGGCTCACGAGCGTCGAGCCGCTGGTCGCGCTCCCGGCGCTGGCCGAGCTGCACCTGACCGGCACGACGAGGAACGCCGATCTCACGGTGCTGCAGAAGGCTCCCGTCGAGCAGCTCTCCGTGTCCCTCGACGGTGCCGACGGCACGTTCCTCACGCGCATGCCGCAGCTGCGGTCGCTCGTGCTCTCGGGCGGGTGGGTCCCCGAGGACACCGAGTGGGTCGACGCGTCCGGACCCGCGCGGCGGGCAGCGCACGCGGGGCTCGTCGACGTGGTGCTTCAGCTCGTCGCCGACGGCGTCCAGGTGGTGGTACCCCGCCTCGAACGCTCGTGGGTGTCGCGCCTGACGGCTGCCGTCACTCCGGGCGTCTTCGTCGTCGAGCGCGGCGGCTGGTTGGGCCTCACCCGCGACGAGTCGGGCGTCGAGGTCCTCGGCTGGAGGCTGGCTGCCGACCTCGTGCCCTGACCGGGGCGCGCATCGTCGGGAGAGGCCGTCCGGCCCTCGTCCGACCGTCGCTGTACGGGGCCCCTCGCCCCAGGCGGCACAGCGGTGCCTTGACGGCGAGGCGGGAATGCGATTACCGTGCGGGAAACCGGTTTCTCGCGTGCCCACCGCAGAGCACGCGCATCTCGACGAGGAGATCCATGACACCGTTCGGGCGGACCATCCGCACGTCGCTGGCGGCAGTGGTCGCAGCGGCACTCACCGTCACGTCCGCGATGACGGCTGTCGCCGTCGGGCCGGGCACGGCGCTCGACGTGAACGACCTCGCGCCGGGCGACTACGCCTCCGTGGTCGACACCGGGACCGACTTCACGATCTACGCGACGGCCGCCAAGAAGGTCACCGTCGACGCGGCGGACCGCGTCTCCGACCGTGGCGACGTCTTCTCCCAGCGCATCAAGCTCAACGGGTCGGGCAGCGCCGACGCCCGCTCCCTGCACTTCACCGTCGGCGCGGAGGACGTGCCCACCCAGGTCGTCGTCAACGCCCGCAGCAGCGGCGCGAGCGACCGTGCGCTGGCCCTCTACGGCGCGACCGGGGAGGTCGCCCGCGTGCCGGCGCCGGCCGACGACGAGACGCTGCCCGTCGCCACCGCGACGATCGACATCGACGCTCCCGGTGACTACTACCTCGCGTCCCCGAGCTCGGGCGTGAACGTCTTCTTCGCGCAGCTCGGACCCGTCGACCTGGGAGACCGTGCGCCGTGGGCCGGCGTGGCGGCACCGGTCGTCGACTCCGTCGCCCCCGATCCCGCGGACCCCGGGAGCCTGCTCGTGGGCTTCACGGGCCTGCTCGGCACCGACGGCGGCGACGTCGCGCACGCCGCGCTCCACGACGCGACGGGCGCCGTCGTCGACCGTGCCATGACCGTCGTCGACGGGCCGACGGGGACGGTCGCCCTGACGCCGCCGGCGTCCGGCGACTACGAGGTCGAGGTCTCGATCACGCGCTACGGCGAGGACACGCCGCTGACCTCGGCGCGCGTCGCGCACGCCGGGTTCTCGCTCCCGCTGGCCGCTCCGGAGATCGTCTCCGCGCTGACCACCGCCGTCTCCGGCGGCCGGGGGACCCTGTCCACCGAGTGGTCCGCGAGCCCCGAGGCCGAGACGTACTCGGTGCAGGTCAGCCAGGACGGTGCCACCTGGAGCACGGTCGTCGACGGTGTCGTCGGCACCGCCGCGGACGTCACCGGCCTGACCACCGGTCAGACCTACCAGCTGCGCGCCGTCGCGCACCGTGGCGCCGACTCCGCCGTGGGCGCGCCGTTCGAGGTCACGGTGGCGACCGCCGTCGAGCGGTGGAAGATCGCCGACATCGGGTCCAACGCCGGTTCCGGCGGTGAGGTGGTCGAGAACGCCGACGGGTCGATCACCTTCGACGCGCGCGCCAGCTCGACCAAGCTCGCCTCGTCCGAGGACGGGTTCCAGTACTTCTACACCGAGATCGACCCGGCGGAGGAGAACTTCACGCTCACCGCCACGTTCCACGTGGACGACGCCGCCGCGAAGGACAACCAGTCCGGGTTCGGCGTGCTCGCGGTCGACACCCTGGTGCCCGGAGACTCCGCGGCGCGGTACTTCAACTCTGCCGGTGCGCTGATCACGCGCTATGGCGAGGGCACCGGCACGGTGCGCGACGGCACGCCCGGCGCCCGGTTCGTGCACGGCTACACCGGCGCGCCGCACGACAGCTCCGCGGGGACGCGGGACACCTCCGACGCAGAGGTCTTCGACGAGGCCTGGCGGGCGGACGCCACCGGCCCCAAGTTCGCCACCGGCGACGTCTTCGAGCTCTCGCTGCGCAGGTCGAACACCGGGTTCCACGCGACCTGGCACCGGTCGGACGCGGAGAGCGGTGAGGTGCTCGAGGTCATCCAGTACGACCCCGACATGCTGCTGCAGCAGGACCCGGAGCGGTTCTTCGTCGGGATGGCCGTCGCCCGCAAGATCCAGGTGACGGTCACCGACTGGGAGCTCACCACGATCCACCCCGACGACGACGAGGCCGCCCAGGAGCCCCCGACCGAGTACGTCCCGGCGACGCTCGGCGTCGACATCACCTCGACGACCCCGGAGCGCAGCCTCGACGTCCCGCTCGTGGCGAACATGCACGGCACGGGGCAGATCCTCGACGCGGCGGGCCAGGTCGTGGTCGACGGCATCGAGCTCGCGCCCGGCGAGCGAGTCCTGGCGCCCGTCGCCCTGGAGGACGGCGTCAACGAGCTCACCGCCCGGCTGCTGCCCGACGCCGAGCAGCCGCACCTCGGGGAGCGCGAGGAGATCGAGTCCACCGACCCGGTGGACGTGCCGCTGACCGTCACCGTCAAGAGGTTCGGCGAGCCGGGCCAGTCGGTCTGGGTCGCTCCGGACGGCTCGGCGGACGGCGCCGGCACCCGGTCCGACCCTCTGGACCTGCACACGGCGGTCGGGTTCGCCCAGGCAGGGCAGCAGATCGTCCTGACGGACGGCGTCTACACCCCGACCCGCAAGATCGTCGCCGAGCGCGGCCGCGACGGCACGCAGGACGCTCCGATCACGCTCCTCTCGGAGCCCGGCACCCGCGCGACGCTCGACCTGTCGCAGTCGCCCGACGGTGGCCTGGTCCTGCGCGGCGACTGGTGGCACGTGTACGACCTCGAGATCACGGGCTCGCGCGACAAGGCGAAGCCGATGCTCGTCGAGGGCCACCACAACGTCGTCGAGCGGGTGGAGTCCCACCACAACGCCGACACGGGCATCCAGATCTCGGGCCGCAGCGCCGAGCCGCCGTCGATGTGGCCGTCGCACAACCTCGTGGTCTCGTCGGTCGCGCACAACAACGCCGACGCGGGCGGCAACGACGCGGACGGCTTCGCAGCCAAGCTCACCGTCGGTGAGGGCAACGTGTTCCGGAACGACATCGCGCACCACAACATCGACGACGGCTGGGACCTGTACGCGAAGTCGACCACCGGCCCCATCGGGACGGTGATCGTCGAGGACTCCGTGGCGTACGACAACGGCTGGCTCGAGGCGGACCCCTCGCGGACCGGTGAGGGCAACGGGTTCAAGCTCGGTGGCGAGTCGATCCCTGGCGACCACCTGCTGCGCAACTCCGTCAGCTACGGGAACCTCGGCACGGGCGTGACCTCGAACTCGGGCCCGGACGTCCGGCTCGAGGACGTCACCTCGGTCGCGAACGACCGCGGCGTGCGCCTCGAGACCAACGCGAGCACGACCGCATACCAGGCGAGCGGCGTCGTCTCCTGGCAGAACCCGGCCGTGGACGTGCTCGCGCTCAAGCAGGACGACACCTCGCTGCTCATCGACCCGTCGAATCACTGGAACCTCGGCGGGGCGTCGACCGTGGACGCCTCGTGGTTCGTCTCGCTCGACGTGGACGGCATCCGTCCGCAGATCGCCGCCGACGGCTCGGTCGACCTGTCCGGGCTGCTGGAGCTGACGGACGCCGCGCCGTCGGACGCCGGCGCCCGGTTCACGCCCGTCGAGGAACCGACAGTCATCGAGCTGCTGCCCGAGGTCTCGGCTCCCGAGCCCGGCCCGAACCCCTGGTACGCGAGCACCGCGTACCAGCGCGGTGACCTGGTGCAGCACGACGGCGTGGTCTACGAGGCACGGTGGTGGACGCGCAACCAGGAGCCGGGTACGTCGCCCTGGTTCGGCCCGTGGGCAGAGGTGGGCCCGGCGACCGCGGCACCTGCGGTGGCCGAGTGTGCCGAGCCGTGGGACGCGTCCACGGTGTACGTCGGTGGCGAGGTCGTGGCGCACGACGGGGTCGCCTACCGCGCGCAGTGGTGGACCCGCGGGCAGGAGCCCGGCGCGAGCGTCTGGGGTTCGTGGTCGGCCGTCGGGCCGTGCGCCTGAGCGCGGCCGGGCTCGCCCCGGTCACCCGGGGCGAGCGCGGCGGTCGGTGACACCGGCAGAGCGGGCCGAGGCAGCACGACGCTGCCTCGGCCCGCTCTGCTCGCACCCCTCAGCCGGCCGCCGTCCGCACGAGCCGGGCGATCTCCTTCTCGTTCGCCGCGGTCATCGCCGTGAGCGCGAACGACGTCGGCCACATGCTGCCGGCGTCGAGCCGGGCGTCCTCGTTGAACCCGAGGGTCGCGTAGCGGGTCCCGAACTTCTCTGCCGCCTGGAAGAAGCACACGATCGGGCCGCTCTTGCTCCCCTTGCCCGGCAGGGCGTAGGCGGGCTGCCCGTACCAGGTGCGGGGGACCAGGTGAGGCGCCTCGGCCCGGACGATCGCATGGACGGCCTCGGCGAGGGCTCGGTCCGCGTCGGACATCTCGGCGATCTTCTCGCGGACCGCCGCCTCGCCGTCGGTCGTCGCCTTGAGCTCCTTGGCCCGCTCCTTCATGGCCGCGCGCTCCTCGGCGGTGAATCCCTCGTAGCTCGTCGTCGCAGCCTTCTGCGTGCCGGTCATCGGTCGCTCCTTCTCGGTCGGGTCGTTCGATGTCCCGATGCTAGGAACCGGCCGGTCCGGACCGCTTCTCGAAACCTGATCGATCGGACGTCGGCGGCGGGGACCACGCGCGGAGGTCACGGCACGGTGTGGCCCGCCGCGCGGAACAGCTCGTACCACTCGGCGCGCGTGAGCGGCACGTCGGACCCCTGGGCGGCGCCCGCGACACGGTCGGGGCTCGTCGTGCCGAGGACGACCTGCATCTGCGCAGGGTGGCGCGTGATCCACGCGGTCGCGATCGCGATCGGCGGCACCTCGTACCGCGCGGCGAGGCGGTCGACCACCGCGTTGAGCTCGGGGTACTCGTCGGACCCGAGGAACACGCCCGGGACGAGGCCGGCCTGGAAGGGCGACCACGCCTGGACCGTGATGTCGTGCAGGCGGCAGTAGTCGAGGATCCCCTCGTCGCGGCTCACCGACTGGTCGAGCGTCGCCATGTTCGCGGCGACGCCCTGCGCGACGAGCGGTGCGTGCGTGATCGAGAGCTGGAGCTGGTTCGCGACGATCGGCTGCTCGACGTACCGGCGCAGCAGCTCGATCTGGCCCGGGGTGTGGTTCGAGACGCCGAACGCGCGGACCGTGCCGGCCGCGTGCAGGTCGGAGAACGCGCGCGCGACCTCCTCGGGCTCCACGAGGGCGTCCGGGCGGTGCAGCAGGAGGATGTCGAGGTAGTCCGTGCCCAGCGCCTCGAGCGATCCGTGCACCGACCCGACGAGGTGGTCGTACGAGAAGTCGAAGTACGGTCCGTCCCGCACGATCCCGGCCTTGGACTGGATGACCCACTCCGCACGCTCGGCGGGGGACAGGCGCGTCGCCTCCGCGAAGCGGCGCTCGCAGCCGTGCAGGTCGTCGCCGTAGACGTCGGCGTGGTCGAGGAACGTGATGCCGGCGTCGCGAGCGGTGCGCACGAGCGTGCGCACCTCGTCGTCGGTCTTGTCCTGGATGCGCATGAGCCCGAGCACGACGTTCGGGACCACGAGGTCCGTCCCGGGCAGGGTGAAGGTCTTCACGGTGCTCCGTCCGTCCGGTCAGGCTGCGGAGAGGCGGGAGACCTCGTCGTCGGTGAGGACGAGGTCGACGGCCCCCGCGGAGTCGCGGATGCTCTCGGGTCGTGACGCGCCCGGGATGGGGATCACGACGGGCGCGAGCGCGAGCTCCCACGCGAGGGTCACCTGGTAGACGCTCACGCCGTGCGCGTCGGCGACCTCCTGGAAGGCCGCGTGCGTGCTGCCCAGCTCGCCTGCGTTCGCGATCCCGCCCAGCGGGCTCCAGGGCAGGAACGCGACCCCGAGCGCCGCACAGTGCTCGAGCTCGTCCTGGCTGGACCGGAACCGCGGCGAGAACTGGTTCTGCACGGACACCAGCCGGCCGCCGAGCACCTCGTTCGCGAGGTCGATCTGCGCGACGTCGGCGTTCGAGATGCCGGCCATCTCGACGACGCCCTCGTCGAGGAGCTCGGCGAGCGCGCCGACGGAGTCGGCGTAGGGCACCGCGGGGTCCGGGCGGTGGAACTGGTAGAGGCCGATCGCCTCGACGCCGAGCCGGCGGGCCGACTCCCTCGCCGCCTGCTTGAGGTAGGCCGGGTCGCCGTTCTTCGTCCACGTGCCGTCGCCGGGGCGCAGGTGCCCGCCCTTCGTCGCGACGAGCACGCCCGACGTGTCGCCGCCGTACGACCGCAGCGCGCGGGCGATCAGGTCCTCGTTGTGGCCGACCTCGTCGGCGTGCAGGTGGTACGCGTCGGCGGTGTCGACCAGGGTGACGCCCGCGTCGAGCGCGGCGTGGATCGTCGCGACGGACCGGGCCTCGTCCGGACGACCCTCGATCGACATCGGCATGCCGCCGAGGCCGATCGCGGAGACGGTCCGGGATCCGAGCGTGCGCTGGTGCATGGTGCTTCCTCACGGGTCGAGGGGAGGGGCGGCACGTGCGGGACGTCTTGGCCGGCACGTGCTCATCGAGCGTAGGAACGGATAACCTAGAAGTCCAACGATTGTCGGTCGTCAATCCCAGAAGAATGAGTGGTCAATGGATCTGCGGCAGATGGAGTACCTCGTGGCGCTGGCGGACGAGCGGCAGTTCACGCGCGCCGCCGCGCTCACCGGCGTCTCCCAGTCCGGCCTCTCCGCGGCGATCCGCAGCCTCGAGGACGAGCTCGGGTCGAGCCTGTTCACGCGCACGACGCGCCGCGTGGAACCGACCGAGGCCGGTCTCGCGCTGCTGCCGTTCGCCCGGTCCATGCTCGCCCAGGCGGCAGCCGCTCGCGACGCGGTCGTCCGTGCGACGCACGCGCTCTCGGGCTCGCTGCGGGTCGGGGCCGAGCAGTGCCTCGGGGTCGTCGACGTGGCCGCGCTCCTCGAGCGCTTCCACCGACGGTTCCCGCTCGTCGAGATCCACTTCGTGCAGGCCGGATCGCACGACCTGCTCGCGCGCGTGCGGGACGGCGACGTGGACGTCGCCTTCGTCGCGACGACCGAGCACCTCGGTGCCCTGACCCAGACGGAGCTCGGCCGGGAGCCCCTCGTCCTCGTGTGCCCGCCCGAGCACCACCTCGCGACCCGTGGACGGGTGGGGTGGGCCGACCTCGTGGGGGAGGACTTCGTCGACCTCGACCCCTCGTGGGCGGCGCGCCCCGTGAACGACGTGGCGTGCGCGGCGCACGGCGCGCACCGCCGGGTGCGGTTCACGGTCAACGACGTCCACACGCTGCTGGAGCTCGTGGACCGTGGGCTCGGGATCGCGATGGTCCCGCGCCACGTCGCCGCGAAGCCGCAGGCGGCGCGCCTCGTGACGGTGCCCCTGCCGGAGGCGGGCGGCCCGAGCTGGGTCGTGTCGGTCGTGACGGGGCAGCGTGGGCACGGGGCGCCCGCCGCCTCGCAGCTGCTCGAGCTCCTCGCGGACGCGCCCGCGTGCCGCGGTGCCGACGCCCAGCCCGCCGACGTCCAACCCGCCGACGTGCAGACGGCCGGCGAGGCCTCGTGACCCGATCGGCCACGACCCGCGCGACGGACGACGCGCCGCTCTTCCCGTTGCGCAGCGTCGTGCTCGGCGCGTTCGTCCCGACGCTCGTCCTCGAGATCGGCGTGGGCGCGATGCTGCCCGTGGTCGCCGTGACCGCGACCGGCCGCGGCGCGAGCCTCACCGTCGCGGGTCTCGTGACGGCGCTCCTGCCGCTCGGCAAGATCCTCTTCGACCTCCCCGCGGGATCGCTCGCGACGCGGCTCGGCGACCGCACGGCGATGCTGCTCGCGGGCGGCGTCGCCGTCGTCGCGTTCTCGACGGTCGCGCTGACGAGCGCGTTGTGGGGCCTCGCCGCCGGCGTGCTCGCCCTCGGGGCGTCGTCCGCCGTGTTCAACCTCGCCCGGCAGTCGTACCTCACGGAGATCACGCCGCCGCTGCGACGGGCGCGCGTGCTGTCGACGCTCGCGGGCGTGCACCGCATCGGGCTGTTCATCGGCCCGTTCGCGGGCGCGGCGGTGATCGCGGCGACCTCCGTGCGCGGCGCCTTCTGGCTCGGCGCGGTCTGCGCGCTCCTGGCGGTGGCGGTCGTCGCCGTCGTGCCGCCGGAGCGCGACGGCGGCGAAGCGCCCGGCCGGACGGGGCGGGTGACGCGCCCGCGAGCGAGCATCGCGCAGGTCGCGCGCGAGCACCGACGGCTGTTCGCCACGCTCGGCGTCGCGATCCTCCTCATCGCCGCGGTGCGCGGCGCGCGCCAGACCGTGATCCCGCTCTGGGGCGAGCACCTCGGGCTCGACGCCGAGGTGACGTCCGTGATCTTCGGGATCTCCGGCGCCCTCGACATGCTGCTGTTCTACCCCGCGGGCAAGGTGATGGACCGGTTCGGGCGGCTGTGGGTCGCCGTCCCGTCCATGCTCACGATGGCGCTCGCCCTCGCGCTGGTGCCCGTCGCGCACACGCCTGCGGCGCTCGCCGTCGTCGCGGCGCTGCTGGGCATCGGGAACGGGATGGGGTCGGGCATCGTCATGACGCTCGGGGCCGACGTCGCCCCGGCAGACGTGCGCCCGACCTTCCTCAGCGTGTGGCGGCTGTTCCAGGACACCGGCGACGCGCTCGGGCCGCTCGTGCTCGCGGCGGGCGCGGCGCTCGGGTCGCTCGCCGCGGGCATCTGGGCCGCCGCCGCTCTCGGCGGCGCGTCGACGGCGGCGCTGGTGCGCTGGGTCCCCCGGTACTCCCCGCTCGCGGACCTCACGGGTCGCGGCCGGCGGCGCCGGGACGCGGACCGCGCGCGGGTGTGACCGGGGCGCTCGCGAGAATGGACGCGCGCCCTCCGGGAATGGACGTGCGCCCGCCGCGTCGGCACGCCTAGGGTCGGACCCGTGCCCGACGACGCGTTCCCCGACCCGTTCGACCACCAGGTCACCCGGGACGGGCGCGTGCGGGTCGCCCGGGGCGGCCGCGTCGTCGTCACCGTCGCGGGGACCGCGGCGGACCGTCTGGTCGCCGCGCTCGGTCGCGCCGAGGCGCGGGGGGACGAGCACGAGGTGCAGCTCCTCCTCGCACGCGCGACCGGGAACTACCGCAGGGGTAACGAGAAGCGGTCGCATCGTCCGTGACCTCGTCCGGGAGCGCTCCTGCCGGCGCCCCCGACAAGCGCGTGTGACGCACGCCACGACGCCGACGGGTCGGACCGTGTCACGCCGCCGGGCAGCGGCGTGTCCTCATGGCACCGGCGCGACCAGCGTGCCGGACCGGAAGGAGCACCCATGGCCCGCATCTCCCTCGACCCGCCCCGCACGCTGCTCAACCGAGCGCTCGCCGCGCTGTCGCGTCGCCGGTACGGCGCGGTGCTCGACCCGCTGGCGGCCGTCGGGCACAACCCCCGTGTCGCCACGACCTACTGCGCGCTCGAGGCCGGCGTCGCGCGGTGGCGCGCGCTCGACCCCACGCACGCGGCGCTCGCCGTCATGGCGTCCGCCGTCGAGATCGGCTGCTCGTGGTGCGTCGACTTCGGCTACTGGGAGTCCGAGCACGGCGACGTCGACGCGCGGCTGCTCCACGACGTGCCGGTGTGGCGCGACAGCGACGTCTACACCGCGGCCCAGCGCCACGTCCTGGAGTACGCGCAGGCGATGACGGCGACGCCGCCGACCGTCACCGACGAGCTCGCGGCGGACCTGCGGGCCGACCTCGGCGACGCGGCGTTCGTCGAGCTCACCGCCCTCGTCGCGGTCGAGAACCTGCGCAGCCGCGTCAACGCGGCGCTCGGGCTGTCGAGCCAGGGGTTCTCCGACCGGTGCGAGGTGCGGCCTGCGGGGTCGCTGCGCGCGGCGAGCGGTCCGGCGACCGGTGCCTCGGGCAGGCTGGGGGAGTGAGCGACGACGGCGCACGCGGCGCACTGCCCGGGCACGACGAGAGCGACGCGCTGCTCGCGCCGTTCGCCCGCCACCGCCGACTGCTGTTCACGGTCGCGTACGAGATGCTCGGCGCCGCCGCGGACGCCGAGGACGTGGTCCAGGAGACGTGGCTGCGCTGGTCCGCGGACGACCGTGACGACGTGGTCGACGCGCGCGCCTACCTCGTGCGCATCGCCACGCGTCTCGCGCTCAACCGGCTGCGGACGCTGCGGACGCAGCGCGAGACGTACGTCGGGCCGTGGCTCCCCGACCCGCTGCTCACGACGCCCGACGCGGCGTTCCAGGTCGAGCGCACCGACGACGTCTCGATGGCGATGCTCGTCGTGCTGGAGACGCTGAGCCCGCTCGAGCGTGCGGTCTTCGTGCTGCGCGAGGTGTTCGCGCTCGACCACGACGAGGTCGCGCGCGTGCTGGACCGCACGCCCGAGGCCGTACGCCAGACGGCCCACCGGGCGCGCGAGCACGTGCGCGCCCGGCGCCCGCGCTTCACTCCGCCCGGCGACCAGCAGCAGGAGGCGACCCGGCGGTTCATGGAGGCGTGCTTCACGGGCGACGTCGCCGCTGTCGTCGCGGCGCTGGCCCCCGACGTGGTCGTCGTGACCGACGGTGGCGGCAGGGCCCGGGCGGCGATGCGTCCGGTGCACGGGGCGGACAAGGCGGCGCGCTTCCTCGTCGGGCTCGCGGCGAAGCCGGAGATGGTCGACCTCGTGGCCGAACCGGTCGCGGTCAACGGAGCGCCCGGTGTCGTGTGGCGCGCCGACGGCGTGCCGGTCATGGCTGGTTCCGTCGAGTTCGACGGCGACCGCGTGGCGCGCGTCCTCGTGTTCCGCAACCCCGAGCGGCTCGCGGGGCTCCGCCGTCTCTGATCGACGGCGCGGGTCGAGGGCTCCGGCGGGTGTGGCGTCGAGCACATCGACGGCGGGGTGGAGGTGAGGTTAGGCTCTCCTGCGGTCGCCCAGGACGGTGATCGGTCGTCCGGCAGTCTGCCGGTCCCGACCCGTGGAGGAACGAGGAGCCGACGGTGGCGAACTTCAAGATCGTCAAGCCTGCCGATGCACACGTCCTGACGCTCGAGGTCGTCGGGTCGAAGCGCGTCAGCCCGCACGTCGTGCGCGTGACCCTCGGCGGAGAGGGCATGGACCACTTCACCCCGATGGGGTACGACCAGTGGTTCCGCCTCTTCCTCACGCGACCGGACCAGGACGCGCTGAGCCTGCCCACGCGCTCGTCGGGCCTCTGGTACGTCCAGTACCTCGCCACGCCGAAGGCGCGGCGCCCGTTCGTGCGCAGCTACACGGTGCGTGCGGTGCGGCCCGACCTGCGCGAGCTGGACGTCGACTTCGTCGTCCACGGCGACGAGGGCCCGGCCTCGCGCTTCGCGCTCACCGCCGAGCCGGGGGACCGCGTGGGGCTGCTCGACCAGGGCGTCGGGTACAACCCCCGCGTCGAGCACGACTGGACCCTGGTCGTCGCGGACGAGACCGGGCTGCCCGCCGTCGCGGGCATCTGCGAGTCCCTGCCCGACGACGCGCGCGGCCTCGCGGTCGTCGAGCTGCCCGACCTGGCCGACGTCCAGGACTTCCGCGTCCCTGCCGGGGTCGAGCTGCGCTGGATCGCGCGGTCGGACGGTCCTGCCTCAGCCGACGCGCCGTCCGTCGCCGGGGACCACGCCGTCCCCGGGCGCCTCGCCCTCGAGGCCGTCCGTGGGGCCGATCTCCCGTCGGCGCCGGTGTACGCGTACGCCGTCGGGGAGTCGTCGTTGGTGACCGGTGTCCGTCGGCACCTCGTCAACGACCGCGGCGTCCCGAAGACCCACGTCGACTTCGTCGGCTACTGGCGCCACGGCCAGGCCGCGTCGTCCTGACGCGGCTCAGACCTTGCGGAGCTGCTTGAACATCGGGCAGTCGAAGGGGTCGCGTGCGGACAGGCCCACGTCGTTGAGGTACCGGACCACGATCGCGTAGGACTGGGCGAGGCTCGTCTCGGTGTAGGGCAGGCCGAGGTTGCGGCAGTGCTCGCGCACGATGTCGCGCGCCCGCGCGAGGTGGGGCCGGGGCATGCTCGGGAAGAGGTGGTGCTCGATCTGGAAGTTGAGACCACCCATGAGGATGTTCATGAACCAGCCGCCCCGGATGTTCCGCGACGTGAGCACCTGCTTCGACAGGAAGTCGATCTTGCTGTCCTCGGGGATGATCGCCATGCCCTTGTGGTTCGGTGCGAACGACGCGCCCATGTACACGCCGAACACGGCGAGCTGGACCCCGAGGAAGGCGAACGCCATGCCGAGCGGGAGCGCCCAGAAGATCAGCGCGGCGTAGGTCGCGAGGCGCACGGTGATGATCGCGAGCTCCGTCATGCGCGTGCGCAGGTCGGCGCGGACGCCGTCGCCCGAGATGAGGCTGCGGAAGGCGGTCACGTGGAGGTTGAGGCCCTCGAGGGTGAGGAGCGGGAAGAACAGCCAGCCCTGGTAGCGGTTGATGAACGCCTTGATCCCGGTGGCCTGGGCGGCGTCGTCGCCGAGGAAGACGATCACGTCCGGGTTGATGTCGGGGTCCTTGCCGCGCCTGTTCGGGTTCGCGTGGTGGCGTGTGTGCTTGTTCATCCACCAGGAGTAGCTGATGCCCACGACCGCGTTGGCCAGGATCTTCCCGACCCGGTCGTTGAGGGGGCCCGAGGCGAACACCTGGCGGTGCGAGGCCTCGTGCGCCACGAACGCGAACTGCGTGAAGATCAGACCCAGGGCCGCAGCCATGAGGAGCTGGAACCACGAGTCGCCCAGGAGGACGAAGCCCGTGACGACCCCGCCCAGCGCGAGCGTCAGGAAGCCGAGGGTCCACAGGTAGTAGCCCTGCGCGCGCTCGAGGAGGCCGGCGTCGCGCACCGTCCGTGAGAGGGCGGTGTAGGTGCTGGTGACGGCTGCGCCGTCGTCGGTCTTGGGTCGGGTGGCCCGGAAGCCCGGACGGACGGCGGCAGAAGTCATGTGCATCCTTGCAGGGGATCGAGTCGACTTCTCAGCCGTGGTGGTGAGCGGGTGCTCGTGAAGCAGATGGCCCGATCCTACGGGACCGTAGGTTGTTCGCAATCGTCCACGGCGTGAAGAAGCCGCGAAGGCCTGTCAGGCGGCGTGGCGGAACGTGTGCCGGAACTCGGTGGGCGTGACCCCGACGGCCCGCCGGAAGTGGTGTCGCAGCAGCGCCGCGGACCCGAACCCGCACCGGCGCGCGACGTCCTCGAGATCGGTCCGCGTCTCCTCGAGGAGCGTCTGGGCATGGGCGACTCGCTGGGCGGTGAGCCAGGCGAGCGGTGTCGTGCCCGTCTGGGCGACGAAGGTGCGCGCGAACGTCCGCTCCGACGTGTGGGCGCGCCGGGCGAGGTCGCGCACGGTCAGCGGCTCGTCGAGGTGCTCGGTCATCCAGTCCAGGAGCTCGGCGAACGAGTCCTCCTCGGCCTCCGGGACCGGGCGCTGGACGAACTGCCGCTGGCCGCCCTCGCGCTGGGGCGGCACGACCATGCGGCGGGCGATGACGTTCGCGACCCGGGACCCGAGCTCGCGTCGGACGAGGTGCAGGCACGCGTCGATCCCCGCGGCGGTCCCCGCGCTCGTGATGAGGTCGCCGTCGTCCACGAAGAGCACGTCCGGGTCGATGTCGAGCGTCGGGTGCAGGCGCCGGAGCTCCTCGGCGTGCATCCAGTGGGTCGTGACGCGGCGCCCGTCGATGACGCCCGCCGCGGCGAGGACGAACACGCCCGAGCAGACGCTGAGGAGCGTCGCGCCGCGGGCCGAGGCGCGACGGATCGCGTCGAGCACCGCCTCGGGGTAGTGGCTGCCGATGCGGATCGCCGGGACGATCACGAGGTCGGCGTCGTCGACCGCGTCGAGGCCGAGCGCGGGGACGACCTGGGCGCCCACCGACGTGCGCACGGGCTCACCGGCGACGGGACCGCAGACCCGGAAGTCGAAGCGCGGCACTCCTTGGTCGCTGCGGTCGAGGCCGAAGACCTCGCACACGACACCGAACTCGAACGGGGCGAGGCCGTCGCTCACGACGGCCGCGACGGTGCGGATCATGGCCCGACCGTACGCCCCTGGCAGGATCTTGTCGACACCCGTCGGTCCTGCCACTCGTCCGGCGCGCAGCCCACGACGATGCTCGAGGCATGGACATCCTCTGGGGCGTGATCGCCCTCCTCGTCGTCGTCGGCTCGACGGTCGTGGCGCTCGCGGTGCGCCGCGAGGACCCGGCGCGGCCGTGGTTCCCCGCGGGTTCGCGTGAGGTGCCGGGAGCGCAGGAACTGGACGTGCGGTGACTCGTCGTGTGACGCGACCTGCGGTGCCGCGCCTCCGGGCGCGGAAGGCCGTGGACGTGCGACGGCCCGGACCTCCGTGGAGGGCCGGGCCGTCGTCGGGACGCTGTCGCGTCAGGCGCGCGTCGAGACGTCGAGGTCGGCGTCGCCGGTGAGCTGGTCGAGGCCCTCGAGCTCCTCCGCCTCCCACGGCGCCTGGCCGAGGCTCGGGATCATCGTCGCGAGCTCGGGGCGCCACTTCGTGAAGCGGTTCGGGAAGCAGCGCTCGAGCAGGTCGATCATCGCCGGGACGGCGGTCGACGCGCCCGGCGAGGCGCCGAGCAGGCCCGCGATCGAGCCGTCGGCCGCCGCGATGACCTCGGTGCCGAACTCGAGGACGCCCTTGCCGTCCTTGTCGCGCTTGATCACCTGGACGCGCTGGCCCGCGGTGATGGTCTCCCAGTCCTTGGGGTGGGCCGTCGGCATGAAGCCCTGGAGCGCCGTGAACTTCGTCTCGGGGCTCGCGAGGAGCTGCCCCACGAGGTACTGGGTCAGGTCGAGGTTCTTGACGCCCGCACCGACCATCGAGCCGAGGTTGTGCAGGCGCAGCGACGTGAACAGGCCCAGGTACTTGCCCTTCTTGAGGTACTTGGGGCTGAACCCGGCGTACGGGCCGAACATGAGATAGCTCTTGCCGTCGACGACGCGCGTGTCGAGGTGGGGCACGGACATCGGCGGGGAGCCGACGTCGGCCTTGCCGTAGACCTTCGCCTGGTGCTGCGCGACGAGCTCGGGGTCGTCGGTGCGCAGGAACTCGCCGCTGATCGGGAAGCCGCCGTAACCCTTCGCCTCGGGGATGCCGGCCTTCTGCAGCAGCGGCAGCGCGCCGCCGCCGGCACCGACGAAGACGAACCGCGCCTCGACGGTCGAGCGACGCACGGGCGCGTTCCACGACCGGTCCTTGACGGTGAGCCGCCAGCGGGCGTCCTTGGTCTTCTTGAGGTTCTTCACCTCGTGCTCGAGGAAGAGCTGCGTCCCGCTGTCGACGAGGTGGTCGACGAGCTGCTGCGTGAGTGCGCCAAAGTCGACGTCCGTGCCGCTCGTGGCGCGCGTCGCGGCGATCGGCTCGTCGCCGTCGCGCTCCGCCACGAGGAGGGGCGCCCACTGCGCGACGACGGCGGGGTCGTCGGAGAACTCGAGCTCGCTGAACAGCGGGTGCTGGCGCAGCGACTCGAACCGACGGCGCAGGTAGTCGACGTTCTCCGCACCGCGGACGAACGTCATGTGCGGCGTGCGGGAGATGAAGCTCGCCGGCTGCGGGAGGGCGCCCGTCGTGAGGAGGTGGTGCCAGAACTCGCGCGAGACCTCGAACTGCTCGTTGATCGTCACCGCCTTGGTGATGTCGATCGAGCCGTCCGGCCGCTCGGGCGTGTAGTTGAGCTCGCACAGTGCGGCGTGGCCGGTTCCGGCGTTGTTCCAGGGGTTCGACGACTCCTGCGCGACGGCGTCCAGACGCTCGTAGATGCGCACCGTCCAGGAGGGCTCCAGGACGTTGATGAGGGCGCCCAGGGTGGCACTCATGATGCCACCGCCGATGAGGGCTACGTCGATCTGGTCTGCGGTGCTTGCGGGGTTGCTCGCTCGACTCGACACGTTGCGATTCTACGCTTGTGACAGAGTGCACAAAGTGTGCGGTGCGTCACGGGCGTGCGTCACATTCGGCCGGGACCAAGGTCCCGCGCGGGCGGGTCCGGTGCTACGTCGCAGGTGGCGAGTACGGCGAGGGCCACGGGCCGATCTCCGGGAGAGCGGTGCGCTCATCCCCGCGCCAGGCCTGCGGCTCGTCGTCGGGCGTGCGGCCCGCGAGCCAGGCCGCGACGTCGAGCAGCGATCCCGTCACCGTGGTCCCGGCCCGGGTCTGCGCCGAGGACGTGTCGAGGTCCACCGCGACGCCCTGGGGCAGGCGGACGGCGAGGAAGTCGAGCAGGTGCGCCGCGAGCGCCGGGGGCCACGTGCCGATCCCGATCCCCGTGTCGAGGTCCACGGCGTGGAGCCGGACCTCGCGCCACCACGCGACGAGCGCGTCGACGACGGTGCCGTCGCGGTAGGAGACGGGCGCCTCCCACCCGGCCGAGCCGGGCGCGGGCCACGCGGCCTCCAGCCGCTCGGCGAGCGCCGTGAGCGCCGCGGCGTGCTCGACGACGGTCCGGCGGGCCCCGGACTGGATGCCGGCCTCTCGGCCTTCCGCCCCGCCGTCGTACACCTCGACCAGCTCGCCCGCCGCGGCGCGCTCAGCCTGGCGCGCCATCGCCTCGCCGATCGCCGTGACGTGCGCGAGGACATGGCTGCGGGACCACCCCGGCAGGAGCGACGGCGCCGCCAGCGCCGCGGCGTCGAGCGAGCCCGCGGACCGCGTGACTGCGGCGAGGGCGGCCCGCGCGTCGTCGCGGACCGCGTCGACGTCGGGCACCGTTCCGGTGCGGGGAGTGTCGGTCAGGGCCACAGGAGCTCCTTCGTCCAGCCGGGGGAGGGTTCGTCGCCGGGCCGCGGAGCCGTGGCCGACGTGGTGTAGCGCAGACGTGCCTGTCCGTCGCCCGGCGACGACGCCCAGAACTCGACCGTCGTGGCTTCGAGCGCGTACGCGGTCCAGGTGTCGAGCACGGTCTCCGGCTCGGTGCGCACCCGAGCGAGCGCCGCGTCCCAGGCCGCGCGATAGTCCCTCCGCGAGGCGAGGGTCGCGCTCTGGTGCCCGGCGAGCGCGGTCGCTCGTGAGAGCTCGGACCGGGCCAGGAAGTCCGCCGCGGACGCCTCGGCCCCGAGCGGCACGACCGGGCCCCGCACGCGCACCTGCCGGCCGCGCTCGCGCCACAGGAACGTCAGTGCCGCGTGGGGGTTCTCCGCGAGCGCGACGCCCTTGGGGGAGTCGGAGCGCGTGGCGAAGGACCAGCCGGCCGGGCCGACGTCCTTGAGGAGGAGGGTCCGGGCGTCGACACGACCGCGCGCGTCGGCGGTCGACAGGGTCGCGGCGTGCGGGGCGGCGACGCCGGCCGCGACCGCGTCCTCGAGCCAGTCGACGAACAGCGTCACGGGATCGTCGGGTGCCGCGTCCACGTCGAGGCCGGGCAGGTCGGCGCCGAAGACGGGCAGGGCGCGCAGCCGTTCACGCAGCGTCGGGCTGTCGGCCCTGTCGGCCCTGTCGGCACGGTGTGCCGTGTCGGCGCTGGCGGTGCCGTCGGTGCTGTCGGTCATGCGTCCTCCGGGGAGTCGGGTTCGGCGTCCGGGACGTCGGGCTCGGTGCGAGCGGCGGCGTCGTCGCGGGCAGGACGTCCGGTGCGGTCCGTGGACCCGGCGTCGAGCAGTGCCACGAACCCCCGGACCGCGCCCGCCATGGCGTCGGGGTCGTCGAGCGCACGCGCGAGGACGTACCCGCCCTGCACGATCGCGACCGCGGCGAGCGCGCGGTCCCGGGCCGCGTCGTCGGGCACACCGTCCGCGACGAGGACGGCCCCCGCGAGGTCGACCAGCCCGCGGAAGTAGTCACGGACCTGCGCGGTGAGCGTCGCGTCGTCCATGACGGCCTGGTCGCTCACGAGGCGCCCGACCTTGCACCCGGCCAGCGCAGGGCGCGGCCGCTCCAGGTAGCGCACGAGGCGCT
This sequence comes from Cellulosimicrobium sp. PMB13, assembly GCF_051294865.1. NCBI lineage: Bacteria > Bacillati > Actinomycetota > Actinomycetes > Micrococcales > Promicromonosporaceae > Cellulosimicrobium > Cellulosimicrobium sp. PMB13. The sequence continues at coordinate 3,673,260 of NZ_CP145910.1, read as the reverse complement.
CGACGGCGGTCCCGTCGGCGTCGAGGTCGCGGTGCGCGGCGTCGAGCGCGGCGGTCGTCGTCGAGCGCACCGCGGCCACGGCGAGGTCGTGCTTGGAGGGGAAGTGGTGGTAGAGGCTGCCCTGACCCACGCCGCTCGCGGTGAGGACCTGGCGCGGGCTCGTCGCGCCGACGCCCTGGGCCCAGAAGAGCTCCTGAGCGGCGGCGACGAGGCGCTCCCGCGAGTCGGTCGACATCATGGGTCACCATACCTACCTCTAGGTATGGTGGCGAGCCCGGCAGGGTTCAGCCACGACCGTCACGCTCCGTCCGCGCGCGGTCGGTACGGCAGGGCGGTCGAGTCGTACGGTGGGTCGGTGACGGTGCAGCAGCGCGTGCTGGTGGTGGCGGTCCTCGCGTCGTTCGTCTCGTTCCTCGACGGCTCGGTGGTCAACGTCGCGCTGCCCGCCATCTCGGACGAGCTCACCACCGGCCCGGTCACGGGGCTGGCGCTGCAGCAGTGGGTCGTCGACGCCTACATGATCACGCTCGGCGCGTTCATCCTCCTCGCCGGGTCGCTGTCCGACGTGCACGGCCGCCGCCGGATCATGGCGATCGGCCTCGTGGGCTTCGCGGTGACCTCCGTCGCGTGCGCGCTCGCCCCCGACGGCCTGGTCCTCGTCGTGGCGCGCGGCCTGCAGGGCGTCGCGGGCGCACTGCTCGTACCGAGCTCGCTCGCCATGATCATCTCCACGTTCGACGGCGAGCGGCAGTCCCGGGCGATCGGCTCCTGGACCGCGTGGACGAGCACGGCGTCGCTCGCCGGGCCGCTCCTCGGCGGGATCCTCATCGACACGATCTCGTGGCGATGGGTGTTCTGGATCAACGTGCTGCCCGTCGCCGTCACGCTGTGGCTGCTGCGCGGCGTCCCGCGCTCGGCCGCGGAGGAGGTCGGCGCGGTCGCCACGCGCAGGATCGACGTCGCGGGCGCCACCCTCGCCGCCGTCGGGCTCGCGGGCACGGTGTTCGCGCTCATCGAGCAGGGGCGGTTCGGGTGGTCGAGCCCGGTCGTCTGGGGGCCGTGCGTCGTCGGTGTGGCGTGCCTCGTCGCGTTCGTCTGGTGGGAGCGGCGCGCCCCCGACCCCATGCTCCCGCCACGCCTGTTCACCGTGCGGAACTTCGCGTGGGGCAACCTGGCGACCGCGGCGATCTACGGCGCGCTGTACTTCGGCGGGTTCGTCGTCACGCTGTTCCTCCAGCAGGTCGGCGGCTACAGCGCCACCGCCGCCGGTCTCGCTCAGCTTCCCGTGACGCTCGTGCTCCTCGCGCTGTCCACGCGGTTCGGGGCGCTCGCGGGCCGCTACGGGCCGCGGCTGTTCATGACGCTGGGCCCGATCGTCGGGGGCGCGGGCTACCTGCTCCTGCTCACCACCACCGAGGACGCCGTCTACGTCACCCAGGTACTTCCCGGCCTCCTGCTCTTCGGGCTCGGCCTCGCGATGACCGTCGCGCCGCTCACGTCCGCCATCCTCGGGTCCATCCCGGCGGCGGACGCCGGCATCGGCTCCGCGGTGAACAACGCGGTGTCCCGCGTCGCGGGGCTCGTCGTCATCGCGCTCGCGGGCGTGATCGTGGGCGGCGTGCTCGACCTCGACGGGTTCCACCGCTCGCTCCTCGTCACCGCCGCCCTGCTGGTGCTCGGGGGAGTCCTCAGCTGGGTCGGGATCCGCAACGAGCGCGTCCGGGCGTCCGACGGGGCAGACGTCGAGGGTGCCCCGGACCACCCTGAGGCCGAGCCGAGCCGGTGACCGCGGCACGACCCCGCTCGGCCGCCGTGTCGACGGCCCGGCACGCACGCCGGCTCCGCCGCCGGGCCCACCGCGGGGGTCAGCCGGCGGCGAGACCCGTCAGCGGACCGTCCGCAGGTCGTGGGTCGACGTGTTGAGGCGGCGGGCGCCGTCGGGCGCGTCCGGCGGGAACGCGACGACGATGTCCTCGATCCGCACGCCGAACCGTCCGGGCAGGTAGATGCCCGGCTCGACGGAGAAGCACATGCCGGGCTCGATCGGCCGCTCCTCGCCCTCCACCATGTACGGCGGCTCGTGCGTCGTCGTGCCGATGCCGTGGCCCGTGCGGTGGACGAACTGCTCGCCGTACCCGGCCTCCGTGATGACCGCGCGCGCGGCCCGGTCGACGTCCTGGCACGTCGCTCCCGGGCGCACGGCGTCCACGCCTGCCTGCTGGGCCCGGCGTACGACGTCGTACACCTCGCGCTGCTGGGCGGCGAGCGTGCCGTCGGTCCCGCCCTCGACCAGCACGGTGCGGCTCGTGTCCGACCCGTACCCGTCGCGCAGGCCGCCGAAGTCCAGCACGACGAGGTCGCCCGGCTCGATCACCCGGTCGTCGGCCTCGTGGTGGGGGTCGGCGCCGTTCGGTCCCGAGCAGACGAGCGTGAAGTCGACCTGCTCGTGGCCGTGGTCGCGCAGGAAGCGGTCGAGGTCCGCGGCGACCTCGGTCTCCCGACGGCCCGCGAACGGCACCTGCAGGACGTCGGCGAACGCGGCGTCGGCGGCGGCCCCCGCCGCGGCGAGCCGCTCGACCTCGGCGGGGTCCTTGACGGCGCGCAGCATCGGCAGCGCGTGCGTGAACGCGAGGAACCGCGCGGCCGGGAGCGTGCGCTGGAGGCCGAGCACGTGCAGCGCCCACGTCGAGTCGGACACCGCGTACGACCCGTCGCCGTCCAGGAGCCGCGCGGCCGTCGCGTGCTCGTCCTCGCCGTCGCGCCACGGCACGACCTCCAGGCCGTCGGTCCCCGCGCCGCGCAGCAGGTCGCCGCGCTCCAGGAGCGGCACGACGACGGCCGCCGCCCCGGCGTCCGGGAGCGTCGCCGGGATCGACAGGAGGGTGAGCCGCTCGGTGACCGCGGTCGGCGTGTACCCGGTGAAGTAGGCGAGCTCGGGGCCGGGGGACACGAGGAGACCGGCGAGCCCGGCCGCTCGCGCCTGCTCGGCGGCGCGTGTGCGGCGGGCGGCGTAGACCTCGGGGCCGAACGCGGCCCCCGTGCGTGCGTCGGTGCTCGTCATGTCGTCAGCCTGGCACCGCTGGGCTCGGAGATCGACCCGAGCGTCGCGAGGCCGGCCTCCCGAGGGCCGATCGCGACCTCACGGGCCGGGTCTCGCGCGGGTGGCCGCGGCGTCGGCTCCGCGTGGCAGGGTGGGCGGATGACCGACGTACGCAACCTCTTCGCCGCCCTCGACGCGTTCGACGGGCACTGGCAGCCCCACCGCGTGACGAGCCTCAACGACTACGACGTCAAGGTCGTCAAGGTGCTCGGCGAGTTCGTCTGGCACACCCATCCGGAGACCGACGAGCTGTTCCTCGTGCTGTCGGGCGAGCTGACGATCGGCCTGCGCGAGGACGGCGTCGAGCGCGAGGTCGTGCTCGGTCCGAGCGACGTGTTCGTCGTGCCGCGGGGCGTCGAGCACCGCCCCCGCGCCGACGTCGAGACCGCTGCCGTGCTCGTCGAGCCGCAGGGGACCGTCAACACGGGCGACGCCGGAGGCGATCTGACGTCACCGCTGCGCGAACTCCCGCCGAGGTAGGTCCGTGGTCCGCTCCCAGCCCCACGGCTCCACCCCGGGACGTGGAGTCGCCTCGCCGGCTCAGACGCGGACGACGACCTTGCCGCGCACGTGCCCGGACGCGCTGAGCTCGTGCGCCGCGGCGGCGTCGGCGAGGTCGAAGACCTCGGCGACCTCGGGGCGCAGCACGCCCGCGTCGCCGAGCCGTGCGAGCTCGGCGAGGTCCGCGGCGTCGGGCCGGACCCACACGTAGTGCCCGCCGAGCTCGTCGCGCGCCCGCGCGTCGGTGATCGAGGCGACCGTGCCGCCGTCGCGCAGGACGTCCGGGACGGAGTCGAGGGCGTCACCGCCCACGTAGTCGAGGACGACGTCGACGCCCTCGGGCGCGAGCGCGCGCACGCGGTCCGCGAGGCCCTCCCCGTACGTCACCGGCTCTGCGCCCAGCGAGCGCAGGAAGTCGTGGTTCTTCTCGGACGCCGTGCCGATCACGCGCGCGCCCAGCGAGCGCGCGACCTGCACGGCGAACGACCCGACGCCTCCGGCCGCCGCGTGGACGAGGACGGTCTGCCCAGGCTGCACGCCCGTACGGCGGATCGTCTGGTAGGCGGTCAGGCCGGCGAGCGGGACCGCCGCCGCCTCCTCGAACGACCACGCGGCGGGCTTGCGCGCGAGGGTGCGCACGGGCGCGGCGACGAGCTCGGCGAACGTACCGCCCGAGAGCTGGCCGCCGACGACGTCCTTGCGCACGTACCCGTACACCTCGTCGCCGACCTGGAACTCCGGGGTGTCGAGGCCGACCTGCTCCACGACGCCCGCGACGTCCCAGCCCGGGACGACGGGGAACGCCGCGTCCATGACCGGGTCCAGGTAGCCCTGACGCACCTTCCAGTCCACCGGGTTGACGCTCGCGGCGCGCACGCGCACGAGGACGGAGTCGGGGCCGACCTTGGGGGTGGGGAGCTCGGTGAGCTCGAGGACCTCGGGGCCGCCGTAGCGGGAGTACGTGATGGCTCGCATACGGGCGGCAACGGCGAGCCACCACGCCCGCATTCCCGGGGAGGTGTCAGCCCTCGAGCGCGCTCGGGTCCATGTACAGGACCTCCCACTGGTGACCGTCGAGATCGGCGAAGCTCCGGGAGTACATGAACCCGCCCTCCTCCTGCGGGTCCTTGACCGCCGTCGCGCCCGCGGCGAACGCGGCGTCGGCGACGCGGTCGACGGCCTCCCGGCTCTCCACGCCGAGCGCGTTGATGACCTCGGTCGTCGCGGTCGCGTCGGCGATCGACTTGTTCGTGAACTGCTTCGCGAACTCCTCGGAGAGGAGCATCACGTAGATCGTGTCGCTGATGACGATCGACGACGCGTTCTCGTCCGTGAACTGCTCGTTCACCGAGTAGCCGAGCGAGGTGTAGAACGCCTTCGAGGCGTCGAGGTCCTTGACGGGCAGGTTGACGAAGATCTGGGTGCTCATGGATTCCTCCGGTCGTCGTGGCGCGTGGTGCGCCCGTTCGGTCGTCTCGAGGGGGTAGACGGCACCTCGGTGAGGAACTCATCGCCCCAGGCCGCCGGAGGTTTCGGAGGGTCGGGGTGTCGCGCCAGGTCCGTGGCTCGCTACGCTCCCGGCAGGACCGGGACGCGCGTCCGCGCGCCGACGGAAGGACGCCGCATGCCGGACGACCTGCTCGGGCGCGACGACGAGCTGCACCGGGTCGCGACGCTCGTGCGCGACGCGCGGAACGGTATCGCGGGCGCGCTGGTCGTCCGCGGCGAGGCAGGCATCGGCAAGTCCGCGCTCCTTGCGGCGTCGACCGCCGCGCTCGACGGCCTCGGTGTCGTGCGCACCGACGGGTACGAGGCGGAGTCCGGCATCGCCTACGCGGGTCTCCACCGCCTGATCGGCCCCTGGGGCACCCTCGTCGAGGGCCTCGCGTCGCCGTACCGCACCGCCCTGCGATCTGTGCTCGGTGGACGTGACGGGACGGCGGCCGACCGGTTCCTCGTCGGCCTCGGCGTGCTGGAGCTCCTCTCGGCGGCCGCACGCGAGCGCCCGCTCGTGTGCGTCGTCGACGACGTGCACTGGCTCGACGCCGAGACCGTGGCGGTGCTCGCGTTCGTCGCGCGCCGGCTCGGTGCCGAGGCGGTGGCGCTGCTCATGGCGTGCCGCGACGACGGCCGTCTCGACGAGAACTTCGCCGGCGTGCCCGTGCTGCCGCTCACGGGGCTCGACCCGGCAGCCGGTGCGCAGCTTCTGGTCGCGAGCCTGGACGACGGCGTCGACCCGCTCGTCGTCGCGCGGGTCGTCCGGGCGACGGGAGGGAACCCCCTCGCGCTCGTCGACCTCGCGCGCGAGCTCACGACCCAGGAGCTCAGCGAGTCGGCCGTCGGCGAGGAGCCTGTTCCCGTCGGCCGGCACCTCGAGGCGCACTACCTCGCGCGGGTACGGCAGACGTCGCCGGCGGTGCAGGAGTGGCTGCTCGTCGCCGCCGCCGAGGCGACCGGCACCGCGCGCCTGGTGTCGGAGGCGTGCGCCGGGCTCGGCATCGACCCGCGCGCCGCCGACGAGGCGGAGGAGCTCGGTCTCGTCGCTCTCGGCGCGACCGTGCGGTTCCGCCACCCGCTCGTGCGGTCCGCGGCCTACGGAGCCGCTCCCGGCCCGGACCGACGCCGCGCCCATCGTGCGCTCTCCGACGCCGCCGACGCGTGCGCACTGCCGGAGCTCGCGGCGTGGCACGCGTCGAAGGCGACGGTGGGCGAGGACGCCGCCGTCGCCGACCGGCTCGAGGCCGTCGCGGACGCCGCAGGCGCGCGGGGTGGCTTCGTCTCCCGGGCACGGGTGCTCGGCCGCGCGGCAGAGCTGACGCCGCCCGGCCCGTCGCGCGACCGCCGCGTCGTCGCGGCCGCCGAGGCTGCGGTCGCCGCCGGTGCTGCGCAGGTCGGCGCCACCCTGCTCGACGGGCTGCCGGACGCACGCCTCCCACCGGTCGAGCGGGCGCGGGTCACGGCGGTCCGTGTGTCGCTCGGCCTCTTCACCGGTGACCCCGACGTCCTCGCCCACGCCACGTCCGACCTCCTCGCAGCTGCGGAACAGCTGCGAGGCATCGAACCGGAGCGCGAGCGCCAGGCGCTGGTGCGCGCGTTCGAGTACACGCTGGTCGCCGAACGCTCCCGTCGGGGGGTGACCCTGACGGAGCTCGGCCGGCGTCTGCGCGAGGGTTCGGCAGGTTCCGACGACGCGGCGGCCAGGGTGCTGCGCGCGCTCGGCGCGCTGGTGCTCGACGGGACCGAGGACGCCGTGCCGGCGCTCCGGCGGGGCCTGGACGCGCTGCGCACGCTCGAGGGCCCGGGGGTCCTGCCGTACGCGTCCGCGGGCGTGGCGCTCGCGACGGCGCTCTGGGACCTGGCAGCACGCACGGCATGGCTCGACCAGGTGACCCAGGCCGCGCGGGACGCCGGGTCGCTCCAGATGGTCGACACGGGACTGTGGATCTCGTCGCTCGCCGAGCTCACGGGCGGCACCCCGCGCCGTGCCGGTCAGTACGTCGAGCAGGTGCGCGAGCTGCGTCGCGCCATCGGCTACGACGGCGAGCACGTGGTCAACGTCGCGTTCCTCGCCTGGACCGACGCCCCGCGCACGCAGGTCGAGGCCGTGGCGGTGGCCGCCGGGCAGGCCGGGTACGGCGGCGTCGAGTCGAGCGGACGGGCGGCGCTCGCGGTGCGCGACCTCGCGCAGGGCCACTACCGCGACGCCTACGTCGCGCTGCGGCCGCTCGTGGACGACCCGTTCCTCCAGGTCACCCCCCTGCAGCTCCCGGACTTCGTCGAGGCCGCGGTCCGCAGCGGGCACGACGGCGAGGCGGTGCGCCACGTCGGCCGGGTCGAACGGATCGCGGACGCGACCGCGTCGCCCTGGGCGCGAGGCGTCGCCCTGCGGTGCCGAGCCCTGGTGGCGCCCGGGACGGCGTCGACGGACCTCCTCGACGCCTCCGCCGAGGCGCTCGACGAGGCGGGTGCGGTGGTCGAGGCGGCGCGGTCGAGGCTCCTGCTGGGGGAGAGCCTCCGCCGGGACCGGCGTCGCGCCGAGGCGCGCGCACGGCTGAGGTCCGCCCTCGCGTTCTTCGAGGACGCCGGCGCGGCCGCGTTCGCCGAGCGGGCGCGGACCGAGCTGGAGGCGACCGGCGAGGCGCGGGGACGAGGACGGGCGGAGACGCCGTCCCTCCTCACGCCGCGGGAGGAGACGGTCGCCCGGCTCGCCGCGCGGGGGGAGACGAACGCCGAGATCGGGGCGACGCTGTTCATCAGCGCGAACACGGTCGACTACCACCTGCGCAAGGTGTTCCAGAAGCTCGGCGTCTCGTCCCGGCGGCAGCTGCGGGAGCGCTTCCCGGACGGGACGACCGTCTGAGCCGAGGGGGTCGGCGCGCGGTGAGGCCGCCGGGACGTCACCGGGGACTACGTGCCGCGCGTGGTCCGCGGGGCGGCGTGGCACGCGAGGCTCGGGTCGTCGGCACCCACCCCGAGGAGGCAGCATGCCGTACGTCACCACCGAGGACGGAGGACGGATCTTCTACAAGGACTGGGGTGACGGCGGGTCGCCGGTCGTCCTCAGCCACGGCTGGCCGCTCGACGCGGACGCCTGGGACGCCGCCGCGCTGTTCCTCGCCGAGCACGGGCACCGCGTGGTCGCCCACGACCGGCGGGGCCACGGTCGCTCCACGCAGACGTGGCACGGGAACGAGATGGACACCTACGCCGACGACCTCGCCACGCTCGTCGAGACGCTCGACCTGCGGGACGTGACGCTCGTCGGGCACTCGACGGGCGGCGGCGAGATCGTGCGGTACGTCGGGCGGCACGGCACCGGACGGGTCGCCCGGCTCGTGCTGGTCTCGGCGGTCCCGCCGTTCATGCTCCGCACCGACGACAACCCCGAGGGCCTGCCCGTCGAGGTCTTCGACCAGATCCGCGCGGGCGAGCTCGCGGACCGTGCGCAGCTCTACCGCGACCTCGCCGACGGCCCGTTCTTCGGCCACAACCGCAACAACGACGTCGACCAGGGCTTCCGAGACGCGTTCTGGCTCCAGGGCATGACGACCGGCCACCGGGGCGCGTACGAGTGCATCGCAGCGTTCTCGGCCACCGACTTCCGCGACGACCTCGCCGCGGTCGACGTCCCCACGCTCGTGATCCACGGCGACGACGACCAGATCGTGCCCTTCGAGGTCGGCGGCAAGCGGTCCGCCGAGCTCGTCGACGGGGCCCGCCTGGTCGTGTACGAGGGCAGCCCGCACGCCCTCCCGGACACCGACCGTGCCCGGCTGCACACCGACCTGCTCGACTTCGTCGACCCGTGAGGAGAAGCACCATGACCGAGAGCACCACGTCCGGCGCAGCACCCGAGGGCGCTGCGCCCGGACCGAGCACCGTCGTCCTCGTCCACGGGCTCTGGATGACCCCGCGCAGCTGGGAGGGCTGGGTCGAGCACTACGAGGCGAAGGGGTTGCGCGTCGTGACGCCGGGCTACCCGGGATTCGAGATCGAGGTCGAGGCGCTGCGCGAGAACCCGCAGCTCATCGCGGACCTCACCGTCCCCGAGACCGTCGACCACCTCGCCGGGGTGATCGATGCGCTCGACGAGCCGCCGATCATCATGGGCCACTCGTTCGGCGGCACGCTGACCCAGCTCCTGCTCGCGCGCGGGCTCGGGGCCGCGGGCGTCGTCGTGGACTCCGCGCCCACCGAGGGCGTGCGCGTCAACCCGCCGTCGCAGGCGCGCTCGCTCTTCCCCGCGCTGCGCAACCCGGCGAACAGGCACCGCGCCGTCGGCTTCACGCCCGAGGAGTTCCACTACGCGTTCACCAACACGCTCTCGGCGGAGGAGTCGCGGGCGGTCTGGGAGCGGTACGCGATCCCGGCGCCGGGGTCGTGGGTGTGGGAGTACGGCCTCATCGCCAACTTCAAGCCCGGGCACCAGGACACGTGGGTGGACTACTCCGCGGACCGTGCGCCGCTGCTGTTCATCGGCGGCGAGAAGGACCACATCATGCCGCCCTCGGTGAACCGGTCGAACGCCAAGCACTGGGAGAAGTCCCCGGCCGTCACCGAGTACCACGAGTTCGCCGGTCGCGACCACTGGACGTGCGCCGCCCCGGGGTGGGAGGCCGTCGCCGACCACGCGCTCGAGTGGGCGCTCGCACACGCCCGGACGACGGCGCCGCTCGCCTGACGCGCCGACCGCGCCCGGCAGCGTGGGCGGCGGCCCGAGGAGGACCGCCGTCCACGCCTCCCGGGTCGCACGGTCCCGGGGCGGGGACGCGTCAGACCAGCACGTCGCCGTCGCGCGCGACGACGCGGCCACCGGCCACCACGAGGGCGCGTCGCGGCGCGCGCACGACGGCGTCGGGGACGTTCTCGGCGTCGACGAGCACGACGTCCGCGGGCCCGCCCACGACCAGGTCGTGCACGTCGCGCCCGACGAACCGGGCGGCGTCGGCGGTGGCGATCCGTGCGGCCGTGACGAGCTCGTCGTCGTGGCGGAAGCGGGAGAGCCGCGCGAGCTGGGTGGTCAGCGCGAGCAGGTCGCCCGTGCCGTAGGGCGACCACAGGTCGCGGATGCCGTCGGTCCCGAGCCCGACGGCGACCCCCGCCTCGCGCAGCGCGTGCAGCGGCAGGGGAGCGGCACCGATCGGGGCGACCGTGGTCATGGTCATGCCCGCGTCACCCATCGCGGCGACGAGGTCCGCCTGGCGCGACGCGGGCACCTGCCCGACCGCGAAGCCGTGCGCGACGTTGACCTTCCCCTGCAGACCCGAGCGCAGCGTGCGCTCGATCATCAGCTCGATCTGGAAGGCCCCGAGCTCGCCGCCGTCGTGCAGGTGCACGTCGATCCCGACACCGTGCCGCTCCGCGATCGCGAAGAGCCCGTCGAGCTGGCCGACCGGGTCGCGGTCGATCGACGCCGGGTCCAGTCCGCCGACGTGCTCGGCCCCCGCCGCTGCCGCGGCGTCCAGCAGGTCGAGGACGCCGGGCCGGCGCAGCACGCCGTCCTGGGGGAACGCGACGATCTCGGCGTGCACCGCGCCGCCGAGCTCGGCGAGCGCCTCGCGCACGACCTCGATGCCGCGCAGCCCGAGCCCGAGGTCGACGTCGACGTGGGTACGGATCGCCGTCGTGCCGTGCCGGACGAACTCCCGCAGGACGGCGAGCGTGACGTCCACGCCGGGGATGCCGAGCTCGTCGCGGTGCGCCCGCTCGTGCGCGATGCGACCCTGCGTCGTCGCCTCGCCGCCGTAGCTCACCCACGGCTTGCCCCACCAGCTCTTGTCGACGTGCGCGTGCGCGTTGACGAGGCCGGGCAGCGCGAGCAGGCCGTGTCCGTCCACGACGCCGTCGGCGCCGCCCGGCTCGTCGGCGGTCCGCGCGGTGCCCGACGCCGCGGGCCCGGCCGGGTCGTGCGGCGTCACCGCCGCGATCCGGCCGTCGGCGACGTGCAGGTCGACCCGGTCGCCGCCCCACGGGCGGACGTCGCGCAGCACGGTCAGGGGTCGCGCGGCGGCTGCCGTCGGGGCGGTGCGGTCGGGGGTGCTCATCGATCGGTTCCTTCCGGGAAGGGGACGACCACCTGGGGTCGTCCGGGGATCTGGATCTCGGAGGACTCGAGGGTCGCGAGGTCGACGACCGTCGCGCCGTCCCACGCCTCGGCCTGGGTGTAGCCGCCCGCGAGCACCGCGTGGAGCGCGCCCGAGCCCGGGTCCGTCCACGTCGTCACGGTCTCGTGGCGGCGGGTGAGCGGCGCGACGCGCTCCTCGCCCGTCGCGGGGTCGAGCACCGCGACGTTGGGGCCGCCCGTCGCGTTCCCGAACGGGCCGTTGCCGACCACGACGACGCGACCGTCGGGCGTGCGGGCGACGCCGTGCTGGTGGCTGTCGGCGGCGGACGCGACGGTCGTCGTCGTCCCCGTCGCGGGGTCCAGGCGCACGAGCACCCTGCCCTGGTACGGCAGGAGCAGGGTGCCGTCGTCGTCGAGCGCCGCGTAGTGCGGCTTCTCGAACGACGCGAGCCCGTCCTCGGTGCCGAACGGCGCGACCTCGATGCGCCATGCCTGGAACGTGGTGGTGTCGACGACGTGCACGGAGAACTCGTCGTGGTCGACCGTGTAGACCTCGCTGCCGTCGGCCGAGACGAGCACGTCGAACGGCCGCAGCCCGACGGGCGTGCTCGCGACCACCTCGCGTGTCGCGACGTCGATCGTCTCGAGCGTCGAGTCCTCGCCGCGGTGCACGGCGACGTGGACGCGCGCGCCGTCCGGCGAGACGGCGATGCCCATGCCGCCGCGGCGGTACTCGCCGTAGCCGACGCGGGACGGGGCGTCGCGGTAGGGGATGAGGTCCGTGCGCACGAGCGCGTCGAGGTCGACGACGGCGACGCCCTGCGCGGTCGCGACGAACGCCGTGCGGCCGTGCGTCGCGATGCCCCACGGTGCCGGGCCGACGACGACGCGCGCCACGACGGCGCTGCCGTCGCGCACCGTCGGGTCGACGACCGCGAGCCCGTCGGACTCCGCCTCGGTGGCGAGCAGGAGGCGCGGTTCCGCCGGGTCCGTCGCCGTCGGTTCGTCGGTCGCGGTCGTGGGCTCGTCGGTGGGCTCGTCGGGAGTGGTCGCGGGCGGGGACGTGGAGGTTGCTCCGGACGAATCGGTCGCGCCGCCGGTCGTGCTTCCCGGCGAGCAGGCTGCGAGCACCGTGAGCGCCAGGACGGCGACGAGCGTACCGATCGACGTGGCGAGACCGGAGCGCCTGACGGGACGCCGGGCGGTGCTCGGTGCGGACGGGCAAAGCGAGGGCATTCGCAGATGGTATACCATTTACGACCGGAGAGCGCTGGTGCGGAGAGTGCCGCGGGATCGCCGTGACCCGCACGGGCAGTCCTCCGGGAGGATGGGACCCATGACTGCCGAGACCGTGGGACGTCCCGACGAGGGAGGCGTGCCGTCGGACGGGCCGTTCGAGCCGGAGGCGCGACGCGTCGAGCGGGTGCTGCGCGACCAGATCGTCGACGGCGCGCGCGCTCCCGGCAGCCGCCTCGTCGAGCGCGACCTCGCCGGCGAGCTCGGCGTCAGCCGGGTGCCGGTGCGCGAGGCGCTGCGCGTCCTCGTCGCCGAAGGGCTCGTGACCCCCCGGCCGCGCACGTGGGCCGTCGTGCGGACCTTCACCGATGACGACGTCGAGCACCTCCTCGAGGTCCGGTCCGCGCTCGAGCAGCTCGCCGCGCGTCGCGCGGCGGAGCGGCACGACCCCGTTGCGCTGGCCGCGCTCGACGCCGCCCTCGCCCGTCAGGCCGGTGCCGCCTCCCGCGGCGACGCGACCGCCGCCCGCCGGGCCGCCGCAGACTTCCACGAGGTGCTGCTCGCGGCGGCCGGAAACCCCATGCTCTCCGAGATCTCCGCCGTCACCGCGAGCCGGGTGCGCTGGCTCCTCGGCCAGCACGAGGACCTCGTCGAGATGGTGGACGAGCACTGCGCGCTCCTCGACGCCGTCCGCGCGCGGGACGCGGACGAGGCCGCGGAGCGTGCCGTCGCGCACCTCCGGACGTCGCGCGAGGCGGCGGCCAGGAACCGCGCCGCACCCTGAGCCGCGCCGCACCCACCGCCGCGCCGCACCCACCGCCGCGCCGCACCGCTCGTGCCGCGCAGCATGCCGAGCCGGCGTCAGGCGTCGGGCCCGTGGCGCCGGGGCTGGAGCACGACGACCGCCGTCTCGGTCGGACGCCGGGCCGCGAACCCGTCGAGCTTCTCGTCGAGCGTGCGCCACCGCGCCCAGAGCCGCTCGCGCTCCGCACCCCGCGCCGCACGGGCGTGCACCGGGCGCGTCTCGCCGTCGAGCACGACGGTCGTGTCGGGGAACGCCTGGAGGTTGAGCCACCATGCGGGCTCGGGCGCCGCCCACCCGTTCATGGCCAGCGTGACGAGGTTCGGCCCGTCCTCGAGGTAGCCGACGATGACGGCGTGCTCGCGGCCGGTACGTCGGCCGACGGTCCGCAGCAGGAGGGTGCCCCACCGGGTGGGCCCGGGACGCCACAGCCCACGACGGCCACCGGTGACGCGGTACCAGGCCCGGTGCACCACCCACGCCGACCGCACGAACCAGCGCGGGGGCAGGCGGGGACTCCGACCCGTGTCGGGACGGTCAGCAGTCGTGTCACCCATGAGCGCGCCTCCTGAGCGGCGAAGACGTCGGACGAGCCCACGGTCCCGCGCCGGACCCTCGCCGTCAACGGGTCGGGCCGTCACGGCGGGGGCAGCTCCACCACGACGTCGTCCGGCGACTTGTCGCGCCGCCAACCCTTCCACACCGGGTGACGGAGCTTGCCGAGGGGCGTGTCGCCGTCGGCCACGTCCTCGGCACCGCCCTCGGGCCGCCCCGTCCAGTCCCCGTAGACGACCTCCGCCACCCGCCGCGGCGAGACCCACCGGGCGTCCCGGGCGTCCTCGCGCGGCACGCCCACTGCGGCAGGCGTCGTCCGCTCGATCTTCCCGAACTCGGCGACGAGCTCACGGCGCTCTCCGTCCGTGAAGCCCGAGCCGACGCGGCCCACGTAGACCAGCCGGCCGTCGTCGGGCACGGCGAGCAGGAGCGAGCCCATGAGGTGCGTGCGCTCCCCGTGGCCTGGGCGCCAGCCCACCACGACGACCTCCTGCGAGCGCGCGTGCTTGAGCTTGAGCCACTGCTGCGAGCGCCGCCCCACGACGTACGTGCTGTCGCGCCGCTTCGCGACGACGCCCTCGAGACCGAGCTGCTTCGAGGTGCCCATCGCGGCGTCGAGGTCGCCGTCGAACGCGGGCGGCACGTGCACCGGGGCGTGCGCCCCGGCCAACAGCTCCTCGAGGATCTCGCGGCGCTCGTCGTACGTCCGCTTCGCGTGCGACCGGCCGCCCGACTCGAGGACGTCGAACACCATGACGTCGACCTTCACCTTGCGCCGCGCGACGGCGACGTCCGCCGGCTTCGCGATGTTCGCGCGCTGCTGCAGGCGCCGGAAGCTCGGGCGCCCCTGCGCGTCGAGCGCGACGATCTCGCCGTCGAGCACCACGGGCAGAGCATCGGCCGGGACCTGCTCCGCGAGCGCCTGCAGCTCGGGGTACGTGACGGTCATGTCCTTTCCCGACCGGCTGATCAGCCGCACCGACCCGGCGGAGACCTCGGCGAGCGTGCGGAACCCGTCCCACTTCATCTCGAACGCCCACGCGTCCGCGCCGTCGGAGAAGTCGGACGGGATCCCGGACGTGGCGAGCATGGGGCGCCAGTCCGTGCGGGCTCGCGACGGTACCTCGGGGGTGTCGTGGTCGGGTTGGGTGGCGGGTGGGCGGCGCGCGCCGGGTCTACCATCCGCGGCTCGTTCCTCGCCGCTCCCGCCAGACCCGCCACGACCCGGCGCGCGCCGCCCACCCGCCTGCTGAATCTCGCCGCGTCCCGTGGCCGCGTTGCCCGACGGCCGCCGCTCGCCCTCCCCGTCCGCCGCGCCCCGACCCCGCTCCCGATCGCGACGCGAGCCATCCGCCGCACCCTTCGGGGCCATGAGGTGGATGAGCCAGTTGTTCTCCTCGTCCTTGCCGCCGCGGCCGCGCGTGTGGATGAGGGCGAGGCGACGGGTGCCGTGCTGCTCGCCGTGGAGGGTGACGATGACCTCCTCGCCGTCGCGCCACTTCTCGAGCTCGTAGGTGCCCGCGTCCCAGATCGTGACCTCGCCCGCGCCGTACTCACCCTTCGGGATCGTGCCCTCGAAGGCTCCGTAGGCGAGGGGGTGGTCCTCCGTCTGCACCGCGAGGTGGTTCTTCTTCGGGTCGGTGGGCTCGCCGCGGGGCAGCGCCCAGCTGACGAGGACGCCGTCGTGCTCGAGGCGGAAGTCCCAGTGCAGGCGGCGCGCGTGGTGCTCCTGGATGACGAAGCTCATGCCCTCGCTCGTCGGCGGTGCGTCGGCCGGCACAGGTTCGGGCGTCTTTCCCGCGTCGCGCATCGAGCGGTACTTCTGCAGCCTGTCGGTCCGGTCCGTGCTGCCCGACGCCGCAGCGCCCTTGCGCTCGAACGTCGCCATGCGCTCGGGCGTGGGTTCGAGCGCCGAGAGGTGGCCGGAGGTCAGTGCGGCGAGCGGGTCGCCGATCGTGCGGACGCGCTCGACGACCTCGTCGGCCTCCAGGTGGCGCAGGTCGGGGTCGTCGAGCTCGTCCCACGTGCGGGGCGCGGCGACCGTGGGGTGCTCGCGCCCGCGCAGCGAGTAGGGCGCGATGGTCGTCTTGTTGCCGTTGTTCTGGCTCCAGTCGACGAGCACCTTGCCGCCGCGCAAAGACTTCTTCATGTCGCTCACGACGAGGTCGGGGTGCTCGGCCTCGAGGTAGCGCGCGAGCTCGTGCGCGACGGCGGAGACGGCCGCGGCGTCCTGCTTGCCGTCGAGCGCGGCGTAGAGGTGGATGCCCTTCGAGCCGCTCGTCACCGGGTGCGGGTCCAGGCCCATGCCCTGGAGGATCTGCCGTGCGAGGCGCGCGACCTCGGCGCACTCGGGAAGCCCTGCGCCCGGCCCGGGGTCGAGGTCGAGCACGAGCCGGTCGGGGTCGAGGTGGACGCCCGTGCGGCCGAACTGCCACTGGGGCACGTGGAGCTCGAGGGAGCCGGTCTGTCCGAGCCACGTGAGGGTCGCGAGGTCGTTGACGAGCACGTAGTCGTTGACGCTGTGCTTGTGCTCGATGCGCCGCGTGCGCACCCACGACGGAACGCCCTGCCCGGCGTTCTTCTGGAAGAACACCTGGCCGTCGACGCCGTCGGGCCAGCGCTTGCGCGTCGCGGCGCGGTTCGCGCAGTGGGGGAGCATGACGTCGGCGACGGCGGCGAGGTACGCGAGGACGTCGGCCTTGGTCGTGCCCGTCGCGGGGTACAGCACCTTGTCGAGGTTGGTGAGCTTGAGGCGGTGACCCTCGACGCTCACCGTGTGCCCGGACGTCGTGGCGGGAGGCATGCTCCATGGTCGGTCAGCCGTCCTCGGTCCGCGAGCCGCGCACGAGCAGGTCGCCGACCTCGCAGTCGAGCGCGTCGCAGATCGCGACGAGCGTGCTGAACCGGATCGCGCGCGCACGGTCGTTCTTGAGGACCGAGAGGTTGACGAGGCTGACGCCGACGAGCTCGCTGAGCCGCGTGAGCGTGAGCCCGCGGTCGTCGAGCAGCTCGTCGAGCCGGCAGTGGATGCCGGTCTCGCCGTCCGGGTCGGCGGGCGCCATCACACGAGCCCGTCGGTGTCGCGCTGCAGGCGTTCGCCCGACCGTGCGACCACGGCGACGAGCACGAGGAGGAGGGCGAGCGCCGCGAGCGGCCACGACACGCTGCCGAGGTCGAACCACGGCATCGCCACCCACTCGCGCTCGTCGAGCGGTCCGGTCCCGACGTCTCCGCTGGTCGGGTAGCCGAGCGCGACGAGCGCGCGCCGGGTCGAGAGGGTCTGCGCCCACGGCGCGACGACGGCCGTCGTGGCGCACAGGGCGGCGAGCGCGGCGAGGCCCCAGGTCGCGGTCCGCGCGAAGCTGCGGCCGAGCCACAGCCGGCGGCACAGGAGGACGACGACCGCGCACGCGGCGACGAAGAGCACGAAGGGCAGGGCGCCGGCGACCGCGGCGAGGACGCGCGCGTCGGTGAGCGGGTCGTGCGACTCGACCGTGACCTGCGAGTACCAGGACCACGACTCGCCGGCCGCTCCCGCGACCCGGGGTGACACGTCGAGCGGGGTCGCGACGCCGGCGTCGACCGTGAACGGGTACGCCGGGTTGAACAGCACCGCGACGCGCCACAGGCCGAGGAGCGTCGCGACGACCGCGGCGAGCACGGCGACGGTCGTCGTCAGGGTGAGGAGCGGGCGGTGCGCCGCACGCACCGCCGCCGTGGTCGTCGAGGCCATCAGGGTCCACTCCTTATCGATGATCGATATTATCGACGAACGATAACAGTGTGTGCCGTGCATGACGAGGGCGACCGGTGAAGACGTCGTGGCTCGGGAGGTCGAGGGAACGTCCGGGTGCCCCGGGGCGTCCAGACTGGGAGAGGGCCCGCGCGGCTGCGCGGGCACACCGGTGAGAGGAACGACGTGACGCACGAGACGGCGGACCGCCCGCCCCTGCCCCCAGACCTGGCCCCCCGCGTCCAGGAGTTCCGGCGCCTCCTGATGACGTACAAGTTCGGCATCGACGAGGTGATGACGAAGATCACCGTGCTGCGGGACGAGTTCCGCCACATCCACGACGACAACCCCATCGAGCACCTCGGGTCGCGCCTGAAGTCGATCGACTCGATCCTCGCGAAAGCGCGGCGCAAGGGCATCCCGCTCACGCCCGAGGGCGTGCGGGAGAACATGTTCGACGTCGCCGGCGTGCGCGTGACGTGCAGCTTCGTCTCCGACATCTACCGGGTGCGGGACGTGCTCGTGGGGCAGCGCGACCTCACCGTGCTGGAGGAGCGCGACTACATCGCGCACCCGAAGGGCAACGGGTACAAGAGCCTGCACCTCATCGTCCAGGTGCCCGTGTTCCTCTCGGACCGGGTGGAGGACGTCGTCGTCGAGATCCAGCTGCGGACGATCGCCATGGACTTCTGGGCGAGCCTCGAGCACAAGATCTACTACAAGTACCAGCGTGACGTCCCGGGCCACCTCACCGACGCTCTCCGGCTCGCGGCCGACGTCGCCGCCACGCTGGACACCACGATGGAACGCATCCACGACGAGGTGCGCGGGCTCGACGGGGGCCCCGAGCCCGCGGAGACCGCCGAGACCGTCGCCACGCCGCGCGAGACGCTCGAGGCGATCATGCGCACCGCCCAGGTCACGGACGAGGCGTTCCACGACCGCCGTCGGGAAGGCTGAGCCGCCGACCCGCCGAGCCCGCTCGTCCGCCGAGCCGGGTCACCCAGCCGGGTCACCCGCCATGGCCCCCGTGGCCGTCCTCCAGCCCGGCTCCGGGCACCTGGCGGGGCCCGCTGCCGGTCTCGCGTCCCGTCCCGTCGGCGTCGTCCCCGGTGTCGTGCTCGGCGTCCTGCCCCGTGTCGTGCGCGGCGTCATCCGAGGTGTCGTGCGACGCGGCGGGCGTCCTGATCTCGCCCGCCGACCCGCCCGGCTCGACGACGACGAGCTGGCCCATCATGCCCTCGTCCTCGTGCCGCAGCATGTGGCAGTGGTACATGTACGGCACGTCCGGGTCGGTGTAGTCGTCGAAGCGCAGGAGCAGGCGGTAGGTCCGGCTCGGCTCCAGGTAGATCGTGTCCTTGGGGCCTGCGAGCGCCGCCGGGGGCGGGTCGCCGTCGACGTCGAGGACGCGGAACTGCACGTCGTGGACGTGGAAGCTGTGCGGCACGGGGTGCGCGTTGCGCACCGTCCAGATCTCGGTCTCGCCGACGGTGACGGTCTCGTCGATCCGGCTCATGTCCATCCGGCGGCCGTTGATCTCGCGGTCGGCGAGCTCGAACGTCCGCTCGACGGTGGCGTCCTTGGCGCGCAGGGCGTCGGCGGCGGCTAGGCGGGACGGTGCCCATGCGGGCTCCGGTGACGGGGCGAGCTCGTCCGCGGCGCGCAGCTCGAGGACGTCGAACGACTCCTTGCCGCCCATCGCGAACGACGCGGCGACACCGCCCAGGTCGGCCGCGAAGGAGTGCAGCCGGGTCGTCTCCCCGGGTGACATCGTGACGACCACCTCCGCGCGCTCGCCCGGCGCGAGGCGCACCCGGTCGAGCCGGACGGGCGCGTCGAGCAGCCCGCCGTCCGTCGCGACGAGGTCCAGCCCCCGGTCCGGGAAACCCAGCTCGTAGGTACGCGCCGTCGAGCCGTTGAGCAGGCGGAGCCGCACGCGTTCGGTGGTCACGTCGTGGTACGCGCCCACCGTGCCGTTCGTCATGACGACGTCGCCCAGGATCCCCGGTTCGCCGGCGCCGTCGAGCTCCAGCCGGCCGTCGTCGTCGAGCACCTTGTCCTGCACGACGACCGGGACGTCGTCGACGCCGTACGCCGACGGCAGCGACGCCGCCGCGGACGCGTCGTCGTCCAGGAGGAACAGCCCCGCGAGACCGCGGTAGACGTGCTCCTCCGTCGCGCCGTGGGGGTGCGGGTGGTACCAGAGCGTCGCGGCGGGCTGGTCGATCGTCCACGTCGGTCGCCACGTCGCGCCGGGCGCGACCTCCTGGTGCGGGCCGCCGTCCATCGCGGCGGGCAGGTGCATGCCGTGCCAGTGGACGCTCGTCGCCTCGTCGAGGTCGTTCGTCACCTCGACCGCGACGCGCTCGCCGCGCGCGGCCCGCAGCGTCGGGCCGAGATAGGGGCCGTCGAAGCCCCACGTGGGGGTCTCGACGCCCGGCAGGAACGACGTCGTGCCCTCCTGGGCGGTGAGGGAGAACACGCGCGTGCCCTCGACGACGCGCGACGGGGCGAGCGGCGGGATGGCGAGCTCGGTCGTGAACTCCTGCTCCTGGACGGGGTGGACCGACGGCGCGAGCGCGCACCCGGCGAGCAGGCCCGACGCGGCGACCACGGCGGCGGTCGCGCGCACGATCCCCCGGCGGATCGGGGGCCTCACCGGGCCACCCCGTCTCGGACGCGCTGCACGAGCGCCGCGACCGCGCCGGCCACGAGGCCCCAGAACGTGCTCAGGGCGAGCGCCGGCACGAGCGTCCAGGCCGCCCGACCGCCGTCGAGCCCGACGAGCGCGGACACGGCCGCCGCGACGACGCCGAACGTCAGCCCCGCGAGGGTGAGGGTCAGGACGGGTCGCGCGACGCGGCCGAGGCCCACGACGGCGATCCACACGAGAGCCGTCAGACCGAGGATGGTCAGCGCGCGCGGCGCGCCGCTGCCGAGGCCGAGCAGGCCGGTGAGGGGCCACAGGAGGGCCATCGAGCCGAGGCCGAGCACGGTGGGCCACGAGAGCCGACCGGTCGTCGCGGGCGTGTCGTCGTCGGGGTGTGCCGGATGGGCAGCGGGGCGTGGAGGTGTCATGGTCTCGACGATGCCGGGGGCACCGGCCCCCTCACATCGGCCCCCGGACGGCTGTTGCCGCCGCGGCCCGTCGCGGCCCGGCGACGACCGGTGTCGCCCGGGGGCGACACCACCCTGAGACCGCGGGCTGATGCCCTCGGGGTACCCGGCTCCGTACGCTGGCGCCATGAGTGCGCCACAGCCTGCGTCGGTGCGCAGCCCGGGGGTCGCCGTCGCGGGCGCGCGGCCGGGCGTCGACCCTCGCCTCACGGACGGCCTGCTCGCGGTCGCGATGACGCTCGCGATCGCCGTCGTCATCGCGGCCGACTTCGACGGCGCGGGGGAGTCGGGCCCCGTCGCGTACGTCTTCGCGGTGGGGTTCGGGGCGCTGGTCGCGATCCGGCGCCTGGCGCCGCGCACGATGCTCGTGCTCACGGTGCTCGGGATCTTCGCCTACTACGCGCTCGGGCTGCCCGTGATCGGGATGGCCCTGCCCGCGGTCGCCGCGCTCTACTCGGCGGCCGAGCTCGGGCGGACGTGGTGGGCCGTCGGGTCCGGGGTGGTGCTCGTCGCCGTCGCCGCGTACTTCCGGGTCGCGGAGGGACAGCCGGTGACCTACCTCTACGGGTACGAGCTCGTGACGAACGTCGCGCTCGTCGCGGCGGCGATCGCGCTCGGCGTCGCGGTCCGGCTCACGCGCGCCGCGCGCGAGCAGGCCGAGCGGGTGCGCCTCCTCACCGCGGCGGAGCAGGCGCAGGCGGCCGACCGGCGGCTCGAGGCCGAGCGCGTGCGCATCGCGCGCGACCTGCACGACGTCCTCGGTCACCACCTCGCGGTCGTCGCGCTGCACGCGAACGTCGCCGGCGAGGCGGTGGGTCGCGACGACGACGCGGCGCGCGCGGCGCTCGGCCAGGTCGGGGACGCGGCGTCGGCGGCGCTGCGCGAGCTGCGCGCGACCGTCAAGGTCCTGCGCGGGCCCCTGCCCGACGCCCCGTCGCGCGGGTCGACGTCCCTCGCCGGGCTGGACGTGCTCGTCCGGCCCGCGCGCGCCACCGGCCTCGACGTCGTGCTCGACGTCGACGTCGCCCCCGGCGCGCTCGACGGCGCGATCGACGCCGCGGCCTTCCGGATCGTCCAGGAGTCCCTGACGAACGTCCTGCGGCACGCGGACGCGCGACGTGCGACGGTGAGCGCGCGCGTCGTCGACGGGCACCTGCTGCTCCGTGTCGCCGACGACGGCGCCGGGCGCCGCGCTCCCGGCGCCGAGGCGGGGCAGGGCATCGCGGGGATGGTCGAGCGGGCGACGCTCCTCGGGGGCCGGCTGGACGCGGCGGACGGCGCGCACGGCGGGTTCGTCGTGAGCGCCGACCTCCCGGCGAGGCTGGCGCCGTGATCCGCGTCGTGATCGTCGACGACCAGGAGCTCGTCCGCGCCGGGCTGCGGGCGCTCGCCGTGCACGACGGCGACGTCGAGGTCGTCGCCGAGGCCGGCACCGGGCGCGAGGGCGTGGCCAGGGTGCGCGAGCACCGGCCCGACGTCGTGCTCATGGACATCCGCATGCCGGGGACGGACGGCCTCGAGGCGACGCGCGCGATCGTCGCCGACCCGGCGCTCGAGACGGTCCGGGTGCTCGTCCTCACGACGTTCGACGAGGACGAGCACGTCGTCGAGGCGATCCGGTCGGGCGCCGTCGGGTACCTGCTCAAGGACGTGTCGCCGGGAGACCTGCGGTCGGCGATCCGCGTCGTCGCGGACGGCGGTTCCCTCCTCTCGCCGGCGATCACCGCGTCCGTCATGCGCGCCGCGGTCGAGGGCGCCCCGCACGCCCTCGACGCCGGACGCCTGGAGTCCCTCACGGCACGCGAGCGCGAGGTCCTGGAGCAGGTCGGGCGGGGCCTGACGAACGACGAGATCGCCCGCGTGCTGTTCCTCAGCCCCGCGACGGCGCGGACGTACGTGAGCCGTCTCCTCGCGAAGCTCGGGGCGCGCGACCGCGCCGCGCTCGTCGTCCTCGCCTACGAGACGGGCCTCGTGCGCCCGGGGGACTGAGGTTCCCGGGCGCACGAGGACGACCCGGGTCACGTCCAGCGGAAGAACCGGGCCGCGACGAGCGAGCACACCACGACCGTCCCCCCGAGGGCGACGAGGTGCGACGCCTCGACCGGTTGCCCGGCCCACGCGTCACCCAGGGCCTGGACCGACGCCCCGAACGGCAGCGCCTCCCCGACGCGGGCCACCGGCTCGGGCAGGTTCGACACGTCGCCGAACATGCCGCCCGTCGCGCCGAACGCGAAGAACACGACGAGGCCGAACGCGACGGACGCGTTCGGCGTCGGGGCGACCGCGGCGACGAGCATCCCCACGGCGTACATCGCGGTCGCGCTCAGCGCGAGCACGCCGAGGGCGACCGCGGGCACGGCGGGCATCCGCGCGTCGAACGCGACCGTCGCGACGACGAGCGCCATCGCGACGCCGAGCGCGGTCTGGACGGCGCTCACCACGACCTGCGCGACGAGCACCATGGCCGGCGACGCGGGCGTGACGGACAGGCGCTTGAGGACGCCTGCCCGCCGGTAGTAGGCGAGGAAGCTCGGCATGTTGATCACGCCGATGATCCCGACGACGATCGCGAGCACGACCGGCACGACGAACACGTCGAACGCGGTGCGGCCGCCCGAGTGCGGGATGACGACCTGCGTCGCGTCGCTGATCCCGTACATGACGAGGATGAGGACCGGCATGCCGAAGGGCATGACCAGCCCGGCCGTGTCGCGCACGACCATCTTCGCCTCGGCGACGACGAGCGCGGCCCACGCGCGCGGGCCCGGCCCTGTGGCGGCGCGCGCGACGGGCGTGGTGGCGGGGGCGGTGGTGGACATCAGGCGGCCTCCTCGGTCGTGGCGCGGGTGGGGTCGTCGCCCAGCGGGCGACCGGTGAGGGCGAGGAACGCGTCGTCGAGCGTCGCGCGCTCGAGCCGGGTCTCCGTCGCGACCACCCCGGCCCGCACGAGCGCGGTGCTCACCTCCTGGAGCAGCTCGCCGTGCCCCGTCACGACGACCTGCTCGCCGCGCACCTCCACACCGTCGACGCCGGGCACGCGGTCCAGGAGACCGGGCGAGAGCCGCGCCGCGACGCGGAAGCGCACGCGCTGGTCCAGCCCGGCTCCGGCGACCAGACCGGCGGGCGTGTCGTGCGCGACGACGCGGCCGCCGTCGAGCAGGGTCACGCGGTCGCACAGCCGCTCGACCTCCTCCATGAGGTGGGAGACCAGCAGGACCGTGACGCCGTCGTCGCGCAGCCGCTCGACCACGCCCCACACCTGGCGGCGCGCCTGCGGGTCCAGGCCCGTGGTCAGCTCGTCGAGGACGACGACGCGCGGGTCGCCGACGAGCGCGAGGACGATCGCCACGCGCTGCTGCTGACCGCCCGAGAGCTTCTCGTAGCGCACGTCACGCTGCTCGTCGAGGCCGAGCGTGGTGACGAGGTCGTCCGGGTCGTGCCCCGCCCCGTAGAACGAGCGGTACAGGTGCGCGAGCTCGCGCACCGTGAGCGCGCCGTGCAGGTAGCCGGACTGGAGCTGGACGCCCAGCACCCGGCGCACCGCGGCACGCTCGGTGAAGGGGTCGAGGCCGGCGACGCGCACCGAGCCGCCGTCCGGCCGGCGCACCCCGGCGACCATCTCGACCGTCGTGGTCTTGCCCGCGCCGTTGGGCCCGAGGATCCCGAGGATCTCGCCCTCGGCGGCGACGAGGCTCACGTCGTCGACCGCCACCGTCGTCCCGTGCTTGCGGCGGTAGCTCTTCGTCAGGTTCCGTGCGTCGACGGCGCTCATCGGCCCGTCCTTCCGGTCGGTCGTGGTCCGCATCCCGCGGCCGGTCCGCGAGCGGTCCCTCGACGCTACGGAGCGGGACGAGCGGTGCGCGCGTGCCGGACGTCACGGGCTCCGACCATGACTTCCGGCACGTGGCGGCACGCCCCGCGGTCCGTAGGGTGAGGAGATGCGACGCACCGACCCCGAGATCTGGGCCGGCATCGCGATGCTCGTCGTGGTGCTCGGCCTCGGCGCGCTCGTCCCCGCCGCCGCGCCGGAGTCCCTGACGATCCCCGTCGGCGCCTGGCTCACCGCGTTCGCCGCGTTCGTCGCCGTGACCGCGTGGCTCGTGCTCGGGGCACGGTTCGCGACCGCGCGCGCCTACCTGCTGCTCGGCGTGCAGGTCGTGCTCGTCGGCGTCCTCGTCCTCACCGCCCCGGGCGCCGGCTGGCTGCCGATCCTGCTCGTCGCCGTCGCTGCCGTGAGCGTGTACGTGGTCCCGGTGCGCGTGACGGCCGTCGTGGTGGTCGTGAACGTCGTCGTCGTCGCGGTCTCCGCAGGAGTCCGCGGGAGTCCCACCGACGCCGTGCTCGGCGGGGCGATCTACCTGCTCATCCAGGTCGCCAGCGTCGGGTCGACGCTCGCGCTGCGGCGGGAGCGGACGATGCGCGAGCAGCTCGCCGCAGCACACGTCGAGCTGCGCGCGGCCGCCGTGCTGCGCGACGTGTCGACCCGGTCCGACGAGCGCCTGCGCATCGCGCGCGAGCTGCACGACGTGCTGGGCCACCAGCTCACGGTGCTCGCCCTCGAGCTCGAGACCGCGAGCCACCAGGACGGCGACCGCGCTCGCGAGCACGTGCTGCGCGCCAAGGCCGTCGCGCGCGAGCTCCTGGGCGACGTGCGCGCCACCGTGGGGGAGCTGCGGCGCCGCGCGCCGAGCCTGGAGGAGGCGATCGAGTCGGTCGTCGAGCGGGTGCCGACCCCACGCGTGCGGGTCCGCGTGGCCGACGACGTCGCGGTCGACGAGGAGCAGACCGTCGTGCTCGTGCGCGCCGTGCAGGAGGTCGTCACGAACACCCTGCGCCATGCCGAGGCCACCGAGCTGACCCTCGACGTCGGCCTCGCCGCCGACGGCCGGGTCCGCCTCGTCGCGCAGGACGACGGGCGGGGCGCGCACCGCGTCGAGCCCGGTCACGGCCTGCAGGGCCTCGCCGAGCGCGTCGAAGCCCTCGGCGGGACCGTGCGCGTCGACGGCGCGTCGGGCTTCCGCGTCGAGGTCACGCTCGCCGACCCGCCCGCGAGGCTCCTGCCGCGCGAGGTCGTGCGGTGATCCGTGTCCTGCTCGTCGACGACCAGACGCTCGTGCGCCAGGGCATCCGCAGCCTCCTGGAGATCGCGCCCGACGTCGAGGTCGTCGCGGAGGCCGAGGACGGCATGACGGCGCTCGCGGCCGTGCGCGAGCACGCGCCGGACGTCCTGCTGCTGGACCTGCGCATGCCGCGCCACGACGGGATCTGGGCGCTCGAGGCGATGCGCGAGAGCGGGATCGAGACCCCGGCGCTCGTCCTCACCACGTTCGACGACGACGAGCTCGTGCTGCGCGCGCTCCGGGCCGGCGCCCGCGGCTACCTCCTCAAGGACGTGACGCTCGAGCAGCTCACGGGAGCGGTCCGCGCGCTCGCCGACGGCGGGACCCTCGTCCAGCCGTCGATCACGGACCGGCTCCTGCGCGCGGTGCGGTCAGGGGCGGCGGCCGACCCGGGGGAGGACGACGGCCCTCCCTCCCAGGACCTCACCGAGCGCGAGCTCGAGGTGCTGCGACTGGTCGCGGCCGGCTACTCGAACCGCGAGATCGCGCACGCCCTGTTCCTCGCCGAGGGGACGGTGAAGAACCACGTGTCGACGGTGCTGCTGAAGCTCGGGGCGCGGGACCGCACGCGCGCCGTGCTGCGCGCGCTCCACCTGGGCGTCCTGGGCTGAGGTCGTTCAGAGCAGGGTCTCGACGCCGATCCGGACGACGTCCCCCACGTCGACCTGCTCCGCCCGGCGGACGGCGGCCTTGACGGGGAGCACGTAGGTCTTGCGGCCCGCGTCCGGGAAGACGGACGTCGACCAGCGCGTGGCGCCGATCGTCACCTCGACCTTGACGGAGCCGAACCCGGCGGGCGGCAGGGGCAGCTCGGCGATCTCGTCGCTCACGTCCTCCGGCAGCGCCGCGAAGACCCAGCTGTCCGTGCGCGCCTCCCAGCGCCACAGCTCGGCCTCGAACTCGAAGCGGGTCCCGCCGCTGGCACGTGTCCCAGCCATCTGTCGTCCCCCGGTCGTCGTCGCCACCGTCCCATCCTTCCGCGGGCCACCCACACGCGGACGAGCCCCCGAGGGGTCGCGTCCGGGCGCGTCGCACGCCACCATGGACGGATGAGGGCCATCTGGAAGGGCGCCATCACGTTCGGGCTCGTCAACGTCCCCGTCAAGGTGTACTCCGCGACGCAGGACCACGACGTGCCGTTGCACCAGGTGCACGACAAGGACGGCGGACGCATCCGCTACCGGCGCGTGTGCGAGATCGACGGCGAGGTCGTGCCCTACGAGAACATCGCGAAGGCGTACACCGACGGCGAGCAGACCGTCGTGCTCACGGGCGAGGACCTCGACGCCCTGCCCGCCGAGCGCAGCCGCGAGATCGAGGTCGTCGAGTTCGTCCCGAGCGACCAGATCGACCCGCTGCTGCTCGACCGCAGCTACTACCTCGAGCCCGACTCGAAGTCCAACAAGGCGTACGTGCTCATGCGGCGCACGCTCGAGGAGACCGACCGGACCGCGATCGTGAAGTTCGCGCTGCGCCAGCGCACGCGGCTCGCCGCGCTGCGCGTGCGTGACGACGTGCTCGTCATCCAGACGCTCCTGTGGGCCGACGAGGTGCGCGACGCCGCGTTCCCCTCGCTCGACGACGAGGCCAAGGTCACCGACAAGGAGCTCGCGATGTCGTCGCAGCTCGTCGCGAGCTTCGAGGCGGACTTCACGCCCGAGGACTACGAGGACGACTACCAGGCCCAGCTCCGCCAGCTCATCGACGCCAAGCTCGAGCAGGGCGACGCGATCGACGTCGCCGAGACGTTCGGCGAGCAGGCGCAGGAGGGCGAGGGCGCCGAGGTCATCGACCTCATGGAGGCGCTGCGCAAGTCCGTCGCGTCGTCGAAGAGCGGCAAGGGCTCGTCGGGCTCCTCCGGTTCGTCGGGGTCGTCGTCCCGGTCGTCCGGTGGGTCGGGCACGACGGCGAAGGCCGGCTCCTCCGGGAAGGGCGGCTCAGGCTCGTCCTCCTCCTCGTCGTCGTCGACGAGGAAGACCGCGTCCTCGGGCTCGAAGACGGCGGCGAAGTCGGGGACGAAGAGCGCCTCCGGTACCAAGAGCGCGTCCGGGACGAAGAGCGCGGGGTCGACGACCAAGAAGGCGACGACCAGCACGCGCAAGAAGGCGTCCGCCTGAGGCACCTCGGGCCGGACGGGGTACGACGTCGAGGCGATGAGTTCGGGGACCGGGCGCCGTCGTACCTCCTGACGGCCCGGGCGGGCCGTGCCCGACACGAGGAGGCACCATGCGAGCGATCGTCCCGAGCCTGTGGTTCGACATGAACCTCGAGGAGGCCGTGGAGTTCTACACGGGCGTGTTCCCCGACGCGAAGGTCGGCGAGATGTTCCGCCAGCCCGACGGGACGGTCGTCTCCGCCGACTTCGAGCTCGCCGGGCAGCGGTTCGCCGCCATCAACGGCGGCCCGCAGTTCCCCTTCACGGAAGCGGTGTCGTTCGTCGTCGAGTGCGACTCCCAGGACGAGGTGGACAGGTACTGGGACGTCCTCACCGCGGACGGCGGTCAGGAGTCGCAGTGCGGGTGGCTCAAGGACAAGTTCGGGCTCTCGTGGCAGATCGTGCCCACCGAGTTCCTCGCGATGCTGCAGGACCCGGACGGCGCCAAGGTCCAGCGCGTCGTCGACGTCATGATGACGCAGGCCAAGCTCGACCTCGGGCCGCTGCGCGCCGCGTACGACGGCTGACCGCAGCGCGTTTCGTGAGGACCGGCCGGGGGCGCCCGCAATCGGACGCGAGCGAGGTATGTCCAGAGAGTCCGGGGTCTGGTTGAATGCGCGAGTCAGTCCCGCGACGGCCCGCGCCGTCCTTTCGTGAAGGACCACGAACCGAGTGAAGAAGCTCATCGCCAGCGCCGTCGGGACGGTGTTGGCCCTCGGCGGGCTGGGCGTCGCCACCGCGGCCCCCGCCTCCGCAGCCACGCAGGAGGTCCAGACCTCCTGCTCCACCGTCTACGTCAGCTTTCAGGAATACCCGGCCGGCACCACGGTGTCGATCGTGATCGACGGGAACACCGTCGAGGACGCGACCCTCGAGGACGGGTGGTTCTCCTCCTGGTACGAGGTCGACTGGTCGACGCCGCACGAATGGAGCGTCGTCGTCGATGCGCCCGACGGCGCGGAGGGAGACTTCTCCGACGGCGGCACGACGACGCCGTGCGACACCGATCCGTACCGGAACGCCGACGCCTCGGCCTCGTGCGGGGAGGTCACGGCGAACGTGTCGTCCTACCCCGAGGGTTCTCGGGTCCTGTTCTCGCTCGACGGGGAGACCGTCGCCGACGATCCGGTCGACGGCAACTATTGGAACGTCTGGCCGCTCGACTGGACCGTCGCGCACACCTGGTCCGTCACCCTGGACGCCGAGGACGACGCGCTCGACCTCTCCTGGGAAGGAGTGACAGAACCGTGCGACTCCGACCCGAACCTGCGGGTGGAAGTCTTCGCCTACTGCGACCAGCTGTCGGTGAACGTGAGCGGCTACCCGGCTGGTACGGCGGTCGTCGTGTCCGTCGCCGGCCAGACCGTCGGGGAGGGGAGCACCGACGAGGGTGGCTACTTCTGGGAGTCGTACGTGCTCGACGGGACCACGACCCACGACTGGACGGTCGTGCTCGACGCGGCTGACGACGTGTTCGATCGGGTCGAGTCCGGGACCTCGGTCGAGTGCTGGACGGAACCCGAGACGGTGCACCCGGAGACGCCGGCCGTGCTGACCGCGTGCGAAGCGACGCCCGACGACGTCCCGCTGCCTGCCGACACCGAGTCGATCTCCTACGCGCGCACGCCCGAGGGGATCGTGGCGACCGCCGCGCCCGGCTACCTCTTCCCTTCCTTGCAAGAGCTCGAGGAGTGGCGACTGGTCGTGGACGGACAGGTCGTGGTCGAGAACCAGGTCCTGCTGGACTGGAACTCCGTCGTCCGACCCCGTTGCGACCTCGACGTGGTCTCCGTGACCCCGGTCTGCGTCGATGGTGTGCCCTCCGTCGACGTCGTCGTTACGCCGCCGCCCGGTGCCGGCGACGACTCGCTCGAGATGGAGTGGGTGGGCCCGAACGGCGGCTACGACGACGTCGTGTACGGGGGCGGAGGCTTCGGTCAGCCCTTCGAGAGCCGCCAGCCGTGGCCGGCGTGGATCTCGAACGAGGACGGGACGGTCTCGCCCCACCACACGCCCGACTGGCGGCTGGACGACGTCGACCTGGCGTTCGGGGCGTCGGTGTGGGTGGACGGGTGGACCTACTCCCGCTACTACCGCGCCGTGTGGGAGGACGCGCCGACAGCCGATCCGTGCGCCGACGACCCGGGGCCGCACTTCAGTGTGGACGCTCGCGAGCGTCGGCTCGCCGGGAACATCTACCTCGCTGTGCGTGTGCTCAACGAGGACGACACCGCGGCAGAGATCACGGTGACGACGCACTTCGGCACCCGCACCTTCCGGGATGTCGCCCCCGGTGCGAGCGCGTACCAGTCGTTCGCGGTCCGGGCGTCGGAGTTTCAGGGCGTGCCGGTCGCGGTCAGCTTCGCCACCGACGTGGAAGGCCAGGTCGTGACGAGGGAGCGTGTCGTCACCGCGTGGGTCGGAGGGTAGGCGCTCGCCCGAACGCCATCGCGCTCCGGCGCGCTCCCTCGCCGGAGCGCGATGTCAGCGACGCATCGCGACGATCTCGGCGACGAGCGCGAGCAGGTCGTCCACGTCGTCTCCCCGGCGCGGCGCTCGGAAGGTGAGTCCCTCTGTGTCGTCGCCGCCCGAGGGCGGGCGGACCGGTGCTGACCCGCCCGGGTCCAGGACGGCGCCGTCGAAGGCGGCGTGCGCGTAGAGGCCGTCGCTGATGAGCACGACGGCGCGTGCGACGACGGGGTCACCGACCTCGTCGAGGACGGCGCGCGTCCAGGCGTCGTGCGCGCCGTCGAGCGCGGCGCGGGCGCGCGGGTAGGCGCCCTGAGCGAGCCGTGAGACGGCGAGGTAGACGAGCTCGAACTCGCCGTCGACGACGGTCGACGTGCGCAGCAGGTAGTCGACCGGGCCTTCGGGCGCCGCGCGCATCACGGCGACGTCGGCGTCGGTGAGCTCGCGCAGGTGGTCGACCAGGCCGTCGACGAGCGCGTCCTTCGACCCGAAGTGGTAGAGCAGGCCGCCCTTGGAGACGCCGGCGCGCTCGGCCACGGCCTCGAGCGTCGCGGCGCGCTCACCGTGCTCGACGAGGAGAGCGGCGAACGCGCGCAGGACCTTGGCGCGGGCGGCGGGGGGCGGGGGCATGGCGTCGAGGGTAGTCGCGACAGGTCACCGGCGGCATCGTCGTGAGAGCGAGGGCGGCACAGGACGCGCGCGGTGCCGAGCGTCACAGCCGTCTCGGGATGACGAAGGACGCTGGAGCGCGTTACTGTACCGTCTGGACGGTCCGGAAGTTCGACGCCACCGCGTCGCCCCGGCCGTCCGCTGTCGTGGAAGGACCTCGTCGTGACGGCGACCCAGCTCAACCGCCCCGCGATCCGCCCGGACGCCCCCACCGCAGCCGCGCCCGGCGCGGCGCGCCGGTGGCTCGCGCTCGCGGTGCTCATGCTCCCCGTGCTGCTCGTGTCGATCGACAACACGGTGCTCAGCTTCGCGCTGCCCCAGATCTCCGAGGCGCTGCGCCCCACGGGGACGCAGCTGCTGTGGATCATCGACATCTACCCGCTCGTGCTCGCCGGCCTGCTCGTGCCGATGGGCTCCTTCGCCGACCGCATCGGGCGACGCCGCCTCCTGCTCGCCGGTGCGGTGGGCTTCGCCGCGGTGTCCGTCGTCGCCGCGTACGCCCCGAGCGCGGAGGCGCTCGTCGCCACGCGTGCGGGCCTCGGGTTCTTCGGCGCGATGCTCATGCCGTCGACGCTCTCGCTCCTGCGGAACGTCTTCACCGACCGGGAGGAGCGGCGTCTTGCCATCGCGATCTGGGCCGCCGGGTTCGCGGCGGGCTCGGCGCTGGGCCCGATCGTCGGCGGTTTCCTCCTCGAGCACTTCTGGTGGGGATCGGTCTTCCTCCTCGCCGTCCCCGTGCTCGTCCTGCTGCTCGTCCTCGCGCCGCTCTTCGTGCCCGAGTCGCGCGACCCGGCTCCCGGGCGGGTCGACGTGTGGTCGATCCTTCTCGTCATGGCGACGATGACCCCGATCGTCTACGGGATCAAGACGCTCGCGAAGTCCGGGGTGAGCGGTCTCGCCCTGGCGAGCGTCGCCGTCGGGCTCACGGCCGGGACCCTGTTCGTCCGGCGCCAGCTGCGCCGCCCGGACCCGATGCTCGACGTGCGCCTGTTCACGCGCGGCGCGTTCAGCGGTGCCGTGCTGGTCAACCTGCTCTCGGTGTTCTCGCTCGTCGGCTTCCTGTTCTTCGTGTCGCAGGACGTGCAGCTCGTGCTCGGCCTGTCGCCCATGCAGGCGGGGATCGCCTTGCTGCCGGGGCTCGTGCTCATGGTCGTCGCGGGGCTCGGCGTGGTGAAGGTCGTCCGGCGCGTGCGCCCGGCACGGGTCGTCGCCGTGGCGCTGCTGTTCTCCGCGGCGGGGTACGCGATCGTCGCGGCGGGTGCCGGGGAGAGCACGCTCGCGCTGCTCGTCGTCGCGTTCGTCGTGCTGTCCTTCGGCGTCGGCGCGGCCGAGACCGTGTCCAACGACCTCATCGTGTCCTCGGTGCCCGCCGAGAAGGCGGGCGCGGCGTCCGCGATCTCCGAGACGGCCTACGAGGTCGGGGCCGTGCTCGGCACGGCGGTGCTCGGCAGCATCCTCACCGCGTCGTACCACGCGAACGTGGTCGTCCCCGCGGGAGTGCCCGCGGCGGACGCCGCCGCAGCGGCCGAGACCCTCGGGGGAGCGACACAGGTGGCCGGCACGCTGCCCGCAGGGCAGGCCCAGGCGCTGCTGGACTCGGCGCACGCCGCGTTCGGCAGCGGCGTCGGCGTGACGTCGCTCATCGGCGTCGTGCTCATGCTCGTCGCCGCAGGTGTGGCACTCGTCACGTTGCGCGACGCGCGGGCCTGATCCTGGTGCCCGGGTTGGCGGCACGGTGGCCGATCCGGGAGGCTGGGCGGTGATGAGCACCCCGCACCGCACCCCGCCCCGCTGGGTCCGCTGGACCCTGGGCATCATCGCCGCCCTCGTGCCGTGCGTCGTGTGGGGGGTCACGACGGCGACCGCCGAGCGCAGCCTCGGCCCGCACGAGGCGACGTACGAGGTGACGACCGACGGTCTCGTCGTCGTGGACCTCGGGCCGCTCGGCACGCTGCAGATCGAGTCACCGCTGCCGCTCGGGCTCGGCGCCGACGTCACGGTCCAGGAGATCCCGGCGGACCTGACCGCCGTCGGGCAGGCCGACACCCTGGAAGGGCTGTCGCAGGACCTCGAGGACTACCTGCGCTTCTTCGGCGGGCCCCAGGAGACGATCGGGTCGGTCGCGCGCGCCCTCGTCGTCGACGCCCTGCGCCGCACCGGCTTCGCGATCCTCGTCGTCGCCGCGGGCGGCGCGGGCCTGTACGCGCTGCTCGGTGCGGCGCGGCGTCGCGAGCTCACGGCGGTCACCGCGCCTCGGACGTTCGAGATCACCGCGAGCGTCGTCCTGGTAGGCCTCGTCGCGGCGTCCCTCTCGTCGAGCGACCCCGCGTCCTCGCGCAGAGAGGGGCAGCCGGCCTCCGCCGTGTTCGCGGGCACGCCGCTCGAGGGCGCGCGCATCACCGGGCGCCTCGCGGGCGTCGTCGACACCTACGGCTCGCTCGTCCTCGACTTCTACCGCGAGAACGAGGACTTCTACGCCGAGGCGAACGACAACCTCGTCACCGCCTGGGACCGGCGGCAGACCATCCAGCGGCTCAACGCCGCCGCGGTCGCGCGAGGCGAGCGGACCGACGGCGAGCGCGCCGTCGCGACGATCGCGCCGGACGACGGGCCGACGGCCGAGTCGAGCGATGAGTCGACCGATGCGGCGACCGACGAGGCGACCGACGACGCGACGGCGGCAGGGACGCCGACGTCGCCGGAGCCGGCGGCCGAGGAGGACCTCGTGACCCTCGTCGTCATCTCGGACCTGCACTGCAACGTCGGGATGGCGCCGCTCATCCGCACCGTCGTCGAGGGCTCGGGTGCGAGCGTCGTGCTCAACGCCGGGGACACGACCATGAACGGGACCGCCGTGGAGTCGTTCTGCGTCGACGCGTTTGCCGGCGCGATCCCGAACGGCGTGACGACGGTCGTCGCGGACGGTAACCACGACAGCGTCGAGACGTCCGCGCAGGAGCGCGGCCATGGCCAGGTCGTGCTCGACGGCGAGGTCGTCGAGATCGAGGGCATCCGTATCCTCGGGGACCGCGACCCGCTCGAGACTCGGCTCGCCGCCGCCGCGCAGCCCGCGCGCGAGGAGACGCCCGAGGAGTACGCGGCGCGCCTCGCCGAGACGGCCTGCACGGAGCAGGAGGACGGTGACGGCATCGACCTGCTCATGATCCACACGCCGCGCATGGGCAACGACGCGATCGAGTCGGGCTGCGTGCCGAACCAGATCTCCGGGCACATGCACACGCGGTCCGGGCCGGAGCGCATGGGCGGCGGGGTGCGCTACGTGAGCGGGAGCACGGCGGGTGCCGTGAAGGACCAGCTCCGCGTCGGGCCGCTCAAGGGGACCGCGGAGATGACCGTGCTGCGCTTCGACCCGCAGCAGCGCCGGATCCTCGACTGGCAGCTCGTGCAGGTCGGCACGGACGCGTCGGCGACGGTCTGGCCGCGACTCGCGTGGCCGGCACCCGCGGACCCGGCCCCGGCCGCGGAGGAGTGAGTCCGCTCGTGCGCGTCGCTGGCGTCGGGCCGCCTCGAGGCGCGGCAGGATGGTGCTCATGAGCAGGTCCACGCGCTGGGTCGTCGTCAGCGTCGTCCTCGCGCTCGTCGTGCTGCTGCTCGCCCCCTTCGTGTACAGCGAGCTCACCGAGGGTCGCACGCCGCCGCCGCTCGGTCTGCAGTCGCCGGGGGAGACGTCGCCCGCCGTCGAGTCACCGGCGCCGGGCCCGTTCGACGTCGACGGGCGCTGGGTCGTCGGACCGGGCTCCGCGGCCGGGTTCCGTGCCGAGCGCCTCGGCGTCCCCCGGGACGAGGCGACGGTCGTCGGCAGCACGCAGGACGTGACCGGTGCGGTGGAGGTCGTGTCGGGCGAGGCGACGACGTCGCGCGTCGAGGTCGCGACCGCGACCCTCACGACCGGGGACGCCGTCGAGGACGCCCTCCTGCGGCGCGTGCTCGAGGTCGACGTCTACCCGACGTCGGTCTTCGCCCTCACGACACCGCTCGACGTGACCGCGGTCGAGGACGCGCCCGGACCCGTGCTGCTCGAGGCGAGCGGGACCCTGACCCTGCGCGACGTCACCGAGCCGGTGACCGTCGCCCTCGAGGTCCAGCGCTCGGGCGAGGGGCTGCAGGTCCACGGTGCGATCGCCGTCCGGTTCTCCGACTACGGCATCGGCGCCCCGCAGCTCGCGCCGGTCGAGGTGCGCGACGAGGGCACGGTCGAGGTCAGCCTCGCCCTGTCCCGATCCTCGGGCTGACCGACGCCGGTGGCCGTGGCCTAGGGTGGTCGCGTGGACCGCCCCGACGACCTCACGCCCGTGGCCCAGGACTATCTCAAGGTCGTCTGGTCCGCCCAGGAGTGGTCCGACGAGCGCGTCACCACCAAGCTCCTCGCCGAGCGCATGGGCGTCGGGGCGTCGACCGTCTCGGAGACCGTGCGGCGCCTGAGCGCCCAGGGGCTGCTCGAGCACGCGCCGTACGGGGCGATCGCCCTCACCGAGCGGGGGCGGCTGCTCGCCCTCGCGATGGTGCGCCGGCACCGGCTGCTCGAGACCTACCTCGTCTCCGAGCTCGGGTACGGGTGGGACGAGGTCCACGACGAGGCCGAGGTGCTCGAGCACGCCGTCTCGGACCTCATGGTCGAGCGCATCGACGCCCGTCTCGGCCGTCCCACGCGGGACCCGCACGGCGACCCGATCCCGAGCGCCGACGGCGTGGTGGTGCGCCCGCCCGCCGTGCCGCTCGCGGAGCTCGTCGCGGGGGACGAGGGCGTCGTCGTGCGGATCTCCGACGCCGACCCGGACGTCCTGCGCTACCTCGCCGAGCTGGGCGTCGGCCTGGACACGCGCGTCGCGGTCACCGAGCGGCGCGAGTACGCGGGCACGCTGACGCTCGCCTGGTCGGGTGCGGGTGCGGGTGCGGGTGCGGGTGCGGGGGCCGGGCCGACGGCGCCGTCGCAGCTCGGTCTGCGCGCGGCCGGGCACGTGTGGGTCGTGCGGGACGCGGCCGTCTCCGCCTAGACTGACCACCTCACCTTCCTTCTCGTCGTCGATGTCGCCGACGGCGGTCGAATCGATTCGACCGCGCCACCTCGACCACCTCGACGACCCCGGGAGAACCATGACGGCACCGCGGACCGGGCCCGCGCTCCTCGCGCTCGCCCTCGGCGGCTTCACCATCGGGACGACCGAGTTCGCCACGATGGGCCTGCTCTCCGACATCGCGACCGACCTCGACGTGTCGATCCCCACCGCCGGTCACGCGATCACGGCGTACGCCGTCGGCGTCGTCGTCGGGGCGCCGCTGCTCACCGTCCTCGCGGCCCGCATGCCGCGCAAGACGCTGCTCCTCGCGCTCATGGGCTTCTACGCCGTCGCGAACGTGCTCTCCGCGACCGCGGGCAGCATCGAGACCCTCGTCGCCGGACGGTTCCTCGCCGGGCTGCCGCACGGCGCGTTCTTCGGCGTCGGTGCCGCGGTCGGTGCGGCCGTCGTCGGTCCCGGCCGGCGAGGTCATGCGGTCGCGATGATGATGACGGGCCTGACCGTCGCGAACGTCGTCGGGGTGCCGCTGTCGACGTACGTCGGGCAGCAGCTCGGGTGGCGCGCCGCGTTCGTCCTGGTCGGGGTCCTGGGGCTGGCCACGCTCGTCGCGCTCTGGCGGCTCGTCCCCGCCGGCGCGGGGCACGAGGCGTCGAGCGCCCGCCGCGAGCTCGCCGCGCTGCGCAACGCACCGTTGTGGATCGGCTTCGTCGCCGCGTCGATCGGGTTCGGCGGCATGTTCGCCGTCTACTCGTACGTCGAGCCGACGATCACCCGCGTGACCGGCCTCGCGACGGGTGCGGTCCCGATCGTCCTCGCGGTCTTCGGCGTCGGGATGACGGTCGGCACGCTGCTCGGCGGCAGGCTCGCCGACCGGTCGGTGATGCGCACCGTGTACCTCGGCTTCGTCTCGACCGCGGCGGCGCTCGTGCTCTTCGCCCTCACCGGTGAGCACCCCGTCCCGGCGGTCGTCGCGCTCTTCCTGCTGGGCGTCACGTCGCAGGTGCTCGGTCTCTCGCTCCAGACGCGCCTCATGGACCTCTCGCCGTCCGCCCCGTCGCTCGGTGCGGCGCTGTGCCACTCCGCGCTCAACGTCGGCAACGCCAACGGCGCGTTCCTCGGCGGGCTCGTCATCGCGGCCGGCTGGGGCTACCTCGCTCCCGCGTGGACGGGCGTCGCGCTCACGCTCGCCGGGCTCGTGATCATCCTCGTGTTCGGTCGCCGCCCGGCCGGCGTCGTCGTCGCCACCCTGCCCGACGCCGTCCGCTCGCCGCTGACCTCACAGCCGCGTCCCAGCGAGTCGCGGTAAGTTGTGCCCACCGCGCCGTCGGCGCGACCACGACGGTCCGGCGCGAGCCGGCGACCCACGAGGAGCGTCCCCGTGAGCAAGAGCGCCCCTGTCGACGCGACGGACGAGTCCGGTCCGGACGAGCTCGAGCGGCTGCACCCGGACGGGCCGCGCCCGATGAGCGCGCGGACGATCGGCTGGCTGCTCGTCGTCCTCGGGGCGATCGGCTTCTTCGCCTCCGCCGACCTGACCGTCGAGCGCTATCTGACGCTGATCGACCCCGACCACGCCCTGTCCTGCACGCTCAGCGTGTTCGTGGACTGCGGTCCGGCCATGGGGTCCTGGCAGGGATCGCTCCTCGGGTTCCCGAACCCGTTGCTCGGGATCGCCGGCTTCGCGGTCGTCATCACGACGGGCGTCGTCGTCCTCACCGGAGCGCGCCTCCCGCGGTGGTACTGGCTGTCGCTCCTCGCCGTGACGACGCTCGCGCTCGCGCTCATCGTCTTCCTCGTCTGGACGAGCCTGTACTCCCTCGTGCGCCTGTGCCCGTGGTGCATGGTCGTCTGGGCCGTCATGCTGCCGCTGTTCTGGTACCAGGTGGTCCACGCGGTGCAGGAGGGCTTCCTGCCCGCGAGCGACGGCGTGCGCCGGACGGTCGTCGGCAACCGGCACCTGTTCCTCGCGATCGGCTACGTGGCGCTCGTCGCGTGGGTCTTCCTGGTCATGGGCCAGTACATCCTCACGAGCCTCTGAGGCGGCACGGACCTCGGGACGTCGGGCGGCGCGCCGCCGACGGGCGGGCGCGCGGCCGACGGGTGCGTCGTCGTGCGCGACGGCGAGCGGTCGGTCCTCAGCGCCAGGCGGGCTGGTCCGGGGCGCTGTCCTGGGGCCCGCCCTGGGTGCCGTAGGCGGGCGCGGGTGCGGCCGACGCCTGGTGCGCGGACTGCGACGTCGCACCCGGCTGGCCCGCCGGGATCGGCGAGACGACGACCGCCGTCCCGTACGCGCAGACCTCGGAGAACGACTGCGCGATCTCGCCCGTGTCGAACCGCATGCCGACGACGGCGTTCCCGCCCCGGCGCTGCGCCTCCTGGACCATGCGGTGCATGACCTCCTGGCGCGACTCGTAGACGAGCTGGGTGTACTCCTTGACCTCCCCGCCGCCGATGGCGCGGAACCCCGCGACGAAGTTGGCGCCCATGTTGGCGCTGCGCACGGTCATGCCCATCACCTCGCCCAGCACGGCGTCGATGCGGTACCCCGGGACCTCGTTCGTCGTCACCACGATCACGCGCACATCCTGCCACGGTGCGCCCGGTCGGGGGACCGCCGTCGGGCCTGCGGACGGTCGGTAGAATCGGCCGCGTGACCACCCCTGACACCACCGAGATCACGCACGCCTCCGGCCAGCCCGCCTTCCGGTACACCCCGGCGCTCGCGGAGCAGATCGAGCTCAAGTGGCAGGAGCTGTGGGAGCAGCGCGGGACGTTCTTCGCCGCGAACCCGACGGGTGACCTCACCGACGGCGAGGGGAACGGCCCCGCCGGCTCGAGCCCGTACTTCATCATGGACATGTTCCCGTACCCCTCGGGTGCGGGGCTGCACGTCGGCCACCCGCTCGGGTACATCGCGACCGACGTCGTCGGGCGCTTCCGCCGCATGTGCGGCGACAACGTGCTGCACGCCCTCGGCTACGACGCGTTCGGCCTGCCCGCCGAGCAGTACGCCGTGCAGACGGGCCAGCACCCGCGCACGACGACCGAGGCGAACATCGTCAACATGCGGCGCCAGTTGCGCCGCCTCGGCCTCGCGCACGACTCGCGTCGTTCGTTCGCGACGATCGACCCCGAGTACGTGCGCTGGACGCAGTGGATCTTCCTGCAGATCTTCGACTCCTGGTACGACTCGGAGGCGGAGCGCCCCGACGGCGGTCGCGGCCGCGCGCGCCCCATCGCGGAGCTCGAGGCGCAGTACGCCGACGGGTCTCGCCCCGTGCCCGGCGGCGTCGACGGCGTCGAGGAGGGTGCGGACTGGGCCTCGCTCACGCCCGTGCAGCGCCGAGCGGTGATCGACCCGCAGCGCCTCGCGTACGTCGACGAGTCGCCCGTGAACTGGGCGCCGGGGCTCGGGACCGTCCTCGCGAACGAGGAGGTCACGGCCGACGGTCGCTCGGAGCGCGGCAACTTCCCCGTGTTCCAGCGCAGCCTGCGCCAGTGGAAGATGCGGATCACCGCGTACGCGGACCGCCTTGCCGACGACCTCGACCTCATCGACTGGCCCGAGAAGGTCACGGCGATGCAGCGGAACTGGATCGGCCGCAGCGAGGGCGCCCTGGTGCGCTTCGCGGTGCTCGGCTCCGCGGACGGCGCCAACGACGCCGCCGCGGAGTCCGGGACGCAGGTCGAGGTCTTCACGACGCGACCCGACACGCTGTTCGGCGCGACGTTCATGGTCGTCTCGCCCGAGCACCCCCTGCTCGACGAGGTGCCCGCGCACTGGCCCGACGGGACGTCGTCGGCATGGACGGGCGGGCACCGCTCGCCGGTCGAGGCCGTCGCCGCCTACCGGCGCGAGGCCGCGGCGAAGACCGCGGTCGAGCGGCAGGCCGACGCCGGGAAGAAGACCGGCGTCTTCACGGGCCACCTCGCGGTCAACCCGGTCAACGGCGCGACCATCCCCGTCTTCACCGCCGACTACGTCCTCATGGGCTACGGCACCGGCGCGATCATGGCCGTCCCCGGCGGCGACGAGCGCGACTTCGCGTTCGCGGAGGCGTTCGGGCTGCCCGTCGTGCACACCGTCCGGCCCGCCGACGGCTTCCCCGAGGGCTTCACGGGCGCGTGGACGGGCGACGGCGAGATCGTCGCGTCGTCCAACGACGAGGTGTCGCTCGACGGGCTCGACGTGCCCGCCGCCAAGCGCGCGATCACCGAGTGGCTCGTCGCGAAGGGTCTCGGCGAGGGCACCACGACGTACCGCCTGCGCGACTGGCTCTTCAGCCGTCAGCGCTACTGGGGCGAGCCGTTCCCCATCGTGTGGGACGCCAACGACCAGCCCGTCGCGATCCCCGACGCGATGCTGCCCGTCGACCTGCCCGACGTGCCCGACTACGCGCCGCGCACGTTCGAGCCCGACGACGCGGACTCCTCCCCGGAGGCGCCGCTCGGCCGCAACGCCGACTGGGTGAACGTCACGCTCGACCTGGGCGACGGGCCGCAGCAGTACCGCCGCGACACCAACACCATGCCCAACTGGGCGGGGTCGTGCTGGTACTACCTGCGCTACCTCGACCCGGCGTGGACCGGTTCGGCAGCGGGCGGGCCGGTGGCCGACGGTGCGGCGACCGGTGCCGACGAGCTGACCGTTGTCGACCCGGAGCTCGAGCGCTACTGGATGGGTCCGGAGCACAACGCGACCGCCGGGCGCGCGGGCGGCGTCGACCTGTACGTCGGCGGCGTGGAGCACGCCGTGCTGCACCTGCTCTACGCACGGTTCTGGCACAAGGTCCTCTACGACCTGGGGTACGTGTCGAGCATCGAGCCGTTCCACCAGCTCTTCAACCAGGGCTACGTGCAGGCGTACGCGTTCACGGACGCGCGCGGCCAGTACGTCCCGGCGGCCGAGGTCGTCGAGGAGCCCGCGGCGGACGGCTCGGGCGAGGTCGTGTACCGCTGGAACGGCGAGGTCGTGCTGCGCGAGTACGGCAAGATGGGCAAGTCGCTCAAGAACGTCGTCACGCCCGACGACATGTACGCCGAGTACGGCGCCGACACCTTCCGCGTCTACGAGATGTCGATGGGCCCGCTGGACCTGTCGCGCCCGTGGGAGACGCGCGCCGTCGTCGGGTCGCAGCGCTTCCTGCAGCGGCTGTGGCGCAACGTCGTGAGTGAAGACACCGGGGAGACGACCGTCTCGGACGAGCCGGCGTCGCCCGAGACGCTGCGCGCCGTGCACCGTGCGATCGCGGACGTGCGCGTCGAGATGGAGCACATGCGCCCCAACACGGCGATCGCGAAGCTCATCACGCTGAACAACCACCTGACGTCGCTCGACCGGGTGCCGCGCGAGGCCGTCGAGCCGCTCGTGCTCATGACCGCGCCCGTCGCGCCGCACCTCGCGGAGGAGCTCTGGCAGCGGCTCGGCCACGAGAGCTCGCTCGCGCACGCGCCGTTCCCGACGGCGGACCCGCAGCACCTCGTCGAGGACACGGTCACGTGCGTCGTGCAGGTCAAGGGCAAGGTCCGCGGCCGGCTCGAGGTGCCGCCGTCGATCTCCGACGAAGACCTGCAGGCTGCGGCGCTCGCCGAGCCGAACGTCGTGCGCGCGATCGACGGGGCCGAGGTCCGCAAGGTCATCGTCCGCGCCCCGAAGCTGGTCAACATCGTCGTCTGACGCTGAGTGCTGGGTATGTGTCGTCGTCTACCGGTCTGGACGACAAATACCCAGCACTCAGGGCTCGCTGACGAGGA
The DNA here is from genome assembly GCF_051294865.1 of Cellulosimicrobium sp. PMB13. Classification (NCBI taxonomy): domain Bacteria; kingdom Bacillati; phylum Actinomycetota; class Actinomycetes; order Micrococcales; family Promicromonosporaceae; genus Cellulosimicrobium; species Cellulosimicrobium sp. PMB13. Next base: position 3,631,446 of record NZ_CP145910.1, on the reverse strand, counting down.
GTCGACGGCGTGCCCGCGCCGCCTGCACCCTGCTCACCAGACGTTCGGGGTGGCGGATCACGTCGTCGGCGGTCGCGGTGATGATGATCCAGCCCGCGCCCTCCAAGCGCTGCCGCCGCTCGACGTCCCGGCGCCAGGTCGCCGGGTCGGTCCGGTGGACGTCGCCGTCGTACTCGATCGCGATGCGGAGATCGGGGTAGGAGAGGTCGGGCAGGGCGAGGAAGCGGCCGGACCCGTCGAGGGCTGGCCGGTTGACCTGCGGACAGGGCAGCCCGGCATGGACGAGCAGCAGCCGGGTCCGGGTCTCCATGCTGGAGTCGGTGCCTGACCGCAGCAGGTCGATCGCAAGGCGGCACCTCGCCAGCCCCCGCATCTTGTACGTGCGCTCCATGAGGTGGCGCAGCTCGTGGACCGTGGTCCGGGGTTCCGTACGCCGCATCATCGCGTCCCCGAGCACGACGACGGCGTCGGGTGTGAGCGCGTGCGCGAGGTGGAGCCACGTCTGCGCCGGCGACGTGACCCGCAACCCGTCGACGTCCACGACGTCGAGACGATCCTGCCCGCAGAAGTGCGACGTCACGGCGGCCCGCTGCGGCCGAGCACCGCGACGCGGCACGACCACGTGGATCCGGTCGTCGTGCTCGAGCTGCCACGGCACCTCGACGCCGAGAAGTCGGAGCGCTGTCGTCCGCGCGAACGCGGCGGTGCCGTCGAGCGTGTGCGCGATCGCCTGGCAACGGTCCACGAGAGTGGCGCAGGCGCCGACGATCCGTACCCCCGAGGTCGGCGCGATCATCGACGGCCCACGCAGGACGCCGGGCGTCACCCCCTGGGCCAACGCCTCGGACGTGGTGAGGATTCTGGGTTCCATGCGCCGAGGATGGTGACTCCCGAGCGCGAGCGGGCCCTCCTGCCGAGAACTGTGGACAACCCGACGCTGAGTGCTGGCAATCTGTCGTCAGAAGCCGGTCAGCACGACAAATACCCAGCACTCAACGGGCGGTCAGCGGCGGCGGGTGCCGAAGATCGTGCGCGTGAGCTCGCGGCCGAGCTGCGTGCCCGCCGAGCGCAGGAACGCGTCCAGCGGGTTCGACGCACGCGACCCGCCCGACCCGGAGCGGGAACCGCCGGAACCCGTCCCGCCCGTGCCGGAACGGGCCTTCTCGGCGTCGCGCTCGAGCTTCGCGCGCATCTTCTCGAGCTCCGCCTGCTCCTTCTTCGCCGCGCGCTCGGCCTCCTTCGCCGCCTCCTTCGCGACCTTCTCCTGCGCGGCGGCCTCCTCCTCCGCCGCCTGCGCCGCAGCGCGGGCGGCGGCCTGCTCCTGGACGCGCACCTGGAGGAGCTCGAAGGCCGACTCGGCGTCGACGGGCGTGCCGTACCGCGCGGTCGCGGGCGACGCCGCGACGATCGCCTCGAGCGCGTCCGACGGCGCCGGGTCCATCGAGGACTGCGGAGCACGGACCCGCGTCCATGCCACCGGGGCGGGCGCACCCTTCTCGGTGAGCACCGTGACGACCGCCTCGCCGGTGCCGAGCGACTGCAGGAGCCGCTCGAGGTCGTACGGCGAGTGCGGGAAGGTCCGCGCGGCGGCGCGCAGGGCGGACGCGTCGTCGGGCGTGAACGCCCGCAGCGCGTGCTGCACGCGGTTGCCGAGCTGAGCGAGCACGTCGGCGGGGACGTCCTTCGGGCTCTGCGTCACGAAGAACACGCCGACGCCCTTGGACCGGATCAGTCGGACGGTCTGCACGACCTGCTGGAGGAACTCCTTCGACGCGCCGGTGAAGAGCAGGTGCGCCTCGTCGAAGAAGAACACGAGCCGTGGCTTGTCGGCGTCACCGACCTCCGGCAGCTCCTGGAACAGGTCGGCGAGCAGCCACATGAGGAAGGTCGAGAAGAGTGCGGGCCGGTCCTGCACGGCGGGCAGCTCGAGCGCCGAGATCATGCCCCGACCGTCCGGTCCGGTCCGCAGCAGGTCCGACGTCGCGAACGCCGGCTCGCCGAAGAACACGTCGGCGCCCTGCGCCTGGAGCGCGACGATCTCCCGCAGGATCACCCCGGCCGTCGCGGCGGAGACGCCGCCGATGCCCTTCAGCTCGGCCTTGCCCTCGTCGGACGTGAGGTAGGCGATGGTGGACTGCAGGTCCTTGAGGTCGAGCAGCGCGAGCCCGTGCTGATCGGCCCAGTGGAACACGAGCCCGAGGCTGGACTCCTGGGTCTCGTTGAGCCCGAGCACCTTCGACAGCAGCAGGGGTCCGAAGTCCGTCACCGTGGTGCGGATCGGCACGCCCGTCCCCAGCCCGCCGAGCGTGTACAGCTCGACGGGGAACGCGGTGGGCGCCCAGTCCTGCCCGATCGAGCGCGACCGCTCGACGATCTTCTCGTTCGGGGCGCCGGGCTGCGTCAGACCCGACAGGTCGCCCTTGATGTCCGCGAGGAACACCGGGACTCCGGCGGCGGAGAGCCCTTCGGCCATCCCCTGGAGCGTCTTCGTCTTCCCCGTGCCGGTCGCACCCGCCACGAGCCCGTGCCGGTTGAGCATCCCGAGCGCGAAGCCGACCTGGACGTCCGCGCGCGCCGCCGGGTCACCACCGGGCTCGCCCTCCAGCAGCGCCCCGAGCGGCAGCGTGCCGTCCTCGGACGCGTACCCCGCGGCCACCTCGGCGGCGTAGCCCTCGAGCGTGCTCGTGCCCGACGGCGCGGCCTCCTCGTCCCGGGCGGTCGCCTGCGCGTGCCCCTCCGTCGCGGAGCTCGCCGCCGGGGACGCCGGGGTCACGTCGCCCTCGGCCGTCGCGGCCTCGGCGGCAGCCGCGCGTTCGGCCTCGGCCGCCTCCAGCGCCGCCTGGGCCGCGGCGGCGCGCGCCTCGGCGGCCTCCGCGGCAGCCTGCGCGGCGGCCGCGCGCAGGGCGGCGAGCTCCTGGTCGGTCCGGGCGGCGTCGTCGGGCATGCTCGGATCGTAGGTTCGGCGGGGGCGCACCGCAGCCGGACCGGGGATGCGTGCGCCCCGCCCGACGCCGTAGGGTGGCGCGGCCATGACCCACGACCACCACGTCCACGTCGTCACCGACTCGACCGCGTCCCTGCCGCGCGACGGCTCGCCGCGCCTCCACTCGGTTCCCCTGCACGTGGTGGTCGACGACGTGTCAGCCCTCGAGGGCGTGGACATCACCGCCGACGACGTCGCCGCGCGCCTCGCCGAGGGCCGCCGTGTCACGACGTCGCAGCCCTCGCCGCGCGCGTTCGCCGACGCCTACGCCGCGGCGGTCGACGCCGGCGCGCGCGCGATCGTGTCCGTCCACCTGTCGGGCGAGCTCTCGGGGACCGTCCACGCCGCGGCGCTCGCGGCGGCCGACGCCCCGGTGCCGGTGCGCGTCGTCGACTCACGGACGGTGGCGATGGGGCTGGGCTTCGCCGCGACGGCGGCGGCCGACGTCGGGCTGGACGGCGCGGACGTGGACACCGTCGCGCGTCGGGCGCTCGCGGTCGCGGACACGAGCCGAGCCGTCTTCCTCGTCGACTCGCTCGACCACCTGCGGCGGGGAGGTCGCCTCAGCGCGGCCTCGGCGGCGCTCGGCACGGTCCTCGGCGTGCGGCCGCTGCTCGCCGTGCGGGACGGGCGGATCGAGGTCGTGCAGAAGGTCCGGACGAAGGTCGCCGCCGTCGAACGTCTCACGACCGTCGCCGTGGAGTCGGCGGGCCGCCGGCACGCCCCCGTCCTCGCGGTGCACCACGTGGGGGACGACGACGGCGCCCGGCGCCTCGCGTCCGAGCTCACGGCTCGGACGGGGCTCGAGGTCACCGTGACGCCGGTGAGCGCGGTCCTCGGCGCTCACGTCGGGCCCGGTGTCCTGGCGGTCGTCGTCGCGGACCTCGCGCCGTAGGTTGTCGGCCGGGCGTCCGGGCCGTGCACAGGCCCGACGACGCACGGTCCCGTCCACAGGTGCGGTCCGGCGAGCCGCGTGCGCCCGAGGAAGATCCCTAGCGTGCGGGCATGACCACGCCTCGCCACGCTCCGCCACCTCTCCCGTCCCGGTCGCCGGTCGGCCGTGCGCCGCGCCGCAGCGACGCCGTCGTGCGGCAGCGGCTGCGGGCTGTGGCCGGGGGGACCCGGCCCGCGCTCGCCTGGCACCCCGCGACCGAGGCGGTCGAGGTGGTCCGGAGCCAGGAGCCGGAGCACCGTCAGGCCACGACGGAGCCCCTGCCGGACGGGTGGCTCCCGACTCGGCCGAGGCTCGGGTCTGGGTCTGGGTCTGGGTCTGGGGCTTGGGCTGCGTCCGGGTCCGGGTCCGGGTCGTGGGCTGCGTCCGGGTCTCGGGCTGCGGTTGAGGTGGGGACGGCGACCGGGTCAGCGCCGGTGTCGGAGTCTCCGTCTGCGCTGGGAGACGGGGCCGAAGGGGACGACGACCCGTGGCCGGACGGCACCGCGGCGGAGGCCGACGACGGTGCTGCTGCCGAGGCGATCGGGCTACGGGCCCGGCGGCGGACCGCGACGACCGTCGCGCACGCGTATGCCGCGGCGCACGGGCACCCGACGACGCACTCGGGCTTCGCCGCGCTCGACCCCCCCGACACGTCCGACGAGGGCGTGGGGCCTGGGACCGGGCGAGTACGCGCCTCCATCGCCGTTCGGGTCGCGGTCGCGGCGTCGCTGCTCGTCCTCGTCCTCGGCGGGGTGACGGCGGCACTCACCCTGCGACCCGAACCCGTGGCGGCGCTCGCGGCGGTGGACGACGCTCCGGGGACGGACGTCGGTGGGCCCTCGGGAGAGGAGGCCCGAGCGGCGGCGGACACCGTCGGCGGCCCGCACGACGACGCCGCGACCGACGACGCCGCGGGCGGTGAGTCACCGGACGCGGGAGCCGGCGCGGATCTCTCGCCGGAGGGTGCGGCGGCGGTCGTCGTGCACGTCGTCGGGCAGGTCGTGACGCCCGGCCTCGTCAGCGTGCCCGCGGGCGCGCGGGTCGCCGACGCGCTCACGGCGGCGGGCGGGGCGGGGCCGGACGCCGACCTCACCGCCCTCAACCTCGCACGCACCGTGGTGGACGGCGAGCAGATCGTCGTGCCTCGCCCGGGTGAGGTGGTCGCTTCCGGGACCACGACAGCCGGGCCCACGGGCGCCGGGACGACGGGCGCCGGGTCGACGGCCGGGACGGCGGCGGGGCCCGTCGACCTCAACACCGCCGACGCGGCGGCGCTCGACGGCCTCCCGGGCATCGGGCCGGTGCTCGCGGAACGCATCGTGGCGTGGCGCGACGCCAACGGCCGCTTCACGTCCGTCGACGAGCTCGGGGAGGTCAGCGGGATCGGACCCGCGACCCTCACCGACCTGCGCGACCTCGTCCGCGTGTGACGGACCTCCGGCTCGCGCCGGCGGCGCTCGCGGCGTGGACGGCCGCCGCGGTCGGCGTCGGAGGCGCGCCCGCTGCGGTCCTGGTCGCGGCGGCTGTCGGGGCGGCGGCGCTCGGCCTCGTGTGCCTCGCCCTCGTCGGCCGTGCGGTGGGTCCTCGCAGGACGACGGCTGTGGCGGCGACGGCTGTGCCCGCGACGGCTCTGCCCGCGACCGCTGCGCCAGCGACCGCTGCGCCCGCGACCGCTGCGCCCGCGACCGTGCCGGGCCGTCGGGGCGGGCTCGTGGGGCAGGCGGTCCTCGTCCTCGCCTGCGTGACGGCGGTGCTGCTCTCGTGCGGCGCCCAGCTCGTCGAGCGCGCCGGCTCGGGTCTCACCGACCTCGCGCAGGACGGTGCCACGGCACGCGTCACGGCGACCGTGCGCTCGGCCGTCGTCCCGCGAGCGAACCCGTGGACGGGGGAGGAGGACCGCCGCGAGGTCCGGGTCGAGGCGGTCCGGCTGACGGCGCGCGGCGTCACGACCCCCGCGTCGGGCCAGCTCGTCGTCGCGGGAGCAGGCGGCTCGTGGGACGGCCTCGCCTACGGGGCGACGGTCGAGGCCGTCGGCACGCTGTCCGTCGACGGCGACCGGACGTTCCTGCGCGTCGACGAGGCTCCGCGCGTCCTCGAACCGGCCCCGCCGCCGCTGCGTGCGGTGCACTCGATGCGGCAGGGACTTCTCGACGCCACCGCGGGGCTCTCCCCGCAGGCTCGGGGCCTGGTGCCCGGCGTCGCGGTCGGTGACACGTCACGCCTCGACCCGGAGCTCGACGAGGCGATGCGCACGACGTCCCTCACGCACGTCACGGCCGTGTCGGGCGGCCACTTCGCGATCATCGTCGCGTGCGTCGCCGCGCTGTGCGTCGCCCTGCGTGCGTCGCGCACGGTGCGCGTGCTCGTGACGGGCGCCGCCATGGCCGGGTTCGTGGTGCTCGTCCATCCGGAGCCGAGCGTGCTGCGCGCGGCCGCCATGGGCGTCGTCGGGCTGACGGGCGTCCTGCTGGGACGTCCGTCCCGGGCGGTCGCGGCGCTCGGGGCAGCCGTCGTCGTGCTCCTCGTGCTCGATCCCTGGCTCGCGAGGTCCTACGGCTTCGTGCTCTCCGTGGCGGCGACCGCGGGCCTCGCGCTCGGCACGGCACCCCTCGCACGCACCCTCGCGCCGTGGTGCGGCCGCACCACGGCGCACGTCCTCGCGGTCCCCGTCGCGGCACAGGTCGCGTGCGCACCGATCCTCGTGCTGCTCGAGCCGTCGGTGAGCGTGTACTCCGTGCCCGCGAACCTCGTCGCCGCTCCGGCGCTCGGGCCGGCGACGGTGCTCGGGGTCGTCGCGACGCTCCTGGCGCCGGTCTGGCCCGCTGGGGCGACGGGCGTCGCGGCGCTCGCCGGTGTGTTCACGGGCTGGATCGCGGGCGTGGCGGAGGTCTTCGCCGAGCTACCGGGCGCACGCCTGCCGTGGCCCGGTGGCGTCGGCGGGCTGCTCCTGCTCGTGCTCGTCACGGCGACGGGCCTCACGGTGCTCCTGCGCTCGCGGGGTCTGCGACGCGCCGCGGAGCGCCGCGAGCTGCTGCGAGTCCGCCGCCGGCCGTGGCGCAGCCGCCTGCGCAGGCACCTGCGCGCCGTGCGCAGGACGTCTCGCCCGGTCCTGCTCACCGCACTGGTCGGGATCGTCGCAGCGGTCCTCGTCGTCGTCCTCGTGGGGCACCGGCTCGCCGTCGTCGACGACGGCGTCCCGGCCGACTGGGCGGTCGTGGCGTGCGACGTCGGCCAGGGCGACGCGCTCGCGCTGCGCTCGGGTCCGTCGTCTGCGGTGGTCGTCGACGTCGGTCCGCCCGGCGCCGCGGCCGACCGGTGCCTCGACGACCTCGGCGTCGACCGGGTCGACCTGCTCGTCCTCAGCCACTTCCACGCGGACCACGTCGGAGGCCTCGACGCCGTCCTGCAGGACCGCGTCGTCGAGCGCGCGCTCGTCACGGGGACGCGCGACCCCGTCGCGCAGGCGGACCGCGCCCTGGGCCTCCTCGAGGACGCCGGGGTGCCCGTCGACGTCGCGCGACCAGGAGACGCCGCGCTCGCGGGCGGCGCGGACGGCGTGCGGTGGGAGGTGCTCCAGGCGGGCCCCGCTCCCGGGGGCACGGACCGCGACGGTACGGTGCCCGACCGCGGTCAGGGCGGCGGCGAGGGAGCCACGGGGGAGGAGGGAGCGGCGAACGACGCGAGCGTCGTCCTGCTTGCCGAGGCGCAGGGGATCGACGTCGTCGCGCTGGGCGACCTGGAGGACGCGGGCCAGGAGTCGCTCGTGCGAGTGCTCGAGGGGCGGGGCGGCATCGCGGTCGACGTCGTGAAGGTCGCCCACCACGGCTCGCGGACGCAGTCGGAGCGGCTCGCCTCAGCGCTGTCCCCGGCTGTCGCGCTCGTCAGCTCGGGGGAGAACACCTACGGCCACCCGACCGACCACGCGATGGACCTCTACCGAGGCGTCGGCTCGACGGTCCTGCGGACCGACACGTGCGGCACGTTCGCCCTCGTCGTGCGCGACGGCGTGCTCGGGTCGGCAGGCTGCGGGTGAGCCGGGCTGCGGGTGAGGCGGGCTGCGCGGACCACGGTGCCGACTGCTGTGCCGTGCGCGGTGCCGATGCCCTCGTCGACCGCCGCTGCGCGGTACGGGTGTCCCGTCGGGCCGAGCACAGGTGTCAGGGACCTCATGCCGAACGGGAGTCCTGCGGTGCTCGTCGTGGCGGTGACCGGCGCCACGGGTGGGTGGGGCGTGGCAGGCTTGGCGCATGCCCGCGCCGTCCCGGTCCTCCGCCCGCCCGTCCGCCGCGACCGGGTGGGACGACGTGCGGCTCGCGCCGGTCGTGCTGGTCCAGGGGCCGGAGTCGTTGCTCGCGGAGCGGGCCGTGGACGCGGTGCTCGACCTCGCGCGCGAGCGCGACCCCGAGGTGGAGAAGGTCGAGCTGGAGGCCGCGACGTACCAGCCGGGGACGCTCACCGTCGCGGCGAGCCCGTCGCTGTTCGGCGAGGCGAAGGTCGTCGTCGTGCGCGGGGCGGAGGGCGCGACCGACGCGCTCGTCACCGACGTGGTCGCGTACGTCCCCGTCGCGGACCCGGCGACGACGGTCGTCGTCGTGCACGGTGGCGGCGTGCGGGGCAAGCGCATGCTCGACACGATCCGCGCGAGCGGCGCGCCCGTCGTCACCGTCGAGGCGGTCAAGAAGGACGCGGACAAGGCCGCGTTCGTCACCGCGGAGTTCCGTCGTGCGCGTCGCCGCATCGACGGCACGGGCGTCCGTGCCCTGGTGGAGGCGCTCGGCAACGACCTGCGCGAGCTCGCGGCGGCGTGCGCCCAGCTGATCACCGACACTGACGGCACGGTCACGGAGCAGGTGGTCGACCGCTACTACGGCGGGCGCGTGGAGGCGACGGGTTTCCGCGTGGCCGACGCCGCCGTCGCCGGCAACGCGGGCGAGGCCGTCGCCCTGCTCCGGCACGCGCTCGCGACGGGCGCAGACCCGGTGCCGCTCGTGGCAGCGCTCGCGATGAAGCTGCGGGCGCTCGCCAAGGTCGGTGCGATGCGAGGGCGCGGCGGGGCGTCCGCGAAGGAGCTCGGCATGGCGCCCTGGCAGGTCGACCGCGCGAAGCGCGAGCTCTCCGGGTGGTCGCCCGAAGGGCTCGCGACGGCGATCAGCGCCGTGGCCCAGGCCGACGCCGAGGTCAAGGGCGCCGGGCTTGACCCCGTGTTCGCCGTCGAGCGGGCCGTCCTGACGATCGCGGGCTCGCGCGGGCGCTGAAGCCCGGACGGGCTCGGCCCGACCTCCGGCGCCCCACCTTCCGGTGCCCGACCTCCGGCGCGCCGTCGGGCATGCACGAGGGGCGCCGACCCGTCCGGGTCGGCGCCCCTCGTGGAGAAGCCTGTGGTCGCCTCAGTGGCGACGCGTCGTTCAGAGCGCGTTGACCGACTTCGCGATGGCCGACTTGCGGTTCGCGGCCTGGTTCGCGTGGATGACGCCCTTCGAGACGGCCTTGTCGAGCTTGCGCGAGGCAGCCTGGAGCGCGGTGCTCGCCGCGTCCTTGTCGCCGGCGGCGACGGCCTCGCGCACGCGGCGCACGTACGTCTTGAGCTCGGACTTGACCGCCTTGTTGCGCAGGCGAGCCTTCTCGTTCGTGCGGATGCGCTTGATCTGGGACTTGATGTTGGCCACGTGTGAGCTTTCTGGTGTGTTCGCCGGAGCGAGCGGATAGGTCGTAGAGGGCGGCTCCAGCTCCGGGACTGGGGTGGGGAACCCGTGGAGAGGTGCTGGAGCGGTGCCCGCCGACCTGGGCGGACACGCGACCATCGAGACTACCAGCCCGGACCCCTCTGAATCCAGTCGGCCCAGGGCGTCCGGCCGCCGTCAGCGGTGCGCTGCGACGCCCGCGACGACGCGGTCGAACACCGCACGTCCGACGACCGCGCCCTCGCGGCGCACGGCACCCGGGTCGACGCGCAGCACGCGGTCGAGCCGCACCTCGCTGTCCCGGCCCTTCCCGTCCCACGGGCCCGAGCCGATGTCGAGCCAGTGCCGGCCCCACCGCGCCTCGTCGCGCGCGTCGCGCGAGTGGTCCTTGCTCGTGAGCATCACGCCGAGCAGCCAGGCGCCGTCCCGACCGACGAGCAGCACCGGGCGGTCCTTGCCCTGGGTGTGGTCCTCCTCGAACGGGACCCAGGTCCAGACGATCTCGCCCGGGTCCGGCGAGCCGTCGAGCTGCGGCGCGTACGAGGCGCGCACCGCCCCCGTGTAGTCGCCGGGGTACGCCCCGCCCGGGCGAGCGGTCGGGCGGGCGGCGCCAGGCGTCGTGCCCGACGAGCGCCTGGGCGCCGGTCGCGGTGCGGGCCGGGGCCCACGGGTCGTGGTGGTGCCCGACCTCCCGGAGGGGCGCGAGATCCCGCGCACGACGGCGCGCGCCGCGTCGCCGAGCAGTCCCAGCCATCGGTTGCGTGCCACGCGCGGCACCCTACACGCGCGGACGGGCCGACCCGGGCGACCTCACGCAACACCCGTCCGGGCGCCGTTACCCCGCCGACACGTGCACGTGACGTGCCGGCATCCCGGCGCGCCTACCGTGCGGGCATGGCGGACCTGTTCGACGACTACCCGGTGTCGCGGGCCTGGGACGAGATGCTCGACCACGACGGCGCGCTGCGCCCTCGCTACGAGCGCGTGCACGCGACGATGACGCGGCTCACTGCCGGCGAGGTGGCGTCGCGCGCCGATTCGCTCGCCCGTGCCTACCTCGCCCAGGGCGTGACGTTCGACTTCGCGGGAGAGGAGCGGCCCTTCCCGCTCGACGTCGTGCCGCGGGTCGTCGAGCCGGACGAGTGGGACGTCGTGACGCGGGGCGTCGCGCAGCGCGTGCGGGCGCTCGAGGCGTTCCTCGCGGACGTCTACGGCCCGCAGCGCGCCGTGGCCGACGGCGTCGTGCCGCAGCGGCTCATCCTGTCGTCGTCGGAGTTCCACCGGCAGGTGTGGGGCATCGAGCCGCCGAACGGCGTGCGCGTGCACGTGGCGGGCGTCGACCTCATCAGGGACGAGGCCGGTGGGTTCCGCGTCCTCGAGGACAACGTGCGCGTGCCCAGCGGCGTGAGCTACGTCATCTCGAACCGGCGCGCGATGGTCCGGACGTTCCCCGAGCTGTTCTCGAGCCTGCGGGTGCGGCCCGTCGTCGACTACCCGCAGCGCCTCCTCACGGCGCTCCTCGCGGCGGCGCCCGACGGCGTCCCCGACCCGACGGTCGTCGTGCTCACGCCGGGCGTGTACAACTCGGCGTACTTCGAGCACTCGCTCCTCGCCCGACTGATGGGCGTCGAGCTCGTCGAGGGGCGCGACCTGTTCTGCGCCGGGGGCCGCGTGTACATGCGCACGACGGAGGGCCGGCGGCGCGTCGACGTCGTGTACCGGCGCGTGGACGACGAGTTCCTCGACCCTGTGCAGTTCCGTGCCGACTCGGTGCTCGGCGTGCCGGGACTGCTCGCGTGCGCCCGGCTCGGCACCGTCACGATCGCCAACGCGGTCGGCAACGGGGTCGCCGACGACAAGCTGGTCTACACGTACGTCCCGGACCTCGTGCGGTACTACCTCGGCGAGGAGCCGGTCCTGCCCAACGTCGACACGTGGCGGCTGCAGGAGCCCGCAGCCCTCGCCGAGGTGCTCGACCGGCTCGACGAGCTCGTGGTCAAGCCCGTCGACGGCTCGGGCGGGAAGGGCATCGTCGTGGGCCCGGCGGCGAGCCGCGCCGAGCTCGACGTGCTGCGGTCGCGCCTGCAGGCCGACCCCCGAGGATGGATCGCCCAGCCGGTGGTGCAGCTCTCGACGGTGCCCACCTTCGTCGACGGGGCCTTTCGTCCGCGGCACGTCGACCTGAGGCCGTTCGCCGTGCACGACGGCCGCGACGTGTGGGTCCTGCCGGGCGGCCTGACCCGTGTCGCGCTGCCCGAGGGGCAGCTCGTCGTCAACAGCTCGCAGGGCGGGGGCTCGAAGGACACGTGGGTGCTCGCGCGCGAGGAGCGCCGGCCGGAGGCTCCCGCCGGTCCGGCCGACTCCACGGACGTGCGGACCGTGCCGGCCGGTCCCGCGGCCGACGGGGACGCCCCGACGGCGCCCGGCGTCCCGCTCGTGACCAACCCGGCGGACGACCCGGGCCGTGCCGGCCGGACCGCCCAGCAGCAACAGCAGCAGCAGGGGCAGTCGCACCAGGTGGAGCAGCAGTCGCGGGACGACCTGCCGTCGTCCGCGCCGGAGGAGGTGGGCACGTGCTGAGCCGGATCGCGGAGTCCTTGTTCTGGATCGGGCGGTACGTCGAGCGCGCGGACGACACGGCTCGCCTGCTCGACGTCCACGTGCAGCTCCTCTCCGAGGACCCGTGGGCGGAGGAGGACCTCGCGTGCCGCGCGCTCCTCGCGGTGATGGACCATCCGGTGCCGGACGACGGCACGCTGGTCGACCGGGAGCACGTGCTGCGCCTCCTGGCGCACGACCAGATCGACCCGTCGTCGGTCGCGGGCTCGCTCGTCGCGGCGCGCGAGAACGCGCGCCGGGCGCGCGAGATCGTCTCGACCGAGCTCTGGGAGTGTCTCAACACGACGCGCAACCAGGTCTTCGGGGCGATCCGGACCGCGCCGCCGCACGAGTACTTCTCGTGGGCCCGCGAGCGCGCCGCGATCGTCGCCGGTCTCATGGACTCGGCGACGAGCCGCGACGCGACGTGGCACTTCATGATCCTGGGCCGGTCGATCGAGCGCGCCGACATGACGGCGCGGCTCGTGACGACGCAGGCCCGGCTCGGCCCGGCAGGCCCGGGCTGGACGACGCTCCTGCGCTCGTGCGGCGCTCACGAGTCCTACCTGCGGGCGAACCGCGGTCTGGCGTCGGACGAGCGCGCGGCAGGGTTCCTCCTCCTCGACCGGCTCTTCCCGCGCTCGATCGTGCACGCGCTCGAGACCGCGGAGAGCTGCCTGCGCGAGCTCGGCCCGCTCGAGGGCCGGCACGGCGTCGCCGACGAGGCGCGCCGGGAGCTCGGGATCGTGCGCACGAGCCTCGAGTACGCGCGCCTGTCGGACCTGCTCGCGTCACTGCCCGACGCCATGGAACGGGTGCAGCGCGCGTGCTCGCGGGCCTCCGACGCCGTGCGGGCGCGCTACTTCCCGTCCGGAGCGGTGACGACCTGGGTGGGTGAGGCCCTGTGAGCAGCGTCCTGCGGGTCGTGCACACGACCGCGTTCGAGTACGCCGAACCGATCACGGCGTCCTACAACGAGGCGCGCATGACGCCCGTGTCCGGCGGGCTCCAGGTGGTCGAGCAGGCGAGCGTCCGGGTGCACCCCACGACGTGGTCGCACGACTACACCGACTACTGGGGGACGACCGTCACGGTGTTCGAGGTGCTCGAGCCGCACGTGCGGCTCGTCCTGCGGGCCCACAGCACGGTCGAGGTGCGGGAGCAGGCGGCGCCCGCCGCGCCGCCGTCGTGGACGGACCTCGGCGACGAGCGCACCCTGGACGCGCACGCGGCGTTCCTCGCGGACACCCCGACGACCGCGGTGCCCGACGACGTCGCCGCCCTCGCGCTCGACGTCTCCGCGGGTCTCGAGCCGCACGCCGCCGCCGAGGCGGTGTGCCTCGCGGTGCGCGACCACCTCGATTACGTCCCCGGCGTCACGACGGCGCACACCCCGGCGCGCGAGGCGTGGGACGCGCGTCAGGGCGTCTGCCAGGACATGGCGCACCTGTGCGCGGGCGCGCTGCGCAGCGTCGGCATCCCCACGCGCTACGTCTCGGGCTACCTGCACCCGCGCCCGGACGCGGCCTTCGGCGAGCCCGTGGCGGGGGAGTCCCACGCGTGGGTCGAGTGGTGGGCGGGGGGCTGGTACGGGTTCGACCCGACGAACCGCCGACCCGTCGGGCACGACCACGTGGTCCTCGGGCGTGGGCGCGAGTACCGCGACGTCGCGCCGCTCACCGGGGTCTACGCGGGCGCCGGCGCGAGCGAGCTGGACGTCACCGTGGAGATCACGCGCCTGCGCTGAGCCGTGCGTCGCGAGCGGCGCTCACGGCGTGATGCGCTCGGCGAGTGCGGCGTCGAGCGCCGTCTCGTCGCCGTCGAGCGTGAGGCCCGTGACGACAGCGGGGTCCGGGACGACGCGCCCCCACAGGACGAGGGCGAGCTCCTGCGCGGGCGCCGAGACGCGCACCGCGCTCGGCACGCCGTCGGCCGCGCCGAGGACCCACGTGCCCGGTGCGTCGGTGGCGACGAGCGTCACGGGACGCTCCAGCGGCGACATGCGCCCGAGGCGCACCTGGCGCGGCTGCATGACCGTGACCACCTCGTCGACCGTGTCGGCCCACACGTGCGGCGCGACGTCGTCCACCGTTCGGCCCGTCGCCGCGCGCAGGTCGTGCAGGTGCACGAGCGTCTCGTGGACCTGTCGGCGGTGCCAGAACCGCGCGGTCGAGCCGGGGTCGTCGGTCTCGAGGAGCGTCCAGGCGCGCGCGTCGGGATCGAGCGACACGAGCGTCCCGTGCAGCTCGGCGGCCTGCTCCGCGTAGAACGATGCGAGGTCGAACGGACCGCGGCCCAGCGGCGTCTCCTGCCGGCGCCGCGCCTGCGCCGCCGCCCAGTGATGGATGCGCCCCAGGTGCTCGACGAGGTTCCGCACGCGCCACCGCCCGCACGCCGGGACGGGAGCACGCGGGTCGGCGTCGGGTATGTCGGCGAGGAACGCGTCCTGGAGCCGTCCGAGCAGGGCCAGCTGGTCGTCCATGGCGCGAGTATGCCGGGTGCCACGGACAGCACGGGCGAGGGGGCGCGCACCCCGGCCGGGACGGCGGGGCGCACCGTCCGGCTCAGGCCGCGAGCACCGCGTCCACCTCGCGCAGGAACGCGTCGAGGTCGTCGGGGTCGCGGGACGTCACGAGCGTGTAGCCGCCCGCGTCGTCGCGCACGACCTCGCGGTCCACCCACGCGCCGCCCGCGTTGAGGACGTCGGTCTCGAGCGACGGGTAGCTCGTGAGGGTCTTGCCCTCGACCGCTGCCGTCTCCACCAGGGCCCACGGGCCGTGACAGATCGCGGCGACGGGCTTGCCACCCGTGGTGAAGCTCCGCACGATCTCCATGGCGCCGTCGTCGAGGCGCAGGGAGTCGGCGTTGATCGTCCCGCCGGGCACGAGGAGCAGGTCGTAGGAGGCGGCGTCGACGTCCCCGAACGTGAGCTCCGGCGTCACGGTGCGGCCGGGGTCCTTGTCGCCTACGAGCGTCTGGACGTCGTCCGCGGAGACGGCGGCGACGTCCACGCGGACGCCCTCGCCGCGCAGGTGGTCGAGCGGGACGACGAGCTCGTCCTGCTCGACGCCGTAGTTCGTGACGATCGCCAGCACGCGGCGGCCGGTCAGGTCGGTTCCGGGCACGGTGGTCTCCTCTCGGGGGAACTCGCGGGGTCTCGCTCTCCACGCTAGGTCGGTGCCCCGGGTCTCGCAGGACGACGCGGCCGGTCCCGACGGCCGGGACACGCGTGGGACAATGGACGTCCGTGTCAGCCGGGCAGCGGGCGTGACCGCCGAGAGACCAGCCCACGGCGGCCCGGCCGCACGTCAGCCCACGTCACGCCCTTCCGTCCCTCACGCCACTCACAGCCCACGTCACAGGAGCGCACCCGCGTTGTCCCCGATCCCCAGCGCCGAGCTGAGCACCCGGATCCAGCCGGCGGCCACGCCGCCCGAGCTGATCCGCAACTTCTGCATCATCGCGCACATCGACCACGGCAAGTCGACCCTCGCCGACCGCATGCTGCAGCTCACGGGCGTCGTCGAGCCGCGGGCCATGCGTGCGCAGTACCTCGACCGCATGGACATCGAGCGCGAGCGCGGCATCACCATCAAGTCGCAGGCCGTGCGCATGCCGTGGGGGCGCACCGACGCGTCGGGGACCGACCAGGCCTACGCGCTGAACATGATCGACACCCCGGGCCACGTCGACTTCACGTACGAGGTCTCACGGTCGCTCGCGGCGTGCGAAGGCGCGGTGCTGCTCGTGGACGCGGCGCAGGGCATCGAGGCGCAGACGCTCGCGAACCTCTACCTCGCGATGGAGAACGAGCTCGAGATCATCCCGGTCCTCAACAAGATCGACCTCCCGGCGGCGCAGCCGGAGAAGTACGCGGAGGAGATCGCGGGCCTCGTCGGCGGCGACCCCGCGGACGTCCTGAAGGTCTCCGGCAAGACGGGCGAGGGCGTCGAGGTGCTGCTCGACCGGATCGTCGAGCGCGTCCCGGCCCCCGTCGGCGACGCCGACGCCCCGGCCCGCGCCATGATCTTCGACTCGGTCTACGACACGTACCGCGGCGTCGTGACCTACGTGCGCGTCATCGACGGCAACCTCAACCCGCGCGAGCGCATCGTCATGATGTCGACGCGCGCGACGCACGAGCTCCTCGAGATCGGCGTCATCTCGCCCGAGCCGATCATCACGAAGGGGCTCGGGGTCGGCGAGGTCGGCTACCTCATCACCGGCGTGAAGGACGTGCGCCAGTCGAAGGTCGGCGACACGGTGACGAACGCCGCGAAGCCCGCGTCCGACGCCCTCGGCGGGTACTCGGACCCGAAGCCGATGGTCTTCTCCGGCCTCTACCCGGTCGACGGCTCCGACTACCCGACGCTGCGCGACGCCCTGGACAAGCTCAAGCTCAACGACGCCGCCCTCAACTACGAGCCGGAGACGTCCGTCGCGCTCGGGTTCGGGTTCCGCGTCGGGTTCCTCGGCCTGCTGCACCTGGAGATCGTGCGCGAGCGCCTGGAGCGGGAGTTCGACCTCGACCTCATCTCGACCGCGCCGAACGTCGTCTACGACGTCACGCTCGAGGACGGCACCACGGTCAAGGTGACCAACCCGTCGGAGTTCCCGGGCGGCAAGATCAAGGAGGTCGTCGAGCCGGTCGTGCGCGCGACCATCCTGGCGCCGAGCGAGTTCGTCGGCACGGTCATGGGGCTGTGCAACGACCGTCGCGGGCAGATGCTCGGCATGGACTACCTGTCGGAGGACCGGGTCGAGCTGCGCTTCACGCTCCCGCTCGCCGAGATCGTCTTCGACTTCTTCGACCACCTCAAGTCCCGCACGCGCGGGTACGCGTCGCTGGACTACGAGCCCTCCGGCACCCAGGCGGCCGACCTCGTCAAGGTCGACATCCTGCTCCAGGGCGACCAGGTGGACGCGTTCAGCGCGATCGTGCACAAGGACAAGGCGTACGACTACGGCGTGATGATGACCGCCAAGCTCAAGGAGATCATCCCGCGCCAGCAGTTCGAGGTGCCGATCCAGGCCGCCGTCGGTGCCCGCGTCATCGCGCGCGAGACGGTGCGGGCCATGCGCAAGGACGTCCTCGCCAAGTGCTACGGCGGCGACATCAGCCGCAAGCGCAAGCTGCTCGAGAAGCAGAAGGAGGGCAAGAAGCGCATGAAGAACATCGGGTCCGTCGAGGTCCCGAAGGACGCCTTCATCGCGGCGCTCTCCTCGGACGGCGCGGGCGGCAAGGAGACCAAGGACAAGTCCAAGAAGTGAGCCCGGTGTGAGTCCGTCGTTGCCGGACGGCGAGCCCGTGCCCGACGACGGTGCCCTCCCCGCGTGGGTGGGTCACCCCGGTCCGGGCGCGCCGGCGCACGCCGGGAACCCGACGACGGAGCGTGCGTTCGGCGTCTACCTGCACGTCCCGTTCTGCTCCGTGCGCTGCGGGTACTGCGACTTCAACACGTACACCGCCTCCGAGCTCGGGGGCGGCGCGAGCCAGGCGTCGTACGCGACCACGGCGCTGCGCGAGATCGACCTCGCGGCGCGCGTCCTGCGCGACGCGCGCGTCCCCGAGCGCCAGGTCTCGACCGTGTTCGTCGGGGGCGGGACCCCGACCCTCCTCCCGGCGGGCGACCTCGCACGCCTGGTCGCGGGCGTCCGGGACGCGTGGGGGCTGGCCCCCGACGCCGAGGTCACGACCGAGGCGAACCCCGACTCGGTCACGCCCGCGTCGCTCGCCGAGCTCGCCGCCGCGGGGTTCACACGCGTGTCGTTCGGCATGCAGTCCGCCGTGCCGCACGTGCTCGCGACCCTCGAGCGCACGCACGACCCGCGCCGCATCCCCGACGTCGTGCGCTGGGCGACCGAGGCGGGCCTCAAGGTCTCGCTCGACCTCATCTACGGCACGCCGGGGGAGACGCTCGACGACTGGCGCACGAGCCTGGAGACCGCGCTCGCGACGGGCGTCGACCACGTGTCGGCGTACGCGCTGGTCGTGGAGCCGGGGACGAAGATGGCTGCTCAGGTGCGGCGCGGCGAGCTCGCCCTCCCGAGCGAGGACGACCAGGCGACGAAGTACGAGCTCGCCGACGAGCTCCTCACGGCTGCGGGCCTCACCTGGTACGAGGTGAGCAACTGGGCGCGCACCGACGACGACCGCTGCCGGCACAACCTCGCCTACTGGCGCGGCGACGACTGGTGGGGCATCGGCCCGGGCGCCCACTCGTACGTGGCGGCGGCGCCGGGTGCGGGCCCGCACGACGGCCGCACCGGGGTGCGGTGGTGGAACGTGAAGCACCCGCGGCGGTACGCGGCGCTGCTCGAGGCGGGGTCGAGCCCCGCGGCGGGGCGCGAGCTCCTGACGAGCGCCGAGGCGCACCTCGAGCGGGTCATGCTGCAGGTGCGCCTGCGCGAGGGCCTCGACCTGTCGCGGCTCTCGGCGGCGGGGCGCCACGCCGTCGCGGGTCTCGTCGGGAGCGGGCTCCTGGACGGCCGGTCCGCGGTCGCGGGCCGAGGGGTGCTCACCCTGCGGGGACGGTTGCTCGCGGACACGGTCGTCCGGGAGATCTCGGACGAGTGACGACGACCTGCGGCGTGACGCGGGTGAACAGGAACCCGGGGCGGCGTTTCCTCTAGCGCCGGTCGCCGTTTGCCGACAGGGTGTACCCCGACCGCGACCGGCGCACGGTACGGGCTCTCCCCACCGGGGGACACGGTGCGCGACGGCGGTCGACGTACCGAACGAGGAGACGCGATGAGCGACACGAGCGCCGGCGGCCCGCCGCGCGACGAGAACGACCCGAACCAGCCGCAGGAACCGGGCACGCCCGACCTGTCAGGCCCTGCGCAGCCCGAACCCCTTGCGCAGCCTGGACCCCCAGCGCAGCCCGAGCCTCCTGTCTCGCCCTACGGCGGACCGGACCCCGCCGCCGGGGCGGGTGGCCAGCCGACGGCCCAGCCCTACGGCGCGCCCCCCGCGGACCAGACGCCGTACGGGCAGCAGCCGCCACCGGCACAGCCGTACGGCCAGCCGGGCTACCCGCCGCCGGGACAGCCGTACGGCCAGCCGGGCTACCCGCCGCCGGGACAGCCGTACGGCCAGCCGGGCTACCCGCCGTCGGGCCAGCCCGGCTACCCGCCGCCGGGACAGCCGTACGGCCAGCCCGGCTATCCGCCGCCCGCCACGCCCTACGGCCAGGTCGACCAGCCGGTGCAGATCGGCGACGCGTTCTCCTACGGCTGGAACAAGTTCACGCAGAACGCGGGCGTGATCATCGGTGGGGTCCTCACCTACGTCGCCGCGCTCGCGCTCCTGAGCGTCCTCTTCTACGCCCTGCTCGTGGGGACCGCCGTGACGAGCATCGACCCCGTGACGAACGAGGTCAGCACCTCGGGCGGGCTCGCGTTCGGGATCGGCCTCTTCGTGTTCATCGCGGTGCTCGCCGTGCTCTCGCTCGTCGTGCAGGGTGTCGTCGTCAACGTCTCCCTGCTGGTCACGCGGGGCAAGAAGCTCGAGTACGCCGACTTCTTCCGTCTGCCGAACATCGGCAACGTCCTGCTCACCGCACTGCTCATGGGTCTGGCGATCGGCATCCTGAGCATCACGTTCATCGGGAGCATCGCCTTCGCGTTCTTCGCCCTCTTCACGATGTTCTACGTCATCGACAAGAACCTCGGGGTGTTCGACGCGTTCAAGGCGAGCTTCACGGTCGTGAGCCGCAACCTGGGAACGGTCGTGCTGCTGTTCCTCGCGGTCTACGCGGCGCAGATCGTCGGGACGCTGCTCTGCTACGTCGGGCTGCTCGTCGCCCTGCCCGTCGCGCAGATCGCCACCGCGTTCGTCTACCGACGGCTCAACCAGGAGCAGCCCGTCTGACGGTCCGCTCGCACGAGGGGGAGGTGCCTGACGGCGCCTCCCCTTCGTCGTGCCGGCCCCATCTCTCGCCGCCGCACCGGCGTGCCGACGCGCGGTGTCCGGCGGGAGCGGGCATCGTGTGGACGGAGCACGTCCTCCTAGACGAGAACGAGGTGGACCCATGACGCAGGATCCCGCCAACCCCGGCGACGAGCCACGCCGCGACCCCGCCGAGGGGGGCGACGGGGCCGACGAGGCCTCGTCGCCGACGCCCTCGCCGGCAGAGCCGTCGCCGCAGGACGCTCCGTCCCCGTACGGCGTCCCGGACGACACCGGCACGCCGCCTCCCGTCGGCTATCCACCGCCGGTCGCGGGGGCGCAGGCCGGCTACCCGCCGCCGGGGGCCGGCTACCCCCCGACCTCCGGCCCGGAGGCCGGGTACCCGCCGGGGTCCGCGCCCGGCTACCCGCCGCCCGCCGCACCGGCGAGCGGGTACACCGGTCCCGCCTTCGCCGTGGGCGAGGCGATCTCGTACGGCTGGCGCACGGTCACGTCCAACCTGGGTCCGTGGATCCTCGTCGCGCTGATCTTCATCGCCGTCAACGTCGCGTGGAACCTGATCACCGGGAGCTTCGACCAGTTCACGGAGGGCTACGACTTCGGGGACACGAACTTCGTGGCGGTCACCGGGATCACGTTCACGAGCGTCCTGCTCTCGGTGCTGGGTGCGATCATCGGCTACCTCATCACGGCGTTCCTCACGCGCGGTGCGCTGGACGAGTCCGCGGGGCGCCGCCCGGACGTCGCGGCCTTCTTCCGGGTGGGGAACGTCGTCAACGTCGTGCTGGCCGCGTTCCTCGTGACGATCCTCGCCACGATCGGTCTGGTCCTGTGCATCCTGCCGGGCATCGCCGTCGTGATCTTCTCCGCGTTCGTCTACTACTTCACGCTCGACCAGGGGCAGGACGCGATCAGCGCGATCCGGTCGAGCTGGTCGCTCGTCGCGAAGAACTTCGGGTCGGTCTTCCTCCTGCTGCTCGCGCTGTTCGGGATCAACATCCTCGGGGCGATCCCGTGCGGGCTCGGTCTGTTCGTGACGATCCCGCTGAGCTACGTCGCCGTCGCATTCGCCTACCGTCGCCTCGTCGGGCAGGTGCCCGCCTGACCGACGTCGTCCACCGACCCGGCCGGCACCCTGCCAGGTGCCGGCCGGGTCGCGCGCGGGACCCGCTCCCGACGGGTCAGGGCGCCGTCACGAAGTCGATGAGCTCCTCGACCCGGCCGAGCAGCGACGGCTCGAGGTCCGCGTAGGTCCGGACCGTGCCGAGGATGCGCTGCCACGCGCGCGCGACGTCGGCCTGGGACGACGCCGGCCAGCCGAGCTCGCGCAGGATGCCGCGCTTCCACTCCGTGCCGCGCTCGATCACCGGCCACCGCTCGAGCCCCACCCGTCCGGGCCGCACCGCCTGCCAGACGTCGACGTAGGGGTGACCCAGGACGACCACGGTCCCCGCCGGGACCGTGCGCAGCGCCGCGTCGGCGATCCGCTGCTCCTTGCTCCCCGGCACGAGGTGGTCGACGAGGACGCCTACCCGCTGCTGCGGCGTCGGGCCGAAGTCCGCGAGCGCGTCGGCGAGGTTGTCGACGCCGTCGAGCAGCTCGACGACGACGCCCTCGACGCGCAGGTCGTCGCCCCACACCTTCTCGACGAGCTCGGCGTCGTGCTTGCCCTCGACCCAGATGCGGCTCCCGCGCGCGACCCGGGCCCGCTGACCGGCGACCGCTCGCGACCCCGACGCGGTCCGTGCGGGGGCGGCGGGCGCCCGCGACGTCACGGGCGCGGTCAGCTCGACGGGCTCGCCGTCGACCCAGAAGCCCGGGCCGAGCGGGAACGTCCGCGTGCGGCCGGACCGGTCCTCGAGGACGACGACGTGCATGCCGCCGGACTTCTCGACGCGCACGACCGCGCCGACCCAGCCCGTCTGCACCTCCTCGACGACGAGGCCGCGCTCGGCGGCCTGCGGGCGCGAGACGCGGCGCGCGCGGTGGTGGGGGGTGGCGGGGCCCCCGAGGACGTCGGATCCGTAGCGGTCTGCAGGCACGACGACAACCCTAGGTTCGACCGGAGCGTGACCTGGCGGTACGACACGCGCCCTCCGGTCCCGGACGCGCGGGCCGGGGTGCCGGATGGTACGACGGACCGGTGACCGACTCCCCGGAACCCGACCGTCTGCGCTGGCGCGTCCTGGCGGTGTGCCTGGCCGTGGGGTTCGTCACGACGCTCGACGTGTCGATCGTCAACGTCGCGCTGCCCTCGATCGAGGAGTCGCTCGACGCCGGGCCGAGCCAGCTGCAGCTCATCGTCGCCGGGTACACGCTCGCCTTCGGCCTGGCCCTCGTCCCGGCGGGCCGGCTCGGGGACGCGGGCGGCCGACGTCGGCTCTTCATCGCCGGCCTGGTCGGGTTCGCGGTGTTCAGCCTCGCGTCCGGGATCGCTCCGACCGACGACCTGCTCGGCGTCGCCCGGCTTCTCCAGGGGGTGAGCGCGGGCCTGCTCAACCCCCAGGTCGTGGGCCTGATCCAGCAGCTCTTCGCGGGCGCCGAGCGCGGGCGGGCGTTCGGCCTGTTCGGCGCGACGATCGGCGTCTCGACGGCGATCGGCCCGCTGCTGGGCGGGCTGATCCTGGCGATCGCCGGCTCTGCCGACGGCTGGCGCTGGATCTTCCTCGTCAACATCCCCGTGATCGCCGTGCTGCTGCCGTTCGCCTGGCGGCTCGTCCCCGCCCCCACCCGGAGGCCCGGGCCCCGGCGGCTCGACCCGGTGGGGCTCGCCCTGCTGGCGGTCGTCACGGTCGCCGTCATGCTGCCGTTCGTCACGACGACGGGCCGCGGGGACGACCCGTCGCGCTGGTGGTGGCTCGCCCTGGGCGCGGCGGTGGGCGTCGTCGCGCTGCTGTGGGAGCGCCGGTACCAGCGACGCACCGGCGCCGCGGTGCTCGACCCGGACGTGCTCGGTCTCGCGTCGTTCCGCAACGGTGCGCTGCTCGGCATGGCGTACTTCGCCGGGTTCACGGGGATCTTCCTCGTCGTCACGCTCTACCTGCAGGACGAGGTCGGGTACACGCCCCTGCAGGCGGGCCTGGTCGGCATGCCGTTCGCGGCGGCCTCGGGCGTGTCGGCGTGGCTGGCCGGCCGTGCAGTCGCGCGGCTCGGCCGTCGGCTGGTCGTGCTGGGGCTGCTGCTCGTCCTGGCCGGCATGGTCACCGCGGACACCCTCGTGCGCACGCTCGGTGACGAGCCCGCCGTGATCGGTTGGGCGCTCGCGGGCGCCCTGGCTGTCGCGGGGACGGGCAGCGGCATGGTCATCGCGCCCAACCAGACGCTCGCGCTCGCCGAGGTCCCCGTCGCGAGCGGAGGTGTGGCCGGCAGCATGATCCAGGTCGGGCAGCGCATCGGGTCCGCCGTCGGCATCTCGGTGATCCTCTCGGTGTACTACGGCGGCCTGGCCGCCGGGACGGACGCCGCCCGGGCGACGGGGCGCGCGATGCTCGTCACCATCGGCCTCGTGGCGCTCGCTCTGGTCGTCGGTCTGGTCGACCTGCGTTCGCGTCGAGCGGAGGCCGCCCCGACCCGCGCGTCGGCCGCGTAGGATTAGCACTCGACGGACGAGAGTGCCGACGTCCCGGGCCCGGACCGGGCGGCGGTGCGCGGTACGCAGGCACGTGGGTGCGCAGGAGGTGGACGTGAGCGAGGAACGCCGGCTGGAGGTCCTGCGGGCGATCGTCGAGGACTACGTCCTGACGCGCGAGCCCGTGGGGTCGCGCGTGCTCACGGAGCGCCACGGTCTCGGCGTGTCGCCGGCCACGATCCGCAACGACATGGCCGCCCTCGAGGACGCCGGGTACATCGCGCAACCGCACACGTCGGCGGGCCGCATCCCGACGGACAAGGGCTACCGGCTCTTCGTCGACCGGCTCTCGGGCGTCAAGCCGCTCTCCGCGCCGGAGAAGCGCGCGATCGAGACGTTCCTGTCCGAGGGCGTCGACCTCGACGACGTCATCGCACGCGCCGGGCGTCTGCTCGCGCAGCTCACTGGCCAGGTCGCCGTCGTGCAGTACCCGTCGCTGCGCCGCTCCGGGCTGCGGCACCTCGAGCTCGTCCCCGTGGGGCAGGACCGCCTGCTCGTCGTCATCATCACCGACACCGGGCGCGTCGAGCAGCGCACGCTCGAGGTCGCGAGCGTCCCGGACGAGGGCACGCTCGCCGAGGCCCGCGCACGGCTCAACGCCGCCGCTGCCGGCAAGCGGCTCGCCGACCTCATCCCGGGCCTCGCGGAGGTCGCCGAGACCTTCCACCCCGACGACGCGCCGCTCGTGCGGGCGGTCGGCGAGCTCGTCGCGCAGACGCTCGCCGAGGAGAGCGAGGAGCGGCTCGTCCTCGCCGGGACGGCGAACCTCGCGCGTGCGGGCATGCGGTTCGAGCACGCGCTGCGCCCCGTGCTCGAGGCCCTCGAGGAGCAGGTCGTGCTCCTCGGTCTCCTCACCGAGATGGCCGCCGAGTCGGGCGTCAACATCCGGATCGGCCACGAGAACCGGCTCGAGGGGCTCGTGGAGACGTCCGTCGTGACGACGGGCTACGGTAACGACGGGGACACGGTCGCCCTGGTCGGCTCCATCGGTCCCACGCGCATGGACTATCCCGGGACGATCGCCGCGGTCCGCGCGGTCGCCCGGTACCTGTCGCGGGCGCTCGGCACGTGACCGGCCGCCCACCGACGACCACCGACGACCGGTCGACGACCGTCGGCGACCATCGAACCTGCCGGGCACGGCTCCGGCGCCCGGCACCAGCAGAGAGTGACGTGTGAGCGACTACTACGAGATCCTCGGCGTGGCCCGCGACGCCAGCCCGGACCAGATCAAGAAGGCCTACCGCAAGCTCGCCCGCGAGCTGCACCCGGACGTCGCGGGGGAGGAGTCGGGCGACCGGTTCAAGGACGTCGCGCGCGCCTACGAGGTGCTGTCGAACCCCGAGAAGCGCCAGCAGTACGACCTCGGCGTGGACCCGACCGCTCCCGGCGGCGGGGCCGGTGGCCCGATGGGCGGGGGCTTCGGCTTCCAGGACATCTTCGAGACGTTCTTCGGTGGCGGTCAGGCGCAGCAGGGCCCGATCCCGCGCGCGCGCCGCGGCCAGGACGCGCTCGTCCGCCTCGACATCGACCTCGCGGAAGCGACGTTCGGTGCCAAGCGCGAGCTCCAGGTCGACACCGCCGTCGTGTGCGGCACGTGCGGCGGCTCGTGCTGCCGCCCGGGCACCTCGCCGCGCACGTGCGACGTGTGCCACGGCCGCGGCACGGTCCAGCGCGTCGCGCGGTCGTTCCTCGGTCAGGTCATGACGAGCGCCCCGTGCGCCGCGTGCCAGGGCTTCGGCACCGTGATCCCGGAGCCGTGCGCGGAGTGCTCGGGAGAGGGCCGCGTCCGCAGCCGCCGCACGATCAGCATCAACGTGCCCGCCGGCGTCGACACCGGGACGCGCATCAAGCTCACGTCGCAGGGCGAGGTCGGCCCCGCCGGCGGTCCGGCCGGCGACCTGTACGTCGAGATCCGCGAGCGCAACCACGACACGTTCGTGCGTCGCGGCGACGACCTGCACTGCACGCTCCAGGTCCCCATGACGGCGGCCGCGCTCGGCACCGTGCTCGAGCTCGAGACGCTCGACGGCGCGCAGGAGATCGACCTGCGACCCGGCACGCAGCCGGGCCAGATCGTCACCCTGAAGAACCTGGGCGTCGGGCACCTGCACGGCGCGGGTCGCGGCGACCTCAACGTGCACATCGAGGTCCAGGTCCCGACGGCGCTGGACGAGGAGCAGGAGCAGCTCCTGCGCTCGCTCGCGACGCTGCGGGGCGAGGAACGTCCCGACCCGCGTCTGTCGGCCGCGCACCCCGGTGTCTTCTCGCGCCTGCGCGACAAGCTCTCCGGACGCTGAGGGATGCGCGTGAGCGAGCAGCGCCCGTGAGCGCCCCCGTCTTCCTCGCCGAGACCGGCATCGACCGCGTCGCCCCCGGCGACCGGTACGTCCTCGACGGCGCGGAAGGGCGCCACGCGGGCGTCGTGCAGCGCAAGGCGCGCGGGGAGCGGGTCGACGTCGTCGACGGCGACGGCGTGCGCCTGCGCTGCGTCGTCGAGGACGCCGACGCGGGCACGGTGACGCTGCTCGTCCAGGAGGTGGACCGCGAGCCCGCGCCGGACGTCGTGGTGACGCTCGTGCAGGCGCTCGCCAAGGGCGACCGGGACGAGATGGCGATCGAGGCGGCGACCGAGGTCGGCGTCGACGCCGTCGTCCCGTGGCAGGCGGAGCGCTCGGTCGTGGTGTGGCGCGGGGAGCGCGCCGCGAGGTCGCACGCCCGCTGGCTCGCGACCGTGCGGACCGCGACGAAGCAGGCTCGCCGGGCCCGCCTGCCGCACGTCGCGGAGGCCATCGACTCGCGCGGTCTCGCGGCGCGCACGGCGGAGGTGGTCGCCACGGGCGGGATCGTGCTCGTGCTGCACGAGGAGGCGACGACGGCGCTCGCCGACGTGCCCCTGCCGGCTCCCTCCAGCGACGCGACCTCGGCGGACGTCGCGGCACCCGAGATCCTCGTCGTCGTCGGGCCCGAGGGCGGGATCTCCGACCGCGAGCTCGACGCGCTCACCGCCGCAGGTGCCGTCGCGGCCCGGCTGGGGCCGCACGTCCTGCGGACCTCCACGGCAGGTCCGGTGGCCATCGCCCTGCTCGCGCAGCGGCTCGGGCGGTGGGGTGTCGACCGCGCCTGACGCCCGCGCGTCCGGCAGTGCGCCGCCCGGGTCCGCACGGCCCGGGCGAGGACCGGGGTCGTGGACTAGCCTCGGCCGCATGACGAGCACCGACACCGACTGCCTCTTCTGCCGGATCGTCGCGGGCGAGGTCCCCGCGGACGTCGTCGCGACGAGCGAGCGCTCGGTCGCCTTCCGGGACATCGACCCGCAGGCGCCCGTGCACGTCCTCGTCGTCCCGCGCGACCACCACGGGGACATCGCGCAGCTCGCCGCGGCGGACCCCGAGCTGCTGAGCGACGTCGTCGCGCTCGCCGACCAGGTGGCGGGGGAGCTCGCGGACGGGCAGTTCCGCCTGATCTTCAACTCCGGACCGCGCGCGGGGCAGAGCGTGTTCCACGTGCACGGGCACGTCATCGCGGGGACCGAGCTGGGCTGGTCGCCCGCCTGACGCGGAACCGTGCGAAAGCGCGTGTGCGCCCACCGCGTGCTCGGTACGATGGTGAGGTGCCCCACGGCACGTGTCCCACCGGCACCATCTGCACCACCCGTGCCACCTGACCCACCCGTACCACCCGTACGACTGCCCGAACGAAGGAGCGCAGCGGCGCAAGCCGGCTCATGACATCCCTGCCACGAGACACCGCACCCGGCTCGCCGGACGGAGGAACCACCGAGCACCGGGTCGAGCACCGCATCGTCATCCCGGGCCACGTCCCGATGGTCGCGCTCCTCGGCAGCGGCGACTCCGTGCTCCGCGCGGTCGAGGACGGGTTCCCCGCCGTGGACGTGCACGTGCGCGGCAACGAGATCGCCGTGACCGGACCGGCAGGGGACGTCGCCCTCGCGTCCCGCCTGCTCGACGAGCTCGTCGAGGTCGTGGAGGCCGGCACCCAGCTCACCGCGGACGTCGTCCGCCGGTCGATCCGGATGCTCACGGCCGCGACCGCGTCGCGCCCCGCCGAGGTGCTGACGTTCAACATCCTGTCCAGCCGCGGGCGCACGATCCGCCCGAAGACCGTCGGGCAGAAGCGCTACGTCGACGCGATCGACGCGAACACCATCACGTTCGGCATCGGTCCCGCGGGCACGGGCAAGACGTACCTCGCGATGGCCAAGGCCGTGCAGGCGCTGCAGTCGAAGCAGGTCAACCGGATCATCCTCACGCGACCGGCCGTCGAGGCGGGCGAGCGCCTGGGCTTCCTGCCCGGCTCGCTCACCGAGAAGATCGACCCGTACCTGCGGCCGCTCTACGACGCGCTCCACGACATGATGGACCCGGACGCGATCCCCAAGCTCATCGACGCGGGCACGATCGAGGTCGCGCCGCTGGCCTTCATGCGGGGTCGCTCGCTCAACGACTCGTTCATCATCCTCGACGAGGCGCAGAACACGACGTCCGAGCAGATGAAGATGTTCCTCACGCGCCTCGGGTTCGGCTCGCGGATGGTCATCACGGGCGACGCGACGCAGGTGGACCTCCCGGGTGGCACGGCGTCGGGCCTGCGGGTCATCGAGGACGTCCTCACGGGCGTCGACGACGTCGAGTTCTGCCGGCTGACGTCGTCCGACGTCGTGCGGCACCGGCTCGTGAGCGACATCATCGACGCGTACGCCCGCTGGGACGTCGCGACGGCGCCGGCACGGGACCGCGAGGCACCGCGCGGCGGTCGGCGGGCGGACCAGCAGCGGAACGACGGACGGGCAGGCGGACGATGAGCATCGAGGTCAACAACGAGACCGAGGCGGAGGTCGACGAGGCGGAGTTCGCCGCGCTCGCCCGGTACGTGCTCGACGCGATGCGCGTGCACCCGCAGAGCGAGCTGTCGGTCCTCTTCGTCGACACCGACGTCATGACCGAGCTGCACGTGCGCTGGATGGACGAGCCGGGACCCACAGACGTCCTCTCCTTCCCCATGGACGAGCTGCGGCCGGGCCGCGACGGGGAGGTCTCGGGTCCCGGCCAGCTGGGTGACGTCGTGCTGTGCCCCGAGGTCGCGGCCCAGCAGGCACGCGTGGCGGGGCACTCGACCGCGGAGGAGATGCTGCTCCTCACGACGCACGGCATCCTCCACCTGCTCGGCTACGACCACGTGGAGCCCGAGGAGGAGAAGGAGATGTTCGCGCTGCAGCGCAAGCTTCTCCTGACGTTCCTCGCGGGCCGGTGAGCGGCGAACCCGTCGCGCTCCTCGCGGCGCTGACCGTCGTGGCGGTCCTGCTCGCCGCTGCGCTCAGCGCGGCCGAGGCCGCGGTGCCGCGGGTCACGCGCGCCGCCGTCGCCGGGGAGGGCGAGCCCGGCGCCGTGTCGCCGCGAGCCCGCCGCGCGCTCGCGCTGCTCGCCGACCCGGCCGCGACGGCGCGGTCCGTCGGGTTCGCGCGCGTCGTCGTCGAGATGGTGGCCGTCACGTGCCTGACCCTCCTCGTCGCGGCGTGGCTCGAGCCGTGGTGGCAGGTCCTGCTCGTCGCGCTCGCGGCGAGCGTGGTCGTCGGCCTCGTCGTGGTGCGGGTGAGCCCGCGCTCGCTCGGGCGGCGGCACGCCGTGCGGGTGCTGCTCGCGCTGTCGGGGCTCCTCGCCGCCGTCACGGCCGCCACCCGCTGGCTGACCCGGCTCGCTCCGGCTCCGGACGCCGGGGCGCACGAGCGCGAGCTCCAGGACATGGTCGACCGGGTCAACGAGTCCGAGGTCATCGAGGACGAGGAGCGCGAGCTCATCCGCTCGGTCTTCGAGCTCGGCAGCACGCTGACGCGCGAGGTCATGGTGCCGCGCACGGACATGGTGACGACCTCGCGCGACACCCCGCTGCGCAAGGCGCTGTCGCTCTTCCTGCGCTCCGGCTTCTCGCGCGTCCCCGTCACGGGGACGTCGGCCGACGACCTCGTGGGCGTCGCGTACTTCAAGGACGTCGTGCGCGTGCTGGAGACCACGCCGGGCGACGCCGCGCGACCGGTGGGGGAGGTCGCACGGCCCGCGATCTTCGTCCCCGAGTCCAAGCCCGCGGACGACCTCCTGCGGGAGATGCAGGCGTCGTCGTCGCACATGGCGATGGTCGTCGACGAGTACGGCGGCATCGCCGGTCTCGTGACGATCGAGGACGCGCTCGAGGAGATCGTCGGCGAGCTCACGGACGAGCACGACCGTCCCGAGCCCGAGGTCGAGGATCTCGGGGAGGGGCGGCTCCGCGTGCCGGCGCGCCTCGGCGTCGACGAGCTCGGCGAGCTCTTCGACCTCGACCTCGACGACGACGACGTCGACACCGCGGGCGGTCTGCTCGCCAAGGCGCTCGGCAAGGTCCCGCTGCCCGGCTCCTCGGCCGACGTGCACGGCCTGCACCTCGAGGCGGACCGGGTGCAGGGCCGCCGCAAGCAGCTCGCGACCCTCGTCGCCTCCCGGGCAGACTCCCGCGCCGACTCCCGGGGCACCTCTCTCGACCACGCATCCCCCACCACGAAGGACACCCCATGAGCACCCCCCTGCCCGAGCACCGTTCCGGGTTCGCCTGCCTCGTGGGACGCCCCAACGCCGGCAAGTCGACCCTGACCAACGCGCTCGTCGGCCAGAAGGTCGCCATCACGTCCGGTCGGCCGCAGACGACGCGGCACACGATCCGCGGCATCGTGCACCGCCCCGACGCCCAGCTCGTCCTCGTGGACACGCCCGGGCTGCACCGGCCGCGCACGCTGCTGGGCGAACGGCTCAACGACCTCGTGCGCGGCACGCTCACCGAGGTCGACGTCATCGCGTTCTGCCTGCCCGCGGACCAGAAGATCGGCCCCGGCGACCGGTTCATCGCGAACGAGCTCGCCGAGGTCCGGCACGGTCGCCACCGCACGCCGGTCGTCGCGGTCGTCACGAAGGCCGACCTCGTGGACCGGGGGACCCTCGCCGCGCACCTGCTCGCCGTCGACCGCCTCGGCGAGCAGGCGGGCGGCTGGGCCGACATCGTCCCGGTCTCCGCGCAGGACGGCTACCAGGTCGACGTCCTCACGGACGTGCTCGTCACCCACCTGCCGGAGGGTCCCGAGCTCTACCCGGGCGGCGAGCTGACGGACGAGCCCGAGGCCGTCATGGTCGCCGAGCTCGTGCGCGAGGCCGCGCTCGAGGGCGTGCGCGACGAGCTGCCCCACTCGCTCGCGGTCCAGGTCGAGGAGATCGTCCCCCGCGAGGGCACCGGCGACGAGGCGGCGGGGAAGCCGCCGCTGCTCGACGTGCGCGTCAACCTGTTCGTCGAGCGCGACAGCCAGAAGGCGATCATCATCGGCCGCGGCGGCTCGCGCCTGCGCGACGTCGGCACCCGTGCCCGTCACGGCATCGAGGCGCTGCTGGGCACCCGGGTCTACCTCGACCTGCACGTCAAGGTCGCGAAGGACTGGCAGCGCGACCCGAAGCAGCTGCACCGTCTGGGGTTCTGAGGACGTGCCGGCGAGGCGGGGGCGGGGGAGCGCCCCCGCCCGACCGGCGGGTTCGTCCCAGGGACCCCGCCGCACGCCGCGACGTACGATCCTTCGGTGATCTTCCGGACCGCGGCGACGACGGCCGCTCTCGCGATCGTGCTCGCGGTCCTCGGCGCGGTCACCGGCCCGCAGTGGGACCCGGTGCCCGTGTCCGAGCACCTCGAGCCGGAGACGTCGGACACGACGATCGGCGGCCAGCCCCCCGGCGGCGCCGACGGGGTCGGGGCCTACGAGGTGCGCGAGACCGACGTGACGGTCCGGCTCGACGGCACGTCCGTGGGTGCCGTCCTGCGCGAGCCCGTCGACGCGCCCGGGGACCGGCCCGGCGTGGTGTTCGTCCACGGCGCGGGCACCGGTCTCGCGTCCGAGGCGTTCGTCGACGTCGCGGTCGACCTCGCGAGCGCCGGGGTGGTGACGCTCGTGCCGGACAAGCGGCTCGACACCTACACGACGCGTCACCGCGACTACGAGGCCATGGCGCTCGACTACGCGCACTCGGTCGACCTGCTGCGCGCGCGGCCCGGCGTGGACCCGGGCGCCGTCGGGCTGTACGGCGAGTCGGAGGGCACGTGGATCGTGCCCGTCATGGCCGCGGACGACCCCGGCATCGCGTTCTCCGTGCTGGTCTCGGCCCCCGTCGTGCCCCCGCGGCAGCAGGCTGCGTTCGCGGTCGACAGCTACCTGCGCAACACCGACGTCCCGCACGGGGTCTTCCGCGCCATCCCGCGCGCCGTCGGCATGGCCATCCCGGGTGGCGGGTTCGAGTACGCCGACTTCGACGTCGAGCCCTTCCTCGAGCGGCTGACGCAGCCCGTGCTCGTCGTCTACGGCACCGCCGACCCCTCGATGCCCGTCGAGCAGGGCGCGCAGCAGGTCCTCGACGCGACCGCGGACCAGCCAGGGGCCGGCACGACCGTGCGCTTCTACGAGGGCGCGAACCACGGCATCAAGATCGACGACGTCCTGGTGCCCGACTTCCCCCGGGACGCGGCCGCTTGGGTGACGTCCTTGCCGGACAGCGCCGACGCGTCGCCCCAGGTCGCGGGTGCGCAGCCGAACCAGCAGTACCTCGCGGGGCCCGTCCCCACCCCCCGCTGGTTCGGCAACGGCGACCTGTTCGTCGCGCTGGTCCTCGTGGCCGTCGGCCTGCTCGTCGTCGGGCCCGTGATCCGGCTCGTCACGAGCCTCGTCTCACGGCTGCGGCGGGTGGTCGGGCGCACTCCGCGCCCGTCCGGGCTCGCGCCGGGATTCCGCGGTCCGCTGACGGGGCTCGGTGCCGGCGCCGTCGCGACGGTCGTCGGGCTCGTCGTCTACCTCGTCGCGGTCGCCCGGCTCGCGCTCGACTACGAGAAGGACGCGTGGGTCGTGCAGGGCGGCTGGGTCGCGGTGCGGCTCGGGGGGCTCGCGACCCTCGTGGCCGCTGCCCTGCTGATCAACCGGTGGGCCGAGGTCCGGACGGCGCGCAAGGCCGTGGCGGGCGGCGCGCCCGCGGACGAGGCGGCCGAGCGTGGCGCCTCCGTGCGCGTCGCGGAGGGCGTCACGGCGCACGTGATGCTCTGGAGCGTGCTCACGGGCGCGACGGTCCTCCTTGTCGTGCTGGCGTACTGGGGCGTGTACCAGCTCGGCATCTGAGGGATGCCTGAGCCGCGTCCGAGCCGCGCCTGAGCGGGCCTCTGAGCGGCGTCGTCGGGCCGGCGCGCCTACCGTGGACGGGTGAGGCCTCGTCGGCGCGGCCACGACGGAGCGGGGGACGCCCGAGGTCGGGCGGGCGGTCCGCCGGACGTCCCTGCGACCGACGAGCGCGCGCCGCTGCGGTTCGAGCTCGTCGCGGACGACGACCCCGCGGTCGACGCGGCGGACGTCGCGCCTCCTGTCGAGCCGCACCCGGTCACCGACCTCCCGACACCGAGCGGGGGTCCGCCGACCCCGGGTCGGCCGTGGTACGCGCACCCCGTCCTGTGGGTCGCGGCGGTGGTCGCCGTCGCGCTCGGCGGGTCGTTCCTCGCGACGCGCGCCCTCGAGGCGGCGCAGCGCGTCGAGGTCGCGGCGCTCGACGGCGGTCTGCGACCCATCGAGGCCCCCCTGGAGGCACGCTGGTCTGTCCCCATCGAACCGGGTGGGGCGGTGATCGCCGGGCCGGGCGTCGTCGTCGCGCACGGCGACGGGCTGACGGCGTACGCGGTCGACGACGGCACCCCCGTGTGGCGCTCCGAGGCGGTGGGTGAGCTCGCGACGTGCGTGCCCCGCGCAGACCGGTCGCCGGCCCAGGTCGTCGTGTGCCTGACACCGCAGGAGGGTCCGGGAGCCCGGCTCACCGTCGTGCAGGCCGCGTCGGGCCGGACCCTGGGCGAGCGCGTCGTCCAGGTGGCGGGGCAGGCGGTCGTCCCGGTGGGCGAGGCCGACGTCGTGCGCGCCCGCTGGGACGACGGCGACGTCGTCCTCGTCCGGGAGGAGGCCGCGACAGGCGTCCTCCGGTGGGAGCGGCGCGTCGAGCGCGAACCGTCGGGCAGCCTGGGCCTCGCGGTGCGCTCGTCGGGGAACGGGATCGTGCTCGACGTGAGCCGCGGGGTCGTGACCCTCATGGCCCCGGGCCTCGTCGCGTCCCTCACGGAGGACGGCACGGTGCTCAAGGAGGGTGACGTGTGGACCGTCGCGCGCCTGCCCGACGGGCGGTACGTCGGCAACGAGTACGGCAGCGGCACGACCACCGTGTTCACGGCGGAGGGCGACCCCCGGCTGGAGGTCCGGGGGAGGGTCGTCGAGGCGCCCCTGAGCGACGGGTCGGTCCCGGGAGTCCTCGTCCTTAACACGTTCCGTGGCATCGCCGGCGTCGACGCCGCGACGGGCGCTGCGCTCTGGAGCCTCGCCGGCGTCGGTCACCGTCCCGTCGTGCGCGTCGACGGCCTGGTCGTCCTGCGGACGGAGGAGACGTTGCACGGGGTCGACGTCGCGTCGGGGGCGCTGCGGTGGGAGGCGCCCCTCACGGACGGGGCGACGTGGCCCGCACTCACCGACGGACGGTCGCTGCTGGTCGCCGAGGGGGAGGGCGGGCGACGCCAGCACCTCGTCTCGATCGCGCTCGCGGACGGTACCGTCGAGTGGCGGTGGCCGATCCCGGAACGCACCTACCACGCGTTCACGTCCGAGGGTCGGCTCTTCCTGCTCGGCACCGACCGTCTGACGGCGGTGTCCTGACCGGCGCCGCGTGGCAGGTTGAGCGCGGCGTGAGGAAACGGTAGAAACGGTCGGGGCCTCTTCGGCCCCGGCGGGGTGCGGCCTGCACCGCGCGACAGCGTAGGGAGCCACGATGACCAACGAGAGCCCAGCGGTCGGCGAGCCGCAGACCGACGACCCGGGGCCCGTGACCGGGGAGACACCGGGGGCGTCCGGCGACGAGGCGGCGACCGCCGAGCCCCGTCCTCGGGGCGGCGGTGCGGGCGAGCAGGCCGGGGAGGCGTCGGCACCCGGCGCGCTCTCGCCCTTCGCAGGGATCCCCGTGAGCGACTTCGTGCGCGACGGCGTGGCCGCCTTCCTGCTCCTCGTCTCGCTGGCGCTGCCGTGGGACATCGCCCACCGCGCCTCGGACAAGGTCGAGGTCGTCCTGCTGACGATCCTCTCCCTGCTGTCGCTCGCCCTGCCGTACCTCGCCCGGACGGGGGTGCTCCCCGCGACCTGGACGGTCCACACGACGCGCCAGGTGCGGCTGCTCGCCAACGCCCCCTACGCGCTGCTGGTCCTCGTCTACGTCGTCGTGGACGTCGTGGGCGGTGGCGACCTCTCGGACGGGTGGGGCGGCATCGGCTCGGCGGTCGCGCTCGGGCTCGCCGGCGCGCTGCTCGCGGCACAGCCCCGGCAGAGCGAGCTCGGCCCGGAGGACCTCGACCGCGCGGTGACGGGACAGTGGCTGCGGGTCCACCTCGTGCTCTCCGCCGTCCTCGCGGTGGGCGCGCTCGTCACCGTGGTCCTCACGGTGGTCGGCGCGTCCGACATCAGCGCGTTCGACGTGATCGACCTGCTGGTCATCGCGGCGTTCGTCGTCGCCCTCGTGGGCCTGCCCGCGCTCGGGACGTGGCGACGCTCCGAGGCGGCGCGGCTCACGCTCGTCGGCCTGGGCATCATCGTCGCCTCGGCGTTCGTCCTCGGCTCCGGCGACAACGGCATCCTCACGATGGAGGGGACGCACCTCGGCCGTTTCGGGCTCGTGCTCGTGCCGGCGCTCGCGGCGGTGGCGTCGTCGCCCGCGGTGCGGCGCGCCATGGCGACGGTCTCGCCCGTCCAGGCGTGGCTGGGGGTCGCTGCCCGGGGACTGGACCTCGTGGTCGTCGTCGGCGCCTTCCTCGCCCTGCACAGCGTCCTCGAGCTGGCCGACGGCATGCGGGGCGTCCCCGTGGTCCTCGGTGTCGTCATCGGCCTGCTCGTCGCGGGCGTCGCCCTCGTCGCACGCCGATCCCTCGCCCGCGACGCGGCGACGGGGCGCCAGCTCGCGCTCGGGGCCACGGGCGTCGTGGCGCTGCTCGGCATCGTGCTGCTCGTGGTGACCGCGAGCCGCGTGGCCTACGGCGGGAGCGTCGAGCACCTGCTCCTCGCGTTCGGGCTCCCGCTCCTCGTCGCGTACGCCCTGACGGTCCCGCGGGAGGTTCGCGACTACTTCGCCGAGCACCGGCCCGACCCGGCCGCGGCCGGTGGCGTGGCGACCGCCGCCTACGTCTGGCAGCCCGCCGCGCCCAAGCCGCCGCGCCAGTCCACCCCGGCGTCCGCGCCCGGCGCCGGGCCTCACGCGACGGCCGAGCCGCACGGGCCGGGCGCGTGGTCGACCGCGGCGGGCGGGACCGAGGTCCTCCCGGTCCAGACCGTGCAGCCCGAGCGCAGCGGGTACGCCGCACGGCCGGGTCTCACGCCCGTGGACTCGCAGACGACCGCGGTGATGCCGGCGGTCACCGACGGCTCGCGCGACGTCCCGGGCCAGACGGCGCAGCAGGGCTATCCGGCGCCCCACCAGGGTGGCGACCCGCAGCACCAGGCTGCGCCCGGCCAGACGGCGCAGCAGGGCTACGCCCCGCAGCAGGGATACGGCCAGCAGCAGGGGTACGGCCAGCAGACGCCGCAGGGCTATGCCCAGCCGGGGCACGCCCAGCCGGGCTACGGCCAGCAGGGTCAGCAGGCGTACGCGCCCCAGCCCGGCTTCACGGCCCAGCAGGCGCTCGACCCGTCGACCCCGCTCGAGGTGCTCGCCCAGATCGTGCAGGACGCCCCCCACCTGCGCCCGCAGGTCGCGGCGAACCCGTCGACCTACCCCGCCCTCCTCGAGTGGCTCGGCAACCTCGGTGACCCGGCGGTCGACGCGGCGCTCCGCTCCCGGCGGGGCTGAGCGTCGCGGAGCGCTGGCGCCGACGCGTGCGGGTGCTCGGGGCGTGGACGTCCCGGCCACCCGCGCGTGCTCGGGGTACAGTGAACGCGTGCACCTGATGCGGCGGCTCCTCCTTCGTTGCCGCGGCGAGGCCCTCTAGCCGGTCCCTCGTCGCGGTGGTTGGTGTGCCGGCTGACACCGATCAGGACGACCCGGAGGACCCACGATGAACGCCTCGACCAGCACCACGAGCACCAGCACCACCGACGCCGCAGCCGCGCAGGCGAACCCGCAGCAGCCGTCGGGCATGCCGATCCACAAGTACCTGCCGTTCCACCGCCAGTTCGACGTCACGGTCCCGGACCGGACGTGGCCGGACAAGCGCATCACGCAGGCGCCGCGCTGGTGCGCCGTCGACCTGCGGGACGGCAACCAGGCCCTCATCGAGCCGATGAACCCCGAGCGCAAGCTGCGCATGTTCGAGCTGCTCGTCGAGATGGGCTACAAGGAGATCGAGGTCGGGTTCCCGTCCGCCTCGCAGACCGACTTCGACTTCGTGCGGATGCTCATCGAGGAGAACCGCATCCCGGACGACGTCGTCATCCAGGTGCTGACCCAGTCCCGCGAGCACCTCATCGCGCGGACGTACGAGGCGATCCAGGGCGCGAAGCAGGCGATCGTGCACCTGTACAACTCGACCTCGGTCCTGCAGCGCGAGGTGGTGTTCCGCTCCGACGAGGACGGCATCATCGCGATCGCCGTCGACGGCGCGCGGCTGTGCCGGAAGTTCGAGGAGACCGTCCCGGGCACGACCGTCTACTACGAGTACTCGCCCGAGTCCTACACGGGGACCGAGCTCGAGTTCGCCGCCCGCATCTGCAACGAGGTCCTCGAGGTCTTCGAGCCCACGCCCGAGCGCAAGGTCATCATCAACCTGCCCGCGACGGTCGAGATGGCGACGCCGAACGTCTACGCCGACTCGATCGAGTGGATGCACCGGCACCTGAACCACCGCGAGAACGTCGTGCTGTCGCTGCACCCGCACAACGACCGCGGCACGGCGGTCGCTGCCGCCGAGCTGGGCTACCAGGCCGGCGCGGACCGCATCGAGGGCTGCCTGTTCGGCAACGGCGAGCGCACGGGGAACGTCTGCCTGGTCACGCTCGGCATGAACCTGTTCAGCCAGGGCATCGACCCGCAGATCGACTTCTCGGACATCGACCACGTGCGCCGCACGGTCGAGCACTGCAACCAGCTCGGCGTCCCGGAGCGGCACCCCTACGCGGGCGACCTCGTCTTCACGGCGTTCTCCGGCTCGCACCAGGACGCCATCAAGAAGGGCTTCGACGCCATGGCGGCGCACGCCGAGGCCGAGGGCGCGACCGTCGACGACCTCGTGTGGGCGGTGCCCTACCTGCCGATCGACCCCAAGGACGTCGGGCGCTCGTACGAGGCCGTGATCCGGGTCAACTCCCAGTCGGGCAAGGGCGGCATCGCGTACCTGCTGAAGACCGAGCGCCACCTCGACCTGCCGCGCCGGCTGCAGATCGAGTTCTCGAAGTCGGTCCAGACCCACACCGACGAGCACGGCTCGGAGGTCACGGGGGAGGACATCTGGCGGATCTTCTCCGACGAGTACCTGCCCGTCGAGCCGGGCTCCGGCCTGGAGCCGTGGGGACGCCTCAAGCTGCGCGCGACGCGCGCGTCCTCGAGCGAGGACGGGCCGGACACGCTGAGCGTCGACGTCGTCGACCGCGGCGAGGAGCTCACGCTGGAGGGCACCGGCAACGGGCCGGTGGCGGCGTTCGTCGACGCGATCGCCCAGGTCGGGGTCGACGTCCGGGTCCTGGACTACGCGGAGCACGCGCTGTCCGAGGGCGGCGACGCGACGGCCGCGGCCTACGTCGAGTGCCAGGTGGGCGACGACGTCCTGTGGGGCGTCGGCATCGACCCGTCGATCACGACGGCCTCGCTCAAGGCGATCGTCTCGGCGGTCAACCGCGCGGAGCGTGCCGCGGGCTGATCGTCCCGGGGCTCACGGTCACGGGGCCGCGGCGCTCACCCTCCGGTGGGTGCCGCGGCCCGGTCGTGCGCCGTCACGCGTTCGAGCAGGACCTGGAGCTGCGCGAGGTCCTCGTCGTCGAGGCGTTCCAGCGGCGACTCGGCGCTCAGCCGGTCGAGCATCGCCCGGCGGACCTCGTGCCCCCGGGGCGTGAGCGCGACGAGCTTGGAGCGGCGGTCGGTCGGGTGCGGGCGTCGCTCGGCGTAGCCGAGCGACACGAGCCGGGAGACGACGAACGTCACGTTGGACGGCTCGCACTCGAGGAGCACGGCGAGCTGACTGGGCGTGAGCGGGTCGACCAGGTCGCGGACGGCGCACGCCTGCGTGCACGTGAGCCCGTACGGCTCGTACATCCCCCTGATCGCCCGCTCCGACTGTTCCGCTACCGCATCGAGCAGGATGCGTACATCCCGTGTGCGGTCGTCGCGGTCGTGGGAACGGACCATGGACGCATGGTAGTCCTATCACCTGCGAGGACGTGCGGGTGAAAGGTGGTCAGATCGTGCAGTGGCAGCGCTAGACTGCGAGACCTGACGTGCCGACCGGCACGACGTCCGTCCGGAGGAGCCGCATGAGCACCGCTGCGTCGATCGACGACCTGCTGGGGCCGGCCTCGGCGCGGTTCTTCGGTTCCGGGTACCGCGCGGTGCGTCACGAGCTGCGCGACCTCGTGCACGAGCGGGGCCCGACGGGCGTCCCCGAGGTCCACGGCTCGGCATCCCTCCGCTACCCGCGGTCCTGGTCCGAGAAGGACGGGCGCGCGCTCGTCCCGCACGTCTCGTCGATCGACGCGTTCGTCCTCGCCGCCCAGCTCGCCGAGGTCCTGCTCGTCCTGTCGCTCGGGCTCCGCGACGAGGAACGCACGCGCGCGTGGGTCCGCTCGGTGGACCTGCGGTCGGGCGCGCAGCCGCAGGAGGACCTGGAGTCCGTCCCGCTCAGCGCCCGGTTGGTCGCGACCTCGACCGGTCCTCGAGAGGTGGCCTCGACCGTCGAGGCCCGCGTGGGCACGCTCACGACCGTCCTGGTCGTGGCCCACCCGCCCGGCGCCCGCGGCCGTCCCGTGGACGGCCCGGTGGTCCTCGACGACCTCCTCGGGCCGGCGTTCGAGAGGTTCCACGCGGGCGGGTACACCGCGTCGTCGCAGGAGATCGTCGACGTCGAGGTGGACGACGCGCGCGGCGTCCGGGCCGCCGTCGTCCCGTCCGCGGACCGCGCCGTGCCGCCGTCGTGCGACCTCGGCGGGTCGTACCGACCGGGCGTCACGTTCGTCGATGCGATCGTCGGTCTCGCCCAGGTCTCCGAGGTCCTGCTCTACGCGCTCGACGCGGTCGACCGTGCCCGCTCCCACACGATGTGGATGCGCCGCGTCCGGCTCGAGACCCCTGTCCCGGGCATGCCGCGCGAGCCGTTCCGCACGCGCGCCGACCTCCGGAGCGCACGCCTCGTGCCCCTGCACGGTGCGACGTGGCGGGCGGTCGAGATGTCGGCCACCTACCACGCGTACTCGGCGCGCTACGCCCTCGCCCACGAGCTGCCGACGGGCGGCGACGGGTCCGTCGTGCGCCCGGCCGTCGCGCCGGTCGAGGCCGCCTGATGCGGATCGCGGTCTCGGGCACCTACTCCGCCGGGAAGACCACGACGTCGCTCGCCCTGAGCCACCTCACAGGTCTCCCGCGCACGCACGCCCGCTCGATGCGGGAGATCCTGCCCGAGGTCCTGCCGGGGCGCCGGCTCGAGGACTGCACCGCGGTCGAGCTGCTCGAGCTGGGCATCGTCCGGTACACGGAGCGCGCGGTGCACGAGAGCCGCGCCGGGGACGCGTACCTCTCGGACGGCTCGTCCCTGCACGAGTGGGTGTACGGGGCGGTCCGCGCGGAGACGGGTATCGTCCCGAGCGACCACCGGCAGGACGACGCGCGCACCGCGGAGCGGGAGTTCCTCGCGTCCGCGATGTCGGCGTTCGGGGGAGTCGTCCGGCGGCACGCGCTGCGGTCGTACGACCTCTTCGTCCACCTGCCGGTCGAGTTCCCGCTCGTCCTGGACGGGCACCGACCGGTGTCTGAGCGGTTCCGTGAACGGTCCGACACCATGCTGCGCACGACGCTGGGGACCCTCGGCATCCCGTGCATCGTCGTCGGGGGGACCCTCGAGCACCGGCTCGAGCGGATCGTCGACGAGCTCGGCCTGCCGCGCGTCACCTCGGTCGCCGCCGCGGTGGCGAGGGCCCACGCGGACCTCGCCGCGATGGACGTGCGCGTGGAGACGGCTCGCCTCTGAGCCGTCGGGTCGTGGGCGGTCGCGCAGGGGGAGACCGCCCACGGCCCTCGTCCTGTCCCCGCGCTTCGCTCGCCCTCGCCGTCTGCCTGTCCGGCGCCCGGCGGGTGCGACGTCCGGGACGTCGGTGGCATGCGGGAGAATGGGCGCGTGGTCCTCTACCGAGACGACGCGATCGTCCTGCGCACCCAGAAGCTGGGTGAGGCGGACCGCATCGTCACCCTCCTGACGCGTGAGCACGGGAAGGTGCGCGCGGTCGGCAAGGGGGTGCGGCGCACGTCGTCGCGGTTCGGTGCTCGCCTGGAGCCGTTCATGGTCGTCGACGTCCAGCTCCACGCCGGACGCTCGCTCGACACCGTGACCCAGGCGGAGACGGTGGGCCCGTACGCGCGGCGCATCTGCGAGGACTACGCGCTCTACACGGCCGGGACGGTCATGCTCGAGACCGCCGAGCGGCTCGTCGCCGACGAGCGCGAGCCGGCGGTGCAGCAGTACTGGCTCCTCGCCGGGGCGCTGCGCGCGCTCTCGGAGCGCGCCCACGACCCGAACCTCGTGCTCGACTCCTACCTCCTGCGCGCGCTGGCGGTCGCCGGCTGGGCGCCGTCGTTCACGGACTGCGCGCGGTGCGGAGAGCCCGGCCCGCACCACGCGTTCGCCGTCGCCCAGGGTGGGGCGGTGTGCGGGCGGTGCCGCCCGCCGGGCTCGACGTCGCCCGCCCCCGAGACCTTCGCCCTCCTCGCCGCGCTGCTCGCCGGGGAGTGGGAGACCGCCGACGCCTCCGTGGCGCGGCACCGCAAGGAGGCGAGCGGCCTCGTCGCCGCCTACGGCCAATACCACCTGGAGAGAACGTTGCGATCCCTGCGCATGGTCGAGCGGGACGCCTGATGGCGCGCCGCACGCGTCCCGTCGTCCCGCCGTTCGCCCACCCGTCGGGTGCGCGCCCTCCGGCGATCCCGCAGCAGTTCGTGCCGAACCACGTCGCGGTCGTCATGGACGGCAACGGCCGGTGGGCGAACGCGCGCGGCCTGCCCCGCACCGCGGGCCACGAGGCGGGCGAGGCGGCGCTGCTCGACGTCGTCGCGGGTGCCGTCGAGATCGGCGTGAAGCACGTCTCCGCGTACGCGTTCTCGACCGAGAACTGGAAGCGCTCGCCCGACGAGGTGCGCTTCCTCATGGGCTTCAACCGCGACGTCATCCGTCGTCGTCGTGACGAGATGGACTCGTGGGGCGTGCGCGTCCGGTGGGCAGGGCGCCGCCCACGGCTGTGGACGTCCGTGATCAAGGAGCTGGAGATCGCGGAGGAGCAGACGAGGGACAACGACGTCTGCACGCTGACGATGTGCGTCAACTACGGCGGGCGCGCGGAGATCGCGGACGCCGCGGCGGCCATCGCGCGCGAGGCGGCGGCCGGGCGGCTCGACCCGTCGAAGGTCACGGAGCGCACCGTCCAGAAGTATCTCGACGAGCCCGACCTGCCTGACGTGGACCTCTTCCTGCGCAGCTCCGGCGAGCAGCGGACGTCGAACTTCATGCTGTGGCAGGCCGCCTACGCGGAGCTCGTGTTCCTCCCGGAGCCGTGGCCCGACGTCGACCGGCGCCACCTGTGGCGTGCGGTGGAGGAGTACGCGCGACGCGACCGGCGGTACGGGGGCGCGGTCGACGCGGTCGGCACGGCCTGACGGCGCGACCGGCTCAGGCGGGGACCGCGCGTACGGCGAGCGCCTCGAGCCGGTCCGCCAGATCCGCGGGACGGCTCAGCGCGACGAGGTGACCACCGGGCATCTCCTCCACCTCGAGCCCCAGGCGGTCCCGGGCCACCTCGCGCTGGAACGCGAGCGGGAAGAGGCGGTCGTCGCGCGCCTGCAGGACGACGGTCGGCACGTCCGGCCACGAGCTCGCGGGCCACGGCTGGGCGAACGACCGCGAGGACGGGGCCCGGTCCTCGCCGGCCAGGACCGCTGCCGTGATGTCGGCCGGGACGTCGTGGAAGAAATCCTCGACGCCGTCGAACGGTCCGAGACCTGCGGCGGCGCGTGCGGCCTCGTGCCCGGTCGCCGCCCACCAGTCACCGGCCGTCTCCCCGGGGCCCGGGATCATCGGGTTCAGCAGGACGAGGAGGCCGACGGGGACCTTCTCCGCGACCAGCCCTCCGACGTACGCCCCCATCGACTGTGCGACGACGACGAGCGTGCCGTCGGGCGGCGCGTCGTCGGGCAGGGCGGTGCGGAGCGTCGCGAGCGCCACGTCCGTGAGGGCCTCCC
Source organism: Cellulosimicrobium sp. PMB13 (assembly GCF_051294865.1). Lineage (NCBI taxonomy): Bacteria > Bacillati > Actinomycetota > Actinomycetes > Micrococcales > Promicromonosporaceae > Cellulosimicrobium > Cellulosimicrobium sp. PMB13. The sequence continues at coordinate 3,588,208 of NZ_CP145910.1, read as the reverse complement.
AGCCGTAGCTCTCGTCGTGCTGGGGAAGGTCGACCGGGACGGTGCGATGTCCGCGCACGTCGAGCTCGGGCACGAGCCGCTGCCAGTACCCGGGGTGACCGCCGGCGCCGGGCAGGAGGAGGAAGGTCGTCATGAGGGGAGGACCCGCGGCGGGCCCGCGACTCATCGGGCTCACCGCCCTGCGCTCGGCCCGTCCTCGGCCGCGGCGGACGGCACGTGAACGATCGACCGTGCTGCACGCCGTCGGACCGTGACCACGACCACGGCGACCGCACCGGCCACCAGGAGGAGCAGCGCGGCGGCGCCCCAGGGCGATCCCGCGGCGACCGCCAGGGCGGCGGACCACGCCGCCCAGCCGACGGTCGCGTAGATCGTCGCGTGCAGGGCGCAGCCCAGCAGCATGGCGGCCAGGTAGCGGCCGAACGGCATGCGGACGACGCCGGCGGCGGCGTTGACGACGGTCTTGGTCCCCGTCGCGAGGAACGACGCCGGGACCGCGACGATGCCCCAGCGGCGCAGCACGTCGACGCCGCGCGCGGTGGTGTCCCCGTCCAGCCACGCGTGGACCCGCGAGACCCAGGGCCGCACGGGTCGCGTGCGGTCGAGCGTCCAGACCGTGACGAGCCGAGCGACCCAGTACGTCGCCTGCGTGCGCACGAGGACGACGGCGAAGAAGAAGGCGAACAGCGCCGGGAACGGCGCGCCGTCCAGCGCGTCCGGCACGGCTCAGCCCCGCTCGGACCCGCGGGCCGCGCAGCTCTCGCACGTCCCGAACAGCTCGATGGTGTGCTGGATCTCGACGAACCCGTGCGTCGCCCCGACCTGCGTCGCCCAGGCCTCGACGGTGGGCCCGTCGATCTCCACCGTCCGGCCGCACGTGCGGCACACGAGGTGGTGGTGGTGCTCGCGTCGTTCGCACCGACGGTAGAGGTTCTCGCCCTCCTCGGTGCGCAGGACGTCGACGTCACCGCCGTCCGCGAGGCTCTGCAGCGTGCGGTAGACGGTCGCGAGCCCGACGGAGTCGCCGCGCGAGCGCAGGATCTCGTGGAGCTGCTGGGCGGAGCGGAAGTCCTCGACGTCCTCGAGGGCGTCGGACACCGCGGCGCGCTGGCGCGTCATGCGCTGCACGTGTCACCTCCGGTGGTGGGGCGGTCGGCGCCGGGGCCGAGAGCGCCGGCGGGGACGGGCCGGGCCTCGGGGAGGTCGACGTCGTCCGGGATGTCGGGGTGCGGGTCGCGCGCGACGCGCGGCCGGCGGCGCACCCACAGGGGGCTCAGGAGGGCCACGACGAGGTAGGTCCCGATCGCCAGGACGACGATCGTCGCACCCGGCGACAGGAGCTTCCAGTACGTGATCGACAGGCCGACGACGCACACCACGACGCCGACGACGCTCGCGACGAGCATCGTGCGACGGAAGGACCGCGTGACGAGCTGGGCGACCGCGACGGGCACGATCATGAGCGCGCTGACGAGCAGCAGCCCGACGACACGCATGGAGACCGTCACCGTGAGCGCGGCGACGACGGCGACCGCGATGTTGAGCGTGCGCACCGGCAGCCCGGAGGCGCGCGCGAACTCCTCGTCGTGGCTCACGGAGAACAGCGCGGCGCGCAGCCCGAGCCCGACGAGCAGGATGACCGCGCTCAGGACGACGGTGAGGACGAGGTCGGACGACGTCACGGAGGAGATCGAGCCGAACAGGTACTGCATGAGGCTCCCCGCGGAGCCGCCCGCGACACCGATCAGCAGGACGCCGCCCGCGATGCCGCCGTAGAAGAGCAGCGCGAGCGCGAGGTCTCCGCTCGTGCGGCCGCGCTCGCGCACGAGCTCGATGGCGACGGCACCGATCACCGCGGCGACGACGGCCCCGGGGATCGCGAGGGCGTCGTTCGGGACCAGACCCATGGCGGACCCGACGAGCCAGCCGAGCGCCACGCCCGTGAGGGCGACGTGACCGATGCCGTCACCGAGGAGCGACAGCTTGCGCTGCACGAGGTACGTGCCGACCACGGGCGCGCTCACGCCCACGAGGAGGGCCGCGACGAGGGCGCGCTGCATGAGCGGGTCGGTGAGCATCCCCGCGAGCTCGGAGGTGATCGACCCGGTCATGACGCCGTCCTCGGTGCGTGACCCGCGGCCGGGTCGGGGTACAGGGTGTCGCCGAGCCCGGTCGTCGGACCGGCGGGGGCGCCGTCGGGCGCCGGCTCGTGGGGGTGCTGGTGCTGGTGCGTCGCACCGGCGTGCGGCGACGACGGGCGGGGCGGAGCGCCGTCGTGCACCACGCGCCCGTGCCGCAGGACGACGGCGCGGCGGATGAGCGGGGCCAGGGCGCCGAGCTCGTGCAGGACGACGAGCACGGTGAGGCCGTCCCCGACGAGGCGCGTCATGGTCGCGGCGAACGACTCCTGGCTCGACTTGTCGACACCGGCGACCGGCTCGTCGAGGACCAGCAGGTCCGGCCGGCGGACGAGCGCGCGGGCGATGAGGACCCGCTGCTGCTGGCCGCCCGAGAGCTCGGCGGTCGAGTCCGCGGCGCGGTCGGCGAGGCCGACCTGGTCGAGCGCGGCGACGGCGCGTGCGCGCCAGTCGCGCGGCAGGCGCAGCCGTCCGCCGCCCAGGAGGCCCGAGGCGACGACCTCCGCGGCCGTCGACGGCATCCCCGACGGCGCGGCGACGCGCTGGGGGACGTAGCCGAGCCGCCGCCACGGGACGCGCGGACCGAGCGGTGCGCCGAACAGCTCGACCGAGCCCGCGGAGAGAGGGACGATGCCGACGAGCGAGCGCACGAGCGTGGACTTCCCCGAGCCGTTCGCGCCGAGGAGAGCGACGACGTCGCCCTGCGGCAGCGTCAGGTCGATGCCCCGCAGGATCTCGCTGCCGCCGAGGCTCACGTGCACGCCGCGAGCGGCGACGAGCGGGGCGGAGGACGTCACGAGCAGACCAGCCCGGACGTCAGCGCCTCGAGGTTGGACTCCATGACCCCACGGTAGTCCGTCGTGTCGTCGGCCAGGCCCTCGAGCGGGTCGAGCACCGCGGTGCCGACGCCCAGGTCGTCCGCGAGCGTCTGGGTCACCTTCGGGCTGGTCAGCGTCTCGAAGAAGAGCGTCGTCACGCCGTTGTCGCGCACGACCTCGCCCACCTCGCGCAGCCGCGCGGGGGACGGCTCGGCCTCGGGGTCGATGCCCGAGATGCCGACCTGCACGAGGTCGTAGCGCTCGGCGAGGTACCCGAACGCCTCGTGGGACGTGACGAGCGTCGCGCCGGCGCACGCAGCGAGGGCGTCGGCGTACTGCGCGTCGAGCGCGTCGAGGTCCGCGGTCAGGGCCGCGGCGTTGGCCTCGTACTCGTCGGCGTGCTCCGGGTCGATCGCCGACAGCTCGGCCGCGACCTGGTCGCCGACGGCCGCGAGGCGCGTGGGGTCGAGCCAGAAGTGCGGGTCGAGCGCGCCGTGGTCGTGCCCGTCGTCCGCGTGCTCCTCGGCGCTCTCTCCCTCGTGCCCGTCCTCGTGGTGGTCCGAGGTGCCGGACCCGGGGTGCTCCTCGAGGTGGGCCGCCTCGGTCGCGTCGACGACGTGCTCGGGGTCGCGCTGGACGACGCCCTCGTCGACCGCGGCCTGGAAGCCCGACTGGTAGACGACGAGGTCCGCGTCGCCGATCGCGCGCACCTGCGCGGGCGCGAGCTCGAGGTCGTGCGGCTCTGCGGCGGGCGGCGTGAGGTTGGCGACCGACACGAGGTCCCCGCCCACCTGCTCCGCGACGTACTGGAGTGGGTAGAACGACGCCAGGACCTGTACCCGCCCGTCCTCCGCCGCGCCGCCGGTCTCGCCCGTGCCCGACGAGCAGGCGGCGACGAGCGCCGTGGCGGCGAGGACGGCGGAGGCGGTGAGCGCGCGGCGGCGCAGGCGGGAGGAGGGAAGCATGGCTCCAGTCTCCTCCTTAGTGAAAATGAATGTCAAAACCGTTCGCGGTGACCCGGCTCACGCCCGGGGTACGCTGGTCGGTCGGCGCCGTCGTGGCGCCCGCCCACCCGTCCAGCCCCCACGAGCCACGTGCGGGGCCGATCTCCAGGAGTGATGACCGTGGCCGCTGCGCCCTCACCGACCGCCCGCCTCGACGCCGTCGTGTCCCTCGCCAAGCGGCGCGGGTTCGTCTTCCCCTCGGGTGAGATCTACGGAGGCACGCGCTCCGCGTGGGACTACGGGCCGCTCGGCACCGAGCTCAAGGAGAACATCAAGAAGCAGTGGTGGCGCTCGACCGTCACGAGCCGTGACGACGTCGTGGGGCTCGACTCGTCCGTGATCCTCCCGCGCCAGGTGTGGGTCGCCTCCGGGCACGTCGGCGTCTTCACCGACCCGCTGACCGAGTGCCTGTCGTGCCACAAGCGGTTCCGCGAGGACCAGATGATCGAGGAGTTCGAGGAGAAGAAGGGCCGCGCGCCCGAGGGCGGCCTCGCCGAGATCGCCTGCCCGAACTGCGGCACGCGCGGGCAGTGGACCGAGCCGCGCGACTTCAACATGATGCTCAAGACGCACCTCGGCCCTGTCGAGGACGAGTCCGGGCTGCACTACCTGCGCCCCGAGACCGCGCAGGGCATCTTCGTGAACTTCGCCAACGTCATGGGGGCCAGCCGCAAGAAGCCCCCGTTCGGCATCGGCCAGATCGGCAAGTCGTTCCGCAACGAGATCACGCCGGGCAACTTCATCTTCCGTACGCGCGAGTTCGAGCAGATGGAGATGGAGTTCTTCGTCGAGCCCGGGACGGACGAGGAGTGGCACCAGTACTGGATCGACGCGCGCACCGACTGGTACGTCGACCTCGGCATCTCGCGCGACAACCTGCGCCTGTACGAGCACCCGCAGGAGAAGCTGTCGCACTACTCGACCCGCACGGTCGACATCGAGTACCGCTTCGGCTTCCAGGGGTCCGAGTGGGGCGAGCTCGAGGGCATCGCGAACCGCACGGACTTCGACTTGAAGACCCACGCGGAGCACTCGGGCAAGGACCTGTCGTACTTCGACCAGACGAAGAACGAGCGCTGGGTCCCCTACGTCATCGAGCCGGCCGCCGGCCTGACCCGGTCGCTCATGGCGTTCCTCGTCGAGGCGTACACCGAGGACGAGGCGCCCAACGCGAAGGGCGGCGTCGACAAGCGCACCGTGCTCCGCCTCGACCACCGCCTGGCCCCGGTCAAGGCCGCGGTGCTGCCGCTGAGCCGCAACGAGCAGCTCTCGCCCAAGGCGAAGGACCTCGCGACCGAGCTGCGGAAGTACTGGAACGTCGACTTCGACGACGCGGGCGCGATCGGCCGTCGCTACCGCCGCCAGGACGAGATCGGCACGCCGTTCTGCATCACGGTCGACTTCGACACGCTCGACGACCAGGCCGTGACCATCCGTCACCGCGACTCGATGGCGCAGGAGCGCGTCGCCCTGGACAAGGTGACCGAGTACCTGGGCGGGCACCTGCTCGGCGCCTGACACGGCGGCCGCCGACGACAGACGACGACGGGGCGTGACCGTGAAGGTCCCGCCCCGTCGTCGTGCGCCTCGGGCGGCGCACCAGCCCCCTGCCGTCGTGCTAGATCTTCTTCGCCGCGCCCTTGCCCCTGTTGAGCACCGCGAGCACCAGGCTCACGACGAGGATCGCGACACCGATCCAGAGCAGCACCTTCGCGGCCTCGATCGCCACGCCCAGGATGAGCAGCACGGCGCCGACGATGACGAGGATCAGCCAGAGAGGCATGGGTGTTCCTTTCGTCTGTTGTCGGCCGAAATGCCGACCTGGGAACCCTCCCACACCTCCCTCTCCCTCGCGCGGCGACGGGAGACCAGCAGACGTCGGACGGTTGTCCGGAGTGCTGGGCGAGCACGCGGTCCCGCACGGATGGGACAATGGAGCGCGTGAGTGCCCCGACCCTCGACACGACGACCACGGCGAGCACGGCCCGCGCGTCCGCCCCCGTGCTGCCGCCCCTGCAGATCGGCCCGATCCGGGTGGACACGCCCGTGGTGCTCGCCCCCATGGCCGGCGTGACGAACAAGGCCTTCCGGACGCTGTGCCGCGAGGCGGGCGCGAGCGTCGGTGAAGACCCGGGTCTGTACGTGGCGGAGATGGTCACGAGCCGCGCCCTCGTGGAGCGCAACCCCGAGGCGCTGCGCATCGTGACGTTCGGGGCGGACGAGTCGCCGCGCTCTGCCCAGGTGTACGGCGTCGACCCGGCGACGGTGCGCGAGGCCGTGCGCATCATCGTCGCGGAGGACCGGGCCGACCACGTCGACCTCAACTTCGGCTGCCCCGTGCCCAAGGTGACGCGCCGGGGCGGCGGCGCCGCGCTGCCCTGGAAGCGCGACCTGTTCACCGCGATCGTGCGCGGGGCCGTGGAGGCCGCGCGACCGTACGGCGTCCCCGTCACCGTCAAGATGCGCAAGGGCATCGACGACGACCACCTGACCTACCTGGAGGCGGGGCGCATCGCGGAGGGCCTGGGAGTCGCTGCCGTGGCGCTGCACGCGCGCACGGCCGCCGAGCACTACTCGGGCACCGCGGACTGGTCCGCGATCGCGCGGCTCAAGGAGGCCGTGACGAGCGTCCCCGTGCTCGGCAACGGCGACATCTGGTCCGCGGAGGACGCGCTGCGCATGGTGGACGAGACGGGGTGCGACGGCGTCGTCGTCGGTCGTGGCTGCCAGGGCCGGCCCTGGCTCTTCGCCGACCTCGCCGCCGCGTTCGCCGGTCGGCCAGAGCGCGTGCGCCCCGGCCTGCGCGACGTCGCGGAGACGGTCTACCGCCACGGCGAGCTGATGGTCGACTACTTCGACGGCGACGAGGGCAAGGGCATGCGCGACCTGCGCAAGCACATGGCCTGGTACCTGAAGGGCTATGCGGTCGGCGGGGACGCGCGGCGAGCGCTCGCGATGATCTCGACGCTCGCCGAGCTGCGCGACCTGCTCGACGCTCTCGACCTCGACGCGCCCTACCCGGGCGAGGCGGCCGAGGGGCAGCGCGGACGCGCCGGCTCGCCCAAGACGCCGCACCTGCCGTACGGGTGGCTCGACTCGCGCGAGCTCGACGCCGAGCACTCCGAGCGGCTGCGCGAGGCCGAGCTGAGCGTCTCGGGCGGCTGACCGCACCGTGCGCACCGCGGGGGAGGCTTCCTGGCGCCTGTCCGTCTCCGACGGCGGCGCGCTCGACGAGGCCCTGTGGCTGCGGGACGCCCTGTCTCTCGACCTGTCGCTCGACCGGTCCGTCGACGACGCGGCCGACGACGTCCCGCCACGGGTCCTGGGCGCGGCGCCGGACCGGTCCGAGCTCGTCCCCGTCGCCGAGCGGGCCGCCGTGGCGACGCGGTGGCTCGCGTGGTGGCGCGACCTCGTGCGGTTGGAGGTGGCCGACCGGCTCGCCGAGGCGCCCTCGGGGCCCGACGCGTTCTTGGCCTGGGCCGGCGCGCGTCATGACGAGCGCCAGGTGCTCGGTACGCCGCCGGAGTACGACGGTCTCGGGGACGTCCCGCCGCTGCAGCGCGCCGCGGTGCTGCTGCACCCCGAGGCCAGGGAGCGGCTCGACCGGCGCGAGCGCACCGCTGGCCCGCGGCAGGCGGCGCCGCAGTACGCGGTCACCGCCCGCGACGTCGTCGCGGCGGTCGCCTCCGAGCGACGCGTCTCACCGGGCGCGCTCCGTGGCGCCGTCCTCGTGCTCGACGTCGACGGGCCGTGGTGGCGGGCCGTCGCGCCGGGAGCGGTCGCGTGCTCCGCCGACGTGCTCGACGACGCGAGCCGGGCGGAGGGCGTGCTGCGGGTCGCGTTCGAGTCGGGCCTGGGCGTCTGACGCCGGGGCGCCCGGGCGGGTGGACCTCGGTCGCGCGCACGGTCAGGGGAGCGGTCCCCATGTCCTGCGCACGTCGTGCGGTGCTAGCCTCCCGAACGGTGCGCGTGGAGCCGCACCGGACGACAGGACGGGGGCACGATGCGGGCGCTGAGCGTGACACGAGCGGCCTGGGCTGTGGCCGTGGCACGGGTGCGGGAACGGCTCGCCGCCCAGGGGATCGAGGCCGACGGCGTGCGCGTGCCGGCCGCGCCCACCGAGCCCGCGGACGACGTGTGGGCGGAGCTGCGTGAGCTGGGGATCGGCGACGAGCACGGGGGCGTCGAACCCGCATGGGCGGCGGCGATCGGGCAGCACCTCCTGTCGCCGGTCCGGGCGACGCTCCGGGCGAGCACGGGGACGATCGGTGCGACGACCGGCCTGACGCTCGTCGACGACCGCGTCCTGCTCATCCACGACGCCGTCCGGCGCGGCCCCGGACCGCGCGACCCCGAGGTCACGGCGGTCTCGCGGCACGTGGACGTCGTCCTGGTCCGTGTCGACGACCTGTGGCCCGCGATCACGCGCTTCCTCCCGCCGCTGCACCAGCTGACCGCCGGTGCACGGCCGTCGGGACGCTCGTCGTCGCTGCCGACGACGCCGCTCGACCGGGCCCAGGTGGAGAGCCTGCGGACGGGTACCGACGTGGACACCCTCCCGGCCGCCGCGCGTGCGGTCGTGCAGGACGAGCACGCGAGCTTCGCCGTCGTCGTCGAGGCCTGGCCCACGCCGGCCGGGCCGAGTGTCGTGTGGTCGCGGTGGTGGTCGGTCGCGGGCGACCTGCTGCTGGACGTACAGCTCCGCGACGACGGCGTACGTCTCGTCGAGCGCGCGCCGGGTGCCGTCGCGGCCGAGCTGCGCTGGGCGCTGGTGGGCGCGATCGACGTCACCGCCGGAGCGCCCCGGGCCGTGGTCGGCGAGGGGGGCGAGCGGTGACCGCGGGGATGTGGGGGATGGACGTCGCCGCGGTGCGGCGGCTCGGCACGGACCTCGAGAGAGCGGCCGACGACCTCGAGTCGGCCCGGGACCAGGTCGGTGTCCGGATGGCGATGTCGTTCGGGTTCGGCCCGGACATGGACGAGTTCCGCGGTCGGTGGAGCTCCGAGCTCGCGCCGTCGCTGTCGCGCGTGTGCGCGACGCTCCGTGAGGCCGCGCAGAGCGTCCGCCTCGACGCGGACCAGCAGGACACGGCGTCCAACGACGGCGGCGGGTCTGGCGGTGGGCACGGATCGGACGGCGGTGCTCGCGGACCGGACGGCGGCGGTCGCGGGGACGGTGACGACGGTGGCGGTGGTCCTCTCGACTGGTTGCGCGACCGCGGCGAGGACCTCTGGGACGCCGGGGGCGACGCTCTCGACTGGCTCGGGGACCGTGGCGAGGATCTCGCCGACGGTGCCAGCACCTGGTGGGACGCGACGAGCGACGACTGGCTCAACGTCGGCGACTCGTTCGGTCAGCTCTGGGACGCCACGGGCGGCTCGATCCTCGACGGTCGCTGGCCCCGCACGACGGAGGTCGCCGCGTCGATGATCATGGGCGCCGGCGCGCTCGGCGGTGCCCTGTACACGACCGCGACCGGCGACGAGGCGAACCTCTTCGACGACGGCGACCCGTACGCCGGCGATCCGCGTCGGGTGCCGACCGGAGCGAACCCGGACGGCGTCGAACCGCTGCGCATCCCGGACAGCCTGGACGATCTCACGGCGAGCGTGACCGACGCCTACCTCTCGGGAGACGGCTCCGTCCGGGTCACCACCATCGAGACAGCTGACGGACCTCGTGTGATCGTGAGCGTCCCCGGGACGGAGAGCTGGAGCCCGGGCGCGTCGAGCAACCCGATGGATCTCACGGGCAACCTCGTGACCGCGGGTGGCGGCAGCTCTACGATGTCCGAGGCGGTCGAGCTGGCGATGCGCAACGCGAACATCCCGGAGGGCGCCGAGGTCATGCTCGTCGGCCACTCGCAGGGCGGGATGACGGTCGCCGACCTGACCAGCGACCCGGACTTCGTCTCGCGCTACAACGTGACCAACGCGATGACGTTCGGGTCGCCGATCGACAGCCAGCAGATCGACCCGCGCGTCTCCGTCCTCGAGCTGCAGCACCAGACCGACGTCGTGCCCCGGCTCGACATGGAGGACAGCCTCTATGTCCCCAACCTCATGCCTCCCGGTCCTCTGAACCCTCTGGGACCCGCCTTCCCGTCGTTGCCGGGGCTCCCGAGCTTTTCCGACCAGACGGGGGCGAACCATGCCACGGTGACGCTGCCGAACCCGGGCCCGTGGTACGACGCCGCGGGCAACCACTCGCACCAGGCCTACAGCAGCTCGATCCTGCAGAGCACCGACCCCGGGCTCAGCGCGTACGAGCAGCAGCTTCGCCAGAGCGGGTTCCTGAGTGGATCGCCGGGCACGACGAGCGCGGTGGACGTCACCGTGGGACGAAGGGACTGACGGCGTGGCACGAGCGCGGTGGAGGCTGGTTCGGCGAGCGCTGGGCGTGGGCGTGGCGTTCGGGGTCGTGCTGCCGGTCGCCGGTTGTTCTCCCGGTGGTGGTGCCGTCGAGGAGTGCGAGGAGACGCTGGAGTCGTTGTCCCTCTCCGTCGACGGTGTGTCCGGGGCGGACTTCGAGTGTCATCGCAGCTTCGGGAACGACTGGGAGAAGGGCACCGTGACGGTGGCGGCGACGACGCAGGACGAGCTCGTCGGTGTCATGGAGGACGTGCTCCGGACGTATGCGGCATCGCCTGATCTCGATGACGCGTCCGGCCCGTCCGTGTACTTCACGTCGGAGGACGGCGGCCTCGGGGCCGGACCAGGTGACGTCGGCTTCAACGGGACGCCCTCGATGGCGCAGATCCGGGAGCACTACGGGATCGAGCCCTGACGCCGACGGCCGGGGTCCGGAAGACCCCGGCCGTCGGTGCGCTGTGCTGCGCCGCCTCTCTGGGCGTCAGAGCGCGCGCAGCCAGACCGTCGTGTCGGACGGCACGCGCACCTGCGGGTCGGCCGACCGGTCGGTGAAGACCGGACCCGACGCGACCAGCACCTCGACGCCGCGCGGCAGGACCACGGGCTCGCTCCCGAGGTTGGCCAGCACGACGACGTCGCGGTTGCGCAGCGCGATGACGTCGTCGGAGCCGGCGTACTCCTCGACCCACGCGAGCGTGCCCGTGCCGAGACGCTCGGCACGGCGCGTCGCGAGCGCGGTGCGGTACGTCTCGTACGTCGAACCGTCGACGCCGCGCTGGACGTCGGCGGCGTAGCGCGCGTAGGACTCGGGCTGGGGGAGCCACGTCTTGCCGGTCGGACCGAACCCGTGGCCGGGGGCGTCGGCGCTCCAGGGGAGCGGGACGCGGCAGCCGTCGCGGCCGGCCTCGGCGCCCTGCGTGCGGAAGAACGCGGGGTCCTCGCGCACGTCGTCGGGGAGCGCTGTGTGCTCCGGCAGGCCGAGCTCCTCGCCCTGGTAGAGGTACGACGACCCGGGCAGGCCGAGCATGAGCAGCGACGCGGCGCGCGCGCGCCGCAGGCCGAGCTCCTCGTCCGGCTGCGGCTCGTGCGCGAAGATCCCGTTGGGCCGCAGGCCCGGCTCGGCGAGACCGAGGCGCGACGCGTGCCGCACGACGTCGTGGTTCGACAGGACCCACGTCGTCGGGGCGCCGACCTCGTCGTTCGCGCGCAGCGACGCGGCGATGACCGTGCGCAGCGGAGCGGCGGACCACGGCGTCGTGAGGAACGAGAAGTTGAACGCCTGGTGCATCTCGTCCGGGCGCACGTACCGCGCGAGGCGGGACAGCGGCTCGACCCAGGCCTCGGCGACGAGCGCGCGGTCGCCGTCGTACCCGGCGAGCACCTGGTGCCAGGCGCGGTAGATCTCGTGCACGCCGTCCTGGTCGAACATCGGTCCGGAGTTGCCCGCGCCGGTCGAGCCGTCCTCGGGCGCGCCGGGGTCGACCGCCTCGTCGGACGTGGCGCCGCCCTCGGTGCCCTCGACCATCGAGACGGTGCCGTCCCAGTCGGGCAGGCCCGGGGCCTTGACCATGCCGTGCGCGACGTCGATGCGGAACCCGTCCACGCCCTTGTCGAGCCAGAAGCGCAGCACGTCCTCGAACTCCGAGCGCACCTCGGGGTTCTCCCAATCGAGGTCCGGCTGGGAGGAGTCGAAGAGGTGCAGGTACCACTGGCCGGGCACCTCGTCGGCCGCCCCGGTCAGGGGGCGGGCGTCCGCGCCGGCCGTGACGCGCGTCCAGGCAGGCCCGCCGAAGATCGACTGCCAGTTGTTCGGGGGCAGCTCCCCGTGCTCGCCCTCGCCCTCGCGGAACACGTACCGGGCACGTTCCGCGGACCCCTCGGGGGCGGCGAGCGCGGCCTGGAACCAGGCGTGCTGGTCGGACGTGTGGTTCGGCACGAGGTCGACGATCACGCGGATGCCGCGCGCGTGCGCCTGCGCCAGGAGCTCGTCGAAGTCGGCGAGCGAGCCGAACAGGGGGTCGACGTCGCGGTAGTCCGCCACGTCGTACCCGGCGTCCTTCTGGGGCGAGCGGTAGAACGGGCTGAGCCAGACGGCGTCCACTCCCAGCTCCGCGAGGTGGTCGAGCTTCGACGTGATGCCCGGCAGGTCACCGATCCCGTCACCGTCGCCGTCGGCGAACGAGCGGGGGTAGACCTGGTAGATCACCGCGTCGCGCCACCACTCGGGTGCCTCGCCCGCGCCCGCGTGCACGAGCGCACCCGCGGCGAGCGGCTGCAGGGTGGCGGTGGTGGTCGGCGTCGTCGAATCGATACGAGTCATCGAGCTGAAGGTCCTCACGTGTGTGGTCGTGCGTCGGGGTCGTGGTGCGTCGAGGGACGTCGAGGCGTGGTCGCGCCGACCCGCCATCGAGTGTAAGCGCTTGCGGTCCGGGCCTGTCGAGGTGCGACGGCGCGGGGCCGGGTCAGGCGGTCGGGTCTCCCGAGGGAGGCGCGGTCTCGGGGGCCGGGCGCGACGGGGCCGCGCCCGTGGAGTCCCGCACGATGAGCTCGGGCTGGAACAGCAGCTCCGAGCGCGGTGCCCGCTCGCCGGCGATCTCGGTGAGCAGCGCGCTGATCGCCGCGTGGGCCATCGCCGTGACGGGCTGGCGCACGGTCGTGAGCGGCGGGTCGGTGAACGCGATGAGCGGGGAGTCGTCGTACCCGACGACCGACACGTCGTGGGGCACCCGCAGGCCCCGGGAGCGCGCCGCGCGGATCGCGCCGAGCGCCATGAGGTCGGAGCCGCACACGATCGCGGTGTGCCCGGCGTCGATGAGCTCGCCCGCGGCGGCCTGCCCGCCCTCGACCGTGTAGAGCGTCACGACGACGTGCTCGGGGACCTCGGACGCGTCGGCGACGAGCTCGTGGCGGACTAGCGCGTCCGTGAACGCCGCGAGCTTGCGCTGCGCCGGGACGAAGCGGTCGGGCCCGATGGCGAGACCGATCCGGCGGTGACCCAGCGACACCAGGTGGCGCACCGACAGCTCGACGCTCGAGACGTCGTCGGGTGACACGAACGGCGCGTCGATGCCCTCCGCGTACCCGTTGACGAGGACGATCGGGATGCCGCGGCTGCGCAGACGCTCGTACCGCTCGTGGCTCGCCTGGGTGTCGGCGTGCAGGCCGGAGACGAAGACGATGCCGTCGACGCCGTGGTCCATGAGCATGTCGACGTAGTCGTCCTCCGTCGTGCCACCAGGGGACTGGGTGCACAGCAGCGGCGTGTACCCGTGCTCGGCGAGCACGGACTCGATCGTCTGGGCGAACGCGGGGAAGACGGGGTTCGTCAGCTCGGGGACGACGAGGCCGACGAGACCGGCCGACCGGGTGCGCAGCGTCGACGGACGTTCGTAGCCCAGCACGTCGAGCGCCGCGAGCACGGCCTGGCGCGTCTCGCTCGCGACGCCGGCCTTCCCGTTGAGCACGCGCGAGACCGTCGCCGTGGAGACGCCGGCCTGGGCGGCGAGATCGCTGAGACGGGTGCGCACGTGGGGAAGCGTAGGGGACACCGGACCTCCTCGTCCTGGTCGTCCGCCCGGTGAGTCGCGCGCTCGTGGTCGAGGCGCGCGAGGATCGCCGGCCGGAGGAGGCGGGCAGACGCCGTCGGGCGCCTTGAAAAGCGTTGCATGAAAGTTACCGCAACAACTTGCACAGGCGCCACCCGCCGATCTACGGTCAGTCGCATCAGGGTCCGGCACCGGCGCCAGCCGGGCGGGCCACCACCACACACGCTTGGAGTGCCCCTGATGCGACGGAGCATCCTTCTTGCCGCCGCGCTGACCACGACGCTCGCCCTGGCGGCCTGCTCGTCCGGCGAGAGCGGCGACGAGACCACCACGGAGCCCGAGGACACCGCGTCCTCCACGGGCGCGCTCACCGTCTGGGTCGACGAGACCCGCCAGGACGCCGTCACCGCCGCCGCGACCTCCTTCGAGGAGGAGACCGGGACGAGCGTCGAGGTCGTCCTGAAGAACTTCGAGGACATCCGCGCGGACTTCCTCGCGCAGGTACCGACGGGCGAGGGCCCGGACATCACGGTGGGTGCGCACGACTGGCTCGGTGAGATGACGACGAACGGTGTCGTCGCCCCGCTCGAGCTCGGTGACAAGGCGTCGGAGTTCGAGACGGTCTCGCTCGAGGCCTTCACGCAGGACGGCCAGGTCTACGGCCTGCCCTACGCGATCGAGAACATCGCCCTCATCCGCAACACCCAGCTCGCGGCCGAGGCGCCGGCCACGTGGGACGACGCCGTCGCGGCAGGTCAGGCGGCGGGGACGAAGTTCCCGATCCTCGTGCAGTCGGACAACGACAAGGGCGACCCCTACACGCACTACCCGTTCCAGACGTCGTTCGGCGCCCCGGTCTTCACGCAGAACGAGGACGGCAGCTACTCGTCCGAGCTCGCGATGGGCGGCCCCGAGGGCCAGGCCTACGCGACGTGGCTCGGCGAGCAGGGCGCTGCCGGCGTGCTGAGCCAGGACACGACCTACGACATCGCCGTCGAGGCGTTCAAGAACGGTGAGTCGCCGTTCATCGTCGGCGGGCCGTGGATGATCGAGTCCTTCGAGGGCATGGACCTGTCGATCGACCCGATCCCGGCCGCGGGCGACCAGCCCGCGCAGCCGTTCGTGGGTGTGCAGGGCTTCTACCTCAGCGCCGAGAGCGAGAACGCGATCGTCGCGAACGACTTCCTCGTGAACTTCCTCTCGACGGAGGAGGCGCAGCTCGCGCTGTACCAGGCGGGCAACCGTCCGCCGGCGCTCACCGCCGCGGCCGACTCCGCCTCGTCCTCCGACCCGATCGTCGCGGGCTTCCGTGCCGTCGGCGCCGAGGCCGTGCCGATGCCGTCCATCCCCGAGATGGCCTCCGTGTGGAGCTTCTGGGGCGTGACCGAGGCCGCGATCGTCAGCGGTGCGGACCCCGTCGCGACGTGGGACAAGATGATCGCCGACATCGAGGGCGCCATCGGTTCCTGACCGGACCCCGACCGGTACCGGCCGTCGTCGGCCGTGGGACGAATCCCACGGCCGACGGCGGCCCACCGGTCCGCCGCCTCACCGGGGCGGCCCCTGACCTGTGACGCGGTGCCGCTGCCGCGTCGGACCACCTCGGAGGCACCACGATGTCCGCCCCTCAGACCACGACCGACGAGCCCGTCGGCACCCCACCGGCCGACCCGCCGGCGCGTCGGCGTCCGACGCTGCGGCCGCGCGACGGCTCGCACGCGCGGGACTACGGGCCGGGCTTCTTCGTCAAGCTCGCCCTCATGGCCGTCGTCGACGCGCTCGGGGTCTACGTCGTGTGGTCCGCGTGGCAGGCCGGCTCGTACGGCGTCCTCGTCGCGAGCCTTGCGCTGCTCGTCGCCGCCAACTGGGTGTACTTCTCGCGCCGTGCCCTGCCGCTGAAGTACATCCTCCCGGGGCTCGCGTTCCTCCTGGTCTTCCAGATCTTCGTCGTGGCCTACACGGGCTACGTCGCGTTCACCAACTACGGCACGGGGCACAACGGCACGAAGGAGCAAGCGGTCTCCGCGCTCCTCGTGCAGAACGAGCGGCGCGTCGAGGGCTCGCCCTCCGTCCCGCTCACCGTCGTCGCCGACGGCGACGAGCTCGGGTTCGCCGTCCTCACCGAGGGTGGCGACGTCGAGGTCGGCTCCGCGGACCAGCCGCTTACCGCCGCCGACGGCGCGAGCGTCGAGGACGACCGCGTCACCGAGGTCCCGGGCTGGACGGTGCTGCCGCGCGACCAGGTGCTGCAGCGCCAGGGCGAGGTCACCGAGCTGCGCGTCCCGGTCTCCGAGGACCCCGAGGACGGCTCGATCCGCACGACCGACGCGCGCACGGGCTACGTCTACACCTCGTCGCTCGAGTGGGACGAGGCCGCGGACACGATGACGGACACCACGACGGGGACCGTCTACACCCCGAACGACGAGGGCCAGTTCGAGGCCGCCGACGGCACCACGCTCGCCGTCGGGTGGCGCGTGCCCGTGGGTCTCGACAACTTCGCGACGGCCTTCACCGACAGCCGGTACGCGGAGCCGTTCCTCAAGATCCTCGTGTGGACCTTCGTGTTCGCGGTCGGGTCCGTCGCGACGACGTTCCTGCTCGGCCTGTTCCTCGCGATCACGTTCAACGACACGCGGATGCGCGGCCGCAAGTTCTACCGCACGCTCATGATCCTGCCGTACGCGATCCCGGGGTTCCTCGCGGCGCTCCTGTGGTCCGGCCTGCTCAACACGCGGTTCGGGTACATCAACACGGTGCTGCTCGGCGGGGCGGAGATCCCGTGGCTCACCGACCCGTGGCTCGCGAAGCTCGCGGTCCTCGGCGTGAACCTGTGGCTCGGCTTCCCCTACATGTTCCTCATCTGCACGGGCGCGCTCCAGTCGCTGCCGTCGGACGTCATGGAGGCCGCCAAGATCGACGGCGCGGGCCGCTGGCGCACGTGGAAGTCGATCACCCTGCCGCTGCTCCTCATCGCGACGGCGCCGCTGCTCATCTCGTCGTTCGCCTTCAACTTCAACAACTTCACGCTCATCTACATGCTCACGGGCGGCGGTCCACGGTTCGCCGACGCGTCCGTCCCGCTCGGGCACACGGACATCCTCATCTCGATGGTCTACTCGATCTCCGGCGTCGACGGCTCCGCCGCGAAGGACTTCGGTCTCGCGAGCGCCCTGTCGATCGTCATCTTCCTGATCGTCGGGACCATCTCCGCCCTGGCGTTCCGGACCACGCGCAAGTTCGAGGAGATCAGCTGACATGGCGACCACCCACGCCGCGCCCGTCGTCGACGGCGCCACCCAGCCGGCCCCGGAGCGCCGCATGAAGCCCGGTCGCTGGTTCACCGAGCTCGGCTGGCGCCACGTCGTCGGCGTCGTCGCGGTCGTCTACGCGGCGTTCCCTCTCGTCTACGTGCTCTCCGCGTCTCTCTCGGAGAACGGCACGCTGACCGGGTCGAACTCCCTGTTCTCCGACGTCAGCGGCGCGAACTACGCCGAGCTCGGCACCACGATGTTCTGGACGTGGATGACCAACACGCTCGTCATCGCCGTCGTGACGTCGGTCGGCACCGTGCTCATGGGGGCCGCGGCGGCGTACGCGTTCTCGCGCTTCCGGTTCGCCGGGCGGCGCGTCGGCCTGACCTCGCTGCTCATCATCCAGATGTTCCCGCAGATGCTGGCGTTCGTGGCGATCTTCCTGCTGCTGCTCGGTCTCGGCGACGTCGTCCCCGCGCTCGGGCTGAACAGCAAGATCGCGCTCATCGCGGTGTACCTCGGCGGCGCGCTGGGCGTGAACACGTTCCTCATGTACGGGTTCTTCAACACGGTCCCGCGTGAGCTGGACGAGGCGGCGAAGATCGACGGCGCCACGCACACGCAGATCTACTGGACGATCATCCTGCGCCTCGTCGCGCCGATCCTCGCCGTGGTGGCGCTCCTGTCCTTCATCAGCACGTTCGGCGAGTTCATCATCGCGCGCATCGTCCTGTCGTCGGAGAGCAACTGGACGCTCGCCGTCGGGCTGTACGGGTGGGTGTCCTCGCTCCGCGAGGCCAACTGGGGGCTGTTCACGGCCGGAGCCGTGATCTCGGCGCTCCCGGTGCTCGCCCTGTTCCTGTACCTGCAGAAGTACATCGTCGGCGGCCTGACCGCGGGCTCCGTCAAGGGCTGAGCGTGCAGCAGTCCTCGCCCGGGGCCGCCCCGACGACCGCCGTCCCGACCACGACGCCGTCGGCCCACCACGACGGTTCCGCCCTGTACGTCCCCGAGGGCACGCCGGGCCTCGGCGACACGGTCCCGGTCCGCGTGCGCGTGCCGCGCGGTGCGGGCGTGCGGGACGTGTGGCTGCGCACGGTCCGTGACGGCGAGCCGCGGATGTCTCCCGCCCGGCTCGACCGCTCGGACGAGCACGAGGACTGGTACGTCGCCGACGTGCTGGTGCACAACCCGCAGACGGGGTACCGCTTCTTCCTCGACGCCCCGGGCGCCGACGGGACCAGCGGCTACCGCTGGCTCAACGGGCGCGGCACGTGGGACCGCGACGTACCCGACGCTGCCGACTTCCGCCTCACGGTCCACGACCCCGCGCCGTCGTGGATGGCCGACGGCGTCGTGTACCAGGTCTTCCCGGACCGGTTCGCGCGGTCGGGTGCCTCGGGGCGCCGGGACCTGCCTGGCTGGGCGGTGCCCGCGGCGTGGGACGACGAGCCGCACGGCGGGGGCCCCGACGTCGGGACGCAGTACTACGGCGGCGACCTCGCGGGGATCGAGGAGCGGCTCGACCACCTCGTCGCGCTGGGCGTCTCCACGCTGTACACGACGCCCGTGTTCCCGGGCCGATCGAACCACCGCTACGACGCGAGCACGTTCGACCACGTCGACCCGCTCCTCGGCGGTGACGAGGCGTACGCGTCGCTCGTCCGGGCCGCGCACGCGCGCGGGCTGCGCGTCATGGGCGACCTCACGACGAACCACACGGGCGTCGGCCACGAGTGGTTCTCCCGGGCGCTCGCCGACCCCGGCGCGCCCGAACGGGACTTCTACTACTGGACCGACGGCGACCCCGGGTACGTGGGCTGGCTCGAGCACGCGTCGCTGCCCAAGCTCTCCTACGGCTCGGCCGAGCTCGCGGCGCGCATGATCGACGGGCCGGGCTCCGTCGTCGGGCGCTACCTGCGCGAGCCGTTCGGGATCGACGGGTGGCGCATCGACGTCGCGAACATGACGGGTCGCTACGGCGCCGAGGACCGCACGCTCGACGTCGCACGCACCCTGCGGTCCACGATGGCCGCGATCAACCCCGACGCCGCGCTCGTCGCCGAGCACTTCCACGACGCCACGGGCGACCTCGCGGGCGACGGCTGGCACGCGAACATGAACTACTCGGCGTTCACCCGGCCCGTCTGGACGTGGTTGTCGCCGGCCGGGTCGTCCGTGCCGTACCTCGGCCTGCCCGTGCGCACGCCGCGGCGAGGCGGCCGGTCCGTCGTCGAGACCATGCGCGACTTCGACGCCGTGCACCCGTGGCGCGTGACCGCGTCGCAGTGGAACATGCTCGGCTCGCACGACACGCCGCGACTGCGCTCGATCGTCGGCTCGCGCGAGCTCGTCGAGGTCGCGGCGACGCTGCTGCTCACGTACCCGGGCACGCCGGTCGTCTTCGCGGGCGACGAGGTGGGCCTCACCGGGCTGAACGGCGAGCACGCGCGCGCCACCATGCCGTGGGACGAGCCGGAGCGCTGGGACATCGCGACGTTCGACCTCTACCGCTCCCTGATCGGGGTGCGTCGAGCGTCGTCCGCGCTGCGCTCGGGCGGGCTGCGGTGGGTCCACGTGGACGACGACGCGCTCGTCTACCTGCGCGAGACACCTGACGAGCGCGTGCTCGTCGCCGTCGCGCGCGACGCGTGGCCAGGAGTGCGCCTGCACCCCGCGGTCGTCGGGGCGGCGCGGGAGGCCGAGCACCTGCACGGTGGTCTCGACCTGTCCGTGCACGACGGCGCGTGGCGCCTCGGGAGCGACGGCCCCGCCGTTGGGGTCTGGCGCCTGCGCTGAGGCGCCGTCCGGTCGTCGCGGTCGCGCACGACGTCGTCGCGTCTCAGACGAAGAGGTGCGACACCCTGTCCACGGCGTCGTCGTACTGCGCGCGGTCGAACGCGAACGGCCCGAGGCGGCCGTAGTCCCAGCGCGGCTGGTGCGGCTGGGAGAAGCCCGACCACGTGACGGTGTCCTCGTCGACGGCGATCGTCGCCTCGAGCGGCCAGCACCCGGCCTCGTGACAGTCGCACGCCAGGATCCACGCGTGCCCCGGGGCGGGCACGCGCCCTCGTCCGTACCAGTGCTGCGCCGCCGGCCCGTACCGGAAGTGCTCGGGGACGAGCCCTCCGTACGCACCGGCGGGGGAGTATCCGGCGGACGACTCGAGGTCGCGTGCGAGCGCGACGAGCGAGCGACCGTCGACGTAGGGCACGACTTCGACCACGCCGTCGACGGTGACGACCCGGAGCTCGAGCGCGTGCGGTGCACCCATACGGCCGAGGCTACCGCCGGTGCACGGTCCAGGCTCTGCCGAGACGTGAGCTTCCGCCCCTGTCCCGCCCGGATCCGGGGCCGAAAGTCACTTCTCCGCGGCACCGGCCCCGTGGCAGGATCGCGGTCGTGCCCGCCGAACGCCTCGCCGTCATCTCGGACGTCCACGGGAACCTCTCCGCGCTGGAGGCGGTGCTCGCCGACGCCGCGTCGCGCGGCGTGACCCGCATCGTCAACCTGGGCGACGACGTCGGCAAGGGCCCGCGCGGGAGCGCGGTGGAGGACCGGTGCCACGAGGTGTGCGAGGTCAACGTGCGCGGCAACTGGGACGACTTCCTGCCGCGCTGGGCCGACGAGTCCGCGCCCGAGATGGTGTGGTGGCGCGACGAGCTGCGCCCTGACCAGCGTGAGCGGCTCGCCGCGCGCCCTCTGTGCCACGACCTTCTGCTCAGCGGGCGCCGCGTGCGCCTGTTCCACGCGTCCGCGGCCAGCCTGTACACCAAGGTGCACTTCCACCACACGCCCGAAGAGTTCGCGGCGATGTTCGCGACGACGGACCTCACCGGGCCCGGGCCCGCGCCGACCGTCGTCGGGTACGGCGACGTGCACGACGCCTACCTCGAGATCGACCGGGGCCGGACGCTCTTCAACACCGGCAGCGTCGGCAACCCGCTCGACGAGCCGACGCCGGTCTACGTGATCCTCGAGGGGGTCGTCGACTCGCCCGAGCCCGCGCCGTTCTCGGTGCAGCACGTCCGCGTCCCCTACGACGTCGAGGCCGAGATCGCCGTCGCGTACGAGCGGGGGATGCCGCAGGCCGACGAGTGGGCGCGCGAGCTGCGCACCGCGGTCTATCGCGGGCTGCACGAGCAGCCGGACTGACCGGCCGCGTCCCGGCGGACCAGCAGCTCGTCACGCAGGGATCGCTACGCTGAGCCGGTGCAGACCTTCGAGCAGGGCGCGTTCGACCCCACGGTCGTCGGGACCTCCCCCCGCCCGGCCTCCGGCGAGGAGGGGACGGCGTCGTACACGGACGCCGACACCGAGCGCTGGATCGTCGAGTCGCCCAAGTCCCGGGCCCGCACCCCGTTCGAGCGCGACCGCGCGCGCATCGTCCACTCGTCGGCGCTCCGCCGTCTCGGCGCCAAGACCCAGGTGCTCGGGCCGGGCAGCGACGACTTCGTGCGCACCCGCCTCACGCACACGCTCGAGGTCGCGCAGGTGGGCCGCGAGATCGGCAAGGCGCTCGGCTGCGACCCGGACATCGTGGACACCGCCTGCCTCGCGCACGACCTCGGCCACCCGCCGTTCGGGCACAACGGCGAGCGGGCGCTCGCAGACCTCGCCGTCGACATCGGCGGGTTCGAGGGCAACGCCCAGACGCTGCGTCTCCTCACCCGTCTCGAGCCCAAGGCCGTCGCCGACGACGGCCGTCCCGTCGGCCTCAACCTCACGCGCGCGAGCCTCGACGCGAGCGTCAAGTACCCCTGGGGCGCCGGCGAGGGGCCGCCCCGCGCCGACGGCCGCGCGACCCACAAGTTCGGCGTCTACGAGGACGACCGCCCCGTGTTCGACTGGCTGCGCGCCGGCGCGCCCCGTCAGGTGAAGTGCCTCGAGGCGCAGGTCATGGACCTGGCCGACGACGTGTCCTACTCCGTGCACGACGTCGAGGACGCGGTCGTAGGGGGCCGCATCGAGCTCGCGGTGCTCGAGGACGCCGAGGAGCGCGACCGCGTCGTGCGCGCGGTGCACGCCTGGTACGGCACCGCGCAGGACGCGGCCGAGCTCGAGGCGGCGATCGGTCGCCTGCAGAAGACCGGGCACCTCGTCACCGGGTTCGACGGCTCCCGCCGCGCGCTCGCCGCGCTCAAGGACGCCACGAGCCAGCTCATCGGCCGGTTCACGGGCGCGGCGCAGGAGGCGACCCGCGCCGTCTACGGCGACGGACCCCTCACGCGCTACGCGGCCCGCCTGGTGGTGCCCGACGAGACCGTCGCCGAGATCCTCGTGCTCAAGGGCATCGCCGTCGCCTACGTCATGGCGCCCCGGGAGCAGGAGCCGCTCTACCAGCGCCAGCGCGACGTGATCGCGGACCTCGTCGAGGTCCTCGCCGACCGGGCGCCGGTCGCGCTCGAGCCGTCCTTCGCCGCGGACTGGGCGGAGGCGGCCGACGACGCCGCGCGGCTGCGCGTCGTCGTCGACCAGGTCGCGTCCCTCACGGACGTGTCGGCGATGCAGCTGCACGCCCGGCTCGTGCGTCCGCGCGGCTGACGGCGCCGCCGTGCGACCTCACGCGTCGCCGCGCTCGGTGAGCCACGCGTCGCTCGCGCGCTGCACGTCCTCCGCGGTGACGGAGTCCGCGACGGTGACGAAGTACCAGCGGTGGCCGAACGGGTCGCGCACCGCGGCCTGGCGAAAGCCCTCGAACCAGTCCGCCGGCTCCGCGAGGCTCGACGCACCCGCCGCGACGGCGCGGTCGTGCGCCGCGTCCGTGTCCTCGACCGGTACGGAGAACGACGCGTGCGTCGGTGCGCCGGGCTCGGGTGCGACCGAGTCGGGCGGGAACGCCTCCGCGACCGTGAAGGTCGAGACGCCCGCCGCCGACCGGATCCGCAGGTCCGAGTGGATCACGGCGTCGCCCGACGTGACCACGTCGACCACCTCGGCACCGAGCGCCGCCTCGTAGAACGCGATGGCCTCTCGGGCGCCGCTCACCGTGACGTTCGGGTGCAGTGCCGACATCTGCATGGTGTCCTCCTCCGACCGGCGCCCGGTTGTGGGCGCGTCCGTCCTCGTCGCGAGCTCGTCGGAAGCTCGCCCCGAGCTCGTCCCGAGCTTGCCCCGGGTACCTCCCGGGAGCACCATGCTCGTGTCGGTCGGTCGTGCCAGTCTTGGAGGAATGCGACAGGTGTTCGAACGCGAGCCTCCCGGCGGTGCACGCCCCTCGACGACCTCGTTGCGCGGGATCGTCGACCCGGCCTCCGCGCGGCGCGGCTTCGAGCTCGTGCGGATCGACCCCGCGCCCGACCTCGCGGACCTCGTCGAACGGCACTGGGTCGTGCGCTGGGACCTCCCGCCGGGGCAGTCGTTCACGCAGGTCGTCGTGCCGCACCCCGTCGCCAACGTCGTGGCGGAGGAGTCCGGCTACGCCGCGCACGGCATCCCTCCGGGCCTGTTCGAGCGCACCCTCGTGGGGTGCGGTGCCGTCGTGGGGACAAAGCTGCGTCCGGGTGCCTTCCGCGTCCTCCTCGGGTCCGCGGACGCCGTCCGACCGGGCGTGCTCGTCCCCGCCGCGTCGTTCCTGGGTCTGACGGCGGACGCGGGCGCCCGCTCCGCCGTCACCCTGGCGGTGGCCGGACGCCCCGGGGAGGCCGTCGCGGAGGTCGAGCCGCTCGTGCGCGCCCGCGCACGCACGGTCCGCTCCGCCCGGGCCGCCCGCGACCTCGGACGGGTCCAGGGCGTCATGGCGGCGCTCGTCTCCGGTCGCCTCGGGCCCGGAGCCGGCGTGCACGAGCTCGCGGACGTCGTCGGGACCACGCCGCGCACGCTGCAGCGACTGTTCGCCCGGTACGTCGGCGTGAGCCCCAAGTGGGTGCTGCAGCGCCACCGCGTGCACCTCGCCGCCGACCTGCTCGCGAGCGAGCCCGCGCAGGACCTCGCGACCCTCGCGACCGCCGTCGGGTACTACGACCAGGCGCACCTCGGGACCGACTTCGTCCGCGCGACCGGGACCACCCCGGCGCGGTACGCCCGCCGCTGCGCGGCGTCGCGGGCGGCGCTCTCGGAGGCGGTCGGCGCGGCACCCGGCACGGGCGCCGGACCGGCCTCCGCGACCGCTCCGGACGCATAGACTCGGGTCGTGGCAGGCCTGATCCGACGCGAGGACGTGGACGCCGTCCGCGACCGCGCACGGATCGACGAGATCGTCTCCGCGCACGTCACGCTCAAGTCCGCCGGCGTCGGTTCGCTCAAGGGGCTGTGCCCGTTCCACGACGAGCGCTCGCCGTCGTTCCACGTGCGGCCAGGGGTCGGGCGCTGGCACTGCTTCGGCTGCGGCGAGGGCGGCGACGTCATCTCGTTCGTGCAGAAGATCGACGGCCTGACGTTCACGGAGGCGGTGGAGTACCTCGCCGACCGCGTGGGGATCCAGCTCCGGTACGAGGAGAGCGGGCACGGCGGGGGAGCGCCGCGGCCGCGCGAGGAGCCGGGCAGACGCCAGCGTCTGCTCGAGGCCCACCGTGTCGCAGCGCAGTACTACATGGAGCAGCTCGTCGGCCCGGGCGCGGGTGCCGCGCGCGCGTTCCTCGCCGAGCGCAGCTTCGACCGGTCCGACGCCGAGCACTTCGGGGTCGGCTACGCCCCGACCGGTTGGGACAGCCTCCAGAGGCACCTCCAGGGACGCGGGTTCACCCAGGCAGAACTCGTCGCGTCCGGGCTGATGAGCCAGGGCCAGCGCGGGATCTACGACCGCTTCCGTGGTCGGCTCGTGTGGCCCATCCGTGACGTCACGGGCGAGATCGTCGGGTTCGGCGCGCGCCGCCTGTACGACGAGGACCAGGGCCCGAAGTACCTCAACACCCCCGAGACGTCGCTCTACAAGAAGTCGAACGTGCTCTACGGCATCGACCTGGCGAAGCGCGAGATCGCGAAGCAGAAGCGGGTCGTCGTCGTCGAGGGCTACACGGACGTCATGGCCGCGCACCTGTCCGGCGTGACCACCGCCGTCGCGACGTGCGGCACGGCCTTCGGCACGGACCACGCGCGCATCGTCCGTCGGCTCCTGGGGGACACGACGGCGGGCGGCGGCATGCAGCTCGCGTCCGGCGCGTCGGTCGGCGGCGAGGTGATCTTCACGTTCGACGGCGACGCCGCCGGCCAGAAGGCCGCGGTCCGCGCGTTCGGCGAGGACCAGCGCTTCTACGCGCAGACCTTCGTGTCCGTCGAGCCCAGCGGCATGGACCCGTGCGAGCTGCGCATGGCGCGCGGTCCCGACGCGGTGCGCGCGCTCGTCGACGGGCGTCAGCCGCTGTTCGAGTTCGTCATCCGCACCACGCTCGCCGGCTTCGACCTCGACACGGCCGAGGGACGTGTCGGCGCGCTGCGCGCCGCTGCCCCGATCGTCGCCGGCATCCGCGACGCCGCGCTGCGCCCCGAGTACGCGCGCCTGCTCGCGGGCTGGATCGGGATGGACGCGGACCGCGTGCGGCGCGAGGTCTCCTCGGCGAGCCGGCGCCCGACGCCGGGTCCCGTCCGCGGCGCGCGGACCGACGACGCCCGGGCGGCCACGTCCGACGCCGCACCCGCCGTGCCGACGATGCCCGCACCTGACCCGCGCGACCCCGTCGCACGCCGCGAGCGGCTCGCGCTCGTCGCGGTCCTCCAGTACCCGCAGCACGTCCCTCCGGTGTTCGACACGCTCGACGAGGACGCCTTCTCGGTCCCGGCCTGGCGCGCCGTGCACGCCGCGGTCCGGGCCGCCGGGGGAGCGCGCGAGGGCGCGGCGCTCGGTGAGGGTCGCTGGGTGGAGGCCGTCGTCGAGCAGGCCGCCGAACCCGTCCAGGGCCTCGTCACCGAGCTCGCCGTGGCTCCGCTCCCGGAGGACCGCGAGAGCGTCGTCGGGGGCTACGTCGCCGGTGTCGTGCGCGGGCTCGTGGACCTCGGGCTGACCCGCCGCATCGCCGACGCGAAGAGCAGGCTCCAGCGTCTCGACCCGTCGGCCGACGTCGCCGCGTACCAGGAGGCGTTCGCCCGTCTCCTCGCCGTCGAGGCCGAGCGGCGCACGCTGCGCGAGGGTGAGATCGCCTGACCCAGATCGCCTGACCCACGGTGGCTGACGCGGGCGCGAGGCTGCCGTGAGCCCTGAGGTCGGGCCAGGACGTGAAAAGGGGCGCCGACCTGTGTCGACGCCCCTCTCGAAGGCTCCCGCGGTAGGACTTGAACCTACGACCGTCCGATTAACAGTCGGATGCTCTGCCAGCTGAGCTACGCGGGATCGGCCACGGTTTCACCGTGGTGACCGGGGAAAACTCTAGCAGGCTCAGAGGGGTAGTCCGGACGCCGACCGGACACGGGACTCGGCCGCGTCGACGCGTGCGGCGACCTCCGGGTCGTCGAGATCGACCCCCGGCTCCGTGACGACCTGGGAGAACAGGCCGCCGTCGGGATGGCGTCGCACGGCGACGCGCGCGGTGCGTCCTGCGGCGAACGTCACGGTCTCGGACAGGACGACGGACGACTGGACCCGTTCGCGCAGCGTCTGGACGAGAGCGGTGCGTCGCGGGTCGGCGAGGTGCAGCTCGACCGGGTCGGAACCGTCGACCCACGTGACCGTGAGGGTCGAGGGCTCGGGGGCGTACGACGCCCGGTCGACGTCCGACCACGGACGCCGCAGCGTCACCGCGCCGGCCGGGTCGCTCGTCACGAGGGTGCTGCGCGTCGCGACGGCCCACGACCCGTCCACGAGCTCCGCCGACGCGAGGACGCGGTCACCTGCCGCCACGTCGAGGGCGCGGCGGACCGGGTCGGGGAGCGAGTGACGGCGGAACCAGGGCACGGACCTACGGTAGCCGCTGAGCGGCCGCAGACGGCGCCGTCCCGCCCGGTCACGGTCCGCACGGGGTGCCCCGGGTGGCCCTCCGAGACGCACCCGCCCCGATGTCGGCGCGGTGCGGGATGATCCGGGGCAGCGTCCACCCACATCGAGGAGCCGTCATGACGACCGAACAGCCGACCACGCCCGACGCCGAGGACGGGGCCGTGTACCCGCACCGGCCCGCGTCGCGCCCGGTCGGACCGCCGGAGCCGATCGTCGTCGTGCGGCCGAAGCCGGCCGCGTTCTTCATCGCGCTGGGATTCCTCGGCGCGGTCCTCGCCACGTTCCTCATCGGGACCGGGATGCAGGAGAACAGCGCCGGCATCTACGCGAGCAACGACGGCGACGGGTTCCTCGTGGTCGGGATGGCCATCGCGATCGCCACTCTGGCGTGCCTCGCGGTCGGCGTCTACCGGATCGTCGCGGCCGTCGACGCGATCGCCGCGGAGCGGTACAACTCGACGCTCGAGCGACGCTGACGTCGGCACGGTGCGACGACGGCGCGTGGTGCGCGTGCGGGGAGGGATCGCAACGACCCGGCCTGGTGCCCCGTGCAGGACTTGAACCCGCGACCGAGAGATTATGAGTCTCCTGCTCTGACCAGCTGAGCTAACGGGGCGCGCCGCGATCTTAGCGCTCACCGAGTGCGGTCCGGGCGCTGGGGCGGTCTCATGGAAGTCATGACCATCCGGGTGCGGCGCGTCTACGACGAGCCCACCGACCGCGACGGTTTCCGTGTGCTGGTCGACCGGCTGTGGCCTCGTGGGGTCAGCAAGGAGGCCGCACGGGCCGACCTGTGGCTCAAGGACGTCGCGCCGTCGGACGCCCTGCGCCGCTGGTTCCACCACGAGGAGCCTCGCTTCGAGGAGTTCGCGCGGCGCTACCGCTCCGAGCTCGACGCGAACCCGGCGGTCGCCGACCTGCGCGACGTGGTCGCGTCGCGTCCGGTCGTCACGCTGCTCTACGGCGCGAAGGACCAGGAGCACAACCAGGCGGTCGTGCTGCGCGACTACCTCGGGACGGGGACGCCTACCGCCTCGGCCTGAGCGGCCGAGGATCGGGTACCGGGGCTCTCGTGGAGCGGTCGGCTCTCCCGGCGCAGGTCGCGGTCGAGCGCCCGCCTCAGCCGGGGCCCGAACGGCCGTTCGACGAGCCGGTGGATCGCGAGCGCCAGCAGCAGGCACGTCGTCACGGCGAGCGCGAGGGTGGCCCAGCCGGGCAGCGTGGGGTGCGCCGTCTCGATGACCCACCGGCCCCACGACGAGTGGACGAGGTAGAGCGGGTAGGTCAGGGCGCCGAGCAGCGTCGGCCATCTCCAGGAGAGCCGGGCCAGCGGGGTCATGGTCGCGGCGGCGACCACGGCGAAGCACAGGACGATCGCGGTCCAGTAGGTCGCCGGGGCCAGGGCGAGGTCGGTGCTGTTCTCGATCCGTACCGCCTGGATGCGTCCCGAGTGCGCGGCCGCGAGCGCGACGTCGAGCCCGAGCACGAGCCAGAGCACCGGTGAGCGCGGCTCGCGCGTGAGCAGGTAGAGCACCATGCCGCCGGCGAACAGCGGGGCGTCGGCCGCGACGAGGACGGTCGCCAGGAGATCGGACCCGGTCTGCGTCGCGATGGCCCCCGCGACCGGCCAGAGCGTGACGAACGCGATCAGCCGACCGCGCGTCAGGCCGACCGCCAGCAGCACGCCGACGAGCACGTAGAACCGCAGCTCGGACCAGAGAGTCCAGTAGACGGCCTCCACGTCGTCGATGCCGAACGCCCGCTGCACCATCGTGAGGTTCACGACGGCCTGCGGCAGGTCGACGTCGCGCCGACCCGGCGCGACGAGCACGAGCAGCACGAGCGTCACGAGGACCGCGGCCCAGTACGCGGGGAAGAGGCGCCCCGCGCGAGAGGCGACGAAGCCACGCACGTCGCGCCCCCAGGCGGTCATGAGGATGACGAACCCGCTGATGACGAAGAAGAGCTGGACGCCGAACGAGCCGAAGGCGGCGACCTGCTGGACGCCCGGCATCGCCTCGCTCGTGCGGTCGCCCCACGCGTGGTGGTTGACGGCCACGAAGTGGTACGCCAGGACGGCCGCGGCGGCGGCGAACCGGAGCCCGTCGAGGGCGACGAGACGGGGAGGCGTCGTGGACATCCGTGGCACGTTACCAAACCGTGATCTTGCACGCCCGCGAGGAGCGCCCGAAATGCGTGGAACCCGGACTGCTGCCAGAGTGTCGGGGCCGGAGATCCCGGCGGCGCAAGGGGCGGCGTCCCGAGTGAAGGAGAATCCGTGGCACCGAGCATGAGCTCAACGGGGAAGTCGGCCGCTCGTAGCGCGCAGGGGAGCAAGACGCTCGAGCTGCTGGCACGTGCCGGGTACGCGATGAGCGGCGTGCTCCACCTCGTCATCGGGGTGCTCGCCGTGCAGGTCGCGACCGGATCGGCGTCGAGCGAGGAGGCGAGCCAGACCGGGGCGCTCGCCGCCGTCGCCGAGACGCCCGGAGGTACCGCGCTCCTCTGGTTCGCCGTGGTCGCGTTCGCCGCGCTCGGTCTGTGGCAGGTGACGGTCGCCCTCAGCGGTGCGCTCGAGACCTCCGACCGGCTGAAGGCCGCCGGCAAGGCGGTCGTCTACGTCGCGCTCGGCGTCCTCGCCGTGCAGGTGGTGTCGGGCGCGTCCAGCGGGTCGGGCCAGGAGGAGAGCTTCACCGCGCGACTCATGCAGAGCCCGGGCGGCACGCTGCTGGTCGGGGCCGTCGGCGTCGGTGTCGTCGTCACCGGCGTCTACCACGTCGTCAAGGGGTGGAAGAAGAAGTTCCTCGAGGACCTGCGCGGCGGCACGAGCGGCCATGTCGGGCGCGCGGTCGTCCAGCTCGGCCGGGTGGGCTACATCGCGAAGGGGGTCGCTCTCGGCGTCCTCGGCGCGCTCTTCGTCGTGGCCGCCGTGCAGAACGACCCCGAGCAGGCCGGTGGGCTCGACGCCGCGTTCGCGACGATCGTCGAGCAGCCCTTCGGCGTGGTGCTGCTCGTGGCCGTCGGGCTCGGGTTCGCCGCCTACGGCCTGTACTCGTTCGCCCGGGCGCGGTACGCCCGCATGTGACGTACGTCCCGGGCAGGCGCCACGTCGGGGCCTGCCCGGGATCGGGCACCACGACGTCGTCGTGGAAGAATGCGGGCATGGCGATGAGAGAGATCCGCACCATCCCCGACCCCGTGCTCCGCACGCCGTGCGACGAGATCACCACGATCGACGACCGTGTCCGGTCCCTGGTCGCGGACCTCGTCGAGACCGTGGACCACGAGGGCCGAGCGGGTCTCGCCGCGAACCAGATCGGCGTGAGCCTCCGCGCCTTCTCGTGGAACATCGACGACGAGATCGGCTATGTGCTCAACCCCCGGATCGTCGAGCTCTCCGACGACTTCCAGGACGGCGACGAGGGGTGCCTCTCCGTCCCGGAGCTGTGGTTCCCGACCCGGCGCGCCTGGTACGCGCGCGTCGTCGGCACGGACCTCGACGGCAACGAGGTCGTGGTCGAGGGCACCGAGCTGATGGCTCGCTGCCTGCAGCACGAGTGCGACCACCTCGACGGCATGCTCTACCTCGACCGCCTCGACCGCTCGGTCCGCAAGAAGGCGATGCGGGAGCTGCGCGCGCAGCTCTGAGAGCCGAGCCCGCGTCGTCGGCCGTAGACGGCGCGCCCCGCCGAACTCTCGCGCAACCGCGCGCCGTCGTGCAAGATAGGCACGAGACACGCCGCGACGTACGTGTGACGTGCTGTGGATCCACCCTGGAAGAGGACGTTGGGGAAGACGCAACCTCGACCTAGGGAGGCAGACATGGCCGGTGCCATCACCCGCGGTGTTCTTTACGTGCACTCAGCACCCCGTGCTCTGTGCCCGCACATGGAGTGGGCCGCCGGGAACGTCCTCGGCGTGCGTGTCTCCCTGGACTGGACCGAGCAGCCCGCCGCGCGCGGGCTGTACCGCGGCGAGTACTCGTGGCAGGGCGCGCAGGGCACGGGGGCGAAGCTCGCGTCGGCCCTGCGCGGCTGGTCCCACCTGCGGTACGAGGTGACCGAGGAGCCCAGCCACGGCGTGGACGGCGGGCGCTGGTCCCACACGCCCGACCTCGGGATCTTCTACGCCGCGACCGACGTGCACGGCAACATCGTGGTCCCCGAGGACCGCGTGCGTGCCGCGCTCGACCAGGCCAACGATCCCTGGGCCATGCGCGAGGCGCTGCACCTCGCGCTCGGCAAGGCGTGGGACGACGAGCTCGAGCCGTTCCGCTACGCCGGGGCGGGCGCCCCGGTGCGCTGGCTGCACCGCGTAGGCTGACCACAGGCTGACCCGGACGCCCGCACGGCGGAGCACCGGCACGACGACGCGAGGCCGCCTCCCAGCCGGGAGGCGGCCTCGCGCGCGTGCGGACTCGTGAGAACGCCCGTCAGGCGCTCGTCACCGCCAGCGCCACGTTGTGCCCGCCGAACCCGAACGAGTTGTTGAGGGCCACGACGTCGCCCGCGGGCAGCGGCGACGGCGTGTCGCGCACGAGCGGGACCTGGAGCTCCGGGTCCGGGTTCGCGACGTTGATCGTCGGGGGCGCGAGGCGCTCCGCGACGGCCTTGATCGTGAAGATCGACTCGAGCGCGCCGGCGCCGCCGAGGAGGTGCCCCGTCATCGACTTGGTCGCGGAGAGCTGGACGTGGTCCGCGTCCCCGCCGAGCAGCGTGCGGATCGAGCGGGTCTCGGTGAGGTCGCCGACCTTGGTCGAGGTCGCGTGCGCGTTGACGTGCACGACGTCGCGGCCGGTGACCCCGGCCTCCTCGAGCGCCCGGCGCATCGCGGCGACCTGGCCGCGGCCCTCCGGGTCGGGGGACGTGATGTGGTAGGCGTCGGAGGACAGCCCGACGCCCGCGAGGCGCGCGTACACGCGGGCACCGCGGGCCGCGGCGTGCTCGGCGCTCTCGAGCACGACGACGCCCGCGCCCTCACCGATGACGAACCCGTCGCGGTCGACGTCGTAGGGGCGCGAGGCACCCTGCGGGTCGTCGTTGCGCAGCGAGAGGGTGCGGGACGCGGCGAACGCCGCGATCGGCATGGGGTGGATCGTCGCCTCGGTGCCGCCCGCGACGACGACGTCCGCGCGGCCCGCGCGGATCATGTCGACGCCGTAGCCGATCGCCTCGGCACCGGACGCGCACGCCGAGACGAGCGCGTGGGCGCCGGCGCGGGCGCCGAGCTCGAGCGAGACGTACGCGGTGGGGGAGTTGGGCATGAGCATCGGGACGGTCATGGGCAGCATACGGCGGGTGCCGCGCTCGCGCAGCGTGTCCCAGCCGTCGAGCGTGGTCCAGATGCCGCCGATGCCGGACGACACCACGGTGCCGAGCCGGTCGCCGTCGACGTCGGGGCTGCCCGCGTCGGCCCAGGCCTCGCGCGCCGCGATGATCGCGTACTGCGTCGAGGGGTCCATGCGCTTCATCTCGGGGCGCGCGAGGACCTCCTCGGGCTTGACCTTGATGGTTGCGGCGAAGGTCACGGGGATCTCGTAGCGCTCGGACCAGTCGTTGTCGAGCGTGCGCGCCCCGGACTCGCCGGCGAGCGCGGCCGCCCAGGTCGTGGGCACGTCCCCGCCGAGCGGCGTGGTGGCGCCGAGGCCGGTGACGACGACTTCACGGACGGCAGACATGGGAGCTCCTCGAGGGTGTTCGGTCGACGGGTGGGCGGACGGGCCGGCGGGGTGGTGCCGGCCCGTCCGCGCGGCCTGCCGGGCAGGCCGGGTGCTCAGGCTGCCTGGGCGCCCGTGATGTACGAGACGGCGTCGCCGACCGTGGTGAGGTTCTTGACCTCCTCGTCGGGGATGCGGACCCCGAACTTGTCCTCGGCGTGCGTGACGATCGTCATCATCGAGAGGGAGTCGATGTCGAGGTCGTCGGTGAAGGACTTCTCGAGCGCGACGGCGTCGGTCGGCAGACCCGTCTCCTCGGCGACGATCTCCGCGAGGCCGGCGAGGACTTCCTGCTCGGTGTAAGCCATGGTTTCTCCTTGTCGTGGGTCCGGCGGACCGGTCCCGGTGGCGATGCTCGGGCGGGCCCGAACGGTGGTGCGGTACTTGGTTGCGGTGTGGCTCGCCGGTCGACGACGAACCGCCCAGGGTGATTCTTCCCTACGGGAGGACGACCACCTGCGCCGCGTAGACGAGCCCGGCCCCGAAACCGATCTGGAGCGCGAGGTCGCCGGAGCCGACCTGCCCCTCGGCGAGGAGCCGCTCGGTCGCGAGCGGGATCGACGCGGCGGAGGTGTTGCCGGTCTCGACGATGTCGCGCGCGACGGCGACGGTCTCGGGGAGGCCGAGCTGCTTGACGAGCTGGTCGGTGATCCGCAGGTTGGCCTGGTGCGGGACGAAGGCCCGGATGTCGTGCGGGCCCACCCCGGCCTCGGCCATCGCCTTCGCGGCGACGGGGGCCATCTGGAAGCTCGCCCACTTGAAGACGGTCTGGCCGTCCTGGCGCATCGTCGCGAAGCCGGCCTCGGGCTCGGAGCGCAGGTCGGTCCAGGCGTGGGTCTGCCGGATCGCGTTCGCCCGGCTCCCGTCCGAGCCCCACACGGTGGGGCCGATGCCGGGCACGTCGGACGGGCCGACGACCGCGGCACCCGCACCGTCGCCAAGCAGGAACGAGATGGTGCGGTCCGTCGGGTCCACGAAGTCGCTGAGCTTCTCGGCGCCGACCACGAGGACGTGACGGGCGACCCCGGACCGGACGAGGGCGTCCGCCTGCGCGATGCCGTAGGCGTACCCGGCGCATGCGGCGGACACGTCGAAGGCCGCGGCGGGCGTCGCGCCCAGCCGGTCGGCCAGCACGGCCGCCGCGGACGGGGTCTGACGGAACCACGTGATGGTCGCGACGATCACGGCGTCGACCTCGGCACCGGTCAGGCCCGCGGCGTCGAGCGCGCGCCGTGCTGCGGCCTCCGCGAGGTCGACGACGTCGACGCCGGCCCCCGCCCGGCGGCGGGTGACGATGCCGGTGCGCTGGCGGATCCACTCGTCCGAGGACTCGATGGGCCCGGCGAGGTCGTCGTTGGTCACGACGTCCTCGCCGCGCGCGGCGCCGATCGCGAGGATCCGCGAGTGGGCGGGCCCGGTGGCCTGCCGCAGCGTCGGGCTGGTCACGCCCCCGCTCCCGCGGCGACGGAGTGCCGTGCGACGAGGTCGCGCGCCTTCTCGACGTCGGCCGGCGACTTCACCGCGACGGTCTCGACGCCGGGCAGGGTGCGCCGTGCGAGGCCCGTGAGGACACCGCCGGGGGCGAGCTCGAGGATCGCGGTCACGCCGAGCTCCGCGAGCGTCTCCTGGCACAGGTCCCACCGCACGGGAGCGGCGATCTGCGCGGTGAGGCGCCGCACGACGTCGCGCGCCTTGCCGTGGTCGCTGCCCTCGAGGTCGATGCGGCCGTAGGGCTCGCCGTCCGCGTTCGAGAGGAACGGCAGGCGCGGGTCCTGGACGTCCCAGGAGGCGGCCACGGGCTCGAAGGCCTCGAGAGCCGACTGCATGAACGGCGTGTGGAACGCCCCGGCGACCTGCAGGGGGATGACGCGCGCCTTGGCCGGGGGCTTCTCGGCGAGCGTGAGCAGGTGCTCGAGCGCACCGGCCGCCACGACCTGGCCACCGCCGTTGACGTTCGCGGGCCACAGGCCGGCCGACTCGATCGCCGTGAGGACCTCCTCCGGGTCCCCGCCGACGACGACGCTCATCCCGCTGGGGTTCGCCGCGGCCGCCGCGGCCATGAACCGCGCACGGTGCGAGACGAGCCCGACGGCGCCCGCGTCGTCGAGCACGCCCGCGACCGCGGCGGCGGCGAGCTCGCCGACGGAGTGGCCGGCGGTGACGTCGACGACCTCGGTGGCGTCACGGCCGTCGAGGATCTCGCGCAGCGCGACGAGCGAGGAGGCGACGATCAGCGGCTGCGCGACGGCGGTGTCCCGGATCGTCTCCGCGTCCGACGTCGTGCCGTGGGCGACGAGGTCGGTCTCGGCGGCCTCGCCGAAGGTGGCGAGGCGGTCGGTGACACCGGGCAGCTCGAGCCAGGGCGCGAGCATTCCGGGGGACTGGGAGCCCTGTCCAGGGCACAAGACGGCGAGCACCTGTCAACTGTGCCAACGCGGTGTCGATGGACCACGTCACGACCCGCACCAACCTTGAGGGGGGCGTTTGTGCGGAACCTCCAAGGATGGCGCGGTGGCCTCAGCGCGGGAGCGCCGCGAGCTGGCCCAGCGCGAGCGCGATCTGGAGCACGAAGGACTCACGGGCGTCGAGCGGGTCCCACCCCGTGATCTCGGAGACCTTGCGCAGGCGGTACCGCACGGTGTTGGGGTGCACGTACAGCGTGCGCGCGGCGGCCTCGAGCGAGCGGCCCGTCCCGAGGTAGGCCGAGAGCGTCTCGAGCACCGAGCCCGTCGCCTCGGCGAGGGGCCGGTACGCCTGCGTGACGAGCGTGCGCCGGGCGGTCGTGTCGCCCGTCAGGACGCGCTCGGGCAGCAGGTCGTCGGCGAGGACGGGGCGCGGCGCCTGGGGCCACGCGGGCGCCGCGCGCAGCCCGGCGAGGGCGGCCTGCGCGGAGCGACCGGCCTCCTCCAGACCGGCCACCGTGGGACCGATGACGACCGGGCCGGGCCCGAAGCGCGGGAGCAGGGAGGCGGCGGCGGCCTGGAGGTCCCCCTCGCCGCCGAGGACGAGCACCAGCCGGTCGCCGTGGATGCCGACGAGCGCGTCGCCGGCGGCCCGGCGCGTGGCCCGCCGCAGCTCGGCCGTGCGCACCTCGTCGAGCGACGCGGTCGTCGTCCCCGCGATGACCAGCGTCGACCCGCGGCCGCCCCAGCCGAGCGCGGACACGCGCGAGCGCAGCGAGTCGTCACCGTCGCCGCGCACGAGCGCGTCGACGACCAGGGCCTCGAGGCGCGCGTCCCACGCGCCGCGCACCTCGGCCGCCCGCGCGTAGACCTCGGCGGCCGAGAAGGCGACCTCGCGCGAGTAGCGCAGCACGGCCTCGCGCAGGTCGCGCTCGCCACCGGGGGCGGCGAGCTGGTCGGAGTGCGACTCGACGACCTCGACGACGATCCGCACGAGCTGGAGCGTGTTCTGCAACGAGATCGAGCGCGTGAGCTCGGGCGGTGCCGCGGCGAAGATCTCGCTCACGCCGTGCGGCGGGGCCAGCGGGTCGGCGTACCAGCTGACGAACGCGGTGATGCCCGACTGGGCGACGAGCCCGACGTACGACCGGTCCTCCGCGGGCAGCTCGCGGTACCAGGGCACCTCTTCGTCGAGCCGCCGCAGCGCGGCCGCCATGAGCAGACCGCTCCCGTCGCGCAGCCCCTGGAGGTTGTCCGCGTTGCCGGCGGTGCCGGTCGCGCGGGAGCGCCCGGAGGCTGTGGGGGAGGTGGCCGTCACGCGCCGAGCATACGGGCCGGTGTTGTGGACAGTCCACAAACCGCCTGTCGCAGAGGACCCGCGGAAGGCCGGTAGCGAGCGGGCGGGTGAGCGCCCGGGGGAGCCGCTAGGGTCGTGGGCATGGCTCTGATGCCCCGCCTGCGCCAGCTCATGCGACGCCCGACGTCCGCGTCGACGGTCGGCGCGCGCCGACCCAGGTCCGGGGAGAAGCGCGGCGACACCGTCCACGAGGACGCCCTGCGCGCGATGCTGGTCGACGACCCGAACGACGAGCGTGCCTTCCGCGCGCTCGCCGAGCTCGTGCGGCGGCGTGCCGCCGAGGGCACCCAGGTGGACGACCCGCTGGCCGCACCGGCCGACGAGTCTGAGAAGCAGCGTGCCGCCGACCTCGCGGTGTGGGCGCTCGCCGAGGAGCTCGCGGGCCACCCCAAGGGGTGGTTCCCCCTCATCGAGCTCGGTCGCCTGTCCCTCGACGACGACCAGGAGTCCGCGCTGCGCCGCTTCGCCACGGCCGCAGAGCGCGACCACACCGGGCGCGCGCTGGCCCAGTCGATGGAGGTCCTGCGCGACGCCGGCCTGCCCGGCGAGGCGCTCGGCCTCGGCGTCGGCCACTGGCGTGCGCGCGAGCACGACCCCGAGGTCGGACGACAGCTCGTCCTCGCCGCGATCGAGGCGGACCGCGCGGTGGAGGCACGGCACCATCTCGAGTCGCTGACGTCGTACGGCGACCCGGAGGCCGTCGCGCGCGTGCGCACCGAGCTCGAGCGTGCCGTCGCGCAGGCCGAGCAGCACCGCGCGGGCACGTAGACGAACGCGTCCGCGCCCCACGGCGAGCGCTGCACGCGGCGCTGCACGACGACGGCCGGTCACCTCCCCGCGGGAGGTGACCGGCCGTCGTCGTGCAGCGGTCAGGCCGTGCGGACCGTCAGGAGTCGCCGCCCGCGTTGCCGGACGTCCCGGCGGTGACGTCCATGAGGCGGTACTTCTCGATCGCCTTCGCCGACGCGTCGGCGGGCACCTTGCCCTGCTTGGCGAGGGCCTGGAGCGTGCGCACGACGACGGACGGGCCGTCGATCTTGAAGTGGCGGCGGGCCGCGGCGCGCGTGTCGGAGAAGCCGAAGCCGTCCGCGCCGAGCACCTCGTAGTCGCCCGGGACCCACTTGCGGATCTGGTCGGGGACGAGGTGGTCGTAGTCGCTCGTCGCGACGAACGGGCCCTCGGCGCCCGCGAGCTTCGCGGTGACGTACGGCGTGCGGGGCTCGGCCGCCGGGTCGAGGAACGCGGCCTGGTCCGCGGCGAGGCCGTCGCGGCGCAGCTCGTTCCAGCTCGTCACGCTCCACACGTCGGCCGAGACGCCCCAGTCCTCCTTGAGGAGCTGCTGCGCCTCGAGCGCCCACGGCACGCCCACGCCGGAGGCGAGGAGCTGGGCCTTCGGGCCCTCGGCCTCGGAGACCGAGACCCGGTGGATGCCGCGCAGGATGCCCTCGACGTCGACGTCCTCGGGCTCGGCCGGCTGGACCATCGGCTCGTTGTACACCGTGAGGTAGTACATGACGTTCTGGTCGCGGCCGTCGGAGCCGTCGCCGAACATGCGCTCGATGCCGTCGCGCACGATGTGGCGGATCTCGTAGCCGTACACCGGGTCGTACTGCACCATCGCGGTGTTCGTGCCCGCGAGCAGCGGGGAGTGCCCGTCGGCGTGCTGGAGGCCCTCGCCCGTCAGCGTCGTGCGGCCCGCGGTGGCGCCGACGATGAAGCCGCGCGTGAGCTGGTCGCCCGCCGCCCAGAACTGGTCGCCGGTGCGCTGGAAGCCGAACATCGAGTAGAAGATGTAGACCGGCACCATGATCTCGCCCTGCGTGGCGTAGGACGTGCCGACGGCCTGGAACGCGGCGGCGGAGCCGGCCTCGTTGATGCCGGTGTGCATGATCTGCCCGGCCTCGGACTCCTTGTAGCTCAGCATGAGCTCACGGTCCACGGCGAGGTAGTGCTGGCCCTGGGTGTTGAAGATCTTCGCCGAGGGGAAGATCGAGTCCAGGCCGAACGTGCGCGCTTCGTCCGGGATGATCGGCACGATGCGCTTGCCGATCTCCTTGTCCTTGATGAGGTCCTTGAGCAGGCGCACGAAGGCCATGGTGGAGGCGATCTCCTGCTGGCCCGAGCCCTTCTTGAGGATCTCGTAGGTCTTCTCGCCCGGGAGCGTGAGGGGCTTCGGCGACGAGCGCCGCTCCGGCACGAACCCGCCGAGCTGGCGGCGGCGGTCCAGGAGGTACTGGATCTCCGGCGCGTCGGCGCCCGGGTGGAAGTACGGCGGCTCGTAGGGGTTCGCCTCGAGCTCCTCGTCGGTGATCGGGATCCGCAGCGAGTCGCGCAGCGTCTTGAGGTCGGCCAGGTTGACCTTCTTCATCTGGTGCGTCGAGTTGCGGCCGGCGAAGGTCGACCCGAGGCCGTAACCCTTGACGGTGTGCGCGAGGATCACGGTCGGCTGGCCGGTGTGGGCGCGAGCCGCCGCGTACGCCGCGTAGAGCTTGCGGTAGTCGTGCCCGCCGCGCTTGAGGTTCCAGATGTCGTCGTCGGTCATGTTCTCGACGAGCTGCTTGGTGCGCGGGTCGCGCCCGAAGAAGTGCTCGCGGATGAACGCGCCGTTCTCCGCCCGGTACGTCTGGTAGTCGCCGTCAGGCGTGGCGTTCATGAGGTTGACCAGCGCACGGTCCTTGTCCGCGTTGAGCAGGACGTCCCACTCGCGGCCCCAGATCACCTTGATGACGTTCCAGCCCGCCCCGCGGAACTGCGCCTCGAGCTCCTGGATGATCTTGCCGTTGCCGCGCACCGGGCCGTCGAGACGCTGCAGGTTGCAGTTCACGACGAACGTCAGGTTGTCGAGCTGCTGCTGTGCCGCGAGCTGGAGCATGCCGCGCGACTCGGGCTCGTCCATCTCGCCGTCGCCGAGGAACGCCCAGACGTCCTGCTGGCTCGTGTCCTTGATCCCGCGGTTGTGCAGGTACCGGTCCGTCCACGCCTGGTAGATCGCGCTGGCCGGGCCGAGGCCCATGGAGACCGTCGGGTACTCCCAGAAGTCCGGCATGAGCCGCGGGTGCGGGTACGACGGCAGGCCGCCGCCCGCGTGCGACTTCTCCTGGCGGAACCCGTCGAGCTGGTCGGCGGACAGCCGGCCCTCGAGGAACGCCCGCGCGTAGACGCCGGGGGAGGCGTGACCCTGGAAGTAGACCTGGTCACCGCCGCCCGGGTGGTCCTTGCCGCGGAAGAAGTGGTTGAGGCCCACCTCGTACAGCGTCGCGACGGACGCGTAGGAGGAGATGTGCCCGCCGACCCCGATGCCCGGACGCTGCGCGCGCGTCACCATGACGGCGGCGTTCCAGCGGATCCAAGACCGGTAGCGGCGCTCGAGCGCCTCGTCGCCGGGGAAGTAGGGCTCCTCGTGCACGCCGATCGTGTTCACGTAGGGCGTGGCGAACGAGGACGGGATGGCGACGTTGCGCTCCCGGGCCCTCTTGAGCAGGTTCAGCAGGACGTAGCGGGCGCGCGGGCCCCCGCGGTCGTCGATCAGGCCGTCGAGGGACTCGACCCACTCGCCGGTCTCGGCGGGGTCGATGTCCGGTACCTGGCTGAGCAGACCATTGATCAGCGGTCCGGTCTCGTCGTACGAAGCCACCAGCAACCTCATATCTCGTCGGATGCCGGACGCCGGTCGCGCGGTACACGCCCGGTCGTCCGTCTCGGAGCCACACCGGGCACGCGGCCGCGGCCGCTGGTGGCGACCGCGCCTCTTCACGAGACCAGGGTGGTCTCCCCATTGTGTTCTCATCCGGGCCTGAAGTCACACCAACGAGTGGTCAAGGAGCAGTGATTTCCGTGACACGCGCGCGAGGCGGGACGCACGCGGACGACGCGTCGACGGGCCGTGTCCACGGGGTGCGCCTTGCCAAGCAGGGCACCGTACGGTGGGCTACCTTTGCCAGACACGGCACAGACACGGCATACGGTGGTCCGCCACCGGCCGTCCGGACCCGCAGGTGCGGGCCCGTCGGGCCGGTGCGGACTATGACGGACGAGGAAAGGAACGGCACGACTGTGACGGACACCGCAGGATCCGGCGGTATCGACCGCCTGGGGTTCGCGCCCGGGAACGTGGTCCAGGAGTTCGGGTGGTCGGAGGACGTCGACGACGACCTGCGCGCCGACCTCGAGGAGCTTGTCGGCGGAGAGCTGGTCGACGAGGACTACGACGACGTCACCGACGGCGTGATCGTGTGGTGGCGCGAGGGCGACGGGGACCTCACGGACATGCTCGTGGACGTCCAGACCGTCCTCGACGACGGGGGCCTGATCTGGATCCTCACGCTCAAGCCGGGCCGGCCCGGGCACGTGGGCCACAACGACATCCAGGAGGCCGCCACCACCGCGGGCCTGCACGCGACGAGCACGTTCTCGATCGCCCAGGACTGGTCCGCGACGCGCCTCGGGACGCGGGGTCGTGGTCGCTGAGCCGACGACGCCGTCGGGCACCGTGAGCGTCGCACCACCCGGGCCGGGCGACCCGGCCCCGGACTTCACGCTGCCCGACACGCACGGCACGCCGGTCCACCTCGCCGACCTGCGCGGCGGTCCGGTGCTGCTCGTGTTCTACCCGTTCGCGTTCTCCGGGATCTGCACGGGCGAGCTGTGCGAGCTGCGCGACCACCTCGACGAGTTCGAGACGTCCGGCGTGACGCTGCTCGGGATCTCGTGCGACTCCGTCTTCGCGCAGAAGGCGTGGGCGGAGCAGG
The DNA here is from genome assembly GCF_051294865.1 of Cellulosimicrobium sp. PMB13. Taxonomy (NCBI): domain Bacteria; kingdom Bacillati; phylum Actinomycetota; class Actinomycetes; order Micrococcales; family Promicromonosporaceae; genus Cellulosimicrobium; species Cellulosimicrobium sp. PMB13. Next base: position 3,546,986 of record NZ_CP145910.1, on the reverse strand, counting down.
AGGGGTTCGAGTTCGACCTCCTCGCCGACTTCTGGCCGCACGGCGCCGTCGCCCGGGCCTACGGCGTGCTCGACGAGGAGAACGGGCTCGCGCTGCGCGGGTCGTTCCTCGTCGACGCCGACGGGATCGTCCGCTGGTCCGTCGTGAACCCGCGCGGGCAGCGCCGCGACCTCGACGGGTACCGGCGGGCGCTCGAACAGCTCTGAGGACGGCGGCGCGGCCAGGCGGGGGATGACCGACGGCGGTCCTCGCGCCCGCTGGTCGCGCGGCACGAGGGCAGGGTGGCGACCGGTAGGCTGTGCATCGCTGTTCCAGGGCCTGTAGCTCAGCTGGTCAGAGCGCCACGCTTACACCGTGGATGTCGGGGGTTCGAGTCCCTCCGGGCCCACCCAGACTCCTCGGCTGTAGACGTTACAGCCGCGGCAGCACCGTGTCCCAGACCGCTCGCAGGATGTCGTTCGCGACGGCCTCGTTGTGGGCCGTCACGGTGACGACGGCGCGCTGCTCGGGCAGCGCGATCGAGAACTGGCCGTACTTGCCGTCGGCGCGCCACGCGCCGTCGGGCGTGCAGAGCCACACCTGGTAGCCGTACCCGCCGGTCGACTCGGGGTCCGTGGAGAAGGTCGACGTGTCCACCACGTCGGTGTGCATGGCCTCGACGTAGTCCGCGGGGACCAGCTCGGAGCCCTCCCAGGTGCCGTCCTGCAGCAGCAGCCGGCCGACGCGGGCGAGCTCGGACGTCGTGAGGTGCAGGCCCTTGGCCGCCTCGCTGTACCCCAGCGGGCAGCGCAGCCACTGCGGATTGACCACGCCCAGCGGGTCGAACAGGCGCGGCACGAGGTAGTCGCGCAGGTCCTGCCCGCTCGCGGCCGCGACGGCACGCCCGAGCAGGTAGGTCGACCCGTTGGAGTACTCGAAGCGCTCGCCGGGCGGCGCGACGAGGTCGGCGCCGAGGAACGCCGCCGCGACGTCGCGCGGTGCGTCGGCGGGACGCTCGAACCACGTGACCGGGCTCCCGGACGACATGTGCAGGAGGTGCCGCAGGGTGACGCCGTCGACGCCCGCCCCGAGCGGCCCCTCGTGCGGGACGTGGTCGACGAGGAGGTCGTCCAGGTCGAGCAGCCCCTCCGCACGGGCGATCCCGACGGCGAGAGCCGTCACCGTCTTCGAGCACGAGTAGACGTTCACGCGGTCGTCCGCGCGGAACCGGTGCTCGACGGGTGCGTGCCCCTCCCGGTGGACGTGGATGCCGTAGCTGCCGAGGGCCCGCTCGGCGTCGAGACGGGCGTAGTCGGCGAGGAGGTGGTCGTCGTCGGTCACGGGGACCATCATCGCCGACGTGTGGGCGGTCACTGGCAGGCTTCCACCATGCAGCCCGAGGACCCGGCAGACGACGCCCTCTGGACGGTCGAGCGGCACCTGCGCGCGGCACCACCCGCGGCGGCCACGCTCTACCGCGACGTCGAGGCCGCCGTGCGGGGCCTCGGTCCGGTGACGCTCTCGGTGTCGCGGTCGTCGATCACGTTCAAGGGCACCCGACGCGGGTTCGCCGGTGCCAGACCGACGGCGGCGGGGGTCGTGGGCTACCTCGACCTCCTGCGCGAGCTGTCCCGCGAGCGGCGGATCCGCTCGGTGAGCCCGTACCAGAGCAACCTGTTCGTCCACCAGTTCGTGCTGCGGGAGCCCGGTGATGTCGATGCGGAGTTCGTCGGGTGGCTGCGCGAGGCCTACGAGGTCGGGTGCGGGGCCCACCTGAAGGGCTCCTGATCGCGACGGGTCCCGGAGACGCCGCGCGTGGGTGGCGACCGGCAGACTCTCGTCGTGCACCTCGTCCTGTCCCGTTCGCCGGCCGACCGCGTGGCGCTCACCACCGTGCCCGACGGCGACGGGCCGGTGACCGCGCGCGAGGTCGAGCGCGGCCGGCTCGCCGAGGAGCTCCGGCGCACCGGCCCCGCCGCCCGGTGGACGTGGGACGACACGAACCGTTGGTACCCCGCGCTGCTCGCCGCCGGCGCTCGCGTCGAGCGGTCGCACGACCTGCGCCTCGCCCGCACGGTCCTGCGCCGGTCCGCGCTGACCGCCCGGACCCCGTACGCCGCACGGGAGCCCGGGCCGTGGGACGCCCTGACCGCCGCGCCGGCGGGCCCCGACCCGACGCTCCCGCTCCGCCCCGAGTCGCTCTTCGACCTCGGCGCCGACGCGCCCGGGGCGCTCGCGGCGCCGTCGGGCCTGGACCCGCTGCCCGAGCTGACCGACCAGATCGCGGCGGTCGCGGCGGCGCAGGGCCCGGACGCCGCGGGCCGCCTGCGGCTGCTCCTCGCGGGCGAGTCCGCAGGGGCGCTCGTCGCCGCGGAGATGCACCACGCCGGGCTGCCGTGGCGTGCCGACGTCCACGACGAGATCCTGTCGGGCGTCCTCGGTCCGCGACCGCGTCCCGGGGAGCGCCCGGCGCGCATGGAGGCGCTGGCCCGCACGATCCGCGACGCGCTGGACGCGCCGCCGACGCTCAACCCCGACTCGCACCCTGACCTGCTCAAGGCCCTCCAGTACGCGGGCGTCGGCGCGCGCTCGCTGCGCAAGTGGGAGCTCGAGCAGATCGAGCACCCGGTGATCGAACCGCTGCTGGAGTACAAGAAGCTCCAGCGGCTGCTCACGGCGAACGGCTGGGCCTGGCTCGACACCTGGGTGCGCGACGGCCGGTTCCGCACCGAGTACGTGGTCGGCGGCGTCGTCACGGGGCGGTGGTCGTCGAGCGGCGGGGGTGCCCTCCAGCTCCCGAAGCAGGTGCGCCGGGCAGTGGTCGCGGACCCGGGCTGGCGGCTGGTCGTCGCCGACGCCGCCCAGCTCGAGCCGCGGGTGCTCGCGGGGCTCGCGCACGACGAGCGCATGGCGGACGCCGGCCGGGGCGTCGACCTCTACGCGGGGATCGTCGCGTCCGGGGCGGTGGCGAGCCGCGAGCACGCGAAGGTCGGCATGCTCGGGGCCATGTACGGCGGGACGACCGGCGACAGCGCCCTGGTCCTGCCGCGGCTCGCGAAGGCGTTCCCGGACGCGATCGACCTCGTCGAGCGCGCCGCTCGCGCCGGGGAGCGGGGCGAGGTCGTCACGACGCGGCTCGGGCGCAGCTCCCCGGAGCCCGGCGCCGCCTGGCAGGAGGTCCAGTCCGGGGCGTACGCGGCCGACGACGCGACCGACGGCGCGGGGGGACGAGCCGGCGGCGGTGCGGACGCGCAGTCACGTGCCCGGTCGCAGACGCGAGCCTGGGGCCGCTTCACGCGCAACTTCGTCGTGCAGGGCACAGCTGCGGAGTGGGCGCTGTGCTGGCTCGCGTCGATCCGACGCCGGCTGTGGGCCCTGCCCGTGAGTGACGCCGCGGGGCAGGTCCAGGCACCGTTCGAGGGCCGGGCGCACCTCGTGTTCTTCCTCCACGACGAGGTCGTCGTGCACGCGCCCGCCGAGCTGGTCGAGGCGGTGGAGCACGAGGTCCGGGAGGCCGCCGTCGAGGCGGGGCGGCTGCTGTTCGGCGACTTCCCGGTCGACTTCCCGCTGACGGTCGCCGCCGTCGACCACTACGCGGAGGCCAAGTGAGCGCCGGTCCACCACGCGCAGGCGGCGCGGCGTCCGCGTCCACCCGGCGCAGGCGACCGACCGCGTCCGGCGGTGCGGGGCGGGATAGCCTGCCGCCATGACCTTCGACGCCGCCGCGGAGCCCGCCGACGAGCCCGCCGCCGGGCTCGCGCCCCCGACGCTCGGCCAGGTCGTGCGCACGCTCGACGAGCTCTACCCGCCGGGTACGGCCGAGGACTGGGACGCCGTCGGTCTCGTCGCCGGTGACCCGGCCGCGCCCGTCCGCAAGGTGCTGCTCGCCGTCGACCCGGTCGAGGACGTCGCGGACGAGGCGCTCGCCTGGGGCGCCGACCTGCTCGTCACGCACCACCCGTTGTTCCTGCGACCCGTGCACTCGGTGGCCGCGACGACGTTCAAGGGCTCGCTCGTGCACCGCCTCATCCGCGGCGGGTGCGGGCTGTACGTCGCGCACACGAACGCCGACGCGGCCGAGCGCGGCGTCGCGGACGCGCTCGCCGACGCGCTCGACCTGCTCCACCGCGTCCCTCTCGTCCCGCACGACGCCGGTCGCGGCGCGCCGCACGCGGCCGTCACCACCGGCACTGGACGCGTGGGCCGCCTGGCCGCGCCGCTCACGCTGCGCGCGTTCGCCGAGCGCGTCGCCGGGGTCCTGCCCGCCACGGTGCAGGGCGTGCGCGTCGCGGGTGACCTCGACGCGACGGTCGAGTCCGTCGCCGTCGTCGGCGGCTCCGGGGACTCCTTGTTCGACGCGGTCCGCGCGAGCGGTGCCGACGTCTACCTCACGTCCGACCTGCGCCACCACCCGGTCTCGGAGCTGCGCGAGCGGGCGCAGCTCGAGGGTGGGCCGTCGGCGACGCCGTTCCTCGTCGACGTCCCGCACTTCGCGTCCGAGTGGCCGTGGCTCCGCTACGCTGCCGAGGACCTCGCGCGGGCGCTCGCCGCGCGCGGCGCGCACGTGGAGACGCGGGTCAGCACGACCGTCACCGACCCCTGGACGGCCCGCGTCCCGTCCGCGTCGGCGCCCGGGGCGTCGGCGACGGGCTGACCCTGCGACGCCGTCGCCCCGCTGTCCGCGGCAGCCCGCCGCGACCCGCCGCGACCTCGACCCGCCCGACCCGACCGCGTCCCACGACCTGACCGGTCCCATGAAAGGAAGCACCACGTGGCCACCGCCCCGCCCGCAGACCAGCTCCGGCTCCTCGACGTCCAGGAGCTCGACACGCGACTGCAGCAGCTCGCCCACCAGCGCAAGAACCTGCCGGAGATCGCTCGCATCGCCGAGCTCGACGCGCAGGTGCAGGACCTCGCGACGTCGCTCGTCGAGTCCCGCACGGCGGCGTCCGACCTGCGCCGCGAGCTGAAGAAGGCCGAGGCCGACGTCGAGCAGGTGCGCACGCGCGCCGCGCGCGACCAGGCACGCCTCGACTCCGGGCAGGTCGGCGCGAAGGACGCGCAGGCGCTCGTCGGCGAGCTCGAGTCGCTCGCGCGCCGCCAGGGCGTGCTCGAGGAGGTCGAGCTCGACGTCATGGAGCGCCTCGAGGCGCACGAGGAGGCCCTCGGTCGCCTGGAGTCCGCGAACGCCGAGCTCGAGGCGGCTCGCGCCGAGGTCGTCGCGGCGCGCGACGCCCGCTTCGCGGAGCTCGACGAGGAGGCGGCGCAGGTCGCCGAGCGCCGTCGCGCGGCGGCCGACGGGATCGACTCCGCGCTGCTCGCGCTGTACGAGCGCGTGCGCGACCAGAACGGCGGCCGCGGGGTCGTCGCGATGCGCGGCCGTCGGCTGGAGGGCCTCAACGTCGACCTGAGCCCCGCCGAGCTCGCGGCCGTGACGTCCGCGGCCCCGGATCAGGTCGTCCGGCTCGAGGACTACGGCCACATCGTCGTGCGTCCGGAGGCCGTGGGCGCGTGAGCGCGGACGCACGCCCCGACGCCTCCCGGACCGGCCCGCAGGGCTCGTCGGGACGGCGCCACCTCGTCGTCGAGGCCGACGGCGGCTCCCGCGGCAACCCCGGGCCGGCCGGCTTCGGTGCCCTCGTGCGCGACGGCGCGAGCGGCCGCGTCCTGGCGGAGCGTGCCGCGTTCCTCGGCACGACGACCAACAACGTCGCCGAGTACTCCGGCCTCGTCGCCGGGCTGCGGGCGGCCGCCGCGATCGACCCCGACGCCCGGGTGACCGTCCGGATGGACTCGCGCCTCGTCGTCGAGCAGATGTCGGGGCGGTGGCAGATCAAGCACGCCGACATGCGCCGCCTGGCGGCGGAGGCCGCGACCGTCCTGCCGGCGGACCACGTGACCTACGAGTGGATCCCGCGCGCGCAGAACGCGGACGCGGACCGGCTCGCGAACGAGGCGATGGACACCGGCGGCACGATCGCTCGGGACCACGGCACGGACGACCCGCCGGACGACGGCGGCGTGGCTGCCGGGCACGACGAGGCGCCGCTCGAGCAGGCGCCCGGGGAGGGACGCGGCGAGGCCGGCACGACGACCGATCCGCTCACCCGGCCGTCCGGAGCCACGATCCGCTTCGACGACGCACCGGCGCTGACGGTCGTCCTCGTCCGCCACGGGCAGACGCCGTACACGCTCGCCGGGGCGTTCAGCGGCTCGTCGGTCCCCGGTCCGTCGCTGACGCCGCACGGGCGCACGCAGGCGGCGCGCGCCGCGGACCTCGTGTTCCGGATCGGCAGGTCGGCCTGGACCGACGTGCCCCGACCGTCCGCCCTCGTCGCGTCCCCTATGGTCCGTACCCAGGAGACGGCGCGCGCGGTGAGCCGGCGCCTGGGGCTGCCCGTGACGACCGACGCACGCTTCGCCGAGGTCGACTTCGGCGACTGGGAGGGCCTCACGGCCGAGCAGATCGACGAGCGGTGGCCGGGGCTGCGCCGCGACTGGTACACGTCGGGGACCGTCGCCGCGCCGGGTGGCGAGTCGGTCGCGGACGTCGGGGTCCGGGTGCGTGCGGGGCTCCGGGAGCTCGCGCGCACGCAGCTTGAGACCGCGCCGCCGGCGGGACGCACGGTCGTCGTCGTGGGCCATGCCGTGCAGGTGCGCGCCGCGATCGGCGTCGCCGTCCAGGCTCCGCCGGACCAGTGGTCCCGGTTCCGCGTGCCGCCCGCCTCGGTGAGCATCCTGCGGCTGTGGGCCGACGGGACGAGCGAGCTCGTGGCCCAGGGCGTCCCGAGCGACCTCTGAGTCAGGCCACGACGAGCTCGAGCGTGAACCGCCCGCGGCCGTCGTCGTGGAGGGTCGCGTCCAGCAGGTCGGTGCCGACGAGCTCGTCCGCGGCCTTCGCCAGGTCGTCCGCGGACGCCACGACACCGGCCCGGCGCACGAGGTGGGCCGTGAGCACGCCCCGCGTGTGCTTGGCGTTGTGGGACACCACCGAGCGCCTGCCGTCCGCCTCGCGCAGCACGCGCACGGCGACCCACTGCGCGGCGTCCGTGCCGGTCGTGCGGGGCCGCCACGCGGCGGCATACGTGGCGGACCGGCAGTCCACGACGACGTCGCCCGCCGCCCGCGCGTCGAGGGCCGCGCCGAGGTGCGGGCGCCAGGCCGTCGCGAGGCGCCCGAGCCCCGGGAGCGCCACGCCCATCGAGAGGCGGTACGCGGGCACGCGGTCGGCGGGGGACAGGGCGCCCCACAGCCCGGAGACGACCCGCACGTCCTCGGTGGCGCGTCGCGCGGCCTCTCCCTCGGCCGCGAGCGCGCCGCCGAGGTCCGCCGCGCCGTACAGGACGCCCGTGTAGACGTGCGCGGCAGGGGCCGCCGGCGCCGTGCGCAGCCCGGTGTTGCGGCGCACCTCGTCCGCCAGGCCGGGGCTCACGCCGAGCAGCTCGACGGCGTCCGCGCGGGCGCTCGCCGTGACGAGCGCGTCGAGGACCTGCTCGCGCCGGGCGGTGAGGGCCGGGGCGGTGAGCGTCGCGAGGTCGACCGGAGAGGCGCCGTCGGGCGCGGGGGTCTTGCCCTCGGACGGGGGCAGGAGCACGAGCACCCGGTCACTCTACGGTTGCGCCCGTGCCCTGCCCGGGCGGGTGGTGAGGCCGGCAGCGTGGGGTGCGTCACGTCGTCGGGCCGGAGCGCTACGCTGCCGCGGTGGCCCAGGTGAAGATCTACGGACGGCGCAGCGTGTGGGGCGAGCGGCGGGCGGAGGTGTCCGACGCGCTGCACGGCGCGCTCGTCCGCGCGTGGCAGCTTCCGGAGGACAAGCGGTTCCACCGCTTCCTGCTCCTGGACGACGACGACCTCGTCGCCCCGCGCTCGGACGCCTACCTCGTCGTCGAGGTCGTGTGCTTCACAGGGCGCACGCGCGAGGCGAAGCGCGCCCTGGTCACGGCCCTGTACGACGATGTCGCGCCCGCCCTCGGGATCGGCGCGGACGACGTCGAGCTCGTGATCCTCGAGGCGCCGCGCGAGAGCTGGGGGATCCGCGGCGTGAGCGGCGACGAGCTCGCGCTGACGTACCGCGTCGACGTCTGACCTGGTCGAGCTGGTGCTCGTCCGAGCAGCGCGCGCCGGGCAGTATCCTTGCGGGTGCGGACGAGTCGGTCGGGCGGTCGCGTCGGGGCAGGCCGCAAGGCCTCCCCGCCGAGGAACGTCCGGGCTCCGAAGGGCAAGGTGGTGGGTAACGCCCACCCGGGGTGACCCGCGGGACAGTGCCACAGAGAACAGACCGCCGTGCTGGTCGAGGCTTCGGCCCCGATCGGCGCGGTAAGGGTGAAACGGTGGTGTAAGAGACCACCAGCGGGCCGGGTGACCGGTCCGGCTCGGTAAACCCCACCTGGAGCAAGGTCAGACAGACTGTGTTTGAGGGCGGCCCGCCCGATTCTCTGGTGAGAAGCACAGTCGGGTAGACCGCTGGAGGCGTACGGCAACGTGCGTCGTAGATGGATGACCGTCGCCCGCGCGGGGGCAACCGCGCGCGGGAACAGAACCCGGCGTACAGACCGGCTCGTCCGCACCTTCGCACCCTCGCACGACGGGCGCGGAGGGACCCGACCCACCGTGCCGCACGACGCCGAGGAGTCCCCGATGAGCCAGCAGCCCCAGCAGCCCCCCGTCGCCTACGTCATCGCCGGGTCGGAGGCGACCGGCGGCGCCGGCATCCAGGCCGACCTCAAGACGTTCCAGCAGCTCGGCGCGTACGGCGTCGGGACGCTCACGTGCATCGTGTCGTTCGACCCGAAGAACGACTGGGGCCACCGCTTCGTCCCGGTGGACGCCCAGGTCATCGCCGACCAGTTCGAGGCCGCCGTGGCGACGCACTCGCCGTCGGTCGTGAAGATCGGCATGCTCGGCACGCCCGCCACCATCGACGTCGTCTCGGCGTCGCTGCGCTCGCGGTCGTGGGAGCACGTCGTGCTCGACCCGGTGCTCATCTGCAAGGGTCAGGAGCCGGGCGCAGCGCTCGACACCGACACGGCGCTGCGCGAGCAGGTGCTGCCGCTCGCGACGGTCGTGACGCCCAACCTCTTCGAGACGCGCACGCTCGCGGGCGTGGAGTCGATCGAGACCGTCGAGGAGCTCGTGGAGGCCGCGCAGCGCATCCGCGCCCTCGGCCCGGACGTCGTCGTCGCGAAGGGCGGCGTGGAGCTGCCCGGCCCGGACGCCGTGGACGTCCTCGTGGACGGCGACGGCGTCGTCGTGCTCTCCCGCCCCAAGGTGGGCGAGGAGCGCGTCTCCGGTGCCGGCTGCACGTTCGCCGCGGCGATCACGGCCGAGCTCGCGAAAGGCTCGGACGTCCGGTCGGCCGTCGAGGTCGCGAAGGAGGTCGTCACGCAGGGCATCGCGGCGCGCGTCCCGGCGGCGACGCCGTTCGACACCGTCTGGCAGGGCGCGTACCGCCCGTGATCGGGGATCACCCACCGGACGCGTGCGCGTCGGGTGTCGGTCAAGGAATACCCTCGTCCCCGTGAACGACCTCTCCCCACCGGAACTGACCCCCGGCAGCGGCGACCCCGCCCGGCTCGGCACCACCGTCCCCGGAGGCGCGGACGAGAAGGACCGCGGCCTCGCGCGCCACGACGTCCCCGCCCCGCTGCGCGACGACGTCCGCCTCCTCGGCGGGCTGCTCGGCACCGTGCTGCGCGAGACGGGCGGGCAGGAGCTGCTCGACGACGTCGAGCGCCTGCGCGAGCTCGCGATCGCCGCCTACGACGACACGACGGGCGCGGCGCTCGCCGACGCCGAGGCGCTCGTCGAGGGCCTGACGATCGAGCGCGCGGAGCAGGTCGCTCGGGCCTTCACGTGCTACTTCCACCTCGCGAACCTCGCCGAGGAGTACCACCGCGTGCGCGTCCTGCGGGAGCGCGAGGCCGAGTTCGCCACCCGTGCCGTCACGCACGACGACTCGCTGCCCGAGGCGTTCGAGCAGCTCGTCGCCGAGGTGGGCCGCGAGGAGGCGCTGCGGCGGCTGCGTCGCCTCGAGTTCCGCCCCGTCCTGACGGCGCACCCCACCGAGGCGCGCCGCCGGGCCGTCTCGGGGGCCGTGCGGCGCATCGCGACCCTGCTCGACGAGCGCGACGCCCAGCCCCTCGGCGGCACGTCCCTCGCCGAGAACGAGCGCCGCCTGCTGGCCGAGATCGACACCATGTGGCGCACCGCGCCGATCCGCGAGAACAAGCCGTCGGTCCTCGACGAGGTGAAGACGGCGCTCGGCGTGTTCGACGCGACGATGTTCGACACCTTCCCCACGGTGTACCGCCGCCTCGACGACTGGCTGCTCGGCGACGAGGCGGGCCGCGAGGAGCCGCTCGTGCGCCCCTTCGTGAGCCTCGGCACCTGGATCGGCGGGGACCGCGACGGGAACCCCAACGTCACGGCGGAGGTCACCCGGCAGGCCGCGGCGATCGCCTCCGAGCACGCGCTCGTCGCGCTCGAGGAGCAGACGCGTCGCGTCGGCCGCAAGCTGACGCTCGACGAGGTCGGCACGCCGCCGTCCGACGGGCTGCGCGCGCTGTGGCAGCGTCAGCGACAGCTCTCGGAGGCCGTCACGGCGGCGGCCTCCGCGGCGTCCCCGCGCGAGCCGCACCGCGCGGTGCTCCTCGTCGTCGCCGAGCGTGTCGCGGCCACGCGCGCCCGCAACGCCGACCTCGCCTACGCCGACCCGGAGCAGCTCGAGTCGGACCTGCGCGTGGTCCAGGAGTCGCTCGTCGCGGCGGGCGCCCCCCGGGCGGCCTACGGCGACCTGCAGCAGCTCGTGTGGCAGGTCGAGACGTTCGGCTTCCACCTCGCCGAGCTCGAGGTGCGCCAGCACTCGCAGGTGCACGCCGCGGCGCTCGCGGAGATCGCCGAGAAGGGCGTGCACGGCGACCTGTCGGACCGCACGCGCGAGGTCCTCGACACGTTCCGCGCCCTGGGCTCCGTCCAGCAGCGCTACGGCCTGCGCGCCGCGCGCCGCTACATCGTCTCGTTCACCCAGGCGCCGGAGCACCTCGCGGCGGTGTACGAGCTGGCGGAGCACGCGTTCGCGGGCGCGGACGACAAGCCGGTCGTCGACGCGATCCCGCTGTTCGAGACGTTCGCGGACCTCGAGGCGAGCGTCGACATCCTCGAGTCGATGCTCACGCTGCCGCAGGTCCAGAAGCGGCTCGCGGAGAACGGCCGCCGTGTCGAGGTCATGCTCGGCTACTCGGACTCCTCGAAGGACGTCGGGCCCGTCTCGGCAACCCTCGCGCTGCACGACGCGCAGCGCCGCATCGCGCTGTGGGCGGAGCGGCACGACATCACGCTGACCCTCTTCCACGGCCGCGGCGGCGCGCTCGGGCGCGGGGGCGGCCCGGCGAACCGGGCCGTGCTCGCCCAGCCGCCCGGTTCCGTGGACGGCCGTTTCAAGCTCACCGAGCAGGGCGAGGTCATCCTCGCGCGGTACGGCGACCCGACGATCGCGTCGCGCCACATCGAGCAGGTCGCCGCCGCGACGCTGCTCGCGTCCGCGCCGTCGACCGAGCAGCGCAACGCTGAGGCGACGGACCGCTACCGCGAGCTGGCCGCGGCGCTCGACGCCTCGTCCCGGCGCCGCTTCCACGAGCTCGTGCGCGCGGACGGCTTCCCGCAGTGGTTCGCGCAGGTGACGCCGCTCGAGGAGGTCGGTCTGCTGCCGATCGGCTCCCGGCCCGCGCGGCGTGGGCTCTCGGTGTCCTCGCTCGACGACCTCCGGGCGATCCCGTGGGTGTTCTCGTGGTCCCAGGCGCGCATCAACCTCGCGGGCTGGTACGGCCTCGGGACGGCGCTCTCCGAGTTCGGGGACCTCGACCTGCTCCGCGAGGCGCACCGCGAGTGGCCCCTGTTCGCGACGCTGCTCGACAACGTCGAGATGTCGCTCGCGAAGACCGACGAGCGCATCGCCGAGCGCTACCTCGCGCTCGGCGACCGTGACGACCTCGCGCAGGCCGTCCTCGACGAGCTCCGGCTGACGCGCGAGCGCGTGCTCGCGGTGACGGGCAACGCGTGGCCGCTCTCGAGCCGTCGCGTCCTCGGCCGTGCGGTCCAGCTCCGCAGCCCGTACGTCGACGCGCTGTCGCTGCTGCAGGTGCGCGCACTCCGGGGCCTGCGTGCGGGCGCCGACGGGACGACGAAGGACGAGCTGCAGCACCTTCTGCTCCTCACGGTGAACGGCGTGGCCGCCGGCCTGCAGAACACCGGCTGACCGGGCCGCCGACCGACCGGCCGTCCTCGGGGCAGCGCTCCGGGGACGGCCGTCGTCGTCTGGACAGCCGTCCAACTGTTGAATGAATCCTCAACTACCGGCCGTGAAGACGGCCATCTCGGGCGCTCAGGTAAAGTTCTTGCCAGAGGGCTCCCATTCGGTGGCATTTTTGGGCTACCCTGGCAACGATCGACCGCACTCCCCGCCGCGGTCCGACGACGTGCCGGGCGGGCCGGGCGGTCGATGGCGCCAAGCAGGTGGCGCCGACCCGTCGGGGCGGGCGGGGCAGGCAGCAGGAAGGCGGGGCGATGACGGTGCAGCAGGCAGAGACAAAGGACGCGGCGGTCGAGACGGGCGGGATCCGCCTGCTCGAGGAGCCGGGCGCCAGCGTGGTCGCCATGTGGGGGGAGATCGACGTCGCGCTGCGGAGCGAGGCGAGCGCCGCGCTCGCGAACGCGCTCGAGCGGGACGTCCCCGTGGTCATCGACACGTCGCGGGTGACGTTCATGGACTCGACCGGGATCGCGTTCCTCGTGCAGTTCTACACGATCGGGTCCGAGGAAGGTCTCTCGGTGACCCTGCGCAACCCACCCAGCGTCGTGACCGACGTCCTCGAGATGCTCGGCGTCATCGAGATCTTCGGCACCGAGCGGCACGAGGTCACGACGGCCTGAGCCCGCCGGCCGGCGGGCGCGCACGGAGCGGGCGCGGCGACCGGCCGGACGTCAGACGGCGTCCGCGGTACGCCGCGCGTCCTCGGCGGCGAGCGACGCGGCCCCCACGATCCCGGCGGCGTTGCGCAGCTGGGCCGGGACGATCGGGGCGCGCAGGTGCAGGCGCGGCAGGAAGTGCTCGTGCTTCTTGCTCACCCCACCGCCCACGACGATGAGGTCGGGGGAGAACAGGTCCTCGACCACGCCGAAGTAGCGCTGAAGACGTTCGGCCCACTGCTCCCAGTCCAGGTCCTCGCGGTCGCGGGCCGCGTCCGACGCCTTCGTCTCGGCGTCGTGCCCGTCGATCTCGAGGTGGCCGAGCTCGGTGTTGGGCAGGAGGTGTCCTTCGACGACGATCGCGCTGCCGATCCCGGTCCCCAGCGTCGCGACGAGCACCACGCCGTCGGCGTCGCGCGCCGCGCCGTACCGCACCTCGCCGATCCCGGCGGCGTCGGCGTCGTTGACGGCGACCACGTGACGACCCGTCTCCCGGTGCAGGAGCGCGGGGAGGTCCACGCCCGTCCACGACGCGTCGAGGTTCGCGATGAACCGGACGACCCCGTGCTGGAGGGGCGCCGGGAACGCCACGCCGATCGGGACCTCGGCCGGGAGGTCGTACTCGTCGACGAGCCGGGCGATCACCTCGGCGACGGCCTGCGGCGTCGAGGGCTGCGGTGTCGGGATGCGGTGACGCTCCTGGGCGAACTCGCCCGTGGCGAGGTCGACGGGGGCGCCCTTGATGCCGCTGCCGCCGACGTCGATGCCGAAGGCGAGCCCGTTCGGACCGGAGGTGTGGGGGGTCTTGTGCGCGTTCATGGGAGTGTGAGGATCTCCGCTCCGTCGTCGGTCACCAGCAGCGTGTGCTCGAACTGAGCCGTGCGTGAGGTGTCTGCGGTGACTACCGTCCACCCGTCCTCCCACATCCGCCACTCGGACGTGCCGAGCGTGAGCATGGGCTCGATCGTGAACACCATCCCGGGTTCGATCACCGTGCCGTGCAGGGGAGCGGCGTCGTAGTGGGGGATCACGAGGCCGGAGTGGAACGCCCTCCCCACGCCGTGGCCCGTGTACTCGCGCACGACGCCGTAGCCGAACCGGGCGGCGTAGCGCTCGATCACGCGCCCGATCACGTTCACCTCGCGTCCGGGTACGACGGCCTTGATCCCGCGCGCGAGCGCCTCGCTCGTGCGCTCGACGAGCAGTGCGGACTCCTCGTCGAGCGTCCCGACCGCGAAGGTCGCGTTCGTGTCGCCGTGGACACCGCCCAGGAACGCCGTGACGTCGACGTTGACGATGTCGCCGTCCACGAGCTCGGTCGAGTCCGGGATGCCGTGGCACACGACCTCGTTGACCGATGTGCACAGCGACTTCGGGAAGCCGCGGTAACCGAGCGTCGACGGGTAGGCACCGTGGTCGAGGAGGAGCTCGTGCCCGACGCGGTCGAGCTCGTCCGTCGTGACGCCGGGCGCGACGTGGCGCCCGACCTCGGCGAGCGCCTGCGCCGCGACGCGCGACGCGACCCGGATGCGCTCGATCGTCTCCGGGTCGTTGACCTCGCTCCCGGTGAAGGGCTGCGGCCCGGGACGACCGACGTACTCGGGACGCGCGATCGACGCAGGGACGGCGCGACGCGGCCCGACCGTCCCGGGGGTGAGGGGAGCGCGCCGCGCGGGCGCCGGGACCGCGGGGGCGGGTCGGACGCTGCCCGCGCCGGAGGGAGGAGTGGTCGGCGGCATGTGCGCAGTCTACGAACGTGCGGGCGCGTGCGCGGCGCCGGGCACGTGGGGGAGGATCGGAGGATGAGCACCGGACCTGTCGCCGACGACGGCGAGACCCCCACGACCGAGGACCAGTACTACTACGACACGAGGACCGGCGAGGTGCACCGCGGGCCGAGCGGGTCGTGGACGCACCGCATGGGCCCGTACCCGACGCGTGAGGCCGCCCAGAAGGCCCTCGAGACCGCGCGGCAGCGCTCGGAGGCCTGGGACGAGGAAGAGCGCCGCGAGCGCGGCGAGTGACGCACGCGCCTCCGCCGGGTCCGTGGCGCACCACGTGGGGTCGCCTCGGGCTGCTCCTCGCGGGACTGGCCGTCGGGGCGCTGACGTTCCTCGTCGCGCTGCAGGTCCGCCCCGGTCCCGGGGGCGGCCCGACGACGCTCGCGCCGTCGGGCCCCGCGGCCGCCGCGTCGCCGTCCCCGGACGCCACGACGGCGACCCCGGAGCCGACGGTCACGGCCGAGAGCGCGCCGCCGCCGCCGCTCGCGGGGCTCACGGTCGCCGTCGACCCGGGCCACAACGGGGGGAACGGTGCGAACCCCTTGACGGTCAACGCGCCCGTCGATGACGGGCGCGGCGGCAGCAAGGCCTGCAACACCGTCGGTGCGTCGACCGACGCGGGCTACCCCGAGCACGCGTTCACGTGGGACGTGAGCGGTCGCCTCGCCGCGCGGCTCACCGAGCTCGGTGCGGTCGTGGTCCTCACCCGGTCCGACGACGCGGGGGTCGGGCCGTGCGTCGACGCCCGGGGTCGCTTCCCTCAGGAGAACGACGCCGACGTGCTCGTGTCGGTGCACGCCAACGGCACGGAGGACCGGAGCGCGAACGGGTTCTTCGCGATCGTGTCGGACCCACCGGTGCACGACGCGCAGGGCGAGCCGAGCGTCGCGCTCGCGCGCGAGCTCGTGTCGGCGCTGGGAGAGGCCGGGTTCGCGCCGTCGTCGTCGGTCGCGGGGGACGACGGCCCGATCCAGCGGCGCGACGACCTCGCGACCCTCAACCACGCCGAGCGCCCCGCCGTCGTGCTGGAGCTCGGCGAGATGCGCAACGCGGGCGAGGCCGCCGTCATGGCGTCGGAGGACGGCCGCCAGCGCTACGCCGACGCCCTCGCGGCGGGTCTCGTCGCGTGGGCGGCGGACCGTGCGCCGGACGACCGGTAGACGCCGCGGCGTACCGCTGCGGGCGGTGCGCGGGTGGGCGGTGGGCGGTGCGGCCGGCGTCAGTGGGCGTCAGTGGGCGAAGCTGTGGGCGTCGTCGGGGAACGTCCCGCCGCGCACGTCGGCGGCGTAGTCGGCGGCGGCCTGGCCGAGCGCCGCACCGATCTCGGCGTAGCGCTTGGCGAACCGTGGTGACCAGTCGGTCATCCCCGCCATGTCGGTCCACACGAGCACCTGGCCGTCGCACGCGGCGCCCGCGCCGATGCCGATCGTCGGGATGCGCAGGATCTCGGTGATGCGCTCCGCAACCTCGACGGGGACCATCTCGAGGACGATCGCGACCGCCCCGGCCTCGGCGACGGCGAGCGCGTCCTCGCTGAGCCGCTCGGCGGCGTCGTCCCCCCGGCCCTGCACGCGCGGCCCGCCGAGCAGGTGCTCCGACTGGGGCGTGTACCCGAGGTGGCCCACGACGGGCATCCCGGCGTCCGTGAGGGCGCGGATCTGCGCGGCGACGCGGCGCCCGCCCTCGAGCTTGACCGCGCTCACACCGGTCTCCTTGAAGAAGCGCACGCCGGTCGCGAGCGCCTGCTCAGGGCCTGCCTCGTACGACCCGAACGGCAGGTCGACGACGGTGAACGCACGCCGCGCGGCGCGCGCGACGGCCCGCGCGGGCGGGATCAGGTCGTCCACGGTGACGGGCAGGGTCGTCGCGTGCCCGTGCATCGTGTTGCCGATCGAGTCGCCGACGAGCAGCATGTCGATCCCCGCCTCGTCGAAGATCCGCGCGGTCACGGCGTCGTACGCGGTGAGCATCGTGATCTTCTCGCCGCGCGCCTTCGCCTCGGCGAGGTGGTGCACGCGGACGCGACGCGGCCCCGTCCCGCCGGTCGCGGCGGGCTCGGGGGTGGTGTGAGCGGACATGGACGACCTTCCTGAGACGGGTTCTGACAGGCGACCGGCGGGGTGCCGCGACGGTCAGTCGAGCGGCTCGCGCCAGCGGTTGGTGATGGGCAGACGGCGGTCGCGCCCGAACGCGAGGGCCGTCACCTTCGGCCCCGGCGGGTACTGGCGGCGCTTCCACTCGGCGCGGTCGACGAGCGTGACGACCTTGTCGACGACGTCCGGGTCGAAGCCGCGCGCGAGCAGCTCCGTGCGGCCCTCGGCGTGCTCGATGTACGCGTCGAGCACCTCGTCGAGCAGGTCGTACGGCGGGAGCGAGTCCTGGTCGGTCTGACCGGGGCGCAGCTCGGCCGACGGCGGCTTGGTGATCGACGACTCGGGGATGGGCGGGATCTCGCCGCGGTCCAGGGCGTGGTCGTTGCGCCAGCGCGCGAGCTGCCACACGCGGGACTTGTCGACGTCCTTGAGGGGCGCGAACCCGCCGATGCTGCCTGCGTCGTAGATCGTCGCGTACCCCGTGGCGAGCTCGGACTTGTTGCCGGGCGCGATGACGAGGTGCCCCTCGCGGTTCGAGATCGCCATGAGGACCACGCCGCGCACGCGCGCCTGGAGGTTCTCCTCGGCGACGCCCTCGAGCTCCAGCTCGCCCTGGAAGGCCTCGACCATGGGCGCGATGGGCTGGACGCGGTAGTCGGCGCCGAGCCTCTTGGCGAGGTCGGCGGCGTCGTCCTTGCTGTGCTCGGACGAGTACCGGGACGGCATGGAGACGCCGACGACGTTCTCGCCGCCGATCGCGTCCGCCGCGATCGTCGCCGTGAGCGCGGAGTCGATGCCGCCCGAGACGCCGAGGACCACGGACCGGAAGCCGTTCTTGCGCACGTAGCCCGCGAGGCCCGTCACGCACGCCCGGTAGACCTCCTCGTCGGGGTGCAGCTCCGGCGCGCTCGGACCGCGGGGTGCGTCGCCGTCGTCGGGCAGGTCCCACACGAGGAGGTCCTCGACGAACTGCGGCGAGCGGGAGACGACGGCGCCCGTCGCGTCGGTGACGAACGACCCGCCGTCGAACACGAGGTCGTCCTGCCCGCCGACGAGGTTGACGTAGGCGACCGGCGCGGTCACCTCGCGCGCGCGGCGCGCGGCGAGGTCGGTGCGCACGTGACCCTTGCCCTCCTCGAACGGGGAGCCGTTGAGCACGAGGAGGAGGTCGAGGCCGTTCCCCGCCTCGTCGAGAGCCGCCATCTCGGTGACCGGGCCACCGTCCTGCCAGATGTCCTCGCAGATCGCGACGCCCACGCGGCGGCCCTCGACCTCGACGACCGTCGTCGTGCGGCCCGGGGCGAAGATGCGGAACTCGTCGAACACCCCGTAGTTGGGCAGGTGGTGCTTGTCGTACGCCGCCTGCACGACGCCGTCGCGCAGGACGACGGCGCGGTTCGTCGGCAGGTCGGCGGGGGAGCCGGACGCCTCACGCTCGGCGGCGCCTGCGCCGCGCGGGTCGCCGGCCGTCCCGACGGTGCCGAGCACCACGGTGACGTCGCCCAGGCCCTCGGCCGCGAGCCGGGCCGCGATGTCCGCGGCGGCCGCCCAGGCCGCGCGGCGGAAGGACGCACGCAGCGCGAGGTCCTCGATCGGGTAGCCGGTGAGGGTCATCTCGGGGAACGCGACGAGGGCGGCGCCGGCGGCCGCGGCCTCGCGGGTGCGCTCGAGGACCAGGGCGGCGTTGCCGTCGAGGTCCCCCACGCACGTGTCGACCTGTGCCAGCGCGACGCGCAGATCAGCCATGCGGCCAGCGTAGACGAGCGCGACGCGCGCCTCGTCCGCACGTGCCGGACGGCGTGGGGAGTCCGTAACCTGTCCGCGACAGGTCCGCCACACGGTCGTGTCACCCGTTCGTCACACGGATCAGGCAGGATGTACCGCATGGACAGGCAGCAGGAGTTCGTGCTCCGCACGGTCGAGGAGCGCGACATCCGCTTCATCCGGCTCTGGTTCACCGACGTGCTCGGGATGCTCAAGTCGGTGGCGGTCGCCCCGGCGGAGCTCGAGTCCGCGTTCGCCGAGGGCATCGGGTTCGACGGGAGCTCGATCGAGGGCCTCACGCGCGTGTACGAGGCCGACATGATCGCCAAGCCGGACCCGACGACGTTCCAGGTCCTGCCGTGGCGCGGCGAGCGGCACGGCACCGCGCGCATGTTCTGCGACATCCTCACGCCCGACGGCGAGCCGTCCCTCGCGGACAGCCGCAACGTCCTCAAGCGCGCGCTCGCGCGGGCGAGCGACAAGGGCTTCACGTTCTACACGCACCCCGAGGTCGAGTTCTACCTCTTCAACCAGCCGGCCGACGCCGAGTCGCCGCTCGTGCCGGTCGACCAGGGCGGCTACTTCGACCACCTCGCGCGGGGGTCGACGCACGACTTCCGCCGCGCCGCGATCACGATGCTCGAGTCCATGGGCATCTCCGTGGAGTTCTCGCACCACGAGGCCGGGCCGGGCCAGAACGAGATCGACCTGCGCTACGCCGACGCGCTGACCACGGCGGACAACCTCATGACGTTCCGCACGGTCGTCAAGGAGGTCGCGCTGGAGCAGGGCGTGTTCGCGTCGTTCATGCCGAAGCCGATGGCCGACCAGCCCGGCTCGGGCATGCACACGCACCTGTCGCTCTTCGAGGGCGACCGCAACGCGTTCCACGAGCCCGGTGCCCAGTTCGAGCTGTCCAAGACGGCGCGCCAGTTCATCGCGGGCCTGCTCGTGCACGCCGCGGAGATCACCGCGATCACCAACCAGTACGTCAACTCGTACAAGCGCCTGTGGGGCGGCGCCGAGGCGCCGAGCTACGTGTGCTGGGGCCACAACAACCGGTCCGCGCTCGTGCGCGTGCCCATGTACAAGCCGGGCAAGGGCAACTCGAGCCGTGTCGAGTACCGCGCGCTCGACTCGGCCGCGAACCCGTACCTCGCGTTCGCCGTCATGCTCGCCGCGGGCCTCAAGGGCATCGAGGAGGGCTATGACCTGCCCGAGGCCACCGAGGACGACGTCTGGGAGCTCACGGACGCCGAGCGCCGCGCGCTCGGCATCAAGCCGCTGCCGCAGTCGCTCGACGCCGCGATCCAGATCATGGAGAGCTCCGAGCTGGTCGCCGAGACCCTGGGCGAGCACGTGTTCGACTTCGTGCTGCGCAACAAGCGCCAGGAGTGGGACGCGTACCGCGCACAGGTCACGCCGTTCGAGCTGAAGCGGTTCCTCCAGGTCCTGTGAGCAGCTCCACGACGGCGTCGGGCCGGGCGGGCGGGTCGCGCCGGCCGACG
The DNA here is from genome assembly GCF_051294865.1 of Cellulosimicrobium sp. PMB13. Taxonomy (NCBI): domain Bacteria; kingdom Bacillati; phylum Actinomycetota; class Actinomycetes; order Micrococcales; family Promicromonosporaceae; genus Cellulosimicrobium; species Cellulosimicrobium sp. PMB13. The sequence goes on along the minus strand of NZ_CP145910.1, from coordinate 3,526,898 downwards.
ATCACCGGTCGCCTGGTGCGCCTCGGGTTCGCCGACGTCACGCGCTCGGCGAGCCTGCTCGCCGACCCGGACCTGGCCCGCCTCCTCGACGGCGGTGCGGCCCCGGACGACGACCCCGGCACGACCGCGCCGGTGGACCTGAGCGACGACCTGCTGGCCGCGTTCGGTGCCGCGGCCGATCCCGACCTCGCGCTCCTCCAGGTCGTCCGCGTCGCGGGCGCACTGCGCCCGGAGGTCGAGCAGGGCGGGCCCCTGGCCGGTCTCGCGCGGCGCTGCCTCCGGCCCGGCGAGGCGCGGGACCGCCTGCTCGCCGTGCTCGGCGCCTCGGTCGCGCTCGGGGACGACGTCGTGCGACGGCCCGCGCTGCTCGAGGTCGTCGCCGACCCGGCGCCCGGGACGGGGGTCGACGCGCGGGACGTGCGGGCGGAGCTCCTGCGCGCCGTCGGCGCGGACCCCGACGCCGCCGCGCCGGTCGCCGACGAGCCGGGGCCCGCCCGCGTGGACGCGCTGCGCCGGGCGTACCGCGAACGGCTCCTGCGCATCGCCGCCACCGACCTCACGGCGACCGAGCCCCTCACCCGCCTGCCCGCCGTCGGCGCGGCGCTCGCGGACCTCGCTGCGGCGGCGCTCGAGGGCGCGCTCGCGGTCGCCCGCGCCGAGCTCGACGACCACGGCGCCGGGGTGCGTCTCGCGGTGATCGGCATGGGCAAGTGCGGCGCGCGCGAGCTCAACTACGTCTCCGACGTCGACGTGGTCTACGTCGTCGAGCCCGCCGACGGGTACGACGAGGCGTACGCGACGAGCGTCGGGGCGCGCCTCGCGACGGGCCTCGCACGCGTGTGCTGGGGTACCTCCGGCGAGCCCCCGCTGTGGCAGGTCGACGCCGCGCTGCGTCCCGAGGGCAAGCAGGGACCCCTCGTGCGCACCCTCGCGAGCCATGTCGCGTACTACGAGCGCTGGGCGAAGACGTGGGAGTTCCAGGCGCTGCTCAAGGCCCGCACGGTCGCGGGGGACCGCGAGCTGGGCCGCGCGTACGAGGAGGCGATCTCCCCGTTCGTGTGGTCGGCGGCCGGACGGGAGAACTTCGTCGAGGACTCGCAGGCGATGCGGCGCCGTGTCGAGGACCACGTGCCCGCGGCCGAGGCGGACCGCCAGCTCAAGCTCGGCAAGGGCGGCCTGCGCGACGTCGAGTTCACGGTCCAGCTCCTGCAGCTCGTGCACGGGCGCGGCGACGACTCGATCCGCAGCCGGTCGACGCTCACCGCGCTGACCGAGCTCGCCGCGGCCGGATACGTCGGCCGCGACCACGCGGCCCGGCTGGGCGTGTGCTACCGGTTCCTGCGCGCCCTCGAGCACCGCATCCAGCTGTTCCGGCTCAAGCGGACGCACCTCGTGCCGACGTCCGACGACGAGCTGCGCCGCCTCGCGCGCTCGCTCGGCCTGCGCGCCGAGGGTGCCGACGGGCTCACCGAGCGCTGGCGTTCGACGCGTCGTGAGGTGCGCACGCTGCACGAGGAGCTCTTCTACCGCCCGCTGCTCCCGGCGACCGCCCAGCTGTCGCCCGACGAGGTGAGCCTCGCCCCGGAGGCGGCCAAGGCACGCTTCGCGGCGATCGGCTACCGCGACCCGGCGGGCGCGATGCGCCACGTCCTCGCGCTCACCGAGGGCGTGAGCCGGCGCGCGGCGATCCAGCGCCAGCTCCTGCCCGTCATGCTCGGGTGGTTCGCCGAGGGCGCCGACCCGGACGCCGGTCTGCTCGCGTTCCGGACCCTGTCGGAGACGCTGGGGGCGACCCACTGGTACCTCAAGCTCCTGCGCGACTCCGGCTCGGCGGCCCGACGGCTCGCCCACCTGCTCTCGAGCTCGCGCTACCTGGCCGACGCCCTCGCGCGCTCGCCCGAGTCGGTGCGCTGGCTCGCCGCCGACGCCGACCTCACGCCGCGGGGCGCCGAGCGGCTCGCGGCGGAGACGGACGCGATCCTCACGCGCGCGGACCAGGTCGAGCCGGCGACGGTGAGCCTGCGGGCCGTGCGGCGACGCGAGCTCGCGCGCACCGGGGCGGCGGAGCTGCTCGGGGTCGTCGACCCCGTCCACGCGGCACGGAGCATCTCGGACGCGGCCGACGTCGTGCTCGTCGGAGCCCTGCGGGTCGCGGAGTTCGTGGCGCGCGACGAGCTCGGGTACGACCCCCAGGACCCCGGCTCCGCGCCGGCACGCGTGCTCGTCGTCGCGATGGGCCGCCTCGGTGGCCGGGAGATGGGCTACGGCTCCGACGCCGACGTCCTGTTCGTGCACGACCCGGCGCCGGGCGCCGCCGAGCGCGACGCCCAGGCGTACGCGCTCGCCGTGGCGACACGGCTGCGCCAGCTCCTGTCCGCCGTCGGGCCGGAACCGGCGCTTCCCGTCGACGCGGACCTGCGCCCCGAGGGCCGCAACGGCCCGCTCGTGCGCTCGCTCGCGTCATACGCCGAGTACTACGAGCGGTGGTCGAGCGTGTGGGAGGCGCAGGCGCTCCTGCGGGCGCGCCCCGTCGCGGGCGACGTCGCCGGGCTCGGCGAGGAGTTCGTGGGCGTCGTGGACCGTCGGCGCTACCCGGTGGGCGGACTGGAACCGGCCGAGGTGCGCGAGGTCCGCAGGATCAAGGCGCGCGTCGAGTCGGAGCGGCTGCCGCGCGGCGTGGAGGCCTCGCGCCACCTCAAGCTCGGGCGCGGGGGAGTGTCCGACGTCGAGTGGACCGTCCAGCTCTTGCAGCTCCAGCACGCGCACGACGTCCCGGGCCTGCGGACGACGTCCACGGTCGACGCGCTCGACGCGGCCGTCGCGGCCGGGCTGGTCGACGCCGACGACGCGGCCGTGCTCGGCGAGGCGTGGCACCTCGCGTCACGCCTGCGCAGCGCGCTCGTGCTGTGGTCCGGACGGACGACGGGGACGACCGTCGACGTGCTGCCGCACGACCGCTTCGCCCTCACCGGGCTCGCGCGCGTGCTCGACCTCCCGGACGTCGAGACCGGCGCGGAGCTCGAGGAGCACTACCTGCGCACCGCGCGGCGAGCACGCACGGTCATGGAGCGCGTCTTCTACGGCGAGGACTGACCGTGGCCCGGCGCGACGAGCCGCCCGTCCCGGGCCTGCTCGAACGGCGCGAGCCCCGGGTGCTCGGCGATTCTTGCGACCGCCGCGCGGCGCCCGAGCGCGGCCGCCGGCCGGCCGGGTCGTTCTACGGCTCGCGCCTGCGCTGGGCAGGGTGGATCGCCTGGGCGCTCGCGGCGTTCGCGGTCGTGCTGACCGTCGCGTGGCAGCGCCCCGAGCCCCTCGCCGCCGCGGTGCTGTGGGGCCTGTGCGGCGTCGGCTGCCGACGGTCAGCGCGCCTTGTGGAGGGTCCGCTCGGACCGGCCCGCGCGTTCGCGCTCCTCGGCCTCGTGGTCGCGCTCCTCGTGCTGCTGATCGTGGGCGCGGGCCTCGTCGCCCGGGGCGAGCGCGTGTGAGGCACCCGCCCCGGGGCGGGCACGTCAGAGGGTGCGGGGCGCGCGGTCGAGGTTCGCGCGCAGCTCGTCGGCGTCCTGGCGTGCGACGTACGCCGGACGGTCACGCTCGACGCGCCACGACTCCACGAGCGGGCTCGTGTCGACGGCATCGAACCCCAGCTCGTCGTAGAACCGCACGACCCAGGCGGCGGCCTCGGGGAAGTCGCTCGCGGTCGCCAGCGCGCGGCGTCCCGGCGTGCCCGCGGGGGTCCCGTCGGTCGTGATATCCGTCGACCGGATGTGGTTGAACGCCTTGGCCACCTTCGACCCGGCCAGGTGCTCCTGGAGCAGGCCCGACGACGTGGCCTCACCCCGGTCGAGGGCCTCGACGTGCCCGTCGCGCTCCCAGTAGTAGTTGTTCGTGTCGAGGACGATCTTGCCGTCGAGCGGCTCGGCGGGGACGTCGCGGTACGCCCCGAAGGGCACCGCTACGACGGCGACGTCCGCAGCGCGCGCCGCCTCCTCGGCGGTCGCCGCCCGTGCCCGCGGACCCAGCTCGGCGACGAGGCCGTCGAGCGTCCGGGGGGCCCGCGAGTTCGCGATGACCACGTCGTAGCCGTGGGCGATCGCCGCCCGGGCGACCTGTGAGCCGATGTTGCCTGCGCCGATGATGCCGAGAGTCGTCATGGTCATCGACAACGCACCGGCGCGCCCGCTATTCCGGCGACCTCCCGGACGGGGCGCCGTGTGGCATCCTGGCGTCCCAGGGGGTGTCCATGATCGATCCGCTGGTCGCGACGTTCGTCATCCTGGCGCTCGCGGTCGTGGGCTTCATGACCAACCGGTTGCCGCTCGTGGTCGTCGCGCTCTTCGTTCCGGTGGCGCTCTGGGCGACGGGGGTGCTCCCGCTCGACGAGGCGCTGGGAGGCTTCAGCGACCCGATCGTGCTGTTCATCGCCTCGCTGTTCGTGCTCAGCGAGGCGCTGGACTCCACGGGGATCACCGCGTGGATCGGGCAGTGGCTCGAACGGCGGGCGTCCCTCGGGCGCGCCGGGCTGCTCGCGCTCATGGTCGGCGTCGCGGCGCTCCTGGCGGCGGTCATCAGCATCAACGGTGCCGTGGCCGCGCTCCTCCCGGTCGCGGTCGTGGCGGCCGGGCGGGCCGGCATCGTCCCGTCGCGCATGCTCATCCCGCTCGCGTTCGCCGCCGGCGCCGGATCGCTGCTGACGCTGACCGGCACACCGGTGAACATCATCGTCTCCGAGGCGGCGGCCGAGGTGGGCGGCACGGAGTTCGGCTACTTCGAGTTCGCCCTCGTCGGGATACCGCTCGTCCTCGCCACGGCGGTGCTCGTCGTGACGCTGGGGGACCGGCTGCTCCCGGAGCGCGTCCCCGAGCACCTCGCCGAGACGACGGCCGACCCGCGCGAGCGGGTGCGCTCGTGGCGGGAGAGCTACACCACCGACCTGGACACCGGTCGCCTGTTCACCGGGGGGACGGGCGTCGTCGAAGTGCTCATCGCGCCGCGCTCCACCCTGGTCGGGCGGACCGTCAGCCCGGGCATGACGACGCGCGACGAGGGCCTCGTCGTCGTCGCGCTCCGGCGCGGCGACGGTCGCTCGACGGGACCGAACGCGCCGCAGGCCTCCGGCGCCATGACGCTCCAGGCCGGCGACGCCGTGCTCGTTCGCGGTCCCTGGGACGCGCTCCACCGCTACACGCGGTCGCCCGACGTCATCGCCGTCGACTCCTCGCAGAGCCTGCAGCGGGGCGTCCCGCTCGGGCGCGGCTGGCGACGGTGCCTCGTGGTGCTGGTCGTGACGATCGTGCTGCTCGCGACCGGGGTCGTCCCTCCCGTGATCGCGGGCCTGCTCGCCGCGGGAGCCCTCGTGCTGCTGGGTGTCGTCACCGTGCCTCAGTCGTTCCGCGCGATCTCGTGGGACACCGTCGTCCTGATCGCTGCGCTGATCCCCTTGTCGTCGGCCTTCGTCTCGTCGGGAGCCGCCGAGGCGATCTCCGGGTACGTGCTCGGCGCTCTCGGGTACGGCTCGCCACGCCTCGCGCTCCTCGTGGTGTGCGTGCTCACCATCGTGCTCGGTCAGTTCATCTCGAACGTCGCGACCGTGCTCGTGATGGCTCCTGTCGCGGTGTCGTTCGCGCAGTCGCTCGAGGTGAGCGTGCAGCCGTTCATGATGGCGCTCACGGTCGCCGGGGCCGCGGCCTTCCTCACCCCGATCGCCACGCCGGTCAACCTCATGGTCCTGCAGCCGGGCGGCTACCGGTTCGGGGACTACTGGCGTCTCGGCCTGCCCCTCGCGCTGGTCTTCCTCGCCGCCGCGGTCCTGTACGTACCGCTCGTCTGGCCGTTCTGAGCTCACCGTGTCCGCAGGTCAGGGTGGATTCACCCTGGCACGAGCACCGCGCGCGTGGGACGGTGTACCGCGACGTGCGCACTCCTGCCCGCGGCGCTCCGCCGGACCGGACACAGGGAGTCGTGCATGCACACCACAGACCCTCGCGTCGAGACCTACGACGTCGTCGTGATCGGGGCCGGGTACTCCGGGCTCGCGATGCTGCACCACCTGCGCGAGATCGGTCTGTCGACGCTCGTGGTCGACGCCGCCGACGGCGTCGGCGGCACGTGGTGGGCGAACCGCTACCCGGGCGTGCGCACCGACTCGGAGTACGACTCCTATGCGTTCTCGTTCTCCACCGCGGTGCGCGAGGAGTGGGTGTGGACCGAGCGGTACCCGCGGGGCGAGGAGATCCGCGCCTACCTCGAGTTCGTCGCCGACCGCCTCGACCTGCGCCGCGACATCCGGCTGAGCACGCGGGTCGAGAGGGCCGAGCACTCGGACTCGACCAACCTCTGGACGCTGACGCTCGCGGACGGCTCCCGGCTGCGGTCGACCTACCTCGTGTCGGCGACCGGTCTGCTCTCGCGCCCGGTGCTCCCGGCCGTCCCGGGGCTGGAGACGTTCGCGGGCCCGGCGCACCACTCCGCCCGCTGGCCGCACGAGGGCGTGGACCTGACCGACAAGCGCGTCGGGATGATCGGGGTCGGGGCGTCGGGCATCCAGATGCTGCCGGAGCTCGCCGCGCAGGCCGCCCACGTCACCGTGTTCCAGCGCACGCCCAACTACGTCGTCGAGTCGACGAGCCCTCCCGTCACCCCGGAAGAGCTCGCCTCGCTGCGCGAGAACTACGACGCGGTGTTCGAGCGCGCGGCACGGCACCCGTTCGGGGTGCCGATGGACTTCCCCGCGCACTCGGCGCTGGAGGTGGACGACGACGAGCGGCGGCAGGTGTTCGAGTCCAAGTGGCAGGCGGGGGGCTTCCACTTCGCGATGGAGTGCTTCACCGACCTCATGACGAGCCCGGAGGCCAGCGCGTACGCGTCGGAGTTCATCCGCGGCAAGATCCGTGAGGTCGTCGCCGACCCCCGGACTGCGGAGGCGCTGTGCCCGACGACCTACACCTTCATGGGCAAGCGCCCGCCGACCGGCCACGGCTACTACGACGCGTTCAACCGGGAGAACGTCGAGCTCGTCGACGTGCTCGCGTCGCCGATCACCGAGGTGACGCCGCGCGGCGTGGTCGTCGACGGGGTCGAGCACGAGCTCGACGTGCTCGTGCTCGCGACGGGGTTCGACGCCATGACGGGTGCGCTGACGGCGATCGACGTCGTCGGGCGCGAGGGGATCACGCTGCGCGAGAGGTGGGAGCGCGACGGCCTGCTCACCTATCTCGGGATCGGCGTGCACGGGTTCCCGAACTTCTTCATGTCCGTCGGCCCGCAGACCCCGCTGTCCAACCTGCCGGTCCCCGTCCAGCGCGGCGCGCAGTGGCTGCAGCGCGCGCTGTCGTTCGCTCGGGAGAACGGCGTGGACCAGCTCGAGCCGACGCGCGAGGCCGAGGACTGGTGGCGGGCGGAGACCGAGCGGGCCGGGCACGCCACGGTCATGTACGCCGAGGGCCGCAAGGCCGGCGCGTGGTTCGTCGGCGGCAACGTGCCCGGCAAGCGTGAGGAGATGGCCGTGTACCTCGGCGGCGGGCACGTCTACCAGGACCTGTGCGCCGAGGTCGAGGCGGAGGCCTATGCGGGGCTTCGCCCGGACGCCGGCCTTCCCTCGGCACATGTCCCGGCGGGAGAGACGCCGCAGGTCGCCTGACGCACCGCTCCGCTCACACGACTGCGTCGCTGGGCCACGCCGGTGGGGCCGCCGGGGGAGCGGCAGCCCCTCGCCTGCGCAGGCCGCGAACCAGGAGTGACGACCCGAACCCGGCGAAGACCACGCCCGCCCCACCGAGGATCACCTCGAGCGCATGATTGAGCGGGCCGCTGTCCAGCCGCGCGTCGGACGGGTCCGCAGGGTCGTACAGGACCGTGACGTCGTCGCCGATCTCCGGATGCGACGTGCCTGTCACGGCGCTCACGACGGTGTATCGCTGACCGTCGGCCTCGAACTCGACGACGGGGTACTCCGCGCGGCTCGACGAGCGGCTCCCGTGCGACCCCCACCGCACGTCGAGGTCGACGACGGTGCCGGTCGTCCGCTCGGCCGTCTGCTGGAACGAGTAGGTCGAGCACCCGATCACGACCGCAGCAACCACGAGCCCCAGCCCGACCGCGGCGAACACCCCTCCGACGATCATCCTCACCCGCACGTGCACGGACCGTTCCTCTCCCTCGTCCCGCCCCGACGGACGGTGCGGGCCATACCGTACCGGCACGCTCGGCCCGTGGGGGATCCCTGTCCGTCGCCGGGCGGTGGTCGAGAACGCGTCGATGACACCGCGAACGCGAGACGGCGGCTGACGCGGCGCGTCGCCCGAAGGCGATCGCGCACGTCAGCCGCCGTGTCGGGCGACTCACCAGGGGCTAGGAGCCCCGTCTGTCAGATGTCGTAGTAGAGCTCGAACTCGTGCGGGTGCGGGCGCAGACGGATCGGGTCGATCTCGTTGGTGCGCTTGTAGTCGATCCACGTCTGGATGAGGTCCGGCGTGAAGACGTCGCCCTGCGTGAGGAACTCGTGGTCGGCCTCGAGGTTGTCCAGCGCCTCACCGAGCGAGGCGGGAACCTGCTGGATCTGCGCGTGCTCCTCGGGCGGCAGCTCGTAGAGGTCCTTGTCGATCGGCTCCGGCGGCTCGATGCGGTTCTTGATGCCGTCGATGCCGGCGAGCAGCTGGGCGGCGAACGCGAGGTACGGGTTGGCCGACGGGTCCGGCACGCGGAACTCGACGCGCTTGGCACCGGCGGAGGAGCCGGTGACCGGGATGCGGATGCACGCGGAGCGGTTGCGGGCCGAGTAGACCAGGTTGACCGGGGCCTCGTAGCCCGGGACCAGGCGGTGGTAGGAGTTCACCGACGGGTTCGTGAACGCGAGGAGCGACGGGGCGTGCTTGAGCAGGCCGCCGATGTACCAGCGCGCGATGTCCGACAGGCCGCCGTAGCCCTTCTCGTCGAAGAACAGCGGCTTGCCGTCCTTCCACAGGGACTGGTGGGAGTGCATGCCCGAGCCGTTGTCGCCGAAGATCGGCTTCGGCATGAACGTGACCGACTTGCCGGCCTCGAAGGCCTGGTTGCGGATGACGTACTTGAACTTCATCAGGTCGTCGGCCGCGTGGAGCAGCGTGTTGAAGCGGTAGTTGATCTCCTGCTGGCCGGCGGTGCCCACCTCGTGGTGCGCGCGCTCGACGTCGAGGCCGACCTGCTCCAGCGTCGCGCACATGTCGTCGCGCAGGTCCGCGAAGCGGTCCGACGGGGAGACGGGGAAGTAGCCGCCCTTGTAGCGCGTCTTGTACGCGAGGTTGCCACCCTCCTCCTCGCGGCCCGTGTTCCACGCCGCCTCGATCGAGTCGAGGTAGTAGAAGCTCGAGTGCTGGTTCGTCGCGAAGCGCGCCTCGTCGAACAGGTAGAACTCGGCCTCGGGGGCGAAGAACGCCGTGTCCGCGATGCCGGTGGAGCGCAGGTACGCCTCGGCCTTCGCCGCGATGTTGCGGGGGTCGCGGGAGTACGGCTCGCCCGTGAACGGGTCGACGATGGAGAAGTTCACGACGAGCGTCTTGCGCTTGCGGAACGGGTCCACGAACGCGGTCTTGACGTCCGGCACGAGCTTCATGTCCGACTCGTGGATCGCCTGGAAGCCGCGGATCGAGGATCCGTCGAACATCAGGCCGTCCTCGAACGCCGCCTCGTCGAACTGCGAGACGGGGATGTTGAAGTGCTGCATGATGCCGGGCAGGTCGCAGAACCGGACGTCGACGAACTCGACGCCCTCGTTCCGCGTGAAGGCGATTGCCTCCTCCGCGTTGTTGAACATCCGTTGCTCCTTGATCGGTGGTGCCGTCGGGCCGCGCGGCACGAGCCGCTGACGTGGCGCCCACGAACCTAGGCCGCGGCGGTTTCCCCGCCGTGTACCCGTTGTTTCGGGCGTGTTACGTCCCGCGTCCCTGTGTGACGGTCGTGCTACGCGAGGGCGCGCTCGACCCACGCGGATCGAGCGCCGTGACGCACAGTACCGCCGCGCGACCGGCAGGCGCCGCGGGTGTCCACCGGCGGGCACGTACGCTGGACCCGTGGTTTCACGCGAAGACATGGGTTCGTGGCTCGAGGGCACGCCCGGGGGTCGGCAGGAAGGGCGCGGTGCCCGGCTCGGGCTCCCGCCGGAGGGTCCGGGCTCGCTCGCGACGGTCGGACGGCGCGTCGTCGCTCTGGTGATCGACTGGACGCTCGCGACCCTCGTCGCCTTCCTGTTCTTCCGACCTGCCGCGCCCGGGTTCTTCGAGGGCGTCTCCGCGCTGCCCGTGTGGTCGCAGCCGCTCGTGTTCGCGATCGAGAACGTGCTGCTCGTCAGCACTCTCGGCTTCACGGTCGGTCACCGGCTCCTCGGCATGCGGGTGCACCGGCTCGCGGCTCCCACGCGCATGGTCGGCGTCGGGCGCGCCCTCCTGCGCACCGCCCTGCTGCTGCTCGTCATCCCCGCGGTCGTCTGGGACTCCGACGGCCGAGGTCTGCACGACCGCGCCGCCGGCACGGTGCTCGTCCGCACCTGAAGCACCGCGGGCTCTTCCGCGCGACCGCGCCTCCCTCCGCCAGACCGGGCTGACGGGTCGCGGGGACGACGACGCCCGGCCGGTGAGGTGGTGCTCCTCGCCCGGCCGGGCGTCGTCGTGCAGCGGTATCGGAAGCTGCGGGGACCGGTCAGCGGCCCTTCATGCCCTTGCGGTCGGGGCGGGCCCGCGTGGGGTCGATGCCCTTGGGGATCGGCAGCCGGGCCGCACCGAGGGCGCGCAGACGCTTGGAGACCTGCGCCGTCTCGGGCTTGGTGAGGGTCGGCTTGAGCTTCTGCACGGTCCGCGGCAGCTTCTGCAGAGCGACCTGGCCCTCCTCGTTGCCGACCTGGATCGTCGTCACGGGGACGTTCGGCAGGACGCGGGTCACGCGCTTGCGCTCGCTCTCGAGGAGCCTGTTCGCGCGGTGCGCCGGGCCTTCGCTGACGAGCACGACGCCCGCACGCCCGACGCCGCGGAACACGAGGTCCTGCGTGCGGGGGTCGATCGCGACGGGCTCCTCGTCGAAGGTCCAGCCGCGGCGGATCGTGCCGAGCGCGGCGCGCGCTGCGCCCGGCTGGCCCTCGATCTGGCTGTAGGCGGCACGCTCCGCGCGGCGGGTGAGCACGAACATCGCACCCAGCAGGCCGAACGGGATGCCGACGATGAGCGTGTAGACCCACTGGCCCCACCACAGGCCGATGCCCACGGCGACCGCCACGACCCCGAGGAACACGCCGAGCATGATCCACGTGACCGCGGGGTCCTGCTTGCGCGTCATCTGGTACGCGGCCCACACCTGGTGGTACCAGCGCTGCTTCTTGGGCTTCTTCTGCTTGCCGACCGGCTCGCCGGCCGCGGGCGCGCCGGTGGCGTCGGAGTTCTTGCGGGCCATGGTCCCTCAGTCTAGTGGGGTGCGCGGGCGAGGAGGCTCGCGGCCTCCTGGCGCGAGGTGGTGGGCTCGGCGAGGTGCGCGAGCGCCGTCGGGATCTCCATGCCGCGGCGCGTCATCGCCTGGCCCCACAGGCGCCCCGCGCGGTAGGACGAGCGGACCAGCGGCCCCGACATGACGCCGAGGAACCCGATCTTCTCGGCCGCGTCGGAGAGCTCGACGAACTCCTCCGGCCTGACCCACCGGTCGACCGGGTGGTGACGCACCGACGGGCGCAGGTACTGCGTGATGGTGACGAGGTCGCACCCCGCGTCGTGCAGGTCCTGGAGGGCGTCCTTCGCCTCGGCGATCGTCTCGCCCATGCCGAGGATGATGTTGGACTTCGTCACGAGGCCGGCCTCGCGCGCCCGCGTGAGCACCGAGAGCGACCGCTCGTACCGGAAGCCGGGACGGATCTGCTTGAAGATGCGGGGCACGGTCTCGAGGTTGTGGGCAAGCACCTCGGGGCGTGAGCCGTTGACCTCGTCGAGCAGCTCCGGGATCGCGTTGAAGTCCGGGATGAGGAGCTCGACGCCCGTGCCCGGGTTGAGCGCGTGGATCTGGCGGACGGTCTCCGCGTAGAGCCAGGCGCCGCCGTCGGGCAGGTCGTCGCGGGCCACGCCCGTGATGGTCGAGTAGCGCAGGCCCATCGCCTGCACGGACTCGGCGACACGGCGCGGCTCGTCGGCGTCGAAGTCCGCCGGCTTGCCGGTGTCGATCTGGCAGAAGTCGCAGCGTCGCGTGCACTGGTCGCCACCGATGAGGAAGGTCGCCTCACGGTCCTCCCAGCACTCGAAGATGTTGGGACAGCCCGCCTCCTCGCAGACCGTGTGCAGCCCTTCGCGCTTGACCAGTCCCTTGAGCTCGGAGTACTCGGGGCCCATCGTCGCGCGGGTCTTGATCCACTCGGGCTTCTTCTCGATCGGCGTCGCGGCGTTGCGGGCCTCGACCCGGAGCATGCGCCGGCCTTCAGGTGCGATCGTCACGGGTGTCTCCCGGTCGTCGTGGCGGGGTGAGCGCCGGCGCCAGACCGCGAGCGGTCAGGAGGGCGCCTCGCCGGTGGGCGCGACGCCCGGTACGACGCCGGACTCAGGTCAGCGTACGGCAGCCGCCGCGCTCGTCCCCGCCCGGCGACCAGCACGTGGACGTGACGTCAGCGACATCCCGGCCGCGAGCAGGAGCGTCGCCGCGACGACCGGGACGGCGAACGCCGCGGTCGTCGATGCGGACTCCGCGAGCAGGCCCGCGCTCGTCGCCCCGAGCGCGACGCCGACGACGTTCGCGCTCGCGACGAGCGTCATCGCCGCCGCGGTCCGACCGGCGGGCGCCCTGCGACCCGCGACGGTGAAGACCGTGACCATGACCGGCCCGACGAACAGGCCCGCGACGGCGACCGCCGCGACGACGAGCGGCAGCGAGCCGGTGGACGCCGCCCCGAGGAGCGCGAGGGCGCTGACCAGGAGCCCCCCCGAGAACGTCGTCCACCGGCCGGCCTGGGACCAGCGGTCGGGCAGCGCGACGACCGCGAGCGCCGTGATCGCGGACCCGACGCCGAGCACCGCGTACACGAGCCCGGCGAGGTCGGGGGATCCCACGTCGCGCGTGAGGGCCGTGAGCGCGGCCTGCGTGCCGCCGAACACGAGGCCCATCGCGACCATGCCGACGACGGCGACCGCCTCGACCCGTACGAGGCGCAGCGCGGCGCGGGGCCCGGTCGGGCGGGTCGAGCGGGCGGCCTGCGGGCGGTTCGTCCCCGTCCGGGCGCGCGCCGTCGGGTGCAGCGCGAACGCCGTGCCGGCGACGACGACGAGCGCGGCGGCGGCGAGCATCGCCGTCCGCGGCGAGCCGAGCGCCGCCAGCACGCCCACGAGCGCGGGGCCGAGCACGAAGCTCACCTCGTCCGCGGTGCTCTCGTAGCTCATCGCCGCGGACAGGGTGCGCGGCTCGTCGGCGGTGAGCGCGATCCAGCGCACCCGCGCCAAGGGTCCGACCTGCGGCACCGACGCCCCGACGAGCGCCGCGGCACCGAGCACGGCAGCCGCCGGGCCGGTGGGCCCTGCGGTCGCGGCGAGCAGAGCGAGCACCGCGAGGCCCGCGAGGGGTGCGCAGACCAGCACGACGCGGCGTTGCCCGACGCGATCGGCGAGCGCGCCCTGGGTGGGCCCGCCGACGGCGGTGCCGAGCGCCGTCGCGGCGGACGCGAGGCCGCCCTGGCCGACGGAGCCGGTGGTCTGCGTGACCAGCAGCAGCGTGCCGATCGTCAGCATGGAGAACGGCAGCCGCGCGAGGAACGCGACGGGGAGGAACCAGGGTCCCGCGAGGCGCGGGAGGCGGGCGTAGGCGCCGGTCCGCTCGAGGGCGCCGCGGCGCCCGTCGCTCGGCGACGGCCCGGCTGCCGGTGTCTGGGTGGGTGGGGCGGGGAGTGCGGAACGTGTCATGCGGTGTCCAGGGTCGACGTGTCGCGCGCCGACCCACCCGAACTCCGGAGCGCAAGACTTCCCTGAGCCCCCAGGATAGCGCGGGGTGTGCGCTAGCCGGCGGTGAGCGCCGTGGCGCGCCCCGCAGCGGCGCCGGACGTGGCGGCACGCAGCGGGGCCAGCGCGTCCTCCAGCGCCGGGACGAGCGCGGGCGCGACGTCGGCGAGGGTGACGGTCCGGCCGAGCTCCGTGGTGAGCGAAGTCACGTCGGCGTCCTCGATCCCGCACGGCACGATGCGTTCGAAGCGTGCCAGGTCCGGGTCGCAGTTCAGCGCGAGGCCGTGCATCGTGACGCCGCGGGCCACGCGCACGCCGATCGCGCAGACCTTGCGCTCACGCCGGGACGCGTCTGCCGCGAGCCACACCCCGCTGCGTCCCTCGACGCGGATCGTCTCGAGCCCGAGACCGGCGCACACCGTCATGACCGCGTCCTCGAGCGCCCGGACGTACGCGACGACGTCGACCGGCTCCGCGAGCCGGACGATCGGGTAGACGACCTGCTGCCCGGGGCCGTGCCACGTGATCTTCCCGCCCCGGTCGACGTCGACGACGGGCGTGCCGTCGTCCGGGCGGTCGGTGCGGTTGGTGCGGCGACCGGCCGTGTACACGTCGGGGTGCTCCACGAGGATCAGGGTGTCCTCGCGGGCACCCGACGCCACGGCGTCGTGCACGGAGCGCTGGAGCTCCCACGCCTCGTGGTAGTCCGTCCGGGCGGGCAGGGTGAGCACGTCCATCGGGCCAGGCTAGCCCTCGTCGCGCGGTGCGCGGGGCGCTGTGGGCAAGGTCTCCAGCATCGTCAGGAGCAGCTCCCGCAGCGCGGCGACCTGGTCGTCGTCGAGGCCGCGGGTCGCGAGGTCCTCGGCGGGGCGCCGACGGGCCGCCGTGAGCCCGGCGGCACGACCCGCGTCGGTGATCGCGACGACCCGGCGACGCCGGTCCTCCGGGTCGCCCGTCCGCGTGACGTATCCCGAGCGCTCGAGGCGCGCGACGATGCGGCTCATCGTCTGCTCCGTCACGCCGGAGTCGGCGGCGAGCTCGCGCTGCGACCGTGGCCCGCCGAGCAGGTGCATGAGGACGGGGAAGCCGGCGTGGTTGAGGTCCCACTGCGCGAGGTGGGCGTTCCACGACCGCTCGATGCGGCGGGCGACGGCGAACAGGATCCGGCCCGTGGGCCACTCGGTCGGATCGGCGGACGCCGGGTCGGCCGACGTGGGGTCGGCGAAGGTCGGATCGGCGTCCGACCCGTCGGCACGGCGCACGGCCGGTCTCTCCACGTGCATTCCTCCCTCCGCCATGGCACCATTCCTCAGCATGCTGAGCAACAGGACGAGCGGGATCCTCCGCGGGCTGATCATTGTCGCAGTCATCGGTGTGTGGATGGTGATCGGCGCGCTCGGTGGACAGGCGCAGGGCAAGCTCAGCACCGTCCAGACCAACGACGCCGCCGCGTTCCTCCCGGCGAGCGCCGAGTCCACGCAGGCCGCCGAGCTCGCGGACGACTTCGTGGACACGGAGTCGCTCCCCGCGCTCGTCGTGGCCTCGACGGGCGACGGGTCGGCGCTCGCCGCGGACGATCTCGCCGCGCTCGAGGCGTACGCCGCGGCCGTGCCGGACGCGGAGCTCGAGGGCACCTCGGGCGACGAGCCGCGGACCGTCGGCGACGTGTCCACTGCCGACCCGGTCGTCGTGCCGTCCGAGGACGGCGAGGCGGCGCTCGTCGTCGTCTCGCTCGACGCCGCCGTCGCGTCCGACCGTGTCGGTGCGGACGAGGACAGCGTGAGCGAGCTCGCCGTCGGCGCGCTGCGCGACCTCGCCGCGGCGGACGTGGCGGACGGCGGGCTCGCGGGGACGGAGCTCGAGGTCTACGTCACCGGGCCGGCCGGGTTCGTGGCCGACCTCGTCACAGCGTTCGGCGGGATCGACACGGTCCTGCTGCTCGTCGCTCTCGGGGCGGTCCTGATCATCCTGGCGATCGTCTACCGCTCGCCCGTCCTGCCGTTCCTCGTCATCCTCACCGCGGTGCTCGCGCTCACGCTGGCCGGCCTGGTCGTCTACCACCTGGCCGCCGCGGACGTCCTCACGCTCAACGGGCAGTCGCAGGGCATCCTCTCGATCCTCGTCGTCGGCGCCGCGGTCGACTACTCGCTGCTCGTCGTCGCGCGGTACCGGGAGGAGCTGCGGCTCGTGCGCTCGACCGTGACGGCGCTGCGCCGCGCGGTGCGCGCGTCGGTCGAGCCGATCGCCGCGAGCGCCGGCACCGTGATCGCCGGGCTCCTGTGCCTCCTGCTGTCCGACCTCTCCTCGAACCGCAGCCTCGGGCCCGTCGCCGCGATCGGGATCGCGGCCGCTTTCGTCGCGGCGCTCACGCTGCTGCCCGCGCTCCTCCTCGTCGCCGGCCAGCGCTCGCGCGCCCTGTTCTGGCCGCGCATGCCGCGGTTCGCGGGCGAGCACGCGCTGCCCGACGACGCCGTCCCCGGGTCAGGTGCGGACGTCGCCCGGGCCGCGACGTCGTCCGAGGACGCCGTGAGCGTCGAGGGCCACGGCGTCTGGTCGCGCGTCGCGAGCTTCGTCGGGCGCCACGACCGGCCGGTCTGGATCGTGACCGCCCTCGTCCTCGCCGCGTGCGCCGCGTTCGTCCCGACGCTCGACGCCGACGGCACCGGGGACTCGGAGGTCTTCCTCACCCAGGTCGACTCCGTCGACGGCGAGGAGGTCCTCACGGAGCACTTCGAGGGCGTCTCCGCGCAGCCCGCGATCGTCGTCGCGCCCGAGGCCGACGTGCAGGCCGTCGTGGACGCCGCCGAGGCGACCGACGGCGTCGCCTCGGCGAGCCCCGTGACCGACCAGCCGGCGCCCGCGCCGGGTGCGCCCGCCCAGGGCGACCCGCTCGTCGTCGACGGGCAGGTGCGGGTCGACGTGACGACGGACGCGCCGTCGGACAGCCAGGAGGCCGTCGAGACGGTGTCCGCGCTGCGCGACGCGGTGCACGACGTCTCGCCCGACGCCCTCGTCGGGGGAGCGGCGGCGGAGCGTCTCGACACGCAGCTCGCCGGGCAGAGCGACCTGCGGACCATCGTGCCGGTCGTGCTCGTCGTGATCCTGCTCATCCTCATCCTGCTGCTGCGCTCGGTCGTCGCCCCGGTGCTGCTCATGGCGGCCAACGTGCTGTCGTTCGGCGCCGCGCTCGGTGTCGCCGCGCTCGTGTTCAACCACGTCCTCGACTTCCCCGGGGCGGACCCGGCGGTGCCGCTCTACGCGTTCTGCTTCCTCGTGGCGCTCGGCGTGGACTACTCGATCTTCCTCATGACGCGCGTGCGCGAGGAGAGCCTGCGGGTCGGGACCCGGCGCGGCGTGCTGCGCGCGCTGGCCGTCACCGGGTCCGTCATCACCTCCGCCGGCGTGGTGCTCGCGGCCACCTTCGCGGCGCTCGGCATCATCCCGCTGCTGTTCCTCGCCCAGCTCGCCTTCATCGTGGCGTTCGGCGTGCTCGTCGACACGCTCATCGTGCGCAGCCTGCTCGTGCCGGCGCTCGTGCACGACGTGGGGCGCCGCTCGTGGTGGCCGAGCGCGCTCGGGCGGACCGACGGTGGCTCGGACGAGCCGGGGAAGCCGGACGAGCCCGGGGAGCCCGCGGCGCCGGCCGCCCCTGCGGGGCGCGGCGCGAGCTGAGGGAGGGACCTAGCCCGCAGGGATCGGCTCGGCGGGGCAGTCCGCGAGGACGCGCTCCATCGCCTCGGCCTCGGACGGCGTGACGGACAGCCCGTACTCCGCCTTCACGGCGATCTGCCGCGCCACGTACGGGCAGCGGAACGCGTGGTTCGGCGGGAGCCAGGCGGAGGCGTCGCGCGCACCCTTCGACTGGTTCGAGGGTCCGTCCGCGGCCAGGAGGTTGAGCGGGTCGTTCGCGAAGCGCGTGCGCGTCTGCGCGTCCCAGGAGCGCGCGCCCTTGCGCCACGCGTCGAGCAGCGGGACGACATGGTCGATCTGCACGGCCGCGCTCGTCGCGTTGCCGCGGCGGAACTCGATCGTCTCCCCGGTGTACGGGTCGAGGAACGTGCCCGTGCGGACCTCGCACGGCTCGCCGCGCGTGGAGAACGTGAGGTCCGTGAGGTCGCGCGCGAGGACGTCGTTGCGCGTGTCGCAGCCGTTGTCGTCCACGTCGGCCCACGCGCTGCCGAACTCGGCGCGCTCGTAGCCGGTGTCGGGCCCCGGCCCCTTGACGTCCAGGCGCGCGAGCGCGGCGAGCGCCGTGCCCTCCGTCGCCACGGGCTCTGGCGCGTCGACCGCGGCCGACTCCTCGTCGAGCACGTTCGCGAGGACGATGAGGAGCGCGAGCGCGACGAGCACGTAGCGCAGGACGGTGCGTCGAGGAACCCGACGGCTCGTGGTGCTCAAGGGACGACCTTCCCGAATCCGATCCTCGACCCGCGTGCGCAGGAGCCGCACGCAGTACACCAATCCGGACCAACGCGCACATTCTGCCAGAGCCGGACGCATGCTCCGACCCGGTCTCGACCCGTCGTCGGGCGGTGCTCGCCGACTAGATTGGTGCGCATGGTCAGCGCAGAACGTCCGCTCAGGGTCGGGGTCGTCGGGTACGGGGGAGCGGGACGGGGCATCCACGCGCGGCTCGTGCGCGAGGCCGGGCACGTCGTCACCGCGGTCGTCGTGCGCTCGCCCGAACGGCGGGCGGCCGCCGCCGAGGACTGGCCCGGGGTGCACCTGCACGACGACCTCACCGCTCTCGTGGCCGACCGCGACTCCTACGACGTCGTCGTCGTGGCGAGCCCGACGGCGCTGCACGCCGAGCACGCCGCGGCGCTCGCGCAGGCCGGCGTCCCGACGGTCGTCGACAAGCCGCTCGCCCTGGACACGGCGTCGGCGCGCGGCGTCGTCGAGGCCGCGCAGGCCGCCGGCACGCCCCTGACGGTGTTCCAGAACCGGCGCTGGGACCCCGAGCAGCTCACGCTGCGGCACGTGCTCCAGCAGGGCGACCTCGGGACCGTGCATACGTTCGAGCGCCGCTGGGAGCGATGGCGGCCCGTGCCCCAGCAGCGGTGGAAGGAGAACGACCCCGTCGGCGGTGGGCTCCTCCTCGACCTCGGTCCGCACCTGGTCGACTCCGCGACGCAGCTCTTCGGGCCCGTGACGTCGGTGTGGGCCGAGCTCCGCTCCCTGACGACCCCGACGGAGGACGACGTCTTCCTCGTGCTCCACCACGCTCCCGACGCGACGGGGAACGCGGTCGTGAGCCGGCTCTGGGCGGGTTCCGTCGTCGGGGCGCCCGGTCCGCGCACGCGGGTCCTCGGGTCGGCGGGAGCGTACGTCGTGACGACCTTCGAGAACGACGCGTCGCCGTTCGAGGTCTTCGACGACGCTGCGCCGGCCGGCTCCGAGGGCTGGGTCACGCACGGTCGCGAGCGCGTCGCCGTGGAGCGCGCCCCCGGTGGCCACGCGGACTTCTACCGCGCCGTGGCCGCGTGGCTGCTCGACGGCGGTCCCGTCCCGGTCGACCCGCGCGACGCCGTCCGCACGGCGGAGGTGCTCGACGCGGCGCGGCGCAGCGACGCCGAGGGCCGTCGGATCGACGTCTGACCGGACGACGCGCCGGCGACCGTCCGTCCTGTGGATAACCCGTCGCTGCGGCTCTCGGCACGGTGAGATGGGGTCCATGCCCGTCTCGCCGCCGTCGCACGTCACCGACCCTCCGGCCGTCACCCCGCGCGCGATCGAGACGCTCACCGCAGCGGGTTGGCAGGTGCTGCCCCGTCCCGGCGCCCCCGGGGGCCTCGTCGCGCGGGACGCGGCCGGGGACGACTGCACGATCAGCGTCGTCGCGGTGCCCGACGAGCCCGCGGCCCGCACCGCGCTCGTCGACCACCTGCACGGCCTGGGCGGCGGCGACGAGCACCTCGTCGCGGTGCGCGCCGTCGTCGAGACCGGAGACGGCGGCCTCGCCGTCCTGAGCCAGCACGTCGAAGGGCTGCGTCTCGACGAGCTCGCCGCGGCCCGCGGCCCGTTCACCGCGGGGGAGGCCGTGACCGTGCTCGTCCCGGTCGCACAGGCGCTCGCGGCGCTCCACCGCGCCGGACGCGTGCACGGGTCGCTCGACGCCCGGGCGGTCGTGCTCTCCCCGGACGGCCGTGCCGTGGTCCGGCCACCGCTCACGCCAGGCGACGGGACCGCGGCCGACGACGTGCGCGACCTGGCGCGGCTCGCGCTCGGGCTCGTCCCGCCACCGGCGTCGAGCCACCCCGCGTCCGGCGGGCCGCCGGCGGACCCGGACGAGGCGCGGGACCTGGCTGCGCTGCACGGCGAGCTCGTCGTGGCGTTGCGCGAGGACCCCCAGGCCCGCCCGGCGGCGGGGACGTTCGCCGCCCGCTGCTACGACGCGGTCGAGCCCCGGCCCGTGACCATGCCCGACCCGGCGCGGCTCGTGGCCGCCGCCCTCGGCGGGCGGCGCACGACGGCGGGGGTCGCGACCGCGGAGCCAGGTCCGGCACCCAGGGCGTCCCGCTCGCGCAGGGACGTGGCTCGTGCGCGCCGGGTCGGTCCCCGCACGGCCGGCGGACGTCCGGGCCGTGCGGCCCGTGCGCCCGGGCGGGCCGCTGAGCGGACGGCCGGGGCTCCGGGGCGCGGTGGCGTCACGCGCGCGGTGCTGGCGGCCACCGGGATCGTCGCGGGCTGCGTCGCCCTCGTCGTCGTCCTGCTCCAGCTCGCAGGCACGCCGGAGGGCACGCCGACCCCGGGCGACGGGCCGGCGACGCGCAGCGCCGCGACCGATCTTTCGACGGGCTCCGCGTCCGACCCCACGGCGGACCGGGACGACCCGCTGGGCGCCGCCCACGAGCTCACGGTCCGGCACCTGGCCCTCGTCACGGGCGGCGGCGGAGACCTCGCGGCCGTGGTCGTCCCCGGCACGCCCGCGGCGACGAGCGAGCAGGAGCTCCTGGCCGAGCTCGAGGGCACCGTCGTGCTCGACGCGCAGGTGGAGGTCTTCGACGCGCGGCAGGGCTCGTCCGCGCCCGCGGACGAGGCGCACGTCGAGGTCGACTACGCGGTGAGCGCCCACCGCCAGCGGACTCCGGAGGGCGAGGTCCAGGTTCCTGCGACGCCGCGGACCACCGTGGGCCTCGTCCTGCGCTGGACCGACGCGGGCTGGCGTGTCGCCGAGGTGCTGGGCTGACGTCTGCTGACGTCTCCCCGGCTGCTCAGCCCTCGACCACCGACCGGGCAGCGGCGTCGAGCTCGGGGTCGTTGAACCGGAAGCCGCTCGCCTCCAGCACGGTCGGCAGCGCCCGCTGGGAACCCAGGATGTCGGACGCGAGCTCGCCGAGCGCGATCTTCAGAGCGAACGACGGCACGGCGACGATCGCCGGGCGGTGCAGCGCGCGGGCGAGCGCGGACGTGATCTCGGCGTTGGTGGCGGGCACCGGTGCGCACAGGTTCACCGGGCCGTGCACGGGTGCGGTGAGGAGGTGCCGCAGGGCGGCGACCTCGTCGCGCAGGGTGATCCAGCTCCAGTACTGCCGGCCGGAACCGAGGCGGCCGCCGACCCCCAGGCGCAGGAGCGGCAGGAGACGGCCCAGCGCACCGCCCTCCGACGACAGGACGATGCCGGTGCGTGCGTGCACGACCCGCACCCCGGCGTCCTGCGCGGGAGCGGTCGCCGCCTCCCACTCGCGCACGAGGCGTGCGAGAAAGCCGTCGCCCGACGCGGACGTCTCGGTGAGGACCTGCGCGCCGCGGTCGCCGTAGTACCCGATCGCCGACCCCTGGACCCAGACCGGCACCGGGCGGTCGAGACCGGCGAGCGTGCGCGCGAGAAGACCGGTCGTGCGCGTACGGGACGTGACGAGCGTCCGTTTGTAGTCCGTCGTCCAGCGGTGGTCCCCGACGCCCGCGCCCGCGAGGTTGACGACGGCGTCCGCGCCCTCGAGCGCCGCGGGATCGAGGATCCCGGCGTCGGGGTCCCACTGGCGCTCGTCGCTCGTCTGCGGCGGTCGCCGCACGAGCCGACGCACGTGGTGCCCGTCCTCGCGCAGCCGTTCGAGCAGCTCGGCGCCGATCAGTCCGTGCGAGCCGGCCACCACGATGTCCATGGGTCCACCGTACGGGTCCCGGCGGGTCGCGTGCACCGGTGCCGCGGACGCACCGAGGGCCCCCGACCGGTGCGGTCGGAGGCCCTCGGAGGAGGCGCGGTGTCAGCGCACGAGCGTGCCGGTCAGAGACCGACCTCGGACTCGAACGCGCCCTCCTCGATCCGGTTCTTGATCGAGGTGAGGAAGCGCGCGGCGTCGGCGCCGTCGACCAGGCGGTGGTCGTAGGACAGGAAGATGAAGCACGTCGAGCGGATGCCGATCGTGTCGTTCCCGTCCGCGTCCGTCACCACGGCCGGGCGCTTCGTGATCGTGCCCGTGCCGAGGATCGCGACCTGACCGACCGGGACGATCGGCGTGTCGAAGACCGCGCCGCCCGACCCGGTGTTCGTGATGGTGAACGTGCCGCCCGCGAGCTCGTCGGGCCCGACCTTGTTGGCACGGGTGCGTGCGCCGAGGTCGGCGATCTTGCGCGCGATGCCGGCGAGGTTGAGGTCGCCCGCGTCCTTGATCACGGGGACCACGAGACCACGCTCGGTGTCCACCGCGATGCCGACGTTCTCCTGGCCGTGGTACGTGATCTCGTCCTCGGCGAAGGTCGCGTTGATCTTCGGGTAGGCCTTGAGCGCCTCGACCGCGGCGAGCGTGAAGAACGGCAGGAACGTGAGGTTCGCACCCTCGCGCGCCTTGAAGTCCGCCTTCGCGCGGTTGCGCAGCGCGGCGACGCGCGTGACGTCGACCTCGACCGCCGTCGTGAGCTGGGCCTGGGTGCTGAGCGCCTCGACCATGCGGCTCGCGACGAGCTTGCGGAGCCGGCTCGTCTTCTCCGTCGTGCCGCGCAGCGGCGACACGGCGGGCACGGACGGCTTCTTCGGCGCGGCCGGAGCCGACGCGGCGGCAGGGGCCGCGGCGGACGCCTTGGCCTCCTCGGCCTTGCGAGCCGCCTCGAGGACGTCCTCCTTGCGGACGCGTCCCCCGACACCCGTGCCGGTCACGGTCGACAGGTCCACGCCCTTGTCGGCCGCGAGCTTGCGCACGAGCGGCGTGAGGTACGTGCCGCCAGCCTTCGCCGCCGGCGCCGGGGTCGCACCCGGTGCCGAGGGAGCTGCCTGCGCGGGCTTCGCCGGCTCCGACGGAGCGCTCGTCGCGGGCGCCTCCTCCTGGGCCGCCTGCGCCGGGACGTCCGCCTCGCTGGCCGGGGTCTGCGCGGTGACGGGATCCTGCGCCGACTGCTCCTCGTGCTTCGGCGTCTCCTGCGGCTGCGCCGCCGCGGGAGCCTCCTGCTGCGGAGCCTCCTGCGCCGCGGCCGGGGCCGCGCCCGAGCCGACGATCGCGAGGACCGCGCCGACCTCGACCGTCTCGTCCTCCTGGACGAGGATCTGCTGGACGGTGCCCGCGACGGGCGACGGGACCTCGGTGTCGACCTTGTCGGTCGAGACCTCGAGCAGCGGCTCGTCGACCTCGACGCTGTCGCCGACGGCCTTGAGCCAGCGGGTGACGGTGCCCTCGGTGACGGACTCGCCGAGCGCCGGGAGCTTGATCTCCTCGCCGCCCGAGCCTCCTGCGGGAGCGGGAGCCTCCTGGGCAGGGGCCTCCTGCGCCGGGGTCTCCTGCGCGGCGGCGACGGGGTCCGCGGCCTGGGGGGCCGGCTCCTCGGCCGGCTTCTCCTCGGCGGCGGGCTCCTCGGCCTGCGCGGGCGCGGCGGAGCCGCCGCCCTCGCCGGAACCGATGACGGCCAGGTTCGCGCCGACCTCGACGGTCTCGTCCTCCTGGACGAGGATCTGCTCGAGGACGCCTGCGACGGGGGAGGGGATCTCGGTGTCGACCTTGTCGGTGGACACCTCGAGCAAGGGCTCGTCGACCTCGACGGTGTCGCCGACGTTCTTGAGCCAACGGGTGACGGTGCCCTCGGTGACGGACTCGCCGAGTGCCGGCATCTGCACGTTCTCAGACATGACCTGCCTGGTCTCCTTCGATCGTTGGGGGTCAGTTGTGGGCGTGCAGAGGCTTGCCGGCAAGTGCCAGGTGCGCCTCTCCGAGTGCCTCGTTCTGGGTGGGATGGGCGTGGACCAGGGCGGCGACGTCCTCGGGGTACGCCTCCCAGCCCACGATGAGCTGGCCCTCGCCCACGAGCTCGCCGACGCGCGCACCGATCATGTGCACACCGACGACGGGGCCGTCCTTGCGGCGGACGAGCTTCACGAAGCCGCTCGTCCCGAGGATCTTGCTCTTGCCGTTGCCCGCGAGGTTGTACTCGAGGGCCTCGACGGCCTCGGACCCGTAGGTCTCGCGCGCGTCGGCCTCGGTGAGCCCGACGGACGCGACCTCGGGCTCGCAGTACGTCACGCGGGGGATCGACGACTCGACGATCGGCGTCGGCTCCAGGCCGGCGATCTGCTCCGCGAGGAAGATCCCCTGGGCGAACCCACGGTGCGCGAGCTGCAGACCGGGGACGATGTCGCCCGCGGCCCAGATGTTGCCGACGCCGGTGTGCAGGCGCTCGTCGACCACGACGAAGCCGCGATCGAGCGTGACGCCCTGCTCCTCGTACCCGAGGTCGGCGGTGCGGGGTCCGCGACCGACCGCGACGAGCAGCAGCTCGGCGTCGAAGGTCTTCCCGGACTCGAGCGTGACCGTGACCCCGGAGTCGGTCTCCTTGACGCCCGCGAACCGGTCGCCGAGCGAGAACTGGATGCCGCGCTTGCGGAACGCGCGCTCGAGAGACTTCGACAGCGCCACGTCCTCGTTCGGGACGAGGTGGGGCAGCGCCTCGACGATCTGGACGTCGGCGCCGAAGGAGCGCCACACGCTCGCGAACTCGACGCCGATGACGCCGCCGCCGAGCACGACCACCGAGGAGGGGACCCGGTCGAGGCCGAGCGCCTGGTCGGACGTGACGACGCGGCCGCCGATCTCGAGACCGGGCAGCGTCCGGGAGTACGAGCCGGTGGCGAGGACGACGTGGCGGCCGGTGTACCGGGTGCCGTCGACCTCGACGGTGTCCGGCCCGACGAGGCGACCGTGGCCCTCGACGTAGGTGATGCCGCGCGACGCGACGAGTCCCTGCAGGCCCTTGTAGAGCCCTGCGACCACGCCGTCCTTATAGCTGTTCACCCCGGCCATGTCGACGCCGTCGAAGGTGCTGCGGACACCGAACCGGGCGCCCTCTCGCGCGCCGTCGGCGAGCTCGGCCGCGTGCAGCAGGGCCTTCGTCGGGATGCACCCGTTGTGCAGGCACGTCCCGCCCAGCTTGCCCGACTCGACGAGCACGACGTCGAGGCCGAGCTGCGCGGCCCGCAGCGCCGTCGCGTAGCCGGCGCTGCCTCCGCCCAGGACGACGACGTCCGACGGGGTGCCGGATGGTGTGGCGGGTTCGGCCACGTGCGACTCCTTCAGGGAGGGGAGAGCGGTGTCGGACGTCCACGGCACGACGACGGGCCGACGGGACCGGTGGGTCCCGGCCCACGGTACGTGAACGTTCTCCGGAGCCATCTTGGCACCTCGGGCACCGCCTCCCCAATCGAGGACGGCCTTGGCGGCTGTGACGATGGAGACAGGAGCGGGGTGGACCGGCGCCCCGGTGTCGCACGGACGTCGCCCGTCTCCCGCCCGGGAACCGTCCAGCGCCGCGCTGTACCCTGCCGGTGTGTCCCGGCTCTCACGACTCTTCTCCCGTCGTCCGACCACGAGCTCGGCCGCGGCCTCGTCCCCGGCAGCATCGTCGGACGCCCGCAGGGCGACCCTCGCGCACATGCAGGACTTCGTCCGCACGCGCGTCGGTGTCGAGGCGTACGTCGAGCCGCCGACGCAGGACACGGGGGCGACGCTCCTGCTCATCGCGACGACCGGCGAGTGGACGCGTCGACGCGTGCCGGACGAGCGGACCGCGTTCGACGTCGCGGGCTCGCTCGGCGTGCCCGTCTACAACGTGCGGTTCACGGGATACCCGCAGCGCATGCGGGACTGGAACTCGCGCCAGCGTCGGCGCTGACGCCGGCGCGAGTCCCTCGGGGCTCAGCGCCCGGCGCGGCCCTCGACGAGCGACAGCAGCGTCCGCACCGCGACGCCGGTCCCGCCCACGGGCGTGTACCCGTGCGCCGAACCCTCGTTGAACGCGGGTCCCGCGATGTCCAGGTGCGCCCACGGCGTCGACCCGACGAACTCCTGGAGGAACAGCCCGGCGACGAGCATGCCGCCGAACCGGTCCCCGATGTTCGCGAGGTCGGCGACCTTCGACTTCAGGGACGCCCCGAGCTCCTCGGGCAGCGGCATCGGCCAGAACTGCTCGCCCGCGCCGTCCGCGGCCGCGACGACCTCGGACCGCACGGCCTCCGCACCCATCACGGCGGACACGCGGTTGCCCAGCGCGACCATCTGCGCACCGGTGAGCGTCGCGACGTCGAGCACGACGTCCGGCTTCTCCTCGACGGCCGCGACGAGGCCGTCCGCCATGACGAGGCGGCCCTCGGCGTCGGTGTTCAGCACCTCGACCGTCTTCCCGCCGCGGATCGTGATGACGTCGGACGGGCGCTGCGCGGTGCCCGACGGCATGTTCTCCGCGAGGCACAGCCACCCGGTGACGGCGACCGGCAGGCCCAGGCGGGCCGCCGCGACGACCGTGCTCAGGACCGCTGCGGCCCCCGCCATGTCGGACTTCATCGCCTCCATGCCCTTCGCGGGCTTGATGGAGATGCCGCCCGAGTCGAACGTGATGCCCTTGCCGACCAGAGCGACCTTCGCCGCGGGCCGCGCGGGGGAGTACGCCACCTTGACGAGCCGCGGCCCGCGCGTCGAGCCCTGACCCACCCCGACGAGGCCGCCGTAGCCGCCGGCCACGAGCGCCTTGTCGTCGAGGACGGTGACCTTGAGGCCCTTGGCCCCGGAGTCCTTCACCGCCTGCTTCGCCGCGTCGGCGAACGCGGCAGGGAAGAGGTCGTTCGGCGCGGCGTTGACGAGGTCGCGCGTCGCGTTGACGGCGTCCGCCACGACCCGAGCACGCTCGACGGCGGTCTTGACGGCAGCGCTGCGGGCGTTCGGGGCGAGCACCTCGATCGTCGCGACCGGCTGCGCCGACGCAGCGGTCGCGGCCTCGCCCGTGCGGTACCGCGCGAACGCGTAGGCGCCGAGCAGAGCGCCCTCGGCGACCGCTGCGACGTCCTCGACGTCCTCGACGGGCAGCGCGACGGCCACCGAGCCCGTGCCGGCGAGCGCGCGCACCGCGGCGCCCGCGGCCCGGCGCAGCGTCTCGGTGCCGAACGTGCCGTCGGCACGGCGGGCGCCCAGCCCGACCAGCACGAGCACGTCGGCCGCGAGGTCGGCGCCCCCGGGCACCTTGCGGACCTCGTCGGCGGCCCCGGTGATGCCGAGCGCGGGCGCGAGGTCCTCGAGACCGGCGACGACCGCGCGGGGCAGGTCGCCCCCGACGATCGCGACGCCGTCCGACGACGTGTGGGTGCCGACGACGAGCACGTCGACCTTGGCACCGGCGGGACTCTTGCTGGAGACGATCAGTTCAGCCACACCGGCGATGCTAACCCCGGACCCGGCCCGATTCCGCCTGGGCGTACGACCGCCGGTACGCTCGGCGGCGTGGTCCTTCCCCTCGTGCTCGCCGTCGTCGCGGCGTGCGTGGCGCTCGCGGGCTGGGCGACCGTCTACGTCGTGCGCGACCAGGCCGTGGTCCTGCGCCAGCTCTGGGGCGCCGCCGTCGTCGAGGGACTGATCCTCGTGCAGGGCGTCGTCCTCGGCGTCCTGGGTGCGACGGGGACCGCGCCGACGGACCCGGTGCTCCTGTGGGGCTACCTCGTGACCGCGCTGTTCGTCCTGCCGGTGGCCGCGCTGTGGGCGTTCGCCGAGCGCACGCGCTGGAGCTCGGTGGTGCTCGCCGTCGCCGCGCTCACGGTGGCCTTCCTCGAGTGGCGGGTCTGGCAGATCTGGAACACGTGACCCGGAGGTCTCGATGAGCGCACCCCGCCCGACCGGCAGCGGGTTCGGCCGCTTCCTCGTCGTCGTCTACGGCATCTTCGCCGTCGCCGCCACGGCGCGCGCCGGCGTGCAGCTCCTGCGCGACTGGCACGAGGCGCCGCTCGCGTACGGCCTGTCGGCGTTCGCCGCGCTCGTGTACGTCGTCGCCACCGTCGCCCTCGCGCGCGGCGGTCCGGTGGCCCGGCGGGTCGCCTGGTGCGCCGTGGGGGTCGAGCTCGTCGGCGTGCTGGCCGTCGGGACGCTCTCGCTCGTCGACGCCGCGGCCTTCCCGCGCGCGACCGTGTGGTCCGGCTTCGGTCAGGGCTACGGCTACGTGCCGCTCGTCCTGCCGTTCGTCGGCCTGTGGTGGCTGTGGCGCACGCGCGCCGTACCCGACGACCCGCACGCCAGCCTGCCCGACGACGTCCCGCCCGCGAGCGGGACCACCCGCCCGTCCGCCCACGACACCTCGGAGGACGTCGCATGAGCCGCCGCCCGGTCCTGTACTCGCTGCTGTTCGACACCGTCTTCACCCGCATGGACCCCGAGCGGGCCCACGAGGTCGCGTTCACCCTCATCTCCGCCGCCGGCCGGGTGCCCGTGCTGCGCGACGTCGTGCAGGGTGCGCTCGCGCCCTACCTCGGCCGGGGGGTCGGGGGGCGCGGGAGCGTCGAGGTGCTCGGACGCGTCTTCCCGGCGCCGTTCGGCCTCGCGGGCGGGTTCGACAAGAACGCGCGCGCGGTGCGCGGGCTGACGATGCTGGGGTTCGCGTTCGTCGAGATCGGGACCGTGACCGCGCACGCCCAGCCGGGCAACGAGAAGCCGCGCCTGTGGCGCGAGCTCGACGTGCGCGGCGTGCGCAACCGGATGGGCTTCAACAACGAGGGCGCGGCGGCGGCGGCCCGACGGCTCGAGGAGCTGCGCTCCACGCCCGCCGGTCGTGCGGTGATCGTCGGGGCGAACGTCGGGAAGACGAAGGTCACGCCGGCCGCGGAGGCGCCGGGCGACTACGCGACGAGCGCGAGCCTGCTCGCCCCGTTCGCGGACTACCTCGTCGTCAACGTGTCGTCGCCCAACACGCCCGGCTTGCGCGACCTCCAGGAGGTCGAGTCGCTGCGCCCGATCCTCGTGGCGGTGCGCGAGGCCGCCGACGCCTCGACCGCCGCCGCGGGCGTCGGTCGCGTGCCGCTCCTCGTGAAGATCGCGCCCGACCTGGCCGACGAGGACGTCGACGCGGTCGCGGACCTCGTCGACGAGCTGGACCTCGACGGGGTGGTGGCCGTGAACACGACGATCGGTCACGACCGCGGCCCGGGCGGGCTGTCCGGCCCGCCGGTCCTCGCCCGCGGACGAGCGGTCGTGGCGCGCCTGCGCGAGCGCCTCGGCGACCGGCGCGCGATCATCGGCGTGGGTGGCATCACGACGGCGCACGACGCGCGCGACTACCTCGACGCGGGCGCCGACCTCGTCCAGGGCTACACGGGCTTCCTCTACCAGGGCCCGTTGTGGGCGGCCCGCATCAACCGCTCGCTCGTGCGTCACCCGGAGCCGGGTGCGAACGTGCGGGGCACGAGCAGCACGGACACGGAGGAGACGCGATGATCCGGCCGCAGTGGGTCTGGGAGCTCGACGACGCCGACGGGCGCCCGCTCGGCGCTCCGGTGAGCCCGGTCTTCACGACGCAGTTCGACGCCGAGCAGTGGCTCGGCGAGACGTGGCGCACGCTCGCGGCCAGCGGCGCGGTCGTCGCGCGACTCCTGCACGACGGCGCGCAGGCGACGGCGCCGGTGGAGCTCAGGGCGGGCTGAGCCCAGGGCGTGTCCGCCGGCGATCGCGGCCGGGCGGACCGCGTCCAGGGGGTCGCGGACTGACGGCGCACGGTGGTTCAGCCCCGCACGCGGTCCCACGCGGCCGCGAGGCGCCGCACCGCGCCGGCGACCTCGTCGGGCGGGCGGGAGAACGTCAGGCGCACCCGGTCGGTCGAGCTGCCGTCCGGGGTGAAGGTCGGCCCGGCGTTGACGAGCACGCCCTCGGCGGTCGCCGCCGCGGCGAACGCGTGCGCGAGCGGCGCGCCCAGCCCGGCCCACAGCGACAGGCCGCCGGGTGGCACGGGGACGTCCCAGTCGGGCAGCGCGTCGGCGAGCAGGCGGCACACGTGGTCGCGCTGCTCGCGCAGCATGACGCGTCGCTCGGCGAGCACGGCCGTCCGGTCCTCGAAGAGCTCCACGACCGCGAGCTGCTCGAGCAGCGCGGTCGCGATGTCCGCCGACTGCCGCGTCCGGGCCAGGCGCGCGACGAGGTCGGGGTGCGCGCGCACCCACCCGACGCGCAGGCCGCCCCAGAAGGACTTCGACGCCGAGCCGACGGTGACGAGGTACGGCGACGTGCCGTCCCCGGCGAGCGGCGGCGCCACGTCTCCCTCGTCGTGGGGGTCCGTGTCCAGGGACAGGTCGGTGAGCGTCTCGTCGCCGATGACGGTCACGCGGTGGCGCGCCGCCGCCTCGCGGACCCCCGCGCGCTCGTCGGGCGTGAGCGTGTAGCCCGTCGGGTTGTGGAAGTCGGGGACGAGGTAGACGAGCCGCGGTGACACCTGCCGCAGCGTGGACTCGAAGAGGCCGACGTCGAAGCCCGGCGCCGACCCCGGTCCGCCGCGGCCCACGGGGAGCGCGACGAGACGTGCCCCGGCCCGGCGCATCGCCTCCATCGCGTGGTAGTAGGTCGGCGACTGGACGACGGCCCGGTCGCCGGTGCCGAGGAGCGTCGCGGCGAGCGTCGCGATCGCGTGCTGGGCACCCGTGGTGACGAGGATCTGGTCGGGGTCCGTCGGCGTGCCGCGCGCGGTGAAGCGCGCCGCGACCGCCTCGCGCAGCGCCGCGACGCCGTAGGGCTCGTACCCGCCGCCGGCGAGGTGCTCGGGCAGGCGCTCGAGCGCGCGCCCGTAGGCGCCGTGCAGCCCGGACGGCGCCGCCGACGTCGCCTGCGACAGGTCGGCGAGGTCGGCGGCGACCCCGGTGCCCGCGAGACCGGCGGGCGCCGGGGCGTCGCCCCCGGCGGGTCGCGCCGCGGACCGGCGTCGGCCGCCGTGCGGCAGCACGACCACCGTTCCCGCGCCCGTGCGCGACCGCGCGAAGCCCAGCTCGCGCAGCCGACGGAAGGCTGCGGCCGTCGTCGTGCGGGAGACGCCGAGCGCGGTCGCGAGGTCGCGCTCTGACGGCAGCCTCGTGTGCGGCGCCAGCGTGCCGGCGAGCACGGCGGCGCGCAGCGCGTCCGCGAGCGCGACGTAGGCGGGTCCGCCCGCGTGCCAGCGACCGAGGAGCCGGACGGCCGCGGCGGGGGAGAGGTGACGGTGCACGTCGAGCCCGGCGCTCGCGGGGGCGGGCCGGGCGGTCGGCCGCACCTCGTCGCGGGTCGCACGCGCAGTACTCATCAGGCCACTCTCTCCCCATTGGCTATAGAAGGCGATGCCAATCAGACCACAGGATGGTGGCCATGTCACCGTTCCGCCGCACCGTCCAGCTCTTCCTCGGCCTGCTCGGCTACTCGCTGTCCATGGCGATGCTCCTGCACGCCGGTCAGGGCGGGATGCCCTGGGACGTGCTCCACCAGGGGATCGTGGAGCGCACCGGGCTGCCCTTCGGTGTCGTCGTCGTGGCCCTCAGCGCGCTCGCGCTGCTGGCGTGGATCCCGCTGCGGCAGCGACCGGGGATCGGGACCCTCGCGAACGTCGTCGTCATCGGCGTGACCATCGACCCGGCGATCGCGCTCGTCGAGCGGGTCGTGCCCTCGCCGGGGACCGTGGCGGGCGTCGCCCTCGCGCTCGGCGGCGTCGTGCTCAACGGCGTGGCGACGTCGGCCTACCTCGGCGTGCGCCTCGGCCCCGGGCCGCGCGACGGCCTCATGACGGGCCTCGTCGCCCGGACGGGCCGGTCCGTGCGGCTCGTGCGCACGCTCATCGAGGTGGTCGTGGTCTCGCTCGGCTGGGCGCTGGGCGGGACGCTCGGCTGGGCGACGCTCGCCTACGCCGTCGGTGTCGGTCCGATCGTCCAGGCCACGGCGCGCTGGTTCGCCCCGCGTGACCAGCCGGGCGGGCGTCGTGCGCGCCGGGCGACGGCGGTGGCGACGGACGACCGGACGACGGCGGACGTGGCGACGGTGCCGCGTGCGGGGGAGACCGCGCCGGCGCGATGAGGCTCCCGGCCCGGGCGAGGGAGGCATGCCCGACGCCCGGGCCGGTGGGACGACGACGCGCGGGGCGCCCGGACCGGGCACCCCGCGCGTCGTGCACGGCGATCGTGCGGTGCTGCGGCAGCAGGCGTCAGGACGGACGCTTCTGCGGCGCACCCTCCGCGGTCTTGCGCGCGTCGCGCTCGACGACGTCGCCCAGGACCTCGTCGATGCGCGCGAGGAGCTCCGCGGGGATCGTGACGCCCGCGGCCTTGACGTTCTCCGCGACCTGCTCGGGGCGCGACGCGCCGACGAGCGCCGCGGCGACGTTGTCGTTCTGGAGGACCCACGCGATGGAGAGCTGCGCCATGGACAGGCCGAGCTCGTCCGCGACCGGCTTGAGGTCCTGCACGCGCGCCAGGACGTCGTCGGTCATGAAGCGCTGGATCATCCGCGCGCCGCCCTTGTCGTCCGTGGCGCGCGAGCCCTCGGGCAGCGGCTGGCCCGGCACGTACTTGCCGGACAGGACGCCCTGGGCCATCGGCGACCAGACGATCTGCGACACGCCGAGCTCGCGCGAGGTCGGCACGACCTCGTCCTCGATGACGCGCCACAGCATCGAGTACTGGGGCTGCGACGAGATGAGCTGGAAGCCGAGGTCCTTCGCGAGGGCGTGCCCCGCGCGGATCTGGTCGGCGGTCCACTCCGAGACGCCGATGTACAGGGCCTTGCCCTGGCGGACGATGTCGGCGAACGCCTGCATCGTCTCCTCGAGCGGCGTCTCGGTGTCGAACCGGTGCGCCTGGTAGAGGTCGACGTAGTCCGTGCCGAGCCGCGTCAGGGAGCCGTTGATCGACTCCATGACGTGCTTGCGCGACAGGCCGGAGTCGTTCGGGCCGGCGGGCCCGGTCGGCCAGTACACCTTGGTGAAGATCTCGAGGGACTCGCGACGCTGCCCCTTGAGGGCGTCGCCGAGGACCTGCTCGGCCTTCGTGTTCGCGTAGACGTCCGCGGTGTCGAACGAGGTGATGCCGGCGTCGAGCGCGGCGTGGACGCACGCGGTCGCGGTGTCGTTCTCGACCTGGGAGCCGTGGGTGAGCCAGTTGCCGTAGGTGATCTCGGAGATCTTGAGACCCGAGTTGCCGAGGTAGCGGTAGTTGGGCATGGCCCTAACCTATCGGCCGGGACGGTTGCCCGAGGAACCGGCGGGCGGACGCCCGGCGGTCCCGGCCGTCACTCCGGGTAGACGCCGTGCTTCTTGTGCACCGGCTTCGGCAGACGTGCCCTGCGCAGCTGGAACGCGCGCATCACGGCGTACATGACGGTGCCCTTCGGCACCTCGCCGAACTTGCGGACCAGCCGCTTGCGCAGTCCGCGCCACATGATGAACGCGTCGATGATCGTCAGCAGCACGATGACGTACAGCGCCATGACCGTGACGAAGGCGAGGCCCTGGTTCTGGGCGGTGAGCAGCGACATGACGATGAAGACGAGGGCGATCGGGAGGAAGAACTCGCCGAGGTTCCACCGCGCGTCCACGTGGTCGCGCACGTAGCGGCGGACCGGTCCCTTGTCGCGCGGCGGCAGGTAGCGCTCGTCGCCCGTCTGCATCGCCTGGTACTCGCGGTCGCGCATCTCGCGCTGCTTCTCCCGCGCCGACTTCGCCGCCGCCCGACGGTCGTTCGGCACGAGGGGGCGCTTGTTCGCGGCCTCGGAGTCCTTGCGCTTGGGTGTGGGACGGCCCTTGCCTGTGGCCGTGCCGGCCTGCTCGATCTCGGCCGCCGCGGCGACGGGGTCGGGGGCAGGCGGCGTGGCGCCGGACTTGTTGCGGGAGAACACGGGTCCAGCGTAGTCGAGAGCGAGGGCGCTCCTCGCCCCGCCCCCAGGGTGACGTACGGTGCTCGCCGTGACGAACTCACCCGACACCACCGACCCGACCCTCGCCACCACGCTGCGCGAGACGGTCGCCGGCCTGTTCCCCGCCCTGCGCGCGTACCTCGAGGCGCTCGTGCGCATCCCGAGCGTCTCGAACGCCGCGTTCGACCCGTCGCGCGTCGCGGCGAGCGCCGACGCCGTGGCCGCCCTCCTGCGCGAGGCCGGGCTCCCGGAGGTCCAGGTGCTGCGCGCGACCACCGAGGACGGCCGCGAGGGCGCACCCGCGGTCGTCGCGCGCCGTCCCGCTCCCGACGGCGCGCCGACCGTCCTGCTCTACGCCCACCACGACGTGCAGCCCCCGGGCGACGCGTCCACCTGGGACACCGAGCCGTTCGTCCCCACCGAGCGGGACGGCCGTCTCTACGGGCGTGGAGCGGCCGACGACAAGGCGGGCGTCGTCGCCCACCTCGGCGCGCTGCGCGCCCTCGCGACGCTCGGGGACCTTCCGGTGGGCGTCACCGTGTTCGTCGAGGGCGAGGAGGAGGTCGGCTCGCCGACGTTCCTGCCGTTCCTCACGCAGCACCGCGACCTGCTCGCGGCCGACGTCATCGTCGTCGCCGACTCGGCGAACTGGAAGATCGGCGTCCCCGCCCTGACCACGTCGCTGCGGGGTCTGGTCGACTGCGAGGTCGAGGTCGCCGTCCTCGACCACGCCGTGCACTCGGGCATGTTCGGAGGTCCGGTGCTCGACGCCGTCACGCTGCTCGCCCGCCTGATCGCCACGCTGCACGACGACGCGGGCGACGTCGCGGTGGACGGGCTCGTCGTCGGGGCCGAGCCCACGGTCGACTACGCGGAGTCCGACTTCCGCGCGGACTCGTCGCTCCTCGACGGCACGGTCCTCGCCGGGCAGGGCAGCATCGCCGGGCGGTTGTGGACCAAGCCCGCGATCGCCGTCATCGGTCTCGACGCGCCGAGCGTCGCGCACGCGTCGAATACGCTCACGCCGCGCGCGACCGCGAAGCTCTCCGTGCGCCTCGCGCCCGGCCAGGACCCTGCGGCCGCGATGGCGGCGCTGCGCACGCACCTCGAGGCGAACGCGCCGTTCGGCGCGCGCGTCACCGTCCGCGACGGCGAGCAGGGCAAGCCGTTCCTCGCGCCCGCCGACTCCGCGGCGATGCAGGCCGCGCGGTGGGCGTTCGCGACGTCCTGGGGCACGGACCCGGTCGACATCGGCATCGGCGGGTCGATCCCGTTCATCGCCGACCTGCTCGACGTCTTCCCCGACGCGGCGATCCTCGTCACGGGGGTCGAGGACCCGGACTCGCGCGCGCACGGCGCGAACGAGTCGGTGCACCTCGGCGAGCTCGAGAAGGTCGTGCTCGCGGAGGCGCTGCTCCTCGCGCGGCTCGGCGGCCTCGTCGCCTGACGCGCGGCCTCACCCGAGGCTCGCGCGCAGCTCGTCGGCGTCGTCGAGCGCGGTGCCGACGGCCTGGCGCGCGGCCTCGTCCAGCGTCGGGACGAGCGCCGCGAGCACGTCGAGGTGCTCGCGGGCCGCGTCGGGGTCGTCCGTGCGGACGGCGAGCTCTGCCAGGTAGGCGAGCGCGCGCACCCGGTCCGCGGGGTCGGTCTCGTCGCCCGCGCGCCGGAGCGCGCCCGCGAGGATCCGGCGTCCTTGCACGGCGTCGCCGTGGGAGTCGGCCTGCACGACGGCGTCGTCGAGGGCGCGCGCGACCCGGCCGGCGGGCCGCTCGGCGTAGGCCTGGCGCGCCGACTCGTCGCCGGTGCTGCTCTCCCGGGCCTCCTGGTCCGGGCCGCCGCCCGAGCCACCCGCTCCGGCGGGCGGCCGCCGCATGACCCGTACCCAGTTGCCCGCCGGGTCGACGACGCTGAACCCGGCCGTGCCGCCCGCGTTCGCACGACGGCGCGGGCGCGTGATCCGGGGCACGCCCGTCAGCGGGAGCCGGCCGTACCGGGCGCGCAGGCCCGCCGCGAAGGTCTCGAACACCGGCGCCGTGTCGTCGACGAGCGCGATGCACGTGCTGTACGAGTCGTCGGGCGCGACGCCGTCCATCCCGAAGTAGTGGATCTGGAACTCTCCGCGCCGCACGACGACGTAGGGGTTCGGCCGGAGCTGGCGGTAGGTGACGGCGAGCCCGAGGTCCACCCAGAAGTCGCGCATCGCGTCGACGTCGGGACAGGGGAGCGCGGGCACCATCGTGGCGTCGAAAGGGTCGGTCTCCATCCGCCCATCGAACCACCAGGGGCGACGTCCGCCTCAGACGGTGCGGTGGGCGACGTCGAGCGCGCGGGCCCAGGCCGCGACGTCGTCGGGGAGCTCGGGCGAGACCAGGTCCCCGCCGAGCAGGCCGACGACGTCCGGTGCCGGTACGCGGTCCCCGGAGCCGCGGGCCAGGAAGCGGCCCGCGACGAGGCCCCGTGCGCACAGCTCGCCGCGTCGCGAGAAGACCTGCTCGAGATACACGACGCGCTCGTCCCAACCGACCACGCGCGTCGTGATCTCGAACCGGTCCCACAGCTGCAGCGACCGGCGATACTTCATCGTCGACGCCGCGACCACCGGGTACCAGCCCTTGTCCTTGAGGAGCGAGAACCCACCGAGGTCGGCGATGTAGTTGCTGCGCGCGATGTCCATCAGCTGCAGGTACACGCCGTTGTTCACGTGGAGGTAGAAGTCGAGGTCGCCGGGGTGGACGCGAAGGTGCGTCACCGACGGGTCGAGAGGGTGCCGTCCGGGGACGGCTCGGCGGGGCATCGTGCTGGCGACGAGGAGCTGGAGCTGACGGGTCACGCTCGCAGGCTACTATCCCGCACCACCGGTATCAGGTATCGACGGAGGTGTGCGAGGATGCGCGGCGTGACGACGACGAGCACCGCACCTCGCCCCACCGCTCCTGACTCAGCACGGCACCCCTGGGTCGTTCGTGCGTTCCGCGCCGTCGCGATCGCCGAGGCGTTCTCCTGGGCGGGCCTCCTCGTCGGGATGTACCTCAAGTGGGTCGCCGGGACGACCGAGCGAGGGGTCGAGATCTTCGGGCCGGTCCACGGCGGGCTCGTGCTCGTCTACGTCGCGCTCGCGGTAGCGGTCGCGGTACGCCTGCGCTGGTCTCTCTGGACCACGTTCCTCGCGCTCGCGGCGACCGTCCCGCCCTTCTGCACCGTCGCCTTCGACGTGTGGGCGCACCGCTCCGGCCGCTACCGCGCGCGTCGCGCCTCGACGCCGGTCGCGGGCTGAGGCCCGCCGGGGCCCCCTGGGGGCCCGCTGGGGGCCCATGCCTAGACCGGCGGCACCGGGTCGTACTGGATCGCGCGCCGCACGGCTCGCGCGACGTCCGGGCTCTCGAGGCGGGCGACCAGGTGCAGCGCCATGTCGATGCCGGCCGAGACGCCCGCCGACGTCACGACGTCGCCGTCGTCGACGAACCGCGCCTCGGTGTCGAGCACCACGCTCGCGTCGATCTGGGCAAGGTCGTCGTAGTGCGCCCAGTGCGTCGTCGCGGGCCGCCCGGAGAGCAGGCCCGCGGCCGCCAGCACGAGCGACCCCGTGCACACCCCGGCGATGATCGGCGTCTGCGCGCGCATCGCGCGCAACCAGTCGAGGTGCGCGCTGTCGGCGAGGAGGGCGCGCGTGCCCCAGCCGCCCGGGTAGACGAGCAGGTGCAGCGGCCCGACGTCGTCGGCGGACCGGTCGGGGACGAGCCGCAGCCCTTTCGCGAGGCGCACGCCGCCCCCGTCCCACGAGAACGTCGAGACGTGAGGCTTGATCGCCGAGTGCTCGGCCCACGCGGTGAGGACCTCGAACGGGCCTGCGACGTCGAGCTCCTCCGCCTCGTCGAACACGAAGATGCCGACGTTCATCCCGTTGCCGGTGCTCATGCACCCACCTCCGCGTGCCGCCGGTCCCTCGACGGCCTCGTCGCGCCGGGCCGCTAGATCCCCGGCAGCGCCAGCATCTGGTCGAGCGCGACGCGCGCCCAGTGCGCGTCGTCGGCGTCGACGACGATCCGGTTGACCACGCGGCCCACGGCGAGCGACTCCATCGCCCACACGAGGTGCGGCAGGTCGATCCGGTTCATCGTCGAGCAGAAGCACACCGTCGAGTCCAGGTAGTGCACCTGCTTGTCGGGGTGCGCGCGGGCGACGCGCCGCACGAGGTTGAGCTCCGTGCCGATCGCCCAGGACGACCCCGGCTCCGCGGCGTCGAGCGTCTGGATGATGAACTCCGTCGAGCCCACGAGGTCCGCCGCCGTGACCACCTCGTGCTTGCACTCGGGGTGGACGAGCACGTTCACGTCGGGCACCGCGGCGCGGATGTCGGACACGTTCTTCGCGGAGAACCGACCGTGCACCGAGCAGTGCCCGCGCCACAGGATCATGCGCGCGTCGCGCAGCTCGGCGTCCGTCAGGCCGCCGTTCGGCTTGCGCGGGTCGAACACGACGCACTCGTCGAGCGACATCGCGAGCTTGAGCACCGCGGTGTTCCGGCCCAGGTGCTGGTCGGGCAGGAAGAGGACCTTGCCCGTGCCGTCGACGCCTCCGACCTGGTCGAACGCCCAGCGCAGCGCGACCACCGCGTTCGACGACGTGCACACCGTCCCACCGTGGCGTCCCGTGAACGCCTTGATCGCCGCGGACGAGTTCATGTACGTCACCGGGATCGTCGAGTCGGCGATCCCCGCCTCCTCGAGCACGTCCCACGCGTCCTCGACCTGGTCGATCGCCGCCATGTCGGCCATCGAGCAGCCCGCCGCCAGGTCCGGCAGCACGACCTGCTGGGCGTCGGACGTGAGGATGTCCGCGCTCTCCGCCATGAAGTGCACGCCGCAGAAGAGGATGAACTCCGCCTCGGGCCGGGCGGCGGCCTCGCGCGCGAGCTTGAACGAGTCGCCCGTGACGTCGGCGAAGTCGATCACCTCGTCGCGCTGGTAGTGGTGGCCGAGGACGAACGCGCGCTCGCCCAGCGCCGCCCGCGCCGCCCGGGCGCGCTCGACGAGGTCCGGGTCGCTCGGCGCGGGCAGGTCGCCCACACACTCGACGCCGCGCTCGGACGCGAGGTCGCGACCCTGACCCAGCAGCAGCAGGGCGGAGGGAGCGGGCTCGGCGAAGCCGGAGCCGTCCCCCCGCGGAGCCGCGTCGGGGCCGGTCAGACCGGAGTCCAGCAAGGTGCTACCAGTGCTCACGGGAACATCGTCGCACAGGGTGTCGTCGACGCGTCTCCGGTCGCGCGGGGCGGCCCGGACGCCACCTGGCAGGCTCGCAGGCTGGCAGAATCCCCGCATGCGCGTCCTCGTCACCGGTTCGACCGGTCCCGTCGTGCCCGACGGCGCGTGGCCGGCCCGGGCGGGCGACCTGGCGCCCGCGTCGCCGGACGGGGCCGGTGGGCCGGTGTCCGCGCGGTCGACGACGCCGGCGCCTCGGGACGTCGCGCGCTGGTGGGCGGAGACGGTGAGCGCCACCGGACGACCTCGCGGCGAGGTGCAGGTCGACCACGTCGGGCTCGCGAGCTCGGGGCCGGCCTTCCTCGATGCCGTCGCCCTCGTCGCGCCCGAGCTGCTCGCCGGCGTGGTTCCCGGCCCGGGTGGCCGGGACGTGCCGGTCGCTGTCCGCCGGGACGTCCGCACCGGCACCGTCTACGCGGACGCGTCCCAGGTGCCGGCGGTCGAGGACCCCGCGACCCACGACCTCACGACCGGCCGGCGTGCACCCGACGGCCCGTCCAGCAGCGCGGCCGCGTCCTCGACCCCCAGGGCGTCCGACGCCCTCGGTCACCTGGTCGCCCTCTGCGCGGACGCGGCACGGACCGCGGACGGGCGTCCGGGACGCGTCGTGCTCGCGACCGGGGGAGCGCGCAGCCACGACGCGGGGGAGGGGCTGCTCCGAGCCCTGTCGGGCGCACCGGCGGCGAGGACCGGACCCGGTGGACCGCCCGGTGCGACGGGGCGCGCGCCGTCGTGCAGTGACGGCGCGCCGACGGCCGCCGCGCCGACGGCCGAACGGCTGCGCGCGGCCCGCCGGGCGCTGCGTGACGTGCGCCTCGTGGCGGCCGTCGCCACTGACGCTCCGCTGCTCGGCCTGCACGGGGCGAGCGCGGCGCTCGCAGCCCGTGGCGTGGAGGACGCCCTCGCCCAGGACCTCGAGCGGGCGCTCGGGGCGGTCGCGCACGAGGTGGCGGCGGCCGTCGAGGCGCTCGACCGGGACGGCCGTGGGCCGCTCGGTCGCGACCTCCTCGCCACGGCGGGCCCGCGTCGGCTGGCCGGTGTGCCCGGGTCGGGCAGCGGCGGAGGCGCTGCCTTCGCCGTCGTGGCTCTCGGCGGGCGTCTGGTCCCGGCGCTGCGCGAGGTCGCGGACGTCGTGGGCCTCGACGAGCGCCTCGCCGTCGCCGACCTCGTGGTCGTCGTCGTGGACGAGCTCGGCGCGCACGAGATGGGCGAGGGCGCGGTCCACGTGGTCGCGCAGCGTGCCGCGAGGCATGCCGTACCGGTCGTGGTCGTCGCACGGTCGGTCGTCGCCGGCCGGCGGGAGCAGGCGGCAGCGGGTCTCAGCGGCGCCTACGCGTGGGGGCAGGACGCGCCGCAGACCCTCGTCGAGCGCGTCGCCCGCACCTGGTCGCGCGCCTGACAGCTGCTTCCTGGAGGCTCCTGCCGGGCCGGGGACCGCGTCAGCCGAGGTCGACGCTCCCGTCGGGCAGCACCCGCCATGCCGGGTTGTGGGCGATCTCCCACACGACGCCGTTCGGGTCGACGACGTGCGCGTGGAAGACCCCGCCGAACCGGCCCTCCTGCGGCTCCTTGCGGAGGTCCCCGCCCGCGGCGAGCATCCGCTCGCACAGCGCGACGACCTCGGCCCGCGAGCCGACGTTGTGGGAGAGGGTGACGCCCGTCACCGAGGCGTCCTGGTCGTCGACGCCCTGGTCCTCGATGAACTTCGAGCGCTCGAAGAACCCGAGGAGCTGCCCGGCCGCCGAGCGGTAGAAGAGGATCTCACCGGGGACGTCGAGCTGGGCGGTCCAGCCCAGCGCCCCGTAGAAGCGACGCGCGGCGTCGAGGTCTCGCGTCGCGATCGTCACGAAGTGCACCGCCTGGTCCATGTCTGCTCCCGTCGTCGGTGTCGTCCGGCCGTGGTCGACCGTACGCCCCGCACGCGTCGTAGACTCGGGAACACGACCGGCACGTGTGGTGTTGTGGACCTGACGGGATCTCTCGGGGACCAGGCTCGAGAGGCCACGGATAGCCGGCCACCACCGGGGCACACGTGCCCCCGACAGCGCGGAGACGAGATGAGCGAGACCACCGAGATTGCCACCCACGGCGTCGACCTGACCGATGTGGCCGCGGACAAGGTCCGCACCCTCCTCGAGCAGGAGGGCCGCGACGACCTGCGCCTGCGCGTGGCGGTGCAGCCCGGCGGCTGTTCCGGCCTGATCTACCAGCTCTACTTCGACGAGCGCCTGCTCGAGGGCGACGCCCTGCGCGACTACGACGGCGTCGAGGTCGTGGTCGACAAGATGAGCGTCCCCTACCTCGAGGGCGCGACGATCGACTTCGCCGACACCATCGAGAAGCAGGGCTTCACGATCGACAACCCCAACGCGGGCAGCGCCTGCGCGTGCGGCGGCTCGTTCAGCTGACGCACCGTCCCTGCGGGACTCCACGGGAGCCCGGTCCCCTCGCGGGGGCCGGGCTCCTGGCGTCTCAGCGGCCGAGCTCGACCGTGATCGCCCACACCGACGGGGCGGCGGCAGGCTCGCGCTCCTGAGGGACGTCACGCTCCTGCGCGACCTCGTGGCCCTCGGCGACCTCGTGCTCGTCGACGACGCGGTGACCCCGCATGCGCGCCCAGGCGGGCACGTCGAGACGCGCCGCCGGGTCCGTCGACCACACGGTCAGCAGGTCGCCGGTCCCGCGCTCGCGCGCCGCCGCGGCGAGGCGGATCACCGGTACCGGGCAGCGGAGCCCGCGGGCGTCCACCACGACGGGCTCGCGCGCACCCCCCGCGACGGCGTCGGTCGCGTCGTCGGGGCTCACAGCCCCTCGACCCCCAGCGCGGCGCGCACGCGCGCGACGGCGTCCGGCAGCACCCCGAGGAAGCGCTCGACGTCCTTCTCCGTCGTCGAGCGGTCGATCGCGATCCGGACGTTCCCGTGCGTGAGGACCCCCATCGCGGCGAGCACGTGGGACGGCTCCAGAGTGCTCGACGTGCACGCCGATCCCGAGCCGACGGCGATGCCCTCCCGGTCGAGCTCGGTGAGCAGCGCCTCCCCGTCGACGTAGAGGAACGAGAACGTCACGACGTGCGGGAGCCGGTCGACCGCGTCGCCCACCACCTCGACATCGGGGATCGCGGCGACGCGCGTGCGGACCCGGTCGACGAGCTCGCGCCGGCGGGAGTCCTGCGCCTCGCGGTCCGCGAGGACGGCCTGGAGACCCACCGCGGCGGAGAACGCGGCCGGGACGCTGACCCCACCCGGTGCGAAGGGTTCCGGGTCCTCCGGGAACGGGCTGCGCCGTCGGACGCGCGAGCGCAGGGCGAGGACCCCCACGCCGGGGGCCGCGCCCCAGTCGCCCGGGTCAGCGGCCAGCGCGTCCCACGACTCCCCGACGGAGACGTGGCCGAGGCTCGCACCCGCGTCCACGAGCAGGGGGACACCCGCCGCGCGCGCGGACCCGTGGACCGCGGAGAGCGGTTGGAGGGTGCCCACCTCGCCGTTGGCGTGCTGCAGCGCGGCGAGGGCGGCGCCGGGCTGCGACACGGCGTCGGACATGTCGCCGGCGCTCACGCGGCCGGAGCCGTCCACGGGGACCACGACCCGATCGAGCCCGCCGTGCTCCGCGGCGTGCAGCACCGCCGCACGCTCGACCGCGCCGACGACGACGCGCGAGCCGACGCGTCGTCGTCCGGCGGCCAGCGCCGCGACGGCCGTGTGCAGCGACGCGGTGTGCGACGGCGTGAAGACGACCTCCTCGGTCCTCGCCCCGAGCGCGGAGGCCACGGCCTCCCGGGCGCCGTCGAGCAGCGCCGCGGCACGGCGACCCTCCGCGTGGAGGCGGCGCGGGTCGGCCCAGCCGTCGTCCATCGCCTGCTCGAACGCCTCGCGCGCGAGCGGGTGCCAGGGCGCGCGCCCGCCGTTGTCGAGGCGGACGCGCGGTGCGCGGGTGGTGTGCGTCACAAGGTCTCCAGCGTCGCGGGGGGCGGGAGCGGCCGGGGCCGCACGTGGCGGCCCGGGTCGCCGACCGCGGGTGACCCGGCAGGATCGTTGCGCTCGCGCGGTCCTGCACGGTGGCGTGCGCGAGACACGAGCACGGTACCGCCGAACCGCGCCGCAGCGGTGCGGGCGAACGATCTGACAGAGTCGCCCGGCGTGTTCCGAACCCGGCCTGACCGGCCCGGACGTGTCAGGGATCTCCTGCCGGTGCACGGCGTTCCGGGGCACGAGGGGCGGAATCCCGCGCTAGGCTTCGTGTGTCGAGGACGAAGGTCCTGTGCTGGGCTCGTGGAGACGGGTTCGGGCAGGACGTGACGTGAAAGGCCCCCCTTGCACTCGCAACCCCCTAGCCGCACACGGCGCACCATCCTGCGGGCGACGGCACTCGCCGTCGCCGTCGCTGCGGTGGCGTCCGGCTGTGCCAGCGACACGGTCCAGCGTGGGTTCCTACCCGGATACGACGACGGGGAGGTGACCAACCAGACCGCACGGATCACCTCGTTGTGGAACGGCTCCTGGATCGCCGCGCTCATCGTCGGCATCATCACGTGGGGCCTGATGCTGTGGTGCGTCGCCGCCTACCGCAAGCGCAAGGACGACCACGTCCTGCCGGTCCAGACGCGCTACCACCTGCCGCTCGAGATCATGTACACGGCCGTGCCGATCCTCATGGTCCTCGTCCTGTTCTTCTACACGGACCGCGACATGAGCGCGATCCAGGACAGGGACGTCGAGTCCGACATGACCGTCCAGGTCATCGGCAAGCAGTGGAGCTGGGACTTCAACTACGTCGACGAGGACGTCTACGAGACCGGCCAGCACCTGGCGAACGTCGGCGAGACGCTGACCGAGGAGGCCGCGATTGACGGCGCCCCCGGCACGGGAGAGGTGCTGCCGACGCTGTACCTGCCCGCCGGCGAGAGCATTCGGTTCGTCCTCGACTCGCGCGACGTCATCCACTCGTTCTGGATCCCCGCGTTCCTCTACAAGCAGGACATGATCCCGCACCGCACGAACGAGTTCGTCGTGACCCCGGAGCGCGAGGGCGTCTACGCCGGGAAGTGCGCCGAGCTCTGCGGCGAGCACCACTCCGGCATGCTGTTCAACGTCGAGGTCGTCGATCGCGCCGAGTTCGACGCGCAGATGGAGGCGCTCCGCGAGAAGGGCCAGGAGGGGCAGATCCCCGTCGAGGGCTTCAGCCGCCTCCAGGACCCGAACCCCGTCGCCGCTACCACGGAGGGTGAGCACTGATGGTCGCGCAGGCCGAAGTCATCCCCGGTCTCGCGCCCCGGCGCCAGACCCTCGGGCGGACCGTGATCAAGTGGGTCACGTCCACCGACCACAAGACGATCGGGTACCTCTACCTGATCTCGTCGTTCATCTTCTTCTGCATCGGCGGCCTCATGGCCCTCGTGATCCGGGCGGAGCTCTTCGAGCCCGGGATCCAGCTCGTGCAGAGCAAGGAGCAGTACAACCAGCTCTTCACGATGCACGGCACGATCATGCTGCTGCTGTTCGCCACCCCGCTCTTCGCGGGCTTCGCGAACGTCATCATGCCGCTGCAGATCGGCGCGCCGGACGTCGCGTTCCCGCGGCTCAACATGTTCGCGTACTGGCTCT
This sequence comes from Cellulosimicrobium sp. PMB13, assembly GCF_051294865.1. Taxonomy (NCBI): domain Bacteria; kingdom Bacillati; phylum Actinomycetota; class Actinomycetes; order Micrococcales; family Promicromonosporaceae; genus Cellulosimicrobium; species Cellulosimicrobium sp. PMB13. The sequence goes on along the minus strand of NZ_CP145910.1, from coordinate 3,482,028 downwards.
ACCTCTTCGGTGGGCTCATCGCGTCGGCCGGCTTCTTCACGCCGCAGGGTGCCGCGTCGTTCGGCTGGTTCGCGTACGCGCCGTTGTCCAACACGACCTTCAGTCCAGGGCTCGGGGGAGACCTCTGGGTCTTCGGGCTAGCACTTGCAGGCTTCGGGACGATCCTCGGTGCGGTCAACTTCATCACGACGATCATCACGATGCGCGCTCCGGGCATGACCATGTTCCGGATGCCGATCTTCACCTGGAACACGCTCGTCACGAGCCTCCTGGTGCTCATGGCGTTCCCCCCGCTGGCCTCGGCGCTGTTCGCGCTCGGCGCGGACCGACGCCTGGGTGCGCAGATCTTCAACCCCGAGAACGGGGGCGCGATCCTCTGGCAGCACCTGTTCTGGTTCTTCGGGCACCCTGAGGTGTACATCATCGCGCTGCCGTTCTTCGGCATCGTGACCGAGATCCTGCCGGTGTTCAGCCGTAAGCCGATCTTCGGCTACAAGGGCCTGGTCTACGCGACGATCGCGATCGCGGCGCTCTCGGTGACGGTGTGGGCGCACCACATGTACGTGACCGGGGCGGTCCTGCTGCCGTTCTTCGCCTTCATGACGATGCTCATCGCCGTCCCGACCGGTGTGAAGTTCTTCAACTGGATCGGCACGATGTGGCGCGGCAAGCTCACGTTCGAGACGCCGATGCTCTGGTCGATCGGCTTCCTCGTCACGTTCCTCTTCGGCGGCCTGACAGGGATCATCCTCTCGAGCCCCGCGCTGGACTTCTCCCTGTCCGACTCGTACTTCGTCGTGGCGCACTTCCACTACGTGGTGTTCGGCACCGTCGTGTTCGCGATGTTCGCGGGCTTCTACTTCTGGTGGCCGAAGTTCACGGGCCGGATGCTCAACGAGCGCCTCGGGAAGATCCACTTCTGGCTGCTGTTCGTGGGCTTCCACACGACGTTCCTCATCCAGCACTGGCTGGGTGTCGAGGGCATGCCGCGCCGGTACGCGGACTACGCACCGTCCGACGGCTTCACCTGGGAAAACCAGGTGTCGACCGTGGGTGCGTTCCTCCTCGCGGCGTCGACGCTGCCGTTCCTCTGGAACGTGTACACGACGTGGCGCAACGCGCCGAAGGTCACCGTGGACGACCCGTGGGGCTACGGGCGGTCGCTCGAGTGGGCCACGTCCTGCCCGCCGCCGCGGCACAACTTCACGTCGCTGCCGCGGATCCGTTCCGAGTCGCCCGCCTTCGACCTGCACCACCCCGAGGTCGCGGCGATGGACCACGCCGAGCCGAACCCCAACGTCCTCGAGCAGGTTTACGGCGAGGCCGACCGGCGCGGTGAGAAGAGCGTGGCGCTGGACCGCCTGAGCGGCAGCGACGAGGCCGCGAGCCACTCCACGACCACGACGATCATCGACGAGCCCGGCACCACGGGCCCCACGGACGAGGAGACGGGCAAGTGAGGGTCGAGTACAAGCTGTTCCTCTACGGGACGCCGTTCTTCGTGCTGGCAGGAGTCGTCTACGGGTTCATGAGCGGCTGGGAGCCGGTAGGTTCCGTGGCCATCCTCCTCACCGCGGGCCTCGTGGCGATGATCGGCGCCTACCTGTGGCTGACGGGCAAGCGGATCGACGACCGCCCCGAGGACGACCCGGACGGCCTCGTCGAGCAGGGCGCCGGCGACCAGGGCGTCTACGCGCCGTGGAGCTGGTGGCCGCTCGCGATCGCCTCCGCCGGTGCCATCACGTTCCTCGGCCTCGCCGTCGGCTGGTGGCTGGTCTACGTCGGCGTCGCAGTCGGCGCGATCGCGCTGGTCGGCTGGGTCTTCGAGTTCTCCCGGGGGCAGCACGCCCACTGATCGACCCCTTCCCGCCAGCTGGCGGAAACCGACGTCGGGCCCGGCTCTCCTCGCGGAGATGCCGGGCCCGACGTCGTCGACCTGCGGCGGTGTCACGGGCCGTGACGCGAGCGCGGCGAGGTGCCGAACCCGGGGTTGAACGTCACTGGAGCATCAGGGCGATGCGTAACCCGGGGTTCGGGAGGGCAGGATGCCGAGAACGTCTTGGGGGCCGTCATCCGATGGATAACGGCCCCCAAGACGTTCTCGTCGTTGGCAGGCGGTGTTGTCAGGCCCTGTTCTCAGGCGGGGACGATGAGTCCGGCGGTCTGGGTCTTGGCGCGCTGGAGGCGGGCCTCGGCGTCGGACCAGTTGACGAGGTTCCACCAGGCGGTGACGTAGTCGGCGCGCACGTTCTGGTAGTCGAGGTAGTAGGCGTGCTCCCAGACGTCGAGCAGGACGATGGGGGTCAGGCCGAGGGCGATGTTGCCCTGCTGGTCGTAGAGCTGGACGGTGATGAGCTTCTGGCCGATGGAGTCCCAGGCCAGGATGGCCCAGCCGGAGCCCTGGACGCCCGCGGCGACGGCGGCGAACTGCTTCTTGAAGGCGTCGAACGAGCCGAAGTTCTCGTCGATCGCGGCGCCGATCTCGCCGGTGGGCTCGCCGCCGCCCTCGGGGGAGAGGTTGGTCCAGAAGGCGGAGTGGTTGACGTGGCCGCCGAGGTTGAACGCGAGGTTCTTCTCGTGGAGGTTGATCGCGGCGAAGTCGCCGGACTCGCGGGCGTCGGCGAGCTTCTCGAGGGCGGTGTTGGCGCCGGTGACGTAGGCCTGGTGGTGCTTGGAGTGGTGCAGCTCCATGATCCGCCCGGAGATGTGCGGCTCGAGCGCACCGTAGTCGTACGACAGCTCGGGCAGCGTGTAGACAGGCATGCGGATCTCCTCCTGGTTCGGGCCACCGCAGGCCTGGTGCCGGCACGGCGGCTGGTCGACGGGCGAACGGGAGCGGTGAAGTCACCAACCCCCGGAGACGCCGATGACCCGCGACCAGCCCTCGGAACTCCGAGAAGCCGTGTCGCGGGTCATCGTCCTACTGTGCAGGAACGTCAGGGTCGACGCTCGTCGGCACCGCCCTCGGGCTCGACCAGGTCACGTCCACCACCGACGGCGGCACCTGTCTCGAGCTCGGCGTGGGAGCCGCCCCCGAGCGCGTCGTGCTCGCCGTGCGAGTGGGCGGCCGCCAGCTCGGCAGGCGTCACCGGCTCGACACGGTCCTCGTAGAAGAACCGCGAGAGCCGCTGCAGACGCTTGTCGCTCTTGTAGCCCTTGCGCCGCACACCGCGGGAGTCGGTCGCCGGCTCGATCTCGAGCGGGGCGTGAGCCGGGTAGTTGACGCGCAGCCAGCGCTCCTGCTCGTCGAGCGGGCGGTGGACCTCGATGTACTCGCCGTGCGCGAACCGGACGATACGTCCGGTCTCGTGCCCGTGGAGCACGAGCTCGCGGTCCTTGCGCTGGAGACCCAGGCAGATGCGCTTCGTGATCCAGTACGCGAACCACGGGCCGACGAAGAACAGGATGCGGAACACCCAGGTGATCGTGTTGATCGACATGTGGAAGTGCGTGGCGATGAGGTCGTTCGACCCGGCGAGCGCCAGGATGATGAACGCCGTGAGGAACGCGACGCCCAGGCCGGTGCGGACCGGGACGTTGCGCGGACGGTCGAGGACGTGGTGCTCGCGCTTGTCCTTCGTCACGGCCGCCTCGAGGAACGGGTAGACGAACAGGAACGTGAACAGCAGACCGGGGACCACCACGGCGGGGATGAGGACGTTCAGGGGGACCGTGAAGTCGCCCCAGGTGACGAACTCCGCCCCGCCTGGCATGAGGCGCAGAGATCCCTCGAGGAACAGCATGTACCAGTCCGGTTGGGCGCCCGCCGACACCGGTGACGGGTCGAAGGGACCGTAGTTCCACACGTTGTTGATCGCCATCGTGCCGCCCATGAGGGCGAGGATGCCGAACACGACGAAGAAGAAGCCGCCGGCCTTGGCCACGTACACCGGGAACAGGGGGAAGCCGACCACGTTCTTGTCGGTGCGGCCACCGCCGGGGTACTGCGTGTGCTTGTGCAGCACGACGAAGAAGAGGTGCAGGGCGACGAGCGCCAGGATGAGACCCGGCACGAGCAGGATGTGCACCGTGAACAGTCTCGGGATGATGTGCTCGCCCGGGAACTCGCCGCCGAAGATGAAGTACGACAGGTACGAGCCGATGAGCGGGATCGCCTTGACGACGCCGTCGGTGATGCGCAGGCCGTTCCCCGACAGGACGTCGTCAGGCAGCGAGTAGCCGGAGAAGCCGGCGGCCAGCCCCATGATCATGAGGAGCAGGCCGACGATCCAGTTGACCTCGCGCGGCTTGCGGAAGGCGCCGGTGAAGAAGACGCGCATCATGTGCGTGACGATCGCGGCCATGAAGACGAGCGCCGCCCAGTGGTGGATCTGCCGCATGAGCAGACCACCGCGGACCTCGAACGACATGTGCAGCGTCGACGCGAACGCGTCGGACATGAGCACGCCGTCCATCGAGGCCGGCTCACCGTGGTAGGTGACGAGCGACATGCTCGGCACGAAGAACATCGTCAGGAAGATGCCCGTGATGATGAGCACGATGAACGAGTAGAGCGCGATCTCGCCGAGGAGGAACGACCAGTGGTCGGGGAAGACCTTGCGCGCGAACTCCTTGACCGCCGAGCCGATGCTCGTGCGCTGGTCGAGGTAGTCCGCCGCCTTGCCCGCGCGCGTGGTGGGTGCGGCACCGCCGGCGCGGGCGGTCGGTGCGGCGTTCCCGGTGCTGGTGGTCACTTCAGACGCTCCCAGAAGCTCGGACCGATGGGCTCGTGGAAGTCGCTCTGCGCGACCAGGTAGCCCTCGTCATCAACGGTGATCGGCAGCTGCGGCAGGGGCCGCTTGGCGGGGCCGAAGACCACCTTCGCGCCGTCGGCCACGTCGAACGTCGACTGGTGGCAGGGGCACAGCAGGTGGTGCGTCTGCTGCTCGTAGAGCGCCACGGGGCAGCCGACGTGCGTGCAGATCTTGGAGAACGCGACGATGCCGTCGTACGACCAGGTCTCACCCTCGGGGGACTGGTCGGCGTGGAGGTCGCGCGGGTCGAGACGGACCAGGAGGACGACGGCCTTGGCCTTCTCCGTGATCCACTCGTGGGACTGCATCTCCTCCTGGGAGGCCTCGGGGATGATGTGCACGACGGAACCGATGGTCACGTCAGCCGCCTTGATGGGCCGGCCCGACGGGTCGATCGCGAGGCGCGTCCCGGGCTTCCACATCGTGTGCTTGAACTTGGAGACGTTCCAGTCGCCGCCGACGCTGCTCACGAGCGGCACCGCGATGGTCAGCGGGAAGAGCGCGAGGGCGGAGATCACGGCGCCTTTGAGGACCCCGCGGCGGGCGATCCCCGAGTCCTTCACGCCGGCCTCGAGCTCGGCGAGCGCGCCGGCACGGGTCTCGTCGTCGCTCGCGATCGCGTGGCGCTCGTCGACCTTCTCGTGGTCGGACATGAGCGTCTTGGCCCAGTGCACGGCACCGAGGCCGATGCCGAGCAGCGCGAACGCGATGGCCACGCCGAGGGTGAGCGTCGAGAGACGGACCCCTGCCGTGGTGCCGTCCGGCGGCAGCGCGAAGTAGACGACCATCGAGGCGATGGTGCCGATCACGGAGATGCCGAACAGGGTCGCGGTCTGACGCTCCGCACGCTTCGCGGCACGCGGGTCGCGGTCCGCCTGGCGGCTCTTGTGCTCCGGCAGGCCCGGGTCCGGGAAGGTCTCGAGGGTGCCGTGCTCCTCGCGGTGCCCGACCTCGCGGTGCGAGGACTCGGGCGAGCGCGGGTTCTTGTAGTCGCTCACGAGGACTTCGCTCCGATCCACACTGCGGCCCCGATGAGGAGGCCCATACCGACGATCCACGCCCACAGGCCCTCGCTGACGGGGCCGAGCGAGCCGAGGCTGAGGCCACCGGCCGAGCCCTCGCGCTGGTCGACGAGGAACGCGATGACGTCGCGCTTCTCCTCGGGCGTCACGGTGGCGTCGTTGAACACCGGCATGGACTGCGGACCGGTCAGCATCGCCTGGTAGATGTTGCGCTCGGAGGTGTCCCACAGCGGAGGCGCGAACTTGCCCTCCGACAGGGCGCCACCGGCTCCGACCGCGTTGTGGCACATGGCGCAGTTGGTGCGGAAGATCGCGGCACCGTTGGCGATGTTGCCGAGCTCGGCGTCCACCTGCTCGTCCGTCGGGATCGCCGGGCCGGCGCCGAGCGAGGCGACGTAGGCGGCGAGCTGGGCCGTCTGCTCCTCGTCGAACTGGCGCGGCTTCTGGAGTGCCTGCGGTCCGTCCATCTGCATGGGCATGCGGCCGGTGGACACCTGGAAGTCGACCGACGCCGCGCCCACGCCGACGAGCGACGGGGCGGACTCCGTGCCCTCCGCGTTCGGGCCGTGGCACGTGGCGCAGTTGGCCTGGAACAGCTTCTGGCCGGTCTCGATGTCCTCGGTGCTGGCGGTCTCGGCGTTCGCCGGGGTCGGGGCAAGGGCGGCGTAGACGCCACCGGTGACCAGCAGCGCCAGCAGCAGCAGCACGACCGGCGCGAAGCGGTGGTGTCTGCGGGCGGCGAGTGCCTTCACGAAATGATCCTCGTCTCGCAGGTGGGGGAGCAGGGGGCGGGAGATCTGGCGGCGGACGGAGCCCGGAGGGACGTCAGCGCAGGATGTAGATCACGAAGAACAGCGCGATCCACACGACGTCGACGAAGTGCCAGTAGTAGGACGTCACGATGCCCGTCGTGGCTTCGTGGTGCCCGAAGTTCTTGGCCGAGAACGAGCGGCCCAGAAGGAACAGGAAGGCGATGAGTCCGCCGACCACGTGCAGGCCGTGGAAGCCCGTCGTGATGTAGAAGACCGAGCCGTACGGCGTGGACGAGATCGAGACGCCGTGCTCGACGAGCTCCGCGTACTCGAAGACCTGGCCGCCGATGAAGAAGGCGCCCATGAGGAACGTCAGCGTGATCCACTCGTTCATGCCCCAGCGGTTGATCTGCCAGATCGAGCCGGTGCGGACGGGCTGGAAACGCTCCGCCGCCATCACCCCGAGCTGGCACGTCACCGACGACAGGACCAGCACGATGGTGTTCGTCAGGGCGAAGGGAAGGTTGAGCTTCTCTGCCTGTGCGGCCCACTCCTCGGCAGGCATCACCGAGCGGACGGTGAAGTACATGGCGAACAGGCCGGCGAAGAACATGAGCTCGCTGGCCAGCCACACGATCGTCCCGACCGAGACGGGGTTCGGTCGGTTGACGCTCACGTGCTGATGGGCGTGGGGGGCAGCCGTTGCGGTCGACACACCAGCCATTATGGCCGACGACAGGGTGGTTCGCGGCACCGGGCGTGCCACCCGGAGGCGGTGAATCTCACAAAGTCTCCAGATCTTCCCACGCGGACCTGCACTTGGTGACGGATCCCCGTGAAGTGCCATGAAATCGGCGCGCCCCGCCGCTGGTCAGCGGGCGGACGACTCCCTGTGGAACGAGCGTCCGGGGGTGCTGCGAGGACCCCGGACGTGCCAAGATGCCAGCGTGAGCCGGGCTCCCTCGCCCGTCCGCTCCGACCGCCGAGGACGAAGGTGACGGTGACGACGATGACGACGACCGTGACGACCACGCACGGGGACGCCGCGGCGCCCCAGGCGCGCGCGCCGCGCATCCTGCTCTACAGCGACGACGTGAGCGTGCGCGAGCAGGTGCGGCTCGCCGTCGGGCGCAGGCTGCGAGCCGGCAGCCCCGACATCGAGTGGCACGAGGTCGCCACGTCCGACGCCGTCGTCTCCGCCGCCGACTCGGGTGGCTGGGACCTGCTCGTGCTCGACGGGGAGGCCGACAAGGCCGGCGGCATGGGCCTGTGCCGCCAGCTGAAGAACGAGATCTACCGCTGCCCACCGGTCCTGGTCCTCACCGGCAGGCCGCAGGACGGTTGGCTAGCATCGTGGTCGCTCGCCGACGACGCGGTGCCGCGTCCGTTCGACGCGGTGGAGCTGCAGCGCGCCGTCGCCGACCTGCTGGGTGCCGCCGGCACCCCGTGACCGACCAGCCGAAGGGCAGGACCTCGTGACCGCCACCTCCCATCCCGCCAGCACGACACCGGGTCCGACGGGAGCGACGCGGTCGTGGCCGGCGATGCTCGCCGGTCTCGTCGCGGGACGGGACCTGTCGGTCGACGACGCGGCGTGGGCGATGGACCAGGTCATGTCCGGCGAGGTGTCCCCGGTGCGCCTCGGGAGCTTCCTCGTGGCGCTGCGGGCCAAGGGCGAGACGGTCGCCGAGCTGACCGGGCTCGCCGACGCGATGCTCGAGCACGCCAGCAGGTTCACCGTCGAGGGTCCGTCCGTCGACATCGTCGGCACGGGAGGGGACCAGGCCCACACGGTTAACGTGTCGACGATGGCCTCCCTCGTCGTGGCCGGCGCCGGACCGCGCGTGGTCAAGCACGGCAACCGGGCCGCGACGTCCTCGTCGGGCGCGGCGGACGTGCTCGAGGCCCTCGGGATCCGGCTCGACCACGGTCCGGAGCGCGTCGCGCGGATCGCGGACGAGGCCGGCATCACGTTCTGCTTCGCGATGGTGTTCCACCCGTCCATGCGCCACGCGGGCGTCGCCCGCAAGGAGCTGGGCATCCCCACCGCGTTCAACGTGCTCGGTCCGCTGACGAACCCGGCGCAGCCGCCGGCCGCGGCCATCGGGGTGGCCGACCGGCGCATGGCGCCGCTCATCGCCGGGGTGCTCGCGGCGCGCGGCACGTCGGCACTCGTCTTCCGCGGCGACGACGGCCTCGACGAGCTCGCCGCGACCGGGACGGCGACGATCTGGGAGGTGCGTGACGGCGCGGTCGTCGAGCACCGGCTCGACCCGGTCGCCGACCTCGCGCTCGAGCCCATCACCGTCGAGGACCTGCGGGGCGGGGACGCGGCGCACAACGCCGAGGTCACGCGCCGGTTCCTGGACGGCGAGCCCGGTCCCGTGCGCGAGACCGTCCTGCTCAACGCGGCCGCGGCGCTCGTCGCGGACGCGACCCTCCCGGGCACGACGGACGGATCGCTCGTGGAGAGGCTGCGGGCGGCCTACGAGCTGGCCGCCGCGAGCGTCGACTCGGGCGCCGCTCGCGGGGTTCTCACGCGCTGGGCCGAGGCGGCCGCCCGGGACTGACCGTCAGTCGTCGAGCCCCAGGGCGAACGCCTGCTCGAGGTCGACGTTGGAGTACGCGCGGAAGGCGATGAAGGTCTCGGTCCGGACGACGCCGGCGACCTTGCTGATGCGGTCGGCGATCACGTCGGCGAGCTGGTCGTGCTCCTGCACGCGGACCATCGCGACGAGGTCCGCCTTGCCGGTGACCGAGTAGACCTCGCTGACGCCCTTGAGGTCGGCGACCTCCGAGGCGACCTCCGGGATGCGCGCGGGATCGGTGTCGATCAGGACGATGGCGGTGAGCATGGTTCCTCCGGGGACGGGTCGTCGTCGTGCGCCCACTCTACGACCGAGCCTGCGGCGTCTGCGGGCACGCCGTGCCGGGCCACCTCGCGGGCCGTGACGGCGGGATCGACGTGGGACCGGGCGGAACGCACGGGGGAGGTCCACGTGCCGGTCACCTCGACGAGGCGCACCCCGGGCTGCTCGAGCCACGCGAGCACGATCTCGGCCTCGTGGGGGTGGCACGCCGGGGCGGGCGGCACGGGCGCCGCGACGCTCTCCGCTGTCGCGACGAGCGCCCGCACGAGCGGCCACGGGTCCTCGCCCGGAGGGCTCACGCCCGTCGCGGCGAGGCGCGCGTGGCGGACGACGACGATCTCCCACCCGCCGTCGTCCGTCTCGCGTGCGGCGACGAGCTCCTCGCACGCGGACAGCGGGGCCAGCCGCTGCGCCCGCCCCGCACCGGCGAGGAACGCCCGGAGCCGGTGCGTGACCTCGCCCGCCTGCTCGTACCGCTCGTCCTGCGCGAGCGCCGAGATGCGCCGGCCGAGCTCGGCGACGACCTGCGACGGATCCCCTTCGAGCGCCCCCCGGACGGCTTCGGCGACCGCCGCGTAGCCCGCGTCCGGCGTCCTCGCGACGCAGGGCGCGGAGCAGCGACCCATCTCGGCGAGCACGCACGCGCTCGCGCCGCTGCTCGCGACGACCGGCAGGCGCCGGCTGCACTGCCGGATCGGGAAGGCGTCGTGGAGCGCGTCGACCGCGGCCTGGGCCTGCTTGCCCGACGCGAACGGGCCGATGTGGGCGGCCGGCGCCCGCACGTCGCGCACGACCGACAGGCGCGGGTACGCCTCGTGGGTCAGCCGCACCCACGCCATGCGTTCGGGGTGGCGCGAGCGCCGGTTGTACCGGGGCGAGTGCTCGGCGATCAGGCGCAGCTCGCGCACCTGCGCCTCGAGCGGCGTCGCGCACACGACCGGGGTCACGGCGTGCGCGATGCGGACCATCTCGGTGATGCGCGCACGCTTCTCCGACCGGGTGAAGTACGAGCGCACCCGGCGCCGGATGGAGGTCGACGTCCCGACGTACAGCACCTCGTCGCCCGGACCGCGGAAGAGGTACACGCCCGGCGCGTCCGGCAGACCGTCCGCGAGGTGGCGCTTGCGCCGGACGTCCTGCGGCACGGGGTCGGTCGCGGTGGCGAGGTCCTCGAGGTGCGTCACGCCGAGGGGGCCGAGGCGGCCGAGCAGGGCGTGCAGCACGTCGACCGTCGCGCGCGCGTCGGCGAGCGCGCGGTGGTCGGGCGTGACGGTCGCGCGGAAGAGCGCCGCGAGCGTCGAGAGCTTGTGGTTCGGCGCCTCGTCGCGCGTGACGACGCGCCGCGCGAGGGGCACGGTGTCGAGCACCTGGTTGCCCGGCCACTCGTACCCGGCCGCGGCGCACGCTGCCTTGAGGAACGACACGTCGAACGGCGCGTTGTGGGCCACGAGGACCGCGTCGCGCGCGAACTCGAGGAAGCTCGGCAGGACCGCCTCGATCCGCGGTGCCGTGGCGACCATCGCCGACGTGATCCCCGTGAGGCGCGCGACGAAGGCCGGTACCGGCCGTCCCGGGTCCACGAGCGTCTGGAACTCGCCCAGCACCTCGCCGCCGCGGACCTTGACGGCCCCGATCTCCGTGATGCCCTCGGCGGCCGGCGACCCGCCCGTCGTCTCGAGGTCGACGACGACGAACGTCACGTCGCTCAGCGGGGTGCCCAGGTCCTCGAACGACGCCTGGACCGGCGACCCGACGGTCGCCGCCGCTGCTCCCGCCGGACCCGTCCGGTGAGGCGACAGCAACGGGCTCGGTGACATGGCGGGAAGGCTAGCCATGCCCTCCGACAGACGACGGCCCCGGACGACGACGGCCCCCCGGATCGTGCCGGGGGGCCGTCGCCAGGAGCGGTGGCAGGTCAGCGCACGGGGGCCGCGCCGTCGGCGTAGATCGCGTCGACGTCGGCGGCGAAGGCCTTGAGCACCTCCGAGCGCTTCACCTTGAGGGACGGCGTGAGATACCCGTTCTCGACGGTGAAGTCCGTGGTGAGGACGGTGAACTTGCGGATGGACTCCGCCCGCGAGACGGCCTGGTTCGCGCGCGTCACGGCCGCGTCGAGCGCCGCCAGGACGTCGGCGTCCTTCGCCGCCTGCTCGACGGTCAGCTCGCCCTTGCCGTGCATGGCGGCCCATCCGGGCAGCCCTTCCGGGTCGAGCGTGACGAGCGCCCCGATGAACGGCTTCTGGTCGCCGACCACGACGCACTGCGACACGAGCGCGTGCGCGCGGATCCGGTCCTCGAGCATCGCGGGCGCCACGTTCTTGCCGCCGGCGGTGACGATGATCTCCTTCTTGCGACCGGTGATCCGCAGGAACCCGTCCTCGTCGAGCGAGCCGAGGTCGCCCGTGCGGAACCAGCCGTCGTCGAACGCCTCCTGCGTCGCCTGCTCGTTGCCGTGGTAGCCGCGGAACACGTGGTGCCCCTTGAGGAGGATCTCGCCGTCCGCACCGATCCGCACGGCGCACCCGGGGAGCTGCGTGCCGACCGTGCCGATCCGGGTGGCCGACGGTCGGTTGACCGCCGTGGGCGCCGTCGTCTCGGTGAGGCCGTAGCCCTCGAGGATCCGGATCCCGATGCCGCGGTAGAAGTGCCCGAGCCGCTCGCCGAGCGGCGCACCGCCCGAGACGGCGAACTTCGCGTGCCCACCCAGCGCGTGGCGCAGCTTCTTGAACACGAGCGCGTCGGCGACCTTGTGCTGCACCTTGAGGCCGATTCCGGGGCCCTTGGGGTCGTCGAGCGCGCGCGAGTACGCGATCGCCGTCGCCGCGGCCCAGTGGAAGATCTTCAGCTTGCCGCCCGCGGCCGCCTTCTGCTCCGAGGAGTTGTAGACCTTCTCGAACACGCGCGGCACCGAGAGGATGTAGGTCGGCTTGAAGGTGCCGAGGTCGGCGAGGAGCGTCCTCGTGTCCGGGGTGTGGCCGAGCACCGTCCCGCCTGCCACGACCAGCACGCCGATGAAGCGTGCGAACACGTGCGCGAGCGGCATGAACAGCAGCGTGCGCGCCCCGGGCTGCTTGAAGACCTCGGGCACGGCCTCGACCGCGTTGACCGTGAGCGAGTAGAAGTTCTCGTGCGTCAGCTCGGCGCCCTTCGGGCGACCCGTCGTGCCCGAGGTGTAGATGATGGTCGCCACGTCGGCGAGGTCGGCGAGACCGCGTCGGCGCACGATCTCCGCGTCGTCCACGTCGGCGCCGTCCGCGGTGAGCGTCGCGATCGCCCCGCTGTCGATCACGAGCACGTCGCCGAGCGACGGTGCTCCCTGCCGCACCGACTCCGCGGTCGCGGCGTGCGCCTCGGTCTCGACGACGAGCAGACGCACGTCGGCGTCGGACAGGATCCACTGGACCTGCTCGGCGCTCGACGTCTCGTACAGCGGCACGGGCACGGCGCCCGCGGCCCACGACGCCCAGTCGAGGAGCGTCCACTCGTACCGCGTCCGCGACATGATGCCCACCTGGTCGCCGGGCTGGACGCCGCGCGCGACGAGCCCCTTCGCGACGGCGACGACCTCGGCGTCGAACTCCTGCGCGCTGAGAGCCTCCCACGCCCCGCCCGGGCCCGTCGGGCGTTCCACCATGGGTGCCGCCGGGTCGGCCGCGACGCGGCTCGCGAGAAGGTCGTTGAGGTTCTTCGACGGATCGACTTCGACGATCCGTGGGGCGCTGATCTCGTCCATGCTGGCTCCAGTGGCAGTAGTCGACGGTGGGAGAACCCTACCCAGTGGCGGTGCGTGCCGCGGACCACCGGATGTCGGTAGGCTTCAGTCGCTGTGCGCTGCTTGCGCAACGTTTCGCGCGTGCGTGGAGTTCCGGCCCGACGCGTCCTCGCGTGCCCGGCCGCGGGCGCCCGGCATCGGCTCGGTCAGCGACATCTAGCGAGTGAGGACGGGACATGCACGCCATCGGTGTGGACATCGGCGGGACGAAGATCGCGGCCGGCGTCGTCGACGAGACGGGTGAGATCCTCGCCCAGACGCGTCGCGACACCGAGCCGGACGACGTCGCGAGCATCGATCGTGCGATCGCCGAGGTGTACGCCGAGCTGTCCGCCGACCACGAGGTCGGCGCCGTCGGCCTCGCCGCCGCCGGGTTCGTCAGCCCCGACCGCACCTCGGTGCTCTTCGCGCCGAACATCGCGTGGCGCGAGTACCCCCTGGCGCGCAACGTGCGCGACCTCATCGGGGACGACGACGTGAGCATCGTCGTCGAGAACGACGCGAACGCCGCCGGCTGGGCCGAGTTCCAGTTCGGCGTGGCGCGCGACGCGAGCGACATGCTCATGCTGACCGTGGGCACGGGGCTCGGCGGCGCGATCGTCGTCGACCGTCAGCTCGTCCGCGGCAAGTGGGGCGTCGCCGCCGAGGTGGGCCACATGCGCGTCGTGCCCGGCGGGCACTACTGCGGGTGCGGGCACGAGGGCTGCTGGGAGCAGTACGCCTCCGGCACGGCGCTCGTGCGCGACGGCCAGGGCGCGCTCATCGCGCAGCCCGACCGCGCGCGCCGCCTCCTCGAGCTGTGCGGCGGCGACGCCGACAAGCTGACGGGCCCCCAGATCACGCAGGCCGCGCAGGAGGGGGACGACCTCGCCGTCGAGCTCCTCGCGAACCTGGGCCGCTGGATCGGCGAGGGTGCGGCCTCCGTGACCGCGCTGCTCGACCCGGAGCTCATCGTCATCGGCGGCGGCGTCGGCGCGGCGGGAGACCTGCTCCTCCAGCCCGTCCGCCGTGCGTTCGCCGACCAGCTCTCGGCCCGCGGACACCGGCCCGAGGCGAAGATCGAGCTCGCCGAGCACGGCAACGAGGCCGGCATCGTCGGCGCGGCCGATCTCGCGCGCCGCTGACGTGACCGCGGGCGGGGCGGTCCGGCGACCTCCCCGCCCACGGCACGGTCACACGACGGCGCCCGGCCCCCGGTCGTCGTCGCGCCGGTGCGGCATGCGCCACAGCAGCACGGCGAGGCCCGCGAGGAAGGCGAGCCCGCCCACCTGTGCCACGACGACCGGGAACGGGCGCGCGACCACGAGCAGCACGAGCAGGACCACGGGCACGCCGACGACGAGCGACCACGCCATCGTCAGCAGCGGGTCACGACCGAGGACGAGCGGCGGGTCCGGGGGCACGAAGTGGCTCTCGGCCTCCTCGAGCGCCTCCACCTCGGGCGTCGCGGGCCAGTCGCGCGGCCCGGACGGCTGGACCCACGGGGCGACCGGGACGGATCCGAGCACGTCCCGCCCGCGCGGTGCCTCACCGGTGGCCGACGGTGTCCGGCGGCCCGGGGCCTCGCCGTCGCCCGGGGCAGGGCGGACCGGGCCCGGGTCGAGGTCGGACAGGTCGCCGAGCTCGGCGACGATGCCCGCCCAGCGTGCGTCCACGTCCAGGTTCTCGTCGCCCTTCTCGGCGGGTGCCCCGGCGGTGGCCCCGTCGTCGCCGGGAGCGGGCACGGCGCTGCCGGGACCGGTGACGTCGGTCCCGTCGTCGGGGTCGGTGCGGTCGGGGTCCGGACGTTCGGTGCCGGCGGGCTCGGGCGTCCCGTCCGGGGAGGGCTCCGGGACGTCGTCGGGGGGTCCGGCGTCCGGCTGGGCATTCGGTGCGGCCATGACAATCACTCTAGAGTCGGATGCACGTCCCGTGCCGGGACCCCGCGAGGAGGAACGTTGTTCTACTGGTTCATGAAGCAGGTGATGGTCGGGCCCCTGCTCCGGGTGCTCTACCGTCCCTGGACGCGGGGCGTGGAGAACGTGCCGGACTCCGGCGGGGCGATCCTGGCGAGCAACCACCTCGCCGTCATCGACTCGTTCATCCTCCCGTTGGTCCTGGGCCGCAAGGTGCAGTTCCTCGGGAAGTCCGACTACTTCACGGGGACCGGGGTCAAAGGACGCCTGACCGCGGGCTTCATGCGCGGGGTCGGCACCATCCCGGTCGACCGTGCGGGCGGCAAGGCGAGCGAGGCCGCGCTGAGCACCGGCCTGCGCGTCCTGCGCGACGGCGACCTCTTCGGCATCTACCCGGAGGGCACGCGCAGCCCGGACGGCCGGCTGTACCGCGGCAAGACCGGCGTCGCGCGCCTCGCGCTCGAGTCCGGTGCGCCCGTGGTCCCCGTCGCGATGATCGGGACCAACATCGCCCAGCCGATCGGCAAGGTCATCCCCAAGCCCATGCGCATCGGGATCGTGGTCGGCGAGCCGCTCGACTTCTCGCGCTACCGCGGCATGGAGAACGACCGCTTCATCCTGCGCTCGGTGGCGGACGAGATCATGTACGCGATCATGCGGCTGTCGGGGCAGGAGTACGTCGACATCTACGCGGCGACGGCGAAGGCCCGGATCGCCGCCGGTCACCAGGAGGTCGAGCACGGCGGAGGTGCCCCCGGCGGGCGTCCCGTCCCCGACGTCCAGGTGCCGGAACCGCCGTCGGAGCCCGACGCCGCGTCAGTAGACTGAGCCGGGCTGACCGGACCGCGAGCACCGCGGTCCGTCGCCGGCCTCGTGGCGCCCACCTCCGCCGTCGCCCGCGCGAGCACGACGGGCGGCAGGGCCGGGCGCCAGCAGATCCCGTCCCACGGATCCCGTCCCACGAGAGGTTCTGAGTTCACATGTCGGTTCGTCGCGTCGCCCTCCTCACCGCGGGCGGCTTCGCCCCGTGCCTGTCCTCCGCCGTCGGCGGGCTCATCGAGCGGTACACCGAGCTGGACCCGGAGATCGAGATCATCGCCTACCAGTACGGCTACCACGGCCTGCTCACGGGCACGAAGATCGTCGTGGACGACGAGGGCCGCAAGCAGGCCGGTCTCCTGCACCGCTTCGGCGGCTCCCCGATCGGCAACTCGCGCGTCAAGCTGACGAACGCGAAGGACTGCGTCAAGCGCGGTCTCGTCCAGGAGGGCCAGGACCCGCTGCAGGTCGCGGCCGAGCAGCTCAAGACCGACGGCGTGGACGTGCTCCACACCATCGGCGGCGACGACACCAACACGACCGCTGCCGACCTCGCGGCCTACCTGCACGACAACGGGTACGAGCTCACGGTCGTGGGCCTGCCCAAGACGATCGACAACGACGTGATCCCGATCCGCCAGTCGCTCGGCGCGTGGACCGCGGCCGAGGAGGCCGCGGGCTTCGCCGCGAACGTCATCGGCGAGCACCGCTCGGGCCCGCGCATGCTCATCGTGCACGAGGTCATGGGCCGGCACTGCGGCTGGCTCACCGCGGCGTCGGCGGCGGAGTACCGCAAGTGGCTCGACGCCCAGGAGTGGGCCCCGGCTCTCGGGCTGACGCGCGAGCGCTGGGACGTGCACGCCGTCTTCCTGCCTGAGCTCGCCCTCGACATCGATGCCGAGGCGGAGCGCCTCAAGGCGATCATGGACACGCAGGGCAACGTCAACATCTTCCTGTCCGAGGGCGCGGGCATGCACGAGATCGTCGCGCAGCTCGAGGCCGCGGGGGAGACGGTCGAGCGCGACCCGTTCGGCCACGTCAAGCTCGACACGGTCAACCCCGGCCAGTGGTTCGCGAAGCAGTTCGCCGAGAAGCTGGGCGCCGAGAAGGTCATGGTCCAGAAGTCCGGCTACTACTCGCGCGCCGCGGCCGCGAACGCCGAGGACCTGCGCCTCATCAAGTCGATGACCGACCTCGCGGTCGAGTGCGCGCTGCGCGGCGAGTCCGGCGTCATCGGCCACGACGAGGAGCAGGGCGACCGCCTGCGCGCGATCGAGTTCCCGCGCATCGCGGGCGGCAAGGCGTTCGACGTCACGCAGGCGTGGTTCGGCGAGCTGCTCGACGGCATCGGTCAGCCGCTCGTCGCCGCCGCCCCGGCCGCGCACTGACGCCGGCGGCACCGCGATGACCACCACGAGCGAGCCGGAGGTCGGCACCGACCTCGACCGATTCCGTTCCCTCGTCGCGCTCCAGCAGCCGACGTGGCCGGACGAGGCGGCGCTCGCCGAAGTGCGCGAGCGCCTGTCGGCCTCCGCGCCGCTCGTGGTGCCCGCCGCCGCGGACACCCTGCGCTCCCGGCTCGCCGCGGCGAGCCGGGGCGAGGCGTTCCTCCTCCAGGGCGGCGACTGCGCCGAGACGTTCGCGGAGGCCAACGCCGACCGCATCCGCAACAAGATCCGCACCATCCTCCAGATGGCGGTCATCCTCACGCACGGCGCGAGCATGCCGGTCGTGAAGATGGGGCGCATGGCGGGGCAGTACGCGAAGCCGCGCAGCTCCGACAGCGAGACGCGCGACGGCGTCACGCTGCCGGCCTACCGCGGCGACATGATCAACGGCCACGCGTTCACCGCGGCGTCGCGCGTCCCCGACCCCGAGCGGCTCGTCGAGGCGTACCAGATCTCGAGCGCGACGTGGAACGTCGTGCGCGCCTTCACCACCGGCGGCTTCGCCGACCTGCGCCAGGTCCACGAGTGGAACCGCGGCTTCATGCGCAACCCCGCGTACGCGCGCTACGAGCAGACCGCGTCCGAGATCGACCGCGCGATCCGCTTCATGGACGCGTGCGGCGCGGACTTCGACGCGCTGCGAACGGTCGAGTTCTTCGTCAGCCACGAGGCCCTCGTGCTCGACTACGAGCGCGCGCTCACGCGGTTCGACGCGCGTACGGGCGACGCGTACGACACGTCCGCGCACTTCCTGTGGATCGGGGAGCGCACGCGCCAGCTCGACGGCGCGCACGTCGAGTTCCTGTCGCGCGTCGCCAACCCGATCGGCGTCAAGCTCGGCCCGACGACGTCGCCGGACGACGCGCTCGCCCTCGCCGAGCGCCTCAACCCGGGCCGGGTCCCCGGCCGTCTCACGTTCATCTCGCGCATGGGTGCGGGCCGGGTCCGCGAGGCGCTGCCCCCGCTCGTGGAGGCCGTCGCGCGCGAGGAGGTCCCCGTCACCTGGGTGACCGACCCCATGCACGGCAACACCATCACGTCCGCGAGCGGGTACAAGACGCGCCGGTTCGACGACGTGCTCGACGAGGTCCGCGGGTTCTTCGAGGTCCACCGTGCGGCGGGGACCGTCCCCGGCGGGCTGCACGTCGAGCTCACCGGCGACGACGTCACGGAGGTGCTCGGCGGGTCCGAGGAGATCGACGACGCGGGGCTGGCCCTGCGCTACGAGACGCTCGTCGACCCGCGGCTCAACCACCAGCAGTCGCTCGAGATGGCGTTCCAGGTCGCGGAGATGCTGCGGCGCTGAGAACTTCGACCAGGTCCGTCACCGTCGCCCGGGGGTGCCCCGGGCGATCGTGTCAGAAGACGTTGAGGACGATCGTCGAGCCCTTGGGGGCCGTCCTGCCGTCGCCGCCCGGCGGGTCCTGGGCGTAGACGATGTTGAGCGGGTGGATGCCCTGCGGGTAGCGGATCTCGACCTCGAAGCCCGCGTCCTTCAGGAGCTTCTCGGCGTCCGCGACGTTGCGGGTGTTGGTGTTCGGCACCTCGACGAGCGGCGGGCCGAGCGAGACGACGACCGAGACGGTGTCGGTGCGGACGGCGTCGGTGCCCTGCTCCGGAGACTGCCGCACGACGAGACCGGCGGCCACCGACTCCGAGTACTCCTCGGTGACGTCGACGACGAGCCCTGCGTCCTCCAGGGTGCGGACCGCGGAGTCCTTCTCGGACCCCGTGACCTGGGGGACGACGACCGGCGCCGGTCCGGCCGAGACGGTGAGGACGACGGGCACGTCGTGCCGGATCGTCGAGCCCTCCTCGATCGCCGCGCCGTCGGGGTCGGTGACGGCCATGACCTGGCCTGCCGGCACCTCGTCGTGGTGCTGCGTCACCGGCTCGCCGAGGGTCAGGTCGGCGCCCTCGACGGCCGCCGCGGCCTCGACCTGCGTCGACCCGACCAGACCGGTCGGCACGGTGAGCATCCGCACGCCCTGGGACACCACGAGCTGGACGCTGCCGTCCTTGCGCACCGCGTCGCCCGACGGCGGGTCGGTCGACACGATCGCGCCCGCGGGCACGGTGTCGTCGTAGCGCTCGTCGACCGTCACCTCCAGACCTGCGTCGTCCAGGACGGCGCTCGCCTCCGCCTGCGAGACCCCGGTCAGACCGTCCGGGACGGTCGTGTACGCGCCGGGCCCGGACGTGAACCACCAGGCCGCGCCGCCGCCGCCGAGGGCGAGCACCAGGAGCACGACGAGCGTCCAGACGAGCGCGCGGACGGCGCGCCCACGCCTCCGGCCGCCGTCCCGGGACGGGTGCGGCGGCCCGGGCTGCGTCGTCGGCACCATGAGGTGCCCGACGGCGAGCGGTTCGGTGAGTCCTGCGGCCTCCCGGTCGCGGAGGCTGAGCGTCGCGAGCGAGGCGGTGGGGGCGGGTCCGGCGTCGTCGGCCCCATCGACCCCGTCGGCCTCGTCGGGGGCCCAGCGGGGCACCGCACCGGTCGCGGGGGCAGCTGCCGCGTGCGCCGCGTCGTCGGGCGCGGCGGGCGGGTCCACGCGCCGCTCCAGGTCCGCGGGGTCGAGCGCCGCGCGGACCGAGCGGACGAGGGCGAGTGCCGCGCCGGCGTCGGCCGGCCGGTCCGCCGGGTCGCGCGCGGCGAGCGCGCACAGGAGGTCGTCGAGCTCGGGCGGGAGCCAGGGTGCGGTGTCCGACGGCGGCGGGACGTCGTTGTTGACGTGCTGGAACGCGACCTGGATGGGGGTGGAGCCGACGTACGGCACGGAGCCGAGGACCATCTCGTACGCGAGGATCCCGACGGCGTACACGTCGGTGCGCGCGTCGCACGCGCCGGTCGCGATGAGCTCGGGCGAGAGGTAGGCCACCGTGCCGAGGATCGTCCCCGTCGTCGTGGACGTGACCTCGTTGACGGCGCGCGCGAGCCCGAAGTCCGTCACCTTGAGACGGCCGTCCGCGTCGAGCAGGACGTTCTCGGGCTTGATGTCGCGGTGCACGAGGCCCGCGCGGTGCGCGGCGGCGAGCGCGTCCAGGACCTCGCTCAGCACGTCGAGCGTGCGGCCCAGGGTGAGGGTCCCCTCCGAGAGCATCACGCGCCGCAGGTTCGTCCCCGCGACGTACTCCATGGTCAGGTAGCTCGTGTCGCCGTCGAGGCCCTGGTCGTAGACCGCGACGAGACCCGGGTGCGTGAGCCGGGCCGCGGCGCGTGCCTCGCGCCGGAAGCGCGAGACGAAGTCGGCCCCCGTCGCCCCCTCGGCGAGGTGCGGGTGCATGACCTTGAGCGCGACGTCGCGGTCGAGCCGGCGGTCGACCGCGAGGTACACCGTGGCCATGCCGCCGCGCGCGATGCGCGACACGACCTCGTAGCGCCCGTCGA
The DNA here is from genome assembly GCF_051294865.1 of Cellulosimicrobium sp. PMB13. Classification (NCBI taxonomy): domain Bacteria; kingdom Bacillati; phylum Actinomycetota; class Actinomycetes; order Micrococcales; family Promicromonosporaceae; genus Cellulosimicrobium; species Cellulosimicrobium sp. PMB13. The sequence goes on along the minus strand of NZ_CP145910.1, from coordinate 3,461,308 downwards.
CCAGGCGGCCTACGAGGGGATCGGTCGTCACGGTGGCCACGGTGGCAGTCTAGGCGGCGACCGGCGCCGTTCCGGTGAGCCCGGGCGGTCGGGTCGTGGGCGTCCTGTGCAGGCGCCGTAGGCTTGCCCCGTGACCGATCACGACGCGACCACCGACCCCTCGACCGATCCCTCCGTCGACCGCTCCGCCGAGCTCGACGCCCTCGTGGGGGAGTGGCTCTCCCTGCCCGACTTCGCCGAGGCTCTCGGCACCGACGTCGGCAGAGCGCGCAGCATCGTCCAGGAGCGCCGCGTCGTCGGGATGCGGCGCGGCGAGCGCACGACGTTCCAGGTGCCCGCACGCTTCCTCGTGCCGCTGCACCTCATCGAGCCGGCGAACGCGAAGCAGCCCTCCGGCGACGGCCGCCTCGGCGTGCTCGCGAGCCTGCAGGGGACGATCGCCGTGCTGACCGACGCCGGGTTCCGTGACGAGGAGATCATCGGCTGGCTCTTCCGCACCGAGGAGGAGCTGGGGGAGTCGCCGATCGACGCCCTGGTCAAGGGTCGCAAGGCGCACGTGCGGCGCATCGCCCAGTCGCTCGCCTGACAGGCGCCGTCAGGCCGAGCGTTCGACGGCGGCGCGCGAGAGCGCGGCGAGCATCTGCGCTCCCGGTTCCTGGAGGTCGACGCCACCGAGGGCGACGAACGCCCGGTCGGTGAGGTCGTCGATGAGCGCCTCGACCGACGCGAGGGCACCGGTGGCGACGAGAACCTCCCGCAGGTGCCCGACCGACGCGGCGTCGAGCGCGGGGTCCCCGAGGCGGTCGAGCAGCAGCGTCCGCTGCTCGGGCGACGCCGCGGCGAGGGCACGGATCACCAGGACGGTGCGCTTGCCCTCGCGCAGGTCGTCGCCGGCGGGCTTGCCGGTGACCTGGGCGTCGCCGAACACGCCGAGCACGTCGTCGCGGAGCTGGAAGGCCTCTCCGACGGGCAGCCCGAACGTGCCGGTCGCTGCGACCTGGGCGTCGTCGGCGCCCGCGAGCGCGGCCCCGAGCGCGATCGGGTGCTCGACGGAGTAGCGCGCCGACTTCGACCGGACGACGGCGCGGGCGCGCTCCTCGTCAGCGGCCGGGTCCTCGCCCCAGGGAAGGGCCTGCGCGTGGACGTCCAGGTACTGGCCGACCGTCACCTCGGTCTGCATGCGCCCGAAGACGCTGCGGCTGCGCCCGGCGACGTCGTCCGGGACCGTGGCCAGCGCGTCCCCCAGCTCCCGGTGGCTCCCGATGAGCGCCAGGTCGCCGAGCAGGATCGCGGTGCTCTCGCCGTACCGGTCCGCGTCCCCGTGCCACCCCGAGCGGTGGTGCAGCCCGGCGAAGGCCCGGTGCGCCGTCGGCCGCCCGCGTCGCGTGTCGGACGCGTCCATGACGTCGTCGTGGAAGAGCGCCGCGGCCTGGAACAGCTCGAGCGCCGCTCCGGCGCGCAGCACGACGTCGCGCCGCGGGTCCTCCGGGTCGCCCCCGTGCGCCCGCCACGACCAGTAGCAGAACGCCGCGCGGAGCCGCTTGCCGCCCGCGAGGAGCTCCTCGGTGGCCCGGACGAGCGGTGCGGCGTCCGGGTGCGTCGTGGCGAGCTCGTCGGCGAGCCCGGCGCACGCCCTGCTCAGCGCCGCGTCGACGCCGGCGCGCACGCCCTCACGGTCGACGAGGCTCGTCGGGGTGGCCTGCTCGTCCTCGGACGGACCGGCGTGGGGGGCGGAGGCGCTGGGGGTCCCGTTCGGCACGGGGGCAGCCTATGCGACGGAGGTCAGCCGCCGACGACCTGGCCGCTGATCGTCACGAGGCGCTCGGCCTCGTCGTCGAAGATGCCCACCGCCACCGACTCGGCGGGCGCGTCGGCCGCCGGGGCGCGGACGAACGTCGTCAGCGACGTGAGCGCGCTCGGGACGGCCGATGGCGAGACCGTGAAACCAGCGGCACCGAGGGTCTCCGCATAGTAGGCGGTGAGCGCGTCGACGGAGTCCTCCGAGCGCAGGTTGAGCGTGATCGCGGTGAGGGTGCCGTCGTCGGACGGACGAGCCGAGCTCGCGAGGACCTGGGAGCCGGGGGCGACGGGCACGAGCTCGGCGGGAAAGCCCTGGGCGAGGTCGCCGACCGCCGAGGCGACGTCGTACTCGGGCAGCGGGGTGCCCGGCGCCGCGACCGGTGCGTCGTCGGGGCCGTGCGTCTCGTCGGGGTCGTCCGCGAGCCGACCCCGATCGGTGGGTGCGGCGTCGGGTGCGTCGTCGCTCCCCGCCGGGCCGCACGCGGTGAGCGCCACGACGAGCAGGGCGGCGAGGACGAGGGCCGGGACCGCGCGGACGTCGGAGGCGCGAGGCGGTCGAAGGGGCACGCGCACACCGTAGTCATCGTGGCGGGATCGGGCCAGCAGCTGCCAGGACGGTCGACCACAACCTCTGGCCGTGTCCACAGCCGCGCGAGCGAACCCCCGCGCGGGCGCCGGAGCGGCTGGGATGGCGACCATGTCGACCCTGATCCGGGCCCGCGGCCCGCGCGAGCTGCTCGCCTACGTCCCCTTCCGTCTCGGCTACCGGCCGCACGAGAGCGTCGTGCTCGTGGGGCTGCGCGGCCCGCGCGGCCGCGTCGGCCTCGTCGCGCGCGTCGACATCGACGACGTCGCGGACCTCGAGCACGGGCCGCAGGTCGCGCGCACGGTGCTCGCCCACCTGTCCGCCGACGGCGCGTCCCGGGCCGCCGTCGTCGTGTACACCGACGCGCCGCTGCGCGCCGGCGGCCCGGAGGCCGCCCGCGCACGGGCCGCCGTCGAGCACTGCCGCGAGACGGTCGAGGACACGTTCGGACCGACCGACGTGTGGGTCGTCACGACGACGGGCTGGGGCTGCCTCGACTGCGACGACCCGGTCTGCTGCCCACCGGGAGGTCGGCCTGCGAGCGAGCTCGAGTCGAGCGAGGTCGGGGCTCACATGGTGCTCGCGGGTGCGAGCGTCGCCGACACCCGGGAGGACGCGTTCCGGATCCCGCCCGCCGCTCCTGACGCCCGCCGCAGCGCCGCGCGGGCGTCGCGCCGCGCGAGGGTCCGGTCGTCCGGGCGGCCGGCGTCCGAGGCGTCCACCTGGAGACAGGAGGGCCTCGCCGCCTGGCGGCGCGCGGTGGCGCTCGCCGCGGGCGCGGCCCCCGGGAGCCCCCCGGAGCTCTCGCCCACCCTGCTCGGCCGCGTCGAGGCGGCCCTCGAGGCCGTCCCCGTCCGGGACGCCGTGCTCCTGTCGTTCGTCCCGGGTGTGGGAGACCTGCCGGAGCGGACGGCACGAGGCGGGGGCGACGTCGACGCAGGGACGGGCGAGGCCATCGCGAGGATCGTCGACCCGGCCGTCGCCATCGTCCCGGACCCGGAGGAGACCGAGCCGGCGCGGGTCGTGCTCGAGGGCGTCGTCGCCCATGCCGCCCGACGGCGAGCGGCCCCGGCCCTGACCCTGCTCGCGCTGATCGCCTGGTGGCACGGCGACGGGGGCCGAGCCTCCGAGCGCTTGCGGGAGGCGCTCGCCCAGGACGGTTCGTACCGTCTCGCGCTCCTGCTCTCGAGCGCCCTCGACGCCGGTGTCCCCCCGGGATGGGTCCGTGCTCGGGGCTGAGGGTCTCCGGTCGTCCGGGCGTGGTCGGCTCGGGTACGGTCGGCACGGTGGCGCCGCCACCTCCCGTTCCGACGAGCCGCCCCGCGGAGGACACATGACCGTCGTCGTCGCCCACCTGAGCACACCCGAGGGCCGGGAGGCGCTCGACACCGCCGCGACGGAGGCGGTCCGCCGCGGGACCGAGCTCGTCGTCGTGGTCGGCGAGTCCGCGGTGTCCCCGGAGGCGGACACGGTGCGCGGAGACGACCTGCGCCGGGTCGAGGAACGGCTCCAGGGTGCGGGCGCGACCGTGCGCGTCGAGAACGGCACGGCCGACCTCGCGGAGGACCTCGTGGCGGTCGCGGAGCGCACGTCCGCGGACCTGATCGTCATCGGCCTGCGACGACGCAGCCCGGTCGGCAAGCTCATCCTGGGATCCAACGCGCAACGCATCCTCCTCGACGCGCCGTGCCCGGTGCTCGCGGTCAAGCCGGAGCGTGCCGCGGCCCGGTGAGGACGGTCCGCCGGGAATCTTCGGCGTGCCGCGGTCGTTGACCCCACATGGCCCCGGCGCGGAAGCGCCCTGTGACACAGCACTGAGCACGAGAAGCCGCCGACGACGAGCGCGTGCAGCCACGTGTCGCGACGCTCCGCGCGCGGATCGCCGGTACAATAGAGATGTCCACCCGAGCCCGACGACTCGCCGCGAGAGTCGGTGTGAGCCCGTGAGAGTTCCCGAGCGAGCACCCTGATCACGGTCCATGTCCCCCGCTCTGGTGGCCCTACCGCCCCCCATGTGATGCCGAAAGGTCGGTTTGTGGCGCCCTCCACACAGATCCCCGCACTCCCGCGCGAGTTCGAGCACCCCGCACTGCAGGAGCTCCTGCGCCGCGGGAGCGCCAACGGCCGCGTCGACGCCGAGAGCTTTCGCACCGCGTGCGAGCAGGCGGCAGTCAACGACGCCAAGCGGCTGAAGGCGGTGTTCCGCGCGCTCGCGGGTGCAGGCGTCGAGGTCGAGATCCCCACCGCGACCGCGGTCGCCGCGGCGGCGAGCCCGCGCAGCACGACGACGGCACGCGCGAAGGCGGCCCCCAAGGCCTCGTCGACGCGCACCACGAGCGCTGCCACGGCCGAGCCGGCGTCCGACGAGTCGGACGCTGCGCCGTCGGCCACCCCGACGCGTGCGACGAAGGCGGCCGCCACGAAGAGCGCGGGCGCCAAGACCACGCGCGCCACCCGGTCCACCGCCACGAAGTCCGCGGCCGCGGCCAAGGCGGGCGCCGCGAAGGACGTCGACGCGGACGACGCGGTCGACGTCGAGGACCTCGAGATCGACCTGGCCGAGGACGCCGGGGAGGTCGGCGCGGCGACGACCGCCGGCGCGAAGACCGGAGCGGCCGCCACCGAGGGCGCCGAGGAGGCGCGTGGCTTCGTCGTGTCCGACGCGGACGAGGACGACGCCCCGGTGCAGCAGGTCGTCACCGCCGGCGCGACCGCGGACCCGGTGAAGGACTACCTCAAGCAGATCGGCAAGGTCGCGCTGCTGAACGCGGAGCAGGAGGTCGAGCTCGCCAAGCGCATCGAGGCCGGCCTGTTCGCGGAGGAGAAGCTCGCGGCCGAGGGCGACGACCTGGAGCGCAAGCTCAAGCGTGAGCTGCAGTGGATCGCGCACGACGGCAAGCGCGCGAAGAACCACCTCCTCGAGGCCAACCTGCGCCTGGTCGTCTCGCTCGCCAAGCGGTACACGGGCCGCGGGATGCTGTTCCTGGACCTGATCCAGGAGGGCAACCTCGGTCTCATCCGTGCGGTCGAGAAGTTCGACTACACCAAGGGCTACAAGTTCTCGACGTACGCGACGTGGTGGATCCGCCAGGCGATCACGCGCGCGATGGCCGACCAGGCCCGCACCATCCGCATCCCGGTGCACATGGTCGAGGTCATCAACAAGCTTGCCCGCGTGCAGCGGCAGATGCTCCAGGACCTGGGCCGTGAGCCCACGCCCGAAGAGCTCGCCAAGGAGCTCGACATGACCCCGGAGAAGGTCGTCGAGGTCCAGAAGTACGGTCGTGAGCCCATCTCGTTGCACACGCCTCTCGGCGAGGACGGCGACTCCGAGTTCGGTGACCTCATCGAGGACTCCGAGGCCATCGTGCCCGCCGACGCCGTGAGCTTCACGCTCCTGCAGGAGCAGCTGCACCAGGTCCTCGACACGCTCTCGGAGCGCGAGGCCGGCGTCGTGTCGATGCGGTTCGGCCTGTCCGACGGGCAGCCGAAGACGCTCGACGAGATCGGCAAGGTCTACGGCGTGACGCGCGAGCGCATCCGTCAGATCGAGTCCAAGACGATGTCGAAGCTCCGCCACCCCTCGCGCTCGCAGGTCCTGCGCGACTACCTGGACTGACACACCGCGCGAAGGGCCCGGGAGGACTGGTCGTCCTCCCGGGCCCTTCGTCGTTCACCGGGTGCCGTCGCCGTCGTCCAGGCTCCTTCCGGCGCTCGAGTCCCCACGACTGCGCGCCGCCGGCCCGTCCGAGGTCGGGTCGTCCGGGGACGACGACGCCCCTCCCGGTGGGTGGTCACCGAAAGGGGCGTCGTGGGGTAGGGGTGGCCTCAGCGCATCGCGCCCGCGCCGTGCTCGGCGTGCAGGCGGTCCGTCTCGTCCTGGATCTGGGTCGCGACGCCCGAGTAGGCGTCGGCGTGGGCCCGTGCGTGGTGGCCGCAGAACAGCAGCTCGCCGCTCGGCAGGACCACGCGGACGTACGCCTGGGCCCCGCAACGGTCGCAGCGGTCGGCCGCGGTCAGGGGTTCGGTGGTAGTCGTCGTAGCAGTCACACGACCATGAAACCATCTTCTGCCCACCCGACCGTGCCCGCGGCGCCCTGGTTCGCTACCCGCGTAGCCCTCGCCCGACGGGAATACGGCGGCACGGCGGTCGAGCGGCATGGCAGCGCCGGGGCGTGGGTGGCCTCGACTACGCTGTCCGCCGTGACGACCACCTCCGCTGAGTCCAGCTACACCGCTCGGCACCTGTCCGTGCTCGAGGGCCTCGAGGCCGTGCGCAAGCGCCCGGGCATGTACATCGGCTCGACCGACTCCCGCGGCCTCATGCACTGCCTCTGGGAGATCATCGACAACTCCGTGGACGAGGCGCTGGCCGGCAACTGCTCGCACATCCGCGTCGTGCTGCACGCCGACACGTCGGTCACCGTCGAGGACGACGGGCGCGGCATCCCGGTCGACATCGAGCCGAAGACCGGGCTCTCGGGCGTCGAGGTCGTCTTCACGAAGCTCCACGCGGGCGGCAAGTTCGGCGGCGGCTCGTACACCGCGTCGGGCGGGCTCCACGGCGTCGGCGCCTCCGTCGTCAACGCCCTGTCGGCGCGCCTCGACGTCGAGGTCGACCGTGGCGGCAAGACGCACCGCATGACCTTCCACCGCGGCGAGCCCGGGACGTTCGCCGACCCGAAGACGGGGCCGACGCCGGACGCGCCGTTCGAGCCGTTCGTGGACCGGTCCGAGCTCGCCGTGGTCGGCAAGACCAAGCGGGGAGTGACGGGGACGCGCGTGCGCTACTGGGCGGACCGTCAGGTCTTCCCGAAGAACGCCGTGTTCTCCTACGACGAGCTCGTCACGCGCGTGCGCCAGACGACCTTCCTCGTCCCGGGCCTGCAGGTCACGGTCCGTGACGAGCGCGGCCTTCCCGGCACGCCGGCGCAGGACGGGCCGCACGAGGAGACGTTCGTCCACCACGGCGGCTCCGTGGACTTCGTCGAGTTCCTCGCGCCCGACGCCCCGGTCACCGCGACGTGGCACCTCACCGGGAGCGGCACGTTCACCGAGACGGTCCCGGTCCTCGACGACCGCGGCCACATGTCGCCGCAGGCGGTCACGCGGGAGTGCGAGGTCGACGTCGCGCTGCGCTGGGGCACGGGCTACGAGACCGAGGTGCGCAGCTTCGTCAACATCATCGCCACCCCCAAGGGCGGGTCCCACCTCGGTGGGTTCGAGGCCGGTCTGCTCAAGGTCCTGCGCAAGGCCGTCGAGACGAACGCGCGCCGCCTCAAGGTCTCGACACGTGACGCGTCGGAGCGCATCGAGAAGGACGACGTCCTCGCGGGCCTCACGGCCGTCGTCACGGTGCGCCTCGCCGAACCGCAGTTCGAGGGCCAGACGAAGGAGGTCCTCGGGACGGCGCCGGTGCGCGCGATCGTCACGCGCGTCGTCGAGAAGGAGCTGAACGCCCTGCTGACGTCGACCAAGCGCGACGAGAAGACCCAGGCCGCGCTGCTGCTCGACAAGGTCGTCGCGGAGATGCGTGCGCGCATCACCGCACGCAAGCAGAAGGAGATCTCGCGGCGCAAGAACGCGCTCGAGACCTCGTCGCTGCCCGCGAAGCTCGTGGACTGCCGCAGCGACGACGTCGGGCGCAGCGAGCTGTTCATCGTGGAGGGCGACAGCGCGCTCGGTACCGCACGCCTCGCCCGCAGCTCGGACTTCCAGGCGCTCCTGCCGATCCGCGGCAAGATCCTCAACGTGCAGAAGGCGTCCGTGAGCGACATGCTCCGCAACGCCGAGTGCACCGCGATCATCCAGGTCATCGGCGCAGGCTCGGGTCGGTCGTTCGACCTCGAGGCCGCGCGCTACGGCAGGATCGTGCTCATGACGGACGCCGACGTCGACGGCGCGCACATCCGCACCCTGCTCCTCACGCTCTTCTACCGGTACATGAAGCCGATGGTCGAGGCGGGCCGTGTGTTCGCCGCCGTTCCGCCGCTGCACCGGATCGAGGTCATCGGGTCGGGACGTCGCAAGAACGAGTACATCTACACGTACTCCGAGGCGGAGCTCACGGCGACGCTCAAGAAGCTCGACAAGGCCGGGCGCCGCTACAAGGACGACATCCAGCGGTACAAGGGCCTGGGGGAGATGGACGCCGACCAGCTCGCCGAGACGACGATGGACCCGCGGCACCGCACGCTGCGTCGGGTCACGGCCGAGCACGCGGAGGCCGCGGAGCGCGTGTTCGAGCTGCTCATGGGCAGCGACGTCGCGCCGCGCAAGGACTTCATCGTCGCAGGCGCCGCCGAGCTCGACCGCGCTCGCATCGACGTCTGACACAGGTCACCTCCGCGGGTGCCGGGGCCCGACAGGAGCACGTCCGCCTGTCGGTCGGCAGGTCCTGACGACGTCGGCGCTGAGTAGGCTGTGCGGGTGACCCTCCGGACCCTTCGCGAGACGCCCGCGCGCTCGCTGACCACCCTCACGTCCCTCCTGCTCGCCGCGGGCCTCCTCGCCGGGTGCTCGTCGGCCGCCGACACGGGCGACGCAGCCGAGACCACCACGCCGACCGCTAGCGAGAGCAGCGCGAGCGAGGAGCCCAGCGCCCCGGCCGACGGCTCCTCCGCAGAGGCGCCGGAGTTCTCGTACGAAGGCGAGGAGGGGAGCATGGCGCTCGACCTGCTGCTCGCGGCGGACCCGACGGCCGAGGTGACCGGCGAGGGCGAGAACGCGTACGTCACCGCGATCGACGGCATCACGGCCGACCCGGAGAGCGAGTTCTGGGCGCTGTACGTCAACGGTGAGATGGCTACGGTAGGGGCAGGCATGCTCGAGACGAAGGACGGGGACGAGATCACGTGGAAGCTCGAGACGTTCACCTCGTGACACACCTCCTGACGCGCTGGTGGCGCCCGGCGCTCGTCGTCGCGCTCGCGGCGCTCGCCGTCGTGTGGCGCCTCGTGCGGGCCGACCTCGGCGCGCCGCCCAACCTCGAGCTGGTCACCGCGGCGACGTTCGCCGCGACGATCCTCCTGCGCTCGCGCTGGGCCTTCGTCGTGCCGCTGGCCGTGACGGTCGTGTCCGACGTCGTGCTGGGCAACACCTCCATCGCGCTGTTCACGTGGAGCGCGTGGCTCGTGGTCGGGCTCGGTTCCCTGCTCGCGCGGAACACGTCCGGGTGGCGACGGGTCGGTGCGGGTGCGGCGTTCGGCGTGGCCGGGTCGCTGTGGTTCTTCCTCTGGACGAACTTCGGCGTGTGGCTCCAGGGCCGCGGTACGTGGTACCCGGCGAGCGTCGAGGGTCTGGTCGCGAGCTACGTCGCCGGCCTGCCGTTCCTGCGGACGATGCTGCTCGGCAACCTCGTGCTCGTCCCGCTCGTCGCGGCGGGGACCCTGCTCGTCGACCGGCTGGAGGCGTCGCACGATCTGGCCTCCGCCGTCGCGCGCCCGGCCTGATCTCCGCGCGGACACGGCCCGCCAGCGCGGGGGGCCGCGCGGCCGCGCGTAGGGTCGACGGCATGCAGATCACGGCGGAGCGCGGGGACATCACCCGAGCGACGACGGACGTCGTCGTCAACGCGGCGAACTCGAACCTCCTGGGCGGGGGAGGGGTCGACGGCGCGATCCACGCCGCTGCGGGGCCTCGCCTGCTCGAGGCGTGCCGCCATCTGCGGGCGACCACGCACCGCGACGGCCTCGACGTCGGCGACGCCGTCGCCACCGACGCGTTCGACCTTCCGGCGCGATGGGTCGTCCACACCGTCGGGCCGAACCGGCATCGCGGCCAGACCGATCCTGCGCTGCTCGCGTCGTGCTTCACCCGCTCGCTCGACGTCGCGGCGGAGCTCGGCGCGCGCTCCGTGGCGTTCCCTGCCGTGAGCGCCGGGGTCTACGGGTGGGACCCGGAGGTCGTCGCGACCGTCGCGGTCGATGCCGTGCGGGGCTGGCGTCCGCAGGGTGGGGGCAGCGTCGAGGAGGTCCGGTTCGTGCTCTTCAACGACATGCTCCTCGACGCGTTCAGGACGGCGCTCGCGCGCCGGTGAGGCAGCGCGTCATTCGAGCTGCTCGGCGAGCGCCACGATGATGCCGCTCGGGCCGCGCAGGTAACAGAGCCGGTACGCGTCCCCGTACCGGACGATCTCGCCGAGGAGCGCCGCACCGTGGCCGCGGAGGCGTTCCACCGTGTCGTCGATGTCGTCGACGGCGAACATCACGCGGTGCAGGCCGAGCGTGTTCGGCGACGCGTCGCGCAGACCCACGTCGACGAGCGCGGGGGAGTGGTACGTCGTGAGCTCGAGCCGACCCGCGCCGTCGGGCACCCGCATCATCGCGATCTCGGACCGCATCCCGTCGAGTCCGACGACGCGCTCCGCCGACCGGCTCTCGATCGGCGTCCTGCCCTCGAGCTCCATCCCGAGCTCGGTGAAGAACGCGACCGCCGCGTCGAGGTCGTCGACGACGACGGCGACGTTGTCCAGCCTCTGGATCGCCATCCATCGAGAGTAGGACCCGGACGCCGCCGTGGCGAGCGGCCGGAAGGCGCTGCTGCGCGGTGTCTCGCTCAGGAGAGGGCTGCGCAGTCCCCGCGGATGCGAGACTGGTCGCGAGGGCGGCTGCGAGCGGCGAGAGGTCGTCGCGCTCTGACGTCAGCCGCACGCACGAGCACGGAGGAACACCGATGGCACACCCGCGGCTCTTCAGGATGAGCTTTGCCAGCATCTACCCGCTCTACGTGACCAAGGTCGAGCGCAAGGGACGGTCGACGGAGGAGCTCGACCAGGTGATCACCTGGCTCACGGGCTACGACGAGGCGGGACTCGAGAAGGCGATCGCCGACGAGGTCGACCTCGAGACCTTCTTCGAGCAGGCGCCGGCGATGAACCCGAACGCGGCGCTCATCACGGGCGTGATCTGCGGCTACCGGGTCGAGGACATCGAGGACCCGCTCATGCAGAAGATCCGCTGGATGGACAAGCTCGTCGACGAGGTCGCACGCGGCAAGAAGATGACGTCGATCCTCCGGGGCGCGCCGACCCCGGCCCCCGCCGCGTAGCCGGGGCCGTTCGGCGTTCGTGAGAGTGCGGCTGCCTCGGACGTCGCCGGCTCAGACGCCGCGGCCCGGCTCGCTCATGTCGCCCGTCCCCGGCGTCCCCTCGGCGAGGCCGTAGCGCAGGAGCACGGTGCCGGTGGGGCTCGGTGCGGGTGGCTCGAGGAGCGTGAGGTTGGTGGGGACCGCTCCGCCGTCGAACACCGTCTTGCCCGTGCCGAGCACGATGGGGTGCACCCACAGGTCGAGGCGGTCGAACAGCCTCTCGCGCAGGAGGGACTGCACCAGGTTCAGGCTGCCGACGACCTTGACGTGCTCGTGCCGGTCGCGGACCTCGCGCACGGCCGTCGCCAGGTCGGGCCCGAGCAGCGTCGACCCGGCCCACGGCAGCTCAGGCGTCCCTCGGGAGGCGACGTACTTGGGAACGCGGTTGAAGAGGGTCGCGAAGCCGGCGTCCGGCCCGTCCTCCTGGTGCGGCCAGTACGACGCGAAGATGTCGTACGTGCGCCGGCCGAGCAGCAGCGCGTCCGTCCCCTCGTAGGCCGCGTCGATCTGCGCTCCCGCCACGTCGTCGAGCAGCGGCGCCTGCCAACCGCCGAACGGGAACCCGTTCTCGGGGTCCTCCTCCGGCCCGCCGGGCGCCTGCCCGACGAGGTCGAGGGTCGTGAACAGCTCGATCTCGATGAGTCCCATGGTCGTCTCCAGGTCGCTCGCCGTCTGGGCCCTGGGGTAGACCCCGCAGCGCCAGGGAACTCATCGATCACGGAGGAGCGCACCACGCCACTCGGCGACGAGGACGAGCGAGGTGTGCTCGAGGAGGAGGGTCGCTGCCGGACGCGCGCGCGGCCCGACCGTGCCGACGTGGCGTATCCCACGCGCTCGGTTGGAACGGCGGGCATCCGCCGAGCGTCCTACGCTCGGGGACGCGGGAGTGGACGGCGCCAGCCGTCGGCGCCCGCCCGGCGCGGCCGCGGTGCCGCACCGGCGGTCAGGCGCCCCCGGTCGTCTCGTCGCTGAGCCGGGCGCACGTGCGCCCGGTCGTCTGGAGCTCGTGTGTCAGGTAACGCCACCGCCAGGTTCACCAACGTCGCGCTGCTGTCCGTCACCAGCCGGCTTCCCGCCGGTGTGCGGACGTCTGCCGAGGTGCAGGAGCGTCTCGCCCCCGCGCTGCGGCGGCTGCACCTCCCGTCCACGCTGCTGCAACGGGTAGCGGGCGTGCGCGAGCGGCGTACCTGGACCGCCCAGGAGGACGTCGACGACGCGACGGTCGCCGCGGGGCAGGAGGCGTTCCGCGCCGCCGGGGTGGAGCCGAGCGACGTCGGGCTCCTGATCAACACGTCGGTCACGCGCAAGCACCTCGAGCCGTCGGTCGCGGTGCGGCTGCACCACGGGCTCGGCCTGCCGTCGTCCGCCACCAACTTCGACGTCGCCAACGCGTGCCTCGGCTTCATCAACGGCATGAGCCTCGCCGCGGGCATGATCGAGTCCGGTCAGATCCGCTACGCGGTCGTCGTGGACGGCGAGGACGCCGACGTCATCCATGACCGCACGATCGAGCGGCTGCTGCGCGAGGACCGCGACCGCGACGACTTCATGCAGGAGTTCGCCTCGCTCACGCTCGGCTCCGGCTCGGCCGCCGCCGTGCTGGGCCGCGCGGACGAGCACCCGCGCGCCCACCGCGTGCTCGGCGGCGTCACGCGCGCAGCCACCCGGTTCCACGACCTGTGCGTGGGCAGCACCGACGGCATGTTCACCGATGCCCAGGCGCTGCTCGAGGGCGGCCTCGAACTTGTCGTGGACGCCTGGAAGGACGCCGTCGCCGACTGGGACTGGTCCGCCATGGACCGGTACATCACGCACCAGGTCTCGCGCGTGCACACCGACGCGATCGTCGAGGCGGTGGGCCTGGACCGCTCGCGCGTGCCCACCACCTACGAGCGGCTCGGCAACGTGGGTCCGGCGTCCGTGCCGATCACGCTCGTCGAGGAGCAGAGCACGCTCAGCGCCGGCGACCGCGTGCTGCTCATGGGCGTGGGCTCCGGCATCAACACCGCGATGCTGGAGCTGGCCTGGTGACCGGGCCCGCCTCCACACCCGCGACCGACACCCTCCTCCGCCCCGCTCGCACCGTCCCACCCGGGCTGCCCGGCCTGGACCCGCGGTACAGCCACGTGCTGCGCGACGCCCGGGGCGCGACCTGGCACTACCTCGACACGGGCCCCGAGCTCGAGCGGCGCGGCCTCGCGCCCGTCGGCACCGTGCTCGCCGTGCACGGCAACCCCACGTGGTCCTACCTGTGGCGGCGGCTCGTGTCCGACTCCGTCGCGGCCGCCCGGGGCGGCGGTGCGGAGTGGCGCGTCGTCGCCGTCGACCAGCTCGAGATGGGGTTCTCCGCCCGCACCGGCGAGCACCGCGCGCTCGCGCGCCGCGTCGCCGACCTAGGGGCCTTCACCGAAGCCCTCGGCCTCGCCGGGCCCGTCGTCACCCTCGGCCACGACTGGGGTGGCGTCATGTCCCTCGGCTGGGCCGTCGACCACCCCGACCTCCTCGCCGGCGTCGCTCTGCTCAACACGGCCGTGCACCAGCCCGACGACGCCGCGCTGCCCGCGCCGCTGCGCCTCGCGCTCGCCGGGCCCGTGCACCGGGTCGGCACGCGCACGACGCCCGCCTTCCTCGACACGACGCTCGCCCTGGCGCGCCCGCGCCTGCCTGCCGAGGTCGCGGCCGCCTACCGGCTGCCCTACCGCGCCGCGCACGACCGCGACGGGATCGAGGGCTTCGTCGCGGACATCCCCGTGGACGCCGCGCACCCCAGCGCGCCCGAGCTCGACCGCGTCGCCGCCGGCGTCGCGCGGCTCCGCGTGCCCGCCGTGCTGCTGTGGGGGCCGCACGACCCGGTGTTCTCCGACCGCTACCTCGACGACCTCGTGCGCCGGCTGCCGCACGCGCACGTGCACCGGTTCGCGGACGCCGGCCATCTCGTCGCCGAGGACGCGGACTGGACGCCTGCTGTCCTCGGGTGGCTCGGGGGCGAGGTGCTGTCCAGGGCCGGTGCGGGGACCACCGGCGCCGACGGGGGTGCCGACTCGCCGTTTGTGCCGCTGTGGGCGGGGCTGGACGCGCGGGCGGAGGACGACGCGCCCGCGGTGCTGGACATGGCGGCGACCGGTGCCGGCGGTTCTGCCCGGGCCGTGAGCTGGCGGGCGCTGCACCGGCAGGTGCGCCGGGTGGCGGCGGGGCTGCACGCGATCGGGGTGCGCCGGGGCGACCGCGTGTCGCTGCTCGTGGAGCCGGGGCCCACGCTGACCGCGCTGGTGTACGCGTGCCTGCGGATCGGGGCCGTCGTGGTGGTCGCCGACGCCGGGCTGGGAGTCCGCGGGCTCACGCGCGCCCAGCGCGGGGCGTGGCCGCGGTTCGTCGTCGCGCAGACCAAGGGCCTGGCCGCGGCGCGCGCGCTCGGCTGGCCCGGCGTGCGGATCTCGGCGGACCCGCTCGCGCCCGCGGTCCGGCGGGCGCTGGGCGTGGCCCACGAGCTCGTCGACGTCGCGCGCGCCGGCGAGGGCGGCGCGCTGCCGTCCGAGCCCGGCCCCGACGACGAGGCCGCCGTGCTGTTCACGTCCGGGTCCACGGGCCCGGCCAAGGGCGTCGTGTACTCGCACGCCCGCCTCTCCGCGCTGCGGGACACGCTCGCCGAGCACTTCGACGTCGGCCCCGACACCGGGCTCGTCACGGGCTTCGCCCCGTTCGCGCTGCTCGGGCCCGCGCTCGGCACCCGGTCGGTGACGCCGCGCATGGACGTCTCCTCGCCGCGCACGCTCACCGCCCGGGCCGTCGCCGACGCCGTGCGCGCGTCGGACGCGCGCATCGTGTTCCTGTCGCCCGCCGCGATCCTCAACGTGGTCGCGACCGCCGACGCGCTCGACACCGCCGACCGCGCCGCCCTCGTGCGCGTGCGCACGTTCCTCTCCACGGGCGCGCCGATCTCGGCCGAGCTGCTCGGCTCGGCCGCCGAGCTCATGCCCGCGGCCACCGCGCACACCCCGTACGGGATGACGGAGTGCCTGCTGGTCACGGACGTCACGCTCGACGGCATCCGTGACGCCGCCGCGGCCCCCGACGCGGGCGTGTGCGTCGGCCTCCCCGTGCCCGGGGCGGAGGTGCTCGTCAGCGCGCTCGACGACGACGGCGCCGCGACCGGCGCGCCGTCGGCGGCACCCGGCGTGCTCGGCGAGGTCCTCGTGCGGGCCGGGCACCTCAAGGAGCGCTACGACCGGCTGTGGCTCACCGACCTGGCCGCCGAGCGCGACACCCCGCCCGGGCGCTGGCACCGCACCGGCGACGTCGGACACCTCGACGCGCAGGGCCGCCTGTGGATCGAGGGGCGGCTCGGGCACGTGCTCCGCACCGCCGACGGCCCGCTGGCCCCCGTGGGGCCGGAGCAGCACGTCGAGCGGGTGGCGCAGGTGCGGCGGGCCGCCGTCGTCGGCGTCGGGCCCGCGGGCGTGCAGCAGGCGGTGGCGGTGGTGGAGACCGTGCCCGAAGCACGGCGCCCCGGGCTGGCGCCCGAGGCGCTGACCGCCGCCGTGCGCGTCGCGTCGCCCGTGCCGCTCGCGGCCGTGCTCGTGGTGCCGCGCATGCCCACCGACGTGCGGCACAACTCCAAGATCGACCGGACGCGCCTCGCCGCCTGGGCGGACGGCGTCCTCGCCGGCGGGCGGGTGGGGCGGCCGTGACCGTGGTCGTGACCGGGGCGTCGGGGCTGCTCGGAGGCGCCGTCGCCCGCGCGCTCGTGGCCCGCGGCGACGCGGTCCGCACGCTCCAGCGGCGCTCCTCCGGTGTGCCGGGCGTCCAGGACGTCCAGGGGTCCGTGACCGACCCGTCGGCCGTCGCGCGCGCCGTCGAGGGCGTCGACGCTGTCGTGCACCTCGCGGCCAAGGTGTCGCTCGCGGGCGAGCCTGCGGAGTTCCACGCCGTGAACGTCGAGGGCACCCGCGCGCTCCTCGACGCGGCCGAGCGCGCCGGGGTCGAGCGGTTCGTCCAGGTGTCCTCGCCGTCCGTGGCCCACCTGGGCTCGTCCCTGGTCGGGGCGGGCACGACGCCGGCCGACCCCCGGCACGCGCGCGGCGAGTACGCGCGGACCAAGGCGGTGGCCGAGCTGCTCGCCCTGGGCCGCGACCGCCGTCGGCGGCCGGACGGGTCGGGCGGGACCGGACCGAGCGTCGTCGCCGTGCGCCCGCACATCGTGTGGGGGCCGGGCGACACCCAGCTCGTCGAGCGGGTGCTCGAGCGGGCGGCGGGCGGGCGCCTGCCTCTACTGGGGCACGGCGCGGCCCTCATCGACACGCTCTACGTGGACAACGCCGCGGACGGCATCCTCGCCGCACTCGACCGCGCCCACGACGTGCACGGCCGCGCGTACGTGCTGACCAACGGCGAGCCCCGCACTGTCGCCGACCTGCTCGCGGGCATCTGCCGCGCGGGCGGCGTCGAGCCACCGCGGTGGCGCGTGCCGGCCGCGGTCGCGCGCGCCGCGGGCGGCCTGGTCGAGGCCGTCTGGCGCGTGCGCCCGGGCACCGACGAGCCGCCGATGACGCGCTTCCTCGCCGAGCAGCTGTCGACCGCGCACTGGTTCGACCAGCGGACCACGCGCCGCGACCTGCGCTGGTGCCCCGCCGTGAGCGTCGACGAAGGGCTGCGGCACCTGGCCGTGCACTACGGCGGCACTGCCGCCTAATGCACGAACGGGACCGAGGTGCGGCCGGGACCCGTCACGAGGGCCTGCTCTGCGGGGAACCAGAGGCCAGTTCGCCAGGTCAGGGCCACGCCTTGTGAGGTTCTGGGAGCACGAGGAGTCGACGCCAGTCGCGGAACGTATCCAGGCGGCGATGTTGCCCCAACTGGCGGCGATGTTGCCCGAAATGTAAGAGGGCCCTTCACGGTTGAGGGCGTAGCAGTGCCCTCGATGTCATGTCTCGGGAGACTGTGAACGAATGTGTCTCGATGTCCCGCCTCGAACAGTCGGCTGGTATTTCGGTCTCGGGTAGGGCGGCCATGGCAGGATGCGCACCATGTCAGACCCGGGTCCTGCAACCGACGAGTACGATCGGCGCGCGAACATCTATAGCAACCAGTCTGGGGAGGTCACGCCCGTCCGCAAAGACCAGATCCACGGACTCGACTCGTTCATTGAAGGTTGGCGTCACAACGTTGAGTTCCCACATCAGTTAAGTTTTGGTGGCTGGCAGATGTCGGATGAGGAACATCCGGCTGGCACCGGGCGACCAGCGTATCGCCTCGTGCATAAGACAATTCGCACCATCCCCAATCCTCAGGTATCAATGCTCTATCCGAACCTTAGGATCAATGTAGGGAATGGTAAAGTCACATTTGGCGAACCTCGATTTGGCGACGCCTTGGCGGGCCGACTGCCAGGCATTTTTATCGTGCCTGAGTGGGGTGAGCTCAAGCAGTCAGGACTAGATTACGGGTACGAATGGCAACCCAATGCCAACTTAAAATTCGAAGGTCACCAGGAGGTGACGCCGCCAACAAACTACCTTGAGATCCTTTATGAGTTGCCCGAGGGCGATTGGTCGGAGTTCGACGCTATGCTGGCAGCCGGTCGAGCGGGAGTCGCTGAACTCACTGCAATGATCGACTTCATGTATGGCGCGCGGCTACTTGGTCCGATACTCACCGAGGAAGTCGGTGAAGTGTTCGAGGATTGGCACTGGAACCGTCTGCTCGGAGGCCGTTCGCTGGGAATGGAGAGCCAGGCTCGCATGGAAGTCCTTGACGGTCAGCGCTTCATCGATCTGGTGGGTTCGGCGATCGAGAAACGGCTTGAGCTTCCGGCGGAAGAGCGGGCACGACTCAAGGTGGCATCCCAATGGTATTGGCGTGCGGACTCCGAGCTGGATCGCGTACAAAAGTACATTGCCTACTGGCTGTGTATCGAGGCGCTCGAGCTTGGCGAGAACGCCAACATCAAGCCAGTAAAGCTGGCGGTTGCGCGGATTCTTGAAATCGACCATAAGGCGGCCAGTGCGGCGGTCGGCGAGATGTATCGCATTCGGAATGGTCTAGTCCATGGTGTCGTTCGGGCGGTGGAGAAATCCGCCCTGGATCGCGTTGAGGCATTGGCCGTGGTGCTGCTTGAGGAGCACAGCCTTGGAACGGTCTCTGATCAGCGTCGAGACGCCTTGCGAGTCGCCGTCGAACTGGCCAAGCTGCCCAAGGTGAACCGCACCCAGCACTGACGCATTAGCGACGAAGGTGAATGCGCCAGTGGGGAGCCCTGCAAGAGTGCTGCGGCGCGTGCAAGCGCCACTCCAGGAACGCCTCGTGGGCCCGGTTCACGACCCGTCTTGGAACGCCCTTCAACTGGCAGAGCTAAATTGCGACCATCCAGACCTTCAGGTACTGGTCGCGCAAAAGCATCGCCGCAGGTCAGCTCACTGGAGCCGGGCCGACCAGCCGGGACCCAACTTGAAGAACGTCAGACGGAGAAGTACTTCGCCTCGGGGTGATGGAAGACGAACGCGTCGGTCGACTGCTCCGGGTGGAGCTGGAGCTCCGCGGACAGCTCGACGCCCACGCGCTCGGGGCGCAGCAGCTCGACGACCTTGGTGCGGTCCTCCATGTCCGGGCACGCGGGGTACCCGAGCGAGAAGCGCGCGCCGCGGTACTCGAGCTTGAACATGTCCTCGACCGCGCTCGGGTCCTCGTCGGCGAAGCCCAGCTCCGACCGCACCCGCGCGTGCCACATCTCGGCGAGCGCCTCCGTGAGCTGCACCGAGAGACCGTGCAGCTCCATGTACTCGCGGTAGTGGTTGCCGGCGAACAGCTTGGCGGTGTGCTCGTCGACGCTCGCGCCCATCGTCACGAGCTGGACGGGCAGCACGTCGTACCGGCCGGTCTCCTCGACCCACGACCGCGGCTTGACGAAGTCGGCGAGGCACAGGTGCCGGTCGCGCCGCTGCCGGGGGAACGTGAAGCGCAGGCGCTCGGTCCCCGGCTCGCCGCCCGAGCCGCCGTCGGGCGCGCCGATCCCCGCGAGCCCGGCACCGTGGTGCGCGACGACCACGTCGTCGCCCTCCGACCACACCGGGAAGTAGCCGTACACGACCGACGGGTCGACCATGCCCTCGGTGCGGATCCGGTCGAGCCACTCGTTGAGGCGCGGCCGACCCTCGGTCTCGACGAGCTCCTCGTAGGAGGCACCGTCGTCCCCACGCCCCGGCTTGAGACCCCACTGGCCCATGAACGTCGCGCGCTCGTCCAGGAACGCCGCATAGTCTGCGAGCCGCACGCCCTTGACGAGCCGCGTTCCCCAGAACGGGGGATCGGGCACGGGGTTGTCCGCCGCGACGTCGGACCGTGCGGGCAGGTCCTCGGGCGCGGTCTCGGTCACGGTGACGACCGCGTGCCGGCGCTTCTTCAGCGCGGGCAGCCCGACGGCGTCGGCCGACTCGCCGCGCGCGACGCGCACGAGCGGCTCCATGAGCCGCAGGCCTTCGAACGCGTCGCGTGCGTACCGCACCACGCCGGGGAACTGCCCGGCGAGGTCGTCCTCGACATAGGTCCTGGTCAGGGCAGCGCCCCCGAGTAGCACCGGCCAGCGCTCGGCCAGCCCGCGCGACGCGAGCTCGGCGAGGTTCTCCTTCATGACCACGGTGGACTTCACGAGCAGCCCGGACATCCCGATCACGTCGGCGTCGTGCTGCTCGGCCGCCTCGATCATCGCCGAGATCGGCTGCTTGATGCCGATGTTGACGACCGTGTAGCCGTTGTTCGTGAGGATGATGTCGACGAGGTTCTTGCCGATGTCGTGCACGTCGCCGCGCACGGTCGCGAGGACGATCGTGCCCTTGCTCCCTGTGTCCCCCTCGACGCGCTCCATGTGCGGCTCGAGGTGCGCGACGGCCGTCTTCATCACCTCGGCCGACTGCAGCACGAACGGGAGCTGCATCTCGCCGCGTCCGAAGAGGTCGCCGACGACCTTCATGCCCTCGAGCAGGTGGTCGTTGACGATGTCGAGCGCCTTCATCCCGTCGGCGAGTGCGGTGTCGAGGTCGTCCTCGAGCCCCTTGCGCGCGCCGTCGACGATGCGCCGCTCGAGGCGCTCGCCGACGGGCAGCGCGGCGAGCTCGGCCGCGCGCTGGTCCTTGAGGGCCGCCGAGTCGACGCCCTCGAAGAGGTCGAGCAGCACGGCCAGCGGGTCGTGCACGAGGTTGCCCTCGTCGTCGTACCGGCGCCGGTCCCACACGAGGTCGAGCGCGGCCTCGCGCTGCTCGTCGGGGATCTGCGCGAGCGGCAGGATCTTCGCCGCGTGCACGATCGCGGAGTCCAGGCCGGCCTCGACGGCTTCGTGGAGGAACACCGAGTTGAGCACGGTGCGCGCGGCCGGGTTGAGCCCGAACGACACGTTCGACACCCCGAGCGTCGTGTGGATGCCGGGGAAGCGGCGCGTGATCTCGCGGATCGCCTCGATCGTCTCGATCGCGTCGCGTCGCGTCTCCTCCTGCCCGGTCGCGATGGGGAACGTCAGGGCGTCGACGATGATGTCGTCGACCCGCATGCCCCAGTCGCCCGTGAGCGTCTCCACGAGGCGCGTCGCGATCGCGACCTTCGTCTCGGTCGTGCGCGCCTGCCCCTCCTCGTCGATCGTCAGCGCGACGACCGCCGCGCCGTGCTCCACGACGTGGGGCATGACCCGCGCGAACCGCGACGTCGGGCCGTCGCCGTCCTCGAAGTTCACCGAGTTCACGACGGCCCGCCCGCCGACGAGCTCGAGCCCGGCGGCGATGACCTCCGGCTCGGTCGAGTCGACGACCAGCGGCAGGGTCGACGCGCTTGCGAGGCGCGAGACGACCTCGCGCACGTCCGCGACGCCGTCGCGCCCCACGTAGTCGATGCAGACGTCGAGCAGGTGGGCGCCGTCGCGAGTCTGGGCGCGCGCGATCTCGACGCACTCCTCCCAGTTCTCCGCGAGCATCGCCTCGCGGAACGCCTTGGAGCCGTTCGCGTTCGTCCGCTCGCCGATCGCGAGGACCGACGCGTCCTGGTGCAGGTCCGTGTGCGAGTACAGGCTCGCGACGCCGTTCTCACGCTGGGGGTGCCGCTCGGCCACCGGGCGCCCGTGCACCGCCTCGACCACGCGGCGCAGGTGCTCGGGCGTCGTCCCGCAGCAGCCGCCGACGAGCCCGAGCCCGAACTCCTGCACGAACTGCGTGTGCGCGGCGGCGAGCTCGTCAGGAGTGAGCGGGTACGACGCGCCGTCGGGCCCGAGCACGGGCAGGCCCGCGTTGGGCATGCACGTCACGGGAATCTCCGCGTGGCGCGACAGATGCCGCAGGTGCTCGCTCATCTCCGCCGGGCCCGTCGCGCAGTTGAGCCCGATCGCGTCGACCTTCAGCGCCTGGAGCGTCGTGAGCGCCGCGCCGATCTCCGAGCCCATGAGCATCGTGCCCGTGGTCTCGACCGTCACCTGGGCGATCACCGGGACCGAGCGTCCCACCTCACGCATCGCGGCCCGGGACCCGTTCACCGCGGCCTTCGTCTGCAGCAGGTCCTGGCTCGTCTCGACCAGGATGGCGTCCGCGCCACCCTCCAGCAGACCGGCGGCCTGCTCGGCGAACGTGTCGCGCAGGTGCGCGTACGTCGTGTGCCCGAGGCTCGGCAGCTTCGTCCCCGGCCCCATCGAGCCGAGGACCCAGCGCGGCTGCTCCTCGGTGGCGAAGGCGTCCGCGCGCTCACGGGCGATCCGCGCGCCGGCCGCCGCGAGCTCCCGGATGCGGTGGTCGATGTCGTAGTCCGACAGGTTGGACCAGTTCGCGCCGAATGTGTTCGTCTCGATCGCGTCGACCCCGACCTCGAGATACGCGTCGTGCACGGAGCCGATGATGTCCGGGCGTGAGACGTTGAGGATCTCGTTGCAGCCCTCGAGCCCCTCGTAGTCCTCGAGGCTCGGGTCCTGCGCCTGGATCATCGTGCCCATCGCGCCGTCCGCGACGACGACGCGCGTCCGCAACGCCTCGGCGAAGGCCCGGGAGCGGGCGTCGGCGATCTCCTGGGCGACGGCAGTGAGCATGGGTGCAGCCTAGACGCCGGGTGCGACCGTGCGAACGACCATCTCACGACCCCCTCGCCGGTGGCCGAGAAGCGATTTTCCGCCCTGGATTCGCCCGGTGACGGGGCGGAAGGTCACGTCTCGGCGTCCGCGGCCGGCAGAAATCCCCGTGCCCGACGCCGGTCCCTCGCCTAGCGTGGTCGGCATGCCTTCCAGCCCGGTCACGAGCACGACCGCCCCGCCGCTCACTCCGATCGCCCAGCGTGCCGCGGCGCCGGCGACCCTCCCGCCCGTGAGCGCAGGCGGTCTCACGTGGCGGCCCGCCGTCGCGGCCGACGCGCCCGCCCTGCTGACGCTGAAGAACGAGATCGCCGCGACCGACGCCGAGCCGTACCGCGAGACGCTCGCCGAGGTCGAGGAGATGTTCACCGCGCCGTGGCGCGCTTTCGAGACGGACTCGCTCGTCGGGGTCGATACCGACGGCACGCTGCGTGCCTACGCTCTCGTCGACACGCACCCCGGGGACACGAGCACGGTGCGCGTGTACCTCTGGGGCGGCGTCCACGCGTCGCACCGGGGCCGCGGCGTCGGGCGCGAGGTGCTCGCCTGGACGGTCGCGCGAGCGCGCCAGGTGCTCGCGGCCAGCGGCAAGGAGATCCCGGCCCGGCTCGCGCTCTACGGCGAGGACACCGACCCGCCGTCGAAGGCCCGGCTCTACGAGCGGTTCGGCTTCGAGGCCCGCCGCTACTACTCCGACCTGCGCCGCGACCTCGCCGCACCCGTGCCCGACGCACCGCTCGACGGGTCGCTGCGCGTCGTGCCCTGGTCCGAGGAGCTCGACGAGGCGACGCGCCTCGCGCACAACGACGCGTTCCGCGACCACTGGGGCAGCGAGCCGCGCACGCCCGAGGCCTGGACGCACGGCCGCAGCGAGTTCGCGCCGCAGTGGTCGTTCCTCGTGGTCGACGACGCCCCCGACGTCGACGCGCTCCTCGCCGACCCGCACACGGACCCGGAGACCGCGGCGACGCTGCGGGCCGGCGGGCCGCTCGTCGTCGGCTACGAGATGGCCGGGCGCTACGACGAGGACTTTCCGGTCCGCGGCTACACGTTCGGCTACACCGAGCTCCTGGGGGTGCGGCGCGCGTACCGCGGCAGGAAGGTCGCCGTCGCGGCGCTCGCGGCGGCCATGCGGGCGATGGCGGCGGACGGGATGCAGTACGCGAGCCTCGACGTCGACACCGAGAACCCGTCCGGCGCCCACGGGCTGTACGCGAGCCTCGGCTACGAGAAGGTCAGCGGCTCGCGGATGTACTCGATCGAGCTCTGACGCCTGTCCCGCGAGATCGACCCGTACGCCGCGAGATCGACCTTCGGAGGGTCGATCTGGTGCCGTACGGGTCGATCTCGCCGCGGCGGGTCAGAGCGAGGGGGCGTCGAGCGCGTTGCAGTCCTGGATCGTGCCGCCGTTGTAGCCGATGGTGAACCAGCGCTGCCGCTGCTCGCTCGAGCCGTGGGTCCACGCCTCGGGGTTGACCTGACCGGTCGCGGACTCCTGGATGCGGTCGTCGCCGACGGCGGACGCGGCGGAGAGCGCGTCGCGGAGCTGCTGCTCGGTGACGGGCTCGAGGAACGTCACCCCGGTGTCCGGGTCCGGGGTCGACGACGCGTGGCCGGCCCACATCCCCGCGAGGCAGTCGGCCATGAGCTCGATCCGCACCGAGTCGGACTCCGGTCCGGTCCCGCTGCGGTCGGCCGCCTCCATCGCGCCGATCTGCTGCTCGATGTGGTGCCCGAACTCGTGCGCGACGACGTACATGCGCGCGAGGCCGCCGTCGTTCGCGCCGAAGCGCGACGTGAGGTCGTCGTAGAAGCCCACGTCGATGTACACCGTGCGGTCGCTCGGGCAGTAGAACGGCCCGACGGCGCTCGTCGCGGCACCGCACCCTGTCGACACCTGGCCGGTGAAGCTCACGACCTCGGGAAGCTCGTACTGGACGCCGGACTGTGCGGGCAGGGTCTCGTCCCAGTACGCGTCGAGCGCCTGCGCGGTGGCGCTGAGCTCGCACTCGAGGTCGGTGTTGGCCTGCTCGGCGGTGCAGTCGCCGACGGCCTGCGCCTGGCCCTCGCCGAGCGCGTCCGACCCGCCGCCGTCCTCGCCGGTCAGACCGCTGAGGTCGATGCCCGTCTGGCCGCTGAGGAACGCGACGGCGAGCGCGACGAGCACGGCACCGATCCCGCCGCCGGCGATCAGCGGTCCGCGACCGCGGCCGCCGCCCTTGCGCACACGGCCGCCCTCGAACGAGCCACCCTCCTGGAACGTCACGAGCACAAGGTACCGCCGGGCCGGTCAGCAGGCCCCCGGACGGGCGGTCCGGTGGACCGGACGGCAGGCCCGTAGAATCGACGAGGCCCACCGCGGGCCGGTCCCCCTGCGAGGGCTTGCGATGGCCTTGCGACGGCCCAGCGACGACCCTGTGTCGCCCGAGGCCGAGGCGACCGGCCGCCGTCGGGCACCACGAACCACCCGAGAGGACCCTCCCGTGATCACCGCCCACGGCGTCGAGCTGCGTGTCGGCGCCCGTGTCCTGCTGCACGAGGCCACGTTCCAGATCGCCGCCGGCGACCGGATCGGCCTCGTCGGGCGCAACGGCGCCGGCAAGACGACCCTGACCAAGACGCTCGCGGGGGAGACCCAGCCGACGGCGGGGAAGATCACGCGCGGCGGCGACATCGGCTACCTCCCGCAGGACCCGCGCACTGGCGACCTCGACGTCCTCGCGCTCGACCGCGTGCTGTCGGCCCGCAACCTCGACTCGATCGTCCGCCAGATGCGCGAGACCGAGGGCGCGATGGCGAGCGCCGACGTCGAGACGCACGAGGCCGCGATGGAGCGCTACCCCCGGCTCGAGGCGCGCTTCCAGGCCGCGGGCGGGTACGCGGCCGAGAGCGAGGCGCACCGGATCACGAGCAACCTCGGCCTCGACGACCGCGTGCTCGGCCAGCCGCTCAACACGCTGTCGGGTGGCCAGCGCCGTCGCGTCGAGCTCGCGCGCATCCTGTTCTCCGGCGTCGAGACGCTGCTCCTCGACGAGCCGACGAACCACCTCGACGCCGACTCGATCATCTGGCTGCGCGACTACCTCAAGGGGTACTCCGGCGGCTTCGTGGTGATCTCGCACGACACGGAGCTGCTGCGCGCGACGGTCAACAAGGTGTTCCACCTGGACGCCAACCGTGGCGAGCTCGACCAGTACAACCTCGGCTGGGACGCCTACCTCGCGCAGCGCGAGTCGGACGAGCGCCGTCGTCGCCGGGAGCGGCAGAACGCCGAGAAGAAGGCCGGTGTCCTGCAGGCTCAGGGCGAGAAGATGCGCGCCAAGGCGAGCAAGGCCGTCGCGGCGCAGAACATGATGCGGCGCGCGGAGAAGCTGCTGGCCGGTATCGAGGGCGAGCGTCAGTCCGACAAGGTCGCCAAGCTGCGGTTCCCGAAGCCGGCCCCGTGCGGGCGCACGCCGCTCACCGCGTCGGGGCTGTCCAAGGCGTACGGGTCGCAGGAGGTCTTCACGGGCGTCGACCTGGCGATCGACCGGGGGAGCCGCGTCGTCGTGCTCGGGCTCAACGGCGCCGGCAAGACGACGCTCCTGCGGATCCTCGGCGGCGTCGAGAAGCCGGACACGGGGGAGGTGCACCCCGGGCACGGCCTGAAGATCGGCTACTACGCCCAGGAGCACGACACGCTCGACATGGACGTGACGGTCGTGGAGAACCTGCGCCACGCCGCGCCGGACCTCACGGACACCGAGGTCCGCTCGACGCTCGGCTCGTTCCTCTTCTCCGGGGACGACGCGGACAAGCCGACCAACGTGCTGTCCGGCGGCGAGAAGACGCGCCTCGCGCTGGCGACGCTCGTCGTGTCGTCGGCCAACGTCCTGCTGCTCGACGAGCCCACCAACAACCTCGACCCCGCGTCGCGCGCGGAGATCCTCGGGGCGCTCAAGACGTACGAGGGCGCGGTGGTCATGGTCACCCACGACGACGGCGCGGTCGAGGCCCTCGAGCCCGAGCGCGTGCTGCTGCTGCCCGACGGCGACGAGGACCTCTGGAACGACGGCTACGCGGAGCTGGTCTCGCTCGCCTGACGCGCGGCGTCGAGCTGGGCGTCGACGAGCGCGTCCTCCTCGTCCTCCGCGGTGGGGCGCCGGGTGCGGGCGTCGCGCCGGGCGCGCGCCGCGCCCGGGTCGTCGGCGGCGAGAAGGTCGCCCGCGGTCAGCGTGGTGTCCTCGCCGCGTGCGTCGCGCCGGTCCCGGCGTACGAGCAGCCAGAACCCGATGACCGCGCCGAGCGCGAAGACGGCCCACTGGAACGCGTAGGACAGGTGGGACCCGGGGTCGGTGTCGGGCTTCGGCAAGGTCTCGAGCGGCACGGCGGGCGCCGGGTCCTCCGACCGGAGCTGCCCGTACGCACCGACCGTCCGCCCGTCGGCCCATGCGGCGCCGTCGGGCCCGGCGGCGAGCACCTGGTCGGTGGAGATGGCCTGCACCTGTCCGTCGGGCGCGTCCCGGCCCGACGACGGCTCGTCGCCCCGCAGGGTGACGGTCGCCTCGACGTCTCCCTCCGGCGGGGCGGGCAGGTCGCCGGGGGTCACGGCGTCCGTGCCGAGCGGCACGAAGCCGCGGTCCACGACGACCACGAGCCCGTCGGGCGCGCCGGGGGCCGGTTCGGTGACGAACGGCACGAGGACGTGGAAGCCCGGGCTGCCGCCGACGGGGCGGTTGCGCAGGAGGACGGTCGCGTCGGCCTCGTACCGACCCTCGAGGACCACCGGCCGCCACACGTCGGCGTCGTCGAGGGACGCGCCGGGCGCCGGCAGGAGGTCGGCCACGGGAACCGGGTCGGAGACGTAGTTCGCCTCGATCTGCTGGATCTCCGCGTCGCGCGCGACGTACCGGTTCCACTGCCAGCGCCCCGCCAGGAGGCACAGCGCGACGAGCACGACGACGCCGACGGCGAGCGTCACCCACTGCCGCGGCGTGCGCGGCTGGTGGGCGTCGGCGGTGGCGCGCTGCGTCGTCGGGCCCGGGGCTGCGGAAGGCGCGCCCGGACCGGTCGGTGCAGCCGTCACGGTGCCGGCCGGCGGTCGAGGTCGTCGACGGGCACGGTCGAGCGCCAGAACGAGCGCGCACCGAGGAACGTCTCGAGGTGCTCGCGGTGGGCGTCGCACGCGAGCCAGACCTTGCGCCGCTCGGGCGTGTGGATCTTGGGGTTGTTCCACAGCAGGCCCCACGCGGCAGCCTCGCGGCAGCCCTTCGCGCTGCACACCAGCTCGTCGTCGCCGACCGGGTCGGCGAGCCCCAGCACGTCGGTCATCGCGGGTCTCCCGACGTCGGTCCGGGCCCGAGGCCGTGACCGCCCGGCACGTCGCCGGGCGGCAGGGCACGGTGCTCCATCGGGGAGGTGTCGTAGTGCACCTGGTCGCGGCCCGCGTTCGCACCGAGAACCGCCACGTACGGCAGCACGACGGCCGCGACCGCGAGGATCAGGGTGAGCCACGGCAACGTGTTCCACACGGCGACCGCCGCGACGAAGCACACGACGCGGATGCCCATCTGGACGAGGTACCGGCGCGTGCGACGCGCCTGGTCCTCGGCCAACGGCTGGGGCGCGGCCGTGATGCTCTGGACGGGCTCGGAGGACCGACCGCCCGCACGTCGTGTGCTCACCCGACCAGTCTACGTTTGTGCGGACCCCACAAAGCGCGCGGCGGCGACGTATGACGGTCCGCGCGCGCACCTCGTCGAGCTCACGGGGTAGGTTCGGTGCGGTGCCGAGCGCCTGCCGACGCGGGCGCGCACCTCCCCACCGCCGCCACCGAGGAGACCCACGTGTCCGACGTCACCAACTCCGCCCCGCGCACCGTCGTCGTCACCGGCGCCGCACGCGGGATCGGCCGGGCCATCGCCGAGCGGTTCGTAGCCGACGGCGACCGGGTCGCCACCGTGTACCGCGGCGGGGACCTGCCCGAGGGTGTCTTCGGCGCGGTCGCCGACATCACCGACACGGCTGCGGTCGACGCCGCGTTCACGGAGATCGAGAACGAGCTCGGGCCGGTCGAGGTGCTCGTCGCCAACGCCGGCGTGACGCGCGACCAGCTCCTGCTGCGCATGACCGACGAGGACTTCGAGTCCGTCGTCGACGTGAACCTCACCGGGACGTTCCGCTGCGTGCGGCGTGTGACGAAGGGCATGATCCGGCAGCGCCGCGGGCGCATCGTCCTCGTGTCGTCCGTCATCGGCCTGTACGGCGGCGCCGGCCAGGTCAACTACGCGTCGTCGAAGTCCGCGCTCGTCGGCATGGCGCGCTCGATCACGCGCGAGCTCGGGTCGCGCGGCATCACGGCGAACGTCGTCGCGCCGGGCTTCATCGACACCGCGATGACCGCCGAGCTGCCCGAGGAGCGCCAGGCCGCCTACAAGGCGGCGATCCCGGCCGGCCGGTTCGCGCAGCCGGAGGAGGTCGCGGGCGTCGTCCGGTTCCTCGCGTCCGACGACGCCGCATACGTCTCGGGGGCCGTGATCCCCGTGGACGGCGGCCTCGGCATGGGCCACTGACCCCTCGCCGGTCCACACCTCCGGGCGTCCCACGCCGCCCGGAACCTGCTCTCTTTCAGTACGCTCGCCCCAGCGCGCCCTCTCACCGGGCGCTCGACGGAAGGAAACCGATGGGTCTGCTCGACGGCAAGAAGCTCCTGGTGACGGGGGTCCTCACCGACTCCTCGATCGCGTTCCACGCGGCGCGGCTCGCCCAGGAGGAGGGAGCGCAGGTGGTGCTCTCCTCGTTCGGCCGCCAGATGAAGCTCACGCAGGCGTTCGCCAAGCGTCTGCCCGCGGAGGCCCCCGTCGTCCAGCTCGACGTCACCGACCAGTCGGACCTCGACGGCCTCGCGGACGCGGTCCGCGAGCACGTGGACGTGCTCGACGGCGTCGTGCACTCGATCGGCTTCGCGCCGCAGTCCGTCATGGGCGGCAACTTCCTCTCCGCCTCCTGGGAGGACGTCGCGACCGCTCTGCAGGTCTCCACGTTCTCCTACAAGTCGCTCGCGACGGCCGCCAAGCCGCTCATGACCAACGGCGGGGCGCTCGTGGGGCTGACGTTCGACGCGCAGTTCGCCTGGCCCGTCTACGACTGGATGGGCGTCGCGAAGGCCGGCCTGGAGTCCGCCAACCGCTACCTCGCTCGCGACCTCGGCCCCGACGGCATCCGCGCGAACCTCGTGTCCGCCGGGCCGATCCGGACGACGGCCGCCAAGTCGATCCCCGGTTTCGCGACCATGGAGGACGCCTGGCCGACGCGTGCCCCGCTCGGCTGGGACCAGACGACCGCCGAGCCGGCCGCGCGCGCCGTCGTCGCCCTCCTCTCCGACTGGTTCCCGGCGACGACCGGTGAGATCGTGCACGTCGACGGCGGCGTGCACGCCATGGGTCAGTGAGGCAGGTGGCGCAGGTGGGCGACGAGACCGGCGGCGCGCGGCGCCTCGTGCTCCTGCGCCACGCCAAGGCGGAGCGGGCGGGGGCCGTCGACGACGTCCTGCGGCCCCTCCGGCTCGACGGCCGGCGCCAGGCCGGACGGGTCGGGGCCGCGCTGCGGGACAGCGGCCTCGTGCCCGACCGGGTCCTGTGCTCGTCGGCGCTGCGCACGCGCCAGACGTGGGACCTCCTCGCGGCGCACCTGGGCGACGTCGAGCCGGACGTGACGGTCACCGACACGCTGTATGCGGCGGACGTCGCGGACGTCGTCGAACTCCTTGCGCAGACCGACCCGCGCGTGCGCACGCTGCTCGTCGTGGGCCACGAGCCGACGATGGCCGCCACGGCGACGCACCTCGCGGACCCCGCGTCGGACGGCGGGGCGCTCGCCCAGGTGCGCGTCGGGGTGCCGACCGCGACGTACAGCGTCCTCGAGTCCGACGCCGCGTGGCAGGACTGGGGACCGCGCGGGGCGCTCCTCACCTACGTGGGACGACCCACGGCCTGAACGTCGCAGCGGCCGGTACCGGGGTCCCCGGTGCCGGCCGCTGCCGTTCCGCGGGCGTCGCTCGCGGAGCGCCCGCGAAGATCCTCAGCGGCGCCCGGCCGCCGCGTCCGCACGGTCGACGACGTCCAGCACGGCGTCGAGCCGGGGCCCGTCCACGCTGAAGGGTGCCTGCTCGCGCACGACGGGCTTGGCCGCGAACGCGATCCCGACACCGGCCGCCGCGATCATGTCGAGGTCGTTCGCGCCGTCGCCGACGGCGATCGTGTCCTCGACCGGGACGCCTATGCGCGCCGCGAGGTCGAGCAGCGTCGCCGCCTTCGCCGCCCGGTCGATGACGGGCCCGACCGTGCGGCCCGTCAGGTGGCCGTCGGCGACCTCGAGGCGGTTCGCGCGGAACAGCGTGATGCCCAGCTCCGCGGCGAGATGGGCCACGATCTCCTCGAACCCGCCGGACACGAGCCCGACCTCCCAGCCGCGCCGGCGCGCCTCGGTGACGAGCTCCGCGGCGCCCGGCGTGAAGGTGGCGCGTCCGCGCACGTCCGCGAACGCCTCGACGGGGACGCCCGCGAGCGTCGCGACACGCTCGCGCAGCGACGCGGCGAAGTCGATCTCGCCGCGCATGGCGCGCTCGGTGACCGCCGCGACCTGCTCCCGCGTCCCTGCGTGGTCGGCGAGGAGCTCGATGACCTCCTGCTCGATGAGCGTCGAGTCGACGTCCATCACGAGCAGCCGGGCGGGGCGGGTGGTCGTCACGGCGCGTGGGTCCTGGTCCGGGTGCTGGGCGAGTGCGGGGGAGGCCGTCACTCGACGACCGTGCCCTTCGGGACCACGGTGATGCCGGACTCCGTGACCGTGAAGCCGCGCGCGCGGTCCTGCTCCGGGTCGAGCCCGATGCGTGCCTGCTCCTGCACGACGACGTTCTTGTCGATGATGGCGCGGTGGACCTGCGCGTGCCGGTGCACCTGGACGCCGTCCATGAGCACAGAGTCCGAGACCGACGACCACGAGTGCAGGTAGGTCCCGGGCGACAGGACCGAGCCGACCGCCGTCGCGCCCGAGATGATGACGCCGGGGGAGACGAGCGAGTCGGCCGCGTGCCCGAGTCGGCCCCGCCCGGCGTGCACGAACTTCGCGGGGGGAAGACCCACGTAGCCCGTGTGCAGCGGCCACTCCTCGTTGTAGAGGTTGAACACGGGCGTCACCGCGATGAGGTCCTTGTTCGCGTCGTAGTACGAGTCGATCGTCCCGACGTCGCGCCAGTAGTCGCGGTCGCGGTCGGTCGAGCCGGGGACGTCGTTGCGGATGAAGTCGTAGACCGCCGCCGTGCCCTTCTCGACGAACGCCGGGACGATGTCCCCGCCCATGTCGTGGCGCGAACCGGCGTTCGCGGCGTCGGACGTCACCGCCTCGACGAGCGCGTCGGTGTCGATCACGTAGTTGCCCATGGACGCGAGGATCTCCTGGGGGGAGTCCGGCAGCCCGACCGGGTCCGTCGGCTTCTCCCGGAAGGCGGCGATCTTCGTCGGGTCCTTCGCGTCCGTCTCGATGACGCCGAACTGGTCGGCCATGCCGATCGGCTGGCGGATGCCCGCGACGGTGAGCTGTGCGCCCGACTCGACGTGCGCGTCGACCATCTGGGAGAAGTCCATGCGGTAGACGTGGTCGGCGCCGACCACGACCACGATGTCGGGGCGCTCGTCGTCGATGATGTTGAGGCACTGGTAGATCGCGTCCGCGCTGCCGAGGTACCAGTGCTTGCCGACGCGCTGCTGCGCGGGCACCGGGGCGACGTAGTTGCCCAGCAGGGCCGACATGCGCCACGTCTTCGTGATGTGCCGGTCCAGGCTGTGCGACTTGTACTGCGTGAGCACGACGATGTGCAGGTAGTGGGAGTTCACGAGGTTCGACAGGGCGAAGTCCACCAGCCGGTAGATGCCGCCGAACGGCACGGCCGGCTTGGCCCGGGACTCCGTGAGGGGCATGAGGCGCTTGCCCTCGCCCCCGGCGAGGACGATGGCGAGAACTCGGGGTGCGGCGGCCATGCCCAGACCGTAGTCCCTCGGGACGGGGCCTCGCAGCCGGGGGCCGGATCCTGGTCCCGACCCGACCGTGGGCGTCCCGTGGCGGGTGTGTCGTCGTGCACTAGCGTGTGGCGCGTGAGAGTCGACCTGCTGACACGCGAGTACCCGCCGCACGTGTACGGGGGCGCCGGCGTGCACGTCGCCGAGCTGTCCGCCGTCCTGCGCCGCCACGTCGACGTGCGCGTGCGCTGCTTCGACGGACCCCGCGCCGAGGACGGGGTCACGGGCTACTCGGTGCCGGGCTCGTTGTCCGCGGCCAACGCGGCGCTCGGCACGTTCGGCGTGGACCTCGCGATGGCCGGCGACGTCGCGGGTGCCGACCTCGTGCACTCGCACACCTGGTACGCCAACCTCGGGGGCCACCTGGCAGGTCTGCTGCACGGCGTGCCGCACGTGCTGTCCGCGCACTCGCTCGAACCCCTGCGTCCGTGGAAGGCCGAGCAGCTCGGCGGCGGCTACGCGCTGTCGTCGTGGGCGGAGCGCACGGCCTACGAGGGGGCCGCCGGCGTGATCGCCGTCTCCGCCGGCATGCGGGACGACATCCTGCGGGTGTACCCCCAGGTCGACCCGGCGAAGGTCCACGTCGTGCACAACGGCATCGACCTCGACGGCTGGCGCCGGCCCGAGAGCGATGCCGACCGCGTGGTCGCGGACCGGGTCGTGCGGGACCTCGGCATCGACCCGGACCGGCCCGCCGTCGTGTTCGTCGGCCGGATCACGCGGCAGAAGGGCCTGCCCTACCTGCTGCGCGCCGCACGCGCCCTGCCCCCCGAGGTCCAGCTCGTGCTCTGCGCGGGCGCCCCCGACACGCCTGAGATCGCCGCCGAGGTCAGCGGCGCCGTCGAGGTGCTCCAGGCCGAGCGCACGGGCGTCGTGTGGATCGAGCAGATGCTGCCGCGCGCCGAGCTCGTCGCCGTCCTCGCCGCGTCGACGGTGTTCGTCTGCCCGTCCGTCTACGAGCCGCTCGGCATCGTCAACCTCGAGGCGATGGCCGTCGGGCTGCCCGTCGTCGGGACCGCGACCGGCGGCATCCCCGAGGTCGTCGACGACGGCGTGACGGGCCTCCTCGTCCCGATCGACCAGTCGGACGACGGCACGGGCACCCCTCTCGACCCCGACCGGTTCGTCGCCGACCTCGCCGACGCCCTCACGCAGCTCGCCACCGACCCGGCGCGCGCCACCGAGATGGGGCACGCGGCGCGCACGCGCGTCGAGGAGCACTTCGCGTGGGACGCGATCGGAGAGCGCACCCTCGACGTCTACCGGACGGTCCTGGGACAGTCCTGACGCACGCGGGGTTCGCCGCGGGTGGTGCGAGCGCCGTGGTCGGGTCGGGTGGCCGGGGCGGCTGACGTGCTCGGGCTGCCGCGCCGTGGTCGGGTCGGGGGCCGGGGCGGCTGACGTGCTCGGGCTGCCGCGCCGTGGTCGGGTCGGGGGCCGGGGCGGCTGACGTGCTCGGGCTGCCGCGCCGTGGTCGGGTCGGGGGCCGGGGCGGCTGACGTGCTCGGGCTGCCGCGCCGTGGTCGGGTCGGGTGGCCGGGGCGGCTGACGTGCTCGGGCTGCCGCGCCGTCACCACGGTCCGTCGGCTCGCCTCTGAGGAGCGCGGCTCTGACGCCCTTCGCACATCACCCGCCCCGGCCGCCGTCGTCTCGCCTCGGGTGCCCCTCGCCTCACGACGTCCGACCCGGTCGCGATCGTCGGCCGGACGGCGCGGTGCGGAGTGGTGACGGGCAGGACGAGCGGTGGGGTCGGACCGTGTGCGAAGGGCGTAGAAGCGCGCGCGGGAACGTGACCTTGCCGGCCGAGGTGACGGCGCGCCAGCCCGAGCGCACGGTGCGACGCCACCGCGGAGGTGACGCACGACCGGACGCGACGGGCTCAGGCGCGAGGGCGGCCGGGCGCGTCGTCGCTGACCCAGAGAGTCGCGGCCCCGATCGCGCGGCGGGACGCGCGGTCGACCTCGCGGAGCGCCGTGGAGCGTTGGTCGGCCTGCCACAGGTTGACCGCACCGCCGTCGTCGGCCGCCGCGAGGTCGACGATCGCGCGCAGGCGCACGGCCTGCTCGAGCACCCGGACCGCGCGGCCGTCCAGGCTGGCCGGCAGCTGCCAGGAGGGGGCGCCCCCGGAGCGCAGGCCCGCGATGGCGTCGGCCGCGTCCTCCCGCCAGCGTGCGACGTCGAGGGCGTCGAGGGCCTGCGTCGCGACGAGGAGGGCCGTCCGGAGCTCGTGCTCGGCCTCGCCCAGGGTCCCGGTGGCGCCGAGCACCCGGGTCGTCCAGGGCGCCACGGCCGTCACGTGCCACGTGACCAGGTGGCCGGGTTCGAGGTCGCTGCCGAACTCGGTGACCTCGGGGGCGAGCGCCCACGACCCCGCGGAGGTCGTGACCAGCACGCACTCGCCGACGTCGGTGGCCGTGGCGGCGACCTCGGGCGGGACGCCCGTCACGTCCCCCGGGACCGGGGCGAGCGCGACGACGGCGCTCGCGCCGCCCGACCACGCGCCGAGCAGGTCGGCGAGCCGGACGTCGCCCAGCGCACCGGAGGCGACGTGCGGCTCGTCGTCCCGCTCGACCGCGCGCACGGCGCGCGCGAGGGCTTCGTCGTCGGCGGGAGCACGGTGCGCGGCCCGCAGCCACAGCGCGAGCAGCGCGCTGCGGGGCAGCGCACCGGGCGCGGACGCCGAGGCCGCCCCGGGCGTGCTGGACGAATGGGAATCCACGTCGGCCAACCTATAGGGTCGGTGACCATGAGCGCGGTTCTCGACCTGCAGGGCGTCACCGTCCGACGTGGCACCACAACCATCCTCGACGCGGTGGACTGGCAGGTGAACGAGGGCGAGCGCTGGGTGATCCTGGGCCGCAACGGCGCCGGCAAGACGACCATGCTGCAGATCGCCTCGGCACGCATGCACCCCACGTCGGGGTCCGCGGAGGTCCTGGGCGAGCGCCTGGGCCGCGTGGACGTGTTCGAGCTGCGCCCCCGCATCGGGCTCGCCTCGGCGGCTCTCGCCGAGCGCATCCCGGGCGACGAGACGGTGCGCGACGTCGTGCTCACCGCCGCGTACGGCGTGACGGGGCGGTGGCGCGAGAGCTACGAGGACTTCGACACCGAGCGCGCGGACGACCTGCTGCGCGCGTTCGGGGTGGACGGCCTCGCGGACCGTACGTTCGGCACGCTGTCGGAGGGCGAGCGCAAGCGGACGCAGATCGCCCGCGCGCTCATGACGGACCCCGAGATCCTCCTGCTCGACGAGCCCGCCGCCGGACTGGACCTCGGCGGGCGCGAGGAGCTCGTCGCCGCGCTGTCGGAGCTCGCGGGCGACCCGGCGTCGCCGGTCCTCGTGCTCGTCACGCACCACGTCGAGGAGATCCCGCCGGGCTTCACGCACCTCATGCTGCTGCGCGACGGAAGGGTCCACCGGGCCGGGCCGATCGGCGAGGTCCTCACGGCCGAGAACCTCAGCGAGGCCTTCGGGCTCCCGCTGCTCGTGGCGCACGGCGGCGGGCGCTGGATGGCGCGCGCGGCCCGCCCCTGACCTGGTCGGACGGTGGTGGGGGCACGCGACTCGTGCCTGCCCGACGAGGCGTGCATCCAGCCCGATAGTTCGGTAAAGTACTCGTAAAGACCGCACGGACGATCGGGGGTCGAGATGGACTGGCTGTGGTGGGTCGGAGGCGCGCTCGTCTTCGCCCTGATCGAGATCATCTCGCTCGACCTGGTGCTCATCATGTTCGCCGGGGGCGCGCTCGCCGCGGCCGGCGTGAACGCGGCGGGCGGGCCGCTGTGGCTCCAGATCCTCACGTTCGCCGTCGTGAGCGTGATCCTCCTCCTGACGCTGCGGCCGTGGCTCCTGCGTGGACTGCGGGACCGCGTGCCCCTCGCCGAGACGAACGTCGCCGCGCACGTCGGGCGGGCCGCGCTCGCCGTCGACCAGGTCACCGAGGTCGGCGGCCGGGTCAAGCTCGTCGGCGAGGTGTGGACCGCGCGCACGGAGCCCGACGCCCCACCGATCCCCGCGGGCGCCGACGTGCGCGTCCTGCGCATCGACGGCGCGACCGCCGTCGTCGCCCCGCTGCCGGCGGAGCACCCCCGGGGCGCCTGACCAGACCGAGACGTCCCACGGCACACCGCCCAGCCCGGCCGGGCTGGGGAGACGACCAGGAGGCAGCCGATGACCGACCCCAGCCCCGGAACGATCCTCGCGTACATCGTCCTCGCGCTCGTCCTGATCTTCGTGATCGTCGCGCTCGTCAAGGCGGTGCGCATCGTCCCGCAGGCCGTGGCGCTCATCGTCGAGCGGCTGGGGCGATACTCCCGCACCCTCGAACCGGGCCTGCACCTGCTCGTCCCGTTCGTCGACAGGGTCCGCGCGTCCGTCGACCTGCGCGAGCAGGTCGTCTCGTTCCCGCCGCAGCCGGTCATCACGTCGGACAACCTCGTGGTGAGCATCGACACCGTCATCTACTTCCAGGTGACCGACCCGAAGTCCGCGGTGTACGAGATCGCGAACTACATCACGGCGATCGAGCAGCTCACCGTCACCACGCTGCGCAACGTCATCGGCTCGATGGACCTCGAGCAGACGCTCACCAGCCGTGACCAGATCAACGGGCAGCTGCGTGGAGTGCTGGACGACGCCACCGGGCGGTGGGGCATCCGCGTGAACCGCGTCGAGCTGAAGTCGATCGACCCGCCGGCGAGCGTCCAGGGCTCGATGGAGCAGCAGATGCGTGCGGAGCGTGACCGCCGCGCCGCGATCCTCACCGCCGAGGGCTTCAAGCAGTCCCAGATCCTCACGGCCGAGGGTGAGAAGCAGGCCGCGATCCTGCGCGCCGAGGGCGACGCACAGGCGAAGATCCTCACGGCCGAGGGCGAGGCGCGCGCGATCCTCCAGGTGTTCGACGCGATCCACGAGGGGGACGCCGACCCCAAGCTCCTCGCGTACCAGTACCTGCAGATGCTGCCGCAGATCGCCAACGGCACCGCGAGCAAGCTGTGGGTCGTGCCGACCGAGTTCACGGCGGCGCTCGGCTCGATCGCCAAGGGCTTCGGCGGCGTGCCCGGTATCGACGGCGGGGGAGTGCCGGGCCCGACGCCCGCGGAGGACGCGGAGGCCGCCGAGGCGAGCGCCGAGGCCCGGCGCGAGCGCGACCGCGACCGGGTCCGGTTCGGGACGCCGTCGCTCACCGACCCGGCGGAGGCGCTCGCCGAGGCGCGACGCCAGGCGGAGGCCGCGACGGCCGACGCCACGAGCTCCGGCACGCGGTCCGGGCTGCCGTTCGACCCGTCGACGGAACGCGGTCAGCATCCTGGCGGCCAGCACCGCGCGACGCCGCCCGAGCCGGGGGCCGCGGCTCCTCGGCC
The DNA here is from genome assembly GCF_051294865.1 of Cellulosimicrobium sp. PMB13. Taxonomy (NCBI): domain Bacteria; kingdom Bacillati; phylum Actinomycetota; class Actinomycetes; order Micrococcales; family Promicromonosporaceae; genus Cellulosimicrobium; species Cellulosimicrobium sp. PMB13. The sequence goes on along the minus strand of NZ_CP145910.1, from coordinate 3,423,330 downwards.
TCTCGGTGGAGCCGCGCCGTACGCGCCGCCGCCCCCACCGCCCGTGACCGAGGACGAGCCGCCGACGGACGAGCCGCCTTTCGGCCAGCCGCCGTCGTTCGAGCCGGGGCGTTGAGCCCGGCGAAAATCTGTTGCAAGTGAGTGCTCACTCACTTACTGTGGTCCTGTGATCGACTCCTCCCGCGCCGCTGCGCGTCCCGAGCGTGCGGCGCGGATGTCGCGCGACGACCGTCGGGACGCCATCGCGGCGGCGACGGTGCCGCTCCTCGTCGAGCACGGCGCCGCGGTCACGACGCGACAGATCGCCGAGGCCGCCGGCGTCGCGGAGGGCACGCTCTTCCGGGCGTTCGCCGACAAGGACGAGCTCCTGCGCGCCGCGGTGGTCCGCTCGCTCGACCCGCAGCCGCTCGTCGACGCGATCCTCGCGCTCCCTGGTGACGACCTCCCCGCGCTCGTCCGGGAGCTCGCCGGACTGCTCGCCGAGGCCCAGCGGGCGGGCATGCGCGTCTTCGCGGCCGCCCACCAGGTCCTCGGTGGGCGCTTCGGTCCGGGCGGCGGCCCACCGGGCGGGGAGTCGCGGACGGCTGGCGCCGGTGCGCACCCCCCGCACCCCGGCCTCGACGCGCGCCAGCGCTCCGCGGCTGCCCTGGGAGCCGCGATCGAGGAACGGCTGCAGCCGCACAGGGACGAGCTGCGGGTTCCCGTGAGCGTCGCGGCGGTGGTCGTCTCGTCGTTCGTGCTCGCCCCCGCCGTCGCGCACCTCGCGGGCGGGAGCCGCCTCGACGCCGACCAGGTCGCCGACCTCCTCCTGCACGGGATCGCTGAGCCCACCGGCACCGACCCGTCGCCCTGACACCGCCGCACACGTCCGGCCCGAGCCCCGTCCGCGCGGTGCGCCGCGCAGCACCTCGACCCCGAACCCGTCCCAGCGACAGGACCTCCCATGCTCCTCAGACTCCTGCGGGCCTACCTGCGCCCGTACACCACCCCGATCGTGGTCATCCTGGTCCTCCAGCTCGTCCAGACCATGGCGACCCTGTACCTCCCGAGCCTCAACGCCGACATCATCGACCAGGGCGTGACCCAGGGCGACACCGCCTACATCGTGCGGACCGGCGGCGTCATGCTCGCCGTCAGCCTCGGTCAGGTCGTGTGCGCGATCGTCGCCGTGTACTACGGCGCCCGGGTCGCGATGGCCCTCGGCCGCGACGTCCGCGCGGGCCTCTTCACGAACGTCCAGCGCTTCTCGGCCCAGGAGATGGGGCGCTTCGGCGCGCCGTCGCTCATCACGCGCACGACCAACGACGTCCAGCAGGTGCAGATGGTCGTGCTGCTGTCCTTCACCATCATGGTGATGGCGCCGATCATGCTCGTGGGCGGCGTCATCATGGCGCTCCAGGAGAACGTTGAGCTGTCGGCGCTCCTCCTCGTGATCGTGCCCGTGCTCGGCGTGAGCGTCGGCCTGATCGTCGCCCGCATGGTGCCGTACTTCCGGCAGATGCAGACGCGCATCGACGCGATCAACGCCGTGCTGCGCGAGCAGATCACGGGTATCCGCGTGATCCGCGCCTTCGTGCGCGAGCGCCACGAGGAGCAGCGGTTCGGGGAGGCCAACGAGGCGCTGTTCGACACGTCCCTGCGGGCCGGCAAGCTCATGGCCCTGATGTTCCCGACCGTCATGCTCGTCATGAACGCGTCGAGCGTCGCGGTGCTGTGGTTCGGCGGGCGGCAGATCGACGCGGGCGCGATGGAGGTCGGGGCCCTGACGGCCTTCCTGTCCTATCTCATGTACATCCTCATGGCCGTGATGATGTCGACGATGATGTTCGTCATGGTGCCGCGGGCCGCCGTCTCGGCCGAGCGCATCACCGAGGTGCTCGACGCGCAGGCCTCCGTGGTCGAGCCCGAGCGGCCGGTCGCGCTCGGCGACCGCACCGGGAGGGTCGAGCTCTCCAACGTCGAGTTCCGCTACCCGGGTGCGGAGGAGCCGGTCCTGCACGACGTCTCGTTCGTCGCCGAGCCGGGACGCACGACGGCGATCATCGGCTCGACGGGAGCGGGTAAGACCACGCTCCTCAACCTCGTCCCGCGGTTGTTCGACGTCACCGGCGGGTCCGTGCGGATCGACGGCACGGACGTGCGCGACCTCAGCGGTGCCGACCTCGGCTCGCTCCTCGGGCTGGTGCCGCAGAAGGCCTACCTGTTCTCGGGGACCGTCGCGGACAACCTGCGCTACGGCAGGCCCGAGGCGACCGACGACGAGCTCTGGGCGGCGCTCGAGGTCGCCCAGGCGCGAGACTTCGTCGAGTCGCTCGACCAGGGGCTCGCGTCCCCGGTCGCGCAGGGCGGGGCGAACTTCTCGGGCGGTCAGCGCCAGCGCCTCGCGATCGCTCGCGCCGTGGTGCGCGACCCGGCCGTCTACCTGTTCGACGACTCGTTCTCGGCGCTCGACTACGCGACGGACGCCCGGCTGCGCGCCGCGCTCGCGCCGCGGACCCGGCGGTCGACCGTCATCGTCGTCGCCCAGCGCGTCGCCACCATCCGCGGCGCCGACCAGATCCTCGTGCTCGACCACGGCCGCATCGTCGGGCGCGGCACGCACAGCGAGCTCCTCGAGTCCAACGAGACGTACCAGGAGATCGTCTACTCCCAGCTCTCCATGGAGGAAGCAGCATGAGCCGCGACGAGACGGCCCGGGGCGCGGACGAGGCGCTCGCGCAGAGCACCGACGAGGGTGACGGCACCACGACCAGCGGCGGGCGCGACGTCGCCTCCACCCGGCTCCGGGGTCGTCCCACCGGGGGCGGCCCGGGACCGATGGGCGGCATGGGGATGCCGGGCGAGAAGGCCATGAACTTCCGCGGCACGCTGCGCCGGTTCGCGGGAGCGCTGCGCCCCGAGCGCGTGCCCGTCGTGGCGGTGGTGCTCCTCGGCATCGTCTCGGTCGCGCTCGCCGTCGCCGGGCCGAAGCTGCTCGGCAACGCGACGAACGTCATCTTCGCGGGCGTCGTCGGCGCGCAGCTGCCGTCGGGCATCACGCAGGCACAGGCGGTGCAGGGGCTGCGGGACCAGGGCCAGGACCAGGTCGCCGACCTCGTCTCCGGCATGGTCGGCCTCGTGCCCGGCCAGGGGATCGACTTCACGGCGCTCGCGACCGTGCTCGCCTGGGTGCTCGCCGTCTACGTGGGCTCGTTCCTCTTCGGCTGGCTCCAGGGCCGCATCACGGCGATCGTGGTGCAGCGCACCGTGCTCCGCCTGCGCAGCGACGTGCAGACCAAGCTCGGCCGCCTGCCGCTGGCGTACTTCGACCGCAACCCGCGCGGCGAGATCCTCTCGCGCGTGACGAACGACATCGACAACATCTCGCAGACCCTCACCCAGACGCTGTCCCAGCTCGTCACGTCGATCCTCACGGTGATCGGCGTGCTCGCGATGATGTTCTGGATCTCGCCGCTGCTCGCGGTCATCGCCCTCGTCACCGTCCCGCTGTCGGTGCTCGTCACGGCGCAGATCGCGAAGCGCTCGCAGCCGCAGTTCATCGAGCAGTGGGCGGCGACCGGCCGCCTGAACGCGCACATCGAGGAGATGTACACGGGCCACACGCTCGTCAAGGTCTACGGCCACCAGCAGGCGGCGATCGAGGACTTCGACCGCGAGAACGACGCGCTGTACCGGTCGAGCTTCAAGGCGCAGTTCATCTCCGGCACCATCCAGCCGGCGATGGGGTTCATCGCGAACCTCAACTACGTCGTCGTGGCAGTCGTGGGTGGTCTGCGGGTCGCGTCGGGCACGATGACGCTCGGCGACGTCCAGGCGTTCATCCAGTACTCGCGCCAGTTCACGCAGCCCATCACGCAGATCGCGTCGATGATGAACCTGCTCCAGTCGGGTGTCGCGTCGGCCGAGCGCGTCTACGACCTGCTCGACGCCGAGGAGCAGTCTCCCGACCCGTCGCCCTCCGCGACGGTGGAGCCCGTGCGGGGACGCGTCGCGTTCGAGGACGTGTCGTTCTCCTACGACCCGGACGCGCCGCTCATCGAGCACCTCGACCTGGTGGTCGAGCCGGGGCAGACGATCGCGATCGTCGGCCCGACGGGCGCCGGCAAGACGACGCTCGTCAACCTGCTCATGCGCTTCTACGACGTCGACTCCGGGCGGATCACGCTCGACGGCGTCGACACGCGCGACATGACGCGTGACGACCTGCGCTCCGACATCGGCATGGTGCTGCAGGACACGTGGCTGTTCAAGGGCACGATCGAGGACAACCTGCGCTACGGCGTGCGGGACGGCGTGCACGTCGATGACGAGGCGTTCCTCGCGGCGACGCGCGCCACGTCGGTCGACCCGTTCGTGCGGACCCTGCCCGACGGGTACGCGACCGTGATCGACGACGAGGGCAGCAGCGTCTCGGCGGGGGAGAAGCAGCTCCTCACGATCGCGCGCGCGTTCCTTGCCGACCCGGCGATCCTCGTGCTCGACGAGGCGACGAGCTCGGTCGACACCCGCACCGAGGTGCTCGTCCAGGAGGCGATGAACGCCCTGCGCGCGGGGCGCACGTCGTTCGTCATCGCGCACCGGCTGTCGACCATCCGCGACGCCGACACGATCCTCGTCATGGAGCGCGGCGCGATCGTCGAGCAGGGGTCGCACGACGAGCTCCTCGCCGCGGGCGGTGCGTACTCGCGCCTCTACGAGAGCCAGTTCGCGGCCCCGCTCGGCGCCGACGCGGGCGACCAGGACGATGCGGCCGCGGTGGCGGCGGGCCCTCCCGCGGGGTGATCTCCGAACCCGTCAGGGCCCTGGGTCACCGGAGTGACCCAGGGCCCTGACCGGTGAGCGGGGTGTCAGCCGCGCGTCACGAGCGCGGGGACGTGGTCGCGCGCCAGCCAGCGGCGGTCGACCCACTTCGTGACCTCGACGAGCAGGAACACGACGACGGAGAGCCCGATCGTCTTGCCCCACTCCGCGGCGTCGATGGGCGCCGACTCGAACCACGTGTGCATGAACGGCGCGTAGACGAAGACCGCCTGGAGGACGAGCAGCGTGGCGGCCGAGATCCAGATCACCCGGTTGCCGCGCAGGACGTCGAGCGTGAGGCTCGACCGGTCGAGGAACCGGCAGTTGAACAGGTAGGCGAGCTGTCCGAGCGCGAGCATCGTCACGGCCGTCGTCTGCGCCTCCTCCAGCGGCACGCCCTGCGCACGCTCGACGTAGAACAGCAGGATGGTCGCGCCGCCGATGAGGAGCGAGACGAGGAGGATGCGACGCAGGTAGGCGCCGTCGAGGATCGACGCGCCGGGGTCGCGCGGCGGGCGGCGCATGACGTCGGGCTCCGCCTTCTCGTACGCCAGGGCGAGCGACAGCGTGACTGCGGTGATCATGTTGATCCAGAGGACCTGGACCGGCTGCAGCGGGAGCGTGAGCCCGAACAGCACGGCCACCAGGATGACCAGCGACTGCGCGCCGTTGGTGGGGAGGAGGAACAGCACCGACTTGCGGATGTTGTCGTAGATCCGGCGCCCTTCCTTCACGGCCCGCTCGATCGTCGCGAAGTTGTCGTCCGCGAGGACGACCTCCGCGGCCTCCTTCGTCGCCTCGGTGCCCTTGATGCCCATCGCGACGCCGACGTCTGCCTGCGTGAGCGCCGGTGCGTCGTTCACGCCGTCGCCCGTCATCGCGACGACCTCGCCGTGGGACTGCAGCGCGGAGACGATCCGGATCTTGTGCTCAGGGCTCGTGCGCGCGTAGACGTCGACGTCGCGCACGACGGCGCGCAGCTTCTCCGTCGACATGGCCTCGAGCTCCGGGCCCGTGAGGACCGCGGGGGAGGAGTGCCCGTCGCCGCCGTCGGGCGAGCCGTCCACGATGCCCATCTCGCGACCGATCGCGACGGCCGTGCCCGCGTGGTCGCCGGTGATCATCTTCACGCGGATGCCGGCGTCGCGGCACTCGGCGATCGCCGCGACGGCCTCGGGTCGCGGCGGGTCGACGATCCCGACGAGACCGCACAGCTCGAGCCCCGTCGCGACGTCCTCCGCGTCGAGCGTCGAGGTCTTGTCCGCCGCGCGCGCCCGGGCGGCCGCGAGGACGCGCAGGCCGCGCGCTCCGAGCGCGTCGATCTGCTGCTCCCACAGCTCCCGGTCGAGCGGCGCCGGACGCCCGTCCGAGCCCGTCTGCGTCGCGCAGCGGTCGAGCACCCGGTCGGGGGCGCCCTTGACGTGCACGTGCAGCGCGCCGGCGCTGTCCGCGTCGAGCGTCGCCATGAACTTGTTCTCGGACTCGAACGGCACGACGGCGACGCGCCGCCACCCCGTCGGGTCGACGCCAGCCTTCATGCCGAGCGTGCGCAGCGCGCCCTCGGTCGGCTCGCCGACGAGACGCCAGCCGTCGGCGTCGGCGTCGTCGGGGACGATGCGCGCGTCGTTGCACAGCATCATGGCCGTCGCGACCGCCGCCAGGTCCGGGTCGTCGGCGAGGTCGACGGCCCGGCCGTCTGCAGGGCCAGCCGGTCCCGCCCCGGCCGACGCCGCGGCGTCGGGCACGAGCGTCACGTCGCCGACGGGCGCGTACCCGGCCCCGGCCACCGCGAACGACCGCGAAGACGTGCGCACGGTGCGGGCCGTCATCTCGTTCTTGGTGAGCGTCCCGGTCTTGTCCGAGCAGATCGTCGTGACCGAGCCGAGCGTCTCGACCGCCGGCAGCTTGCGCGTGATCGCGCGCCGCCGCGCCATCTGCTGCACGCCCAGCGCGAGCGTGATGGTCACGAGCGCCGGCAGGCCTTCCGGGACCGCCGCGACGGCGAAACCGATGGACGCCGAGACGAGCTCGGGCACGGAGAAGTCGTGGACGACACGTCCGATGATCACCATGACGACGGCCATGGCGAGGATGAGGACGGCGAGCACCTTGCCGAACTTGTCGAGCTGGCGCGTGAGCGGCGTCTCGAGGTTCCGGACCTCGGAGATCATCGTCTGGATGCGACCGATCTCCGTCGCCTGCCCGGTCGCCGTGACGACGCCCAGCCCCTGGCCGGCCGCGACGATCGTCCCCGAGAAGAGCATGCTCGTGCGGTCCCCGACGCCCGCGTCCGCGTCGACGGCCGCGACCTTCTTCGACGACGCCACCGACTCTCCCGTGAGGGCCGACTCCTCGACGCGCAGGTTCGTCGCCTGCAGCAGTCGCACGTCGGCGGGCACCTTGTCGCCCGACCGGACGCGCACGACGTCGCCCGGCACGACGTCGTCGGCGTCGATCGTCGTCCACGCCCCGTCTCGCCGGACCTGCGCGGTCACGGAGAGCATGTTGCGGATGCCGTCGAGCGCGCTCTCGGCCCGGCCCTCCTGGATGAACCCGATCGCCGCGTTGATGACGGCCACCGCGAGGATCACGGTGAAGTCGACCCAGTCGCCGAGGATCGCCTTGAGGACGGCGGACACGAGCAGGATGTAGATGAGGATGTCGTCGAAGTGGACGAGGATCCGCTTCCACAGCGGGTCGCGCTGCGGCGGTGCGAGCCGGTTCAGCCCGACCTCCGCGAGGCGGGCGGCCGCGTCGTCGCCCGCGATCCCGTCGTCGGTCGAGCGCAGCGCGGTGACGACGTCGGCAGGCGGCCGTGACCACGGCGCGGCGAGCGCGGGGTCGTCGGCGAAGGTCGTGGTGGAGGTCGGCACGGCGTCCGGCGGGGGTCCCATGTGCCCATTCGACCGCTCGCGGGCGCATCCCGCGAGAGGGCGAACGTCCTTCAGCGTCCGCCCGGGTCCGTGAACGGGTCGACGACGGGGACGCCCGTGTCGCGGAAGTCCCGGGCGTTGCGGGTCGCGACCGTGAGGCCGTGCACGAGCGCGGTCGCCGCGAGCAGGGAGTCCACGGCCGGGAGCGTTCGCGTCGCGTGCAGCGTCGACCACCGTGCCGCGACGTCGAGGGTGACGGGCAGGAGGCGGTCGGCGTAGCCGTCCTCCAGCCCGCGGACCCACGCGTCGAGGGCCCTCGCCCGGCGCGCGTCGCGGGGAGCCAGGCGCTCGATCCCGGTGCAGATCTCCCCGATCGTCAGCACCGAGAGGTGGAGCTGGTCCGTGCGCAGCCCGCGGAGCCACGACACGACGTGCGCGTCGGGCCGCGACCTGACCAGCTCGGAGACGACGTTCGTGTCGAGCAGATACTTCACGAACCGGTCCCCAGGTCGACCTCGCGCAGGGACGACCGGTCGCGCACCACCTCGAGGTCGTCGACCTCGGGCGCCTGCAGGAGGTAGTCGGCGAGCTCGAGCCGGACGCCCGTCAGCTCGTGGTAAAGGTCGATCCCCACGACCACGGCGACGTCCTTGCCGTGCCGGGTGATCACCTGGGGTGTGCCGTCGGCTGCCTGCCGCAGCACCTCGCTGAGACGCTGCTTCGCGTCCTGGACCTGCCAGCTCGTCATCGTCGCTACCTCCCATCGGTCAGTCTAGACCGTCTGGACAGGATGTCCGGGCCGTCGTCCCGTGGCAGGTTCGCGCCCTGCAACCCTCCCTACGTCGTGGGCAGCGTCGCGCGACGGCCGCGCGACGCGGACGTCGGAGGTGGGCAGGATGCCTGACGAGCGCACGACCGAACAGACCGTCCTCGAGCTGCGGATCCACGGCGTGGCGAACACGCCGCCGCACGGCATGCTCGACCTCCCGCACGGTGAGGTCGAGCAGTGCGACGGGGACGGGCTGGGCAGCTTCTGGGTCCCGACGCCTGCCGTGGACGCACGCGACCGGGTCCCGGGGAGCGGCGCCGTCCCGGTCGCGCCGGGTGACCTCCACGCGATCCGCGGGGACGTGCGGCGCGAGGCCTACTCGTGGGGCGCGATGGCACGACTGGGATCCTTCCCCCTGTCCGGGGTCGTCGGCGCCGTCGGTCGCGGCCTCACGCGCGCGCTGTGGGCGCTCAACGTGCCGTTCGGTCTCGCGAACGTCGCGTACTGGGCCCGGCGCGTGCCCGGCGCCGAGGACGGGGACGTCGGCCGGGACCCCGCCCGTCGTGCCGACGAGACCGTCGAGCGCGCGCGACCCGAGGCCGCGGCGGCCGCCGTGCGCCTCTTCGGCCTCGCCCTCACCCTCCTGCTGACCGCCGCCGTGACGACGGTGACGGTGCTCGTCGTCGGCACCCGCTGCATGGGCGTCGTCGCACCGGACGCCACGACCGTCGACGTGTGCGCGCGCGTCCCGGCGGTGCTCGACGGCCTCGCGCGCACGGACCACGGGGACCGGGTCGTGCTGCTCTCGCTCGTTCCCGTCGCCGTCGTGCTCCTGCTGGTCGCCGTCGCGCGCGCCGGCCAGGTCCGGTTCGACGAGCGCGTCTCGCTCGCGCGCGCGGGGCAGGTGCGCGTCGGGGCCGGGACGGGCCCGCTGCTGTACCGGGCGGGCTTCTGGAGCCGACGCGTCGCGGGCCCGTCGGCCCTCCTCGCGCACCTCGCCGGGGCCGTCGCGATCGTCGCCGTCCTGCTCGCCTGGACCGACGACCGGTCGAGGACGGGCACGGGGCTCCTCGTCGCGGGGGCCGTCGTGATCGCCCTGTGCGGTGTCGTCGTCGCCCTGCGCAACGACGACGACGGGATCCAGGTGACGCCGCCCCGCTGGAAGGGCGCCCTCGCCGTCGCCGCCGTCGCCCTCGCCGTGGCCCTCTGGGTCGCCTCCGCGATGCTCAGCGCAGATCGCGCCCCGGGAGCCGACCTGCCGTCGTACGTCGGGATCGACGTCGCGCCCACGATGCTCGGCGCGGCCCTGTCCGGGATCGCGGCGGCCGCACTGCTGTGGCGCCGGCGCGTCCCGACGCTCGTGTGGGCCGCGGTGCCGGTGGTCGTCACTGCGTGCCTCGCCGTCGTCGCCGTCGCCCGGGTGGTGGACGACGGCGGCGCGGTCGCCGCGTACGGCCAGACCACGAATGCGCTCCTCGTCTGGGGCGCCGTCGCGGCGCTCGCGGTGCCGCTCGGCGTCGCCCTCGTCCCGGTGCTCTCGCCGGTCCGTCGGCAGGGCCCGGCGCGCTGGTCGGGCTGGTCGGGTGCCGGCCCCGGGGTCTTCCTCCTGACCGCCACCGCGACCGCGGCGGTGCTCACGAGCCTGCTCGTCCTGGGTACCCAGGTGTACCTGGCCGGCGGGAGGGACACGCGCCCGGACGCGGACGGGCAGCTCAGCGTCGCGATCGTCCGCACCGTGCCCGGCGTGCAGGACCTGCCCGTCCCCTCCGCGTACACCGAGTTCGGCATCAGCGCGCTCGTGCTGTGCGCGACCGCTCTTCTCGGGCTCCTCGCGCTCGCCGCGCCGGGCCTGCACGACCTCACCCGGCCGTGGACCACCTGGATCGGTCGCGCCGCCGGGACGGAGTCCGACACGACCGGTCCGACGGGCTGGGCGGCGTCGAGCATCGCCGAGGCCGAGCGGCGGCGGACCGAGGGCACGCGGCAGCGGGTCGCCGACATCCCCGTCGCGGCACGCCGCGCCGTCCGCGCCCGACAGGTCGCAGGGGTCACCCACCGGGCGGAGAACGCCGTCGGGGTCCTCGCCCTCGCGTCCTGGTGCACGCTCGTCGTGACGATCCTGCTGGGGCGGACGGGGGAGTCGGTGGCCGGGGTGTGGGACCTCGGCTGGGACCAGCTGGCCGCCGTAGCGGTCCCCGCCGTCGGGGCCCTCGCCCTGGCGCTCGTGGCGAGCTTCGTCGCCGCGGGAGGCGAGGGCTTCTCTCGCCCCTGGGGGCTGCTGTGGGACCTCATGTGCTTCCTGCCGCGCAGCGCTCACCCCTTCGGCCCGCCGTGCTACGCCGAGCGCACCGTCCCCGAGGTGGCTGCGCGCGTCGAGGCGTGGCTCGACGCCGAGGACCTGCCGCCCGCGCGTCGTGTCGTCGCGGCCCCCCGGCGCCGCGTCGTCCTCTCGGCGCACTCCCTCGGCGCCGTCATGGCGGTCGCCGTCGTGCTGGGCCGCGCGGGGAACCCGGCACCGCGCACGGGCGACGTCGCGCCCTCGCTCCGGACCGACGGCGACGGCAGGCTCGGGCTCCTCACGTACGGGGTGCAGCTCCGTCCGTACTTCGGCCGGTTCTTCCCGTCCCTGCTGGGCCCACAGGTGCTCGGGACGCCGCCCTGCAGCGGGCCGGCATGGCGCGGGGACCCGTGGCGCCGCCAGACCACGAACCCTCGGGTGGCGCTGCGCGAGGCCGCGTGGCTCGAGGCCCCGGGTGCACGGTCCGGCAGCGCCGCGGGAAGCACGCTCGCCGCGCACGACGCCCTGCGCAGGACCGCGGTGGAGCGCGACGCGGAGCTCCGGCGGGCCGAGCGCCGCCTGCGGAGCGCGACGGCGCGCCGGCTGCCCGAGGCCCGCGTCGAGCGGCTGCGGGCCGACGTCGCCACCGCGAGGGAGGCGCTCGAGGTCGCCCGGGTACCGCTCGAGGCCGCGGAGGACACCGTGACGGGCGCCGTCGTGGCGGGGCGTCGCGCGCTCGGCACCGCGGCCGACGCGGCGGAGCGCGCCTATCGCGCCGCGCGCCTCCACGGTGAGGACGCGACCGCGGAGCGCCGCGCCGCCGACGCCTCGTGGTGCCGCGCGGCCGCCGGTCCCGGCTCCGGGCCGCTCGATCCCGCGACGCCCACGCTCGTCCGGCTCCTGCGGCACCACGAGCGACAGCCCGCGTGGGTCAACCTGTGGCGCCGCACCGACGTCCTCGGCTTCCCCGTCGTGTCCTACGGGACGAATCCCGTGGACCGGGGCGCGGACGAGGTCGACCGCGGCGCCTACCTCTTCACCGTGGCTGCGCACAGCGCCTACCCCCGCGCCTGGGCCTACCACCTGGCCCTGGACACGGTGCTCGGCAGGCTCGGCACCCCGCCGCCCGACCCGAGCCCCGGCCGGACCACGCCACCGCGGGTGCGCAGGATGCCCGCCACGGTCGGCTGATCGGGGAGAATCGACGGCGTGATCCCCGAGAGCCTGCACGTCGTCCGCGTCACCGATCCTGCCGACGAGCGGCTCGCCGACTACACGAGCCTCACCGACGTGGCGTTGCGCGCGAAGCACGAGCCCGAGAAGGGGATCTACATCGCGGAGAGCTCGACCGTCATCCGCCGCGCGCTCGCCGCGGGGCACCGGCCGCGGTCGTTCCTCATGGCCGAGCGCTGGCTGGCAGACCTCGCCGAGGACATCGAGGCGCTCGCCGCGCGGTTCCCCGTCGACGACGCGCCGGGCGGCACGGGGCAGCCGGTCCCGGTGTTCGTCGGGGAGCCCGACGTGCTGGAGGCGATCACCGGCTTCCACCTGCACCGCGGGGCGCTCGCCGCCATGCACCGCCCGCCGCTGCCCGGCGTGCACGAGCTCGTGACCGGCGCGCGCGGCGGGGCGGGCGCCCGTCGCGTCGCGGTGATCGAGGACGTCGTGGACCACACGAACGTGGGTGCGATCTTCCGCTCGGCGGCCGCGCTGGGCGTCGACGCCGTGCTCGTCTCGCCGCGGTGCGCCGACCCGCTCTACCGCCGGTCCGTGCGGGTGAGCATGGGCACGGTGTTCCAGGTGCCGTGGACGCGGTTCGAGACCTGGCCCGGAGGGCTCACGAGCCTGCAGGAGGACGGCTTCACCGTCGCGGCGCTCGCGCTGTCCGACGACGCGGTGACCCTGGACGAGCTCGTCGCCGACGCGCCCGAGCGGCTCGCGCTCGTGCTCGGGACCGAGGGCGACGGGCTGTCGCGCGGCGCGGTCGAGGCGGCCGACCGGGTCGTGACGATCCCGATGGCCGGGGGAGTGGACTCGCTGAACGTCGCGGCGGCGTCGGCGGTGGCCTTCTGGGCGACGCGCGCGGAGATGTCCGGGCTTCTTGACACAGATGTCTGAGAGCGCTCAGTATTGATTGCGTTCGGCAATTTGCTTGCGAGCGCCTCTGGGCGCGGACGGCCCGCTGCGGCGGGCGTTCGACCCGCCTGACCACGAAGGAGCACCACCCCCGTGCGAGCATTCGGCATCACCGGCTACAAGCGGCCGCTGACGGAGATCGAGGTTCCCGAGCCGGTCGTCGGCCCGCACGACGTGCTGGTCGACGTCGAGGCCGCGGGCCTCAACCACCTGGACGAGAAGATGCGCGCGGGAGAGTTCAAGGCGATCTTGCCGGTGCCGATGCCGCTGGTCCTGGGCTACGACGTCGCCGGTACCGTGCTCGAGGTCGGCGACCGGGTGAGCCGCTTCGTCCCAGGCGACCGCGTGTACGCGCGCCCGGCCGCGGGCGGGACGTTCACCGAGCGGGTCGCCGTCCCCGAGGACGAGCTCAGCAGGATCCCTTCCTCCCTCAGCACGGTGGAGGCCGCCGGCCTGCCTCTCGTCGCGCTCACCGCGTGGCAGGCCCTCGTGGAGCGGGGGAACCTCCAGCCCGGACAGAAGGTCCTGGTCCACGCCGGTGCCGGCGCGGTCGGGTCGCTCGCGATCCAGCTCGCGAAGCACCTCGGCGCACACGTCGCCACCACCGCCGGCGGCGCGGGCGTCGAGCTGGTGCGCGAGCTGGGCGCGGACGTCGTCGTCGACTACCGGGCCCAGGACTTCGAGAAGGAGCTGTCCGGGTACGACCTCGTGCTCGACAGCCTCGGCGGGGAGAACCTCACCAGGTCGCTGGGGGTTCTCCGACGCGGCGGGAAGGTCGTCGGCATCGCCGGGCCGCCCGACCCGGCCTTCGCCCGGCAGGCCGGCCTCCATCCCGTGCTGCGGCTCGCCGTCGCCGCCCTGAGCGGCTCGGTCCGCCGCCGGGCGAAGAAGCTGGACGTGACCTACGAGTTCCTGTTCATGCACGCGTCCGGCGACCAGCTGCGTCAGATCACCGCTCTTGTCGAGAGCGGCACCCTGCGGCCGCTGCCCGTCGAGACCTTCCCCCTCGACGAGGCCCCCGAGGCGCTCGCCGCGCTCGCCGCCGGCCGCATCCGCGGCAAGGCCGTCGTCACCCGCGCCTGACCGCCCGTCGCGGTGAGGATCCGGCTCCGTGACCGGCATCGGATGCCACCCGAGCGGCTGGTGCCGCGGCGCGCGGGGCGGCGTCGCGGCACCGTCGCTCCGGTCAGGGCCTCGCGGCGCTCAGCTGGGGGTACAGCACCTCCAGGGGTGCGCTGAGCCCGGCCTTGAGCTGGACGGACGTCTCGTCCGCGAGCACCTCGTGCTCGTCGGCCTCGACCGCGGCGAGCACGGTGGCGACGAGGTCGGCGGGATCGGTCTTCGGGCCGTCGGCATGTGCGGCCATGGCGGTGTCGACCCAGCCGACGTGCACGCCGACCACGTGCACACCCGCAGGTGCGAGCTCCAGGCGCAGCGAGTTGGTCACCGACCACAACGCCGCCTTCGTGGCGCTGTAGATGCCGCCGGCCGCGTACCAGCTCATCGCGGAGTGGATGTCGACCACGGCCGCGTCCTGTGCTCGGGCGAGCAGCGGCGCGTACGCACGGGTGAGCAGCAGCGGGCCGACGAAGTTCGTCTCGACGCTGGCGCGGATCTCCGCGTCCGTGTGGTCGAGGATCCCGGAGCTCGCGACGGAGACGCCGGCGTTGTTGATCAGCACCGTGACGTCCGGCGCGGCCTCGACGACCGCGCGGACCGAAGCGGGGTCGGCGACGTCGAGAGGCAGCGGGACGACGCGCTCGTCCTCCCAGGTGCGCGGGGTGCGGGCAGTGGCGTAGACCTTCGCCGCGCCGTGCGCGAGGGCCTGGTGGACGAACTGCGTGCCGATGCCGCCGTTCGCGCCGGTGACGAGGACGACTGCTCCGTGGAGGCTGGGCATGGGTGCTCCTTCTGGTCGGGCCGCAGGCGTGCGGGGCGCTCGTGGAACAATGAGGCCCGGCACACCTGAGGCCGCACAGCGCTGACTCTGCTCTGAACTGAGCGGACTCAGAGACTATTCCGGAGGCAGCACGTCATGGCAGTCGCCCCCACGCCGACCGGCCGGCGCGAGCGCAACAAGCAGCAGAAGCTCGAGCGGATCACCGCAGCCGCGCGAGAGCTGTTCGCCGAGCGCGGTGTGGACGACGTCACGACCCAGCAGATCGCCGACCGGGCCGACGTCGGCGCCGGCACCCTGTTCCTCTACGCGAGGAGCAAGGGCGACCTGCTGCTCCTCGCGCAGAACGCGTCCTACGCCGACGCGCTGGCCCGCGGCATCGAGGCCGCGGCGGGCACCCCCGAGGTCCTCGACGCGGTCCTCGCGCTCGTCCGGCCTGTCGTCGAGTGCAACCGCACCCAGGTGGAGAACGGCCGGACCTATCTGCGCGAGATGGTGTTCGGCGACCCGGCAGAGCCGCACCACCGCGAGGCGCTCGCCATCGTGGAGCGGACCGAGCGCGCGGTCGCCGACGTGCTGGGTCGCGGCGGGAGCGTGCCGGAGCAGGACGTGGCCACGCTGGCGCACGTGGTGTCCGCAGTGGTGTTCCTGGCGATGGCCACGCGAGCGGACGCCGGCACGGGGGTCGACGAGATCCTGGCCGACATCCGCCGCCAGGTCGCCGCGGTGCTGCCTGCCGGGATCTCCTGACCGTCGACGCCGACCTGATCGGCCGTCGGGCCACCGAGGCCGGGTGCGCCGCCCGTCGACGTCGGGCGCTCGGCGTGACGTCGTGAGCTGCGGATCACTGCTCGGGGCGTGGCGCCACGGCATCCGCGAGGCGCTCGACCTCGCGCACGACGACCGCCACGACGCGCGGGTCGCCGAGCGGCTTGAAGTGGCCGGACACGGGGAGCTCGATGTTCGTCGCGCCCGGGAGCGCGCCGGTCTCGGGGATGTGCGGGTCGAACCGCGGGAACACGGCGGTGATGCGCGCGTCGACGGCGCGCTCCGCGACGAGGGCGAGGAGCTCGGCGTCCGTGGGGGAGAACGCGCGCAGCGTGCGGCCCACGAGGTACCGGGCCCAGCGCGAGCCGCGGAACGGCGTCGCGACCGCGACCATCCCGGCGACGCGGTCGCCGGCGGGGGAGAGCATG
Organism: Cellulosimicrobium sp. PMB13; assembly: GCF_051294865.1. Taxonomy (NCBI): domain Bacteria; kingdom Bacillati; phylum Actinomycetota; class Actinomycetes; order Micrococcales; family Promicromonosporaceae; genus Cellulosimicrobium; species Cellulosimicrobium sp. PMB13. The sequence continues at coordinate 3,407,381 of NZ_CP145910.1, read as the reverse complement.
ACGCGCTTGCCCATGAGCCCGCCCTTGCTGTGCGCGACGAGGACGGCGCCGCGCAGGTCGGCCGTCTCGAGGTACGCCGCGGCGAGCTCGGCGCCCGCGGCGACGGGCTCGCGGTTGTACCGCAGGTCCGGCACGACGTGCACGGGGTGGCCCGCCGCGGCGAGCGCGCGGGCCTCGGGCGCGAGGAACTGCCAGGTCTCGTAGACGCCGGGCAGGAGCAGGACCGGGGCGCGGTCTCCCGGCCCGGTCGGCACCGGCCGTCCGGGCCGCAGACCGTGCTCGAGCTGGCGGGCGCCGGCGTAGACGTAGTCGGCGGCCCAGTGCGCCAGGTGTCGGGCGCGGTCCGGGAGGCTCACGCTCATCGGGCGACCTGTCCGACGTCCCGTGCGGCGGCGAGGACCGCGTCGACGAGCGCGCCCGGGTCGGAGTCCATCGCGTGGTGGCGACCGGTCACCTCACGCAGCTCCCCGTGCGGCGCGGTCTCGGCGAGCTCGCGGGCCCAGGCGTGCGGCGCGATCGGGTCGTCCCTGCCGCGCAGCACGACGACGCGCCCTGGCACGCGCGGCAGGACCTCCTCGAGCCGGTGCCCCAGCATGCGGCGCACCTGGCGCGCGTAGTACGGCAGCGTGCAGCGCAGGACGTAGTCGACGGCGAGCGTGCCGAGCGCGCGCGGTCGCTCGCCGAAGCCGTCGCGCAGGAGGCGCAGCCCGTGGCGCGGCGCGGTGCGCGCACGGCGGTCCGCGGTCGGCCCGACGAGCACGCCCGCGGGCGCCTCGCGCGGGTGGTCGGCCATCGCCTGCCCGACGATCTGCCCACCCATCGAGTGGCCTACCAGCACGACCGGAGGTGCGGGGGCGTCGTCGGGCAGCACGGCCAGGACGCGGTCGCGGACGTAGGCGGCGACGACCGCCGCGTGCTCCTCGAGCGGGACGTCGCGCCCTGTGCGGGGCGCGGCGCCGAAACCCGGCAGGTCGAGGGCGTGGACGGCGGCGCGGACGTCGTCGCGGCGTGCGAGCTCGTCGACGACCGGGCTGAACGCTCGCGCCGACGAGCCCACGCCGTGTACGAGCACGACGACGACCTCGGGGTCCGGTGGCCCGCTGACGTGCGCGACGGCGGTCAGGTCGCCGACCGTGAACCGACCGTCCGCCTCGTCCTGCGTCGGAATCCAGGACGAGGTGCGGGTCGGCATGCGCCCAGCATGCGGGAGGTGCGGCCGGCGCGCACGGCCGGCCCGGAACGGAGGCAGGGCGGTGCGACCGGCGGAGCGACGAGAGCGGGCCCGGGGAGACCCCGGACCCGCTCCGTCATGGTGCGTGCGGCCGTCAGCTCACGTCGCCGCGCCACGCGCCCGTCTCGACGCCGCGCGACTCGATGAACTCCTTGAACCGTGCGAGGTCGCCCTTGACGCGACGCTCGTCGAGCTGCAGGAGGTCGCCGGCCTTCTCCACGACGCCCTCCGGCGACCAGTCGAGCTGGACCGTCACACGGGTCTCGGCGTCGCTCAGGCGGTGGAACGTCACGACGCCCGCGTGGTCCGGGCCCGACGTGCTGTTCCACGCGACGCGCTCGTCGGGGTGCTGCTCGGTGATCTCGGCGTCGAACTCGCGCTCCACGCCGCCGATCTTCGTCTTCCAGTGCGTGTGCGTCGCGTCGAGCTGCCGGATCTCCTCCACGCCCTCCATGAAGCGGGGGAACTCCTCGAACTGCGTCCACTGGTCGTAGGCCGTGCGGACGGGGACGCTGACATCGACGGACTGGGTGACCGTGCTCATCGAGATACCTCCTGGTGTCGGGGGCGGTACTCCTCCACCCTGAGCAGGTTGGCGTCCGCTCGCGCGTCGAGCGCCGTCACTCCACGTGGCTCGACGGGTCTCCCGAGGCAGGGCTGGACCCCGTGTCGCGCTCCGCGGCGGGGTCGCGCATCTCCGCCTTGTCGACGACGCCCAGCTCGTCGAGGAGGAAGAGGAACGCGCGGGCGTACGGGTTGTCGTCGACCCGCTCGCGCACCTCGGGCCACGCGATCTGCTCGCGCATCGCGCGCGCCACCGGGAGCAGGCGCGAGAAGTCGCAGAAGTGCTCGCCGATGACGCGCAGCTTCGACGCCATGATCTCCGTCGCCGACAGCACGGGCATGCGGACCGCGAGCACCTCGAGCTCGTCGGTGCGGGCCAGCAGGTCGTCGTCGATCGGCTCGCCGACCATGCGGTAGAGCACGTCGACGAGCTCCCCGTGGTGGTACGCCTTGAACAGCCAGTTCTCCGTCGGCTCGGTGATCTCGAGCCCCGCGTCGGCCAGCACCTCGCGCGCCCGGTCCACGTCGATCTCCCGGATCGCGAAGTCGGCGTCGTGGCTGGGCTCCGGGGCGCCGCGCGCCCACGCGGCGTACCCGCCGACGAGCGCGTGCGGGATCCCGGCCTCGGCGAGCGCGGCCGCCGTCATGCGCAGGCCGTCGTGCAGGGCCTCTCTGTCGTCCACCATGCCGAAGGGTCTACACCACGCGCCGTCCACCGGCACGTCGCGCGCCCGTCCCTCGGCACGTCGTGCGCTCGTCGGGCGGACGGCGGCGCACCGACGGGCCGTGCGGGGGTGCGGCGTGGCGCCCCCGCCCTCAGAATCGAGACGATGCGCCTCGCGACGTTCAACATCCTCCACGGACGGTCGACGGTCGACGACAGGGTCGACCTCGACCGCTTCGCGGACGCGGTCCGCGCGCTCGACGCCGACGTCCTCGCGCTCCAGGAGGTCGACCGCGACCAGCCGCGGTCCCACGGAGCCGACCTCACGGCCGTCGCCGCCGAGGCCGCGGGAGCGGTCGACCACCGGTTCGTGGCGACGCTCGTCGGGGAGCCGGGCGTGTGGTCCGCGCCCACCGGTGAGCAGCAGCCGGGCCAGGCGGCGTACGGGATCGCCGTCGTGAGCAGGTTCCCGGTGCGTTCGTGGCGGACCGTCGTCATGCCGCCGCCGCGCACGCGCGTCCCGGTGCGCTTCCCCGGGAGCCGCGTGCCCACGCTCGTGCGCGACGAGCCGCGCGCCGCGCTCGTGGCGTGCGTCGACGCGCCCGCGGGCCCGGTGACCGTCGTGTGCGCGCACCTGACCTTCGTGCCGGGACGCAACCTCACCCAGCTCGTCCGGCTGACGCGCTCGCTCGTCGAGGACGCACCGGCCGGAGAGCCCGTCGTGCTCATGGGCGACCTCAACATCGACGCGCCGCAGGCCGCCCGCACGAGCGGGTGGCAGCCGCTCGCGAGCGCCCCGACGTTCCCGGTCGGCACGCCCGCGCGCCAGCTCGACCACGTGCTCGCCCACGGGGCCGTCCGCGCCACCGCTCCGGGGGTCGCGGTCGACACGGGGCTCTCCGACCACCGGGCGCTCGTCGTGCCCGTCGCGCTCGGCGGCGAGCACGCCGCGTCGCCCACGCGCGCGCACGCCGCGGACGAGGACCGCGCGCCGTCGGTCCACCAGCAGGAGCACGGCGCCCGACGCACGTGACGGCAAGGGTGACGGGCTCGCGTGACGACGGTCGCACCGCCAGCCACTGGATCAGGACGGCCTATGTAGATTAGCCTCACCTTTGTGAGTGCACCCTCAGTCGAGTCCCCGACCTCGCGCCGGCCCCGTGCCGCAGCGCTGTCCGGCCACGACCTGCACCTGTCGTACGACGCCCGGACCGTCGTGCACGGCGCCGGTCTCGACCTCGTCCCGGGCGAGGTCACGGCCCTCATCGGGCCGAACGGGTCGGGCAAGTCCACCCTCCTGCGCTCGCTGGCCCGCCTGCACCGGCCCGACGCCGGCTCCGTCACGCTCGACGACGCGACCGACGCCCTCGCGCTGCACCCCAAGGACTTCGCACGGCGCGTGACGCTGCTGTCCCAGAGCCGGCCCACGCCGTCGGGCGTGTGCGTGCGCGACGTCGTCGCCTACGGCCGCCACCCCTACCGCGGGCGGTTCCGCGCGAACGACCCCGACGGCCCGCGCGCGATCACGCACGCGATGGAGGTGACAGGGGTCGCCGCGATGGCCGACCGCGGCGTCGACGAGCTGTCCGGCGGCGAGCTGCAGCGCGTGTGGCTCGCGACGTGCCTCGCGCAGGACACCGGCGTGCTCCTGCTCGACGAGCCCACGACGTACCTCGACCTGCGCTACCAGGTCGAGCTGCTCGACCTCGTGCGCGACCTGGCGGCCGAGCACGGCGTCGCCGTCGGCGTCGTCCTGCACGACCTCAACCAGGCCGCCTCCGTGGCCGACCACGTGGTCCTGCTCCACCACGGCGTGGTGCGCGCGGCCGGGCCGGCCGACGAGGTGCTCACCTCGGAGCTCCTCACCGAGGTGTACGGCATCCACGTCGACGTCTACACCCACCCGCTCACGGGTCGCACGTGCTGCGAGCCGCTCGGGCGGCACGCCGCCCGGGTCGGCGCCGCCGTGCTCGCCTGACCGCCCTCCGCACGTCCCTCATCCCGCAACGCCCGGGTCTCGCGCGGCCTCCTGCCGCACCGTCGCGCCCGGCACCTACACCGAACTTGTGAGGACACTCATGCGCTCGACCCGTACCCGATCCCTCGCCGCGGGGGCCCTCGCCCTCGCCGCGACGTTCGCCCTCGCCGCGTGCGGCACGACCGAGGACCCGGCGGACGCCGCGACCGACGACAGGGCGACCGACGCGGCCTCCGGCCCCGTGACGTACACCGACGAGCGCGGCGAGCACACGCTCGACGCGCCCGCGACCGAGATCGTCTCCCTCGAGTGGGGCCTCACGGAGAACCTCGTCGCGCTCGGCGTCGAGCCCGTCGGCCAGGCCGACGTCGAGGGCTACAACACGTGGGACACGGTCGCGCCGATCGACGCGAGCACGCCCGACGTCGGCACGCGCGGCGAGCCCAGCCTGGACGCCATCTCGGCACTCGAGCCGGACCTCGTCGTCACGACGACGGACCTGCCGGAGAACGTCATCGCGCAGATCGAGGAGGTCGCGCCGGTGCTCGTGCTGCGCGGCTCCGACGGCGAGGACCCGATCGGCTACATGCGGTCCACGGTCGAGACCCTGGGTGCCGTCACGGGCCGCGAGGACGAGGCGACCGCCGCGCTCGAGGAGTACGACGCGACGATCGCGGACGCCACGGCGGCGCTCGAGGAGGGCGGTCTGGCCGGGGCCGAGTTCGTCATGGCCGACGGCTGGGTCACCAACGGCGCCGTGTCCGTGCGCATGTTCACCCCGGGGTCGTTCTTCGGCGCGATCGGCGAGGAGCTCGGCCTCGTCAACGCCTGGACCGAGGGCGGCGACCCCGACTACGGCCTCGCGCAGACCGACGTCGAGGGCTTGACGCAGCTCGGTGACGTGCAGTTCCTCTACGTCGCGAGCGAGTCGGAGCCCGACCCGTTCACCGACGGCCTCGCGGGCAACGCCGTGTGGGAGCAGCTCCCGTTCGTCGTCTCCGGCGACGTGCACCGCCTGCCCGACGGCATCTGGATGTTCGGCGGCCCGCTGTCCGCGGCGGCCTACGCCGACGCGGTCGTCGACGCCCTGACCGCCTGACCCTCCCACCACCGCGGGCGTGAGCCCGCGACCAGAAGGCTGACGAGACGACTGTGACGAGGCGAGAGCGCACGACGGCGGAGCCGGACACCCTCCTCCTGGAGGACCCGGCTCCGACCGCCGTGCCGACATCCGACACCGCCCGCGGCGACGATCCCGCCGTCACGACGGCAGCACGCGTGCCGACGTCGCGCCTCGGGATCGCCGGGGCGTTCGTCGTCGCGGTCGTGGTCGCGGCCGTCCTCGCCGCCGTGCACCTCACGCAGGGCACGGCCGACGTCGGACCGCTCGACCTCCTGCGTCTGGCCACCGGCGGGGACGGCGTCGACCAGACCGTCGCCGTCCTCGTGGCCTCCCGCGTGCCGCGGCTCCTCGCGGGCCTGCTGCTGGGCGTCGCGCTCGGCGTCGCGGGCGCCGTGCTCCAGTCGGTCGCGCGCAACCCGCTCGCGTCCCCGGACACGCTCGCCGTGAACGCGGGCGCGTACCTCACGGTCGTCGTCGTCGCCGCGTTCGGCGTCTCGATCCCGTTCTACCTCCAGGGCGGCCTGGCGTTCCTCGGCGGGCTCGCCGCGGCCGGGCTCGTGCTCGTGCTCGCGCGCGGCGGTGCCGACGGGCCGACCCGCCTCGTGCTCGCCGGGTCCGCGATCATGCTCGCGTTGCACTCGCTGACGATGGTCCTGCTCGTGCTGTTCGAGCAGGAGACGATGGGCCTGTTCGCGTGGGGGAGCGGGTCCATCGTCCAGTCGGGCACCCGTACCGTCGCGATGGCCACACCGGTCGTCGTGGTCGGCGTCCTCGCCGCCCTCGTCCTGTCGCGCCGCCTCGACCTCCTCGGTCTCGGTGACGACGCCGCGACCGTCCTCGGCGTCGACGTGCGCCGCACGCGCGTCGTCGCGGTCCTCGTCGCCGTGCTGCTCGCCGCCATCGCCGTGACCGTCGCCGGACCGGTCGGGTTCGTCGGGCTCGCGGCCCCCGTCGTCGCGCGGCTCGTCGCGCGCCGCGTCCCCGGGCTCGGGCGGCACGTGCTGCTCCTGCCGTTCGCCGCGGTCGTCGGCGTGGTCGTCGTCCTCGGCGCGGACGTCCTGCTGCGCCTCCTGCTGCCGGGCATCCTGTCCATCGCGGTGCCCACGGGGATCGTGACGACCGTCCTCGGCGCAGTCCTGCTGATCTGGCTCGCGCGACGTCTGCGCGACTCCGGCTCCGGGGCCCGCGGCGGGCACGGCGCGCTGAGCCGGCCACGCTCGCGCCGGGCCGTGATCGTGGTCCTCGTCGTGCTGGCGCTCGCGGTCGCCGCGGCGGCCGTCGCCGGGCTCCTGCTCGGCGACCGGGTCGTGCTGCTCGGCGACGTCGCGAACTGGTGGAACGGTGCCGCGGGGCGGCACGTGACCTTCGTGCTCGACCAGCGCGTCCCGCGCGTGCTGGCCGCCCTGCTGGCCGGCGCGGCGCTCGCGCTCGCCGGCACGATCGTGCAGGCCGTGTGCCGCAACCCGCTCGCCGAGCCCAGCCTGCTCGGCGTGACGTCGGGTGCCGGGCTCGGGGCCGTGACGATGATCCTCCTCGTCCCGGGCGTCGGGATCTGGCCGATGTCCGCCGCCGCGGCGGTCGGGGCCTTCGCGGTGTTCGGCCTCGTCTACGGGCTGTCGTACCGCGGCGGGCTGAGCTCCGACCGGCTCGTGCTCATCGGCATCGGCGCCCAGGCCGGCGTCATGGCCCTCATCACGCTGCTCGTCGTCGTCGTCGCGCCGTGGGACGTCAACCTCGCGCTCACCTGGCTCTCGGGCTCGACGTACGGGCGCACGCTCGAGCAGCTCCTCCCGGTCGCGCTCGCGCTCCTCGTCATCACGCCGCTCGCCGCCGTGCACCGCCGCGACCTCGACGTCGTCGCGCTCGACGACGACACGCCGCGCGTCCTCGGCGTCGCGCTCGACCGCACGCGCCTGCTCCTGCTCGGTGCCGCCGCCCTGCTCACCGCCGCGGCCGTGTGCGCGATCGGCGCGCTCGCGTTCGTGGGGCTCGTCGCCCCGCACGCGGCGCGGGCGCTCGTGGGCGCGCGGCACGCCCGCGTGATCCCCGTCGCGATGCTCCTGGGTGCGCTCCTCGTCTCCGTCGCGGACACGCTGGGGCGCGTCGTCATCGCGCCCGAGCAGATCCCCGCGGGCCTCGGCACGGCGCTGCTCGGCGCGCCGTACTTCGTCTACCTGCTCTGGCGCAGCCGGGGCCGGGGTGCGTGACGCGGATCACCGGTTCCCCGGGAGGTCCGGAGCCCGGACGGGTTGACCCGGGCCGCACTGCGTAGGTTAGCCTCACCTGTGTGAGTCAGACCGTCGAGACGCCCCGGACCGCCGCCCGTCGTCGCCCCGCCGCGCGGGCCGCGGCACGGGCCACGAGCCCGTGGCAGTTCTTCGACGTCGCGGTCGCCCGGATCGAGCAGCTCACGCCGAGTTACCGGCGCTTCACGTTCACCGGGCCCGAGCTCGCGCACTTCGCCGACCCGGGCCGCGACGTGCGGATCAAGTTCGTCCTGCCCGCCCCCGACGGCGGCTACGAGCACCTCGTGCGCTCCGACGACTGGTACGCCGCGTGGCGCGCCCAGCCCGAGGAGCGGCGCAACCCGTTCCGCACCTACACGACCGTCGCCGTGCGCCCCGAGGTGGGGGAGGTCGACGTCGACGTCGTGCTCCACGGTGACGCCGGACCGGCCTCGCGGTGGGCGCTGCACGCCGAGGTCGGCACGCCGCTCGTCCTGCTCGGCCCGGACGCTCGCTTCGACGGCCCGCCCGGCGGGATCGAGTTCCACCCGCCGGCACGTGCTCACGCGCTCCTGCTCGCGGGCGACGAGACCGCGCTGCCCGCGATCGCCGCGATCTGCGAGGACCTGCCCGCCGACGCGTGGGGCGAGGTCTACGTCGAGGTGCCGCACGTGCAGGACGCGCGCACGCTCGTCGCGCCCCCCGGGGTGCGCGTGACGTTCCTGGCGCGCGACGCCGAGGCGGCGCCCCACGACCTGACCGACGACGTGGCCGGTGACCGCACGCACGCGGAGCACGGCGCGCTGCTCGTGCCCGCCGTCAAGGAGGCCGCCGAGCGGATCCTCGCCGCCGGTGTGCTGGGCACCGACCCGCCGACGCAGTGCACGACCGCGGAGTCGCTCGAGGACGTCGACGTCGACGCGTCCATCCTGTGGGAGGTCCCCGCCCTGCTCGAGGACGAGACCGTCCTGTACGCGTGGCTCGCGGGCGAGGCCAGCGTCATCAAGACGCTGCGCCGCCACCTCGTCGCCGAGCTGGGCGTCGACCGCCGGGCCGTCGCGTTCATGGGCTACTGGCGCCAGGGCCGCGCCGAGGGCTGAGGCCTCTCCACGCGCGAGGCCCCGCCGCATCGGGGCGGTTCCCAGGGGTCGTCGCACGACGTACTCACGTGGGGAGCGAGCTGAGGGCGTCGTGCTGTGTGTAGTCTCTGGCCACACACGGTCACGACGGGGGTGCGTTCATGCGAGGAAGCAGGGCGGCCGGGGGCTCAGCCCTGGTGCTGGTGGCGCTGTTGGTGGCTGGCTGCAGCAGCGCGAGCAGCGAGCCACCCGAACCCACGGGAGAGGTGGCCCAGGTCGACGCGCCCGGAGACGCCGTGGCGCAGGACGCTGCCGCGTGCGCGGCTGTCTCCGACGTGATGACGATCGTGGAGAACGCAGACGTCGCCCTGAGCGAGGGCCGCATGGCCGCCCAGGAGCAGCAGGGCTGGTACGCCGTCGCGACGCGCTCACTCGACCGCATCCCGTCGAGCGGGGACGGTGCTGTCAGCCGCGGGATCGCCGACCTGCAGGAGGCGGTCGGGGTCAGGTCGGACGCCTGGAACGACGCGCTCACCGCGCTCGGCGAGCCGTGCCTGGCGGTGGATGCCGAGCTGACCATCTCCATGTTCACCGGCGGCTGAGGCGCGCTTGCGGCGACCACGTGAGCTCACGTCGTCCGGCGGGGCCCTCGGCGTCCGTGCGGGAGGTCGGCGCCGGGCAGGTCGGGACCGGCAGGTCAGCCGGCCGGGACGGCGAGGTCGTCGACCACCTCGACGCCCGGCAGGCGGCCCAGCAGCGCGCCCGGTAGGAGCAGCTTCGAGCGGCGCACCCCGCTGCCGACCAGCGCGAGCTCGCCGTCGGTCACGACGCGCGCGTCGACGAGGACCCGCCACCCCTCGGGCAGCCCGATCGGCGTGATCCCGCCGTACTCCATCCCGGACTCGGCCGTCGCGCGGTCGGTCGGCAGGAACGACGCCTTGCGCACGTCGAGGAGCTTGCGGATGCGCGTGTTGACGTCGGCGCGCGTGTGGGCGCGCACCACGGCGGCGGCGATCCTCTCGTCACCCGCGCGCGAGCCGCCCACGACCACGCAGTTGGCCGACGCCTCGACGGGCAGCGCGAACGTCTCGTTGAGGGTCGCGGTGTCCGCGAGGTCGGGGTCGATCTCGGTGACGGCCACCAGGGCGGCGACGTCGGGATCGACGTCGGCCCAGCGCCGCAGCGCGTCCGCCGTCGCCGGGGCGACGAGGTCGAGGTGGTCGAGCGCGGGCTCCCAGCGCAGGGAGCCGAGCGTGGGGAGGGCGGGGGCGTCCATGGGTCCTTCCGGTGGTCGGCGGCACGGCGGCACCCGTCCGGAGGGGTGGGTGGAGGGTGGCCAGGCGGCCGGCGGTCAGTCCTGCACCTGGTACGTCACCGTCAGGGTCGCGCGTGCGAGCGTGTGGAACAGCGCGTTGAACGCTACCGCGGTCGGCGTCGCGTCGGGGCCCAGGCCCGCGGCGTCCGCGAGCGAGTCGACGTCGAGGGCGTGCACCGCGAACACGTAGCGGTGCGGGCGGTCGCCCGCGGGCGGCGCGGCGCCGGTGTAGCCGGGCTCGCCGCCGTCGTTGCGGACGTGGAATGCGCCGTCGGGCAGGCCCGAGCCGTCGGGGGCGCCGGCGCCGCTCTCGAGCGACGTCACGGTGGCGGGGACGTCGGCGACGGTCCAGTGCCAGAAGCCGGCGGGGGTCGGAGCGTCCGGGTCGAAGCACGACACGACGAACGAGCGCGTCCCCTCCGGGGCGCCGGACCACGCGAGGGCGGGGGACCGGTCGCCCTCCGCGGCGACGTGCGCTGCGGGCATGGGCTCGCCCTCGGTGAGGTCGGTGCTCGTGAGCGCGAACGACGGCACCGCGGGGAGGCGGTCGTAGGGGTCGGGGGCGGTCGGACGGGAGTCGAGGTCCACAGAGGTCATGGCCACATCGTGCCGAACCGGACGGCCGCAGGCATCTCGCGGAGCACGCGGCGCCGGGTCCGGGGAAGAGTGACCCTCAGGTGAAGGTCGAGGGTTCGAGGGCGGCGCAGAGAACATTCGACCGATGGTCGAGGGTTGAGGAGGAGCATTCGGACGAAGCCGACGACCCGACCCCGCGGAGTTGACAGGGCCGACGGGGCGGTCGAACACTGGAGATGTTCGAACATCTGTTCGAGACGCTGCTCGTCCTGACCGACGAGCGCCGTGGAGCACGAGCAGGACCTGGAGGCGAGATGACCGTCCTCGCCGATCCGGCCGAGCGCCCGACGCCTCCGGTCGGCCCGACACCTCAGGACGCAGGCCGGGCCGAGCGCGCCGCCCTGGCGCGGGCCGCGCTGCGCCGGGCGGAGGAGCGCGCAGGCGTGCGCCACCACGACCGCCGTCGCCCTCTCGCGACGCCGGCCCTCGCTCCCGTCACGCCCGTCGCCGTCCTCCGCGACCGCGCCACCGACGTGCGCACCGCCGCGCGGACCGACGTGCGCACCGACGCGCGGGCCGTGCCCACCGTGCCGGCGGTGCGCGTCCCGCCGCGCGAGCCGTCGCGGACGACGGCGCCCGACGAGCGGTCGTGGCCCGTGCAGGACGCGCTCGCCCCTCTCCTGCCCACCGGCGCGCTCCAGCGCGGCACGGTTCTCGCCGTGCGCGGCTCGACGAGCCTGCTGCTCGCGCTGGTCGCGGGCGCGTCGGCGGCCGGGGCCTGGACGACCGCGGTCGGCCTGCCCGACGTCGGGCTGCTCGCCGCCGCGGACGCCGGCGTCGACCTCGGCCGCCTCGCGCTCGTGCCCCGCCCGGGGCCGGACGCCGCGGTCGCCCTCGCGGCGCTCGTCGACGGGATGGACGTCGTGGTCGTCGGCCCGGCGGCGGCGCTCGTCGACGCCGACCGCCGTCGCGTCGTCGCGCGGGCGAGGGAGCGCGGCACGGTGCTCCTCGCCGCGACCACGTGGCCCGGAGCGCACGTCGCGCTCACCGTGACGGGCGGGGCCTGGTCGGGCGCCGACCACGGCGCGGGCTGGCTCCGTCGCCGCACGCTGCGCGTCGAGCGTGCGGGGCGCGCGGGGGCGGCGCGGCCGGTCCACCTCGAGGTCGAGCTGCCGCTCGGCCGCCGGGACTGGCCCGCGTACCTCGTCGAGCGCGACAGCGCGACGGCGGCCGACCGGCGGACGGCCGACGACCCGGTCGCCCTGACGCAGCGCGCGGACCGGCTGAGGCTCGTGGGATGAGCCGCCCGACCCGTGGCCCGAGGCCTGCCTCCGGGCAGGCAGGGCAGGCAGGTCAGCCCGCGACCGACGTGGTGGGCAGGGCGCCCACGCGCACCGCCGCCCTGTGGGTCCCGGACTGGCCCGTGCTCGCCGCGATGGCCGTCCGCGAGATCCCCGCGCACGTGCCCGCCGCGACGCACGACGGCCGCCGCGTCGTCGCCGTCTCCGCCACCGCGCGGGCCGCCGGGGTGCGCCGGGGGATGCGGCGCCGTCGGGCGCGCGAGTGCTGCCCGGAGCTCGAGCTGCTCGACGTCGACGACGCGCGCGACGCCCGCGAGTTCGAGCCCGTGGCGCTCGCGGCGGAGTCCGTCGTGGCCGGGCTGGAGATCACCCGGCCCGGGCTGCTGCTCCTGCCCGCCACGGGCGCGAGCCGCTACCACGGCTCTGACGCCGCGCTCGCGGAGGCGCTCGTGGCGCGCGTCGTCGAGCGCACGGGCCACGAGGCCCAGGTGGGCGTCGCCGACGGCATCCTCGCGGCGGTGCTCGCCGCGCGCTCGTCGGTGACGGTGCCGCGGGGCGAGGCCGCGGCGTTCCTCGCGCCGCGCCCCGCGGCCGACCTCGTCCACGTCGCCACCCGGCCCGACGTCGCGGTCGCGGTCACCGAGCTCGTCCAGCTCCTCGACCGCCTCGGCGTCCGCACGCTCGGTGCGCTCGCCGCCCTGCCCGCCGCGACCGTCGAGGGACGCTTCGGCGAGACCGGCGCGTGGGCGCACCGCCTCGCGCGCGGCGAGGACCTGCGCCCGCCCGCCCGGCGGCGCGTCGAGCCGGACGTCGCGGTCGCCACCGAGCTCGACCCGCCCGCCGAGCGCGTCGACGTCGCGACGTTCGCCGCACGCCGCCTCGCGGAGGACCTCCACGACCAGCTCGTCACCCGGTCCCTCGTCGCGGGGAGGCTGCGCATCACCGCGCGCACGACCGAGGGCGACGACCTCGAGCGCACGTGGCGCCTCGACGGTCCCACGGGCGTGCTGAGCCCGGCCCGCATCACCGACCGGGTGCGCTGGCAGCTCGAGGGCTGGCTCACCACGGCCTCGCTCCGGGCCGCCGGGCGGCCCGGCGGCACCGTCGCCGTGCCCGACGGCGCACCCCTCGCGCGCCTGGCCCTCACCGCCGAGGAGGTCGTCCCCGCGGGCGCCGAGCAGCCGCGTTTGTGGGGCGCCTCCAGCGGCGAGGACCAGCGCGCCCACCGTGCGCTCGGCCGCGTCCAGGGCCTGCTCGGCGGCGACGCCGTGCTGCGCGCGCGCGTCCAGGGCGGCCGCGACGCGGCCGACCGCGTCCACCTCGCCCCGTTCGGCGAGGACGTCGCGCTCCCGCGCGACCCCGACCGGCCCTGGCCCGGCGCGCTGCCCAGCCCGGCCCCCGCCGTCGTGCCCGCCGCCCCGCAGGACGCCGTCGTGCTCGACGACGCCGGGCGCCCCGTCGTGGTCGACGCGCGCCTCGCGATGAGCGGCGAGCCGGCGAGCGTGCGGTGCCCCGCGGACGAGGCGACCGGGACGGCCCGGCGGACGCCGGAGAGGGTGGGCGAGACGGGTGCGGGTGAGGAGCGCGCCGTCGTCGACTGGGCCGGGCCGTGGCCCGTCGCCGAGCGCTGGTGGGCCCCCGCGCCCCGCCGCCGCGTCCACCTCCAGGTGCTGCTCGACGACGGCCGTGGGCTGCTGCTCGCGAGCACGCGCGGCCGCTGGACCGTCGAGGGGGTGTACGACTGATGCCGCGCGCCCCCCGGTACGCCGAGCTGCACGCCCACTCCGCGTTCAGCTTCCTCGACGGCGCGTCCCACCCCGAGGAGCTCGCCGCCGAGGGCGCGCGCCTGGGGCTGTCCGCGCTGGCGATCACCGACCACGACGGCCTCTACGGCGTCGTCCGGTTCTCCCAGGCCGCCGCGAAGGTGTCGCTGCCCACCGTCTTCGGCGCGGAGCTGCACCTGCCCGTCCCCGCCGGCCCGGCGGGGGAGACGGCCGGGAACCCGTCCGGGCGCGGGGCGCAGCGCGGGCGGCGCGCGCCGTCGGGCGCACCCGTGCTCGACCCGCCCACCGGCGTGCCCGACCCGCGCGCCACCCACCTGCTCGCCCTCGCGCGCGGCCCCCAGGGCTACCGGAACCTGTCGCGCGCGATCGCCACCGCGCACCTCGCGACCGGGACCAAGGGCGCCGCCGACTACCGGCTCGAGGAGCTGGGTCACGAGGCCGACGGGCAGTGGCTCGTCCTCACCGGGTGCCGCAAGGGCGCCGTGCGCCGCGCGCTCGTCACCTCCGGGCGCGCCGAGGCCCGTCGCGAGCTCGACCGGCTCGTCGCCGTCTTCGGCGCCGGGAACGTCGCCGTCGAGATCACCGCCCACGACGACCCGCGCACCGCCGACCTGCACGACGCGCTCGCCGACCTCGCCGCCGACGCGCGGCTCCCGCTCGTCGCGACGACCGCCGCCCACTACGCCCGCCCGCGCGACGCCGACCTCGCGGGGGCGCTCGCGGCCGTGCGCGCCCGGTCGTCGCTCGACGACATGGACGGCTGGCTGCCCGGCGCCCCCACCGCGCACCTGCGCTCCGCCGCCGAGATGCTGACGCGCCACCGCCGGTACCCGGAGGCCGTCGCGACGGCCGCGGCGCTCGGCGACGAGTGCGCGTTCGACCTGAGCCTCGTCGCGCCGCGGCTCCCGCCCTACCCCGTGCCCGACGGGCACACCGAGGCCACGTGGCTGCGCGAGCTCGTGCGGCGCGGGGCCGAGGACCGGTACGGGCCCCGCCCCCGGCCGGGCGAGAGCGAGCGCGTGCCCGGCGCGTGGCGGCAGATCGACCACGAGCTGAGGGTCATCGAGGACCTCGAGTTCCCCGGGTACTTCCTCGTCGTCTACGACCTCGTCGAGTTCTGCCGCGTCAACGGCATCCTCGCGCAGGGCCGCGGGTCCGCCGCGAACTCCGCCGTCTGCTACGCGCTCGGCATCACCGCCGTCGACGCCGTGAAGCACGGCCTCCTGTTCGAGCGCTTCCTCGCGCCCGAGCGCGACGGCCCGCCCGACATCGACGTCGACATCGAGTCGGAGCGGCGCGAGGAGGTCATCCAGCACGTCTACGGGAAGTTCGGCCGCACGCACGCCGCGCAGGTCGCGAACGTCATCTCCTACCGTCCCAAGTCCGCCGTGCGCGACGCCGCACGGGCGCTCGGGTACGACATCGGGCAGGCTGACGCCTGGAGCAAGTCCATCGAGCGGTGGGGCTCCCTGCGCGGACCGGACCCGTCGTCGCCGGCGGCGGACCGCGCCGCCAAGGAGCGGGACATCGCGACGAAGACCGCCGAGAAGGACGCGCGCGTCGCGGCGCTCTGGGGCCCTGTCTCTCCGGGGTCGGTGGCACCTGGGAGGGAGGTGGGGGTGGCGCGCGCGGCCTACCATCCGCGGGCCTCGTCCCTCGGCCCGCTCCCGCCAGACCCGACCACGGCCGCGCGCGCCACCCCCACCTCCCCACGCACCGGCACCTCCCGAGGTGAAGCCTCGGGCGACGACGGCCTCACCTCCCGACGTGCCGGCACCTTCCGGGACGGCGCCTCGCGCGACGACGGCCCCACCTCGGCGTCGGGCGTCGTTACCGGTGCCACGTCCGGTGGGCGCGGCGAGCGGCTGCACGTCGGGCACCGGGGCGACTGGTCGCCCGACCTGACGGGCCGGGCGATGCGTCCGCGCGTCGTCGACCCTCTCGCCGAGGACCAGGGCGACGCGCACGGCAGAGGGCGGGGGGTGGGGACCGCCGAGGGCCGTGGTCGGGCCTGGCGGGAGGACCCGAGGAACGAGGGTCCGGATGGTAGGCCCGAGCGCGGTCCCCACCCCCCGGCCGGAGGTGACCGGGAGCGAGGCGACCACAGGAACAGGATCGAGGGCGCGCTGCGCGCGGACGACACGCACGACGTCGTGCCCGAGCAGCGGCCGCCGTCCGCCGCGGAGGACGGTGAGATCCCCGACGAGGTGCTGGACCTCGCGGACCGGATGCTGCGCCTGCCGCGGCACCTCGGGATCCACTCGGGCGGCATGGTCATGTGTGACCGCCCGGTCATCGAGGTGTGCCCCGTCGAGTGGGCGCGCATGGAGGGGCGCACGGTCCTGCAGTGGGACAAGGAGGACTGCGCCGACGCGGGGCTCGTGAAGTTCGACCTGCTGGGGCTCGGGATGCTCACGGCGCTGCGCATCGGGTTCGGTCTGGTCGAGCAGCACGAGGGGGCGCACCTGGAGCTGCACACGCTGCCCGAGGACGACCCGGCGGTGTACGACCTGCTGTGCGCCGCCGACACCGTGGGTGTGTTCCAGGTGGAGTCGCGCGCGCAGATGGCGACGCTGCCGCGGCTGCAGCCACGACAGTTCTACGACATCGTCATCGAGGTCGCGCTCATCCGCCCCGGACCGATCCAGGGCGGGTCCGTGCACCCGTACATCAACCGTGCGCGGGGCCGGGAGCCGGTGACGTTCCTCCACCCGCTGCTGGAGAAGTCGCTGGGCAAGACGCTCGGGGTGCCGCTGTTCCAGGAGCAGCTCATGCAGATGGCGATCGACGTCGCGGGCTTCTCGCCGGCGGAGTCGGACCAGCTGCGGCGCGCGATGGGGTCGAAGCGCTCGGTCGAGCGCATGGAGGCGCTGCACGGGCGGCTCCTCGAGGGGATGGCGAAGAACGGGGTCCCGCCGGACGTGGGCGAGCAGATCTACGACAAGCTCAAGGCGTTCGCCGACTTCGGGTTCCCCGAGTCGCACGCGTACTCGTTCGCGTTCCTCGTGTACGCGAGCTCGTGGCTCAAGGTGCACCATCCCGCGGCGTTCTACGCGGGGCTGCTCGCGGCGCAGCCCATGGGGTTCTACTCGCCGCAGTCGCTCGTGGCCGACGCGCGGCGTCACGGCGTGACGGTGCTGCGCCCGGACGTCAACGCGTCGGGGGTCGAGGCGACGGTCGAGCGTCTGCCTGCGGACGGGGGCACGGGAGAGGGCGGGGGGTCGCGGATCGACACCGCGTTCGGGCCCGAGCCGGACCTCGGGCTCGCGGTGCGGCTCGGGCTCGCGAGCGTGCGGGGGCTGGGCAAGCAGGCCGCCGAGCGGATCGTCGCGGCCCGGGACGGGGCCGACGGCGAGGGCACCGCGGCATCGCCCGCCGGCCCGGCGTCGTCGTGGGTCGACGACGGGCCCCGACCGTTCACCGACCTGCGCGACCTCGTGCGGCGCGTCGACCTCACGACCGCCCAGCTCGAAGGGCTGGCGACCGCGGGCGCGACGGAGTCGCTCGGGACGTCACGCCGCGAGGCCCTGTGGGCCGCGGGCGCCCTGTCCCAGGAAGGACCGGACACGCTGCCGGGCGTGAGCGTCGGCGTCGAGGCACCGCCCCTGCCCGGGATGACCGACGTCGAGACCGCCGTCGCCGACGTGTGGGCCACGGGCGTGTCGACCGACTCCTACCCGACGCAGCACGTGCGCGGTGGGCTCACTGCCGCCGGGGTGCTCACCGTCGCGGGCGCGGTGCGTGCCGCGGAGGAGATCGAGTATGCGGACGAGGCGGAGCGGGCGGCGGGGGAGCCGCCCGGTACCCGCCCGCGGCCGGGGTCGCGCGTCGCCGTCGGGGGCGTCGTGACCCACCGGCAGCGCCCCGGCACGGCGCGCGGCGTGACCTTCCTGTCCCTCGAGGACGAGACGGGCATCCTCAACGTCGTGTGCTCGGCCGGGCTCTGGCGCCGGTTTCGCAAGGTCGCGCGGGCCTCTGCGGCGATGGTCGTCCGGGGTCGTCTCGAGCGGGCCGACGGCGCGACGAACCTCGTCGCCGAGCACCTCGCCCCGCTCTCGCTCCAGGTGTCGACGACGTCGCGCGACTTCCGTTGAGCCGGCGTCTGGTATCACGCGTCCCGCGCGGCTGCTCCTTCCTCGTAGGAGGACCACGGGAAGGACCGGGCCATGTCGACGGAGACAGGACAGGGCGGACGCCGCCGGTCCCCGCGTCGCGTCATCGCCGTGCTGCTGACGGCCGGGGTCGTGTGCGCGGCCGCCGCGTGCAGCTGGGACGGTGAGCAGCCCGCACCGGACCTCGGGACGGTGGCCGACGACGCGACGGCGACCGAGGACGCAACGGCGACGGAAGGCGGCGGGCCCCCGGCGCGGGGCGGAGCCACCGGCGGTTCGCCCGTGAGGATGGGGACCGCCGCGCAGCAGGTCGGCATCGACTTCGCCCAGGTGCGTGCGACGTTCCTCGACGAGATGACGGAGAGCTGCGGCGGGGAGCTGTGCGTGACCGTCGTCTCCGATCCCTCCGACGCCGGGCCCGGGTGCCTCTACGACGGGTCCGACCCGGCATGGCGCGAGGGCCTCACCGTCGAGCGGTGGTCGACCGTCGTCCTCCTGGCCGACTGCAGCGCGACCACGACCGATCCCGGCAGCACGGACACCGACGGCACGGACACCGAGAGCACGGACACCGAGAGCACGGACACCGGCACGACGGATCCTGGCGGCACGAGCACGACGACCGGCACGGGCGGCGACCCGGGCGGCGACCCGGGCGGCGCCGGCGGCGGCGGGGGAGCCGCGACGGGCGACGGGCCGTGACCGAGCGTCCTCCGGCACCGAGCGGTGCTGCCCGCCCGGCCGACGCCCGGCCACCGGAGGACGCCGACCCGAGCACCGACGTGCCGCGTCTCGCGAGGATCGTGACGGAGGTCGTGGCCCCTGCGGGACTGCTCACCGCGCTGCTCTACTTCTTCGGCCGCCAGCGCGCCATGTTCTTCTACCAGTACTTCGGCGTCGACGTCACGTCCCTCCAGCTCACGTCGACGGACTACCTGGTGCTCGCCCAGGACGGCTTCCTCCTCCCGCTCGCCGTCGTGGCGGTCGCCGTCCTGGTCGCGCTCTGGGTGCGGGGCGGCTCGGTCCGGGCGGACGAGCGGCGACCGCACCCGCGCGTGCTCCTCGGCATCGGCGCGGTCGCGGCGGTCCTCATCGGGTTCGGGCTCTTCCAGGCCGTCTGGCCGGGCCGAGGGCTCGCCGACGGCGTCCCGTCCTGGGTCGCGCCGCTCTGCCTCGCGCTCGGCCTCCTGGTCATGGTCGCCGTCGTCCGGAGATGGCGCGACGAGCTCCGACGTACCCGCCCGGAGTGGCGTCCACCGTCCGTCGCCGCACGTCTCACCGAGTGGGCGGCGGTGTTCGTCCTCGTGGCCGTCTCGCTCTTCTGGGCGGTCGCGAACTACTCGGCGGACATCGGCGAGAGCCGCGGCCGTCAGTTCGAGGCCGAGCTCGCCGCGTACCCGGGGGTCGTCGTGCGCAGCACGGCAGACCTGCGGCTCGTCGCGCCCGGCGTGGAACCGCTGGTCTGCGGTCCGGAGGGCACCGCCTTCCGGTACCGGTACGACGGGCTCGTCCTCGTGCAGCAGGCGGGTGGAACGTACTTCCTCGTCCCGCGCGACTGGTCGCGCGCGGCACGGGACTCCGCAGTGCTCGCCGTGCCGGTCATGGACGGGGTGCGCCTGGACTACCTGCCGCCGGACGCGCAGGGCGGGGCGCCGCGGCACGGGCCGGTCGCGCCGGACGGCGGCTGCTGAGAGCCGGGGCTCACGCGCCGTCGGGCGCCTCCGTCACGACGACGCACACCTCGAACCCGTCCCGGGCCCGGCGCAGCAGGTAGCGCACGGCGCTCGACTCCTTCTCGTTCGCGTACTCGTCCCGGTAGCTCCAGCGCACGTGCGCCCACACGAGCGCGTCGCCGACCTCCTCGACGTGCTCCAGGTGCACCGTCGCCGCGACGAGCCCGCGCTCGCGGTAGCCGCGAGCGGCGTCCCGGGCGGCGTCACGCACCGCGTCGGGGTCGGGCACGAGCTCGGACGACGACGCTCCGACGGTGAGCGCCGGGAACGCGTACGCCGACGCGATCGCGTCGAGGTCGCCCGTGCTGACCGCGACCCCGAAGGTGGTGAGGAACGCCTGGACGTCGTCGGCGTCGAAGGACGCGGTGGAAGGCTCCATCTCCCCGTTCTACCGTGCGCTCGCTGACTGCGCCGCGCGGCGGGCGCCTGTCGTGGCCGCCCGTGTCCGCCTGGTGACCATGAGCGTCTTACGTTGTCCCGAGTCGCAAGACGGCCATCCATGTCGACAAAGCCGACCCGTAGCGTCCAGATATGCGGACGGACCGGAGCCCCAGCGCCTGGGCCACACGACGATGTGCGTGTCCTGGCAGCTCCTGACACTGCCGCGGCCCGGCTCCACGCCGTCGACCCGACACCGGTCCTGACCTCGTCCCGTAGGTCGATCCCCTCCCCATCGCCTCCTGCACGGCAGATCCACGCCCCGTCGCAGCAGTGCTGCGCGCGCCCACACCGAAAGGCTGCCCCACGATGACCGTCGTCCCCTCGTCACCACCCACCACGGAGCACGACGAGCCACCACCGGGTGACGGCTCCCTGCGTCTCGGCGTCGACGACAGGTTCGCGGTTCCGCCCCGAGCGACCAGGCGTCGTCGACGACTCACCGATCTCGCCGGACGCGCGGTCGGGCCGGTCCTGGTGCTGGTCCTCTGGGCGGTCGCCACGTCCCTCGCCTGGGTGTCGCCCATCCTGCTGCCCTCGCCGGCGAGCGTGTGGGACGCGGGCGTCGACCTCGTCGCGTCCGGCCAGCTGCAGGAGAACCTCCTCGTCTCGCTCGCCCGTGCGGGGACGGGGCTCGCCATCGGGGTCGCGGTCGGCGGGCTGCTCGCCCTCTTCACCGGGCTGAGCCGGGTCGGTGAGGTCCTCGTCGACTCGAACGTGCAGATGCTCCGGGCGATGCCGATCCTCGCGCTGCAGCCGCTCGTCATCGTGTGGTTCGGCATCGGTGAACCCACCAAGATCCTGCTCGTGGCGCTCGCCGTGACGTTCCCGGTGTACATCAACACGCACGCAGCGATCCGTTCCGTGGACGCGCGGCTCGTCGAGCTCGCGACGACCGTCGGCCTATCGCGGTGGGAGCTCGTGCGGCGGGTCGTGCTGCCCGGGGCGCTCCCCGGGTTCCTCACCGGGCTGCGGTTCGCGACCGCCATCTCGTGGCTCGTGCTCGTCGTCGCCGAGCAGATCAACGCGACCGCGGGGATCGGCTACCTCATGACCCAGGCCCGCACGGTCGCACGGACCGACGTCATCATCGTCGGGCTCGTCGTGTACGCGCTGCTCGGGCTGATCTCCGACACCGTCGTCCGGCTCATCGAGAGGAGGTCCCTGGCATGGGCATCGACGCTGCAGGCGCGTTGAGCTCCGGCGCGCCGACCACCGGCGCCGAGGCACCGGTGGTGGCGACGGCCGGACGCGGACCCGTGGTGGTGGAGACCGCGGGCGTGGCCCGCGCGTTCGACGGCCGAGGCGTGCTGCACGACATCACGCTGCAGATCCGTCGCGGGGAGTTCGTCGCGCTGCTCGGCCGCTCCGGCTCCGGCAAGTCCACCCTGCTGCGCATCCTCGCGCGGCTCGACCAGCAGTATGAGGGCCGCCTCGACGTGCCACGACGCCCCGCCGTCGCGTTCCAGGACTCCCGGCTCCTGCCCTGGGCGCGCGTCCTGCCGAACGTCGTGCTCGGTCTCCGCGGAGCGGCCGCCCGGGAGCGCGGTCGCGAGCTGCTCGCCGACGTCGGACTGGCCGACCACGCGGACGCCTGGCCCAAGACCCTGTCCGGCGGGGAGCAGCAGCGGGCCGCGCTCGCCCGGGCGCTCGCCCGGGACCCTGAGCTGCTGCTCATGGACGAGCCGTTCGGCGCGCTCGACGCGCTGACGCGGATCAAGATGCACCGGCTCCTGCGCGACCTGGTCGCGCGACACTCCCCGGCGGTCCTGCTCGTCACCCACGACGTGGACGAGGCCGTCCTCCTCGCCGACCGCATCATCGTGCTGACCGACGGCCGCCTCTCCCTCGACGAGCAGGTCGACCTGCCCGCCGTCGGCAGACGGTCCCACCCGCGGTTCGCCGAGCTGCGCAGCCGCCTGCTCACCGAGCTCGGCGTCGGCGACGACGACCACTGAGACGACACGACCTCACCGGGACGGCCGCGCGACGCGGCCGCCCACACGACCACCGTCCCCTTCTCCGCGAGAGGTTCATCCACCATGCCCACGAACAGCCCCGGCCGGCCCACGGGCCGCACCCGGTCCCTTGTCGGCGCCGCCACGGCGCTCCTCGCCCTCACGCTCGCCGCGTGCAGCTCCGCGGGGGCCACGGGTAGCCCGTCGGCGAGCGGCGACGACGCCTCCGGCGTGGTCCTCACCGTCGGCGAGCTCGGCGCCGCCCTCACGCAGCAGTCGCTGCTGGAGGCCGCCGGCGAGGCCGACGGTCTCGACTACGAGGTCGAGTACGCGCTGTTCCCCTCCGGGCCGGCGTTCATGGAGGCCGTGCCCTCCGGGGCGGTCGACCTCGCGCTCATGGCCGACACCCCGGCGATCTTCGCCCAAGTGGGCGGGATCCCCGTCAAGGTCGTCGGCGTGCAGCGCTCGGTGGCCGACGGCCGGTCGTTCGTCGAGATCGTGACCGACCCGGGCTCCGGCATCGACGACGTCGCCGACCTCGAGGGCAAGAAGGTCGCGCTCCTGCCCGCGACGATCCTGCAGTACACGGTCGCCCGCGTGCTCGAGGCAGAGGGGCTCGACTACGCGGACATCACCCCCGTCGAGCTGCCGCTCACGGACGCCGTGGCGGCTCTCGCCAAGGGTGACGTCGACGCCGTCGCCTCGCTCGATCCCACGCTCGCCCAGCTCAAGGCCAACGGTGCGGTCACCGTCGGGGACGGCGTCGGCGTCACCTCCGGGTACTCCTACGTCGTCGCCACCGACGCCGCCCTCGCCGACCCCGCCAAGGAGGCGGCCGTCGCCGACTACCTCGGGCGGCTCGGTCGTGCCGAGCAGTGGGCCGTGGAGAACCCGGACGCCTGGGCCGCGACCTACTCCGAGCTCACCGGCCTCCCCGTCGAGATCTCTCGGGCGGTCCGGGAGCGATCAGCCGCCGGCTGGGTCCCGATCGACGACGAGGTGATCGCGACGCAGCAGGAGCAGGCCGACGTCTACACCGAGCTCGGGCTCATCGCCGAGACGCTCGACGTCAGCCTCGAGTTCGACGACCGCTTCAACGACGTCCTCGTCGGAGGTGCCGCATGACCGGCACGGAGCAGCACCCCGCCCAGCACCCCGACGTCCCGGCCGGCGCACGCGGCTACGAGCGCTTCCCCGGTCGCGTCGGCGAGACCGTCCGCGCGTCCACCCGAGCGTGGCCCCGTCCGCGCACCGCTCGCGAGGGCGCACCGAACGTCATCGTCGTCGTCCTCGACGACATGGGCTACTCCGACGTCGCGCCGTTCGGCTCGGAGATCGCCACGCCGACGCTGTCGGCGCTCGCGGACCGCGGGTACCGGCTCACGAACTACCACACGACGCCGGTCTGCTCACCGGCGCGTGCCGCGATCATGACGGGCCTCAACCCGCACCGCGCGGGCTTCGCGTCGGTCGCCAACTCCGACCCCGGGTTCCCGAACCTGCGCCTGGAGATCGACCAGGACGTCGCCACGCTGCCGGAGTCGCTGCGCGCAGCGGGCTACGCGACGTACGCGTTCGGCAAGTGGCACCTGACGCGCGACGCGCTCATGCACGACGGCGCGGACAAGTCCTCGTGGCCGCTGCAGCGCGGGTTCGACCACTTCTACGGCACGCTCGAGGGCGCGAACTCGTTCTTCCACCCGAACCAGCTCGTGCGGGACAACACGCCGGTCGACCTCGAGGACTGGCCGGCGGACTACTACCTGACCGACGACCTCACGGACGACGCGATCGCCCAGCTCGCGACGCTGCGCGCGCAGGAGCCGGACAAGCCGTTCTTCCTGTACTTCGCGCACCACGCGATGCACGGGCCGCTCGGGGCGAAGCCGGGGGACATCGCGGCCCAGCGCGGGCGCTACGCGGCCGGGTGGGACGAGGTCCGGCGGGCACGGCACGCCCGTCAGATCGAGCTGGGGATCTTCCCGCCGCACACCCCGCTGCCGCCGTCGGCCACCGAGCCGGGCTTCGAGGTCCCGGCGTGGGACGATCTCGACCCGCGCACCCAGGACCTGTACGCGCGGTACATGGAGGTCTACGCCGCCATGGTCGCGAACGTCGACGAGAACCTGGGCCGCCTGCTGGGCGTCGTCGACGACCTCGGCGAGCTCGACGACACGGTCGTCGTGTTCACGTCCGACAACGGCGGCACGGCCGAGGGCGGCCCGGAGGGCACGCGGTCGTACTTCTCCCGGTTCGTGCACATCGCGGGCCTGCCGCAGGACTGGGAGAACGACGTCGAGCGCGACCCCGACCTGATCGGTACGCCCCGCACGATGGTCCACTACCCGCGCGGGTGGGGACAGGTGTCCAACACGCCGTTCCGTTTCTACAAGGGTCAGACCCACGCTGGCGGGGTGCGGGTGCCGTTCTTCGTCTCCTGGCCGGCCGGGCTTCCCCGGGCGGCCGACGACGACGGTCTGCGCCGCCAGTACCAGTACGTCACGGACCTGACGCCGACGATCCTGGACCTCGTCGGCGTCGAGCGCCTCGCCGAGCGGAACGGCCTGCCGACCCAGGAGATCGACGGCGTCTCGCTGCGTCCCGTCCTGGCCGACCCGTACGGTCCCTCGACCCACCCGGAGCAGTACGCGGAGTTCGGCGGGTCTCGCGGGTACTACCGCGACGGCTGGAAGCTCGTGTCCCTGCACACGCGCGGGCAGTCGCTCACCGAGCCACGGTGGGAGCTCTACCACGTCGAGGAGGACCCCAACGAGCTCGTCGACCTCTCGGAGAAGGAGCCGGAGCGGGTCGTGGAGCTGGCGGCCGCCTGGCAGGACGCCGCCTGGCGCAACACGGTGTTCCCCCTCGGGGCGTCCTTCGCGCCCGGGCGGCGACCGGCGGAGAAGGTGCTCGAGCGACCGGTCCGGCTGCTTCCGCGGACCCGGCGTCTCGAGCGGTACCGCTCCGCGAAGCTCACGTCGCTGCGCTCGTTCGACGTCGTCGCCGAGGTCGCCGCGGCGGGGGAGGGCATCCTCGTGGCGCACGGCGACCAGGGCGGCGGCTACGCGCTGTACGTCGAGGAAGGGACGCTGCACCTGGCCTACAACGAGTACGGACGCCTCCACGAGGTGCCGCTCGGGTCGTTCACGACGGGCACGGTCGGCGCGTCGTTCACGTGGCTCCCCGACTTCCGCTGGAAGGTCGCCGTGAGCGTGGACGACGCACCCCGCGGCGGCCTCGACGACGTCACGATGCTCGTGGGCATGGCGCCGTTCAGCGGGATCGACGTGGGCGTCAACCGTGGCGGCCCCGTGCACTGGGGGCTGCACGAGCGGCGCGGGTCGTTCCGGTTCACGGGCCGGCTCGTCGCCGTCACGTACGTACCGGGCGAGCGAGCGGCCTACGACCCGGACCGGGTCGCCGAGGTCGAGGAGGACGTCGCCGCGTTCTACGACTGACTCTCCGACCTCGTCGGTCGGCGGTCACGTCGACCGCGCCCGCGCCCGGACCGTCGTCCGGGCGCGGGCGCTCGCGTCCCTGCGTCGGTCACCACGCCTGGGCTATCAGCTCGGCGAACAGCTCGTCCCCGTCGGCGTCGAGACCGCGGGTCACGAACCACGCGCACATCGTCCGGCAGTCGCGCAGCAGGAGCTCGGTGCCGAACGGGTTCGCGACGAGGTCCACGACCTGGGGGAGGTCGATGAGGACGAGCCGGTCGTCGTCGGCCAGCACGTTGTACGGCGACAGGTCGCCGTGCGCGTAGCCGAGCCGGGCCATGACGGCCATCGCGTCGCGCAGCTGGTCCCACCACGTGGCGAGCACGTCGACGTCGGGCCGGGTGCGCGCGAGGCGCGGTGCGGCTTCGTGGGTCTCGCCGTCGCTCGTCCCGACGAACTCCATGAGGATCTCGGTGCCGTCGATCTGGACGGGGTAGGGGACGGGCACGCCCGCGGCCCACAGCTCGCCGAGCGCCGCGAACTCGGCCGCCGCCCACTGACCGGCCGCCACCTGCCGCCCGTAGGACGACTTCCGGTCGAGAGCGCGCCGGTCGCGCGTCCGGCGCACGCTCCGGTCCTCGGTGTACAGGGAGTCGCGACGGAAGGCGCGGTGGTCGAGGTCGCGGTAGCGCTTCGCGGCGAGCAGCGACCGCTGCGCGGGGTCCCCGGGGACGGCGCGCTCGACGAGGAAGACGTCCGCCTCCTTGCCCGTCTTGAGCACGCCGAGCTCGGTGTCGACGGCGGCGTCGGCCGTCACGACCCAGGCAGGGTGAGGTTCCGGGCCGCGCTGGCCCTTCTCGACGGCGTGCCACGTCGACCACCGCTGGTCGGCGTCGAGCGCGGCGTCGAGCACGCCGAGGGTCTCGCCGGCCAGCTCGTCGGCGCCGTCGTGACGTCGCAGGCGCCGCGGCGGGGGAGTGCGCGGGTCGTGCGCGAAGGTCGGGGGCAGGTACGGGTACGGGTCGGACAGGTCGTGCTCGGGCACGGTGGCTCCTTCGGGCGAGGAGCGCGCGGTGTGCCGGCCCGGCGCCGTCGTGGCGCGGGCGGACGACAGCCGCATCAGCGGCGGGCAGCGCTCCCGGGGGTGGTGGACACGCAGGACGGGCTCGTCCAGCTCATGGCGTCCTCCTCTCCTCCGGTGCCCGACGGCGCGGGCGGCTCGGATCCGACCGTCTCACCGGCCGCCGTGGCGGGGCAAGGCCTTTTCCGGTCTCAGAACGCCACTGCCACCGCGGACTCGACCGCCGTGACGAGGCGGTTCCAGGTCCCCAGCGTGTCGAAGCCCATCTGGTCGAGCGCCGACCAGGTGAACCCGACGACGGCGTAGAGCCCGACCGCCGTCGCGAGCAGCCACTCGCGCACGGAGCCGGTGTCGCCGAGGAGCGGGACGGCGAAGCTGCCGCCGGGCCGCCAGACGTCGTCCACGAGGAAGGAGCGACGCACCCAGCGCGGCGAGCGCAGCTTGACGGGCCACAGCAGGGGCGCGCCGTTCGTCGTGAGCACGTCGCCGAGGATGTGCACCGTCACCCCGAGACCGACGGCGACGGGCAGCCAGTTCCACTCCTCGGGGGAGAAGAGCGCGACGAGCGCTGCAACGGTGAGCGACGTGAGCCAGGGCGCGAGCTTGCCGCGGCGCGTGAGCTTGAGGGCCTTGAGAGCGAGCGCGACGAGCAGGACCGCGAGGATGCCGCCGCCGACGTACACCGTCCCGAACGACTCGGTCTCGACCGTCACGAGGCCCGCGGCCCACGCCAGTGCGGTGAACACCGCGATGCCGAGGAACGAGTGCGTGCCCTGCCGGTGGCCTCCGGAGATCGCCTCGACGGCGTCGGAGACCCACTCGCTGACGGGCGGCAGGGAGTGGGCGAACGTCCCGTTGTGGTGGTCGGCGTCCGGCAGCAGGGCGGCGCCCGCACACACGACCGCTCCCGTCATGACGCCCACCGACGACACCGGGTGCAGCCCGAGAGCGAAGGGCGCGGTCGACGTCACGGCGATCCAGGCCGCGGCTCCTGTCGCGGCGTGGTTGGCACCCATCATGGTGAGGCGGTCTCCTCGTCGTCGGCCCGCCGCGTCCGTCGGCGTCGGGAGGTCTGTCCGGAACGTCCGAACCCTACCGGTGGTCGGTGACATCGCTGCTGCGCGAGGGGGGACCGAGAAAAGTGTGCCAAGCGCAGCATCTCGACGCTTCGACCCGCGCGGAGCCACCACCAGGCGCCCGGACGAGGACACCCGTAGCCTCGATCGATGCGCCCTCGCACTCTTTCCGCCGCCGGCCTCGCCACGTTGTTGGGGTCGTCCGGCGTGCTGCACCTCGTTCGCCCACGAGTCTTCGAGCCGCTGATCCCGCACGGACTCGGCTCTCCGAGGGCGTGGGTCGTGGGCAGCGGGGTGGCCGAGCTCGCGTGCGCCGTCGCGCTAGCCCTGCCACCGACGCGCCGACTCGGGGGCGCGGCGAGCGCCGCCCTGCTCGTCGGGGTCTTCCCGGGCAACGTGAAGATGGCCCTCGACTCACGCCGTGGTGCGCGCGCGTGGGCCCGGCGCCCCGCGGTGGCGTGGGGTCGGCTCCCGCTCCAGGTCCCGCTCGTCGCCTGGGCGGTCTCCGTCGCGCGGGACGAGGGTCCGGGCCTCGTCGGGTAGACGGCGGTCCCCGCCGCGAGGCGGGGACCGCGTGCCGGACGGGACCGGCTGGACGGCCCGTCAGGCGCCGGGCTTGAGCAGCACCTTGGTCCAGCCGTCCTCGCGCGCGTCGAAGCGCGCGTAGCCGTCGGGCGCCTCGTCGAGCCCCAGCTCGTGCGACACGATGAACGACGGCCGTGCCCGGCCCGCCACGATGAGGTCGCGCAGCTGGCGGTTGTACCGCATGACCGGTGCCTGGCCGGTGCCCATGTGCTGGCCCTTGGTGAAGAACTGGCCGTAGTCCCACCCAATGCGGCCCTGCTTCGCGTCCTCGTCCTGCGCGCCCGGATCCTGGGGCACGTAGACGCCCACGACGCCGATGCCCCCGGTCGCGCGCACGACCTGCACGAGATTGTCGAGCACGAGCTCGGGGTGCTCCTCGCCGGACGGGTCGTGGGCCTGGTAGCCGACGGCCTCGACGCCGCTGTCGACGCCGCGACCGAGCGTGGCCTCCATGATCTGCTCGACGGGGTCGCCCTGCGAGAAGTCGACGCCCTGGGCGCCGATCGACTCGGCGAGGCGCAGCCGGTCGGGTTCCTTGTCGACGACGAAGACGCGCGCCGCGCCGCGGATCAGCGCGCTGTGCGCCGCCATGAGTCCGACGGGTCCGCCGCCGAAGACCGCGACGTCGTCGCCGGGCGACACCCCGGCGAGCTCGGTGCCGTGCCACCCGGTGGGGAAGATGTCGGAGAGCATCGTGAAGTCGTTCTCGTGGTCCGTGCCCTCGGGGAGCTCGAGCAGGTTGAAGTCCGCGTACGGGACGCGCAGCACCTCGGCCTGGCCGCCGTCGTAGGGGCCCATGTTGGCGTAGCCGTAGGCGGCGCCGTCCATGCCCTCCGTGGGGTTGGTGCGGAGGCAGAACGACGTCCAGCCGGCGATGCAGTTCCGGCACGTGCCGCAGGCGATGTTGAACGGGACCGAGACCCGGTCGCCGACCCGGACCCGGTCGACGGCGTCGCCCACCTCCTCGACGACCCCCATGTTCTCGTGGCCCAGGACCTTGCCCTCCTCGACGGCGGTCCTGCCCTCGTACATGTGCAGGTCGGAACCGCAGATGTTGGTGGTCGTGATCCGGACGAGGGCGTCCGTCGGCTTCTCGATCCTGGCGTCGAGGACCTCGGTGACCTCGACCTGCTTCGGCCCGCGGTAGAGGACTGCGCGCATGGCGACCTCCTGGCTGTCAGGGGTGGGACCCGTGTGCTCGAGCCCGGCCCCGCCATCGTGCGCAGGCAGGAGGGCGCTCGCACGCCCGGCGGCGGCGACCGGGTCGGTGACGGGACCCGGGGTCGACGAATTGCGCTCCCGACATCTTTCCGACCACCTCCAGAAAAGGGGTTGTGCCCCTTGAATTGATGCCGTACGGTAATCCTCGGTCCACTCAGAGCCGGACCTTCGGGTGCGAAGACCGACGCGAGAGGAGCAGCACAGTGCGAGCATTCCACCGGAACGACCCACGCCGTCCCGTGCTGCGGGGCGAGCAGGAGCTCGTCCTGCCGAGCGCGCCGCGACAGTGCCGCTCCACGTATGCCCTCGAGCCCTTTGGCGGCCCCGTCGTCTGACCCTCGCGTCGACACGACGGGCCGCCCCGGAGCATTTTTCCAGGGCGGCTCTTTCGTGCGCCGATCCTTGGTCGGGGTCGCATTCTCGTGACCATTCATCGTCATTCTTGCCGGCGCCGTGCGTGCTCCGTCCGCGCGGCCGTGGTGAATGCACGACGGTGAGCGGAGCGATTCTTCGTGGTCCTTTCATCACGACGTCTGCCCGACGTTAAGGGCACCAGCGCACGTAGCTCAGCGGAAGAGCGCCGGCCCTCGCGGGTCGGGAGTCGAGGGTTCGAGCCCCTCCGCGCGCACCCCGTCCCGTCACCCGGCGGGCACCATGGGAAGAACGACCCGAGGAGGTCATCACCGTGAGCACCGAGGCCCACGCGTTCCCCGTCCCGCTGTCCGGCGCGAAGGCGCCCACCCTCATGTGGGCGCACGAGCACGAGGTCGACAGCGCCGCGCTCCAGCAGCTGCGCAACATCGCCGCGCTGCCGTGGGTCGAGGGCGTGCGCGTGATGCCCGACGTCCACCTCGGCAAGGGAGCGACCGTCGGCTCGGTCATCGCGATGCGCGACGCGGTCTCGCCGAACGCGGTCGGGGTCGACATCGGCTGCGGCATGATCGGTGTCCGGACGTCGCTCACGGTGGAGGACCTGCCCGACGACCTGCACGCCCTCCGCTCACGGATCGAGGCGGCGATCCCCGTCGGGTTCCACGCGCACGACGAGCCGGTCGACGTGCGCCGGCTGCGGTCCATCGCCGGGACCGGTCCGGCCGAGGTCGGTCGAGGCGTCGACGCCTTCTGGTCGCGGTTCTCGGGCCTGCACGGCAAGGTCTCCGACCTGGAGGCCCGGGCCCGTCGTCAGCTCGGAACGCTTGGCTCAGGCAACCACTTTGCTGAACTGTGCTCGGACACCGAGGGTCGCGTCTGGCTCCAGCTGCACTCGGGCTCTCGCAACATCGGCAAGACGCTCGCGGAGCAGCACGTCGCGGTCGCGAAGCGCCTGGAGCACAACCAGGGCCTGGTGGACCGCGAGCTCGCGGTGTTCCTCGGCGGCACGCCCGAGATGGACGCGTACCTCGCCGACCTCTGGTGGGCGCAGGAGTACGCGGCGCGCTCGCGCGCCGTGATGATGACGCTCGTCGTCGACGCGGTCCGGGCGTCGTTCCCCGACCGTGAGGTCACGTTCGAGGAGGCCGTCAACGTCCACCACAACTACGTCGCGGTGGAGCAGGTCGACGGTCGGGACCTCGTCGTCACCCGCAAGGGTGCGATCCGCGCCGGCGCGGGCGACCTGGGGCTCATCCCCGGCTCGATGGGCACCGGCTCGTACATCGTCCGCGGCCTCGGCAACCCGGAGTCGTACTGGTCGGCGTCGCACGGCGCAGGGCGTCGGATGTCGCGGACGAAGGCGAAGAAGACCTTCACGCTCGACGACCTCGCCGCGCAGACGGCCGGCGTGGAGTGCCGCAAGGACGCCGGGGTGCTCGACGAGATCCCGGGCGCGTACAAGGACCTCGACGCGGTCATCGCCGCGCAGTCCGACCTGGTCGAGGTCGTCGCGCGGCTCACCACGCTGCTCTGCGTGAAGGGCTGACGCGGCACGTGCGGACACGGTCGGCGCCGGGGCTCCCGGCGCCGACCGCGTCCGACGTGCCATCGCCTCAGGAGGACACGTCCGCCGTCGTGAACCGGCTCCAGGCCAGGGCGCCGAAGACGGCCGCCCACGCCGCCTGGACGGCGAGCCCCTCGCCGAGCACGCCGAGGTCGATCTCGGCCCGCAGCAGCTCGCCGACGTCGAGCCAGTGGTGGGTGAGGAGCGCACCGTGCACGGCGGACAGCTGCGGGAGGGCATCGAGGACGCCGGACACGATCGCGACGACGACGGTCGCCGCCGTCGCCGCCACCGGGACCTCGGTGAGCGTCGAGAAGAACAGGCCGACCGCGACGAGCCCGGTGAGCGACAGCCCGACGTACGCGACGATGCCCGCGGTGCGCGCCACCCCCTCGGCCGTGGACACGGTGTCGCCCGACAGCAGTGTCACCTCGCCGACGCCGAAGTACGCCGCTCCCGTGACGAGTCCCGAGAGCGCGATCGCGACGACGGCGCACCCTGCGAAGACGAGCACGGCGAGCGCCTTCGCGGCGAGGAGCCTGGTCCGGGGCACGGGGACGAGCAGGAGGTAGCGCAGCGTGCCGGCCTGCGCCTCGCCGGCGACGGCGTCGCCCGCGACGACGCCCACCACCAGCGGCAGCAGCAGGGGCAGGCACGCGACGAGCGCGGTCAGCACGAGGAACAGGCCGTTGCCGGTCACGCGGTCGAGGAACGGCGGTCCCCCCGCACCGACCGCGGTGTCCCGGGTGACGAAGAGCACGGTACCGAGGAGCACGGGGACGAGGGCGAGCCCGACGAGCAGGACGACGTTGCGCCGCCGGCCCAGGACGAGCCGCAGCTCGCTGGTGAGCAGCCGCCCGAACGCGCCGCGGGTCCGGCCGGGCGACGTCTCGGGCTCCGCGCCGGTCTCCACCTCAGCGAGCGACATCGAACCCCTCCCCGGTCAGCTCGACGAACAGGTTCTCCAGGCTCGGCCGTCGGACCTCGAGCCCGACGAGGTCCAGCCCGGAGCCCACCATGGCGGCCGAGATCTTCTCCGGCGCGACCATCCCGAGGCGGGCGGACAGCGCCGTCCCCTCGGTCTGCACGTCGACCAGGCCGAGGTCCCCGAGGAGCCGTGCCGCGCCCTCGACGCACGCGCGCGTGGTGCTGACGACGACCGTCGCCTCCCCGTCGGCGGCGAGCTCCTGGGGCGGTCCCTGGACGAGGAGCCGACCGCGGCTCATGACGCCCACGTGCGTGCACACCTGCTCGACCTCCCCGAGGAGGTGCGACGAGACGAGGACGGTCGTGCCGGCGTCGGCCAGCTCGCGCAGGAGGTGGCGCACCTCGCGCGTGCCCTGCGGGTCCAGCCCGTTCGTCGGCTCGTCGAGGACGAGCAGCTCGCGCGGCCGCAGCAGCGCCGCGGCCAGCCCGAGGCGCTGCTTCATGCCGAGCGAGTATTGGCGGAACGGCTTGCGCGCCGCCGCCGTGAGTCCCACCCGGTCGAGCGCCGCGGCGGCCCGCCGGTCGCGGGTCCGGGGGTCGGCGGTCGCGTCGACGGCGTCGAGCCGGTCGAGGTTGGCTCGCCCGGACAGGTAGGGGTGGAACCCCGGGCCCTCGACGAGCGCGCCCACCCGGGGCAGGACGCGCCGCCCGGCCCCGGGCATCGGCTCCCCGAGGAGGGTGGCCGTCCCCGAGGTGGGTGCGACCAGTCCCAGCACCATGCGCAGCGTCGTCGTCTTCCCGGAGCCGTTCGGTCCGAGGAAGCCGTAGACGGCGCCGCGCGGCACCGCGAGGTCGACCCCGTCCACCGCGACCTGACCCGAGCGGAAGCGCTTGGTCAAGCCGCGGGTCGCCACGGCGAGGTTGCCGGTGCCGGCAGCGCTCGACGGGCTCGTCGGGCTCGTCATGCGAGGTCGCGCAGCACCTCGGGGGGCACGGCCCCGACGAGGACGCGGCCGTCGTCGGTCACCAGCACCGAGAGGAGCGCCGAGGAGAGCAGGCGGCCCTCCGGAACCTCCTCGGTCAGCTGCTCGTAGATCGCGGCGGCGTCGATCTCCGGCAGCCCGGGCGCCGTCCCGTCCTCCCCGACGAGCTCGTCGTACAGGTCCTGGGCGCCGGCGGAGCCGAGGCTCCGCTCGGCCCCCGGCAACGCGGCCACCGACGCCGGGTCTCCGGCGAGCAGGCCGGCGACGTCGACCCCTTCGACCGACACGACCGTCTCCCAGCCGGTGCCGCTCACCGAGACGCCCTCGGGCGCGGCCGTGAGTGCCTCGGGGCCCGACGACGGGTGGTCGGCCGGGTCCGGCAGCGGAACCTCGACCTCGCTCGTGGTGGCCCCCGCCGGAGCGGCGAAGTCGAAGACGGCGTCGTCCGGCGTCGCGAAGGAGACGTCGGTGAAGCCGATCTCCAGGGCGGGCGTCTGCGCGTCCTGCGTGCTCCAGACCTGGACCCGCAGCGGCGTGGAGGTCTCCGCGTCGACCGCGACGAGGACGCGCTCCACGAGGGTGCCGTCGGTGCGCGGAACGAGGCCCAGCTGGTAGGCGTCGCGGCCCGCGACCTCGGTGGCCGAGCCGACCGTGACGTCCGTGGAGAGCCCGGCGTAGGCGACCAGCGCGTCGGCTGCCTCCGCGGGTGTCGGCAGGTCGCCCGCCACGTCGGGTGCGGTGCCTGAGCGGGCGGCCTCGTCGAGCTGCTCGTACGCCGCGAGGTCCTCGGGAGCGACCGTGTAGTGCACGACCTCGTCGTCGCGGCTCGAGTACGTCCAGGCCTCGGCCCCGTCCCGGACGACGGAGAACTCGGACAGGTCACCGAGCAGCGCGGCGCGCGAGCGGTCCTCGCCGTCGGACCACAGGCGCACGGTCGAGCTGCCGCCCAGCAGGTCGAGCGGGCTCGCGCCCTGCAGCTCCTCGAGCGGCAGGTCGGGAAGTCCGAGCCGTGCGGTGTGGACCACGGTGCCCGACAGGGGGACCGGGTCCGCCTCCGCGACCCGCGCCAGCAGCTCGGCGGGCGTGAGCTCGGGAAGGTCGGAGTCGGCGGACGCGATGAGCGCGGGCGCCGCGAACGCGCCGCCGACCACCGCGGCGACCACGACGGGCACCGCCCAGCGGGCGCGGCGCGACGGCCCGCGGGGGGTATCGCGGGCGGGCTCGCTGGGGGACGACGGGAGGGGTTCCGTAACCATGTCGACACCGTCGCACACCGCACCTGTGGCCACGCTGAGAAGGACCCGCCCGCCGCGCGCACGTCGCCGGGCGGGTGGGATGCTGTCGGCGTGCGAGTGCTGGTGGTGGAGGACGAGCGGGGCGTGGCCCGGGCGCTGCGCCGCGGCCTCCTGGCCGAGGGGTTCGCCGTCGACGTCGCGCTCGACGGGCGGCGCGGTCTCGAGCTCGCGGCGTCCGGCGAGTTCGACGCGGTGCTCGTCGACATCATGCTGCCCGGCCTCAACGGGTACGACGTGGTCGCCCGGCTCCGCGAGCTCCGGGTCTGGACGCCCGTGCTCATCCTCAGCGCCAAGGACGGCGAGTACGACATCGCCGACGGCCTCGACCTCGGCGCGGACGACTACCTCACGAAGCCGTTCTCGTTCGTCGAGCTCGTCGCGCGGGTGCGGGCCCTGGTACGGCGGGGCCCGCAGCCGCGACCGGCGGTGCTCACGGTCGGCGACCTGTCCCTGGACCCGGCGACGCGCGTCGTGACCCAGCGCGGCTACGAGGTCGTGACCACGGCGCGCGAGTTCGCGCTCCTCGAGTACTTCATGCGCCGGCCGGGCCAGGTCCTGAGCAAGGGCGAGCTGCGCGACCACGTGTGGGACGCGGCCGGCGACGGGCTCAACGTCGTCGAGGTGTACGTCGGCTACCTGCGACGCAAGTTCGGCCAGGCGGTCATCGAGACCGTGCGCGGCGCCGGGTACCGACTCGTGGTGCCCGCGGCGCCCGCGCCACCCCGTCCCGTCGCGCCGTGACCAGTGCCGGGGACCGGTGACGGCCGTGCGGACCTGGTCGTTGCGCGCCCGGCTCACCACGCTGGCTTCCGTGGTCGTGGCGGCGGCGCTCGCGGTCGGCGCTCTCGCGCTGTCCTCCGTCGTCTCGGGGAGCCGTGTCGCCGCGCTGGACGACATCGCGCGCGACCGCGCGCTCCTCGTCGCCCGGCTCGCGACGAGCGACCAGGTACCGGACGTCCTGCCGGTCTCCGAGCCAGGGGAGGTCGTGCAGCTCCTCGGGCCGACGGGCGACGTGCTCGCGTCCTCGGCGTCGGCGAGCCGGACCTTGCCGATCCTGCCGGCCGGGGAGGTCTCGACGCTGCGTGCCGAGGCCGTCGCCGCGGACGACGTGCGCGTCGTCGGCACGGACCGCAGCGCCTACGACGCCGCGGCGCGGGTCGCGGTGGCGCCCGCGCCGGGGACGGACGGGGCCACCGCGGTCGCGAGCATGCCGCTGCAGGAGG
Source organism: Cellulosimicrobium sp. PMB13 (assembly GCF_051294865.1). Classification (NCBI taxonomy): domain Bacteria; kingdom Bacillati; phylum Actinomycetota; class Actinomycetes; order Micrococcales; family Promicromonosporaceae; genus Cellulosimicrobium; species Cellulosimicrobium sp. PMB13. Next base: position 3,371,536 of record NZ_CP145910.1, on the reverse strand, counting down.
TGGAGGGGGTGGTGCGGGCGCTGCGCGTCTCGCTCGCCGTCGTCGTGCCGCTGCTCACGCTCGTGGCGGCGGCGGTGATCTGGACGGTGCTGGGGCGCGCGCTGTCCCCCGTGGAGGAGCTGCGCCGGGGCGCCGACGCCATCGCCAGGTCGGGGGGACCCGGCGAGCTGCCGGTGCCGCGCGCCGACGACGAGCTCGGGGCGCTCGCCCGCACCCTCAACGCGATGCTCGACAGCCTGCAGGCGGCCGCCGCCCGGCAGCGGTCGTTCGTCGCGGACGCGGCGCACGAGCTGCGTTCCCCCGTGGCGGCGCTGCGGGCGAGCATCGAGGTCGCGAGGCTCCACCCGGCGGCGTACCCCGGCGACGAGCTCGCCGTGGAGCTCGAGGACGAGGTGCTGCGGCTGCAGGCGCTCGTCGACGACCTCCTCGTCCTCGCACGTCTCGGCGCGCTGCCCGTCGTCGACGAGGACGTCGACCTCGGCGCGTTGGCCCGCGAGGTCGTCGCGGTGTCGGGGGAGAGGCAGCCGGGGGAACCCGGTCGTCGTCCCGTGGCGGTGACGGTCGTCGTCGACGGCACGGCCGTCGCGCGGGCCGACCGGGCCGCCGTCGGCCGGATCCTGCGCAACCTGGTCGACAACGCCGTCCGGCACGCCACGTCCCGGGTCCGTGTGACAGCCTCGCCCGCGAGCCTCGTCGTGGACGACGACGGGCCGGGCATCGGCCCGGGCGACCGTGAACGCGTCTTCGAGCGCTTCACCCGGCTCGACGAGGCGCGCGAGCGGGACGCGGGCGGCACCGGTCTCGGGCTGGCGATCGCTCGCGAGACCGCCCGCGAGCACGGTGACGACGTGGTGCTGGGAGACTCGCCGCTCGGTGGTCTGCGCGCCGAGGTGCGGCTCTCCCCGACGTGATCCTCTCGCCGTCCGCGACGCGGACGGCTCAGGCCGGGACGAGCACGGGCTCCGGCGCAGGGTCGGCGTGGGGCTCCGGCAGGCGTGCGGGTCCGGTCTCGTGAGGCGTCACCGGCACGGGTGCAGGTCCGGTCCCGCGAGGGGGCTCGGGCCTGCGCCCCGACGTGCTCAGCCGTCGGTGCAAGGCTCCGGCGCCCACCACGCCGGCCACCACGAGGCCGCCCGCGACCAGCGCGCCGCGTGCCCCCAGGAGCTCCATGAGCAGCCCGAGCAGCGGAGGCCCGGCGAGGCCCCAGGTGGTGCTGGCGGTGCGCCAGACCCCGAGCACGCGACCCCGCAGCTGGGGCGGCGGGTCGGTCTGCAGGACGGTGGTCCCCGCGGTGTCCGAGATCGACTCGACGACGGCCATCGGCCCGACGACGAGCAGGAGGACCGTCAGGGTCGGGGCCAACCCGGCGACGACCTGGAGGAGTGCGCCGGCCGCGGCGAGCAGGGCGACCAGGCGCACCGTCGGGCGCCGGAGCCGTCCGGCGAGCACGGCCCCCAGGATCCCGCCGACGGCCAGCACGGTCGACACCGTGCCGAACTCCTGCGCGCCACCCGCGAGCGCGCCCGTGACGAGGACGGCGAGCGTGAGGGTGTAGTTGCGGCCGAGCACGGCGCTCACGGCCGTGACGACCAGGAGCGCCACGAGTCGTGGTCGGCCGAAGAAGTAGGGCACCGCCCCGCGGCTCTCGTCGCCTGGGCCGGGGCGCACGACCGGGTCCGGGCCGACGACCGGGCCGACGACCGGACCCGCGGTCGGCACGTCCACCTCCTGAGGCGGGGGTGCGGAGGAGCGCCCGGCGTCCGGGTGCAGCACGAGGAACGGCACGACGAGCGCCACGCCGAGCAGGGCCACGCCGTTGGCGACATAGGCGACCGCCGGTCCGGCGAACGCCACGGCGCCGCCCGCGAGCGCGACGCCGACGAGCCGGCCGGCGCTGTGCACCACCGAGCCGATGCCGATGGCGGACGGGACGTCCTCGACCGGGACGAGGTCGTTGCCGAGGAGCGCGGTGGCGGGCCCGTCGACGGTCGCGACGAGGCCGGTGACCGCGGCGAGGACGAGGAGCACGGGCAGGCTGAGCAGGTCGAGCGCGACGAGCCCCGCCGTCGTCAGGGCGACGACGCCGAGCACCGCCTGGCTGAGGGCGGCGGTCAGCTTGCGCGGCCACCGGTCGACGACGGCGCCCCCCGCGACCCCGAGGAGCAGGGCGGGGGCGGCCTGGACGGCGAGGGAGAGGCCGGTGACGGCGGCCGACCCGGTGACCTGCAGGACGAGCAGGTTCTGGACGGTGAGCTGCATCCAGGCGCCCGCGTTCGACACGAGGTTCGCGCCGGACCACCAGCGCATCGACCGGTGCCGCAGCGCGCGCCAGGGGGATCGGTCGGGGGCCGTCGGGGGGAGAGGTCGGTCGAGGGCAGGACGGGAGAGCTTCAGGGCAGGGAGAGGCACAGCACGCATTCAGGAAGAGGGAGGCGCCCGTCAGGACAAGGGGCGCGGGCGTCCGGAGCGGGCACCCGCGCGGACGGTCGAACATTCAAGCAAGCGTCTCGGGAAGCGCTCCACCTCCGGACCCCGATCGTGACCAAGGTCGCAGCGCGCGAGCGCGGGCCGGCGTGCCTACCGTGAGCGGGTCCTGCCGACGGGACGACGGGGGAGGGACTGTGCTGACCGAGGTCGCGGACCGTGTGCACCGGCTGGAGCACGCTTACGTCAACGTCTACCTCGTCGCCGACGACGAGGGCCGGGTCCTCGTGGTGGACACCGGCCTCCCGGCGACGTGGGACCTGCTCGGGCACGCGTTGCGGGAGCTCGGGCACCGCCCGTCCGACGTCGCAGCCGTCGTCCTGACGCACGCCCACTTCGACCACACCGGCTCGGCCGCGAAGGCGCAGACGAGGCTGGACGTGCCGATCTGGCTCCACGAGGACGACTTCGAGATCGCCGCTCACCCGTACCGGTACGCGCACGAGAACGTCCGTGCGCTGTACCCGCTGCGCTACCCGGCAGCCGTGCGCATCCTCGCGTCCATGACGGCGGCGGGTGCCCTCCGCGTCCCCGGTGTGCGGGGGCTGCGGCATACGGAGCCGGGGGCGACGCTCCCCGTGCCGGGCTCGCCTCGCGTCGTCTTCAGTCCAGGCCACACGGCCGGGCATTGCGCGCTGCACCTGCCCGAGCGCGACGTCCTGCTCACGGGCGACGCGCTCGTCACGCTCGACCCCTACACCGGTGCCCGAGGACCGCAGATCATCGCCGGCGCGGCGACGGCCGACAGCGCCCAGGCGCTCGCGTCCCTGGACCGCCTCGTCGAGACCGGTGCGACGACGCTCCTGCCGGGCCACGGGGACCCGTGGACCGAGGGGGTCGAGGCCGCCGTCGAGCGGGCGCGCGCCGTGGGCGCGCACTGAGCGCCTGCCGGTCGAGCGAGCCGTCGGGAGGACGGACGACGGAACGACGAAGCGGGCCCAGGTTTCCCTGGACCCGCTCCGTCGTCGCTGTCTCAACGAGTGTCCGGAGGGGGACTTGAACCCCCACGCCCGATAAAGGGCACTAGCACCTCAAGCTAGCGCGTCTGCCATTCCGCCACCCGGACGAGTGGACCTTCCCGGCGTTTCCGCCGTTCCGGTGCGGGGAAAAACATAGCACGGTTGGCGGGTGGATCCCGCATCGCGTCCACCTCGCCGACCTGCGCCCCGAGAGCTGTCCGCCGGGGCGGGAGGACCTCTCCGGGGCCGGTGCGCCGTACCCGGCGTCGGGGGACGACCTGGGGCACACTGGGCGGATGAGGGCGACGAACGGACGGTGCCACGCGTGACGGACGAGCAGCGGCCTGCGAGCGGTCCCGTGCCCACACCGCGTCCCGGTGCCGGTTCCGAGCGCTCGGCAGCGTCGGTCAAGCACCTCGCGGGGGCGTCGCGCGAGGCGCGCAAGGTGGCGGGAGCGCGTCGCAACCCGTCGGTCGTCGGGTACGACGACACCGTCCCCGCGTGGCTGCGCACGACGGCCGGCTGGTCGTGGCGGCTGCTCATGGTCGTGGCGGCGGTCGCGCTGATCTTCTACGCGACGGCGCAGGTCCAGCTCGTGTTCGTCGCCGTGTTCCTGGCCCTCGTCATCACCTCGGTGCTGCGGCCGGTCACCGACTTCTACGCGCGCGTCATGCCCCGCGGCCTGGCGACTGCCCTCGCCATCCTCTCGGCGGTGCTCTTCATCGCGGGCTTGCTCACCTACATCATCACGTCCGTCGCGGGCCAGTGGCAGAGCCTCGCGGAACAGTTCGACCAGGGCATCAGCCAGATCCTCGACCTCCTCGAGAACGGCCCCCTGCCCGTGACGATCACCTCGGACGACTTCGAGGGATGGATCGAGAACGGCCGCCAGTGGCTCACCGAGCACGGTGGTGACATCGCGAGCCAGGCGGCCGCGAGCGCCGGCTCGGTGTTCGAGGCGTTCGCCGCCGTCGCGCTCGCGATCTTCTGCACGGTCTTCTTCCTCGCGCGCGGCAAGGACCTGTGGACGTGGTTCCTCAACCAGCTCCCGGCGCGCTCGCGCGACAGCTGGAAGATCGCCGGGGGCGCGGGCTGGTACACCTTCTCCGGCTACGCGCGCGGCACCGTCATCATCGCGATCATCGACGGCATCCTCGCGGGGATCCTGCTCGCGATCCTCGGCGTCCCGCTCGCGGCACCGCTCGCGGTGCTCGTGTTCATCGGAGCCTTCATCCCGATCATCGGCGCACCGCTCGCGATGATCATCGCGGCCGTCGTCGCGCTCGCCGCGGAGGGCATCGTCACCGCGCTCATCGTCACGGTCGGCATCGCGCTCATCGGGCAGTTCGAGGGCCACATCCTGCAGCCGCTGATCATGGGCGCCCAGGTCTCGCTGCACCCCGTGGTGGTCGCGCTCGCGGTCACGGCCGGGACGTTGCTCGCCGGGATCCTCGGGGCCGTGGTGTCCGTCCCGCTCGTCGCGGTCGCCTGGGCGGTGTTCTCGAAGCTGCGGCACAAGGACCCGCCGATGGAGGACGAGATCCCCACGGCCAAGGAGATCGCGCTCGCGGACGGCCCGTCGTCGACACCGCCGACCCGCGACGCGGCGGTCTGACCGCGGGGGACGAGCAGGCCGGCACCCGGCCCCGCGTCAGCGCCGGATCGCGGAGACCTCCGCGGCGAGCCGCAGGCTCACGTGGACCCGGTCGCCCGCGCCCTTGCCGAGCCGGTCCCGGACCGCCCGCAGGACGGCGAGCAGGTGCGGGCCGCCGTAGGCGACGAGCGACGCGTGGTACGCGACGTCGTCGACCTCCACCCGGACGGGGACGCGCCCACGCGTGCCGAACAGGTCCGTGGTGTCGAGCGGCACCTCGACGAACAGGCCCGAGGCGGTGCCGGCCGCGGTGAGGACGGCGTCGAACTCCACCTCGCCGGGGTCCGTCCACGTGGGCATGGCCCGACCGTAGCGGACAGGCCGGGTGCGCGGAACCCTCCGCGTGGGGGGCGTGCGCCCGCCGTCGTGCGCGCCGGGGCGAGGCGCGACGACACTGGACCATGAGGATCGGGATACCCACCGAGATCAAGAACCACGAGGACCGCGTCGCGCTCACCCCCGCCGGCGCCCACCACCTCGTGCGGGCCGGGCACGACGTGCTCGTCCAGTCCGGGGCCGGTACCGGCTCCCACCTGCCCGACGACGAGTTCGAGCGCGCGGGCGCGCGCGTCGTCGCCTCCGCCGAGGAGGTGTGGGGCGAGGCGGAGCTCGTGTGCAAGGTCAAGGAGCCGGTCGCGAGCGAGTACGGCCATCTGCGCGAGGACCTGCTGCTGTTCGCCTACCTGCACCTCGCCGCCGACGCCGCGGGCACGCGCGCGCTGCTCGACGCCGGCACGACGTCGATCGCGTACGAGACCGCGCAGGCCCCGGACGGGACCCTGCCCCTCCTCGCGCCGATGAGCGAGGTCGCCGGGCGCATGGCGACCCAGGTGGGGGCGTGGCTCCTGCAGCGCCCGGCCGGCGGGCGCGGCGTCCTGCTGGGAGGCGTGCCCGGGACGCCGCCGGGTCGGGTCGTCGTGCTCGGGGGAGGCACGGCGGGGCGCAACGCCGCCGAGATCGCTGTCGGGATGCGAGCCGAGGTGACCGTCCTCGACCTGTCGCTGCCGGTCCTGCGCGCGCTCGACCTCGAGTTCTCCGGCCACGTGCGGACCGTCGCGTCGAGCCTGTACGCGGTCGAGCGCGCCGTGCTCGAGGCCGACCTCGTGGTCGGGGCCGTGCTCGTCGCCGGTGCCCGCGCGCCACGGCTCGTGAGCGACGACCTCGTCGCCCGGATGCGCCCCGGCGCCGTGCTCGTCGACGTCGCGGTCGACCAGGGCGGGTGCTTCGAGGGGTCGCGGCCCACGACCCACGACGACCCGACGTTCGCCGTGCACGGCACGACGTTCTACTGCGTCGCCAACATGCCCGGCGCCGTGCCGGTCACGAGCACGCAGGCGCTGACGAGCGCGACGCTGCCGTGCCTCGCGGCGCTCGCGGACGGCGGGCTCGACGCCGTCCGCGACGACCCGCTCCTGGCGTCGGGCGCGTCGACGCACCGCGGCGTGCTGCTCAACGAGGCCGTCGCGGCGGCGCACGGGCTCGAGTGGTCGCCCCTCGCGGAGGTGCTCGGGGGCTGAGCACTCGCCGGACGTCCCGGCACGTCGTCGGGCCCGGAAAGGACGTGAGGCCTGGCGCCGCACCGTGGCAGGGTGGTCCGGTGCAGCCCTTCGCCCTGGACGACGGCGTCGTCCACCTCGCTACCCCGACCCTCGACGACGTCGACGCGATCACCGTCGCGTGCCAGGACCCCGACGTCGCCGCCTGGACCGTCGTCCCCGACCCGTACACGCGCGAGGACGCGCTCGGCTTCGTGCGCGACTACGTGGCGCCCGGCTGGGAGCGCGGCAACGTCTTCACGTGGGCGGTGCGCGAGTCCGTCGGCCCGTCGGGCATGCCGGGACCGGAGGGGGTCGGCCCGCTGCTCGGGATGTTCGGCCTGGGCGTCGACGACGCCCCGGACGGGCAGCGCTCTGCCGAGATCGGCTACTGGATGTCGCCCGCCGGCCGCGGTCGTGGCCTCGCGACGGCCGCGGGCCGGCTGGTCGTCGACTGGGCGTTCGACCCGGAGGGCCTGGGCCTCGCGCGCCTGTCGTGGGAGGCGTACGTCGGCAACTGGCCGTCGCGGCGCCTCGCGTGGCGACTCGGCTTCCGGGTCGAGGGCACCGTGCGCGGTCACTCCCTCCAGCGGGGCGTGCGTCGCGACGCGTGGGTCGCGACGCTCCTCCCGGACGACCCGCGCGAGCCGGTCGAGCCGTGGCCCGACGACGCACCTCGCCTCGCGACGACGTCCTGAGTGCCGTCCCGCCGCCCGGGTGGATTCCGTTTCACCCGGGCGGTGCCGCGGGGTGAGGATGGGGGCCATGACGTCTCAGCCGCTCGCGCCCACCGGCGCAGACCTCGACCTCGATCCCGCCAACCCGTTCGCCGCTCCGTCGCCGCTGCCGTACGAGCTGCCCGACTACACCGCGGTCCGCGAGGAGCACTACGTGCCCGCGCTGCGCGCGGCGATGGCCGCGCAGCGTGCCGCCGTCGAGACGATCGCCACCGACCCGGAGGCGCCCACGGTCGCGAACACGCTCGAGGCGCTCGAGCGTTCCGGCCGCAGCCTGTCGCGTGTCGCGCACGCGTTCTACAACCAGCTCAGCGCCGACGCGACGCCGGGGCTGGAGGACATCGAGGAGGAGCTCGCCCCTGAGTACGCGGCCCACCACGACGCGATCTACATGGACGCGCGCCTGTACGCCCGCGCGCGGGCGCTCCAGGAGGCCGCCGACGCCGGCGACGAGACGCTGGAGCCCGACGCCGCGTGGCTGCTGCACACGCTGCTCACGGACTTCCGCCGCTCGGGCGTCGAGCTCGACGCGGCGGAGCAGGAGCGTCTGCGCGAGATCAACGGGCGTCTGACGAGCCTCGAGGCCGCGTTCGGTCGCAAGCTCCTCGCGGGTGCCAACGCGGCGAGCGTGCTCGTCACCGACCGGGCCGAGCTCGCCGGGCTCGCGGACGACGCGGTCGCGGGCGCGGCCGAGGCTGCCGCCTCGCGCGGCCACGAGGGCGCGTGGCTGCTCGAGATGCAGCTCCCGACCCAGCAGGGCGTGCTCGCGTCCCTCACGGACCGCGACGTGCGCGAGCGCGTGCAGCGGGCGTCGGAGGGTCGCGGCGCGACGGGTGACGACCACGACACGCGCGAGATCGTCCTCGAGACCGTGCGTCTGCGCGCCGAGCGCGCGCGGCTCCTCGGGTACGAGCACCACGCGGCGTACGTCGCCGAGGACGCGACGGCGAAGACGACCGACGCGGTGAACGCGATGCTGTCCCGGCTCGCGCCGGCCGCCGTCGCGAACGCCCGTCGCGAGGCCGCGGACCTCGAGGCGGCCCTGCAGGCGGACCACGCCGGCGCGAGCCTGCGTGCCTCCGACTGGTCGTTCTACGCCGAGCGCGTGCGCAAGGACCGCTACGCGCTCGACGACGCGCTCCTGCGCCCCTACCTCGAGCTCGAGAAGGTCGTGCACGACGGCGTCTTCCGCGCCGCGAACCGGCTCTTCGGCATCTCGTTCACCGAGCGCACGGACCTCGTCGGCTACCACCCCGACGTCCGCGTGTTCGAGGTGTTCGACGCCGAGACGCCCGGGGCCGCGGGGGAGGGGATGGGCCTGTTCCTCGCCGACTGGTACACGCGCGAGTCCAAGCGGGGCGGCGCGTGGATGAACAACCTGATCGACCAGAACCACCTGCTCGGCCAGAAGCCGGTCGTCGTGAACAACCTCAACATCGTCAAGCCGCCGGCGGGCCAGCCGACGCTGCTCGTGTGGGACGAGGTCATCACGCTGTTCCACGAGTTCGGGCACGCGCTGCACGGGCTCTTCTCCGACGTGCGGTTCCCGTCGCAGTCCGGCACCGACGTGCCGCGCGACTTCGTCGAGTACCCGTCGCAGGTCAACGAGATGTGGGCCTGGGAGCCCGACATCCTGCGCGCCTACGCCGTGCACCACGAGACCGGCGAGCCCATGCCGTCGGAGTGGGTCGACACGATGCTCGCGTCGCGCCAGTTCAACGAGGGCTTCGGCACCACGGAGTACCTCGCCGCCGCGCTGCTCGACCAGGCGTGGCACCAGCTCGCGCCGGACGCGGTGCCGGCGGCGGTCGACGAGGTCGTGCCGTTCGAGACGGCGGCGCTCGAGGCCGCGGGCGTGGCGTTCGCGCCGGTCCCGCCGCGCTACCGCACGACGTACTACAACCACGTCTTCGGCGGTGGCTACTCGGCGGGCTACTACTCGTACATCTGGTCCGAGGTGCTCGACGCGGACACGGTCGAGTGGTACCGGGAGAACGGCGGTCTGACGCGCGAGAACGGCGAGCGGTTCCGCCGCGAGCTCCTCGCCCGCGGAGGCTCGCAGGACCCGCTCGCGTCGTTCCGCGCGCTGCGCGGGCGCGACGCGGACATCGCCCCGTTGCTCGCCCGCCGCGGTCTCGACGCCTGAGACGTCCGCGAGGTAGAGCCCTGGTCACGACCACGGCTCTACCTCGCCGACCACGGCTCTACCTCGCGCTCCGGCCCGGGTAGCGTGAGCCCATGACCAGCGCTCGCCCCGAACCTGTCGCCGTGCCCGTCCCGACCGCGCAGGACGAGGTGGTGCGCATCTGCCAGGACCTGCTGCGCATCGACACGTCGAACTTCGGCGACGGGTCCGGTCCCGGCGAGCGCGCCGCGGCCGAGCACGTCATGGCGCTGCTGCACGAGGTCGGCCTCGAGCCCGAGCTGTTCGAGTCCGCACCTGGGCGCGCGAGCGTCGTCGTGCGGCTCGAGGGCGCGGACGCCACCCGGCCCGCGCTCGTGCTGCACGGGCACCTCGACGTCGTGCCCGCGCAGGCGTCCGACTGGTCCGTCGACCCGTTCGCCGGCGAGGAGCGCGACGGTCTCCTGTGGGGGCGCGGCGCGGTGGACATGAAGGACATGGACGCGATGATCCTCGCGGTCGTGCGCCAGATGGCCCGCGAGGGGCGCAAGCCCGCGCGCGACGTGATCGTCGCCTTCTTCGCCGACGAGGAGGCGGGCGGGACCTACGGGGCGCGCTACGCCGTCGACCACCGGCCCGAGCTCTTCGAGGGCGCCACGGAGGCGATCAGCGAGGTCGGCGGCTTCTCGGTCGAGGTCGGCGGCCGGCGCGCGTACCTGCTGCAGACCGCCGAGAAGGGCATCGCGTGGCTGCGGCTCGTCGCCGACGGCCGCGCGGGCCACGGCTCGCAGGTCAACGACGACAACGCGGTGACACGCCTTGCCGAGGCCGTGGCGCGTATCGGCGCCCACCACTGGCCGTACACGCTCACGCCGACGGTCGACGCCCTCCTGCGTGGCGTCGCCGACCTCACGGGCCTGCGCTACGACCCCGAGGACCCCCGCAGCGTCGACGCGCTCGTCGCCGCGCTCGGTCCGGCGTCGCGCTTCGTCGGCGCGACCGTGCGGCACACCTCGAACCCCACCCAGCTCGCCGCCGGGTACAAGGCCAACGTCATCCCGGGGCGTGCGGAAGCCACGATCGACGCGCGCCTGCTCCCCGGCCACGAGGAGGACGGGTTCCGGCGACTGCGCGAGCTCGCCGGCGAGCACGTGCGGGTCGAGGAGATCCACCGCGACATCGCGCTGGAGGTCCCGTTCACGGGCGACCTCGTCGACTCGATGGTCGACGCGCTCGTCGCCGAGGACCCCGAGGCGACCGTCCTGCCGTACACGCTCTCGGGCGGCACGGACAACAAGTCGCTCGCGCGCCTCGGCATCACGGGGTACGGGTTCGCGCCCCTGCGCCTGCCCGGCGACCTCGACTTCTCGGGCATGTTCCACGGCGTCGACGAGCGCGTGCCCGTCGACTCGCTGCGGTTCGGGGTCCGCGTGCTCGACCGCCTCCTGCGCACCTGCTGACGCGTCAGCGGTCGTCGAGGAGCGCCGCGACCGTCGAGCGCAGCTGCGCTCGGTAGCCGCCGCCGAACAGCACCGCGTGGACCGCGACGGGGTACACCTGGTGCAGCGCGACCCGGTGCCGCCAGCCACGGGCCAGCGGCCGCACCTCCTGGTAGCCGGCGACGATCTCGTCGAGGTGCGGGGCGCCGAACAGCGCGAGCATCGCGAGGTCGGCCTCGCGGTGCCCGCCGTGCGCCGCGGGGTCGATGAGCACGGCCTCGGCCTCGCGCGAGCCGTCCGGCGCGGCGTCCGTCGGCGTGGACCAGAGCACGTTGCCCGACCACAGGTCGCCGTGCAGGCGTGCGGGGGAGTCGTCGAGCGCCGGTCGGGCGAGGTCGGGGAGACGCTCGGCGAGCCGCGCGAGGAGCGCCGCGTCGTCGGCCCCGAGCGCCCCGCGCACCTGGCCCTGCTCCGCGACGGGCGCGAGGCGGGCCTCGGCGTAGAACGACGGCCAGTCCGCCCACGCGCCCGTCGGCAGGGGCAGCGGGTCGTCGAGCGGCCCGAAGAACCCGTCCCCGTGCCACCCGGCCGCAGGTGCTCCCCAGGCGGGCGCCCCGGCGTCGTGCACGACGGCGAGGCCTCGCCCGAGCGCGCGGGCGGCCGACGGCGTCGGTCGGGCGGGCACCAGCCGCTCCAGGTCGAGGTGCGTGCGGCCCACGTCGCGCACCTCCACGACGCGCGGGCCGCCCGGGACGCGGAGCCACGCGAGCCCCGCGGCCTCGCACGCGAAGAAGCCCTCGGGAGCGTCCCGCCGGGACTTCGTGAAGACGTCGCTCACGCGCTCGCCCCGACGGTCACGACCCCGACGGTCACAGCGTCGAGCGCACCCGGATGATCTTGCGGCGCAGCCACACGCGGCGCTCCCCGCCGACGTACAGACGCGTGCGGGCCAGCTCCCACCGGCCGTACTCCGCCTCGTCGGTCAGCAGCCTGGTCGCGTCCGACCGGCTCGTCGAGCGGTCGATCGTCAGGACGCGGTACTCGTACTGCCCACCCTGCGCAGCCCTCTCGGGCTGCCGGCGTGACGTCGACCTGCTCTCCACGTGTCACCGTCCTCGTTCCGCTGCTCCCGTCGGCGGGCCGGAGTGGTCGGCCACCGGCGACTTTCGAGTGCCATTGTGCCCCGCTCAGGGCTACCGTCAGGGTATGACCGCTGACCCGCGTGCCGCGCTCGACCGGTTCATCGCCGCGCTCGAGGCCCACTACAACGCCGTCGCCGCCCGACGGGGGGACGACGACCCGTCCGTGGACGACGCCTACTACGTGCTCGCGGACGCCTTCGAGGTCTACGACGAGGCGCTCGGGCAGGTGCACGGGGAAGCGACGCCGTTCTACCTCGCCGAGGAGGACGACGACGAGGACGACGACGACGAGGACGACGAGGACGCGGACGACGACGAGGACGACGCGCTCGACACGATCGACGACGACGAGCTCGCGAGCGAGCTCGAGACGGACGGCGCGCGCTGACCTCCCGAGGTCACCACCGCTCGGGGTAGCCGACCTCGATCTCGCTCACGTCGTCGAGCGCCGCCCGCACGGCGTGCGGCAGCTCGAGGTCGGTCGCGTCGAGCGACGCGCGCAGCTGTGCGGGTGTGCGGGCCCCGACCAGGGCGCTCGCCACGGTGGGTCGGCCCAGCAGCCAGGACAGGGCGACGTCGAGCGGCGCGCGCCCCAGGCCCTCGGCAGCGGTCACGACGGCCTCGACCACGCCCGACGACCCGTGGTCGAGGTACGGCTCGACGAACGCCGAGAGGTGCGGTGACGCGCCACGGGAGTCCGCGGGCAGCGAGCGCCGGTACTTGCCCGTCAGCACCCCGCGGCCGAGCGGCGACCACGCGAGCAGGCCGAGCCCGAGGGCGTCGGCCGCAGGCACGACCTCGCGCTCGGCGCCGCGCTGGAGGAGCGAGTACTCGACCTCGACCGCCGCGAGGCCCACGTCGTCGGTCCCGCCGAGGAGCGCCGCGGCCTGCGCCGTGGCCCACCCGGGGTGGTTGGAGAGCCCCACGTAGCGCGCACGACCCGAGGTCACGGCGTGGCGCAGCGCGGAGAGCGTCTCGGTGAACGGCGTCCCGGCGTCGGGGGCGTGGACGAGGAACAGGTCGACGTGGTCCGTGCCCAGCCGGTGGAGCGAGTCGTCGAGCGAGTCGAGCAGCGCGCCGCGCGACGCGTCCACGACCGGCCCGGTCGGGGTGTGCCGCACGCCCGCCTTCGTGCACAGCAGCACGTCCCGCCGGGACACCTTGCTCCCCAGGAGGGAGCCGAGCAGCGTCTCGGCGTCCCCGTCGGCGTACGACGCCGCGGTGTCGACGAGCGTCCCGCCCGCGTCCACGAAGTCGCGCAGCTGCTCGCCCGCGTCGAGCTCGTCGGTGTCGCGGGCCCACGTCATCGTCCCGAGGCCGAGGACGGACACGCGCAGGCCGGTGCGGCCGAGCTGGCGGAGTTCCATGGGAGCCGAGGGTACCGGCGCGCACCCGCTCCCGCGGGCCGGGCGCGCGCCGTCGGACCCGGACCCGGCCAGGTTCACCCGGTGGTCGGGGCGGGCCTCCGGGCCCGGTATCGTGGCCGCTCGTGAACGCGTGGGAAGCCGTCCTCCTCGGCCTCGTCCAGGGCCTGACCGAGTTCCTCCCGATCTCCTCGAGCGCGCACCTGCGCATCGTCGGGGAGCTCATCGGGTCCCAGGACCCAGGAGCGGCCTTCACGGCCATCACCCAGATCGGCACGGAGACGGCCGTCCTGCTGTACTTCCGCCGGGACATCGCGCGGATCTGCGTCGCCTGGTGGCGCTCGCTGCGCGGCGACCACGGGACGGACTGGCGCTCGCGCATGGGCCGCGGCGACCACGACGCCCTCATGGCCTGGTACATCGCCCTGGGCTCGATCCCCATCGTGGTGCTCGGCCTGCTGTTCCAGGACGCCATCGAGAACACGTTCCGCAACCTGTACCTCACGGCCCTCATGCTCGCCGTGTTCGCGCTCCTGCTCGGCTGGGCGGACCGTGTGGGCGCCAAGCGGCGCGCGCTGCGCGAGCTCACGCCCGGGCAGGCGGTCGCGTTCGGGTTCGCGCAGGCGCTCGCGCTCGTGCCGGGCGTCTCGCGCTCGGGCGGCACGATCACGGCGGGGCTCCTCATGGGGTACACGCGAGAGGCCGCGGCGCGCTACTCGTTCCTCCTCGCGATCCCCGCGGTGCTCGGATCGGGGTTCTACCAGCTGTTCAAGTCCGCGGGGGAGCCCGTGCCGGGCGCCCCGGGCGCCGGGGCCACGCTGATCGCCACGCTCGTCGCGTTCGTCGTGGGCTACTTCGTCATCATCGCGTTCCTCAAGATCGTCTCGACGTTCAGCTACACGCCGTTCGTCGTCTACCGCCTCGTGCTGGCTGCGCTCCTCGTGCTGCTCCTGCTCACGGGAGTCCTCGAGCCGGGCGGCACCGCGGCCACGACGCCCTGACCGGACTGGGCGGCACAGCCGTTCAGAGCCAGCCCGCGCGCCGGAACACCCGGTAGAGCACGACGCACCCGACCGCCATGAGCGCGAGGGCCATCGGGTAGCCGAGCGTCCAGGCGAGCTCGGGCATGTGGGCGAAGTTCATGCCGTACACGCCGGCGACGATCGTCGGGTAGACGAGGATCGCCGCCCACGCGGAGATCTTGCGCATGTCCTCGTTCTGCCGCACCGAGACCTGCGACATGTGGACCTGGAGCATGTCCGAGAGCAGGTCGTCGTGGGCGTCGAGGTGCCGGTCGATGCGCTCGACCGTGGAGACCAGGCGCTCCAGCACGCGGCGGTCCACCCCGAGGTGGTCCGGCACGTCCGGGTCGAGGAGCTCGGGCAGCTCGGCGGTCACGGGCAGCAGCGCCCGCCGCGCCTCGGTGATCTCGCGCTTGAGGTCGTAGATGCGCTGGACCGGGTCGGCGCGCCGTTGCTCGAACACGAGCCGTTCGGTGCTCGCCACCGCGTCCCCGAGCTCCAGCTCGACGGCCGACGCCCCGGAGACGACCGCGGTGACGGCCGCCGCGGTCACTCGCCGGACCGCCCCGCCGCGCGGAGCGCCCGGGGCCTGAAGGCGGTCGAGCATCTCGTCGTGCACCCCGGCGCCACCGTCCTCGGCGGTGAGCACGACGCCGGGGCCCACGAGCGTCGCGAACCGACCCGTGTGGACCTGGCGGTCGTCCGGCGTGTACCAGGCCGTGGGCGTCACGACGAGGAGCCAGTCGTCCGCGACGCGCTTGACCACGGCGAGCGGGTGTCGCGACCGCGGGGTGTCCGGGTGCCCCGCCCCCGCGTGCGCGTCGGGCCCGAGCCCCGCCGCGGCGTCGTGCAGGGCCGCGACGTCCGCCAGGCGCACCCACGTCGCCCGGTCGGCCGCTCCCGCGGCGGCGTTGCCGCGCAGCAGCTCCGCGACCGGGGCGACGGCGCCGGGGTCGAGCGGGCGGGCCTCGCCCGCGCCCGCGTCGACGTGCCAGGCGGCGACCGGCCGGGTCGCGGTCGCCGTCCCACCCTTCGCGGGCGGGCCGGGGAGCGTGGGGTTCGTCACGTCCGCATTGTCGCGCGCCACGTGGGCGCGCGCCCGGGCGGGACGGCGGCGCGACGCGTGCGACGTGGCCGTTATGGTGGTCGCGTGCACAGCTGGCCCGCCCCCCAGATCCCCGAGCTTCCCGGCCGTGGCCATCCCGTCCGGGTGCACGACTCGACCTCAGGCGAGCTCGTCGTCGCCGCCCAGGGCGACACCGCGACGCTCTACGCGTGCGGCATCACGCCCTACGACGCGACGCACATCGGCCACGCGAACACCTACGTCGCGTTCGACCTGCTCGTGCGCGCCTGGCGCGACGCCGGGTACGACGTCACGTACGCGTCGAACGTCACGGACGTGGACGACCCCCTGCTCGAGCGCGCCGCGGCGACCGGCGTCGACTGGCGCGCGCTCGCCACGGAGCAGATCGCGCTCTTCGCCGAGGACATGACGGCGCTCGGCGTCGTCCCGCCCGACGTCTGGGACGGTGCGGTCGAGAAGATCCCCGCCGTCGTCGAGGCCGTCTCCGCGATGCTGGCGGCCGGCACGGCGTACCGCGTACCGGTCGAGCCCGGCGCAGGGGGCACCGACGCGGGCCTCGGGGACGTCTACGCCGACCTGTCGGCCGACACGGCCTTCGGCTCCGTCTCGCGCTTCGGGCGCGACGTGATGGAGCGGCTCTTCGCCGAGCGCGGGGGAGACCCGAACCGCGACGGGAAGAAGGACCCGCTCGACCCGCTGCTGTGGCGGCGCGAACGACCGGGTGAGCCGGCGTGGGACGGTGGCGTGCTGGGCACCGGCCGGCCGGGGTGGCACATCGAGTGCTCGGTCATCGGGCGCGACGCGCTCGGGCTGCCGTTCGACGTCCAGGGCGGCGGGGCCGACCTGCTGTTCCCGCACCACGAGATGTCGTCGTCCCACGACCGGGTGCTCGCCGACGGCGCCGCGCCGCGCGTGCACGTGCACGCCGGGCTGGTCGCCTACGAGGGCCAGAAGATGAGCAAGTCGCTCGGCAACCTCGTGCTCGTGTCGAACCTGCGCGCCACCGGGGTCGACCCCATGGCGATCCGGCTCGCGCTCCTCGCGCACCACTACCGCACCGAGTGGGAGTGGACCGACGACGACCTGCCGTCCGCCGCCGCGCGGCTCGAGACCTGGCGCGACGCCGTCTCGGGCAACGGCGGCCCGGACGCGACCGCGATGCTCGACGCCGTGCGGGCCGCGCTGGCGACGGACCTCGACGCGCCCGCGGCGCTCGCCGCCGTCGACGTGTGGGCCGCGGAGTCGCTGCGTCCCGGCCGGGACACGAGCGCCGACGACGAGGGCGCGCCCGGCGTCGTCGCCCGGACGGTCAACGCCCTGCTGGGCGTCCGGCTCTGACGGCTCGGCAGCCGGCCGCGAGGTCCTAGACCGTCGGACCCTTGCCACGCTCCCCGGAGCTGCCCGGGTCACGACGCCGCAGGTAGCGCTCGAACTCGCGCGCGATCGCCTCGCCGCTCGCCTCGGGCAGCTCGGCGGTGTCCTTGGCCTCCTCGAGCTGCTGCACGTACTCCGCGATCTCGGCGTCCTCGGCCGCGAGCTCGTCGACGCCGTGCTGCCAGGCCTGCGCGTCCTCCGGCAGCTCGCCGAGCGGGATCGCCTCCGACACGAGCTCCTCGACGCGCGCGAGGATCGCCAGCGTCGCCTTGGGCGACGGCGGGTGCGCGACGTAGTGCGGGACGGCCGCCCACAGCGACACGGACTGCATCCCGCGCTCGGCGGCGGCGTGCTGCAGGACCCCGACGATTCCCGTGGGCCCCTCGTACGTGCTCGGCTCGACGTCGAGGACGGCCTGCAGGCCGACGCTCTCCGAGGTCGCGGTCATGGGGATCGGCCGCGTGTGCGGCACGTCGGCGAGCAGCGCGCCGAGCGTCACGACCGTGCGGACGTCGTGCTCGACGGCGATGTCGAGGAGCTCCCGGCAGTAGGTACGCCACCGCATCGACGGCTCGATGCCGTGCACGAGGACGACGCGGCGGCCGCTCGGAGCGATCGTCGCGGTCGCGATCGTCGTGGTCGGCCACGTGATCTCGCGGCGGCCGTCCTCGTCGGTCGTGACGACCGGGCGGTTCACCTGGAAGTCGTGGTACTCCTCGGGATCGAGCTCGTCGACGTCCTCGGCGCCCCACACCTCGTGCAGGTGAGCCAGCGCGGACGTCGCGGCGCTGCCCGCGTCGTTCCAGCCCTCGAACGCCGCGATCATCACGGTCTGGCGGGCGCCGTCGTGCACGTTCTCGCTCATCGCCCCAGCCTATGCGGCAGGGCGCCGTGGCGTCGGGAGGGGTTCGCCCGTGGCGTACCCGCCCGCCGCGTAGGGTGGTGGGAGCGGGCCGGCGCCCCGGCGCGGCCCGCGCACCGCCCCCCACCCCTGGAGCCTGAGTTGACCTCGCCACGCCCTGCCCCCGTACCCGTGCCCCGCGACGCGCTGCCCGCCGCCGTCCTGTGGGACATGGACGGCACGCTCGTGGACACCGAGCCGTACTGGATCGCGGCGGAGCACGAGCTCGTGGACGCGCACGGCGGCACCTGGACCCACGAGGACGCGATGTCGCTCGTCGGGAACCCGCTGCTCACCTCGGCGCAGATCCTCCGCGAGCGCGGCGGCGTCGACCTGCCCGTGGAGGAGATCGTGCAGTTCCTCATCGGCCGGGTGATCGACCAGGTGCGCGTGAAGGTGCCGTGGCAGCCGGGCGCGCGCGAGCTGCTGGCGTCGCTGCGCGAGGCGGGGGTCCCGTGCGCCCTCGTGACGATGTCCTACCGCGAGCTCGCGGAGCCCGTCGCCGCGCTCGCGCCCGCCGACGCGTTCCAGGTGCTCGTGTGCGGGGACGAGGTCGAGCGCGGCAAGCCCGACCCGGAGCCGTACCTCCTCGCGGCGGAGCGCCTGGGCGTCGACGTCACGCGGTGCGTCGCGATCGAGGACTCGCCGGCGGGCATCGCGTCCGCCCTCGCGTCCGGCGCCGCGACCCTCGGGGTCGAGGCCGTGGTCCCTGTCCGCCCGGCACCGGGCCTCAGCCGCACCCCGTCGCTGGAGCACGTCGACCTCGGCCTGCTCGCACGGCTCGTCGCCGACGAGGTCGTGGACCTCATGCCGGTCAGCCTCTGATCGGGGGGCTTCCCGGTACCACGCGCCCGGCGTCGCGCCGGTACATCGCCGCGTGGTCGTGCAGCTCCGGCCGGCCGGTCGTGCGCGCGTGCTCGTCGGTCCAGCCGGCGAGGTCGAGGAGGCGACGGCGCATGGTCGTCAGCACCTCGCCGGGAGCCGGGGCGAGGTCGCGACCGTAGCCGTCGAGCAGCACCGTCAGCCGGTCGGGTGGTGCGAGCCGCGGTGCGGGCGGACCGGGGACGGGCATGTCCTCGCACCACCCGCACATCCGGTACGCGAGGTACGCCAGGTCCCACGCCCGCGGGCCGGGGGACGCCATGTCGACGTCGATGAACCCGACCAGGCCGCCGTCGGAGTGGACCATGTTGTAGGGCGCGGCGTCGTTGAGGCACACGACCTCGACCGGCTCGCGCGCCGGGGAGCGCCACACCGCGCCCGCCGGGGCGAACCCGACGGTGGCGTCGTGCCACTCCCGCAGCATCGCGCCGGCAGCCCGCAGGGTGCGCGGGTCCCAGACCCAGTCCGGGACGGGCCAGCCGCCGACCTCGCCCTCCAGCCACGTCAGGACCTCGCGCCCCTGCACGTCCAGGCCGAGCGGCGCCGGGACCGACGTCACGCCGTGCGCACGCACCCACGCGAGCAGCGCGTGCACGGTCGGCGTCCACGGGCCGGCGGTGCGACGGACGGTGTCGCCGACGCGCACGACGTCGTTGACGTTCCCGCCCGTCAGGGTGATCTCCGCCGTGCCTGCGTCGGCCGTGTCGTCGGTGCGCACGGGCCGATGGTCGCACGAGGCGTCCGCCCGAGGCGAGGTCGGGGAGCCGCGGCTCGGGTGGCTCAGAGCAGCGCGGCGAGCAGCGAGGCGGCGCGCGCCGCGCCGTCGGTCTCGACCGGCAGGGTGCGCCGGTCGCGGCCGCCGGAGAGCTCGGCCACCATCGCCGCGGCGAGCGCGTCCGGGTCGGACGCCTCGCCGTACTCCACGCACCGGCCCGCGCCGTAGCGCTCGAGCCGGTGCCGGACGTGGACGTTCTGCTCGAAGTGGTGCCGCAGCGGGACGTAGAGGAACGGCGTGCCCGCCGCGGCGAGCTCCATGCACGTCGTCAGCCCGCCCTGCACGACGGCGAGGTCGCACGCCGCCAGGTGCCGGTACAGCTCGGGGACGTAGCCGCGGTAGGTGACACCGGCCCGCCGGGGCAGGCTCGCGGGGTCGATCCTGGGGCCGGTCACGACGAGGACGTGCAGCCCGTCGACCAGCCGTCGGGCGGACGGGACGGCGTCGAGCACGCGCCGCAGCAGCGGGCTCCCCACGCCGGAGCCGCCGACGGTGACGACGCACAGCACGTCGTCGGGGCCGTAGCCCAGACGATGCCGCAGCTCCTCGCGCTCGGCCACGGTCGGCGGGACGAACCCCGTGACGTAGCCGGCGAAGTCGAAGTTCTCCTCGGTCCACTCCCGGATCCCCGGGAGGCCGGGACCGAGCGGGAGGTCGACGACGTCGGCCGGGTCGCCGACGAAGACGGAGCGGTCCCGGACCCGCCCGTAGCGCGCCCGCTGCTCGACCATCTCGGCGTTGTAGTCGGCGGTGAGCGCCGCCTCCCGGGCGCCGCCGTCGGGCATCGGCACCCACCCGACGAAGTCGGTCATCCACGCGAAGGAGAACCGCTTGAGCTCGGGGTTCTCGTGCAGGAAGTGGTCGACGTCCCACGCCTCGTCCCCGACGACGAGGTCGTAGTCGCCGTCTGCCACGACGTCGGCGAACACCATGAAGTTGTTCACCATGATCTCGTCCATCCGGCGGATCGCCTCGAACGCGTGCAGGTCGTGGTCGGCGGCCTCGTCCTCGACGTGGGCGGACTCGTCGGCGAGCCACGCCGAGGCAGGGTGGACCCGCTCGCCGGCGTCGGCGAGCACGCGGGTCACCGGGTGCTGCGTCAGCCAGTCGACCTCGAGGTCCGGGTGGTGCTCCCGCAGCGCCTGCGCGACGGCCAGGTCGCGCCGTGCGTGGCCCAGGCCGATCGGGGAGGACAGGTACAGCGCCCGGCGGCGTCGGCGCTGCGCGCGCGTCCAGGTCCGACGGCGGGCCGGCGGCCGGGTCTCGGCGGCGGCGGTCCGCTCGACGAACTCGCGTAGCAGCAGGTTGGTCCGCACCGGGTCGCGCGCCGGCAGCCCGTGCCCGCCGCCGTCGACGAGGACGAGCTCGCCGCCGGTGAGCGCGGCGAGCCTCTCCCCGATGGCGGTGGGCCGGACGGCGTCCTGCGTCCCGTGCACGACGAGCACCGGGCAGCGCACCTGCTCGCACAGAGGGTCGAGCGGCGTCCGGGTGGCGCCCTCGAGCCCGAGCCGACCGGCCGTGGTGTCGGCGAGCGTCTGCGGGCTGACCTCGTGGGCCCACCCGACGACGTCCTCGACCTGCTTCGTGGAGTGGGGTTCGGTGAACATCTTCCGGGCGAAGAAGTCGACGTAGTCGTCGTACCCGCCGCCGAGCCAGTACTCCTTGTTGTACTTGGCCCAGCCCTCCGTGGTGTCGTGATGGCGGTCCCACGCGTACTGCTCGCGCTCCGGCATCGAGACCGCCAGCCCGCACGAAGGGGCGATGGCGACGATCCCCTGGACGCGTCCCGGGCGCGCCACGGCCAGGTGGACCGCCCAGGCCGCCCCGCAGGAGTACCCCACGGCGACGGCCCGGTCGGTCCCGGTGGCGTCGAGCACCGCGGCCGCGTCCGCCGCGTACTGCTCGTCGGTGTAGGCCGCGGCCCCCTGGGGCCGGTCGGCGTCGCCGCTGCCGCGACCGTCGAACGTGACGACGCGGAACGACCGCGACAGGAAGGGCACCTGCGCCTTCCAGAACCGGGACCGCACGAGGGACCAGGTCGGCAGCAGCAGCACGGAGGTCGCACCGCTGCCGTGGACGGCCCAGGGGAGCCGCACGCCGTCCCGGACGGCGACGCCGGTCCGGTCGGGCGGGCGTGCTGGCCGCGGCTCCCTCGGTTCCATACTCATTCCTACTCCTCCTGGCTCTCGAGCGTCAGGCCCGGATCTCCAGGACGCGGTTGAACGGCGTCTCGGCGACCGACGCGAACCGGCCGAAGCCCGCCGCGGTCGCGACGTCCCGGATACGGGCCGGGCCGGCCTGCGTGCCGAGCGCGAGTCCGACGTCCTGCGACAGCGACGCCGGCGTGCACAGCAGCGTGGAGAAGCCGTAGTACGCGCGCCCGACCGGGTTGAGGTTGTCCTCCACGTGGTCCCCGGCCATCGGCTCGACGACCATCCAGGTGCCGTCCGGCGCGAGCGCGGCGCGGACCTGCTCGGCGGCCCCGACGGGGTCGCCCATGTCGTGCAGGCAGTCGAACATCGTCACGAGGTCGAAGCCTGTCCCCGGGAGCTCCTGGGCCGAGGCCACCTCGAACCGCACACGGTCCGCGACGCCGGCGTCCTCCGCCCGCTGCCGCGCGGTGGCGATCGACTCGGGGTGGTAGTCGGAGCCCACGAACCGTGAGAGCGGGAAGGCCTGGGCCATGAGCACGGTCGACGCGCCGTGCCCGCAGCCCACGTCCGCGACGAGCGCGCCCGCCTCCAGCTTCTCGACGACCCCGTCGAGCGCGGGGAGCCACTCGGCGACCAGGTGCGCGTGGTAGCTGGGACGGAAGAACCGCTCGCAGCCGACGTGGACGTCGGTGACGTGCTCGTGCCAGCCGAACCCGCCGCCGCTCCGGGCGGCGTCGAGGACGTGGTCGACGTCGTGCACCGTGCCCAGGGCGATCTGGAAGAAGCCGGGCAGGAACGCCGGGCTGTCCTCGACCGTGAGCGCGACCGCCTGCTCGGGCGGGAGCGTGTACCGGCCCGACGGCGGGTCGTACGTCAGGTAGTCGCCCGCGGCCTGGGCGTTGAGCCACTCGCGCGCGTACGGCTCGGCGGTGCCGGTGCGCTCGGCCAGCTCGGCCGGCGTCGTCGGGCCGTTTGCCGCGAGGTCTCGGTAGTAGCCGAGCTTGTCGCCGAGGACGACGAGCGCCGCGTTGAGGGTCGCGCCGACCTCGTCGACGGCGCGGAAGACGAACGCCATGAGGGCGTCCATGTCGAGGGCCGGGGGCGCCTCGCTCGAGGTGGTCATCGGATGCTCCTGTGGTGTCGGTGTCCCGGCAGGTGCCGGTACCGGCGAACGTAGGCGTCGGCCCGTTCCGCCCGCGTCAGGTGGCCCCCCTGGTCGTCGGCACCCGGAAGCTCGTCCTGGCTGGGGCGGTCCGCGCCTCCCTAGACTCATGGACGTGGTGCTCCTCGGCAGGGCCGCCGAGCAGGAGACGGTCTCCCGCCTCCTCGCCTCGGCGCGTCTCGGCCGCGGCGGCGCGCTCGTGGTCACGGGGGAGCCGGGGATCGGCAAGACCGCGCTCCTGTCCGCCGCCGTCGCGACGTCCGTCGGCGACGGCGGCGCGGTCACGCGCGTGCTCGAGGTGACGCCTGCGGAGGTCGAGCGGGACCTGCCGTTCGCGGCCCTCCACGCCCTGCTGCTGCCCGCGCTGTCCCTGCTCGACGAGATCCCCGGCCCGCAGGCCGCCGAGCTCGGGGCGGCACTGAGCCTCCGCCCCGGTGACGGCAGGGACCGGTTCGCGATCGGCGCGGCGACCCTGAGCCTGCTCTGCCGCTACGCCGAGGAGGGCCCGGTCGTCGTCGTGCTGGACGACGTGCACTGGGCGGACCGGCCGTCGGTCGACGCGCTGGCCTTCGCCGCGCGCCGCGTGCGCGACGACCCCGTCGCGGTGCTCGTCGCGGGACGCAGCGGCGAGCTCCCCGAGCCCGTGCGCGACCTGCCCACGCTCGACCTCGCCGGCATCGCCCCCGACGCCGCTGCGCGGCTGCTCTCCGCGGCGTTCCCGTCCGGGCCGTCGCGCGCGCTCGACGAGCTCTACCGGGAGACCGGCGGGAACCCCCTCGCCCTGCTCGAGCTCGCGGCCGAGCCGCTGGACGACCCGACCGCGGGCGACGCCGCGGCGGGGTTCCCGCACACCCTCCCCGAGCGGCTCCAGAGGTCCTTCGCGCGGCGGCTGGACACCCTGTCGGCGGCCGACCGGACCGTCGCGCTGGTGGCGACGCTCGCCGGCGGCGACCTCCGTCTCACCCGCGCGGCGTGCCGTCGGCTCGGCCTCGACCCCACCGGTCTGGACGATGCCGCGAGGGCGGGCCTGCTCACGGTCGAGGGCGAGCGCATCACGTTCCGCCACCCGCTGCTGCGCTCGGTCGTCTACGGGGCCGCCGACCAGGAGTTGCGCCGCCGCGTGCACGGCAGCCTCGCCGCCGAGCTCGCGCCCGTGGACGCCGACCGGCACGCGTGGCACCTGGCGGCCGCCACGACCCGGCTCGACGAGGACGTCGCGACGCTCCTCGAGGAGCTCGGCGCCCGGGCGGCGGCACGGACGGCGTTCACCGTCGCGTCGACCGCCCTCGAGCGCGCCGCTCGGCTGAGCCCGACGCCCGGTGCGGCGCGGTCGCGGCTCGTCGCGTCCGCACGGGCCGCCGCGTCCGGGGGCCTGCCCGACCGGGCGCTGGCGCTGCTGGACGAGGCCGAACCGCCGACAGGACCTCTCACGGCGCAGGGAGCGGAGCTGCGCGCCACCCTCGCGATGCGTTCGGGCTCGGCGCGCGTCGGGCTCGACCTGCTCGAGCGCGCGGCCGACCTCGCCACCGTCGACGACCGTGTCCTGCTCCTCGCGGAGGCGAGCCGGGCGTGCATGTACCTCGTCGACACGGTCGCCCTGCGTCGCGTCGAGGCACGGCTGGTCGCGTCCCTGCCCGACACGACGGACCCCGTGGCCCGTGCCGTCGGGCTCGCGTCCTCCGGGGCGTCGGGTGTCCTGCTCGGCCGAGACAGCACGTCGCGCCTCCGCACCGCCGTCGCGCTGCTGGCCGAGCACGCCGATCCCCTCGCGCACCCCGCCGCGCTGCCCTGGCTCATGCTGGCGCCGCTGTTCCTGCGCGACGCCGTCGACGGTTCGCGGCTGCGCGCCCTGGTGGACCAGGTCCGCACGCGCGTGGGCGTGGGCGTGCTGCCCGACGTGCTGTTCCACGTCGCGCGGGACCAAGCGACGTCGAACGCCTGGGAGCGGGCGGCGGCCAACTACGACGAGGCCGCACGCCTGGCCCGGGAGACCGGACAGGGCGGCGGTCTCGCCATGGCGCTCGCGGGACTCACGTGGCTCGAGTCGCGCGCCGGGCGGAGCACGGCGTGCCGGCGGCACGCGGCGGAGGCGTCGGCGCTCTGCCGCGAGCGGTCGATGCTGTTCGGCGAGATCTGGTGCGAGCTGGCGCTCGGCGACCTCGCGCTGTCGGAGGGCTCGTCGGGCGAGGCGGCGGACCGCTTCACGGCGCTCGCAGCGCGCCTCGAGCGCCTCGGCGTCGGTGACCCCGACCTGCATCCCGGGCCGGAGCTGGTCGACGCCCTGCTGCGGACCGGCCAGGCCGGCGCGGCGGGGACGGTCGCCGAGCGGTTCGCGGCCTCCGCCGCGGCCAGCGGGCGCCCGTGGACGCTCGCGCGCGCCGAGCGGGCGCTCGGTCTCGTCGCCGCCGAGGACGAGTTCTCGACCCACTTCGACGCGGCGCTCACGAGTCACGCGCAGACCCGCGACCTCTTCGAGCGCGCCCGGACGCAGCTCGCCTACGGGATGCGGCTGCGCCGGGCAGGTCGACGCGTGGACGCCCGCGTCGTCCTGCGGGACGCGCTGGGCACGTTCGACGCGCTCGGGGCCGTCGTCTGGGCGGCCGGCGCCCGGGCCGAGCTCGAGGCGACGGGCGAGAGGGTCGCGCCGCGGGAAGGGGTCGGTCCGAGCGCCCTCACGCCCCAGGAGCTGCAGGTCTGCTTGCTCCTCGCCGACGGGCGGACGACCCGCGAGGCGGCGGCGGCCCTGTTCCTCAGCCCCAAGACGATCGAGTACCACCTGCGCAAGGTGTACACGCGGCTCGGTATCCACTCCCGGGAGGAGCTCGCCGTCGTGCTCCGGGGAGCGGACCCGGCGAGCGCATAGTCTGTGCCGGTGGACGGACCAGAGCCCCGAGCCCCCCGCACGCCCCCACGTCAGGACGTGCCCGGGCGCACGAAGGGCTGGGTGATCGGCCGCGTCTCGGGTGCCCCCGTGATCCTCACGCCGTCGTGGTTCCTGGCCGCCGCGATCCTCACGGTGCTGTTCGCGCCGACGGTCGAGAACCTGGCGCCCCACCTCGGCGGCGAGCGGTTCCTCGTGTCGTTCGCGTTCGTCCTGCTGCTCTTCGGGTCGGTCTTCCTGCACGAGGTCGCGCACGCGCTCGTCGCCCGCGCCCGGGGCCAGCAGGTCACCGAGCTCGCCGTCACGCTGTGGGGCGGGCACACCGCGTACTCCGGCACGTCGGCCCGTCCGCTCGACGGCTTCCTCATCTCGGTCGTCGGCCCGCTGACGAACCTCGCGCTCGCAGTCGTGTTCTGGCTCTCCTTCCAGGCGACGGACGTCTTCTCCGTCCCCGCGCTGCTGCTGTATGCGGGCGCGTTCTCCAACGCGTTCGTCGGGTTCTTCAACCTCCTGCCCGGGCTGCCGCTCGACGGCGGGCAGATCCTCGAGTCCGCCGTGTGGGCGGCGACCGGCTCGCGGACCAGGGGCACCGTCGCCGCGGGCTGGGTCGGCCGAGCCGTCGCCGTGGGCGTCGTCGCGTGGGCGCTGCTGTGGCCGCTGTCGCTAGGTCGGCAGCCCTCGCTCTGGACCGTCGCCTGGGCGGCCCTCATCGGCGCCTTCCTCTGGTCCGGAGCGGGGCAGGCGATCGCGGCCGGGCGGACGCGCGAGGCGGTCGCGGGACTGTCGGTGCGTGGCCTCGCGCGGGCCGCCGTGCCAGTGGCCTCGGGTTCGTCAGTCGCTGCGGCCGGTCGTGCGGTCGCGCTCGCGGGCGGCCCGCACGTCCTGGCCGTGCTGGTCGACGACGCTGGGCGGACCGTCGGGTACGTCGACCCGGCCGCAGCCGCCGCGGTCCCGCCCGACGCCGCCGAGACCACGCCCGTCGGCGCGGTCGCCGTGCCGCTCCCGCCGGGTACCGCCGTGGACGCCGGGCTCGTCGGGCAGGACATGCTCGCCACGCTCGCCCGTGCCGGTCGGCAGACGGCCGTCGTCCCGGTGACCGACGGCGGCCGCGTCGTCGGCGTGCTCGAGGTCGCCCGGGTGGTCACCGCGCTCCGGGACGCACGACGGCGCTGAGCCCGTCCTCGCACGAGCCCCTCGCACGTCCTTCCCGGCCCGCGCACGACGGCGCCTGCGGGTGCGGCGCAGGCGGGCCCGTAGGATGGTCGCCCGTGACCGACGAGCCCACCGCCAGCCTGCCCGCCCAGCCCTCCGCCCCCGAGCCCGCGGACGGCCCGGGGCCTGCCGGCGCGACGGGTGCCGACCAGCGGCGCGGTCCGCTGCGGGTGGGTGACAAGGTGCAGCTCACGGACCCCCGGGGCCGCCTGCACACCATCACGCTCGCGCCCGGGGCCACGTTCCACACGCACAAGGGCTACCTCCGTCACGACGACCTCATCGGGGCCCCCGAGGGCTCGGTCGTGCGCAACACCGCGGAGATCGAGTACCTCGCGCTGCGACCGCTGCTGGCGGACTACGTGCTCTCCATGCCGCGCGGCGCCGCGGTGGTCTACCCGAAGGACGCCGGGCAGATCGTCGCGATGGCCGACGTCTTCCCCGGCGCGCGCGTCATCGAGGCCGGCGTGGGCTCGGGTGCCCTGACGATGTCGCTCCTGCGCGCCGTCGGCGACGCCGGCGACCTGCACTCGATCGAGCGTCGCGAGGACTTCGCCGCGATCGCACGCGGCAACGTCGAGAACTTCTTCGGCGGCGAGCACCCCGCCTGGACGCTCTCGGTGGGCGACCTCGCCGACGTCCTGCCCACCGTCGCCCCCGACGGCACGGTGGACCGCGTGGTGCTCGACATGCTCGCGCCGTGGGAGAACCTCGACGTCGTGGCGCGCGCGCTCGTGCCCGGCGGGGTGCTGGTCTGCTACGTCGCGACGACCACGCAGCTGTCCCGCCTCGCCGAGGACCTGCGCTCGGACGGCCGGTACGCCGAGCCGGTCGCGTGGGAGTCGATGGTCCGCGGCTGGCACCTCGAGGGGCTCGCGGTGCGCCCGCAGCACCGCATGATCGGGCATACCGGGTTCCTCCTCACGGCGAGGCGCCTGGCGGACGGCGTCGCACCGCCCGAGCGCAAGCGCCGGCCCGCGAAGGGCGCGTACCCGACCGACGCGGAGCAGTGGTCCCCGGAGGAGCTCGGCGAGCGCCCCGTGTCCGAGAAGAAGATCCGCCGCGTGCGGCGCGACGTCGGGCAGGCGCCCGGCGATGCGGCGGTCGCCGGTCCGGGTGCTCGGTCGGACGCCGGGCCGGACGCTGGGTCGGACGCGGCGGAGGGCCTCGCGGACGACGTGCCGGGTGCGTGACGTTCCGGTAACGATCGGCACCGCGTCGTCTCACGGTGGGTGTCGTCCGTGTACGCGGACGAGAATTGTGCCTAAGGTCTAGACCCGATCGCCGGTGGTGGCCGACCACGGCACGGGCGCGGCGTACGCCGCGCGCCGTCCGGCCGCCCGCGGCGACCGGGTGAGCCGCCGGCGAGAGGGGAACACCCGATGAGCGAGACATTCGGCCGAAGCGACGAGGGCGCGCCCAGCGGCGCGCGAGAGCTCGCGCTGCTCTCCGCGAAGAACGAGAGGCTCGCGGAGGCGCTGCGCGCCGCGCGGGACCAGATCCTCGACCTCAAGCGCCAGATCGACGACCTGGCCAAGCCCCCGGGCACGTACGCGGTGTTCCTCGCGGCGCACCCGGACGGCTCGGTCGACGTGTCCGCGTCGGGTCGCAAGATGCACGTGGGCGCGAGCCCGAGCCTCGACGTCGAGCGCCTGCGCCCCGGCCAGGAGGTCAAGCTCAACGAGGCCATGACGGTCGTCGCCGCCGGTGGCTACGAGCGCACCGGCGAGATCGTCACGGTCAAGGAGGTGCTCGACGCCGACCGCGCGCTCGTCGTCGGGCGCGCCGACGAGGAGCGCGTCGTGCGCCTCGCGGGCTCCGTCGCGCACACCGCTCTGCGTGTCGGTGACTCCCTGACGATCGACACGCGCTCGGGCTTCGTGTTCGAGGTCATCCCGAAGTCCGAGGTCGAGGAGCTCGTCCTCGAAGAGGTCCCGGACATCCGGTACGAGGACATCGGCGGGCTCGGCCCGCAGATCGAGCAGATCCGCGACGCCGTCGAGCTGCCGTTCACCCACCCCGACCTGTTCCGCGAGCACGGGCTGCGCCCGCCGAAGGGCGTCCTGCTCTACGGCCCGCCCGGCTGCGGCAAGACGCTCATCGCCAAGGCCGTCGCGAACTCGCTCGCGCACACCGTCGCGCGATCCCGCGGCGAGGACGTCGAGCCCGGCACGGCGAAGAGCTTCTTCCTCAACGTCAAGGGCCCGGAGCTGCTCAACAAGTACGTCGGCGAGACCGAGCGGCACATCCGGCTGATCTTCGCCCGGGCGCGCGAGAAGGCGTCCCAGGGCACACCCGTCGTCGTGTTCTTCGACGAGATGGAGTCCCTGTTCCGCACGCGCGGCACGGGTCTCTCCTCCGACGTCGAGACGACGATCGTGCCGCAGCTCCTCTCGGAGATCGACGGCGTCGAGCGGCTGGACAACGTCATCGTCATCGGCGCCTCGAACCGCGAGGACATGATCGACCCGGCGATCCTGCGCCCGGGACGCCTCGACGTGAAGATCAAGATCGAGCGGCCCGACGCCGAGGGGGCCAAGGAGATCTTCGCGAAGTACCTCACCGACGACCTGCCGATCCACGCGGCGGACCTCGCCGAGCACGGCGGCGACGAGCGCGAGGTGCTCGATGCGATGATCCGGTCCGTCGTCGAGCGCATGTACTCCGAGGACGAGGAGAACCAGTTCCTCGAGGTCACCTACGCGAGCGGCGACAAGGAGATCCTCTACTTCAAGGACTTCAACTCCGGCGCGATGATCCAGAACGTCGTCGACCGCGCGAAGAAGTCCGCGATCAAGGACCTCCTCGCCACGGGCCAGCGCGGCATCCGCGTCGACCACCTCCTCTCGGCGTGCGTCGACGAGTTCAAGGAGAACGAGGACCTGCCGAACACCACCAACCCCGACGACTGGGCGCGCATCAGCGGCAAGAAGGGCGAGCGCATCGTCTTCATCCGCACGATCGTCCAGAAGAAGGGCGAGGGCGGCTCCCCGCGCACCATCGACACCGTCACGAACACCGGCCAGTACCTGTAGCGCGTCGCGGGTTCGCGGTTGGCGGGGTGCGCCGGGACGTGGCACTCCGGGGCGGCCGTGCCGCGGCGTTGGTGGCGCCGGGGCGTGGCACTCCGGGGCGGCCGTGCCGGGTCTACCATCCGCGGTGCTCGTTCCTCGCACCGCTCCCGCCAGACCCGCCACGACCCGGCACGGCCGCCCCTCCGGCCACGCCCCGGCGCCGTCGCGTACTGACCTCACCGAGCGCGTTGGCGAGGGACCGGACGAGCGGGTGGGGCGACGTCGCGCACTGCGACGTGGTGAGGGACCGGACGAGCGGGTGGGGCGACGTCGGATGCGAAGGGCGTCAAGGCCGCGCTCCTAGAGCCCACGGCCGAAAGACTGTGGCGACGGCGCGGACAGCCCGAGCACCGACGGCGCGCCACCCGTGGTGGCGACCTGCGTTCGCCGTGGACAGAGCCGACGCGTCGTCGCAGGTGCGGCTTAGGGTGGGCGCGTGAGCGTTCGACGGGTCATGGGGATCGAGACCGAGTACGGCGTGCTGCAGCCGGGCCAGCCCCTGGCGAACCCGATGCTCATGTCGAGCCAGGTCGTCACGACGTACCGGGCGCTCGCGGCGCGCAGCGACGGGGCCCGGGGCCGGGCGCGCTGGGACTACGACGACGAGGACCCGCTGCAGGACGCGCGGGGGTTCCACGTGCCGCGCGCGTCGGCGCACCCGTCGCTGCTCACGGACGACCCGGCCGCGCCGGCGCCGTCGGGACCGGTCGCGGGGGACGGGGCCGACGAGAAGGACGCCTCGTTCCAGGAGGTCGCGCGGCCGACGACGGAGGAGTACGACGACCCGAGCGCGGCGAACGTCATCCTCACGAACGGCGCGCGGTTGTACGTCGACCACGCGCACCCCGAGTACTCGTCACCCGAGGTGACCGTGCCGCACGACGTGGTGTGCTGGGACGTCGCGGGGGAGCGCGTGATGCTCGCGGCGTCGCGGGAGCTGGCGAACGCGCCGGGCGCCCCGGTGGTGCTCTACAAGAACAACGTCGACGGCAAGGGCGCGAGCTACGGCACGCACGAGAACTACCTCGTGGACCGTGCGGTGCCGTTCGGCGTGATCGTCGAGATCCTCACGCCGTTCCTCGTCACGCGGCAGGTGTTCGCGGGGTCGGGACGGGTCGGGCTGGGCCCGACGGGAGACGGGGACGGGTTCCAGGTCTCGCAGCGCGCGGACTACGTCGAGGCCGAGGTGGGTCTGGAGACGACGTTGCGGCGCCCGATCGTCAACACGCGCGACGAGCCGCACGCGGACCGGCAGCGGTGGCGGCGGCTGCACCTCATCATCGGCGACGCGAACCTCTTCGAGACGGCGACGTACCTCAAGACGGGCACGACGTCGCTCGTGCTGTTCGTCGTCGAGCATCTCGAGGAGCTCGGTGCCGCGCTGAGATCGCGCCTCGCGGGCCTGCGGCTGGTCGACCCGGTGGCCGACGTGCAGCGCGTGAGTCGTGACCTCGACCTGACGCAGCGGCTGCGGCTCGCGGACGGCCGCACGCTCACCGCGCTCGAGATCCAGCGCGAGTACCTGGAGGTGGCGGCGGAGGCGTCGCGGCGCCTCGCCGGGGAGGACGGCCCCGACGCACCGACGCGCGACGTCCTGGAGCGCTGGGACTCCGTGCTGACGCGCCTCGCGACCGACCGGGAGTCGTGCGCGCGCGACGTCGAGTGGGTCGCGAAGCTGCGGCTCCTCGACCGGTTGCGCGAGCGCGACGGTCTCGACTGGGGCCACTCCCGGCTCGCGGCGCTCGACCTGCAGTGGTCCGACGTACGGCCGGAGCGCGGCATCTATCACCGCCTGCTCGCGGCCGGGGCGGTCGACCGGGTGGTCACGGAGCGCGAGGTGGGCGCGGCGGTGCACCACGCCCCGGAGGACACTCGCGCGTACTTCCGCGGCGAGGTCATGGCGCGGTTCGGGGACCAGGTCTCGGCGGCGAGCTGGGACTCGGTGATCTTCGACGTGCCGGGATCGCCGTCGCTCCAGCGCGTCCCGATGATGGACCCGCTACGGGGCAGCCGCGCCCACATCGGTGCGCTGCTCGACGCGAGCCCCGACGCGGCGTCGCTCCTGGCGGGTCTCGCGGCACCGGGGTGACGCTCAGGAACTAGGCTGGACGCACGACGGCGCCCCGCACGGGGCGTCGCGTGCGAGCAGGAACCGCTCGCGGCCGGGCCGCGTGCGGGTCGGAGGACGAGCGCCGGTCACGACCGGCGGACGAGGAGGCCACCATGGCGGGTACGGAACGCACCCACGCGTCGCACGAGGACCGTCGCCCCGACGACGAGCCGGACGTCCCGGAGGTCCCCACCGCGCCGCAGGCGCAGTCGCGCGACGCCGAGGTGGACGCCCTCCTGGAGGAGATCGACGAGGTCCTGGAGACGAACGCGGAGTCCTTCGTCCGGGGCTTCGTGCAGAAGGGCGGCGAGTAGGAAGGGTGGCGGACCGCTGATGAGCACCCACCAGCCCGACCGCCTGCCCGGGCGGCTCCCCGACGCGTTCACGACCCCCGGGTCGTCGTCGTTCCTCGACTTCCTCTCCGGCCACGCCCCGGACCTGCTGCCGTCGCACCGCGCGGCGTCGCACGCCGGCTCGGGCGCCGCACCGGCGGCCCCGCACGCGACCACGATCGTGGCGTGCACGTTCGGGACCGACGGCGCGGGCGGGGTCGTGATGGCGGGTGACCGGCGCGCGACGATGGGCTCGATGATCGCCCATCGTGAGATCGAGAAGGTCTTCCCGGCGGACGAGTTCTCCGCCGTCGGCATCGCCGGCACGGCCGGCCTCGCGGTCGAGCTCGTGCGCCTGTTCCAGCTCGAGCTCGAGCACTACGAGAAGATCGAGGGGACGTTGCTGTCGCTCGACGGCAAGGCGAACCGCCTGTCGACGATGATCCGGCAGAACCTCGGCATGGCGATGCAGGGCCTCGCCGTGGTGCCGCTGTTCGCGGGCTTCGACCTCGACCGCGGGCAGGGCCGCATCTTCTCCTACGACGTCACGGGCGGGCGCTACGAGGAGCGCGAGCACCACAGCGTGGGCTCGGGGTCGGTGTTCGCGCGCGGCGCGCTGAAGAAGCTGTGGCGTCCGGGCCTGGACCGCGACGCGGTCGTCCGGGTCGCCGTCGAGTCGCTGTACGACGCCGCGGACGACGACTCCGCGACCGGCGGTCCGGACACGGTGCGCCGGATCTGGCCGGTCGTCGCCGTCGTGACGGGAGCGGGCTACGAGCGGGTCCCGGAGACCGAGCTCGAGGCGGTCGTCGAGGAGATCGTCGCCGAGCGTCGCGGCCTCGCCGGGGGCGGGCGCGGCACGGCCGAGCAGGGAGGTGACCTCGCATGACGATGCCGTTCTACGTCTCGCCCGAGCAGCTCATGAAGGACCGGGCCGACTTCGCGCGCAAGGGCATCGCCCGGGGCCGCTCCGTCGTCGTGCTCGCGTACGAGGACGGGATCGCGTTCGCGACGGAGAACCCGTCGCGCGCGCTGCACAAGATCTCGGAGATCTACGACCGCATCGCGTTCGCCGCGGTGGGCAAGTACAACGAGTTCGAGAACCTGCGGGTCGCGGGGGTGCGCTACGCCGACCTGCGCGGCTACTCCTACGACCGGACCGACGTCAACGCGCGGGGTCTCGCGAACGCCTACGCGCAGACGCTCGGCACGGTCTTCACGACGGAGTCCAAGCCGCTGGAGGTCGAGCTCGTCGTCGCCGAGGTCGGGCCGACGTCCGCGCAGGACCAGATCTACCGCATCTCCTACGACGGGTCCGTGGCCGACGAGCAGGGCCACGTCGTCATGGGCGGGCAGTCGGAGCAGCTGGGTCGCATCCTCGACGACGCCTGGCGGCCCGGGCTCTCGCTCGGCGAGGTGCTGCGGCTGGCCGTGCGCGCGCTGGGGTCCGGCGGAGAGGGCGAGCAGCCGCGGGGGATCGCCGCGAACCAGCTCGAGGTGGCCGTGCTCGACCGCACCCGACCGCGGCGTGCGTTCCGACGCCTGTCGGGGACGGTGCTCGACGAGCTGCTCCAGGCACCACCCGGCGAGACCCCGGCGACGGGCGACGACGCCGAACCCGCGCCCGGCGCGGCGGACGAGGGGTAGGACGGCATGGACCGCAGGATCTTCGGGATCGAGACGGAGTACGGCGTCACGTGCGCGTCGGACGACGGCCGCGGGCTCTCGGCCGACGAGGTCGCGCGCTACCTGTTCCGCAAGGTCGTCGCGTGGGGTCGCTCGTCCAACGTGTTCCTGCGCAACGGCTCGCGCCTGTACCTCGACGTGGGCTCGCACCCGGAGTACGCGACCGCCGAGTGCGACGACGTGCGCCAGCTCGTCGCCTACGACCGCGGCGGGGAGCGGATCCTCGAGGGTCTCGTCGCCGACGCACAGCAGCGGCTCGAGCACGAAGGGCTGCCCGGCCGGATCCACCTGTTCAAGAACAACACGGACTCGGCAGGCAACTCGTACGGGTGCCACGAGAACTACCTCGTGCGCCGCCAGGGCGACTTCGCGCGGCTCTCGGACGTGCTCGTGCCGTTCCTCATCACGCGTCAGGTCCTCACCGGCGCGGGGAAGGTGCTCTCGACCCCGCGGGGCGCCGTCTACTGCCTCTCGCAGCGCGCCGACCACATCTGGGAGGCGGTGTCGAGCGCGACCACGCGCTCGCGGCCCATCATCAACACGCGCGACGAGCCGCACGCCGACGCGGAGAGCTATCGGCGGCTCCACGTGATCGTGGGTGACTCGTCGATGGCCGAGACGACCACGATGCTCAAGATCGGCACGACCGACCTCATCCTGCGCATGATCGAGGCCGGCGTGCCGATGCGGGACCTCGCGCTGGAGAACCCCATCCGCGCGATCCGCGAGATCAGCCACGACATGACGGGCAAGCAGCCCGTCCAGCTCGCGAGCGGGCGCACGGTCACCGCGATCGACCTGCAGGGCGAGTACCTGCAGCGCGTCAAGGAGTTCGTCGAGGCCGGGGTCTCCCCGACGCCGGTCGTCAAACAGGTCCTCGACCTGTGGGAGCGCGGGCTGCGCGCGCTCGAGTCGGGCGACCTCTCGCTCGTCGACCGCGAGCTCGACTGGGTCATCAAGTACCGGCTGATCCAGCGTTACCAGGCCAAGCACGGGCTCGAGCTCGACGACCCGCGCATCGCCCGGCTCGACCTCGCCTACCACGACATCTCGCGCACCGAGGGCCTGTACAACCTGCTCGCGGCTCGCGGCATGGTCGAGCGGATCACCACCGACCTCGAGGTCTTCGAGTCGACCGCGGTCCCGCCGCAGACGACGCGCGCGAAGCTCCGCGGCGACTTCGTGCGCGCCGCGCAGGAGGCCCGCCGCGACTACACGGTGGACTGGGTACACCTCAAGCTCAACGACCAGGCGCAGCGCACGGTGCTGTGCAAGGACCCTTTCCGCAGCGTCGACGAGCGCGTGGAACGACTCATCGAGTCGATGTGACGTGCGGGGCGTGATGTGAGGACAGTGGTTCCGACGGTCGTGCGGCCTCTCGCGGGAACGGCACGGCCGGTACGACGGCGCGCGCGCGGTGCGGGCGTGACCGTGCTGGTGCTCGCCGCGGCCCTCCTGCTGGGGGCGTGCGAGGAGCCCGAGGACACGCCGTCGACGCCGGCGAACACCGCGCTCGAGGTGACCGGTTCGGCGGGCTCGCCGCCGACCCTCGAGTACACGCCGCCGCTCGACGTGCCTGAGGTGCGTTCAGAGGTGCTGTGGCCGGGGACGGGGCGCGAGCTCGCGGACGGCGACCCGGTGCTGCTCAACCTCTACGCGCAGGACGCGCGGGACGCCACGGTGCTGCAGAACACCTACGCCGACGCCCCGCAGTGGCTCGCGCTCGACGACTCCTCGGTGGGCGGCGAGCTCGCCGACGAGCTCCGCGGGCAGCGCGTCGGGGCGCGCCTGCTGCACGTGGAGGAGGACGACGGCGTCCCCGTCGTCCTCGTCGTCGACGTGCTGCCGACCCGGGCGGACGGGGAGGCCGTCGCGCCCGAGGCGGCCGAGGGCGTACCGACGGTGACGCTCGCCGAGGACGGCGCCCCGACGATCACGATCCCGCCGGACGCCGCGCCGCCGGGCGACCTGGGGATCCGGCCGCTGATCCGCGGCGACGGGCGGCAGGTCGAGGCGGGCCAGGTCGTCACGGTCCGCTACACGGGGGTGCGCTGGTCGGACGGCGAGGTGTTCGACACCTCCTGGGCGCCGGACGCCGCCCCGTCGTCCGTGATGATCGGCCTCGGCGAGGTGATCGAGGGCTGGGAGCAGGGACTGCTCGAGCAGTCGGTGGGCAGCCAGGTCATGCTCGTCGTCCCGCCGGAGCTCGGCTACGAGGGCACCGCGAGCCCGCTCGCGGGCGAGACGCTCGTGTACGTCGTCGACATCCTCGACGCGCACTTCCCCGTGACGGCGGAGGAGGCGGCGGGCGGAGCGGGCGGCACCGACGGCGCCGAACCTGCCGCGCCCGACCAGACCGGCGACGCGCCGGCCGACCAAGGAGAGACCTCATGACCGTCGCGATCCGCGTGATCCCCTGCCTCGACGTCGACGCGGGCCGCGTCGTCAAGGGCGTCAACTTCGAGAACCTGCGCGACGCGGGCGACCCCGTCGAGCTCGCGTCCCGCTACGACGGCGAAGGCGCGGACGAGGTGACGTTCCTCGACGTCTCGGCGTCGTCCGGCGACCGTGAGACGACGTACGACGTCGTGCGCCGCACGGCCGAGCAGGTGTTCGTCCCGCTCACCGTGGGTGGGGGCGTGCGCGCGGTCGAGGACGTGGACCGTCTGCTGCGCGCGGGCGCGGACAAGGTCGGGGTGAACACCGCGGCGATCGCGCGACCGGAGCTCATCGCCGAGATCGCCGACCGGTTCGGCAGCCAGGTGCTCGTGCTCTCGGTCGACGCCCGGCGTGTCACCGGGGAAACGGCCACGGACTCCGGCTACGAGGTGACGACCCACGGCGGACGACGGGGCACCGGGATCGACGCGGTCGGCTGGGCCGCGCGTGCGGCGGAGCTCGGCGCGGGGGAGATCCTGCTCAACTCGATGGACGCGGACGGCACGACGGCGGGCTTCGACCTGGAGATGTTCGCCGCGGTGCGCCGCGAGGTGCGCGTGCCGCTCATCGCGAGCGGTGGCGCCGGCACGCCGGAGCACTTCGTCGAGGCGGCGCGGGCGGGCGCGGACGCCGTCCTCGCAGCCAGCGTGTTCCACTTCGGCGCCCTGACCGTGGGTCAGGTCAAGGACACGCTGCGCGAGGCCGGCATCGCCGTGCGCTGAGGCCGGCCGGACCGGACGGGGTGCCGTTTCCCTGTGAGAAGATCGTCGGATCCCGAACGAAAGACGAGGTACGTCCCGTGCCCGGCAGCACGACGCGCCCGAACGGTGCCGACGCCCAGCCCACCGCCCCCGACTCCCTCCCTGCAGAGCCGCGGGTCCGTCGTCCGCACGGCCTGACCGGGTCGCGCGTGCGTCGCTCGCTCGTCCTCATGGGGCGTGGCCTGCGTGACGAGCCGCGCACGTACGTCCTCGCGATCGGCTCGTCCGCGATCTTCGGGGCGCTGACCGTCGGCGTGAGCAGCGCCATCGGCACGGTCACCGACGAGGTCGTCGTCCCGGCGCTCGCGGGTGACGAGGCCGCGCGGGACCGCATCTGGCTGGCCGGCCTCGTGCTCGCAGGCATCGCCGTCTCGCTCGCGGCGAGCGTCGCCGCCCGGCGCATCTTCGCCGGTAACGGCTATGCGGCGCTCCAGGCACGGCACCGCACGGCCGTGACGCGGCAGTACCTGCGGCTGCCGATGTCGTGGCACCGCGCGCACCCGGCGGGTCAGCTCCTGTCGAACGCGAGCTCGGACGTCGAGGCCGCGACCGGCGTGTTCAACCCGCTGCCGTTCGCGCTCGGCGTCGTCGTGATGATCGGCGTGTCCGCCGTGATGCTGTTCCGGATCGACGTGTGGCTCGCGTGCGCCGCGCTCGTCGTCATCCCGGTGGCCGTCGCCGTGAACGTCGTGTTCCAGCGGTACATGTCGCCCGCCATCACGCGCGCCCAGCGGCTGCGCGCCGAGGTGGCCGACGTCGCGCACGAGAGCTTCGAGGCGGCCCTGCTCGTCACGTCGCTCGGCACCGCGGACCGTGAGGAGCGCCGCTTCGCGGAGCGCACCGACACCCTGCGCGCCGCGAACGTCCGCGTCGGCGTCGTGCGGGCCTTCTTCGACCCGGTCATCGAGCTGTTGCCCTCCCTCGGCACCCTGCTCGTCCTCGGTGTCGGCACCGTGCGCCTCGCCGCGGGCGGCGTCCAGCCGGGCGAGATCGTCACGGCGGCGTACCTCCTGACGATCATGGCCGTCCCGGTGCGCGCGTTCGGCTGGGTCCTCGGCGAGCTGCCGCGAGGCCTCGTCGGGTACGAGCGCATCAGCCGCGTCGTCGACGCCGGGACGGGACTCGTCCCGGGGGCGCAGCCCCTCACCGGGGCGGGCGGGGTGCGGGTGCGGTTCGAGGGCGTGGGCGTCGACGTGCGTCCCGGCGGCCGTCCGGTCACCCTCCTCGACGGCGTCGACCTCGACCTCGCCCCCGGCAGCACGGTCGCCGTGGTGGGGTCGACGGGCGCGGGCAAGACGACCCTCGTGTCCCTCCTCGCGCGCCTGTCCGACCCCACGCGGGGACGGGTCACGCTCGACGGCACCGACGTGCGCGACGTGCGGCAGGCCGACCTCACCGCGCAGGTCGCGCTCGTCGCGCAGCAGGCGTTCGTGTTCGAGGACACCGTGCGCTCGAACGTCACGCTCGCCGACGAGGGCAGCGGTCCCGACGACGCCCAGGTGTGGGAGGCGCTGCGCCTCGCGCGCGTCGACGACGTGATCGAGCGGCTGCCCGGCGGCCTCGACGCCCCCCTCGGCGAGCGCGGCGCGAACCTTTCCGGCGGGCAGCGCCAGCGGCTCGCGATCGCCCGCGCCCTGGTCCGGCGACCGCGCCTGCTCGTGCTCGACGACGCGACGTCCGCCGTCGACCCGCGCGTCGAGCAGCAGATCCTCGCCGGGCTGCGGGACGAGGGCCGGGACCGGCCGACGGTCGTCATGGTCGCGTACCGGATGGCGAGCGTGGCGCTCGCGGACGTCGTCGTGCACGTCGGGTCGGGACGCGTGGTCGACGTCGGGACGCACGACGAGCTGCTCGCGCGCGACCCCGGCTACCGCGAGCTCGCGACCGCCTACGCGCGGGAGGCCGAGCGCCGCGCCGCCGACGAGCAGGACGCGGCGGACGACGAGATCCGCCGGCACGAGCTGCAGGCGGCCGACGAGACGGCCGACCCCGCGCCTGGGGACCTGGACGGGCGCGAGGGCTGGCGCGAGGACGAGGCGGACGACGTGGCGCGTCGGGCCGAGGCAGGGGCTCTGGAGGAATGACGACCACGACGACGACCTCGGACACGGGCACGACCACGGGCGCGCCCGCCGACTCGCGCATCGCCTCGGCCAGCACGCTCGGCGTGCTCGCCACGCTGCGCCGCGGCGTGCAGGTCTCGCCGCAGATCCTCGACGGGCTGTGGATCACCCTCGGCCTGGCGGTCGCGGCGGCGCTCGGACGCGTCGTCGTGCCCGTGACCGTCCAGCAGACGATCGACACCGGCATCCTCGCCGACGGCGGACCGGACACCGGCCGCGTCGGGCTGCTCGTCGGCGCGGCCGCGGCGGTGCTCGTCGTCGCGGGCCTGTGCTCGGCGCTCGTCAACGTCCGCCTCTTCCGGTCGACCGAGGCAGGGCTCGCGCACCTGCGCGTGCGCGCGTTCCGCCACGTCCACGACCTCTCGGTGCTCACGCAGAACACCGAGCGTCGCGGCTCGCTCGTGTCCCGCGTGACCAGCGACGTCGACACCATCTCGCTCTTCGTGCAGTGGGGCGGCATCATGCTGCTCGTCTCCGTGCTGCAGATCGGCGTCGCGACGGTGCTCATGGCGATCTACTCGTGGCAGCTCACGATCGTCGTGTGGGCGTGCTTCGTGCCCCTCTTCCTCGTCCTGCGACCCGCGCAGCGACGGGTCAACGACGCCTACACGACCGTGCGGGCGCGCGTCGGCGCGATGCTCGGTGCGATCTCCGAGTCCGTGGTCGGCGCCGAGACCATCCGCGCCTACGGCGCCGGCGCGCGCACCGCGCGGCGCATCGACTCCGCTGTCGACGGCACGCGGCGCGCCATGGTGCGCGCGCAGAAGCTCGTCGCGGTGGTCTTCTCCAGCGGCGTGCTCGTCGCGAACCTCGTCCTCGCCGTCGTCGTGGTCGTCGGGTCGCTCCTGGGCGTCGCGGGCGACATCTCCGTGGGGCGGCTCCTCGCGTTCCTCTTCCTCGTCCAGCTCTTCACGGGACCGGTCCAGATGGCGACCGAGATCCTCAACGAGCTGCAGAACGCCGTCGCCGGGTGGCGCCGCGTGCTCGCGGTGCTGGAGACCCCGGTCGAGGTCGTCGACCCGGGCGAGGACGGCGTCACGAGCCCGCGAGGGCCCGCGAACGTCCGTCTCGAGGGCGTGCGGTTCGCCTACCCCGACGGCCCGGAGGTGCTGCACGGCGTCGACCTCGACCTGCCGGCCCGCGCGTCCGTCGCGGTGGTCGGCGCGACCGGGTCGGGCAAGACGACGATCGCGAAGCTCGTCACGCGGCTCATGGACCCCACCGCGGGGCGGGTGCTGCTCGACGGCGTCGACCTCCGCGAGATCCGGACCGCGAGCCTGCGCGAGCGCGTCGTGCTGGTCCCGCAGGAGGGCTTCCTCTTCGACGGCACGCTCGCCGACAACGTGGCGTACGGCCTGCGAGGGGACCCGGGCGCGCCCGCTGCGGGCACGCCCGAGCGCGAGCAGATCGAGTCGGCGGTCGACCGGCTCGGGCTGACCGACTGGGTCGCGGACCTGCCGGACGGCCTCGACACCGAGGTCGGGCAGCGCGGCGAGTCGCTCTCGGCGGGGGAGCGTCAGCTCGTCGCGCTGCTGCGCGCGTACCTCGCCGAGGCCGACCTGCTCGTCCTGGACGAGGCGACGTCCGCCGTCGACCCGGCGACCGAGGTGCGCATCGCGCGGGCCCTGGCGTCGCTCACGGCGGGACGGTCGACGCTCACCATCGCGCACCGCCTCTCGACGGCCGAGGCGGCCGACCTCGTCGTCGTCGTCGACGCAGGGCACGTGGTCGAGCTCGGGCACCACGCCGAGCTCGTCCGCGCGGGCGGCGTCTACGCGCACATGCACGACGCCTGGGTCTCGCAGACACGGTGACGCGCGCACACGACGGGCGGTCGGCCGGGCCCGGCGAGACGACGCGCCGCGCGGGCGCCCGCGTCTGGCAGGATTCTCGGGTGCCCGACGACACCCTGCCCGCACCGTCCCTCGACCCCGACGTCGCGGCGCGCCTCAAGCGCGACGACGCCGGGCTGGTGGCGGCGATCGTCCAGCAGCACGACACCGGCGACGTGCTCATGCTCGGCTGGATGGACGACGAGGCGCTGCACCGCACGCTCACGAGCGGCCGCGTGACGTTCTGGAGCCGCTCCCGACAGGAGTACTGGCGCAAGGGCGACACGTCCGGTCACGTCCAGGTCGTGCGCTCGGTCGCGCTCGACTGCGACGGTGACGCGCTCCTCGTGCGCGTCCACCAGGTCGGCGCCGCGTGCCACACGGGGACTCGCACCTGCTTCGAGGCCGGGGGAGACCTCGGCGCGGTGGTCGGGGAGCTCCCCGCCGCGGTCGCCGAGACGACCCCCGACGCCACGGCGGACCGCACGACCGATCCCGAGGAGGAGAACCAGTGAACGCGACCGCGCAGGCCGAGCCCACCACCGTCCCGGCAGGCGGACCGGCGTGGGGCGAGACCTGGCCGGTCGCCGCGGGCTTCCGCGCCCTCGCGTCGACGCGCCGCGTCGTCCCGGTGGTCCGTCGTCTCCTGGCCGACGACGTCACGCCCGTCGGGCTGTACCGCACCCTCGCGCAGGGTCGCCCGGGCACGTTCGTGCTCGAGTCCGCCGAGTCGGACGGCACGTGGGGGCGCTGGTCGTTCGTGGGCGCCGCGTCGCGCGCGACGCTGACGTCGCGCGACGGCCGGGCCGTCTGGTCGGGTGACGTGCCGGTCGGCATCCCGACCGAGGGCGACGTCGTCGAGGTCCTCGACGCGACGCTCGAGGCGCTGCGCACGCCGCCCGTCGAGGGACTCCCGCCGCTCACCGGCGGTCTCGCGGGCGCGATCGGCTGGGACGTCATCCGGCACTGGGAGCCCACG
Source organism: Cellulosimicrobium sp. PMB13 (assembly GCF_051294865.1). Classification (NCBI taxonomy): domain Bacteria; kingdom Bacillati; phylum Actinomycetota; class Actinomycetes; order Micrococcales; family Promicromonosporaceae; genus Cellulosimicrobium; species Cellulosimicrobium sp. PMB13. The sequence goes on along the minus strand of NZ_CP145910.1, from coordinate 3,329,315 downwards.
CTGCCCGCCGCCGCGCCGGACGAGCTCGGTGTGCCCGAGCTGACCCTGTGCCTCGCGACCGACGTCGCCGCGGTCGACCACCGCGAGGGCAGCGTGTGGCTGGTCGCGAACGCGATCAACTTCGACGACACCGACGAGCGCGTGGACGAGGCTTACGCGGACGCGGTGGCCCGGCTCGACGCGATGCAGGCCCGGCTCGTCGCCGGCGGCTCGCACGTCGTCTCGGTCGGCGCGGACCTGCCCGAGCCCGAGCTCGAGTTCCGCTCGACGCGCGAGGAGTTCGAGGCCTCCGTGGTCGCGGGCAAGGACGCCATCCGCGAGGGCGAGGTCTTCCAGGTCGTGCTGTCCCAGCGCCTCGACCTCGACTGCCCCGCGGAGCCGCTCGACGTGTACCGGGCGCTGCGGACCATCAACCCCAGCCCGTACATGTACTACTTCCAGCTCACCGACCCCGACGGCCGGGACTTCGCCGTCGTCGGGTCGAGCCCGGAGACGCTCGTCAAGGTCACCGCCGGTCGGGTCGTGACCTTCCCCATCGCGGGGTCGCGGCCGCGCGGCGCCACGCCCGAGGAGGACGTGGCGCTCGGCGAGGAGCTCCTCGAGGACCCGAAGGAGCGCGCCGAGCACATCATGCTCGTCGACCTGTCGCGCAACGACCTCGTCAAGGTCTGCGAGCCGACGTCCGTCGAGGTCGTGGAGTTCATGGCGACCAAGCGGTTCAGCCACATCATGCACCTGTGCTCCACCGTCGTGGGCACCCTGCGCGACGGCGCGACCGCGCTCGACGCGTTCCGCGCGACGTTCCCCGCCGGCACGCTCTCGGGCGCACCGAAGCCGCGCGCGATCGCGCTGATCGACGAGCTCGAGCCCGCGCGGCGGGGGATCTACGGCGGGACGGCCGGCTACTTCGACTTCGCCGGCGACATGGACATGGCGATCGCGATCCGTACCGCGCTCATCCGCGACGGCCGCGCGAGCGTCCAGGCCGGCGGCGGGATCGTCGCCGACTCGGTGCCCGCGCTCGAGTACGCGGAGTCGCGCAACAAGGCCGCGGCCGCCGTCCGGGCCGTCCAGGTCGCGGCACGGCTGCGGGGCCTGCGATGAGTGCCGGCACGGCGTCCCGAGCCCGCACGCCCTCGCGTCGCGCGGCGATCTGGCTGCTCCTGCTGCTCGGGGGGGCGACGCTCGCCGCGTCCGCCGTCACGTGGTCGACCACGACGGGGGCGACCGCGCTCGACCCGGTCGTGGAGGTCACCGTGAGCGGGACCACCGCGGCGCCCGGCGTGGGGGCCGCCGCGCTCGTCCTCGTCGCCGCCGGTCTCGCGCTCGGGCTGGTCGGCCGCATCGGGCGGTGGGTCGTGCTCGCCGTCGCCGCGGCGAGCGGCGTGGTCACCACGGCCGCCGCGCTCGGCGTCGCGCTCGACCCCGAGCCGAGCGCGCGCTCCGCCGTCGCCGAGGCGACCGGGGTCACCGAGCTCACGTCGGCCGTCTCGCTCACGGCGGCACCGTGGGTCGCCGCTGCGCTCGGCGTGCTGACCGTCGTGGCCGTGGTCTGGGTCGCCGTCGGCTCCCGGGGCTGGCAGCGGGCCTCGACCCGCCACGAGCGCGACGGCGCGGCCGCCGGGGCACCGGTGGCGGCCGAGGCGGGGGCTGCGGGCGCGACGACGCCACCCCCCGACACCGGCGGCGCGGCGACGACACCGCAGGACGACGAGCTCACCGACCACGACGCCTGGGACGCGCTGTCCCGGGGCGAGGACCCCACCGACCGCTGACCCGACCGTCACCGGACGACCCGGCTCCCGGTCCGCCGCTCGCGCGGTCACGAGGGCTGGTCCGATAGTCTGGCGGCACATCTTGACGAAAGGCACGACCCTCATGGCCGAGAACCAGAAGACGACCGAGATCGCCTACCTGCCGCCCGCGGCGCCGCCCACGAACCACGGGCACACCGTCGCGGCGTGGACCACGATGATCGGCATCATGCTCGGCGCGCTCGTCGCCGCGATCGGCGTCGTGCTCCCCGCGGTCTCGGACGTCTCCGCCGTCTGGCTGTTCTGGGTCGGCATGGGCGTCGTCGCGCTGAGCCTCGTGGCCGGTGTCGTGCTCCGGAACATGGGCTACGGGCAGAAGTCCGTCTCGCGGTGACCCAGCCGCCGGTCGCGGGACCGCCGGGGGACGAGCTACCAGCCGTGCCCCCCTACGCAGGGAGCCCGTACCCGCCGGTCCTGGCGCAGAACGGTCTCGCGGTGTGGTCGCTCGTCCTCGGCATCGCGTCGTTCGTCCTGAGCTGCGGGCTGCTCACAGGCATCCCCGCGATCATCCTCGGCACGCAGGCGCGGCGCGCGGTCGCGAACGGCCAGGCCGACAACGGCGGCCTCGCGACCGCGGGCATCGTCCTCGGCTGGGTCGCCGTCGGGCTGTCCGTGGTCGCTGTCGCGCTCGCCGCGATCCTGTTCCCGGCGCTGCTCGCCTGGCTCGGGTCGATCCCGGACCAGCAGTGATCGCGCCGTCGTCCCCGAGCGGGACGCTCGGGAGCGCCGGGCCGGACGGCGGACCGTCCCGGCCGGTGCCCGAGCGCCGGGCGCGTGGGCCGCGGGGCGCGGCCGCGCCGCTGGCGACCGGCGCCGCGGTGGCGGCGGCCGTCGTGTACGTCGGGCTCGTGGACCCGAACCGTCCCGGCCACTTCCTCGTGTGCCCCCTCCTCGCGCTGACGGGCCTCGCGTGCCCCGGGTGCGGCGGGCTGCGCGCGACGCACGACCTCGTGCACCTCGACCTCGCCGGGGCCTGGTCGATGAACCCGCTCTGGGTGCTCGTCGCACCGTTGCTCGTGGGCCTGTGGTCGGTCTGGCTCGTGCGGGCGTGGCAGGGCCGGTCAGGGCCGAGCCTGCCGCCCGCCGTCGCCTGGACGGGCCTCGTCCTGCTCGTCGCGTTCGGCGTCCTGCGCAACGTCCCGGGGCTCGTGGAGTGGCTCGGCCCCGTCCCCTCCTGAGGGCTCCGGCGCACGTCTCGGGGGATGGGCCGTGGTCATCGTCACTCGGGCACGGCCCTACGATGGCAGATACCTCCGTGTCAACGGGCTGACTCGTCCCTGTGGACGAGCCCGTCCGGGTCGACCGACGACGGAGGCCGGGGACGAGCACGGGGAGTGATGGGGCGATGACGGTTCTCGACGACATCGTCGCCGGGGTGCGCGAGGATCTCGCGGCACGCCAGGCGACGACCTCGCTGGACGACCTCAAGGAGCGCGCGGCACGCGTGCCGGGCGCGCTCGAGTGCGTGAGCCGCCTCAAGGCGGACCACGCCGTCGCGATCATCGCCGAGGTGAAGCGCTCGAGCCCGAGCAAGGGCGCCCTCGCGTCGATCGCCGACCCCGCCGAGCTCGCCGGCGAGTACGAGACGGGCGGCGCCTCCGCGATCTCCGTGCTCACCGAGCAGCGCCGGTTCAACGGCAGCCTCGCGGACCTCGACGCCGTCCGCGCACGGGTCGACGTCCCCGTGCTGCGCAAGGACTTCGTCGTGACGCCCTACCAGGTGTGGGAGGCGCGCGCTCACGGTGCGGACCTCGTCCTCCTCATCGTCGCGGCGCTCGAGCAGACGGTGCTCACGTCGCTCGTGGAGCGGGTGCACTCGCTCGGCATGACCGCCCTCGTCGAGGTCCACACGCTCGACGAGGTGGGGCGCGCGCTCGACGCCGGCGCCCGCGTCGTCGGCGTGAACTCGCGCGACCTCAAGACGCTCGACGTCGACCGCACGACCTTCGCGCGCCTCGCGCCGGCCATCCCCGACGACGTGGTGCGCGTCGCGGAGTCCGGCGTGCGCGGACCGCACGACGTCATGGACTACGCCCGGTCCGGGGCGCACGCCGTGCTCGTCGGGGAGGCGCTCGTGACGGACGACGCCCCGCGCGCGTCCGTCGCGGACCTCGTGGCCGCCGGCGCGCACCCGTCGCTGTGGTCCGTGCGGCCCTGAGGCGTCGACCGTCCCCGACCGTCACGCTGCAGGTGCCGCGCCCCGGCCCACCACCCCGTCTCCCGCAGGAGGTCCGGCCCCGTGCCCGACTCGACACCCACCACCCCTGAGACCGCAGACACCGCCTCCGTGCGCGCCGAGCTCACCCGCTCGCTCGCGAACCAGGAGGGTCCGTACTTCGGCGCGTTCGGCGGACGCTTCGTCCCCGAGGCGCTCATCGCCGCGCTCGACGAGCTCGAGACCGAGTACCGCAAGGCGCTCGACGACCCGGCGTTCGTCAACGAGCTCGCGCGGCTCCAGCGCGAGTACACCGGTCGGCCGAGCCCGCTGACGGAGGTCCCCCGCTTCGCCGCGCAGGTCGGGGGAGCCCCCGGCGCCGTCCGGATGTTCCTCAAGCGCGAGGATCTCAACCACACGGGCTCGCACAAGATCAACAACGTGCTCGGCCAGGCGCTCCTCGTGAAGCGCATGGGCAAGACGCGTGTCATCGCCGAGACGGGGGCGGGCCAGCACGGTGTCGCGACGGCGACCGCCGCGGCGCTGCTCGACCTCGAGTGCGTCGTCTACATGGGCGAGGAGGACACGCGCCGCCAGGCCCTCAACGTCGCGCGCATGCGCCTCCTGGGCGCCGAGGTGGTCCCCGTGACGATCGGCCAGCGCACCCTCAAGGACGCGATCAACGAGGCGCTGCGCGACTGGGTCGCCAACGTCGAGTCCACGCACTACCTCCTGGGCACCGTGACCGGGCCGCACCCCTTCCCCGAGATGGTGCGCGAGTTCCACCGCGTCATCGGCGAGGAGGCGCGCACCCAGGTCCTCGACCGGATCGGCCGCCTCCCGGACGCCGTCGCGGCGTGCGTCGGCGGCGGGTCCAACGCGCTCGGCATCTTCAACGCGTTCCTCGACGACGACGGCGTCGAGCTGTTCGGGTTCGAGGCGGGCGGCGAGGGCGTCGAGACCGGACGGCACGCTGCCCGCTTCAGCGGCGGCGTCCCGGGCGTGCTCCACGGCGCGCGCTCCTACCTCCTCCAGGACGAGGACGGGCAGACGCTGCCGAGCCACTCGGTCTCCGCCGGGCTCGACTACCCGAGCGTCGGCCCCGCGCACGCGTGGCTGCACGACCTCGGACGGGCCACCTACGAGCCCGTGACGGACGCCGAGGCCATGGAGGCGTTCCGCCTCCTGTGCCGCACGGAGGGCATCATCCCGGCGATCGAGTCGGCGCACGCGCTCGCCGGCGCGCTGCGGGTCGGGCGCGCCGCCGTCGCGGCGGGGCGCGAGGACCACGTGGTCCTGGTCAACCTCTCGGGCCGGGGCGACAAGGACGTGGCGACCGCCGCACGGTGGTTCGACCTCGTGGACGACGACGCGATCGCCGAGACGGCGACGGGTACGGAGGGACAGCTGTGAACGGCGTGCAGGAGGCCCGGAGCACCGCGGTGCCGAGCGAGCCGGGCGGGGTCACCTCACCCACCGCGGACCGTCTCGCCACGCTGCGGGACGAGGGGCGCGCCGCGCTCGTCGGCTACCTCCCGGTCGGGTTCCCGACCGTGGAGCGGTCGATCGAGGCCGCGCTCGCGATCGTCGACGCGGGCGTCGACGTCCTCGAGCTGGGCGTCCCGTACACCGACCCGGTGATGGACGGCCCCGTGATCCAGGCTGCCGCGCAGACCGCGCTGGACGCGGGCAGCCGCGTCGCGGACGTGTTCCGCGTCGTGGAGGCCGTGTCGTCGCGCACCGGCGGTACGGTGCCCGTCCTCGTCATGACCTACTGGAACCCGGTGCTGCGCTACGGCGTCGACGCGTTCGCGCGCGACCTCGCCGCCGCGGGCGGTGCGGGCCTCATCACGCCGGACCTCATCCCCGACGAGGGGCGGGAGTGGATCGAGGCGGCGGACCGCCACGGCCTCGACCGCGTGTTCCTCGTCGCGCCGAGCTCGACGCCCGCGCGCCTGAGCCTGACCGTCCGTGCGACCCGTGGCTTCGTCTACGCGGCGTCGACCATGGGGGTCACGGGGGAGCGGACGCAGGTGGGGCCGCGCGCCGAGCAGCTCGTCGCCGACACGCGCGCCGCGGGCGCGCCGTTCGTGTGCGTCGGCCTGGGGGTCTCGACCGGCGCGCAGGCCGCCGAGGTCGCGCGCTTCGCCGACGGCGTCATCGTCGGCTCGGCGTTCGTCCGTCCGTTGCTCACCGACGCACCGTGGGAGGAGCGACTCGACGCGCTGCGCGCCGTCGCGTCGTCGCTCGTCGACGGCGTCCGGGGGGCACGCCTGACCGCGCCCGACGGCGGCCCGGCGGGCGACGCACCGGCCGTCGGTGCCGGGGAGGTGGTCGCGTGAGCGCCACGCTCGCCGTCGCGCAGGTCGTGGAGGCAGCAGGAGCCCTGCCCGCGGCGATCCCGAGCCCGCCGCAGCACACGTGGTACCTCGGGCCGTTCCCTATCCGTGCGTACGCGCTCGCGATCCTCGCGGGCATCGTCGTCGCGCTGTGGCTCACCCGGCGCCGCTGGGTCGAGCGCGGGGGCGAGGCCGACGACGTGCTCGAGATCGCGTTCTGGGCCGTGCCGTTCGGCATCGTCGGCGGCCGGCTCTACCACGTGTTCTCGACGCCGGACCCGTACTGGGGACCCGGCGGCGACCCCGTCCGTGCGCTGTACGTGTGGGAGGGCGGCCTCGGGATCTGGGGCGCCGTCGCGCTGGGTGCCGTGGGCGCCTACATCGGCTGCCGCCGGCAGCGGGTCAGCTTCCCCGCGTTCGCCGACGCGCTCGCGCCCGGTCTCCTGCTCGCCCAGGCGGTCGGGCGGCTCGGCAACTGGTTCAACCAGGAGCTCTTCGGGTCGCCCACGACGCTCCCGTGGGGTCTGCGGGTCGACGACTCCGTCGCTGCGGCCGCCGGGTTCCCGCCGGGCACGCTGTTCCACCCGACCTTCCTGTACGAGATGGTCTGGAACATCGGTGCTGCCCTGCTCCTGATCTACGTGGACCGTCGGTTCCGGCTCGGTCATGGTCGGGTATTCTGGCTGTACGTCTTCGTCTACACGCTGGGTCGGGTGTGGATCGAGATGTTGCGCATCGACGAGGCCGAGCTCGTCTGGGGTCTTCGGCTGAACGTCTGGACCTCGATCGTGGTCGGTGTCGGTGCGTTGGTAGCGTTTATCGTTGTCGGGCGTCGCCACCCCGGGCGTGAGGAGACGGTCTCTCTGGAGACGACCTCCGACGGATCGCCCGAGGAGACGCCCGCCACGGAGTCCGAGGAGCCGGTCGAGCAGTCGACCGACGACGAGGACGCCGAGCAGACCGAGGACCCCGACGACTCGTCGAAGTCCGAGCAGGCAGGTGCCGCGCGACCAGACCCAGGTCGCTGAGCTCCCGTCATTCATCGGCGAATCCGCCGGGCGACCGCCCGGTGGGTTCTGTCATGTTCGTAGGGCCGAAGACGTCCCGAATCCCCCCAGCTGGATACCAGCCCGGCCGTCTCGGCCGGGCGCCTGTGAGGACGGTGTTGATGACCACGCCGCAGCATCGGGACGCGCACCGGGCACCTGCCCTGTCCGTGCCTCCCACGGCTCTCGGTCTGTACGACCCCGCCGCCGAGCACGACGCGTGCGGTGTCGCCTTCGTGGCGACGCTGCGCGGCACGCCCGGACGCGACATCGTTGACGCAGGGCTGACGGCCCTGCTCAACCTCGACCACCGCGGTGCCGTCGGCGCCGAGGAGAACAGCGGCGACGGTGCCGGGATCCTCACGCAGATCCCCGACGCCTTCGTCCGCGACGTCGTCGACGCCGAGCTCCCGCCCGCGGGGCACTACGCGATCGGCATGGCGTTCCTCCCGCAGGACGACGAGGCCGCAGCGGCCGCCGTCCGCGGGGTCGAGGCGATCGCGGCCGAGGAGAAGCTCGACGTCCTCGCCTGGCGCGACGTCCCGGTGACCGCCGACCTCGTCGGCCCGTCGGCCCGCGCCTCCATGCCCACCTTCCGTCAGGTCGTCGTCGCCGACCCGGCGCGAGAGCTCTCGGGCGTCGCACTGGACCGCCGCACGTACCGGCTGCGCAAGCGCGCCGAGAACGAGCTCGGGCTGTTCTTCGCGTCGCTGTCCGCGCGCACGCTGACGTACAAGGGCATGCTCACCACGGCCCAGCTCGAGCCGTTCTTCCCGGACCTGTCCGACCCGCGCTACGCGAGCGAGATCGCGCTCGTGCACTCGCGCTTCTCCACGAACACGTTCCCGTCGTGGCCGCTCGCGCAGCCGTTCCGGATGATCGCGCACAACGGCGAGATCAACACGGTGCGCGGCAACCGCAACTGGATGGCCGCGCGCGAGGGCACCCTGGAGAGCGAGGCGCTCGGCGACCTCGCCCCGCTGCTGCCCGTGTGCTCCGACGGCTCGAGCGACTCCGCGAACTTCGACGAGGTGCTCGAGCTCCTGCACCTGTCGGGCCGCCCGCTGCCGCACGCGGTCCTCATGATGATCCCGGAGGCGTGGGAGAACCACGCCGAGATGAACCCGGACCTGCGGGCCTTCTACGAGTACCACGCGGCCCTCATGGAGCCGTGGGACGGACCGGCCTGCCTGAACTTCACGGACGGCACGCTCATCGGCGCCGTCCTCGACCGCAACGGCTTGCGCCCGGGACGGTACTGGGTGACCGAGGACGGTCTCGTCGTGCTCGCGAGCGAGGCGGGCGTGCTCGACCTCGACCCGGCGACGATCGTGCGCAAGGGCCGCCTCGAGCCGGGGCGCATGTTCCTCGTCGACACCGGCCAGGGCCGGATCGTCGAGGACGAGGAGATCAAGTCGCAGCTCGCCGCGCAGCGTCCGTACGCGCAGTGGGTCGCCGACAACTCGGTGTACCTCGACCAGCTCCCCGAGCGCGAGCACGTGGCGCACAGCCCCGCGTCGGTGCAGCGCCGCCAGCGCGCCTTCGGCTACACGGAGGAGGAGCTGCGGATCATCCTCACGCCGATGGGCAACACGGGCGCCGAGCCGCTCGGCGCGATGGGTACCGACACCCCCGTCGCGGTGCTCTCCGAGCGTCCGCGGCTGCTGTTCGACTACTTCACGCAGATGTTCGCGCAGGTGACGAACCCGCCGCTCGACGCGATCCGCGAGGAGCTCGTGACGTCGATCGGCGGGGCGATCGGCCCCGAGCCGAACCTGCTCGTCGACACGCCCGAGCACGCGCGCAAGCTCGTGCTGCCGTTCCCCGTGCTCGACAACGACCAGCTCGCGAAGATCATCCGCGTCGACAAGGACCCGAGCCTTGCCGGGATCTTCCGCGCCGTGACGGTGCGTGGCCTGTACCGCGTGTCCGGCGGGGGAGAGGCGCTGCTCGAGCGGCTGGAGGAGATCTTCGCGGAGGTCGACGCGCACGTCGAGGCCGGCGCGAGCTTCATCGTGCTCTCCGACCGCGACTCCGACTCCGACCTCGCGCCGATCCCCTCGCTCCTGCTCTCGAGCGCGGTGCACCACCACCTCCTGCGCCGGCACACCCGCACCCAGGTGTCGCTCGTCGTCGAGGCGGGCGACGTGCGCGAGACGCACCACGTCGCGCTGCTGATCGGGTACGGCGCGGCCGCGGTCAACCCGTACCTCGCCATGGAGACGGTCGAGGACCTCGCACGCCGCGGCTACCTCGCGGTGGACCCCGAGAAGGCCGTCGCGAACCTCATCAAGGCGCTCGGCAAGGGCGTGCTCAAGGTCATGAGCAAGATGGGCATCTCGACCATCTCCTCGTACCGCGGCGCCCAGGTGTTCGAGGCCGTCGGCCTCTCGCACGACCTCGTGCGCGACTACTTCGCGGGCACGACCTCGCGGCTCGGCGGCATCGGGCTCGACGTCGTCGCCGCCGAGGTCGCGGCACGGCACGCGGAGGCGTACCCGGCGTCGGGCAACCACCAGGCGCACGTGCGCCTCACCACGGGCGGCGAGTACCAGTGGCGCCGCGACGGCGAGGAGCACCTCTTCGACCCGGAGACCGTCTTCCGTCTCCAGCACTCGACGCGCGAGCGCCGGTTCGACGTGTTCCGCGACTACACGCACCGGGTGGACGAGCAGTCGTCGCGCCTCATGACGCTGCGCGGCCTGCTCGCGCTGCGCGAGGGCGAGCGCCCCCCGGTCCCGCTCGACGAGGTCGAGCCGGTGAGCGAGGTCGTCAAGCGGTTCAACACGGGTGCCATGTCCTACGGCTCGATCTCCGCCGAGGCGCACGAGACGCTCGCGATCGCCATGAACCGCCTCGGCGGTCGCTCGAACACGGGCGAGGGCGGCGAGGACCCCGAGCGCCTGTACGACCCGGAGCGTCGTTCGAAGGTCAAGCAGATCGCGTCGGGACGCTTCGGCGTCACGAGCGAGTACCTGACCAACGCCGACGACATCCAGATCAAGCTCGCGCAGGGAGCCAAGCCCGGCGAGGGCGGTCAGCTCCCGGGGCACAAGGTGTACCCGTGGGTCGCGAAGACCCGGCACTCGACGCCGGGTGTCGGCCTCATCTCGCCGCCGCCGCACCACGACATCTACTCGATCGAGGACCTCGCGCAGCTCATCCACGACGCGAAGAACGCGAACCCGGCGGCGCGCATCCACGTCAAGCTCGTGTCCGAGTTCGGCGTCGGGACGGTCGCGACGGGCGTGTCCAAGGCGCACGCGGACGTCGTGCTCATCTCGGGCCACGACGGCGGCACGGGCGCGAGCCCGCTGACGTCGCTCAAGCACGCCGGCACGCCGTGGGAGATCGGCCTCGCCGAGACCCAGCAGACGCTCGTCCTCAACAACCTGCGCGACCGCATCGTCGTGCAGGTCGACGGCCAGATGAAGACCGGTCGCGACGTCGTCGTGGCCGCGCTGCTCGGGGCCGAGGAGTTCGGGTTCGCGACGGCCCCGATGGTCGTCTCCGGCTGCGTCATGATGCGCGTCTGTCACCTCGACACGTGCCCGGTGGGCGTCGCGACGCAGAACCCGGAGCTGCGCGCGCGGTTCACGGGCAAGCCCGAGTTCGTCGTGAACTTCTTCGAGTTCATCGCCGAGGAGGTGCGCGAGTACCTCGCGCGCCTGGGCTTCCGCAGCATCGAGGAGGCCGTGGGCCACGTCGAGCTGCTGGACACGCGCAAGGCGGTCGACCACTGGAAGGCGCAGGGTCTGGACCTGGGTCCGGTGCTCGAGCGGCCGGTCCCCGTCGAGGGCTCCTCGCTGCGCAACACCACGACGCAGGACCACGGCCTCGACAAGGCGCTCGACAACCAGCTCATCTCGCTCGCGGCCGACGCGCTCGAGCGGCAGGAGCCGGTGCGGATCTCGCTCTCGGTGCGGAACGTCAACCGCACCGTCGGGACGATGCTCGGCCACGAGGTCACCAAGCGCTACCGGGGCGCGGGCCTGCCCGACGACACGATCGACGTCACCCTCACCGGGTCCGCCGGCCAGTCGTTCGGCGCGTTCCTGCCGCGCGGCGTCACGCTGCGCCTGTTCGGCGACGCGAACGACTACGTGGGCAAGGGCCTGTCGGGCGGCCGCATCGTCGTGCGGCCCGACCGCAACGCCGTGCTCACCGGATCGAGCAACGTCGTGGCGGGCAACGTCATCGGCTACGGCGCGACGTCGGGCGAGATCTTCCTGCGCGGACGCGTCGGCGAGCGCTTCGGCGTGCGCAACTCGGGCGCGACGCTCGTCGTCGAGGGCGTGGGCGACCACGGCTGCGAGTACATGACGGGCGGCACCGTGCTGGTGCTCGGGCCTACCGGGCGCAACTTCGGCGCCGGCATGTCCGGCGGCACGGCGTACGTCCTCGACCTGCGCGAGGCGGCGGTCAACACGAGCGCGCTCGCCACCGGCGAGCTGGGCCTCGGCCCGCTCGAGGACGCCGAGGTCGAGCTCGTCGAGCAGCTCGTGCGGCGCCACCACGAGGAGACGGGGTCGCTCCTCGCGGCCGAGCTCCTCGACGACTTCCCCGCGGCGGTGCAGCGGTTCACCCGCGTGCTGCCGACCGACTTCGCGCGCATGCGCTCCGCGCTCGAGAAGGCCGAGTCCTCGGGTCTCGACCCTGCGGCCCCGGGCGTGTGGGACCAGATTCTGGAGGTGGCCCGTGGCTGACCCCCGTGGCTTTCTGAAGGTGCGGGAGCGCGAGCTCCCGCCGAACCGGCCGGTCGCCGTGCGCCTGCGGGACTGGAAGGACGTGCACGCCCACCTCGAGGAGGGCCAGGTCTTCCTCAAGGAGCAGGCGGGCCGCTGCATGGACTGCGGCATCCCGTTCTGCCACCAGGGCTGCCCGCTCGGCAACCTCATCCCCGAGTGGAACGACCTCGTCTACCGCGAGCAGTGGGCCGACGCGATCGACCGCCTCCACGAGACGAACAACTTCCCGGAGTTCACCGGTCGCGTGTGCCCGGCACCGTGCGAGTCGAGCTGCGTGCTCGGCATCAACCAGCCGGCCGTGACGATCAAGAACGTCGAGGTCTCGATCATCGACGAGGCGTTCGCGCGCGGGTACGTCACGCCGCAGGTGCCGCAGCGACTCACCGGCTCGACCGTGGCGGTCGTCGGGTCCGGCCCGGCCGGGCTCGCCGCCGCGCAGCAGCTCACGCGTGCCGGGCACACGGTCGCCGTGTACGAGCGGGACGACGCGATCGGCGGGCTGCTGCGCTACGGCATCCCCGACTTCAAGCTCGAGAAGGTCCACATCGACCGCCGCATCGCGCAGATGGAGGCCGAGGGCACGCGGTTCCGCCCCGGTGTCGAGATCGGCGTCGACATCACGTGGGACGAGCTGCGGGCGCGCTTCGACGCGGTCGTCGTCGCGACGGGCGCCACGGTGCCGCGCGACCTCACGATCCCCGGCCGCGAGCTCGACGGCGTCCACTTCGCGATGGAGTTCCTCCACCAGGCGAACGCGGTCGTCGCAGGGAGCGAGGTCCCCGGACAGATCACCGCGACCGGCAAGCACGTCATCGTCATCGGCGGCGGGGACACGGGGTCCGACTGCCTCGGCACCGCGCTGCGCCAGGGTGCGGCGAGCGTCACGACGCTCGCCATCGGCAAGCAGCCACCGCTCGAGCGCGCCGCGAACCAGCCCTGGCCGACCGACCCGATCCTCTTCGAGGTGTCGTCGTCGCACGAGGAGGGCGGCGAGCGCGAGTACCTCGCCTCGACCGTCGAGCTCCTCGGCGACGACTCCGGGAACGTGACGGCGCTGCGCGTCGCCGAGACCGAGTACCTGCCCGACGGCCGACGCGTGCCGAAGGCGGGCACCGAGCGCGAGATCCCCGCGGACCTCGTGCTCGTCGCGATGGGCTTCACCGGACCCGAGACCGACACCCTCACGGGACAGTCGGAGGCCGGGCTGACGGCCCGCGGGCTCGTGGCCCGCGACGACGACTTCGCGTCGACGCTCCCCGGCGTCTTCGTGGCGGGGGACGCCGGACGCGGTCAGTCGCTGATCGTGTGGGCGATCGCCGAGGGTCGGGCGGCGGCGGCCTCCGTCGACGCCTACCTTCAGGGAGGGACGGAGCTGCCCGCGCCGGTACGCGCGAGCACCGTGTCCTTGCGCGCTTGACGTGCACCCGGCGTCGGATGTCCGGCGCCGGGACGATGAGCGGGGCATCCTGGGAGGGGCACCCCGCGACGGCCGGCTCGCCGCCGGTCGGAGAACCAGAGGCTGGAGATATGCGCAGAGCAAAGATCGTCTGCACCATCGGACCCGCGACCGAGTCGAAGGAGCAGCTCAAGGCGCTCGTCGACGCCGGGATGGACGTGGCCCGGATCAACCGGAGCCACGGCAGCGCCGCGGAGCACGAGGCCGTCTACCACGGCGTCCGTGAGGCCGCGGCGGCCTCGGGCCGTTCCGTCGCCGTCCTCGTCGACCTCCAGGGGCCGAAGATCCGCCTCGGGCGATTCGGTGGCGACGAGAAGCACTGGCTCGACGAGGGTGACACGTTCACCATCACGACCGAGGACGTCGTCGGGACCAAGGAGCTCGTCTCGACGACCCACAAGGGTCTGCCGGGCGACGCACGCGTCGGGGACCCGCTGCTCATCGACGACGGCAAGGTGCTCGTCCGGGTCACGGCGGTCGAGGGACCGCGCGTGGTCACCCGCGTCGAGGTGGCCGGCCCGGTGTCCAACAACAAGGGCATCAACCTGCCCGGGGTCGCGGTCTCCGTGCCGGCCCTGTCCGAGAAGGACCGCGACGACCTGCGCTGGGCGCTGCGCCTCGGTGCCGACATCATCGCGCTGTCCTTCGTGCGCTCCGCGGCCGACTTCGACGACGTCAAGGCGATCATGGACGAGGAGGGCCGCACGGTCCCCGTCGTCGCCAAGATCGAGAAGCCGCAGGCGATCGAGAACCTCGCCGAGATCGTCGACGCCTTCGACGGCGTCATGGTGGCGCGCGGCGACCTCGCGGTCGAGCTCCCGCTCGAGCAGGTCCCGCTCGTGCAGAAGCGCATCGTCGAGCTCGCGCGCCGCAACGCCAAGCCCGTCATCGTCGCGACGCAGGTGCTCGAGTCCATGACGAACTCGCCGCGCCCCACGCGCGCCGAGGCGTCCGACTGCGCCAACGCCGTGCTCGACGGCGCGGACGCGGTCATGCTGTCCGGCGAGACGAGCGTCGGGGAGTACCCGATCCTCACCGTGCAGACGATGGCGCGCATCATCGAGGCGACCGAGGAGGCCGGCCGCGAGCGCATCGCCCCGCTCGGCTCGACGCCGCACACCCGCGGTGGCGCGATCACGCGTGCCGCAGCCGAGATCGGCGAGATCCTCGGCGTCAAGTACCTCGTGACGTTCACGCAGTCCGGCGACTCCGCGCGCCGCATGTCGCGCCTGCGCTCGTCCATCCCGCTGCTCGCCTTCACGCCGCGCGAGCACGTGCGCAACGCCCTGTCGCTCACGTGGGGCACGCAGACCTACGAGGTCCCCGAGGTGGAGAACACCGACGCGATGGTGGGACAGGTCGACACGACCCTCCAGGCCAACGGCCTCGCCGAGGTCGGCGACCTCGTCGTCGTGGTGTCCGGCGCGCCGGTCGGCCAGCCCGGCACGACGAACTCGATCCTCGTGCACAAGATCGGCGACCACTCCGACACGCGGAAGTGACGCCGTCGCACCCGTGAGGGTGTGACGACCTGACGCCCGGGTGGGCGCGCCGCACGGCGCACCCACCCGGGCGTCGTCGTACCGCGTCCTTTCGGGCGGCGAGGTGTCGGTGCTTGCCTTCGCGGGCGCTCCGAGGAGGAGGGCGCGGGTCTACCATCCGGCCGCTCGTGCCTCGCGGCCTCCCGCCAGACGCGCGGTCGATCCGGGCGAAAACGGAGCGACGGCGACCCGGCGTTGCTTCTACCCTCGCGGGATGCGCGCCGTGCCGGACTCCCTGGACCCTGAGGTCGTGCGTCGGGTCGACGCGCGGCTCGACGCCGTGGTGCGGGGCGAGGGGGTGGCGATCCCGCTCGCCGTCGAGAGCGGGAGCCGGGCGTGGGGGTTCCCGTCGCCGGACTCCGACTACGACTGCCGCTTCGTGTACGTGCGGCCGCGCGCGGACTACCTCGACCCCTGGCCGGCGCGTGACGTCGTGGAGACGCCGCTCGACGCCGTGCTCGACGTCAACGGCTGGGACCTGGTCAAGGCCGTGCGACTGCTGGTGCGCGGGAACGCGACCGTGACCGAGTGGTTGCGGTCGCCGGTCGTCTATCGCGGGGACGACGGGTTCCGGGCCGAGCTGCTGCGGCTCGCGGAGCAGGTCGTCCGCCGCGACGACCTGCGTCGGCACTATCTGCACGTCGCGCTCGCCCAGGGCGAGCGCCAGAGGCGTCGGCACGGGGCGGGCGACACCGCGTCGTCGGCGGCTGCTGTGGCCATGGCCGGGCCGCGGCTCAAGACGTTCTTCTACGTCCTGCGTCCCGCCGCGGCCCTGCGCTGGCTGCGCGTGCACGACGGCGCCGTGGCACCGCCGATCGACCTGCTGCGGCTTCTCGAGGAGTCCGCGGCGCCGGGCGTCGTCGTGCGTGCGGCGGCGGAGCTCGTGGCGCGCAAGGCGGTCACGCGCGAGGCAGGGACGGGCACCGTTCCGGGCGTCCTCGCGACGTTCGTCGAGGACGAGCTCGACCGCGCGCGGTCGGCCGTCGGGGCGGCTGCGAACGGCGTGGCGGCCGGCGGCGCCGCGGGGGAGCGTGCGGCGGCGCGCGAGACGGCCGCCGCGGCGTTCCGCGGCCTCGTGGACCGGTACGCGCCGGACGTCACACCGCGGCCGGTTCCCACGGCGTGAGCCACGCCGGCGCGTCGGGGCTGAGGGCGAGCGCGCGGAGGATGCCGTCGAGCACCGCGGCGCGGCCGAACTGCAGCGCGTGCGCCCGCGCTTCCTCCCGCGCGCGCTGACGCGTCGCGTGGTCGGTCGCGAGGACGTCGTCGAGCGCCCGGGCGATCGCCGCCGGGTCGGCGACGGGGACGATCTTCGCGTGGTGGCCGACGGCCTCGCCGATGCCGCCGGTGTCGGTCGTCACGACGGGCCCGCCGCCCGCGAGCATCGACTCGGTGAGGGCGATGCCGAACGTCTCGACGAACTCGGGCCGCGGCTTGCTCGGGAGCACGAACGCGGCGCTCGCGGCCATGAGGTGCGGCTTCTCCGCGTCGTCGACGTCGTCGAGGAACGTGATGCGGTCGGCGGCCGTGCTCGCGGCGGCCTGCGCGCGCAGCTCCGCCTCCTGCGGGCCGCGGCCCGCGACGACGAGACGGTGCGTCGCGGCCGCGCCCGAGCGCGCGAACCCCTCGATCAGGTCGTCGACGCCCTTCGCCGCTGCGAGCCGCGAGAGGTAGAGCACGTAGCCGTCCGCGTCGAGCCCCCGCCGCGCGAGGACGGCGGCGGTCTCCTCGGGGTCGAGGTCCGTGTAGGCGCTGGTGTCGATCGCCGGGTACGAGACCTGCACGCGCTCGCGGCACTGCGGGGCGAAGAAGGTCCCGTGCCGGTCGTCGATCTCCTGGGCGCACGCGACGATGAGGTCGCGCGTGTACCGCGACACGGCGACGCACAGGTCGCTGGACAGGTAGTCGGCGAGCACGTGGGCGGCCGCCCCGAACCGCCCCGCCTCGACGCACGAGCGCACGACGTTCGTCACGTCCGAGCCCACGGCCTCGGCGACGGTCGCGACGTCGACCGGCAGGCCGGTGCTGCGCGCGACGCGCACGGCGTCGGCGACCGCGGTCGTGTGCGGGCTGAGGTAGAGCGAGAGGCAGACCGTCGGGACGCCGTCGGTGAACAGCTCCACGAGCCGGCCCGTGAGCCCGGCGAGGTACCGGCCGTCGGGGACCTTGTAGTCGCCGACGGGCTCGGGTCGCTCGACGGTGATGCGGGGGCTGTAGGGCAGGACGGTGTCGAGAGGCTTGAGCGGCAGCCCGGCCTCGCGCAGCCGGTCGACGGGCCACGTGACGATCCGGACGTCGGTGAACCCTCGTTCGAGCGCGGCCTCGGCGAGGTTGCGCGCCTCGCCGGAGTGGCCGCAGATCACGGGGTCGGCGCGCACGACGATCACGAGTCGGCGGTCGCGGGCGGCGTCGGTGCGGTTCATGGCGTCTCCCGGGGTGGTGGGGTGGGGATGGCGGTGTGCGACGGCGGGAAGGACGGGGGTCGGTCCGCGGGAGCCGTGCCCCATGCGGCCGGTTCGGGGCCGAGCTCGAGGAGGAGGCGTCCGCCCCGCCGGACCGCGCTGGCCGGCAGCCAGGTCCGGAGGAGGGGCCGCCCGTCGAGCCAGGCGGCGCGGACGTACTGGGGCGGGGTCGACCGGCCTGGGGGCGCGAACCCGGTGGTCTCGATCGTGAGGACCCCGCCGGGGACCTGCAGGCGGGACTCGGAGAAGGACGGGGCGTTGACCAGGAAGAGCGCCTGCCCCGCGACGGGGAACAGTCCGAGCGACGCCCACACGTACCAGGAGCTCAACCCGCCGGAGTCGTCGTTGCCGGGCAGCCCACCGGGGCCGGTGCCGAACCTCTGGTGCACGGCCGCGTGCACGACCTCCGCGGTCCGGTCGGGCCGGCCCGCGTAGTGGTAGGCCCACGGGGCCTCCATGTCGGGCTCGTTGTTCAGCCCCTCGAACCGGTCGAGCGCGTAGCCCGCGGCCATCTCCGCGGGGCCGGGCCGCTCGCCCGGCTGGACGACCGGCTCCGCGCCGTAGCCGAAGAACCGGTCGAGCAGCGCGACGAACGCGTCGTCGCCGCCCGCGAGCGCGATCCGCGCCGCCATGTCGTGCACGAGGCGGAACGAGTAGTTCCAGCGCCCGCCCTCGTAGAACGTGGAGTCGTGCAGCAGGCCGGTCGCGGGGTCGAACGCGTTCGCCCACCCGGCGGCGAGCCGGCCGAGCTCGTCGGCCAGCGCGACGTCGCCGACGCGACGGGCGACCCGCTCGGTGCACCAGTACCCGAACGCCAGGTCGAGCGTGTGGCTGATCGGGTGCGCGACGCCGTGCAGGAGGTAGTCCTCGCCGTACGTCCGGCGCAGGTCGTTGTGCATGTGGACCAGGGCCCAGTCCCAGTCCAGTCCCGGCACGTCGAGCGCGCAGAGATCGGCGAGGAACGTCTGGGCGAGCGCGCTGGCCTGGCGCGAGAACCGGTCCGCGCCGCGCGCCATCCGGTAGCCGATGGGGAAGTTCCCCTCCTCCTCGCAGATGTGCAGGAGCGCCGTCGCGAGCTCGACGGCGCGCTCGGGGAAGAACGTGGTGAGCAACGGGAGCTGCGTGCGGTAGATGTCCCACATCGTCGAGAGGTCGTACGCGAACGGCCCGTCGGTCGGCCAGAACGGGCTCTCGTCGAGGGCGAGGCACGGCTTGACGAGCGAGTGGTAGAGGGCGGTCACGAAGACCGAGCGGCGCTCGTCGTCGGCGCCGTCGACCTCGACGCGGCCGAGGTGCTCGCGCCACGTGCGCGCGGTCACGGCATGCCGTCCCGTGAACGACGCCGGGCCCGGCCCGCAGTCCGCGACGAGGTTCTCGCGCGCCCGCTCGGGCCCGCGCAGGGAGAACCCGACGCGCAGCTCGACGACCTGGCCCGCGCTCGTCGGTCCCGCCCACATCAGACCGAACGGACGCAGCGTCGTCGGCCGGATGTCGCCGAGCTCCAGGCGCGTGCTCCCGGGCATGAGGCGCCGGTCGTACCAGAGCATCTGGCGCCACCGCGGGGCGTCGCACTCGAGGTGTGCGGCGAGCGGGGCGCCCTCGACGACGATCTCGCCGTACGCCGCCCCGGGACCGAGGGTGCCGAGGCGGGCGCGCAGCGGGACCGTCGCGCCGAACGGGATGGCGAGACCCCCGAGCGACAGGTCGACGACGACCCGCGCGTCGTGGTGCTCCGGGAAGGTGAAACGGTGCACCGCGCTCTTCGGGCCCACCGTCACCTCGCACAGCACGCCGCTGTCGAGCGTCGCCGCGTAGCGGCCCGGCGAGGCCTCCTCGTCGTGCAGCGCCCACGTGCGTCCCAGCGCGTCGAGGGGCTCGAGCATCGGCGTCACCCGGAGATAGTTGTAGTACTTGCGGATCGCCCCGGTGCCGGACTGCTGGAAGTGCGTGACCCCGGACGCGACCTGGACGTCGGCGAGCGACGTCGGCATGCCCTCCGTGCTGATGTCGTACCGCCCGTACCCGGTCGGGTACGCACCCGAGTAGGCGCACGCGGACACCATCCCGAGCGGGTGGCACGCGCCCGGATGGGTGTTGCCGACCTGCGGCTTCGGGGCCCACCAGGTCGCCGCGAGGCCCGTGGGAGGGGGCAGGGCGGTGGCTGCCGTGCCGACGAAGGGGTCGACGAGGTCGAGCAGGTCGTCGGTCATGGCCCCCCTCTCGCGCGCCGGCGGGTGGCGGCGCGGCCCGTGCGTGCGTCGTGCTGCGACGGTACGACCGTGGTGTGTCCGCGGAGTTTCCGTCAGATGAAGGGGTGGGGCGCACCGTCCACCGACACCGTCCGTTCGCCGGCCGTGCACCTGCCCCGTCTACCCTTCGCCCAGGACCATCTACCAGCCCTGGAGCAGTGTGCAGCCCGTCACCACCTCGCCCGACCCTCTCCTCGCGGCAGGCCGCGCGCCCGCGCCGAGGACGCTCCTCGACGTGCTCGCCTCGACGGCGGCCGCCCACCCGCAGGCCCCGGCGATCGACGACGGCCGGACGCTGACCTACGCGCAGCTCCTCACCGAGGTCGGTGCGCGGGCGGCCCGGCTCGTCGAGCAGGGGGTCGGTCCCGGGGATCGCGTCGGCGTCCGGGCGACCTCCGGGCGGGCCGACCTGTACCTGTCGATCCTCGCGATCCTCACCGCCGGAGCGGCCTACGTCCCCGTGGACAAGGACGACCCGCAGGAGCGGGCGGAGCTCGTCTTCACCGAGGCGGGTGTCCGGGCCGTCGTGGGCGACGACGGCCACCTCGCTGTGCCGCCCGACGTCGCGCCGAACGCCCGCGCGGGGGAGCGGCCCGGCCCGGGAGACGACGCGTGGATCATCTTCACGTCGGGGTCGACGGGCACTCCCAAGGGCGTGGCCGTGTCCCACCGCAGTGCGGCGGCGTTCGTCGACGCGGAGGCGCGGCTCTTCCTGCGGGACGCCCCGCTGGGTCCGGGGGACCGGGTCCTGGCCGGCCTGTCCGTCGCGTTCGACGCCTCGTGCGAGGAGATGTGGCTCGCGTGGCGGCACGGCGCGTGCCTCGTCCCTGCTCCTCGCTCGCTCGTGCGTACCGGTGCCGACCTCGGCCCGTGGATCGCGGAGCAGGGGATCACCGTGGTCTCGACGGTCCCGACGCTCGCGGGCCTCCTGCCGCCGGAGACGCTGAGCTCCGTGCGCCTGCTCATCTTCGGCGGCGAGGCGTGCCCGCCGGAGCTCGTCGACCGGCTCGCCGTACCGGGCCGCGAGGTGTGGAACACCTACGGTCCGACGGAGGCCACCGTCGTGGCCTGCGCCGCCCTGCTCGGCGGCCCCGGGCCTGTGCGCATCGGTCTGCCGCTGGACGGGTGGGACCTGGCAGTGGTCGCGGCCGACGGCGCACCGGTCGCGCCCGGGCAGACGGGGGAGCTGGTCATCGGCGGCGTGGGGCTCGCCCGCTACCTCGACCCGGCCAAGGACGCCGAGAAGTACGCCCCGCACCCCGGGCTCGGCTGGGACCGCGCCTACAGGTCGGGCGACCTCGTCGTGCGCGACGACGCGGGGCTGCTGTTCGTCGGACGCGCCGACGACCAGGTGAAGGTGGGCGGGCGCCGCATCGAGCTCGGCGAGATCGACTCCGCCCTCCTCGCGCTCGACGGAGTGAGCGCCGCCGCGAGCGCCGTCCGACGCTCGGGCGCGGGCAACCAGGTGCTCGTCGGGTACCTCGTGCCGGACCCCGGGCGGGAGGAGCCGCTCGACGCGCGGGCGAGCGTCGAGGCGCTGCGGCACACCCTGCCCGCCGCGCTCGTTCCCCTGCTCGCGGTCGTCGAGGAGATCCCGACCCGGACGTCGGGCAAGGTCGACCGGGACGCGCTGCCCTGGCCGCTGCCCGAGGGGTCGCAGCTCGCCGCCGAGTCACGCGTCCCCGACGACGCCGTGCCCCTCACGGCGGCGGAGGAGTGGGTCGCGGGGATCTGGCACGCGGTGCTCGGCGCCGCTCCGCAGGTCGCGGACGACGACTTCTTCGAGCTGGGCGGGGGGAGCCTCACGGCGGCGCAGGTGGTCTCGGCGCTGCGCGAGCGCCTGCCGAGCATCACGGTGGCCGACCTCTACGACAACCCGTCGGTGGGTGAGCTCGCCGCGTTCGTCGAGCGCGGCGCCGCCGCCGCGGCGTCCGACGGCGCGCCCGCGGACGGCAGCTCCCCGGCCGCCGCGACCGCCGGCCCGGTGGCGCGGCGGACGCAGCTGGTGCAGCTCCTGGTCGTGCTCGCGCTGCGGACGATCGCCGGGCTGCGGTGGCTCGTCTGGGTCGCCGCCCTCGGCAACGTGCTCGCCGCCACGACGTCCCTCCCGTTCGTCCGCCCGGTCTCGTGGTGGTGGGTGGTCGCCGGCTGGCTGCTGCTGGTGAGCCCGCCGGGCCGCCTGCTCGTCGCCGCCCTCGGGGCACGCCTGCTCCTGCGCGGTGTCCGACCGGGGAGCTACCCGCGCGGTGGCAGCGTGCACGTGCGGCTGTGGGCGGCGGAAGGGCTGGTCGGGGCGAGCGGTGGGGTGACGGTGGCCGGGGCGCCGCTCGTCGGGCTCTACGCGCGCCTGCTCGGCGCGAAGGTCGGTCGCGACGCCGAGCTGCACGCGCTGCCGCCCGTGACCGGGATGCTCTCCCTCGGCAAGGGGAGCGCGGTCGAGCCCGAGGTCGACCTGTCCGGGCACTGGCTCGACGGCGACACGCTCCACCTCGGCAGGGTGCGGGTCGGAGCCGGCGCGACGATCGGCGCCCGCTCGACCCTCCTGCCCGGCGCGCGGGTCGGCAAGGGCGCGGACGTGGCCGCCGGATCGTGCGTCGCGGGACGGGTGGGCGCGCGCGAGTACTGGGCGGGCTCGCCCGCGGTGCGCGTCCGCAGCGAGGTGAAGCACCCGTGGCCCGACGAGCGCCCTCCGCGGCGACGGCGGTGGGAGGTCGTGTACGGGCTGAGCGGGCTCGGCCTGAGCCTGCTCCCGGTGCTCGCCGTCGCGGCCGGTCTGCTCGTGCTGCTCGGCGGCGTGCCGCTGACCGGTGTCCCCCGGGGCGTCGGGGCGCTGCTCGGACCGCTCGCGGCATGGGTCCCCGCGGCGGCGCTCGCGGCCGCGGCGACGTACGCGCTGCTCGTGCTCGTCAGCGTCCGGCTCCTCGCGCTCGGGCTCGGCGAGGGCTATCACGCCGCGCACAGCCGGCAGGGCTGGCAGGCGTGGGTCACCCAGCGGCTCATGGACTCGGCGCGCACGGCGCTGTTCCCGCTGTACTCGAGCGTCTTCACGCCCGGGTGGCTCCGACTGCTCGGCGCGCGCGTGGGCCGGGACGTGGAGGCCTCGACCGTGGTCGGCCTCCCGTCGATGATGGAGGTCTCGCGCGGCGCGTTCCTCGCCGACGACACGATGGTCGCCCCCTACGAGCTCGGCGGCGGCTGGGTCCGGGTCGCCCGCGCCCGCGTGGGCAAGCGCGCGTTCCTCGGGAACTCGGGGATCACCGCGCCAGGTCGTTCCGTGCCGAAGAACGGCCTCGTCGCGGTGCTGTCGGCCGCGCCGGCCAAGGCCAAGGCGGGATCGTCGTGGCTCGGCAGCCCGCCGACCCGGCTGCGCCGCGTCGCGCAGGGCGAGACCGACGAGTCGCGGACGTTCTCGCCGCCGGCCCGGCTGCTCGTCGCGCGGGGCGCGTTCGAGCTGCTGCGCTGGGCGGCCGTCGTGTGCTCGGCGTACCTCGCCGTCGGGGTGGTCGTCGTGCTCCTGACGGTCGTCGACACGCGCGGCCTGGGGGCGGCCGCCCTCGGGTCCGGGGTCGTCCTGCTCGCGGCCGGAGCGGTGGGCGCGCTCCTCACCTCGGTGGTCAAGTGGGTGCTCGTCGGTCGGTTCCGGGCGGGGGACCACCCGCTGTGGAGCACGTTCGTCTGGCGCAACGAGCTGCAGGACACCTTCGTCGAGGTGGTCGCCGCGCCGTGGTTCGCCACGCACGTCTACGGCACCCCGCTGCTCACCGCGTGGCTGCGCACGCTCGGCGCGCGGGTCGGCCGCGGCGTGTGGTGCGAGACGTACTGGCTCCCCGAGGCGGACCTGGTCCACCTGGACGACGGCGCGACCGTCGGGCGCGGGTGCGTCCTGCAGACCCACCTCTTCCACGACCGGGTGATGAGCCTCGACACGGTGCGCGTCGCGCCGGGCGCGTCCATCGGCCCGCACGGGGTGATCCTGCCCGCCGCGGTCGTGGCGGACGGAGCGCGCGTCGGCCCCGCGTCGCTCGTCATGCGCGGCGAGCTCGTGCCGCCGGGAACGCTCTGGCACGGCAACCCGATCGTCCCGTGGACGAGCGACCTGCCGGCGACCGCCCTGCGGCGCGGCGGTCGGGCGAGCACGCGGTGAGCGCGCCCGCCCTCACGTACGATGCGGCGGACCCGACCCTGGAGGACGCCCGACCGTGGCTCACCGTCGATCGTTGAACGGCCCCGACCCCTACGCCCCGCACCGCGGGACGTCCGACCACCACGTGAACCGCTACGGCCTCCAGCTGACGTACCGCGTGCGTCCCAACCGCCTCGACGGCGTCGCGACCCTGGACGTCGTCCTGGACGCCGACGTGGACGTCCTCGAGCTCGACCTCGTCCACCTCAAGGCGACGCGCGTGACCGTCGACGGCGCCCCGGTGCGGTTCGGGCACGCCGGCGGGCGGCTCACCGTCCGGCTGGGACGCCTCGCCGTGCGCGGCACGGCGCTGCGCGTCGAGGTCGTCTACGGCGGGCGGCCCCGGCCGTGGATCGGCCCGTGGGGCGACGTCGGCTGGGAGGAGCTCACGGAGGGCTCGCTCGTCGCCGGGCAGCCTGACGGCGCTCCCACCTGGTTCCCGTGCAACGACACGCCCGCGCACAAGGCCACGTTCGAGATCACCGTGACGACCGACGCGGGCTACACCGTCGCGGCCAACGGGCCGCTGCTCGACGTGTCGCGCAAGGCGTCGACGAGGACCTGGCGGTTCGGCCCGACCGCCCCCATGTGCACCTACCTCGCGACGGTGGTCGTCGGCCGGTTCGACGACCTCGACGTCGGCCGCAGGTCCGGCCTCTCCGGCCTCCTGGACGCCGTCCGGCACCCCGTCGCCCAGACCGCCCTCGCGCACGCGTCGCAGCGCGACGCGGTGCGCCACGACCTGGCGCGGCACGCCGAGACGATGAGCGCGTTCGAGTCGATGTTCGGGCCGTATCCCTTCGCGGAGGGCTACCGGCTCGTCGTCACGGAGGACGACCTCGAGATCCCGCTCGAGGCGCAGGGACTGTCGATCTTCGGCGCGAACCACCTCGACGGCGACGGGACGTGGGACCGGCTCGTCGCGCACGAGCTCGCCCACCAGTGGTTCGGCAACAGCGTGTCCGTCGCGCGGTGGCAGGACATCTGGCTCAACGAGGGCTTCGCGTGCTACGCCGAGTGGCTGTGGTCCGAGGCGGCGGGCCGCGAGAGCGCCGACGCGCACGCGCGGCACCACCACGCACGGCTCGGGGCGCTGCCCCAGGACCTCGTGCTCGCCGACCCGGGGCCCGACCTCATGTTCGACGACCGGCTCTACAAGCGCGGGGCCCTGACGCTGCACGCGCTGCGCCTGACGCTCGGCGACGACGGCTTCTTCGCGTTCCTGCGCCGCTGGACGTCGACCCACCGGTTCGGCTCGGTGACGACCGCCGACCTCCGGGGGACCCTGCGCGAGGGCGGGGCGGACGTGGACCGGCTGCTCGACGCCTGGCTGCTCGACGCACCCCTGCCGGAGCTGCCCGTGGCACCGACGTCGTGACGACGGTGCCGGGGAGATGCTGCGGTGAGGTGCCCCGGGTGGGATTCGAACCCACACTGGATCGGGTTTGAGCCGAACGCCTCTGCCGGTTGGGCTACCGGGGCATCGCATCGCCACCACGACGGCGCTGCGCGGCTCTATCGAACCACACGGCCCAGATGGAGCGAGAATCACAGTGCGCCGGGGGTGAAACCCGGGGGCGGCACGGGGTGGGGCGCACTACGATGAACAGCGTGAGTGACCAGACAGCGCAGCCCGCGGACAAGCAGCCGCTCGACCTGCCCCCCATGCTCGAGCCCCAGCCCGTCGAGACGACGCCGCCGTCGACGGGTCGTCCCGCACGCCGCGCGGTCGTCGCCGAGGACGAGGCGCTCATCCGCCTCGACGTCGTCGAGACGCTGCGCGAGGCCGGCTTCGACGTCGTCGGCGAGGCCGGCGACGGCGCGACCGCGGTGCGGCTCGCGCTCGAGCTCAAGCCGGACGTCGTCGTCATGGACGTGAAGATGCCCGAGCTCGACGGCATCTCCGCGGCCGAGCAGATCGGCAAGGCGCACGCGGCGCCGGTCGTGCTGCTGACGGCGTTCTCGCAGGCCGAGCTCGTCGAGCGCGCCCGGGACGCGGGGGCCATGGCGTACGTCGTCAAGCCCTTCACCCCGGCGGACCTGCTCCCGGCCGTCGAGATCGCGATCTCGCGCTACTCGCAGATCTCGGCGCTCGAGTCCGAGGTCGCCGACCTCGCGGAGCGGTTCGAGACGCGCAAGCGCGTGGACCGCGCCAAGGGTCTGCTCATGACGAAGATGGGCCTGTCGGAGCCCGAGTCGTTCCGCTGGATCCAGAAGACGTCGATGGACCGTCGCCTGACCATGCGCGAGGTCGCGGACGCCGTCATCGAGCAGGTCGGCGGCGCCTGACCGCTCGCGGGTGACCGCGTTGTCAGGGGTCGCTGATCTGGGCCTTTGTCACGCTCCGGTAACAGGGCTATCGTCTTGGACTGGCGTCCAGTTGTTTCCGGGGCGGTGAACGCGGTCGCCACGTAGTGCTCGGTCGGCAGCCATCGGCAGCTGTCGTCTCGTACCGGAGCGACGTGGACCTTCTCACACCCCATGTCCTCCCTGTGCCGTCGGACCACGGTGAGAACGAGGAGGATCGCGGTGCGCTCAGCAGTCGAGGTCAGGCCGGCGGTCGGCGACGACCTGCCCGGTGTCGCCGCGCTGTGCGCGGAGGCCCGTACGGAGTCGGCGTCCGGTGCGCAGATCTGCGCCCCCGACGTGGAGCGTCTCGTGCGACACCTGTCGGTCCTGCTCGCCCTGCCCGGCGGGCACGTCCTCGTCGCGCAGCAGGAGGGTCGCCCCGTCGGCTTCGTCCTCGCCCGCGTGCTGGAGCCGCACCTCTTCGCCGACGAGCCGAGCCTGTACGTCGAGGCCGTGTACGTCGGTGAGGACGCCCGACGACGCGGGGTCGGGCACGCCCTGCTCAGCGCGACGGCGGAGCTCGCCGCGTCGGCCGGGGCGTCGCACGTCTACTCGGTCCCGATCCCGGGCTCGCGCGGGGTGCAGCGGTTCCTCTCCCGGCTCGGCTTCGGCCCGGTCGCCGGTCACCGTGTCGTGCAGACCGCCGTGCTGCAGCGTCGGCTCGCCGCCGACCTCGCGCCCGCCCGTCGCGGGACGCGGTCCCTCGAAGACCTCATCGCCCGCCGACGTCGTGCCCGCACCGAGGGCATGAGCGGTCCGGTGGACCTGCGCGACTTCCAGGCGGAGTACCGCCGTCGTGCGGGTCTCGCGGCGTCGTCCGCCGAGCACGAGCGCCTCTCCGGCTGAGGCTCCGCCGGAGGTCGGCCGCCGAGCGCGCCCGACCTCTCTCGCCACGGGTCAGGGGCGGTCGAGGATCATGCACGTGAGCCGTGCCGTGCACACGCGCCGCCCGGCGTCGTCCGACACGACGATCTCGTAGCTGGCGGTCGTCCGGCCGAGGTGCAGCGGTCGTGACACGCCGTGCACCCAGCCCTCGCGCGCGGACCGGTGGTGCGTCGCGTTGACCTCGATGCCCACCGCCGCCCGTCCGGGTCCGGCGTGCAGCTGCGCGGCGATCGACCCGAGCGTCTCGGCGAGCACCACCGACGCGCCGCCGTGCAGCAGACCCGCCGGCTGCGTGTTCCCGGCGACCGGCATCCGGGCCGACACGTGGTCGGCGGCGACGTCCTCCAGCTCGATGCCGAGGCGCTCGATGAGCGTCCCCTCCGTGCGCAGCCCGAGGGCCTCGTAGGCGTTCTGCGCGGCGTCGCGGGCGTCAGGAGCGGCAGGGGCGGGGCGGGCGCCGTCGGCACCGTGCGTGTCGGTCATGGGCGATAGGTTGGCACCCGTGACGACCTCCGCGCGACCCCGCCTGCTGCTCATCGACGGACACTCCATGGCCTACCGCGCCTTCTTCGCGCTCCCGGCCGAGAACTTCTCGACGACGACGGGCCAGCACACGAACGCCGTCTACGGCTTCATCTCGATGCTCATCAACCTGCTGCGCGACGAGGAGCCCACCCACGTCGCCGTGGCGTTCGACGCCGGTCGCCAGTCGTTCCGCACCGAGGTCCTGCCGAGCTACAAGGGCACGCGCGAGTCGACCCCCGAGCCGTTCAAGGGCCAGGTCCCGCTCATCAAGGAGATCCTCGAGACCCTGCGGATCCCGACGCTCGAGCGCGAGGGCTACGAGGCCGACGACATCTTCGCGACGCTCGCGACGCAGGGTGCCGCCGCGGGCATGGAGGTCCTCGTCTGCTCCGGCGACCGCGACTCCTTCCAGCTCATCGGCCCCGACGTCACGGTGCTGTACCCGAAGCGCGGCGTCTCGGAGCTCGCGCGCATGGACGCGGCGGCCGTCGTCGAGAAGTACGGCGTGCCGCCCGAGCGGTACCCCGACCTCGCGGCGCTCGTGGGGGAGACGTCGGACAACCTGCCCGGCATCCCCGGCGTCGGGCCGAAGACCGCCGCGAAGTGGATCACGACCTACGGCGACCTCGAGGCGCTGCTCGAGCGCGCCGACGAGATCAAGGGCAAGGCGGGCGAGAACCTGCGCGCCGCCGTCGAGCAGGTCCGGCTCAACCGGCGGCTCAACGCGCTCCTGTGCGACCTCGAGCTCCCCGTCGGACCCGACGACCTCGCGGCGCGGCCGTGGGACCGGGAAGCCGTGCACCAGGTGCTCGACGCGCTCGAGTTCCGGGCGCTGCGCGACCGCCTGTTCGCCATCGCGCCCGAGGGCGAGGTCGAGACCGAGGAGGGGTTCGACGTCGACGTGGCGGACGTCGTCCCCGGCGGGCTGGGCGCGTGGCTCGCGGAGCACGGGGCGCGCCGCCTCGGCGTCGAGGTGTCGGGGAAGGCCGTTCCGGCCGGCGGCGACGCGTGGGCGCTCGCCCTGTCCGACGACGCGGGGTCGGCCGTCGCGTTCGACCTCGCCGACCTCGCCCCCCAGGACGAGCAGGCGCTCGCGGCCTGGCTGGCGGACGCCGACCGGCCCAAGGTGGTGCACGGGGCGAAGTCGGCCTCGCACGAGCTCGCCGCGCGCGGCCTCGACCTGCGGGGCGTCACGTTCGACACCGAGCTCGCCGCCTACCTGTGCCACCCCGACCAGCGGGGCTACGACCTCGGAGACCTCGTCGTGCGCCACCTGCACCGCGAGCTGCGCCCCGACACCGCGGCAGGCGACGACGCGCAGGGCGCGCTCGACCTCTCGCTGGACGGGAACGGCGAGCAGGAGCGGGACGCGATCCGGGCTCTCGCCGTCGCCCAGCTCGCGGACGTCCTGACCGGCGAGCTCGAGGACCGCGGCGCCGGGCACCTCCTGACCGACCTGGAGCTGCCGCTGACGGGCGTGCTCGCGCGCATGGAGCGGACCGGGATCGCCGCGGACGTGGAGTACCTGACCGAGCTCGAGCGGCACTTCGGCGACCTCGTCGTGACCGCGGCCACCGAGGCCTACGCCGTCATCGGGCGGGAGGTGAACCTCGGGTCGCCCAAGCAGCTCCAGGAGGTGCTGTTCGACCAGCTCGGCATGCCGAAGACGAAGAAGATCAAGACCGGGTACACGACCGACGCGTCGGCGCTGGCGGACCTCTTCGCCAAGACCCAGCACCCGTTCCTCGAGCACCTGCTCGCGCACCGCGACGCGTCACGCCTGCGCCAGACGGTGGAGGGGCTGCTCAAGTCGGTCGCGGACGACGGCCGCATCCACACGACGTTCCAGCAGACGATCGCCGCGACCGGGCGCCTCAGCTCGACGGAGCCCAACCTGCAGAACATCCCCATCCGGACCGAGGCGGGCCGCCGGATCCGGCGCGCATTCGTCGTCGGGCAGGGGTACGAGACGCTCCTCACCGCCGACTACAGCCAGATCGAGATGCGGATCATGGCCCACCTGTCGGGGGACGAGGGGCTCATCGAGGCGTTCCGCTCCGGCGAGGACCTGCACAGCTACGTCGGGTCGCGCGTGTTCGACGTGCCGGCGGCCGAGGTGACGCCCGCGATGCGCTCCAAGATCAAGGCGATGTCGTACGGCCTCGCCTACGGGCTCTCGGCGTTCGGCCTCTCGCAGCAGCTGACCATCGAGGTCGGTGAGGCGCAGAAGCTCATGGACGACTACTTCGAGCGCTTCGGCGGAGTGCGGGACTACCTGACGGGCGTGGTCGACGAGGCGCGCGCGACGGGGTACACCGCGACCATCCTCGGCCGTCGGCGGTACCTGCCGGACCTCACGAGCGACAACCGCCAGCGACGGCAGATGGCCGAGCGCATGGCGCTCAACGCACCGATCCAGGGCAGCGCCGCCGACCTCATCAAGGTCGCGATGCTCGGCGTCCAACGCGCGCTCGACGAGCGCGGGCTGCGCTCGCGACTGCTGCTCCAGGTGCACGACGAGCTCGTGGTCGAGGTGGCGGCGGGGGAGCGGGACGAGGTCGAGCAGGTGCTGCGCACCGAGATGGGCGCGGCCGCACAGCTCGACGTCCCGCTCGACGTCTCCGTCGGCGCCGGCGCGACCTGGCACGACGCCGGTCACTGACCGGCTCAGCCGGGCCGACGCGTCCGGAAGATCGCCGTCCCCGGCAGGCGCGCGCCGCGCACGGGCCCCCACCCGCCCCACACCTCGGGGTTGTCCTCGGGCCACTCGGGCTCCACGACGTCGGTCACGACGAGGCCGGCCGCGACCACGTCCCGGACGTGGTCGCCGAGCGTGCGGTGGTACTCCGCGTACAGGACCCGGCCGGCGTCGTCGGACTCCACGTACGGCCGACGGTCGAAGTAGGACCGGTTCGCCGTGAGCCCGTGCTCGCCCGGGTCGTCCGGGAACGCCCAGCGGATCGGGTGCGTGACGGAGAACGTCCACGTGCCCCCGGGCCGCAGGACACGAGCGACCTCGCGGTGGACGGCGTCGGCGTCGGGCACGAAGGGGATGGCGCCGAACGACGTGAAGGCGACGTCGAACGTCCCGTCGGCGAACGGCAGGCGGCGTGCGTCGGCCTGGACCAGGGGGACATGGACGCCGGTCCGGCGGTCCAGGTCCGTGCCGGCGGCGAGCATCCCGCCCGACACGTCGGTCGCCACGGCGAGCGCTCCGTGCGTGACGAGCCACCGCGAGCACTGGGCGGCACCGGCGCCGACCTCCAGCACCCGACGGCCGTCCACCTCGCCGAGCAGGTGGACGTCCTTCTCGCGCAGCCCTTCGGGGCACCAGCAGAAGTCCGTCGCGCCGAGGAACTCGCCGTGCTCGTCGAGGTACTCGGCCGCGTTCGCGTCCCACCAGGACCGGCCGGCGCGCCCGCCGTCGGCGCCCAGGACGTCGCGGTAGCCCGCGTGCGCGACGGGACCAGGTGCGGCGGCGTCCGCGGGCCGAGGCCGGTCGGGACCGGTGGGGTGCGAGGGCATGCGGCCATTCTCGCCCGCCGGCCGCGCGCGGGGACGGAGGACCTCCTCCGGTGGTCTCCGGGACCTTGGTCTCCGGTGCGCCCGGATGGCAGGACGCGCCGCGGGTGAGGTCGCTCACGTGACTAGGGTGGTGGCGACGCGGCGCCGCGGGGGCAGCGCCTCCGTCTCGCCGGGAAGGGTGCGCCACGGGCGCACCGACGACGAGACGGAGGACCACGTGCGGATCGGACTTCTCACGGGCGGCGGCGACTGCCCCGGGCTCAACGCGGCGATCCGTGCCGTGGTGAAGCAGGGGACGGGGGAGTACGGGCACACCGTCATCGGCTTCCGCAACGGGTGGCGCGGTGTCGTCGACGGCGACGTCCACCCGCTCGGTCGGCAGGACATCCGCAACGTGCTGCCCGTGGGCGGGACGCTGCTCGGCACGGCGCGGTTCCACCCGAGCACCGAGGACGGGAGCATGGAAGCGGTGCTCGCGACCGTCGAGGCCGAGCGGCTCGACGCGATGATCTGCATCGGCGGCGACGGGACGCTGCACGCGGCCAGCCGGGTGGGCGAGGCCGGGGTCCCGATCGTCGCGATCCCGAAGACGATCGACAACGACGTCGAGGGCACGGACCTCTCGATCGGCTTCCACACCGCGGTCAACATCGCGACCGAGGCGCTCGACCGCGTGCACACGACCGCGGAGAGCCACAACCGCGTCATGGTCGTCGAGGTCATGGGTCGGCACGCCGGCTGGATCGCGGTGAACGCGGGCATCGCCGGCGGTGCCGAGGTCGTCCTCGCGCCCGAGGAGCCGTTCGACATCGACCAGGTCGTGAAGTTCCTGCGCCACCGCCACCGGGCGCACGCGAACTTCTCGATCGTCGTCGTGGCCGAGGGCGCCGTGCCGCGCGAGGGGTCGTCGATGGAGTTCACGCAGCAGCTCGGGCGGTTCGGGGAGATCGTCGCCGGCTCGGTGGGCGAGCGCGTGAGCGCGGAGATCTCGGCGCGCACCGGCTTCGACACCCGCCTCACGGTGCTCGGCCACGTGCAGCGCGGCGGGGAGCCGACACCGACGGACCGCATCCTCGGGAGCCGGTTCGGCGTCGCGGCGGTCGACGCCGTGAGCGCCGGGACCACGGGGGTCATGACCGCGCTGCGCGGGGAGCGGGTCGAGCTCGTCCCGCTCGCCGAGGTCGCCGGCCGCCCCAAGCGCGTCCCGGCAGAGCTGCTGCGCGTCGCACGCGTCCTCGCCTGAGACGTGCCCGGGGCACGGCCCGCGGGAGGGCCCGCGGGAAAGCACCGGACGACGGCGGGGACGCCACCGGGCCCGCGTTGACCCTGGTGACCTGCCGCGCGTAGGATGGACGGCGGTGCCTTGCGCCTGTCGTCAGGCCTCACGCCACCATATCCGTGCACGTCGTCCGCGTCAGGACGGCGGCACACTCCCTTATCCGCTCGACTTCCCTGTCCGCATCGGAGCATCGAACTCAATGACCATCTCTACCCCCGCGAAGTCCGCACCCCAGGTTGCCGTCAACGACATCGGCACCGAGGAGGACTTCCTCGCCGCCGTTGACGCGACCATCAAGTACTTCAACGACGGTGACATCGTCGAAGGCACGATCGTCAAGGTGGACCGCGACGAGGTCCTTCTCGACATCGGCTACAAGACCGAGGGCGTCATCCCCTCCCGCGAGCTGTCCATCAAGCACGACGTGGACCCCGGTGAGGTCGTCAACGTCGGCGACGCGGTCGAGGCCCTCGTCCTCCAGAAGGAGGACAAGGAAGGCCGTCTGATCCTGTCCAAGAAGCGTGCGCAGTACGAGCGCGCCTGGGGCACGATCGAGAAGATCAAGGAAGAGGACGGCGTCGTCACCGGCACCGTCATCGAGGTCGTCAAGGGCGGCCTCATCCTCGACATCGGTCTGCGTGGCTTCCTGCCCGCGTCCCTCGTGGAGATGCGTCGCGTCCGCGACCTCCAGCCGTACGTCGGCAAGGAGATCGAGGCGAAGATCATCGAGCTCGACAAGAACCGCAACAACGTCGTGCTCTCGCGCCGTGCGTGGCTCGAGCAGACGCAGTCCGAGGTCCGCTCCACCTTCCTGCAGACGCTGCAGAAGGGTCAGGTGCGCCCCGGTGTCGTCTCCTCGATCGTCAACTTCGGTGCGTTCGTGGACCTCGGCGGCGTCGACGGTCTCGTGCACGTCTCCGAGCTGTCCTGGAAGCACATCGACCACCCCTCCGAGGTCGTCGAGGTCGGCCAGGAGGTCACGGTCGAGGTCCTGGACGTCGACTTCGACCGCGAGCGCGTCTCGCTGTCGCTCAAGGCGACGCAGGAGGACCCGTGGCAGACGTTCGCCCGGACCCACGCGATCGGTCAGGTCGTCCCGGGCAAGGTCACCAAGCTCGTCCCGTTCGGTGCGTTCGTGCGCGTCGAGGACGGCATCGAGGGCCTCGTGCACATCTCCGAGCTCGCCGTCCGCCACGTCGAGCTGCCCGAGCAGGTCGTCAACGTCGGTGACGAGGTCTTCGTCAAGGTCATCGACATCGACCTCGAGCGTCGCCGCATCTCGCTGTCGCTCAAGCAGGCCAACGAGGGCGTGGACCCGGAGTCGGACGACTTCGACCCCGCGCTGTACGGCATGGCCGCCGAGTACGACGAGCAGGGGAACTACAAGTACCCCGAGGGCTTCGACCCGGAGACCAACGAGTGGCTCGAGGGCTTCGAGACCCAGCGCGAGGCCTGGGAGGCCGAGTACGCCAAGGCGCACGAGCGCTGGGAGGCGCACCGCAAGCAGGTCGCCGAGGCGCTCAAGGCGGATTACGAGACCCCGGCGAGCTCCGACTCGTCCTCGTCGTCCTCCTCGTCGTCGTCCGCGGGCAGCAGCTCCTCGTACTCGTCGGCCCCGGCCGCCGAGGCGACGGGCACGCTCGCCTCGGACGAGGCGCTCGCCGCTCTGCGCGAGAAGCTCACCGGCAACTGATCCGTCCGCGGCCCGTCGGTCGCGACCGGACAGCACGAAGGCCCGTCACCCCTCGGGGTGGCGGGCCTTCGCCGTGTCTCGGCGGTCGCCAGGGCATGCTCGGCGGGCGACCGGCCGGGTCGGCGACGCTCAGCCGACGGTGACGGGCGAGTTCGCGAACTGCGTGCGGTAGAGCTCGGCGTACCGGCCCTGGCGGGCGAGCAGCTCGGCGTGCGTCCCGGTCTCCACGACCCGCCCCGCGTCGAGCACGACGATGAGGTCGGCCTCGCGCACGGTCGACAGGCGGTGGGCGATGACGAGGGACGTGCGCCCGCGCAGCGCCTCCGCGAGCGCGGCCTGGACCGCGGCCTCGGAGCCGGAGTCGAGGTGTGCCGTGGCCTCGTCGAGCACGACGACGTCGGGCGCCTTGAGGAAGACGCGCGCGATCGCGAGGCGCTGCCGCTCGCCGCCGGACATGCGGTAGCCGCGGTCGCCGACGACCGTCTCGATGCCGGACGGCAGGGCGGCGACGACGTCCCACACGTGCGCCCGGCGCAGCGCGGCCTCGATCTCGGCGTCGGTCGCGTCCTGCTTGGCGTAGCGCAGGTTCTCGGCGATCGTGTCGTGGAAGAGGTGGGCCTCCTGCGTGACCACGCCGACGGCGTCGTGCAGGCTCTCCTGCGTGACGTCGCGCAGGTCGCGGCCGGCGATGCGCACGGCACCCGCCGTCGGGTCGTACATGCGCGTGACGAGCTGGGAGACGGTCGTCTTGCCGGCGCCGGACGCGCCGACGAGCGCGACCATCGCGCCGGCCGGGACGGAGAACGAGACGTCCGTCAGCGTGTCGGTCGTCGGATCCACGCCGTCGACCGCGACGGACTCGAGCGACGCGAGGGAGACCTCGGACGCCGACGGGTAGCGGAACCGGACGCCGTCGAGCTCGAGGCTCGCGCCGTGGAGCGCGACGTCGGCGGACAGGTCGTCGGCGTCGGGGGCGTCGACGACCGTGGGCTCGAGGTCGAGGACCTCCAGGACGCGCTCGAAGCTGACGAGCGCCGTCATGACGTCGACCTGGACGTTCGACATCGCCGTCAGCGGCCCGTAGAGCCGGCCGAGGTAGGCGGTGAGCGCCACGACGGTGCCGACGGTCAGGGACCCGCCGATCGCCATGACGCCACCGAGCCCGTAGACGATCGCGACCGCGACGGACGCGACGACGGTCAGGCCGACGCGGAACACGGTCCCGTACATCGCCTGCTTGACGCCGATGTCGCGCACGCGGCCCGCCTGCGACGCGAAGCGCTCGGACTCGCGCTCGGGGTCGCCGAACACCTTGACGAGGTGCGCGCCGGCGACGTTGAACCGCTCGTTCATCGTCTGGGCCGCCTCGGCGTTGAGCTCGTAGCTCTCGCGCGTGATCGCGGCGAGCCGCTTGCCCACCCAGCGGGCGGGCAGGACGAACGCGGGCAGCAGCGTCAGCGCGAGGAGCGTGAGCTGCCACGACATCGAGAGCATCGCGGCGAGCACGAAGACGACGGTGAGCAGGTTGGAGAACACGTTCGACAGCGTCGACGTGAACGCCTGCTGCGCGCCGAGCACGTCACCGTTGAGGCGCTGCACGAGCGCGCCGGTCCGCGTACGGGCGAAGAACGCGAGCGGCATGCGCTGGACGTGGTCGAAGACGGCCGTGCGCAGGTCGACGATGAGGCCCTCGCCGATGCGCGAGGAGAACCAGCGCTGGACGACGCCCAGCCCGCCGGAGAGGATCGCGAGACCGGCGGCGACGAGGGCGAACGTCACGACGACGTCGACGCGTCCCTCGACGATCCCGTCGTCGATGATCCGCTGGAACAGGAGCGGGGTGACGGCGCCGGCGGCGGCGTCGAGGGAGATGAGCGCGAGGAACACGCCGAGCTGCCGCCGGTAGGGGCGCGCGAAGGTGAGGACGCGGCGCACGGTGCCGCGGTGGAGCCGCCGGTGGGCGACGCTGGAGTCCTGGCGGAACGAGCGCATGCCGCGCCCGCCGCCGGAGCCGGGTCCGGAGAAGGAAGTGGGGTACGTCATCTGGCCTCCCGTGGGGTAGGGAGCGCTGGTCGTCCGCGGCGGCGTGGGTCGCCGGCCGGCGGGCGCGGGCACCTCGTGGGGGCGGGGCCTCTCGCGCACAATGATGCTGAGTCTAACTCACTATGAGGGTGGGATACAAGAGGCCTGCTGGCGGGTACGCTCGGCTCGTGACCGATCATGACGTCGAGCGCCCCGCGCCCGGGGCCGCTGCGCGCGGCGCCGCCAGCGAGGACGAGGCGGGGGAGTTCCTGTCCCTGCTGCACGCCGCCCTGCGCACCGTACGCCGCGAGGCGAGCGAGCGTCTCGAGCCGGCCGGGACGACCCCCGGACAGTTCCGGATGCTGCGGCACCTCGCGCGCTGCGACGGTCCGTGCCGGCTGGGCGCGGTCGCGGCCGCGCTCGACGTCGCCCCACGGTCGGTGACGTCCAAGGTCGACGACGCCGAGGCCGCCGGGCTCGTGCGGCGCACGCCCGACCCGCACGACCGCCGTGCGACCCTCGTCGAGCTCACCCCCCGGGGACGCGACGTCGTGGCGCAGGTGGGCGCGGAGCGGTCGAGCAGCGCCGGCACGCTGCTCGCGCGCCTCGACGCGGCGGACCGGCGAGAGCTCCTGCGGCTCCTGCGGGCGGTCTCGGGCGAGCCCGGCGCCTGACCGTTCGCGCGGTGTCCCGCGGGCACGGCTGGCAGGATGGGGCCCATGTTCCGCATCGGGTTGACCGGAGGCATCGCGGCAGGCAAGTCCGTCGCCCTCGCACGCTTCGCCGAGCTGGGCGCCGTGGTGATCGACTACGACGTCCTGTCGCGCGAGGCGGTCGCACCGGGGACGGTCGGCCTCGACGAGGTCGTCGAGGCGTTCGGCCCGCAGGTCCTCGCCGCGGACGGGACGCTCGACCGACCCGCGCTCGCCCGCATCGTCTTCGCCGACGACGCGGCGCGCGAGCGCCTCAACGCGGTGGTGCACCCGGAGGTGCGCCGGCTGGCCGCGGAGCACGAGGCCGCCGCCGCCGCGGCCGACCCGCGCGCCGTCGTCGTGCACGACATCCCGCTGCTCGTCGAGACCGGCGACCCCGCGCGGTTCCACCTCGTGGTCGTGGTGCACGCGCCGGCCGACCTGCGGGCCGACCGGCTCGCGACCCGCGGCCTCGACCCCGTCGAGGCCGCCGCCCGGATCGGAGCCCAGGCCGACGACGCCGCACGCCTCGCGGTCGCGGACGTCACGCTCGACGGGAGCGGGACGCCCGAGGCGCTGCGCACGCAGGTCGACGACCTCTGGGCCAAGGTCTGCACGGAGCTCGACGAGGAGAGCGAGGCCGACGCGTGACGGTCCTGGTCAGCGGGTTCGAGCCGTTCGGCGGCGACGACACCAACCCGTCGTGGGAGACCGCGCGGGCGCTCGCGGCCCGTGGGCGTGAGCTCGTGGGCGACGACGTCGTCGCCGTCCGCCTCCCGTGCACGTTCGATGGCGCGTGGCCGGTCCTCGAGGAGGCGATCCGGGAGCACGCGCCGACCGTCGTGGTCGCCCTCGGACTGGCGGGCGGGTCGCGGTCGGTGCGGCTGGAGCGCGTCGCGATCGACGTGGTCGACGCGCGGATCCCCGACAACGCGGGCGTCGCGCCCGTCGACGAGCCGGTCGTGGCCGACGGCCCGGCGGCGTACTGGTCGGGACTGCCGCTCAAGGGCGCGCTCGCCGCCCTGCGGGACGCGGGACTGCCCGTCGAGGTCTCGAACACGGCCGGGACCTACGTGTGCAACGCGACGTTCTACCGCCTCATGCACCACGCGTCCTCTGCGCCCGGTCTGCGTGCGGGCTTCGTCCACGTGCCGTCCGAGGACGTCCTCGCGGTCGACGACCAGGTGCGCGCGGTGGCCGTCGTGGCGCGGGCGGCGCTCGCGGGCGCGCGCGAGCCGGTCCTCGCGGCGGGCACCGAGTCCTGACCGGTCACCGATCGGCGACCGCCCTTCAGCCCTGCGCTGACGCCGCGTGTGGGTGTGGGTGGCGGGTCGTACGGTGGATGCCATGCGCCCCGTGACCGACCTGCAGCGAACCGCCGCGCCCTTCGAGGTGATCTCGGAGTTCCAGCCCTCGGGGGACCAGCCCACCGCGATCGCCGACCTCGCCGGCCGTGTCCGGGCAGGGGAGAAGGACGTGGTCCTGCTCGGCGCGACCGGGACGGGGAAGTCCGCGACGACGGCGTGGCTCGTCGAGGAGCTGCAGCGCCCGACGCTCGTCATGGCGCCGAACAAGACGCTCGCCGCGCAGCTCGCCACGGAGTTCCGCGAGCTCCTGCCCAACAACGCGGTCGAGTACTTCGTCTCGTACTACGACTACTACCAGCCCGAGGCGTACATCGCGCAGACGGACACGTACATCGAGAAGGACTCGTCGATCAACGACGAGGTCGAGCGCCTGCGGCACTCGGCGACGAGCTCGCTGCTGACACGGCGCGACGTCGTGGTCGTCGCCTCCGTGTCGTGCATCTACGGCCTGGGCACGCCCCAGGAGTACGTGGACCGCATGGTGCGGCTCGACGTCGGCATGGAGGTCGAGCGCGACGACCTCCTGCGCCAGTTCGTCACCATGCAGTACACGCGCAACGACCTGGCGTTCACGCGCGGCACGTTCCGCGTCCGCGGCGACACGGTCGAGATCATCCCGGTGTACGAGGAGCTGGCGATCCGGATCGAGTTCTTCGGCGACGAGATCGAGTCGATCCAGACGCTGCACCCGCTGACGGGCGACGTCGTGCGGTCCGAGCCCTCGATCCACGTCTTCCCCGCGACGCACTACGTCGCCGGGCCGGAGCGCATGGAGCGCGCCATCTCGTCCATCGAGGCGGAGCTCACCGAACGCCTCGCGGAGCTCGAGCAGCAGAACAAGCTGCTCGAGGCGCAGCGTCTGCGCATGCGCACCACGTACGACATCGAGATGATGCGCCAGATCGGCACGTGCTCCGGCATCGAGAACTACTCGCGCCACATCGACGGCCGCGTGCAGGGCACACCGCCCAACACGCTGCTCGACTACTTCCCCGAGGACTTCCTCCTCGTCATCGACGAGTCGCACGTGACCGTCCCGCAGATCGGCGCGATGTTCGAGGGTGACATGTCGCGCAAGCGCAGCCTCGTCGACCACGGCTTCCGGCTACCCAGCGCGATGGACAACCGTCCGCTGCGGTGGGAGGAGTTCGTCGAGCGGATCGGCCAGACGGTCTACCTGTCCGCGACCCCGGGCTCGTACGAGCTGTCGATGTCCGACGGCGTGGTCGAGCAGATCATCCGGCCGACCGGCCTGGTCGATCCGGAGGTCGTGGTCAAGCCCACCACGGGCCAGATCGACGATCTCCTGCACGAGATCCGCGAGCGCGCGGACCGCAACGAGCGCGTGCTCGTCACGACCCTCACGAAGAAGATGGCCGAGGACCTGACGGACTACCTGCTCGAGAAGGACGTCCGGGTGCGGTACCTGCACTCCGAGGTCGACACCCTGCGTCGCGTCGAGCTGCTGCGCGAGCTGCGCCTCGGCCAGTACGACGTGCTCGTCGGCATCAACCTCCTGCGCGAGGGCCTCGACCTGCCCGAGGTCTCCCTCGTCGCGATCCTCGACGCCGACAAGGAGGGCTTCCTGCGCTCCCCGACGTCGCTCATCCAGACGATCGGTCGCGCGGCCCGCAACGTCTCGGGCCAGGTGCACATGTACGCGGACCGGATCACCGCGGCGATGGCGGCGGCGATCGAGGAGACGGACCGGCGGCGCGAGAAGCAGGTCGCGTACAACCTCGAGCACGGCATCGACCCCACGCCGCTGCGCAAGCGCATCTCCGACGTGACCGACATGCTCGCGCGCGAGGACGTCGACACGGCCGAGCTGCTCGCGGGCGGCTTCCGCCAGCCGGGCAAGGGCAGCAAGGGCAAGGCTCCGGTCCCGGGCGGGCCCAAGGAGGGCGCGACGTCGGGCAACCGCCTCGCGGGTGCCGCGGCGAGCGACCTGGCCGAGCTCATCCAGGAGCTCAGCGACCAGATGCACGCCGCGGCCGGGGAGCTCCAGTTCGAGCTCGCGGCGCGCCTGCGCGACGAGATCTCCGGGCTCAAGAAGGAGCTGCGACAGATGCAGGCCGCGACCGCCTGAGCTCCGCGTGCCGGGAGAGGGCCGCCCGTCGGTCGGCGGATGATCTCGCCCGGTGACGACGTTGTGCCCTGGTGAGCCAGCATGACCTATGCTGGCTCCTCGTTGAAGGGGAGTATTCCTCCGCGGTGATGTCGTCATCACGACCGGCGCAGTCGTCGGTCCGGTGTCACCGGTCCCGCAGCCTCCGCACCGTTCTCCGCGGTCGTGCGCTGCGTGGCGGAAGAGACCTTCGGTACTCAGTGCTACGTACCGGAGGTTCCCTGCATGGACGTCCCCGTCTGGGTCTGGATCGTCACCGTCGGCGTCATCCTCGCGATGCTCGCCGTCGACTACGTCGGTCATGTCCGAACACCCCACGCCCCCAGCCTGCGCGAGGCCACGCGGTGGTCCATCGCCTACGTCGCCGTCGCGCTCGTGTTCGGCGTCATCGTCTGGGTCGTCTGGGGCGGCACGTACGGCGGCGAGTACTTCGCCGGGTACATCACCGAGAAGAGCCTGTCGGTCGACAACCTCTTCGTGTTCGTCCTCATCATGACCAGCTTCCGCGTCCCGAGGCTGTACCAGCAGAAGGTCCTGCTCATCGGGATCACCATCGCGCTGGTCCTGCGCACCATCTTCATCCTCCTGGGTGCGGCCGTCATCGAGAACTGGGCCTGGGTCTTCTACATCTTCGGCGCCTTCCTCATCTGGACCGCGGTCGCGCAGGCGCGATCCGGCACAGGTCATGACGAGGAGTTCTCGGAGAACGCGGTCCTGCGCCTCACGCGTCGGCTGTTCCCGACGACGGACACGTTCGTCGAGGACCGCATGACGACGAAGATCGACGGCAAGCGGTTCATCACGCCGATGCTCATCGTCATGATCGCGATCGGCAGCGCCGACCTGCTCTTCGCCGTCGACTCGATCCCGGCGATCTTCGGCCTGACGCAGGAGACCTACCTGGTCTTCGCCGCGAACGCGTTCTCGCTGCTCGGCCTGCGGCAGCTCTACTTCCTCATCGACGGCCTCCTCGACCGCCTCGTCTACCTCAACTACGGCCTCGCGGCGATCCTCGGGTTCATCGGCATCAAGCTCGTCATCCACGCCATGCACACCAACGAGGTGCCCTTCATCAACGGCGGCGAGCACATCACCGCCATCCCCGAGATCTCCACGCCCGTCTCGCTGGGCTTCATCCTCGTCGTCCTGACGATCACCACCGTCGCGAGCCTGGCCCGGTCGAACGCCGACCGTCGCCGTGAGGACTCGCGCATCCAGGAAGGTTCTTGATGGTCCACGAGCTCCCGCTCTGGTTCGAGTGGGCGTCGCTGTCGGCGCTCGGCGTCCTCCTCCTCGTCGACCTGTTCGTCGTCGGTCGGCGCCCGCACATCCCCTCGATGCGCGAGAGCGCGCTGTGGGTCGGGTTCTACGTCGCGCTCGCGCTCGCCTTCGGGGCGATCGTCGGCGCGATCGGGGGAGCGGCTCCCGCCGGGGAGTTCTACGCGGGCTGGCTCACGGAGTACAGCCTGTCGGTCGACAACCTCTTCGTCTTCGTCATCATCATGGCGAGGTTCGCGGTGCCCAAGGAGCAGCAGCAGCGCGTGCTCATGGTGGGGATCATCGTCGCCCTGGTGCTCCGCGGCGCGTTCATCCTCGCGGGCGCGGCCGTCCTCGAGCAGTTCGTCTGGGTGTTCTACCTGTTCGGCGCCTTCCTCGTGTACACCGCGATCAAGCTCGTCACCGGTGGTGACGAGACGGAGGAGTACCACGAGAACCGTGCGGTCCGTCTCCTGCGTCGCGTGCTGCCGATCGGCACGCAGTACGACGGCGGCCGCCTGCGCACGGTGGAGGACGGCCGCAAGGTCTTCACGCCGCTCGTCGTCGTCTTCCTGGCGATCGGCAGCACCGACCTGCTCTTCGCGTTCGACTCGATCCCGGCCATCTTCGGGCTGACCCAGGACCCGTTCATCGTCTTCACGACGAACGTCTTCGCCCTCATGGGTCTGCGCCAGCTGTATTTCTTGCTCGGCGGGCTGCTCGAGCGGCTGGTCTACCTGCCGATCGGGCTCGCGGTGATCCTCGGGTTCATCGGGGTCAAGCTCGTGCTGGAGGCGCTGCACGAGAACACCGTGCCGTTCATCAACGGCGGCGAGCACCTCGACGGCGTGCCGACGGTCCCGATCTGGCTCTCGCTCGTCGTGATCGTCGGCGCGCTCCTCGTGACCACCGTCGCGAGCCTCCTGCGCACGCGTGCGCAGGGCGCGGTCGCGGCGCGGGACGACGTCACCGACGCGGCGGCGGACGCCTCGGCGGTCGAGAGCGGGTCCGGCGTGGAGGCCGAGCCGGTCGACGCGACCGCCGTCGGGGACGCCCCGGCGCCGCGCGACGCGCCGTAACGCGTCAGGCGCGGTGCGCCCAGTCCCCGATCACGGGCGACCACGGACGCACCGTGCGCTCGGCCACCAGGCCGGCGAGCGCGAACGGGTCGGCGTCGAGGATCTCGGCCACAGCGGCCGGCGACCCGGCGTCGAGCACGAGGAGCGCGCCGGCAACCTCGTCCTGCGTCGCGGGCAGCGGCCCCGACGCGAGGAGCGTCCCCTGCTCGTGCAGCCCGCGGAGGAAGGCCCGGTGCTCGGCCCGGACCGCGTCCAGCTCGGCGGGACGGTCGGGGTAGACGTAGGTCACGACGTGGATCGGCATGGCGCCATTGAAGCAGGGCTCCGCACCGGCGCGGACAGCCGTCCGAGGGACCGCTCGCGACGCCGGCGTTGACGCCGCCGCGCCGCCGCCGCGACGTCGACCGCAATGTCGTGGCGCCGGGAACTCGTCGCTCCTAGTGTCGCGGGGCATGAGCGACCTCACGATCCTCGCCACGTCGGGCGGGTACGCGCCCGGACACCGGACGCGCGTCGCGCTCGGGCCGCTGGTGCACCACGCGGCCGAGCTCGCCGGCGTCGAGGGCACGCCGCGCGTCTGTCACGTCGGGACGGCCGGCGGCGACCAGTCGTGGTTCCACGCCGAGCTCGACGAGGCCGCGCGCGTCGCCGGGGTCCGGATGTCCCACCTCTCCCTGTTCAGCATGCCGAACGTGGACGACGTGGAGGCCTTCCTGCGCGAGCAGGACGTCGTCTGGGTCGGGGGCGGCTCGGTCGTCAACCTCCTCGCGGTCTGGCGGGCGCACGGCCTGCCCGAGATCCTGCGCGCGGTGGGGGAGAGCGGCGTCGTGCTCGCCGGCATCAGCGCCGGGTCGCTGTGCTGGCACGTGGGCGGCACGACCGACTCGTTCGGGCCCGAGCTGCGGCCGGTCACCGACGCCCTCGCGTTCGTGCCGTTCGGCAACGGCGTCCACCACGACGCGGAGCCCGGTCGTCGCCCGCTCCTGCAGCGGCTGGTCGCGCAGGGGACGCTGCCGACGTCGTACGCGACGGACGACGGCGTGGGCCTCGTCTACCGGGACGGGCACCTCGTGGAGGCGGTCACCGAGATCCGTGGCGCCGGGGCGTGGGAGGTACGGCGCGAGGAGGACGCCGACGGCGCGTCGACGGCGGTCGAGGCCCGCCTCGAGCCACGGGTGCTGCGCGGGGCCCGCTGACACGCCCGCACCGACTCACCAGCCGCGGGCGCGCCACGCGGCGAGGTGCGGGCGCTCCGAGCCGAGCGTCGTGTCGGCGCCGTGCCCGGGGTAGACCCACGTGTCGTCGCCGAACCGGTCGAAGACGCGCT
The DNA here is from genome assembly GCF_051294865.1 of Cellulosimicrobium sp. PMB13. Classification (NCBI taxonomy): domain Bacteria; kingdom Bacillati; phylum Actinomycetota; class Actinomycetes; order Micrococcales; family Promicromonosporaceae; genus Cellulosimicrobium; species Cellulosimicrobium sp. PMB13. The sequence goes on along the minus strand of NZ_CP145910.1, from coordinate 3,285,194 downwards.
CCGTGACGTCACCGAGGAGCTGGGCGAACCGCTCCGGGTCGTGGTCGGTGTTCCCGACACCGCCGGGGAAGAGCGAGTCACCGGTGAACAGGTGCACGCGACCGCCGACGCCCTCGTGCGCGTGCAGGGGCTCGCGGTAGGCGAGCGCCACCGACCCCGGGGTGTGACCACGCAGCGCCACCACCTCGAGGAGCGACCGCCCGACGGCGACCCTGTCCCCGTGGCGCAACCTCCGGTCGGCGGGCACTCCGGTGGCGGCCGTGACCGCGTCGGCGTCGGCGTCCCCGACCGCGAGGGCGGCGTGCGTCGCGGCGACCACGTCTGCCAGCGCCCCGACGTGGTCGTGGTGACGATGGGTCGTGACGACGGTCGTCAGGCGCCCTGCCGGGGCCCCGTCGACCGACGCCTCGGCGAGGAGCGAGAGCAGCCGGCGCGGCTCCGCGGCCGCGTCGACGAGGACCTGGTCGCCGGTGTGCCGGCACGTGAGGAGGTACGCGTCGTTCGCCATCGGCCCGACCGCCGCCTTGCGGATCTCCAGGTCGTCGAGCCGGCGGACGTCCGACGGCCCTCCCACCACGACCTCGCCCGTGTACGTCATGGCCACAGTCTGCCTCGCGCACGGTCGTGGCGGTCCGGCGCGACGGCGCGCTGTCGGTCGTGATGCGCGGGCGAGCGTCGGGTGCGGAACTGCCGCGTCGTCGGGCCGCAGCGCATGGACCTTCGGGGACCGATCGGTGCGGATCCGGAGAAGAGCCGTCGAACATCTGTGCGAGTGTCGGTGGTCGGTCGTACCATTCTTCGGTGAGCAATCGCCTCGTCATCTCCGGTGCCCGCGAGCACAACCTCCGCGACGTCGACCTCGACCTCCCGCGCGACCAGCTCATCGTCTTCACCGGCCTGTCGGGGTCCGGGAAGTCGTCGCTCGCGTTCGACACGATCTTCGCCGAGGGCCAGCGGCGGTACGTCGAGTCCCTGTCCGCGTACGCCCGGCAGTTCCTCGGGCAGATGGACAAGCCGGACGTCGACTTCATCGAAGGGCTGTCGCCCGCGGTCTCGATCGACCAGAAGTCGACCAACCGCAACCCCCGGTCGACGGTGGGCACCATCACCGAGGTCTACGACTACCTGCGCCTGCTCTTCTCGCGCGCGGGCACCCAGCACTGCCCGGTGTGCGGCGAGCGGGTGACCGCCCAGACGCCGCAGCAGATCGTCGACCGCCTGCTCGAGCTGCCCGAGGGCACGCGCTACCAGGTGCTCGCGCCGGTCGTGCGCGGTCGCAAGGGGGAGTACTCCGAGCTCTTCAAGGAGCTGCAGGCCAAGGGCTTCGCCCGCGCGCGCGTCGACGGCGAGGTCCGCACGCTCACCGACCCGCCGGCGCTCGAGAAGAAGCTCAAGCACGACATCGAGGTGGTCGTGGACCGGCTCGTCGCGCGCGACGGCGTGCAGCGCCGGCTCACCGACTCCGTCGAGACGGCGCTCGGCCTCGCGGGCGGGCTCGTCGTCGTCGAGCTGGTGGACGCCGAGGCCGACGACCCCGCTCGCGAGCGCCGCTTCTCGGAGAAGCGCGCGTGCCCCAACGACCACGAGCTCGCTCTCGACGAGGTCGAGCCGCGCACGTTCTCCTTCAACGCGCCCTACGGCGCGTGCCCCGAGTGCACGGGCATCGGCTTCCGCCTCGAGGTGGACCCGGACCTCGTCATCCCGGACGAGGAGAAGTCGCTGGCCGAGGGCGCCGTCGCGCCGTGGGCGCAGGTCTCGTCCGAGTACTTCGAGCGCGTCCTGACGGCGCTCGCCGACGATCTCGGCTTCTCCATGGACACGCCGTGGCGGGCGCTGCCCGAGCGTGCGAAGAAGGCCGTCCTGCACGGGCAGAACCACGAGGTCCACGTCCGGTACAAGAACCGGTGGGGCCGCGAGCGGCAGTACTCGACGGGCTTCGAGGGCGTCATCACGTTCCTCGAGCGTCGTCACTCCGAGACCGAGTCGGACTGGTCGAAGGAGAAGTACGAGGCGTACATGCGCGAGGTGCCGTGCCCCGTGTGCCGCGGCGCGCGCCTCAAGCCCGAGGTGCTCGCGGTCAAGGTCGGCGGGAAGTCGATCTGGGACGTGTGCCGGCTCCCGCTGCGCGAGGCCGCGCAGTTCCTCGGCTCGCTGGAGCTCGGGCAGCGCGAGCGCGCGATCGCCACGGAGGTCCTCAAGGAGATCGACGCCCGCCTCGGCTTCCTGCTCGACGTCGGCCTGGACTACCTCTCGCTCGAGCGCCCGGCGGCGACGCTGTCCGGAGGAGAGGCGCAGCGCATCCGGCTCGCGACGCAGATCGGCTCCGGTCTCGTCGGCGTCCTCTACGTGCTCGACGAACCGAGCATCGGCCTCCACCAGCGCGACAACCGCCGCCTCATCGAGACGCTCACGCGCCTGCGCGACCTCGGGAACACGCTCATCGTCGTCGAGCACGACGAGGACACCATCCGTACGGCGGACTGGATCGTCGACATCGGCCCGGGTGCGGGCGAGCACGGCGGTCGCGTCGTGCACTCAGGCGACTACGCCGGGCTGCTCGAGGCGCCGGAGTCGGTCACGGGCGCCTACCTGTCCGGGCGGCGGAGCATCCCGCTGCCCGCCGAGCGACGGCCGACGGACCCGGACCGGCAGATCACGGTCGTCGGCGCGCGCGAGCACAACCTCACGGGCATCGACGTGAGCTTCCCGCTCGGGACGTTCACGGCCGTGACGGGCGTGTCGGGGTCGGGCAAGTCGACCCTGGTCAACTCGATCCTCTACACGGTGCTCGCGAACGAGCTCAACGGCGCCCGTCAGGTGGCCGGGCGGCACACGCGCGTCACCGGGCTCGACCACCTGGACAAGGTCGTGCACGTCGACCAGGGCCCGATCGGGCGCACGCCGCGTTCGAACCCGGCGACGTACACGGGCGTGTGGGACCACGTCCGCAAGCTCTTCGCCGAGACCACCGAGGCCAAGGTCCGCGGCTACACGCCGGGCCGCTTCTCGTTCAACGTCAAGGGCGGGCGCTGCGAGGCCTGCTCGGGCGACGGCACGCTGAAGATCGAGATGAACTTCCTCCCGGACGTCTACGTCCCGTGCGAGGTGTGCCACGGCGCGCGGTACAACCGCGAGACGCTCGAGGTGCACTTCAAGGGCAAGACGGTCGCGGACGTGCTGGACATGCCGATCGAGGAGGCCGCGGAGTTCTTCGCCGCGGTCCCGGCGATCTCGCGCCACCTCAAGACGCTCGTCGAGGTCGGGCTCGGCTACGTCCGGCTGGGCCAGCCCGCCCCGACGCTCTCGGGCGGTGAGGCGCAGCGCGTGAAGCTCGCGAGCGAGCTGCAGAAGCGCTCGACGGGGCGCACGATCTACGTCCTCGACGAACCCACGACGGGCCTGCACTTCGAGGACATCCGCAAGCTGCTCGGAGTCCTGCAGTCGCTCGTCGACAAGGGCAACTCCGTCCTTGTCATCGAGCACAACCTCGACGTCATCAAGAGCGCCGACTGGGTCGTCGACATGGGGCCCGAGGGCGGCTCGGGCGGCGGGAAGGTCGTCGCGCAGGGCACGCCCGAGCAGGTCGCGCGGGTCGCCGCGAGCCACACCGGGCGGTTCCTCGCGGAGATCCTCGACGAGCACCCCGACGTGCCGGTCGGCGCACCGGCGCAGGACCAGGCCGACCCGACGCCGGCCGCCACCAAGGCCAAGGGCAGGTCCTCGCGGGCCCGCCGGGCGACCGACGAGCCCGGTCCCGGTCGGAGCACCACCCGGCGCAAGGCCTCGGCGGCCTGACGCCCGTCAGGCCACGGCGCGACGTGCCGGTGCCGGCTCGACGAGGACGCGGAAGTTCACCGAGCGCGCGATGAAGCAGTGATCGTGCGCGCGGTGGTGCAGGACGGCGAGAGCCTCGTCGTCGGTGCCCGGGCCGTCGTCGACCACGACGCGCGGGTGCAGCGTCACGTCGGTGAACTGGCCCTCGCCGCCGGACTCGACGCGCATCGTGCCGGTGACGTCGTCGACGTACTCGCGCACGACGACGCCCGCCGCCGCGGCGAGGTGCAGGAACCAGAGCATGTGGCACTGGGACAGGCTGACGACGAACAGCTCCTCGGGGCTGTACCGCGTCGGGTCCCCGCGGAACGCGGGGTCGGCGGACCCGGGCAGGGGCGGGCGCCCGTCGAGGAGCACGTCGTGGTCCCGGTCGTACGAGGTGTAGGAGCTCGTGCCCCTCGTGCCGGCGCCGGTCCAGCGGACCGTCGCGGCGTAGCCGTGCTGTGCGCTCATGGCGTCACCCTAGCGGCCGGTGACAGGGATCACACCCAGCGCACCGGACCGCTCGCTGTCGGTGCGCTGACCTACGCTGGAGACCATGGCTGACCCCGCGACGTACCGCCCTGCGCCGGGGGAGATCCCCACCTCGCCCGGCGTCTACCGGTTCCGGGACGAGCACGGCCGCGTCATCTACGTCGGCAAGGCGAAGAACCTGCGCTCCCGGCTGTCGAGCTACTTCCAGGACGTCGCCAACCTCCACCACCGCACCCAGACCATGGTCACCACGGCGGCGTCCGTCGAATGGACCGTCGTCGGGACCGAGGTCGAGGCTCTCGCGCTCGAGTACACGTGGATCAAGGAGTTCGACCCGCGGTTCAACGTCAAGTACCGCGACGACAAGTCGTACCCGTACCTCGCGGTGACCATGGGGGAGGAGTTCCCCCGGGCCCAGGTCATGCGCGGCGCGAAGCGTCCCGGCACGCGCTACTTCGGCCCGTACGGCCACGCGTGGGCGATCCGCGAGACGCTTGACCTCCTGCTGCGCGTCTTCCCCGTGCGCACCTGCTCGGCGGGGGTCTTCAAGCGCGCCCACCAGACGGGCCGGCCGTGCCTGCTCGGCTACATCGACAAGTGCTCGGCGCCGTGCGTCGGGCGCATCACGCCCGAGGACCACAAGGCGCTCGCGGAGGACTTCTGCGACTTCATGGCGGGGGACACGCAACGCTTCGTCAAGCGCCTCGAGCGCAAGATGCGCGAGGCCGCCGCCGCGATGGAGTACGAGGCCGCGGCGCGCCTGCGCGACGACCTGGGTGCGCTCCAGCGAGCCACGGAGAAGAACGCCGTGGTGCTCGGCGACGCGACGGACGCGGACGTGTTCGCGCTCGCGGGCGACGAGCTCGAGGCCGCGGTCCAGGTGTTCCACGTCCGCGGTGGCCGCATCCGCGGCCAGCGTGGCTGGATCGTGGAGAAGGTCGAGGACGTCACGGACGCCGAGCTCGTCGAGCACCTGCTGCAGCAGGTCTACGGTGCGGCGGAGGAGGCCGCGGCTCTCGACGCGCGCACCGGGGCGGGGGCGCGCGGCGGCGCCCGCGACGTCGTGCCGCGCGAGGTGCTCGTCCCCGTCCTGCCGCCCGACACGGACCAGGTCACCACGTGGCTGACGGGCCTGCGCGGCGCCCGCGTCGACGTGCGCGTCCCGCAGCGCGGGGACAAGAAGGAGCTGGCCGCGACCGTCCGGGCCAACGCCGAGCACGCGCTCGCGCTGCACCGCACGCGCCGCGCGGGCGACCTCACGACCCGCAGCCAGGCGCTGCGCGAGATCCAGGAGGCGCTCGACCTCGACACCGCGCCGCTGCGGATCGAGTGCTACGACGTCTCGCACAACCAGGGCACCTACCAGGTCGCCTCGATGGTCGTGTTCGAGGACGGTCTCGCCCGCAAGAGCGAGTACCGGCACTTCACGATCCGCGGGCCCGAGGGCGACGGCGCACGCGACGACACCGCGGCGATGCACGAGGTCATCTCGCGCCGGTTCAAGAGGTACGTCGCGGACCGGTCGCGTTCGGGCGAGGTGGAGCTGGACCTCGAGGCCGACGACGTCGGCGCCGGTGGCGACGCCGCCGACCGCGAGGCGCAGCGTGCAGCAGCCGTCGCCGGCTACGTCCCGCGCAGCGGCGAGGTCGACCCCGACGCCCCGACGGACCGGCGTGCGCGCTTCGCGTACCCGCCGAACCTCGTCGTGGTCGACGGCGGCCCGCCCCAGGTCGCGGCCGCCGCCCGCGCGCTCGCCGAGCTGGGTGTCGACGACGTCGCGCTGTGCGGCCTGGCGAAGCGCCTCGAGGAGGTCTGGCTCCCGGGCGAGGACTACCCGGTGATCCTCCAGCGCTCGTCCGAAGGCCTCTACCTGCTGCAGCGCGTGCGCGACGAGGCCCACCGGTTCGCGATCAGCCAGCACCGGAAGAAGCGCAGCAAGGGCATGACGGTCTCGGCGCTCGACGAGGTCCCCGGGCTCGGACCGGCGCGCAAGGCGGCGCTGCTCAAGCACTTCGGCTCGGTCAAGCGGCTGCGCGCCGCGAGCGCCGAGGAGATCGCGACGGTCCCCGGGATGGGAGCACGCACGGCGCAGGCCGTCGTCGCCGCGCTCGCGGACGGCCGCACGACCACGGCGCCGGACGCCGGCACGGACACGCCGGACGCCGGGTCCGACGCCCCGGCCACCGGCACCGCCGGCCCGGACACACCGGTCACGGACGCCGCCATCGTCAGCCGGTGACCGGCTGGCATGCTGGGACCATGAGACCGGAACCCTCCCCGACCACGGTCCCGAGCGGCATCCCGGCGATCGAGGCGGCCACGCACGCTCCCGAGCGCCGCGAGCCGGAGGTGCTCATCATCACCGGCATGTCCGGTGCGGGGCGCTCGCGCGCCGCCGCGGTCCTCGAGGACCTCGACTGGTACGTGGTCGACAACCTGCCGCCGCGCATGATCGTGCCGCTCGTCGACCTCATGACGCGGTCCGGCTCGACGCTCGAGCGCATCGGCGCCGTCGTGGACGTGCGCGGACGCGAGTTCTTCACCGACCTGGTCGAGGTCCTCGACCACCTGCGCCAGAACGGCGTCTTCTACCGGATCCTCTTCCTCGACGCCTCGGACGAGGTCCTCGTCCGCAGGTACGAGCAGGTGCGCCGCCCGCACCCGCTGCAGGGGGAGGGGCGCATCCTCGACGGGCTCGGCGAGGAGCGCCGCCTGCTCGCGAGCCTCGAGGAGCGCGCCGACGTCGTCATCGACACGTCCGAGCTCAACGTGCACGACCTCGCGCGCGAGGTGCGCTCTGCCGTGGCCGAGGGCACGCCGGACACCCTGCGGATCAACGTCGTCTCGTTCGGCTTCAAGTACGGGCTGCCGCTCGACGCCGACCACGTGGTCGACGTGCGGTTCCTCGCGAACCCGTACTGGATCACCGAGCTGCGCCACCTCACCGGGCGGGACGTCCCGGTGCGCGACTACGTCCTCGGACGACCGGGTGCGGTCGAGTTCGTCGACCGGTACGTCAGCGCCCTCGAGCCGGTCCTCGCGGGCTACCTCGGCGAGGAGAAGCGGTACGTCACGATCGCCGTCGGGTGCACCGGCGGCAAGCACCGCTCCGTCGCGATCAGCGAGGCGATCGCCGCGCGCCTGCGCGCGCAGGGCCAGCGCGTGACCGTCACGGCACGCGACCTCGGGAAGGAGTGAGCCCGTCGTGGTCACGAGGAGGTCCCCGGCGGTCGTCGCGCTCGGCGGCGGTCACGGGCTGTCCGCGAGCCTGTCGGCGCTGCGGCTCATGTCCGACCGGCTCACGGCCGTCGTCACCGTCGCCGACGACGGCGGGTCGTCCGGGCGCCTGCGCACCGAGCTGGGCGTGCTGCCCCCCGGGGACCTGCGCATGGCGCTCGCGGCGCTGTGCGACGACTCCGAGTGGGGCCGCACGTGGAGCGCGCTCCTGCAGCACCGGTTCACGTCCGAGGGCGACCTCGACAACCACGCGGTGGGGAACCTGCTCATCGTCGCGCTCTGGGAGCTCCTCGACGACCCGGTCGCCGGTCTCGACTGGGTGGGGCGCCTGCTCGGGGCGCGTGGTCGCGTGCTGCCCATGGCGGCCGTGCCGCTGGGGATCGAGGCGGACGTCCGGACGGGGGACGGGCTCGAGACCGTCGTCGGGCAGAGCCGGGTCGCGGTGACCCACGGACGCATCGAGCAGCTGCGCCTCGTGCCGCCCGACCCGCCGGCGTGCCCCGAGGCGGTCGCCGCCGTGCGGGACGCGGACTGGGTCGTCCTCGGGCCGGGGTCGTGGTTCTCGTCGGTCATGCCGCACCTGCTGGTCCCCGAGCTCGCCGCCGCGCTGCACGAGACGAGCGCACGCCGCTGCGTGACGCTCAACCTGTCGAGCGAGGCCGGCGAGACGTACGGGCTCTCGGCGACCGACCACCTGGAGGCGCTGCACAAGCACGCGCCAGGGCTCCTGATCGACGCCGTGGTCGCGGACCCGACCGCGGTCGAGGACACGGAGCAGCTGGCCGAGGCGGCCCAGCGCATGGGGGCACGCCTCCTGCTGCGCCAGGTCGCGCTCGGTGACGGCACGGCGCGCCACGACGCCCTGCGTCTCGCCGCGGCGTACCGCGACGTCTTCGACGACTTCCTCGGCGACGTCGGGACGCGCACGCGCTGACCCGACACCGGCCGCTGCGACATCGGCCCGCGGCCTCCCGGGGCCCGCGGAGCGGGGCCGGGTGCCTCCGGCACCGCCCGCCCGGCCCCCCGATCGATGGCAGGATGTCGCCATGGCGCTCACGGCACAGGTGAAGGACGAGCTGGCACGGGTGCGGGTGGACAAGACCTCCTGCCGCAAGGCCGAGGTCTCGGCGATGCTCCGCTTCTCCGGCGGGCTGCACCTCATCTCCGGCCGCATCGTCATCGAGGCCGAGCTCGACACCGCGATCGCCGCCCGGCGCCTGCGCGAGACCATCGCGGACGTCTACGGCCACACGAGCGAGCTGATCGTCGTCTCGGCGGGCGGCCTGCGCAAGAGCAGCCGCTACGTGGTGCGCGTCGTGCGCGACGGCGAGTCGCTCGCCCGCCAGACGGGGCTCCTGGACCAGCGGGGCCGCCCCGTGCGCGGACTGCCGCCGCAGGTCGTCTCCGGTGGGGTCGAGGAGTCCGAGGCGGCGTGGCGCGGCGCGTTCCTCGCGCACGGCTCGCTCACGGAGCCGGGACGCTCGTCCGCGCTCGAGGTCACGTGCCCCGGCCCCGAGGCCGCGCTCGCGCTCGTGGGCGCAGCGCGACGGCTGGGGATCTCCGCGAAGTCGCGCGAGGTGCGCGGCATCGACCGTGTGGTCATCCGCGACGGCGACGCGATCAGCGCGCTCCTCACGCGGCTCGGCGCGCACGACGCCGTCCTCGTCTGGGAGGAGCGGCGCACGCGTCGCGAGGTCCGCGGCACGGCGAACCGCCTCGCGAACTTCGACGACGCCAACCTGCGCCGCTCGGCACGGGCCGCCGTGGCGGCGGGCGCCCGCGTCGAGCGCGCCTTCGAGATCCTCGGCCCCGACCTCCCCGACCACCTGCGCGAGGCGGGCGAGCTGCGCCTGGCGCACAAGCAGGCGTCCCTCGAGGAGCTCGGCCAGCTCGCCGACCCGCCGCTGACCAAGGACGCCGTCGCCGGCCGCATCCGCCGGCTGCTCTCGACCGCGGACAAGAAGGCGGCCGAGCTGGGCATCCCCGACACCGAGGCCGGCCTGAGCCCCGAGCTCCTCGACCTCTGAGGGGCCCGACCTCGGCGCACGACGGTGCGGGCAGCCCGCGGTCCCGGTCCTGTTGCGCGCCCCGCGACACGTGGCACCGTAGACGGCACGCACGTTCGGGACCATGGTCCCGAAGTGTGGGATCCAGGTCACACGATGGAGAGGTGTTGGTATAGGCTCGGGTACGTCAGGTGACAACGACGTGCTCCTTCGCTGACACCCCTCGTGGGCGTGGGTGGTCCCGGCTGTCGCCGTGGCGTTCCCGCGAGCACGACGGGTGCTGAGCCGATGATCGGGCAGCGAGCACGAGCGTGATCACCACCTGCGTACGCCGTCGTACGTGATCGTTCGGCATCAACCGTGTGCGTCGGTACACCCGGCGCGCCCTGAGGAGGGCATTGTGACCATCCGCGTCGGTATCAACGGCTTCGGCCGTATCGGACGGAACTTCTACCGCGCCATCGTGGCGTCGGGCGCTGACATCGAGATCGTGGGGGTCAACGACCTCACGGACAACAAGACGCTGGCGCACCTGCTCAAGTACGACACGGTCCTCGGCCGTTTCCCCCTGAGCGTGGACTTCGACGACGAGAACATCATCGTCGACGGCAAGAAGATCCGTGCGCTCGCCGAGCGCGACCCGGCCAACCTCCCGTGGGGCGAGCTGGGCGCCGACATCGTCATCGAGTCGACCGGCTTCTTCACCGACGCGACGAAGGCCAAGGCGCACATCGACGGCGGCGCCAAGAAGGTCATCATCTCCGCCCCGGCGAAGAACGAGGACGCGACGTTCGTCGTCGGCGTCAACTCGGACCAGTACGACCCGGCGGCGCACCACATCATCTCCAACGCGTCGTGCACCACGAACTGCCTCGCCCCGCTCGCGAAGGCGCTCAACGACTCGATCGGCATCGAGCGTGGCCTCATGACCACGATCCACGCCTACACGGGTGACCAGAACCTGCAGGACGGCCCGCACCGCGACCTGCGCCGCGCCCGTGCCGCCGCGCAGAACATCGTCCCCACCTCGACGGGTGCCGCCAAGGCCGTCTCCCTCGTGCTCCCCGAGCTCAAGGGCAAGCTCGACGGCTTCGCGCTCCGCGTGCCGACGATCACCGGCTCGGCCACGGACCTCACCTTCACCGCCTCCAAGGAGGTCACGGTCGAGGAGGTCAACGCCGCGGTCAAGGCTGCCGCCGAGGGCCCGCTCAAGGGCGTCCTGTCCTACGTCGAGGACGAGATCGTCTCGAGCGACATCGTCACCGACCCCCACCAGAGCATCTTCGACTCGAAGCTCACCAAGGTGATCGGCGACCAGGTCAAGGTCGTCTCTTGGTACGACAACGAGTGGGGCTACTCGAACAGCCTCGTCGCGCTGACCCAGCTGGTCGGCGACAAGCTCTGACCCTGCCGCTCCCGTAGCGCCAGCCCTGAGCAGCACCATGCGTCCGCGTGCGCGTCCCCGGCCACGGCCGGTGACGCGCACGCGGACGTCCTCATGTGCGGGCCGCGCCGGCAGGACGCCGGCGCCCCGCACGACGGCGACCGAACCGTAGGAGACCGCATGAAGACCATCGACGACCTGGGCGACCTGCGCGGCAAGCGCGTGCTGGTCCGCTCGGACTTCAACGTCCCGCTCGACGGGACGACCATCACGGACGACGGCCGCATCCGCGCCGCCCTGCCCACGCTGAAGAAGCTCACCGACGCCGGCGCGAAGGTGATCGTCACGGCGCACCTCGGCCGCCCCAAGGGCGAGCCGGACGCGAAGTACTCCCTCGCGCCGGTCGCGGCCCGCCTCGGCGAGCTGCTCGGCGTCCCGGTGCATCTCGCGCAGGACGTCGTCGGCGCGTCGGCGCAGTCGACCGTCGAGGCGCTCGGCGAGGGCGAAGTCGCCCTCCTGGAGAACATCCGCTTCGACGCGCGCGAGACGTCCAAGGACGAGACCGAGCGCCAGTCCCTCGCGAACGACCTCGCGGGCCTCGCGGACGCGTTCGTGTCCGACGGGTTCGGGGTCGTGCACCGCAAGCAGGCGTCCGTCTACGACGTCGCGCAGGTGCTGCCCGCCGCCGTCGGCGAGCTCGTTCTCAAGGAGGTCGACTCCCTCAAGCGCGCGACCGAGGACCCGCAGCGGCCGTACGCGGTCGTGCTCGGCGGCTCGAAGGTCTCCGACAAGCTCGGCGTCATCGCCAACCTGCTCACCAAGGCCGACCGCCTGCTCATCGGCGGCGGCATGGTCTTCACGTTCCTCGCGGCCCAGGGCCACCAGGTCGGCAAGTCGCTGCTCGAGGCCGACCAGATCGACACGGTGAAGGGGTACCTCGCGGACGCCGAGAAGAACGGCGTCGAGATCGTCCTGCCGACCGACATCGTCGTGGCGGACGCGTTCGCGGCCGACTCGCCGCACGAGGTCGTCGCCGCCGACGCGATCCCCGCCGACAAGATCGGCCTGGACATCGGCCCGGCGTCGGCCGAGCTGTTCGCGAGCAAGATCGTCGACGCGAAGACGGTCGTGTGGAACGGCCCGATGGGTGTGTTCGAGTTCGACGCGTTCGCCGGCGGCACGCGGGCCGTGGCCCAGGCGCTCGTCGACGCGACCGCGCAGGGCGCGTTCACGATCGTCGGCGGCGGCGACTCCGCAGCGGCCGTGCGCACCCTCGGGTTCGACGAGGCCGGCTTCAGCCACATCTCCACCGGTGGCGGCGCGAGCCTCGAGTTCCTCGAGGGCAAGGACCTGCCGGGGATCTCGGTCCTCGAGGCCTGATCCCGCCCCTGCACCATCCCCGACGCGCGGCCCCGGGAGGACCGGGGCCGCGCGCCATGACGAGAGAAGACGAGACCGTGGCGAACCGCACCCCGCTCATGGCGGGCAACTGGAAGATGAACCTGGACCACCACCAGGCGACGCACACCGTGCAGAAGCTGGCATGGACCCTCAAGGACGCGAAGCACGACTACTCGGCCGTCGAGGTCGCCGTGCTGCCGCCCTTCACCGACCTGCGCTCCGTGCAGACGCTGGTGGACGCCGACAAGCTCGAGCTGAAGTACGGCGCGCAGGACGTCTCGGCGCACGCCGAGGGCGCGTACACCGGCGAGATCTCGGCCTCGATGCTCGCGAAGCTCGGCGTCTCGTACGTCGCGATCGGGCACTCCGAGCGCAGGCAGTACCACGGCGAGTCGGACGCGCTGGTCAACGCGAAGATCGTCGCGGCCGTCGGTCAGGGCCTCGCCCCGATCCTCTGCGTCGGTGAGGGCCTGGACGTGCGCAAGGCGGGCGAGCAGATCGCCTACACGCTCGCCCAGGTCGAGGGCGCGCTGGCCGGGCTCCCGGCGGCGCAGATCGCCGACCTCGTCATCGCCTACGAGCCCGTCTGGGCCATCGGGACGGGCGAGGTGGCGACGCCCGAGGACGCCCAGGAGGTCTGCGGCGCGATCCGTGGCGCCCTCGGCGACCTGTACGACGGCGACGTCGCCGCGGCGACGCGCGTGCTCTACGGCGGTTCGGTGAAGTCGTCGAACGTCGCCGCGATCATGGCGCAGCCGGACGTCGACGGCGCGCTCGTCGGCGGCGCGAGCCTCGACCCCGAGGAGTTCGCGAAGATCGCGCGCTACCAGGCGCACGCCACCGCGTGAGCCGTGCCCGTGGTCCCCGGTCGCGTCGCGCACCGGGGACCGCGGGCGGCCTGGCCCCGGCGGTCGCCCTGCACGGGCTCCGTACCCGCCTGCGGGACGGGCGGCGGTGGCCAGCACGCGAGACGCCGCGGCGGAGGTTGGCCGTGGCGGCCCCGCGTCGCCTACTCTTGTCCCCTGTGCGGCAGGCCACGGCCTGCGCACGACAACCGTGCGGTCGCCCTCGACCTCGTCGAGCCGGCCCTGAGCCTCAAGGACGTACTCGTGGACGTGCTGCGCATCATCCTCCAGATCCTGCTGGTTCTCACCAGCGGCTTCCTCACCCTGCTCGTGCTCATGCACAAGGGCAAGGGCGGCGGCCTCTCCGACATGTTCGGCGGCGGGATCTCGAGCTCCGTGGGCAGCTCCGGCGTCGCCGAGCGCAACCTCAACCGCATCACGGTGACCTTCGCGCTCGTCTGGGCCGTCGTCATCGTCCTGCTGGGTCTGATCCAGAAGGTGAGCTGACCACGCCGCCCCGGACGGGGCGGCGTCGGGCGGGGCGAGGTGCTCCGCCTGCAACGACCGGGTGCCGACGGTGGCACGCATGACGGGGGAGTAGACGTGGCAGGTGGTAGCGCGATCCGCGGGTCGCGGGTGGGTGCCGGGCCGCTCGGCGAGTCCGAGCGCGGCGACATGGCTCCCCGGTTCGGGGTCTCGTACTGGTGCGCCAACGGCCACGAGACCCGGCCCAGCTTCTCGTCGGAGGCCGACATCCAGGCGCCCGAGACCTGGGACTGCCCGCGGTGCGGCTTTCCCGCCGGCCAGGACCCCGAGAACCCGCCGGTCCCGGTGCGCAACGAGCCCTACAAGACGCACCTCGCGTACGTGAAGGAGCGGCGCTCCGACGAGGACGGCGTCGCGATCCTCGACGAGGCCCTGGCCGCGCTGCGCGCCCGCCGCGGACGCTGAGAACACCTGCTGGCTCCGCGTCACGCGTCACCGGGTCGCCGCACGCAGGCGCCCCCCGACGAGACCCGAACGGGACGGCCCGCCCCTCCACGCCGAGCGTGGGGAGGCGGGCCGTCGTCGTGAGGTGCGTGGCCGAGAGGTGCGGCCGCGCACGCGGATGGACCGGGTCTAGCCCTTCGCCCTGACCTCGGCCGCGTCGCCGGTCCCGGCTGCCGCGACGTCGACGAGCCAGAGCGTGCGCTCGGTCCCTGCGACGGCGGCAGCGGGGGTGTCGTGCCGGTCTGCGCCGCCGAGAGCCGACGCCACTGCCGGCGCCTTCTCCGCGCCCGCCGCGACGACCCACACCTGGCGCGCGGCCGCGAGGGCCTCGAACGTCAGGGTCACGCGCTCCGGCGGAGGCTTCGGCGACCCGTGCACACCCGCCGTCGGCACCCCTGACACGTCCAGGCCGGGGTGGCCGGGGAACAACGAGGCGACGTGACCGTCCGGCCCCATCCCGAGGAGCAGGACGTCGAACTCCGGGACGGCCGAGCCGCCGACGGCGTGCGCGGCGAGCTCTTCCGCGTACCGCGCCGCGGAGTCCTCCGGCGTCGCGACGACGTCGGCCGCCGGCATCGGGTGCACGTTCTCCGCGGGGAGGTGGGGCAGCTGGTCCAGGAGCGCGTCGCGGGCCTGCGTCTCGTTGCGCTCGGGATCCCCGGACGGGAGGAAGCGCTCGTCCCCCCACCACAGGTGCACGCCGGACCAGTCGACGGCGTCCCGTGCAGGGTGGCGCGCCAGCGCCGCGAGGCTCGCGATCCCGACCGTCCCGCCCGTCAGGACGACGTGCACGGGCCGGCGCGTCGACTGCACGTCGAGGAGACGCGTCACGAGACGCGAGGCGACGGCCTCGGCGAGGACGGCACCGTCCGGGTGCACGACGACGAGGCGTGCGTGGGAGGCGTGGGCGACCCCGTGGGCCGTCGCGCCGTCGCCGCTCACGCGCCCACCTTGGTGAGCCCCTTGGTGAGCACCTCGCCGTAGACCTCGTCGGGGTCGAGACGACGCAGCTCCTCGATGAGGGCTTCGCTGAGCGTGCGGATGGGCAGGGCGACCCGTCGGTCCGGCTTGCCGGGCTGGCTGATCGTCACCGTGCGGCCGTCGGGCCGGTCGAGGATGACCGCGCCGCTCTTGCGCTCGAGCGTCACGCGCGTGATCGCCTCGGCGCCGCGGCGTCGCACGACCTCCGCGGGGCAGCGAAGACGCTGACCGAGCCACGCGGCGAGCAGGTCGAGCGACGTGTGCTTGGCCTGCCCCTCGACGGTCACGCTGGTCACCGGGTCGTACGGCGGCTGGTCGAGGGCCGCGGCGATGAGACCCCGCCACAGCGTGACGCGTGCCCACGCGAGGTCCGAGTCCCCGGGACCGTAGGTCGTGGCGAGCGCGGCGAGCGTCGCCTCGGGGTCCTTGGCCGTGATGGAGTCCGTGATCCGTCGCTGCGCCATCGCACCGACCGGGTCGTCGTCCGGTGAGGCCGGCGGCTCGCCGGGCCACCACACGACGATCGGTGCGTCGGGCAGCAGGAGGGGCATGACCAGGGTGTCGGCGTGCTCGCGCAGGGGACCGGAGGTGCGCAGCACGACGACCTCTGACGCGCCGGCGTCGCCGCCCACTCGGATCTGGGCGTCGAGGCGCGCGCTGCTGCCGCGCGAGGCGGGAGCCACGACCACGACCCGGCACGGGTGCTCGCGGCTCGCGTCGTTCGCGGCCTCGATCGAGGTCTCGACGTCGGACTCGCGCGCGATGACGACGAGCGTCAGGACACGGCCGAGGGCGATCGCGCCCCCCTCGTCCCGGAGGCGCACGAGGCGCTTGTTCACCGCGTTCGTCGTGGTGTCGGGCAGATCGATGATCATCGCGGGGTCCTCCCCGGTCGCGTGCTGACGGTGCGCGCCGAGCGGCGCGCGGGTCGGGGCCGTCCGGCGGTGCGGCCGGCGAGGTGGCGCGGGGCGGTGCGGGGGCTCACGGCCGCCGCCACGAGCGGCCGTCGCGCGCGAGCATCTCGTCGGCGGACGCCGGGCCCCAGGTGCCGGAGCGGTACTGGTCGGGCGTGCCCTTCGCGGCCCAGTGCGCCGTGATCGGGTCGAGGATCTTCCACGAGAGCTCGACCTCCTCACGGGTGGGGAACAGCGGCGGGTCGCCGAGCAGGACGTCGAGGATCAGGCGCTCGTAGGCCTCGGGGGACGACTCGGTGAAGGCGTGGCCGTAACCGAAGTCCATCGTGACGTCGCGCACCTCCATCGCCGTCCCGGGGACCTTCGCACCGAAGCGCATCGTCACGCCCTCGTCGGGCTGGACGCGGATGACGAGGGCGTTGTTGCCGAGGTCGGACGCCTGCGACGTCTCGAACGGCAGGTGCGGTGCCTTCTTGAACACGACGGCGACCTCGGTCACGCGTCGCCCGAGGCGCTTGCCGGTGCGCAGGTAGAACGGCACGCCCGCCCAGCGGCGGTTGTCGATGTCGACGCGGATCGCGGCGTAGGTCTCGGTCTTGGAGTCCGCGGAGATGCCGTCCTCGTCGAGGAAGCCGATGACCTCCTCGCCACCCTGGAGACCGGCGGCGTACTGGCCGCGCGCCGTGTGCCGCGACAGCTCGCGCGGCACCCGCACGGAGGACAGGGCCTTGATCTTCTCGGCGCGCAGCGACGGCGCGTCGAACGAGACCGGCTCCTCCATCGCGACGAGCGCGAGGAGCTGCAGCAGGTGGTTCTGGATGACGTCGCGCGCGGCGCCGATGCCGTCGTAGTACCCCGCGCGGCCACCGATGCCGATGTCCTCGGCCATGGTGATCTGCACGTGGTCGACGTAGTGCGCGTTCCAGATCGGCTCGAACATCTGGTTCGCGAACCGCAGGGCGAGGAGGTTCTGGACCGTCTCCTTGCCGAGGTAGTGGTCGATGCGGAAGACCGAGTCGGGCGGGAAGACCTCGGAGACGACCGCGTCGAGCTCGCGGGCGCTCTCCAGGTCGTGGCCGAAGGGCTTCTCGATGACGACGCGCCGCCACGCGTCCTCCTCGGACTTCGACAGCCCGGACTCCGCGAGCTGGCGGCACACGACGGGGAACGCGCTCGGCGGGACCGACAGGTAGAACGCGTGGTTGCCGCCCGTGCCGCGCTCCGCGTCCAGGGTCTCGACGGTCTCGCGCAGGCGCTCGAACGCGGCGTCGTCGTCGAACGAGCCCTGCACGAAGCGGATGCCTTCCGCGAGCTGGCGCCACGTCGCCTCCCGGAACGGGGTGCGCGCGTGCTCCTTGACCGCGTCGTGGACGACCTGGGCGAAGTCCTGGTCCTCCCAGTCGCGACGCGCGAAGCCGGTGAGGGCGAAGCCCGGGGGGAGGAGACCGCGGTTCGCGAGGTCGTACACCGCGGGCATGAGCTTCTTGCGCGCGAGGTCACCCGTCACGCCGAAGATGACGAGCCCGCACGGGCCTGCGATGCGGGGCAGTCGCAGGTCGAGGGGGTCGCGCAGGGGGTTGTGCTCTGCCGTGATCTTGGCCGGTCTCACCTGGTGGCACCGTTCCGTTCGAAGGATGGGAGAGTTCTGAGGCGTGCCGCGATCCTAGGAGGGAACCCGGCACGCCCGGGGGTTCTGCTCGCGGACCGGACGGGCGTCAGCCCTGGTCGGCGACCTGGCGCAGGTTCTCCGCGGTGGTCTCGAGAAGCTCCGTCCAGCTGTCCTCGAACTTGCGCACGCCCTCGGCCTCGAGGCGGGCGGTCACCTCGGTGAGCGAGACCCCGAACGACTCGACGGTCTCGATCGTGCGGCGCGCCGCGGCGGCCGTCCCCGTCACCGTGTCGCCGGTCACGACGCCGTGGTCCGCGAACGCCTGGAGCGTGCCCTCGGGCATCGTGTTCACCACGCCGTCGGTCACGAGCTCGTCCACGTACATCGTGTCGCGGTACTCGGGGTTCTTCACGCCGGTGGACGCCCAGAGCGGACGCTGCGGGTGGGCGCCGGCCGCGGCGAGCGAGCGCCAGCGGTCCGTGCCGCTGAACTCCTCGTAGGCCTCGAACGCGAGACGCGCGTTGGCGATCGCCGCCTGGCCGCGCAGGTCCAGCGCCTCCGGCGTGCCCACCTTCTCCAGGGCAGCGTCCACCGCGGTGTCGACGCGCGAGACGAAGAAGGACGCGACCGAGCCGATCGGCGCGAGGTCGATCCCTGCGGCGCGCGCCTGCTCCAGCCCGGTGGCGAACGCGTCCATGACGGCGCGGTAGCGCTCGAGCGAGAAGATCAGCGTGACGTTGACGCTGATCCCCTGCGCGAGCGTCCGGGTGATCGCCTCCAGACCGGGCAGCGTGGCGGGGATCTTGATGTAGACGTTGGGGCGGTCGATCGTGCGCCACAGGCGCTCGGCGACCTCGACGGTGGCCGCCGCGTCCTGGTTCGCGAGCCGCGGGTCGACCTCGATCGAGACCCGCCCGTCGACCCCTTCGGTGGAGTCGTACAGCGGGCGCAGGAGGTCGGCTGCCGCGCGGACGTCGTCGGTCGTGATGCGCTCGACAGCGGCCTCCACGGCTGCGGCGTCGGTACCGGCCGGCGCGAGCTCGGCGAGCTGCTCGTCGTAGGCGTCGCCCTTCGACAGGGCGGCGGCGAAGATCGTGGGGTTCGTCGTCACGCCGACGACGCCGCGCGTGGCGACGAGGTCCGCGAGGTTGCCGGAGCGCAGGCGCTCGCGGGAGAGGTCGTCGAGCCAGATCGACACCCCTGCCTGCGTGAGCTGCTCGATCGGTCCGGGGACGGTGGTCTGCGTCATCAGGGGTCCTCTCGTGGTACCTCGGCGGGGCCGCGTCGGCCCCGTCGGTCCGTCCCGGCGCGGTGCCACGGGTGCATGATCCGTGGCGCAGGTCCGAGGTGGGGCGCCGGGACCGGGGCCCCACCTCGGAATCTACGGTCGGTCAGGCGAGGTCGCCAGTGCCGCCCTCGACGGGCTTCGCCGGGCCACCGGGGGCGGCACCGCCGCGCGCCGCGGCGATCGACTCGTGCGCCGCTGCGGCGACGGCCTCGGCCGTGATGCCGAACTCGCGGTAGAGGACCTTGTAGTCGGCCGACGCCCCGTAGTGCTCGATGCTCACGATGCGCCCGGCGTCGCCGACCAGCTCGCGCCAGCCCTGCGCCACGCCCGCCTCGACGGAGACACGGGCCCGCACCGACGACGGCAGGACCGACTCGCGGTACGCGTCGTCCTGCAGGTCGAACCACTCACGGCTCGGCAGCGAGACCACGCGGGCCTGCACGCCCTCGGCGGCGAGCTGCTCGCGCGCCGCGACGGCGAGCTGCACCTCGGAGCCGGTGCCCAGGAGGATGACGTCGGGGGTGCCCTCGGCGTCGACGAGCACGTAGCCGCCGCGCGCCGTGCCCGACGCGTCCGCGTAGCCGTCCGTGCCGCGCGGGAACGTCGGGACGTTCTGGCGCGTGAGGATCAGGCCGGCGGGGCGCTCGGTCGTCTCGAGGATCGTGCGCCAGGCCCATGCGACCTCGTTGGCGTCGGCGGGACGCACGACGTCGAGGCCCGGGATGGCGCGCAGCGCCGCGAGGTGCTCGATCGGCTGGTGCGTCGGCCCGTCCTCGCCGAGCCCGATGGAGTCGTGCGTCCACACGAACGTCGACGGGATCTGCATGAGCGCGGCCAGGCGGACCGCCGGGCGCATGTAGTCGGAGAACGTGAGGAACGTGCCGCCGTAGGCGCGCGTGCCGCCGTGCAGCACGATCCCGTTGAGGATCGAGCCCATCGCGTGCTCGCGGATGCCGAAGTGCAGCGTGCGGCCGTACTCGTTCCCGGGGAACTTCTTCGTGGCGTGCTCGACCGGCACGAACGACGGCTCGCCGTCCATGGTCGTGTTGTTCGAGCCGGCGAGGTCGGCGGAGCCGCCCCACAGCTCGGGGAGCACGTCCTTGAGCGCGGTGAGGACCTTGCCCGAGGCGGCGCGCGTCGCGACGTCCTTGCCGGCCTCGAACGAGGGGAGCGAGTCCTCCCAGCCGTCGGGGAGGGTGCGCGTGGTGAGGCGCTCGAGCAGCTCGACGCCGGCCGGGCTCGCCGTCTTCCAGGCCTCGAACGCGGTGTCCCACGCGGCGCGCTGGTCGCCCTGGCGCTCGGCGACGGACCGGGTGTGTGCGAGCACGTCGTCGTCGATGGCGAACGTCGCCTCGGGGTCGAGGCCGAGCTCGACCTTGAGGCCGCGGACCTCGTCGGCGCCCATCGCGGAGCCGTGGATGCCGCCGGTGTTCTGCTTGGTGGGCGACGGCCAGCCGATGATCGTGCGCAGCGCGATGATCGACGGCTTGCCCGTCTCGGCGCGCGCCGCCTCGAGGGCCGCACCGAGGGCGTCGACGTCCTCGGCGTAGCCCGTGCCGCCGTTCGTGAAGTCGACGCGCTGGGTGTGCCACCCGTACGCCGCGTAGCGCGCGAGGACGTCCTCCGTGAACGCGATGTCGGTGTCGTCCTCGATCGAGATCTTGTTGTCGTCCCAGATCACCACGAGGTTGCCGAGCTGCTGGTGGCCGGCGAGCGAGGAGGCCTCGGACGTCACGCCCTCCTGCAGGTCGCCGTCGGAGGCGATGACGTAGACGTGGTGGTCGAACGGCGACTCGCCCGGGGCGGCGTTCGGGTCGAGCAGGCCGCGCTCGCGGCGCGACGCGAAGGCCATGCCGACCGCGGACGCGAGGCCCTGGCCGAGCGGCCCGGTCGTGATCTCGACGCCGTTGGTGTGCTTGTACTCGGGGTGGCCGGGGGTCTTGGAGCCCCACGTGCGCAGCGCCGCGATGTCGTCCATCTCGAGGCCGTAGCCCGCGAGGAAGAGCTGCAGGTACAGCGTGAGCGACGAGTGGCCCGCAGACAGCACGAAGCGGTCGCGACCGACCCAGTGCGAGTCGGCCGGGTCGTGACGCATGACCTTCTGGAACAGCAGGTAGGCGGCCGGGGCCAGCGAGATCGCCGTGCCCGGGTGGCCGTTGCCGACCTTCTCGACGGCGTCGGCGGCGAGCGCCTTGATCGCCTTGACGGCCCGGTCGTCCAGGTCCGTCCAGTCCAGGGGCGTGTGAGCAGGGGGCAACGCGTTCACCGAACCTCATTCCCGTCCGGAGCGCGCGCCCCGGATCCTCGCGACAACTCGAAGCAACCGTCGACCTGTCCCTGCCGGTGCGCCCCGACGTCGTCGGGGCCCGGCTGGGACGGCGCGACCCGCCGGTCGAGTGGACGACGGGCACGGAGCGGCGCAGCGCGGTTGCGGCACCCAGCCTATACGCGTACCGGGTTCACGCCCGGTGGGTGCTCACGTCGTGGATTTCGGTCGGATCTCACACAATATGCGGGCCGGTGCGGTCGGCCCCGGCGCAGGTCGCGACGTACGATGCTCGGGGACGGCCGGTGGTCCGTCCCCGCTCGCCCCCCACCTCAGAACGGAACACCGAAGCGCGTGCACACCACGAGCCAGGCACCGATCGACGGGACCGGAGTCCCGTCGCGCACCGTGCCGACCCCCGGGTCGGCGGACGAGACGGCGCGTCCCTCCGCGGCCGTCGCCGCTCGCGGGGTGAGGGCGCGCGTCGGCGCGTACGTCGCGCTGACGAAGCCGCGCATCATCGAGCTCCTGCTCGTCACGACCGTCCCCACGATGATCCTCGCGGCGGGCGGATTCCCCGGCTTCTGGCTCGTCGTCGCGACGCTCGTGGGCGGCACGCTCGCCGCCGCGTCCGCGAACGTCTACAACTGCTATCTCGACCGCGACATCGACGAGATGATGAACCGCACCAAGCGGCGTCCGCTCGTCACGGGCGAGGTCACGCCGCGCGCGGCGCTCGTCTTCGCGACGGTCCTCGGCGTCGTGGCGCTCGTGTGGTTCGCCGTGCTCGTCAACGCGCTCTCGGCCTGGCTGACGTTCGCCGCCATCGCGATCTACGTGGTCGGCTACACGATGATCCTCAAGCGCCGCACCCCGCAGAACATCGTGTGGGGCGGGATCGCCGGCTGCATGCCCGTCTTCATCGGGTGGTCCGCGGTGGCGGACTCGCTGAGCTGGGCCGCCGTCGCGCTCTTCCTCGTCATCTTCTTCTGGACGCCGCCGCACTACTGGCCGCTGTCGATCAAGTTCAAGCGCGACTACGAGAACGCGGGAGTCCCGATGCTCCCGGTCGTCGCGGACGACCGCAAGGTCGCGCGCGAGATGATCGTGTACGGCCTCGCGATGGTCGCGTCGTCGCTCGCCCTGTGGCCGCTCGCGGGCATGACCTGGGTGTACGGCGTCGTCGCCACCGTCCTCGGCGTGTGGTTCATGACGTCGTGCGTGACGATGCTGCGCCGCGCGCAGGACCCGTCGCGCGGCAAGATCGGCGCGATGAAGGTCTTCCACGCCTCGATCACCTACCTGACGCTGCTGTTCGTCGCCGTCGCGGTCGACGTGTTCCTGCCCTTCTGACACCTGCTGACACCTGCCGGCACAGCCGTCCCCGGGCCGCCTCCGGCTCCGCGCCCGTCGGCACGGGCATGATGGTCCCGTGCCCCCTGCGCCCTCCGCCCGAGCCGCTGAACCGGTGTCCGTCGCGCCCGTCGTGGTGCCTGACGCCCTGGACCGGGCGGCGCGCGAGTACCTGGCGCACCTCGCGGTGGAGCGAGGGCTGTCGGCGAACACCGTCGCGGCGTACCGTCGCGACCTGACGCGCTACGTCGCGTTCCTGGCCGGACGCGGCAACCACGCGGTGCGCGACGTCGCTCCGGAGGACGTCTCGCTCTACGTCGCGGCCCTGCGCACGGGGTCCGACGGCGGTGCGTGCCTCTCGCCGTCGTCCACGGCCCGGTCCGTGGCCGCCGTGCGGGGCTGGCACCGCTTCTGCGCGGCAGAGGGGCTCGCCGACGGCGACCCGTCGACGGACGTCCGACCGCCCGCCCAGAGCAAGCGGCTGCCGAAGGCCATCTCGACCGACGAGGTCGAGCGCATCCTCGAGGCGGCAGGTGCCGGGGACGGTGCCGCGCCGCTGCGTGACCGGGCGCTTCTCGAGCTCGTGTACTCGACGGGAGCGCGCATCTCGGAGGCCGTGAACCTCGACGTCGACGACCTGGACCTCGGTTCGGGGGCCGTGCGGCTGCTCGGCAAGGGCGGGAAGGAGCGCGTCGTGCCGGTGGGGTCGTTCGCGCGGCGCGCGCTCGACGCCTACCTGGTGCGCGGCCGCCCGGAGCTCGCGTCGCGCGGCCGGGGCACTCCTGCGACGTTCCTCAACACGCGCGGCGCGCGGCTGTCGCGCCAGAGCGCGTGGGCGGTGCTGCGCACGGCCGCGGAGCGGGCGGGGCTGGCCCACCCGGAGCGGATCTCGCCGCACACCCTGCGTCACTCGTTCGCCACGCACCTGCTCGCCGGTGGTGCGGACGTGCGCGTCGTCCAGGAGCTACTCGGCCACGCGTCGGTGACGACGACGCAGATCTACACGCTCGTGACGCCCGACACGTTGCGCGAGGTCTACACCGCCTCGCACCCCCGCGCGCTCGGCTGACGCGCCGCTGCGGGCGCCGAGAGATGCGCTACCGCCCGAGTGATGCACGCAGACGTGCATCACTCGGGCGAGAGTGCATCGTTCGAGCGGACTCGCGGCGCGCGGGCGCGTGCGCACGGGCGGGCGCGGAGGGCTGCGATACCGTGGCGGACGTGAGCAGCCAGGCCGAGACCCAGCACGAGACCGGCGGCACGTACCCCGCGCCCGGTGCCGGTGCCCGCCCCGCCGCCCCGTCGGAGGCCCCGTCGGACCGGCAGGCGGGCGCGTCGTCCGAGCCCGTGGCGCACGTCGAGGAGGCGCCCCGCGTCGACGTCGTCGGCCGCCCGCTCCCGGTGTTCCCCGACCCTGCGCCGCTCGCGTCGCACGGCCCCGGCCGGATCATCGCGATGTGCAACCAGAAGGGCGGCGTCGGCAAGACGACCACGACGATCAACCTCGGCGCGGCGCTCGCCGAGTGCGGGCGCCGGGTCCTCCTCGTCGACTTCGACCCGCAGGGCGCGGCGTCCGTCGGCCTCGGGGTCAACCCGCACGAGCTCGACCGCACGGTCTACAACCTGCTCATGGAGCGCGGCGCCGACGTGCACGAGGTCATCGTGAGCACCGACGTGGAGAACCTGGACGTCCTGCCCGCGAACATCGACCTGTCGGCCGCCGAGGTCCAGCTCGTCGGTGAGGTCGCGCGCGAGTCCGTGCTGGCCCGCGTGCTGCGCCCGGTCGTCGACGAGTACGACGTGATCCTCGTCGACTGCCAGCCGTCGCTCGGCCTGCTGACCGTCAACGCGCTCACCGCAGCGCACGGCGTGCTCATCCCGCTCGAGTGCGAGTTCTTCGCGCTGCGCGGCGTCGCGCTGCTCGTCGAGACGATCGAGAAGGTGCGCGACCGGCTCAACCCGCGCCTCGACGTCGACGGCATCCTCGCCACGATGTTCGACTCGCGGACCCTGCACTCGCGCGAGGTCGTGGCGCGCGTCCACGAGGCGTTCGGCGACAAGCTGCTCCAGACGGTCATCGGGCGCACGGTGAAGTTCCCCGACGCGTCGGTCGCCGCCGAGCCCATCACGGTGTACGCGCCGAACCACCCGGGTGCGCAGGCCTACCGGCAGCTCGCGCGGGAGCTGGTCGCCCGTGGCGACGCCGCCTGACACCGACGCCGCGTCCCCGCGCACCGAGCAGCGCGGTTTCGAGGTCCGGCTCGACAACTTCAACGGCCCGTTCGACCTGCTGCTGTCGCTCATCACGAAGCACAAGCTGGACATCACGGAGATCGCGCTCGGGCGCGTGACCGACGACTTCATCGCCCACATCCGGGAGCAGGAGCGCGCGGCGACCGCGGCGCACGCCGCGGGCGAGGAGCACCCCGGCTGGGACCTCGGGACCGCGAGCGAGTTCCTCGTCGTCGCCGCGACCCTGCTCGATCTCAAGGCGGCGCGGCTCCTCCCGTCGGGGATCGTCGACGACGAGGACGACCTCGCGCTCCTGGAGGCGCGGGACCTGCTGTTCGTCCGTCTCCTCCAGTACCGCGCGTACAAGGAGGTCTCGGGCGTGCTCGCGGAGCGGCTCGAGAGCCAGGGCCGTCGGTTCCCGCGCGTCGTGCAGCTCGAGCCGCACCTCGCCGCGCTCCTGCCGGAGCTCGTGTGGACGATGGGTCCCGACCGCCTCGCGGCGCTCGCCGCGGCCGCGCTCGCGCCGAAGGCGCCGCCGCCCGGGGTGGACCTCGCGCACCTGCACGCCCCGGCGGTCAGCGTGCGCGAGCAGGCCGACGTCGTGGCGGAGCGCGTCCGGCGCCAGGGCGCGACGACGTTCCGCGCCCTCGTCGCGGACGCGGGGGAGACGGTCGTGGTGGTCGCGCGGTTCCTCGCGCTGCTCGAGCTCTTCCGCGAAGGGCTCGTCGGGTTCGACCAGGTCTCCCCGCTCGGCGAGCTCACCGTCCGGTGGGCGGGCGAGGACGACGCGGGCCTGGCGGCCGGCGTCGGCAGCGAGTTCGACGAGGACGACGAGCGGGACCCGGGCGCGGTCCCCACCGCGCCCGGCCCGGTGCCGGAGCGGTACGACGACGAGCAGGCACGCGACCAGGACGCCGTCCTGGAGCGTGACATGACGGAGGTGCACGCGTGACCGAGGTCGAGGACGACCGGACCGTCGAGGACGCAGCGGTGACGGCGGACGACGCCGCCGACCTGCCCGACGTGCACGGGCTGCCGGGCGGGCTACCCGCCGCTCTCGAGGCCGTGCTCATGGTCGCGGACGAGCCGATCCCCGTGGTCGAGCTGGCCGCGGCGCTCGCCGTGCCGACGGACGAGGTCGCCGAGACGCTCGTCACCCTCGCGGCCGAGTATCGCGGCGACGACGGCTCCCGGCCGCGCGGGTTCGAGCTGCGCGAGGCAGGCGGTGGCTGGCGGGTGTACTCCGCGCCCGCGCACGCGGAGGCCGTCGGGCGGTTCGTCCGGGGCGGTCAGACGGCCCGGCTGACCCAGGCGGCGTTGGAGACTCTGGCCGTCATCGCGTACCGTCAACCGGTCAGCCGGGGGCAGGTGTCCGCGGTCCGGGGCGTGAACGTCGACGGCGTGGTGCGCACGCTCGCCGCGCGGGGGCTCGTGGCCGAGGTCGGGCAGGACCCGCACACGGGCGCCGGTCTGTTCGGCACGACCGGGTACTTCCTCGAGCGCATGGGCTTCACGTCGCTCGACGAGCTGCCGCCGCTCGCGCCGCACCTGCCGGGGATGGACGATCTCGAGGGGATCGACGGGCTCGCCGACCTCCGGTCGGCCGGCCCGCGGCAGCCCTCGGCGGCACAGACGCCCGACGACGCCGGGTCGACCGACCCGGCGCACGACGAGGGCACGGACGAAGGACAGCGATGAGCACAGCAGACCGACGCCGGGACGGCGACGGGGCACGTCGACGCGACGACGCGCAGGGCCGCGATGCCGGACGGGGCACGGGCGGCGCCGGACGTGGTGCGGCCGGGAGCGGACGTGGTGCGGCCGGGAGCGGACGTGGTGCGGCCGGGAGCGGACGTGGTGCGGCCGGGAGCGGACGTGGTGCGGGCGGCGCAGCCGGCGCAGGTCGCGCGGCAGGCGGCGCCGGTCGCGGTGCGGCGGGTCGGGGCGGTGCACCGGGCGGTGCCGGGCGAGGCGCGCGGGTCGGTCCTGGCGCACGGCCTGCCGCGGCCCAGCAGCAGCGACGTCGTCCGCGCGCGGATCCGGCGGAGCCGGTGCGCGACGTGCACGTCGAGGACGGCGTGCGCCTGCAGAAGGTCCTCGCGTCGGCCGGTCTGGGGTCGCGCCGTGCGTGCGAGGAGCTCATCGCCGACGGCCGCGTCGAGGTCGACGGGGTGCAGGTGCGCGAGCTGGGCGTGCGCATCGACCCGGCGACCGCCGTCGTGCACGTGGACGGCCTGCGGCTGCAGCTCGACACGTCGCGCGTCACGCTCGCGCTCAACAAGCCGCGGGGCGTCGTGTCGACCATGCACGACCCGGACGGGCGCACGTCGCTCACCGACTTCGTCGCCGACCGCTCGGAGCGGCTTTTCCACGTCGGGCGGCTCGACGCCGACAGCGAGGGGCTGCTCCTGCTGACGAACGACGGCGAGCTCGCGAACCGCCTCGCGCACCCCTCCCACGAGATCGCGAAGACGTACCTCGTGACGGTGCAGGGCAAGCTTCCCGGCAACGTCGCGAACAAGTTCCTGCACGGCATCGAGCTCGAGGACGGCGTCGTGCGCGCCGACTCCTACCGCGTGGTCGACCAGGTCGCCGACCAGACGATGGTCGAGATCGTGCTGCACTCGGGCCGCAACCGCGTCGTGCGCCGCATGTTCGAGGAGGTCGGTCACCCAGTGACCCGCCTCGTGCGCACCCGCATCGGCCCGATCGCGCTCGGCAACCTGCGCCCCGGCACGACGCGCGTCCTCGGGCGCACCGAGCTCGGGACCCTCATGTCCGCCGTCGACCTCTGAGGCCGCCCGAGGCCTCCGTACCACTGCACGAAGGAGCACCACCCATGCCGGTCCGGGCCATCCGGGGCGCCACCCAGCTCGACGCCGACGAGCGCGAGCACCTCTTCGCGCGCACCCGCGAGCTCGTGCAGGAGGTGCTCGACGCGAACCGGGTCGACACGTCCGCGCTCATCTCGATCCTCTTCACGTGCACGCCGGACCTCGTGTCCGACTTCCCGGCCGCGGCCGCGCGCGAGCTGGGCCTGGGGGACGTCCCCCTGATGTGCGCGACGGAGATCGCGGTCCCGGGCGCGCTGCCGCGCGTCGTGCGCCTCATGGCCCACGCCGAGCTGGACGTCGACCGCGCCGACGTCCAGCACGTGTACCTGCACGGCGCGACCGCGCTCCGCCGGGACCTCGCGCAGTGAGCACAGCCAGCCCGGTGAGCACGCGCGACGACGCGCGAGGAGGAGACGAGATGACGCAGGGGACGCCGGGCACCGACGCCCGCGCGGAGGGCGGCGCCGCCGCCCCGCTGACGATCGCGATCGACGGGCCGTCCGGCTCGGGCAAGTCGAGCGTCGCGAAGGGCGTCGCACGACGGCTCGGGCTCGCCTACCTCGACACGGGGGCGATGTACCGCGCGGCGACCTGGTGGTGCCTGCACCGCGGCGAGGACCTGCACGACACGCTCGCGGTCGCGCGTGCCGTGCGCGTCATGCCGCTCGCCGTGGGCCTCGACCCGGACGACCCCACGGTCCACGTCGACGGGACGGACGTCGGCGAGGCGATCCGCAGCACCGAGATCTCCACGGCCGTCAGCGCCGTGGCGACGAACCTCGACGTGCGCGCCGAGCTGCGCCGCGTCCAGCGCGCGGTCATCGAGGCGGAGCACGGCCCGGGCGGGTTCTCCGCCGGGCGCGGCGTCGTGGCCGAGGGGCGGGACATCACCACGGTCGTCGCGCCGGACGCCGACGTGCGGGTCCTGCTGACCGCGAGCGAGGAGGCGCGCCTCGCCCGCCGCTCGCTCGACGTGCACGGCAGCGCGGACGCGGCGTCCGTCGAGGCGACGAAGGACCAGGTGCTGCGCCGCGACCGCGACGACTCGACGGTCTCGCAGTTCCAGGTCGCGGCCGACGGCGTCGTCACCGTCGACTCGTCGGAGCTCGACCTGCCGCAGACGGTCGACGCGGTGCTGGCCGTCGTCGAGCGGACGACCGGTCGGGCGGTGGGCCCCCGCCCCGCACCGTGAGCGGCGCGCCACAGGGGCCTCGCCCCCCGTCGCCCGCGGGACCGGCCTGGTCGCGGTGGGTCGGGCGCTTCCTCGCGCGCGTCGTGTGGGCGACGCGCGTCGAGGGCGCCGAGAACGTCCCGGCCGACGGTCCCGTCGTGCTCGCCGCGAACCACACGGGCCTCGTCGACGGTCCCGTCGTGCTCGGCGTCGCGCCGCGGCCGCTGCACGTGCTCGTCAAGGAGGAGATGTTCGTCGGCCCGGTCGGGGTCGTCCTGCGCGCGGCGGGCCAGATCCCCGTCGACCGCGACGGCGGCCGCCGGGCGCTGTCGACCGCGCTCGCGGTCCTGCGCCGCGGCGGTGCGGTCGGTGTGTTCCCCGAGGGCAACCGCGGCCGTGGCGACGCGACCGCGGCGCGCGCGGGCGTCGCGTGGCTCGCGCTCAACGGGCACGCCCCGGTCGTCCCCGTCGCGGTCCTCGGCACGCGACGCACGGGCGAGGGCGTCGACCACGTCCCCGGCCTGCGCCGGCGCCTCGTCGTGCGGTTCGGTGAGCCGCTGGTCGTGGAGCGCGTCCCGGGGGTGAGCGGCAAGCAGGCGCTCGAGGACGCGAACGAGAGGATCCGGCACGCGCTCTCCGTGCTCGTCGCCGACACCGTGGCGAGCTCCGGGATCGTGCTTCCCCTGGACGACCCGAACCGCGAGGGACGACCGGCGTCGTGACGGCCGGCGCGCCCCCGCCCGGCACCGTCGGCGACCGGCCGGCGGCGGGCATCCTCCTCGGGCTCGCGTCGGCCCTCGCGTTCGGCGCGAGCGGACCGTTCGTCAAGCCGCTGCTCGAGGCGGGGTGGACGCCCGGCGCGGCCGTCCTCGCCCGTGCGCTGTGCTCGGCGCTCGTCCTGGCGCCGTTCGCCGTGGTCGCCCTGCGCGGGAGCCGTCGGGCGCTGCGCCGGGAGTGGCGCCTCGTCCTCGGGTTCGGGCTCGTCGCGGTGGCCGCGACCCAGCTGTGCTACTTCGCGGCCGTCGAGCGCCTGCCGGTCGGGGTCGCGCTGCTCGTCGAGTACCTCGCGCCCGTCCTGCTCGTGGGCCTCGCGTGGGCGCGCTCGCGGCGGGTCCCGCCACGGCTCACCCTCGCCGGGTGCGCCGTCGCGGTGGCCGGCCTGGTCCTCGTCGTGGACCCGGGCGGCGCGAGCCTCGACGTGCTCGGGGTCCTCTTCGCACTCGGTGCCGCGGTCGGGCTGGGCGCCTACTTCGTGCTCTCCGCCCGCCCGACGACGGTCCCGCCCGTCGCGCTCGCGGCGTCCGGCCTCGGTGTCGGGGCGGTCGCGCTCGCGGCGGCGGGCGTGACGGGACGGCTCCCGCTGCGCGCGCCGCTCGTCGACGTGCCGCTCCTCGGATCGACCGTGCCGTGGTTCGTGCCGCTCGCGGTCGTCGTGCTGGTCGCGACGGCGTTCGCGTACGTCTCGGGCGTCGCGGCGACGGTGCGTGCGGGGGAACGGCTCGCGTCGTTCGTGGGGCTCTCCGAGGTGCTGTTCGCCGTGCTCATCGCCTGGCTGCTGCTCGGCGAGGTGCCGAGCGTCGTGCAGGGTGTCGGCGGGGTGCTCGTCGTCGCAGGCATCGTCCTCGTCCGCCTCGCGGGCACGGAACGGGTGGCGCTGGGCCTCGACGCCGGGGCGTCCCGGCGCGCCACCACGGCCGACGCGGAGTAGGTTCACGCGTATCCCGCGCCGTCGGCCCGGGGCGCGCGAGGAGGCGCAGGTCCTGCGGGGGAGGAGCAGCGATGGCGGACAAGGTCAGCACCGTCGACGAGTACGTCGCGTCCCTCTCGCCCGCGACGCGCGACGTCGTCGAGCACCTGCGCGGCGTGATCCACGCGACGGTCGACGGGCTCGGCGAGCGGATCAGCTACGGGATCCCGACGTTCACGCTCGACGACCGCTACGTCGTCTACCTCGCCGGCTGGGCTCACCACGTCTCGCTCTACCCGGTGCCCGACGACGAGGACGACGACCTCGCGCGGCGGATCGCGCGCTACCGCGACGGCAAGGGCACGCTGCGGTTCCCGCTCGCGGAGCCGGTGCCGGACGACGTCGTGCGTGACGTCGTCGCGCGGCTGGCCGCTCGTCATCACGGAGCGGTCGGCTGACGCGCGCCCGTCCTGCGACGCGGCGCGCGACGGGGCGTCGGTGCCGCGTTCGGAGAGTGCGCGCACTCCTGGGAGAATGGTCCCCATGACCACACCCGACCAGGCCCAGCCCGGCACGCCCGACGAGACCGACGCCGTCGGGCAGCCCGTGGACGGGACCACCACCACTGCCGAGGCCGGCGGCCCGACCGACGGGTCCACGGACACCGTCGACGACGAGGCGCGCGAGCGCGCGCTGCGCGCCGGACTCGAGGACTACGAGCTCGAGGACACCGACCTCGCCCTCATCGACGCGGACGACCTGGACCTCGAGGACCACGAGCCCGAGGCGCCCCTGCCCGTCCTCGCGGTGGTCGGGCGACCGAACGTCGGCAAGTCGACGCTGGTCAACCGTATCCTCGGCCGCCGCGAGGCCGTCGTCGAGGACAAGCCGGGCGTCACGCGCGACCGCGTGAGCTACCCGGCGGACTGGGCCGGCCGCCGGTTCACGCTCGTCGACACGGGCGGCTGGGAGGTCGACGTCGCGGGCCTGGAGTGGAAGGTCGCGGAGCAGGCCGAGGTCGCGATCTCGCTGGCCGACGCGGTGCTCTTCGTCGTCGACGCCACCGTCGGGGCGACCGCCACGGACGAGCGCGTCGTGCGCCTGCTGCGCGAGTCGGGCAAGCCGGTCGTGCTGTGCGCCAACAAGGTCGACGGCCAGTCCGGCGAGGCCGACGCCGCGTCG
The DNA here is from genome assembly GCF_051294865.1 of Cellulosimicrobium sp. PMB13. NCBI lineage: Bacteria > Bacillati > Actinomycetota > Actinomycetes > Micrococcales > Promicromonosporaceae > Cellulosimicrobium > Cellulosimicrobium sp. PMB13. The sequence goes on along the minus strand of NZ_CP145910.1, from coordinate 3,253,506 downwards.
CTGTGGAGCCTCGGGCTCGGCGAGCCGCACCCCGTCTCGGCGCTGCACGGCCGCGGCACCGGTGACCTGCTCGACGCCGCGATGAAGGCGCTGCCGACGGAGTCGGAGCACGGCGAGCTGCGCCCCACGGGCCCGCGCCGTGTCGCCCTGATCGGGCGCCCCAACGTCGGCAAGTCGTCGCTGCTGAACAAGATCGCGGGCGCCGAGCGGGTCGTCGTCGACGAGACGGCGGGCACGACGCGCGACCCGGTCGACGAGCTCGTCGAGATCAAGGGCGTGCCGTACGTGCTCGTCGACACCGCGGGCATCCGCCGGCGCGTGCACCAGACGAAGGGTGCGGACTTCTACGCGTCGCTGCGCACCCAGGCCGCGATCGAGAAGGCCGAGCTCGCGGTCGTGCTCGTCGACGCGTCCGTGCCGCTCACGGAGCAGGACACGCGCGTCATCTCGCAGGTCGTCGACGCCGGGCGCGCGCTCGTCATCGCCTACAACAAGTGGGACCTCATGGACGAGGACCGCCGCCCGTTCCTCGAGCGCGAGATCGAGAAGGACCTCGTGCAGGTCACGTGGGCGCCGCGCGTCAACGTCTCGGCCCGGACCGGCTGGCACACCGACCGGCTCGTGCCGGCGATGGAGCGCGCGCTCGACTCGTGGGACATGCGCATCCCGACGGGTCGGCTCAACGCGTTCCTCGGCGAGCTCGTCGCGGCGCACCCGCACCCGCTGCGCGGCGGCAAGCAGCCCCGCATCCTCTTCGCGACGCAGGCGTCCACGCGCCCGCCGCGCTTCGTGGTCTTCGCGACGGGCTTCCTGGAGGCCGGGTACCGCCGGTTCATCGAGCGCCGCCTGCGCGAGACGTTCGGCTTCGAGGGCACGCCCATCGAGATCAGCGTGCGTGTCCGGGAGAAGCGCAAGCGGTGACCGACGGCGCGGCGGGGCCACGCAGCGCGGTCGCGAGCCGCGGCCGCGTGCTGCGGCTGGGCGTCGCGCGGGACACCGCCGCGACGCGGCACGTCGTGACGTTCCTCGTCGTCGCGGTGGCCACGGTCCTCGTCACGCGGTTCCTCCTCGCCGCGTCGGGGTACCCGCAGGTGGGCGGGGGAGACCTGCACGTCGCGCACGTGCTGTGGGGCGGCCTCGGGATGGCGCTGGGCATCGTCGTGCTGCTGTCGTTCGTCGGCCCGACCCTCCGCTCGCTCGGTGCCGTTCTCAGCGGGATCGGGTTCGGGCTGTTCGTCGACGAGATCGGCAAGTTCGTCACGGCGGACAACGATTATTTCTACGAGCCGACGGCGGCGCTCATCTACGCGACCGTCGTGGTCCTCGTGCTCGTGACCGAGGCGCTGCACGGCCGGCGACGGCACCACGGCGCGGAGTACCTCGCGGTGGCGACGGACCGCGCGGTCGCGGGCGTCGCGGGAGGCTTCACCGACGAGGCGCGCGCCGAGGCGCGTGCGCTCGCGGCGCGCGGTCGGGGCGAGCCCGGCGCAGCCGAGGTGGCCGCGCTGGTCGAGGCCGTCCCGCGCGACGTCGTGGACGTGCCCGACCCCGTGCGCGCGCTCGTGCGCCGCGCGTCGGACTGGTTCACGGCGGCGCTCGAGCGGCGCTGGACGGCGGTCGTCGTGGTCGTCGCGGTGCTGGCGACGGTCGCCGGCTCGGTCGCCGTCGCGGTGCGCGTGCTGGTGCGTGACGTCGACGTGCCCGTCTGGGTCGGCCTCGGGATCCTCGCGGGCGCCGTCGTGACGGTCGCGTGCGTGGTGACCGGGCTGCTGGCCGGGCGCGTCTCGCGACGTGCGGGGGCGGTGTGGGTGCGGCGCGGCGTCCTCGTCTCCCTCCTGCTCACCCAGCTCCTCGTGTTCCGGGCGGTGCAGTGGGTCGGCGTGGCCGGGCTGGCGGTGGACCTGCTCGTGCTCGCCGCGCTCGGGTCCGCGCTCGGGCGGGACGACGAGCGCCGGTCCACCGCGGGCGGCACGCGCTCGGTCTCGCACCCGGCGGGTGGGCGCGGACCGGGCTAGCCTGCTGGACGAGGCACCTCGCCTCCCGCGTGCAGCAGCTCGCGCGAGCCCGCCGATCCGGCCGTCGGCCGGACGTTGCCCGGAGCCCGCCATGAGACCTGCCACGAAAGCCCTCGCCCTGTCCGCCGCGGCCGCCGGCGCCGCGACCTGGTGGTCGCGCCGCTCGTCGGCCGACGGCGCCCGTCCCCGGACGCTCGCCGTCACGGTGCACCGCTCCTACGAGGAGCTGTCGTCCGAGCTCGCGCAGCACCGGCCCGCGCCGCTCGCCGACCTCGGCGACGCCGTCCGCCTTCACAGCACGCCCGCGCCGAAGGACTTCGGCACCGAGCTGCGCCTGACCGTCGAGCGCCCCGGCGACGTCGCCGTCGACGACGCCCGCCAGGCTCTGCGGCTCACCAAGCAGCTCCTGGAGACCGGGACGGTCATGCCGCCCGACGAGCCGCTCGTGCGACGGCGCACGCTCACGGCGCTCCCGCTCGAGACCGCGATCCGCCGGGCCGGGAAGGAGGGACGGCTGTGAAGGCGCTGCAGTGGACGGGCGTCAACGAGCTCTCCGTCGGCGACGTGCCGGACCCCGAGCTCCTCGACGACCGCGACGTGATAATCAAGGTGCGCCGGACGGTGACGTGCGGCTCCGACCTGCACCTGCTCGGCGGGTACATCCCGTTCATGCGCTCGGGCGACGTGCTGGGCCACGAGTTCCTGGGCGACGTCGTCGAGGTGGGCCCGGCGGTGCGCAACCACCGCGTGGGCGACCGCGTCGTCGTGTCGTCGTTCGTCGCGTGCGGGCAGTGCTGGTACTGCCGCCAGGAGCTGTACTCGCTGTGCGACAACGGCAACCGCAACCCCGCGATCACCGAGGGCCTGTGGGGCTTCGCGCCCGGCGGTTGCTACGGGTACTCGCACGCCATGGGCGGCTACATGGGCTCGCACGCCGAGTACGTGCGCGTCCCGTTCGCCGACGTGGGCGCGTTCACCGTGCCGGGGGACGTCCCCGACGAGCGGGCGGTCTTCGCGTCCGACGCCGCGGCCACCGGGTGGATGGGCGCCGACCTCGGTGGCGTGCAGCCGGGCGACGTCGTCGCCGTGTGGGGAGCGGGCGGCGTCGGTCAGATGGCCGCGCGCGCGGCCATGCTGCTCGGCGCGGAGCGCGTGTTCGTCATCGACCCGCTCGAGGACCGGCTGCGCATGACGCGCGAGTTCGTCGGCTGCGACACGCTGCGCGAGGGCACGGACGACGTCGGCGCCGCGCTGCTCGAGGCGACGGCCGGGCGCGGGCCGGACGTGTGCATCGAGGCCGTCGGGATGGAGGCGAGCGGCGGGTCGCCGGTCGAGGAGGTCTACGACCGCGCCAAGCAGTACCTGCGGCTCCAGACCGACCGGCCCACGGCCCTGCGGCACGCGATCTACCACTGCCGCAAGGGCGGGAGCGTGTTCGTCCTCGGCGTCTTCGCGGCGCTCGCGGACAAGTTCCCGCTCGGCGCGGTGATGAACAAGGGCCTGACGCTGCGCGGAGCCCAGATGCACGGGCAGCGGTACATCCCCATGCTCCTCGAGCGCATGCAGCGCGGGGAGCTGGTGACGGAGCACCTCGCGACGCACGTCATGCCCCTCGACGACGGCCCGCGCGGCTACGAGATGTTCAAGACGAAGGAGGACGGGTGCGTGCGCGCGGTGTTCCTGCCGCACGGCTGAGCGAGCGGCCGCACGGCTGATCGGACGCCACCACGACGGCCGAACCCCGGGTTACGGCGCGATCCAGGGCTGGATCGCCACGTAACCCGGGGTTCGGCACGTGCTGGGTGGCGTGCACGGCCCGTCGGGACGCGGCGTGCGGGTCAGCGCATCGACGTGACGGGGAAGCCGTCCATGTCGTCGAACGACTGGTTCTCGCCGGCCATCGCCCAGACGAACGAGTACGCGGCCGTCCCGACGCCCGAGTGCACCGACCAGCTCGGGGAGATGATCGCCTCGCGGTCGCCCACGACGAGGTGGCGCGTCTCGGTCGGCTGCCCGCACAGGTGGATGACGCGCGCGTCGGCCGGCACGTCGAAGTACAGGTAGCACTCGGTCCGGCGGTCGTGCGTGTGGGCCGGCATGGTGTTCCACATGCTGCCCGGGTGCAGCGACGTGACGCCCATGACGATCTGGCAGGACTTCACGCCGTTCTCGTGGATGTACTGGTTGAGCGAGCGGCGGTTCGACGTCACCTGGTCGCCGAGCTCGCGCACGGTGCCCTCGCCGGGCAGCGTGAGCACGGTCGGGTAGGCGGTGTGCGCGGGCGCGGAGAACAGGTAGAACGCGGCGCGCTCGGCGCCGCCCTCCTCCTCGCCCGACGCGTCGGCGGAGCCCTCGGCGTTCGCGAAGACGACCTCGCGCACGCCGCGGCCCACGTACAGGCACGCGCCCTTGGGCAGCTCGTGCACCTCGCCGTCGGTCGTCACGGTGCCCGTGCCGCCGACGTTGACGATGCCGATCTCGCGGTGCTCGAGGAAGTACTCGCTGCGGATCTCGTCGTACGTCGGCAGCGGGAGCGGGGCGTCGCCCGGCACGGCGCCGCCGAGCACGACACGGTCATGGTGGGTGTAGGTGACGTTCACCTCGCCCGGGACGAACAGGTCCTGGACGAGGAAGCGGTCGCGCAGCTCCTGCGTCGTCGCTCCGGTGATCTGCTCGGGGCTGGTGGCGTAACGCTGTTCCACGGGTCTGCTCTCCTGGTGGTGCGGATGGTGCTCGGTCGGGCTTCGGGGGTCGGTCGGCGGCTCAGCGCACGAGCCAGCCGCCGTCCACGGGGAGGATCACCCCGTGCACGTACGCGGCGGCGTCGGACGCGAGGAAGACGAGCGCGCCCGCGAGGTCGGCGGGCGTGCCCCAGCGTGCGGCCGGGATGCGCTCGGCGATCGAGCGCTCACGCGACTCGTCGGCGCGGATCGGCGCGGTGTTGTCGGTCGCCATGTACCCGGGCGCGATCGCGTTGACGTTGACGCCGCGCGCGGCCCACTCGTTGGCGAGCGCCTTGGTCAGACCGGCGACGGCGTGCTTCGACGCCGCGTAGCCGGGCACGAGGATGCCGCCCTGGAACGACAGCATCGAGGCGACGTTGACGATCTTGCCGCCGCCGCGCTCGAGCATGCGGCGGCCGGCGGCCTGCGACAGGTGGAACACGGCGTCGAGGTTGACGGTCAGCACGGTGTCCCAGTCCTCGACGGGGTGCTCGGCCGCGGGCGCGCGGCGGATCGTGCCCGCGTTGTTGACGAGCACGTCGACACTGCCCAGCGCCTCCTCGACCTCGGCGACCGCAGAGCCGAGCTCGGCGGGCGTCGCCGTCGTGAGGTCGCGCTGCACGGAGTGGACGCGGCGGCCGAGCGCCTCGACCTTGGCGATCGTCTCGGTGGGCACGCTGCGGTCGAGCAGCGCGACGTCGGCTCCCGCCTCGGCGAGCGCGACCGCCGCGCCCTGGCCGAGCCCGCGGCTCGTGCCCGTGACGAGGGCGACCTTCCCGTCGAGACGGAACTGGTCGAGGATCATGCGGGCGCTCCTTCGGTCGAGGTGGTGGGGCCGGCACTCGTGGCCGCCTCCGAGGTCTCCGGGCCGGCGAAGCGCGTCGTCAGCGCACCGAGGCCCGCGACGCGGATCGTCACGGCGTCGCCGTGGCCGAGCGGGCGGTGCGCGGCGAGCGCCTCGGGCAGCTTCTGCGGCGTGCCGGTCGAGATGACGTCGCCCGGCTCCAGGGTCATCACCTGGCTGAGGTAGTGCACCAGGAACGGCAGCCGGAACACCATCGTCGACGTGCTCTGCGACACGGTGACGACGCCGTCGCGCACCACCTCGACCGTCAGGTCGTGGAAGTCGGCGACCTCGTCCGCCGTGACGACGGCGGGCCCGAGCTGGCCGAACCCGTCGAGGCACTTGCCCATCGTCCACTGGCTCGACCGGCGCTGCCAGGAGCGGTCCGACACGTCGTCGAACAGCGCGTACCCGGCGACGTGGTCCATCGCGTCCTCGACGCCCACCCGGTGCGCGCGCCGGCCGATCACGACGGCGATCTCGCCCTCGTAGTCGACGTCGTCCGCGACCGGGGGCACGGTGATGACATCGTGCGGGCCGCTCAGCGTGTTCGGCGTCTTGACGAAGACGTCCGGGAACTCCGGGTCGTCCGTCGTCGGGTCCTGCCCGTCCGGCACGTGACCGCGGTAGTTGTACCCCAGGCACAGGATCTTGCCGGGGCGGACCGGGGGAGCGAGCCGCGCGTCGTCGGCCGGAGGGAGCGCGTGGAGCGCGGCCGGGTCGGCCGCGGCCCGCCCGACGGCGTCGCGCACCCGGGCGGTCAGCGCCGGGTCCGCGAGGACGTCGGTGACCGTGACGCGCGCACCGAGGACCGGGGCGAGGTCGAGCAGGCGCTCGCCGTCGCCGTCGGGGACGAGGGCGCCGGGACGCTCGATCCCGTCGGCGACGTGCGTGACCAGCCTCACCAGTACCTCACCCAGCCCGGGAGCGTGTGGCGCACGAGCGCCTCGAGGTAGAAGTAGTCGCCCCAGAGGCTGCCCTCGTCGACGCCGATGCTCTTCGGCGCGTCGTAGACCGAGTGGAGCAGGAGCGCGTCGGACTCGACGCCCTCGGCGGCCGGGGTGTAGCCGGTGACGAGCGCGCGGAGCATGTCGAGCGAGGCGGTCGCGTAGCGCTCGCGGCGCTCCGGGTCCGTCTCGACCGCGGCGAGCTCGTGCAGGCCGCACGCGGCGATCGCGGCGGACGAGCTGTCGCGCGGTGCGTCGCTGCCGTCGGTGTAGACGAGGTCCCAGTACGGCACGCCGTCCGACGGCAGGTGCGCGAGGAAGTAGTCCGCGCAGCGCCGGGACGCGCGCAGCAGCTCCGGGTCGCCCGTCACCTGGTGGTTCATGGCGAAGCCGTAGATCCCCCACGCCTGGCCGCGCGCCCAGCACGAGTCGTCGCCGGCGCCCTGCTCGGTCCCGCCGCGCAGGGGCTCGCCCGTGACGGGGTCCCAGTAGAACGTGTGGAACGTCGTGTCGTCCTCGCGCACGATGTGGCGCGCGAGCTGCGCGGTGTGGCGGCGCACGGCGTCGGGGTAGCGCTCCTCGCCGGTCTGCTCGCCCGCCCACGTGAGCAGGGGCATGTTCATGAGGCTGTCGACGATCGTGCGGCCACGCTGGGCCGGGTCGGACAGGTCGCCCCACGCCTGGAGGATCCCGGCCGGCTCGAGGAACCGGACCATGAGGTGGTCGGCGGCGGACAGCGCGGCCCGCCGTGCGGTCTCGTCACCCAGCAGGCGCCACGGCGCGACGCACGACAGCGTGTAGAGGAAGCCGAGGTCGTGCGTGTGCAGGTCCTCGCCCTGGTCGACGCGGCGCGCGAAGTCGGCGACGTGCCGCTCGCCGGCCGTGCGGAACGTCTCGTCGCCCGTGAGCTCGTAGGCGAGCCACTGCATGCCGGGCCAGAAGCTCGTGGTCCAGCCCCGGTTCGCGCCCTCGGCGAACTCGGGCGTCGCGGGACGGGGCGGGTAGAGGTTTCCGGCGGTCGTGTCGTCGGGGTAGGCGTCGCCGAACGCGGCGATGTTGCGCCGGACGGTCGCGAGGGCGGCGTCGACGGCGGGTGCGAGCTCGGTGGCGAGCCCGGTGGCGAGCGTCATCAGGAACATCCTTCGGGTCGGGCGAGAGCGCCCGACGGTCGGTGACGTAGTCAACAGGTGCAGCGGTGAGACGGCCGCACGGGGAGCGGTGAGAGGTCAGCGGGAGGCGGCGGCCGGCGTCGTGCCCGACCCCGTGACCGCGCCGAGGGTGGAGTGGAGCGCGTAGCGGGCCCCGCCCCACGCGACGAACAGGAGCGGCGCGAGCGCGAGCCCGAGCCCGACGGCTGGCCGCGCCGCGACGACGGACCCGAGCATCGCGAGGACGAGCAGCGCCGGCAGCGTGAGGTACCAGCGCCGGACGCCCGCGAAGAGCGACACCCGCAGCAGGTCGCGCAGGCGCGCCGTCGGGTGGTCGGCCAGGGACGCCGTGGCGACGAGCGTCGTCACGAGCGTCAGGACGATCAGCGTGACGAGGACCGGGATGGCGACCGCGCCGACGGCGTGGCCCCACACGGCACGCACGTCCACGGCGAGCACGACGACGAGGGCTGTGCCCAGCGCCCCGACCGCGACGGACCGGCGCCAGTGCTGCCGGTAGCCGCGCCAGAACGTGCGCACGACCTGTGCGGACCCGTCCGCCGTGATCGCCCGGAACACGGCGAACGCAGCGACGAGCGCGGGCGTGCAGAACGGGGCCAGCACCGCGAGCGCGGGCCACGACGCGGACGGGTCCGTCGTCATGGCGAGCACGACGAGGGGCAGGCACGCGACGACGACGAGGAGGTTCGTCGCGAGCCCCGCGTACACGGTGCTGAAGACGAGCTCGTACGTCTCGTGCGAGACGAGGCGGCGCCGTGGCGCGTGCGCGGAGGAGGCCATGGGATCAGCCCTTCAGACCGGTCGACGCGACACCCTCGACGAAGTACCGCTGGCCGAGGAGGAAGATGATCGCGATCGGCAGGACGGAGAGCACGGAGCCCGTCATGATCAGCGCATGCTCGGCGTTGTACTGGCCGATGAAGGACTTGAGCCCGAGCTGGACGGTCCACAGGTCGGGGGAGCGCAGGTAGATGAGGGGTCCGAGGTAGTCGTTCCACGTGTTGACGAACGTCAGCAGCGTGAGGCTCGCGATCGCCGGCACGGACAGCGGCATCATGATGCGCCGCCAGATCCCGTACTCGCTGAGACCGTCGATGCGCGCCGCCTCGCTGAGCTCCTCGGGGATCGTCTCGAAGTACTGCTTCATGAGGAACACGCCGAACGCGCCGAAGGCCTGCAGGGCGATGATCGCCCAGAGCGTGTTCGACAGCCCCACGTCGGACAGCATGATGAACTGCGGGATCATGTACGACTGCCACGGCACGGCGATGGTGCCGATGTAGAGCAGGAACAGCACGTCGCGCCCGCGGAAGCGCATCTTCGAGAAGCCGTACGCCGCGAAGCTGCCGGTGAGCACCTGCAGCACCGTGACGGTCACGGACAGGATGAGCGTGTTCTTGAGCCACGACGTCATGTCGGACTTCGCCCAGATGTCGAGGTAGTTCTGCCAGACGACCGGGTCCGGGATCCACTGGATCGGGATCGTGAACACCTGGTTGTTGTTCTTCAGGGACGAGATGACCATCCAGAAGAACGGCAGCAGGATCGCGGCGGCGGCGACGGCCATCGCGACGTAGCCGGCGGTCCTGCCTGCGACGGAGGTGGCGCGGCCGCGGCGCGGACGCAGGTCCGGGGCGAGGGTCGCGGGGGCGGCGGCGGGGGTCGGGGTGTCGAGCGTGGCCATCACGCCTCCCTCCTCTTGTTGACGAGGAACTGGACGATGGTCACGCAGATGCAGATGAAGAACAGCACGACCGCGACGGACGACGCGTAGCCGAACTGGTTCTCCACGAAGCCCTTCTGGTAGATGTACTGGCTCAGCACGAGGGTCGACTGCCCGGGGCCACCGTTGGTCATGACGAGGATCAGGTCGAAGATCTTGAAGCTGCCGATCGTGAGCATCACGGTGACGAAGAACATCGTCGGGCGCAGGCCCGGGAGCGTGACGTTCCAGAACCGCTGCCACGCGTTGGCGCCGTCCATGCGGGCCGCCTCGTAGAGCTGCGCGGGCACCGTCTGCAGGCCCGCGAGGAGCAGGAGCATGTAGTACCCCATCTCGCGCCACACGCTCACGAGGATGACGGCGGGCATGGCCCACGTGCTCGACGTCGTCCACCCGGGCGGGTTGTCGACGCCCACGGCGCGCAGGAGCTGGTTGATGGGCCCGAACTCGGGGCTGAACAGCATGTTCCACACGACGGCGATCGCGACGATCGACGTGATGTAGGGGAAGAACGCGACGGTGCGGAAGAACGCGACGCCGCGGAGCTTGCGGTTGAGCAGGAGCGCCAGACCCAGGGATGCGCCGAGCGTCAGCGGGATGTGGATCGCCGCGTAGTACAGCGTGTTGAGCAGGGCCTTGTGGAAGCTCGCGTCGCCGACGAGGCGCTCGAAGTTGTCGAGGCCGATCCACTGCGCCGCGCCGAACACGTTCCAGCTCGTGAACGAGATGTAGAACAGCACGATCACGGGGATGAGCGTGAGCAGGGCGAAGCCGATGAAGTTCGGCAGGATGAAGCTCCACCCGACGAGGGTGTTGCGCAGCTTCAGGCGGCTTCCGGCGCGGCGGCGGCTCGTCGGCGGTCGGGACGGCGTGGCCGGCCCGTCCGTCCCGGGCTGCGACCGCGCGTCGGCGGCGATGGTCGACATCGTGGGACTCCTGTGTCTGGAAGATCGTGGTGTGCCGGCCCGGCCGGGGCGCCGCGGTCAGCGGCGCGGCGCCCCGGTCGGGTGCGGCGGAGGTACCGGGAGGCGTCAGCCGATGCCGGCCTCGGACGAGGCGCGGTTCTCGGCCTCGGGGATCGCGTCGGCGATCGGGGTGGACCCGGACATCACGGCCGTGTGCAGGTCGTTGAGGATGTTCTGCACGGCGGCGGTGCTCGGCGCGACCGGGTTCTCCGGCTTGGTCTCGTGCGTCGAGAACGCGAACTTCGACAGGTCGTCCGTCGGGACGCCCTCGAGGCCGAAGAACGTGTCGACCACGGTGTCGGAGAAGAGGGCCGGCGTGATGCCGATCTCGGCGAGCGCCGCGGCGCCGCCCTCGCCCGCGGCGAACGCGAGGAAGTCCTTCGCGGCCTGGACCTTGTTCTCGTCGATCGCCGGGTTGATGCCGAGGCCGGTCGGGTCGCCGAACGTCACGGGCGTGGCGTCCGTGCCGGTCGTGGACTCGTCGACCTGCGGGATCGGGGCCATGCCCCACGCGAACTCGTCCGCCTCGCCGTTCTCCTGCTGCGCGATGAGCGTCGCGGCGTACCACGTGCCCATCGGCATCATCGCGGCCTGCTGCGTGCCGAACTGCGCCTGGTAGGTGAGCGAGTTCGTCGTCACGGTGCCGAACGTGGGCTGGGCGCCCGCGTCCTGCAGCTCGATCGCGCGCTCGTAGAACGGCTCGAGGAACGAGTAGTCGGCGCTGTCGAGCGACGCGCCGTCGCTCTGCGCGAGGGCGAAGCCCTGCACCGTGGACTGCCACGAGTGCTGGTACGTGCCGGTCGCCGTCGAGCCGGAGCCCTGGAACGACGTCGTCAGGTCCTTCGCGGCCTGCGTGTAGTCGTCCCACGTCCACGAGCCGTCGGGCTGGGCGACGCCCGCCTGGTCGAACAGCTCCTGGTTGTAGTAGAGGATCCACGAGTCCTGGCGGTAGGGCACCGCGTAGGTCGCGCCGTCGGCCTCGTACGCCTCGACACCGCTCGTGCCCTCGTCGAGCTCGCTCGCGACGTCCGAGACGTCGAGCAGCTGCTGGCCGGACTGGTACGTGTAGAAGTTCTTGAGGTTCTTCAGCACGTAGATGTCGGGCGCCGTGCCCGCGGCGAGGTCAGCCGTCATCTGGGTGTCGTAGTCGTTCCCGGCGGCGTACTCCTTGACCTCGACCGTGACGTCGGGGTTCTCCTCGTGGAACGCGTCCGCGATGGTCTGGAACTCCGGCGTGGACGCCAGGCTCCAGCCCGCGAGCGTCAGGGTGACGGGGCCGTCGGCCGTGGCGTCGCCACCGGCCTCGCCGGACCCTCCGCCGCAGGCGGTCAGCGTGAGGGCGACCACGGCAGCCGTGCCGATCGCGATCGGTGTCGTGCGCTTCATGTTCCTTGCTCTCCTTCGAGTTCGGCGGCCCGACGTCGGGCCTGGTCCTCGCGCCGGTGGGGTCGGCGGTCGGGGTGGGTCAGGGCAGGTCGGTGAGCGTGCGTTCTCCGTCCGGCCAGTGCACGAGGGCAGTGCGTCCTGCCGCCGTGAGCTCGGGCGCCGAGAGCGTGCGGTGCGGCGCCGAGGGATAGGGGTCGCGGGCGGGGCCCGCGAGGGTGAGGAGCACCGCGTGCCAGCGGCCGGGCTCGACCGGGAGGTCGACGACGTCGGCCGCGGACGCGTGCCCCAGCGGCGAGGCGTCGGTGCGGTGCTCGCTCGTGACGGGCGCGTCCTGCGCGGTGAGCGGGACGAGCGACGCGGTGAGGCCGTCGCCGTCGACGACGGGCCAGCCGCCGACGCGCAGCCGGACGGTCGAGGCGTCCACGCCGTCCGCGAGCTCGTCGACGCGCACGAGGCGGACCTCCCACGGGCCGCGCACGAGCGAGACGACCGTGAGGGTGCCGGCGTCGGTCGCGACGCCGGGCAGGCCGTGGCCGTGGTCGCGGCCGCCGGTCTCGGCGTCGAGCCAGTGCGCGCGGACGACCGAGCCCGAGACGCCCACGGGCGCCTGGCCCGGCGTCTCGTCGACACGGGTGTCGAGCGCGCGCCAGCCCGTGCGGTGCGTGGCGCGTCCGGCGCCGTCGACGAGCGTGACGCTCTGCTCGACCGGCGACGTGCGGCTCGCGAGGTCGGACCAGGGCGCCGTCGCGGTCGAGTACCCGAGGCGCGCGTAGAGCGGCGAGTCGCCGACCCGGTCGCCCTCGAGCGCGTGGTCCGTGCCGTGGTTGACCACGCGCACGACGCCGTCGGCCCGCGTGCCGCTGACGACCCAGCCGGGCGCGGCGACGGCGCGCAGCACGTCGCCGCGCTCGACGGGCAGCGGCTCCTCGGTCGCGGTCCACGCCGGGTGGTCGGCGGGCAGCGCGAGCCCGATCAGGCCCTTGCTCGCCCAGTACGGCGACCCCGGGCCGGTGTACGACTGCGAGATCGGCAGCCACTCGTGGTGCCAGCCCTGCGTGAGCAGGCCGCGCTCGTCGGGCGCGCCGTGCTCGACGAAGTGGGACACGACGCCGGATGCCGCGCGGCGCAGCAGGCCGGGGGAGTGCGAGGGGACCTCGGCGATCGCGCCGACCCAGAAGGGGGCGGCGGCCGCGAAGCGGTACGTGAGCGAGCGGCCCTGCAGGAGCGGCGAGCCGTCGGCCCCGACGAGCGCGAGCGCGTCGTCGAGGTAGCGGTCGAGGAGCCGCACGTCGCGCTCGCGGCGCGGGGCCGCGAGGTCCTGCGCACCCCGCATGCGCGCCCACAGCGTGGGGTACAGGTGCAGCGCCCAGCCGGCGTAGTGGTCGTAGGAGCGCTCCGCGCCGTCGGCGAGCCAGCCGTCGGCGCGCTCGAACGAGTCGTGCGTCGCGAGGTCGGCGGCCATCTCGTCGAGCGAGTGCGGCCCGCCGACCGAGCGCAGGAACGTCTGCACGACCAGGCGGAACCAGACCCAGTTGATGCGCGGGTAGGTGTCGTCGCCGACGGCCTCCGCGAGGTAGTCGACGAGCTGTTCCTGGACGAGCGGCGACAGCCGGTCCCAGATCCACTCGCGCGTGAGGTCGAGGACGAGCGCGAGCGACGCGGCCTCGACCTTGGCCTGCGCGTGCTCCGACAACCGCAGCCAGCGGTCCTCGGCGTGGGGGTCCGAGCCGGCGGCGAGGCCCTGCGCGTACCACTCGGCCCAGCCGTGCGGGTCCGCGCCGCGCTCGCCCGCGAGACGGAAGCCGGCGAGCAGGAACGTGCGGGCGAAGCCCTCGAGCCCGTCGACCGCGCGGCCGTAGCCGCCCTCGGGCCCGGGGAACGTGATCCGGGCGTGGCCGGGGGAGGCGAAGGGGAGTGCCGACGAGAGCAGGTGGTCGCCGAGGGCCGCCCACCGCGCACGGTCCCACCCGGTGAGGGGGCTCGTGGCGAGGGACGCGGTCGGCTGCGACCGGGTGCTCTCGTACGTCATCGTGTCCTCCGTCGTGCGGTGCGCCTCCGTGCGCTGGACCGCTGGTGCGTGCTGGTGATGCCGGTCACGTGAGGTGATCGATCACCGAACACTTCCGCAGTCAAACGTTCACGAACGGACGCTGTCAAGCGCGTTGCCCTTCTGTTATGATCGCTTCTGATCGAACGGGCGGAACGGTCCGCCCGCGGTCACACCAGCGGTCACCACCTCGACGGAGAGAGATGCCCACCCACTTCACCGGCCCGCTCGGTGCCGCCTTCGGCCTGAGCGCCGCGTCGCGGCCCGAGCGACGAGCCGCCTTTGCCCGTCTCCTCGTCGACCCGGCGCGGGCTCTCCCCGTCGTTCCCGCGGCGGAGCGCGTGGTCTGGACCCCCGGTTCCGGCGCTTCGCCCGGCGGTATCGACGCCGTGACCGTGGAGGCGGTGCTGGTCCGGGGCGAGAAGGACCGCGGGACGCCGTGGCCGCTCCCGCTCGCGAGCACCGCCGCGCGCCTGCACCGCGACGGCGACCGCACCGCGCACGAGGAGCTCGTCCTCGGGCGTCAGCGCCGCCTGTCGCGCGCCGTGGTCGCCGCCGCGGTCACGCTCGACGACGCGTGGGTCGACGAGGTCGCCGACGGCATCTGGGCGGTGTGCGAGCAGAGCACGTGGTGCTGGCCCGCGCACGACGACGCCTTCGCGACCCGGGGCTGGGTGCTGCCCGACCGTGCACGCCCGTACCTCGACCTCGGCGCCGGCGAGGTCGCGGGGCAGCTCGCCTGGGCGGACCACGTGCTCGGCGACGCGCTCGACGCCCGGTATCCCGGGCTGCGTGCGCGCGTCCGGGCGGAGGTGCGCGAGCGCGTGCTCGACCCGTTCGTCGCGCGCCGCGACTGGCACTGGATCGGCCTCGACGGCGACGTGCACAACTGGAACCCGTGGATCCACGGCAACGTGCTCGTGGCCGCGCTGCGCCTGCTCGACGACCCCGCCGACGCGGAGCTGCGCGCGCGCGTCGTGGACCTCGTGGTCGAGGGCCTCGACCGGTACGTCGCGGTGCTCCCCGCCGACGGCGCGATCGACGAGGGCTACGAGTACTGGTGGAACGGCGCGTGCCGCGCGATCGAGGCGCTCGACGTGCTCGCGCACGCGACGGGCGGTGCGCTCGACGCCCTCGACCCGGAGAGCCCCGTGCCCGCGCTGCGCGCGACGGTCGCGTTCCCGCACCGCATGCACCTCGGCGGCGACTGGTACCTCGACCTCGCCGACGGCCGCGCGCGACCGCCCGCGGGCCAGCCGTGGCACGCACTGCACCGGGCCGCGCGCCGCGCCGGCGACGAGCACGCGCTGCGCCACGCGGCGTCGTACCGGGTGCCGGGCGAGCCGGTCGCCGACGAGGACTCCGGTCTCGGGCGACTGCTGCGCGCGGTCACGGACGTCGACTGGCTCGAGGCCGGGCCCGCCGAGGCCCCGTTGCCGCGCGACGTGTGGCTGCCGTCGACGCAGGTGCTCCTCGCGCGCGAGCGGGCGGGCACCCCCCGGGGTCTGACGCTCGCGATCAAGGGCGGGCACAACGGCGAGCACCACAACCACAACGACGTCGGGTCGTTCGTCGTCGCGTCCGACGGCGTCCCCGTGCTCGTCGACGCCGGTCGCCCCACGTACACCGCGCAGACGTTCGGCCCCGACCGGTACGCGATCTGGACCATGCAGAGCTCGTGGCACAACGTGCCCGAGATCGCGGGCACGCCGCAGGGCGTCGGCGAGGGCTTCGCGGCGCGCGACGTCGTCCCCGGGGACGGCGCGCTGACGCTCGACCTCGCGGGCGCCTATCCCGTGGACGGGCTCCAGGCGTGGCGCCGCACCGCACGCCTCGAGCGGGGTGCGGGCCACGACGAGGACCGCGGTGGTCAGCGAGCCCGCGGCAGGGCCTGCGTGACGGTCCACGACGCCTGGGACCTCGACGCGGCCGCTCCCGCAGCGGCGGTCGTGCACCTCATGGTGGCCGGTGACGTCACGACGTCACCGGGCCTCCTGCGTGTGGTCCCGCTCGGTGGTGCGACCCCCGTCGTCGTGCGCTGGCCCGAGGACGTCCCGGTCGACGTGACCGTCCGGAGGCTGGACGACCCGATGCTGGCGGAGGTGTGGGGCGAGACCCTGACGCGCCTGACGCTCGACGTGACGGACCGGACCGAGCTGACTCTCGTCGTCGAGCAGGACGACACCATCACCCAGGAGGGGGCCCTGTGACCACGGAGGAGATGCAGCGCGCGCCGCTCGCCGCCGAACGACGCGCGCACCTGCTCGCGTCGCTCGAGCGCGACGGTGTCGTGCGCGTCGCGGACCTGACGGACGAGCTCGGCGTGACGGCCGTGACCGTGCGCCGCGACATCGCCCAGCTCGAGCGCGAAGGGCTGCTCGCGCGTGTGCACGGCGGCGCCGTGCCCGTCGACGGCCGCGAGAGCGGCACCGAGCGCACGCCGACCGCCACGATCGGCGTGCTCGTGCCGTCGCTCGACTACTACTGGCCGGGCGTCGTGCGCGGCATGGAGGCCGAGGCGCGCAAGCACGGTCTGCGCGTCGTGCTCCGCGGATCGTCGTACGAGGTCGCGGACGAGCGCCCGACGATCGAGCGGCTCGTCGAGGGGGAGGACCTGCGGGGCCTGATCCTCGCGCCGCGCACGGACAGCCCGCACGCGCAGGAGCTCGTGCAGTGGCTCGCCCGCACGGACGTCCCGTCGGTGCTCGTCGAGCGCGAGGCGGCGCTCGCGCCGCACCGCGAGGCGCTCGAGTCGGTCGTGTCCGACCACGCGCTCGGCGCGCTCATGGCCGTGCACCACCTCGCCGACCTCGGTCACCGCCGGGTGGGCCTCGTGCTCTCGCGCCAGTCGCCGACGTCGCGCAAGATCGCCGCCGGCTGGCGTGCGGCGTGCGGGGACCTGGGCCTGTCGTCCGAGGAGCACTTCGAGCGCCTCGCGCCGGACCGGCACAAGCCGGAGTTCGCGAAGGCCATCGCGGAGGTCGTGGACACGGCGGTCGCGTCGGGCACGACGGCGCTGCTCGCCCACTCCGACCCCGAGGCCTTCGCGATCGTGCAGAGCGCGCAGGACCGCGGGATGTCCGTCCCGGGCGACCTGTCCGTCGTCGCGTACGACGACGAGGTCGCCGGGCTGTTCAGCCCCGCGCTCACCGCCGTGCGCCCGCCGCGCGCCGCGGTGGGGCACGCGGCGGTGGACCTGCTCGCGAAGCGTCTGGCCGACCCGACGCGACCCGTGCACCGCGTCGCGATCAGCCCGAAGCTCGTGGTGCGGGAGTCGACGGGGCGGGTGACGGCGGGACGCGCCTGACCGTTCCTGCGCGGTCCTCGCCTCGACCGGTCGACGTGTGCCAGGGTCGTGCCCGTGCCTGATCTCATCGCCGAGCCCGACAGCGCCTCCCTGCCGACCCTCCCGGTCCTGCCCGGGTTCCACCCCGACCCGTCCGTCGTGCGGGTCGGGGACCTGTACTACCTCGCGTGCTCGAGCTTCGAGTACGCGCCGGGCGTGCCGGTCTTCCGCTCGCCCGACCTCGTCGCGTGGGAGCTGGTCGGCCACGCGCTCGACCGCCCGTCCCAGCTCGCGCTCGCGCAGGCCGGGCCGTCGGGCGGGATCTACGCCCCGACGCTGCGCCACCACGACGGCCGGTTCTGGCTCGTCACGACGAACGTGAACGACGGTCCCGGGCACCTGCTCGTCTCCGCGACCGACCCGGCCGGGCCGTGGTCCGAGCCGGTGCGCATCGACGCGGGCGGGATCGACCCGGACCTCGCCTGGGACGACGACGGGACGTGCTACCTCACGTGGTCCGACGGCGGGATCGTCCAGGCAGAGCTCGACCCGACGACCGGCGAGCTGCTCACCGCGCCGCGCACGGTGTGGCAGGGGACCGGCGGGCAGCACCCGGAGGGCCCGCACCTGTACCGGGTCGGGTCGTGGTGGTACCTGCTCATCGCCGAGGGCGGCACGGGGCACGGCCACGCCGTGACGGTCGCGCGGGGATCCACGCCGAGCGGGCCGTTCGAGGCGTGCCCGGACAACCCGGTGCTCACCGCCCGCGGGACGCGCAGCCCGGTGCAGAACACGGGTCACGCCGACCTCGTGCAGCGCCCCGACGGCTCGTGGGCCGCCGTCTTCCTCGGCGTCCGGCCCGACGGGAGGTTCCCCGGGTGGCACGTGCTCGGTCGTGAGACGTTCGCGGCCGAGGTCTCGTGGGTCGACGGCTGGCCCCGCGTGGGCCGTGCGCTGCAGCCGCACGCCACCCCGGCGGTCGAGAGCACCCTCGGGGACGTGCGCCTCCCGAGGGACTGGGTGGCTGCGAGCGCGTTCCCCGGCGACGTGCTCACGTGGTCCGACGGCGCGTGGCGGCTCGTGCCGCGGGCCGCCGACGACCGGTCGTTCGTGGGCCGCCGCCAGGAGCACCGGGTGTCGAGCGCCCGCGCGCGCGTGGACGCCTCCGAGGGCGTCGGCGGGCTCGAGCTGCGCGTCGACCCGGAGCACGCCGTGACGCTCGAGGTCGCGGGCGACGTCGTGCGCGTCGTCGCGCGGATCGGGC
The DNA here is from genome assembly GCF_051294865.1 of Cellulosimicrobium sp. PMB13. Lineage (NCBI taxonomy): Bacteria > Bacillati > Actinomycetota > Actinomycetes > Micrococcales > Promicromonosporaceae > Cellulosimicrobium > Cellulosimicrobium sp. PMB13. The sequence goes on along the minus strand of NZ_CP145910.1, from coordinate 3,235,137 downwards.
CGGCGGTCTCCGTCCTCGCGGAGGCGGTCACGACCACCGGTGCGGAGCTCGAGCTGCGCACCCAGGCGTCGACCGCGCACGAGTACAGCCACCGGCGCGGGCCGGACGAGGTCGTCGCGGTGCTGCACGGTGCGGACGGGCCGCGGGAGCTCGCGCGCGTGGACGGACGGTATCTGTCGACCGAGGTCGCGGGCGGCTTCACCGGGCGGATGGTCGGCCTCTCGTGCGCGAGCGGTCGGGTCACGGTCGAGGCCTTCAGGTACTCCGGCAGCGCGGAGCCCGCGCCCCTCGCCTGAGACGCTCGTCGATCGTGCTCGGCGACGCCGCTCGTGTGCGCGTCGTCGCCGGAGACGGCTCACCCCCCGTACCGGATCGGTACGGGGGGTGAGCCGCATCGGACAGGTCCTGCGCGGGGCCGGGGGACCGGCCCCGCGCAGGAGTGGTGCAGGGCGGTGCCGGGTCAGCAGGTGGGCGCCGGGTGGGCGACCTCCTCGACGCTCTCGCGGTCGCCGCCGTCCGCGGTGCGGGCGGTGACGGTCACAGTGCCCTCGGCGGGCGTCGTGCGGACGGCGAACGACTGGTAGGCGTTCTTGCCGGGCGCGACGGCCGCGAAGGTCTTCGACCCGTACGCCGTGGCGACCTCGATGTCGAGGGCGGCCTCGTCGTCGTTGGTCACGCGGACCGTGAGGTACGGCTTGCCCGCGAGGCAGCGCGTCTCGACGACGGCGGTCGTCGCCACGCCCTGCTCGACCTCGTCGCCCGCGATCCCGATCCACGAGAGGACCGGGGCCTCGGTGCCGCCGTCGCTCGCCACGGTGTACGACACGACGGTCTGCTCGGTGAGCGTGAACTCGCCCGAGAGCACCTGCGAGCGGCCGGAGCTGCCGTTGGGGAACGCGACCTTGCCCACGGGGACGGTGACGGCCTGGCCGTCGGAGCCCGTCCAGGAGACCGAGGTCTGCATGTTGCGGGCCTTGCCGCTGCCGACGTTCCACCACTCGGTGTGTCCCGAGGACACGGTGTACGTGCCGGCCGGGAGCGTGAACCGGTAGACGAGCGGCGTCGAGGCGCCGGCGGTGTACCAGCCGGTCTCGCGCATCTTGTCGTACGGCGTCTGGCCCAGCAGGCCCTTCGCCGAGTAGTTCGCGGCCCGGCCCCAGCCGGCGGCGTCGGACCAGAGGGCGTCCGGCTCGGCGTTGCGCAGCGCGCCGCCCTGCGCCTCGACGAAGCCCTTGACGGCGGGGAACGCGGTGGCCGCCGGGACGGCGGGCGCGTTCGCGTCGACGAAGTACTGCAGGCCGTCGGGGACGACCTCGACCTGCGCCGTGACGGCGAGCGCCTCGTTGCCCGTGAACGTCCCGGTGACGTTCACCAGGGCGTACGGGGTGTCGAACGCGCCCGCGGGCACGAACCACTCGACCGGGGCGTCGATCGTCGAGCCGGCCTGGGACGTCGCGCGGACCGTCTCCGGGAGCTCGGGGACGTCGCCCGCCGAGGTGGCGAGGCGTGCGACGGGCTCCGCCACGGTGACCGGGGTGGTCTCCGGGTCGGTGACGACCGGCGGCGCGCCGCCGACGAGCACGTCGACGCCGTCGAGCGTGAACGTGCCGCTGCGCACGGTGACCGTCACGGTGTGCGGCGTCGAGCCGTCGAGCCCGCGCTGCCAGTACGACGTCTGGCGGTCGCCGGTCGAGCCGACGTTCACCGTCCGCACGGGCTGGTCGTCGACCGCGACGTCGATCGTCGCGGCGCCGCTGGCGCCGAACAGGTTGAACCCGGTGCCGTCGACCTCGAACACCGCCGAGCGGCCCGTGGCGAGCACGTGCTGCGTGCGGTTGAGGTGCGCGTAGCCGGCCTGCGTGTAGGCGAAGCCGCCGGGGTAGGAGATGCGCGAGTCGGCGTCGTCGATCTTCACGGACTCCCACGCCTGGCCCTCGATCGGGGTGACGGCGAGGTCGTCGTACTGGGTGTTGTAGTACCCGCTGACGATCGAGATGCGGCCGGTGAGCACCGGGTTGGTGCTCGCGTCGACGTACCGCGCGAGCGGGGCGTCATCGAGCGTGACCGTGATGACGTTGTCGCGCGCCTCGACGGACAGCGAGTGCCACGCGTCGGCGTCGAAGCCGGCGATCGTGCCGGACGAGACGGCGGTGCCGAGCTTGCGCAGCTGCCACGTGCCGTCCGCGTAGACGCGGGCGGTGTACGTCGCGAGGTCCTCGCCCGTCGGGACGTGCTGGCGCACGCCGAGCCCGGCGTAGTTCGGCAGGCTCGCGTCGCGCACCTGCGTGTCGAGCCGGAAGTCGACCGACGCGGTGTAGCTCGCCCACGAGTGGTCGCCCAGCACGGTGGCCGGGGGAGCCGTGGACGGCCTGTTCTGCGCGTGGCTGCCCCACACGTCCCACGTGTAGCCGCGGTTCTCGGCGTGGATCTTCTGCACCATGACGTTGCCGCGCTCGCCGTCGCCCTCGACGACCTCGAACGCGCCGTTCTGGTCCGCCGTGTACCGCGGCGAGCCGCCGCGGCGCTCGACGTAGCCCATCTCGACGCCGTTCACGTCGGCGGTCGGGTAGCCCTCGTACTCGTAGTCGTCGGTGTACGGGAGCTCGAGCGCGGCGTCCTCGGCCGGCGAGGCGTAGTCGGCGCGGTCGTAGGCCGCGGTCGTGCCGTGCACGCCCTGGGCCAGCGTCGACAGCGTCTGGATCGAGTACGGCGCGATCTCGACCTGGTAGACGGCGTACTCGACGCCGTCCGTCGTCTCGGTGCGCACGGGCTCGACGTAGCCGGTCGGCCGCAGCCAGTTGGCGTCGTACTCCTCGCCGGCGTCCGGTCCGCGCGTCTCCCACACGGTGAGCGGACGCGGCTCGCCGAGGTTGGCGACCTTCACCTCGAAGTGGCGCGCGGTCTTCGTGTTGTTCGCGTGCACCTGCGTGAAGTCGGGCTCGCCGCCGTCCGCGGCGGGCGTGCGCAGCGTCATGTACGTCCGGGTCGAGGTGTCGACGTTGGTGCCGCCGTCACCCTTCGTCCCGTCGCCGTATGTGGCGCCCTCGACGTACTCCCAGCCCGACTCGGCGAACTGGTGGAAGTGGCGCACGAGCGCGACGCCGACGCCGCCCTCGTAGTAGCCGGACCACGGGTCCGACGCGCGGATGAGGTGCTTGGGCGAGTACTGCGTGCCCTCGTACATCGCGCTCACCGCGGGCTGGAAGAGGAACGACGTCATGTGCGCCGGGTTGTCGCCCGCTCCGCTCCAGCGGTAGGCGTTGATGAAGCGGTCGGCGATGTCGACGGCGCCCACGGTGCCGCCGATGCCGCCGCGCGCCGGGTCGGCCTCGACGCGGTACTCCGGGTCGATCATCGGGGCGACGCCCTCGGAGTACAGCACCTCCATGCCGAACTCCTTGTTGAGGCGCGTGAGGTTCGGCCCACCGGCGATGTCGTAGTGGTACCCGATCGCGTCGACCTGCTCGAGCGCCGCCGGGCTCGCGAGGATCGCCGCGGCGACCGGCTCGACGTTGCGGTACGTGTCGAGCGCGACGATCTTGATGTCGCCGTAGTCGTAGCGCGCGTCCTCGGCCTCGGCGTCCTCCTCGAGGCGCTCGGCGAAGTCCACCACCCACGCGAGCTCGGGCGCGATCGACGGCTGGTGGAAGCTCCCGCCCACCTCGTTCTGCGACGGGGACATGTAGTCGAACTCGACGCCGTACGTGTCGTACGCGGCGTCGATCGTCTCCTTGTACCACTGGTAGCGCAGGTCGGGGTCCGTCTTGGTCCACGACGGCTCGCCCCAGCGCAGCGCCTCGGTCTCGATGTCCGGGTTGATGGACAGCGCGTCGGCGATGAAGTGGAAGCCCGAGCCGCGCAGCACGTTCGCGGGCTCGTCGGCGCTGCGCTTCGTCGCGGGCTCGGTGCCCGACGACGTGTTGTTGTCCGCGCCGAGCTCGACCTTGATGTGCTTGAGCCCCGCACCCGTCTCCGGGTCGAAGATCAGGTGCATGATGCGCCAGTAGGCCTCGGGGTTCTCCTCCTTGTAGTCCAGCAGGAGGTTGCCCGTGTTGTTGCACGAGACGGAGCCGAAGCCGCCGAACACGTTGAACGGCGTCCCGTCCTCGCGGCGCTCGACGTCCTCGCCGTCGACGAGGATCTGCTGCCAGTCGATCGACGGGTCGTCGAAGCGCAGCTCGGGCAGGTCGGCCGGGAGCGCGCTGGTGGTCGACGGCGCGGCCGGGGCGGTCGGGGCCGACGCCGCGGGCGTCGCGGCGACGAGGCCGGTGACCGACAGCGCGAGCGCCGTCGTCACGGCGGTCGCCGCGCGGGCGCGACCGGTCGGCCCGCCGGGTGGGGCGTGGAGTCTCATGGTGTGCCTTCCTGTCGCCGGCACCGGCGACATGGTGCGGGGTGGTGGGGGGAGGCTCAGCCGCAGTGCGCGGCGGAGGCGGTGAGGTCGTGCTCGGTCGTGACCGTGCGGCTGTCGACGTCGGCGCTCGCCGTCACGGTGACGGTCACCGCGTCGGTGCTCGCCTGCCGGGTCGCGAACGACTGGTACGCGTTCTTCCCCGGCGCGACGTCGGCCACGGTCCGCGTGCCGAACGGCGTCGTGAGGGTGACGTCGACGGGCACCTCGTCGTCGTTCGTCGCACGGACCGCGACGTAGGCCTTGCCGGCGAGGCAGCGGACCTCGGCCTGGACGGCGACCGCGAGCTCCGGGTCGACCGGCTCCTCGCCGGGGACCGTGCCCGCCACGGAGAGTTCGCTGATCTTCAGGTAGGAGCCCGGGGTGTCGAACGTCAGGCGCAGCGCGTCGGACACGACCGCGTCGAAGCCGACCGTCGTGAGCGTGCCGTTCGCGGCGGGCGCGACGGCGCTCGCGGTGGTGGGGCGCCACACGCCGTCGGCGTCGCGGTACTCGACGCCGACGCCCGTGATCGTGCCCTCGGTGTTGGTGAGGCGCACGGCGTCCAGGCGCCACTGCTCGGCCGCGGCGACCGTGAACGTCACGCGGTCCTTCTTGCCGGTGCCGCCCGCCCACGTGGACCACGCGGTCGAGGGGTTGCCGTCGCACGCGAACGACGCCGGCATGGTGCCGTACTCGGTCTGGTGGAACGACGCGCTCACGGTCGTACCGGGCTCGCGGCACACGTCCGCCGGGCCGTCGACCTGTACGGTCGCGGTGACGTACCGCCCGGCGAGTGGGCCGTCCCCGGCCACGTGCCCGACGAGCGTGTGCGTGCCCCGCGTGGCGAACGCGGCGTCGAGGCTCGCGGTGCTCCAGTCGGCGGTGAGGTCGTCGTACCGCTCGCCGTCGACGGTGACGTCGAACGTCGGGTCGAAGGCGTCGCGGTCGTCGACGTGGGCGGTGAACTCGAGCGGGGTGACCGGCTCGAGCGGGTGGAACAGCGTCGTGTTCGCGGGGTCCCACGCGCCGACGTTCTCGACGGTCACGCGACCGTCCTTCACCTGGATGGGTGCCCACACGTAGCGCGAGCGCTCGCCCGCCGAGCCGTTGGCCTCGGTGATCCAGCGGTCGCCCATGTACGCGAAGCGGCCGGCCTCCTGGTCGATCGCGATGACGAACGTGGGCTGGGAGTCGAAGCACTCGACCGGGTCGGCGGTCCCGACGCCCGTGCGCGCGGCGTCGCCGACGCACGGGTTCCCGAGCCGCTCCCACTGGCCGGTGGACGGGTGGCGGTCGTTGTCGCCGACGACGGCCTCCGTGGGCGTGATCATCGAGCGCGACCGGTACGCGACGACGGGCGTCGAGGCCCAGCCGTCGGTGCCCGACGTGAGCATGTAGTACCAGCCGTCGTGCTTGAACACGCTCGACGCCTCGCGCGAGAAATCGGGCAGCACGCGGTTCGAGAAGTCCTCGCCCAGGGCGGCGTCGCTGCCCGTCTCGAGCGGCCCCGTGTACTCGGCGTTGAGCCGGGACACGTACATCCACTTGTTCATCTCGGACGAGTAGACGGCGTAGGCGTCGTCGGCGACCGGGTCGACCGTGTGCTCGTCGGTGTCCTGGAAGATCGTCATGTCGCGCGAGTCACCCTCGCGGCCCGCGTTCGGCACGCCCGGCGCCCAGTTCATCTTCGTCGTGTTGACGAGCTTGAACGGACCCCACGGGGTGTCCGACGTCGCGAAGCCGATCTCCGCGCGCGAGTACCGGGACCCGACGTTCTGGTTCGCCGGGTCGCCGCCCCCGCGCACCCAGCTCACGAGGTCGGCGTTGTCGGCCAGCGGCCCGTCCGCGTGGTAGATGATGACGAACTTCTTCGTCTTCGCGTTCCAGAGCATCTTGGGACGCTCCATGATGTTGATGTTGCCGTTGAGGCGGTACGAGGCGTTCGCGAGCGCGGCCTCGTCGTACGTCGCGGCGACGCCGGCGTCCTCGTCGGCCCACGTCTCGACGTAGGGCGCGACGAACGCCTTGGCGGCGTCGATCTGCGCCTGCGTCGAGGTCGCGTCGGGCGCGGTCTTGTTCGCCACGGCCTGCAGCGCGTCGACCTTCGCCGGGTCGACCTCGACGGCCGTGCCCGCCGCGTTGACGCGCAGCGTGAAGTGCTGGTGGCTCGGGAGCACCCGGCCCATGTCGTGCCACGTGGTGAGGTCGGTCGACCAGTAGCCGCGCACGCCGTCCACGGGGCGCGTCGCGTGCGTCTTGTCCTCCCCGTACCAGAGGTGGACCTCCTGGTCGGTCGTCCCGTCACCGGTGATGTCGAGGCCGACCTCCTCCTCGTGGACGGTGACGACCGAGCCGCCGTGGGCCTTGATCGCGTTGCCGTCGACGTCGTTCCAGACCGAGCCGTCCGGTGCCGGGACCGTGCCCGACGGCGCAGCGGCGGGCAGGGCTGTCGTGCCGGTCGCGTCCGTGGTCGCGGCGGTGGGCGAGGTCGCGGAGGTGGCTGAGGTCGCGGGTGCGGCGACCGCCCCGAGCGAGCCGCCCAGGACGAGGGCGGTCGCGGCGGCGAGGGTCGGTGCGAGGCGTCGACGATGACGCGGGGGTGCGGAGGTCGGGTGGTGCGAGCGGTGGGCGGGTCCGGCGGCAGCGTCGGGCACGAGGATCTCCTTCGATCATCCGCTCTGCCCGCGACGATCTTCCATGATCGTTTATGTTTGTTCACGAGCAGCAGCGTTCGTTCGTGTCCGAAAGTATGTTCTGCCTCACCGACCGTCAACCGAGTGGCGCGACCTGAACCGAAACGAACACGTCGCAGCGATCAGAGGCGGACGTGAACCGCTGAGGTCTAGGCGTGGTCCGAGGGGGTGTTCTCGGCAGTGGGGTGTGTGTGCGTGGCGTCCCAGCTGGCGAGGAGCGCGAGTGCGTCGTGCGTGGGGGAGCCCGGTGCGGCGGAATAGGCGACGAGCTGTGCACCGCGGTCGGTGGTGAGGTCCATCGACTCGTAGTCGAGGTCGAGGTCGCCGACGACGGGGTGGGAGATCGACTTCACCCCGGCGCGGTGGTCGCGCACGTCGTGAGAGGCCCACAGGGTGCGGAAGGGGTCGCTGCGGGTCGCGAGCTCGCCGACGCGGTCGCTCAGTCCGCGGTCGTGCGGCGAGCGGCCGGCCTCGACGCGCAGGATGGCGACGGTCTGGTGTGCGGCGCCGTCCCAGTCGCGGTAGAAGCCCTCGGCTCGGGGGTCGAGGAAGACGAAGCGAGCGAAGTTTGCCGGACGCTGGGGCAGGACGTACATCTCGGAGAACACGGCGAGCCCGAGCCGGTTGATGGCGATGATGTCGAGGCGGCCGTTCTGCACGAACGCGGGCACGCCGGACATGGCGTCGAGGAGCTGCTGCACGCCGGGACGCACCTGCTGTGCTCTCGCGCGCGGGCGCCGGCGTGCCGGTCGGGCGCCGTCGTTGGCGGCGCGTACGAGGTCGTGCAGGTGGGAGCGTTCGGCCTCGTCGAGCTGCAGGGCCCGGCTGATGCCCTCGAGCACGGACTCGGAGACGCCGGTGGCGTTGCCACGCTCGAGGCGCACGTAGTACTCGACGCTCATCCCGGCCATGAGCGCGACCTCTTCGCGACGAAGCCCGGGAACGCGTCGGCGACCGCCGAAGTCGGGAAGGCCGACGTCGGCGGGGGTGAGCCTGCCCCGTCTGGTGGTCAGGAACTCGCGGAGGTCGCTCCGGATGTCCATGACTCGGAGCGTACGTCGGCCGCGTCGACCCGAGGGAGGTACGGGCAGTGACCCTATAGAGCGGGTCTGTCTGCCGACCTGGGCGCGGAGCTTGACTGGGCCTCACCCGCCGTCTGCGTCCACCCGACGGCACACGACCACTCAGGAGCAGCAGATGAAGAACGCACGTCTCGGAGACCTCGAGGTCTCCCGCATCGGCCTCGGCGCGATGACCATGGCCGGCACCTACACCTCCGAAGGTGCCCTCGACGACGCCGAGTCGATCCGCACCATCCACCGCGCCCTCGACCTCGGTGTCACGCACATCGACACCGCCGAGATCTACGGGCCGTTCCTCAGCGAGGAGATCGTCGGAAGCGCCCTCAAGGGCCACCGTGACGACGTCGTGATCGCCACCAAGTTCGGGCTCTTCGACCACACCACCGGGCACGGCGACACCAACAGCAGCCCCGAGAACGTCAGGGCCGCCGTCGAAGGCTCGCTCACCCGGCTCGGCACCGACCGCATCGACCTCTACTACCAGCACCGCGTCGACCCCCGCACCCCGATCGAGGAGACCGCGGGCGCCGTCGCCGAGCTCATCGCCGAGGGCAAGGTCCTGCACTTCGGCCTCTCCGAAGCGTCCGCGCAGACGATCCGTCGTGCGCACGCCGTGCAGCCCCTCACGGCCCTCCAGACCGAGTACTCGCTGTGGACCCGCGACGTGGAGAGCGAGATCCTGCCGCTCCTGCGCGAGCTCGGCATCGGCTTCGTCCCCTACTCACCCCTCGGCCACGGCCTGCTCACCGGGCAGATCCGCACGGTCGAGGACTTCGCCGACGACGACTGGCGCAAGACCAACCCCCGGTTCACCGGCGAGAACTTCCGCCGCAACCTCGCGATAGTCGACGAAGTACGCGCCATCGGCGCCGAGATCGGCGCCACACCCGCCCAGACCGCTCTCGCCTGGATCCTCACCCGAGGCCAGGACATCGCCCCCATCCCCGGCACCCGCCGTGTCACGCGGGTCGAGGAGAACACCGCCGCCGACGCCGTCGAGCTGACCGACGACCAGATCCAGCGCCTGAGCTCGCTCGAACCAGCCGCCGGCGCCCGACACGACGAGGCCAACATGGCCTCGATCGACCGCTAGGAACACCAGAATGGCGTGATGCTCAGCACCCGCCGCGCCCGTCATGAGCGCGTGTCCGCGTCGCTCGCCGCTCTCGACGACGACGGGTCGGCGGCGCTTCTCCGCGCCGCGCCCACCGGTGCCGTGGGCGTGGGCGGCGGCGCCACGGTGCTCGACGTCGACGGAGTCCCGGTGTTCGTCAAGCGCATCCCGATCACCGACCGGGAGCTGGCGCACCCGCGCAGCACCGCGAATCTGTTCGACCTGCCCATGTCCTGCCAGTACGGCATGCATCCCTTCGCCGGCCCGGGCTTCGGTGCGTGGCGCGAGCTAGCGGCGAACGAGATCGTCACCGAGGGCGTGCTCGTCGGTGAGGCGGAGTCCTTCGCGCTGCTGCACCACTGGCGCGTGCTGCCGGGGCGCCCGCCCGTCGCGGCCGAGCACTCGGACGTCGAGGCGGTCGTCGCGCAGTTCGGCGGCGACCCGGCGGTGCGGACCCGGTTCGAGGAGCTGTCCGACGCGACCTCCAGCCTCGTGCTCTTCATGGAGCACCTGCCGGACCGGCTGCCCGACTGGCTGGACGATCCGGCGGCCCGAGCCGAGCGGCTCGAGGATCAGCTGTTCGAGGCCGTCGAGTTCCTGCGCCGCCGCGACCTGCTGCACCTGGACGGGCATTTCGGCAACATGCGGGCCGACGACGAGCGGATCTATCTCGTGGACTTCGGGCTCGCCACGTCGCCGCGGTTCGACCTGTCCGACGCCGAGCAAGCCTTCGTCGCCCGCAACGTGAACCACGATGCCGACTACGCGGCGATGCGCCTGGTGAACTGGCTGGTCACCACGGTGTGCGGGGTGCCGATGCCGGTCAGCGGCGGTCCGGTGGCTCGCAACGAGTACGTCCGTCGATGCGCGCACGGAGAGATCCCAACCGACGTGCCGGCGCCGGTGGCGGGCATCCTCGCGCGGCACGCTCCCGCCGCGGCGCGGATGAACGACTTCTGCTGGCGTCTGGTCGGCGGTGACATCCACGCGCAGTACGGCGACGACCGGCCCTGAGGGACCGGCCGTCGCCGTGCTGCGTTGTGCGGAAGCTCAGCCCAGCGGGCCGTACAGCGGCGGAGCCGTGCGGGCCTGCGTCGCCTGCTCGAGCGCGTACGCCAGACCGAGCAGCGGACCCTCGTCGAAGTCCCGACCGAGCAGCTCGAGATTGACGCCGGCGCCGGGGATCGCCTCGGTCGCGGACGCCTGACCCATCGGCACGGTCACGGCGGGCATCCCCGTGTTGGGGCTGAGCCGCAGGTTCGTGCCGATCGTGCCGTAGGGGTTGCCGCTCGGGTAGACGAGGGCGTCGAGCTCGAGCTCGTCGAGCATCCCGGTGACGAGCGTCTTGCCCTCGGCCAGCACCTTGGTGTGCGTACCCTCGGGGCCGGCCCACGCCTGGTACGTCTCCTCGGTGATCGCCCCGCGGGACACGTAGGTGCTGCGGCGCGACGGGACGTAGCGCCCCGAGTCGACGATCTGCGACAGCGTGCGGGCCTCGACCGCGGGGGAGAGGTGGTTCGCGACGTACGCGTCGAGGTCGTGCTTGAACTCGTTCGTCGAGCCGGAGCCCTCGCCCACGACGCTCGCGAAGCCGCGCGGCAGCACGTCGGAGTACGAAGTCGGCGGGGTGACCTCGACGACCGTCGCGCCGAGCGACTCGAGCGTCGCGCGGGTCTCGGCCCACAGGCGGACCGTGGTCGCGTTGGTGCCGATCATCGACGGGACGTACCCGATGCGGGCGCCGTCGAGCGCGTCGGCGTCGAGGTACTGCGTGTACGACGCCGGGACCTCGCCCTGCTGGCGCGACGTCACCGGGTCGGCCGGGTCGACGCCCACGACCGCGTCGAGCGCGACGGCCGCGTCGGTGACGCTGCGCGTCATCGGGCCACCCGTGTCCTGGCTCAGCGCGAGCGGGATGATGCCGTCGCGGGACGCGAGGCCGATCGTCGGGCGCACGCCGACGAGCTGGTTGTACGACGACGGCACACGGATGGAGCCGCCCGTGTCGGTGCCGAACCCGATGCCGGCGAGGTTGGCCGAGATGGCTGCCCCGGTACCGCCGCTCGACCCGCCGGCGGTGCGGCTCGTCGAGTAGGGGCTCGCGACGTACGTCGCGGAGCCGGCCGCCTGGAAGGACGAGAACTGCGACTCGAAGCCGAACGCGAACTCGTCGAGGCTGGCCTTGGCGAGGAGCACGGCGCCGTCGGCCCGGAGACCGTCGACCATCGCGGCGTCGGTCGCAGTCTGGTTGGCGTCCCAGCACCCGCAGCCGCCCGTCGTCGGCATGTCCTTCGTGTCGTAGTTGTCCTTCACAGCGACCGGCACGCCGAGCAGCATGCTCGTCATGCCCTGCGACGCGCGCACCGCGTCGGCCTGCTTCGCGGCGTCGAGCGCGACCGTGCTCGTCGTGACGATCGACGCGAGCGGGCGGCCGCCGGCGCCCGTGTCGACGAGCGTGCGGTCGTAGGCCGCGATGCGGTCGAGGTACTCCTGGGTGATCTCGACGGACGTCGTCACGCCCGCGTTCATCGCGGCCTGCATGTCCACGACGGACGCCTCGACGAGCTCGAACGGCCCGTCGTCGTAGACGATGCGCTGCGAGACGGCGGCGAGGTCCGCGACCGTGAGGGCGCCGTCCGCGTCGGTGTCGACGAGCGCGACGTCCTTCCAGCCCTCGTCCTGCGCGGTCAGGCCGAGGTTCGCCGCGACGACCGCGAGGTCGTCCGCCGTCACCTGGAGGTCACCCGTGAGGTCGAGCTCGGTGTAGTACGGCGCGAGGAACGTGCCGGGTGTGGCGGGCGCGGGGGCACCGGTCGCGGTCGGGGCAGCGGCCAGGCCGACGACCAGGCCGGTGAGCGTCAGCGCGGCGACGCCCCCTGCCGCGCGGCGGTGCGTGAGGGTCACGGGTCGGTCCTTCCGGGGGTGGTGCGCGGAGACGGTCGTGGCGGTGTGCGTGCTCATCGGGACGCCACCGCCCGACGGCGCGCCACGAGGATCCCGACACCGGTCGCGACCGCGAGCAGCGCGCCGGCGACGATCGCCGCGACGCTCGCGCCCGTCGAGGCGAGCGGGCCGCCCGTGCCGCCGCCGCCCGTGCCGCCGGTGCCGGACGTCGTGGGCGACGTCGGGTCGGAGGTCGCGTCGTCGTCCGTGGGGCCGGTCGTGCCCGGGTCGGTGGGTGGCGTCGTCTCGCCCGGCTCGTCGGTGGGGACCGGCACGGCCGTGATGGTCGTGTTCGCCGTGCCGGCGTCCTCGAGCGTGACGGTCTCCTCGTCGGTTCCGACGAGCGTGACGACGGGGACGTCGAACGCGGCGTCGCCCGCGGCGAGAGCCGTGAACGTCAGCGCCGCGAGCGTGACGTTGCCCTCCAGGCCCGGCGAGGTGCCGAGACGCGTGGACGCGACGGCGACCGTCCCGGCGCCGTCGTCCGTCGCGTCGGAGAACCCGCCGTCGGGCGTGACGGCGCTGTCCTCGACGTACTCGACGAGCTCCGGGTCGTACGCGACCGCGAGGTCGTAGGCGTAGAGGTCGGCGGCGCCCGTGACGGCGACGGTCACCTCGATCGGCTCGCCGGCCTCGACGGTGGCGGGCGCGTCGACGGTGACGTCGGCGACGGACGGCGCGGCCTGGGCCACCTGGGCCGTGAGCAGGCTCGCGGCGAGCGTCAGGCCGCCGACGAGCGTGGCGCGTCGTCGTGCCCGACGGCGCGTGGGGGTGTGGGTCATGGGGGAGCGGTTCCTTCCTCGGGCGGCGCGGGCGCATCTGTCCCCGGGGTCCTGAGGGGGTGCCCTGCCGCCAGCGATGCTCACAGGACCCTGTTTCCCGGTCGTTTCCGGCGCGTTAGCGCAAACACGCACGTGGGTCTCGGTTCTGCTTCACCCGGTGCCGCGTGGCGCGGGTCGGCCGTTTCGCGGTGCCGTCGCGGCGGCTAGGGTGACGGCCATCACAGCACGAGGCGAGAACCGAGGTGACGGCGTGATCGAGATCGTCTTCCGGATGCGGGACTGGCACTCCGTCGACGGAACGCTGGACAACACCGGGGCGACCGAGCGCGTGGGAGGAGACGAGGCGCTCGCCGCGTCCGCGGGCCGGCTGAGGGAGGCCGGCTGGGCAGCGGCCGCCCGGCACCCGAGCAGGCGGCCCGAGTGGGGCTGGCCGCCGGAGGACGACGAGCTCGCCGTGACGCTCGACCGGACCGACTGGGAGCTGGTCGTCCACGAGCTCCGGCGCTGGGCGGAGATCACCGCGCTGCGGTCAGGCGACGACGCACGGGACGAGGCAGCGACGCAGCGCCGGGTCGCGCAGCTGATCGAGCGTCGGCTCGACGGCGGAGCAGCTTCCACCCAGCCCGCGCCGTCGGGCGGGTCGACAGGACCGGCCCCGTCGACCGAACCGGCATCGTGAGCACTTGATGATGTCCGTGACGTGGCCGCAGGCTCTGGCCTGGCGGCTGGTACGGCAGTTCCTCGACCCCGTGGGCGACGAGCCGGTCTCCGGCGTCGTGCGCCGGCTTGGCGCGGTGCCCGCCGCGGCGGACGCCGAGCTCGCGATCCGCCTGCGGCAGACGACGTCGCAGCCCGGCGAGGTGTCGCGTGCGCTGGCCGACGGAGAGCTGCTCGCCGTCTACGCGTTCCGCGGCGCGACACACCTCGTGACCCCCGAGGACGGCGGCGCCTACCTCGCGCTGCGCGCCGCCGGCCGGATGTGGGAGCGCGCGAGCTGGCGCGAGTACTACCGCCTCGAGCCGGAGGACTGGCCGCGGCTGCGCGAGCTCGTCCGTGAGGCCCTGAGCGACGGACCGCTGACGCGGGCCGAGCTCGGCGACGCCGTCACGCGCGACGCCGCGTACGCCCACCTGGGGCAGGCGTTCGCCGACCCGGCGCACACGGTCCTCAAGCCGTTCGTGTGGCAGGGCGACATGAGCTTCGGGCCGTCGCGCGGCCAGGAGCCCACGTTCCGGCGGCTCGACACCAACCCGCGCTGGACGCCGTGGCCCGACCTCGACGAGGCGGGTCGCCACGCGGTCCTCGCGTACGTCGGTACCTACGGGCCGGCCACCGAGGCGCACGTCCAGTACTGGCTCGGCGAGGGCCTCGGCGCCGGTCGCGCCCGCGTCCGCCGGTGGTGGGTGGAGCTCGCCGAGCGGTTCGCCGAGGTCGACGTCGAGGGCGAGCCCGCGACGGTGCTGCGCGAGCACGCCGACGCCCTCGCCGAGGCGCAGCCGTCGACGAGCGTGCGTCTCCTCCCGGGACACGACCAGTGGGTGCTCGGCCCGGGCACGGCCGACGCGCACGTCGTGCCGCCGGAGCATCGCCAGGCCGTGAGCCGCGGGGCGAACCTCGTCGTGGCCGGCGGCGTCGCGGGCACGTGGGCTGTGTCCGGCGACGAGGTCACGGTGACGTGGTTCGACGGCGCCGGGCCGGCCGTCGAGGCGACGGCGCCCGGGGCGCTCGCGGACGAGGTCGGGCGGCTCGGTACTCTTCTCGACCGTCCGCTGCGGCTTCGTCCGCGAATGGACTGAGGCGTCAGGCGTAGGGAGCGGCTGTCGTCCACCGGAGGCGCGGCTTCCACGGCATGGCGAGAAGAAGTCCGACCAAGCCCTCGGCAGTGTCCTCGCGGACCGAACCGTCCGGCATGGGGACGCGGTAGGAGCGCACCCCCCGTCCTGTGCCGACCTCGATCCTCCCCTCGACGGCCGCGGCGATGATCGCCTCGACCACGTCGACGCTGGCCTGCTCACGGGGCAGCTCCCAGCCGGGAGCACCGCCGAGACTGACGACGACACCGTCGGCGTCGTGCATCACCCAGACCTCCACCGTGCCCTCCGACGGCGAGCTCACCGTGAACCCTTCGACACCACCTTCGTCGTGGGGCGGGCAGACGCTTCCGCGGCCGGTCAGCCGCTCCTGCAACCGGGCCGCCAGGGCGCGGAGCGCAGCAGTGGTCTCGTCGAGCGGCAACGCCTGCGGGGCCTTCATGGGGGCAGAGTCTTCCACGGCGACACCGCGCTCCCTGCCGGGTTAACCGTCCGAACGTGCGCTCGATCTGTCACCCTTCCTCCGTGAGGTCACGAGGGACGGCTGCCAGCTTCATGGCGCGCGATGGCGCCAGTGCTGACGAGAGACAAGCACTCTGCCGCGCGGTGCTGCACGTGCTCCAAGACCGGCTGACCTCCATCGATGTCGACGTGTACTCGGACGACCCGTGGCCACCCGACGTCGAGTGGGCGGTGGCGGAGCTCTCCGACCGCGCCGTCGAGCAGCGTGGCCGGTTCGCGAAGCGGTTCGGCTGGGCGCCGAGCGTCACGGTCCGGCTCGACCCGAGCGCCGACCGCGACCTCGACCTGGCCGCGGCGATCGCGCCGTACACGATCGCGATGACGGGAATCGCCACGAACGGAGGCGTCGTCGTGTCGGCGGCCGACACCGGCAGCTCGTTCGTCGTCGAGCTCACGCCCACGGAGCATGCGGCGGTCCTCGCCCGTCTCGCAGAGCTCGGCGTGGGCCCAGACGTGCTGGTCGTGTTTGAGAACTGAGGGCAGGACGCAGCGTCGATGACGGCGCGGGCACGGTCCTGTACGGTCCGGCATGAGACCGGGTCGACCGGTGACGAACACCCGGGAGGCCATCGTGGCGCGAGGACGGGCCGCACGGGGCGACACCGCGCCTTCCTCCGAGTTCTGGCGCCTCGTCGCACTCGGCCACGGACGGTGCGACGCAGACGCCCTCGTGCCTCTGCAGCTCGCCTTCGACCAGCCGTCCGAGCGCCCGGCGCGCGCGTTCGCCCGTGACTTCGCCCGGGCCGTGGAGGCCTTGAACACTCCGGCGCACGCGGCACAGCTCGTGCGCGACGAGTCGGAACCGCTCGACAGTCCGCTCCTTCCCATGTCGGACGACGTCTTCCTCTCCGCGCGCTGCGCGGTCATTGCCGCGGGTCGAGAGGAGTGGGAGAGGGTGGTTGCTGACCCGGCGGCTCTCTCCGGCCGCTGGCGCGTCGCCGACGGCGAGCTGTTCTTCGCGGTCGTCCACGACATCGCCCTGGACGCCGGAGAGAACGCGCTGGACGAGCTCGCGGCTTCTTTGGCCCAGCCGGACGACTCGTGGCTCGGCGGTGGTGGCGGGCATGACGTGGGCGTACCCGTCCCGGCGGCGTACCGCTGGGCCGAGCTCGAGCTCGGGGAGGCGCTCGCTGCGAGCGACGCATGGCGCGCTTGGTGGTCGGCCTCGGGGCGTGGCCGGCTCGACCTCCTTCCCTTCGTGAGCCCTGACGTATCCGACGTCGTCCGGCTTCGACGCCGTCGCTGCTCCTACGAGCTCGCGATGACGATCGACAGTGCGGGGATGCACGGGGAGGACCCGCAGCGGCTCGCCGACCTCGCCGTAGCCCACCTGCGGGTCCAGATCGAGGCAGTCCGGGAACGCCTGCATCTCCCGCCGACTCCGCCGTGGCCGGAGCTGCCACCGGTTCCAGACGACCTGTCGTGCTTCGAGGGGGAAGACCCGGTGACGCCCGAGGAAGTTGGCGAGGCGCTTGCCGAGCTGGGCATGGGACAGGAGTTCATCGACTCCGTCGTGCGCGCCACGAGGTGGTCCTAGCCCCGCACACCGGAGGCCAGTCCGGCATCGTGGGGCAGCGCCGGCTCACTCCCGGGCCACAGGTGTGTCCGGGTGGAGAATGCTCGTATGGCGACGGCAGGGTCGGCGCCGGCCGAAGGCGACGACGTCGCGCGTCTGACGGACGCGCAGCGTGCCTTGCGCGCGCAGATCCTCGCGACGGAGCACTGGAGTCTTCTCGCGTCGCGTTCGACGACGCAGAGCGAGGTGCTGACGCGCATCGCGATCTTCCTCACTCTCGTCTCGGCGGGGGTCTTCGGGCTGGGAGTGCTCGGCAACGCGACGAGCTTTCGGGGCGGGTTCGCGGCCGTCGCGATCGGCGTGCTGCTCCTGCTGTCCCTGCTCGGCGGCGTGACGCAGCTCCGCGTGTTCGCCACGGCAGAGGAGGACCTAGCCCACGTGCTCGCGATGAACCGGCTGCGCGGCGCGTACGTCGACCTCGACCCGGGCGTCGAGCGGTACTTCCTCATGTCGGCCGCCGACGACCTGGCCGGTGCCAACCGTACGTACTTCCCGTTCGCGTCGCGGGACCGGACGCAGATGCTCGCGAGCTCGATGATGCTCATCCTCGTCGTCGAGTCGGTGCTCGTCGGGCTCCTGTGGGGAAGCGTCGTGTGGGCGCTCACCGACGCCGCGGGGTGGGCGATCGCCGTCGGCGTCGTGGCCGCGGTGGCCAGCTTCGTGCTGTGGTTTCTGCGCGGTTACCGGAGCTACCGGGCGCTGTGGCGCCGGCATGTTCCGCTGCGCCACAGCGACCCGCCGGCCGGCACCGCGCCGGCGGGTACGCCGTGACCGCTCAGCAGGTGAGCGCCGGGTGGGCGACCGTCTCCGACCCCTCACGGTCGTCGTCGCCGTCCCGCGAGGTGATCGTCACCGTGCCCGCGGTAAGGCCGTCGCGCGCGGCGAACGCCTGGTAGCCGTTCGACCCCGCTGCCACGGCCGTGAAGGTCTTGCTCCCGTACGCGGTGGCGACCTCGACGTCGAGCGGCACGTCCTCGTCGTTCGTCACGCGGACGGCGAGGTACGGGCGGCCCGCGAGGCACCGCGGCTCGACCTCGGCGGTGATCGCCGGGGTGGCCCACGCCGGGCTGACGAAGATCGTGTACGAGGCCGAGGTGTCCGGGGAGACGCCGTTGCTCGCCGTGATCGTGAAGCGGTACGCGAGCGCCGTCGTCGCCGTACCGCTGATCTCGCCGGTCGCCCCGTCGAGGGTCAACCCGGGAGGCAGCGTGCCGCGCGTGACGGCGAACGTCGGCGCGGGGTACCCGGACGCCGTGAGCGTGAAGGAGTACGGCTCGCCGACGACGGTCCCGCCCGGCGCGCCGGACGTGATCACGGGCGAGCCCGCGGAGGCGAGCATCTCGAGCGGGATCGAGGCGGCGATGGCCTCCTGACCGGCGACGTTCGCGTGGACGCCGTCGCCCGTGTCGTACGCGGGGAGGATCGAGTTCGGGTTAGCCGGGTCGCGCAGCACGGCGTCGAAGTCCACGACGCCGTCGCACGTGCCGCTGCAGTTCCCGCCCTCGCGGACGAACGCGTTGACCGACGACCGGTACTCGTTCATGAGGGCGGTGTAGCCGGGACGCGGGGTGATGGGCGTGACGTAGACCTTGATCCCGGCGTCGCGCAGGCGCTCGAAGATCTGCCGGTAGCTCGCGAGGATCGCGGCGTCCGAGCAGCCGTTCGCCAGGTCGTTGGTGCCGTAGTAGAAGATCACGCCCGTCACGCCGCTGAGCGCGAGGACGTCACGGTCGAGCCGGGAGACGCCGTCGAGGCCGCCGCTCCCGCACGCGGGCGAGCTCGTGGTGCCGCTGATGCCCTCGTTGACGACGGCGACCTGCTGGGACGGGGGGAGCTCGTCGACGACGCGGCGCGCGAGCTCGTCGGTCCAGCGACGGTCCTGCCCGAACGCGTCGCAGCCCGGGCCGCAGTTCTCGCTCCCGACGCCGTCGACGACCGAGCTGCCGTACGCGACGATCGTCCCGGCGAGATCCGTGTTGTAGACGTCGACGGCGCTGACGAAGTACGTCCACGGCAGGTTCTCGGTGAACGACGCGCCCGAGACCTCGGCGTTGCGGTTGCCGGAGCCGATGGCTGCGCCGTAGTTGTTGCGCCCCGCCCGGTCGTGCAGGCTCGCGACGGTCGGCCGCGCGAGGAAGAACGTCACGGCGAGCTCCTGCTGCGCCGTCGTCCCGATGCTCGTCGGGTCGCTCCACACCTCGCCGCCCACGGGGATCGTCACGCTCTCGGCCCCGTCGAACGTCAGCACGCGGCTCGTCCCGTCGACGATCGCCGGGCCGCCCGCGCTCAGCGCGAGCGACGTCTGGTCGATGACGAGGGGACGCGTCCCGTACTGGTTCTGCAGGCGGATCCGCACCGCGTCGCCGCCCTGCGTGAGCCGCGTGATCATGCGCATGGACTGGTTGTCGAAGTTCTTCCCCGACACGCGCTGCTGCGACTGCGCCCAGCTGGTGAACCAGCCCTCGTCGTCGTGCGTGTCGGCCGCCGGGGCGACGGTCTCGTGCGTGACGACCGTGGGCGACGCCACGGTCGCGTTCTGGATCGTCGGCGTCGGCGTGGCTGACGCGGTGGCAGCGGTGGCACCACCGCCGAGAACGACGGCGACCGCCGTGACGAGGGCGGTCAGCAGTCTGCGGGAGCGATGCGGCGTCATCGAGGCACCTGGATTCCTGGCGAGTCCCACGCGACGGACGGTCGGACGTCGTCGTCCGCGCGAGCCTCACCATCGAGGTTGATAGCGTTGTCAGCGGCGACGGTAGCACCGAGACGCCCACAGTTCGAGCGCTCCTGGAGGGTGTGTGACCAGCGACGATCCTGCGTTCCACCTCGCTCTGGACGAGATCCGCGCCGTCACGGGCTTCGCCGCGCGGTGCGCGCTGACTGTGCTGCCGCTCTACGAGCGTGACGCCCCGGGCGACGCCGTCCCGCGCGAGGCGATCGATGTCGCGCTCGCGTTCGCTGCGGGGGAGCGGCGGACGAACGCCCTGCGCGTGGGCGCTGTCGATGCTCTGCGTTCGGCGAAATCGGCCGGCGCACCAACGGCGGAGCACGCAGCCAGCGCAGCAGGCCACGCGTCCGGTGCGGCTTACCTCCATCCGCTCGCGCAGGCGACGCAGGTGCGGCACATCCTCGGCTCGGCCGCGCACGCCGCCCGTGCCGCGGAGCTGGACGCCGGCGACGACCCTCGGGTCGGCGCCCGGGAGATCGAGCGGGCGCGAGAAGGCGCACCGGTCACCGTGGTCGACGTGCTCCGTCGGTACCCCGCGGCTCCCGACGGCGGGGGCCGCGTCGGAGAGTTGTTGCGGCTGCTCGACGCCGCGCTGCGTCGCTGACACGGGCCAGTTGGAGCCGCCCGATGCTGCTACTTCATCCTTGTCAGGAGTGTGGCGAGGCTCATGCGTACCGGCGCGGATCCACGTGCACATCGTGTGCGAGATAGATGCATCATGTATCTATGCCACGTACCACCAGCGGCTCCGCTACCGAGCAGGCCTACCGTCACGTCAAGCGGCACGTCCTCGACGGGAGCCTGCCCGGCGGGTCGATGACGAGCGAGGGCGAGGTCGCCGAGCAGCTCGGCGTGAGCCGCACGCCGGTACGGGAGGCGTTCCTGCGGCTCGAGGCCGAGGGTCTGCTGCGCCTGTACCCAAAGCGCGGGGCGCTCGTCGTGCCGATCGCGCCGGGGGAAGTGGACGACGTGCTCGACGCGCGGCTTCTCGTCGAGACCCATGCGGCTCTCGGCGTCGCGCGTCTCCCGGAGAGCGAGCTCACCGCTCTCGTCGCCCTTCTGCGCGACCTCGTCGTCGCGCAGGAGGCAGCCGTCGCCGACCGCGACGTCGCCGAGTACGCCACTCTTGACGCGCGGTTCCACGCCGAGATCGTCGCTGCCGGTGGGAACGACCTCCTCACGGCGTTCCACACGAGCCTGCGCGAGCGCCAGCAGCGCATGGTCGCGCACAGCGTCCGGTGGGACGAGAGCCGGGCCGCGACGTTCGTCGCCGGGCACCGCGCGCTCGTCGACGCCCTCGAGGCCCGTGACACCCGCACCTACAAGCGCCGCATCCAGCGCCACCTCGACGACGCGCGGACCGGCCTGTGAGCCGCGCGACCGACGCCCCCACCGAGGTGAGCCGGCAGACCGGGACGGCTCCGCGCGTCGGGCACCGGGCGTGGCTGCCCGTCGCCCTGGTCATGGCCGTCGTCGCGTGGGGCGGCAACGAATTCAC
This sequence comes from Cellulosimicrobium sp. PMB13, assembly GCF_051294865.1. Lineage (NCBI taxonomy): Bacteria > Bacillati > Actinomycetota > Actinomycetes > Micrococcales > Promicromonosporaceae > Cellulosimicrobium > Cellulosimicrobium sp. PMB13. The sequence continues at coordinate 3,213,995 of NZ_CP145910.1, read as the reverse complement.
GCCGCTGCTCGTCATGTACCGGGAGGTGGGGCACTTCTCGGCGGTGACCGTCGACGCGCTGCTCGCCGCGTACGTGCTCGGGATCGTGCCGGCGCTGCTGCTCGGCGGTCCGCTGTCCGACCGGTACGGGCGCCGACCCCTGCTCCTGCCCGCCGCGCCGGTCGCGCTCGTCGGGTCGCTCGTGCTCGCGGCGGGGGAGTCGTCGGCCGCGCTGCTGGCCACCGGGCGCGTCCTGTGCGGGGTGGCGCTCGGGCTCGTCATGGCCGTCGGCACCACGTGGGTCAAGGAGCTCAGCGACGCCGCGGCGCAGCAGTCCGGCGTGCCCGACGGCGGCTCTGGCGCCCGGCGCGCGGGCCTCGCCCTCACGCTGGGGTTCCTCGTCGGGGCCGGCGTCGCCGCGGTGCTCGCGCAGTGGGCGCCCTGGCCGACGCACGCCGCCTACCTCCTGCACGCGACGCTCGCCGTCGTGGCGGGCGTGTGGGTCCTGCGCGTCCCCGAGACGCGCTCCGGCGCGGGGGTAGGTGTCGACGGTGCGGAGCGGGGACGTCTGGTCGACGACCTGCGCGTCCCGGCTGTCGCGCACCGGAGGTTCCTGCGCGTCGTCGTGCCGGTGGCCCCATGGGTGTTCGGCTGCGCGGGCAGCGCGTACGCGGTGCTGCCCGGCCTGGTCACCGCCAGCGCGGGCAGCGCACCCATCGCGTTCTCCGGGCTCATGACGGTGCTGGGGCTCGGGTGCGGCGTCGGAATCCAGGTGCTCGGCCGGCTCATCGACACCCGGCACAGCGCGCGGGCGTCGGTCGTGGCGATGTCGATCGTCGTCGTCGGCATGGGGCTCGGTGCGCTCGCCAGCGCGCGGCTCGACCTGCCGACGGCGCTCGTCGCCGCCATGGTGCTCGGCGCCGGGTACGGGCTCGCGCTCGTCGCCGGGCTCAGCGAGGTCCAGCGCATCGCGACGCCCGACGACCTCGCCGGGCTCACCGCCGTGTACTACTCGCTGACGTACGTCGGGTTCTGCGTGCCGGTGGCGCTCGCGGCGCTCTCCGTGCGGTGGACGTACGCACAGATGTTCCTCGGCGGGCTGGTGATCGCCGCGTCGTGCCTGGTGGTCGTCGCGTTCGCGTGGCGTGCGCACCTGCCGACGGGGGAGCGGCGTGCCATGCTGGAACCCAGCGTCGCGACCGACCGCACAGCCGCGACCGGGGCAAACGGTGCTCTCGACGAGGTGCGGATGGGGTAGAGTATCCGAGGCTTCACGGGGTCCGGTCCGCAGGGATCTGGCGCGGTGATCCAGCCACGGGCTGTGGCGCAGCTTGGTAGCGCACTTGACTGGGGGTCAAGGGGTCGCAGGTTCAAATCCTGTCAGCCCGACAGTGTGATGTCTCAGGACATCGGAATGGCCGGACCTACGTTTTCGTAGGACCGGCCATTCGTCGTTTGGGGGTGGGCCCGGATGGTCGGCTGGTGGGCTGGTAGTCGCGTGTGGGGCCGAGGGTGAGCTCGCGCAGGATCTCGCCGGTGGCGCGGTCGATGATGCGGATGTAGAGGTCGTGGATCAGGAGCAGGACGTAGGTTCCGGCGTAGGTGCGGCCGATGCCGATGTGGTGCAGTCGGCTGGCGTGGCGCAGGGTGACGGTGCCTGTGTTGGAGACGCGGTCTTCGCGGATGCGGTCGTGGGTGTCGCGGGCTGGTTGGCGGTGGCGACTTCGTCGTAGCCGCTGGCGGCCCTTCGTGGACGCCGTGATCGTTGAACGTCTCGATCAGCCGCCGTGAACCGTGGGATGCCACTCTTCGCCAGGAGGCCGATCCAGCCATGGCCCGAGTGTCATCGTCACGTTGAACCCGACTCCACGGTACGGTGCGCCATGGCAAGCAGGCGTGCTTGCGACGGAGTTGGGATCAGTGCATCCGGCGTGGGCTCATGACTTGGAGACAGCGGCGACACATGGGATATCTCTACGAGAATAGCAACCCTGACCGGTTTCAGCACCTATGCCAATCCCTATTGGTATCTACGTTCCCGAAGCTTCAGTGCCTTCCGATCGGGCAACCGGACGGCGGCCGAGATGGTTGGGATCCCGAGTCCAAAACTGTCCTGCAAGTCAAATTCAAGCGTACAGAGGAAGAGGAGAGCGCGGATTGGTTAATAGCGGCCCTGGAAGGCGAGCTTCCAAAGATTGGCCGACTCATCGAGCGTGGGGCTAGACAATACATAATCGCTACTAACGCCCGGGGCACGGCTCATCTAGATGTTGGTCGAATCGACCGGGTTCAAGCATGGCTCGACGAACACGTCTCCATACCGGCCGCTTGCTTCTGGCGTGACGAAATCGATAGGCGACTCGACAAAGCTCCGCCTTCACTCAAATTGAAGTACGCGGAGCTCCTGAGCCTCGAAGACGGTATTGAAGTAGTCTTAGGAACGGTCATGGGCAACGACCGAGCACGTCAGCAAGACGCGATACGGGCGTTCGTCGCTTCGCAATTTGACGCAGACAAGACAGTAAAGTTCAAGCAAGTGAGCCTATCAAACGACCTGCTAGACCTGTTCATCGACGTGCCAGTCGGATTTCCCAACAAGTTCTTTGAGCGCTCGGGGAACGGAGCTGGTCAACGAGAGAAATTGGCAAGTCTCCTCGCCACGGTTGGCGGGATAGAACGGCCCTACTATGTCGACGAGGCAAGCGGCGGGCAGGAAATCATCGTCCGAGCGGAGTCCGGTAGGATCAAACGACTGAGAGTTGGCGCGGCTGAACTACTCCTGAGCGAGGCAGCCCAGGAGCATCTCCGGCTCATTGTCTTGGAGGGTGCGCCCGGTCAGGGAAAGTCAACACTAGCGCAATATGTCTGCCAGATGCACCGCGCGCGATATCTGAAGAAGGCGGACGTCTTCGGGCGCATTGACGACAAGTACAAGCAGACAGCATTCAGGGTCCCATTCAAAGTCGATCTCCGCGACTATGCTGCGTTTCTCGACGGGAACTCGCCATTCGCGGATAGCAATTCAGCCCAGCCTCGTACTTTCGACCTCTTCTTGGCCCAACTTATAACCTACAGTTCTGGCGGTGTGGACTTTTCGGCATATGATGTGCTTTCGCTCCTGAAGAGCATGCCCGCTCTCCTGTTCCTCGACGGTCTCGACGAAGTTGCCGATATTGCGGCGCGTGAGTCGCTCGTTGCGTCGATCGGAGAAGCGCTCACACGTTGGAACGAGTTCGAAATTGATCTTCAGGTGGTGGTCACTAGTCGACCATCGGTATTCGGGCGAGCGCCCAGTTTTGGAAAGTTTGGCTTCACCACCCTGACGCTGGAGAACATTGATCGCGCCAGAGTCAACGACTATGCCGACCGTTGGGTGCGGGCGCGGGCTCTCAACGACAGTGAGCAGCGCGATGTGAAGAAGATTCTGTCCGAAAAGCTTGAACTCGCGCATATCAGGGATTTGACGCGCAATCCGATGCAGCTGACGATCCTCCTGAGTTTGATACACCAGATCGGCCACTCCTTGCCCGATCAACGAACAGATCTGTATAGCAGATATGTCGACCTGTTCTTGACGCGCGAGGCGGACAAGTCGGTGCGAGTGCGCGAGAATCGGCCTGTTTTGCTTGGGTTCATTCAGCATCTTGCTTGGGTTCTTCAAACGCAGGCGGAATCATCGAAGTCTGCAGGGAGTATATCCGTCGCCGACCTGCAAACGCTGGCTCGTTCGTACCTTGAGAGCGGCGGGCATGACGTCGATATTGCAGATGATCTATTTGGCGGCGGTTTGGAGCGCATCTTCGTGCTCGTTGAGCGCATCGAGGGCCTCTACGAGTTCGAAGTGCAACCCCTTCGCGAGTATTATTGCGCTCAGTACCTATACACGACTGCGCCCGTGGGCACGTACCGTGATCTTGAAATTCACGGCGATAGGGCTCAGCGATTCGAGGCACTGGCGTCGAACCCGTTTTGGTTGAACGTTTGTCGCTTCTACGCGGGGTCTTGCGAGCGAGGCGAGACTGGAACGCTCGTGCTGAGCCTAGAAGAGATGATTAAGACCGGCGACGTTGTGCTGTCTGTACACGCGCGAAGAGTCGGACTTGCTCTACTGCAGGATTGGGTGTTCAGTAACTCAAAGTACCCACAGAACCGTCTGGTGCAAGCCGTCTTTGATGACGACGGCGTGCAGGTTCTTCTCGTTGGGGACGGGCTCGCAAGCGAGGAAGTAGTTCTTGACGCAGACTGTGGCCGAAACGCTTTGCGTGATTTGATTTTTGACCAGTTGAAGTCGTGGCCGGTCGACATACGAACTTCTGTCATGTGTCAGGTCCTGCGAATGAACGGCGGTGAGAATCTGGCACAGCGGTTCTGCGAACTTCTAGAGGGAACTACGGGCACGGAGCGCTCTTACCAGTTGGTGCGAATGTTCCGTTCCGGGGCAGCTTCGGGTTTGGAGCCACAGATCGTCTGGCGGCTGATCCTAGAAGATGATCCCCATCGGAAGGATCTCGTTTTCCGTTGCTCCGAGCTAGTGTGGGCTGAGTCAGAGCTTGCGTCGCGGATGCCCGAGTTAATTGATGTATTCGTTACCGCAGTCTTGGGTGGTCAGGTCACTGGTACTGGTCACAGCTACTCCTCGCTGAGCGTACTTGCGGAACTTCTGGGGAACTCGCCCGGAACTTACCTTGGGCTACGGCGGGTCCTAGGGCTGGGAGTTATCGAGGAGGAAGCGTCTGTTGCTGACGGGGGAGCGTTGATACCTCCGTCTGTTCAGCGATTCCTTTTAGGGGTCTCTGCAATGGAACTCGATTCAGCCTTCGAGCGTCCTACCCCACCAGAGGCTTGGCGAGCGATCACGGAACTAGCGCGCGATTGCTTTGGTGAAACTTGGTCGGCGATGTCTATCGCGATTCGCGTGGCTGGTATGCGTGTTGTCACTGGGTTGCCGCAGGGGTCAGATCGTCTTTTCGATCCAACGGTTCCGCTGTGCGCCAGGGCACGGGCAGCTCGCCTGCGCCGTGGCGGCACCGCGTGGTGGCTTCGGCAACTCGATGAAGCCAAGACGGTGTTCGACCGGATGTTCTGGGCGGGGCTTGTATTGATGTGGTCAAGCGCCAAGAATCTCTACGAGTTGGCCGATCAGACAAATGAGATCGTAGAATCTCTTGCCGATGACGACTATCGTGTGCTTCGGGCGACCATACTATCGGCTGCTTCCGGTCGTGAGTATCGTACCGACAGGAAGAAACTGCCATTTGTGGACCTTCGGCCCTTTTCTGATAGATCGGCAGTCTTGGTTGCGACCGCGTTTGGCTCGCCGTCCGCCGATCTCCGCTACAGCAGCAAACAGGAGAAGGCGGAGCTGTTGGGGCCGTTTATTGATTCGCTTCGTGAGGCGGAGGAGCTTGCGAAGGTTCCGTCGTGGAAGGACGCTGAACGAGCGCTTGCCTGGGCGCGGCGAGTCTACGAGTGGCGGCGTAGCGGGCGACGCGGTCTTTCATATGCCACGCACCGTCACATGTTGGAGGCGCGCTTACGACCGGAAGCCGCAGCCGAGATTCTCGAGGCTCCGAAGCTCTATCCGCCTGAGCTCGTGATTCGTGGCCTTCAGACGCTGCAGAGCCGCTATCGTCCAAGGGCACTCGTTTCAGCGGCGTTCGAGGAGGGCTGGACGTTCGACTAGTTCGTCTTTCGAATGAAACAGCGTCTTGCCCGGTCCGGCGACGCTCGCTCCCAGCGTGGAGTGCACGCCTGTGATGCGTTCCCCTAGGCTCGGGGCATGCCGATAGTTTTCCTCGTCCGTCATGGCCGCACGACCGCGAACTCAGGCGGGATACTCGCCGGACGCGCGGGCGGTGTGCGGCTGGACTCGGTCGGGCGTGGGCAGGCCGTCCGGGCCGCCGAGCGCGTGGCGGGTGTCCCGTTGGCCCGCGTGGTGACCAGCCCGCTGGAACGGTGCCGACAGACCGCCCGCATCCTGCTCGACCGGCAGACGGGAGCTCCGGAGCAGGTGACCGAGCGCGGTATCACTGAGTGCGACTACGGGCAGTGGCAGGGACGCGCACTCAAGGACCTGGCGAAGGAGCCGCTGTGGTCGGTCGTGCAGACGCAGCCGTCGGCGGCCGCGTTCCCGGGCGGCGAATCGCTCGCGGAGATGCAAGCACGCAGCGTCGCCGCCATCCGCCGACACGACGCGGAGGTGGAGGCCAAGTACGGGGCTGACGCCGTCTGGGCGGCGGTCTCGCACGGCGACGTGATCAAGTCCGTGCTCGCGGACGCGCTGGGGATGCACCTGGACCTGTTCCAGCGCATCGTGGTCGGCCCGGCGTCGATCTCGATCGTGCGATACGGGAAGCACCGACCGGAGGTGGTGGCCGTCAACACCGACGCCGGTGACCTCTCGTGGCTGCGTACGGTCGCGCCGGTCGGGGACGCGCCGGTCGGAGGAGGCGCGGGTCCGGGACAGCCCGACGACCCGAGCGACCCAAGTGCCTCCAACGACCCGCCGGCATCCTGACGAGCAACCTCCAGCCGTCGTGACCACCGACCGGAAGCCGTCCTGACGGAGGGCGCGTGCGCTCGTAGAGTGGACGCATGCCCACTCTCGTCCACGAGTTCGACTGGCCCGACCGCGTCGTCGTCGGGACCGTCGGGATGCCCGGGTCCCGCACCTTCTACCTCCAGGCCCGATCGGGCACCCGGACGGCCAGCGTCGCTCTCGAGAAGGAGCAGTCGGCCGTCCTCGCCGAGACCATCCAGCGTCTGCTCGACGAGCTGATGGCGGACCCGGACAACCGGTACACCATCCCTGCCGACGTACCCGAGGAGCTCATCGACAACGACCCTCTCGACCAACCCGTCGAGGAGGAGTTCCGCGCCGGGTCCATGCGGCTCAGCTGGGACCCCCGCACGGCGCAGGTCGTCGTCGAGGCGTACCCGCTCGTGGAGGGCGACCCCGAGCAGGACGAGGACGGCGACGAGCCCGAGCCGGCCGAGGTGCTGCTCGTCAAGATGCCCGTCGGCACGGCGCGCGCGTTCGCCCAGCGCACCCGCGTCGTCGTCCGCTCCGGCCGCCCGCTGTGCCCCCGCTGCGATCAGCCGATGGACGCCGACGGGCACGAGTGCGCGCTGCCCGACGAGGCGTGACGTCGCCGCACGTCGACCTCGAGGAGGCGTCGCTCGAGATCGTCGGACGCATTCGCGTCGCCTCGAACGCGACGTTCCGCGCCCGGATCGGCGACGTCGACGTCGTCTACAAGCCGATCGCGGGGGAGAACCCGCTGTGGGACTTCCCGGACGGCACCCTGGCCGGCCGGGAGGTCGCTGCGTTCCTCGTCTCGGAGTCGCTCGGCTGGGGGATCGTGCCGCGCACGTGGCTGCGCGACGGGCCGATGGGTCCCGGCATGGTGCAGCTCTGGCAGGAGATCGACGGGGCGCAGTCACCGGTCGACGTCGTACCGACCGACGAGGTGCCGAAGGACGGCGCGCGGGCGGTGCTGGAGGGCGTCGACGAGGACGACCGGCCGGTGGCCCTGGTGCACGAGGACTCCGCGGCGCTGCGGCGCATGGCCGTGTTCGACGCGGTGGTGAACAACGCCGACCGCAAGGGCGGCCACGTCCTGCCGCTCGCGGACGGGCGACGCCTCGGCGTCGACCACGGCGTGACGTTCCACGCCGAGCCGAAGCTGCGGACGGTGCTGTGGGGCTGGGTCGGGGCGAGCCTCGACGCCGACGAGCTGGACGGCGTCACGCGGCTCCGGGCGGACCTCGGCACAGACCTCGACGGCGACCTCGGTCGTCGGCTGGGAGGGCTGCTGTCCACCGACGAGGTGTCCGCCTTCGCCGCACGGTGCGACCGGCTGCTGCGCACGGCGCGCTTTCCGCGCCCGGAGGCGGGCATGCCGCCCGTCCCGTGGCCGCTGTTCTAGGCGGTTGCACGCCAACCGCCCGCCCCGGGGCGCGGGCCCGCGCGGGCACCGCGGTCCGCCGGTACCGTCGCTGAGGATGAGCCACGACGCGCAGCACACGGTCTCGACCGGATCCCTCCCAGGACGCGACCTCGTCGAGGCCGTCCTCGACGAGGCGTACGAGCGCTTCCGCGACCTCGACGAGGGTGAGGTCATCGAGGGCGTCCCGGCGCTGGCCGACGTCGAGCCGGACCTCTTCGGCGTCGCGCTCGTGGAGAGCAGCGGGGCCGAGCACACGCGCGGCGATGCGCGGCACCGGTTCTCGATCCAGTCCATCTCGAAGGCCTTCGTGTACGCGCTGGTGTGCCAGGAGATCGGCCACGACGCCGTGCTGGAGCGCGTGGGCGTCGACAACACGGGCGTCCCGTTCGACTCGGTCCTCGCGATCGAGCACAACGAGGGTCATCCCATGAACCCCATGGTCAACGCCGGGGCGATCGCGGCGACCGGTCTCGTGCCCGGGGACACGCGCGCGGAGCGGTGGGACTTCGTCCTGCGCGGGCTGTCGAGGTTCGCCGGGCGCGACCTCGAGCTCGACGAGGCGGTGTACCGCTCGGAGTCCCGCGAGAACCAGCGCAACGAGGGCCTCGCCCTGCTGCTGGAAGGGCACGGGCGGCTGAGCGGCGACGCGCTCGGCGTCGTCGACACCTACACCCGGCAGTGCGCGCTGCTCGTCGACGCCCGCGACCTCGCGGTCATGGGCGCCACGCTGGCGAGCGGAGGCATGAACCCGCTGACCGGCGACCAGGTCGTCGACCCGTCCATCGCGCGCGACACGGTCAGCGTCCTCACGGCGACGGGGATGTACGAGCGGTCGGGCGAGTGGCTGTTCGAGGTCGGCGCGCCGGCCAAGAGCGGCATCTCCGGCGGGATCGTCATGATCTCCCCGGGCAAGGGAGCGGTCGGAGCCTTCTCGCCGCGGCTCGACGACGCCGGGAACTCCGTCCGCGGCCGCAAGGCCTGCGCCCACCTGTCGCGCTCGCTGGGCCTCGACGTCTTCGCGTCGCGGCCACCCTCCGACGCTTCGTAGGTCGGGACCGACCCGCGCCGCCGTCGCGGCCGCACGTCTTGACGCCCCTCCGATCGTCTGGCACTGTCCAAGTGTCAGCGCTGTCATACCGCGAGCACCGTCGCCCGCCCCACCGAAGGACATCGATGTCGCTTCACAGAACGCACCCACGTCTGCTCCGGGAGAACGCCGGTAGGGCGACCGCCGCGACCGTCGCCCTGAGCCTGCTGCTCAGCGGCACGACGCTCGTCGCCGGGTCGGTCGCCGCGCACGCGGCCCCCGCCGACGCCGCCGACCCCGGCGACTCCTCGACGTCCTTCGAGTCCGGTGACCAGCCGCTCGACTGGACGAGCACGCCGGAGGCCGGCCCCGGAGGCCCGCGGGTCGACGGCGTCGTGGGCACCTCCGTGCTCGAGCGCAGCCCGAGCACGCCCAGCGGCGACGACGCGCTCGGCGGCGCGACGGACGAGCTCGCGTGGGAGGGCCCGTTCCAGAACGGCGTGGGCTCGGTGCCCGGGACGCTCGAGGACGCGACGACCCCCGACGGCGACCCCGCCCAGCACTGGGCGATGGAGGCGGCGGGCGAGACGTGGGTGCAGGTGCCCCTGCCGACGCTCGAGCGCGGCGTCACGATGCGTGCCCAGGCGACCCTGACGGGGTCGGGCAAGGTGTTCCTCAACGTCTACAGCGGCGGCTCCGACGTCGGCGGCGAGTACGTGACGCTGACGGACGAGCCGCGGACCGTCACAGTCGACTTCGCGCGCCCCGCCTCGGGCGGTGGCACGCCGCAGTTCCAGATCCGCACGCACGACGCCGCGGCCGTGGACGCGGTCATCTCCGGCACGTCGGTCCGCCGCCTGACCCCTGGGACGGTCGACTTCCCGGGCGACGTCACCGACCAGGTCGTCAAGGTCACGGCGAACCGGGAGAACCCGCCGAACGAGTCGGCGGACAAGCTCGCCGACGGCGACGTCGCGACCAAGTGGCTCGCGGGCGCGCGCACCGCGCGGATCACCTACGAGCTCGACGCGGCGACGACCGTCAAGGCGTACGCGCTGTCGTCCGCGAACGACGCTCCGGGTCGCGACCCGCGAGCCTGGACGCTCGAGGGATCCACGGACGGCACGTCCTGGACCACGCTGGACACGCGCGGCAACCAGACGTTCTCGGAGCGGTTCCAGACGCGCGGGTACACCGTCGCGACGCCGGGCGCGTACCGCTTCTACCGTCTCGACATCACGTCCAACAGCGGGAGCGACGGCACCCAGCTCGCGGAGCTGCAGCTCGCGACCGAGGCGCTCGCGGCCACCAACATGACGGCCGAGGTCGGGTCCGGCCCGAGCGCGGCGTACAACTCGCGGTCGGAGGTCGGCTGGACGGGCACGGGCGCGCTGCACTACGCCGGGAGCCAGACGGCCGACGGCCGCGGCTTCGCCTACGACAAGGTGCTGGACGTCGACGCCCCCGTCGGCGAGGACACCGAGCTGTCGTACATGATCTTCCCCGAGGCCTCCGAGAACGACCTCGCCTACGCGAGCACGTACGCCGCCGTCGACCTCGCGTTCACGGACGGCACGTACCTGAGCGAGCTCGCTGCCGTCGACTCGCGCGGCTTCGGCCTGAGCCCGCAGGGCCAGGGCGACGGCAAGGCGCTCTACGTCAACGAGTGGAACTCCGTGGTGTCGCACATCGGCGACGTCGCGGCGGGACGGACGATCGACCGGATCCTCGTCGGTTACGACAACCCGGCCGGGCCGGCGGACTTCAGCGGCTGGATCGACGACGTCGAGGTCACCGGTGACCCTGAGGAGCCGACGGCGCAGCGCCCGTCCGACTACGTCGTCACCACGCGCGGCACCAACTCCAGCGGCGACTTCTCCCGGGGGAACAACATCCCCGCGACCGCCGTGCCGCACGGCTTCAACTTCTGGACGCCCGCCACGGACGCGGGCACGAACCGCTGGCTCTACCAGTACCAGAAGGGCAACGACGAGCAGAACCGCCCGTCGATCCAGGCGTTCTCGCTCAGCCACGAGCCGAGCCCGTGGATGGGCGACCGGCAGACGTTCCAGGTGATGCCGTCGACCGGGACCCCGGACGCGAACCGGTCGCGGCGCGCGCTGACCTTCGACCACGACGACGAGGTCGCCCGCGCGCACTACTACGGCGTGACGTTCGACAACGGCATGCGCACCGAGATCGCGCCGACCGACCACGCCGCGATGCTCCGGTTCACGTTCACCGGTGACGAGTCGAACCTGATCTTCGACAACGTGAACGACGACGGCGGGCTCACCCTCGACGCCGAGGACGGCGTCGTCTCCGGCTACACCGACGTCAGCACGCCGGGCAGCTCGGCCGGCATGACGCGCATGTTCGTCTACGGCGAGGTCGACCGGCCGGTCACCGCCAGCGGGAAGCTGACGGGCGGTGGTGGCGGCGACGTCACGGGCTACCTGACGTTCGACACGTCGGACGACAAGGTCGTGACCCTGCGCCTCGCGACGTCGCTCATGAGCGTCGAGCAGGCGCAGCACAACCTCGACCTGGAGATCGCCGCGGACGACACCTTCGACACGGTGAAGGACCGCGCGCAGGACCTGTGGGACGACGCGCTCGACGTCATCGAGGTCGAGGGCGCGGACCACGACACGCTGACCTCGCTCTACTCGAACCTGTACCGGCTGAACCTCTACCCGAACTCGGGCTACGAGAACACGGGCACGGCGGCGGACCCGGTCTACCGGCACGTCGTGCAGTCCTCCGCGTCGAACGATCCCGCGCCCGAGGGCACGACGGCGACGACGACCGGCGCGCGCATCGAGGACGGCAAGGTCTTCGTCAACAACGGCTTCTGGGACACCTACCGCACCGCCTGGCCGGCCTACTCGCTGCTCTACCCGAGCGAGGCGGGGGAGATGGTCAACGGGTTCGTCCAGCAGTACGAGGACGGCGGCTGGATCTCGCGCTGGTCCGCACCGGGCTACGCGGACAGCATGACGGGCACGAGCTCGGACATCGCGTTCGCCGACGCCTACCTCAAGGGCGTCCCCGGCATCGACGTGCAGGGCGCGTACGACGCCGCGCTGAAGAACGCCTCGACCGCGCCGCCGAACGCGAGCGTGGGCCGCAAGGGCCTCGACCCGGCCACGTTCCTCGGCTACACGCCGACGTCGACGCACGAGAGCGCGTCGTGGTCGCTCGAGGACTACCTCAACGACTACGGCATCGCGACGATGTCGAAGAAGCTGCTCGACACGACCGGCGACGACGACCCGCGTCACCAGGAGTACGCGGACAACTACGAGTACTACCTGAACCGGGCGCTGAACTACGCGACGCTGTTCGACCCGGCCACGGGCTTCCTGCGGGGGCGCGAGGAGGACGGCTCGTGGAGCCAGTCCGCGGCGGACTTCGACCCCGAGGTCTGGGGCAACGAGTTCACCGAGACCGACGGCTGGAACTTCGCGTTCCACGCGGTCCAGGACGGCCGGGGCCTCGCGAACCTGTACGGCGGCACGGACGCGCTCGGCGCGAAGCTCGACGAGTTCTTCGCCACGCCCGAGACGGCGTCCAAGCCCGGCTCGTACGGCGGCGTGATCCACGAGATGCGCGAGGCCAAGGCGATCCGCCAGGGCCAGTGGGGCCTGAGCAACCAGGTCGCGCACCACATCCCGTACATGTACGCGTTCGCGGGCGAGCCCTCGAAGACGGCCGAGACCGTGCGGACCGCGATGGCCCGCTCGTTCACGGGCAACGACATCGGCCAGGGCTACCCGGGCGACGAGGACAACGGCGAGATGTCGGCGTGGTGGCTGTTCAGCGCGCTCGGCTTCTACCCGCTGCAGATGGGCAGCCCGTCGTACGTCATCGGCTCGCCGCTGTTCACGCAGGCGACGATCCACCTCGAGAACGGCAAGGACCTGGTGATCGACGCGCCGGAGAACAGCGCGGAGAACATCTACGTGCAGGGCGTCACGGTGAAGGGCGTCGAGCAGTCGGCCACCTACCTCACGCACGAGCAGCTCGCCGACGGCGGCACGATCGTCTTCGACATGGGCCCGACGCCGTCCGCGTGGGGCACCGGCGCCGACGACGCCCCGCCGTCGATCACGCAGGGCGACGACCTGCCCGACCCGCTCGCCGACGTCGCGCGGTCCGGCAGGGCCACGACGGGCGACGAGGGCGCGGACGGCGCCGCGCTGTTCGACGACACGTCCTCGACCGAGCTCGCGATCGGCTCGTCGCCGGTCACGTACGAGCTCACGGGCACCACGGCGCGGGTGCGGATGTACACGCTCACGTCGGCCGCGGCCGACGGCGCTGACCCCACGGCTTGGACGCTCGAGGGCTCGACGGACGGGGAGACCTGGACGACGCTCGACGAGCGCACGGAGCAGTCGTTCGCGAACCGTCGCGAGACGCGTGCGTTCTCGATCGCCGACCCGCAGGTGTACCGGCACTACCGGCTGCACGTCACGGCGTCGACCGGCGGGGCGGCGACGCTCTCGGAGGTCGAGCTCCTCGCGCACACCCCGAAGGTCGGCGAGCTCGCCGGCGCGATCGACGCCGCTCTCGACGCCGGTCGTATCCCGGCGGGCACCGCGGAGCGGCTCGGGGCGATCGTCGACGCGGCGCAGGAGGCGCAGGACGCGCACGACGCCGCGGGCGTCGTCGCGCAGCTCCGCGCGCTGCGTGCGGCGGTCGACACCACGGTCGCCTCGGAGCTCGACGACGAGACGCGGGCCGAGCTCACGCTGCTCGTGTCGCAGTGGCTCTCCGCGAGCACGGGCCTGGACGAGATCCGTGCCCAGGTCGGGGCCCTGCAGCGCAGCGGTGACCTCGCCGACGCGACCGCGCAGGCGCTCCTCGACCTGGTCGGCACCGCCCAGGAGCAGCTCGACGGCGCGCACGCCGACGCGCTGGCCGCGACGCTCGCCACCTTGCGCAGCACCGTCGCCGACGCCGCTCCGGCCGAGGTGAGCGACCACGCGCGCGAGGTGCTGCTGCCGCTCGTGACCGCGCTCGTCGAGAACCCGCCCGCGGCGCAGCACGCCGCGAGCGCGGCGAGCACGCTCATGAGCGACTACGACCCCGAGAAGGCCTGGTGGCCGTCGAGCTGGTGGAACTCCGCCGTCGCGACGCACACGGTCATCGACTACATGAGCCGCACGGGCGATCTGAGCTACCTCGAGCAGATGGACCGCACGTTCGAGCGCAACAAGGCGCCGTTCCCGGCGGGCGAGATGTCGGGCGACGAGCTGCTCGGGAACTTCACGAGCCGCGCGATCGACGACTCCGCGTGGTGGGGGCTGGCGTGGATCGCGGCCTACGACCTCACGGGCGACGAGAAGTACCTCGACATGGCCGGCGTCATCGGCGACTACGTCCACGGCTACTGGGACGAGTCCACGTGCGACGGCGGTGTGTGGTGGGACGCGGAGCGGACGTACAAGAACGCCGTGACGAACGGCCTGTACGTCCGGCTCGCGGCCGAGCTGCACAACCGCATCGACGGGGACACGACGTGGCTCGAGCGCTCGCAGACCGGGTGGGACTGGCTCACCGCGAGCGGGATGATCAACGCCGACGGCCTGGTCAACGACGGCCTCACGGCCGACTGCCGCAACAACGGCGGCACCGTGTGGAGCTACAACCAGGGCCTCGCCATCGGCGCCGGCCTGGAGCTCCACCGCGCCACCGGTGACGCTGAGCCGCTCGCGACCGCCCAGCGGCTCGCGGACGCGGCCCTGGCCTCGGACGCGCTCGTCGTCGACGGCGTGCTGACCGAGAGCTGCGACGCGCTCGACCGCACGTGCGACGACAACGGCAAGCAGTTCAAGGGCGTGTTCATGCGGTACTTCATGGACCTCAACGACACGACGGGCTCTGAGGAGTACCAGGAGTTCGTGGACCGGCAGGCGGCGACCATCTGGTCGCAGGACCGGGCTGCGGGCGACCGGCTCGGCTTGCGCTGGGCCGGCGGCGAGTCCGCCGAGCACCCGAACGTCTTCGACTGGCGGGCCCAGGCGAGCGCGCTGAGCGCTCTGATCGCGGCGACACCGCAGGCTCCGGAGGTCCGCGTCGAGGTCCAGACCCGGTGCGTCGCCGGGACGGCCTACGTCGCGGTGCGTGCGACGAACGTCGGGACCGGGCCGCTCGACGTCGGCGTCACGACACCGTTCGGCACGAAGACCTTCTCCGGGGTCGCCGCGGGCAAGAACGGCTACCAGTCGTTCTCCGCCCGCGCGAAGACCGTCGAGGCGGGCAGCGTCACCGTCACGGCGGTGCCGTCCGGCGGTGGCCAGCGCACGACGCAGGAGGTGGCGTACCCCGCGCGGACCTGCTGACGCCGCACGCGCCGGTCGGGGTCGGTGGGTCCAGGACCCGCCGACCCCGACGTGCGTGGCGAGCCGATGTGCGTGGTGAGCCGACGTGCGTGGTCAGCCAGAGCGCGGCTACGCGCTCGGGTGACGGCCCGACTCGTAGGCCCACATCGCGGCTTCGACGCGGTTGCGCACCCCGAGCTTGGTGAGGATGCCGCCGACGTGGGTCTTGATCGTGCCGCGCGAGAGGTAGAGGCGGGCGCCGATCTCGTCGTTGGTCAGGCCGGACGCGAGCAGGGCGAGCACCTGCTCCTCGCGCTCGCTCAGCGGTGCCACGGGCTGACGAGGCCGTCGCGACGGGCGCGCGAACTCGGCCAGCAGCCGCGTCGTGACGCGTGGGGAGATCAGCGCGTCGCCGTTCGCCGCGGCGTGCAGCGCCTCGACGAGCAGGTGCGGGCTCGCGCCCTTGAGCAGGAACCCCTTCGCGCCGGCACGCAGCGCGCCGTAGACGTACTCGTCGAGGTCGAACGTGGTGATGACGACGACGGCGAGGGGGTCGGGGACGTCCGGTCCGGCGAGCAGCGCGGTCGCCTCGATGCCGTCGAGGCGAGGCATCCGGATGTCGAGCAGCGCGACGTCGGGCCGCACCTCCCGCGCGAGCCGCACCGCCTCCGCGCCGTCGGAGGCCTCGCCGACCACCTTGATGCCGGGCTGCGCGTCGAGCAGCATCCGCAGACCGGTGCGCACCGGTTCCTGGTCGTCCGCGACGAGGACGCGGATCATGCGTCGTGCCGCTGGGGGAGCCGGGCGCGGACCGTCCAGCCGCCGTCGGGGTCGGGGCCCGCCACGACCTCGCCGCCGAGGAGCGCCGCGCGTTCGGAGATCCCCTGCAGGCCGTGCCCCTGCCCGTGCCCTGTCCCGGGCGAGGTGCGGGCGCCCGCACCGTCGTCGTGGACGACGAGCTCCACCGTGTCGGCGTCGGCGGTGAGGGTCACGTCGATCGCGGTGGCACCGCGGGCATGCCGCCTCGCGTTGGTGACGGCCTCCTGCGCGATGCGGAAGAGGCTCGACGCGACGATGTCGGGCGGGCTCGCGGCCTCGTCGAGGCGCACGGTCACGGTGGGCGGGCCGGGATCGGCGAGGGACACCAGCTCCGCCAGGCCGGGCGACGGCTCGAGACCGGCGGGCGCGCGGAGCTGGCGGACGAGCGAGCGCATGTCTGTGAGCACGGCCTGCGCCTCGCGCTCGATGACGTCCAGCGACTCGGAGACCCGGGATGCGTCGTCGGGGTCCGTCGCCGCGACCTGCGCGCGGATCGCGATGGCCGAGACGTGGTGCGCGACCGTGTCGTGCAGGTCGCGGGCGAGCGACTCCCGCTCCGCGGCACGGACCGCGTCGAGCTGGCTCGCGCGCGCCGCGACCCGCTCGCGCCGGAACGCCCCCACGAGGCACGCGCCACCGACGAGGGCGACCCCCGCGACCGCGCCCTGGACGCCCTCGCCGCCGAGCGCGACGGACACGACCAGGCTGCCCGCGAGCACGGCGCCGCCGATCACCCGGTCGCGGCCCGATCCCCAGCGGAACAGGGCGTACGGCGCGAGGAGGACCGCGAGCATCGTCGCGAGCCCGTCGGGCCCGGTGCCGGCGGCGGCCTGGGCGACCTGGAACCCGGCGCCGACGAGCGTCGTGAGCGCGACGACGAGCAACGGGCGGCTACGTCGCCACGGCAGGGTCGCCACGAGGGCGATCGCGACAAGCGTCGATGCCACCGGCCACGCGAGGTCCCGACGCAGGGTGCCCTCCAGGACCGCCGCGCCCACCAGGGCGACGACGAGCACGGCGTCCCGTGGCCTCGGTCTGCGGTCTCCGGGCGCCGCCGGACGTCCGAGGAGGTCCCGCAGCCGGCGTCGCACGCTCGGCATGCTAGCCCCCGCGGTCAGGCGGCGGGCACGACGCGGCGCGGCCGACTACGGGCGGTGGCCCGGCGGCGCGCGATCACCCACTCGGCGACCGCGAGGTTGAGCAGCCACGCGGCGTCCATCTGCACGGTGCGCCAGAACGCGTCGGGCTCGCCGAAGAGCACCACGAACGGCGCGGTCGTCAGCACCTGCGTGCCCGCGCCCAGGGCGAGGGCGTACGCGCGGATCATCCAGGCACCGTGCGCGAGGACGTCGCGTCGCACGATCGCACGGACCCCGAGCACGAGGAACACGAGCATCGCGAGCCCGACGACGTAGCGCGACACGGTGAGCGCCCCGTCGTCGGTGGGCGGTACGTCGTAGAAGGCCGTCATCCACAGCCCCGACCCCGCGACGACCACCCCGGCCGGCACGAGCACGTAGCGCCCGGCGGCGCGGTGCCACGCGAGGTGGCGGCGGCGCAGTCCGGGGAGGAGCTGGAACGCCCCGAGGACGGCATAGACGACCGCGCCGACGATGTGCAGGACGACGGGGAGCGGCACCTGGAGGAAGCGCGCGTTGGCCGGTGTCTCGGGTGCGCCCGAGGCGATCTCGCCGAGCCGCACGCCGCCCGCGAGCGACGGGACGAGGGCGAGGGTGATGAGCCCGGCCGCGACGAGCCATTCCTTGCGGGACGACCCGCGCCGGGTGCGGCGGGGAGCGCTCGGAGCGGTGCGGGCGACGTCGGGTGCGGTGTCCATGGGTCGATCGTGGATCGACCCGGCACGCCGGCGCTTCGGCCATGTGGCCGAACTCTGCGCCCGGCGCGGTGTTTGTCGCCAGGTTCAGCGTCCGTGCGGGTCGGCCGCGTTGAGCGTCGCGACGACCTGGTCGTAGTCGCCGCGTGCCTCGCCGTGGCGCAGGAACTTCACGCGCTCGACGAGGATCTCGCGGGCGTCCGGCTGAGTGCGCAGGAGCTGGAGGACCTCGCGGACGTACTCGTCGAGCGGCATGGCGGAGGGGTCGTCCAGATGGCCCGGCACGATCTCTGTCGCGACCGACGGCGGCACGAGCTCCGTCACGCGGACGTTCGTGTCGGCGAGCTGGAGGCGCAGCGCCTCGCTGAGCATGTGGATCGCGGCCTTGGAGGCGTCGTAGCTCGGCGTCGCCTTCAAGGGAGCGAAAGCGAGGCCGGAGGAGACCGGGACGATCGTGGCGTGCGGTCGGGTCTGCAGGTGCTCGACGAACGCGCCGATGAGGCGGATCGGGCCGAGCACGTTCGTGGTGAAGGTCTCCTCGGCGGTCGCGAGGAACCCCTCGGGGTGGTGCCAGTCCTCGACGCGCATGATGCCGGCCATGGCGACGAGCGTGTCCAGGTCGGGGTGCCGTTCGAGCACCTCCTTGGCGGCGGTCGCGATGCTCTCGGGGTCGGTCGTGTCGATGCGCACGGTGTCGATGCCCGGGTGCTCGGCGGCGACCCGCTCGAGCAGCTCGGTGCGACGCCCGCCGACCACGACGGTGCTGCCCTGCTCGTGGAGCGCGACGGCGAGCGCGAGGCCGATGCCGCTCGTCGCGCCGGGGATGAAGACGGTGCTGTTCGTGATGTCCATGACCCGATCCTCGGCGCGATCGGGAGACCGCGGCAGAGACGGTCGAACGGGGGACCGGCGATCCCTGGCACAGCGCGCGGCCGCCGACCACGATGAGACCCATGGACCGTGCCGCGCTCGCCGACTTCCTCCGCCGCCACCGCGAGGCCCTTCAGCCGGGCGACGTCGGGCTGGGACCCGGGCTGCGGCGTCGGGCACCGGGGCTGCGCCGCGAGGAGGTGGCGCAGCTCGCGCTCATGTCGACCGACTACTACACGCGCCTGGAGCAGCAGCGCGGCCCGCAGCCGAGCACGCAGATCCTGGCGTCGATCGCCCGCGCGCTGCGCCTGACCGACGACGAGCGCGACTACCTCTACCGCGTCGCCGGCCACGGCGTCCCCGATCGCACCGTCGACACGGGCCACGTCGCCCCGGCGCTCCAGCGCGTGCTCGACCGCCTCTCCGACACCCCGGCGCTCATCATCGACCCCCTCGGGCGGACCCTGGCGCAGAACGACCTCGCGCGCGCCCTCTACGGCGACGCCACCGCGTACACCGGGTGGGAGCGCAGCGAGATCTACCGCTGGTTCGCGCACCCGGAGACGGCGCGCGCCGTCTACCCGGACGAGGACCGGGCGCGGCAGGGGAGGGCGCTCGTCGCGAGCCTGCGGGCCGCTCTCGGGACGCTCGGGCCGTCGTCGGGCGCGGGCGACCTCGTCACGGCGCTGGAGCGGACGAGCCCGGAGTTCGTCGAGCTGTGGGCACGGCAGGAGGTCGCCCGGCGGTTCACCGACCACAAGGTGCTCGTGCACCGCGAGGTGGGGGAGATCGAGGTCGACTGCCAGGTGCTGCTCACCGAGGACCAGCTCCAGGCGCTGCTCGTCCTCACGGCCGCGCCCGGCAGCGAGTCGGCGGAGAAGATCCGGCTGCTCGGCGTGCTCGGCACCCAGGACCTCGCCGTCGAGCCGACGTCGGCACGTCACGCGGGCCGGTGAGACCGACGAGTTCTGCCGACGCCCTGGGTCTGGTCGTCGTACCCGCGACCGAAGGAGACGAGTGATGCGCGACGTGACCTACTCGATGGGCGTCTCGGCGGACGGCTACGTCGCCGGCCCCGACGGGCGGTTCGACTGGACCGAACCCGACGACGAGGTGTTCCAGCACTTCACGGACGAGCTCCGCGGGGTCGGGGCCCACCTGCTCGGACGTCGGCTGTACGAGACGATGCTGTACTGGGAGACCGCCGAGGAGGACCCGTCGCTCGGCGCGGCGGAGCGCACGTGGGCCGCGCTCTGGAAGGCGCTCCCGAAGGTCGTCTTCTCCACCACGCTGACGGCGGTGGAGGGCACCAACACCCGGCTGGCCACCGGTGGCCTGGCCGAGGAGGTCGCGCGGTTCCGCGCGGAGCCGGGGGAGGGCGAGATCGCGATCGGCGGTGCGGTCCTCGCCGCGGAGGCGGCTGCTCTCGACCTGATCGACGAGTACCGCGCGATGGTGCATCCGGTGCTGGTCGGCGGCGGCATCCCCTACTTCCCCCAGCACGAGCGACACGTCGACCTGCGCCTCGTCGAGACGCGGACGTTCGCCTCGAAGGTCGTGCTCTATCGCTACCGGGTCGCGCGGTAGCCGGTGGGCACTGCCGCGCCGCACGAGGCGGGGACAGCGGGGCAAGGACGAACGGCACGTCCTGGCACGGCTTGCTACGGTGCCGTGGGTGTTCTCGAACTGGAAGCGACAGCGCGCCGCGCGACGCCTCAAGCCAGGTGACGGGCACTCGCTGCCACGCTTCCGGTGGTGGCAGCCCCTGTCGCGCACGCTGTTCCACCTCCGGCTCACCGCCGAGGACGGTCGACCCGAGACGTGGTCGGTCGACGTCCGCCTCTGGGGCGACTCGGACGACGGCGAGGTGCGGGCCCGGCTCTACCGGGACGGCCGGCACCACGCGACGTCCAAGCTCCCGGCCGAGTTCCCGGTCACGGGCGGCACGATCGAGGTGGTCACCAGCGGCTACGGGCTGAGGCGGTGCCACTACGTCCCGGACGGCGGCGGCCCCGCCCGACAGCTCGCGCCGGACCCGGCCTCGGCCGAGGGCCGCCGCGCACGGCTCGACCACCGGCACCCCGGGGTGAGCCGGACGATCGGGTTCGCCTCCTGGGCGGTCCTGGTGGTCGCCCTCGTGCTCGGCGTCCCGCAGATCGTGGAGCAGATCTCCCAGATCCCTCCCGTGGCGGAGAACGTGGGCACCTTCACGTCCCCGATCCACCTCTCGGGGACGGTCAACGTCGCGCTCGTCGTCGCTACCCTGCTCGCGAGCACCGAGCGCGCGCTGCGCCTGCGCTACCACTGGCTGCTCGACGGCGGCCTCTTCGACGGCGACGACTGACCGGGCACGGTGGACGGTGCTCTCAGCCCGCCAACCATCGAAGTCACGCCGTGCCGCCACGCGTCGGGCCGAACGCCGCGGCGACGGCGGCGGTGCGGCTCGTCACCCCGAGCCGTGCGTAGACGTGCTCGAGGTGCGTGCGGACCGTCGTCGGCGAGATGCCGAGCGCTGCGCCGACCTGCTCGTTGGACATGCCGTTCTGGACGAGGTGCAGGATCTCCCGCTGCCGTTCGGTGAGCGTGTCCGCCGGCGCGTCGGGCGGCGCGACGACCGCGGTGAGGACGTCGCGAAGGTGGGGCAGGAGGAGCCGGCAGAGCGTCAGCTCCCGCTCGCCGAACGCAGAGCCCGATTCTCGGGGCGCCAGGATGCGCAGCGACCTCGCCCCGCCCAGCGGAAAGCCGAAGATCAGCTCGTCGGCGTACGTGAGGTATTCCCGGTGCAGGGGATGCTGTGACCAGCGGCGCTCGCCGTACCAGGACCGGATGTTCGTCGCCACGGGCTCGCCCGTGCGCTCGATGAGGCTGCACGGGCTCACCCACCAGTGGTCCTGCAGCACGTCGAGCCCGTCGTCCACGGAGCCGTCCGACGACAGGTCGGCCCCGGAGAGCACGTACTCCTCACCGGCCTCCACGCCCTGCATGTGCTGGTAGGAGAAGTCCCGGGCGTCCATCGCGTGGAAGGCGACGCCGTCGCTCCCGAGCAGCGGCTCGAGACGTCGGAGGATCTCGGACACCACCGTCGTGCTCGGCGTGTGCCGCGACGGCTGCGCCAGCTCCAGGATGTCGCGCAGCGCGAGGACGTCAGTGCTCGAGGGCGTCGAAGGTGACATCGCCCCTCCCCGGTCCGGTCCTTCGACCATAGGACCGTCGGAGCCCTCAGGGAAGGTCGGGACGGCTCTCACCGCGGACGACGACCGCGGATACGACGATCGTCGTATGGTCGCGGCCGTGCGCCGCGCCCGACGCTGAGAGCGGACGTGCCGGACCCTCCGGTGCCGCTCCCGGAACGGGGAAGAGCGATGAGCCTCAAGATCTGGTCACGTGCTCGGCGTCAGGCGGCCGTCGGGTGTGCCGCCGCGGTCCTCGTGACGGCGACTGCCGTCAGCGGGGCCGCGTACGCCGGTGACGTCCCTCCGTCGACCGGCGGCCTCGTGCTGCGGACGGTCCCGTCCTGCCTCGCGGACGACGGCCAGCCGGTGCAGCGGGGTGCGACGCCGGCGAGCGTCGGCAGCGCCCGCCCGTACGTGCGGAGGTGACGGCCGGCGCGCGGGTCACGGCTCGAGCCGCCTGCGCAGGAGGCAGAACTCGTTGCCCTCCGGGTCCGCCAGGACGTGCCACGACTCGTCGCCGGTCTGTCCCACGTCGGCGGGGCGCGCGCCCAGCGCGAGCAGGCGCTCGAGCTCGGCGTCCTGGTCCCGGTCGACGGGGTTGACGTCGATGTGCAGGGGGAGCTTCCCACGCCGAGGGTCGCTGCTCCGGCTCAGGATGAGAGTCGGCTGCAGCCCGCCGAAACCGCCTGGCGGGCCGATCTCGATCCCGTCGTCGTCCCTGTCGAGCTCGACGTAGCCGAGGACGTCGCTCCAGAACCGCGCGAGCAGCTCGGGGTCGGCGCAGTCGATCACCAGTTCGCTGATGCGGGATGCCATGCCTCGACTCTAGGGAGTCGCGCCCCGCAGGCGCGCGCCCATTCGAGGCGAACCGCGAGGAGGCCAGGTACGGCTCGTCCGTCCTCCGCGGTACCGTGACGCCCGTGCTGACCCTGTGCTCGTGGCCCGGAGCGCCCTGGCTGCCGCCGGGAGGCCGCGCCGACGTCGTCCTCCTGGACGAGGACGTGGCGATGCCGGAGCCGACCGCTCTCGTCCGGCTCCTGATCCGCGACGATGCGGGCCGCGTCTTCTGCGTCCCACGCACCGGCGGCAGACCGGGCTGGGACCTGCCGACCCGGACCGTCGGCGACGAGGGGCCCGGCGAGGCGCTCGACGGCCTCGTCCGAACGGTGCTCGGACGGCCTCACGAGACGACGCCGCTGGGCTTCGTGCGCAACACGGTCCCCGCCGGCACCACCTACGCGTGGCCGGCGCCGGTCGCGCACTTCGCTGTGCACCGGGTTCTCGGCAGCGCACGCCCGCGGGTGGACGGCACCTGGTTCGACGCCGCGGCGGCACGCGAGCACCTCGGCGAGCGCCACTGGTGGCCGCTCGTCGCCGTCGAGCGGGACGCCGTACGGGCGATGACGCACGAGCTGATGGTCGCCTGGGGCCTGTGGCTGCACGACATCGACCGTGACCGTGACCGCCTGACGGGATCGGCGACCGAGGCGCTCGTCCTCGGGATGGACTCGCCCTCCCTGCGCGAGCTCGCGGGGCTGCACCGTGACGAGCAGTGGCCCGAGTTCGACGCGCTGATCGGGACAGCGGTGTCGGAGCTCGGGCTGCCCGCTCTCACGCGAGAGCTCGCCCTTCGCGCTGAGCTGGTCGGCCAGGCCCGCCGGGTCGTCGCGGGGCCGGTCGAGCGAAGGGTGCCGTCGCAGACAGCGAGGACCTGACCGGGTCCGGCGTGCCGGAACGTCGTGGCAGGCCGTCCTGATCACGTCTGACGTGATCCAGCTCAGCCCTCCTCGGCACCCCAGTGTCGGAGCGCGACGATCGCCCCGCGGAGGGCGAGCCCGCGCTCGGTGAGCGCGTAGGCCCGGGTGTTGTGCCGCAGGGGCAGGCGGGACAGCACGCCGGCCGCTTCGAGCTCGCGCAGGCGGGTCGCGAGAATGTTGGTCGGCGCTCCGAGGTCGCGTTGCAGGTCGCCGTAGCGCTGCGGTCCGTCGAGCAGCCGGTCCACGATGAGCAGGGCCCACCGGGCTCCGACGACGTCGAGGGCCGTGGCGAGGTCGCTCACGCGGTCGTGTCGGCGTCCGGCTTCATCCAGAACGGCGAGTAGTGGTAGCCGTCCGGGTCGTCGAACTGGCGCTGGTACATGAAGGGGTAGTCGTCGGTGTCGCCGATCCGCCCTCCGGCGGCGCTGGCGCGCCCGACGAGCTCATCGACCGCCTCGCGGCTGCCGAGGTCGAACGAGACCGTGACCTTCGAGGGGGTGTCTGGTCCACCGATCACCTCCTCGACCCCGCCGACGCTCGCGTACATCTCGCGACTGCCGAGCATGACGTACTGCTCGGGCGCGATCGCGAAGCACGACACGTTGTGATCGGACATCTCTGCGTTGAAGGTCCATCCGAGGGCGGTGTAGAAGGCCGTTGCGCGCTCGACACTCTCTACCGGGCAGGTGAGGAAGAGGCTCATCTGTCCATACTTGCAAAATGCAAGTGCGACGTCAAGACCCGACCGTACGCTCGTGCTGGGTCGTGCTCCGGTCGAGCCGGAACGGCCTGGGCGGCGGGCAACCCGAGGGCGTGGCACCGTTGCCCGCGACACGTGCGACGAGAGGGAGACGGCATGGCTCTGGGTAGGCGTCGAACGCGGGAGCGCGCGGATCAGCGTGCGCAGGACACGGCGGTCGTCGTCCGGGAGCCCGTCGATGACGACGCCACGGGCGCGCGACCGGAGGCGGCCCCGCCGTCGCGCGGGGCGTCACAGCTGTGGGCCGACGGCGTGGGTCGTGCCGGGACGCGGTCGCTCCAGGTGCTCGCGATCGTCGCGCTCGTGGCCGTCGCGGTGTTCGCGCTGACGCGGCTGACGCTCATCGTCATCCCGGTGCTCATCGCGCTGGTGCTCGCCGCGGCGATCTCGCCGCTCGTCGTCCTCCTGCGACGCAAGGGGGTGCCGTCGTCCCTGGCGACGGTGATCGCGCTGATCACCCTCGTCGCGGTGCTCGCAGGCGTGGTCTGGCTGATCGTCGTCGCGGTCGTGGACCAGTGGCCCGAGCTGCGGGACCAGGCGATCGAGGGCTTCGACGAGCTGCAGGTGTACGTCCAGAATCTGCCGTTCGACATCACCGAGGAACAGCTCCAGTCGGTGCGAGACTCCGTCGTCGGCCTCCTGCAGTCCGACGCCGTGGGTGCGGGCGCGCTCGCGGGTGTCTCCCAGACCGTCGACTTCGTCGCCGGGTTCTTCGTGATGATCGTCGTGCTGTTCTTTTTCCTCAAGGACGGCCCGCAGATCTGGGAGTTCCTCCTGCGGCCGTTCCAGGGCGAGCGGTACGCGCGCGGCCAGCGGATCGGCGAGACGACGGTCCGCACGCTCGGTGGCTACGTGCGTGGGACGGCGATCGTCGCGCTCGTGGACGCCGTCGCGATCGGGATCGGGCTGGCGATCGTCGGGGTCCCGCTCGTCCTCCCGCTCTCTGTGCTCGTCTTCCTGCTCGCCTTCATCCCGCTCGTCGGCGCGACGCTCGCCGGCATCCTGTGCGCGCTGGTCGCGCTCGTGGCCGTCGGGCCGGTCGAGGCGCTCATCGTGGTGGCGATCGTCATCGCGGTCAACCAGCTCGAGGGCGACCTGCTCCAGCCCGTCGTCATGGGCAGGACGCTGCGCCTGCACCCGCTGGTCATCCTCATCGCCCTGACCGCGGGGACGGTGCTCGCCGGCCTCACGGGCGCGGTCCTGGCGGTGCCCATCGCCGCGTCGATCTGGCGCGCGATCCAGGTGTGGGACGGCCCGGACCTGCCCGCTCGCTTCGCGCGGCAGAAGCGGCGGGAGGCGGCGGAGACCGGCTGATCGAGCGACGACTCAGACGGCGGGGTCCGCGACCGGCTCCAGGTCACCGGGGAGCCACGACTTCTCGAACCAGGGCTCGAGCGGCCCGTACAGGCGCAGCATGGGGAACCACGACTTCCCGGGCACGGTCTGGACCCAGTTCTGCTCGCGTCCCACGGGCGGCTCCGGGCCGAACCACAGCACCGTGCTCCCGTCGTCCTCGGTGGTGACGGTGCCGGTGAGGCTCATGACGCTCGGGTGCGGGTCGGCGGTCTGCAGGAGCGAGCGCGTCTGGGTGTCGTAGACGTCGACGGCCCAGAAGTTCTTCGCCGGCGGGTTCGGCGGCAGCACCAGACGGTAGGTGCGCGCGCCGTCGAGGATCCCGCCGTCCGCGTCGTGGGCGGTGTACGCGTACGCGGAGCCCGCGCCCACCTGGGCGTGCGCCATCGCCGGCGTGACGACCGTCGCGAGGAAGTGGAACTGGGTCCGGGCGTCGAGCAGGCGTGCGCCGTCGGCGAGGAACTCGTACGAGCCGCCGAGGAACCCGTTGAGCCAGGTCGACCCGGGTGCGATCGGTGCGTCGGGGTCGCGGGGCGAGTACATCAGCGCACGGCTCATCGCCGCGGCGGTGCGCGCCGCGGAGTCGAGCGTCGCGCGGAGCTCCTCGCTCGGCGCGAACGGTCGGCCGTGCTGGATGCCGACCGCACGGAGCAGCCCTGCGCGCTCCGGGTCGAGCGAGCCCGGCGGCTCCTCGGCGACGATCTCGGCGACCTCGTCGAAGAACGACGCGTCGTTGGCGTGGACCGTGTTGACGCGGGCACCGGCGATGTTCACGAACTCCGTCTCCGGGGGGTTCGCCGCGTCGGCGAGCGGGTAGACCCGCGTCTCCTTCATCGCGGGCACACCGCCCAGCGCGCGCAGCACGACCCAGTTGGTGAACGTCGGCGTGCGGTAGACGAAGTAGCCGTCCGGGACGTCGCCGTCGTGGTCCGGGGGGAGGAACAGGTACCGCCCGCCCTCGCCCCGGTCCGGCCCGGCGATGCCCATGTCGGCCACGTACCGGAACCAGAAGTCGTCCACGACGCACAGCGACTGCTTCGGCGGCTCGATGACGAACGGACCCGTCTCGCGCAGGTCGAAGAAGAAGGTGCCGTAGGTCGTCTCGGTGTTGGCCGTGAGGAAGATGCCGTTCGAGTCGGCCCGCGGCTCGGTGTAGCCGATCTGCTGGGACCGGACCAGGCCGAGACTGCGGAAGCCGTGCCGCATCGCGACGAGCGACGCACCGGGGATCGTGCTCAGGTACGCCTCGATACCCCGGACGAGGTCGAGCGACGCGTACAGGCGGTCGACCGACTCGGGCGTCGGGACCCCGTCCACGAGGTCGAACCGCCCGAGCGCGGTGTCCAGGGGCGACGGCGTGCTCACCGCGGCGAGGACCGCGGCGAGCGAGTCGTCCTGCGGATGAGGGGAGTTCTCGGTCATCGCAGTGCCCTTCGTCCAGAGGTGCGGCCGACGCCGCGTCGGCGCCCGGCTATCGAGACCGTAGGACCGCTGGGGTGCCAGGGCGACCGGACCGGAGCACTTCACCCGGACGACGCCCCGCGCGCTGGTGCGGCGCCCAGATCTGCGCTCACCCCGCACGCGTCCGCTCACCGGCGCTCGACGGCGTCGGCCCAGAGCCACGCCCAGCCCTCCCGTCCGTGCCGGTCGACGTACCGGACGTTCACCTGACGCCCCGCCCACGCGATCGCCTCGCCGTCGACCTGCGCCTCGCCCGACTGGCGCTGCGTGATCCAGGCACGGACCGGGATCGCCTCCTCCGGTCGGACGATCACGGCGTCGCGGCGCGCGAGCGCTGGTGCCTCGTCGGCGCTGTCGCGCAGCGGCACGGTCTCGATGCTCGACGGCCTGCCGCCGGGTGGACCTCGGCGGGTTCCCATCGACCCAGCGTATCGAACACACGTTCGAACGCGGAACGGGGTCACGGCACCGCTGCGGCTGCACGCGCGAAGCGCCGGGCGAGTCCTGCGAACGCGTGCGCGAGCTCGGGCGGTCGGACCGAGGTGACGTCCGCGCCGAACACGCCGAGCCGCACCGCGAGCGCGGTCCACGACCACGAGCCGAGGACGACGCGGCAACGGTCCGGGCCGAGGTCCTCGACGACCCCGTCGTCGACGAACGGCGCGACCCGCGCCGCGGGAGCGGCCAGGACGGCCTCGCCCCAGCACGGCCACTCACCGCCACCGTCGCCGCCGGTGCCGCCGCGGAACCGGGACGCGACGAACGTCCGGACGTCGCCGCCCGGCATGTCCCGGCGCCGGAACCGCGGCCCGGTCGGCGTGCGCGGCGCGATGCGGTCGACGCGGAAGGTGCGCCAGTCGTCACGGTCCAGGTCCCACGCGACGAGGTACCAGCGCCCGCCCGAGACGACGACGTGGTGCGGCTCCACGCGTCGGGGCGCCGCGCCGTCGGCCGTCGCACTGCCGGGCGTCGCGTAGTCGAACCGCAGCACCTCGCGCGCCCGCACGGCGGCGCTGACGGCCAGCAGCACCTCGACGTCCACCGAGGGCGCGCCCGCACCGCGCGGTATCGCGGTGATCTCGACCGCGTCGACGCGGTGCCGCAGCCGCGCCGGCATCACCTGGCGCAGCGTGGTGAGCGCGCGCGCCGCGGCCTCCTCGAGGTCGGCGCCGGCGCCGCTCGCGGCGAGGGCCTGCAGGGCGACGGTCAGCGCGACCACCTGCTCGTCGTCGAACAGCAGGGGCGGCAGCTCGGCGCCCGCGTCGAGGCGGTACCCGCCGTCGGGGCCGCGGGACGCCGTGATCCGGTAGCCGAGGTAGCGCAGGCGCCCGACGTCGCGGCGCACGGTGCGCGGGTCGACGCCCAGCCGTTCCGCGAGCGCCGCGCCGGACCAGTCGCGCCGCGCCTGCAGGAGCGACAGCAGGAGGAGGGTGCGGGCGGAGGTCTCGGCCATGCACGCCATCCTGCCCGGAGATGCGGGCGATAACTGTCCGCATCTGGGCCGAGCATCGTCGCGAGACGTCGGGCGATCCCGCCCGGCACCGACCCGCACCGAGGAGCACCCGATGACCGTGTCCACCACCCCCCACCTCAACTTCCGCGGCGACGCGCGCGCAGCGCTGACCTTCTACCGCTCCGTGTTCGGCGGCGACCTCGTCGTCACGACGTACGGCGACCTGGCCGGGCCGGACGCTCCGGAGGCCGATCTCGTCGTCTGGGGCCAGGTCGCCGCCGCGAACGGCTTCCGCGTCATGGCGTACGACGTCCCGGCGGACCGGCCGTGGAGCCCGGGCGAGGCCCCGTTCTTCGTCTCCGTGCGCGGCGACGACGTCGCGGAGGTCACGGGCTTCTGGGAGAAGCTCGTCGACGGCGCGACCGTCGTCGCGCCCCTGGCCTCGTCCGCATGGGCGCCGGTCTACGGGATGCTCACGGACCGCTTCGGGGTGACGTGGGTCCTGGACGTGGCCGCGAGCCGCTGACCTGTGGCGGCGGGGACGCCCGTCGTCGACCGTCGAGGCGGCGTGTCGACGACGGGCGACCCACGGGGTCGTGCCGTGTCGACGAGCAGGTCGACGGCAGGCCGACGCGGCGGCGGAGGCGGCTTCCTAACGTCGCTGCCATGACAGGGAACCGACGCACAGAGAACCGACGCACGAAGGACCGACGGACGGAGAACCCACGGACCGAGACCCGACAGACGGAGGAGCGGCACCCCGCGACGGACGACCTCCCCGCCCCGACGTCGGCTGCGGCCGGCGGACCGACGCGAACCGGGTGGCTCCACGGCCGCTGGGGGACGGCCGCCCGGGTCGTCGCGCTGGCCTACGCCTGGGTCGCCATGATCCTGCTGGGCGCCGTCGTGCTCGAGACGTTCATGATCTACCCGAACATCTTCAGCGACCCGCCCGCGTCGCTCGAGCTGGCGATGGAGTTCCTCGCCGTGAGCGGGCCGTCCGACGTCTTCCCGCCGCTGGGCTTCCTCTCGTGGACCCTGGTCGTCGCGGCGCTGCTGCTGTGCTGGCGCCAGCGGGACGCGCGGTGGTGGCTGCTGCTGAGCCTCGCGATGGCCGTCGGCGAGGGCGTCGCGTCCATCCTCTACTTCTGGCCCCGCAACGAGATCATGTTCGTCGAGGGGCTCGCGGTGCACCCGCCCGAGTACCTCGTCCAGGTCGCCCGCGAGTTCGAGACGTGGCACTGGCGGTCCCGGATGGGGTTCAGCGTGCTCGCCGCCGTGGGGGCGTTCGTCGCGTACCTGCGGATGTACCGGGCGCGGATCGTCAGCGACGCGGCCACCGCGACCGGCCGGTGAACGCGATGGTCGACCACGCGATGGTCGGCGACGTCGCGGCGCTCCTCGGGCGCGGGATGGCCGACAACCCGCTGCACCGGGTCGTCTACGGGACGGTCGAGGCCGACGCCGCCCGGGCGCACGCGCGCCTGATGCGCGTCCTCGTCGCGAGCCCCCGCCGGCACGTCGACGTCGTCGAGCACGACGGGACGCTCGTGGGGGTCGCCGCGTCGGCGCCGCCGGGCGGGTGCCGGCCGTCGTCCGGCACGCGGCTGCGGCTGCTCGCCGCGGCGGCGCCCGAGGGGCCGCGCGTCGCCGCCCGCCTGGTGTCCTGGACGGGGGAGTGGGCGCGGCACGATCCCGCAGAGCCGCACGTGCACCTCGGGCCGGTGTCGGTGGACCGGCACCTGCGTGGCCGGGGGATCGGCGGCGTGCTCCTGGCGCGCCACACGCGCTCGCTCGACGCGTCGGGCGCCGTCGGCTACCTCGAGACGGACCGGCCCGAGGCCGTCGGCTTCTACCGCCGGTTCGGCTACGACGTCGTCGAGGCGTCGGACGTGCTCGGCGTGCGCTGCTGGTTCATGCGCCGCGCGGGAGGATGAGCGGGTGCCGAAGGACCAGGACGCCGAGGATCACGCGGTGCTCGCCGAGATCGGCGCGCGGCACCGGCTGTGGCCGGCCGGCGCCGCGGTGCGCACGGTCTCGCGCGGTCGCGAGAACACGACCTACGTCGTCGCCGGCCACGTCGTGCGTCGGTCGGACGATCTGGTCGCCGTGGCGCGCGAGGTCGCCCTCCTGCGCGCGCTCGCCGACGCCACGGCGGTGCCGACCCCGGTCCCCGTCGCTCACGAGCCGGAGCTCGGGATCCTCGTCTACCGGCGGCTGCCGGGGGAGCCCCTCCTGCTGCGGCCCCACCCGGCGAGCGGCGGGGTCGAGGCGGCCCTCGTGGACGTGCTGTCAGCGCTGCGGCGCGTCGCCCCGCGCCTCGACCTGCCGCTCGACCACCAGCCGGCCGAGGCGTGGCACCGCGACGCCGTCCGGTCGTTCGACGTCGTCCGGGCATCGCTCATGCCCGAGCAGGCGGACGCGGTCGCCGCGTTCCTCGCGGAGCCGCCACCGCCGACGGCGAACCGGACCGTCGCGCAGCACGACGACCTCGGCGCCGAGCACGTCCTCGTCGACGCGCACGGTGGGGTGACCGGCGTCATCGACTGGACCGACGCGGCGCGGTCGGAGCCCGCGCGCGACGCCGGCCGGATCCTGCGCGACCTCGGTCCGGGGCCGGCGTTCCGCGTCGCCGAGCGGCTCGACGGGCCGCTCGGCCCCGACGACGAGGCGCGCGTCTGGTTCCACGCACGCTGCACGTGGCTCGAGGACGTCGAGTACGCGCTCGAGGACCCGCGGGCCCGGGCGGCGTACCGGGCGAACGCCGAGCGGACGTTCGAGCACGTCTTCCGGGGTCGCGGTCACAGGTCGCGCAGCTCCGCCTCCCGCTCGTCGTAGGAGCTGCGCGCCGCGGCGATGCGCTCCTGGTGCGCCTCGGTCCACACGACGAGCGCCTTGGTCGTCGCGTGGAGCGAACGGCCCATCTCGGTGAGCGCGTAGTCGACGCGCGGCGGGACGGTCGGGTAGACGGTGCGCTCGACGATGCCGTCGCGCTCGAGCTGGCGCAGCGTGCGGGACAGCATGCGCTGGCTGATGCCGTCGATCTCGCGCTTGAGCTCGGTGAAGCGCATGACCCGGCGGTCGAGCATCGCGATGGCGAGCAGGGACCACTTGTCGGCGATGCGGTCGAGGATCTGGCGCACCTCGCAGTCCTCCCGGGCGTCCCACTGCCAGACCTCGACGTCCGACTCCCACTTGGACGCCGTGCGTCGCGCGGCCGCGGTATCCGCGGTGATACCAGGTGTGGCGGATGTGCCGTCTTCCATGCCTCCCGATCCTGCCCGACGATGTATTCGGTATCAAGAGGTAACCGAGTACTGATCGGTACTCCATCAGCGAGGAGCCGCCATGACCGACCCGCGCACCGACCGGGCCCACGAGGACACGCGAACCGAGGCGCGCTTCACGCTGCGCGACTGGGGGCTGCTGCTCGTGCTGTGCGGCGCGATCTTCCTCGAGGGCAGCGACATCGCGATGCTCTCCGTCGCGCTGCCCGGCATCCGCGCCGACCTGGGCCTGGCCACGGGAGAGCTCGGCGGCGTCGTCACCGCCTACGTCGTCGGGTACGGGGGCTTCATGCTGCTGGGCGGACGCGCGGCCGACCTGTTCGGGCGGCGCCGCATGTTCGTGCTGTGGCTCGTCGTCTTCCTCCTGTTCTCCGGGCTGGGCGGCCTCGCGACCGAGGGCTGGATGCTCCTCGTGTCCCGTTTCGTCACGGGCATCGCGGCCGGGTTCCTCACGCCCGCCGGCATGTCGCTCATCACGACGTCGTTCGCGGAGGGGCCGCGGCGCAACCGCGCGCTCGTCGTGTACGGGGCCGCGGGGGCGGCCGGGTTCTCGCTCGGACTGGTCGTCGGCGGTCTGCTCGCCGCGATCCACTGGCGCTGGGTCTTCTTCGCCCCCGTGCTGCTCGCCGTCGTGCTCCTCGCGCTGGCGGTCGTGACGATCCGCCGGGACGCCCCGACGCCCGGACGCGGCACGCTCGACGTCCTCGGTGCCGTCCTCGCGACGGGGGCGATGGTGCTGCTCGCCGTCGGCATCGTGCGCCTCGAGCACCCGGGCGAGGGCGTGCCGTGGACGGTGGCCGCCCTCGCCGGGGGCGCCGGTCTGCTCGCCGCGTTCGTCGCGCGCCAGCGCCGGGTCGAGCACCCGCTCCTGCCGCTGCGGCTCTTCCGGTCGACCGAGCTCGTCCGGGCGAACGTCGCGGCCGTGCTCTTCGCGAGCGGCTTCTACGGCTTCCAGGTGCTCCTCACGCTGTACCTGCAGGAGCTGCGCGGCTGGACGCCGCTGCAGACCGGGCTCGCGATGCTCCTCATGGCGCTCGACGTGGTGCTCGCGCCCGCGATCACGCCGCGCCTGGTCGCCCGCTTCGGCGTGCCGCGCGTCATCGTCGTGGGACTCGTCGCCGGGGCCGTCGCCGCGGCGTGGTTCCTCGGGTCCGGTCTCGACTGGACCTACGCCGTCATGGTGCCGTCGATGGTGCTCCTGGGCGTCGCGTTCGCCCTCGTCTACGGACCCCTCGCCATCGCCGCGACCACGGGCGTCGGCGACGAGGAGCAGGGCGTGGCCGGCGGCGTGCTCAACACGGCCTACCAGCTCGGCGCCGCCGTCGGCATCTCCGCGGCGACGGCGGTCAGCGTACTCGCGCTCGGTGACCGCACCGGGGCGGAGGCGGGCCTCGACGCCTTCCACGCGGCCCTCTGGGTCTCCGTCGCGGCCTACGTCCTGGCCGCGGTCGTCATGGGCGCACCCCGCCGCCGGAGGCGCGGAGCAGGCGGGGCGTCCGACGCCGCGGGTCAGGTCCCGGAGCCGGCGTCGGTCGTGCGCTGAGCGCCCGGCGGTCCCGTCACGGCGTCGGCGACCTCGACGGGGACGGTCTCGGGGAGCCAGTGGCCCGCGTCGAGCTCGACGAACCGGTAGGGCGCCAGAACGTTGGCTTCGGTGTCCTCGGCGGCGCGGCGCCCGAGCGCGGCGTCGTGCGAGCCCCACACGTACGTCGTCGGGACGCGCACGGGCCCCACGCCCCGGCGCGCGAGCGGCAGCGCCCGGTACCAGTTGAGCGCCGCCCGCAGCGCGCCCGGCTCCCGCATGCGGTCCGTGTACCGGGCGGCGTCGTCGGCCGGGAGACCGGACCGTTCGAGCAGCGACGGCATCGAGCGGGACAGCACGGCCTCGGGCAGCGCAGGGAGCTGGAAGAAGCCGACGTACAGCGAGCGCAGCGCCTGGTCGGACCGCACGAGCGCGCGGGACAGCGCGCGCGGGTGCGGCGTCGAGAGCACGGTGAGGCTGCGCACGCGCTCCGGCGCCCGCGCGGCGAGCGCCCACGCGACGTTCCCGCCCCAGTCGTGCCCGACGACGTGGGCCGGGCCGGTCGCGTCGAGCACCGCGAGCACGTCGGCGACG
Source organism: Cellulosimicrobium sp. PMB13 (assembly GCF_051294865.1). Lineage (NCBI taxonomy): Bacteria > Bacillati > Actinomycetota > Actinomycetes > Micrococcales > Promicromonosporaceae > Cellulosimicrobium > Cellulosimicrobium sp. PMB13. The sequence continues at coordinate 3,179,828 of NZ_CP145910.1, read as the reverse complement.
AGGAAGTCCAGGCGGTAGGCCGCGCGTTCGCGCGGCCGTGCGCCGGGGGAGTAGCCGCGCTGGTCCAGCGCCACGGTGCGCAACCCCGCGTCGTGCAGGCACGGCACGACGCGGTCCCAGCTCGACGAGTCCTCGGGGAAGCCGTGGAGCAGGACCACCGGTTCGCCGTCCTCCGGGCCGGTGTCGTGGACGTGGAACGTGAGCCGGCCGCGGCGCAGCGCGGTGAGGCGGGACGGGGTCATCGCTCCAGCGTGCGTGCGCCCCGCGTCACCGGCAATCGCTCCCGACGTCTCCCGCCGGTGGGCGTCCCGGCCCGCCGTCGCGCGGGCGGGCAGCCGGTCGGTGAGGATGCTCGGATGGATCCGCAGACACCCGAGGAGACCACGCGCGTGCCCGGGACGGCGCGGCGCCGGGCGGCGCTCGCCGACCTCGAGCGCGGGGCGACGACCGCCACGGCGCTCGCGCTCCACGACACGCTGCCCGCGGTCGAGATCGACGACCTGCGCGGCACGTGGCGCGGCTCCGGACTGCCCACCGGCCACCCGCTCGACGGGCTCCTCGAGGCGCTCGGGTGGTACGGCAAGCGGTTCGACGGCCCGGACGCCGCGCACCCGCTGCTCTTCGCGCACCGCCGCGGGGGAGTGGTCGACGTCGACCCGGCGTTCGCGCCGCTCCCGCTCGTCCTGCGGTGCGCCCGCCTGTTGCGCCGCCCGTCCGTCGCGCGTGCCGTCCGCGGGGCGCTGCCGCTGGTGCGCACCCGTCGGCCCCGGGCCCGCGTGCGACGCGTGGAGCACCGCGGCGTCGTCACCGCGACGATGGTCTACGACGCCCTGCCGGTCCACGACGTGCTGCGCGCCGTCGACCACGACACCCTCGTCGGCCTCATGGACGCGCGGGGGATGGCCCGCCCGTTCTTCTTCGTCCTGCGCCGCGCGGCCTCGCCCGGTGAGCCGGACGCGTCATGACGGACACCGTGCTCTTCCTCGGTTTCGCCCTCGCGTACGTGGTCCTGCTCGCGTGGGGGATCGCCGTCGTCCGTGGTCGCCGTGCCGGCGTCCCGGGCGCCCTTCCGCTCCTCGTCGTCGCCGGCCTCGTCTACGACAACGCCGTGCTCGGTCTGGGTCGCTTCGTCGGCGAGGGGCCGACGCTGGAGACCCTCAACGTCGCCCGGTACGGGATCCACGCCGTCGCCACGCCGCTCCTCGTGGTCACCGCACGCTGGTGCCTCGCCCGTGCGGGCGTGGGATGGGCGAGGACGCCCGCTGCCGCGGTGGGTGCGGTCGCGCTGGCCGCCGGGCTCGTCGTGCTCGAGGTCGTCACGGTGCTCTCCGACCTGCGCCTCGCACCGCGCACCAAGCACGGCGTGCTCGCGTACGCGAACGTGGCCGAGACCGGACCGCCGGTGATGGTGATCGTCGTCGGCCTCGCGCTCGTGGTCGCCGGGGTCGGGGTGTGGCGCGGTGACGGCTGGGCGTGGCTCCTCGTCGGCTCGGCCCTCATGCTGGTCGGCAGCGCCGTGCCGGTCCCCGTCGACAGCGGCGCCGTGACCAACCTCTTCGAGCTCGTGCTCCTGGTATCGGTCGTCGCCACGGTGCGTCACCTCGCGGAGCCCCGGAGCCCCGAGCCGTCGGCGGCTCAGGACACCTTGCCCTGGAGCAGCCGGCGCCAGTAGATCGGCGGCTGGAGGTACCGGTCGAACAGCAGGAGGCTGCGGCGGGGCCGGGCCAGGTCGACGAGCCGGGTCGTCGGCTCCGGGCGGCGCTCGCGGTCGAACTCGGCGAGCAGCAGCTCGCTGCGCGAGGTCGTCACGGGCGCGACGGAGTACCCGTCGTACTGCTGCATGGCCGTGCCCTTGCGGCGGGCCTGGATGTTGCGGGCCACCACCGGGACCTGGCGCCGCAGCGCGCCGCCCGACGGCATCGCGTCGACCGCGGCCGCGTCGCCGAGCCCCCACACGCGCGGGAACGTGCGGTGCTGCAGCGTGCCCGGGTCGACGGCGACGAAGCCGTCGCTCTCGGCGGTCGCGAGCCCGCTCTGCGCGATCCACCCCGGCGCGCGGTGCGGCGGCGCGAGGTAGAGGGCGTCGTAGTGCGTCGTGTCCACGCCGTGGGGCGTGCGCAGGCGTGCAGTGCGGTCGGTGGCGTCGACGGACTCGACGGTCGTGCTCGTCCGGATCCGCACGCCGTACTCCTGAGCGGCGGCGAGCAGCTCGCGCTCGGCCCGCGGGTCGTCCACGAGCCGCGGCGACTCGACGACGAGCTCGACGTCGATCGCGTCGAGCACGCCGGTGCGCCGCCAGTGGTCCGTGGCGACGAACAGGGGCTTGAGCCCGACCGGGAAGCACGGCACGTGCCGCGACGCCACCGCGAACACCGCGCGACCCGACGTCAGCGCGGACAGCATGGCCCAGGTCTTCGCCGCGAGCTCCGGCAGGTAGCTCGTCGACGCGGACGGCGTCCCGACGGCCTCCCGGGCGCCGGGGATCGCGTCCCAGTCGACCTCGGACCCCGGGCACACCGCGAGGTCGCCGTAGCCGAGCTCGGTGCCGTCGGCGAGGTGCACGATCGACCGCTCGCCGTCGACGGACACGACCGGGCTCCGGTAGCGCCGCACACCGTCGGGCACGACGTCGTCCTGCGGCCGGCTGAGGTCGGCGAGCGTCGCCATCCCGGACGCGACGTACGAGAGCAGCGGCCGGTACTGGTGCACGTCCTTCGGCTCGACGACCGCGACGTCGCGGCAGCCGTCGCGCCGGACGCGACCTGCGAGGGACAGACCGGCGTTGCCGCCGCCGAGGATCAGCACGTCGTGCGCCCGGGGTGAGCTCATGAGGGGGACCGTTCCGGTGGGTGGCAGGGAGCACCCACGCTAGGAGCGGTCACGCCCGCTCGCCGCTGGGCGCGGTGCCCACCGCTCTCGCCAGCGCTCCCACGGCGGCGCCACCTCCCAGTTGAGGCGCAGCGTCCTCCACGCGCGGTCCATCCGGCGGCGGCGCTGGCTCCGGCCGCGCAGCGACCGCGCCGAGACCCCGACCCGCCACGACCGCACGAGGCGCGTCCGGCGGCGTGGACCGAGCCGGAACGCGAGGTCGAGGTCGTCGTGCACCTCGGCGTCGTCCCGGACGACGCGCTCCCGGACCGCCTCCCACGTGCTGGAGCGCACGGCCAGGCACGATCCCCAGAGCGTGGTGTGGCCGAGGGCGAGGTGGGTCAGCACGTAGTACGCGCCGAGGTAGCCGACGGAGGCGACGGTCCGCACGCCGACGGGGAGGTCGTGGAAGCGGCCCGTCCCGGTCATCGCGTCGAGCGTCGGGTCGGCGGCCATGCGCTCGACGACCGTCTGCACCCAGCGCGCGTCGGGACGCGAGTCCGCGTCGAGCCGCCCGATGACGTCGCCCTTGGCGGTGTCGTAGCCGGCCGCGGCGGCGGCCGGGATGCCGACGAGCGGCTCGTGCACGACGACGGCGCCCCACCGGTGCGCGACGGCCGCCGAGTCGTCCGACGACGCGTTGTCCACGACCACGACCTCGAGCGGTGCGACCGTCTGGCGCGCGAGGAGGGACAGGAGGTGGTCGAGGGCCGCGGCGTCGTCGCGCACCGGCACGACCACCGAGACCGTCGGCACGCGAGGCGCTCCGGACACGCCCGTCACGACCGCACCTCCGCGCGGCGGTGCCGGCGGGCGAGCACCGCCCCGGCGACGGTCGCCCCGACGAGCCCGGCCGCGAGGTCGGTCACCGTGTCGTCGTAGCCGACACCGATGCCGTCGTCGAGATACGTGTGACCGGCCCACTCGCCGACCTCCCACAGGATCGCCCCGATCGCCCCGAGCCCGGTCGTCACCACGACGACGCCTGCCGACGCACGCGCCGGGAACGCCGCCGAGGGCCCCGCCAGAAGCTCCCAGCGGACCAGCGCGAGGTACGCGACGGCCGCGATGAGCCCCGTGCAGACGAGGTGCACGGCCAGGTCGAGCCAGTCCACGGCGTCGTACCACTCGAGCTGCGACGCCCAGGCCGCGAAGAGCAGCGACGTCCCGTACGCGACGTCGAGGGGAGCCGGGAGGGCGAGAGCGCGCGGCACCGCGACCCCGCCGAGCACGAGGAGGAACAGCGCGCCGGCGATCCCGCCGAGCGTGACCGTGGCGACCACGAGGCTGACGAGGGCCGCGACACGCACGACGTCCGCCGGGGCGAGGGCCCCGCGGACCGTGGCGGTGCTGGGCATCCGGACCTCTTCGCGGACGGGGACGGTGTGGCGCCAGCGTCACATCCCGCGTGCGCGTTCGCACGACGGCGGGCGGACTACTCCCACGTCGCGGCGTCCGGGTCGATGCCGTGGTGGCGCGCGGACTCGTCGACGATCCGGCGGAACCAGACGGAGAGCCCCGCACCGATCCCGTCGTAGTACGCCGCGAACCCAGGGTCGGCCTCGAACATCCGACCCAGGCAGACCTGCATCTGTCGCGTCAGGGGGAAGAAGTTCGAGAACAGCTCACGGTGTCGCTCGGCGAGTCCGTCCGCCTCCTCGCTGCCCGGCTCGACGCCCCGGCTCAGCGCCTCGGCGAGGTCGCGCTGGAGGGTGGACATGGCTTCGGAGAGGGCGCGCCACCGACCGGGCGAACGCGACGCGGACCGCTCTGCGAACTGCGCCCACTGCGTCGACCCGCCCCACCGGGAGCGGGCCGAGGCCGCGTGCTGGGGGTCCCAGTCCTCGCCGAGCACGTCGCGCTGCTCGTCGTCGCTCATCAGGATGCCGCGCTCGTGCGCGGCGGTCAGGCGCTCGAGCTGTCGGTCGAGCCGCTGCAGGTCCTCGATCCGTTCCGCCAGCTGCGCCCGCTGGGCGCGCAGGGTGTCGACGATCTCCGCCGTGGTGTCGTCGAGCGCTGCGCGGATCGCCTCGAGCGTGAGGCCTGCCTCGCGATAGGCCACGACCCGGCTGAGACGTTCGAGGTCGTCCCACGTGTAGAGCCGGTAGCCGGCGGGGGTGCGTCGGGACGGTGACGCGAGACCGATCTCGTCCCAGTGGTGCAGCGTGCGCACGGTCAGCCCGAGGAGGTCGGCGGCCACCCCGACCGTCGCATCCTCGTCCACGTCGTCGGTCATCAAGCTCATTGTGCTCCTCCGTGGTCGTCCTCGGGCGCGAAGATGCCGACCGATGCGAGGTCGCGTCCCGTGTCGCTGTCGGGCTCGTACGGCGTCGCGGCCGTGAACGTGACGTGCGCGCCCTCCGGCGTGCGCACGTCGATGTCACGCGTTCTCCAGGGTGTGTCGTACGGCCCGGTCACCGAGTCCGGGGACAGCTCGCGGCACGCGTCGGCCACCGGCTCGAGCTGGCTGAGGACGCACGAGACGAACACCTGCACCCGTGCCGGCGATGTCGATGGCGACGAGCCGTCGACACCCTCCGGCACCAGCAGGACGTCCTGGAAAGCCCACCGCCGCAGGTGGACCACCTGCCCGGGGATGCTGAACAGGTCGATGAAGCCGAGCCCGCGCACCCAGAAGTCCGTCGACGCCGCCAGGTCCCGCGTCGGGATCTTCACGAACATCGGCATCGCGTAGATGCCGCGGAACGGGTCTGGTGCGACCGCGTCCGGGCCGTCGGGAACAGGACTCATCTCGAACGCGTCGAAGTAGTCAGCCATGCGAGACAGCCTGGAGCCTCACGCCGCGTGAGGGTCAACTCCCGCGGGGCGCTAGATCGTGCGGACCGGGACCTCGCCCGCCGAGCCGGGCGACGCCCCGAGCACGTCCACGGGCACCGCCTGGACGGTCAGGAGGTCGCCGCTCGCGACGTCGCCGTCGCCGGCGAGGTCGACGTGCACGCGGACCGTCGCGCCGGGAGGCACGTCGTCGACGTCGATCGCGAACGGCACGCGACCCCCGGGCGAGAGGTCCACACCGGGCAGCACCGCCTCGGCGAGACGGAGCGCCGCGACGTCCTGCAGCGTCGTGTCCTCCACGGACACGCGGACCGTCGCGGCGGAGGCGGGCGCGTCGTCAGGCAGCGCGACCGCGCCGAACAGGGTGGTCATGCGACCACTCTGACACGGTCGCGGGACGCGAGCGCCTCGACGACGGCGTCCGTGATCGGCAGCCCCGTCAGGTTCTCGCAGAACAGCCAGAGCCCGGCCGGGTTGACCTCGAAGAACACGTGCTCGCCCGACGGCGTGCGACGCAGGTCGACCGCCCCGTAGACGAGCCCGAGCCGGTCCATGAGCGCCCGGACCTGCGCGAGCACCGGGTCGGGCAGCGTGACCGCCCGGACCGTCGCCTCGTCGAGGACCATCCGCATGTCGCTCGGCAGGCTCGTCGCCGTCGCGTCGATCTCGGTGGTGAACGCGACGCCGTCGACCATGGTGACGCGCAGGTCCACGCCGGGGACGTACTCCTGGAGGATCGTCGGGGCGAACCGCACCTGGTCGAGGCGCTCGAGGTCGTCGGCGTCGAGCACGTGGGTCTCGCGCCACGCGTCGAGGCGCGCGATGAACGCCTTGGTCACGACGCGGCCCGGTCCCATGGCGGCCACGAACTCGTGCGCGCGCGCCGGGTCACGCGTGACGACCGTGCGCGGGAGCGCGATGCCGAGGTCGGCGGCGACGGCCCACTGCCACGGCTTGTGGTGCGCGTCGGCGTCGGACCGCGGGTCGTTGACCCAGCGCAGGGGCAGCGACGCGACCACGCCCTCGAAGACCTCGGCGAGCTCGCTGCTCGCGAATCCCGCGGCGGCGGGGTCCGTGATCGACGGGTCGGGCGGCGTGCCGCGCAGGCGGCGCCACCATCCGGTCGTGGCCTCGGTCAGGTCCTGTTCGAGCGCGCCGCTCGTACCCCCCGAGCCGGCGAGGCGCATCGCGGCGGGCGCGCCGGTCTCGTAGGCGAGCTCGAGCGAGTCCGTGGTCCCCAGGGCCGACGTGTCGAGCACGACGACCTCGTGGCCGAGCGCGCGCAGGCGCTCGACCACGACGGCCGTGTGGTCGTCGTCGGGGAAGCTGACGACGAGGATCATGATCGGCCCCTCAGAGCCCGGCCTCGGCCGCGGCCTGCTCGGCCAGGGCCGCGACCGAGGCACGGACGGCATCGAGGGCGGTGACGACCTCGGCGAGCACGACGGCGAGGTCGGCGGCCGACGTCGTCCCGGCACCCGCGTCCTGCGGAGCGCCCGACTGCTGCGCCACGGCCGCCTGGTATCGGCTCACGAAGTCGCTGTCGCGGCCGAGCACGAACGGGAGCGACCGGCCGATCGCCGGGTTGATCACCGGGAGCTCGGGGCGGATCGGCTCGACCACCTCGCGGATGGTCGGTCCGGGGTCGCGCACGGGCTTGAGCACGTCGCGCAGCGGCTTGACCACCTCGTCACGGGGTTCCTTGACGATCTCCTTGAAGGGCTCCTTGACGTCCTTGAGCGGCTCCTTGATCGTCGCGATCTCGCCGACGTCGCCCACCGGCTCCTTGATGACGTCCTTGAAGACGGGCTTGGGCCAGGAGAGGCCCGGGTACATGAGCTTGAGGCCTCGAAGGTCTCCGGCCGAGAGGGACGTGCGCTGCCCGATCACCGTGCCGGCCGGCACGGTGACGAGCGGCACGATCGTCGGCTGGCCGTTCTTGGAGAACGCCGTCGTCGGGTAGTGCATGATCGAGCCGAAGTCGTAGCCGCCGAGGTCGTCGCCGTCGCTGATGTGCTGGTTGAAGTTGTGCGCCTTGCCGTCCTCGATGTTGGCGAAGTTGATCTGGACGAAGGCGTCGCGGTCCTCGCGGGACTGCTCGTGCCACAGGCCGACCGCGTGCCCGATCTCGTGGATCGTGTTGCCCACCGTGCACCCCGGACCGAGCGTGATGTCCTGGCGCCCGCTGCGGCGCCCGACGGCCGAGCTGCAGCCGCCCCCGCCCACGAACCGGACGAAGTCGGCCTCGCCGTTGCGCGGCACGAGCCGCAGCGGTGTCTTCGCGTGCCAGTGCGCGATCGCGTTGTGCACGCGCGACGGGTTCGTGAGCCCGCCGTCGATCTCGAACGGCACGACGCCGTTCGGCCACCGGAACTGTGCGCCGCTGATCCCGACGGCGTGCGCGACGTCGGTGTCCTCGTCCGAGGTGAGCGTCGAGACGTCGCGCGCCTTCGCCTCCTCGACCGTGCCGATGACGATGTCGCCCTCGACGATCGCGAGGCCGTCGACCTCCGCCCAGACGACCGGCATCGACGCGAAGCCGTAGCCGTCGACGAGCGCGGTGCCGCCGACCGGCCCGGCGGCCTGCTCGCAGGACAGGTGCTCCCCGACGCCCCACCTGCCCGATGTCGTCCGGCGGCTCTTCGCGCCGCCGGACCGTCCGCCTGCCGGAGCCTTCTTCTCGACCATGACCGTCTCCCTCTGGAGAACCGCGCCGAGGTCGTTCTCCGCGCGGGCGGGGCTGTGTGCTCCTAGGAGGAGGGAGACGCGCCGCGTCGCGATGATGCGCAGCGGGGCCGACAGGGCCGACACGGGCTGACAGGGGCCGGCGTGAGCTGCCGAAGAACGCAGGAAGGGCCGCGCAGGTGCGCGGCCCTTCCTGGTCAGACGCGCCGCGGCGAGCGGCGAGAGCTCTGTGTCAGAGCGGCTGGATGTTCGTCGCCTGCGGGCCCTTGGGGCCCTGGGTGACGTCGAAGGAGACGCTCTGGTTCTCCTCGAGCGAGCGGAAGCCGGTGGCGGCGATCTCGCTGTAGTGGGCGAACACGTCGGCGGTGCCGTCCGAGGGGGCGATGAAGCCGAAGCCCTTCTCGGCGTTGAACCACTTCACGGTGCCAGTAGCCATGATGTCTTCTCTCGTTGATGCGTGCGTCCCACGAACGTGGGTGCGCTTGTCACGCCCTGCGGGGCGCTGACGGGTGTGGGGGCGGGATCGGTCGGATCCGGCCGGTCTCGCGGGCGGTGCCGCGAGGTGTCTGGTCGCCTGCTCGAGCGCGGTGACCACGGTCGTCGGCCGCGTGTAGCGGTCGTGGACCTGGAAGCCGCGGGGGAGCCGGGTGACCATGCCGGCGTACTCGCCGTCGGACGTCGCGACCCACAGGTCGTCGTCGACGCGGCGCAGCACGGGCTGCGGTCGGGAAGCGCCCGCGGCCGCAGCAGCGGTCGCGGGGTGTTCAAGGGTGGAGGTGGTGATGTTCTCTGCTCTCGCTCCGCGCGCAGTGGTGGGCGGAGATCGTCGGAGGCAGCCTCTGCTGCCCTGCGCGCACGTCCTCGCGTCGGAGCTGAGGATCGAAGGACGTCGCGGGATCCATGTCTCCATGACTGTCCCGCGACCCGAGCGCGACTCCCAGGCTACACCACCCTCGGCAGCGCGCACGGTCGCGCGCGGACGGGCTCAGCCGCAGCTGTCGCAGATGCCCGTCGCCGGGAGCGTCATGAAGCAGGTCGGGCAGATGGGCGCGGGCTTCTCGGGCTCCGGGGCGCGGCGCGGCGTCGTCGTGCGCGCCCGCGGGGTGGACGAGGGCGCGCGGCGGGCACGCTGGACGGGCGGCGGGGTCGGGGCCACCGGTCCGTACGCCTCGAAACCGTGCTTGCGCAGGATCGCCGTGGCGTCGATCCTGCCGCCGTCGAGCTCCTCGGCCGTGGCCGTCCGGCCCGTCGCGTGCTTGTGCGCGACGCCGAGGATCGCCTTCGAGTCGTACGTCCGGTCCTCGTGGTCGAAGGTCTCGCGGACCGACGGCGTGAACCCGTAGACGCCGAGGAAGTTCTCGGCCCCGCGGTCGTCGTGCTCGGCGATCGCGGAGAGGATGTGCTGGCGGGTCACGGCGGAGAAGGTAGCCACGCGACGAGCCTAGTCCGCCGTCAGGTCGTCCCGGACCGGCGGGCGGGGTCCGTCGTGTGGCCCCCGCCACGCGGGTCCTGCAGGTTGCCCTGTCCGGGTGGCAGGCCTCAGCTCAGCCGGCGCCCGAGGTGCACGGTGACCGTGTCCCCGACGTCCTTGCCGAGCCTCGTGCGGACCTTCGCGCTCAGCGAGAGCATGAGACCGCCGCTGCCCGTCGGCATGAGACCCACGTTCGCGAGCGTGACGCCGTCGACGGTCGCGTCGACGCGTACGGACCGCCCGGTGCCCAGCAGCTCGCGCGCGCCGGGCACCTCCACGCAGGGCCAGGTGTCGCCCTTGACGTCCACGCCGATCGGCGCGGTGAACGTGTGGTCGAGGGCGACGGGGTCGAACGGCATGAAGGCCTCCGGGGGCAGGCTGGCAGGGATGGCGTCGACCTCACGACTCGGTGCACCGGCGGAACTCATCGGCACCGCCCGCAGACGTCGAGCCCGCACCTGCCCGCCCGACGCGCGATGATGCCGTGGTGAGACTGCGCAACGACGCGGACGGCTACGGCGCCGTGACCAAGGCCCTGCACTGGGTGACCGTCGCGGCGCTCGTCGCGCAGCTCGTCGTCGGCTATCTGCTCGACGACGACGGGGGCGGAGGCGGGGGACAGGGTCGCGGGCGGGGCCGCGGCGAGGAGTCGGGCCGCGGTCGGGGACGGGGTGGCGACGACGGTGACGACGACGGCGGCGGCGGTCTCGCAGCCCTGCTCGACGGCGACCTCGACGGGCTGCTCGCCGTGCACGTCGCGCTCGGCCTGACGATCCTCGTCGTCACGGGCGTCCGGCTGCTGTGGCGGCGCCTCACGCCGCTGCCGCCCTGGGCGCCGGGGCTCAGCGCGGCCGAGCGCCGGCTCGCGCACGGGACCGAGGTGGCGTTGTACGCGACGCTGCTCGTCATGCCCGCCACGGGGATCACCCTGCTGCTCGTCGACGACGACCTGCTGTGGCTGCACGTCATGAGCCACGTGGTGTTCTTCGTCGCCCTCGCGCTCCACGTCGGTCTCGTGCTCAAGCACCAGATCGTCGACCGCGACCGGCTCCTGCGGCGGATGCTCTGACCGTCGATGGGACTCGGGCGCGGCGCGGCCCGGAACCCGAGCGGCAGGGGTCGGGGCACCGACCTAGCGTGGAGGCATGGGGCACGGGGGCGCGCACGAGGTCGGCACCTTCTTCGACGGTGCGCCCGACGGGTTCGCCCTGTTCGAGGTGGTCGCGGACGCCGTCGACGAGATCGGGCCCTCGCAGGTCCAGGTCTCGACGAGCCAGGTCGCGTTCCGCCGCCGTCGCGGCTTCGCCTACGTGTGGCGCCCCGGCCGGTACGTGCGGTCGGACGTCGCGGCGGTGCTGTCGATCCCGCTGCCGCGCCGCGTCGACTCCGTCCGGCTCAAGGAGGTGGCGCACCCGTCGCCGTCCGTGTGGATGCACCACCTCGAGCTGCGCGACGCGGGGGACGTGGACGACGAGGTGCGCGGCTGGCTCGCCGAGGCCTACGCCCACGCCGGCTGATCGGCTCGGACGAGGCTGCGCCGGCTGCTAGCGTGACCGGGCCCCTCGGCGAGCTGCCGTCGGGTCGATCCGAGGAGCGAGATGGACCTGGCGAGGCCGCGCGACGACCACGAGCACGACGACGCTCCGGCCGGTGGCCGGGTGCTCGTGGGCCTGCGGCTCGTGCTCGCGCTGGCTCTGGTGGCCGGGCCCGCCTGGGTCCTGGCGACGACGGGCGACGCCGTCGGGCACCAGCACTGGTCGCTCGCCGCGCTGCTCGCGCTGAGCGCCGTCGCCGGCGTCGTCCTCGGCGTGACGACGGTCCTCGCCGCGTGGCGTCGTACGGGCGGCCGAGCACGGGGTGACCGGGCGCGGAGCGACCGGCGAGGGGTCCGGGTCCTGCGCGCGACCGCCGCTGGCCTCGGGTTCGCAGCCCTGGTCGTCCTCGCGGCGGCCGTGGTGTGGTTGCGGCCCTTCGTCGCGACGGCCCCGGCCCTCGCGGCGCTGGAGAGCGACGACGCCGTCGAGGTCCGCGAGGAGGCGGGGTGGTACGCGTTCGTCCCGCGCGGCGGTGCCCCGACCACGGGCCTCGTCTACTCGCCCGGCGCCCGCGTCGACGCGCGTGCCACGGCGGCGGTCCTGCGCCCGCTCGCGGAGGCCGGGTACCTGGTCGTCTCGCTCAAGGAGCCGCTCGGCATCGCGTTCACGTCGCCCGCGCAGTCGGCCGCGGCGATGGACGCGTTCGGCGACGTCGACCGGTGGGCCGTCGGCGGGCACTCGCTCGGTGGCGTGGTGGCGTCGTCGTTCGCGGCCGACCGCGAGGACGAGGTCGACGGACTGCTGCTGCACGGGTCGTACCCCAGCACGGACATCAGCGCGGCGGACCTACTGGTCACCTCGGTGTGGGGATCCCGGGACGGGCTCTCGACCCCGGAGAGGATCGAGGCGTCGCGCGCCGACCTGCCGTCGGACGCCCGCTTCGTCGAGGTGCCCGGCGGCGTCCACGCGTTCTTCGCCGACTACGGGGCGCAACCGGGCGACGGCGTCCCGGGGACCAGCCGCGCGGACGCCCAGGCGCAGATCGTCGCGGCGAGCATCGAGGCCCTCGACGCGGTGGCCGCGGCACCGTAGCCCGGGACGTCCGGCAGCCGGAGGCGCACGGCCCCTGCAGTCAGGGCCGCCAGGCCTCGTCGTAGTCCGGGTGGTCGGCGTAGGTCGTGGCCAGCTCCTTGAGGATGCGGTCGCCGACGAACGAGACCCCGCTCTGCGCGCGGGCGCTGCTGGCACGCTCGAGGTCGACGGTCATGTCGTACCCGGTGGCCTCGTGCGCGAGCTCGACGATCCGTCGCTTCGCGCCGCACTCGGCCAGCACCCTGGTCGGGCTCCAGCGCGCACGGTGCCGGTCGGGTGCCGCCTCGCCGCCCGTACTGCCGTCCTCACTGCCGTTCTCACGGCCGTCCGTGCCGCCGGCCTGTCCGGCGGCACGCGCCGTGAGCTCGTCCTCGGCGATCCTCGACAGCAAGAACTCGGTCGGTGTCATGGGCCTAGTGTCCCGCCTGCGCGTCCACGACGAGCTCGACCACCTCCACGCCCCACCCGAGCGGCTCGTGGCGGGCGACGTCCCAGCCCGCGAGCCCGGCGATGCGGGCGACGTCGTCCGGGGTGCGCGGCGGGGCGCCGGTGGCGGCGAGCGCGAGCAGCGCGTGCTCGGCGGCGTGCGGGCTGAGACCGTCGGGCGCGAAGTCCTCGACGAGCAGGACCCGGGGGGCGGTGGCCCGCAGCGTGGTCAGGAGCGCGACCATCTCGGCGTCGGTGCGGTGCGCCGCACCGAGGGCGCTGACGGCCACGTCGGAGGCCGGCCACGACGTCGAGAACACCCGCGCCGGACCGTCCGGCGCGTGCCCCGCGGCCTCGCGCAGGACGGCGAGCGGGACGGTCTCCTCGACGACTGTCACCGACTCGACGTCCGCGACGTCGCCGAGGCGCTCGGCGACCACGACCGCGCCCGGCCCACCGACCGCGACCTTCGTCGCGCCGTCCCACGCCGGCCACGACGCGAGGCCGGTGAGGACATACGCGAGCACGTCGGCGTGCTCGACGAGCTCCGCGGCACGCGCGGCGTCGTGCTCCACCTCGGCGCGCAGCGTGCGTCCGCGCGCCTGCTGCCACGCGGGCACTCCCGCGCGCTGCGCCGGGGCGAGGCCCGCGAGCGCGAGCACGAGGTCGGCCTCGTGGCCCTCGTACTCCTCGCGCTCGTGCTCGTCGTCGAGGAGCTCCTCGCCGGCGTCGCCGAGCCGCAGCGCCGGCCCGTCGACCACGACGATCCCGACGCCGGCCAGGACGCCCGCGAGCGCCGTGACCGTGCCCGGCGGCACGGAGAGCGCGCCGGCGAGGTCGTCCACGTCGCGCGGACCCGTGCCGAGCGCGTCGAGCAGCCCGAGCTGCAGGGCCGCGCGCGTCGCGAGCCACGGCACGGGGGAGGGGACGCCCACGGGCGCGGCCGGAGCCGCGCCGGAGCGCACGGCCGCGTCCGAGGGGGCGGCCGACGCGGTGACCACCGCACCCGCCATCCCACCGACCGCTGCACCGACCGCCGCGCCGGTCGGTGCACCGGCCGAGCCGTCGTCGGAGACCGGCTCGAGGTGCCAGTAGCCGGTGACGTCCACGTGCGACCGGTCGAGCCCACGCTCGCGCACGAGGTGCCGGCGCACGGGCAGCAGCGCGCGGCTCTCCGCCGCGGCCCACGCGTACGCCTGGCCGGGCCACCAGTCGAGCGCGCGCACGGCGTCGTCGAGCGCCGCCCGGTCGCCCTCGGGAGCGACGACCCAGCGGACGGTGTCGCCGGCGCGCAGCGCGAGGTCCTGGCGCGCCGCCTCGTCCGCGACGTGTACCACGACCTGCACGGGCACGTCGACCGGGCGCTCGTCGAGGAACCGTCCGATGGCGGGCAACGCGGTCTCGTCGCCCCCGAGCAGGGCCCACGCGACGTCGTCGGGCCAGACCGTCGACGCCTTCGGTCCCACGAACCACACGTCCGAGCCCGGTACGGCCGCGGCGGCCCACGCGGCCGCCGGGCCGTCGCCGTGCAGCACGACGTCGAGGTCGAGCTCGCCCGCGACCGGGTCGACCCGGCGCGGCGTGTAGTCGCGTCCCTGGCGCTGCGACGAGGGTGGCCAGTCGATGCCGTGCGCGCGCTGCACCGGCAGCGCGGCCTCGATGTCCCCGTCCGCGGCGAAGATCAGCTTCACGTGGTCGTCGAAGCCGGGCGCGGCGAACGCGGGCATCGGCAGGTGGTCGCGCTCGAACGCGCCGAGCTCGGGGCCGACGAGGGTGAGGCGTCGCATGCGGGGCGTCACGTCGACGACGCGCGCGACCTCGACGTGCCGCAGGACGAGCGGGTGGGTGCGCAGGCGGTGCTGGGCCATCAGGAGAACTGCTCCTCGACGACGTCGAGCAGGCCCATCGCCTCGTGGTAGTCGCCGCGGATCGTCCACGTCGGCAGGTCGTGCGCCTGCCCGGCCTCGAACGACGGCAGCCCGGCGTAGACCGGGTCCTCGGCGAGCGTCGCGACGTCGGTCGTCGCGCCGTTGAACCCGATGACGAAGACCGTCGGGGCGGTGAACACCGAGCCGACCTGCTCCGCGGAGACCTCGAACATGTCGCCGCCCGCCGTGTACGGCTCCGCGCCCGTGCGCTCCTGGACCGTGTCGATCTCGAAACCGAGCTCCTCGAACGTGCTCGGCAGCGCCTCGCCCTCGATGAGGGCGAACGTCTTGCCGTCCGACGTGCCCGCGAGGAACGCCGTCGCGCCGTCGGGCACGGTGATCGCGTCGCGCACCTCGGCGAGGCGCTCGTCGTACCCCGCCACGAGCTCGTCGGCCGTCGCGGCCTGGTCGAACACGTCGTCGGCCAGGAACTCGAGCTGCTCCTGCCACGTCGTGAAGGACCCCGAGACGAGCACCGTGGGGGCGATCTGGCTCAGGCCGTCGTAGACGTCCGTCGCCTGCTTGAGGGGGAAGCCCCACCCGCCGCCCACGATGAGATCCGGCTCGAGCGCGAGGATCGCCTCGAGGTTGTACCCGTCCGCGCTCCAGTCCATGAGCTCGGTGCCGTCCGCCTCGGCCTCCTCGGCCCAGAAGGGGGAGAACGCGGGGTCGGGGTCGTCGGTGACCTCGGGGACGGTCGCGAGCACGGGGACGTCGAGGGCGTACAGGTACCCGGCGAGAGCGTGGTTGAGCACGACGACGCGCTGCGGGTCCGCGGGGACGGTCACCTCGCCCTGGTCGGTCACCACGACCCGGTCCGCGGCCTCGGAGGTCGAGGTGTCGGCGGCGCCGGTCGCCGTGGCATCGGCGTCGCCAGGGTCGGTGCTCGCGGAGCACGCGCCGAGCGCGAGCACGGCGGCGGTGGTCAGCGCGGCGGCGCGGAGGGTGGCACGACGCAGGGGCAGCATGAAGAGACCTCACAGTCAGGAGTCGGGGTGCGAGGGCCGCGTCCGGCGGCGCGCCTCACGAGGTTAGGCTAACCACACCTGGCGCTGTGAACGTCCCCGGAGGCGACATCTCCGGTACCGGACCTGACACCGGACGCGCCACGGGAGGCACCCGGGCGGCACCGGGGAGAGGAGCGCCATGACACCGACCGCGCTGAGCGCCGTCGTGCCCGAGAACTCGATCCGGTTCCTCGGTCACGGCACCCACACCCACGACGAGCCGCACCTCGTCCACGTCGTGACCGGCACGGCCGAGCTCGTCGTGGACGGCGCCCCCCTCACCCTCCGCACCCACGAGAGCCTGTGGCTCGCTCCCGGCGTGCCGCACTCGATGCGCCTGCCCGACGGCGCGATGGCGCTCGGCCCGATCCTGTCGCCGGGCGTCGAGCCCGCGCAGCGGGTGCGTCGGCTGGGCGTCGTGCCCGCCGTCACGTCCCTCCTCACGGCCGCGCTGTGCGCCGGCCCGAGCACGCCCGAGCAGGTCGCCCCCTTCCGTGCGGCCCTCGAGGACGTCCTGCGCGGCCTCGGCACGGACTACTTCGCCCTCACGCCGCCCCAGCACCCGGTGGCGCGTGCGGTCGCTGCGGAGGCGCCCGGGACGGGCGCGACCCTCGACGAGCTCGCCGGGCGTCGTCGCACGAGCGCGCGCCACGTGCAGCGGCTCTTCCTCGAGGAGACGGGCCTCGCGTTCGGACGCTGGCGCACCCGGTCGCGGCTCAACGTCGCCATCGCGCGCCTGCGCGGCGGGTCGCAGCTCGACGCCGCCGCCCACGCCGCCGGCTACGCGACCCGCGCCGGGCTCCTGCGTGCGCTGAGCCGCGAGACGGGCATCGGCGTGCCCGAGCTGTCCCACGACCCCGTCGCGGCGCTCGCGGCCGGGTCGGGCGTGCCGGTCTGAGCGGCGCGGTCGCGGGCGGTCCATACTGACGTCGCGGCGGGCAGGGGTTCGCCGGGGCGCCCGCGGACGGGCCCGCACCACGGAGGCAGCATGACGTCGAAGCCCACCACCGAGCAGGTTCCGGCTCCCGCGCGGCGCGGGTCGTTCCTCGGCGCGCTCGTGCCGCCCGCGCAGCGACGGCCGCTCGACGAGCTCGCCGACCGGCTCGACCTCGACGCGGGCGACGCGCGGGCCAAGACCTCGGCGTTCTGGGTGATGCTCGTCCTGTCCGGGATCATCGCGGTCGCGGGCGTCATCACCGACTCCACGGCGACGGTCATCGGCGCCATGATCATCGCGCCGCTGTCGACGCCGATCCTCGGCGTCGGTCTGGGGATCGTCACGGCGAAGGGCCGGCTCGTCGCGCGCTCCGTGCTGACGGTCGTCCTCGGGCTCGCGACCGTGGTCGTGCTCGGCTGGCTCGTGGCGCTCGTGCTCCCGGACACCGCGCACGTCCTCGCGAACTCCCAGGTGACCGGCCGGACGTCGCCCGGCCTCCCCGAGCTCGTCGCGGCGTTCGCGACCGGCTTCGCGGGCGCCATCGCGCTCGCCCGCCGCGACCTCGGGGACGTGCTGCCCGGCATCGCCATCGCCATCTCCCTCGTGCCGCCGCTCGGCGTCGTCGGCGTGTGCCTCGGCGCCGGGGCGCCGTCGCTCGCCGCGGGGGCGCTGCTGCTGTTCGCGTCGAACGCGGTCGCGCTCGTCATCGCCGCGACCGTCGTCTTCACCGGTGCCGGGTACGCGGCCGAGGCGTCCGACGCGCGCGCGGCCGTGCACGGGCCGCGGCGTGTGCGCCGTGCCTACCTGGTCGCGGCGGTCGCGCTCGTCGTCGTCGCCGTCCCGATGGTCGCGAACACCGTGCAGGCGGCGCTCGCGGAGCTGTGGGCGGGCCAGACCCGCGCCGCCGCGGAGGACTGGCTCGCCGACGACCCCGCCGCGGTCGTGGAGGGAGTCTCGTGGCAGGGCCAGGACCTCGTCGTCGCCGTGCGGACGCCGAACGACCTCCCGCCGGTCGACGCGCTCCAGGCCGACGTCGACACCCTGGTGCCGTGGCAGCCCGAGGTGGTCGTCGTCCACACCGTCGGGGAGCGGGTCGAGGACGACCGCTGACCGCACCGACCCGCGGTCGCGAGCCGGCCGGCCCGGCCACCGTCGGAGCGGGCCAGGCTGGCGGGAGGCGATCAGGCGACGTCGAGGTCCGCGTAGAGCGCGGCGTGGTCGGACGCCGCGTGCACCGGCGACGTCATGGTGTCGTAGTGGGGGAAGAGGGTGCCGTTGCGCCCGCCCCACACGCCCTGGCGGAACACCGACCCCCCGACCGTGCGCTCGAACAGCGCGGGGGAGAGGAGGACGTAGTCGATCTTCTGGCCCGCGGTGCCGTTGCCGTAGGTCCCGGGCCGGTCGTCCCCGGCGAACGTCGGGTGCTCGCTGACGTCGCGCAGGTCGGTCCCCTCGAGCAGCGGCCGCAGCGGGGCGCTGTCGGGCGTGTCGTTGAGGTCGCCCGCCACGACGACGTTCTCCTGCCCGCCCGCGCGCAGCCGCCGGTAGATCTCCGCCACGTGGCGCGCCTGCCGTCGCCGGGTCGCGTCGCTGTCCGCCTGGACGCCGTAGCCCTTGGACTTGAAGTGGTTGACCAGGACCGTGATCGTCGCGCCGGAGGGGAGCTGCACCACGTACTCGGGGCAGTCGCGCCCGAACACGACCCGGCCGGTCGAGTCGCGGTCGTCGACGTGGGACCGGATGCCGCCGATCCCGAGTCGGCGCGTCGTGAGGAGCCCGACGTCGATGCCGCGGTCGTCGTTGCCGTCGATGAGCATGACGTGCGGGTACAGCGGCTTGCCGGTCCGCGTGACGACACCCGCGTCCGTGAAGTGCTTGAGCGCGATGCGGCTCTCGGCCTCGACCACCGCGAGGACGTCCGCGTCGACGTCGGCGATCACCCGCGCGGCGTGCGCCGTGGCGAGCTCGTCGACCCGCTCCTTGACGAGGTCCACCCAGCCGATCCAGTCGCCGCGGCCCGTCGCGACGACCTCGGTCCGTGCCGTGCCCGCGGCGAGCGAGCCGGTGCGGCGCAGGAGGCGTCCCCGGACCTGGCGCAGGACGGCGAGCTCCGCGCCGTCGGACCGGAGCAGGCCCAGGGTCTCCAGGTGCTCCAGGACCTCGGCGCGCACGGCCGCGGTGTAGACCTCCTCGCCGAGCAGCGCGTTGACCCGGGCGTGCGCCGCGAGGACCTCGTTCCCGCCCCCGCTCATCGGACCGTGCATCGCTCGCGGGCGCTCGAACAGGTTCTCCACGTTGTACGCCCCGACCCGGACCGGCATGGCGGCCTCCCTCGCGTCGCCCCGGCACGAGGTCGGGGACCCGTCCGGGCGTCGGTACGGTCGGCGCCCTACCTGGGGAGAGGGCGCGCCGCCGCGGTCCGGACGTCCGGACCGCGGCTCTGGGGCGACCGCGGCCGCGACCGCGCGCGAGCAGAAGGCTCGGCCGGTGTCACCGCCACCGACCGAGCCGCTCGGGACCCGACGACGCCGTCAGCGCGGGCGCGGCGCCGGTGCGGTCGGGTAGATGTCGCGGAACGTGGGCTCGAACGCCGGTCTGAGGAGTCTCATCCCCGCCTCGTCGGGCGTGCGCCCGCCCTTGACCGCGTTGCAGGGCTCGCACGCCGCGACGGCGTTGAGCCACGTGGTCGTGCCCCCCTGGCAGCGCGGCACGACGTGGTCCATCGTCGTCGCCGTGCCGCCGCAGTACGCGCACCGGTACCGGTCGCGCCGCAGCAGCGCCGCGCGCGAGTACGGGACGCGGCCCTGACGGTCGTAGACCCAGCGAGCGTGGACGTAGCGGACGAGCTCGACCGAACGAGGCCGCTGGTACGGCCCGAACGTCTCGCCCTCGACCACCTCCAGGACCTCGGCGACGCGGCGGTGCAGCATGCGGATCGCGTGCCGCAGCGAGACACGGCCGAGGACCTGGCTGCCGCCGAGGTTGTAGATGACCACCTCGCTCATGGTCGCGTCTCCTGTCTCGTTCCTGGCCGGGACGACGAGAGCCGCCCCAGAACGGTGCCCCGGGACGGCTCAGCAGGTCGACGACAGATGTCGTCTACCTGAGGAGCGCCCTTCGGGACAGGTCGGTGGTCCACGGGTACGTCATGCGGTCCACCTGCCTCTCGTCGGTCGTCACGGTCGAGCGTCCGGGCGGTTTCGACCGGACGAAAAGCAGGCTATGCCCGCCAGGGCCTCACGTCCACGGTTTAGGGGCGCCTGTCGTGCCGGGACGGGTGCAGCGTCCGTGCCGCCGCGCCGTCGGTCATGCGGCGGGCGGCGTCGGCGCCACGAGCGGCAGGCGCACCACGAAGCGCGTGTCGCCCGGCCGGGACGTCACCGAGAGGTCGCCGTGGTGCTTGTTCACGACGATGCGCCACGAGATGTCGAGGCCCAGCCCGGTGCCCTGGCCGACGGGCTTCGTCGTGAAGAACGGCTCGAAGATGCGCGGCAGGACGTCCTCGGGGATCCCCGACCCGGTGTCGGCGACCTCTACCTCAACGGCGTCGTCGGTGCGGCGCGTCGTGACGGTGAGCGTGCCGTCGCCGCGCGTCTTCCCGCCGGGTGAGGCACCCATGGCCTGCGCGGCGTTCTCGACGAGGTTGGTCCAGACCTGGTTGAGCTCGGCCGCGAAGACCGGCACGGGCGGGAGGTCGGCGTCGTAGCGGCGCACGACGTCGATCCCGGCGAGCGCGTGGTCGAGCATCACGAGCGTGGAGTCGAGGAGCTCGTGCAGGTCGACGGGGCGGAACGGGGCGCGGTCGAGCTGGGAGTACTGGCGCGCGGCCCCGACGAGCGAGGAGATGCGCACGGTCGCGTCCTCGATCTCGGCCATGAGCTGCTCGGTCTCGATCGTGTACGCGAGCCAGCTCACCGCGCCGGTGAGCGCACCCGCGTCGATGCGCTCGGCGGCCCGGTCGAGCCACGGCTCGTCGATCCCGGCCTGCACGAGCGCGGGCGCGACCCGCCAGCCCTCCGGCATCCCGTGGTCGTCGAGCCAGTCCGTGAGCCGGTCCTCCAGGTCGGAGGTCTCCAGGGCACCGACGACGTCCGCGTCCCGCGCGTCGGCGTACCGCTCGAGCGCCTCCTCCTGGAGGCGGATGAGGACGGCGAGGGTCGCGCGGTCGTACGGACCGTCGGCGATGAGCGCGAGCTTGTGCCGCATCGCGCCCACGCGCTCGCGCAGCGTTCCGGTGGCCCGCACGGCGGCCGCGGCGGGGTTGTTCAGCTCGTGCGTGAGCCCGGCCGAGAGGGAGCCGAGCGCGAGCAGGCGCTCGCGCTGGCCCACGAGCTGCTGCGCGTCGCGCGTGCCCCAGAACACGCCCTCGAGCAGGTGCACCGCCATGGGGAACCACTCGGTCATGAGCTTCGCGAAGTCCGGCGCCGCGAGCACGAAGAACCGCGACGGCTCGAGCACGCGCACGCTGTGCAGGTAGGTCTGGGGGAGGCGGTCGCCGAGGTAGGCGTTCCACGCGCCCATGTAGACCCCGACCTGACGGGTGCGGTTGATCTCGACGTCGTCGCTCCCGACGCGCCGGAACAGCGCGACGCCGCCGTCGAGCAGGACGAAGAACCGTTCGGCCGGGTCGCCCTCGCGGCACAGGACCCCGGGCTCGGCGTGCTCGACGTGTCCCGTCCGGCACAACCATGCGAGCTGGTCGTCGGTGAGGTGCTCGAAGAGGAACGTCGACCGCAGCTCGTCGACGTCGCACGGCAGCCAGCCGCTCGTGTCCCGCTCGGTCTGCGTACCGTCCTGCATGCCGGTCATGGCGTCACCTCCGGTGGGTCAGAGCTGTTCGAGGTAGCGGTGCACGAGCATGACCGCCATCGCGCCCTCGCCCACGGCGGACGCGACGCGCTTGGCGGACTCGGCGCGCACGTCGCCCGCGGCGAAGACCCCGGGGACGGACGTCTCCAGGTGGTAGGGCGGGCGCTCGAGCGGCCAGCCCGCGGGCAGGAGCCCGTCGTGCGGCAGGTCAGGTCCCGCGAGGACGTACCCGCGCGGGTCGCGCGCGACGACGCCGTCGAGCCAGTCGGTGCGCGGGGCGGCGCCGATGAAGACGAACGCCCACCCGCAGTCGACCCGGCTCGTCTCCCCGGTGTCCACGTCGCGCAGCTCGAGGTGCTCCAGGTGCTCGTCGCCGACGGCGGCCGCGACCTCGGTCCGGGTCAGCACCCGCAGGCGCGGGTGGGCCTCGACCTGCTCGACGAGGTACGCCGACATGGACCGCGACAGGGTGTCGCCGCGGATCACGAGCGTGACCTGCTTCGCCTCGCGCGCCAGGTACAGCGCCGCCTGGCCCGCGGAGTTGGCGCCGCCCACGACGTACACCTCCTGGTCATGGCACGCGGCCGCCTCGGTGAGCGCCGAGCCGTAGTACACGCCGCGCCCGACGAGGTCGCCGAGCCCGGGGCCGTCGAGCAGCCGGTAGGAGACGCCGGACGCGAGGACGACGGTGTGCGCGTCGATCGCCGTGCCGTCGGCGAAGCGGACGCTGCGCGCCGAGCCGGTGACGTCGAGCTCGATCGCGTCGCGCGTCGTGACGATCTCCGCCCCGAACCGCACCGCCTGGCGCCGCGCGCGGTCGGCGAGCTGCGCGCCGGAGATGCCGTCGGGGAACCCGAGATAGTTGTCGATTCGCGAGCTCTGACCGGCCTGGCCGCCCGTCGCGGTCCGCTCGACGAGCACGGTGCGCAGACCCTCCGACGCCCCGTACAGCGCGGCGCTGAGCCCTGCCGGTCCGCCGCCCACGACGACGAGGTCGTAGAACTCCTCGGTCGGCGTGGTCGCGAGCCCGACCCGCTCGGCGAGCGTCGCGTCGTCGGGCGCGACGAGCGCCTCGCCGTCGGGCGTGACGACGAGGGGCAGGGACGACGCGTCCGCCTGCGCGGCGGACAGCAGGCGCGCGCCCTGCTCCGAGTCCGACGCGTACCACCGGTAGGGAACGCGGTTGCGCGCCAGGAACTCGCGCACCTGCGACGAGCGCGCGGACCAGCGGTGCCCGACCACCACGGCCTCGGCGGGACGGCGCCGGTCGGTGCGCTGCCACGCCTCGAGCTGGGCGTCGACGACGGGGTAGAGCTTCTCCTCGGGCGGGTCCCAGGGCTTGAGGAGGTAGTAGTCGAGGTCGACCACGTTGATCGCCTCGATGGCCGCGTCGGTGTCGGCGTACGCGGTGAGCAGGACGCGCCGCGCCGCCGGGAACAGGTCCATCGCCTGCTCGAGGAGCTCGACGCCGGTCATCTGCGGCATGCGGTGGTCGGCGAGGATCACCGCGACGTCCTCGCCGCGCAGGGCGAGCTCGCGCAGCGCGGCGAGCGTGTCCGCGCCGGACTCGGCGCGCACGACGCGGTACCGGTCGC
The DNA here is from genome assembly GCF_051294865.1 of Cellulosimicrobium sp. PMB13. Lineage (NCBI taxonomy): Bacteria > Bacillati > Actinomycetota > Actinomycetes > Micrococcales > Promicromonosporaceae > Cellulosimicrobium > Cellulosimicrobium sp. PMB13. Next base: position 3,156,679 of record NZ_CP145910.1, on the reverse strand, counting down.
CGTACCGTCGCCGCAGGTCGCGCGCGACGGCGCGCGAGACCCCGGGGTCGTCGTCGACCGTGACGATGGCGGGTCGTGACGTCGGTGCGACGGGTTCCACGCGGCCTCCTCGGCGGGCCCGGTGCGGGCCAGGACATCTTCTCCCCGGGGGGCGCGCACGTCCACGGGTGCGGGCGCGGGTCCGCCCGCCGGACGTGGCGCAGGCCACACTTGACGCCGCCGCGACGTGCGCTAGGTTAGGCAAGCCATACCTCAGAATCTCCCGGTGCGCGGGTCGCGCCCGGTCCTTCTCCCTGCCTCGAGGAGCTTTTGTCATGCCCTCAGCACGACCACTCGTCGCGCCGGCCGCGTCCGCCGCGACCACGGCTCACGCCGTGTCGCCCTCGACCGCTCCCGCCGCCACGTCGTTGCTCACGACGGCGACCGCCGGTGCCTACGCGAGCACGCTGCACGCCGTCGTCGACGACGTCGCCGCCCGCGTGGCCGCCGTCTCCCAGCCGTGGTCCGGCGCGTCGCGCTCGCAGCTCGCCGCCCTGGTCGACGCCGTGGACCTCGACGCGCCGGGCGTCGGCACGGACGCCGCGCTGCGCGAGACCGCGGACCTCTACGCGACGCACGCCGTGTGGTTCCACGACCCCGCGTACGCCGCGCACCTCAACTGCCCGGTCGCGCTGCCCGCCGTCGGGGCCGAGGCGATGCTCGCGGCGATCAACACGTCCGTGGACACCTACGACCAGTCGACCGTCGCGACCCTCATGGAGCGTCGGCTCGTCACCTGGACCGCCGAGCGCGTCGGCTACGCGGCGGGCGACGGCGTGTTCACCTCGGGCGGCACCCAGTCCAACCTGCACGCGCTGTTCCTCGCCCGCGAGCACGCGGTCGAGCGCGAGCGGCGCACCGGTGCCGCCCGATCCGACGTGCTCCCGCGCCTGCGCGTGCTGACGAGCGCGTCCAGCCACTTCAGCGTCGCGCGCTCGGCGTTCCTCCTGGGGCTCGCGGACGACGCCGTCGTCACGGTCGCCGCCGACGCGGACGGCCGCCTCGACCCCGCGGCGCTCGCGGGCGCCCTCGCCCGCGTGCTGGCGGCGGGCGACGTCGTCATGGCCGTCGTCGCGACCGCCGGCACGACCGACCGCGGCTGCGTGGACCCGCTCGCGGCGGTCGCCGACGCGTGCGACGCGGCGGGCGCGTGGCTCCACGTCGACGCCGCGTACGGGTGCGGGCTGCTCGTCTCCCCGACGCGGCGCCACCTCCTGGACGGGATCGAGCGGTCGCGCTCGGTGACGGTCGACTACCACAAGGCGTTCTTCCAGCCGGTGTCCGCGAGCGCGCTGCTCGTGCGCGACCCGGCCGACCTCGCGCGCGTCGCGCACCACGCCGACTACCTCAACCCGCTCGAGAACGCCGAGCCGAACCAGGTCGACAAGTCGTTGCAGACGACCCGCCGGTTCGACGCGCTCAAGCTCTGGGCGACGCTGCGGGCGCTCGGCGCCGAGGGGATCGGGCGCATGGTCGACGCGGTGTGCGACCTCGCGGCCGCGGTGCACGCCGACCTCGCGGACGACCCGGACCTGCGCGTCGTCGCGCGCACCGACCTGTCCACCGTCCTGTTCCGCTACGAGCCCGCCGGGCTGGCGCGCGAGCACGCGGACCGGCTCGTCCCGCTCGTGCGGCGCGTGCTGTTCGAGTCGGGCCGGGCGCTCGTCGCCAAGACCGTGCTGGACGGCGTGCCGTGCCTCAAGCTCACCCTCCTCAACCCGGACGTCACGCTCGACGACGTGCGCCGCGTGCTCGACCTCGTGCGCACGACCGCCCAGGCGCTCGTCGACACCGACGAGCTGCTCGCCGACGACGCGACGGCGGTGGCCCGATGACCGCCGCGGTGCACGACGTCGTCGGGGTCGGGATCGGCCCGTTCAACCTCGGCCTCGCCGCGCTGTCCGCGCCGCTCGACGACGTCGACGCCGTGTTCCTCGACCAGGCGCCGGAGTTCCGCTGGCACCCGGGCATGATGATCGACGGCGCGACGATCCAGGTCCCGTTCCTCGCGGACCTCGTGACGATGGCCGACCCGACGTCGCCGTACTCGTTCCTCGCGTACCTCAAGGCGACCGGCCGGCTGTACCCGTTCTACATCCGGGAGTCGTTCTACCCGCTGCGCGCCGAGTACGACGCGTACTGCCGCTGGGTCGCGCAGCGGCTGCCGTCGCTGCGGTGGGGCCGGCGCGTCGTGTCCGTCACGCGCGACGAGGCGTCGGACACGTTCGTCGTGCGCGCCGAGGTGGTGAGCGCGGACGGCACCGTCACGGGCACCGAGGAGCACCGGGGTCGCCACCTGGTCCTCGGGGTCGGCACGAGCCCAGTCCTGCCGCCCGCGCTGCGCGCGCTCGCGGACGAGGTCGCCGCGGGCGAGCACCCGGGCGCCGGGCCGCTCGTGCACAGCGCGCAGTACGTGCCGCACCGCGACGCGCTCGCCGCGAGCGGGTCCGTCACGGTCGTGGGCAGCGGGCAGTCGGCGGCCGAGATCTACCGCGACCTGCTCGACGGCGTCCACGGGGGAGGCGGCGGTGGGATCGGCGCGGGAACCGACGGCTACCGGCTCGACTGGGTGACGCGCTCGCCGCGCTTCTTCCCGATGGAGTACACGAAGCTGACGCTCGAGATGACGTCGCCGGAGTACACCGACCACTTCCACGCCCTGCCGCTGGAGCTGCGCCAGCTCCTCGGGCGCGAGCAGCGCGGGCTGTACAAGGGGATCAGCGCCGACCTGGTCGACGACATCTACGACGCGCTGTACCGCCTGAGCCTCGACCGGCCGGTCCCGACGACCCTCCTCACCGACACCGAGGTCGTCGCCGCGCGCTACGAGCCGGCCGACGGCGCCGGCCCGGGGTCCGCGTCCGCTGCGGACGGCCCGGGGGAGTACGTCCTTCGCCTGCGCCACGCCCAGCTCGGTCGCGAGGTCGAGCGCCGGACGCGCGCGCTCGTCGTCGCCACGGGGTACGCCGCCACCGTCCCGGTGTTCCTCGACCCCGTGCGCCACCTGCTGCGGTTCGACGAGCTGGGCCGCTTCGACGTGGCCCGCGACTACACGGTCGACGCCGCGCGGCGCGTGCACGTGCTCAACGGCGAGGAGCACACGCACGGCCTCACCGCGCCCGACCTGGGCTTCGCGGCGTGGCGCAACTCCGTCGTGCTGCGCACCGTCACGGGCCGCGAGGTCTACCCGGTCGAGGAGCGCATCGCGTTCCAGCAGTTCGGCCTGCCCGACGACGAGCACACCCGCCCCGTCCCGACGCCACCGGGCGCGTCCGTCGACGGGACGGCCACCGCGAAGGAGGGGGCCCGATGACCACGACGGCCGAGACGACGACCGGGACCAGCACCGGGACGGCCATCGGGACGGCCACGGACCCGACGACGGGCGTGACGACGGGCGTGGCGCCCGTCGCCTCCTTCACCGTGCGGGTGCGCTGCGGCGAGGGTCGCGCGGACGTGCGCGTCGATCCCGTCGACCCCGCGCGCGACGCCGCGCTCGTGCAGGGCTGGCTCGCCGACCCGCGGTCCGCGTTCTGGCAGCTCGGCCACCTGGACGTCGACGGGGTGCGCGAGTACCTCGCCGGTGTCGCGGCGGACCCGCACGAGGACGCGTGGCTCGGCTACGTGGACGGCGCGCCCACGTTCCTCGTCGAGACGTACGACCCGACGCGCGTGACGCTCGCCGGCGTGCCGGAGGCCGTCGAGCTGCTCGAGCCGGGCGACGTCGGGATGCACCTGCTCGTCGCGCCGCCGGCCTCGGCGGCGGTGCGGCACGGGCTGACGTCCGCGGTCATGGCCGCCGTCGTGCGGTTCTGCCTGGCGCCGGACGGGCGGGGCGCGCGCCGCGTCGTCGTCGAGCCGGACGTGCGCAACGCCGCGATCGCGGCGAAGAACGCCGCCGCGGGCTTCCGCGTGCTGCGCGAGGTCGACCTGCCCGGCAAGCGCGCGCACCTCGCGGTGGCCACGCGCGCGGACCTCGACGCGAGCCCTCTCGGCGACGGCGTCGACCCCGCACCGCACCTGCGCCCCGACCTCGCCGACCGCGCGCACCGGCACCTCGTCGCGAAGACGATCGCCGAGCTGACGCACGAGCGGCTGCTCGCGCCGCGCACCCTCGTCGAGCCGGTCACGTCGAACGGGCCGGGGGAGTACGTCCTGGCCGTCGCGGGCGGCGCGGTCGAGTACCGCTTCACCGCCCGGCGCTACGCCCTCGAGCACTGGGTGATCGAGGAGCCGTCCCTGCGGCGCACGGTGCACGACGGCGCACGTGGTGCCACCCCGACCGACGCGCCGGTCGACGTGCTGGACCTCGTCGTCGAGCTCCAGCCGGACCTGCGCATCCCCGACGACCTGCTCGCGACGTACCTCGAGGAGGTGTCCTCGACGCTCGCGAGCGCGACCGCGAAGCTCGAGCGCGCGCGGTCCGCGGGCGGCCCGAGCGCTGCGGACCTGCTGGGTGCGTCCTTCCAGGAGATCGAGGCGGCGATGACCGAGGGGCACCCGGCGTTCGTCGCGAACAACGGGCGCATCGGCTTCGGGCTCGCCGAGTACCGCGCCTACGCGCCCGAGAACGCGGGCCGCGTGCGCCTCGTGTGGCTCGCCGCCCGCCGGGAGCACACGCACCTCGCGCTGGGCGCCGGGCTGGACGAGGGCGCGCACTACGGCGCGGAGCTGACGGCCGACGAGCGTGCGGCCTTCGCGGAGCGCCTCGCCGACCGGGGCCTCGACCCGGCCGACTACCTCTACCTGCCGGTGCACCCGTGGCAGTGGGAGCACCGCGTGCCCATCACGTTCGCGGCCGACGTCGCGCGCGGCGACCTCGTCCCCGTCGGCCTCGGCGTGGACGAGTACCAGCCGCAGCAGTCCATCCGCACGCTGTTCAACCTCACGCGGCCGGAGCGGCACTACGTCAAGGTCGCGCTCGCGATCCAGAACATGGGCTTCCTGCGCGGCCTGTCGCCCGCCTACATGCGCGCGACGCCCGCGATCAACGACTGGGTCGCGGACCTCGTCGCAGGCGACGCCGAGCTCCGCGGCAGCGGCTTCACGGTGCTGCGCGAGCTCGCCTCGATCGGGTACACGGGCGACGTCTACCACCGCACCGCGACCCCCTCGGCGCACCGCAAGATGCTCGCGGCGCTGTGGCGCGAGAGCCCCGTGCCGCGTCTCGCCCCCGGCGAGCGCCTCGTGACCATGGCGTCCCTGCTGCACCGTGACGCCCACGGCGCCGCGTACGCGACGGCCCTCGTCCGCGCGTCGGGCCTCGACCCGGCCGACTGGGTCCGGTCGTACCTGCGCGCCTACCTGCGCCCGCTCGCGCATGCGCTCCTCGCGCACGACCTCGCGTTCATGCCGCACGGGGAGAACCTCATCCTCGTCGTGCGCGACCATGTGGTGGTGCGCGCGGTCATGAAGGACATCGGCGAGGAGGTCGCCGTGCTCGGCGAGCGCGCGCTCCCGTCCGGTGTCGAGCGCGTGCGCGCCGTCGTCGACGACGCGGAGAAGGCGCTCGCGATCTTCACCGACGTGTTCGACGGCGTGCTGCGCCACCTCGCCGCGATCCTCGCCGGGGACGGGGCGCTGGCGGAGGACCGGTTCTGGTCGCTCGTCGGCGAGTGCTTGGACGACCACCGCGCCGCCCACCCGGACCTGGAGACCGGCGTCGACCTGCGCGCCCAGCGGTTCGCGCACTCGTGCCTCAACCGGCTCCAGCTGCGCAACACCCTGCAGATGGTGGACCTCGCCGACCAGTCCGCGTCGCTGCTCTACGCGGGCACGCTCGCCAACCCCGCCGCGCGGGGGCGCTGACGTGGCCTGCGACGCGACCAAGGGCTCGCCCGTGAGCGGCGACGCGACGGGTGGGTTCGAGCTCTTCCGCGACACGTGGGGCGTGCCGCACGTGCGCGCCGCCGACGAGCTCGCGCTGGCGCGGGGCCAGGGCTACGTGACCGCGCTCGACCGCGGGTGGCAGGTCGAGGTGGACCGGTGGCGCGCGGAGGGCCGCCTCGCCGAGCGCCTCGGCGAGCCGGGGCTCGTCTGGGACCGGTTCGCGCACCGCGTGCGCCTGGCCGACACCGCCCGGCGCGTGTACGCGGCGCTCGCGGACGACGACCGCGCGTGGGTCGACGCGTACACCGCCGGGGTGAACGCCGGGCTCGAGCGTGGGCGCGACCTGCCCGAGATGCACGCGCTCGCCGACCCGGGGTGGCCGGGCGGTGGCGAGGCGCCGCCCCACGAGCCGTGGCCCGCGTGGGCGCCGCTCGGCGTCTTCCTCGTCGCGCACGTGCTGTTCTCCGGCTTCCCGCACGTGCTGTGGCGCGACCACGTCGCCCGCACGCTCGGCCGGTCCGTCGCCGCGGCGGCTCCCGGGGACCCGGACGCCGTCGGCCGCGTGCTGGACCTGCTCGCCGTCGACGGCGGGCCCTCCTCCGGCTCGAACGCCTGGGCGCTCGCGGGGTCGCGCACGACGAGCGGCGCGCCCCTGCTCGCGGGCGACCCGCACCGGCTGCTCGAGCTGCCGGGCGTCTACCAGCAGGTCCGGCTCGCGTGCCCGGAGTACGACGTCGTCGGTCTCGCGTTCCCGGGCGTGCCCGGCGTGCTGCACTTCGGGCACGCCGGGGACGCGGCGTGGGGCATCACCAACGCGATGGCGCACCACGTCGACGTCTTCGCGGAGCGGCTGCGGCGCACGCCCGACGGCGCCGTGCACGCGTCGGGTCCGGACGGACCCGAGCCGGTGGACACGCTGACGGCGACCGTGCGGGTCCGCGCTGCCGGCGGCCCCGTGGAGCACGCTGTCGAGACGTGGGAGACCGCGCGCGGCGTCGTCGTGACGGGCGGGCCGGACGAGGGCGGGCCGGACGCGGGCGAGGCGGGACGCGCGTTCGCGGTCCGCCTCGCCGCGCGGGTGGACGCCGACCTCGGCGTGCGCTCGTGGCGACGGATGCTGCGGGCCCGTTCCGCGCGCGACGTCGCCGACGCGTTCGCCGGGTGGGTCGACCCCGTCAACCGGGTCCTCGCGGCCGACCGGGACACCGTGCTGAGCCTCACCGCCGGGCGCGTGCCGCACCGCGCGCCGCACGAGCGCGCGCTGCCCGTGCAGGCGTCGTCGGACGCCGCCCGGCCGCGGCCCTGGGTCGACCTGCCCGCCGCCGTGGTGGTCGAGGACGTCGCGGTCGACGCGAACGAACGACCCGACCGGCCCGGGATCGCCCTCGGGCGCACGTACGCACCGCCGCACCGCGCGCGACGGATCCGCGCGCTGCTGGAGTCAGCCGACGGGCCTCTCGGGCCGACAGACCTGGTGCGTGTGCACGGCGACACCCGGCTCGGCAGCGCCGACGCGCTCCTGGCCTTCCTCGACGGCTCGCCCGACGGCTCGCGCAGCGTGGCGGACGCACGGGACGTGGGTGACGCGCACGCCCGGGATCCCGAGGGAGCAGGGAGCCCGCCGACGCGTGCTGCGGCCAGTGCCGCAGCGGCGCGGCTGCTCGCGTGGGACCGGCACATGGACGCGGACAGCCCGGACGCGGCCCTCTACGCCGCGTGGAGGTCCGCCCTCGCGCGGCGCGTCGCCGCGCACCCGGCGCTCGCGCCCCTGCACGCACCGCACGGCCTCGACCCGGTCCTCGCGCCGTGGCTGTCGGTCACGTCGCGCGTCGCCGACGCCCTGCCGGCGCTGCTCGGCGCGTCGTGGCTCGGGATCGACGGCCGGGCCGAGGCGTGGTCGGCGCTCGCGGACGTCGCCGGCACGGGAGGCACGACGGCGCCTGGTCGGTCGTCCTCGCACCCGGTGACGACGTGGGGCGACACGCACCGGGTCCTCGGTCTCCACGCGCTGCTCGACGTCCCCGGTGCCGACGTGCCGCGGGTCGAGGGGGTGCCGCTGTCGGGGGACACCGACACGGTCCGCTGCACCGCGAGCGCGCCCGGCGTCACGGACATGTGCGTGCGGGGATCGGTCGCCCGGTGGGTCTGGGACCTCGCCGACCGCGACGCGAGCCGCTGGGGGGTGCCGTTCGGCGCGAGCGGCGACCCACGATCCCGGCACTTCGCGGACCAGCACCCCGCGTGGGCGGACGCCACCACCGTCCCGGTCGTCACCGACTGGACCTTGCTCGACCTCGAGGAGACCCGATGACCGCGACCGGACGCCTGGCGACGGGCGCGCCCGGCGAGCTGCTGCTGGCGCGGGACGTGCCGGGTGCGGGGCGCCTCACGGTGCGCGTGCTCGACCCGGACGCCGATCTCGACGTGTTGCACTCCTGGGTCACGCGACCTTGGGCCCGCTTCTGGGGACTCGGCGACCTCACCCCGGTCGAGCTGCGCGACCTGTACGCCTACGTGGGGTCGCTGCCCACCCACCACGCGTTCCTCGTGCGCTGGGACGAGAGGCCGGTCGCGCTCCTGCAGACGTACGAGCCCGAGCACGACCCGGTCGGCGAGTGCTACGACGTGCTGCCGGGCGACGTCGGCGTGCACTTCTTCCTCGGCGGTCGCGGCCCGCGGGGGACCGACCTGTGGGCCGCGCTGGGCACCGTGCTCGCCGAGTTCCTGTTCGCCGACCCGGGTGCGCGGCGCGTCGTCGTCGAGCCGGACGTCGCGAACGCCCGCGCGCACGCCCGCATGCGTGCTCTCGGGTTCGAGCTCGGCGACCCGGTGCGGGTGGGCGACAAGGAAGCCCTCCTGGCCTTCCTGCCGCGCGACCGCGCGACGGCGCTCGCGGCGCTGTGACGAGGGGCGCTCGGTGTCAGGGCACCGTGACGGCGTGCCCGGCCTCGCGCAGCGCGTCGACGGCTCCCTCGAGACGGTCCTGCGGCACCAGCACGAGGTCCGCGTGGAACGTCGAGGCGACGAACACCGGGACCGACGCGTCGGCGAGCGGGCCGACGACGGATGCCAGCACACCTGGCACGTCGAGCCCGTGCGGCTCGGCGTAGAACCCGGCCCAGCGCTCGCCGTCGCCGCCCCACGGGGACGCGTGCCGCAGCACCGTCAGTCCCTCGGGCGCGCGCACGAGCGCGACCCACTCGTCGTCCTCGGGGAACGTCGCCCCGGGGTCGTGGGCGAGGACGAACCGGTCGGGCAGGACGCGCAGTCGCAGGGTGTGCACGCCGGGACGATAGCGGCCGTCGCCCACGCGCACCGGGGACGGCCGCGGCGACGGAAGGCTGTCAGCCGAGCAGACCCGCGGCGTAGCCGACGAAGAACAGCGCGGTCAGCACCGCGACACCGCCGATCACGCCGATCCAGACCCACGGCACCGCGCGGTGCGGTCCGTGCTCCTCGTGGCCCTGCGGCGCGCTCACCTGGTCCTCGGCGGGCGGCGTCTCGCCGGGCTGCACGTCACCGCTCGCGGAGAAGTCCGCGGCGGGGGAGCGGCCGGTCGAGTCCGTGGGGTCGGGGTCGGCCGGGGTGCTGTGCGTCATGGGTGGTCTCCTCGGACGGGTCGGTGCATGTCGTGCGCAGCGGCCGGCGTGGCCGCGTCGGGTGGTGTGGAGGCCGGGCCGCGTCGGCGTGCGACGGCTCGGGGCGGGTCAGGGGCGGGTCAGGGGCGGGTCAGGGGCGGGTCACGGGCGGCGCCAGTCGTCGGAGGTCAGGTGCGAGCCGGCCATGGGGCCCATGGTCAGCATGCCGCCGTCGACGGCCCACGACGCGCCGGTGACGTACGAGGCCGACGGCCCGCACAGGAACGCGACGACGGCCGCGACCTCGCGCGCGTCTCCGGGCCGGCCGAGCGGCACGCCGGGCCGGTGCGTGGTGTGGGGATCCTCGTCCTCCTGCCCGGTCATCGGCGTCGCGATCTCTCCGGGCGCCACGGCGTTCACGGTGATGCCGTGCTCGGCGAGCTCGAGCGCGGCCACCTGCGTGAGGAGGCCGAGCCCGCCCTTGGCCGCGCAGTAGGGGCCGGCGCCGACGCGCGGCGCGTGCTCGTGGACGCTCGTGACGTTGACGACCCGGCCGCCTCGCCCGCCCGCGATCATGTGGCGCGCCGCTGCCTGCAGCAGGACGAACGGGCCGTCGAGGTCCGTCTCCAGGACGCGGCGCCACGTCGCGAGGTCCAGGTCGAGGAGCAGCGTCGAGGTGCCGGTGCCCGCGACGTTGACGAGCGCGTCGAGACGGCCGGTCTCGCCCACGATCTCGTCGAGCGCCGGGGCGATCCCGTCCAGGTCCGTGACGTCGAGCCGGCGCAGCACCGTCCGCGCGCCCGCGTCGCGCACCTCGCGCTCCGTGCGCTGCGGGTCGTGCTCCTCGGCGTACCAGGTGAGGACGAGGTCGAACCCCGCCTCGGCGAGCGCGACGGCGGTCGCGCGACCGATGCCGGACTCCGAGCCGGTCACCAGCGCGACGGGGCGGCCGGTGCCGGCGTCCGGCCCGGTCGAGGACCGCGGGTCCAGGTCGGGTGCGGCGGACGCGTCGTGGCTCATCGGGTCAGCCTGGCCGTGGCGCACCCTGCCCGCACGCGGAGCGGCACGGTGGCACGGGTCCGAGGCGAGCGGGGGTCCGGCGCGGCCGCGGTGCGAGCGGGGGTGCGAGACGGGGTGCGCGACGCGTGCACGACAGGGTCTCGGGCGGGGTGCGGGTGCGGGGGCCCGTGCCTACGGTCGCGAGGAGCGCCGCACGGCGCACGGACCGAGGGAGGACGCATGACCGACCAGCCCGCACCCGCCCACGACGACCTGCCGCTGCCCGACTACGACCACCTGTCGCTCGGCACCGTCACGCACCGCATCCGCAGCCTGGACCGCGCCGGGCTCGAGCAGGTGCTCGCCTACGAGCGCGCCCACGGCGACCGGCTGCCCGTGCGCACCGTCATCGAGGAGCGCCTCGAGGAGCTCGACGGCGGCGCCCAGCCGTCCGGCGGCGACCCGGCGGCCGCCGTGCCCCAGCGGGCGCCGGCGCCGGACGCCGGGAGCCCCGTCGATCCGGCGACGCAGGGCCCGGTGCAGAACCCGCCGTCCCAGGGCGTCCCGACCAACCCCGCCCAGCCGCGGCGCTGACCGCCGCTCGCGACCCGCTCGCGAGAGGCTGCTGATCGGCCGCTCACGACGCGTGCTCGACCGGCGGGACGACGGCGTCCGTCGCGCCTCAGCGCGCCAGGCGCTCCACGACGGCCGCGTACAGCCACGGGGCGGCGCTCGCGGCGGGGACGATCGCCCCGCGGACGGGGCTCGCGGCCCAGGCGAGCAGGCCCGTGGTCAGCACGCGGTAGTCCCGCGTGGCCCGCACCCACGCCCGCTCGTACGCCGCGGCGTCGTCCAGGTGACGGACCGCCGCCTGCGCCTGGGCGAGACCCACGCGCACGCCTTCGCCCGTCAGCGCGTCGACGTAGCCCGACGCGTCCCCGACGAGGCGCACCCGGCCGGCCGTGCGGCGTCGGGCCCGACGGCGCAGCGGCCCGGCCCCGAGGACGCGCCCCACGACCTCCGCGCCGTCCAGGCGCTCCGCGAGCTCGCCGAAGGGCGCGAGGCGCGGTGCGACCCCGGCGCGAGCGGCGTCCTGCGGACCGTCGTGGTCCGCGTCGCCACCGCGAGGTCCGAGGACGGCGACGCCGACGAGGTCCGGGCCGACCGGCGTGACGTAGGCCTCCTGGTGCGCGGCCCAGTGCACCTCCACGAGATCGGTCCAGGGCGCGACGCGGTAGTGCGTGCGCAAGCCGTATCGGGAGGCGGCGAGCCGGTAGGGCGCGCCCTCGAGGCCCGCGAGGCGGCGCACGGTCGAGTGCAGGCCGTCGCACCCGAGGACGTACCGGGCGCGGACCTGCTCGTGCTCGTCCGAGGGGCCCGGCCCGGGACCGGCGAGCAGGACGTCGACGCCGTCGTCGTCCTGGTGCAGGTCACGCACCGTCGCGTGCCGCACCTGCGAGTCGAGCGCGACGGCGCGCGCGTGCAGGGCGGCGTGCAGCGCCGTGCGGCGCACCCCGCGCCCGGGACCGGCGGCGAACGGGTGGTCGGCGTGCCGGACGCGCCCCCGGCGGTCCACGTCGCGGTAGCTGATCCCGGCGAGCGTATGGCCCGGCGGGTCCACGCCCAGGGCCCGCACGGCGGCGAGCGCGCCGGGGAGCAACCCTTCCCCGCACGCCTTGTCGAGCGCGCCGTCGACGACAGCGCCGCGACGGTCCACGACGAGGACGTCCAGGCCGGCGCGCCGCGCGTGCACGGCCGCGGCGAGGCCCACGGGCCCGCCGCCGACGACGAGCACGTCGACGCGTCCGGTCACGAGCGGGCCGGGCCCTGTCCGGCGGGCGCGTGCGGCAGCAGGGCGAGGGCGCGCTCCTCGGCGGGGATCCGGAACCGCGCGAGCAGCACGGCGTTGAGCACGGTGAACACGAGCGCCGTGACCCACGACGTGTGCACGAGCGGCAGCGCGAAGCCCTCGACGACGACGGCGACGTAGTTCGGGTGGCGCAGCCACCGGTAGGGCCCGCGGTTCACGAGCGGCAGTCCCGGGACGACGATCACGCGTGTGTTCCAGCGGGGACCGAGCGTCGCGATGCACCACCACCGCAGCCCCTGGCTCGCGAGGACGAGCGCGAGCATCGGCCACCCGAGCCACGGCAGGAACGGACGGTCCGCGAGCCACGCCTCGGCGACGCACGCGACCAGGAGCCCGGTGTGCAGCGCGACCATCGCGGGGAAGTGGCCCCGGCCCGTCTCGATCCCGCCGCGCGCGAACGACCAGCGCGCGTTGCGTGCCGAGACGACGAGCTCGGCGAGCCGTTCCAGGGCCGTGGCGCCGACGAGCGCGACGTACCAGGCGAGGCTCACGCGGAGGTCCGACCCGTCGCGGCGGCGCGCGCCCGCACCGGTCCCGACCGCGGCGGGCCGTCGAGGCGCAGGAGCACGAGCTCGGTGCTCACCCCGGGGCCGAACGCGACGAGGACGGCGGGGGACCCCGCGGGTGCGGTGGAGGCCGCGAGCGTCGCGTCGAGCACGTGCAGCACCGACGCGGACGACAGGTTGCCCGCCTCGCGCAGGCTCGCCCGGCTGTGGCGCAGGTCCTGCTCGTCGAGGCCGAGCGTGTCGCGCACCGCGTCGAGGATGCGGGGCCCGCCGGCGTGCACGACCCACGTCGGCACCTGCGAGGGCTCCAGGTCGTGCTCGACGAGCAGCGCCTTGACGTCCCCGAGGAGGTGGGCCCCGACGAGCTCGGGCAGGCGTGCGGACAGCACCACCTGGAACCCCGTGTCGCGCACGCGCCACCCGAGGTCGCCGGTCGTGCCCGCGTGCAGCGTCGAGCGGGAGTCGACGACGCGCGCGGTGCGGTGCGCGTCGGACTCCCGGCCCGCGTACCCGGCGGCGAACCGCGGACGCGCGAGCGGGTGCTCGTCGCCGACGAGCACGACCGCCGCAGCGCCGTCGCCGAACAGGCCGGAGGCCGCGAGGTTCGCCGTGGAGTCGTCGCCGTGCTGCAGCGTCAGCGAGCACAGCTCGACGGCGATCAGGAGGGCGACGTCGCGCGGGCGCCCGCGCAGCAGGTCGTCGGTGCGCGCGAGACCGGCCGCCCCGCCCGCGCAACCCCATCCGAACGACGGCGTGCGGCGCACGTCGCTGCGCAGCCCCAGGCGCTCGGCGACGAGCACGTCCACCGACGGCGCGCCGATGCCCGTGACCGACGTCATCACCACGTGGTCCACCTCGTGCGCCGTCAGCCCGGCCTCCTCGAGCGCACGGGCCGCGGCCTCGGCGGTAAGGTCCGTGGCGACCTCGAGGAACGCGTCGTTCGACGCCCCGAACGTGCGCAGCCCCGCGTACGCGTCCAGCGGCAGCGCGAGGTGCCGGGTGTCGACGCCCGCGTGGGCGTGCAGGCGTCGCGCCACCGCGGCACGGACGGGGTCGTCCGTCAGGAGCGGGGCGATGACGTCGGAGATCTCGGACTGGGTGTGGCGGCGGTCCGGCAGCGCGGTCCATACCGCGGCGACGCGCGACATGTCCGCATCGTCCCACCGGGGTCACGGGTTCGCGCGGTGAGCGCGGTCCGGGCGAGCACCGGGGCTCGGGGGGTCGGGTCGGACCGCCCGCTGCTAGCGTTCCCGCATGGCGCACCCGACCCGACCGGGCGGCGCCCGCACGGGCACGCCCGCGCGGGCGGTCACGCTGCGCGGCCTCGTCGTCGCCGCGCACGCCGCCCCCGCCGCGCTCGTCACCGCGCTCGCGTGCGCGCTGTCGCTCGGCATCGGCTCGGGCTCCGGGACGACGGCGCTCGTCACCGGCGCCGTGCTCTGCGGGCAGCTCTCCGTCGGCTGGTCGAACGACTGGATCGACGCGCCCCGCGACCTCGCCGTGGGCCGCGTCGACAAGCCCGTCGTCGCGGGACTCGTCACGCCGGCCGGGCTGCGCGGCGCGGCGCTCGTGGCGCTCGCGGCCTGCGTCGTGCTGTCCCTCGCGACCGGGCTCGTGCCCGGCCTCGTGCACCTCGTGGCGGTCGGCGGCGCATGGGCGTACAACGCGGGCCTCAAGGCGACGGCGTGGTCCTGGGCGCCGTACGCGGTCTCGTTCGCGCTCCTCGCCGTGTTCGTCGTGCTCGCGGCGCCCGGGGACGCCGTGCCCGCGCCGTGGGCGCTCGTGGCGGCGGCGCTGCTCGGCAGCGGCGCGCACGTCGCGAACACGCTGCCCGACCTCGAGGACGACGCCGCCACGGGGGTGCGCGGCCTGCCGCACCGGCTCGGCCGCCGCACGGCGAGCGTGCTCGCCCCCGTCCTGCTGGGCACGGCCGTCGTGGTCGTGGTCCTGGCTCCGTCGGGACCGCCGGAAGCGGCCGCGTGGGTGGGCGGCGCGCTCGCGCTCGGCGGGGCCGGCACCGCGGGGGTCGTCGGTGCCGTCCGACCGACCTCCCGGGCACCGTTCGCCCTGTCGATGGCGGTCGCAGCGCTGTGCGTCGTGCTGCTCGTCCTGGCCGCCCCGGAGGTCGCGGTCGCCGGTTGAGCGATCGCCGGTCGAGCGGGCCCGGCGCCGTGTATCGGCAGGCGAGACGGGCCAGTCGGGTCGTGAGGAGCGTCGGCGGCTGGTGGCAGGATGTCGGGCAACCCCTTCCCCGCGCTCCGAGAGGTCGCTGCCGACCCGTGCCCGCACAGCCCGCCCGCGCCGTCCCCCCTACCGCCCCCGCTGCTCCTGCCGCTCCTGCCGCACCGTCGGCGCGCGGGTCCGGGCCCGTCGTCGGCTCGGCCCCCGGAGCGGCCCCCGGGTCGGCCGCCGGCCCGGTGACCTCCCGGCCGACGTCGACCGTCGCGTCGCTGCGCCGCCTGTACCCGTTCGTCCGGCCCGCGCTGCCCCGGCTCGTGGGCGGGATGCTCGCCGCGCTCGGGGCGAGCCTCGCGGCGCTCGCCATCCCGCGCGTGCTGGAGCGCGTGGTCAACGGTCCGCTCGCCGCCGGGGCGCGCGAGCACGACACGGGCGCCCTCGCCGGCGCGGTCGCGCTCGTCGCCGGCCTGGGGCTGCTGGAGGCGGCGTTCATCCTCGCGCGGCGCAGCTTCGTCATGCTGCCGGGCACGCACGTCGAGGCGCGCATGCGGGTCGCCCTGTACCGGCACCTGCAGGACCTGCCGGTCGCGTTCCACGACCGCTGGGCGGGCGGACAGCTCCTGTCGCGGTCGATGAGCGACCTCGGGCTGCTGCGCCGGTGGCTCGTCTTCGGCATGCCGACCCTGGTCGTCTCGGCGACCACGATCGTCGTCGGGGTCACGATCCTCATCGTGACCGGCGGGGTGCTCGGGCTCGTGTACCTCGCGGGCGCCGTCCCCGTGACGATCCTCGCGTTCCGCTTCTCACGCCGGTACCGGGCGATCTCGCGCCTGTCGCAGGACCAGTCCGGCGACCTCGCCACGACCGTCGAGGAGTCCGTGCACGGCATCCGCGTCCTCAAGGCGTTCGGCCGCGGGCGGGACGCCCTGGACGCGTTCACCGAGCAGGCCGACCGCCTGCGGCGCACCGAGATGGCGAAGGCGTCGACGCAGTCGACCGTCACGGCGGCGCTCACCGCGATCCCGGAGCTCACGCTCGGCGTCGCGCTCGTCGTCGGGGTGCTCCAGGCCGCGGACGGGCAGATCAGCGTGGGCGCGCTCGTCGCGTTCTTCGCCACGGCCGCCGTCGTCAACACGCCCGTCGTCGACCTCGGCATGACGCTGTCGATGACGCTCAACGCCCGCACCGCCGTCGACCGGTACTTCGAGGTCCTCGACACGGAGAACGACCTCACCGACCCGGACGCGCCGGTCGACCTGCGCGAGCCGCGCGGTGACGTCGCCCTGCGCGGCGTGACGTTCCGGTACGACGACGCGGCCGAACCCGTCCTGCGCGACGTCGACCTCGAGCTGCCCGCCGGGACGACGACCGCCCTGGTCGGCCTCACCGGCTCCGGCAAGAGCACCCTCGCGATGCTCGTCCCGCGCCTGTACGACGTCACCGACGGCTCCGTGCGCCTCGACGACGTCGACGTGCGCCACCTGGCCCGCACGACGCTGCGCACCCACGTCGCCGTCGCGTTCGAGGACTCGACGCTGTTCTCCGCGTCCGTGCGCGACAACGTCCTGCTCGGCGCGCCGGGCGATCTCGACGACGCGGCGCGCGACGCGCTGCTCGCCGAGGCGCTCGACGTCGCGCAGGCCGGGTTCGTGCACGACCTGCCGGACGGCGTCGGCACGACGATCGGGGAAGAAGGGCTGAGCCTGTCCGGCGGGCAGCGCCAGCGCCTCGCGCTCGCGCGCGCCATCGCCGCCCGACCCCGCGTGCTCGTCCTCGACGACCCGCTCTCGGCGCTCGACGTCGCCACCGAGGAAGCCATCGAGACGCGGCTGCGCACCGTCCTCGCAGGCACCACGACGCTCGTCGTCGCCCACCGGCCCTCGACCGTCGCTCTCGCCGACCGGGTCGCCGTGCTCCAGGGCGGGCGCATCACCGCCGTCGGGACGCACGCCGACCTGCTCGCCCACGACGCGCACTACCGGCACGTCATCTCCAGCCTCGAGTCCGACGCCGCCGCGCACGGCATCGGCCAGCACGACGACGAGCACGAACCCGGCACCGGACGGACGGAGGACGCATGAGCACGCGCCGTGAGACCGAGCCGACACCGCGCGGCGTCGCGGGGGAGGAGGACTCCCACCTCGACCGCGCGCGCAGCCGCGCCGTCAGCGCACGCTCGCGCGCCCTCCTCGCGGACCTGCTCCGAGCGCGCCGCGGCGCGCTCGCCGGCGCCGCCGTCCTCGTCGTCGTCGCCACCGCAGGCCAGGTCGCCGGGCCGGCGCTCATCGCCGTCGGGATCGACCGCGCGCTGCCCGCGCTGCGCGACGGCGACCCCGCACCCCTCGCCGTCGTCGGCGCGGTGTACGTCCTGGCCGCCCTCGCGGCCGGCTTCGCGATCGGCGCGTACGTGCGGGCTGCCGCGCGCATCGCGCAGGCCGTCCTGCTCGACCTGCGCCGCCGCGTGTTCCGCCAGACGCAGCGCCTCTCGCTCGAGTTCCACGAGTCGTACACGTCCGGGCGGATCATCTCCCGCCAGACGTCCGACCTCGAGGCACTGCGCGAGCTCCTCGACGGCGGCCTCACGGGCGTCGTGTCGAGCGTGCTGTTCATGGTGTTCACCGGGATCGGCCTCTTCCTGCTCGACCCCGTCAGCGGCCTCGTCCTCGCCGTCGCCGTCGTGCCCGCCGCGCTGCTCACGCGCTGGTTCCAGAAGCGCTCACAGCGGTTCTACCGCGCCTCGCGCGTCGCGTCGGCACGCCTCATCGTGCACTTCGTGGAGACCATGACCGGGATCCGCGCCGTCCAGGCCTTCCGCCGCGAGGCCGCCGACGCGCGCACCTATGCGGAGCTCGCCGAGGACTACCGCGCCGCCAACGCCCGGTCCTTCGGGCTCAACGGCCGCTACGACCCCGGCCTCGTCGTCATCGGCAACGCGACCGTCGTCGTGGCGCTCGCGGTCGGCGGGTGGCGCGTGCTCGACGGCGCGATGGACGTCGGCGTGCTGGCCGCGGTCCTGCTGTACACGAAGCGGTTCTTCGGGCCGATCCAGCAGCTCGGGATGTTCTACAACTCGTTCCAGTCGGCCTCGGCGGCGCTGGAGAAGATCTCGGGGCTGCTCGAGGAGGAGCCGACCGTCGCCGAGCCGCGCCACCCGGTGCCGCTCCCGGCGGCGCGCGGCGAGCTGCGCCTCGAGCACGTGCGGTTCGGCTACGGCGCCGGGCGGACCGTGCTGCCCGACCTGGACCTCACGATCCCGGCCGGCCAGACGGTCGCGCTCGTCGGGACCACGGGGGCGGGCAAGTCGACCCTCGCGAAGCTCGTGACGCGGTTCTACGACGCCACCGACGGCACCGTGCGGCTCGACGGCGTCGACGTGCGCGACCTGGCCTCGCGCGACCTGCGGCGCGCCGTCGTCATGGTCACGCAGGAGGCGTACCTGTTCAGCGGGTCGGTGCGCGAGAACATCGCCCTCGGGCGCCCGGACGCGACCCAGGCCGAGATCGAGGCCGCCGCGCGCGCGGTGGGCGCGCACGAGTTCGTGCTGAGCCTGCCCGACGGCTACGACACCGACGTCAACAAGCGCGGCGGACGCGTGTCCGCCGGGCAGCGCCAGCTCCTGTCGTTCGCGCGCGCGTTCCTCGCCGACCCGGCGGTCCTCGTCCTCGACGAGGCGACGAGCTCGCTCGACCTGCCGGGGGAGCGGCTCGTCCAGGAGGGGCTGCGGACCCTGCTCGCCGACCGGACGGCGATCATCATCGCCCACCGGTTGTCGACGGTCGCGATCGCCGACCGCGTCCTCGTCATGGCCGACGGCCGCGTCGTCGAGGACGGGACGCCCGCCGAGCTCGTCGCGACGCAGGGCGGGCGCTTCGCCGCGCTCGACGCCGCGTGGCGGGCCTCGCTGGTCTGAGCCGCCACACCCTCCGACCGCCGAGCACGGGATCGTCCACCGGATTCCCCAGGATCCGGTGGACGATCCCGTGCTCGACGGTGGATCACCCCGTGGTCGTCGGGGCCGCCGACGCGGCCACGAGCCCGTCGACGACGGCGCGCGCACCCGGAGGCGGACGGTCCCCGTACGTGACCGCCAGCACGCGCCGCGCGGCGCCGGGCAGCGCACGGGTCACGACGCGCGGGTTTCGGTGCGCGCGCAGCGCCAGCGCGGGGAGCACCGAGACCCCCACGCCCGCCGCGACGAGCGACTGGACCGCGACGTAGTCGTCCGTCTCGAACGCGATCCGCGGCGTGAAGCCCGCACGTTCGCACCGGCCCACGAGGTCGGCCCGGCACCGCTCGCACCCCGCGATCCACGGCGCGTCGGCGAACCGCGCCAGGTCGGACGCTGCCGCCACCGTGGGTCGCGCGGGGTCCACGGGAGCGTCGCCGCCAGCAGCTCCGGGCACCGTCCGGGACGTCACGACCGACAGCTCCTCCTCGAGCACCGGCACCGGCACGAGCCCGTCGAGGTCCGCGGGCGAGCGGTCGTGCTCGAACACCAGCGCCACGTCCACCGTGCCGCGGCGCAAGGCTGCCAGCGCCTCGGGGGGCTCCGCCTCCACCAGACCCACCACCAGGCCGGGGTGGTCCACCGCGAGGCGCGCGACGACGTCGGGCACGAGCGTCGCGAGCGCCGACGGGAAGGCCGCCAGCCGGACCCGGCCGGCCGCGAGCCCCGCGAGAGCCTCCACCTCCTCACGCGCCGCACCGACGCGGCCCAGGATCTCCTCCGCGCGCGCCGCCAACAGACGGCCCGCGTCCGTCAGACGGATGCCTCGCCCGACCCGCTCCACGAGCGGCACCCCCACCTCCGCCTCGAGACGCGCCAGGTGGTGGCTCACCGACGGCTGCGCGTAGTGCAGCGCGCGCGCAGCGCCCGTGACCGACCCCTCGCGCGCCACAGCGGCCAGCACGCGCAGCCTCGTCAGGTCCATCGTCGCTCCCTCCGCCCCAGCACGAGCCCCGGTCCCAGCCCGTGGCCGCACGACGCCTGTGGGACGACTCGGCGACCACCCTGGGCCAAACCATAGAACGTATCGATCGATAGCGAGAGAACAGGCATTGGACCTATGCGTCGTCCGGGGTCACCGTGGACCCATGACCGACACCGACCCCGCGCCGTCGACCGCAGCGCTCCGCACGGCTGCGCCGTCGGACCTCGTCCCGCCCACCCTGCGCGACGTCCTCGACGCGCGACGCACCCTCGCCGCCCACCTCGAGCCCACGCCCGTGCGCTCCTACGAGCCCCTCGACACCGCCACCGGCGCACACGTCGTCGTCAAGCACGAGAACCTCCAGCCCACCGGTGCGTTCAAGGTCCGCGGAGCCCTCAACCTCCTCCTGCGCACCACCCCCGACGAGCGCGCCCGCGGCGTCGTCGCGTTCTCCACGGGCAACCACGCCCAGGCCGTCGCCCACGCCGCCCGGGCCACCGGCACGTCCTGCACGATCGTCATGCCCACGGACCCGAACCCCACCAAGGCGCACGCCGTACGCACCCTCGGCGCGCGCCTCGTGCTGCACGGAGCGACGTTCGACGACGCCCGGGAGCGCGCCGCGGCGCTCGCGGCGGAGACCGGCGCGCGCCTGGTCAGCGCCGCGAACGAGCCGCTGCTCGTGGCCGGCGTCGCGACGGCGTACCTCGAGCTCCTGGAGCAGGCGCCGGACCTCGACGTGCTCGTCGTCCCGGTCGGCGGGGGCAGCGGCGCCGCGGCCGCGTGCCTCGTGGCCCGCGCGCTCGCGCCCGACATCGAGGTCGTCGCGGTGCAGTCGTCCGCGTCGCCCGCCGCCCACGACTCGTGGCGCTCGGGCACGCTGCGGACGGCGGTCAACGCCAGTCGTGCGGAGGGCCTCGCGACGGGCTGCGGGTTCGCCCTCACCCAGGAGATCCTGCGCGCCCAGCTCGACGACTTCGTCCTCGTGGACGACGACGCGCTCGACCGCGCGGCCGGCCTCTTCCTCACGGGGGCGCGCACGGTCGCCGAGACCGCCGGGGCGGCGGGGCTCGCCGCGGTCCTCGCCGACCCGGACCGGTTCGCCGGCCGCCGCGTGGGCGTCGTGTGCACGGGCGGGAACTCGAGCCCGGCCGAGCTGCGCCGGGTGCTCGCCGCGGTCCCGGCCTAGGCTCGGGCGCATGGCCCGCTACCTCGACGTGCACCCCGACAACCCGCAGCCGCGCGTGATCGCGCAGGTCGTCGCGCTGCTCGGCGACGGCGGTCTCGTCGCCTACCCGACCGACTCCGGCTACGCGCTCGGGTGCCGCATGGACGACCGCGAGGGCACGGAGCGCATCCGGCGCATCCGCCACCTCGACGACAAGCACCACTTCACGCTCGTGTGCGCGGACTTCGCGCAGCTCGGGCACTTCGTCATGGTCGACAACTCCGCGTTCCGCGCGATCAAGGCCGCCACCCCGGGCCCGTACACGTTCATCATGCGGGCGACGTCGGAGGTGCCGCGCCGCCTCGCGCACCCGAAGAAGCGGACCGTGGGCGTCCGGATCCCGGACGACACAGTCGCCCAGGCGATCGTCGCGGCGCTGGGCGAGCCCATCCTGTCGAGCTCGCTCATCCTCCCGGGCTCGGACGAGGCGCTCACCGACGGATGGGCGATCAAGGAGGAGCTCGACCACGTGATCGACGCCGTCGTCGACGGGGGCGAGCGCGGCAGCGCACCCACCACGGTCGTCGACGTGTCCGACGGCGTGCCCGAGGTCGTGCGCGTCGGCGCGGGCGACCCGTCGCGCTTCGAGTGAGCGGCAGGCGGCGACCTCGTCGCCGCGAGACCGGCAGATCGGCGCGAGATCCGTTCTCCGGAGTGCCGATCTGACGCCGGAGTGCCGATCTCGGCTCGTGCCGGAGCTAGGCGTCCGGGCCGAGGAGGCGTCGCATCCGGGCGAGGTCGACGGGGTCGACGAGGACCGCGAGCTCGTGCCGCACCCACCACGCGCCGGTGCGCCGGCGTTCCTCGCGCGTCGAGAACCGGTACCGGAAGAGTCGCGCGCGGACCCAGCGCGGCGCGGGCCCCGCGGGATCCGCGCCGAACGGGTCGGCGCGCAGCAGGCGCAGCGTCGCGGGATCGGCCTCGAGGAGCCGCAGGAGCAGCACCTCGAACCACCGCACGCCCGGTGAGCCCAGCGCGAGGAACCACATCTGCCAGTCGAGCCGCAGGTGGTACGGCGCGACCTGCGGCGGACGACGGCGCACGTCGCCCGGTTTGCCGCGGAACGCGTACTCGACCCAGTCGTCCGGCCCGGGGGAGCGCGCCGTCGTCCCCTCCAGCACGACCTCGTCGCGCCGCCGCGTCACCGACCCGAAAGCGCCGTACGCGTTGACCAGCCGCAACGGGTCGAAGCTCGCGTTCATGAGCTGGCGCCGCGCCACGAGGTTGCGCGCCGGGCGGTAGCTGAGCACGAGCAGCAGCGCGCTCACCACGACGACCACCACGACCTGGGCGACGGGCCCGCCGAGGCCGCCCGCGCCGTCGGGCACGGCGGTCCCCGAGGGCGACGCGCCGAGCCAGCCGCCCACGGCCGCCCACGACCCGTCGCTCACGAGCGACAGCCCCAGCACGACCGTCAGCCAGTTCAGCCACGCGAAGTTCCCCGTCACCACGAGCCACAGCTGCGTGAGCACGACCACGGCGCCCGCCCAGGACGCCACCGGCTGCGGCGCGAAGAACAGGAACGGGACCACGAGCTGCGTCACGTGGTTCCCCGCCACCTCCACCCGGTGCCACCACCGCGGCGCGTGGTGCGCGTGCCACGAGAACGGCCCGGGCAGCGGCTGCGTCTCGTGGTGATAGTCCAGCGCCGTGAGATCGCGCCATGCCCGGTCGCCACGGATCTTGATCAGGCCCGCACCGAGCTCGACGCGGAACAGGCACCACCGCGCCAGCAGGATCACCAGCAGGGGAGGCGCCACGTGCTCGCCCGACGAGCCCAGCCACGCGACGAGGAACGTCACCTCGCACAGCAGCGACTCCCACCCGAACCCGTAGAACCGCCCCCCGGCGTTCACCACCGACAGGTAGACCACCCACAGGAGGAGGAACGCGAGCGTCGTGACCCACCACGGCCCGAGCTGCGGGACGCCCGCCACGAGCAGCGCGCCCACCGCGACGCCGCCCCAGCCCAGGCCCACCACGAACCCGTCCGTGCACCGCCACCGCAGCACGCTCGGAGCGTCCCGCCACCGCGTGCGGTCGAGCACCCGCACCGCCGGCGTCAGCCCGCGCGCGCCCAGCAGAGGCCGCCACTGCCGCACGACCGCCCAGAACGCGACGACCAGGATCGCCGCCGTGCCGCGCTGCAGCACCTCGCGTGCGACGTCGTAGTCCCCGGCCCAGAACCACGAGCCCAGCCAGTCGGCCGATCCGGCCACCGACGCGTCGTCCATCACCCCACGGTAGGCATGTGACCCGCGTCTCACCCGCCCGCCCGAGCCGGGAAGCAGCACCCGCCCCTAGCATCGGGACATGAGCAGCCCGACGGACGCCCCCGGTCTCGAGCAGTCACAGCAGCGCATGCGCGACGCCGGGGTCGCCACCGCCGCCGTCGACGTCTTCACGCGGTTCTACCGCCTCCTCGAGTCCGGCGAGACCGGGATGATCCCCGAGGCCGACGTCGAACCCCTCACCGACGTCGCGCACCGCGACGCGATCGACGTCCCCGCCGACGACGCCCGCACCGCCCTTGAACGCACCGCGATCATCAAGCTCAACGGCGGCCTCGGCACCTCCATGGGCATGGACCGTGCCAAGTCTCTCCTCACAGTCCGCGACGCCGACCCGCACCAGGGCACGGAGGCCGGACCCCTGACCTTCCTCGACGTCATCGTCGCCCAGGTCCGCGCCGCCCGGCGCGCCACCGGTGCCACCCTGCCGCTGCTCCTCATGAACAGCTTCCGCACCCGGGCCGACACCCTCGCCGCCCTCGCCCCCCACGACGACCTCCCTGTCGAGGGCCTGCCGCTCGACTTCCTCCAGAACCGCGAGCCCAAGCTCCTCGCCACCGACCTCACGCCCGTCGACTGGCCCGCCGACCCCGAGCTCGAGTGGTGCCCGCCCGGCCACGGCGACCTCTACACCGCCCTCCACGCCTCCGGAGCGCTCCGCGCCCTCCTCGACGCCGGCTACCGCTACGCGAGCGTCTCCAACTCCGACAACCTCGGCGCCGCGCCCGACGCCGCCATGGCCGGCTGGTTCGCCGCGTCCGGCGCCCCCTTCGCCGCCGAGGTCGCCCGCCGCACGCCCGCCGACCGCAAGGGCGGCCACCTCGTGGTCCGCCGCTCCGACGGCCGCATCGTCCTGCGCGAGACCGCCCAGACGCCCGACGCCGACGCGGACGCCGCCGCCGACATCTCCCGCCACCGGTACTTCAACACGAACAACCTCTGGTTCGACCTCGAGGCGCTCGCGGGCGAGCTCGAGCGGACCGGCGGGGTGCTCGAGCTGCCGCTCATCCGGAACACGAAGACGGTCGACCCGACCGACCCGTCGTCGCCCGAGGTGATCCAGATCGAGTCGGCGATGGGCGCGGCCGTCGAGGTGTTCGACGGCGCGGTGGCGATCGAGGTCGGCCGCGACCGGTTCCTGCCCGTGAAGACGACGAACGACCTCCTCGTCCTGCGGTCGGACGTCTACGACCTCGACGACGCGTACCGCTTCGTCGCGCGGACCGACGCGCCGCTCGTCGACCTCGACACCGCGCACTACAAGACCATCGCGGGGTTCGACGCGCGCTTCGACGACGGCACGCCGTCACTGCGGGGCGCCCGGTCGCTCACCGTCCGGGGGGACTGGTCGTTCGGCGGGGGAGTGACCGTGGTCGACGACGCCCGGCTCGACGACGCGGGCGGGGCGTCGCGCGTGCCCGACGGCGCCGTCGTGGGCCCGGACGGCGTGAGCGACTGACGGATCGTGTCCCCTGACAGGTCTCAGCGGTCCAGGTCGACCACGCGTCGCTCGCCACGAGCGGCGGCCAGTGTGCCTGCCGACGCGGCGGCCAGGTCGGCGTCGAACCGGTCGAGGTCTGCGGGCGCGACGAGCAGCGTGAAGCGCGCGACCTGCTCGTACGCCACCCCCGCGAGGACCGCGTCGTGCGCGCCCGCCCAGTCCTGCAGCACGCCGTGCAGGCGACCGGCCGCGGCGTGCGGGACGTCCACGGTGACGACCGTGCGCACGGCGCGGCGCACGACGCGCGCGACGTCCAGGGCCTCGCTCACCGCCGACGAGTAGGCACGGACCAGCCCGCCCGCCCCGAGCAGCACCCCGCCGAAGTACCGCGTGACGACCGCGACGACGTCGGTGAGCCCGCGGTGCCGCAGCACCTCGAGCATGGGGACGCCCGCGGTGCCGGAGGGTTCTCCGTCGTCCGTCGAGCGCTGCTGGTCCGCGTGCGGCCCGACGACGAGCGCGACGCAGTGGTGACGTGCGTCCCAGTGCTCCTTGCGCACGCGCGCTACCACGGCGTCGGCCGCCTCGACGCTCGCCACGGGCGCGAGGTGAGCGAGGAACCGTGACCTCTTGACGACGAGCTCGTGGTCGACGGGCCGGGCGATCGTGCCCGGCAGGTCACCGGCGCTCGTGCTCGTCACCACGTGCCGACCCTACCGACGACGGTCAGTCGGTGCCGCTCTCCATCGCGGCGCGGTCGAGCAGCTCGTCGTCGGCGTCGACCGTGCCGCGCGACGCGATGACCTCGGCGCCGCCCTCGGCCATCGCGCCGATGAGCGCCGTCTGCCCCTGGTCGGCGCCGACGAGCGTCGCGTGCGCGCTCCCGACGATGCCCAGCTGGGCGTACTGCTCGAGCTTCGCGCGCGAGTCGGCGATGTCGAGGTTGCGCATGGTGAGCTGGCCGATGCGGTCCATGGGACCGAACGCCGAGTCCTCGGTGCGCTCCATGGAGAGCTTGTCCGGGTGGTAGCTGAACGCGGGTCCTGAGGTGTCCATCACCGAGTAGTCCTCGCCACGACGCAGCCGCAGCGTGACCTGGCCGGTGACCGCCGTGCTCACCCAGCGCTGCAGGGACTCGCGGATCATGAGCGCCTGCGGGTCGAGCCAGCGGCCCTCGTACATGAGGCGCCCGAGGCGCCGGCCCTCGTTGTGGTACTGCGCGAGGGTGTCCTCGTTGTGGATCGCGTTGACGAGGCGCTCGTACGCGGCGTGCAGGAGCGCCATGCCCGGCGCCTCGTAGATCCCGCGGCTCTTGGCCTCGATGATCCGGTTCTCGATCTGGTCGGACATGCCGAGACCGTGGCGCCCGCCGATGGCGTTCGCCGCCATCACCAGGTCGACGGGGGTGTCGAACTCCTGGCCGTCGATCGTCACGGGGCGGCCCTCGTGGAAGCCGATCGTCACGTCCTCCGTGGCGATCTCGACCTCGGGGTCCCAGAAGCGCACGCCCATGATCGGCTCGACGGTCTCGACGCCGGTGTCGAGGTGCTCGAGCGTCTTCGCCTCGTGCGTCGCGCCCCAGATGTTCGCGTCGGTCGAGTACGCCTTCTCGGTGCTGTCGCGGTAGGGGAGCCCGTGCGCCAGCAGCCACTGCGACATCTCGGTGCGCCCGCCGAGCTCGGTGACGAAGTCCGCGTCGAGCCACGGCTTGTAGATGCGCAGGTGGGGGTTCGCCAGGAGCCCGTAGCGGTAGAAGCGCTCGATGTCGTTGCCCTTGAACGTCGAGCCGTCGCCCCAGATCTGCACGTCGTCCTCGCGCATGGCGCGGACGAGGAGCGTTCCCGTGACCGCGCGGCCCAGGGGAGTGGTGTTGAAGTACGAGCGCCCGCCCGAGCGGATGTGGAACGCGCCGGTGGCGAGCGCGGCGAGACCCTCCTCGACCAGTGCGGCGCGGCAGTCGACGAGCCGCGCCACCTCGGCGCCGTAGGCCGTCGCGCGGCTCGGCACCGAGGCGATGTCCGGCTCGTCGTACTGGCCGATGTCGGCGGTGTAGGTGCAGGGCACGGCGCCCTTGTCGCGCATCCAGGCGACAGCGACGGACGTGTCGAGACCACCGGAGAACGCGATGCCGACGCGCTCGCCGACGGGCAGGGAGGTGAGGACCTTGGACATGGAGAAGAGTATGCGCCATCTCGCATAGGTATGCAAAGAGCGGTCAGCGGGAGGGCGCACCGGGCGCTCGACGCGCCGTCGCGACGGGGTGAGCCGGCGTGTTCTCGCCTAAAAAGTGTGCCAAGCGCCTACCCTCGCGACCATGGACCATCCCGCACCGGGCACCGAGCCCGGAACCCCGCCCGTCGGCACGACGGCGGCCCGGTACCCCCGCCCGACCGTCTCCCTCGCGGAGGCGGAGTGGGTGTGGCGCCTCCTGGCGACGGAGGCGATGGTCGAGGCGGCGAAGCCCGAGACCGTGCGCCTCGCCGTCATCACCGGCCTGACGCGGGCGACCGGCGCGCGCTACTCCGACCTGCTGCGCTGCACCGCCGACGCGATCGACCTGGGTCCTGTCGGGGCGCGCACGGGGGAGGGGCGCGTCGTGCTCACGCACGGCAAGCACCGCACCGTGCGCGAGCACGTGCTCAGCGCGAGCGTCGTCGTCGTGCTGCGGCTGTGGATGGCGGTGCGCGACGAGCTCGCCGCGGAGCTCGAGGGCTCGGTGCCGCGCGCGCTGCTGCTCACCGTGCACCACACGCACGACAACGGGGTGACGATCTCGAGCGGCCTGCCCATCACGAAGCAGGGCCTCGTGCTCTCGTGGCGTCGCTTCGTGCACCGGACCAACGCCCGGTACGGCGGCGTGCGCGCTCCGCTGCCCACGCGGTTCGAGCAGGTGCGGCGCGCCTGGGTCGAGGCGTCAGGACCTGTCGGGCCGGACGGCTCCCTCGTCGGCCCGGGTCTCGGTGCGGACGCCGGGCGGGACGCCCTCCTCGCTGCCGAGCTCCTGGAAGAGCGTCACGTGGAGCCCGGCGGGGGCGTCGAGCCGTGAGTTGAGCGAGTTCCACGGCGTGCGGGTCGGGGGAGCGACGAGCTCTGCGCCGGCGTCGACGAGGCGCGAGGTGACGGCCGCGGTGTCGTCCACCTCGAACGCCACGCGGAGGTGGCCGGCGACCTGTCGCCCCACCTCGAGATCGTCGATCGCGCGCTTGTGCGCGGGGTTCGCGATCTCGAGCGTCGCGTGCCCGACGTCGAGGATCGCGACCCGTTCGTCGTCACCCTCGGCGTAGGCGACGCGCTGGGGGAGGCCCAGGACGTCGCGGTAGAAGGCGAGCGCGGCGTCGTAGTCCTCCGCCTCGACGACGAGGCGCAGCTGGCGGACGGGTCGTGCGGTCGGCGGCATGAGACCACCGTAGTCGACTCTCGATATAAATAGTGTGCCAAGCGCAACGACAGCCCGCACCACCACCCGAAACACCTCACCGCCCAGCACGGACGAACCGACGCACGAGAAGGGCGCGCCTCCCGCTGGGGGGAGGCGCGCCCTTCGTCCGTACGGTGCCGGTCAGGGCTGGCCGACGGCACCTTCCTCGGCCTTCGAGGCCGCTCCGGACTCGGTGCGCGCACCCGCGGTGGAGAGGTCGCCGCCGGTCGACTCGAGGTGCGCCCGGACGAACCAGTGGAAGAGCTCGAGCTCGTGGAGGTGACCGATGAGCAGGTCGTTGGTCACGTCGTCGAGGCCCTCGGTCGCCGTCGCGGCCTCGCGGTGCGCGGTGATGACGCCGACGTACACCTCGTCGAGCGCGCCGAGGTGGGCGATCGTCGAGGCACGTCCGAGGGAGTAGTCCTCCCACGTGCGCCCGGCGACGAGCGCCCCGGGCGTGCCCTGGGGCGAGACACCGAGCGTCGCGATGCGCTCGGCGATCGCGTCGACCATCGCCCGGACGGCGTCGACCTGCGGGTCGATCATCTCGTGGACCGCGATGAAGTGCGGTCCGACGACGTTCCAGTGGATGTGCTTGAGCGTGAGCTGGAGGTCGTTGAGAGCGTGCAGGCGCTCCTGGAGGATCGCCGCAGCCTTCCCACCCTCCTCCGGTGTGAGAGACGGGACGGTGTACTTCGGCAGGTCCTTCTGAGCGGCCATGGGGCGCCTCCTCGGGTCGGTGCGCACGCCGCCGACGCGGCGGACGGGTGGACGTTCGGTCCTGCCCATCCTGGTGCGGTACCGGGCGGCACGCAGGTCGAGCGTCAGTCCCGCGGCAGGACGAGCACCGTCAGCCCGAGGAGGGCCAGCCCGCCGAGCGCGACACCGACCGGCACGGCGGACGCCCCGGCCACGAGCAGGAGCACGAGGCCGACGAGCTGGAGCGCCACCTGGATCACGACGAGGCGCCGCGCGTCCGGCAGGAGCGCGCGCAGCTCGACGGCGGCGGACGGCGCGACGTGCGCGCACCACCAGGAGAGGCGGAGCACGAGGTGCGCGAGCGGCAGGAGCGCGAGGACGACGGGGTCGAAAGGGCCGGGCCCGCCCGCGAGCGCCAGCCCGCCGAGGACGACGAGGACGTGCGGGACGGGCGGCCGGCAGAGCCCTGCGACGACCGCTCCGAGAAGGACGGCGACGCTCCACCGGAGGGCGGGGTCGCCGACGACGGGCAGGAGCGCGATCCCCGTGTACGCGGCGGCGACGAGCAGGAGCGCGAGGCGCAGCACGAGCCCGCCGACGGTCGCGCCGGTCTCGACGTCGACGCGGGGCGGCGCCATCGACTCCGAGGCGTCGTGCGAGGTGCGGCTCCCGGTCATCGCGCACCCCCCTGGCCGGCTCGCGGGGCACGTGCCAGCCGACGTTCGTGGCGACGAGCAGCCATCTCGAGCGCGCCACGGGGGTCGGGCTCCGTCCGGCCGGCGTCCGTCCGGAGGTCGGGCAGCCACCGCACGACGTCGACCCCGGACGCGCGCAGGACGTCGACGCGGTCCTCGCGCTCCCGGCGGGTGATCTGCCAGGCGAGCACGACCCTGCGGTCCGCGTCGGCGACCGCGACGGGCGGCAGGGTGTCGACGACCACGACGACGTGCCCGGCGTCGTGCCACTGTCGCGCGAGGCGCGGCGCCTCGTCGTCGAGCAGGGTGGAGAAGAGGTAGACGGCGGCACCGGCGGGGACCTGTGGCGGGCGCAGCCTCGTGGACGGATCACCGACCGGGCGCGCCAGCGCGAGCCCGTGCAGGACGCGCCGCAGGTGACGACGCCCGCCGCCGGGGCGCACCGGTCGTCGGAGCTGGCCGAGGTCGTCGAGCGCGACCCGGTCGCCGGCGTCGAGGACGACCTGCGCGACGGACGCCGCGGCGTGGCGCGCGAGGTCGAGCGACGTGGCCTCGTCGGGACGCCGGAACCCGACGCCGCCCCAGGTGGTGAGGTCGGGACCGACCTCGTCGCGCGAGTCGAGCACGAGCACCACGGTGGCCTCCGCGGTGCCGAACGTGCGACGCACGTACAGCGTCTCGAGCGTCGGGGACCGTCTGGCGGTCGCGCGCCAGTCGACGCGTCGTGCGGTGTCCCCGGGCCGGAACGCGTCGACGTCGCGCAGCTCCGAGCCCTCGCCGGGCCGTCGTGACGTGTGCGGACCGGCGAGCCCGCGCAGGCGGGAGGCGAGCGGCACCCGGCCGAGCGCCACGGGGCGCGGCAGGACCAGCAGCGGCGGGCCGACCGTGGTCGACGGCACCTGCTCCTCGACGCCCTCGGGGCCGTAGGCGGCGTGGTCCACGCGGTACGACGGCTGCGGCCCGGTGCGGACGGAGCGCGTGCTCACGGCGACCTCGCGCTCCGGCGTGCCCGTGACGGCGAGCGTGCGCTCGGCGGTGAGGTTCGCCGGGCCCACGACCCGGACGCTGACCGTCTCCACGCCGGGCGGGGAGGTGATCCGCAGCCGGGCGCCGAGGGTCCCGGCGGGGGCTTCGGGGTCCGGGACGACGGCGACCGTCACGAGCCCGGCCGGTCGGCGCGTCTGTCCCCACGTCGCGCTGAGCAGCGCCGGCAGCCCCAGGAGCGCGACGTCCGCGCGGCGTGTCACGAGCCCGACGGCGAGCAGGACGACTCCGACGGTCGTCCCGGCCGCGAGCGCCGTCGTGGTGCGCCACACGGGTGGCGTGCCGGGTCGTGGGGGCGTGCTCACCCCCGTCCGCCGGCGACGGTGGTGGGGCCGGGGACGGTGGTGAGGAGGGAGCGCACGAGGGCTTCGGGGTGGCGGTCGGCGGCCCAGGCGGCGGGGGTGAGGGTGAGGCGGTGGGCGAGGACGGGGACGGCGACGCGCTTGACGTCCTCGGGCAGGACGTAGTCGCGGCCGTCGAGGACGGCGACGGCGCGGGCGAGGAGGGCGAGGTTCTGGGAGCCGCGGGGGGAGGCGCCGACCTCGAGGGCGTCGTGGGTGCGGGTGGCGGCGGCGAGGTCGACGCAGTAGCCGAGGACGTCGGGGTCGATGTCGACGGTCTCGACGCCGGCCTGCATGGCGCGGACGGTGGTGTGGTCGACGACCTGGGTGACGGTGGGGTCGTCGTGGCGGCGGGCGACGCGGCGGGCGAGGACCTCGCGCTCTTCGTCGCGGGCGGGGTAGCCGACGGCGAGGCGGACCATGAAGCGGTCGAGCTGGGCTTCGGGGAGGGGGTAGGTGCCTTCGTACTCGACGGGGTTGGACGTGGCGACGACGTGGAAGGGGCGGGGCAGGGGGTGGGTGGTGCCGTCGACGGTGACCTGGCGCTCGGCCATGGCCTCGAGGAGCGCGGACTGGGTCTTGGGGGCGGTCCGGTTGATCTCGTCGGCGAGGAAGAGACCGGTGAAGACGGGGCCGGGGCGGAAGTCGAAGGTGCGGGTCGCGGGGTCGTAGACGGCGGACCCGGTGATGTCGGAGGGCAGGAGGTCGGGCGTGCACTGGAGCCGGGCGAAGTCGAGGCCGAGGGCGCGGGCGAGGCTGCGTGCGGCGAGGGTCTTGCCGAGGCCGGGGACGTCCTCGAAGAGCACGTGCCCGCCGGCGAGGACGGTGGCGAGGGCGAGGGTGAGGGTCTCGCGCATGCCGACGACGGCGGTGGCGACCTCGTCGAGGATGCGTCGGGAGTGCTCGGCGACCTCGGTGACGGTCAGGGGTGAGACGTCGGCGGTGGCGCTCCGGTCGTCGGGCCGGGCGGTCCAGGAGGTCAACGGGGTGTCCCTTCGTCGGGGGGTGGTGTGGTGGCGAGTCGTTCGACGGCGTCGAGCCAGGTCTGGAGCTGCCGGGGGGTGGGCAGCGTGCCGTGGGTGGCGTGGTCGTGGAGGCCGTGCGCGGTCGGGGTGCCGAGGAGCGGCTCGGCGAGGGCGGCGAGGTGGGGGTCGGCGAGGTCGCCGCGGAGGCCGTGCCGGGTGAGCTGGTGGTCGGCGAGGGTGCGGACGCGCCGGGCGGCGCGGTCGGTGACGCGTCCGTCCTTGCCGAGGATGGCCCAGCCGAGGTCGGAGACGTCGCGTCGGGCGCCGTCGCGGTGCGTGGGTGGTAGCGGGGGCCAGGTCCCGTCGCCGGTGTACTCGGCGCTGTGCCACAGCAGGAGGGCGCTGAGGGCGGCGGCGGCGAGCATGAGGGCGTGCGCGGCGGACGAGCCGAGGACGACGAGGACGATCGCGGTGAGGACGACGAGCGTCGCGGGCACCGCGGCGCGGCGCAGGATCGCGGGGAGGTGGTTCATGCGTCGGTCGCCCGGTGCGGGGTGTCGGTCGGGGGCGTGGTCGTCTCGTCGATCGCGAGGTCGTCGGCGAGGCGGTGCAGGGCCTCGCGGGCGGTCTGGACGTCGCTGGTGTCGATGTCCGCGTCGCGGAACCGGGCGCGGTGGTAGAGGGCCCGCAGGGTGGCGACGGCGTCGGGGTCCGCGGGAGTGCGGTCGAGCACGGCGACGGTGAACTCGGTGGGGGTCTGGGCGGGGTCGCGGTGCGCGCCCGCGAGCGCCGCGGCGTCCTCGAGTGCGACCCAGGCGGCGACGACGGCGTCGCGCGGGGGGACGGTGGCGGTGAGGTGCTGCTCGGCGGTGCTCAGCCCGTGGCGCAGGTGGGGGACGACGTCGTCCTCGGGGGTGCCGAGGAGGATGTGCCCGGGGGGCGCGGTGACGAGCGGGGCCGGTGCGCCGCCGCGGCGGATCCGTGCGAGGACGTTGCGCAGGACGAGGAGGGCGACGACGAGCAGGACGATCCCGGCGACGGCGAGGAGGTAGTCGCCGAGGCCGAACCCGCCCTCGTCCAGCGGCACCGGCGGCGGTTCGACGGGTGGGGTGGTCGCCGTGGGCACCGGTTCGGGGGGCGGTTCCTGGGCTCCGGAGAGGGTGGAGAGCCAGGCGGGGACGTTCCAGCTCCAGGGCGTGCCGGTCGCGGCGGCGGCGAGCACGACGGTGGCGAGCGTGGCGACGAGCGCGAGGTGTCGCGGGCCCGGCCGGTGCGCTGGTGCGGGCGGTGTCGGGGTGGGGCGCGCTCGCGCGGGTGCGGTCATGCCCGGGCGAGGTTCTCGGCGTGGACGCCGGCGACGGCGGCGGTGAGGAACGCGGCGGGGTCCTGGTCGAGGCCGCGGCCCATGGTGGACAGGCGCACAGGGGCGTCGCGCAGCGCGTCGAGCAGCGGGGTGTCGACGGTGACGTCGACGCGGCGGTGGCGCCCGGTGGGCTCGGTGAGGGTGGTGGCCTGCTCGGTGAGGCGCGCGGTGAGGGACTGTCCCCACCCGGGGAGGGCCTCGACGTCGGGCTCGGGGACGGGGACGACGACGTCGCACGCGGTGAGCGCGACGCGCCCGTAGGCGGTGAGGGAGTGGTGGGAGACGCCGAGGTGGCGATCGCGGGGGTCGGCGCCCGAGACGCGCAGGGACGCGACCGCGTGCCCGCCGAGCGCGGTGGTGGCGTTGAGGGCCTCCCCGGCGGCGACGCCGGAGTAGCCCCAGCGGGTGCCGGTGCCGAGGTTGCCGGGGCCCTGGGCGACGACGACGAGGTCGGCGCCGACGACGTGGCGGGCCGCGAGGAGGCCGGTGTGGACGGTCACGGCCTCGAGGTCGCCGCCGAACGCCTGCCCGACGGTGACGCAGGCCTCGAGCCAGCCGGTCTCGCGCAGGGTCGCGACGGTGCGGGAGAACGCGGCGGGCAGCGCACCGCCGTCGGTCATGACGTACGCGACGCGGGGCGCCGGGCGGCCCGCGAGCGCCGCGGCGTGGCGGGCGCCGGCGACGACGG
Organism: Cellulosimicrobium sp. PMB13; assembly: GCF_051294865.1. Taxonomy (NCBI): domain Bacteria; kingdom Bacillati; phylum Actinomycetota; class Actinomycetes; order Micrococcales; family Promicromonosporaceae; genus Cellulosimicrobium; species Cellulosimicrobium sp. PMB13. The sequence continues at coordinate 3,122,576 of NZ_CP145910.1, read as the reverse complement.
CGGGCAGGGCGGAGTGCAGGTCGGCGACGACGACGGGGGTCGCGTCGAGGTCGTCGGCGTCCCGCAGGGTGTCGTGGTGGGGGGACTCCTGCTCGTCGACGCCGAGGACGAGGGCCTGCAGGGGCGTGTAGCGGGCCTTGACGAGGTGGCCGGGGCCGGGGGCGGGGTCGGGCGGCACGGGCGTCCCGCGGGCGGCGGGTCCGACGACGAGGGCGTACCCGCCGGTGCCGAGCCCTCGGGCGAGCGCGGAGACGTTGAGGAGGAGGCCGTCGCCGTCGCGGGGGGTGCCGACGAGGTCGGTGTAGGCGAGGGCGCGGACGGTCGTGCGGGGTGTGTCGTCGGCCCCGGGGAGGGGGTCGTGGAGCTCGACGGTGAGCTCCTGCGCGCCGGGCCAGGCCCGTCCGCGCGACACCACGGTCCCGGTTCGCCACGTGATCACGTCGCTCACCCTATCGACCGATAGCGTGGTGCCCGATGCCCGAGCCCACCACACCCTGGTCCTCGCCCGACGCGGCGCCCGCGCCGGCCGCGCCGTCGAACCCTGCCGCCCGTCTGCTGAACCTCGTCATCGCGCTGGTGAACACGAACGCGTCGATGACGAAGCAGCAGATCCGCACGAGCGTCGCGGGGTACGGGGACGCGCCGTCGCCGGACGCGTTCGAGCGCATGTTCGAGCGGGACAAGGACACGCTGCGGGACCTGGGCATCCCGATCGTCACGGTCGACGCGGGCGGCCACGCCGACGAGGTGGGGTACCGCATCGACCAGGACGCGTACGCGCTGCCCGCGGTGGACCTGACGCCGGCGGAGCTGGGGGTCCTGGCGCTGGCGGCGCAGTTCTGGCAGGACAAGTCGCTGCGCACCGACATCTCGCGCGCGCTGACGAAGCTGCGGGCCGCGGGCGCGGGGGAGACGGCGATGGACGCCGTCGCGGGCCTCGTCCCGCGCGTGCGGGCCGTGGGCGACGCGTACACGACCCTGCTGGACGCGATCTCCCAGCGTCGGGCGGTGTCGTTCACCTACCGGGCGGCGAGCACGGGCGAGGTGCGGCCCCGGCGCGTGCAGCCGTGGCGGATCGCGGCACGGCGCGGCGGCTGGTACCTCGTCGGGTTCGACGTCGACCGGGACGCGCCGCGGTCGTACCGGCTGAGCCGGGTCGAGGGCCGGGTCCGGGCGACCGGGCCGCGCGACGCGTTCGAGGTCCCCGAGCACGTGGACGTGGACGCCTTCCTCGGCGGGCGCGGCGCGGGCGGGGTCGCGCGGCTCGCCGTCGTGCCGGAGCGCGCGGCCGCGCTGCGTGCGCGCGGCAAGGTCGTCGGGTCGCTCCCCGGCGCCGGCGCGCCCGGGCCGGGGCGCGACGTCCTGGAGGTGCCGTTCGACGTGCGCACCGCCCTGGCCGACGAGGTCGTGGGCTACGGCGACGCGGTGCTGGTGCTGGAACCGCCGGAGCTGCGCGACGTCGTCGTGCGCCGGCTGCAGGAGGCAGCCGGGCTCGGTGGGGCGACCGGCGGCCCGAACGGCGGGACGGGCGACGACGCGGGGGAGGGGCACCGTGGCTGAGCGCGCGGACGACCGGCTGGTGCGCCTGCTGGGCATCGTCGCCTACCTCGACGGTGCGGGCCCGGTGCCCGTGGGCGAGCTCGCCCGCCACTTCGGCGTCAGCGAGCGCCAGGTGCTGGAGGACGTCGACGCCCTGTGGGTCTCGGGCACGCCCGGCTACTGGCCCGACGACCTCATCGACTTCGACGCCGACTCGATCGAGCGCGGCGTCGTGCGCCTCACCGAGGCGCGCGGCATGACCCGGCCGCTGCGGCTGGGCACGCGCGAGGCCGTCGCGCTGGTCGCGGCGCTGCGGGCCATGCGTGAGACGGGCGCCGTGCAGGCCGACCCGCAGCGAGCGGGCGTCGTCGAGTCCGTCCTGAGGAAGCTCACCGACGCCACGGGCGAGGCGGCCGCGGCGCTCGACGTGCGGCTCGCGCCCGAGGGCGACCCGCAGGTCGTGTCGACCATCGCGAGCGCCCTCGCCGCCGGGCACCGGCTGCGCATCCGCTACGTCACCGCCGCCGACGAGGCGTCGGACCGCGAGATCGACCCCGTGAGCCTGCACACCCAGGACGAGCACGCCTACCTGCTCGCGTGGTGCCACCGCGCGCAGGGGCGCCGCACGTTCCGCGTCGACCGGATCCTCGGCGCCGTCGAGCTCGACACCCCCGTGGAGGCGCACGACGTCGACCCGGACGTCGACTTCACCCCGTCGGGCGACGCGCCGCTGGCGACGCTCGTGCTGGCGAGCCAGGCACGGACCGTGGCCGAGCAGGTGCCGGTCGAGTCGGTGCGCGACCTGCCCGACGGCGCGTTCGAGGTGCGCCTGCGCGTCACCAACCCGGTGTGGCTGCGCCAGCTCCTCCTCGCGCGCGCCCGGCACGTGCGCTCCGTCGAGCCGGCGTCCGTCGCCGACGACGTGCGCGAGACCGCGCGCGCCGCCCTCGCCGCGTATGCGCGCCTCGACGACGCTCCCGCTGGTTAGGGTGAGCGGCATGTGGTTCTGGGTGTGGACGCTGCTCGTCGTGGGCACGCTCGTCGGCGCGTTCTTCCTCGCCCGGCGCCTGTGGCGCTCGGTGAAGGGGCTGGGTCGCGAGCTCTCGCGCGCGTCGCAGGTCGCGAGCGAGATGGGTGCGCGGGCCGACGAGCTCGCCCGTCGTCTCGAGGCGGAGCAGCCGTCCACGGCGCCGACGCTGGACGACGACCCCGTCGTGCTGCGCGAGCGTGTCGACGCGCTGCGGGCGGAGAGGGCCGAGCGGCGGGTCCTGCGTCGCCAGCGCGACGAACGGGTGTGGGCCCGGTGGCGGCGGTTCAACGCCTGAGCCGGACGGCCAGGAGCGTGCACCGCGGCGGAGCACCGCGGCGGGGGCGTGACCTATGATGGCGGGACGAGCAGGTCTCGTCGTTCGTCCGTCGTTCGCCAGCCGTCACTGTCCGTCGTCACTGTCGCCAACGAGTAGTAGGTTCCCCCCGTGAACATCCTCCGTCACCCCGCGACGATCGTCGTGCTGATCCTCCTCGTCGTCCTGCTCTTCGGGTCACGACGACTGCCGGACCTGGCGCGCAGCGTCGGGCAGTCGCTGAAGATCTTCAAGAAGGAGGTCAAGGACCTCCGTGAGGACGACGACGCGCAGCCCGAGTCGAGCCCTCCGACCGTTGACACCACGACCACCAGCACCACGGTCCCCCGCGGCACCACGAACGTGACGGGGAGCACGGCGTCGTCCACGCAGGACGGCACCAGCCCGAAGGTCTAGTCGGTGCCACGCAACTCCCGTGATCCCGACGGGCGCATGCCCCTGCGCGAGCACCTCGTCGAGATCCGCAAGCGCCTCGTCCTGTCCGCCCTCGGCATCCTGGTCGGCGCGGTCGTGGGCTGGATGGTCTACGACACGGTCTTCCAGCTGCTCCAGGAACCCCTGCTCGCGGCGGCCGAGCGCCGTGACGCGCTGATCGGCCTCAACTTCGACGGCGTCGCCACGGCCATCGACATGAAGGTCAAGGTCTCCGTCTTCCTCGGCGTCCTGCTGTCGAGCCCGTGGTGGCTCTACCAGCTCTTCGCGTTCATCACGCCGGGCCTGACGAGCGTGGAGAAGCGGTACTCGTTCGCGTTCATCGCGGTCGCCGTCCCGCTGTTCCTCGCCGGCATCGCGCTCGCCTGGTACATGCTGCCCCGCGCGGTCGCGCTGCTCAACGAGTTCGTCCCGCCGGACACGTCGAACCTCATCGGCGCGCAGATGTACCTCGGGTTCGTCATGCGCCTCATGCTCGCGTTCGGCATCGCGTTCCTCGTGCCCGTCGTCATGGTGGCGCTGAACATGATGGGCGTCGTGCGGGCCTCGACGTGGCTCGCGGGCTGGCGCTGGGCCGTGCTCGTGTCGTTCCTGTTCGCCGCGATCATGACGCCCACCCCGGACGTCCTGACGATGTTCTCCGTCGCCCTGCCGATCTGCGCGCTCTACTTCGTCGCCTACGGCGTCTCGGTCCTGCACGACCGTCGCGTCGACAAGCGCGACGCCGCCCGGCTCGCCCTGTGAACCCAGCGCACGGACCGCGCCGCGTGCGGCGCGCAGAGCACCCGTGAGCACGGTCGGGCTCGTCGTCAACCCCACCGCCGGTCGCGGCCGGGGCCGCACCGGCGGGGAGCGCACCGCCGCGGCGCTGCGCTCCGCCGGTCACGACGTCGTCGACCTCAGCGCCCCCAGCCTCGCGCTCGCGCAGGAGTCCGCCGACGCCGCGGTGCGCGGCCACCAGGGCCGCCACGGGGTGGACGCGCTCGTCGTCGTCGGCGGCGACGGCATGGTGCACCTCGGCGTCAACGCCGTCGCCGGGACCCGGACCCCGCTCGGCATCGTCGCCGTCGGGACCGGCAACGACTTCGCGCACGCCCTCGCGATCCCGACCGGGCGCGTCCAGGAGTGCGTCGACGCCCTGCTCCGGTCCCTCACCGACGGGACCGTGCGCGCGGTCGACGCCGCGCGCGTCACCGCCCCGCACGCCGACCCCGTCGCCACGTCCACGCTCTCCGCGCCGCCGCACACCGCGACGCCAGGCACCGCCGCCCCTCCCGGCGAAGGACCCCGCGCCGTCGTGCACCCGATGCCGACGCGCTGGTACGCGGGCGTCCTGTCCGCCGGGGTCGACGCCGCCGTCAACGCGCACGCCAACGCCGCCACGTGGCCCCGCGGCCGCGCCCGCTACGCGCGCTCCGCCCTGCGCGAGATCGCCCGCTACCGCCCCTACGGGTACCGGGTCACGCTCACCGGCGTCCCCGCGGCACCGGGCCACGACCAGTGGCCCGAGGTCCTCGCCGGTGCCCCCCTGCTCCCCGGGGACGGACCCGACGGCCCCACCCTCGTCTGGGAGTCCCCGGGCGCGCTCGTCTCCGTCGCCAACGGGCCCCGCGTCGGCGGCGGGATCCGCATCGCGCCCGACGCGGTCGTCGACGACGGGCTCCTCGACGTCCTGCTCGCCGGACCCTTCACCCGCCGCGGCGCGGCCGCGATCTTCCCCGGCATGTACGCCGGCCGGCACCTGGCGAACCCGGGCGTCGGTGCGGTCCGCGCCCGCGTCGTGACGATCGAGCCCACCGCCGCCGGCGCAGCACCCCCGCACGCGTTCGCCGACGGCGAGCACGTGGGCCCGCTGCCCCTGCGCGTCGAGATCGTCCCCGGGGCGCTGCGCGTCCTCACGTCCACGCCTCCCGCGGCCTGACCGATCGGGTCGGGCGGCGAGGTGCGCGCCGGACCGTAGGCTGAGGCCATGACGGCAGCTGACACGTCCGCCGACTCACCCGCCGCCCGGTACGCCGCCGCTCGCGCCCGCCAGTCCGCGTCCCGCACGCGGCTCGCCGAGTTCCGCCGCGTCCTCGACTTCCCGCTCGACGACTTCCAGGAGCGCGCGTGCGAGGCCCTGGAGGAGGGTCGCGGCGTCCTCGTCGCCGCCCCCACCGGCGCAGGCAAGACCGTGGTCGGCGAGTTCGCCGTCCACCTCGCGCTCGCCACGGGCCGCAAGGCGTTCTACACCACGCCCATCAAGGCGCTGTCGAACCAGAAGTACGCCGACCTCGCGCGCCGCCACGGCGCCGACAACGTGGGCCTGCTCACCGGGGACACCACCCTCAACGGGGACGCCCCCGTCGTCGTCATGACGACCGAGGTGCTGCGCAACATGCTCTACGCCGGGTCCACCGCGCTCGACGGCCTCGGCTACGTCGTCATGGACGAGGTCCACTACCTCGCCGACCGGTTCCGCGGCCCCGTCTGGGAAGAGGTGATCATCCACCTGTCCGACGACGTCCAGCTCGTCTCGCTGTCCGCGACCGTGTCCAACGCGGAGGAGTTCGGCGACTGGCTCGAGATGGTGCGCGGCGACACGACCGTCGTCGTCAGCGAGCGCCGCCCCGTGCCGCTGTGGCAGCACGTGCTCGTCGCCTCGGCCAACCCCACGGGCGCGGACCGTCACGCCGCCCGCCCCGGGTTCGGGGCCGACCTGCTCGACCTGTACGCGGGGCACGTCGACCCGACCGACCCCGGGGTGAACCCGCCCATCAACCCCGACCTGCTCGCGGCGTTCCGGGCGGCGCCGCGCTCGGGGCCCGACGGTCGCCGGGGCGCGGGCGACCGCGGGTACCGCGGTCGTGGCGGGCGCCGGCCGGGCCCGGACCGGTCCGGGTTCACCCGTCGCACCCCCTCGCGCTTCTCGGTCGTGGACGCGCTCGACGAGGACGCGCTGCTGCCCGCGATCTACTTCATCTTCTCCCGCGCCGGGTGCGAGGGCGCGGTCACGCAGTGCCTGACCGCCGGGCTGCGCCTCACCTCGGCCGAGGAGGAGGCGGAGATCCGGCGGGTCGCGGAGGAGCGCACCGCGACGATCCCGACCGAGGACCTCGACGTGCTGGGGTACTGGACGTGGAGCGAGTCCCTCGCGCGCGGGGTCGCCGCCCACCACGCGGGGATGCTGCCGGTGTTCAAGGAGACGGTCGAGGAGCTGTTCAGCCGCGGCCTCATCAAGGTCGTGTTCGCCACGGAGACCCTCGCGCTCGGCATCAACATGCCCGCCCGCTCCGTCGTGCTCGAGCGGCTCGTGAAGTGGGACGGGTCCGCGCACGTGGACGTCACGCCGGGGGAGTACACGCAGCTCACCGGGCGCGCGGGTCGGCGCGGGATCGACGTCGAGGGTCACGCCGTCGTCGTGGACCACGCCGGGCTGGACCCCGTGCAGCTCGCGGGCCTGGCGTCCAAGCGCCTGTACCCGCTGCGCTCGAGCTTTCGGCCCACGTACAACATGGCGGTCAACCTCGTCGCGCAGGTGGGCCGGGACCGTGCCCGCGACGTCCTGGAGACGTCGTTCGCGCAGTTCCAGGCCGACCGCGGCGTCGTGGGGCTCGCCAAGCAGGCGCAGGCGCACGCCGAAGCGCTCGACGGGTACGCGCAGGCGATGACGTGCGACCGGGGCGACTTCGCGCAGTACGCGGCGCTGCGGCGGCGCATCACCCAGCGCGAGAGCGACCTGTCGCGCGCGGCGAGCCGGTCGCGGCGCGCCGAGGTGGTCGCGGCGTTCGAGCGGCTGCGCCCCGGCGACGTGGTCGAGGTGCCGTCCGGGCGCCGGGCCGGGTACGTCGTCGTGCTCGACCCCGGGGACGGCGCCGGGTTCGACGGGCCGCGCCCGACGGTGCTCACGCAGGACCGGGCCGTGAAGAAGCTCACGGTCGCGGACGCGCCCGGCGGGGTCCGCGTCGTCACGAGGGTCAAGGTCCCCAAGGCGTTCAACCCCCGCGTCCCGGCACAGCGCCGCGACCTCGCGTCGAGCCTGCGCAACGCGCTCGGCGCGCTCGACGAGCCCGGCAGCCGCCCGGGCCGGGCGGCGCGCGGGCGGTCGGGCGCCGCGGACGACGCCGAGCTCGCACGCCTGCGCGCGCAGCTGCGCGCCCACCCGTGCCACGGGTGCCCCGACCGGGAGGACCACGCCCGGTGGGCCGAGCGGTGGGCCCGGCTGAAGAAGGAGCACGACCAGCTCGTGCGCCGCGTGGAGGGCCGCACCGGGTCGATCGCGAAGCTGTTCGACCGCACGTGCGACGTCCTGCTCGAGCTCGGGTACCTCGAACGCGCCGACGCGCGGGGCACCGCAGGCCCTGCGAGCCTCGCGATCGCCGTCGACGGCGACGGCGACACGGCCGACGAGGCACCCGACACCGGTGGCGACGCGACCGACGGCCTGGTGCACGCGGGCGGGCTGCGCGTCACGGCCGACGGCCGGTGGCTGCGACGCCTGTACGCCGAGAACGACCTGCTGCTCGCCGAGTGCCTGCGGCGCGGCGTCTGGGAGGACCTCGACGCTCCCGCCCTGGCAGCGGTGGTCTCCACGTGCGTCTACTCCGGTCGGCGGGACGAGCCCACCGACCCGAACGTGCCGGGCGGCCCGCACGGCCCGCTCGCGCGCGCCCTCGACGCGACGGTGCGCGTGTGGTCGGAGGTGGAGGACCTGGAGAGCGCGCACCGCCTGGAGGCGACCGGCCAGCTTGACGACGGACTCGTCGTCGCGGTGCACCGGTGGGCCGTGGGGCGCAGCCTCGACGCGGTGCTGCGCGGGTCGGAGATCGCGGCGGGCGACTTCGTACGCTGGTGCAAGCAGGTCATCGACGTCCTCGACCAGCTCGCGGGCGCCGCCCCGACACCGGCGCTGCGGCGCACCGCGGTGCAGGCGATCGACCGGCTGCGCCGCGGCGTGGTCGCGTACTCGAGCGTGTGACGAGGCCACCGGCACGAACACCGCGAATGTGGCGGTATGGTGAAGGATTGTGGCCTCAACCTTGTACCGCGGTGGCGTGATCCACTCCTCGGCCGACCCGTTCGCCGAGGCCCTGCTGGTCGACGACGGCGTGATCGCCTGGATCGGTGCCGACGACACCGCCGACGGGCTCGCCGCCCGGGCCGACCGGGTGGTCGAGCTCGACGGCGCGCTCGTCGCCCCCGGCTTCGTCGACGCGCACGTGCACCTGTTCGAGATCGGCCTCGCCCTCGCCGGGGTGGACCTGTCCGCGAGCGCCGGCGTGACGTCGCTGGGAGCCGCGCTGGACGCGGTGGCGAAGGCGGCGGCCCTCGTGGCGGACGGCGAGGTCGTGCTGGCCTTCGGGTGGGACGAGCGGTCGTGGCCGGAGGGGCGTCCCCCGACGGCCGCGGAGCTGGACGCCGCGGCGGGCGGCCGGGCGGTGTACGCGGCACGCGTGGACGTGCACTCCGCGGTGGTCTCGACGGCGCTGGCGCGGCAGGCGGGCCTGGAGGCGCGCCCCGGGTGGGACGCGTCGGGCTGGGTGACGGGCGAGGCGCACCACGTGGCGCGTGACGTGGCGCGCGAGGTGTCTCCGGCGCGCCGCACGGACCTGTACCGGGCGGCGCTGCGGGCCGCGGCGGAGCAGGGCATCGTGTCGGTGCACGAGATGAGCGCCCCGCACATCGACACCCGCGCCGGGCTGCGCGAGGTGCTGGACCTGACGCGCGACCCGGCGGGCGGCCTGGCGCACGTGGTGGGGTACCGGGGCGAGCTGTGCGCGACGGCCGACGACGCGCGCGCGGTCCTGGCGGACGTCCCTGGTCTGGCGGGGGTCGCGGGCGACCTCAACGTCGACGGGTCGATCGGGTCGCGCACGGCGGCGATGCGGCAGCCGTACCGGGACGCGCCGGTGCCGGGGGAGCGGGGCACGTTGTACCTGTCGGCGGAGCAGATCGCGAACCACCTGTCCGCGACCGCGGCGGCGGGCACGCAGGGCGGGTTCCACGTCATCGGCGACCGCGCGATGGACGAGCTCGTGCTGGGGCTCAAGGCGGCGGCGGACGTGCACGGCGCGGGATCGGTGCGCGCGGCGCGGCACCGCGTCGAGCACGCGCTGTTCGTCGACGCGACGGCGCTGGCGACGCTCCTGCTGTTCGGGGTGTCCCTGAGCGTCCAGCCGGCGTTCGACGCCGCGTGGGGCGGCCCGGACGGCATGTACGCCGCGCGGGTGGGCGCGACGCGCGCGGAGGGCCTGAGCCCGTTCGCCGACCTCGCGGGAGCCGGCGTGCCCGTCGCGTTCGGGTCGGACGCCCCGGTGACGCGCCTCGACCCGTGGGCCGGGGTCCTGGCTGCGATGTCGCACGTCGACCTGGACCAGCGGGTCTCGGCGCGTGCGGCGTTCCAGGCGCACACGCGCGGCGGCTGGCGCATCGCGGGCCTGGACCACACGGGCGCGGGGCAGCTGCGCGTCGGCGCCCCCGCGCACCTCGCGGTGTGGCGTGCGGAGCACCTCGTGGTGCAGGGCACCCTGGGCCGCCCCGCCTCGTCGTGGAGCACGGACGCCCGCTCGGGCACGCCGCTGCTGCCCGAGCTCGGCGGGGACGCGCCGCGGCCCACGTGCCTGCAGACCGTGCGGGACGGCGTCGTGCTGTTCGACACGTTCGGGTGATACGTCCCCGCCGCGGGGAGCAGGTTCCGGTTGACAGCCTCCGGAGCGGGAGTAGTTTCGACAGGGTGTTCCGGCCCCCGCGGCCGCCAGGGGATCAGCCACCGACGACGATCCCCGGGCATGCCGTGACGGGTGTCTGGCCGGGCCCGCGCGCTCAGTAGAAAACGTGCACCGCCGGTGGCGGCGGGGCACGGGCCGAAGGGCGTGCGGGCTCGCCGCACCCGCGCGGGCGGGCGAGCCCGCGCCGTCGGTGCGCGTCGTGCGCTCGTCACCCGGGCCGCCGTCCACCGTGGGCGTGCAGGCGCGTGGCGTATCCTGCACCCCGTGCCAGCCCCTGCGTCCGCGTCCGACCCGAGCCTCGGTCGGTCCGTCCCGAGCCCACGACGCGCCGCGGGCGGACCGGTCTCACGACCGCTGGCCCTGCTCCTCGCGCTCGCCGGCGGCCTGCTCACGGACGCCGCGTTCCCCGACCGGGGCTGGTGGCCCGCCGCGTTCGTCGGCGTGGGCCTGCTGTTCTGGGCGCTGCGTCGCGACGACGCCCGGTGGGGCGCCCTGGTCGGCCTCGTGTGGGGGCTGTCGTTCTTCCTGCCGCACCTGTGGTGGGCGAACGAGGCGACGGAGACGCTGCCGTGGATCGCGCTGTCCGTCATGGAGGCCTGCTTCGTCGCGGTCCTGGGCGCCGCGTGGGTGTGGGCGCGGCGCTGGTCCTGGCTGCGGGACCGGCCCGGCCGGCAGGCGGTCGCGTTCGCGGTCCTGTTCGTCGGCGTCGAGCAGGCCCGCACCGAGGTCCCGTTCGGCGGCTTCCCCTGGGGGCGGCTCGCGTTCTCCCAGGTCGACTCCCCGCTCGGGCGTGCGGCATGGCTCGGCGGCGAGGTGCTCGTGTCCCTGCTCGTCGCCCTCGTCGGCTCTCTGCTCGCCGCCGCCGTCCTCGTCCTGGTGCGCCACCGCGCCGTCCAGGCGCCCGGAGAGGACCGGCAGGGCGGGCAGGACCGTGCGCGGGAGGCGCTCCTGGTCGGCGTGCCGCTGCTCGCCGCCGCGGCGCTGGTCGCCGCTCCGCTGCTCGTGCCGCTCGACGCGCGAGCGCAGGCGGGACATCTCGAGGTCGGGGCCGTGCAGGGCAACGTGGGCGAGCCGGGCCTCGGGTCGTTCGCGAACCGCGCGGAGGTGCTGAACAACCACCTCGACGGCACCGTCGCGCTGCTGGACCAGGTCGATCCGGGCGACCTCGACGTCGTGCTGTGGCCGGAGAACGGCTCCGACCTCGACCCGCAGGAGGCTCCCGAGGTCGCCGCGGCGATCGACGACGCCGCGCGCGAGGTCGACGCGCCGATCCTCGTCGGCGCCCAGGAGTACCCGGAGACGGGCGGGCGGTACAACGTGTCGCTGCTCGTCGAGCCGGGCGTCGGCGTCGTCGACCGGTACGCCAAGCAGCACCCCGCACCGTTCGGCGAGTACATGCCGCTGCGGCCGCTGCTGCGGGTGTTCTCCGACCAGGTCGACCGCGTCACCATCGACATGATCCCCGGCGGCGAGACCGGGGTGGTCGACCTCGCGTCGGAGCGTCTGGGCCGCACCGTGCCCCTCGGGGTCGTCATCTGCTTCGAGGTCGCCTACGACGTACTCGTGCGCGACGCTGTGCTCGCGGGTGCCGAGGTGCTCGTCGTCCCGACGAACAACGCGTCGTTCGGCTACACGGCCGAGTCGACCCAGCAGCTCGCGATGTCACGGCTGCGCGCGGTCTCGACCGGGCGCGCGACCGTCCAGGTGTCGACGGTCGGTGTCAGCGGCGTGATCGCGCCCGACGGCACGCTGCTGCAGAGCACGGAGCTGTTCACCGCCGACCAGCTCGTCGCCTCCTTGCCGCTGCGCACCGACCTGACGCCGGCCGTGCGCGCCGGCGGCCTGCCCGGGCTGGCCGTGGGCCTGCTCGCGGCCGGGCTCGTCGTCGCCGGGGTCGTCGGGTCGGTCCGCGAGCGCCGGCGTGGACGGCTCGCCGGCGGCACCGGGGAACCCACCGGCACGCCCGACGCCGACGGGGTCCCCGGGTCCGGCACCTCGGTGGCGGCGTCGGACGGCCTGGAGAGCGCCCGGTGACCGACGCACCCGGGCGCGTGCTCGTCGTCGTGCCCACGTACGACGAGGCGCTGACCCTGCCGGGCACGCTCGCGCGCCTGCGCGCCGCGGTCCCGGGTGCGCACGTCCTCGTGGTCGACGACGCGTCGCCCGACGGGACGGGCGACCTCGCGGACGCGGTCGCGGCGCACGACGCGGCGGTGCACGTGCTGCACCGCGCGGGCAAGGACGGGCTGGGGGCCGCGTACGTCGCGGGCTTCGGGTGGGCGCTGGAGCGCGGGTACGACGTCGTGGTGGAGATGGACGCCGACGGGTCGCACCGGCCGGAGGAGCTGCCGCGGCTCCTCGACGCCCTGGCCGCGGTCCCGACCGGCGCCCGGGGTGCGACCGAGGGCGCGCACCGGCCCGGGCCTGTGGACCTGGTCATCGGGTCGCGCTGGGTGCCGGGCGGCGAGGTCGAGAACTGGCCGTGGCACCGCGAGGCGCTGTCGCGGGGCGGCAACGCGTACGTGCGGCTGGCGCTCGGGCTGCGGCTGAGGGACGCGACGGCCGGGTTCCGCGCGTACCGGGCGGACGCGCTGCGGGCGATGGACCTCGCGGCCGTGGAGTCGCACGGGTACTGCTTCCAGGTCGACATGGCCTGGCGCGTCGCCCGGGCCGGGGGACGCGTCGTGGAGGTCCCGATCACGTTCGTCGAGCGCACCGCGGGGCGGTCGAAGATGAGCCGCGCCATCGTCGCCGAGGCGCTGTGGAAGGTCACCCTCTGGGGTGCGCGACGGCGCGCGGAGCAGCTCGGGTCGCTGGTGCGGCGGGGACGCTCCCCGAGGACGTAGCCGGCTCCGGACGCAGGAAAGGCCCGGTCCGAGGGACCGGGCCTTCGTGCAGGGAGCGGCCGTGCCTCCCGCGGGTGTCAGGCGGAGCGGCGGAGCTTGCCGGCGCGCAGCAGGTCGAGACGCTCGTCGAGGAGCTCCTCGAGCTCGGAGATCGTGCGGCGCTCGAGCAGCATGTCCCAGTGGGTGCGCGCGGGCTTGCCGGCCTTGGGCTCGGGGCGCTCGGCGTCACGCAGGAGCGCCTCGGCGCCGCAGCGGCACTCCCACACGGGCGGGACCTCGGCGTCGGTCGAGAACGGCAGGATGATGGTGTGGCCGTTGGGGCAGTCGTAGTGCGCCTGGAAACGGGGCGCGAAGTCGACGCCCTCGTCCGACTCCATGCTCTTCGCACCGATGCTCATGCCACGCAGCGAACGGTCGGCCATGGTGTCCTCCAGAGGATCGTCGGGGGTGTACGGGCGGGCCCGTGGGTGCGAGCGTGCCCGGTCTACGAGTACGCAACGCCGTGTCGTGGTGGGGTGTTCCGACGCGGGGTGAAGGTCCGGTGAACGTCGCGGTCGCGGCCCGCCAGGCGGGCCGCGCGACGTCGGGGCCGGGTCCGCCACGGCGCGTCGCCGTCCCAGGCTCCCGGGTTTCGATGCCCCGCGCAACTCGCGGGGCGTGAGATCCGCCGCTCCGCCCCGGCCGCGGTCTCGGGAACAAACGCGGGGGACGCCCGGTTGAGCGCCATGTACATGCAAACGCATGGACCATCGATCGTCAGAGGACCCTGGGAGCGCACCATGCAGTTCGGCATCTTCACCGTCGGCGACGTGACGACGGACCCCACGACGGGCCGGACCCCGGACGACACCGAGCGGGTGCGCGCGATGCTCACCATCGCGAAGCACGCCGACGAGGCCGGGCTGGACGTCTTCGCGACGGGCGAGCACCACAACCCGCCGTTCGTGCCGTCGTCGCCCACGACCATGCTCGGCTACCTCGCGGGCGTGACGAAGGACATCGTCCTGTCGACGTCGACGACGCTCATCACCACCAACGACCCGGTGCGCCTCGCCGAGGAGTACGCGATGCTCCAGGTCATCACCGACGGGCGCATGGACCTCATGATGGGCCGCGGCAACACCGGGCCCGTCTACCCCTGGTTCGGGCAGGACATCCGCAACGGCATCCCGCTCGCGATCGAGAACTACGCGCTGCTGCGCCGGCTCTGGACCGAGGACGTCGTCGACTGGGAGGGGAAGTTCCGCACGCCGCTGCAGGGCTTCACCTCGACGCCGCGCCCGCTCGACGGCGTGCCGCCGTTCGTGTGGCACGGGTCGATCCGCAGCCCCGAGATCGCGGAGCAGGCCGCCTACTACGGCGACGGGTTCTTCCACAACAACATCTTCTGGCCCATGAGCCACACCCGGCAGATGGTGCAGTTCTACCGTCAGCGCTGGGAGCACCACGGTCACGGGCCCGCGGACACCGCGATCGTCGGCCTCGGCGGGCAGGTGTTCCTGCGCAAGGACTCGCAGAAGGCGTGGGACGAGTTCCGCCCCTACTTCGACAACGCTCCCGTGTACGGGCACGGGCCGTCGATGGAGGACTTCACGCGCGAGACCCCGCTCACCGTGGGCTCACCGCAGCAGGTGATCGACCGCTACGGGGCGATGCGCGAGGACGTGGGGGACTACCAGCGCCAGCTGTTCCTCATGGACCACGCCGGGTTGCCCCTCAAGACGGTCCTCGAGCAGATCGACCTGCTCGCGGGCGAGGTCGTGCCGGTCCTGCGCCGCGAGGCGGAGGCCGCGCGCCCCGCGCACGTCCCGTCCGGCCCGCCGACGCACGTCGAGCGCGTCGCCGCCGCCCGCGCCGCGGGCGAGACCCACGCCGCGCACGTCGGCGCCACCGAGGACCGCTGGACCGGGCGCACCGCCGAGGACGACGACGCGGACGACGCCGCAGGCGTCTCCACGCAGCAGCCCGCCCGCGCGGGCACCGCCTTCGGCCTCTGAGCCTCGCCGCGGGCCACCGCCCGACGGCGTACGGTCACCAGGTGCGGTCATCGCACCAGGGGACCGGCGCCGTCGGGCAGCCCGGGTCACCGGCCCGCACCAGCAGCACACGCACGCATCACGCACGCACAGCAGCACCAGGAGCACCGCATGACCCAGCAGACCACCCCCGGCGGCACCGACCGGCGCCTCGTCGTCGTCTCCGCCGGCCTGTCCAAGCCCTCCTCGACCCGGCTGCTCGCCGACCGTCTCGGTGAGGCCGCCGTCCGCGAGCTCGGCGCGCTCGGGGTCACCGCCGAGGTCGAGACCGTCGAGCTGCGCGACCACGCGCACGCCGTCGTGGACACCCTGCTCACCGGCTTCCCCACCGGGGACCTCGCCGGCGTCCTCGACCGGCTCTACGCCGCCGACGGGATCGTGGTGACCACGCCGCTGTTCACCACGACGTACTCCGGGCTCCTCAAGTCGTTCGTCGACGTCCTCGACAAGGACGCCCTGACCGGCACGCCCGTCCTGCTCGGCGCGACGGGCGGCACCGCCCGGCACTCCCTGGCGCTCGAGTACTCGCTGCGCCCCTTGTTCACGTACCTGCGCGCCGACGTCGCCACCACCTCGGTGTTCGCGGCGACCGACGACTGGGCGGCGGGCGAGTCCGACTCCGGCGGGGGGCTTCCGCGGCGCATCGCGCGCGCCGGGCGCGAGCTCGCGGAGAAGGTCGCGCTGCGCACGAGCAGCGGCCCCGCGGACCCGTTCGCCGGCACGCCCGACTTCACCGCGCTCCTCGGTGGCCTCTGACCGGGCCTGTGACCCGCCCCGACCTGCGCGAGCGCGTCCCGGCGACGTGACGAGCGCCTTGCGTCCGCGCGTCCCGTCGGGGACGATCGGCACGACGGGGGCACCGGCACGACGGGGAGCGGATCCATGACGGCAGCGCACGACGAGCCCAGCACCGACGCCCCCGCCCGCCCGGCGCGCCGCAGCGTCGGCGTCAGCGCCCGCCGGTCCGGCCCCGGCCGCGCCACGACCCCGCGCTTCGTCCCGGACACGCGCTACCCCGCGATGTTCCACGTCGCCGGCGGGCGCCTCGTGTGGGACGGCGCCCGCCTCCACCTGCTCGGCCCCGACGGCACCCGCGCGCGCACCGACCTGCCGTCGGGCCGCGTCACCGTCACGATCGCCGAGAGCGTCGTCGTCCACCTCCACGCGGCGCGCACCGCGCACGGCGGACCAGCCGCGAGCGCCCCCGGCACCACACGGGCCGTCGTGCTCGACCGGTCCGCGGAACGCTTCGTCCGGTTCGCCCACGCCCTGCGCGACGCCCACCCCGGCGCGGTCACGATCGACGACCGCACCACGCCGTCCCCGCGCACCCCCCGCCTGCGCACGGGGGCACGGGGCTCCGCGGACCGTCCCGGCGTCTTCGCGCGCACCGTGTGGCACGTGCGGGCCCCGAGGGCCTCGGGCGCCGACGGGGGAGCGGAGCTCGTGGAGCGGCTCGAGCGGCTCGCCGCCCTGCACCGCGCCGGCGACCTGACCGACGTCGAGTACTCGCGCGCGAAGGAGCGCCTGCTCGGCTGAGCACCGCCCACGACGCCTCGTCCCGCGTCGGGGCGCGCCGACGCCCCCGCACGCCGTGGCGCCCGGCGCGGCGTAGCGTGCGAGGAACGCACACTGCCGTCGACGACGCCTGCAGGAGGCCGCCATGTCGGACCGGGACTACCAGCTCGCCGCGATCGTGCTCTACCTGCTCGTCATGCTGGGCATCGGGTACTACGCGTACCGCCGCACCCAGAACCTCGACGGGTACATGCTCGCGAACCGCGGGCTCAGACCGTCGGTCGCCGCGCTGTCCGCCAACGCCTCCGACATGTCGGGCTGGCTCCTGCTCGGCCTGCCCGGCGCGATCTACGCCGCCGGGCTCGTCGAGGCGTGGATCGCGATCGGCCTCATCATCGGCGCGTGGCTCAACTGGCGGTTCGTCGCACCCCGGCTGCGCGCCTACTCCGAGATCTCCGACAACGCGATCACCATCCCGAGCTTCTTCTCCAAGCGCCTCAAGGGCGACAGCCGCCCCCTGCGCATCGCCGCCGCCCTCGTGATCCTCGTGTTCTTCACGTTCTACGTCTCCAGCGGCATGGTCGCCGCCGGCAAGTTCTTCGAGTCGTCCTTCGGCTGGCCGTACCTCACCGGGCTCGTCGTCGTCGCCGTCGTCACGCTCGGCTACACGCTCTTCGGCGGGTTCCTCGGCGCCACGCTCACCGACGTCGCCCAGGGTCTGCTCATGCTCGCCGCCCTCATCGCCGTCCCCGTCGTCGCCGTGACCCAGATGGGCGGCATCACCGCGGTCGTCGACGAGGCCCGGGCCGTCAACCCCGACGCGTTCAACCTGTTCTCCGGGCTCAGCAACGAGGGCGCGTTCCTCGGGATCGTCGCCATCGTCTCCACCGCCGCCTGGGGCCTGGGCTACTTCGGCCAGCCCCACATCATCGTGCGCTTCATGGCCCTGCGGTCCGTCAAGGAGGCGACCGTCGCCCGCCGCGTCAGCCTCACGTGGATGCTCCTCACCACCGGTGGCGCCGTCGCCACCGCCCTCATCGGCATCGCGTACTTCGCCGACGACCCCGCGCTGCCGCTCGACGACCCCGAGACCGTGTTCCTCGTCCTCAGCCAGATCCTGTTCCACCCGTTCGTCGCCGGGCTCGTGCTCGCCGCCGTCCTCGCCGCGATCATGTCCACCATGTCGAGCCAGCTCGTCGTGTGCTCCTCCGCGCTCGTCGAGGACCTCTACAACCTCGCCGGCCGACGCTCCTCGGAGAAGACCGAGCTCCTCCTCGGCCGCGGCGCCGTCCTCGCCGTCGCGGTGGTCGCCGCCGTCCTGGCGCTCGACGACGACTCCGCCATCCTCGACCTCGTCGCGTTCGCCTGGGCCGGGTTCGGCGCCGCCTTCGGCCCGATCGTGCTGCTCAGCCTGTACTGGCGCAAGCTCACCCCCGCGGGGGCGCTCGCCGGGCTCGTCACCGGCGCGGTCGTCGTGCTCGTGTGGGGCAACGTCGACGCCCTGAGCGACACGATGTACGAGATCGTGCCCGGGTTCCTGCTCAACCTGCTCGTCGCCGTCCTCGTCAGCCGGGCGACCGCGCGTCCCGACGCGGCGGTCGACGCCGAGTTCGACGCGATGGAGGCCGAGGTCGCCCGGAGCTGACGCCGCGCCGACCGGTGGTGTCCCGCGTCAGCGGGGCAGCGCGACGTCGGTCATCACGGCCGCTGCGCCCCGGAAGTCCCCGTGCCGCGCCCAGGTGAGGGTCACGCGGGCCACGACAATGCCGTCGTCCGCGAGCGAGGCCGCGAACTGCGGGAACGCGGCGGCGTACGCGGCCGCGCACCGGTCCCGCTCCGCGCCGCCGGGAAGGTCCGCCACGCCCTCGGCCTGCAGCGTCGTGCCGTCCGCGCCGCCGACGACGACCGCCACCCGGGGGTCGCGCCGCACGTTCGCCACCTTGCGCGACGTCGCGCGCGCGTCGAGCACGAGCTCGCCACGGTCCGTCGCCGTCAGCGCGAGGTACGCGGCCTGCGGTGCCCCGTCCGGACCGAGCGTCGACACCACACCGTCCCCGTGGGCGCGCACGTACGCCACCAGCTGCTGGACATCCACGGGCGCATCGTACGGGCACGGTGTCCGCGCGGGGGAGGGCGAACTACGATCGGGACCGTGACCAGCACCGGCGACGACGACGCGCACCTGCGCACGCTGGCCCTGCTGCGCCGCGTCCGCGACCGGATCGACCGCGAGTACGCCCAGCCGCTCGACGTCGAGGCCCTCGCGCGCGGCGTGCACGTGTCCGCCGGGCACCTCAGCCGCCAGTTCAAGGCCGCCTACGGCGAGTCGCCGTACTCCTACCTCATGACGCGCCGGGTCGAGCGCGCGATGACGCTCCTGCGCCGCGGGGACCTCAGCGTCACGGAGGTCTGCTTCGCCGTCGGCAGCTCGTCCCTCGGCACGTTCAGCACCCGCTTCACCGAGCTCGTGGGCATGGCACCGAGCGAGTACGCGCGCCGGGCCCTCACCGCGGGCGTGGGCGAGCTGCCGTCGTGCGTGACCAAGCAGGCCACCCGACCGGTCAGGAATCGAGAAGCGCCCGCCGTGGACGTGCATCTAGCGTGAGAGCCATGGACATCACCCTGCACACCACGTTCCTCCCGCACACCGACCCCGAGGCCTCCCTGGCCTTCTACCGCGACCTCCTCGGCTTCGAGCTCACCATGGACGTCGGCGAGGGCGCCATGCGCTGGCTCACGTTCGTCGCACCGTCCCAGCCCGACGTCCGCCTCGTCCTCACCCCGCCCGCCGCCGACCCCGGCGTCACCGACGCCGAGCGCCGCACCATCGTCGAGCTCATGGCCAAGGGCGCCTACCAGTCGATCATCCTCGCCACGAAGGACCTCGACGAGACCTTCGAGCGGCTCCAGGCCGCCGACGCCGAGGTCGTGTCCGAGCCGACCGAGCAGCCGTGGGGCGTGCGCGACTGCGCGTTCCGCGACCCCGCCGGCAACATGGTCCGCATCGACGAGGTCCGGTGACGACCGTGGCGGCGCTCGCGGCCGCCGCCCTGGCCGCACCGACCGGCCGACACTGAGGGCGGCCGTCGTGTGCGTCCCCGGGCTGCCGCACCACATCGACCACATCGACCGCGGCGACGGTGCGACGATGAGTTCCGGCGCCGCGGTCGGTCTTCCCCGGAGCGTCGAGAGCACCGTGGTCCGGAC
The DNA here is from genome assembly GCF_051294865.1 of Cellulosimicrobium sp. PMB13. Classification (NCBI taxonomy): domain Bacteria; kingdom Bacillati; phylum Actinomycetota; class Actinomycetes; order Micrococcales; family Promicromonosporaceae; genus Cellulosimicrobium; species Cellulosimicrobium sp. PMB13. The sequence goes on along the minus strand of NZ_CP145910.1, from coordinate 3,102,927 downwards.
CGCCCGGCACGAAGCCGATGTCGAGGTCGCCGGGCCGCCGTCCTCGACGTCGTCGCAGCGGTCCGACGGGCTCCTCGTCGGGCTGCACGCCTGACCCGACACCGCCCCGAGCACCGCCCCGCCCCCCGCACCACCAGCCGAAGGAGCCCCAGCGTGACCGCCACGCAGACCTCGACCCCCGCCACGACGTCGCCGGCGACCGCGCCGCACGCCGCCGACACGCACGACGTGATCCGCGTGCAGGGCGCGCGCGAGAACAACCTCAAGGACGTCAGCCTGGAGATCCCCAAGCGGCGGCTCACCGTGTTCACCGGGGTGTCGGGGTCGGGCAAGAGCTCGCTCGTTTTCGCGACGATCGCCGCCGAGTCGCGGCGCCTCATCGACGAGACCTACTCGACGTTCGTGCAGGGCTTCATGCCGTCGCTGCCGCGCCCGGACGTCGACGTGCTCGAGGGCATCACCACCGCGATCCTCGTCGACCAGGAACGCATGGGCGCCAACGTCCGGTCGACCGTCGGCACCGTGACCGACGCCAACGCGATGCTGCGCAACCTCTTCAGCCGCATCGGCGACCCGTACGTCGGGCCACCGACCGCGTTCTCGTTCAACGTCCCGACCTCGACGGCGAGCGGCGTGTTCAGCACCGGCAAGGCGGACGGCACGACCGAGAAGAAGGTCGTGCGCAACCAGGTGTACCTGGGCGGCATGTGCCCGCAGTGCGAGGGACGCGGCACGGTCTCCGACCTGGACCTGTCCGTCATCGTCGACGAGTCCCGGTCCCTCAACGACGGCGCGATCCTCGTCCCCGGCTACAAGGCGGACGGCTGGATGGTCAAGGGCTTCGCCGAGTCCGGGTTCGTCGACGGCGACAAGCCGGTCCGCGACTACACCGAGACCGAGCGGCACGACTTCCTCTACCGCGAGAAGGGCAAGGTCAAGGCGCTCGGGATGAACATGACCTACCAGGGCCTCATCCCCAAGCTGCGGGAGTCGGTGTTCAGCAAGGCCCCCGAGTCGCTCCAGCCGCACATCCGGGCGTTCGTCGAACGGGCCGCCGTCTTCGTCCCCTGCCCGGCCTGCGACGGGACGCGGCTCAACGAGTCCGCCCGGTCGGCGAAGGTCAACGGCGCCGGCATCGCGGACGTGTGCCGCATGCAGATCTCCGACGCCGCCGACTGGGCGCGCGGCATCGACAACCCCGGCGTCGCCCCCCTCGTCACGAGCCTGCTGCACCTGTTCGACAAGTTCGTCGAGATCGGCCTCGGCTACCTCTCGCTCGACCGGCCCGCGGGCACGCTGTCCGGGGGAGAGGCGCAGCGCACCAAGATGATCCGCCACCTCGGCTCCGCGCTGACCGACGTCACCTACGTCTTCGACGAACCCACCATCGGGCTGCACCCCCACGACATCCAGCGCATGAACTCCCTGCTGCTCGACCTGCGCGACAAGGGCAACACCGTGCTCGTCGTCGAGCACAAGCCGGAGGCCATCGCCATCGCCGACCACGTGGTCGACCTCGGCCCGGGCGCCGGCACCGACGGCGGCACGATCTGCTTCCAGGGAACCGTCGACCAGCTGCGGGCCAGCGACACCCTCACCGGCCGCCACCTCGACGACCGCGCCACCGTCAAGGAGTCCGTGCGCACGCCCACCGGCGCGCTGGAGATCCGGGGAGCGGACCAGAACAACCTCCAGGGCGTGGACGTCGACGTGCCCACCGGCGTCCTCACCGTCGTCACCGGTGTCGCAGGCTCGGGCAAGAGCTCCTTGATCCACGGCAACCTCGCCGGGCGCGAGGGCGTCGTCGTCGTCGACCAGGGCGCGATCAAGGGCTCCCGCCGCTCCAACCCCGCCACCTACACCGGCCTGCTCGAACCGATCCGCAAGGCGTTCGCCAAGGCCAACGGCGTCAAGCCCGCCCTGTTCAGCGCCAACTCCGAGGGCGCCTGCCCGACGTGCAAGGGCAACGGACGCATCTACACCGAGCTCGGCTTCATGGAGACCGTCGAGACACCGTGCGAGGACTGCGGCGGCAAGCGCTTCATGGCGTCCGTGCTCGAGTACACGCTGGGCGGCCTCAACATCGCCGAGGTGCTCGACCTGTCCGTGGCTCACGCCCACGCGTTCTTCCGCGAGGGCGACGCCAAGATCCCGGCCGCGCACAAGATCCTCGCGCACCTCGAGGACGTCGGCCTCGGCTACATCAAGCTCGGCCAGCCGCTCAACACGCTCTCCGGCGGCGAGCGCCAGCGGCTCAAGCTCGCGATGCACCTCGGGGACTCCGGCGGGGTGATCGTCCTCGACGAACCCACCACCGGGCTGCACCTCGCAGACGTCGAGAACCTGCTGCGCCTGCTCGACCACATCGTCGACTCCGGCAAGTCCGTCATCGTCATCGAGCACCACCAGGCCGTCATGGCCCACGCCGACCGGATCATCGACCTCGGACCCGGGGCCGGGCACGACGGCGGCCGCATCGTCTTCGAGGGCACGCCCGCCGACCTCGTGGCGCAGCGGACGACGCTCACGGGGGAGCACCTCGCGGCCTACGTGGGCGCCTGAGGCGCCCTGCGCGACCCCGCGCCCGCCCCGGCCGTTGCTCCGACGGCCCGACAGGTCGAGGATCGAGGCATGCGCGTCGAGGTCGGCGGGCTGAGCATCGCCTACGAACGCGCCGGGGCCGGGCCCGCGGTGCTGCTCGCCCACGGCTTCGTCGGCGACGGCCCCGCCACCTGGGGCGCACAGGTCGAGGCTCTCTCCGACGAGTTCACCGTGATCGCCTGGGACGCACCCGGCGCCGGCCGGTCGGACGACCCGCCCGACGGGTTCGGCATGGACGACTACGCCGACGCCCTCGCTGCCGTCCTCGCGGCGCAGGGGATCGGACGGGCCCACCTCGTCGGGCTCTCCTTCGGGGCGGCCCTGGCGCTCGCCGTCACTCATCGCCACCACCGAGCCGTCCGGTCACTCGCCCTCGTGAGCGGGTACGCGGGATGGGTCGGCTCCCTCGGCCCGGAGGAGGCCGACCGGAGGCTCGCGCGCTCGCTGCAGGCATCGACCCTGGCACCTGACGACCTCGTCGCCGCGCTGGCGCCGTCCCTCTTCTCACCCTCCGCCGGCGGGGAACGCGTCGACGCGTTCCTCGTCAGCGTCCGCGAGACCCGCCCCTCGGGCTTCCGGGCAATGGCCCGCGCGAGCCACCCGGACCAGAACCATGTCCTGCCGCGCATCGACGTACCCACCCTGCTGCTGTACGCCGACCACGACGTCCGCGCACCCGTCGCGGTCGGCGAAGCCCTGCACCACGCGATACCGGGATCCGAGCTCGTCGTCCTCACCGGACCCGGCCACGCCAGCCCTGTCGAGACACCCGACGACGTCACGCGCGAGCTCCGCCGCTTCCTGCGCACCGCCGAGCACCGCTCACGGTGACCGGAGGCACGCCCCGACGCGCCGACACCACGACCGGTGGAGCCAGGCTCACCCGCCCTCCACGGACCTCAGGCACCGTTGCCCGTGCCTCGAGCCCTCGGCAGAATCGCCGCATGCCGATCCTCCCCACCGACCGCGACCCCCGACTGATCACCGTGCGCCGCGGCGGGACGCTGAGCGACGAGCACCACCGCCTGCTCGCCGAGTGGGCGGTCCTCTGCGCCGACCACGTCCTGCCGCTCTTCGAGCAGACCCAGCCGGACGACACCCGCCCCCGCGACGCCCTCGAGACCGCACGTGGCTGGATACGCGGCGACGTGCCCATGCGCGACGCCCACCGCGCCGCCTTCCCCGCGAACGCCGCCGGGCGCGACCAGCCGGCACCTGCGAAGTACGCGGCGCTCGCGGCCGGGCAGGCGGTCGCCGTGGCGCACGTCGCGGCGCACGACCTCGGAGCCGCGGCGTACGCGATCAGGGCTGCGGCGGCGCACGCCGCGGCGAGAGGGGAGCCCGAGGTGGCGCGCCAGGCCGAGCGTGACTGGCAGCGCGCGCGGATCCCGGCCGCGGTGCGCGACCTCGTGCTCGACGACCAACGGCTGAGGAGCCCGATCTGCTGGAACGTCTTCGACGACTGAGCCGAGCCGGTCGCCGTCCCACGGCGTGACGCCGACGGCCGCACGGCCGCGTCTCACCGCGTGCGAGCGAGGTCCTCCAGGTGCTCGTGCGCAGCACGACCCCATCCGGTGGGGTCGTCGCCGGGCGGCACGAGCGCCCAGGCGTGCCAGAGGACCAGGGCGTCCCACCAGCCGGACTCGGCCGGTGTCAGGGGTCGAACCGACTCGTAGCCCGCCAGGAGCGTCGCACGGACCTCGGACGAGACGGGACCCCACTGCCGGAAGCGCGTCCCGAGCATGACGGCCGAGCGAGCCAGCTCGACGACGCAGTGGTCGAGCCTGGCGTCCTCGAGGTCGATCACGGCGGCGACCTCGGGTCCGGCGCACAGGACGTTCGACGAGCGGTAGTCACCGTGCACCAGCTGTGTCGGCAGCCGGTCGTGCGGTGCGCCGTCGACCAGCTGCCGGAGGGCGGCCCGAGCCGTCGCCGGGACCTGGTCGGGGGCGCCGTCCAGCCAGTCCGCCACGCGGGACGCCACAGGAGCCGGGGGACCGGCCGGGGCGACGACCCGAGCGGCGTCGGGGTAGGTCGCGAGCGCGAGATGCAACCGAGCCAGGACTGCGCCGGCGTCCCGGACCTGGTCGGCATCGCCGACGTCGAGCAGGTCGCCGCGGACGACGCGCTGCAGGCACATCGAGACGTCGCCGATCTCGACCTGGAGGCCGCCGTGCCGCGACGGCAACGGCGCGGACACCGGCAGCCCGGCGCGCTCGAGCCAGTGCGTGAGCCGCGCGACCTGCGCGAGACGTGCGTGCCGCTCGGGTGCCACCGACCACTTGGCGAGCAGGCGGCCGGACGGCGTCGTGACCCAGGACAACGCGTTGTGGTCGCTGATCACGATCCGCTCGCACCGGTCGACCTGCACACCCCAGCTCTCGTCCAGCGCCGTGGTGACCCACCGCGCTGCGGACTCGGCGTCCTCGAGCCCGAACCTCTCCTGGATCACGACGTGGGGGTCGTGCGACTCCCACAGCATCTCCAGCAGGGGCGGGGGCGCGTCGGACATGGGTCCATCTCAGCACGCCGCGGAACCGGGGGAGCGGTCCGTCTCAGCGGGTCCGGTACCTGGCGTAGACCAGCCCGCTGTCGAACGCACGCTGGTCGACGAGCTCGAGGTCGAGCCGCACGCCGTCGGGGAAGAACCGCTTGCCGCCGCCGACCACGCTGGTGGTGACGAACAGGTGGTACTCGTCCACGAGACCCGCCGCGATCGCCTGGCCCGCGAGGTTCGGACCGTCGACGGAGAGGTCGTGGTCGGTCTCGGCCTTCAGCCGGCGCACCGCGTCGGGGTCGAAGGTGCGCTCGACCCTGGTCCGCTCGCTGGACACCGACTCCAGCGTCGTCGAGTACACGATCTTGTCCGCGGCCTGCCAGTCGCGCGCGTACTGCACGATGTGCGGGGGAGCGTCGGGGTCCTCGTGAGCGGTCTCCCAGAACACCATCGTCTCGTACATCCGCCGGCCGTAGAGGAACGTGCGGACGGGCCGGAAGAGGTCCCCGATGAACGTGTGCACCTCCTCCACCTCGGCGCCGGTGCCGAGGTCGCCCTCCGCCGCCTCGGCATAACCGTCGAGCGAGGTGATCATCGAGTAGATGAGCTTGCCCATGTCGTCTCCTTCGGGGTGACCCCGTCGATCTGCCGGCGTCGTGGAGGCTGTGACCCGTGCACGACCTCGGACTCATCGGGCGGCCGCCCGGATCACCCGACGAGAGGCAGGGTGCACGGTGCTCAGGCGGCGGTCGGCGCCCTGTCTCATCAGCGTCCGATCGAGCGGACCGGGTTAGCATCTCGCCGTGTCAGCCCTCACCGTCGTTCGTCGCGAGGTCGCTCTCGATCTCGTGGTCGACGCCCTCCGCAGCGTTCACCTTCACGACGGGTACCCGACGGTCTGGCCCCAGGACCCGGTGGCCTGGCTCGAGCCGGAGGGCACTCTTGACGCCTGGCTCGCGATCGACGACGACGACCTCCTGGGGCACGCGCTGCTCGTCCGTGGCGAGCAGGTCGAACATGCTGCCGAGATCGAACGTGCGGCAGGTGTGCCGATCACCGCGATCGGCGGGCTGAGCCGTCTCTTCGTCGTCCCAACAGCGCGTGGAACCGGCGTCGCGGCTTCACTCCTCGACCAGGTCGAGGCAGCCGCAGCCGAGCGGGGGATCCGACTCGCGCTCGACGTCGTCGACGATGGCGGTCCGGCCGTCCGCCTCTACGAGCGGCGTGGCTGGACCCGTGTCGCGGCCGGACCGGCCTCGTGGGTTCGCCCTGACGGTGTTCGGCCCCGGTCAGCGGCCTATCTTCTGCCTGTGGACTGATCTGCGCGATACACATCGGAGGGTGGGGCAGTGGCGGGTTGGGCGCAGGCGCACTGACAAGTGCCCGCCCGAGACAGGTCTCCGTGCGTAGACTCCGGCGATGAGTCTTCTTGCTGCGGAGAACGCGCTCCAAGCCGCCCAGCGTGCCGGCGACGTCAACGCGCTGGAGGCACTGCTGCATCCGCGGTGCGTCGGCGCCGGCCCGGACGGGTCCGTCTTCTCCAAGGAGGACGACCTCGAGAGCTACCGCTCGGGTTCGCTGCAGATCACGCGCCTGGAGCAGGAGTCGCTCGACGTCCAGGAGGACGCGACGAGCGGAGTCACCAGGCTGGTCGCCGCCGTGGAGGCGATCCAGGGCGGCAGCGCGGTGTCCGCGCGGTTGGTCTACACGCGCCTCTGGGTGCGCGCAGACGAGGGTTGGCAGGTACTGGCTGCGACGCTCGCACCAGCCGCCGACCCTGCCTAGGCTCGCGAACGTCGATGTCGGCGCGAGGTCCTGGAAAGATCGTGCATCAGATGCAACCCGCACTGGTCACAACTGGTAGGGGTGGCTAACGGAGCTCTTACGTCCGATGCACTCGCACTACTTCGACGCCGATAATGTACATTATGTCAGTTCGTTGTCGAGAGAGGCGCCGCCGTGCATCAGCGGACGTTCCCCCAACCTCCCCTCGATCATGACGACGTCGACGGCACCGGGCACGGCCGGACCGGCCCGCGACGTCGTCGTGCACGCGATACCCGACGCCGAGCCGCGACGATCTGGCGAGCTTCCTGCGCGTCGTGACCAGTGGCCCGGCGCGCGGTCCAGCGAACCGCTGAGCGCCTCACAGCTCCTGGGCGCACTGGTCGCCGTCCTGGTCGTCGTGGCCTCGTTCCTCGCGTTCCTGCTCGCGGCCGTCGCCGTCGGCGTCGCGACGGCCTGCGTCTGGACCTGGCGCACGCTGTCCCCTGCGCCCACCGCTCCACCGGGCATGATCACCGCGCGCACACCAGACCGGCGCGACGGTCTCCACGGGCACTCACCGTCCTGATCTGCCGAATGACCCCTTGTGAGCCCGACCGTCGTCGCACTCTGGCCCGTGCTGGATCCGTCGGCTACGATGCATAATCGGACATAGCAGTTAAACCAGTGTGTTTAGGTCAACACCATGCTGTCGACACCTGACCCGCCGCTGGACGTCACCACCCTCCGCTCACCGTCGGAGCGCCCCTGGCCGCCGCAGGCACCGGCCGACCCGCGTCTCTGCGGCGATCTCGACGTACCCGGCGTCGGTGGCGCGACGACCGTCGCGCCACCGGGCACGTCCCTCGTGTCAGGGTGGGTGCCATGAGCCTGCCTAGCCCCGCGACAGCTCCCCCGCCACCCGTACCCGGCGAGGTCCCGCCCCGCCCGCGGACCGTGCACCTCGTCACCCACCCGGAGGCCACCCACCACGTGGAGCGACTCGTCGGGGGTCAGCACGACTCCGACCTGACCCCGGCGGGTGCGCTCGCAGCCGACCGGCTCGGCTCCGCACTGCGCGACCGGAGTGCCGGGGCCGCCGGCACGAGCATCGTGGCCTCGGACCTGCGGCGCACCCGGCAGACCGCGGACGCGATCGGCCGTGCGCTCGCCGTCGTGCCGACCTTCGACCCGCGCTTGCGCGAGAAGTCGTACGGGGTCGCCGAGGGCCGCCCTCAGGAGTGGCTGGACGCCCGCTTCGTGCCGCCGCCGCGGGTCGGTGACCGGCTCCGGCACGACGAGGGCGTCGACGGCGCCGAGACGCGCCTCGACCTCGCGGTCCGCGTCTACGAGGCGACGACGCACGCCTTGGCCGCTCATGAGGGCGATCACCTGGTCGTCGTCACGCACGGTTTCGCGGCGACCTTCGTCGTGGCGGCGTGGATCGGCATGCCGATCGAGTCCGCGGGCCACGTGACCTTCCCGGTGCCGTCCGGCAGCATCACCACGCTGCGGGAGGACACGTTCTTCGGCAACCGCGCGGTGGTGTCGGTGGGCGAGGTGCCGTACCGCCTCTGACCTGCTGTGTCGGTGCCTGGGCCTAGGCTCGCCGCGTCCGGTCAGCCCAGGTCGAAGGGAGCCCCTGAGGGATGGTCGCACCACCGCGCCTCGAGCTCGTCACCGTCCAGGAGGCCGCCGACCGCTACCTCGCGAGCGTCGCGTCACAGACCGTGCGGGGCGTGCTCTCAGCCACGACGCAGCGCAGCTACGTCCGCGACGTGCGCGAGTTCACGCGACTCGCGGGGCCAGGGCGGGTGCTCGACGACGTCACCGGTGACGACGTCGACGACGTGCTCCTGCGCTACCAGACGACGCCGGACCTCCGCTTCCAGGACGCGAGCCGCAAGCCCGGCGGGACAGGCCGCTCGCCGGCGACCGTCAACCGGTTCCGCCAGTCCCTGACGCGCTTCTTCGCGCACGCGTCGCGGGAGGGCTGGGTACAGGCCGACCCGATGCAGTGGGCCGCTCCCCCGGCCCGTCTGCGCGACGGCCTGCGGGTCGCCCGCACGGCCCTGTCAGCCGGTTCCGCGGCCGCCCTTCTCACGGTGACCACGGACGACGCGCCGGTCGGCCCGGCGCGCCACGACCACGACCTGCGCCTGCGGGACCGCCTCGTCGTCGCGCTGCTGCTCGTCCTCGGGCCGCGCGTCTCGGAGCTCGTGCGCGCCGACGTCGACGACTTCTCGCGCGAGCCAAGCAGGACGCGATGGCGCATCCAGGGGAAGGGCGGGAACGTGCGGACGGTGGAGCTGTCCCCGCCCCTGTCCGACGCGCTCGAGGAGTACCTCGCGCGCCTGCGACCGGTGCTGCTCGCCCGGCGGCCGGACGACGCCGACGCCCAGCGCGCGCTGCTGCTCTCGTGGCGAGGGCGCAGGATCGACGCCCAGGCCGTCCGCGCCCTGCTGCGTCGGTGCATCGACCGCATGCCCGACCAGTACCGACGCGAGGCCACCCCCCACGCGCTGCGGCACACGACCGCGACCCTGCTCGCGGCCGACGGCTGGGACGTGAAGGTCGTGGCGGAGCTCCTCGGGCACGCGTCCATCGCCACGACCGGGGTCTACCTGGACCGCATCGAGGGTGAGCTCGCCGCGGCGATCCGGTCCCATCCCCTCAGCGGGGCGCTCGCCGGCGTCCAGGAGGCGGGCCTGCGCCCCCACGGCGCGGAGTAGTGTGCGCTGCATGGTCGCGAACCGGCGCGAGGACGCGCTCCGGCGGCTCGAGCTCGTCGAGGCGGACGAGCTCGCACTGGACGACGCCGTCCGGCCCGATCCCTCCGTCGGACGGGAGGCGACCCCGGACGAGCGGTCTCTCCCGGTCCGGTCCCCCACCGGCACGGCCGCGTCGGCACGACGACGCGTCGCGACGGCGGTCCTGGCCGTCGCCGCTGTCGCCGCGCTCTTCGTCGCGAGCAGCCTCTGGCAGTCGAGGGCCGGTCGCCTCGCCCTGCTCGACGCGCACGGCGGGGTCTCGTCGCTCGCGACCCCGCCGGTCGCGCGGTGGACGACCGCCACGACCGGCGTCGACGCGTGGGCTCTCGGCGACGCGCTCGTCGTCGTGCAGGCGCACGAAGCCACCGGGCTCGACCCGTCCGACGGGGAGGAGCGCTGGTCGGTGGAGCTCGAAGGGCCGCCGCGCTGCGGACCTCCGCCCGGCGACCTCTCGAGCGCGCCGCTGGACGAGCTCGTGTGCCTCACCGGACCGGAGGACGACCCACGGGCCTGGGTCCTGGGCGCCGACGGGACCGTCAGCTCTCGCACCGACCTCGGCGACGGGCTCGGGCGGGCGCTCGCTGTCCCGGACGGCCACGTCGTGCGGTGGCAGCGCACCGGCGGGGTTCTGGAGGTCGCCGTGCAGGACGCCGCAGACGCGTCGGTGCGCTGGCGGTCCACCGTCACCCCGGACGATCTCGCGCGCACGGACCTGTGCCGCCCGCAGGTGTCGGCCTACGCGACGGCCCGCGTCGAGCACGGCCTGATCGTGCTGCGGGGATGCCGCCTCAGCGCCGCGTTCACCCTCGAGGGAGTGCGCGTCGACGACCGCGGCGATCCCGTGACGTCGCAGGTGCTCGGGTCCCGCGCGGGCACCTTCCTGCGCACCACGAGCGGCTCCGCGACGGGCGAGGTGGAGATCACCGAGCTCGTCCGGACGGACGGGACGGTCGAGCGCATCGTGCCGGGCCGCCCCCTCGTCCCCCTCGCGTCGGACGGCACGGCCGACCCGACGCGGCTCCTGCTCGTGCCGAGCGGCGTGCAGGCGGTCGACCTCAGCGGCAACGAGCGCTGGACGCTCAGCGGCACCGTGTCCCAGGTCGTCGCGGTCGCCGACGGCATCGCGGCGCTCGACCTCGGGTACGTCGTCCTCGGCGTGGACCTCGCCTCCGGTCGCGAGCTCTGGGCGTGGGAGCGTGAGAGCCTCGGTACCACCGACGCGATCGTGGGCGCCTTCACGGACGGCGACGTCGCAGCGCTCGTCATCACCTCCCTCGACGGCTCCGGCGGGACCCGGGTCGTGGCGCTCGACCTCGAGCGGGGCGGCGTGGTCTGGGACGAGGAGTACCCCCTGAGCCCGAACGGCTTCCGTGCGGTCGGCGGGCGGCTGGTGCACCTGGACTCGACGCTCGGCCAGGTCGTCGTGCACGAGTGACGAACGGGGCGCGACGCCTGACCCGACGTGCGAGGACGGCACCCGGCGGCGAGTCTGGGTGGAACGGGCGGCCTGCACGCCACGTCGCCCTGTCCGTCGACGAGGAGGCGATCATGCCGAAGCGTGACCCCGGTCCGAGCGTCAAGGACCCGGAGCTGTACGAGAAGCTGCGTGACGAGGGCGACTCGAAGGAGAAGGCGGCGCGCATCGCGAACGCCGCCGCCGGATCATCCCGGAAGTCGGTCGGCAGCAGAGGCGGCACGAGCGGCGACTACGACGACTGGACCGTCGACAAGCTCCGCAAGCGTGCGGCGGAGATCGGCATCGAGGGCCGCAGCTCGATGCGCAAGTCCGAGCTGATCAAGGCGCTGCGCTCGCACTGAGGTCGCAGCGGGACGACACCGCCCTGCCGACGTGCCGGCTGCGCTCCGGCCCGGCGCAAGATCACCCCGTGCGTCGTCGCCGCTGCGCTCGCGGTCCGGTCCGCGGCGACTACGGTGAGCACGTGCGCATCCTTCCCGACACCTCGTGGCACCTGGCTCGGCGCGTCCTGGCACGCGCGCTCGTCATGACGGTCGCCGTCCCGGTGACGGTCGCGGGTGCGCTCGTCGTCGCGGACGCCGTCCGCAAGCGGCGCAACACGACCGAGGCGTCGTTCCCCCGCTCGGCGCCGGCCGAGGCCGAGGTGGCCGGGACGACCGCCACCGTCTACACGTTCGGCGACGACCTCTACCAGGAGATGCTCGCCGCGATCCGCGGGGCCGAGCGCTGCATCCTGCTGGAGACGTACATCTGGAAGGCCGACGCGGTCGGCGCGGAGTTCAAGCAGGCGCTGGTCGAGGCGAGCGAGCGAGGAGTCCAGGTCTTCGTCATCTACGACGGCTTCGCGAACCTCGTCGTCCCCCGCGACTTCTACGACCTCCCCGAGTCGATCCACGTCATCCGGTACCCGGTCTTCCGGCCGGGCGTCCTGCTGCTCAACGTCCGCAAGTCGGGTCGTGACCACCGCAAGATCCTCGTCGTCGACGACGAGATCGGGTTCGTCGGGGGCTACAACATCGGGGCCCTGTACGCGACGCAGTGGCGCGACACGCACGTCCGGCTCGAAGGGCCGAGCACCTGGGAGCTGCGCAACGCGTTCGTCGACTTCTGGAACGCGAACCGTGCGGAGGGCCAGCCGATGCTCGCCGACCCGGGGTCGGCGCACTGGGAGCCGCGCCTGCGCGCCGCGCGCAACGCGCCCGCGCACCTCGTCTTCCCCATCCGCGGCATCTACCTGGACGCGATCGACCGGGCGAGCTCGCACGTCTACATCACGCAGGCCTACTTCATCCCCGACCGCGAGATCCTCGCGACGCTTCTCACCGCGGCAGCGCGCGGGGTCGACGTGCGGGTGCTGGTCCCGGAACGCTCGAACCACGTCGTCGCGGACTGGCTGTCGCGCGGCCTGTACACGACCTTGCTCAAGGGCGGCGTGCGCATCCACCTGTACCAGGACGCGATGGTGCACGCGAAGACCGCGACGATCGACGGCCGGTGGACCACCATCGGGACCGCCAACATCGACCGCCTCTCCCTCACGGGCAACTACGAGGTGAACCTCGAGATCACGGACGAGGGCGTGGCGGAGCAGATGGAGAAGATCTTCGCGGTCGACCTGTCGAACACGCGCGAGCTGACGCTCGCCGAGTGGGAGACCCGGTCGCTCGTCGCCAAGCTCGGCGAGGTCGTGCTCACCCCGCTGCGTCCGCTGCTGTAGCGGGCAGGCTCAGGTCCGCTCGCGCGCGGCGTCGGCCGCCTCTTCCTCCGGTCGGGGCGGGACCGTCTCGTCGTCCTCGAGCAGCGCCACCTCGGCGTACTCGGGGTGCTCGTGCAGCACCGCGTCCGCCACGGTGCGCGCGTCGACGCCCACGGCGTGCGACTCCCCCACGCGCAGCCGCCGGTACTCGTACGTCCCGCCCGTGCGCCCTCGCCCGAGGAGACGGTCGACGAGCGTGTGACCGGCGTCGGAGAGCAGGGCGTCGTGGACCGGGACGACGACGCGCGGGTCGAGCGCCCGCACGAGGTCGATCGTCTCCCCCAGCTTCAGCCACGGCCCGGACACCGGCGCGAGCAGCACGTCGAGCCGCGCGTCCCGCAGGACGTCGGCCCGGTCGTTCCCGGGCCGCGTCCCCGGGAGGTCGACGGAGTCCCCGGGGTGGAAGACGGCGACGCCGCCGCCACGGACGAGGTACGTGACGTTGGAGATCCGCGGGGCGTCGCGGTGGACCTGCGCGTGCAGCCCGCCGCCGACCACGACCTCGAGACCGCCCAGCTCGATCCCGTCGCCCGGCGAGACGGCGTGCACGCGGCGCGCCGCGTCGTCGGGCAGGGCGGCGCGCAGGCTCGCCACGACCGCCTCGGGCGCCCAGACCCCGAGGTCCTGGCGCGCCCCGAGGGCGGTGCCGAGCACCTCCGCGTCGACGTGGTCCGCGTGCTCGTGCGTGACCAGGACGACGTCCGCGCCTCGCAGGGCGCCGGCTGCGTCCGAGAAGGACCCCGGGTCGATGACGACGGTGGTCCCGCCATGACCCAGGGCGACGCACGCGTGCCCGTGGAACGTGATCTGCATGAGCTCCTCCGTCCTGTCCGACCTCAGACGACGACCAGGACCAGGTCGCCGCCCTCGAGCTGCTGCACCGCGCCGATCGCGACGCGCTGCACCGTGCCCGCGACCGGCGACGTGATCGCCGCCTCCATCTTCATCGCCTCGACCGTCGCGACCGTCTGCCCGGCCTCGACGACGTCGCCCGCCACCACGACCGGCGTCACCGCGCCCGCGAACGGCGCCGCGACCTGGCCCGGCTGCGTCGGGTCGGCCTTCTCCGCGGCCCGCACGTCGGCGTCCACCGCGCGGTCCCGGACCTGGATCGGTCGCAGCTGACCGTTGAGCGTGAACATCACGGTCCGCATGCCGCGCTCGTCCGGCGACCCGATCGCCTCGAGCCCGACGAGGAGCCGGACGCCCCGCTCGAGACCCACCGCAGCCTCCTGACCGGCCTCCAGCCCGTACAGGTACGTCGGGGTGTCCAGCACCGACACGTCGCCGAACGTCGAGCGCACCAGCTCGAACTCCTTCGTGGGCCCCGCGAACAGCAGGTGGTTCAGCCGACGACGGCGCACCGCGCCGGGCTGCGCGAGCTCCGCCTCGTCCTCGTCGCTCAGCGGGGTCACGCCGGCCCGCGCCGCGCGCCCCTCCAGGGCGCGCGAGCGGAACGGCTCGGGCCACCCGCCCGGCGGGTCGCCCAGCTCCCCGCCGAGGAACCCCACGACCGAGTCCGGGATGTCGAACGCCTGCGGGTTCGCGGCGAACTCCGCCGGGTCTGCCCCGACGCCGACGAGGTGCAGCGCGAGGTCGCCGACGACCTTCGACGACGGCGTGACCTTGACGAGCCGCCCCAGGATGCGGTCGGCGGCCGCGTACATCGCCTCGATCTGCTCGAACTTCTCCCCCAGCCCCAGCGCGATCGCCTGCTGCCGCAGGTTCGACAGCTGCCCGCCCGGGATCTCGTGCTCGTACACGCGCCCCGTCGGGCCCGGCAGCCCGGACTCGAACGGCGCGTACGCGCGCCGCACGCCCTCCCAGTACGGCTCCAGGTCCGCGACCGCGCGCAGCGACAGTCCCGTGTCGCGCTCCGTGTGCTCCAGCGCCGCGACGAGCGCCGACAGCGACGGCTGGCTCGTGGTCCCGGCCATCGCGGCGCTCGCGGCGTCGACGGCGTCGACACCGGCGGCCGCGGCGGCGAGGAGCGTGGCGGTCTGACCGCCGGCGGTGTCGTGGGTGTGCAAGTGCACGGGCAGGTCGAAGCGTTCGCGCAGCGCGCCGACGAGGCGGGCCGCGGCGGCGGGCCGCAGGAGCCCGGCCATGTCCTTGATGGCGAGGACGTGCGCGCCCGCGTCGACGATGCGCTCGGCGAGGCGCAGGTAGTAGTCGAGCGTGTACAGGTCCTCGGCCGGGTCCAGGAGGTTGCCGGTGTAGCACAGGGCGACCTCGGCGACGGTGGTCCCCGTGCCGCGGACGGCGTCGATCGCGGGCCGCATCTGGTCGACGTCGTTGAGGGCGTCGAAGATGCGGAAGACGTCGATCCCGGTCTGCGCCGCCTCCGCGACGAACGCCTCGGTGACGCGGGTGGGGTACGGCGTGTAGCCGACCGTGTTGCGCCCGCGCAGGAGCATCTGGATCGCGAGGTTCGGCATCGCCTCGCGGAGTGTCGCGAGCCGCTCCCACGGGTCCTCGCCGAGGAAGCGCAGCGCGACGTCGTACGTCGCCCCGCCCCACGCCTCGACGGACCACAGCCCGGGCGTGGCGCGCGCGACGTGCGGCGCGACCGCGGCGAGGTCGTGGGTGCGTACCCGCGTCGCGAGGAGGGACTGGTGCGCGTCGCGGAAGGTCGTGTCGGTGACGCGCAGACGCTGCTCGGCCCGCAGCGCGCGGGCGAAGGCCTCCGGGCCGAGCTCGAGGAGCTCCTGGCGTGTCCCGGGCGGCGGGGCGATCCCGAGGTCGAGGGACGGCAGCTTGAGCGCCGGGTCCGCGACGGCGCGCGGCGGACCGTTCGGGCGGTTGACGGTGACGTCGCCGACGTAGGCGAGGAGCCGGGTGCCGCGGTCTGCGCTCTCGCGGGCGGAGAGCAGCTCGGGCCGCTCGTCGATGAACGACGTCGCGACGTTCCCGGCGACGAACTCGGGGTCAGCGAGCACCGCCTGGAGGAACGGGATGTTGGTCCGGATGCCGCGGATGCGGAACTCGGCGAGCGCGCGCCGGGCGCGGCGGACGGCCGTCGGGAAGTCGCGTCCCCGGCACGTGAGCTTGACGAGCATGGAGTCGAAGTGGCCGGACACGACGGAGCCGGCGGTCGCGGTCGCGCCGTCGAGCCGCACGCCGGCGCCGCCCGGCGAGCGGTAGGCGATGATGCGGCCCGTGTCGGGGCGGAACCCGTTCGCGGGGTCCTCGGTGGTGATGCGGGTCTGCAGGGCGGCGCCGTTGACGCGCACCTCGTCCTGGCGGATCCCGAGGTCCTCGAGCGTCTCCCCCGCGGCGATGCGCATCTGCGCGGACACCAGGTCGACGTCGGTGACCTCCTCGGTCACGGTGTGCTCGACCTGGATGCGGGGGTTCATCTCGATGAAGACGTGCTGACCGGCGCGCTCACCGACGGTGTCGACGAGGAACTCGACGGTCCCGGCGTTCTGGTAGCCGATGTGGCGCGCGAACCGCACGGCGTCCGCACACAGCGCGTCACGGATCGCGGGGTCGAGGTTCGGGGCCGGTGCGATCTCGACGACCTTCTGGTGGCGGCGCTGGAGCGAGCAGTCGCGCTCGTAGAGGTGCACGACGTTCCCGGCGCCGTCGGCGAGGATCTGCACCTCGATGTGGCGCGGCCGCAGGACGGCCCGCTCGAGGAACACGGTCGGGTCGCCGAACGCGCCGTCGGCCTCGCGCATCGCGGCGGCGAGGGCCTCGGGCAGCTCCTCGCGCGTGTCGACGCGCCGCATGCCGCGCCCGCCGCCGCCCGCGACGGCCTTGACGAAGACCGGGAAGCCCACGGTGTCGGCAGCGGCGACGAGCTCGTCGACGTCGGCGGACGGCTCCGACGACGCGAGGACGGGCAGTCCCGCCTCGCGCGCGGCCTTGAGCGCACGCACCTTGTTGCCCGCGAGCTCGAGGACCTCGGCAGGCGGGCCGACGAAGGTCAGCCCCGCGTCGGCGCACGCCCGCGCCAGGTCGGGGTTCTCGGAGAGGAAGCCGTAGCCGGGGTAGACGGCGTCGGCACCCGACTCGCGGGCGACGCGCACGATCTCGTCGATGTCGAGGTAGGCCCGCACCGGGTGGCCGGGCTCACCGATGGCGTAGGCCTCGTCCGCCTTGAGGCGGTGCTCGGAGTTGCGGTCCTCCTGCGGGAAGACGGCCACCGTCCGGGCGCCGAGCTCGTACGCGGCGCGGAACGCGCGGACGGCGATCTCGGCGCGGTTGGCGACAAGGACCTTCGAGAACACGGCACTCCATCCGACGGACCGTCCGGCACGGGGCGGCGCTGGCGACCCCGACCGGCTTCCGGCCGATCCTCCCACGCACCCTGGGACAGGAGCCTCGGAGAGGGTGTGACGTGCTCCACAGGCAGGCCGGCGGCCCACCTCGCCCAGTCAGCCGGCGGAGCGTGCCCGACGGCGCGCGGCGAGCTCGTCCTGCTCGCTCACCTCGGGCTCGGCCACGTCCTCGAGCGACTCGGTCGGCAGCTCCGCGAGCGTTCCCTCGACCTCGCGCCACACGCGTCCGACCGCGATGCCGAAGACGCCCTGGCCGCCCTGGACGAGATCGACGACCTCGTCGGGCGACGTGCACTCGTACACGCTCGCGCCGTCGCTCATGAGCGTGATCTGCGCGAGGTCGTCGACGCCGCGCTCGCGCAGGTGCTCGACGGCGGTGCGGATCTGCTGGAGCGAGACGCCCGTGTCGAGCAGGCGCTTGACGACCTTGAGGACGAGGATGTCGCGGAAGCTGTAGAGCCGGTGCGAGCCCGACCCGGCGGCGGGCCGCACGGTGGGCTCGACGAGCCCGGTGCGGGCCCAGTAGTCGAGCTGTCGGTACGTGATGCCGGCGGCCCGGCACGCGGTGGGGCCGCGGTAGCCGGTGGTGGTGTCCTGCTCGGTGATGTCCTCCCCGAAGAGGAGACCCTGTGCACCGTGCGGAACCGTCGCGCCGGACCCGACGCTCGCCTCACCGCTGCTCTTCACTGTCGCCTCCTGGGGTGTCCTCGTCCACGCTATGGGCGCCGCAGGGGGCCGTCAACGACCGACGAGCCGACGCGTCGGGCGTGTCGCCCACCTCACCCCCTGCGCGGTGGTCCTTCACCCTCGACCTGAGGTCGAAGGTCCTTTCTGTCCGGTTGATCCGTGTGCTGCGGTGGCCATGAGGGGACGCTCACTCCTCGGAGGTGAAGTCCTCCGGGGTGACGTGCTCGAGGAAGTCGCGGAACCGCTCGACCTCTTCCTGCTGGGTGACGTCGACCACCTCGACCCCGGCGGCCGCGACCACCTCGGCCGAGCAGAGCACAGGGCTGCCGGTGCGCACCGCGACGGCGATGGCGTCGGACGCCCGGGAGTCGAGCCGTGCACCGTTGCTCAGGACGAGCTCCGCGAAGAAGATCCCGCCGTCGAGCGCGACGATCTCGGCGCGCTCGAGCCGGACGTCGACGGCCTCGAGGAGGTCCCGCAGCAGGTCGTGGGTCATCGGTCGTGGCGTGGGCAGGCCGGCCTGCGCCATCGCGATGGCGCTCGCCTCGCGCGGTCCGATGACGATGGGCACGACGAGGTCGGAGGCGCTGTCGAGCAGCAGCACCACGATCTCCTGGTCCCGCTGCTGCTGACGGACGCCGAGGACCTCCACGGGGACCATCGGCACGTCATCGCTCACCCGTCCACGGTACGACGGTCGCGGGTATCCGGCAGGTCTGGACGACCCCTGTCGCGGCGGTCAGCGCGTCAGGTCGTCGATGCCCTGGCGCAGGAACACCGTGTGCAGCCGCGCGCACATCTCGCCGACCTCGCCCGCGACGGTGCCCGCGTGCGCACGGGCCGACGCCGTCTGCTGGCTGCGCCACGGGGCGACGACCTGGTGCACCAGGCTCACGTGCCGGTCCGCGGCCGTGCGCAGCGACCTCAGGTGCCGGGGCTCGATGCCGTACTCCGCGAGGCCGGCCGCGAGCACGACGACGTCGAGGGCGTGCGCGTCGAGCTGCCCTCCGGGCGCCTGGGTCAGCACGCCCACCTCGATGAGCCCCTCGACGAGCGCCCGGTCGACCCCGGCGGCGGACACGAGCGCGTCCACCGTGTACCGCTGGCGGACCGCGGCGGAGCCCGGGTCGCCGTCGGCCGTGGCGAGGCGCGGCACGATGCCCTCCGCCGACGTGCCGGCGTCGAGAGCCGCGAGGTTCTCCTTGATGACCTTCAGCGGCAGGTACCGGTCGCGCTGCTCCACGAGGACGTACCGCAGGCGCTCGACGTCGGCCGGGCTGTACTGGCGGTAGCCCGACGCCGTGCGGACCGGGTCGATGAGGCCCTGCTCCTCGAGGAACCGCAGCTTGGAGTGGCTCACGTTCGGGAACTCGGTGCGCAGCGCGCGCAGCACGTCGGAGATCCGCATCGTCGCGCGCCGGGAGATCCCGTGCGGCCACGGCTCCGGACGGGAGTCCTCCCCCGGCTCCGGGACGCGCACGGCGCTCGTCGACGCGCTCACGACTGCGGGGCCGACCCGTCGGCAGGGGCGCCCGCGTGCGGGCTGGCGTGGAACGTGAGCCGGTACTTGCCGATCTGCACCTCGTCGCCCGTGCCGAGGGCGGCCGCGTCGATGCGGCTCCGGTTGACGTACGTGCCGTTGAGCGAGCCGACGTCGCGCACCACGAACCGGTCGTCCTCGCGGACGAACTCCGCGTGCTTGCGGGACACCGTCACGTCGTCGAGGAAGATGTCGGCGTGCTCGGAGCGACCGGCGACCGTGCGCTCGGCGTCGAGCAGGAAGCGCGATCCCTGCCCGGGGCCGCGCTGCATGATGAGGAGCGCGGAGTGCCGGGGCAGCGCGGCGACGGCGGCGACCTCCTCGGGGCTCAGCCCACCGGGCTGGACACCTTCCTCGACTGGTGCCTCGATCCGGCCGAAGCTGATCGTCGTGTCGCTCCCCGCCCGGTTCGGCACACCAGCACCACCTGGGACAGTCATCTCGCCTCCTCGGGACTCACGGCGCCCTCCGCGCGACCTGGTTCGTCACGCATCGGAGCTTCGCTCCTTCTGCGGGAAAACTACTACACCCGCAGGTCATGCGGCGCATCCGACGCGGTCCCCCCAACCTACCCGGCGCGGGTCGGCTCCGGAAGCGTCCCGCGGGACCGGCTGCGCCGTCGCTGCGTCAGTCGTCGGCAGGGACGGGGGTCGCGTACTGCGGTTCGGCGGGTTCGCGTGTCGACGTCACGTCCACCGTCTCCTGCTGGCGGATGGTGGTGCGGGCCCCGTCGGCCCTGAGGGTCGCCATCGCACCGCCCGGGATCTCGAGCGCCGTCTCGAGCGTCGACGGGTCCCCGATGACCGTCCACCGGTACGGCGAGGAGATCGGCTGGCCGTCGACCACGACCCCGTCGGCGGTGTCCTCGAAGTAGCTGCTCGCCACGAGCCGCACGCCGTTGACCTCCATGGCCTCGGCGCCGGCGTTGCGCAGCTCCTCGAGGACGTTGAAGAGGGAGAAGGCATCGAGGGGGGCGTCGCCCTCGACGACCTCGATCTCGACGCCCGGCCCCTGCGCGGGAAGACGCCCCGAGAGGATGCCCTGGGTCTGCTCCTGCTGCTGGGCGACCTCCAGGGCTGCGCGAGCGCGGCCGGAGCCCGACTGCAGCTCGTCGCGCGTCGCCTCGAGCGACGAGACCTGGTCCTCGAGCTCGCCCGACCGCTGCGTCACGTCGTCGAGCAGGCGGACGAGGTCGCTCTGCCGCAGCGACGACAGCTGGTCCTCCTGGGTCTGGCTCACCTGCGCGACGAGCGCGAACCCGACCAGCGCGCACAGCAGGCCGACGATGATCTGGGACCGGCTGGCCCGGGGCCGCAGGACCCTCCCGAGACCGCGCAGCCCTTGCGGCTCGGGGAGCGCGCCCGCGCCGTGCCGACCGACCGCGGCCGGCCGGTGCGCTGTCGTCGCGGACTCGTCGGTGGTCGCGGACTCGTCGGTGGTCGCGGACTCGTCGGGAGTCGCCGGCTCGGCGGGTCCGTCGGGCTCGTCCGCGGGGACGGCACCGGCGTCGGCGCGGTCGGCGCCGTCGTCCGCGGTGGGGGTGTCGGGCTGATCCGGGTCCTCGTCGGCCCGCGGTTCGGGGTCGGCGTCCGGTTCGGGTCGTGGTTCGACGTCGCGGGGGGACTCCGTCTCGGCGCCAACCTGCGCGTCATGCCCGACGTCGGGCGACGCCGCGCCGTCACGGTCTGACGCCGGTGCGTCGCGCTCCAGGTCGTCGCCGGGCGGCGTCCCGCCCGCGTCGTCCCCGTCGTCCCCGCCGCCCGCGTCGTCCCCGCCGCCCGCGTCGTCCCCGCCGCCCGCGTCGTCCCCGCCGCCCGCGTCGTCCCCGCCGCCCGCGTCGTCCCCGCCGCCCGCGTCGTCCCCGCCGCCCGCGTCGTCCGCGTCGTCCGTGGCGGGCTTGGGCTCGGCGAGAGCCTCTGCGGTGACCGGGGCGGCTGGAGCGCCGGGCGCGGCGCTCGCGGCGTCCTCGTCCTGCGTCTGGTCGTCCTGCGCTTGGTCGTCCTGCGTCTGGTCGTCCTCGATGGGGACGACGTCCTGCGATTCGTCGGGCGTGGGGTTGTCGTCCTGCTCGGGGTGCGAAGGTCCGGTGGGCGTGGCGACCATCGTCAGGCCTTGAAGACGTGGCGGCGGATCGCGGCCGCGTTGGAGAAGATGCGGATGCCGAGGACCACGACGACCGCGGTGGAGAGCTGGCTGCCGACCCCGAGCTGGTCGCCGAGGAAGACGATGAGCGCCGCGACGACGACGTTGGACAGGAACGAGACGAGGAAGACCTTGTCGTCGAACATGCCGTCGAGCATCGCCCGGAGGCCGCCGAACAGCGCGTCGAGGGCGGCGACCACGGCGATGGGCAGGTACGGCTGGAGGTAGACGGGAACGGTGGGCTGCAGGACGAGCCCAGCGACGACGCCTACCACCAGTCCGACGACTGCGATCATTCGACGCTCTCCTGCCGTTCCTCGGTGGTGCCGGCCACGTCCCCGAGCGGGGGTGCCTCGGGCGACGACCCGTCGCCGGCGGGGTCCGGGTCGGATTCTACGGGCGCGCCCGGGACGCGCGCGAAGTACAGGGTCGGGTTCGGCCGGCCGGGTATCTCGAGCGTGCTCTGCGCGGTGACGCCCGACTGGATGCCGTACTGGGTGCTGAGCAGCCGCAGGTAGTCCGACGCGCCGGTGCGCACGAGCGCCGTGCGCATCGCGTCGGCGTCGCCGACGGCCTCGACGTGGTAGGGCGGCACGAGGGGTTGCAGGTCGACGAGGATCGCGTCGCCCGCGCTGCGGATCGCGGACAGCCCCGTCAGGCGCTGGCCGTTGATCGCGACAGCCTCGGCCCCGCCGGACCACAGGGCGTTCACCACGCGCTGCAGGTCGGAGTCCTGGACGAGGTTGGCCGAGGTCGTGTCGTCGCCACCGAGCCCCCCGCTGGCGTCGTCGAGGGTGACGACGACGCCGGGACCCTCCACGGCCTGCGACCCGGTGGTCGCGCCCTCGCGCTGGAGGCCGGCCAGCACGTCGTCGCTGAGCCCGCCGAGCGCCTCGTCCTGCAGCGCCCCGATCTCGGCGGACAGCTCGTTGGAGCGGGTCGCGAGCGCGTCCGCGTCCGCCTGCCGATCGGTGATCTCCTGCTCGAGCGTCGCGCGGGCCTCGATCACCGCGGGCTGCGGCGCGCGCAGGTCGAGCGTGGCGGCGGTCGTCACGACCCCGAGCGCGACCGCCAGGGCGACGAGGAGGACGGTGCGTCCCCGCCCGCGGGGCGCGTCGCCCTCGGCGGCCCGGCGCGCGGCGGCGGCCGCGTACCCCGGGTCGAGCGGGCGGTGCATCACCTCGTTGAGCAGCGTCATGGACGCGTCGACGGGGCCGCGCCGCTGCGGCTGCGGGTCGGGGCTCACGGCGTCTCCTCCCGCGGTGCCGGGTCCGCGTCTCGCCCGGCCGCCGCGAGAGAGCGCGTCTGGGCGACGTACTGGAGACCGGCGACCCAGTACAGGCCGATCCCCCACCAGGTGAACGCCCACCCGAGGACCGCGGCCGCGTCGCCGAGCCAACCGGGCATCTCGGCGAGCAGCAGCAGCGGGAACGCGTACAGCAGCGCGAACGTCCCGGCCTTGCCCGCGAAGCTCACGGGCAGCGGCCCGTAGCCGTGGCGCGCCAGCCACGGCAGGAGGCTGACGAGCAGCAGGTCGCGCCCGACGATGACGACGACGAGCCAGACGGGGACGACGTCGCGCCACGCGAGACCGAGGAGCGTGACGAGGATGAAGAGACGGTCCGCGGCGGGGTCGAGCATCTGCCCGAGCCGGCTCACCTGGTCCAGCCGGCGGGCCAGGACGCCGTCGAGCCAGTCGGACGCTCCCGAGACGGCGAGGACGACGAGCGCCCAGAGGTCGTAGCCCTCGACGATGAGGACCGCGAACACCGGGACGAGCAACAGGCGCACGAGACTGATGACGTTCGGGACGGTCACGACACGGGAGCTCACCTGCTGCCCTGCTGCCACGCTCACCGCCCGTGCTCGTCCTGCCTCGCCTGAGGATCGCGGCTCGCACCGCAGCGACCATCCTACGTAGGCGAGCCCGGCCGGGGGTGCGCATTTTCGGCCGCGGTGGGCGCGTCGTGCGAAATCACCCGTCGCGCCTCCACGGCCCAGCCCTGGTGAGCGACGTCACCGCCCTCTCCACGACGGTGGCGCGCCCGCTCCGGTAGGATGGTGCTCACCTGTGGAGTTCGTCGCTCGTCCCGCGTGTTCTGTGAGAGTGGCCGGATCCCCCGCCCGCACGGCCGTCATCGGCCGCGGTCGGCGCCCGGCCAGGTGTGTTCGGGAGTGCGACCTGCGAGAGCCGACCTGGCGACCGCACGCCACTCCGCCACCCCGACACGAAACGGTCCTCACCGCCCCATGACTGCTGACGTCGTCGCGCCCTCGCGCGCCCTCGACCACTCCTCCACCGACTCCACCCCCGCCGCTCCCCCGGCCGACGACGCGTCGTTCGCGTCCCTCGGCCTCCCGGCGTCGCTCGCGCGCGCCGTGTCCGACCTCGGCTTCGTCACGCCGTCCGCGATCCAGGCGCAGGCCATCCCCGCGCTGCTCGCCGGTCGCGACATCACCGGCGTCGCGCAGACCGGCACCGGCAAGACGGCCGCGTTCGGTCTCCCGCTGCTGGCCGCGGTCGACCCCGCGCTGCGGCGCGTGCAGGCGGTCGTGCTGACCCCGACGCGCGAGCTCGCGATGCAGGTCGCCGACGCGATCGAGACGTTCGCCGCGCAGCTGCCCAAGGTCGACGTCCTCGCGGTCTACGGCGGCTCGCCGTACCAGCCGCAGCAGCGGGCGCTCGCGGCCGGTGCGCAGGTCGTCGTCGGCACCCCGGGTCGCGTCATCGACCACATCGAGCGCGGCACCCTCGTGCTCGACGACGTGCGCTTCCTCGTGCTCGACGAGGCGGACGAGATGCTCCGCATGGGCTTCGCGGAGGACGTCGACACGATCTTCTCCCGCGCGCCGCGCGAGCGTCAGGTCGCCCTCTTCTCCGCGACCATGCCGGCCCCGATCCGCCGGGTCGCGGCCGAGCACCTCACCGACCCGGTCGAGATCGCGGTCTCGCGTCAGTCCTCCACGGTGACGAGCGTCCGCCAGACGTACGCGGTCGTGCCGTTCCGCCACAAGACCGGGTCGCTCGCCCGCGTCCTCGCGACGTCGGACGCCGACGCCGCGATCGTCTTCACCCGCACGCGCGGCGCGGCCGAGGAGGTCGGCTCCGCGCTCGTCGAGCGCGGCATCTCTGCCGCGACGATCTCGGGCGACGTCGCGCAGAAGGACCGCGAGAAGATCGTCGAGCGCCTGCGCTCGGGCGCCCT
This sequence comes from Cellulosimicrobium sp. PMB13, assembly GCF_051294865.1. NCBI lineage: Bacteria > Bacillati > Actinomycetota > Actinomycetes > Micrococcales > Promicromonosporaceae > Cellulosimicrobium > Cellulosimicrobium sp. PMB13. The sequence goes on along the minus strand of NZ_CP145910.1, from coordinate 3,078,200 downwards.
GGACGTGCTCGTCGCGACCGACGTCGCAGCCCGCGGCCTCGACGTCGACCGCATCGGCCTCGTCGTGAACTTCGACCTGCCGGGCGAGCCCGAGGCGTACGTGCACCGCATCGGCCGTACCGGTCGCGCGGGCCGCACGGGCGAGGCGCTGAGCTTCGTCACCCCGCACGAGCGCGGGCGCCTGCGCGCGATCGAGCGCACCACGCGCACGCCGCTCGAGGAGGTCGAGATCCCCTCGCCCGCGGACGTGTCCGCGCACAAGGCGCGCCGCCTGCTCGGGCAGGTCCCCGAGCGTCGTGAGGCCGGGCGTCTCGCGATGTACGCCGACATGGTGCGCGCGGTCGTCGCCGAGCAGGACGTCGACCCCGTCGACCTCGCCGCGGCGCTCGTGGCGCTCGCCGTCGGGGACGACGGCCCGCAGGCCCGCGAGGAGCAGGAGCGCTTCGAGGCGGAGCGTGCCCAGGCGCGCGACCAGGCGCGCTCGGCCCGCACCGAGCGCTCGGGCGACCGTGGCGGCTCGCGCGGCGACCGCGCGTCGGGCCGTCGCGACGGTGACGGGACGCGCGGCATCCGTCGCGACGCCGTCGGCACCCGGTACCGCCTGTCGGTGGGCCACACGCACGGCGCCCAGCCCGGCGGCATCGTCGGTGCGCTGACGAACGAGGCGGGCCTCAACGGGTCGGACGTCGGCAAGATCGACATCTTCCCGTCGTTCTCCCTCGTCGACATCGCCGCGCCGCTCGACGACGCGACGCTCGACCGCATCTCGCGGGCCCGGGTCGCGGGCAAGTTCCTGCGCATCCGCCTCGACGAGGGCGCGCCGCCCGCACGCGGCCGCGCCCCGCGTCCGACGGGCGACCGCCCCCGCGGCGCCCACGGCCCGTCGGGCCGCAGCGACGAGCGTCGCGAGCGCACGGACCGTCACGACGACCGGGGCGACCGCAAGCCGCGCCACCGCACGGCGTACTGACCAGCGCACCGGACGGTGCCGTCGTCCCCCTGTCGGGTGGGTGACGGCACCGCCCCTGCACGGACGAAGGGCCCGGTCTCGGGAACGAGACCGGGCCCTTCGTCGTGTCCGCCGTCGTGCGCGCCGGGTGCGGGCCGACCAGCACCCACCGCCCGTCAGCTCCGGACGTCGCGCTCCGCCGCCTCGCCGTGCGCCTGGACCAGCGCCGCGAGGCGACGGGCCTCCAGGTCTCCGCGGCCGCCGTCGGCCCGCTGGATCCCCATGACGGCGAGCGTGGACCCGTCGGCGAGGTCGAGCCGCACCCACGGGTCGCCGCTGCCGAACCGCACCGACACGACCTGCGCCCACTCCAGCTCGCGCGTGTAGATGACGTTGCGCACCCGCAGGCCCGCGCGGCTCGGCACCGCGTGCACCCCGCCCAGACGCCACAGCAGCCACGCCGCGAACAGCGCGAACGCCGCGAGCGAGAGCCTGTTCACCCACGACGTCCCGAGGGGACCGGTCGCGAGCACCCCCACGACGACGCACGCCCCCACCACGACGACACCCGTGGCCCACGCCGACACCAGGCCGAAGCGCGGCCGGAACACCCGGTACGGGTCCTCCCGGCGATCACCCGGCAGGCCCGCCTCCGGGAACGACGCACCGCTCATGCCGTCACCGTCTCACACGCCGACCGCACACGACCGCCCAGCGCACGCCGCACCCTGTCAGAGGCGGGACGCGTGGATCCTCGTCACCAGGATCGCGCGCGCACCGACGTCGTACAGCGCATCCATCACCTGGTTCGTCCGGTCACGCCGCACCATCGCGCGCACCGCCGCCCACTCCCGGTCGTGCAGCGGCGACACCGTCGGGGACTCCAGGCCCGGCGTGATCGCCACCGCCTGCTCCACGAGCGACACCGGCACGTCGTAGTCCATGAGGACGTACTCCCGGGCCGTGAGCACGCCCCGCAGACGACGGCCCAGCACCTCCACGCCCGCCGGCACGTCCGCCTCCGCGACCGCGCGCGGACGGATCAGCACCGCCTCCGACTCGAGGATCGGGTCACCGAACACCTCGAGCCCCGCACCGCGCAGCGTCGTGCCCGTCGAGACCACGTCCGCGACGACGTCCGCCACCCCGAGCTGCACCGCCGACTCCACGGCACCGTCCAGGTGCACCACCGTCGCGTCGACACCGTGCGAGCGCAGGTGACCCTCGACCAGCACCTCGTACGACGTCGCGACCCGCAGGCCCTGCACCTGCTCCAACGACGTGACCGCCCCCGCGGGGGCCGCGTACCGGAACGTCGACCCGCCGAACCCGAGCTGCATGTGCTCCACCGCGTCCGCCCCCGAGTCCAGGAGCAGGTCCCGACCCGTGATCCCGACGTCGACCGTCCCCGACCCCACGTACACCGCGATGTCGCGCGGGCGCAGGAAGAAGAACTCGACGTCGTTGTCCGGGTCCGCGAGCACCAGCTCGCGCGCGTCACGCCGCTGGCGGTACCCCGCCTCGCGCAGCATCTCGACGGCGGGCTCGGACAGGGACCCCTTGTTGGGGACGGCGATACGCAGCATGGTGGGACCTTCGTTCAGGAGCAGGGTCAACGGGGAGCGAGGACGGGCGGCGACGTGCGGCGCTCGCGGCCGGCGGCAGGATCACACCACCGGCCGGGGCCGCTCACAGATGCTCGTACACGTCCTGCAGGCTCAGGCCCTTCGCGACCATGAGCACCTGCAGGTGGTACAGCAGCTGGGAGATCTCCTCCGCCGTCTTCACGTCGCCCTCGTACTCGGCGGCCATCCACACCTCGGCCGCCTCCTCGACGACCTTCTTCCCGATCGCATGCACCCCGGCGTCCAGCTCGGCGACCGTGCCGGAACCGGCAGGTCGTGTCGTGGCCTTCTCCGAGAGCTCGGCGAACAGGGACTCGAACGTCTTCACACGTCCCAGGGTATCCGCCGCCCCCGGGCCGCCCGACCCGGGTCCGCCCACCGGGCACCCCTCACAGCGACCGCAGGGCCACGACCGTCGCCACCGCCGCCTGCGCCGCCTCCGCACCCTTGTCCTCCCGCGAGCCCGGCAGCCCGGCACGGTCCAGCGCCTGCTGCTCGTCGTCGCACGTCAGCACCCCGAACCCCACCGGCACCCCCGACCGCACGCTCACGTCCGTCAGCCCCGCCGTCGCCGCCTGGCACACGTACTCGAAGTGCGGTGTCCCCCCACGGATCACCACACCCAGCGCCACCACCGCGTCCGCACCGTGCTCCACCGCCCGCGCCGCCGCCACCGGGAGCTCGAACGACCCCGGCACCCGCACCACCGACACGTGCGACACGTGCGCCGCCTCCAACGCACGCCGCGCACCCGCCACCAGACCGTCCATCACCTCCGTGTGCCAGCTCGCCGCGACCACCGTCACCCGCAGCCCCGACCCGTCCACCTCGATCGACGGCGCACCCGCACCACTCATCGCTCCTCCTCCGTCTCGTCCCGCACCACGACCCCCGGACCACCCGGGGCCTCGATCGTCTCCAGCAGGTGACCCATCGCCACCTTCTTCGTCACCAGGTACGCCCGGTTGTGCTCCCCGTGACCCACCTCGATCCGCTCCGTCGCCGCCACGTCGATCCCGTGCGCCACCAGACCCGTCACCTTTGCCGGGTTGTTCGTCAGCAACGTCACCCGCGACAGCCCCAGGTCCGCCAGGATCGCCGCCGCCGCCCCGTACTCCCGACGGTCCGCCGGCCACCCCAGCTCCAGGTTCGCCTGCACCGTGTCCAACCCCGCGTCCTGCAGCTCGTACGCCCCCAGCTTCGCCAGCAGGCCGATCCCCCGACCCTCGTGCCCCCGCAGGTACACCACCGCACCACCCTCCGCCGCGACACGACCCATCGCCGCCCGCAGCTGCGGACCGCAGTCGCACCGCGACGACCCGAACGCGTCCCCCGTCAAGCACTCCGAGTGCACCCGCACCACCGGCGCCACCGCCCCGGCGGCGCTCGCGGACGGTCGCGCCGGTACCGAGCTCCCCCGTACCGAGCCCTCCGGTCCGGGAACCGGCGGGACCAGCGCCACGTGCTCCGCCCCCGTCCGCAGGTCCCGGTACCCCAGCACGCGGAACATGCCGTGCTCCGTCGGCAGCGCCGCCTCCGCCGTCCGGTGCACCCGGCGCACCGAGAGCTCCCGCTCCGTCCCCGCAGCACCGCTCGGCTCCGTCGCCGCAGGATCGTGCACCCGCCGCCACGCCACCAGGTCCGCGATCGTCAGCAGCACCAGACCGTCACGCTCCGCCAGCCCCGCCGCGTCCTCCAGACGCATCATCGACCCGTCGTCGTGCACCAGCTCCGCGATACCCCCCACCTCACCCGCGCCCGCCAACCGCACCAGGTCCACCGCCGCCTCCGTGTGCCCCGCACGGTGCAGCACCCCGCCCGGCACCGCCCGCAACGGCAGCACGTGCCCCGGCCGGATCAGGTCCCCCGCCCCCGACCCCGGGTCCGCCAGCACCCGCAACGTCCGCGCCCGGTCCTGCGCCGAGATCCCCGTCGTCACACCCGACGCCGCGTCCACCGTCACCGTGTACGCCGTCCGCCGCGGGTCCTCGCTCCGCGGAACCATCAACGGCAGCTCCAGCGCGTCCGCCCGCGCCGCCGGCATCGGCGCGCACAGGTACCCCGACGAGTGCCGGATCGTCCACGCCACCCACTCCGCCGACACGTCCCGCGCCGCGAACACCACGTCCGCCTCGTTCTCCCGGTCCGGGGAGTCCGCCACCAGCACCGGGCGCCCCGCACGGATCGCCTCCAGCGCCTCCTCGACCGAACCCAGCCGCACCCCGCGGGACCCCACGACCGCGGCGCTCGCGGCCTCGCCCGGGTCCGTCACGGCGTCGCCTCTCCTCGCGTCGCCCCGGACCGCCTCGCCCGGCACGACGTCGTCCGCGCTCACGACGCCGCCCCGGTGGCGAGCAGCCGCTCGACGTACTTCGCCAGGACGTCGACCTCGAGGTTCACGCGGTCTCCGGGCGCCAGCGCGCCGAGGACGGTCGCCTCGAGGGTCGTCGGGATGAGGGAGACGCCGAACGTCGCGCCGTCGACGCAGGTGACCGTGAGCGAGACGCCGCTCACGGCGATCGAGCCCTTCTCCGCGACGTAGCGCAACAGCTCGGCCGGCGCGGAGAAGACCAGGTCGTCCCAGCGGTCGCCCGGGTCACGGCTCGCGAGCGTCGCCACGCCGTCGACGTGCCCCTGCACCACGTGACCGCCGAGCCGGGCGTCCACGCGCACCGCCCGCTCGAGGTTGACCCGCGACCCCGGACGCAGGTCACCGAGCGTCGTGCGGCGCAGCGACTCCGGCATGACGTCGGCGCCGAACGTCCCGTCTCCCCCGAGCGACGAGACGGTGAGACACACGCCGTCGACGGCGATCGAGTCGCCCAGCGCCGCGTCCGACGTCGCGAGCGGCCCTTCGACCGTCAGCACCGCGTCCGCGCCCGCCCCGCCCGGGAACGCGATCTCGCGCACCGTGCCGATCTCCTCGACGATCCCCGTGAACATGCGATCTCTCCTGCCTCTCAGCCGATCCGTCTCGACACCGTCAGCGCGTCGTCGCCGACGCGCCGTACCTCGACCGTGCGGAACCGCCGCGCGGCCCCGATCGTGGTCACGCCCAGGTCGCCCACGACGCGCTTCCCGGCACCGAGCAGCACGGGGGCGACGTAGGCGTGCAGCTCGTCGACGGCGTCCGCCGCGAGGAACGCCGTCGCGAGCGTCGGGCCGCCCTCGAGGAGCACGTGGCGAACGTCGCGCGCCCCGAGCTCGGCGAGGACCTCACGGACGTCGTGCGTGCGCACGTGCACGAGGGCCCCGCCCTCGCCGCGCAGCCGAGCCTGCGGCGGGATCCCGGATCGCCCCACGACGACGCGCAGCGGCTGGTGGTCGGCGAGCCGCTCGACGCCGTCGGGGCCCGTCGCGCGCGCGGTGAGCGCCGGGTCGTCGGCCCGGACGGTGCCAGACCCGACGGCGATCGCGTCGACGGTCGCCCGGACACGGTGGGCGTGCGCGCGCGCCTCCGGGCCCGTGATCCACCGGCTCGTGCCGTCCTGCGCCGCGACGAACCCGTCGAGCGACGTCGCGGTCTTCAGCGTGACGTACGGGGTGCCTCGTGCGGCCGCGGTGAGCCACACGTGCAGCAGGGCCGTCCCCTCGGCCGCGCGTACGCCGCGCACGACGCGGACGCCCGCGGCGCGCAGTCGCGCGGCACCGCCCGCCGCGGCCGGGTTCGGGTCGTCGACGGCGTGGACCACCTCGGCCACGCCGGCCGCGAGGAGCGCGTCGGCGCAGGGCGGGGTACGTCCGGTGTGGGCGCACGGCTCGAGGGTCACGACCGCCGTCGCACCACGGACGTCGATCCCGCGCTCCCGGGCGTCAGCCAACGCCGCGGCCTCCGCGTGCGGCGTGCCGGCGCCCCGGTGGTACCCCTCGGCGAGCACCCTGCGCGCCCGGGCGTCGACGGCCTCGGGGGTCGCGCGGTCGCGCAGGAGGTCCGTACCCGTGGGCGGGGCGAGCAGGACGCAGCCGACCCGCGGGTTGGGGCCGTACGCCGGGCCGCGCGCGGCGAGCTCGAGCGCGCGAGACATCGCGCCGTCGATCGTCAGGTGCTGCGAGCCCATCGGTCCTCGTCCTGCCGGGCACGGTCACTCCGGGGCGAGGGCGGGCGGAGAAGTCGCGGGCTCCCGACAGGGCTCGCCGCGTGCCGCTCACCACGGCGGGTCGGCTCACCGAGGTCGTCGGTCACGAGGGCCCGGACCACCGCCCGGCACCCGCGTGGCCGGCTCCCGCGTGGGGTCGACCGCGCCGCACGTGCTTCCTCCCATCCGGACTGTCACCGTCGGTCCTGGAGTTCCACCAGGTCAACCGCGCGTAGGGCGCGGGTCGCGGACTGTCACCGCCGGCTCGGAATTGCACCGACCCCGGAGCACGTTCGTGCGTACTGCTGCCGTCCAGGATGCCACACCGCCGCACCGCCTCCCCCACGGTCCGTGGACCGGACGAACGTGACGCGGACGTGAACGCAGCCGCGGGTGCATGCGGGCCTGAGCTCGACCGCGCATCGACCACGGTCGGTCGGGTCGTCGGGGCGTGTGGTGGGGTCGCAGGACTGGTGATGTGGGGTGATGACCGCTTGGCACACTATTTATTCGAACGCAGAGCGACACTGATCGAGCGGAGATCTCTGCGCTCTGCCCGGCCCGGTCAGTGCGTGTGCGCGGCTCCGGCAAGATCCCGCAGAGCCTGGATCTCCCCCGGGATGCTCTCGGCGCCGTAGACGGCCGAACCCGCCACGAAGACGTTCGCGCCGGCGTCGGCCGCCCGCTCGATCGTGTCGCGGGACACTCCCCCGTCGACCTGGATCCACACGTCCAGGCCCGCCTCGCTCACGGCCTGCCGTGCGCGCCGGATCTTGGGCAGCGTGCCGTCGATGAACGACTGCCCGCCGAAGCCCGGCTCGACCGTCATGACGAGGATCATGTCCACCTCGGACAGCAGGTCGAGGTACGGCTCGACGGGCGTCGCGGGGCGCAGCGCGACGCCCGCCCTCGCCCCGAGCCGGCGCAGCTCGCGCGCGAGCCGCACGGGCGCCGTCGCCGCCTCGGCGTGGAACGTGACCGACGCCGCGCCCGCCTCCGCGTACGCGGGCGCCCAGCGGTCCGGGTCCTCGATCATGAGGTGCGCGTCGATCGGCACGGGTGACACCTGCGCCAGGCGCTCGAACACCGGCAGCCCCAGCGTGAGGTTCGGCACGAAGTGGTTGTCCATGACGTCGACGTGGGCGTAGTCCGCCGTCTCGATCGCGCGGAGGTCGCGCTCGAGGTTCGCGAAGTCGGCGGACAGGATGCTCGGGGCGATGAGGGCTGCCATGGGGACCAGCCTAGGGGTGCCGCCCACGACGGCCGCGCCCTAGGCTCACGCCGTGGACTCCTTCCCTCCCCCGTCGCGCGCCACCGTCCGCCCCCTCGTCGCGGGCGACCTGCCCCGCGTCGCGGAGATCTTCGCCCCCTTCGTCCGCGACACGCAGGTGACGTTCGAGGAGGAGCCCTGGGACGCCTCCCGCTGGGACGCCAAGCGGCGCGACCTCGCGGCCGCGGGGCTGCCGTTCCTCGTGGCCGACGTCGACGGCGTCGTCGCCGGCTTCGCGTACGCGGGACCGTGGAGGCCGAAGGCGGCGTACCGGCACACGGTCGAGGACACGATCTACCTCGACCCCCGGTACACCGGACAGGGCCTCGGCACGGCGCTCCTCGGCGCCCTGCTCGACGTGCTGCGAGCCTCGGGCGTGCGCCAGGTCGTGTCCGTCGTCGCCGACGTCCCCGACGCCGCGGGCTCCCTCCCGCTGCACCGCCGGTTCGGGTTCGCTGAGGCGGGACGGCTGACCGCCGTCGGCTTCAAGCACGGCCGCTGGGTCGACACGATCCTCCTGCAGCGCGCCCTGGAGGCGCCTACGGACCACGAGACGGTCAGCACCACCCTCGTCTAGAGCTCTGCCGCCTCGCGGCGCAGGGTGGCCGTCCGCTGTTCCACGGTCCGCCACGCCTGCCGTCCGACGCCGGGATGGAGGTCGCGGTCGACGTCCGCGAGCGCCGTGGTGAGGTCGTCGAGGGTCTGGGTGACGGCGCGTCGGGCGCGGCGGGGCGGCAGTCCCCAGGAGATGCCCTCGGCGACGAGGTGGGCGCTGGTGAGGGCGTCCATGTCGCGGGTGCCGGCGACGTCCATGGCGAAGGTGCGTGAGGCGTGGTGGTGGTGCAGGTGCATGGAGACGTCGTAGGCGGGGGCGAGGCGGACGGTGCCGTCGTCGTGGCGCAGGAGCGAGATGTTCTTGGCGTGGGCGTCGGTGTTGCCGAGGGCGAGGTTGAAGGTGGTGAGGGCGAGGAGGGGGTCGGGCCGGGTGCCGTCGTCGCGCAGGACGCGGGCGATGCGGGCGAGGGAGGGCAGGGTGCGGCCGTGCTGGAACTTGCGTTCGGGGTCGCGGGTGTTGATGCCGAGGGCCTGGGCGGTGTCTTCCTGGTGGAGGCGTCGGGTGCCGGTGGGGTCGGGGACGCGGTCGTAGCGGGTGACGACGAGGCAGCGTTCGCCGTCGAGCTCGGTGACGTGGGCGTCGACGGTGGTGAGGCCGGTGCGGCGGGCGAGGTCGAGGGCGGCGGCCTCGGTGTTGACGAGGTCGGCGGTGGGTGAGTCGGAGGGTCGGGCGACCTTGAGGATGTGGGTGGTGGGTGTGGCGCCGTGGGGGCGGGCCCAGCCGTGGTGGTCGTGGAGGAGGGTGATCTTGGGTTCCATGCCGGGCAGGGAGCTGGTGAGGTGCTCGCTGCGGCCGATGCCGCCGGCGCGGGCGACGCTCTCGCGCAGGAGGCGGGCGACGTCGGCGTCGTGGAGGCGTTCGGGCGGCCCGGGTGTTCGGCGGGGTGCGTCGGGGGGTCGGAGCTCGACGGCGCCGATGGTGTCGCCGCCGTAGGCGGTGAAGAAGGAGAGGTGGTCCTCGGGGTCGACGCCGGCTTCCATGGCCATCTGGTCGCGGGTGCGGCCTTCAGGCATGAGCCCGTCGAGCCAGGCTGTGGCGCGGGCGGGGTGGGGTGGGGTGTCGGGGTCCATGGGCAGGAGGTGGGAGAGGGTGCGGGCGCCGTGTCCCCAGCGGGTGAGCGCGTCGTCGGTCCAGGTGAGGTCGACGCGGCCGTCGCGGCGTCGGGTGAGGTGCCCGGTGGGGGTGTCGTAGAGCCAGAGCTCGAGGGCGTCGGGTCGGGTCATGGTCGGTCCTGGAGCTGCATGGTGGCGCCGAGCTCGTCGAGGACCTCGAAGAGGCGGGTGACGTAGAGGTTCTCGACGCCGTTCTCGAGCTCGGAGAGGTATTGGCGGCTGATGCCGAGCTCGTCGGCGAGCTGGGCCTGGGTGAGTCCGCGGGCGCGGCGGGTGCGGCGGACGAACGCGCCGAGGTCGCGGGCGCTGCGGGCGGTGCTGGTTTGTGCGGTCTGTCGTGCGGTCATGGTCCGTTTCCTCTCGTCGTCCGCGCGCGCACCGCGTGTCGGACTATCCCGACAGCGACGATAGCGGGATATCCTGACATCCGCCAGGGCGGGATATCCCGACGTCCCCGTCGGCGAGCGCGAGAGCCGCTCCTGAGCGCCGGCCAGATCGTCGCAGGACCGCCTGCGGGCAGGCTCAGCGGGCCGGCAGGCGCCGCAGGAGCGTCAGGTGCATCGCGTCGGTGCCGTGGACGTGCGGCCAGAGCTGGACGTCCTGCCGGTCCCCCAGCTCGATCGCCTCGCGCGCGTCGGGACGGACGACGCCGCGCACCACCGCCGGCGCGTCGAGGAGCTCGACGTCGTCGCGCCGACGCACCACGTCGGCGACGACGACCTGCGTCTCGGCGAGGTGCGGCGAGCACGTCACGTAGGCGACCACTCCCCCGGGCCGCACCGCGTCGAGCGCGGACGCGAGCAGCGCGCGCTGGAGACCGGTGAGGACCGCCAGGTCTCCGGGTGTGCGGCGCCACCGCGACTCCGGGCGGCGGCGCAGCGCACCGAGGCCGGTGCACGGCGCGTCGAGCAGCACGCGGTCGTAGGAGCCGGGCTCGTCCTGCCCGACGTCGCGCCCGTCCCCGGTCCGCACGGCCTCCACGGCGTCGGCCGGCACGGCCGCGAGCGCCTTCTCGACGAGGCGGGCGCGGTGCGGCTGGACCTCGTTGGCGACGAGGCGTGCCCCGCGCTCGGCGGCGAGGGCGCCGAGCAGCGCGGCCTTGCCGCCCGGTCCGGCGCACAGGTCGAGCCAGCGGGCGTCCGGGCCGGCGGGCGCGTCGTCCGTGGCGCCGTCCGGGCCGGCGAGCGGCGCGGCGGCGAGGGCGAGGGCGACGAGCTGGCTGCCCTCGTCCTGCACGCCGGCGCGTCCGTCGCGCACGGCGCCGTAGGCGGCGGGGTCGCCGCCCTCGAGGACCAGTGCCGTCGGGGCCCACCGGCCGGGTGCGGTGCGGGCGTCGGCGAGCTCGTCGGGGTCGGCGAGGCCGGGTCGGGCGACGAGCGTGACGCGGGGCGCGTCGTTGTCGGCGGCGAGGAGGTCGGCGAGCTCGCCGGGGTCGCGGCCGGTGCCGGTGAGCGCGTCGCGCAGCGCTCGGGCGACCCATACGGGGTGGGAGCCGGTGGCCGCGAGCGCCGTGAGCTCGTCCGGGGCGTCGGCGGCGATCTGGGTCAGCCAGTCGTCGAGCGGGGTGCGCGCGACGCGGCGCAGGACGGCGTTGACGAGCTGGGCGCTGCCCGCGCCGGTGCACGCGCGGGCGAGGCCGACCGTCTCCGACACGGCGGCGTGCTGCGGGACCCGCATCCCGAGGAGCTGGTGGGCGCCGAGGCGCAGGATGTCGAGGACGGGCGGGTCGAGGCGGTCGAGGGGCCGGTCGAGGCACCGTGCGAGGACGGCGTCGTAGCGTCCGCGCAGGCGCAGGGTGCCGTAGGCGAGCTCGGTGGCGAACCCGGCGTCGCGGCCGCGGATCTCGCGCTGGCGCAGCAGCGGGGGCAGCACGAGGTTGGCGTAGGCGTCGGAGCCGTCGACCTCGCGCAGGACGTCGAAAGCTGCGGTGCGCGCGGGGTCGGTGCCCTTGCGGCGCTGCGAGGGGGCGACGGACGAGCGGCTCGCCTCGCCGCGGGAGCGGGCGGCGCCGCGCTGGCGTCCGCGGGCGTCGCGGCGGGCGTCGTCCGCAGCGGCGCCACCGCGTTCGCCCCGGTCGCCGCTCGAGGAGGGTGTCGAACGGGCGTTCGATGCCGCAGCCGCACCCCGAGGGGATCGGTTCGAACGCGCGTTCGATGCGCTCGGCCCGGCGGAGGCTCCGCCGGGACCGTCGCTCGAACGTGCGTTCGATCCGTCGTCGCGGCGACGGTCGTCGGACCCGCGTCCAGCACTCATGCCGCCACCTCCGCCGCGCCGAGCACGAGGCCCTCCGGAAGCCGTGCGCCGCGCGCCCAGTCGGCGGCGGGCATGTGCTTCTTGCCCACCGGTGCGACGTCGCCGAGCGCCACGGCGTGCGTGGCCGTGCCGACGAGCACCTCGCGCTTGCCCGCCCTCACCGCACCGGGTGCGAGGTCCGTGACGTCGGGGCGTGGCGTCACCGGGCCGAGGCCCAGGCGCGTCGGAGCTCCCGACGCGTCCGGGACGGTCGTCCACGCGCCCGGCGCGGGCGTGCAGCCACGCACGAGGCGGTCGACCGCGAGCGCCGGCACGTCCCAGCGCACGCGCGCGTCGGAGGTCGTGAGCTTCGCGGCGTGGGACACGCCGTCGGCGGGCTGGGGCTCAGGACGCAGGGTGCCGTCCTCGAGCGCGTCGAGCGTCGCCACGAGCAGGCCCGCGCCCGAGACGGCGAGGCGGCCGAGGAGGTCGCCGGAGGTGTCGCGGGGACGGATCGTCTCGGTCGTGGTCCCGAGGACGGGTCCGGTGTCGAGGCCCTCCTCGAGGACGAACGTCGTCGCGCCCGTCACCTCGTCGCCGGCGATGATCGCGCGCTGTACCGGCGCCGCGCCGCGCCAGGCGGGCAGCACGGAGAAGTGCAAGTTCACCCACCCGTGCCGGGGCACGGCCAGCACGTCGGGGCGCAGGATCTCGCCGTACGCGACGACGGGTGCCGCGTCGATCTCCAGGTCGCGCAGCGTGGCGAGGAACTCCTCGCCGCGCGGGCGAGCGGTCAGCACCGGGACGCCCGCCTGCTCTGCCCGCACCCGCACCGGGCTCGGCGTCAGGCGTCGCCCACGTCCCGCGGGGGCGTCGGCGCGCGTGAGCACGGCGACCACCTCGTGCCGGGAGTCGAGGAGGGCGTCGAGGGAAGGAACCGCGGTGTCCGGGGTTCCGGCGAACAGCAGGCGCATGGGCCCGAGTCTAGGTGGCCTCGTCGCCACCACCGGCGTGCCGACTGCGGGATGCGGGACCGCGTGCGGCTCGACGGTGCGGGCCCGGTCGTCACGCGTCGTCGCCGGACCCGACGTCGACGCCGAGCTCACGGAGGGCCCCACGGAGTCCGGCCGTGCCCCGGAACAGGTGGGTGCGCAGACCGAGCGCGGCTGCGGCGTCGACGTTGGCGGGGCTGTCGTCGGTGAACAGGGTGCGTCGCGGGTCGAGGCCGAAGCGCTCGATCGCGCGCTCGAAGATCGCCGGGTCCGGCTTCGCGAGGCCCTCCCGGCCGGACACGAGGACGTCGTCCAGGCGCGTGGTCGCGGGCGCGGCCGTCGCGGCGTGGTGGAAGAGCTCGGCGGACCAGTTCGTCAGCCCGTACAGGCGCAGGCCCAGTGCGCGCAGCTCGTCCACGAGCTCGGCCGACCCCTCCACCGGTCCGGAGAGCGTGGCCGTGAAGTGGGTGAGGTACCGGTCGAGCAGGTCGACGTGGTGCGGGTGGCTGCGGGCCACCTCCGCGCGGGCCTCGGCCCACGTCGCCCCCGCGTCCCGTCCGTGGTTGAGGGCGGGAAAGTCGACGTCCGTGAAGAACGTCTCGACGACCTCGGCGTCGTGCCCGTCGTACGCGCGGTACGGGTCCCAGCCGACCAGGACGTTGCCGAAGTCGTACAGCACGGCGTCGACGAGGCGCGCAGCGCCATCCGTCGCGCGGTGGCGGTCGGTCACAGGATCTCCTTCGGGTCGAGCTGCACGCGCACGGAACCGTTCTCGCGCCGCGCCGAACGGACGGCGAGCGAGGCGCCGAGCTGGCGGGCCAGCTCGCGCCCCTGCCCGTGCGGGACGCGCACGACGGCGCGCACGGGACGAGCGGCGCCGCCGGCGAGGTCGGGGGTGTCGTCGGCCCGCGCGGGGGCGACCTCGACCGGTCCGAGCACCGTCTCCGGGCTCGCGAGGTCGACACGGTCGAGGACCGCCGCCACCGCGGCGCGGTCGCCCGTGACGGCGGCGACGCGCACGGCCGGGGGCAGCGCGAGCTCGGCACGCTCGTCGAGCTCACGGTCCGCGAGACCGGCCGGGTCCCACCGGACGAGCGCGTTGGTCGGCGCGGGCGCGGCGTCGCCGACGAGGAGCACCTGGCCGCCGTCGCCCGCCGGCCGCACGAGCGAGGCCGCGGCGAGCCAGCGCGCGAGCGCGTCCTGCGCGACGTCGAGCCCGACGTGCGCCGTGCTCACCGCGGCGTCCAGCAGCAGGGCAGCCGTGTACCCGCCGTCCGCGACCGGCTCCGCACCGGGCGTCGAGACGACCAGCGCCGGCTCGCCGCCCACCGCGGCCAGCACCCCGCCGGCCGCTCCCGCACCGGACATCCGTACCGGCACGCCCGGGAACGCGCGGCCCAGCTCCTCCGCCGTGCGCTGCGACCCCACCCGGACCGAGCGCAGGCCCGTCCAGTGGCACTCCGGGCAGGACCAGCCGCCCGCGAGCGCCCCGCACCACGCGCACTGCGGGGCCGCGCCCGGCCCGGGCAGGGCGAGCGGGCCGTGGCACACCGTGCACCGTGCGGGCGTGCGGCAGCGCGCGCACGCGACGACGGGCAGGTACCCCGACCGCGGCACCTGCACGAGGACCGGCCCGTGCTCGAGCGCGGACCGGGCGGCGCGCCACGCCGCGGCCGGGACGCGGGCCGCCGCTCCCGGACCCTCCGCGGCGAGCTCGACCGACGTCAGGGCGCGCACACGGGGCGCCCGGGAGCGCACGACGTCACGGGAGGCGGCGAGCTCGTGCGCCCAGCCGCGCGCGAGCAGGGCATGCCCTGCGACCGTGCGCCCGTGGCCGCCGAGCAGGTACGCCGCGCCCTCCTGCTCGCTGCGCAGCGCGAGGACCTCCCGCGCGTGGGGGTACGGGGCGCGCGGCTCCGCCAGGGTGTCCTCGCCGTCGTTCCAGCACACGACGAGCCCCAGGTCGACGACGGGGGCGAACGCCGCCGCTCGCGTGCCGACGACGACGCGGGCGAGCCCACGGCGGACCGCGAGGAAGCCCCGGTAGCGCGGGGCGGGCCCCTCGTCGGCCGTCAGCCGCACGACGTCCCCACCGCTCGCCGCGTCCCAGGCCCTCAGCCCGGCGGCCGCGAGCGCGGCGCACACCTGGTCGACGTCGCGGGCGTCCGGCACGACGACGAGGGCGCCCCGGCCGACGTCCCGGACCACGCGCACCGCCTCCGCGACGGCAGCGGCCCAGTGCGTCACGGGCAGGGCGGTGTCCGGGGTGCGGCGCCGCTTGCCTGCCGACCCTGCCCCGGGGGCCGGTTCGCCGTCGGTACCGGCGCCGTCCGGTGCGGGGGCGAGACCCGGCAGGGCGGTCCACACCGCGCGCGGCGCCCCGCCGCGTGCGAGGTGGGTGAGGAACGCGGGACCGGTCCGGTAGGCCCCCCACACCGAGGGCGCCCCCCGTCCGGCGGGTGGCGCCGCCGCGCCGGGCGTCGGGCCGGGCGTCGTGGTCGTCGTCACCGTCGCCGCGTCCAACCCTTGCTCGGCACGCGCGTGGCGGGGCGGGACCGCGAGGCGCAGCACGTCCGGCAACGTGCCCGCGTACAGGTCGGCGACGGACCGTGCGAGCCGCAGCACCTGCGGCGTCAGCACCGGCTCGGGCGACACGACGCGCCGCAGCGGCTGGAGGCGGCCGACGTGGTCCGAACGCTCGAGGCGTGCCACGACGTACCCGTCGACGTCCCGCCCGGCGAACCGCACCTTGACCCGCGCGCCGGGCTGCGCGGCGTCGGCCATCGCCGCCGGCACGAGGTAGTCGTACGGGCGGTCCAGGTGCGCGGGCGCGAGGTCGAGCACCAGCTGGGCGACGGGAAGCTCCGCGGCGACCTCGAGAGGCCCCACCGACGCCGCGCGGCGCGGCGCGGCGGCGGGCACCTCGGTCCCCGGGAGGGCGTCCTGGACCGTGGACGCGGCACCCGCTCCCTGACCGCTCCTGTCCCGACCGGTACCGTCCGTGCTGCTCACGGACTCATCCCATCACGGCCCACCCTCGCGACCGACCACGGAGCGGCTCGGAGGCGAGGGACGGGGCCGTGCTCAGACGACGGACTGCAGGGCCGCGACGCGGTCCGTGCGCTCCCACGTGAAGTCCGGCACCTCGCGGCCGAAGTGGCCGTAGGCCGCGGTCGCGGCGTAGACCGGGCGCAGCAGGTCCAGGTCGCGGATGATCGCCGCCGGGCGCAGGTCGAACACCTCGCGGATCGCGGCCACGATGCGCTCGACCGGCACCGTCTCCGTCCCGAACGTCTCGACGTACATGCCCACGGGGTGCGCCTTGCCGATCGCGTACGCGACCTGCACCTCGCAGCGGCGCGCCAGGCCGGCCGCGACCACGTTCTTCGCGACCCAGCGCGTCGCGTACGCGGCCGAGCGGTCCACCTTCGACGGGTCCTTGCCGGAGAACGCGCCGCCGCCGTGACGGGCCATGCCGCCGTACGTGTCGACGATGATCTTGCGGCCCGTGAGCCCGGCGTCACCGCGCGGGCCGCCGATGACGAACGTCCCCGTCGGGTTGACGAACAACCGCGTCTCGCGCGTGTCCAGGTCGACCCCCGCGGCCTCGAGCACCGGCGCGACGACATCCTCGGCGATCAGCCGGTGCAGCTTCTCCTGCACGACGTCCGGGTCGTGCTGGGTGGACAGCACCACGGTGTCGAGCGACACGGCCCGGTCGCCGTCGTAGCCGATGGTCACCTGGGTCTTGCCGTCGGGACGCAGACCGGGGACCGTGCCGTCGCGACGCACCTCGGCGAGGCGCTCCGCGAGCCGGTGGGCGAGCCAGACCGGCAGGGGCATGAGGCTCGGCGTGTCGTCGCTCGCGTACCCGAACATCAGGCCCTGGTCGCCCGCGCCCTGGGCGTCGAGCGGGTCGTGACCGGAGGCCGCGTCGTCGCGCTCCTCGAGGCTCTTGTCCACGCCCTGGGCGATGTCCGGCGACTGCTGGCCGATCGACACCGACACGCCGCACGAGTCCGCGTCGAACCCGATCGCGGACGACGTGTACCCGATCCGGCGCACGACGTCGCGCACCACCTGCGGGATCTCGACGTACGCGTCGGTCGTGACCTCCCCCGCGACGTGCACGAGCCCGGTCGTGACCATGGACTCGACCGCGACGCGCGACGTCGGGTCCTGCGCGAGCATCGCGTCGAGGATCGCGTCCGAGATCTGGTCGCAGACCTTGTCCGGGTGACCCTCGGTGACGGACTCGGACGTGAAGAGACGGAGATCAGCCATGGCGCACAGCGTACCGTCCCGCAGGATGGGCGCAACCATCCGAAAGGTGAGACTTTGCGGTCAGCGCGACCCGGCCCCGGTCCGCGTCACGACGGCGTCCCACACCGCGTCCGCGACGTCGCGCTTGGTCCCGGACGCCGTCGCCACGACGTCCCCCGCGCCGTCGACGACCGTCACGTCGTTCACGTCGACGCCGAAGCCCCGCCCGTCGCCCACCGCGTTGACGACGAGGAGGTCGGCGCCCTTGCGCCGCGCCTTCTCCCGCCCGTGGTCGAGCACCGAGCCGTGCCCGTCCCCCGTCTCGGCCGCGAACCCCACGACGACCTGGTCCGCGCGCAGCCGCTCGTGCGCGAGCTCCGCGAGCACGTCCGGGTTCTCCACGAGCACGATCGGCGCGGGCCCCTGGCCCGGGACCTTCTTGATCTTCGCGTCCGGTGCGCTCGCCGGACGGAAGTCGGCCACCGCCGCGGCCATGACGACGACGTCCGCCGTCGCCGCCGCGGCGCGCACGGCCTCGCGCAGCTGCGCGGTCGTCTCGACCGGCACGACCTCCATCCCGGGAGCCGGCACCGTGCCGGCGTGCGCCGTCGGCGCGCCGTCCTCCAGCACCTGCGCGTCGAGGTTCGCGGCCACGAGCGTCACGTGCGCCCCGCGGGCGCGCGCCGCCCGCGCGAGCGCCACGCCCTGGCGGCCGCTGGACCGGTTGCCGATGAACCGCACCGGGTCGATCGGCTCACGCGTGCCGCCGGCGGACACCACGACGCGCAGCCCGGCGAGGTCCTGCGCCGACGCCGGGCCCCCGCCCGGAGGCGGGTCCGCGACGTCGGCGCCGGTCGCGATCCCGAGAGCCACGCGGGCGATGTCCTCGGGCTCGGGCAGCCTGCCCGGACCGGTGTCGGCGCCGGTCAGCCGCCCCGACGCCGGCTCGATGACATGGACGCCCCGGGCCCGCAGCGTCGCGACGTTCGCCACCGTGGCGGGGTGCTCCCACATCTCCGTGTGCATCGCGGGAGCCATCACCACCGGGCAGCGCGCCGTGAGCAGCGTGGACGTGAGCAGGTCGTCCGCACGCCCCGTCGCCGCGCGCGAGAGCAGGTCGGCGGTCGCCGGTGCCACGACCACGAGGTCCGCGCCCTGGCCGAGCGCGACGTGCGGCACGTGCTCCACGTCCTCGAACACCTGGTCCGTGGCGGGCTCGCCCGACAACGCCTCCCACGTGGGCGCACCCACGAACCGCAGGGCCGACGCCGTCGGCACCACCCGGACCCGGTGCCCCTCCTCGCGCAGCAGGCGCAGCAGCAGCACGGCCTTGTACGCCGCGACACCGCCGCTGACGCCGAGCACGATCCTCATGGGGCTCCTCGCACGAGAGCGCCCCGCCCGGCAGCAGCCGGGCGGGGCGGTCGGTGACTCAGTCCTCGGAGCCCTCGGCGGGCTCGGAGCTCTCGATCGTCAGCAGGCCGGCACTGATCTCGCGCATCGCGATCGACAGCGGCTTCTCCTGGTTGCGGGTCTCGAGGAGCGGGCCGACGTTCTCCAGCAGGCCCTCGCTCAGCTGCGAGTAGTACGCGTTGATCTGACGCGCGCGCTGCGCCGAGTAGATGACGAGCGCGTACTTCGAGTCGACGTGCTCGAGCAGGTCGTCGATGGGCGGGTCGGTGATGCCCTCGGGGGCGGCGACGGTTCCGGACACAGTTCGCTCCGTGGGGTTCTCGGGTCCTGCAGCCGGTCGCTGCAGCGGTTTCGTGCGGTGGTGCGGCGTGCAGGCGACGATGTCACGGCCGACGATGACGTCCGTGACGCCAGCGACGCCCGTGACGGATCGTGGACGGTCGTCGCGGGAAGCCGGCGGCGGCGGCTCGCCGCACGCACCGACCTCCCAGTCTACTCCGTGCGCGCCGCCGCTCGCGGCACACCGGTCCCGGGTGCCGTCCCGGCGGCAGGTCCCGCGCCGACGGGACGCGGCTCCAGCCCCATCACCCGCACGAGCTCGTCGGTCGCGCGGTGCACGTCGTCGTTGACGATGACGTGGTCGAACTCCGACTCCGCCGCGAGCTCCACCTTGGCGGTCGTCAGGCGCCGCTCCCGCTCCTCCGCGTCCTCGGTGCCGCGCCCCACGAGACGACGCACCAGCTCGTCCCAGCTCGGCGGCGCCAGGAACACGAACCGGGCCTCGGGCATCGACGCCCGCACCTGCCGCGCCCCCTGCAGGTCGATCTCCAGGAGCGCGGGCACCCCCGCGGCGAGCCGGTCCTCGACCGCCCGCCGCGGGGTGCCGTAGCTGTTGCGTCCGTGGACCACGGCCCACTCGAGCAGCTCGTGCTCCGAGACCATGCGGGCGAACTCGTCCGTGCCGACGAACAGGTAGTGCACGCCGTCCACCTCGCCCGGGCGAGGGTCGCGCGTCGTCGCCGACACGGACAACCACACCTCCGGGTAGCGGGCGCGGATGTCCGCGGACACCGTGCCCTTCCCGACGGCGGTCGGGCCCGCCAGGACGGTCAGACGGGCAGGACGGGGCGCGGGCGGTTGTGCGGAAATGTCAGCCAAACCTCTCGATGAGGGCCGCGGACTGGTGGGGGCCGAGGCCGCGGACACGTCGTGTCTCGGCGATCCCGATCTCTTCCATGATCGCCCGAGCCTTCACCTTACCCACGCCTGGCAGCGACTCCAGCAACTTGACGACCTTGAGCTTGCCGATCATGTCGTCCGTCTGCCCGCGCTCGATGACCTCCTTCAACGAGCCCTGGGAGTACTTCAGGCGGTTCTTCACCTCGGCGCGGACCCGCCGGGCCTCCGCGGCCTTCTCGAGCGCAGCCGCGCGCTGTTCTGGGGTC
The DNA here is from genome assembly GCF_051294865.1 of Cellulosimicrobium sp. PMB13. NCBI lineage: Bacteria > Bacillati > Actinomycetota > Actinomycetes > Micrococcales > Promicromonosporaceae > Cellulosimicrobium > Cellulosimicrobium sp. PMB13. Next base: position 3,058,207 of record NZ_CP145910.1, on the reverse strand, counting down.
AAGGGTGGAAGTGCCACTCAAGTCACCTACTCGTCGTCAGGCGGATGGGCCCACTCTGCCGGATCCACGCAGGTACCGCACGCCGGGTCGTCCCGGCCCACCTGCGCGGACGTCGGTCCTTCGAACGTAGCGACCCCGCGCGCGGCAGGCAACGACCCGGCACCCGCGCGTCGTGCGGACCGTCATCCGACGAGCCGCGCCACGAGCGCACGGCGCACGTCGTCCGTGACGCCGCAGGCCGCGAGATACCCGTCGATGTCGCCGTGCTCACGCTCGGCGAGGTCCCACGCGCTGTCCAGGTAGTCGGGCTCGACCGTCAGCAGCGGGCCGAGCGCGGCGGCGTCGAGCCCCGGGATCGGCGGGACGACCGCCGCGAGCCCGTCGGCAGCCGCGGCGCTCGCGAGGTACTCCGCCATGCGGTCGGCCTCTCCGACGCCCGCGAGGTGCTGGGCGAGGGCGACCACCCACCCGGTGCGGTCCTTCCCGGCCGAGCAGTGCACCACCACGGCTCCTGGCGCGGCCGCGATATCGGCGAGCACCTGGCCGACCGTCGCGCGGATCCCCGCGTCGCGGACGAACGTCTCGTAGACGCCCAGCATCATCCGACGGGCGACGGCGGCGGGGTCGGGCGCGGTGACGAGGCCCGCCACGAGAGCGGCCGGGTCGGCGGACCGGGCACCGCCCTCGGCGCCCGACGCCGCCCCGAGGCCGCGTGCCGGGTCCATGCCGCGACGCAGCACCGTGACCCCGCCCGGGACGACGTCCGCCCCGTCGCGCGCGAGCTCGTCGTCGCCGCGCAGGTCCAGCACCGTCGTGACCCCGAGGTCGGCGAGAGCCGCCTGGCCGTTCGCGGTGAGGCGCGACAGGCTCGCCGTGCGCAGGAGGACCCCCGTGCGCAGCGGGTCGGATCCCTGCACGGGCACCGCACGACCACCGACGTCGCGCGCGTTCCAGGTGCCCTCGATCTCCAGCGCCCCGGGCACGACGGGGCCCCGCGAGGCGGTCGGTGCGCCGAGGGGCGGGATCGCGGGGGACGGGGCGGTGGCGCGCGTCGAGGCGTCGTCGGTGCTCATCCGCGCATTCTCGCAGGCAGCGGCGCCGGCGACCATGTCACGGGCGCAGCCTCAGCCGCGCAGCGCCGCGGTCGCGTCGTCCGACGCCGCACGCGCCGCCGCGCGCAGCGCCGCGACGTCGGGTCCGGCGCGCAGCACGCCGCGCGAGCTCGACGCGAGCACCTGGCCGCGCGCCGCACCGAACACGCCGGCGAGCTCGGCCGGCCCGGCGCCCTGCGCGCCCACGCCCGGTGCGAGCAGCGGCCCGCGCACCGCGGTGAGGTCGGTCCCGGTCCGGGCGGCGGCGTCGCCGACCGTCGCCCCGACGACGAGACCGATCGACCCGAGCGCGTCACCCGCGTCCACGGCCGGCGCGTTGAGCAGCGCCGCCTCCCGCGCGACCTGCGCCGCCACGGTCTCGACGTCCGCCCCCGCACCGCGGCGCGCGTGCTGGACCTCCTGACCCTCCTTGTTGGAGGTCAGGCACAGCACGAACAGGCCGCGTCCCGAGCCGAGCGCGAGGTCGACCGCGGGCTGCAGCGACCCGAACCCGAGGTACGGCGAGACCGTCAGCGCGTCCGCCGCGAGCGGCGAGCTGTCCCGCAGGTAGGCGTCGGCGTAGGCGGACATCGTCGAGCCGATGTCCCCCCGCTTGGCGTCCATGACGACGAGCGTGCCCGCCGCCCGGGCCGCCGCGAGGACGTCCTCCAGCGCCGCGACGCCGCGCGACCCGTGCCGCTCGAAGAACGCCGACTGCGGCTTCACGGCCGCGACGCGACCGCCCACGGCGTCGACGACCCGCAGGCCGAAGTCGCGCAGCCCGGACGCGTCGTCGGGCAGGCCCCAGTCCGCGAGCAGCCCGGGGTGCGGGTCGATCCCCACGCAGAGGGGGCCGTGGTCGTCCATCGCCGCCGCGAGGCGGGACCCGAACGCCGCGCTCACGCGCCGACCTGCAGCCCGAGGGTCGCGGCCGGCGCCTGCGTGCGTGCCGTCGCCGCCGCGAGCCCTGTCCCGTTCATGTGCTCCTGCAGGCTCGCGACCTCGAACGGTCCCGCGAGCACCGCCTCGATGCCCTGCACCGCGGCGGCGAGCTGGTCGACCGTCGTCGCGATGGGCTTGTCCGCCGCGGTCGTGGCCGCCCGGATCTCGTACCCGTCGGCGCGCGCACCCTGGCCGGACGGGGTGTTGATGACCATGTCCACCTCGCCCGCGGTGATGAGGTCGACGATCGTCGGCTCACCGTCCGGGCCGCGACCCGACGAGAACTTGCGCACCACCGTCGAGGCGATGCCGTTGCGGCGCAGCACGCTGGCCGTGCCAGTCGTCGCGAGGATCTCGAAGCCGAGCTCCGCGAGGCGCTTGACCGGGAAGACCATCGAGCGCTTGTCGCGGTCGGCGACCGAGACGAACACCCGCCCCGACGTCGGCAGGCCGCCGAACGCCGCCGCCTGCGACTTCGCGAACGCGAGCGGGAAGTTCCGGTCGAAGCCCATGACCTCGCCCGTCGAGCGCATCTCCGGGCCGAGGACCGTGTCGACGACGGTGCCGTCCGCCGTGCGGAACCGCTTGAACGGCAGCACGGCCTCCTTCACGGCGATCGGCGCGTCGAGCGGCAGGTCGCCGCCGTCGCCCTGCGCCGGGAGGACACCCGCCGCGCGCAGGTCCGCGATGGAGTCGCCGACCATGACGCGCGCCGCGGCCTTCGCGAGCGAGGTGCCCGTCGCCTTCGACACGAAGGGCACGGTCCGCGACGCGCGCGGGTTCGCCTCGAGCACGTAGAGCACGTCGGACACGAGCGCGTACTGCACGTTGAGCAGGCCGCGGACCCCGACGCCCCGCGCGATCGCCTCCGTCGAGCGACGGATGCGCTCGATCTCCTGCTCGGACAGCGACACGGGCGGCAGGACGCACGCCGAGTCGCCCGAGTGGATGCCGGCCTCCTCGATGTGCTCCATGACGCCGCCGAGGAACAGCTCGGTGCCGTCGTACAGCGCGTCGACGTCGATCTCCATCGCGTCGTCGAGGAACCGGTCGATGAGCAGCGGTGCGGGCAGCAGGCCGCCGGCGGTCCGCTCGTCGGCCGCAGCGGCCGCGAGGGCGCGCTCGACGTACTCGGTGAGCTGGTCGACCGAGTAGACGATCTCCATGCCGCGCCCGCCGAGCACGTAGGACGGGCGCACGAGCACCGGGTAGCCGATGCCGTCGGCGACCTCCTTCGCCGCCTCGAGCGTGCGGGCCGTGCCGAACGCCGGCGCGGGCAGCCCCGCCTCTCCGAGGACGCGCCCGAACTCGCCGCGGTCCTCCGCGGCGTCGATCGCCTCGGGGCTCGTGCCGAGGATCGGCAGGCCGGCGTCGGCGAGTCGCTGCGCGAGCGCGAGCGGCGTCTGGCCGCCGAGCTGGACGATGACGCCCTTGACCGGACCGGCCGCGAGCTCGGCCTCGTAGACCTCGAGGACGTCCTCGAACGTCAGCGGCTCGAAGTACAGGCGGTCGGAGGTGTCGTAGTCCGTCGAGACGGTCTCCGGGTTGCAGTTGACCATGACGGTCTCGTACCGCTCGCGCAGCGTGAGCGCCGCGTGCACGCACGAGTAGTCGAACTCGATGCCCTGACCGATGCGGTTCGGCCCCGAGCCGAGGATGATGACCGCCTCGCGCTCGCGCGGCGCGACCTCCGTCTCGAGGTCGTAGGACGAGTAGTGGTACGGCGTGCGGGCCGCGAACTCCGCCGCGCACGTGTCCACCGTCTTGTAGACGGGACGCACGCCCAGCGCGCGGCGCACCTCGCGGACCGTCGCCTCCCCCGTCGGCCCCATGCCGCGCAGCCGCGCGACCTGGACGTCGGACAGGCCGTGCTTCTTTGCCTCGCGCAGCACGTCCTGCGTGAGCGCCGGCGCGTCCGCCACCGCGGCGGCGACCTCGTTGACGAGCTGGATCTGGTCCAGGTACCACGGGTCGATCTTCGTGGCGTCGAACACCTGCTCCACGCTCGCGCCGGCGCGCAGCGCCTGCTGGACACCGATGATCCGGTTCTCCGTCGGGCGCGCGATCTGCGTCAGGAGCGCGTCGAGCTCGGCGCCCGCCACGGGCTCGCCGTCCCAGTGGAACACCGACCCGCCCTTGTCGATCGAGCGCAGCGCCTTGCCCAGCGCCTCGGTGAAGTTGCGTCCGAGCGCCATCGCCTCGCCCACCGACTTCATGGTCGTGGACAGCGTGTCGTCCGCGGCGGGGAACTTCTCGAACGCGAACCGCGGCACCTTGACCACGACGTAGTCGAGGGTCGGCTCGAACGACGCCGGGGTGACCCGCGTGATGTCGTTCGGGATCTCGTCGAGCGTGTACCCGACGGCGAGCTTCGCCGCGATCTTCGCGATGGGGAAGCCCGTCGCCTTCGACGCCAGCGCGGACGAGCGCGACACGCGCGGGTTCATCTCGATGACGATGACGCGACCCGTCTCGGGGTGCACCGCGTACTGGATGTTGCAGCCGCCGGTGTCGACGCCGACCTCGCGGATCACCGCGATGCCGATGTCGCGCAGGCGCTGGTACTCGCGGTCCGTGAGCGTGAGCGCCGGCGCGACGGTGATCGAGTCGCCGGTGTGCACGCCGACCGGGTCGACGTTCTCGATCGAGCACACGACGACGACGTTGTCGTTCTTGTCGCGCATGAGCTCGAGCTCGTACTCCTTCCAGCCGAGGATGGACTCCTCGAGAAGCACCTCGGTGGTCGGCGAGTAGTGCAGGCCCTGGCCGACGATGCGGCGCAGGTCCGTCTCGTCGTACGCGATGCCCGAGCCCAGGCCACCCATCGTGAAGGACGGGCGCACGACCATCGGGTAGCCGAGGTCGTCGGCCGCGGCCAGCGCCTCCTCGACGGTGTGGATGATCGCCGAGCGCGCGGACTCCCCGCCGCACTTCTCGACGACGTCCTTGAACTGCTGGCGGTCCTCACCCTTCTCGATCGCGGCGATGTTCGCCCCGATGAGCTCGACGCCGTACTTCTCCAGCACGCCGGCCTCGTCGAGCGCGATCGCGGCGTTGAGGGCGGTCTGGCCGCCGAGCGTCGGCAGCAGGGCGTCGGGGCGCTCCTTGGCGATGATCGACGTGAGGACCTCGGTCGTGATGGGCTCGACGTACGTCGCGTCGGCGAACTCGGGGTCCGTCATGATCGTCGCGGGGTTCGAGTTCACGAGGACGACCCGCAGGCCCTCCTCCTTGAGCACGCGGCACGCCTGGGTGCCGGAGTAGTCGAACTCGCAGGCCTGGCCGATGACGATCGGGCCGGACCCGATGACCAGGACGCTGGAGATGTCGGTTCTGCGAGGCACGGTCAGCTCTCCTTGGTGGTCTGCAGGTCGGCGGCGGCTTCGGAGCTCTGCGCACCGCCGGGGCGGGAGGCCATGAGCTCGACGAAGCGGTCGAAGAGGTACGCGGCGTCGTGGGGGCCGGCCGCGGCCTCGGGGTGGTACTGGACGGAGAAGGCGGGCAGGTCGAGGCACTCGAGCCCCTCGACCACCTGGTCGTTGAGCCCGACGTGGGACACCACGACGCGCCCGTAACGACCGCCGTCGTGCGGCGCCACGGACTCGGCCTCGACGGGCGCGTCGACCGCGAACCCGTGGTTGTGCGCGGTGACCTCGACCTTGCCCGTGCGGCGGTCCATGACCGGCTGGTTGATGCCCCGGTGACCGTACGCGAGCTTGTACGTGCCGTAGCCCAGCGCGCGCCCGAGGATCTGGTTGCCGAAGCAGATGCCGAAGAACGGCGTGCCGCGGTCGAGGACGCCGCGCAGGAGCTCGACCTCGTGCGTCGCGGCGCCCGGGTCGCCGGGGCCGTTGGAGAAGAAGACGCCGTCGGGCGCGAGCTCGTCGATCTCGTCGTTCGTCGTCGCGGCGGGCACGACGTGCACGCGCACCCCGCGCTCCGCGAGCCGCTGCGGCGTCATCGTCTTGATCCCGAGGTCGACCGCGACGACCGTCGCGACGGGCGCCCCGTCCGGGGTCGACCCCGCCACGGGCTCCACGACGTACGCCTCCGTGGTGCTGACCTCGCGCGCGAGGTCGGCGCCGGCCATCGCCGGGGCGGCCTTCACCTCCGCGACGAGGTCCTCCGTCGTGCGGGGGTACCCGTCGCGCACGAGCGCGTCGCCGGAGAAGATCCCGGCGCGCATGACGCCCAGCTCGCGCAGGTGGCGCGTGAGCGCGCGCGTGTCGACGTCGCTGATGCCGACGACGCCCTGCTCCGCGAGCTCGTCGTCGAGCGTGCGTACGGAACGCCAGCTCGACGGGCGACGCGCGGCGTCGCGCACGACGTACCCGGCGACCCAGATCTGCCGCGACTCCGGGTCCTCGTCGTTGACTCCCGTGTTCCCGATGTGGGGGGCCGTCATGACGACGATCTGGCGGTGGTAGGAGGGATCGGTGAGCGTCTCCTGGTACCCGGTCATGCCGGTGTTGAAGACGATCTCGCCGACGGTGGTGCCGCGCGCGCCGTAGGCGCGCCCGGCCTGGACGGTGCCGTCCTCGAGGACGAGCAGGGCCCGGTCCGAGGTCGCGGTGGTCGCTGAGCTGGTCACTGTGCTTCCTTGTCGTTCTGGTCGGCAACGTTCGAGTCGGCGACGTTCGAGTCGGCAGGGACGAGTGCGCGCACCGCGTCGAGCAGGCGCGGCACGTCGTCGTCGTGGCGGGGCATGAGGCCGGTGTCGAGGAGCACCGGGGCGGGCACCGACGGGGGGTCCGCCGGTGCCAGGGCGTCGCCGTCCGTGGCGGGGACGGGCTCGGCGGGGACGGCCCAGGACACGACGACGATCGCGTCCTTGCCGACGAACTTGCCGGCCATCCCCGGGGTGAGCGCGGCACCGGAGACCGCGTCCGCGGGGACCCACAGGTCGGGCGCGCCCGACCGGGCGGCGTGGAGACCGCCGTCGTGCACGGTGACCACCGCGCGCGACCGGTCCCCGAGTCCGTGGGCGCCCACGCGGGCGAGCCAGTCCCCCGCGAGAGTGCTGGACACGTAGAGCGCGTCGAGCGGGCCGAGCGTGACGGCACCGCGGTCGCCCGGGGCGGGCGCGGCGGGAGGCGTCGGGACGACGCCGGCGGACCGGCCTGCGACGCGGCGGCGCCCGACGAGCACGAGCGCGAGCAGGACGACGCCGAGGACGACCCAGATGCCGACGGCGACGGGCTGGGGCAGGTTCACGCGCGCACCTCCTCGACCGGGGCGCCGTCGAGCACGGTCGCGCGACCGCGCAGGAAGGTCGCGACGACGCGGCCCGGCAGCTCGCGACCCTGGAACGGCGTGTTGACGCTCGCCGTGGCCTGGGTCGAGCCGTCGACGACGCGGCGAGCGGCGGGGTCCACCAGCGTGACGTTCGCCGGCTCGCCGACCTCGAGCGGACGCCCCTGGGCCGTGGGGCCGGAGTCGATGCGGCCGATCCGGGCCGGGTTCGCGGACAGCACGCGCGCGACGTCGGCCCACGTGAGGCGGCCCGTGTCGACCATGGTCTCCTGGACGACGGCGAGCGCGGTCTCGAGACCGGTCATGCCGAACGCCGCCGCGGCCCACTCGCAGTCCTTGTCCTCGACGGGGTGCGGCGCGTGGTCCGTCGCGACGATGTCGATCGTCCCGTCGGCCAGCCCGGCCCGCACCGCCTCGACGTCCGCGGCGGTGCGCAGCGGCGGGTTGACCTTGAACGTCGGGTCGTACCCGCGCGCGAGGTCGTCGGTGAGGATCAGGTGGTGCGGCGTGACCTCCGCGGTGACGTCGATGCCCCGGCCCTTGGCCCAGCGCACGATCTCGACCGAGCCCGCCGTGGACAGGTGGCACACGTGCAGGCGCGAGCCCACGTGCTCGGCGAGCAGGACGTCGCGCGCGATGATCGCCTCCTCGGCGACCGCGGGCCAGCCGGCGAGGCCCAGCTCCGCGGACACGACGCCCTCGTTCATCTGGGCACCCTCGGTGAGGCGCGGCTCCTGCGCGTGCTGGGCCACGACGCCGTCGAACGCCTTGACGTACTCCAGCGCGCGACGCATGAGGATCGGGTCCGACACGCACTTGCCGTCGTCGGAGAACACGCGCACGCGCGCTGCCGAGTCGGCCATCGCGCCGAGCTCGGCGAGCTGCTCGCCCGCGAGGCCGACCGAGACCGCGCCCACGGGGTGGACGTCCACCCAGCCGGCGTCACGCCCGATGCGCCACACCTGCTCGACGACGCCCGCCGTGTCCGCGACCGGCGTCGTGTTGGCCATCGCGTGGACCGCGGTGAACCCGCCCGCCGCGGCGGCCCGCGTGCCGGACTCGATGGTCTCGGCGTCCTCGCGACCCGGCTCGCGCAGGTGCGTGTGCAGGTCGACCAGGCCGGGGAGGGCTACGAGGTCGGTGGCGTCCACCACGACCACGTCGTCCCCACCGCGGGTGCCTGCGGCCGACTCGCCGACGGGCGCGATCTCGGCGATCGTCCCGTCCGCGAGGACGAGGTCGACCGGCTCGCCGCCGAGGGGACGTGCCCCGCGCAGGACGTACGTGGTGCTGGTTGCGGCGCTGCTCACGGGGTGGCGACCCTTTCGGTGGAGGTGACGGGCGGGGCGGTGACCGGGGAGCCCACGGCGGCGGCGTCCCCGACCGACCCGGGCGTGTCCGTCCCCGCGAGGAGGAGGTAGAGCACGGCCATGCGGACTGCGACGCCGTTCGCGACCTGCTCGACGATGACGGCGCGCGACGAGTCAGCCGCCTGCGCGGAGATCTCCAGGCCGCGGTTCATGGGGCCCGGGTGCATGACGACCGCGTGCTCCGGCAGGAGGGCCAGACGCCGGGCGTCGAGGCCGTACTTGCGCGAGTACTCGAGCGGGTTGGGGAAGAACGCCCCGCCCCCGGCACCCGAGCCGCTCATGCGCTCGCGCTGCACGCGCAGCATCATCACGGCGTCGGCCGCCCCGTTCGGACCGTCGCCCGCGAGCGTCCCGTCGAGGCCGTACGACACGTCGCACGGCCACGTCTCGACGCCCACCGGCAGCAGCGTGGGCGGGGCCACGAGCGTCACGCGCGCCCCGAGCGTGTGCAGCAGGTGCACGTTGGAGCGCGCGACGCGCGAGTGCAGCACGTCGCCGACGATCGCGACGTGCCGGCCCGCGAGGTCGGCACCGCGCGCCGCGGCGTCGTCCGGCCCCGACGCGCCGGGGGCCTCGAGCGCGCTGCCCGACAGGTGCCGGCGCAGCGTGTAGGCGTCGAGCAGGGCCTGCGTCGGGTGCTGGTGCGTGCCGTCGCCGGCGTTGACCACCGCGGCGTCGAGCCAGCCCGCGTGCGCGAGCAGGTGCGGCGCGCCCGACGCCTGGTGCCGCACGACGACCGCGTCGGCACCCATCGCCTGGAGCGTCAGCGCCGTGTCCTTGAGCGACTCGCCCTTCGACACGCTCGACCCCTTGGCCGAGAAGTTGATGACGTCCGCCGACAGCCGCTTCGCGGCCGTCTCGAACGAGATGCGCGTGCGTGTGGAGTCCTCGTAGAAGAGGTTGACGACCGTGCGCCCGCGCAGGGTCGGCAGCTTCTTGATCTCGCGCGACTGCGTCGCGGCCATCTGCGCGGCGGTGTCGAGGATGCGGATGGCGTCCTCGCGCGCGAGCTCCTGGGTCGACAGCAGGTGCCTCATGCGCCGGCCTCCCCGCTCGCGTCGGGCTGCGGGGCGGAGCGGATGACGACCGCGTCCTGCGTCCCCGCGCCGTCCACCTCGTGCAGGCGCACGCCGACGCGCTCGCTCGTCGAGGTCGGCAGGTTCTTGCCGACGAAGTCCGGGCGGATCGGCAGCTCGCGGTGCCCGCGGTCGACGAGCGCAGCGAGCTGCACGGCGCGGGGGCGTCCGAGGTCGCTGATCGCGTCGAGCGCGGCGCGGATCGTGCGCCCGGAGTACAGGACGTCGTCGACCAGGACGACGACCTTGCCGTCGATGCCTGACGCGGGCAGACGGGTCGCGCCGATCGGGCGCGTGGGGTGCCGGTGCAGGTCGTCGCGGTACATCGTCACGTCGAGCTCGCCGACCAGCCCGTGCGCGTCCGCCGCCGCAGAGGACTCGCCGTCGATCGCGGCGAGGCGCTCGGCGAGCCGGTCCGCGAGGGGGACGCCGCGCGTCGGGATGCCGAGCAGGACCAGGTCCCGCGTCCCCTTGTTGCGCTCCACGATCTCGTGGGCGATGCGCGTCAGCGCGCGGGAGATGTCCGCGGCCGTCATGACGACGGTCCCGTCGGACGGGGGTATCGAGGAAGATGTGGGCACAGCAGCGCCAGAGCTCATGTCCGGCGACCTCCTTCCCCGCCTCACAGGACGGGCCTTAAAGGATGTCTGACGGTCCCCACCCTACCCGGCGGCAGGGGCGGACCAGGTGCGAGTCCGCCCGGTGGGACGCGGCGTCGGTCACACCGGACCGACGCCGCGCCGCCGTCCCGGCGGGCCGTGGTGGGGCTCAGGCCGTGATCGTCGGCTTCATCTCGACGATGCGGGCCAGGAGCCCGTTGACGAACGACGGCGAGTCGTCCGTGGAGAGGGACCGGGCGAGGTCGACGGCCTCGTCGATCGCGACGACGTCCGGGACGTCGTCGTTGAAGAGGATCTCCCAGCCGCCGATGCGCAGCAGCGCACGGTCGACCGCGGGCATGCGCTCGAGCGTCCACCCGTGGGAGTAGGTCTCGAGCAGCTCGTCGATGCGGTCGCGGTGCGCGAGCACGCCCTCGACGATGTCGACCGTGTACTGGGGCACCGCGGACTGCGCGGCGCCCGGGTCGACCAGACGGTCCGCGAGCAGCGTCGCGGGGTCGACCGTGCGCTGCTCCGCCTCGAAGAGGACGTCGAGCGCGCGCTTGCGCGCCTTGGTGCGTGCTCCCATGTGAGTGTGCCGGCCCGTCAGTCGTTCACGCGGCCGAGGTACGACCCGTCACGCGTGTCGACCTTGACCTTCGTGCCCTGCTCGAGGAAGAGCGGGACCTGGATCTGCGCGCCGGTCTCGAGCGTCGCGGGCTTGGTGCCACCGGTCGAGCGGTCGCCCTGCAGGCCCGGCTCGGTGTAGGTGATCTCGAGCACGACGGACGGAGGGAGCTCGACGTACAGCGGCTGGCCCTCGTTCGACGCGATGAGCACGTTCTGGCTCTCGAGGAGGTAGTCCTTCGCGTCGCCGACGGTCGCCGCCGGGACCGTGATCTGGTCGTACGTCGACGTGTCCATGAACACGTAGTCCGCACCGTCCATGTACAGGTACTGGAAGTCGCGGCGGTCCACGTTGGCCGTCTCGATCTTCAGGCCGGCGTTGAACGTCTTGTCGACGGTCTTGCCCGTGAGGACGTTCTTGATCTTCGTCCGGACGAACGCGCCACCCTTGCCGGGCTTGACGTGCTGGAACTCGATGACGCTCCACAGCTGGCCGTCGATCCGGAGCACGGTGCCGTTCTTGATGTCGTTGGTCGTCGCCACGTTCGTCTTCCTGTCGCAGGGTCTTCTGGGGGCTGCACGTGGCCGTCCCACCGGGCTCGGCACGAGGCGCCGGGCACGCGATGATCGCGCGGCTCTGGCGGACGGTCACGTCCGGTCGAGGGCGGAGCGGCAGATGGGCCTCGTCGATCCTACCGGAGCGCACCGAGCACGGCGTCGGCGACGACACCGACGACCGCCGCCCAGGACATCGAGGCGAGCGTGCCGACGACGAACCGCTCCGACGCCACGGGGTGCTCGCGCAGCTCGGGGTAGCGCCCGAGGCCCTTGATCGCGACGACGAACGCGATGCCCGAGGGGTACCCGGCGAGCAGGCAGCCGGTGATCGCGAAGCGTTCGAGGAAGCCGATCCACGTGCCGCCCCGCAGGGCCTTCACCGCCTCCGTCCCGATGGTGCCCGTCGTGGGGGGCGGAGGCACGGGCACCGTCGCCGGGTCGACCCCGGACTGGCGACGCAGCCGTCCCAGCCTCCCCGGGCGGGCCGCCGCACGGAGCACGCCCTGCGTCACCGGCGCGCCGCCGAGCACGCTCGCCGCGAGCGCCACCACCCAGACGACGACGGTCCACACGATCGTCACCGGATCCGTCATGCGTCGGTCTCCCCCAGCAGCCTCACGACGACGGGCCGGGCCGCCGCCTCCTCGGGCCAGAGGGCGGAACGCAGCCTCTGGCTCACCGCCTGCTCGCTGATCGCGAGCCTGCGGGCAACATCCTTCTGGGTGCCACCGACATCGGCGAGCGTGTCGACGGCCTCCCACCCGTGCGTGGTGCGTCGCGCCGCGACGGCCGCGAGGAGCCGGACGAGCGCCTCGACCTCCTCGGCCCGCCCCGGCCGTCCCCCGCGCACGGCGACGGGCGCCGTTGCGGTGCGGGACTTCGCCTGGTCGACGGCCTCCCTCGCCCGGACGAACGCCTCGCCCGACGCCTCGCGGGACACGGCAGGGAGCGGCTCGTCGACGGGCCCGACGCCCAGGCCGACGCTCCAGCCGCCGTCGCGCAGGAGGTCGAGGACGACGTCGAGGACGGTCTCGGGGTCGTCGAGCACGCCCTGCACCTCGTCCCCCACGGTGCGGTCGAACCCCACCACGACGCCCGGGCGGCCGTCGAGGAGCTCGTGCAGGTGGCGCAGGAGCGCCGGCACGCGGTCGGCGTGCCCGGTGCTGCCCCGCTGGTCCACCGTCAGGACGAACATGGCCTCCAGGCTAGACCCTTGATCCGTCGAGATCAATACCCCGGCCTTGATCGGGCCCCATCAAGGGCGCGCCTCGTCGCTCTTCAGGCGTGCGCCCACGGCCTCCAGGGCGAGCCGGTACGAGTCGAACCCGAAGCCTGCGACGGTCCCCGTCGCGACCGCACCGACGACCGAGTGGCTGCGGAACGCCTCGCGTGCGGCGGGGTTGCTGAGGTGGACCTCCACGAGGAGCAGGCCCGAGGTGGTGACCTGCGCCGCGGCGTCGCGCACCGCGTAGGAGTAGTGCGTGAAGGCGGCCGGGTTGAGCACCACGTGGGCGCGGGCGTCGACGGCTTCGTGGAGCCAGGCGAGCAGCTGCGCCTCATCGTCCGTCTGGCGCGCCTCGACGTCGAGGCCCAGCGCCGCACCCCACCGCACCACGGCCTCGCGGAGGTCGGCGAGCGTCGCCGAGCCGTAGATCTCGGGCTCCCGCACACCGAGCCGGCCGAGGTTGGGTCCGTTGAGGACGAGCACGCGATCCATGCCCCCGACCCTAGCGCCGGGCGCACCCGGACCGGCGCACCGTCCACGCCCACCGCCCCGGCTGTCCACACCCGCCGCCCGCACGCGCGATCCACCCCCGCCCCGCGCGCTGTCGTCGGCCCGGCGGGCGAGGGGACGCGCCGTCGGGCACGCTGACAGGGTGACGACCGACGCCCTCAGGAGCACCCCGTACCTGCACCCGGGCTTCGTCGCGCTCGCCCACCGGGGGTTCGCGCCGACCGGCCTGGAGAACTCGCTCGCAGCGTTCGAGGCCGCGCGCGACCTCGGCTACCGCTACGTCGAGACGGACGCGCACGCCACGAGCGACGGCGTCGCCGTGGCGCTGCACGACGCGTCCCTCGACCGGACGACCGACGGGCACGGTCTCGTCGCGCGCCAGCCGTGGCGCACCGTGCGGCGGGCGCGCATCGGCGGGCGCGAGCCGGTCCCTGCCCTGGAGGACCTGCTCGGCGCCTGGCCGGACCTGCGCGTCAACGTGGACGTCAAGTCGTCGGCCGCCGTCGCGCCGGTCGCCGAGGTCATCGAGCGCACGCGCGCGCACGACCGGGTGTGCGTGGCGTCGTTCTCCGCCGCGCGGCGCCGCGCCACGGTCGCGCGCCTGTCCCGGCCCGTCGCCACGTCCGCCGCACAGCCGGAGGTCGCCTCGGTGGTGCTCGCCGCCCGGACCGGGGTGCCGCTGCGCCGTCGCCGGGTCGGGGTGGACTGCCTGCAGGTGCCCGAGCGCGTCGGCCGCGTGCGGCTCGTCGACCGCCGGTTCGTGCGCACCGCCCACGCCGCGGGCCTCGCGGTGCACGTGTGGACCGTCAACGCCGTCGCGGACATGGAGCGACTGATCGACCTCGGCGTGGACGGGATCGTCACCGACCGCGCCGACGTGCTCCGCGACGTCCTGGCGCGCCGCGGGCGGTGGCGCCCACTCCCTTCCTGACCGCAGGGCGTGGCCGACGTCGCACCCGTGCACGCGAGCGGCGTCAGGACCGCGAGAGGTCCGGGGTGTGGCGTCGTGGCTCGCGACGGCGCGGCCGGGGCTCGTCGCTGAGCTCGAGCGTCGTGGCCCACGCGACCCGGCCCGCGCACCCCACCCGCACCGGACCGCCGGACCGTCCGCCCGGCGCGAGACGGAAGACCTCGAGCGTCACCGGCCCCCGCAGCGCGCGCGGGCGGTAGAGCTCGAGATGCGCGTACCGCGCCGAGGGGACGGGCACGAGCTCGCGTGACAGCTCCACCACCGTGACGCGCGACGACGTCTCCGGGCTCCCGCGACCCGTCCCCGTCCACCGGGCGACGGGCACCGCACCGGCTGCCGGCGCCCAGCGGCGGTGCGCGCGGCCGAGCGCGACGAGAGACCCCGCAGCAGCGAGCAGGAAGAGCACCGCGAAGAAGCCCGCCGCCCAGCGCGCGGTACCGGACGTGAGGAGGGTGACCGCCGTCGCGACCCCGCAGAGGGCGCCGAGGCCCACGGCGAGCGCCCGCGGCATCCTCTCCTCGCGCCGACGGATCGCCGCGAGGTCGGGGTCGTCGGGCGGCAGGTCCTCGACCGGCCCACGCGACCCGTCGTCCGGTCGCGCCATCGGGTCAGAGGGCGACGGGACCGCGACCGACGGGCGCGTCGGCGCTGATCTCGGCGTACGCGGCGGCGAGCAGGGTCGGGTCGGGGCCCTCGAGGCGGGTCGGGCGCGCGACGTCGTCGAGCACGACGAACCGCAGCAGGTCACCGCGCGACTTCTTGTCGCGGCGCATCGCCGAGAGCAGCTGCTCCCACCGGTCGCCGCGGTACGTGAGCGGCAGGCCGAGCGTGCCGAGGATCGTCCGGTGCCGCTCGACGACGTCGTCGTCCAGCTTTCCCGCGAGCCGCGCGAGCTCGGCCGCGAACACCATCCCGACCGACACCGCCGCGCCGTGGCGCCACTGGTAGCGCTCGGTGAGCTCGACCGCGTGGCCGAGCGTGTGCCCGTAGTTGAGGATCTCGCGCAGGCCCGACTCCTTGAGGTCCTCCCCCACGACGCGTGCCTTGACCGCGACGGACCGCTCGACGAGCTCGGCGACGACGGCCCACGTCTGCGGCGTCGTCTCCCGCACGCCCCACTCGCGCAGCGCCTCGGCGTGCTCCTCGACGAGCTCGAGGATGCGCTCGTCCGCGATGAACCCCGTCTTGACGACCTCGGCGAGGCCCGCGACGAAGTCCCAGCGGCCGAGCGACTCGAGCGACGCGAGGTCGCACAGGACGCCCGCCGGCGGGTGGAACGAGCCGACGAGGTTCTTGCCCTCGGCGGTGTTGATGCCTGTCTTGCCGCCCACCGCCGCGTCGACCATCGCGAGCAGCGTCGTCGGGACGTGCACCACGCGGATGCCGCGCAGCCACGTCGCGGCGACGAAGCCCCCGAGGTCGGTGGTCGCGCCGCCGCCGACCGTGACGATCGCGTCGGAGCGCGTGAAGTCGGCCTGCCCGAGCACGCCCCAGAGGAAGGCGGCGACCTGGGCGGTCTTCGCCTCCTCGGCGTCGGGCACCTCGGCGACGAACGCCTCGTACCCCGAGGCCTTGAGGTCCTCGTGGACGACGTCGGCCGTCGCGGCGAGGGCCGCGGGGTGCACGACGAGGACGCGGCGCACGCCGTCGCCCAGCAGCGCGGGCAGCTCACCGAGCAGGTGGCGCCCGATGACGACGTCGTAGGGCTGGTCGCCGGGCACCCGCACCCGGGCGGGTGCCGGTGCGGGGGTGGCGGCCGGGGTGCTGTCGGTCACGCGGGGTCCTCCGTGGTCGTGCGTCCTGCGGTGGGCGCGAGGTGGTCGGGGCCGGTCGCCTGTTCCCGGAGGTGCGCCCGGACCTCGTCGGCGACCTGGGCGGGCGTGCGCGCGTCGGTGAGGACGCGCACCGTGGCCAGGCGCTCGTAGACGGGGCGGCGGGCCTCCATGAGGGCGGCCCAGCGGGCCCGCGGGTTCCCGAGGAGCAGCGGCCGGGCCTGGTTGAAGCCGACGCGCGGGGCGGCGTGCGCGAGGCTCACGTCGAGGAACACCACGACGCCGCCCTGCGCCGCGTACGCCTCGAGCGCTGCCTGGGCGTGATCGTCGAGGACGGCACCGCCACCCAGGGCGAGCACGCCGTCGTGGGTCGCGAGAGCGGTCGTGACGGCCTCGCGCTCGAGCTCGCGGAACCGTGGCTCGCCGTGCTCGACGAAGATGTCGGCCACGGACATGCCGGCGACCGTCTCGACGTCCGTGTCGGTGTCGCGCTGCGCGAGGCCCAGCTGCTCGGCGAGGTGGCGCGCGACGGTGGACTTGCCGCTGCCGGGCGGTCCGAGGAGGACGACGACGGGGCGGGTGCCGGGGGCGACGGGAGTCATCAGCGCTGGAGTTCCGGGATCGCGGCGAGGTAGGACTCGGCGTTGCGGCGCACCTCGGCGACCGAGTCGCCGCCGAACTTCTCGAGCACCTGCTCGGCGAGCACGAGCGCGACCATGGCCTCCGCGACGACGGCCGCCGGCGGCACGGCGCACACGTCGGAGCGCTGGTGCTGCGCGGTCGCCGTCTCCCCCGTGGCGACGTCCACCGTCGCGAGCGCGCGCGGCACCGTGGAGATCGGCTTCATCGCGGCGCGCACGCGCACGACCTCGCCGTTGCTCATGCCGCCCTCGACGCCGCCCGCGCGGTTGCTCAGGCGACGGATGCGGCCGTCGTCGCCGCGCTCGATCTCGTCGTGCGCGGCGGAGCCGCGGCGGCGCGCGGTGCGGAACCCGTCACCGACCTCGACGCCCTTGATCGCCTGGATGCCCATGAGGACGGCGGCGAGGCGCGCGTCGAGGCGGCGGTCGCTCTGCGCGTACGTCCCGATCCCCGACGGCACGCCGTAGGCGAGCACCTCGACGACGCCGCCCAGCGTGTCGCCGGCCTTCTGGCAGTCGTCGATCTCCGCGACCATCGCTGCGGACGTCGCCGCGTCGAAGCAGCGCACCGGGTCGGCGTCGAGCGCGGCGACGTCGTCCGGACCCGGGACGGGTGCGTCGTCGGGCACCTCGACGGGACCGATGCCCACGACGTGCGAGACGAGACGCACGCCGAGCGCCTGCTCCAGGAACCTCGCCGCCGCGGCCCCGAGCGCGACGCGCGTCGCGGTCTCGCGCGCCGACGCGCGCTCGAGGACGGGTCGCGCGTCCTCGAAGCCGTACTTGCGCATGCCGACCAGGTCGGCGTGCCCCGGTCGCGGGCGCGTGAGCGGACGGTTGCGCGCGATCTCCCGCACGTCGCCCGTCCCGGCGTCGACGAGCAGGGCCTCCGGCGGCACGGGGTCCGACGACATGACGTCGACCCACTTCGGCCACTCGGAGTTCGCGATCTCCAGGGCGAGCGGCCCGCCCTGCGTGCGCCCGTGGCGCAGCCCGCCGAGGATCCGCAGCTCGTCCTGCTCGAACTTCTGGCGCGACCCGCGCCCGTAGCCGAGGCGACGGCGCGCCAGGGCGGCCTGCACGTCGGCCGTCGTGAGCTCGACGCCCGCGGGGAGCCCGTCCAGGATCCCGACCAGCGCCTGACCGTGCGACTCACCCGATGTCAACCAACGCAGCATGATCGCCATCCTCCCACGCGTCCGGCAGGCGTCCGGCGGGCGCCCGCACTGCGGACCACGGGCGGCGCACGGACCTGTGGACGACGTCGGCGCCCGGTCCCACGGGCGCGCTACGGTGCCGCGCATGACGAATCAGGGGGCGGCGGGGAAGGTCCGGGTCGCGAGAGCCGGACGCCGGGAGCCGGAGCGGCAGGAGGCGCCGGCGCGCGACGCAGGGTCGCGCAGGGCCGCCGGGACAGGCTCGGCCTGGCCCCGGCGTGCCCGGGCGGAGCTCGCCCACGCAGGCCGCGGCGCCCGGCTGGCGGCGCTGGGTGCCGCCGGCCTCGTGGCGTGGTGGTCGGGCCTCACCGCCGGGACGCCCGCCCTGGTCCTGGTCGCCGCGGGGTGCGCGCTGCTGGCCGTCGTCGACGCACGGACCCACCGCCTGCCCGACGCCGTGCTGCTGCCGGTGTGGGCCGTGGCCACGGTCCTCCTCGCCCTGGCAGCGCTCCTGACGGGCGACGGTCCCGCGCTCGTGCGCGCGCTCTGCGGAGCGCTGTTCGGCTTCGGCGCCTTCGCCGCGCTGCGGCTCGTGCACCCACCCGGGCTCGGGTTCGGCGACGTCAAGCTCGCCGGCCTGCTCGGGACCGCGCTCGCCTGGCTCGGCTGGGCGGAGCTCGTCGTCGGTCTCGTCGCGCCGTTCGTCCTCGGGGGCGTGTGGGCGGTCGCGCTGCTCGCGCTGCGTCGCGCGACGCGCTCGACCGCCGTGCCGTTCGGGCCGTTCATGGTGCTCGGTGCCGGCCTGGCCGCAGTCGGCGGCGACGCTGTCGTCCGGGCGTACGGCCTGGCCTGAGGCCCCGCGGTGCACCTCGTCGCACCGGCGCGAGCGGTCGGCCAGTGCGGTCAGGCCGCGACGAGCGCCGACTCGAGGGCCGCGTCCATCGCCGCCAACGGGGCGGGACGACCCGTCATGAGACGGACCTGCTCGGCCGCCTGGTGCAGGAGCATGCGCTCGCCGCCGACGACGGTCCCTCCCGCCGCGGCCCACGCTACGGAGAGTGCCGTCGGCCGGGGGTCGTAGACCACGTCGAGGAGGACTCCCCCGGGCGTGCTCCCGGACGTCGCGAGCGCGTCCGCCACCGGGTCCGCGGCGCGCGACGGCAGCGTCGCGACGACGACGTCGGCCCCGGCGAGGCGATCGTGCACCGCCGCTCCCGACGGGTCGAGGACCTCGAACCGCGGCTCGACGCCCATGCGGTGCGCGGCGCGCTGGAGCCCGCCGGTGCGACCGAGCGAGCGGACCAGCACCGTCGGGGACGTGCAGCCGAGCTCGGCGAGGGAGGCGAGGGCGGATGCCGCGGTCGCGCCCGCGCCGAGCACGACGGCAGACCTCACGGAGCGTTCCGCCAGCCCTTCGCGGAGCGCGGCGACGAGGCCGTGGACGTCCGTGTTCGTCCCGACGAACGTCGGGCGCCGACCGCCCGTCGGCTGCACCACGAGCGTGTTCACCGCACCCACCACGTTCGCCAGCGGGTCGACGTGGTCGAGCAGCGGGATCACGGCGTGCTTGAGCGGCATCGTCAGGCTCAGCCCGGCCCACGACGCGTCGAGCGACGACACGAACGCGGGGAGCTGCTCCTCGGTCGTGTCGATCGCCTCGTACCGCCAGCCGTCGAGCCCGAGCGCGTCGTAGGCGGCCCGGTGCAGGACCGGGGACAGCGAGTGCGCGACCGGGTGCCCGAGGACCGCCGCCCGCCGCGGCGCGGACGACCCGCTCACCCGGCGTTCTCCTCGAGCCACTGC
Organism: Cellulosimicrobium sp. PMB13; assembly: GCF_051294865.1. Taxonomy (NCBI): domain Bacteria; kingdom Bacillati; phylum Actinomycetota; class Actinomycetes; order Micrococcales; family Promicromonosporaceae; genus Cellulosimicrobium; species Cellulosimicrobium sp. PMB13. Next base: position 3,038,613 of record NZ_CP145910.1, on the reverse strand, counting down.
TTGAGCTGCTGCTCGTACACCTGGTGCTCCGCGTAGGTCTCCGTGAAGATCGTCTCGCCGGTGTCGAGGTTCACGGTGACCCAGAACATCCAGTCCCCCGGCTCGGGGTTCAGCACGGCTTCGACGGACGCCTTGCCAGGCGAGGCGATCGGCCCCGGCGGCAGCCCGGTCAGCGCGCGCAGGTTGTACGGGTTGCTCGTGTCGGCCAGGTCGTCCCGCGTGAGGTCCTCCCCGGACTTCCCAGCGCCGTACGCGACGGCCGCATCGATCCCGAGCCGCTCGCCGACCGCGAGCCGGTTCTCGATGACGCGCGCCATCTTCGGGCGGTCCTCGTCGTGCTTCGCCTCGCGCTCGATGAGGGATGCCTTGGTGAGGACGGTCTGTCGGTCGGCCGCGGGGACGCCGAGACCGTCGAGCTCGAGAACCGTCTGGCTGACCATGCGCTGGATCACTCCGAGGGCCGTCGTCTCGTCCGGTTCCAGGACGTACGTCGTCGGGTAGAGCCACCCCTCGTAGTTCCCGTTCGCCTCGGCGGGCAGGCCGGTCGCCGCGGTGTCTGCCATCGCCGCCTGGAGCTCCTCGACGGGGATACCGGTCACGGAGGACGTCTGCGCGAGCACCCGTTCGACCGTCCATCCCTCCGGGATGGTGATCTTCGTCTCGACCCGGCTGTCGTTCGCGACCAGGCGCGCGACGGCGTACTCCGCGCTCATGCCCTTGAGCAGCGTGTGCGTCCCGGGCTGGATCGTGCCGGCGCTCGGGTTGGCCTCGAACGCCTCGACGAACGCCGCGGTGCTTGCGACCACGCCCGCGTCGACGAGCGCCGCCCCCATGTCGCGTCCCGTCGAGCCCGGCTCGATCACGACGTCGACGGGGTCGGTGCCCGGACCCTCGAAGTCCTTCGCCTCGAGCGGGTTGTCGAACCCGAACAGGCTCGTGACGTTCTGCGAGATGACGTAGCCGGCTCCGCCCACGACGAGCAGCGAGACGAGCACCACGATCGCGGCGCGGCGACGACGCCGCGCCTTGCGCTTCTTCGCCGCGCGGCGCGCACGCTCCGCCGAGCGCGAGGAGCGCGCCGGCTGCTGGTCCCCCTGGACGGTGGGACGTTCGAACAGGTCGGTCACTGTCGGTGGTCTCCTGTCGGGTCTACCGGTTCTCCGGCGCGCGCCCCCGCGCCCCGCTCGGCGTCGAGAGCGGTCTGCAGGATGATAACGGCCGCCGCCTGGTCGACGACCGCGCGGTGCTTGCGGCCCGAGCGGCCTGCGGCGTGCAGCGCCTGGTGGGCGCTGACCGTCGTCATCCGCTCGTCGACGAGGTGGACCGGGACGGGTGCGACGGCGCGGGCCACCGACTCAGCGTACGCCCGGGCGTCCTGGGCAGCGGCGCCCTCGGCGCCGGAGAGGTGTCGCGGCAGGCCGACGTACACGACGGCCGCGCCCCGCTCCTCGACCTCCGCCGTGATGCGGGCGACGCACCGCGGGACGCCCTGACCTGCGGCGGCGTCCCGGGCCAGCGTCTCGACCGGCGTCGCGACGAGGCCGTCGGGATCGCTCGCGGCCAGGCCGACACGCACGCTGCCGACGTCGACGCCCAGGCGCGCCCCCCGTGGGAGGGCGCGCCCGGCGTCGGGCAGGGGAACGGCGGGCACCGTCACGCGGCCGCGGAGGCGCCGTCGCGCACGCCCTGGAGAGCGGCGGGCAGCGCCGAGACGTCGGTGCCGCCGCCCTGGGCCATGTCGTCCTTGCCGCCGCCTCCGCCGCCGAGCGTCTGGGCCGCGGTCTTCGCGAGCGCGCCCGCACGCAGCCCGGCCGCGCGCGCGGCCGCGTTCGTCACGACGACCACCTGCGGGCGGCCCTTCGCGACACCGCCGACGGCGACGACGCTCGGCTCGGACTCCCCGAGGCGACCGCCCACGTCGAGGGCGAGCGCCCGCAGGTCGTCCGCCGAGGCGACCTCCCCGGCGTCGTGCACGACGACGCGCACGTCGCCCGCGCGCTCCGCGCCTGCGGCGAGGCCGCTCGCCGCGGCGAGCAGCTGCGCCTGCCGCAGCTGGGCGAGCTCCTTCTCGGCGTCGCGCAGCCGCGACACGAGCGAGCCCACCCGGTCGGGCAGCTCGTCGCTGCGCACGTTGAGCAGGCCGGTGAGCTGGCCGACGAGCGCGTGCTCCTTGGCCTGGAAGCCGTACGCGCCGTCACCCACCAGAGCGTCGACGCGGCGCACGCCGGACCCGATCGACGACTCGCCGAGCAGCGTGACGAGACCGAGCTGGCCCGTGCGCTGCACGTGCGTGCCCGCGCACAGCTCGCGCGACCAGTCCCCGCCGATCGACACGACGCGCACGGTGTCGCCGTACTTCTCGCCGAACAGCGCCATCGCGCCCATCGCGCGCGCCTCGGCGATCGGCATGAGCTGGTCCGTCACGTCGAGGTTCTCGGCGAGCTGGGTGTTGACCCGCTCCTCGATCTCCGACAGCGCCCCGCCCGGCACCGCCGACGAGCGGCGGAAGTCGAAGCGGATGCGGCTCGGCGCGTTCTCCGACCCGGCCTGCGTCGCGTCCTTGCCGAGCGACTCCTGCAGCGCCTTGTGGATCATGTGGGTCGCCGAGTGGGCGCGGCTGATCGCCTTGCGCCGCGCCGTGTCGATCGTCGCCGTGCCCGGATCGCCCAGCGCCGCGGTGCCCTCGACGAGTCGACCGCGGTGCACCGACAAGCCCTTGATCGGGCGCTGCACGTCGTCGACCTCGATGGTCGCGCCGCCGTCGAGCACGATCGTGCCGTGGTCCGCGAGCTGGCCGCCGGCCTCCGCGTAGAACGGCGTGCGGTCGAGCACGACCTCGACGTCCGCCGGAGCGGTCGCCGCGGGAGCGGGCACGCCGTCGACGAGCAGCCCGGCCACCTTCACGGCCGCGGTCGACTCGGTGTAGCCGAGGAACTCGACGGGCGCGGACAGCTCGGTGGCGAGCGACTCGTACGCAGCGGTGTCGACGCCGCCGGAGCGCTTCGCGAGCGCGTCGGCGCGGGCGCGCGTGCGCTGCTCGGCCATGAGGGAGCGGAACGCCTTCTCGTCCACCTGGACGCCCTGCTCGGCCGCCATCTCGAGCGTGAGGTCGATCGGGAACCCGTAGGTGTCGTGCAGCGCGAACGCCTGGTCCCCGCCGAGCACGGGCGTGCCGCTCGCGCCGGCGGAGGCCTTGGCCTTCGCGACGGCCGTGTCGAGGATGGTCGTCCCCGAGGTCAGGGTGCGCCGGAACGCGTCCTCCTCGGCGTACGCGATCGAGGAGATGCGCTCGAAGTCCGTCGCGACCTCCGGGTAGGAGGCGGCCATGGCGTCGCGGCTCACGGGGAACAGCGCCGGCAGCGCCTGGTCGTCCACGCCCAGCAGCCGCATTGCACGCACCGAGCGGCGCAGCAGGCGGCGCAGGACGTAGCCGCGGCCCTCGTTCGAGGGGCGCACGCCGTCGCTGATGATCATGAGCGCGGAGCGCACGTGGTCGGCGACGACGCGCATGCGCACGTCGTCGTCACGGTTCGCCCCGTAGCGCTTGCCCGAGAGCTCCTGCGCGGCCGAGATGACGGGGAAGACCTCGTCGATCTCGTAGAGGTTGTCCTTGCCCTGGAGCAGGTATGCGACACGCTCGAGGCCCATGCCCGTGTCGATGTTCTTGCGCGCGAGCTCGGAGACGATGCGGAACTCCTCCTTGGAGCGCACGTCGTCGATCGCGTACTGCATGAACACGAGGTTCCAGATCTCGAGGTAGCGGTCCTCGTCGACGACGGGCCCGCCCTCCTTGCCGTACGCGGGACCGCGGTCGACGTAGATCTCCGAGCACGGGCCGGCCGGGCCGGGCTGGCCCGTCGTCCAGTAGTTGTCCGCCTTGCCCCGCGCCTGGATGCGCTCGTCCGGCAGCCCGGCGATGCGCTTCCACAGCTGACGCGCCTCGTCGTCGTCGTGGTAGACGGTGACCCAGATGGTCTCGGGGTCGAAGCCGTAGCCACCCTCGGCCTGCGGCCTCGTGATGAGGTCCCAGGCGTAGGTGATCGCGCCTTCCTTGAAGTAGTCCCCGAACGAGAAGTTGCCGTTCATCTGGAAGAACGTGCCGTGCCGCGTCGTCTTGCCGACCTCGTCGATGTCGAGCGTGCGCACGCACTTCTGCACGCTCGTCGCGCGGTCCCACGGCGGCGTCTGCTCACCCGTCATGTACGGGATGAACGGGACCATGCCGGCGATGGTGAACAGCGTCGACGGGTCGGGCGAGACGAGGGACGCCGAGGGGACCACGGTGTGATCGCGGTCGGCGAAGTAGTCGAGCCAGCGCTTGCGGATCTCGGCGGTGCGCATGATGTCCTTCGGTCTTCGTGGAGGGCGGGCCCGTCAGGGCCACAGGGTTCGGGCAGGCGTTCGGGCGTCAGAAGGAGTAGCCGAGGAGGTCCTCGTCGTCGTCGCCGTCTGCGCGCGCGTCCGGTCTCGTGTGCCGGCCGGCGGTGGCGCGACGCGCGCGGACCGCGTCGGGGTCCTCCTGCCCCTCGGCGAGCAGGGCCGCCAGGAGCTCGCGCTCGCGCGCGTCGCGCGCCGTGGTGAACTCCGTGCGGAAGTCGCGCACGAGGTGCACGGCCCTCTCACCGAGGCCGTTGACGCGGTCTGTGGCCTGGTCGACGAGCGACGCGGGCGCATAGCGCGCGAGGACCTGTCGGCCCTTGACGACCACGACGACGGTGATCGCGACGCCCACCCCGACCCAGAAGACGCGGCGCATCAGCGCGAGCCCTTCTCGCCGGACGAGGCTCCGCCACCGGACGACCGGCCGAACGAGCGGGCGAACGCCTGCCGCACGCCGTAGGTGAACGCCGCGACCTTGACGAGCGGCGCACCGAACGTCGCCGCGTACAGGCCGGTGAGCGCGGAGACGTTCTCGCTCACCTGGGCGGCCGACGTGGTGATGGTGTCCACCTTGACGAGCTGGCTGTTGGTGGTCGCCACCGTCGTCGCCGCCTCGTCGAGGATCGGGACGGAGTGGTCCGTGACCTCCTTGATGCTCGCGCGCGCCTCGTCGAGCACGCGGCCGAGCTTGAGGAGGGGCACCGCGAGCAGGCCCACGAGCAGCACGAAGGCGATCGCCGCGATGAGGCCGGCCACATCTCCCAGGGACATTCTTCCTCCTGTGCCTGATCCACGTTGTCTGGTCACGGTCCCGCAGGCCTGCGCCCGACGGGCCACGACGCCGCTCGCCGCCTGGTCATGCTGGTCACGCCGCACGCACGGGCTGCGCGAAACACTACCCGCCCCGCGCCGTCGACGGCCCGCAGGGGTCCCGACCCGGCCGTCGGACGTGCCGACAGAACCTGCCCGGACGCACGAACGCCTCGCTCGCCGACGAAGCGGTGAGCGAGGCGTCCGGAGCGGGACTCAGCGAGCGTAGTACTCGACGACGAGCTGGACCTCGCAGGTCACGGGGACCTCGGCACGCTTCGGGCGACGCACGAGGATCGCGCTGAGCTTCTCGAGCTGGACGTCGAGGTAGGCCGGGACGGCCGGCAGCACGTCGCGGTGCGCGCCCGCGGCCGCGACCTGGAACGGCGTGGTCGCCTGGCTCTTCGGCTTGACCTGGAGGGTCTGGCCGGGCTTCACGCGGAACGACGGGCGGTCCACGATCTTGCCGTCCACGAGGATGTGGCGGTGCGTCACGTGCTGGCGCGCCTGCAGGATCGTGCGGGCGAAGCCGGCACGCAGGACGAGCGCGTCGAGACGGGTCTCGAGGTTCTCGACGAGCGCCTCACCGGTCAGGCCCTTGTCCTTGCGGGCGTCCTCGTACGCGCGGGCGAGCTGCTTCTCGCGCAGCATGTACTGCGCGCGCAGACGCTGCTTCTCGCGCAGACGGACCGCGTAGTCCGACTCGGTACGACGGCGCGCACGGCCGTGCTCGCCCGGGGGGTACGGGCGCTTCTCGAAGTGCTTGACGGCCTTCGGGGTGAGGGCGATGCCCAGGGCGCGGCTCAGGCGGACCTGGCGGCGCGAGCGCTTGACAGACGTCACAGCGGTATCTCATTCCTGTCGTGTGGGTACTGACGTCACACCCGTCCTCATCGACGAGACGCCGAGAGCCGGGTGCGGGACCAGCCGATGGACCACGAGGCTCTCCTGGAGGAGAGACGACGGGTCGGGGCCGAGGTCCCAGGTGGTCGCCGGAAGGCAACCTGAGAAGTCTACCGCACGCGCTGGTCGAGGATCTCCCGCACGCGCGCCAGCCGCTCGGCGACCTGACGCTCGTAGCCGCGGTCGCTCGGCGTGTAGTACCGCGCGCCGTCGAGCGAGTCGGGCAGGTACTGCTGCGGGGCGACGGCGTGCGGGGCGTCGTGCGCGTACCGGTACCCCGCGCCGTGGCCCAGCTGCTTCGCGCCCGGGTAGTGCGCGTCGCGCAGGTGCGGCGGCACCGAGCCCGCCCGACCGGCGCGCACGTCGGCCAGGGCCGCGTCGATCCCGAGGTACGCCGCGTTCGACTTCGGGGCCGTCGCGAGGTGCACGACCGCCTCGGCGAGGACGATGCGCCCCTCCGGCATGCCGATGAGCTGCACGGCCTGCGCGGCGGCGACGGCGGTCTGGAGCGCCGACGGGTCCGCCATGCCGACGTCCTCGGCGGCCGCGATGACGATGCGGCGCGCGATGAACCGCGGGTCCTCCCCCGCCGCGATCATGCGCGCGAGATAGTGCAGCGACGCGTCCACGTCGGAGCCGCGCATCGACTTGATGAACGCGGACACCACGTCGTAGTGCTGGTCGCCGTCCCGGTCGTACCGCACGGCCGCGACGTCGACGGCGCGCTCGACCGTGTCGAGGTCGACGACGGCGGGAGCGCCGCCCGGCGCGTCCGAGAGCGCGGCACCGGCCGCGGCCTCAAGCACCGTGAGCGCCTTGCGGGCGTCGCCGCCGGCGAGCCGGACGAGGTGGCCCTCCGCCTCGTCCGTGAGCTCGACGAGACCGTCCAGGCCGCGCGCGTCGGCGACGGCGCGCCGCACGAGGGCGCGCACGTCGTCGTCGTCCAGCGGCTGCAGGGTGAGCAGGAGGGACCGGGAGAGCAGCGGCGAGTTCACCGAGAAGCTGGGGTTCTCCGTGGTCGCCGCGACGAGCGTGACCCAGCGGTTCTCCACGCTCGGCAGCAGCGCGTCCTGCTGGGACTTGGAGAAGCGGTGGACCTCGTCGATGAACAGGACGGTCTCCTCGCCCCCGGTCGCGAGGCGGCGACGCGCGTCCTCGACGACGGTGCGCACGTCCTTCACGCCGGCCGTCACGGCGGACAGCTCGACGAACCGGCGACCGGACGCCGTCGCGATGAGGTACGCGAGCGTCGTCTTGCCCGTGCCCGGCGGGCCCCACAGGATCACCGATCCCGGGGCCGCGCGTGACGCGCCCGGCTCCCCGGCCTCGATGAGCCGGCGCAGGGGCGACCCCGGCACGAGCAGGTGGGACTGACCGGCGACCTCGTCCAGGGTCGCCGGACGCATGCGGACGGCGAGGGGCGCGCCGGGGCCGGGACGGGGTGTCCCCTGGGTGCCGGAGGTCGCGGCACCGAACAGGTCGCCGCCGAACAGGTCGCCGGTGGGCGGGGTGGGCATGCGGACGAGCCTACGCACCGCCACCGACGCCGCAGACCGCTGGGGAGGTCGGGTGAAGGTCGTCCCCAGGGCACGGCGCGATCTGACAGGCCACCAGCACGGGTGGGATGCTGACGCTCGTGTTCTCCAGCCTCGGTCGACGTATCGCCCGTCATCCCCGCCTCACGGTCCTCGTCTGGGTCGTGCTCACGGCGGTGGGTTTCGCGCTCGCGCTGTTCGGTGTCCAGGGCGAAGGGCTGTTCGACCGTGTGACGACCGGGGCACCGTCGGTGCCCGGCTCCCCGAGCGCCCGGGCGGACGAGATCCTCGCCGAGAACGACGACAGCGGACCCGAGGTCACGCTCCTGGTCCGCGGCGTCGACCCGGCGGACACCGCGGTCGCCGACGCCATGACGGACGTCAACGCGGGTCTCGTCGCGATCGAGGGCGTCGAGACCGTCATCAACCCGTACGTCCTGCCCGGCGGCGTCGAGGACGAGGCGGCACGGCCGCTCGTCGCGGAGAACGGCGACGGCTTCCTCACGGTGGTCACCCTCCGCACCGACCTCGAACCCGAGCGGTCCGACGCCGTGACTGCCCGCGTCATCCAGGACTTCGAGGCGGTGCCCAGCGAGCTCGCCACCGCCGCCCCCGACGCGGCGGGCGACGCGACGGGGCTCGTCGCGTCGAACGGCCTCATCATCGACGCCATCACGACGCAGGTGCAGGAGGACCTGACGACGGGCGAGAAGGTCGCGCTCCCGGTCGCGCTGCTCATCATGGTGCTCGTCTTCGGGGGGTTCCTCGCCGCCGCGATGCCCATGGCCGGAGCCATCGCGTCGATCGGCAGCGGCCTCGGCGCGCTGTTCGGCCTGACATACCTCCTCGACGTCGACGCGTCGGTCGTCAACGTCGTCACCGTGCTCGGGCTCGGGCTGTCGATCGACTACGGCCTCCTCGTCGTCTCGCGGTTCCGCGAGGAGCTGCACCGGCTGATCGACGCCGGTGACGACCCGGCCTTGCGGCGACGGCGCGGCGACGGGGTCGCGCACGAGGCGCTCGTGCGGACGATGGCGACGGCCGGGCGCACGGTCGCGTTCTCGGCCCTCACGGTCGCGATCTCGATCGGCGGCCTCATGGTCTTCCGCCCCGACATCCTGCGCTCTGTGGGCGCGGGCGGGCTCGCCGTCGTGCTGATCGCCGTCGCCACCGCGCTCACGCTCGTGCCGGCGCTGCTCGCCTTCACCGGTCGACGGCTCGCCCGCCCGGGGCTCCTCGGGAGGATCCCGGGGCTCCGTCGCGTCCTCGAGCGCACCGCCGACGTGCAGTCCGACGAGGGCGTCTTCTCCCGTCTCGCCGGGCGCGTCCAGCGCCACCCGCTGTGGGTGCTGATCGGGACCGTCGTCGTGCTCGTCGTCCTGGCGCTGCCCGTGCTCGGGATCCACGTCCGCAACTCGGGGATCGAGCTGCTGCCCGCGAGCTCGCCCCAGCGCGAGTTCGTCGACGAGCTGGCCGCGCAGTACCCGTCGAGCGCGGGACCGCAGGTCCTCGCCGTGGTCGAGGGTGGCGTCGAGGACGCGCAGGCCTGGGCGGACGAGGTCGAGGGCGTCGACGGCGTCGCACGCGTGGACCCGGCGGCGGCGCTCGACGGCTACGCGGTCGTCGGCATCCACGTCGAGGGCGGCGACGCCGGGAGCCCCGAGGCCGTCTCGGTCGTGCGGGACGTGCGCGCGCTCGACGCCGGCACGGAGGTGTGGGTCACGGGACAGGCCGCCGGCCAGGTGGACTTCCTCGACGCGCTCGGAGAACGCGTGTGGTGGGCGGTGGGGATCGTCGTGGGCGCGACCATGATCCTGCTGTTCCTCATGACCGGGTCCGTCGTCATCCCCGTCAAGGCCCTGCTCACGAACGTGCTCTCGCTCGCGGCGTCGCTCGGCGTGCTCGTGTGGGTGTTCCAGGACGGACACCTCGAAGGGCTCCTCGGGTTCTCGTCGGTCGGCGGGATCGAGACGTACGTCGTGGCTCTGGTCGTCGCGTTCGCGTTCGGGCTGGCGATGGACTACGAGGTGTTCCTCCTCGCGCGCGTCAAGGAGCTCTACGACGCCGGGCACCCGAACGACGAGGCGGTCCGGCTCGGGCTCCAGCGGTCCGGGCGGATCATCACGTCGGCCGCCGCGATCATCGTCGTCGTGTTCACGGGCTTCGTGTTCGGCGAGCTCCTCGTCATCAAGGAGGTGGGCTTCGCGCTCGCGGTCGCGGTGCTCATCGACGCCACGATCGTCCGCCTGCTCCTCGTGCCGGCCACCATGACGCTGCTCGGCCGGTTCAACTGGTGGGCGCCGGGCCCCCTGGGCCGGGTGCAGCGGAGGCTCTCGCTCTCGCACTGACGGCGGGCGGGACGGCAGGCACGGCTCCCCCGGCAGAGCGGCAGCCCACGGCAGAAGGTGCCCGGGCGACGGGGAGCGAGCGTCCGGGCGACGTCGGGTCAGCGGCGGGACTCGAACTCCTGCGTGACGGCGTACCCGAGCCGCTCGTAGACACGTCGCGCGGCGCCGTTGTCCGCGTACATCCCGAGGACGACGATCTCGTCGTGCCGGAGCGCGGCGCGCGTGGCGACCGCCGTGACCGCCCGCGCGACGCCACGGCCCCGCACCGCCGGGTCCGTGGCGACGCCACCGATCGTCCAGGGCATGCCTGGTCCGTGGCACCGCGCGCCGGCGACCCCGCGCACCACGCCGCCGTCGTCGCGCCAGCCCCACCACCGCGTACCGAGATCGTGGGGGTCCAGCTCCGCGCGCGGGTTCGCGAGGTCGAGCGTCGCCCGCGCCGCCGCCCGTCCGTCGGGCCCGTCCAGCGCGACGACGCGTTCCTCCCCCGGCTGCGCGGGCGGCTCGGTCGTCGCGGTGAACCAGTCCCAGCGGGAGACGGGCGCGGTGCGCAGGTGCATCGGCAGGCGCTCGACGGCGCCCCCGAGGAGAGCGGACGCCGCGGCCGTCGTCCCGTGCGGGAGGGACGAGCGCACCACGTCGGCCGCGAGGCGCGGCTCGTCCAGGAGGAGGTGCGCGACGCCGTCGGGCGTCCCCAGCCCCCACAGCCCGACCCCGCCGTCGTCGAGCGGCCGGCGCACGACGAGCGCGTCGTCCCGCGCTCCGGCGTCCAGCAGGTCCCAGGCGTGCCCCTCCGCGCGCACGACGGGATGGTCGGCCCACGCCGCACGCACACGCGAGGGCGCGCCGTCCCGGTCGTCCCGGGGCGGCGCGCCCTCGTGGCGAGACGTGCTGGTCGTCACTCCGCCGCGGCCGCCGGGAGGTTCCCGGGCTCCCCCTTCGCCGCGGGCTTGGCGTCGACGCCAGCCTCCTTGCGCTGCTCCGGCGTGATCGGTGCGGGCGCCTGGGTGAGCGGGTCGTAGCCGCCGCCGGACTTGGGGAACGCGATGACGTCGCGGATCGAGTCCGACTGCGTGAGCAGCGCGACGATGCGGTCCCAGCCGAACGCGATGCCGCCGTGCGGCGGGGCGCCGAACTTGAAGGCGTCGAGCAGGAAGCCGAACTTCTCCTGCGCCTCCTCGGGCCCGATGCCCATGACGTCGAACACGCGCTCCTGCACGTCGCGGCGGTGGATACGGATCGAGCCGCCGCCGATCTCGTTGCCGTTGCACACGATGTCGTACGCGTACGCGAGCGCGTCGCCCGGGGAGGACTCGAACGTGTCGACCCACTCGGGCGTCGGGGACGTGAACGCGTGGTGCACAGCCGTCCAGGCGGAGCTACCGAGCGTGACGTCGCCCTCGGCGGCAGCCTCCCCGGTCGGCTTGAACAGGGGCGCGTCGACGACCCAGACGAACGCCCACGCGTCAGCCGACTCAGCACTGTCGATCGCTCCCGTTCGCCGTGCGATCTCCTGGCGCGCGGCGCCGAGCAGCGCACGCGAGTCGTTCGTCTTGCCCGCGGCGAAGAACACCGCGTCGCCCGGCTGCGCGCCCGTCGCGGCCTGCAGGCCCTCGCGCTCGGCGTCGGACAGGTTCTTGGCGACCGGGCCCGCGAGCGTGCCGTCCTCCTGGAACGTCACGTAGGCGAGGCCGCGAGCGCCGCGCTGCTTGGCCCACTCCTGCCACGCGTCGAACTGGCGGCGCGGCTGCGAGGCGCCGCCGGCCATGACGACGGCGCCCACGTACTCGGCCTGGAACACACGGAACGGCGTGTCCTTGAAGTAGTCCGTGAGCTCGACGAGCGGGTTGCCGAAGCGCAGGTCCGGCTTGTCGCTGCCGTACAGGCGCATCGCGTCGTGGAACGTCATGCGGGGGATCGGCGTCGGGATCGTGTACCCGACGAGCTCCCACAGCGCGACGAGGATCTTCTCGGCGAGCGCGATGACGTCGTCCTGCTCGACGAAGCTCATCTCGACGTCGAGCTGCGTGAACTCGGGCTGGCGGTCGGCGCGGAAGTCCTCGTCGCGGTAGCAGCGCGCGATCTGGTAGTAGCGCTCCATGCCCGCGACCATGAGCAGCTGCTTGAACAGCTGAGGCGACTGCGGCAGCGCGTACCAGGAGCCGGGCGACAGGCGCGCGGGCACGAGGAAGTCGCGCGCGCCCTCGGGCGTGGACCGCGTGAGGGTCGGCGTCTCGATCTCGACGAAGTCCTCGGCGTCGAGCACGCGGCGGGCGGCCTGGTTGACCTTGGAGCGCAGGCGCAGGGCGTGCGCGGGCGCCGGGCGACGCAGGTCGAGGTAACGGTGCTTGAGGCGCGCCTCCTCGCCGATGGTCTCCGTGTCCGCGAGCGCCGTCGACACCTGGAACGGCAGCGCCTCGGACGTGTTGAGCACGACGACGTCGCTCGCGAGGACCTCGATCTGGCCCGTCGGCAGGTTCGGGTTCTCGTTGCCGTCGGGGCGCCGCGAGACCTCGCCGGTGACCTGGAGCACGAACTCGTTGCGGAGCGGGTGGGCGACGGACTCGTCGCGGATGACGACCTGGGCGATGCCGGACGCGTCGCGCAGGTCGATGAAGGCCACTCCCCCGTGATCGCGCCGACGGTCGACCCAGCCCGTGAGGGTGACGGTCTGACCGGTGTGCTCGGCCCGCAGTGAGCCGGCCGTGTGGGTGCGGAGCACGGAGTTCGTCCTTCCATGAAAGTGCTGGGGGTCGGGGCGCGCGAGCGCCCGTGCGAGTCTAGTCGGTGACGCACCCGAGCCCACCAGGAGAATCCGTATGCCCCGCACCATCGCCACCGCCCGCCGGGTCGAGCGTGACGAGCTCGTCGAGCTGCTCCGCTCGCGTCACGACGGCGTGCTCGTCACGACGCGCTCCGACGGCTCGCCGCAGCTCAGCCCGGTGACGTACGGGGTCGACGGCGAGGGCAGGGTCGTGGTGTCGACGTACCCGGAGCGCGCGAAGGCCGTCAACCTGCGTCGCCGGTCGCAGGCGTCGCTCCTGTCGCTCGGTCCGGGATTCTCCGACCCGTGGGTCCAGGTGGACGGGACCGCCGAGGTGATCGAGCTGCCCGACGCGGTCGAGCCGCTCGTCGACTACTACCGTGCGATCTCGGGCGAGCACCCGGACTGGGACGAGTACCGCGCGGCGATGGTCGCGCAGGGAAAGTGCCTCGTGCGCGTGACGATCACCCGCTGGGGCCCGGTCGCGACGGGCGGGTTCCCCCCGCGGCTCGCGGACGGGTGACGCGTCCCGCCTGCCGGGCGTAGCCTGCCGACCGTGCCGATCACGCTGTGCGTCCTGCTGTGGCCGACCGACGACGCCGAATCGTTGGCCAGGTACGAGGACGAGGTCCTCGCGCTCGTGCCCGTTCACGGCGGTCGCGTGGTGCAGCGCGTGCGCGCGCTGCCCGGCCAGGACCCGACCGCGCCCTGCGAGGTGCAGGTCATCGAGATGCCCGACGACGCGGCGCTCGCCGAGTACATGGTGGACCCGGCGCGTGTCGCGCTGGCCGAGGTGCGCGACCGGGTCGTGGCACGGACGGACGTCGTGCGCGTCGCCCCGGTGCCGAGTGGTCCCGCCTGAGCGGGCCTCAGAACAGCACCTGCTCCACGCCGCCGCCCGCGAGGTCGAGCGCTCCGCCGTCGACCGGCATGCCGGCGAGCGCTCCTCCGGCCGCCGACGGGTCGGCCGGGCGGGCGAGGCTGCCGCGGGGGTACGCACCGTCGACGGGCGGCTCGGCGGCACCGAGCCCGCCGAGCTCGCCGCGCCGGTAGCGACCCTCGACGCCCGACGGGCCACGGTGGCCCGAGACGGCGAAGCCCCGCGTCTCGAGCATGGGGCGCACACGGTCCCACAGCCAGGACCGGTAGGCCTTGGACGCGTACGTGCCACGGTCGTAGACCCGTTCGTACCCGGGGACGAGGCGCGGGTGCTCGCGCGCGAGCCAGGCCATGAACCACTCGCGCGTCCCCGGCTTGAGATGCAGCGGGAGCACGGTGACGCCGGTGGCACCCGCGTCCTTGACCGCGTCGAGGAGGTCGGTGAGCGCGCGCGTGGAGTCCGTGAGCCACGGGAGCACGGGGGCGACCATGACCCCGCACGGCAGCCCGGCCTCGCGGATCGCGCGGATCAGGTCGAGGCGTGCCCGGGGGCTGGGCGTCCCGGGCTCGACGGACGCCTGGAGGTCGGGGTCGAGCAGCGCGAGCGACACCCCGATCCCGACCTCGACGCGTGACGCCGCGTCGACGAGCAGCGGCAGGTCGCGGCGCAGCAGCGTGCCCTTGGTGAGGATCGACAGCGGCGTGCCGGAGTCCGCGAGCGCCGAGACGATCCCCGGCATGAGCCGGTACCGGCCCTCCGCGCGCTGGTAGGGGTCGGTGTTCGTCCCGAGCGCGACGGGCTCGTGCGTCCACGTCCGCTTGGCCAGCTCGGCGCGCAGCACCTCGTCGACGTTGACCTTGACGACGACCTCGCGGTCGAAGTCGTCGCCCGCGTCGAGGTCGAGGTACTGGTGGGTGGGGCGCGCGAAGCAGTTGTGCGAGACGACTCCGGCCGCGACGAAGTCGCGCGTTCCCGTCGTGATGTCGACGAGCTCGACGAGGTCGTCCGCGCCGCCGAGCGCCTCGAGCGACTCGACGCGCAGGGCGTCGCCGCCGGTGACGTCCCGCCCGAGGAGGGGCGAGGCGCCGGGACCCTCGTCCGCCGCAGCCGTGGCGGCGAGGTCCCGCAACCCGCTCCGTCCCGGGCCGACGAGGACGTCCCCGAGCGCGAGGTGGGCGCGGTGGCCCGCGCCGGCGACCACGTGGCGCCAGCCCCGCTCGGTGAGGAAGCGGTGGTCGGCGCTCGCGACGAGCCGGGTACCGTCGGCGAGCGTCACCCGGTAGGCGCGCTTGCGCGTGGTCCAGCGGTCGAGCACGCGGGTGCGGACGTACCGCCGGTAGGCGCCGTGCGCCTGGGTGCCGACGATCTCGTCACCCACCTGGAGCTCGCCGGCGGGCCGCTGCGTCCCGTCGGCGAGGAGCACCGGTGTCTGCGGGCTCAGGCAGTACGAGCAGGCGTGGCTGCACCCGCGGTACGGGTTGACCGTCCAGCGGAACGGCATGCGCGACATCGCGGGCACCTTCGACAGCGCGCTCTTCGCCGTCACCTCGTGGAACGTGATCCCCGCGAACTCGGGCGTGCGCACGCTGCGCACGAGGCCCACGCGCTCCAGCCCCGGGAGCGCGCCGTCGTCCGCGCCGATCGCTTGTCCGTCCCACCTCACCCCCTGATTCGAACAGGTGTTCGAACTCGTGTCAAGGCGCCGGAGCGGACCCTCGGTCCCGCACGGGGGTCGGGCGCGGGTCGCGGCCCCCGAGCTCGGCCACGCGGTCCCAGACCCAGTCGGCCATCGACGGCGCGACGGCCTCTTCGGGGTACCCGGGGCGACGCCTGACCAGCGCTCCGAACGCGACGACCACGAGGTAGGCCCCGGCGTCGTCGGTCATCACCTGCTCCCCCGCCTCGTCCTCGGGCCAGTCCGGATGGGCCGCGGGGTCCGCCTCGATCTCCGTGCACAGGGCGACGACCTCCGCCGCCGACATCAGGCGGAACGGCTCGGCCTGACCCCACACAGCACCGGAGCCGGGCCGCTGACCGTCGTGCCAGGTCAGGAGCGCCTCGGCGGCCATCGCGCCGATGTGCTCGGTCTCCGCCTCGTCGCCGAACGACGCGCCGGGTCGCAGCGTCGCGCGCAGGTCCGCGGGCATCACCTGGTCCAGCGCGGCGAGAGCGGAGCGCAGGTCGGTGCCGAGCTCCTGGTCACGGAGCTCGCGCCACGCCGTCTCGAGCACCCCGGAGCGACGGATGTCCTCGAGGGTGTAACCCTCCGCGTCGGCGTTCTCGACGACTCCCTGCAGCGTCCGGGCGGTCCCCACCAGGTTCTGGAACAGGTCCTCGGTCGGGTTCTCCCGGAGGAGGCGCAGCCCGAGCCGCTCGGCGTCGTCGAAGCGGTACTGCAGGAGGTAGGCCCACCCCAGCATGAGCGCGACCCAGGGGCTCGCCGCCTCGGCCCGGATCGCCTCCTCGGCCGCGCGGACGAACCGGTCGACCGGCGCGTAGGTCCGCAGCAGGTGCACGGCGCGCTGCCCGAGCGCCCGGGGCAGCTCGTCCGGCGCCGTCCGCGCGCACCGCTCGACCGCGTCGTCGAGCTGGGACCAGCCGGACTCGTGCTCGCCGCCGAGCGCCAGTGCGGCCCCGAGCTCCATCCAGTCGTCCCACTGCTCGTGGTCCTCTCGCAGCACCGTGTTCGCCCACCGCAGCGCCTCGGGGTGGTCGTCCTCGGCGAACGCCAGGTGCCTCAGCGCGCGGGCCGCGTTGACGAACTGAGCGTCGCGACGCCCGGCGACGTCGAGGTAGAGGCGCCGGGCCGCGTCGGTCTCGCCACAGACCTCACGGTGGCTGCCGAGCAGCAGGGACACGCCGCTGCGCTCGGGCTGGGCGGCGAGCACCTGCAGCGCGAGCTCGGCGACCCGAGGATGCGTCGGCTGGGCCGCGAAGAGCTCCCAGGCGAGGTCCAGGCTCCGCTCGACCGCGTCGTCGACCTCGCTCACCGCGTCGCCTCGTCCGCCCACCCCTTGAGCACGGCGAGGTTCGCCAGCGGGACGTGGTGACCGATCCGCGGGTGGTCCAGCGTCACACCGACCACGCCGACGGCACCGAACGAGGCGAGATAGTCGATCGCCGCCGGCACCGGCACGCCGATCAGCGGCGCCTCGTCACCCTCCGCGCCGACCAGGCCCAGGGCACGAGCGGCCTCGCGCGCGCGAGCGGCGCTGCTGTAGAGACAGATCATCGGCCCCTGCGCCGACGCGACGCCGTAGGGACTGGGCCGGTCGGCGGAGCCTCGCGCGATGAAGAACCACGTCGTCAAGCGGGTCGTCTGCCGCCACAGCGCGATCTGCGCCGTCGTGTCGCCGGCGGGCGCTGCCCTGACCGCCTGGTCGAGGCGGTCCAGCTCGGCGACCAGCCCGGGGTCGTTGTCCTCGCTCATCGTGCTCCTTCGTCGTCGGAGATCTGGACCACCCCCGGCGTCCGGTCGCCCGGCCGGGGTCGTCCGCGACGCGCCCGCCCGAGCGCCGGTCGGTACCGACCGTCCCCGCGCGTCTCGCCGGTCGCACCCTCTCACACCGCTCGCCGAGGACCGGGCGACGCGTCCCGCACCGTGAGACGACGGGATTGTCCTCGCGAGGAGGAGGCCCTAGGGTCGGCCCGAACGCCCCCGGGGAGCGCACGAGCGCTGAGAGTGCCGGCCGGACATCCGTGTCCCACCGGCAGACCCGTGGAACCTGATCTGGTTCGTACCAGCGAAGGGAGCAGGGCCGACGTCACCGTCCCCTGCGCCCGCACGCGCCCGCACGGGTCCGCACGGCCGTGCAGCGGGGCACGTGCGCGCGCAGAGGGTCGGGACGCGCCGTCGTGCACCCGTCGCGGCCCGACGAAGGGACCCGCATGACCGAGCCCACCGCACGACCCACGACACGGCCCACCGCACGACCCACCGCACGACCCGTCACGCCCGGGCCAGGAGCGCCCCGACGGCGCCGCGGCCTGACGCTCCACGAGACCGTGCTCGTCGCGGTCCTCGGCGTCGTGTTCGGCTTCGTGTACTGGGCCTTCGTCCAGCTCTGGGCGCCGCTCCAGCTGGCGATGGGACCGCTCGCCGACCTCGCCGCGAACGTGCTCGCCGGCGCCTGGATCGTCGTCGGACCGCTCGCGACGTACATCGTGCGCAAGCCGGGCGTCGGGATCCTCACCGAGACGCTCGCCGCGCTCGTCGAGGTCGTGTTCCTCGCCTCGCCCGCCGGACCGCTCCTGCTGCTCGTCGGGCTCGTGCAGGGTGCGGGAGCCGAGCTGCCCTTCGCCCTCACGCGCTACCGCCGCTACGGGTGGTGGGTCTTCGTCGCGTCCGGCGTGAGCGCTGCTCTCGTCACGTACGCGTTCAACGCGGTCCGGTTCGGGTGGCTCGGGCAGGACTACGCGACGCTCCGGCTCGGCATCCAGGTCGTGTCGTGCGTGCTGCTGTGCGGGATCGCGGCGCGCCTGCTCGGCGACGCGCTCGCGCGCACCGGCGTCCTCGACGCGTTCGCGATCGAGTCGCGCCGTGGCTGAGACCGGCCGACGTCCAGCGGCACCGGGGACCGTGGCCGTACGGACGCGGAGCCTGTCCGTCGGCGTCGGTCACGACGGCGTCCCCGTCCTCGACGACGTGAGCGTGGACGTCGCCGAGGGGACCGGGCTGCTCGTCGTCGGACCGTCCGGGTGCGGCAAGTCGACGCTGCTGCGCGTGCTCACCGGCGTCGTCCCGCACACGCTGCCCGGCCACGTGACCGGCGACGTGGAGGTCGCGGGCCACGATCCGCGCGAGGTCGCCGTGGCGCGCCTGGCCGCGGACGTCGGTCTCGTGCAGCAGAGCCCCGGCGACCAGCTGTGCCTCGGCCGCGTCGAGGACGAGCTGCGCTTCGCTCTCGAGAACCGGGCCGCCGACCCCGCCACGATCGACGAGCGATCCGCGCACGCCCTCGCCGCGGTGGGGGCCACGCACCTGCGCGCACGGTCGACCCACGCGCTGTCCGGCGGCGAGGCGCAGCGCGTCGCGCTCGCCGCCGCGCTCGTCACCGATCCCGCGGTGCTCGTCCTGGACGAGCCCACCGCGCTCCTCGACCCCGCGGGCGCCCGCGAGGTCGGCGGCGTGGTCTCGCGGCTGGCCCACGGCTCCCTCCCCGCCGACGGCGCGGCGCGGCGCCGCACCGTCGTCGTGGTCGAGCACCGCCTCGACGAGCTCGGCGACCTGCCGGGCGCCACGCTCGTGCTCGACGACGCCGGACGCGTCGTCGCGCACGGCCCCACCCGCGTCGTGCTGCGCGAGCACGCGCAGCGGCTCGTGGAGCTCGGCTGCTGGCTCCCTCTCGACGTCGTGCTCGAGGCGGCCGGCGCACCCGGCCCCCTCGGCTCCGACGTCACCGACACCTGGCTCGTCGACCTCGCCGCCGCGTCGCCCACCGCCCCGTCGGCCGACGGCCCAGCACGCGTCGCGCTCCGTGCCCGCTCGTTCACGGTGACCCGGTCCGGGGCGCCGGTCGTGCACGACGTCGACCTCGACCTGCGCGCCGGTGAGGTGCTCGCCGTCGTCGGGCCCAACGGGAGCGGGAAGTCCACGCTGCTGCGCGGGCTCGCCGGGCTGGAACCGCGATCCGGCACGCTCACCGTGGCCGGACCGACGCCCGTCGCGATGGTCTTCCAGGACCCCGAGCACCAGCTCCTCGCGCGGACCGTCCGCGACGAGGTCGCCTGGTCACCGCGGCTCGCCGGCGTCCCGGACCTCGACGAGCGCGTCGCGCGGACGCTCGCGGCGTACGGGCTCGGCCACCTCGCCGACGCGAACCCGTTCCGCCTCTCCGGCGGCGAGCAGCGCCGGTTGTCCCTCGCGACCGCGACCGTGCTCGATCCCCCGGTCCTGCTCGCGGACGAGCCGACCTTCGGCCTCGACCGCGCCCAGGCCGACGCGTCCGGCCGCGTCCTGCGGGACCTCGCCGACCGCGGGGGCGCCGTCGCGCTCGTCACGCACGACCTGACCCTCGTCGCGCGGATCGCCGACCGCGTGGCCGTCGTCGTCGACGGCGAGGTCGTCGCGGACCGCGAGACGTCGGCCGTGCTCGCCGACGACGCGCTGTGCGCCGGTGGACGGCTCGCCCGGCCGCCGCTGCTCGAGTGGTGGGCGCGCACGGGACGCGGCCGGGGGGTCGGGCTGCGCGCGCTCGTCCGGGCGCTCGACGACGCCCTCGCCTCCGGCTCGCGGCCCGGCCGCGCCCGCGTCCCGGCGGTGCACGCATGAGCCCGCTCGCCCGGTGGAACCCGACCGTGAAGCTCGCGACGGTGCTCGCGCTGTCGACGGCGGCTCTGCTCGTGACGGACCCCGTGACGCCCGCGATCGGCTACGTCCTCGCCGTCGCCGCCCTCCTGGTGCTCGGGCGGGTGCCGCTGCGCGCGGTCGCCCTGGGCCACGTGCCGTTCCTGGCGTTCGCGGCGAGCCTGCTCGTGGTGAACGTCCTGACGCGCTCCGGCGGCGACGTGGTCGTCGTCGGCCCGGTCACCGTCGGCGCGACCGGCCTGACGATCGGCGCCTCGCTCGCGCTGCGCACGCTGTTCGTCGGCGTCCTGTCCCTGACGCTCGTGCTGACGACGGATCCCGTCCGCCTCATGACGAGCCTGCACCAGCACGCCCGGCTGCCCGCCACGTGGACCTTCGCCGTGCTCGCGGCGCACCGGCTGCTCGAGGAGCTTCCGGGCACGTGGCACACGATCCGGTGCGCGCAGGCGGTCCGGGACCCGCGCCGCGCCGCGGGCGACCTCCCGCGATCGCCCCGCGCGCTGGGCACGGCGGCCTTCGCGCTGCTCGTCGGCGCGATCCGCCGGTCCGAACGCCTCGCGATCGCCCTCGAGTCGCGCGGGCTCGGGGCAGGGCCGCGCACGACCTCCCGACCGGTCGCGCTCGGCACGGGCGACGTGCTCGCGGCCGCTGCGGTCCTCGCGGCGGCCGCGGGCGTCGTCGTGCTCGGCGCGCACGTCGGCTGGCTGACCGGTGTCGGTGCGCTCGCCGGATGACCGGCGAGCGCACCGGGCGCGCCGCGGTGCTGCGCTGTCAGGCCGCGGGCACGACGCGGGGCCAGAGGTCCTCGGCCGGCGGGGCCCACGACGCGGCGTCCGCGTCGACCTGCTCGCCCGACCGGATGTCCTTGACCTGGTCGGGACGCGGGTCGCCCGCGTCGTCGAGCTGCCCGGCGGCGGGGAACCACACGAACGGGATGCCACGGCGGTCGGCGTAGCGGATCTGCTTGCCGAACTTCGCGGCGCTCGGCGCGACCTCGACGGGGATACCGCGCGCGCGCAGCGCGGTAGCCACTGCGTCCGACGCCGGCCGCGACTCCTCGCTCGTCACGGCCACGACGACGGCGCTGGGCACCGAGCGCGTCGCGCGCACGAGGCCCGCCGACAGCAGGCGCGACACGAGGCGCGAGACGCCGATCGACAGCCCGACGCCCGGGTACGTCGTCGCACCGTCGGACGCGAGGGTGTCGTAGCGGCCGCCGGAGCAGATCGAGCCGAGCTGCTCGTGCCCCACGAGCACGGTCTCGTACACGGAGCCCGTGTAGTAGTCCAGGCCGCGCGCGATCTTGAGGTCCGCGACGACGACCCCGGGAGCGCGCACGCTCGCCGCCTCGATGATCGCGGCGAGCTCGGCCAGCCCCGTCTCCATGAGCTCGCTCGTCACGCCGCGCTCGGCCGCGAGCGCCCGCACGCGGTCGACCACGGTCGTGTCCGTGCCGCTGATCGCGGCGAGCGCCAGGCACGCGTCCGCCTGCTCGGGCGTCGCGCCGGCCTCCGCGACGAGGAGGCCGGCGACCTTCTCCGGGCCGATCTTGTCGAGCTTGTCGATCTGACGCAGCACGTCGTCGACGGCGTCGAGACCGAGGCCGCGGTAGAAGCCCTCGGCGACGCGCCGGTTGTTGACGAGCACGCGGACCTCGGGGACGCCGATCTCGCGCAGCGCGCCGAGCGCCTCGGCCATGACGAGCGGGAGCTCGACCTCGAAGTGGTAGGGCAGCTCGCCGGCACCGACGACGTCGATGTCCGCCTGCGTGAACTCGCGGAACCGCCCGTCCTGGGGACGCTCCCCCCGCCAGACCTTCTGGATCTGGTACCGCTTGAACGGGAACGCCAGGTGCCCCGCGTTCTCGAGCACGTAGCGGGCGAACGGGACGGTGAGGTCGAAGTGGAGGCCGAGCTGCTTCTCGGGCCGGCCCGTGCGGGCCTCGTCGCCCTCCCCCGGCTCCTCCTGGAGCCGGCGCAGGACGTACACCTCCTTGGACGTCTCGCCCTTGCGCAGCAGCTGGTCGAGCGGCTCCACCGCGCGCGTCTCGATCCCCGCGAAGCCGTGCAGCTCGAACGTGCGGCGCAGCGCGTCGAGGACGTGCTGCTCGACGATCCGTCCGTCGGGCAGCCATTCGGGGAATCCGGAGAGGGGTGTGGGCCTGGCCATGGGACCTGATCCTTCCAGACGTCAGCCCTGGGCGAGGAACGGGTTGGTCGCGAGCTCTCGGGCGACGGTCGTCGCGGGGCCGTGGCCCGGGAGCACGTCCCAGCGCGGGTCCAGGCGCCCGACGACGTCCCGGAGCGTGCGCGCCATCGTCGCCCCGTCACCCCCGGGCAGGTCGGTGCGGCCGACCGACCCCGCGAACAGGACGTCGCCGCTGAGCACGAGACCCGACCCCGGCCCGCCGAGCAGGTAGAGCGTCGAGCCCTCGGTGTGCCCGGGCGCGCCCACGGCGCTCAGGTGGAGCTCGCCCAGGTGCAGCGCGCGCGCCTCGCCGGCATCGGCCTCGAACGTCTGCACGTCGGCCGGCGCCCGGTAGTCGCCCGGCCGCGCCCCGGCGGCGCGCAGCGCCTCGCCGAGCGGCCCCGAGACCACCGCCGCCCCGGTCCCGCCCGGCCCGGAGGCCCCAGGTCGTCGCTCGAGCGTGCCGAACGGGTCCGCCAGCCGGTACGCGTCCGCCGCGTGGAGCACGAGGGGCACGCCGAAGCGCTCGCACAACCGGGCGGCGTCCCAGGTGTGGTCGACGTGGCCGTGGGTCGCGAGGACCGCGCGCGGGACGAGACCGCGGCGCTCGACCGCTGCCGTCACCGCGTCCGCGACGCCCGCACCCGCGTCGACGACGACGCAGTCCCCGCCGGGGGAACTGACGATCGCGCAGTTCGTGCCGAAGACCGGCGCGACGACCACGGCGACGTCGACCCGTCCACGGGGGGCTTCGCCGTCGGGCCTGCCGTCGTCCGCCGTCGTGCTCTCGTGTCCCGTCCGTCCGTCCACGGCCCGAGGTTAGCTTCCCGACGTGCCGCGGTCCGGACCCGGGGCGGCAGGTCGATACCGGACCGTGACCTGGGGCGCGGGAAACCACGGGGCTCCGGCGCGCACGATGCCTAGACTGTCCCGTACCGACCGCGGGTGCACTGTGGTCGACCGCGCGCGCCGTCACGGCGGACGACGAAGGAGCTGGGGTGTCGACGAAGAGCAGGGAGCGCGAGCAGGCGCGCCGCCGCCAGGAGAAGTGGGAGCGGCGTCAGGCGCAGCTGCGGGCACGACGCCAGCGCCGGTGGTCGATCGTCGGCGTCGCCCTCGCCCTGGTCGTCATCGGGGTCGTCGTCTGGTGGGCGCTGTCCGCCGCGCAGGGTTCCGGGACGGACCCCGCGGCGCAGCCCGACGACGCGTCGTCGGGCAGCACCGGAGAGCACACGCTGCCCCCGGCGACGGCGGCCGAAGGACGGGAGTGGACGTCGACCCTCGCGACCAGCGTCGGCGACATCACCCTCACGCTCGACGGCGCCGAGGCACCGCAGGCCGTGGCGAGCTTCGTCGCGCTCGCCGACTCGGGGTACTTCGACGACACGTCGTGCCACCGGCTGACCACCTCGGGGATCTTCGTCCTGCAGTGCGGAGACCCGACCGGCACCGGGACCGGCGACCCGGGGTACAAGTTCGGCCCGATCGAGAACGCGCCGACCGACGACGTGTACCCCGCGGGCACAGTCGCCATGGCCCGACAGGGCGGGGACGGCGAGTCGATGGGCTCCCAGTTCTTCCTCGTCTACGAGGACTCGACCATCCCGGCCGACGCCGCGGGTGGGTACACCGTGTTCGGCACCATCACATCCGGTCTGGACGTCGTCCAGGCAGTCGCTGACGCGGGGACCGCGGACGGGGCCGGCGACGGCTCCCCCGCGACCCCGGTCACCATCGAAGGAGTTGAGACCCAGTGAGCGATCCCGCGAACAACGAGGCGAGCACGCCGGTGACGGAGCCCGCAGAGGCGGACGCGACCGGACGGGTCGAGGCGACCGAGACGGAGGCGACGCAGGCGGAGACGACCCCGACCGAGGCGACCGAGGTCACCCCGTCCGAGGCTCCCGCGGACGCACCGGCGAGCACGGAGTCGCCCGAGCCCTCCTCCGCGGCCGCAGAGCAGCCGGAGCCCGCGGCAGACGACGCCGCCGAGGAGTCCGGGGCCCCGGCAGACCAGCAGGCCGGGGACGTTGCCGAGCAAGCCGACTCCCCCGCCGAGCAGGCCGAGGACGTTGCCGAGCAGGCCGACGCCCCCGCGGAGGTCGCGGAGCAGCCGGAAGCGCCTGCGGCCACGGCCGAGGCGGCCGAGACCGACCAGGACCAGACCGCCGCTGCGGACGCTGACCCGACCCCCGTCGAGCCGAGCCCCGCTGGACGACCGGCGCCCCGCCCGGCGCCGCGCCCCAAGCCGTCCGCCGTCCCGCACCCGCCGCGCCGGCCCGCTCCGTCGGGCGTCGCCGCGGCCGCGCCCTCGGCAGCCGACGTCCCCGCAACGCCGACCGTCCCGGCCGTGCCGGCCGTGCCGGCCCTCGCCGACGACTCCCCCGCCGCGAAGGCCGCCCGCGAGTTCGGACGCGTGGACGACGACGGCACCGTGCACGTGCGCGAGCAGGCCGGCGAGCGCGTCGTCGGGCAGTTCCCCGGCGTCGACACGGACGAGGCGCTCACCCTCTACGTCCGCCGCTACCTCGACCTCCAGGCGAAGGTCGCGCTCTTCGAGGCGCGCCTCACCGGCACGGACCTGTCCGTGAAGGAGATCGACCAGACGCTCGCGCGGCTCTCCGAGGAGACGGCGGAGCCGTCGGCCGTCGGCGACCTCGACGCGCTGCGCGCCCGGGTCGACGCCCTGCGGTCGATCGCGAGCGAGCGCCGCAAGCAGCTCGAGGCCGAGCGTGCCGCCGCGAAGTCGGCCGCCCTCGCGGCCCGGACGGAGATCATCGAGGCGGCCGAGAAGATCGCGGCGACCGATCCGAGCCGCATGCAGTGGCGTCCGGCGGGCGAGGAGCTCCGCGGCCTGCTCGACCGCTGGAAGGAGGCGCAGCGCTCCGGCCCCCGCATCGACCGGGCGAGCGAGGAGGCGCTGTGGAAGCGGTTCAGCCACGCGCGCACCGCGTTCGACCGCGAGCGTCGCCACTACTTCGCCGAGCTCGAGCAGCGCAACACCTCCGCCAAGGCGGAGAAGGAGAAGCTGGTCGAAGAGGCCGAGGCGCTCGCGACGAGCACCGACTGGGGCCCGACGGCGGGTGCATACCGCGACCTCATGGCCCGCTGGAAGGCCGCCGGGCGCGCCAGCAGGCGGGACGACGACGCGCTGTGGGCACGCTTCCGGTCGGCGCAGGACACGTTCTTCCAGGCGCGTGACGCGGCCAGCTCCGCCACCGACGCCGAGTACGCGGCGAACCTCGAGGTGAAGGAGGCCATCCTCACCGAGGCCGAGGCTCTCGTCCCCGTGCGGGACCTCGCCGCCGCGAAGACGGCGCTGCGCGACATCCAGGAACGGTGGGAGCAGGCCGGTCGCGTGCCGCGCGGTGACCTCCAGCGCGTCGAAGGGCGCCTGCGCGCCGTCGAGAACGCGGTCCGCGACGCGGAGCAGGCGCAGTGGACGCGCACGAACCCAGAGACGAGGGCTCGTGCGGAGGGCGCCGCCGCGCAGCTCGAGTCCGCGATCGAGGGCCTGGAGGCCGACCTCGCCGCGGCGCAGGAGCGCGGCGACAAGCGCGCGGTCGCCGACCTCGAGACCGCGCTCACCGCACGCCGCGCCTGGCTCGAGCAGGTCGTCCGGGCGGCCGAGGACTCGCGCGGCTGAACCGACCTCGGGCACGATCGCGGGCCGGCACTCGTCCACAGGCGGGTGCCGGCCCCTTTCGTCTCTCCTCGCCGTCGGGCACGGTGTACGGATGAGCACCGTCGCGCACCGTCACCCCGTCCCCGACCATCAGGTCGACGAACCCACCCGGACGGCCGACGCGACGTATCCTCCTCTCGCTCGCCTGCTCGCGCCGCGCGCCGTCGACGTCGGGCTGCTCGTGCGGCCGTCCGAGGTGGGCGGCCGGGTGGCGTACGGCGACCTCGTGCGACGGGGAGCGCTCGTCGAGGTGTGGGACGGCGTCGCGGCACCGGCGCGCGTCCCGCACACCCCGACCCTGCGAGCGCTGGCCGTCCGTGACCTCGTGCCGACGAGGACCGTCCTCGCGGGTGCCGGTGCCGCGTGGGTGCTGTGCGGCGGTCGACGCCCCGACCGGCTCGACGTCCTCTACCCGCCGGGCAGCCACCGACCGGCACCGCTGCCGGGCCGCGTCCCCCGGCAGGCCACGGTGCTGCGCTCGGAGACCGAGCTCGTGGCCGGCGTCCTGGTGACCGCCCCCCGACGCACGGCGCTCGACGTCGCGACCCGCTGCGACCGTGCCACCGCGCTCGAGATCCTGCGGCTGCTGCGGTCGACCCGCGCGCTCGACGTCGCCGGCGCCCTGCGCTCCCTCGAGCTGAGGTTCCGCTGGCCCGGGCGCGAGAGGGCGCGCGAGGTCCTCGACCTCCTGCTCGCCGAGGACGCCCCGCCGGGCTAGGTTGGGCGCCATGGCCGCAGCGACGACGCCACCGGTGGAGCTCGACGTCCGAGGACGCACGGTGCGCGTGACGAGCCCTGACCGGGTCGTGTTCCCCCGCCGGGACATCACCAAGCTCGACGTCGTGGAGTACTTCCTCGCCGTCGGCGACGGCATCCTCGGGGCGCTGCTCGACCGGCCGACCACGCTCGAACGGTGGCCGAAGGGCGTGTTCGAGGGCGCTCGGATGAGCACGCGCACGGACAACAGCGGCGACGCCTTCTACCAGAAGCGCGTGCCCAAGGGCGCACCCGACTACGTGCAGACGGCCCGCATCGCGTTCCCGAGCGGGCGCACGGCCGACGAGGTGTGCCCTACCGAGCTCGCCGTCGTGGCGTGGGCCGCGAACCTCGGCACGTTGACGTTCCACCCGTGGCCGGTGCGCGGCGAGGACGTCGAGGCGGTCGACCAGCTCAGGATCGACCTCGACCCGCAGCCGGGGACCGACTTCGACGACGCCGTGCGTGTCGCACCCCACCTGCGCGAGGTGCTCGACGAGCTCGGCCTGACGGGCTACCCGAAGACGTCGGGCGGTCGCGGCATCCACGTGTTCGTGCAGGTCGCCCCCGAGTGGGACTTCGTCGCCGCGCGCCGGGCGACGATCGCGATCGGGCGCGAGCTGGAGCGGCGGCTCCCCGACCAGGTGACGACGAAGTGGTGGAAGGAGGAGCGCGGCGCCAAGATCTTCGTCGACTACAACCAGATGGCTCGCGACCGCACCATCGCCTCGGCGTACTCCATCCGGTCGAACCATCGCGCGACCGTCTCCGCCCCGGTCCGGTGGGACGAGCTCGGCGACGTCCACCCCGACGACTTCGACGTGCGGAGCATGCCCGCGCGGTTCGCGGAGGTCGGCGACCTCTTCGCGCCGCTCCGGGCCGACCGCGACGACCCCGGGGCATCACTGGAGGCGGCGCTCGAGCTCTCCCGCCGCGACGAGGCCGAGCACGGACTGGGCGACCTCCCCTATCCCCCGGAGTACCCCAAGATGCCGGGAGAGCCGAAGCGGGTGCAGCCGAGCAAGGATCGCGACCGGCCCGGCGCGTGAGGGCTCGGGCGACCTCTCGGCGGCCACCAGGTCAGGCGACCCCCGGCGCTCCCGGGAGGATGCCCGTCAGGTCGTAGTGCACGGGCTCCTCGAGCTGGTCGTAGGTGCACGACGACGACTCGCGGTCGTCCCGCCACCGCCGGAACTGCGCGGTGTGGCGGAAGCGCGTGCCCTCCATGTGGTCGTACGCGACCTCGAGCACCCGCTCGGGACGCAGGGGCGTGAACGACAGGTCCTTGCCCGAGCTCCACCGCGACACCGCGCCCGGCATGCGTTCCCCCGCCGGGTTCTCCCAGCCGGACCACGGGTGCGCGTCCGCGTCGGGGGTGCCCGGCTCCACGACGAGCGGCGCGAGCTCGGCCACGAGAGCCGCACGGCGCGCCGTCGGGAAGGACGCCGCGACGCCCACGAACTGCAGCTGCCCCGCGTCGTCGTACAGGCCGAGCAGGAGCGAGCCGAGCAGCGGCTCGGCGGGCGTCGAGGTCTTGTGGAGCCGGTAGCCGGCGAGCACGACGTCGGCCTCACGACCGTGCTTGACCTTGAGCATCGCGCGTTTGTTCGGCTGGTAGGTGCCGTCGAGAGGCTTCGCCACGATCCCGTCCAGGCCCGCGCCCTCGAACGTGTCGAACCACTCGCGGGCGACGGCGACGTCGCGCGTGCGGGGGGTGGCGTGCACCTGCGGCCCGTCGAGCGCGAGCGTGTCGAGCGCCTCCTGGCGACGAGCGAGCGGTGCGCCGGTAAGGTCCTCGTCGCCCAGCGCGAGGACGTCGAACACGACCAGGCTGGCGGGCGTCTGCTCGGCGAGGAGGCGCACGCGCGAGTCTGCGGGGTGGATGCGCTGCTGGAGCACCTCGAACTCGAGCCGACCGCCCTGGGCCAGGACGATCTCGCCGTCGACGACGCAGCGCTCCGGCAGCGCAGCCCGCACCGCGTCCACGACCTCCGGGAAGTACCGCTCCATGGGCCGGGCGTTGCGGCTGTCGAGCCGCACCTCGTCCCCGTCGCGGTACACGATCGCGCGGAAGCCGTCCCACTTCGGCTCGTAGACGTATCCCCCGGGGACGGACTCCGGCTCGGGCACGTCGGGCACCGACTTGGCGAGCATCGGCAGGACGGGCGGCATCACGGGCAGGTCCATGCGCCCGATGCTGCCACCGGCCCACGGGCCGCGCCCGACGGGCGCGCCGTGCCGCGCCCCACCGGACGTGACGTCAGGCGGGCAGCGGCGGCGCCGGCTCGGCGCGCGATCCCGTCATGCGGTAGACGTCGAAGACGCCGTCGACCTTGCGCACCGCGCTGAGCACCTGCGCGAGGTGCGCCGGCTCGGCCATCTCGAACACGAAACGCGACATCGCGACGCGGTCGTTCGACGTCGAGACGGTCGCCGAGAGGATGTTCACGTGATGGTCCGACAGGACGCGGGTCACGTCCGACAGCAGGCGTGCACGGTCGAGCGCCTCCACCTGGATCTGGACGAGGAACATCGCGTTGCTGCCTGTCGTCCACGAGACGTCGACGATGCGCTCGGGCTGGTTGCGCAGCCCCACGACGTTCGCGCAGTCCGCGCGGTGCACGCTCACGCCCTGCCCGCGAGTGATGAACCCGATGATCTCGTCGCCGGGCACCGGCGTGCAGCACTTGGCGAGCTTGACCCAGATGTCGTCGACACCCTTGACCATGACGCCGGGGTCGCCCGTGCGGACGCGCCGCGCCGTCTGGCCGGGACGAGCCGTCTCGGCGACGTCCTCGACCGTCCCCTCGTCCCCGCCCATCGACTGGACGAGCTTCGACACGACGTTGGCCGCGGAGACCTGGGCCTCTCCGATCGCGGCGTACAGCGCCGTGACGTCGGCGAAACGCATCTCGTTCGCGAGCGCGACGAGCGTCTCGTGGGACAGCAGGCGCTGGATCGGGAGGTTCTGCTTGCGCATCGCCTTGGCGAGCGCGTCCTTGCCGTGCTCGACGGCCTCCTCGCGGCGCTCCTTCGAGAACCACTGGCGGATCTTGTTGCGGGCCCGCGGGCTCTTGACGAAGGCGAGCCAGTCGCGGCTGGGGCCGGCGTTCTCCGACTTGGACGTCAGGACGTCGACCGCGTCGCCGTTCTCCAGGGTCGAGTCGAGCGGGACGAGGCGTCCGTTGACCCGAGCACCCATCGTGCGGTGCCCGACCTCGGTGTGGACCGCGTACGCGAAGTCGACCGGCGTCGAGCCCGCCGGCAGCGCCAGGACGTCGCCCTTCGGCGTGAAGACGTAGACCTCGGCACCGCCGATCTCGAACCGCAAGGAGTCGAGGAACTCCGCCGGGTCGGCCGTCTCGCGCTGCCAGTCGACGAGCTGGCGCAGCCACCGCATGTCGCTGGCCGCGGAGTCGCTCTTGTCGGTCCGCCCCGCCGTCTTGGCGGTCTCCTTGTACTTCCAGTGCGCGGCGACGCCGTACTCCGCGCGCCGGTGCATCTCGTGCGTGCGGATCTGGATCTCGACGGGCTTGCCGCCCGGACCGATGACGGTCGTGTGCAGCGACTGGTACATGTTGAACTTCGGCATCGCGATGTAGTCCTTGAACCGCCCCGGCACGGGGTTCCACCGCGCGTGCAGCGCGCCGAGCGCCGCGTAGCAGTCCCGGACGCTGTCCACGAGGACGCGCGCACCGACGAGGTCGTAGATCTCCGCGAAGTCGTGGCCGCGCACGATCATCTTCTGGTAGATCGAGTAGTAGTGCTTCGGCCGGCCGGTGACGGTCGCGCGGATCTTGGCGCTGCGCAGGTCGGCCGTGACCTGCTCGCGCACGACGGCGAGGTACTCCTCGCGCGCGGGCGCACGCTCGGCGACGAGGTGGACGATCTCGTCGTACACCTTGGGGTACAGGGCCTGGAACGACAGGTCCTCGAGCTCCCACTTGATGGTGTTCATGCCGAGCCGGTGCGCGAGGGGCGCGTAGATCTCGAGCGTCTCGCGCGCCTTGCGCTCCGCGGACGACGACGAGACGTACTTCCACGTGCGCGCGTTGTGCAGCCGGTCGGCGAGCTTGATGACGAGCACGCGGATGTCGCGCGCCATGGCCACGACCATCTTGCGCACGGTCTCCGCCTGCGCGGCGTCGCCGTAGGTCACCTTGTCGAGCTTCGTCACGCCGTCGACGAGCATCGCGATCTCGTCGCCGTACTCGCCCCGGAGCTGGTCGAGGGAGTACTCGGTGTCCTCGACGGTGTCGTGCAGGAGCGCCGCGGCGAGCGTCGAGCCGTCGAAACCGAGGTCGGCGAGGATCGTCGCGACGGCGACCGGGTGCGTGATGTACGGGTCGCCGCTCTTGCGCAGCTGGCCCCGGTGGGCCCGCTCGGCGGTCCCGTAGGCACGCTCGATGACGGAGAGGTCAGACTTCGGGTGGTTCGTGCGGACCGCCTGGAGCAGCGGCTCGAGCGCCGGGCTGCCCCCGCCGGTCCTGGTCCCGAACCGCACGAGACGAGACCGCACACCGCGCCCCCCGCTGGCACCACCACCCTGGGCTGCAGGAGGCTGGCCGGCGGGCGCGGACGACGTCCGGGTGTCCTCGCTCATGTGCGCCTCCCTCCGTGTGCGGCCGACGTGCGCCGACGTGCGTGCGACGACCTGCCGCACCGACCGGAGTGGCAATCCTACGACTCCACGTGCAGGAGCGTGGTCACCCCGCGTCCCGCGAGGCGGTCGCGCCCACCCAGACCGTCGAGCTCCATGAGGAACGCCAGGCCGACGACGACGCCTCCGGCCCGCTCGACCAGCTCGGCTCCTGCGGCGGCCGTACCGCCCGTGGCGAGCACGTCGTCCACCACCAGAACGCGTGCACCGGGTCGCAGTGTTCCCGCGCGCAGCTCGATCGTCGCGGTGCCGTACTCGAGGTCGTACGTCACGGCGTCGGTCGGCGGCGGGAGCTTGCCGGCCTTCCGCAGCGGCAGGAAGCCGACCCCGAGGTGCGTCGCGAGCGGAGCGCCGAGGAGGAATCCGCGCGCCTCCAGGCCGGCGACGAGGTCGATCCCCCCGTCGACGGCGTCGACCACGTGCCCGAGCGCCTCGATCACGTGGCCGAACGCGGCCCCGTCGGCGAGAAGGCCCGTGATGTCGCGGAACGTGATCCCTGGCTCCGGATAGTCCGGGACAGACCGCACCAGGTCGAGCACCCGTGCCGACCGCTCGGCCCCGAGCCCGCCGAGGCCGACGGCCCGCAGGCCGTCGACCCCGGCGGCCGAGGTGTTCTCGGCGGTCATCGGGCCGTGCGGCGCTTGCGCGGCTGGGCCCTGTTCCCCTGGTGCGCTCCGGGCTGGAGCTGACGGGTGCCGTCGACACCGGCCGCGGCGAGCACCGCGTCCTGCGCGCCCTCGTCGCCCAGCTCCGCGGCCCGGTCCGCGCGCAGGTCCAGGACCTTGCGCGTGTGCTCGGCGATCGCCGTCTCGCGCTCGCGGAACGCGACCTCGAGGGGCGTCGCGAGGAAGATCGACGAGTACGCCCCGACCGCCATGCCGACGAACAGCGCGAGCGCGATGTCGCGCAGCGTGCCGGCCCCGAGGAGGAACGCCCCGATGAAGAGGATCGCGGCGACCGGCAGGAGCGCGACGACCGACGTGTTGATCGACCGGACCATCGTCTGGTTGATCGCGAGGTTCGCGCGCTCGGCGTACGTGCTGCGGGTCTGGTTGAGGATGCCCGTGGTGTTCTCGCGCACCTTGTCGAAGACCACGACCGTGTCGTAGATCGAGTACGCGAGGATCGTCAGCAGACCGATGACCGTCGCCGGCGTGATCTCCCAGCCGATGAGCGCGTAGATGCCGACCGTGAGGATCAGGTCGTGGAAGAGGGCGATCACCGCGGCGAGCGCCATGCGCCAGTTCCGGAAGTAGATCGTCATGACCAGGCTCACGAGCAGGAGGAAGACCAGGAGGCCGAGGAGGGCCTTCTGCGAGACGTCCTGCCCCCACGTGGGGCCGATGAACGCGCTGGTGACGTCCCCGACCTCGACCTCGTAGGCGTCGGCGAGCGCCGCCCGGACGTCCTCGACCTCCTCGTTGCTCAGCTGCGCCGTCTGGACGCGCACGCTGTTCGCGCCGACCGTCGAGATCCGGGGGACCTCGTCGGGCGCCACGGACTGCACGGCCTCGATCGCGGGCTGCTGCGAGGTGTCCGCTGCCTGGGACACCGTGAACTCGGAGCCTCCGCGGAACTCGATGCCGAGGTTGAGGCCGCCACCGGCCATCCGGACGCCGATGACCGCGAGCGAGAGCACGACCGCGACGATCGCCGCGACGAAGTACCGCTTGCGCCGCGCGACGATGGCGTAGGACCGGCGACCGGTGTAGAGGTCGTTGCCCCACTGGGCGAATCCGCTGGCCATCAGTGCTTCTCCTCGTTCTCGCCGACCGACGCGTCGGTGTCGGACGGGCTGGTCCTCGGTCGTTCCCGCAGCGGCGGCGCGTCGCTGCGCGGCACGCCGCTCCGCGATCGTCAGGCGCGGCCCGTCACCGCCGCCGACGCCGGCCGCGACGGTCTCGCGAGCGGGCACCTCGGTGCGGGTGCGCGCCGGGGCGACGTCCTCCTCCTCGGACGACGGCGCGTCCTCGACGGCGCTGCTCGACCCGGGCGTGGTGACGACCCGGCCACGGCCGGCGTACCGGACGCTGCGCGCCCCGAGGCGGCGCGGGTCGAGCCCGGACCACGGGTGCCCGGTCGCGAAGAACTTCGTCCGCGCGAGGAGCTGCATCAGCGGGTGGGTGAAGAGGAAGACCACGACGATGTCGATGAGGGTCGTCAGACCGAGGGTGAAGGCGAAGCCTCGCACGCCGCCCACGGCGAGGAAGTACAGCACGATCGCGGCCACGAAGTTCACCGCGTCGGAGGCGAGGATCGTGCGCCGTGCGCGCTCCCAGCCCTTCTCGACGGCGGAGTTGAGCGTGCGGCCGTCGCGCAGCTCGTCGCGGATGCGCTCGAAGTAGACGATGAACGAGTCGGCGGTGATACCGATCGCGACGATGAGGCCCGCCACGCCCGCGAGCGAGAGGCGGTAGCCGATCGTCCACGACAGGAGCGTGATGATCCCGTAGGCGAGAAGGCCAGCGACGGTGAGCGACGCGACCGTGACCAGACCGAGCACGCGGTACTGGAAGAGCGAGTAGATCACCACGAGCAGCATGCCGATCGCGCCCGCGAGCAGGCCCTTCTGGAGCTGCTCGGAACCGAGCGTCGCGGAGATCTGCTGCTGGCTCTGGACCTCGAAGGTCAGGGGCAGCGAGCCGAAGTTCAGCTGGTTCGCGAGGGTCGCGGCGCTGTCGCGCGTGAAGCTCCCGGAGATCTCCGCCTTGCCGTCCGGGATGGGGACCTGCGAGACGGGCGCCGAGATCACGAGGCCGTCGAGGACCATCGCGAACTGGTTCTGCGGTGCGGGCAGCGAGGTCAGCCGTGTCGTCACCTCGCGGAACTGGGTGGTGCCCGCGCCGTCGAACTCGAGGTTGACGACCCACTCGTTCGTCACCGCGCCGGTCTGGCCGACGCGCAGCCCGGAGCTCGCGTTCGCGATGTCCGTGCCCTCGACCTCGACCGGGCCGAGGATGTACTTGGCGAGGCCGTCCTCGGAGCACGCGACGAACGCGCTGTCGGTGGGGCCGCTGTCACCGCCGACGAGGTTCTCGGGAACCGTGCAGTCGAGCGCGTCGAACTGCTCCTGGATCTCCGGCGTGATCTGCGCCAGGTCGCTCGGGTTCTCCGGGCGCACGGTCTCCGTGTCGTCCGTGCCCGGCGTGGAACCTTCCGTGGCCTCGTCGGCGGGTGCCTCGGTCGCGCCGTCGGTCGCCCCCTCGGCGGGGGCGTCGGCCGACTCGGTCGCCTCGGGAGCGGCGCCGTCCGTGGCCGCACCGTCCTCGGTCGCGCCGTCGGCGGGCGCCTCCTCCGCAGGGGTGGCGGTCGGCGCGCCGACCGTGAGCACGGGACGGAAGCGCATCTGGGCCGACTGGCTGACGAGGTCGATCGTCTCCTGGCTCGGCTCGCCGGGGATGCCGACGACGATGTTGCCCGAGCCCTGCCGGGTGATCTCCGACTCCGACACGCCCTGCGCGTCGATGCGCTGGCGGATGACGTTGATCGCCTCGTTGATCGCCTCGGGCGTCACCTCGGAACCGTCGGTGGTGACCGGTTCGAGGATGATCTGCGTGCCGCCTTCGAGGTCCAGCGCGAGCCCCGGGGTGAGGCTCGCGCCGCCCGGGTCGTCGGCGGTCTGCGGGTCGAGCTTCGTCCCCGCGAAGAGGCTCCCGAAGAGGGCGACCACGAGGACGCCCAGGAAGACGAGGGTCCGTACGGGCCTCGCTCGTGTGCTGCTGGTGGCCAACTGTCCGTCTCTTCTCGTGCGAGTGCGATGGGCCCGGAGGCCCATCGCGTCAGTCCGGCCGCGCGTGCGGCCGGCGGGTGGTCACTTGCTGTCCGTGCCCTCGTCGCGACGGTCGCGGTCCTTGTCCGCCTGCTCGTCGGTGAGGCCGGACAGGTCGTCGGGGACGACGAGGTCGTCGGCGTCGTCCTTCGACGAGCCGGAGGAGATGCTAGCCGCACTGCCGTAGGCGGCGGCCGGCTCCTCGCCGTCGGCGAGCTCCTCGGTCTCCTCCTCGACGGGCGTGTCGACCCGCTTGGCGATCGCCGCGCGCAGCCAACGCGTCTGCGCGCCGGGCGTGGACTCGATGGTGATGATGTCCGCCTCGTCGTCGACGTCGACGATCGTGCCGAACATCCCCGAACCCGTCATGACCTCCTGGCCCGGAGCGAGCTCGGAGCGGAAGTTCTGGGCCTCGCGCTGCTGCTTGCGGGTGCGGCTGGTCATGAGGAACATCGCACCGGCCGCGAGGGCGAGGATGAGGATGAAGCTGATATCCATGACGGGGTCTCACGTGTCCTGTTCGTCGGCGGGGGTCTGCGCGGCAGTCTAGGCGCGCGCGCACGGTTCCCCAACGAGCCGTTCGACCGTGGAGTTCCCCGCAGGTCCGTCCAGTCTAGGCCCTCCACGGGCCGCCCTGTGACGGCCGTCACGGGCGCTCCGGGCGGTGCGGGCAGCGGGACGCCGTGCGAACCCGGTCGGCCGTCAGGTGTCGAAGAGCGTCCCGCTGTCGCGGGGAGGGGTCAGCCCGAGGTGCGCCCACGCCGCGGGCGTCGCGACGCGACCTCGTGGCGTCCGTCCGATCAGTCCCTCGCGGACGAGGTACGGCTCGGCGACGGTCTCGACCGTCTCGGCCTCCTCACCGACCGTGACGGCGAGCGTCGTCAGGCCGACCGGGCCGCCGTTGAACCGGGTGCACAGCGCCGTGAGCACCGCGCGGTCGAGCCGGTCGAGCCCGATGGGGTCCACCTCGTAGACCTCGAGCGCGGCGCGCGCCGCGCGCAGGTCGAGGCTGCCGTCGCCCCGGACCTGCGCCCAGTCGCGCACACGACGCAGGAGGCGGTTGGCGATGCGGGGGGTCCCGCGGGAACGGCCGGCGATCTCGTGGGCCGCGTCGGGGTGGAGCGCGACGCCGAGCAGTCCGGCGGACCGCGTCAGCACACGCTCGAGCTCCTCGCCCGAGTAGAAGTCGAGGTGACCGGTGAAGCCGAACCGGTCGCGCAGCGGGGCGGGCAGCAGGCCCGCGCGCGTCGTCGCGCCCACGGCCGTGAACGGCGGCAGGCTCAGCGGGATCGCGCTCGCGCCCGCTCCCTTCCCGACCACCACGTCGACGCGGAAGTCCTCCATCGCCATGTAGAGCAGCTCCTCCGCGGGCCGCGCGAGGCGGTGGATCTCGTCGATGAACAGGACCTCGCCCTCCTCCAGCGACGACAGCACCGCGGCGAGGTCGCCCGCGTGCTGGATCGCCGGCCCCGAGGTCACGCGCAGGGATGCGCCGAGCTCGGCGGCGATGATCATCGCCAGGGTCGTCTTGCCGAGCCCCGGAGGGCCGGAGAGGAGCACGTGGTCGGGCGCGCTGCCGCGCGCGAGCGCGGCCTGGAGCACGAGCGAGAGCTGGTCGCGCACGACCCGCTGCCCGACGAACTCCTCGAGCCGTCGTGGGCGCAGCGCCGCCTCGGCCGCGCGCTCGAGGTCGTCGGCCCCCGCCGCGACGATGCGCTCGGAGACGAAGCCGTCCTCGGGGTAGCTGCCGGGACCGACCCGGTCGAAGTCCGCCATCGTCAGCCTCGCTGTCCGCCGAGCACGCGCAGCGCCGCGCGCAGGGCGCCCGCCACGTCTGCCGTCTCGACGACGTCGACCCCGGCATGGGCGAGGACCGTCGCGACGGCGTCGTCGGCCGCCTTGACGTTCCAGCCGAGCCCGACGAGAGCCTCGACGACCTGGTCCCGGCGGTCGTCGACGGTGGCCGACGCACCGGTCCCGGATCCCGTGGCGGGCGCGTCGGCCCCCGTCGGCGCGCCCAGCTTGTCGCCGAGCTCGAGCGCGATGCGCTGGGCGCCCTTGTTCCCGATGCCGGGGACGCGGACGAGCGCGGCGATGTCCGCGCCCGCGACGGCACGCCGCAGCGCGTCGGGCGTGTGCACGGCGAGCATCGCGAGCGCGAGACGCGGGCCGACCCCGCTGACGGTCTGCACGGTCTCGAAGACGGAGCGCTCGTCGTCGTCCGCGAAGCCGAAGAGCGTGAACGAGTCCTCGCGCACGACGAGGCTCGTGGCGAGCCGCGCGGTC
Organism: Cellulosimicrobium sp. PMB13; assembly: GCF_051294865.1. NCBI lineage: Bacteria > Bacillati > Actinomycetota > Actinomycetes > Micrococcales > Promicromonosporaceae > Cellulosimicrobium > Cellulosimicrobium sp. PMB13. Next base: position 3,001,343 of record NZ_CP145910.1, on the reverse strand, counting down.
TCCCCCACGCGCAGCGTGGCCAGCGTCGCGGGCGTGGCGTGCACGAGGTAGCCCACTCCCCCGACCTCGAGCACCGCCCGGTCGAGCTGCACGCTCGCCACCGTCCCGCTCAGCGACGCGATCACGCAGGGTCCTCCGATCGACGGCCACCGGGCCCGTGGGGCACGGCGGACGGGCGTGCCCGCGCGGAACGAGTCACGGCACGAGCGGTACGAACAGGTGTACGACGGGTCACTCTAGCCCGGGGGTCCGACGCGGCTACGCACGTCCGCGGCGCGCCGTGCGCTCCGCGGCCGCCCACGCGCGCTGGGCGGGGGTGAGCTCGTGCCGCTCGCCGCCCTGCAGCGCGCCGGAGGGCCGCCACAGGTGGCAGATCGCGAGCGCGAGCGCGTCGGCGGCGTCGGCCGGCTTCGGCAGCTCCGCCAGCCCGAGGATGCTCGCGACCATGCGCTGCACCTGCTCCTTGCCGGCCCGCCCGCTCCCCGTGACGGCGGCCTTGACCTCCGACGGCGTGTGCAGCGCGACCGGCACCCGACGGCGCGCCGCCGCGACCATCGCGAGCCCGGCGACCTGCGCGGTCCCCATCACGGTGCCGACGTTGTTCTGCGCGAACACGCGCTCGACCGCGACGACGTCGGGCACGTGCTCGTCGAGCCACGCGTCGAGCCGCTCCGAGATCCGCAGCAACCGCAGGTCCACACTGATCTCCGGGTCCGACCGCAGCACCCCGACGGCCACCATCTCGGCCTTGCGCCCGGGCAGCGAGTCGACGACCCCCACGCCGCACCGGGTCAGTCCAGGGTCCACTCCGAGCACGCGCACCCCGTCACCCTTTCACGAGAGAGCGACACTTCCGGCGCACGACGCGGCCGGCGAGCCGACAGCAGCGTGGCGGGGTGGGGTGCGCGCGGTCGTGGCGGGCCTGGCGGGAGCGGCGCGAGGGACGAGCGACGCGGATGGTAGACCGCGCGCACCCCACCCCGTCACGCACCCAGGGTGAGCGAGGCGGGAAGGCCTGCGCTCAGTCGTCGTTCTCGAGCTCCGCCATGACCTCGTCCGACGCGTCGAAGTTCGCGTAGACGTTCTGCACGTCGTCGCTGTCCTCGAGCGCGTCGATGAGGCGCAGGATCTTGCGCGCGCCCTCGGCGTCGACCTCGACCTCCATGGACGGGTGCCACACGGAGTCGGCGGAGTCGTACTCGAGGCCCGCGTCCTGGACGGCGGTGCGCACGGCGACGAGGTCGCTCGCCTCGCACAGCACCTCGATGACCTCGCCGGAGTCGGTGACGTCCTCGGCGCCCGCGTCGAGCGCGGCGAGCATCACGTCGTCCTCGGTGACGCCGTCTGCCTTGGGCACGACGACGAGGCCCTTGCGCGAGAACAGGTAGGAGACCGAGCCCGGGTCGGCGAGGCTGCCGCCGTTGCGGGAGAACGCGGTCCGCACCTCTGCGGCGGCGCGGTTCTTGTTGTCGGTGAGGCACTCGACGAGGACGGCGATGCCGTTGGGACCGTAGCCCTCGTACATGATCGTCTGGTAGTCGACGGCGTCGGCGCCCTCGCCGGACCCGCGCTTCACGGCGCGGTCGATGTTGTCGTTCGGGACGGACGACTTCTTCGCCTTCTGGACGGCGTCGAAGAGCGTCGGGTTGCCGGCCAGGTCACCGCCGCCGGTGCGCGCCGCGACCTCGATGTTCTTGATGAGCTTCGCGAAGAGCTTGCCGCGCTTGGCGTCGATGGCCGCCTTCTTGTGCTTGGTGGTGGCCCACTTGGAGTGCCCTGACATGCGTTCCTACCCCTTCGCGATCTGGACGAACCGCTCGTGCACGCGCGCGTCGCCGGAGATCTCCGGGTGGAACGACGTGGCGAGCAGCGGTCCCTGCTGTACTGCGACGATCCTACCGGCGGCTGCGTGGGGGATCCCCGGCGTGCTCGCGTCCGGGATGCGGGCCAGGACCTCGACGCCCGGTCCGACGTCCTCGACCCAGGGTGCGCGGATGAACACCGCGTGGACCGGGCGTTCGTCCCCGGGCAGCCCGGCGACGGCGAGGTCGGTCTCGAACGAGTCCACCTGGCGACCGAACGCGTTGCGTCGCACGGTCACGTCCAGGCCCCCGATCGTGCGCTGGTCGGCGGTGCCGCCGAGGATGCGGTCGGCGAGCAGGATCATGCCGGCGCACGAGCCGTAGACCGGCAGGCCCTCGGCGATGCGCGCCCGCAGGGGCTCGTCGAGCTCGAAGATCCGCAGGAGCTTGTCGATGGTCGTCGACTCGCCGCCCGGGAGCACGAGCCCGTCGACCTGCGCGAGCTCCTCGGGTCGGCGCACGCCGACGGTGCGGGCGCCCGCGGACTCGAGCGCGGTGCGGTGCTCGCGCACGTCGCCCTGGAGGGCGAGGACCCCGATCGTGATCGTCACGAGGGGTGATGATACGTCGGCCGATAGGGTCGTCGGCGTGACGTACCCCTCTGCTGCGCAGCCCGGTCCCCCGTACGGCGCCCCCGCGCCCGCGTGGGGCGGCCCGCCCCCGGCGTCGTCGACGCCGCGTCGCCCGCCTCGCGGGGCGACGGTGCTCATCGTCGCGGGTGTCGTCGTGCTCGTGGGCGCGCTCGTCGCCGGGGTGCTCGGCGTGACCCTGTTCCTGCGCGCGATCCCGACCGGCGTCGTCGAGAGCGGGGGTTCGCCGGGGTCGGCGGCGATCGCGTCCGGCGCGGTGCCGGGCGAGGCGGACGTCGCCGTCACCGACGGGGAGCCCTACACCGTCTGGGCGGTCGGCGGCCCCGGGGACACGGCCTTCGCCGCGGGCGACGTCACGGTGACGTGCGACGGCACCTCCCTGCTCGTCGACGCGCCGGCCGTGACCGGTTCGTCGGGTGCGGGCACGACGTCGGCCGAGACCGTCGCGGAGTTCACGGCGACCGGCGACGGCACGTGCACGGTGTCGGTCACGACCACCGACGGCACGGGTGCCGAGTCCTTCGTCGTCACGGAGGGCTGGCGCTTCGGCGAGTTCTTCGCGACCGTGGGTGGCACGGTGCTGCTGTGGATCGTCGCGATCGGGGGCGGGCTGCTCGGGCTCGGCCTGCTGCTGGGTGGCATCGTGTGGCGCGTCGTGGCGCGCCGCGCCTGAACCCGGCGGCCCCGCTCTGCCCTACCCGGCCCTGCCCGGCCCTGCCCGGCACTGCTCCGGGGCGCGCGGCACCGCGCGGGAGTCAGTGCTCGCGCGCGAGCCCGAGGTGCCGGGTCACTCCGTCCCAGCCGCGGAGCAGGGGCCGCACGAGGTCGACGAGCCCTTCGGGGAAGACCTCGATGTCGACGCGCGCGAGCTCGTCGAGGTCCCACCACCGCATCTCGTCGACGACGTCGAGCTCGACGTCCGTCCATCCGTCGCGGCTGAGCTCCTCGCCCGCGAGGACCTCGCCGTGCAGCCGCGCGAGGTAGATGACCTCGTCCTGGCGGCAGTGCTGCCGGTAGAAGTCGAAGACCGCGCTGCGCGTGTAGACCGGCCCGACGAGCGCCGTGGGGTCGAGCGCGATCCCGGTCTCCTCGCGCACCTCGCGCAGGGCAGCCGCGGCGTCGTCCTCGCCGTCGTCGATGCCGCCGCCGACGGTGAACCACCACGACCGCTCGGGCTGGTCGACGTCGTGCCCCCGGACGAGGAGCACGCGGTCGGCGTCGTCGAGCAGCACGACGCGCGCGCCGCGCCGGAAGTAGAGGCCGTCGTCCCCGAGCACCCAGTCGGGGCCCAGGGACGACGGCGCGTCCGTCCGGTCCGTCACCGCGACGCCCGGCGGCCCGGTCCCGGCGGCGTCGGCACGTGCGCGAGCAGGGTCACCAGCCGCGCTCGGCGAGGCGGTGCGGCACGGGGATGTCGTCGACGTTGATGCCGACCATGGCCTCGCCGAGGCCGCGGGACACCTTGGCGATCACGTCCGGGTCGTCGTAGAACGTCGTCGCCTTGACGATCGCCGCGGCACGCTCCGCCGGGTTGCCCGACTTGAAGATGCCGGAGCCCACGAAGACGCCCTCGGCGCCGAGCTGCATCATCATCGCCGCGTCCGCCGGGGTCGCGATGCCCCCGGCGGTGAACGTGACGACCGGCAGCTTGCCGGTGGCGGCGACCTCCTTGACGAGCTCGTACGGCGCCTGCAGCTCCTTCGCGGCGACGAACAGCTCGTCCTCGGGCAGCGACGTGAGGCGACGGATCTCGCCGCGGATGGTCCGCATGTGGGTCGTCGCGTTCGACACGTCGCCGGTGCCGGCCTCGCCCTTGGAGCGGATCATCGCCGCGCCCTCGGTGATGCGTCGCAGCGCCTCACCCAGGTTCGTCGCGCCGCACACGAAGGGCACGGTGAACTGCCACTTGTCGATGTGGTTCGCGTAGTCCGCCGGGGTGAGGACCTCGGACTCGTCCACGTAGTCCACGCCCAGCGACTGGAGCACCTGCGCCTCGACGAAGTGCCCGATGCGCGCCTTCGCCATCACGGGGATCGAGACGGCCGCGATGATGCCGTCGATCATGTCGGGGTCCGACATGCGCGAGACGCCGCCCTGGGCGCGGATGTCGGCAGGGACGCGCTCGAGCGCCATGACCGCGACGGCGCCGGCGTCCTCGGCGATCTTCGCCTGCTCGGGGGTGACGACGTCCATGATGACGCCGCCCTTGAGCATCTCCGCCATGCCGCGCTTGACCTTCGCGGTACCCACGGCACCGCCCGCCGCGGCCGCGGCACCTGCGGGGACGTTCTCGGCGGGGACGTTCTGCTCGGACACGTTGGTCACCGGTACCTCACACGTTCGGTTCGAGGGAGCGCACGGCCGTCGCGAGGCGGACGGCCGGGCCTCCGCGGGTCGCGCCGCGGCCCCGACAGGAGGAGAGACGCCGGTGGGAGCGGTGCGTGCGCGGTGGCGGGCACATGCTCGCACACCACGACCATCCTACTGCGGCGCGTCCGGGCCCTCGATGCTCAGGAGGTGCCGGCCGCGGGCTCCAGAGGACGCCCGAGACCGGGCGGCCAGGCGTCGTCGAGCTCGACGGTCGCGGGCATCGGCGCATGGCCCGCGAGGCGGAACAGCCGGACCCACCACTTGCCCCGGACGCGCTGCGCCTGGGCGACCGCCTCGTTGTGGAAGCGGCGCGCGAGCTGGGCCCGGTACCAGGCCGCCGAGAGGTTGCGCAGGAGCTCGTCGCCGGCCGGGTCGTCGCGCAGCTCCGCGACGTCCTCCGCGTCCTCGAGGGCCGAGCGCAGCGTCGCCGACAGGTCGGACTCGGCGAGAGCGCGCGACGGCGCCATGCCGCCGAGCAGCCGCCTCGGGCGCGGCGCGTCCTGCGTCCCGAGCCCCGGGACGCTCTCGACGAGACGCCGCGCGTCCGCGTCGTCGTCCAGCACGGCGTGCGCGGCCTCGGCGAGGAGCACCGAGGTCACCGGGTCGAGCTCGGCAGACGCCGCGAGGTCGACGGCGGCGGACGCCCGCCGCACGAGCTGGGCGTCGAGCGCGAGCCGCGAGGCCATGACCTTGCGGTGCAGGCGGTCGAGCCGCGACGCGGCGACCCACAGGAGCCAGCCGACGAGCACCGCGACGGCCACGACGAGGATGGCGATCTCCGACCAGGTCACGCGCGTGCCTCCTCGTCCCGGTCGCCGCGCGCTCGTCCGAGCAGGCGGCCGCCGCGGCGCGACCGCGGGTCCTCGTGCACCGGGATGACCGCCTCGGACGCGGCGAGGACCATCTCGTACACGGCGAGCACCTCCGCGGTGACGGCGGACCAGTCGAAGCGCCGGACGAACTCCCGCGCCCGGTCGCGGAAGGCCTCGCGTCGTCCGGCGTCGGCGAGGACCTCGACGACCGTCGCCGCGAGCGCCGCCCCGTCCCCGACGGGGAACAGCGCTCCGGCCTCCCCGTCGTCGAGCACGCGGCGGAAGGCGCCGAGGTCGCTCGCGACGACGCACGCACCCGCGCTCATCGCCTCGACGAGCACGATGCCGAAGCTCTCCCCGCCGGTCTGGGGGGCGATGTACAGGTCGACGGAGGCGAGCATGCTCGCCTTGTCCTCGTCGCTCACGCCGCCGAGGAACTCGACCGACGACGCGTGCTCGCCGAGCGCCGCCACGGCCTCGTCGCGGCCGGCGTCGCCGCGGCCGGCGACGAGGAAGCGCGCGCCGGGCACCTCGGCGAGGATGCGCGGGATCGCGTCGGTGAGGACGGGCAGACCCTTGCGGGGCTCGTCGAGACGGCCGAGGAACCCGATGGTCGGCGCGTCCGGCGTCCCCTGCCAGCGGGGCTGCGGCGTGGCGTCCGCGAACGTGTCGACGTAGACTCCGTTGGGGATGACGACGGCGTCCCCGCCGAGGTGCTCGACGAGCGTGCGCCGCGCGTCCTCCGAGACCGCGATGCGGGCGTCGATCTTCTCGAGGCTCTGCCGCACGAGCGGGTAGGCGACCTGCAGCGCGCGCGAGCGCACGAGCGACGTGTGGAACGTGGCGACGATGGGTCCCTGCGCCGTCCAGAGCGCGCTCATCGACAGGGACGGGTTGACGGGCTCGTGCAGGTGCAGGACGTCGAACCGGCCGGCGTCGAGCCAGCGCCGCACGCGGCCGATCGTCCGCGGGCCGAACGTCACGCGTGCCACGGACCCGTTGTAGCGCACCGGGATGGCGCCGCCCACGGGGGTGAGGTACTCGGGGACCGGGGTGTCGTCGTCCGCGGGCGCGAGCACGGAGACCTCGTGGCCCTGGGCGATGAGCGCCTCGGCCAGGTCGCGCACGTGGAACTGCACGCCGCCCGGTGCGTCGAACGAGTACGGGCACACGATGCCGACGCGCAGGCTCATGCGGCGGGCTCCGGGTCGCCCTGTGCCGTGGCGGCGGGGTGCTCGTCCACGGTGGCGGGGCGCTCGCCCGCCGCCGCCTGCGTCCGGGCGTACCGCTCGGGGTCGAGGTCCTCGACGAAGACCTTCTGGAGCATGTGCCAGTCCTCGGGGCGCTCTCCGAGAGCCACGGAGAGGGCGTCGACCCAGCCCTGGGTCGCGGCGGCGACGCGCTCGGAGCGGGGGACGTCCGCGGGAACCTCGACGCTCGGGAAGAAGCGGATGACGATCCCCCACGGGGTCCCGGCCGCGCGGCGTCGGGCACCGCGCAGGCGCTCGTAGGAGATGCCCGCCGGGATCAGCGGCGCCCCGGTCGTGACCGCGAGGGCCGCCGGCCCGGCGGCCACCCGGGCCCGGCGCCCGAAGAGGTCGACCTCGACGCCCCGCGCGGTGAGGTCGCGGTCGGCGAGGAGCGGGATGATCCGCCCGGGGCGGCGTGCCCCGCGCACGAGCTCCCGGAAGACGTCGCCGTCGCCGAGCGCGAGGATCTCGAGACCGATCCCGGTCCGGAACGCGAGGAACTCCTGGAACACCTCCTCCGGCTCGAGCCGCTCGGCCACGGTGAGGACCGGTGCGAGGTGCCGCGTCGCCCACGCGCCCGCGAGGTCCCAGTTGCCCTGGTGGGAGAGCGCGAGCACAGGGCTGCGGTCGCCGTCGAGGTGCTCACGGAGGTTCTGCTCGCCGATCACGCGCACACGCGCCGCGACCTGCTCGGGCGTCCACGCGGGCAGCGTGAACGCCTCGCGGTAGTACCGCATGTAGGAGCGCATGCCGGCGCGCGACAGCCGTCGCAGCGCCCGGTCGCCCAGGCCCGGGCGCACGCGCGCGAGGTTCTTCTCGAGCTGGCGGACACCCCCGCCGCGCAGGAGCCACGTGACGTCCGCGACGGCGGTGAACACGCCGCGCAGGATCGGCTCGGGCACCTTGTGGGCGTTGCGCCACGCGAAGGTGAAGGCCTTGCCGGTGTCGATCCCCATCGTCAGCGGGCACCTTCCGTCTCGTCGGTCCGTCCGTCGTCGCCGGCGGCGAGCGCGAGCGCCTGGCGGCGTACCGTCGCCACGCGCTGCACGATCGTCACGGCGCTCGCGACGGCGAGCAGGCCGAGGACGACGACCAGCACGACGGGCGGCACACCCAGCCCGACGAGCCCCGCCGCCACGAGGGCCGCGACGAGCCGGTCGGCGCGCTCCGCGATCCCGACCTGCGCCGTCATGCCCACGCTCTCGGCCCGCGCGCGGGCGTACGGCACGACGGCGCCCAGCGCGAGGCACGCGAGCGCGACGCACGTCCCCCAGGCGGCGAGGTCGGGCGTGAGGCGCGCGTCGTCGGCCCGCACGAACCAGAGCAGGAGCCCCGCGAACAGGGCGGCGTCCGCGAGCCGGTCGAGGGTGGAGTCGAGGAACGCGCCCCACGGCCCGGACCGGCCGGCGCGGCGGGCCATGACGCCGTCGAGCACGTCGGAGAACGCGAAGACCATGACGACCATGGTCCCGGCGAACAGGTGGCCGGTCGGGAAGAGCCAGAGCGCCCCGACGACGACGCCGAGCGTCCCCGCGACGGTCACCGCGTCGGGGCTCACGCCGAGGCGCAGCAAGAGGGCGGCGAGCGGGGTGAACAGGCGGGTCGTGAGGGCGCGCAGGCGGCCGAACATCAGGCGTCCCCTCCCGTCGGCGTGCCGGCGGTCGGGTCGTCGTGACCGGCCGCGGGCCACGCCGCGGCGAGCTTCGCGCGCGTGTCGGCGAGCAGCTCGGGCACGGCCTTCGTGTGCGCGACGACGGGCAGGAAGTTCGCGTCGCCCGTCCACCGCGGCACGACGTGCTGGTGCAGGTGCGCGGCGATGCCCGCGCCGGCGACTGCCCCCTGGTTCATGCCCAGGTTGAAGCCGTCGGGCCCGGACACCGCGCGCACGACGCGCATCGCGGTCTGCGTGAGCCCCGCGACCTCGGCCGTCTCCGCCTCCGTGAGGTCGGTGTAGGCCGAGACGTGCCGGTAGGGCACGACCATGAGGTGGCCGGGGTTGTACGGGTAGAGGTTGAGCACGGCGTAGGCGGCCTCACCCCGCGCGACGATCAGCCCGTCCTCGTCGGAGCGGGACGGGATGCGGCAGAACGGGCACTGCCCCGCGGTGTCGTCGGTGGGCTTGTCCTGCCCACCGACGTACACCATGCGGTGCGGCGTCCAGAGCCGCTCGAGACCGTCGTCGAACCGCGGGTGGTCCCCCGGCGGCTCGACCGTCGCGTCGCCGTCCACTCCCGACCGTCCTCTCGCGTCGTCCCCCACCGCGGCGTCAGACCTGGACGCGGTCGCGCACCGCGGTCACGATGCGCTCGATCGCCTCGGCGACCGGCACGCCGTTGTCCTGGCGGCCGTCGCGGTAGCGGAACGACACGGCCCCCGCCTCGACGTCCTCGCCGCCGGCGATGAGCGTGAAGGGGACCTTCTGCGTGCTCGCGTTGCGGATCTTCTTGCCGAACCGGTCGTCGGAGTAGTCGACCTCCGCCCGGATGCCCTGCGCACGCAGCTGCGCGACGACGTCGGCCAGGTAGTCGTTGAACGGCTCCGCGACGGGGACCGCGACGACCTGGACCGGGGCGAGCCACGCCGGGAAGGCACCGGCGTAGTGCTCGAGCAGCACGGCGAAGAAGCGCTCGATCGACCCGAACAGCGCGCGGTGGATCATCACCGGGCGCTGGCGCGAGCCGTCCGGCGCGGTGTACTCGAGCTCGAACTTCTCCGGCAGGTTGAAGTCGAGCTGGATCGTCGACATCTGCCACGTGCGCCCGATCGCGTCCTTGGCCTGGACGGAGATCTTCGGCCCGTAGAACGCGGCGCCGCCCGGGTCGGGCACGAGGTCGAGGCCCGACGCCGTGGCGACCTCCTCGAGCGTGCGGGTCGCCTCCTCCCACGTCGCGTCGTCGCCGACCGACTTCTCGGGGTCGCGCGTCGAGAGCTCGAGGTAGAAGTCGTCGAGCCCGTAGTCCTTGAGGAGGTCGAGCACGAACGTGAGGAGCGAGGTGAGCTCGTCGCGCATCTGCTCGCGCGTGCAGTAGATGTGGGCGTCGTCCTGCGTGAAGCCGCGCGCACGGGTCAGGCCGTGCACGACGCCCGACTTCTCGTACCGGTACACCGTGCCGAACTCGAACAGACGCAGCGGGAGCTCGCGGTACGAGCGGCCGCGCGCGTCGAAGATGAGGTTGTGCATCGGGCAGTTCATCGGCTTGAGGTAGTAGTCCTGGCCGGCGCGGCGCACGGTGCCGTCGTCGTCCAGCTCCTCGTCGAGGTGCATGGGCGGGTACATGCCCTCGGCGTACCAGTCGAGGTGGCCCGACACCTGGAACAGCTTCGCCTTGGTGATGTGCGGGCTGTTGACGAACGAGTAGCCCGCCTCGACGTGCCGCTTGCGCGAGTACTCCTCCATCTCGGAGCGGATGATGCCGCCCTTGGGGTGGAAGACCGCGAGGCCGGAGCCGATCTCGTCCGGGAAGGAGAAGAGGTCCATCTCGCTGCCGAGGCGGCGGTGGTCGCGGCGCTCGGCCTCGGCGAGCCGCTCGAGGTACGCCTTGAGCTCGTCCTTGGTGGGCCACGCCGTGCCGTAGATCCGCTGGAGCTGCGGGTTCTTCTCGCTGCCGCGCCAGTACGCGGCGGCCGAGCGCATGAGCTGGAACCCGTTGCCGATGAGCTTCGTCGACGGCAGGTGCGGCCCGCGGCACAGGTCCTTCCAGACCACGGTCTCGCTCTCGCGTCCGGCACCGCGCACGTTGTCGTAGATCGTCAGCTCGCCGCCGCCGACCTCGACGCTCGCACCCTCGGTGTCCTCCGCCGCGCCGCCCTTGAGCCCGATGAGCTCGAGCTTGTACGGCTCACCGGCGAGCTCGGCCCGCGCCTCGTCCTCGGTCACGACGCGGCGGCGGAACGTCTGGCCCTCGCGCACGATGCGCGCCATGGCCTTGTCGAGCGCCTTGAGGTCCTCGGGCGTGAAGGGCGTCTCGACGTCGAAGTCGTAGTAGAAGCCGTCGGTGATGGGCGGCCCGATGCCGAGCTTCGCGTCCGGGTTCACCTGCTGGACCGCCTGGGCGAGGACGTGCGCCGCGGAGTGGCGCAGCACGGACAGCCCGTCGGGCGAGTCGATCGTGACGCCCTCGACCTCGTCGCCCGGGGCGAGCGCGGTGTCGAGGTCCTTGAGCGCGCCGTTCACGCGCACGACGACGACGTCGCGGCGGTCGGCGAAGAGCTCCGTGCCCGTCGTCGCCGTCTCCACCGTGACGGTCCCGTGGTCGGGGGCGGTGGTGACTGGTGGCTGGACGACGTCCGACACGTGCTGCTCCTTGCAGGCGGGAGGACGCCGTGGCGTCCTCGGTGAGCGGTCATCGAGGCTCGCGGCCGGAGCCGGGCGCTCGAAGGGGCGCCGTCGTCGACGGCGCCCCTCGATCGTACCGACCCGCGCACGCGGGACGAACCGGATACCTCCGGGACCGCGCGCGGCGTCGGGCGTCAGCTCCCCTCGGCTCCCCTGCCCGGGACGTCGCGGCGGTCGGCGTCGTCCCCGTTCGCCTGCTTCGCCTTGTCGGCCAGCGTGTCGACGTGCTTGTCGACGGAGTCCGGCGCGACGCCCTTGATCGCTCCCGCGACCTGGTCGATGCGCTCGTCGGTGAGGAACTCCTTGGCCTGGCCCAGGAGGTCGCCCAGACCGCCTTCCTTCTTCGGGTCCTGCTCCGTCATGACAGCTCTCCCTGCTGTGCGCCACGTGTCGGCGCGGTGGACCCGCGCCCGTCAGCACGCTAGCCGCGTGCCGCACGGTGTGCCACGGCACGGCGCCGACGGCCGGCCTCTCGGCCTGGCGGGTCAGCCCCTCGTCCAGCGGCGGTGGCGCCTGCGACGTGCCCTCTCCCACGCGTCGTCGCCGTCCGCGAGCGCCCGGTCGGCGCGCTCGCGCTCGATCCCGACGAGCAGCCCGTAGCTGAACCCGTTCTCCCCCGAGAGGTTCGCGCGCATCCCCAGCTCGCGCAGCGTCCGCGCGAGCGCGACCGCGTCGTGGTGGTCGCCGAGCGCGTCCTGCACCGCCTCGAGGCGGCGGGCGAAGCGCGCGGCGTCCTTGCCGATCGCCGGCGCCATCGACTCCCCCGCGTACCGGGCGCGCTTCGCCGCCTTGCGCACGTCGTGCAGCAGCTCCTCGCGGCGCTCCCCGTCCGCCGCTGCCGCGGCCCTGGCCCGACGGCGCGTGCGCTTCCAGGCCGTGCGGGCGAGCGCGGGCAGGACGTCCCCGGCGGGGTCGGCGGCCCGGTCGGTGAGGGGCGGGTCGTCGGCGAGGTCCTCGAGAGCCGTCAGCAGGTCGAGGTAGCGGTCCTCGCCCATCTGCGCGACGGCCGTGCGCAGCGCCTCCCGGTAGCGGGCGTCGAGCTCGTCGACGACGCGCGCCCGCACCGGCCCGACCACGAGCTCGTCCGGCAGCCGGTCGAGCACCTCGCGGATCCGGTCCCGGGCGACCTCGGCGTCGCGCGCCTCGCCCAGCGCGCGTCCCCACCAGCGCAGCTCGTCCCGCACGGGCTCGGTGGCCTCGCGGTCGAGGAGCGGCCGGAACGTCGCCAGCGCGCTGCGCAGCCGCCGGGCCGCGACGCGGGCCTTGTGCACCGCGTCCGGCGCGTCGCGGCGCACGTCGGGGTCGCGGTCCAGGAGCGCGTCGACCTGCTCGCGCAGGTAGCGCACGACGACGGCGCCCGCCGAGCCGTCCCGGTCGCGGTCGGTCGTGCGCGCCTCGCGCGCGGCGAGCACCGCGTCGCCGAGCGCGCGGGAGAGCTTCGGTCCGCTCGGCTCCGTCCGGGCGCCGGAGTCGACGAGCGCGCCGACGACCGTGTCGAGCAGCGACCGCGGGTCGTCGGTCTCGTGCCCGGCGGGCAGGACCTCGACCTCGACCTCGCGCCACGCGTCGGTGCGGTGTCCTCGGTGCCCAGGGCCCGGCGCGGCGTTCGTCCCCGGCGCGGCGTCGGCGTCCTCCTCGGGCGCCGACGACGGGCCGGGGACGAGCCGTTCCGTGGCGACCCGGTCGTCGGCGACCTCGACGAGCCCCGCGCCCTGCGCGTCACGCAGCACCACGACGCGTCGTTCGGTCCGCAGGCGACCGACCGGCACGAGCGGTGCGCGACGCGTCAGGCCGGCGACGAGGGAGACGAGGTCGTCCGGTGGTCGCGGGGCGTCGTCAGGCCCCGCGAGCTGCTCGGGCAGCTCGCCGCCGCCGTTCCCGAGGGGTCGGCGCTCCTCGTCGCGCGCGTCACCGGGTGCCGGCAGCTTGAGGTGCCACCCGGCGTCGTCACCACCCGTGCGACGTCGCAGGGTCACCCCGCGGGCGAGCAGCCGCAGGTCCGGCGTGTCGTAGTAGAGGGCGTCGAGGTGCACGGTCCTGGCGCGTGAGACGGTCGTGCCGCCGAGCTCCAGGTCGGGCACGGTCCAGTCGTCCGGTGCGCTCAGGGTGCGCTCCTGCTCGCGGTAGGCCATCCGTCCTCCGTCCGTCGGCGCGGTCGGGCCGGTCGTCTCCCGACCCTAGGAGCGCTCCGGCCTCGTCGCACGCAGGCCGCCGGCGATGGCGCGCGGACGGACGGGCCCGGCACCCACGCACCGTCTCAGGCCCGGGAGCGCAGCGTCGCCGCGACCGAGAGCCACCCACCGCGCGGTCGCGCCAGGACCAGGTCCGCCCGGGCGCCCGGCACGAGCGAGCCGCGGTCGTCGAGGCCCGCGGCCCGGGCCGGGCCCGACGTCACGAGCGCGACGGCGCGCGGCAGCGTCGCGAGCCCCTCGCGCACGAGGACGTCCACCGCTGCGAGCATCGTCGCCGGGACGTAGTCCGACGCGAGCGCGTCGACCAGACCGAGCGCGACGAGCTCACGGGCCGACACGTTCGCGGTGTGGGACGCCCCGCGCACGACGTTCGGCGCGCCCGCGACGACCGACAACCCCGCCGCGTGCGCCGCGCGGGCGGCGACGAGCGTCGTCGGGAACTCCGCGACGGCGCCCCCGCGTGCCGCGAGCGCCTCGACGTCCTCGGCCGTCTCGGGGTCGTGCCCGGCGAGACGGACCCGACCCGCGCGGGCGAGGGAGCCGAGCCAGTCGAGCGTCGACGCCGCGACCTCGGACCGTTCCTCCCGGTCGGAGCGCCACCGCGCGACGTGCTCGTGCGCACCGGCCGCAGACATCCCCGCGCGCTCGACGAGCCAGCGCTCCATGGTCTCGGGACGCGCGTACTGCCCGATGCCGGGCGTGTGGTCCTCGTGGGACACGAACGGCGGGACCCCGGGCGCGCCGTCCGCCGGCCGATCTCCCAGGGCGGCACGCAGCTCCGCCACCGCGGACGGGCACCGGATGTCGACCCGGTGCAGCACGCGAGCACCGTCGTCGTGCGCGCCGTCGACCGCGAGCGCCGCGAGCACCTCCGCGGGCTCGGGCTCGCCCGCGGGCAGCCCGACGGGTGTGCGCTCTCCGTAGGCGACGCCGTGGAACGCCGTGAGGACTCCGGCGGTCGCGAGGCGGTCGGTCGCGGTGCGGACCGCCAGGTCGAGCGGGAGCCGGGCACCCGGACGGGGCCGCGCCTCGTGCCCGAGCACGTCGGTGTGCACGTCGACGAGCCCGGGCAGGCACAGCGCGCCACCGCCGCGGAGCTCCGCCCGGCTCCCCGGCGGAGCCACGCCCACGTCCACGACCCGGCCGTCCCGCACGACGACCCGCGCGTCCTCGACGACCCTGTCGGGCAGCACCGCGACGATGTCGTCGAGCGTGAAGTCGCGGGGCGCGCGGCTCACGTCGCGGATCTCCCTCCGGGGCTCGTCGTGGGGCTCGTCGCGGGGCTCGTCGCGGGGCTCGCTGGAGGCTCCTGCCGCTCGGGTCGGGGCGGTGGCAGCGATCGGTGGGGGCATGGCGGCATGTTGTCCGGACGACCTGGCGAGACGGTGAACGACCGTTCATGCCCCGTTCACCGTCCCAGGGCCGGCGGTTCTCCCGGCTCTCCCAGACTCCTCGACGGCGCCCACCCCCGGGACGCCCCTCGAAGACGTCATGACCGGAGACGACGACATGAAGACGACCACCACCACCTTCGCCGCCGTGGCGCTCGCCGGCGTCACGGCGCTCACGCTCTCCGCGTGCGGCGGGACGAGCGCCGCGTCGGACACGTCCGACACCACCACCGCCGCGGGCTTCCCCGAGGTGCTGCGCCTCGGTGCGATCCCCGCCGAGAACTCGACCGACCTCGCCGCCGGCTACGAGCCGATCATCGCGATGCTCGAGGAGGAGACCGGCGCCACGGTCGAGGTGAGCCAGGCGTCCGACTATGCGGGCGTCATCGAGGGCCTCATCGCGGACAAGGTCGACATCGCGTTCCTCGGCTCGTTCGCCTACGTCATCGCGACGCACAACGACGCGGCGATCACGCCGCTCGGCGCGGTGATCGAGGAGAAGGGCGCCGAGCCGGGCTACTACTCGCTCGGCATCACGCAGGGCGACAACGCCGACATCGACGGCCTGGAGGACTTCGAGGGCCGCAGCGTGTGCTTCGTCGACCCCGGCTCGACGTCCGGGTTCCTCTACCCGAGCTCGGGCCTGATCGACGCGGGCGTCATCGAGTCGGGCACGGAGAAGGACCTCGCCGCGGGCGTGCAGCCCGTCTTCGCGGGCGGCCACGACGCGTCGGCGCTCGCCGTCGCCGCCGGCGACTGCGAGGCGGGCTTCGCGATGCAGTCGATGGTCGAGGAGACGCTGCCCGCCGCGGGCGACCTCGCCGAGGGCGACCTCAAGGAGGTCTGGAAGTCCCCGAAGATCTCCGGGTCGCTGTTCGTCGGCAACGACGCGCTCGGCGAGGAGAACATCGCCACGCTGACCGAGCTCATCACGGAGAAGGCCAACTCGGAGTACCTGCTGTCGCAGGGCTTCTGCGACGGCGAGTGCCTGCTCACGGACGAGGACGCGTGGGGTTTCGCTCCCGCGGCCGACGCCGACTACGACGGCACGCGCGAGGTCTGCACGCTCACCAAGTCCGACAAGTGCGAGGGCTGACGGTGCCTCCCGCCCTCGGTTCCCCCGCACGTCCGACGGCGGGCGAGCCTCTCGTGAGCGTCCGTGGTCTCGTCAAGGAGTTCGACGGGACCACGGCCCTCGCGGGGGTCGACCTCGACGTCGCGCGCGGCGAGCTGCTCGTCCTGCTCGGGCTCTCGGGCTCGGGCAAGTCGACGCTCCTGCGCTGCCTGAACGGCCTGCACCGCCCGACGTCGGGCGAGGTGCAGGTGGCCGGCACGCGTGTCGACCGGGCCTCGTCGCGCGAGCTGCGCCGCCTGCGCACCGAGGTGGGCTTCGTGTTCCAGCAGTTCAACCTCGTCGGCCGGCTCACGTGCCTCGAGAACGTGCTCGTCGGCGGCCTGGGTCGCGTGCGCGGCCCGCGGTACGGCATCTCGACGTACCCGCGCCGGATGCGCGCGGAGGCGCTGGCCCACATCGAGCGCGTCGGCCTCGCCGACCAGGCGTACCAGCGCGCCGACACGCTCTCCGGCGGGCAGCAGCAGCGCGTCGCCATCGCGCGCACGCTCATGCAGCGCCCACAGCTCGTCCTCGCGGACGAGCCCGTCGCGTCGCTCGACCCCGAGAACGCCGGCGCCGTGATGGACCTGTTCGTCCGCGTGTGCGCCGAGGAGGGGCTGACCGTGGTGTGCACGCTGCACCAGGTCGACCTGGCGCTCGGCTGGGCGGACCGCCTCGTCGGTCTGCGGCACGGAGAGAAGGTGCTCGACCGCCCTGCGGCCGGGCTCACCAAGGACGAGGCGATGGCGATCTACCGGCGCGTCGCGCCGGGGACGCCGGCCGAGCCCGTGGCCGTCGGGGCGAGCGCGTGACGGCCCCGGCACCGGCGCCCGACCGTCCGCTGCGGGCACCGGCGTGGTCCGCCTCGTCGCCCCCGGACGGCCGACCCGGCGGCGCGCTCCCCGCACGGCCCCGGCGGACCCGGCAGCAGCGCACGCTGCGCTGGCTCGCCGGCGGGTCGGTGCTGCTCACCCTCGTCGCCGCGTCGTCGATCGGCCTCGACCTCCCGACGCTCGTCGCGGGCGGCGAGGACGTGGCGAACCTCGTCGAGCGGATGATGCCGCCGCGGCTGGACGACCCGGCCCGCGTCGCGACGCTCGCGCTCGACACCGTCCTCATGGCGTTCCTCGGCACCGTGCTCGCCACGGTCCTGTCCGTGCCGCTCGCGTTCCTCGCCGCGCGCACGACGACGCCGCACCCCCTGGTGGCGACGGTCGCCCGCGGAGTCATCACGTTCTGCCGCGCGGTGCCGGACCTCGTGTTCGCCGTGCTCTTCGTCCGGGCGTTGGGCCTCGGCATCCTGCCGGGCGTCCTCGCGCTCGCGCTGCACTCCGTCGGGATGCTCGGCAAGCTCTTCGCCGACGCGATCGAGGACGCCGACCCCGGGCCGCGCGAGGCGGTCCGCAGCGTGGGCGTCGGCCGGCTGCGCGAGCTGCTCAACGGCGTCGTGCCCCAGGTGGTGCCGTCGTGGATCTCCGCGTTCGTCTACCGCGTCGACATCAACCTCCGCACGTCCGTCGTGCTCGGGTTCGTCGGGGCCGGCGGCATCGGGTTCGCGCTCCAGGACGCGCTGCGCGGTCTCGTGTACCCCAAGGCGCTCGGGATCGTCGCCGTGATCCTCGCGCTCGTGGCCGCCATGGAGCTGGTGTCCATGGCCCTCCGGCGCTCGCTGCTCGCGCCGCGGCGGCCGCGCTACCACCGCGACCGGGCAGTGCGCCTCGCGTCGGGCGCCGCGGCGCTCGCGCTCACGGTCTTCTCGTTCGTCCGGCTCGACATCGACCCGCGCGAGCTCGTCACGTCGATACCCGACCTGTTCGCCGTCGCCGGGCGGATGGTCCCGCCCGACCTCACGTCGCTCGGCCCGGCCCTGTGGGAGGCGATGCTGCAGACGCTCGCCATCGGGCTCGTCGCCACCGGCATCGGCGTCGTCCTGTCGCTCCCGCTCGGCCTCCTGGCCGCGCGGACGGTGGCACCGCACCCCGTGGTCCACGCGGCGGCCCGCACGACGATCCTCGTCGTCCGGGCGATCCCCGAGCTCATCCTCGCGGTCGTGTTCGTCGCGGCGGTCGGGCTCGGCCCCGTCGCGGGGGCGATGGCGCTCGGCATCGGGTCGATCGGCTTCCTCGGCAAGCTCGTCGCCGACGCCGTCGAGGAGATCCCGACCGACGCCGCCGAGGCCGTGCGGTCCGTGGGCGGCGGGTGGTGGAAGGTCCTGTTCTCCGCCGTCCTCCCCCAGGGCATGCCGTCGATCGTCGGCTCGTCGCTGTACCTCCTGGACGTCAACATCCGCACGTCCACGATCCTCGGGATCGTCGGCGCGGGCGGGGTCGGCTTCCTGCTCTTCGAGGCGATCCGGACCCTCCACTTCGAGGTGGCCGGCGGGATCGTCCTGCTCGTGTTCGTCGTCGTCCTGCTCATCGAGAGGCTCTCCGGATGGATCCGCGCACAGCTGACCTGACCACCGTCGCGCTCTGGGAGGGCGGCGACGTGGTCCGTCTGACCGAGGTCCCGCTGCCCGAGCTCAAGCCGCGCGAGGTCCTCGTCCGCGTCCGCCTCACGACCGTGTGCGGCAGCGACCGGCACACGGTGTCGGGGCGCCGGTCGGCGCCCGCCCCGTCGGTCCTCGGGCACGAGGCCGTGGGCGAGGTCGTCCGGCTCGGGCCGGACGCACCGCTCGGCGACGACGGCGCACCGCTGACCGTGGGCGACCGCGTCGTGTGGGGCGTGACCGTGGCGTGCGGCGTGTGCGACCGCTGCCTCGCGGGCCGCAGCGCGAAGTGCCGTGCGGTCCGCAAGGTGGGGCACGAGGCGTTCGCGTCCGAGTGGCCCCTCAGCGGCACCTACGCACGCCACGTCGTCCTGCCCGACGGCGCGACGCTCGCCCGGGTGCCCGACGGCCTGCCCGACACGGTCGCCGCCCCCGCGGGCTGCGCGACCGCCACCGTCATGGCGGCCGTCGAGGCGGCAGGACCGCTCGACGGACGGCGCGTGCTCGTCAGCGGCGCGGGGATGCTCGGCATCACGGCCGTCGCTGCGGCACGGGACGCGGGCGCCGCGGAGGTCGTCGTGACCGACCCCGACCCCGGCCGCCGCGTCCTCGCGCTCCGGTTCGGCGCGACGTCCGCGCGTGCCACCGACGAGCCGGTGGGTCTCGTCGACGTCGCGATCGAGCTCTCGGGCGCGAGCGCCGCCGTCGCTCGCGCCCTCGACGTCCTCGACGTCGGCGGTCGCCTGGTCCTCGCGGGCTCTGTGGCGCCCGGCCCCGCGGTGCCGCTCGACCCCGAACGGGTCGTGCGCGGCTGGCTCACCGTGACCGGCGTGCACAACTACGAGCCGCGCCACCTGCGCGCCGCGCTCGACCTGCTCTCCCGGACCCGGGACGTCGTCCCGTGGCACGAGCTCGTGACCCCCGCGGAGGACCTCGCCGCGGTCGGCGCGCTGCTGACCGGGCCGCCCGGCACCGCCCCGCGTGCGGCGGTCGCGCCGTGAGGGCGCCCGCCCCGCCGGCTCCCGCGGTCTCAGCCCTCGCCGAGCTCGACGACGACCCGCACCGCGTCCGCGCGCACCCACCGCTCGGTCGACAGCAGCGGTCGCCCGTCGACGGCGTCCCGCGCGAGGCTCGCGATGAGCCACGCCGGGTCGCCCGGCCGGCAGCCGAGGCCCGTGCTCGCCTCCTCGGGGGCGGACTCCATGCTGGCGCGCGTCCAGGCGCGCTCCGGCAGCACGCGAGCCGTCGAGCGCAGGATCGCGTCCAGCGACTCCTCGTGCCGCAGGGCCGCGGGCAGCTCCGGCACCAGGCTCGTCGTGAGCCACTCCACGCCCCAGGCCGCGGGCATCCCGTCGATGAACGACCGGCGCACCAGGCGGAACCCCGGCGTCCCCGGCTCGCAGCCGAGCGCTGCGGCGACGTCGTCAGGCAGCGGCACCTCGTCGCACGCGAGGACGACGGCGCGCGGCGTCGCACCGGCCTCCCGCAGGGTCCGGCTCCACGACGGGGCACGGCCCGGCGCGACGAGGTAGTCGACCCGACGCCGCGTGAACGTGCCGACACCCTGGATGCGGCTCACGAGCATCCGGCGCTCGAGCTCCTCGAGCGCCGCGCGCGCGGCCGCGCGGCCGACGCCGAACCTGCTCCCGACGTCCGCCTCCGACGCGACACGGCTCCCGGGCGGGAGCCGGGACAGCTCGTCGGAGAGCACACGCACGATCTCGGTCGACCTGGTCACGGGCGGACCGTACCCGGACCGGATGGCCCGCAGGTGAACAGCACCCGCGGCACGGAGAGGACACCATGAGCACGAGCGTGAGCACGAGCCCCCCGGAGCAGCGCCGCGCGCGGCACGCCGGCGGCCACGTCGTCGTGGTCGGCGCGGGCGTCGTCGGCCTCGGTGTCGCCGCCGAGGCGTATCGGCGCGGCCACCGCGTGACCGTGGTCGAGCAGGCGGCGGGCGTCGTCGGCTCGTCCGTCCAGAACTTCGGCCACGTCTGCGTCGCGGCGCAGGCCGGTCAGGCCAGGGCCTACGCGCTCGCCGCGCGCGATCGCTGGCTGGCCCTCGGCGAGGCCGCGGGCTTCCGGGTCGCGCGGACGGGGACGCACGTCGTCGCCCGGACGTCCGCCGAGCTGCGCCTGCTCGCCGAGCTCGCCGAGCAGCGCGGCGACGACGAGGTCCGCCTCCTCGACGCCGACCGTGCCCGGGCGGCCCTGCCCGTCCGGGCGGACGCCGTCGTGGGCGGTGCGTTCCTGCCGCTCGACCTGCAGGTAAACCCACGGACCGCCGCACCGGCGCTCGCCGCGTGGCTCGAGGCCCGCGGCGTGCGGTTCCTGTGGCGCACCGCGGCGCGTGCGGTGTCGACCGGACGCGTCGAGACGACGCGCGGCCCGCTGGCCGCCGACCTCGTCGTCGTCGCGACGCACCACGACCTGGACCGCCTGCTGCCCGACGTCGCCGTCGAGGCCGGTCTCCGCAGGTGCCGCCTGCACATGCTGCGGGTCCGGCCCGGGACCCCGGTACCGCTCACGACGCCGCTCCTCACCGGCTGGTCGACGGTCCGGTACGCGGCGCTCGCGGCGTGCCCCTCGGCGGCCGACGTCGCCGCCGAGCTCGCGGCGGCGGACCCCGACGGCGCCGCCTGGGACGTCAACCTCATGACCACGCCGCAGGAGGACGGGACGCTGATCCTCGGCGACACGCACGTGCGCGACGTCGACGCGCCCGTGTTCCAGGACGAGGCCGGATACGACGTCCTCCTGCGCCTCGCGGCCGACCTGCTCGGCCGCGACGACCTGCGCGTCGTCGAGCGCTGGCAGGGCACGTACGCGACCGCGCCCGACCGGGAGGTCCTGCTCGTCGAGCCGGAGCCGGGCGTCCACGTCGCGACGCTCACCACGGGCATCGGCATGACGACGGGCCTCGGCCTCGCCGTCGACGTGCTCGACCGCGCGGGACTCGAGCACGTCACCGCGGGCGCCTGAACCCACCGCACACCAGCCGCACCACCACAGCACCTCAGCACCTCAGCACCTCTCGGAAGGAACCACACCGTGATCGCTCTCGCCGCCCTGGACGTCGCCGGCACCACCGTCGAGGAGGGCAGCGCCGTCTACCGCGCGCTGCACGACGCCGTGCGCCGGCACGGCAGCACCGCGACCGTCCCCGACGTCGCTCGCTGGATGGGCGCGGACAAGCGCACCGCCATCCGCGCCCTGCTCGAGCTCGGCGGCGACGCGTCCGCCGTCGAGGACACCTTCGTCGACTTCGAGCGCCTGCTGGGCGAGGCGTACGACGCGAACCCGCCCGTCCCCATGCCCGGCGTGCTCGACACGTTCGCGGCGCTCCGCGGGCTCGGTGCGCGCATCGCCCTCACGACGGGCTTCTCGGCCGACGTGACCGGGCTCCTGCTCGAGCGTCTCGGCTGGCGGGACGGCGTCGTGGACGCCGTCGTGACGACGGACGACGTGCCCGCGGGGCGCCCGGCGCCCTACATGGTGCATCGAGCGATGGAGCGCACCGGCGTCACCGACGTCCGCCGCGTGCTCACGGTCGGGGACACCGTCCTGGACCTCGAGGCCGGCACCAACGCGGGCGCGGGGATCGTGGTCGGCGTCCTCAGCGGCGGCGTGCCGCGCGCGGTCCTGGAGGCCGCGCCGCACACGCACGTCCTGGACAGCGTCGCGGACCTCCCCGGCGTGCTCGACGGCGTCCTCGCCCCGACGGCCTGACCTCCACCTCCCCACGGCTCGGCGCGCGGGCAGGTCATGCGGCCCGCGCGCCCATCGTCGACGTGACCGGCACGTCTCCATCTGACCGCACGCTCGGCCTGGTCTCGGCATTCACAACCGTACGGACGTGCCACCCGCAGCAGCGGATGCACACACGGTGTCGCGACCATGCCGACCGCGCCGTCTCCGCAACGAACACGTTGATCGCACTGGCAATTGCCGGACGATCGAGCGTGAGGAAGGAATGCAGCCCCCGATTGCGCCGCTGTTGTCGGTGCGAATGCTCGGCGGTGCGCTCGCGAGAGTTCTGGTGGATGCTGGTCCGCATGAGCGGGGCGGACGGTGTCTGGCACGACGCCTTTATCTCGTACTCGACGCTGGGCAGCGCGCAACTCGGCGCCGCCCTGGAACTCGGACTCGAGGAGTACGGCAGGCGATGGGACGAGCCGCGCGCCCGTGATGTCTTCCGTGATGTCGCGGACCAGCCCGCGACATCGGACCTCGCTGCTGATCTGCTGACTCACCTCGACCGCTCACGGTTCCTGGTGTTCATCGCATCACCACGGGCGGTCGCCTCGATGTGGGTTCGACAAGAGCTCGAGCACTGGATTGCGAGGCGCGGGACCGATCAACTCCTGCTGGTGCTGGGCGAGGGAACGCTCGGATGGGATCAGTCGCAAGGGCGCTTCGGCGAACTCTCCACGCTGCCCGAAAGTCTTCGCAGGGCGTTCCGTGCCCAGCCGAAGTGGGTTTCTCTCACCTGGACGGCCGACGGATTCGACCCGGCCGACGTACGCTTCGCCGCCGCCGTTGCCGACTTGGCTGCGACGATCGACGGCGTCCCGAGGGCGGTTCTCGAGTCACGACACCGTGGCGAGCACCGTCGAGGACTTGCGCACCGTCTCGCAGCCAGCGCGGGCGGCGGAGTCGACACCCCCGCGGACCTCAACCTCCTGCTCGCCACCACTGCTTCAGAACTTGATGACAGCCCCCACACCCGGCGGGTCCTCTCGTCAGCGCTGGAGGCAACGAGCAGCTTGACGCTGCTGCTCGGCGCTGACGTGGCGGTCAGCGCCGTCTCGCACGCGGCAGAGTCCGGCTCGTTCCTCGTCGGGCGGACCGACGGGACTGTCGAGCGCTGGTGTGGCCCCGAGCGGCGAGATGTCTGGGTGTCAGGGCGCGCCCTGTCCGTCACCGCTATCGCCGACGACGCCACCGGAGACAGATTCGCGGTCGGCTTTGCCGACGGACGTGTGGAGTTACGAGGACGGCTGGGCCTTGCGCATCAGTGGACGTGGGGTCCCCAGGCGATCGACGAGATTGCGCTGCACCCGCTGGCGGACGTAGTCGCCGCTGCGTCCTCGGGGATGGTGAAGGTGTTCGCACCCACAGGGATCCACGAGTACGACGGCTTCGTCAGCGTGCACCTTCTGCGCTTTTCTGGGGACCTCCTCGATATCTTTGCGTGGGCGGCTCTTTACCAGCTCGACCTGACCTCGTGGGAGCTGACAAGAGTGCGGTCCTTCATGCCGCTCGCTCGTCCGGGACCGGTCGCGTTCGCCACGGACAGCGAGCGCTGGGTGCAGTGCCAACTCGACGGCGGCGGGATACAGGTGCATTCGTTCGGCTCGGACGATGAGTCATTCGTGCAGTCGAGGCGCGGGTTCATCGACGCGGCTGCCCTGAGTCCAGAAGGGCGCTGGCTCGCGATCGCTGCCAGCGGCAGCCTGGTCGTCTTCGACCTCGAAACTGGCGGCCCGCCGGATCGCACTCACCCGCTCGTCGGTCGGTCGGTGACGCGGCTGCTTGTGGGTCCCGATGGTCACTGGGTCGCCGCGCTGAGCGGGTCCCGGTGCGAACTCCACCAATCCCGACCAAGCACTCTGTGCCGAGTGTTGCAGCCGCACGCTGTCGACGTTCCTTCTGTCGTCCAGGCAGCACTGGACGTCTCGTTCTCCCCCGACGGCTCGCTCCTGGCATGCATCTCTTTCCCCACGGGACCTGCCAAGGTGTCGGTGTGGGATGTCGCAAGCTGGATCGAGGTCGCCGTTATCGCTCCGCCGGACGCGATGGCGTTACGGTTCCTCGATGCGCAGCACCTCGAGATACGAGCGTTGGATGGCACCGCGACCGTCCATGACGTTCCCACGGACGAAGTTCTCCACGAGGCCGTCACTGCCCTAGCCGGACCCCGGTTGCGAGTCGAGCAGCTGACCGGCCGATGGGGTCTGGCGGTGACGGCAGACGGAATCGTTGTCGCCGAGGTGGAGCAAGAGGGCCCCGCGAGTTTCACGGCCGCGGTAACCACCGACGGCACTCGGCTCGCAGTGAGCAGCTCCCATGGCGTCTTGACCCTTCGCGACATCGAGGCGCAGGTCGACGTGTGGTCCGCGGTCCTACCGCAGATGGCCGAACTGGTCTTCACCGCCGCTGGCGACATGCTGGCCGGTGTGACTGGCGGTGGCCTCCTGGTGCTCGTGGACGCGCTCAACGGTAACGTCACGGCCCGGCTGCAGGTGGCCGACGCCCCCGTGCACCGCATGGCGTTCGACCCCTGGGGGCGTCACCTCGCCGTCGCGGCGCCAGGGGGACCTCTCACGCTCATCGATGCCGACGTCTCTTCCTGGCGCCGGCTCGCTGCCCTTCGCGCAGGTCGCACCCTCACCCCCAACGAGCGCCGGTTGCTCGGGTTGGACAGCCGATGGGTCTGAGTTCGAATGAAGACCAGTGCACTTGGCGTCATCGCGTGCCTGCGGGAGACTGAGCGTATGCCGGTCAAGGAGGTCGGGGTCGAACTGGGTTGGGGTCCCGCGAGGCTCTCCGGCACGTGGGCGCCTGACAACGCCGAGCGCGACGCCGCCTGGGAGCTCTACGTCGAGCTCGTCACACGCATCGCGGTAGCGCCGATGCAGCCGGGAGAGGGAATCCTCCGGGAGGCGCTGAGATCTCTCTACCAACTGTTCGGAGTCACACGCGACATCCTTCGGCGGTACGGTCCCACCGTTGCCAAGCCGCCGCGTCGCGAGGGTGACTACCGGTTCGGCTACCTTGCCGTCTGGCTGCTCAACGGCGCAGTTCGCCCGGTGCTCGCTCGTTGGCATCCCGAGCTACAACGGTGGGAAGACTCACGCCCGCCCGACGTCTCGGTGGTTGACCACGAGACCAGCTGGGAGCACAGTGCCAGCCTGAGGAACGAGTTGGAAAGGCTGCGACACCTCCTCCTGCAGTACGCCGACCTGCTCGCGGCCGTATGTGATGCGCCGGCACTCATCGACGCCACCCGCGGGCTTCTGGCCACCGAGTCCTCGGCTCGCGAACCAGACGCCCGGCCCAGGACCACATCGCACTAGTCTGGCGGCGCCGGAGCCTTCCTCTCGTGCTTCTTGCACCTCCTGTGGTGCAGGCACATGCCGCATGCGGGCCCGGCACCGTGGGACTCCAGGAAGAGTGAGCGAGCACACAAGCGCCGGTTCCTGTGCATCGGGGCCCTTGGCGATTCCACGACAAAGGCCCCCGGGCCGGCGTCTCCGCCAGCCCGGGGGCCTCTCATCTCGGGTGGGCGATACTGGGTTCGAA
Organism: Cellulosimicrobium sp. PMB13; assembly: GCF_051294865.1. Classification (NCBI taxonomy): domain Bacteria; kingdom Bacillati; phylum Actinomycetota; class Actinomycetes; order Micrococcales; family Promicromonosporaceae; genus Cellulosimicrobium; species Cellulosimicrobium sp. PMB13. The sequence continues at coordinate 2,975,630 of NZ_CP145910.1, read as the reverse complement.
CCAGTGACCTCTTCGGTGTGAACGAAGCGCGCTACCACTGCGCCAATCGCCCGAGTGCGAGGTCGATACTAGCCTGAACCGGACCGGATCGAGAAACCGGCACGAAAGGTCACGGGAAGGCGCACGGGACGGGTCACGGATCGAGGCGCTCGCGCCGCCTGCGCTCGAACAGTTCCCGGGCCGCAAGCGACACCGTCCCCGCCTCCACCTCGACGCCGTCGAGCCACGCGACGGGCTGCACGTTGCGCACGGACCCGGTAAGCAGCAGCCCGGCACGGCCGTCCGTCACCTCGTCCAGCACGTCGAACGGCAGCTCGCCCGGGAGCGCCTCGCGCACGGGCAGCCCGTCCTCCGCGGCCCACTCGAGGAGCAGCTCGCGCGTGATGCCCGCGAGGCACCCCGTCGAGAGCAGCGGCGTGACGAGCTCGCCGTCGCGCTCGACGAAGACGTTGGCGCCCGTCCCCTCGCACAGCTCGCCGCGGGTGTTCGCGAGCAGGGCCTCGTCGCCGCCCTTCGCGACGGCGTCGGCGAGCGCGACGACGTTCTCGGCGTACGACGTCGTCTTGAGCCCAACGACGGCCGAGCGCTCGTTGCGCGTCCAGGGTGAGCGCACGGCGCGTCCGCGCGGCACGATCGTGGCGGGCCCGGCCGCGACGACGACCGTCTGCGCGCCGGGCGTGCGGCCCGAGCCGAGCGGTCCGATGCCCGCCGTGACCGTGATGCGCAGCCGACCGACCGCGCCCGCGCCGCCCGCCGCCCGGGTGCGCGCCTCGTCGAGGACCTGCGCGACGGCGTCGCGCACGAGGGCGTCGTCCGGTGCGTCGAGGCCGAGGCCCGCGGCGGACCGCGCAAGGCGACGCAGGTGCCGCGTGAGGGCGAACGCCTGGTCGTCGAACACCGCGCACGTCTCGAAGACGCCGTCGCCGACGGTGATGCCGTGGTCGACCGCGCTGAGCGCCTCGTCCCCGGGAGCGACGAGCCGGCCACCCGTCCACACGACGAGGTTCTCGGGCGGTGCGGTCGGGGCTCCGGGCGTCGGCAACGGCTGCGTCATGGTTCCAGTGTGCCGGAGGCGAGCCCGACGAGGCGGCGTGCCTTGAGCTCGGTCTCCTCCCACTCGCGCGCGGGGTCGCTCCCCCAGGTGATCCCGGCGCCCGTCCCGAACCGCAGGACACCGTCCGACCACCAGAACGTCCGAATCCCGACGGCGAGCACGGCGTCGTCGCCGTCGACCCACCCGACCGCACCACAGTACGGGCCGCGGGGTGCCGTCTCGAGGGCGGCGATGACGCGCAGCGCGGAGGACTTCGGCGCCCCGGAGACCGACGCCGGCGGGAACGTCGCGTCGAGCACGCGCCCCCACCGGTCGGGGGCGGCGAGCACGTCGTCGCGCACCCGGCCCGCGACGCGGCTCACGAGGTGCACGAGCCCGGGGTGCTCCTCGACCGCGAGCAGGTCCGTGACCTCGACCGTGCCGGGATCGCACACGCGCTGGAGGTCGTTGCGCACGAGGTCGGTGATCATGACGTTCTCGGCCCGGTCCTTCGCGGTGAGGCCGTCCGCGGTGGGCGCGGTGCCCTTGATCGGCCCCGACGTGAGCACCCCGTCGCGGAGCTCCAGGAACAGCTCCGGGGACGCGCTGACGACCCACACCGGGTCGACGCCGCTGCTCGCCGGGACGTGCACCATGCCGCCGTGCGGGGCCGGGTTGCCGCGGGCCAGACGCCGGGCGAGCGCCTGCGCGTCCGGCTCACCTCCGGCGTCGGGCACGAGAGGTGCGCTGAGCACACGGCACACGTTCGCCTGGTAGACCTCGCCCTCGCGCACCTCCCCGCGCACGTGCGCGACCGCGCTCTCGTACGCCTGGCGGCCCAGCGAGCTCGTCCACGAGCTCGGCGCGGGCCCCTGCCACACCGACGCTCCGGCGGACCAGGTCGCGTCGTCGGGGTCGACGGGCTCGGCGAAGCGCCACGCGCGCACCCGCCCACCGTCGCCGAGCGCGTCGAAGTCGGCGACGACGAACCAGGGCCCCTCGGAGCGCAGCCGCTCCGGCGCACGCCGCACGTCGACGCACTCGACCACGCCGCGCGCAGCGCGGCCGGCGAACCGCGCGGCTCCCGCCCCGACGGGCGTCCTCCCAGGTCCTGGCACGGGCCCACGCTACCCATGGCCTCGGCCGCCGCGTCGCCCCCGGCTCTCGGCCCGCCGGCGGCACGCCGGACGCCGGTTGGACGTCGGGCGCTCCGGTCGACTAATGTCTGGGACGCGCCGGAACGCCGGGGACGCACGATCGAGAGGTCGAGCGGCTCCCAGAACGGTCCGGCCGCGCGGATGTGGCTCAGTGGTAGAGCATCACCTTGCCAAGGTGAGGGTCGCGGGTTCGAATCCCGTCATCCGCTCGGAGGCCCACTCTCGACGGCCCCTCGGGGGCGTCGGAGCAGGTCGCGGTGGAGTGGCCGAGAGGCGAGGCAGCGGCCTGCAAAGCCGTATACGTGGGTTCGAATCCCATCTCCACCTCACACGCAGTACCAGCACCACCTGCACGACCCTTGGGCGATTGGCGCAGCGGTAGCGCGCTTCCCTGACACGGAAGAGGTCACTGGTTCGATCCCAGTATCGCCCACCAGCACGACACCAAAGGCCGTCCCGGCACGCTCCGGGGCGGCCTTTCGTGCACCCCGGAGCGTGCGCGCTCCCCCGTGGCTCACCGCACACCGACGAGCCGCCCGGATGCGGGATCTCGGCCGAAAGTCGGCTAGTATGTGGGACGCGCCGGAACGCCGGGGACGCACGATCTCTCGATCTTCGAGTCCCGATCGACATCCTCCGAAGGTCCGGCCGCGCGGATGTGGCTCAGTGGTAGAGCATCACCTTGCCAAGGTGAGGGTCGCGGGTTCGAATCCCGTCATCCGCTCGGAGGCCCACTCTCAGACCGGCTCTCTCGAGAGCGAGAGAGAGACGTGTCTCACGGTGGAGTGGCCGAGAGGCGAGGCAGCGGCCTGCAAAGCCGTATACGTGGGTTCGAATCCCATCTCCACCTCGCGAGCAGCAACCCCGGAGCGTTCCTCGGGGCTGCCACTCGGGCGATTGGCGCAGCGGTAGCGCGCTTCCCTGACACGGAAGAGGTCACTGGTTCGATCCCAGTATCGCCCACCACGTCACCGACGCGGGCCGTTCCGGAGGATTCCGGGGCGGCCCGTCGTCGTGAGGTCCGGCGTCGTCGTGAGGTCGGGCCACCCCTGGCCGCGACGTGCCGATCCGGCGTCACCCGAGCCCGCTACGCTCACCGCCATGGCCCACGACCGCACCGCCGAGGACACCAGCACCGACGACCGGCCCGACGTCCTGCCGCTCGGCCGGGCGCCCCGCCCGGCGACGGGCGCCGAGCTGGCCGCGAGGGTGCGTTCCGCGCTCGTCGAGGTGGTCGCGGGCGACCTGAGCGAGGGCTCGGTCGAGCACCTCGACCGGCTGAGCGTGAGCGCGACCGTCGACGGACCGGACGTCCCGACCCTCGACGTCGACCTCAGCGGTGTGGTCGTCCGGCCGACGACCTCCGCCACGGGCACCACGCCCACCGGCGAGCCCGTAGTTCCGGCGCCTGACGGCGCGTCGACGAGCACGGCCGCACGCGAGGACGGCGTGCTGCGCCGCGTGCGCGTCGACGCGCACCCCGTCACGGTCGAGGGCGTCCCGGTCGACGTCGCGCTGGAGGCGCTGGACGTGCCGTTCCGCTGGGTCGAGGGCGCGGACGGGTCGCTCGGCGTCGAGCTGGTGGAGCCGGACGACGACGCGCCGCTCCTCGGGCACGTGCGTGTCGCCGCACCGCAGGACGCGCTCGTCGAGACCGCGCGCCGGCTGATCGAGGAGCCGCTCCGCACGATGGGCGGCCTCAGCCTCTCCTCGTTCGACGTCGAGATCGAGTCGACGGGCCCACGCTCCGCCCGGGGCGCCGGGTTCGCCCGGGTCCGCAAGGGCATCCTGTCGGCGAGCATCCACGCGAAGGCCGTCGTCGAGGTCGACGCGGCGATGGTGCTCACCGTGCGGGAGCTGAGCCTGACGAGCCGCAACCCGGTGGTCGCGGCAGCGCTGCTCGCGGCGCGCAGGCACGTCGAGGAGGCGCAGGGCCGGCGCATCGACCTCGCGGCCGAGCTGCCGGCGGGCCTGCGGCTCGCGGACGTGCGGCTCGACGTCGGCGGGTCGATCGCGGTGTCCGCCCGGTTCGCGTGAGCGTGGGCGACCCGGTCCGCCACCTCGTCGGCGTCGGTCCGGAGAGCGGTCAGTCGCGACGTCGTGGTCGCGCCGTGCCGCGCAGCGGTGCCGCCGTCGCGGGGTCCTCGGGCCACGCGTGCTTGGGGTACCGACCGCGCAGCTCGGCGCGCACCTGCGGGTAGCCCTGGGCCCAGAACGACTCCAGGTCGGCCGTGACCGCGGCCGGACGGCCCGCCGGCGAGAGCAGGTGCAGGAGCACCGGCACGCGACCGCCCGCGACGCGCGGGGTGCGCGTCCAGCCGAACGTCTCCTGGAGCCGCACCGCGAGCACCGGCTGGTCCTCGGCGTAGCTCACGGCCACCCGCGAGCCGCTCGGCACCTCGAGCCGCTCGGGCGCGAGCTCGTCGAGGCGCGCCGCCTCGGGCCACGGCAGGAGCCGACGCACCGCGCCCGCCAGGTCCACTCCCTGTCCGCGGGCGACCACACGCAGGTCGGGACCGAGCCAGGCGTCGAGACCGTCGAGGAGCGCGTCGTTCCCGACGTCCGGCCACGGTTCCCCCACCGCGCGGTGCAGGAAGCGGAGCCGGTCCCGCAGGCGGACCGCCGCCTCGGTCCAGCGGAGCGAGTCGAGACCGTCCCGGCGCAGCCCGTCGCGCACCGCCGCGACCACCACGTCCGTCGGCGGGTCGCGCCACGGCTCGCGCACGAGCTCGATCGCGCCGAGCGACGTCACGCGCGAGGAGCGCACCCGGCCCGAGCCCCACTCGACGACACCCGTCGTCCGGAGCTCGCCGGCGGCCGCGGCGCGCGCCGTGGACTCGTCCACGGGCGCCGCGGACCCCACCACGGCGTCCGCGCGGCCCGCCGCCCGGTCCACGTCAGCGACCGCGAGCCAGGAGGTGCCCTGCAGCGGTGAGCCCGCGGGGAGCCTGGCCCCGGCCCCCGACACCATGAGGTACGACTCTCCGCCGGGCCGCAGGCGCGCGACCCGGTCCGGGTGCGCGAGCGCGACGACGTGACCGACCGCGGCGTCGTCGGGCAGGGACGGGCCGTCCCCGGCGATCGCCCGCCGCCCGTCCGAGGCGCCGCCCGTCGCGTCCCGCGCGACGCGCTCGAGCCGGTCACGCTGGGCCGCCCAGGCACCGGACCCGGGTCCGCCGCGGCGCAGCCCGCGCAGCGCTGCGGGCAGGTCCGCGCCCGGCGCTCGGACGTCCTCCGAGAGCAGCGCGACGACCTCCGCCGCACGCCGCACGCCGACCTCGGGGACGGCGTCGAGCAAGGCCCGCGCACGACGCGGGTCGGCCGGGACCGCGGCGATGCGGCGCCCGAGGGGCGTCACACCGTCGGGACCGACGGCGCCCAGCCCGTGCAGCACCTCGCGCGCCGCGGCGAGCGCGGCCGCGGGAGGCGGGTCCAGGAGGGCCAGCCCGGCGCCGTCGGGACTGCCCCAGCACGCGAGCTCGAGCGCGAACCCGGTGAGGTCCGCGGTCCGGATCTCGGGCTCCGGGTGCCGTGCGAGACGCGCGTGATCACCCTCCGACCAGCACCGGTACACCGCTCCTGGTCCCTCACGTCCCGCCCGGCCGGCACGCTGCTCCGCACCCGCCCGGCTGACCGCGACCGTGACGAGGCCGGGCAGCCCGCGGCGCACGTCGGTGCGCGGCTCGCGCGCCAGCCCGGCGTCGACGACGACGCGCACGCCCGGCACGGTGATCGACGACTCCGCGACCGCCGTCGAGACCACGACCCGGCGCCGCGGCCCCGGCTCGAGCGCCCGGTCCTGCTCGCGCGGGGGCAGGCGACCGTGCAGCGGGCGCACGTCGGCGTCCACGCCCGCGAGGCCGCGGGACACGAGGTCGACCTCGCGCGCGCCCGGCACGAACACCAGCACGTCGCCCGTGCGCTCCGCGAGCGCCCGTCGGGTCGTCGCGACGACGTGGTCGCAGAACGCGCGCGCCGTCCCCAGCGCATCGGTGCGCGGGCCCCGCGCGGGGCACCAGACGACGTCGACGGGGTAGAGCGCGCCCGCCACCCGGACGACCGGGACGTCGCCCGCCGCACCTGCGAGCGCCCGCGCGGTGCGCCCGGCCTCGACGGTCGCGGACATCGCGACGAGGGCGAGGTCGTCGCGCAGGTTCTCGCGCACGTCGGCCAGGAGAGCGAGCGCCAGGTCGTCCTCCAGGTGGCGCTCGTGCACCTCGTCCAGGACGACGCCGGCCACGCCGGGCAGCTCGGGGTCGCGCTGGAGCCTGCGCACGAGGGTGCCGGTCGTGACGATCTCGACCCGGGTGCGCCGCGACGTGCGCGACTCCCCGCGCACGGTGTACCCGACCGTGCCGCCGAGCTCCTCGCCCAGCAGGGACGCGAGCCGCCGCGCCGCGGCGCGCGCGGCGAGCCGGCGGGGCTGCGTGACGACGACGCGCCCCTCCAGCGCGGCTGCCAGGGCCGGCGGGACGAGCGTCGTCTTGCCGGTGCCCGGCGGCGCCTGCACGACGACCGCACCCGCCTCGCGGACGCCGGCGACGACCTCGGCGAGGTGGCCCCCCACCGGCAGGTCGGGCGGTGCGGCGAGGAGGCGGGCGATCGGGTCCACCCCCGTAGTCTCCCGCGCGCGCCCTTCCCCGGGCGGCGCGGCCCGGCGTACGGTCGAGAGCATGTGCCGGAACATCACGACCCTGCGCGGCCTCGTCCCCCCGGCGACGGAGGAGGAGGTCGAGGCCGCCGCCCGTCAGTTCGTCCGCAAGGTGACCGGGATCCAGCGCACGAGCGCCGCGACCCAGGAGCCGTTCGAGCGCGCCGTGTCCGACATCCAGGAGATCGTCGCGCGCCTGCTCGAGGAGCTCCCCGAGCGACGCCAGCCGCCACCGACGGTCCCGCCCCTGCGCCGCGAGGAGGTCCGCGCGCGCATCGCCGCCCGCGAGGCCGCGGAGCGCGAGCACGAGCGGGCGCACGCCCTCGGCCTGGCCCACTCGCACGACGACGTCGAGGAGGACGCACCGACCGCCCGCACCGCGGGCGTCTAGGCTCGTCCCGTGGAACTCGCTCCCCCGTCCCTCGACGACCCCGGCTCCGGGCGCGGCGCCCACCACGCCGACCTTCCCGAGCCGGTCAGCGCCTCGATGCGCCGGGCGAAGGCGGGCGCGCGCGCTGCGCACGTCACGACCGGACAGGTGCGCGAGAGCCCGGCGGGCCGCGTGACGATCGAGTGCTCCTGCGGGATGGTCCTCACCAACGGTCCGGACTGGACCGTCGACGAGCACATCCGCCTCCACCGCGCGGAGGCGCGCTACCTCGCGCTCAGCGCGGTCGCCCCCGCCGGCATGCCGCGCATCCTGCCGGTCGACGCGGCGCGCCTCCCGCGACTGGACTGAGCGCTGCCGCCCGTCGGGCGCAGCACGCGGACCGGCCGGTGCGCGGCTCGCGGTGGCTCGCGGTGGCTCGCGGTGGCCCGCTGCCGCCGGGACCTGCTCAGAGCTCGTCGGGGTCGTCCCACGAGGTCCCCGAGGACGCCCCCTCCATCGGGCGGCGCTCGGTCTCCGACAACGAGTGCGGCGCCTTCGTGGCGTCGCCGCCCGTCAGGACGTCTCCGCGCTCCTCGTCGTCGTCGCGGCGCGGTGAGAGCCGGGCCGAGGCGATGTCGGACTGGTTGAGGTCGTCGGCACGGTGCGGGTCGGTGCTCATGCCACGGGTCTACCAGGTCGCTCCGGCACCCGCACGCGGTCCTCCGTCGAGGCGTCCCCGGTGGGCTCTGCACCTGGGCGGACGGTCGAGTTTGTGCGCGCTTGGCACACTTTTTATGACGACCTTCCGGAGTGTGGCGCGCGTCTCAGGCGGCAGGGCGACTCCCCAGGGCGACGGTCGGTGGCCCATGACATCCTCTGGGGATGCAGACCTGGCCTGGCCACCCCTACCCCCTCGGGGCCACGTACGACGGCTCGGGGACGAACTTCGCCCTCTTCTCCGAGGTCGCCGAGCGCGTCGAGCTGTGCCTGCTCCACGACGACGGCACCGAGCAGCGCGTCGAGGTCGAGGAGGTCGACGCCCACGTGTGGCACGTCTACCTGCCGGGCATCGGCCCCGGTACCCGCTACGGGTACCGCGTGCACGGCCCCTACGACCCCGCGAACGGCCATCGCTGCAACCCGTCGAAGCTCCTCCTCGACCCCTACGCCAAGGCGATCGAGGGCCAGATCGACGGCGACGAGTCGCTGTTCTCCTACCGCTTCGGAGACGACCCGGACGCCGCCGCGGAGGAGCCCGAGCGCACCGCCACCGACTCGGACGAGCCCGGTGACGACCAGGGCGACGACGCGGGGGCGCCGTCGGCTCCCCCGCGCAACGACGACGACTCGGCCGCGCACACGATGGTCTCCGTGGTGGTGAACCCCTTCTTCGACTGGGGCCACGACCGCCCGCCGAACCGGGACTACCACGACAGCGTGATCTACGAGGCGCACGTCAAGGGCATGACGATGCTCCACCCGGACGTGCCCGACGAGCTGCGCGGCACGTACGCGGGCATGGCGCACCCGGCGGTGATCGAGCACCTCGTGTCGCTCGGCGTCACGGCCGTCGAGCTCATGCCGGTGCACCAGTTCGTCAACGACCCCCACCTCGTGGAGAAGGGCCTGTCGAACTACTGGGGCTACAACACGATCGGCTTCTTCGCGCCGCACAACGGCTACGCCGCGTACGGGACGCGAGGGGAGCAGGTCATGGAGTTCAAGTCCATGGTCAAGGCGCTGCACGAGGCCGGCATCGAGGTGATCCTCGACGTCGTGTACAACCACACGGCCGAGGGCAACCACATGGGTCCCACCCTGAGCTTCCGGGGCATCGACAACAAGGCGTACTACCGCCTGGTCGACGGCGACGAGGCGCACTACTTCGACACCACGGGCACGGGCAACTCCCTGCTCATGCGCTCGCCGCACGTGCTGCAGCTCATCATGGACTCGCTGCGGTACTGGGTCACGGAGATGCACGTCGACGGGTTCCGCTTCGACCTCGCGGCGACCCTCGCGAGGCAGTTCCACGAGGTGGACCGGCTCTCGGCGTTCTTCGACATCGTCCAGCAGGACCCGGTGGTCTCCCAGGTCAAGCTCATCGCCGAGCCGTGGGACCTCGGCTCCGGTGGCTACCAGGTCGGTGGTTTCCCGCCGCTGTGGACCGAGTGGAACGGTGACTACCGCGACACGGTGCGCGACTTCTGGCGCGGCGAGTCCGCGACCCTGCCCGAGTTCGCGAGCCGGCTCACCGGGTCGTCGGACCTCTACGAGCACAGCGGTCGCAAGCCCATCGCGTCGATCAACTTCGTCACCGCGCACGACGGCTTCACGCTCAACGACCTCGTGTCCTACAACGACAAGCACAACGAGGCGAACGGCGAGGACAACAACGACGGCGAGAACCACAACCGCTCGTGGAACTGCGGCGTCGAAGGACCGACCGACGACCCCGACGTCCGGGCCCTGCGGGCCCGCCAGCGGCGCAACTTCCTCACGACGCTGCTGCTGTCCCAGGGCGTGCCCATGCTCGCGCACGGCGACGAGATCGCCCGGACCCAGCGCGGCAACAACAACGGGTACTGCCAGGACAGCGAGATCACCTGGATGGACTGGCGCGGGATCGTCGAGGACGCGAGCTCCTCCACCGAGCCTCCGGTGCACGACGAGGGCGTCCCCGTCGACCCGGACACCGAGGAGCGTCGTGCGCTCCTCGACTTCGCGCGCCGGGTCGTGTGGCTGCGCCGCGACCACCCCGTGCTCCACCGTCGGCGGTTCTTCGCGGGTCGCGGGCCCGACGACAAGACGACGAACCCCGAGGAGCTGCCGGACATCGAGTGGCTCGACATCACGGGTTCGCGCATGAACGCCGAGGACTGGAACCACGCGTACGCGCGCTCGGTGATGGTCTTCCTCAACGGCGACGCGATCCCGGAGAAGGACCGCCGCGGCGAGCCGATCGTCGACGACTCGTTCCTGCTGCTCCTCAACGCGCACCACGACGTGCTCGAGTTCACGGTGCCGGGCGAGCAGTACGGCGCGTCGTGGTCCGTCGTCCTCGACACGGACGGCACCGTCGACCACGGCGACGAGCTCCGCCCGGGCGACACCGTGCCCGTCACGGGCCGCAGCTCGATCGTCCTGACCCGGCCCCCGCTCCGGTGACGCAGCACACCGACGCGGCCGTGCGTTCCCCGGAGCCGGGCGCGCCGTCCCCCCGTGCCACCCCGGTCTCGACCTACCGGCTCCAGCTCGGCCCGGACCTCACGTTCGACGACGCGGCGCGCCAGGTGCCCTACCTCGCGCGCCTCGGGGTGACGCACCTGTACCTGTCGCCCGTGCTGCAGGCCGCGCCCGGGTCCACGCACGGGTACGACGTCGTCGACCACGATCGCATCAGCGCCGAGATGGGCGGCCGCGCCGGCCTCGACCGGCTCGCCTCGGCGGCACGGGCCGCCGGCCTCGGGATCGTGCTCGACGTGGTGCCCAACCACATGGCCGTCCCCACCCCCGCGTGGCACAACCGCGCGCTGTGGTCGGTGCTCGAGCACGGTCCCGAGTCGCCGTACGCGTCGTGGTTCGACGTCGACTGGTCGGCCGGCGAGGGGGCCGTCCTCATGCCGGTCCTCGGCGTGCGGCTCGGGGACGCGCTCGCCGCGGGCGACCTCGTCCTCGACGAGATCGACGTGCCGGGCGGGACGCGGACCACCGTCCTGCGGTACTTCGACCATGTGTTCCCGGTGCGCGAGGGCACGCAGGACCTCCCGCTCACCGAGCTCGTCGAGCGCCAGCACTACCGCCTGGCGTTCTGGCGCGTCGGCGACGAGGAGCTCAACTACCGGCGGTTCTTCGACGTCGGCTCGCTCGTCGCGGTGCGGGTCGAGGACGAGGCGGTGTTCGACGCGACGCACGCCCTCCTGCTCGACCTCGTGACGTCGGGGGTCGTCGACGGCCTGCGCATCGACCACCCGGACGGGCTCGCCGACCCCGGGCAGTACCTGGACCGCCTCGCCGAGCGCACGGACGGCGCCTGGGTCGTCGTCGAGAAGATCCTCGCGGGCGACGAGCAGGTGCCGCCGGACTGGGCGACGGTCGGGACCACCGGGTACGACGTCGCGTGGCGCCTCCAGCAGCTCTTCGTCGACCCGGGCGGTCGCGCCGGGCTCGACGCGGTCATGACGCGACTCACCGGCGACCTGGCCGGTGGTCTCGAGGGCGTCGTCGAGCAGGCCAAGCACGAGGTCGTCGCCGGGCCGCTCTACGCGGAGGTGCACCGGCTGACGGACCTCGCGGCGGCGATCTGCCACGACGACCCGCGCCTGCGCGACCACACGTGGCGCGGCCTGCACCAGTGCCTGCGCGAGCTGCTCGTCGCGTTCGACCGCTACCGCGCCTACGTCGAGCCGGGCGTCACGCCACGGCACGAGGCCGTGCGCGCCGTCGAGGAGGCTGCGGCGCGCGCCCGCACCCGCCTGGACCCGCAGCGCGGCGAGACGCTCGAGGTCGTCGTCGACCTCGTGCTCGGGCGCGAGGTCGGCAGCGCGGGCCGACGGCGCGAGGCGCGCCGCGACGAGCTCGTCGTCCGGTTCCAGCAGGTGTGCGGCGCGGTGACCGCGAAGGGCGTGGAGGACACGGCGTTCTACCGCTGGACCGAGCTGTCGAGCCTGTGCGAGGTCGGCGGGGAGCCCGACCGGTTCAGCCTCGGCGTGCACGACTGGCACGCGTTCGCCCAGCGCTTCTCCGCGCTCACGCCGCTCGCGCTGACCGCCGGGTCGACGCACGACACCAAGCGCGGCGAGGACACGCGGGCCGCACTGGGCGTGCTCGCCGAGGACGCGACGGGCTGGGCACGGCTCGTCGACGAGGTCCGGTCCGCGAGCGCCCCGTACCGCGGCGTGCTCGTCGACGGGCTCGCCGAGAACCTGCTGTGGCAGACGGTCGCAGGCACGTGGCTGCCCGACGCCACGGCCGTTCCCGACGACGCCACCGGGTCGTCGGACCGCCCGGACGACCACCGTGCGATCGGCGCCGACCGTCTCGTCGACTACCTGCGCAAGGCGCTGCGCGAAGCCAAGGTGCGCACGTCCTGGACGAGCCCGGACGAGGCCTACGAGCGGGCGGTCGAGGACCTCGCGCGTCGAGCCCTCGAGGACCCGGCCGTCCTCGCCGCGTTCGCCCGCTGGTCGCACGACCACCACGAGGAGCTGCGCGCGGCGAGCCTCGGGATCAAGCTCGTGCAGCTCACCGCCCCGGGCGTCGCGGACGTGTACCAGGGCAGCGAGGGCTACTCCCCCACGCTCGTCGACCCCGACAACCGGCGCCCGGTGGACGTCCGCGACCTCGACGCCCGCCTCGCACGGCTGGACGAGGGCGGCGGCGCGCGGACCCTGGCCGACGAGAAGCTGCTCGTCACGTCGCGCGCGCTGCGACTGCGCCGCGACGCCCGGGAGGCGTTCGTCGGTGCGGGGGCGGGCTACGCGCCGGTCGCGACGTCCACGCCGTGCGCGCTCGCGTTCGCGCGCACGCAGGACGGCGCGCCGCGCGCGGTGACGGTCGCGACGCGGTTGCAGGGCACGGTCCGACGCCTCGGCGGGTGGCGCGACCACGTCGTGGCGCTGCCGGTCGCGACGGGCGGATGGCGCGACGTGCTCACCGGCCGCGTCCACCCCGCGGGCACCGTCCCCGTCGCGGATCTCCTGGCCGACCTGCCGGTCGCGCTGCTCGTCGAGGCGGGTGCCCCGTGACGCCCGCGCCTCCGCCCCGAGGGACCCCGATGCTGTCCGTGCCCGGCCCCCGACCGCTCGTGTGGGCGCCGACCGCGCGCACGGTCGAGCTGCTCCTGCCCCGGCCAGGATCGGGCACGTTCGACGGCGCGCGCCGTGAGCCGCTGCGGCTCGTCGGGGCGCACGTCCCGGGGTGGTGGGGGTACGACCACGAGCTGCCGTGGGGCACGGACTACGGCTTCGCGGTGGACGACGGACCGGGACGACCGGACCCGCGCAGCCCGTGGCAGCCCTACGGCGCGCACGGTCCGAGCCGGTCGTTCGACCCGGCGTTCGCGTGGAGCGACGACGACTGGGCGGGTCGCGACGTGCGCGGCGAGGTCCTCTACGAGCTGCACGTCGGGACCTTCACCCCCGAGGGGACGCTCGACGCCGCGATCGGCCGGCTCGACCACCTCGTCGACCTCGGTGTCGGCGCGGTCGAGCTCCTGCCCGTCGCGGCGTTCGGGGGGCGCCGGGGCTGGGGGTACGACGGCGTGCACCTCTATGCGGTGCACGAACCGTACGGCGGCCCGCGCGCACTCCAGCGCTTCGTCGACGCCGCGCACGCACGTGGCCTCGCCGTCGTGCTCGACGTCGTCTACAACCACCTGGGCCCGTCGGGGAACTATCTGCCGGAGTTCGGTCCGTACTTCACGGACGCGCACCACACCCCGTGGGGTGCGGCCGTCAACCTCGACCGTTCCGGCAGCCGCGAGGTGCGCGAGTGGGTGATCGACAACGCCGAACGCTGGTTCGTCGAGTTCCACGTCGACGCGCTGCGCCTCGACGCGGTGCACGCGCTCGTCGACGACTCCCCGACCCACGTGCTCGCCGAGCTCGCGCGCCGGGTCGACCGTGTCGAGCAGGAGCTCGGCCGCCCCCTCACCCTGATCGCCGAGTCCGACGAGAACGACCCGGCGACGGTGACCGGTGTCGAGCAGGGTGGGCGCGGGATGCGCGCGCAGTGGGCCGACGACGTGCACCACGCGCTCCACGCACTCGTCACGGGCGAGCGGGAGGGCTACTACGTCGACTTCGGGTCGGTCGCCGTGCTCCGCAAGGCGCTGACCGGGGTCTTCGTCCACGACGGCACGTGGTCGACGTTCCGCGGGGAGCGGTGGGGACGGCCCGTGCCCGAGGGGACCGACGGGCACGCGTTCGTCGTGTGCACGCAGAACCACGACCAGGTGGGCAACCGCGCTCAGGGCGACCGGCCGTCGGCGACCCTCGACCCCGGGGGGCTCGCGGTGTCCGCGGCCCTCGTGCTGCTGTCCCCGTTCACCCCGATGCTCTTCATGGGCGAGGAATGGGGTGCCTCGACGCCGTGGCAGTTCTTCACGGACCACGACGACCCGGAGCTCGCCCGAGCGGTCCGCGAGGGTCGCGCCGCGGAGTTCGCCGGACACGGCTGGGACGCGGCGGGCGACGACGGACCTGTCGTGCCCGACCCGCAGGATCCCGCGACGCGCGACGCGAGCGTGCTGGACTGGTCCGAGCGGCACGACGGCGACCACGCCCGTCTGCTCGACTGGTACCGCACCCTCGTCGGGCTGCGCGCGCGCGCCGACGTGCGCTCCGGAGACCTGTCCGCGGTGACGGTGCACGGCCCCGAGGGGGCGGACGACGACGCGTCCGGCGAGGAGGGTCGGCTCGGCCCAGACGACGGGCCGGCCTTCGTCGTGGAGCGCCGGACGATCGCCGTCGCCGTGAACCTGGGCCGGCGTCGTCGCACCCTGCAGCTCGCGCTCGGCGGCTCGCCACGCCTGCTCGCGGCGTGGGACCCGGCGACGGAGGTCCGCGGACGGATCGTCGACCTTCCCGCGCGTTCCGTCGCCGTCGTGTCCTGGGTGTGACTACGCTCACGCCCATGGCTGCCGCGAAGAAGTCGGACAAGACCTCGGACAAGAAGAAGTCCGGGAAGCACCCCGGGAAGCACGGCGGGGGGAAGCACTCCGGCAAGAAGTCCTCCACGACGTCCTCGAAGGGATCGGCCCCCGCGGGTGCGGCAGCCCCCGACTGGGACGTCCCGCCGACCGAGGTGCTGCGCGCGCCGGCAGGCTTCGACCTCGCGGCGTTCGACCGGCACTCGACCCCCGGTTTCGGCGGGGACAAGGCCGCCGGCGAGGCGCTCGTCGCGGACCACGCCGACGAGCTCTCGGACCTTCAGGAGCGGCTGTTCGCCGAGGGCAGGTCGGGCGGCTCCCGGTCGGTGCTGCTCGTCCTCCAGGGCATGGACACCTCGGGCAAGGGCGGGATCGTGCGGCACGTCGTCGGGCTCGTCGACCCGCAGGGCGTCGCCCACCGCTCGTTCGGCGTGCCGACGCCCGAGGAGCGCCGGCACCACTACCTGTGGCGCGTCCGACGCGCGCTCCCCCGCCCCGGGTACATCGGCGTGTTCGACCGGTCGCACTACGAGGACGTGCTCATCGCCCGCGTCGACTCGCTCGCGCCCGACGAGACTCTCGAGAAGCGGTACGACGAGATCAACCGCTTCGAGGAGAAGGTCGTCGCGTCGGGGACCACGATCGTCAAGGTCGCCCTCCTCGTGTCGTACGAGGAGCAGCGCGCCCGGCTCATGGAGCGGCTCGAGCGTCCGGACAAGTTCTGGAAGTACAACCCGGCCGACGTCGACTCACGGAAGAAGTGGCCCGCGTACCAGGACGCCTACCAGACGGTCCTCGACCGCACGAACACCGAGATCGCCCCGTGGCACGTGATCCCTGCGGACCGGAAGTGGTTCGCGCGCCTCGCCGTGAGCGAGCTGCTGCTCGACGCGCTGCGCCGGCTCGACCTCGGCTGGCCACCGGCGGACTTCGACGTCGACGTCGAGAAGCGCCGCCTCGCCGCGACCTGAGGCGCCTGAGTACCCGAGACGCCTGACGGCCCGACGTGCCGTCAGGCGGTGCCGACCAGGGCGCGGCCGTCCTCGGCGAGAGAGCCGAGCCGGGAGAGGGCCCGGTAGTACTTCTTGCGGTAGCCGCCGCGCAGCATCTCCGGGGTGAACAGGCCCGTCTCCCCCGCGCCGCCGAGCAGCACGGGCACGTCGCGGTCGTACAACCGGTCCACGAGCACGACGAGTCGCAGCGCCGACGACTGGTCGGTCACGGGATGCACGCCCGTGAGGGCGACGGCCCGGATGCCGTCGAGCATCGCGCCGTACCGGCTCGGGTGGACCTGTGCGAGGTGGGCGAGCACGTCGTCGAACGCATCGAGCGTCGCGCCCGGCTCGGTCGCTGCCGTCGCGCGGACGACGTCCTCGGCCAGCGGGGCCGAGTCGGTGACGACCGCGCGGTGGCGGTAGTCCTCGCCGTCGACCCGCAGGACCTCGAAGCGCGCGGCGAGCGCCTGGATCTCGCGCAGGAAGTCCTCCGCGGCGAACCGGCCCTCGCCGAGCGCCTCGGGCAGCGTGTTGGACGTCGCGGCGAGCGCGACGCCGCGGTCCGCGAGCTCGCGCAGCAGGCGCGACATGAGGACGGTGTCTCCGGGGTCGTCGAGCTCGAACTCGTCGATGCACACGAGCTTCTTCGTCGCGAGGGCCTCGACGGTGGCCTGGAACCCGAGCGCCCCGACGAGGTTCGTGTACTCGACGAAGGTGCCGTACGCGCTCGCGTCGAGCCCGACCGCGTGCGCGAGCGACGTGAGCAGGTGCGTCTTCCCGACGCCGAACCCGCCGTCCATGTACACGGCGGGGGCCGTGGTGCGGCGCGCGAAGAGCCCCTTGCGCGGCGGCTTCACGACGGTAGCCGCGACCTCCTCGAGCCGCGCGACGGTCTGCGCCTGGCTCGGGTACCGCGGGTTGGCCCGGTACGTGGAGAACCGCGCGTCGGCGAAGTGGGGCGGGGGGACGAGGTCGGCGAGGAGCCGCGACGGCGGGACCGACGGGTGCACGTCCGCGAGGGCGGGGACGCCCGCCGCGGTGCTCGCGGTGGTCACGACCGGCCGGACGACCTCCCCGGTGGAGCCCTTCGGCGCGGTCGTCCCGCCGGATGCTGGCGCTGAAGTCACGAGGATCCAGCCTACGCCTGCCGCTACCGTGGCCCGTGTGACCTCCGCCACGACACCGCCCTCCACGCCGCACGCTCCCCCGACCGCGGACGCATCACCCGGGGGACGCGACGACCTGCCGCCTCTGGACGTCCTGCTCCCCGCGCCCCGACGCCTCGACCCCGACCCCCGGGAGGACGCGCTCGCCGCCCTCTACGCCGACGAGCCGCCGTCCCGCGGCCCGTGGACCGTGCGGGCGAACATGGTCACGAGCATCGACGGCGCGGCATGGGGGCCCGACCAGCGCTCGGGGTCCATCAACGACGACGCGGACTGGCGCGTCTTCCGCGTGCTGCGCGCCCTCGCCGACGTCGTGCTGGTCGGTGCCGGCACGGCCCGCGCGGAGGGCTACACGGCGCTCGGACGTCCCCGCGGTCTCACGCACCTGCGCGCGGCACCCCTCGAGCTGGCGCTGGTCTCCCGGACGGGGCACGTACCGGAGCGGCTCGTCGCCGCAGACCGTCCGCCCTTCGTGCTCACCGCTGCGGCCGGGGCGGACGCCGCGCGCTCCGTCCTGCCCGACGACCGCGTCGTCGTGGTGGGCGACGCGCAGGTCGACCTCGCGGCCGGCCTGCAGGTGCTCGCCGACCTCGGCCTGCGCCGTGTCCTCACCGAGGGCGGGCCCACGCTCCTCGGCGCCCTGCTGCGGGCCGACCTCGTCGACGAGCTGTGCGTCACGACGACGCCGGGGATCGTCGGACCCGGACCGGGCCGCATCGTCGCGGGGGACGTACCGGCGGGACCGCAGCAGGGCGTCCCGGTGCTGCCGCGCGGCGCGCGGCTCGCGCACCTGCTGCACAGCCCGCACGCCCGGCCCGGCGCACCGGCCGGGACGACGATCGCGCGCTGGCTCCTGCCGATAGGCTGACGCGCGTGACCGACACGATCCTGGTCCTCACCGAGGACACGCTGAACCCGGCCGACGTCCAGCACATGCTGTCCCTGCACGAAGGAGAGACGCTCGCCTACCGCGTCCTCGTGCCGGCCGACACCGAGCGCAACCTCGTCTCTGCGCTGATCGACCACCTCAGCGTGGGCGAGCTCAAGCAGGCGTGGGACGAGGTGCTCGGTCGCGAGCCCTCGGAGAAGCAGGCGAAGGCGACGGCGGCCGAGCAGCTCGAGCGCAGCGTCGCCGAGCTGCGCGCCGCGGGCCGCGACGCCGACGGCACCGTCACCGAGGACGACCCGCTGCCCGCGCTGCGCAAGGCCGTGGCGGCCGGTGACGTCCGCGAGGTCGTCGTGGTGACGTACCCGCACGCGGTCGAGGACACGTTCCACCGCGACTGGGCCTCGCGTGCGCGGGACGAGCTCCACGTGCCGGTCCTGCACCTCTACTCCGGCACGAGCGAACTGGGCTGAGGCGCTCGTCCGGCACGAGAGAGGCCTGAGGCGCGACGGCTGAGGCGTCCCGAGGGACGCCCCCGGCCGGCCGCTCAGTCCCGCACGCGGTGGCCCGCGCGACGGATCGTCGCGCGGGCGAGCTGGTCCATCGAGTCGAGGTACACCGGGTCCGCGAGGAGGTCGTGGTCGACGGCGACGACCGACAGCTCGGTGCACCCGAGGACGATCACCGACGCGCCGCGCTCCACGAGGCGCCCGGCGACGGCCCGGAACGTGTCGATGTCGACCGGTCGCCCGGCCTTGACCTGTTCGTAGATGATCTGCGAGACGAGCGCCTGGTCGGCGTCGTCGGGCACGACCGTCGTCACGCCGTGAGCGGCGAACGCGTCCTGGTAGACGCCCGCCGCGGCGGTGCCCGCCGTGGCGAGCAGCCCCACGGTCGCGAGGCCCGGGACGCGCTCGCGCGCCGCCTCGACCGTCGTGTCGATGATCGACACGAACGGGACGCTCACGGCGTCGACCACCTGCTGCGTGAAGTGGTGGGCCGTGTTGCACGGCATGACGAGGAACGACACGCCGAACGACTCCAACCGGCGCGCGTCGCGCGCGAGGACCGGGCCCGGGTCCTCCTCCGAGCGCCCGAGCACGAACGCGGTGCGGTCCGGGATCGTCGCGTGGTTGAGCACGACCATGTCGAGGTGGTCCTGGTCGCGCTCCGCGTCCGTGAGCTCGACGACGAGCTGGAGGAAGTAGGCCGTCGCGAGCGGCCCGACGCCGCCGATGACCCCGACGGGCGGTCGCTCGTCGGGCCCACCGTCGGTCGCAGGGCCCGGGCCGCGACCGGCGTCCGTGTCAGCCACGCCCGCCCCGGCCTCCGTCGTCCGGTGCCACGTAGGCGGCCTTCGCGGCGGACACCGGGTAGAACGCGCGGAACTTCTGCACCTGGCGCAGCTCGGCGACGCGGACCCACAGGTCCCGACGCCACGCGCGGTCACGCGAGTACTTGAGCGGGTGCCCGACGCGCTTGACCTTGCGCACCCGCGCGGCGACCGCCGGGTCCGTCGCGCCGCGCACGTACCGGCGCAGGAGGAACCCCGGCACGATCCGGTACAGCACCGGGACGCGCCGGGGGTCGGGCACCCGCCCGCCCTGCAGGTGCTCGCCCACCCAGTACATGGCCGGGTTGATGCCGCTCGCGGTGAGGTAGAAGTTCGAGCGGCCCGTGCGGGGGTTGAGCTCGAAGAAGTACCCCGTGCCGTCGCGCGGGTCGACCTTGATGTCGAAGTTCGCGAAGCCCGTCCAGCCGAGGTGCTCGACGAGCTTGCGCGCGTCCGCCTCGATCTGCGGCAGCGGGCCTGTGAGGATCGCCGCCGGGTTCCCGAGCGTCCCGGGCGTGTGCTCCTCGAGCAGCACGTGGCCGCCGTGCGCCATGCGCACCTGCCCCTTCTCGTCCGAGAAGGTGGTCATGATGCGCATCTGCGAGTCGTTGCCCGGGACGAACTCCTGGACGATGAACGGCTCGCGGTACCCGGCGTCACCCGCCGTGCGCAGGAGCCACTCGAGCTGCTCACGGTCCGCGAGCTCGTGCACCTTGCGCTTGCCCGGGAACGACGTCCGGTGCCAGGCCACGTTGTCGCCGGGCTTGGCGATGATCGGGAACCGCAGGCCCAGCTCACCGACGCGCTCGCCGCCGTGGCGCACGACCGTGCGGGGGTGCGGCACGCCGAGCTCGACGCACAGCTCGGAGAAGCGCTGCTTGTCCATCACGCGGTCGAGCAGGTCCGTGGTCGTGTACGGGACCACTGCGACGTCCTCGATCTTCGCGCGGTGCTCGGCGAGCGCCTGCACGTACCAGTCGACGCACGTGACGACCATCGCGGGCGCCTTCGCGCGCGCGGCGATCTCCCGGATGGTGCGCACCATCACCTCGGGGTCGTCGAGCTGTGGCTCGATGACGTTGTCGAGGATGGTCGAGTACCGGATGTTGCGCGTCGAGACGATCGTCACGACCGTGCTGCGCACCCCGTACGCCTCGTGGAACGCACGGGCCAGGCTGTACGCACCGGCGTCGCCACCCAGGATGATCGGGTGGACGACCGCCGGGCGTACGACGCCTCGACTCACGCGTCGCCTTCGCGCGTCTCGCTCCGGTCGCGGGTCCACTCGGTGTGGAACACGCCGGGGCCGTCGACGCGGCGGTACGTGTGGGCACCGAAGAAGTCGCGCTGCGCCTGGATGAGCGCGGCAGGCAGACGCTCGGCCCGCACGCCGTCGTAGTACGCGAGCGACGAGGAGAACGCGGGCGTCGGCACGCCGTTGAGCGCGGCCTGCGCGACGACGCGGCGCCACGCGGAGAGCCCGTTGCCGACGGCGCCGGTGAAGTACTCGTCGGCGAGGAGGAGCGGCAGCTGGACGTTGCGCTCGTACGCCTCGGTGATGCGGTTGAGGAAGCGCGCGCGGATGATGCAGCCCCCGCGCCAGATGCGCGCCATCGCGCCGCGGTCGATGTCCCAGCCGTACTCGGCCGACGCCGCGGCGATCTGGTCGAACCCCTGCGAGTACGCGACGACCTTCGACGCGTAGAGCGCGAGGCGCACGTCCTCGACGAACGCGTCCCGGTCGGTGACGTCCCACGCCTGCGCGTCCGCGGGCAGCGCCGCACGGCCCGCCTCGCGCTGCGGGACCGAGCCCGACAGCGCACGCGCGAACGTCGCCTCGGCGATGCCGGTGATCGGGACGCCCAGGTCGAGACCGTTCTGCACGGTCCAGCGGCCCGTGCCTTTCTGCTCCGCCTGGTCGAGCACGACGTCGACGAACGCCGAGCCGGTCTGCGCGTCGACGTGCTGGAGCACGTCGGCCGTGATCTCGATGAGGAACGACTCGAGGTCGCCCGTGTTCCACTCCTCGAAGATCTTCCCGATCTCCGCCGCCGACGCGCCCAGCCCCTGCTTGAGCAGGTCGTACGCCTCGGCGATGAGCTGCATGTCGGCGTACTCGATGCCGTTGTGGACCATCTTCACGAAGTGGCCCGCGCCGTCGGGACCCACGTACGTGCAGCACGGGACGCCGTCGACCTTCGCGGAGATGTCCTCGAGGATGGGGCCGAGGCTCGCGTAGGACTCGCGCGTGCCGCCGGGCATGATCGACGGGCCGTTGAGCGCACCCTCCTCGCCGCCGGACACGCCGGTGCCGACGAAGTGCAGGCCCAGCGCGGACAGCGCCTGCTCGCGACGGATCGTGTCGGGGAAGTGCGCGTTGCCCGCGTCGACGACGATGTCGCCCTCCTCGAGCAGCGGCACGAGCTCGTCGATCACCGCGTCGGTCGCCGCGCCGGCCTTGACCATGATGACGACCTTGCGCGGGCGCTCGAGCGACGCGACGAAGTCGGCCATGGACTCCGACGGGACGAAGTCGCCCTCGGAGCCGGCCTCGGCGATCAGGGACTCCGTCTTGGCGTACGAGCGGTTGTGCACCGCGACCGTGTAGCCGTGACGGGCGAAGTTGCGGGCCAGGTTGCGACCCATGACCGCGAGTCCGGTCACACCGATCTGTGCTCGTGCTGCCATCTGCTTCCCTGCTCCTCGGAGATCGGTACCGGCGACCTCGAGGGCACGACCGCGGCCGGGCGACACCGCGCGAGCGGCACCGACGGACGCGACGGCAGGCAGGTGCAACCGGTACGGGGCGGATACGCGGACAGCCTAGTCCCCCGTCCTCGACCGCTCCGGACGTGGCCAGCATCCGGGCGTGGTCAGCGGTGGTGACGATCGCGGTCACGATTCGGTGACGTCCGCGCGCGCCGCGGCCCTCGGCGTGCGCGGGGGCTCGTAGTGTGCTGAGGGTGATCACCGCTCACGGGACCGAGGCGCCCGAGGAGTTCCGTGCGGCCCTGGAGTCGGTCGCCGCCCGCCGCGTGCGTCCCGAGGTGACCCTGCGGGAGGTCCCCGCGCCACGGCGCATCGCCCCGTTCTCCGTCGCGCTGACCGGCGAGGTCTCCGGGGTGGGCGACGACGAGCCGGACCTCGCTTCCGGGCGGTTCATCCTCCTGCACGACCCCGCGGGCCAGGAGGCGTGGCAGGGGCGGTTCCGGGTCGTGACGCTCGTGCGCGCCACGCTCGAGCCCGAGATGGCGGCGGAGGACATGCTCGCCGAGGTCGCCTGGACCTGGTTCGCCGACGCGCTGCGCGACACCGGGGCGTCCGCGCGGGCCGAGGGCGGAACCGTCACCCGTGTGCTGTCCCAGAGCTTCGGCGCCCTCGCCGGGCGCGCGAACGACGTCGAGCTCGAGATGCGCGCGTCCTGGACGCCGCTCACGACCGACCTCGGACCGCACCTGGCGGCCTGGGCGCAGCTGCTGTGCACGGCCGCCGGCCTGCCCCCGCTGCCCGAGGGGATCACACCGTTGCCCGCGCGACGCAATACCGTGGGTCCATGAGCTCGGCCGCAGCACCTGCACCTTCGCCCCTCGACCAGCCCGACGACGCCCCCGACGACGGCGCCGTCGTCCCCGTCGTCGTCCCGCTCACCGAGCCGTCGGACGGGGTGGGTCCCGTCGTCGACACCCCGGAGGCGTTCGCACGCGTCGTCGACGCGTTCGCGCGGGGGACGGGCCCCGTCGCGGCTGACGCCGAGCGCGCGTCGGGCTACCGCTACGGCCAGCGCACCTACCTCGTCCAGGTCCGGCGCGAGGGATCGGGCACCGCGCTCATCGACCCGGTCGGCGTCCCGGACCTCGCTCCCCTGCGCGAGGCGGTGGGTGACGCCGAGTTCGTGCTGCACGCCGCGTCCCAGGACCTGCCCGGGTTCGCGGAGCTCGGCCTGCTCCCGGCGCGCGTCTTCGACACCGAGCTCGCGGCGCGGCTCCTCGGCATGGAACGCGTCGGGCTCGCGGCCGTGGTCGCGGAGCTGCTCGGCCTCGGCCTCGCGAAGGAGCACTCGGCGGTCGACTGGTCCACGCGCCCCCTGCCGCCCGAGTGGCTGCGCTACGCGGCGCTCGACGTCGAGGTGCTCGTCGCGCTGCGCGACGTGCTCGCGGCACGGCTCGAGGAGGCCGGGAAGACGCAGTGGGCGGCGCAGGAGTTCGAGGCGGTGCGCACGGCTCCCCCGCCCCCGCCGCGGGTCGACCCCTGGCGACGCACCTCCGGGACGCACACGCTGCGCGACGCGCGCCGACTCGCCGTCGTGCGCGCGCTGTGGGAGGCCCGCGACGTCAACGCGCGCCGTCGGGACATCGCGCCGGGGCGCGTCCTGCCGGACCGCGCGATCGTCGCCGCCGCCGAGGCGCTGCCGCGCAGCGTCGCCCAGCTCGTCACCCTGCCGGCCTTCGCGGGCAAGGGCACGCGACGCCGGGCCGCCTACTGGCAGCAGGCGATCGACACCGCGCTCGCGCTGCCCGCGAGCGCCCTGCCCTCGGTCCGCGGGCCGCGCTCCGACGCCCCGCCGCCACCGCGCGCCTGGGCGGACCGCGACCCGGCTGCCGCCGCACGCCTGGAGGCGGCGCGCGCCGTCGTGCAGGAGCTGTCCGAGCAGCACACCGTGCCGGCGGAGAACCTGCTCCAGCCGGACGCGCTGCGGCGCCTGTGCTGGACCCCGCCCGACCCCGCGGACGCCGCGGGCGTGGCCGCGTTCCTGCGCGGCCGCGGTGCGCGCGAGTGGCAGGTCGGGCTCCTCGCGGAGCGCCTCGCGGCGGCCTTCGCGGACGTGTCGGACCGGTAGGCGGACGGGTAGGGTCGGGGCCGTGCACGACACGAACCTGACGATCCGGACAGTGACCGACCGCGACGCCTGGGACGCCCAGGTGAACGCGCTCGGCGGCCACCCCCTGCAGCTGTGGGGCTGGGGGGAGGTCAAGGCGACGGGCGCCTGGACGCCGCGCCGCCTCGAGGCGGTCGACGGCACGGGCCGCACGGTCGGCCTCGCCCAGGTGCTCGTGCGGTCCCTGCCCGCGCAGTTCAAGGCGCTGTGCCACGTGCCGCGCGGCCCGGTCGTGGCCCCCGGGCCCGACGGCTGGGGCGCCGGTCCTGGCGTCGGCGACGACGCGGCGCGCGACGCCGTGACGCGCGCGGTCGTGGCGTGGTGCAAGGACAACGTGGGCGGCGTGGGGATCACGATCGAGCCGGACTGGCCCGTGGGCACGCCTCTCGACCTACCGGGCGCGCGCGACGCCGCGAACCCCATCCTCTACCCGGTCACCCTGATCCTGGACCTCACGAAGACCCCGGACGAGCTCACGGCCGCGATGGGCAAGTCCACGCGCTACGACATCCGCAAGGCGGCCCGCACCGGGCTCGAGGTGCGGCGCGTCACGGATGAGGCCGAGGTCCGCCAGGTCCTCGCGGTCTACCACGAGACCGCCGAGCGGGCGAGCTTCGCGCTGCACGAGGACGAGTACTACCTCGCGATCCACCGCGAGCTCGGCGAGCACTCGGTGCTCGTCGCGGCGTTCTCCGAGGGCGCGCCCGTGTCGTTCGTGTGGTGCGTGGCGTCGGCGACGACGTCGTTCGAGCTGTACGGGGGGATCGACGACGCCGGGCGCAAGCTGCGTGCGAACGCCCCGGTCAAGTGGCACGCGATCACGCTCGCGCAGGAGGCGGGTCTCGTGCGCTACGACATGAACGGGCTCCTCAACGACGGGATCAGCGAGTTCAAGCGGAGCTTCGCCCAGCACGACGACGAGCTCGTGCACAGCGTCGACGTGCCGTTCTCGATGTGGTACTCGGCCTGGAACAAGGGCCTGCCGACGGCGAAGAAGGTCGTGCGGAAGCTGCGCGGCAGCCGCTGACCGCGGTCCGCACCGGCGCGAGCGGTGCGCGCGAGACCCCTGTCAGAGACCCGGTATCGCAACGTGGCCCACGGGCCCACAGGTTGGCGATACCGGGTCTCGTCATGTCGTAGCATCGTTCTCGTGCTTTCCCGATACTCGCGGTAGCGTGTATCACCTGAGCGGTGTCGCTCCGGACACCGCCGTCCCGACCATCTGACCCGGCCCCACCACGGCCGGACCACCCGACCGGATGGAGATGCCATGACCGTGGCCGACAGCCTGGCCCCAGGAGCCGCCGCCGGCGCGAGCACCGCGCAGGCCCACGCGCCGACCCAGGCGGCGCGCCGTCGTGCGGTGCGCGACGTCGTCTTCGTCGAGGGGGTGCGCAGCCCCTTCGGCAAGGCACGTCCCGACGGGATCTACGCCGAGACCCGCGCCGACGACCTCGCCGTGAAGACGATCCGTGAGCTCCTGCGCCGTCGGCCCGAGCTGCCCGCGGAGCGCATCGACGAGCTCGCGCTCGCCGCGACCACGCAGACGGGCGACCAGGGCCTGACGCTCGGGCGCAGCGTCGCGGTGCTCGCGGGGCTGCCCAAGTCGGTCCCCGGGTTCGCGATCGACCGCATGTGCGCGGGCGCGATGACCGCCGTCACGACGACCGCCGCCAACGTCGCCGTGGGCGCGCAGGACGTCGTCGTCGCGGGCGGCGTCGAGCACATGGGGCACCACCCCATGGGCGAGGGCTCGGACCCGAACCCCCGGTTCGTCGCCGAGAAGCTCGTCGACTCGTCCGCGCTCGTCATGGGAGCGACCGCGGAGAACCTGCACGACCGCTACCCGCACCTGACCAAGGAGCGCGCGGACGCCTACGCCGTGGCGAGCCAGGCCAAGTACGCGAAGGCCCTCGCGAACGGCGACATCTCCTCCGACCTCGTGCCGATCGCGACGCGCTCGACCGAGCTCGGCTGGGGTCTGGCCACCGCCGACGAGCTCCCGCGTCCCGGCACCACGGTCGACGCCATCCGGGACCTCAAGACGCCGTTCCGCCCCGGGGGCAAGGTCACCGCGGGCAACGCCTCGCCGCTCACCGACGGCGCGACGGCGTGCCTGCTCGCCGCGGGCGAGGTCGCCGACGAGCTCGGCCTGCCCGCACGCATGCGCCTCGTCTCCTACGCGTACGCCGGCGTGGACCCGGAGGTCATGGGCTACGGCCCGGTGCCGGCGACCGAGCGCGCGCTCGCGTCCGCGGGCCTGACGATCGACGACATCGGCCTGTTCGAGATCAACGAGGCGTTCGCCGTCCAGGTGCTCGCGTTCACCGACCACTTCGGGCTCGCGGACGACGACGAGCGCGTCAACCTCTACGGCGGGGCGATCGCCATGGGCCACCCGCTCGCGTCGTCGGGCGTGCGCCTCATGACGCAGCTCGCCCGCCAGTTCGAGCAGCACCCCGAGGTGCGCTACGGCCTGACGACGATGTGCGTCGGGCTCGGGATGGGCGGCACCGTCATCTGGGAGAACCCGCACCACGCCGACTACTCCGGCCACGGCGCCGCCGACACGACCACCGCGACCGACGGGGAGAACTGACCGTGAGCGAGACGACCTCAGAGACCACCAGCAGGCCCGGCACGACGAACGCCGACCAGACCATCACCGCTGAGCCGTCCCCGCGGGGCGACGGCGGGTCGGCGCGCGGCGAGCGCGTCACGCACTCGCTCGTGCGCGACGTCGCGCTCCCCGGCGGGACGGGCACGCTCGCCCTGCTGACGCTCGACAACGGGCTCGACCACACCAAGCCCACGACGCTCGGGCCCGAGGGGCTCGCGGAGCTCCGCACCGCCCTGGAGGGGATCGAGCGCCGCGCGGCAGACGGTGAGATCGTCGCCGTCGCGGTGACCGGCAAGCCGTACTTCCTCGCCGCGGGGGCCGACCTCACGCAGGCCGCCGCGATCCAGGGCCGGGCCGACGCGCTCGGTCTCGGCCGCGCCGGTCACGCCGCGTACGCGATCCTGGGCGGGCTGCGGGAGAAGACCGGCGTCCCGACGTTCGCGTTCGTCAACGGCGTCGCGCTCGGCGGCGGCCTCGAGATCGCGCTGAACTGCGACTACCGCACGGTCGCGTCCGACGCCGGGGCGCTCGCGCTCCCCGAGGTCGGCCTCGGCCTCGTCCCCGGCTGGGGTGGCGCGTACCTCGTCCCGCGCCTGCTCGGGATCCAGGACGCGATGAAGGTCATCCTCGAGCGCCCCGCGGCGAACAAGCCGTTCAAGGCGAAGGAGGCGTTCGAGATCGGCCTCGTCGACGCGCTGTTCGACGCGCCGGACTTCCTCGAGTCCTCGATCCGCTGGGCGGAGTCGGTGCTGCGCGGGGACGTCGTCGTGGAGCGCCGCGAGCTCGACCCGCAGCCCGTGTGGGACGCGGTCGTCGCCGGGACCCGGCAGCGGCTCGACGCGGTCGTCGCCGGCTCGCGGCCTGCGCCGTACCGCGCGCTGGACCTCGTCGCCGCCGCGCGGACCGCGACGAAGGACGAGGCGTTCGCGGCCGAGGACGAGGCCCTCGCCGACCTCATCATGAGCGACGAGATGCGCGCGAGCGTCTACGCGTTCCAGCTCGTGTCGAAGGGCAAGCGGCCCCAGGGCGCGCCGGACGCGAAGCTCGCGCGGCCCGTCACCCGGGTCGGGATCGTCGGTGCCGGGCTCATGGCGGCGCAGATCGCGCTGCTGTTCGCCCAGCGGCTCCAGGTGCCCGTCGTCATGCGCGACCTCGACGCCGAGCGCGTGGAGAAGGGCCTCGCCTCCGTCCGCTCGACGGTCGAGAAGCTCGTCGGCTCGGGACGCATGTCGCGCGACGCCGGGGCCCGGATCGTCGCGAACGTCCACGGCACGACCGAGCTCGGCGACTTCGCGGGCTGCGACGTCGTCATCGAGGCGGTCACCGAGATCCTCGGCCTGAAGAAGAAGGTGTTCGCCGAGCTCGAGGGCGTCGTGGGCGACGAGACGGTGTTCCTCACGAACACCTCCGCGCTGTCCGTGACTGAGATGGCGGCCGACCTGCGGCACCCGGAGCGTGTCGTCGGGATGCACTTCTTCAACCCCGTCGCGCAGATGCCGCTCGTCGAGATCATCCAGGCGGCGAAGACGGACGACGCCGCCCTCGCCACGGCGTTCGCCATGACGAAGAAGCTGCGCAAGACGGCCGTCCTCGTCGCGGACCGGCCGGGCTTCGTCGTCAACCGCCTGCTCATCCTCCTCATGGGCAAGATCGTCGAGGCGGTCGAGAACGGGACGTCGGTCGAGGTCGCGGACCGCGCCGTCGCGCCGCTCGGGCTGCCGATGCCCCCGTTCGCGCTGTTCGACCTCGTCGGGCCGGCGGTGGGGCTGCACGTGCTCACGTCGCTGCGCGAGGACCTCGGCGACCGGTTCCCGGTCTCCCCCGGGCTCCAGCGCATCGTCGACGAGCAGATCCCCGTCGTGCTCGACGCGCCGAAGGGGCTGCCGAAGCCGGTCGACCCGGCGATCCAGGCCGTGTTCGGCGACGGGACGGCGGGCGGCGACGGTGCTCTGGACGAGGCGGGCGTGCTCGACTCGGTGCTCACGGCCCTCACGCAGGAGATCGGCCTGATGCTCGACGAGGGCGTGGTCGCGAGCGCGTCGCAGGTCGACCTGTGCATGATCCTCGGTGCCGGCTGGGGCTTCCACCTCGGCGGCATCACGCCGTACCTGGACCGCACGGGCTACTCCGAGAAGGTCCTCGGTCGGCGCTTCCTGCCCGACGGCGTCGCGAACGTCCCGGCGGCCGCCGCGGCGCGCGCCTGACCCCACCCCGCCCGCGTGCTCGGCGCTCCCGCCGAGCACGCGGGTCGGCGGACCGCGTCAGTCCCAGGTGAGCTTCACGACCTCGAACGCCACGGCGTGCGTGACCCCGAGCGCCGAACCCGTCGGCCCGGTCATCGACGCCAGGAACTCCGCCGGGTCGAAGTCCTCCCACCCGAGCCCGTCGAGGTACGCCGCGTGCGCTGCGAGCGACGCCACACCGGCGTCGAACGTGGCACTGACGTCGACGGCGTGCGTCGCCGCCGGCGAGCCCGCGACCCACACCTGCCCGACGCCGCCCCAGGGCTCGAGCCCCTCGTCCTCCACCTGGTCCCGGAAGATCCAGCGGTTGCCCGCGTCGCGCACGGCGTCGAGCACCGCACGGCCCGTGGCGACGTGGTCCGCCTGGTTCGGGACGCCGTTCGGGAACGCGTCGTGGTGGTTGCCGGTGATGACCACGTCCGGCCGGTGTCGCCGCACGGCCCGCGCGATCTCGCGCCGCAGGGGCACGCCGTACTCGAGCACGCCGTCGGGCAGGCCGAGGAAGTCGACGTCGTCGACGCCCACGAGCCGCGCCGACTCGACCTGTTCCGCCTCGCGCACGCCGCGCGCGACGTCGGGGTCCATGCCGTCGATGCCCGCCTCTCCGCTCGTGACCATGCAGTACACGACGCGCTTGCCCTGACCGGTCCAGCGCGCGACGGCTGCGGCGGCGCCGAACTCCATGTCGTCCGGGTGGGCGACGACGGCGAGCGCCGTCGACCAGTCCTCCGGCAGAGCTGCGAGGGGCGCGGGATCCTGCGGGTGTGTGCTCATACGGTCACCGTAGGACCGGGCCCTGCGCACCGCACCCGCCGAGAAGTGACCGTCCGCCCCGGATCCGGGCCGATCGAGGGCGGCAGGTCACGTCTCGGCGCAGACCGGGCTACTCGAGACCACGGTGCTCCGACCAGCGCTGCGCCGCGGCGGTGGCCCGCGCGTCGACGAGCGCGGCGAGCTCGGGGCGATCGGGGACGCGGAACGAGACGTAGCCGCCGCGACCACCGGCGACGGGACGACCGTAGGCCTTGGCGGCGAGGTGACCGTCCGGCAGCAGCCGGACGGTGATCGTCTGGAGCTCGAAGACCTCGCCGCGACGCTCGTCGGTCCAGCGGAGGTCGTCGGGGACGGTGACGTTGATCGCGAGGGCGCCCACCTGGACGCCGGAGATGTCGGGCATCCCCCCATCCTCGCCGACGCCCCGGACGGCCGTCAGCCCGTCGCCGCGTCGTGCGTGGGGGCGTCCTCGACCGACGTGACGCGCGGGTCGACGACGAGCCGTGCCCGCTCCGCCGCGACGATGGTGCGCGCGAGCGCGGCCTCCGACACGTCGACGGCGCCCGCGACCTCCTCCGCGAGCACGCTGCGCCGCGCGTACGCGTCGAAGAGCCGCGTCTTGGTGTCGAGGATCCGCACGAGGTGCTCGTCGACGCTGTCGACCGTCAGCAGCCGGTGGACCTGCACCGTCTCGACCTGTCCCATGCGGTGTGCCCGCGCGATCGCCTGGGCCTCCGTCGTGGGCTTGGTCTGCGGTTCGCAGAGGATCACGACGGAGGCAGCCTGGAGGTTCAGGCCCACTCCCCCGACGTCGATCTGGCTCACGAGCGCGCGGGGCACGGGTGACGCGGTGAACTCGTCGACCACGACCTGCCGGGCCGTGGCCGGGACGGACCCCGTGAGGGGGCCGAGCGCGACGTCGCCGAGCGCCCGGACGACGAGGTCGACGACGTCGCGGAAGTACGAGAACACGACGACCTTGCGCCCGTTCTGGGTCGCCTCCCCCACGATCTCCACGAGGCGACGCACCTTGGCCGAGTCCTCGGGATGGTCCACCGCGAACGCCGCACGGCGCATCGCCATGAACGCCCCGTCCGCGGTCGCAGCCCGGTACGCCGCGCCGTCGACGGTCCCGAGCTCCTCCCACTCGTCGACCTGCACGAGCTCGGGCAGCTCTTCGAGGACGTCCTCCGCGTTGCGTCGCAGGTACACCGGCGCGACCGCCCGGCGGAACGCCTCGGGACCGGCGGCGCCCGCGGCGGCGTCGAGATCGGCGGCGAGCTCCGGCCGGAGGTAGCCGACGAGCGTGCGGAACTCCTCGACGCGGTTCTCCATCGCCGTCCCGGTGAGGAGCAGCGCGTGCGGCGTCCCGGCCGCGAGCGCGGCGACGGCCAGGGACCGCTTCGCCTCAGGGTTCTTCACGAAGTGCGCCTCGTCGACCACGACGACGGCCGGCCCCGCCGCGGTGAACCACTCCGGTCCGGCGGTGCGCAGCCCGGCGAACGTCGTGACCGCGACACCGCCGCGCGTGCGCCACGCCGTCGCCGCCTCCTCGCGCGCCTCGCCGTGCAGCGCGTGGACCGCGAGCGTCGAGTGCGCGCGCAGCTCGCGCACCCAGCTCGTCAGCACGCTCGCGGGGCACACCACGACGGCGTGCGTCGCGCCCCGCGCGACGAGGTGCGCGATCACCGCGATGGCCTGGACCGTCTTGCCGAGGCCCATCTCGTCGCCGAGGATCACGCGGCCCTGCGCCAGCGCGAACCGGGTGCCGAACGCCTGGTACCCGCGCAGCGAGGCCCGCAGGAGCGTCTCGTCGAGCGCCTGGGTCTGGACGCGCTCGACGAGCTCCGCCGGCAGGTGGCCCTCGGTCGCGGCGAGGTCGCGGCCCGTGGGGGCGACGCCGTCGAGCAGCGCGTAGTACGCGGCCGAGCGGCGGCGGAAGTCCTCCCATACGTCGTACGGGCGGCCTGGCTCGGCCAGCAGCGCGACGACGCGGCCCGCCTCCTCGGCGAGCCCCGTGGCGCTGGCCTCGTCACCCAGATCGGCGAGGGTCGCGACGGCGGCGAACGCCCGACGGCGGCGCTCGCCCCACGCGAAGAACCGGCGAGTCCCGCTCGCGGCGACCCGCGCGTCGTCGTGCACGCGCGTGTGCTCGGCGAGGGTGCGGCGCGCCTGCTCGCCGTAGCGCGCGACGGCGGCGTCGGCCTGGTCGAGCGTGTGCAGCGCCTGCACGAGCGCGGTGGCGACGGGGTCGGTCGGGGTGAGGTCGATGCGGAACCGCAGGCTCTCGCGCACGGCGCGCGCCACCTGCTCCGCCGCGGCGAGCAGGTGGGTCGCGGTCTGCGGGCCGATGCCCGGGACGCGCTCGAGCCCCCGGCGTCCGAGGCGCGCGACGTCGCCGACCGTCGCGACCCCGGCGTCGGTGAGCGTGCCGAGGCGAATCCGCTCGCGCGTCACGTCGCGCAGCGCCGCGACGTCGACCCCGTCGAGGTGCGCGAGGACCTTCTCCTCGCGGCTGTCGCCGAACGCGGAACGGACGCGCTCGCGCGCCACCGACGGCGCACCGAGGAGCTGCGCGAGCAGCGCGGAGAGCCAGTCGCCGTCCTCGACAACCTGCCGCGCCGCTGCCACGTCACGGCGCGGCGGCACGTCCTCGGTCACGTCTCGCTGCGGATCACGCAGGCTGCGAGCCTGGCCGCGACGGTCGGCACGTCCTCGACCTCGCCGGCGGCGATCTGGATGACGAGGTCGTAGGCGTCGTCCTGCGGCATGGCGAGTCGCGCACCGTTCAGCGCGTAGAAGAGCCGCACCCCGACCCAGCCGAGGCGCTTTTTCCCGTCGATGAGTGCGTGATTCTTCGTCAGCGAGAGCAGCAGAGCAGCCGCCTTCTCGTCGAGCCCCGGATACGCCTCCACCCCGAACAGGGACGCCCCGGGGCGCGCGAGAGCCGACGAGAGCAGCCCGTAGTCCCGCACGACTGCGGGAGCGCCGAGGAAGGCGTCCGCAGCGGCGAGCAGGTCGTCCTCGTCCAGGTAGACGACCACTGCTACTGCGCGAGCCGGTCGAGGAGCTCGCGGTCCTTCTCGACGATCTGCGCGATGAGCCGGTCGCGCAGCTCTCGCCGCTTGGCGTCGTACTCCACGACGGCGCGGCCGACCGCGACGTTGGCCGAGACACCGTCTCGACGCGCGATACGTTCCAGCGCAGCCTGCGCCTCGTCGTCGAGCCGCAACGTCATGGCCATCGGAACCTCCAGGGGTGCAGTGATACCAGAACGGTATCACCGGCGGCCGGCGCCGACCGAGGTGCGCTCAGTACGTCGTCAGGCCGTGCGCCCGGAACTGGTCGCGCACGCGGTCGGTCAGCTCGGCCGACGGCGCGGGCGTGTCCTCCAGCGCGTAGGTGCGACCGAGCGCGTCCCACTTGTCGCGGCCCATCTGATGGAAGGGCAGCACCTCGACGCGGGTCACCGTCCCGGGACGGATCGCATTCAGCGAGGCCGCGTACTCCGCGACCTTCTCGACGTTCTGCGTTTCGTCCGTGAGCCCGGGCACGAGCACGAACCGGATCCACACCTCGGGGCCGTGGCCGGTCAGCCCGCGCTCCGCGAGCCGGCGCCCGAACCGCAGCGTCGGCTCGAGCTCGCGGCCCGTCACGCGGCGGTAGGTCTCCGGGTCACCCGACTTCACGTCGAGCAGCACGAGGTCGGCGTCGTCGAGCATCGCGTCGGTCGCGTTCGCGCCGAGGAAGCCCGACGTGTCGAGCGCGGTGTGCACGCCCATCGCCTGTGCGCCCCGCAGGACGCGGGCCGCGAACGCGGGCTGCATGAGCACCTCGCCGCCGGAGAGCGTGAGCCCCCCGCGGGTGGCCCGGAACACCGGCAGGTAGCGCCGCACCCGCGCCAGGAGACCGTCCGCAGTGACCGGCTTGCCGTCCTTCATCGCGAACGTGTCGGGGTTGTGGCAGTACAGGCACCGCAACGGGCACCCGTTGAGGAACACCGTGAGCCGCGTCCCGGGGCCGTCCACGGCGGTGACGAGCTCCCAGGAGTGGACCGAGCCGAGCTCGCCGGCGCGCATCGCCGCGAGCTTGTCGGCCCGGTCCACGTCCGCGACCGTCAGCCCGTCCAGGCCCGCGCCCGCCCGGCGCGCGTGGCCCACGGGCGTGCCCGACGCCGCGGGCTCGGCCGCGGAGCTCGGGGCACCCGGGACGTCGAGGCGCGTGGCGTCGCCGGGCAGGGTGGCACCGGCGGCGCCGCTCCCGCGCGACGCGCGGACGGCGGGGCCGGGAAGGGTGACGGTCATGGCTGGCTCCTCAGCGCTCGTCAGAGCGCGCCGTGGAAGGTGCGCGAGAGCACGTCGAGCTGCTGCTCGCGCGTGAGGCGGACGAAGTTCACCGCGTAGCCGGACACGCGGATCGTCAGCTGCGGGTAGTCCTCCGGGTGGTCCATGGCGTCCAGCAGCGTCTCGCGGTTCAGCACGTTGACGTTCATGTGGTAGCCGTTCGAGCCGACGTAGGCGTCGAGGAGGCCGGCGAGGTTCGTGACCTGCTCCTCCTTCGTGCGCCCGAGCCCGCTCGGCACCACCGTGTTGGTCAGCGAGATGCCGTCCTGCGCCTCGTCGTACGGGAGCTTGGCCACCGAGAGCGCCGAGGCGAGCATGCCGTGCGTGTCGCGCCCGTTCATGGGGTTGGCCCCCGGGGCGAACGGCTCGCCGGCGCGGCGGCCGTCAGGCGTGTTCCCCGTCGCCTTGCCGTACACGACGTTCGACGTGATCGTCAGGACCGACTGCGTCGGTACCGCGTCGCGGTACATCGGGTGCGTGCGCACCTTCGCCATGAACCGCTCGACGAGGTCGACGGCGATCGCGTCGGCCCGGTCGTCGTCGTTGCCGTACGTGGGGAACTCGCCCTCGGTGACGTAGTCGACGACGAGGCCGCGCTCGTCGCGCACGACGGAGACCCTGGCGTGCTTGATCGCCGACAACGAGTCCGCCGCGACGGACAGCCCCGCGATGCCGCACGCCATGGTGCGCAGCACGTCCTTGTCGTGCAGCGCCATCTCGAGCCGCTCGTACGCGTACTTGTCGTGCGACCAGTGGATGCAGTTGAGCGCCTCGACGTACGTGGCGGCGAGCCAGTCCATCGTCGCGTCGAACTTCGCCAGGACGTCGTCGTAGTCCAGCACGTCGCCCTCGACGGGAGCCGCCACGGGCGAGACCTGCTTGCCCGAGACCTCGTCCCGCCCGCCGTTGATCGCGTAGAGCAGCGTCTTGGCGAGGTTGACGCGCGCACCGAAGAACTGCATCTGCTTGCCGACGCGCATCGGGGACACGCAGCACGCGATCGCGGCGTCGTCGCCCCACGCGGCGCGGATGAGCTCGTCCGACTCGTACTGCACCGCGGACGTGTCGATCGACACCTGCGCGCAGAAGTCCTTGAACCCCTGCGGCAGCGCGGGGCTCCAGAAGACCGTCATGTTGGGCTCCGGCGCCGGACCGAGGTTGTACAGGGTCTGCAGGAAGCGGAACGAGCTCTTCGTGACGAGAGGCCGGCCGTCCTCGCCCATGCCGGCGATCGTCTCGGTGACCCACGTCGGGTCGCCGGAGAAGAGCGCGTCGTACTCCGGCGTGCGCAGGAACCGCACGATGCGCAGCTTGATGACGAAGTCGTCGACGATCTCCTGCGCCTGCGACTCCGTGATGCGCCCGGCCTCGAGGTCGCGGTCGAGGAACACGTCGAGGAACGTCGACGTGCGACCGAGCGACATCGCGGCGCCGTTCTGCTCCTTCACCGCGGCGAGGTACGCGAAGTAGAGCCACTGCACGGCCTCGCGGGCGCTCGTCGCCGGACCGGAGATGTCGTACCCGTAGGACGCGGCCATCTCCTTGAGCTCACCGAGGGCCCGGATCTGCTCCGCGTGCTCCTCGCGCTCGCGCACGACCTTCTCGCTGAACGGCTGCGTGTCGAGCTCGAGCTTGTCGAGCTTCTTCGCCGCGACGAGGGCGTCGACGCCGTACAGCGCGACACGTCGGTAGTCGCCGATGATCCGGCCGCGCCCGTAGGCGTCCGGGAGGCCCGTGATGATGTGCGAGCTGCGCGCGGCCCGGACGTTCGGCGGGTAGACGTCGAACACGCCCTGGTTGTGCGTCTTGCGGTGCTCGCTGAAGACCTTCTTCAGCGTCTCGTCGACCTCGTAGCCGTAGGTCTTCAGGGCACCCTCCACCATGCGCCAGCCACCGTTCGGCATGATCGCGCGCTTGAGCGGCGCGTCGGTCTGGAGGCCGACCACGATCTCGTTCTCCTGGTCGATGTAGCCGGGAGCGTGCGCCGTGATGCCCGCCGGGGTGTGCGGGTCGACGTCGTAGACGCCCTTCTCGCGCTCGGTGGGGAACATCGCGGAGAGCGTCGACCAGATGCCGGTCGTGCGCTCCGTCGGGCCCTCGAGGAACGAGGCGTCGCCCGTGTAGGGGCGATAGTTGCGCTGGATGAAGTCGCGGACGTCGACATGGTCGCGCCACGGGCCGTCCACGAAGCCCTCCCAGGCGGGGACGTGGGCGTCGTCGGTCTGCGGACGGGTCACGCCCTGCGTGCGCGGTGCCTCGGAAACGCTGGTCATCGGTCCTCCTTCGTGCCTGACGCGCTGGTCCGCGCGCCGGCCGGCTCCCGGTAGCCCTCGACAACCCTGCCCCGGGCTCCGTCGCCACCTCCAGGCTAGGGACGTCAGGCCGCGCGTGGGGCGGTTCCGGGCCTCCCGGGGACCTAGGTCCCGAGCCGGGCGCGACGGAGCAGAACGGCGGGATATCAACGATATCGGGCCCCTGGGAGCCGCCGCCGAGACATCTTGTGACCACCTTCACAAGCCTCGGTGCACCCTCGGCCGCCGCTTCGCAGCAGCTCGTGCCGCCGGCGAGCACCACCGGCGGCAAGCGCTGCCCGTCCGTGTGAGACTTCCCGGGTGAAACGGACCGTAGGTGTGGAAGAAGAGTTCCTGCTCGTCGGGGAGGACGGCCGACCCGTCGCCAAGGCCCAGGAAGCGCTCGAGGCGACCGGGACGTCGGACAAGGACGGCGGCACCGGCTCGCTCGAGTCGGAGTTCATGGAGGAGCAGCTCGAGACGGCAACGCACCCGCGCACCGAGCTGGAGGATCTCGCGAAGGAGATCCGCGCCGGACGCGCCCGCGCGCAGGAGGCGGCCGACCAGGTCGGCGCCCGCGTGGCCGCGCTGTCCACGTCGCCGCTGCCGTTCGAGGGCACGACGGTGGGCCGCCTGCGCTACCTCGAGGCGCGGGCCGCGTTCGGGCTGACCGCCCGCGAGCAGCTCACGAGCGGGTGCCACGTCCACGTCGCCGTGGCGGACGACACGGAGGGCGTCGCCGTCCTCGACCGGATCGGCCCGTGGCTCGCGACGCTGCTCGCCCTGAGCACCAACTCGCCGTACTGGCAGGGCGAGGACAGCGGCTACGCGAGCTTCCGGTCGCAGGTGTGGTCGCGGTGGCCCACCTCGGGGCCGGCGCGTTCGTTCGGCAGCCCGGAGGCGTACCACGACGCCGTCGCCTCGCTCGTCGCGACGGGCACCATCCTCGACCAGGCGATGGTGTACTTCGACGCCCGGCTCTCGGCGCGGTACCCGACCGTCGAGATCCGCATCGCCGACGTGTGCCTCGACCCGGACACCGCGGCCCTCGTCGCTGCGCTCGCTCGCGGTCTCGTCGAGACCGCGGCCCGTGAGGCGGCGGCGGGCAAGGACGCGCCCGAGCTGCGGACCGAGCTCCTGCGCACCGCCTCGTGGCGCGCCGGCCGCTCGGGGCTGGGCGAGGACCTCGTCTCGCCGCTCACCTGGCGCCCGGCACCTGCGCACGACGTCGTGGGACAGCTCGTCACGCACGTGCGCGAGGCGCTCGTCGACAACGACGACCTCGACACCGTGACCGAGCTGCTGGGGCGGCTGTGGTCACGCGGCAACGGCGCGGCTCGACAGCGCGAGTGGTTCGCCGAGTCGGGCGGGGACCTGCGCGTCGTCGTCGAGAAGGCCGTCGGCGTCACGCACTCCTGAGCGACCGCTACAGCGGGGCGGGCGCCCCGGGACCGGTCGCCGCGACCTGGGCCGCCTCCTGGGTCGCCGCCGCGAGCGCCAGCGTCTCGATCGTCGTCGTGCCGACCACGTCGGGCTCCGCCCCTCCCGCCCAGGCGTGCCCGTGCGAGACCCAGGCCGTGCGCACACCCGCCGCGCGACCTGCGGCGACGTCGAGGTGGGGAGCGTCCCCGACCATCCAGACCTCGCGCCGGTCGACCGCCTCGGCGCCGATGCGCTCCAGCGCGATCTCGAGCAGGCGCGGGTCCGGCTTGGCGACCTGCTCCTCGTCGGAGACCACGACGGCGTCGACGTGCGGCGCGACGGCGCAGCGGGCGATCTTCCCGCGCTGCTGCGCCGACGTGCCGTTCGTCACGACGACGACCCGGTGCCCGTCCGCGCGCAGCGCGTCCAGCGCGGCCAGCACCCCCGGGTACGCCTCGACGTGATCGAGGATCCCGCGCCGGAAGCGTTCGACCACCGCGGGCAGCTCGTCGGTCCACCCGAGCCGGTCGACGATCACGCGCGCGACGTCCGTCTTCGGGGCGTGGCCTCCCCGGTCCGCCGCCACGATCGCGACGACGTCGGACTCGTCCCCGCCCGCGTCCGCGACCGCTCCGCGGGCCCAGGCGGCGAACGCGAGGTCGCGCCCGACGAGCGTGTTGTCGAGGTCGAGGAGCCAGATCATGCGCCGGACCCTAGCGCAGTCGCGCGGTCGCGCGGTCGGCCCGTCCGCGCGCGATCGGCTGCTCGGCGCCGGATCCGCCGCCGGGCGCGAGATCGGTCACCGGGCGCGGCGAGCCTGCGCAGGTCAGTCGCGCCCGAGCGCCGCGAGACCGTCGAGCACGTCGCGCGCGACGTCGGCGGCCGTGAGGCGGGACGCCGTCGCGACCTGGTCGCGGCTCGCGTGGTCGAGGAACTGCGCGGGCAGCCCGATCGCGTGGACCGGCGTGCGCACACCGGACTCGAGGGCGCGCTGCGCGAGGAGCGCCCCGACGCCGCCGTCGACGACACCGTCCTCGACGCTCACGACGAGGTCGTGCTCTCCGGCCAGCTTCACGAGCGCGCTCGGCATCGGGAGGACCCACGTCGGCGACGCCACGGTGACGTCCACGCCGTGCGTCGTGAGCGACTCCGCCGCCCCGAGCGCGACCTGCGCCATCGAGCCCAGACCGACGAGCAGGACGCGGCGACGTGGCCCTGCGACCGTCGCGGCGGCGTCGGTCACCGGCGTGCCCGTGCCGGACACCGCGGCGTCCGCGGGCACCGCGAGCAGGTCGACGCCGTCGACCGTGTCGACCGCGGGCAGCGCCTCGGAGAGCGCGCCCTTCGGGTACCGCACGACGGTCGGGGCGTCGTCGACGTCCACGGCCTCGCGCAGCGCCGTGCGCAGCGTCTCCTCGTCGCGCGGCGCCGCGAGGCGCAGGCCGGGGACGATGCGCAGCATCGCCATGTCCCACATGCCGTTGTGGCTCGCACCGTCGTCGCCGGTGATGCCGGCGCGGTCGAGCACGAACGTCACGCCCGCCTTGTGCAGCGCGACGTCCATGAGCACCTGGTCGAACGCGCGGTTGAGGAACGTCGCGTAGACGGCGACGACCGGGTGCAGCCCGGCGAAGGCCATGCCCGCCGCCGAGGTCGCGGCGTGCTGCTCCGCGATGCCGACGTCGAACGTGCGCTCGGGGAACGCCTGCGAGAACGGCTTGAGGCCGACGGGCTCGAGCATGGCCGCGGTGATCGCCACGACGTCGGACCGCCGACGGCCGATCTGGACGATCTCGTCGGCGAACACGCTCGTCCAGCCGAAGCGCGAGGGCGCGACGGGCAGGCCGGTCTCCGGGTGGATCTTGCCCACGGCGTGGAACCGGTCGGCGACGTCCTGCTCGGCCGGGGAGTAGCCCCGGCCCTTCTCGGTGATCGCGTGCACGAGCACCGGCGCGCCGTAGGAGCGGGCGCGGCGGAGCGCGTGCTCCATCGCCTCGACGTCGTGACCGTCGATCGGCCCGATGTACTTGATCCCCAGGTCCTCGAACATGCCCTGCGGCGCGACGACGTCCTTGAGACCCTTCTTCAGCCCGTGCAGCCACTCGTACGCGAACCGTCCGGGCGCACCGGACCGGGTCAGCGTGCGCTTGCCCCACTGGAGGAAGCTCTCGTAGCCGCGCGTCGTGCGCAGGGTCGACAGGTGGTGCGCCATGCCGCCGATCGTCGGCGAGTAGGAGCGGCCGTTGTCGTTGACGACGACGATCAGCCGGCGGTCCTGCGACTCCGCGATGTTGTTGAGGGCCTCCCACGCCATGCCGCCCGTGAGCGCACCGTCACCGATGACCGCGACGACGTGCCGGTCCGTCAGGCCCCGCACGACGTTCGCCTTCGCGATGCCGTCACCCCAGGAGAGCGCGGTCGAGGCGTGCGAGTTCTCGACGACGTCGTGCTCGGACTCGGCGCGCGACGGGTAGCCCGACAGACCGTCCTTCTTGCGCAGCGCGGAGAAGTCCTGCCGACCCGTGAGGAGCTTGTGCACGTAGGACTGGTGGCCGGTGTCGAACACGAACGTGTCCGTCGGCGACGAGAAGACGCGGTGCATGGCGATCGTCAGCTCGACGACGCCGAGGTTCGGCCCGAGGTGGCCGCCCGTGCGCGACACGGAGTCCACGAGGAAGGCCCGGATCTCGGCGGCGAGCTCGCGGGACTGGGCGGGGGTCAGCCGTTGCACGTCCTCAGGGGAGGTGATCGTGCTCAGCAGGCTCATGCAGTGCTCCGTTCCGTTCCCGTCCGACCAGCCACACAACTCTAGGTGCTCCGCGGCGGTGTCCCGCGCAGCGGTGCGCGGGACGACGAGACCTTCACGCCATTGACGCACACTCCGGCACGGGACGCCCGTGGACCAGGGCGGAAGTTCGCTTCCACCCTGCGGACAGCCCGGCTGGCCACCGTAGGATGGCACCATGCGCTTCCTGCCCGGCCAGACCCCCGCGACCGACCTCACGTACGGCGACGTCTTCCTCGTCCCGTCGCGCTCCGAGGTCACGTCCCGCTTCGACGTCGACCTCTCCTCCGCGGACGGCACGGGCACCACGGTCCCGCTCGTCGTCGCGAACATGACCGCGGTCGCCGGCCGCCGGATGGCCGAGACCGTCGCGCGGCGCGGTGGGATCGCGATCCTCCCCCAGGACGTCCCGACCGACGTCGTCGCCGACGTGGTGGCGGACGTGAAGTCCAAGGACCCGGTCATCGAGACGC
The DNA here is from genome assembly GCF_051294865.1 of Cellulosimicrobium sp. PMB13. Classification (NCBI taxonomy): domain Bacteria; kingdom Bacillati; phylum Actinomycetota; class Actinomycetes; order Micrococcales; family Promicromonosporaceae; genus Cellulosimicrobium; species Cellulosimicrobium sp. PMB13. The sequence goes on along the minus strand of NZ_CP145910.1, from coordinate 2,934,561 downwards.
CGGTCGTGGTCCGCCCGCACGACACGGTCCACACCGCGCTGACGCTCATCGGCAAGCGCGCCCACGGCGCTGCGGTCGTCGTGGACGACGGTCGCCCGGTCGGCGTCGTCACCGAGGCCGACTGCACCGGCGTCGACCGGTTCACGCAGGTCCACCAGGTCATGACCGACCACCCGCTCGCGCTCGACGCGTCGATCCTCGACGGCGGGCGCGCCGGGCTCGAGGCCGCGTTCGACCAGCTCTACACGGCGCGCCTCAAGGTCGCTCCCGTGACGCGCGACGGCGCGATCGTCGGCGTTCTCACGCGCAAGGGCGCGCTGCGCTCGTCCGTGTACACCCCGGCGCTCGACACCGCGGGCCGCCTGCGCGTCGGCGCGGCGGTCGGCATCAACGGCGACGTCGCGGCCAAGACCAAGGAGCTGCTCGCCGCGGGGGTCGACGTGCTCGTCGTCGACACCGCGCACGGCCACCAGGCGAAGATGCTCCAGGCGCTCGACGCCGTCCGCTCCGTCGCGCCCGACGTCCCGGTCGTCGCGGGCAACGTGGTCACCGCCGACGGCGTGCGCGACCTCGTCGCGGCGGGCGCCGACATCGTGAAGGTCGGCGTCGGCCCGGGCGCGATGTGCACGACGCGCATGATGACCGCCGTCGGGCGGCCCCAGTTCTCCGCGGTGCTGGAGTGCGCCGCGGCGGCGCGCGAGCTGGGCAAGCACGTGTGGGCCGACGGCGGCGTGCGGCACCCGCGCGACGTCGCCCTGGCTCTCGCGGCCGGCGCGTCCCAGGTGATGATCGGGTCGTGGTTCGCGGGGACCTACGAGTCCCCCGGCGACCTGCACGACGACGGCACCGGTCGCCTCTACAAGGAGAGCTTCGGCATGGCGTCGGCCCGGGCGGTCGCCGCGCGCACGGCCGGCGGCTCGCCGTTCGACCGCGCGCGCAAGGGCCTGTACGAGGAGGGCATCAGCTCCGGCCGCATGTTCCTCGACCCGCAGCGCCCCGGCGTCGAGGACCTGCTCGACGAGATCACGTCCGGGCTGCGGTCGTCGTGCACGTACGCAGGCGCGGCGGACCTCGCGCAGTTCGCGGAGCGCGCCGTCGTCGGCATCCAGTCCGCCGCGGGGTACGAGGAGGGCCGCCCGCTCCCTGTGAGCTGGTGACCTCGCGTGGCGACGCCCGACGGCCCGACGGCCCCACCCCCCGCCCGTGACCAGCTCGCCGCCCTCCCCCACGACGGCGGCGACTGGCCGTCGCCGTGGCGCGTCGCCGTGGGCGCGCTCGACGCGCGGGCCCGCCCGGCGGCCGTCCTCATGCTGTTCGGCGTGCTCGACGGCGCGCCGTCGGGCCACGCCGCGCGAGCCGTCGCGCGGGACCTCGACGTCCTCCTCCTCGCCCGCGCGACGACGCTCGGTCACCACCCGGGACAGGTCGCCTTCCCCGGCGGCCGGGTCGACCCGGCCGACGACGACGCCGTCGACGCGGCGCTGCGCGAGGCCGTCGAGGAGACCGGTCTCGACCGCACCGGTGTCGAGGTGCTGGGGACGCTCGGCGAGCTGCCCGTCCCGGTGAGCAACCACCTCGTGACGCCCGTGCTCGGCTGGTGGGCCCGTCCCACCCCCGTGCGCGTGGTCGACGACGCGGAGTCGGCGCACGTGTTCCGCGTCCCGGTCGCGGACCTGCTCGACCCGGGCAGGCGACGCACCGTGACGGTGCGCCAGGGGCGGCGCGTGCACAAGAGCCCGGGCTTCCTCGTGCACGCCGACGGCCGGGACCACCTCGTGTGGGGCTTCACGGGCGGGCTCCTCGACGCGCTGTTCGACCGGCTCGGGTGGACCGAGCCGTGGGACCGCGCGCGCACGGTCGACGCCCCGCTCTGAGGGAGCCGACGGACACCGGGCGCGCCCGCTCGGACGCGAGGCGGCCGGCGGCACCCGGTCACGCGCTCCGGTGAGCGACCTGCTCCCGCACCAGCACGTCGTACGGGCTCGTGGGCGCGTCCCGCTCGTCGGCCACGAGCACGACCAGGGCGCGGCACCCGGGGTGGCCCGCCAGGTGCGCGAGGGTCCGCCGCCACGACCGGAGGTTCGGGTGCTCGAGGTCTCGCGCCGCTTCCGCCGGTTCGAGCAGCTCGGCGGCCCGCGCGAGCAGCGCCCCGGGCAGCTCGAGGGTCCGCGTCACGCCGTCCCAGCCGACGAGCAACGACATCACGGCTGCGGGCAGCCCGTGCTCCCCCCGGTTCGCGGCACCGACCTCGGTGGTCCCGTCGGCATGGTGCACGACCGTGCCGTAGACCGCCGGCGCCCGGTATCCGGGCATGAGCGCCTCGAAGCGCAGGCGCGCCGCGGTGAGCTCCTCCCGGGTCGCCCACGCCTGCGGCGCGCGCGTCGTCGTCTCGGGACGTGATGTCGACATGCGCGGAAGGGTAGCCGACCGGGTCGCCTCCCTGCGGACGGGTTCGAGGACGACGGCTCGGGTAGTTTCGGCGGGTGCCCCTCATGCCTCCCGCCGAGGTCGACGTCACCGTCGACCTCGCGCGCGCCCTCCTCAGGTCCCAGCACCCGGATCTGGCCGGCCTGCCGCTCGCGGTCGTCGCGAACGGCTGGGACAACGTCGTGCTGCGGCTCGGCGACGACCTGGCGCTCCGTCTGCCGCGCCGCGCGCCGGCCGCCGGTCTCGTGGAGAACGAGCAGCGTTGGCTCCCCGTGCTCGCCCCGCGGCTGCCCGTCGCCGTGCCCACGCCGGTGCGCGTCGGCCGACCGTCCGACGGCTCGGCGGGACCCGTCTTCCCGTGGTCGTGGAGCGTGGTCCCGTGGTTCCGCGGCGTCGCCGCGTGGACCGTGGACCCCGCGTCGCGCGGCGGGCTGGCCGAGCCGCTGGCCGACGTCGTCGCAGCCCTGCACGTCCCCGCGCCGCCGGACGCGCCCGCCAACCCCTTCCGGGGCGTCCCCCTCGCGGCGCGTGACACCGTGGTGCGCGAGCGGCTCGCGTCCGGCTCGGTGCCCCAGGCTGCTCGCCTGCTCGACCTGTGGGTGCGCCTGCTCGACACCCCGGTCTGGACCGGTCCCGCCGTGTGGCTGCACGGCGACCTGCACCCGGCGAACCTGGTCGCCACCTCGGGCGCCCGCGACGGCGCACCCACGGCGGACGTCGCGCGCCTCGTCGCCGTGGTCGACTTCGGCGACATCACGAGCGGCGACCCGGCGACGGACCTGGCGACCGCGTGGCTCACGTTCGACGCGCCCGCCCGAACGACGTTCCGGGAGCGGGTGGTCGCGCGGTGCGGGACCGACGACGCGACCTGGGACCGCGCGCTCGCCTGGGCCGTGCTGTTCACGTCGATCCTGCTCGCGCACTCCGACGACGCCCCGCACCTGCGCGCCATCGGCGAGCACGCGCTGCTCCAGGTCCTCGGCGACGCCTGACGGATCGTCCGACCGTCAGGCGGGCGCCCGGTCCGCCGACCCCGCCGACGGCCCGGACGCACGCTTCCCGAACGCGGGAGAGCCCGTCAGCGTCGTGTACGAGCGGCGGACCATCTCCTCGAGCACGTCCAGGTCGACCGCGTCGAGGTCCTTGACGTACACGCACGCCTTGCCCACGGAGTGCGGCCCGAGCCGGCCCAGGAGCTCGGCGTGCTCGTCGACGCCGTCCATGAGGTAGACGGTCGTCGCGGCCTTGCGCGGGGAGAACCCCGCCGCAGCCGTGTCGTTCTCGCGCCCGCTCGCGTACCGGTAGTGGTAGGTGCCGAAGCCGACGATCGACGGTCCCCACATACGGGGCTCCTCGCCCGTGACCCGGTGCATGAGCCGGACCAGACGTTCGGCGTCGCGTCGTCGCACGGGGTGCTCGACCGTCGCGAGGAAGGCCGTGACGTCCGCGTCGGTCGGACGGGTGGTGCTGCTGTCGGATCGGGCCACGATCTCAGTATCCATCTCGGGGACCACCGCGGACGCAGGTCCACGGGTCGCATCACCGACGACACCTATTCGTCAAAAGCCGCGTCTCGTCGGCGAGGGCGAGATCGAGTGGGAGCCGATCCTCCGCGCCGCCCAGGGCAAGGTCAAGTACTACACCGTCGAGTACGACTTCGCGCCGGACGGGCGGGAGTTCGCCGCCGACTCCTTCGAGTACCTCACGAGCCTGACCTACTGAGGCCCCGGCCCTCCTGAGACTGCGGGCCGACGCGACCGCTCCGAGCCTGCCCGCACGACGGACGCCCCGCCGCTCCTTCCGGAGCGACGGGGCGTCCGTCGTGGTGGTTGCCGGTCAGGCGGCGACGAGCGACCGGAGCACGTACTGCAGGATGCCGCCGTTGCGGTAGTAGTCCGCCTCACCCGGGGTGTCGATGCGCACGACCGCGTCGAACTCGACGGTCGCACCGTCGCCCTTGGTGGCGGTGACCTTCACCGTGCGCGGCGTCGACCCGTCGTTCAGGGCGGTGATGCCGGCGACGTCGAACGTCTCGGTGCCGTCCAGGCCGAGCGACGCGGCGCTCTCGCCCGCCGGGAACTGCAGCGGCAGGACGCCCATGCCGATGAGGTTCGAGCGGTGGATGCGCTCGAAGCTCTCGGTGATGACGGCCTTCACGCCCAGGAGCGCGGTGCCCTTGGCGGCCCAGTCGCGCGACGAGCCGGAGCCGTACTCCTTGCCGCCGAGGATGACGAGCGGCGTGCCCTGCGCGGCGTAGTCCTGCGCGGCGTCGTAGATGGTGTCCTGGGCGTCCTTCACGAAGTTGTACGTGTAGCCGCCCTCGACACCGTCGAGCAGCTGGTTGCGCAGGCGGATGTTCGCGAACGTGCCGCGGATCATGACCTCGTGGTTCCCGCGGCGCGAGCCGTAGGAGTTGAAGTCGCGGCGGCCCACGCCGTGCTCGGCGAGGTACTTGCCGGCCGGCGAGTCCGCCTTGATGGCGCCCGCAGGGCTGATGTGGTCCGTCGTCACCGAGTCGCCGAGCTTGGCGAGCACGCGCGCGCCGGAGATGTCGGTGACCGGGGACGGCTCGGCCGCCATGCCCTCGAAGTACGGGGGCTTGCGCACGTAGGTCGACTCGGTGTCCCACGCGAACGTGTCGCCCTCGGGCGTGTCGAGCGAGCGCCACCGGTCGTCGCCGGTGAAGACGTCGGCGTAGTCCTTCGTGAACATGTCGCGGTCGATCGAGGAGTCGATCGTCGCCTGGACCTCCTCGGGGGACGGCCAGATGTCCTTGAGGAAGATCGGCTCGCCGTGCGGGTCGGTGCCCAGCGGCTCCCCGTCGAAGTCGAAGTCCATGGTGCCCGCGAGGGCGTAGGCGATGACGAGCGGCGGCGACGCGAGGTAGTTCATCTTCACGTCGGGGTTGATACGGCCCTCGAAGTTGCGGTTGCCCGAGAGCACCGACACGACCGACAGGTCGTGCTCGTTGACCGACGCCGAGATCTCCTCGGCGAGCGGGCCCGAGTTGCCGATGCACGTCGCGCAGCCGTAGCCCACGAGGTGGAAGCCGAGCTTCTCGAGGTACGGCCAGAGACCGGCCTTCTCGTAGTAGTTCGTCACGACCTGCGAGCCCGGGGCCATCGACGTCTTGACCCACGGCTTCGACGCGAGCCCGCGGTCGACCGCGTTCTTCGCGAGCAGCGCCGCGGCGAGCATGACCGAGGGGTTCGACGTGTTCGTGCACGACGTGATCGAGGCGATGACGACGTGCCCGTGGTCGAGCTCCGTCGTCGTGCCGTCACCGAGCGTCACCGGGACGACCTTGTGCGGACGCGTGGCGCTGTCGCCGTGGCCGGGGGCGACCGGGTGGTCGGACTCGTTGTCGTGCGCGGCCGCCGCGATCGGGTCGGACGCCGGGAAGGTCTCCTCGACGGACTCGTCGAGCCCGGTGAAGGGCGCGGCCTCCTCGGCGCCGACGTAGTCGAGGATCGCCGAGGCGAACGACTCCTTGGCCTCGGTGAGCTCGATGCGGTCCTGCGGCCGCTTCGGGCCGGCGATCGACGGGACGACCGTCGAGAGGTCGAGCTCGAGGTACTCGGAGAACGCCGGCTCGACATAGGTCGCCGCCGTCGGGTCGAGCCACAGGCCCTGCTCCTTGGCGTACGCCTCGACGAGCGCGAGCTGCTCCTCGCTGCGGCCCGTGAGACGCAGGTAGTCGAGGGTCACACCGTCGATCGGGAAGATCGCCGCGGTCGAGCCGAACTCGGGGCTCATGTTGCCGATCGTCGCGCGGTTCGCGAGCGGCACCTGGGCCACGCCCTCGCCGTAGAACTCGACGAACTTCCCGACGACGCCGTGCTGGCGCAGCATCTGGGTGATCGTGAGCACCACGTCGGTCGCGGTCACGCCCGCCGGGATGGAGCCGGAGAGCTTGAAGCCGACGACGCGCGGGATGAGCATCGACACCGGCTGGCCGAGCATGGCCGCCTCGGCCTCGATGCCGCCGACGCCCCAGCCGAGCACGCCGAGGCCGTTGACCATCGTCGTGTGCGAGTCGGTGCCGACGCACGTGTCGGGGTAGGCGCGGAGGACCCCATCGACCTCACGCGTCATGATCGTCCGCGCGAGGAACTCGATGTTCACCTGGTGCACGATGCCGGTGCCCGGGGGGACGACCTTGAAGTCGTCGAACGCCGTCTGGCCCCAGCGCAGGAACTGGTAGCGCTCGTGGTTGCGCTCGTACTCGATCTCGACGTTGCGCTCGAACGCGTCGGGGCGGCCCGCGACGTCGATCTGCACGGAGTGGTCGATGACCATCTCGGCGGGCGCGAGCGGGTTGATGCGCGACGGGTCGCCGCCGAGGTCGACGACGGCCTCGCGCATCGTCGCGAGGTCGACGACGCAGGGGACGCCCGTGAAGTCCTGCATGATCACGCGCGCGGGCGTGAACTGGATCTCGGTGTCGGGCTGCGCCGCGGGGTCCCACGACGCGAGCGCGCGCACGTGGTCGGCGGTGATGTTGGCGCCGTCCTCCGTGCGCAGGAGGTTCTCGGCGAGGATCTTCAGGCTGTACGGGAGGCGTTCGACACCCTCGACGGCGGACAGGCGGAAGATCTCGTACGAGCTCCCACCGACCTCCAGTGTTCCCTTCGACCCGAACGTGTCGACGCTGCTCACTCGTGGCTCCTTCGTGGCGAGACGGTGGCACGGATGCCATGGTTCTGGGGGGCTTCGCCCAGCCTACGCCGGGCCGGTGCGGCGGTCCGGCCGGGGTCGCGCGCACGTCGAGCGCTCGCGTCCGTCGGCGCCGGGACCAGCACCGCGACCAGCATAGCGCACATATCTTGACGTCAAGATATCTGCCGGACACACAGCGACAGGTCCGGTCGTCAGAGGTCGCAGTCGCACAGCACGTTCAGCTCGACGACCTGCTCGCCCTCCTCGGGCCGGGCCCACGCCTCGGCCTCGGCGCGCGACGCGAACGCGCGACCGGCGAGCCTGCCGTTCGGCAGCAGCACCCCGACGCCCACGACGTCGCGGACGTCGTCCGGCTGCGCCGACCTCCCGGCCTGCCGGGTCGACCCCTCCCGCACCTGCTCGCCCATCTCCGCGCTCCCGTCCGCCCTCGCCGGCCGCGCGACGGCGACCGGACGGTCCAGGGCTCCTGACTGCTCAACGCTCGAGGACCGCGACCGCTTCCAGGTGGTGCGTGTGCGGGAAGAGGTCGAACGCCCGCAGGCTGCGCAGGTCGTAGCCGTGCTCGCCGAGATACGCGACGTCCCGCGCCAGTGCGGCAGGGTCGCACGCGACGTACACGACGCGCCCGGCACCCGTCCCGGCGACCGCCTCCACGACGGCGCGGCCTGCACCGACACGCGGCGGGTCGAGCACGACGACGTCCGCTCCCCCGCGCGCCACGGCGTCCGCACCCTCACCGCGCCCGGTGAGCACGTGCTCGACCGGACCGTGGTGGAGCTGGACGTTCTCCACGCCGTGGGCGTTGCGCCGCGCGTCGCGCACGGCCCGCTCGTCACCCTCGACGGCGACGACGGCCCCGCTCGCCCCGACCGCCGCCGCGAGCGGCAGCGTGAAGAGACCGGCGCCCGAGTAGAGGTCGAGGACACGCGCGCCGTCGACGTCGCCCACGCCGGCGAGGACCGCGTCCGCGAGCGCGGCGGGTGCGCGGTGGTGCACCTGCCAGAAGCCGTCGGCCGCGACGCGGTAGGCGTGCTCGCGACCGCCCACCGTCACGTGCTCGACGACGCTGCGGCGCGCGTTGGTCCGCTTGTCCAGGGACCCGCCGCGCCACGGCTCGCCGTCGACCAGGAGCAGCGGGGCGGAGCCGGTCGGGGCGACGAGCTCGAGGCGCGTCCCGGGGCGCCAGCGTCGCGTCCAGACCTTCTCCTGCTCGGCCAGCCCCGCGACCTCGTCGGTCGCGAGCGGCATCGCGTCGAGCGCGACGACGTCGTGCGAGCGGAACCGGTGCATCCCGGCGTGCCCGTCGGCGTCGGCCACGAGGTCGATGCGCGTCCGGTAGCCGAGGCCGCCGGACTCGTCGTCCCCCGGCAGACCCTCGACCTCCACCTGAAGGTCAGGCCGGGCGTCGAGATCGAGGCGCGCGAGGCGCCGCAGCTGTTCGGCGAGCACGTCGCCCTTCCAGCGGCGCTGGGCAGGGAGGGCGACGTGCGCGAGCTCGCCACCGCCGACGCCGCCGGGACCCGCCTCCGGCCACACGGACGGCACCCGGTCGGGCGAGGGCTCGAGGATCTCGACGGCGTCCGCGCGCCAGAACTTCGAACCCTCGCCCCCCTCGGTCACGCGTGCGCGGACGCGCTCGCCGGGCAGCGTGTGCCGCACGAAGACCACACGACCGTCGTGGCGGGCGACGCAGTGCCCACCATGCGCGACGGGACCGACCTCGACCTCCATCTCGACCTCGACCTCAGGTCGAGGGTTCGGACGGGTACGTGCTGCGGCGCGGCCGCGCGGGGAGGAGGGCATGCCACCCAGTATCCCCGGTGGCTCCCCGCGCGGCGGCCCTCAGCGGTCCCCGACGGCCACGGACGCGTCACATGCCCGGGAAGCGGGACCGGAAGCCCTCCCCCTCGAGGCCGGTCTGGCCCTCGGTCGACGCGAGCTGCCACGGCACGGACGCCACGACCACGCCGGGCGTGAAGAGCAGGCGGCCCTTGAGCCGCAGCGCGCTCTGGTTGTGCAGGAGCTGTTCCCACCAGTGGCCCACGACGTACTCCGGGATGTACACGACCACGAGGTCGCGGGGCGACTCGCGCCGCACCGACCGCACGTAGGACAGGACGGGTCGCGTGATCTCGCGGAACGGGGAGTCGAGCACGCGCAGCGGGACGGGGAGGTCGAGCCCCTCCCACTCCCGCATGAGCTCGGTGACGTCCTCCGGGTCGACCCCCACCGTGACCGCCTCGAGCACCGACGGGCGCGACGCGCGCGCGTAGGCGAGCGCGCGCATCGTCGGCCGGTGGATCTTCGACACCAGGACGATGGCGTGGACGCGGCTCGGCAGTGCGCGGGCCTGGGTGAGGTCGTCCCCGAGGGCCAGCTCGTCGCGGACCGTGTCGTAGTGCTTGCGGATCGCGCGCATGAGTACGAACACGACGCCCATGGCGAGGATCGCGATCCAGGCCCCGTGCGTGAACTTGGTGATGAGCACGATGACGAGGACGGTCCCCGTCATCGCGAGCCCGACCGAGTTCACGACCCGCGAGCGGCGCATGCGGGAACGCTCGCGCGGCTGGTGCTCCGTGCGCAGCGCACGCGTCCAGTGCCGCACCATGCCGAGCTGCGAGATCGTGAACGAGACGAAGACGCCGACGATGTAGAGCTGGATGAGCCGCGTGACCTGGGCGTCGAAGGCCCAGATGAGCACGATCGCGGCGACGGCGAGGGTGATGATGCCGTTGGAGAACGCGAGCCGGTCGCCCCGCGTGTGGAGCTGCCGGGGCAGGTAGCCGTCCTTCGCGAGGATCGAGCCGAGCACCGGGAAGCCGTTGAACGCGGTGTTCGCCGCGAGGACGAGGATGAGGCCCGTGACCACGGAGACGGCGACGAACACGAAAGGTGCACCGGAGAACACCGACTCCGTGAGCTGTCCGAGCACGGGGTGCTGCACGTAGTCGGCCGGCAGCGGCTCGCCGTTCAGGGTGAGCTGCTCGTGCGGGTCCTCGACGTAGTGCACGCCGGTCGCGCTCGCGAGGAAGAGGATCACGAGCATCATCACCGTCGAGATGCCGCCGAGCAGCGCGAGCGTCGTCGCCGCGTTGCGCGACTTGGGCTTGCGGAACGCCGGCACGCCGTTGCTGATCGCCTCCACCCCCGTCAGCGCCGCACACCCCGACGCGAACGCGCGCGCGACGAGGAATGCTCCCGCGATCCCGACGAGCCCCTGGTCGAAGCCGCTCTCCGCGACGAGCTCGAGATCGGCGCTCTCGGCCGGGGGCAGGTTCCCGGTGACGTACCGGAAGAACCCGACGACCGCCGTCGAGCCGATGGCGAGCATGAAGAGGTACACGGGGATCGCGAAGAGCTTCCCGGACTCCTTGACCCCGCGCAGGTTGACGAGCGTGAGCAGCACGACGAGCACGATCGCGAACGTCGCCTCGTGGCCGCGCAGCGCGGGGATCGCGCTCGCCGCGTACTGGGCCCCGGACGAGATCGACACGGCCACGGTGAGCACGTAGTCGACCATGAGCGCCGAGGCCACGCCCACGCCCGCCGTCGGGCCGAGGTTCACGGTCGCGACCTCGTAGTCGCCGCCGCCCGAGGGGTACGCGCGCACGTTCTGCCGGTACGAGGCGACGACCGTGAGCAGCACGACGACGACGGCGAGGCCGACCCACGGCGAGATCGTCGTGGCCGCCAGGCCCGCGACCGCGAGGGTCAGGAGGATCTCGTCGGGCGCGTACGCGACCGACGAGAGGGCGTCCGACGCGAACACCGGCAGCGCGATGCGCTTGGGCAGCAGCGTGTGCCCCAGCCGCTCGCTCCGCACGGGGCGTCCGACGAGCAGCCGCTTGGCGGCATCAGCGATCTCCGACACGAGGCCTCATGCTATGCCCGTCGTCGGCCGGTCGCCGGTCTCACGGCACGGGCGGGCTGCGGGCGGTATAGCGTTCGTTGCGTGCACTTCGTGATCATGGGCTGCGGCCGCGTCGGTGCGACGCTCGCGCAGTCGCTCGAGGCGAGCGGACACTCCGTCGCCGTCGTCGACCAGAACCCCGACGCGTTCCGCCGGCTCCCCGGCGAGTTCACGGGGAAGAAGGTGACGGGCATGGGCTTCGACCGCGACACCCTCGTGCAGGCCGGCATCGAGGACGCGTACGCGTTCGCGGCGGTCTCCGACGGCGACAACTCGAACATCCTGTCGGCCCGCGTGGTGCGCGAGACCTTCGGCGTCGAGAAGGTCGTGGCCCGCATCTACGACCCGCAGCGCGCCGAGATCTACCAGCGGCTCGGCATCCCCACGGTGGCGACCGTGCGCTGGACCGCCGACCAGGTCCTGCGTCGCATGCTGCCCCTGGGCGCGACCGACGAGTACCGCGACCCGTCGGGCCGCGTCCGGCTCGCCCAGCTCGACTTCCACCCCGCGTGGATCGGCCGCACCGTGCGCGCGATCCAGGAGGCGTCGGGCGCGCGGATCGCCTTCGTGAGCCGGTTCGGGGACGGCGTCACCGTCACCGACCGCACCGTCCTGCAGGAGAACGACGTGCTGCACGTCCTCATGGGCACCGACGACGCACCGACCGTCGAACGGGTCCTCACGCACGCCCCGAAGACGGAGGTCGAGTGATGCGCGTCGTCATCGCCGGTGCCGGCTCCGTCGGCCGCTCCATCGCGCGCGAGCTGCTGAGCCACGACCACGAGGTCATGCTCGTCGACAAGCAGCCCGCCGCGATGCGCGTCGCCCAGGTCGCCGACGCCGACTGGCTGCTCGCCGACGCGTGCGAGCTCTCGACCCTCGCCGACGCGAAGGTCGACGAGTGCGACGTCATCGTCGCCGCGACGGGCGACGACAAGGTCAACCTCGTGGTCTCGCTGCTCGCGAAGACCGAGTTCGGCGTGCCGCGCACGGTCGCGCGCGTGAACAACCCGAAGAACGAGTGGATGTTCGACGAGTCGTGGGGCGTCGACGTCGCGGTGGCGACCCCGCGCATCATGACCGCCATGGTCGAGGAGGCCGTCGCGGTCGGCGACCTCGTCCGGATCTTCACGTTCCACCAGTCCGGCGCGGACATCCTCGAGGTCACGCTCCCGCCGTCGTCACCCCTCGTGGGCCGACGGGTCGGCGACGTCCCCTGGCCGGCCGACACCGTGCTCGCCGCGGTCGTCCGGGGCACCCGACCCATCGCGCCGACCCAGGACGACACCCTCGAGGCCGGCGACGAGCTCCTGCTCGTCACCGGGGACGAGGCGGACGAGGACGCCCTCTCCCGGCTCCTGGTCGCGATGCCGTCCGACGCTGCCCCGGCGACGGGCCCCGCCGTCATCACCGACCCGGCGACCGACCTGCTGACAGACCCGAGCGCCGCCGTGCACGACGACACCGCCACGGTCCGCGACGTCGTCGACGTCCTGCCGCCCCCGGAGGCCGAGGAGGCCGTGCCGGTCAGGCGGGACGACCTGCCGCAGGACGACGCACGAGGACCCAGGTGAGCCAGAGCACGAGCGCCCACAGCGGGATGCCCATGACCAGGCGCGCGGTCCCCAGCCACCCGACGGACCCGTCGAGGTAGAGCGGCACCTGGACGGCGAGCCGCGCGGCGAACAGCCCGACCCAGAGCCAGGTCGCGGCGGCGTAGCGCCGCATCAACGTCCGGTCGGAGCGCCAGGCGCGCGCCCAGCGCGCGAACGCCCCGGGCTCCGCCGTGCCTGCCGGTTCCGCGTCGGCGGTCCGGTCGGTCCCGGTGCCGAAGCCGCTGCGGAACCCCTCGACCACGAGCCCGACGAGCGGCCACCGCGCCGCGAGCGAGACGAGCAGCGCGAGGAGGTAGGCCGCGTTGGTCCACAGACCCCACGCGAAGTAGTCCTGCGCCTCACCGGACCGCCACGCCCACACGACGCCGATCCCGACGCCCAGGAGCCCGCCGAGGGCCTGGGTCACGGGCGTGCGCTGCGCGAGCCGGACCCCCACCGCGACGAGCGCGACGGCGACGGACCCGACGAGCGCCCACGTCAGGTCCGTGGTGGCGACGTAGAGCACGACGAAGACGAGCCCCGGCGCGACGGACTCGACGAGCCCCCGGACCCCGCCCACGGCCTCGGCGACGGAGAACTGCTCGCCGGCGAGCGCCCGGACGCCGCGAGCGGGCCCGTCCTCGGGCGCGGAGACGTCGTCGACCACGGCCTCGACCACCTCCGCGTCGTGCGCGAGCTCGCCGGAGACCGTCCCGTCCGGGCGGGTCGACGGGTGCTCGGGGCCGGGGCTTCCCGACGGGGGCGTGCTGGTCATGTGCGTCCTCGGGGGTGTGCTGGCGGGCGCGTGCCGGGCACCCGCGCGGGGTCGGTCACGGCCGCGGCTCGGCGACGTGCGCGGTGGTCACTCCCCCGGCTTGGGGAGCAGCTCGTAGCGGGGGTTGAACATGGTGCGCCGCCCGTCGACGTCGCACACGAGCCCTTCGACGAGCGCACGACGACCGGGCTCGATCCCGGCGATGCGCCGCCGGCCGAGCCACACGAGGTCGATCGCGCCGGAGCCGTCGTAGAGCTCGACCTCGACCGTCGGCACGCCCTCCCGGGGCCGGAGCACGACGGAGCGCAGGATGCCGGTGACCTTGGCCCGTCGACGGTTGGGCAGGTCGGCGACGGCGCGACAGCCCGTCTGCCGGGCCGCCTCCACCCGCTCCTCGTCCGCGGCGACCTCCTCCTGGGAGGCGAGCGCCGACTGCCAGGCGGCGCGCAGGGTCGGGGACATGTCAGCGGATCTCCGTGATCTCGGGGCCGCGCGTCAACGGGTCGAACGACGGCGTCTCCGGCGTGCCCGCCGGCACGGCGGGCGTCGGCGCGGGGGCCTTGCCGGGGAGGTGGAGGGTGAGGAGGTCGCGCGGCGGGCGCGGGCTCTGGTCCCGCACCACGACGATGTTCGCGAACACCGACTCCAGGAGCCGCGCCTCCTGCGGGTCGACCGCGGCCTTGCCCGTGAGGACGCCGCGCAGGAACCAGCGCGGGCCGTCGACCCCGACGAAGCGCGCGGGGCGCACCCCGGTGCGGCCGTCGGGCGCCTGCGCGGGGATGCGCGCGATGAGCTCGCGGCCGAACGGGCCGGGGACGTCGTCGACGGTCCCGCCCTGCTTGGTGACGGACGCCGCGATCTCGCTGCGGATCTCGTCCCAGATGCCGTCGGAGCGCGGGGCGGCGAACGCCTGGACCTGGAGCCCCGACCCGGCGACCGCGCACGCGACGCCGGTGATGCGCTGGGTCTTCTTGTCGACCTCCATGCGCAGCTCCATGCCCGGCACCCCGGGGAGCCACACGGCACCCAGGTCGACGCGCGGACCGCGCTCGGGCACCTGCGACGAGTCGTAGGGGCCACGGCCGGGGGCGCCCGCCTCGGCAGCCGTGCCCGCACCCGTCTCGGGCGTCACGGCGTCGACCGTGTCGGCGGCGTCCTGCGCTGCCGGTGGCTCGGCCGGCTGCGACGACGGGGAGCGACGGAACAGACCCACGAAAGAGCTCCTTCACCTGCCCGGCCACCGCCGGGACTCCAGCCGGGGCGTTCGCCCCGACCCTTCCACAGTAGCCCCAGCGCACCGTGGCGATCGCCAATCGTCCGCGGGGTGAGGATCGCCCTGCGCGAACGTGCCGGCAGGGTCGCGGTGCGCTCGGACGACCGCGGACGACCTCGGACGACCTCAGGTCGCCGCGGCCCACCCACCGCTCGACCCGAACCCGCCCTCGCCGCGGTGCGAGCCGGGCAGGCGCTCGGCGCGGACGAAGCGTGCGCGCTCGACCTTCTGCACCACGAGCTGGGCCACGCGGTCGCCGCGGTGCAGCACGACCGGCTCCCGGGCGTCGGTGTTGAGCAGCGTGACCCGGATCTCGCCGCGGTAGCCCGCGTCCACGGTGCCCGGCGCGTTGACGACCGTGAGGCCGTGCTTCGCCGCGAGACCGGAGCGCGGGTGGACGAACGCCGCGTACCCGTCCGGGAGAGCGATCGAGACCCCGGTCGGGACGACGACGCGCTCGCCCGGGGCGAGCTCGACGTCGACCGTGGTCACGAGGTCCGCGCCCGCGTCGCCCGGGTGGGCGTACGCCGGCAGCGGCACGTCGACGAGAAGGGTGATGAGGACGTCGACGTCGCCGGACGGGGGCTGGTGGTCGGTCGGCACCCGGCAGATCCTAGTGCGCCCGGTTGCCGCGTGCGAGCACGGTCCCGGGGCCGGGGGCACGCCGAGCGGCTGGGATGATGGACGCATGACCGACGCCCCGGACCGTTCCCCCCGCCCGACCGACGCCCCGGCGCCGGGGACGGTCGGGCCCGGCTTCCGCGAGCGCGTCCTGCCCGGGGTCGGCGGCTGGGCTGCCGTCGTGGCGTTCGCAGCCGTCCTCGGTGTGGCGCTGTGGCCCGCGAGCCACGCGATCGCGCTCGGTGTCGCGGGCCTCGCAGCCGTGGTCGGCCTGCTGACCCTCTGGTGGACGTCGCCCGTGGTGTCCGTCCAGGACGGGACCTTCCGCGCGGGCCGCGCGTCGATCCCCGTCACGCTGCTGGGTCAGGTGACGACGCTCGACGCCGACGCGATGCGGGCCGAGCTGGGCCCGCGCCTCGACGCCCGCGCCTACGTGTGCCTGCGCGCCTGGGCCCGTACCGGGGTCCACGTGACGCTCGAGGACCCGCAGGACCCGACGCCGTACTGGCTGGTCTCCACGCGCCGGCCGCAGGACCTCGCGGACGCCCTGCGGCGCGCCCCCCGTCCGGGCGCCTGAGCAGGCGACCGGCACGTATCCCCGCACGACGTCGGCCGCCCCCGGCACGACGTCGGCCGCCGCCCCGGGTGGGACGACGGCCGACGAGGACGTGCGGGCGCGGGTCAGGCAGCGCACTCCGAGCAGATCTGCTGCCCGTTCTTCTCGTACGCGAGCTGGCTGCGGTGGTGCACGAGGAAGCAGCTCGAGCAGGTGAACTCGTCCGCCTGGCGCGGGAGCACCCGGACGGAGAGCTCCTCGCCGGACAGGTCCGCGCCGGGAAGCTCGAAGCCTTCCGCCGCCTCGGTCTCGTCCTCGTCCACAACGCCCGAGCTCTTGTCGGAGCGACGAGCCTGCAGCTCCTGGATCGAGTCCTCGCTGAGCTCCTCTTCGCTCTTGCGCGGGGCGTCGTAGTCTGTTGCCATCTGTGGGGTCACTCTCCGGAAGTTCGTCGATCGCGACAACGCGCACCCGGTACCGCCGACGATGGCCGGCCGTTCCGGACGAGCGCGGGTGCGGGACGCGGGGGTGCGTCCCGGGACGTGCCGTGCCCCGAGGTCGTCGCGGCACGTGCACGCTGATCAATGCACGGCGCACCGGAATTGTTCCCGGCGGGCCACCGGATTCTGCACCATTTCCGGGGCGGATGCACCCTGTGGCGCACGACGCGCCCGGTGTCCTTCGTCACGACCCCGGGCGCACGGTCACACGTCGGCGTCTGCGCCCACGTCCTCGAGGATGCGGACGAGCTCCGCGGCCCGCTCCGGCGCCCCCGCCACGGTCATGTCGTGGTCGGCCGCGCGCTCGCGCAGGCCCGTGAGCACGGCGCCCGCCTCCTGCGCCACGAGGCCTCCCGCGGCCATGTCCCACGGGTTGAGCCCGCGCTCGTAGTAGAGGTCGAGCTCCCCGCTCGCCACGAGGCACAGGTCGATCGCGGCCGAACCCAGCCGCCGGATGTCCCGGACCCGCGGGAGCACCTCGACGAGCACGCGGGCCTGGGCGCGCCGCCGGTCGGCGTCGTAGCCGAAGCCGGTGCCGACGAGGCACTGGGCGAGCGACGTCGGCTCCAGCACCCGCAGCGCCCGGCCGTCCACGGTCGCGCCCCCACCGAGGCCCGCGGTCCACGTGCGTCCGTCGACGACCGAGTGCACGGCGCCCGCGACGACCGTCCAGTCCTGCGGGTCGGGCGGCCCGACGACGGCCGCGACCGAGACCGCGTACGACGCGACGCCGTAGAGGTAGTTCACCGTCCCGTCGATCGGGTCGACCACCCACGTGATGCCCGAGGTCCCGGACGAGGCGCCGCCCTCCTCGCCGAGGATCGCGTCGTCGGGACGCGCGGCGGCGATCTCGCGGCGCAGCAGCGCCTCCGAGTCGGCGTCCATCCGGGTCACGACGTCGGTCGCCGACGACTTGGTCGACGCGACCTCGACGCGGTCGGGGCGGCCCGTGCGGACGAGGTCGCCGGCGGCGCGGGCGAGACGCTCCGCGAGCTCGCGCAGGTCGGCGACCGTGACGTCGTCGGGCAGGCGGGGATCGTCGATGAAGGAGTGCACGGGTCACATCCTGCCGGAACCGCGCGACGAAGGGCGACCCTCCCACGGCCCCGGGGCCGACCAGCCGAGACGCAGCGACAGCAGGCGGAAGCCGAAGATCAGCGCGAGGACGCCCGCCTGGGAGAGCGGACCGAGCAGGTCCGCCTCCCACAGCCCGACCGTGAGCGCGGCACCCGCGAGCGCCGGGATGGCGTAGAGCTGCTTGTCCTGGAAGAGCAGCGGCGCCTCGCTCGTGAGGACGTCGCGCAGGATGCCGCCACCGACCCCGGTCAGGACGCCGACGAAGACGGCGGCGAGCGGGCCGACGCCGTACTCGAGCCCCTTCATCGTGCCGGACAGGACGAACAGCGCGAGCGCCCCGGCGTCGAGCACGATGATGCTGCGCCGCAGCCGCTCGAGCCGGGGGTGCCAGAAGAACGTGACGATCCCCGCTGCCGCGGCGACGGCCACGAGACGCCAGTCGGAGATGCCCACGGGCGGGATCGCGCCGATGAGGACGTCGCGGAGCAGGCCGCCGCCCAGTCCCGCCGCCCAGGCGAGGACGAGCACGCCCACGAGGTCGTAGCGCTTGCGCACGGCCGCGAGCCCGCCGGACAGCGCGGCGCAGAACACGCCGCCGAGCTCGAGGGCGTCGCCGGGGACGAGGTCGAGGATCACAGGGCGCATCATCCCAAGGAGGCCAGTCCGCGGCACACCGGGCGCCTTGCACCCGGCGCACGCGCGAGGATGGCACCCTCGAGGGAGCGGGCGCGGCGACACGGGAGGGCTGATGGACGAGCTGGAGCTGGTGAGACTGCACGAGGACGGGGAGCACCTCGTCCTCGGCGGGGCGGGCGGTGCCCACTACCTGCTGCCCATCACCGAGTCGCTGCGGGCCGCGGTCCGCCGCGACAGACCGCACCTCGAGCACCTGCGGGCGGAGGGCGAGCGCAACCTCTCGCCGCGCGAGATCCAGTCCCGGCTCCGCGCCGGCGACGACGTCGAGGACGTCGCGGAGGCCGCGGGCATCCCCGTCGAGAGCGTGCGCCGGTTCGCCGGTCCGGTGGTGGCGGAGCAGGAGTACGTCGTCGACCGGGTGCGGAGGTCGCCGCAGGGGCACGGCGACGACGCCCCGACGATCGACGACCTCGCGGCGCGCCGGCTCGCGGCCCGCGACGTCGACCCGGCCACGGTGGTCTGGAGCGCGGCCCGGCAGCACGGCGCGGCGTGGGTCGTGACGGCGACGTTCGAGGTCTCGTCGGGACCGCGCGCCGCGCGCTGGACGTACGACCCGACGTCGCGCGCGCTGCACGCGCTCGACGACGAGGCGCGCTGGCTGTCGCAGCCCGAGTCGGAACCCGACCCGTCGCCCGGTACCGCGGCGGTCTTCGACGTCGACGCCGGGACCGCGCGCCGGCGTCCGGAGGCCGAGACGTCCGCGCAGGACGGCACGGCCGACCTGCTGGACGACCTGGGCCGACGGCGGGGCGTGCGACCGCGCACGGAGCCTGCGGGCGCTGCGACGGACGTCCCCGGGCAGGAGCCCTTCGAGGGCTTCGGCCCGCGCGCCGCGCTGCGGGACGGCGAGGGCACGGAGCCTGCCGTCCGCGACGTCGACCGGCCCGGTGCGGAGCGCGGCGGACCGGACGAGACGCGGGGCCGCGGGGCGACCGTCGTGCACCTCCCGTCGATCCGGGCTCGCGAGGCGGCCGACGACCAGCACCCTCTGGACGAGCCGGCCGCCACCCGGGACCACCCGGCGGACCGGGGGCCGCACGGCGCCGCGCGGTCCGACGAGGCGCACGCAGACCCCACCGACCCGTCGGGGCACGGGTCGCGGGACGACGCGTCCGAACCGGAGGCCGGGGCCGCCCGGCGCCCGGGTGCGCGCGAGCCGCGCAAGAGCAAGAACCGCTCGCGCGCGAAGGTGCCGAGCTGGGACGAGATCGTGTTCGGCGCGCGGCCCGAGGGCTGACGAGCCTCAGTCCGGCAGCTCGAGCGAGAGCCCGTCGGCGGGTGCGAGCGCGCGCGCCGCGGCTGTCGTCATGCGCCGCATGTGGTGCCGGCGGCACAGGACCTCGTACGCCACCTCCCCGCCGCCGTCACCGATGTCGCCGACCACGACCTGCTCCCCCGCGACGACCATCCGGCCGTCGACCGTGCGCGCGTTGTGCGTCGCCCGTGCGCCGCACCAGCACAGCGCGTGGGCCTGGAGCACCTCGACGCGGTCGGCGAGCTCGATGAGGCGTGCCGACCCGGGGAACAGGCGGGTGCGGAAGTCCGCCGTGATGCCGAACGCGAAGACGTCCACCTCCGTCTCGTCGACGAGGCGCGCGAGCTGCTCGACCTGGGCCGGGGAGTAGAACTGGGCCTCGTCGCACACCAGGTAGTCCACCGGGACCGGCTGTCCGGAGACGAGCTCCCAGAAGTCCGTGGCATCCGTGACCTCGAGCGCCACGACCTCGAGCCCGAGCCGCGAGGAGAGCCGGTCGGTCCCGGCGCGGTCGTCGCGGGAGAAGATCAGGCCTCGCCGCCCGCGCGCCGCGTGGTTGTGGTCGAGCTGGAGGGCCAGCGTGGACTTGCCGCAGTCCATGGTCCCGGAGAAGAAGACGAGCTCGGCCACGGCGTCAGCGCCCCGCCACGAGGAGCGGGACGCGCATCTCGCGCTCCGTGAGGGAGCCGTGGACGCCGACGAGCGCGAGCGACGCGGCGGTCTGGGTGCGCGAGTCGACGACGGTCGCGCGGCCGCGCATCGCCACGACCACGTCGCCCGCGGCCTGGATCGCGGCGTCGCGGACGTGTGGCCCCAGGAGGCCGCGCGCGAGGACCTCCTCGCGCTCGAGCACGAGCGCGTCCTCCCCCAGCACGTCGCGCCAGCGCGCCGCGACGGCACCCGCTGCGCCCGGCTCGGTGTACACGTGCACCGCTCGCGGCTCGCCGCCGACGAGCGTGACGCCCTGGTCGAGCACCGGGTCCGTCGCGACGTCGCGACGCAGTCCCGGGTCGACGTCGACCATGCCGTGGTCGGCCGTGACGAGGAGCAGCGTGCCGGCGGGGAGCGACCGCGCGAGGCGAGCCAGCTCCCGGTCGAGGTGCTCGAGCTCGTCGCCCCACTGCCAGGAGCCCGAGCCGTGGTGGTGACCGGCCTTGTCGACCTCGCCCCAGTAGAGGTACACGAGCCCGGGCCGGGACAGCGCGAGCCGTGCGGCGTCCACCCGGCGCTCCAGGGCGTCGGCGGCGGCGTACGACCCGCCGCGCAGCGCGGCGACGGTCATGCCGGAGCCGGCGAACCGCGCGGGACCGGTCGAGGTGACGGCCACGCCGGCCTCTGCGGCGACCGTCAGGAGCGGAGCCTCGCGCTGGAGCTCGTGCGGCGCCGGCGCGCCCTCCCACGAGACCATGTTGGCGAGCCCGCCCGTCTCCGGGTTGCGCTGGGTGTAGCCGAGCATCCCCGTGCGCCCGGGGGCCGTTCCCGTGCCGAACGCACCGATCGCCGCCGCGGTCGTGCTGGGGAACGTCGAGGTGAGCGAGCGGGCGTCGGGCAGGAGCGAGCGCAGGAACGGGGCGTGACCGGCCCGCTCCGCGAGGTTGAGGTGCCCCAGGCCGTCGACGAGCACGACGCACACGCGGTCCGCGCGCGGCAGGTCGAGGGCTCCGCGCGCCGCGCGCCCCTCGATCCCGGTCGCCGTCGTGACGACCACGCCGAGCGCGTCGAGGGCGGCGGGCAGCACGGCCGCGAGCGAGGCGGTGCCGTGCTCCGGCGCGAGCAGCCCGTCGGGCAGCTGCGACGCGCCGTCGGGCGCGGGCGGCGCCGTCCGGGCGGGCAGCGACGTCATCGGGTGCGCTGCGCGGTCGCGCGGGACAGGGCCTTGGCGAAGTCGACCGCGGCACCGACGGCCGCGCGCCCCTCGGCCTCGGCGCTGACACGGACCACGACGTCGTCGGGCGTGATCTGGCCGGTCAGGCCGTGGTCAGCCTCGCAGCTCGGGTCGGGGCACGCCGCGGGCTCGAGGTCGACGCGCGAGACGGCCCCCCAGCCGAGCGCGAGGGTCACCTCGAGCGGAGGGTTGCCGCTGCGGTGCGTCTGCGGGTCCGCGACGACGTGGGTGAGGGACACCGACCGCACCTCCGACAGCGGCACCGACTCCGTGGTCGCCGCTGCGGAGGCCGACGGGTTCTCGCTGTCTGCCGGGTGGTCGTCGACGTGCGCGGTGACGAGCCGGGTCGGGGTCAGCACGAGGACCGTGAGGTGCCGGCGGACCTCCGACGCGTCGAACGTCGTCTCCGGGAGGACGAGGTGGGACACGATCTCCTCCCCGGCGACCGCGACGTCGAGGACGTCGGCGACGAGCTCGGGGTAGTACCCGGCCCGGTGGAGCTGGGTGGTCAGGTCGGTCCAGGCGTCAGGAGCCACGCCGGGGGTTGCGTCGGGGGTTGCTGAGGGCACCCGCGCATTCTCCCACCCGTCCGTCGCGGGGGGCCAGCCCGCGACCGGACCTGTGGACGTCGTGGCCCGGACGGCGCGGGTCAGCCCGGCAGCGCGCGGCGCAGCGCGTCGGCACGCTGGGCGTCGGCGAGGCTCACGCGCGCGCTGAGCACCGCGGCGTCGTGCTCGGACACGACGACGGGGTACAGCTCGAGGCTGCGCACCTCCGGCAGGTCGTCCGCCAGGACCGACACGCGGGCGAGCACGTCCTCCAGCGCGGCGGTGGCGGCGACCTGCGTGCCCATGTACCCGAACAAGCGCGGCGCGGCGCGCACGGACCGCACCATCGCCGCGACGTCGACGTCGGTGAGCGGCGGCACGCCGTAGGAGACGTCGCCCAGGAGGTCGACGGCGTCGCCCGCGAGGCCGAACGAGACGACCGGGCCGAAGAGCTGGTCCTCGGTGGAGCGCACCACGCACGCGACGCCCGCGTCGGCCATCGCCTGCACCTCGAGCGGCTGGTCCGCGGCGCCCGGCAGCACGGCCGCGAGCGCCGCGCGCATCTGGTCGACGTCGGCGCGCAGCTCGGCCTCGTCGGCGATGCCGAGCCGCACACCGCCGAGGTCCGCGCGGTGGCGCAGGCCTGGGGCGGTGCTCTTGAGCGCGACCGGCCAGCCGATCTCGCGCGCGGCCGCGACCGCCTCGTCCGCCGTGCGCACACGCCGCGCCGGCCACACGTGCACGCCGTAGCACGCGAGGAGGTCGGCCGTCTGCGCGGGGTCGAGCTCCACCTCGGCGGCTCCCGCGAGCGCGCGGTCGACGATCTGGCGCGCCCGTGCGCCGTCGACGCCGGCGGGCCGGACCGGGGATCCGTGGTCGGCCTCGCGCCAGCGCGCGTACCGCACGACCGCGCCGAGCGCGGCCACGGCGTCCTCGGGCGTGGAGTAGGCGGGGACCCGGCACGGTGCCGCCGCGACCCCGGGCGCGGCGTCGTCCGCGCCCCCGTCCGGGGGCGTCGGCGCGTGCGGGTCCGGGACCGAGAGCTCGTCGGTGAGCCCGTGCAGGCCCAGCATGCTGGCCACCGTCGTCCGTCGGGTGCGCGCGGCCGCCGCGGCGAGGGCGTGCGACAGCTCGACGCGACGCGGTCGGACGGTCGGCACCTGGACCGCGACGACGACGTCGCACGCGTCCGGCGCGTAGAGCGCGTCGACGGCGTCGGTCAGACGCTCGGACGAGGCGTCCTCCGGGAGGAAGTCCGACCGCGCGACGACGAGCCCCGCGGACGCCGCGGCCTCGGCGACGAGCGCGGCGAGCGAGGCGGAGCTCGCGAGGATGCCCACGCGCCGTCCGGTCGGGAGCGGCTGGTGCGCGAGGAGCTGCGCGATGTCGATGAGCTGGTGCGTGTTCTCGGCGCGGATGACGCCGGACTGCCGCAGCATCTCGTCGAGCGTGCGGCGCGGGGCCGTCGTCGAGCGCACCGCGTGGCCCGGTGGCACCACGTGGCCCGACCGGCCGGCGGTGACCACGACGACGGGCTTGACCGACGCGAGGCGGCGCGCGATGCGCGAGAACTTGCGCGGGTTGCCGATCGACTCGAGGTAGAGGCACACCACCTGGGTCGCGGGGTCGTCCTGCCAGTACTGCATGAGGTCGTTGCCCGACACGTCGGCCCGGTGCCCCGCCGAGAGGAACGACGACACGCCCAGACCACGGCGCGCCGTGGTCGCGAGGAGCGTCACGGCCATGGGGGCGGACTGGGAGAAGAGGCCGACCACGCCTGGCTGGGGCAGCTCGTCCGCGAGCGTGGCGGCGAGCGTCGGTCCGCCCGACGACGCACCGTGGGTGACGAGGCCGTAGCTCGCCGGACCCACGACACGCAGCCCGGCGGTGTGCGCGACGCGCAGGAGCTCGCGCTGCAGCGCGAGACCGTCGGGACCGGTCTCGGCGAACCCCGCGGACAGCACGACGACGCCGCGCACCCCGAGGCGCGCGAGGTGCCGTACGGCGTCGATCGCCTCGGGCGGGCGCAGCGACACGACGGCGAGGTCAACGGGGGCTGGGACGTCGGCGAGCGACGCGTAGGCGGTGACGGACCCGCCGTCGGACCCGGCGGCGGGCGGCGTGGGCGCGGCGGCGGGCGGCGTGGGCGCGGGGGGCGCCAGGTCTGCCGGGGCGGCCCCGACCACGTGGATCTCGACGCCCGCGCCGCGCCGCAGCGCGGCGAGCGCACGGTGCGCGAGGAGTGACTCGATGCCCTCGTCCCCGGCGACGCCCTCGTCCCCGGCGACCGGGTCCGCGGGGCCGGCCGGACCGACGACGACGACGCTCGACGCGCCGAGCAGTCCCTGCATGCTGCGCGCCTCGGCGCGGTGCTCGCGGTCGGCCATGACGGCGCGCGAGCGCTCCGTCGGGTCGAGGTCCACGCTGACGACGACGAACCCGTCGTCCATCTGCTGGCGCACGTCGTAGCCGGCCTCGCGGAAGACGGCGAGCATCTTCCCGTTCTGCGGCAGCACCTCCGCGGTGAACCGGCGCACGCCGAGCTCGCGCGCCGCGGCCGCCAGGTGCTCGAGCAGCACGGAGCCGAGGCCGCGGCCCTGCGCCGAGTCGGCGATGTTGAACGCGACCTCGGCCTCGTGCCCGCCGGTGCGGTCGAACCGGGCGACGCCGATGATGTCCTGCTCCCCCGTGAGCCCTGTCGACCCGGTCAGGCCCTCCCCGGGGTCCGCCGGGCCGTCGTCCGACGCCGCGCTGCGGGGCCGGACGGCGACCAGCGCGACGCGGTCGGAGTGGTCCACGCGCGTGAACCGGTCGAGGTCGCGGTCCGACAGGCGCTGCATCGGGGCGAAGAACCGCAGGTACGTCGACCGCTCGGACTGGGAGACGTGGAAGCGCTGGAGCGCGTCTGCGTCCTCCGGCCGGATCGGGCGCACGTGCGTCGTCGTGCCGTCGCGCAGGACGACGTCCGCCTCCCACTCGACCGGGTAGTCGACGGGGTGCTGGACCGGGTGGGACCCGACGTCGGCGCCGCTCACGCCCCCAGGCTATGCGGTGGGCGGCGCGGTGCGCCTGCACCGGCACGGCCCCGTCCGGGAGGACAATCGTCCTGGACGGTCAGGGCGGTCGACCGCGTGTGGGACGCGTGGGCTACCCTCGCGTCCGGCGGGCAGGTCCCCCCGCCATCTGAACGATCACCGACCGACGTCCCGACGCACCGACCGGCAGGAGCCAGCACGACCATGGCGCGCAAGCCCTCGACACCCTCGATCGACCCGGCCGAGGTGAACGAGACGATCGTCGACGTCGACGTCGCGACGGAGATGGAGGGGTCGTTCCTCGAGTACGCCTACTCCGTCATCTACTCGCGCGCCCTGCCCGACGCGCGCGACGGGCTCAAGCCCGTGCAGCGCCGCATCCTCTACATGATGGCCGACATGGGCCTGCGCCCGGACCGCTCCCACGTGAAGTCGGCGCGCGTCGTCGGCGAGGTGATGGGCAAGCTCCACCCGCACGGCGACAGCGCGATCTACGACGCGCTCGTCCGCCTCGCGCAGGACTTCTCCCTGCGCCTGCCGCTCGTCGACGGGCACGGCAACTTCGGCTCGCTCGACGACGGCCCGGCCGCCTCCCGGTACACCGAGGCGCGCCTCGCCCCGTCGTCGCTCGCGATGACGACCGGCCTCGACGAGGACGTCGTCGACTTCGTGCCGAACTACGACAACAAGCTCACCCAGCCCGAGGTCCTGCCCGCCGCGATCCCCAACCTGCTCGTCAACGGGGCGTCGGGCATCGCGGTCGGCATGGCGACGAACATGGCGCCGCACAACCTCGTCGAGGTGGTCGCCGCCGCGCGCCACCTCGTCCAGCACCCCGACGCCGACCTCGAGGCGCTCATGCGCTTCGTGCCCGGGCCGGACCTGCCCTCTGGCGGCAAGATCGTCGGGCTCGACGGCGTGCGCGACGCCTACCGCACCGGCCGGGGCTCGTTCCGTACGCGTGCCACCGCGCGGGTCGAGAACCTCACGCCGCGCCGCAAGGGCATCGTGTTCACGGAGCTGCCGTACGTGGTCGGCCCCGAGAAGGTGATCGAGAAGATCGCCGAGGGCGTCAAGGCGAAGAAGATCCAGGGCGTCACCGCAGCGACGGACCTCACCGACCGCGAGCACGGCCTGCGGATCGTCGTCGAGGTCAAGACGGGCTTCAACCCCGAGGCCGTGCTCGAGCAGCTCTACCGGTTCACGCCGCTCGAGGACTCGTTCGGCATCAACAACGTCGCGCTCGTCGACGGCCAGCCGCGCACGCTCGGCCTGCGCGAGCTGCTCGTCGTGTGGGTGGACCACCGCATCGACGTCGTGCGCCGCCGGTCCGAGCACCGCCTGCGCAAGCGCTCCGAGCGCCTGCACCTCGTCGACGGCCTGCTGATCGCGATCGTCGACATCGACGAGGTCATCCAGGTGATCCGGTCCTCGGACGACGCGCGCGCAGCCCGCGACCGCCTCCAGACCGTGTTCGACCTGTCCGAGCCGCAGGCCGAGTACATCCTCGAGCTCCAGCTGCGCCGCCTCACCAAGTTCTCGCGCATCGAGCTCGAGAAGGAGCAGGACGCGCTGCGGAAGGAGATCGCCGCGCTCCAGGAGATCCTGGGCGACGACGCGAAGCTGCGCGCCGTCGTGTCTGCGGAGATGGCCGAGGTCGCGAAGACCTACGGCACGCCGCGTCGCACGATCCTGCTCGAGTCGGCGGGCGCCGCCCCCACCACGACCGCGGCGCTGCCGCTCGAGGTGGCGGACACCCCGTGCTGGGCCCTGTTCTCCGCGACCGGTCTGCTGGCCCGGACGAGCGACGACACCGAGCCGGCCCGGAGCGGCCCGCGCGCAGCGCACGACGTCCTGCGCGGCCGGGTGCGCACGACGGCGCGCGGCGAGGTCGGTCTCGTGACGAGCCGGGGGCGGATCGTCCGCGTGTCCGTCCTGGACCTGCCCGCGATCCCGCCGACCGACAGCGCCCCGAGCCTGTCCGGGGGCGTGCCGCTGAGCGAGGTCGTCGCGCTCGAGCCGGGCGAGCAGGCCGTGACGATCGTCTCGCTCGACGCGGACGCCCCCCCGCTCGCGCTCGGCACCGCGCAGGGCGTCGTCAAGCGCGTGCTGCCGGGCGACGTGCCGACGAACCGTGACGCGTGGGAGGTGATCGGGCTCAAGGACGGCGATGCCGTCGTGGGTGCCGCGCCCGCGACCGACGCGGACGAGCTCGTGCTCGTCAGCAGCGACGCGAGCCTCCTGCACTTCGACGCCACCGCAGTGCGCCCCCAGGGGCGCTCCGCCGGCGGCATGGCAGGCATCCGGCTCGCCGACGGCCAGCGCGTCGCGTTCTTCGGCGTGGTCGCGGCCGACGTGCGGGATCTCGCCGTCGTGGTCACCGTCTCCGGGTCGTCGGGCGCGCTGCCCGGCACCCAGACGGGCGCGGCCAAGGTGACGCCGTACGAGCTGTACCCCGGCAAGGGACGCGCGACGGGTGGCGTCCGGGCGCACCGCTTCCTCAAGGGAGAGGACGCCCTGATCCTCGCGTGGGTCGGGCAGGGACCGCCGCGCGCGACGGGTGCGGGCGGCCAGTCCGCCGAGCTGCCCGACGTGGACCAGCGGCGTGACGGTTCCGGCACGCCGCTGCCGGCGCCGGTCGTCGCCGTCGGCTGAGAGGCGCGGCGAGGGCGCGCGCACGTGGTTCGCGCTGCGAACCGCTCAGGATGCGCGAGGCTCGGTGGTATGACCCCTCACATCAGTGACATGCGAGGGCGGCTCGACCGCGACGTCTCGGTCGACGGGGTGGACTATCACGCCGTGTTCGCAGCCCTCACGGCGCCGAAGCTCGTGGTCTCGCCGGAGCTCATGGTGCTCGACGCGAACGAGGCGTTCCTCCGGACCGTCGACGCACCGGCGACCGCGGTCGTCGGTAGGCACTACCTCGACGTCTTCCCGCTGCGGTCGGACAGCGATCCTGCGGCGGCGCACGTGGTCGAGTCGCTCGAGCGCGTCGCGTCGACCGGCCGCCTGGAGATGCTCGGGCCCCACCGGTACGACCTGCGCGGACCGGACGGGCGCTGGGACGAGCGCTGGTGGATCACCACGAACGTCCCCGTGGTGGACGCCGGCGGCCGGGTCTCGGTGATCGTGCACCGCGCCGAGGACGTCACGGAGATCGTCCGCTCCGGGCGAGGGGCTGCGGACGGCGTCGCCGTGGACCACGACGCCGCACGGGACGGTCCCGTGGATCGCACGGTGCTCCACCATGCCCTCGCCCTGGGCTCGACGGCCGGCCGGTACGCCGCCGCGCTGGTCCGCGAGCGCCGTGCCGCACTCGAGCTCCAGGACTCCATCCTCACGCCCCCGCCCACGGTCCCCGGTCTGCGCATCGACGTCCGCTACCGGCCCGCCGTCCCGGAGGTGCACGTCGGCGGCGACTGGTACGACGCGTTCGTGCAGCGCGACGGGCACACGACCGTCGTGGTCGGCGACGTCACCGGGCACGACGTGTCCGCCGCGTCGCGCATGGGGCACCTGCGCGGCGTCGTCCGCACGGTCGGGTACTGCACGGGAGCCGGTCCCGCCGAGCTTCTCGATGCCGCTGAGGACACCGCGACGGGCCTCGGGCTGGACGCGCTGGCCACGGCCGCCGTCGCGCAGATCGGCCCCGGCCTCGCCGGGGAGCCGCGCTCGCTCACGTGGTGCTCGGCGGGCCACCTGCCCCCGGTCGTCCGTGCGGCAGACGGCACCGCGCGACTGCTGCGGGCTCGGAACGATCCGCTGCTCGGACTGGGGCTCGGCGGCGACCGGACGGACCACACCGACCTGCTGGAGCCCGGAGACACGTTGCTCCTCTACACCGAC
The DNA here is from genome assembly GCF_051294865.1 of Cellulosimicrobium sp. PMB13. Lineage (NCBI taxonomy): Bacteria > Bacillati > Actinomycetota > Actinomycetes > Micrococcales > Promicromonosporaceae > Cellulosimicrobium > Cellulosimicrobium sp. PMB13. The sequence goes on along the minus strand of NZ_CP145910.1, from coordinate 2,905,879 downwards.
GGGCTCGTCGAGCGTCGTGACCGGCCGCTGCGCGACAGCCTGGAGGAGCTGCCCCGGCGCGTCACCGCGCTCGACGACGTCGCCCCCGCGCGCCTGCTGGACCTCCTGCTGACCGACCTCGTCCCCGCGGGCGCGGAGGACGACGTCGCGCTCGTCGCCGTCCACGTCGAACGCTGACGCGTCGGTCCTCCTCGTGAGGCACCGGGCAGCGCGGCGCCCACCGACGAGACCTGGAGCCCTGCTCAGCCTCCCTCACGCAGTCGCGCGGGGACGAGGCCACCGGGGCGCGCCGTCCGTCCTCCGACGGTCCCGTCACGCCGCAGGACGCCGAGGACGAGCAGCACCTGACCCCCGACGTACGTGAGCATCACCCAGAAGCCGTGGACGGGCAGGGAGTACCACGGCGCGAAGGCGTCCAGCGCGATGAGCGCGTCGGAGACGAGGAAGACTGCCCCGCCGACGGCGGCGAGGCGGTCGACGCCCGTCGCCGTCACGGCCATCAGCACGAGGCACGCGCCGTAGACGACGACCGGGACGAGCAGGGGTCCGGCACCGGGCGCGCACGCCACGACGAGGGCGACGAAGGCGAGCGCGTACGGCGCGAGAGCGAGCGGGCGCCGGAGGACCGAGCCCGCACGGTAGGGCCAGAACGCGAGCGTGTAGGCCACCTGTGCGCAGAGGAAGAAGCCCACCATGACGAGGAACGCTGCGTCGCCGTCGGCGAGGTCGGGCGCCGTGTCGCCGAGCCACGAGAAGCCGAGCGCGACGAGCGTGATCCGGACGAGGCGGGAGCGTCGTCGTCGAGGACCGGGTGCGGGCCGCGTCGCGAGCCACAGACAGCCCGCGAGCGCGGGCATGAGGAACCACTGCGAGACGTCGGCGAGATCGGAGGCTCCGGCGAGCTGCGCGCCGAGGTGGACGAGGGTGAGCAGGGCGAGCGCGCCCCACGCAGCGAGCATGGGCGTCGAGACTCCTTAGGTCGTGCGGCCGGCGTCGTCGCCGGCGACCCGATCCTAGGCCGTCAGGGAGGCATCGAGGCCCGGACCGAGGGCGCTGGCCCAGGACCCGGTGACGCTGGTCGACCTGCTCAGCACCGACGACGGCGCGGACATCGAGTTCGAGCCGCAGCGCCTCGGGCTGATCTCGCGCGCCGTCGACCTGTGAGATACGTCCTCGACACGAACGTCGTGTCCGCACTCCGTGTCCGGGACGCGACCCCGAGGTCGAACGGTGGGCGTCGGAGATCCCCGTCGCCGACCAGTACGTCGCGGCCCTGACGATCGCCGAGATCGAACGTGGCATCGTCGCGAAGGAACGTGAGGATGCCGCTCAGGGCGCGGCCCTCCGACGGTGGTTCGAGGACGACGTCCTCCCGGCGTTCGCCGACGCGTCGTCCCGTTCGATGTCGCCGCGGCGCGCATCCTCGCGACGCATCGCTTCCCTGAGCACGCGCCGTACGACGACGCCGTGATCGCCGCGACGGCCCACGCGTGCGGCGCGGTGGTCGCGACCCGGAACACCCGGCACTTCGCCCCGCTCAGCATCGAGACCGTCAACCCCTGGGAGCCGGCGACCTGGCGTTGAGAGACTCCTCGGTGACGCCTTCATTGCCGCCCCCTCGCTGCTACACCCCGAGGACCAGGCGCACCCCGTCAGTGACCTTCGACATGAGGTATGCGGGCAGGTGGCCGACGGGGTACGGCTCGAGGAAATCACGACTGACGGGCCCGACCTGCGAGACGACAGCGACCGAGTCCTTGTCCAGGCCGGACGCGGCGGTGGGCACGAGGACGTTGCCCGGGAACAACTCGAGCCGGAGATTCGATGTCAGCGGAACGACGATCACGGTGTTGATCGTCGATGCGAGCAGCCAGTCTTCCTGGATCACCAGCGCAGGGCGCGTCTTCCCAGGCTCGCTTCCGCGGGGCTGCCCGAAGTCCACCCAGACGACGTCGCCGCGGGAGATCACCACTCGGTCCCGCGCAGCATCTCCCGCTCGGATGCCGAAAGGAACGGACTGTCATCGGACGGCTGCCCTGCGTCTGCGAGCGCAGCGTCGGCCAGGGCCGTCAGTTCATTGCTTCCCTCGAGCTCGTCCGCGAACTTCTCGCCGGCGCGTCGGAAGAACTCCGAACGGTTCATGCCGTGCCGGGCAGCGATTCGCTCGAACCGCTCGAACTCGCGATCGGGTACGGAGATTGCGGTCTTCATGCGATGAGTATAACCAGTCATACCACCGGGCGAAGAACCAGCGCTCCCGGACGTCCACTGCGCCTCCGTCAGCTGCGGTGCGCGGCTGGCGCGGCACCTGGTAGGAGATTCACAGCCTGCCCTGGGTCGCTGGGTCGGCTATGCCGAGGTCGACACCTCTCCGTAGCCGAGCGCGGCAGAACCATCTCCCTGTCGGTAGAGCCCTGCCGTGCTCGAGCCGCGATGCCGGTGACCGAGAACTTGACCCCGGCGGACCGAAGAGGTCGATCGTGTCGACTGCTCAGGCGTTCGCGAGCTCGCGGTCGTCGTCCGCCACGGGCTTCTGGTCCTCGTAGCGGCGCACGACGCGGCTGACGGTCGACCGCGAGGCCGAGACCTGCTGGGCGATCTCGCGCTGGTTCAGGCCTTCGCGGGCGAGTTCGACGATGCGGCGGTCGCGCTCGGCGGTCGGGTCCTCGCCGAGGGAGGCCTCGTCGGCGTCGGCGACCGCGGCCTGCGCGCCGCCTCGGGGACCGGCGAGGTCGAAGACCTCGACGCGCCGGGTGTGGCCTGTCACGACGGGGGGCTCCACGACCTTCGACGCGCTGGCGGTGACCGGGGCGGGCTGCTCCCAGGGGAGCGGCTTGGCGCGCCCGAACGCCTCCTTCACGCGCGCCGAGAGATCGGGAAGTGCCTCGAAGGCGGTCTCGGGCGTGTACGGCTGCTCGTCCGGTTCGACGGCGACGGGCGCCTGCGCCGCGTCGACCGGGCGGCCCTGAGCCGGCTCGACGGCCCGCGAGGCCGCGATCGTGCGGACCTCGGCGTCGTGCGCCGACTCGAGTGCCAGAGCCTTCAGGCTTTGCGCCTCCACGAGCGCCTCGGCAGGCGCGGCGGTCCGGGCCGCCAGCTCCGCCGGGGCCTCGGCCGGCCCTCGCGCGGTGCCACGCTTGACGGAGCTCGCCCCGATGAGGTCGAGCCGGTTGGCGTGGCGCTCCGCGGCCTCCAGGCGGTCGACCCAGATCTGCATGCGGCGCTCGAAGTCCTCGACCGTCAGCAGCTTGAGGGCACCGTCGCGGGCGGCGCGCTGACGCTGGTGCGCGGCCCGGACCTTGCGCAGGTCCGCCGCCGAGCCCGAGCTGTCCACGCGCGCGTCGCGCCACTGCTCCAGGGCGGTGACGTACCCGTGGACCCGCGTCTCCCGGCGACGCTCGTCGAGGGTATGACCCGTGACCATGTGCCGCTCCCCCACCAGGGCGAGGTGCCACATGAGCGCGGCCACCAGCGGCGGCACGAACCGGAACACCACCATGTACGGGGTGCTGTCGGTCGGGACAGCGATCTCGTGGAGTGCCGCGAACACGCCCGAGGTGCCCGAGAGCACCCAGGTGAGCGTGAGGAGGATGCCGTACGGGCGACCCTCGAGCGCCGCGTTGCGCGCCATGAGCGCCACGGCGACGAGGCTGACCTCGAGGAAGCCCGCGAGGCCGTACGCCTCGAGCGGCGACATGTGCGCGACCTCGAGACCGAACAGGACCATGCCGCTGTAGGCCAGGGCGGTCGCGATCGTCGCCGCGACGACCACCGCGACCATCGGGAGGTGCCTGCCGCGGTAGCGCACCTGCCGCGGTGAGCCGCCCGAGCCGGTCTGGTCCTGCTGTGTCACGTGATCCTCCGAAAAGTGGTGTGGGCGCACATATCCCAACACTCAGGACACTCCGCGTCAACGCACCAGAAGGATCGCAACCAGATCGTGAGCAGCGAGAGCGCAGAGGGCGCCGACACGGTGGCTCGCGCAACCCCTGGAACCCCTCGACGCCGCCGCAACAGCACGACGCCGCGCCCCCGGGACGGGGTCGCGGCGTCGGTGGACGAGCGGCGGGTCGTCAGACGTTGAAGCCCAGCGCACGGAGCTGGTCCTTGCCGTCGTCGGTGATCTTCTCCGGGCCCCACGGCGGCATCCAGACCCAGTTCACGCGGAAGCCGTCGACGAGGCCGTCGAGCGCCTGCGCGGACTGGTCCTCGATGACGTCGGTCAGCGGGCACGCCGCCGACGTGAGCGTCATGTCGATGACCGCGTGGTTGTTCTGGTCGATCTGGATGCCGTAGATGAGGCCGAGATCGACGACGTTGATGCCGAGCTCGGGGTCGATGACGTCGCGCAGCGCCTCCTCGACGTCCGCGACGTTCGGCGGGCTCGGTGCGACACCCTCCACGGGTGCGCCGGTCTCGGTGCTCATCGGTTCTCCTCCGTCGTCTCCCCCGCGGCGTGCGCCGCGCGGGTCTGGTCTGTGGCGACCCGGTCCAGTGCGCCCGAGGTCACGAGCGAGTCCCGCAGCGCCGCCCAGCCGAGCAGGGCGCACTTGATGCGGGCAGGGTACTGCGAGACGCCGGTGAACGCCGTGGCGTCCTCCAGCTCGTCCTCCGCGGCCTCGTCGAGGCCCTTGCCGCGCGAGCCCATGAGCTCGCGGAAGACCTCTCCGAGGTGCTCCGCCTCGGCCACGGGGCGACCGGTCACGAGGTCGGTGAGGACCGACAGGGACGCCTGGGAGATGCTGCAGCCCTGCCCCTCCCAGCTCACGCGGGAGATCGTGGGCGCGCCGCCAGAGGCGCCACCCGCCGTCGTGCCCGACGACGCGGGCGCGAGCTCCACGCGCAGCGTCACCTCGTCGCCGCACGTCGGGTTGACCTGGTGCGACTGGCCGCTGGCCGCGCCGTCGGCCACCTCGACGAGGCCCCGTCCGTGCGGGGTCTTCGCGTGGTCGAGGATGACCTGCTGGTACATCTGCTCCATCGAGCTCATCGGGAGTCCTCTCAGTCCACCGAGAAGAACGCGCGGACCCCCGCCAACGCTTCCCGGAACGCGTCGACGTCCTCGCGCGTCGTGTACACGGACGCGGACGCGCGCGCCGTGGCCGCGACGCCGAACCGGCGGTGCAGGGGCTGCGCGCAGTGGTGACCGACGCGCACGGCGATGCCCGCGTCGTCGAGCACCTGCCCGACGTCGTGCGCGTGCACGCCGTCCACGACGAACGACACGACCGCGAGCCGGTCGACCGGCTCGCCCGGCCCGACGATCCGCACTCCCGGGATCTCCCCGATCCGCAGGAGCTCGGCCGCGAGCTCGTGCTCGTGCGCGGCGACGCCCTCCATGCCGAGCTCGTCCAGGTATCTCGCCGCCGCGCCGAAGCCGACGACCTGCGCGACGGGCTGCGTGCCCGCCTCGAACCGCTGGGGCGGCGCCATGTACGACGACTCGGTCATCGTGACGACCTCGATCATCGACCCGCCGGTCGTCACCGGCGGCAGCGCCTCGAGCAGCTCACGCCGCCCGTAGAGCGCGCCGACGCCCGTCGGGCCGAGCATCTTGTGCGCGGAGAACACCGCGAAGTCGACGCCGAGCGCGGGCAGGTCGACGGGCAGGTGCGGCACGGACTGGCACGCGTCGAGCACCGTGAGCGCGCCGACCTCGCGCGCGCGGGCCACGATCGGCGCGACCGGCGTGATCGCGCCCGTCACGTTGGAGACGTGCGTGAACGCGACGACACGCGTGCGCTCGGTGATGACCGTGGCCGCGTCCTCGACCCGCACGCGCCCGTCGTCGTCGACCTCGAACCACCGCAGGACGGCGCCCGTGCGGGCGGCGAGCTCCTGCCACGGCACGATGTTCGCGTGGTGCTCCGCCTCGGTGACGACGATCTCGTCGCCCGGCGCGAGCGCGAAGCGGCGCGCCGCCTCTCCCCCGCGACCGAGCGTCGCGTTCGACAGGCCGTACGCGACGAGGTTGATCGCCGCCGTGGCGCCCGACGTCCAGACGATCTCCCCGGGCCGCGCACCGACGAACGCGGCCACGTCGGCCCGCGCGGCCTCGAACGCCTCGGTGGCCTCCTCGGCGAGCTGGTGCGCACCGCGGTGCACCGCGGCGTTGCGCTCCTCGTAGAAGTCGACCTCGGTGTCGAGGACGACCTGCGGCTTCTGCGACGTCGCCGCGGAGTCGAGGTAGACCAGCGGACGACCACCGCGCACGGTGCGCTCGAGCAGCGGGAAGTCCGCCCGCACGGCGGCGAGCTCACCGGCCGACAGGCGCGACGGGCTGCCGTCGAGCTGTCCGGCGGTGTGCGCGGTGGTCGTCATGGTCGTCTCCTCGAAGTCCTTCGGCGCCGGTCGGTCCGGGACCGCTCGGTCAGGCGGACGCCGCCGCGGCGGACTCGACCGAGCCACCGAGGTAGCGGTCGTAGCCCTCTTCCTCGAGGCGGTCGGCGAGCTCCGAGCCACCCTCCTCCGCGACCTTGCCGTCGACGAAGACGTGGACGAAGTCCGGCTTGATGTAGCGCAGGATGCGCGTGTAGTGCGTGATGAGGAGGATGCCCGCGTCGGTGTTCCCGTGGACGCGGTTGACGCCCTCGGAGACGATGCGCAGCGCGTCGACGTCGAGGCCCGAGTCGGTCTCGTCGAGGACGGCGAACTTCGGGCTGAGGAGCTCCATCTGGAGGATCTCGTGACGCTTCTTCTCACCGCCGGAGAAGCCCTCGTTGACCGAGCGCTCCGCGAACGACGCGTCCATGCGCAGGCGCTCCATGGCGCCCTTGACGTCCTTGGTCCAGTGGCGCAGCGCGGGCGCCTCGCCGTCGATCGCGGTCTTCGCGGTGCGCAGGAAGTTCGAGACGCTCACGCCCGGGACCTCGACGGGGTACTGCATCGCGAGGAACAGGCCGGCACGGGCACGCTCGTCGACGCTCATGGCGAGGACGTCCTCGCCGTCGAGCGTCACGGTGCCGCTCGTCACCTGGTACTTGGGGTGACCGGCGATGGAGTAGGCGAGCGTGGACTTGCCCGAGCCGTTCGGGCCCATGATGGCGTGGACCTCGCCGCTGTTGATGGTCAGGTCGACGCCGCGCAGGATCGGCTTCGGCCCTTCCTTGGTCTCGACGCTGACGTGCAGGTCGCGGATCTCGAGAGTGGACATCTGGTTCTTCTCCAAGAGGTTCTGTGAGCTGTGGGGCGCGTGGCGCGCCGGGTCAGTGCTTGCGGATCGACGGGCGGTTCAGGTCGGGGCGACGACGCGGTCGACGTCGACGAGCACCTGCTCACCGTCGACCGTCACCGGGTAGACGGGCACCGGCCGCATCGCGGGCAGCGCGGTCGGCATCCCGGTCCGCAGGTCGAACTGCGAGCCGTGCAGCCAGCACTCGACGAAGCAACCCTCGACCTCGCCGTCCGACAGGGACACCGCCCCGTGGGAGCAGATGTCCGAGATCGCGTGCCAGTCGCCGTCCCCGTCGCGCACGACGGCGACCTCGACGACCCGCCCGTCGGCGGCCGGGAGCTCGACGCGCAGCGCCTCCTCCGGACCGAGGTCCGCCGTCGAGCAGGCGGGCTGTGCGGTCACGCCGAGGCCTCGGCGGGCTCGGCGCTCCCGTCGATGATCGACATGGACTTGCTGAGCTCGCGCTCGATCGCCTCGAGCAGGCGCTCCTCGACCGACGCGACGCCGATCTCCTGGATCAGCTCGGCGAAGAACCCGCGCACGACGAGGCGGCGCGCCTCGATCTCGGGGATGCCGCGGGCCTGCAGGTAGAAGAGCTGCTCGTCGTCGAAGCGGCCGGTCGCCGACGCGTGGCCCGCGCCCTCGATCTCGCCCGTCTCGATCTCGAGGTTCGGCACGGAGTCCGCGCGCGCACCGTCGGTGAGGACCAGGTTGCGGTTGAGCTCGTACGTGTCGGTGCCCTCGGCGGACGCCTGGATGAGCACGTCGCCCACCCACACCGTGTGCGCGCCCTCGCCCTGCAGCGCGCCCTTGTACGTCACGCGCGACTTGCAGCGCGGCACGGCGTGGTCGACGAACAGGCGGTGCTCCTGGTGCTGGTCCGCGTCCGCGAAGTAGAGACCGACCATCTCGACCTCGCCGCCCTCGGCGGTGAACTCGGCGTCCGGCGTCATGCGCACGACGTCGCCGCCGAGCGTCACGACGACGTGCTTGAGACGCGCGTCGCGACCGATGCGGGCACGGTGCGACGAGGCGTGCACGGCGCCGTCGGCCCAGTCCTGGACCGAGACGACGGTGAGCTGTGCGCCGTCCTCGACGACGATCTCGACCGTCTCGTTGAGCGTCGCGGTGCCGACGTGGTCGAGCACGACGACGGCCTCGGAGTGCCGCTCGGCACGCACGAGGACGTGGCTCGCGGTCGGCGTGGGGCCGTGGCCCTCGACGCGCACCGAGGTCACGTCGGACGCGACGGCCTCCTTCGGCACGGTGATGACGGTCGCCTGCTCGAAGGAGTTCCACGCCGTGACGGCGGTGCGGTCGCCCGGCTTGCCGGCCGTGCCGAGCCGCTCGTCGCCGCGACCGACGATCGAGACCTGCACCTCGGGTGCCTCGACGACCGTGACGCGCACGTCGCCGCCGCCGGACTGGCCGACGAGCCGGTCCTCGAACAGCGGGGCGAGCCGCGCGACGGGCGAGAAGCGCCACTCCTCCTCGCGCCCGGAGGGCACGGGGATGTCGGCGAGGTCGAACGACGTGAGGCGCTCGGCGCGCGAGCCCTGCGGGACGACGCCGTGGGAGTGCGCCCCGTCGGCCTGCGCGCGCGAGTGGTCGGTGGTCAGTCCGGCCTCTTCGGGAATGGTGGTGGTGGTCATATCAGCCGACGGACCCTTCCATCTGCAGCTCGATGAGGCGGTTGAGCTCGAGCGCGTACTCCATGGGCAGCTCGCGCGCGATGGGCTCGACGAACCCGCGCACGATCATGGCCATCGCCTCGGTCTCCTCCATGCCCCGGGACATGAGGTAGAACAGCTGGTCCTCGCTCACCCGCGAGACCGTCGCCTCGTGCCCCATGGACACGTCGTCCTCGCGGACGTCGACGTACGGGTAGGTGTCGGACCGGGAGATCTGGTCGACGAGGAGCGCGTCGCACAGCACGGTCGAGGCCGAGTGCGCGGCACCCTCGAGCACCTGGACCAGACCGCGGTAGGACGTGCGGCCACCGCCGCGCGCGACCGACTTCGAGACGATCGACGACGACGTGTGGGGCGCCGCGTGCACCATCTTGGCGCCCGCGTCCTGGTGCTGGCCCTCGCCCGCGAACGCGATCGAGAGCGTCTCGCCGCGCGCGTGCTCGCCGAGCAGGTAGATCGCCGGGTACTTCATGGTGACCTTGGAGCCGATGTTGCCGTCGACCCACTCCATCGTCGCGCCCTCGGCCGCGGTCGCCCGCTTCGTCACGAGGTTGTACACGTTGTTCGACCAGTTCTGGATGGTCGTGTAGCGCACGCGCGCGTTCTTCTTGACGATGATCTCGACGACCGCGGAGTGCAGCGAGTCGCTCGAGTAGATCGGCGCGGTGCAGCCCTCGACGTAGTGCACGTACGAGCCCTCGTCCGCGATGATCAGCGTCCGCTCGAACTGGCCCATGTTCTCCGTGTTGATGCGGAAGTAGGCCTGGAGCGGGATCTCGACGTGCACGCCCGGCGGCACGTAGACGAACGAGCCGCCCGACCACACGGCCGAGTTGAGCGCCGCGAACTTGTTGTCGCCCGACGGGATGACCGTGCCGAAGTACTCCTGGAAGAGCTCCGGGTAGTCGCGCAGACCGGTGTCCGTGTCGACGAAGATGACGCCCTGCTCCTCGAGGTCCTCGCGGATCTGGTGGTACACGACCTCGGACTCGTACTGCGCGGCGACGCCCGCGACGAGGCGCTGCTTCTCCGCCTCCGGGATGCCGAGCCGGTCGTACGTGGCCTTGATGTCCTCGGGCAGGTCGTCCCAGCTCGTGGCCTGCTTCTCCGTGGAGCGCACGAAGTACTTGATCTTGTCGAAGTGGATGCCCGTGAGGTCGGAGCCCCAGCTCGGCATGGGCTTCTTGTCGAACAGGCGCAGCGCCTTCAGGCGGGCCTTGAGCATCCACTCCGGCTCGTTCTTCAGCGCGGAGATGTTGCGCACGACCTCCTCGGAGAGCCCGCGCTGCGCGGACATGCCGGCGGCGTCGCTGTCGTGCCAGCCGTACTCGTAGGAGCCGATCGAGGCGATGATCTCGTCGTCGGTCTGCTTCTCACCGGTCGGCAGAGCCGTGCCGGCGGCGTCCTGGGTGGGAGCGCTCATGGTGTTCCTTCCACTGTCCGTCGATGCGGAGGGGGCGGTCAGTATCGGTCGGGGGTCGGGGGCGATGGCCGGAGGGGGATGTTCGTCGTGCACGCGTGCCCGCCCCCGGCGAGGGTCGCGAGCCGCTGCACGTGCGACCCGAGGAGCCGGGCGAAGACCTGGGCCTCGGCCTCGCACAGCTGCGGGAACTCCTCCGCCACGTGCTGCACGGGGCAGTGCCCCTGGCACAGCTGCACGGCCGAGGTCCCCGGGACGGGACGGACGCTCGCCGCGTAGCCGTCGTCCGCGAGCGCCGCGGCGAGCTGGGCGGCCCGCCCCTCGACGTCGTCGGCGTCGAGACGCGCGGCGTAGCGCTCGCCGAGCTCGGCGAGCCGTTCCTGCGCGAACCGCTCGACGGCGTCGGGACCGGCGACGTCACGCAGGAAGCGCAGCGCCTCGGTCGCGAGGTCGGCGTAGGTGCCCGACAGCTCACCCTGCCCGGCGGACGTCGCCACGTACCGCCGCGCGGGGCGGCCGCGCATCCCGGTGGGATGACCGGCGTCGTGCACGGCGACGAGGTCGTCGTCCTCGAGGAGGGCGAGGTGGCGGCGGACCGCGGCCGGGGTGAGGCCGAGGGTCGCCGCGAGGTCGGCGGCGCTCACGGGGCCCGCGCCCGCGACGAGCTCGAGCACGCGCTCGCGCGTGCGTCCGTCCGCGTCCGCGGGGTGCACGACGGGGCGCAGCATGCCGGGCGGTGTCGTTCCTGCTGCCATGCTCACCTCCTGCGTCACGTCCACGGGTCGTCGGTGGATCCGGCGAGTCGCTCGCGCGCACGGCGCGGCCCCGATATAGAGAACATGGTTGTTCCCTAATTGCCTGAGCGCAAGCAAGGCCACCCTCAGACGGGGCCAGGTGTGGCGTACGCGACACCTGTCGCGCCGGGGCGGGGTGCGCGGTCCGGGCGCCCGCCGGGCCCCTAGAATCGGCGGGTGCCCGCCCCCGCCGTGCTCGTGCACGACCTCGTGAAGCGCTACGACGGTCGCGCCGTCGTCGACGGCGTGTCGCTCACCGCCGAGCGCGGCGCGATCACCGCGGTCCTCGGTCCGAACGGCGCCGGCAAGACGACGACGGTCGAGTGCTGCGAGGGACTGCGCGCTCCCGACGCCGGTCGTGTCCGGGTGCTCGGTCTCGACCCGGTGACCGACGCGCGCGACCTGCGCCCGCGCGTCGGCGTGATGCTCCAGGACGGCGGTCTGCCGACCGGCGTCCGCGCGCTCGAGATGCTGCGGCACGTCGCCTCCATGTACGCGGACCCCCGCGACGTCGGCGAGCTCACCGAGCGACTGGGTCTCGAGAGCTTCGCGCGCACGACCGTGCGCCGTCTCTCGGGCGGCCAGCGGCAGCGGCTCGCGCTCGCCGCGGCCGTCGTCGGGAGGCCGGAGGTCGTGTTCCTCGACGAGCCGAGCGCGGGCATGGACCCGCAGAGCCGCCACGCCGTGTGGGAGCTCGTCCGCGAGCTGCGCGCGGACGGCGTGGGCATCGTCCTCACGACGCACCTCATGGACGAGGCCGAAGACCTGGCCGACAGCGTGTACGTCGTCGACCAGGGGAAGGTCATCGCCGCGGGCGCGACCCGCGACCTCCTCGAGACCGGGTCCGACGGCGAGGCGGACCGCACGGTGCGCTTCGAGGCCGCGACCGGTCTCGACCTGGACGGCCTCGTCGCCGCGCTCGCCGGAGCCGACGGCGCCGGCACGTCCGGTCCCGACGACGCCGCACGGCCCGCGTGGGCCGTCGCGGAGCCGCAGCCCGGCTCCTACACGCTCACGGGTCCCGCCGATCCCGCCACGCTCGTGGCGCTCACGACGTGGCTCGCCGCGCGCGACGTCCTCGCGTCGCGCGTCACGGTGGGCCGCCGCACGCTCGAGGACGTGTTCCTCGACCTCACGGGACGGCACCTGCGATGACCTCGCCCGAGAACCTGTCGACGACGGCGCCCGCCACGACGGGCGGCGCGCCGTCCCCGAGCGTGCTCGCCGCGCCCGCGTGGCGCCGCGTCGCGGCGCAGACGGCCTTCGAGACGCGCATGATCCTGCGCAACGGCGAGCAGCTGCTCGTGACGATCATCCTGCCCGTGATGCTGCTGCTCGGTCTCGTCCTGACCTCGTTCGTCGAGCTGGACACGGACGGCGCGTCGCGCGTCGACTTCGTGACGCCCGGCGTCCTCGCGCTCGCCGTGATGTCGACGGCGTTCACCTCCCAGGCCATCGCGACGGCGTTCGACCGTCGCAACGGCGTGCTGCGCCTCATGTCGACCACTCCCCTGGGCCGCGGCGGGCTGCTCGCGGGCAAGGTGCTGGGCGTGCTCGCGGTCGAGGTCGTCCAGGTCGTCGTCATCTCCGGCGTCGCGCTGGCCCTCGGCTGGCAGCCCGTCCTCGCGGGCGTCCCCGCCGCCCTGCTCGCGGTCCTGCTCGGCACGGCGGCGTTCACGTCGCTCGCGATGCTGCTGGCCGGCACCCTGCGCGCGGAGGGGGTGCTCGCCGTCGCGAACCTCGTGCTCGTGCTGCTCACGGTCGGCGGCGGGGTCCTCGTCCCCGCGGACCAGCTCCCCGGACCGCTCGCGCACGTCGCGCTCCTGCTCCCCTCGGGCGCGCTGGGCGAGGCGATGCGCGGCGCGCTCCTCGACGGCAGCGTCCCGCCGTTCTCCGTCGTCGTCCTGCTCGGCTGGACCGCCGCGCTCGGCTGGGGCGCGGGCAAGCTCTTCCGCTGGACCTGAGCCGGCTCGGGCGCATCTCACACGCGCAGGATTCCGGGCGCGCACGAGGGCCCGGATACCGTGGGACCGTGAGCACACCGCCCCCCGCGCTCGATCCCGCCGCCACCGACCGCGCCGCTGCCGGCACCACAGCACGCGCCACCGGAGACGGCGCGGGCCGACCCGACCGGCTCGCGCCGCTGCGACGCTGGACCCGTCCCGTGCTCGTCGCGAACCTCGTGGCACAGATCGGCATCATCGTCACGGGCGGCGCGGTCCGGCTCACCGGTTCCGGTCTCGGGTGCTCCACGTGGCCCCAGTGCGAGCCGGGTCAGTTCACGGCCCAGTTCCACCCCGAGACGACGTACCACCAGTTCGTCGAGTTCGGGAACCGCACGCTCACCGGCGTGCTGAGCGTCATCGCGGTCGCTGCCCTCGTGCTGGTCTGGACGGACCGCTCGCGCGTCCTGTCGTACCGCCTGCTCGGCGCGGTCCCGCTCCTGGGCGTCGCGGCACAGGCCGTCATCGGCGGCGTCATCGTGCTGCTCCACCTGCACCCGGGCTGGGTGTCGCTCCACTTCGTCGTCTCGGCCGCGCTCGTGGCCGTCTCGCTCCTGCTCCTGCACCGCTCCGGAGAGGGCGACGGCCCTCCGGTCCCCACCGTCGACCGCACGACGCGGACCCTTGCCTGGGTCCTCGGAGGTCTGACGGCGGTCGTCGTGGTGCTCGGTGTCATCACGACGGGCGCCGGCCCGCACAGCGGGGACTCCGAGGTCGGCTACCGGCTCGCCGTCGACCCGGCCGTCATGAGCAAGCTCCATGCGTGGTCCGTGTGGGCGTTCGTGGCGGTCCTGGTCGTGTACCTCGTCCGGGTCCGGACGGCACCCGCCGCGGTCCGCCGCGCTGCGTGGACCCTTCTGGCGATCACGCTCGCGCAGGGTGGGATCGGCTACGTGCAGTACTTCACGGGACTGCCCGCGCTCCTCGTCGGGCTCCACATGCTCGGGTCCGCCCTGCTCGTGGCCGGGACGACGCGCGTCGTCCTCACCACCCGCACCCGCGCCTGACGCACACGGCCCGCGCACCGTCCCCCTGGTCGTGCGCGGCCCTTCCGGGTTCGCGGCGGGCCGTGGGTGCGCCGGTCCCGACCGCGGGTGGCGCGTCGTCGGTGCTCGGGCTGCCGCGCCGTCACCGCGGCCGTCCGGCCGGCGGTTCCCGAGCGCGGCTCTGACGCCCTTCGCTTCCGACGCCGCCCCACCCGCCGAGCCATCACCTCACCACGGCAGTGCCCACGAAGGCCGGCGAACCCGGGGGCGAGCCGAGACCAGGGCTCTACCTCGGCAGCACGTCAGCCGCCGCGGCGCTCAGGCCAGGGCGCGTCCGCCGGGCGGAGGGTCGACCAGCCCGCCGCGCGCGCCGCCGACGCGGCGAGGAGGCCGACGACGGCGGACGGGTTGTGCACGTCGCCGCGCAGCACCGCGGCCACGGCGTCGTCGAGCGGCACCCAGCGCAGCTCCATGTCGAGCTCCTCGGCCTCGCGCGCGAACCGCTCGCCGTCGGGGACGGGTGCCAGGTCGCGTGCCAGGAACACGCGCAGGGCCTCGTTCGAGCCTCCCGGCGTCGTGTAGTAGTCGACGAGGACGTCCCAGCGCGCGGCGCGCAGGTCCGCCTCCTCCGCGAGCTCGCGCGCACCGGCGAGCTGAGCGTCCTCGCCGTCGACGTCGAGGAGGCCAGCGGGGGGCTCCCACAGCTCGCGCCGCACCGGGTGCCGGTACTGGCGCAGCAGGAGGACGCGATCGTCGTCGTCCAGGACGACGACCGCGACCGCGCCCGGGTGGTCGAGGTACTCGCGCGTCACAGGCCCGTCACCGAGCTCGACCACGTCGGAGCGCAGGTCGAAGACGCGGCCCGCGTGCACGACGGAGGTCTCGGAGACCGGCCGCGGGGCGAGGGAGTCCACGACGGGTCCGTCGGTGGGCGGACCGTCCGGCGACGTCGCGTCGCCCAGGTCGGCGGCCACTCAGTCCGCCTGGTTCTCGAGCGCGGCCGCGACGAGCCCGGCGAACAGCGGGTGCGCACGGGTCGGGCGCGACTTGAACTCCGGGTGCGCCTGCGTGCTCACGTAGTACGGGTGCACGTCCGCCGGCAGCTCGACGAACTCCACGAGCGACGAGTCGGGCGACGCGCCCGAGACGACGAGCCCGGCCTCCTCGAGGCGCTGGCGGTAGGCGTTGTTCACCTCGTAGCGGTGGCGGTGACGCTCCGAGACGCGCTCCGCGCCGTACGTCTTCGCGACGACCGACCCGGGCACGAGGGCCGCCTCGTACGAGCCGAGGCGCATCGTGCCGCCCAGGTCGCCGTCGCCACCGACGATCGCGAGCTGCTCCTCCATGGTCGCGATGACGGGGTCCGAGGTCTCCGGGTGGAACTCCGTCGACGACGCGTCCGCGATGCCGAGCACGTTGCGCGCGTACTCGATGACCATCGACTGGAGGCCGAGGCAGATCCCGAGCGTCGGGACCTTGCTCTCGCGCGCCCAGCGCAGCGCCCCGAGCTTGCCCTCGATGCCGCGCACCCCGAAGCCTCCCGGCACGAGGACCGCGTCCACGCCGTGGAGCGCGTCGTCCGCGCCGGCCGGCGTCTGGCACTCGTCCGACGCGACCCAGCGGATCGTGACCTTCGCGTCGTTGGCGAAGCCGCCCGCGCGCAGCGCCTCCGTGACCGACAGGTAGGCGTCCGGCAGGTCGATGTACTTGCCGACGAGCGCGACCTCGACCTGGTGGGCGGGCTCGTGCACCCGCTCGAGGAGCTGGCTCCAGCCGTCCCACTCGACGTCGTGGAACGGCAGGCCGAGGCGGCGCACGACGTAGGCGTCGAGGCCCTCGGAGTGCAGCACGCGCGGGATGTCGTAGATGCTCGGCGCGTCGACGGCGTTGACGACGGCCTCGTTGTCGACGTCGCACATGAGCGCGATCTTGCGCTTGACCGGCTCGGGCACGACGCGGTCGGCGCGCAGGACGATCGCGTCGGGCTGGATGCCGATCGAGCGCAGCGCCGCGACCGAGTGCTGCGTCGGCTTGGTCTTCAGCTCGCCCGAGGGGCCGATGTACGGCACGAGGGAGACGTGCAGGAAGAACACGTCGTCGCGGCCGAGCTCGTGGCGCACCTGGCGTGCGGCCTCGAGGAACGGCTGCGACTCGATGTCGCCGACCGTGCCGCCGACCTCCGTGATGATGACGTCGACGTCCTCGCCGGCCTGGGCGCGCATGCGGGACTTGATCTCGTCGGTGATGTGCGGGATCACCTGGACCGTGTCGCCGAGGTACTCGCCGCGCCGCTCGCGCGCGATGACCTGCGAGTACACCTGGCCGGTCGTGACGTTCGCGGTCGCCTCGAGGTCGACGTCGAGGAAGCGCTCGTAGTGCCCGATGTCCAGGTCCGTCTCGGCACCGTCCTCGGTGACGAACACCTCGCCGTGCTGGAACGGGTTCATCGTCCCGGGATCGACGTTGAGGTACGGGTCCAGCTTCTGCATGGTGACCCGCAGCCCGCGCGAGCGGAGCAGACGACCGAGGCTCGAGGCGGTCAGGCCCTTGCCGAGCGAGGAGGCGACGCCGCCGGTGACGAAGACGTGCGCGGTGCGGTGCTCGGATCGAGCGCCCGAGGCGTTGAGGCGGGAGGAGGGCCGGTTCAGGTGATCTGCCACGGAACTCCATCCTAACAGCGGCCCGGGCGACGGCACGCGGGCACGGCGTCGGCGCGGCGTCGCGAGTCTCACACCGCGCCGCCCTGTGCTCAGGACGACGACGTGTCGACGGTCCCGTCCTCGGCCCGCGACGGCTCCGGCGCGCCACGGCGGACGACGCCCAGCAGGGCGGGGCGGTCGACCAGGAGCGACGCCCCCAGGACGACGAGGCCCGCGGCCATCGCGGCGACGGCCCCGACGCCGACGGCCGCGAGCCAGCCCGCGTCGTCGGGCAGGAGCACGCGGGACAGCAGCGCGCCGAGCGTGGCTCCTGCGGCGGCGCCGGCACCCGTGACGAGGAGCGTGCGCAGCACGCCGGCGACCGCCGCGACCCCGGCGAGGCGCCGGACGCCGAGGAGCAGGCCGACGCCCGCGACGGTCATGCCGAGCGTCGTGGCGAGGCCGAGCATCGAGAGCACGCCCCCCGCGTCACGCACCCCTGTCACGGCCGGCAGGACGAACGCGGCGACGGCGACGACGACCCAGCCGGCGACCGTCGCCGCCACGGCGACGCGCTGGTGGTCGATCGTGTAGAGCGCGCGCGACAGGTGCAGGATCAGGGCGAACCCGACGATGCCGGGCGCCATCCACGCGACGCCCGCACCGAGGCCCTCGACGGACGTCCGCGCGACGGCGTCGAACACCACCTCGACGGGCCCGGACGCCGCGACGAGGGCCGCGACCCCGAGCCCCGAGACCACGAGCAGCGCGCGCGTCGTGGTCGCGAGCAGCCCGCGGAAACGGTCTCGGTCGCCGTGCGCGACGTGCTCGGCGAGCCGCGGGAAGGTGCTCGTCGCGAGCGGGAACGCGAGCACCGCGTACGGGAGGAGGTAGACCTGCTGCACGAAGGTGTACGTCGGGAACGTCGACAAGGGGCCGAACTGCAGCGCGGCGCCCATCGCGGCGAGCACGGAGAGCTGCTGCGCCACGAGCGCCCCGACGCCCGCGAGCGCGAGGTTGCGCGCCCGCACACCCTCGCCGTGCGGGAACCGCAGGCGCGGCCGCAGCCGGGTCCCGGTGCGCAGGACGGGCCCGACGAGCGGGATCGCGAGGACGGCGACCCCGATGGTCGTCCCCCACCCGAGCCAGGCGATCGCCTGGCCGGAGAGCGCCGCGACGTCCTCCTGGTTGCCGTCGGCCAGGCCGACGAACACGAGGTACACGGCGATGACCGCGAGGCTCGACAGCAGCGGTGAGAACGCCTGCCAGAAGAAGCGCTTGTGCGCCTGGAGGATGCCGCCGAGCACGACGGCGACCCCGTAGAGCGGGACCTGGAGCGCGAACACGCGGACGAACGTCGCCGTGACGTCGACGAGCTCCGGGTGCTTCGTCATGAGCACCGTGGCGATCGGCTCCGCGAGCAGCGCGAGCAGCGCGCCGAGCGGCACGAGCACGAGCAGCGTCCAGCCGAGCACCGCCGACGCGATGCGCGAGACGTCCTCCTGCGAGCGCCGGGCGATCGGCCCGGCGAGCAGCGGCACGACGGCGCCTGCGAGCGCGCCGCCCGCGGCGACCTCGAACAGCACGTTGGGCAGAATGTTCGCCGAGGTGTACGCCGTCCCGACGCCGGTCGTGCCCAGCGTCGACGACAGCACGAGCGAGCGCGCGAAGCCGACGAGGCGGCTCGCGACCGTCACGACCGTGATCATGACGGCCGCTCCCGCGAGCGTCTGGGTCGCCGCGCGCAGGCGCCCGGAGCGTCCGCTCACGCGGCGCGCCGCCCCCACGTGTCGACGCGCCGCAGCACGTCGTTGCCCTCGATGACCGCGGAGAAGCTGACCTTCTCGCTCACCAACGTCAGGCCCACGACGCCTGCGAGCGCGAGCCAGCGCACGGCCCGCGGAGCCGCGAACGCGACCTGGCTCCCGAGCACGGCGCCCAGGCCGTTGGCGCCGCAGTCGCCGAGCATGTCGCGCTCGCCGAGGTCCGCCGGTGCCGCCGCGGCGCCCGCTCCGAGGACGGCGCCCGTCGTCCCACCGGTCGCCGACGCCGTGAACGGCACCGAGACGAGGGCGGACGCCTTGAGGGCGCGGCCCGGTCGCAGGTCGAGGAGGTTCACGAGGTTCGCGGTCCCGGCGACGAGTGCACCGTTCACGCCGACGTCGACGAGGTGGCCGAGCACCGAGCCGCGGCGCCGCGTCCCGACGGCCGCCGCGACGAGCGACGTGGCACCGATGCCCAGGACCTTGAGGCCCCCCGTCGTCACCTGGCCGCGCGCGAGCGCCCCCAGGTGACCACGCAGTCCCTTGGTCCGCGTGGAGGTGTCCTCCGCGAGATCGTCGACGAGGCCGAAGGCGCCGCCGCCCGCCGCCGCGAGCGCGGTCGCCGTGCGCGAGCGCGCGTCCCCGCTCGACGCCAGGGCTCCTGTGACGAGCCCCGCGGCGACCGCCGGTCCTTCGAGGAGGCTGATGGGCTCGCCGCGGTGGTTCGTGCGCGTCCAGCGCTCGGCACCGCCCGGGGACAGCTCGCCGAGGGCCCGCCGCACGACGGCCGTCGTGCCTGCGGCGACCGTGGCCGCCCGGAGCACGGCTCCCGCGCGCGCCACGTCAGCCCTCGCCCTGGTCGGTCGACGTGCTCGTCGGGGTGCCCTCGGCGTCCTCCGAGCCGCGGACGACGGGGGGCAGCTCGACCGCCGGCGGCAGGACCGCCGTCGCGCTCTCCTCGAACCCGAACTGCCCGACCTGGTCGGCGAGCCGGGCCGCGAGCGCGAGCGGCACGTTGATGCGGCCGGGCTCGGCCTCGGTCCCGCTCACCGTCGACAGGTTCGCGGCGAGCTCCTCGGAGCCACGGATCGTGGAGACGAGGTCACCGGGTACCGCGGTGCTCCCGGCGACGAGCGCGGCCTGCGCGACGTCCTGCGCCGCGACGGCGACCTGGACCTCGATGTCGATGACGGTGGTGTCGGGAGCGGGCGCCTCGGTCTCCTCCGCCGCGGCCTCGGCGGCCTGCTCGGGCGCCGGTCCGGCGAGGAGGAGCACGACGTCGGCGGGCGCGACCTGCTCCTCGACCACGTCGACGAGCGCGAAGCGCTCGAGCAGCGTCTCGAGCTCCACGGCCTCGTCGCTGCGCGCGTCGGGGTCCAGCGTGGACGTCCCCGTCAGCGCGAGCGCGAGCGCGCGGGCGAGCCGCTGGTCCGTCGTGGCGTCCTCGGGCACGTCCCCGAGCTTGTCGGCCAGTCCCTCCGCCACGGTGTCCCGCGCGCTCACCTCGTCCTCGCTCGTCCACGAGTCCGTGAGCCGCACCTGCGCGACGACGCTCGCACCGGCTGCCTCGAGCTGCGCGCCGATCTGCTCGTCGCGCTCGCCGTCGGCGCCGTCCAGGTCGACGACGGCCACGCGACGGTCCTGGAGCGACCCCGCGACGAGCTGGGGGCCGGCCGCCTCGATGTAGCGCGCATCGTCGTCGAGCGTGACGTTCGCCCGGTCGAGCTCGTCGCGCAGCTCGTTGCGCTCCGCGCGCAGCTGCTCGACCTGCCCGGTGAGCTGGTCGCCGATCGCGCCCTGGAGCGGCCCCGCGCCGAGGATGATCCCGACGGCCAGAGCGAGGAAGACGGAGATCAGCGAGACGATGTGGTACCTGAAGTCGATCACTGTGCGGCGGTGTCCTTCGGTGCGTGCTGCAGGTGGTCAGGTGGTCGGGGTGCGGTCCGGGCGAACGGTGGCAGGCGGCGTCCCGCAGGCGGCCGGGCGAACCCTCGGGTGCGTCCGTGCGCCCGAGGTCGCGCCGTGGTGGCGCCGGTCAGCCTCCGCCGAACAGGGCGCCGATCCAGGAGGTGAGGTCGTCGAACCGTGCACCGAGGAGCCCGAAGAACGTCCGCCCGGCCGACGTCGACAGCAGCGCCATGACGACGGCGAACAGCCCGGCGAGCGACAGCAGCGTGAGCTGGACGTTGGAGATCCGGTGCCGGTACAGGCGCGAGACGCCCTTGGCGTCGACGAGCTTGCCCCCGACCCGCAGCCGGGTGAGGAACGTGCTCGCCATGCCGGCGCGTCCCTTGTCGAGGAACTCGACGAGCGTCGCGTGCGTGCCGACGGCGACGATGACCTCGGCACCCTTGTCGTCGGCGAGGAGCATCGCGATGTCCTCGCTCGTGCCCGTCGCCGGGAACACGACGGGGTCCACCCCGAGCTCCTTGACCCGCTCGAGCCCCGGCGCCTTGCCGTCGCGGTAGGCGTGCACGACGATCTCCGCGCCGCAGCTCAGCGCGCGGTCGGACACCGAGTCCATGTCCCCGACGATCATGTCGGGCTTCCAGCCGGCGTCGAGGATGGCGTCAGCACCCCCGTCGACCCCGATGAGCACGGGCCGGTACTCCTTGATGTACGGCCGCAGCGTCGCGAGGTCCTCGCGGTAGTGGTAGCCACGCACCACGATGAGCACCTGGCGGCCGTCGATCACGGTACGGATGTCCGGGACGCCGACGCCGTCGAGCAGGAGCTCGCGCTCGCGCCGCAGGTAGTTCATCGTGTTCTCGGCGAACGACTCGATCTCGACCGAGAGGTTCGCCCGAGCCTCCTCGAGGCTGCGCGCGACCGACTCCTGCGTCTGGACGACGCCCTCCGCGACGATGTCGTCACCGAGGAGGATCTTGTTCCCGTCGAGCCGCACCTCGCGTCCGTCGGGGATCGCCATGATCGCGGGACCGAGGTCGTCGACGAGCACGATGCCGGCCTCGACGAGGATGTCAGGGCCGAGGTTCGGGTACCTCCCGGACACGGAGCGTGCCGCGTTGAGGACGGCGGCCGGCTTCGCGGCGACCAGCGCGTCCGCCGCGACGCGGTCGATGTCGACGTGGTCGATGACCGCGACGTCCCCCGGCTGCAGCCGCTTGGTCAGGGCCTTCGTCCTGGCGTCGACCTTCGCCGGGCCCAGCGTGTCGGGTCCGGTCTCCGGCAGCGTGGTCTTGCGCAGAGTCAGCTTCATCGTGCCCTATCGTCCCACGACCGACGACTCGAGGAGCTCGTGCGCGTGCCGGAGCGCCGCGTCGGAGTCCTCCTGCCCGGACAGCATCCGCGCCAGCTCGCGCACGCGGTCCTCCCCCGTGACCTTCCGCACGCCCGTCACGGTCACCGGGCTGCTCGCGTCCCCGTCGCCGTCCCCGTCCGTGCCGTCCGGCGAGGACTTCGTCACGACGAGCTGGTCGTCGGCGAAGGCCGCGACCTGCGCGAGGTGCGTCACGACGACGACCTGCGCCCTGCGGGCGAGCGCCCCCAGCCTCCGGCCCACCTCGACGGCGGCCTTCCCGCCGACGCCGGCGTCCACCTCGTCGAACACGAACGTCGGCAGCGGCGTCCCGCTGCCCTCCGCGGCGACCGCGGACGTCGCGAGCGCGACCTCGATCGCGAGCATGACGCGCGAGAGCTCGCCTCCCGAAGCCCCCTTGCCCAGCGGACGGGGCGGGGCGCCCGGGTGCGGCGCGAGGGAGAAGGTCACCGTGTCGGCGCCCCACGGTCCCGGCTCGTCCGCCACGGCGACGTCGACCACCAGGCTCGCCCCGCTCATCGCGAGTCCACGCAGCTCGTCCGTCACCGCCGCCGCGAGCTCTGCGCCCGCGCGCTCGCGCGACGCCGTGACGGCGGCCCCGACGCTCCCGAGCTCGGCGTCGAGCGCATCACGACGCTCCGTCGCGGCGCGCAGCCGCTCCCCGCCGTCGTCCAGGTCGAGCAGGCGCAGCCCCGCGTCGCTCGCCCACGCGAGCACGTCGTCGATCGTCTGGCCGTAGCTGCGCGTGAGCGTGCCCAGCTCCGCGAGCCGCGCGTGGGACGTCTCGAGCCCCGCAGGGTCGGCCGCGAGGTCCTCGACGTACCCGGAGATCTCCGTGGCGACGTCCGCGAGGACGTAGCCGACCTCCGCGAGACGCTCGGCGAACCGGGCGAGGGCCGGGTCGGTGGGCGCCGCGGACTCGAGCGCCCGACGCGCCCGGTCGACCGACGCGACGGCGTTCTCCTGCTGCTCGGTGGCGTCGTCGCCCGCGATCGCGTCGTGCGCGAGCTGCGCCGCGACCCGGAGCTCCTCGACGTTGCCGAGGCGGGCCACCAGGGCTGTGAGCTCCGCGTCCTCGCCCGGCTGCGGGTCGACGCGCTCCACCTCCGCGAGCCCGAGGCGCAGGAGCTCGGCCTCGCGCGCCCGCTCACCGGCCCGGGCGGTGAGGTCGTCGATCTCCGCCTGGAGCGCGCTGCGTTCCACCCAGGCCGCGCGGTACCGGTCGAGCAGGGCACGGTGCTCGGGTCCCGCGAACGCGTCGAGAGCCTCGCGCTGGCGGCTCGCCGTGCGCAGCCGGAGCTGGTCCGACTGCCCGTGCACGGTCACGAGGTCGTCCGCGAGCTCGGCGAGCACCCCCTGCGGCACGCTGCGCCCGCCGAGGTGTGCGCGCGAGCGGCCTTCCGCCGCGACGGTGCGCAGCACGACGACCGTGCCGTCGTCGTCCACCTCCCCGCCCGCGTCGTCGACCCGCCGCGCGACCGCCGGTCGGTCCACGACCCGTATGCGGCCCTCGACGACCGCCGTCGCGGCGCCCGGACGCACGGTCGCCGGGTCCGCCTTGCCGCCCATGAGCAGACCCAGGCCGGTGAGCACCATGGTCTTGCCGGCGCCGGTCTCCCCCGTGATGACGGTCAGCCCCGGCCCGAGCGGCACGCGCGCCGACCGGATCACGCCGAGGTTCTCGATGACGATCTCCTCGAGCACGGTCACTCCTCCTCAGGGTCGGGGGTCGCGGTCGCGCGACTCGTCGCGGCAGACGCCGTCGAGGCGGCCGGTGCCGCAGCAGCCGGTGTCGCGGCGGCGCTGTCGGCCGCGCGCTCGCGCCAGCCCACGACGGGCAGCGAGAACTTCGAGACGAGCCGGTCCGTGAACGGGGCCGTGCTGAGCCGGGCGAACCGCAGCGGTGTGGGGCTGCGACGCACCTCCACGCGCGAGCCGTTGGGCAGGTCGATGCGGCGTCGGCCGTCGCACGTCAGCACGCCGGGCGACGCCGAGCGCGGCAGGACGTCCACGGTCACGGTCGACCGCGGACCGACCACGAGCGGGCGAGCGAAGAGCGCGTGGGCCGCGAGGGGGACGACGAGGACGGCGTCCACCTCGGGCCACATCACGGGGCCGCCCGCCGAGAACGCGTGGGCCGTGGATCCCGTCGCGGTCGCCGTCACGACGCCGTCGCACCCGAACGAGGACACCGGCCGGCCGTCGACGCCGATCGCGACCTCGATCATCCGCTCGCGCTGGGCCTTCTCGACCGTCGCCTCGTTGAGCGCCCAGCCGGCGAGCGGCTCACCGCCGTCCGGGAGGTGCACCTGCACCTCGACGACGGTGCGCTCCTCGACCGTGTAGTCCCCCGCGACGAGGCGTGCCACCGCCGCGTGGAGGTCCTCTCGCTCGCTCTCGGCGAGGAAGCCGACGTGACCGAGGTTGACGCCGAGGATCGGGACGTCGGTCCCGTGGGTGAGCTCCGCCGCACGCAGGATGGTGCCGTCACCGCCCAGGACCATGACGACCTCGGACTCGGTGACCCCTTCACGGACACGAGTGAGTGCCATGTGGTCGCCGAAGGTCTCGGCGAGGTCGTCGTCGTGGAGCGTGACGGCGAAGCCCGCGGCCTCGAGCTCGGAGACCGCCTCACGCAGCGCGACGACCGCCTCCGGGCGGCCGCCGTGGGTGACGATCAGCACGCGACGGGTCACGGTGCTCCTCCTGTCGAGCGGGTGGTCTGGACGGTCTGACGACAGGGCGCGGGCAGCACGACGGCGACGGGTGGCACCAGGGCACCAGGGGCGGGCTCCCAGGCCACGGCGCGGCGCGCGGCGTCGTCCACCGCGGCGTCGTCGACCTCGCGGGGGTCGCCCGCGCGCAGCCACCAGAAGTACTCCCGGTTCCCGCTCGGTCCCGGCAGCGGGCTGGGGACCACCGCCACGGGCCGCAGCCCGGCGAGCGCGGCGTGCCGGGCGACCGACGTGACGACCTCGGCGTGCAACGACGGGTCGCGGACCACGCCTCCGCTGCCGAGCCGGTCCCGGCCGACCTCGAACTGCGGCTTCACGAGCAGCAGGAGGTCCGTCCCGGGGCCGACGACACCGGCGACGGCCGGGAGCACCATCGCGAGCGAGATGAACGACAGGTCGCCCACCACGAGGTCCGGCACGGCGCCGACGTGCTCGGGCGCGAGGTCACGCACGTTGAGACCCTCGTGGACCTGGACCCGTGGGTCCGCGCGCAGGCCCGGGACGAGCTGGTCGTGCCCGACGTCGATCGCGACCACCTCGTCCGCCCCGCGGCGCAGGAGCACGTCGGTGAAGCCTCCCGTGGAGGCACCGAGGTCGAGGCAGCGCGCGCCGTCGACGGTCGGCGGGGCCGGCAGCCCGGCCGCACCGCCGCGCAGCGTCTCGAGCGCGTCGAGGGCGCCGGCCAGCTTGAACGCGGCCCGCGACGCATAACCGGGGTCGTCCGGGTCGGGCGCGACCTCGAGCACGGTCTGGGGCCCGACGGCGAGGGACGCCTTGGTCACCGGCCGTCCGTCCCGCGTCACCCGGCCCGCAGCAAGGAGCTCCGCCGCGTGGCGGCGCGAACGGGCCAGGCCACGTCGCACCAGCTCGCCGTCCAGACGAGACCCCGAGCCGTCGGCCACCCTCAGTCCTCCGAGCGCGCGAGGTCCGCCACGAGCGCGTCGTGCACCGCCTCGAGCACCGCCACGTGGGCCGGCGTCGCCAGCGAGTCGAGGTGGTCGAGACGTGCGAGCGCGTCGTCGAGCGTGCTGGACGCCTCGACCGCGCCCACTCCGTGGGGTCCCGACGTGAGGACCGCCTCGCGACGCCGGAGGTCGCCCGGCGTCGCGGCACCCGGATCGTTCCCGTCCGCCATCACTGCTCCCTCCGGTGCTGCGAAGACGGCCTCGTGGCCGCCGCCGCCAACGCTACCGGTTGCGACCCACCGGGCCGGTACCCGGCGTGCTGCCGCGCCGCCCTCCTCCGACGTCACGAGCACGCCTGCACGTCGGGTCAGTGCGAGCCGACGGCGATCTCCGGCACGCTCGCCGTGTCGACGGCACCCCCGTCGTCGACCGTCGCCCACGCGGCGGACGCAGCCGCCCGAACGGTGTCGATCGTGGCGGGACCGCGCACGTCGAGGCGCAACGCGCCGTCCTCGACACGCGCCGCGCTGCTCCCGCACGCCCACCACCCGTCGCCGGCCTGCTCCGGCACAGGGTGCGTCTCGTGGAGCGAGCGCAGGTCGGCGCCGAGGAAGTGCGGGCGCAGGCCCGGTGCGGCGAGGATAGCGTCGCGCGCCGTGCTCACCCCCGTGAGCACGTGCAGACCGGGATAGCCGCCGGCACGGGCGCCTGCCAGGTCGGTGTCGAGCCGGTCACCGACGACCAGCGGCGACCGCGCGCCGGCACGCTCGATCGCGAGCCGGTACATCGTCGGGGACGGCTTGCCGGCGCTGTCCGGCTCGACCCCGGTGGCGGCGCGCACGGCACCGACCAGCGAGCCGTTGCCCGGCGCGAACCCGCGCGCCGTCGGCAGCGACAGGTCGAGGTTGCTCGCGACGTGCCAGGCGCCGCGCTGGACGGCATAGGCCGCCTCCGCGAGCTGGGCCCAGCCGAGCTCGGGCGCGAAGCCCTGGACGACCGCGACGGGGTCGTCGTCGGCGCCCTCGACGATCTGGAGCCCGGCGTCGTGCACGGCCGTGACCAGTCCGGCGCCGCCCACGACGAGGACCCGCGCACCGGGCTCGAGCCGCGTGCGCAGCAACGCGGCCGCCGCCTGGGCGGCCGTCATCACCTCGTCCGCGGTCGTCGGGATGCTGAGACCGGTGAGCTGCTCGGCGACGGACCCGGGCTCGCGCGACGCGTTGTTCGTCACGAACACGAGACGCATCCCGCGCGCACGAGCCCCGGTCAGGCTCTCGGCGGCGTGCGGGATCGGCTCGTGCCCCCGGTACGCGACACCGTCGAGATCGACGAGCGCGAGGTCGTACGCCTCGTCCAGCGGGACGTCGCTCGCGAGGAGGCCGCCGCTCACCGGCCGTCTTCCTCCGCCGGCACGGCCCCGGTCCGCGCGGCGTGCTCGCTCGCATCGACGGACCCGTCGGCCGTGGCGGGACCAGGCTCGACGGAACCCGCCGCGTCGGGCGTGGTCTGCGTGGTGTCGGCCCCGGACTCGTCGTCCGACACGTCGTCGTCGGACAGGTCTTCGCCGGACAGGTCTTCGTCGGACAGGTCGTAGACGACCACGTCCTCGTCGTCGTCACCCGGACCCGCCACCAGGAACGACGCGTCGATGCCTGCGAGGACCGATGCCGCCTCATCGGTCCGTCCTGCCGCCTCGAGGGCAGAGGCCTTCGCCTGCTGGACGCGGGCTCCGAGCTCGCCCCGCGTCCCGGCGGCGGGAACCTGGGCGAGCACCGCCAGCGCGGCGTCGAGCTCGCCGAGGTCGACGCGCGCCCCGCTCACGACGATCGCGAGCTCGGTCCGTCCGACCTCGTCGAGCGTGCGGGCCTCGTCCGAGGCAGCCAGCGCGAGGGCACGCTCCGGACGCCCGAGGCCGCGCTCGCAGTCCGCCATGATCGGCAGGTGCTCCGACGAGCCGTTGAGCCGGCGCACCGTGCGCAGCTCGCGCAGCGCCTCGGCGTACCGTCCCGTGCTGTAGGCCGTGAGGCCGGCAGCCTCGCGGACGACGTCGACACGTCCGGCGCGACGCACCGCCGCCTGGGCATGCTCGTACGCCAGCTCCGGATCGGTGTCGATGAGACGACCCGCCATGACGAGGTGCTTGCCCACGACCTCGGCCGTGTCCTTGCTCAACGTCCGCAGACGCGCCCGCGCGGACCGGTCGAGCTGCGACATCGTCACGTCCTCCGCGACGGGAGGCCCTGCGGGGTGCCGCGGCGCCGGACGCTCGTCCGCGCGCGCGCGATCACGGCCTGCGCCCCCGCGCGGTGCGTGGCTGCGACGGTCGCCGTCGGACCGTGCGCCGCCGTCACGACGCTCGTATCCCCTCGAGCGGTCAGGCCCGCTTCCCGTCCTGCCGTCCCGCTGACCGTCCCGCGGCCCACGGCCGTCCTCGCGCCGGACGCCGTCACGGCCGCCGGGGCGTCCTGCGGTCCTGTCGTCACGACGTGCCGGGTACCGAGCGCCTGCACGGTCGTCGCGCCCGGTCGCACGGTCGTCGCGCCCGCCTCGGCGCTCGTCGCGCCCACCCCGACGGTCGTCACGTCCACCTGCGCGGTCGTCCCGGGCGCCTCGACCGGTCGGACGGTCGTCTCTGGCGCCCGCCCGCGGACCGCCACGGTCGTCGCGACGCGGGGACGTCTGACGACCCCCGTCCTCGGGGCGCAGGGGTGCGCGCCGGTCGCCGCGCTCGCCGGAGCCCCGGCCGCTGCGCGACGTGCCTCCACTTCGTGCCGGCCGCTGCGCGGCCGAGGAACCTGAGCGTCCCGAGGCGCCGTCACGGTTGCCCCGATCCGCGCCGGACGTCCTGCTCCGCTCAGCCCGGTCGCCGCGCGCGTCGCGCGGTCCGTCAGAAGCCGGACGTTCGCGATCGGCGCCGTCGTGGGTGTCGTTCACCAGGGTTCCCTCCCCATGCAGAAGTGCGCTGATCATCCTCCCACGCCGGCCGCGCTCGGTACGGCGCAGCCGCCTTGACGGCGGTATGCCGACCGCGCGGATGATCGCGCACGCTGTGGAGGATGGTGAAATGCCGAAGGCCCACCCCGTGGGGGGTGGGCCTTCGGTGAAGGGTTGTCCGGCGGCGTCCTACTCTCCCACCCCGTCTCCAGGGCAGTACCATCGGCGCTGAAGGGCTTAGCTTCCGGGTTCGGTATGGGACCGGGCGTTTCCCCTTCGCTGTGACCGCCGTAACTCTGTCGAACTTGACCTTCCCTGGGTGCCGCCCCGCCGTGTTGTTGGGGGGTGGTGGGGTTGGTGGTTCGGGAACCGCACAGTGGACGCGTTGCAAGAGTGTGTTGGTGTTGAAGTTGTCGGCTGATTAGTACCGGTCAGCTGCACGGGTCGTTGGTCCCCGTTTCCACGTCCGGCCTATCTACCCAGTGTTCTGCTGGGTGCCTCTCACCCCCGTGGGGGTATGGAAACCTCATCTTGAAGCAGGCTTCCCGCTTAGATGCTTTCAGCGGTTATCCCTTCCGAACGTAGCCAACCAGCGGTGCTCCTGGCGGAACAACTGGCACACCAGAGGTTCGTCCGTCCCGGTCCTCTCGTACTAGGGACAGCCCTTCTCAAGTTTCCTGCGCGCGCAGCGGATAGGGACCGAACTGTCTCACGACGTTCTAAACCCAGCTCGCGTACCGCTTTAATGGGCGAACAGCCCAACCCTTGGGACCTACTCCAGCCCCAGGATGCGACGAGCCGACATCGAGGTGCCAAACCATGCCGTCGATATGGACTCTTGGGCAAGATCAGCCTGTTATCCCCGGGGTACCTTTTATCCGTTGAGCGACGGCGCTTCCACAAGCCACCGCCGGATCACTAGTTCCGACTTTCGTCCCTGCTCGACCTGTCAGTCTCACAGTCAAGCTCCCTTGTGCACTTGCACTCGACACCTGATTGCCAACCAGGCTGAGGGAACCTTTGAGCGCCTCCGTTACATTTTAGGAGGCAACCGCCCCAGTTAAACTACCCACCAGGCACTGTCCCTGGTCCGGATCACGGACCGAGGTTAGACATCCGAAGCGGCCAGAGTGGTATTTCAACGTTGACTCCACCCGCACTGGCGTGCGGGTTTCACAGTCTCCCACCTATCCTACACAAGCCGCACCGAACACCAATACCAAGCTATAGTAAAGGTCCCGGGGTCTTTCCGTCCTGCTGCGCGTAACGAGCATCTTTACTCGTAGTGCAATTTCGCCGAGTTCGCGGTTGAGACAGCGGAGAAGTCGTTACGCCATTCGTGCAGGTCGGAACTTACCCGACAAGGAATTTCGCTACCTTAGGATGGTTATAGTTACCACCGCCGTTTACTGGGGCTTAAATTCTGAGCTTCACCCCGAGGGGTTGACCCGTCCTCTTAACCTTCCAGCACCGGGCAGGCGTCAGTCCGTATACATCGTCTTGCGACTTCGCACGGACCTGTGTTTTTAGTAAACAGTCGCTTCTCCCTGGTCTCTGCGGCCGTCCACGCTTCCCCGGGCTAGCCGGTTCACGTTTCGGGCCCCCCTTCTCCCGAAGTTACGGGGGCATTTTGCCGAGTTCCTTAACCACGATTCGCTCGATCGCCTTGGTATTCTCTACCTGACCACCTGAGTCGGTTTGGGGTACGGGCGGCTAGAACCTCGCGCCGAGGCTTTTCTTGGCAGCATAGGATCACCCGTTTCGCGCATACGCGCTCACTATCAGCTCTCAGCCTTCGTGTCGGGCGGATTTGCCTACCCGACGGCCTACAGCCTTGGACGTGGACTACCATCGCCACGCCGGGCTACCTTCCTGCGTCACCCCTGTTAATACGCTTACCTACTACCGGTTCGGGTCCCGCGCGCCCCTGTCCGGTGACCCCGAAGGGTCGGTGGACAGGTTTGGGCGGTTAGCATCACCGGGCTCGGTATGGGCGGTTCTTCGCCGGTAGGAGAATATCAACTCCTTGTCCATCGACTACGCCTGTCGGCCTCGCCTTAGGTCCCGACTTACCCAGGGCGGATTAACCTGGCCCTGGAACCCTTGGTCATTCGGCGGACGGGTTTCTCACCCGTCATTCGCTACTCATGCCTGCATTCTCACTCGTGTGGCCTCCACCGCTGGGTTCCCCCGCGGCTTCACCGGCCACACGACGCTCCCCTACCCACCTGCGCCTCTGGACCACGAAGGCCTGAGTTACGCGCAGATGCCACGGCTTCGGCGGTGTACTTGAGCCCCGCTACATTGTCGGCGCGGAATCACTTGACCAGTGAGCTATTACGCACTCTTTCAAGGGTGGCTGCTTCTAAGCCAACCTCCTGGTTGTCTGTGCAACTCCACATCCTTTCCCACTTAGCACACGCTTGGGGGCCTTAGCCGGTGGTCTGGGCTGTTTCCCTCTCGACTACGGAGCTTATCCCCCGCAGTCTCACTGCCACGCTTCCACTTACCGGCATTCGGAGTTTGGCTGACGTCAGTAACCTTGTAGGGCCCATCGGCCATCCAGTAGCTCTACCTCCGGCAAGAAACACGTGACGCTGCACCTAAATGCATTTCGGGGAGAACCAGCTATCACGAAGTTTGATTGGCCTTTCACCCCTAACCACAGGTCATCCCCCAGGTTTTCAACCCTGGTGGGTTCGGTCCTCCACGCGGTCTTACCCGCGCTTCAACCTGCCCATGGCTAGATCACTTCGCTTCGGGTCTAGACCCAGCGACTATGGACGCCCTGTTCGGACTCGCTTTCGCTACGGCTTCCCCACACGGGTTAACCTCGCCACTGAGCACTAACTCGCAGGCTCATTCTTCAAAAGGCACGCTGTCACCCCAACCAAGGAGGCTCCAACGGATTGTAGGCACACGGTTTCAGGTACTATTTCACTCCCCTCCCGGGGTACTTTTCACCTTTCCCTCACGGTACTGGTCCGCTATCGGTCACTAGGTAGTATTTAGGCTTAGCAAGTGGTCTTGCCAGATTCACACGAGATTTCACGGGCCCCGTGCTACTTGGGATCCCCTTCGGGAGGCCGCACCATTTCGTCTACCGGACTCGCACCGTCTGTGGTCCGCCTTTCAATGCGGTTCGACTATGACACGGCTTTCTGACTCCCTGGTGGACTGTCAGATCCACCAGAAGGGTCCCACAACCCCGGACACGCAACGCCTGACAGCTTTACCACGCGCCCGGTTTGGCCTCATCCGCTTTCGCTCGCCACTACTCACGGAATATCTCTTCCTGCCGGTACTGAGATGTTTCACTTCCCGGCGTTCCCTCCACACACCCTATATATTCAGGTGCAGGTCGCACGACATGACTCGTACGGGGTTCCCCCATTCGGAAACCCTCGGATCACAGCTCGTTTGCCAGCTCCCCGAGGCTTATCGCAGGCTACGACGTCCTTCTTCGGCTCCTAGTGCCAAGGCATCCACCCTGTGCCCTTAAAAACTTCGACACACACACTACAATCTATTCGCAGAGACCAAGAACAAAAACCACGGACACACCCGAGGGCGACGTCCGAGCTTTTTGCATCTTGATCACTTCAAAGATGCTCGCGTCCACTGTGCAGTTCTCAAACAACCAACGACCCCGACCCGCACAGACCCGCCTACCCACCAAGACCAGCTCGGCGAGCGGTTCGCGATCCACGGACCGACCCGTACCAGGCACCACCACGACCGTGGCCGGTGACCTGAGGACCCAACAGTGTGCTCGACAAGCCCCGGACCCACCCGCGATGTTCCACCACACCACCACCAGCCGCGCACCCACCCCCCGAAGGAGACGAGCACACCACCGACAGCGACGCAGGTACTGACACCAGCGAGACCGACGCTCTTTCGTCAATGTTCCACCCATGAGCAACCACCCCCACACGCGAACGGCGTGGGCCGTGGCCACCACACACCCCACCCACCCCCCGAAGAGGCCAGGCACCGGCGTGCGTTGAAGCTCCTTAGAAAGGAGGTGATCCAGCCGCACCTTCCGGTACGGCTACCTTGTTACGACTTAGTCCCAATCGCCAGTCCCACCTTCGACCACTCCCCCCGGCGAACCGGTTGGGCCATGGGCTTCGGGTGTTACCGACTTTCGTGACTTGACGGGCGGTGTGTACAAGGCCCGGGAACGTATTCACCGCAGCGTTGCTGATCTGCGATTACTAGCGACTCCGACTTCATGGGGTCGAGTTGCAGACCCCAATCCGAACTGAGACCGGCTTTTTGGGATTCGCTCCACCTTACGGTATCGCAGCCCTTTGTACCGGCCATTGTAGCATGCGTGAAGCCCAAGACATAAGGGGCATGATGATTTGACGTCATCCCCACCTTCCTCCGAGTTGACCCCGGCAGTCTCCCATGAGTCCCCGGCATAACCCGCTGGCAACATGGGACGAGGGTTGCGCTCGTTGCGGGACTTAACCCAACATCTCACGACACGAGCTGACGACAACCATGCACCACCTGTGCACGAGTGTCCAAAGAGACCACCATCTCTGGTGGCTTCCCGTGCATGTCAAGCCTTGGTAAGGTTCTTCGCGTTGCATCGAATTAATCCGCATGCTCCGCCGCTTGTGCGGGCCCCCGTCAATTCCTTTGAGTTTTAGCCTTGCGGCCGTACTCCCCAGGCGGGGCACTTAATGCGTTTGCTGCGGCACGGAACTCGTGGAATGAGCCCCACACCTAGTGCCCAACGTTTACGGCATGGACTACCAGGGTATCTAATCCTG
This sequence comes from Cellulosimicrobium sp. PMB13, assembly GCF_051294865.1. Lineage (NCBI taxonomy): Bacteria > Bacillati > Actinomycetota > Actinomycetes > Micrococcales > Promicromonosporaceae > Cellulosimicrobium > Cellulosimicrobium sp. PMB13. Next base: position 2,872,768 of record NZ_CP145910.1, on the reverse strand, counting down.
TTCGCTCCCCATGCTTTCGCTCCTCAGCGTCAGTTGCGGCCCAGAGACCTGCCTTCGCCATCGGTGTTCCTCCTGATATCTGCGCATTCCACCGCTACACCAGGAATTCCAGTCTCCCCTACCGCACTCTAGTCTGCCCGTACCCGATGCAAGCTCGAGGTTGAGCCTCGAGTTTTCACACCAGACGCGACAAACCGCCTACGAGCTCTTTACGCCCAATAATTCCGGACAACGCTTGCGCCCTACGTATTACCGCGGCTGCTGGCACGTAGTTAGCCGGCGCTTCTTCTGCAGGTACCGTCACTTGCGCTTCTTCCCTGCTGAAAGAGGTTTACAACCCGAAGGCCGTCATCCCTCACGCGGCGTCGCTGCATCAGGCTTTCGCCCATTGTGCAATATTCCCCACTGCTGCCTCCCGTAGGAGTCTGGGCCGTGTCTCAGTCCCAGTGTGGCCGGTCGCCCTCTCAGGCCGGCTACCCGTCGTCGCCTTGGTAGGCCATCACCCCACCAACAAGCTGATAGGCCGCGAGCCCATCCCTGACCGAAAAACTTTCCAACCACCCCCATGCGAGGACGGCTCATATCCGGTATTAGCCCCGGTTTCCCGGAGTTATCCCGAAGTCAAGGGCAGGTTACTCACGTGTTACTCACCCGTTCGCCACTAATCAACCCAGCAAGCTGGGCATCATCGTTCGACTTGCATGTGTTAAGCACGCCGCCAGCGTTCGTCCTGAGCCAGGATCAAACTCTCCGTAAATGAACAACGCCCACCACCAGGCAAACCCAGCAGTGAACAATCCATACGAAGCGAACCCCCAGAAGAGGTTCACAAAACTGGCCTACAAACGAAAAACAATCTGACGATCATTCTCCGAAATCAACCAAAGGAATCCTCAGACACAACCAGACCAACCACCCGGACGGGCGATCCAGCCAGCCATGCCCACGAGGACAAAAAATTGGCATTGACTAACAAGCACACTGTTGAGTTCTCAAACAACCGACACACACCAACTCAGCCAGACCCTCAGGCCCAACCTCGCTTGGGGCAACTTCTCAACCCTACCAGGTCCTTCCCCTGCTCTCCAACTCGTCCTTGCGGACGCATTCGGAGCGGACAGAAGACCCAGCGCCTCGGACAGTCCCGGACGCACGAAGCATCCAGGTCTCTCAGAGAGGGGGACCGCCCGGGGGACCAGCCACCTCGTGCCTGCTCCGAAGAGCTTCACCGTGGTGTCCGTTCCTCCCTGCCGGGCGAACGTCGAGAACATTACACGCGCCGCGGCCGCCTGCCAAATCCGCAGGATTCCGGGCTTCCCGGGGCCTCGCGACCGTCCCGTCGTGGTCGTGCCGGCCTCACCGACGACAGGAGGCCCGGACCGCAACGCGGCACGAGCCTCCCGTCGAACCCTGGTTCAGTCGCCGGCGACCGCGACACCGAGGGTCTTCTTGCCCCGGCGCAGCACCGCGTACCGACCGTGGAGCAGGTCGTCCGGCGTCACCACCGCGTCGGCGTCGGTGACCTTGACGTTGTTGACGTACGCGCCGCCCTCGGCGACCGCCCGCCGGGCGGCTCCCTTCGAGGAGACGAGCCCGGACCCGACGAGGAGGTCGACCACCGGGTCGCCCACCTGCACCGTGGTGCGCGGGAGCTCGGCCACCGCAGCACCGAGCGTCGGCTCGTCGAGGGAGGTCAGCTCCCCGCGGCCGAAGAGGGCCTGGCTCGCGGCGACGACCGCGGCGGTCGCGTCCGCACCGTGGACCAAGGTCGTGACGTCGTTCGCGAGCGCGCGCTGCGCCTCGCGCGCGCCGGGCCTCTCCCGCGCCGCGGTCTCCAGCTCGGCGATCTCCTCGCGAGACCGGAAGGTGAAGATCTTCAGCCAGCCCACGACGTCGTCGTCCGCCGCGTTGAGCCAGTACTGGTAGAACGCGTACGGGCTCATCATGTCTGGTGCGAGCCACACGGCACCGCCCTCGGTCTTGCCGAACTTGGTCCCGTCCGCCTTGGTGATGAGGGGCGTCGTGAGCACGTGCACGGCCTTGCCCTCGGCCTTGCGGACGAGCTCGACGCCCGAGAGCAGGTTGCCCCACTGGTCGTTGCCGCCGGTCTGCAGCGTGACGTCGAGGCGTCGGTTCAGCTCGAGGAAGTCGATGCCCTGGAGGATCTGGTAGCTGAACTCCGTGAAGCTGATGCCCTCCTCGGACCGGAGCCGGCGCGCGACCGTGTCCTTGGCGAGCATCGTCCCGAGCCGGTAGTGCTTGCCGACGTCACGCAGGAAGTCGATCGCGGACAGCTCCGAGATCCAGTCGAGGTTGTTCACCAGACGCGCCGGGTTGTCCCCCTCGAAGTCCAGGAAGCGCGACACCTGCGCCTTGAGGCGCTCCGTCCACTCGGCGACGGTCTCCTTGGTGTTGAGCACCCGCTCCCCCGACTGCCGCGGGTCGCCGATCATCCCTGTCGCCCCACCCACCAGCGCGACGGCGCGGTGACCGGCGAGCTGCAGGTGGCGCAGCACGACGAGCTGGACGAGGTGACCGTGGTGCAGGCTCGGCGCGGTCGGGTCGAAGCCGCAGTAGTAGGTGATCGGGCCCTCGGCCAGCGCGGCGCGCAGCGCAGCCTCGTCGGTGGACTGCGCCACCAGGCCTCGCCATTGCAGCTCGTCGAGAACGTCGCTCACCATCACTCCTTCGTCGTGTGCCCGCGGGAGGGGCACGTGCGTCGCGGACCGTCCGGTCCGCCGTCCTAGTGTGCCGTGTCGGCGAACCGCGGCGCCGACTCGTCCGCGGTGGCCGACGCCGGCTCTCACCGCGCGAGAGCGGTCACCGCCGCCGTCGCCCTCCGGGCGACCCCGTCACCGCGCGCGGGCGCTCACCCGGCGGAACGCCGAGACCGTGGCGTCCCCCGCGAGCCAATAGCGCCACGGATAGAGCGTGCCGTCGCCGCCCTCGCCGGACACCCCCACCCGAGGCCCGGTGGCGATCGCCGGTCGCAGGGCCCGGCCCGGGCGGTGGACCACCAGGTCGCCGGCGGGGTCCGTGAGCTCCGCGCCGTAGTGACGCAGGTCCAGGTCGAGCGCGACCGCGAGCCGCGCCGGGCCGCGCGCGATCTGTCGGTCGGAGTCGCACCGGCCGACGGCGACCCGACGGGCCCGGGCCAGCTCGGCGCCCTCGACCACCTCGCCCGCCCGGAGCAGCACCGCCGACGCGCGCCCGACGGGACCGGTCACGACGTTGACGCAGTGGTGCAGGCCGAGATGACGGTAGACGTACAGCCGTCCTGGCTCGCCGAACATCGCCCGGTTGCGGTCGGTCCGGCCACGGAAGGCGTGGGACCCGGGGTCCCGCTCGCCGTCGTACGCCTCGACCTCGGTCATGCGCAGCGTGACGTCCCCGTCGGCGCTCCGACGGGTGAGCAGAGCGCCGAGCAGGTCGCGGGCGACGTCGTGCACGTCCCGCGCGTACCAGCCGCGGCCGGGCGCGTCCCACGGCCCGACGACGCGCGTGCCGTCGACCGTCCCGGCCGTCGCGTCCGTGTTCATGGCACCACCTCCGTGGTCGGCAATCTACGCCGTGACCCTCGGTCGGTGCTCACCGTCCGGACAGGGCCGTCCCGACGAGGCGCCCGTAGCCGTCGACGCGCACGTCCGCGCGCTCGCGCGTGCGGTTGCGCGCGTAGTGCTCCCGCTCGGCGGTCATCCACGCGAGCCAGTGGTCGCGCGCCTCCTCGCCGTCACGGTCGAGCCCGCGGCGGAGCCGCACGTCGTCGGGCGCCTCGACCCAGACGCGCAGCGCCGCGACCGCGTCGGCCTCGAGCCGCGCGGCGCCGCACCCCTCGACGACGAGGAACGGCGCGGGCGGCACGTCGTGCCACTCGGCGAACGCGTCGAGGCCCCAGTCGAAGCGCCGGTAGCGGCCCGGGCGCCCGGCGGCGAGCGGCGCGAGGACCCACGCGTCGAGCCGTCCCCAGGCGGGCTCGAGCCCGCGCCAGCCCTCGTACAGGTCGTCCATGTGCAGGACCTGCGCGGGCAACGCCTCGCCGAGCTGGGCCGCGAGCGTCGTCTTCCCCGAGCCCGCCGGCCCGTCGACCACCACGAGCCGGGTGCCCGACGGCGCGGTCCCGGCAGGGTGCGGCCCCGCCCCGAGGCGGGGCGCGGCGTCGTGCACACGACGCAGGAGGTCCCGCAGGACGTCCGGTCCGACGCTCATCGCCGCCCCCCGCCCGGCAGGCTCAGCCCTGCGCCCAGAACCGGTACTCGGCCGAGCGCTCCTTCGCGGCCTCGAGCTGCTCGGCCACGCGCACCGGGGCCGTGCCACCCACGGCGTCACGCGACGCGAGGGAGCCGTCCACGCTCAGCACGTCGCGCACGCCCGGCGTGAGGTGCTCGGAGATCGCGGCGAGGTCGTCGTCGGACAGGTCCCACAGCTCGATCCCCCGCTCCTCGCACACCCTCACGCACGCCCCCGCGACCTCGTGCGCCACGCGGAACGGCACCCCCTCGCGCACGAGCCACTCGGCGACGTCGGTCGCGAGCGAGAAGCCCTGCGGCGCGAGCGACGCCATCCGGTCGGAGTCGAACGTGAGCGTCGCGACCATCCCGGAGAACGCAGGCAGGAGCACCTCGAGGGTGTCGACCTGGTCGAACACCGGCTCCTTGTCCTCCTGCAGGTCGCGGTTGTAGGCGAGCGGCAGGCCCTTGAGCGTCGCGAGGAGGCCGGTCAGGTCGCCGATGAGGCGACCCGCCTTGCCGCGCGCGAGCTCCGCGACGTCGGGGTTCTTCTTCTGCGGCATGATGCTCGAGCCCGTGGAGTAGGAGTCGTGCAGCCGCACGAAGCCGAACTCCTTGGTCGCCCAGAGGATCACCTCCTCGGCGAGCCGCGACAGGTCGATCCCGATCATCGCGGCGACGAACGCGAACTCGGCGACGACGTCGCGCGACGCGGTGCCGTCGATCGAGTTCTCCACCGGGCCGTCGAAGCCGAGCTCGGTAGCGACGGCGGCCGGGTCGAGCCCGAGCGACGAGCCCGCGAGCGCTCCCGACCCGTACGGCGAGCGCGCGGCGCGCACGTCCCAGTCGATGAGCCGGTCGACGTCGCGCAGCAGCGGCCAGGCGTGCGCGAGCAGGTGGTGCGCGAGCAGCACGGGCTGCGCGTGCTGGAGGTGGGTGCGGCCGGGCATCGCGGCACCGGGGTGGGCCGCGGCCTGCTCGACGAGGGCGTCGACGACGTCCAGCACCAGGCCGGCGATCGTGCGGGCCTCGGCACGCAGGTACATGCGCGTGAGCGTCGCGATCTGGTCGTTGCGCGAGCGTCCGGCGCGCAGCTTGCCGCCGAGCCCCGGGCCCGCGCGCTCGATCAGCCCGCGCTCGAGCGCCGTGTGCACGTCCTCGTCGTCGTCCGCGGCGACGAACGCGCCGGAGGCGACGTCGTCGCGTAGGCGGTCCAGCGCCGCGTGCATGCCCTCGAGCTCGTCGTCGTCGAGGAGGCGCGCGGCGTGCAGGACGCTGGCGTGGGCCTTCGACCCGGCGATGTCCTGGCCCGCGAGGCGCCAGTCGAAGTGGGTGCTCTTGCTCAGCGCCGCGAGCGCGTCGCTCGGCCCGCCGGCGAACCGGCCGCCCCACAGGCTCACGCGCTCGGTCGTGGTCCCGTCGGTCGTGGTCTCGTTGTCGTTCTCGGGCACGCCCGCTCCTTCGTCGTCGCTCATGGTCTCAGCGCCCCGTCGCCGAGGTCCGGGGTCCAGTGTGGCAGGGCCGCGCGCGGCGCCGACGCGTCAGGCGCCCGGGCCCGAGAGGTCGAGGAATCGGCGGGCGAGGTCCGCGCCGCCGTCCGGCTCGCGCGCGATGACGAGGATCGTGTCGTCGCCCGCGATGCTCCCGAGGACGCCCGGCAGGACCGAGTGGTCGATCGCCGAGGCGAGGTAGTTGGCGGCGCCCGGGGGCGTGCGCAGGACGACGAGGTTCGCCGACGCCTCCGCGGAGACGAGCATCTCGGAGCACAGGCGAGCGAGCCGTGCCGCGAGGTACTCCGGCGACTCCGCGCTCTGCACGCTGCGGTCACCGCCCTCCCCCGGGACCGCGTACACGAGCGCCCCCGCGGGGCCGCGCACCTTCTCGGCGCGGAGCTCGATGAGGTCGCGCGAGAGCGTCGCCTGCGTGACGGTGAGACCGTCGGCCGCGAGCTCCCGGGCCAGCTCCGCCTGCGAGTGGATCTCGGTCCTGCGCACGATCTCGGCGATGCGCGCGTGGCGTGCCGCCTTCGTCGTGGCGGTCCGGCCGTGCGCCGGGTCGGCACGCTCCGTGGTGTCCACCTCGCGCCCCTCGGTCACGACCGCTCCAGGAGGAACGTCAGGAGGGCCTTCTGGGCGTGCAGCCGGTTCTCGGCCTCGTCCCACACGACCGACTGCGGGCCGTCGATGACGTCGGCTGTGATCTCCTTGCCCCGGTAGGCCGGCAGGCAGTGCAGGACGATAGCGTCGTCCGCGGCGTGCGCGAGCAGCTCGGCGTTCAGCTGGTAGGGCACGAACGGGAGCGCGCGCTGCGCCGCCTCGTCCTCGTCGCCCATCGAGACCCACGTGTCGGTCGCGACGACGTCGGCCCCGGCCACGGCCTCGACGGGGTCGGCCGTGACGAGCACCGACCCTCCGGTCTCGGCCGCGATCCGCTGCGCGTCGGCGACGAACGCCGGTGCCGGTGCGTAGCCCTCGGGTGTGCCGATGCGCACGTGCATCCCGGCCGTCGCGCCCCCGAGGAGATAGGAGTGCGCCATGTTGTTCGCGCCGTCGCCGACGTAGGCGAGCGTCTGGCCCGCGAGCGCCGCGGTGCCGCCGCGGTGCTGCGCGACCGTGAGGAGGTCCGCGAGGATCTGGCACGGGTGGAAGTCGTCGGTGAGCGCGTTGACGACGGGTACCCGGCTGACGGCGGCCATCTCCTCGATGCGGTCCTGGCCGTACGTGCGCCAGACGATCGCGGAGACCTGCCGGTCGAGCACGCGCGTCGTGTCCGCGATCGACTCGCGCACCCCGATCCCGGCGAGGCGCCCGTCCACGACCAGGGGGAAGCCACCCAGCTCCGCGATCCCGGTGGCGAACGAGACCTGGGTCCGCAGCGTGGGCTTGTCGAACAGCACCGCCACGGCCTGCGGCCCGGACAGCGGCTGGCGGAAGGTGCGGTCGTCGCGGAACGCGAGCGCGATCTCGAGGACCCGGCGCTGCTCGGCGGGCGTGAGGTCGTCGTCGCGCAGGAAGTGCCGCGGGGTCATCGTCAGGTCCTCGTCTCGGTCGGTTCGGGTTCGGGCAGGCTCAGGTCCGCGAAGAACGCGACGACGTCGCGCGCCTGCTCGGGCGTGAGGACGAGCGGCGGGGCGAGGCGGATCGCGTCGGGCGCCACGGCGTTGACGATGAGCCCGGCGTCGAGGGCGGCGCGCGCCACCTCGGCCGCGACGGGCCGCGTGAGCAGGACCGCGAGGAGCAGGCCGCGTCCCCGCACGCCGGCGACGAGCGGGTTGCCCGCCGCGGTGATGCCCTCGCGCAACGACTGCCCGACCGTCCGGACGTTCTCGAGGAGCCCGTCACGCTCGATGACGCCGAGCGTCGCGAGCGCGGCCGCCGCCGCGACCGGGTTGCCGCCGAACGTCGTGCCGTGCTGACCCCGGCCGAGCAGGGTCGCGGCGCGCTCGCCGTACGCGATCACCGCGCCGACGGGGAACCCGCCCCCGAGGCCCTTGGCGAGCGTCACGACGTCGGGCAGGATCCCGCCGCCGAGGTCGGGCTGCTGGACCGCGAGCCAGGAACCCGTGCGCCCGACACCCGTCTGGACCTCGTCGAGGACGAGCAGCGCCCCGTGCTGCGCCGTGAGCTCGCGCGCGGCGACGAGATAGCCGGGCGAGAGCGACCGCACGCCTGCCTCGCCCTGGACAGGTTCGACGACGAGCGCCGCGACCTCGCCGCGGGCTGCGACGGCCTCGGCCGAGAACGCCTCCTCCAGGGCGGCGACGTCGTCGAACCGGACGTGCTCGACGCCGCCCGGGAGCGGCTCGAACGGCTCGCGGTACGCAGCCTTGCTCGTGAGGGCCAGCGCGCCCATCGTGCGGCCGTGGAAGCCGCCCTCCAGGGCGAGGACCCGCGGCCGCCCGGTGCGGCGGGCCATCTTGAAGGCCGCCTCGTTCGCCTCGGTCCCGGAGTTCGTGAAGAACACGCGCGAGCCGTCGGGAGCGCCGCACAGCGCGAGCAGGCGCTCGGCGAGCGCGATCTGCGTGGGCGTGCCGAAGAAGTTCGACACGTGCCCGAGCGTGCCGAGCTGCGCGCTCACGGCGGCTGTCAGCGTCGGGTGGGCGTGGCCGAGAGCGTTGACGGCGATGCCCGCGAGCAGGTCGAGATAGCGCCTGCCGTCCGCGTCCCAGACGTACGCACCCTCGCCGCGCACGAGAACGCGCTGCGGCGGTCCGAACGTGTCCATCACGGCGTGCGTGTAGCGCTCGGTCCACTCCTGCACCGAGCCGGGGGTCGTGTCGAGGACGCCGCCCCGGGCGGCGACGGTCGTCGTCTCGGTCGAGCCGTCGTGCGTCACGCGGAACCTCCGGTCACGGGGTCGGGGACCACCATGGTCCCGCTGCCCTGGGTCGTGAAGACCTCGAGCAGGAGCGAGTGAGGGACCCGGCCGTCGATCACGGTGGCCGCGGACACGCCGCCCTCGACGGCGCGCAGGCACGCCTCCATCTTCGGCACCATGCCGGACTCCAGGGACGGCAGGAGCGCGGCGAGCTCGGACCGCGTGATCTGCGCGACGAGCGAGCCCTCGTCCGGCCACGACGTGTAGAGGCCCTCCACGTCGGTGAGCACGACGAGCTTCTTCGCGCCGAGCGCGACCGCGAGCGCCGCCGCCGCGGTGTCCGCGTTGACGTTGAGCACCTGCGTCGGGTCCTCGAGGTCGGGCGCGATGGTCGACACGACCGGGATGCGCCCCGCGTCGAGCAGGTCCTGCACCGCGGACGGGTGCACCTCGACGACGTCGCCCACGAGGCCGACGTCGACGGGCTCGCCGTCGACCGTGGCGTGCCGGCGCTGCGCCTGGAGCAGGCCGCCGTCCTCGCCGGAGAGCCCGACCGCGTACGGGCCGTGCGCGTTGATGAGTCCGACGAGCTCGCGCGACACCTGACCCGTGAGGACCATGCGCACGACGTCCATCGCCTCGGGCGTCGTGACGCGCAGCCCGCCGCGGAACTCCGACTCGATGCCGAGCCGGGCGAGCATGGCCGAGATCTGCGGGCCCCCGCCGTGCACGACGACGGGGTGCAGCCCGACGCGACGCAGGAACACCATGTCCTCGGCGAAGGCCGCCTTGAGCCGGTCGTCGACCATCGCGTTGCCGCCGTACTTCACGACGACGAGCGCGCCGGCGTACTCCTCCAGCCACGGGAGCGCCTCGATGAGCACCTCCGCCTTCTGGTCGGGGCGCAGGGCGTCGAGCAGCTCCTGGCCGTCGGCGGTCGCGAGGTCGAAACCGCTTCCGGGCGTCTCGGCGTGCTTCGGGGCGCCGGACGACGGGCCGGGCTCGTTCTCGTGCGTGGTGGAGCTGCTCATGAGGAGTACGCGCTGTTCTCGTGGACGTAGTCGTGCGTGAGGTCGTTGGTCCAGACGGTCGCCGTCGCGGTGCCCGCGTGCAGGTCGATCTCCACGCGCACCTCGCGGCCGGCGGCGAGGTCGACGAGCTCGCGGGGCTCGCCCACGCCTCCCGCCCGGCAGACCTGGACACCGTTGACGCTGACGTCCAGCGCGAGCGCGTCGAAGGGCGCGACGTCCTCGGGCACCGTGCCCACGGCGGAGACGATGCGGCCCCAGTTCGGGTCGTTGCCGAAGATCGCGGTCTTGAACAGGTTCGAGCGCGTGACCGCGCGGGCGACCGCGACGGCCGCGTCCTCGTCGGAGGCGTTCACGACCGTGACGGCGACCTCGTGGCTCGCGCCCTCGGCGTCGGCGACGAGCTGGCGCGCGAGCGAGGCGCACGCCTCGGTGAGCGCGTCGGTGAGCTCGGCGGGCGTCACCTCGACCCCGGACGCACCCGAGGCGAGCAGGATCACGGTGTCGTTGGTCGACATGCACCCGTCGGAGTCGACCCGGTCGAACGTCGTCCGGGTCGCGGCGCGCAGCGCGGCGTCTGCCGTCTCGGCGTCGACGACGGCGTCGGTCGTGAGGACCGAGAGCATCGTCGCGAGACCCGGCGCGAGCATGCCCGCACCCTTGGCCATGCCGCCGACCGACCAGGTCGCCCCGCCGTCGAGCGAGCCGGGCGCCGACCCCTCGCGCACGACCTCGACCGTCTTGGGGACGGTGTCCGTCGTCATGATCGCGAGCGCCGCGTCACCGCCGCCCGTCGTCGCCGAGGACGGGTCGTCGAGCGCGACGACCGCCGCGTCGATCCCGGCGAGCAGCTCCGGCATGGGCAGCCGGACGCCGATGAGGCCGGTCGAGCACACGAGAACGTCGCCCGCGGAGGTCGACAGCACGTCGGCGACGTGCTCGGCGGTGCGGTGCGTGTCGGCGAAGCCCTCCGGCCCGGTGCACGCGTTGGCGCCGCCCGAGTTCAGGACGACGGCGGTCGCGCGCCCGTCGCTCACGGCCTGACGCGTCCACGCGACCGGCGCGGCGAACACGCGGTTGCTCGTGAGGACGGCGGCGGCGACGTCGAGCGGACCGTCGTTGACGACCAGTGCGACGTCCTGCGCGCCGGTCGACTTGAGCCCGGCTGCCACGCCGGCGGCCCGGAAGCCCTGGGGCGACGTCACGGTCACGGGGCAACTCCCTCGGTGGTGAGGCCCGCCGTCTGCGGCAGGCCGAGCGCGATGTTCATGGACTGCACCGCGGCGCCCGCGGTGCCCTTGACGAGGTTGTCGATCGCCGTGACGGTGACGACGCGGCCTGCGGCGTGGTCGACGACCACCTGGACGAGCGCCGTGTTGGCGCCGAGGGTCATCGCCGTGCTCGGCCACTGGCCCTCGGGCAGCACCTGCACGAACGGCTCCCCCACGTACGCGTCGTCCCACGCCTGGCGGACCCGCGCGTCGACGTCCGCAGGACCGAGGTCCGCGACGTCGCGAGACAGCGGCGCCGATACCGTCGCCAGGATCCCGCGCGCCATCGGCACGAGCGTCGGCGTGAACGAGACGCGCACCGCCGGTGCTCCCGCCGCGCGCAGGTTCTGCACGATCTCCGGGACGTGCCGGTGGCTCCCGCCCACGGCGTACGGCTGTGCCGAACCCAGCCCCTCCGACGCGAGCAGGTGCGGCTTGAGCGCCTTCCCGGCGCCCGAGTACCCCACGGCCAGCACCGCGACGACGTCCGACGCGTCGACGAGACCCGCCGCGACGCCGGGCTGGAGACCGAGCGTCACCGCGGTGACGTTGCAACCCGGCACGGCGATCCGTCGCGCACCGGCGAGCCGCTCGCGCTGACGCGTCTCCGTGGCGCCAGCCCCCGGGCTCTGCGTGAGCAGGAGCTCCGGGAGCCCGTAGGGCCACGTGCCCGCGTGCTCCGAGCCGTAGAACTGCTCCCAGTCCGCGGCGGACTCCAGCCGGTGGTCCGCACCGAGGTCGAGGACGAGCACGTCGTCGGGCAGCTGCGCGGCGATCTCACCCGACGCGCCGTGCGGCAGCGCGAGCACGACGACGTCGTGGCCCACCAGGTGCTCGACGCTCGTCGGCAGCAGCACGCGGTCGGCGAGGGATCGCAGGTGCGGCTGGTGCGTCCCGAGCAGCGTGCCCGCGTTGCTGTGCGCCGTCACGGCGCCGATCTCCACGTCGGGGTGCCCGGCGAGCAGCCGGAGCATCTCCCCGCCCGCGTACCCGGACGCCCCGGCGACCGCCACTGTGATCGTCATATGCATCACTATACATAGTTATACATCGCGCCGTGCGCTCGTGCGGGCGCGCTCTGGCTGCGCCCGCGGAGGACTCGCACCGTGCGCTCGGGCTGGCGCGTTCTGGTTGCGCCCGCGGAGGAGTCGCCCCGTGCGCTCGGGCTGGCGCGCCGTCACCGTGGTCTGCCACCTCACGTCCTCGCGCGCGCTTCTACGCCCTTCGCGCACGGCCCGACCCCACCGCTCGTCCTGCCCGTCACCACTCCGCACCGCGCGGTCCCGCCGGCGATCGCGACCGGGTCGGACGTCGTGAGGCGAGGGACACCCGAGGCGAGACGGCGCCGGGCGGGGCGGGTGATGTGCGAAGGGCGTCAGAGCCGCGCTCCTAGAAGGCGAGCCGACGGGCCGTGGTGACGGCGCGGCAGCCCGAGCACGTCAGCCGCCCCGGCCACCCAGCCCGACCACGAGATCCGCCCACCCGACGCACCCACGAGGGCCCTGACCCGAGCCGAGCCCACGCCCCGCCTAGGCTGGGCCTCATGCACGCGATCGTGGCCCGCGAGGCGGGTGGCCCTGACGTCCTTGAGTACCGCGAGCTGCCCGACCCGACGCCGGGACCGGGGCAGCTCCTCGTCCGTGCGGCGGTCGCGGGGGTCAACTTCATCGACACGTACAAGCGCTCAGGCGTGTACGCGATGGAGTACCCGCACGTCGTGGGCAGCGAGGGTGCGGGCGAGGTGGTGGCGGTCGGCGAGGGAGTCGAGGACTTCGCCGTGGGCGACCGCGTCGTGTGGACGGAGGCGCCGGGCTCGTATGCGGACCTCGTGGTCGTCGCGGCGCGCGAGGCGCTGCCCGTGCCCGACGCCGTGACGTTCGAGGACGCGACCGCCGTCGCGCTGCAGGGCCTCACGGCGCACTACCTGTGCACGTCGTCGTACCCGGTGCGTCCCGGTGACCGCGTCCTCGTGCACGCGGGCGCCGGCGGGGTCGGGCTGCTCCTCACCCAGATGATCGTGGCTCGCGGTGGGCACGTGATCTCGACGGTCTCGACGCCGGAGAAGGCCGAGCTGTCGCGCGGCGCGGGCGCCGAGCACGTGATCGAGTACACCGCGCTCGGGGACCTGTCGCACGACCTCCCCGAGATCGTGCATGGTCTCACCGGTGGTGAGGGTGTCGCCGCGGTGTACGACTCGGTCGGCAAGGACACGTTCGACGCGTCCCTCGCGTCGCTGCGCCGCCGGGCGACGCTCGTGCTGTTCGGCGGGTCCTCCGGCCAGGTGCCGCCCGTCGACCCGCAGCGGCTCAACGCCGCGGGGTCGGTCTTCCTCACACGACCGAAGCTGGCCGACCACACGGCGACGCGCTCCGAGCTCGTCGAACGGGCGACGGAGGTGCTCGGCGCTGTCGCCGGCGGCACGCTGCGGGTGCGGGTCGGGGCCACCTTCCCGCTCGCCGAGGCCGCCGAGGCGCACCGCGCGCTCGAGGGGCGCGCCACCACGGGCAAGGTGCTGCTCGTGCCCGACGCCGCGGCGTCGGGCACCCCGGAGCAGGAGGCATGAGCTGGGACTGGGTCCCGGCGCGGCCCGGGGAGGAGGACGGGTCCGACGGCGGCCCCTCCCCCGCGCTGCGCCGGGCGGTGACGGTGCTGGCCGTCCTGTTCACCGGGGTGCTCGTCGTGTACTACCTGACGGTCGGCGTCCGGCAGGGCGAGGACCGGTGCGTCGCCGAACGGCCGGAGGGGGTCGCCGCGAGCCAGGTCGACTCACGCTGGCGGTGGTGGCCGCCCGGCACGGAGTGCGTCTACCCGACCGGGACCGAGGTCGCGCGCGCCTGAGACGCGGCGGAGCCGGCAGCCTGCACCTCGACCGGCACGTCGACCGGTGAGGTCGCGTACAGGTGGTCGACCGGTCCGCGTCCCGACCCGACCTGCAGCGCTACCCCTGCGCGCAGCGCCCCGGTGAGCCACTCCTTCGCGTCGCGCGCCGCCTCCGGCCAGCCCGCGCGCTGCGGGCGCAGCGCCGCGAGCGCCGCGGAGAGCGAGCACCCGGTGCCGTGCGTGTGCGGCGTGTCGACGCGTTCGGCGTCGAACGTCGTCACGCGACCCGCGCCGCCGTCCGCAGAGCCGGGCTCCACGAGGGCGTCGGGTGACGTCGCGCCGGTGAGGTGCCCGCCCTTGAGCAGGACCGCCGTCCCGCTCGCCGCGACGAACGCGCGCGCCTGCCCGAGCGCCTCGTCCCACGTCGTCGCGACCGGCGTCCCGGCGAGGACGGCGAGCTCGGGCAGGTTCGGCGTGACGACGTCGGCGCGCGCCGCGAGGTCGCGCACTCCCTGCTCGGCGCCGGCGTCCAGCAGGCGGTGGCCCGAGGTGGCGACCATGACCGGGTCGAGCACGACGTACGGGGCGCGCTCCCCGGCGCCACGGCGGAAGGCACCGAGGTCGTCGAGCCACGACGCGATCTCGCGCGCGTTCGCGGCGTCCGCCACCATCCCGATCTTCACCGCGTCGATCTGGACGTCGTCGGAGACCGCGTCGAGCTGCTCGCGCAGGAACACCGGACCCGGGACGTGCACGGACCGGACGCCGTGCGTGTTCTGCGCGACGAGCGCGGTCGTCACCGCCATGCCGTACGCGCCGTGCGCGCAGAACGCCTTGAGGTCGGCCTGGATGCCCGCACCGCCGGTCGGGTCCGTCCCGGCGACCGAGAGGACGCGCGGACGCGAGGGCCGCGGGGCAGGTGAGGTCGTGGAGGCGAGCGTCATCGCCGGACATCCCTTCGCTAGTACGAGCTAGATCAGGTTCGACGGGTGTGATCTCAGCCCTGTCCCAGGGCACCCCGTGTCGGTCCGCTCATGCTAGCGGTGCGGCACGCCGTCGCGACGCGCCGTCCGTCCTCACTCCTGGTGGATCGCCTCGCCCGCGATCTCGAGCGACACCTTCTTGCCGACGAGGAACCCGCCGGTCTCGAGGATCACGTTCCAGACGAGTCCGTAGTCCTCGCGGTCGAACTCGCCCGTGGCGTGGAAGCCGAAGATGTCGCGTCCGTACGGGTCGCGACGCGCGCCGCCGTAGCGCATCCTCAGGTCGATCGGGTGGGTGACGTCGCGGATCGTCAGCAGGCCGCTCACGACGAAGTGCCCGGCCTCGGCCGGAGCGGTGCGCTCCGTCGCGACGGTGGCGCGCTCCGGCGACCGGTTGCGCAGCCGCGCCCACGCGAGGATGGCGTCGTCCTGGCTCCCCTGCCAGCGGACGCCGGTGCTGCGGAAATCGAGCGTCGGGTAGGTCTCGACGTCGAGGAAGTCGGCGCTGTGCAGGTGCACGTCCCGGTCGGCGTTGTGCGTCGTGAGGCTCGCGGAGTCGATGCTCGCTGACACGGCCGAAGCGAGCGGGTCCTCCCCGACGAGGATCGTCGCGCTCGCCCTCGTGAACTCGCCGCGCACGGGCGAGACCATCATGTGCTGCCCGGCGAACCCGACGCGCTTGTGCGCCTCGTCGAGGACGTACGTGCCCGCGTCGGGGACGGTCATCCCGTTCCACTGCCGCACCGGTCGTGTGCTGGTCATCCGTCGCCCTCCGGAGGTCCTGTCGAGCCGCGACCGCGTCGAATGGCACGGTGTTGGTCGAGTGTCCAGAAGAGCATCCCGGATTGTTAGGTGAACATTCAACTAATCCGTGGGTGACCTTGCGTACAGCCGTCAGCGGGCGGGCAGCTCGCCGGGCATCGGGTCGTCGTCGCCCCAGCGCGTCACGCGCAGCCGGCGACCGTCCGGGCCGGGCACCACACGCTCGTCCCGGGCGGCGTCGTCGAGCGCGGCCTGCAGCGAGGCGGGCGAGTCGTGCGTGACGCGGACGAACGACCCGGAGAACGCGTCGAGCCCGCCCCCGGCGATCGCGACGACCATCTCGACCGTGCGCTCGACCGGGGTCCACTCCGTGCGTCCCTGGTGCATGACCATCGAGCCCGTCATGTCCGTCTGCACGACGCCGGGCGCGACCTCGAACGTGCGCAGCCCCCGGTCGTACCCCGAGCGGTGCAGGTTCGCGCCGAGGCGCAGGAGCGCCGTCTTGCTCGCGTTGTACGCGCTCGCACCGACCATGTCGTGCGAGCCCGCGCCGCTGTTGAGGTCGACGACGCGGCCGCCGCCCCGCGCGATCATGCCCGGGACCACGGTGCGCGCGAGCAGGAACGGCCCGCGGACGTTCGTCTCGAGGATCGCCCACCACTCGTCGGGGTCCGCCTCCCACAGCGGCACCTCGGCGTCGACCCGGCCCGCGTTGTTGACGAGCAGGTCGATCCCGCCGATCTCCGCCTCGGCTGCTGCGACGGCCGCGGCCACCGCCCCGGCGTCGGTGACGTCGGCCGTCACGACGACGGCGCGGCCACCGCCCGCGGCCGTGACCTCGTCCGCCACGTCCTGCAGCCGCGCGGCATCGCGGGCCAGCAGCGCGACGTCGAGCCCCGCGGCGGTCAGACCGACGGCGATCGCCCGGCCGATGCCGCGCGACGCCCCGGTGACCAGCGCCGTGCGCGCGGGCGCGACGGGCTTCCCCGCCACGCCCGCGTCGGCGCGGGTGCCGGTGCTCATGCCCGCAGCTCCGCCCCGACGCGCTCGCGCGCCGCCTCGACCGCACCCGCGCGGACGCGCGCGACGTCGTCGGCCGTGAGCGTCCGGTCGGCGGCCCGCAGCCGGAGCGAGAACGCGAGCGACTTGCGCCCCTCACCCACCTGCTCGCCCGTGAAGACGTCGAACAGCGTGAGGTCCTCGAGGAGCTCGCCCGCGCCGGCGGCGACCGCGGAGCGCAGCGCCTCGGCGGTGACGTCGTCGGCCACGACGAACGCGAGGTCCTCCTTCGCGGCGGGGAACGTCGAGACGGGCGCCGCGACGAGCGGCTCAGCGCTCGACCCGGCGAGCAGCGCGGAGAGGTCGACCTCGAACGCGACCGACCGCGCGGGCAGCCCGAGGTTCTCGAGCGCCTTCGGGTGCAGCTCGCCCGCGTGCCCGACGACCGTCCCGTCGGCGAGCGCGAGGCGAGCGCAGCGGCCCGGGTGCCACGGGGCACGATCGGGGTCGGCGGTCACGACGACCTCGACACCGACGTGCTCGGCGACGAGCCGGGCGGCGTCGAGCGCGTCCGTCCAGTCGGCGGCACGCCCCTCGCCCCACCAGCCGGCGCGCTCGCGCCGGCCGACGAGCACTCCTGCCACGTGGCGCGGCTGGTCCGGCACCGCGGCCGCGAGCGCCGCGAGCTCGTCGTCCGTCGGGCGCACGCCCGGCGGGAGCGAGGGCGCGGCCGGGGCGCCGACGCGCGGACGCGTCACGAGCCCGGTCTCGAACACCGCGAGGTCCGTCATCCCGCGACCGACGTTGCGGCGCGCCGTCTCCAGGAGCGTCGTGAGCAGGTCGGTGCGCATCAGCGGCCGGTCGTCCGCGAGCGGGTTGACCAGTCGCAGCGCACGACGGCGCTCGTCGTCGGCGGGCAGGCGCAGCGCATCGAGCTCGGAGGTCCCGACGAACGGGTAGCTGAGCGTCTCGACGAAGCCCGCCGCGGCGAGCGCGCGGGCGACCGAGCGGCGGACCGCCTGCTCGCGGGTCAGGCCACGACCGCCGGGTGCCTTCGGCAGCACCGACGGGATCTCGTCGTAGCCGACGAGCCGCGCGACCTCCTCGACCAGCTCCGCCGAGCCGGTGAGGTCGGGACGCCACGACGGGGGCGTGACCACGAGCGCGTCGGGCCCGCCGCCGGACGACACGTCGTCCGCGACGGCGCAGCCCAGCGCGCCCAGCGTGCCCACGATCTGCTCGACCGAGTAGGGCACGCCGACGAGCCGCTCCGGCTCCGAGACGAGCAGGCGCACGGAGGCCGGGGCGGGCACGCGGTCGAGGTCCGAGACCGCCGGGTCGGCGGTCCCGCCGCCGTGCTCGACGAGCAGGTCGACGACGCGCTGTGCGGCGACCGCGGGCAGGCGCGGGTCGACGCCGCGCTCGAACCGCTTCGCGGCCTCGCTGGAGAGCTTGTGCCGGCGCGACGTGCGCGCGACCGAGACGGGGTCGAAGTGCGCCGCCTCGACGAGCACGTCCGTCGTCGTCGGGCCGACCTCCGAGGACGCCCCGCCCATGACGCCCGCGAGGCCGAGGACCCGCGAGCCGCGGGCGCCGTCGGGCGAGTCCGTGATGAGGAGGTCCTCGGCGTCGAGCGCACGGTCGACGTCGTCGAGCGTGACGAGCCGTTCCGCCGGCTGCGCGCGGCGGACCACGATCGGGCCGGCGACCTGCGTGAGGTCGTAGGCGTGCAGCGGCTGGCCGAGGTCGAGCATGACGTAGTTCGTCACGTCGACCGCGAGCGAGATGGGCCGCATGCCCGACGCCGTGAGGCGGCGCTGCATCCACGCGGGGGTCGTCGCCGCCGGGTCGAGGCCGCGCACGACGCGCGTGACGAAGCGGTCGCACCCGTCGACGCCGTGGACGGGCGACACGTCGTCGACCTCCACGGGGAAGCCGTCGGGGGTCGCGGCCGGGGGCGGCGTCGGCAGCGAGGTGACCAGGCCGCGGTCGGTGAAGCGTGCACCGGTCGAGTGCGCGTACTCGCGCGCGACCCCGCGGTAGGAGAACGCGTACCCGCGGTCCGGGGTGACGTTGATCTCCAGCACCTCGTTCCCGAGCCCGAGCAGCGCGACGGCGTCCTGGCCCGGGGTGAGGTCGGCCTCGGCGAACCCGAGGCGCGGGAGCACGATGATCCCGTCGTGGTCCTCGCCGAGCCCGAGCTCGCGCTGCGAGCAGATCATGCCGTCGGACACGTGGCCGTAGGTCTTGCGGCTCGCGATGGCGAACGGACCGGGCAGCACCGCGCCCGGGAGCGCGACGACGACCAGGTCCCCCTCGCCGAAGTTGTGCGCCCCGCACACGATGCCGCGCGGCTCGCCGCCCTCGGACGCCGGCAGGCCGTCGACGTTGTGCGCGCCGACGTCGACCTGGCACCAGTTGATCGTCTTGCCGTTCTTCTGCGGCTCGGGCGACAGCGCGAGCACGCGGCCGACGACGAGCGGACCGGTCACGGCGGCACCGTGGACCTCCTCCTCCTCGAGACCCACGCGCACGAGGTCGGCGGCGAGCTGCTCGGCCGTGAGGCCGGCGGGCAGCTCGACGTGGTCGCCGAGCCAGTCCAGGTCGACGTACGGCATCAGACGCCCCTTCCGAGCTGGGCGGAGAAGCGTACGTCGCCCTCCACCATGTCGTGCATGTCCGCGATCTCGTGGCGCAGCATGAGCGTGCGCTCGATGCCCATGCCGAACGCGAAGCCGGAGTAGACCTCGGGGTCGATGCCCGCCGCGCGCAGCACGTTCGGGTTGACCATGCCGCAGCCGCCCCACTCGATCCAGCCGGGTCCGCCCTTCTTCTGCGGGAACCACAGGTCCATCTCGGCGCTCGGCTCGGTGAACGGGAAGAAGCTCGGGCGCAGCCGCGTGCGCGCCTCCGGCCCGAACATGGCCTGCGCGAACGCGTCGAGCGTCCCCAGGAGGTTGGCCATCGTCAGACCCTTGTCGACCGCGATGCCCTCGACCTGGTGGAAGACGGGCGTGTGGGTCGCGTCGAGCGCGTCCGTCCGGAACACCTTGCCCGGGCACGCGACGTACAGCGGCACGCCGCGTGCGAGGAGCGAGCGCGCCTGCACGGGCGACGTGTGGGTGCGCAGCACGAGGTTCGACGGCTCGTCACCGTCGCCCGCGACGTAGAAGGTGTCCTGCATCTGGCGCGCCGGGTGGTCGGGACCGAAGTTCAGCGCGTCGAAGTTGAACCACTCCGCCTCGACCTCGGGCCCGTCGGCGATCTCCCAGCCGAGCCCCACGAAGAAGTCGGCGACCCGCTCCTGGAGCGTCTCGAGCGGGTGGCGCGCGCCGCGCGGCGCGCGGTCGGTCGGCAGCGTGACGTCGACGGCCTCCTCGACGAGGACGCGCTCGTCGCGCTCCGTCTCGAGCTCGGCCTGCCGCGCGGCGAGGGCCTGGTTCAGGCGACCACGGAGCGGGCCGAGGAGCCGGCCGGCGGTCTTCTTGTCCTCGGGCGCGAGGGAACCGATCTGCCGGTTCGCGAGCGCGAGGGCGCTGCGGTCGCCCGCGTGCTCGGTCCGGACGTGCTTCAGCGCGTCGAGGTCGGTGGCCGCGGCCACGGCAGCGAGCGCGGCGTCGAGCGCGCGCTGCAGGGCGTCGGCGTCGAGCGGCGACGGCACGTCGGTGGAGGGTCCGTCGTGGGTGGCGACGGCGTCAGGGCTGGACATACGAGCCTTCCTGGCGGTGGCTGGACAGCTGGCGGGACGGTCAGAGGCCCACGGGCGCATCACGGAGGCCGGACGCGCGGACACGCCGAGCGCGTCCGCGACATTCTAGGGCGCCCGTCGGTGCCCGGACCTCTCGGTCCCGTCTGCGTCCTGGTCAGGAGGCGTGACGGCGCGTCAGCAGCGCGGGCCCGTGACGGGCCCGGTAAATCGACGATCAGCTCGCGCGGTCACGTCGTCATCCTCGCACAGCCGGTCCGGCGGCGACGGCGAACGGCAGGTCCGCGATCTCGTGGTGCACGGGCCGCCCCGCACCGAGGTCCGACGCGACGACGGCGAGCCGCGTCGCCTGCCAGCGGGGACCGTCGTAGACGGCGAGCGCCGCGGCGGGCCCCTCGAGCGCGTCGCGCAGCGTCGGCCCGGCGGGTCTCCCGCGCCGTCCGGCGCGCCGCTCGGCCTGGCGCGCCCCGGCCGAGGCCCGCGCGACCGTGAGGTGCGCGCGCTGGCGCGGGCGGCGGTCGACGTGCGCACCGGCCACCGAGCCGGCCTCCGCGGCGGCGGCGCTCAGCGCGCGCAGGTGGTCGAGGTCCGCGCGCGGGCCGCCCACGCCCACCCACAGGACCCGCCGGTCGAAGACGCCCGCGCCGTGCAGGTTGAGCTCGAGCGGGGGCGTGGCGTCCGCCACCTCGGTGAGGGCGTCGACGAGCTCGGGGACCGCGCCGTCGGGCACCTCGCCGTAGAACGAGACCGTGAGGTGCCACAGCTCGCGCGGCGTCCAGCGCACGAGGGGCGCGCCGTCGGGCCGGAGCGACTCCTGGGCGCGCACCGCCCCGAGCGCGAGGTCGAGGTGGTCGCACGCCGCGGCGTCGGGATACAGGGCGGCGAACAGTCTCACGGGCGGCGCCCCCGCTGCGCACGGCTCGACGCGTAGAGGCAGACCGTCGCCGCGGTCGCGAGGTTGAGCGACTCGGCCCGGCCGCGGATGGGGACGCGGACGACCGCGTCCGCGAGCGCGCGGTCCTGCTCCGGGAGGCCCCAGGCCTCGTTCCCGAACACCCAGGCGGTCGGCCGGGCGAGGTCCGGCACGTCGTCGACGGTACCGTCCACGTCACCCACGTCCCCCGGGACCCCGGCGACGTCGAGGAGGTCGTCGAGGTCGTGGTCCCCCGCACCGTCGGCCGCGAGGACGAGCAGGCCTGCGGCGTGCAGCGCGCGGACCGTCTCGTCGAGCGCGACGCCCGACACGACGGGGAGGTGGAACAGCGAACCGGCCGTCGAGCGCACGACCTTGGGGTTGTGCACGTCCACGCTGTCGCCCGCGAGGACGACGACGTCCGCCCCGGCCGCGTCGGCGGCACGGATCACGGTCCCGGCGTTGCCCGGGTCGCGGACCGTCGCGAGGACCGCGACCAGCAAGGGCCCGTCGGCGCCGGCCGAGGCCACCGCGAGCGCGTCGTCCAGACGGGGGTACTCCTGGCGGACGACCGCCAACACCCCCTGCGCGTCAGGGCTCATCGTCGTGAGCACCTCGGGGGTGCCGACGTGGACGTGCAGCCCCGCGTCGTGCGCGTCCGCGAGGATCTCGGCGTAGCGCTGCGCCGCGGAGGGCGTCACGTAGAGGTCGCGCACACGGTCGGCGGCATGCCGGACGGCCTCCCGGACGGCCTGCGGGCCCTCGACGAGGAGCTGACCGTGCCGCGAACGCGCCGGACGCCCGGACAGGGCCCGGACCGCCCTGACCCGGTCGCTGCGAGGGTTCGTCAGCGTGGGGTCGAGGGGGTCGGGCACCGGCCGGGCGTCCGTGGCGTCGGTGCGGCTGCTCAGGCCGCGGCCTTGGGCGCGTTGACGTCCTCGGGGAGCGCGTCCTTCGCGACCTGGACGAGCGCGTTGAACGCCACCACGTCGTTGACCGCGAGCTCCGCGAGCAGGCGACGGTCGACCTCGACACCCGCGGCCTTGAGGCCCTGGATGAGGCGGTTGTACGTCAGGCCCTGGGCGCGCGACGCAGCGTTGATCCGCTGGATCCACAGCTTGCGGAAGTCGCCCTTGCGCGCCTTGCGGTCACGGTAGGAGTAGACGAGGGAGTGGGTGACCTGCTCCTTCGCCTTGCGGTAGAGGCGCGAGCGCTGGCCGCGGTAGCCCGCTGCGCGCTCGAGGGTCGTACGGCGCTTCTTCTGGGCGTTGACCGCCCGCTTCACGCGTGCCACGTGATGCTCCTTGCAGTTCGGGGCTCAGGGTGAGCCGGTCGGCGACGGGGTGCCGTCACCGCGACCGGGTCACTTGCCGAGCAGCTTCTTGATGGACTTGACGTCGGCGGGCGAGACCACCTGGTCCTGGGCGAGGCGGCGCTTGCGCTTGGTCGCCTTGTGCTCGAGCAGGTGTCGAGCGTTGGCCTGCTCGCGCATGACCTTGCCGGTACCCGTGATGCGGAAGCGCTTCTTGGCACCCGAGTGCGTCTTGTTCTTCGGCATGGCTGCCGTGTCTCCTTGTGTCCGGTCAGCCACCTCGCGGTGGCCGACGTGTTCGGGTCCGGGCCGGTGGGTCCGGACCCCGAGCAGTTTCGGTCGATGGGCCGGGCGTCAGCCGGCCTTGCCGCGCGGGGCGGGCTTCGGCGCGGGACGCGGCGCACCCGGCTTCGGTGCAGGCCGCGGCACGGCGGGCTTGGGCGTGCCCGACGACGCCGGTGCCGGTGCCGCGGCAGGGCGGGGCGCCGGGGGGCGCGGCGCGGCCGGCCGGGCCGGCTCCGCGGACTGCGCGCGAGGACGCTGCGCCGCAGGCGCCTTGGCGGGGGCCGGAGCCTTCGCGGGCGCGGACGCCCTGGTCGGCGCCGGGGACTTCGCCGGGGCGGGAGCCTTCGCCGGTGCCGGGGCCTTCGCGGGCGCCGAGGCCTCCGCGACGGGTGCGTCCTCGACCGGCGCCTCCGTGGGCGTCTCGACCGCGGGCTCCGCGACGGCGGTCTCGGCGACGGGCGCTTCCGCGACCGGGCTCGTGACCTGTGCGTCCTGCTCGACGTCTGACGCGTCGTCGTCCGGTGCGCCCGGCTCGCGCTGCGCAGCGCGCTGCGCGGACTTCGTCAGCCGGGGCTCGGCCTCCTGGGCGCGCTTGCGCTGCTCGCTCTTCGCGTCGGCCTTCTTCTTCACCGGGCCGAGCACCATCGTCATGTTGCGCCCGTCCTGCTTGGGCATCGACTCGACGAAGCCGAGCTCGGAGACGTCGTCCGCGAGACGCTGCAGCAGGCGGACGCCCATCTCGGGACGCGACTGCTCACGACCGCGGAACATGATCATGACCTTGACCTTGTCGCCGGCCGAGAGGAACCGCTCGACGTGGCCCTTCTTGGTGCCGTAGTCGTGCGGGTCGATCTTCAGCCGGAAACGGATCTCCTTGAGAACCGTGTTCGCCTGGTTCCGCCGCGCCTCGCGCGCCTTCATGTCCGACTCGTACTTGAACTTGCCGAAGTCCATGAGCTTGCAGACGGGCGGGCGGGCGTCCGGGGCGACCTCGACCAGGTCGAGGTCCGCGTCCTGGGCAAGGCTCAGGGCAACCTCGGTGCGGACGACGCCGACCTGCTCCCCGCCAGGACCGATGAGTCGGACCTCGGGGACGCGGATCCGATCGTTGATGCGAGGCTCGCTGATGTGATGCTCCTAGGAAGTCGTCGGTAGACCGCCCGGAACGAGGAAGGCCCCCGTCCCTGAGCGCAGGGCGGAGGCCATCGTTCCGGTAGCCGCGGCTGCACCACGACGACCACGTCTGGGCGACGCACCACGAGGGCGAGCCGTCCGGACCAGGACCCGGCCTCTGTCGCGACATCACGTCGACGGTCGAGACCCGGGTGGGATGGGATCCACTTGCGCACCCGCACTGGCCTGCCTCGGTGCTCGTGGCGGCCTCTCGAGGCCGCTCCCGATCACCGACGCACGTCGTGCAGGTCGGTCAGCCATCAAGACTACCAGAGGTCGGCTGCTTCCCCGACGACCGCGGACCCGACCACGGCGACCACCCCGCGAGACTCGCAACTAGACGATCTCCATCATTGGAACTCTTCCAGAGAAGGAGGTTAGGGTGTGGTCATGACGACGGGATCCACGCGGTCCCCGGCCGCACCCGAGCGTGCGGCGCGGGCGCCGCACGGGACGGGCTACGAGGCCGAGCTGCGCGAGCACGGCCTGCGCGTCACGGCGGCGCGGCTCGCGGTGCTCGACGCCGTCGACGCCCGCCAGCACGCCGACGCGGACGCCGTGCTGCGTGCGGTGCGCGCCGCGCTCGGGTCGGTCTCCGTGCAGGCGGTCTACGACGTCCTCAACACGCTGACCGACAAGGGCCTGCTGCGGCGCATCGAGCCGGCCGGCCACCCCGCCCGGTACGAGCGCCGCCTCGGCGACAACCACCACCACGTCGTGTGCCGCGCGTGCGGCGCCGTCTCCGACGTCGACTGCACCGAGGGCCACGCCCCGTGCCTCACCCCGAGCAGCACCTCCGGGTTCCGGATCGACACCGCCGAGGTGACGTTCTGGGGCCTGTGCCCCGACTGCGCGCCCTGACCCCTACTGGGTGGACCGGTGGACCTCGCGCACCCACGGACGCCCGTTATCTCACGATGATCCCGTTACGGACCCCGTGCTCGCTCGCCGGGTCCGCTGGAAGGAGCGCCTCATGACCTCCCCGTACACGACGACGAACGCCGGAGCGCCCGTCGCGTCCGACGCCCACTCGCAGTCCGTCGGCGCCGACGGCCCGATCGTCCTGCACGACCACTACCTCGTCGAGAAGCTCGCGCAGTTCAACCGCGAGCGCGTCCCGGAGCGCGTCGTCCACGCCAAGGGCGGCGGCGCGTTCGGCACGTTCACGGTGACGAAGGATGTGAGCGCCTACACGCGTGCCGCCGTCTTCCAGCCGGGGACGCAGACCGAGATGCTCGCCCGCTTCTCGTCCGTCGCCGGGGAGCACGGGTCCCCCGACACGTGGCGCGACCCGCGCGGCTTCGCGCTGAAGTTCTACACGACCGAGGGCAACTATGACCTCGTCGGCAACAACACCCCGGTGTTCTTCCTGCGCGACGGCATCAAGTTCCCGGACTTCATCCGCTCGCAGAAGCGCCTGCCGGGGTCGAACCTGCGCGACAACGACATGCAGTGGGACTTCTGGACCCTGTCCCCCGAGTCGGCGCACCAGGTCACGTGGCTCATGGGCGACCGCGGCCTGCCGTCGAGCTGGCGCCACATGGACGGCTTCGGCTCGCACACCTACCAGTGGATCAACGCGGCGGGCGAGCGCTTCTGGGTCAAGTACCACTTCACGACCCAGCAGGGCATCGACAACCTCACCGCGGACGAGGCCGCCCAGCTCGCCGGCTCGGATGCCGACCACCACATCCGCGACCTGTACGAGCACGTCGAGGCGGGCGACTTCCCGCGCTGGACCCTGTCCGTCCAGGTGATGCCGTACGAGGACGCGAAGACCTACCGCTTCAACCCGTTCGACCTCACCAAGGTCTGGCCGCACGGCGACTACCCGCTGATCGAGGTCGGCGTGATGGAGCTCAACCGCAACCCCGAGAACTACTTCGCGGAGATCG
Source organism: Cellulosimicrobium sp. PMB13 (assembly GCF_051294865.1). Lineage (NCBI taxonomy): Bacteria > Bacillati > Actinomycetota > Actinomycetes > Micrococcales > Promicromonosporaceae > Cellulosimicrobium > Cellulosimicrobium sp. PMB13. The sequence continues at coordinate 2,847,078 of NZ_CP145910.1, read as the reverse complement.
AGCAGGCGACGTTCGCGCCGAGCAACTTCGTGCCCGGCATCGCGGCGAGCCCCGACAAGATGCTCCTCGCGCGCATCTTCTCCTACGCGGACGCGCACCGGTACCGCGTGGGCACCAACCACGCGCAGCTCCCGGTGAACGCCCCGCGCGGCGCCGAGGAGGGTGGCCACTCGTACGCGAAGGACGGCTCCATGCGCTACTCCTTCTCCCCCGCCACGACGCCGGTCTACGCACCCAACAGCCGCGGCGGCGCGCACGCCGACCCGGCGCGCGCGGCCGAGTCCGCCGGCTGGGAGGCGGACGGCGAGCTCACGCGCGCCGCCGCGACGCTCCACCCCGAGGACGACGACTTCGGCCAGGCCGGCACCCTGTACCGCGAGGTCTTCGACGGCCCGGCCCGCACCCGGTTCCTCGAGACGATCACGGGCCACGTGGGCGGCGTGCAGAGCGCCGAGATCCGCGAGCGCGCGATCCAGTACTGGACGAACGTCGACGCCGAGCTCGGCGCGGCGCTGCGCGTCGCGCTCGAGGCGAAGGGCGCACCGGTCGAGGCCGGCGAGCCCGGCACGGCGAGCGAGCCCGTGCGCGTCTGACACCCACGGAACGGCGCCCGCCCGGCGCCCGGACCGACGAGGCCGCCCCGGATCCCCGGATCCGGGGCGGCTTCCCGCGTCTCGGCGGACGTCTTGCGCACGGCTCGACGACGGGTCGGCACCGTCGCGCAGGACCGGATGGAAAGATGGAGGCCATGAGCATCGAGAACGCCCCCGCGCAGGACCCCTCGACCGACGCCGTGCGCGACATCGCCGACGTCGCCGCCGTGGAGGTCATCACCTCGGCCGCGGTGCACCTCATGAGCGCCGCGGCCGTGAAGTGCGGGCTCGCGGAGGACGCGGACGCGCAAGGACACCTCGACCTGGACGAGGCGCGCAAGCTCATCAACGCGCTCGCCGCCCTCGTCACGGCGAGCGCGCCGGACATCGGCAACCAGCACGCGCGGTCCCTGCGTGACGGCCTGCGCTCCCTCCAGCTCGCGTTCCGCGAGGCCTCGGTCTACCCGGACGCCCCCGGTGACGGTCCCGGCGAGAAGTTCACGGGTGCGGTGAGTTGAGCATCCCGCCGCCGCCTCCGTCATCCGGCAGCCCCGCGCCCGGCAGTCCCGTGCCCGGCAGCGTGGCTCCCTCCGGTCCACCCACCGAGCGCTCCTGGCCGGGCGACGACCCGGTGCGCGCAGGTTCCGAGCAGGTGCCCGTGCAAGCGACCGGGTCGCCCGAGCAGGGACCCGCGCAGCCGTCCTCGGCGCCCGCCCCCCGGAGCCGTCGGCGCCGGCGTGCCGTCGTGACGATCGTCCTCCTCTCCCTGCTGCTCGCCGGCGCTGTCGGGGTGGGCGCCTACCTCTGGGTGACCACCACGCGCTGGCAGGAGAGCAGCGCGGACTGGGAGTCCCAGGCTCGGGCGCTCGGCGAGGACGTCGCGCGCCTGGAGGCGGACCTCGACGGCGCCAACGCCGAGCTCGAGTCGGCCCGCGGCCAGCTCACCACCGCGCAGGACAGGATCACCGAGCTCGCCAACGAGAAGGCCCAGCTCGGCGACGAGAACGAGGCCTCGCAGCAGTACCTCGACTACCAGAGCCGCGTCTCCGACGCGGCCGGCAAGGTCGCGGCGGCGCTCGGACAGTGCACGACGGCGCAGTCCCAGCTCATCGGTTACCTCAACAACCGCGACGCGTACGACCCGGCCGACCTCGAGCGCTTCTCCGGCCAGGTCGACGAGCTCTGCCAGGCGGCGACCGACGCGAACGCGCAGCTCCAGCAGGAGCTCGCGGGATGACGCGGAGGATGACCGACGCGCTCGTCGCGACCGTCCTCGTAACGTCCGTCGTCGCCGGGTGCGGCGTGCTGCCGGAGCTGCCCGACCCGGTGCCGCAGAGCGTCGTGCCGTCGTTCGCCGCACCGGACGAGCCCGCCGGGTCGGAGGTCCTGTCCCCCGACGGCTCGGACGCGGTGCGCCGGATGGCCGTGCGGATCCGCAACGTCGGCTGCGAGGGCCTCTCGACGGGGTCGGGGTTCGCGCTCGACGCGCGCACCCTCGTGACGAACAAGCACGTCGTGGACTCGTCGCGCTCGCTGCAGCTCCTCACCTACGACGGCCGGGACATCGCCGCGCAGACCGCGAGCACCGCAGGGCTCGCCGACCTCGCGATCGTGCGCACCGCCGAGGACCTGCCGTCGGCGCCGACGCTCGCGGCCGCGGACCCGGCGCCCGGCGACCCGGTCACGGTCGTGGGCTACCCGGAGGGCGGCCGGCTCACGGTCACGGAGGGCTCCGTGATCGGGACGACGACGGACCCGTTGCACGAGAATCTCGGCGAGGTCCTGGTGACCGACGCCCCGGTCGAGCCGGGCAGCTCCGGGTCGGCCGCGCTCAACGACGCCGGCGAGGTCATCGGCGTCGTCTACGCGAAGACCTCGACCGACAAGAGCCTGCTCGTCCCCGTGAGCACGCTGCGCGACCTCCTCGCCGACGAGTCGTCCTTCAGCGCCGTGACGGAGTGCGACGGCTGAGCCGCGCGCGACGTGCCGCGGAGGTCTAGTCTCGGCGGCATGACAACGAACGCGAGCCCCGGCGACACGCCCGCCGTCGACCCGGCGCACATCACGCAGGCTGCACGCGACACCCTGACCGTCCGCCGCGTCTACGGGGACGCCTACGAGCGCGGTTCCACGCTCGTCATCCCGGTGGCCACGGTCTGGGGCGGTACCGGGTCCGGCTGGGGCTCCGGCTCCGGCGAGCTGTCCGGGAAGGGAGCGGCCGACTGGCCCTTCCACCTCGGCCGGTCGCCGGCGCCGTCCGAGGCACCCGAGACCTCTGGCAAGCCGTCCGAGGGCCCCGGGTCCGGCAACGCGGGCGGCGACGCCGGTGGCGAGGGCTCGGGCGGCGGCGGGGGGTTCGGTGTCCGGGTCAAGGCCACGGGCGTCTACGTGGTCGACGACGCGGGCGTGCGCTGGCAGCCCGCGGTCGACGTGAACCGCGTCGTGCTCGGCGGTCAGGCCGTCCTCGCGATCGTCGGCGTGGCGGCGTCGCTCGCCTGGGCGATCGGCAGGCTCCGCCGAGGCTGACGCGGTCCGCCTGGGTCGGCGGGGAGCGTCAGTCCGCCCGGCCGATCCGCAGCTCGAGGCCGTCCACGCGCGCCGACACGACGTCGTTCGTCGCGAGCGCGGCGTTGACCTGGGCGAGCACCGCGTCGAGGCCTGCGCGGTCGAGTCCCGCGTCGATCCGCAGGACGACCGCGACCTCGGCGCGCCGGCCGGGCTCGGCCCACGCGCGCGCGACGTGGGGCACGCCCGCGACAGCGGTCACGACGGCGTCCTGGACCGCGGGCGCCACGACGCCGCCGGCCACGGCGGGCTCCCACTCCTCGCCCTGTGCGAGCGCCCAGACCGCGGGGCGCGGCACGAGCACGGTGACGGGACCCGCGGGGTCGACGACGAGCAGCGCCCAGTCCTCGCTCACGGCGGACAGCGCCGCGCGGCGCGCGTCCACCGGCACCGGACGCGCGTCCGCCCGCCAGGCCGCCATGGACGCGACCGAGGTGAACACCGGCAGAGCGCGGCGGCCGTCGGGCGCCTGGAGCGCGACGACGCCGGCCGACGCCTCCTTGTCGACGGTGTGGCCGTGCTCCCCCTCGGCCGACGACTCGAGCTCGGCGAGGATCGGCACGAGGACGCGCGTGCTCGCGAGCCGGTGCACGACCTGGGCGATCGTCGCCTCGCCGCCCTGGTGGGCGACGAGCGTCGCGGCGAGCTCCGGGTCGGCCGAGCCGTCGTCGCCCGAGAAGCCCGACGACGGCGGCAGCGCCTTCCCGGTCCCCGACGACTGGCCCGACGGGTGGTCCTGGGTACTGTCACCCACGGTCACGGCCGGCCCGCCACGTCGAGCGCCTGCGGCAGCGTGAAGGCCCCGGCGTACAGCGCCTTGCCGACGATGGTGCCCTCGATGCCGGCGGGCACGAGCGCGCGCAGCGCCTCGAGGTCCGCCAGGCTCGAGATGCCGCCCGAGGCGACGACCGGGGCGTCGGTGCGCGAGGCGACGTCGCGCAGGAGCTCGAGGTTCGGGCCGCGCAGCGTCCCGTCCTTCGTCACGTCCGTCACGACGTAGCGCGCGCAGCCTGCCGACTCGAGGCGGTCGAGGACCTCCCACAGGTCGCCGCCCTCCTCGGTCCAGCCGCGCGCGGCGAGCGTCGTGCCCCGCACGTCGAGGCCGACGGCGACCGCGTCGCCGTGCTCGGCGATGACCTTCGCCGTCCACTCCGGGTTCTCCAGCGCGGCGGTGCCGAGGTTCACGCGCCGGGCTCCCGTGGCGAGCGCGCGCTCGAGCGACGCGTCGTCGCGGATGCCGCCCGACAGCTCGACCTGGACGTCGAGACGGCCGACGACGTCGGCGAGGAGCTCCGCGTTCGACCCTCGCCCGAACGCCGCGTCGAGGTCCACGAGGTGGATCCACTCCGCACCGCCCGACTGCCAGTCGAGAGCGGCGGCGAGCGGGTCGCCGTACGAGGTCTCGGAGCCCGCCTCGCCCTGGACGAGGCGGACGGCCTGGCCGTCGGCGACGTCGACGGCGGGGAGCAGCACGAGGCGGTCGGTCACGAGGTTCTCCATCGGTCGTGGCGCGGGCTCCCGCGCCGGGTGGTGAGGACGGACCGGCCACGGCCGACGGCAGGCCGCCGACCCGCCCGGGACGTCGGTCAGAGCGTGCGGACCCAGTTCTCCAGCAGGGCCGCGCCGGCGTCTCCGGACTTCTCCGGGTGGAACTGGGTCGCGGACAGCGGGCCGTTCTCGACGGCGGCGACGAACCGTCCGCCGTGGTCCGACCACGTGACGAGCGGGCGCCGGATCGGCGAGTCGGACGGCAGGTCGTCGCCGAGCGTGAAGGTGCGCGCGGCGTACGAGTGCACGAAGTAGAAGCGTTCGTCCTGGATGCCGTCGAGGAGGACGGTGCCCTCCGGGGCCTCGACCGTGTCCCAGCCCATGTGCGGGACGATCTCGGCCTCGAGGCGGTCGACGAGGCCCGGCCACTCCCCGAGCCCGTCGGTGAGCGTGCCGTGCTCGTCCCCCTGCGCGAACATCACCTGCATGCCGACGCAGATGCCGAGCACGGGTCGCCCGCCCGCGAGCCGGCGTCCCACGATCTCGTGCCCGCGCACCGCCCGGAGACCCTCCATGACGGCCGCGAACGCCCCGACGCCGGGCACCACGAGCCCGTCCGCGTCCTGCGCGCGGGCGCGGTCGGCGGTGAGCTCGACGTCCGCGCCGACGCGTTCGAGGGCGCGCACGGCGGAGCGCACGTTGCCGAACCCGTAGTCGAGGACGACCACCGACGGGCGGCGGCCGGCCACGGGCCCTCCGGTCGCGGCGCTCACCTCTTGCGCGCCCGTCGGCCGGCGGCCGTCAGCAGCCGCATCGCCTTCCACCGGGAGATGGACGAGCTCGCGACGACGCCGTCGAGGTCCGCGACGACGGTCGAGCCCGTGAGCAGGTCCTCGAGCGCCTCGGGAGCGCCGCCCAGCACGAGCCCGGGGGCGAGGGAGTCTCCGGCCGCGCCGTCGCTCCAGCGCGTCATCCTGAGCTGCTCGCCCCGGCGCTCGACGAGGATGAGCGGGACGCCCTTCACGAGGGTGCTGAGAGCGGCGGCGGCTCGCGCGGGCGCGTCACCGGACCGGTCCCGGAGCACCGCGACGGCGCCCACGTCGGTCGCGACGACGTCGGCCTCGACCTGGGCGAGCGAGCACGCCGCCGCGAGCGGCTCGGCGCCCGCGATCTGCGTGACGAGCGCGACGAGCTCCGGGTCCGACCCGGCGGTCAGCGACGACAGGTCGTCCGGGATCTCGAGCCCCTCGAGGGCGGCCTCGGCGCGTGCGGGGTCGTCGCCCGGCACGGCGGGGGTCGGGTCGGTGCTCACAGGGTGCCCTTCGTCGACGGGATGCCCTCGACGCGCGGGTCGGGCGCGACGGCGGCGCGCAGCGCGCGGGCGAGGGCCTTGAACTGGGCCTCCACGACGTGGTGCGGGTCGCGGCCGGCGAGGACCCGCACGTGGAGGCAGATGCCCGCGTGGTGGGCGATCGACTCGAGCACGTGCCGCGTGAGCGACCCCGTGAAGTGTCCGCCGATCAGGTGGTACTCCTGCCCCTCGGGCTCGCCCGAGTGCACGAGGTACGGGCGGCCCGACACGTCGACGACCGCGAGCGCGAGCGCCTCGTCGAGCGGGACCGTCGCGTCGCCGAAGCGCGAGATGCCGCGCTTGTCGCCGAGCGCGACGCGCAGCGCCTCGCCGATCGCGATCGCGACGTCCTCGACCGTGTGGTGCGCGTCGATGTGCGTGTCGCCCGTCGCCTCGACCGTGAGGTCGATGAGCGAGTGCTTGCCCAGGGCGGTGAGCATGTGGTCGTAGAACGGGACCGTCGTCGAGATCTGCGTCCGTCCCGTCCCGTCGAGGTCGAGCTCGACGAGCACGCTCGACTCGCTCGTCGCGCGTTCGATGCGCGCGGTGCGCCCTGACCCCTGCGTACGACTCACAGTCCTGCCACCTCCACGAGGGCGTCCCGGAACGCCCGCATCTCGTCGTGGGTGCCGATCGACACCCGTAGCCATCCGTCCGGCCCAGTCTCCCGGATGAGCACGCCCCGCTCCAACAGACCGGTCCAGACCGCGTGCCGGTCGGCGAACGTGCCGAAGAGGACGAAGTTCGCGTCGGAGTCCGCGACCTCGAGCGCGCGGCCGTCCGGGTGGCGCAGCGAGCGCAGCCACGCGACGGTCGCGTCGCGCTCGGCACGCAGCGTGTCGACCTGCGCCAGGAGCTCGCCGGCGTGCGCGAGCGCGCCCCGCGCGACCGCCTGCGTGACGGCCGACAGGTGGTACGGCAGGCGCACGACGCGCAGCGCGTCGACGAGCTCGCGGGACGCCGTGAGATATCCCACGCGAGCACCGGCGAGCGCAAACGCCTTCGACATCGTGCGCGTGACCGCGAGGTTCGGGTAGCGGTCGAGCAGCTCGAGCGCGGACGGCGTGCCCTCGCGCCGGAACTCCCCGTACGCCTCGTCGACCACCACGACCGCAGGGGCGTCCCCGTCACGCGTCGGGACGCGCACCGCGAGCGCCGCCTCGCAGACGGCCTCGACCGTCGGGGCCGGCAGTGCCGTGCCCGTGGGGTTGTTCGGGCTCGCGAGCAGGATCACGGACGGCTGCTCGCGCAGGACGACGTCCCGCGCGTGGTCGGGGTCGAGCGCGAAGTCCTCGGCCCGACGCCCGACGACCCAGTCCGTGTGCGTGTCGCGCGCGTACTCGGGGTACATGGAGTAGGTCGGCGCGAAGGAGACCGCGGTGCGCCCCGGCCCGCCGAAGGCCTGCAGGACGTGGAGCATGATCTCGTTGGACCCGTTGGCCGCCCAGAGCTGCTCGGGCTCGCGGTGCACGCCCGACTCCACCCGCAGGTACGCCGCGAGGTCGGTACGCAGCGCGTGGAAGTCGCGGTCCGGGTACCGGTTGAGCCCGGCGGCCGCGGCCCGGACGTGCTCGGTGATCGTCGCGACGACGGCGGGGCCCGGTGCGTGCGGGTTCTCGTTGACGTTGAGGAGGACGGGCACGTCGAGCTGCGGCGCGCCGTACGGCTCGATGCCCGCGAGCTCGGGGCGCAGCGGCAGCCCGGAGGTCCCGGCGACGGTGGGTGGGGTCACCTCCACAGTCTACGAAGCGACCGGACGACCACGGGGCGGTCGTCCGGCACGCGGTCACCGTCGTCCGCGGTGCGCCGCCACCGGGTGGGACGTCAGGCCGACGTCACCTCGCCGGACGCGACCGCGACGGGCACCTCCGGGAGCGGCTCGGGCGCCGGGCCGCCGAGAACCGCGCCGGTCGCGAGGTCGTACCGCGAGGCGTGGCACGGGCAGAGCAGCTCCCCGTCGCCCGGCGCGACCGTGCAGCCCTGGTGCGTGCAGATCGCGCTGAACGCGGCGAACGTCCCCTCCTCGGGCTGCGTCACGAGGAGCTGGGCACCGCCGACCGTGACGCTCAGCGCGCCGCCCACCGGGACGTCGTCGGCCCGTGCGAGCACCTCGCCCGGCGGCATCGCCCCGGAACCCTCGTCGCCCTCGCCCTCCGTCCCGGACGGATCGCCCGTGCCCGACGGCGCCCCGCCGCCGCACGCGGCCAGGAGCAGCAGGGCCGCGCCCGAGCCGGTCCCCGCGAGGACCGATCGCCGGGTGGGCCCGTCCCGGTCGACGTACCGCTCGACGATCCGCTCCTCGCGGTCCGGTCCGTCCATCATGGCCTCCGTCGCAGCGGTGTACCGGGAGACGTCGTCGTCCGGCAGCGTCCGGCAGCACCGCACCACGACGACCGTCCGACGAGCGCCGCGCGCGGGACGGCGCTTCAATTGAAGCACCGGGGACGTGCGTCCGCCCCCGCACGCCAGCCCATCACGGCCGCACCCGCCGGCCCGCACGCCGACCCCGGCCCCCTCGCTCGTCCACCGGACGGAACCGCGATGACCCTGACCGGACCTCCGGGTCCCCCGTCGCCCGGGCCGCGCGCCCGGGGCGCGTGGGTGCTCCGGGGCGTGACGGCGGCCGGGCTGCTGCTCTCGGCCGACGTCCACCTCGTCCTGTACGTCGAGGGCTACGCGGACCTCGACGTCGTGGGACCGCTCTTCCTGCTCAACGCGGTCGCGGGACTCGTCCTGGGCGTCCTCGTGCTCGTGTGGCGGCACTGGCTGCCGCTGCTCGGCGCGGTCGGCTTCGGGGCGCTCACGCTCGCGGCGTTCTACCTGTCGACGACGGTCGGGTTCTTCGGCGTGAACGAGACGGTGCGCGGGACGCAGCAGGTGCTCGCTGCCGTGGCCGAGTGGGTCGTGGTCGTCGCGGGGACGATCGCGCTCGTCGTGGAAGGACGAAGGTCCCGGGCTGCGTCGCCGTGAGTCCTCGGTCGTCCCCGGAGCGGCCCTACGGTGCCGGGCCGGGCGTAGCGTCGAGGGCGAGAGACCCTCACCGACCACAACCCGAGGAGATCGCGATGACCACCATGCGCGCCGCCGTCGTCCACGACTTCGCCCGCCCGCTCTCGATCGACGAGCTGGAGGTGCCGACCCCCGGACCGCACGAGGCGCTCGTCAAGGTGGACTACACGGGCGTGTGCCACACCGACCTGCACGCCGCGCACGGCGACTGGCCGGTGAAGCCGGCTCCGCCGTTCGTGCCGGGGCACGAGGGGGTCGGGCGCGTCGTCGCCGTCGGCGAGCAGGTGACGCGCGTGAAGGTCGGCGACCTCGTCGGCAACGCGTGGCTGTGGAGCGCGTGCGGCGAGTGCGAGTACTGCGAGACGGGCTGGGAGACCCTGTGCCCCGCGCAGAAGAACGGCGGCTACTCCGTCGACGGGTCCTTCGGGCAGTACATGCTCGTCGACGCCCGCTACTGCCCCGTCGTCCCGGACGGTGTCGACGAGTCCGCCGTCGGCCCGATCCTGTGCGCGGGCGTCACCGTCTACAAGGGCCTGAAGGTCACCGACACACAGCCGGGCGAGTGGGTCCTGATCTCGGGCATCGGCGGTCTCGGCCACATCGCGGTCCAGTACGCCGTGGCCATGGGCCGCCGGGTGGCCGCCGTCGACGTGGACGACGCCAAGCTCGCCCTCGCGCGCAAGCACGGCGCCGAGGTCACCGTGAACGCGGCCACGTCGCCCGACGCCGCGGCGGAGATCCAGGAGCAGACCGGTGGCGGGGTGCACGGCGCCCTCGTCACGGCGGTCAACGCGCACGCCTTCCCCCAGGCCGTGGGCGCGCTGCGCCGCGGTGGCACGGTCTCGCTCGTCGGGCTGCCGCCGGAGAAGTTCCCGCTCGACATCTTCACGACGGTCCTCTTCGGCCTGACGGTCCGCGGGTCGATCGTCGGGACGCGCAAGGACATGGCCGAGGCGATCGACTTCTTCGCCCGCGGCAAGGTGAGCCCGACGTACAGCGTGCGCCCGCTCGAGGAGATCAACACGATCTTCGACGAGATGGAGGCCGGCACCATCGACGGTCGCGTGGTCATGGACATGCGCTCCTGACGCGACGACCGCCTGGCGTGCACGTGCCGGCCGCTCCCCCACCTGGGGACGCTCGGCACGTGCATGGGCGCCTGCGCCTACGATCGGGCAGGTGAGCTCTTCCGACCCGTACGCGGACCTGCCCTTCGACCCGGCCGACGAGCCGCCCCTCGACGACCCGTACGACGCGCGGTGGTCCGAGCCGGCTTCCGAGGCCGCCGCCGGTCCCGGAGGGGACGGCGCGCCAGACCGGGCGGACCCGTCGGTGCAAGCGCCAGCGCCGCTCGCTGCACCGACCCCCTCGGGACCCGGGCCGGAGGGAGTGCTCGCGCCGCCGTCGCAGACCGCGGACGGCGAGGCGGTGCGCCGCGCGAAGCTCGCGATGCTCCGTGGCCTGCTGGACGGGGAGTCGCTGCGCGAGGACGCCGAGACGGCGCTGCGAGCGCTCGTGGGACGCGACGACGCGCGCCTGCGCGACGACCAGTGGCGCGCGATCGAGGCGCTCGTGGCGTTCCGCCGCCGCGCGCTCGTCGTGCAGCGCACGGGATGGGGAAAGTCCGCGGTGTACTTCGTCGCGACGAAGCTCCTGCGAGACCGCGGTGCCGGGCCGACCGTCATCGTCTCGCCGCTGCTGGCGCTCATGCGCGACCAGGTCTCCGCCGCTGCGCGCGCAGGCATCCGCGCGGTGACCATCAACTCCTCGAACGTCACCGAGTGGGACGACGTGCACGCCGCGATCGAGGCCGGCCAGGTCGACGTCCTGCTCTGCTCCCCCGAACGCCTCAACAACCCGGGCTTCCGCGACGAGGTCCTGCCGCGCCTCGCGGCCGACGCGGGTCTCGTCGTGGTCGACGAGGCGCACTGCATCTCCGACTGGGGCCACGACTTCCGGCCCGACTACCGCCGCATCCGGACCCTGCTCGCCGACCTGCCCAGCGGCATCCCCGTCCTCGCGACGACCGCGACGGCCAACGCGCGCGTCACCGCCGACGTCGCCGAACAGCTCGGCGTGCGGGCCGACGCCGCCACGACCCCGAGCGGCCCCGGGACGTCCGACGAGGTCCTCGTCCTGCGCGGCGGTCTCGACCGCGAGTCGCTCCACCTCGCGGTGCTCCCGCTTCCCGACCAGCCCTCACGCGTCGCGTGGCTCACCGAGGCGCTCCAGGACGTCGACGGGTCGGGCATCGTCTACTGCCTCACCGTCTCGGCGGCCGAGCAGGTCGCGAGCCAGCTCCGCTCGGCAGGCCTCGCCGTCGCGGCGTACACCGGGCAGACGGACCCGGCCGAGCGGGAACGGCTCGAGGAGGACCTCAAGGAGAACCGCGTCAAGGCGCTCGTCGCGACGTCCGCGCTCGGGATGGGCTTCGACAAGCCCGACCTGGCGTTCGTCGTCCACCTCGGCGCCCCGAGCTCACCCATCGCGTACTACCAGCAGGTCGGTCGTGCCGGCCGTGGGGTCGACTCGGCCGTCGTCGTGCTGCTGCCCGGCGAGGAGGACCGGCGCATCTGGGAGTGGTTCGCCTCGACGGCGTTCCCGCCCCAGGCGCAGGTGCGCGCGACCCTCGCCGCGCTCGAGGGCGGCGGCACGCAGTCGGTCGCACAGCTCGAGACCCAGGTGGACCTCAAGCGGTCCCGCCTGGAGGGCATGCTCAAGGTGCTCGACGTCGACGGCGCGGTGCGGCGGGTCAAGGGCGGCTGGGAGTCGACCGGCAGGCCCTGGGAGTACGACGCCGAACGGTACGCGCGCGTCGAGGAGACGCGCACGGCGGAGCAGCGCGCGATGCTCGACTACGAGGCGACGACAGGGTGCCGCATGGCGTTCCTGCGCGCCGCGCTCGACGACCCCGAGCTCGAGGCGGGCTGGGAGTGCGGCCGGTGCGACCGGTGCGGCGGCGTCACGCTGCCCGCGCTGCCGGACGCGGAGACGGTCGCGGCGGCGCGTGCGGACATGGACCGTCCCGGCGTCGAGGTCCTCGCGCGCCGGCAGTGGCCGAGCGGGATGGACCGTCTGGGGCTCGACGTCCGCGGCCGCATCCCCCCGCAGGAGCAGGCCGAGCCCGGTCGCGCGGTGGCGCGGCTCGACGGGCTCGGCTGGTCCGGGCCCCTGCGGGAGCTGTTCGCGCCCGGCGCGCCCGACGGCGAGACGCCCGTCCCGCTGCGGCGTGCCGCCGCTCGCGTGCTCGACGAGTGGGACGCGCTGCGAGGACCGTCACCGGTCGGCTCCGGCGGGCCGGCCCCCGACGGAGAAGGCTCGAGCGGAGGGGCGAGCGGCGACGCCGCGGCCGGGTCCGGCGGCGCGGACGACGCGGCGGACGCCGGGGTGGCGGCCCGGCCCCTGCTCGTCGACGGCGTCGTCGCCGTCCGGTCGGTGACCCGCCCCGTCCTGACGCACCACCTGGCGACCGGCCTCGCCGCGTACCTCGGGCGCCCGCTCATCGGGGCGATCGGGCCCGTGCCCGGTCGCGAGGAGCCCGGGCGCCACGACGTGAACTCCGCGACGCGCCTGTCCGGCGTCGCGGGCCGCCTGCGGCTCGAGCTGTCCCCCGCCGCGCTCGCCGGTCTGGCGGGGCGGCGCGTCCTGCTCGTCGACGACTGGACGGAGTCTGGCTGGACCCTCACGGTCGCGGCGCGGCTGCTGCGGCAGGCAGGGGCCGAGGCGGTCTACCCGTTCGTGCTCGGCGTGCGCTGACGCGCGAGTGCGGCCGCGCCGCGAGGCGCACGGGCCGGACGCGACCGGCGCTCACTCGAGCGGCGCCGGCTCACCATCGCAGGCGCAGCTCGGTGTACGTCGTGTCGACGAAACCGAGCGAGCGGTACAGCTCTTCGCCGTCGGGCGTGGCGTGCAGCGCGACGGAGTCGACGCCCGCGTCGCGCGCCCACCCGATCGCCGCCTCGACGCACGCGCGCCCGTACCCGCGCCCGCGCGCGGACGGGAGCGTGCACACGTTGGACAGGTGCGCCGTGAGGCCTCGGGGGTTGCGGGCCGACGGCGCCCCGCGACCGAGGGTCACGAGCGCGCCGGCGACCACGGCGCCGTCCTCGTCCACGACGAACGCCGCGGCGTCGTCGGCGGCTAGGGCGTCGCGGAACCAGGCCAGGGCCCGGTCCTGCCAGACCTGCCCGTCGGCATCGCTCTCTCCCATGGCGCGCATGAGCTCGACGCGCAGCCGGACGAGCGCCGGGGCGTCCACCGGACGCGCCCGGCGCACGGTGCGTCCGTCCGTGGGCACGACGCCGACGATCAGAGGAAGCGCGCGCGGACGGCCTCGCCGTGCGCGGGCAGGTCCTCGTCGTTGGCGACGGCGACGATGCGGTCGGCCACGACCTCGAGCGCGTCGCGGTCGTACTCGATCACCTGGACCGCCTTGACGTAGCTGTGCACGCCCAGGCCGCTCGAGAAGTGCGCGCACCCGCCCGTCGGCAGGATGTGGTTCGACCCCGCCATGTAGTCACCGAGCGACACCGGTGACCACGGTCCGACGAAGATCGCCCCGGCGCTGCGCACGCGCTCGGCCAGGGCGGCGGCGTCGTCCGTCTGGATCTCGAGGTGCTCGGCGCCGTAGGCGTCGACGACCTGCAGTCCCTGCTCGAGGTCGTCGACCAGCACGACCGCCGACTGCGGACCCGCGAGCGCCTGCGCGACCCTCTGCGAGTGCTTGGTCGAGGGCACGAGGTCCTTGAGCCGGGACTCGACGGCCGCGGCGAGCTCGACCGACGGCGTGACGAGGACGGCCGCCGCCGCCGGGTCGTGCTCGGCCTGGCTGATGAGGTCGACCGCGACGTGCCCCGGGTCGGCGGAGCCGTCCGCGAGGATGGCGATCTCGGTGGTCCCCGCCTCGGAGTCGATGCCGACGACGCCGCGCACGAGGCGCTTCGCCGCGGCGACGAACACGTTGCCCGGGCCGGTGACGACGTCGACGGGCTCGCACAGCGTCTGGCCGTCCTGCGGCTCGCTGCCCGCGGCCCCGTACGCGAACATCGCGATCGCCTGCGCACCGCCGACGCCGTACACCTCGTCGACCCCGAGCAGTGCGCACGCGGCGAGGATGGTCGGGTGCGGCAGCCCACCGTTGTCCCGCTGCGGCGGCGACGCGACGGCCAGGCTCGGGACGCCCGCCTCCTGGGCCGCGACGACGTTCATGACGACGGACGACGGGTAGACGGCGAGCCCACCGGGAGCGTAGAGCCCGACGCGCTGCACCGGCACCCAGCGCTGCCGCACCTGGGCGCCCGGGGCGAGCTGCACGGTGAAGTCCTGGGGCCGCTGCGCGGCGTGGACCTGGCGCACCCGGCGGATCGCCTCCTCGAGGCCCGCGCGCACGGCGGGATCGAGCTCGGCGAGCGCCGTCGAGAGCGCCACCGCCGGCACCCGCAGGTGCTCCGGGCGGACGCCGTCGAACCTCTCGGCGTACTCGCGGAGCGCGTCGGCACCACGGGCCCGCACCGCGTCGATGATCGGGGCCACCCGATGCGCGGCGTCCTCGACACCGACCTCTGCGCGGGGCAGGGTCTCGGCGAGCTCGCGCGCGGACAGGATGCGGCCTCGGAGATCGATGCGGGTGATCATGCTCCGAGTCTAGGAGCGTGGGGCCCGTGCGGACGACGGGTTTCGCCCTTCGGTCGCCCGCCGGAGGCGGAGCCGGCCCGGCGCCGGGTGGGAGGATGGGTGCATGGACGCCACCCCGGTCGAGATCTCCGACGACGTCATCCGGCTCGGACAGTTCCTCAAGCTCGCCGGGATGGCGGACTCCGGGGCCGACGCCCGTGAGCTCATCGCGGACGGCGAGGTCAGCGTCAACGGCGAGGTGGACACGCGGCGCGGTCGCCAGCTGCGCAAGGGCGACACCGTCACGGTCGAGCACCCGCAGGGGACGCAGTCCGCGACGGTCGTCTGACGAGCCGGCGGCCCGTCTCCGCCGTGGAGGTGCCCGCCTGCCCGGACCGTTCCCTGGCACACTGCTGCCCATGACAGTCCGCCACGTGCTGCTCGACGCCGACGGCGTGATGCAGGAGGTCCCGGGCGGCTGGTACGCCGCGATGGAGCCGTATCTCGGTGCGCGCTCGCGCGAGTTCCTGCGCGCGACCTGGAGCGACGAGCTGCCGTACCTCGCGGGTACGGGTGGGGACTACCTCCCGTTCCTCGCCGACGCGCTCGCCGCGTACGGCGTGCCGGCGCCCGCCGACGTCGTGTACCGCGACGTGTGGCTCCGCATCGGCGTGGTCGCCGAGTCCGTCCGGCTGGTCGAACGGCTGCGCAGCGCGGGCTACGGCGTCCACCTCGGCACGAACCAGGAGCGCGAGCGGGGCGTCCACATGCGCACCGCGCTCGGCTACGACGCGCTGTTCGACGTGAGCTGCTACTCCTACGACCTCGGCGTGGCCAAGCCCTCTCCCGAGTTCTTCGTCGAGGCCGCGCACAGGATCGGCGCGGCGCCGTCGAGCATCGTCTTCGTGGACGACGTGGCGGCGAACGTCGAGGCCGCTCGCGGTGTGGGGATGCTCGCCGTGCACTGGAGCGTCGAGCGTGGGCACGACGCGCTCCTCGCGGGCCTCGCGGAGCACGGCGTGGACACCGCGCGTCAGGCCATGTAGGTCGACGCCATGACCTTGTCGGGCGTCAGACGCAGGACGACGCGCTCAGGGTTCGGGTCGAGCTGACGGTAGCGCCGGGCGTAGCGCGCCACGGCGTCGGCGACCTCGGCCTCGTCCTCGACGACCTCGATCGTCCCCTCGAGCGTGATCCACCGACCGCCGTCGACCTGGCACACCACGGCGCGGGGGCGCCCACCGCCGACGCCCGCGCGTCGAGCGTTGCGCGCCTTGACCGACGACCGGTTCGTCGTGATGCGCACGACGCCCGCGTCGGCGTCCCACGTGAACGCGACCGGGACGACGTGCGGCGAACCGTCCGCGCGAAGGGTCGTGAGGGTCGCGAGGTGGCGCTCGGTGACGAAGACGCGCTGCTCGGGGTTGAGTCGGATCACGCGACCGAGCCTAGTGGGGACCGCGCCTCCGGCCCCCGGGACGGACGTCGGATGCACGTTCAGGCGGACGTCGGGCGCGCTCAGCCCGCGAACCCGAAGGTCATGACCGCCGGGACGAGCCCCTGGCGCAATGCACGCATCACCTGCAGCTCGTGCGGGACGACCGGTTCCGGGAGCGCGTCGAGCCTGGACCAGCGCAGGTCGGCGGCCTTGTCCGGCTCCTGCAGCACCGGGTCGCCGGTCCAGCGCTCGGTCGTGAAGAAGAAGTCCACCCGCTGCTCGAGCGCGGGCCCGAAGGGCTCACCCCGGTGCAGCACCGTCACGGGCTGCAGGTGCGCGGCATCGACGTCGATCCCGAGCTCCTCGCGCGCCTCCCGGAGCGCCGCCTCGACGACGGACTCCCCGGCCTCGACGTGGCCGGCGGCGGCCGCGGCCCAGTACCCGTCCCGGTACCCCGTGCCCTGCCGCAGCTGGAGGAGGACCTCGTCGCCGCGCCGCAGCAGCACGTAGGCCGCCGGCACGACCCGGAACCGGTGGTCGGCCGTGCCGTCGTCCCCGGCCCTCACGGGCGCCTCGTGACGCCGCTCGATGCCCCGCCCGTCCGGCACGGGATCAACCGACGAGGCACGACGGACCGAGCAGAGCCTTGAGGTCCCCGAACAGCGCGGGCGACCTCTCGACGCGCAGGGCGTCCCCCGCGCGCACGACCGTCGTCTTGCCCGGCTCGAGCACCTGGACGTGGACCTCCGCGGAGCCCGGGTGCGTCGCGAGGACCTCGCGCAGCCGGGTGATGACCGGCTCGACGCACCGCGTGTGCGGCACGCGCACGGCCACGGGAGACTCCGCACCCACGGACACGTCCGGGAGCGAGACCTCCATCGCCTGGAGCTGCATCGTGTCGTCCCGGCGCCGCACGCGACCGCGCAGCACGACCACCTGGTCCTCCGCGAGGATCGTCGAGTACGCGAGGTACGTCTCCCCGAAGAACATCACCTCGACCGCGCCCTCGAGGTCCTCGATGGTCACGGCCGCCCACGGGTTGCCGTTCTTGCTCATCTTGCGCTGGAGCGACGTGATGAGCCCTGCGACGGTGACGGTCGATCCGTCGGGACGGCCCTCGTCGGCGATGAGCGCCGCGATCCCCGTGTCGGCCGCGCGCGTGAGCACGTGCTCGAGGCCCGAGAGCGGGTGGTCGGACACGTAGAGACCGAGCATCTCGCGCTCGAACGCGAGGCGCTGCTTCTTGTCCCAGTCCGGCAGGTCCGGGACGTCGACGCTGAACGACATCGTCGGGTCGTCCTGCGCCCCGAGGTCGGCGAAGAGGTCGAACTGCCCCTCCGCCTCCTTGCGCTTGACGCTGATGACCGAGTCCACGGCCTGCTCGTGCACGACGAGCAGGGCGCGCCGCGGGTGACCGAGCGAGTCGAAGGCCCCCGCCTTGATGAGCGACTCGATCGTGCGCTTGTTGCACACCACCGCCGGGACCTTGTCGAGGAAGTCGGTGAAGGACGTGAAGTCGCCCTTCTCCTCGCGCGTCGCGACGATCGCGTCGACGACGTTGCGGCCGACGTTGCGCACCGCGGTGAGGCCGAAGCGGATGTCGTCGCCGACGGCGGTGAAGTTCGCGGCGGACGAGTTCACGTCCGGCGGGAGCACCGTGATGTGCATGCGACGGCACTCGTTGAGGTACAGCGCCGACTTGTCCTTGTCGTCGCGCACGCTCGTGAGCAGCGCGGCCATGTACTCGGTGGGGTAGTTCGCCTTGAGGTAGGCGGTCCAGTACGACACGAGTCCGTACCCGGCCGAGTGCGCCTTGTTGAACGCGTACCCGGCGAACGGGACGAGCGTGTCCCAGACCGCCTGGATGGCCTTGTCGGAGTACCCGCGCTCCTTCATGCCCCCGTGGAAGGGCACGAACTCCTTGTCGAGGATCTCCTTCTTCTTCTTGCCCATCGCGCGCCGCAGCAGGTCGGCCTGGCCGAGCGAGTAGCCCGCGAGGACCTGCGCGGCCTTCTGCACCTGCTCCTGGTAGACGATGAGGCCGTACGTCTCGTCGAGGACCTCCGCGAGCGGCTCGGCGAGCTCGGGGTGGATCGGCTCGATCTTCTGCAGGCCGTTCTTGCGCAGCGCGTAGTTCGTGTGCGAGTTCATGCCCATCGGGCCCGGCCGGTACAGCGCGATGACGGCGGAGATGTCCTCGAAGTTGTCCGGCCGCATCTGGCGCAGCAGCGCCCGCATGGGCCCGCCGTCGAGCTGGAACACGCCGAGCGTGTCACCGCGCCCGAGCAGCTCGTACGCCGCGCGGTCGTCGAGCTCGAGGGTCTCGATCTCGATCGGGTCCTTGCCGTTCATGACGATGTTCTCGAGCGCGTCGTCGAGGATCGTCAGGTTCCGCAGGCCGAGGAAGTCCATCTTGATGAGGCCGAGGCCCTCGGACGTCGGGTAGTCGAACTGCGTGATGACCGCGCCGTCCTGGAGCCGCCGCATGATCGGGATGATGTCGATGAGCGGGTCGCTCGACATGATGACGCCTGCGGCGTGCACGCCCCACTGACGCTTCAGCCCCTCGATGCCGCGCGCGAGCTCGACGACGCGCTGCGCCTCGGGGTCGGTGTCGTGGAGCTGACGGAACTCGGCTGCCTCGGCGTACCGCTCGTGCTTCGGGTCGAAGATCCCCGAGAGCGGGATGTCCTTGCCCATGACCGCCGGCGGCATCGCCTTGGTGAGCTTCTCCCCCATCGCGAAGGGGAACCCGAGGAGCCGCGAGGAGTCCTTGAGGGCCTGCTTGGCCTTGATCGTGCCGTAGGTGACGATCTGCGCCACGCGGTCGTCGCCGTACTTCTCGGTGACGTACCGAATGACCTCGCCGCGCCGGCGCTCGTCGAAGTCGACGTCGACGTCGGGCATCGACACGCGCTCGGGGTTGAGGAACCGCTCGAAGATCAGGCCGTGCTTCAGGGGGTCGAGCTCGGTGATCCCCATGAGGTACGACGCCATCGAGCCCGCGGCCGAGCCACGGCCCGGTCCGACGCGGATGCCCTGCGCCTTGGCCCAGTTGATGAAGTCGGCGACCACGAGGAAGTACCCCGGGAAGCCCATCTGGACGATGACCTCGGTCTCGTACTCCGCCTGCTTGCGCGACGCGTCCGGGATGCCGTCCGGGTAGCGCCGGTGCAGCCCGCGCTCGATCTCCTTGACGAACCAGCTCGTCTCGTCCTCGCCCTCCGGGACGGGGAAGCGCGGCATGTAGTTGGCCTTGGTGTCGAACGACACCTCGCACTGCTCCGCGATGAGGAGCGTCGTGTCGCACGCCTCGGGCAGCTCGGCGAAGACCCGCCGCATCTCGGCGGCCGACTTCACGTAGTACCCCGTGCCGTCGAACTTGAACCGGTCCGGGTCGTCGAGCGTCGAGCCCGAGTTGATCGCGAGCAGCGCCTCCTGGCTCGACGCGTCCTCCTCGCGCACGTAGTGCAGGTCGTTCGTGCCGACGATGCGCGCGCCGATCGTCTCCGCGAGCCGCAGCAGGTCCTTCGTGACCCGGGTCTCGATCTCGAGCCCGTGGTCCATGAGCTCGACGTAGAAGTTCTCGCGCCCGAAGATGTCCTGCAGCTCGCCCGCGGTGCGGACGGCCTCGTCCCACTGACCCAGCCGCAGCCGCGTCTGGATCTCCCCGGACGGGCAGCCGCTCGTCGCGATCAGACCCTTGCCGTACCGCTGGAGCAGGTCGCGGTCCATGCGCGGCCACTTGCCCATCTGCCCGTCGAGCGACGCGAGCGACGACGCGCGGAACAGGTTGTGCAGCCCCTCGTTGTCCTTCGCGAGCAGCGTCATGTGCGTGTACGCACCGCGCGCGGACACGTCGTCGGACTCCTGGCCCTTCTCCCCGAACCGCACGCGCGTCTGGTCGAACCGGCTGGTGCCCGGCGTGATGTACGCCTCGACACCGATGATCGGCTTGATGCCCTTCGCCTGCGCCCGCGACCAGAACTCGAACGCCCCGAACACGTAACCGTGGTCCGTCGTCGCGATCGCCTTCTGCCCGAGCCGCTCGACCTCGTCGAACAGGTCCCCGATCCGCGCCGCGCCGTCGAGCATCGAGTACTCGGTGTGGACATGGAGGTGGACGAAGTCCTCGGTCGTGCTCGGCATGCGTCGATCCTAGGCCGGGGCACCGACGCTCTCGTGCACCTCCGGCGGGACA
This sequence comes from Cellulosimicrobium sp. PMB13, assembly GCF_051294865.1. Lineage (NCBI taxonomy): Bacteria > Bacillati > Actinomycetota > Actinomycetes > Micrococcales > Promicromonosporaceae > Cellulosimicrobium > Cellulosimicrobium sp. PMB13. The sequence goes on along the minus strand of NZ_CP145910.1, from coordinate 2,826,820 downwards.
CGGGGGTGTGCGTCGGATCTACCATCCGCGCCTCGTCCCTCGGCGCTCCCGCCAGGCCCGCCACGATCCGGCGCACACCCCCACGTCCCCCCTCGTCCGTCCGTCACCTCGTGTGTGACGAAGGACTCCGATGTGACGAAGGACCTTGAGCGCGGCGACGCCCGAGCTCGGCCGGCCCCGCGCGCGGAAGTGATCGTGCGGCGTCAGCGAACGGCGGTGAGAGTCTTCGCGGCGTCGCGGTGGTCGATGCCCGCGTCGAGGTACACGGGTCCGGAGACCGCGTAGCCGAGGCGCTCGTAGAAGCCGATCGCCTGGACCTGGGCCGAGAGCAGGACGCGCACGCTGCGCCGCCCGTCGGCGTCCGACGTCGCGTGCTCGGCGAGGGCGATCTCCTCCAGGGCGCGCATCACGGCAGCGCCCGCGCCGGTCCCGCGAGCCGACGCCGCGACGGCCACGCGGCCGATGTGCGTCTCCCCCGGGTGCGCCGGGTCGGTCAGGAGGCGACCGGTACCGACGACGGCGCCGTCCTCCTGCGTGTCCCGCACGAGCACGTGCGTCGTCGTGGGTGCGGTGTCGAGGTCGTCGATCTCCTCCTCCGCGGGGACCTGCTGCTCGTCGACGAACACGGCCAGCCGCAGGGTGTGCGCGGCGGCCAGCCCGGCGGCGTCGTGCACCCGTTCCACGAGGAGCCGCGGGGCGCGCGGACCGGCGGCGCTCACGCGTACGCCCCGCGCAGGACGTCGAGCGCGTGCACGAGGTCGTCCGGGTACGTCGACGCGAGCTCGAGCCACTGCCCCGTGCCCGGGTGCTCGAAGCCGAGCCGCATCGCGTGCAGCCACTGCCGCGTGAGGTCCACGCGAGACGCGAGGACCGGGTCGGCGCCGTAGGTCAGGTCGCCGACGCACGGGTGGCGCAGCGCCGAGAAGTGCACGCGGATCTGATGCGTGCGACCCGTCTCGAGGTGCACCTCCACGAGGGAGGCGGCCGGGAGCATCTCGAGCACCTCGTAGTGGGTGACGGACGGCTTGCCCTCGGCCGTCACCGCGAACTTCCAGTCGCTGCTCGGGTGGCGACCGATGGGCGCGTCGATCGTGCCGGTCGTCGGCTCGGGGTGGCCCTGGACGAGCGCGTGGTAGACCTTGTCGACCGTGCGCTCCTTGAAGGCCCGCTTGAGGGCGGTGTACGCGGTCTCGCTCTTCGCGACGACCATGAGCCCGGACGTGCCGGCGTCGAGGCGGTGCACGATCCCCTGGCGCTCGGCGGCACCGGACGTCGAGATCCGGTAGCCCGCGGCGGCGAGCGCGCCGACGACCGTCGGGCCGGTCCAGCCGGGCGACGGGTGCGCGGCGACACCGACCGGCTTGTCAACGACGACGAGGTCGTCGTCGTCGTGCACGATGCCCATGCCGGGCACCGGCTCGGCGACGACCTCCACCGCGGCGGGCGCGGCGTCGGGCACGTCGACCTCGAGCCACGCGCCCGCGACGAGCCGCTCGGACTTGCCGACCTCGCGGCCGTCGAGACGCACCGCGCCGTCCGCCGCGAGCTCCGCGGCGCGCGTGCGCGAGAACCCCAGCAGCCGCGCGAGACCCGCGTCGACGCGTTCGCCCGCGAGGCCGTCGGGGACGGGGAGCGAGCGCAGGCTCACCGCGCCTCCCCCTCCGTGGTGCCGGCGCTCTGCGGGTCGCCCTCGACCGGGTCCGCCCCGTCGGCGTCCGGCGCACCCTCTGCCGCACCCTCCTCGTCGCGACCCTGGCGCGTCCCGTCGAGGCCGATGCCGAGCACGGACAGCACCGCGATCATCACGGCAGCGGCGACGATCGCGATGTCGGCGACGTTGCCGACGAAGAAGCCGGCGTAGTCGATGAAGTCGACGACGTGCCCGCGCGCGAAGCCGGGCTCGCGGAAGAGCCGGTCGACCAGGTTCCCGACCGCGCCACCGAGCAGCAGACCGAGCGCGATCGCCCAGCCGCGCGAGCCGATCTTGCCGACCATGCGCACGATGACCACGACCACCGCGACGACGACGATCGTGAGCAGCCACGTCATGCCGGTCGCGATCGAGAGCGCCGCCCCCGGGTTGTACAGCAGGCGCAGGCCCAGCAGCGAGCCGACGAGTCGGACCGGGTCGGCACCGAGCTCCAGGGTCGACTCCGCCCACCACTTGGTGAGCTGGTCGAGCACGAGGACCAGGACGGCGAGGCCGACGGTCCACGCGACGAGGCGTCCGCGTGACCGACCCGCCGGGACGGACGCGGGCTCCGCCGGGGCCGTGGCGGGCGGCGCGAGGTCGGCGGGCAGGTCGGTGGAGGGACCCGACGGTCGTTCGACGGGGTCGACGGGTTCGGGGCGCGAGGAGGTGGACATCGGCCGCAAGTCTGCCACGTGCGGGTCGCTCGCCGGGCCTCGCGGCCCCCGACGGGCGGGCTCCTGCCAGGCGGTGGGCGTCAGCGGCGCTCTTCGCGCTGCTTCGCCTCGACCGACAGGTTGGCGCGCGGGAAGGCCTGGAGCCGCGCCTTGCCGATGGGCAGGCCCGAGGCCTCGCACGTCGCGTAGGTGCCCGCCGCGATGCGGTCGAGGGCGTGCGTCGTCTGGGCGAGGAGGTCGCGCACGTTGTTGACGAGGGTGAGCTCCTGCTCCCGCTCGAGCGCGCTCGACCCGGAGTCCGCCTGGTCGTCGCCCGCTCCGTCGCCCGAGTCCCGCAGGAGGTTCGACAGGGCCTCGTCCGCCTGGGCCAGCTCGCCCTCCAGGCGCTCCTTCTCCGACAGGAGCTCCGAGGCCAGCTCCTCGACCTCGCGCAGGGTCCACGGCTCCTCGCCCTCGCGCACGGGGAAGGACTTGACGTCCTTCGCGAGGTTCGGGAACTGTTCGCGCACGGCCGACCTGGCCGCGGTGGTGAGCTTGGTCATCTGCCCCTCCTGGATCGAGTCACGCGAGAGTAGACGCAGCGGCCGGTACGCACAACACACCACGCCGTCCCCCGGGAGGGAGGGATCGCGGTGCGCGTGCGTACCGGCCGCTGCCGGACGGTCGACGCTGGGGCTAGATGCCGGACGCGAGGTCGCTCGCGCGACCGGACCCGCCGACGTTGCTGCGCGGCGGGAGCGCGCTGCCCCGGTTGTCCAGGTCCCCGAGCAGGTTCTGCAGGTAGCTCTTGAGGCGCGTGCGGTAGTCGCGCTCGAAGAGGCGGAGCTCGTCGATCTTGCGCTCGAGGAGCGAACGCTCCTGCTCGAGCTGGGAGAGCGTGCGGTGCGAGGTCTCCTCGGCCTCGCGCACGATGCGCGAGCCCTCGTCCTTCGCCTCGGCGATGAGCCGGTCGCCCTCCTCCTGCCCGGAGCGCACGTAGTCGTCGTGCAGCTTCTGGGCGAGCTGGAGCATCCCGGTCGCCGACTCCGGCTCCGCCGCGTTCTTCGTGACGACGGCCTGCGAGATGGGTGCTGCGGGAGCCGGCTCCGGCTCCGGTGCAGGCTTCGGCGCCTCGACGGGCGCCGGTGCCGCTGCTGCGGAGGACGCGTCGGCCCGGCTCAGCTCGGCGACACGACGCTCTGCGGCGGCGAGCTTCGACTTGAGCTCCTCGTTCTCCTCCTGCACGGAGTTGAGCGTCCTGACCACCTCGTCCAAGAAGTCGTCGACCTCTTCGACGTCGTAGCCCTCGCGGAACTTCGTCGCCGCGAACTTCTTGTTCAGGATGTCCTCTGCAGTGAGCAGTGCCATCGGTTCACCTCATCAGCGTTAGCGTCTCGGTCCGGGCGACCTCGCGATCGCCAGGATCCAACGTAGCGGAGTTTGCCGCCCGGAGCCCGGACCACGCCCGCGCTCGCGCGCCGGGCGAACGCCACGAGCAGGGGCGAACCGGACGTTCGGCACCGCGCTGGCGCGCGGCGACGCCCGGATCGGGTGACGTGCGTCTCAGATGCTCTGGACCACCTGGAGGGCGATCGTCACGGCGAGGAACAGCACGACGAAGCCGAGGTCGAGCCGGATCTGCCCGAGCGTGAGCGGCGGGATCAGGCGCCGCAGGAGGCGCAGCGGAGGATCCGTCGCGGTGTAGATCACCTCGGCGAGCACGAGCACAGCCCCCTTGGGGCGCCACTCGCGCGCGAACACCTGCACCCAGTCGAAGATCAGGCGCCCGATGAGCAGGATGAGATAGAGCCACAGGACGAACCCGAGGATGCCGGTCACGAGGTCCACGATCACGGGGACAACTGTGCCAGACGTCGCGCGGGTTCCGGTCCGCGCGGCTCGCGCCGCGCCGGGTCAGCTCTGGTTGTAGAAGCCCGCGCGCGTGTCGGGCGGCGGAGCCGCCTGCTCCTCGCCGGTGATCTCGACGTGCTCCGGGGAGAGCAGGAAGACCTTGTTCGTCACGCGCTCGATCGCCCCGTGCAGCCCGAAGATGAGACCGGCGGAGAAGTCGACGAGCCGCTTGGCGTCCGCGTCGTCCATGTCGGAGAGGTTCATGATGACCGGCGTCCCGCCGCGGAACGCCTCGCCGATCACGCGCGCGTCGTTGTACGACCGCGGGTGCACCGTGGTGATCCGGCGCAGCTCGGCGGCCGACATGCTGGTCTGCGGCACCTCGCGCGGACCGAGCGACCGGTGCAACGGCGTCACCTGGGCCTGGTAGTCCTGTGGCACGTCCGCCCCCGTCTCGTCGTACTCGTCGACGTACTCGTCCCGCTCGTCCTCGCCGCGATCATCCGCGAGGCCCAGATACAGCATGGTCTTGCGCAGCGCTCCCGCCATGGGCCTTGCTCCGTCCTCAACTCGTACCGTCGGACACCGGCCGCCCGACCGGTGAACCCACGCTAACCGAGCAGGTCGCGGCGGCCCGGCGCGACACGCCCGGGACGGACGATGCTCGTCCAGGGCTCCGGCGGGCCGTGCCGGAGCGCGCCGTCGGTGCTCAGGCGCTCAGGCGCTCACGAGCGCGACGAGTCCCGCGAACCGTCCGGTGGTCGCGCCCGCTCGTGTCGCCCGGCGGTGGGAGAACCAGCGGTCGTCCTCCACGGTGCAGACGCCGGTGCGCTCGACCGACGCGACGCCGGCCGCCTCGAGGTCGGCCCCGACCCCGGCGGGGAGGTCCAGCGCCGCCGTCCCCCACGACGTGGTGGACCAGGTCGCGGGCCGCGCGACCGCGACCTCGTCGCGCATCGTCGCCGGCACCTCGTAGCACGACCCGCAGACCGCCGGTCCGACGGCGGCACGCACCCTGCGCAGGTCCGCCCCGGCAGCGGCCATCGCTCCGAGCACGGCCGGGACCACACCCTCCGCGAGACCGCGCCGTCCTGCGTGCGCCGTCGCGACGACACCGGCCGCGGCGTCGGCGAGCAGGACGGGAACGCAGTCGGCGACGAGCACACCGAGCCCGACGTCCGCCGCGCCCGTCGCGACGAGGGCGTCGGCGTCGCCGACGGAGTCCGCCGGGACGTCGACACCGTCCGGCCCGGCAAGGTCGCGGTCGAGCACCACGACACCGGTCCCGTGCACCTGCGTCGAGAACAGCGCCGGCCGCCCCAGCCACGTGGAGGCCCGTCGCCGGTTCGCCCGGACCCGCGCCGCGTCGTCGTGCACGCCCAGACCGAGGTTGAGGCTGTCCCAGGGAGACGGCGACACCCCGCCCGCCCGGGTCGTGAAGCCCGCCCGGACCCCGGGCCCGAGGTCCACCTCGAGCACGGGGAGCCGGTCGGCCGTCACTTGAGGAAGTCGGGCACGTCGAGCTCTTCCACCTTGCGACGCGCGGGCTCCTCGTCGTAGATGCGCGGGGGCACCTCGACGGACGGGTTCTGCCCTCCGGGGGCGGGGTCGGCGTTGTGGTTCGCCGCCTGGTCCGACCCCACCACGGTGAACGTCGGGGTGGCGGGCTGCACCGGGACCGGTCCGCTCCCGCCGTCGAGCGTCACGGGCACGTCGTCACCCTCGGTCGCGATGGGGACCACAGGGCGCGGCAACGTGTGCGCGCCCGTCGCGGGCGCCGGCGCCGGGGGCACCTGGCGCGCGCCCGGGACGGCCGGGATCGCGCTCGTCGCGGGACGCTGGGTGGAGCCCGCGACCTGACCCAGACCGCGGCCGTCGCCGCGGACCTGCGGCGCGCCGCCGTCGAACCCGGCCGCGATGACCGTGACCCGGACCTCGTCCCCGAGCGCGTCGTCGATCACGGCACCGAAGATGATGTTCGCCTCCGTGTGCGCGGCCTCGTGGACGAGGCGCGCGGCCTCGTTGATCTCGAAGAGCCCGAGGTCGGAGCCGCCCTGGATCGACAGGAGCACGCCGTGCGCGCCGTCGATGCTCGCCTCGAGCAGCGGCGAGGAGATCGCCAGCTCGGCCGCCTGGACGGCGCGGTCCTCGCCGCGCGCCGAGCCGATGCCCATGAGCGCGCTGCCCGCGCCCTGCATGACCGACTTGACGTCGGCGAAGTCGAGGTTGATGAGCCCCGGCGTGGTGATGAGGTCCGTGATGCCCTGGACACCGGACAGCAGCACCTGGTCGGCCTGGTGGAAGGCCTGGAGCGCCGAGACGTTGCGGTCGGACATCGACAGCAGCCGGTCGTTGGGGATGACGATGAGCGTGTCGACCTCGTTGCGGAGGTTCTCGATGCCCTGGTCGGCCTGCACCGAGCGACGGCGACCCTCGAAGGTGAAGGGACGCGTGACCACACCCACGGTGAGCGCCCCGAGCGAGCGCGCGATGCGGGCGACGACCGGCGCGCCGCCCGTGCCGGTGCCGCCGCCCTCGCCCGCCGTGACGAAGACCATGTCGGCGCCGCGCAGGACGTCCTCGATCTCCTCGGCGTGGTCCTCGGCGGCCTTCTTGCCGACCTCGGGGTCGGCGCCGGCACCGAGCCCGCGCGTGAGCTCACGGCCGACGTCGAGCTTGACGTCGGCGTCCGACATCAGCAGGGCCTGCGCGTCGGTGTTGATGGCGATGAACTCGACGCCCTTGAGGCCGACCTCGATCATCCGGTTGACGGCGTTCACGCCACCGCCGCCGATGCCGACCACCTTGATCACTGCCAGGTAGTTCTGCGGAGTTGCCACGTCGATGCCTCTCGATCTGTCAGCCCTGAACCTTCACCCTCAACTAGAGGGTTAGAGTTATGTCAGGTGGTGCCATGTGTCGACGGTAGGGGCCGACCAACCCTTCATCAACGACCCGCCTGCGCGTGTCGGAATCCTTCGTACTGCGTGTCCGCGCGCGGACGACGCCGGGCGCTCACCGCGTGACCGGCAGCGTCGGCGCCGAGACGTCGTAGACGGTCACACCCGCGTTCTCCGGCACGGCGCGCAGCGTCTGGAGCACACGGACCTTGAGCGCCGCGTCCTCCGAGCTCCCCCACTCCACCGTCACGCCGTCGCGCAACCGCATGACGACGGCGTCGCGCGTCGACGCCGAGACCTCGGCCACCTGCGCGTGCAGCTCGGGCGGCAGCGCGTTGACGAGCACGAGCGCCGACTCGAGGGCGCGGCGGCCCGTGTCGTCGAGCGGGACGTCGACCTCGGGCAGCCCCTCCGGGACGGCCGGTTCCGTCCGCACCTGGACGCCGTCGGCGTCGAGCAGCGCATAGGCCCCGTCGAGGGGCACCGCGACGACCGGCTCGCGGGACTCGAGCCGGACGTCGAGCCCGTTCGGCCACGTCCGCCGGATCTCGACGTCCCGGACCCCGTTGAGCGCGAGCACGCGCTCACGCAGCGCGACCGTGTCGAGCCGAGGCAGCGGGACGCCCTGCTCCTCGGCCACGACCCCCGCGACCTGCGCGGGGTCGATCACCGTGCCCTCGCCGCTGATCGTCACGTCCTGCGGATCGAGCCCCAGCACCGGCGAGAAGAACGCGACCCAGCCGAGCGCGGCCGCGGTCAGCACGCCGACCGTCCACCACAGCACGCGCCGCAGGACGCGGTGACGACGCATCGCGTCGCGCTCCGCGAGCCGCTGCGCCATGCCGTGCGAGACGACGCCCACCGGTGCCGTCACGGGTCCGCGCCCGCCGTCCGCACCCGCCCGCGAGCCGGTCGGCGCACCCCGCGGGGAGCGCGTCGCGCCGGACGCCCGGACGAGCTCCGTCCCGGGACGCGGCACGGGCACGGTCGGGACGTCGTGGGCCCGTGGGTCCGGACGTGCCGCCGTGCGGGCCGGCATCTCGCGCGACGCGTCGCGCCCCTCGCCCCGACCGCGTGCCCCGGTCCGTCCGCGACCGCCGTCCGACGACGCGTCGGCCGCCAGCGCGGGCTTCGCCGACGCGGGGTCGACGGCGCGCGGCCGGTCCGACCGCGGCGCGGCCGGTCGGGGACGAGGGGGCGGACGCATCAGCCGTCGACTCCCGCGTCCCGCGCGGCGAGCCGGTCGAGGACGACGGCACCGAGCTCGGTCACGTCGCCCGCACCGACCGTCAGGACGAGGTCGCCGGGGCGCGCGACGTCGGCGGCACGGTGGGCCGCCTCGACCCTGTCCTCGACCGCCGTCGCCAGACCCGGGCGCACGAGGTCGACGATCGTGCGCGCGTCGACGGCCGGGTCGGGGTCCTCGCGCGCCGCGTAGACGCCGGTGACGACGACGAGGTCCGCGGCACCGAGCGCGTCCGCGAACTCGCGCGCGAAAGCGCGCGTCCGGGAGTAGAGGTGCGGCTGGAAGAGGACGACGACGCGGCCGTCGCCCGCCACGGGCCGCGCCGCGGCGAGCAGGGCGGCGATCTCCGTCGGGTGGTGCGCGTAGTCGTCCACGACGCGCACGCCGCCCGCCTCGCCCCGCGCCTCGAACCGCCGGCCCGTCCCGAGGAAGTCGTGCGCCGACGACACCGCGACGGCCGGGTCCACGTCGAGCAGGACCGCGGTCGCGACGGCCGCGGTCGCGTTGAGCACGTTGTGCTGCCCCGGGACGCGCAGCTCGAGCTCGAGACCCTCGACCGCCCGCCCCGCGACGTTCCCGTCGAGCGTCGCGCGCGCTCCCCCGCGGGCACCCTCCGCGGCGACCGCGCGCACGTCGTGCACGCGCAGGTCGGCCTCGGAGCTCGCGCCGTAGGTGACCACCGCTCCCCCGCCCGCGCCGTGCGCGCGCGCGAGCGCGAGGGAGCCCGGGTCGTCGGCGCACGCCACGAGCGTCCCGCCGGGCAGGATCCGGGCGGCGAACTCGACGAACGCCTGCTCGAACGCGGCGCGCGAGCCGTAGTGGTCGAGGTGGTCGGGCTCGACGTTCGTCACGACGGCGACGTGGGGCGCGTAGTTGAGGAAGGACCCGTCCGACTCGTCCGCCTCCGCGACGAGCACGTCGCCGCGACCCAGGTGCCCGCCCGGGACGGGGCCGTCCGCCGTGAGCACCGTGCCGCCGATCGCGAACGACGGGTCGACGCCCGCGCCGCGCAGCACGGTCGCGATCATCGCGGAGGTCGTGGTCTTGCCGTGCGCTCCGGCGACGGCGACCGCTCGCCCCTGCGCCATGAGCGCCGCGAGGGCCTGCGACCGGTGCAGCACGCGCAGGCCGGCGGCGCGGGCCGCGGCGAGCTCGGGGTTGCTCTCGCGCACCGCGCTCGAGACCACGACCGTGTCGGCACCCTCGACGTGCGCGGCGTCGTGCCCTGCCCACACCCGCAGCCCGTCGGCGCGGAGCGCGGCGAGCGCCTCGCTCTCGCGCGCGTCGGAGCCCTGCACGGGCACGCCGCGGGCCGCGAGCAACCGGGCGACCACGGACATCCCGGCGCCGCCGACCCCGACGAGGTGGACGGTGCCCAGGTCCTCCAGGCGCACCACGTCCTGGGCGGCGCCGCTCACGGACGTGCCCCCTCGGCCACGGCCGCGGCGACGAGGTCCGCGACGCGCGCCGCGCCGTCGCGCACGCCGGCGCTCGCCGCGGCACGTGCCATCGCGGCGAGACGGACGGGGTCGCCCAGGAGCCCCGGCACGTTCCGTGCCACCCACGTGGCGTCCATCGCGGCGTCGTCGACGAGCAGGCCGCCCCCGGCGTCGACGACGGCCGTGGCGTTGAGCCGCTGCTCGCCGTTGCCGATCGGGAGGGGGACGTACACGGCCGGGACGCCCAGCGCCGCGAGCTCACCGACGGTGCCCGCGCCCGCCCGGCAGACCACGAGGTCCGCCACCGCGAGCGCGAGCTGCATCTCGGCGAGGTACTCGCGCACGTCGTAGCGCGCGCCGCCGACGGCGACGCCCGCGACCGCCTCCCGCACGGGCCCGTCCTTGCCGCGGCCCGTGAGGTGCAGCACCTGGGCGCCCGCGCCGAGCAGCTCGCCCGCCGCGCCCGAGACCGCCTCGTTGAGGCTCTGCGCACCGAGCGACCCGCCCGTGACCACGAGCGTGGGCGCGGTCGGGTCGAGCCCGAGGCTCGCGGCGGCGCGTGCCCGGACGCCGGCGGGGTCGGTCGTGCGTGCGGCGACGAGGTCCGCGATCTCGCGGCGCAGCGGCAGGCCCGTGACGACCCCGCCCTTGAGCGGCGTGCCCTCGAACGTCACCCCGACCCGCGACGCCCAGCGCGCACCGGCCCGGTTCGCGAGACCCGGGCGCGCGTTCTGCTCGTGCACGACGATCGGCACCCCACGACGGTGCGCCGCGACGTAGGCGGGCGTCGAGACGTACCCGCCGAAGCCCACGACGACGCGCGCGCCGGTCTCGTCGATGGCCGCGCCCGCGGCGTCGACCGCTGCCCTGAACCGACCGGGCAGGTTGATCCACTCGGTGCTCGGCCGCCGCGGGAGCGGCACGCGCGGCACGTGCCGCAGCGGGTAGCCGCGCGCGGGCACGAGGTCGTCCTCCAGCCCGCCGGCGACACCGAGCGCCGTCACCACGAGCCCGGGCTCACGCGCCCGCAGCTCGTCCGCCACCGCGAGCAGCGGGTTGACGTGCCCCGCCGTCCCGCCCCCCGCGAGCACCACAGATCCGATCGTCGTCACGTACCTCGTCGTCCTTCCTTGCGCGGCGGGTGCCGCGTCGTCATGTGGTCGGGTGGTGCTCGTGCCGGCGCCCCCGGGGCCGGGCCACGCGCTCAGGTGGTGCGGCGGCGCGGCCTGGCGGTCCGGCCGACGACCGCGAGCGAGCGGCGGACGACGCTCCCCCGCGCGGCGAGCGCCTCCGCCGCGCCGGGCTCGGTGCGCGCGAAGGAGATGACGACGCCGAGCGCCGCCATCGTCATGATGAGCGCCGTGCCACCCGCCGAGACGAGCGGCAGCGGGACGCCGATCACGGGCAGCAGCCCGATGACCACGCCGATGTTGATGAACGCCTGGCCCACGATCCAGCACGCGATCGCCGCGGTCGTGATCTTGACGAACGGGTCGGGGTGGCGCCGCACGATCCGGCTCATCGCGAGACCGAGCACGACGAACAGACCGAGGACGAGCAGCGTCCCGAGGAGCCCGAGCTCCTCGCCGATCACGGCGAAGATGTAGTCGTTGTGCGCCTCCGGGAGATAGTTCCACTTCTCCCGGCTGGCACCGAGACCCACACCGGTGAGCCCGCCGGTGCCGAGCGCCCAGAGCCCGTGCGTCGGCTGGTAGCACTCCCCCAGCGTGTCGATGCACTCGCCGTAGGCCGACGTGATGCGTCCGAGCCGGTCGCCGCCGTCCTGCTGGAGGATGAACGCGTAGCCGACGACGAACGCGGCGGCCGCGGCGCCCAGGCCCAGCAGTCGCGTGCTCGCGCCCGAGACGAAGAAGGCGCCCGCGACGAGCAGCATGATGACGAGCGCCGTCCCGAGGTCGTGCCCGCCCATGACGAGCCCGACGACGACGAGCGCCCCCGGCACCGCGGGCACGACGACGTGGCGCCACCGGCCGAGCAGGTGCTGCTTGCGCCCGAGGACGACGCCGAGCCACAGGGCGAGCGCGAGCTTCGCGATCTCCGACGGCTGGAACGACAACGTCCCGAGCGCGATCCAGCCCGTGTTCCCGCCCCGGCTCTCACCGATGAACAGCACGGCCACGAGCAGCGCGAGCGCGACGGCGAGCCCCGGCCACGCGAGCGCCTTGTACCAGCGCACGGGCAGGCGCGAGGCGACGAGCAGCACGGGCAGGCCGATGAGGACGAACTGCCCCTGGCTGAGCAGCGCCCCGAACGGCGACCTGCCTTCGGCGATCTCCGTCACGGCCGAGCTGGAGAACACCATGACGAGCCCGATGATCGTCAGGAGCGTGGTCGCGCCGACGAGCAGGTAGTAGCTCGTCACGGTGCTGTTCCACTGGCCCAGCCACTGCCGCTCGGCGGCCGGAGCCGTCCGTGCGGGCCGGGCGGCCGTGCGTGGCGCGGTGCCCGGGGAGCGCCGTGGCGCCTTCCCCGTGCGCGACGTCGAGGTGCGGCCGCTCGCGGTCTGCGTCATGGCTACCCGTGCTCGGGCACGAGGGCGCGGGCGGCCGCGGCGAACGCGTCGCCGCGTGCCGCGTACGACCGGAACTGGTCCATCGACGCCCCCGCCGGCGCGAGCAGCACCGTGTCGCCGGGGACGGCGAGACGGCGGGCGGAGTCGACGGCGCGGGTCATCACCGTCCCAGTGTCGCCAGGATCGATGCGCACGACGGGGATATCCGGCGCGTGTCGGGCGAGGGCGGACGCGAACGGCTCGGCCTCGACCCCGATGAGCACGACGGCACGCAGCCGCTCGGCGCGCGACGCGACGAGCTCGTCGAACGACGCCCCCTTCGCGAGGCCCCCCGCGACCCAGACGACGGTCCCGGCGGCGAAGGCCGCGAGGGATGCGGAGGCCGCGTGCGCGTTGGTGGCCTTGGAGTCGTCGACGTACGCGACGCCGTCGACCGTCGCGACCTGCTGGATCCGGTGCGCGCCCGTGCGGAAGTCGCGCAGCCCGTCGCGCACGGCGACGGCGGGCACGCCGTGGGCCCGCGCGAGCGCCGCGGCGGCCAGGGCGTTCGCGACGACGTGCGACGGCACCTGCCCGTCCGCGCCGGCGAGGTGCGCGAGGTCGTCGAGGGTCGCGAGCTCGGCCGCGTACGTGTGGCGGTCGCGCGCGTCGGCGGGCGCGTGGAAGGCCCGGTCGACGAGCACACCCTCGACCACGCCGAGCTGCCCGCGCGCGGGCGCGCCGAGCGTGAACCCCACCGCGCGCGCACCCTCGACGACGTCGGCCTCGACGACGAGCGCCTCGGTGCGCGGGTCGGCGACGTTGTAGACGCACGCGACCTGGGCGCCGGAGTAGACCCGTCCCTTGTCGGCCGCGTAGGCGTCGATCCCCCCGTGCCAGTCGAGGTGGTCGGGCGCCACGTTGAGGACCGCCCCCGCCTCGGGCGACGTCGTGTGCGTGTAGTGGAGCTGGAAGCTCGAGAGCTCGACGGCCAGGACCCCGAGCGCGGGGTCGAGCGCGGCCTCGACGACGGGCGTCCCGACGTTCCCGACCGCCGCGGCACGCAGCCCGGCGGTGCGCAGGATGGTCTCGAGCATCTCGACGGTCGTCGTCTTGCCGTTGGTGCCGGTGACCGCGAGCCACGGCGCGGGGTGGCCCGCGGGGCCGTCGACGCGCAGGCGCCACGCGAGCTCGACCTCGCTCCACACCGGCACTCCTCGCGCGGCGGCCGCCACGAGGAACGGGTGGCTGGGTGCCCAGCCGGGCGAGGCCACGACGAGGTCCGTCTCGCCCAGGTCCACGGCGTCCGCCGAGCGCACGTCGGCGTCGTCGGCGCGGTCGTCGAGCGTGACGACGTGCGCCGCCCGGGGCCGCAGGGCGGCCACGGCGGCCCGGCCGGACACGCCCAGCCCGGCGACCACGACCCGGGCGTCCGCGAGCGGCACGGCGAGGTCGTGACGGTCGCGCACCACTAGCCGACCACCCACTCGGCGTAGAAGATGCCCATGCCGAGCGCGGCGAACAGCCCGGCGATGAGCCAGAACCGGATGACGATCGTGACCTCGCCCCACCCGGACAGCTCGAAGTGGTGGTGCAGCGGCGCCATCTTGAACACGCGCCGCCGGGTCATCTTGAAGAACCCGATCTGGATGATGTCCGACATGACGATGATGACGAAGAGCCCGCCGATGATCGCCGCGAGGATCTCGGTGCGCGAGAGGATCGAGAGCCCGGCGAGCGCCCCGCCGAGCGCGAGCGAGCCGGTGTCGCCCATGAAGATCTTGGCCGGGCTCGCGTTCCACCACAGGAAGCCGAAGCACGCGCCCATGATGGCGGCCGCGATGATCGCGAGGTCCTGCGGGTCGCGCACCTCGTAGCAGCGTGGTCCCGCCGAGACGATCCGCTGGCACGTCTGGTTGAGCTGCCAGATGCTCACGAGGATGTAGGCGCCGAACACGATGAGCGACACGCCCGTCGCGAGCCCGTCCAGGCCGTCGGTGAGGTTCACGGCGTTGGACCACGCCGTGATGAGGAAGTTCGCCCAGATGACGAAGAGGATCAGCCCGACCGTCACCCCCGCGAACGCGAGGTCGAGATTCGTGTCGCGCAGGAACGAGATGCGCGTGGACGCGGGCGTCCGGCCGTTCTCGTTGGGGAACTGCAGGGCGAGCACGGCGAACGTGATGCCGACCGCTCCCTGGCCGACGATCTTCGCGCGCGCGGTGAGCCCGAGGCTGCGCTGCTTCTTGATCTTCGTGAAGTCGTCGAGGAAACCGACGAGTCCGAGCCCCGTCATGAGGAACAGCACGAGGAGCGCCGAGACGCTCGGGAAGCGCCCCGACACCACGTAGGACATCGCCCAGCCGACCAGCGTCGCGCCGATGATCACGACGCCGCCCATCGTCGGTGTGCCGCGCTTCGTGAAGTGCGCCGTCGGGCCGTCCTGGCGGACGAACTGCCCGTAGTTGCGGTGCACGAGGAAGCGGATGAACAGCGGCGTCCCGAACAGCGCGACGAGCAGCGAGACGCCCGCCGCGACGAGGACCGCGATCATGCGGCGCCTCCCTGCGCCTCGCCGGGCGCACCGGCCGGGTCGGTCGGCTCCGCCGCGGCGAGCTCGTCGCCCAGACGCCACAGGCCGGACCCGTTGGAGGCCTTGACGAGCACGACGTCCCCTTCCCGGAGCTCCTCGCGCAGCAGCGCGGCGGCTGCCGCGACGTCGGGCACGAAGCGCGTCTCGTCGCCCCAGGAGCCCTCCTGGGTCGCGCCGTCGTGGATGCCACCGGCACCCTCGCCGACCACGACGAGCAGCTTGATGTTCAATCGCACCACGAGACGGCCGATGTCGTCGTGCGCGACGCGCGCGTCGTCGCCCAGCTCGAGCATCTCGCCGAGCACGGCGACCGAGCGCCGGTCGCGCCCCGCGACGACCGCGAGGGCCTTGAGCGCGGCGCGCATCGAGTCCGGGTTCGCGTTGTACGAGTCGTCGATGACCGTCACGCCGTCCGCGCGCTCGGTCACCTGCATGCGGTGCGGGCTCAGGGCGCGCGCGTCGGACAGGCGGGCCGCGACGTCGGGCAGCGCGACCCCGAGCCGCAGCGCCGCGGTGGCGGCGGCGAGGGCGTTCGTCACGTGGTGCTCGCCGACGAGGCCCAGCGTCACGGCGGCCTCGGCGGTCTCGCCCCCGGCGGTCGCGCGGGTGCGCAGCGTGAAGGCGACGCGTCCGGTGCGGTCGATGCGCAGGCCCTCGGCGCGCACGTCCGCAGAGGGGATCGTGCCGAACGTGACGACCTCGCCGGGCGCCACGCCGGCCATCGCGGCGACGCGCAGGTCGTCGGCGTTGAGCACGGCGGTGCCGCCCGGCGCGAGCCCGGTGACGATCTCCGACTTCGCCCGCGCGACGGCCTCGATCCCGCCGAACTCGCCGAGGTGCGCGCTGCCGACCGTGAGGACGACCGAGACGTCCGGCGGGGCGATGCGCGTGAGGTAGGTGAGGTGCCCGACGCCGCTCGCGCCCATCTCGAGGACGAGGTACCGCGTCGAGGCGTCCGCCTCGAGCACGGTCAGCGGCAGGCCGATCTCGTTGTTGAACGAGCCCTGCGGGACGACGGTCGGCCCCTCGGCCCGCAGGAGCTGACCGAGCAGGTCCTTGGTCGTGGTCTTGCCGACCGAGCCGGTCACGCCGACGACCCGCAGGTCTCCGCGCTCGCGCAGCGTCGCGAGCACGTGCCGGGCGAGCTCGCCCAGCGCCGTCTGCACGTCGTCGACGACGACGCACGGCTCGTCCAGCTCGCGCGCGGCCAGGACGAGGGTCGCACCGGCCGCGACGGCGCGCGGCGCGAAGTCGTGCCCGTCGACGTGGTCGCCGGGCAGGGCGACGAACAGCGCACCCGGCACGACCTTGCGGGAGTCGACGACGACGGGGCCCGGCACCCGCACGTCGGGGTCGGCGGACAGCCGTCCACCGGTCGCTGCGGCCACCTCGGCCGCAGTGAGCTCGATCATGCGTGGTGCTCCTTCGGGTCGTGCGTCGTCGCGAGAGATGCGGGGGCCGGCGGCCCGGAGGACGTGTCCGTCGGCGTACCGGGCCGGTCCGCGCGAGGGGGGTCCGGTGGGGCCCCGGTCCGCTGCGCGAGTGCCGCGCGGGCCTCCACGCGGTCGTCGAGCGGGTGGTCGACGCCCGCGATCTCCTGCCACACCTCGTGGCCGCGGCCCGCGACGAGGACGGTGTCCTGCGGACCGGCGTCGGCGACCGCCTCGTGGATGGCGCGCGCGCGCGGAGCGACCTCGCGCACGACGACGTCGCGCGGCTCGGGCGCACCGCGCAGGGAGTCGCGCGCGGCCAGCGCCCCGGGCAGCACCTCGGCCCGGATGGCGGCCGGGTCCTCCCCGTGCGGGTCGTCGTCGGTCACGACGACCACGTCGGCGCCGTCGACGGCGACCGCACCCATGGTCGGCCGCTTGCCGCGGTCGCGGTCGCCCGTCGCGCCGAACACGACGACGAGGCGGCCGGGCGTCGTCGGGCGCAGCGCGTCCAGCGCGAGCGCGAGCGCGTCGGGGTTGTGCGCGAAGTCGACGACCACGCGCGGCTCGTGGGGCGCCGTCGAGACGAGCTCCATGCGCCCCGGCACGGCGGGAGCCAGTCCCCCTGCGGCGGCGAGAGCCGCCTCGACGTCGCGCGCGTCGGAGCCGGCCTCGAGGACCATGGCGAGGGCGAGCGCGGCGTTCGCCACGTTGAAGCCGCCCGGGAGCGCCGTCGACGTGCGGACGGCGCGGCCGTCGCGGTGCCGCAGGGTGAACGACGTGCCGCCGGCCGCGGCCGCGTGGACGTCGGCGACGGTCCAGTCGGCCGGCGCGACGTCGGCCCCGGCGTCGGGCTCCGGACCGGCTACGCGGAGCGTCGCGACGGGGACCCGGGAAGCGGCGGCCATCCGCTCACCCCACGCGTCGTCCACGACGACGACGCCGCGCCGCGCGTGCTCGGGCGTGAAGAGCAGCGACTTCGTCTCGAAGTACTCCTGGAGGTCGCCGTGGAAGTCGAGGTGGTCCTGGCTGAGGTTGGTGAACCCGACGACGTCGAACACGAGCCCGTCGACGCGGTGCAGCGCGAGCGCGTGCGACGAGACCTCCATCGCGAGCGTGCTCACCTCGTCCTCGCGCATCGCCGCGAGGAGCGCCTGGAGGTCCGCGGCCTCGGGAGTCGTCAGGCGGCTCGGCAGGACCCGGTCCCCCGAGCGCATCTCGACCGTGCCGATGAGACCGCCCTTCCAGCCGAGCGCGCGCAGCACGTGGTCGAGGAGGTACGTCGTCGTCGTCTTGCCGTTCGTCCCCGTGACGCCGAACGTCGTGAGCCGCTCCGCGGGGTTGCCGTAGACCCAGGCGGCGAGCGGGCCGAGCAGCGACCGCGGGTCGTCCGCGACGAGGACGGGGACGCCGGTCACGGCGTCGGCCAGGAGGAGGGCACCCTGCTCGTCCGTGAGGACAGCGCGCGCACCGCGCTCGACCGCCGCGGCGGCGAACCCGGCGCCGTGCGCGCGGGCACCCGGCAGCGCGACGAAGAGGTCGCCGTCGGCGACGGCCCGGTCGTCCGAGGCGACCGACCAGATCTCGACCGCCGCGGCGTCGTCGCCCCGGGTGCCGCCGCGGACCGCGAGCCCGAACCGGGCGGCCGCGTCCCCCACGGTGCGGTGCGCGGACAGGGCGGGACGAATGCGGTCGATCGGGGATGTCACGTGTAGAACCTACCGTGCCGGTGTGCGACTCCCGGCCTCGCGGACGGGCCCCGCCCGCGCTTCACGGGACCTTCACCGCGGGGCCGACGAGGCCCGGTGACGTCCGCCACAGGGGTCACCACGTGGTGGGCAGCGGGACGTACGGCTCGGTGCTCGGCGCGACGCCCTGGTGCTCGAGCGTGAAGCCCATGATCTGGGAGAACACGGGCGCCGCGACGACCCCGCCGTAGATCGACGTGCGCGGGTTCTTGAGGAACACCGCGACGGTGTACCGGGGGTCGTCGGCGGGCGCCACACCGATGAAGGACGCCATGATCCCGGACAGCTGACCGTCGGCACCGGGCGCCTCGGCCGTGCCCGTCTTGCCCGCGACACGGTAGCCCGGGACGGCGGCCGCGGACCCCGTGCCGTCCTCCACCACGCTCTCCATCATCCGCAGCACCGTGTCGGCCGTCTCCTGCGAGACCACGCGCTCCGGCGGCTCCGTCTCGGCCGGCGTGAAGGCGCCGTCCGCCGACGTCGTGCCCGCGACGAGACGTGGCGTCCCCCGCAGCCCGCCGTTGGCGACGGTCGAGAACACGCTCGTCGCCTGCACCGCGTTGACCGAGACGCTCTGCCCGAACAGCACGGCGTACTCCGTGCGCCCGTCCCACGCGTCGGCCGGGTGCAGGATGCCCGCGGACTCGCCGGGCAGACCGAGACCGGTGTACTGGCCGAAGCCGAACTTGTGCAGGTAGTCGTAGCGCACCTGCTTGGGGATGCGCTCGCCCACCTGGACCGTGCCGGTGTTGGACGACTCCGCGAGGACGCCGGCGAGCGTCAGCCGCTCGACCCCGTGCTCGTGCGAGTCCTTGAACGTCTGGCCGTTCGGCGTCGTGTACAGGTAGGGCACCTCGAACTGCGTCGCGGCGTCGGCGTACCCGCCCTCGAGCGCCGCGGCCATCGTGACGACCTTGCCCGTCGAGCCGGGGTCGAAGATGTTCGACACGGCCCGGCTCGGGTTCGCCACGGCGTCGGTCGTGCGGTCGTTGGGGTTCACCGTCCCCGACTCCGCCAGCGCGAGCAGCTCGCTCGTGCGGACGTCCTGCACGACGGCGATCCCGAAGTCGGCGCCGGACTCGCGCACCGCGCGGTCCACCGCGTCCTGCGCCTTCCACTGCACGTCGTGCTCGATCGTCAGGCGCAGGTTCTCACCCGGCACGGCGGGGTCGGTCTCGCACTGCCCGGTCGGGATGAGCTGTCCGCCGAGCCCCGCCTCGCAGGACCGGGACCCCGGGGTCCCGGCGAGGACGTCGTCGTACGCGGCCTCGACCCCGCCCTGGCCGACCTGCTCGGCGTTCACGAAGCCGACGAGGTTCCCGGCGACCGTCCCGGCCGGGTACGAGCGCTCGCTCGTCGCGTCCGCGCGGATGAAGGCCGACAGGCGCAGCTCGGCGATCTCGCGCTGGACCTCCGGCGTGACCTCCTTCGCGAGGACGACGTAGCCCTCGCCGTTGAGGCGGGCCGCGAGCTCGGGTGCGGACTCCCCGAGGGCGGGGGCGAGCAGCTTCGCGACCCCGACGGCACCGCCCTCGGTGAGCTCCGTGCCGTCCGCGAGCTTCCTGCTGCCCGGGGTGAACGACTGGATCGC
The DNA here is from genome assembly GCF_051294865.1 of Cellulosimicrobium sp. PMB13. Lineage (NCBI taxonomy): Bacteria > Bacillati > Actinomycetota > Actinomycetes > Micrococcales > Promicromonosporaceae > Cellulosimicrobium > Cellulosimicrobium sp. PMB13. The sequence continues at coordinate 2,807,164 of NZ_CP145910.1, read as the reverse complement.
GGTGCGGTCCGCGCCGATCGTGTACCGGTCGACGGAGGTCGCGAGCACGACGCCGTCCGCGTCGGTGACGTCGCCGCGGTGCGCGATCATCGTCGTGCTGCGCAGCCTGTCGTCCCGCGCGGCGGCCGCGAGCGCCGGCCCCTTGATCACCTGCACGTTGACGAGCTGGCCGACGAAGAGCAGCACGACGAGCGTCGCGACCCCCATGAGCCAGCGCTGCCGGTTCTCGGGACGGCCCGGCTCACGGGGTGGCCGGGTCGGCCGCACGGGCCGACGGGGACCCGAACCAACCGACCGCGGAGCGCGGGGCGCCACGGACGCCGACCGCCCCGACACCGCGCGCGTCGTGGTCGAGCGGGCCGTGGTCGAGCGGGCCGTGGTCGAGCGCGCCGTCGTGCGCTGGGCGGCCGGCGTCGCAGCGGACGGCCGACCGGTCGCCGTTCGACCGGTCGCCGTGGTGGCGGCAGCCCGGGCCGTGGCAGGGCGTGGTGCGGACGACCGGGCAGGCGTCGACCGGGCAGGGTTCGGCCGCGGGACGGACGAGCGGGCCCCCGGTACGCCGGAGCGGTCGCGCCCTCCCGCCCGCGCCGTCACTGGCCGGCCCCCTCCTGCGGGACGCCGAGGACCACGCCGTCGGAGAGCCGGACCATGCTCGGGCTCGGCGCCTCCACCATGCCGAGCGCGATCGCGCGCTCGGGCAGCGACGCCTTGGCGTCCCAGACCTCCGCCTGCAACCGCTGCGTGTCCTGCCGCACCTGGCCCACCTCCCGCCGCAGCTCCGACATCTCGTAGGAGTTCTGCGCCATCGTCGTGTTCACCAGGAGAGCACACAGGAGCGCCAGACCCAGGAGCGACATGCACAGGACGAGGAACGGGACGCGCGATCGTGCCTGGAGCGGCGCTCGCACCACCTCGAGCCGGGACCGGGCTCCGCGCTCCGTCGCTCCGCCGGGCAGCGCCCTGAGGTCGGGGCGCGCGGGCCTGGCCTGCGGGCGTGCGGTGCGCGGGAGCGGGCGGGCGGTCGCGGTGGACCTCAGTGCGCTCATCGGTTCCTCTCCCCCGGTCGGTCCGGACGGTGCGTGGTGGTGTGCGGTCGGCGGTGCTGGGGCGTGGGGCGCGTGCGCTCGGCCGCACGGAGCCGCACCGACGCCGAGCGCGGGTTCGACTCCCGCTCGACGGTCGGGGCCTCCTCCGCGCCGCGGGTCAGCAGGCGCAGGTACGGCTGGGCCTCGTCCGGGACGACGGGCAGGCCGGGCGGGACGTCGACCGTCGAGCCCGCGGCGAGCGCCCGCTTGACGATGCGGTCCTCGAGCGAGTGGTAGGACTCGACGACGATCCTCCCGCCCACGGCGAGCGCGTCGACCGCCGCGGGGACGGCGCGCGCCAGCACCTCGAGCTCGCCGTTCACCTCGATGCGCAGCGCCTGGAACGTGCGCTTGGCCGGGTTGCCGCCCGTCGTGCGGGTCGCCGCGGGGATCGACGCGCGCACGAGGTCGACGAGGTCACCGCTGCGCGACCACGGCTCCTGCTCGCGGCGCCGCACGATCGCGCGCGCCACGCGCTGCGCGAACCGCTCCTCCCCGTACTCGCGCAGGATGCGGGTGAGCTCGCGCTCGTCGTACGTGTTGAGCACGTCGGCGGCCGTCCGGCCGGTCGTCGGGTCCATGCGCATGTCCAGCGGTGCGTCCTGCGCGTAGGAGAAGCCCCGCTCGCTCTCGTCGATCTGCAGCGACGAGACCCCGAGGTCCATGAGCACGCCCTGCACGGGCCCGCCCACGACGTCGGCCACGACCTCGCCGATCTCGTCGTACACCGCGTGCACGGCACGGAACCGGTCGCCGAACCGCGCGAGCCGTCGCGACGCCCGCGCGATCGCCTCGGGGTCGCGGTCGATGCCGACGACGCGCGCCCCCGGGACCTGGTCGAGGACGGCCTCCGTGTGCCCGCCCATGCCGAGCGTGCAGTCGACGAGGACGGCACCGGGCACCTGGAGCGCCGGGGCGAGGAGGTCGACGCAGCGCTGGAGGAGGACGGGGACGTGGCGCTCGGCCGCGTCGTCGGGCGTGGTGCTCATCGTGTCGTGCCTCCTCTCGATGACTCGTGCGTCGTCGTGCCGTGCTGCCAATCGCCTACGGTGCCGGGACCGTCCGGTCAGGTCTCCCTCCGCGTCCTTTCTGGCGCCGGGGAAGTGCGCCAGACCGGGCGGGAGGAGACCTCACCGGACGGGAACCCGTGCCCGTCCTAGAAGCGCAGGTCCGGGAACACCTCCTCCGCGGTGTCGGCGTACGCCGACTCCTGCTCCGCGAGGTAGGTCTCCCAGGCCGCCGCGTCCCAGATCTCGACGCGGGTCCCCGCGCCGATCACGGCGACGTCGCGGTCGAGCCCTGCGTACGTCCGCAACGGTCCGGGGATCGAGACCCGGCCCTGCTTGTCCGGGATCTCGTCGCTCGCCCCCGACAGGAAGACCCGCAGGTAGTCCCGTGCCTGCTTGCTCGTCACGGGTGCCTGACGGATCTGGTCGTACATGCGGCGGAACTCGTCCATCGGCAGCAGGAACAGGCAGCGCTCCTGACCGCGCGTCATGACGAGCCCCGACGCGAGCCGGGGCCTGAACTTCGCAGGGAGGATGAGCCTCCCCTTGTCGTCCAGACGAGGGGTGAAGGTCCCGAGGAGCAGGCTCGAGGAACCACCGAGCACGTCGTCCACGAAGCCGGACATGCACCTGGCACCTCCCCTCCTGCTCCCAGTTCCTCCACGGTACTCCACTTCGCTCCACCGCTCTCGGGGAAACCGCGGGAATTCACCCCCCTTCGCAGGATCTCCGCAGGTCACGCCGGTGGAGAGGCGTGGAGGGGAGTTCTCCCCCAGGGCGTGGCGCGACGGCGCGGCGCCCCGCGGGCGGGACCCGCGCGGAGCCAGGCGCCGCCTCCCCGGCCCTCCGCTCGGAGCAGTGCTCGTCGTCAACTAGGCTCGTCCCACCTGCGGACTCCCTCTCCGCGGCAGCGCCACCACCGACGACGGAGGTCACCGTGCTCCCCGACATCGCCCCTGTCGCGTCGCCCGACGAGCACGAGGACCCGGCGGCGACGCCGGCCGGTCTCGACGAGCTGGTCGAGACGACGTCCCGCATGCGATCCGGCATCGAGTCCGTCGTCACGGGCAGGCCAGACCTCGTGAACGTGACGGTCGCCGTCCTGCTGGCCCAGGGTCACCTGCTCCTCGAGGACGTGCCGGGCGTCGGCAAGACCACGCTCGCGAAGGCGCTCGCCCGCACGATCGACTGCCAGGTCGGACGGATCCAGTTCACGCCCGACCTCCTGCCGAGCGACCTCACGGGCGTCAACATCTACCGCGCGGCCGACCACCGGTTCGAGTTCCGTCGCGGTCCGGTGTTCGCCAACATCGTCATCGGGGACGAGATCAACCGGGCGTCGCCGAAGACGCAGTCGGCCCTCCTGGAGTGCATGGAGGAAGGGCAGACCACCGTCGACGGCACGACCCACGCGCTGCCCCGCCCGTTCCTGGTCGTCGCCACCCAGAACCCGGTCGAGATGGAGGGGACCTACCCCCTCCCCGAGGCGCAGCGCGACCGCTTCATGGCCCGCCTCACGGTCGGCTACCCCGACCTCGACGCCGAGATCCTCATGCTCGAGCGCCAGGAGGCGGAGGACCCCTTCGCCCACCTGCGCCCGGTGACGACCGGGGACGCGATCCTGCGGTTCGCCGCCGTCGTCCGCTCGGTCTACGCCGCGCCCGCGGTGAAGCGCTACGTGCTCGACCTGGTGACGGCGACCCGACAGCACCCCGGCCTGCGGCTCGGCGCCTCGCCGCGCGCGTCGCTGCAGCTGCTGCGGGCGGCCAAGGCCCTCGCCGCCATGTCAGGGCGCGACCACGTGCTACCCGACGACGTCCAGTACCTCGCCGTCCCGGTCCTCGCACACCGTCTCGTCATCACCACGGAGACCCGCCTCGCCGGCCTGGACGCCCCCGCCGTCGTGTCCGCCATCCTGGCCCAGACGCCGGTCCCGGCGCGCGAGCCGTCCGAGCGGCAGCCCGAGCGGCGCTGACGTGCGCGGCCTCTCCGTCCTGGCCCGGTTGCGCAGGTTCGGCCGCAGCCTCGCCCGCGCGCGCCTCACCCGGCGCGGCACCTCCCTCCTCGTCGCCGGTGCCGTCCTCGTCGCCGCGGGCGTCACGCTCGGCCTGGCCGACGTCGTCGGGCTGGGTGCGGCGGCGTTGCTCGCCGTGGGCGCGGCGTGGGCCTGGATGACCGCCCGCCGTATCGACCGTGGCCGCCGGGCCCTGGGGGTCGCCCGGCGCGTCCAGCCCAACCCCGCCGTCGCCGGCCAGGTCACGACGGCGCGCCTGACCGTGTCGGCGGCGCGCCGGTCGGTCACCACCGCCGGCATGCTCGCGCGCCTGCGCATCAGCGAGCAGGCCGCGCACGAGCTCTGCGACCAGGGGTCCTTGCGAGCCCAGGTCGCGACGCGCCCCGACCACATCGCCGTGCGGTACCGCCTGCGGCCGCTGCGCCGCGGGCGCTGGTCGCTCGGGCCGCTCCTCACCACGCGGGTCGACACCTTCGGGCTCGTCAGCGCGACGCAGGAGCTCGGCGAGCCGACCTCGGTGGCGGTGTGGCCGCGCACCGTCGACCTGCCGGTGCGCGGCACGCGCGCGTTCGGCGAGCAGGAGCGCTCGGCGTCCGGCGCCCGGCTCGCGTCGAGCGACGACTCCGTGCTGCGCGACTACGTCACGGGTGACGACCCCCGCCGGGTGCACTGGGCGAGCGCGGCCCGCCACGGCCAGCTCATGGTCCGCGCGGACGAGAGCGCGAGCCTGCCCCCGGTGACGGTGCTCTTCGACCGCGGTCTGCTGCCGCACCCCGACCTCGGGCGCAGCAGCGGCCACGCGCTCGCCGACGGCGAGTGGTCCGTGGAGTGCGCCGCCTCGGTCGGCGTGTCCCTGCTGCACGCCGGCCACCCCGTACGCCTCGTGGCCACCTCGCTGGCGCCCGTCGTCGACACCTCCGGCTTCACCGCGAACCGCTCCGGCGAGGGACCGGCTGACCTGCTCGACGCGACCGTGGACCTGCACGGCCACCACGGCCTGTCCGACACGGACCGTGCCGCGGCGGCGACCGCCGAGGCGTTGCGCACCGCACGGCGTCCGGGCGAGATCACCGTCGCCGTGCTCGGACCGCTCGGTCCCGTGGCGCGCCACACGGTCGCGTCGATCGCCGGCGACTCCCTGCACTGGGCCTTCGTGGTGCGCCCGCGGACGTGGTCGTCGCAGCGCACGGAGGCTCAGGACACCGTGGACGCGCTGCGGGCGACGGGCTGGCACGTCGCCCTCGTCGATGCCGGGACCCCGCTCGAGAACGCCTGGACGCTGCTCATGGACGGTGTGCGATGACCGGCGGCACGAGCTCGCGACCGCGTTCGGCGGCCCCGGCCGGGCTCGGTGCGCGCATCCTGGCGACGACCCTGTGCGTCGCCGTCGCCGTCGCCGCGTCGGTGTACGCCCTGGGGACCGTGATCGGCCCCGGCGACTGGACACGCACGGCCGTCCGCACGATCGCCGTCCTCGCGCTCGTCACCGGGCTCTGCCGCTACGGTCTCGAACGGTCACGGTCGGTGCGCGGCGAGGCACTGGAACCGCCCGCGACGCTCCTGCCCTCGCTCGCGGGTCTCGTCGTCGGCGCCTGGGCCCTCCTCGGTCTGTACGGGGGACCCACCGACCGCTTCTCCGTCCTCATCGGGCTGACGAACGTCGAGCGGCTCCTCACCCGGCTGCAGACCGGGCGCGAGCTCACTCTCGCCGAGGTCGCCCCGATCGACCCGAGCCTGCCCATCGAGCTGCTCGCCGTGGGTGGCGCGGTCGTCGTCTTCCTGGTCGCCGACCTCATGGCCGGCGGGCTGCGGCTCGGTGCGGGGGTCGGGCTCCCGCTCCTGGCGCTCTGGATCCCGGGCCTGGTCATCGCAGGCGACGTGCCGCCCGTCGCGTTCGTCCTCACGGTCACCGCTCTGGTGCTCCTGCTCGCCGTGGACAACCCGCACCGTGGGCTGCGGCGCCCCGGTGCCGGCGAGAACGACGCACGCCACCGCGCCCTCGGCGGCACACGCGCCGTGACCGCGGTGGCCGCCGCCCTCACGGTCGCCACCGTCGGCCTCGGCGTGGGGGCCGCGAGCGCGACCCTGCCCGAGGTCGCGTCGTCGTCGTGGACCCGCCTCTTCTCGTCGACGGGCGACACCGTCCGGCTCTCCGACGACCTCGACATGCGCCGCGATCTCGCGGAGCGTTCCGACGAGGTCGTCCTGGAGTACCGCACGGACGGCGAGGAGCTGGGCCCCCTGCGGGTCTTCACCCTCACCGGCTTCGACGGCACGAACTGGCGCCGTGGCGCCGACCGCGAGGGCACGCCGATCGAGGGCCCCGACCAGCTCCTCTGGCCGCAGGACTCGGCGGACGCCGAGCCGCGCCAGGTCCGGGTCACGCTCGAGTCGCTCCGTGACACCAAGCTGCCCGTCCCGACCGAGCCGCGCACCCTCGACGTGGACGGCGACTGGGCGTACGACCCCGTGCGGGACGAGGTGCTCGGGACCCGGGCGACGAGCGCCGGATCGAGCTACGAGCTGACCGTCTATCCCCGCGCGCTCGACGCGGACACCCTCCGCTCGGCGGGCGGCGCGGACCCGGACGACCCGAACTACCTCGACGTCCCGGCGACGTCCCACGAGCAGGACGTCCGCGACCTCGCCGCCGAGGTCGTCCGGGGTGCGCCGACGCGCTATGACCAGGCGCTCGCCCTCCAGACGTACTTCCGCGACGTGTCGACGTTCACCTACTCGACGCAGGTGCCGCCCGGCGACTCCGGCGACGCGGTGTGGGACTTCCTGCAGCAGCGCACCGGGTACTGCGTCCAGTTCGCCACGGCGATGACGATGATGGCGCGCACGCTCGGCATCCCCGCGCGGCTCGGCGTCGGGTTCCTCCCCGGCCAGCGCACCGACGACACGACGTTCCAGGTGACGGGTCGTGACTCGCACGCCTGGCCCGAGCTCTACTTCCCCGGCCAGGGCTGGGTGCGGTTCGAACCCACGCCCGCACAGCAGACGGGCCCCGTGCCGTCGTGGGCCACGCCCGTGGGCACCTCGCCCGTCCCGGGGCAGACGGACCCGAGCGACGCACTGACGCCCGGCGTCGCGCCCGGGCCCGAGGTCCCGGTGACGCCCGCGCCCACGGTCGGTGGCGGGACGGGCGGGACCGACGGCGCGGTCGACGGCTCGGGCGCACCGTGGCTCGTCGTCGCTGCTGCGCTCGTCGCCGTCGCTCTCGCCGCGGGGGCGCTGTGGCTCGTCGCCCGCCGGCGGACCCGCCCGGAGGGCGCTCTCGACGCCGAGCGGGCCTGGGTCGAGCTGACCGCACGCCTGGACGGGCTCGGCGTCTCGTGGCAGGCCTCCACGACGCCCCGCAACGTGCCGACGACCGTCGCGGGCGTCGTGCGCGAGCGGTCAGGTTCCGACCTCTCGGAGGCCGGGGTGGAGGCGCTCGTCGAGCTGGTCGCGGCACTCGAGAAGGAGCGCTACGTCCGGGGCGGGGCGCCGGCGGAGCCCGCGCGCCTGGCGGAGCTGGTCGAGACGGCCGCTACCGAGGTCGAGCGGTCGCTCAGCGACCGCCGTGCTCGCGACGGCGGTCCCAGCGCTCTTCGAGTCGGCTGAGGAAGGACTTCCGCGGGGCCGGTGCCGGGTTCGCCGGGCGGACGCGGCCGTCGGCGTCGACGGTGCCGACCGGGCCACCCTTGGCCGGTCGGGGCGCCTGGAAGACGAGGACGACGCCGGCGAACATCAGCACGAAGCCCACCACGCCGAGCCAGGTCTGCGAGGTCGCCGCGCCGAGGACCAGCAGCAGCAACCCTCCGACCACACCGACTCCGACGAGGACGTATCTCAGCGCCGAGCGCCGACGGGGCGACTGCAGCGTGTTGGCCAGGCGCGGGTCGTCCGTGGTGAGGGCGCGCTCCATCTGCTCCAAAACCCGCTGCTCGTACTCAGACAGAGGCATGGGCACCCCGTTTCTCCGCGGTGGTCGAGTGACACCCTCAGGATAGGCCGACATCAGCGGGCGTGGTAGTCGAGCGGTGCCCTCGGGGCCCCATCGCGATAGATCTCACCCCGAATCGGCCCCGCACGGCGTCCACGGCCTCCTCCGCGCGCCGTCGGGTCGCCCCGTGCTCGTCGACCGCCTCCTCGAGGGTGGGCTGGGCGACCGAGCCCTGGCGGTGCTCCAGGCCCTCCGCACGGACTCCGACGAGGCGCACGGCGAGCCCGTGCAGGTCGACCCCGGCGACGAGCTCGCGGGCGACGAGGTAGATCTCCCGTGCGACGTCCGTGGGTGACCCGAGAGTGCGGGACCTGGTCACCGTCCGGAAGTCGCTCGTGCGCACCTTCACGCTGACGGTCCGGGCCACGTGCCCCTGCTGCCGCAGCCGTGCCGCGCACCGGTCGGAGAGCTCGAGCACGCGGTCCTGCACCGCTCCGAGGTCGCGCAGGTCGTGCTCGAACGTCGTCTCGGCGCCGACCGAGCGCTCGGACCGCTCCGGCTCCACGGGCCGCGGGTCACGTCCCCACGCGAGATCGTGCAGGTGCGCCCCGGCGACCTTCCCGACCGCGGCCTGGAGGACCGGGACGTCGGTGTCCGCGAGCTCGGCGACGGTGCGGATGCCCCACTGTGCCAGCGCGTGCTCGGTGCGCTCCCCCACGCCCCACAGCGCACCCACCGGCAGCGTGCGCAGGAAAGGGACGGTCGCGGCGGCCGGGACGAGGAGCATCCCGTCGGGCTTGGCGTGCGTGGAGGCGAGCTTGGCGACGAACTTCGTCGTCGCGATACCGACCGAGCACGTGATGCCGTGCGCTGCCCGGACCCGGTCGCGCAGCGCGGCGCCGATCACCGTGGGGGGCCCGAGCCGTCGCCGGGCGCCGCTCACGTCGAGGAAGGCCTCGTCGACGCTCACCTGCTCGACGAGCGCGGTGACCTCACCGAGCATCGCCATGACCGAGCGCGAGACGGCGTAGTAGCTGCCGTGGTCGGGCGGGACGACGATCGCCTGCGGGCACGCGCGGCGCGCGGCGGCCATGGACATCGCGGAGTGCACCCCGAAGGCGCGCGCTTCGTACGTCGCGGCGAGGACGACGCCGCGCTCGGCGCCGCCCACGATCACGGGACGACCACGCAGCTCCGGGCGCCGCGCGAGCTCGACGGAGGCGAAGAACGCGTCCATGTCGACGTGGAGGATGCTGCAGCCGTCCTCGTCGTCGCCCCAGTCGCGCCGCACGGTGGCGCGCGGCCCGCGACTCATCGCGGCCCCCGGCTCATCGCAGGCCCCGGCTCATCGCGGGCCCGAGGTCATGACGCCACCGTCCGCACGCCCGGAAGACGGACGAACTCCGCCCCGGGGTCCACGAGCATCGCGACCTCGTCCCGGAAGTCCTCGGCGCACGCCAGGAGCTCGTCGGCACGGCGCGCGTCCACCACGTCGGACCTGCCCGCGTCGACCGCGGCGCGCACGCGGGCCCCGCCGGCGAAGTACACGGACCACGGGGCGAGGCCTGGCTCGGCGTCGGAGAGCTGCTCCCACACGGGACGGGCGCGCCCTCGCCGCACCGGCCGGCCGCGGAGCGCGACGACCGCGGCCGCTGCCCGCAGCGCGCCGAGGTGCGCGTGCACGAAACGCTCGGCCGGGTCCGTCGCGACCGCCGCGGAGACGAGCTCGGCGTCCGCGCGTGCGAGCATCCGTCCGACCTCGCCCGGGACGGGGGCCGGAACGGTCCCTCTCGTGTCCTTCGTCATCACGCACCTCCCGTACCACTATCGAACACCTGTTCGACTGCTGTCAACGCCGTCGCGAGGGCCGGGTGGCCGGCACGCCGGCCGGGGCACCGTACGGTGGGCCCATGGCACGTCGCGCCCGCCGGTCCACTCCTGCCGATCCAGCGTCCCCCGAGCCACCCACATCACGCGGCCGGCGTCGCGCGACCGTCGCCCCGCACGGCCGTGACCTGCCCGTGGGCCCGGTCGTGACGACGACGGGGACCGCGCGCCTCGAGCGTGACAGGGACCACGACACGGCCGTGACCCTGTTCGTCAACGACGTGCCCAGCTCCCACGTCGACCTCGAGGACCCCGGGTTCCTGGCGTTCGAGTACATGCAGCAGATGGCGGCGGTGATCGAGCAGGCGCCGCCGGGCCCCCTGCGGGTGCTGCATCTCGGAGCCGCAGGCTGCACTCTCGCACGGTGGGTCGAGCACACCCGACCGGGCTCGACCCAGGTGGGCGTCGACCTCGACGCGCGACTCCTCGAGCTCGTGCGCGAGTGGTTCGACCTCCCCCGTTCGCCCCGCCTGCGCCTGCGGGCCGACGACGCCGGCCACGCCCTGACGACCTTCCCCGACGGGGCGTTCGACGTCGTCGTCCGCGACGTGTTCGCCGGGGACGCGACGCCCGAGCACCTCGTGACGGCCGGCACGGCCCGGCAGGTGCGGCGCGTCCTGCGTCCGGGCGGGGTCTACCTGGCGAACTGCGCGGACCGCCCGCCGCTCACCACCGCGCGCCGCGAGCTCGCGACGCTCGTGGCGGTCGCGGCCCCCGACGACGCCGTCCGGCCGGCGCTCGACGCGTCGGCCGGCGACGTGTCGACCGCCGTCGTGCCGACCGCCGAGGTGCCGACCGGTGGCGTGACGCGGCTCCCGACGAGCGACCGGCACGGGGAGCGGCTCGCCGCGATCGCAGAGCCCGGTCAGCTCAAGGGCCGGCGGTACGGGAACCTGGTGCTCGTCGCGGTGCGTCCCGGGGCGACGTCGACCGACCTCGCGTCGGCGGGCCTGTCGCGTGCGGCGCGGACGCTCCCGCTCCCCGCCCGCGTGCTCGTCGGCTCCGAGCTCGCGACGTTCGTGGGTGCGGCCCGCCCCTTCGACGACCCGCCGGGGCCCCCTGTCCCGTCGGCCGGCGACGGTACGGGGGCCTGAGAGCACGGGGGTCCAGACGCGCAGGAGCCGCGCCCCGGTGCGGGGCGCGGCTCCTGTGCGAAGACCGCTCGGTGGCCTGGGCCGCCGGCGCGACCGTCAGAGCGGGCGGACGTTCTCCGCCTGCGGGCCCTTGGGGCCCTGCGTGATCTCGAACTCGACCCGCTGCGCCTCGTCGAGCGTGCGGTACCCCTGCGTCTCGATCGCCGAGTAGTGCACGAAGACGTCGGCACCCCCGCCGTCCTGCGCGATGAAGCCGAAGCCCTTCTCGGCGTTGAACCACTTCACAGAACCCTGCGCCATGCTGTTCCTCTGACCTTCTGTCCGTCCGGGACATCAGCGAGCGGACCCTTCGTCCACCCCGTGCGCCGCAGGACGACGTGCCACGTCCCGCTCCGACGGGCCGGCCCCGAGGGCCGGCACGACGTCCGTCCGGGCCGCCGATCACACGGCGACCCGTGCGACCGGCACCGGACATGCACACGCTCGTCACTGCAACGGACGACAGTCTGGCACGGACGATGTGGGATGTGCCACGCAGAATCGCGACGCCTCGTGCCGATATGTCGTGACATGGCGCGGCGCGCGCTGTCAGTCCCCCTGCTGCGCGAGGAAGCGCTCGAACTCGGCACCGAGCTCGTCCGCGGTCGGGATGGGCGCGGTGTCCGCGAGCAGGCTCGTGCGGCCCACCGCGCGCGCGAACGCGTCGTACTGCTCCTCGAGCGCGCGGACGACGGCGGCGACCTCCTCGGAGTCGTGCACCTGACGCTCGACCTCGGTCGTCGCGTCCAGGGCCGCCTCGGCGAGGTCGCCCGTGGCCAGGTCGAGGCCCGTGAGGCGCTGGACGTGCTCGAGCGCGACCACCGTCGCGGGCGGGTACGCGGACTGCGCGAGGTAGTGCGGGACGTGCACCGTGTAGCCGACCGCGTCGTGGCCAGCCTGACCGAGGCGCAGCTCGAGCAGGGCGGCCAGGCTCGCCGGCACCTTCACCGTCCCGAACCACGACGCGTGCTCCGCGACGAGCTCCGGGCGCGTCGCGTGGGCGGTCACGGAGAGCGGGCGCGTGTGCGGGATGCCCATGGGGATGCCGTGGATGCCTACGGTCAACGACACGCCGAGCCGGTCGACCACGCCGCGCAGCGCGGCGACGACACGTTCCCACTGGAGGTCCGGCTCGGCGCCGTGCAGCAGCAGGAAGCCCGTCCCCTCGGCGTCGCGCACGTGGTCGACGACCAGGTGCGGGTCGTCGTAACCGGACCACCGGTCGGTGCTGAACGTCATCGTCGCGCGCTTGGAGCGGTAGTCGAGGAGCTGGTCGACGTCGAACGTCACCAGCCGGGTGACCTCACCCCGGTCGAGCAGGTGCTCGACCGCTCGCTCGCCGGCGTTCCCCGCGTCCACGAAGCCGGTGATCGCGTGCACCAGCACGGGACCGGCACCCGGCTCCGGGGCGCTCGGCCACAGGCGCGCGACCGCGTCCTCGTCGAGCTCGTAGATCTCCCGGGGGTCCTGCATCCGTCCTCCTCCGTCACGTCCCACGCCGTCCGCCGTCGTGCGCGGAGGCCTGTGGTGGACAACGCGCCGCCCCGGCGGATCCTTCCCGGCACCGACGCTGCGCAGGCCCGACGGCGCAGCGCCGGACGCGGTCAGCGACCGGGCAGCCGCACCACCGAGACGAAGAAGTCGTCGATCTGCCGGACGACGTCGATGAAGCGGTCGAAGTCGACGGGCTTCGTCACGTAGGCGTTGGCGTGCAGGGAATAGCTGCGCACCACGTCCTCCTCGGCCTCCGACGTCGTGAGGACCACGACGGGGATCTGCCGCAGCACGTCGTCGGCCTTGAGCTCCGCGAGGACCTCGCGGCCGTCCATGCGCGGCAGGTTGAGGTCGAGCAGGATCAGGTCGGGCGTCGGGGCGTCGGCGTGCTCGCCCTCCTTGCGCAGGAACGCCAGCGCGCTCACGCCGTCGGAGACGACCGACAGCCGGTTCGTGACCTTGTGGTCCTCGAACGCCTCGCGCGTCATGAGCACGTCGCCCGGGTCGTCCTCGACGAGCAGGACGTCGATGGGCTTCGTGCCGTGGCTCATGCGGTGGTCTCCTCGTGGTCGCGGCCCGTCCCCGGGCCACCGTCGTCGGTGCGAGCGTAGCCGACCTGCGCGTGGACGTAGGCGTGGGCCAGCGTGAAGCGGACCGTCGTGCCGCCCTCGCGCGGCTCGATCCAGATACGACCGCCGTGGTACTCGACGATGCGCTTGCACAGCGCGAGCCCGATCCCCGTGCCCTCGTAGACGTCCTTCGCGTGCAGGCGCTGGAAGATGACGAACACCCGGTCCGCGTACTGGGGGTCGATGCCGATGCCGTTGTCGGCGACCGAGAGCTCCCAGTGGGTGTCGCGTGCGAGGACGCCCACGTGGACGACGGGGCCACGGTCCGGCGACCTGAACTTCAGCGCGTTCCCGACGAGGTTCGCGAGGAGCTGCTGGAGCAGCGCAGGCTCGCCGACCACGACCGGCAGCGGGTCGTGCGTGACCGTGGCGCCGCTCGCCGCGATCGTCTCCGACAGGTCGTCGAGCACCGTCTCGAGCGACGCCTCGAGGTCGACGTCGACCCGTTCCGTCCCCGTCCGGCCGACGCGCGAGAACCCGAGCAGGTCCTGGATGAGCCTCTGCATGCGCTTGGCACCGTCGACGGCGAAGTCGATGTACTGGTCGGCCCGGTCGTCGAGCTCGCCGCCGTACCGCTTCTTGAGCAGCTGCGTGAAGCTCGCGACCTTGCGCAAGGGTTCCTGGAGGTCGTGCGAGGCGACGTACGCGAACTGCTCGAGATCACGGTTCGAGCGCTCGAGCTCGCGGGTCTGCTCCTCGAGCAGCTCGTGTGCGCGCGCGGAGTCCGCGTGGGACGCCTTGATCTCGGCGACCTGGGCGACGAGCTCGACGCGCATGTGCTCGACGTCCTGCGCGAGGTCGGCGATCTCCGCGGGCCCGGACGTGACGACGGGCTCGTCGAGCTGGCCCGAGCTGACGAGCCGCACCCGGTGCGCGAGCTGCGCCACGGGCTCGGTGACCCACCGCTTGAGGCACACCCAGAGGATGATGCCCACCGCGAGCGCCGCGCCGACCAGCACCAGGACGCTGCCGAACAGGACGCGGCTCCACCGGTCCAGGGCCTCGACGGCCTCCGCCCGCTCCGCGCGCAGGTCGTCGACGTACCGGCCGGTGGCGGCGCGCGCCTCGGCGAAGAGCGCGGCCCCTTCGGCGCGCTCCACCCGCGTCACCGTGCCGGGGCCGGCGCGCCCCGTGGACTCGATCGCGGGCTCGGCGTAGTCGGTGAACCACGCCTCGACCGCGCGCAGCGCCTCGTCGTGCGCGTCGGCCAGGCCGTCCCCCGAGCGGAGGCGCGCGAGGTCCCCGGGATCGGCGATCGCGACCGTCCCGTCGACCCCCACGGCACGCGCGTAGGCCTCGAGCGCGGTCTCGTCGCCGGTCGCCGTGTAGGAGCGCACCGCCGACTCGGTGTCGAGCAGCGCGACGAACGACGAGTCGGCCTGGGTGACGGCGTCGAAGTACGGCCCGGTGATCTCGTCCTGGAGCGTGAGCACGCGCGAGAGGGCGAGCGCCGACGTCGTCACGACGCCCAGCAGGATCACCCCGGCGACGACCAGCGCCCACCCGAGCCGACGCCGCAGGGTGGGCGCCTTGCGGACCGCGCTCACCGCGCCCACTCGTCGGAGTCGGCGAGCGTCGCCGTGCGCTCGGCGGGGACCGGCGCGTCGTCGCCCGCCCAGCCGATGACGAGCAGGGCCGCGTCGTCGGCGAGCGGCCCGCCGTGCAGGTCGCGGACCCGGCGGAACACGCGCTCCACGATGCCCTCGGTCCCCTGCTCGAGGGCCGTGTCGACCGCGCGCCGCAGACCCTCGACGCCGATGCGCTCCGGACGCGCCGCGTGCGCCGTGGCCGCGGGGTCCTCGACCGTCGCCTCGACGAGCCCGTCCGTGTAGAGCATGAGCGCCCAGCGGCCACCGAGCTCGACGCGCTGGGCGGACCACCCGCCGGCGACGGGGATCCCCAGCGCGCGCCCGCGTGCGGTCGGCGGGACCTCGGTCGCGCTCTCCTGGAGCAGGAGCGGCGCGAGATGACCGGCGAGGTGGATGTCGGCGAACCGTCGACCGGGGTCGACGACGACCTGGCAGAGCGTCACGAAGACCTCCGGGCGTGCGCGCTCCGGGACGAGGACGCGCTCGAGGAGGGGCAGGATCGCCGCGGGGTCGGTGTCGGACAGGACGATGGTGCGCCACGCCGTGCGCAGCGTCGCGCCGAGCGCGGCCTCGTCCGGCCCGTGCCCGGCGACGTCGCCGATGACGCACAGCACGGAGCCGTCGGGGCGTTCGACGGCGTCGTAGAAGTCTCCGCCGAGCAGCCCGTTGCCCCCCGGGACGTAGCCCACCATGACCGCCAGGCGCTCGTCCTGCACCAAGGGCTTGGGCAGCAGCGCCCGCTCGAGTCGCGCGGTCTCCGCGGCGCGGACCTCGCTGCGGTAGAGCGCCCGCTGCTGCTCCTCCGACTTGCGCCGCTGCACGGCGTACCGGACGGAGCGGCCGAGCAGGTCCGGGCCCACCTCGCCCTTGACGAGGTAGTCGTCGGCGCCCGCCGCGACGGCCTGGACTCCCAGGTCGATCCCCGAGTGGCCGGTGAGCACGACGAGGGCGGGCGGACTCGTGCCCGCGCGCAGGCGCTCGACGCCGCCGAGGCCGACGGAGTCCGGCAGACCGAGGTCGAGGAGGACGCAGTCCACAGGTCGTTCCCGGAGCATCTCGAGAGCGAGGTCGAGCGTGGTCGCGCGGTGCAGCTCGACCTTGAGGCTCGCGTCGGAGAGCAGCTCCTCGACGAGAAGGGCGTCGCCGTCGTCGTCCTCCACGAGAAGGATCCGCAGCACGTCGGACGGCGCGAGCACGGACCGGACCGGACCGGCGGCTCCCTGACCGGTGCTGCCCGTCCCGCCGGGACCGGAGGTCCCCGCGACCGGGCCGTGCCGGACCTCGCCGGTCACGACGTCCGCTCCCGACCAGTCGCCATGGCCACCGATCCTAGCGGGCCCGCCGGTCCGGTCCCGGGACGGCGGCCTGGGCGTGCCGTGAAGGGTCATGGGGTGGGCCATAATGGACGGCCGCGTCACGGCAGGTGGCACGCGGACGGACGAGAGGAAGACGTGGGACGTTCGGACGAGCTCCGGCTCGAGCAGGAGGTCGTGGACATCCTCTACGCACGTCTGGACGAGCTGCGTGCCGCGTCCCGTGCGCGCCTCGACGCGGTCCGCCGGTCAGGGCCGTCCGGGTCGCCCCAGAACCGCAGCGAGCGCGACGCGTTCGCGACGCTCTACGAGGACCGGGTGGCGCAGCTCGACGCCGTGGAGGACCGGCTGGCCTTCGGCCGGCTCGACCTGGAGGACTCCACGCGCCGGTACGTGGGCCGCATCGGGCTCACCGACGCCGAGCACACGAGCCTGCTGACGGACTGGCGCGCACCGGCCGCGCAGGCGTTCTACCGCGCGACCGCGGCGCACCCCGACGGCGTCGTGCGCCGACGTCACCTCGTGACCCACCGCCGCGAGGTCACCGGGATCGAGGACGAGCTGCTCGACCTCGACGCGCCCGCCGACGTCGCGGGCTCGACGCTCTCCGGGGAGGGCGCCCTCCTCGCCGCGATGGCAGCGGGCCGCACGGGCCGGATGGGCGACATCGTCGCGACGATCCAGGCCGAGCAGGACGCGATCATCCGCTCCCCGCTCGGCGGGGCGCTCGTCGTCCAGGGCGGACCGGGGACGGGCAAGACCGCGGTCGCGCTCCACCGTGCCGCCTACCTCCTCTACGCGCACCGGCGCGTGCTCGAGCGCTCGGGCGTGCTGCTCGTCGGCCCCAGCCTGTCGTTCCTGCGCTACATCGACCAGGTCCTGCCGTCCCTCGGCGAGACGGGCGTCGTCAGCACGACCATCTCCGACCTCCTTCCCGGCCTCGTCGCGGACGGCGAGGAGGACCCGCGCGTCGCACAGGTCAAGGGGCGGGCCGTCATGGCGACGGCGGTGCGTCGCGCCGTGCGCGCGCGCGAGCGCGTCCCGGCACAGGACGTGCCCGTCCGGCTCGACGGGCACGACCTCGTCATCCGCCGCCGCGACGTGCGCGACGCCATCGCCAAGGCACGACGCACGCACAAGCCGCACAACCTCGCGCGCGTGACGTTCGTCCGCGACATGCTCGGGCGCCTCGTCGACCAGTACGCCGCGCGGCTCGGCGAGCCGCTGGTCGGCGAGGACCGCACGATCGCGCTCGAGGACCTGCGGTCGCACCACGACGTCCGCGTCGCGCTCAACCTCGCCTGGCTGCCCATCACCCCCGAGCGGCTGATCGAGGACCTGTACACCAAGCCGCACCGCCTCGCGGAGGCCGCCCCCGAGCTCTCGCCCGCCGACCGCCGCCTGCTCGGACGGCCCAAGGGCTCGCCGTGGACGGCGGCGGACGTCCCTCTGCTCGACGAGGCGGCCGACCTGCTGGGCGAGGACGACCAGGCCGAGCGCGCCGAGGCGGCGGCGCGGTCCGCGGAGCGCGCGCGCGACCTCGAGTACGCGCGCCAGGTGCTCGAGTCGTCCGGTGCGGGCGGCGGGATCGTCGACGCCGACGTGCTCGCGGAGCGCTTCGCGGCGAGCGGGCCCCGGCTCACCACGGCCGAGCGCGCTGCGCAGGACCGGAGCTGGACGTACGGGCACGTCGTCGTCGACGAGGCGCAGGAGCTCTCGGCGATGGCGTGGCGGATGCTGGTGCGCCGCTGCCCGACGCGGTCGTTCACGATCGTGGGCGACGTGGCGCAGACGTCGTCGCTCGCGGGCGCCCGCTCGTGGGCCGGTGCGCTCGACCCGGTCCTGCGCGACGCCTGGCGTCTCGCCGAGCTGACGGTCAACTACCGCACGCCGGCGGCCGTCGCGGACGCCGCGCGCGAGGCGGCCGTCGCCGCGGGCCTGCCCGTCTCGCCGCTCACGTCGGCGCGCGAGGTCCCCGACGCGCTGCGGTACGTCCCGGTCGCCGACGGCGCGGTGGACGGCTCGGGCGGGGCGGGCGCGCCGGTCCCGGGCGACGCCGTCCTCGACGCGGTGCGCCACGAGGTGGCGTCCGCCCGCGCGGCGTTCGTCGGGAGCGAGGCGGGACGCGTCGCCGTCGTGGCGACGGCACCGGCCCTCCCGGCGGTGCGGGCGGCGCTGGGTCTGGCCGACCCGGGCCGGCGCGCGGACCCCGACGCTCCCGTCGTCGTCCTCGACCCCGTGCAGGTCAAGGGGCTCGAGTTCGACGCGGTCGTCCTCGTCGAGCCGGCCGACGTGGCCGGGGGCGCCTCGGGCGCCTCCGACCTCTACGTCGCGATGACGAGGCCCACGCAGCGTCTCGTGGTGGTGCACGCCCGTCCCCTCCCCGCAGGGCTCGGCTCCCGGTAGACGCCCGTTCACGTCGTCCCGAGGGCCAAGACCCGTTTGGTCCGTACCGCGGACGGGGCGCACCATGGGGGTGTGCTACGCGCCCTCCTCCTCGAAAACCTGCACCCGCTCGCCGCCTCGAACCTCGAGGCCGCGGGGATCGACGTCACCGTCCGCACCGGAGCGCTCGACGAGTCCGAGCTGATCGACGCCCTCCAGGGCGTCCACCTGCTCGGCATCCGGTCCAAGACGAACGTCACCGCGACCGTGCTCGAGAACGCACCGGACCTCGTCGCGCTCGGGGCGTTCTGCATCGGGACCAACCAGATCGACCTGCGGTCGGCCGCGGCCCAGGGCGTGGCAGCCTTCAACGCCCCGTTCCAGAACACGCGCTCCGTGGTCGAGCTCGCGCTCGCCGAGATCATCGCCCTCACGCGCCGCCTCACCGAGCGCGACCGGGCGCTGCACGACGGCGTCTGGGACAAGTCCGCCGAGGGCGCCCACGAGGTCCGCGGGCGCACGCTCGGGATCGTGGGCTACGGCAACATCGGCACGCAGCTCTCGGTCGTCGCGGAGAACCTCGGCATGTCCGTCGTGTTCTACGACACGGCGGAGAAGCTCGCGCTGGGCAACGCCCGCCGCATGGACACGCTCGACGAGCTGCTCGAGACGGCGGACGTCGTGACGCTGCACGTCGACGGCCGTGCCGGGAACGCCGGCATGTTCGGGGCCAAGCAGATCGCCCGCATGCGACCGGGCGCGATCTTCCTCAACCTGTCGCGCGGTTTCGTCGTCGACTACGACGCGCTGCGCGAGGCGATCCTGTCGGGGCACGTCGCGGGAGCAGCTGTCGACGTGTTCCCGGAGGAGCCCAAGCGCAAGGGCGACTCGTTCCACTCGGAGCTCCGCGGCCTGCCGAACGTCATCCTCACCCCGCACATCGGCGGGTCGACCGAGGAGGCGCAGGAGGCGATCGGGCAGTTCGTGTCGTCGAAGCTGCGGGACTACCTCACGACCGGCTCGACGACGCTCAGCGTCAACGTGCCCAACCTCGCGCTCGAGCAGACGACGGGGATCACGCGCATCACGCACCTGCACCGCAACACACCGGGTGTGCTCGCGGCGGTCAACGCCACGCTCGCCGAGCACGGCACCAACATCGAGGGACAGCTCCTCGCGACGCGGGGCGACCTCGGCTACGTCGTCACGGACGTCGGCTCGCGTGTCGAGCCGGCCGTCGTGAGCGCGCTCGCCGACATGGAGCAGACGATCGCCCTGCGCGTCCTGGACTGACCGGGCGCTCGACCACCGGGTGCGAAGGTCCCCGTCACCGGGGACCTTCGTCGTCTGCGCACCGGTGGGGCCGCGGTGCCACGATGGAGCATGACCGGATACACGGACGACGCCGCCGAGGTGCTCGACACCACGACCTGCTGGGCGTTGATCGACGGCACGCACGTCTCCCGGCTCGCCGTGAGCGTCCAGGGCGAGCCCGACATCTACCCCGTGAGCGTGCGCGCGCACGACGGCACGCTCACCTTCCGCACCATCCCGGGGACCAAGCTCGCGACGCTCGTCACGAACGACCGCGTCGCCCTGGAGTGGGACGGGGTCGAGGAGGACTCCGCGTGGAGCGTCGTCGTGCGCGGGACGGCGCGCCGCCTCGACTCGGCGGAGCAGGTCGCGGCAGCGGGCTCGGTGGTCGAGCCGCTCGTGCCCCTCGTGGACGTCCCGACCGAGGAGTGGGTGCGGGTCGACCCGCACGCCGTGAGCGGGCGCCGGTTCCGCCGGGCCGCCGGGACCGGCGGAGGACGCCGGGCACCGGCCACCTGACGCGCGCGCCACCCGACGCGCGCTCCTGACGACCCGCGCGGCACGTCGCCCGTGTCCGGAGACGACGACGGGACCCGGCCGCACTCGGCGGCGCAGGTCCCGTCGGACGGCTCGAGCGGTCAGCCGGACTTGCGGCGGAAGGTGCGCTGCACCGGACCGACGGTCTCCGACCCGTGCACGGAACCGGTGTTCGACTCCCCGTCCGCAGACCGGTGCCGCGCGGCGTTCTTGCGGTCGAGCGCCTCGCGGAACTTCGCCTTGGCCTCGTCGCTGGGTGCCGTCTCGGCTGCTGGGCGCTGCTGGTCGGACGCCATCGCGTTCTCCTCGTCCTCGGGGTCAGGTGGGTTCGGCCGGGATCGCGTCCCGGCCGAGGTCGCATGCTCGCGAGCCCGACGGCGCGGGCTCCCTGCCAGCCTCCCCTACGCCCGGCGCCGGCGCCAGTCCTTTCCCGGCCGCCGCCTCGGGTAGCGTCGTGGACGTGCCCCGTACCGCTCCCGACGACGCCTCTCTCGCCGGCCCCGGCGACCTGCCGCACCGACGGCTCGGCCGCACCGGGCTGACCCTTCCCGCGCTCTCCCTCGGTCTCTGGCAGAACTTCGGCGAGGCCGACGCGTTCGCGACGCAACGAGAGATCGTCCTGCACGCCGTCGACCGGGGCGTGACGCACGTGGACCTCGCGAACAACTACGGCCCACCGGGAGGGGCGGCGGAGTCGTCGCTCGGTCGCCTCCTCGCGCGCGACCTGCGGCCCGTCCGCGACGAGCTCGTCGTGACGACCAAGGCGGGCTACCGCATGGGACCCGGTCCCTACGGGGAGGGTGGTTCGCGCAAGTACCTCTTGTCGTCCCTCGACGCGTCGCTGCGCCGGCTCGGCCTCGACCACGTCGACGTCTTCTACAGCCACCGCTTCGACCCGACCACCCCGCTCCACGAGACCGTCGGCGCGCTCGGGGCCGCGGTGCGCTCGGGGCGCGCCCGCCACGTCGGGATCTCGTCCTACTCCGCCCGGCGCACGCGCGAGGCGCTGCACGTCGCTGCCGAGCTCGGGGTCGAGCTCGTCGTGACCCAGGTCTCGTACTCGATGCTCAACCGGTGGATCGAGGTCCCGGACGCGTCGGGAGAGAGCGTGCTCGACGTCGCGGCGGACGCCGGACTGGGAGTCGTCGCGTTCTCGCCGCTCGCGCAGGGCATGCTCACGGACCGCTACCTGCGCGGGACACCGAGAGGCTCGCGCGCGGCACGCGGCGGACCTCTGCGCGGTGAGTTCCTCTCGGAGGAGAACCTCGAGCACGTGCGACGGCTCGACGCGCTCGCACGCTCGCACGGCCGCTCGCTGGCCGCCACGGCGATCGCCTGGGCGCTGCGCGACGAGCGGGTCACGTCGGTGCTCCTCGGCGCGAGCTCGACGCGCCAGCTCGACGACAACCTCGCCGCGCTCGCCGCGCCGGCCCTCACCGACGAGGAGCTCCGCGCGGTCGAGTCGGTCCCGGCGGACACCGGCATCAACCTCTGGGCGGCCCGCTCCAGCGACCTCTGACTCCCGGCGCGCCCGCGCGCGTGGCCCTGGCGCGTCCGCGCGGGCCGGTCAGCGCGTCGGGGACGTGGCGTCCACGCCGTCGGCCGTCCCGTCGACCTCGCCAGCACCGTCGGCACCGTCGCCGTGCACGGCCGCGTCGCCGGTCAGCCCGGTCAACCGGGCTGCGGTCCGCTCCTCGCGCTCGACGCGCAACGACGTGATGGCGCTCTCGAAGTCCTCGAGGGAGTCGAACGCCTGGTACACGCTCGCGAACCGCAGGTACGCGACCTCGTCGAGCTCGCGGAGCGGGCCGAGGATCGCGAGACCGATCTCGTACGCGTCGAGCTCGGCGCTCCCGCTCGCGCGGATGGTCTCCTCGACGCGCTGGGCGAGGAGCGCGAGGTCGTCCTCGTTGACAGGTCGGCCCTGGCACGCCTTGCGGACGCCGTTGACGATCTTCTCGCGCGAGAAGGGCTCGGTGACGCCCGACCGCTTGACGACGGACAGGCTCGCCGTCTCGATCGTCGTGAACCGGCGGTTGCACTGCGGGCACTGGCGCCGGCGACGGATCGACGCGCCGTCGTCCGACGTCCGCGAGTCGACGACACGCGAGTCCGCGTGGCGGCAGAACGGGCAGTGCATGGCGGCTCTCCTCGGCTGGGTCCCGGCACCCCGCAGGGCGAGGGCGGCGCGACGAACGTATGACGCCGCCCCACGACGGTGCAACACGCCGGGGCCGTACCGACGCAGCGGCCGCGGGAGCGAGCCGGGCCGAGGAACGCAGAACGGGGGCGACCGTTGCCGGTCGCCCCCGTCGGGACGCCCCCGTCCCCATCTCGCGCGCGACTCGCCTCGCGTGCGCCGACGTGCTCACAGGTCGCGGATGACCGCGGACCCGCCTCCTGCCCGGCCCCCCAGCCCGGCGAGTGAGGTGACACTAACTTAGGTCGACCTAAACGTAGAGCGCAACCCCAGGAACGCCACGAGCCGTCCGCGACCAGGTGTCGTAGGTCACAGCAGCGACGCGAGTCACTCGTCGACCGGGAGCACGAGCCGCTGCCCGGCCTGGAGACCCGATGACGACAGGCCGTTCAGCTCGACGATCCGCGCCACGACGTCGCGCAGGTCCTCGCCGGGCGAGGCGAGAGCCGCAGCATGGTCCCAGAGGGTCTCGCCCGCGGCGACGACGTGCACCCGGACCTCCTCGGGCTCCCCCGCCGAGCCCGCGACGGCGCTGCCCACGCGGGCGCCCAGCAGGACCAGGAGCGCCACGGCGACGACGAGGACGATCCGCCCTCGCCGCGTGAGTCGCAGCGGCGCGTCGGCCGAGACCTCCGTCGACGACCGCGCGCCACCCTGGCCGCGCCGCACGGGTCGGTCCTGCCGCTCCGGCTGCTCGGCCAGACCGCCGAGGCCGCCCCACGTCACACTCGTCATCACTACCTCCGTCCCTCGCCGGCGCCGGAGCGCCTTCCCCGGTCGCTCCGACCCGGCGAGGTTGCGTCGTCGACCCGAGAGCGGATCGAACACCTGTGCGTAGAACACCTGTACGAAGGTCTACCACGATCCGCCCACGGAGTCGAGACATGCTCGAACAGATGTTTGATTCACGGTGCTCTCTCCCCTAACCTGGGACCAGGTCGGTTCGCCGGACATGTCCACCGACAGGTCTGGCCCGGAACGCCTCCCGCCAGGGACGACGCACCGGATCAGGTCGACCGGTGCCCCCGGCCGCGCCGGGCGCACCACGACGAGGAGGCGGCGTGCCGTACGGGGAGGACTCCTCCCGGCAGGGCGCCGACCGTGAGGCGACGAGGGCGGAGACCACGATGGCGGGACGAGGCAGGGACACGAGCGGGGGGCTCGCCGAGGTGCGCGAGCTTCCCGACGGCACGGCGGGAAGCGACGGCCTGACGCCACGGCAGCGCCTGGTCCTCGACACGATCCGCTCCTGCGTCGAGCAGCGCGGGTATCCCCCGAGCATGCGGGAGATCGGTGAGGCCGTCGGCCTGACGAGCCCGTCCTCGGTCAAGCACCAGCTCACCACGCTCGAGCGCAAGGGGTACCTGCGCCGGGACCCGAACCGTCCGCGCGCCATCGAGGTCGTGCAGCCGGACGACGGCCGCCGTGCCGCGCCTCTCGTCCGTGTCCCCGACGAGCAGATGCACGACGAGGCCCACCCCGCGCCGTCCTACGTCCCCGTGGTGGGGCGGATCGCCGCGGGCGGCCCGATCCTCGCCGAGCAGGTCGTCGAGGACGTCTTCCCGCTGCCGCGCCAGCTCGTCGGCGACGGCGAGCTCTTCCTCCTGCGGGTGCAGGGCGACTCCATGATCGACGCCGCGATCTGCGACGGCGACTGGGTCGTCGTGCGCCGGCAGAACGTCGCGGAGAACGGCGAGATCGTCGCCGCGATGATCGACGGCGAGGCGACGGTGAAGACCTTCAAGCGGGGCGACGGCCACGTCTGGCTCGTGCCGCACAACGCCGCGTACGAGCCGATCGTCGGCGACGACGCACAGGTGCTCGGGCGCGTCGTGTCCGTGCTCCGCAGCCTCTGACCCGGCGGCACCGGCGGCACCGACCGGCCGTCACCCTGACGCTGCCCTCGCGACGACGGGCCGGTGATCCCCCTCGTGGGGTCACCGGCCCGTCGTCGTGCGGTGCTCCTACAGGCCGAACCGCCGCGCGACCTCGCGCAGCGACGCCGCGGAGCTCTGCAGACCGGCCAGCTCGGCGTCGGAGAGCGGAACCAGGACACGCTCGCTCGCACCCCGGCGGTCGACCAGCGTCGGGAGCGAGAGGCACACGTCCTCGATCCCGTGGTCGCCGTCCAGGAGCGTCGAGACGGGCAGGATCCGGTGCTCGTCGCCGAGGACCGCCTCGATGATGCGCGTCCCCGCGAGCCCGACGGCGTAGTTCGTCGCGCCCTTCCCCTCGATGATCCGGTACGCCGACTGCACCACCTCGCGCGCGATCTCCTCGCGCGCGTCCTCGGAGAGCGACGGGTGTCCCGCGATCCCGGGCCACTCGAGGAGCGGCACGCCGCCGATCGTCGCCGAGCTCCACAGCGGGATCTCGCTGTCGCCGTGCTCCCCGGCGATGTAGGCGTGGACGTTCTGGACCGCGACGCCGCAGTGCTGCGCGACGAGGAACCGCAGGCGCGACGAGTCGAGCACCGTCCCGCTGCCGAACAGGCGCTCGGGCGGCAGCCCGGAGAACTTCAGCGCCGCATAGGTCACGATGTCGACCGGGTTCGTCACCATGACGTAGACGGCGTCCGGGGCGACCTCGACGAGCCCCGGGAGGATCGTGCGCATGAGGCCGATCGTGCCCTCGGCGAGATCGAGCCGCGTCTGGCCCTGCTTCTGCTTCGCCCCCGCGGTCACCACCACGACGTCCGCGCCGGCGCACACCGCGACGTCGTCGGACCCCTCGACCTTCGCCATGGGCATGAACTGGATGCCGTGCTGCAGGTCGAGGACCTCCGCCTCGACCTTGGCCCGGTTGACGTCCAGCATGGCGACGGTCCGCGCCGCCCCACGCATGAGCGCCGCGTACGCGAGCGTCGACCCGACGGCTCCGGCCCCGACGATCGCCAGCTTCGTGGTCCGCGCTCCTGCCCTCGACCCGTGGCCTCCACGGCTCTCCTCAGGGGTGGGCAAGGTGGTGCCGGCGTCGATCATCGTGCCTCCGTCTCGTGGTCTTCGCTCAGCCTAGGGCGGCGAGGCGCCTCAGCGCAGCGGCAGCGACCTCGCGGTCGGTCGTCTGCCAGAAGCCGGGCATCGAGCGCGTGAGGAACGTGCCGTAGCGCGCCGTGACGAGCCGGGGGTCGAGGACCGCGACGACTCCGCGGTCTGTCGTGGAGCGGACGAGACGTCCTGCACCCTGCGCGAGCAGGAGCGCCGCGTGCGTCGCGGACACCTGCATGAAGCCGTTCCCTCCCGCGGCCTCGACGGCACGGGCACGCGCCGACCGCACGGGGTCGTCGGGCCGGGGGAACGGGATGCGGTCGATGAGCACGAGCTGGCACGACGGACCGGGGACGTCCACGCCCTGCCACAGCGACAGCGTCCCGAACAGGCACGTCGCCGGGTCGTCGGCGAACTCGCGCACGAGCGTGGGGAGCTGGTCGTCGCCCTGGCACAGCACGGGGACGTCGAGCCGCTCGCGCATCGCCTCGGCCGCAGCGACGGCGGCCCGCCGAGACGAGAACAGCCCGAGCGTCCGGCCACCCGCCGCCTCGACCAGCGCGGCGATCTCGTCGAGCTGGTGCTCGGTCGCGGCCTCTCGTCCGGGTGTCGGCAGGTGCTTCGCGACGTAGAGGATCCCCTGGCGCGGGTAGTCGAACGGGCTGCCGACGTCGAGGCCCCGCCAGGACGGCGCCTCCTCGCCGTCCGACGCGCTCCCGCCCAGCCCGAAGGTGCGGGCGACGGCGTCGAAGGTCCCGCCGAGGGCGAGCGTCGCGGACGTGAAGACCCCGGTGCGCTCGGTGAGGAGGTGGGTACGGATGAGACCCGCGACGCCGAGGGGCGCCGCGTGGAGCCTGCTCGCGCCCTCGCCGAACCGGTCGGCGGTCCAGCCGCCCTCGCCGGGCCGCGAGCACCAGAGGACGTCGTGCCCGGTCGGGTCCCCGGCCATCCGCTCGGCGACCTCGAAGAGCTGGAGCATCGCCGACTGCGCCATCTTCAGGCCCGTGTCCGGGGTCGCGGGCTTCTGGACGCCCGTCTCGGGCTTGAGGCGCGAGAGCACCTCGCGCGCCGCGTCGCGCACGGCTGCGACGGCGTCGCGCGCACCGTCGGGCAGCCCGTCGGGGAAGCGCTCCGCGGGCAGGGCGCCGACCACGGTGCCGAAGGCCGCGGAGGCGGCGTCGAGCGCGTCGGTCGTGGCGCCGCCGTGCCGGCGCGCGAGGCGCGCGGCGCCCTCGATGGCGGGGACGGAGAGGTCGACGGTCGCGGCCGCCGTCACGCGGTCGGCGAGCTCGTGCGCCTCGTCGACCACGAGCACGTCGTGCTCGGGCAGCACGCCCGGCGAGCCCATCGCGGCGATGCCGAGCATCGCGTGGTTCGTCACGACGACGTCGGCCTCGCGCGCGGCCGCCCGGGCCTTGTCGGGGAAGCACTCGGCGAGCAGCGGGCAGCGCTGGCCGAGGCACTCGAGAGCGGTCACCGAGACCTGCCGCCACGCCTTGTCGCTCACCCCGGGGACGAGGTCGTCCCGGTCACCGGTCGCCGTCTCCTGGGCCCACTCGCGCACGCGCACGACCTGCTCGCCGAGCGACGGCGCCGCGCGGCCGTCGGCCCGCGCGAGCGGGTGGTCGGTCGCGCCGGCCGTCTCGCCAGGCAGGTCGAAGAGCGTCGGCTCGTCCGTCGGGTACCCGCCGGCCACCTTGTGGACGCACACATAGTTGTGCCAGCCCTTGAGAAGGGCGATCGAGGCCGGGCGCGGCAGCTCTGCGCCGATCGCCTCCGCGACGAGCGGGAGGTCCCGGGTGATGACCTGGCGCTGGAGCGCGAGCGTGGCCGTCGAGACGACGACGCGCTCGTCGGTCGCGACGGCGTGCCGCACCGCGGGCACGAGGTACCCGAGCGACTTGCCCGTGCCGGTCCCGGCCTGGACGACGAGGTGCTCACCGCTCCCGATCGACCCGGCGACGGCCTGTGCCATGGCGTGCTGCCCGTCCCGGCGTGCGCCGCCGAGCTTCCCGACGGCGAGGTCGAGCAGCGTGTCGACGTCCGGGACGCCGGCGAGCGTCGCCGCGTCACGGGTGGGCGGGCCGTCCGCCGCCGCGGTGTCCTCGGTCGGACGGTTCGTGGCGGGCGAGACGGGAGGCACGCGTCGAGTCTACGGTCGGGCACCGACGCGGCGGGCGCGGCCCGACGGGGCTGTGGACGACGGCCGAAGCGACGACGCACGACGGCGCCGCCGGCACCGGAGCACCGTGCGGCGCCGTCCGTGGTCGAGGCGCGGTGGGAGCCGGTCAGGCGGTCGGGACCGCCCCGGCGAGCTCGGCCGCGAGCGCCTCCGCGACGCGGCCCCGCAGGAGCGTGCCCTCGGGCGTGTGCTCCTCGTGGTCGATCTCGCCCTCGGTGTGCACACGGTGCACGAGGTCGCCGCGGTGGTACGGCACGACGACGTCGATCGTCACGTCGGGCCGCGGCAGCTCGTCCGCGATGAGCTGCCGGAGCTCGTCGATCCCCGCGCCCGTGTGCGCCGACACGACGACCGTGCGCCGCTCGCGCCGCCGGATGCGGTCGACGACCTCCGGGTCGGCGACGTCGGCCTTGTTGAGGACGACGACCTCCAGGACGTCCTCGACGCCCGGGATGTCGGCGAGCACGTGCCGGACCGCGGCGATCTGGCCCTCCGGGTCCGGGTGCGACGCGTCGACGACGTGCAGCAGCAGGTCGGCCTCGCCGACCTCCTCGAGCGTCGACCGGAACGCCTCGACGAGCTGGTGCGGCAGCGCGCGCACGAAGCCGACGGTGTCCGCGAGCGTGTACACGCGACCGTCCTCCGTCCGCGTGCGCCGGACCGTCGGGTCGAGGGTCGCGAAGAGCGCGTTCTCGACGAGCACGCCTGCGCCCGTGAGCGCGTTGAGCAGGCTCGACTTGCCCGCGTTCGTGTAGCCCGCGATGGCGACCGAGGGGATCGCGTGGCGCTTGCGCGACGACCGCTTGGTCTCGCGGCCGGGGGCCATGGCCTGGATCTCGCGGCGCAGCTTGGCCATGCGGTTGCGGATGCGCCGCCGGTCCAGCTCGATCTTCGTCTCACCGGGCCCGCGCGAGCCCATCCCCGCGCCGGCGCCGCCGACCTGGCCACCGGCCTGGCGGGACATCGACTCGCCCCAGCCGCGCAGGCGCGGCAGGAGGTACTCGAGCTGGGCGAGCTCGACCTGGGCCTTGCCCTCCCGCGACTTGGCGTGCTGGGCGAAGATGTCGAGGATCAGCGCGGTCCGGTCGACGACCTTGACCTTGACGATGTCCTCGAGCGCACGCCGCTGGGAGGGTGCGAGCTCGCCGTCGATCACGACGGTGTCGGCACCGCTCGCGGCGACGACGTCGGCGAGTTCGGCGGCCTTGCCGGACCCGAGATACGTGCCGGGGTCGGGCTTCGCGCGGCGCTGGATCACGCCGTCGAGGACCTGGGACCCGGCGGTCTCGGCGAGGGCGGCGAGCTCGCGCAGCGAGATCTCGGCGTCCTCCGCGCTGGCGGCGGCGCCCTCCTCGCGCGCGTCGTGGCTCGAGCTCCACAGGCCGACGAGCACGACCTTCTCGAGCCGCAGCTGCCGGTACTCGACCTCGGTGACGTCCTGGAGCTCCGTGGAGAGACCCGCGACGCGGCGCAGGGACGCGCGCTCCGCGAGGTCGAGCTGCTCGCCGTCGTGCTCCGCGTGGACCGTGCCGCCCTCGGCGCGCGCCGTCCCGGCCCGAGCGAGCACCCGCGCCACGACGTCGCTCGCGATGTCCCGCGTCGCGTCGGTCGGCTCTGGTCGGGCCGACGTGGGGTTCGCTGGGGTCTGGGTCATGTGCCGCCTTCCGGTCGGGAGTGGTTCGCGGGCGCGCTGTGCGCCCGTCGGTACAACAAGCGTGGCACGCGGAAACGTCCCGGTGCCAACGGATTCCACGGCGGGCGTCCGATCCCCCCGTAGGATCACGCCTCGTGAGCGACGAGCCGGACCACTACTTCACCGCGAACCCCGCCTCCGCGGCCGAGCGGCGCACCCTCGCCGTGCGGCTCGCCGGGAGGGACGTCGAGGTGGAGGTGGCGTCCGGCATCTTCTCCCCCGGCCGCCTCGATCTCGGCACGCAGGTGCTGCTGCGCACGGTCCCGCCGCTGGGCGACGTCCTCGCCGCGCGGTCGGCAGGGTCCGCGTCCGACAGCACGGGTGCGCACGTGCTCGACCTCGGGTGCGGCTGGGGACCGGTCGCGCTGACGATGGCCCTCGACGCGCCCGACGCGACGGTGTGGGCGGTGGACGTCAACGAGCGGGCGCTCGACCTCGTGCGGCGTAACGCCGAGCGTCTCGGCCTCACCGGCGTCCGGGCCGTCACGCCGGACGCGGTGCCCGACGACGTCGCGTTCGCCGCGCTGTGGTCCAACCCGCCGATCCGCGTGGGCAAGGAAGCGCTGCACGGCATGCTGCTGCGCTGGCTGCCGCGGCTCGCGCCGGGCGCGGTCGCGCACCTCGTCGTGCAGCGCAACCTCGGGGCCGACTCGCTGCAGCGCTGGCTGGTCGAGCACCTCGAGCCCGCGATGCCCGGCGTCGTCGTCGGCCGGGCCGCGAGCGCCAAGGGCTTCCGCGTCCTGGAGGTCACGGCGCCCGGCGCCTGAACCCCGTCCTGAGGAGCGCGCCCTCAGACGACTGCGGGCTCGCCGTCGGTGTCCGTGGCCGGTACGGCCTGCGGCGCGTCGGCCGTGCTCGGCTCCCCGGCGACCGCTCTGGGCGCCCCGGCCGCGACGGGATCGAGGAGCCGCTCGAGGTCGACCTCGCCCGAGTGGACGAGCTCGGCCGACCCGGCCAGCTCGACGTGGTCGCCCGGGAGCGCCCGGACGCGCACGGTCCCGCCCGGGACGTCCACGAACCACGTGTCCGGGGCGTCGGGACCGCCCCACACGCGCACGGCGAGCGCCGCCGCGCACGCTCCCGTCCCGCACGACGGCGTCTCCCCCACGCCGCGCTCGTGCACCCGCATGCGGACGTGACCGACGACGGTGCCGTCCTCGGCGACCGTCTCGCCGAGGGGGACGACGAGCTCGACGTTCGTGCCGCGCGGCGGCACCGGATCGACGACGGGAGCGTCCGTGAGGTCGGCGTCCGCGAGCAGGTCCTCGCGCGCGAGCGCGAGCACGGTGTGCGGGTTGCCCAGGTCGACGCTCAGCGCCGGGCGCGGGACCTCCCAGCCGCGCACGACCACCGTCGCGTCGAATCCGGCCCGCAGCGCGTCGCGACCGCCCGGCAGGAACCACGGCCCCATGTCGACCGCGTACCAGCCGTCGTCCTCCTTGCGCACGCGCTTGACGCCCGCGCGCGTCCCGACGGGGACCTCGGTGCCCCCCGCGAAGCTCACGAGGCCGAGGCTCTCGGCGAAGGCCGCGAAGACGCGCACGCCGTTGCCGCACATCTCGGCGACGGAGCCGTCGGCGTTGCGGTAGTCCATGAACCAGATCGCGTGCGGGTCCTGCGCGAGGACGTCGCGCGACTCGGGCACGAGGGCCGTGGGCACGAGGCGGATCACGCCGTCGCCGCCGATGCCGCCGCGGCGGTCGGCGAGCGCGCGCACGAGCTCGGGCGTGAGGTCCAGCTCACCCTTCGTGTCGGCGAGCAGCACGAAGTCGTTGCGGGTCCCGTGGCCCTTCGTGAACCGGGTGCGCGTCATGAGCCCAGACTACGGCGCACCGGCGCACCCGTGTCCGCTTCGTCCGTCCCGCGGCGGTCCGACGGGACACCGCCACCGCCGGCGTCCCCCTCGGCGACGACGGCGAGCGCGTCGTCGAGCAGGCGCGGAGACCGTGCGTCGAGCCAGTGCACGCGCGGGTCGCGACCGAACCAGCCCATCTGCTTGCGCGCGAGGCGGCGCGTGTTGGCGGTGACGGCCTCGCGTGCCGCGTCCTGGGTCGTCTCCCCGTGCAGATGCGTCCGCACCTCCGCGTACCCGACCGCGCGCCGCGCGGTGCGTCCCATGCCCGCGGCCTCGAGGCGGCGCACCTCGTCGACGAGCCCGAGCTCCCACATGCGCTCGACCCGGCGCGCGACCCGCTCGTCGAGCACCGCGCGGTCGCAGTCGAGACCGATCTGCACGGTCGGTCGCACGTACTCCTGGCGCGGGAGGTTCGCCGTGAAGGGCTTGCCCGTGAGCTCGATGACCTCGAGCGCTCGCACGATCCGACGCGTGTTCGCAGCGCCGATGCTCGCCGCCGCGCCGGGGTCGAGACGGGCGAGCTCGTCGTGCAGCGCTCGCGTCCCCTCGCGCTCGGCACGCTCCTCGAGCGCGGTACGCACCGCAGGGTCCGTGCCCGGGAAGCGCATGTCGTCGAGGAGCGCGCGCACGTACAGCCCGGAGCCTCCGACGACGACCGCGCGCGCCCCTCGCCCGGCGATCTCGTCGAGCGCCGCCCGGGCCTCCTCCTGGTACCGCGCGACGGAGGCGTCCTGCGTCGGGTCGAGCACGTCGAGGAGGTGATGGGGCACGCCGCGGCGCTCCGCCACCGGGACCTTGGCCGTGCCGACGTCCATGCCGCGGTAGAGCTGGAAGGCGTCCGCGTTGACGATCTCGGCGGGTGCCCCCGGCGCGCCGAGGCGTTGCGCGAGGTCGAGCGCGAGGTCCGACTTGCCGGTCGCGGTCGGGCCGACGACGGCGACGACGACCGGGCTCGACGACGTGCGCGTCACGTGCTCAGGGCTCACCCGCAGAACGGTACCGGTGCCCCGGCGCGCCGACGGCGGCGTCCGCGGCGACGTAGCGACGGATCGCGTAGCGCTCGTCGATGTCGTCCTCGTGCAGCTGCTCCGACCGGACGGACCAGGCGGCGTCCACGAAGGCACCGAGCACGACGTCGGTCGACGCCCACCGCGGGTCGTCCGCGACGACGAGCGACACACCGTCGGCACGGAGCTCGCGGCCGAGGTCGCTCGCCACGTCCGTCGTGGTGTGCGGACCGACCTCGACCACGTCCAGCGCACCCCGCACGCCGCAGGCGCCGAGCGCGAGCAGCGCGACGGACGCTCCCACCCCGGCCTGCCGGGCGGGTGGCTCCCCCGTCCGGGCCAGGTCGTCGCCCGGGTCGACCCACGACGGGTCGCCCGCGGTGCGCCGCACCCCGACGGCGGCGAGCGACGCGGCGGCGGGGCCGCGCACCAGGGCACCCGTGGGGACGGCGGCGACCACGACCACGGGCGCGACGCCGCCGGTCAGCTCGCGCAACGCGTCGAGCGCCGCGGCGCGCAGCTCGCGCAGCACCTCCGCGCGACCGGCGGCGCCGGGGACGAGGAGCGGCGTGGCGGGCAGGACGACGGCGCGGGTGCTCACGCCACCCACGGTAGCGAGCGACGGGCGGTCCCAGGACCGGTGGGCACGGCCCGCGGCGCGGACACGACGCGACGCCCGAGGGCGACGGGACGCGCCGTCGCCGAGTACGGTGGGACGGTGAGGTTCTTCGGCGAGCGTGACGACGACCGGCGGGGGGACCAGCCCGGCGGGATCCCCGACGACGCCGGGACGGGACGCCTCGACGACGACGCGCTCCGCTCGCAGGTCGAGGACCTCCTGGCCCGCGAGCTCGGCCAGGTCGTGACCGCGGACGACCGGGCCCCGTCGCCGCTCGCGATCGCCCGGGTGGTCGAGTGGATCACCGACAGCGGCTACAGCTACTTCGTCGACTCCGACGGCGACGTCGGCGGCCTGTGGCACGGCCGCCTCTTCTACTTCCTGCTCTTCGGCAACCACGACGAGATCCTCCAGGTCCGCGGCCAGTGGAACCGGGACCTCGCGATCGAGCGCCTCGAGGAGGTGCTCGAGTTCTGCAACGAGTGGAACGCCGACCGCATCTGGCCCAAGACGTACACGCGCGTGCGCGACAACGGCATGATCCAGGTGTTCACGGAGGTCACGGTCGACCTCGAGCACGGCGCCACGGACGACCAGCTCGACCAGCTGCTGCAGTGCGGTCTGAGCACGGGGTCGATGTTCTTCGACGCGCTCGACGAGTTCTACCCGGACCCGGCGAGGCAGGCGCCATGACGCAGTCGCGCACGGGCTGGTTCGCCCGCCTCTTCGGCAACCGCCGCCCGAAGTCCGCCGAGTCGATCCCGGCCGAGGCGGAGCGTCCCCGCCCGCTGTCGATGTCGCGCGTCGGCGACCACCTCACGCGGCGCGGCTACCACTTCCGGGTCGACGACGACGGCGACATCACCGGCACGTGGGACGGGCACCGGTTCTGGTTCCTCCTGCTCGGCGACCGCTCCGAGATCCTGCAGGTCCGCGGCCGGTGGTCCACGACCCTGCCGCTCGAGGCGCGGCTGGTCACGCTCCAGGCCGTGAACGACTGGAACCGCGAGCGCATCTGGCCCAAGGTCTACGTGCGCGAGGAGGCGGGACGGCTCGGGGTGTACGCGGAGGTCTCGGTCGACCTCGAGCACGGCGCGACCGACGCACAGCTCTCGCAGACCGTCTCGTGCGGCCTCGGCACGGCCGTGCAGCTCTTCCACGCGATCGGCGCCCAGCTGCCGCCGGGGGTCGTCGAGGACTGAGCCGGGGCGTCGAGCCGTGGCCGGGTCCGCGGCTGGGACGACGCCGGTGCTCGGGCTGCCGCGCCGGCGCCATGGTCGTCCGGCCGTGGGTCGACGAGCGCGGCCTGACGCCTTTCGCACCGGCGTAGTCCCAGCCGCTCGCTCGTCGGGCCGCCGCAGCCCGGTGGCCGGTCAGGCGCGGACGGTCGGCAGGCCGAGCGCGACCGGCCCGGCCGTCGCGGCCGCGCCGTGGCCGTGGTCGTCCTCGGCGCCGCCGAGGCGCGCGCGCTCCCGGGTCGCCCACGCGTCGCCCGAGCGCGTGCGCCGGACGGCGAACGTGCCGCCCGCGAGCGCCGAGTCCGCGATGAGGTGGTGCGGCGCGGAGCGCGTGACCTCCACCGTGACGACGTCGCCCGGCCGCGGCAGGCGCGCGTCGGGCGTC
The DNA here is from genome assembly GCF_051294865.1 of Cellulosimicrobium sp. PMB13. Classification (NCBI taxonomy): domain Bacteria; kingdom Bacillati; phylum Actinomycetota; class Actinomycetes; order Micrococcales; family Promicromonosporaceae; genus Cellulosimicrobium; species Cellulosimicrobium sp. PMB13. Next base: position 2,772,680 of record NZ_CP145910.1, on the reverse strand, counting down.
TCCGCGAGGCGCGGGTCGAGCGCCTCGGGCGCGACACCGGGCTGCGCGACCATGGTCGGCGAGACCGCGGCGTCGGGCACCCGGACGTCCGCCGGCAGCGCGAGGTGCACGAGGCGGTTGTCCGGCGCGCGGCCCGTGAGCCGGTGCGTCGCGCCGTCCTTGCGCCCCGGCCCCTCCGTGACGAGGACGTCGACCGTGCGCCCGACCTGGCGGGCCGACTCCTCGCCGGCGATCCGCTCCTGGAGCGCCTGCAGGCGCTCGAAGCGTTCCTGGACGACCTCCTTCGGCAGCTGGCCGTCCATCGTCGCCGCGGGGGTCCCCGGGCGCGGCGAGTACTGGAAGATGAACGCCGACGCGAACCGCGACGCCTCGACGACGCGCATCGTCTCCGCGAAGTCCTCCTCCGTCTCGCCCGGGAAGCCGACGATGATGTCGGTCGTGATCGCCGCGTCGGGCATGACGGCGCGCACGCGCTCGAGGATGCCGAGGAAGCGCTCCGAGCGGTAGGAGCGACGCATCGCGCGCAGCACGCGGTCGGACCCGGACTGGAGCGGCATGTGCAGCTGCGGCATGACGTTGGGGGTCTCGGCCATGGCGGCGATCACGTCGTCGGTGAACGCTGCCGGGTGCGGCGAGGTGAAGCGCACGCGCTCCAGGCCGTCGACGGTCCCGCACGCGCGAAGGAGCTTGGCGAACGCACCCCTGTCGCCGAACTCCACGCCGTAGCTGTTGACGTTCTGGCCGAGCAGCGTGACCTCGATGGCGCCCGCCTCGACGAGCGCGCCCACCTCGGCGAGCACCTCTCCCGGCCGACGGTCCCGCTCCTTGCCGCGCAGGTGGGGGACGATGCAGAACGTGCACGTGTTGTTGCAGCCGACGCTGATCGAGACCCAGCCCGCGTAGACCGACTCGCGCCTGGTGGGGAGCGTCGACGGGAAGACCTGGAGCGACTCCGCGATCTCGACCTGCGCCGCCTCGTTGTGGCGCGCGCGCTCCAGCAGGACCGGGAGCGCGTCGAGGTTGTGCGTGCCGAACACGACGTCGACCCAGGGGGCCTTGTCGACGATCGTGCCGCGGTCCTTCTGCGCAAGACATCCGCCGACGGCGATCTGCATCCCCGGGCGCTGGGCCTTGACCGACGCGAGCTGGCCGAGGTTGCCGTACAGACGCGTCGCCGCGTTCTCGCGCACCGCGCACGTGTTGATGACGACGACGTCGGCACGGTTCGCCGCCTCGTCGGTCGCGCTGGCACGGGTGTACCCGGCCTGCTCGAGCATCCCGGCCATGTGCTCGGAGTCGTGGACGTTCATCTGGCAGCCGAGCGTGCGCACGACGTACGTGCGGGTGCCGCCGTCGGGAGCGTCGGCGGTCGGGAGCGGGGCGGGGGCGATCGTGGACATCACCGTCCAGGGTACGGCGCGGCCACCGGTGTTACGGAACTGTTGCCTGACTGTTGCGCGATTCGCTGGCACCGGCAACAGTTGCCCCCTATGTTCGAAAAATGGTCGATGACTCCCCCCTGCCGTCCGACGAGCCGTCCGGCATGACGGCCGACACGACCGTGAGCGGTCGGCCGACGGACGACGCGCTCGGCGACCCGCTGGTCGAGCTGCGCGGCGTCGACAAGCACTTCGGCGAGCTCCACGTGCTGCAGGACATCAACCTCACGGTCCGCCGCGGCGAGGTGCTCGTGGTGATCGGTCCGTCCGGGTCGGGCAAGTCGACGCTGTGCCGCGCGATCAACCGGCTCGAGACGATCGACAGCGGCGAGATCCGGATCGACGGCGAGCCCCTGCCCGAGGAGGGCAAGGCCCTCGCCCGCCTGCGCGCCGACGTCGGCATGGTGTTCCAGTCGTTCAACCTGTTCGCGCACAAGACGATCCTCGACAACGTCACGCTCGGCCCGGTCAAGGTCCGCGGCGAACGGTCGAAGGACGCCAAGGAGCGCGCCCTGGCCCTGCTCGACCGCGTCGGGGTGAAGAACCAGGCGCAGAAGATGCCGGCCCAGCTCTCGGGCGGGCAGCAGCAGCGTGTCGCGATCGCCCGCGCGCTCGCGATGCGCCCGAAGGTCATGCTCTTCGACGAGCCCACGTCGGCGCTCGACCCGGAGATGATCAACGAGGTCCTCGACGTCATGGTCGCCCTCGCCAAGGAGGGCATGACGATGATCGTCGTCACGCACGAGATGGGGTTCGCGCGCAAGGCTGCGAACCGCGTCGTGTTCATGGCCGACGGCCAGATCGTCGAGGAGGCGCACCCCGAGGAGTTCTTCACGGCGCCGAAGAGCGACCGCGCGAAGGACTTCCTCTCGAAGATCCTCACCCACTGAGTTCCGACAGCCCCCACACCCGGGCGTCCGCACGAGGCACAACTCGGCGGGCGGCCACCACTCACGAAGGGTACGAACCATGCGCACACGACACGCAGGTGCTGCCGTCCTCGCCGCACTCACCGCCCTCACGCTCGCGGCGTGCGGCGGAGACCCGGACGAGATCGGCGCCGACAGCACCACCACGAACCCCGAGCAGACCGAGGGCGGCGGTGGCGGTGGCGACTCGATCACGATCGGCATCAAGTTCGACCAGCCCGGCCTCGGCTACCAGGACGGCAGCGAGTACACCGGGTTCGACGTCGACGTCGCGACCTACGTCGCCGAGAAGCTGGGCTACTCGGCCGACCAGATCGAGTGGGTCGAGGCACCGTCCGCGCAGCGCGAGACGATGCTCCAGACCGGCCAGGCCGACATGATCTTCGCGACGTACTCGATCACCGACGAGCGCAAGGAGACCGTCGCGTTCGGCGGCCCGTACTTCGTCGCCGGCCAGGACCTCCTCGTCGCCGAGGACAACACCGACATCACGGGCCCCGAGGCCCTCGAGGGCAAGAACCTGTGCTCGGTCACGGGCTCGACGTCCGCGCAGCGCATCAAGGACGAGTACGCCGCGGGCGTCCAGCTCCTCGAGCGCCCGGGCTACGCCGAGTGCGTGACGGCCCTCACGGCCGGTCAGGTCGACGCCGTCACGACGGACGACATCATCCTCGCCGGCCTCGCCGCCCAGCCCGCCAACCAGGGCAAGGTCAAGGTCGTCGGCGCGCCGTTCTCCACCGAGCGCTACGGCGTCGGCCTCCCGCAGGACAACGACATCTGCGAGGACGTCAACGCGGCGATCGAGGAGATGATCGAGGACGGGTCCTGGGAAGAGGCCGTGACGGCCAACACCGAGGGCACGGGGTACACGCCGAACTCGAGCGAGAACCCGCCCACGGTCGACGCCTGCGCCTGACCCGACCCGAGGGGAGCGGCGCGCGCGGCGTGCCGCTCCCCTCGACCGTCCATCGCGGCCACTGCCGCTCCACCCTCCCGGAGGTCTGACGCACCGTGGGTGACTCCCTCTCCCAGCTCGGCGAGCTCTTCGCCCAGTACGACGTGGTCGGCGCGTTCTGGGTGAACATCCAGCTGACGTTCTGGGCCGCGATCCTGTCGTTGGTCCTCGGCACCCTGCTGGCGCTCATGCGGATCTCACCGATCCCGAGCCTGCGCTGGGCCGGCACGGCCTACGTCAACGTGCTCCGCAACACGCCTCTCACCGTGATCATGACGTTCATGGTCCTCGGCGTGTGGACCCAGCTGCAGATCAGCCTCGCCGACGACTTCGCGGCGAACTTCTTCCGGTTCGCCGTGATCGGTCTGACGGTCTACCACGCCGCCTTCGTGTGCGAGTCGATCCGCAGCGGCGTCAACACCGTCCCGCTCGGGCAGGCCGAGGCGGCGCGGGCCATCGGCCTGTCGTTCCTCCCGGCAGCCCGCCTGATCATCCTGCCGCAGGCGTTCCGCGGTGCGATCGCCCCGCTCGGCAACACGCTCATCGCGCTGCTGAAGAACTCGACCGTCGCCGCCGCGGCCAGCGTCACGACCGAGACGTCGAGCCTCATGCGCACGATGATCGAGTTCAACTCGAGCTACATCTACCTGATCTTCCTCACCTTCGCGATCGGCTACGTCATCCTCGTCATCCCGATCGGCCTGCTCACGACGTCCCTCTCGACCCGACTGGCGGTGCGCCGATGAGCTCCCAGCAGTCCATCCTCTTCGACGCGCCCGGCCCCCGGGCACGTCGCAACATCCTGATCGGCAACGTCGTCGGCGCCGTCGTCGTGCTCGGGATCGCCGCGCTCGTCCTGCTCGAGCTCGACCGCAAGGGCCAGCTGTCCTGGGACCTGTGGGGGCCGGTGTTCACCGCGAACGCGTGGGAGAACTACTTCATCCCCGGCCTGCGGAACACGCTGCGCGCGGCCGGGTTCGCGATCGTCGGGGCCATCGCCTTCGGGCTCGTCTTCGGCTCCGGCCGGCTCTCGCACCTGAAGCCCGTGCGCTGGGTGAGCGGCGTCGTCGTGGAGTTCTTCCGGGCCGTGCCGGTGCTCCTGCTGATGATCTTCTTCTGGCTCCTGCTCGGCCTCAACCAGGTCGACCAGCCGTCGTTCCTCGCCGTCGTCATCGCCCTCGTGCTGTACAACGGCTCCGTCATCGCCGAGCTGGTCCGCTCCGGCGTCGGCAACCTGCCGAAGGGGCAGTTCGAGGCGGGCATGGCCGTCGGGCTCACGCGAGGGCAGACGCTACGCTCCATCCAGCTCCCGCAGGCGCTCATCGCGATGCTCCCGGCCCTCGTGTCACAGCTGGTGGTCGTCCTCAAGGACACGGCGCTCGGGCAGATCATCGTCTACAACGAGCTGTTGCGTGCGGCGCAGATCTTCGGCAACGGCAACGGCAACAACCTGCAGACCCTCACCGTCGCGGCCGTCATCTTCATCGTCATCAACTGGCTGCTCACGACCGTGGCGCAGTACCTCTCGCGGTTCCTCAAGGGACGCACGTCCGGTGTCACGACAGCGGGCCCCGGTATCGGCAACCCGACGGTCACGGCGGGGGGCGGAGCGCTTCCGGACGAGACCGCGACGGCGACGCGCTGAACCGACGAGGGCTCAGGCGTCCTCGTCGGTCGCGTCCGCGGCGGCGGTCTCCTCGTCGAGCGCCCGCTGGACGATCTCGAACGCGAGGCCCGGCGAGTAGCCCTTCCGCGCGAGAGCCCCGACGGCACGCCGAATCCGCACGTCGCGATCGAGCCCGGCCGTCCGGCGCAGCCGGGACCGGGCGAGGTCGCGTGCCGCCTCCGCCTCGGAGTCGTCGTCGACATGCTCGAGGGCTGTCGCCGAGGTGTCCTCGTCGATCCCCCGGCGGCGCAGCTCCTGAGAGATCGCCCGGCGCGACAGGCCGCGCTCGGAGTGCCGCGTCCGCACCAGCATCTCGGCGTACTGGGCGTCGTCGACGAGGCCGACCTCCTCGTACCGGTCGAGGAGCGGCAGCACGACGTGTTCCGGGTAGCCCTTGCGCGCGAGCGCCTGCGCAAGCTCCGCGCGGCTCTTGGGAGCGGCGGTGAGCATCCGCAGCACCGTCTCGCGGGCGCGCTCGGTGAGCTCGGCGTCGGTGATCTCGCCGCTCTCGACCAGCTCGTGCAGGGACGGGCGCGAGCGCCGCGCGGGGCCCTTGTCCCCCGCGCGACGCTCGCGTGCCTGCTGGCGTTCGGCCGTCAGAACGGCTTCTTCGCCTTGGCCGTCGCAGCCGGAGCCTTGGCCGCGACGGGAGCCGTGACGGTCGCCTCGGCCGGCGCGACCGTGGCCGCGTCGGCGGGCGCGTCGACACGCGGCCCGACGCCGAGCTTCTCCTTGATCTTCTTCTCGAGCTCGTTCGACAGGTCCGGGTTGTCGCGCAGGAACGCGCGCGCGTTCTCCTTGCCCTGACCGAGCTGGTCCCCGCCGTAGGTGAACCACGAACCGGACTTGCGCACGAACCCGTGCTCGACGCCCATGTCGATGAGGCCACCCTCGCGGGAGATGCCGACGCCGTAGAGGATGTCGAACTCCGCCTGCTTGAACGGCGGCGCCATCTTGTTCTTCACGACCTTGACGCGCGTCCGGTTGCCGACCGCGTCCGTCCCCTCCTTGAGGGTCTCGATGCGACGGATGTCGAGGCGGACCGACGCGTAGAACTTCAGCGCCTTGCCACCGGTCGTCGTCTCGGGCGAGCCGAAGAAGACGCCGATCTTCTCGCGGAGCTGGTTGATGAAGATCGCCGTGGTGCCGGACGCGCTGAGGGCACCGGTGAGCTTGCGCAGCGCCTGCGACATGAGGCGGGCCTGGAGACCGACGTGGCTGTCGCCCATCTCGCCCTCGATCTCGGCCTTGGGCACGAGCGCCGCGACGGAGTCGATGACGATGATGTCGAGCGCACCGGACCGGATGAGCATGTCCGTGATCTCGAGCGCCTGCTCTCCCGTGTCCGGCTGGGACACGAGCAGCGCGTCGGTGTCGACGCCGAGCTTCTTCGCGTACTCCGGGTCGAGCGCGTGCTCGGCGTCGATGAACGCGGCGATGCCACCGGCACGCTGCGCGCTCGCGACGGCGTGCAGCGCGACGGTCGTCTTGCCGGAGGACTCGGGGCCGTAGATCTCGACGACACGGCCTCGCGGCAGGCCTCCGATGCCGAGCGCCACGTCCAGCGCGATGGACCCGGTGGGGATCACGTCGACGGGCGCGCGCCCCTCGTCGCCGAGGCGCATCACGGAGTTCTTGCCGAAGCTCCGGTCGATCTGGGCGAGGGCTGCCTCGAGCGCCTTCTCGCGGTCTGCAGGTGCGGGCATGTCGGTCACCTTCGGTCGTGTTCCGTCGTCGTCGTGCCCGACAGTACGGGGAGCCACCGACATCGCGTGCCGGTGGTGCTCCGACCTGTGGATCACCGTGGCGGGCCCGCTCGGTCCGCGCCCCGGCGGGCACCTGTGCACAACTCTAGCCGAACAGGTGTTCGACCGGCGCCACCGGTCCGTCGGCGTGTCGCCCGCCCGCGCCGGCCTCACGGACGGTCCGGGGCCTCCCAGGACTCGCCCGGCTGCAGGACGACGACCCGCGTCGAGGGCGCCTCGCGGTGGACCGCCGCCTCGAACGCCGCGCCCGCGTGGTCCATCCACCCGCGCGGCAGGTCCCGGGCGCCCGGCGCGTGGAGCGTCCCCCAGTGGACCGGCACGGCGACGCGGACGCCGACCTCCGCGCACACGCGCGCCGCCTGCACCGGGCCCAGGTGCCCGCCCGAGAGCCGGGGGCCCCAGCCGGAGACCGGGACGAGCGCGACGTCGACCGGGCCACCCGCGAGCGCCGGCAGCCGGGCCATGCCCGGGAAGTGCTCGGTGTCGCCGACGGCCCAGACCCGCGTCGCGCCGTCGGGCCCACCGTCCGGCCCGACGCCCGGCACCGCCGGGCCGACCCGTACCAGGTGACCGTTCGCGGCGTTGGGCCGGTGCGGCATCGGCCGGTGGCCGTGGACGGCGGGCGTGAGCCGTACCCCGACGTCCGCCTGGACGTCACCCACACGGTGCCACGTGTCCTCGAGGCCGACCCCGCGCAGCCCGCGGGCGCGCAGCCAGCGCGCGTTCGCGGGCGCCGTGAGCACCGGCGCCTCGGGAAGGAGGCGCAGCGAGCGGAGCTCGGCGTGGTCGTGGTGCAGGTGGGACAGGAGCACCGCGTCGGCGTCGCGCCACACGGGCTGGGGGCGGTCCCCACGACGGCGCAGCAGCCCGGCGTGGCGGTGCACCAGCGGGTCCGTGACGAGCCGGACGCGCGCGCCGTCGGGGCCCGCGACGTCGAGCACGACCGTCGAGTGGCCCAGCCACGTCAGCCTCAGGCTCACCGCCCGACCTCGCCTCGCACGTCGTCGCGCGCCCCGCCGTCGCGCACACCGTCGGGCGGACGCACGGCGCGCTCGCGCACCCCGAGCTCCTCGAGCCACGCGACGAGCCGGCGGTGAACTGCCTCCGCCCCGACGAGCACGCGCCCGCCGTCGACGTCCTCCAGCTCGTGATCGGGGACGGTGAGGCCCGCCGGGTGGACGAGCACGGCGAGGTTCTGCGCACCTCCCAGGCCGCCGTGCGAACCGACGAGCCCTTCGAACGCGTGCACCATGCCGACGTCGTCGACGCTCGAGACGAGCACGAGGTCGCCCGCGTCCTCGAGCTGCGCCACGCGCAGCAGGTCGGCCGCCGCGCGGTCGCCGTACGGCGCGAGCGGGTCGACGCCCTCGACGTCGCCCGTGCGCAGGTCGCGCGAGCCGGCGATGCCCCGTGCCACGAGCGTCGGCGCCCCCGCGCCGTCCGTCCCGCGCACCACGACGACGCCGACGGCCGGGTTCGCGAGCAGCCCCTGGACGAGCGCCGGCCACCTCTCGTCCACCTCGGCGGCCGTGGGTCGGCGCGGCTCGCGGCAGAACCACACCATGCCGAGGTTCCCCGACCCGACGACGGCGACCTCGGGCAGCTCGGGCACGTCGGGCGCCGCCCGCGCGGCGTCGACCCGCTCCGCACGGTCGGGGCCGACGATCATCCGGCCCGGTCCGTCGTCGTCGTGGCGGAGCGCGTTGAGCGCGGTGTTCGCCGGGCCCCACTCCTCGCTGTCCGGCGCGGTCGCGCGACGACGGCCGCCCGCCCGCCCCTCGGCGTCGGTCCCGTCGGTCCCGTCGACCGCGGCGCCTCGTCCGGTCTCGAGCGCCATGAGCCGGCGCACCTCCGCGAGGAACGAGCGCCCGACGACCTGCTCGAACGTCGCACCCAGCGACTGGCCGTGGTCCGACACCAGCACGATCTCGTAGCGCCGCGGCGCGAGCGCCGCGACCTGCTCCCACAGCCCGAGGACGCCGTCGAGACCTTCGAGCGCACGCATCGACTCCGGGCGCAGCGGCCCCGCGTGGTGCGCGATCTCGTCGTAGTCGACCAGGTCGACGCACACGACGGGCGCCCCGCGGACGAGCTGCTCGGCGACGAGCGTCGTGTTGAGGTCGCGCAGCACGACGTTGGTCCCGGCGCGCAGCACCGGGTACCAGCCGAGCCGGGAGACCCGCGGCTCGACCCGCCGCACGGCCTGCTGCCAGCCCTGGTAGAGCTCCTTGAGGAGCTCGCCCACCGCGACCACGACGGCACGCACGAGCACGAACGGGCTCGAGAAGAAGCGGACGAACAGCTGTCCCGGCCCGAGGCCGGTCGACGCACGGCTCATGACGAGCAGGCTCGTCGCGGCGTCGCCCGAGAACATCGTCGAGACCGCCACGCCTCCCTCGGCGAGCAGCCCGGCGCCGTCGCTCGTGCGCTTCTCGACCTCGGCCGCGTCGGCCGGCCGGTTCGTCACGACGAGCCGGCCGAGCTCGCGCGACCACCACCGGAACGCCGGCACGTGCTCGGTCGAGCCGTGCAGCAGCCCGATCGTGCTCGCCGGGGTCGTGGCGGGGACGCGCGCCCACCACGTCGAGAGGCGGTGCGTGCCGGAGCCGAGCCAACGGGCGATCGTCGGGGTGAGCCCCGCCTGGAGGGCGTAGTCGAGCGTGGAGCGCGCGACGCCGTCGAGCATCACGACGAGCAGACCTGCCGGGTGCTCGTCGCTGCCGACGGGACCGTCGCCCGTCGCGTCCCGCGCGGCGGCGCGCTCGGAGAGGCCCGCGGCGCGGCGCGCCCGCCGGACGAGGTCCCCGAGGACGTACTCGTTGTCGCTCGCGCCGACGAGCCAGCGGCCGATCGCCATGACGAACGCGGCCAGGAGCAGGACGGCGAGCGCCGCGGACCAGGTCGCGATGCGGAAGCCCGGCAGGAGGGCGAGCGCCGCCCAGACGACGAGCACCTGGGCGAGGAGCCCCGACACGAGGGCGCCCACCACGCCGAGCCGGCGGGCGACCACGCGCAGCGGCGGCCGCAGCACGACGTCGCCCACCCCGACGACGAGCGCGGCGAGCAGGAGCGACGCGACGTGCGTGACCTCCACGCCGGGCACGACGGCGATCGCCACGCCCAGGCCGGCGGCGGTCGAGACGAGCGACCAGAGCGCACCGCGCACGTCGGCGGCCGTCACGCGCCACGGCCGTGCACGTCCCAGGGCTGCGTCCGTCATGCCGCCATCATGCGCGAGCCCGTGCCCGGGTGCGCGGCGGCTCGCGCGGTCAGCGGGCCGGCGGAGCCTGCCGGTGCTCGTCGCGGCCCCACCGCCGGGCGTCCGGCACGTCGAGCGCGTCGCACAGCGCGTGCCACACGACGCGCGGCTCGATCCCGTCGTCGATCGCCTGCGCCGCGGTGCGGTTGTCGAGCGCGGTGAGGACCTGGTCGCTCGCGAGCGTCCGCCCGTAGGCGTCGCCGAAGACCTCGTCGACCAGCTCCCAGAACTCGCGATAGCGCACGGGACCAGCCTGCCACGGGCGGAAGGTGCAGCGATCCCGGCGGGCGCACGCGAGCGCGTGTGGGTGGTCGCGGCGAGAATGACGGCGTGACCCTCGACCCGGCCGTCCCGGCTGACGCGTTGGCACGCTTCGCCGCGCCCACGCGCGCGTGGTTCGCGGGTGCGTTCGAGGCGCCGACGGCCGCGCAGTCCGGCGCGTGGGACGCCGTGTCGGGCGACCGGCACGCCCTCGTCGTGGCGCCGACCGGCTCGGGCAAGACGCTCGCCGCCTTCCTGTGGTCGCTCGACCGGATCATGACCACGCCTCTGCCCGAGCGCGAGCAGCGGTGCCGCGTCCTGTACGTCTCGCCGCTCAAGGCGCTCGCGGCCGACGTCGAGCGCAACTTGCGCTCGCCGCTCGCCGGCATCCGCCAGGCCGCCGTGCGCCTGGGCCAGGAGGTCCCCGACGTCGTGGTGGGCACGCGCACCGGCGACACGCCCGCGACGGAGCGGCGGCGCCTCGCGACGCACCCGCCCGACATCCTCATCACGACGCCCGAGTCGCTGTTCCTCGTGCTCACCTCCCAGGCGCGCGCGGGTCTCGTCGGCGTCGAGACCGTGATCGTCGACGAGATCCACGCCGTCGCGGGCACGAAGCGCGGCGCACACCTCGCCGTCTCGCTGGAGCGCCTGGACGCGCTGCTCGAGGCGCACGAGCGCCCGCCGGCCCAGCGGGTGGGCCTGTCGGCGACGGTCCGGCCGGTCGCGGCCGTCGCGACGTTCCTCGGGGGGCACCGCGCCGAGGCCGACGGCGGGCGCGAGGTCGTCGTGGTCCAGCCCCCGTCGACCAAGCGGATCGACGTCGACGTCGTGGTCCCCGTGCCCGACCTGGCGGACCTCTCGGCGCCTGCGGGCCCGTCCGGCGCGGTCGGGCGGCCGCCCGAGACCTCTGACGGCCCGCCAGGTCCTCCCGGTGGTCCGGGCCGGGGACCGACGGCGAGCGCCGCGCCCCGCGGCCTGCCGGGTCTCGTCCCGCTGCCGCCCGGCGAGCGCGACCTCTCTGGTCCGGCCACCTCGCGTCCCGGCGGGTCCGACGGCGCCCGGCCGCCCCGGCCGTCGGTGTGGCCGCACGTCGAGGAGCGCGTCGTCGACCTCGTGGCCGCGCACCGCTCGACGCTCGTGTTCACCAACTCACGGCGCGGCGCCGAGCGCCTGACGGCCCGGATGAACGAGCTGTGGGCCGAGCGGCAGGGCGAGGACGTGCTCGACCCCGGCACCGTGACGGCGGCGCAGGTCCAGGCGCAGTCGGGGGCGAGCTCGGGGATCGAGCCCGTCATCGCCCGCGCGCACCACGGGTCGATGAGCCGCGCCGAGCGCACCCGCACCGAGACGGAGCTCAAGGACGGCCGGCTGCCCGCGGTCGTCGCGACGTCGAGCCTCGAGCTCGGTATCGACATGGGCGCCGTCGACCTCGTGGTCCAGGTGGGCGCACCGCCGTCGGTCGCGTCCGGGCTGCAGCGCATCGGCCGCGCCGGGCACCAGGTGGGCGCGGTCTCGCACGGTGTCGTCTTCCCGACGCACCGCGGCGACCTCGTCCCGTCGGCGGTCGTCGCCGAGCGCATGCGCACGGGCGGCATCGAGGAGCTGCACGTCCTGTCGAACCCTCTCGACGTGCTCGCCCAGCAGGTCGTGGCGATGGTCGCGGTCGACGCGTGGACGGTCGACGAGCTCGCGGCGCTCGTGCGGCGCAGCGCGCCGTACGCCCACCTCGGGGACGCGTCGCTGCACGCCGTCCTCGACATGCTCGCGGGTCGCTACCCGAGCGAGGACTTCGGCGAGCTCCGCGCCCGCATCGTGTGGGACCGCGCGTCGGGCCGCCTCACCGGGCGCCCGGGGGCGCTGCGCCTCGCTGCGACGAGCGGCGGGACCATCCCCGACCGCGGTCTCTACGGCGTGTTCCTCGCGACCGGGGCCGACGCGACCGCCGGCCCGGACGGGGACGGCGAGAGCGCGGGGCGCGGTCGGGCCCCGCGCGGGGGCAAGCGCGTCGGCGAGCTCGACGAGGAGATGGTCTACGAGTCGCGCGTCGGCGACACGTTCACCCTCGGGTCGAGCACGTGGCGCATCGAGGACATCACCCCCGACCAGGTCCTCGTGACGCCCGCTCCGGGCATCCCCGGGCGCCTGCCGTTCTGGAAGGGCGACTCCCCCGGGCGCCCCGCGGAGCTGGGGCGGGCGCTCGGCGCGTGGGTGCGCGAGACCGACGCGCTCGTGGCGACCGACGGCGAGGCCGCCCGGTCGCGGCTCGCCGAGGCCGGTCTGGACGCGTGGGCCTCCGACAACCTCGTCGCGTATCTCGACGAGCAGCGGGCCGCGACCGGACGCGTTCCCGACGACCGCACGGTCGTCGTCGAGCGCTTCCGCGACGAGCTCGGCGACTGGCGCGTCGTGGTGCACTCGCCCTACGGCGCGAAGGTGCACGCGCCGTGGGCCCTCGTGCTCGCCGCACGGCTGCGCGAGCGCTACGGCGTCGACGCGGCGGCGATGCACGCCGACGACGGCATCGTCCTGCGTCTTCCCGACGCGGGCGACTCGTGGCTCGACGCGGCGCCGGGCACGGGCGGGGACGACGACCGGTCGCGCGGCGACACACCGGTGCCCGTGGAGGACCTGCTGCTCGACCCCGACGACGTGCTCGACGCGGTCCGCACCGAGCTCGGTGGGTCCGTCATGTTCGCGTCGCGCTTCCGCGAGGCCGCCGCCCGCGCGCTGCTCCTCCCGCGACGCCGGCCCGACCGGCGTCAGCCGCTGTGGCAGCAGCGCCAACGCTCGGCCCAGCTGCTCTCGGTCGCGTCGCAGTACCCCGAGTTCCCCATCGTCCTCGAGGCCGCGCGCGAGTGCCTCCAGGACGACTTCGACGTCGCCGCGCTCACCGGGCTGATGCGCGACCTCGAGCAGGGACGGGTCCGGCTCGTCGAGGTGACCACGCCCACCCCGTCCCCGTTCGCCCAGTCGCTCCTGTTCGGCTATACCGCGCAGTTCCTCTACGACGGCGACGCCCCGCTCGCCGAGCGCCGCGCGGCGGCGCTCTCGCTCGACCCGACGCTGCTCGCGGAGCTGCTCGGCGGCGACGGCGTGAGCGCGCAGCTCGCGGACCTCCTCGACCCGGCCGCGATCGAACGGACCGAGGCGGAGCTCGGCGCCCTCGCGCCCGAGCGGCAGGCCCGGCACGCGGAGGACCTGTGGGACGTGCTGCGGCGCCTCGGGCCCCTCACGCGCGACGAGCTCGCGGCACGCACGCGCGAGGACGTGCGGGGCGACGTCGACGACTGGCTCGCCGAGCTCGGGGCGACCCGGCGCGTGATCGCCGTCCGGCTCGCCGGCGTCGCGGACGACCGTGCTCGGCAGTGGGCCGTCGTCGAGGACGCCGGACGGCTGCGCGACGCGCTCGGCGTCGCCCTGCCCGTCGGCATCCCTGAGGTCTTCACAGAGCCTGTCCCCGACCCGCTGGGCGACCTCGTGCGCCGTCATGCGCGCACGCGCGGGCCGTTCTCCGCGCACGACCTCGCCGCGCGCCTCGGTCTGGGCGTCGCCGTCGTGCTGCACGCGCTCGAACGCCTCGAGGCCGCACGGCTCGTGGTGCGCGGGCGGCTGCGCCCCGAGTCGCTCGGCGGGACGGGCGACGACTGGTGCGACGCCGAGGTGCTCCGCGTGCTGCGCCGGCGCTCGCTCGCGGCGCTGCGCGCGGAGGTCGAGCCGGTGCCGTCGGAGACCCTCGGCGTGTTCCTGCCGCGCTGGCAGGGCCTCGGCCAGCTCCGCGGCGCAGACGGCGTGCTGCGCGTCGTGGAGCAGCTCTCCGGCGCCGCCGTGCCGGCCTCGGCGCTCGAGACCCTCGTGCTGCCGGCGCGCGTGCGCGACTACTCGCCGACGATGCTCGACGAGCTGACGACGGCGGGTGAGGTGGTCTGGTGCGGGCACGCGCCGCTGCCCGGCTCGGGCGGGGGCGACGGGCTCGTGAGCCTGCACCTCGCCGAGTGGGCGCCGCTCACCCTCCCCGACGAGGGCGCGGTGCCCGACGGCCCGCTCGCGCAGACGCTCCTCGACCTGCTCCGCGGCTCCGGCGGGTACTTCCTGCCGGTGCTGGCGGAGCGCGCCGGAGCGCAGACCGGACCGACGCTCGACGCGCTGTGGGAGCTCGTCTGGGCGGGGCACGTGACCAACGACGGGTTCGGCGCGCTGCGCTCGCGGCTCGGCAGCGCCGGCGGCGCGCACCGGGCGCCTCGCGCACCTGCACGCGCTCGCCCGATGGCCAGGTCGCGCTTCGCGGGCCTGCGCCCACCGACGGCGCCCGAGACGACCCTGCGCGGCGGAGGCGGCCGGTGGTCGGCGCTCCCCGAGCGCGAGCAGGACCCCACGCGGCGGGCGCACGCGCTCGCCCGCGTGCTGCTCGACCGCCACGGCGTCCTCACCCGGGCCGTCGCGCCCGCCGAGGGCGTGGCCGGGTCGTTCCGGAACGTGTACCGCGTGCTCACGGAGCTCGAGGCCACCGGTGCGGCGCGCCGCGGGTACTTCGTCGAGCACCTCGGTGGCTCGCAGTTCGCGCTGCCCGGTGCGGTGGACCAGCTCCGCACGGACGGTCTGGACCGCGAGCGGGCGATCGACTCGGCGCCCGGCGTCACCGGACCGGGAGCCGGCACGCGGCCGGGCACGCTCCTCCTCGCCGCGACCGACCCGGCCAACCCCTACGGCGCGGCGCTCGCGTGGCCGTCGCGACCGGGAGCGGGCGAGGACGGCACGACCGGGCAGGCGACCGGCCACAGACCGGGCCGCAAGGCGGGCGCCGTCGTCGTGCTGAGCGAGGGCGACCTCGCCCTCTACGTCGAGCGCGGTGGTCGTTCCGTGCTGTCCTTCGTCGAGGGCCGTCGGCTCACCGACGCGTGCGCCGCGCTCGTCGACGCCGTCCGGGCGGGTCGCCTCGGCAAGGTCGTCGTGCAGCGCATCGACGGCGTGGACGCCCTCGCGGGGGCTGGGACGTCGCGCACGCCGGCGGACGAGGCCGCGCGGGCGCTTCTCGACGCGGGCTTCCGCGCCACACCGCGGGGACTCAGGGCGGCGTGAGAGGAGACGCGCGTGCCCGAGGGTGACGTCGTGCGCCTCACGGCGACACGGCTCGACGAGGCGCTCACCGCCCGCGAGATCGTGCGCTCGGAGCTGCGCTGGCCGAGCGCGGCGGAGCACGACCTCGCGGGCCGGACCGTCACCTCCGTCGTCCCGTACGGCAAGCACCTGCTCACGCGGTTCGACGACGGCTGGTCTCTGCACACCCACCTGCGCATGGAGGGCGAGTGGCACGTCGCGCGCACCGGCACGTCGTCAGCACGCGGTGCGGGTCCCACCGTCCGCGTCGTCCTCGCCAACGCGTGGTGGACGGCCCTCGGTGTGCGGATCGGGATGCTCCACGTGCTCCGCACGAGCGACGAGCACCGGATCCTCGGCGCTCTCGGACCCGACGTGCTCGCGGACGACTTCCCGGAGCAGGGCGTGCTCGAGGCCGTCGAGCGCCTCCTGGCCGACGACGCCGTCGGGGGCCGGGGGCCACGTCACCGGCCGGAGCGGGTCGCGACCGGCGTCCCCGTGGCGGAGGCGCTGCTCGACCAGCACCTGGTCGCCGGCCTCGGCACCATCTGGACCGCGGAGCCGCTGCACGCGCTGGGGATCTGGCCCTGGACGCCGGTGCGGGACGTGCCCGACCTCGCCGGGCTCCTGCTCACGGCGCGCCGCCTGGTGCAGCACAGCGTGCAGAACGGGTTCTCCCGTGGTGCCGGCTACGTCCGGCACGTGCACGGACGCGAAGGACGGGCGTGCCACCGGTGCGGCACGCCCGTCGAGGTCGGTCGGGCGAACGAACCACCCTACGACCGTCCGATCTTCTACTGTCCGTCGTGCCAGGCCCCGCGGGGCTGAGACCGTCCGCCCGACGCCGGGCGGGCGACCGGTCAGCCGACCGGCTGCAGGTCCTCGCGGCGCGTCGTCCCCTCGGGGTGCTGGCGCCCGAGCACGGCCGTCGCGAAGTCGGCCGGGATCGTGTCCGGGATGAGCAGACCCTCGGCGACGGCGACGCGGTCGCTGACCTCGCGCAGCACGAGCGACAGCGGGACGTCGAGCGCCTCGCAGATCGACCCGAGCAGCTCGGACGACGCTTCCTTCTGGCCGCGCTCGACCTCGCTCAGGTACCCGAGCGAGACACGTGCGGCGGAGGACACCTCGCGCAGGGTGCGCCCCTGTCGCTGGCGAGCGTCTCGCAGCACGTCCCCGATCTCGCGTCGAAGAACAATCATCTGGCGGCCCCCTTCCGTGTCCCGTGCGCCCCCGGGAGCCGGCCGGGCTCCCACCTGGGTGCGCGAACTGTTGGTGCTCGTACGTACCCCGCGTGCGGGGGTCGTCCTACCGTACCCCGCGCGCTGCCCGCTCACGTCCCCGGTCCGGCTCCCTGGACGTCCCGGCGAGGCGGCGTCCGGACGGCCGACGGGGCGGCTGGCGGTCCTGTTCGCGATCACGTGCTGTGCAACGCGCCACCGCAGGGTGTTGTTCCCGCTCGGGCGCCTGCTTCCGGCCCGTCGGGATCGGATTCACCCTCCCTCCACGCCGTGCGCGCACGAGCGCCGTGGACGGACAGGATTTCACCCGCGCGCGCTCGCGCCCCGACCGTCGTCGCCCGCGCCGTCGTCGCCCGCGCCGTCCGAGCCAGCCGCGCTGAGCCGCAGCGCGAGCCCGAGGGCGGCCTCCGTGGCCGCGCGGCGCACGTCGCCCCGGTCGCCCGGCACGTGCAGCGTGCGCACGGCCCCGCCCGCCGGGGTCCGCACGGCGACGTGGACGAGGCCCGGTGGGTGCCCGTCCTGCGGGTCGGGTCCTGCGACGCCGGTCGTCGCCAGGCCCACGTCGGCGCCGAGGGCCGTCCGCACGCCCGCTGCCATCTGCGTCGCGACGTCCGGGTCGACGGCGCCGCGGCGGGCCAGGAGCCCGGCGTCGACCCCCAGCACCGACGCCTTCACGTCGGTCGCGTACGCCACCACTCCCCCGCGCAGGACGCGCGACGCGCCGGGCACGTCGACGAGCGTCGCCGCGACGAGACCGCCCGTGAGCGACTCGGCCGTCGCGGCCGTCCACCCGCGCGCCTCGAGCGCGGCGAGCAGCTGCTCGGGCAACCCGGTCACGGGACGGTCGCCGGGCCCTGACCGGCTCCGGCGCGCGCGCTCCGGATCGCGTCGCGGCGCAGCCGCCAGCCCTGGTACGCGTACTCGACGCCCGTGACGACGGTGACGACGATCGCGGCCCCGAGCACGATCCACGCGACGACGCCGATCCAGGCGGGCAGGTGCGCGAGGGGCAGGAGGAAGAGCGTGATCGCGACGGACTGGAGGACCGTCTTGAGCTTGCCGCCCCGCGACGCCGGCATGACGGCGTACTTGAGCACCGCGAGGCGCATGACGGTGATGCCGAGCTCGCGCACGAGGACGACGACGGGCACCCACCAGGGCAGCTCCCCGAGCGGCCACGCGAGCAGCACGAGGGCCGTGCCGATCAGGAGCTTGTCGGCGATCGGGTCGAGGAGCTTGCCGAGGTCCGTCACGAGCTCGTACCGGCGCGCGAGGTAACCGTCGAGGCGGTCCGACGCCGCGGCCAGGACGAAGATCCCGGTCGCGACGAGCCGCCACGTCACGGAGTCTCCGCCGTCGACGACGAGCGCCCACGCGAAGACGGGGACGAGGAGGATCCGGACCATCGTGACGATGTTCGCAGAGTTCCACGGTGACGGGACGGCTGTGACCACGCACCCAGCCTAGGGGCTGCCGGACGCTCGGCCGACTGCGGTACGCTCCCGCCCGTGCAACGCCACGAACGCCGCGGGACCGCGCGGCCGGCGCGCGCCCTGGGCGCCGGTGTCGCGGTGGCCGTCCTCGCCGCCGCGGCCGGCACGGGAGCCTCCGTCCTCGCCGGGAGCACCGGCCCGGCGTCCGATCCCCGCGCCCCCCTCGTCGACGAGCCGGTTGCCGGCGCACGGGACATCGCGCCCGAGCCGGCGGCCGCTCCGGTACCGGACGCGGTCTTCACGATCGCCGCCACGGGCGACGTGCTCACGAACATGCCGGTGAACGTCTCGGCCCGGACGGCGCAGGGGTACGACTTCAGCCCTCTCCTGGCGCCGCTCGACCCCTGGGTCCAGGGCGCAGACCTGGCGCTGTGCCACCTCGAGGTCCCGCTCGCCCCACCGGGGACCGCGCCGAGCGGGTACCCGGTCTACGCGGCGCCTCCTGAGCTCGCGCGCGACCTGGCCGAGCAGGGCTGGGACGGCTGCTCGACGGCGTCGAACCACTCGGTGGACCGCTCGACCGCCGGGGTCGTCACGACGCTCGACGTGCTCGACGCCGCCGGTCTGGGCCACGTCGGCACGGCTCGGACCCCCGAGGAAGCGGCGGCACCGCAGCTCTACACGCTGACGCGGCACGGCCAGGACGTCACGGTCGCCCACCTCTCGGCGACCTACGGCACGAACGGGCTCCCGGTCCCCGCCGACGCGCCCTGGTCGGTCACGCTGCTCGACGTCGACGCTCTCGTCGCCAGCGCCACCGCCGCACGCGCCGCCGGGGCGCAGGTCGTCGTGGTGAGCGTCCACGCCGGGGTCGAGTACACCTCGACGCCGAACGCCCAGCAGGTCGAGGCCGCCGCCGCGCTCGCCGCGTCCGGCCAGGTGGACCTGGTCCTCGGGCACCACGCCCACGTGCCCCAACCGGTGTCCCTCCTGCCTGGAGGGCCCGACGGCGCGGGCATGTGGGTGGCCTACGGGCTGGGCAACCTCGTCTCCAACCAGGACGGCGACTGCTGCGACCCGCGCACCGACTCGGGCCTCCTCCTCACGGCGACCGTCACCCGGCCGGCCGACGGACCTGCCCACGTGACCGGTGTCGAATGGACCCCCGTCACGGTCGACCGACGCGCCGGCCACCGCGTGCGGGCCCTCGTCGACGCGCTCGCGGCTCCCGGCGAGGGCAGCCTGTCGACGGCGGAGCTGCACGAGCGTCTCGAGCGGGTGCGCACCGCCGTCGGCACCCAGGCGCCGGAACGGTCCCGTCCCTCAGCACCCACCGGACCCGGACCGCGCGTCACGAGCCGGTCGTCGTCGGTCACCGTGACCTGACGGAGGTCCGGGCTCGGTCAGCGCCAGCCCGACTCGACGTCCGCGCCGTCGTGGTACTCCTGCGCGGCAGGTGGCAGGTGGCCGTCGGTCCCGTCGGAGTAGTCGCGACCGGAGCCGCCACCCGGTGCGGGCGTCTCGGCCTGACCGTCGAAGACCTCCTGCACCGGCTCGCCACGGATCAGGGCGAGCGCCGAGGGCAGCTCCTCCGGCGTGACGAGCACCTCGCGCGCCTTCGAGCCCTCCGACGGCCCGACGATCTCGCGGGACTCGAGCAGGTCCATGAGGCGCCCGGCCTTCGCGAACCCGACCCGGAGCTTGCGCTGGAGCATCGACGTCGAGCCGAACTGCGACGTCACGACGAGCTCCGCGGCCTGCAGGAGCAGGTCGAGGTCGTCGCCGATGTCCTCGTCGATCTGCTTCTTCGTGACGGACTGCGCGACGTCCTCGCGGTACACGGGCTTGAGCTGGGCCTTGACGTGCTCGACGACCGAGTGGACCTCGGACTCCGACACCCAGGCGCCCTGCACGCGCATCGGCTTGGCCGCCCCCATGGGCAGGAACAGCGCGTCGCCCTGCCCGATGAGCTTCTCCGCGCCCGGCTGGTCCAGCACGACGCGCGAGTCCGCGAGCGACGACGTCGCGAACGCCAGGCGCGACGGCACGTTGGCCTTGATGAGACCGGTGACGACGTCGACCGACGGGCGCTGCGTCGCGAGCACGAGGTGGATGCCGGCCGCTCGTGCGAGCTGCGTGATGCGCTGGATCGAGGCCTCGACGTCGCGGGGCGCGACCATCATGAGGTCCGCGAGCTCGTCCACCACGACGAGCAGGTACGGGTACGTCGCGATCTTGCGCTCCGAGCCCGGGAGCGGCTTGACCTTGCCCGAGCGCACCGCGGCGTTGAAGTCGTCGATGTGCTTGTACCCGAACGCCGCGAGGTCGTCGTAGCGCGCGTCCATCTCGCGCACGACCCAGTCGAGCGCCTCGGCGGCCTTCTTGGGGTTGGTGATGATCGGCGTGATGAGGTGCGGGATGCCCTCGTAGATCGTCAGCTCTACACGCTTGGGGTCCACGAGCACGAGCCGCACCTGCTCCGGCGTGGAGCGCATGAGGATCGACGTGATCATCGAGTTGATGAAGCTCGACTTGCCGGCGCCCGTGGCGCCCGCGACGAGGATGTGCGGCATCTTGGCGAGGTTCGCGACGACGTAGCCGCCCTCGACGTCCTTGCCGACGCCCATGACCATCGGGTGCTCGGTGCGGCGCGCCGCCGAGGAGCGCAGCACGTCACCCAGGACGACCGTCTCGCGGTCGGTGTTGGGGATCTCGATGCCGATCGCCGACTTGCCGGGGATCGGCGCGAGGATGCGCACGTCGGCGCTCGCCACCGCGTAGGCGATGTTGTTGGACAGCGAGGTGATGCGCTCGACCTTGACCTTCGGCCCGACCTCCACCTCGTACCGCGTGACCGTCGGTCCGCGCGTGAAGCCTGTGACCTTCGCGTCGACCTCGAACTGCTCGAACGTCTGCGTGAGGGCCTCGACGACGCGGTCGTTGGCGGCCGAGCGCACCTTGTGCGGCGCGCCCTTGACGAGCGAGTCCTCGTTCGGCAGGAGGTACACGGTGTCGCCCTCGAGCATGGGCTGCACCCCGCGCGGCAGCGGCTCGCTCGGCGGCGGCGGTGCCGGGATGCCGCCCGGGCCGTCGTCCGGCGTGGCGGCGACGGCGCCGAGGCCGGCGGCCGCCGTGTCCTGCGCCGCGCCCGGTCTCACGGCCGGCACCGCCTCGGTCGGCGCGGTGCCCGGCGCAGGCTCGTCCGCGCCCTTGCGGCCCTTGCCGCGGCGCGCCGTGCCGTCCTCGTAGTCCAGGAACGCGGCCGTCTCGAACGCCTCGTCGCCCGCGAAGCCGCCCTCGGGCTTCTCGATCTCCGCGGCCTCCGCGGCACGCTGGGCCTTCGTCTTGCGCGGCTTGCGGGGCCGTCGTCCGGTCGGGGCGCCGTCCTCGCTGCCGTCGTGCCGCGACACACCCTCGGCCAGCGGGATCCCGTCCGCGTCCGTCTGCGCGTCCTCGTGGTGGTTGCCGGTCAGCGTGTCGTAGACACCGCGCAGGCGGCTCGGGATGCGGTGGACGGGCGTGGCGGTCACGACGAGCAGGCCGAAGAAGCCGACGAGCAGGAAGATCGGCACGGCGAACCACTCGGTGAGGCCGGTGGTCACGGGGGTCGCGACGAGGTAGCCGATGATCCCCCCGGCGTCCTGCACCGCCGCGAACCCGTCCCGGGGCGCCGGGAGGTCCTCCGCCACGTGAACCAGCGAGCACACGGACACGACGATGAGCGTGAGCCCGATCGCGACGCGGGAGTTGGCCTGCGCGCGCTCCGGGTGCCGCATGATCCGCACGGCGAGCCACAGGAGCAGGACCGGGACCGCGACGCCGGCGAGCCCGAACGTGCCCGCGACGACGGCGTGCACCGCGTCCCCGAACGGGCCGTCGATGCCCCACCACTCGCGCGCCGCGACGACGACCGCGAGGGCGAGCAGGAAGAACGCGACGCCGTCGCGTCGATGTGCGGGGTCCAGCTCTCTCGCTCCCTTACCGATCTTGCGGGTGACCGCCCCCACGCCGTGGGCCGCGCCGAGCCAGAGCCCGCGCAGCGCTCGCACGGGCCACGGGGGCTGCGACGCCGGTCGCCTCGCCGGCGCGCGCCGGGTCGAGGTGCTCTGGCGACCGTTGCCCGCGCGCGACGCTCCGCGGGCCGTGGACGAACTGCCGCGCGACGCCGTCCTGGCGGTCGTGCTGCGGTTGGCCGCGGCCCGACGCGCTTGCGGGGACGTACGGGTCGCCATAGTGGTCCTAACCTACCCGTGGGGGACGACACGGGCGGGGACGCGCCCGCGTGTGTCTGCGAGGGAGGCGACATGACGGGTCCGGCACGGGAGGCTCCCGACGCGCGTCGTGCGAGGGCGCTCGTGGAGGTCGCTCCAGGCGTGCACGTCGCGACCTCGACGATCTGGACGACCACCTCCACCGTCGTCGTCACGCGCTCCGGGGAGGCGCTGGTCGTGGACCCCGGCGTGACCGTCGGCGAGTGCGCGGCACTCGCGGACACGATCGCGGCGCGCGGCTGGCGCGTCACGGCCGGCTTCTCGACCCATCCCCACTGGGACCACGTGCTCTGGCACGAGGGCCTCGGCCGCGTGCCGCGGTGGGCGGCGGCGCGCGCGGTGGCCGAGCTGGGGAGCCGTCGGGGCCAGGTCCTGGCAGCGGTCGACGCCGACGCCCCGGGACACGACTCCCGGCTCGTGGGCGCGCTCGACGCGCTGCCGGACGGCGCGACCGTCCTCCCGTGGCCCGACGAGCCGGCGGCGCTGCCCACCGCGGCCGGCGCGGCCGTCGCCGTCGGGCCGCCACGCGTCGTCGGGCACGACGCCCACGCGCCGGGCCACGCCGCGCTCGTCGTCGCGGGGGTCCTGCTCGCCGGCGACATGCTGTCCGACACCGAGGTGCCGCTCGTCGACACGAGCGCACCCGACCCGGTCGGCACGTACCGCGTCGCGCTCGACGTCCTCGAGGAGGCGGGGCGCGACGTGCGGGTGCTCGTGCCGGGCCACGGCTCCCCCGCCGCCGGGCCGTCGGCCGTCGCTCGCCGGTTCGCCGCGGACCGCGCGTACCTCGACGCGCTGGAGCGGGCCGCGTCGGGCGGCCCCGCCGTCGAGGACCCCCGGCTGTCCGGCTACGTCGTCGACTGGCACACCGACCAGCTCGCGGCGCTGCGCTCCTGACGGCCGACGCGCTCGCGACGCGACGGCCGCGAGGTGTCACGCCAGGAGCAGGCCGAGCCCGAGCGTGACGACGCCTGCCGCGAGGACCGTGGCGCCCACCGGCAGCAGCACGACGGCGCGGTTGGGCACCTCACGCCCGGCACCGATCGCCGAGAGGAAGAACCCGGCGGGCATGACGATCGCGGCGACCAGGACTCCGGTCGCACCGAGCCAGCGCCAGAACCCGGTGAGATCCGTCGCCTCGGCGAGCAGGAGGCAGACGAGCCCGAGGATGACGAGCACGCCGGCGTGCGCGTGCCCGGCGCGGAAGAACGACGTCTGGAAGCCGGTCGCGGCGACCTTGCCCGTGACCACCCGGACGAGGAACGCGCCGCCCGACTCGATGCCGACGACGGTGAGGAGGACGATGCCCGCGGTGATGCGGGCGGGGTCGGTGAGCTCGAGCACGGGGGACCTCCGAAGACGGCGGGACCTCGTCCGCCACCTGCGGACGAGTTTGGGAACACTGTTATAAAACATCGTTCGCAAACTTTGGTCAAGGCCTCTAGACTCGGTCCGTGGCCCGCCCCCGACTGCACGACGACGCCCTGCGCGACCGCCTCCTCGACGTCGCGTCGCGCGCGATCTCCGAGCACGGCGAGGCCGCCGTCACCGTCCGGTCGATCGCGACCGAGGCGGGCACGAGCCCGTCCGCGGTGTACGCGCTGTTCGGCAGCCGGGACGACCTCGTCGCCGCCGTCTCCGCCGAGGGTTTCCGCCGGTTCGCCGCGTTCCTCGACGCCGTCCCGCGCACCGACGAGCCGGGCGCCGACCTCGCCGCGCTCGGCCTCGCGTACCGGGCCTTCGCGGTCAGCGACCCGCACTTCTACGCGGCCATGTTCGGGCGCGGCGTGCGTCCTGCGGTCGGTGCCCCGGACGCCGTCGCGCAGCCCACGTTCGGCGTCCTGCGCGACGCCGTCGCTCGGGTCCTTCCCGGCTCCGGCACGAGCCGGGTCCAAGACGTCGCGTTCGGCCTGTGGGGACTGGTGCACGGGCTCGCGTCGCTCGAGCTCTCCGGGCTCGTCCCCGGTGACGAGGCGGAACGCGAAACGCGCTACACCGCGGCGACCGTCGCGGTCGGCCGCGCTCTCACCGCACCTGCGACGGCCTGACCCCGGAGCGCGGGTCGGGCCGAGGCACCCGGCGCCCGCTCGACCCGCGCGCTCGTCGCCGTCAGGACCAGGGCGCCCCGGCCGGGTCGGGAGCCGCCGCGGCTCGCTGGCCGGCCGTGATCTCCCGGACCACCCGGACCCACATCACGAGTGCGAGGGCGACTGCGGCCGTACCGACCGTCTCGGCGACGGGCAGGATGGTGAACGTCTCGTACGCGCCGGCCGACGAGGACGACGTGAACTGGGCCTCGACGTTGGTCGCCAGACCGAAGAGCAGCCACCCGGCCCACCACCAGCCGAGGGCGACGCGCGGGTCGCGCACCGTGGCCGCGCGCACGTCGCGCACGACCTGGTACGGGAACCAGAACGCGACGACCGGCACGATCCACCCCAGCCAGGTCCACACCCGACTGCGTGCGTGGTGCGCCCTGGGCGAGACGGCCTCCGCGAAGGTGCGGCTCTGCCACAGCCACACGCACGTGACGATCGCCGCCGCGAGCTGCGCGGCCACGAGCACGCCGCCGACGGCGTCGTACGTCGTGAACACCTCGGCGCTCGGGATGCCGACCCGCGCCGCCTGCGCGAACTCTTCCGCCGCCGAGAACGACGTGAGCCAGGAGGCCGCCTGAAGCACCGACACGGCCGCGGCCAGCACGATGCTCGCCGTGCCGAGACCCCCCGGCACCGTCGGGAGCGGCGTGTATCCGCCGTACGGGGCCCGGACGCCGTGCGCAGGCGGTGCGCCGTACGGGGCCTGCGCGCCGTACGCGGGCGGTACGCCGTACGCGGGCGGTACGCCGTACGCGGGCGGTACGCCGTACGCGGGCTGGGCGCCGTACGCGGGCGGACCGGGCGGAAGGTTCGGCGGCGGCCCCTGGGGCGACCCCCCGTAGGACTCGTGGTGCGTCACTGCAGCCTCCTCGGGCTCGAGCGGGGCGCCAGCATAGCGATCCCGCCGAGCCCGAGGAGCACGTGTCCGACGTCAGGCCTCGACGACGACCGGCACGATCATCGGACGGCGCCGCAGGCGGTTCGACACCCAGCGGCCGATGACGCGCCGCATCACCTGCTGGAGCTGGTGGGTGTCCGTCGCCCCGCCGGCGATCGCGTCCTCGAGCGCCTGGATGACGTCGGGCCGGATGCCCTCGAACACCGCGTCGTCCTCGGCGAAGCCGCGCGCGAGGATCTGCGGCCCGGCGAGCACCTTTCCGGTGGCGGAGTCCACGACGGCGAAGACGGAGACGAAGCCCTCCTCGCCGAGGATGCGCCGGTCCTTGAGCTCGGCGTCGGTGAGCTCACCGACGCTCGACCCGTCGACGTACACGTAGCCGCACGGCACGGCGCCGACGACGGACGCCTTGCCGTCGACGAGGTCGACCACGACCCCGTCCTCGGCGAGCACGACGCGGTCCGCGGGCACGCCCGTCCGGACCGCGAGCGCGCCGTTCGCCACGAGGTGGCGGACCTCGCCGTGCACCGGCATGACGTTCTTCGGCTTGAGCACGTTGTAGCAGTAGAGGAGCTCGCCGGCGCTCGCGTGGCCCGACACGTGCACCTTGGCGTTGCCGCCGTGCACGACGCGCGCCCCGAGCCGCGTGAGGCCGTTGATGATCCGGAACACGGCGTTCTCGTTGCCCGGGATGAGCGACGACGCGAGGATCACGGTGTCCCCCATGCCGACGGAGACCTTGTGGTCGCCGTTCGCCATGCGGCTCAGGGCAGCCATCGGCTCGCCCTGCGACCCGGTGCACATGAGGACGATCTCGTCGTCGCGCAGCGAGTCGACCTTCTTGAGGTCGATGAGCACGCCCTCGGGCACGTGCAGATACCCGAGCTCCGACGCGATGGTCATGTTGCGGACCATCGAGCGACCGACGAGGGCGACGCGCCGGCCGTGGTGGTGCGCCGCGTTGAGGACCTGCTGGACGCGGTGCACGTGGGAGGAGAAGGACGCGACGATGATGCGCTTCTCCGACTGCGCGAAGACGTTGTCGAGCACGGGGCCGATCTCGACCTCGGGCGTGACGAAGCCCGGCACCTCGGCGTTGGTGGAGTCGACCATGAAGAGGTCGACGCCCTGCTCGCCCAGGCGCGCGAAGGCGCGCAGGTCGGTGATGCGACCGTCCATCGGGAGCTGGTCCATCTTGAAGTCGCCCGTGTGCAGGACCGTGCCGGCCCCCGTGGTGACGGCGACCGCGAGGGCGTCCGGGATGGAGTGGTTCACGGCGACGAACTCGCAGCGGAAGACGCCGAGCTGCTCGACCTGGCCCTCCTTCACGGCGAGCGTCACGGGCGCGATGCGGTGCTCCTTGAGCTTCGCCTCGACGAACGCGAGGGTGAGCTGGGACCCGACGAGCGGGATGTCGCGCCGCAGGCGCAGCAGGTACGGCACCGCGCCGATGTGGTCCTCGTGGCCGTGCGTGAGGACGATCGCCTCGATGTCGTCGAGACGGTCGGCGATGTAGTCGAAGTCCGGGAGGATGAGGTCGACGCCCGGCTGGTTGTCCTCGGGGAAGAGGACGCCGCAGTCGATGACGAGCAGGCGCCCGTCGTACTCGAGGACGGCCATGTTGCGCCCGACCTCGCCGAGACCGCCGAGGGCGACGATGCGCAGCCCTCCGGCCGGGAGCTCGGGAGGTAGGGAGAGTTCGGGATGGGGGTGGCTCATAGGGCCTCCTGTCGTGGCTGAGCCGATGGATCGATGTCTGGTGGCCGCGCTACCGCGCGGCCTGGGCCGCCGCGGGGAGCAGCCCCGCGGCGGCGAGGGCGTCGCGCACGAGCGCGACCTCCTCCTCGCTCGCCGCGACGTTGGGCAGCCGCAGGTGGCGGTTGTCGGTGATGCCGAGCAGCTCGACGGCGGCCTTGGCCATCCCCGCCTGGAAGCCGGCGCCGTTGAGCGCGTCGATGACGGGCACGGTGGTGAGGAAGACCTCGAGGGCGCCGGCGTGGTCGCCCGCGTCGAACCGGCGCACGACCTCGGCGTACCGCGACGCGACCACGTGGGACGCGACCCCGACGATGCCGGCCCCGCCGTGCGCGAGGAACGGGAGCAGCAGCGTGTCGTCACCGCTGTACACGGCGAGACCGGTCGAGGCGGCGAGCGAGGCCGCGGCGTACACGTCGCCCGACGCGTCCTTCGTCGCGACGACCCGCTCGTGGGCGGCGACGCGCGCGTAGGTCTCCGGGGCGATCCGCACCGCGGTGCGGCCGGGCACGTCGTAGAGCATGACGGGCAGGTCGGTGGCGTCCGCGACGGCGACGAAGTGCCGGTAGAGGCCTTCCTGGTTCGGCCGCGAGTAGTAGGGCGAGACGACCAGCAGGCCGTCGGCCCCCGCATCGGCCGCCTGCTCGGCCATCCGCAGTGCGTGGTCCGTGTCGTTGGACCCCGCTCCCGCGACGACCGCGGCCCGGTCCCCCACGGCCTCGACGACGACGCGCACCAGGTCCGCCTTCTCCGGGGCGTGGGTGGTCGGGGACTCCCCCGTCGTGCCGTTGAGCACGAGCCCGTCGTTGCCGTCGTCCACCAGACGCTCCGCGAGCCGCGCCGCCGCCTCGAGGTCGACGGCGCCGTCGGGCGTCATCGGCGTGATCATCGCGGTGAGGACGGCCCCGAACGGGCGCGCGGGGGTGGTGGGAAGGACCATGTGCACAAACTACCGTGCCACCGGTCCCGGGGGGGCGCGGCGACCACGCCCCGCCCGGGTGCGCCGGTCCGCGGTGCAGGGCGATACTCGGACCATGTCCCGCCCGGCGTCTGCCTCGCACCTGTCCCCCGCGCTCGTCGCGCACGTGCCCACGGGCCTGCTCGTCGACGGCCGCTGGGGGCCGGCCGAGGGCGGGCGGACGTTCGAGGTCGAGGACCCGGCGACCGAGGAGTCCCTGTTCGACGTCGCCGACGCGAGCCCGGCGGACGCCCTGCGCGCGCTCGACGCCGCGCACCGGGCCGCCCCCGCGTGGCGCGCGACGCCGCCGCGCGAGCGCGGCGAGGTGCTGCGCGCCGTCTACGACCGGCTCGTCGCGCGCGCCGACGACGTCGCGGCCCTCATCACGGCCGAGTGCGGCAAGCCGCTCGCCGAGGCGCGCGCCGAGGTGCTCTACGGCGCCGACTTCCTGCGCTGGTACGCCGAACAGGCCGTCCGCGCGGAGGGGCTCGTGCGCACCGCCCCGGGGGGCGGCAACCGGCAGCTGGTCCACCGCCGCCCGGTCGGGCCGGCCCTGCTCATCACGCCGTGGAACTTCCCCATCGCGATGGCCACGCGCAAGATCGGCCCGGCGCTCGCCGCCGGCTGCCCGGTCGTCATCAAGCCCGCACGCCTCACGCCCCTCACGACGGCGCTCGTCGCCGAGGTGATCCGGTCCGAGCTCGCCGAGCGCGGCCTGCCGGTGGGGGTCGTCAACGTCGTGCCGTCGTCGCGCGCGGCGGACGTCAGCGAGCCCCTGCTCGCCGACCCGCGCCTGCGCAAGCTGTCGTTCACGGGCTCGACGGCCGTCGGGCGCACGCTGCTGGAGAAGGCCGCGCAGCAGGTGCTGCGGACCTCGATGGAGCTCGGCGGCAACGCACCGTTCGTCGTGTTCGACGACGCGGACCTCGACGCGGCCGTCGAGGGCGCGCTCGTCGCCAAGCTGCGCAACGCCGGCCAGAGCTGCGTCGCCGCCAACCGCTTCCTCGTGCACGACGCCGTGGCGCGCGAGTTCGCCCAGCGTCTCGCCACCGCGTTCGAGGACCTGCGCGTCGGACCGGGCGCCGAGGACGGCGTGCAGGTGGGGCCGCTCATCGAGGCGAAGGCGGTGGACGCCGTCGAGGAGCTCGTCGGCGCGGCGTCCGACGGCGGCGCCCAGGTCCTCACCGGCGCGCGCCGGCCGCGCGACGTCGGGCACTTCTACGCACCCACGGTGCTGTCCGGCGTGGACCCCGACGCGCGCGTGGTCACCGAGGAGATCTTCGGTCCGGTCGCGCCCGTGGTCGCGTTCGGCGACGACGACGAGGCCATCACGCTCGCGAACGCGACCGAGTACGGCCTGGCCGCGTACGCGTACACGACGTCCCTCGACCGCGCGGTGCGCGTCTCGGAGGAGATCGAGGCCGGGATGATCGGCATCAACCGCGGCATGGTCTCGGACGCGAGCGCCCCGTTCGGCGGCCTCAAGCAGTCCGGGCTCGGGCGCGAGGGCGGCGAGGCCGGGCTCGAGGAGTACCAGGAGACGGTGTACGTCGCCCTGTGACGCCGGCCGCCGTGCTCGCCGCGGGTCGCCGGGGCCGCTGGACGACGGACGGCGCTGACGCCGGGGACGGTTCACCGGAGCGTCGCTGCCCGTTGGTAGCCTGACGCCGGCCCTGCCTCGCCGAGCGCAGCGCGCCTCGCTCCCCCGCGCCGCCCGACCTCCCGGAGAGACCGAACCCGTGCCCGTCGCCCCCGCCCCGACCGCTCCGAGCCTGCCGTCGCCCAGCGCGCGCGTCACGGCCGTCGGCTACATGATCTTCGCGTCCCGCTGGCTCCAGGCACCGCTCTACTTCGGCCTGATCGTGGCCCAGGTGGTCTACGTCTGGCAGTTCCTCAAGGAGCTGTGGCACCTCATCGTCGGCGGCTTCACGGGCGAGCACGTCGTCGAGGACCCCGAGACGCACGAGATGGTCGCCCACGCGTTCGGCGCGGAGGAGATCATGCTCGCGGTGCTCGGCCTCGTCGACGTCGTGATGATCTCGAACCTCCTCATCATGGTCATCGTCGGCGGGTACGAGACGTTCGTCTCGCGCATCCGGCTCGAGGGCCACCCGGACCAGCCCGAGTGGCTGAGCCACGTCAACGCAAACGTGCTCAAGACCAAGCTCGCCATGTCGATCGTCGGGATCTCGTCCATCCACCTGCTCCGCACGTTCATCGAGTCCTCGAGCGGGCGCATCTCGAACGACGTGATGCTGTGGCAGGTCGTCATCCATCTCGCCTTCGTCGTCTCGGCGCTGGCCCTCGCCGCGATCGACCGGATGTCCCTCACGGCGCACCAGCGCGCGGCGAACGCCGCGGCCGCCGGCGAAGGACCCGCGGACCCGCACGCGTGACCGGCCCTGAGGTGCCCGACGACACCGTCGGGCCGGGCGTGGACGACGCGGTCGAGGCCGTCGTCGAGGACGAGGTCCGCCGCGCCGTCCGGCAGGCGGTGTCCGTCTCCGTCGCCACCGGGCTCTACGGCGTCTCGTTCGGCGCGCTCTCCGTCGTGGCGGGGCTCGACGTCGCCCAGACGATGGCGCTGAGCCTGCTCATGTTCTCCGGCGGGTCGCAGTTCGCGCTCGTCGGCGTGGTCGGTGCGGGCGGCACCGCGGCCGCGGCGATCACCACGGCGGGCCTCCTCGGCGTGCGCAACAGCCTCTACGGCGCGCAGCTCGGGCCGCTGCTCGCGCTGCGGGCCTGGCAGAAGGTGCTCGGCGCGCAGCTGACGATCGACGAGTCCGCCGCCGTCGCGACGGCGCAGCGCTCGCGCCGTGCCGCGCGCGTCGGCTTCTGGCTCACCGGGGCCGGTGTCTTCGTGCTCTGGAACCTCATGACGCTCGTCGGCGCGCTCGCGGGCGACGCGCTCGGCGACCCGCGGACCTGGGGCCTCGACGCCGCGGCCGGCGCGGCGTTCCTCGCTCTCCTGTGGCCGCGTCTCGCGACCCGCGCCGTGCAGCTCACGGTCGCCGCCGCCGTCGTCGTCTCCGTCGTCCTCATCCCGCTCGTGCCCCCGGGCCTGCCCGTGCTCGCCGCGGCCGCCACGGCGATCCTCGTCGGGCAGGTCGACGCCCGACGACGCCCGCGCAAGGAGTCCTGATGTCCCCCGCCACCGTGTGGTTCGTCGTCCTCGCCGCCTCGGCGGTCTGCTTCGTGCTCAAGCTCGCAGGTCACCTCGTGCCCGAGCACTGGCTCGCCGACGAGCGCGTCGCCCGCACCGCCGCGCTCGTCACGGCGTCCCTCCTCGGGGCGCTCGTCGCGGTGCAGACGCTCGCCGCGGGACAGGCGATCGTCGTCGACGCCCGGCTGCCGGCGATCGCCGTCGCCGCCGTCGCGCTCGCGCTGCGGGCGCCGTTCATCGTCGTCGTGCTCCTCGCCGCCGCGACCGCCGCGGGGCTGCGCGCGCTCGGCTGGGGCTGACCGTGCGCACCGCTCGCCCGCCTAGGGTGGGCCCATGAGCCTCTTCCGCGAGACCGCCGACGTCTCCGTACGACCCGCGGTCCCCGGCGACGACGTCGCGATGACCGCGATCCAGGTGGGCGCCTGGCGTGCCGACCACCACGACGTGCTCGGCGACGACGTCCTCGACGCGCTGGACACCGTCCGCATGCGCGAGCAGTGGGCGGCCGCGATCTCGTCGCCGCCCGGTCCCGGCTTCGGGGTGCTCGTCGCGTGCGACGGCCCCGACGTCGTGGGCTTCGCGGCCGTCGCACCCGGTCAGCTCCTCGCGCTCGAGGTCGAGCCACGGCACCAGCGCGTCGGGCACGGCTCGCGCCTCCTGGCCGCCGCGGTGGACCGGCTGCGGCGCGACGGCGCGAGCGAGCTCGTCACGTGGGTCCTCGACGGCGACGCCGGGCGCGAGGCGTTCCTCTCCGGTGCCGGGCTGGGGCCGGACGGCCGGACCCGCACCCTCGCGACGGGCGTGCGGGACGTCGTCGAGCACCGCTGGGTCGCGGAGGTCTGACGCAGCGCGCACGGCCGAGGGACCCGCTTCGTCACACGACGGTGACACGGTCGTGACCCACGGCGTCCGACAGCCTGCGAGGATCGACCGCCATGGTCCTCCTCACCGACTACTTCGCAGCCGAGGGCGACGAGCGCGCGGCGAGCGTCGCCGTCCAGGGCCCACGCGCCGTCGACCCCGCGACGATGCGGCGCACCTTCGCGGCCGTCGAGCTCCCCGGCATCGACCCGTTCGTGGTGCTCGGCACGCTGACGAGCCTCCTCGTCCACCGGCCGTACGCGGAGGTGGTCCGCCATCCCCGGCACGGGACGCTCGTCGCGAGCGCGGGCGACGAAGGGCCGTGGGTGGTCAGCGTGTCCGAGGAGCTCGTGGCCGCGCTCGCCGCCACCACGTCGACCGCGATCGACCGGCTCGCCGTGCGGTGGTCCGCGACGGCCGAGCTCGAGGGCTCGGACCCGGAGGAACTGTCCGCCGCCCTCCACGAGCTGGCGTCGCTGTGCGTGCGCGTCGACGACACCGGGCACCGCCTGTACTGCTGGACGAGCCTCTGAGCGTCGGCCCGGGCGCCCGTCAGCGGGGGCGTGCGCGGTACAGGCGGGCGGCCGCGCGCAGCGCCTCGCGAGCACGCTTCCGGTCGCCCGAGGCGTCGTACGCGAACGCGAGGTGGTACCAGGCCTCCCAGCTCTCCGGCTGCGCCTCGACCGCCGCCCGGTACGGCTCGAACGCCTCGTCCGCCGCGGCGCGGTCGATGCGGCCTCCCGGGGAGCGCGGCAGCTCGTCGACGGGCAGCCGTCCGCCGGCGGCGAGAACGTCGGCCATCCGCTGCACGGTCCCGGCCAGGAGGAACTCCCGGCCCACGAGCCCCACGACGAGCAGCGGCAGGACGAGCACGCCCGCACCGATGGCCATCGCTGCGGGCTCCCCGGTCCGGATCAGGGCGGCGGCGCGTCCCGCGACCTGCCAGACGTAGAGCGCGAGCAGCGCGGTGACGAGCACCGCACCGACGATGGCCTTCCACGGGCGGCGCGCCCGCGGCGCGACGGGACCGCCGGGGTCGCCCGGGGACGAGGGGCTCACGCCAGGTCCAGCACGTTCTCGAGCCCGACGGTCAGGCCCGGGCGCGACACGACCTCGCGCACCGCGAGCAGCACGCCCGGCATGAACGACACGCGGTCGAACGAGTCCTGACGGATCACGAGCTGCTCCCCCGGGTTGCCGAAGAGGATCTCCTCGTGCGCCACGAGGCCGCGCAGGCGGACCGCGTGGACGCGCACGCCGTCGACGTCGGCGCCGCGGGCCTCCCAGCCGGTCTCCGTCGCGTCGGGCGCGGGCGCGACGCCCGCGTCCGCGCGGGCGGCGGCGATCGCGGCGGCGGTGTGCCGCGCGGTGCCCGACGGCGCGTCCACCTTGTCCGGGTGGTGCAGCTCGATCACCTCGGCCGACTCGAAGTAGCGCGCGGCCTTCGCCGCGAACGTCATCGCGAGGACGGCGGAGAGGCCGAAGTTCGGGGCGATGAGGACGCCCAGACCGGGTCGCCCGTCACCCGCCGCGCGGGCGAGGTGCTCGACGAGGCGGCCCCGGCTCTCGTCGGTCCAGCCCGTCGTCCCCACCACCGCGTGCACCCCGGCGTCGATGAGGGCGTGGACGTTCGCCTCCGTCGCGGACGGCACGGTGAAGTCGACCGCGACGTCCGCGCCGCCGAGCGTCGCGGCCGAGACCGTGTCGCCCGCGTCCAGCCGCGCGACGAGCTCGAGGTCGGGAGCGCCGTCGACCGCCGCGCACACGGTCGCGCCCATGCGGCCGGCGGCGCCGAGCACCGCCACCCGCAGCGCTCCTGAGGGACCCTGCCGGACGGTGCCGTGCTCCGTGGTGCTCTGCCCGGAGGTGCTCTGCCCGGAGGTGTTCTGCTCGGTGGTGTTCTGCTCGCTCACGTCCGTCACCCTATCCGGCGAGAAGACCTCGCCGGGCGGCGGTCACGACGAGCAGACGGGCCACGGTCGACCGGAGGACCACGGGCACGACGACGACGGCCGCCCCTCCCGTGCGGGAGGGGCGGCCGTGCGGTGCGTCAGCAGGGTGCCGTGCGGGTGCTGGTCCGGTGCGGACCGGGTTCAGTCGCCGAACGGGCCCACGCGCACGACGGAACGAGCGCGCGAGGCGAGCTCGCCCGCCAGCTTGCGCACGTCGTCGGCCGTGACGGACCGGATCGCGTCGAGCGACTCCTCGAGGCTCAGCAGCTCGCCGTAGACGAGCTCGGCCTTGCCGAGGCGGCTCATGCGCGAGCCCGAGTCCTCGAGACCGAGGACGAGGCCGCCCGCGAGCTGGCCGATGCTGCGGTCCAGCTCGGCGCCCGTGATGCCGTCGTCGGCGAACCGGTCCAGCTCGCCGTGCAGCAGCGCGGTCACCTCGTCGACCTTCGACGGCGCGCAGCCGGCGTAGAGGCCGAACGTGCCGATGCCGCCGTGACCCGACGCGAACGAGTACGTCGAGTACGCGAGACCGCGCTTCTCCCGGATCTCCTGGAAGAGGCGCGAGCTCATGCCACCGCCGAGGGCGGCACTGAGGACGGACAGCGTGAAACGACGGTCGTCCGTCGCGGACAGGCCGGTGCCGCCGATGACGACGTTCGCCTGCTCGACCGTGCGCCGGATCGTCAGCTCGACGCCGTCCGTCCCGACGCCCGCGAGGGCGGGGTCGTGCGGGTCGCGCCGCGCCCGGGGTGCGGCGGAGGCGTCGAGCGACCACCCGCCGTCGGTCAGTGCCTGCGCGACCTGGTCCACGAGCACGTCGTGGTCCACACCGCCCGCCGCCGCGACCACGAGGGTCTCGGGGCGGTAGTGCCACCGGTAGTGCTCCCAGACGGCGTCGCGCGGGACGGCGTTGATCGTGTCCGGCGTGCCGCCGATCGGCCGGCCGAGGGGGTGGCCGGCGAGGACGGCGGCCGCGAACTCCTCGTGGACGACGTCCGACGGGTCGTCGTCGTTCATCGCGAGCTCTTCGAGGATGACGCCGCGCTCGGTCTCGAGCTCGTCGGCGTCGAGGCGCGCGGAGGTCACCATGTCCGTGATGACGTCGACCGCCATGGGCAGGTCGGTGTCGAGCACGCGCGCGTAGTAGCACGTGTGCTCCTTGCCGGTCGCCGCGTTGGCCTCGCCGCCGACGGCGTCGAACGCCTCGGCGATGTCCATCGCGGACCGGCGCGCCGTGCCCTTGAACAGCAGGTGCTCGAGGAAGTGGGTCGAGCCGAAGTGGCCGTCGGTCTCGTCGCGCGAGCCGACGCCGACCCAGGCGCCCATCGTGGCCGAGCGCAGGCCCGGCATCGACTCGGTGAGCACCCGGACCCCGCCGGGCAGGACGCTGCGACGGATGGTCGCACCGTCCTGCCCGGCGGTCAGCTCGGCCCCGGCCGTGCCGGCCGGGACGAGCGGGAGGTCCCAGGGCACGTCAGGCGTCCGCGCCCTCGACGACGTCGCCGGCCGGGGCCGCGTCGTCGGCACCCTCCGCGGACTCCTCGACCACGGCGTGCAGCGAGAGCTTGCCGCGCGGGTCGATCTCGCCGATCTCGACCTGGACCTTCTGGCCGATGGAGAGCACGTCCTCGACGTTCTCGACGCGCTTGCCACCCACGAGCTTGCGGATCTGGCTGATGTGCAGCAGACCGTCCTTGCCCGGGGAGAGCGAGATGAACGCACCGAACGACGTGGTCTTGACGACCGTGCCGACGAAGCGCTCGCCGATCTCGGGGACGTGCGGGTTGGCGATCGCGTTGATCGCCGCGCGGGCGGCCTCGGCCGAGGGGCCGTCGGTGGCGCCGATGTAGACGGTGCCGTCGTCCTCGATGGAGATGTCCGCGCCCGTCTCCTCCTGGATCTGGTTGATCATCTTGCCCTTGGGGCCGATGACCTCGCCGATCTTGTCGACCGGCACCTTCACGGAGATGACGCGCGGGGCGTTCGGGGACATCTCGTCCGGGACGTCGATCGCCTCGGCGAGCACGTCGAGGATCGTCAGGCGCGCGTCGCGGGCCTGGGTCAGCGCGCCGCCGAGCACCGAGGCGGGGATGCCGTCGAGCTTGGTGTCGAGCTGGATGGCCGTGACGAACTCGCGCGTGCCGGCGACCTTGAAGTCCATGTCGCCGAAGGCGTCCTCGGCCCCGAGGATGTCGGTGAGCGCCGCGTAGCGGGTCTCACCGTCCACGGTGTCGGAGATGAGGCCCATCGCGATGCCCGCGACGGCCGCGCGCAGCGGCACGCCCGCGTTGAGGAGCGAGAGCGTCGAGGCGCAGACCGAGCCCATCGACGTCGACCCGTTGGAGCCGAGGGCCTCGGACACCTGACGGATCGCGTACGGGAACTCCTCGCGGCTCGGCAGCACCGGCACGAGCGCGCGCTCGGCGAGCGCGCCGTGCCCGATCTCGCGACGCTTCGGGCTGCCCACGCGGCCGGTCTCACCGGTCGAGTAGGGCGGGAAGTTGTAGTTGTGCATGTAGCGCTTGCGCGTCTCCGGACCGAGCGAGTCGATCTGCTGCTCCATGCGGAGCATGTTGAGCGTCGTGACGCCCATGATCTGGGTCTCGCCACGCTCGAACAGCGCCGAGCCGTGCACGCGCGGGAGCACCTCGACCTCGGCCGAGAGCGTGCGGATGTCCGCGAGCCCACGACCGTCGATGCGCACGCCGTCCGTGAGGACGCGCTGGCGCACGAGCTTCTTCTGCAGCGAGCGGTACGCGGCGGAGAGCTCCTTCTCGCGGCCGTCGAACCCGGCCTGGAGCTTGCCCACCATCTCGTTCTTGATCTCGTCGAGACGGTTCTCGCGGTCCTGCTTGTCCGCGATGGCGAGCGCCTCGCGCAGGTCCGCCGCGACCTCGGCCTCGACGGCCGCGAACGCGTCGTCCTGGTAGTCGAGGAAGACCGGGAACTCGCGGACCGGCTTCGCGGACTGCGCGGCGAGCGCAGCCTGCGCGTCGCACAGGGCCTTGATGAACGGCTTGGCGGCCTCGATACCCTCGGCGACGACGTCCTCGGTCGGGGCGGCCACGCCCTCGTCCTTGATGAGGCCCCACGCGTTGTCGGTGGCCTCGGCCTCGATCATGGCGATCGCGACGTCGGTCGAGCCGTCCGCCGCGACGACGTTGCGGCCGGCGACGACCATGTCGAAGACGGCGCGCTCCTTGTCGGAGTACTTGGGGAACGCGACCCACTGGCCGTCGATCAGCGCGATGCGCACCGCGCCGACCGGGCCGGAGAACGGCAGGCCGGAGATCTGCGTCGACGCCGAGGCGGCGTTGATCGCGAGCGTGTCGTACGCGTCGTCCGGGTGGATCGCGAGGACGGTGATGACGACCTGGACCTCGTTGCGCAGGCCCTTGACGAACAGGGGGCGCAGCGGGCGGTCGATGAGGCGACAGGCGAGGATCGCGTCCGTCGAGGGACGGCCCTCGCGGCGGAAGAACGAGCCGGGGATGCGGCCCGCGGCGTACATGCGCTCCTCGACGTCCACCGTCAGGGGGAAGAAGTCGAACTGCTCCTTGGGGTGCTTGCCGGCCGTCGTGGTCGACAGGAGCATGGTCTCGTCGTCGAGGTACGCGGCGACGGAGCCCGCCGCCTGACGGGCGAGGCGCCCGGTTTCGAACCGGACGGTGCGGGTGCCGAAGCGACCGTTGTCGATCGTGGCCTCGGCGAACTGGATCTCGGGACCCTCCACGGGTGCCCTCCTCTTCTCGAAGCGCCGCCCGGGTAGCCCTGTCGAGGGTTCCGGTCCGTGCCGCTCGCGCGCGTGGCGCGCAGAGGGCTCCGGTCGCGCTCGACGCTCGGCGGTCTTCGATCGAGGTCCACGGCGGTGCCCGTCCGTCGTCCGGGAGGACGACGCGCGACGGGGTCCGTGGGCCACTACCGAGGACCGAACGAGAGGCCGGCGGCGCAGTGGGTGTTCTACGGGTACATCTCACCAGACCAGCCCGGCCCCCGCAGGGGACCGGGCTGGAGAGGGTGGTTCAGCGGCGCAGACCGAGACGCTCGATCAGGCTGCGGTAGCGGTTGATGTCGACCTTCTGCAGGTAGCCGAGGAGACGGCGACGCTGGCCGACGAGGAGGAGCAGGCCACGACGGCTGTGGTGGTCGTGCTTGTGCTCCTTGAGGTGCTCGGTCAGGTCCTTGATGCGCTGCGAGAGCATCGCGATCTGGACCTCCGGCGAACCGGTGTCGCCCTCGCTCGTCGCGTACTCGGTCATGATGCGCTGCTTCGTGGCAGTGTCGAGCGGCACGGTTCTCCTTCGGGTTCGTTGCGCGGCGCGTCAGGAGGAACTTCCTGAGGCTCTCTGGATCCGCGGCCGATCAGACGGCGCATCGATCTTACCAGGTGGACGCCCTCGTCCGGTCCGGCGGCGCCCGGACCTGCGCCCGGACCTGCGCCCGGACCTGCGGCCGGGCCGGCGGCACGGACGCAGCACGACGGCGCGGCTCCCGCGAGGGAGGCCGCGCCGTCGTGCGGGGTGACGAGGTGGTCAGGTCACGGTGCGCCGTCGTGCCCGGCGGTGCCGTCGCCGCGGAACTCCCCCGCGGCGTCGGGCAGCACGCCCGCGAACCGCAGCACGTCCGGCAGCGTGAGGACGAGCGAGCCGTCCTCGAAGTGCACGCCCTGCGCGGGCGTCCAGTGGTTGCTCGCCCGGACGTACGACGTCTCGTCCTGGCGCAGCAGGTACACGAACGTCTCCGCCAGCACCCTGCTCCCCACGTCGCCGAGGAAGCTCCCGTTGCCCTGGACCTCCGCCTCCTTGAGCACGTAGTACCACAGCGGCGTGCCGCCGTGGTCACCGGTGCGCAGCGCGGCGAGCGCCCGCTTGACGTCGTCGCCGGCCCGGTCCTCGAGCTGACCGGTCGTCAGGGGCGTGACCCCGAGCGCGTTCGCGACAGCCTCGCCCGTCGGGAGCGCGAGCATGTAGCCGCGCAGGAGGTTGCGCTGGGCGAGCTGCTTCTGCAGCGCGCTCGCGGCGAGCTGCTGGGGCGTGTGCGTGGGTGGTTCGTCGGGCAGAACGCCCTCCTTGACGAGCGTCCCGAGGCTCGGGGCGAGGAACGTGTCGATCTTCTCGGCCATGCGGAACGGCGACGGGTCGCCCTTGTCCACGAACCGCGTCCACTCGATGGGCCAGTTCGACGGGAGCGCCGGGCCGCCCGACGGACCCGGGAACAGGCTGCCGCCGTTGCCCGTGAACTGGAACAGCTGGACCAGGCTCGCGTTGGCGGGCGGGGGTCCCGTGAAGTTGACGTTGAAGTCGTACGTGTCGCGGATCATCGAGTGGCCGAACCGGAACGCCGCGACGGCGAACTCGAGCGGCATCGAGATCGGGTAGCGCGGACGGAACACCGACGTGTCGCGGAGCAGGACCGCGTCGAGCACCCCGGGCTTCGTGAGCGTGCGCAGGTAGTCGTTGACGACGAGCCACTGGTAGTGCCACCGCACGAGCTGGCTCGCGCGCTCGAACACGGCGCGCTCTCCCCCGACGCGGACCCACGGCTCGAACTCGCCCACCCAGTCGACGACCGCGTTGTGGAACCGGATCATCGCGAGGTGGAACTGCGCCACGACAAGGTTCTCGTCGTTGCGCCCGTCCGGGATGAGCGGAGCGCCCTTCTCGTCGCGCGGGAGGTCGCGCTGCGCGTCGTCGCCGGGCGCGACGAGGGAGAAGGTCGGGCCGCCGGGGAACGCGACGGGCTCCGTCGCGATGCGGCCGAGACGGAGCTTGGCCGACCCGGGGACGTACGACGCCTCGCTGCGTGTGGTGCCGACTCCCGGCTCCCCCTCGAAGACCGGCCCGCTGCCGTAGAGCGAGTCCAGGTTGAGGGCGGGGTGGCGGCCGTTGTGGAGCGATCGGACGACGACCTTCGGGCCGAAGACCGCGAAGGGGGACGCGTCGACGTCGCCCAGCGCCTGGTCGCCGCCGTCGCCGGACGAGG
The DNA here is from genome assembly GCF_051294865.1 of Cellulosimicrobium sp. PMB13. Classification (NCBI taxonomy): domain Bacteria; kingdom Bacillati; phylum Actinomycetota; class Actinomycetes; order Micrococcales; family Promicromonosporaceae; genus Cellulosimicrobium; species Cellulosimicrobium sp. PMB13. Next base: position 2,732,695 of record NZ_CP145910.1, on the reverse strand, counting down.
TGTCCGGCCCGTTCGTGTTGAGCGTGATGTCGTGGTCGATGAACTGGCCCCAGTACGTGTAGACCGCCGGGACGTGCGAGTTGAGGTTGGGCGGGGGCTGCCCGGGGGTCGCGGCCGGGCGCGCCACCATGGCCGTGCCGAGGGCCGTGAGCGCCTGGACCGTGCTCGCCGTCGCGCCGTCGCCCACCGGCAGGTGGAACGCGGGGAACCGCTCGGCGAGCTCCGGGAACAGGTAGTCGAACGCGGTCGTGGAGTCGTACCGGTGCAACAGGTGGTCTCGGGCGACCGCCGCCTCCGCGGCGGGCAGGAGCGGCGCGTTCGACGACGCCGGGTCGACGTGCTCGTCGGTGGTGTCGTCGACGGCGGCCACGGTGGACCCGTGGCCGACGCTGCGCACGGTCCGGCCGATCGGGGTGGACGCCTGGTCGACCGCGTCGGGGGCGACGACGTCGACCACGTCCTCGGCGACGGTGGCCGCCGGGTTCTGCTGAGCCTCCATGGCTCTGCCTCTCTGAGAGCGGGGATGTGACGCGTGCGGGCGTGCCCGGGACTGGTGCGGGCGCCGTGACCGCGACGGGCACGCCACGCACGACGTGGCGCACCTCACACGGAGAGGGAGCGGGCGGGGGCTCGTCCGTGACACCGGGAGCAGACTGCGCGCGCGCCCTCGTCCAGCTAGCCGCGTCGTGGGGCGTGCGTCGCGATCGCGACCGCCACGCCCGCCGCGACCGCCTGCGCGACGACGAGGGCCGGCGTGACGACGCCGAGCAGCGCGGCGATCGTGAACGGCACGAGGCTCAGCAGGAGAAGGTCGGGGCCCTGGCGTGCGACCGCCGCGGCGTTCACAGGGACCGCGCCCATGGGTGTGGCGAACAGCGGGCCGGACCAGTCCGGCGCGGGACGCAGTGCGCCGCGCACCGCGCTCGCGCCGCACCCGACGCCGACGAGCGCGGCGAGCACGAGCCACCCGGTGGACCCGGTGGCCAGCACGACGGGGACGACGCCGGTGACGAGGGCGAGGACGGCGGTCGCCGCCGGGACGACGAGGCGCACCGCCCGGACCGCGCGGGCGGACAGCGGCAGGGACGCGTCCAGCGCCGGCACCATCTCGGCGTGACGTGCGCCGCCCGCGCCGAGCCCCGCCGCCCGCGCGCCCGCGACGGCGACGACGGCCGCGAGACCGGGCCCGGCCGCGAGGACGGGCACCTGGTGCGCGAGCACGAGCAGCGCGACGAGCCCCACGAGCTGCGTCCACGACGACGACGTGCGCACGAGCAGCACGACGTCGGCGGCGACGATCGCACCGCGAGGTCCTCGCACGGCACGGAACGTCCGGCCGCGCCGGGGCCGGCGCGGGCGCGCACCGGCGTCGAGCGCACGCCCGAGGTCGCGCGGGTCCATCGACAGCAGGGCCGCACCCAGCCGGTCGGACTCGCCGCTACGGGCCGCGAGGACGGGGAGGCGAAGGCGGTCGACGCGCGTCGTCCAGACCACGACCAGACCGGCCGCGAGCGCCGCGAGCGCCACCGCGAGGGCCGTCAGGGTCGTCGAGGGCCCCAGGACGGGCAGGTGCAGACCCGTGGCGACGAGCACGAGCCCGAGGACCGGGACGCATGCCACGAGCGTGTCGCCCACGAGCACCGCCGTGCGCGACCCCCGATGCTGCACGAGGCCCGTGAGAGACGCCACGACGACGGCGGCGGGCGCTCCCACGAGGGCGCCGGAGAGCACGCCGGCCGGGCCGGCGGCCGCCAGGAGCCCCGCCGCCGCCCCGCCGAGCGCGCCCGCGACGACGGCCCACCCGATCACCGCGCCCACCGACGGCAGGAGCAGCCCGCGGCGGTCGGCGGGGGCCGGAAGCCACCAGTGCACCCCGGCGGTCCCGACGCCCGCGGGGCCGAGCCGCGCCGCCGTCGAGGCCACCAGCCCGAGCAGGACGCACAGCACGAGCAGGACCACGACGCCCGGCGACGGGGGCCGTGCCCCGCCGGTCCACGGGTCGAGGTCGCCGCCCAGGGTCGCGCCGAGGGTCCAGGCCTGCTCGCTCGTCAGCGCGTCGCCCAGCGCGGACACGGTGCCACCGACGAGCACCCCGGCGAGCAGGACGGACACGACGACGTACGCGACGTCGACCAGGAGCTGGCCGGGCCCGCGCCCCGCGCGCCGCGCGTGCCAGGTCGCGACGCGCGCGGTGAGGCGGCGCAGCTCGCGGCCCGTGAGCTGCTCGTCGGGGTCCGTGCGCACCTCGGGCGCGACGGTCGTCGTCATCGGACCGCCGTGAGGACTCCGGCGAGGTCGTCGCGCGCGACGTCGGCGCACGCGTCCTCGCCCACGAGCAGCCCGCGCGCGCCGGTCCGCGCCGCGACCTCGGGGTCGTGCGTCGCGAGGAGCACGGCGACGCCGCGCGCCGCCTCCGCGGCGATCAGGTCGGCCACGAGCCGGCGCGTGCCGGGGTCGAGCCGCTGCTCGGGCTCGTCGAGCACGAGCACGTCGCGGGGCCGGACGAACGCGGTCGCGAGCAGGAGTCGCCGACGTTGGCCCGACGACAGCTCGGTGGGCGCGGCGTCCGCGCGCGACGTGATGCCGAGCATCGCCATGACCTCGTCGACGGCGCTCCCCGCCCCCGCGACACCGTGCCCGCGTGCGAGGAGCACGAGGTGCTCGCGGACGCTCAGGCCGGGGAAGTAGGCGTCGTCGTCCCCCACGCCGGCGACGCGAGCGCGGAACGCGCGCTCGCGCTCGTCGACGGGTCGCCCGAGGACCTCGACGGTGCCGCCGAGCGCGTCGAGACGGCCGAGCACGGTCTTCAGCACGGTGGACTTGCCGCTCCCGTTGGGACCGACGACGGCGAGCACCTCCCCGGGCGAGAGCCTGAGGTCGACGGGGCCGCACACGGCGACGTCCCCGTACCCCACGCGCAGGTCGCGCGCGACGACGGCCGCGTCCTGGCTCACGGCCTCACTCCCCCGGGTCGGCGGCGAGCACGGCGCGGGCGCGCGCCACGTCGTCGTGCATCTGCGCGACGAGCGGCTCGACGCCGTCGAAGCGCAGCGTCGGCCGCAGGCGGTCCACGAGCTCGAGGACGACGTCCTCGTCGTAGAGGTCGAGGTCGGTGCGGTCGAGCACGTAGGCCTCCACCCGCCGCTCGAGACCGTCGAACGTCGGGTTCGTACCGATCGAGATCGCGGCAGGCAGCCGGACGTCCGGGTGGTGCGGGTCGGCGGCGGCGAGCTGCGGGCGCTCGAGCCACCCGGCGTAGACGCCGTCCGCCGGGACCATGCCGGCGATCTCGCCGAGGTTGGCCGTCGGGAACCCCAGGTCGCGGCCGCGCGCGTCGCCGTGGACGACGGCTCCCCGCACGCGGTGGTGGCGCCCGAGGATGCGCGCCGCCTCCCGGACGTCGCCCGCCGTGAGCAGCGCGCGCACGCCCGTCGACGACCAGCGGGCGTCGTGCCCCGTGTCGCCCTCGGTGACGGGGACGCCCTGGTGCTGGCCGACGTCGTCGATCGCGACGACCTCGAACCCGTGGCGCGCACCCAGCTCGACCATCGTGGCGAGGGTGCCGGAGTTGTCCCGACCGAACCGGACGTCGTGCCCGACGACGACCGTCCCCGCGTGCAGGCCGTCGACCAGGTACGTCTGGACGAACTCCTCGGGCGTCTGGCGCGCGAAGTCGAGCGTGTACTCGACGAGCAGGACCGCGTCGAGACCGGTGGCCGCCAGCAGCTCGATCCGGTCGGCGATGCCCGTGATGAGCTCGGGCGCCTCGTCCGGCCGGTGCACGACGGCGGGGTGCGGGTGGAACGTCACCGCGACCGCCCGGGCGTCGCGCGACCGGGCGAGGTCGACGATGCGGCCGAGGACCTGTGCGTGACCGCGGTGGACGCCGTCGAAGTTGCCGAGCGTCACGACCGTCGGGCCGAACCCCGACGGGACCTGGCTCAGGGCCGTCCACAGGTGCACGTGCGAGCTCCTCGGGTGTCTAGGGGTCGGTCGTCGGGCCGGCGGCGGCGACGCGCTGCCGGACGGCGGGTGTCGCGCGGGTCAAGCCTGCCACGACGGGGACGGGCCGTCGTGACCGCACGACCTCTGCGGGCCCCTCGTGTGGTCCAGGTCACGCGGGGGCGAGCACGAGGACGGGCCGCGCGAGGTCGGCACCGCCGCGGCGGGTGTCCTCGACGAGCGCGACGAGCGTGCCGTCGGGCGCCATCGCGGCCGTCGTGCCGGCCGCGCCCGACGCCGCGACCCACTGACCGTAGGACAGCGCGACGGCCTCCGCGTCGGTGAGGTCGCGCACGGGGAACGTCGCGCGCGCCGCGTCGGCGAGCGGGAGCGTGGCCAGGACCCCGTCCTGGTCGGCCTGCGCCTCGGCCTCCTCGAGGGTCACGGCCACGTCGAGGTCGTACCCGCCGACCCGTGTGCGCCGCAGAGCGGTCAGGTGCCCCCCGACGCCGAGAGCCGCCCCGAGGTCCCGCGCGAGCGCGCGGACGTACGTGCCGGACGAGCACACGACGGTCACGTCGAGGTCGAGGGCCGCGGGGGCGTCGTCGGGCACGCCGGCGGTGCCGGGCGCGACGACGCGCACGTCGTGCACGTCGAACCGCGACACGGTCACCGGTCGGGCCGCGAGCTCGACCTGCTCGCCCGCGCGGACGAGCGCGTACGCGCGCTTCCCGTCCACCTTGATCGCGCTCACGGCGCTCGGCGCCTGGAGGATGTCGCCCGTGAGGCGCGCCACCTCCGCGTCGAGGTCCGCCCGCGCGACGCCGGACGCGTCGACCCGGGCGACGACCTCGCCCTCGGCGTCGTCGGTCGTCGTCGTCACGCCGAGGCGCACGGTCGCCCGGTACTCCTTGTCGGCGCCCACGACGTACGTCAGCAGCTTCGTCGCCCGTCCGACGCCGAGCACGAGCACCCCGGTCGCCATCGGGTCGAGCGTCCCGGCGTGCCCGACCTTGCGCGTCCCGGCGAGCCGCCGCACGCGCCCGACGACGTCGTGGCTCGTCCACCCGGACGGCTTGTCGACGACGAGCAGCCCGTCGGGCGCGGTCGGGCGCCGCGGCGGTGACGCGGGGCGGTCAGTCCTCGGCGCGCTCATCGCCCTGCTCGGGCGTGCGGTACGGGTCCTCGTCGCCCGCGAAGGACTTGCCCTCGCGCAGCGCAGCGAGCTCGGCGTCGCGCCGCCGGGCCTCGATGAGCGCGGCGTCGAGGTGCGCCGCCGTCTCGGGCACGGAGTCCAGGTGGAACTCGAGCGTCGGCGTGAGACGGATGCCCGTCTGCTTGCCGACCTCGGACCGGATGATCCCCTTGGCGCTCTCCAGCGCAGCGGCGGTGCCCTCCCGCTCCTCGTCGCTGCCGTAGACCGTGTAGAACACCGAGGCGTTCTGCAGGTCGCCGGTCACGCGCACGTCCGTGACGGTGACGAACCCGAGCCGCGGGTCCTTGATCCGCGTGTCGAGCATCTGCGCGACGATGACCTTGATCCGGTCGGCGAGCTTCCTCGCCCGAGGGTGGTCGACCATGACTTTCTTCCTTTCATGCCGGGCGGGGCCGGCTCGATGACGTGACGACCGTACGTCGCCTCGTGGACGCCGGCCGAGCGGGGGCGCACGCAGAGGACCGGGGCGCAGCAGGGCGGCGGCGGGTCGTGGTGGGTCTGGCGGGAGCCCGCGAGGGACGAGCGGGCGGATGGTAGACCCGGCGCCGCCCTGCGGAGTCACGGTCCGGAGGTGAGCCCGACCCGGAGGTACGCCCGGGGGCGGCCACGAAACGTGACCGCCCCCGAGCACCGACGAACGTCAGGAACGCGGCTTCTCCCGCATCTCGAACGTCTCGATCGTGTCGCCGATCTGCAGGTCGTTGAACGACCCGAGCCCGATGCCGCACTCGTAGCCCTCGCGGACCTCGGTCGCGTCGTCCTTGAACCGCTTGAGCGACTCGACCGTGAGGTTGTCCCCCACGACCTTGCCGTCGCGCAGGACGCGCGCCTTGGCGTTGCGGCGGATCTCGCCGGACCGGACGATCGTCCCGGCGATGTTGCCGAACTTGGAGGAGCGGAAGATCTCGCGGATCTCCGCGGCGCCCAGCTGGGCCTCCTCGTACTCCGGCTTGAGCATGCCCTTGAGCGCTGCTTCCACATCCTCGATCGCCTGGTAGATGATCGAGTAGAAGCGGACGTCGACGCCCTCGCGCTCGGCCAGGTCCTCGACGCGCTCGCCGAACTTCACGTTGAAGCCGATGATGATCGCGTTGTCGACCGTCGCGAGGTTGACGTCGTTCTGCGTGATGGCACCCACACCGCGGTGGATGACGCGCAGCTCGACCTCCTCGCCGACGTCGATCTTGAGCAGCGCGTCCTCGAGGGCCTCGACGGCACCGGACACGTCGCCCTTGAGGACGAGGTTGAGGGTCTCGACCTTGCCCTGCTGGAGCGCCTGCGTGAAGTCCTCGAGGCTGATGCGCTTGCGGCGCTTGGCCAGGAGGGCGGCACGCTCGGCGGCCTCGCGCTTCTCGGCGATCTGGCGAGCGGTCCGCTCGTCGGGCGCCACGAGGAACGTGTCGCCCGCGCTCGGCACGGACGCGAGACCCAGCACGAGGACCGGACGGGCGGGGCCCGCCTCGGTCACGGCGTTGCCGTGCTCGTCGAACATCGCGCGGACGCGGCCGTGGGCCGTGCCGGCGACGATCGCGTCACCGACGTGCAGCGTGCCGGACTGGACGAGGACGGTCGCGACGGCGCCGCGGCCCTTGTCCAGGTTGGCCTCGATGGCGACACCGCGCGCGTCCTTGTCGGGGTTGGCGCGCAGGTCGAGCGAGGCGTCGGCCGTGAGCAGGACGGCCTCGAGGAGGTCGTCGATGCCCATGTTCTGCTTCGCGGAGACGTCGACGAACATCGTGTCGCCGCCGTACTCCTCGGCCACCAGGTTGTACTCGGTGAGCTGCTGGCGGATCTTGGCGGGGTTGGCCCCCTCCTTGTCCACCTTGTTCACCGCGACGACGATCGGGACGTTCGCCGCCTGGGCGTGGTTGAGCGCCTCGATGGTCTGCGGCATGACGCCGTCGTCGGCGGCCACGACGAGGATCGCGATGTCCGTCACCTGGGCACCACGGGCACGCATGGCGGTGAACGCCTCGTGACCCGGGGTGTCGATGAAGGTGATGGCGCGGTCGTTGCCCTCGTGCACGTGGCGCACCTGGTACGCACCGATGTGCTGCGTGATGCCACCGGCCTCGCCCGCGACGACGTCCGTCTGGCGGATCGCGTCGAGGAGCTTGGTCTTTCCGTGGTCGACGTGGCCCATGACGGTGACGACCGGCGGGCGGGCCGCCAGCTCGTCGTCGCCCTCGGCCTCGAGCTCGGCGTCCAGGTCGATGTCGAAGGACCCGAGCAGCTCGCGGTCCTCCTCCTCGGCCGACACCATCTCGATGACGTAGCCGAGCTCGACCGCCAGGGTGCCGAACGTGTCCTCGTCGAGCGACTGCGTCGCGGTCGCCATCTCACCGAGGTGGAACAGCACCGTGACGAGGCTCGCCGGGTTCGCGTCGATCTTGTCGGCGAAGTCGTTCAGGGACGAGCCGTGCCGCAGGCGGACGACCGTCTTGCCGTTGCCGCGGGGAACCTGCACGCCGCCGAGCGACGGCGCCTGCATCTGCTCGAACTCCTGGCGCTTCGCCCGCTTCGACTTGCGTCCACGGACGGGGCGTCCGCCGGCGCGACCGAAAGCACCCTGGGTCGACCCACGGCCAGCGCCGCCGGGACGACCGCCGCCACCGGGACGACCGGCGAAACCGCCGCCGGCGCCGGGGGCACCGCCGCCGCCACCGGGACGACCGCCGAAGCCACCGCGGCCTCCGCCGCCGCCACCACCGCCGGGACGACCACCGGGAGCAGGACGCTCACCGGGACGGCCGACCGAGGTGCGGCCCGGCATCATGCCGGGGTTGGGACGCGGCCCGCCGGGACGCGGCGCGGGACGAGGACCACCGGGACGGGGACCGCCCGGGCGCTCGCCGCCGCCGGCCGGGGCACCGGCGTCGGAACGCTCCGGCCGGCTGCCCGGACGGGGCATGCCCTGGCTGGGCGCGAACGGGTTGTTGCCCGGGCGCGGGGCGCCGGGACGGGGACCGCCCTGGCGCGGCATGCCCTGGCTGGGCGCGAACGGGTTGTTGCCCGGGCGCGAGGCGCCGGGCCGTGCGCCCGGACGCGGCGCGGGCGTGTTGGAGCCGCCAGCCGGCTTGGGCGAGGCGGTCGGCTTCTGCGCGGGGGCAGGTGCAGGGGCCGGCGCGGGCGCCGGACGCTCTGCGGGTGCCGGTGCCGCCTTGGCCGCGGGGGCCTGCGGCGCGGGCGCCGTGGTCTCGGCGGCCGGGGCCTCCGTGGCCGGACGCGGCTCCGCCTTCGGGGCGGGCTTCGGCGCTGCCGGCTTCGACGCCGCTGCGGGCGCCGGGCGGGCGGCCGCAGGACGGCTCGGCGCTGCTCCCCCGGCGGGGAAGGCGTCGCGCAGCTTGCGGACCACCGGTGGCTCGATGGTCGAGGATGCCGAGCGGACGAACTCACCGAGCTCCGTCAGCTTGGTCATGATGGTCTTGCTCTCCACCCCGAGCTCCTTCGCGAGCTCGTAGACGCGGACCTTTGCCACAACTCTCCTGTCTCGGCCCGCCCCGGACAGGGAGGACCGTCGTTAGTGCTGGGTGCTCATCGCTGGGTACTCATCGGGTGCCCATCGGCTTCTAACCCGCTTCCTTGTCGACGTGTCGTGCAGTGCGGCCGTGCGTGCGGCCACAGGGTGACCCGGCCCGGATCATCCGGGGTCCTGGTCGTGACGCGCGGTGTGCCCGCCCTCCTGCTGGGCCTCGACGACGGCGCGGACCGCGGCGAGGTCGAACGGGCCTGCGTGTCGCAGGGCCCGCGGGACGGCCCGCCGGCGTTCCGCCGCCTCGAGGCACCGCGTCGTCGCGTGGAGCCACGCGCCGCGCCCTGGGAGCGACCGCCCGACGTCGACCGCGAGCCGGGGCTCGTCGGTGCTCGTGCCGGACCGGTCGACGACCAGACGGAGGAGGACGGATCTCAGGTCGCGCTTCCGGCACCCGACGCACGTACGGAACGGACCCTGCACCGGTTCTCCGGTGGTCGGGGGGTGATCCGTGGGCACGGTCGAGGCGCGGGCACGCGGCCCGGTCGAGGACAGTCTAGCGCGCTGCCCCGCGGTACGTGACCGAGGCACCGTGCGCGCTACCGCTCCGCGGGCTCTCGACCCGCGGCCGGGGCATCGCCGGAGGAGGAGCTCCGGTCGCCCGGCGTCGCGCCCTCGCCGCCCTCGTCGGAGCGGATGTCGATGCGCCACCCGGTGAGCTTCGCGGCGAGCCGGGCGTTCTGCCCCTCCTTGCCGATCGCGAGGGAGAGCTGGAAGTCCGGGACCACCACACGCGCGGCGCGCGCCTCCGCGTCGACGATCGTGACGGACGACACACGGGCCGGCGAGAGGGCGTTCGCGACGAGACGAGCAGGGTCGTCGCTGTGGTCGACGATGTCGATCTTCTCGCCGTGCAGCTCGGCCATGACCGCGCGGACGCGCGAGCCCATGGGGCCGATGCACGCGCCCTTGGCGCCGAGGCCCGGGACCGTCGAGCGGACCGCGACCTTGGACCGGTGGCCCGCCTCGCGGGCGATGGCCGTGATCTCCACGGAACCGTCCGCGACCTCGGGGACCTCGAGCTCGAAGAGCTTGCGCACGAGGTTCGGGTGCGTGCGGCTCAACGTGATCTGCGCACCCTTCATTCCCCGCGCGACCTCGAGGACGTACGCGCGCAGGCGCTCGCCGTGCACGTACTCCTCGGTCGGGACCTGCTCGTGCGGGGGCAGGACCGCCTCGGTCCCGCCGACGTCGACGAGCACGACGCGCGGGTCGCGGCCCTGCTGGATGACCCCGGCGAGGACCTCGCCCTCCTTGCCGCGGAACGTGCCGAGGATCTGGTCGTCCTCCGCGTCCCGCAGGCGCTGCACGATCACCTGGCGCGCGGTGGACGTCGCGATGCGGCCGAAGTCCGCCGGCGTGTGGTCGAACTCCGGGCCGTGCTCGACGGGGCCGCGCGGCGCGCCCTCGTCGTCGTCGTCCGACGGCGGCGCCGGCAGCTCCTCGCGGGCCCATACCGTCACGTGACCGCTCTTGCGGTCGAGCTCGACGCGCGCCCGGGCGTACGCGTCGGGCGTGCGGTGGTACGCGGACAGGAGGGCCTGCTCGATCGCGGCGACGAGGACGTCGAGGCTGATGTCCTTCTCGCGCTCCAGCAGCCGCAGCGCGCTCATGTCGATGTCCATCGATCAGACCTCCTCGTCGTGGGGACCGCGGCCCGCGGTCTCGTCGTCGGCATCCGCCGTGTCGTCGGCGTCGAGCTCCGGCAGGTCGGCCTCGAGCGCACGCTTCAGCTCGACCTGGACCTGCCCGCGCGCGACGTCCCCGAGGGGGACGACGCGGTCGGTCGTCGCGCCGCGCGGACCGGCGACGTCGAGGTGCAGCCCCGCGTCGTCGACGGCCCGGAGCCGCCCCTCGACGGACCCCCCGTCGGTCAGCACGAGCCGTACCAGCCGGCCGCGGGCACGCAGGTAGTGCCGGCGCTCGGTCAGCGGCCGGTCGGTGCCGGGCGTCGAGACCTCGAGCGTGTAGGCGCCGGGGAGCGCGTCCAGCTCGTCGAGCGCTGCGGAGATCGGGCGCGTCGCCTCGGCCACCGCGTCGAGGTCGAGGCTGCCCTGCGCGTCCTCGGGGAGGTCGAGGACCACCCGGACCACGGACCGCGCACCGGCGCGGGAGACCGTGACGTCCTCGAGGTAGAGCCCTGCCTCGCTCACCACCGGCTCGAGTCCCCGCCGCACGCTCTCCCGGAGCGCGTCACCGCCGCTGCCGCCGGTCTGCCCAGCGGCCTGTCGGCCCGCCTGCCCTGCCATCACTCAGCTCCTGTCCGCTCCCACGCCGGGCACGGATACGACCGGTGTGTTGTTGTGCTGTCTTGCTCGACCAGGGTCCAGCGTAACGACTCGCGCACCCGGAACATGACATCATCGCCCCCGATGACACCCGACGCCACCGCTGCCCGCCCCTCTCCCGGAGCCTCCGGGCGGGTCGCCCCGCGCAGCCCTCGGCCCGTCGCGCCCGACCGTCGACGACTGCCGGTGCTCGCGGCCCTCGCCCTCGTGGCCTCGTTGCTCGTCGCGGGGTGCGGTGTGCGGCTCGAGACCCCGGAGCCGACCGAGCCCAGCCCCGACGTGCACGAGGTCGTCCGCCGGACCGCCGTCGACGACGCGCTCGCCGTCGAGGAGCTCGCGGCGTCCGTCGCACCGACCGTCACCGACCCGACCGCGCTCGCGGCCCTCGACGAGGCGCGCCGCTTCGCCGAGCAGCACGTGCAGGCGCTCGGCGGCGTGTACGACTCGGGCCTCCCCGAGCCCACGGCGACCGACGACGGCGACCCCCCCGGACCGGTCGAGGTCACCACCTCGCCGGCGGTCGGGGACCCGGGCGACGGAGCCGCCGGGGCCGACGACGCAGGAAGCGCTGAGGACGGCGGGGGTGCCGACACCGACGAGGGGACGCCCGACGCCGTCGCCACGCCCACCACGGACGACGTCGTGACGGCGCTCGTGGGGGCGGCGCAGCGCACGCGCGCCTCCGCGGACCTGACCGACGACCCGGAGCTCGCCCGCCTCCTCGCGTCGGTCGCGACGTCGGAGCACGTCTCGGCGCGACGCCTCGCCGCCGCGACGGGCTCCGCGGCCGCGGCGGACCTGGACGTCGCGGTCGCCCCCGTCGAGGACGCCCCGTCGGGCGTCGGCGCCGCGGACCTCGCGACGCTCGTCGCCGCCGAGGACGCGGCCGGGTACGCGCTCGAGGTGCGCGGCGCCCAGGTCGACGGCGAGGTCCGCACCACGGCCGTGGCCCGCGCCGCGCAGCACCGCGCGCGAGCACAGGCGTGGGCGCTCGCGGCAGGCACCGACGGCACGGACCAGGACCCGCGCCGCACGGCCTACGCCCTGCCCGACGGCGAGGACGTCACCACGCTCGCCCGACGGCTAGAGACCGAGCTCACGGCGTCCTACGCGTCGCTCGTCGCGACCGCCGCCCCTGAGTCCCGGGGCGACGCGCTCGCGCTGCTCACCGACTCGTGGCTCGCCGCGCTCTCCTGGGGCGCGTCGCCCGTGGCGTTCCCCGGGATGCCGGAGCAGCAGCCCGCCTCCTGACGGGCCCTGCTCCGGCGTCCCCGGCGCAGCGAGCGAGGCGTCAGGCGAGCAGCGCGTCGACCTGCTGCGTGACGTGCTCGACGGCGTCGCCCACCGCGACCTGCACGGCCTCGCCCGCGCGCGGGCGCACCTCGACGACGCCGTCCGCGAGACCGCGGCCGACGACGAGCAGGAGCGGGACGCCGAGCAGCTCGGCGTCCTTGAACTTCACGCCCGGGGAGACCTTCGGGCGGTCGTCGTAGACGACCTCGATGCCGCGCGCGGCCAGCTCGGTCGCGAGACGCTCGGCCTCCTCGAAGACGGTCTGGTCCTTGCCGGTGGCGACGACATGCACGTGCGCCGGGGCGACGTGCGCGGGCCAGGCGAGCCCGGCGTCGTCGTGGTTCGCCTCCGCGAGAGCCGCGAGCACGCGCGTCACGCCGACGCCGTAGGAGCCCATCGTCACGACGACCTGCTTGCCGTTCTCGTCGAGCACCGTGAGCCCGAGCGCCTGCGCGTACTTGCGGCCGAGCGCGAAGATGTGGCCGATCTCGATGCCGCGCGCGAGCTCGAGCGGTCCCGACCCGTCGGGGGCGGGGTCGCCCGCGCGCACCTCGGCGGCCTCGACGGTGCCGTCGGCGGAGAAGTCCCGCTCGGCGACGAGGTCGAACACGTGGCGCCCGTCCTGGTTGGCGCCGGTGATCCAGCGCGTGCCCGCGACGACGCGCGGGTCGAGCAGGTAGCGGATCGAGTGCCGCACGGGCTCGTCGACGCCCGCGTCGTCGCGCGCGTCCGGCGCCTCGCGCTGGACGTTGGGGCCGAGGACCTGCGGGCCGAGGTAGCCCTTGACGAGCTCGGGGTGCGCGGCGAAGTCCGCGTCCGTCGCGGGCTCCACCTCGGCGGGCTCGAAGGCCGCGCCGACGCGCTTGAGGTCGACCTCGCGGTCGCCGGGCAGGCCGACGACGACGACCTCGCGACGCCCGTCCGGGTGCGTCACGGCGAGCACGACGTTCTTCAGCGTGTCCGCGGCGGTCCACGCCCGGTCGCCGCGGGGGTGGTGCTCGTTGGCGAACGCGACGAGCGAGTCGATGGTCGGGGTGCCCGGCGTGTCCTCGACGTGCGCGGGGGGCGCGTCGGCGTAGTCGACCGCGTCGGGCACGGGCGTGACGACGGCCTCGACGTTCGCCGCGTACCCGCCCGCGGAGCGCACGAAGGTGTCCTCGCCGATCGCCGTCGGGGTGAGGAACTCCTCCGAGCGAGAGCCGCCCATCGCGCCCGACGTCGCCGCCACGACGACGTACTCGAGCCCGAGGCGCTCGAAGATCCGCCGGTACGCGGCGCGCTGCGCCTCGTACGAGCGCTCGAGGCCCTCGTCGGACACGTCGAACGAGTACGCGTCCTTCATGACGAACTCGCGCCCGCGGATGAGCCCGGCACGCGGGCGTGCCTCGTCGCGGTACTTCGTCTGGATCTGGTAGATCGTCAGCGGCAGGTCCTTGTACGACGAGTACAGGTCCTTGACGAGGAGCGTGAACATCTCCTCGTGCGTCGGCGCGAGGAGGTAGTCGCCGTCCTTGCGGTCCTTGAGCCGGAAGATGTTCGGCCCGTACTCCGTCCACCGGCCCGTCGCCTCGTACGGCTCCTTGGGCAGCAGCGCCGGGAAGTGCACCTCCTGCGCGCCCGCCGCGGCCATCTCCTCGCGGACCACGGCCTCGACCTTGCGCAGCACGCGCAGGCCGAGCGGGAGCCAGGTGTAGATGCCGGGGGCGGCGCGGCGGATGTAGCCCGCGCGGACGAGGAGCCGGTGGCTCGCGACCTCGGCGTCGGCCGGGTCCTCGCGCAGCGTCCGGACGAACAAGGTGGACAGGCGCAGGAGGTCGGCGCCCCGGACGCGGGCAGGACCCGCGGCGCGCGCGCCGGACGTGACGGAAGACATGCGGCACACCTTACCGGCGGGGAGGATGTCCCCATGCCCGAGCTCCCCGAGGTCGAGGCCCTCGTCCGGTTCCTCGACGACCGCACGACGGGCCGCACGGTCGTCGCCACGGACGTGGCCCAGATCTCCGCGCTCAAGACGTTCGACCCGCCCGTCACGGCGCTCGTCGGCCGGGTCGTCGCGGGGGCGCGACGCCACGGCAAGTGGCTCGACCTGGTCCTCGCGCGACCGCCAGGCTTCGGGACGGTCGCCGCGCCGCACCGTCCCGACGACGCCGAGCTGCACCTCGTCTTCCACCTCGCCCGCGCGGGATGGCTGCGCTGGTCCGAGAAGGCGCCGACGACGCCCGTCAAGCCCAAGCTCGGGGGCAGCGGGGGCGGGCGGATCGCCGTGCTCGCGCTGCGCGTCCGGTTCGACGACGGCTCCGGCTTCGACCTCACGGAGGCCGGCACGCGCAAGCGGCTCGCGGTGCACGTCGTGCGGGACCCGTCGGAGGTGCGGGCGATCGAGACCCTGGGGATCGAGCCGCTCGACCCGGGCTTCACCGCGGAGGCGCTGGGCGGGCTCATGGCCGCGCGCAACCAGCAGGTCAAGGGTCTCCTGCGCGACCAGTCCTCGATCGCGGGGATCGGCAACGCCTACTCCGACGAGATCCTGCACGCCGCACGGACGAGCCCGTTCAAGCTCACGCGCTCGTTCACGCCGGACGAGGTCGCCCGGGTGCACGCCGCGGTCGGCGAGGTGCTCGGCGAGGCCGTCGCGGCGTCGTCGGGCAGGCCGGCCGCGGAGCTCAAGGACGCGAAGCGGTCCGGGATGCGCGTCCACGGGCGGACCGGCCAGCCGTGCCCCGTGTGCGGGGACACGGTGCGCGAGGTGAGCTTCGCCGACCGGAGCCTGCAGTACTGCGCGACGTGCCAGACCGGCGGGCAGGTGCTCGCCGACCGTCGCCTGTCGCGCCTGCTCAAGTGACCTCGGTCAGAACAGGACGGTCGCGAAGGTGCCCACCTGCTCGAAGCCGACGCGGCGGTACGTCGCGAGGGCCCGGGAGTTGTAGTCGTTGACGTAGAGCGACACGACGGGCGGACGCACCGACGAGCCGGGCGGCGTCGCGCGCGCGAGCGAGACCACGGCCGCCATCCCGGGCGCGGCGAGCCCGCGGCCGCGATACCGCGGGTCGACCCACACGCCCTGCACCTGGGCCACCCGGTCCGTCACCGCGCCGAGCTCCGCCTTGAACACCACGTGGCTCCCGGCTCCCGACCCCGCGAGCCGCACGAACGACCGGCCCGCCGCGACGAGCGAGCGCACCCGCTCCTCGTAGGCCCGGCCGCCGCCCTCGACGGGCGAGTACCCGACCTCCTCGGTGAACATCCGCACGCACGCGGGGAGCACGACGGGCACCTCGGCGACGGTCGAGCGGCGCACGGACGGGTCCGGGTCGACGTCGGGCGCGCGGTCGATGGCGAGCGACGGCTGGTCGGCGCGGACCTCGCGCGGCGCGGGCCACGTCTCCGCGAGGACGCCCCACAGCGCGAGGACGGCCTCGCGCTCCCCCACGATCGACGACGAGCGGCGGCCGGCGCGGTGCGCGAACGCCGCGAAGCCGACCAGCGCGGCACGTCGTCCCGCGTCGTCGAGCGTCGGCGGGACCACCGGGACGAGGTTGGCACCCGCCCAGCACACCGCCTCGAGGGGGCCCTGCGCGGGGAAGCCCCACGCGTGCCCACCTGCGGCCCGCAGACCGACGCGCAGCGCGACCTCGAGGCGTGCGGCCGCGAGGACCGAGCCCACGGGGTCGGTCGCGCACACCGCGAGAGCCTCGGGCACGTCGGCGTCCGAGAGCTCGCGCGCGTCCGACCCGGCCCGCGGCCTCAGGGCCGGGACCGACGGACGCCAGCGTGCCACCGCCGCTCAGCCCACGGTGACGACCGGCGGACCGGCCTGCGCGTCGTTCTCGGGGGTCATCGTCTCGGCGATGCGCATCGCCTCCTCGATGAGCGTCTCCACGATGAGCGACTCGGGCACGGTCTTGACGACCTCGCCCTTGACGAAGATCTGGCCCTTGCCGTTGCCGGACGCGACGCCGAGGTCGGCCTCGCGCGCCTCGCCGGGCCCGTTGACGACGCAGCCCATGACCGCGACGCGCAGCGGGACCTCCATGCCCTCCAGGCCGGCGGTCACCTTCTCCGCGAGCGTGTAGACGTCGACCTGCGCGCGCCCGCACGACGGGCACGAGACGATCTCGAGCTTGCGCGGGCGCAGGTTGAGCGCCTGAAGGATCTGGTTGCCGACCTTGACCTCCTCGACCGGCGGGGCCGAGAGGGACACGCGGATCGTGTCGCCGATGCCCTGGCTGAGCAGCGCGCCGAAGGCGGTCGCGGACTTGATCGTGCCCTGGAACGCCGGTCCGGCCTCGGTCACCCCGAGGTGCAGCGGCCAGTCCCCCGCCTGCGAGAGCAGCTCGTAGGCGCGGACCATGACGACGGGGTCGTTGTGCTTGACGGAGATCTTGAAGTCGTGGAAGTCGTGCTCCTCGAACAGCGACGCCTCCCACACGGCCGACTCGACGAGCGCCTCGGGCGTCGCCTTGCCGTACTTCGCGAGCAGGCGCTTGTCGAGCGATCCCGCGTTGACCCCGATCCGCAGCGACGTGCCGTGGTCCTTCGCCGCCTGGGCGATCTCCTTGACCTGGTCGTCGAACTGGCGGATGTTGCCCGGGTTGACGCGCACGGCCGCGCACCCGGCCTCGATCGCCGCGAAGACGTACTTCGGCTGGAAGTGGATGTCCGCGATGACGGGGATCTGCGACTTCTTCGCGATCACCGGCAGCGCGTCCGCGTCGTCCTGCGTCGGGCACGCGACGCGCACGATGTCGCAGCCCGACGCCGTGAGCTCGGCGATCTGCTGGAGGGTCGCGTTGATGTCCGTCGTCTTCGTCGTCGTCATCGACTGGACGCTGATCGGCGCGTCGCCGCCCACCTCGACCTTGCCGACCTTGATCTTGCGGGTCGGGCGTCGCGGCGCGAGGACCGGGGGCGGGGCAGCAGGCATTCCGAGGCTGATGGGTACGCTCACGTCCCTAGTATCCCCCGCGACCGTGCCCGACGGGGCACGTCGGGCGGGTCCGGGAGGTCACCTTCCCGGCCGGTCCGGCACATCGTCGCGGAACCTCCACAGGACGTCTGACCGCGCGCTGCCACAGGGCGGCCAACCGACCGTTGAGTGCTGGAGATTTGTCGTCTCCCGGGGCTTTGGACGTCAAATCCCCAGCACTCAACGATCGGGAGGGTTACGAGAGGCGTACGGGGTCGACGATGTCGGCGAGGATGAGCAGAGCCCCGACCCCGATGAGCACGACGAACATCACGTACGCGACGGGCATCGTGCGCGCCACGTCGGCCGGACCGGGGCGCGGGAGGCCGCGCACGCGCGCGACCGTGCGCTTGGCGCCCTCGTAGAGCGCGTTGACCACGTGCCCGCCGTCGAGCGGCAGGAGCGGGATGAGGTTGAACACGAACAGCGCGACGTTGAGGGCGGCGAGCAGGAGCAGGAACTGCTGGATCTGCGCGACCACCTCGCTGTCGCTGCCCGCGATGTCGACCGCGACCTGCCCCGCGCCGACGATGCTCGCGACGCCGTTCGGGTCGCGCGGCGCGTCCGTGAACGTGGCGTGCACGGCGTCGGCGACCTTGGCCGGGAGGGTCACGACGATCGCGGCCGTGCCGCTCACCTGCTGCCACGTGGCCTCGAGCGCGGTGCCGACCCCGAGTGACTGCCGTTCGGCGGTCGGCGTGAACCCGACGAAACCGGCGGGCTCCGTCACGGGCTCCCCCGCGTCGTCGACCACGGGGGTGCCGTCCTCGGCGACCACCTGGCGCTGCACCTCGACGGGCGTGATCGAGAGCGTCACGTCCTCGCCGCCGCGCTCGACGACCACGGGGACGGTCTCGTCAGCGGCTCCCCGGATCATCCCGGAGAGCTCGTCCCACGAGCCGACCGGGGCGCCGTCGAAGGACACGATCGTGTCGCCGGGCTCGAGCCCGGCCGCCGCCGCCGGCGACTCCGGGTCCCCCGCCGCGCACTGCGCCTGCTCGGCGGTCACGGTCCCCGAGACGCACGGCGTGACGCTCGCGACCGTCGTCGTGGCGGCGGGCAGACCGATGCCGACGAACACGATGAGCGTGAGCACCACGGCGATGAGCAGGTTCATGAACGGGCCGCCGAGCATGACGACGACCTTCTTCGGCGCGGACAGGTTGTAGAACGCCCGGTGCTCCTCGCCGGGCCGGATCTCCTCGGTGCTCGCGTCGCGCGCGTCGGCCACCACCTGGGAGAAGAAGCCCTGGCCGCGCGGGCGCGCGCCGGCCGGGGCGGGCGGCATCATCCCGACCATGCGGACGTAGCCGCCGAGCGGGATCGCCTTGACCCCGTACTCGGTCTCCCCCTTGCGGCGCGACCACAGGGTGGGGCCGAAGCCGACCATGTACTGGCTCACGCGCACGCCGAACCTCTTCGCGGGCACCATGTGGCCCACCTCGTGCAGGGCGATGGACACCACGAGCCCCAGCACGAAGACGGCGACGCCGATCACGACTGCCATGCGTTCCTCAACCCGTCCCTCGACCCGTCGCTCACCGACCGGTCCTCGTTCCTTCGGTCCCGCCGGGCCGCGCTCAACGCCGGTCCAGCAGCTCGTTCGCGCGTGTCCGCGCCCAGTCCTCCGCAGCGGACACGTCGTCCAACGTCACGCGGTCCGCCGCGGTTCCCTCGTGGGCTGCGAGCACGCGCTCGACGGTCGTCACGATGTCACCGAAACCTGCGCGCCCGCTGAGGAACGCCGCGACGGCCTCCTCGTTCGCCGCGTTGTACACGGCAGGGTGGGTCGCGCTCGTCGCCACCGCCGCGCGCGCGAGGCCCACGGCGGGGAACGCGGCGTCGTCGAGCGGCTCGAACGTCCACGACGTCGCCCGCGACCAGTCGCACGGCGGCGTCACGACGTCGAGACGCTCGGGCCAGCTCAGGCCGAGCGCGATCGGCAGGCGCATGTCCGGGGGCGACGCCTGGGCGATGGTCGAGCCGTCCACGAACTCCACCATGGAGTGCACGACGGACTGCGGGTGCACGACGACCGTGATGTCGTCGACCGGCACGTCGAACAGCAGGTGCGCCTCGATGAGCTCCAGGCCCTTGTTCATCAGGCTCGCCGAGTTCACGGTCACGACCGGGCCCATCGACCACGTCGGGTGCGCGAGCGCCTGGTCCACGGTCGCGGCCTTCACGTCGTCCGCGGCCCAGCCGCGGAATGGTCCGCCCGACGCGGTGAGCACGAGCCGTCGCACCTCGCCGCGCGCACCCGAGCGCAGGCACTGGGCGATCGCGGAGTGCTCGGAGTCGACGGGCACGATCTGGTCCGCGCGCTGCTGGGCGGCACGGACGAGCGCGCCGCCCGCGACGAGCGACTCCTTGTTGGCGAGGGCCAGGATCGACCCGCCGCGCAGAGCGGCGAGCGTCGGACCGAGCCCGACCGAGCCGGTGACGCCGTTGAGCACGACGTCGCTCCCCCGCCCCGCGAGCTCCGCGGCGGCGTGCGGTCCGGCGAGCAGCTCAGGTGCCGCGCCTCGACCCGCGAACGCGTCGGCGAGCGCTGCCTCGAGCGCGCTCGCGCGGGCGGCGTCGGCCACGGCGACCGCCGCGACGCCCAGCTCGGCGGCCTGGCGCGCGAGCAGTCCCACGTCCCCGCCACCGGCGGAGAGCGCGTCGACGCGGAACCGCCCCGGGTGGGACCGGACGACGTCGATCGCCTGCGTCCCGATCGATCCGGTCGACCCGAGGATCGTCAGGGAGCGGGGCGCGGTGGACGAGCGGTCGGGCATGGGCACCATCTTCCCAGGTCTCCCGGACACCGCGGCACCGGCCGCCGGCGCGGCACACGGGCCCGACGGCGCCGGCCGGGCCATGCCGGTCCGGTCACCTCCGGCCAGGGCTCGTCCACTCCAGCGTGTACCGGAAGAACAGCCGACGCCGGACCCGCGCGCCCGGCAGCAGCGGACGAGCCGCCTGCACGATCTCGTCGACCGAGCGGTCCGCGTGACGGACGGGCATCCCCGGCGCGTCGACCCCGGGGTCGCCCGGCCGCGCACGACGAGGGTGCTTGACGAGCCCGACGAGCGGGTTGAGCACGGCCGAGGCCACGTCGACGGCGACGTCGCGGGACGAGGCCGTGCGCGCCAGGCCGACGACCAGGAGCCTGCCACCGGGCGCGAGCAGGTCCCGGGCCCGTGCGAGCGCGTCCTCGAGGTCGAGATGGTGCAGGACGGCCACCATCGTCACGACGTCGTAGGCCTCCGGAGCGGCGTCCACGGAGGCACGGCCGTCGGCGCGCAGCACGTCCCCCGGCGAGCCGACGCCGTCGAACGCCGTCTGCCGGACCGTCACCCGCGGGTCGCCGTCGAAGCGCGCCCGCGCGGCGTCCGCCATCCGCGCGTCGGGGTCGATGCCGTGCACCGCCTCGACGCGCCCGCGCAGGACCCCGAGCAGGGCTCCAGCGCCGCACCCCACGTCGAGAGCGAGACGAGCACCCCGGGGCACGCGGCGTGCGACCCAGGGGTGATAGTGCTCGTTGTGGTTCCAGGGATGGCGGGCGTTGACCACAGCGAGCCACGCCACCGCCCGCTGGACGACCACGTGCGTCGAGGTGCGCGGGTCGGCCGTCACGAGACGGCCGTCGGTCCGACCGGGCCCGCCGCCGCCACCGCGGCCCGGGCCGCCGGGGTCCCGTGCTGCGTCACTCGACGCCGAGCAGCACCTCGATGGCCCGCGCGAAGAACGCGTCGACGGCGCCCTCCGCGTAGCCGTCGCGGCCGCGGGCGCGCCCGAACGTCGCCGAGCGGATCTCCGCCGCCGTGATCGGGACCTGGCGGTCGAAGTAGGCCACGAGCCGGTCGCACAGGTCGTCGACGTCGTCCATGTCGTACGCGGGCTTGCCGCGCTCGGCGGGCGCGAACTTCTCGCCGTCGGGCCGACCCAGGCGCCCGTACAGCGTGCGGGCGCGCTCGGCGAGCGCGTTCATCCAGGCCTGCTGCCCGTGCGCCGCGACGTACTCCGCGCGCTGGCGGGCGATGAACGCCCCCTCGAGCCGGTCGAGCGCCGCGTCCACCTCGTGCGTGTCGTAGCCGCCCCGGATCAGGTCGAACACCGACGTCTGGATCTCGGTGCTCGTCAGCCGGTCCGACGCACGACCCTCGTACACGTCACGTGCGTGCTCGAAGAAGTCGTCGACCTCCTCCGGGTCGTACCCGTTCCGGGTCTTCGAGACCGTGGTGAACAGCGAACTCACTCGTCCTCCTCTGCAGCGAGCTGCCCGCAGGCGCCGTCGATGTCGCTGCCGCGGGTGTCACGGATCGTCGTCGGGATCCCGTGCCCGCGCAATCGTGCCACGAACTCCGCCTCGACGGCAGGGTCGCTCGCGGTCCAGATCGACCCCGGGGTCGGGTTGAGCGGGATCGGGTTGACGTGCACCCAGCCGCGGCCGCGCGCGTTGAGCTTCTCGCCGAGCAGGTCGGCGCGCCACGCGTGGTCGTTCATGTCCTTGATGAGCGCGTACTCGATGCTCACACGGCGACCGGTGACCTCGAAGTAGTGCCGCGCGGCGTCGAGCGTCTCGTCGACGCTCCACCGCGTGTTGATGGGCACGAGCTCGCTGCGCAGGTCGTCGTCGGGCGCGTGCAGCGACAGCGCGAGCGTCACCGGGACGCCCTCGTCGGCGAGCTTGCGCATCGCCGGGACCAGGCCGACGGTCGAGACCGTGATGTTGCGCGCCGACATCCCGAGACCGTCCGGGGCGGGAGCGACGAGCCGGCGCACGGTGCCCATGACGGCCTTGTAGTTCGCCATCGGCTCGCCCATGCCCATGAACACGAGGTTGTTGAGGCGGGTCGGACCGCCCGGGATCTCACCGTCGGCCAGCGCGCGCCCTGCGGCGCGGACCTGCTCGACGATCTCCGCGATCGACAGGTTGCGCGTGAGCCCGAGCTGTCCGGTGGCGCAGAAGGGGCACGCCATGCCGCAGCCCGCCTGGCTCGACACGCACAGGGTCGTGCGCTGCGGGTAGCGCATGAGCACGGACTCGACCTTGGCGCCGTCGAACAGGTGCCACAGCGTCTTGACCGTCGTCCCGCCGTCGGCCTCCATGCGGCGCGCAGCGGTGAGCAGCGGGGGGAAGAGCGCCTCGGTGAGGACGTCGCGCGACGCCTTCGGCAGGTCGGTCATCGCCTCGGGGTCGCGCGTGAGGTGCGCGTAGTAGTGCGTCGCGAGCTGCTTCGCCCGGAACGGCTTCTCGCCCAGCGCGACGACGGCCTCGCGGACCTCCTCGGGAGCGAGGTCGGCGAAGTGCCGCGGCGGCTTGCCGCGCCGCGGCGCGGACATGACGAGCGGTAGCGGCGTCGACTCCGCCGAGGGGCGGACCGAGCGGGCCGGGGGCGGGGCGGGCGGGCGGACGGTCATGGGGAGGTCCAAGCGTGGGGGGCGGGGCGTGCCGTGGTCACACGGCCATGGTGAGCAGCACGTAGACGAACGGTGCGGTGAGGAGCATGGAGTCGAGGCGGTCCAGGATGCCTCCGTGACCGGGCAGGAGCGACCCCATGTCCTTCAATTCTAGGTCCCGCTTGATCATCGACTCGGCGAGGTCGCCGACGGTCGCCGTGAGCGGCGCGAGGATGCCGAGCGCGACGCCCACGAGAGGGCTCGCGCCGAGGCCCACGACGGCCCCGACGACGCCGACGCCGGTCGCGAGGACGAAGGAGCCCGCGAGCCCTTCCCACGACTTCTTCGGGCTGACCGACGGCGCGAGCGGGTGGCGTCCGAACAGCACGCCCGCGACGTACCCGCCGACGTCGTTCGCGACGGCGAGCAGGATGAACAGGAGCACCTTGACGCGGCCGTCGTCCTGGGCCAGGAGCAGCATGACGAACCCCGCCATGAAGGGCAGGTACGCCGCCGCGAAGGTTCCCGCGGCGGCGTCGCGCACGGCGGCCGTGCCCGACCCGTCGATGACGCGCCAGACCACGACGCCCGCGACGGTGAGCATGAACGAGACGAGCAGCGCCTCGGGACCCGAGTAGTACGACGAGACGAGGATCCCGACGGTCCCGACGAGCAGGGGCAGCACGGGGACGTGCAGGTCACGGCGCTCGAGAGCCTTGGCGAGCTCCCAGACGGCCGCGCCGACGGCGAGGACGGCGAGGGCGACGAACGGCTCGGGCCGGAACGCGAGGCTCGCGGCGACGACGACGAGGAGACCGAGGCCCACCGCGATCGCCGCCGGGAGGTTGCGCCCGGCCCGCGGCGCGCGTCCGCCGGCCGCCCCACCGGTCTCCGGACCGACGGACCGTCCCGCGGACGGGTCGGCGCCGGCGGTGGACGGGAAGATGTCTGACATGGGCACGGTGCTCGGGAGCCGGACGGCTCAGACCTCGAGCAGCTCGGTCTCCTTGCCGACGAGGAGAGCGTCGATCTGGTCGACGTGCTGCTTCGTCAGACCCTCGAGCTCCTTCTCCGCACGCGCGACCTCGTCCTCGCCGGCCTCGCCGTCCCGCGCGATGCGGTCCAGCTCCTCCTTCGCGCGACGACGGACGTTGCGGATCGAGACGCGCGAGTCCTCGGCCTTCGACTTCGCGAGCTTCACGAAGTCCCGACGACGCTCCTCGGTGAGGGCAGGGAGCACGACCCGGATGATGTTGCCGTCGTTCGACGGGTTCACCCCGAGGTCGGAGTCGCGCAGCGCCTTCTCGATGGCCGACATCGCGCTCTTGTCGAACGGCGACACGATCATCGTGCGGGCCTCAGGGGTCTGGAACGAGGCGAGCTGCTGCAGCGGGGTCGGCGCACCGTAGTAGTCGACGGTGATCTTGCTGAACATCGCGGGGTTCGCCCGGCCGGTGCGGATGGTGGCGAAGTCCTCCTTGGCCACCTCGACCGCCTTGTCCATCTTCTCCTCGGCCTCGAGGAGGGTCTCGTCGATCACCCAGTGCTCCTTCGTTCGGTCGGTCACGTCTCGTCGTCTGCGAGCTGTTCGTCAGCTCGCCGTGACCAGTGTCCCAATATTCTCGCCGACGAGGGCCCGGGTGACGTTCCCCGGCTCGCCCATGCCGAAGACGCGCATGCGCACGTCGTTGTCGCGGCACAGGCTCAGGGCCGTGGCGTCCATGACGCCCAGGTCCTTGACGAGCGCGTCCGTGTACGTGAGGTGGTCCAGCTTCTCGGCCGTCGGGTCCTTGCGCGGGTCGGCCGTGTAGACGCCGTCCACGCCGTTCTTGCCCATGAGGACCTCGTGGCAGTGCGTCTCGAGCGCGCGCTGGACGGAGACCGTGTCGGTCGAGAAGTACGGCATGCCGGCCCCGGCGCCGAAGATCACGACGCGGCCCTTCTCGAGGTGCCGGATCGCGCGCAGCGGGATGTAGGGCTCGGCGACCTGGCCCATCGTGATCGCGGTCTGCACGCGCGTCTTCACGCCCGCCTGCTCGAGGAAGTCCTGGAGCGCGAGGCAGTTCATCACGGTGCCCAGCATGCCCATGTAGTCCGCACGCGCCCGGTCGAGGCCGCGCTGCGACAGCTCGGCCCCGCGGAAGAAGTTGCCGCCGCCGACGACGATCGCGACCTGGACCCCCTGGGCGACCGCGTCGGCGATCTCGCGGGAGACCCGCTGCACGACGTCGGGCGCGAGCCCGATCTGCCCGCCGCCGAACGTCTCGCCCGACAGCTTGAGGAGGACGCGACGCGGGGTCGCGCCGTCGGAACCGTCACGGGTCTGGTCGGCTGTGCTCACTGTCGCCACCTGTCCTTGGTCGTCGCCCGGTGGGGCGTGCGGGTCGAGTCGTCGCGGGAAGGGCTGTGGCCGCGGCCCGCCTCGGGGCGGCGCCCCGGCGGGAGGCCCGGGTGCGGCATGGCCCGGCCCTCCCGCGACGAGCGGGAGGACCGGGCCTGCGAGGACGTCAGGCGCCGACGCGGTAGCGCACGAACTCCGTGATCGTGCCGCCGGCCTCGGACACGACCTGGCCCACGGTCTTCTTGGGGTCCTTCGCGAGCGGCTGGTCGACGAGGACAACGTCCTTGAAGAAGCCGTTCAGGCGACCCTCGATGATCTTCGGGAGCGCGGCCTCGGGCTTGCCCTCGTTGCGCGAGGTCTCCTCGGCGATGCGGCGCTCGTTCTCGACGGTGTCCGCGGGGACCTCGTCGCGCGAGAGGTACGTCGGCGACATCGCGGCGACGTGCTGGGCGACGTCCTTCGCGACGGCCTCGCCGGCCGCGTCGGTCGCCACGACGACGCCGATCGACGGCGGGAGGTCACGAGCCGTGCGGTGCAGGTACGCGGTGACGCGCTCGCCCGCGACGCGGGTCACGCGGCGCAGGACGATCTTCTCGCCGAGCGTCGCGGCCTGGTTGTCGATGACCTCCTGGACGGTCTCGCCACCGGCGTCCGCGGCGAGCGCCGCGTCGGCGTCGCGCGCGCCGGCCTCCGCGGCCGCCTTGAGCACGCGGTCGGCGAGGCTGATGAACGTCTCGTTCTTCGCGACGAAGTCGGTCTCGGAGTTGAGCTCGATGAGGGTCGCGACCTGGCCGCCCTCGACGTCGCGGATGTCGACGGCCACGAGGCCCTCGGAGGTCGAACGGCCCTCGCGCTTGGCGACGCCCTTCAGTCCCTTGACGCGGATGATCTCGAGCGCCTTGTCGGCGTCGCCGCCGGCCTCGTCGAGAGCCTTCTTGACGTCGAGCATGCCGGCGCCGGTGCGCTCGCGCAGCGCCTTGATGTCAGCGGCGGTGTAGTTCGCCATGGTGGGTCCTCACTCGTGGTGTGTCACGGGTACGTGCTGGGTGGTGCGTGACGGGCCGGCCGGACGTCGCGCGTCCAGGCGCGTCGCGGGGCGCGCGGCGAGACCTGCTCGCCGCGCGCCCCGGGACGTCACTTGGACTCGTCGGTCTCCGTGGCCTCGGCGACGGGGGCCTCCTCGGCCGGAGCCTCCTCGGCGGCGGGCGCCTCGGCGGCCTCCGCGGCGGGAGCGGCCTCGACCTCGGCCTCGGCGGCCTCGGCTGCGGCCTCGACCGCCGGTGCGGCGTCCGCACCCGGCGCCACGGCCTCCTCGGCACCGGAGGCGCCCTCGGTGGCGGACGCGTTCGCGGCCGCCTCGTCGGACTCGAGCTGCTGCTCGGCACCGGCGAGGAGCTCGCGCTCCCACTCGGCCAGGGGCTCGGCGTCGGCACCGGCCTCGGCCTCGGCACCCGAGCGACCGGAGTGGCGCTGGAGCAGACCCTCGGCGGCGGCGTCCGCGATCACGCGCGTGAGGAGCGTGACCGAGCGGATCGCGTCGTCGTTGCCCGGGATCTTGTAGTCCACGACGTCCGGGTCGCAGTTGGTGTCGAGGATCGCGACGATCGGGATGTGGAGCTTGCGCGCCTCGTCGACCGCGAGGTGCTCCTTGTTCGTGTCGACGATCCACACGGCGGAGGGGACCTTCGCCATGTCACGGATGCCGCCGAGCGTCCGCGCGAGCTTGTCCTTCTCGCGGCGCAGGACGAGGAGCTCCTTCTTGGTGAGCGACGAGCCGGCGACGTCGTCGAAGTCGATCTCCTCGAGCTCCTTGAGGCGCTGCAGACGCTTGTGCACCGTGGTGAAGTTCGTGAGCATGCCACCGAGCCAGCGGTGGTTCACGTACGGCATGCCGACGCGCGCGGCCTGCTCCGCGACGGGCTCCTGCGCCTGCTTCTTGGTGCCGACGAAGAGGATCGAACCGCCGTGGGCGACGGTCTCCTTGACGAACTCGTAGGCGCGGTCGATGTACGACAGCGACTGCTGGAGGTCGACGATGTAGATGCCGTTGCGCTCCGTGAGGATGAACCGCTTCATCTTCGGGTTCCAACGGCGGGTCTGGTGTCCGAAGTGGACACCGCTCTCGAGGAGCTGGCGCATGGTCACGACGGCCATGACACGTCCTTTCACCGTGCGGCCCGGGATCCTCCCGGTGCACGCACGCTCTGGGCGGCCCCCTCGCGAGGTGGGCCGCGTTGCGGTTGGTCGGTGCGGACCACGGCGGTACGCACCCCTGGCGCCACCCGAGCCGACGCCCGCTCGCTCGCACGAGCAGGACCGACGCCGGACGCGGCCCGCCCAGCACCCGACAGAGGCCGGGACGAGGGCGGAACGTGACGCGCGAAGTCGACCGACGCGGCCTGCCGCCTCCCGCCCCTCACCCGAAGGTGCGAGACGGTGTGTCGAGGTGGCTCACGGTCGTGCCGATCGCGCGGTCGAGTCTACCCGACCCCGCGCCGCACGGCGGACGGACGGGCCGCGGGGGCGCCCGGACCGGGCGCCCCGAGGGCTCACCGGGTGTGACGGCTCGGCGTCTCGGGCGCCACGCCGGCGGCTCGGGTGCGGGCGGACGGCGTGACGGCTGGCCGCAGGGCCGACCACAGGTGGCTCACGAACCTGTCGTCGTCCACAGCACCGTGCGCGACGGCCGAAGGGTTCCTGCCGAGACGGCACGCTGTCCGGATGAGACCGCACCGCCCCGCGGCGCGCCACGTCGCCGGCCGCCGCACCGCTGCTTCGTCCGTCGCTCCCCGAGGTACCCCGCGCCGGCGCGGAGCCCTCGCCCCGCTCGTCGTCGCGCTCGTGCTCCTGTCGGCCGTGCCCGTTCCTGGTGCGGGTGCCGCACCGGCGCCGGGGGCCGCCGTCTGGGTGCCTCCGCTCGACCGGACGCTCGACGCCCTGGACGTGCTCGCGCCCTTCGACCCGCCCGCCCAGGACTGGCTGCCCGGCCACCGCGGCGTCGACCTCGCGGCGTCCCCGGGCGAGGCGGTGCGCGCACCGTCCGCCGGGGTCGTCACGTTCGCGGGACCCGTCGCGGGGCGCGGCGTCGTCGTGATCTCGCACGACGACGGCCTGCGGACCTCGCTCGAACCCGTGGTCACCGACGTGCGTCCGGGCATGCGCGTGGCGACCGGCGAGGTCGTGGGGGCGACCGAGGTCCCGGGCGAGGGCGGCGCGACGGCGTCCCAGCACGGCGGTCACTGCGCCGGGACGTGCGTGCACTGGGGGGTGCGCCGCGGCGAGCGCTACGTGGACCCGCTCGCCCTGCTCGGCGACCGGCCGCCGATCGTGCTCCTCCCGCTGTCCTGACGGCCCGCACGGCTGGCACGACTGGCACCGCCGGTCGGCCGCCGCCCCGGCCTCACGCGCGCGGGAACGCCTGCTCGAAGGAGCTGCGCAGCCGCTCCGCCGTGACGTGGGTGTAGCGCTGCGTCGTCGCGAGCGACGAGTGCCCGAGGATCTCCTGCACGCTGCGCAGGTCCGATCCCCCCGCGAGGAGGTGGGTGGCGGCGCTGTGGCGCAGGTCGTGCGGGGCGACGTCGTCCACGCCGGCCGCCGCCGCGAGGCGGTGCACCGCGTCACGCACCTGCCGCTGGCCCCACCTGCCCCCACGGTCCCCGACGAAGAGCGCCGCACCGGAGCGGTCGGTGACGAGCACCGGCCGCCCCTCGACCAACCAGCGCTTGACGGCACGGGCGGCCGGGACGCCGAACGGCACGACACGCTCCTTGGCGCCCTTGCCCAGCACCCGCACGGTGCGGAGGTCCAGGTCGACGTCGTCGACGTCCACGCCCGCGAGCTCGCCCACGCGCACCCCGGCGCCGTAGAGCAGCTCGGCGGCGGCCCACTCACGCAACCGGGCAGGGTCCCCCTCGTCGGCGGCTGCCCGAGCCACGTCCAGGAGGTGCGCCGCGGCGTCGACGGCGAGGACGGTCGGCAGGGTGCGCGCGACGCGAGGACTGGCGAGCCGCGCCGCCGGGTCCGCCGCGACGCGACCGGTCGTGCGCGCCCAGTCGAAGAACGCCCGGGCCGCTGCCCCGCGGCGGGCGAGCGTCGTGCGGGCGAGACCACGCTCGGAGAGGACCGTGAGCCACGAGCGGAGCACCGCGAGGTCCACGGCAGCGAGCGTCACCGCGCCGTGCCGGACTGCGTGCCGCAGCAGGCTGTCGACGTCCCCCACGTAAGCCCGCACGGTGTGCGCGGACGCACCCCGCTCGACCTCCAGGTACGTGGCGAACTCCTCGAGCGCGACCTGCAGGCCACGCGGCAGCGCGGGCATGGCCGGCGCCTCCCCCGTGACGTGCGGCGCCGGCTCCGGTGTCGCGGGCTGCTGTTCCCTGTCCTCAGACACTCCCCCAGTGTGCCGCGGCGACGCGGCACCCCGCCGGAGGCTCTCCGCGTCGCCCTCCCTCACGGCCCACGGGCCGCCGCCCACCTCAGGGGCGGGACCGGGCGCGCACGTCGCCGCGGCGCCATCCGCCCGGCACCCGGTCGGCGAGGCCCACCAGCTCGAGCCGACCGAGCGCCGCGACCGTCTCCGGCACCGCGAGCCCCGCAGCCCGCGCGACGGACTCCACGGGCTTGCCCGAACGCAGCGGCAACGCGTCCCACGCGCGCGTCTCCACCGCGTCGAGGCCGTCGTGGGGCGCGACCCGGGCCTGGCCGGGGGCGGGTCCGGACGGCGCCGCGTCCTGCCCGAGAGCCCCGGCCAGCTCGGCGATCTCGTCGGCGTCGGTCACGCACACCGCGGCCCCGTCGCGCAGGAGCCGGTGGCACCCTGAGGACGCCACCGACGTCACGGGGCCGGGCACGACACCGACAGGACGGGAGAGCTCGGCCGCGCGAGCCGCCGTGCTCAGCGAGCCCGAGCGCCACGCCGCCTCGACCACGACGGTCGCCGACGCGAACGCCGCGATGAGGCGGTTGCGCAGCAGGAACCGGACACGGCTCGGGACCGAGCCGGGCGGGACCTCGGACACCACGGAGCCGCCCGAGTCGACGACGGCACGCAGGAGCTCGACGTTGCCCGCCGGGTAGAACCGGTCGACACCGCCGGCGAGGAACGCGACGGTCGCGCCCTCGGCCGCGAGCGCGCCCCGGTGGGCGGCGGCGTCGATGCCGTAGGCGCCTCCCGACACGACGGTGAAGCCACGGCCCGCGAGACCCGTCGCGACGTCCCCCGTGACGTACCGGCCGTAGTCGGTGCAGGCACGGGCGCCCACGACCGCGACGGACCGCCTCGCGAGCGCCGCGAGGTCCGGGACGCCGCGGACCCACAGGCACAACGGTGCCGAGGCGCCGAGGTCGTCGACGCTCGTCGGCCAGGCGGGGTCGCCGGGGATGACGAGAGATCCGCCGAGCCGGGCGAGCACGCGCAGCTCGCGACGCGGGTCCAGCCCGTCGAGGCGGGGTGCCCAGCGCGAGACGGCGCGCAGGACGCGCGCGACGGGGGCCGCAGGACGGTCGTCGGTGCCGGCCTCGTGGACGCTCCGGGCGTCTCCCGGCGAGCCCACCACGGCGGCGAGATCTCTCGTGACCGGGCCGTCCGGACGTGCTGCCGCGAAAGGGTGCTGCCCCGCGGCGGCGACGAGGACCCGCCTCGCCTCGGCGGGGTCGCTCACGGCGTCGTACACCCACGAGAGGGCGTCGGGGGCGCCGAGCGAGCGGACGAGCGCGCCCGCCACCTCGTCACCCGGTTCGGCGAGCCGGGACCAGGCCGCGCGCGCGAGACGCTCGTCGGTGACGTCGAAGGCCGGCCGACCGCTCACCGTCGGACCCTCCCGCCCCTCACGCACGGTAGCCCCGCGTCCGCAGCGCGAGCCCGGCGCCGACGTCGGCCCGCGACGGTGCGTCCCGGCCCGCGAGGTCGGCCACGGTCCACGCGAGCCGCAGCACGCGGTCCGCACCGCGCAGGCTGAGCGTCCCGCGGTCCAGTGCCGCGTCGACGTCCCGCAGGAGGCCCGGGTCGGGCCCGAGCCGCTCGCGCAACCACGTCCCCGGCACCTCGGCGTTCGTGCGCCAACCCGTCCCGGCGAGGCGCAGGGCGGCGGCCTCCCGGGCGGCGCGCACCCGTGCTGCCACGGTCGCGCTCGACTCGGGCGCGACGTGCGACGCCCGCTCGACGCGCGTCACCGGACGCACCTCGACCTGGACGTCGACACGGTCGAGCAGCGGGCCCGAGAGCCGACCGAAGTACCGCCGCTGCGCGACCGCGCTGCACGTGCAGTCCAGCCCCTTGCCCACGCTCCGGCCGCACGGGCACGGGTTCGCCGCGAGCACGAGCTGGAACCGGGCGGGGTAGCGCGCCGAGCCGGCTGCGCGGTGGATGACGAGCTCCCCGTGCTCGAGCGGCTGGCGCAGCGTCTGCAGCACGCGCGCGCCGAACTCGGGCGCCTCGTCGAGGAAGAGGACGCCCCGGTGCGCCCGCGAGGCCGCACCCGGCCTCGGGACCCCGGTACCGCCGCCGACGATCGCCGCGGGGGTCGCGGTGTGGTGCGGGTCCTCGTACGGCGGCCGGCGGACGAGCCCGCCGCCCGGGTCGAAGACGCCCGCGACCGAGTGCACGGAGGTGACCTCGACCGCCTCGCTCTCCGTGAGGTCGGGGAGGATGCCGGGCAGCCGGGCGGCGAGCATCGTCTTGCCCGCGCCGGGCGCACCGACGAGCAGCAGGTGGTGCCCGCCGGCGGCGGCCACCTCGAGCGCGTGCCGCGCCTCGTCCTGACCGAGCACGTCGGACAGGTCGCCCTCGCGCCTGCGTGCCACCGCGGGACGCGCCGGCACGACCGGATCGACCGCTCCGGGCCCGTCGAGCTCGGCGCCGTGCAGCCGCGCGACGTCCGCGAGGCTCACCGCGCCGACGACGCGCGCGCCCGGGACGAGGCTCGCCTCGGCGACGTCGGCGGCGGCCACGACGACGTCGCGGTAGCCCGCGTCCACCGCGGCCGCGACGGCGGGCAGCACGCCCCGGACCGGCTGCAGCCGGCCGTCGAGCCCGAGCTCACCGAGGTGCACGACGCCCTCGACCGCCGAGGCGGGCAGGAGCTGTGCCCCCGCCAGCGTCGCGACGGCGATGGCGAGGTCGAACCCGGTGCCCGACTTGGGCAGCGCCGCCGGTGACAGGTTCACGGTGATCTTGCGCTGGGGCCACGTGAGGCCCGACGACGCGACGGCGGCACGGACCCGGTCGCGGGACTCGCTGAGCGCCGTGTCCGGCAGCCCCACGAGCACGAAGCCCGGTACCGACGCCGCGAGGTGCGCCTGCACCTCGACCACGTGCCCGGAGAGCCCCACGAGCGCCACGGCCCGGGTGATCCCGAGCGCCATCAGGCACTCACCCCCACGAGGTGCTCGACGTGCGCGGCCCCGGCGCGTTGCACGAGGACGGCCACGACGTCGATCCGCACCGAGCGCGCCCGGACGTCGTGCGTCGCGAGCCACTCCCCGGTCAGGCGGCGCAGCCGCGCGAGCTTGAGCGGTGTGACGGCCTGCGCGGGGTGCCCGTAGGCGGTCCCCCGGCGGGTCTTGACCTCGACCGCCACGACGACGTCACCGTCGAGCGCGACGACGTCGAGCTCTCCTCCGTGCCCGCGCCAGTTGCGGTCGAGCAGGGTCCACCCCGCCTCGACCAGGTGGGCCGCAGCCACCCTCTCCCCGTACCGCCCGACGGCGTCCTTCGCTCCCATGGCTCACCTCCGCGCACCACGGTGGTGGTCGGGACGGTCCGGCCGCCAGACCTCGACGGCCCCGTGTGGAGGGATGGACCAGACGCGGGCCTGTGGACGGCCAGGACCGCCGGGAACGCACGGTTGCTGCTCGTTCGCGCGACGTCGGCTCGACGCGCGTCCGCGCGGACGTCTACAGCTGGAGCTCGGCCTTCGCCAGCTCCTCGACGTTGACGTCCTTGAACGTGACGACGCGCACGGACTTCACGAACCGGGCCGAGCGGTACACGTCCCAGACCCACGCGTCGGCGAGCCGCAGCTCGAAGTACACCTCGCCGGCGGCCGAGCGCACCTGGAGGTCCACCTGGTTCGCCAGGTAGAAGCGTCGTTCGGTCTCCACCACGTAGGAGAACAGGCCCACCACGTCGCGGTACTCGCGGTACAGCGCGAGCTCCATCTCGGTCTCGTAGTTCTCGAGGTCTTCGGCGCTCACGTCTCCATCATGGACCATCGGGACGCCGGCGCAGGTCCGGCGTGGCTCAGCTGGTCGGGAGCGAGGCGTCGGGGTCGAGGTCGAGCGCGACGACCGGCGGCCCGTAGACGGGGGCAGCATCCGACCTGCCCGTCGCTCCGTCCGATCCCGCGGCGTCGAGGACCGGCGACAGCTCGTCGCCCCGCTCGGGCAGGCGCCAGCTGCGCCGGTGCTGCGGGGTGGGGCCGTGCTCGCGCAGCGCCTCCACGTGCGTCGCCGCGCCGTAGCCCTTGTTCTGGTCCCACCCGAACACCGGGTACTGGTGCGCGAGCCGCGTCATGAGCGCGTCCCGCTCGGTCTTGGCCAGGACGCTGGCCGCGGCGACCGAGGCGCACTGCAGGTCGGCCTTGACGAGCGTGCGCACACGGGGGTCGCCGAGACCGTCGTCCTGGGGGTCGAGCTCGAAGGCCTCGAAGAGGTCGACGGAGGGACGCGTCAGCCAGTCGTGCTTGCCGTCGAGCAGGACGGCCTCGACGTCGCCCACGGAGCGACGGACCTGCGCGAGCGCGCGCCGGCCCGCGAGACGCAGGGCACCGACGATCCCGTGGGCGTCGATCTCCGCAGGCCCCGCGTGCCCGACGGCCCACGCGACCGCCCAGGCGCGCGCGAGCGGCACGAGCGCCTCGCGCGCGGCGGGCGTGAGGAGCTTGGAGTCGGTGAGCCCCGGCGGGCAGGGCTTCGTCGCCAGGTCCACGACGACGACGCCCACGGAGACCGGCCCGGCGAGCGCACCGCGCCCGACCTCGTCCATCCCCGCGACGAACCGCGCACCGTCGCGCAGCATCGCGCGCTCGTGACGCAGGTCCGGGCGGCGCCGCGCGCTCCCGCCGGCCGTCGTGGCGGCCCGGGAGCCTGCGCCGCGCCGAGGCGCCGCGACCGTGCCGCTCGTCACGGCTCCTGCTCCGGGACGTCCGGGACGTCGGCGAACACGTCGCCGGGGTTGCGCAGCAGGCCGGCGTGGGACAGCGGCCAGACCTTGACGAACGCGGTGCCGACGACGTTGCTCATCGGGACGAACCCGCCGCCCGGCCTGCCGGTGTTGTAGCGGGAGTCCTGCGAGTTCTGCCGGTTGTCCCCCATGACGAAGAGCATGTCGTCGGGAACCGTCCGGTCGAACGGGTCCTGGCTGGGCACCGAGCCCGGCTTGATGTACGTCTCGTCGATGGGCTCGCCGTTCACGCTCACGCGACCTTCGGCGTCGCAGCAGACCACGTGGTCGCCGGGCGTCCCGACGACGCGCTTGATGAGGTGCTCGCCCGTGTCCTGCGGCAGCAGGCCGATGAACGTCAGGGCGGCGGTCGCGGCCTCCGTGAGCGCGCTCTGCTCCTCCGGCACCGCCGGCGGCAGCCACCCGCCCGGGTCCTTGAAGACCACCACGTCGCCCCGGTGCACGTCGAACACCCCGGGGACGAGTCGCGAGACCATCACCCGGTCGCCCTCGACGAGCGTGTCCTCCATCGACGCGCTCGGGATGAAGAACGCCTGGACCAGGAAGGTCTTGATGAGCAGCGAGAGGATCAGCGCGCTCACCACGATGATCGCCGTCTCCCGCAGGAGCGAGGACTTGCGCGCGGGCGCCGGGGTCTCGTGCGTCGCGTCCTCGTCGGGCCCCTCGTCGGGCTCGCGACGGGCGTCGGCGGCCGCCCCGAGCGGGGTGCCGACGTCGTCGACCGCGTCGGTCCCGCGCTCGGGTCGGGCGTCGGGTCGAGGGCCGCGGGTGGGGGCGCTGTCGGTCACGCGTTCACCTTGCCACCTTCGGGCGACTTCCGGGAAACGGACCGGGAGTCGGGACGGTTGTCGGGAGGCCCCGGGACGCCGAACGGGCGGCCACCCCAGGGGGGCGGCCGCCCGTTCGCGACTGCGGTCGGTCAGCGCGTCTCGCGCTTCTCCTTGATCTTCGCCTTCTTGCCGCGAAGCTGACGCAGGTAGTAGAGCTTGGCGCGGCGGACGTCGCCGCGCGTGACGACCTCGACCGACTCGATCGAGGGCGAGTGCACGGGGAACGTGCGCTCGACGCCGACACCGAAGCTGATCTTGCGGACCGTGAAGGTCTCGCGGACGCCGTGGCCCTGGCGCGCGATGGTCACGCCCTGGAACGCCTGGACGCGGGAGCGGTTGCCCTCGACGACCTTGACGTTGACCTTGAGCGTGTCACCGGGACGGAAGTCCGGGACGTCGCTGCGCAGCGATGCTGCGTCGACGCTGTCCAGCGTGTGCATGATGTTCTCCTCGCCCGCCACAGGTCGGGACGCGTGCTCGTGGCCCAGGACGACCCGGGCTGATCTCGTCAGGACGGTGCGTGACATGCCGTCGAGCTGATGTCGTGTCCCGGACGTCCCCTGTGGCAGAGTCCGGGAGTCGGCGCGCACCGAGGGCTCATTCTGCCACACCGCGGCGCCGGGGCGTCAGCCCTCTCGTTCGAGCCGACCGTCACGGGGCGTCCAGCCCGACGCGGCGAGCACCTCGAGGTCGTGGCGGTCGAGCGTCTCGACGTCCAGGGCCCGCACCATGTCGGGCCGTCGCGCGGCGGTGCGTCGCAGCGCCTCGTCCCGCCGCCAGCGATGGATGCGCGCGTGGTGACCCGACAGCAGGACGTCCGGGACCTCGAGCCCCTCCCACGCCGGCGGCTTGGTGTACACCGGGTACTCGAGCAGCCCGGCCGCGCCGTGCGACTCCTCGACGAGGGACTCCGGGTTCCCGACGACGCCGGGCAACAGCCGGGCGACCGCCTCGACCATGACGAGCGTCGCGACCTCGCCCCCGTTGAGCACGTAGTCGCCGATCGACAGCTCGCTCACCCTGCCGCCGGCCGCGCGGTGGTGCTCGGCGACGCGCGCGTCGATGCCCTCGTAGCGGCCGCAGGCGAAGACGAGGTGGCTCTCCTCCGCGAGCGCCTCCGCCGTGCGCTGCGTGAAGGTCTCGCCCGACGGCGTCGGCACGACGAGGTGCGGCCCCGCACCCTGGGACGGCGCGCCGTCGGGCTCGTCCGCCGACCGCTCCGTCCCTGCGACGTCCGCGATCGCCCGACCCCACACGTCGGGTCGCATGACCATGCCCGCGCCGCCGCCGAACGGCGTGTCGTCGACCGTGCGGTGCCGGTCGGTCGTCCAGTCGCGCAGGTCGTGCACGCGCAGATCGAGGATGCCGGCCGTCCGGGCCTTGCCGACGAGGGACAGGTCGAGCGCCGCCAGGTAGTCGGGGAAGATCGTGACGACGTCGATCCGCACGTCAGCCCTCCTCGGGCGTCGCGACGTCGAGCCGGTCGGCGTCGGACGCGAGCAGACCGCCGGGCGGGTCCAGCACCACGCGTCCCCCCGGGACGTCGACGACGGGCACGATGGCGCGCACGAAGGGGACGAGCGTGCGGGTCCCGTCGGGCTCCCGCAGCACGAGCAGGTCGTGGGCCGGCGCCTCCTCCAGTCCCTCGACGCGGCCGAGCTCCGTGCCGTCCGTCGACTCGGCACGCAGGCCGGCGAGCTCGTGGGAGTACCAGGCGTCCTCCTCGTCGGACTCCTCGACCTCGACCACGAGCTGCGTCCCCCGCAGGGCCTCCGCGGCCGTTCGGTCGCCGACGCCCTCGAACCGCACCAGCCAGCGCCCCTGGTGCACGCGGACCGAGGCGACGACGAGCGGACCGGCGTCGGCCGGCTCGGTCGGGAGCTCGGCCCCGACGGCGAGCCGGGCCTCGGGGTCGTCGGTGCGCAGGTCGAGCGCCACCTCGCCCCGCAGCCCGTGCGCCTTGCCGACGCGGGCGACGGTGAGCTGCATGGTCGTGCTCCTCTGGTCGTTGTGCTGGGACGGCCCGTGGTCGGCCCGCCCGTGTCCCGGACGTGTCCGGGAGCGAGAAGACCCGGCCCGCCTCGCGGCGGGCCGGGTCTCTCGAGTCCCTCGCGGGACGTGGTCCTTCGCGGACGCTCAGCGGCGGTCGACGTCGACGACGTCGACCCGCACGGGACCGTCGGTCGCCAGGGCCCCGATCACCGTGCGCAGGGCGCGCGCGGTGCGCCCGCCCCGACCGATCACGCGACCGAGGTCGTCGGGGTGGACCCGGACCTCGAGCAGGTCACCGCGACGCAGCGTCTTCGAGCCGACCCGGACGTCGTCCGGGTTGTCCACGATGCCGCGCACCAGGTGCTCGAGGGCCTCGGCGAGCATCAGGCCTCGTCGCCGGCAGCTGCAGCGTCGGCGGAGTCGGCAGCCTCGGGTGCGGGCTCCGACTTCTTCTCCGCGGCCTTGGCCTTGACCTTCTCGGCGTCGGCAGCGGCAGCCTCGATGGCAGCGGCGGGGTCGGCCTTCTCGCCCTTGACCCGGAGCGTGCCCTCGGCGCCCGGCAGGCCCTTGAACTTCTGCCAGTCGCCGGTGATCTTGAGGAGCGCGAGGACCTGCTCGGTCGGCTGCGCGCCGACACCGAGCCAGTACTGCGCGCGGTCCGAGGTGATCTCGATGAACGAGGGCTCCTCGGTGGGGTGGTACTTGCCGATCTCCTCGATGACGCGACCGTCACGCTTGGTGCGCGAGTCCGCGATGACGACACGGTAGTACGGCGCCCGGATCTTGCCGAGACGCTTCAGACGAATCTTGACGGCCACTGTGGTGGTCACTCCTGGTTCTGGTATGGGTGAACCCGCGCGCGTCCGGTGGGGACCAGGACGAGGGTGGGGTTCAGGACACGGCGAGCACGGAGAGAGGGGCCGGGCACACCGAGTACGGGGCCATTGTGCCAGACGGCCGGCGAGCCGACCAAGCCGGGCTAGTGCCGCACGATCTCGCCACGCAGCACGACGGCGGTGGGCGCACGCAGCACCTCGACGTCGAGCCGCGGGTCCGCGGGGTAGACGACGAAGTCCGCCGTCGCGCCCTCGACGAGGGACGTGAAGCCGAGGTACTCGCGGCCCTGCCAGCTCGCGGCGGCGACGACGGCGGCGGACGGGATGCCGGCGGCGACGAGCTCGGCGCACTCGTCGGCGAGGCGTCCGTGGCCGATCGTCCCGCCCGCGTCGGTCCCGACGAGGAGCTGGATCCCGGCGTCGTGCAGCGCGCGGGCCTGCTCGTACCGGCGCGCGTGCAGGCGGCGCAGGCGGGCGGCGAACCGCGGGTAGCGGGCGTCGGCCTGCCGTGCGATGTCCTCGAATCGCCCGACCTGCAGCAGGGTCGGCGTGACGGCGATGCCGCGCTCGGAGATGTCGTACATGAGGTCGGGGTGGATGCCCGTGCCGTGCTCGATCCCGTCGACCCCGGCGGCGAGCAGCGACGGGATCACCTCGTCGGAGAACGCGTGCACCGTGACGCGCGCCGCCTCGGCGTGCGCGACGGCGACGGCCTCCGCGAGGACGTCGTCGGGCCAGAGCGGGCGCAGGTCCCCGTCGTCGCCCAGGTCGCGGTCGATCCAGTCGCCGACGAGCTTGACCCACCCGTCCCCTGCGCGCGCCTCACGACGCACGGCCTCGGGAAGCTGCGCGGGGTCGTCGAGCTCGAGCCCGTAGTGCCGCAGGTAGCGCTTCGGCCGCGCGATGTGGCGACCGGCGCGCACGAGGCGCGGCAGGTCGCGGCGGCCCTGGATCCATCGCGTGTCGGCCGGCGACCCGGCGTCGCGGACGAGCAGCACGCCGCTGTCGCGGTCGACGAGCGCCTGGGCCTGGGCGGTGGCGGTGTCGACCGCACCGTCGGGGCCGAGCCCGACGTGGCAGTGCACGTCCACGAGACCCGGCAACACCCAGCCCTCGAGGTCGACCATGTTGGTGCCCTGGGCCGAGGGCCGGGTCAGGCTGACGCGCCCGTCCTTGACCCACAGGTCGCCGACCTCGCGGTCGTCACCGATGAGGACATGGCCGCGGACGTGCAGCGTAGGGCCTTCCAGCGCGGACATGCGGCTCCAGGGTGAAGGTGGTCGGGACGTGGGTCAGCGGCCGAGGAGCTTCTCGAACCCAGGCGGCAGCTCGAGGTCGTCGGAGACCTGCGGCGACGCCGGGCCCGCTCCTGCGCCGACGCCGAACGCCGACCCTGCAGGCGACGACGGTCGAGCGGCCTCTCCCGCGGCACGGGCCGCCGCGGCGCGCTCCTGCTCCGCACGCTTCGCCGGGTTGCCCGACTTGCCCTTCGCCTTGCGCTGCGGGGCCTGACGCCCGCGCGCCTTCTTGCCGCCCATGCCCGGCAGGTTCCCCATGCCCGGCATCCCCGGCACGCCTCCGCCGCGGCCCATCTGGCGCATCATCTTCTGCGCGCCTGCGAACCGCTCGAGCAGCTGGTTCACGTCGGACGTCCGGACACCGGAGCCTCGCGCGATGCGGGCCCGGCGCGAGCCGTTGATGATCTTCGGGTTCTCGCGCTCCGCGGGGGTCATGGAGCGGATGATCGCCTCGATGCGGTCGACCTCGCGCTCGTCGAAGTTCTCGAGCGCCTCCCGCATCTGGCCCATGCCGGGCAGCATGCCGAGCATCTTCTTCATCGAGCCCATGTTCTTCATCTGCTGCATCTGCACCAGGAAGTCCGCGAGCGTGAAGTCCTGACCGGACTCGAGCTTCTCGGCCATCTTCGCGGCCTGCTCGGCGTCGAACGCCTTCTCGGCCTGCTCGATGAGGGTGAGCACGTCGCCCATGTCGAGGATGCGCGACGCCATGCGGTCCGGGTGGAAGGCCTCGAAGTCGGTGAGCTTCTCACCGGTCGACGCGAAGAGGATCGGCCGACCCGTGACGCCGGTGACGGACAGCGCCGCACCACCGCGCGCGTCGCCGTCGAGCTTGGTGAGGACGACGCCCGTGAAGTCGACGCCCTCCTCGAACGCCTTCGCGGTCGCGACCGCGTCCTGGCCGATCATCGCGTCGATGACGAAGAGGATCTCGTCCGGGCTCACCGCGTCGCGGATGTCCGCGGCCTGCTGCATGAGCACGGAGTCGAGGCCCAGGCGGCCGGCGGTGTCGACGATGAGGACATCGTGCTCGCGCCGGCGCGCGGCCTCGAGCCCGTCGCGCGCGACGGCGACCGGGTCGCCGATGACGTCGTCGACCTCGACGCCGCTCTGGTTGCCCGGGTGCGGGGCGAACACCGGGACGCCCGCACGCTCGCCCACGACCGAGAGCTGCGTGACGGCGTTCGGCCTCTGGAGGTCGGCCGCGACGAGGAGCGGCGTGTGCCCCTGCTCGCGCAGGTGCAGCGCGAGCTTGCCCGCGAGGGTCGTCTTTCCGGCACCCTGGAGGCCGGCGAGCATGATCACCGTCGGCGGGGTCTTGGAGAACCGCAGCCCCCGGCTCTCCCCGCCGAGGATCGCGACGAGCTCCTCGTTGACGATCTTGACGACCTGCTGCGCCGGGTTCAGCGCGCCGGAGACCTCCGCGGACAGCGCGCGCTCGCGCACGGTCGCCGTGAACTCGCGCACCACCGGTACGGCGACGTCGGCGTCGAGCAGCGCGCGACGGATCTCCCGGATCGTCGCGTCGATGTCCGCCTCGGACAGCCGACCCTTCGCCCGCAGGTTCTTGAAGGTCGATGTCAGTCGGTCCGACAGCGTGTTGAACACCGCGTCATCCTCACCAGTCGCCGGTCGTCTCGGGGGCGGACGCGCACCACCCGGCTCCGTCTCACCGAGAGGGCACGGTACGGCGCGTCCGCGAGGGTCAAGCCTACCCGGGCGCCCGGGGCCCGGCGTCGCCGTCCGCCCGGAGCACCCGCAGCGTCGCGCCGACGAGGTCGTCGACGAGCCGGGCGCGCCACGCGGTCCACGCGCTCGGGCCGAGCGAGGAGGCGTCCGCCTCCGTCAGCGCCCGCAGGACCTCGAGGAGCTCGGGCCGGTGGTCGACGGCCTCGGCGAGCTCGGCGACGGTCGCGGGGTCGTCGGGGTCCTCGCTCACCGCGAGCCGGGACAGGGTGAGATGGTGCCGCACGAGGCGCTCGACGTCGGACACCACGCCCGCGTCGAAGCCCATCCGCCCGAGGATCACGGGCACGAGCCGCGCCCCCTCGACAGAGTGGTCCTGCGCGCCCGCGCGCTTGCCGATGTCGTGGAGCACCGCGGACAGCACGAGCAGGTCGCCCCGCGCCACCTCCTTGCGGTCGCGCGACGCACGCGCGACGACCTCGACGAGATGACGGTCCACGGTGTGCCGGTGCACCGCAGCCCGCTGCGGGCGGTTGCGCACGCCGGCCCACTCGGGGATCCACGTCGTGACGACGCCCGCGAGGTCGAGCGCCTCCCAGACCGCCACCTGCGCCTGGCCCGAGCCGAGCAGCGAGAGGAACGCCGCCCGGGCGGCCTTCGGCCACGGCTCGGGCAGCGGGGGGCACTCGGCGAGGCTCGCGACCGACACCGGGGAGAGCGTCAGCCCGGTCCGCGCGGCGGTCGCGGCGGCGCGCAGCGACAGGAGCGGGTCGGACGCGGGGTGCGCGTCGACGGCGAGGACGAGCTCGCCGTCGTGCTCCACGAGACCGTCGCCGACGGAGCGCAGGCGCGGTGCGGCACGACGACCGCGGATGAGCACGGGTCGTCGGGCGATCGACGGTCGCTGCAACGCCTGGCGGGCGCGGCGGACGGTCGAGTCGAGCGCGTAGGAGATCTCGCGCCCCGCCTCGGCGAGGCTCGCGAGGAGCTCGTCCGGGTCGTCGTACCCGGCCACGTCGGCCACGTCGTCCAGGTCCGCGAGGAGCAGCCGACTGGTGTGCCGACCCGTGACGACCTGCAGCGTGTCGCGCACGTCGAGCAGGTGGGCATAGGCGCGGTCGACGGACCCGTGCGGGCGGTCCGTGAGCCACGTCGCCGCGAGCGCCGAGAGGACGACCGCGTCCCGGATGCCGCCGCGCGACTCCTTGAGGTCAGGCTCGATGAGGTAGGCCAGCTCGCCGGAGCGCTCGGCCCGGTCGCGGGTCGAGGACAGGAGCTCGGGGAGCCGACGACGCGAGGCCGACCGCCAGTCGGTGAGCACCGCCGACGACGCGCGGTGGACCACGAGGGAGTCGCCGGCGACGGCGCGCACGTCGAGCCAGCCGACGGCCGCGGGCACGTCCTTGGAGGCCACCTGGCGGCACTGCGACAGCGAGCGGACGGAGTGGTCGAGGTCGATGCCGGCGTCCCAGAGCGGGTACCACAGGCGCTGCGCTACCCCGGCGACCTCCTCGGCGGAGTGCGTGCGACCGTCGTGCACGAGCACGAGGTCGAGGTCGCTCGCGGGGCCCATGTCGCCTCGGCCCAGGCTCCCCACGGCTGCGAGCGCGATCCCGTCGGGGGCGACGTCGGCCGTCGCCTCCTCCCACAGCGTCGCGAGGCTCGTGATCACGAGGTCGACGACGGCCGCACGGCGAGCGACGCCGCTGCGGCCGGGACCGCTCAGCGATCGCGCGAGATCGAGCGTGCGAGCGCGGAGGTCCCGCACCCCGTCCGGGTGCGGGACCTCCGTACCGTGCTCCGCCGATCCCCCCGCGACCCCGCCCGTGGCCGGGGTGTCGGCGTGGTCCGTCATGCGCGGATCGTCGTCCTCACAGGGCGCCGGGGCCGTGCTCGCCCGTGCGCACCCGGGCGACGTCCTCGACCGGGACGGTCCAGACCTTGCCGTCGCCGATCTTGCCGGTCTGGGCGGCCTTGACGATCACCTCGGTGACGACGGCCGAGTCGGCGTCGTCGACGAGCACCTCGATACGGACCTTGGGGACCAGGTCGACCGTGTACTCGGCGCCGCGGTAGACCTCGGTGTGGCCCTTCTGCCGGCCGTAGCCGCTGGCCTCGCTGACGGTCATGCCGCGCACGCCCGCTGCCTCGAGCGCCGACTTCACGTCGTCGAGACGGTGCGGCTGGATGATTCCCGTGACGAGCTTCATGCCCGCACCTCCTTGATGACGCTGCCCTGCTGGATGGACTCGTACGCCGTCTCACCGTGCACCGCGAGGTCGATCCCGCCGACCTCGGCGTCCTCGCTGACCCGCCAGCCCATCGTCGCCTTGAGGATGAGGCCGATGACCAGCGTCGTCAGGGCCGAGAAGACGATCGCGACGAGGGCGATGAGAATCTGGACGACGAGCTGCTGAGCCCCGCCGCCGAAGAACAGGCCGGTGTCCGCGGCGAGGAAGCCGATCGCGACCGTACCCCACAGGCCGGACACGAGGTGGACGCCGACGACGTCGAGCGAGTCGTCGTAGCCGAAGCGGTACTTGAGACCGACCGCGAGGGCGCTGAGCGCACCGGCGACGACGCCCAGGACGATCGACGTGACCGGGGTGAGGGCGCCCGCGGCGGGCGTGATGGCGACGAGGCCCGCGACGACACCGGACGCGGCGCCGAGCGACGTGGCGTGACCGTCACGGAT
The DNA here is from genome assembly GCF_051294865.1 of Cellulosimicrobium sp. PMB13. Classification (NCBI taxonomy): domain Bacteria; kingdom Bacillati; phylum Actinomycetota; class Actinomycetes; order Micrococcales; family Promicromonosporaceae; genus Cellulosimicrobium; species Cellulosimicrobium sp. PMB13. The sequence continues at coordinate 2,689,211 of NZ_CP145910.1, read as the reverse complement.
CTTCTCGGTCAGGAGCCAGCCGATGATGCCCGCGGCGGTCGCGGACGTCGTGTTGACCCAGGCGAGGCCCGCGGTCTCGTTGGCGCCGAACGCCGAGCCCGCGTTGAAGCCGAACCAGCCGAACCACAGGAGGGCCGCGCCGAGCATGACGAACGGGAGGTTGTGGGGGCGCATCGGCTCGGAACCGAAGCCCTTGCGCTTCCCGACGAGGAGCGCGAGCACGAGGGCCGCGACACCGGCGTTGATGTGGACGACCGTGCCGCCGGCGAAGTCGATCGGCGCGACCGTGGCGGCGCCGTCGGTCACCCCGAAGACCATCGCCGCGAGACCGTTCTCGTTGGCCGAGAGGAAGCCGCCACCCCACACCATGTGGGCGAGGGGGAAGTAGGTGACGGTGACCCAGATCGCGGTGAACGCGAGCCACGTTCCGAACTTCACGCGGTCGGCGAGCGCACCGGAGATCAGCGCGACCGTGATGATCGCGAACGTCACCTGGAAGGCGATGTCGACGACATTCGGATAGTTGCCCAGCGTGCTGGCGACGGCGCTGCCCTCAGCGTCCGTGATCGCCCCCGAGAGACCGAACTGCGCGAACGGGTTCGCGAAGAGCCCGCCCGTCCCCGCCTCGCCGTAGGACATCGACCAGCCCCACAGCACGTACACCACGCCGACCACGGCCATGGCCCCGAACGACATCATCATCATGTTCAGCACGGACTTGGCGCGGACCATGCCGCCGTAGAAGAACGCCAGTCCGGGCGTCATCAGGAGCACGAGGGATGCTGAGATCAGCATCCACGCGGTAGCCCCGGTGTCCCACTCCATCGGATCATCTCCCCTCGCCAGCCGGGCGGCTGGTCGGGGACAACGTTGGTGGGGGCGGGTTTCGCCGGGAGTGTCGTCGTGTTACGCGGGTGTGACAAGCGGTTCTCGGAGGTAAACGTTCCGTTTCCGAGCCTCGCGAGCGGTGTCCGACGTCCGGATCGCGACATCCGCGTGATCGGACCGTGATACGACCGTGACCTGCGTCAGACGCCGAGGAGCCCGTCCACGAACTCCTCCGGGTCGAACGGGGCGAGGTCGTCGGGCCCCTCTCCGAGCCCGACCAGCTTCACCGGGACCCCCAGCTCGCGCTGCACGGCGACCACGATGCCGCCCCGGGCGGTCCCGTCGAGCTTCGTGAGCACGATCCCGGTCACGCCGGCGACCTCACCGAAGACGCGGGCCTGGTTGAGCCCGTTCTGGCCCGTCGTCGCGTCGAGCACGAGGAGGACCTCCGACAGCGGCGCCTCCTTGGTGATGACGCGCCGGATCTTGCCGAGCTCGTCCATGAGCCCGGCCTTGTTCTGCAGGCGCCCCGCGGTGTCCACGAGCACGACGTCGGCGCCCTCGACCCGCCCGCGGCGTACCGCGTCGAACGCGACGGCAGCCGGGTCGGCGCCGTCACGGTCCGCGCGCACGGTCGGCACGCCCACGCGCGCGCCCCACGTCTGGAGCTGGTCCGCCGCGGCCGCGCGGAACGTGTCGGCCGCGCCGAGCACGACGCTGCGATCCTCCGCGACGAGCACGCGCGCGAGCTTGCCGACGGTCGTCGTCTTGCCTGTGCCGTTGACCCCGACCACCAGCACGACGGCCGGGACCTGCCCCTCCGGCGTCGCCGTGGGCGCGATCGCCAGGGACCGGTCGAGAGTGGGGTCGACGAGCGCGACGAGCTCGTCGCGCAGCAGGGACCGCACGCTCTGCGCATCGCGCACGCCGAGCACGCGCACCCGGGTGCGCAGGTTCTCGATGAGCTCACCGGCCGGGCCCGCGCCGACGTCGGCGAGCAGGAGCGTCTCCTCGAGCTCGTCCCAGTCGTCCTCGGTGAGGTGGTCGCGCGACAGCACCGAGAGCAGTCGAGCGCCGAGCGGCGAGCCGGAACGCGCGAGCCGCTCGCGCAGCCGGACGAGACGGCCGCCGACCGGCTCGGGGCGCTCGATCGCGGCCGCGGGGGCCGTCTCGGGCTCCACGACGGCCGTCTCACGGTCGAGCACCGCCGTCCCGGCGGCTCCTGCCTGCCCGTCGTCGGCGTGCTCCGCCGCGCGGGGGGTCGTGACTCCCGTCGGCCGAGGAGCGGGCCCGGCGCCCGGTGCACCGCGGCGCCGACGGACGGACATCGCGCCGCCCGTGACGAGACCGACGACGACGAGGAGGCCGAGAAGGATCCAGAGAGGAAGGAGGTCGTTCACGCGGGCAGTCTCTCAGACGGTCGTCGCGCCGTCGTCCGAGCCGTCGACCGGCGCGGACGCGCCGTGCTGCGTCGCGGCCCGCGAGCGCTCGGCGTGCACGTGCAGCGGGCGGGTCGCCCGCTCGCGGGCACGGTGCAGCACCTCGGTCAGCTCCTCGGCATCGACGTAGGCCCTCGAGGAGACCTCGGTCGCGGTGAAGAACTCGTCCATCGTCGAGTCGACCGGCTTGGGCAGGCGGACCGTGCCGACGTGGCGCGCCTCCTGCGGGGCGCGCGGGCCGCGCCTCGGGCGCATCCCGGCACGGAAGTTCCGCCAGAACCCCCCGAGACCCTGGTCGTCGGTCGCCGCCGACTCCGTCCGGGCGACGACGCTCGCGAAGAGGAACACGACAGCGGCAGCGCCGAGCGCGATCCCGAGCCACACGAACATCCACACCATGCGTCCAAGTATCCGGTGGGAGGAGGCGATCGCTCACCGGCGCGCGGAAGGTCCGGCAATCAGCACCACATCTTCACAAGCCGCGGAATTGCAACGATTTCTCGGTGATTGTCCGGTCCGTGCGCACGCTGGTGGTTCGTCCGGGACGAGGAGTCACGCGGGCTGCGGCTCCTTCGCCTCGCGCAGGCGCTGGCTGATGACGGTCGTGACGCCGTCGCCGCGCATCGTCACGCCGTAGAGCGCGTCCGCGATCTCCATGGTGCGCTTCTGGTGCGTGACCACGATGAGCTGGGAGTCCTCCTGGAGCTCGCGGAAGATCTCGAGGAGCCGACCCAGGTTCACGTCGTCGAGCGCGGCCTCGACCTCGTCCATGACGTAGAACGGCGACGGCCGCGCCTTGAAGATCGCGACGAGCAGCGCGACCGCCGTGAGCGAGCGCTCGCCCCCGGACAGCAGCGAGAGGCGCTTGACCTTCTTGCCCGCCGGTCGCGCCTCGACCTCGATCCCCGTCGTGAGCAGGTCGTCCGGGTCGGTGAGGACGAGCCGCCCCTCGCCGCCCGGGAACATGCGCGCGAAGACGCGCTCGAACTGCTCGGCCGTGTCCCGGTAGGCGTCGGCGAAGACCCGCTCGACGCGCTCGTCGATCTCGCGGACGATCTCGAGCAGGTCGGCGCGCGACTTCTTGAGGTCGGCGAGCTGGTCCGCGAGGAACTTGTGCCGCTCCTCGAGCGCTGCGAACTCCTCGAGAGCGAGCGGGTTCACCTTGCCGAGCCGGCCGAGGTCGCGCTCGGCGGCCTTCAGCCGCTTCTCCTGGGCGGCGCGGTCGTAGGGCACGGTGCTCGGCTCGTCGTCCGCGTCGGCGCCCGCTCCCGTGACCGGGACCGGGCGGTGCGGGCCGAACTCGTCCACGAGCACCTCCGGGTCGAGGCCGAGCTCGTCGACGCTGCGCGCCTGGAGCTGCTCGATGCGCAGCTGCTGCTGGGCGCGCGCGACCTCGTCACGGTGCGCGACGTCGGTCAGCTCGCGCAGTCGCGTCGCGAGCTCGTCGACCGCGCCGCGCGCCGCGGTCACGGCGGCGTCGTGCTCGGCCCGCGCGGCCTCGGCGGCGCTGCGCTCGTCGCCTGCCCGGGAGAGCGAGCGCTCGAGGGCCACCAGGGTGCGCGCGGCACCGTCGCGGACCGTCGCGGCCCTGCCTGCCTGGCGGACGCGCACCTCCTCCCGCCGTGCCGCGCGCTCCCGTGCGTCGCGCTCGGCAGCGGCTGCCCGGGCCAGCGCCTGCGCACGGCCCGCGACGGCACGCGCGCGCTCCTCGCTCGTGCGCAGCGCGAGCCGCGACTCCGTCTCACGGCCCCGCGCTGCCGCCGCTCCGGCCACGAGCCGGTCGCGCTCCTCGCTCGCGTCGGTCAGCGCGTCCTCCGACTGCTCCGGCGCGTCCTGGGCGACGTCGAGCCGCTCGACGAGCTCGGCGAGCGCCGTCCGCGCCTCGTCCAGCCCGTCCGACGCACGGGCGAGCGTCGTCCGTGCTCTCTCCGCCTCGGCAGCGGCCGACCGGGCCGCTGCGCCGAGGTGACCGAGCTGCTCGGCGACCGCCGCGAGCTGGGCGTCCGACTCGTTGAGCCGTTCGAGGGTCTCGTCGTAGCGGCCGCGCGCCGCGACCTCCGCCTCACGAGCGGCGACCAGCGCGAACCGGGCACGTTCGGCGCGCGCCGTCGCGTCGGAGTGGGCCACCCGCGCCTCGTCGAGCGCGGACTGCAGGTGCAGGACGCTCGGCGCCGACGCGCTGCCGCCCCAGGCGCGCCCGGACGCGAGCAGGTCACCCGCGCGCGTCACGGCGACGAGGTCCGGCCGCGCCCCGAGGAGCGCGCGCGCCTGCGCGAGGTCGTCGACGACGGCGACGGCGTCGAGCAGCGCGGTCACGACCCGTCCGACCCCGCCGGTCGCGGTGACGACCTCTGCGGCCCACCGGGCGCCGTCGGGCAGGGTCCCCGTCCGTCGCCCCGCGTCGGCACTGCCGTCGTCTCCCGCGACCACCAGTCCGGCACGTCCCGCGTCCTCGGTCCGCAGGTAGCGCAGCGCGTCGACGGCCGCGTCGACGGACTCGACCGTGACCGCGTCGGCCGCGGGCCCGAGCGCGGCCGCGATCGCGTCCTCGTAGCCCGCCTCGATGCCGAGCATCGCCGCGAGGGAGCCGACGACGCCCACGTGGTCGGCCGCGAGCAGGGCCCCGGCGCCGTCCTTGCGGTCGAGGCTCAGCTCGAGCGCCTCGATGCGCGCGCTCCACGTGGCGCGCTCCTGCTCGGCGCGGCTCGCCTGCTCCTGCAGCGCGACGACCTCGCCCGCCGCACGCTCGACCTCGTCCGCCGCGGCCTCGTGCTCGGCGTCGAGCCCCTCCTCACCCTCCTCGACCCCTACGACCTGGGTCTCGAGCACCGCGAACTCGGTGCTCGCCTGGGCACCTCGGCGCTCGGCCTCGGCGAGGGACTCGCGCAGGCGACCGATCTCCGCCTCGGCGGACTCGACGCGGGTGCGCTGCGCGGCCACCTGGCCCGCGAGGCGCGCCAGGCCCTCGCGCCGGTCGGCCGCGCCGCGCAGGAGCGTCGCGACGGCGCGCTCCGCCTCCCCCGCGGCCGCCTCCGCCTCCTCGCGCTCCGCGACGGCCACGGCGAGGGCCTCTCGGGCGCGGGAGACCTCCTCCTCGAGCTCGACCTCGGTGACCCGCACCCGCTCCGCCTGCCGCTCGAGGTCGTCGGGGTCCTGACCGCGCTGCGCGGGCTCCGGTCGCCCGAGGAGACGCAGCCGCTCCTCCGCGAGCGTCTGCGTGCCCCGCAGGCGTTCGCGCAGCGACGACAGCCGGTACCAGACGTCGGTCGCCGCGCCGAGCGCCGGGGCCGCGGCGGCGGCCTCGCGCTCGTGGGCCGCGAGGCGGTCCCGGGCGGCGGCGAGCTCGCGCTCGACCTCGGCCTGCCGGGCCCGCAGCGCGGCCTCGTCCGCGATCTCCTGCTCGAGGGCCGCCGTGAGCTGGGCGAGGTCGTCGGCGAGGAGGCGGGCCCGCGCGTCGCGCACGTCGGCCTGGATGGTCGCGGCCTTGCGGGCGATCTCGGCCTGCCGTCCCAGCGGGCCGAGCTGGCGCCGCACCTCGGAGGTGAGGTCGGCGAGCCGCGTGAGGTTGGCCTGCATCGCGTCGAGCTTGCGCAGCGCCTTCTCCTTGCGCTTGCGGTGCTTGAGGACGCCGGCAGCCTCCTCGACGAACCCGCGCCGGTCCTCCGGCGTCGCGCGCAGCACCGCGTCGAGCTGCCCCTGCCCCACGATGACGTGCATCTCGCGCCCGAGGCCCGAGTCGGAGAGCAGGTCCTGGATGTCGAGCAGGCGGCACGGTGACCCGTTGATCGCGTACTCGGAGCCGCCGCTGCGGAACAGCGTGCGGGAGATCGTCACCTCGGTGTAGTCGATCGGCAGCGCACCGTCGGTGTTGTCGATCGTCAGCGCGACCTCGGCACGCCCGAGCGGCGGCCTGCCGGTCGTCCCGGCGAAGATGACGTCCTCCATCTTCCCGCCGCGCAGCGTCTTCGCTCCCTGCTCCCCCATCACCCAGGCGAGCGCGTCGACGACGTTCGACTTCCCCGACCCGTTCGGCCCGACGACGCACGTCACGCCGGGCTCGAAGCTCAGCGTCGTCGCCGAGGCGAACGACTTGAAGCCCCGGAGCGTCAGCGTCTTGAGGTGCACGGCCCGAGCCTAGACCGGCCTCCCCACGATCCCGCGCATCTGCGCGGCCGCGAGCGGCAGGCAAGGCCGACGTCGTCGACCCAGGAGAGTCCCGGCGTCGAACCCCGGGTTGTGCGGCAGAGGGACCGGTTCATGCCACACAACCCGGGGTTCGGCGAGGAGGTGCGCTGCGGCTCGACCGCCAGACGAGCATGGTTTGCCGGTCCGGACGAGCCGACGCCGGAGCGGGGGTGGGGGTGGGGGTGGGGTGGGGTGGGCCGTCGCGGGTCGTGGCGGGTCTGGCGGGAGCCCGCGAGGGACGAGCGGGCGGATGGTAGACCCGCGACGGCCCGCCCCTCCCCCGCGAAGGTGTCGGCGGGCGCTGCCCTGAGCGCCCGCCGACGACCCGGTCCTCAGCCCAGCTCGGGGAACCAGAGCGCGATCTCGCGCGCGGCGGACTCGGGCGAGTCGGACCCGTGCACGAGGTTCTGCTGGACCTTCAGGCCCCAGTCGCGGCCCAGGTCGCCGCGGATCGTGCCGGGCGCGGCCTCGGTGGGGTTCGTGGCGCCGGCGAGGGAGCGGAAACCGGGGATGACGCCCTGGCCCTCGGCGACGACCGCGAGGATCGGGCCCGACAGCATGAAGTCGACGAGCGGCTGGTAGAACGGCTTGCCCTCGTGCTCGGCGTAGTGCGCGGCGAGCAGCTCCGGGGTGGCGTCGAGCAGGCGGACGGCCGCGAGCGTGTAGCCCTTGGCCTCGATGCGGCGAAGGATCTCGCCGGACAGGCCGCGGCGGACGCCGTCGGGCTTGACGAGGACGAGGGTGCGTTCGATCGTTTCGGTCACGGCGGGTGCGACGTCGGTCATGGCGGCGAGCCTACCGGGGACGACGGACCGTCCCCGAACCGTCCGGACGGCTCAGCCGGCGTTCGGCGCCGTCTCGGGGTGCTCGGCGTCGTACGCGGCGCGCTCGCGGTCGATGCGGCCGCCCAGCCGGAGCGAGACGATCCACAGCGCGACGAAGATGCCGCCCACGACGAACATCATCGGGACGACGAGCCCGAACCCGAGGACCGGGACCTGGACGACGGTGCCGCCGACGTACCCACCGGGTGTGCCGACCATGCGCGACAGGACGACCAGCACGACGAAGAGCACGCCACCGACGATCCAGATGGACGCGGGGGTGGGCAGCTCGAGGGGCCCGCGCGAGTAGGGGATGTCGCGCAGGCCGTAGGCGACCAGGGTCGCGAAGACGACGACGAACGCCTCGAGCAGGAGCGTCGTCGACGCGAACTGCTCCTTCGCGGACTTCTTGGGCTTGATGCGGTCGCCCGGGGACGGGCGCACCGGCCCCGCCGCGCGGCCGTGGCGGGACGGCTGCGGGGCGGGGACCGGCGACGACGGGGTGGAGCTCACCCGGTCAGGATACCGGCGCGTCGTCGCGCGGACGGTCGGCCGACGGGGCCTCCGACCCTGCGCGGCCTGCCGCCACGTCGGCGGCCGGCTCGCTGCCGACGACGACCACGGCGGCCTCGTCGTGCTCGTCGTCGACGACCGGGCGCGCCTGCCCCGGGTCGGCGACGGCCTCGCCGCGCGCGACCATCCCCGCGACGTCGGACAGGCGGACATCCTTGAGGAACAGCGCGAGGACGAACCCGACGAGGACGAGCGGCACGAGGTACCAGAAGGCCGGCGCGAGCGCGTCGGTGAAGGCGTCGACGACGCCGGTGTGCACGGGCTCGGGGAGCGACTGCACCACCTCCGGCGTGAGGGACGAACCCTCCGCGCCTGCCGGCACGCTGCCCGCGGGCAGGCCGGCGAAGACGCCCTCGAGGTTGTCGGCGAGGCGCGACGTGAAGATGGTCGAGAACAGCGCGGTGCCCACGGCGGCGCCGATCTCGCGGAAGAAGTTGTTGGCGCTCGTCGCCGTGCCGAGCTCGTGCGGGTCGACGGAGTTCTGGACCGCGAGGACGATCGTCTGCATGACGAGGCCCATGCCGGCCCCCATGACGAAGATCATCGCGCCGAAGAGCACCATCGACATGTCGCCGGTGATCCGGGTGAGCCACATCATCCCGAGCGCGGTGATCGCGAGGCCCGCGATGGGGAACATCCGGTAGCGACCCGTCTTGGTGATCGCGATACCCGAGCCGATGGCCGTGAGCATGACGCCGACCATCATCGGCAGCATGAGGAACCCGGACTCGGTCACGCCCGCCCCGGTCGACATCTGCAGGAACGTCGGGAGGAAGGCGAGCGCGGAGAACATCCCCATGCCCAGCACCAGGCCGATGAGCGTCGCGATGGTGAACGTCGAGTTCTTGAACAGGTGCAGCGGGAGCAGCGGCTCCTCGGCGCGGTTCTCGACCACGATGAACGCGGCGATCGAGACGACGACGGCCGCCACGAGCCCCAGCAGCCACGGGTCGGACCAGTCGTAGCCGCGCGACGTGGTGAGCGACTCCCAGCTCGTGACGAGGACGATGCCCGACGTCGCGACGACCATGAAGAAGATGCCCGCGACGTCGATCTTGCGCCCGGAGCGGTGCGACGGGAGCTTGAGCGCGACCCACCCGACGATGAACGCCGCGATACCGATCGGGACGTTGATCCAGAACGCCCAGCGCCAGCCGGGACTCTCGGTGAACCAGCCGCCGAGGAGCGGGCCGATCACCGCGGCGATGCCGAACAGGGCGCCCATCGGGCCCATGTACTTGCCGCGGTCCTTGGCGGGCACGATGTCGGCGATGATCGCCTGGGAGAGGATCATGAGCCCGCCGCCGCCGAGGCCCTGCACGCCGCGCCACGCGACGAGCTCGGGGAACGACTGCGCGAACCCTGCCCCCGCGGAGGCGACGGTGAACAGGCCGATCGCGACGAGGAACGGCCAGCGCCGGCCCCAGAGGTCGCCGAACTTGCCGTAGAGCGGCATGACGATCGCGATCGCGAGGATGTAGGCGGTGATGACCCAGCCCTGGTGCTCCACGCCGTGGAGCTCCCCGACGATCGTGGGCATCGCGGTGCCGACGATGGACTGGTCGAGCGAGGACAGGAACATCGACGCCATGAGGGCGCCGAAGATCACCCACACGGTGCGGGGGGTGAGCACGACGAGCGGCTTGCCGCCGTCCGTCGGGGCCGCGGGCGAGGCGGTCTGAGGGCTGGCCATGGGAGATCCACTTCGGTCGGGACGGGCGGCACGCGCCGGCGGGCGCGCGGGCCCGTCGTCGGGGGGATGGTGCGGTCGGCCGGCGCGCTGCCGGTCGTCGGTCGTGGTGACCGCGCGGTGCGCGGTCGGTCGTGCGCGGTCGGTCGTGCGCGGTCAGTCGTGGGGCGGCGGGGCGAGGAGCGAGCGGAGCTGGTCCACGACGTCGTCCAGGTGGTCGACGGGGCTGCCCTCCCCACCGCTCTTCTGCCACTCCAGCGCGCTCACGCGCAGCAGCGTCATGACGACGAGCGCGAGCAGCTCCGGGTCGGGTGCGTACGGCAGGGCGAGACGGCGCGCGCTGAAGAGCTCGACCATCTCGGCCCGGTGCTCCTCGACCCAGGCGACGTGCCGCACGAGGAGCCGCGGCTCGCGCGTGACGAGCTCGAGCGTGCAGTGCATCCGTTCGGGCGTGACGACCTGGTGTTCCAGCACGTCCGCCACGAGCACGGCCAGGTCGTCGAGCAGCAGGCCTGTCGGTCCCCCCGCGACGAACGCGGCAGCGACCTCCGGCCGGATCTCGAACGGCTCGAGGCCCAGCACGGCGTCGTCCTTCGAGGGGAAGTAATTGAAGAACGTGCGGGGCGAGACCCCGACGGCGTCGCAGATGTCCTCGACCGTGACGGCGTCGAGGCCACGCTCCAGGACGAGGCGCTGGGCCGCCCCGACGAACTCGTCGTGCCGACGCTGCTTCTTGCGGGCGCGGAGCCCGCCCGAGGTCTCGAGGGTCGACGAGGTCGTGGTCACCCCGAGATTATTGCAGCCGACGCAATTTTGCAGCAACTGCACTCTCGGGTGACGTGCCTCACAGGGTTCAGACCTCGCCGAACCCGCCCTCGACCGCCCCGACGACGGCGTCCAGCGCCTCGCGCGCCTGCGGTCCGTCGGCGGTCACCGCGAGCTCCTGCCCACCCGTGGCACCGAGCTTCATGAGCTCGAGCACGCTCGCGCCGTTCACGCCCTCGATCGTCACCGAGGCGTCGTAGCCGGCGATCAGGCGTGCCAGGACGGCCGCAGGACGAGCGTGCAGGCCCAGCGGGTTGCGCAGGGTCACGCGGGCCACGGCCGCAGCGGCCGGCACCTCGTCGGCGCGCGGGGCCGCGTCGTCCGCCCCCGCCCGCGAGGCGTCGTCGACGACGGGGGCGAAGGTGCTCCCGGCGTGCTCCGCCGCGGCGAGGACCGCCGCGACGTCCCCTCCCCCGTGCGCCGTCACGGCCGCGGCCACCGCGCCCTCGACGAACGGGGCGTCGGCGAGCGCGACGCGGCCGTCCAGCCCGTCCTCGACGTCGAGCACCGACTCCACGGTCATCACGGCGGACCCGAGGTCCGCGAGGACCACCACGCCGTCCGCGACCGCGAGCGCCTCCGACACCGCGCCGGAGACGCGGTCGTAGCTCGTCCCGAGCCCGCCGTCGTCCGTCCCGCCGGCGGCGAGCAGCAGGACGCCGGGGGCCATCTGGGCGGCGAGCTCGACCGCGCCCTGGGCCAGCCGCTGGGAGTGGGAGACGAGGACGAGGGCGACGCGGGCGCGCGTGAGCGCCGGACCACCGCCCGCCATGCTCAGGCCGCCCCGCGGACGTCCGCGGCCGCGTCCCGCGCGGCCTCGAGCAGGATCGCCGTCGACGTCGCACCCGGGTCCTGGTGGTCCGCGCTGCGCTCACCGAGGTAGCTCGCGCGACCCTTCGTGGCCACGAGCGGCACGGTCGCCTCGGCACCGGCCCGCGCGGCGCGCGCCGCGGCGTCGAGAACCTCGACGGTCGTCGCCCCGTCGTGCGCCGCCGCCTCGGCGGCGTCCACCGCGGGCTGCCACGCGTCCACCATGGTCTTCTCCCCCACGACGGCCTTGCCGCGCGCGGTGATGCCCTCCAGTGCGCCCTCGAGCAGGGCGACCACGCCCTGGGCGTCGAGCTCCGCGAGGCCCGTGACCTTGGCCGCGCGCAGGTAGGCCGTGCCGTAGAGCGGGCCCGACGCGCCGCCGACCGACGACATGAGCGTGGTCGCGACGAGCTTGAGGACGTCCCCGATCTGCTCGGGAGTCTGTGTCACGTCGAGCTTGGCCACCACCGCGCGGTAGCCGCGGTCGAGGTTCTCCCCGTGGTCGCCGTCCCCGATCTGCCGGTCCAGCTCCGTCAGCTCGTCCTTCGACGCCGCGATCCGCTCGGCGCTCAGCCGAGCCCAACGGTCCGCCCAGGCCACGTCCAGCGTCATGCCCCACCTCTCCTTGCCGCAGAACCGGCGGTACCGCCGGCTCCGGAGACCGTACGCGTCGCGAGCGGGCGCCCGACGAGCGGCGCCCGGACCGTCACCAGTGCAGCGCAGGCGTGCGGACGGGAGCGTCCCACAGCGTGGTGAGCTCGTCGTCCAGGCGCAGCACGGTCACCGACGCCCCCTGCATCTCCAGCGACGTGACGTAGTTGCCCACGAGCGACCGCGTGACGCGCACGCCGCGCTCCTCGAGCAGTCTCCTCGCCCGACCATAGACGACGTACAGCTCGGACAGCGGCGTACCGCCCATTCCGTTAACGAACAGCAACACGTCGTCGCCGCCCGCGAGCCCGAGGTCGTCGGAGACCGGGTCGAGCAGCATGCGCGTCACCTCGTCCGCCGGAGCGAGGGGGACGCGGTGGCGACCCGGCTCCCCGTGGATGCCGATGCCGATCTCCACCTCGTCGTCGCCGAGGTCGAAGCTCGGGCGCCCGACGTGGGGCACCGTGCAGGCCGTCAGCGCGACGCCCATCGAGCGGACGTTCGCGACGACGCGGCCGGCGATCTCGGTGACGGCACCCAGGTCGTCGCCCCGCTCGGCCGCGGCGCCCGCGATCTTCTCGACGCACACCGTCCCCGCGACCCCGCGACGACCTGCCGTGTACAGCGAGTCCTCGACCGCGACGTCGTCGTTGACGAGGATGCTCGTGACCTGCGTGCCCTCGGCCTCGACGAGCTCGACCGCGGTCTCGAAGTTCAGGACGTCGCCCGTGTAGTTCTTGACGATGACGAGCACGCCGGCGCCCGAGTCCGCCGCGAGGACCGCGGGCACGATCTGGTCCGGGGTCGGCGAGGTGAACACCGCACCGGGGACCGCGGCGTCGAGCATGCCCGCTCCCACGAAGCCCGCGTGCAGCGGCTCGTGGCCCGACCCGCCGCCCGAGACGAGCCCGACCTTGCCGTCCACCGCACCACCCGCGCGCGTGACGTACGGCGGGGACAGGTGGACCTCGACGAGGTCGGCGTGCGCCAGACCGAAGCCCGCGAGGGACTCCGTCACCGCGTCCTGGGGGTCGTTGAGCAGCTTCTTCACGGTGGTTCCTCCGTCGTCGGTCGGCGGCCGTGCCGGGCCTGCCCCGCCCGACGGCGCTGGGACCATCAAACACCCGGGCGACAGGCCGCGCGCGGGGTCAGCCGCGCCCGAGCAGGATCCGCGCGTCCGCGACCGTGACGACGGATCCCGTCACGAGGACGCCGGTCCCCGTGCCGACGCCGACGGGGTCGGCGGCTTCCGCGAGGTCGACGGCGATCTGGAGCGCCTCGTCGAGCCGCTCCGTGCTGCGCACCCGGTCCTCGCCGAAGACCTCCGCGGCGAGCTCGGCGAGGTCCGTGACGTCCGCCGACCGGTCGGAGCTGTTCCGGGTGATGACGACCTCCGCCAGGACGGGCTCGAGCGCGGAGAGCAGCGACTCGGCGTCCTTGTCCCCCATGATCCCGACGACGCCGACGAGGTGCCGGAAGTCGAACGCCTCGTCGAGCGCGGCGACGAGCGCCTCGGCCCCCGCGGCGTTGTGCGCTGCGTCGACCAGGACGGCCGGGCTCGACCGCACGACCTCGAGGCGGCCCGGCGAGGAGACGTCGGCGAACGCCGTCTCGACGAGCGCGCCGTCGAGCGACCGTCCGCCCATCAGGGTCTCCACGGCGGTCAGGCCCAGCAGCGCGTTGTGCGCCTGGTGCGCCCCGTGCAGCGGGAGGAAGATCTCGGTGTACAGCGCAACCGGCGTCCGCAGGTCGAGGAGCTGGCCCCCGACGGCGACGTGACGCTGCGCGACCTCGAGGTCGACGCCCTCGCGCAGGACCCGCGCTCCGACCGCGCGCGCGCGGTCGAGCACCACCTCGAGCACCTCGGGCTCCTGCTCCGCGACGACCACGGTGGCACCGTCCTTGACGATGCCCGCCTTGTTGCCCGCGATCTCCTCGAGCGTGCTGCCGAGCCACCGCTCGTGGTCGTGAGCGACGGGCGTGATGACCGCGACGTCGCCGTCGACGACGTTCGTCGAGTCCCACGTCCCGCCGAGGCCGACCTCGACCACCGCGACGTCGACGGGCGCGTCGGCGAAAGCGGCGAGCGCCATGACCGTGAGCACCTCGAAGAAGCTCAGGCGGGGGCCGCCCGCCTCCTGAGACTCGCGGTCCACGACGCCGACGTACGGGGCGACGTCCTCCCACACCTCCACGAACCGGCGCGCGGAGAGCGGCTCCCCGTCGACCTGGATGCGCTCGGTGACGCTCGTCAGGTGCGGGCTCGTGAAGAGCCCGGTGCGCAGCCCGTGCTCACGGACGAGGCGCTCGACGACGCGCGCCGTCGAGCTCTTGCCGTTCGTGCCCGTGACGTGCACGGCGCGGTACGCGCGGTGCGGGTCGCCGAGCAGCTCGAGGACGCGCCGCACGCGGTCGAGCGTCGGGTCGATGTCGTGCTCGGGCGCGCGCGCCATGATGTGGCCGTAGACCTCGCGCAGCGACTCCTGCGCGGCGGCGTCCTCGGCCTTCTCCCGTGCCGTCGCCCCGGACCTCTTGCCGGTCGGCCGCCTGTCGTCCCTCGTGCTCACGCCGTCACCCCGTCCGTCTCGCTCGTCCCGTGGTCTCCGGCCTTCTCCACGCGCACCGCGCGCTGGTCCGTCGGCGACGTGTCGACCACGACCTCCACGGCGAGCGTCTCGCGCGCCACGAGGTCGCGGTGCTCGGTGACCGCGGCGACCCACTGCGCGGGCACGTCGAGCGACAGGCGGATCCGGTCGGCGACGTCGAGGCCCGCGGCCTTGCGCGCGTCCTGGACGTCCCGCACCACGTCACGCGCGTAGCCCTCGGCGAGCAGCGCGTCGTCGAGCACGAGGTCGAGCACCACGAACCCGCCGCCCGGCAGCACCGCCGCTGCCACGGTGGGGCCGCCGTCGGGGCCGTCGCCCGCCTCGCGCGCCGCGACGACGGTGGTCAGCTCGTACTCGGCCGCGAGCAGCGCGACGTCGCCGTCGTCGGTCGTCACGACGACCTCGCCCGCGTCGTCCACGCGCCACGCGCCCGCCTTCGACGCCTTGATGACGGCCTGGACGCCGCGGCCCAGGCGCGGGCCCGCGGCGCGCGCGTTGACCGCGAGGCGCTGCGTGACGCCGAACCGCTCGGCGGCGCCCGAGTCCGTGGGCTCGAGGTCGACGGCCTTGACGTTGAGCTCGCGCGCGAGCAGGTCGGTGTACGGCGCGAGCGCGTCCGGGTCGTCGACGACGACCGTCAGTCGCGCGAGCGGCTGCCGCACGCGCAGCTGGTGCGCCTTGCGCAGGCCGAGCGCGGCCGACGCGACGGCGCGCACCTCGTCCATCGCGGCGACGAGCGCGTCGTCGGCGACGAGGCCTGCCTCGGGGACGTGCCGGACGGCCACGGCGTGGCGCCCCTCGCTGCCCTCGTGCCGCTCGCCGACCTCCTGCGTGGTCGTCGGCCAGTCGGTGAGGTGCACCGAGCGCCCGCCCGTCAGCCCGCGCCAGACCTCCTCCGTGAGCAGCGGCGCGAGCGGCGCCATGACGCGCGTGAGCGTCTCGAGCGCGGTGTACAGCGTGTCGAACGCGTCGGCGTCCTCGGCCCAGAACCGGTCGCGCTGCGTCCGCACGTACCAGTTGGTGAGCACGTCGAGGTGCTCGCGCACGGTCTCGCACGCCCCCGCGATGTCGTACGCGTCGAGCTGTTCCGTCACGCGCACGACGAGGTCGTGCGTGCGCGCGAGCAGGTACCGGTCGAGCGCCGGCATCCCGGCCACGCGCTCGGGCGCGACTCGCTGCGCGACGTACCCGGTCGACGTGCCCAGGTCGTCGGACCCCCGCCGCTCCCCCCGCGCCTGCGCCTTGGAGGTGTTCGCGTAGAGGGTGAAGAAGTAGTACGTGCTCCACAGCGGCAGGAGCACCTGGCGCACGGAGTCGCGGATCCCGTCCTCGGTGACCACGAGGTTCCCGCCGCGCAGGATCGGCGAGCTCATGAGGAACCAGCGCATCGCGTCGGAGCCGTCGCGGTCGAAGACCTCGTTGACGTCCGGGTAGTTGCGCAGCGACTTGCTCATCTTGCGGCCGTCGGAGCCGAGCACGATGCCGTGCGACACGGCCGAGCGGAAGGCCGGGCGGTCGAAGAGCGCGGTCGCGAGGACGTGCAGCGTGTAGAACCAGCCTCGGGTCTGGCCGATGTACTCGACGATGAAGTCGCCCGGGTTGTGGTCCTCGAACCAGCCGGCGTTCTCGAACGGGTAGTGGACCTGGGCGTACGGCATCGAGCCCGAGTCGAACCACACGTCGAGCACGTCCTCGACGCGGCGCATCGTGGACCGCCCCGTGGGGTCGTCGGGGTTGGGTCGCGTGAGGCGGTCGACGAACGGGCGGTGCAGGTCCGGCCGGCCGTGCTCGTCGCGCGGGAGCGTGCCGAAGTCGCGCTCGATCTCCCCGAAGGACCCGTAGACGTCGACGCGCGGGTACTGCGGGTCGTCCGACTTCCACACCGGCACCGGGCTGCCCCAGAAGCGGTTGCGCGTGATCGACCAGTCGCGCGCGTTCTCGAGCCACTTCCCGAACTGGCCGTGCTGGATGTGCTCCGGCGTCCACGCGATCTGCTCGTTGAGCTCGACCATGCGGTCCTTGAACGTCGACACCGCGACGAACCAGGAGGAGACGCCCATGTAGATGAGCGGCTGCCGGCAGCGCCAGCAGTGCGGGTAGGAGTGCGCGTACGACTCGCGGCGCAGCAGCACCGTGCCCGGGCTCGTCGCGCCGAGGGCGACGTCGGGCACCTCCTCGCTGTCGCGACCGAACTTCAGCCGGGCGGCGTCGTGCCGCGTGCGGCCCTTGAGGTGGTCGATGATCAGCGCGTTCGCGTCGAACACCTGCAGGCTCTCGTAGTCGACCACGGGGAAGGTGAACTTCCCGTCGGGCCCCACCGGCAGCACCGGCTCGATGCCCTCGCGGTCCGAGACGACCTTGTCGTCCTCGCCGAACGCGCCGGCGCCGTGCACGAGGCCCGTGCCGTCCGTCGTCGTGACGAAGTCAGCCTCGACGACGCGGTGCGCGTTCGCGTGGCCGGCGTAGTAGGAGAACGGCGGGGTGTACGAGCGGCCGAGGAGGTCGGAGCCCTTGAGCCGCTCGACCACCTGGGTCGTGACGTCTCCCTCGGTACCGTCCGCGCCCGGGTCGGTGAGCTCGCGCGCGTACGCCTGCAGGCGCGCCTCGGCGAGCACGTAGCGCTCCTTCACGCCGGTCGCCGACGACTCGACGACGACGTAGTCGACGTCCGGGCCGACCATGACGACGAGGTTGGACGGGAGCGTCCACGGCGTCGTCGTCCAGACGAGCGCGAGCTCGCCCGTCACGAGGCGCAGGCCGACGGTGACGGCCGGGTCCTGGCGGACCTGGTACACGTCGTCGTCCATGCGCAGCTCGTGGTTGGACAGCGGCGTCTGGTCGTTCCAGCAGTACGGCAGGACGCGGAAGCCCTCGTACACGAGGCCCTTGTCGTGCAGGGACTTGAACGCCCACATGACCGACTCCATGAAGCGCGGGTCGAGCGTCTTGTAGTCGTTCTCGAAGTCCACCCAGCGCGCCTGGCGCGTCACGTAGTCGCGCCACTCGCCGGTGTACTTGAGCACCGACGCGCGGCACGCGTCGTTGAACCGCTCGATCCCCAGCTCGAGGATCTCCTCCTTGGTCTTGATCCCCAGCTGGTCCATCGCCTCGAGCTCGGCCGGCAGGCCGTGCGTGTCCCACCCGAAGCGCCGCTCGACGTGCTTGCCGCGCATGGTCTGGTAGCGCGGCACGACGTCCTTCGCGTACCCCGTGAGCAGGTGGCCGTAGTGGGGCAAGCCGTTCGCGAACGGCGGGCCGTCGTAGAAGACGAACTCGTTGCTGCCGTTCTCCCCGGCGGGGTTGCGCTCGACCGAGGCGCGGAACGTGTCGTCCGCGTCCCAGTACGCGAGCACCTCGCGCTCGATCGCCGGGAGGTCCGGCGACGCGGGGATGCCGAACGACGCGCCGGCGTGGGTCTCGACGGTCCCCTCAGGGGCGGGCGAACGGTGCAGCGGGTAGGCCATGGTCTCGAGGCTCCGATGAGTGGTGGTCCGGGTCGTGCTCTCCTGCGAGGACGACGTCCCTGCCCCGAGGGGAGGGTGCCGCGGTACCACCTCGCTTGCCGGCGCGTGCGCCGACCGCTCGTCGAAGGCTGTGACGGGCCTGCCCCGTCCGGTTCTACTGAGGACCGCTCTCCGCCGCGTGCGCGACGGCGCGGGTCCCGTTCTTCCGGAGGCTCACCGGTGATGGCCGGGTCGATGCCTGTGCGTCCATGGTAGCGGGGCCGCGCAACCCGGCTCGCCGCTCGGTCGGCGCGGCGGCCCGGGCACGGCGGCGGGCGCTGTACGCGTCGATGTCGCGCGCGACGAGCCACTCGACCGTGAGTGGCGGGTTCGCGGCCGTGGGCTGGCGGGTCGCTGCGGTCGTGCCGGGGAGGTACATGGTCGTCTCGCGTCCTTCGGTGACGGGCGTCAGGGATGCAGACCGGTTCCCTGCGTGCGAGTCATCGATGACCCGCCCGAGGAACCGGCGACCGTCGCGGCCCTGCGCTCCGTGCCCGACGAGGTCGTCGGGCTACCGGGAGGGAGGGACGGGAGGCTGCTCGCGGACACCTGGTCGGCTGCGCGTGGCGCCGCGAGCCGTCAACAACAGGACGAGGCGAGGGCGACCTGCGGGCGCGCGACGACGAGCGGGCTGCTCGTGGGTCGCGCGGTGGAGGTCACGCGGACATGCTGCCATCAGCCGACGCGGACGTCCACCTCGTGCCAGCCGCTCGCGCCGTCGGGCGCCGGGGGCGCGACGTCGGACGTCTGCACCTCGCCGTCCGCGGCGGTCGCGCGCACGGTGAGTCGGTGGTCGCCGGCGTCGGCGTCCCACGCGAACGACCACTGCCGCCACGTGTCGGGACCGACGGTCTCGGCGAGCGTCGCCGCCTCCCAGGGGCCGTCGTCGACCCGCACCTCGACGGACTCGATCCCGGTGTGCTGCGCCCACGCGACGCCCGCGACGGTGACCTCACCCGTGTCGACCGACGTGCTCGCGCGCGGCGTGTCGATGCGCGAGGCGAGCTTGATCGGGCCGCGCTCGCTCCACCCGCGGGTCGACCAGTAGGCGACGTCGTCGGCGAACGTGGTGACCTTCAGCTCCGTCACCCACTTGGTCGCGGAGACGTACCCGTACAGGCCCGGGACCACCAGCCGTGCCGGGAACCCGTGCTCCGCGGGCAGCGGCTCCCCGTTCATCCCTACCGCGAGGAGGCACTCGCGCCCCTCGTCCTGGAGGACGTCGAGCGGCGTGCTCGCGGTCCAGCCGTCGGCGCTCGTGGACAGGACCATGTCGGCGCCGTCCTGCACGCCCGCGCGGGCGAGGAGCTCGCGGACCGGGTAGCCGAGCCACAGCGCGTTGCCCACGAGGTCGCCGCCGACGGAGTTCGAGACGCACGTGAGCGTCAGGTGGTGCTCGACGAGCGGGAGCGCGAGGATCTGGTCGAGCGTGATCTCGAACGGCTCGTCGACGAGGCCGGAGACGCGCAGGGTCCAGGAGTCCGGGTCGACCTGGGGCACGCGCAGCGCCGTGTCGATGCGGTAGAAGTCGTCGTTCGGCGTGACGTACGGGGCGAGTCCCGGGACGGCGAGGTCGGCCCCGGCGGGGACGGCGGGAGCCGGGACCGACGGCGCGGGCAGCCGCAGCGCCTCGCGTGCCGCGGTCACGGCGCGCGAGCCGGCCGAGACGGCGCGCGACGTCGCGAGCGCGACCACGCCCGCGGCCGCCGCGAGTCCGGTGACCAGGAGGAACCGACGCCGGTCGACGCCCGGTCTCCTGGCTCCCCCGGCCACGGTCGGACCCGAGGTGGGCGCGACATCGCCGGCGAGCGCCGCTCCGTCCGCACGCGCGACCTCGGCGGGTACGCGCAGCGTGCCGACCTCGGCGCGCAGCAGCAGGATCGCGACGGCGACCCCGACGAGCGTGGGCAGCGCCCACGCGAGGCTCGCGCCGGGCCGGCTCGCGGCGACGACGGCACCGACCGCTCCGACCGCGCCCAGCAGCACCGAGCCCGCGGGCGGCCGCCGCAGCTCGAGCCACCCCGCGAGCGCCGCGCCCGCGGCGAGCACGACGCCCATCGTCGCGAGCAGGACCGCCTTGTCCGCGGTGCCGAACGTCGCGATCGCCCACTCCTTGAGCGGCGCCGGCACGACGTCGACGACGCCCGCCCCGGCCGCGAACAGCGGGCTCGACCCGGGCGCGACGACGGCGGCCACCAGCTCCGCCACGGCGAACCCGACGGCCGCCGCGACGACGCCCGCGAGCGCCGCGAGCACGGAGGGATGCCGCCGGGATGCCGTCATACCCCCAGCCTGGCACGTCTACGCGGCGGGTCGGGGCACGCGGGCGAGGTCCGACTGCCCGAGCCACGCGGGCAGGCTGCGGCGTGCGGCGACCGGCCCGTCGAGCACGACGTCTCCGCTGCGCAGCGCCCGCTCCCACGTGGTGTCGCCCCGCCACACGTGCGTGAGGACGCGCAGACCCGAGCGGACGACGACCGCCGGGTCGAGACCGGGGTCGACGTCGCACAGGTCCGCGTCGCCGTCGCGCACGACGAGCCACCAGCGGGCGACGCGCGCCTCGACGTCGTCCAGGCGGAACTCGACGGCCGTGGGCTCGCGCGGCCACGTCGCCACCGGCACGGTGCGACGCACGTCCCAGAACAGCAGGTGCGGGTCGAGGTCCTCCTCGCCGAGCTCGCTGATCCACCGCGCGCCCCACGCGCCGAGCGACTCGACGACGGGGCGCAGCTCCTCGCCGGCGAGCGTGAGCCGGTACGCCGAGCGACCGGCGATCTCGGAGCGCCGGACCACGCCGGCGCGCTCGAGCGTGCGCAGCCGTTTGGCGAGGAGGGCGGGCGACATCTTGGGGTTGCCGCGCCGCAGCTCGTTGAAGTGCGTGCTCCCGGCGAGGAGCTCTCGCACGACGAGCAGGGTCCACCGCTCGTCGAGCACCTCCATGGCCTTGGCCACCGGGCAGAACTGGCCGTACGTCGCCATCGCCGTCTCCTCGTCCGTTCCTCGTCCGCCCCTCCAGGAGACACCCGGGGACGGGACCGCACCAGGCCCTCGTCGAGAGTCCCGGGTGGTACAGATCCAGCACTGGATGCCCCGCAGGAGGGAGCGCGACGCTGGTCGGACGTGACCCACCACGGTCCGCCACCGCGGACGGAACATCAGGAGACACGCATGACCGACACCGTCGTCCTCTCGGACCTCAAGACCAGGCACCGCGCGATGTGGGCGTCCGGGGACTACCCCGCGGTCGCGGCGGAGGTGGTGCACGCCCTCGGCGAGGACCTCGTCGACGCGTGCAGCGTGCACGCGGGCCAGCGCGTGCTCGACGTCGCGGCGGGCACGGGGAACGCGGCGATCGCCGCGGCGGCTCGCGGCGCGGACGTCGTCGCGACCGACCTCACGCCCGAGCTGCTCGACGCCGGACGGCTGGTCGCCGCGGGGCGCGGCGTCGACCTCGCGTGGCAGCAGGCGGACGCCGAGGACCTGCCCTTCGCGGACGCGGCGTTCGACGTCGCCCTCTCCGCCATCGGCGTGATGTTCGCGCCGCACCACCAGGCGGCCGCGGACGAGATCGTGCGCGTGACGCGCCCGGGCGGGACGATCGGCCTCGCGAGCTGGACGCCCGACGGGTTCATCGGGCAGATGTTCGCGACGATGAAGCCCTTCGCGCCCGCGCCGCCGCCCGGGGCCCAGCCGCCGCCCCGGTGGGGCGACGAGGCCCACGTGCGCTCGCTCCTGGGCGACCGCGTGACCGACGTCCGGGCCGAGGTGCGGACCCTGCCCGTCACGCTGTTCGCGGACGGCGAGGAGTTCCGCGCGTACTTCGCCTCCCGGTACGGGCCCACCATCGCCGTGCGCCGGAGCCTCGAGGGAGACCCGGACCGCCTGGCCGCGCTCGACGCGGCGCTGCGCGACCTCGGCGCGCGGCACCTCGACGCCGACGGGGCCATGGACTGGGAGTACCTGCTCCTGGTGGCGACGCGGGCCTGACCGCCCGGCGGTCAGGTGTCCCGGCGCGCGTCCGCGCGTGCCGGGACGCCCTTCGGCTCGAGCGGGGCGCGCCACAGCGAGTACGTCGACGCCTGCGCGACCGGCCGCAGGATCAGCGAGTCGATGTTCACGTGGTGCGGCCGCGTGACGGCGAACGTCACGACGTCGGCGACGTCGTCGGCGGTGAGGGGGTCCTCGACGCCCGCGTACACGGCGTCGGCCCCCGACTGGTCGCCGTGGTAGCGGTTGAGGGAGAACTCGGGCGTGTGCACGAGGCCGGGAGCGATCTCGATGACACGGATCGGCTCGCCCACGAGCTCGAGCCGCAGCGTCTTCGCCACGCCGAGCAGCGCGTGCTTCGACGCGACGTAGCCGGAACCGCCGACGTACGTGTCGTGGCCGGCGGTCGACGTCATGAGGACGATGTCGCCGCGCCGCGACGCGCGCAGGTGCGGCAGGAAGGCCTTCGTCACGCGGATCGTGCCGAGCACGTTCGTCTCGTACATGTC
This sequence comes from Cellulosimicrobium sp. PMB13, assembly GCF_051294865.1. Classification (NCBI taxonomy): domain Bacteria; kingdom Bacillati; phylum Actinomycetota; class Actinomycetes; order Micrococcales; family Promicromonosporaceae; genus Cellulosimicrobium; species Cellulosimicrobium sp. PMB13. The sequence goes on along the minus strand of NZ_CP145910.1, from coordinate 2,666,781 downwards.
GCGCCACTCGTCGATCTTCGCCTCGTCGACGTGGTCGACGCCGAGCCCGAACCCCGCGATGTTCAGCAGCGCGTGCACCGGACCGCGGGCGGACGCCTCCGCGACGAGGCGAGCGACGTCGTCGTCCGACGTCACGTCCCCGACGACGGGGTGCGCTCCCGTCCGCTCCGCGACGTCGGCGAGGCGGTCCGCGCGCCGCGCGAACGCGACGACGTCCCAGCCGCGCGCCCGCAGGTGGCGCACGCACGCCTCCCCGATGCCCGACGACGCGCCGGTCACCACGGCGCGCAGGGGCGAGGTCGGCGGGACGTCGGCAGGCGGGTGCACGGGCTCGGTCACGACGGACACTCTGCCACGCGGGTCCGGACGAGAGAGCACGTGTCCGGCCCGCGCAGGTCACGTGCTGTGTAGGGTGGACGGTGGACCGCGAGCCGCTGATCTGGCTCGCCGGAGCGACCCCGTCCTGGGTCGCGGGTCCGCAGGACGCGAGATGGCGCGTCGAGCACCGTACCGAGCCGGCACCGGCGTCCCCTGGGACAGTCGTGGTGCGGCTCGGGCCCGCCTCGTCCCCGGAGAAGCATCCGTGCCGTCACGCCACCCCTCGTCCCCCGTCCTCCGTCCCCGCCGCGGTCGTCGCGGTGCCGCTGCCGCGTCGTCCCTGGGCGCCGCCGGGCTCGCCGTCCTGCTGGCGGCATGCTCGTCGGGGACCACCAGCGGGGGCGACCCGACCGCGGAGGGCGACGCCGCGCCGTCGGGCACCACCGACGGCACGACGGCGACGAGCTACCCGCTCACCGTCGACGACTGCGGGTTCGAGGTGACGTTCGACGCGGCGCCCGAGCGTGTCGTCACGATCAAGTCGAGCACCACGGAGATGCTGCTCGCGCTCGGCCTGGGCGACCGCATCGTCGCGTCGGCGTTCCTCGACGGACCGGTCCCCGACTCGCTCGCCGACGCCGCGGCGCAGGTGCCCGCCGTCGCCGAGCCGCTGTCCGACCAGGTGCCCGGCGCCGAGGCGGTCCTCGGGCTCGAACCCGACCTCGTGTACGCGGGCTGGGAGTCGAACCTCACCGCCGACGGCGCGGGCGACCGCGACACGCTCGCGCAGCTCGGCGTCGCGACGTACGTCTCCCCCGCCGCGTGCAAGGCGCCCGCGTACATGCCCGACCCGCTGACGTTCGACGACGTCTTCGCCGAGATCACCGAGGTCGGCGAGATCTTCGACGCCCAGGGCGCGGCCGCGGACCTCGTCGCGGAGCAGCGCGCGACCCTCGACGGCGTCACGCCCGACGACCGCGGGCTGACCGCGCTCTGGTACTCGTCGGGCGACGACATCCCGTACGTCGGCGCGGGTATCGGCGCACCGCAGATGATCATGGACGCCGTCGGCCTGGAGAACGTCGCCGCCGACGTCGAGGACACGTGGACGTCGTACGCCTGGGAGGAGGCCATCTCGGCCGACCCGGACGTCCTCGTGCTCGTCGACGCCGCGTGGAACACGGCGGAGGCGAAGATCGAGCGCCTCGAGTCGAACGCCGCGACGGCCGAGATGACCGCGGTCCGCGAGGGCCGCTACCTGACCGTCCCGTTCCCGGCGACGGAGGCGGGCGTCCGCAATGTCGACGCCGTCGTGGACCTCGCCGCACAGCTGGAGGCGCTCGACCTGTGACGACGCTGCGCACCCGGCCCGACGCCGCCCCCGCGCCTCGCGCGGTCGGGCGGACGTCCGCGCGTCGTGGCGCCGCGTGGTGGGTGCCGGGCAGCGCCGCGCTCCTCGTCGTCACCGTGCTCGTCGCGGTGACGATCGGCCCGGCCGACCTCGCCGTGGGCGACGTGTGGCGGTCGGTCGCGTCCCACCTCGGGCTGGGCGGGCTCCTCGGTCTGGAGCCGCTCGGCGCGCTCCAGGACGGCATGGTGTGGGAGCTGCGCCTGCCGCGCGTGCTCACCGCAGCGGCCGTCGGCGCAGGGCTCGCGGTGTGCGGTGTCGTCATGCAGTCGCTCACGCGCAACCCGCTCGCGGACCCGTACCTGCTCGGGCTGTCGTCGGGCGCGTCCCTCGGGGCCGTGCTGGTGCTCGTCGTGGGCTGGACGGTGCTCCTTCCCGTCGCCGCGTTCGGCGGGGCGGTCGTCGCGCTCGTCGCGACGCTCGCGCTCGCGGGCGCCGTCGGCACCCTCACCCCGAGCCGCACGGTCCTCGCCGGGCTCGCCGTGAGCCAGCTCGCCGCCGCGGCGACGAGCTTCGTCATCTTCTGGTCCGCGACCGGCGACTCCTACCGCGAGATCCTCTCGTGGCTCATGGGCTCCGTCGCGGGCGCGACGTGGACCTCGGTCGCCGTCGCCGGGATCGCGACGCTCGTGCTCGGGACGCTCCTCGCGTCGACCGGGTCGGTCCTCGACGCGTTCACGTTCGGCGACACCGCGGCGTCGGCCCTCGGGGTGGACGTCCAGCGCGTGCGGTGGGTCCTGCTCGTCGGGGTCGCGCTGCTCACCGGGGCGCTCGTCTCGCAGTCGGGCTCGATCGGCTTCGTCGGCCTGATCCTGCCGCATGCCGTCCGCCTCCTCACCGGGGCCCGGCACCGGCTGCTCCTGCCCCTCTCCGCCCTGTTCGGCGCGTCGTTCCTCGTGTGGGCCGACACGCTCGCGCGCACGGTCTTCGCGCCGCGCGAGCTGCCCGTCGGCATCGTCACGGCCGCGATCGGCGCGCCCGTGTTCGCACTGCTCCTGTGGCGCGGGAGGAGGACGGCATGACGCAGACCCGCACGACAGTGCCCGGCCAGCCGTCCCCGCCCTCGGCGCCGGCGCCCCCGCGGTCCGCGCCGAGAGACGGCGAGGCGGTCGACAGGCTGGTCGACGAGCCCGGTGGCGGGGATGTCGGCCGGCACGTGGACGGCCTCGACGCGGACCGGGTGTCGTGGTCCGTCGACGGGCGCCTGATCCTCGACGGCGTCGACGCGACCGCGCCGTCGGGCGCGGTGAGCGGCCTGCTCGGGCCGAACGGCTCCGGCAAGTCGACGCTCCTGCGCGTGCTCGCGGGGGTCCAGGCTCCGTCGGCACCGGGCACCGGGCGGGCGCCCACCCAGGTCCGGTTCGAGGGCGACGACCTCCTGGAGCTCTCGCGGCGCCGTCGGGCACGGGTGCTCGCGCTCGTCGAGCAGGACGCGACGACCGAGCTGCCGCTGACCGTGCTCGACGCGGTCCTGCTCGGGCGCATCCCCCACCGCTCGCTGCTCGCGGGCGACTCCGCGCACGACCGCGAGGTCGCGCGCAGCGCGCTCGCGACGGTCGGGATGGACGGGTTCGCCGACCGCGAGGTCGCGACGCTGTCCGGCGGCGAGCGCCAGCGCGTCCACATGGCCCGCGCGCTCGCGCAGGAACCGGCGCTGATCCTGCTCGACGAGCCGACCAACCACCTCGACATCGCGGCCCAGCTCGACGCCATGCGCGTGCTGCGACGCCTCGCCGACGACGGCGTCACGGTGCTCGCAGCGCTCCACGACCTCACGCTCGCAGCGCAGACGTGCGACCACGTGGTGCTGCTGTCCGCCGGTCGCGTCGTCGCCGCCGGGGACGTCCACGACGTGCTCGTGCCCGACGTGCTCGAACCGGTCTACGGAGTGCGGTGCGACGTGCTCGTGCACCCCCGCACGGGACGTCCGGTCCTCACGTTCTCGCCGCGGGACCGACCCGAGGGGTCGTGACCCTCAGAAGCCGCGCAGCCTCTCCGGCCGGATGCGCACCGTGACGGAGTAGTCGGCGTGGAAGCCGTCGGGGGTCGTGCCGAGGCCCTGGATGTCGGCGGCGTACTTCTCGTCGTACGCGGCGCGCTCCGCCGGGGTCAGGCCGGCGTCGTCGACCGTCGCCGTCCCCGTGAGCACGACGACGTCACCGCCCGACCGCGTGCTGTTGAGGTGCACGGCGACCCGGGGGTTCGCCCGGACGTTGCGCAGCTTGGCCGTGCGCGGCTGGCTCTGCAGGACGACGTCGCCCCCGGCGCCCCACAGGAACCACACCGGGGTGGGCTGGGGCGTGCCGTGCGGGTCGACCGTGACGAGCCAGACGACCCGCTCGTCGGCCAGGCGGGCCGCGGCGCGGCGACCGTGCTCGGTCCCGCTGTCGATCACGGCGCTCATGCCGCGCTCCCGAGCCGCGGCAGCTCGATCGCCGGGCAGCGGTCCATGACCATGTCGAGGCCGGCGTCCCGCACGCGTCGCGCGGCGTCCTCGTCGATCACGTCGAGCTGGAACCACACGGCCTTCGCACCGACCGCGACGGCCTGGTCCGCGACGTCACCGGCAAGCTCGGACCGCACGAAGACGTCCACGACGTCCACGGGGAACGGGATGTCAGCGAGCGACGCGTACCCCTGCTCGCCGTGGACCGTCTCGGCCGACGGGTGCACGGGGACGACCCGCTTGCCGTGCTGCTGCAGCACCCGCGCGACCCCGTACGCCGCACGGGCCGTGTTGCTCGACAGGCCCACGACGGCCCAGGTCTCGGTGCTCTCGAGGACCCGGCGGATCGTGGCGTCGTCGTCCGTACCGTTCTCAGCAGGTGTGACGTGGCTCATGTCGGCGGCAACCCCGTCCCGGTCGCCGGTATTCCAGCCCCGGCCGCCCGGGTGTCGGGACGACGCGTCACGCCGGTGACCTGTCGCCCCGACGACGCGACCTCAGACGAGCGCGAGCGCCAGCAATGCCGTCGCGACCGCGCCCGCCGCGGTGCGCGCGTGGTTCCACGCGAGCCACCGGGGGACGAAGGTCAGCCACTCGGCCGCCGGGTCGACCGCGGCGTCGAGGCGTTCGTTCAGGGGCACGTTCCCGACGGCCGTGATCCCGAGGATCCCGACGAGCGCGACGACCGCACCCGCGAGCGCCAGCCCCGCGCTGGGCTCGCCGCCCACCAGGCCGACGACCGCCGCGGCTGCGGGCAGCAGCACCGACGCCGCGAGCAGGAGCATCAGGGGCGGCCGCAGCGCCGTCACGTTGATCGACCGCATCGCCGCGGCGGCCGCGCCCGGGTCGAGCCGCCGCAGCCCGGCCATGACGAACGCCGAGAACGCGTAGAGCACCCCGCCGGCGAGCCCCGTCGCGACCGCGGCGGCGACCACCAGGACCTCGAACGCGCTCATCGCTCCCCCGCCACGTCGCGCGCCCCGACGGACCAGGCGGCGACCTCGCGCGACGCGAACTCGCGGATGTCCCGCGGCTCGCGGCCGAGCGCCCGCCGGACACCGTCGGTGAGGTGGGCGCCGCGCCCGTCGAGCACCTCGACGAACAGGTAGCGCATGAGGTCGACGACGTCGTCCGGCAGCCCGGCGGCCGTCAGCCCCCCGGTGAACTCCTCCATCGAGATCGGCACGAAGGTCACGTCCCGACCGCTCGCCGCGGCGATCTCGGCGACGGTGTCCGCGAACGTGAGCAGGCGCGGCCCGGTGAGCTCGTAGACCTGTCCGGCGTGGGCGTCGTCGGTCAGGGCTGCGACGGCCACCTCGGCGACGTCCTCGAGGTCGACGAACGGCTCGACGACGTCGCTCACCGGCAGCGCGAGCGTCCCCTCGAGCACGGGCTCCAGGAGGAAGCTCTCGCTGAAGTTCTGGTCGAAGAACGCGCAGCGGACGACGACGCGGGCCGGGAAGACCTCCGCGACGGCGGTCTCGGCCCGCTGCGCCTCGGCCTCGCCGCGACCGGAGAGCAGGACGAGCCGGCGCACCCCGGCGGAGCGTGCCTGGGCGGCGAACCGCGTGACCGTCTCCGGCGCACCCGGGATCGCGAGGTCCGGCGCGTACGCGACGTACACGGCCTCCACGCCGTCGAGCGCGGCCTCCCACGTGGTCTCGTCGTCCCAGGCGAACCGGTCCGGTCCGGTCCCGCTGCGCGAGCCGCGGCGGACCGGGAGTCCGAGCGCGTCGAGCCGGTCCGCGACGCGGCGCCCTGACTTCCCCGTCGCACCGAGGACGAGGACCGTCCCGGGCGCAGCGTCGGGGGACGCGGTCTCGCGGTCCTCGGGGCGGACCGTCGTGGTGGGGCTGGTCGAGCTCATGGCGTTCTCCTGCCGGTGGTTCGTGCGGTGACGAGTGCCAGTCAACCGGCGCCGGTCGAGACGCTCCATGGTCGAGACGCTCACCCGCATGCGCGATCGTCTCGTCGTCGCGAGATGGCGATCTCCCGACGAGACAGCGGTCCCCGACCGCACTCAACCAGGTCTTCATGCCGCGGGTCGCTGTCTCGGCGCCAGAGCCGTGCGTACGCTGGCGGCATGGACGTGGTCGCCGGACTGCTCGACGGACCTCGCGCGCGCGGCGCGTTCCTGCTGCGCAGCCACCTGAGCCCGCCGTGGGGCCTGCGCATCGAGGACGAGGCGCCGCTGACGATCGTGCCGGTGCTGCGCGGCTCGGGCTGGGTCGGGCCGGTCGACGGCGCGGCACGGCACGGGGGCGCTCACGACCCGGGCGTGCTGGTCACGGAGGGTGACGTCGTCCTGTTCCGCGGCCCCGACCACTACGTCGTCGCGGACTCCCCCACCACCGCGCCCCAGGTCGTCATCGGCCCGACCGAGGTCTGCCGCGCCGTCGACGGCGGCCCCTCCCCCATGACGGTGCTCGGCGTGCGCTCGTGGGGCAACGACCCGGACGGCGAGACCGTCATCATCACGGGCACCTACCCCCTCGACGGCGAGGTGGGCCGCCGCATCCTGCGCGTGCTGCCGCAGCGTGTCGTGCTCCGCCGGGGAGAGGTCGACGCGACCCTCGTCGAGCTGCTCGCGCGCGAGGTCGTGCAGGACCTGCCCGGCCAGGAGGCCGTGCTCGACCGCCTGCTCGACCTCCTCCTCATCTCGTGCCTGCGGACGTGGCTCTCCGGTCCCGACGCACCGGGCTGGTACCGCGCCGACGCCGACCCCGTCGTCGGCGCCGCGCTGCGCCTCATCCACCACGACCCGGCGCACCCCTGGACGGTCGAGTCTCTCGCGCGCGAGGTCGGGCTCTCGCGCGCCGCGTTCTCCCGGCGGTTCACCGAGCTCGTGGGCGAACCGCCCATGACCTACCTCACGGGGTGGCGCCTCGACCTCGCCGCGGACCTGCTCCTCGCGGACGACGCGACCCTGGCGTCGGTCGCGCGCGCCGTCGGGTACGGCACGCCCTTCGCGCTCAGCGCGGCGTTCAAGCGCGTGCGGGGCGTGAGCCCCGCGACCCACCGCGAGCGCGCGGGCGCGGCCTGACGGGACCGCGACCGGCGGGTCCCGCCCGGGCGCCCGCGCCCGGGCGGCTCACCGCCCGACCGGCACGAGCGCGACGTCGTGCAGCTCACCGTCGTCGACGACCGCGGTGAGGTACGTGCCGACCGGCTGACGCCGGCGATCCGTCGGCGAGCCGGGGTTGAGCAGCCGCATCCCGGCCGGCGAGACCGTGTCCCACGGGATGTGGCTGTGCCCGAAGACGAGCAGGTCGGTGCCCGGGTACGCGGCGTCCGCGCGCCGCTCGCGCCCGTCCTTGCCGCCCGTCTCGTGCACGACGGCGACACGCAGGCCGTCGATCGTGGTCCGCGCCACCTCCGGGAGCCGGGCGTGCAGCGCGGGACCGTCGTTGTTCCCGGCGACGCCGACGAGCCGCGCCGCGCGCTCCTCGAGCTGGTCGAGGAGCGCGACGTCCACCCAGTCCCCGGCGTGCACGACGACGTCCGCGGCGTCGACCGCGCGCCACACCTGGTCCGGCAGCGCGCGGGCGCGCGCGGGCACGTGCGTGTCGCTGAGGAGCAGCAGTCGGGTCGGCACCCGGTCACGATAGGTCGCGCACCAGCCTCCCGCCGCGCGACGATGGGGCATGCCGATGCCGCACTGGGTCACCCGGACGAACAAGCGCCTCCTCAACCCCGTGATGCTGCGCGTCGCGACCGGGGTCGGGCCGATGGCGGTGGTGCGCCACGTCGGACGACGCAGCGGGCGCGAGTACCGCACCCCCGTCTTCGCGTTCGCGTACCGCGACGGCGGGCACGTGCGCGTCGCCTTCGCCCTCACGTACGGTCCCGACGTCGACTGGGTGCGCAACATCGACGCCGCCGGGTCGTTCGTGCTCGAGCGACGCGGCGTCGACTACGCGGTCGACGACGTCCGCCGTCTCAGCGGGGAGAGCGGCCTCGCGCTCCTGCCGGGCTGGACGAGCGCCGTCCTGCGCCGCACCGGTGTCAGCGACTTCCGCACGGGGCGGCTCCGCGCACTGCCTGGCCCGGAGGCCAGGCAGTCCTCTTCTCTCGGCTGACCTCTGCGGGTCTCAGCAGTCCCGGTGTCCCGTCGCGCACCACTCGTGCCCGACGTCGACGACCAGCCGGGAGCCGGCACCCGGCCCGGCCAGGACGAACGCCCGGAAGGGCAGCCGCGCCCGCACGCCGAGCCCGATCGTCGTCACGCCCTCGAAGCTGCCGGCCCACGCGACGTGCCGGAACGTGCGGTAGCCGGACGTGTCGACGAGCGTCCCTCCCGGACCGACGAAGAACGCGTCGGTCGGGACGACGCCGACGCGTGCCACGACCTCCAGCCGCGCCCCGCCCCGGACCGGCACGACGTTCCCCGAGCCGTCCATGACGACCTGGCTCACGTAGCGCACCGACCATCCGGTGAGCGGGCGGTCGACATCGAGCACGAGCCGGTCGAAGCATCCGTGGCGCCCGGCGCGGACGTCGGTCAGCCTGCCGGCGGACATGCCCGGCGCGCTCTTCGCGAGCGAGCCCCACACCTGACCGCAGTACGGATGAGCTGACGCTTCGGGGGCCGTGACGACGGTCCCCGTGAGCAACGCTCCGGTGAGCAGCAGCGACAGCACGGACATCCAGACGAGCACTCGACGGCGCATGGCGTACTCCTTCGTACCCCTCCCACGGTCCTCCGGCGGGCGTGACGTGTCAACGCCCTGAAGGGCGGCGTCAAGGTCCGCCCGGACCGGTCCGCGGCCCGTCGATCCGGGTGGGGACGCACCTCCTCACAGGTCGTCGTCGGGGCGCCACCTCTCACGAGGCTGCCATGATGGGAACCATGGCACGCGACCTGTGGATCACCGGTGACCCCGAGACCGACGCGCTCCTGTCGAGCGACCCGTTCGCGCTGCTCGTGGGCATGCTGCTCGACCAGCAGTACCCGATGGAGCACGCCTTCGCCGGCCCGCGCAAGATCCGCGACCGCCTCGGGTCGATCGACCCGCACGCGGTCGCCGACGCCGACCCGGACGCGTTCGTGACCCTCGCGACCACGCCTCCGGCGATCCACCGCTACGGCCGGTCGATGGCGGCACGCGTCCAGGCGCTCGCACGCGCGGTCGTCGACGACTACGACGGCGACGTCACGCAGATCTGGACGCGCCCGGGTGCCGACGGCGCACCGACCGGCGCCGAGGTCCTCGCCCGGCTCCGCGCGCTCCCGGGGTTCGGCGAGCAGAAGGCCAAGATCTTCCTCGCGCTGCTCGGCAAGCAGCGCGGCGTCGAGCCGGCCGGGTGGCGCGAGGCCGCCGGGAGTTACGGCGACGACGGCTCACGGCGCTCGATCGCCGACGTGACGAGCGCCGAGTCGCTCACCGAGGTCCGGGCCTTCAAGAAGGAGCAGAAGGCCGCGGCGAAGGCCGCGAAGGCCTGACGCCCGCTACTGTCGGCGCGTGACGTCGACTCCCGCCGGACCCTCGCTCGCCCCCGCGACCCGCACGCTGCTCACGCTCGCCGCGGGCGTCGTCGTGCTCGCCGGCCTCTACGCGGCCAACGACGTGGTCGCCCCGATCCTGCTCGCCGCGGTGATCGTCATCATCTGCCACCCGGTGCGTTTCCCCCTCGAGCGGCACGGGTGGCCCCGATGGGCTGCCACGACCGCCGTGATCGTCGTCGCCTACCTCATCCTCGCCGCGCTGCTCGCGATGCTCGTCTTCGCGGGCTTCCAGTTCGCCGACCTCGTGCAGTCGTACCTGCCCCAGCTCCAGCAGGCGATGCGCGACCTCGTCGACCAGCTCGCCACCCTCGGGATCGACACGGACGTCGCCGACGCCGCGACGTCGTGGCTCGAGCCGTCGCGCCTCCTCTCCCTGGCCGGGGGCGTGAGCAGCACCGTGCTCGGCATCGCGACGGCCTTCTTCTTCGTGCTCGCGTACGCGATCTTCATGGCGGCCGACGGCGCGCGGTACTCGACGGCGTCCCAGGTATTCGGCGCGAGCCAGGCCGGGCCGGTCGACCGCGCGACGCGGTTCAGCGGCGGCGTGCGTCGCTACTTCGTCGTCAACGCGTCGTTCGGTGCCGTCGTCGCGGTCATCGACGGCATCGCGCTGACGATCCTCGGCGTCCCCGCGCCCGTCGTCTGGGCGATCCTCGCCTTCGTCACGAACTTCGTGCCCAACATCGGGTTCGTCCTCGGCCTCGTCCCGCCGGCGATCATGGCGTTCGTCGTGGGTGGCTGGCAGCTCGCGCTCGCCGTGGTCGCCGTCTACTGCGTGGTCAACGTCGTCCTCCAGGTGCTCGTGCAGCCCAAGTTCGTCGCCGACGCCGTGAACCTCAGCCTCACCCTGAGCTTCGTGTCGGTCGTCTTCTGGACGTTCGTCATCGGCCCGCTCGGCGCGATCCTCGCGATCCCGCTCACGCTGCTCGTCCGCGCGCTGCTGCTCGAGGGCGACCCCCGCTCCGGCTGGTTGCGCTGGCTCTCGGGCGACGACGTGGCGGCGGTCGCCGCCCCGACCATGCCGCCCGACGGCCGACCGCGACGCACCGACGAGGCGCCCGACGAGCTCGTCGAGTCCGGCGAGGCCGGCGAGGCGGGCGAGGCCGGTGGAGGCACGACGGAGGAGCCTCCCGGGCTGGTGCCGGCCGAGCACGCGGCCCCGGACCGAGCCGGGCCTGCGCCGTCGGACCCCGAGAAGGGGTGACGACCGCGCCGTGACGCCCTAGCCTGGCGGAGGCGGGCGGTCCCGCCCGCTGCACATCGGCCCTGGAGGCATCGTGGCGCACGGCGACATCACCCACATCGACATCCCGGTGAGCGACACCGCTCGGGCGACGGCCTTCTACGGCGAGCTGTTCGGCTGGCAGATCGCCGAGATCCCGGGCTTCGAGGGCTACCCGATGTGGCAGGCACCGAACAAGATCAGCGGCGGCGGGCTCGCCCCGCGCTCGGAGGGCTTCACGCAGCCGCGCAGCTACGTGGAGGTCGACTCGATCGACGACACCCTCGCCAAGGTCCGGGAGCTCGGCGGCACCGTCGTCATGGAGCGCTCGGAGATCAGCCCGACGTCGTGGTGGGCGATCTTCACCGATGCCGACGGCAACCACGTCGGTCTCTACGAGGGCACGACCGACGCAGGCTGAGCCCGCGGACGGGGCGAGCCGCTGCCTCCCGGATCCCTCGAGGGAGGGACGGCCGCCTCGCCGGCGCGATGGCGCGACGGCGACGTCCCGCGCGCCCGTTTGAAGGCGACGCTCAGCGCGAAGGCGTTGGCATAGCCGACCCGTCGCGCGATCGCGTCGACCGTGAGGTCGGTCGAGCGCAGCAGGTCGGCGGCGAGCGCGATCCGCCAGTCGCGGAGGTAGGTCATCGGGGGCTCGCCCACGATCGCGGTGAAGCGACGTGCGAGGGCCGCACGGGAGCAGCCGACGCTCGCGGCCAGGTCGGCGACGGTCCACGGCCGTGCCGGGTCGTCGTGCATCGACCGGAGCGCAGGTCCGGCGATCGGGTCGCCCTGCGCGCGGTACCACCCCGGCGCCGCGGCTCCCGGCCGGGCGAACCACGCCCGCAGGGTCTCGACGAGCGCGACGTCGAGGAGACGGTCGAGGAGCACCTGCTGACCGGGCCGGTCGCGGCCGACCTCACGGCCCAGCAGGTCCGGCACCGGTCCGTCGACCTCGGCGCGGCCGACCAGGACGATCGGCGGCAGCGCGCTGAGCAGGCGCGCCGTCACGTCACCCGTCACGCGGTACGTGCCGCTCGCGACGACGGTCGTGCCGTCGCTCCCGGGCCCGGCGGAGCGCCACGCGCGCACGAGCTCGTCCGTCACGTCGACGCCCTCCGGCGTCCTCAGCCGGTCTCGGGGCGTGACGACGAGCGCGGGGACCGTCGCGGGATCGTCGGCGACCGTGTACGGCCCGGGGCCCTTGACGAGAGCGACGTCGCCCGTGCACAGCTGCACGGGCTCGCCGTCGTCGGGCACCACCCACGCCTGCCCGCGCAGGATCGTGACGAGCGCGAGCGGCGCCTCGTCGGCGATGCGCAGCGCCCAGGGCGGCTCGAGGACGGCCTGGCAGAAGGCCGCCGTCCGGGCACGGACGCCGTCCAGGAGGTCGGCGAACGGATCCACGTCCTCACGGTAGACGCACGGACAGGCGGGCGCGCGCCCCCGACATGGCCCTGCCCGCACGGGCCACGCTTCGATGGGTCGTAGGACGCCGCACACTCGGAGGAGGCGACAGACCATGGGGACGGTCGTCATGACGGGGGGAACCTCGGGGTTCGGCGCCGTCGCGGCCGACCGGATCACGCGGGCGGACGGCCCCCGGCTGCTCCTGGGCGCACGCCGGGCGCGAGAAGAGGGCGAGGCCGTCCCGCTCGACCTGGCCCGGCTGGGTTCCGTCCGCGAGTTCGCGGCCGCGACCCGGGAGAGGCTCGGCGACGAGCGCATCGACGCTCTCGTGCTCAACGCTGGCGTCATCCGGCCGAGCGTCGAGGAGCGGACCGTCGACGGCTTCGAGACGACGTTCGCGGTGAACCACCTCGCGCACTACCTGGTGCTCCGCCTCCTGCTGCCGCTGCTCGCCGACGGCGCCGTCGTCGTGCTCACCACGAGCGGCGCGCACGACCCAGCCACCGGTGCCGGGCTCGCACCGCCGCGGCACGCGGACGCACGGCTGCTCGCGTTCCCCGAGCGCGACCCCGGTCGCGACGTCCGGCCGCGCCGGGCCGGGCAGCACGCGTACACGGCGTCGAAGCTGTGCACGGTCCTCACCGTGCGGGCGCTGTCCGAGGTCGACGACCTCCGGTCCCGCGGGGTGCGCGCCGTCGCCTTCGATCCGGGCCAGGTGTTCGGCACCGGCCTGGTCCAGGGCCTGCCTCTGCGGCTGCGGGCGGCGTGGGCCGTCCTCGGCACGCCGGTCGGCACGCCGCTCCGGTGGTTCGACCCGGCCCTCAACACCCGGGACGCCGCCGGGCTCGCCCTGTCCGCGCTGGCGCTCCGGCACGTCGCCCCGCCGCCGGGGCGCTCGTACGCGGCGCTGCGGCGCGGGCGGCTCACGTGGCCGTACCCGTCGGAGGCGGCGCGCGACGAGGAGCTGTCACGACGTCTCTGGGACGACAGCGCCCGTCTCGTCGGGCTGCGCACCGACGTCGACGGCCGCGTCAGCCCGTGACCGGCGCCCAGCCGTCGGGGTCCCCGGCGCGTCGCGGCCGCAGCGCGTCCGGGGCGGGCCACGGCAGGTCGTACCGGACGACGGGGACGTCGATCGCGCCGAAGTCGTCGGTCTGGACCACGACCCCGTCCGGCGTCACCTCGACGAGACGCACGCGCAGCGGCTCGCCGCCGTCCCGCTCGAGCGTCCAGACGTCGGCGAGCCAGGACAGCCCCGTCTCCTCGAGCGCCTCCTCGGCGGCGAGCCAGTCGACGGGGCCCGTGAGGTCACGCCCGAGCAGGGAGACCGCGACCCACTCGTCGCCCTCCGGGCGGATCCACCCGACGGGCTCGCGGTCGTCGGGTCGGCGGTGCTCGATCCAGGTGGCAGGCAGCATCCGAGCAGGCTAGGCGTGGACGGGCGGCCTCGGCCAGCCCTTACCGGAGGAGCCGATCGTCCCCCACGGACGCGGTTCCCGACCCCTCGCGGAACCCCTCGGCGAATCCCTCGCGGTAGCCCTCGGCATACCCGTCCTCGCGTCCCCGCGCGTGCGCCTCGGCGCTGCCCTCACGGAACAGGTCGTCCACGGACGGTCGCACGAGCACCCGGGCGCCCGGCCCGTCGTCGGCGGTGACGTGCGTGCCGAGCCCCCGGACGACAGCGACGGGCCGCCCGTCGGCCTTGCCGCGCACGAGCTCGCTCGCCGACGCGATCTCGTCGGCGACCGCCGTCACGGTCACGGACAGCGGGCGGCCGTGGGTGTCGACGCCGCCCCGCAGGTCGTCGACGAGCGCGACCCCCGCCGCGCCGATCGCGACGTCGACGAGTCCGTCGCGCCACGCGCGTCCCATCGTGTCGGTCACGACGACGCCCAGGCGCTCGACGCCGAACCGGTCGCGCAGCACCGCCCGCAGCGCGCGGGCGGAGGCGTCCGGGTCGAGCGGCAGGAGCAGGACGGTGCCGTCGGGCGTGTTGGACGCGTCGACACCGGCGGCCGCCATGACGAGCCCCAGGCGGTTCTCGACGATCCGCAGCGGCGGCAGGCCGGGGCGCTCGCGCGTCGCGACGACCCGCACCGTCTCGTCGGTGATCGCCTGCTCGCGGTCGGTGGCGGCCACGACGCGCCCCTCCGCCTTCGACACGATCTTGCTCGTCACGACGACGACGTCGCCCTCCACGAGCGGGTCCTCGCCCGCGGGCACGTCCCGGGCGAGCAGGTCGCCGACGAGCGCCGCGAGGTCGTCTCCGGGCTGCACCTCCCCCAGGCCGGACGGCGCCCACACGGCCACGCGCGCCGTCGTACCGCCCGGCGACGCGCCGTCGGGCACGGTCCCGGTCACCGCGAGAGCTTCGGCAGGACGTCGCGGCCGAACGTCTCGATCCACTCGCGCTGGTTGCGACCCACGTTGTGGAGGTAGATACGGTCGAACCCGAGGTCGACGAACTTCTGGATGTAGGCCCGGTGCTCGTCCGGGTCCGCCGAGATGACCATGCGCCCCTCGAAGTCCTCGGGGCGCACGAGCTTGGCCATCTGCTCGAAGTCGTGCGGCGAGCGGATGTCGGCCTTCGGGAACTTCATGCCGCCGTTGGGCCACTCGTGCATCGCGTTGGCGAGCGCCTCCTCGTCCGTCTGCGCCCAGGAGAGGTGGAGCTGGAGGACCTTGGGCATGGCCTGCGGGTCGCGACCGGACTCGCGCACGCCGTCGTCGAACTTGCCGAACAGCATGGAGATCTTCTCGAGCGGCGCCCCGACCGTGATGAGGCCGTCGGCGTGGCGCCCCGCGCGCTTGGCGGTCACCGGGCCGGCGGTCGCGACGAGGATCTCCGGCGGGACCTCGGGCATGGTCCACAGCCGCGTGGACTCCATCTTGTAGAACTGCCCGGAGTGCTTGACGTCCTTGCCCGCGAGCGAGGCGGTGAAGAGCTTCTTGATGACGTCGATCGCCTCGAACATGCGGTTGATGCGCTCGGGCGCCTCGGGCCAGTAGCCCGCGACGACGTGCTCGTTGAGCGCCTCTCCGGAACCGAGACCGAGCCAGTGCCGGCCGGGGTACATCGCGGCGAGCGTCGCCGAGGCCTGCGCGACCATCGCCGGGTGCCAGCGGAACGTCGGAGCGGTGACGCCCGGGCCGAGGTCGCCGGACGTGCGCTCGCCGAGCGCGGTCAGGACGTTCCACACGAACGACGACTGCCCCTGAGCCGGGACCCAGGGCTGGAAGTGGTCGGCCGCCATCGTGCCGGAGAAGCCGTGCTCCTCCGCGTACGCCGAGAGCTCGACGGCCTCGGTCGGGTGGAACTGCTCCAGCATGGCGGCGTAGCCGACGGTGAGGTCTGAGGACATGGCCACGAGCCTATGCCCGCTCCACCTGCGCGGTCATCGCGGACGCTAGCCTCGCGTCGTGACCGTGCCGACCTCGCCTGGGAGCGTCCCTCCGCTGGACGGGCGCGCGCTCGTCGAGCCCGTCGACCGTGCGGCGGTGCGGGCGTACCAGCGCTCGCGGACGGTCCACGGTCCCCGGTCGCCCGGCCGCGTCGTGCTCGGCGCAGTCGTCGGGACGATCCTCGGCGCGCTGGCGCTCGCCGTCGTGGCGGCCGCGATCGCCGTCGTCCTGGCCCTCGTCGCCCTGGGGCTGCACGCGCTCGGCGTCGACACCCCGCTCGCCGTCGTGCCCTGGCTCGCGGTGCCCGCCGCGGTCGTGACCCTGTGCCTGGTCGTCGTGGCGGTGCGGCGGGGCTCGGTGCAGGCCGGCGAGCAGACGTACCGGCTCAGCCGCTTCGCGGCCGCCAACGGCTTCGACTTCGAGCCGTCGATCGAGGCTCCCGATCGCCCCGGCATGCTCTTCGGCGTCGGGCGACCGCGCACGGCACGGGACGTCGTGCGCACGCGCGGCGCCCGGCCCGTGGAGGTCGCCGCGTACAGCTACCAGGAGCAGCGCGGGAAGGCCGTCGAGATCCACGTGTGGTGGTACGCGATGGTCACGCTCGACCGGGCGCTGCCCCACCTGGTGGTCGAGACGCGACGCACCGACGGTTCGCGGGGCGCCCCGACCCCGCACGCGCTCGACCGCTCGCAGGAGCTCGAGCTCGACGGCGAGCTCGGCGGGCGTGTGCGCGTCTCGTGCCTCGACGGCGCCCAGGACGAGGCGCGGGCCGTGCTCTCCCCCGACGTCCTCGGCGGCATCGTGGAGGCCCCCGTCCCCGTGTCGGTGGAGGTGGTCGACGACCGGCTGTTCCTCTACAGCAGGCAGCCGCTCGTCACCCTGGACCCCGCGACGTGGGAGTGGGTCCTGCGGACGGCCGGGTGGCTCTCCGCACAGCTGGGCGGCGCGCACGCGGCCCTGCGCAGGCAGCCGGGGCCGCCAGACGGACGACCGGCGACTCCGGTGGCAGCGAGCGGGCGCCTGCGTCGCCGCGGCCCGTCGTGGACCGTCCTCCTCCCGCCGCTCGTCGCCGTCGTCGCCCTCGTCGTCGCAGCGCTGCTCGACCGCGCCTGACCGGCGCGTCGACCGGCGCGTCGACCGGCGCGTCGACCGGCGCGCGACCGGCGCGTCGACCTGCCGCCGAGCCCACCCACAGCCTCGCGGCCATGCGGCGAGACGCCGTCCGTGAGCACCCGGGGATCTGGGAGAATGGGCGACCATGAGCGACTTCCCGACGAACGCGCACGTAGGCGCGGCAGACCCCGCTGCAGCAACGACCCCCACCGCCGGTCAGGTAGCCGGCGACGTCGTCCGCGCGGTGGTCACGGGAGTACCCGACCGCGTGAGCCTGGACGGCCTCGAGGACACGCACGGCGCCCGCTGGGCCGAGCAGGGCACGTACGCGTTCGACCGGACGAAGACTCGCGAGCAGATCTACTCGATCGACACCCCGCCGCCCACGGCGTCCGGGTCGCTGCACGTGGGCCACGTCTTCTCGTACACGCACACCGACGTCGTCGCCCGCTACCAGCGCATGCGTGGTCTCGAGGTCTTCTACCCGATGGGCTGGGACGACAACGGCCTGCCCACCGAGCGCCGCGTGCAGAACTACTACGGCGTGCGGTGCGACCCGACGCTGCCCTACGTCGAGGGCTTCGTGCCCCCGCAGGAGGGCGGCGAGGGCAAGTCGTCGAAGACTCCGGACGTGCCCGTCAGCCGACGCAACTTCATCGAGCTGTGCGAGCGCCTCACCGTCGAGGACGAGAAGCAGTTCGAGGCGGTCTGGCGCCGCCTCGGCCTGTCCGTCGACTGGGCGCAGACCTACCAGACGATCGACGCGCGGTCGCGGACTGCCGCCCAGCGCGCGTTCCTGCGCAACCTCGCACGCGGCGAGGCCTACCAGGCGCAGGCGCCGGGACTGTGGGACGTGACGTTCCAGACGGCGGTCGCGCAGGCCGAGCTCGAGGCGCGCGAGTACCCGGGCCACTTCCACAAGGTCGCCTTCCACCGCACCGCCGACGGCGCGGACACGGGCGAGGTCGTGCACATCGAGACCACGCGTCCCGAGCTGCTCGCGGCGTGCGTCGCGCTCATCGCGCACCCGGACGACGAGCGCTACCAGCACCTGTTCGGCACGACCGTGCGCTCGCCGCTCTTCGACGTCGAGCTCCCCGTCCTCGCGCACCCGGCCGCGGAGCCCGACAAGGGCGCGGGCATCGCGATGTGCTGCACGTTCGGCGACCTGACGGACGTGCAGTGGTGGCGCGAGCTGCAGCTGCCGACGCGCTCGATCATCCAGCGCGACGGGCGCGTCGTGCGCGAGACCCCCGAGTGGGTCACGTCGCACTCCGGTCAGGGGCTCTTCGCCGAGATGGCCGGGAAGACGACGTTCTCGGCGCGCCAGGTCGTCGTCGACGCCCTGCGGGACTCCGGAGACCTCGTCGGCGAGCCCGTCCCGACCAAGCGCATGGCCAACTTCTACGAGCGGGGCGAGAAGCCGCTCGAGATCGTCACGTCGCGACAGTGGTACATCCGCAACGGCGGCCGCGACTGGACCGCCGCGGACGGGACGCGCCGCGACCTGCGTGGCGAGCTGCTGCAGCGCGGCAAGGAGCTCGGGTTCCACCCCGACTTCATGCGGGTGCGCTACGAGAACTGGGTCGGCGGTCTCAACGGCGACTGGCTCGTCTCGCGCCAGCGCTTCTTCGGCGTGTCGATCCCGCTGTGGTACCCCGTGCTCGAGTCCGGCGACGTCGACCACGACCACCCGATCGTCCCGTCGGAGGAGGTCCTCCCGGTCGACCCGTCGTCCGACGTGCCCGCCGGGTACACCGAGGACCAGCGCGGGAAGCCGGGCGGCTTCGTCGGCGAGAACGACATCATGGACACGTGGGCGACGTCCTCGCTCACGCCGCAGATCGCGGGCGGCTGGGAGGTGGACCCCGACCTGTTCGAGCGCGTCTTCCCCATGGACCTGCGCCCCCAGGGCCAGGACATCATCCGCACGTGGCTCTTCTCCACGGTCGTGCGCTCGCACCTCGAGTTCGACTCGCTGCCGTGGAAGAACGCTGCGATCTCGGGCTGGATCCTCGACCCCGACCGCAAGAAGATGTCGAAGTCCAAGGGCAACGTCGTGACGCCGATGAGCCTGCTCGAGGAGCACGGCTCGGACGCGGTGCGCTACTGGGCGGCGTCGGCGCGCCTCGGCACGGACGCCGCGTTCGAGGTCGGCCAGATGAAGATCGGTCGTCGCCTCGCGATCAAGATCCTCAACGCGTCGAAGTTCGCGCTGTCGTTCGGTGTCGACGCGGAGACCGGGACGGGAGAGATCGTCCTCGACCCCGCGCTCGTCACCGAGACGCTCGACCGCGCGATGCTCGCGGGTCTCGCGTCCGTCGTCGAGAAGGCGACCGAGGCGTTCGAGGCGTACGACCACACGCGCGCGCTCGAGACCACGGAGACGTTCTTCTGGACGTTCTGCGACGACTACCTCGAGCTCGTCAAGGACCGCGCCTACGGTGCCGGAGCCGCCGCGTCGGAGGTGTCGCCCGAGACCCGGTCCGCGCGCGTCGCGCTCGCCATCGCGCTCGACACGCTCCTGCGCCTCTTCGCGCCGTTCGTGCCGTTCGCGACCGAGGAGGTCTGGTCGTGGTGGCGCGCGTCGGAGGGCTCGATCCACCGCGCGCCGTGGCCCACGCCCGACGTCGCGCGCTCGGCCTCCGGCGATGCCGACCCGGCCGTGCTCGCCGCCGCAGGGCACGCGCTCGCCGCCCTGCGCAAGGTCAAGTCCGAGGCCAAGGTGTCGATGCGCACGCCGATCCTCGCCGCGACCGTCGCGGTCCCCGGCGCCTCGCTCGCCGGCGTGGAGGCGGCGGTGGTCGACGTCCGCAACGGCGGGCGCGTCACCGGCATGCTCGACCTCGTCGAGGCGACCGAGGGCCAGGGCGACCCGGCCGTCCAGGGCGGGATCGTCGTCGTCTCCTCGGAGCTCGGCGAGCCCGAGGCCCGCAAGAAGGCCTGACGCAGCACGACCTGACCGAAGCACGACGGGCCCCGACCGCGAAGGTCGGGGCCCGTCGTCGTCCCGCCCAGCACACGAGGCGCGGCCACGAATCCCGTCAGATGATCTCGCCGCGCAGCCGCGAGTCGTCCCCGGACATCGTCGCTGCGACCTCGCGCGGCGTGCCCTCGTCCGTCCATCGCAGCGTCGCCCCGACGCCCTCGATGAGCTCGACGCTGCCCTCGGGGGCGAACGTCAGGCCGGCGTCCTGCCCGATGGCCGCGCGCACGAGCGCGACGGTCGCGGGCAGCTTCTCGAACCCCTCGGTGACGCCGAGGTCCTCGATCGCCTCCTTGGACGCCGCGATGTGCAGCGGGCTCGGTCCGATCCAGAGCGACCGGCCGTCGAGCGCGGTGTCCTGGCCGTACTCGTCCGCCAGGACGAGCTCCTTGACCTGGCCCCGCGAGAGCACCGCCACGACGTCCTCGACGGACGTCACCGCGCCGGACTCGCGTCCCTGCTCCTGACGGAACTCGGCGAGGACCTTCTCCCGTCGCCGCTCACGGAAGCTGTCGAGCGCGTCGGCGACGTTCGCCTCGAACGCGGCCTCGTTGATGCCCGGACCGCGGCCTCCGCCCGGTACCTCGACGACGAGCTCCGCCGTCGTCCGGCCGAGCGCGCCGCGCACGAGGGGGACGGCCCGCACGTCGCCCGTCAGCAGCACGAGCTCCGGTCGGTACTCCGCCGCCTGGCGCTCGATCTCCGCGGCGACGGCTTCCGCGTTGCGCTCCCAGGAGTCCTCCGCACGCGACTCGATGCGCTTCTGCGAGAGCCCGCCGGTGCTGACCTTGTTGATGACGTCGTGCCCGCCCTCGACCGACTCGGCGTCGCCGTAGGGCAGGTGGCCGCCGGCGACCGACCACGTGAGGTCCGCACCCTGACGATCGACGACGACCCGCACGTAGTCGACGGACTCGTCCGCGGCGCGAGCCGCCTGGAGGAGCGCCGGGACGGGGCCCCACGAGCCCTTGGTGAGCGCCGGCGGGTCCTTCACGACCCGGTCGACGAGCACTCCCGTGTCGTCCGCGATCAGCACGCGCCCGTGCGTGCCCGCGACCCGCGTCGGCCGGAGCACCACCTCCTCGAGGTCGTCGAGCACGGCGTCGGGGGCGCCCTCCTGACGCAGCTGGCGCCGTACGCCCTTCCAGCGGTTCTCGACCTCGCGGTCTCCGGCCTCGTTCGCCCGCGTCGCGTCGATGTACACCGTCGCGAAGGGGCCCGGGTGGCCGAGGAGAGGCTTGAGCCAATCGATCTTCATGCGAACACCTCATGACGTCCGTCGGCAGACGGGCGGGCCTCGTCACGGACCGTGGCGGCCCGCCCTCGGTCCCCACCAGGGTCCGTCACATCGGCAGGCCGCGCCACCGCGCACCCGCCGACCGGGCGGCGCTCAGGAGTACGTGTCGAGGACGGGCACGGAGCCCCCCGCGGCGGCGTGCTCCGCGGCGATGTGCTCGTGGTGACGGATGACCTCGTGGACGATGAACTCGCGGAACGCCTCGGCGAAATCCGGATCGAGACCGGCCGCCGACGCGATGCCGGTGAGCCGCTCGATCTGCTGCCGGTCCCGGCTGGGGTCGGCGGGAGGCAGTCCCCCCGCGGCCTTGAGCTCGCCGACGCGCCGGGTGAACTTGAAGCGCTCGGCGAGCAGGTGCATGAGCGCGGCGTCGATGTTGTCGATGCTGGCGCGCAGCGTGAGGATCTCCGGGGGGATCTCGTGCGCGCCCGACGGCGCCGGCTGCTCGGGGTTCGTCGTCACCCCCCGATCCTAGGTCCGCCCGTGACTCGCCCCGACCCGACGGCGGCCCACCTGGCAGCGCACGCGCGTGCGACCAGGACGATGGAACGCAGTACCGCGAGTACGGAGTAAAGTGGCACGCCGTCCCACCCTGACCGTCCCACTCAGCGGAGAGTCCCCATGACGGAACACGTGTCGCCGAGCCTCGTCGAGGTCTCCCCTCGCGCGACCATCAGCACGCTCCTGCTCGACCGCGTCGCGCGTGCGGCGACCGCCCCGATGATCGAGCGACGCGACGCGCCGGGCGCCCCGTGGACGACGATGACCGTCCAGCAGTTCGCGGACGACGTCCTGGCCGTGGCGCGCGGTCTCGTCGCGCACGGCGTCGCGGTGGGCGACCACGTCGCGATCATGTCGCGCACGCGGTACGAGTGGACGCTCCTCGACTTCGCCGCGTGGGCCGTCGGTGCCGTCCCCGTCCCCGTCTACGAGACGTCGTCCCCCGACCAGGTGCACTGGATCTGCTCCGACGCCGACGTCCGTCTCGCCATCGTCGAGACCGCCGAGCACGCGGCGTCCGTCGCGTCGGTCCGTGCCGACCTGCCCGGCCTCGCGGACGTCCTCGTCCTCGACGACGGCGCCGTCGACATGCTGCGTGCGGCCGGGCGCGACGTCCCGGCGGAGGAGGTGGCCCGACGCCGGTCCGCCCAGTCGGCCGACGACCTCGCCACGATCATCTACACGTCCGGGTCGACGGGACGTCCCAAGGGCGTCGAGCTCACGCACCGCAGCTTCGTCCACCTCGCGATGAACGGTCGCGCAGGCCTCGCCGAGATCCTCGACTCGCCCGGCGCGCGCACCCTGCTCTTCCTGCCGCTCGCGCACGTCTTCGCGCGCTTCATCCAGGTGGTCGTCGTGGCGGCCGACTCGGTCCTCGCGCACAGCTCCGACACGAAGAACCTCGTCGCCGACCTCGGGACGTTCCGGCCGACCTTCCTCCTCGCGGTGCCCCGCGTCTTCGAGAAGGTGTACAACTCGGCGGAGCACAAGGCCCGGGCCGGCGGGAAGGCGAAGCCGTTCCACTGGGCGGCTAAGGTCGCGATCTCGTACTCGCGCGCGCTGGACACCCCGCGCGGCCCGTCTCTCCCGCTGCGGGTGCAGCACGCCGTCGCGGACCGTCTCGTCTACCGCACGCTGCGCGGCGCGATGGGCGGACAGCTCACCCACTCGATCTCCGGCGGCGCACCGCTCGGTGAGCGCCTCGGACACTTCTTCCGCGGCGTGGGGCTGCGGATCCTCGAGGGCTACGGGCTCACGGAGACCACCGCGCCCACCGCGGTGAACCTTCCCGGGCTGACCAAGATCGGCACCGTCGGCCCCGCGTTCCCCGGGACGGCCCTGCGGATCGACGCCGACGGCGAGCTCCTCGTCAAGGGCGACCACGTGTTCCGGGGCTACCGCAACCGGCCGGACCTCACCGCCGAGGCGCTCCAGGACGGCTGGTTCCGCACGGGCGACCTCGGCTCGTTCGACGCCGACGGCTATCTCCGGATCACCGGGCGCAAGAAGGAGATCATCGTCACCGCGGGCGGCAAGAACGTCGCACCGGCAGTCCTCGAGGACCGCCTGCGAGCCCACCCGATCGTCAGCCAGGTCGTCGTCGTCGGCGACCAGCGCCCCTTCATCGGCGCGCTCGTGACGCTCGACGCCGAGATGCTTCCCGGCTGGCTCTCGACCCACGGCCTTCCCGCCATGGACGCCGAGACCGCCGCGCAGGACCCGCGGGTCCTGGAGGCCCTGGACCACGCCGTCGAGCGCGCGAACGACGCCGTCTCCCGCGCCGAGTCGATACGGAAGATCAGCGTCCTGGCCACGGACTTCACCGAGGAGAACGGCTACCTCACGCCCTCGCTCAAGGTGAAGCGCGCCCGCGTCATCGAGGACTTCGCCTCCACGATCGACGACCTGTACGGCGCGAAGGTCGGCACGGACGCCTGACCGGAGCCCGCACCGACCGCGCGAGCACCACGCCCGTGTCGTGCCCGGCCCACGGCTGTGGTGACCCGACGGCGAAAGGGCGGGTCGGGGTGGTGCGTGCGCCGTCGTGGTGGGTCTGGCGGGAGCGACGCGAGGGACGAGCGGCGCGGATGGTGGGCGGCGCGCGCGCCGCCCCGTCCCGACCGGACCCGACCAGGACCAGGACGGAACTACGCGGACTTCTCGCGGGGGGTGCGGGTGCGGGTGGTGGTGCGCGGCACGATGGTCGGGTTGACGTTGTCGAGCACGACCTCGCGGGTGATCACGACCCGCTCCACGTCGTCACGCGACGGCACGTCGAACATTACCTGCTGCAGCACCTCCTCCATGATCGCGCGCAGCCCCCGCGCCCCCGTGCCGCGCAGCAACGCCTGCTCCGCGACCGCCTCGACCGCCTCGTCGGTGAACTCCAGCTCCACCCCGTCGATCGCGAACATCCGCTGATACTGCTTGACCAACGCGTTCCTCGGCTGCGTCAAGATCCGCACCAACGCCTCCGCGTCCAACGCCCCCACCGACGCGATCACCGGCAACCGCCCGATGAACTCCGGGATCAACCCGTACCGGTGCAGATCCTCCGGACGCACCTGCGCGAACAGGTCCTCCCCCGCACCCGTGTCGATCGGCGCACCAAAACCCACCCCGCGCTTACGAGCCCGCGCCGCCACGATGTCGTCCAACCCCGCAAAAGCCCCCGCCACGATGAACAGCACGTTCGACGTGTCCACCTGGATGAACTCCTGGTGCGGGTGCTTACGACCACCCTGCGGCGGCACCGACGCGCTCGTGCCCTCGATGATCTTGAGCAACGCCTGCTGCACACCCTCACCCGACACGTCACGCGTGATCGACGGGTTCTCCGCCTTGCGGGCCACCTTGTCGATCTCGTCGATGTAGATGATCCCCTGCTCGGCCTTCTTCACGTCGAAGTCCGCCGCCTGCACCAGCTTCAGCAGGATGTTCTCCACGTCCTCCCCGACATACCCGGCCTCGGTGAGCGCCGTGGCGTCCGCGATCGCGAACGGCACGTTCAACATCCGCGCCAACGTCTGCGCCAGATACGTCTTGCCCGTCCCCGTCGGACCGATCAACAAGATGTTCGACTTCGCCAGCTCCACGTGGTCCTGGTCGTCGGACGACGCCTTCGTCGACTCGCCGGCCTGGATCCGCTTGTAGTGGTTGTAGACGGCGACGGCCAGGGCGCGCTTCGCCGGGTCCTGGCCGATGACGTACTGCCCGAGGAAGTCGAAGATCTCGCGAGGCTTGGGCAGGTCGACGAGCCCGAGCTCGGTGGCCTCGGCGAGCTCCTCCTCGATGATCTCGTTGCACAGGTCGATGCACTCGTCGCAGATGTACACGCCGGGGCCCGCGATGAGCTTCTTGACCTGCTTCTGCGACTTCCCGCAGAACGAGCACTTGAGCAGGTCGGCGCCGTCCGAGATACGAGCCACTACGCGTCTCCTTGTCCGGGTGGCCACGTCGGTCCGCCGTCTCACGGCGTCCCGGGCCGTCGCCACGTCCGAGCGGGTCCTTCTCCCCATTCCACACCACGGGACCCCCGTTGTCAGGTGGGCTCCCCGTGCGCAGGTCACATCTCTACAACACCTCGCGCGCAACGCACCGCGCCGCCGCTCCCGGAGGAGTCGGCGGCGCGGTGGTGATCGTCCCGGCTCGTGCGTGCCGTGCGAGTCGTCAGGGCTTGTTGACCGCGACGGCCTTGCGGCTCTCGAGCACCTGGTCGACGAGACCGTAGTCCTTCGCCTGGGCGGCGGTGAGGATCTTGTCGCGCTCGATGTCCTGGCGGACCTGCTCGACCGGGTTGCCCGAGTGCAGCGCGAGGGTGTCCTCGAGCCACTCGCGCATGCGGATCAGCTCGTTCGCGTGGATCTCGATGTCCGACGCCTGCGCGTAGCCACCGCCCTCCATCGCGGGCTGGTGGATCAGCACGCGCGCGTTGGGCAGCGCGAGGCGCTTGCCGGGCTGACCTGCGGCGAGCAGGACCGCGGCGGCGGACGCCGCCTGGCCCAGGCACACCGTCTGGATCTGCGGCTTGATGTACTGCATCGTGTCGTAGAGCGCGGTCATCGCGGTGAACGACCCGCCCGGCGAGTTGATGTACAGGATGACGTCGCGGTCCGGGTCCTGGCTCTCGAGCACGAGGAGCTGGGCCATGACGTCGTCGGCGGACGCGTCGTCGACCTGGACGCCCAGGAAGATGATGCGGTCCTCGAACAGCTTGGTGTAGGGGTCCTGGCGCTTGAAGCCGTAGGCCGTGCGCTCCTCGAACTGCGGGAGCACGTAGCGCGACGACGGGGCGCCACCGGGCAGCGCGACGCCGCCCGGACGGGCGCCCGCGCCGGCGAGGCGCTGCGCGGTGGACAGATACTGGGACTCGGCGCTGAAGCTCACGGGTTCTCCTCGGATGAAGTCTGGGTTACGGGTCAGGAGGCCGTGGTGCCGCCGCCGCCGGTCACCGACGAGGCGTTCGTGACGACGTGGTCGACGAAGCCGTACTCCTTCGCCTCCTCGGCGGTGAACCAGTTGTCCCGGTCGTTGTCCTTGATGATCTGCTCGAGCGACTGGCCCGTCTGCTCGGCCGTCAGCTCCGAGAGCACGCGCTTCATGTGCATGATCAGCTGGGCG
This sequence comes from Cellulosimicrobium sp. PMB13, assembly GCF_051294865.1. Taxonomy (NCBI): domain Bacteria; kingdom Bacillati; phylum Actinomycetota; class Actinomycetes; order Micrococcales; family Promicromonosporaceae; genus Cellulosimicrobium; species Cellulosimicrobium sp. PMB13. The sequence continues at coordinate 2,640,552 of NZ_CP145910.1, read as the reverse complement.
TTGATGCGCACGTCGGTCGCCGTGCCACCGATCCCGCCGGACGGCTGGTGCATCATGACGCGGGCGTGGGGCGTCGCGTAGCGCTTGCCCTTGGTGCCCGACGAGAGCAGGAACTGGCCCATCGAGGCGGCCATGCCCATCGCGATCGTCGCGACGTCGGGCTGGATGTACTGCATCGTGTCGTAGATCGCCATGCCGGCCGTGATCGAGCCGCCCGGCGAGTTGATGTAGAGCCAGATGTCCTTCTCCGGGTCCTCCGCGGCGAGGAGCATCATCTGCGCGCAGATCGCGTTCGCGTTCTCGTCGCGCACCTCGGAGCCGAGCCAGATGATGCGCTCCTTGAGGAGCCGGTTGTAGATGGAGTCGTTGAGGCCGAGACCGGCGCCCTCCGCTCGGGCCAGGGGACCTGCGGCGTCCGTCCGCAGCAGCTGATCGTTCACGTCCATCTCCTTCGTCGCTCCTCGTCTCCGGGGCCGGGGCCCCGGTCGCGACGTCCACCGGCATGCGGTGCGGCCCGGGACGTCGCCGTTGCAGTGACCCTAACGTGGACGGCATCCGCCGTTCGTCCCGACCAGGCCCCTTTTCGCCGACAGCGCATACGGCCGCCGACGACGACGGCCCCCGTACCCCGGGACGGGGTACGAGGGCCGTGCGGACGACGCTCGGCGCGTCAGGCCTCGGTGGTCTCCGCGGCCTTCTTCGTCGACTTCTTCGCGACCTTCTTCTTCGCGACCTTCTCCTCGGCCTCCTCGGCCTCGACCTCGGCGACGGCCTCCTCGGCCAGCTCCTCCGTGACGGCCTCGGCGGCGGCGACCTCGGCGGCCTCCTCGACGATCTCGGCGACCTCGCCGGCCGCGTCGTCCTCGTCCGAGCCGATGAACTCGCTCAGGTCGACGACGTTGCCCGCGGAGTCCTTGACCTCGATCTGGCGCAGCGCGACGGCGAGCGACTTGGAGCGCGCGACCTCGCCGACCATGGCCGGGATCTGACCACCCTGGTCGAGCGACTGGATGAACTGGTTCGGGTCCATCCCGTACTGGCGCGAGGCCTGCACGAGGTACTCGAGCAGCTCGTTCTGGGCGACCTGGATCTCGAGCTTCTCCGCGAGGGTGTCCAGCAGGATCTGGTTCTTGATCGCGGTCGTCGCCTCCTCGGTGACCTCCGCGCGGTGCGTGTCGTCCTCGAGACGGCCCTCGGACTCGAGGTGACGGTGCACCTCGGCCTCGACGACGCCGGACGGCACGGGGATCTCGACGGCGTCGGTGAGCGCCTTGAGGAGCTCGTCCCGCGCCGCGACGGCCTGGTTCGACGTCTTGATGCTCGCGACCTGCTCGCGCAGGTCGGCCTCGAGCTCGGCGAGCGTGTCGAACTCCGACGCGAGCTGCGCGAAGTCGTCGTCCGCCTCGGGCAGGTCGCGCTGCTTGACCGACGTCGCCGTGACGGTGACCTCGGCGTCGGCGCCCTCGTGCTCGCCACCGGCGAGCGGTGCCGTGAACGTCGTGGTCTCGTCCGCGGACAGACCGGTGAGCGCCTCGTCGAGGCCCTCGAGCATGTTGCCCGAGCCGATCTGGTAGCTGATGCCGGAGACCGAGTCGACCTCCTCGCCGTCGATGACGGCCTTGAGGTCGAGGACGACGAAGTCACCCTCGACGGCCGGGCGGTCCACGCCGACGAGCGTGCCGAAGCGCTCACGGAGCGCGTCGAGGCGCTCCGAGACGTCCTCGTCGGAGACCTCCGCCGCGTCGATCGTCACCGCGAGCGAGGACAGCTCCGGCAGGTCGAGCTCGGGGCGGACCTCGACCTCGGCCGAGAACTTCAGCGGGCCCTCGGCGTCGACGGGCACCTCGGTCACGTCGACCTCGGGCTGGCCGAGCGGGCGGATGCCCGACTCGCTCACGGCCTGGCGGTAGAACCCGGACAGGCCGTCGTTCACGGCGTGCTCGAGGACCGCGGCGCGACCGACGCGCTGGTCGATGATGCGCGGCGGGACCTTGCCCTTGCGGAAGCCGGGGATGTTCACCTGCTCCGCGATGTGCTGGTAGGCGTGGTCGATGCTCGGCTTGAGCTCGTCGTACTCCACCTCGACGGTCAGCTTGACCTTGGTGGGGTCCAGGGTCTCGACGGCGCTCTTCACTTCGATGATCTCCAACTGATCGGGGCGGGCCGGCGTGCGGCTACGGGACGAGCTGCGCGCGCCGCCACGGGACCGGCGGACCCTTGCGGACCCACGTGCGACCCCGGCGGGCGTACGGGCAACCCATCAAGGGTACGCCACCCCGCCGAGCGCCGGTGCCCGCGATCGGGCGACCGCCGCGGCAGGAGGCTGCCGCAGGTGGACGACGAGCCGGGCGGGACGCCCTCGGCCCGCCTCACGATGTGTCGGGGTGACAGGATTTGAACCTGCGACCTTCCGCTCCCAAAGCGGACGCGCTACCAACCTGCGCCACACCCCGTGCACCCGTCGAGGACGACGGGCCAGCGCAAGTGTACTGGTGGGAAGGGCGAGGTCCGGCGGCTCGTCGGCCTGCTGCCGGTTTGCTAAGGTTGCGGCCGCAGGTCGGGAGCACCGGCCCGACGCGGGCGTAGCTCAATGGTAGAGCCTCAGTCTTCCAAACTGATTACGCGGGTTCGATTCCCGTCGCCCGCTCCACGACGTCTCCACGGGCGCCTCGCCACCTCGGCGGGGCGCCCGTCGTCGTCCGGTCGGCGGACGGCGTTGCCGCGCCCCGACGTGGGCGGATACGCTCGGTGCATCGGGCGCCCCGGCGCCGTCGACCAGGAGGAGCGAGGAATGACCGCGAGCACCGCGCGTCCCGCATCGCCCCGTCGCGCCCTCGTGCGCACCTCCTGTTGTCGCTGTCACGGCTGTCGCTGACGACCGCCGGACGCGTCCCACGCTCCGCGCACCCGTCGCACGCCCCCGGCTCCGTGCCCACGACGTCCTCCTCCGCGGCGGTGCCGCGTGCGGACGAGGTCCTCGCACGAAGCTCCCCCGGCCCGGTGCCCCGCACCGTCGCACCCCGTTGGTCCCCCTGGCTCGTCCCGAGCCGTCGACAGAAGAGGAAGCCATGGCACGCATCTACGACGACGTCACGAAGCTCGTCGGCAACACCCCGCTCGTCCGCCTCAACAAGCTCACCGAGGGCGTCGGCGCCACCGTCGTCGGGAAGCTCGAGTTCTACAACCCGGCGAACTCCGTGAAGGACCGCATCGGCGTCGCGATCATCGACGCGGCGGAGGCGTCGGGCGAGCTGAAGCCCGGCGGGACGATCGTCGAGGCGACGTCCGGCAACACGGGCATCGCGCTCGCGATGGTCGGCGCGGCGCGCGGCTACGACGTCGTGCTGACCATGCCGGAGACGATGTCGAAGGAGCGCCGCGCCCTGCTGCGCGCGTTCGGCGCCGAGCTCATCCTCACGCCGGGCTCCGAGGGCATGAAGGGCGCGGTGAACAAGGCCGACGAGGTCGTCGCCGAGCGCGAGGGCGCGATCCTCGCGCGCCAGTTCGCCAACGAGGCCAACCCGGCGATCCACCGTGCTACGACCGCGGAGGAGATCTGGGCGGACACGGACGGCGAGGTCGACATCGTCGTCGCCGGCATCGGCACGGGCGGCACCATCACGGGTGTCGGGCAGGTGCTCAAGGAGCGCAAGCCCGGCGTGCAGATCGTCGCGGTCGAGCCCGAGGAGTCTGCCATCCTCAACGGCGGCGCCCCCGGCCCGCACAAGATCCAGGGCATCGGCGCCAACTTCGTCCCCGAGATCCTCGACACCTCGGTCTACGACGAGGTCATCGACGTCAACGCGGAGACCGCCGTCGAGTTCGCGCGCCGCGCCGCCAAGGAGGAGGGCCTGCTGGTCGGCATCTCCTCGGGCGCGGCCATCGCGGCAGCCCTGCAGCTCGCCGCACGCCCGGAGAACGCGGGCAAGCTCATCGTGACGATCATCCCGTCGTTCGGCGAGCGGTACCTGTCCTCGATCCTCTACGCGGACCTGCTGGACTGACGTGACCGACCACAGGCCCGCGCGACGGACCGCCGGCACCCCGTCCCGGGTGCGGCGGTTCCTGCGCGTGCTCGCCGAGGACCTGGAGGCGGCCCGGCACCGCGACCCCGCGGCCCGCAGCCGCCTCGAGGTGGCCCTCGCCTATCCGGGCGTCCACGCGGTGTGGGCGTACCGGCTCGCGCACCGCATGTGGCGCGAGCCGGCGCTCCGCCTCCCGGCGCGGCTCGTGTCCCAGGCGGCGCGGGCCTTCACGGGGGTGGAGATCCACCCGGGGGCTCGGATCGGCCGCCGCCTCTTCATCGACCACGGCATGGGGGTCGTGGTCGGCGAGACCGCGGTCGTCGGGGACGACGTGGTGCTGTTCCACACGTCGACGCTCGGCGGGCGGTCGATGAAGCGCGGCAAGCGGCACCCCACTCTCGGGGACCGCGTGGTCGTGGGCGCGGGCGCGAAGATCCTGGGACCGGTGTGGGTCGGTGACGACGCGCAGGTGGGGGCGAACGCCGTCGTCGTCAAGGACGTCCCGGCGGGCGCGGTCGCCGTCGGGGTGCCGGCCCGTGTCCGCACGCCCGCCGTCGCCCGCCCGGGTGCCGAACCGGTCGAGGACCCGTCGTTGCTCATCGAGTACGTGATCTGACCCGGCGGCTCGGGCGCCCGGCCGGGTGCCCGAGCACGCCCGGGCGTCGGCTAGGGTAGGACCAGCGGTACCCGGGACGTTGCGTTTCGGATATCCCCCTGCCCGTCACGCCGGCCCGGGTACCGCCCTCACACCCTCATCCCCTCGACGACGAGGAGTCGCCTTGCGCCTCGGCATCCACACCGGCTACTGGTCCGCCGGTCCCCCCGAGGGCGTCGCGGAAGCCGTCGTCGCCGCCGACCGGCTCGGGGCCGACTCGGTCTGGACCGCCGAGGCCTACGGGTCCGACGCCTTCTCGCCCCTCGCGTGGTGGGGTGCCCGCACGTCGCGGATCCGCCTCGGCACGGCGGTCGCACAGATCTCCGCGCGCACGCCGACCGCGACCGCCATGGCCGCCCTGACGATGGACCACCTGTCCGGCGGGCGCTTCGTCCTCGGGCTCGGCGTCTCCGGCCCGCAGGTCGTCGAGGGCTGGTACGGCCAGCCGTACGCCCGCCCGCTCGCCCGCACGCGCGAGTACGTCGACGTGGTGCGCCAGGTCCTCGCACGCGAGGCACCCGTGACGAGCGCCGGTCCGCACTACCCGCTGCCCCTGCCCGACGGCGCGGGCACGGGCCTCGGCAAGGCGCTGCGGTCCACGGTCCACCCGCTGCGCGCCGACCTGCCGATCCACCTCGCCGCGGAGGGGCCGAAGAACATCGCTCTCGCTGCGGAGATCGCCGACGGCTGGCTCCCGCTCTTCTACTCGCCGCGCATGGACGACGAGTTCCGCGGGCTGCTCGCGGACGGCTTCGCCCGGCGCGCGCCCGAGCGCTCCGCCGTCGCCGACTTCGAGGTGAGCGCCACGGTCCCGGTGGTCGTCGACGAGCACGTCGAGCGCGCGGCGGACAAGGTCCGCCCGTTCCTCGCCCTGTACGTCGGCGGCATGGGCGCCAAGGGTGCCAACTTCCACCGTGACGCGCTCGACCGCCTCGGCTATTCGGCGGCGTGCGACGAGATCCAGGCGCACTACCTCGCGGGCCGCAAGGACCTCGCCGCCGCGGCCGTACCGACCGAGATGGTCGAGGACGTCGCGCTCGTCGGACCGTCGGAGAAGATCGCGCAGGACCTGCGTGCCTGGCAGGACACGGCCGTCACGACGCTGCTCGTCCAGGGCGACGCCACGGCCGTCACCACGCTCGCCGGGATGCTCGGCGGCGCTCCCTCGCCGGCGGCCACCACCGGCTGACGCGTCGGCGGGACGTCCCGGTCGCTGCCGTCCTGCTCAGTCCTGGTCCGGGAACCACACCGCACGGCGCAGGTCCACTCGGGTCCCGTCGCGCACGAGCGGGCACCCCTCGGCCCGCAGCTCGGCCATGGCCGCGTCCCGGTGATGGGCAGGGGGTGCGCCCGCCGCGTTGACGACGCGCCACCACGGGACGGGTGCGCCGTCGTCGTCCACGCCGGCCGACCCGGCGAGCACCGCCCCCACCTGACGCGGACCGCCGCGGTGCAGGGACTCGGCGACGACCTCGGCGACGAGGCCGTAGGTCGTCGCGCGGGCGGCGGGGACCTGCCGGACCAGCGCCAGCACGGCGGCCGCGTACTCCTCGGCCGGGGACGGCGTGGGTCGATCGGTCGCAGGCACGACCGGCACTCTACGGTCCGGGCTCGCGCGGCGCACGGACCCGGCACGGCAATCCCCTGGCACCGCAGCGGTCGAGCGGCCAGGATCGGCGCATGAGCCATCACGACCCCGCCCGCGCGACGTCGCGCCCCGCAGCCGCGCCCGACGGCGCTCCCGCCCTGCCCGACGGCTGCACGTTCGCCGACCTCGGTCCCGACGACCTGCGCGACGTCCTCGAGCTCGACACGTGGGCGTTCCCGTCGCCCGTGGAGGTCGACGACCTGGTCGCCCTCCCGTCGCCGCTGACGTGGTCGCGCACGGTCGGCGTCGTGCGGGACGTGGAGGACGGCGACGCCGAGCCCGTCGACGGCGCGGTCCCCGTACGGCGCGAGCTCGTCGGGCTGCACGCGTCGTACCCGTTCGCCCGGTTCCCGGTGCCGGGCGCCACGACGCCCGTGGCGGGGCTCACGTGGGTCGGCGTGCACCCGGCGCACCGGCGCCGCGGCCTGCTCACCGCCATGATGCACCGGCACCTCGCGGACTGCCGCGAGCGCGGCGAGGCAGTCTCGGCGCTGTTCGCCGCGGAGGCGCCGATCTACGGCCGGTTCGGCTACGGGCGAGCTGCTGACGACCTGCGGGTGGCGGTCCCCCGCGGGGCGAGGCTGCGCGACGTCCCTGGCGCCGAGCGGCACACCGTCCGGATCGAGCGCGCGGACCGCGCGCGGCACGGCGATCTCGTCGCGTCGCTGCACGAGCGTGCCGGCGCCGACCCGACGGGCCGTGCGGGTGACGTGCCGCTGAACCGTCCGGGCTGGGCGACGCGCGAGACGCCCGAGCTGCAGGCGTCGTACTGGGGCGACCCGCCCGCGTTCCGCCGCGGTCAGGAGTCGATGCGGATCGCGGTCGTCGAGCTCGACGGCGAGCCGCGCGGGTACGCGCGGTTCCGTCGCACGCTCTCGTGGGAGCCGACCGGGCCGCGCGGCACGGTGTCGACCGGGGAGGTCGTCGCGCTCGACGCCGCGGCGGCTCGGGCACTGTGGGGCGTGCTCACCGACCTCGACCTCTCGCACGAGGTCACGCCGTTCATGATCCCCGTCGACGACGCGCTCACCCAGCTCCTCGTCGACCCACGGGCGGCGACGCCACGGCTCGCGGACAACGTCTGGATCCGGGTGGTCGACGTCGCCGCGGCGCTGTCGGCGCGACGGTACGCCGCGGACGTCGACGTCGTCCTGCACGTGACCGACCCGAGCCTCCCGGACAACGCGGGACACTGGCGCCTGCGCGCCGAGGCGTTCGGCCAGGCCCGCGCGGAGCGCACGGACGACGCGGCCGACCTCTCGCTCGACGTGCGCGAGCTCGGCGCGGCGTACCTCGGCGGCGTGACCCTCGCGGCGCTCGCCGTCGGCGGGTTCGTCGCGGAGCACACGCCCGGTGCGCTCGCCCGCGCGAGCGCGGCGTTCTCCTGGCCCGTGGCGCCGATGTGCAGCTGGGTGTTCTGAGGCAGGGTTCGCCCCGGCCCCGGGAGTCCTCAGACCTGGCAGGACGGGCAGCGGTAGAGGCTGCGGCCCGAGAGCTCGGAGCGCACGACCGTCGTGCCGCACACGCGGCACGGCAGTCCGTCACGGTGGTAGACGTAGAACGCCGCGTCGGCAGGGACGGCGTCGGGCGCGCCGTCCGTGTTCTGCCGCACGCGCGCCCGGCCGCGCCCGGCCTGCACAGGACTGCCGGCGACGAGGGTCCGCGCGGTCCCGGCGTCGCGGTCCTCGGGGCGCGTCGTGACGATCGCCCCGGTCCGGGTCCCGTCCCTCATGAGCACGACGAGGTCGTCCCACAGGTCGCGCAGGACGTCCGCGGGGACGTCCCGGCCCGGGCGCAGCGGGTCGAGCCGGGCTCTGAACAGGGACTCGGCGCGGTAGATGTTCCCGACGCCCGCCACGACGTCCTGGTTCATGAGGAGCAGCCCCACCGGGCTGCGCGAGCGCCGTACCGCGGTGACGAACACCCCGCGCGGGTCCGGGTCGCCCGGCGCGGGCTCGCGGATCGGGTCGGGCCCGAGGCGGGCCTCGACGGCCCGCTTCTCGTCACCGGTCACGACCTCGCACGCCGTCGGGCCGGTGAGGTCCGCGACGGCGTGCTCCCCCACGAGCCGGACGCGGACCGCGCCGCGTGGCGGCGGAGGCGACCACGCGTCGTCGGGCCCTGCGACCGGACCGACGCCCGGCTCCGGCGCCGGGACGGTCTCCCGCTCGCCCACACGACGCCGCGGCGCCCCGATGGCGTGCACGACGGCGGCGCTCCCGTCCCCCGCGAACGTCCACGCGCCGTACAGGCCCAGGTGCACCCGCAACCAGCGCGTGGGCTGCCGGCCCGGGTCGTCCGTCCGGTCCTGGACGGCACCGTCGGGCGCGTCGGACGGCGCCGCGAAGCCGAGGAAGAGCTGCTTGCCCCACGCCTCGCTCGCGACGAGCACCTGGCCGTCGAGGAGCGCCGCACCGGCGGCGAACCGGCCCTGCGGGCTGGTCGCCGCGAGCCGCTGCCCCGAGAAGAGGTCCCCGAACGCGCGCGCGAGCCGGTGGACGGTGTGCCCCTCCGGCACCTCAGGCGGAGGCGCCGCGCGACGCCTCGTACGCGGCGAGCTGGTCGATGCGGCGCTGGTGGCGCGGGTCCTGGCTGAAGGGCTCGGCGAGGAACGCGTCGACGAGCGCGACCGCCTCGTCGACGGAGTGCTGGCGGGCGCCGACCGCGACGACGTTCGCGTCGTTGTGCTGACGGCCCAGGCGCGCGGTCTCGAGGTTCCACGCGAGAGCGGCACGGACGCCGGTCACCTTGTTCGCGGCGATCTGCTCGCCGTTGCCGGAGCCCCCGATGACGACGCCGAGCGAACCTGGGTCGGCGACGACGGCCTCGCCCGCGGCAAAGCAGAACGACGGGTAGTCGTCGAGGGCGTCGTACTCGTGGGCCCCGTGGTCCACGACGTCGTGGCCCGCGGACCCGAGGTGCTCGACGAGGTGGACCTTGAGCTCGTACCCCGCGTGGTCGGAGGCGATGTGAACGCGCATGCGCCCATCATGCCGCAGCAGCACCCCGGACCGTGGGGAGGAGGCCGTAGCCTGAGACGCATGACACAGACCTCCTCCTCGACCACACCCGCGTCCCCGACCGCACCCGCGCCGGCCGAGCGAGGGTCCGGCATCGACCTCACCGCTCTCGACGCCGGCGTGCGGCCCCAGGACGACCTGTACCGGCACGTGAACGGCCGCTGGCTCGCGACCCACGAGATCCCCGCCGACCGGGCGATGGACGGCGCGTTCCGCGCGCTGCACGACCAGGCCGAGGTGCACGTGCGGGAGATCATCACGGACCTCGGCGAGGCGGTGGCCTCGCGTGCGGGCGACGTCGGCCCGGACGCCGCGAAGGTCGGCGCGCTGTACGCGAGCTTCATGGACACCGAGCGCATCGAGGCGCTCGGCACGGCACCGCTCCAGACCGACCTCGCGCTCGTCGCGGCGGCGACGACGCAGGCCGAGCTGACAGGCGCTCTCGGCGCCCTGCAGCGCACCGGCGGGGCGGGCGCCGTCGGGTTCTGGGTCGACAACGACGCGAAGGACCCCGAGCGCTACGTCGCCTACCTCTACCAGTCCGGCCTCGGCCTGCCCGACGAGGCGTACTACCGCGAGGACCAGTACGCGCCCGTGCGCGAGAAGTACGTCTCCCACGTCACGCGGATGCTCGGCCTCGCGGGCGTCACCACCGAGACGTGGGGCGCCGCGCCCGAGGACGCGGCGCAGCGGGTCGTCGCGCTCGAGACCAAGCTCGCCGCGAACCACTGGGACGTCGTGCGCGACCGCGACGCGGACCTCACGTACAACCCCCGCACGCTCGTCGCGCTGGCCGACGAGGCACCCGGGTTCGACTGGCGCGCCTGGGTCCTCGCGCTCGGTGCGCCCGAGGGGTCCCTCGACGACGTCGTCGTGCGCGAGCCCGACTTCGCGACCGGCTTCGCCGGGCTGTGGGAGTCCGAGCCCCTCGCGGACTGGAAGCTGTGGATGGTCTACCACCTGGTGACCGCCCGGGCGCCGTACCTCACGGACGAGATCGTCGAGGCGAACTTCGACTTCTACGGCCGGACGCTGTCCGGGGCGCAGGAGGTGCGCGAGCGCTGGAAGCGCGGCGTGTCGGTCGTCGAGGGCGCGCTCGGCGAGGCCGTGGGCGCCCAGTACGTCGCGCGGCACTTCCCTCCCGCGCACAAGGCGCGCATGGAGGAGCTCGTCGCGCACCTGGTCGCGGCGTACCGCGAGTCGATCCAGGGCCTCGACTGGATGACCGAGGGCACCAAGACGAAGGCCCTCGCCAAGCTCGAGGCGTTCACGCCCAAGATCGGGTACCCGGTGAAGTGGCGCGACTACTCGGCGCTCGTCGTCGAGCCGGACGACCTCGTGGGCAACGTCCGGCGCGCGCACGCGTTCGAGCAGGACCGCGAGCTCGGCAAGATCGGCAAGCCGCTCGACCGTGACGAGTGGTTCATGACGCCGCAGACGGTCAACGCCTACTACAACCCGGGGATGAACGAGATCGTCTTCCCCGCGGCGATCCTCCAGCCGCCCTTCTTCGACCCGGACGCCGACGACGCCGTCAACTACGGCGGGATCGGCGCCGTCATCGGCCACGAGATCGGGCACGGGTTCGACGACCAGGGCTCCAAGTACGACGGCGCCGGCCGCCTCGAGGACTGGTGGACACCCACCGACCGCGACGAGTTCGAGAAGCGCACGAAGGCGCTCATCGACCAGTACGACGCCTACCGCCCCGAGCAGCTCCCCGAGGACGGGCCGCACGTCAACGGCGCGCTGACCATCGGCGAGAACATCGGCGACCTCGGCGGCCTGTCGATCGCGCTCAAGGCCTACCGGATCGCGCTCGGCCGGCCGCTGTCCGAGGCACCCGTGGTCGACGGCCTGACCGGCATCGAGCGCGTGTTCCTCGGCTGGGCCCAGGTCTGGCAGTCGAAGGGGCGCGACGAGGAGGTCGTGCGCCGCATCGCCACCGACCCGCACGCGCCAAACGAGTTCCGGTGCAACGGCGTCGTGCGCAACGTCGAGGAGTTCTACGAGGCGTACGACGTCCAGCCCGGCGACGCGCTGTACCTCGCGCCCGAGGACCGCGTGCGCATCTGGTGACGGACCGACGCAGGGGTGGTTCCCGGGCCGATGTGCCCGAGAACCACCCCTGCGTCGTCGTCCGCCGGCCCGTCAGAGCGAGCGGATGCCCGCCTTGGCGACCGTGAAGCCCTTGCCCGTGGCGTCGTCACGGCACGTCACGCCCGTGTTCTCGCTGTCGCACGTGTACCCGCCCACGGTCTTCGACTGACCGTACGGAAGCACCTCGACGTCCCCCGCGGCGGGCTGCGGCTGCTCCGCGGCCGGCACGCAGGGCTGGACGACACCGGCGTCGTCGAGGACGACGCGGTAGCCGACGGAGCCCTCGCAGCCGGAGACGGGCGCAGGCTGCGTCGCGAGCTCGGCGATCGAGCACGTGACGCCGACGTCGGTCATCTCGCACGCGATGTTGCGCGTCTCGGACGCGAAGGCCTCGGTGACCGTCGGGGCCTGGGTCGTGGGCTCGGCGTCCTGGGTGGTGCCGGCGGACGGTGCAGCGCCCGGGTCGGCCGGGTCGTCCGCGCCGCCTCCCCCGCCGAGGAGGGAGATCGCGAACACGACCGCACCGATGACGAGGAGCACGTCGACGACGATGAAGGCGATCCAGCCCGGGCTCAGCCGCCCGGACGACCCGCGGCCGCGGCCGGAGTCACCGTTGCCGCCGCGGCGCGCAGGGGGCGGGGAGACCGGGCCACCGCCAGAGGGGGCGGGCGCCGGGGACGCCGCGGCCGCTGCGGGCGGGTGGTACGCGGGCTGCGCCGCCGCCGGCGGTGCGGCCGCCGCGCCGTAGGCCGCAGCCTGGGCGGCCGACGGCGCGTACGCGGGCGGCGGGGCGTAGGCGGGCGCCGGGGCGTACGCCGGGGACTGCGCCGGGACGGCGGAGAAGCCGGCCTGGTCGGTCGCGTACCGCACCCGCTGCGGCGGGACCGCGGCGGCCTGCACCGGAGAGGGCGCCGGGACCGCCGCCTGCACGACGGTGGCCGCCCCGTCGGTGTACGCGGGCTCGGAGGAGCGCTGCGCCGACGGGGTGGACGGGGCGAACGTCGGCGGGGCACCGGCCGACCACGCGGTCGTGCTGTCGATCGGCGTGTCCGCACGGCGGGCAGCCGGCGTCCCCGGGACGCCGCCGGGGGGCGGCGGCGGGGGCGGCACGGGTGCGTTCGGGGACATGCTCGGCTCCTTGCGGACTCCTCGTCGGACCCGCCCGGCCGTCGCCGGGCGACGCGCGGGCCCGGTCTCGGCGGGCCCGCAACCGATGAAGCATGGCACGACGCCCCGCCGCCGGTCGAACCTCGACGGATGCTGGGAGCCCGTCCGGCGGCACCCTCGGAGACGGTGGGCCGCGCCCTCGCGGGGAGGGCGCGGCGCCAGGGTCAGTCGAAGACCGGGCCCTGGGTGCGCGTCCGCTTGAGCTCGAAGAAGCCCGGCGTGCCGGCGACGAGGACGCAGCCGTCCCACAGGCGACCGGCGGCTTCGCCCTTCGGCGCGGGGGTGACGACGGGACCGAAGAACGCGGTGTCGCCGAACGCGACGACGGGCGTGCCGACGTCCTCCCCGACGCGGCCGATGCCCTCGGCGTGCGACGCACGGAGCTGCTCGTCGTAGGCGTCGCTCGTCGCGGCGTCCGCGAGCGCCGCCGGCAGCCCGACCTCCGCGAGCGCCTCGGCGATCACGCCGTCGTAGTCCTCGCGGCCGCCCGGGTGAACGCGCGTGCCGATCGCGTCGTAGAGCGGTTTGACGACGTCGTCGCCGTGCTCGACCCGGGCGGCGGTGACGACGCGGACCGGTCCCCACGCCTTGTCCATGAGCTCGCGGTACGTCGGGGGCAGCTCGCGCCCCTCGTTGAGCACGGCGAGGCTCATGACGTGCCAGCGGACGGTCACGTCGCGCACCTGCTCCACCTCACCCATCCACCGGCTCGTCATCCACGCCCACGGGCACAGCGGGTCGAACCAGAAGTCGGCGACCTGCACACCGGCCTGCGGCCCGGCCTGCGAGTCGGCAGCGTCGTGCGGGTCGGTGACGGGTGCGGTCGTGTCCGACGGCGCGGAAAGGGTCACGGTCTCTGCTCTCCTTCGTGCGGGGTCGCCCGCCGGACGCGTCCGACGGGCCTTCGTCGTCTGTACCCGACACCGCGCGGGCCCCGGGTATTCCCGACGTAATCCCCGAGGGTGGGCGCGGGCGCGCGTGGGATGATCATCCGTGGCTCACAGGCCGTGACCGAGCCCCATCGAGACCGAGGAGTTGCAGTGCCCGGAGAGAACCTCACCCGCGCCGAGGCGAGCGAGCGCGCGGCGATCGTCGACGTCCGCTCGTACGACGTCGCGCTGGACCTGACGACGGGTGCGACGACGTTCGCCTCGACCACCGTGGTCCGGTTCACCGCCACGGAGGGAGCATCGACGTTCGTCGACCTCGTCGCCCCGTCGGTCCGCGAGGTGGTGCTCAACGGACGCTCGCTGGACCCGGCCGAGGTCTTCGCGGACTCGCGCATCGCGCTCGACGGGCTCGCCGCGGACAACGAGCTGCGCGTCGTCGCGGACTGCGGCTACACGAACACGGGCGAGGGCCTCCACCGCTTCGTCGACCCCGTCGACGGCGAGGTCTACCTCTACACGCAGTTCGAGGTGCCGGACTCGCGGCGCGTGTTCGCGGTGTTCGAGCAGCCCGACCTCAAGGCGACGTTCGCGTTCACGGTCACCGCGCCCGCGGCGTGGCAGGTCGTGAGCAACCAGCCCACGCCCGAGCCCGAGGCGCTCGGCACGGTCGCCGACCCGACCGGCACGGGCGCGGGCGACGTGGCGGTCGCCCGCTGGGCCTTCGACCCCACGCCGCGCATCTCCTCCTACATCACCGCGCTCGTCGCGGGCCCGTACGTCGTGGAGCGCAGCGAGCTCACGTCGTCGGACGGCCGCACGATCCCCCTCGGCGTCTTCGCGCGGGCGTCGCTCGCCGAGCACCTCGACGCCGACTACGTGTTCGACAAGACCCGCGAGGGGTTCGCCTTCTTCGAGAGGGCGTTCGAGCACCCGTACCCGTTCGACAAGTACGACCAGCTCTTCGTGCCCGAGTACAACATGGGCGCGATGGAGAACGCGGGCTGCGTCACGTTCACCGAGACGTACGTGTTCCGCTCCAAGGTCACGGACGCCGTGAAGGAGCGTCGCGTCGTGACGATCCTGCACGAGCTCGCCCACATGTGGTTCGGCGACCTCGTGACCATGAAGTGGTGGAACGACCTGTGGCTCAACGAGTCGTTCGCGGAGTACGCGTCAACGCTCGCGACGGCCGAGGCCACCGAGTGGACCGAGGCGTGGACGACGTTCACGGCCATGGAGAAGTCCTGGGCGTACCGCCAGGACCAGCTGCCCTCGACGCACCCGATCGTCGCGACGATCAACGACCTCGAGGACGTGTTCGTCAACTTCGACGGCATCACGTACGCCAAGGGCGCGTCGGTGCTCAAGCAGCTCGTCGCGTGGGTCGGCCAGGAGCAGTTCCTCGCCGGTGTCGCGGCGTACTTCCGCAAGCACGCCTGGGGGAACACGGAGCTGCGCGACCTCCTCGTCGAGCTCGAGGCGACGAGCGGGCGCGACCTCACCGACTGGTCGGCGAAGTGGCTCGAGACGGCGGGGGTCAACACGCTCCGCCCGGAGATCGAGCTCGACGCGCACGGGCGCATCGTCTCGTTCGCCGTGCTGCAGTCCGCGACCTCCGAGCACCCGACCCTGCGCCCCCACCGCCTCGGGATCGGCTTCTACGACCTGCAGCCGGTGGACGGCGGACGAGCGCTGTCTCGCGTGCACCGCGTCGAGGTCGACGTCGACGGCCCGCGCACCGAGGTGCCCGAGCTGCTCGGTCTCGACCGGCCACAGCTCGTGCTGCTCAACGACGACGACCTCGCGTACGCGAAGATCCGGCTCGACCCGGCCTCGCTCGCCGTCGCGACCGAGCACCTCGCGGACATCACCGACCCCCTGGCCCGCTCGCTCGTGTGGGGCTCCGCGTGGGACGCGACGCGCGACGGCGAGTCGCCGGCGAGCGACTACGTGCGCCTCGTGCTCGGCAACATCGCGCGCGAGACCGAGTCCACGACGATCCGCACGACCCTCAACCAGCTCGCGCTCGCCGCGAAGACGTACGTCGCGCCCGAGCGGCGCGCGGACACGCTCGTCGAGGTCGGCGACACCCTGTGGGAGCTCGCCGGTCAGGCGGACGCCGGCTCGGACCTGCAGTTCCAGCTCGTGAAGTTCTTCGCGCACCTCGCCTCCACGCCGGCGCACGGTGACGCCCTGCGCGGGCTCCTCGACGGGACCGCGGCGCTCGACGGTCTGGAAATCGACACGGACCTGCGGTGGGAGATCCTCGAGGGCCTCGTGCTCCTCGACCTCGCCGACGACGCCGCGATCGAGGAGACCCTCGCGGACGACTCGACCGCCACGGGCCAGCAGTCGGCCGCCCGCGCCCGCGCCACCGTCCCCACGGCGGAGGCCAAGCGCGCCGCGTTCGACCGGCTCGTCGCCACCGACGGCGCGCCGAACGCCATCGTGCGGGCGACGACGCAGGGCTTCCAGCACGTCAACGACCCGGCGTCGCTCGCGCCGCTGGTCGGCGCGTACTTCGACGCGCTGCTCCCGCTGTGGGACGAGCGGTCGTACCACATCGCCGAGGCGCTCGTCACGGGCCTGTACCCCGCGCCGCTCGCGACCGCGGCGCTGCGCGACGCGACGCAGGAGTGGCTCGACGCCAACGCGGAGGCCGCACCCGCGCTGCGCCGCCTCGTCGTCGAGAACCTCGCGGGCGTCGAGCGCGCCCTCACGGCCCAGGCCGCCGACGCCTGACCCGCCCACGGGCAGCACCGTGGTCACCGAGACTGAGCTGCCCCGGCCGAGATAGAGCCCAGGTCCGCGAGGTAGAGCCGTGGTCGCCGAGATAGAGCCCTGGTCGATCGACCAGGGCTCTATCTCGGCAGCCGGGGCTCTACGTCGGCGACCGGGGCTCTGTGTCGCGTCAGAGCGGGTCGTTCATCGCCTTCGCGAGCGAGCGGAGCCGCGCGTTGTCGAAGAGGTCCTCGAGCAGGACGACGTTGCCCGACGCGTCGCCGAGCGGCACCTTCCAGTTCGGGTACTCGGTGTTGGTGCCGGGCTGGTTCTGCGAGCGCCGTTCCCCCACCGCGTCGGCGAGCGAGACGCCGACCAGGGCCGCCGGCGTCTGCCGGACCAGCCGGTGCAGCGCCTCCACGAGCTCGCGCTCGGACGGGTCCTCTCCCACGAGCCCGCGCTCGGCCAGGAAGGCGAGCATCGCGTCGCGCTCGGCGCGCGCGGCGCGGCGCACGTCCGCGACGGGCTCCGTGAGGACCCCGAGCCGGTCGCGCAGCTCGACGTGCTCGCCGGCGAGGTAGCCCGCCGTGGGCGGCAGGTCGTGCGTCGTGACGGTGGCGAGCGTGAGGGGCCGGTACTCCTCGGGGGGCAGCGGGGCGCCGTCGTCGGTGCGCTCGAACCACAGGACCGACGTGCCGAGGACGCCGCGCTCGGACAGGTAGTCCCGCACCCACGGCTCGAAGACCCCGAGGTCCTCGCCGATGACGATCGCGCCCGCACGGTGCGCCTCGAGGCACAGGATGCCGATCAGGGCCTCGTGGTCGTAGCGGACGTAGGCGCCGGCGTCGGCGCGCGCGCCGCCCGGGATCCACCACAGGCGGAACAGGCCGATGACGTGGTCGATGCGGATCGCGCCCGCGTGGCGCAGGACCGTGCGCAGCATGTCGCGGTACGGCCCGTACCCGGCCCGTGCGAGGGCGCGAGGGTGCCACGGCGGCTGGGACCAGTTCTGTCCCTGCTGGTTGTACATGTCCGGAGGTGCGCCGACCGAGACCCCGGTGGCGAGGACGGCGCGGTTCGCCCAGACGTCCGCTCCCTCGGAGTGCACGCCGACCGCCAGGTCGTGCATGATCCCGACGGTCATCCCCGCCTCGCGCGCGGTGCGCTGCGCGACGCGGAGCTGCTCGTCCGCGACCCACTGGAGCCAGCAGTAGAACTCGACGCGGTCGGCCACGTGCTCACGCAGCGCGGCGACGGTGGGGCTCGACGGATCCGTCGCGCCCGGCGGCCAGTCGCGGTCGCCGTAGTGGTCGACGAGAGCGCACCACGTCGCGAAGTCCTCGAGCCCTCGGCCCTGCTCGGCGCGGAACGCCTCGAACGACGCCTGCCGCGCCGTCGAGCGGGGTGCCGCGAAGACGACCTCGAGCGCGGCCTTCTTGGCCTCCCACGCGGCGTCCCGGTCGATCGGGCCCGGGTCCGTGCACAGGTCGCGCACCGGGTCGAAGGACCACTCGACGAGGGAGCGGTCCGCGGCCGAGAGGTACGCGGTCTCGCGGATGTCCTCGACGCGCAGGTACAGCGGGTTGACGAACCGCCGGCTCGTCGGCAGGTAGGGCGACGGGGTCATCGGGGTGCGGGGCTCGGCGGCGTGCAGCGGGTTGACGAGCACGAAGTCGGCGCCGGCCTCGCGTGCCGACAGCCAGGCGAGGTCTGCCAGGTCCGCGAGGTCGCCGACGCCCCACGACGCGCGCGACCGGACCGAGTAGAGCTGCGCCATGAACCCCCAGGTCGGGTTGTCGACGACCGCCTCCGGCAGCTCGAGGCGCCGCGGCGTCACGACGAGCGTCGCGCGCGCCTGCGTCCCCCCGCTCTCGGCGTGCAGGTCGTGCCACCCGAGCGGCAGGTCCGCAGGGACCTCGAACGTCGCGCGCCCGACGGGGCGCCCGTCGACCGTCCGCGGCTCGACGAAGACGTCGAGCTGGCTGAGGTCCCGTCGCTCGCGCGCGGCGCGCGCGTGCGGTCGTGCGGGGCGCTGCTCGGCCTCGAGCTCGACCCACACCTCGACGGGCGCGCCGTCGACCACGTGCACCGGGACGGGGATGGCGTCGCCCTGGCGCACGACGACCGTGGGCGGGAGCATCTGCCGCCACGCGTCGTCGCGCGAGTGCTCGAGGGACACCGCGACCTTCTCCGGCGACGACGCCGGCACGCCCAGCGCCTCGAGGACGGCGACGAGCGTCGAGGCCCGGACCTGCCGCTTCGTCCCGTCGAAGCCCCAGAAGTCGGACGCCACGCCGTGGGCGTCGGCCAGCTGCACCAACGGCTCGGGCAGGTCCGTCTGAGAGGGTTCGCTCACGCACCGCATCCTGCCAGAACGGGGGCGTCGGGGCAGGTCCTCGGCCCGGCGCGCCCAGGAGCGGCGGGTAGCCTGCCGCCATGCTCCCCACCTTCCTGACCGAGATCCCCTCCGATCCGGACGGCTTCGACGCGAGCAACCCCGACGACTGGCTGACGTGGTTCGTCGGCGTCCCCCTGCGCGTGATCCTCATCGTCGCGATCGGCTCGATCGCGCTCGCCCTCCTGCGCCGGGTGATCCGCCGCGTCACCGACCACATCGCCGACGGCACGCCGTCCCTGCGCAGCGCGCGGCTCAAGGGCCTGGGCCAGACGGAGGTCGGCAGCGCGCTGCTGCGGGCGAACCCCCTCGCCAACGCGCGCCGCGCGGCGCGCGCCCGCACGATCGGGTCGGTGCTGCGGTCCGCGGCGAACATCATCATCGGCACGACCGTGGTCCTCATGGTCCTCGCGGAGCTGGGCCTGAACATCGGCCCGTTCCTCGCGTCCGCCGGGATCGCGGGCGTCGCGCTGGGCTTCGGCGCGCAGAGCCTCGTCAAGGACTTCCTGTCCGGCACGTTCATGCTGCTGGAGGACCAGTACGGCGTCGGCGACGTGGTCGACTTCGGCGAGGTGGTCGGCACCGTCGAGGAGGTGGCCCTGCGCGTCACGAAGGTCCGGGCGGGTGACGGCACGCTCTGGTACGTGCGCAACGGCGAGATCCTGCGCACGGGGAACCTCACCCAGGAGTGGGGCCGCGCCGTGGTCGAGGTGCGCGTCGCCTACTGGGCCGACGTCGCCCAGGTGCGCTCGGTGCTCCTCCAGGCGGCGGAGGGCGTGCGCGCCGACCCGGTGCTCGGCGTCTCCGTGATGGAGCCGCCCGAGGTGCTCGGCATCGAGGAGCTCACCGCCGAGGCGATGCTGCTGAAGGTGCAGATCAAGACGCAGGCCGCGCAGCAGTGGGAGGTCGGACGCGCGCTGCGCGCGGCAGTCCGCGAGGCGCTGGAGGACGCGCGGATCCCGCTCGCGGGTGCGCAGCAGGTGGTCGTCCTCGACCACTCCCCCGCGGAGCGGGACGACGACGGGTCGCGCTCCGCGGGGCGCTCGGCCGCGCGGGGGGCTGCTGCGGCGGCCGCCGTGCGCAAGCCCGGCGCCGCCGGACCGGCCTGACGTCAGCGCAGGCCGTCGAGCTCCGCCGCCAGGTTGTCGGCCTCCGGGCCGACGATGACCTGCACGACGCGGCCCGAGCGGACCACGCCGAACGCTCCCGTGGCCTTGAGCCGCGCCTCGTCGACCAGCTCGGGATCGGTGACCTCGACCCGCAGCCGCGTGATGCAGGGCTCCAGGTCCACGACGTTGCCCTGGCCCCCGAGGGCGTCGAGGATCTGCTGGGCCTTCTGGTCCGAGGGGGTGCTCATCGAAGTCGTCTCCTGAGGCGAGTGCGGGAGGTGCCCGGACGGCGGATCCGGGGTGTCGGGGTGCCGTGCACCCTGGGGACAGCCTAGTCTCCTGGCACGGTTGTCACCGGATCGACGCCACGGTGAAACGGCGATGCAACGCCCGTGTGCTCGCGTGGCGCGGAGGCGGACAGGAGCGAGCTCGTGGGATCGCAGGACGAGGTGCGGCAGGTCATCACCGGTATCGGCGTGTGCGCCGGGACGGTGGTCGGGCCGGTCGTGCTCATGCCGGAGGCGGTCGCGGAGCCCGCACCCGGGCTGCGCCTGCCGCCGCGTGCGGACCACGAGGCGCAGGCGCGCCGCGTGGACGACGCCGCGCGTCAGGTCGTCGCCGACCTCGAGCGCGCCGCCGCGGCGGCGCACGGCGAGAGCCACGACGTCCTCGAGGCGACCGCGGCGATGGCGGCCGACCCGACGCTCGCGGCCGACGCCCGCCGTCGTGTCCTCGACGACCACCTCGTCCCCGAGCGCGCCGTGTGGGAGGCCGCCGACGACGTCGCGCGCCGTCTCGTCGAGCTCGGCGGGTACTTCGCGGAGCGGGCGCGCGACGTCGCGGACGTCCGGGACCGGCTGGTCGCCGCGCTCACCGGCCGACCCGCGCCCGGCGTGCCGGAGCACGCCGAGCCGTTCGTGCTCGTCGCCCCCGACCTCGCGCCGTCGGCCACCGCGGCGCTCGACCCCGCGCGCGTCCTCGCGATCGTCACCGACGGAGCCGGTCCGACGTCCCACACGGCCATCGTCGCCAACGCCAAGGGCATCCCGGCGGTCGTCGCGGCCGTCGGGGCGAGCGCCGCGCTCGCGCCCGACGACCTCGTCCTCGTCGACGGCTCGGCGGGGACCGTCGTCGTGCACCCGTCGCCCGAGCAGGTCGAGGCAGCGCGCGCCCGCGGGCAGCAGGCGCGCACGTTCGACGGCACGGGCCGGACGCGCGACGGCCACCGCGTCCAGCTCCTCGCGAACGTCGGCGACCCGGCGGGCGCGGCGCCGGCCGCGGCGGCGGGCGCCGAGGGGGTCGGGCTGTTCCGCTCCGAGTTCTGCTTCCTGGACCGCGACGAGCCGCCGACGGTCGCCGAGCAGGTCGCGGCCTACCGGACGGTCCTGCGCGAGTTCCCCGGGCGCAAGGTCGTCGTCCGCACGCTGGACTCGGGCGCCGACAAGCCCCTGCACTTCCTCACCGTCGCCGACGAGGAGAACCCGGCGCTCGGTGTGCGCGGCCTGCGCACGGCGGCGCACTGGCCGGACCTCCTGGAGCAGCAGCTCGACGCGATCGCGCAGGCCGCCGCCGCGGAGGAGGCGGAGGTCTGGGTCATGGCGCCGATGGTCTCGACCGTCGGCGAGACGGAGTGGTTCGTCGAGCGGTGTCACGCGCACGGGCTGGAGGTGGCCGGGGTGATGGTCGAGGTGCCGAGCGCCGCGCTGCTCGCGGGCCCGATCCTCGCCCGCGCCGCGTTCGCCTCGATCGGCACGAACGACCTGACCCAGTACACGATGGCGGCCGACCGGCTCCTCGGGTCGCTCGCCGAGCTGTCCGACCCGTGGCAGCCCGCGGTGCTGCGCCTCGTCGCCGCGACGTGCGAGGGCGGCGCCCAGCAGGCACGGCCCGTGGGCGTGTGCGGCGAGGCCGCCTCGCACCCCGTGCTCGCGGTCGTCCTCGTCGGGCTCGGCGTGACCTCCCTGTCGATGACGGCACGGGCGATCCCCGACGTCGCGGCGCTCCTGCGCGAGGTCGACCTCGACGAGTGCCGCCGCCTCGCGCGCCTCGCCCTGGACGCCGAGAGCGCGGCCGCCGCGCGCGCCGTCGTGCGGGAGAACCTGCCGCAGCTCGTCGCGCTCGGCCTGTGATCCTCGCCGCACGGCGCCCGGCGTGCCCGGACGGTCCGGCTCGCGGTGCGAGGATGGGCGGGTGACCACCGAGCCCACCCCGCGCACGATGCTGCCGGTCGCCGGTCTGACCAACGGCGCCGTGCCCACCGGCCCCGCTGCTCCCCCGACCCGCCCGAGCCGCACGTTCTACGACGAGGTCGGCGGGCACGAGACGTTCGTGCGCCTCGTCGACGCGTTCTACGAGGGCGTCGCGCAGGACCCGGTGCTGCGGCCCATGTACCCCGAGGAGGACCTCGGCCCGGCGCGCTGGCGTCTGACGGCGTTCCTCGAGCAGTACTGGGGCGGGCCCACGACGTACAGCGAGCAGCGCGGCCACCCGCGCCTGCGGATGCGCCACGGCGGCTTCAGGGTCAACCCGGACGCGCGCGACCGCTGGCTCGCGCACATGCGCGCGGCGGTCGACTCTCTCGGTCTCGCGCCGATCCACGAGGCGACGCTGTGGGACTATCTGGAACGCGCCGCGCACTCGCTCCTCAACACGTTCGACGACTGAGCCGCCAGAGCGCCCACCGCCGCGCACGCCACGCACGCCACCGACGCCGAGCCGAGGAGACCAGACCCGTGACCTCCGAGCACCCCGAGACCGACTCCGCGCCGTCGCCCGGCCCGACGTCGCCCGCCGCCCCGGCCGTCCAGGTCCCCAACCCGCTGGGCCACCTCCTCGAGGTGCTGCAGCTCGAGCGCGTGGGCGACGGGGACGGCTCCGCGGCCGACCCGGAGCACTTCCGCGGCGTCAGCGTCCACCAGCCGACAGGGCGCGTGTACGGGGGCCAGGTCCTCGCGCAGGCGGTGCTCGCCGCGGGGCGGACCGTCCCCGACGGGCGCCTCCCCCACTCTCTCCACGGCTACTTCCTGCGCCCCGGCGACCTCGGCGTGCCGATCGACCTCGCGGTCGAGCGGCTGCGCGACGGTCGCTCGTTCAGCGCGCGCCGCACGCACGCGATCCAGCACGGCAAGCCGATCCTGTCGATGATCGCGTCGTTCCAGGAGGAGCAGGGCGGGATCGAGCACTCGTCGCCCATGCCCGACGCGCCCGACCCGGAGACCGTGCCGTCGGCGCTCGACGTGCTCGGCGGGATCGACCACCCCATCGCCCGCTTCTGGTCCCACCACTCGGCGTTCGAGCTGCGCCACGTCGGCGGGTCGCTCTACCTCGGCCCCGACGGCGAGCCCAAGGACCACCAGATGGTGTGGATGCGCGCCCGGGGCGACGTGGGCGACGACCAGCTCCTGCACCGCGCGCTCATGGCCTACGCGTGCGACCAGGTGATGCTCGAGCCGATCCTGCGCGAGGCCGGGATCGCCTGGGTCACCCCGGGGATCTCGATCGCGAGCCTCGATCACGCCATGTGGTGGCACCGCGACGTGCGCGTCGACGAGTGGCTGCTGTACGTGCAGTCCGCGTCGAGCGCGCAGGGCGGTCGTGGCCTCGGTGCCGCGCGCGTGTTCGCCCAGGACGGGACGCTCGTCGCATCCATCGCGCAGGAGGGCATGGTCCGCCTCCCGGCGCTGTGAGCACCGGGAGGCGGACCGTTCGGCGTCCTCAGCGCGGCGTCAGCCGCACGTGACGGACGTGTCGGCCGGCGGCGCGCCGGTGCCGATGAACCCGAACGACGTGCTCGCGCCGGCCGCGAGCGTGCCGTTCCAGCCGACGTTCGACGCGGTGAGCACTCCCCCGCTGACGCTCGTCGTCGCGTTCCAGGACTGGGACAGACCGCCCGGAGCGAGGTCGAGCGCGACGGTCCACCCGGCGACGCCGGACGGTCCGGCCGTCACCGTGACCTCACCCTGGTAGCCGCCGTTCCACGACCCGCGCGTCGCGTAGGCCGCCGTGCACGCACCAGGCTCGGGCCCGCCGTCGTCCTCGGCCGTGGTCGCCTCGACGGCGAGCGAGATCGGCGAGATGTTGCCCGCCGCGTCGCGCGCCCGGACCGTGTAGCGGTACGTCGTCTCCGGCGAGAGGTCCTCGTCGGTGTACGTCGTGCCCGACGCGGTCCCGACCCGCACGCCGTCGCGCAGGACGTCGTAGCCCACGACGCGCACGTCGTCGGTCGAGGCCGTCCACGACAGCGACGCGGTCGACGTCGTCGTCCCGGTCACCGTGAGGCCGGTCGGGGTGGTCGGTGCCTCGGTGTCGTCCGGCGGGACGTCCTCGCCGAACAGCCGGTCGTAGTCCGCGAGCGCCGTCGCGACCGCCGTCTGCGCCCAGAACCGGTGGTACCGGAACTGGGGCGCCGGGCCGCCGTCGAGGTGCGCCTGGACCTTGGCCCAGTCCGGGTCGTCGAGGTAGAAGGAGCGCAGGTCCAGGAAGGAGACCCCCGGCTCGATCACGTCGCCGTTCGGCATCGTGCCGGACCAGCCCGCGGGCACGTACGTGCCGTTCCCGGTCGGGGACGTGAGGACGTCGTCGAAGCGACCGAAGTCGTTGCGGGTCTCGTCCGACGCGACGCCGACCGGGTCGCTGTTCTGCTCCCAGATCGCGTCGAGCAGGTCGCGTGCCGTCTCCTGGGCGACGGTGTCGCCCG
The DNA here is from genome assembly GCF_051294865.1 of Cellulosimicrobium sp. PMB13. Taxonomy (NCBI): domain Bacteria; kingdom Bacillati; phylum Actinomycetota; class Actinomycetes; order Micrococcales; family Promicromonosporaceae; genus Cellulosimicrobium; species Cellulosimicrobium sp. PMB13. Next base: position 2,616,126 of record NZ_CP145910.1, on the reverse strand, counting down.
ACCCGGCTGCGTAGTACATGAGCGTGCGGGCGAGCGCGCCGGCGACGCCGACGTCCTGGCCGTAGCTCTTGACGCTCACGGACAGCCCGGAGTTGTCGCCGGGGTTCGCGGGGTCCCACGTGTCGGGCTTGCCGGTCCAGGTGAGCTCGGACGGGATCTGCCACGAGTCCTCGGTGACCGTGATGTGGTCCACGACCCACGGCACCCACCCGTCGAGGATGTCCTCGGCGCGCTCGTCGCCGGTCTCGTGGTAGAGCTGCGCGATGCGCTCCATGCCCCAGCCCTGCATGCCCATCCACTGGTTCGACGGCGGGTCGTGGTAGACCGGCGCCTCGGTGTACGCCATGCCGTAGAACGTCGGCGTGCCGGCGGGTCGGGCCGCGTAGGCGCCGTCCCACGAGTTCGTGGCGCCGCCTGCGATGCCGCCCTCGGGGGCCTGGAGCCACTGGAACAGCTCGATCTGACGGTCGAGGCTCTTGCTCCAGTCGTCCGCGGCCGTCGGTGAGGACGGCTCGAGCGCGGGGTCGTTGGCCAGCGCCCACGCCGCCATGGGGTTCTGGTACCCGAAGTGCGCGTGGCTCGAGCCGATGCGCCACGCCCACGGGCTCGCGGTGTCGAGCGCCCCGCCCCACGCGTAGTACCAGGAGAGCAGGTAGTGCGCGCTGTCCTTGCCCGTGCCGGCGGCGCACGACGTCGACGCGCAGCCGGGGGTCTTGAAGTACTTGTCGAACAGCGCGTAGCGCAGGTAGTCACCCATCTTCGAGGCCTTGCCGACGGTCTCGGCGACGGCCTCCGGCTGGCCCTGCTCGGTCGCGAACTTGTTCGCCCAGTACGCGGCCTCGACGGCGCGCGCGTCGGCGTCCGGGGCGTTCGTGTACTTCCACTGCTTCGCGTACGACGCGTCGCCCGTGAACAGGTCGAGGTAGCCGTTCTCGCCGCCGAAGCTGAAGTCGTCGATGGACGGCTGCGGGATGGTCTCCCAGACCGACTCCTGCGGCCCACGCTGGAAGGTGTTGATGTAGGAGGTGCCCTCGTGGTCGGGACCCAGGAGCGTGGACGACCCGGGCGCGGCGCCGAAGCCGTAGACGTTGTCGACGTCCGCGAGCCAGTGCATCCCGTAGATCTCGGGCGTCCCGTACGTCTGGCGCAGCTCGGCGCCGATGGGGTCCTTGCCCGTCGTGACGCCGCTCGTGATCTGCGACGGGTACGCGCTCGGGTGGTTGTACTCGGCCGCGTACGTGGCCGGGCTGCCCGGGTTGTACGCCGCGTTGGTCGGCTGGTTCTCCGTCGTGGGGATCATGTACTGCTCGAGCGTGTCCCACGCGTGGTTGAACGGCTCCCAGTCGCCCGTGACCTGCCCGTAGGACGTCTCGAGCCACAGCCAGAAGGAGTACGCCTCGGACGTGGTCTCGTGCCCGTAGTCGGGTGCCTCGACCATGAGGGTCTCGACCGCGTGGTACGGGATGCCCTGCGGGGAGAAGTAGCCGTTCGCCGGGTCGTGGATCTTGTCGTAGAGCTCGAGGAAGCGCTGCGTGTACTCGCCGTCGACGGCGAGCGTGACGGCGGCCTCGTCCGCCGGGGCGGGCGCGGCGGGCAGCGCGCTCGCCGGCTGGACCGCGGCCAGCGCCGCGAGCGTCGCACAGGCGGTGAGCGCGGCGGCGACCGTGCGGCCTCGACGGCCGCGACGCCCCGGTCCGACCGGCCGGGCAGGCACAGCGGGGGCGTGCGGTGGTGGTGGCGGCGCGGCGCGCCGGGACGTGCGTGACATCGTGCTCCCTCTCGTCGTCGAGCCCCGTCACGACGGTCCGGGCCCGCCCTCGTCGGCGGACCCGTCGCAGCGGGTGGGCTCGACTGTCGTCACGGCGGCCGAGCGCTCACAACGGCCGAAACGTTTCGGAGACCCGGAGGCGGGACAGGCTCGGCAGGCTCCCCCGGGCGCGGCGTCGCGCGAGCGCGGCGCCCGCACGACGCAGGAGCTCGCCCGAGTCGGGGGCGGTGGTGACGCCCCCGACGTGCTCGACGACGATGCCCTCGCCGAGCGTCGCCCCCGCGCGGGCGGCGGTCCGCACGGCGTCCTCGGCGGACGTCCCGTCGAGCAGGACGACGAAGTCGTTCGGGGCGAGCTCGCACACCGAGCCGGCGTCACCTACGGCGCCCCGCAGGCGGTGGAGCGCGGGCACCGTCGGCGGGGTCGTGAAGCCGACCGCGAGCACGTGCGCGTCGTACCCGGCGACCCGGCGTGCGCGCTCGACGGACTGTGCGAGCCGGTCCACGAAGAGCTCCCGGTGCAGCACGCCGGAGTCCGGGTCGACGAGCACGCGCTCGCGCAGCTCGCTGCGGTACCGCTCGACGTCCGAGAGGACCGCGAGCGCGCCGACCATCCGTGCGGGCCGTCCTCCGGCGTCGTGCACCGTGACCGCGCGGCACCGCACCCGGACGTGCTCGCCGTCGGCGCACCGGAGCCGGTGCTCGACGTCGAGCGGCTCCTTCGTGCCGGCGAGCTGTGCGGCGAGCGCCGCGTGCACCGCCTGGACGTCGTCCGGGTGCACGCGCCCGAGCCACTCGTCGGGGTCGTCGCGCAGGTCCCGCGTGTCGCAGCCGACGATCTGCGCCCAGGCCGGGGAGTACTGGACCGTCCCGGCCTCGACGTCCCACTCCCAGGTCCCGTCGTGCGACGCGATGGAGACGAGCGCCGCACGCTCGGCGCCGGCCTCGACCTCGAGCACGAGCTCGCGCACGCGCTCGGCCGCGTCGGCGAGCGCGTGCTGCTGGTCCTGCAGGGACGTGAGCAGCGCCTCCTGGTCGAGCGCGACCGCGAGCATCGCGGCCCAGTGGTTGTAGCGCTCGCGCGTGCTGGTCGAGCGCGTGTCGAGGAGCCCTCCCACGACGAGGAACCCCCAGTCGGAGCGCCCGAACGCGACGGGTGCCACGATCGTCATCGACCGGGGGTCGAGGAGCTCGCGCGGGGGGAACTCCGCGGTCGGGAACCTGGCGTCCACGAGCCGTTCGACGCCGCTCCCGCCGCCGCGCACCCCGACGATCCGCAGGACGCGCCGCGCGCTGCCGTCACCGGCGTCGTCCCACAGCGCGAGGGCGGCGGTCCCGCCGACGCCGCGCGGCAGCCAGTCGAGCCGGCGCAGCGCCTCCCCGTCGCCCCGCAGCAGCCCCAGGTCGACCTCGCACAGGTCCACGAGGTCCTGCTCGAGGCGACCGGTCCGGGCGAGGGACCCGTGGGCGCACCCGCGGGCGAGCGCCACGACGACCTCGGTCGCCGTCGCCCGCAGCGCGTCGGCGCGCGCCGTCGCCGAGACCGGAGCCCGGTCGCGGTGCGCGCTGCGCGCGAGCACCGTCCGGCCCAGCTGCGTCGCGGCGGCGCTCGCCCGGCGTCGGCGCACGTCCCGCACGAGCTCCGCGACCTCCGCCTCGAACGCCGGGACGAGCTGCTCGAGCGCCTCCTGCGAGGGTCGCAGCGCCGCGGTGCGGTCCGCGAACGATCGCAGGGCCGACGGCGGAGGCACCACCGCGCCCTCGGCCGCCCCCCGCAGCATGTGCCGGAGCAGGTGGAGCCAGGCGTCGAGCGGCGCCGGACGCCGCACCGCCTCCCCCGGGCGCGCACGGCGTCGGGAACCGCGCACGTCGCCCCGCTCGGCCACGGAGGCGAACACGACTCGCGCGACGTCGTCGAGCGGACGGACCGGAGGGGTCCCGGTGGGCGGGGCGTGCCCCGCGTGCACTGGCGGCAGCGGGGGCTCGGCCGGTGGCCGGGCCGCTGCCACCGCGCCGGTGGCGTCGCTGCGCGCGCCCGTCCGGATCAGCTCGCCCTGGGTTCCCTCGAGGCAGCCGCACGACTCCCGGCGGATGAGCGCCGCGCGGCCGAGACGGTTCTCGCGGCCGACGTTCTCGCCCCGTGCCCGCGCGACGAGCAGCTCAGCGACCCGCTCCCCCACCTGGTCGTGCAGCGGGTCGACGGTCGAGAGGCGCGGACGCGACCGGGCGCCGGCGTCCGCGTGGTCGAACCCGACGACGGCCTGCGCCGCCGGCAGCTCGAGGCCGGCCGCCTGGAGCCCGCGCATGAACCCGATCGCGTTGCGGTCCGTCGCCGCGAGGGTGGCCGTCGTCGGCAGCCCGCGCGCGGCGAGGCGGCGTGCGACCGACTCCGCGCTCGCCTCCTGGTTGTCGCGCGTCCGGTAGACCCAGGACGGCGAGAACGGCAGGTCGTGCGCGTCGAGGGCCGTGCGGTACGCGTCGAACCGCTCGAGCGTGTCCCGCTGCTCGGTGTTGCCCAGGAAGCCGATCCGCCGGTGGCCGTGGCCCGCGAGGTGGTCGACGGCCGCCCGGACGCCGCCCGCGTTGTCGGGCGCGACGGTGGGCGCGCGCAGCCCTTCCGCGCGCACGCCGAGGAGGACGAGCGGGACGCCCGAGGCGTCGAGCTCGCGCAGCTCGGCGTCCGCGAGCGCCGTCGTCATGACCACGAAGCCGTCGAACGACGACCGCCCGAGCACCGGCCTGCGCCCCGGCGGCCCCGGGAACTCGTCCCTGTCGAGATCTGCTGGATAGGTCTGCAGCGCCACGACACGGTGCCCGTGCGAGCGCAGCACCCGCGCTATCCCCGCCAGCGACCGTCCGAAGTAGAAGCCCCCCACCACCGGGCACAGCACCCCGAACGTGAGCTGCTCCCCTGGCTGTCTCGGTCGCCTCGTCGCGTCCGTCGACATGTGTCTCACCGTCCTCGTCGTCGAGTCCTGATATGCATCATGCACCCAAACCGGGCACAGTGTGGGAGCGTGACCACAATTCCCTCGCCGGGGGCATCGTCCTCCGGCGCTCCGGCGCCCGGAGAGCGGCGCATCACGATCACGGACGTCGCCCGTGCGGCGGGCGTCTCGATCGCCGTCGTCTCGTACGCCCTCAACGACCGTCCCGGGGTGTCCGAGCGCACCCGGCGGCACGTCCTGCGCACGGCCGCCGACCTGGGCTGGCGGCCCAGCGCCGCCGCGCGCTCCCTGCGCGCGCGCTCCCGGAGCGTCAGCCTGCAGGTCGTCCACGGACCGGAGGGATCCCTGGGACCGGCGCGCGCCGTCGCGCTCGCCGCGGGCATGCGGCCGGCGCTCGCCACGCACGACCTCGCCCTGAGCGTCGAGGTGGTCTCCGACCGGGAGGAGGGCGGTCGCGACATCGAGGCGGGCTGGTCGGAGCGGCGGCACGCGGCGTTCGTCGTCACGGGCGTCCACGAGCGCGACCCCCGACGGCGGGTCGCCCGGGACGGCACGATCCCGCTCGTCGAGGTCGCGGACGGCACGGGGCCCGGCGAGCGCCCCGGCGTGCCGCAGGACAGCGTGCCCGACGCCCCCGTGTGGTTCGCCGGCGACGCCGACGCGCGCGCCGCGCGCTACCTCGTGGAGCTCGGGCACCGCCGGGTCGCCCTCCTCGTCTCGGACGCCCATGACGACGTCGCGCGCGCCCTGCACGACGCGATGAGCGGCGCCGGCGGCCCCGAGACGCGGGTCGAGCTCGTGGAGTGCCGCACGTGGGAGGAGACGCGCGCGGCCGCCACGCGCCTGCTCGCGCACGCGTCCCGTCCGACGGCGGTCCTCACCGACGGCGACGTCAACGCGCTCGCCGTGCTCGAGGCCGCCCGGCGCCGTGGTCTCGAGGTGCCCTGGGACCTGTCCGTCCTGTCCGGGGAGGACTCGGCCACGTGCCGCCTGGTCGCACCCGCGCTCACCGCCGTCCACCGCCCGTTCGTCCCGCTCGGCGCCCACGTCGCCGAGACGCTCGTGCACCGGTTCCGTCTGGGACGGGCCGTCGCCCGGACCGACGACCACGAGGCCGGGGGCAGGCCCGGCGCGGCCCCCGTGGCGAAGCTCGTCCTGCGCGGGACGACGGCGCCACCCCGGTCCGCCTAAACGTTTCGCACGGTGTGCATCGGCGCTCCGGATGATCACGGTGGTCCCCGTCGGGCTCCTCGCCCGGCACGCGGGCCGGTGTCCGGTGCCCGCGTCACCCGAACACGTTGGAGGAACCCGTGCCATCCCGATCGAGTCGACTGCGCAAGGGCGCGACGGTCGTCGCCTCGCTCGCGCTGCTCGCCGCCCCGCTGGTCGCCGTCACGGCACCCGCGAGCGCCGCCGAGCCGCGAGTGAGCAACCCGTTCGCCGGAGCGACCCAGTACGTGAACGACTTCTGGTCCGACAACGTCGAGGCGGCCGCCGGCCGCGCCGGCGGCGACCTGGGCTCGCAGATGCTGGCCATCGCCGACGAGCCCACCTCGGTGTGGATGGACCGGATCAGCGCCATCGAGGGCAACGCCGACGGCCCCGGCCTGCGCCACCACCTCGACGCCGCGCTCGCGCAGAAGCAGCCCGGCGTGCCGATGGTCTTCAACCTCGTGATCTACGACCTGCCCGGCCGCGACTGCTACGCGCTCGCCTCGAACGGCGAGCTCAAGCCCACCGCCGCGGACATGCAGCGGTACAAGACCGAGTACATCGACGTCATCGCCGACATCCTCGACGACCCGAAGTACGAGGCGCTGCGCATCGCCGCGACGATCGAGCCCGACTCGCTGCCGAACCTCATCACGAACATCAGCACCCCCGACTGCCAGGCCTCCGCGCCGTACTACCGCGAGGGCGTGACGTACGCGCTGGACGCGCTGCACGACGTGGGCAACGTCTACTCGTACATCGACGCGGCGCACGCCGGCTGGCTCGGCTGGCCGTCGAACGCCGGGCCGGCGGCGAAGCTCTTCAAGGAGGTCGTGCTCTCCACCGAGGCGGGCTACGCCTCCGTCGCGGGCTTCGTCACCAACACCGCGAACTCGACGCCGCTGCACGAGCCGTTCCTCGAGGACATCCAGGTCGGCAGCACCCCCATCCGCTCCGCGACCTTCTACGAGTGGAACGCCGACTTCGACGAGACCGACTGGACCGCGCACCTCTACGACCTGCTGGTCGCCGAGGGCTTCCCGACGTCGATCGGCATGCTCATCGACACGTCGCGCAACGGCTGGGGCGGAGACGCCCGTCCGACCGCGGTGAGCACGTCGACGAACCACAACACCTACGTCAACGAGTCCCGCGTCGACAAGCGCATCCACCGCGGCGCGTGGTGCAACCCGTCCGGCGCCGGCATCGGTGAGCGCCCGCAGGCCACGCCCGCCGGCTTCCCCGAGTCCCACCTGCACGCCTACGTGTGGGTCAAGCCTCCGGGCGAGTCCGACGGCGCGTCGACGGACATCCCGAACGACCAGGGCAAGCGGTTCGACCGCATGTGCGACCCGACGTTCGTCTCGCCCAAGCTCGCGAACCAGCTCACGGGAGCCCTGCCGGGCGCCCCGCTCGCCGGTCAGTGGTTCGAGTCGCAGTTCCAGATGCTCGTCGAGAACGCCTACCCCGCGATCGAGGGTGGCGGCGAGGTCCCGGACGACACCACGCCGCCGACCGTCCCGACCGGCCTCGTGGCCGGCGCGACCACCGCGACGTCCGCGGCCGTGAGCTGGACCGCGTCGACGGACGACACGGGCGTGTCCGCGTACACCGTCCTGGTCGACGGCGCGGCCGTGGGCACCACGGCGACGACGTCGTACACGATCACGGGTCTGGACGCGGACACGTCGTACGCCGTGACCGTCCGCGCTCGCGACGCCGCGGGCAACGTCTCGGCCGCGTCGGCACCGCTCACCGTCACGACCGACGAGGACGGCGGGTCCGGCGAGGACACGCAGGCACCGACCGCCCCGACGGGTCTGCGCGTCTCCGGCGTCACGACGTCCTCCGTCTCGCTCGCGTGGAACGCGTCGAGCGACGACACGGGCGTCGACGGCTACCGCGTGTACCGCGACGGCACCCAGGTCGCCGAGGTCACGACGACCTCGTACACCGACACGGGCCTGGCGGCCGGGACGGCGCACGTCTACGCGGTGCGCGCCGTCGACGCGGCGGGCAACGTCTCCGCGACGTCCGGCACGGTGACCGGCACGACCGAGGACGACGGCGGCGAGCCCACCGGGGCCTGCACCGTCGCCTACACCGCGAGCTCGTGGAACACCGGGTTCACCGGGTCCCTGCGGCTCACGAACGACTCGGCCACCGCATTGCAGAACTGGACCCTGACGTTCGACTTCGCCAACGGTCAGACGATCACCCAGGGCTGGTCGGCGCAGTACGCGCAGTCCGGCTCCGCGGTCACCGTCACCCCGGCGGCGTGGAACACCACGCTGGGCGCCGGCGCGAGCGTCGAGATCGGCTTCAACGGCTCCCACGCGGGCACCAACACCGAGCCGACCTCCTTCGAGCTGAACGGCGCGGCCTGCACCGTCGCCTGATCTCCTGACCGGTGGCCGGGGCGCGCAGGGGCGCCCCGGCCACCGGCTCCACGACGTGCCGCCCGACGATTCCCACCGGGAGGTCGTGCGGCAGGTAGAAATCGTTATCGATATCGTTCCCGACATCGCCGTCGGGAAGTGATCCCACCCGCAGCGGGCCGCACGTCGGCCCACGCTTGGAGAGTGCACCATGCGCAGGAACAGCATCGGACGATCGCTCGCGACGACGCTCGCGGCCACGGCTCTCGCCGCCGCGACCGTCGTCCCCCTCGCCACCACGGCGAACGCCGCCACGGAGCCGCTCGGCGACGCGGCCGCCCGGCACGGCAAGACCGTCGGCTTCGCGCTCGACCCCGGCCGGCTCTCGGAGAGCGGCTACCGGGCCGTCGCCGACCGCGAGTTCTCGCTCGTGGTCGCGGAGAACGCGATGAAGTGGGACGCGACCGAGCCGTCGCGCGGCTCGTTCTCCTGGGGCGCGGCGGACCAGGTAGCGAGCTACGCGGCCGCACAGGGCGCGGACCTCTACGGGCACACGCTCGTGTGGCACCAACAGCTCCCGGGCTGGGTCCAGGGACTGTCGGGCACGGAGCTGCGCACGGCGATGACCGACCACGTCACGGCCGTCGCCGGGCACTTCGCCGGCGACGTCGAGGCGTGGGACGTCGTCAACGAGGCGTTCGAGGACAACGGCACCCGCCGGCAGAGCGTCTTCCAGCAACGCCTCGGCGACGGCTACATCGAGGACGCGTTCCGCGCCGCGCGGGCCGCCGACCCTGACGCCGACCTGTGCATCAACGACTACAGCACGGACGCCGTCAACGCGAAGAGCACGGCGATCTACGACCTCGTGCGCGACTTCAAGGCCAGGGGCGTGCCGATCGACTGCGTGGGCTTCCAGGCGCACCTGATCATCGGCCAGGTCCCGTCGACGCTGACCCAGAACCTCCAGCGGTTCGCCGACCTCGGCGTGGACGTGCGCATCACCGAGCTCGACATCCGCATGAACACCCCCGCCGACGCGTCGAAGCTGGCGCAGCAGGCGTCCGACTACGCGAAGGTCTTCCAGGCCTGCCTCGACGTGGACCGCTGCACGGGCGTGACGCTGTGGGGCATCACGGACAGGTACTCGTGGATCCCCGACGTCTTCCCGGGGCAGGGCGCCGCGCTCGTCTGGGACGACGCATACACGGCCAAGCCCGCGTACGCCGCGATCGCCCAGGCGCTCGGCGCGCAGGACGACGGCTCGGGCGGCGACGACCAGGCGCCGTCGGCCCCGACGGGCCTGCGGGTCTCCGGTGCCACGTCGTCTTCGGTGTCGCTCGCGTGGAACCCGTCGACCGACGACACCGGGGTCACGGGATACCGGGTCTTCCGGGACGGGGCGCAGGTCGCCGAGGTCGCTGCGACGTCGTACACCGACACCGGGCTCGCCGCAGGGGCGTCCCACGTCTACGCGGTCCGCGCCGTCGACGCCGCGGGCAACGTCTCGGCGACGTCCGGCACGGTGACCGGCACGACCGAGGACGACGGCGGCGAGCCCGCCGGCGCCTGCACCGTCGCCTACGGCGCGAGCTCCTGGAACACCGGGTTCACCGCGTCCGTGCGGATCACGAACGACTCGGCCACCGCGTTGCAGAACTGGACCCTGACGTTCGACTTCGCCAACGGTCAGACGATCACCCAGGGCTGGTCGGCGCAGTACGCGCAGTCCGGCTCCACGGTCACCGTCACCCCGGCGGCCTGGAACACCACGCTGGGCGCCGGCGCGAGCGTCGACATCGGCTTCAACGGCTCCCACGCGGGCACCAACACCGAGCCGACGTCCTTCACCCTGAACGGCGAGAGCTGCACCGTCGCCTGATCGGACGCCGCAGCGGATGCCGCGAGCCCCGGGGCGTGCAGGGGCCGCCCCGGTCCGTGGCCTCGCGAGAACACGTGCCGACCCGGGCCGCGCCCCCGGCCCGGGTCGGCACGTCCGCGACCATGCTCCGAAACGTTTCACGCCTTCGATCGTCGAAGCGCTTCACCTAGCGTGGCGCGCGGCACGACGACGTGCCCGGGGGCTCGCCCCCGCCTCACGCACGAAGGAGTGAGAGACGGATGAGCTTGCGACCAGCCATCGCCGCGCTCGTCGGGTGCGGGCTCCTCGCCACGGGACTGGGGGCGGCCGCCGCGGCCGTCCCCGGGGTCGTGGCAGGGTCCGCCGCGAGCACGGCCACGACCGCTGCGGCGGAGTACGACTGGGGGAACGTCGAGATCGTCGGCGGCGGATTCGTCCCGGGGATCGTCTTCAACCGGACCGAGCCCGGCCTCGTCTACGCGCGTACCGACATCGGCGGCGCCTACCGCCTGGACCAGCAGACGCAGCGGTGGGTCCCGCTGCTCGACCACGTGGGCTGGGAGGACTGGGGCCACACCGGTGTGCAGAGCATCGCGACCGACCCGGTGGACCCGGACAACGTCTACGCCGCCGTCGGTACCTACACGAACTCGTGGGACCCGAACCCCGGCGCGATCCTGCGCTCGTCCGACCGGGGCGAGACCTGGCAGCGGACCGACCTGCCCTTCAAGGTCGGCGGGAACATGCCGGGCCGCGGGATGGGCGAGCGGCTCGTCGTCGACCCGCTCGACAACGACGTGCTGTACCTCGGGACGGAAGAGGGCCACGGCCTGTGGCGCAGCACCGACGCGGGCGTCACGTGGTCCGAGGTCACGTCGTTCCCCAACCCGGGCGACTACGTCCAGGACCCGACCGACACGAACGGGTACCTCTCCGCGAACCAGGGCGTGATCACCGTGGTGCCCGACCCCTCCACGGGCACCGCGGGCACGCCGACCCCCACGCTGTACGTCGGGGTCGCCGACAAGGAGGCACCGCTCTACCGCTCGACCGACGCCGGCGCGACGTGGGAGGCCGTGCCCGGAGCGCCCACCGGCTTCATCCCGCACAAGGTCGTGCTCGACGACGAGGGCGGCCAGCTGTACCTCGCGACGTCCGACACGGGCGGCCCGTACGACGGCGGCAAGGGCGACGTCTGGCGCCTCGACACCGCGACCGGGACGTGGACGCAGATCAGCCCCGTGCCGTCCTCGAGCGCGGACGCCTTCTTCGGCTACTCGGGCCTGACGATCGACCGCCAGGACCCGGACACGCTCATGGTCGTGAGCCAGATCTCGTGGTGGCCGGACATCCAGGTGTACCGCAGCACGGACCGCGGCGAGACGTGGACGTCGATCTGGGAGTGGTCCGGCTACCCGAACCGCGACCTGCGCTACTCGCTCGACATCTCGGGCGCGCCGTGGCTCACGTTCGACAAGCAGCCGGCACCGCCCGAGCCGAGCCCCAAGCTCGGCTGGATGACCGAGTCGTTCGAGATCGACCCGTTCGACTCCGACCGCTTCTTCTACGGCACCGGCGCGACCGTCTACGGCGGCACGAACCTCACGGCCTGGGACACGGGCGGGACGGTGGACATCTCCGTGAAGGCGCAGGGCATCGAGGAGACCGCGGTGCTCGACCTGATCGCGCCGCCCGGCGGCGCCGAGGTGATCTCGGGGCTCGGCGACATCGGCGGCTTCGTCCACGACGACATCACGCAGGTGCCGGACATGATGTTCACCCAGCCGTACCACGGCGCCGTGCACAGCCTCGACTACGCGGAGCTCGCGCCGTCGACCGTCGTGCGCGTCGGCCAGGGGGTCGACGGCGCGGTCGCGTCCCACATCGGTGTCTCGACGAGCGGTGGGTCGTCCTGGTGGGCCGGCCAGGAGCCGTCCGGGGTGACGGGCGCGGGGACCGTCGCGGTGGGAGCCGACGGCGGCCGCATCGTGTGGAGCCCGCAGGGCACCGGCGTGCACGTGTCGACGACGCTCGGCTCGTCGTGGACGGCGTCGACCGGCGTGCCGGCGGGGGCGCGCGTCGAGGCGGACCGCGTGGACCCGAAGGTGTTCTACGCGTTCGCGGCGGGCACCTTCTACGTGAGCACCGACGGCGGCGTCTCCTTCACCGCGTCGGCGGCGTCCGGCCTGCCCGCCGAGGGCAACGTCCGCTTCGCCGCGGTGCCCGGTCACGAGGGCGACGTGTGGCTGGCGGGCGGCACGACCGACGCGACGTACGGCCTGTGGCGCTCGACCGACCGGGGCGCGACGTTCACGCGCGTCCCGGGCGTCGACGAGGGCGACGCGGTCGGGTTCGGCAAGGCCGCACCGGGCGCCGACCACCCGGCGGTCTACACGTCGTCGAAGATCGACGGCGTGCGGGGCATCTTCCGCTCCGACGACGCCGGTGCGACGTGGGTCCGCATCAACGACGACGAGCACCAGTGGGCCTGGACCGGCTCCGTCGTCACGGGCGACCCCGACGTCTACGGCCGGGTGTACGTCGGGACCAACGGGAGGGGCGTCGTCGTCGGGGAGCTCACGGGCGACCCGGGGACCGAGCCGACCGAGGAGCCCACCGAGGAGCCCACCGAGGAGCCCACCGAGGGACCGGGTGACGCGAAGTGCTCGGTCGCGTACGACGTCGTCGGCGAGTGGCCGGGCGGGTTCCAGGCGAGGGCGCGCGTGACGAACACGGGCGACGCGCCGGTGGCCGGGTGGAACCTCACGTGGCAGTTCACCGCGGGCGAGCAGGTGGCCCAGGCGTGGGGTGGGACGGCGACGCAGACCGGCACCTCGGTGCAGGTCGCGGCGCCCGGCTGGGCGACGACGCTCGCACCGGGCGCGTCCACGGACGTCGGGCTCATCGGCGCCGGGACGGCCGGCACGCCCGAGTCCTTCGCCCTGAACGGCGAGGAGTGCGCGGCCTCGTGACGTGATGCGGCGGGGGTGGCGCGTGCCGACCAGGCAGGCGTCACCCCCGCTGCGGCGTTCCCGGCTGCGTGCGGCCGGGGGCGCCACCACACTGACCGGGTGCGACTGCGCCGCGTGTCCGTGACCTCGCCGGGGTACTCGCGCCGCCCCAAGGGCGACGCGTGGGTGTTCCTCGACGTCGACGGCGTGCCCCTGACCGACGAGGAGGAGCTCGCCCGCTGCACGCACCTGGCCGTCCCGCCGGCGTGGGAGGACGTGTGGATCTGCCGGTTCCCGAACGGCCACATCCAGGCCTTCGGTCGCGACGCCGCAGGCCGCGGCCAGTACCTCTACCACGAGCAGTGGCAGCGCACGCGCTCGCGCCGCAAGCACGACCACGTGCTCGACGTCGGGCGCCGGCTCCCCGCGGCGCGGCGCCATGTCGCGCGCGACCTCGAGCTGCCGGGGACGGGTCGCGAGAAGGTCCTGGCGCTGGCGTTCCGCCTCCTCGACCTCGCTTATTTCCGCGCCGGGGGCGAGATCTACGCCAAGCAGAACAAGAGCTACGGGCTCGCGACGATCCGCAAGGAGCACGCCCGCGTCCGCCGCGACGGGAGCGTGCACTTCCGCTACCCGGCGAAGTCCGGCCAGGTGCGCGACGTCGTCGTCGAGGACCCGGTGGTGGCGGAGCTCGTCTCGACGCTCAAGCGGCGTCGCGGCGGGGTCGAGCTCCTCGCGTGGCGCGAGGACGTGTCCGGACGAGCCGTGTGGCACGACGTGACGAGCGCCGACGTGCAGGGTGCGATCAAGGAGCGCCTCGGGCCGGACGCGACCCCCAAGGACTTCCGCACGTGGCACGCGACGGTGCTCGCGGCGCGTGCGCTCGCCGACGCCGGATCCCCACCGCGGTCCGAGCGCGCGCGGCGCCGCGTCGTGACGGGCATCGTCAAGGACGTCGCGGAGGAGCTGGGCAACACCCCGGCCGTCGCCCGGTCGTCGTACATCGACCCCCGCCTGTTCGACCTGTGGGAGCGTGGCGAGACGATCGGCTCGACGCGCTCCCAGACGCGGGCCGAACGAGAAGTCCTGGAGCTGCTCGGATGAAGATCGCCGTCACGGGTGTCACCGGCTACGTCGGCGGGCGGCTCGTCCCCGAGCTGCTGGCGGCCGGCCACGAGGTCCGGGCGCTCGCGCGCCACCCCGAACGGCTCAGCGGTCGCGACTGGGCCGGGTCGGCGCAGGTCGAGCTCGTCGAGGCGGACGCGAGCGACCTCGACCAGATCCGCTCGGCGCTCCAGGGCACCGACGTCGCGTACTACCTCATCCACTCGCTGGGCACCGGCCCGACGTTCGAGGCGCGCGACCGGCGCACCGCGCTGACGTTCGCGCGCGCCGCCCGCGAGGCGGGCGTGCGCCGCATCGTCTACCTCGGCGGGATGTTCCCCGACGTGCCCGAGGGCGAGCTCTCGCCGCACCTCGCCTCGCGCAAGGAGGTCGGGGAGATCCTCCTCGCGTCGGGCGTCCCGACGACGGTGCTCCAGGCGGCGGTGATCCTCGGCTCGGGCTCGGCGAGCTTCGAGATGATGCGCTACCTCACCGAGCGCCTGCCGGCGATGACGACGCCGAAGTGGGTCGACAACCGGATCCAGCCGATCGCGGTCCGCGACGTGCTGCGCTACCTCGTCGGCTCGGCGACGATGCCCGACGACGTCTCGCGCGCCTTCGACATCGGCGGACCGGACGTGCTCACGTACCGGGACATGATGCAGCGCTATGCGCGCGTCGCCGGCCTGCCGCGACGCCGGATCGTCAGCGTGCCGGTGCTCACCCCGAAGCTGTCCTCGCACTGGGTCGGCCTCGTCACCCCGGTGCCCAGCGGCATCGCGCGACCGCTCGTCGAGTCGCTCCAGCACGAGGTGGTGTGCCAGGAGCACGACGTCGCCCGGTACGTCCCCGACCCGCCGGGCGGTCTCCTCGGCTTCGACCAGGCCGTCGGGCTCGCGCTCCAGCGCATCCACGACGGCGAGGTCACGACGCGGTGGTCGTCGGCGTCGGTGCCGGGTGCGCCGTCAGACCCGCTGCCCACCGACCCCGACTGGGCCGGCGGGTCGCTGTACGTGGACGAGCGGCGGACCGTGGTCGACGCGCCCCACGACGTGCTGTGGCGGGTCGTCGAGGAGATCGGCGGCCAGGGTGGCTGGTACTCGTGGTCCCTCGCATGGCGCGTGCGCGGCCTCATGGACCGCGTCGTGGGCGGGCCGGGGCTGCGGCGCGGGCGGCGCGACGAGCACCGCCTGCGCGTGGACGACGAGCTCGACTGGTGGCGCGTCGAGGCGATCGAGCCGGGCCGACGGCTCCTGCTGCGCGCCGAGATGCGGCTGCCCGGGCTGGCGTGGCTCGAGCTGCGCGTCGACGACGCCGCCGCCGAGCTCGAGGACGCGACGAACCCGGACGCCCCCGGCCCGTCGCCCGAGGACGCGAGCGGACCGGGCCGCACGTACTTCGCGCAGCGCGCGCTGTTCCACCCGCACGGCCTCGCCGGCCAGCTGTACTGGTGGTCCGTGAAGCCGTTCCACGGCGTGGTGTTCGGCGGCATGCAGCGCAACATCGCGGAGGCGGCCGAGCGCGCCGCACGGCCCGGGGGCGACGGCGGGACGCCCGGCGACGGCGCGACGCCCGGTGGAGGCGCGGGCGCGCGGCGCTAAACGTTTCGCGGTCGGGCGTCTCCTTGACCGCCCGGCCGCGGGTCCGGACAGTGGCGACGACCTGCGCGTCGAGGATGACGCGCGGCGGACCGAGAGGCAGCCATGCATCCACGACCCTCCACGCGCGCCCGCGGCGCGGCCCGACGCGGGACCGCCACGACCACCGCTGTCGCCACGACGTGCGCCCTGCTCGCCACCGGCCTGACGGCCGTCGCCGCCCCGGCGTCGGCTGCCACGGAGCCGAACTACGCCGAGGCGCTCCAGAAGTCGTTGTTCTTCTACGACGCGCAGCGCTCGGGCGACCTGCCGGACGACTTCCGGGTGAGCTGGCGCGGCGACTCCGCGCTCGACGACGGTGCCGACGTGGGCCTCGACCTCACCGGCGGCTGGTACGACGCGGGCGACCACGTGAAGTTCGGGCTGCCGATGGCGTTCACGACGACGATGCTCGCCTGGGGTGCGATCGCGAGCCCGGACGGGTACGCGGAGTCGGGCCAGGAGGACGAGCTGCTCGACTCGCTGCGCTGGGTCAACGACTACTTCATCAAGGCCCACCCGGAGCCGGACGTGCTCTACGCCCAGATCGGCGACGGCGACGCCGACCACAAGTGGTGGGGCCCCGCGGAGGCGATGCAGATGGCGCGTCCGGCCTACAAGGTCGACGCCGCCTGCCCGGGCAGCGACGTCGCGGGCGAGACGGCGGCGGCCATGGCGGCGTCGTCCATCGTCTTCTCCGACTCCGACCCGGCATACGCGGCCGAGCTGCGCCGCCACGCCGTCGAGCTCTACGACTTCGCCGACACGCACCGCGGCAAGTACTCCGACTGCGTCCCGGTCGGGAGCTTCTACAACTCGTGGTCCGGCTACCAGGACGAGCTCGTGTGGGGTGCGTACTGGCTGTACGAGGCGACGGGCGACGCGTCGTACCTCGCGAAGGCCGAGCAGGAGTACGCCGGGCTGTCGACCGAGCCGCAGTCGAGCACCCGGTCCTACCGGTGGACGATCGCGTGGGACGACAAGTCCTACGGCGCCTACGCCCTCCTCGCCCAGGCGACCGGCAAGCAGCAGTACGTCGACGACGCGAACCGCTGGCTCGACTTCTGGACCACGGGCTACCAGGGCCAGCGCGTGCGCTACTCCCCCGGCGGCCAGGCCGTCCTCGACTCGTGGGGCTCGCTGCGCTACGCCGCGAACACCGCGTTCGTCGCGCTGACCTACGGCGACTGGCTGCGCGAGCGCGGCGACACGACCCGCGCGCAGACGTACCAGGACTTCGGCGAGCGGCAGATCGGCTACGCGCTCGGCGACAACCCGCGCAACGCGTCGTACGTCGTCGGGTACGGCGAGGGCTCCCCGCAGAACCCGCACCACCGCACCGCGCACGGCTCCTGGCTCGACTCGCTCGCCCAGCCGGTCGAGACGCGGCACGTGCTGTACGGCGCGCTCGTCGGCGGCCCGGGATCGCCGAACGACGCCTACACCGACAGCCGGACCGACTACGTCGCCAACGAGGTGGCGACCGACTACAACGCGGGCTTCACCTCGGCGCTCGCGTACCTCGTCGGCGAGCACGGCGGCACGCCGCTCGCCGGCTTCCCCCAGCCGGAGACGCCCGACCAGGCCGAGTTCGTCGTCGAGTCGAAGCTCAACCAGCCGGGGACGGCCTTCACGGAGATCAAGGCGATCCTGCGCAACCGGTCCGCCTTCCCGGCGCGCGTCCTCGACGACGTCCGCCTGCGCTACTGGTTCACGCTCGACGAGGGCGCGAACCCCTCGACGGTCCGCGCCACGACGAACTACTCCGAGTGCCCGGGCGCCACGGCGAGCGTCGGCCACGCCGGCGACGACCAGTACTACGTCGAGATCGACTGCTCGGGCTCGATCGTCTACCCCGGTGGTCAGTCGCAGCACCGCCGGGAGATTCAGTTCCGCGTCACCGCGGACGTGTGGGACGCGACCGACGACTGGTCGTTCGCCCGCGTCGCAACGGGAGAGACGCTCACGGACAACGACCGGATCACCCTCTACGAGGGCACCGAGCTGCTGTGGGGCGACGAGCCGGACCCCGGTTCCGAAGAGCCGGACACCACGGCGCCGACGGCGCCGGGGACGCCCGTCGTGCGCGACATCACCGCGACCGGTGCGACGGTCACGTGGGCGGCGTCCACCGACGCGGGCACCGGGGTCGGGACCTACGACGTGCTGCTCGACGGCGGGTACGTCGCCACCGTCACCGGCACGAGCCGCACCCTCACCGGCCTCGACCCCGAGACCACCTACCGCGTGAGCGTCGTCGCCACCGACCGCGCGGGCAACACCTCGGCACCGAGCACCGCGACGTCGTTCACGACCCTCGACGTTCCCGCGCCGGACACCACGGCGCCGACGGCACCCGGCACGCCCGTCGTGCGCGACGTCACCGCGACCGGCGCGACCGTCACGTGGGCCGCGTCCACCGACGTGGGCAGCGGCGTCGGGACCTACGACGTGCTGCTCGACGGCGAGCACGTCGCCACCGTCACCGGCACCAGCCACACCCTCACCGGCCTCGACCCCGAGACCACCTACCGCGTGAGCGTCGTCGCCACCGACCGCGCGGGCAACACCTCGGCACCGAGCACCGCGACGTCGTTCACCACGACCGATCAGCCGGCAGCGGCGGCGTGCGCGGTGCGGTGGACGTCGAGCGACTGGGGCAGCGGCGGGACCGTGACCCTGCGCCTGACCAACACCGGGCTCACGGCCCTCACGGGGTGGACGATCGGGTTCACCTTCCCGGCGGGCCAGACCCTGACCAACGGGTGGAGCGCCGCGTGGTCGCAGACCGGCACCGTCGTCACCGCGCGCTCCATGAGCTGGAACGGGACGGTGCAGCCCGGCGGCTCGGTCGAGCTCGGGTTCAACGTGACGCACGGCGGCACGAACACGCCTCCGGCGCAGATCACGCTCGACGGCGCGCCGTGCGTCGTCTCGTGACACCGACCGGGCGGCCCTGAGCGGGCGGGCCCACCCACGCAGGCCCACCGCGGAACGATGCTCAGCCCCGACGGCGGAACGCCAACGGCTCCTCGACGTACGGCTCCCAGGCCGCGCGCTCGGTGTCCGTGAGGCGGCGCGGCCTGCCGGTCGCGGCGTCGACCACGACGATCGTCGTCGCGGCCTTCGCGTACGCCTCCCCGCCGGAGGTCGGGCCGGTCCGGCCGAAGCCGCCGGGGACGCCGTCGTGCACCTCGTAGCAGACCTCGAGGCTCGCACCGCCGAGGTGTCCGACCCACAGCTCGACCCGGACCGGCGTTCGCGTGAACCCGAGCGGGCGCAGGTACTGGATCTCCTGGCGCGCGACGAGCGTGTGGCTCGTGGCGTGCGGTCCCGTCTCGAGCACCGCGGTGGGCCACGCGTCCTCGCCCGCCTCGGGATGCGTCCAGAACGCGGTGATGCGCGCGTCCTCGAGCAGCCGGAACATCTCGACGTTGTTCACGTGGGCGTAGGCGTCGAGGTCCGACCACCGCAGCGGGACGGGGACGTGCAGGCGGGTCATGGAGGTCCTCTCGGTGCTGCGGGCGGTGCTCGACGCCGACGGCGCGGTGCCGGGCGCGACGACCCATTCTGCCCCGGCCCTCACGTCGCCGAGCACGGGATCACCGACCGTCGAGCACGGGATGGGCCACCGGAATCGGCCAGATCCGGTGGCCGATCCCGTGCTCGGCGCGGGGCGCGCTCAGGAAGCGGCGACGAGGGCTCCGGCGCGGCACCGCGCGAGCGCCTCGAGCTCCTCGCCCACGGGCAGGCGCACGACCGCGTCGGCGACCTGGGAGATCGAGGCGCGCAGACGTCGTCGGGCCCGGGTTGCGCGGCGGCGCCCGCCGATCCCTGCCGCGGCGCGGGCGACCAGCGCGAGCAGCACGCCGACGACGACGCCGCCGAGGACGAGCAGCGTCGGCCACGGGAGCTCGGGAGCGCCCGTCCCGCCGAGCGCGAGCACGGGCGTCGGCGGCTCGGGCAGCCGCAGGTAGGCGAACAGCCAGAGCACGGCGAGCCACACGAGCCCGGTGACGAGCGCCGCGAGCACGAGCCACTGCAGCACGCCGACGACGCGCCACCACGCGGGGCGGCGCGACGCCTCGAGCTCGGTCCCCGCGACGGCGCGGTCGAGCGCGTCGGCGAGGTCGGCCGCGCCCTCCCCTGCCCGACGGCGCGCGACGAGCGCCCACGCGTCCGGCACCCCGCGCGTCGCGGCGTCCACGTAGTCGCGGACCGCCGTCTGGGCGCCCGCACGCAGCGCCGCAGGGACGGTGGGCAGCGAGGTGCGCGCGAGGTCCGCGCGGGGCGGACCGGTGGTGTCGGCGCCGCCGAGCGCCTTCGCGGTCCGGGCCGCCCGTGAGCCCGGCGCCGGTCCTGACCGCAGGCCGATGCGGCGCAGCGGGTCGGGCCGGAACCGACCGAGCCAGCGGGTGACGGGCCACCCCGTCGCCGCACGCGCGTCGCGCACCGCGGACCCGCGGACCGCCGCGACGACCGTCGGCACGCCCGCCGCGGCCTCCAGCGCGTCGACCAGCCCGTCGCGCGCCCGCTGCGCCGCGCGCTCGGGGGGCGGGTTGCCGCACGCGTCGGCGATGCGCCGGGCGACCGCCCGCTCGTCGGCCGCGAGCCGGTCGTTCGCGGCCCGACGGCGCGCCGCGGCGTCGGCGAGGAGACCGCGCAGGGTGTCCATCCCTTGCCCGGTGCGCGCCGAGACGCCGAGCACGCGCGCGTCGGCGAGCCCGTCCTGCGCGGCGAGGCGGCGCAGGTCGGCGAGGCACGCCTCGGCGTCCGCCGGCGACAGACGGTCGATCTGGTTGAGCACGAGGACGACGACGGACGCGTGCCCCGCGAGCGGCCGCAGGTAGCGCTCGTGGAGCGCGGCGTCGGCGTACTTCTGCGGGTCCACGACCCACACGAGGAGATCGGCCCGCTCCACGAGCCGCTCCGCACGCACCCGGTGCTCGGTGACGACCGAGTCGTGGTCGGGCAGGTCGAGCAGCACGAGCCCGCTCGTGAGCTCGGCCGGTCGGCGGCCGGTGCCGCGCAGGAGACCCCGCAGGCCGCCCTGCCTCGCGTCCTGCTCCGCGGTGTCCCCCGAGGCGAGCGGCGATCCCATCTCGTGCCGCCTGCTCACCTCGAGCCAGTCGAGCAGCGCTCCGGCCGGGCCGACGCCACCGGGTCCCCACACCGCCGCGAGCGCGTGCGACGTCGTCGGCCGCTGGACCCCGACCGTGGCCAGCTCACCGCCTGCGAGCGCGTTGAACACCGACGACTTGCCCGAGCCCGTCGCGCCGGCGAGCGCGACCACGGTGTGGTCGGCGGACAGCCCCGCCCGCTCGCGCGCACGCCCGACGACGTCGCGGGCCTCGGCCACGAGCGTCGCGTCGAGCCGTCCGTCTCCGGCGAGGAGGGCTGCCTCGAGCGCGGCGGTCCGGTCCGCGAGGTCGATGCTCACGGCCGCTCCGCCCCCGGACGCGGCGGGACCGGTGGGGTGTCCTGAGCGCCGGTCCCCGCGAGGTCGCCGCGCGCCGGGCGACCGAAGAGGCGGCGCCAGAACCCTGCCCGCGTGCCGTCGTCGGCGGCGGCCTCCCGCGTCGTCTCGTCGGCGGTCGTGCGGCCGGCACCGCGCAGCGGCCGCGCGGCGTGGCGACCCGTCGTCGTCCCGGACGGTGCGGGTCGACCGGCCCGCTCGGCGCGCGCGGCCGCCTCCACCGCGTGCGCCGCGTCGCGCACGCCCTGGGCGGCGGTGACGGCATCGGCGCTGCCCAGGGCGTCGAGCTGCGCGGTGAACCTCCGTGCCTCGCCGTCGAGCACGTCGTCCACGCGCTCGGCGAGCCGCTCGCGGGCCGTCTGCGTGAGGCGACGCACCGCGTCGTCGCCGAACACGGCCTCCAGGAGCTTCTGGGCGACGATCGCCGTGCCGCCCGCGATCCCCACCTCCGCGCCCGTGATGCCGCCCGTCGACGCGAAGACCAGGACCATGAGGCTCACCCCGAGCCCGTTGATCCCGAACGACAGCGCGCGCGCCGCGCCGCGCTTCCCGGCGCCCTGCTCGCGCACGAGGTCGAGCACGTCGCCCTGCCACGCCCGGATCTGCGCCGAGACCTCGGTGCGCGCGGCGACGGACGATCGGGAGAGGTCGAGCCCGTCGAGCAGCGCGAGGCCAGACGGGTCGGCGCGCCACGTGCCGTAGGCGCGGTCCGCGGCGGTGTCGGCGGCGTCCAGGACGACGGCCTCGAGGCCGTGCGCGATGGCCTGCTCGACCTGCGGCGCCTGGGCGGGGCGACCGCGGAAGAACGACGCGATCGCGTCGCGGACCCGGCCGACACCCTGCTCCACGGCGCGGAAGATCTCGCTCGTGCCGACGAAGTCCTGCCACCGGGCGAGCACCTCGCCGCGCAGGAGCGCGCCGTCGCTCGTCGCGGCGTCGACCTCGGCCGCAGCGTCCGCGTACGCGCGCTCGACGACGTCGCGCAGGCGCGCGTCCGAGGTGCCCTGCGCGTCCGCGGCGCCGGCGACGAGCACCGCCCGGCGCACCAGGTCGTCGACGACGCCGTCGCGCGTCGCGAGCGCGACCCGGTCCCGGGCGTCCGCGTCGACACCCAGCTCGGTGAGCCAGGCCGACACCTCGGCCACGGACTGCTCGGGAAGGAAGCCGTCCACCAGCTCGGACTCGCCGACGACGAAGAGCGGCGAGGCACCGAGCCCGTTCTCGGCCATCATGCGCCGCAGGTCGTCGGCGACCGCCTCGGCGCCGGCGTCCACACGGTCGAGGACGATCGCGACCTGCGCGCGCCGCTCGGCGGCACGGTGCAGCAGGTCCCACGGCACCGCGTCGGCGTAGCGGGCGGCGGTCGTGACGAAGAGCCACAGGTCGGCGGCGCCGAGCAGCTGAGCGGCGAGCTCCCGGTTCGCGGTCTCGACCGAGTCGACGTCGGGCGCGTCGACGAGCGCCAGCCCTTGCGGCAGCGCGTCGCTCGCCACGAGCCGCAGCGAGCGCGACAGGTCCGCGCCGCCGGGCTCTCCGGTCCCGTTGCCGGCTCCGGCGACGGAGCCGGAGCCGGAGCCGTCGGTGCGGTGCGAGCTCACGCGCGCGAGGCCGGGCAGGACGCGGTCGGTCGAGAACCACCGCTCGTCCAGCGGGTGGTGGACCAGCACCGGTGCCCGCGTGGTGGGCCGCAGCACCCCGGGCGCGGACACGTGCTCGCCGAGGAGCGAGTTCACGAGCGTTGACTTGCCTGCCCCGGTCGACCCGCCGACGACGACGAGCAGCGGCGCGGCGTGCGACCGCAGCCGCGGCAGCAGGTAGTCGTCGAGCTGGTCGACGGCGAGCGCGAGGTCGTGCCGCGCCGTCTCGACGCCCGGCACCTCCAGCGGCAGCCGCAGCGCCCCGAGCCGTCCCCGCAGGATCTCCAGCGCCTCGACCAGCCCCGCGGTGCCCGCCCCGGCTGCCGACAGCGCCGGCACCTCGCCTCCGCGCTCCTCCGCATCGCCGGCAGCGGCGTCGGCACGAGGCGTTCCGGGCTCGGTCATCCCGCCAGTCTGCCGCAACGCCCCAGGCCAGGCGCGCGCACGACCCGCCGCCGCGAGAACGGAGGAACTCTCTGGACGACGAGCGCCCGGCCCGCGGCCGCGTCGGCGTCGGCGTCGAGAAGGCGATCGGCGCCGCACCACGAGAAGGTGAGACGGCACACGAGGCAGAAGGCGAGACGGCACGCGAGCCCGGCGGGAACGGCGGCGCGCGCGGGTCGTGGCGGGTCTGGCGGGAGGCCGCGAGGCACGAGCGGCCGGATGGTAGACCCGCGCGCGCCGTCGTGGACGCCGGGCGGAGGAGCGCGCGCCGTCGTGGACGCCGGGTGGAGGTAGCGCACGCACGACGACGCCGGGCAGGGTGTCCCCGCCCGGCGTCGTCAGGACCGATCAGTCGCGCGTGAGCTTGCGGTACGTCACGCGGTGCGGACGCGCCGCGTCGGCGCCGAGGCGCTCGACCTTGTTCTCCTCGTAGGACGCGAAGTTCCCCTCGAACCAGTACCAGCTCGCCGGGTTCTCCTCGGTGCCCTCGTACGCGAGGATGTGCGTCGCGACGCGGTCGAGGAACCACCGGTCGTGGGACACCACGACGGCGCAGCCGGGGAACTCGAGCAGCGCATTCTCGAGCGAGCCGAGGGTCTCGACGTCGAGGTCGTTGGTGGGCTCGTCGAGCAGCAGCAGGTTGCCGCCCTGCTTGAGCGTCAGCGCGAGGTTGAGGCGGTTGCGCTCACCGCCGGACAGCACGCCCGCGGGCTTCTGCTGGTCCGGGCCCTTGAAGCCGAACGACGCGACGTAGGCGCGCGACGGGATCTCGACGTTGCCGACCTTGATGAAGTCGAGCCCGTCGGACACGACCTCCCACAGCGTCTTCTTCGGGTCGATGCCGCCACGCGACTGGTCGACGTACGAGATCGAGACGGTCTCGCCGACCTTGAGGTCGCCGCCGTCGAGGGGCTCGAGCCCGACGATCGTCTTGAACAGCGTGGTCTTGCCGACGCCGTTCGGGCCGATGACGCCGACGATGCCGTTGCGCGGCAGCGTGAAGCTCAGACCGTCGATGAGCTGACGGTCGCCGAAGCCCTTCTGGAGGCCCTTGGCTTCGAGGACCAGGTTCCCCAGGCGCGGGCCCGGCGGGATCTGGATCTCCTCGAAGTCGAGCTTCCTGGTGCGCTCCGCCTCAGCCGCCATCTCCTCGTAGCGCGCGAGACGCGCCTTGGACTTGGTCTGCCGACCCTTGGCGTTGGAGCGCACCCACTCGAGCTCTTCCCGGAGGCGCTTGGCGAGCTTGGCGTCCTTCTTGCCCTGGACCTGGAGGCGCTCGCCCTTCTTCTCGAGGTAGGTCGAGTAGTTGCCCTCGTAGGGGTAGAGGCGGCCCCGGTCGACCTCGCAGATCCACTCGGCGACGTGGTCGAGGAAGTACCGGTCGTGGGTCACCGCGAGGATGGCGCCCGGGTACGAGGCGAGGTGCTGCTCGAGCCACAGCACGGACTCGGCGTCGAGGTGGTTGGTGGGCTCGTCGAGGAGCAGCAGGTCGGGCTTCTCGAGCAGGAGCTTGCACAGCGCGACGCGGCGACGCTCACCGCCGGAGAGCACGGACACGTCGGCGTCCGGCGGCGGGCAGCGCAGCGCGTCCATCGCCTGCTCGAGCTGGGAGTCGAGGTCCCACGCGTCGGCGGCGTCGATCGCCTCCTGGAGCGTGCCCATCTCGGCGAGCAGCGCGTCGAAGTCCGCGTCGGGCTCGGCCATGAGCGCCGAGATCTCGTCGAAGCGGTGCTTCTTGGCGAGGATGTCCGCGACCGCCTCCTGGACGTTGCCGAGGACCGTCTTCTCCTCGTTGAGCGGCGGCTCCTGCAGCAGGATCCCGACGCTGTACCCCGGGGAGAGGCGCGCCTCGCCGTTCGAGGGCGTGTCGAGGCCCGCCATGATCTTGAGGATCGTGGACTTCCCGGCACCGTTCGGGCCCACGACGCCGATCTTCGCGCCGGGCAGGAAGTTCAGGGAGACGTCGTCGAGGATGACCTTGTCGCCGTGCGCCTTGCGCGCCTTGTACATGGAGTAGATGAACTCAGCCACAGCCTGTGTTTCCACCGTTCGGTCGGTCTGGAGTGGAGTCGGGATTCTCGACCACTCAGCGTACGCGGTCGGGCCGCCGCACGGGTCCTGACGGACGGCACGCCGTGCGGCGGGACCGGTCAGACCGTCGCGAGGTGCTCCTCGTCCGCGGGCGCCTCCTCCTCCACGGCGCCCTCGGCCGCGTCGAGGGCAGCCGTCCCGGTGTCCTCGCGCCGGTGCACGGTCCGCGCGAACCGGGACTCGCCGAGGGTCAGGTCGTGCCCGAGGGACGTCGCCTCGACGACGAGGCTCGTGCGCGGCCCGTCGGGACCGGTCCACTCGTCGACCGACAGGCGGCCCGAGACGACGACGGGGTCGCCCTTGTGCAGCGACGTCGCGACGTTGCGCGCGACGTGCTTGAACGCCTTGACGGTGAACCACAGCGTGCGACCGTCGACCCACTCGCCGCGCTCGCGGTCGAGGTAGCGGCGCGTCTGCGCGATGCGGAAGCTCGTGAAGTCCGTGCCGGAGCCGGACGTGAAGAGCGTGGGCGTCGTCGCGACGAAGCCCGAGAACGTGACGGTGACGTCACCGTGCATGGGTGCCTCCTGAGGCCGGTGCGCCGGGCGGGTCCCGGCGTCCGCCTCAGGGTGCGCTGCGCGCGGTGCCGCCGTCCGACGTCGTGCGCTCGCCTGTGGACGAGGCCTCCAGATCCGGGCCTGTGGGTAGCCGTAGCGGCCCGGTGAGCGGTGCCACAGGCGTCTGGTCGCGCGCCGACTGCGCGAGCTCGCGGACCTGGCGGTGGGTGTCGAGGAGGTCCTGGGTGGGCCGGCCCATCGCCTCCTGCACGACCCGCTCGATCGCGCCGCGACCCGACGCGAGGACCTGCTGCTCGCGCCGTCGGGCGAGCGTGCGGCGCACCTGGACGACGGCGAGGAAGCACACGACCGCCCCGAGCACCGCGACGGCGGCCACGACCGCGCACACGGTGACGAGCACGCCCGACAGGTCGAGCACACCGAGCGAGCCCAGGACGGCGAGGACCCCGGCGACCACCCCGACCGCGAGAGCCACCCACGCGGCGCGACGCGTCGGCCGTGCGGACGCCGGGCCGCGCGTGTCCAGCGGGATCTTCGACAGCGCCGCGACGGTCGCCTCGGTGATCCCCTTCGCGGGCGCCACGGCCCCGTCCAGCGCGAGCCGCCAGCCCGGGCGCAGCGCTCGGCCGGCCCGCTCGATCCAGCGCGACCGCGACAGGGCGACCGCGTCGGGCTGCGGCGGGGAGAACTCGGGACGCCCGTAGCCGTTGCGGACCGCGGCGCCGACCTGACCCGCGACGGCCGCGAGACCGGTCGCCGCGGCGAGCCCGTCGACCTCTGCCTCGACCGCGGCGCTCATGGTCCAGGGCACGTCGCCCGGGATCTCCGCGAGCAGCAGCGCACCCGCGCGGTCCAGCTCGCCCGCGACCCGGCTCGCCGCGACGCTGCGTCGTGCGACGGCCTGCTCGAGCAGGTCGCGCAGCTCGTCCAGACCCTCGCCCGTGCGGGCGGACACCGTCGTGACGTAGACGCCGGTGAGCCCGTCCTCGGTGAGGAGCCGGTCCATGTCCTCGACCAGGGACGCGCGCCGGCTCTCCGGCACGGTGTCGATCTGGTTGAGCACCACGACCATCGACCCCTCGAGCCCCGCCGACTTCTGCAGGTAGCCCGAGTGGAGCGCGTCGTCCGCATACTTCTGCGGGTCGACGACCCACACGAGCAGGTCGACGAGCGGCAGCACGCGGTCGACGACGGCACGGTGCGCCGGCTCGATCGAGTCGTGGTCGGGCAGGTCGAGCAGCACGAGCCCGCCGAGCGCCGACTCGTCGTCGGCGTCGAGCATGCCGTCGCGCGTGATGCGGCGCTCCGCGTCGACCTCGAGCCAGTCGAGCAGCGCCGTGGCCTCGTCGCTCCACGCGCACGCCGTGATGCGCGCCGTCGTCGGGCGCTTCACCCCGACGTCCGCGAAGTCGAGTCGCGAGACCCGGTTGAACAGGCTGGACTTGCCCGAGCCGGTGCCGCCCGCGAGCGCCACGACCGTGTGGTCGACGCCGAGCGCGAGCCGTTCGCGCACGCCACCGATCGCGTCGCGCACCTGGGCCGCGACAGCGGGGTCGAGCCGGTCGCCCGCGAGGTCCACCGCGCGCTCGAGGTCCTCGGTCCGGGCACGCAGCTGGGCGTCGTGGGACGTCACATGAGCCTCCTCAGCTCGGCGAGTCGTAGGCGCAGGCCGACGGCGGCGTCCGGCGCGAGCGCGGGCACGTCGAGCGCGGCGAGGACCGGCTCGGCCTCCCGGTCGACCATCGCCTCGGCACGGTCGGCGAGGTCGGACGTCAGAGCGGTGAGGGCGTCGTCGGCGGTGTCGGCGAGCGTCGTACGGACGAGGGCCGCGGCGTCGTCGCTTCCGGCTGCCGCGGCGAGCAGGAGCGCGGCGAGCCCGTTCTCCCCGAACGCCTTGACCGCGGCGCGCGCGGCGTCGGCCGCGTCCGGACGGCCGAGCCCGGCGACCACCTCGTCCGCCCGGGCCGCCCACTCGTCCACGTGCCGGTCGGCGGCGGTCTCGCGCGGGTCGGCCGTCTCCTCGGCGTCGGGCGCGACGGCGGCCCCTCCGGGGAGCGGGCGCGTCCCCACGAGCGCCGCCCGCAGCGCGTCGTGCGCGAGCACCCCGTCCGCCACCAGCGTGCGGCGGACGACGGCGCGGACCTCGGCGAGGAGCGGGCCGAGCGCGACGTCGCGCGCACGGCCGCGGCGTCGCGTCGAGCGCACGACACCGCCCCGGACCTTCACGCGGTCCACCTTGTCGGCGCCGGTGATCTGGGACCAGCGCGCGGCGAGCGAACCACGGGACGAGTCGCCGCGCAGGACCGACTCCCGGGCCTGCGCTCGCACCGGCGGCAGCGCGGCGGCCACCGCGTCCCGGAGCACCTGCGCCGCCTCGATCTGCTGCTCGACCGCGTCGGAGACGCCCGTCACCCACGACGGCAGCGCCGCGAGGGAACCCTTGAGCGTACGCACGATCACCGCGCGCGAGCGGTCCGGACCGGCGAGCATCGTCAGCCAGCGCGCGACGGGGGCCACGACCGACCGGTCCAGCAGACCCTCGTGCGGACCGACGTCGGGCACGACGAACAGCGGCACGCCGTCCATGCCGTGGTCCCGCAGGCGCTGGAGCAGGTCGCCGCGGATCGTCGTGAGCGTCTCGCGCGGCACCCGGTTGAGGACCATCGCGACGCTCGCACCGCGCTCCATCGCGCGGCTCAGCGCCTTCCACGGGAGCGCGTCGCCGTAGCGCGACGCCGTCGTGACGAACAGCCACAGGTCCGCCGCCTCGAGCAGCAGGCCCGCGGTCTCGCGGTTCTCCGACAGGAGGGAGTCGAGGTCGGGGGCGTCGAGCAGCGCGGTGCCGCGCGGGACGCCGTCGTGGTCGATGACGCGCGACACGCGCGTCGCCGGGCCCTCGACGATCACGTCGGCGTCGAGGGGGTTGAACGCGAGGACGGGCTCGCGCGTCGTCGGGCGCAGCACGCCGGCCTGCGAGACCTCCTCGCCGAGCAGCGAGTTGTACAGCGTCGACTTGCCCGCGCCCGTCGAGCCGGCCACCACGACCACCGCCGGCGAGGACAGCTCCTTGAGGCGCGGCAGCAGGTGCTCGTCGAGCTGGGTGAGCAGGCGGTCACGCGAGGCCGCCGCCTCGTCGGCCCCGTCGATCGCGAGCGGCAGCTCGACCGCCGCGACGTCCCGCCGCAGGTCACGGGCCACGTCGAAGACGGTGACGCCCAGCTCCTCGCCCTGCTCGGCACGGCCGCGGCCCGCCACGCCGCCCGGGCCTGTGGCGCTCTGGGCGCCGGTCGCGACGTCTCGGGTTCTCACGGGTTCATCCTGACGCCTGGACCCGACCCCGCAAAACGTACGCGCCGTCCGTGCAGGTCGGCTGCGGGTGGCTCCACGCCGGGTGGCGGTCGTGACCTGCCCGCACGCAGGCCGCACACTACGATGGCTGCGCGCCTCGATAGCTCAATGGATAGAGCAACGGCCTTCTAATCCGTAGGTTGCAGGTTCGAGTCCTGCTCGGGGCACCACACCGCCCTCCGGCGTCCCCCTGCCCGCGGTCCCTGCGCGCGCCGGTCGGCCCAGGAACGTGGCGAGCGGTCAGCCGAACGACTGCGCGTCGGCGTGCTCGACCTCCACGAGGAACGCGTGCCGCTCCTCGCCGCGCGGGTACGGACCGCCCGTGTAGAGGACGGAGATCCGGTCGACGACCGCCCAGCCCGCCTCGCCGTCGAGCACCTCGACGACGCGGCCGCGCAGCGTCGCCATGACGAACGGGTTCCCGGTCTCGGTCACCGAGACCGCGACGCGCGGGTCGCGCGCCAGGTTTCGCGCCTTGCGCGAGCCCGGACCGGTGAGGAACGCGAGCCGGTCGCCCTCCCAGGCGACCCACAGCGGCACGACGTGCGGGGCGCCGTCGGGCAGGACGGTCGCGAGGTGCGCGACGTGCGGCCCCGCGACGAGCGCGCGGGCGCCCTCGGGGACGTGAGCTGGGCCGCGTACGGATCGGGTCTCGGGCAAGGCGTGGTCGGTCATGGTGTCCCGACCGCGGACAGGACGCCGACTCATCGGTCAGCGGGGTCAGCGGGGTCAGCGGACGATCGCGCCGCACGACAGGTCGAGGACGGTACCCGTCGTCGCGCCTGCAGCGTCCGATGCGAGGTAGACCGCGCTGCCGGCGACCTCGGCGAGCCGCGGCAGCCGTCCGAGCAGGGTGTCGTCGACGAGGTCGGGCAGGTCCTCGTCCTTCGCCCCGGCGGTCTCCGGCGTGAAGTTGGGTCGTAGCCCGACGACGCGCACCCCGTGGCGCCCGACCTCGCCCGCGAGCCCGCGCACGAGCGCCTCGAGCGCGGCGCACGCGAGGTTGAACCCGCCCATCTCGTGGCGCGACTCCTGCGCCGCCGTCGTCGAGAGCACCACGACGACGCCCGAGCCCTGGGCGACCATGTGCCGCGCCGCGGTGCTCGCGGTGTGCGTGTGGCGCCGCACGGCCTGCGTCACGGGGACGAGGACGTCGTCGGGCTCCATGTCGACGAACGGCACGTTCTGCACGGCGTCCATCCCCACGGCGTTGAACGACACGTCGAGGCTCCCCGCCGTCGCCACCACGTGCGCCGCGTGGTCGCGCACCGCGGCGAGGTCGTCGACGTCGACCACCGCGGTCTCGGCCGAGCCCCCGGCCGCCCGGATCTCGTCCGCGAGCGCGTCGAGCGTCGCGGCCGTACGTCCTACGAGGAACACTCGGGCGCCTGCGGCGGCGAAGGCCCGGCTCGCCGCCGACCCCATCGACCCGGCGGCCCCGTAGACCACGGCGTTCTTCCCGGCGAGCTGCACGGTCGTCTCCTTCTTCTCCGATGGCCGCGGCGTCGAGGGCGGTGTGCGTCCACCTGTCCGTCCACGTGACCCGTGCCGCGCGATCGACAGGGACGACGGCGCTCGCGGACGGAACTCATCGGCCCCGCACTCGTTGTGCTCGGCATGGGGAGCTCTCACCCGGCCTGGGTGGGAAAGGGTAAAGATCGGGCCACCCGTCGTAGATATACTCGCCGGACCGGCTCACGGGCCGGTTCCGCCCGGTTCGCCCGGGTACCGGGGGCGTGCGACAGCACTCCCCCAGCCGCCACCGACGGCGACCGACGGCACGCACGAGCGAAGGATCGAGATGACCGAGGCAGCACCGCTCCAGCCCCCCGCCCCGACGGAGACGCTCACGCTCACCGCGCCGGAACCCGTCAAGCCCGTCGCCGCCACGCAGGCCCCCTCGCTGGCGCCACGCGTCGACGAGGCCGCGATCCCCGGCCTCGAGGCCAAGGTCGGCTCGTACCTCGACCAGCTCCTGTCCGCGGACACGCGCTCGCCGGAGTTCGCCGCCAAGGCCGACGACGTCCGCAAGATGGGCGACGCCGACATCCGGGCCGCGGCCGACGTGTCCAACCGCATGCTCGACATGCCGGTCAAGGAGTTCCGCGAGGGCGGCGTCTCCGACAGCTCGAAGATCAGCAAGTCCCTGCTCGAGCTGCGCCGCACGGTCGAGGACCTCGACCCGAGCGAGGCGCCGATCGGCAAGAAGCTGCTCGGCATCATCCCGTTCGGCGGCAAGATCCAGGACTACTTCCGCCGCTACGAGAGCTCGCAGACCCAGCTCAACGCGATCGTCCAGTCGCTCTACAACGGCCAGGACGAGCTCCGCAAGGACAACGCCGCCCTCAACCTGGAGAAGCAGAACCTCTGGGACACGATGGGCCGGCTCAACCAGTACATCTTCATCGCCGAGCGGCTCGACACCGAGCTCTCCACGAAGATCGCCCAGCTCGAGACGACGGACCCCGAGCGGGCCCAGGCGCTGCGCGAGGACGTCCAGTTCTACGTGCGCCAGAAGCACCAGGACCTGCTCACGCAGCTCGCGGTCTCCATCCAGGGCTACCTCGCGATGGACATCATCATGAAGAACAACCTCGAGCTCATCAAGGGTGTCGACCGCGCGACGACGACCACCATCTCGGCGCTGCGCACGGCCGTGATCGTCGCGCAGGCGCTCGCCCACCAGAAGCTCGTGCTCGACCAGATCACCGCGCTCAACACGACGACGTCGAACATGATCGCGTCGACGTCGAAGATGCTCGCGGACCAGTCGGCGACCATCCAGTCGCAGGCGGCGAGCGCGACCGTGGGCCTGCCGCAGCTCCAGCAGGCGTTCGCGAACATCTACGCGACGCTGGACTCGATCTCGACGTTCAAGACGCAGGCGCTCGACTCGATGGCCCAGACGATCGGCGTCCTCGAGACCGAGACCACGAAGGCCAACGAGTACCTCGACCGGGCGCGTCGCTCGGACGTGTCGCAGGCCGGCAACGGCTCGCTCGACATCGGCCGGCTCTGAGCCGCCCCGCATGACGACGACGACACCCGCAGCAGCACCCGCAGCATCCGCAGAGTTTCCCCTGTCATCTCCCGCACGCACCCCGAGCTGGACGGTCGCCTAGATGGGCTGGTTCTCCGACGTGGTCGCCCGCATGGGCGGTCGCTCCCGCACGTCCGAGCCCGCCCTCGAGCTGCCTGCGCCCCCGACGAGCGCCGACATCCTCGCGTCCGTCGAGCGGATCGAGCAGCAGATCGAGGGGCGCGTGCCCCCGGCGGTGACGGCGCGTGTGCACCGCATCACGGGCACGGTCGAGGAGATGGTGCCGCGGCTCGACCGCCTCGGCGGCGGGTCGCAGCAGGCGCACACGGTCGTCGCGACCGCGACGAGCTACCTGCCCGAGGCCGTCGGCGCGTACCTGCGCCTGCCGCGCGACTTCGCCGACCGCCGCGTCGTCGCGCACGGCAAGACGTCCCTCATGCTCCTGTGCGACCAGCTCGACCTGCTCGGCGTGACGCTCGACAAGATCTCCGACGCCGTCTCGCGAGCCGACGCCGCGGCGCTCGTCGCGCACGGGCAGTTCCTCGCGGACAAGTTCCGCGACTCGTCGATCTCCCTCGCGCCGGGTGCCGGTGCCGGGACGCCGCCGCCCGACCTGACCGGACGCCTGGAGGCCCCGTGACGACGCCCGACCTCGCCACCGCGCTCGACGCGCTGGCCGCCGCCGCACGCGACGCGGGGGTCGACGAGGACGCAGCCCGCGACGAGGGCGCACGCCTCGCGGCCGCGGTCGCCGAGTCCTCGACCGGTGCCCCCGCGGCGTGGCTCGCGGCGCTCGGCCACGACCCCGCCGCGACCGGCGCGTTCTTCACGGCCGCCTCGAGCGCACGGCGCTGGCGCTCCTCCCCCACCGACGTGCTCGCCGGTCTCGTGGCCGCCCGCTCCACGCGCGCGGGCACGTACGGTGCGGCGCTGGCCGATGTCGCGACGGCCGCCGCGGCCCTCGGCTCGCCCGGTCCGCACGTCGCCGGCAGCGCCGCGGCGACCGCGTCCGTCCAGCGCACCGCGACCGCCGGCACCCGCCCGCCGTCCCCGCCGGTCCCGTCCGCACCCGCACCCGGCCCGACGACGCCCGCGGCGGGCGGCCCGCTCGGCGCGCGTCCGGCGTCGGCGAACCCCTTCGACCTGGGCGACCTCGCTCGCCTCGGGAACCCGTTCCCCGCTCCGCGCACGACGGCGCCCGACGTCCCGTCCGTGGACGCGATCCTCGACGCGCTGGGGGCGCGCGGGCACGGGACGCCGGGCGACCCCGCGTCGTCGGGCACCGGACGGACCGCTACCGACACGGGCGGGACGACCGGAGCAGCGCCGGCGACGACCGCGCAGACCACGTCCGCGCAGGCCACCGAGGCCGAGGAGGAGCCCGCGCGCCCGCTCGACGAGCTGCTCGCCGAGCTCGACGCGCTCACGGGGCTCGCCCGCGTGAAGGACGAGATCCACCGCCAGACCGAGCTGCTGCGCGTCGAGAAGCTGCGGACCGACGCCGGGCTGACGCGGCCCACGCTGACGCGCCACCTCGTTTTCCTCGGCAACCCGGGCACGGGCAAGACGACGGTCGCGCG
Source organism: Cellulosimicrobium sp. PMB13 (assembly GCF_051294865.1). Taxonomy (NCBI): domain Bacteria; kingdom Bacillati; phylum Actinomycetota; class Actinomycetes; order Micrococcales; family Promicromonosporaceae; genus Cellulosimicrobium; species Cellulosimicrobium sp. PMB13. Next base: position 2,582,134 of record NZ_CP145910.1, on the reverse strand, counting down.
CCTCGTCGCGGGCATCTACCGCGCGCTCGGGCTGCTCGCGAAGGGCCACCTCGTCGAGGTCGACCGCTCCGAGCTCGTCGCGGGCTACCTCGGCCAGACCGCCGTGAAGACGTCGGAGGTCGTGGCCACCGCGCTCGGCGGCGTGCTGTTCGTCGACGAGGCCTACGGGCTCGCGGAGGACCAGTACGGCGCCGAGGCCATCAACACGCTCGTCAAGGACATGGAGGACCACCGCGACGAGCTCGTCGTCGTCGTGGCCGGCTACCCCGGGCCGATGGCGGACTTCCTCGCGACGAACCCCGGCCTCGAGTCGCGGTTCTCGACGACCATCACGTTCGAGGACTACACCGACGACGAGCTGCGCGACATCTTCGCGGGCATGGCCGAGCGCTCCGACTTCGAGCCGACGCCCGCGGCGCTCGAGACGTTCGGCCGCCTGGCCGCCGCCCAGGCCCGGACCGAGGGCTTCGGCAACGCGCGCTGGGCCCGCAACGTGCTCGACGCCGCCATCGCCCGCCACGCGTGGCGGCTGCGCGACGTGCCAGCCCCCACGGTGGACGAGCTGCGTCTGCTCCTGCCCGCCGACCTCGTCGACGGCGAGGGCGCGCCCGCCCTGCTCGCGTCGCTCGACCCGCCCGTCGACCCTGAGGCACCCGGCACGCCCGAGGCGCTCGACGCGCCCGAGAGCACGCCACCTCCCGTCCACCCCACCGTCGAGGAGAACGCATGACGACCACCCCGGTCCGCCAGGCCGCGCCCCCGCCGTCGGGCACCGTCCTCGCGGCGCCCTCGGCCCCGGCCGGCCAGGCCGTGCAGCCCGCCGGCAGCGCGACCGTCGCCCGCGCGCGCGGAGCGCTGCGCCGGACGCCCGGCCGCCTGCGCCTCGTGCTCGCCCTGTCGGTCCTCGCCTCCGTCGCGCTGGGCCTGCTCGGCTTCCAGGCGGGCAGCGTCCAGTCCCGCGCGCTCGACGCCGCCGCCGAGGACTCGGCGCAGCTCGTCGGCGTCCAGGAGGTGCGCAACGCGCTCGTCGCGGCCGACGCCACGGCGACCGGCGCGTTCCTCGTCGGTGGCCTCGAGCCGGCCGAGCAGCGCGCGCGCTACGACGAGCTCGTCGACCAGGCGGCGGCCGACCTCGCGACGCTGTCCGGCAGCAACGAGGCCGACGCCGAGCTCCTCGGGCAGGTCGCCGCAGACCTCACCGTGTACACCGGGCTCGTCGAGCAGGCGCGCGCCAACAACCGGCAGGGCTTCCCCGTCGGCGCCGCGTACCTCGACCAGGCGTCCACGATCCTGCGCGACGAGATGCTGCCCGCGCTCGACGAGGTCGTGCTCGACGACGCCGACCGCGTCGCCGCCGACTTCTCGGGCGTGCGGAACGCGCTGTGGATCCTCGCCGGGTGCCTCGTGGCGCTCGCGGTGCTCGTGCTCGGCCAGGTGTGGCTCGCGCGGCGGACGCACCGCGTGCTCAACGTCGGCCTCGCGTCGGCCACGGTCGTCGTGCTCGTCGTGGGGCTCGTCGGGACGATCCTGCTCTCGCAGTCGTCCGCTCGGGCCCAGGACGTGCGCACCGGCCCGTACGCCGCGACGCTCGCCGCCTCGCAGGCGTACGCGCTCGCGAACGAGGCGAAGTCGATGGAGGCGTTCACGCTCATCAAGCGCGGCTCCGGCCAGGCGTACGAGGAGGAGTTCCAGGCCGCGACCGCCGACGCCGCCGAGCGGCTCGACACCGCCGCGGCCGACGGCATCCTCGACGGGACGACGGCCCAGGCGCTCGACGAGTGGGTCGGGCACCACGCGGAGATCCGCGCGCTCGACGACGGCGGCGACTGGGACGGCGCCGTCGCGCTCGCGACGAATACCGAGCCCGACAGCGCGAACGCCGCGTTCGACGCCTTCTCTGCCGCGGCCCGCGACGACATCGGGACGAACGCCGCAGCGACCCGCGACGACCTCGCGTCGGCGAGCACGAGCGCCGCCGTGGCCGGCTGGCTGCTGCTGGCCGCCGGTCTCGTCGCGGCCCTGCTCGCGTGGCGCGGCATGACGGCACGACTGGAGGAGTACCGGTGACGACGACGAACGCCGCCCGCGCGGCCACCACGGGCCGAGCCCACCGCACCGCGCCGCGCCGGTCGCGACTGCGGACCGGTCTCGCCGCCGCGCTCGCCGCGACGACGCTCGTGCTCGCGGCCTGCACCGGCCCGAGCGGCTCCGACGACCTGCGTCTCGCCGCGGAGGAGCCGCCTGCCGAGGAGAGCGCGCCGCCCGCCGCCACGGCGCCGGCGGAGTGCTCCGACCCCGTGCAGTCCTACGCGCCGGAGGGTGCGCTCCCGGCGCCCGACGCGCTCCCCGCCGGCAGCACGATGGCCGAGATCCGCGAGCGCGGCGTCCTGCGCGTCGGGGTGTCGGCGGACACGCTGCTCATGGGCTCGCGCAACCCGCTCTCGGGCGACATCGAGGGTTTCGACATCGACGTGCTGCGCGAGGTCTCGCGCGCGATCTTCGGCGACCCGGACCGGCTGCAGTTCCGCGTCATCACGTCGGGACAGCGCATCGAGGTCCTCGAGGGCGACGACCCGGACGACGTCGACCTCGTCGCCCGGGCGTTCACGATCAACTGCGACCGCTGGGAGCAGATCGCGTTCTCCGCGGAGTACTACCACGCGGGCCAGAAGGTCCTCGTCACGCGCGACTCGCAGGCCGCGGGCATCGCGGACCTCGAGGGCCAGCGCGTGTGCGCGCCGGAAGGCACGACGACGATCACGCGCCTCGGGGAGTACCCCGGCATCGAGGCGGTCCCCGCGACGACGCACACGCAGTGCCTCGTTCTGTTCCAGCAGGGCCGCGTCGACGCCATCACGGGCGACGACACGATCCTCGCCGGGTTCGCCGCGCAGGACCCGTACGCGAAGGTCGTCGGCGAGGCCATCAGCGACGAGCCGTACGGCGTCGGCGTGCCGGCCGCGAACGTGGACATGGTGCGGTTCGTCAACGGCGTCCTCGAGCGGATGACGTCCGACGGTACCTGGGCCGCGAGCTACGACCGCTGGCTCGGCGTGCTCGGCGACGCCCCGACGCCCCCCGCGCCGGTCTACGGCCGCACGCCGTGAGCCGTCCCGTCGCACCCGAGGCGCCGGGACGGCTCGGTGAGGCCATCCCGGCCGCCGAGCTCATGGCGTACCTCGGCGCGCTCGAGACGTGGCTCGACGCGCGGCGGACCGAGCTGGACCGCCTCGACGCCGCCGCCCAGGCCGCGGCGACGCCCGACGCGTACACGGCCGACCTCGTGCTCGCGCTCTCGCTGTGGCAGGCGATCCGCGGGCGTGCCGACGAGCTGCGGGTGACGTGGGACTCGGGCCGTGTCGACGCGGTCGCGCGCGAGAAGATGTCGGTCCTCGTGTGGGGCCGGCTCGACTCGGGCTCCGGCGCCGCGCTCGTGTCGCTCGTCGAGGCCGTGAAGCTGTGCGACGCCCTCGTCGTCCAGCTCCGCACGCGCCTGTCGTTCGACCCGCACACGGCCGACCAGGTCGCGCGGCTGCGCGGCGTGCGCGCCGAGCTCGTGCGCTGCGAGGACCTCGCCGGGTCCGACGCCGACGCCCGGGGTCGCATCGAGGCGCTGCGCGGACGCCTCGACCGGCTCGTCGGGCAGGCCGCGCGCGGCGCCGACGTCTCCGGTCCGCTCGCGGAGCTCGAGACCGAGGTGGCCCGCGCGGAGCGGGACCTCATCGTCGCCTCCGCGCAACGGCGCGAGCTCGGCCGCGACCGGGCGCGGACGACGGAGCGGCGCGACGCCCTCGAGGCCCGCGAGCCCGCGCTGCGCGAGCTCGTGACCCGGTGCCGCCGTGAGATCGCGCACCCGCCGCGCCTCGCCGTCCCCGACGTCTCCCGGCTCGGCCCCGTGCCCGACTCCCGGTTCGAGCTCGACGCCTACTCCGCCCGCCTCGACGCCGTCGCCCGTGCGGTCCAGACGGTCGAGGACGCCTACGCCCGGCCCCTGCGCGAGCGCGCCGAGCTGCGGTACAGCCTCGAGAAGCTTGCCGCCAAGGCGGACGCGAACGGCCGCTCCGCCTCCCCCACCGTCCGCTCCGGCCTCACCGAGGCCCGCGACGCCGTCGAGGCGACGCCGTGCGACGTCGTGCTCGCGCGCTTCCTCGTCGAGCAGTACCACTTCCTCACCCGCGACCTGCCCACCTCGGAAGGAGCGTCGTCGTGACGACCACCGCGACCGTCCCGTGCTCGGAGCCCGGCTGCCCGGGCACCATCGAGGACGGCTACTGCAACGTCTGCGGGGCGCCGGCCGGCGGCACCCCGGGGGGCACGCCCGCGACCGCGGGCGCCTCGACCGGCCCGTCGACGGCGAGGGCGCAGGGTGCCGGCTCGGCGACCGCCGCGTCGCCGTCGGCGATGCTCGGCACGGGCTTCGTCCAGGGCCGGACCGGCGCGGTCTCCCCCGGCGGGTCCGACCCGGACGCCGAGCGCTCCACGCGCACCGGGCGCACGAGCTCGAGCCGCCTCGCGACGGCCGCGCTCGGCTCCGCGCGCACCGCCGCCACAGGGTCCAAGGCGACCCGTCGTGTCGGCACCTCCTCGACGCGCCTGCGGGGCCACCGTCTCGGTGCGGGACTCACGACCGTCCCCTCGGCGCCCGTGACGGACCCGCTGCAGGCCGTCATGGCCGTGCCCGAGGTCGCGGAGCGCAAGCGCTTCTGCCCCGCGTGCGGCGAGAAGGTCGGGCGCGGTCACGACGGCCAGCCCGGTCGCACCGCGGGCTTCTGCCCGCACTGCGGCAACCGGTTCGACTTCTCGCCGCAGCTCTCGCCGGGCGACGTCGTCGGCGGGCAGTACGAGGTCGTCGGCTGCCTCGCGCACGGCGGCCTCGGCTGGATCTACCTCGCGCGCGACCAGAACGTGTCCGGCCGCTGGGTCGTGCTCAAGGGCCTGCTCAACTCGGGCGACCCCGACGCGTACGCAGCCGCGATCTCCGAGCGCCAGTTCCTCGCCGAGGTCGAGCACCCGCTCATCGTCGAGATCTACAACTTCGCGATGCACGACGGCGCGGGCTACACCGTCATGGAGTACGTCGGCGGCAAGTCGCTCAAGGACATCCTCCAGGACCGGCGCGAGGCCAACGGCGGCGGCATCGACCCGCTCCCCGTCGACCAGGCGCTCGCCTACGTCCTCGAGGTCCTGCCGGCGTTCGCCTACCTGCACGACCACGACCTGATCTTCTGCGACTTCAAGCCCGAGAACGTCATCCAGCAGGGCGACGGGGTCAAGCTCATCGACCTCGGCGGCGTGCGGCGGCTCGACGACCTGCAGTCCGCGATCTTCGGCACCGTCGGGTACCAGGCGCCGGAGGTCGCGGAGGTCGGCCCGTCCGTCGCGTCGGACATCTACACGATCGGCCGCACGCTCGCGACGCTCGTGCTCGACTTCCGCGGGAACACCACGACGTACGTCGCGTCGCTGCCGCCCGTCGCCGAGACGCCCGTGTTCCAGCGGTACGACTCGTTCTACCGCCTGCTCGCCAAGGCGTGCGCGCTCGACCCGTCCGACCGGTTCGCCACGGTCGACGAGATGCGGGCCCAGCTCGTCGGCGTCCTGCGCGAGGTCGTCGCGACCGACCGGGGCCCCGGCCACGCGGCGCTCCACTCGGCCGCGTCCGTGCTGTTCGAGGCGCCCGTCTCCGACGTCGCGGAGCGGCCGCTCGACTGGGACGAGCTGCCCGTGCTGCGCGCCGACGAGCACGACCCCATGGCGAGCTGGCTCGCGGGGGTCAACATCGCGGACCCCGACGCGCGGCTCGCAGCGCTCGCCGACGCCCCGGAGGACACGGTCGAGGTGCGCCTCGCCCGGACCCGCGCCGCGATCGAGGCCGGACGGCGCGACGTCGTGCAGACGACGATCGCCGAGATCCTCGCGGACGACCCCTGGGAGTGGCGTGCCGCCTGGCTCGGCGGCCTCGACGAGCTCGCGCGCGGTGACTCCGTCGCGGCCCGCGCGTCGTTCAACGCGGTCTACGGCCAGGTGCCGGGCGAGCTCGCGCCCAAGCTCGCGCTCGCGACGGCCTGCGAGCTGAGCGGCGAGCCCGACATCGCCGAGTCGCTCTACGTGATCTGTGCCCGGTCCGACGCGAACTACACGGCGCCGGCCGCCTTCGGCCTCACGCGCATCCGCCGCGAGCGGGGCGACCTCGACGGCGCCCTGGCAGCGCTCGACCTCGTGACGCCGACGCGCAGCTCGTACGTCGAGTCGCGCGTGCTGCGGGCCCATCTCCTCGCCGACTCCGGTCGGGGTCTGCCGGCGCTCGCCGACGCGCTCGCGAGCGTCGGGGCGGTGACCATCGCGCCGCGCGAGCGCGCCGAGCTCTCGGTGGGGGTCCTGCGCTCCGCGCTCGACACCGTGACCGCGTCCGGCCCGTCCCCCACGACCCGGATCGCGGGCGTCCCGGCGGACGAGCCGGCGCTGCGCGACGCCCTCGAGAGCGCGTACCGGGACCTCGCGTCGCTCACGGACTCGCGCGACGAGCGCATCACGCTCGTCGACCGGGCGAACGAGGTCCGCCGATGGACCGTCCGATGAGCGCCCCCACCGGCGCGACCGGCCCCGGCGCGACCGGTCCCGACGCGATCACCGCCGAGGAGGCAGCGACCGCGGCGACGAACCCCGGCGTCGCACCTGCCGATGGGACCCACGACGGCGCCGCGTCTGCCGAGGCGACCGACCCCGGCACCGCGTCTGCCGAGGCCACGGACCCGGGCACGACCCCCGTCGAGGGGGAGGCGCCCGGCGAGCCCGACGGCGGCGCACCGGACGATCTCCTCTCCTGCCCGGCGTGCGGCGAGCCGTCGCACCCCGGTGCGCGGTTCTGCGAGGCGTGCGGCACGCCGCTGGCGTCGTTCGCACCCGAGCCCGCGGCGCCCGGGTCGACGGCTCCCGAGGCGGGTGTCGTGCCCGGCGTCGACGCGACGTCGGGCGGTGACCCGAGCACCGCATCCGGCGACGACCAGCACCCTGTCGGCAAGCACGCAGCCAGCCAGCCCGACGGCGTGCGCCCGTGCGTGCGCTGCGGCGGCACCATCGCGGAGGACGGCTACTGCGCGCAGTGCGGCGAGCCCGCGGCGACCGAGCGCGACCACTGGGCCGAGCGGCCCGCGGCCTGGGCCGCGGGCGTGTGCGACCGCGGGGTACGCCACGTCCGGAACGAGGACGCGATGGCGCTCGCGGCGAGCGGCCCGGCCCCCGTCGGGGTGGGATCCGCGGAGCGGCCGGGGGCTGCGGCCGGTGACGACCTGGCCGACCGGTCCTTCGCCGCGCTCGTCGTGTGCGACGGCGTGTCCAGCGCGCCGGACTCCGACGTCGCGAGCCTCGCCGCGGCACGGGCCGCGCGCGACGTCCTCGCCGCGGGCGGCCCGACGGGCGACGCTCCCGTCCAGGGCGAGACGACGGCGCGGCTCAGCGCCTGGTCCGTGCTGCTGGGCGACGCGGCGCGCGCCGCCAACCAGGCGGTCCTGGCCGCGGTCCCGAACACGGCCGACCGCGAGAACCCGCCGTCGTGCACGTTCGTCGCGGCCGTCGTCGACGGTCCGCTCGTCGTCACGGGGTGGGTCGGCGACTCGCGCGCGTACTGGCTGCCGGACGCGGGCGAGGCGCACCAGCTCAGCGTCGACGACTCGTGGGCGCAGGAGATGATCGCCCAGGGCATCCCGCGTGCGCAGGCGGAGACGTCGCCGCAGGCGCACGCGATCACGCGCTGGCTAGGGCACGACGCGCCCGATCCCACCGCACGGACGGCGGCCACGATCCCCGACCGCCCGGGCTGGGTCCTCGTGTGCTCGGACGGGCTCTGGAACTACTGCTCCGCCGCGGGCGACCTCGCCGCGCTCGTCCACGCGACGGAGGGCTCGGACGGCTCCGACCCGCAGGCGCTCGCCGCGGCCCTCGTCCGCTGGGCGAACGCCCAGGGCGGACGGGACAACATCACGGTCACGCTCGCCCGGTTCGGCGCAGGGGCCGCCGCCTGACCCGGCCACCGACCAGCGGCCGCCGACCGCCGACCGAGGCCGCGCCCGCCGTCCGACCGGCCGACCGCGACCGCTTCACCCGCCCACTCCACGAACCCGCCCGAGCGTTCCGCTCGAACCCGCCCGGACCGACCCGATAGCCTGCCCGAACACCGCATCACCGAAGGAGCCCCCATGGCCGAGTTCTCCGCCGAGGTCTACCAGAACGAGTTCCTGTCCGACGGCGCGACCGACGTCCACGCGATCGTCACCGTGACGTGCTCGGGAGCGGGCACGGCCGGGGGCGGCACCGCCGGCGGGGTGGCCGAGATCATCATGGTCGACACGTCAGGGTCGATGTCCGGGCGCAACATGGAGTCGGCCAAGCACGCGGCCCAGGTCGCGGTCGACCAGATCCTCGACGGCACGTGGTTCGCGATCGTCGGCGGCAGCCACGTCGCCCACCGTGCGTTCCCCTACCCGAACGCGCGCGTGGCGATGGTCCAGATGGAGCCCGGCGCACGCGCCGAGGCCAAGCGCGCGATCTCGATGATGACGCCGGGCGGCGGCACCGCGATGAGCACGTGGTTGCGCCTCGCGGACCAGCTCTTCGAGACCGTGCCGCAGGCGACGCAGCGGCACGCGATCCTGCTCACGGACGGCAAGAACGAGTCCGAGCCGCGCGCGAACCTCTCCGCGGCCGTGCGCGACGTCACCGGCCACTTCCAGTGCGACGCGCGCGGCGTCGGGACGCGCTGGCAGGTCGACGAGCTGCGCGAGATCGCGACGGCGCTCCTCGGCTCGGTGGACCTCATCGCCGACCCGAGCGAGATCGCGGCCGACTTCGAGGCGCTCATGCGGGCGTCGATGGCCCGCGGCGTCGCGTCCGCGGACCTGCGCGTGTGGGCGCCGCAGGGGGCGCAGGTGCTGTTCGTGCGCCAGGTCGCGCCCACGGTCGAGGACCTCACGACCCGGCGCAGCGACGTCAACCCGCTCACCGGCTCGTACCCGACGGGCTCGTGGGGCGACGAGTCGCGCGACTACCACGTGGCCGTGCGCGTCGCGTCGAAGCCCGTGGGCTCCGAGCAGCTCGCGGCGCGGGTCCAGCTCGCGGTGAACGGCGAGGTCGTCTCGTCCGGCCTGGTCAAGGCGAAGTGGTCCGACGACGACTCCCTCACCACGCGCATCAACCCCGAGGTCGCGCACTACACGGGGCAGACGGAGCTGGCCGCGGCGATCCAGGAGGGCCTCGCGGCGAAGGCGTCGGGCGACGAGGCGACGGCCACCGTCAAGCTCGGCCGTGCGGTGCAGCTCGCGCAGCAGACGGGCAACGCGGAGGCCACGACGCGGCTGCGCAAGGTCGTCGACATCGACAGCGAGGAGCAGGGCACCGTCCGGCTCAAGCGCAACACCTCCACGCTCGACGAGATGGCGCTCGACACCGCCTCGACGAAGACGACGCGGGTCCGCCGGTGAGCGCGGTCGTGTGCCCCAACGGGCACCCGTCGGAGTCGACGGACTACTGCGACGTGTGCGGCGAGCCGATCGCGGCGGCGACCGGCGGCGGCGCCCCCGCGCCGGCGCCGGCTGGCGCCGCACCGGCGTCCACGCCCGCGGCGACCACCGCGGCGACGACGTGCCCGAACTGCGGCTTCCCCGCCGCCGCGGGCGCGCTGTTCTGCGAGAACTGCGGGTACGACTTCACCACGGGGGCGCTCCCGGAGCCGGTGGAACCGCCGTCGGCGCTCTCTCTCGACCCCCCGGCGGGGAGCTCGGCCGTCCGTCCGTCGTCGGGGTCCCCCGTCCCGAGCGCGCCGCCGACGGCGGACCCCGCGCACTCCGCCGCGGTGCCCGCTCCCGAGACGCCCGAGGGCTCACCCCTGCCTGTCGCCGGGGAGACCGGGGCGCCCGAGGCGGCAGCCGCGGCCGCGGCCGGCGCACCGACGTCGCCCGCGTCGTCGGCCACCCACCTGCCGACCCCGCCGGTCCCCGGACCCGACCAGTGGGTCGTCGAGATCTGGATCGACCCCGACTGGTACGCGGCCCAGAAGCCGGAGGACCCCATGCCGTCCGCCGGGCTGCCCGGCCTCGTCGTGCTGCGCGAGCGCAGCGTGCTCGTGGGCCGGCCGTCGGTCTCGCGCGGCATCCACCCGCAGGTCGACTGCGGGGCCGACACGGGCGTGTCGCGACGGCACTGCCAGCTCAGCACCGACGGGCAGCGCTGGTGGGTCGAGGACCTGCAGTCGTCGAACGGGACCTACGTGAGCCCTGCGGGCGAGGCGCTGCCCACCGACCCGATCCCGGCCGGCCAGCGCCGCGAGCTGGGCGACGGCGACCGCATCTACCTCGGGGCGTGGACACGGCTCGTGGTCCGCAAGGCGCTCCCGGGCGAGGCCTGACCGGGCGCCGGTCCGGCACCCTGGCGCACCGGGTTCGAGCCGCCCCGGCCGCCCGTTGGAGGATTCCTCCTGGAGCGTCGCCCCTCACGGGCGAGGTTCTGGAGGGATCCTCCAACGCGTTGTGGGTTCCGTGCACGACGGCGTCCCTGCGTCGTCCGTCGCCCTGTCGGCGCCGACGCCGGCCGCCCGCGAGAGTTGTCGTGACCTGCCCGACCACGACAGGAGCACCCGTGACCGACGCGACGCCCGAGCCGACGACGGCCCGCACCGCACCCCCGGCCCTCGCCACCACCCCGGACCCCGGACCCCATCGCCTCGCCGACGTGCGGACCGACGGCGCCGCCGCACCACGGGGACGCCTGCTCGCCCTCACCGCGGGTGACGCGGCGCGCGTCGCGACGTTCGCGGCGCTGATCGCCGCGCTCGGCGTGCCCGGGTCGCTCGCCCTGTTCGGCAACGCCGTCCCGATCACGCTCCAGACGCTCGGCGTCATGCTCGCGGGAGCGGTCCTCGGCGCCCGGCTGGGCGCGCTCTCCGTCGCGACCTTCCTCGCGCTCGTCGCGGCGGGCCTGCCGCTGCTCGCGGGCGGCCGTGGTGGGCTCGCCGTCTTCGCCGGTCCGTCGGCGGGCTACCTCGTGGGCTTCCTCGCGGGCGCCCTGACCGTCGGGCTCCTCGTGGACCGGCTGCGCCGACCGACCTTCTGGCCCGTGCTGGGCGCCTGTCTCGTGGGCGGTGTCGCGGTCGTCTACGCGATCGGGATCCCCGTCCAGGCGCTCCTCACCGGCGTGCCTCTCACGACGACGGTGCAGCTCTCGCTCGTGTTCCTGCCCGGCGACGTGCTCAAGGCGGCCGCCGCCGCCGCCGTGACCGTCGGCGTGCTGCGCGCGTACCCGGCCGCACGGACCGCGCGCCGCTGACGACCTGGGAGAGTGTGCCCGTGCCCGTCGCCCCCCAGGTCCTGCGTCACGCCGCCGACCACGCCTCGCGCGACCGTGTCGCGCTGCGCACCGCCGACCGGTCCCGCACCTACGCGGCGCTCGGCGCCGACGTGCGGGCCGGGGCGACGTTCCTGCGCGCCGCGGGCACCGCGCCGGGAGACCTCGTGGCCGTGTCGCTGCCGGACCCGGTCGACCTGCTGACCGCCGTCCTCGCGGTCGACCTCGCGGGCGCGACGCCGCTCGTGTGCGACCCGGCCTGGCCGCGCGCGCACCGCGCCGAGGTGCTGCGCTCGGTCCGGCCGCGCACGTTCGTCGAGGTGCCGCTCCCGCGCGGGACCGTGCGGGACGCGGAGACGACCGTCGACCCGGGGCCGGACGATCTCGCGTGGGCAGGCTTCTCCTCCGGGAGCACGGGTCGTCCTCGCGCCGTCGTGCGGACGCGGGCGTCGTGGGTCGACTCGTTCGACGACGTCACGCGGCTGACCGGCGTCGCCCCGACGGACACGGTCCTCGTCCCCGGGCCGCTCGCGTCGTCGCTGTACTGCTTCGCGGCGGTCCACACGCTCGCCCTCGGGGCGTGCGCGTACCTCACGCGCACCCCCGCCGCCCTGACCGCCGCGCTCGCGCGCTGCGACGTCGTGCACCTCGTGCCGTCCGTGCTGGAGGAGGTCCTCGACGCGCTCGACGCGGGGGCGCCGTCGCGCCTGCGGCAGGTCGTCGTCGGGGGCGCGTCCCTCCCGGCCGGCGTGCGCGGGCGTGCCGCCCGGCACGACCTCGCCGTCCTCGCGTACTACGGCGCGGTCGAGCTCTCGTTCGTCGCCCACGACCCCGACGGGGCGGGCTTGCGCGCCTTCCCGGGCGTCGAGCTCGACGTGCGCCCGCTCGCCGGTGCGAGCGTCGGCGAGGTGTGGGTCCGCTCGCCGTGGGTGGCGCAGGGCTACCTCGCGCACGCGACCGGGCCGCTGCGCCGCGAGGGCGACTGGGCGACGGTCGGCGATCTCGCCGAGCCGCTCGCCGACCCGCTCCGCGCCCCCGACCCGTCCGCCGACCCGCCCTGTGTCACGGACTCGCCCACCGATCCGCTCCGTACCGCCGACCCCGTCGGTGGCGTCGGCCTGGTGCTGCGTGGTCGCGGTGACGGCGCGATCCTCACCGGTGGCTCGACCGTCGTCCCCGAGGACGTCGAGGTCGTGCTGCGGGCCGTGCCGGGCGTGCGCGACGTCGTCGTGCTCGGGACGCCGCACCGCCGGCTCGGGGCCGTGGTCACCGCCGTCGTGGAGTGCGACGCGCGCCCAGGGCTGCGCGCGCACCTCGAGCGCGTCGCCCGGTCCGCGCTCGCGCCGAGCCAGCGCCCGCGCCGCTGGTACGGCACGCCGGCGCTCCCCCGCACGCCGTCGGGCAAGCCCGCGCGCGGCGCGCTGAGCGAGGCCCTCGGCGCGCTGGAGCGCACGCCCACCGCCCTGGTGGCGCTGCCGTGACCGCCGGGGGCACGGTGCGCGCAACGGCCCGGGGCGCCGACACCAGCAGCAGCAGCATGCCCGTGGTCGTCGCCGCGCGGCGCACGTGGATCGGTACGGCCGGCCACGGCCACCGCTCACGCACCGAGGTCGACCTCGCGGCGGCGGTGCTGCGCGCCGTCGTCGACGACGCGCGGGTGTCCGGCGTCGTGGACGACGTCGCCGACGTCGTGCTCGGGTGCTGCACCGGACCGGGTGGCAACGTCGCGCGCGTCGCGGCGCTCGCCGCCGGGCTGGGCGTCGAGGTGCCGGGGCTCACCGTGGACCGGCAGTGCGGCTCCGGGCTCGCGGCGGTGCTGCTCGCGGCCCAGCAGGTGCGGGCGGGAGACGCCCGGCTCGTCCTCGCGGGCGGGACGGAGAGCGCGTCGGCGGCACCCGTCCGGTCGCACCGCGGCGCACCCGCCGGGTACGCGCGCGCGGCCTTCACCCCCGCGCCGTGGGCCGACCCGGACATGGGCGCCGCGGCCGACGCCCTCGCCCGTCTCCGCGGCATACCGCGCGAGCGCCAGGACGCCTACGCCGTCCGCAGCCACGCCCGCGCGCTCGCCGCGCACGCGGCGGGTCGGTTCGACGCGGAAGTCGTCCGCCTCGGCGCACCGCCGACGGGGGCGGGCGGCACCGCGGCGGTCGACCCCCTGGCCGGGGAACGGCAGGGCACGACACCGCGACCCGCGTCCCCGACCACGACCCCGACCGGATCGCCCGGTGTGCCTGGCGTGCCCGGCGTGCCCGGCCGGCGTCGGGGCGCGCTCGACCGCGACGAGCGGGCGCGGCGGCTCGACGCGTCACGCCTCGCGAGGCTGCCCGCGGCCTTCACGCCCGACGGGACGGTCACGGCGGGCACCGCGAGCCCGGTGAGCGACGGCGCGGCGGCCGTCGCCGTGGTCCCCGAGGCGGTCCGCCGCGGGCTCGGGGTCCCGGGGTTGCGCCTGGTCGCCTCGGCGACGGTCGGGTGCGACCCCGCCGCACCGGGCTGGGGACCGGTCCCCGCGACGCGGGCCGCGCTCGACCGGGCGGGCTGGTCGGTCGACGACCTGGCAGCCGTCGAGGTGGTCGAGGCGTTCGCGGCGCAGGTGCTCGCCGTCACCGACGCTCTCGGCCTCGACCCGCTCGACGGTGACGAGCGCGTGTGCGCCGACGGCCGCGTGTGCGCCGACGGCGGTGCGCTCGCGCTCGGGCACCCGTGGGGTGCGAGCGGCGCCGTGTCCGTCGTCCGGCTGTTCTCCCGCCTCGTGCGGGCTGGCGCCCCGGCGGGGACGCGCGGGCTGGCGACCGCCGCGGTCGGCGGTGGCCTCGGCGTCGCGGCGCTCGTGGAGGTGGTCCGATGAGGTGGCCGTCCGCACGCGCCCGCGACCGCGGCGCGAGCGACCTGCCGGGCGACGGCGCGAGCGACCTGCCGGGCGACGGCGCGAGCGACGCGACGGGCGACGGCGCGAGCGACCGGGCCGGCGACGAGCGTCCTGGACGCGGGGTGCTCGGCTGCGTCGTGACGCTCGACGACGTGCACGTGCGCCTCGGCGAGCGCGACGTGCTGCGCGGCGTCGACCTCGTGCTGCGCGAGCGGCGGATCGGCGTCGTGGGGGCGAACGGGTCGGGCAAGAGCACGCTCGCGCGCCTGCTCAACGGGCTCGTGCTGCCGACGAGCGGCCGCGTGCTCGTCGACGGCCTCGACACCCGGCGCCACGGCGCGCAGGTGCGACGCCGGGTCGGGTTCGTGTTCACCGACCCGGACGCGCAGATCGTCATGCCGACGGTCGCCGAGGACGTCGCGTACTCGCTGCGGAAGGTCCCGGCGGGCACCGCCCGCGACGCCCGGGTGCGGGCCGCGCTGGAGGCGCGCGGGCTGGCCGACCACGCCGACCACCCCGCGCACCTGCTCTCCGGCGGGCAGAAGCAGCTGCTCGCGCTGACGTCCGTGCTCGTCACGGAGCCGGACCTCGTGGTCGCCGACGAGCCGACGACCCTGCTCGACCGGCGCAACACCCGCCACGTCGCGGCCGAGCTCGCGTCGCTCCCCCAGCAGGTCGTCCTCGTCTCGCACGACCTCGACCTCGTGTCCGCCATGGAGCGCGTCCTCGTCGTCGACGGCGGCCGGGTCGTCGCCGACGACGAACCGGGCGCCGCGCTCGCCCACTACCGCCGCCTCGTCGACGACGACCTCCCGCCGCCGTCCCCGCAGTCGCCCCCGCTGTCGCCGTCGCCGTCCGCCCTGCCGTCCGCTCTGCCGTCCACGAGGAGCAGCGCGCGGGCCGCGACGCCTGCCGGGCAGGCGAGGGCCGTCGAGGGCGGGACCCGATGAGCGGGCCCTCCGTGGCGACGTACCGCCCGGGGACCTCTCCGCTCCACCGCGCACCGGCGGGCGCGAAGCTCGTCGGGCTCGCGGTCGTTGGCGCGGGCGTCCTCCTGCTCCGCGAGCCGCTCGCGGTCGGGGCGGCGGGGCTCGCCGTCGTGGCGCTCTACGCGCTCGCGGGAGCCGGCCCGCGCGTGCTGTGGGGCCAGGTCCGGGCGCTGCGCGTCGTCGTGCCGGTGCTGCTCGCCGTGCAGTGGCTGACGCTGGGCCCCGTGACCGCCGTCGTGCTCACCGCGCGCCTCGTCGTCCTCGTCGCGCTCGCCGGACTGGTGCTCGTCACGACGCGGTCGTCGGACGTGCTCGCGGCGACCGAGCGAGGCCTGCGGCCCCTCGGCCGCGTGGGGGTCGACGTCGCCCGTGCCGCCCTCGTCCTGTCGCTGGCCGTGCGTGCCGTGCCCGTGGTCGCGGCGCTCGCGGCGCGCGTGCGCGACGCGTGCCGCGCGCGCGGACGCGAGCACGACGTGCGCGCCTACGCCGTCCCGCTCGTCGTCGCCTCGCTGCGCCACGCCGACGCGACGGGCGACGCATTGCGCGCCCGGGGCCTCGACGACTGAGACGACAGCCACCCTCGAAAGAGGACCGCCGCCACGCGAGGTAGTGCCATGGTTGCCGAGGTAGTGCCGTGGTCGTCTGACCAGGGATCAATCTCGCGAACCACAGCTCTACGTCGGCGACCAGGGCTCTATCTCGCGGTGAGCAGATCCAGGGTGAGGTGGTACCCGGAGGGGTGGGTGGGGGCGCCGCGTCGTGGCGGGTCTGGCGGGAGCCGCGAGGAACGAGCGGCGGATGGTAGACGCGGCGCCCCCGCCCACCCCGACGCCCAGGCGACCACGCGCCGTCGGGCACGACGGGGCTGCTACCCCGCGCGATCCGGCTCCGTCGAGACGCGACCGCGGAGGGCGAGCACGGCGGCGGCGAGGATGACGACAACCGTGACGACGAGCATCGCGCGGTAGTCCACCGCCCCGACGAGCGCAGCCCCCAGCACGGTCAGGCCGAGCTGCGGGACGTTGAGCAGCATGTTCGTCGCCGCGGACACGCGCCCCTGCAACGCGGCAGGTGTCCGCAGCTGCCGCTCCGTGACGAAGCCGACGATCGCCCACGTCACGCCGAGCCCGACCGCTCCGAGCCCGACCATGACCGCGACGAGGTGCGACCCGAGCGTCGGGACGACCCCGACGCCCAGCACGACGAGCGCGACCGCCACGAGGCGCTGCGAGCCCCACCGGGCGACGAGCCGCGCTGCCGTGAGCCCGGCGACGATGGCCGTCACGGCCTGCACGGAGGAGATCGGGCCCAGAAGCTCGGGCGGGAGCCCCAGGCCGTCCTCGATGATCGCGAAGCTCACGGCGTTGAGCAGCCCGACAGCCGCGAACGCGACGACCAGGGCGACGGTCAGGGCGCCCAGCGGTGGTGTGCGCACGAGGTGCCGGAAGCCCGCGGTGGCCTCCGCCAGCAACGGCTCCCGGTCCGCGGCCGCGGTCGGCGGCGTCTCGGCGAGCGCGATCCGTCCGACGACGAGCGCGGCGACCGCGAACGCGCCCGACGCGGCGACGACGAGCGGGACGGGGCCTGCGAGCGCATAGGCGCCGGCACCGACGACCGGCATGAGCAGCCGGAAGACCTGGTCGATCGTCGTGAGCCGACCGTTGGCGGGGGCGAGCGCGTCGTCGGGCAGCATGTCGCGGATCAGGCCCGACTGCGCCGCGGCCGTGGCGAAGCCGACGCCCGAGTACACGACGGTGACGGCGAACACGAGCCACACCTGGTCCGGCCCGCGCACCGCGAGGAGCAGCAGCAGCGTCACCGCACCCACGAGGTACGACACGACGAGCATCCGACGCCGTGACACGCGGTCGGCGATCTGGCCGAGGACGGGCGCGACGAGGGCGGGCAGCCCGAGCGCGGCGAACACCAGGCCCGCCGCGCCGTTCGACCCGGTGAGGTCCTTGACCCAGACGGCGAGGATGATCGCGAGGACCGAGTCGGCGAAGTTCGTGAACGCCCAGCCGACGGTGAGGAGGCGGAACGGGCGGGACCGCAGGGCTGTCCGCGTGTCGACGGCGACGGGCGAGCCGGCCGGGCCGGCCGGGGCAGCCGTACCGGGAGCGCGCGCTGGGCCAGCCTCGGCCGAGGCCGCCGACGGTGCTCCTGCACCCTCGCCGCTCATCGGGCGCCTCCCGCGGCTGGACGCACGTCGTCGCGGCCCGCCGCGTGGGCGCCGTCCGCGCCACCGACGACCGGGTCCGCCGGGAGGTCGGCGTTGACGACGCCGAGCAGGCGCGCCGGCCGTGACCCGGCGGGCCGCAGCGACGGGTCGTCCCACCGCCCGGCGAACCGGTCGGTCAGCGCCTCGACCTCGCGCGCCAGGTCGGCGAGCTCGTCGCGCGTGGCCCAGAACGACGCCGTGGTCAGCGTCGAGGCGAGGAGCCACTCCGGTGCGTCGGACGCGGCGCGCGCGAGCCAGCCCCGCACGCGTGCCACCTCCTGGTCGAGCATCAGCGCGGCCACGGCTCCGGCCGCGGGCAACGACCCGGGCACGTCCGGGTCGAACCGGGTCTGACGGCCCTGGCCGACGGCGCGCCACGGCCTCTCCTTGCCGCGCCGCTCGGCGGCCTCCACGAAGCCGTACTTGGCGAGCATCCGCAGGTGGAACGAGCAGCTCGCGACGGACTCGCCCGTCACCTCGGCGCACCGCGTCGCGGTGACCTCGCGCTCGTCGTCGAGCAGCGTGAGGATGCGCAGCCGCAGCGGGTGGGCGAGAGCGCGCATGCGCTCGGGATCGGACGTGACGAGGGGCTGGCGGTCCGGGTCGGGCGCAGGAGTGCTCACGCAGGGACGCTACAACGATCAAGAAGTCTTGCGCAAGGGTTCTTTAGCGTTCTCGCGACCCCTTCCCCGGCGCGGCCCGCCGCGCGGCGGAGGCGTCGTGCACACGGCTCACGACCACGACCACCCCGAGCACCGCGACGGCCAGAGAGACACCCGCCAGCACGTCGGTGAGGAAGTGGTACCCGAGGTAGAGCCGGCTCCCCGCGACCGCCCCGACCACGACGACCGACGCCAGGACCCAGCCGGCGAGCAGCCGACCGCTGTGGTGCCGGTGCCACACGAGATAGCCGCCCACGAGGACGAGCGTCGCCGCACCGATCGTGTGGCCCGAGGGGAAGGAGAAGGATCGTTCGACCCCGGCGACGACCATCGACTCGTCGGAAGGTCGAGGACGCGCGATCAGCGCCTTGAGCACCGTCGACGCGAGCGTGGCCAGCACCATCGCCCCCGCGAGCAGCCCGGGCTCCCACCAGGTTCCCGAACGCCGGGCCCACACCACGCAGCCGACGGCGACCAGGAGGGGCAGCACGAACGGGCCGAAGAGGTCCGTGACGACCGTGAGCACCGCCGTCGCCGCCGGGGTCCGGTGCGCGACCAGCCACTCGAGGAGGGGCTCGTCGAGCTGCCACAGGTCGTCGCGGTCGCGCACCGCGTCCAGCAGGGCGACGAACCCGAGCACGCCGAGCACCACGAGCGCGACCCCCGGCCACGCGAGGGCCACGACCTGGGACATCGGCCGCCGTCGCACCCGGCCCTGCGGACCCCGCTCCCCGCCCGCCTCGTCCGGCGGCCCCCCGCTCCCGTCGACCAGCTCGTCCCGCTCCCGCGCGCCGCTCATCCCCGGACGCTACGCAGTGCCGGACGCCCTCGCAGGTCGGACCCTCGGTGCGGATCCTGGTGCGCCGACGGCCTGCCGGCGGCTGCGGCGTCGTCGCCCTCCGCGTAATTCAGGTGCACCTCCGTGCCGCACGTGGTTCTGTGGTAACACACCGCGGTGACGTCCGTCCGGTCCGTACCGGGCGGTGGAGGGTCCGGCCAGGCCCAGCGTTCCGACGTCACGAGAGCACACACCATGCATCCCCTCATCACGTTCGACGTGGCGGCCCTCAGCCGTCGCGAGCAGCTGCAGGAGCAGACCCTGCGCCGTGAGCAGCTGCGCCGCACGACCGCCCGCATCCCGGCGCGCACCCGGCAGGCCCGCCTGCCGCGTCGCACCGCATGACGCGGACCGACCGCGCGCCCGCACGGGGACCTTCCCCGACGGACGGCGGCGCACCCCGAAGGCCCCGGCCGCCCGGACCCCTCACGGTCCGCGCAGCCGGGGCCTTCGTCGCGCCAGGCGGAGACAGACGACATCGCCCCGGACCTCCCGGGGGGCGGCCGCGGCTAGGCTGTCGGGCGTGAGTCCCGTGAACGCCAACGAACGCATCGTCTGGATCGACTGCGAGATGACCGGTCTCGACCTGGGCGCCGACGCCCTCGTCGAGGTCGCCGCCGTGGTCACCGACTCCGAGCTGACCGTGCTCGGCGAGGGCGTGGACGTCCTCGTCCGGCCGCCGGCCGAGGCGGTCGAGCAGATGGGCGACTTCGTGCGGCAGATGCACACGACGTCGGGCCTGCTCGACGAGCTCGAGACCGGGCTGACGCTCGCGGAGGCGGAGCAGCTGGTCCTCGACTACGTCCGCACCTGGGTCCCCGAGCCCGGCAAGGCGCCGCTCGCGGGGAACTCCGTGGGCACCGACAAGGGGTTCCTCGACCGCGACATGCCCGCGCTCATGAGCCACCTGCACTACCGGATCATCGACGTGTCCTCCGTCAAGGAGCTCTCCCGCCGCTGGTACCCGCGCGCCTACTTCGCGTCGCCGGAGAAGAACGGCGGCCACCGCGCCCTCGCCGACATCCTCGAGAGCATCGACGAGCTCCGCTACTACCGCGAGGCCGTGTTCGTGCCGCAGCCGGGCCCGGACTCGGCGACCGCCCGGCAGATCGCCGCGCGCATCAAGGCGTCCTCCGTCGCGCGACCCGTCGCCCCGGTCCCGGACGAGCCCGCCGTGGCCACCGTCACAGACCCCGGCCCGGCCGACGACGCCACGCGGTCCTGAACCCCCTCGCGGACCTAGTACACTTTTCGACGGCCGGTGCTCACGCCCCGGTCGACGGGTCCGCCCCTCGGGGCGGTCGCCCATGGTGGGTATAGCTCAGCTGGTAGAGCACCTGGTTGTGGTCCAGGGGGTCGCGGGTTCAAGTCCCGTTACTCACCCCACGCGCAGGGCCCCTCGTTCGCGAGGGGCCCTGTTGCCGTCTCCGGGCCCGTGCGTCGGGACGGACCGGTGCGAAGGCGACGAACCCTGCCACGACCTACGGTCGGGTAACGATCCGCGCCACGCCCCGTGACCGGCTCGCGCGAGACGCCCGACTGTGATCGGCTGGGACGCCGGAACCACCGAGGCTCGGAGGAAGCGCCCCGTGATCGAATTCCGCTCGGTCAGCAAGACCTACCCGGACGGCACCGCCGCGGTGGACGACTTCAGCCTCGTCGTGCCACCGCACCGCACGACGGTGCTTGTCGGGTCGTCGGGCAGCGGCAAGACCACGCTCCTGCGCATGATCAACCGGATGGTCGACCCGACGGCCGGTGTCATCGAGATCGACGGCGAGCCCATCGCCGACAAGGACCCGGTCCGGCTGCGCCGCGGCATCGGCTACGTCCTGCAGAACGGGGGGCTCCTGCCGCACTACACGGTCATGGACAACGTGACGACCGTGCTGCGGCTCGAGAAGACCCCGAAGCGGGTCGCGCGGGACCGCGCGCTCGAGCTCCTCGACACCGTCGGCCTGGACCGAGCGCTCGCGGAGCGGTACCCGAGCCAGCTCTCGGGCGGTCAGCAGCAGCGCGTCGGCGTCGCACGCGCCCTGGCCGCGGACCCGAACATCCTCCTCATGGACGAGCCGTTCGGTGCCGTCGACCCGATCGTGCGCGCCGAGCTGCAGACCGAGACGCTGCGCCTGCAGCAGGAGCTGCAGAAGACCATCGTGTTCGTCACGCACGACGTCGACGAGGCGTTCCTGCTCGGCGACCAGGTCGTCATCCTCGAGAAGAGCGCGAAGGTGGCCCAGGTCGGCTCGCCGAGCGAGATCCTGGAGAACCCCGCGACCGAGTTCGTGGCGAGCTTCATCGGCGTCGAGCGGGGAGCCCGTGCCCTGCACACGAAGCGCACCGCGCGCGGCACGGTCCTCGTGGACACGACCGGCCGCACCCAGGGGGTCCTCGTCGAGGACGGCGCATGACCTGGGTCGCCGACAACCTCGACCTCATCGGACGCCTCACGATCGAGCACCTGCGCCAGAGCGCCGTCCCCATCCTGCTCGGTCTCATCGTGTCGATCCCCGCCGGCTGGTTTGCGTACCGGTTCCGGCTCACGCGCGGCCTGGTGCTCACGCTCGTCGGCCTGCTCTACACGATCCCGTCGCTCGCGCTCTTCGCGCTCCTCCCCCCGATCCTCGGCATCAGCTTCCTGTCCGAGGTCAACCTGATCGTGGCGCTGACCATCTACGCGGTCGCCATCATGACGCGCTTCGTCGCGGACGCGCTCGACT
Source organism: Cellulosimicrobium sp. PMB13 (assembly GCF_051294865.1). Taxonomy (NCBI): domain Bacteria; kingdom Bacillati; phylum Actinomycetota; class Actinomycetes; order Micrococcales; family Promicromonosporaceae; genus Cellulosimicrobium; species Cellulosimicrobium sp. PMB13. The sequence goes on along the minus strand of NZ_CP145910.1, from coordinate 2,560,501 downwards.
CCGTGGACCCGGTCGTGCGGCAGGCCGCCGTCGCCGTCGGGTACGGGCCGTGGCGCCGGTTCTGGCAGGTCGAGCTCCCGCTGGCGGGACCCGTCGTGCTCGCCGGCCTGCGCGTCACCGCGGTGTCGACCATCTCCCTCGCGACCGTCGGCATCCTCATCGGGATCGACAACCTCGGCTACCTCTTCACGAACGGCTACCAGCGGCAGATCGTCGCCGAGATCCTCGCCGGCGTCGTCGCCGTGGTCGTCATCGCGCTGCTGGTGGACCTGCTGCTCGTGCTGCTCGGCCGGCTGGTGCTCCCCTGGACCCGGACGGTGCGCGCATGAACCTCTTCGCCGAGGCGATCGCCTGGATCTTCTCGCCCGACCGGGCCGAGGGAGCGCTGCCGCTCTCCGAGGCGATCAGCACGCACCTCGCCTTCACGTTCGTCTCGGTGCTGATCGCCGCCGTCGTCGCGGTCCCGGCGGGCTGGCTCATCGGCCACACCGGTCGGGGGCGCGAGATCGCCGTCGCCCTGTCCGGGGCGGCCCGCGCGGTGCCGTCGTTCGGGCTCGTGCTGCTGCTCGTGCTGGTCCTCGGCGTCACGCACAAGATCGCCGCCTCGATCACGGCGTTCGTGCTCCTCGCGATCCCGCCGATCCTCGCGGGAGCGTACGCAGGGATCGAGGCGGTCGAGCGGCGCGTGGTCGACGGCGCGCGCTCGGTCGGCATGACGCCCTGGCAGGTGCTGCACAAGGTCGAGGCACCGCTCGGCCTCCCGCTGCTCCTCGGCGGGCTGCGCTCCGCGACGCTCCAGGTCGTCGCGACCGTCACCCTCGCGGGATACGTCGGCAACTGGGGCCTCGGCTTCTACATCATCCAGGGCATCCAGATCCGCGACTTCGCGCAGATCCTCGGGGCCGCGCTGCTCGTCGTGCTCCTCGCGCTCCTGCTCGACGCCGTCTTCGCGCTCCTGCAGCGCTTCGTCGTGCCACGCGGCGTGTCCGCCGGGCGCGCCACGGAGAGCCCCGGACGACGACGCCGTCGCACCGCCACCGCCCCGAACCCCGGCTGACCGCCGGACTCCCGCTCCCTCGATCGCACCCGACCCAGACCGCCACCGGGACCCCACCTCAGAAAGGGACTCCACCCATGCGCACCTCACGTCGCACCCTCGCCCTCCTCGCCGGCGCCGCGACCGCCGCTCTCGCGCTCGGCGCCTGCAGCAGCTCCGACCCGCTCGACGAGGACCCCAGCACCTCCGGCGACGCAGGCGGGTCCGCCGGATCCGACACGATCGTCATCGGCTCCCAGGCCTACTACTCGAACGAGATCATCGCCGAGATCTACGCGCAGGCTCTCGAGGCGGAGGGGTTCGAGGTCGAGCGGGACTTCACCATCGGCCAGCGCGACGCGTACATGCCTGCGCTCGAGAACGGCGAGGTCCACCTCTTCCCCGAGTACACGGGCAACCTCCTGCAGTTCTTCGACCCCGAGACGACGGCGACCTCGCCCGAGGACGTCTACGCCGCGCTCCAGGAGGCGCTGCCCGAGGGCCTGACCGTCCTCGACCAGTCCACCGCGACCGACCAGGACTCGTACAACGTCACCGAGGACTTCGCGGCGCAGCACGACGTGACGAGCCTCGCCGACCTCGCGGACCTCGACGTCGACCTCACGCTCGGAGGCCCAGCCGAGCTCGAGCAGCGCCCGTACGGGCCCCAGGGCCTCCAGGACGTCTACGGCGTCGACGTCTCCTTCGTCGCGACCGGCGACACGACGGTCCAGGACCTCGTGGCAGGCACCGTCAACGTCGCCAACGTGTTCAGCGCCGACCCGCGCATCCAGACGGAAGGTCTCGTCACGCTCGAGGACCCCGAAGGCCTGTTCCTCGCGTCGAACGTCGTGCCCCTCGTCAGCACGGACATCGCCGACGAGATCGCCGACGTCATCAACCCGGTGAGCGCCGCTCTCACGCCGGAGGGCCTCATCGACCTCAACGTCCAGTCGACCGTCGACCAGCGCTCGACCGAGGACATCGCCGCCGACTGGCTCGCGGAGAACGACCTCGCCTGATCCCATCCTCGGTCGCCCCGGCCCACCCGGGGCGACCGGCAGGGTCGCGGGTCACACGCTCGTGGTCACCCTGGGACGGGCGGGGCGGGCCACGCGCTCGGGCTGCCGCGCCGTCACCCTGGTCCGTCGGCTCACCTTTGAGGAGCGCGGCGCTGACGCCCTTCGCGCGTCACCCGCCCCGACCTTCGTGAAGTCGCCACAGGCGGCGATCACCGCGGCGGCGCGAGTGGTGAGCCGACGGACGAGGCGGGGGCGGGGGCCGACGACGACGGGTCGTGGCGGGTCTGGCGGGAGCGGCCCGAGGAACGAGGGACGCGGATGGTAGACCCGTCGTCGTCGGCCCCCGACCCCGCCGGACCCGGCCACGTCAGCCGACCCGGCCGCATGCTCAGCGGCGGACGCGCGCCGCGATCGCGTCGGCGAAGCGGTCGAGCGCGCCCGGCGCGAGCGCCATGAAGAGCGACGGCTCGGTGAGCTCGAGCTCGATGACGACCGGCCCGCCGTCGTTGCCGTTGACGAGGTCGACGCGCGCGTAGAGGAACGACGACGCGTCGCCGTCGGCCACGGCGGCCGCGGCGACCGCGAGCGCGTTCTGCGCGACGGCGACCTGCTCGTCGGTCGCGGTGAACGGGCTCATCTCCTCCTGCTGGTACAGCCCGCGCGTCGGGCGGTGCGGCCCGGTGAGGAGCGCGTTCTTGCGCACGGCGTGCGAGATCTCCCCGTCGACGAAGACGAGCCCGGTCTCCCCCGCGGTGTCGATGCTCGTCACGTAGGGCTGCACCATGACCTCGCGGCCGGAGACCAGGAGGTTCTTCGCGTGCTGGATCGCGAGGCCGCGCGAGTGCGCCTCGCCCGACTGGTAGCGCCCGGTGTCCTTGGCGCCCGCGCTCACGACAGGCTTGATGACGAAGTCGCCCTGGGCGGGGAGCCGCGTGTGGATCGCGCGCGACGAGAGGTTGCGCGCCGGGTCGAGCCAGAGCGTCGGGATGACGGGCACCCCGGCCTCCTCGAGCCCGCGCAGGTAGCCCTTGTCGGTGTTCCACCGCAGGACGCGCTCGGTGTTGAGGATCCGCGGCACGCGCGCGGCCCACGCGACGAACTCGTCCCGACGCGCGGAGTAGTCCCAGGTGGAGCGCACGACGACGGCGTCGAAGGAGTCCCAGTCGACGTCGGGGTCGTCCCAGACCGCGGGGGCGGCGTCGACGCCGCGGGCGCTGAGCGCGCGGACGAGCGGGGCGTCGTCGGCGTCGAGGTCGGGCAGGACGGAGCACGTCGCGAGCGCGACGCGGGGGGCGGGGGTCTCGGTCGTCACGGGGTCGACACTAGGGGATGCGGCCGGGTCGCGAGACCGGGAGGGCCGACGAGCCCGTCACAGGTCGTGCGTGTCACAGGCCGTACTCCTCGAGGAAGCGGAGCCAGACCTCGCTCACCGTGGGGTACGACGGCACGGCGTGCCACAGGCGCCGCAACGGCACCTCGCCGACGACGGCGATCGTCGCGGCGTGCAGCATCTCGGCCGCGTCGGGGCCGACGAACGTCGCGCCCACCACGACCTCTCGGGCGGTGTCGACGACGAGCTGCGCGGTGCCGGCGTAGTCGCTGGAGCGCACGGACGCACCGGCCACGTTGGCGAGGTCGTACCGGACCACGCGCACGTCGAGGCCCGCGTCGCGCGCGGAGCTCTCGGTGTGGCCCACCGCCGCCACCTCGGGGCGCGTGAACACGACCTGGGGGGACGCGACGTGGTCCGCCGTCGCCGAATAGCGCGACCAGGGGGCCGGTGCGTCGCCCGCGGCCGGTGCCGGGTCTCCCGCGGTCGGGGCTCCCTCCGTCGCCGCGTCCCCGAAGCGCGCGGCGATCACGTCGCCCGCGACCCGCCCCTGGTACTTGCCCTGGTGCGTCGTCGCGACGCGTCCCGTCACGTCGCCCGCGGCGTACAGCCAGCCGCCCTCGACGCCGGGGACGAGCATCGAGTCGTCGACCTCGAGCGCCCGCCCCGGCCGCAGGCCCAGGACGTCGACGCCGAGGTCCTGCGTCCGCGGTGCGCGGCCCGTCGCCACGAGCACCCGCGCGACCTCCACCGGGGTCAGGTCCGCCGCGTCCGCGGCCCCCGTGGATCCGGTGGCCTCGATCCGCAGGCGCGCCCCGCCGTCGGGCAGGGGTTCGACGGAGCTCGCTCCCACCCCGAGCCGTACGTCCACGCCGGCCGCGCGCAACGACGCGGCGACCGCCTCCCCCGCGAACGGCTCCGTCCGGCCGAGCAGCGCGCCGCGCGACAGGACCGTCACGCGCGCGCCGAGGTCGGTGAGCGCGAAGGCCATCTCGCACGCGACGACGCCGCCGCCGATGATCGCGAGTGACTCCGGCACCTCGTCCACGGCCGTGACCTCGCGGCTCGTCCAGGGGCTCACCTCGGCGAGACCGGGCACGTCCGGCAGGACCGGCACGCTGCCCGTCGCCGCGACGACGGCGTACCGGGCGGTGAGCACGCGGGACCGCGGGAGGTCGTCGACGTCCGCGTCGGGGTCCTCCGCCACGACCTCGACCTGCCGCTCCCCCACGACGCGGCCGAGCCCGCGCACGAGCGTGATGCCCGCACCCTCTACCCAGGCGACCTGGCCGGCGTCGTCCCAGTCGGAGACCATCGAGTCGCGCCAGGCGAGCACCGCGGCGACGTCGAGGTCCCCCGGCGCGGCGGTGCCCGGGACGCCCGCCGCCTCGGCGCGCACCGCGCCCGGCCGCAGCAGCGTCTTGGACGGCATGCACGCCCAGTAGGAGCACTCGCCGCCGAGGAGCTCGGCCTCGACGAGGGCGACGGACAGCCCGGTACGACCGGCGCGGTCCGCGACGTTCTCGCCGACCGGCCCGCCCCCGATCACGATGACGTCGTAGGTCTCGGTCGGCGCGGTCCCGGGGTTCGACGTCGCGGTCGTGGGGATGTCGGTCGTCATGCGTCCATCCTCACGTCAGCGCCGTCGATCCGCTCCCCGGCACCGCCGTGACACGCCGAACCCGGGGTTGCGTGCCCTTCCAGGAACGGAACGGCGCGCAACCCCGGGTTCGGCACGTGGCCGACCGACGCGTCAGTGCACCGTCGCCTTCTCGGCGCCCGCGCCGGTGAGGGAGCGCACCTCCATCTCGGCGAACTTCTCGGGGTGCGGCTTCTCCTTGCTGAGGTATGTCCCGATGATCCCGAGGAGGAACGCGAGCGGGATGGAGACGATCCCCGGGTTGCTCAGCGGGAAGATCGCGAAGTCGACGTCGGTGTTCTTGATCATCGACAGGCTCGCGCCGGTCACCGGGTCGACCTTGCCCGACACGACGGGCGAGAACGCGATGAGGACGATGCACGAGATGAGCCCGCCGTACATGCTCCACAGCGCGCCCGACGTGTTGAACCGCTTCCAGAAGAGCGAGTAGAGGATGGTCGGCAGGTTCGCGCTCGCCGCGACGGCGAACGCCAGCGCGACGAGGAACGCGACGTTCTGGCCCTGGGCGAAGATGCCGCCGAGGATCGCGAGGATCCCGATGACGACGACCGTGATGCGCGCGACCCGCACCTCGCCGTCGGGCTTGACCTCGCCGCGCTTGATGACGTTCGCGTAGATGTCGTGCGCGAAGCTCGCCGCGGCGGTGATCGTCAGGCCCGCGACGACCGCGAGGATCGTGGCGAACGCGACCGCCGAGATGAACCCGAGCAGGATCTCCCCGCCGAGCGCGAACGCGAGCAGCGGTGCCGCGGAGTTCACACCCCCTGGTGCGGCGGCGATGGTCTCCGGCCCGACGAGCGCGGCCGCGCCGTACCCGAGGACGAGCGTGAACAGGTAGAAGATGCCGATGAGCCAGATCGCCCAGACGACGGAACGACGCGCCTCCTTCGCGGACGGCACGGTGTAGAACCGCATGAGGACGTGCGGCAGGCCGGCCGTGCCGAGCACGAGGGCGAGCGCGAGCGAGAGGAAGTCGAGCTTCGTGGTGCTGCTCCCGCCGTACTGCTTGCCCGGCTCGATGAGCGCCTCCCCGCCGGGGCCGGCCATGTCGATCGCGCCCTGGAACAGGTCGGAGAGGTTGAACCCGAACTTGGCGAGCACCCAGAAGGTCATGACCGCGGCGCCCGCGATGAGGAGCACCGCCTTGATGATCTGCACCCAGGTGGTGCCCTTCATCCCCCCGACGAGCACGTAGAGGATCATCAGCGCGCCCACGACGGCGACCACGATGCTCTGGCCGACGGTCGACTCGACACCGAGGAGGAGCGCGACGAGCCCGCCCGCCCCCGCCATCTGGGCCAGCAGGTAGAAGAACACGACCGCGAGCGTCGCGAGCGCGGCGGCCATGCGGACCGGCCGCTGCTTGAGGCGGAACGACAGCACGTCGGCCATCGTGAACTTGCCGGTGTTGCGCAGGAGCTCGGCGACGAGCAGCAGCGCGACGAGCCACGCGACGAGGAAGCCGATCGAGTACAGGAACCCGTCGTAGCCGTTGATCGCGATGGCGCCGCAGATACCGAGGAAGCTCGCCGCGGACAGGTAGTCGCCCGCGATGGCGGTGCCGTTCTGCGGGCCCGTGAAGTTGCGGCCGCCCGCGTAGTAGTCCGCGGCGGACTTGTTCTGCCGGGAGGCGCGCAGCACGATCACGAGCGTCACGGCGACGAAGACGGCGAAGATCGCGACGTTGACGAGGGGGTTGCCGACGTCGGTGGCCTCGGCGGCCAGGAGGTGGGGGTTCACAGCTCGTCCTCCTCGATCTCGCGACGCAGCGTGTCTGCGGCGGCGTCGAAGCGTCGGTTCGCCCAGCGGGCGTAGATCATCGTGATCGCGAACGTCGACACGAACTGGCCCAGGCCGAACAGCAGCCCGACCGTGATGTTCCCGGCGACCCGGGTGCTCATGAAGTCGTGCGCGTAGCTCGCGAGCAGCACGTAGACGAAGTACCAGACGAGGAACAGCGCGGTCATCGGGAACACGAAGTTCCGGAAGCGTCTGCGCAGGTCCTGGAACTCCGGCGAGCGTTGCACGCGCTGGTAGTCGGTCTCCTCGGCGGGCACCTGTCCGGGTGCGGCCGGTACGTCGGTCATGACGCCTCCGTTGGCTCATGGAGAGCACGACGACGTGACGCGCCGGATGCTCGACGCCCACGCGACGGTGCGTGCTCGGGGCGACGTTCTCGCCCCTGGCACAATGTGCCGTAGATCACTTTGGTCCGCAAGGACCTCCTGCGGCCGGTCTCGTCGCGACGTGTCGGCCCCGTCCCGACCGGGTCAGCGCCGCACGTACTCCAGGTCCGTGATGACGCGCCCGGCGGCAGCGCCCTTGCGCTCGAATCCCGTGAGCACGCGGCCGTCGAACCGCGGCGCGACGGCGCCCGGGCCGTGGGCGTTGCGCAGGCCCGGCGCCGCGTCGAGCACCTCGACCATCTGCTCCGCGTACTCGACCCAGTCCGTCGCGAGCCGCAGCGTCCCGCCGGGCGCGCCGTCCGCGGGCGCGCGCAGCACGCGCTCGACGAGCGTCGCGAACGACGGCGTGACGAGCCGGCGCTTGTGGTGGCGCGACTTGTGCCAGGGGTCGGGGAAGAACACCCACAGCTCGTCGACGCTCCCCTCCGGCAGCGTCGAGGCCAGGACCTCGACCGCGTTCACCTGCAGGAGCCGCAGGTTCGTCAGGTCGCGCTGCGCCGCGCGCAGGACCGTCTGGGCGAGCCCGGGCGTGTAGACCTCGACCGCGAGGAAGTCGGTCGCCGGGTCCGCCTGGGCCGCGGCCACGACGGCCTCGCCCTGGCCGGAGCCGATCTCCACGACGAGGCGCGCCGAGCGACCGAAGAGCGCCGCGGCGTCGAGCACGAACGACGGGTCGACCGACGTGCGGGCGACGTCGCGCGGCACGTCGAGGAGGTAGCGCTCGCGGTGCTCGTCCCACGCACGCTGCTGGCGCGTGCCGAGGCGTCCGCTGCGCCGCACGAACGACACCGGCTGCGTCCGGTAGCGCGGGCCGTCGGTCGTGGCGGGAACCGCCCCGGTCTCGTCGGCGCGGGTCGGGAGCATCGGATCAGGCACCGGACCAGGGTACGCGTGCGCCCCGGCCCCTGGACCGGGCGGGTCCAGGGGCCGAGGCTCACGTCGCGCGCAGGTCAGCCGCAGGTCAGCGCGTCGTGCTCCACGTCCGCGGCGAACGAGCGCCCGTCACCGGTCGCCGTCACCTGGACGGTGCCCGCCTCGACCGAGCCGGAACGCACGGCGAACGCCTGGTACGCCGAGCGACCGGGCTGGACGCCGGTCACGGTGCGCGAGCCGAACGGCGTCGCGAGCGTGACGTCGACCGGCACGGTGTCGTCGTTCGTGGCGCGGACGGCCACGTACGCCGTCCCGGCGAGGCACTGGGCCCGCGCCGTCGTGGAGACGACGAGGCCGTCCGGCGCGGGCGCCGTCGTGAACGACTGCACCGGCGAGACCGTGGTGCCGCCGCCGACGCTCGTGGCCGTGACGGACCACGCGTACCGGGTGCCCGCGTCGAGCCCGTCCCACGTCACGGTCGCGACCTCGCCCGACGGCACGGTCGTGGAGCCGATCTCCTCGGCCTGGCCGAACAGCGACACCGCGTCCGTCGAGAGGGTCGTCGTCCGGCTCGTGAGGTCGACGGGGACCGTGAAGTCGTCCTCGCGGCCGTCGTAGCGCTGCTCGTCGTCGTACTCGGTGGCGCCGAAGTTCGAGAGCCACGGGGAGTACGTGTCGACGATCATCTCGGAGCGGTCGACGTCGAACTGCAGCAGGCGCAGGAAGCTCGCGCCGAGCCGCAGACCCTGGTCCGGCGTGTAGCCGCCGACCTCCGTGAGCCCCGCCTCCTCGGCCGTGACCTCGTAGAACTGGTAGTCGGCGAGGAGCTCGACGACGCCGCTGCCCGAGCCGGTGTCCTGGCGCACGTTGATGCCGACGCCGTGCCGGTGACCGGCGAGCACGAGGAACACGTTCTCGTTCGGCTCGACGACCTTGGCGTGCACGAGCCGACCGTCCGGCGTGGAGATCTCCGAGCCACGGCCGTCGGGGTTCGGGCTCGGCACGAGGTAGTCGTGCGTGAGGACGATCGCGTTGCGGTCGGCGAACTGCTCGAGCACGCCGTCGGCCCACGCCGCCTCCTCGTCGGTCACGCCGTACGACAGGTAGACCGCGACGAAGTCGAGCCCGCCCGCCGTGAAGAGGTCGTAGTGGTTCTGGTTGTCGCCCTCGCGCCACGGGCCGCCGTAGGACGCGTCCTCCCAGCCCTGCGACAGCGCCGCGTAGCGCTCGGGGCCGTAGAACTCGTTGAACAGCGCTCCCGGGCCGTTGTCCTGGCCCGTGAGGTTGTCGTGGTTCCCCGCGAGCACGCCGTTCGGGATGTTGGCCTCGTCGAGCAGGCGCTGCGCGGACGAGGAGAACTCGTACTCGCCCCGGATCTGCGCCGCCATCGCGTCGTCGGCCGGGACCCGGGTGTAGTTCTCGTTGATGTCGCCCGTGTGGCCCACGTACGCGATGTTGCGCTCCTCGGCGTTGTCGACGACCCACTGCACGAGGTCCGTGTACGTCTTCGCCCACACGGCGCGCTCCTCGGCCGTCTCCTGCTCGACGGCGCCCTCCGCGAGGTACTGCGTGTCCGTGAAGTGGACCATCGAGAAGTCGTAGGAGTCGCGCGGGGCGAAGTCGGTCTCGTCGCGCGAGCCGCCCGCGGCGATGTCGTCGGCGAACGGGTCGGTGCCGGTGACGAGCACGTGCACGGTCCCGTCGTGGGCGTGGCCCGCGCCGAGGACGGCGCTCAGCTCGGTCGCGCCCTCGACCGCACCGCGCGCGGACGTGAGCGGGGCCCACGCGGTGCCGTCCCACGCGTGGAGCGTCGCGAGGCGCTGCGGGTCGACCACGCCCTCCCAGCGCACGACCTGCCCGGTCGCGTCACCCTCGGCGGGGATCTCGAACCGCTGGTAGGCGACGTCGCGGCTCGTGGAGTCGAGCGTCGCGTCGTCGCCGGGGACGAGCGCGTCGACGGACGCCGGCTGCTCGCCCTCGACGTGCAGCGTCGTGGGGACCGACGTCGTCTCGCCCTGCGCCGCCAGCACGGGGGCGCTGGTCTCGGCGCGGGAGAACCTCGCCGTGACGTCACCGCCGCCGGGGACTGCGACGCGCGCGCCGAGCTCGACCGAGCCCTCGACGCCGGTCGTCCCGTGCGCAGGGGTCAGGTCCGTGGGGACGTCGGGGATCCCGAGGCTCGTGAAGGCGATCTCGTGCGTGCTCTCGTTGCCGAGCACGTCCGTCGCCGTCACGACGAGCGCGTGCTCACCCGGCGCGAGACCGGGGCCCACGGGCACGCCCACCTCGACGACCGCGCCGTCGAGCGTGACGTGCGGGCCGTCGAGGACGCCCGACGCGTCGGTCAGCTCGACGGCGAGCGTCGCGGCCGTCGTGAGCTCCGCACCCGTCACCGGCGTGCTCGACGCGATCGCCGGACCGGTGTTGTCGGTCGTCACCGTGCGGGACGCCGTGGCGCCCGCAGCCGTCGCCGAGGTGATCGTGTGCTCCCCGTCGGTGAGCGTCGCGGTGTCGAGGTCGGCGCGCAGGCCGGGCGCCGGGGCGTCGTCGTCGCGGACGACGTCGAAGACCAGGTCGACCTCGCGCGGCTTCGTGGTGCTCGTGCCGCAGTCGCCGTCGCCCAGCGAGTACGAGGGGGCGATGCCGACGGGCGTCGCGGTGCCGTGGCTCGGCTCGAGCGCGATGCCCGAGATCGCGAAGTCGTCGCGGTTGTCACCGCACGACGTCGCGAACGTGCCCGTGACGAACCGGACCGTGTTGCGTCCGGGCACCAGGTACGCGTTGGGCACGTCGAGGCGCACCGTCTCGCTCACGTAGTCGCGGTCGACCAGGTCGATGCGCTGGCCGTTGACCAGCAGGTGGTTGGTGTACCGCGCCTCGATCGAGTTCGACCCGACCGTGAACGCGAAGACCGACGAGCCGGCGCCGAGCGTCTCGGTCGTCGCGAGCGCCGTGCCGTCGACGGCGATGCCCGTGGGCGCGTCACCGCCCTCGGGGGGCGACGCGAGGACGGTCTGGGTGCCGTTGAGCAGCGCGCCGTCCGCGGGCGTGATCGCGGGCGCGCCGGGGGCGGAGTTGTTCACGGTGACCGCGCTCGTCGCCGTGAGGCCGGCGGCGCTCGTCGCGGTGAGCGTGTGGGCGCCGTTCTCGAGCGTCGTGGTGTCGAGCTCGGCGGCGAGGCCCGTCGTGGCCGCGGGGTCCTGCGCGAGGTCGAAGGTCAGGTCGGCGCTCTGGACACGACCGGTGTTCGTGCCGCACGACCCGTCGCCGAACGCGTAGGAGAAGCTGTTCGCCGAGCCGTCGGCGGCCTCGCCGAGCAGCTCGAGCGAGACCTCGGTGACGTCGTAGTCGTCGTAGTTCGTGCCGCACGACGTCTCGACCGTCCCGACGACGAACCGCACGTCGTTGACGCCCTGGACCAGCAGGTCCGTCGGGACGTCGAGCGCGACGCGCTCCGAGACCATGTCGCGGTCGAGGTCGATGCGGGTGCCGTTGACGAGCACGTGGTTGCCGTACCGCCGCTCGATCGAGTTGCTGCCGACGTCGAACAGCAGGCGCGCGGTCGCGGGCGTGGGCGTCGCGGCGAGCGGCGTGCCGTCCACCGCGAGCTCGGCGACCGGGTCGCCGGCCATCACCGGCTGGGCCGCGACGGGCACCGTGCCGTCGAGATAGGTCCCCGTCGTGGGGTGCAGGACCGGCGTCCCGCTGGGCTCCTCGGGACCGGCCGGTGCCGTGCGGGCGGCGCCGGCGGCGGAGGAGGGCGCCGAGCCGGGTGCCGCCGTGGCGGCCGCGGGCACGAGCACCCCCGCCGCGAGGCTCGCACCGAGCGCGGCGGCGAGCGCGCGTCGTCTTCTCCGGGTCCGGGGCGTGTGCACGAGAGCGTGCATCGGGTGTCCTTTCGTCGTCGACAGGCGAAGGGGCACGAGCCACCGGCGTCCGGGGCGTCCGTACCCGCACCGGACCCTTCCGGGCAGGGGTGAACTCTCGGACGAGACCGGACGAACGGGTGGCGAACGACCGGCGAACGGTCCGCCGTCAGCCGGAGGACGACGCCGTCGTCCGGGAACGACGCAGGCCGCCCACCCAGGGGTGGACGGCCTGCGAGCGGCGGCTGCCGCGGTGGTGCGCCATCAGGGACTCGAACCCCGAACCCGCTGATTAAGAGTCAGCTGCTCTGCCAATTGAGCTAATGGCGCATGAGGAAGGACACGAGCAGCAGCCAGGGAGCCCGGCGTCGGCCTGTGTCGAAGAGTGGTGCGCCATCAGGGACTCGAACCCCGAACCCGCTGATTAAGAGTCAGCTGCTCTGCCAATTGAGCTAATGGCGCGCGAGAGAAAACACTAGCAGCAGCCCGACCGCGGGCGGAAATCGTCCCTGGCCACGGGTGTGTGACGTCGGTGACACGGGCCGGCCCGGGCTGGTCCGCCGAGAGGTTCCGCTAGAGGTACAGACCGGTCGAGCCGCCCTCCTCGACCTCCTGCGACACCGCGTGCACGTCGCGCTCGCGCAGGAGCACGAGGTCCTTGCCGCCCAGCTCGACCTCTGCCCGCTCGTCCGGGTCGAAGAGCACGCGGTCCCCCACCGCGACCTGGCGCACGTGCTCGCCCACCGCCACGACGACGGCCCACCCCAGACGCTTCGGTCCGACCGCCGTCGCCGGGATGACGAGGCCCGCGGAGCTCTGCCGCTCGCTCGCGTCGACCTCCGGGTCCACGAGGAGGCGGTCGTGCAGCATGCGGACGGGGAGGTCGGCAGGGCGAGGGGTGGGGGCGGACGTCGTCTTGCTCACAGCCACAACGCTACCCGGGTCACCTACCCTCGGAAGGACACCAGAGTCCCGGACCGAAGGAGATCCATGTCAGCCACGACCGCCAAGCCCCAGCGTCTCGCCGTCGGCGACACCGCCCCCGACTTCAGCCTGCCCGCCGCGGACGGCTCGACCGTGACGCTGTCGGACCTGCGCGGCAAGCACGTCGTCGTGTACTTCTACCCCGCCGCGGGCACGCCCGGCTGCACGACCGAGGCGTGCGACTTCCGCGACAACCTCGCGTCGCTCCAGGGAGCCGGCTACTCCGTCGTCGGCATCTCGCCGGACCCGGTCGACAAGATCGCGGCCTTCGTCCAAGCCGAGCAGCTGACGTTCCCGCTCGTGTCCGACGAGGACAAGACGGTCCTCGAGGCCTACGGCGCGTGGGGCGAGAAGTCGCTCTACGGCAAGACCGTGGTCGGCGTGATCCGCTCCACCGTCGTCGTGGACCCTGAGGGCAAGGTCGAGCTCGCGCAGTACAACGTCAAGGCGACGGGCCACGTCGCGAAGCTGCGCCGCGACCTGGGCATCGACCCGAAGTAGCCGGCTGCTGCACCTGCGGCCGGGATATGCACGTGGGAGTGCATCTCTCGGCCGCAGGTGCATCGTCCGATCGCCGGCGCATCCGCCGAGCCGCCGTAGACTGACCACCGCGCGCGAGTGGCGTAACTGGCAGCCGCGCCAGGTTTAGGTCCTGGTGTCCTCGGACGTGCGGGTTCGAGTCCCGCCTCGCGCACCCGACATCCTCGCCGTCGGCGACGCCCCCGCCCTCGCCCTCGCACCCGTGCTCGACAGCCACCCTCCTCGGCTTGCGCATGCTCAGCACGCTCGTACCGTGGATGTGGGAGCGCTCCCAAGGAAGTGCTCCTGGCCCGGCGACGACGCCGGACGACGAGCGCGGCACGACGAGGTGCCGTGCGTGACCCACCGAGGTGAGACGTCGTGGCCCACGACAGAGCACGAACGACCCCGCCCGACCCGACCGGACCCGACCCGACCGGACCTGGCCCGACCGGAACCGACCCGACCGGAACCGGCCCGGCCGGGCGGCCGCGTCCGGCGACCCGACCGGGCCGGCCCCACCGACGCCTGACCGCGGCGCTGCTCGCGTCCGTCCTCGCCGCGGGCGGGCTCACGGCGACGCAGGCGACGACGGCCGCCGCCGACACCGTGCCGGTCGGCTCCGGCAGCTACACGACCGACCCCGTCGGCCCGACGCCCGAGGGCTGTGCGGCGGTCGAGGCCGACCCCCGCGCGTTCGTCACCGACGACGCCCCGAGCACTCCCCTGCCGACCAACGACTGGTGGACGTCGCTCGCCTACAAGCGCCTCGACTGCGCGTGGAGCGCCCCGCTGCACGCCCACCCGGCGTCGTACCAGCCCGGACCGCAGGGCCTCGGGATCTCGTACACGACCACGCCGGCGATCTCCGGCTCGGGAGCCGGCGTCTCGGAGTACCACTACCCGTACGTCGAGGACCTGCGCGCCGGGGTCTCGGGCCTCGCGGCGCCGCACGTCGCCGTCGACGACTGGACCGACTGGACCGTCTCGCCCCTCTGGGACGACGGCGCCCGCACCCTGCGCGCGACGATCGGCCACGGGCTCCCCTTCGCCTGGTTCGAGGCCACGGGCGGGGACGCCGTGCTCACCGCGAGCGCCGCGCCCCAGGTGTGGCTGTCCGACGGCGCGCGCCTCGGCCTGAGCGTCAACGGGCACGACTACGTGGCGTTCGCCCCGCCCGGGGCGTCGTGGACGCGCTCGGGGACGACCTTCACCGCCCCGCTCGGCGGCGACGGCTTCTTCTCGGTCGCCGTGCTGCCCGACGGCGAGCCCTCCGCGCGCGCCGGCCTCGCCGAGGTCTACGCGGCCGCCGCGTACGCGCCCGTGACCGGGACGACGGCGGACTACGCGTACGACGAGGCGACGGCCGGCGTCACGACGACGTACGCGCTCGAGACGACCCCGTGGCCGGGCACCCCCGCGGCGTCCGGCACGGTGGCCGCGCTGTACCCGCACCAGGCGGCGCACCTGGCCGGGACGTCGCCGTCGTCCGCACCGCTCGACGCGACCTACACGTCGGCGCGTGGCGACCTCACGGTCCTCGCGGGCGTCGACGCGTTCACGACGCGCGACGTGTTCCGCGGCGTCCTGCCGGAGATCCCGGCGGTCGCGACGTCGTCCGGCGCCGACCGCGCGCAGCTCGAGGCGTACCTCGACCAGGTCGCGGGCGACCCGCTCGGACAGCTCGGCGGGGACACGTACTGGACGGGCAAGGCGCTCGGGCGCGCCACGCGCGTCGTCGAGATCGCCGACCAGCTCGGCCGGACGGGACAGCGCGACGCCGCGCTGGACGCCGTGCGGGACGTCCTGACGGACTGGTTCACCGCGACGCCCGGCAAGACCGCGCGCGTCTTCGCGTACGACGACGCGTGGGGCACGCTCATCGGCTACCCCGCCTCGTACGGCTCCGACAAGGAGCTCAACGACCACCACTTCCACTACGGCTACTTCGTCGCCGCGGCCGCGACGCTCGCGCGCTTCGACCCGCAGTGGGCGCAGGAGTACGGGGGCATGGTGGACCTGCTCGTGCGCGACGCGAACGGCTACGACCGGGACGAGACGCGGTTCCCGTACCTGCGCGACTTCGACGTCTACGCGGGCCACGACTGGGCGTCGGGCCACGGGGCGTTCGCGGCGGGCAACAACCAGGAGTCGTCGTCGGAGGGCATGAACTTTGCGGGAGCCCTGGTCCAGTGGGGCGAGGCGACGGGGAACCGCGAGGTCCGCGACGCGGGCGTCTACCTCTACACGACGCAGGCCGCGGCGATCCAGCAGTACTGGCTCGACGCCGACGGCACCACGTTCCCCGAGGGCTTCGACCACGAGACGGTGGGCATGGTCTGGGGCGACGGCGGCGCGTACGCGACGTGGTTCAGCGCCGAGGCCGAGATGATCCAGGGCATCAACACGCTCCCGATCACCGGCTCGCACCTGTACCTCGGCTACGCGCCCGAGCGGGTGCGCGAGCTGTACGCCCACCTCGAGGCGGTGAACGGTGGCCCGCCGACGGTCTGGCAGGACATCCTGTGGAGCTTCCTCGCGCTCGGGGACGCCGACGCCGCGCTCGCGAAGGTCCGCGCCGGCTACCCGACGCCCGAGGAGGGCGAGTCACGGGCGCACACGTTCCACTGGGTCGCGAACCTCGCCCGCCTCGGCACCGTGGACACGGTCGTCACGGCGGACCACCCGCTCGCCGCGACGTTCGTCCGCGAGGGCGCCCGCACGTACGTCGCGTCGAACGTCTCCGCGCAGGACCTCACCGTGACGTTCTCCGACGGCACGACGCTGGACGTCGCGCCCGGCACCACGGCGACCACGGGCGCGAGCACGTGGAGCGGCGGGGGCGCCGTCGGCGGTCCCGGCCCGGATCCCGACCCGGACCCGGATCCCGATCCCGACCCGGGCGACTTCGCGTCGACGCTCCACGTGTCCGCCGACGGCGCGCTCACCGCATCACCGGGTGCCGCCGGCACGGTCCAGCTCGCGTCGGCGGGCGGCGAGACGAGGGACGGCACGCCCCACGAGCCCGCCACGTTCGTCGCCACGGACGTGACGGCGTCGTACGACGGCGGGTCGACCGCGTTCTCCCTACCGGTCGACGCCGGGACGACGGTCGGCCTGGCCGTCCAGGCGCGCGTGAGCTACGACCTCACGGGCGACGGCACGTGGGACCGCAGCGAGACGTACGCGTACTTCGCCACCGACCCGGTCCCGGGACCGGAGACCTACACGAGCGCGGGCCGTCAGGTCCGGACGACCGGGGCGGCGCTCGGCGACCTCGACGGCGGTACGGTGCGGCTCGAGGTGTGGAGCGTGCTCGGCACGGGTCGCCCGACGCTCACCACCGGGCCGACGGCGACGCTGACCGTCCCCCTCGAGGCGGCAGCGACCGAGCCGGCAGCCCTGGCCGTGACGACCACGAGCCAGACCCGCTGCGTGGGAGGCAAGGCCTACGTCGCGGTCCGGGCCACCAACGACGACTCGGTGCCCGTCGACGTCGTGCTCGAGACGCCGTACGGCTCACGGACCGTGGCGGGCGTCCAGCCCGGCGGGTCCGCCTACCAGGCGTTCGCCGTGCGTGCTGCCCACGTCGACGCGGGCACGGCACGCGCCGCCGCAACCGCCGACGGCCGCGCCGCCACGGCCGACGCCGCCTTCACCGCACTCGACTGCACCTGATACATGGGCTCCGTCCGACCGGTCCGGTCGGACGGAGCCTGTGCGTCACGTCGACTGCGCGACGGTGACACGGAGGACGAGGCCGGGCGCAGGGACGGCGCGCGCGGTCGTGGCGGGCCTGGCGGGAGGCCGCGAGGAACGAGCGGCCGGATGGTAGACCGCGCGCGCCCTCCCGGAGCCCGACCGGGCGCACGACCTGAGCGGGCGTCCGGACGGGACCGAGGGTCAGGCGTCCTGAGCCGGCGTCCCGTCACTCGCGGCGGCGATCTGCCGGCGCACGTCCTCCATGTCGAGGCCCTTTACGGCGTCGACGACCTGCTTGAGCGCGGGCGCGGGGAGCGCGCCGGGCTGCGAGAAGACGAGGATGCCCTCGCGGAACGCCATGAGCGTCGGGATGGACGTGATGTTGGCGGCCGCGGCGAGCGCGCGCTCGGCCTCGGTGTCGATCTTGCCGTGCACGACGTCGGGGTTCTCCTCCGACGACGCCTCGAACACGGGCGCGAACATCTTGCACGGTCCGCACCAGTCCGCCCAGAAGTCGACCAGGACGATGTCGTTGTCCGTGATCGTCTGCTCGAACGTCGACTCGGTGAGGGTCTGCGTGGCCATGGCTGTCCTCCAGGAGGTCTCGGGGTCTAGAGGGTGCAGCAACCGCACGCACGCGGGTATTCCCCGGTGCTGCGCCGCCTGGACCGCCTCGGCACCCCCTACGCTGACGCTGTGACGAACGCCACCACGCCTCCCGGTCCGCGCGACGTCGTCGCCGGGGACCCGTCCCGCCGGACGATCGCCGGGTACGCCGCCGGGTCGGTCGGCACGGGGGGCTTCGGCACCCTGCCCGGCCTCGTGCTGCTCGTGTACCTGACGGACGCGCTCGCCGTGCCCGCGGCGGTCGCGGGCCTCATCGTCACGGGCGCGAAGGTGTGGGACGTCCTCGTCGACCCGTTCATCGGGTACGGCTCGGACCGCGACCTCGCGCGGACCGGGTCGCGCCGGAGGTTCATGACGATCGGCGCGCTCGCGCTCCCGGTGCTCTTCGCGCTGACGTTCGCGGTCCCTGCCTCCGCGGGCACGACGGCCGCAGCGCTGTGGGTCCTCGTGGCGTTCCTGCTCTGCGCGACGGCGTTCAGCCTCTTCCAGGTCCCGTACATCGCGCTGCCCGCCGAGATGGGCCTGTCGTACGACGGGCGGACGCGCCTGCTCGCGTGGCGCGTCGCGGCGCTGGCGTTCGCGATCCTGCTGTTCGGCGCGGGAGGCCCGATCCTGCGCGGCGACGGCGAGTCGCTCTCGGGCTACCTCCTCATGGGCGTGGTGGCGGGGGCCGTCATCGGTGCGGGCATGCTCGTCGCCGCTCGGACGGCACCTCGGACGGCCACCGTCTCGGGGACCGCGGTCGAGGCGCAGCCCGCGACCGCCCGGGGTGCCTGGCTGGCGGCGGTGCGCGACGCGGCGGGCGCGCTGCGCCGGTCCCGCCCGTTCCGCACGCTCCTGGCCACGTTCTTCCTCCAGGCGGTCGCGACCGGGCTCATGCTCGCGGGTGCGGCCTACGTCGCCCGCTACATCCTGCGCGACGAGGCCGCGGTGAGCCTGCTGTTCGCGGCCCTCATCGCCCCGGCTCTCGCGTGCATGCCGCTGTGGACGCGTCTCGCGCGCCGCGACGGCAAGGAGCGGGCGTTCGTCGTCGCGACGGTCCTGTTCGCGGTGGCGGCGCTCGGCATGGTGCCGCTCGCGTGGGCCCCGGGTGCCTGGGTCTACGTGCCGACGGCGCTCGCGGGCGTCGCGTACGCGGGCATGCAGGCCCTGCCGCTCGCGATGCTGCCGGACGTCATCGACCGGGACGCGCGGGACAACGGCGCGGGCCGGGGCGGGACCTTCAGCGGGGTCTGGACCGCGGGCGAGACGACGGGCATGGCGCTCGGCCCGGCCGTGCTGTCCGTCGTGCTGGCGCTGACCGGCTACGTCTCGAGCCGCGCCGGGGAGACGGTCGCCCAGCCGGCCGCCGCCGTCGACGGCGTCGCGCTGTCGTTCTCGCTCCTCCCGGCCGTCCTGGTGCTGGTGAGCCTCGTCCCGCTGCTGCGGTACGGTCTGCGCCAGGGGGACATCGACGACACCGCACCGGAGCTGCCGCGTGACCACCCTGCCGAGCGACGACCCGACTGACCCGCGCCCTCGACGCGCCGACGCGACGGACGTCCCGGTCCGGACCGACGGCATCCTCGAGCGTCTCGCCGCGCTGCGCGCCGCAGACGCCCCGACGCACGGCGGGCACGTGCTGTCCTACGTCTACGACCCCGGCCTCGCGGAGCTCGACGAGCTCGCGGCCGCCGCCGCGCGCGCGGTGCAGCCCGTCAACGGGCTCGACCCGACGACGTTCACGTCGGTCGCCGTCATGGAGCGCGAGCTCGTCGGGTTCGCGCGCAGCATGCTCCACGGACCCGACGACGGTCCGGGCGCGGTGGTGGGCTCCGTGACGTCGGGCGGCACGGAGAGCTGCCTCCTCGCGGTGAAGATCGCGCGCGACGCGTTCGCCGCCGAGCACCCGGGCGTGCGCCCGCGCGTCGTCGTCCCGACGAGCGTGCACGCCGCGTTCCGCAAGGCGGCGCAGTACCTCGGCGTCGGCCTCACGGCGCTGCCGGTCGACCCGGCGACGGGCCGGGCGGACGTCGCACGGACCCTCGCGGAGCTGCGCTCCGGCCCGGACGGCGGGCCGGGCGACGTCGCGCTCGTGGTCGTGTCCGCGCCGTCGTACCCGCACGGCGTGGTGGACCCCGTGAGCGAGATCGCGGGCGCCGCCCACGAGCTGGGGGTGCCCGTGCACGTCGACGCGTGCGTGGGCGGCTGGGTCCTGCCGTTCTGGGAGGGCGCGGGAGGCGACCCGCTGCCCGCGTTCGACTTCGCCGTCCCTGGCGTGACCAGCATCTCCGCCGACGTCCACAAGTACGGCTACGCGCCCAAGGGCGCGTCGGTCCTGCTCGTGCGCGGACGGGACCGCCAGCGCCGCCAGTTCTTCGCGACGACCGCGTGGCCCGGCTACCCCGTGGTCAACACGACCACGTCGGGCTCGCGGTCGGCCGCACCGCTCGCCGCCGCGTGGGCCGTCAGCCAGGCGCTCGGGACCGACGGCTACACGGCGCTCACCGGACGCTGCGTGCGCGCCACCCGGGCGCTCGCCGCGGCGGTGGGTGAGATCGACGGGCTGCGGGTCGTCGGGACCCCGAGCGGCCCGCTGCTCGCCGTCGCGACCGACGACGCCGTCGCTCCCGACCGGCGCGTCGACCCGCACGTCTGGGCGGACGCCGTCCGCGCGCACGGCTGGGTCCTGCAGCCGCAACCCGGCCTCGTGCAGGTCGACGGCACCCGTCTGCCGCACACGACGCACCTGACGGTCACACCGGTCACGGAGTCGGTGGTGGAGGACCTGGTCCTCGCGCTGCGCGCGGGAGCCGACGCGGCGCGGGGCGTCCCACGGCCCGCGGCCGACGACGTGCTCGCCCGCCTCGCCTCCGCGCTCGGAGCGTCGCCCGAGCAGGCGGTCGCGCACCTGGCGGACGCAGGCGCCGACGAGATCTGGGCCGTCCTGCGCGGGGCTCTGCTCGACGACCCCGGCGAGCAGGGTGACCTGGCGCTGCCGGCGAGCCTCGCCCCGCTGCTCGCGGTCATGGAGGCGCTGCCCGGACCGGTCGCGGAACGGCTGCTGGTCGAGCTCGTCGCCCGCTTCAGCGAGCCGGTCGTCCCAGCCCGTTGAGGCCGACGGACTCGCTCCGACCCGCCGGTCGGGGTAGAACAGTCGCGTGACCGACACCGCCGACTTCCCGCCCGACGACTTCTCGAACGACAACCCGCAGCCCGCGGGGTGGCTCACGCCCGAGGAGATCGCCGTCGTGCGCTCGCAGCTGCCCCTGGTGTACGTCGACGCGATCCCCGTGCGCGTCGACGACTCGGGGGACGTCGTCGCGGTCGGGCTCCTGCTGCGCGTCGCTCCCGACGGCATGATGACGCGAGCGCTCGTCTCGGGCCGGGTCATGTTCCACGAGCGCATCCGCGACGCGCTGCTGCGGCACATCGAGAAGGACCTCGGACCGGTCGCCCTCCCCCAGGTCCCGGCCTCGCCGCAGCCCTTCACCGTCGCCGAGTACTTCCCCACCCCGGGCATCACCTCGTACCACGACCCCCGTCAGCACGCGGTCTCGCTCGCGTACGTGGTGCCGGTGTCCGGCGACTGCCGCCCGCAGCAGAACGCTCTCGAGCTCGCGTGGCTCACGCCCGAGCAGGCGTGCAGCGACGAGGTCCAGCTCGAGATGCGCGGGGGCCAGGGGGTGCTGCTCCGGCAGGCGATGGCCCACGTGGGCCGCCTCCCGTGACCGACGCCGCGGGGCCGGTCCGGCACGACGTCGCGTCGCCCGGTCGCCGGTCCGGTGTCGGCGTGGCGCGGACGCTGCACGGGCTCGTCGCGCTCGTCGCGCTGACCGGGGTCGCGATGGAGCTCGTCATCGCGCTCACCGGTGGTGCCGGGACGGCACCGAGCCACGCCGAGCGCATCGTCCGGCTCTTCAGCTACTTCACGATCCAGTCCAACGTGCTCGTCGGGATCGTGTCGCTGCTGCTCGCGCTCGACCCGCGACGCGACGGCCGGGTCTTCCGTGTCGCGCGGCTCGACGCCCTGCTGTGCATCGCCGTGACCGGGATCGTCTACAACACCGTGCTGCGCGGTCTCCAGGAGCTGTCCGCCGCCGGTCAGGTGTCCAACCTGCTGCTGCACCTGCTGTCCCCGCTGCTGGCCGTCGCCGCGTGGGGCCTGGTCGGCCCGCGCCCGGCCGTGACAGCCGCGACCGTCTGGTGGTCCGTCGTGTACCCGCTCGCGTGGATCGCGTACACCTTCGCGCGGGGTGCCGTCGTCGACTGGTACCCGTACCCGTTCCTCGACGTGAGCCAGCTCGGGTACGGGCGCGCCCTGGTGAACACCGCGGTGGTCGCGGTGGTCTTCCTCGGCCTCGCGTGGCTCGTGAAGGTCGTGGACTCGCGACTGCGCCCCGCGCCCTGACGCGCGGACGCCCGGTCAGGAGCGGCGACGCGGGCGACGAGCGCAGGGACCGAGGTCCCGCCGCGGCGTGACCGCCGCCCCTGCCGCGCCGGGCGCCGACGGCCGACCGTGGGAGGAGGACGCCCGCACGTCGGGCACGGGGACGAAGGAGCGGTCATGGACGCGGTCGTGGTGTACGAGTCGATGTACGGCAACAGCGAGCGTGTCGCGCGCGCGGTCGCGCGAGGGCTGGCCGACGGGGTGCGGGTCACGGTGCTCGACGTCGACGACCCGGCCGCCGCACCGGGTGCGCTGCCCGGGGCCGACCTGCTCGTCGCGGGTGGGCCGACGCACGCGTTCGGGATGACGCGCCCGGCGACGCGTGCCGACGCCGTGCAGCGCGCGACCGGCGAGGTCTCGCGACGGACCCGCGGCCTGCGCGAGTGGGTCGAGGCGGTGCCCCGTTCGGCCGACGCGGGCCTCGTGGCGACCTTCGACACGCGGGTCACGAAGGTCAAGCCGCTGCCGGGCTCGGCGGCGCGCGGGGCCGCCAAGGTGCTGCGACGCGCGGGCTACCGCATGCTCACGCCGCCCGCCTCGTTCTACGTCGGCGACGTCGAGGGCCCGCTCGACGAGGGCGAGCTCGACCGCGCCGAGTCGTGGGGGCGGTCGCTGGCCGCCGCCCTGGCCCCGGCCGGGAGCGCGCCGCGCGTCTGAGCCCCGCGCCGGGCCGGCTCAGCCCGCGAGCTCGAGCCGGGGCCAGTCCTCGAAGTCCTCGCGCATGCGGCGGTCGTGCGTCGCGACGACGACGGCCGCGGGCGTCACGCGCAGCGCCTGCGTGAGCTCGTCGACGAGGTCGATCGACAGGTGGTTCGTCGGCTCGTCGAGGATCAGCACGTGCGGCGCGGCGAGCAGCGCGCGGGCCAGGTCGAACCGGCGGCGCTGACCCGCGGACAGCTCGCGCAGCGGTCGGTCGAGGTCCTCCTCCGTGAGCAGACCGAGGAACGCGACGGGCACGAGGTGGTCGGTGTCGAGGCGCCCGGCCTCGAGCAGCTCGAGCGCCTCCCGGCCGTACTCGTCGAAGCCCGTGCGCTCCTCCGCCCCGGCGGGCAGGTCGGGGCCCTCCTGCGCGACGACGCCGAGCCGCGCGCCGTCGACCACGTCCCGGGTGCCCCGGTCGAGCGCGACGCGGCCCGCGAGCGCCGCGAGGAACGTCGACTTGCCGCTCCCGTTGGGCCCGGTGACGAGAAGGCGCCCCGACGGCGGGATCGCGACCCGGGTCCCCGGCAGGTCGAGGCGCGGTGCGTCGTCGGAACCGACGCGCGGGCTGCGCAGCTCCGCGACGGGGTCGGCCGGGTTCCACCCCGGGGACATGGCGGGCAGCTCGGGGAACGTGAGCTGCAGCGGGGGCACGGGGACCTCGACCGACTCGGCCTCCAGCTTCTGGATCATCCGGTCCGCGGCCTTGACGTGGATGCGGGCGCGCGTGGCGCGGCGGTGCTTCTGGCTGCCCTTGGGCGGGCGCCACTCGTCGGACAGCCCCTCGTACGACGCGTCGAGAACCTGGGCGAGCTTGTCCGCGCGCTTGCGCTCGGCGCGGTAGCGCTGACGCCAGCGGTGCAGCGCCTGGTTCTTCGCGAACCGGTACGCGAGGTAGCCCGGCTGGCCGTAGAGGACCGGCCTGCCGTCCATCGAGGGGTCGAGGTCGAGGATCTCGGTGGCGACGTCGTCGAGGAGCTGGCGGTCGTGCGTGACCATGACGACCCCGCCGCGCCACGCGACGAGCTCGCCCGTGAGGAAGTCGATGCCGCTCGTGTCGAGGTGGTTCGTCGGCTCGTCGAGGAGGAGGAGCTCGGCGCGCTCGGCGAGGCGGCACGCGAGCCGCACCCGGTAGCGCTCCCCCACGGACAGCGTCGCGAGCTCGCGGTCGCGGTCCCGGCACGCGGCCAGCCGGGACAGCGCGACGTCGACGCGGCGGTCGGCGTCCCACACCGCGAGGTGCTCCGCGCGCGCGAGGATCGCGGTGAGCTCGGCGAGGTCGCCCGTGTCGTGGTCGAAGTCCCGTGCGGCGGCGTCGAGGGCGGCGGCCACGGCGCGCAGCTCGGCGAGCGTCGCGTGCACCAGGTCGCCGACGGTCTGGCCCGGGGCGACGGCGAGCTCCTGCTCGACGACGGCCAGGTCGCCCGCGCGCCGCACCTCGCCCCTGCTCGGCACGAGGTCGCCGGACAGCACGTGCAGGAGCGTCGACTTCCCCGTCCCGTTCTCCCCGACCACGCCGAGCCGGGTCCCCTCCGCGACACGCACGCTCACGCCGTCGAGCACGGGACGCCCCGGGTAGGAGAAGGCGAGGTCGTCGGCTGCGAGGTGCACGGGACAACCCTAGGCGGCACCGGTGCATGGCGTGCGCGGCGTGCCTGCCGCGAGATCGACCTGGGCGTCGCGAGGTCGACCTTCTGAGGGTCGACCTCGCGTCCGACGGGTCGATCTCGCGGGTACGGTCGATCCATGAGCACCGTGCCCGACGACCGCCTGCCCACCCCTGCGCCGTCGTCCGGCGTCGACGCCGGACGCGCCCGGCCCGGTCTCGTCGTGCTCGCCGCGCTGGCCGACGTCGCGTGCGTGCTCGTGCTCGCGTCCGGCGGCCTCGCGGCGCACACACCGGGCGAGGGGATCGCCCGGCTGCTCTTCGTCGCCTGGCCGTTCGCCGCCGGGGCGCTCGTGGGGTGGCTCGCGACGCGGGCGTGGCGTCGGCCGTGGCGCCTCTGGCCCACGGGCGTCGTCGTGTGGGCGTGCGCCTGGGCGCTCGGGGTGCTGCTGCGCGTGCTGACGGGCCAGGGCGTGGCGCCGGCGTTCCAGCTCGTGTCGCTCGCGGTGCTCGGCGTCACGATGCTCGGGTGGCGCGGCGTCGTCGCGCTCGTCGACGTGCTGCGCCCGGCCGACCGGCGCCGCCGCGAGCGCGAGCTGTCCGGGCGCTGACGCACCCCGCGAGCACCCTCTCCGACGGCGGCCGCGCCACCTGGTCGTCGGCCGTGGGCCGCGGGCGTGGGCCGTCGCCGGCGGGTCGGCCAGGAGCTACCTCGGCGCGAGCGCGGCGACGATCTCCGGCGCCAGCGCGCGGAACGCGGTGCCGCGGTGGCTGATCGCGTTCTTCTCGGCCGGGCTCAGCTCGGCGGCAGAGCGCCGCGGCCCCGCGTGTCCCGCAGCGCCGGTCGCTGCTCCCGGCTGGTCCGTCGGCTCGAGGATCGGGTCGTAGCCGAACCCGTTCTCGCCGCGCGGCGCGTCGAGGAGCACTCCGCGCATCTCCCCCGTCCGGACGACCTCCCGGCCGTCGGGCGTGACGAGCGCCGCCGCGCACACGAACCCCGCCCCGCGGTGCTCGGCGCGGACGTCGCGCAGCTGGGCGAGGAGGAGCTCGAGGTTCGCGACGTCGTCGCCGTGCCGACCGGCCCAGCGGGCGCTGAAGATGCCGGGCGCGCCGCCCAGGACGTCGACGGCGAGGCCCGAGTCGTCCGCGACGGCCGGCAGACCGGTGGCCGCGGCGAGCGCGCGCGCCTTGATGAGCGCGTTCTCGGCGAACGTCACGCCGTCCTCGACGGGCTCGGGCGCGCCGACGTCGCCGGCGCTCACGACCTGCTCCGGCGCCAGCGCGAGCCCCGGGTGGGCGTCGAGCTCGGCCGCCAGGATGGCGCGCAGCTCGGCGAGCTTGCCCCGGTTGTGCGTCGCGAGGACGAGGCGTGCGCCGTCGGGCACCTGGACGGGCGCGCCGGGTGCCGGAGCGACGTCCGCCGGTCCCGTCCCGCTCACGCGCCGGCCTCGAGAGCGGCGCGCTGGATCGCGGTGAGCTGCGCAGTGCCCGCGACCGCGAGGTCGAGGAGCGCGTCGAGCTCGGCGCGGTCGAACGGCGCGTGCTCGGCCGTGCCCTGCACCTCGACGAACGTCCCGGCGCCCGTCGTGACGACGTTCATGTCCGTCTCGGCGCGCACGTCCTCGACGTACGGGAGGTCGAGCATGGGCACACCGCCGATGATCCCGACGCTCACGGCCGCGACGGAGTCCGTCAGCACCGGCTTGCCGGCGGACTTCACGTGCCCGTGGCGCTGGCCCCACGCGACGGCGTCGGCGAGCGCGACGTAGGCGCCCGTGATCGCGGCGGTGCGCGTGCCGCCGTCCGCCTGGAGCACGTCGCAGTCGAGGACGATCGTGTTCTCGCCGAGCGCGGAGACGTCGATGACCGCGCGCAGAGAGCGCCCGATGAGCCGCGAGATCTCGTGCGTCCGGCCGCCGATCTTCCCCTTGACCGACTCGCGCTGGCTGCGCTCGTTCGTGGCGCGCGGCAGCATCGCGTACTCGGCCGTGACCCAGCCCTCGCCCGAGCCCTTGCGCCAGCGCGGGACGCCCTCGGTGAACGACGCGGCGCACAGCACGCGCGTGCGCCCGAACTCGACGAGGACGCTGCCCTCCGCCTGGTCGAGCCAGTTGCGCGTGATGGTCACGGGACGGAGCTGGTCGGGTGTGCGGCCGTCGACGCGCAGCACGGAGCCGCCGGAAAGGTCAGGGGAGGTCATGCGCCCACCCTACCGACCGCACCCCGCCCGCTGAGTGCTGGGTATTCGTCGCCAGGGCGTCGTCCGGACGACAGATACCCAGCACTCACCGGTCAGAGCAGGAACTCGGCGCCTGTCGTCGCGACGTCGACCGGGCCCGGGTAGACGTCACGGGCCTCCGCCCGGGAGCGGTCGGGGTCGTTCCAGGCCGGGAGATGGGTGAGCACGAGGCGGCGGGCGCCCGCCGCGGTCGCGACCTCCCCGGCCCGCCGCCCGGTGAGGTGGATGCCCCGCTCGACGGCGTCGTCGCGGCCCTCGTGGAACGCCGCCTCCGACAGGAGCAGGTCGGCGTCGCGCGCGAGCTCCACGACGCCGTCGCACGCGTCGGTGTCCCCCGTGTACGCGAGGACCGCCCGCTCGCCCGGCCGGAGGGTCGACGGCCCGGTGACCCGCACGCCGTACGCCTCGACCGGGTGGAACACGCGGTACGGCTCGAGCGTCAGCGGCCCCACGGCGACCGCGGTCCCGGGCTCCCAGGTCCGCACGTCGAGCTCGTGCGCGAGCCCGTCGCCGGGCTCCGCGCCGTAGGCGGCGTCGAGGCGTGCGCCGGTGTCGACCGGCCCGAGCACGGGCAGCCGCGACGGCACGCCCGTCCGGGCGGAGCCGCGCGTCGGGTGGTAGCGCAGGTACACGTACAGGCCGCACACGTCGACGAAGTGGTCCGGGTGCAGGTGCGAGAGCGCGACGGCGTCGAGGTCGAGCGGGTCGACGAACTGCTGGAGGGCGCCCAGCGAGCCGTTCCCGAGGTCGAGCACGACGCTCCAGTCACGCTCCTCGTGGCCCGCAGCGGCCGCCTCGGCGGCGGAGACCTGGACCAGGTACGACGACGCGGGCGAGGCCGGGCCCGCGAACGACCCGGAGCACCCGACCGTGACGAGACGCATCAGGCCGCCTCCACGGTGAGGACCTCAGGACCGAGGAACCGGCGCGCGAGGTGCTCGAACGGCTCGGCGCTGCCGGTCGCGAGGAAGCGGTGCAGCGGCGGACCGGCGTCGCGCGAGCGCTCGAGGTCGTGCGCGACGAGCGTGCGGTACACGTCCTTGGCGGTCTCCTCGGCGCTCGACACGAGCGTGACGTCCTCCCCCATGACGTAGGAGATCGCGCCCGTGAGGAGCGGGTAGTGCGTGCAGCCCAGCACGAGCGTGTCGACGCCGGCCGCCTTGATCGGGTCGAGGTACTCGTGCGCGACCGCCATCACCTCGGGGCCGGACGTGACGCCTTCCTCGATGAGCGGGACGAACGCCGGGCACGCCCGCGTCGTGATCTGCAGCCCGGGCGTCACGGCGAACGCGTCGTCGTACGCGCGCGAGTCGACGGTCGCCTTCGTGCCGATGACCCCGATGTGACCCGAGCGCGTCGCGAGCACCGCCCGGCGCGCGGCGGGCAGGACGACCTCGACCACGGGGATGCCGCGCCGCACGGTGTACCGCTCGCGGGCGTCGGGCAGCACGACCGCCGACGCCGAGTTGCACGCGATGACGAGCATCTTCACGCCGTCGTCGACGAGCCGGTCCATGACCGCGAGCGCCATCGCGCGGACGGCCGCGAGCGGCTTCGGGCCGTACGGGCCGTTGGCGGTGTCCCCCATGTAGAGGAGCGACTCGTTCGGCAGCTGGTCGAGGATCGAGCGGGCCACCGTGAGCCCGCCCACGCCCGAGTCGAAGATGCCGATGGGAGCGTCGTTCACGCGCCCGAGCCTAGTGCGACCCGCGCCGGACGACCGCCCGTGCGCGCGCCGTCGGGCTGTGGCAGCGCCCACAGCGGGCCGCGCGACGATCAGCCGCGGCTGTCCCCGTCGCGACCGCGCCTCGCCCGCAGGTCGGCGAGCATGCCCTCGACGAGGGACTCCTGCAGCAGCCCGGTGAGGAGGAACACGCTCACGAGGAACCGTCGGGCCGCGAGCCCGTCGACGTCGAGCTCGTCGTCCGGGCCGTCGTCGCCCTCCGCGTCGAGCTCGTCGTACAGGCCCTCGACCTGCTCGTCGGTCCGCAGGTCGAGACGCTCCGCGAGCACGAGGCGCACGTCCGTCAGGGCGCCCGCGACCCGCTTGGCGGTGTCGCGCGGCACGACGAAGGGGGCGGCGTGCGTCGGCTCGCCGTCCACGAGCATCTGGCCCAGCAGCACGAGCCGGTCGATCTTCTCCCCCGCCAGGTCGTCCTGCGTGAACCGGCGGAACTCGGCCGCGACCGCGGCGTCGTCGGACGCCGCCGGGAGCAGCCGGCGCACCGCCGGGTCGAGCGGCGCCCTGCGGTCGGACCGCGGCGCGCCCGACCCCGTCGCGCGGGGAGCGGGACCCGTCCACCCGGGAGGCGCCCAGGCCTCGACGCCCTCGGACCCGTCCCCCGCGTCGGCGTCGCCCCGAGCCCCGGGACCGTCGACCGGCGCGTGCTCCTGCAGCATCTGCGCGACGTCGCCCGCGAGCTGCGCCAGCACGATGCGCTCGGACGGCTCCAGCTCCGCGACGTACCCGAGCTCGTCGGTGCGGAACGGCCTCATGCCTCGTCGCTCCGCTGCATCGTCGCCCACAGGCCGAACCCGTGCATGGCCTGCACGTCCACCTCCATGCGCTCGCGCGTGCCGGTCGAGACCGCCGCGCGGCCCTCGTGGTGCACCTGGAGCATCAGCTCGTTCGCGCGGGACGTGGAGTACCCGAAGTACGACTCGAACACGTACGCGACGTAGCTCATGAGGTTCACCGGGTCGTTCCAGACGAGCGTGACCCACGGGCTGTCGGCGGCCACGTCGAGGTCCGTGCGCGTCGCCTCGTCGGGGACCGCGACGGAGAGCCGGGGCACGGCGGCGCGGGTGAAGATCGGGGGGAGGTTCACCCCACCACTGTATTCGCGGGCACGTCACCGCCCGAGACGGACCCGTCTGCCCTACCGTGTTCCGCATGAGCCTGAACGACCGGGGCACCGCCGCCCTCCGGGCCGCCCTCGCCCCTGGACTCGACACCGGACTCGACGCCGGACTCGACGCCTACGGCGCGACGGCACCCGCGGACACCGGCCCCAGCACCTCGACCGCCCTCCTCACCGACCGCTACGAGCTGACGATGCTCCAGGCGGCGCTCGCCGACGGCACGGCGCACCGTCACTGCCTGTTCGAGGTCTTCACCCGGCGCCTTCCGGCGGGACGGCGCTACGGCGTCCTCGCGGGGACGGGACGGGTCCTCGAGGCGCTCGCGTCCTTCCGGTTCTCGGCGCGCGAGCTCGACTGGCTGCACGCTCGCTCCGTGGTGGACGACCGCACCCTCGACTACCTCGCCGGCTACCGGTTCACGGGGTCGATCAGCGGGTACGCCGAGGGCGAGGTGTTCTTCCCCCAGTCCCCCGTGATGGTCGTCGAGGGCTCGTTCGCCGAGGCGGTCGTGCTCGAGACGCTCGTGCTGTCGATCCTCAACTACGACTCCGCGGTGGCCTCCGCCGCGTCCCGCATGACGAGCGCGGCCGTCGAGCGGCCGTGCCTCGAGATGGGAGCGCGGCGAGCCAACGAGCAGGCCGCCGTCGCCGCCGCTCGCGCGGCCGTCGTCGCGGGCTTCGCCGCGACGTCCAACCTCGAGGCGGGGCGCCGCTACGGCCTCGAGACCATCGGCACCGCGGCGCACGCGTTCACGCTCCTGCACGACGACGAGGAGTCGGCCTTCGCGTCCCAGGTCGCCTCCCAGGGCCCTGGCACCACGCTGCTCGTCGACACCTACGACGTGCACCGTGGCGTCGCGAACGCGGTGCGCGCCGCCGGGACGGGGCTCGGGGCGGTGCGGCTCGACTCGGGCGACCTCGGCGTGCTCGCGGTGGAGGTCCGCCGCCAGCTCGACTCGCTCGGCGCACGCGGCACGAAGATCACCGTGACCTCGGACCTCGACGAGTACGCGATCGCGGCGCTCGCTGCGGCGCCGGTCGACTCGTACGGCGTCGGCACGTCGCTCGTCACGGGCTCGGGCGCCCCGACGTGCGGCATGGTCTACAAGCTCGTCGCGCGCGAGGACGCGTCGGGCGTGCTCCAGCCGGTGGCCAAGGCGTCGACCGCCAAGACCAGCACGGGCGGCCGCAAGGTCGCCGCGCGACGCTACGGCGACGACGGGCGCGCCGTCGAGGAGCTCGTCGTGACGGGACCCGACCTCGAGGTGCGCGAGTGGGACCCCGACACCGAGGAGGGGGACGTCCGCCCCCTGCACGTCCCGCTCGTCGTCGACGGCGCCGTGGACTCGCGCTGGGTCGGGTCCTACGGCGTGCAGAACGCGGCGGACCGGCACCGCGAGGCGCGCGCCGAGCTGCCCCGCGGTGCGCGCCGGCTCTCGGCCGGCGACCCGGCGATCCCGACCGTGGTCCGCACGCTCGGCTGACGACCCGGTGCTGACTACTTCTTGCCGACGAACCAGCCGCGCACGAGGCTGACGCGCGCGTCGAGCTGCTCCACGGTCGCGAGCGGCACCTCGGGGCCGCCGCAGCGACGGCGCAGCTCGTTGTGGACCGTGCCGTGCGGCTGACCGCTGCGACGTGCCCACGCCGAGACGAGCTGCTGGAGCTCCTTGCGCAGCTCGGCCGCGCGCCGGTGCTCCAGCTCGGACCGCTCCCGCTCCGCGGGGACCTTGTTCTTGGACCGCGCGCTGATCTGGTCGGCCTGCCGCTGCCGCAGGAGGCTCGTCACCTGGTCGGCGTCCAGCAGGCCCGGCAGGCCGAGGAAGTCGAGCTCCTCGTCGGAGCCCACGTCCGCGCCCGTGCCGAACTCGCCGCCGTCGAACAGGACGCGGTCGAACGAGGCCTGGGCCTCGAGCGCCTCGAAGCTGCCCTGGACGAGCTCGCCCGAGGCCTTGTCCTCCCGGTTCGCCGCGGCGAGCTCCGCCGCCTCCGGGTCGAAGCCCTCGCCCTGCTCCTCCGCGGTGAGCGGACGGTCGAGCGCGTGGTCGCGCTCGACCTCGAGCCCGTTCGCGAGCTCGAGCAGCGGCGCGACGCTCGGGAGGAACACCGACGCCGTCTCCCCCCGGCGCCGCGCGCGCACGAAGCGCCCGACGGCCTGCGCGAAGAACAGCGGCGTCGACGTCGAGGTCGCGTACACGCCGACGGCGAGGCGCGGGACGTCCACGCCCTCGGACACCATGCGCACGGCGACCATCCAGCGCTGGTCGCCGTCGGAGAACTCCTCGATGCGCCCGCTGGCGCCCTCGTCGTCGGACAGCACGACCGTCGGCGACTGCCCCGTGAGGCGCGCGAGATGGCCCGCGTAGGCGCGTGCGTCCGTCTGGTCCGTCGCGATGACGAGACCGCCCGCGTCGGGGATCGCCCGCCGGACCTCGGACAAGCGCTTGTCGGCTGCCGCGAGGACGGACGGGATCCACTCGCCGTTCGGGTCGAGCGCCGTGCGCCACGCCTGGCCGGTCATGTCCTTCGTGAGCGGCTCCCCGAGGCGCGCGCTCACCTCGTCGCCGGCCTTGGTGCGCCAGCGCATCTGGCCGGAGTAGGTGAGGAAGAGCACGGGCCGCACGACGTGGTCGCGCAGGGCCTCGCCGTACCCGTAGGTGTAGTCGGCCTTCGAGCGGCGGATCCCGTCGGGGCCTCGCTCGTACTCGACGAACGGGATCGCGGCGGTGTCGGACCGGAACGGCGTACCGGTGAGGCTCAGGCGGCGGGCCGCGTCCTCGAACGCCTCGCGCACGGCCTCGCCCCAGGACAGCGCGTCCCCGCCGTGGTGGACCTCGTCGAGGATGACGAGCGTGCGGTCGGCGGTCGTGCGCGCGGCGTGCAGCGCGGGCTTCGCCGCGACCTGGGCGTACGTCAGCGCGACGCCGTCGTAGTGCGACCCGTGCCGGCCCTGGCTGTTGCGGAAGTTCGGGTCGATGCGGATGCCGACGCGCGCCGCGGCGTCGGCCCACTGGTGCTTGAGGTGCTCGGTCGGGGCGACGACCGTCACCCGCCGCACGACCCCCTGCTCGAGGAGCTCGGTCGCGACGCGCAGCGCGAACGTCGTCTTGCCGGCACCGGGGGTGGCGACGGCGAGGAAGTCACGGGGTGCGCGCGCGCGGTAGAGCTCGAGAGCCGCTGCCTGCCATGCGCGCAGCCGGGAGGCCGAGCCCCACGGGGCCCGCCGCGGGAAGGCCGGGGACAGGTGCGAGGCCGCCGCGGACGACGGGCTCTGCGGTGCGGCCGGCGCGGCGCCGGGTACGGCGCGGGGAGAGTTCGGGGAGGTGGACGACGAGTGGGGCGTGCCGCTCACTTGCCGGAGTCACCCTCGCCGTCCTGCGGCTCCCGCAGACCGTCGTAGATCTCCTTGCACGTGGGGCACACGGGGAACTTGTTCGGGTCGCGGCCCGGGACCCAGACCTTGCCGCAGAGCGCGATCACCGGCTTGCCGGACATCGCCGACTCCATGATCTTCTCCTTGCGCACGTAGTGCGCGAAGCGCTCGTGGTCGCCCGGCTCGGCCTGCTCGTGGGTCTCCTCGCGCTCGAGGACACCCGTCGACGTGCCCGTGCTCGGCTCGGTCGACGGGCTCCGGAACGGGTCCTCGGGACCTCCGGGGGGCGTGCTCGCGCGGAGTTCGGTCATGGCCAGCAGTCTACGTCGCCGCGCCGACACCCCGCGTGGGGCGGCGCCCGCCCGGCACGCGCGACGACGGGGGCAGGCGACGCGCGGGACGACCCGCCCCGGACGCGCGAGAGCCCGCCGGCACCGGTCAGGGGCGTGACCGGCGCCGGCGGGCGGCCAGGGTGCTCGCAGGCCGGAGGTGCGGGCGGGACGTGCTCAGAGGCGCTGCCACTCCGGCTTCGAGGCGTAGGTCTGGCGGTAGTAGTCGGCGAGCTGCAGTCGCGAGGCGGCGGCGTCGTCGACGAGGACCGTCGCGTGCGGGTGCATCTGCATGATCGTCGCGGGCCAGAGCGCGCTGATGGGCCCCTCCACGAGCTGGTGCACGGCCTCCGCCTTGCCCTTGCCCGTCGCGAGCAGCACGAGGTGCCGCGCGGACATGATCGTCGCGAGGCCCTGCGTCAGGCAGTGCCGCGGCACCCGGTCCACGTCGTCCCCGAAGAACCGGGCGTTGTCCTCGCGCGTCTGTGCCGTGAGCGTCTTGATCCGCGTGCGCGACGCGAGCGACGACCCCGGCTCGTTGAACGCGATGTGCCCGTCCGTGCCGATGCCGAGGATCTGCAGGTCGACCCCGCCCGCGTCACGGATCGCGGCCTCGTACGCCGCGCACGCCGCGGTCAGGTCCTCGGCGTTCCCGTCCGGCCCCTGCACGGCCCCGGGGGCGAAGTCCACGCGGGACGCGATCTCCGTCTCGATGACGTTGCGGTAGCGCTCCGGGTGGTCCGCGGGCAGCCCCACGTACTCGTCGAGCATGAAGGCGCGTGCCCGCGCGAAGCTCAGCCCTGCCTCGGCGTGCCGCCGCGCCAGCTCGTCGTACACCTTCAACGGGCTCGATCCCGTGGCCAGGCCCAGCACGGCGTCGGGGCGCGCGCGCACGAGCGCGTCGACCGCGTCGGCGGCCAGCTCGGCGAGCCGCGCGGCAGGAGCGATCACGACTTCCATCAGGACACCTCTCGACGGCCGACGAGGGCAGCGCCCACCGCGGCGACGGGGACGTCGTCGGGCGCGAGGGACACTCGGTCCGCGAGCCGCAACGACGACAGGAACGGGGACGTGCGCGACTGCTCGTCGAGAGCGGCGCGCACCGCGTCGAGCAGCGGCACGCCGAGGGCCGACACGCCACCGCCCAGGACGACGTGACGCACGTCGACGGTGAGCTCGAGGATGCGCACGGCGCTCGCGACGGCGGACGCGAACTCCGCCTTGAGGCGCACCGCCTCCGGGTCGCCCGCCGCAGCCGCCTCGAACAGCTCGGCCGGCGCGGGACGCCCGTGGCGCGACGGCCAGCGCGCGCTGAGCGCGGACCCGGACGCGTACACCTCGACGCAGCCTCGCTGGCCGCACGCGCACACCGGTCCCCGCGGGTCGATCGGGATGTGCCCGATCTCTCCCGCGGCGCCGCTCACGCCACGGCGGAGCTCGCCGCCCAGGACGATGCCCGCCGCGAGCCCGGTGCCGAGCGCGAGGAACGCGAGGTCACCGCCGTCCGGGCCCATGAGGTGCGAGGCCCCGAGGGCCGCGACGTTGAGGTCGTTGTCCGTGCGGACGGGCAGGCCGCCCAGGTCGTCGGACAGGGCACGGGACAGCGGGAAGCGGACACCCTCGATGCCGAGGTTCACGGCGTGGGTGACCGACCCGTCGTCGGGGTCCACGAGGCCCGGGACCCCCACACCGACGCCGTCGAGCGCGGCCAGGTCGACGCCCGCCCGGCGCGCGACCTCGTGCACGGCACGTGCCGCGCTGGCCACGACGCCCTGCGGTCCGCGGACCGTGGGGACCCGGACGGCCTCGTGCGCGACGCCGTCGGGCCCGAGGACGGTCGCGAGCACCTTCGTGCCACCGATGTCGAGCCCCGCGGTCCACCCGGCGCCGGGGCGCCCGAGGGTCCCGGCCGCGGGTCTCGGCCGCGGCGTCGCGCCGAGGGCGCTCGGGGCGGCCGCCTCGCCCGAGAGCGAGGCGGCCGTGGTCAGGTCGCTCACGTCAGCCCTTCACCGCGCCCGAGACCAGGCCGCCGGTCATCCGGCCCTGGACGATGAGGAAGAAGACCACCACGGGGACCGCGATGAGCACGGACCCCGCCATGAGCGCGCCCCAGTTCGTCGCCTGCGTCGCCTGCTGGAAGGTGCGCAGCCAGACCGGCAGCGTCATGGACTCGGGACGGGACATGATGATGAGCGCCATGAGGAACTCGTTCCACGCCTGGATGAACGCGAACACACCCGTCGCGACGAGGCCCGGCGCGAGCAGCGGGAACGTGATCTTCCAGAAGGCCTTGCCGCGCGAGCAGCCGTCGATCATGGCCGCCTCCTCGAGGTCGGCCGGGACGCCGTTGACGAACCCGCGCAGCGTCCAGATCGTGAAGGGCAGCACCCCGGACACGTAGACGATGCCGAGGCCCACGATCGTGTTGAGCAGCTGCCAGCCGTCGATGATCCGGAAGATCGAGATCATCATCGCCTCGCCCGGGATCATCTGGACCACGAGGATCGCGATGATGAAGGCGCGGCGTCCCGTGAACCGGAAGCGCGTGACGGCGAGCGACGCGAGGAAACCCAGCACCATCGCGATGACGAGCGTGAAGAACGTGACCGCGAGCGAGTTCTGCATCGCGGGGATGAACGGCGCGCGCGACTCGTCCGTGATCGCGGTCCGGTAGTTGTTGAGCGTGAAGACGTCCGGCGTCGGGAAGAAGTGCAGGTCGCTCCCGCGGATCAGGCTCGTGGGCAGGAACGACGTGTTGATCATCCAGTAGACCGGGAACACCGACGCGACGAAGACGACGATCGCGAGGATCGCGAAGACGACGTTCGCGGCCTTCCTGCGCTGCGTGTCGCGGCTCTTGCGCGGTGCACCCCGGTCGACGGACGCCGCGTGGCGGACGGGCGCGACGGGGGTGGTCGAGATGGTGCTCACAGTTCTTCCTCCCGGACCGTCTGACGCACGTAGTAGAACGAGATGCCGAGCATGATGAACACGAAGATGACGGCGATGGCACCCGCGAGGCCGTAGTGCCCCTGCGCCATGCCCATCTGGTAGATGTACACGCCGATCGTGTTGGTCTGCTCGCGGTCGCCGCCCACGCCCTGGAGCGCGTAGATCTGCGTGAAGACGCGCAGGTCCCAGATGATCGACAGGACGATGAGCACGGTCACGATGCTCTTCACGTACGGGATCATGATGAGGCGGAAACGCTGGACCGGGCTGGCGCCGTCGAGCTGGGCGGCCTCGAGGACCTCGCCCGGGATCTGCGTCAAGCCGGCGTACATCGTGAACGCGACGAACGGTACCGCGCCCCACACGATGATGATCGTCGCGATGAGGAAGAACTGGAGCGGGTTGAGGAGCCACGAGTGGCCCATCCAGTTCTCGCCCGTGATGCTCGTCAGGAGGTTGTTGACCACGCCGTACTGCGTGTCGAAGATCCAGCCCCAGACGATCGTCGCGGCGAGCGCGGGCATGGCCCAGGCGAGCAGCAGGCCGACCGAGACGAGCAGCCGGAAGCCCTTGCCTAGCCGCATCATGAGCAGCGCGATGAGCGTCCCGAGCACCATGGTCAGCACGACGCAGACGACCATGAAGACGAAGCTGCGCAGCAGCACCGTCCAGAACCCGTCGACGTCCGTGAGGACCGTGGCGTAGTTGTCGAAGCCGACCCACTCGGCGGGCTGGCCCATGAGCTGGGCCCGCTCGTACTCCTGGAACGACATGACGAACAGCCGGACCAGCGGGTATCCGACCAGGACCCCCAGCACGACGAGGCTGGGAACGAGGAGCGTCCACGGCAGGACCGGTGGACGCCGCTTCTTGGTGCCCCGCGCCGCGGCGTCGGCGCGCGCGGTGCGGGGTTCGAGGGTGGTTGAGCTCATGTCCTCACTCCGTCAGGTGCGCGGTGGTGCGCAGGCGACGTGCCCCTCGGCACGTCATGGGCAGGGGCGGGAGCTCCTCGCGAGGAGCGCCCACCCCTGACGGCTCGAGCCGGGCCCGCCCGGCTCACGTCCGGGCGGGCCGACGGCTCAGCTGTTGAGGATCTCCTCGATCTTCGCGTCGAGCTCCTCGGCGACGGTCTGGACGTCCTCGCCGTTGGCGATCTTCGTGAAGGCGCTCTGGAGCACGTTCTGCGCCTCGACGTCGGCCCAGCGAGGCGACGCGGGCGTCAGGCGGGCGTTGGCCGCAGCGGCGACACCGGCCTGCGAGATCGGGTCCTCCTGCGGGACGGTGTCGGACAGCGACACCTTCGCCGGGATGAGGCCGTTCGCGCCGAGGATCGACTGGTACTCGTCGCTCATCATGATCTCGAACGCCTTGAACGCGAGCTCGGGGTTGTTCGACTTCTGCGCGACGGCGATGTTCGAGCCGCCCGCGAAGACCGCGGCGGGCTCACCGGCGGTCGCACCCGGCAGCGGGAAGGCTGCGAGGTCGGAGCCGTAGGTGGTCTCGCAACCCGGCACGTCCTCGGGCTTCACCGGCTCCTCGGGGGCCTTGATGGACCACTGGATCCACGTCGGCGCGGACAGGTACGCGACGTTGCCCTCGCAGAACGGCACCTGCAGGTCGGTCTCCTGACCGTCCTTCGGAGCCTTCGACGCGTTGTTCATGAGGTCCTGGACCTGCTCGAGGCCGGCGAGGCCGCCCTCGCTCGAGAAGCCCGCCTCCCACTCGCCCGAGTCGTTCTGCTCGGCGATGAAGCCACCGTTCTCCCACACGAACGGGAGCGCGTTGTACCAGTCCTGGCCGGGCCAGTAGAGACCGGAGCGGGTGTCCGTCGTGAGCGCCTTCGCGCCCTCGACGTACTCCTCGAGGGTCGTCGGCACCGGGGCGTCGCCCGTGATCTGCGGCGAGTAGAAGACGACGCGCGAGCCGGCGTAGTACGGCAGGGCGTAGTGCTTGCCCTCCCAGTCACCCGCCTCGACGAAGCCGGGGAGCAGGTCGTCGCCGCCGAGCGACTCGAACTCCTCCTCGGTGATCTCGCGGAAGAACCCGGCCGACGTGAACGCCGGGGACTGCGTGTTGCCGACCTCGATGACGTCCGGGCTGTCCGAACCGGACAGCGCGGTCGTCAGCTTGTCGACGAGACCGGTCCAGGACTGCTCCTCGATGGTGAGGGTGCTGCCCGGGTTCTCCTCCTCGAAGGTCTCCTTGAGGTAGTCGCGAGCGTCCTGCGGCGTGTCCGAGCCGTTGATCCAGACGCGGACGTCGCCGGTGGCAGCCTCGCCGCCGGAGCCGTTGTCGTCGTCGTTGCCGCCGCCGGAGCTGCAGGCGGTCAGCGCGAGCGCCAGGGTGATCGTCGACGCCACGGACGTGGCGACGAGGCGGTTCCTCTTCACTGGGTGCTTCCTCTCGGTGCTTGTGCGGTGTCGTCGATGACGCGCACGAGATGTGGCAGGGGTCCTGCGTTATTCAGGGTGTGCGGTGCCCCGCGTCCGGAGGATG
Source organism: Cellulosimicrobium sp. PMB13 (assembly GCF_051294865.1). Classification (NCBI taxonomy): domain Bacteria; kingdom Bacillati; phylum Actinomycetota; class Actinomycetes; order Micrococcales; family Promicromonosporaceae; genus Cellulosimicrobium; species Cellulosimicrobium sp. PMB13. Next base: position 2,521,712 of record NZ_CP145910.1, on the reverse strand, counting down.
CAGCACTGGGGTCTCCGGAGCGCCGGGCGGTGGGACGGGTCTCGTGGTCGACCCGGCCCGGTCGGGCAGCGTGGTCAGGTGGGCATGACGCTCACGAGACCCCCAGCTGTCCGGACAGGACGAGGACGGCGGCCCCTGCGAGGACGACGTCTTCGTCGAGCGTGGCCATCCGCACCTGGAGCCCGCTGCCGGTGACGGGCATCGTGCGACCACGGATGGTCTCGAGCGCGGCCTCCCGCAGGGGTCCGTCGAGCAGGTCCGCCGGACCGCTGATCAGGACCTCCGCGAGGTTCAGCGCACTGACGACAGGCGCGAGCGCGATGCCCAGCGTCCTGCCGACCGACGCCAGAGCGGCGTCGGACGTCTCGGTGTCCAGGCCGTCGACCGCGCGCCGCAGCGCCGGGACGGACAGGACGGTCTCCAGGCACCCGTGGCGCCCGCAGGCGCACGGGTCGCCGTCGTCGACGACGGTCACGTGGCCCAGCTCGCCGGCCGCGTCCCCGTGCCCGCGCACGCGCGCGCCGTCGACCATGATGCCGGCTCCCACGCCCTCGCCCACGGTGAGGACGAGCAGGCCGTCCCCCGCGGCGCCGCCGAACGTGAACTCACCGAGCGCGGCGATGTTCGCGTCGTTCGCGACGTGCACGGCGAGGCCGAGCTGCTCCGTGAGCTGTGCCGCGAGCGGCACGTCGTACCACCGGCGGTTCGGCGCCTCGACGACGCGGCCGACGGCGTCGACCACCCCCGGGGAGCCGATGCCCACGCCGATGACGGGCTGCGTGGCCGACGCGATGAGGCCGCGGCAGAAGCGCGTCAGCAGGTCCACGAGCTCCGAGCCGGTCCGGCCGTCGACGGCGAGGCTCTGGCGCACCACGAAGTCACCGGTGAGGGTGAGCACGGCGCCGCGTAGGACCTCGTCGTCGGTGAGGTCCACCGAGACGATCTGGTACGCGCTCGTGCGCATCCCGACGAGGATCGCGGGCTTGCCGACCCGCTGGCCGGGACGCACGCCGAGCTCCTCGACGAGCCCCTCCGCGATGAGGACGGAGACGAGGTCCGAGATCGTGACCCGGGTCAGCGACGTCGCCCGGGCGAGGTCGGCGCGCGACGTGGGGCCCTCGTGGAAGAGGTGCTGCAGCACCAGGGAGCGGTTGTGGGCCCGAGCGTGCTCGGGGAGCACCTTGGAGGTGGGCCTGAGCCCTGAGCTCAGCCTCCTCCGCGGGGCACCGGTCCCGGTGACTGCCGTTGTCATGTTTGTTAGTAGACCGCCTTTACTAAGTGCGTGTCAACCCGCTCGCGCCGTCGTGACCGAACCGTTGTCGAGCGGCAACGCGGGCGACACGCGGCGCGGGCGCACGGTCCGCAGCGCCCCCGCCTCGCCGGCCGGCCGCTCTCGTCAACCGTCGGTCCGCGCGCCGATCCAGCCGCGCGCTCCCGCGTGCTCGACCGATCGCGTCGCGACGGTGACGGCGCTCGCGAGCGCGGCGGCGAGCGGCTCCCCCGCGCAGAGCGCGGCCGCGAACGCCCCGTGGACCACGTCCCCCGCCCCCAGCGTGTCGACGACGCGGCGCGGGGACGGCACGGCGACCTGCGACCGGCGCCCGTCGTGCAGCACCTCGACCGGCCGCGCACCACGCGTCCGCGCGACGAAGCGCGGACCACGTCGTGCGACGTCCGCCAGGATCGCGTCCGAGCCTCCCGACACGTCGTCGTCGACCGGCACGCCCGGGACCCTGAAGTCCGCCGACAGCACGACGGCGTCGCAGAGCGCGACCATCTCGGGCGCCTCCGCCTTCCACGAGCCGCCGTCGAGCACGACGACGCAGCCCGCGTCCCGGGCGCGTCGCGCCACCGCGAGCGCGAGCGGGGCGAGGTGCCCGTCGAGCAGCAGGACGTCGCCCGGTCCCACCGGACCGAGGAGGGCGTCGACGTCGTCCGGGCCCGGCGGCACGACGTCGCCGAGCGTCGTGGCGTTCGTGCTCACCACCGCGCGCTCCCCCGAGCCCGCGGTGACCAGCACGGTCGACAGCGCGGGCCGCACGTCAGCGCGGCGCTCCGCCGGGACCGCGTCGACGAGCTCGACGCCGGCGGCGACGACGTCCGCACGGACCGCGTCGGCCAGAGGTCCCGTGCCGACAGCGGTCACCAGGCGGGTCGGCACCCCGAGGGCGACCGCCGTCGCCGCCGCGTTGGCGGCCGGCCCCCCGAACGTGGCGTCGAGCGAGCGGGCCACGACCTTCTCGTCGGGACCCGGCAGACGGTCGACGACCTGGACCACGTCGAGCGTCAGGAGTCCGCAGCACACGAGCATCCGCCCATCCTGCCGTGGTGCGGCGGCATGTGGCGGCAGGTGGCAGCAGGTGGCGGCAGGTGGCGGCAGGTGGCGACGAGGTCACGGCCAGTTCACAAGACGGTCACGATGTCCGGTGGCGTGTCCGGTTCGCACGCTTGGCCCCCTACGCTCGCAGCATGCGCACCAGCACCCGTCGGCTCCCCGCTCTCGCCGTCGTCCTCGTCCTCGGCGGGGCGCTCCTCGCCGGGTGCTCGGGCGGCGGCGGCGCCGACTCGGAGTCGGGCACCGCGCCCTTGACCGTCGACCAGCGCGCCGCGGAGGGCGACGCCGGGGGCGAGCTCGCCCCCGAGGGCGCCGAGGACGCCGCGTCGGGCATCGCTGCGGGCGACGAGGCGGCACAGGCCGGCGCTGCGCGCGAGGTCGTCACGACCGGATGGGTCACGGTCGTGACCGCAGACCCGGTCGCGGGCGCGGCGGAGGTCGCGGACCTCGCCGAGAGCGCCGGCGGGCGGGTCGAGACCCGCAACCAGTCCGGCGACGCGGCGGAGGGGACCGCGCACGCCGAGCTGACGATCCGGGTCCCGGCCGACCGGACGACGGCCACGCTCGACGCGCTCGAGCAGGTGGGCGAGGTGGACGACCTGTCGGTCGAGGCGGTCGACGTCACCGGCACGGCGCGCGACCTCGACGCCCGGGTCGAGGCGCTCACCACGTCCGTGGACCGGTTGCGCGACCTCATGGGCGCGGCCGACAGCACCGAGGACCTTCTCGCCGCCGAGCAGGAGCTCACGACACGGCAGGCGGAGCTCGAGTCCCTCCAGTCGCAGCGGGCGGCTCTCACCGACCAGGTCTCGATGTCGACCGTGACCGTCTCGCTGGTCCAGGTGGCACCCGTCGAGCAGCTGTCCCCCGGCGGGTTCCTCGGTGGTCTGGAGAACGGTTGGAACGCCCTGCTGGCGACGCTCAACGGGCTCGTCGTCGTCGTCGGCGCCCTGCTGCCGTGGCTCGTGGTGGCCGGCGCCGTCGCGCTCGTCGTGCGGTGGGTGCTGCGCCGTCGTCGGCGTGCCGCTGCGGGCGGGACACCGCCCGCCGCGGGCGACCCCGCCAGGCCCGACGACGGGCCGGGAGCGGGGCCCGGCGAGGGCGCCGAGTCCGGCCGGCCGCTCGTCGGGGCGACGCGTGACTGACGGTTCCACGGACCCCGGCGCGGCCCGCGGCGAGGTGGGGCGGCTCTGGGACGCGGATCCGGACGGTCCGGACGGCCACGCGGTCGGCTACCTGGTGACGCGCGAGTGCACGCACTGGGACACCGTCGGTCCGCACGCGTTCCCGCGGCACGTGAACCCGGAGCCCCGACTGCAGTGGCGGGTCCACTTCGACGACCCGGCACGCGACGACGTGTACTCCGACGACCCGGACGCCCCGCGCGTCGGACGCCACGACGACACGCTGACGATCGCGGGCGACGTCCTGCACGTGCGGTGGCTCGAGGGCGCCGACGCGCAGGCGGCGTGGGCGCGCCACGGCTGGTGAGCGGGCCCTGCGCCGGCACCGCGCCGGGCAGAGGACGACGAACGGCCCGCACCGAGAGGTGCGGGCCGTTCGTCGCAGGGGTGGAGGTGCGGGGAATCGAACCCCGGTCCGGTGACGCCGATCGAGGACTTCTCCGGGCGCAGTCTGCTGCAGTTTTTCTCGGCCCCCGCACTCACGCAGACAAGGTGCGGACGGGCTCAGTCACCAAGAAGTCCCCGCAGCCCCGGTGACGAGGACTGCGAGCAGTGGCTCTCTAGATGACGCCAGGATCCGAGTCGAGAGCTAGCTCGGGCTGACGGACTTCAGGACTCGCTCAGGCGGCGAGTGCGAAGTCGGTGCGCTTGTTATCGGCACCTGTAGTTTGCAGACATCGTTTACGAGATAAGCCTGCATCCTCGGCCCGCTTCTCCTCGAAGCACGACCACCGTCGAAACCGATCACCCCCTGTGCAGTTGTCAAGCACTGCGCCTCCCCCGGGACGAGCCCGTCGGGCGGTGCAGCAGGTACAGCCTACGGGATCAACACCAACGGTCGCCCGTCTATTTCCGCGCGGCCCGTCGCGCCCGGGTCCGCGCTCCCAGCCTGGTCGGCGCCCTACTTCTTGCGGCTCAGGACGTCCGCGAGCAGCCCACCGGCGATCCCGAGCAGGAACACGTCCTTCGCGAGTCCGATTCCCTGGTCGCTGGGACGGATCCCGTCCTCGCGGGTCATGCCGGGCGTCTTGAGGTACAGGCCCACGAGGCCCGCGGAGAACGCGCCGAGCGCGGGCGCGACGAGCGCCGTCGGGACGAAGGGCGTGACGAGGGCCGCGCCCAGCGCGATCTCGGCGGTCGAGAGCGCCTTCGTGAACTGCTGCGGCTCGATCTCGCCGAGGAACGGGTACACGCCGGAGGCCATGCCGTGATAGCCCTGCGCCGCCTCGTCGTCGGCGTCGCGCTTGCTCAGGCCGGAGTTGAGGATGAACGCGCCTGCGGCGAGACGCGGGATGTACTGGCGCAGCCTGACCATGGGTCCTCCTGTCGACACGACCGGTCGACCGGTGTCGGCGACCGGTCTCGACCGTACGACGCCGCGGCCGCGTCCACCAGCCCTGCCGCACCATCCAGGACGCACGCCCGGCGGTGTCGGCGCACGACGCGGCGTCAGCGCATCTCGCGCTGACGCATGGCCCGCAGCGCCTCGCGGTTGTCCTGCTTCTCCCGCAGCGCCTGGCGTTTGTCGTACTCCTTCTTGCCGCGCGCGAGCGCGATCTCGATCTTGGCGCGGCCGTCGAGGAAGTAGAGCTGGAGCGGGACCACCGTGTGGCCCTTCTCGCGCGTCTTGGCCTCGAGCCGCAGGATCTCCTCCTTGTGCAGGAGGAGCTTGCGCTTGCGCCGCGGCGCGTGGTTGTTCCACGTGCCCTCGGTGTACTCGGGGATGTGGACGTTCTCGAGCCACGCCTCGCCCCGATCCACGTCGACGTAGCCGTCGGCGAGCGACGCGCGCCCCATGCGCAGCGCCTTGACCTCGGTGCCGCTGAGGACGATCCCCGCCTCGAGCACGTCCTCGATGACGTAGTCGTGCCGTGCCTTGCGGTTGCTGGCGACGACCTTGCGGCCGCTGTCCTTCGCCATGTGGTCCTACCGTCCTCGTGGGTCTGCCGCTGGTCGCGGCCTGGTGCTCGGGCGCCGGCGCGCGGTCGCGCACCGGGCCGTCAGGCTACGGGTGCCCGACGCCGCCCGGTACCGATTATCCCGCAGGTACGGCTACAGCCGGCTCATCGGGTCGACGGTGTTCCCGTCGACGTAGACCTCGAAGTGGAGGTGGCACGCGCTCGAGGTCCCCGTGTTGCCCGAGTACCCGACGATCGAGCCCTTGTCGACCCACTGCCCCGACGAGACCGCGAACCGCGACAGGTGGTTGTAGCTCGTCATGACGCTCTGCCCGCCCATGATGCCGTGGTTGACGAGTACCTGGTTGCCCAGGCCGCCGTAGCGCCGGGCGAAGAGCACCGTGCCGGACGCCGACGCGATGATCGGGGTGCCGCAGTAGGCCCGGAAGTCGGTCCCGGCGTGCAGTCGCCAGATCCCGAGCGTCGGGTGCAGGCGCATGCCGTAGCTCGACGTGATGTGCGGGACGGCCGTCGGGTAGGACAGCCCGCTCGACGTCGGGGGCGGCGGGGCGGGCGCGACGCTCCCGCCGCCTCCACCGCCGCCTCCTCCGCCCTGGTTCTGCTGCTCCTGCCGGCGGCGCTCCTCCTCCTGACGACGCCGCTCGGCCTCCTCGGCGATCTTGCGGTCGCGCTCAGCCTGCTCGGCGATGATGCCCTTGAGCTCGCTCTGCAGCGACGCCTGGTCCTTCTCGTTCTGCTCGATCTGCTTCAGCGCCGCGGCCTTGCGGTCCTCGATCGTCGCCTTCTTGGCCTGCTGCTCCACGATGAGCTGCTCGACCTCCGCCTTGCGGTCGGCGGCAGCCTTGCGCGCCGCCTCCGCCTCGACGACGTTCTGGTCGGCCTGCGCCTTGAGGTCGGTGATCGTCTCGCGGACCGCCTCGAGCCGGGCCTCGCGGTTGCGTCCGACCGCCTCCGCCTCCTGGAGCTCCTGGAGCGTCCTGGACTGGCTGCGGGCCGCCGTCGACGACGCGGCGTACTCCTCGATGAACTCCTCGGTGCTCTCGGCCCCCGTGACGATGCCGAGGCTCGACACGTCGCCCTGGCCCCGGTAGGCGCTGCGCGCCATCTCGGCGATGCTCGACCGCGCGTCGGCCACCTGCGTCGCGCTCTGCTCGATCTCCTGGGCGATCGACGCCTCCTGCGCGAGCGCGTCCTCGAGGCGCTGCGCGAGCAGCTCCGCCTCGCGCTGCGTGCGCTCGACCTCGGCCTCGGCCGCCTCGAGCTCGGCCTGGGCGACGGGCAGGCGGGCCTCGATCTCCTGGAGGTCGAGCACGGCCTGCTGCAGCTCGGCGTCGGTGCCCTCGAGCTCGGCGGCGAGCTGCTCGCGGTTGCCGAGGATCTCCTGCTGCCGGCGCTCGGCGGCCGCCCTCCGGTCGTCGATGTCGTCGGCGCTCGCTCCCGTGACGACGCCGGTGACGAGGACGACCGCGGCGAGCACGGCGGCGAGCAGACGCCGCGGGGACCGGGCCGCACCGCGGCGTGCAGGACTGTTCGTGGGGGTCATCTCACACCCTCGTGTGGCGGTTGAGCGTGACGACCGAGGAGATGGCCGCCAGAAGGAACGCGATGCCGACGAGGACCGGCGCGATCGCCAGGACGTCCGACTCGTCGACGTAGGCCACCCACGTGACGGACTGCGAGAGCCAGTCGGTCACGAGGTACTTCACGCCGACCCACAGCCCGCCGACGGCGAGCAGCGCGCCGACGACGGCGGCTATCGCCCCCTCGAGCAGGAACGGGAGCTGGATGAAGAGGTTGGACGCGCCGACGAGCCGCATGATCCCCGTCTCGCGCCGTCGGCTGAGCGCGGAGAGCCGGATCGTCGTCGTGATGAGCAGGACGGCCGCGAGCAGCATGACCGCGGCCAGCCCGGCGGACAGCAGCGAGGCGCGGTTGAGCGCGAGGAACAGCGAGTCGAAGATGCGGCGCTGGTCCTCGACCACCTCGACGCCCGGCCGGCCCGTGACCACGTCGTTGACGACCTCGTAGTTCTCCGGGTTCGTGAGCTTGAGCCGGAAGGACGCCTGCATGTCCTCGACCGTGAGCTCCGTGCCGAGGTAGCCATCGGGGTAGCGCTCCGTGAACGCCTCGAACGCGTCGTCCTTGGACTCGAAGTACACGGTCTGGATCTCGTCGCCGAGCTCGGACTCGAACACGTCCTCCAGCGCGGCGATCTGCTCGGGGCTGGCCTCGCCGCCGGCGCACGTCGGCTCCGGGGAGCCCACCGGGCAGAGGAAGACGGAGACCTCGACCTTGTCGTACCAGTCGTCCTTGAGCTTGTCGATCTGCGCCTGGAGCAGCAGCGAGGCACCGACGAACGTCAGCGACACAAACGTCACGAGCACCACGGAGACCGTCATCGACAGGTTGCGACGCAGGCCCTGGCCGATCTCGGTGAGGATGAACTGGAGGCGCACGCCGCTCACTCCCCCGCCGCGGCCTCGGCGTGCCGCCGGGCCTTGAGCGCGCTCTCGCGACGGACGACGACGCTCGTCGGGGTGGACGCGGGCGCTGCGGCCGGCGTGGCACCGGGCGCTCCGGCGACGGCGTCCGGGTCGTCGAGCGGCGGCTCCGGCACCCCCTCCGGGGCGTCCTGCGCGGGAGGGACCGTCGGGTCGGGGATCACCTGGCCGCGCGCGCCGTAGGCACCGTGCGCCTGGTCGCGCACGAGCGATCCCGTGTCGAGCTCGAGCACGCGCTTGCGCATCTGGTTGACGATCTCCTCGTCGTGCGTCGCCATGACGACCGTGGTGCCCGTGCGGTTGATGCGGTCCAGCAGGCGCATGATCCCGAGCGAGGTCGTGGGGTCGAGGTTCCCGGTCGGCTCGTCGGCGAGCAGGATGGGCGGCCGGTTGACCATCGCGCGCGCGATGGCGACGCGCTGCTGCTCACCGCCGGACAGCTCGTGGGGACGTCGCTTCTCCTTGCCCTTGAGCCCGACCATCTCGAGCGTCTCGGGCACCGTGATCGCGATCGTGTGCCGGGGTGTGCCGATGACCTGGAGCGCGAACGCGACGTTCTCGAAGACGGTCTTGTTGGGCAGGAGCCGGAAGTCCTGGAACACGACGCCGATCTGGCGCCGCAGGTGCGGCACCTTCCAGGACGACAGGCGGCCGAGGTCGCGTCCCGCGACGAAGACCTTGCCCTTCGTCGGCCGCTCCTCGCGCAGGATGAGGTGCAGGCACGTCGACTTCCCGGAGCCCGACGCCCCGACGAGGAACACGAACTCGCCGCGCCGGACCTCCAGGGACACGTCGTCGACCGCGGGTCGCGCGCCGCGCGCGTAGACCTTGGAGACGTTCTCGAAGCGGATCACGGCAGGCACAACTCTCGGGTCAGGGAGCGAACCAGGTTCGCCGGACGTTCGAGAGTAGGCACGGCCGCACGGGCCGCCGCGGCGGACACGCCGCGGTCACGCGCATCGGATCGTTGCTCCAGTCACCCGCTCGGCGGGTGCTGCGGAGGTCAGGCGTCGACCTGAGCCGCGCGACGCCAGCGGATCCCGGCCTCGATGAAGCCGTCGATGTCGCCGTCGAACACTCCGGAGGTGTTGCCCACCTCGTGCTCCGTGCGCAGGTCCTTGACCATCTGGTACGGGTGCAGCACGTACGAGCGCATCTGGTCGCCCCAGCTCGCCTTGATGTCGCCCGCGAGCTCCTTCTTCTTCGCGCTCTCCTCCTCCTGGCGCACGAGCAGCAGGCGGGACTGGAGCACGCGCAGCGCGGCGGCGCGGTTCTGGATCTGCGACTTCTCGTTCTGCATCGACACCACGATGCCCGTCGGGATGTGCGTCATGCGCACCGCCGAGTCGGTCGTGTTGACGGACTGGCCGCCCGGGCCCGACGAGCGGAACACGTCGACCTTGATCTCCGACTCCGGGATCTCGATCGAGTCGGTCTGCTCGATGAGCGGGATGACCTCGACGGCGGCGAACGACGTCTGGCGGCGGCCCTGGTTGTCGAACGGCGAGATGCGCACGAGGCGGTGCGTGCCCGCCTCGACCGACAGGTGCCCGAACGCGTAGGGCGCCTTGACCTCGAACGTCGCCGACTTCAGGCCCGCCTCCTCCGCGTAGGAGGTGTCGAGCACGGTCGTCGGGTAGCCGTGACGCTCGGCCCAGCGCAGGTACATGCGCATCAGCATCTCGGCGAAGTCCGCGGCGTCCACGCCACCGGCGCCCGAGCGGATCGTCACGACCGCTTCGCGCGCGTCGTACTCGCCCGCGAGGAGCGTGCGCACCTCGAGCAGGTCGAGGTCCTTGCGGATCGCGGCGATCTCGCCCTCCGCCTCCTCGAGCGCGGCCGCGAGGTCCGGGTCGTCGCCCATCTCCTGGCCCATCTCGACCAGGGTCTCGACGTCGTCGATGCGCTGCCCGAGCTTCTTCACCCGGTCCAGCTCCGACTGCGCGGCCGACAGCGCGGAGGTCACCTTCTGCGCCGCGTCCGGGTCGTCCCACAGGTCGGGCGCCGACGCCTTCTCGGACAGGTCGGCGATCTTCGCGCGCAGGACCTCCGGGTCGCTCACGCTCTCGATGGACTCGAGCGTGCTGCGCAGCGCCTTGATCTCGGCGGGAAAGTCGATGGTGGCCACGAGGTTCAAGGTTACGCGACCTCACGGGCGCGGGCTGCCGTCGGGTGTCGGCCGTGCGGGCGGGGTACCAGCCGCGCCGGTGGGCTCTCGGTCGTGCGGACGGGTACGCGATGGTGCGCACGGGCGCCGCCGGGTGCCCGACGGCGCCGCGCACGTCAGGTCGTCGGCTCGCCCTTCACGGCGCCACCCGTACGCCCGGCGGTCTCGCCGGGTGACGCGTCGGTGGTCGTCACAGAGCCACCGTCCGCTCGGTCCCGCTCGGCTGCGGCCCGGCGGCCCTCGTCGCGCGCCTTCGCGAGCATGTCCTCGAGCCGCTTGCGCCGGCGACGGCGCTCGTCGCGGATGCCGAGGAAGAGGACCAGCAGGATCGCGAGCAGCAAGAGCTGCGGGAGCGGGATGGCCCACGTGGTGACCGTCGTGGTGACCGGCTCGAGCTGGGCGGCGTCGATCTCGTCCTCCGCCACGGGGACGGGCGTGACGGTGACCGTGGTGGTCACCGGACCGAGAGGCCAGACCTGGTCGACCTCGACCGTCCGGCTCATCGACCCGCCCGGGAGGATCTCGGTCATGGGCTCCCCCGCGGCGTCCTGCGACGCGAGTCCGAAGAGCGCGGACGTCTCGACCGTGCTGTCGGCGCCAAGGCGGATGTTGCCGTCGTTCACGACGTCGTAGGAGACGCGCACCTCGCCCGGGGCGAACGGATTCCACGACGGCGTGTACGACGCCTTGACCTCCGGCACGGTCAGCACCGGCTGGACCTCGCCGGTGGCCCGCATCATGACCCGGAATCCGACCCGGCTCTGGAGCCCGACCGTTCCCCCCTCACTCTGGATCGAGGCCGCGATGCCCGCCGGGTGATCGCCCGGCGTCGCGTCGGCCGGAACGGTGATCGTGAACGGGACCACCGTCGTCTCGCCGCCCGGCACGGTGACGCTCTCCTGGACGTCGATCCAGGTGCCGCCGTCGACGGACTCCTCGTCGTCCGAGAGCATGTTGAAGCGCCCGCGCTCGGTGAGGTACCCGTCGGCGGCAGAGAGCGCGAAGGTCACCGGGTCCTCGCCGAAGTTGCGGACCGCGAGGTGCTCGGTCACCACGGCGCCCGGGTCGAGCTCCAGCTCCATGAAGCGCCGCCCGTCGGGACCGTCCTCGTTCGCGGGCTGCACCGCCCACGTGACGGTCGGGTCGGCGGTGTCGGTGGCGACAGCACCGGCGCCGGCCGGAGCAGAGGACGCCGCGGGCGTCGCGATCGAGGGGAGCGCGGCGGCTGGAAGCACGGTCGGTGCGGTCGCGCTCGCAGGGAGCGGGGAGCCGAGGACCGTGAGCCCGGCGACGCCGAGAGCCGCGAACGCTGCGGCGACGCGTCGGCCGGGCCGAACGGTCGGGAGAGCTGTTGTCACTGCTGTTCCTTACAACGCGAAGCGGGGGCCGCGACATGCGCGGCCCCCGCTCACCGAACTGGTCTCAGGCGTTCGCCGTCACTCGAAGAGCGAGAGGGTGAGCGTCGAGGTGTACGAACCGGCCTCGACGTCCGTGCCGGTACGGAGGAAGAGGTCCGCGTCCAGGGAGAACGCACCCTGCTCCGCGACACCGGCCGAGCTGAACGTCGAGACGAGGAACTCCTCGTTCACGAGGCCCACGTTGTTGCCGGGATCGGTCGGCTCGTCGAGCACCGTGACGACCTCCTGGCCCTCGGAGACGAGTCCGGTCTCGTCACCCTCCACAGGGTTCGGCGTCCAGCCGAGGTGACCGGCGGAGATGACGTTCGCCGGGTTGGCGGAGTCCACGAAGTCGCTCGCGGACCCGGTGACGGCCCACGCGGCCTCCTCCGGGATGCCCTCGACATCGCGCGTGTCGGTGACCGTGACCGTCGGGAGGGTGCCGAGGAACTCGCGGATCTCCGGTCGGGTGTTCGCCGTGTTCTCCGTGAGCGTCGTCGCATTGGTGGCGACCGAGAACGCCAGGACGCCGGGCTCCTCGATCGGGGCGATCTCGACGTTGACGTCGACACCCTTGGGGTCGGGGGTGGCCTCGTCGGCCGTGGCGGCGGACGACAGAGCGACCGTGCCGATGAGCATCGCACCGAGGGCACCCCCGGCGACGAGCTGCTTCCTTGCTCGTGCATTCATGTTGTTGATCTCCATCGTTGGAGTGGTGTTGTCGGACCGGATCACCATAACGGTGAACCACGCGGATGCACAGAGAAGAACGTGGGTCGTCAACCAAAGTTAAGAAAGTGAACGAATGGGTGGGCGATCACTCGCGCACCCTTGCGCACTGTCCTCTCCCTGATCGTTCGTCGTCGAACGCGTCGACGGCTACCACGCTCGTGCACGTGACTCCGCACGCACGATGATGCCATCTGACCAGAGCTGAGTCACCCAGCTGACCATCGCGGGTCGCGCGACGGAGACGAGCGAGACCTCCGCGGTCCGGCCGTCGGGGGTCGACGCGTCCACCACGCGCACGTCGTGGAGACCTGCGACGGCGTCGGGATGACGGCTCAGGTACTCCTGGACGTCCGTCCTGATCTCGGCGTCCGAGAGCGTGAGGACACCCTCCTGTTCGGGCCGGTCCGCGTTCCCGACGTAGAACGTCTCGTGCGTCATCGAGTCCGCCGCGGTCAGGGCGAGCGCGTCGGCGAGGTCGAACAGGCGCTTGCGCTCCAGGTGCACCTGCGTCGCGCTCACGACGACGGTCACGAGCAGCAGGGCGAACGCGACGAACGCCGAGGTGAGGAGCATGATCTGGCCGCTCTCCCGGTCGGACGCGTGCTCGCCGCGGGCCGTCACGGTCGCCTCGCGGCGTACTCGTCCACCGCGGCGACGTAGCGCGCCTCGACCGGTACGGCGAGGGGCACGGCGTCGCGCACGAACGCCGGGACGAGCGGCAGCGGGACCTCGACCCGGACGTGGGCCGCGACCTCGCTCCCGGGCTGCAGGCAGGGCTGCGCGGAGCAGGTCACCGCGAGCGCCGCCGCAGGGTCGACCTCCGTGAAGCCCTGGTCGCCGAGAGCGATCCCGACCGCCGCGACGGCCCTCGACGCGCCGTCCGCGCTCGACGGTGCGGTGACGAACGCGCGCGCCGCCTCCCGGGCCGAACCTTCCACGGCGAACGTCGCCGCCTGCACCCGGCCGAGCGTGAGCACGAGATACATGACCGGCACGAGCAGCACGAGCGCGACGCCGAGGAACTCCACGACGGCGTTGCCGCGCTCGGCCCCGTCCTCACCGGGTCGGGGGCCGAGCGCGCGGCCGACCAGGGCGCGGAGCGCTCGACGAACCCCGTGCGCCGCTCCGGGCACCGGTGCACGGGCCGGTGCACGAGGCGTCGAGCAGGCGGGCCGCCTCACGTGCCCTCCTCCAGCGCATGCCCCTCGACCGTGATCGCTCCCGACGGCCCGAGCAGCCCGACCACGGGCAGCGGCGCCGAGACCGTCACCTCGACGACCGGCAGCCCGTCGAGCGTGGTCGCCCGCGCCGTCACGTCCTGCGCGTAGCGCTCGGACAACGACGCCGCGATGAGCTCCCTGGTCCGGGCGACGCCGTCGGCGGCGCCCCGGTCGGCACGTCCCGCGACCCTCGCGCCCTCGGCGGCGCAGTCGACCAGGGTCGAGCGCACGTGCACGGCGAGCGCCACCTGGACCACACCCAGGAAGAGGACGAGCACGAGGATGGAGACGAGGGTGAAGTCCACGACGGCCGATCCCCGCTCGCCGGGCGGTGCTTGTCTCAACCGCGGTGTCGGCGCTGGCCGCGACACGGTCAGGGTCCGCTGACGCTGCTGATCGCCTCGCTGAACGCCGCCGTCAGCGCAGGTCCGGCGACCGCCCAGAGCGCGATGACGAGGCCGGCGGTCATGAGGGTGATGAGCACCCATCCCGGGACGTCGCCGCGCTCGACGTCTCCCCCCGTCACGCGGCGCAGAGCTCGCCGCGCGATCGTGGACGTGGTACCCGTGATCCTGCCGATCAGCCCCTGCATCTCTCATGTCCTTTCGTCGCGACGGCCGTCTCTCAGCCGTCCGTTCGTCACCGTGCGACGTCGTCCGCACGACATCCTGCGCTCGGCGTCCAGCTCGTCCGGTCCGCCGTCCCGCGCTCGTCAGAAACCGATCCGCAATGTCGCGATCGAGGGGAAGACCGCGAACACGACGGTCACCGGCAGGATGAGGAACACGACCGGGACCATCATGAGCACCTCCTTGCGCCCACCGGACTCCATGAGCGCCCGGCGACCGGTCTCGCGGACGTCCTGCGCCTGGGCGCGCAGGACCTCCGCGAGCGGCGTGCCGCGCTCCACGGCGACCGCGACGCCCTCGGCGAACCGCGTCAGGCTGGCGAGCGACGTCCGGTCGGCCAGCTGCTCGAGCGCGCGCGTGAGCGTGGTCCCGGCCCGGACCGAGGCGAGGGTCGTCGCCAGCTCGGCCGACAGCTCTCCGCGTGCGGTCGTCGCGACCCGCTCGAGCGCTGCCACCGGACCCTCGCCCGCGCTCACGGCCAGGGCGAGCAGCTCCGCGACGGTGGGGAACTCCGCGAGCATGCGCTCCTCGCGTCGTCGCACCGCGCGGGCGAGGTGCTGGTCGCACGCCAGCAGACCGCCCACGCCGCACAGCAGGGTGATCAGGAGGAGCGCGACCACCGAGGAGCCGCGCGTCGCCGCGAGGAGCACCGCGAACAGCGTGCCGGCTGCCAGACCGAGGACACCCCAGACGAGCTGACGGGCACGGAACTGGTCGACGCTCTCGGAGCGACCGGCCCGGTCGAGCCGGCGGCGGGTCTCGGCCCTCGTCGACCCGAACCGGTCGAGCGCCCGTCCGGCGTCCGCGAGCCAGGGCGCGACGAGCCGCTCGAGCGTCGGGAACGGTGTGTGCACCGGCTGGTCGCGGAGCAGTGCCGACGTCGCGTCGTGCGTGCGCAGGTACGGAGCGAGCCGCTCGTCGAGCCGGATCGCGCGCCCACGCACCCCCGAGACGACGAGCAGGATCCCGAGGCCGCCGAACGCCCCGACGGCGGCCCCCACCCAGGAGAACTCGACGACGGTCATCGCAGGACCCTCTCTTCCTCCGGCAACCGACCGATCCGCAGCATGAGCTGGTAGGCGACGACCGTGCAGGCCGCCCCGCCCGCGAGGACCAGCGCACCGGTCACCGAGTTGTACGCCGCTGCGGTCTCGGGGCGGGTCGCGAGGAAGGCGAGGACCACCCAGGGACCGGCCACGGCGAGGCGCGCGCCGTTGACCGTCCACGACTGGCGCGCCTCGAGCTCGCCGCGCGTCCGCGCGTCCTCCCGGAGGAACGCCGAGAGGGTGCGCAGGAGCCGTCCGAGATCCGTCCCGCCGACGTCTCGCGTCAGGCGCAGCGCCTCGACGATGCGGTCGGCCACCGGATCGGCCAGGCGGCCCTTGAGCGCGTCGAGGCAGTCACCGAACCGCCCGCTGGCGCGGTAGTCCTGCGCGAAGAGCAGGAACGGGCCCCGCAGCTCGACCGGTCCCCGGTCCCCGAGCTGCCCGACGGCCTCCGGCAGCGACAGACCCGCACGGACACCGGACGCCAGGTGGTCCACGACCTCGGGCCAGACGTCACGGAGCCGCGCACGCCGACGGCGCGCGCGGGACCGGACGAGCATGACGGGCGCCGAGGCGGCGATCAGGGCGAAGCACGCGGCGATGGTCAGCGAACGGGTCAGGACGCCGGCGACGAGGACCACGACGAGCCCGACGCCGACGCTGCTCGCGACGAGCGCGCGCGGCGTGACCGACGGCGCACCGGCCTGCACGAGCAGGTCCTGTGTCCGCGCGGACCAGCCGTCGTCGCGACGCGGGCGTCGGGGCGACGGTTCCCAGAACGACCACCAGACGCTGAAGAGCCCGGCACCGAGCAGCAGTCCCACGGCGACCCCCACGTCAACGCACCCCCGACCACGCGACGTCGGGCAGGGTGCCCGGTTCGTCGGGCAGGCCGTGCCGCAGCACCGCGCCGAGGTCGATCCCGGCCCGCGCGAACCTGTCTGCCGCGGGTGGGTAGCCGTCCGCCCGCACCAGCCGGTCACCGGAGCGGACGAAGAGCTCGGACGTCTCGACGATGCCTTCCTCCACCCGCCCCGGGACGCCGAGGATCTCGCGGACCCGTCGGCGGCCGTCCACGTCCACGCCGAGGTGGACCACGAGGTCGACCGCCGACGCGACGGTCGGCACGACGAACCGGTCCGAGACGTTCTCCCCCGCGAGCAGGGGCAGCGTGCACATCTTGCTGAGCGCCTCACGCGCCGAGTTCGCGTGGATGGTGCACATCCCAGGAACTCCTGCGTTCAACGCGATGAGCAGGTCGAAGCTCTCCGCCTCGCGGACCTCGCCGATGACGATGCGGTCGGGGCGCATGCGCAGCGCCTCCTTGACGAGGCGCCGCAGCGGGATCTCGCCCGTCCCCTCGAGGCTCGGCTGGCGGCACTGCATCGACACGATGTCGCGCACCGCGAACCGCAGCTCGAAGACCTCCTCGCAGGTGATGACGCGCTGCGTCGCGGGGATCGAGCCGGCGAGAGCGTTGAGCATCGTCGTCTTGCCCGCCTGGGTGGCGCCGGCGACGAGGATGTTCAGGCCCGCTCGCACGGCGGCGTCGAGGAACGCCGCCGCCTGCGGGGTGAGCGACCCGAGGCGCACCAGGTCGTCGAGGTGCGCCGCGCGCACGACGTGCTTGCGGATGTTGACGGCGAGCTCGGTCCGGGTGACGTCCGGGATGACCACGTGGAGGCGTTCGCCTCCCGGCAGCGCGGCGTCGACGAACGGGCTCGACAGGTCGAGGCGGCGTCCGGACGAGCGCAGCATCTGCTCGACGAGGTCACGCACCTGCTGCCCCGTGAGGATCGTCGTCGTCAACTCGGACTCGCCCCCGCGCGCGACGAACACCTGGTGCGGGGCGTTGATCCAGATCTCCTCGACCGCGGGGTCGTCGAGGTACTGCTGGAGCGGCCCGAGCCCGGCGACGGCGTCGACGACGGCGCGCCCTGCGCCGGTCGGGTCGGCGAGCGGGACGACCGCGCCGATGGCGCTGCGCGTCTCGTAGTCGGCGATCGCGTCCCGCACGAGCCGGTCGACGGCGGCCCGGTCGCGCGCCGGGTCGACCCCGCGGCGTCGGACGAGCTCGCGCACCTCGCTCTCGAGCACGGCGATGCCGTGCGCGTCGACAGACATCCGCGCGTTCCCCCCGCTCCCCCTGCTCGGCAACCGTTGCCGCGCACCGATCGAACTGGGCCAGACAGTAGGGCATCTCGCGTCGTCGCGGCAGACCCCCTGTGGACACGCCGTCTCGACGCGCGGAATCTCGCCGATCCCTCCGGCTCGCCCGCGCCGCGCGTCCCACATCCTGGGCGCAGGCGCCGCCAGTAGGGTCGGGCCATGACTCCTCCGTCCGGTCCCCTCCCGCCCGGCCGCTGGCAGGACGCCGCACGCGCGACGGGGCTCCTCCGCGCGGACGGCACGGTCGCGTCGACGATCTTCGCCGAGATGACCGACCTCGCGCGGCGCACGGGCGCGATCAACCTGGGCCAGGGCTTCCCCGACGTCGACGGCCCCGCGACGGTGAAGCACGCGGCGCAGCGCGCGATCGAGGAGGGGCACAACCAGTACCCGCCGGGCCCGGGGATCCTCGAGCTGCGCAACGCCGTCGCGGCCCACCAGTACCGGCACTACGGCCTCGACCCCGACCCGGAGACCGAGGTCCTCGTGACCACGGGGGCGACGGAGGCGATCGCCGCGACGGTCCTCGCGCTCGCGGGGCCGGGCGACGACGTCGTCACGCTCGAGCCGTTCTACGACTCCCACGCCGCGAGCATCGCCCTCGCCGGGGCGCGCCACGTCACGGTGCCGCTCGTCCCGGGCGCCGACCGCTTTCACCTCGACGTCGAGGCCCTGCGCGCCGCGGTCACCGACCGCACGCGCCTCATCCTCGTCAACACCCCGCACAACCCGACGGGCACGGTCCTGACGCTCGACGAGCTCGACGCGATCGCCGCCGTCGCGCGCCGCCACGACGCGGTCGTCGTCACCGACGAGGTCTACGAGCACCTGACGTTCGACGACACCGAGCACGTGCCGATCGCCACGCTCCCGGGGATGCGCGACCGCACGATCACCATCTCGTCGGCGGGCAAGACGTTCTCGTTCACCGGCTGGAAGATCGGCTGGCTCCACGGACCGGCACCGCTCGTCACGGCCGTGCGCACGGTCAAGCAGTTCCTCACCTACACGTCGGGCGCACCGTTCCAGCCCGCGATCGCCGACGCGCTCTCGGACGACGAGACGCCCCGCGCCCTCGCCGACTCGCTCGCCGCGCGCCGCGACCTGCTGTGCTCGGGGCTCGTCGCCGCCGGGTTCGACGTCGTCGTGCCGCAGGGCACCTACTTCGTCGTGGCCGACGGCGCCCCGCTGGGCTTCGACGACGGCGTCGCCCTGTGCCGGGAGCTGCCCGCGCTCGCGGGCGTCGTCGCCGTCCCGGTGAGCGCGTTCTGCACCCCGGGTTCGACGACGGCGCGCGCCCTCGCCTCGCGCGTCCGGTTCACGTTCGTCAAGCGGGAGGACGTGCTGCACGAGGCGGTGGACCGGCTGCGGCGCGCGAGACGCCCCTGACGTCCGGCCGCCGACGGTGACCCGTCAGAGGAGCCGGCGTCAGGACGGCGGGCACACCCCGGGGAGCAGCGTCTCCACGGGGGTGGGCTCCACGGGAGCCGTGCCCGGGTCGGTCGCCCCGCCGTCGGCCGGTGGCTGACCGGCGTCCGCCGGAGGCTGGCCCGCGTCGGCCGGGGGCGCGGTGTCGGTGCCGGGCTGCTCCGTCCCGTCACCGGTCGTCGCGTCGTCGCGCGGGTCGACGGGCGCCTCGTGGCCGGGCGGTGGCTCGTCCGCGATGATGCGCTGCCAGATCGCGTCCGCCTCAGACGTCCACTCGACGCGGTACTGCTGGCGCGGCGAGTCGATGACGGGCAGCTCCGTGAACACGACCTCGGACGGGTTGATGTTCCGCAGGCTGAACGCGAGGCCCGCGAGCGCCGTCGGGTCCGCGATGGTGGGGTCGGCGCTGATGGAGCTGAGCACGGCCTGGATCATCCCGTAGAGCTGCGGCGAGTTGGTGATGAGGTCCTTCGACAGGATCTCGCGGACGGCGGAGTCGATGAACGCCTGCTGGCGCTGGATCCGGGCGAGGTCGCTGCCCATCTCGAGCCCCATGCCCTGTCCCTTGCGGGCACGCAGGAACTCGATGGACGTCCGACCGTCGAGTGCGTGCTTGCCGGCGGGGATGTTGAGGGCGGGCGAGTGGACGCCGCCCACGACGTCCTCGGGGAAGCACATCGTCACGCCGCCGATGGCGTCGACGACGCCGATGACGCCGGACATCTTGACGACGACGTGGTTCGTGATGGGGATCCCGGTGAGCTCCTGGACGGCCGTGATGGTGCACGCCGCGGCGTGGTCGAGGTCGTCGACCCCGCCGGAGCCGATCTCGAACGCGGAGTTGAACATGCCGTACTGGGGTGAGGACATCGACCCGTCGGGCAGGGTGCACGCGGGGATCTCGACGAGCGAGTCGCGCGGGATCGACACGACCTCCATGCGCGTCCGGTCGCCCGACACGTGCGCGATGAAGGTCGTGTCGGAGCGCATGCCCTCCTCCTCGCCGGCGAGGGCCGCGTTCTCGGCATCGCGGTAGTCGGTGCCCATCACCAGGATGTTGAGGGCGCGGCCGGCGAAGGGGTCGTCGGGGTCCTTCGGTGGCTCGACGGTCGGTCCGCCGACCACGAGGTCGGAGACGTCGCTCACCGTGATCTTCGACCTGAGGTCGAGGTAGACCGCCCCGGCGCCGACGGCGGCGAAGCTCAGGGCGCCGGTGACGACGAGGCCGACGGCCCGCGCGACGCGGTGGGAGGCGAGCCTGCGGGCGTGGTGCGGGCCGCCCGATGCGCGGGGCGCGGTCGGCTCGGAAGATCTGGGCACCCCCTGAGGGTAGGGCCAGCACGGGGAGGCATGCGCGCGACGTCTCGCCGAAGCGGTGAAGGTGACGCGAAGACGACGACGCGGGGCGCCGTCGGGCGGGTGCCCGACGACGCCCCGCGGGGTAGGCCTGCGGCGCCTCAGCGGTTCACGACGGCGGCGACACCCAGGTCGGGCTGGTCGGTGAAGAACCCGTCCATGCCGGCGTCGAGGAAGACCTGGATCTCCCCCCCGAGGTCGCCGTGCGCGGCCGGGTCGGCGCTGGAGCGGAAGTCGGCGGCCAGGAACTGGTTCTCGGCGCGGAACGTCCAGCCGTGCACCTCGAGCCCGGCGCGGTGCGCGTCGCGGATCACGGCCGTCGGCTCGCCGAGCGTGCCGTCGGCGCGGCGCGGGATCATGACGTTCTTCTCGAGGCCCACGCCGTCGGCGTAGCGGGCGATCTCGCGCAGCCCGGAGCGCGTCACGAGGTCGGCGTACGTGCGGGGGTCGCCGGCGGCGACGAGGTCGTAGGGGGCGCCGGAGCTGCTCACGAGCTGCGCGATGTCGACCTTCGTCATCCGGTCGAGCTCGCGCAGGTTGCCGGTCTCGAAGGACTGGATGATCACGGGTGCCTTCTTCGAGTCGAGGCCCGCGTCCTTCAGCGCGGCGACGAGCGGCTCCTCGAGCGAGAGCCCGATCGAGTCGAAGTACGTCGGGTGCTTCGTCTCCGGGTAGACCCCGACCTGCTCGCCGTCGCACGTCACCGAGTGGCGCGCGAGGTCGAGGACCTCGGCGAGCGTCGGGACGGGGTAGAGACCGTCGAACGCCGTGTTGCCGGGGCGGACCGCGGGGATGCGCTCCTTGGCGCGCAGCGTCCGCAGCTCGGCGAGCGTGAAGTCCTCGGTGAACCAGCCGGTGAGGCTCGCGCCGTCGATCACCTTGGTCGTGCGGCGGTCGGCGAACTCGGCGCGGGTGGAGACGTCCGTCGTGCCACCGATCTCGTTCTCGTGCCGTGCGACGAGCACGCCGTCCTTCGTGGAGACCACGTCGGGCTCGATGTAGTCGGCGCACTGCTGGATCGCCAGCTCGTAGGCGGCGAGCGTGTGCTCCGGGCGGTAGCCGCTCGCGCCGCGGTGCGCGACGACGGTGACGTCGTCGGTGGCGACGCGCTCCTTGCGCAGCTCGACGACCGCCATCTCCGTGTCGTCGGGCGTGCCGGGGACGCGCGCGTCGTTGCCCGGGTAGTTGTTGTCGTTGCCGATGAGCAGTCGGCCGTCCCGGAGCTGGACGACGGTCTCGAACGACTGCACGGGCAGGGCGAACGGGTCGCCCGTGCCGTAGCCGTCGCCGGCTCCGATGCCGTGCGGGTTGGCGATCTTCAGGGCGTCGAGCACGAGCTCCTTCTCGAGGTTCCCCGCACGGTCCTGCTCGCTGAGGTCCACGCGGTACACGCGCTTGATGACGGACTGCTCGCCCTCGAAGTCGTCGCGCTCGACGAGGAGGAGCTCGTCGCCGCCGACCATGAATGCGTCCCCCACGACGTTCGCGTCGGTGTCGACGCGGTACGTCCAGGTCCGGTCGGTGTAGCGGCCCGACCTCGTGTCGAGCTGCCGCACGACGCGGTCGCGCGGGTCGTCGCCGACGAGCGCGCCCTCGAGCACCGGGTAGAGGTAGCGGCCGTCGCGCGAGCCGGCGAGCGCCTCGAAGCCGCGGCTCGACCCGACGGTCGGCGTCTCGCCCGGCGCGAGGTACGGGTTGGCCGGTGACTTGCCGTCGGGGGACGGCACCGGGGCGGACAGGACCTTGCCCGTCGCGTCGACGTGCACGAGGAACGGCCCGAACTCCTCGCCGATCCAGAAGCTGCCGTCCTTCGCGCGCACCACGGACTCGATGTCGAGGTCCGCCCCGGTGAGCAGCCGCTCCTCGGTGTCCTCGTGGACGATCGGGAAGTCCAGCCGGTGGTCGGGGTCACGCAGCGAGATGTGCTCGCCGACCTCGATCTCCCCCGCGCCGCCGCGCGCCGTCTCCCAGTGCGGCGTCACGCGGTACAGGCGCAGGAGGAAGTCGGCGGAGTTGCCCTTGGCGCCGAACCCGTTGTCCGGCTGGGCCCAGAAGGTGCCGTCGCCGTTGTCGATCATGGCCGAGAAGCCCGGGACCACCTGCCCGTCGAACGGGCCCTGACGCCCGTTGGCGGGGGTGGCGAGCGCGCCCGACGGCGGCCCCTCCTCGAGGTGGTCGGCCGACAGCGTGGCCCGCGCGACGAGGGTGGGGACGGTGGTCCAGGTGCGGCCGGACCCGTGCCCGCCGCCCTGCCCGGCTGAGCCGTGGCTCCGTAGGGCGTCGGACGTGGCGGGGCCGGTCGCGGCGGTGGCGGTCACAGGAACGAGGAGCGTCGCGGCGACCGTGGCGGCGACGACCTTGAGCACGACTGTGGGTCTCATGAGGTCGATCACAACGCCGTCGGGCGTCGCCCGCATGTCCGGCGGGCGACGGTTCGACGACGACTCGGTGGCCTGCGGGTGACGACCTCAGACGGGCGTGTGCCAGCCGCCCTTGCGGAAGGCGGGCGTAGCGAGCCCGAGCACGAGCAGCGAGGCGACGACCGCGCCGAGCATGACGGTCGCCATCGCGACCGCGTCGCCGCCGAGCACGCCGACGAGCGGGCTCACGAGGCCCGCGACGCCCGACTGGAAGGCGCCGATGACCGCGGCCGCGGTCCCCGCGATCTCGCCGTGGCGCGAGAGCGCGAGCGCGGACGCGTTCGCGGGGATGAGGCCCTGCAGCGAGAGCACGAGGAAGAGGGCCACGAGGATCCCGCCGAGACCGCCCGCGCCCGAGACCGCGACGACCACGAGCCCGACGGCGAAGACGCCCTGCACGACGAGCGCCGTCCGCAGGAGGCGGATCGGCGCGACCCGGCGCACGAGCGACGCGTTGAGCTGGGCCGACAGCACGAGCCCGATGCCGTTGACCGCGAAGAGGGCCGCGAACTGCCCGTGGCTGAGCCCGTAGCCCTCCTGGAGCACGAAGGGCGACCCCACGACGTAGCTCATGAGCACCGCCTGCCCGAGCCCGGGGAGCACGGCGAGCGCGACGAAGTGCCGGTCGCGCAGGAGGCTGCCGTACCCGCGCAGGACGGTCCGGGTGCCCGCCGGCCGGCGGCGCTCGAGGGGCAGGGACTCCGGCATCCAGAGCGCGACGATCGCGGCGAGCGCGATCCCGCCCAGCGCGAGCACCCAGAACACGGCGCGCCACGACGCGTGCACCCCGATGAACGACCCGATCGACGGCGCGAGCAGCGGCGCGAGGCCGATGACGAGCATGAGCCGTGAGAGCACGCGGGCGGCGTCGGACCCGGTGAACCGGTCGCGGATCGCGGCGATCGCGACGACCGACGCCGACGCGTTGAAGAACCCCTGCAGGACCCGCAGCGCGATGAGCATGCCGATGTTGGGCGCGAGCGCGCACAGCAGCGACGTGACGACGTGCAGGGTCAGGCCGACCATGACGGGCAGGCGACGCCCGTAGCGGTCCGAGAGCGGGCCGATGACGAGCTGCCCCACCGCGCCGCCGACGAGCATGCCCGAGAGCGTGAGCTGCGCGAGCGAGTCCGGGGCGCCGAGCTCGGCGCCGACCTCCGGAAGGAGCGGCAGGTACATGTCGACGGTGAGCGCGGGGAGCGTCGCGAGCGCTCCGAGCAGCAGCACCCAGCGGGCGGAGGACCTCGGTCGGGGCATGGCGGAGTCGGCCGAGGGGGAGGGCATGGGGGCTATCGTATCGATTCGATCCCGAGATGGTCGCCCCGGGCGACGTGATTCGCCTCTCCCCGACCCGGCGGCCGCGCGCGTCGCGACCGTGCCCGGTGTGGGCGCCGTGCGGCACCCTGGAACCATGTGCGGACGCTATGCCTCCTTCCGGGACGCCCAGGACCTCGCCGACGAGTTCGCCGTCGCCGACGTGGCCGACGACGCGCGCCTCCTGCCGCCGTCGTGGAACCTCGCCCCGACGGACCCGGTGCGGATCGTCGTCGAGCGGGCTGCCAAGGACACGGGCGAGGTCCGGCGGTCGTTGCGCGTCGCGCGCTGGGGACTCGTCCCGTCATGGTCGAAGAGCCCCGCGGGCGGTGCGCGCATGATCAACGCGCGGGCCGAGACGATCCTCGACAAGCCCGCGTTCGCGAAGCCCTTCGGCGTCCGCCGCTGCCTCGTCCCCGCCGACGGCTACTACGAGTGGCGTCCCCTGCCCGACGGCGCGTCCCCCGCGGGCGACGAGGCGCGCCCCCGGCGGGGCAAGACGCCGAAGCAGCCGTACTACATCGAGCCCGGCGACGGCCGCGGCGCGGCGTTCGCCGGCCTCTACGAGTTCTGGCGAGACCGGACCAAGGCCGACGACGACCCGGACCGCTGGCTCGTGTCGACGACGATCGTCACGACCGACGCCGCGCCGTACCTCGCGGAGATCCACGACCGGATGCCGCTCGTCCTGCCCCCGGACGCCTGGGACGCGTGGCTGGACCCGGCGGTCGACGCGAAGGGCGCCGCCGACCTGCTGGGCCTCGGCGGGCCGCACGACGACGTCCCGATGGTGGCGCGCGAGGTGCCGACCCTGGTCAACACCGTCGCGAACGACGGCCCCGGGCTGCTCGCCCCGGTCTGAACGATCAGCCCCGGTAGGCCCACTGGAGCCGGACGGGCTCGATCGTCCCGAGGCCCTGGACCTCGCGCTCGGGCTGCGCCGTGAGCGCGAACCGCGGGTCGCGCGCGAGCATGCCCGCGGTGTCGCGGTCGACGAGCACGGTCGTCGGGTCCGCGATGTCCACGAGCCGCGCGGCGAGGTTCACGCTCGGCCCGAACACGTCCCCGAACCGCGAGAGCACGCGCCCCCACACGAGGCTGACGCGCACGGGCGGGACGTCGACGTCCTCCTCGCGGCCGCCCGCCGCGGCCAGGCCGAGCGCGACCCTCGCGCCGGTGGCCACGTCGTCCGCGACGTAGAGGACCGCGTCCCCGATCGTCTTGACGACCCGCCCGCCCGCCGCCGTGATGACGTCGCGCGCGCTCGTCTCGAAGAGCTGGACGAACTCGGCGAGCTCGCTCGACCCGAGGCCGCGCGTGCGCTGCGTGAAAGACACGATGTCCGCGAACCCGACGGCACGCGGCAGCGGGAGCGCGTGCTCGTCGACGGCCGTGTCGCGCGCCTGCGAGAACTCGACCGCGAACCGCCCGGCGACCGCGGCGAGCTGGCGCCGCCATGCGTGCAGGAGCTGTTCCTCCAGGATCGGGGCCAGGTCGGGCAGGCGGTCGAGGACGAGGAGCCGCGCGCTGGTGTCGTCGAGGTCGAACCGGCGCGTCAGGTGCTCGACGAGCGCCTCGACCTGCCAGAGCACGAGCCGCTCGGTCGTGTGCCCCGTGGAGCGGATGAGGGTCGTCAGTGCGCGGTCGTCGAGCTGCTCGGAC
The DNA here is from genome assembly GCF_051294865.1 of Cellulosimicrobium sp. PMB13. Taxonomy (NCBI): domain Bacteria; kingdom Bacillati; phylum Actinomycetota; class Actinomycetes; order Micrococcales; family Promicromonosporaceae; genus Cellulosimicrobium; species Cellulosimicrobium sp. PMB13. The sequence goes on along the minus strand of NZ_CP145910.1, from coordinate 2,496,233 downwards.
TCGGAGAACGCGAAGACGTCGGCGAGCGCCTGCGCGTCGAGCTCGGTGAACGCGCGCTCCTCGCCCTCTGTGATCGGCAGCCCGAGGGCCTGCCAGTAGGCGCGGACCCGGGTCTCGTCGACGCCGGCACGCTGCGCGAGACGCTCGACCGTGAGGGTGCGAGGACCGCCGAGCAGCGCCTCGTCCAGGACGGCCTCCGTCGCGGCGCCTCCGTCGTCGGAGGCGTCGGTGTCGGTGGCGGTGTCGGTGGCGGTGTCGGCGGTGCGGGCGTCACGCTCCGGGCCGGGCACGACCGTCTCGTGGTTCCGGTCTACGGCGTCGTTCTGCTCGGGCACCCCGCGATCCTACGACCCAGGCGGCCACGGCGACCGAGCCCGGCCGAGCCTCCCGAGCAGTACGTCGCGGGGGGTCGCCGGCAGCCGCCGGACGGCACCGCCGCGCCGGCCGGTCAGGCCTGCGGGCGCAGGTGGTGCACGTCGCCGCTGTGCTGGACGCTCGTGGTGCCGTCGTCGTGCCGGACGACGAGCCCGCCGTCGGCGGCGAGCCCCGTCGCGGTCCCGACGATCTCGTCCCCACCGACCCTCTCGACCCGCACGCGCGTGCCGATGGTCGCGCACACCCGCAGGAGGTCGGCGTCGAGGCCGGCCGCGCCCGCGTCCCCGCCCGCGGTCTGCCAGCGGACCACGACCTCGTGGAACGCCTCCTCGAGCGCGACGAGGAGCACCTCGCGGTCGGTCGTCGCGGCGCCGGCGAGGGCCAGCGACGTCGCGGTCGGCACGGGGAGCTCGTCGCGAGCCTGCGTGACGTTGAGGCCGACGCCGACGACCACGCCGCCGTCGGGCAGCACCTCCGCGAGGATCCCCGCGACCTTGCGCGACGACCGCGCTGCGTCCGGGCGAGAGGACACCGCAGCATCCTGCGGTTCGGAGACGGCGCCCGGGTCCGGGACGAGCACGTCGTTGGGCCACTTCACGACGGCGTCGACGCCGGCCGTCGCGCGCAGCGCCCGGACCGTCGCCAGCCCGGCGAGCAGCGGCAACCAGCTCAGCGCCTCGCGCGGGACGTCAGGACGCAGCAGGAGGGAGCCGAGGAGCGCGGCGCGCGGCGGCGTCGTCCAGGCCCGCCCGAGCCGACCCCGCCCGCCCGCCTGGTGCTCCGCGACGAGCAACGCCGGGGCAGGCCAGGCAGCCGGGTCCGCGGCCACGGCGCGCGCGAGCTCGGCGTTCGTGGACGCCGACTCCTCGACGACCTCGAGCCGCGCGAGCGGCCCCGCGGGCCGGACGAGCAGCTCGCGCAGGAAGTCCACCCGCAGCGCGGGCCGCGCCGGGTCGCCGGGCCGGGACTCGCCGTCGGGCACGCTCACCATGGCGACATCCTCCCACCGGCCCCTGCGGCCCTGGTTGTCGACATCCACCAACGTCGCGCCCCGCCGCGCTGGCGACGACCGCATCGAGGTGGCCCGACCCACCAACTAGGCTCGACGTCGTGACCGAACCTGCCACGACGACCGACGCGCACGTGACGACCGACGGCGACGCCTCGCGCCTCACCGGGACGGCGGCGAAGCTCGCGGACCTCGACCGCCGCCGCGCCGAGGCGACGACCGTCCCCGAGGAGGCGGCGCGCGAGAAGCAGCACGCGCGCGGCAAGAAGACGGCGCGCGAGCGCATCGACGCGCTGCTCGACGAGGGGAGCTTCGTCGAGCTGGACGCGTTCGCCAAGCACCGCTCGGTCAACTTCGGCCTGGAGAAGAAGCGTCTGGCGGGCGACGGCGTCGTCGTCGGGCACGGGACGATCGACGGCCGCCAGGTGTGCGTGTACAGCCAGGACTTCACGGTGTTCGGCGGGAGCCTCGGCGAGGTGCACGGCCAGAAGATCACCAAGGTGCAGGACCTCGCGCTGCGCACGGGCGTCCCGCTGATCGGCATCAGCGACGGCGGTGGCGCCCGCATCCAGGAGGGCGTCGCGGCGCTCACGCAGTTCGCGGAGATCTTCCGGCGCAACGTCGCGTCGTCGGGCGTGATCCCGCAGATCTCGCTCATCCTCGGCCCGAGCGCGGGCGGCGCCGTCTACTCCCCCGCCTTGACCGACTTCATCGTCATGGCGGACAAGACGTCGAACATGTTCATCACGGGCCCGGACGTCATCCGCGCGGTGACGGGCGAGGACGTGGGCTTCGAGGAGCTCGGTGGCGCGCTGACGCACAACGAGAAGTCCGGCGTCGCGCACTACCTGGGCGCCGACGAGGACGACGCGATCGACTACGTGCGCCACCTCGTGTCGTACCTGCCGCAGAACAACCTGTCGGACGCGCCGTCGTTCCCGCCGGAGGACACCGAGCTGGAGGTGACCGACGAGGACCTCGAGCTCGACGCGCTCGTCCCCGACTCGGACTCCCAGCCGTACGACATGCGCACGGTGATCGAGCACGTGCTCGACGAGGGCGCGTTCCTCGAGGTGCAGCCGCTCTTCGCGAAGAACATCGTGGTCGGGTTCGGGCACGTCGAGGGCCAGTCGGTGGGCGTCGTCGCGAACCAGCCGCTGTCGATGGCCGGGACGCTCGACATCGACGCCGCGGAGAAGGCGGCGCGGTTCGTGCGCACGTGCGACGCGTTCAACATCCCGGTGCTCACGCTCGTCGACGTGCCGGGCTTCCTCCCGGGGGTGGACCAGGAGCACCAGGGCATCATCCGCCGCGGCGCGAAGCTCATCTACGCGTACGCCGAGGCCACGGTCCCGCTCGTCACGGTCATCACGCGCAAGGCGTACGGCGGCGCGTACATCGTCATGGGCTCCAAGCAGCTCGGCGCGGACGTCAACCTCGCGTGGCCGACGGCGCAGGTCGCCGTCATGGGCGCGGGCGGCGCGGTGAACATCCTGCAGCGTGCGGCGCTCAAGCGGGCGGCCGACGCGGGCGAGGACGTGGACGCGGAGCGCGCGCGCCTCGTCGCCGAGTACGAGGACGCGATCGTCAACCCGTGGGACGCCGCGGAGCGCGGTTACGTCGACGCGGTGATCCGGCCGTCGGAGACGCGCGTGCAGGTCGTGCGGGCGCTGCGGGCGCTGCGCACCAAGCGCGCGAGCCTGCCCCCGAAGAAGCACGGGAACATCCCGCTGTGAGCGCCGCCCCCGGAACCCTGGACGACGGACGCAGCACGCGGAGGGAGAGCGCATGAGCCACGAGGACGCGACGCACGGACCGGCCCCGCTGGGGTCCGTCGACCCGGCGCCGATGCACGCCGCGGTCGACGCGCTCGCGGCGGCGCTGCACGAGTACGTCGGGGCGGCGGTCGGCGTGCGCGCCGAGTTCGGCGCGCACGAGGCCGACGAGGACCCGCGCATCCTCGCGCTCGAGGAGAAGGTCGGGACGCTCAACGCCCGGCTGTTCGACCAGCTCCACGGCTCGCTCGGCATGCACCCCGACCTCACGTCGTCGGTGTGGGAGCCCGAGGAGGGCGAGGAGCACGCTGCACCGCGGGACGAGACCTCGCGCGACGAGGTGGCGGAGGAGTTCTACCTCGGGTTCGTCGTGGCGCCGCCCGCGGGGACGACGGACGTCGGTCTCGACGACGTGGTCGGCCTCCTCGACGACGCCGGCTCCGCGGTGGTCGCGCGGCTCGTGGACTCGGGCTTCGACGTCGTCGAGTGGACGGCCTCGCGCGGCGACGCGTTCGACGACCTGGACGACGACGACGGCACGGAGGGCGGCCGGTGACCGAGCAGCACCGCCCCAGCGTGCGCGTCGTGCGCGGCACGCCCGACGACGTCGAGGTCGCGGCGCTGGTCGCGGGCCTCGCGGCCGCCGCGGCGGCGTCGGAGCTTCCCGACGACGTCGCGCCCGTCGCGGAGTGGACCAACCGCGCCCGCGGGCTGCGCGGCACCGGGGCCGGGGCGACCGCGAAGAGCTTTGGCGGCCGGTCCGGCCGGCACAACGCCGACGCGTGGCGCTGGAGCCTGCACTCGTGACCGCCGCCCCGCGCGTGCGCCGCCTGCCGGTGCGCTCGGTCCTGGTCGAGCTCCCGGCGTCCCCCGACGCGGTGGAGAGCGACCCGACGTCGCTCCCGACGCCCGGCAGGGTCGCCGCCTGGCGACGTTGGGGCTGGGCCGTCGCGCTCGTCCCGACGGTCGCCCTCATCGTCTACCAGCGCCTCGCGGCGGGTCGCGACTGGGCCGTGCCGGAGGCCGTCGTCGTCGCCGCGACCGTCGGGCTCGCGGTGACCGCGCTGCTCGCGCTCGTGCGCTACCAGGACGACCGCGGTGCGGCGACCGTCGAACGGGGACGACGCGCGCTGCTCGACGCGCCGGTCCGTGCGACGGGCACGTTCACGCCCACGGGCTCGGACAAGGACCCGGCCGCCGGGCTCCTCACCGTGACCCCCGCGTCGGGCGACAGCCTCTCCCGGCCCGTGCGCGTCGTCGTGCCGGAGGGCGTGAGCGGCCCGCGCGCGGGCGACCCGCTCGCCGTCTGGCACGCCGCGGCCGACGAGGACGCGACGGGCGTCCTGCTCGTGCGCTACCACCGGGAGTGGGCCGACGACCTCCTCGCGGCCCTGCGCCCGCCGGAGGAGCGGGCCCCGGACGCCTGACCGGCGAACGGGCACGAGTAGGCTCTGCGGCGTGACCGACACCACCCCTTCCGGTACCCCTGCCGCCGCGAGCTCCGACAGCCTCCACGTGACCCGCGAGCCCACGGCGATCGACGCCGTCGCCGAGGCGTACACGACCCGTCTCGCGGAGCTCGACCCGTTCCAGGCGACGGCGATGGGCCTCACCGGGTACGACCACCTCGTCACCGACCTGTCCCCCGCGGGCCACGAGGCCCGCGCCGAGGCGGACCGCGCGGTGCTGCGCGAGCTCGACGGTCTCGAGCCGGTCGACGACGTCGACCGCGTGACCCTCGCCGCGATGCGCGAGCGCGTCGGCCTCCAGCTCGAGCTGCACGACGCCGGCGAGACGCTCGCGAGCCTCAACAACATCGCGTCGCCCGTGCAGGAGCTGCGCGACGTGTTCGACCTCATGCCGACGGGCACCGTCGAGGCGTGGGAGAACGTCGCCGCACGCCTCAACGGGCTGCCCGGCGCGATCGACGGCTACATGGCGTCGCTGGCGGAGGCCGCGTCGCGCGGGAACGTCGCCGCGATCCGCCAGGTCCGCATCGGCGTGCAGCAGTCCCGCGAGCTCGCCGACGCGCAGACGTCGTTCTTCACGACCTTCGTCCAGGGCGAGGAGGCCGCGGCCGTCCTCGACGAGTCCTCGGCGTGCTCGCTCGTGCGTGCGGAGCTCGAGCGGGGCGCCACCGCGGCGCGCGAGGCCTACGGGCGGCTCGCCGACTTCCTCGAGACGACGCTGGCCCCGCAGGCGCGCACCGAGGACGCGGTCGGGCGCGAGCGGTACGCGCTCCTGTCGCGCACGTTCCTCGGCGCCGAGGTCGACCTCGACGAGACGTACGCGTGGGGGCTGGAGGAGCTCGCGCGCGTCGTCGCGGAGCAGGAGGAGATCGCGCGGCGCATCGCCGGTCCCGGCGCGAGCGTCGAGGACGCCGTCGCCGCGCTCGACGCCGACCCGTCCCGCACGCTGCGCGGGACGGACGCCCTCCGGTCGTGGATGCAGGAGACGTCGGACGCCGCGATCACCGCGCTGAACGGCACGCACTTCGACATCCCCGCGCCGGTCCTCGACCTCGAGTGCATGATCGCCCCGACCCAGACCGGCGGGATCTACTACACCCCGCCGAGCGACGACTTCTCGCGCCCGGGCCGCATGTGGTGGTCGGTGCCCGCCGACGTCACGGAGTTCAACACGTGGCGCGAGAAGACGACCGTCTTCCACGAGGGCGTCCCCGGCCACCACCTCCAGTGCGGCCAGGCGGTGTACGCGCGGGCCACGCTCAACACGTGGCGGCGCCTCGCGTGCTGGGTCTCCGGCCACGGCGAGGGCTGGGCCCTGTACGCGGAGCGCCTCATGGCCGACCTGGGCTTCCTCGAGGACGACGGCGACCGGTTCGGCATGCTCGACGCGCAGCGCATGCGCGCGGCGCGCGTCGTGCTCGACATCGGGGTCCACCTCGGTCTGGAGTGCCCCGAGGAGTGGGGTGGCGGGATCTGGGACGCGGACAAGGCGTGGACGTTCCTCAAGGCCAACGTCAACATGCCCGAGTCGTTCGTGCGCTTCGAGCTCGACCGCTACCTCGGGTGGGCGGGCCAGGCGCCGTCGTACAAGGTCGGCCAGCGACTGTGGGAGCAGACCCGCGACGCCGCGCGCGCGGCCGCCGAGGCGCGCGGCGAGACGTTCGACGTCAAGGCGTTCCACGAGCGGGCGCTCAACCTCGGGTCCGTCGGTCTGGACGTGCTGCGCGGCGCGCTGGCCTGACGCGTGACGGACGTCCTGGTCGGCTTCGCGATCATCGCCGTGGTCGTCGCGGCCGGGTACCTGTGCGCGCGGCTGCGCATCGGTGGCCCGGACGCGAGGACCGCGCTCAACCAGGTGGGGTTCTTCGTCGCGAGCCCCGCCCTGCTGTTCACGGTGCTCGCGCGGGCCGACGTCGCGGCGCTCGTCCAGGCGCCGCTGGCGGTCGCGGCGGTGGGCGCCGTCGTGGCCGCCGGCGTGTTCGTCCTCGTGAACCGCGTGTGGCTGCGCCTGCCGGCGCCTGAGGCGACCGTCGGAGCCGTCGGCTCCGGCTACGTGAACGCGAACAACATCGGCCTGCCCGTCGCGGTCTACGTGCTCGGCGACGCGACCGCCGTCGTGCCGGTCATCCTGCTCCAGCTGCTCGTCCTCGCGCCCGTCGCGCTGCTCGTGCTCGACGCGACGACGAGCGGCCGCATGTCGTGGCGGTTCGTCCTCGCCCAGCCCGTGCGCAACCCGATCATCCTCGGGTCGGCCGCCGGTGCCGTCGTGTCGTTGACGGGCTGGAGCCCGCCGGTCGCCGTCATGGCACCGCTCGACATCCTGGGCGGCGCCGCGATCCCGATGATCCTGCTCGCGTTCGGCATGTCGCTGCACGGGACCCGCCCGCTGCGGCGCGGCGAGGCGCGCGCGGCGGTCTGGGTCGCGAGCGGCGTCAAGCTGCTCGTCATGCCGGTCGTCGTGTTTCTCGTCGCGCGGTTCGCCTTCGGGTTCGACGACGCTGCGGTCGCCGCCGCCGTGACGCTCGCCGCGCTGCCGTCGGCCCAGAACGTCTACAACTACGCCGCACGCTTCGGCCGCGGCGAGATCCTCGCGCGCGACACGATCCTCGTCACGACCCTCGCGTCGCCGGTCGTGCTCGTCGTCGCCGCCGTCCTGCTGGCCTGATGCTCCGTCCCTGACGAGGGTGACGAGTGGCTGCCGACATCAGTCACGAGGTCCCTCCGTCCAGGTACGACTCGGGGCGTAGCGCGTCGCCCAGGACGACGCGAACCTCCACGCGAGCAGAGCAAGTCCCAGGACGGCAACGGCAAACCCGATACCTATCGCCACCAGGACGGCCACGACGTTCGCCGTGAGGTCGACGTCCCCGAGGTCCTGAACGCCGATCACGACGCACGCGAGGGCCACGTAACCCGCCCCGAGCACCAGAAGAGCGACGGCCGTGCGACGCGCGCCCAGAGCTCGAGCAACGGCGCCGGGGATGATGGGAACCGCGAAGTACAGGACGACGCCGATCGTCCCCACGGCGGTGAGCTGGCGGTCGTCCCCGGTCACCAGCGTCACCAGCCGCATCAGCCCGCGTGCGACCACGCCGGTGACCAGCCCGGCGAGAAGGCCTGCCCCGACGCCCACCACGAGCGCACGCCCTGCCCGTCCGACGCTCTGGGCCGGAACGGCGGGAGGGTCTGTCTGCATCATGGCCTCCCCGTCGAGGGTCGGGAGCCGTGGTCGCGACGGATCCGGACCGCCGCGCGCCTGTCTTGAGGCTCCTCCCGGGCCCAGTCCCCTGTCAACGACTCCCCGCACCGTGCGATCGTGGCGATCACCGTCGAGCCAGCGCCGATCCACGGCCGTCGCAGCGAGGCCCGGCCGCCCGGCGTGCGGCAGGTAGTCTGCGCGGGTGCTCCGACTCGTGCTCGCCTCGCGCTCCCCCGCCCGCCTGACGACCCTGCGCGCCGCCGGCGTGGACCCCGCGGTCCGCGTGTCCGACGTCGACGAGGACGCCGTGCTGCGCGACGCGGCGGAGCGCTACGGCCAGCTCGATCCGGTCGACGCCGTGCTCGTCCTCGCGCGGGCCAAGGCCGAGGAGGTCGCGCGGATGCTCGACGCCGAGGCCGATGCGGACGAGCCGTCCGACGAGCCGTCGACCGACGGCGGCCCGGTCGGCGACGGCGCCGACCTCCTCGTCGCGTGCGACTCGATGCTCGAGCTCGACGGCGACATCCTGGGCAAGCCGCTCGACGCCGACGACGCGCGGGCACGCTGGCGCGCGATGCGTGGGCGGGCGGGCGTGCTGCACACCGGCCACTGGCTCATCGACCTGCGGCACCCCGAGGACGGCGGCACCGGCGCGACGCTCGGTGCGACCGCCTCGACGACCGTCCACTTCGCCGACCTGACCGACGCGGAGATCGACGCCTACGTCGCGACGGGAGAGCCGCTGCACGTCGCCGGGGCCTTTACCGTCGACGGGCTCGGCGGGCCGTACGTCGAGCGCATCGAGGGCGACCACCACAACGTCGTCGGCATCAGCCTGCCCCTCGTGCGCGAGATGCTCGGCGAGGTCGGCGTGGCCTGGCACGAGCTGCGCGGCTGAGCCCACCCGCACGTGGACTTGTGGGTGCCGGACAACCCGGCGTCGCACGAGCGTCCCGTTGCGGGCTCGCTATGGAGGTTTCCTCCAACCGGCCTGCACGCGCCTTGGCCGCATCTCCAATCTTGTCCGGCACCGGGGGTCGGAGCGTGATCGGCGGTCCGGGCACGCGTTACCGTGAGCCGTGCCCGCGAACCCCTCCCGCCCCCTGAGCAAGGTCCTCATCGCGAACCGCGGCGAGATCGCCGTCCGGATCGCCCGCGCGTGCGCCGACGCCGGCGTCGCGTCGGTCGCGGTGTACGCCGACTCGGACCGCCAGGCCCTGCACGTGCGCGTCGCCGACGAGGCCTTCGCGCTGGGCGGTGCGCGCGCTGCCGAGACCTACCTCGACGTCGACAAGCTGCTCGACGTCGCGCGCCGTTCCGGGGCCGACGCCGTGCACCCGGGCTACGGCTTCCTCGCCGAGAACGCCGGCTTCGCGCAGGCCGTCATCGACGCGGGCCTCGTCTGGATCGGACCGCCCCCTGCCGCGATCGACGCGCTCGGCGACAAGGTGAGCGCGCGTCACATCGCGCAGCGCGCCGGCGCGCCTCTCGTCCCGGGCACGTCGGACCCCGTCGCCGACGCGAGCGAGGTGCACGCCTTCGCGGCCGAGCACGGCCTGCCGATCGCCATCAAGGCAGCGTTCGGGGGCGGCGGCCGTGGTCTCAAGGTCGCGCGGGTCGCGGAGGAGATCGACGAGCTCTACGACTCCGCGGTCCGTGAGGCCGTCGCGGCGTTCGGTCGTGGCGAGTGCTTCGTCGAGCGCTACCTCGACACCCCGCGTCACGTCGAGACCCAGTGCCTCGCCGACGAGCACGGCACCGTCGTCGTGGTCTCCACGCGCGACTGCTCGCTCCAGCGCCGGCACCAGAAGCTCGTCGAGGAGGCGCCCGCACCGTTCCTCACGCCCGAGCAGGAGGCCGAGCTCTACAAGGCGTCCGAGGCGATCCTCCGCGAGGCCGGGTACGTCGGCGCCGGGACCTGCGAGTTCCTCGTGGGTGCCGACGGGACCATCTCGTTCCTCGAGGTCAACACGCGCCTCCAGGTCGAGCACCCCGTCTCCGAGGAGATCAGCGGTATCGACCTCGTGCGCGAGCAGCTGCGCATCGCCGCGGGAGAGCCGCTCGGCTACAGCAGCGTGGCCACGCGAGGTCACTCCATCGAGTTCCGCATCAACGGTGAGGACCCGGCCGCCAACTTCCTCCCCGCACCGGGTCGCCTCACGACCCTGCGCTTCCCGTCCGGGCCGGGCGTGCGCGTCGACTCGGGCGTCGTCGAGGGGGACACGATCTCCGGCGCGTTCGACTCGATGATCGCCAAGGTCATCGTCACGGGCGCGACGCGCCAGCAGGCCGTCGAGCGGTCGCGCCGGGCGTTGCGCGAGCTCGAGATCGAGGGGATCCCGACCGTCGTCCCGTTCCACCGTGCCGTGCTCGACGCCGAGGCGTTCGTGCCCGCGGGCGACGAGCCGTTCCGCGTGCACACGCGGTGGATCGAGACCGAGTTCGCGGACACGCTCGCGACCCTGGCCCCCACCGCCGGCGGGGCGGCGTCCGACGAGGACGCGGACGAGCCCGTCGCGACGGAGCGCGTCGTCGTCGAGGTCGGCGGCAAGCGCCTCGAGGTCGTCCTGCCTGCCGGGCTCGGCATGGCCGCAGGCCGCGCCCGCACCGCCAACGCCGCGCGTCGGCCTGCCCGTCGCACGGCGGCGCGCGCCAACGGCGGCGCGTCCGGCACCACGCTCGCCTCCCCGATGCAGGGCACGATCGTCAAGGTCGCCGTCGAGGACGGGGCGCAGGTCGCCGAGGGCGACCTCGTCGTCGTGCTCGAGGCGATGAAGATGGAGCAGCCTCTGCTCGCGCACCGCGCGGGCACCGTCCGGTCGCTGGCCGCGAGCGCGGGGGCGAGCGTCAGCGCGGGGACGTCGATCTGCGAGATCGTCGACTGACCGCCCCCGCCTGACGCCCCGTCAGGAGGTCCCCTCGCCCGGTCCGGCGCCCACGACGGCCGCCGGTTCGGCCGACGTCCCGTGCTGCGCCGCGGCGCGCATCGCCCGGCGCCCCGACGGGAGCGCGACGGCGATGCCGATCACGGCGAACATGAGCAGGCCGGACACCACGAGCAGCGACTCGACCGTGAAGCGGTCGGCGAGCGGGCCGAAGACGACCATGCCGAGCGGCATCGACACGGCCATGACGATCCCGACGAACCCGAACACGCGGCCCTGCCGCTCCGGCTCGACCGTCTCCTGGAGGATCGTCATGGACGTCGTCGAGAACGGCGGGACCGCGAGGCCGAGCAGGAACATGAACGTGAAGAAGACCCACATGTTCGTGGACAGCCCCATCCCGACGGACAGGATCCCGAAGACGAACGTCGCGCCGACCATCAGCGCGATGCGGTTCTTCAGCCGCCCGCCCCAGGTCGCGAGGACGACGCCGCCGAGCAGCATGCCCACGGAGAACGCGACCTCGTTGACGGTCAGCTTCCACACCTCCTCGCCGAACGACCGGGCGACCATGAGCGGCGTGAGGTACGACGGCGCCACGATGAGCAGGAAGATCGCCGCGTAGAGCCCGAGGACCCACCGGACGAACGCGTGCGAGCCGAGGTATCGGAACCCCTCGACGAGGTCGTCGAAGTACCCGGCCCGGTCCGCCGTCGCGCGGGCGTGCGCGAGCGTCGGCACGGGCACGAGCAGGAGCAGCCCGATGCCGATCGCGGCGGTCACGACGTCGATGAAGAACACGGCGACGATCGACGCGCTCGCGTAGACCGCCGCCGCGACGGCCGGGGCGAGGAGCATCATCGCGGACTGGATCGACTGGTTGATGCCGTTGACGCGCAGGAGCTTGCTCGCCGGGACGATCTGCGGCAGGAGCGCCGCGACGGCGGGCGTCTGGATGCCCGCACCGGTCGAGCGGATCGCCAGCGCGGCGTAGATGAGCCAGAGGTCGTCGGCTCCGCCGAGCATGAGCAGGGCGAGCGCGAGCGTCGTGACGGCGATCGTCGCGTCGGCGGCGACGATGAGCACCTTGCGGTTGACGCGGTCGGCCCACACTCCGCCGAAGACCGAGACGACGGCCTGCGGGAGGAAGCCGAAGAGCGTGCTCAGCGCGAGCACGGACCCGGACTTCGTCTCGATCGTCAGGTGCCACATGACCGCGTACTGCACGAGCATCGACCCGAACAGCGAGACGGTCTGACCGGAGAGGAAGACCGCCGCGTCGCGTCGCCACCGGGGCAAAGCTGCGACGTCGTCCGGCGTACCGTCGACGCCCGCGAGGTCCCCGTCGGCCGGGTCGCGATCGGTCGGGACGCCGTCGGTCGGTGCGTCGTTCTCGTACGGTGTATGACTCACCCGGACATCCTCACCCGAGCCACCGACACCGGTCCATGGCTTTCTCCCACCGGTGCCGGCCCCGCCGACCATGCCCTCCCTCCTGTCGAGCACGCGACTCCCGCCCGTCCGCGCGCGGACGGGCCAGGATCACCGGGTCGGCGCTGCGGGGGCGTCGGGGTCGACCTCGCCGGCGTGGGCCACGTTCGTCAGCTGGCGCCACACGAGCGCCAGCGTGAGCCCGGCACCGGCGAACGCGAACCAGAACGGCGCCGTGATCCCCCACGTCTCGGCGAGGATCCCGCCGAGGAGCTGCCCGATCGCGACGCCGCCGTAGACGCACACCATGTAGGCGGCGGAGACGCGCCCCTGGAGCTCGGTCGGGACCGCGCGCTGGCGCACCGTGCTCGACACGGTCGCCCACACGAACGCGTAGAGCCCGAACACGACCATGATCCCCATCGCGACCCCGCCGGAGGTCGTCACGGCGAGCGCCGCGTGCATGAGGACCTCGAGCGAGAGGCACACGCGCATGAGGGTCGCGAGGCGCACGTGGCGCTCGAGCCAGCCGTAGATCCCGATCGCGACGACCCCGCCCACGGCGGACGCGGTCGTGAGGAGGCCGAAGCCGACCTCGTCCATGTGCAGGTGGTCGATCGCGTACTTCACGAGCACTGCGCCGGGCGCCGCCCACGTGATGTTGAACGCGAGGATGACGAGCGCGAGCGTGCGCACCGGCGCGTTGCCGAGGATCCAGCGCACGCCCTCGGCGATGTCCTGGCGCACGTGCGTGCGACCCTCTCGGACCGGGCCGGGCGTCGTCGCGATGCGCGCGACGAGCAGCACCGCGAGGAGGATGCTCACCCCTTGCGCGACGAACGGCCAGGCCATGCCCGCCGCGAAGAGGAACGCCCCGACGGGCGGCCCGACGAGCTGGTTGCCCACGAGGAAGCCGGCCTGGAGGCGGGCGTTGCCCGTGCCGAGGTCCTTGCGGTCGACCAGCATCGGCAGGAGCGTGCTCGCGGTCGTGTCGACGAAGACCTCGGCGGTGCCGAGGCAGAACAGCGCGCCGAGCACGACGGCGATGCTCACGTTCCCCGTGGCCACGAACACGCACAGCACGCCGACGACCCCTGCGCGCACGAGGTTCGCGCCGACGACGAGGAGACGACGGTCGACCCGGTCGGCGATCGCACCGGCCCACAGCCCGAACAGGAGCCACGGGATGCGCTGGACGAGCGCGGCGAACGCGACCAGGAACGCCGAGTCCGTCTGCGACTGCACGAGGAGCGGGCCGGCAGCCAGCGCGATCCCGTCGCCGATGTTGCTCGTCCACGACGACCCGACGAGCCAGCGGAAGCTCGTCCCCATGCGTCGCGGCACGACGGCGTCCACGACCCTGCTCACGCCACGCCCTGTGCTCACAAGGGGGAGATCCTACGTGCCCCGGGCGACGATCACGGCACGCCGCACGCGGGCGCTGGAGCCTCCTGGCGGCGACCGCCTGGCAGCATGGCCTCGTGACGATCCCCACCGCTCCCCGCGACCCGGGCGAGCCCGCGCCGCGCCTCCCCCGCCACCTGCAGCCCGGCGACGGATGGGTCGAGTGCGCGTGCGGGCGCCGGCACTGGGGCCTGTTCGGCGCCGCCGGGCTGCTCCTCGCGCGGCGGGGCGACGACGGCCGGGCGACCGACGTCGTCCTGCAGCACCGCGCCCCGTGGAGCGACCAGGGCGGGACGTGGGGCGTGCCGGGCGGCGCCGTCGGGCCGGACGAGACGCCCGAGCAGGGCGCGCTGCGCGAGGCGCACGAGGAGGCGGGGATCGACCCGGGCACGGTGCGGGTCCTCGGCGAGCGCGTGCTCGACCACGGGCCCTGGCGCTACACGACCGTCGTCGCCGAGCTGGCGGACGGGGCCGACCTCGCGCCGACCGCGACCGACGCGGAGAGCGTCGAGGTGCGGTGGGTCCCGGTCGACGACGTCGCCGGGCTCGCCCTGCTCCCGGCCTTCGCCGACGCCTGGCCGGTGCTGCGGGCGCTGCTCGACGGCGCTCCGTCCGCCGGTCCGTCCTAGTCCCGGGCGCGCGCCAGGTCGCGCACGGCCGGGCCGATCGTCTCGCCGTACGCGCGCAGGGTCTCGTCCTTCGCGTCGTGCTGGAGGTACACCGCGAACTGGTCGACGCCGAGCGCGGCGAGCTCGCGCAGCCGCTCGACGTGCCGATCCGTCGGGCCGACCAGGCAGAACCGGTCGACGATCTCGTCCGTGACGAACGCGGTGTGCGAGTTCCCGGCGCGCCCGTGCTCGTTGTAGTCGTACCCCTCGCGGCCCGCGACGAACGCCGTGAGCGCCTCCGGGATCGACACCCCCGCGGACTCCTCCGTGCCGCCGGGCCCGTAGCGCGCGACGATCTCGGCGACGTGGTTCCCGACCATCCCGCCGAACCAGCGGCACTGGTCGTACGCATGGGCGAGCGCCCGTCCGGGCTGGCCGTCCGACGACGCACCGTCCGTCACGTACGCGGGCGCGGCGACGCAGATGCTCACGTCGTCGGGGTCGCGGCCCGCGCGCTCGGCCGCCGCGCGGACGGCCGCGACGGACCACGCGACGACGTCGGGGTCGGCGAGCTGGAGGATGAACCCGTCGCCGACCTCGCCCGTGAGCGCGAGCGCCTTCGGGCCGTAGGCCGCGACCCACACCGGCAGTCGCGAGCCGGGGTTCCACGGCAGGCGCAGCGTCGAACCGCGGTACTCGACGGACTCCCCCGACGCGAGGCCCCGGATGACGTGGATCGCCTCCCGCAGCTGCGCGAGCGTCACGGGGCGGCCGTTGATGACGCGCACGGCGGAGTCGCCGCGCCCGATCCCGCAGATGGTCCGGTTGCCGAACATCTCGTTGAGGGTCGCGAAGAGCGACGCCGTGACGGTGACGTCGCGCGTGGCGGGGTTCGTGACCATCGGCCCGACCGTGACCCGATGGGTGGCCGAGAGGATCTGGGAGTAGACGACGAACGGCTCCTCCCACAGCAGGTGCGAGTCGAACGTCCACACGTGGCTGAACCCGTAGGTCTCCGCCTGGCGTGCGAGGTCGACGACCCGCCACGCCGGCGGGTCGTTCTGCAGCACCACCCCGAGGTCCACGTGACTCCTCCCTCAGCGCAGGTACGCCGACAGCCCGCGCTTGAGGAACCGACCGTGACCGGGACTCCCGTGGTACGCGCCGTCCTCGACGAGCACGCGGCCGCGCGACATGACGACGTCGACGTGCCCGTCGATCTCGTACCCCTCCCACGCGGAGTGGTCCATGCTCATGTGGTGGGTCTTGTCGTACCCGATCGACGTGTGCCCGGCCGGGTCGTAGACGACGACGTCGGCGTCCGCGCCCGGCGCGAGCACGCCCTTGCGGCCGTCGAGGCCGAACATGCGCGCCGGCGTCGTGCAGCACAGCTCGACCCACCGCTCGCGCGTGATCCGCCCGTCCACGACGCCCTGGTAGAGCAGGTTCAGCCGGTGCTCGACGCCACCGATCCCGTTGGGGATCTTCGAGAAGTCTCCGCGGCCGAGCTCCTTCTGCTCCTTCATGCAGAACGGGCAGTGGTCGGTGCTCACGGCCGACAGGTCCCCCGTGCGCAGGGACCGCCACAGCTCGTCCTGGTGGCCCTC
The DNA here is from genome assembly GCF_051294865.1 of Cellulosimicrobium sp. PMB13. Taxonomy (NCBI): domain Bacteria; kingdom Bacillati; phylum Actinomycetota; class Actinomycetes; order Micrococcales; family Promicromonosporaceae; genus Cellulosimicrobium; species Cellulosimicrobium sp. PMB13. The sequence continues at coordinate 2,480,471 of NZ_CP145910.1, read as the reverse complement.
GGCGCGCGAGCGCAGCGGCGTCGAGCACACCCACTTCGCGCCCTCGAAGTCACCCCACTCCTCGCTGCGCGCCCCGAGCTGCTCCTCGAGCGACAGGTAGAGGTACTGCGGGCACGTCTCGCCGAACACGGTGAGGCCCTCGTCGCGGGCCCGCGCGAGCGTCTCGACGGCCTGCTTCGCCGACATGTGCACGACGTACAGCGGCGCGCCGGTCAGCCGCGCGAGCATGATCGCGCGGTGCGTCGCCTCCTCCTCGGTCTCCCACGGTCGTGTCGTGCCGTGGAAGTACGGCGCGGTGTCGCCGCGGTCGAGCGCCTGGCGCACGAGCACGTCGATCGCGATGCCGTTCTCGGCGTGCATCATGACCACCGACCCGTTGTCGCGCGCCTTCTGCATCGCGCGCAGGATCTGCCCGTCGTCGCTGTAGAACACGCCCGGGTAGGCCATGAAGAGCTTGAAGCTCGTGATCCCCTCGCCGACGAGCTCGTCCATCGCCTTGAGCGCGTCGTCGTCGACGCCGCCGAGGATCTGGTGGAAGCCGTAGTCGACGGCGCACTGCCCGGCCGCCTTCTCGTGCCACGCTGCGAGGCCGTCCTGGACGCGCTCCCCGGTGCGCTGGACCGCGAAGTCGACGATCGTCGTCGTGCCGCCCCAGGCAGCGGCGCGTGTCCCGGTCTCGAACGTGTCCGAGGCTGCCGTCCCTCCGAACGGCAGCTCCATGTGCGTGTGGCAGTCGACGGCGCCCGGGATGACGTACTTGCCCGTCGCGTCGACCACGCGCTCCGCGTTCGCGGCGAGGTCCGCGCCGAGGCTCGTGTCCCCGGGCCGCAGCAGCGCGGCGACCTGCTCGCCGTCGACGAGCACGTCGGCGAGCGTCGAGCCCGTGGGCCCGACGACGGTCCCTCCGCGGATCAGCGTGTGCGGCATCGCGTGGTCTCCTCTCGAGCGGTGCGGGTCGGTGCGGCCGTGCGGTCGTCGCCGGCGTGACGCGTCACGGCCGGGTGAGGTCGTCGTAGGCGTCGGGCCGGCGGTCGCGGTAGAACTGCCAGCGGTCACGCACGACCCGGAGCAGGTCGAGGTCCAGGTCCCGCACGACGAGCTCCTCCTCGTAGGAGTCGGCCGGGTCCCCGACGAACGAGCCCTCGGGGTCGACGAAGTACGACGTGCCGTAGAAGTCGTCGTCGCCGAGCTCCTCGACGCCCACGCGGTTGATCGCGCCGACGTAGTACTCGTTCGCGACCGCCGCGGCGGGCTGCTCGAGCCGCCACAGGTAGTTCGACAGCCCGCGGCTCGTCGCGCTGGGGTTGAGCACGATCTCCGCGCCGTTCAGCCCGAGCGCGCGCCAGCCCTCGGGGAAGTGCCGGTCGTAGCAGATGTAGACGCCGACGCGCCCCACGGCGGTGTCGAACACCGGGTACCCGAGGTTGCCGGGCCGGAAGTAGAACTTCTCCCAGAACCCGCGCACGTGCGGGATGTGCGTCTTGCGGTACTTGCCGAGGTAGCGCCCGTCGGCGTCGATCACGGCCGCCGTGTTGTAGAGGACGCCGGGCTGCTCCTCCTCGTACACCGGCAGCACGACGACGGTCCCGAGCTCGGCCGCGAGCGCCGAGAACCGCTCGACCGTCGGCCCGGGGACGGACTCCGCGTACGCGTAGTACGCGGCGTCCTGCACCTGGCAGAAGTACGGGCCGTAGAATAGCTCCTGGAAGCACACGAGCCGCGCGCCCTGGTCGGCGGCGTCGCGCAGGTGCTTCTCGTGGACGTCGATCATCGACTCCTTGTCGCCGGTCCAGCGGACCTGCGTGAGTGCGGCGCGCACGGTGGTCATGACCCCTCCTTCGTCCTGGGCTTCCCGATGTGGTCGTCGGCGACGTCGAGCGCCGCGTCGATCGCGGCGAGGCCGTGCTCGAGGTCGTCCGCGGACGTGACGAGCGGTGGCGCGACGTGCAGGCGGTTGAAGTGGACGAACGGCCACACGCCGCGCTCCTTGACCGCGGCGACGACCGCCGCCATCGGCGCGGCGGCGGGTCCGCTCGCGTTGAACGGGACGAAGGGCTCGCGCGTCGTCCGGTCCCGCACGAGCTCGACCGCCCAGAAGAAGCCGAGCCCGCGCACCTCGCCGACGGACGGGTGCCGGGCGGCGATCTCGCGCAGCCGCGGCCCGATCAGGTCGTCGCCGAGGCGGCGGACCCGCTCGAGGATCCCGTCGTCCTCGAACGTGCGGATCGACTCGACCGCGACGGCGCACGCCAGCGGGTGACCGGAGTAGGTGAGCCCGCCCGGGAACACGCGGTCGTCGAACGTCCGCGCGACGTGCTCCGCGATGAGGACGCCGCCGAGCGGCACGTACCCGGAGTTGACGCCCTTGGCGAAGGTCACGAGGTCGGGCACGACGCCCCACCGGTCGATCGCGAACCACTCCCCGACCCGGCCGAAGCCGACCATCACCTCGTCGGCGACCAGCAGGATCCCGTGCTCGTCGCACAGCGCGCGCACGCCCGCGAGGTAGCCGTCGGGCGGGACGAGCACGCCGTTCGTCCCGACGATCGTCTCGAGCAGGATCGCGGCGATCGTCCCGGGCCCTTCGAGGGTCACGATCTCGCGCAGGTGCGCGAGCGCGCGCTCCCCCTCCTCGGCGTCGTCGTGCGCGCCGAACGCCGAGCGGTAGGTGTAGGGGCCGAGGAAGTGGCGCACCTGCGGGTCGGGCGCGACCTCGTTCGGCCAGCGCCGCGGGTCGCCGGTGAGGGTGATCGCCGTGCCGGTGTTCCCGTGGTACGACCGGTACGCGGAGAGCACCTTGGCGCGTCCCGTGTGCAGGCGTGCGAGCCGCACCGCGTTCTCGACGGCGTCCGCACCGCCGTTCGTGAAGAACACGCGCCACGGACGGTCGTCCGACGCGTCGCCGCCCGGCGAGCCCGCCGCGCCCGGCGCTCGCTCGACGATCAGCCGGGCGAGCTCGCCCCGGACGTCGTTGGCGAATGTCGGGCCGACCGTCGCGAGCCGCGCGGCCTGCGCCTGGATCGCGGCGACGAGCCGCGGGTGCTGGTGGCCCAGGTTGAGGTTGACGAGCTGGGACGCGAAGTCGAGGTAGCGGTTGCCGTCCTCGTCCCAGAACCAGGCGCCCTCGCCGCCCGCGACGGGCAGCGGGGAGATCGCCCCCTGCGCCGACCAGGAGTGGAACACGAACCGGTCGTCCGCGCGCGTGCGCGAGGCGGGCCGCGCCGTCACCCCCCGCGCGAGGTCCTCCGTCGTCACGCGTCCTCCTCTCGTCCGGTCGTCGTGGTCGGGTCGTCCGGTCGCGTCACCGCGTCCGGGGGAAGCCGAGGTCGACCGCCGACGTCGCGGGGTCGGGCCAGCGCGTCGTGACGACCTTCGTCCGCGTGTAGAACTGCACGCTCTCGGGCCCGTAGACGTGCAGGTCGCCGAACAGCGAGCTCTTCCACCCGCCGAACGAGTAGTAGCCGACGGGCACGGGGATGGGGACGTTCACGCCGATCATGCCCGCGCGCGCGTCGACCTCGAACGCGCGGGCCGCGCCGCCGTCGCGCGTGAAGATCGCCGCGCCGTTGCCGTACGGGTTGTCGTTGACGAGCCCCACGGCCTCGTCGTAGGTGTCGGCGCGGACGACGGACAGCACGGGCCCGAAGATCTCCTCGCGGTAGACCGTGTGCTCGGGCCGCACGTGGTCCACGAGCGTGGGGTGCAGGAAGAAGCCCGCCGCCAGGTCGTCCGCACGATCGGCGGTGCCCGAGTCGTCGCCGGCCCCGCGGACCGGTGTCGTACGACCGTCGACGACGAGCGTCGCCCCCTCCGCCTCGGCCGTCGCCACGCGCGCGGCGACGCGGTCGCGGTGCTCCGCGGTGATGAGCGGGCCCAACTGCGAGGCCGGGTCGTCACCGGGCCCGACGACGAGCCGCGCCACGCGCTCCCGGATCGCCTCGACCAGGGGGTCGGCCACCGCGCCGACGGCGACGAGCACCGAGACGGCCATGCACCGCTCGCCCGCCGAGCCGTACGCCGCGGAGACGGCCGCGTCGGCCGCGACGTCCACGTCGGCGTCGGGCAGCACGACCATGTGGTTCTTCGCGCCGCCGAGCGCCTGGACCCGCTTGCCGTGCCGCGTCGCGGTCTCGTAGACGTTGCGCGCGACGGGAGTCGACCCGACGAAGCTCACGGCCTCGACGTCGGGGTGCTCGAGCAGCCGCTCGACGGCCACGCGGTCACCCTGCACGACGTTCACCACGCCGTCGGGCAGCCCCGCCTCCTGGAGCAGCCTCGCGACGACGAGCGACGCCGAGGGGTCGCGCTCGCTCGGCTTGAGCACGACCGTGTTCCCGCACGCGATCGCGTTCGGGATCATCCACAGCGGCACCATGGCCGGGAAGTTGAACGGCGTGATGCACGCGACGACTCCGAGCGGCTGCTTCACCTCGTGCACGTCGACGCCCGCGGACGCCTGCTCGGTGTACCCGCCCTTGAGGAGCTGGCCGATGCCGCACGCGAACTCCACGCACTCGAGCGCGCGGGCCACCTCGCCCGCGGCGTCGGAGAGCACCTTCCCGTGCTCGGCGCTCACGATCGCGGCGATCTCGTCCCGGTGCTCGACGAGGAGCTGGTGGAACGCGAAGAGGATCTCGACGCGGCGGGAGACGCTCGTCGCCCGCCAGGCCGGGAACGCCTCGCGGGCGGCCGCGACCGCGGCGTCGACGTCCTCGGCCGACGCGAGCGCCACCCGTCCCGAGACGGTCCCGCGGGCGGGGTCGTGCACCGGGGCGTGCCGTACGGCGTCCGTGCGCAGCGCGCCACCGACCCAGTGCCCGACGACGCGGGCCGGCCCCGGAGAGCCCGACGACCCGGCGCCGTCACCCGGACGGTTCGCCGTCGTCCCGGTCGCGGTGCCGTCGTGCGCCGCGTCGTCGTGGGCCGTGCCGCCCAGCACGGCCGAGCTGCTCGCGGCACGCTCGGGCCCCCGAGCGCCTGCCGTTCGCGTGGTCCGACCCATCGTCGCCTCCTCGCGCGCCGAGGTGGTGGCGCGCCGTCGCAGCCGATCACCCAGTGTGGCACGGATCACACCGAGGCACCGGGCGGCGCGAGCAGGCGCGCCGTCGGGCGTCGCGCGGCCGACCCGGCCCCGGTACCTTCGGACCCGTGAGCGCGACGCCGCAGGCTCCCCCGCCCCCGACGGGCGACACCGCGGGCGGGCCCGGTGCGCCGGGCACGGCCGTCCTCGTCCTGCTCGTGCTCGTCACGGCGCTCGTCGTCGAGCTGGTCCGGTCGAGCGGGCCGCTCCTGGACCACGCGTTCGCCGCGGGGATCACGACCGTCGCGCTCACGGCGCTCGTGACGTACGCCGCCCCGGGCGTCCTCGTCGTGATGATGGCGGCCCGGCTCGAGATCACGGGCAAGGTCGTGCTCCTCGCCGTCTGCGCCCTCGTGGTCGCGCGGCTCGCGCTGCAGGGCCTCGGCGCCGCGATCGACTCGGGCCTGGGCCTCGGCCTCGTGCGCTACGGCGTCGGGCTCGCGACGGTCGCCCTGGGCATCGCCACCCTCGTGATCGTCGCCGCGTTCGCGAGCGGGACGCGCTCCTACCCCGTCGACGACGCGATCACGACGGGCGGAGCACCCCTCGCGGGCAGCCCGGACCCCGGTGACGCTCCCCCGGCCGACCGCGCACGCGGCGGTCTCGTCGCCCTCGGCGTGACGCTCGGCGCCCTGCTCGCCGCGGCGCTGAGCGCGGTCCTCGGCACGTGGGACGCCTACTGGCGCAGCGGGCCCCTGGCCTGGGGCCTCACCGTCGCCGTCGGGCTGGGGGCGCTCGCGTGCGCGTGGGTCGTGCGGGGCCGCGCCGCGTGGCCGGGAGCACGGGGGCTCTGGCTGCTCGGCCCGTTCCTCGCGCTCGTCGTGCAGGCGCTCGCGAACCCGGCGTTCGTCGCCTCCCAGTCCGGCGTGCCGCTCGCCGCCACCGTCGCGGCGCTCGTCGCCGCCGCGCTCGTGGCGGCCTGGGCTGTACCCCGGGTCGTGCGCGCCGCCCGAGGCGTCGGTGGCGCTCCGGGACCGCGTGGTGCTCCACGGGGGCGTGGCGGTCGGGGGCTCCTGGCCGTCTGGGGCCCGCCGGTGCTGCTCGTCGGTGGTGTCGCGGTCGCCTTCCTCGCCGTCCCGCGCCTCGACGGACCCGGCGTCGTCGGGGGCTGGGCGCTCGTCGCGCTCCTCACGCTCCTCGTGCCCGCCTCCGCGGCCACCCTCGCGCTCGGCCTCGACCGCCCCGCGCACGACGTCACGTGGTTGCGCCTCGCGGGCGCGTCCACGCTCGCCGGGCTGGGCGTCGCGCTCCCGATCCTCGGCTACCAGATCGACTACGACGTGCCGCTCCCGTTCCGCAACGGGTGGGTGCCCGTCGGTGCGGCCGCGGTCCTCGCGGTCGTCGCCGTCGTGACCGCGCACCGCACGGCACGTGCGGGGAGCACGTCGTCCGCAGGACCTGTCGTCCCCGTCGCGGTCGCGGGTGCCGTCGCCGTGCTGGCGCTCGTGGGGACGACGCAGGTGCTCGCCCCCGCGACGGGCGCCACCGCCGACCGTCCGCCCGGGACCCTGCGCGTGCTGGACTGGAACCTGCACTACGGCGTGAGCGCCGACCCGGGGGTCCGCCTCGACGAGATAGTGGCGACGATCGAGGCCTCGGGGGCCGACGTCGTCGCGCTCCAGGAGGTCTCGCGCGGCTGGGTGCTCGGCGGCGGCACCGACATGGCGTCCTACCTCGCGCGCGAGACCGGCATGCGGTTCGTCGCCGCCCCCGCCGCCGACCGGCAGTTCGTCGACGTCCTCCTCTGGGACCCCGCGCTCGGCGAGCTCGCCGACGTCGAGCGCCACGCGCTGCCGTTCGGCGCCGGCCCGCAGCAGCGGTCCGCGATCTCCGCGACCGTGGACGCGGGCGGCGTGCCCGTGCGCGTCACGTCGGTCCACCTCCAGCACCGCGAGGAGAGCACGCCCACACGCCTCGACCAGCTCGACGCGCTGCTCGCCGCCGAACCGGTGGAGGGCGCGTACGTCCTCGCCGGCGACCTCAACGCCGAGCCCGGCTGGGACGAGATCGTGCTCCTCGAGGACCAGGGCCTGGAGAGCGGCCAGGACGCCGCGGGCGACCCGGCCGCCCTCACGTCACCGGCCCTCGCCCCGGCGCACCGCATCGACTGGGTCTTCGGGTCCGCGCCCGTGACGTTCCGCTCGTTCGAGGTGCTCGACGTCACGGCGTCCGACCACCGCCCGCTGCTCACCGAGGTGCGCGCCACGGCTGGGTGACGGACGCCGGTCCTCGCTCCCGCGAGCGCGCTCCGGTCGGGTTAGGGTCGGCCGGTGCGTATCGAGCTGACCGTGACCGAGGCCGTCGACCTCGCGCGTGCGTCCGGGGCGCTGCCCCCGTTCGTGCGCTCGGTGACCGGCGAGGGTGACGACGTGCGCGTCGTCGTGGACCTGCGCGAGGTGCCGGACCCGCCGTCGGCCCTGCGCCTCGCGGCACGGCTGGTCCCCGTCGTCCGCGGGACGCTGCGCGTCGAGTCGTTCGTCGCGGGGACGGCCGTCGTCGCCGTCGAGGCGAGCGCCGCCGGGCTTCCCGCGCACAAGCTGCTCGGCATGGCCGAGGGCCCGCTCCAGGGCGCGCTCCGCGCCAAGGGCCTGCCCGGGGACGCGGTCCGCGTCCTGCCCGACGCGCGGGTCGCGCTCGACGTGCAGGCGCTCCTCGCCGCCGGGCTCGCCGGGACGCTGCCCGGCCTGGAGATCACCGACCTCGCCTACGCGGACGGGACGCTGCGGGCCGAGGCGACGCTGTAGCGCGCGCCCCCTCCGGCCGCAGCCTCGGCCGTCGCGGTGGGCTCAGTCCTCGCGCTGGTGCAGCATGCGCGCCACCTCGGCGATCGACCCCGTGAGCGACGGGTACACCGTGAAGTCAGACGCGACGTCGTCCACCGTGAGCCGGTGGGACACCGCGAGCGTGATGGGGAAGATCAGCTCGCTCGCGCGCGGCGCCACGATGACGCCGCCGAGCACGACACCGGCCTCCGGGTGCGCGAAGAGCTTGACGAAGCCGTCGCGCATGCCGAGCATCTTCGCGCGCGGGTTGCGCGCGAGCGGGAGCGTCGTCGTGACGTACTTGCTGCCCTGCGCCTTGAGCTGCTCCTCGCTGTACCCGACGGTCGCGATCTCGGGCGCCGTGAAGATGTTCGCCGCGACCGTGCGCAGCTTGATCGGCGCGACGGCGTCGCCGAGCGCGTGCGACATCGCGACGCGCCCCTGCATCGCCGCGACGGACGCGAGCGGCAGGACGCCCGTGCAGTCGCCCGCCGCGTAGACCCCGCGCACCGACGTGCGGGACACCTTGTCGACGACGACGTGTCCGCTCGGCGCGAGGCGCACGCCGGCCTCCTCCAGGCCGAGGCCCTGCGTCGAGGGGATCGACCCCACGGCGAGCAGCACGTGCGAGCCGGTGATCACGCGCCCGTCGGCGAGCGTCACCTCGACGCCGTCGTCCGTGCGGACCGCGGACTCGGCCCGCGAGCGCGACATGACGGTCATGCCGCGGGACCGGAAGACGCCCTCGAGGAGCTCGGCCGCGTCGGCGTCCTCACCGGGGAGCACACGGTCACGGCTCGACACGAGCACGACGTCCGAGCCGAGCGCGTTGTACGCGCCCGCGAACTCGGCGCCGGTGACGCCCGAGCCGACGACGATCAGCCGCTCGGGCAGCTCCGTGAGGCGGTAGAGCTGCGTCCACGTGAGGATGCGCTCGCCGTCCGGCTGCGCGGTGGGCAGCGTGCGCGGCGTGGAGCCCAGCGCGAGGAGGACGACGTCGGCGTCGAGGGTGACGTCCGTACCGTCACGACCGTCACCACCGCCCGGTCCCACCGCACCCTCGACCACGACGCGGGACGGCCCGTCGAGCCGGCCCGTACCGGTGACGACGCGCACGCCCTCGCGCTCGAGGCGCGCGCGGATGTCCGCAGACTGCGCGGCCGCGAGCGCCATGACACGCGTGTTGACGGCGTCGAGGTCGACGATGTGGCGGCGCATCGCCGGGTGCTGCGCCTTGGCGGTGTCTACGGGGAGGCGGATGCCGAGGTCGGCGGCGCGCTCGGCGATGGTCATCCAGTCGGCCGTCGCGATGAGCGTCTTCGACGGGACGACGTCGGTCAGCACGGCCGCACCGCCGAGTCCTTGCCGCTCCACGACGGTGACGTCCGCACCGAGCCGTCGGGCGACCAGCGCGGCCTCGTAGCCGCCCGGCCCCCCTCCGACGACGACGATGCGGGTGGCCTGGTGGTCGATGCTCGCGTGCGTCACGCGGGACATTGTGTCAGGCGGTCCCGGTTCGGCCGGCGAGCCTCAGGTGCGACGCTGCGCCACCGGTCGCGTGTCGGTGGTCAGCCTGACCCACCCGCGGGCCGCCGCGAGCACGCCCGCCTGGAACCGGCTCTCGGCCCCCAGCAGATCGAACAGGCACGCGATGTGCCGACGACAGGTACGCACGCTGATGCCGAGCCGGCTCGCGAGCACCTCGTCGGTCAGTCCGCGGTGCAGGCCTGCCAGGATGGCCCTCTGCAGCTCGCTGAGGCCGCTGGAGTCGTCGCCCTCCTCCTCGCCGGCCCCTGAGGCGTGGAACGGCAGCGCGAACTCCCAGGCCGTGTCGAACAGGACGACGAACGTCGAGACGACGTCCGGGTCCCGGAAGACGAGCGCGGCCCGGTCCGAGGCGTCACGCTGGCGTGCGACGAGCGCCATCTTGCGGTCGAACGCCAGCATCCGGAAGGGGATGACGGGCAGCGTGCGGAACTGCGCGCCGAGCGGCTCGAGCTCGATCACCGTCCGCTGGGTCGGCACGTGGTCACGACGGCGGTGCTGGTAGAGCGTCCGGCGCGCGATGCCCTGCTCGAGCAGCTGCCGGTCCTTCTCGTTGGACTCCTCGGCGCGCTCCACGCTCGTGTTCCGGCCCGGCAGCGCGATGAGGACCTCGTCGGTCACCCGGCGACCGACGTCCATGAGCAGGCTCATGACGGTCTCCGGATCCTCGACCACCTCGACCCGTTCGGTCGCCACGGCACTCTCGCGCGCCTCCCGGTAGGCGGGCAGCAGGGCCATGAGGGCCCGGCGCCGGCTCGCGACCGACGCCCGCAGCTCCTGGATGCGTCGCTCGTCGGGATCGACCAGCGACGCGAGGGCGACGTCCGGGGCGGCGGCGACGAGCTCGTCGCTCCCGGCGTGGATCGGGGTCAGCAGACGCAGCTCGCACAGCGCCTGCTTCGCGGCCTCGACATCGACGACACGAACACCGAGGTCGACCGAGGCGGACTCGACGGTCCAGCCCGGGTTCGTCGTCGCGTAGAAGAACAACCTCGCAGCAGTGCCACTCAGCAACCTGGCCCCCTTGACGTCGCAGTCACACCGCGCGAACCCTATCCCGTCGGGTCACGAGAGTGCCACCACTAGGCAATTCACGGACCACGCCGGCCGGGTCGTGCGACGCTCGCCGCCGGTTGCGGACACACGTGCGGGCCGGGTCGTCCGACCCGGCCCGCTCACGCGGCGTGCTCGTGGTTCAGGCGCTGCAGCTCGTCGTCGACGTCGTGCTCGAGCAGGTCGAGGTGCTCGACGACGAGGAGCACGAGGCGAGGATCGCCTCTGCTGCATCGGCGTAGTCGGAGATCTCGAAGTTCTCCGACTCGAGAGCGGCGATCTCGCCGGACAGGTTCGCGATGTCGTTCGTGGTCATGGTGCTCTCCTTCTGCTCTGCCAGGGGTCCGTCCCCTTGAAGACAAGGAAACCGGTGCCGGCTCGCGAGCCGCTGCGCGTGCCGCTCACACCTCGATGCCACCCCCCGATATCGGGCTGTGAGCACCGCGGCCTTGACTGCTGGCATGACCATCGATCTGCCCACGGCGCACGCGCGAGCGCTCGAGCTGTACGAGCACGTCCATGCCGACCCAGAGCTCTCCGGGGAGGAGGAGCGCACCGCGAGCCGGTTCGGGGCCGCCCTGGCCGGCGCCGGGCTCCGCGTCACCCACGGCATCGGCGGCCACGGCGTCGTGGGCGTCCTCGACAACGGGCGCGGCCCCACCGTCCTCGTGCGCGCCGAGCTCGACGCCCTGCCGCTGCAGGACGGGGCCGGCCCGGCCGGTGCGAGCACGACGACGTCGGCCTCGGCCGGCGAGCCGCCCCGGGCGATGCACGCCTGCGGGCACGACCTGCATCTCGCGGCGCTGGCGGGTGCCGCGGACGTGCTCGCCCAGGACAGGTCGACCTGGCGCGGGCGGCTCGTCGTCGTGGGCCAGCCGGCGGAGGAGACCCTCGAAGGCGCCGCGGCGATGCTCGCGGACGGGCTGTTCGACCTCACCGGTCAGCCGGACGTCGTCCTCGCGCAGCACTCGGTCCCGCTCCCCGCGGGGATGATCGCCCACGGGGGCGGGCCGATGCTCGCGGGCAGCGCCACCCTCCGGGTGACGCTCCGGGGGCGTGGCGGCCACGCGGCGACCCCTCACCTCACCGTGGACCCTGCGGTCGTCGCCGCCTCGGTAGTCATGCAGCTCCAGACGGTCGTCTCCCGCGCGGCGTCGCCGAACGAACCGGTGATCGTCAACGTCGGCCGGCTCCGCGTGGACAGCCCGCCCAACGTCATCCCCGAGACGGCCACCATCGAGCTGACCGTGCGCGCCGTGTCCGAGTCGACCCTGGCGCGCCTGCTCGAACGCGTCCGCGCCATCGTCCGCGGGCAGTGCACGAGCGCGGGCTGCCCCGAGGACCCGGTGATCGTCGAGATCGCGCGCTCCCCCGTGACACAGCCCGACGCCGACGTCACCGCGGCGGTACGGTCCGCCCACGCGGAGCACTTCGGTGCCGAGCGTCTCACGTGGTGGCCTCCCGCTCTCGCCACCGAGGACGTCGCCCACCTCACCCGGCACGGGGCCGCGCTCGGCTACTGGATGCTGGGCTGCGTCGGGCCGCGGGAGTGGGCCGCGGCACCCGGGACGACGGCGCTCGAGAAGCTCACGTCGCTGCCCCCGAACCACTCTCCGCGCTTCGCACCCGACGCGCCGCGCACGCTGGCGACCGGGATCGACTCCCTGGTCGTCGCCGTCGGTGCGCTCGGGCACCGCTGACGCACGCGGCCGCCGTCGCGGGCGGGGCCGCCGAGGGGAAGACGACGAGGGGCGCGCTCGGCGAGCGCGCCCCTCCATCACGTGCCTCGGCTCACGGGAACGGGTGCGGCACCCGCCTGAGGTCGCCGGCCGACAGCGCACCGGACGTCTGCAGCGCGCTCCGCGTGCGCGGCATCGTCAGGGCCCGCTGCCGCGTCCACCCGAAGTCGAACGGCACCAGGCCCGGCACGATGACGCACACGGTCCGCAGGCCCATCGGTTCCTGCTCCGGCGCGGTCTGATCGACGACGATCACGTCGTAGTCGGCGAGCTCGTCGAGGCACGCCCGGAGATCGTCACGCAGGTCGAGCGAACGCGGCCGCACCTCCTCCCACTCCCGGAAGAGCGCGTCCAGGGTGGACACGCGCGACGGGTGCAGGTACGAGTCGGCGAACCGCGACATGCCGGGGAGCCCGAAGAGGGCGGCATGGTCCGGCAGCCCCTGCACGAGCGAGTAGTCCCTCGCCATGGCCTCCAGATCCTTGCGACGGGTCGCCGTCGTCTTCGCCTGGTGCGGGAGGTACGTCAGCGCCTCCTCGATCGCGCCCTCGATCGCCCTGACCGGGTCGAAGTGCGCGGCTGCCGCGAACGACAGCATCCCGAGCCCGCCGTCGGATCGCACGGCGAGCGCCGTGACGGCCGGGATGCGCATGTCGATGCGGTTGTCGAACGCGTGGACCCGGTAGCCCTGCAGCTCTGCCCGGTCGGCCATCGCCGTCACGACGGCGCTCGGGACGGACGCCAGGTCGATCTCGGGCAGGTCCGCGTTGCCGTACCACCCGACCAGGAACGCATCCCGTTCGACGAGCTCGAGCACGCCGTGCAGGACGGCCTCCTCGAGGGTGCTGCCCGTCGCGCAGCCGTTCGACGTGGTGAGCACGAAGTTGTCGTGCTCGGCGCCCGAGCTGTAGTGGCTGAGCCTGCGGGGCACCAGGATCGGACGCTCGTCGCGCAGCGAGTATCCCCAGACCCACGGGATGACCGCGGACGCGGAGAACGGCGCGATCATCGGGTCCGCCTCGTAGGCGGCCGGCGGGTAGAAGCCGCACGAGGACGGGTCGAGGGCGAATCCCTCGAGATCCGTGTACGCCGCCATGACGGGCTCGGCGTTGCGGCGCCGGTGCGTGCCGGCGTAGCGCTCGAGGCCCTCGATCAGCGCGAGCCTCCTGCTCGTCGCGTACGAGTTCGCCTGACCGCTCCACGACACGTCGAGGAGCCCGCCGTACCCCCGGATGAACACGCTGCCCGAGACGGGAGCGGTCGTCGGCGACGTGACGGTCATCATCGTCCCGGCGCCCAGGGCCCCGCAGACCGGGTTCGCCAGGGCCGACTCCGGCAACGGATAGTCGTCCAGGCCGCGCTGCCGGTACGAACCCGGCGACGCCTTCACCCGCTCTTCCAGGCGCACCGTCGCCTGCCGTGGCCCGTCGGGCTCCCGCACCCCGCAGCTCGGGCACCGCGGGTCGGGCAGCAGCGCCACGTTGCGGACCACGAGGGTCGCCAGGTCGAGGCTCGCGACCAGCGGCAGCTCCCGGCTGGCCGGTTCCGAGGCCCCGAGGGTCGGCGGCGCGTCGGCCAGGATCATGGCCTCGTAGAGGTGCCAGACGGCGTCGACGACGTACGCCGGGAGCACGGGCCACTCGCCGACCGGCGTCAGGCCCGTCCCCGTCTCGAGCGCGTCACGGTGCGTCCGCGCACGCAGGCGCTGCCACCGGGTCCCGAGGCAGTGCCCGCACGAGCCGGCGCCACGCGGCCCGACGAGGACCGCTCCCCCGGCGACGTGGACCGTCGCGTCACGGCGGGCGGGATCGGGGGCCGTCAGGACGTCCTGGGCGCCGAGGACCGCCACCTGCGGCTCGGCGACGCCCCGCTCGCTCGCCCGCAGCGTCAGCGCCCGACGGAGCTGATCGCGAACCCCCGTGAACAGGTCGTGCATCGGGGCCGGGGCCCGCGGCCCGGCGGTCGCGACGCTCATGAGTCGCGCGTCCAGCGGAAGACCTTCGCACCGACGGCGAGGGCGAGGACGCTGAACCCGACCAGGACGGCCAGCGCGACCAGGTAGGTGGACAGGTCGCCCGACCCGACCAACGAGTAGGCCGTCGCGTCGTTGAGGTAGCGCAGCGGGAGCACCTTCGAGAACGTCTGCAGCCAGTCGGGCATCATGGCGAGCGGCAGGAACGACCCGGACAGGAACGCCATCGGCACGACGACGCAGTTCGAGATCGCGGCCACGGCCTCCGGGGTGTTCGCCACGGAGCCGATGATCACGCCGAGCGCCATGAAGGCGGTGACCCCGGCGACGACGGCCGGCACGACGAGCCACGGGCTCGGTCCCAGCCTCATCCCGAAGAGAGGCGACACCGCGATGCCGATGAACAGCACGACCTGCGCGAGACCGAGGCCCAGCGCGATGGTGTACCGCGCCCCGACGACCGAGAGGAAGTTCGCCGGAGACAGGCGGATCAGCCGCAGCAGGTCGTCGTTGCGCCACTGCATCAGCGTGAACGCCACGCCGAACAGCGCAGCACTCGCCATGCCCCAGGCGAGGACGCCGGAGGCGATGAAGTCGACGTAGCCGTGGCCGGTGCCGTCCACCTCCTCGCCCTTGAAGATCGTGCCGAAGACGATCAGGAACACGAGAGGGAACGCGAAGGTGAAGAAGACCGTCGCGACGTCGCGGACGCTGGCCTTGTACGTCGCCTTCGTCAGTGCGGTGTAGGTGCTCATGCGTTCGAGGCTCCGATCAGGTCGAGGTAGACGTCCTCGAGGGACGCGGTGCGGGTGCGGATGCCGTCGAGCCCGACGGCGGCGCTGATGGCGGTGAGCAGCGAGCCTGCGTCCTCCGTCGTCAGGACGAGGTCCTCGCCCTCGACGTCGACCTGGATCACGCCCGGCAGGGTCGCCGCCGTGTCCCGGTCGAGACGTCGGCGCGGGACGACGAGCTGGACGCGCGGGTCGGCCTCGCCGATGAGGTCGCGCGGGCTGCCCAGCGCGACGATCCGTCCCCCCGAGACGATGGCGACGCGGTCGCACAGCGTCTCCGCCTCCTCGAGGTGGTGCGTGGTGTAGACGATCGTCTTGCCGTCGCCCTTGAGCTCCAGCAGCAGTCGCCACAGGTCGCGGCGCGCCTGCGGGTCGAGCGCGGCCGTCGGCTCGTCGAAGAAGACCAGCTCGGGGTCGTGGACGAGCGCGGACGCGATCGCCAGACGCTGCCGCTGGCCGCCCGAGAGCTTGTTGACCCGCGCGTCGGCCTTCTCGACCAGCGACACGCGCTCGAGAGCAGCGTCGGCCTCACGGTCGCCCAACCCGTAGAGCGCCGCCATCGTCCGCAGGTGCTCGCGCGCGGTCAGGCGGGTGAAGAACGCCGACGACTGCGTCTGGACGCCGATCCGTGGCAGCAGGGCGCGGTTGCGGGGGTGGGGGTCCTCGCCGAGCACGCGCACCGTGCCCGCGTCGGGCTCCCGGAGCCCCTCGACGACCTCGATGAGCGTCGTCTTCCCGGCACCGTTCGGGCCGAGGATCCCCAGGAACTCACCGGTGGCGACACGGAGCGAGATCCCGTCGACGGCGTGCACGTCCCCGTAGGACTTGTGCAGTCCCACCACGTCGATGGCTGTACTCATGACGTACTCCTCTTGTTCTTGTTGAGAGCCGGCTGGGCGAGCCACCCGGCGACGACCAGTACGACGACCGCGATGACGATGCCTTGACCCGCCGGCCCCATCGCCCTGCTCAGGAGACCGCCCGCGCCCACGACCACGCCCGTGATCACGAGGGCGACGAGGGCGAACCACACGACGGCGTACGAGGCGAGGTGCACGGCGGCGGCACGCGGGTACCGCAGCTCCGGGCGGCGGATCCGCCGCCCGATCCCGTAGACGTAGCGCTGGCTCTCGGTGGCGAGGCTGACCGACCCCAGCGCGTGGACCACGATCTTGTACCCGTCCCACGGCGGGAGCGGGAGCAGGCTGAGCACCGTCAGCGCGGCGCCGCCCACCAGGAACGCCGCGACGAACGGGCTTCCCGGTGCGACGAACCAGACGACGGCGAACGGCACGAGGAACGCGGCGTTCACGATCACCCCGGCCGCCGCGATCAGCACCTGCGCGCCGCGGGACGGCAGGTAGAGGTAGTCCTCGACGACGCACCGCAGGAGCGCGACGTTGACCTTGGTCACCGTGCAGCCGTAGTGCCGCGCCACGACGCCGTGGGCGAGCTCGTGGGCAGCCTCCGACACCCACAGCAGGACGACGACCGCCACGACCTGTTCCGGGTGGTCGAGCACGTCGCGCGCCGTCGGCAACAGTCTCGGCAGGTCCACCAGCACCGCCACGAACGTGATGCCGAGCAGCGCCAGGGCGCCGGCCAGCACGCGGCGGTTCACGACCGCGCCCGCCGCGGCCGCCATCGCGTCCAGCATCGCGAGAGCCCTCGTGGGCGTGGACGGCGGGTCCTGGGCCTGTGGCGAGCCGGTGTCGAGCAACGACCTCGTCCCGAGCAGCCACAGCAGCCGCTCCCAGTGCGGCTCGCCGAGCCGTCGGCCGTACGTCGCCGCGTACTCGTCGCCGATGTCGCCCAGCGTGCGCACGCCGTCGAGACGCGTCAGCACGAAGTGCTCCTTCTCGGGCACCTCGAACGCTCTGCCGTTCGCACGGTCCTTGACGACGTACATCGTCGAGGCCCCACGCGTCAGGGCACGAGACACGAGCAGCCCAGGTCGAAGCCGTGGGGTGGCGTCGAGCAGCTCGGTCGTCCTCATGTCGCCGACACCGCCGGCTCCTCGCGCAGGACGCGGAACATGAGGTACGACAGGTAGGCCTCGTCGCGCAGCGTGACGTGCAGCCGGTTGTTGGTCATGTGCAGGTACGGGGACAGCAGCGTCGTCAGGGCCTTGGCGGGATCGGTCTGGACGACGTCCGTCGTGCCGTCCCAGGTCTTGAAGACCAGCGAGCCCGACCCGGCGAGCTCCACGACCCGCTCGCGCAGCTCCTTCGCGTGCTCGGCCCAGCCGCGCAGCACCGTGGGCAGCTCGTCGAGGTCGCCCGACTCGACCGCGCTGAGCACCGACTGGAGACGGGCAGAGAGCTCGCCGGCCACCGGCTCGTACATGCGCTCGTACTCGGACGTCCCCACGAGGTCCGTCCCGGAGAACGCCCGGTGCCAGAAGTGGTGGTACTGCTCCAGGAAGTCGGCCAGGTCCGCGCGGTCGGGCAGGAACGTCCCGGCCATCACGATCATGAGCTGTGCCGCCGTCCCGAGCAGGACCGTGCGCAGGTGCGCGTTCGTCGTCCGCAGGACGTCGAGGACCATGCTGCTCGAGTGCTTGAAGTGCCACTCGGCCAGCTCGATCCCGGCCGGTCCCCCGTACTTGCCGTGCTCGGGCTCGTAGTCGCGGTACTGGAACGAGTTGTTCGGCTGCAGGATCATCCGGCCGTCGTCGCCGATCAGGTCCTCCGGGCGGCCCTGCGGGAACTCCAGCTCGAAGAGGATGTCGAAGAGCTCCCCGAGATACCCGTGACCCATCTGGTAGAGCGCGGGGCGTCGGTCGAGGTACGCCTGGATCGCGCGCTCGGCGCGGGCGCGCACCTCCGGCTCGTCCGCCGGGGTGGCGGGCCTGAGCCGCAGGCGCACGTGGGCGCCCTCGAGCCAGTAGTTGATGAAGAAGTGGCCGGCCGTCAGCCCCTCGGCGTCGAGCTCCTTGACCAACGGCTCGACGCACTCCGTCAGCAAGGGCTGCGGGTTCGCCGCGTAGAAGATGTGGATGGCGAGCCAGTCGCCCCTGCCGTCGGTCATCGTCCTTCTCCGTCCTGGTGGGGGTCGTCCGTGCGGAACGTCTCCAGCGCGATCTCCGTGACGTGCCCCTGGCCCGATTCCGACCGGAACGTGAGGTCGTCCGGACCGGGGAGCATCTCTGCCACGACGGCCTTGTCGGCCGGATCGGTGATCATCGCCTCGAACGCCTGGAGCGAGAGCACGCTCGCGAGGTCGAGGTACTGCGGTTTCGGCGACGCGGCGCCCTTGCGCTCGACGGGATAGACCGTCACGAAGGTCTGCAGCGGGACGTCGTGCCGCCGGCGCCAGCGGTGCCAGCCGAGGAACCAGTCGGCGTCCGACTGGCCCGGGGTGCGCAGCGGGAGGTCTGCGGCGGTCGCCGCCCAGCTACGACGGGACAGGACCACGGAGCCGAGCCGCACCCGCGGGCGCGTCGACACCCCGTCCTCCGTCACCGTCCGGGGCACGCCGCCCCAGATGTCGAAGCGCACCATGAGCGTGGGTGAGAGCAGGAGCAGGGTGCGAGCCACCTGCGGCAGCGCCATCGGCACGAGGTAGCCGTTGTAGACGGGGACGACCTCGCGCTCGAGACGTCGCGAACGCAGCACCAACCGGTCCCGCCGGGCGTCGTGCACCAGGTACAGGTCGTCGAGCGGGATCTGCTCGTCGGACGGCGCGTCGCTCGACTCCCCCGGGCAGACGATGACGTAGTCGGTCAGTCGGCTGTGGAGGTTGAGGTTCGACGTCGCCGGTCCTCCCGTGACCTCGGCGAACACGGCGCCCTCGGGAAGGTGCCCGCCCGCCGCAGCGCGCAGCGTGCGGGACAGCGGACCGTCGGCGAGGCCGTCGAACGCCTGCGTGAACCGGCTGAACGGGAACGACGGGCCGCCGAACGACTGGTTGAGGACGAGCATCCTGTCGTCGGTGCCGACCACCTGGGCGAAGTGCCCCAGGGGTCGCGGTCCTGCGGTGATGGCGTCGAGCTCGTCACCGACCTGACCGACCACCGCCGGATCGAGGAACACCTCTGGCCCCCCGCCGTCTGTGACGTCGCGCACGTGCGCGGACAGACGCCGTCGGACGTCGTCGACCACTCCCAGCTCGTGGCGCCCGAGCCAGTTCTCCTCCGGGACGTACTCCTCGCCGTCCCACATGCGGCGGTCCGCCGTGTAGGACGAGTACTGGTCGTACAGGTCCTCGTGGAAGTCCTCGACCACGCGGAGCAGGTCGTCCGCCCGACCGCCGCGGCCGAACCGAGCGACGAAGAACCCGAGCAGCATCAGGCGGTGCGCGAACGACACGTCGTATGCCGGGATCAGCCGCTCGACCGCCTCGAGGTCCGTGCCGAACGCGTCGCGCCACGGGTGCGCGGCGTTCGTCACGAGACGGTCACCGAGGCGCACGTCCTCGTAGAGGATCGTGCGGGGCAGCGACCGCTCCCCGCCGAGACCGTCGATGATGTCGAACAGCAGCTCGCGCAGCGCGGCCAGGATCTCGCGACGGCGGTCCAGGCCGGCGACGGGGAACTCCGCCACGAGGGAGATCGGCCCGTCCAGGTCCGCGGCGACCTCCTCCGCCCAGTCGGTGCCCACGCGTTCGAGCGCCCGCTGGAGCCCACGCAGCGGCTCCGGCGTGTGGACGAGCGTCTGGAAGCCCGGCAGGGCGAGCATCCCGAGGTCGAGCAGGATCGTGAGGTACTGCTCGCACTGCTCCGGCTCCGCGTCCGTGCGCTCGTGGAGCCACGTGACGATCTCGCGCCCCGTCGCCGCCGAGCGGGCGTTGAGGTACCCGGTGAGAGCGTCCAGCGTGCCGCTGCGGCGCAGGAAGTACAGACCGTCGCGGATCGAGTCGAAGCTCACCGAGGCCTCGTCGTCGCCCGCGGTCATCCAGTGACGCACATACCTCAGCCGCTCGCCGTCGTCCCGCCAGCCGGGGCTGAGCGTCACCTCGAGGTCGGCGCGACGGCCGAGGTCTGCCAGGACGGCGTCGGCGAGCCGGGTGATGACCGTGACGTTGATGCGCGCGTAGCTGCGCGCCGGCCCGGGGACGTCCCGGGCAGGCTCCGCGTGCGCGCTCAGCTCGCCGGCGGCCACACCCGTCATCGTCGAGAACGGGCTCGTCTTGCAGGCCGTGCGCGCCAGGTAGGACAGGAGCGACCGCTCGACCTTGCGCAGCCGCTTCGCCGTCGGTCGCCTCGAACCCGGCGCAGCCATCGTGACCAGCTGCTGGTCCAGCGCCGGTGACGCGAGCTGGATACCGCGCCGCAGGGTCGGGTCGTCGGCCAGCTCGAGAAGTCGGGAACGGGCGGCCTCGGTGTCCGCGGTGAGCACCGGCTCGCCGTCGGCCGCGATCTGCGCGAGGGCACGACGGCGGACCGCCCACGCGCCCAGCCTCGCCGCGGCGTCCGGGCGCAGCTCCTCGAGCGCCCCCCGCAGGGCGTCGAGGTCGTTCGGCAGCACGTTGTTGAACACCTGCCGTCGGGCCAGGAGGAGCCGCCGGCGCAGGGCGTCGTCGGCGAGCCCGCCGATCACCTGATGGAGCAGGTCGGCCAGCTGGGCGGACTCGGCCGAGAGGTTGTCCTCCGCGTCCAGCACGTCCTCCGCCCACCGCGTCGCTGCGGGCGTCTGGATGCCGTCCATCGCTCGCCAAGGGAGACCGGCGACCCGCAGGGCGAAGTGCTGTCGGAGGGTCCAACGAGTCCCCAGGCGCGAGGTCGGTGCAGTCGTCGTCATCGTCATGCCGGTCACCCCAGCTCGTAGTGGTAGTCGCCGCTGCCGGCACGTTCGTGACCGAGCAGCATGATCAGGAGTGGTGCCTCGTCCAGCACCGTGATCCCCAGGCGCTCGGCGTAGGAGATGTTGTCGAAGCCCAGCGCGACACCGGCACCGAGGCCGAGCGCCGCCGCTGCGGTGTAGAAGTTCTGCGAGACGGCGCCGATGGTGGCGTTGACGAGGTTGTAGCCGCGGTCTCCGACCGCGTCGAGCACGGCGTGCGTGCGGACGGAGGGCACGACGACGGCCGCCGTCTGCTCCAGGTTGTAGTTCGCCAGGAAGTAGCTCTCCTGGAGGAACGCGCCCGGTTCGTCGGTGCTGATGAGCCGCAGGGCGTTGGCCTCCGGGGCGTACTCGTAGACGCCCGGGGGGATGTCGGTGACGTGGTTGACGAAGACGTAGAGCTTGACGAGGTTGCCGTCGTCGGGGCCGTCGAGCTCGTTCGGTATCCGTGCGCTCACGGAGGCTGCGAGCGACGCGGCGAGCTCGCTCGCGGTGATGGGCCTGCCCTCGAACCTGCCGAAGCTGGAGCGGCGGCGACGCAGCGCCGTGACGAGAGGCATGGTCAGCTCGTCCGGCTCGGGCAGCTCGATCACGACGCCGTCGTCGCGCAGGACCGCTCCGACCTCGCGGAGCGACCCGACCGCCAGGCGGTCGTCCGCCGCCGCGGCCGTGGCCCGGTGGATCTTCGTGATGGTCTCGAACTCGATGACGACCTTCGAGCGCTCCTTGTCGGTGCGCACGACACGGCCCGCGCCCGGCTGCGCCGACGGCTGCTCCGCCGTGTCCCAGGCGATCGGGACGACGGCGAACAGTCCCTCGGCGTCCGGCTCGAGGCCGAGCAGGTCGGACAGGTCCGCCTGGTCGAACCAGAGCACCGGGTTGATCTGACGGTCGTGCGCCGCGGCCCAGGTCCGCCACGTCTGCAGGGTCGTCCCGACGTCCATCGTCACCGCGTGGTAGGAGAAGCTGTTGTACTTGAACGCGTTCTGCCAGTACTTGACGCCCACCACGAGGAACTGGGTCGCGTCGTCGGCCACCGGTCCGACGATGCGACGAAGACGCTCGACGACGTCGCCCGCGAGCAGGCGCTGCATGCCGTGCTCCGCAGGGCTGTAGTAGTAGACCCCCGGGTTGACGTCAGCGCCGGGACCCGCGATCCAGTACGTGCTGCACGGGTACAGGCCACCGCCGGACGCCGTGCCGCGGTACCAGTTCGCGTGCTGGTAGCGAGGCAGCGAGGCGAGGTCGGAGTTCGCGGTCGGCGCGAGGCGTCGGCCCTGGATGGCGTACGAGAACCGCAGCATCGCGGAGAGCGAGGCGAGGTCGAACGGTTCGTCACCCCCTGTCGCCGCGAACCCGGCCGCCACGGAGGGCGCGTCGGCGTCGGCGGAGACGGGGACGTCGGGGAGCGGGAACGTCACCGCTCCGGAGTACAGCTTGAACCGGCGCGGCGCGTCGCCCCAGTCGGGGACGAAGTCGGCCGGTGGCATCGGCGTCCTGCCGCGATGCATGATCGCGGTCGCGTAGTCGTGCGCGTAACCCATCGGGGATCCTTTGCTCGGGTGCTGACGGTCACGGAAAGGGGTGCGGTGCGGTGTTGATCTCGTCGTCGCGCAGGTCTCGGTCCATCAGGCCCGCCTCGCGCTGGGCGGTCCGGACGCGACGGGTGTGCGGGGCACGCTGACGGAGCCACCCGAAGTCGAGGGGCACGAGACCCGGCACCGTGACGTTGACCGTGTGCAGCCCGAGGGCGACCTGCTCCGGCGTGGTCTGGTCGACGACGACGACGTCGAACCCGCGCGCCGTCACCTGGTCGACGCAGTACGCGAGGTCGGTGCGCAGGTCGTCGGCGAGCGGCGGGGCGGGGCTCGTCGCACCGAACGTCTCGGCGACGCTCCGTGCCTCGTCCCGCCCGTCGAGCAGGAAGGACGCGTGCCGGCGCATCTGCGGCAGCCCGTACACGTGCGGGTGGTCGTGCAGCCCGTACATCTTCGTGAAGTCCGCCGCCATCGCCTCGTACGTGTCCCGGTCCCAGCCGACGCGCGTCTCGGACATCAGGCAGTCCGTCCCGATCTCGCACAGCGCCGCGGCGATCGCGGCCTCCGGGTCGAGGCTGGCGCCCCCGCCGAAGGCGAGGGTGCCGACGCCTCCGTCCTTGCGGACGGCGACGCCCGCGACGACCGGGATGTCGAAGGAGAGGCGTGCGTCGAAGAACCGGGCCTGGTACCCGTACATCTCGAGCCGGTCGACCATGAACCGGGTGCTCGCCAGCGCGCTCGTGCGCGGGTCGATCTCGGGCAGCGACCGCTTCGCGAACCATGCGACGAGGAACGCGTCGCGCTCGACCAGCTCCATGAGCCCGTGGTAGACCGCCTCGGTCAGCGAGGAGCCGGACGCACAGCCGTTCGACGTCTCCTGCACGAACCGCTCCGTGACGGGACCCGCGTGGTAGTACGCGAGGTTCTCCGCCACCAGGACGGCACGGTCGTCGCGCAGCGACCAGCCCCAGACCCAGGGGATCGGTCGCACCGGGTCGAACCGCTCGATGTGCGGGTTCCGCTCGTAGAACGAGTCCTCGTAGACACCGCAGGTCCGCGGGTCGACCGCGACGTCGCCGAGCTCGGCAAGGCTGGCGAGCACGGTGGTCCGCTTGCCCCGAGGGCGCAGGCCGGCCGCTCGCTCGAGGCCCTCCAGCACGGCGACGCGCCTGCTGACCTGGAACGAGTCCGCGTGCCCGCCGTACAGGGTCTCGCGGAGGTACTCCCCTGCCCGCAGCGTGAACGTGCCGTACGCGGGCGCCGTCGAGCGAGACAGCGTCTCGTACCACATGGAGGTGCCGAGAGCCCCGCACGTCGGGTTCGCGTACCCGTCGATCTCGAGCCCGTAGTCGTCGAGGTGCCGCGACCGAAAGACCATCGGCTCGGGCTTCGGCGCGAGGGTCAGCTCCAGCCTCTCCGGGACGTCGTCACGGGCGGGCGCGCACCGCGGGCACTCCGAGTCCTGGACGAACGGGACCCGACGCACCTGGAGCGACTCCAGGTCGACGCGGTAGACGCGCGCGTACCGGTCCGCCGCCTCGGTGGCCTGCTCGGCCACGGACAGCACGGCCTCGACCGCGTCCTGGTGGAACGACAGCAGGTACGGGCTGTCGCCCACCTGGACGGACGGACCACCCAGCTCGAGAGCGTCACGCAAGGTCTTGTCGCGCGCCGACTGCCAGCGCCGCGCCAGGCAGGTCGGGCAGGAGGGCAGAGCCGGGCCGGCGAACGGCCCGACCAGGGCGTGCGACCCCGCGAGGAGGACGCGCGCCGAGACCTCCTCGGCGTCGGCCGACAGCTCGTCGTGCAGGCCCAGGCGGTGCGCCCCGAAGAGCGGAGCGGGGGGCGTGGCGACGGCGGTCACCTCCCCACCGCCGTCAGCAGCACGCGCACCGCCACGAACCCGCCGGCCGCGAGGTCGGCTCCGCCCACCTGGACGACGAACGCGTGCTGCCCCGCGGCGCGCAGGGCGTCGCGCACGAGGCCCCACGTCGTGGTGCGGTCCAGCGGCGCGACGACCGCGCCGCTCGCGACGAGGGTGCCGGCGTCGAGCTCCGCCATGACGGGGTCGCCGCCGTCGACCTGACCGGCACCGGCGAGCTGCACCGTGCCGACGAGGTCGCGCAGCGCGGCGACCGCGGCGTCGCGCCAGGACACGTCCGCGGCGATGGTCCAGGCCGGGCGACCGGCACCCGTCGTCCGGACGGCCACGACCGACAGCGGTGCGTGCGCCGACAGGTCGAACACCTCGACGTCGACCTCCAGGTTGCGCGCCGAGCGCAGCAGGAACCCGAGCTCCACGTCCGACCGCAGGCTGTCGAGCTCGACGACGTGGGCGGCACCCCCTCGGATCGTCGCCCGGAGCGCCGCGTAGGCGAGGGCCGTGCCGAGGCCCGCACGCACCGCCTCGCCGGCCGAGTCGCCCGCGCCGCCGCCGGCGCGCGTCGGCTCGAAGCCGTGGGTCGCGTTGGCCGCCCCGAACGGCTCGACGGCGGCGAGCGGCACGGCCACGTGGTCGCCGGTCAGGAGCGACGTCGCCGCCACCCACGGACCGTCCTCGACGAGCTGCGGACGCACCGCGGTGAGGAGGCCGTCCGCGACGCGCTCCGTCTCGACGCCCGCCGGAGCGGTCACGGCGTCCCGCGCCGTGTACCCGACGATCGCGGCAGACAGCGCGCGCTGGCGAGCCCCCGCCACGTGGTGCAGGTCGAACGCGGGGATCGAGCGGCGCACGCCCGCAGCCGTCGCGATCTCGACGACGCCGACCTTCATCGGGGTCTGCATCAGCTCCTCGTCCGCGTACCCGGCGAGGACGCCGACGTGCGGCTGCAGGAGCGGCTGCCGCGCGTTGAGCGCGGCGACGATCTCCTCGTCGCTGGGCTCCGGGGCGACGGTCGGCTCCGTCCAGCCGCCCAGGTCCAGCGCGTCGGGGGCCGCCGAGCAGAACGGGCAGCGCGGGTGCACGAGGAGCGGCTCGGCGATCGCGTCGAGCGACTCGATGTTCTGGACGATGACGGAGCCCTCGGTCTCGCCCGGCAGCGCGCCGGTGACGATGCGGAACGCCTCGTAGGCGAGGAGGTTCCCCACCATCGACGCGAGCGGTCGACCGAGCGGGCGGGCGGCCCGCGGGGCACGACCGGGGAGCGCGATACCGCTCCAGACGGGTGCCGCGGCGGCGGCGTCGTGGGTGCTCGTCAGGCGCAGCACGGCGCACACCCAGCACCCCCGGCCGTCCTGGCGCATCGCCGGACCGACGACGGCTCGTTCCCCGTACGTCCACGCCGGGATCAGGAGGGTGCCCTCGGGCACGCCGGCCGCGACGAGCGAGTACGTCTGGCGGGCCGCCGTGTCACCGCCGGCGACCAGCACCACGTCGGCGCCGGACAGGTCGGCCCACGTGACCTCACCGGGCGCGGCGTCGAGCTCGACGACCACGGCGCCGTCGACGGCCTCGGCCTTGGTCGCGACCGCGACCTCCCCGCTCGTCACGAGCACGCGCGGCGCACCGTTGCGCACCAGGCCCTTCGCGGACGCGATCGCCACGGCGTCGTCCCCCAGGACGGCGACCGTCGTCGAGCGGAACCGTGCGAACCGTCCTGGCGCGTCGTCGGCGTAGTGGTCGATGTAGGCGATCTGCGCGGCGAAGCGCTCCGCGTCCACCGGGTCGATCACCTCGGGGCCGGCGAGCGGCGTGTCCCGGGCGAAACCGCGCTCGTACAGGGTCTGGATCAGCTCGCCGATCATCGCCCTCTGCGCCTCCGGCAGCGAGTCGCACAGGTCGGCGACCCGGTTGGTGCCGTCGAGGTACGGCACCAGGAGGGTCGCGAGGCGGTATCCCGTCGGTGCGGTCAGCCGGAACCCGGTGGTCGTGTTGTGGAACAAGACCCCGTCCGCGGTCTTGGTGAAGATCACGTCCCGGCGGATGCGCGGCCGCGTGGTGGCGATCTGCTCGTACGAGGTGCTCATGACGTTGTCAGCCCTTCAAGGTGGGTGCGGTCTCGCGGACAGTTCGAGCGACGCCGAGCGCGCACAGGCGCACGAGGTCGCTCAGCGTGTAGTGCCGGGGTGGGACGTGCTCGACGAGGCACGCGTCGACGAGCTCGTCGAGGTACCGCTCGGCGGCCTTGGGCGGCAGGCCCAGCACCCGCGCGCAGTCGTCGAGAGACAGGACGGCGGGGCCGGCGCCCGCAAGGCTCGCGAGCGCCGCGGCGAGCGGGTCGGCCAGCTGCTCGACGGCCTCGTCGAACCGCCGCGCCACGGACATGGAGGGGTCGCCGGGGAGCGACAGGCGCCCGAGGGGGTCCTCGGCGAGCCGGTCGTACGCGTCGGCGAGCGAGACGTTGGGCTGCGTGAGCACCCGCGCCGCTGCGATCCGCAGCGCGAGGGGGACGCCCCCGCACAGGTCGGCGATGCGACGCAGGTCCTCACGGCTCGCGGCGGCCCGATCCGCTCCGATCGCGGTGGTGAGCAGGTTCGTCGCCTCGTCGTCCGACAGGGGACCGAGCCGGTGCAGCCACCCGCCGTCACGGGCGAGGAAGCCGGCGAGGCTCGTGCGGCTCGTGAGCACCACGCCGTCGTCGGGCGACACCATCGACACCACCTCGTGCGCCTGGTCGACGTCGACGACGTCGTCCAGGACGACGAGACGGCGACCGGTGCCGGACGGCCGGAGCAGCGCATCGCCGAGCGTCGTGCACGGGACGGCCGCACCGGTCTTGTCGCGCATCTCGAGGAACGTCGTCCCGCCGGAGTACCGCGCGCCCATCAGCTCGGCGACATGACGAGCGAGCGCCGTCTTCCCGATGCCGAACGGGCCGGTGAGCACGACGGGCGACGAGGGGTGCTCGGCGAGCCGCTCGCTCAGGAAGCGGATCGCGTCGGTCCGACCGACCAGCGGCCACCGCCCGGCCCGGACCCGTACCGTCTCGACGGCCTGACGCTCCGGGCGGTCGGGACCGGGGCGGTCACCACGCAGGATGGACAGCTCGAGCCGCCGCAGCCGCGCGCCCGGGTCGATGCCGAGCTCGTCGTCGAGGTGCTGCCGGATGCGGTGGAACTCGGTCAGGGCCTCCGCCTGGCGTCCCGTGCGGTAGAGCGCGTCGATCAGCATCTCGGCGATGTGCTCGTGGGCCGGGTACCTCCGCGCCGCGTCCCACAGCCCGGACAGCGCCGACCGCGCCATGCCGAGCTCGAGCATGAGCTCCCAGACGCGTTCGTCGACGCGGAGCCGTTCGTCGAGCAGACCCGGCAGCAGGTCGCGCTGGACCATGACCGACGGCACGTTCACGAGCGGCGCCCCGTCCCACAGGCCGAGGGCGAGCTCGAGCTGCCGGAGCTCGTGCTCCGGGTTCGCCTGAGCCGTGCCCACGGCGACGGCGCGCCGGAACCGGGCGAGGTCGAGGCGCTCCTCGGCGACGGCCATGCGGTAGCCGCCGTGGACGGTCTCGATGGCTCGCTCGGGGACGCCCTGCGCCTCGAGCGTGCGTCGCAGCCGCATCATGCTCGTGTGCAGCGCCTGCTTGGCCGCGAGCGGTGGCTCGTCGTCCCACAGTGCACGTCGCAGCGTGCCCTGCGAGACGACCGAGCTCCCGCTCAGCAGGAGCATGGCGAGCAGCACGGCGGGCTGCGACGGCGGCAGGACCGCCTCTGCGGACCCCATCTCGATCGCCACCGGGCCGAGCACCCGGAACGCTGCGGACGTCTGGTTCATCGTCGCCTCCTCAAGCACGCGCTGATCGTGGACGCGGACCGATGTCTCGGCGGCGGAAGGACAGCCAGAGGCTCTGCGCCCACTCCCGGTCACGTCGACCGGTGGCGTCCGCGGGGGTCGTCGGGACGCCGAGCTCGTCGCTGCGCTGCTCGTCCTGCCCGGCCTCCGTCCCGGCCTCGGCGCCGGTCGCGGTGCCGGCCCCTGTGCCGGTCGTGGTGCCGGCCCCGTGCGGGCCCCGAGCGGGCGCGTCGTCCTGCTCAGCCATCGTTCCTCCTTGGTCCGGTCACCCGACGACGTCGGTGGGTCACCAGTCCCAGTGCCCGCTCGAGACCTGGACCGGCTCGGTCCCGACCTGCGGGTCGCCAGCGGTCGCGGCCCCGGCGACGCCGGTGATCCCGAGGGTGGCGAGAGCGAGGACGACGGCGGCGAGAGCTCGGCGTGTGTTCGACATGACATCTCCTGGTGTGCTTCGAGTCGGGCGCTGCTGCGGTCGCTTTCGGTGGCGACATGACAAGGCTCGACGGCCCTCCACAGGGCGCACAACGCCATGTTTCGGTCATGGCCGGATGGTGCCTCCGGGGGCTGTCGACAGCGATCAGCCACCTGGGCCCGGGCACCCGCGGGCCGCAGGATCGTGCGGTTCTCGCGGTGGTCGAGCACCGGCACGGGACGGCTTCGGCACCGTTGGCAGGAGGCGGACGCGGCACGGACCTGACACGCGCCTCCACGGCGTCCGGGAGGCTGCGCCGCCCCACCGGCCCCGTACCCTCCACGGCCCGGGCCCCACTCTGAGCACGGTCGTTCGAGAGGCTCTAGCCTTGCAGGCATGACCACCGTGCCCACGAGACCCTCCTCGCTCGACGATCCCGCCACCGACCCGTTCCTCGTGGCCCGGGCGGCCGCCGACCACATCGCGCAGGTCACCGGCGTCGACGGCCACGACATGGCGCTCGTGCTGGGCTCGGGGTGGGGCGGCGCGGCGGAGCTGCTGGGCGACGTCGTCGCGGAGATCCCGACCCACGAGATCCCGGGCTTCTCCGCGACGGCCGTCGCGGGCCACCTGTCGGTCACGCGATCGCTCCGGGTCGAGCGCGCCGACGGGTCGGTGCGGCACGCGCTCGTGCTGGGCTCACGCACGCACCTGTACGAGGGCAAGGGGGTGCGCGCCGTCGTGCACGGGGTGCGCACCGCTGCCGCGACGGGCGCGGAGACCGTGATCCTCACGAACGGCTGCGGGGGCCTCAACCCCGCGTGGGCCGCGGGGACGCCCGTGCTGCTCGCGGACCACATCAACCTCACGGGGCGCAGCCCCCTCGAGGGCCCGACGTTCGTCGACCTCACCGACGTCTACTCGCCGCGGCTGCGTGAGATCGCGCGTCGCGTCGACCCGACGCTCGACGAGGGCGTGTACGCGCAGTTCCCCGGCCCGCACTACGAGACCCCGGCCGAGGTGCGCATGGCAGGTGTCCTCGGGGCGAGCCTCGTTGGCATGTCGACCACGCTCGAGGCGATCGCCGCACGGCACTGCGGGCTCGAGGTCCTCGGCGTCTCGCTCGTGACGAACCTGGCCGCAGGAATCAGCCCGACGCCGTTGTCGCACGCCGAGGTCATCGAGGCCGGCCAGGCCGCGGGCCCTCGGATCAGCTCCCTCCTGGCCGACATCGCGAAGCAGGTGTGACATGACCGAGCGTGGCGCGTCCCCGCGGGGGAAGACGTCCCGGGCCGGGGTGCCGGCCGAACCGACGGACGACCCGTCGTTCGACCCGGGATCGATCCACGCCGCGTTCCTGGAGCGCGTCGCCGCGTGGATCGACGACGACGTCGACCGGGGCGACCAGGAGGAGCTGCGCCACCTGCTCGACCTCGCCGACTCCCCCGACCCCCGCAAGCACGACGTCCGCCGTGCGGCGCTCGCCGAGCTGCGCGACCGGTTCTCGGGCCCGCTCGAGTTCGGCACGGCCGGCCTGCGCGGGGCGATGGCGGCGGGGCCGCACCGCATGAACCGTGCCGTCGTCGTGCGGGCCGCCGCCGGGCTCGGCGCCTACCTCCTCGACGCGCTCGGGCCCGGGTCACGGCCTCGGGTGGTCGTCGGCTTCGACGCGCGCCACCGCTCGCGCGCGTTCGCCGTGGACACCGCCGCGGTCCTGACCGCCGCAGGCCTCGACGTCTCGGTCCTGCCGAGCGCGCTGCCCACGCCCGTCCTCGCGTTCGCGGTGCGCCACCTCGGCGCCGACGCGGGCGTCATGGTCACCGCGAGCCACAACCCGCCCGCGGACAACGGCTACAAGGTCTACCTCGGGGGCCGCGTGGTCACCGACGCGGGCCAGGGCGCGCAGATCGTCCCGCCGTACGACGCGCGCATCGCCGCGGCGATCGCCGCCGTCGGGCCGGCCCGCTCGGTCCCTCGGGCCCCCGACGGGTGGACCGTGCTCGAACGGGACGTCGTCCGTGCCTACGCCGCGTCCGTCCTCGCGCTGTCCGACGGCGCGCCTCGCCGGCTCAAGGTCGTCACCACCGCGCTGCACGGGGTGGGCGGCGCCGTCGTCGGGCACGTGCTGCGCGAGGCGGGGTTCGAGGCCGTCGTACCGGTCGAGGAGCAGCTCGACCCGGACCCGGACTTCCCGTCGGTGTCGTTCCCCAACCCCGAGGAGCCGGGCGCGATGGACCTCGCGCTCGCGTACGCGCAGGACGCCGGCGCGGACGTGGTGCTCGCCAACGACCCCGACGCGGACCGGTGCGCCGTCGCGGTCTACGACCCGCGCGTCGGGACGTACCAGGGCGCCGAGACGGCGCGGTCGAACGGCTGGCGCATGCTGCACGGCGACGAGGTAGGCGCGCTGCTCGGCGAGGACGTGGCACGACGGGCGACCGCCTCGGGGGCGGCCGGTGGCGTGCTCGCCTGCTCGGTCGTGTCCTCTCGCCTGCTCTCCCGCATCGCGGCCGCGCACGGCCTGGGTTTCGCGACGACCCTCACCGGGTTCAAGTGGATCAGCCGCGTGGACGGCCTCGTGTTCGGCTACGAGGAGGCGCTGGGCTACTGCGTCGACCCCGCGCACGTGCGGGACAAGGACGGCATCAGCGCGGCGCTGCTCGTCGCACAGCTCGCGAACCGCCTGAAGGCCGAGGGGCGCACGCTCGTCGACGCGCTCGACGACCTCGCGCGCCGGCACGGCCTGCACGTGAGCGACCAGCTCTCGGCGCGGTTCACCGACCTCGACCGGATCGGCGAGACGATGACGCACCTGCGGTCCGCGCCGCCGCGCACCCTCGCGGGCGCGGGCGTGACCGACGTCGCCGACCTCTCCGCGGGGCTCGACGGCCTCCCGCCGACGGACGGCGTGCGGGTCCTCACCGCGGACGGCACGCGCGTCATCGTGCGCCCCAGCGGCACCGAGCCGAAGGTCAAGTGCTACCTCGAGGTCGTGGTCCCGGTCGCCGCGGACGCGTCGCACGACGACCTCACCGCCGCCCGCGCGTTCGCGCGCGAGCGGCTCGACCGCGTGAAGTCCGACATGAGCCGCGCGCTCGGCCTCTAGTGCCGCGGTCGGCGGTGCCGCGACCGGGCCGCGGCACCGTACCGACGGGTAACCTGGAGCGATGAGCACCACGACACCGCCGTCGGTCCGGGAGACCGGCCCGGCGGGCTCCGACGCGGCTCCGGCGACCCCGGCACCCGCCGACCGTCCCGCCTCCGCGATCGCCGAGCTCGCCCGCTCCGTCACCGGCTCCGCCGCCCTGGACGACACGGGGTGGCGGCGCTACCTGCACGGCCTGCCGGGCGTCGACAAGGTCGGTGCGGACGGCCGCGCGGCCATGCTCGGCACGCGCTCGATCAAGACGACGTCGAAGGCCTGGGCGCTCGACACGATCATCCGCATGGTCGACCTCACCACGCTCGAGGGCGCCGACACCCCCGGCAAGGTCCGGGCGCTCGCCGCCAAGGCCGTGCGCCCCGAGCCGAACGACCCGACGTGCCCGGCGGCCGCCGCGGTGTGCGTGTACAACGACATGGTCCCCGTGGCCGTCGAGGCGCTCGCCGGGACGGGCGTCAAGGTCGCCGCCGTCTCGACGGCGTTCCCGTCCGGCCGCGCGACCCGTGCCGTCCGGCTCGCGGACACGCGCGACGCCGTCGAGGCGGGCGCCGACGAGATCGACATGGTCATCGATCGCGGCGCGTTCCTCTCCGGCCGCTACGAGCAGGTCTACGACGACATCGTCGCCGTGCGCGAGGAGTGCCGCGCGAACGGCCGCCACGCGCACCTCAAGGTCATCCTCGAGACGGGCGAGCTCGCGACGTACGACAACGTGCGCCGCGCGTCGTGGCTCGCGATGCTCGCGGGCGCCGACTTCATCAAGACCAGCACGGGCAAGGTCTCCCCCGCCGCGACGCTGCCCGTGACGGTCGTCATGCTCGAGGCGGTCCGTGACTTCCTCGCGCTCACGGGGGTCCAGGTCGGCGTCAAGCCCGCGGGCGGCATCAAGACCTCGAAGGACGCGATCAAGTACCTGGTCGCCGTCAACGAGGTCGCCGGGCCGCAGTGGCTCGACCCGGACTGGTTCCGGTTCGGTGCGTCGTCGCTGCTCAACGACGTGCTCATGCAGCGCAACAAGCTCGCCACGGGTGCCTACTGGGGCCCCGACTACGTGACCGTCGACTGAGCGGAACCGAGGACACCACGCACCATGACTGCAACCCCAGCACAGAGCACCACGCCCGCCGGCTCGCCGTTCGAGTACGCGCCCGCCCCGGAGTCGCGCGCCGTCGTCGACATCGCGTCGTCGTACGGCCTCTTCATCGACGGCGAGTTCACCCCGGCGTCCGACGACGGCTCCTTCAAGACCGTGAACCCGGCCACCGAGGAGGTGCTCGCCGAGGTGGCGGAGGCCACCGAGGACGACGTCGACCGCGCCGTCCGGGCCGCACGCCGCGCCCAGGAGACGGTCTGGGGACCCATGCCCGGCCGCGAGCGCGCCAAGTACCTCTTCCGCATCGCGCGGCTCCTCGCCGAGCGGGCCCGCGAGTTCGCGGTCCTCGAGACGCTCGACAACGGCAAGCCCATCCGCGAGGCGCGCGACGTCGACGTCCCGACGGCGGCCGCGCACTTCTTCTACTACGCGGGCTGGGCCGACAAGCTCGAGCACGCCGGCTACGGCGCCGCCCCCCGCCCGCACGGCGTCGCCGCGCAGGTCATCCCCTGGAACTTCCCGCTGCTCATGCTCGCGTGGAAGATCGCGCCGGCGCTCGCGACGGGCAACACCGTGGTGCTCAAGCCTGCGGAGACCACGCCGCTGACGGCGCTGCTCTTCGCGGACCTGCTGCGCCAGGCGGAGCTGCCCCCCGGCGTCGTGAACATCGTCACCGGGGCCGGCGCGACGGGCGCCGCGCTCGTCGGTCACCCGGGCGTCGACAAGGTCGCGTTCACGGGGTCGACGGCGGTCGGCAAGCGCATCGCGCAGCAGATCGCCGGGACGCGCAAGCACGCGACCCTCGAGCTCGGCGGCAAGGCCGCGAACATCGTGTTCGACGACGCGCCGGTCGACCAGGCGATCGAGGGCATCGTCAACGGGATCTTCTTCAACCAGGGCCAGGTGTGCTGCGCCGGGTCGCGCCTGCTCGTCCAGGAGTCGATCGCCGAGGAGCTCGTGGAGCGCCTCAAGGCGCGCCTGGGCACGCTGCGCGTGGGCGACCCGATGGACAAGAACACCGACGTGGGCGCGATCAACTCGCCGCAGCAGCTCGCGCGCATCACCGAGCTCACCGAGGCGGGCGTCGCCGAGGGCGCGACCCGGTGGAGCCCGCCGTGCGACCTGCCGGAGTCCGGGTACTGGTTCGCGCCGACGCTCTTCACGGGCGTCTCGGCCGCGCACCGCATCGCGCGCGAGGAGATCTTCGGCCCCGTCCTCAGCGTCCTGACGTTCCGCACGCCGGCCGAGGCCGTCGCGAAGGCGAACAACACGCCGTACGGTCTCTCGGCAGGGATCTGGACCGAGAAGGGGTCGCGCATCCTCTGGATGGCGGACAGGCTGCGCGCGGGCGTCGTGTGGTCGAACACCTTCAACCGGTTCGACCCGACGAGCCCGTTCGGCGGCTACAAGGAGTCCGGCTACGGCCGCGAGGGCGGCCGGCACGGCCTGGCGTCCTACCTGATCGAGGGGAGCACCTACTGATGGCCCGCACCACGAGCGGCAGCAGGACCACGCAGGCCGACGGCGCGGCCAGCGCGTCCGGCACCGCACCCGCCCGCCCGGCGCGGACGGCCTCCGCGCCGGAGCGCCTCGGCGTCCGCAAGACGTACAAGCTCTACGTCGGCGGGAAGTTCCCCCGCAGCGAGTCGGGGCGCACGTACGAGGTGGTCGACGCGAAGGGCCGGTTCCTCGCGAACGTCGCGCAGGGCTCGCGCAAGGACGCCCGCGAGGCCGTCGTCGCCGCGCGCGCCGCGCAGCCCGGCTGGGCCGGCGCGACGGCGTACAACCGCGGGCAGGTGCTCTACCGCGTCGCCGAGATGCTCGAAGGGCGGCGCGACCAGTTCGTCGCCGAGGTCGCCGCCGGAGAAGGGCTCACGGCGCGCCAGGCGGAGCTCGCCGTGTCGGAGGCCATCGACCGCTGGGTCTGGTACGCGGGCTGGACGGACAAGGTCGCGCAGGTGGCCGGGTCTGCGAACCCCGTCGCCGGGCCGTACTTCAACCTGTCGTCGCCCGAGCCGACGGGCGTCGTCGTGGTC
This sequence comes from Cellulosimicrobium sp. PMB13, assembly GCF_051294865.1. Lineage (NCBI taxonomy): Bacteria > Bacillati > Actinomycetota > Actinomycetes > Micrococcales > Promicromonosporaceae > Cellulosimicrobium > Cellulosimicrobium sp. PMB13. Next base: position 2,445,776 of record NZ_CP145910.1, on the reverse strand, counting down.
GTCGCGCCGCAGCGCTCTTCGCTCCTCGGTCTCGTCTCGACGATCGTCCCGCCGCTGGTCACGGGGAACTCCGTGATCGTCGTCGCCAGCGAGGACCGCCCGATCCCGGCCGTCACGCTCTCGGAGGTCCTCGCGACCTCCGACGTGCCGGGCGGCGTCGTCAACGTCCTCACGGGCCGCACGAGGGAGCTCGCTCCCCCGCTCGCGTCCCACCTCGACGTCAACGCCCTCGACGTCGGCGGCGCGGTCGGCGCGGACGGCGTCACCTGGGGCGAGCTCGAGTCCGCCGCGGCGGACTCGGTCAAGCGCGTCCTGCGCCCGGCCCTCGACCGCAACGGGAACGACGCCGAGCCGGACTGGACCGAGTCGCCGCTCCCCCAGCGCATCCTCGCCTACACGGAGATCAAGACGGTCTGGCACCCCAAGGGCGTCTGACCCCGCCGAGAACGACTCTGGTGCCGTTATCCGATCGATAACGGCACCAGTGTCGTTCTCGGGCGACGATCGTCGTCGTGCTCGCGCCCAGACGCCAGGCCCGAACGGACTGCGCTGTGAGCCGTGAGCCGTGAGCCGTGAGCCGTGAGCCGTGAGCCGTGAGCCGACCGTACTGACCGGAAAGGTGAGGCAGCGGGAGAGCGGCCGGCGCGGAGGGGGCGCGGGTCGTGGCGGGTCTGGCGGGAGCCGCGAGGAACGAGCGGCGGATGGTAGACCCGCGCGCCCCTCCGCAGAGGCCGCGGACCCGGCCGTGACCGTGGCCGCTACCCGACTGCGGCCACGACCGCGAGACCTCAGACCTGCGCGCCCTCGACCAGCTGGTACCCCGGCAGGATCACGTCGTCGACGAGCGCCCGCCGCTCGTCGTGGTGGACGAACGCGCTCCACGCCGCCGTCATCGTCACGTCGGCGAGGTCGTCGACGGTCCAGCCCGCCTGCTCGACGAGGAGCGTCATCTCCTGCGTCATGGACGTCCGCGACATGAGCCGGTTGTCGGTGTTGAGCGTGACGGCGAAGTCGAGCTCCTTGAGGCGCGTGATCGGGTGGTCGGCGATCGACGTCGCGGCACCGGTCTGGACGTTCGACGAGGGGCACAGCTCGAGCGGGATCTGGTGGTCCCGGACCCAGTGCGCGAGGAGCCCGAGCGCGGCGGTGCCGGACTCTCCCTCGACGCTGTGCGGGTGGGCGGGGTCGAACGTGATGTCCTCGACGATCCGGACCCCGTGGCCGATGCGCCCGGCCTGGCCCAGGTGCACCGCCTCCGCGATCGACTCTGGGCCGGCGGCCTCGCCCGCGTGGATCGTCACCGGGAAGTTGTTCCGGGCGAGGTAGCCCCAGATCTCGGCGTGCCGCGACGGCGGGAACCCGTCCTCGGCCCCGGCGATGTCGAACCCGACGACGCCGTTCGTCCGGTTGGCGACGGCGAGCTCGGCGATCTCCTGCCACCGGTCCGCGTGCCGCATGGCGGTGACGAGCTGTCCGACACGGATCGTGCGTCCCTCGGCGGCAGCAGCCTCGATGCCCTGCTCGATGCCTGCCTGGACGGCGTCGACGGTCTCCTGGAGCGTCAGCCCGCGCTGGAGGTGCTGCTCCGGCGCCCAGCGCTGCTCGGCGTAGACGACGCCGTCGGCGGCGAGGTCGAGCACGGCTTCGCGGGCGACGCGGGCGAGCGCCTCGGGGGTCTGCATGACGGCGATCGTGTGGTCGAACGTCTCGAGGTAGCGCACGAGCGAGCCGGAGTCGGCGGACTCGGCGAACCAGGTCGCGAGGGACTCGGCGTCGTGGGCGGGCAGCTCGTGCCCGACCTCGGCCGCGAGCTCGAGGATCGTCGCGGGACGGAGCCCTCCGTCCAGGTGGTCGTGCAGCACGACCTTGGGCAGGGCACGGATGACGTCCGCGGTGAGCGGGCGGTTCTCGGTGGTCATGCGCTCACGGTACCGGCCGTGGGGCCGCTGGGCCGGTCAGGCATCGTCCCGTCAGGCGTAGTCCTCCTCGGCGCCGGGGACCGCCGACGCCTGCTCGACGACGTCCGCCTCGCTCGCCTCCCCGTCGAGGTCGGGCCGCGCCGAGCGGGGGCGGTAGTCGTCGGGCTCGTGCTCGGGGTCGTCGACGCCCGTGTCGTCCGTCTCGACCTCCTCGACGAGGCTCACCGCTTCCTCGTCCTGCTCGACCAGACCGGCGTCTCGCCAGGTGTTCTCCCCCGGGACCGTGCTCATGTCGACTCCTTCCGCGTGGCGGGTGGTGCCCCTCCATCCTCACGCGGGCACCCTCCGATCGCCAGCCCGGTGGCCGGCCCGCCGCCGGGCCGGTCGTTCGTGCGCCGCCGTCGCCCGCGCCGTCAGCCGGCAGGCAGGACGGCCCACACGACGTGGGGCCAGCCACCGAGCGCACGCCGCACCGCGGCGACCTCCGCACCTGCGGCAAGGTGCGCGGCGTCGAGCCGGTGCACGGCGCCCGACGACGGTTCGTAGACCCAGCAGCGACGCACCCTGGGCTCGTCGGCCGTCGCGATGTGCTCGGGCGACGCGGCGTCGGCGGCGACGAGGAGCACGACGTGGCGTGGCACCGCCGCCGCGACCCCGGCGGACAGGTCGCCGCCGGTGAACAACGGCACCGGGACCCCGTGAGCCGCCGCGTCGAGAGCGGCGTCCAGCACGCTGCTCCCGCGGTCGCCGTCGACCACGTGGTGCGTGAACCGCACGCCCGCGTACCGCGCGGTGCGCGCCGCCCCCCACGGAGGCGTCCCCAGCGCGCCGGGCCACGGGAACGGCCCGAGCGCACGCCGGCCCGTGCGCGCCTTGACGACCTGCTGCAGGCCACGCCACCGGTGCTCGGCCCTACCTGGCGGGCCGTCCCCGGGTGGCCGGTCCCCGGCCGCGGGCGGGCCGGGAACGGGATCGGCGCCGGTGCCGGTGGACGCCGTGCTGGCGTCGTCGAGCACCACGCCGGTCACGAGCCACAGGGCGAGCACGGGGTCGCCCGCGGCGGCGAGCAGCGCGAGCGCGGCCGAGCCGCACGTCGTCCCGTCGACCTGCCGCGCGGGCGCACCGCCGAGCACGAGCGGTCGGACGGCGGGCCCGTCGGTGCGCGCAAGGGACGGGCCCCGACCGAACGGGTCGACGACCTCGTGACGCGCCTCGACCGACAGAGCGGGAAGGACACGTGCGAGGCCGGCTACCACACCGTCCGGGTGCCCGGCGCCGCGCGCACGGTCGAGCGCCCCCGCGACGGTGAGCGCCGCGCCGAGGCCGGGCACGGTCGGCAGAGCACCCGTCGACGGCGGCCGCCCCACCGTGCCGAGCAGCGAGGCGAAGGACGTGAGCCGCCACCCGCCGAGCGTGCTCACGCCGCACCGACCGCACGCGCGACCGCCCATGCCGCGCCGATCCCGGCGAGCGCGAGCACGAGCGCGACGAGCCGAACGAGGAACGACCACGAGCGCAGCCGCCCGCTGCCCGGCAGGCCGCCGGTCGGCGGACGCAGGACGGCGGGGACGAGAGTCAGCACCGCGACCGCGGCGGCGGCCCACACGACCGGCGCGTGGCCGCTGCGCAGCCCGGCCGCGCCGAGCAGGAGCGCGCCGACCACGACGCCGAGCACCGAACGTTGCCAGGCGAGGGCGGTGCGCTCGGGCTGGAGCCCTTCGTCCCGAGCGGCGGGGTCGCTCACGGCAGCGCGCCCGCCTCGCCGAGGCCCGCCGCCAGCGAGTAGCCCGCGATGAGCACGGCGAGCAGGATCACGCCGGTCACGAGCACCGGGATGCCGCCGGGCGCTGGCAACGGTTGCCGCAGCCGGAGCGCTCTCTCGTTGCGTCGCCACGACACCAGGGCGTAGAGCGCGCACGCCGCACCGACCAGGCACGCGACGGCCGCGACGAGATCCACCAGCCCGGGCAGGTCCGCGAAGGTCGAGAACGACGTGAGGGCCACGCCCCCGGCGACGAGGCCCACGCCGGTGCGGACCCACGCCAGGGCCGTGCGCTCGTTCGCGAGGCTGAACCGCGCGTCGGGCTCCGTGCCCACGCCGTAGACGGACCGTGGGCGACGGTCATCGGCCCGAGCACCCTCGTCCGTCCCCCGGTCGGTCCGCGGGTCCGGCGACCCGCCCGCGTCCGGCCCCGCCACCGTCAGCCGACGCGGTCGAGGACGACGGGCCCCGGTGCGACGTCGCTCCCGGGCGGTGCGATCTCCCACGCCCCCTCGAGCGCCTGCACGGCCCGGTCGAACCGGTCGGGCGTGTCGGTGTGCAGGGTCATGAGGTGCTGGCCCTTGCGCACGACGTCGCCCGGCTTCGCGAACAGCTCGACGCCCGCCCCGGCCTGGACGACGTCCTCCTTGCGGGCGCGCCCCGCACCGAGGCGCCACGCGGCGACCCCGACGGCGTAGGCGTCCAGCCGGGACATCACGCCGTCGTGGTCCGCGACCACGTGCTCCTTCTCGCGGGCGACCGGCAGCGGCGCCCGCGAGTCGCCGCCCTGCTCGGCGATCATCTCGCGCCACTTGTCGAGGGCGCGTCCACCGACGAGCGCGTGGTGGACGTCGTCGGAGTCCTGGGGGCGCCCGGCCGCGGCGAGCATCTCGACGGCGAGGGCGACGGTCAGGTCCACGACGTCCTGCGGGCCCTTGCCCTGCATGACCTCGACCGACTCGCGCACCTCGAGCGCGTTGCCCGCCGTGAGGCCGAGAGGAGTCGACATGTCGGTCAGCAGCGCGACCGTGCGCACGCCGGCGTCGGTGCCGAGGTCGACCATCGTGCGCGCGAGCTCGCGCGCGGACTCGAGGTCCTTCATGAACGCGCCCGACCCGACCTTGACGTCGAGCACGAGGGCGCCGGTGCCCTCGGCGATCTTCTTGCTCATGATCGAGCTCGCGATGAGCGGGATCGACTCGACCGTCCCCGTGACGTCGCGCAGCGAGTACAGGAGCCGGTCCGCGGGCGCGAGCCCGGACCCCGCCTGGCAGATCACCGCGCCGACGTGCTCGAGCGCGTCCATCATCTGCTCGTTCGTCAGCGCGGCGCGCCACCCGGGGATCGACTCGAGCTTGTCGAGCGTCCCGCCCGTGTGACCCAGCCCGCGGCCGGACAGCTGCGGCACGGCGACGCCGTAGGAGGCGACGAGCGGGGCGAGGGGAAGGGTGATCTTGTCCCCGACGCCGCCGGTCGAGTGCTTGTCGACGGTCGGGCGGGACAACCCGGCGAAGTCCATGCGCTCCCCGGAGGCGATCATCGCCTGCGTCCAGCGCCCGATCTCCGTGCGGTCCATCCCGTTGAGGTAGATCGCCATGGCGAGCGCGGCCATCTGCTCCTCCGCGACGACACCGCGCGTGTACGCGTCGATCACCCAGTCGATCTGCGCGCCGTCCAGCAGCCTCCCGTCGCGCTTGGCACGGATGACGTCGACGGCGTCGAACGGCTCGGGCGCGGGGCCCGCCTGCTGCTCGTCCCCCGGCTGCGCGGTCCCGTCCGGCCCTGCCGCACCACCCTGCACGGTCCCGTCGTCGCTGGTCACGAGCGCACCTCCAGATCGTCGGGCCCGAAGGCGTCGGGCAGCACGTCCCTCATCGTCTTGATACCACGCGCGGTGTCGACCAGCAGGTCGGGGCCGCCGTGCTCCCACAGGAGCTGGCGGCAGCGACCGCACGGCATGATCGTGGCGCCACGGCCGTCGACGCACGCGAACGCCACCAGGCGTCCGCCCCCGCCGCCGACGAGCGCGCCCACGAGCGAGCACTCGGCGCACAGGGTCACGCCGTAGGCGGCGTTCTCGATGTTGCACCCCACGACCACGCGCCCGTCGTCGACGAGCGCGGCGGCGCCCACCGGGTAGCCGGAGTACGGGGCGTACGCCCGCGTCATGATCTCGCGGGCCGCGGTGCGCAGCGCCTCCCAGTCGACGGCGCCGCCGTCGTGCCCGACGGCGCCGCCACCTGGGCGAGCGTCGTCACCGGGGCGGGTCCCGCCGTCGGGCACGTGCGTCATCGCGACCTCACTTCACGTAGGGGATGCCCTCGGCGGCGGGCGGGCGCACGCGTCCCACGAGGCCGGCGACGGCGAAGATCGTCACGACGTAGGGCGTCATGAGCATGATCTGGCTGGGGATGGGCGTCCCGACGATGCCGAGCACGACCTGCAGGTTGTCGGAGAACCCGAACAGCAGCGCCGCGATCAGCGCGCCGACGGGGTTCCAGCGGCCGAGGATCATCGCGGCGAGCGCGATGAAGCCCTTCCCGCCGGTCATCTCCTTGCCGAAGGCGAGCCCCGCGGCGACGGTGAAGAACGCACCGCCGAGGCCCGCGACGGCGCCGCCGAGGATCGTGTTGCGGACGCGCGTCGCGTTGACCTTGATGCCCACGGTGTCCGCCGCCTTGGGGTGCTCGCCCACCGCGCGCAGGCGCAGCCCCCACCGGCTCCGGAAGAGGAAGATCTGGAGCAGGATCACGACGACGTACATGAGGTACACGAGCAGCGTCTGGCGGAACAGCACCGGGCCGACGACGGGGATCTGCGACAGCACGGGGATCTCGAGGACGGGCAGCGGCGTGCGCGTGTTCCACGTCGCGGAGTCCTCGGTGAGGACCGTCGAGTAGAGGTAGCTCGTGACCCCGACGACCAGCACGTTGAGCACGACGCCGACGATGATCTGGTTGACCCAGTACTTCACGGAGAAGATCACGAGGAGCACGCCGACGAGCGCACCGGCGATCGGCGCGGCGATGAGCCCGGCGTACGCGCTCGAGGTCAGCGACGCCACGACCGCGGCGAGGAACGCGCCGGCGAGCAGCTGCCCCTCGATCGCGATGTTGATGATGCCGACCCGCTCGCACAGCACGCCCGACAGTGCGCCGAACACCAGCGGTACCGCGAGGAACAGCGACCCTGCAGCAGGCCCGTGAGCGGGATCGACGACTTGCCGGCGCCGGCCCAGCACAGGAAGGCGAAGACGACCAGCACGCCGAACACGATGGGCAGCCAGACGCCGACCTTGCGACGGTCCCGCGCGGCCCAGAACGACAGTCCGGCCAGCAGGAGCGCGAGGACCGACAGGAAGAGGGCCGCGCCGCTCGAGCTCACGGTGATCGGCTCGATCTGGAAGAAGTCGTCCGGGGTGGACAGACGGAACGTGGTCTGGCGCCCACCGGGCGGCAGGATCGCGAAGAAGAACAGCGAGATCAGGCCGATGACGGCGTAGGCGATCGGAGCACGCCAGCTGATCGGGGGCAGCGGCTTGGCGGACGGCCGGGAGTCCGTGGATGCCGCCGGAGCCGGGGTGGTCGCGGTGCTCATGCGCCGGCCTCCTGCGTCGTCGGGGTGGTCGGGGTCGTCGCGCGGTCGCGGCGGCGCGCTGCCTGCCGCTCGGCGCGGGTCGGGCCCCCCGGCGTCGGGAGCCGGAAGATCGCCCGGACCAGCGGGGGCGCGGCGATGAACAGCACGATGAGCGACTGGACGACGAGCACGATGTCGATCGGCGTGCCGGTCCGTGCCTGCATGGCGAACCCGCCGGCGCGGAGCGCACCGAAGAGCAGGCCCGCAAGGACCGTGCCCAGCGGCCGCGAGCGACCCAGGAGCGCGACGGTGATCGCGTCGAAGCCGAAGCTCGCAGCGACACCGGCCGTGAGGACCTTCTCCGTGCCGAGCACCTGCGCGGCGCCGCCCAGACCGGCGAGGGCGCCGGCGAGGGCCATGACCCAGACCGTCACCCACGGGACCGAGATGCCCGCGGTCCGTGCCGCGTTCGGGTTCTCCCCGACGGCGCGGAAGCGGAAGCCGAGCGTCGAGCGCTCCATGAGCCACCAGACGCCGACGGCGGCCAGGAGGGCGAGGACGAACCCGAGGTGCAGCCGGTAGCCCTCGCCGAGCAGGAGCGGGAACGTCGCGCTGCTGGGGATCGGCGGGCTGATCGGGTTGGAGCTGCCGGGTCGCTGGAAGGCCGGCGTCGTGAGCAGATAGGCCACGAGGTACACGGCGATGTTGTTGAGCATGATCGTGACGATCACCTCGTGGGCCCCGGTGCGCGCCTTGAGCACACCGGCGATACCGGCCCAGATCGCGCCGCCGAGCGCCGCGCCGAGCACCGCGAGGAGCAGGTGCAGGCCCGGCGGCAGGGAGAACGTGAAGCCGATGAACCCGGCGAAGATGCCGCCGAGGATGATCTGCCCCTGGGCGCCGATGTTGAACAGGCCGGCCCGGAAGCCGATGCCGAGCCCGAGCCCCGCGAGGATCAGCGGGACGGAGACCGTCATCGTCTCGGTGAGCGGCCGCAGGGCGCGCTGCAGGTCCGTCGCCTGGAAGTTGATCACCGCACCCTGGAACAGCGCGCTGTAGGCGCCGAACACCGCGTCCCAGGTGGCCGCGAAGAAGTCCGACGGCTGGGCGAAGAAGTAGGTGGCGGCCTCCTGCACCTCCGGGTCGGCGGCGGCGATGAGGACGCCGCCGATCACGAGGGCTGCGACGATCGCGAGCAGCGAGACGAGCCAGCTGCTCTCGAGGATCTCGCGCAGGACGCCCTGCCCGGCGGGCCGCTCGGGCTTCGGCACGTCGCTCGGCGGGGCGGGGGTCGGCGGGGCGACGGGCGTCCCCTCGTCCTCCGGGATGGCCTGGTAGGTCACTGGTCCTCCTCCTCGCGCGCGTCGCGCGGGTGGGCGTCGGCCTCGAGGTCGCCCCCGCCGAGGGTCGTGTGGTGCGCCGCGGCCTGCGCGACGGCCTCGTCGAGCGGGACGCCGGCCATCATGAGCCCGAGCACGTCGCGGTCCGTGTCCCCGGGGACGACGCCGACCACGCGACCGCGGTACATCACCGCGATCCGGTCCGCGAGCGCCAGGACCTCGTCGAGCTCGGTCGACACGATGATCACGGGGGTGCCGTTGTCGCGCTCCTGCACGACCCGGCTGTGCACGAACTCGATCGACCCGACGTCGAGCCCGCGGGTCGGCTGGGACGCGATGAGCAGGCGCAGCGGGCGCGACATCTCCCGCGCGAGCACGACCTTCTGCTGGTTGCCGCCGGACAGCGTGCCGGCGGGCGCCTCGACGGTCTGGGTGCGCACGTCGAACTCGACGACGCGCTGCTCGGCGTTCGAGCGGATCGCGCCCTTGTTCAGCGCACCGGCGCTCGAGTAGGGCGCGGACGTGAAGAGGTCGAGCACGAGGTTCTCCTCGACGGAGAACGTCCCGATGATGCCGTCGGTGCTGCGGTCCTCGGGGACGTAGCCGACGCCGGCGGCGAGGACGTCGGCGACGCCGCGCCCCACGAGCTCGCGGCCGTCGAGCGTGATGGAGCCCGCGACGGGCCGGCGCAGGCCGACGATCGTCTCGGTGAGCTCGGTCTGCCCGTTGCCCTGCACCCCGGCGACGACGAGGATCTCCCCGCGGGCGACGTCGAGGCTGACCCGGTCGACGACCGCGGTCCCCTGGTCGTCCATCACGGTGAGGTCGGTGACCTGGAACGTGGCGTCACCGGGCTCGGCCGGCTCCTTGTCCACACCGAGCGACACCGAGCGCCCGACCATGAGCGACGCGAGCTCGGTCTCGCTCGCGCTCGGGTCGGCCGTCCCCACGACCTTGCCGCGCCGGATGACGGTGATCCTGTCCGCGACCGCGCGGACCTCACGCAGCTTGTGCGTGATGAAGACGATCGACGTCCCGGCCGCCTTGAGCTGGCGCATGATCGCGATGAGCTCGTCGGTCTCCTGCGGGGTCAGCACCGCGGTGGGCTCGTCGAGGATGAGCACGCGCGCGTCCCGGGAGAGCGCCTTGATGATCTCGACGCGCTGCTGCACCCCCACGGGGACGTCCTCGACCATCGCGTCCGGGTCCACCTCGAAGCCGAACCGGTCGGAGATCTCGCGCACGAGGGTCCGGGCGCGGCGGGCGTCGATGAGGCCGCCGCCCTTGACGGGCTCGTGGCCCAGGGCCACGTTCTCCGCGACGGTGAAGACCGGGACGAGCATGAAGTGCTGGTGCACCATGCCGATGCCGGCGGCCATCGCGTCGCCCGGTCCGGTGAAGGTCACCGGCGCGTCGTCGACCAGGATCTCCCCGTCGTCGGGGTCGTACAGGCCGTAGAGCACGTTCATCAGCGTGCTCTTCCCGGCCCCGTTCTCCCCGAGCAGGGCGTGGATCTCGCCCGGCTCGATGACCAGGTCGATGTGGTCGTTGGCGACCAGGGACCCGAAGACCTTCGTGATCCCGCGCAGCTCCAGCTTCACCGGCTGCCCTCTCTCCGAACAGGGAACTCCATCGAACCGTACTTCCGCCGTCGCGGCGCAACATGGCGACGGTGGCCCGGGCGCGATCGCCCGGGCCACCGTCTCAGCGTGTCGTCACGGGGTGTTCTCGGACTCCACGACGAGGTCGCCCGCGATGATCTGCTCCTGGTACTCGGCGAGCTTGTCCTGCAGCTCGGTGGGCACCGCGTCCTCGAAGTCGTGGAACGGGGCCAGGCCCACGCCCTCGTTCTCGAGCGTGCCGACGTACGGCTCGTTGGTGAAGTTGCCGTCGACCGACTCGCTCACCGTGTCGAAGACCGCCGGGCCGATCTGCTTCATGACGGACGTGATGATGAGGTCGCCGTACTCGGTGGTGAGGAAGCCGTCGGAGTCGACCCAGATGATCTTCGCGCCACCGCTCTGCGCGGCGGCGGCCGCACCGAGACCGACCGGGCCGGCGACCGGCATGATGATGTCGGCGCCCTGGTCGATGAAGCCCTGGGCGAGGTTCTGGCCGTTCGCCTGGTTCTCGAAGTCACCGGTGAAGGAGCCCGTCTGGGCCTCCTTGTCCCAGCCGAGGACCTTGACGTCGGTGCCCTCGTCCTCGTTGTACTTCGCGACGCCGTCGACGAAGCCGTCCATGAAGATCGCGACGGACGGGATCTGGATGCCGCCGAACGTCGCGACGGTGCCCGTCTCGCTCATGCCCGCGGCGAGGTACCCGGCGAGGAACGCCGCCTCAGCGGTGTTGAAGAGGATCGGCTTCGCGTTGTCGAGCTCGACCGGGTTGAACTCCGCGTCGGAGAACGACGAGTCGATGAGGGCGAAGTTCGTGTCGGGGTTCGCCTCGGCCGCGGCCTGGATCGGGTCCTCGAGGAGGAAGCCGACGCCGATGACGAGGTTGCAGCCCTGCTGCACGAGGTTGTCGATGTTGGGGCCGTAGTCGGTGTCCGCCGAGGACTCGACCTCGGTCGCGGTGATCCCGAGCTCGGACTCCGCCTGCTCGAGCCCCTCGAACCCGGCCTGGTTGAACGACTGGTCGTCGAAGCCGCCCGCGTCGGAGACCATGCACGCCGAGAAGTCGGTGTTGCCTCCGGCCGTGTCCTCGCCGCCACCCGTGGTCTCGTCGTCCTCCGGGGCCGCGCCGCACGCGGCCAGCGCGAGCGCGGCCGCGGCCGCGAGCGCGGAGAACTGCATTGCTCTCTTCACGATGAGCTCCTGTCGATGTCCGTCGCTGGCCGCCGGTCGTGACCGGGATCCTCCCGGGCGCCGTTGCGCGGGAGGACCACGGGGTCCGTCGGCCTCTATGGACGGCAAGACTAATCAGCCGGATGCGTCCCGCACGTTACTTGTCGGTAACGCCGCTGCTTCGTTATGCAAGCGTCACTTTCCGTCTGAGGCGTGACACACCCCGGTCCACGGGTCGGGACCGAGGCCCCCAGACCACCGCTCGGTCAGCCGAGGGCGACGCGAGCGAGCAACCGCGTCCCGGCGTCGATGGCGCGCTCGTCGACCTGGAGGTCGCCCTGGTGGATGTCGTACGCGCGCCCGCCGGGCGTGCGGGTGCCCAGCCGGGCCATCGCCCCGGGCACCTTCGTGAGGTACCAGGCGAAGTCCTCGCCGCCCAGCGACTGCTCCGTGAGCAGCACCGAGTCCGGGCCGAGGACGTCGCGCGCCGCGGCCTCGAGCAGACCCGTGCACCGCTCGTCGTTCTCGACCGGCGGCACACCGCGCGTGTGGTGCACGGTCACCTCGACCTCGTACGGGGCGACGACCTGCTCGACGGCGTCGTGCAGCACCTGCCCCGCGAACTCCCACGCGCGCACGTCGAGGCAGCGCAGCGTGCCGCGCACCGTCCCCGTGCTCGGGATCGCGTTGTGTGCGGAGCCGGCGTGCACGGCGCCCCACGTGAGGTTGACCCCCGAGCGCGGGTCGAGCCGGCGCCCCAGCACCGCGGGAACCTGCGTGATGACCTGCCCGAGCGCGTACACGACGTCGCCCGTCAGGTGGGGGCGCGACGTGTGGCCGCCCGGCGACGCGATCGTCACGGAGACCTCGTCGGACGCGGACGTGATCGGCCCGATCCGGGTCCCGATGTGCCCGACGTCGACCTTCGGGTCGCAGTGGATCGCGAAGATCTCGTCGACGCCGTCGAGGCCGCCCGCCGCGAGCACGTCGAGCGACCCGCCCGGCTGCACCTCCTCGGCCGGCTGGAAGATCAGCCGGACACCGCGACGCAGCCCGGTCTCGGCGTGCAGGTCCGCGAGCACGAGCCCCGCGCCGAGCACCGCCGCGGTGTGCACGTCGTGGCCGCACGCGTGCGCGACGCCGCTCACCGTCGACGCCCACGGCAGCCCGCAGCGGTCCTGCAGCGGCAGCGCGTCGAGGTCCGCGCGCAGCGCGACGCGGCCGGGCGCGGGCGTCGGGAGGCCGTCCGGTCCGGGGACGAGGTCGCCCGGCGCCGGACCGACGTCGCACACGAGACCGGTGCCGGGCAGCGGCCGCGGGTCGAGCCCCGCGGTGCGCAGCCGCTCGGCGAGGAGCGCCGTCGTCCGCGTCTCCGCGCGCGAGACCTCCGGGTGCTGGTGGAGGTCGCGCCGGATCCCGACGAGCTCGGCGGCGTGGCGCGCCGCGGAACGCTCGAGCAGGCCGGCGAGGTCGTCCCGCCCGGCGCTCACAGCAGCTCGTCCATCCCCAGCTCGCGCACGGCGTCGACCATCGACTTCACCTGCTGCGCACGAGCCCGCGTGGTGACGAGGAGCGCGTCGGGCGTGTCGACGACGATCACGTCGTCCAGCCCGAGCACGGTCACCACGCGGTCGCCCGCAGGGACGACGACCGAGCCCGCGCTCTCCTTGCGCACGACCTTGCCCGTGTCGCCCAGCACCTTCGAGCCCGCGCCGTCCACCGACGGCAGCAGCGCAGCGAGCGAGTTGAAGTCGCCGACGTCGTCCCAGCCGAACGTGCCGGGCACGACCGCGACGCCGCCTACGGCCGCGACCGGCTCGGCGACCGCGTGGTCGATCGCGATCTTCTCGAGCGCCGGCCACGTCTCGGCGAGCACGCGGTCACGGTCGGGTCCGTCCCACGCGGCCGCGACCGTGCGCAGGCCGTCGTGCAGCTCCGGGCGCTGGTCCGCGAGGTGACCGAGGAGGACGGACGCGCGGACGATGAACATGCCCGCGTTCCACCGGTACTCGCCGGACGCCAGGTACTGCTGGGCCGTCGCCGCGTCCGGCTTCTCGGTGAAGCCCTTCACGTGCAGGGCGCTCGGCGCGCCGTCGACGCCGAGGGGGTCGCCGCTGTGCACGTACCCGAACGCCGTCGAGGGCCGGGAGGCCGCGATGCCGATCGTCACGACGTACCCGGCGCGCGCCGCCTCGACCGCCTCCCGCACCGACGCCTCGAACGCGTCGTGCCCCGCGATGACCTGGTCGGCCGCGAAGGAGCCGACGACCACGTCGCCGTGCCGGCGCTCGAGCACGGCGGCGGCGAGCCCGATCGCCGCCATGGAGTCGCGCGGCGACGGCTCGGCGAGGACGTTCCGCGCCGGCACCGCGGGCAGCTGGGTCCGCGCCGCGGCGACGTGCCGCTCCCCCGTGACGAGGACGACGCCCTCGTCGCCGGTCAGCGGTGTCAGCCGGTCGACCGTGGCCTGCAGCAGCGTGCGCCCCGACCCCGTGAGGTCGAGCAGGAACTTCGGCGCCGTCGCCCGCGACAGCGGCCACAGCCGCGTGCCGGCACCGCCCGCGGGCACCACGGCGTAGAAGTCGGCGATCGGCGAGCTCGGCCCCCGGGAGGCGGTCGACGGCGTGGCGGAGGGCTGGGCGGGCGAAGGGACCATGAGGGCAGCATAGTGAGGGTGGCACCTCCCCCGTCGGCTGTGGGATCAGTCACAAACACCCCGTGCGGAGCCCTCGCGCAGCCCTCGGCGGTCCGCATCATGACGCCGATGTCACTATGGTGGAAGCCCAGAGACTGATGCCGACGAGGGCTCTCCGCGTTCCGGGACCGTGGTCCCGTGCGCACCGGGTCCGCCCGGCATCTCCCCCTGATCTCGCCACAGGAGGCCCCCAAAGTGCCCAGTGCACCAGCTGGCACGCTCTACCGCGGCCGTGAAGGCATGTGGTCGTGGGTCGCGCACCGCGTGACCGGCGTGCTCATCTTCTTCTTCCTCCTCGTCCACGTGCTCGACACGGCACTGGTACGAGTCTCGCCCGAGGCGTACAACGCCGTCATCGGCACCTACCAGACGCCGATCATGGGACTGGGCGAGGCGGGCCTCGTGGCCGCGATCGTCTTCCACGCGTTCAACGGCATCCGGATCATCCTGGTCGACTTCTGGGCCAAGGGACCGCGGTACCAGCGCACGATGCTGTGGATCGTCGTCGGCCTGTTCGTCGTGACGATGGCGGGCTTCCTCCCGCGCCACCTCATGAACGTCTTCGGAGGAGGGCACTGATGGCCGCCGCACCCACGGTGGAGGTCGCCTCTCCGCGCGACCCGTACCAGCGCCGCACGTCCACGCGCAGCAACTACGAGCTGTACAGCTGGATCTTCATGCGCGCCTCGGGCGTCGTGCTGATCGTCCTGATCTTCGGCCACCTCTTCGTCAACCTCATGGTCGGCGAGGGCGTGCACGCGATCGACTTCGGCTTCGTCGCCGGCAAGTGGGCGTCGCCGTTCTGGCAGATCTGGGACCTGCTCATGCTGTGGCTCGCGATGTTCCACGGCACGAACGGCGTGCGCACGATCATCAACGACTACGCGGAGCGCGACGGCACCCGGCTCGTCCTGAAGCTCGCGCTGTACCTCGCCTTCACGATCGTCACCGTGCTCGGCACCCTCGTGATCTTCACGTTCGAGCCGTGCCCCGCGAACGCGCCGGCCGAGCTGCTCGCCTCGTTCTGCTTCGACTGACGCCCGCAGGACCCCACGCCCCCACCCCCGCCGTCCGCGGCACCACCTCAGCTCTCTCCCAGGAGGCATCGGAACCGATGCAAACCCATCAGTACGACGTCGTCATCGTCGGCGCCGGCGGCGCCGGGATGCGCGCGGCGCTGGAGTCGTCCGGCAAGGTCCGCACCGCCGTCATCTCCAAGCTCTACCCGACGCGCTCCCACACGGGCGCGGCGCAGGGCGGCATGTGCGCCGCCCTCGCCAACGTCGAGGAGGACAACTGGGAGTGGCACACGTTCGACACGGTCAAGGGCGGCGACTACCTCGTCGACCAGGACGCCGCGGAGATCATGGCGAAGGAGGCCATCGACGCGGTCCTCGACCTCGAGCGCATGGGCCTGCCGTTCAACCGCACGCCCGAGGGCCGCATCGACCAGCGCCGCTTCGGCGGGCACACGCGCAACCACGGCGAGGCCGCGGTCCGCCGCTCGTGCTACGCCGCGGACCGCACCGGCCACATGATCCTGCAGACGCTCTACCAGCAGTGCGTCAAGCAGGACGTCGAGTTCTTCAACGAGTTCTACGTGCTCGACCTCATCACGGACCACGACCTGGCGGCCGGCGAGGTGCCGGACGGCGAGACGGTCACCGCGACCGGTGTCGTCGCCTACGACCTCGCGACCGGCGAGATCCACGTGTTCCAGGCGAAGGCGATCATCTTCGCGACCGGCGGCGCGGGCAAGATCTTCAAGACGACCTCCAACGCCCACACGCTCACGGGCGACGGCATGGCCCTCGCCTACCGGCGCGGCCTGCCGCTCGAGGACATGGAGTTCTTCCAGTTCCACCCGACAGGTCTCGCGGGGCTCGGCATCCTCCTCTCGGAGGCCGCGCGCGGCGAGGGCGGCATCCTGCGCAACGCCGACGGCGAGCGCTTCATGGAGCGGTACGCCCCGACCATCAAGGACCTCGCGCCGCGCGACATCGTCGCCCGCTCGATGGCGAACGAGGTCCGCGAGGGCCGCGGCGCCGGCCCGAACAAGGACTACGTCCTGCTCGACCTCACGCACCTCGAGCCCGCGCACATCGACGCGAAGCTGCCGGACATCACCGAGTTCGCGCGCACGTACCTGGGCATCGAGCCCTACACCGAGCCGGTCCCGGTCTACCCGACCGCGCACTACGCGATGGGCGGCATCCCGACGAACGTCGACGCCGAGGTCCTGCGCGACAGCCACAACGTCGTCAAGGGCCTCTACGCTGCCGGCGAGGTCGCGTGCGTGAGCGTCCACGGCTCGAACCGCCTGGGCACCAACTCGCTCCTCGACATCAACGTCTTCGGCAAGCGCGCCGGGCGCACCGCGGCCGCCTACGCGGCGACCGCCCACTACTCCGAGCTGCCCGAGAACCCGGCCGCCGCCGTGATCGCCCAGCTCGAGGAGATGCGCAACCGCCCCGACGGCGAGCGCGTCGCCGAGGTCCGCAAGGCCCTCCAGGAGACGATGGATGCGAACGCGCAGGTGTTCCGGACGGGCGACTCGCTCAACCAGGCGCTGTCCGACATCCGCGAGCTGCAGAAGCGGTACCGCGACGTGTCCGTGCAGGACAAGGGCCGGATGTTCAACACCGACCTCCTCGAGGCGATCGAGCTCGGCTTCCTGCTCGACATCGCCGAGGTCACCGTCGTCGCAGCCATCAACCGCAAGGAGTCGCGCGGCGGCCACTACCGCGAGGACTACCCGGACCGCGACGACACGAACTACATGCTGCACACGATGGCGTACCGCCGTCCCACCTCCGCCGGTGACACGGCAGATGGCCACAAGGCGGACTACTTCGACCACGTCGAGTCGTTCGACGGCTACAAGGTCGTCCTGGGCTCCAAGCCCGTCACCCAGACCCGGTACGAGCCCATGGAGCGGAAGTACTGATGACTGCCACCCTCGAGAGCCCGTCGGCTCCTGCACCCGAGGCGAAGGCCGGAGAGATCCCCTCGTTCGAGGTCACGCTCCGGATCCGGCGCTACTCCCCCGAGTCCGAGCACGGCGACGACGCGTACTGGGACGAGTTCACCGTCCTCGCGCACGGCACCGACCGCGTGCTCGACGCGCTGCACAAGATCAAGTGGGAGCACGACGGCTCGCTGACGTTCCGGCGGTCGTGCGCGCACGGCGTGTGCGGCTCGGACGCGATGCGGATCAACGGCCGCAACCGGCTCGCGTGCAAGACGCTCCTCAAGGACGTCAACCCCGACAAGCCCATCACGGTCGAGCCCATCAAGGGCCTGCCCGTGGTCAAGGACCTCGTCGTGGACATGGAGCCGTTCTTCGCGTCCTACCGCGAGATCATGCCGTTCCTCATCACGTCGGGGAACGAGCCGAGCAAGGAACGGCTTCAGTCCGCCGAGCAGCGCGAGCGCTTCGACGACACCACCAAGTGCATTTTGTGCGCCGCGTGCACGTCGTCGTGCCCCGTGTTCTGGACCGACGGGCAGTACTTCGGCCCCGCCGCGATCGTCAACGCGCACCGCTTCATCTTCGACAGCCGTGACGAGGGCGCCACGCAGCGCCTGGAGATCCTCAACGACAAGGAGGGCGTGTGGCGCTGCCGCACGACCTTCAACTGCACCGAGGCGTGCCCGCGCGGCATCGAGGTCACGAAGGCGATCCAGGAGGTCAAGCGCGCGATGATCACGCGCGCGTTCTGACGGTTGCTCCACTCGGCGCGTCGCCACCCTGGGACCGGGGTGGGGGTGCTGCTGCCCGGTCTACCCGCGACGCTCGTACCTCGCGTCGCCTGCCAGACCCACCACGACCGGGCAGCAGCACCCCCACCCCTTCGTCGTCCCGCCGTGCGCGGTGCTCACGTCGGACCGTTGGCAGCGCGTTTCATCGCTCTACGCTGAGCGGGCGACTTTGCTCAACGCTGAGCGGGACGGTTCAGGCGCCGCGGGTGAGGCGGCCCTTGCGGACGCCGCGGACGACCGGGCTCCAGGGCTTTCCCCGGCCGTGGCCCGCTCGGACCTGCTGCTCGAGCCCCGTCTCGCCGTCGACGCGGACGTGGCGTCCCGTGACCGTCGGGGCGCCGTCGAGCACCGGCAGCTCGGGGCGGCCGTCGCGGGCGTGACGCGGGCCTTCGGCATCCGGCTCCGCGACCCGTGGCGGGTCGGCCATCCAGGCGCACACCGCGAGCAGGATGCGGGCCATGAAGTTGACGAGCAGGAGCAGCGTCACGAGGACGGCGAACGACGCGAGCAGGGCGTTGCGGCTCGCGCTGCCCGCGACGAACGACGACCCGAGGTAGCGCAGGCCGCCGAACGCCGTGGCGGCGGTGAGCGAGCCGACGACGAGGTCGCGCCGACGCACGTCCACCCCGGCGAGCAGCACGACGACGAGCACGACGACGACCGCGTCGACCAGCAGGCTCACGAGCACGCCGGCGACGGACACCAGCACGGCGGCGCCGCCCGAGAGCCCGAGAGCGGCCATGACGTGGTTCCCGAGCGTCGTGACGGCGACCGCCGCGGTGGCCGACACGAGGATCAGGACGGCGAGGAGGACGAAACCGAGGAACGCCCGCACGCGGGCGAGCACCGGGCTCTGGCCCACGTCGCTCACGCCGAACATCGTGCGCACCGCACCGCGCAGGTGGTACATGAACGAGACCGCGGAGAAGAGCAGGACCACCCCGGCGACGACGCTCGTCACGCTCAGGCCCGAGTCGAGCAGCAGGTCGTCGGGCTTGATGGCTCCCGGCTTCCCGTCGACCGCGATGAGCCCGGGGACGAGGTCGTTCATCCACGCGAAGACCGCGTCCATGAGTTCCCGGCGCCCGCCGAGGACCTGCATGAAGACCGTGTACCCGATCGTGAGCGCGGCGAAGAGCGAGAACAGCGCGGAGTACGCGATGCCGCCGCACAGCAGGGCGCCGCGGGAGTAGAGGTAGCGGTACGTCGCGCGACCGGCGCGGCTGTCCTTCCACCACTCCTCGACGGCCGTCGCACGGGCCGCGACACGCCGGAACGTCGGCGGCGGGTGGTCCGGCGTGGTCACGCCCTGAGACTACGAGGGGTCCGTGGAGCGAGCATCCCCGGTGAGGTGGAAGAGCTGCCGGGGCCGCCACACGGCGTCGTCGCCGTGCTCGTAGAGGTGGAAGCCGTCCACCGCGAACCGCGCCTCGTAGGACGCCATCTCGTCGAACGCGCGGTCCAGAGCCTGGTCGTCCACCTCGTGCGCCACGGTGACGTGCGGGTGGTAGTTGAAGCGCAGCTCCTGCTCGAGAGGACCGCTGCGGACGACGCTCTCCAGGTGCTCGCACTCGGCGATGCCCTCGACCACCTGGACGAACACGACCGGTGAGACGGGGCGGAAGGTCGCGCTCCCCCGCAGGTGGATCCGGAACGGCGCCCCCTCGGCCGCGACCCGCGCGAGGTGCTCGACGACCCCGTCGAGCTGTTCGGGGTCGAGCACGGTCGGGCCCAGCAGCGTGATGTGCGGGGGGATCAGCGCCGCGAGGGGATCCCCGAACCGCGCACGCGCCGTCTGGAGCTCCGGGCCGAACGGCGGCGGGACCTCGATCGCGATGCCGACCCGCAGCTGCGAGGGCCCGCGTTCCGGCAGGTTCACGCCGTCGTCCCCCCGGCGGGGAGGAGGCCGACCCGGTCGTAGACCCGCGCGAGCGTCCCCGCGGCGATCTCGCGAGCCTTCTGCGCGCCGCGGGCGAGGACCGCGTCGAGCTCGGCCGGGTCCGCGAGGTACGTGTTCGCCCGTTCCTGGAACGGCGTGAGGAACTCCACGACGACCTCGGCGAGGTCCACCTTGAGGTGCCCGTACCCGCGACCGTCGTACTCGGCGGCGATCGCCTCGACGTCACGGCCGGTGAGCGCCGAGAAGATCGTCAGGAGGTTGGACACCCCCGGCTTGGCGGCCGGGTCGTAGCGGATCTCGTTCTCGGAGTCCGTCGCGGCCGAGCGGATCCGCTTCGCGGCCACCTTCGGGTCCTCGAGCAGCCAGATGACGCCCTTGCCGTTCGACGACGACTTGCTCATCTTCGCCGTCGGCTCCTGGAGGTCGTAGATCTTCGCGACCGACCGCACGATGTGGGGCTCCGGGACCACCGCCGTGCCCTCACCGAACCGCGCGTTGAGGCGCTCCGCGAGGTTGCGGGCGAGCTCGAGGTGCTGGCGCTGGTCCTCGCCGACGGGCACGAGCGCCGCGTCGTACAGGAGGATGTCCGCGGCCATGAGCACCGGGTAGGTGAAGAGCCCGACCGTCGTGCCCTCGGCGCCCTGCTTCGCGGACTTGTCCTTGAACTGCGTCATCCGGCCGGCCTCGCCGAATCCCGTCTGGCACGACAGCACCCAGGACAGCTCCGCGTGCTGCGGGACGTGCGACTGGACGAACAGCGCGGAGCGGTCCGGGTCGACGCCGCCGGCGAGGTACTGGGCCGCCGTGCGCCGCGTGCGCTCGCGCAGCCGCGCCGGGTCCGGGTTCACCGTGAGGGCGTGGAGGTCGACGACGCAGTACAGCGCGTCGTAGGAGTCCTGCAGCGCGACCCACTGCGTCAGCGCGCCGATGTAGTTGCCGAGCTGGAGCGAGTCCTCGGTGGGCTGCATCCCGGACAGGATGCGCGGAGCGGTCCCCGGTGGCTTCGTCCCGGTCTGCGACGACGCGGTCCCCGCCGCCGTCCGGGCCGTTCCGCTCTCGGTCACCTCGATGGACATTGGCCCATTCTGACAGGTCGACGGGCCCCGACCGAATCGCGTCCACCTCGCCGGTCCACGACGCGACGGGCACGTCGGTGCCGTCAGGTCGCCTCGTCGTCGAAGGGCGCAGGCCCGCTCGACACCGTCGGCGCGGGCGGCGGCGGCGGCGTGGCGCGCGTCGGAGCGGGCTCGTCGTCGTCGAGCAACGCCTCGCGCACGATGCGTCGCGGGTCGTACTGGCGCGGGTCGAGCTTCGACCAGTCGACGTCGCCCAGCTCCTCGCCGATCTCGGCGTCCACCCGCGCCTTGGCGTCGCGGACGTAGCCGCGCGCCGAGCGCACGAACCCGCCGAGCTGCTCGGCGTAGCGGGGCAGCCGTTCGGGACCGATGATGATCACCGCGACGATGAGGAGCACGACGAACTCGGCTCCGTTGATCCCGAACACGGCGTCAGACTACTCGCTCGTCGCCTCGTCGAGGACGACGCGCACGTCGCGCTCCTGCCCGCCGGCCCGCACCCGCAACGTGACCGCGTCCCCCGGCGCCTTCGCGCGGATCGCAACGATCAGCTCGTCGGACTCGGTGACAGGCCGCCCGTCGATCGAGAGGATCACGTCACCGGGACGGATCCCCGCGGCGTCCGCAGGACCGTCGGGCGTCACCGCCTGCTGGCCCTGCTGGGGGTCCGTCGAGACCTGGACGCCCTCGCCCTGGTACCGCTGGTCGAGCAGCACCCCGATGACCGGGTACGTCGCGACGCCGTCGGCGATGAGCTGTTCCGCGGTCCGCCGAGCTTGGTTGGACGGGATCGCGAAGCCGAGGCCGATGCTCCCCGTCGCCGCCATGGCGCCCGGGGGCTGCGCGATGGCGGAGTTGATCCCGACGACCTCGCCCTGCCCGTTCACCAGCGGCCCTCCGGAGTTGCCCGGGTTGATGGCCGCGTCCGTCTGGATGGCGTTGATGAACGCGGTCTGCGCGGCCTCGCCCGCCTGGACGGGACGGTTCAGCGCGCTGACGATGCCCGTGGTGACCGTGCCGTTGAGGCCGAGGGGCGCACCGACGGCGACGACCGGGTCCCCGACGACCACGCCGTCCGAGTCCCCGAGGGCGAGCGGGGTCAGGCCGGACTCCTCGACCTTCACGACGGCCAGGTCGTAGTCGACCGTCCGGCCGACGAGCTCTGCCGTGCTCTCGTGCCCGTCGGCGAAGAGGACGACCACGTCACCACCCTCGGCGGCGCCCGCCACGACGTGGTTGTTGGTGAGGATGTAGCCGTCCTCCGTGAGGACGAACCCGGACCCCGTCGCGACACCGTCCCCGCCCCGGACCTGGAGCGAGACGACGCTGGGCAGCACGGTCGCGGCGATGTCCGCCACGGAGCCGGGCGCCCGCTCCACGTCCGTCTCCACGCTGGCCGCGGGCAGCGTGACCGACGCGCGCTGCGAGGGCTCGTCGAGGAGGCGGTCCGCGGCCACCCCGCCGAACGCGCCCGCGGCGAGCGCGAGCACGACGAGGCCCACGACGCTCCCCGTGGCGAGCCGCCGACGTCGTCCCGCGACGACGGGCGGCGCGACCAGCGTGGGGTCCACCGTCGGCCGGCCGGGGTCGGGACGCCCTCCCACGGGTGACGCAGGCCGGTTCGCGCCCAGCGCGCCCAACGGGTCCCACGCGTCCTGCGCCGACGCGTGCGTCGGCCCGGGACCGGCCGGGCCCGTCGTCGTCCGCCCCGCCGTCGCCGCGCCGTGGGTGTCCGGTGCGGACGCGTCCGACCGGGACGGGGGCGGCGGCACCGGCACCGCGGTGGGCGCGACGCGGTCGACGGACCGGTACGCCGACGGCGGCGCGAACGGGTTGTGCGGTGCCTTCGGTGCCTGCGGTGCCTGTGCCTGTGGTGCCTGCGACGGCTCGTCCGGACGCTGCGGGGCGTCCCCGCCGGGCCCGGGTGCAGCGGGTTCGGTCATGAGGTGCCGAGCGCTCCTGTCATGGTCGTCCAGCCCCGGGAGATGCGCGCCGGGACCCCGGCATCGTAGTCGCGGTCGGGGAACGCCGCCACGAGATCGGCCAGCACCTCGTGCTCGGTGTCCGCGACGACGTCGATCACCGTGTCGCCGGACTGCCAGACCACGTGCCACGGATCCTCGGACAGCACGTGCACGCGGCGTCCGTCGACGTCCCAGGTGTCGAGCCCGCCGAGCGCCGTCTCGTCGAGGAGGCCCACCTGCTCGCGGACGACGACCTCGCCCGTCGGGGTGGCGAGGTCGATCTCGAGGACCTGCCGGGCCGTGTCCTCGCGCACGGCGGCCACGGTGACCCCGTCCGGGAGCTCGGTGGGCCCGGTCCATCCCCGCGCGGCGAGCGACGCGAGGCCCGGGTCGGTGCCGGCGGCCAGCGAGCCGGTCCCTGCCGCGGTGACGCGCGGGGCGGCCTGGGCCAGCACCGTCAGGGGGTCCGACCGGTGCAGCTCCGGGGTGACGACCGGGCTCTCGCCGAGCGCGAACAGCCCGACGGCCACGACCCCGACGCCCCCCGCCAGTGCCGTCGCGACCCGCCGACGGAGCACCCCGCCGCGCAGCTCGCCGCTCCACGCGCCGGCGGGCAGGGCGGGGCGCTGCGCCCAGGGGTCGGTGGCCACCGGCGCGCGGCGCAGGGGGTCCTGGTCGCTCGGGGGGATCTGGGCCGAGAGGGCGAGCAGGCGTGCCGTGAGGTCGGGCGCCGGCTCGACGTGGGCGGCGGCGCTCAGCGCACGTCGCGCGGCCCGTGCCGCGGCGAGCTCGTCGGCGCACCGGACGCACCCGGCGACGTGGACGAGGGCGCGCTCCGACTCGGCCGGGGAGAGCTGGCCGTCGACGAGCGCGGAGAGCCGCGAGCCCAGGTGGGACGTCACGCCACCTCCTGGGCGGTGCGCGCCGGCTGCTCGTCGGAGGCGGCGGCCGCCGGACGGTCGTGCGGGTCGCGGTGCGGCAGCGCCGCCCGCAGCTGCGCGCGTGCCCGGTGGATCCGGGAGCGCACGGTCCCGAGCTTGATCCCGAGGGTGAGCGCGATCTCCTCGTAGGACAGCCCCTCGATGTCGCACAGGACGACGGCCGCACGGTACTCGGGGCTCAGGGCGTCGAGCGCGCGCTGGACGTCGTGGTCGAGGTTCGCGTGCTCGAAGCCCCGCTCGGGCTGGGCGAGCTCCCCGCGCGCCGGGTAGTGGGAGTCGTCGTCCCCCATGGCTTCCATCCGGATGCGCTGCTTGCGGCGGACCTGGTCGAGGAAGAGGTTGGTGGTGATCCGGTGGAGCCAGCCCTCGAACGTGCCCGGCGTGTAGCTCGACAGCGAGCGGAACACGCGGACGAACGTCTCCTGGGTGAGGTCCTCGGCGTCGTGCCGGTTCCCGGTGAGGCGGTAGGCGAGCCGGAACACGCGGGCCGAGTGCTCGCGCACGATGGCGTCCCACGTCGGGGGCACCCACGCGGCCGCGCCCTCCGGTCCGCTCGCCGGGGTC
This sequence comes from Cellulosimicrobium sp. PMB13, assembly GCF_051294865.1. NCBI lineage: Bacteria > Bacillati > Actinomycetota > Actinomycetes > Micrococcales > Promicromonosporaceae > Cellulosimicrobium > Cellulosimicrobium sp. PMB13. The sequence goes on along the minus strand of NZ_CP145910.1, from coordinate 2,421,488 downwards.
GTCGGTCGTCTGTCGCTCACACCGTCCATCGTCCCAGAACAACGCGGGGCGCCCGGTCGGTGTTCCCGGTCCCCGACCGGACCCGCGCGGCACGTCCACGCCACGTGCACACACGAGCGGACACCTCCGGCGCGTCCCGGCGCGTCCTGGCGCGTCCTGGCGCGTCCCTGGGCACCGGACGGGGCGTCGTCCCGGGCGCCGTGGGCGAACACGGGTACGATCCGAGGCAGGGCGCGCTCCGCGCCCGCCCCGCGCCCGTCAGGTGCGGGGACGCAGGGCCCGAGCACGCGGAGGCTTCGATCAGCAACGACGTCGGCACCAACCGCAGCGCCAAGGCGGCCAGCTGGGTGTACAGCGAGGACTTCGTCCAGGAGGACGAGGTCCTGCTGCGCGCCCGCGACCGCGCCGCCGAGCTCGGCTGCCCGGCCATCCTCCCGGGCGCCGGAGCGGTCCTGCGCGTCCTCGCCGCAGCGCTCGGGGCACGCTCCGTGGTGGAGATCGGCACGGGCACGGGCGTCGCGTCGCTCTGGCTCCTGCGCGGCATGCCGGCGGACGGCGTCCTGACCACGATCGACGTCGAGGTCGAGCACCAGCGCGCGGCGAAGGAGGCCTTCGCCGAAGAGGGGCTGCCGCCTGCGCGCACCCGCACGATCCCCGGCCGGGCGAGCGACGTCCTGCCCCGGCTCACCGACGGCGCGTACGACCTCGTCCTCGTCGGGGCCGACAAGCACAGCTACCCCGAGTTCGTCGAGCAGGGCCTGCGCCTGCTGCGCCCTGGCGGGGTGCTGGCCGTCGACGGCGCCCTCTCGCACGACCGCGTCGCAGACCCGGCGCGGCGCGACGAGGTCACCACGATCGTGCGGGAGGTCGGACGCACACTGCGTGCCGACGACCGCGTGCTCCCGGCGCTCCTGCCGAGCGGCGACGGCCTCCTGCTCGCCGTGCGCCGCTGAGCACCACCCGTCCAGGCGTGACCGACGGCCAGCCCAGGGGTCAGACCCGGTCGAGCGGCCGGTCGAACGGTCAGAGCCGGTCCAGCGCTGCCAGGAGCAGCCGGGCCCCGTACCCGGTCGCGCCCTCGGTGACCTCGTGGCGGTCGGACGTCGCCCGGGCCGGTCCCGCGATGTCGAGGTGCGCCCACGGCACGTCCCCGACGAACTCGCGCAGGAACAGCGCGGCGGTGATGGACCCACCACCGGGGCTCTCGAGAGGGACGTGCCGCAGGTCCGCGACCTCGGACCGCAGGGCCTGCGCGTAGTCCGCGACGAGCGGCATGCGCCACACGCGCTCCCCAGTGACGGTCGCGGCGTCCTCGATCGCCCCGGCGAGCGCGTCGTCGGTCGCGTAGAGCGCACCGTGACCGCGTCCGAGGCCGAGGGTCGCGGCGCCGGTGAGCGTCGCGACGTCCACGAGCACGTCCGGCGCGAGCTCGGCGAGCGCATACGCGAGCGCGTCCGCGAGGACCAGCCGACCCTCCGCGTCGGTGTTCGCGACCTCGACCGTGCGCCCGGAGTACGTGCGCAGCACGTCGCCCGGCCGGTACGAGGCCGCGCCGACGTGGTTCTCGGCGAGCGGCAGGACCGCCGTCACCCGGTGCTCGGAGCGCGTCTCGGCCGCGCCGAGGACGACCGCGAGCGCCACCGCCGCGCCCGCCATGTCGGTCTTCATCGGCACCATGGCCTCGCGCGGCTTGATCGACAGGCCGCCGGTGTCGTACGTGATCCCCTTGCCGACGACCACGACGTGACGGGGCGCGTCCGTGGTGGAGCCGGTGGAGGCCAGGCCGTGGTCGCGCGGGTCGTAGCTGACCGTCACGAGCCGTGGCCCGCGCGACGAGCCGGCACCGACGGCGAGGATCGCGCCGAAGCCCTCCGCCGCGAGCTCGCCCGCGTCGCGGACCCGGACGTCCAGCCCGTGCTCCTGCGCGATCGAGCGGGCCTGCTCCGCGAGCCAGGCGGGGTCCTTCAGGTCCGAGGGCGTGTTCGCCAGGTCCCGGGCGAGCCACGTGGCACGCGCGGCCCGGCGCGCGGCCTCGATCGCCGGCTCGGGGTCGTGGCTCGACGCCGCGGAGAGGAGCACGAGCTGCTCGGCGGGCGCCTCCGCGCCGCGTCCCGTGGTGGGCGCCTGCGCAGGGGTCCGTGCCGACGTCCGCGCGGCCGCCGCGCCGGAGCGGCGTGGCTGCCGGTAGGCGGCGAGCAGGTAGCCCTCGACGAACGCGCGCACGCCGTCCGGGTCCGCCTCGGACGTCACCGCGCTCACGACGCGTTCCAGTCCGCGGACCGAGCGGGCGAGCGCCGCGCCGGCGCGGCGCAGGGCGGCGGCGTCACCGGACCCGATCCCCAGGAGCACGAGCCGGGTCGGCAGCCCGGCCCACGGCAACCGTCCGGTGGACCCCACGTGGGCCCGGGGCAGGTCCACGCGCACGACGTCACCCGCCCGGCCCTCGAACGAGGGACCGCCGGAGCGCTCGGCCAGCTCCGCGAGGTCGACGCCGTAGCGCACCGCGGCGTCGACCGTGCCGGCACGGGGCTGGAGACCGTCCCCGGGCTCCCGGGCAGGAGCGACCGCGACGACGAGCGCCGCGACGTCGTCGTCTACCAGGAGCGGGGACTCGCGAACGGTCCCCTGGGCCGCCACCACGTCGGGCAGCGAGCGCGGGAACCCGGGCCCGGACGTCACGGCGCGGTCACGAGCCGCCAATCAGCCCACCACGGCCTGGAGCGCGTCGCCGAGCTCGCTCGCCTCGGTCGCGTTGAGCTCCACGACGAGCCGCCCACCACCCTCGAGCGGGACGCGCATGACGATGCCTCGCCCTTCCTTGGTGACCTCCAGCGGGCCGTCACCCGTCCGCGGCTTCATCGCAGCCATTGGTGGCTCTCCATTCCGTAGTCCCGGGTTCACCCCGCGTGCGCGGGGAGGGGCGCCCATCAGAGCCCGACCCACGTCCGGACGTGCACCACCGCGCACCCCGGACGCGCGTCCGACCTCCGACGACGCCCGCAGGACAGTCTAGTTCACACCGGCCGACGCCCTGGGCGTCACGGCGGCCAGCCCGACGGTGGGACCAGGCGCCACAGCTGCCAGACCCACCATGCCTGGCCGGCCACGAACACGAGGGACACCGCGGCGAGCCACGCGCGCGAGCGGGTCCAGCCTGCCGTGACCGCGCCGAGGGGAAAGGCGAGGAGGAGGAAGCGCACGAGCGAGGTCCCCGGCTGGACCGTCGCGACGAGATAGGCGAGGTAGGCCCCGGCCCACGCGTGCATCTCGGGGCCGAGCCGTGCCGCGACGGGGTTGAGCACCAGGGCAGCCACCAGGGCGAGCAGCAGCCCGAGGACCCACGGCCCCGCACCGTCGAAGAGCCAGCGCGACACGTCGACCCACGGCACGAACGGCACGACGTCCGCTCCCCCGCGCCACGCCTCCTGCGTCCTGAAGTACCCCTGGTGCGTGCCCGTGACGAGCCCGCACACCCACGGCCACAGCAGCCCGCTGCCCACGGCGACGGCGAGGAGGCCGGCGAGGCGCGCGGCGTCGGGCAGGCGCAGGTCACCGCGGCGCCACCTGACGACCGCGTGCCAGACCACGACCGCCGCCATGGGGAGCGCGACGGCGCGCGTGAGCCCGAGGAGCAGGATGACCAGCGCCGCCCACCCGTACCGGCGGCGCGCGACGAGCAGCAGGGAGGCCGCGACCAGCAGCAGGGCGAGCGACTCCGTGTAGGCGACCTGGAGCACCGGGCTCGACGGGAAGAGGCTCACGAGCAGCACGGTGGCGAGCGGCAGACCGGGCCGTCGTACGACGGCCGCAGCGCCCGCCGTCGCGACGAGCCGGTGGATCACGACGACGGCTCCCGCGCCGCACGCCAGCGCGAGCGTCGGCGCCAGGACGTCCCAGCCGGCCCCGGTGACCGCGTCGAGGCCGCGCACGAGGCTCGGGAACAGCGGGAAGAAGGCCCACGCGTTCTGCTCCACCGCACCGTCCTCGCCGACGGGCAGGACGTCGGGGTAGCCCGACGCGTAGATCTGCTCGTACCAGCTCGCGTCCCACATCCGGCCCACGTAGGCCAGGTACGACGGCGAGGCCTCGGTCCAGAGGTTCTCCTCCTGGGCGCGCGAGACGACGACGAGGATCAGCGCGCTCACGGCGCGCGCGAGGCCGTACACGGCGAGCGCCTGGACCCACCACGGCCACGTGCCCGGCCGCAGCGCGCGGCCGACCGGGCGCGACGACCGCACGGACAGGCCTGCGGTGCCCGCGGGCTCCTCCCCCGGCGCGGTCACGTCAGCCCTCGGAGCGCTCTCGCGGGCGGCGCCTCGTCGCGCACGGCAGCGACGAGGTCGAGCACGCGGCGCGTCGCCGCGACGTCGTGCGCGCGGAACACCCGCGCACCCAGCCACGCCGCGACGGCGGTCGCGGCGAGCGTGCCCTCGAGGCGTTCGTCGGCGGGAAGGTCGAGCGTCTCGCCGACGAAGTCCTTGCGCGACAGCGCCATGAGGAGGGGGAACCCGAGCCCGGCGAGCACCTCGGTGCGCCGCAGCAGGTGCAGCGAGTGCCACGTGTTCTTGCCGAAGTCGTGCGTCGGGTCGACGAGCACGGATGCTCGCGGGACGCCGCACGCCACGGCGCGCTCGGCCGCGGCGCGCACCGTCGCCACCACGTCCTGCACGACGCCGTCGCGGGGGTCGGTCGCGCCGGGCAGCGCGGGGTAGGCCACGCGGTACGGGTCGGTCCGCGGCGTCGCCCCGCCCGTGTGGGAGCACACGACCCCGACCCCGTGCTCGCCCGCGACCTCGACCAGGCGCGGGTCGTGCCCCGCCCACGTGTCGTTGACCAGGTCGGCGCCCGCGAGCGCCGCCTCGTGGGCGACCTCCGCACGCCACGTGTCGACGCTGACGAGCAGGTCCGGGAACTCCTCCCGCACCCGGGCGACGAAGGGCACGACGCGCCGGATCTCCTCCGCGGTCGTGATCTCGGGCCCGACGCCGGCGCGCACCCCGCCGACGTCGACGAGGTCCGCGCCCTCCTCGGCCGCGCGCGCGACGGCCGCGAGCGCGGCGCCGTCGTCGAGCTGGCGGGCACCCGCCCAGAACGAGTCGTCGGTGCGGTTGACGATCGCCATGACCGCGGGGCGTCCGAGCTCACGCCCGCGCAGGACGAGCGCCGTGCCGCGCGGCGGGACGCCGAGCGGGGGCAGGTCGACGCCCACGCCGGTCAGCCGGCGTCGGCGGCGCGCAGCTGGGCGGCCTCGAGCTCCGCAGCCGCCTCGACCTCCTCGGCGCGCAGCTGCGCCCCCCGCTCGCACACGTAGGCCACGGCCTCCGCCGGGTCGTCGCACACGTGCAGCAGGTCGACGTCCTGAGCGCTGATCATGCCGCGGTCGACGACGGCGGAGCGCGCCCACTCGAGCAGGCCGCCCCAGTAGTCCGTCCCGACGAGGGCGAGCGGGAACTCCGTGATCTTGTGCGTCTGGACGAGCGTCAGGGCCTCGAACAGCTCGTCGAACGTCCCGAACCCGCCCGGGAGCACGACGAACCCCTGGGCGTACTTGACGAACATCGTCTTGCGCGCGAAGAAGTAGCGGAAGTTCACGCCGAGGTTCACGTAGGGGTTCATCCCCTGCTCGAACGGCAGCTCGATCCCGAGGCCGACCGACGTCCCACCGGCCTCGGCGGCACCCTTGTTCGCCGCCTCCATGATCCCCGGCCCGCCGCCCGTGATGACGGCGAACCCCTCGGCGACGAGCCGCCGGCCGACGTCCTCGGCGAGCGCGTAGTCCGGGTGGTCCGGCTTGGTCCGCGCGGAGCCGAAGACGGAGACGGCGGGACCGAGCTCGGCGAGCGCGCCGAAACCCTCGACGAACTCGCTCTGGATCCTCATCACGCGCCACGGGTCGGAGTGCACCCAGTCCGCGCTCTGGCTCGAGTCGAGCAGCCGCTGGTCGGTCGTCTGCTGCGGGATCTGGTCGCCGCGCAGCAGCACCGGCCCCTTGCGGTACCCCGTGCCGCGCTGCGGCATGCCCTCGTCGGACCCGTCCTCCCGCCTCGCAGCACGCCTGTCGGTACCCCTGATGTCGCTCATGCGCCGAGCCTATGCCGCGTCGTCGCCCGACAGCCACGCACGCAACGCGTCACGGCACAGCGCGAGCTGCGCGACGGGGCACCGCTCGTCGTCCTTGTGGGCGAGCAACGGGTCGCCGGGGCCGAAGTTCACGGCCGGGACGCCGAGCTCCGCGAAGCGCGCGACGTCCGTCCAGCCGTACTTCGGGCCGGGCGCGCCGCCGGTCACGGCGAGCACCTTCGCCGCGAAGTCGGCCGCGAGCGGGTCGTCGAGACCAGGACGGGCACCGGGCGCCGCGTCGGTCACGGTGACCTCGAACCCGGAGAAGAGGTCCGTGACGTGCCGCGCCGCGTCGTCGACCGTGCGCGACGGCGCGAAGCGGTAGTTGACCGTCACGACGCACTCGTCCGGGACGACGTTCCCCGCGACACCGCCACGGATGCCGACGGCGTTGAGGCCCTCGCGATACACGAGCCCGTCGACCTCCGCCTCCGCCGGGACGTACGCGGCCAGGCGGTCCAGCACCTCGTGGGCGGCGTGGATCGCGTTGGAGCCCGTCCACGCGCGCGCCGAGTGCGCGGCGACGCCGGGGACGCGCACGTCGGCCCGCAGCGTGCCGTTGCACCCGCCCTCCAGCCCGGCGGACGTGGGCTCGCCGAGGACGGCGAAGTCACCCGCGACGAGGTCGGGACGGTTGCGCACGAGGCGCCCGAGCCCGTTCAGCTCCGCGGCGACCTCCTCGTTGTCGTAGAAGATCCACGTGACGTCCTGGGCGGGCTCCACGAGCTCGGCGGCCAGCGCGAGCGCGACCGCCACCCCGCCCTTCATGTCGACCGTGCCGCGACCCCAGACCTCCGCGGCGTCGCCCTCGCCGACGACGCGCGTCGGCAGGTTCGGCGGGACCGTGAGCGGGACCGTGTCGAGGTGACCGGCGAACACGACGCGACGATCACGCCCCAGCGACGTGCGCGCGACCACCGTGTCGCCGTCGCGGACCACCTCGAGGTGCTCGCACGCGCGCAGCGCCGCCTCGACGGCGTCCGCGAGCACGCGCTCGTCGCCGCTCACCGACGCCGTGTCGCACACCGCCCGGAACAGCGCGACGAGGTCCCCGCCGAGATCGAGCACGGGGGCCACCCGGGCCGCAGGAGACGCTGTGGGAGGTGCCGTGGGAGAGGTCACCCCAGCACCCTACCGGCGGCGGATAGGCTGGTCCGCATGACTTCTGCGACCCCTGCGACCTCCCCGGCCGCGGCCGCCCCCGGAACGCGCGCGGCGTGGGGCCTCGGCCTCGCGACCGTCGCCGACGACGGCACCGTGCTCGACGTCTGGTACCCCTCGCCCGCGCTCGGCGCCGCCCCCGAGGACGCGCGCGTCCCCGCGTCGCTGGAGGCGCTCGCGGAGCGCGACGAGGTCCGCCGCGTCGAGGTCGTCGTCGTGCGCACGGAGATCGACCTGGACGTCCCGCCCGCAGACACCGCCGACGCCTACCTGCGCCTGCACCTGCTGTCCCACTGCCTCGTCGAGCCGCACGGGCTCGCGCTCGACGGGATCTTCGGGGTCCTCGCCAACGTCGTGTGGACGAACCACGGGCCGTGCTCCACCACCGGCTTCGAGGAGACGCGCCTGCGCCTGCGTGCCGCGGGCCTGTCCGTGACGGTCCTCGGCGTCGACAAGTTCCCGCGCATGGTCGACTACGTCGTCCCCTCCGGAGTGCGCATCGCCGACGCCGACCGCGTCCGCCTCGGCGCGCACCTCGCGCCCGGCACGACCGTCATGCACGAGGGCTTCGTCAACTTCAACGCCGGCACGCTCGGCACGTCGATGGTCGAGGGCCGCATCTCGGCGGGCGTCGTCGTCGGTGACGGGTCCGACGTCGGGGGCGGTGCGTCGATCATGGGCACGCTGTCCGGCGGGGGGCGCGAGGTGATCTCCGTCGGCCGCCGCTCGCTGCTCGGTGCGAACGCGGGGCTCGGCATCCCGCTCGGGGACGACTGCGTCGTCGAGTCCGGGCTGTACGTCACCGCCGGCACGAAGGTCACCGTGGTCGGGCGGACCGACGACACGGGCGCGCCGCTCGTGGTCAAGGCCCGGGAGCTGGCCGGGCGCTCCGGCCTGCTGTTCCGCCGCAACTCGCTCACGGGCGGTGTCGAGGCCGTGTCGCGCACCGGGACGGGCGTCGAGCTCAACGCGGCGCTGCACGCCAACTGATCCCTGCCCTTCCGACCCGACGAGCCGACGCCGATGTCCCCGCCCCGCACCCGGACCCTGCCACCGGCACGCGCCGGGCGTCGTCGGCGCCCGCTGCGCACCGCGGTCACGCTCCTCACGGTGACCGCGGTCGCGGTCGGGGGCGTCGTCGTCGCGCTCAACCGCCTCGAGGAGGACACCCCCGTCGCCGAGCGCTGCGCCGCCACCGCCGACGGCCGCACCTGGTACCTGTCGACCGTGCAGGCCGACAACGCGGCGCTCGTCACCGCGACGGCCCTGCGCCGCGGGTTCCCCGCACGCGCCGGGACCATCGGGATCGCCACGGCGCTCCAGGAGTCGCGCCTCGTGAACATCGACTACGGAGACCGGGACTCGATCGGGCTGTTCCAGCAGCGACCGTCACAGGGCTGGGGCAGCGTCGAGCAGATCATGGACCCCGTGTACTCGACCAACGCCTTCTACGACGTCCTCGCGACGATCGAGGGCTACGAGGACATGGAGGTCACCGTCGCGGCCCAGGCCGTGCAGCGCTCGGGCTTCCCCGACGCGTACGCCCAGCACGAGCCCCGCTCGCGCGCGTGGGCGTCCGCCCTCACGGGCTACTCCCCCGCGACGCTCACGTGCGATCTCGCCACGGTCGCGGACAGCGAGCTCCCCGGGTCCGACGCCGACCCGGCGGCCCTTCTCACCGCCCGCGTCACCCGTGACCTCGGCCCCCTCCCGGTCACCCCCACGGACGGCGCCACCGGCGCGGTGACGGTGGACGCCACGTCCCTCCCGACGGCGGCCGGCGACGGCGGCCCGGACCGTGCCGCGTGGGCCGTCGCCCAGTGGGCCGTCGCGTCGGCGGACGCGACGAACGTCGAGGCTGTCGAGGTCGCCGACCGCCGCTGGACCCGCACCAACCCGACCTGGACCACCGTCGACCCCGCCGACGCCGCACCACCCACCCCGGGCACCGTCCGCCTCACCGTCGCCACGCCCGACCCCGCCTGAGCTGCAGCGCGCGACCGGACGAGGTGACGGACCGGACGAGGGAGGGGGTGGGATGTGCGGCGCCGGTCGTGGTGGGTCTGGCGGGAGCAGGCGAGGGACGAGCCTGCGGATGGTAGACCGGCGCCGCACATCCCACCCCGTCCCGGAGGCGACCACGACACCCCGTCCCGGAGGCGACCACGACACCCGGTCCCGGAGGCGACCACTGCGCCGAACCAGACCGCCCCCGGAACGCACGGACGCCGCGCCTCACCCGAGGGCGAGACGCGGCGTCGAGACCGTGAAACCTCAGCGGTCGGCGACGGGGACGTAGTCCCGCTCGGTCTCGCCGACGTAGACCTGGCGCGGGCGGCCGATCTTCGTCTGGGGGTCCTTCATCATCTCGCGCCACTGCGCGATCCAGCCGGGCATGCGGCCGAGCGCGAAGAGCGGCGTGAACATGGCCGGGGAGAAGCCCATGGCCTTGTAGATGAGGCCCGTGTAGAAGTCGACGTTCGGGTAGAGCTTGCGCTCCACGAAGTAGTCGTCCTGGAGGGCGATCTCCTCGAGGCGCATCGCGATGTCGAGGAGCTGGTCCTTCTTGCCGAGGGTCGACAGCACGGCGTCGGCGGACTTCTTGACGATCGCGGCGCGCGGGTCGTAGTTCTTGTAGACGCGGTGCCCGAAGCCCATGAGCCGGACGCCGTCCTCCTTGTTCTTCACCTTCTTCATGAAGGTGTCGACGTCGTACTCCGCGCTGGCGATCTTGTCGAGCATCGACAGGACGGCCTCGTTGGCGCCGCCGTGCAGCGGGCCGGAGAGGGCGTTGACGCCGGCGGCGACGGACGCGTAGAGGTTGGCGTGCGACGAGCCGACGACGCGCACGGTCGACGTCGAGCAGTTCTGCTCGTGGTCGGCGTGCAGGATGAGGAGCTTGTCGAGCGCGTCGACGACGACCGGGTCGGCCTCGTACTGCTGGTACGGCGTCGCGAAGGTCATGCGGAGGAAGTCGTCGACGTAGCCGCGCGAGTAGTCGGGGTAGAGCAGCGGCTCGCCGACGCGGCGACGGTGCAGGTACGACGTGATGGTGCGCGTCTTCGCGAGGAGCAGGACCGTGGCGAGCTCGACCGTCTCGTCGTCGAACGGGTCGAGGGACTCGGGGTAGAACGTGGACAGCGCGTTGATCGCCGAGGAGAGGACGGCCATGGGGTGGGCGTTCCGGGGGAACGTGCCCATGAAGGTGCGGAAGTCCTCGTGCACGAGGGTGTGGCGGTTGACGCGCTCGACGAACGCGTCGAGGGTCGGCGTGTCGGGCAGCTCGCCGTGGATGAGGAGGTACGCGACCTCGAGGAAGCTCGACTGCTCGGCGAGCTGCTCGATGGGGTAGCCGCGGTAGCGCAGGATGCCGGCGTCGCCGTCGATGTACGTGACGCTCGACTCGCACGACGCGGTGTTCATGAAGCCGGGGTCGACCGTGACGAGCCCGGTGGACTTCAGCAAGGAGGACACGACGATGCCGTCGTTGCCCTCCGACGCCGCGACCACAGGCAGGTCCTGCGCCTGGTCGTCGACGAGGAGGCGGACCGTCGCCTGCTGTGTGGTGGTCATGGTTCCCTTCCTGCTGCTGCTCGCGCCGTTGCCGCGCGGTCGACCGTACCCCGCATCACCCGCACGTGACCAATCCTGAACCGTCACGAGATCACCACCCGAGAGTGAGGCGGATCACACCAACGAGCGGGCTCCGGAGAGTCGCGCTGAAGCCTCCTGGACGCGTTCGTCGCTCGCGGTGAGAGCGACCCGGACGTGCCCGGAACCCCCCGTGCCGTAGAACGACCCCGGTCCGACCAGTATGCCGAGGTCCGCGAGCGCGGACACGGTCTGCCAGCAGTCCGTCGGCTCGTCCCGACCGGGCTCCGGGCGCGCCCAGAGGTACAGGCCGGCCTCCGAGTGGTCCACACCGAGCCCCGCGTCGCGCAGGGCCGCGAGCAGGACCTCGCGACGACGACCGTAGACCTCGCGCTGCTCTGCGACGTGGGCGTCGTCGGTGAGGGCGGCGACCATGGCTGCCTGCACGGGGGCGGGAACGATCATGCCGAGGTGCTTGCGCGTCGCGAGCAGGTCCGCGACGAGCCGGCCGTCCCCCGCGACGAACGCCGCGCGGTACCCGGCGACGTTCGACTGCTTGGACAGGGAGTAGGTGACGAGCAGCCCGTCGTGCGAGCCGCCGCTCACCGCCGGGTCGAGGAGGCTCGGGACGCCCGCGGTCGCGTACGGCTCGGACCAGGCGAGCTCGGCGTAGCACTCGTCGCTCGCCACGACGGCGCCGATCTCCCGTGCGGCGGCGACGACCCGCGCGAGGTGGGCGGCGTCGAGCACGCGCCCGGTGGGGTTGCTCGGGGAGTTGACCCACACGAGGCGGACGTCGGGACGACCTGCCCACGCGTCGACGTCGTCCGTCGCCAGCGGCGTCGCGCCGGCGAGCCGGGCGCCGACGTCGTAGGTGGGGTACGCCGTCTCGGGATGCACGACGACGTCCCCCGGGCCGAGGCGCAGTAGCGACGGCAGGAGGCCGACGAGCTCCTTGCTCCCGACCGTGGGCAGGACCGCGTCCGGGTCGAGGTCCGCGACCCCGCGCCGGCGCGCGAACCACGAGGCGACGGCCTCGCGCAGCGCGGGGGTGCCGTGCGTCGTCGGGTAGCCGTGCGCGTCGGATGCCGCGGCGAGCGCGTCGCGCACGACCGTCGGCGTCGGGTCGACGGGCGTACCGATCGACAGGTCGACGAGACCGCGCGGGTGGGCCTTGGCCCGCGCGACGTACGGGGCGAGCGTGTCCCAGGGGTAGGCGAGGCCGGAGAGGTCGGCGAAGCCCATGTCCCGCCGGCCGGTCAGGCCTGCGGCGGGAGGGCCGCGATCATCGGGTCGTCCTTCTCGATGAGACCCATCTTCGCGGCACCGCCGGGCGAGCCGAGGTCGTCGAAGAACTCGACGTTCGCGCGGTAGTAGTCGCTCCACTCGGTGGGGACGTCGTCCTCGTAGTAGATGGCCTCCACCGGGCAGACGGGCTCGCACGCGCCGCAGTCCACGCACTCGTCCGGGTGGATGTACAGCGACCGCTTGCCCTCGTAGATGCAGTCCACGGGACATTCCTCGATGCACGCCTTGTCCTTGACGTCGACGCACGGCTGGGCGATCACGTATGTCACGACCGGGAACCTTTCTGGCGGCGTTCGGACCTGGCGCGGCGAGAGGTGCCGGGTCACGTGGGGGGCACGTGCCCGACGGCGACCGCGCGCGGTCACGGAGGGCATGCACGTCTAGTATCGCTCAGGTCGGGCGGTGGTCGGCCACCGCAGACCAGCCAGTGGACGGACGTGACATGTCGCGCGAGCAGGAACGACCCGCTGACGGGCGCGTCGAGGGTCCCTGGCGGACCTGGGCGCCAGGCACCCGGGTCGTCGTGCGCCGGCGCCTCGACGCCGCGGAGGTCACGAGCGACGGGAAGACCGTCACGGACGTGATCGGCGTCGTCGTGAGCACCGACGACGCGGCGCTGACCCTGCGCGAGGACGCGGGCGGCAGCGTGCTGCCCCACCGCGGGCACGGTCCCGCGGACGCCGGCCCGCCGCTCGTCGTGGTGCCGCTGGACGCGATCGTCGCGGGGAAGGTCGTGCCGCCGCGACCGCCGCGGCGGACCACCTGAGCCCGCGGCTCGACCCGCGGGCGCCGAGGTGCCACCGGGTCCGTCCGTCAGCGGACGGCGACGGCGCCGTCCTCGACACCGACGGCGACGCGCCCCTGCGCGCCGAGCGCGGTGAGCCGGTCCCGCCAGTCCCCTGCCTCGTCGAGCGCCACGTGCTCGGGCGCGCGCGCCCCGTCCTGCTCCGCGAGGAGCGCGCGCACCGCGTCCGGCCGGTCGAAGAACTCGCCGATCGGCGCGTTGGACTCGAGCGCGCGCACGAGGCGTTCGAGGTCGCGCACCACGACCCGGAGCGCGGACGCGACCCAGGCCGCGTTCTCCGTCACCATCGCCTCGGTGCGGCGCGGGTCCGTGCGGCCCACGCGCGTCGCGTCACGGAAGCTGCCTGCCGCCAGGCCGAGGGCGACGTCACGCACCGGGGCGTCGGCGACGACGCCGAGCAGCTCGGTCGCGAGCACGTGCGGCACGTGGCTGATGAGGGCGGTCGACTCGTCGTGCACGTCGTCGGTCACGACGTGCACCGTGCCGCCCAGGGGGCCCGTGACGAGCCGCAGCACGACGGCGAACGCGTCGGCGCTCGTCGACGGGTCGACCGTCACCGCCCAGGACGCGCCGTCGAGCAGGTCCGGGTCCGACGCGTCGAAACCGGAGTGCTCCGTGCCGGCCATGGGGTGCGCGCCCACGTACCGCGCCTCGAGACCCGCTGCCCGGACGGCGTCCCGCACGGCGCCCTTGACGCTGCCCACGTCGGTGACGACCGTCGCGCCGCGGACGTGCCGCGCGACCTCCGTCGTCACGGCACGCATCGCGCGCAGCGGCACCGCGAGGACGAGGACGTCCGGCTCCTGGTCGCACAGCGCCGCGAGGTCGTCCACGACGCGCAGCCCTGCCTCGCGCGCGGCCGCGCGCGTCGCCGCGGTCGCGTCGAAGCCGGTGACCTCGACGCCGCGCGCGTGCAGGAGGCGCGCGAGCGACCCGCCCACGAGCCCCAGGCCGGCCACCGCCACCGAGCCGGGGTCTGCCGTGCCCCCGGGTCCCGCGCCGGTCACCACAGGAGCCCGCCCTGGACCGCGTCCGCCGACGAGTCGGTCCCGACGCTCCCGACCGGGACGTGCGCCGCGTCGACGTCGGCGTGGACCGACTCGTCGAGCTCGCCGCGCGCGGGCACGACGCCCAGCGTCTTCAGGGAGTCGCCTGCGGCGAGCAGGTCCTCGAGGACGGAGCGCACGGGCACGTCCCACGGGGCGCCGTCGACGGTGAGCACGAAGACGTACGTCCCGGCCACCGCCTTCAGCGGGCGCGTGATGAGACTGGACAGGTTCACGCCCCGCGCGCCGAACGACCGCGTGATCCGCGCGAGCACGCCCGGGCCGGTGACGACCGGCGTCACGGCGAGCATGGTCCGCCACGCGCCGTCGTGCCCTGCGCGCGTGCGCGCCAGCACGTCGCGCGCGGAGGAGCGCTGGGCGAGCACGAGGAAGCGCGTGCGGGCGCCGGCGAAGTCCTCGACCGCGTGCGCGTACGTGTCCAGCCCGTAGAGCTCGCCGCAGATGCTGGGGCCCAGCGCGACCTGGTGCGTCCCGGCGTCACGGCACGCCGCCGCGTTCGACGCCGCGGGCACGGCGCGCAGCCCCTCGCGGAGCACGAACTCCTGGCACTGGGCGAGCCCGTGCGGGTGCGCGCTCACCTCCGTCAGGGTGCCGTGGCCGGGGCGGACGAACGCGTCGAACGAGATGTCGAGCACGACCTCGTCGACCGCGACCACCGTGGCGCTGCCCACGATCGCGTCGAGCGACGGGACGACGTAGCCCTCGACCGTGTTCTCGATCGCGACGACGCCGCGCGCGTCGGTCCCGTCCGCCACCGCGGTGAAGACGTCGGCGACCGACCCGCGCGCGACGAGCGCCGCGCCGTCGGCGTGGTCACGTCCCCAGCCCGCGGCCGCCTGGTGCGTGAACGACCCCTGCGGCCCGAGGTAGCCGACGCCGCTCACGCCGGCCGCAGGTGGGGCAGATCGGGCTCTGCCGCCGGCGCGTCGGCCGGCCGCGACAGGGGTCCGACGGCCGACCAGCGCGGTGCCAGGGCGTCCGGCCCGGGGACGAACTCCTGGCCCGGCAGCACAGCGAGGAGCCGGTGCGCGACGCCGCGGTCGTCGAAGTCCGCCACGAGCCGGTCGAGGACGTCGGCGTCGGGGCAGGAGAACGCGGAGAAGAAGATGTGCGGACCCGCCTGCGAGCGGTGGCTGCGCACGTGCTGCAGGTCGATCCCGGCGTCCGCGAAGAGGCCGAGGGTCTGCTGCAGCGACCCGCGGTGGTCGTCGCGCGGGCCGAACGCGAACCAGACCTGGGCCGCGCCCGCGGCGCGGGGGGCCGACTCGCGCGACTCGAGCAGGCCGTACCAGACCGGAGGCCCCTGGGACAGGGCCTCGCTCCCGGGGAGCTCGTCGAAGCCGAGCGGCCCGAGCGCCGACGTGGCGACCGAGCGCTCGACGACGAGCGTGCCGTCGGAGCCGGCCAGCGCCACCCGCTCCTCGAGCGACGTGCGCGTCGGGACGAGCCGAGGGCTCATGCCCATCGTCCGCAGCACGTGGCGCCGGTCGCGCATCCCCGCCTCGTCGACGACGACCGGCCCCGACGCGTCCTGCGCGCCCGCCGACCGCCCGACCCACACCCACTGGGCCGGGACCGCGACGGCCGCCGAGAGGACGAGGGACGGCGGCGCGGCGAGCAGAGCCCTCTCGAGCTCGTGCGACGGCTGCGCGGGGTGCCCGAGGTGCACGACGGCGGAGAGCCCGTCGATGCTCGCGACGGTCGACAGGGTCGCGGTGGTCGAGCCCAGGTCGAGCAGCGCGTCACGCTCCGCTGGCCCGCGCGCGTCGCCGGCCGTGCCCTCGGTGCCCCAGCCCGCCGCCGTCGCGGCGAGCAGCGCCTGCGGTCCCGACTCCCGTTCGCTGCGTCCGAGCATGCGCACTCCTCGTCCGGTGGTGCGCTCAGGGAGCGCAGACCACCTGGTTGTCCGGCTTGTAGGTCCACCGGTCCGCCTCGTCCTTGACGAGCTCGCCGTCCAGGTAGACCTTGCGGTAGTTCGTGATGGAGAAGCCCGGGTTCCCTGCCGCCTGCGGCACGCAGTCGGGGCCCGTGTGCGTCACCGTCGTGGGCTGGACGACGTTCGACTTCTGGCTCGCGGTGGTCTCGACCTCGAAGTGCTTCGTGCTCCAGATCGCGACGTGCAGCTCCCCACCGCCGACCCACGACTGCATGAGCACGCCGTAGGGGGTGTCGTTCTTGAACCGCATGTCGAGCGAGCCGACGAAGATCGTCGCCTCGCGCCCGGCCGGGTAGCGCGAGAACCAGTAGCTGTGCTGGCGGTGCTCGACGTCCTCCAGGCCCGCGAAGAAGCCGGCGTTGTAGGTCGTGGTCGCCATCTGCGACAGACCGCCGCCCACGCCCTCGATGTGCTTGCCGTCCTGCACGATGCCGGCGGAGCGGTAGCCGCCCGCGGCCGTGATCGGGGACAGCGCCTCGGTCAGCGAGAAGGTCTCGCCCGGCAGGACGAGCGTGCCGTTGACCTTGCTCGCCCCGACCCGCAGGTTCTCGGTGCGCACGGGCTCGCTCGTCAGCGGGGTCGAGAACTCCGAGACCTTCTCCTTCACCCCGAGCGCCTCGAGCGCCGCGACCGACTGCGCCGGGTCGCTCTCGACGAGCTCGACCGGAGCCGTCCGGTCGTCGCCGGTGGCGGCCGTCGCGACGGCGGTCGCGATCGCCGCCGGGTCGATGGTCGTGCCCGGTGCGCCGCCCTCGATGACGGGGACCCCGTTCGAGAAGACGAAGTGCGCGTCGTCCGGGACGGTGAGCAGGTCGTTCGTGCGGTCCACGACCGCCTGCACGAGCGCCGTGCCGTCGAACGTCAGGGTGAGAGCGCCGTCCGAGGCCGCGTACGACGCGGTCGCGGCGAGAACCTCCGGGGGCAGCTCGGGCGACTGGTCCCCCACCGCCACGACCACCGGCGCGGAGACGACCTTCTGCGCCTCCGCGAGCGCAGCGTCCGTCTCCTCCTGGGTGATCTCGGGGGCGACGGGCTCCGTCGCGAGCTCGATCGGGCCGTCGGTCACGAGCCAGCCGGCCGCGATCGTGTCCACCGCGGAGTCCCCGACGACGGACGCGCCGTCGGCCGCGGGCGTCGCGGTCGGAGCGCCGTCCACGAACTGCACGGTCCCGTCGACGGGCGCGACGTCGAGACCGCCGCGCAGCGCCTCGACCTGCGCGTCGAGCGCGGCCTCGTCGACCGTCACGACGGGCGGCTTCTCCTCGCCGCCGAACAGGTGCTCCCACAGGCGCACGGGGTTCATCGAGAAGGCGGTGAGCTCTTCCGCAGTCGCCTCGGCGTCGAACGCGAGCCCGGAGGTCGCCGGGTCGAGCGTCGTGGTGGCGTCGCCGGCCACGAGCGTCACGGGCTCCGCGGCGCGCGGGCCGAGGGCGGCCTCGAGCTCGTCCTGCGCCGCGGTCCGCGTCGCCCCGCCGACGTCCACGCCGGCGACGGTCGTGCCGCTGGGGACCTTGTCCGAGAAGTACCACTGGGCACCGGTGTACAGGCCGCCGAGCACGAGGACGGCGATCCCGGTCCACAGCAGACCCCGGACCCACCCGCGGCGCGGGCCGTCCTCCTCGAAGCCGTCGAACGGCGACGTCACGCGCTCCTCGTCCGGCGGGACCGGCGCGAACGCGCCGACCGCTGTGGCCGCAGGGGCCGCGGTGGCCGCGGTGGCCGCGGTGGCCGCGGCCGGCTCGGCCGGCGCGGCGCCGGACGTGGCCGACCTCGTGGAGACCCGCACGGGTGCGGGCCGTTCCCACGGCGCGACGGCGGGGATCACCTCGGTCCGCTCGACCGCAGCGCTCGGGGGGGTGGCCGGGACCTCGGAGACTGGGACCTCAGCGGCCGGGGCTTCGGCGGCCGGGGCCTGCTCGACGGGGACCTGCGCGCCAGGGACGGCCGGGACGGCGTCCAGGACCACGGTGTCCGACGACGCGGCGCCAGCGGGCGCCTCGTCGGAGGCCGTCGTCTCGGAGGCGGTCGTCTCGGCCGGCGGAGCGTCGACCGGAGGAGCGTCAACGGTGGAGACGTCGGCCGGCGGAGCGTCGACCGGCCCGGTCTCGACCGGCACCTCGGCGACCGGCGCCTCTGCGACCGGCACCGTGGCGGTCTCGGGCTGGGTGGGCGTGCCCGGGCGCGGGTCGACCGGGGCCGACTCGTCAGGCGCGGGCGCAGCGGAGGCCGGTGCCGCAGCGGCCGGCGTCGGCTCGGCCGGGCCGTCCGGCTCGGCGGACGCGGCCGGCTCGGCGGACGCAGCCGGCTCGGCGGACGCAGCCGGCTCGGCGGACGCAGCCGGCTCGGCGGACGCAGCCGGCTCGGCGGACGCAGCCGGCTCGGCAGCGTTCGCGCCGACGGCGTCCTGCGGCCCGCTGCTCGCGGCGGCAGGCTGCTCGGGCGCCGCGGGCTCGTCGGCGGACCGGACGACCGCCGAGACGGCAGGGTCGAAGGCGAACACGAGCGGCACGTACGGCGTGTCGTCGTCCAGCTCCTCGGAGGAGCCGGCACCCGGCGCCCCGGCACCCGGTGCCTCGGGCGCCTCGACGCCCGGCTCCTCGCCACCCGACGTGGCCGTGGCCGCAGGGTCCTCGGCGGTGACGGCCGGCGCCCCGTCGTGGGCGTTCTCGACGACGCTCCCGGACTCGTCCGCGGTCGGCGCGACCTCAGGGGACTGCGGGGCCGCCTGGCCACCCTCCGTGGGTGCACCGTCGGCCGTCGCCGGCGCCTGGTCGCGGTCCCGCGCCGCATCGGCAGGAGCACCCGCTGCCGCCGGTCCCGACCGGTCGTCCACCGGCACAGCGGGCGTCGTGCCTGCGTCCGCGGGGGTCGACGGATCGCCCGCCGGGGGTACCGGCGAGGAGTCCTGGGGCGTGCCGAGAGCTTCGTCTCGATCGGTCGGCTGACCCATCCACTGTCTCCGTGACGCGAGGGCGCGACGAGGCGCGCGTGACGACGAGGGGTGCGGTGGCCCGCACCGGGGATTCTATCGGGGCGGATCTACACCTGATGTCCGCTCTGCCCGACCTGGCGCTCGTGGAGAGCGGCCCGCACGGGACGCTCGCTGAACCACGAGCGCGGGAGGAACGCGGCGAGCGCGACGACCAGCAGACCACCGTAGATCCAGACGTACCCGACGACCTGGCTGGGGACGAGGACGTCGCCTCCCGGTCCTTCGAGCGAGAGGAGCTGGACGACGACCATCCAGCCGACCCCGAAGCCCAGCAGCCCGGCGTAACCGCCCCAAGCCCGCGACAGCACCGCCGCCGCGAGGACGGCGAGGAGGGCGAGGACGAGCCCGAGGTGCAGCGCCGGCAGGTCGACGACGGGAGCGCGGTGCGCGATCGTGCCGACGAGACCGACGATCGCCCCGATCAGCGCGCACGCCGCTCCACGACCCACGACACGTCCGGTGCTGTTCTCCACAGGTAGAGGCTACTGGCCGCGCGCGCCGGAATCCCGGGGGCCCCGCAGAGCGGGACGGGAGGCGGCGTAGAACTCGTGTGAAGGCAGGGGCGCGAGCACGTCGTTGCTCAGGGCGTACCAGCCGACGAGCGGCAGGTCGTCGTCGGCGGCGGACGACGCGGTCCCGACGTGCTGCACCTGCGTGGCGTGCGCGCGCAGGGCGCCGAGCACGGCAGGGAGCACCGGCGCGACCGGCACCGACCGCAACGCCGGGCGCGACGGCTCGCCGCCGGACCCGGGCGTCGTGCCGGTCCGGGGCGTCGTGCCGGACCCGGGGGTCGCCTCGGGCAGCGCGACGGACGGCAGTACCGCCGACGGGTCGGGCAGCGTGAGCCCGTCGACACGTTCGAGCAACGCTCGGACCTCGGGCTGGGCACCCACGGCGCGGCGCGCGGAGCGCAGCAGCGCGGCGGGCACGACGGCGGTCCAGAGCTCGGGCGTGCCCTCGCCCGCCTCGTCGAGCAGCTCGAGCGCTCGGGCCGTGACGTCGTGCGCGCGCACGTGGTCAGGGTGCCCGTAGCCCCCGCCCGCCTCGTACGTCACGACGACGGCCGGTCGCCGCGACAGGACCACGGCGGCGAGGCGGGACGCCGCCTCGTCGAGCGGGACGCCGACGAACGCTCCGTCGGGCAGCTCGGCCTCCGCCGTCGCGCGCGCGATGCCCGGCGCGGCCCACGCCATGCCGGAGTCGGTGTACCGGGCCAGGCGCCCGGCGTCGGGCACGACGCCGGGACCGTCACCGGAGGCGGTGAGGGGGGCGGCCGTGTCCAGGAAGACGTGGTCGGTGACGCCCAGCGCGTCGAGGGCGCGCGCGAGCTCGCCCTCGCGGTAGGCCGCGAGGGCGGGTCCCTCCCCCTCGAGGTGCCCGACGCCGGTCGGGTGCGCCGCGGTGTCGATGACCTCGCCGCGCTCCCCCCGTGTGCACGTCACGACCGTGACGCGCTCCCCCGCCGCCGCCCAGGTGGCGAGGAGCGCGCCGGTGGCGAGCGTCTCGTCGTCCGGGTGCGCGTGGACGGCGAGCAGCCCGCCGTCGGGCACGACGCGGACGCTGCCGGCGGGCACGACGGCGGGACGGGCGACGGGGTCTCCCACGGGAGGGGTCAGGCGCGCTTGGCCCGCGACGTCGCGCGGGCGCGCTCGGTCTGGTCGAGCAGGACCTTGCGGATGCGTACGACCTCGGGCGTGACCTCGACGCACTCGTCCTCGCGCGCGAACTCGAGGGACTCCTCGAGCGTGAGGTGGCGCGGCGGGATGAGGTTCTCGAAGTTGTCGGCCGTCGAGGACCGCATGTTCGTGAGCTTCTTCTCCTTGGTGATGTTCACGTCCATGTCCTCGTTGCGCGAGTTCTCGCCGACGATCATGCCCTCGTAGACCTCCTGCGTGGGGTCGACGAAGAACGAGCCGCGCTCCTGGAGGTTGATCATGGCGAACGGCGTCACCTTGCCGGCACGGTCCGCGACGAGCGAGCCGGTCGTGCGGGTCTCGATGGGGCCGGCCCACGGCTCGTAGCCCTCGGAGATGGACGACGCGATGCCGGTGCCGCGGGTCTCCGTGAGGAAGCGCGTGCGGAAGCCGATGAGCCCGCGCGCGGGGACCATGAACTCCATGCGGATCCAGCCGGTGCCGTGGTTCGACATGGTCTCCATGCGGCCCTTGCGCTGCGCCATGAGCTGCGTGACGGCACCGAGGTACTCCTCGGGGACGTCGATCGTCATGCGCTCCATCGGCTCGTGCGTCTTGCCGTCGATCGTGCGCGTCACGACCTGCGGCTTGCCGACGGTGAGCTCGAAGCCCTCCCGGCGCATCTGCTCGACGAGGATAGCGAGCGCGAGCTCGCCGCGGCCCTGGACCTCCCAGGCGTCGGGGCGGTCCGTCGGCAGGACGCGCAGCGACACGTTGCCGACGAGCTCGGCGTCGAGACGGTCCTTGACCTGGCGCGCGGTGACCTTGTGGCCCTTGCCGCCCTTGCCCGCGAGCGGCGACGTGTTGATCCCGACGGTCATCGAGATGGCCGGGTCGTCGACGGTGATGAGCGGCAGGGGGCGCGGGTCGTCGGGGTCCGTGAGCGTCTCGCCGATCGTGATGTCGGCGATGCCCGCGACCGCGACGATGTCGCCGGGCGCGGCGGAGTCGGTCGGCACGCGGTCGAGCGCCTTCGTCTCGAGGAGCTCGGTGATCTTGACGTTCTGCATCGTGCCGTCGTGGCGCGCCCACGCGACGACCTGGCCCTTGCGCAGCGTGCCGTTGAAGACGCGCAGGAGCGCGAGGCGCCCGAGGAACGGCGACGCGTCGAGGTTCGTGACGTGGGCCTGGAGCGGCGCACCCTCCTCGAACGTCGGGGCGGGGATCTTCTCGAGGATCGTCGAGAAGAGCGGCTCGAGGTCCTCGTTGGCGGGGAGCTGGCCGTCGAGCGGCTGGTCGAGCGACGCACGCCCGGCCTTCGCGGACGCGTAGACGACCGGGACGTCGAGGATCGCGTCGAGGTCGAGGTCCGGGACCTCGTCCGCGAGGTCGCTCGCGAGCCCGAGGAGCAGGTCCGTCGCCTCGGCAACGACCTCGGTGATGCGGGAGTCGGGGCGGTCGACCTTGTTGACGACGATGATCACCGGGAGCTTCGCGGCGAGCGCCTTGCGCAGCACGAAGCGCGTCTGCGGGAGCGGGCCCTCGCTCGCGTCGACGAGCAGCACGACGCCGTCCACCATGGACAGTCCGCGCTCGACCTCACCGCCGAAGTCGGCGTGGCCCGGCGTGTCGATGACGTTGATCGTGATGCCCTCGGACTCACCCACCGCGGCCGCCGCCGGACCGGCGTACCGGACCGCGGTGTTCTTCGCGAGGATCGTGATGCCCTTCTCCCGCTCGAGGTCGCCGGAGTCCATGACGCGGTCGTCGACCTGCTGGTGCGCCGAGAAGGCGCCGGACTGCCGCAGCATCGCGTCGACCAGGGTCGTCTTGCCGTGGTCGACGTGGGCGACGATCGCGACGTTGCGCAGGTCGGAGCGCACAGACATGTCAGTTACTCATCTCAGGAGGAGGGGCGGGACGACGCAGCACGGGCGACCGTCGTGGACGGGTGCCCCCGCGACACCGCTGCGCGGACGAGCAGGTTGCTCGTCCGGCACGGCAGAAACGCCGTCGACCGGGCGACGTCCATCCTACAGGGCCGTGCCCAGTCCACCGCCGTGGGGTCCACCACACGTCCTCACCCCGCGCGGCACACCGCCGCTCAGGGACGCACCGGCGACCTCATCCGCCGTCGTCCGAGCGCCGGGCCGGGCGCCGCCGCAACGGGGTCCAGCGGTCCGGCGGGTCCGGGTACAGCTCCTCCCACTGCTCCGAGATCGACTCCGAGACACGTGTGGTCACGTGCTCGGTGAGCGCGGCGCGCGCCGCGCGGCGCTCCGCCCGCACGATCGCCGCGTGCTCCACGCGCAGCGCCTTCACCGTGGACACCGCCATCCCGATCATCACGACGGAGAACGGCAGGGCGATGAGGATCGCGGCGGTCTGGAGCGCCGACAGTCCTCCCGCCAGGAGCAGCGCGATCGCGAGGAGGCCGGACACGGCCGCCCAGAAGATCCGGCTCCACGTCGGCGGGTTCGGGTTGCCGCCCGAGGCGAGCATGTCGACCACGAGCGAGCCCGAGTCGGACGACGTCACGAAGAACACGACGATGAGCACGATCGCGACGACCGACAGGACCGTCGACAGCGGCAGTCCGTCGAGGAGCTGGAAGAGCGCCGTGTCGGAGTTCACGGCGCCGTCGTCGAGCATGCTGCCGGGCTCGGTGAGCTCGCGCTCGAGCGCGGAGCCGCCGAAGATCGAGAACCACAGCGTCGTGACGATCGTCGGGACGAGCAGCGTGCCGAGGACGAACTCGCGCACCGAGCGGCCGCGGGAGATGCGGGCGATGAAGACGCCGACGAAGGGCGCCCAGGAGATCCACCAGCCCCAGTAGAAGATCGTCCACGACGACTGCCACTCGAGCCCGGCCGCGCCCTGGAACGCCGTCGTGTCGAACGTGAGCCGCACGATGTTCTGCAGGTAGTACCCGAGCGACTGGACCCACTCGCGCAGGAGGAAGAGCGTCGGACCGAGGATCAGGACCACGACGGCCAGCGCGCCGGCGAGCACCA
The DNA here is from genome assembly GCF_051294865.1 of Cellulosimicrobium sp. PMB13. Taxonomy (NCBI): domain Bacteria; kingdom Bacillati; phylum Actinomycetota; class Actinomycetes; order Micrococcales; family Promicromonosporaceae; genus Cellulosimicrobium; species Cellulosimicrobium sp. PMB13. The sequence goes on along the minus strand of NZ_CP145910.1, from coordinate 2,397,860 downwards.
TGTTCCCGTTCGAGAGCCACTTGATGCCCTTGCCCAGCCCGGAGACGACGGAGAGCGTCGCGATCGCGCTGATCGCCGCGATGAGCCCGATCTGCAGCGCCGTGCTGGGCTCGACGACGTCGAAGTACCCCAGGCCCGCCGAGATCTGCAGGACACCGAAACCGAGCGACGTCGCGACCCCGAAGACGGTGCCCACGATCGCCACGACGTCGATGACGTTGCCGAGCCACCCCTTGACCCGGTCGCCGAGGAGCGGTTCGAGCGCCCAGCGGATCGACACCGGCCGGCCCTTGCGGTGGATCGCGTACGCGAGGGACAGTCCGGCGACGACGTAGATCGCCCACGCGTGGATGCCCCAGTGCAGGTAGCTCTGGCCCATCGCGGCCTGCGCGAGGACGGGGTCGCTGCCCTCGACGCCCGGCTTGGGCGTCACGTAGTGCGTGAGCGGCTCCGCGACGCCCCAGTACACGAGGCCGATGCCCATGCCCGTGGCGAAGAGCATCGCGAACCACACGGGGAGCCGGAAGGTCGGCTCGTCCTCGTCCTTGCCGAGCACGATGTCCCCGAACCGGCTCAGGCCCATCCACAGCGCGAACACGACGAACCCGGCGACGAGCAGCACGTAGTACCAGCCGAAGACCCCGATGACGTCGCGCTGGAGCGTCGTCATGAGCGCCGAGACGGCGTCGGTGAACAGCACCGCGGCGAGGACGAAGAGCAGGATCACCCCGGCAGCCGGGTAGAAGACCGGGGGGAACGGCCGGCCCGAGCGCACGTCCTCGTCGGCCGTTCGGAGCTCGGCCGGTCGCTGCTCGGCCGTGGGTTCGTCGATCGGGCGGTCGGGCGTCGGTCCGTCGCTGGAGGCCATCCCACCAGGCTTGCCGTGCCGGGGCGGCACGGCAACCGGAAGGTCAGGCGGTGCGCTCCACCACGCGACCGTCGTGCAGCTCGACGACGCGGTCCGCGCGCTGCATGAGGATCGGGTCGTGGGTCGACACGACGGCGGCGACACCGCGCTCGTGCACGACGTCGCGCAGCAGGTCCATCACGGTCGCCGCGGTCCCCGAGTCGAGCTGTCCGGTCGGTTCGTCCGCCACGAGGATCCGCGGCTCCGCCACGAGGGCCCGAGCGATCCCCACCCGCTGCTGCTGGCCCCCGGAGAGCTCGTACGGACGCTGGGCCGCGTGGCTCTCCAGGCCGACCAGGGCCAGCGCCTGCGCGACCCGCTCGGTACGCTCGCGGGCGTCCACGCCCTGCAGCCGCAGCGGGACCTCGACGTTCTCCGCCGCGGACAGCACCGGGACGAGCCCGAACGACTGGAACACGTAGCCGATCTCGCGGCGACGGACCTCGAGCACGTCCCGCTCGGGCATCGCCGACAGCTCGCGGTCCCCCGCGAGGTGCACGCTCCCGGTGGTCGGACGGTCGAGGCCGCCCAGGATGTTGAGGAGGGTCGTCTTGCCGGAGCCCGACGGGCCGCGCACGACGAGCAGCTCCCCCGGGTGCACGGCCAGACCGACGTCGGTCAGCGCGTGCACCGCGGTCGCGCCGTGCCCGAACACCCGACCGACGCCCTCGGCGCGCAGCGCGACGTCAGGCGCGCCCTCGGTCGGCGTGACGGCCTGCGCCGAGGTCGCACCCTGGGTCTCGCTCATCGCTCGTCCTCCTCGCGCGGCGTCGCCCCGCCGGCCGTCGTCGCGTCGGCCGTCGTCGCGTCGTCGTCGGTCACCGCCCGGCTCCGGCCGTCCGGCCAGACCCCGACGTGGTCGGTCTCGAGCGCCAGCCGCACCCGGTCGCGCAGGTCGAGGCTCGCGACGAAGTCCGGCGGGAGCTGGAGCCGGCCCACGCGGTCGAGCACCGCGAACTCCTCCGCGACGTGCCGCTCCGACCCGTGCTCGTCCACCTCGGTGCGGCGCAGCACCTCGGTCGACGTGCGCCCGTCGCGGATCTGCACGGTGCGCAGCACGTGGTCGGACACCGTCGGGTCGTGCGTGACGATCAGCGTCGTGACGCCCAGCTCGGCGTTGACGCCACGCATCGCCTCGAGCACCTCGACGGACGTCGCCTCGTCCAGCTCGCCCGTCGGCTCGTCGGCGAGCAGGACGCGCGGCGCGTTCGCGACGGCGACGGCCAGCGCCGTGCGCTGCTGCTCGCCGCCCGACATCTGGTCGGGCCGACGGTCGCGGACGTGCCCCACCTCGAGGAGCTCGAGGAGCGCGTCGACCCGGGCGCGCCGTTCCCGCGCATCGAGGTCCCCCGCGAGCGCCAGCGGGACGGCCACGTTCTCGGCCGCGCTGAGGTACGGCAGGAGGTTCCGGCTCGTCTGCTGCCAGACGAAGCCGACCGTGTGCCGCTGGTAGCGCACGCGCTCCCGGCGCCCCATGGTCAGGAGGTCGGTGCCGGCCACGACGGCCGAGCCGCCGGTGGGGCGGTCGAGCCCGGACAGGATCGTCAGCAGCGTCGACTTGCCCGACCCGGACGCCCCGACGATCGCCACGAGCTCGCCCGGGTCCACCCGCAGGTTCAGCCCCTGCAGCGCCTGCACCTCGACGCCGTCGGCGGAGAAGATCCGCACGAGGTCCTGGCACAGGATGTCCGGCTCCGCCACGACCCCGGGTACACGGGCCGACGAGCGCTCGTCGGGTCCCGTCGCGCTCCTCGCCACGGGCTCCGCGGCCTCGGCTCCGGTCCTGAGTCCGGTCCTGGTCGTCATGTCACCTCTCCTCACCGATGCGCAGCTCCGCTGCGAGGTTGGTCCGCCGGCTCAGGGCGGTGGATGCCGCGACGGCCGCGACCACCACGACGACGAACCCGCCCGCGACGAGCCCGAGCAGCGCCGGGTCGATCGCGAGCGACGGCTGGGCCTCGCCCCCCGTGAACGGCGTCAGGTCCACGGCTGCCAGCACGAGCGCCGGCACGGCCAGCCCGAGCAGGGCCCCAACGACGAGCGCGGCGAGCGCCCAGGGGCCGATCTCCCAGGCCACGAGCCCGCGGGTCCCGCGCCGCTCGAGCCCGAGCGTGCGCAGGACGGCGACGAGCCGGTCGCGCGCGGGCGCCCCGACCATGAGCGTCATGACGACCGCAGCGGCGCACAGCAGCCCGGACAGGACGATCGCCACGACGAAGGCGCGGTTCATCCCCTCGGCGGCGGGCGACCCGAGCGCCTGGGCGGAGATCTCGTGAGGGCTCGTGATCGCGGACTGCGGCAGGACGTCGGCGACGGCCGCGCGGACCGCGGCGACGTCCGCGCCGTCCTCGAGCGCGAGCAGCGCGACGCGCGGACGGAACGTGACGTCGAGGGCCTCCGTGGCCCGGTCGCGGTCCACGACGACGAAGGCGCGCGGTGCCGACAGACCGGGCACCGGACCGCTCGTGGCGAGGACGTCGACCGCAGCCGGCGTGCTCGCGACGAGGGTCACGTCCTGGGCGCCGGCCGGGATCGAGAGTGCGTCCGACACCACGACGGGCAGCAGGTCGCCCGTCGCGCCGAGGCCCTCGGGCAGCTCGAGAGCACCGGGGACGTCCTCCTGGACGGCGGCGAGCTCGTCCGTGTCGACGGCGAGCACGGTGACGCGCTCCCCCGAGACCCCGGCACGCAGCGGCAGCTCGCCCGCGTCGGTGACGGTGGCGACCTCGGCGACCCCGTCGACGGCCCGCAGGGCGTCGACGACCTCGTCGTCCATGATCGGTCCGCTGACCCGCAGGTCGGCGCCCACCGCGCCCCAGGCGAGCGTCTCGACGCCCGACCGGACCGTGGAGTACAGCACCCCGGAGAAGAGGGCGACGGCCACGCCGACGACCAGCGCGAGCGCAGGCACGACGCCTCCCGCGGGGTCGCGCACCGCGCGCGCTGCGCCCAGGAACGGCACGAGGTCGCGGCGCGAGCGGAACACGCGCTCGAGCGCCCGGACGGGCAGCGGGTAGACGCGCAGCACGACGACGCACGTCGCCAGGGCGAGGAGGAGCGGCGCTGCGGCGAGCAGCGGGTCGACCCCCGGGCCTGCGGCCGGGACCGCTCCGGTGGTCGTGCCGGACGGGTCGGCGCCCGGTCCGACGATCACGCCGCGCTGGAGGAGCAGCACGACGGACACGGCCGCTGCCACGACGACGAGCAGCTCGACGAGCCCGCGCCAGCGGCTGCGCGTCGTGCCGAGGTCCGCCCGGGTGTCGCGCAGCCCGGCGGGCGACGTGGTGAGCGCGAAGAGCAGCGCGGGGGCGAGCGCCGTGAGCAGGGCGGGCACGAACGTGCCGGGACCCACCGACCCCCCTCCGGCCGCGGCAGGGACGGCGAGGACGGCGGCGACGGCGCCCAGGGCCGCCGCCGGCAGCCCGAGGGCCAGTCCCTCCGCGCCCATCAGCCCGCGCAGCTGGACGCCCGACGCACCACGCGCCCGCAGCAGCGCGAGCGAGGTCCGCCGTCGTGACACCACGAGCCGCGCGCCGAGCAGCAGGACGGCGACGGTGACGCCGAGCGGTCCGACCGCGACGACCGCGAGGATCGCGGACGACGCCCGCTGCTGGGCGAGCAGCGACGACAGGACGGTCGTCATCTCGCTCGCCGGCGTGAGCACGAAGGTCCCGCCGTCGACCACGGGGTGCGGCGTCGCGGTGAATCCGCGCAGCTGCGCGAGCAGCGGCGCCACGTCGTCGGCCTCCACGCCGGCGCCCGTGACGGGGTACCAGACGCGCGTCGTCGGGTCGAGCAGGAACGCCTGGTCGGCGGTCGCCGCGTCGAGGTAGAGCGCCGTCCTCGCGGACCGGCCCAGGTTGAGGTCGTCCACGACCTGCGGCGCCGCGGAGTACGGGTTGTGCTGCCAGTAGTCGTCGGCCGGGTCGACGGCCTCGAAGGTCCCCGTCAGCCGGACCCGCGTGAGCGCGTCGAGCTCGTGCACGTCACCGACCGACCACCCGAGCACGTCGGCCGCCTCGGCCGACGTGACGACGTCGAGCACCTGGGCGCCTATGACGTGCACGGTCCCGTCGGCGTCGACCACGGCGGTGCCGTCTCCCGAGGGCACGGGCTCCTCGACCGGCCCTGGCCACTCCCCCGCGACGAGGGTGACGTGCTCGGCGAGGCGCGGGTCGATCTTGAGCACGCCCGAGGGGAAGCGCACGTCGTTGCCGGCGACCTCCGGGAGGGCGCGCGCCTCGTCCTCGATGGTGAACGCAGGGTCGCCCAGGGGCGTGCGCAGCGGCTCCGGCTGGTCGTCGCGCAGCGTCGTGAGCCCCTGGACGAACGCGCCCCAGACCTCCTCCGCACCCGCGTCGAGCCCGGTGCTCCCCGCCGGCTCCGCCGGGCCGAGGTCGGGTGCCGACTGGCTCACGGTGATGACGTCGCGCTGCAACGGTGTGGACGTCGACAGGACGTGCTCGACCTGCGCGGTGTTCGTCGCGGCGACCGCGCGCGGCCACGCCGTGACGACGAACGCGACGAGCAGCACCACGACGGCGAGGGCGACCGAGACGGCCCGGTGGGCGGCGAACTGGCGCCACGTCAGGCGCGCGAGCCTCATCGGATCTCCTCCCGGTACTCGGCGTCGAGCGCCTGGGCGCGCACGCGTCCCGCGACGACGACGGCCACCCCGGCGAGCCCCACGACCAGCACGCCGACCAGCAGTGCCGTGGGAGCGAGGGACGCCTCGAGCGGGACGGGCAGGACGTCCGCCGCGTCGCCGAGCGTCGCGCGCGCGAGCGGTGCCACGGTGAGGGCCGCGACGAGCCACCCGGCGAGCACGCCCAGGACCACGGAGGTCCCCGTGACGGCAACCAGCTCGAGGGCGCGGCCCCGGGACTGGGCACCGGACGGCATGCCGAGCGCCCGCAGGACCATGACCTCGGCGCGACGCGACCTCAGGAGGGCCAGCGCGACCGCGAGGACGCCCGCGAGCGCGAGCACGACCGCGCCGACCGCCGCGAGCCAGAAGGCGACACGGACCGGCGCGGACACGTCAGGTCCCACCTCGGCGCCCGCCACCGCGACGGTCGCGCCGGACCCGCCCTCGTCGCGCGCGAGCGCGAGGGCCGCCGCGGCCAGGTCGTCGCGCGCCGCGTCCTCGCCGGACGCACCGAGCCACACCTCGTCCGCCCGGGGCACCGCCTGCAGGACGCGCAGCAGGTGCTGCAGGAGCGTGGCCTGGTCGGCGACGACCGCGGTCCGGTCCACCGCGCCGGGGATCACGTCGACGACGTGCGCGACGCGCACCGGGACGTCGACGCCGGACACGGTCAGGACGGACTCGTCCCCCGGCGTCAGCTCGTACCGGCCCGCGAGCGGCGCGGGCACGGTCACCGGGACGGCTGGCGGCGCGTCGTCGCCGCCGGGGAGGAGCCGCAGCGTCAGCGGGAGGCCGTTCGTCGTGAGGGCGGCCGAGAACCCTGCGGGCTGCGCCGGCTCGATCTCGGCGAGCCCGTCGCGCACGAGCGTGGTCACCGGTTCCCACCCGCCGTCGAGCACGACGTCCTCCTCGCCCGCGGGCGTGAGGGCGCGCGCGGCGTCGAGAGTGACCGAGGCTTGACCGGGCATGCCCGGCGTCCCGAGCACGAGGTCGACCGCGGCGAGGCGCCACGTCCCGGGACCCGGCAGGTCCCCCGTGAGGGTGTGCTCCGTGGGCGTCGAGGTCACGTCGGCCGCGACGTCGGGCGCGTAGGTGACGCTCAGCTCGCCGAGCGGCACCTGGTTGAGCGCGCCGGACTCGTCGACCACCCAGGCGACCGCGCGCAGCCCCCGGGCCTGGTGGACGTCGTACCAGTAGTAGGGCTGCTCGGGGGTGATCTCGACCGTCGGGGCGACCGACGCCGTGACGTCGAGCGCGAGGCGTTCCGTCCCGTCCGGGAGCGGCGCGCCCTGGTCGGCCGCGTCCTCCCGCAGCCCTGCCGTGAGATCGGCGGCGTCCACCGACGTGACCACGTCCTCCGACACGTCGGCGTCCAGCGCGAGGAGCGCGAGCGGGTCCTCCCCCAGCACACCGGGCAGGTCGAGGACGCTCGACGCGCCCGAGGCGCCGTCGAGCGCCGCGTAGTCCGCGACGAGCGGCGGGTTGCTCGTCCCGGCGACCGTCACGACGCCGTCGGTGACCACGCGCACGTCGGCCCCGGTCCGCAGCTCCGCCAGGGAGGTCCGCAGGGACCCGGTCGTGCCCGCGTACGCGCCGGCGAGCGTCCCGGACCCGGCCGCGAGGACGACGAGGACCACCGGCACCGCGACGACGACGAGCCGGCGCGCGACCTGACGAGCGGCGAGAGGCACCGTGAGCCCGCCGCCGCGGGCTGCGAGACGCTCAGCCAGCGACCCGACCGGGCCCAGCACTCCGGTAGCCACGATCGCCAGCGCGACAAGCACCGCGGCGGGGGCGAGGACCGCGAGCAGGTCCACCTGGGTCGACGCGCCCGTCACGACGAGCGGCGAGCCGTAGCGCAGGAGCTGCCACAGGCAGAGCCCCGCGACGACGAGCGAGAGGACGAGCGTGCCGGCGGCCGCCGCGACCCGTGCGCGGCCCGACCGGTCGGACTGGCGCAGCCGCGCGACGGCACGCGCGTGCCACCATGCGACGCCCGTCACGAGCGCGGACCCGACCACCGCACCCGCGACCGCCACCATCCACGGCGCACCGGTCCCCCGGCCACCGCCCACGGTCACGGCGAGGACGAGCTGGGCCGCCGCCCCGCCCAGGAGCGCGCCGGGGCCGACGACGAGCGCCGCCTCGACGCCCGCCACGACCGTGAGCTGCCGCGTGGACGCGCCGCGCGCGACGAGCAGACCGGTCTCGCCGGCACGGGTCTGCGCGAGCAGCCGTGCCACCTGGACGAGAGCGACGACGCTCACCACGAGCAGGAGCAGGACCGGGACGAGGGTGACGGCGCTCGCCGCGCGCAGCGCTTCCCGCGCCTGCGCGGCGGTCGCCCCGAGCTCCCCCGCCACCGTCAGGCCGCGCACGGCGACGACGTCGTCGTCGCGCAGGCCAGCGCGCAGCGCGCTCGCCCCGGCGGCGATCTCCGCGAGGTCCGCCGGGTCGACCCGCGTCGCGTCCGGGACGACGGTCCAGCGGACGAAGGGCGTCGTGTCGAGGGCGCCGAGCGCCTCGGGCGTCACGACGAGCGGTCCCAGCACGGAGCCGTCCGCGCCGGCGACGGAGAGGGGGTCGTCGAACCAGCGGGGGTCGTCCGCGTCGGTAGGACGCCAGGTCCCGACGACCGTCAGCTCCGTACCGGGCTCGGCGCCCGGGTCGGTCTCGGAACGGTCCACGACGACGACGTCGCCGGCCACGACGCCGAGGGCGGCTGCGGCGTCGGCGTGCATCGCGGTCTCGTCCGGCGCGGACGGCCAGGCGCCGTCGAGCTGCGCGACGTCGGGAAGCGCGGGGTCGACCTCGACGACGGTCCGCACGGGTTCGTCGACCGGGCTGGCGCCCCCGTCCGACGACCGGACCGCGAGCGGCAGGGGTTCCGTGCGCACGGTGCGGTCGACCTCGAGGGGTACCCCGGAGAGGTCGCGCGCGAGCACGTCGCGCACGCGCGCGTCCTGCGCCTGCTCGTCGGCCGCGACCCTGGTCTGGACCTGGACGGCACGCGCCGTCGGCGTCGCGCTGTCCAGCGCGTCCCGAGCGCCCGCCGTGGCCGACGCCTGGACGTAGCCGACCGTCGTCCCGACGGTCGCGACGATGATCGCCGCGAGCAGCAGGATCGTCGCGAGCAGGCCCGTCTGCGCGCGGGAGCGTCGACGCGCGAGCATGTGTGCTCTCAGCTGGCTCTCACCTGGCTCTCACCTGCGGCACCCCTCCTCGGGTGTCGTCGTGGGACGGGCCGGGCCGGCGCACGTGGCGCCGGCCCGGTCGTCGGTCAGCCGGCGAAGCCGCCCATGCCGCCGCCGCGGAGGGACGCGTTGCCCTCGGGGTTCGCGGAGGGCGCCAGGGGCTCGAACGGCGTCACCGGGTCCTGCAGCTCGGTCGCCCGGTCGCCCAGCGACGCGAGGAGCGCGTGGCGCGCCTCGCGACGACGCCGCTGCTCGCCCGGCTCGGGCACCGGGGCGGCCGCGATGAGCCGCTTCGTGTACTCCTCACGCGGGTCGTGCAGCACGTCGGCGCGCAGCCCCTGCTCGACGATCCTGCCGTTCTGCAGCACCACGACGCGGTGCGCGAGCAGGTCGATCACCGCGAGGTCGTGGCTGACGAACAGGCACGCGAACTGGTACCGCTCCTGCAGGTTGGTGAACATCTGGAGGACGCTCGCCTGCACGGACACGTCGAGGGCGGACGTCGGCTCGTCCGCGACGAGCAGCTCCGGGTCGAGCGTCAGCGCGCGGGCGATGCTCACGCGCTGGCGCTGTCCGCCCGAGAGCTCGTGCGGGTAGCGGTTGAACGCGCTGCGCGGCAGCTCGACGGCGTCGAGCAGCTCGTAGACGCGCGCCTGCTGCGCCTTCGCGTCGCCGACCTGGTGGACGACGAGCGGCTCCGCGATGCAGTCCCCGACCGGCATGCGCGGGTTGAGCGACGCGGCCGGGTCCTGGAACACCACGCCGATCCGCTTACGCATGGCCTTGAGCTGCGGCTTGCTCATCCGGCCGAAGTCGTCGCCGAAGATCGACACCGACCCGCTCGCTGCCGGGATGAGTCCGAGCGCGCATCGACCGATCGTCGACTTGCCCGAGCCGGACTCGCCGACCAGGCCGACGATCTCCCCCTTGCGCACCTGGAACGACACGTCGTCGACGGCGCGGAACGGCGGCTTGCCGAGGCGCTGGTACTCGATGACGAGGTTGCGCAGGTCGAGCGCCGGGGCCTCGGACACGTCCGCGACCTGGTCGACGACGTCCTCGGTCGTGGTGCCGAACTGGCCCGGCCCCGAGCCGAGGTGCGGCACGGACCCGAGCAGACGCCTCGTGTACTCGTGCTGCGGGTGGTTGAGCACCTGCTCCGCGGTGCCCATCTCCACGAGGTCGCCCTTGAGCATCACGGCGACGCGGTCGGCCATGTCGGCCACCACGCCCATGTTGTGCGTGATGAGGAGGATGCCCGTGTTGAGCTTGTCCTTGAGCGAGCGCAGCAGGTCGAGGATCTCGGCCTGGACCGTGACGTCGAGCGCCGTGGTCGGCTCGTCGGCGATGATCACCTTCGGGTCGCAGCTGATCGCGAGGGCGATGACCACGCGCTGACGCTGACCACCCGAGAGCTCGTGCGGGTACTGCTTGAGCCGACGCTCGGGCTCAGGGATGCCGACCATGCGCAACAGCTCTGCCGCTCGCGCGTCGGCCTGCTTGCCGAACGCGATGCCGTGGAGCTGGAGGGCCTCCGAGAGCTGGTCGCCGATCGTGAGCACCGGGTTCAGCGCGGTCATCGGCTCCTGGAAGACCATGGCCACGTCGTTGCCGCGCATGCGCCGCAGGCCCCGCAGGTCGAGGTCGTTCACGACCTTGTCCCCGACGCGGATGGTCCCCGCGACCTTGGCGTTCTTGGGCAGCAGGCCGAGGGCCGTCATCGACGTGACGGACTTGCCCGAGCCGGACTCGCCCACGAGGGCGACGACCTCGCCCGGCCGCACGTCGAGCGTGATGCCCTTGACCGCGTGGACGGTGCCGAACTCGGTACCGAACCGGACGTCGAGGTCCTCGAACGACAGCACGGCGTCCGAACGGAAGCCCGCGGTGTCCTCGGCGGAGATGTCGATCGTCGTCATCAGCCCTTGCTCCTGTTCTGGCGGGGGTCGAACGCGTCACGCAGGCCGTCACCGAGGAAGTTCACCGAGAGGGCGATCGTGAGGATCATGATGCCCGGCCACCAGAAGAGCCACGGGCGCGTGGTGAACGCGTTCTGGTACTGCGAGATGAGCAGGCCGAGCGACGTGTCGGGCGCCTGCACGCCGAACCCGAGGTAGGACAGCGACGTCTCGAGGAGGATCGCGGACGCGATGGCCAGCGTCGCGGAGACGATGATGACGCCGATCGCGTTCGGCAGGATGTGCTTCGTGATGATGCGTCCCGGGCCGGTACCCACCGCGCGCGCCGCCATGACGAACTCTCGCTCGCGCAGGGACAGCACCTCGCCGCGCACGAGGCGAGCGAGGCCCGTCCACGTGACCAGGCCGAGCACGGCCGTGAGCGCCCAGATGCCACCGCCGGCCATCTTCCCGAGCACCGCCGCGAAGACGAGGAGCGGGATGATGATGAACAGGTCGGTGATGCGCATGAGCAGCGCCTCGATCCAGCCGCGGTAGTAGCCCGCGAGGGCGCCGATGAGCGTGCCGAGGAACGTGGAGATGAGACCCACGCCGAGAGCGATGATCAGCGACTGCTGCGTGCCGCGCATGACGAGCGCGAAGTAGTCCTTGCCGACGGTGTCCTGGCCGAACGGGTGCGCCCACGAGGGCCGCCCGCCGTCCACGACGGTGCCCGCGAGGGAGTAGTCGTGCGGCCACCAGCCAGGGATCGGGCCGATGCCGATCGACGTGAAGGCCACGACGAAGACGACGGCGAGCACGATGAGCGATGTCATCGCACCCTTGTGCCGGAAGAACCGCCGGCGCACGAGCTGTCCCTGGCTGTAGGACTTGTCGTCGTGCGGGTCGGACGCGACGGCGATCGCCGTCGACTTCGACCCCTCGGCGTCGATCCCCTGCACCGTGGGGATCACCTCGAAGGACTGGTCGCCCCTCTGGGCGCGGTCGTCGTTACTCATCCCGGCCTCCGGGTGTCGCTGCGCGGGGCGTGCAGGTCGTGCGCCCGCTCGTCGGTGTCTGCATGCCGGCCGTGGTCGCCGGCTGGTCCGTCGTTCGTGACGTCGTCATGCCGCTCACCGCCGGATCCGCGGGTCGAGGTAGGCGTAGGCGATGTCCGCGAGCATGTTCATGAAGATCGCCGCGATGGCCGTCACGAGGAAGAACGCCATGACGGGGTTCGGGTCGACGTTGTCGAGGCCGGTCTTGAACAGCTCACCCATGCCCTTCCACCCGAACACCGTCTCGGTGATGACCGCGCCGCCGATGAGGCCGGCGAAGTCGAACGCGACGATCGTCGTGATGGGGATGAGCGCGTTGCGGAACGCGTGCTTCGTGATCACGGCACGCTCCGACAGGCCCTTGGAGCGAGCCGTCCGCACGTAGTCCTGGCCCATGACCTCGAGCATCGACGAGCGCGTGTAGCGGCTGTACGACGCGACCGAGATCAGGGTGAGCAGGATCGTGGGCAGAAGGAGCTGCGCGCCCTTGTCGAGGAACGACTCCCAGAACCCGCCGGTGAAGTTGGGCGTCTCGGAGCCGATCGTCGAGATCGGACGGGACTTGAGGTCGAGGAAGCTCGCGAAGTGGGCCATGGCGACGTCCGCGACGATGAGGACGCTCATGATGATGCCCGTGACCGTGGACGCGAACATCGCCTGGCGGCGTGAGTACCCGCCCCACAGGTAGCCGACGAGCATCGACAGCGCGATCGCGAGCACGAAGAGCCCGACCAGGACGAGCCAGCCGCTCGGCTCCGCGAGGATCCCGGCGAAGGCGAAGTACGAGGCCACGCCGACGACGACGGTCGTGAGCGCCGCGTAGAGCACGCGGCGGTTCGCGAGGCCCGTCACGAGGGAGGTGACGAGGACCGCCGCACCGGCTCCGAAGAGGGTGACGACGACCGGGCCCATGAACGGGTTGCGGTACCAGTCGATCGCGTTGAAGACGAACATCACGACGGTCACGAAGACGAACGTCGCGCCGGCGGTCAGCAGCCGGCGCCGCAGGTCCCCGCCGAGCACGGCCTGCAGCACGAACCCGAGCAGCGCGGCGATCAGCAGGATGGCCGGTGGACTCACCAGCCCTTCGGCGATCCAGTCGTTGTAGCGGATCGCGCCGTACTCCTTGAGCAGCACCGCGGCCCAGAAGACCGGGAGCGAGAAGAAGAGGAAGGCGCCGAACGTGACGGTGTAGTCGAAGCCGGAGTACTGGCGGATCGCGGTGAGGATGCCGAGCGCGACGCCGACGATGATCGCGAGGATCGTCGCGAGGACCACGAGGCGCAACGTCGAGCTCGCGGCCTGGCCGAGGAGGACGCCGACGTCCCGGTTCGTCCGGTCGACGCCGAAGTCGCAGTTGAGGGTGACGCAGCCGAGGATGCCGCGCAGCCAGTTCCAGTAGCGGACGACGTCCGGGTCGTCGAGACCCATGAACGCCGATCGGGCAGCCATCTGTTGGTCGCGGTTCTCTGCGTTCGACTCCCGGAGATCCTCGAGGGGGTCACCCGAGTTGATCACCATGATGTACAGGAGGAATGACGCGCTGAGGAGCACCAGGAACGAGATCCCGATGCGCCGCAGGATGAATCTGAGCACGGGTTTACCCTTCAAGCCTGGCGCCGGTCGGGCGCCTGCTCCGTGTGGGACAGCAGATCACTGTATGCCACCGATGGACGTGTTCCGTCATCGCACCCGTCCGAGCACCTCTGTGGGGCAGGAGGAGGCCCTCCTGCCCCACAGGGTGCTCGGTCGGAACGAGCTCACGGAGCGTGTGCTACCGAGAGCGGGTCACGTTCAGCTGGCGCGGGCCCACTGCTCCGCGTTCCACACGACCGTGCTCTGCGTCGCGGTGTCGCGGACGTTCTGCAGGTTCGAGTTGAACGCCACGACGCCCGGGTGGGCGAACACGGGGATACCGAACAGGGTGTCCCAGAGCTGCTTCTCGATGATCTTGGTCTGCTCGAGGTGGACCTCGGGGTCGACCGACGACGCGAGGGTGTCCCACGCCTCGTCAACGACGGGGTCGCTGTACTCGCCGTAGTTCTGCGGCTGGCCCGTCGCGTAGATGTTCTGGCCCGAGGCGATCTGGCCCGAACCGGCCCACGCGAAGAGCGCGACCTCGTAGTCACCGTTCGGCAGCGTGTTGTCGAAGAAGTCGGCGGCGCCGACGTCCTGGACCTCGAAGCCGGCCTGGTCGCAGCTCGACTTGATCAGGGCGACCTGGTCGGTACGACGCGGGTTCGGCGCGGAGTAGCCGATGCGGACCGTGACGGGCGTCTGCACGCCGGCCTCGGCGATCTTCGCCTTGGCGGCGTCGATGTCGACCTCGTCGAAGCGACCGTCGTACGCAGCCTCGACGACCTCGTCGTAGTTCTCCTGGAACGGGAAGACCTCGCGGAGGTTCATGACCTCGGCGTCGGGGTTGATCGGCGCGATGAGGTTGTCGATGATCTGCTGGCGCGGGACGCACAGCGCGAACGCCTCGCGCAGCGGCAGGCTGTCGGCGAAGACGTTGCCCTCGCGGAAGTTGAAGTCGAGGTGCTCCCACGTGAGCGACGAGCCCGTGAGGACCGTGACGGAGTCGCCGATCGCCTGGAGCTGCCCGAGCGTGTCGACCGTGGCCTGCGGCTCGATGACGTCGAGGTCACCGTTCTGCAGCGCCTGGACGTGCGTGTCCGCGGCCGTGAAGCGGAAGGTCAGCTCCTTGGTCGCGGCCGGGGCGCCCCAGTACTCCTCGTTCGCGGTGAGCGTGAGGGACTGTCCGGCGGTCCAGCCGTTCTCCTTGAACGTGTACTGGCTGGACGACGGCACGAGCGCCGGGTCGGGCAGCTCGCCGGAGGCGGAGAGCCAGCCGGTGTTCCAGAACTCGGCGACGGGCGCGAGAGCGGTGTAGTCGCGGTCGCGGATCGCGGTGACGAGCTCCTCGGTCGTCATCCCGGCCTGCTCGGCGGCGACGTGCGCCGGCATCGGCGCCTCGACCTGGATCTCCCAGTCCGCGTAGACCGTCGGGTAGTCGAGCACGAACTCCTTGCCGTCCGCGTCGCCCTGCGGGCCCTCGGGGACGTACTCGCCGTAGGTCAGGCCGGAGACGTGGTTGAACAGCCCCGTCTCGGGGTCCGCCTCGCTGGGGACCGCCTGGGCGCCCCAGCTGAGCACGAAGTCGGCGACCGTGACGTCGGTGCCGTCGGACCACTTGGCGTCGTCCGCGATGGTGTACGTGACCTGCAGCGGGTCCTCGTTCGTCACCTCGTACGTGCCGAAGGTCTCGTCGTGGCAGATGGTGCCGTCGACACCGAAGTACCAGAAGCCGCCGAGGATGCGCTCGGTGACGACGCTGTTGTACGTCGAGTAGGTCTCGGGGGTCACCGAGTTGTAGCCGAGGAACTCGTCCTCGCCCACGGAGAACGAGACGTTGCCGTCAGCGGTCTCGGTGACGCCGGTGTCCTGCTTGCAGGGGTCGTCCGGGTCCACCTCGGCGGCCGCGGTGGTCTCCGTCGACTCCGCGTCGTCCTCGTTGCCTGCCGGGCTCGAGCACGCTGAGAACAGCAGTGCTCCCGTGGCCGCCACCGCGATGGCAGCGCTCGTGCGCCTGATCTTCAATGTTCCTCCTCCAAGGGATGGTGAGCACGGCCTCGGTCGTCATGTCGCCCTCGGCCGCCCCGCCGTCGCGCTGCCCGGATGTGTGCCGGTGCGCGCGGTCGGGTGACGCCCACCACGGTTTCGAGCAACGCTACCTACCAAGTTGCGCCACTTCTCCCATGTGCCCGGTTGCGGAGGGCGATCGTTACCGAGTTGATACTGGGCGGTACGACCGCGCTCCACGGGAGAAATCCCGAGGAAATCGCCCCGAAACACCCGCCGGCGTGCCGTGACGGGCATCACGTCTTCTCACGATGTGGCCGAGGAGCAAGACCGGTGTGCGATGCCCACGGGCACTCAGCTCCCGAGCTCCGCGTCGCGACGCCGGCGCGCCGCCTCGAACTCACCGACGTCCGAGGTCCAGGGACCGTGCGGCTCGAGCGCCGCGCAGCCACCGCGCACGAACGTGCTCACGAGGGCCCGGTATCCGTCGAGCCCGTCGACCAGGCAGTACTCCACCCGGTACGTCGGGCCCGAGCCGCCCACGCCCTGTGCCACCGTCGTGATGCGCGCCGCCGAGTCGGCGTAGAAGTGGAGCTGGATCCCCTCGCCCATCGACTCGTCCTCGATGGTGAACACCTGGTTTCCCGAGCCGACGCGATCCGCGACGAACTCCCAGAACTCCGTGCCGGCGGTGCGGGGACCGTCCTGGGTCCACGTCACCTCGCCGTCCTTGTCGTCGGTGAAGTTCAGCGCCGTCTTCCTCGCGCGCTCGTCGAGGTCGGGGCGGTCGCCGACGAGCTCCTCGTCGTCCTCCCACGGCGCGTTCCGTGAGCGGTCCGCTGCTTCCGAGCACATCAGGAAGCTCACCGTGCGCACCGCGTCGTCGGCGAGCTCGGGGTAGGCGCGACGCACGGCGTCGTCGACCGCCGTCGACATGCGGTCCCAGGCCCGCTTCTCCGTCGAGCGACGTCCCCGGCGCGGATCGAGGCCGATCCGCATCCCCGCGCAGGCCTGCTCCGCGACGGCGATCACGCGCAGCACCTCCGGCAGCAGGGCGGGGTCGACGGCGTCGGGCTTGCGCCGCGGGATCGTCGAACCGTGGATGTACTGGCCCGTGTAGTTCAGGACGGCGGCGTCGAGCGGCGAGAGGTGCACGCCACGACGTGCACGGTTGCGGTCTGCCACGTACTTCGCGACCCGGGGCCCGTCGGACTCCGCGGTCGCCTCGCGCAGCGCGGCGAAGATCTCGCCGCGCTCGAGCAGCTCGATGTCCGCACCGTGACCGACGAGCAGGTCCTGGCGCCAGGGGATGGTGCTGAGGAACGCCTCGACGTCGGGTGGCGACCCGAGGAGGATCGGGTCCAGCAGGGCGACCGCCGCGGGTTCGTCGAGAGGGCCCCGAGTCCCGGCGGCATCGCAGAGCGGCAGGACCGCGCACCACAGCAGCAGGTGCCGGGGCAGGTCGTCCCGGATCACCTCGAGATGAGCCTCCGAGACCGGGAAGGTGAAGGTCCGGGGCTGATGGGCCGCGTCCGCCCCAGCCCCGAGCTCGATCCTCAGCTCGCCGTCCTGGCGGACCACGTTCGGGATCCACCCGGTCCTTCGAAAGACGACCTCCCTCACGACGCCCCACCCTTCCTTCCGGCCAGCGTCCTCCGCCCGCCATGCTGCCGTGGCGGTGGTCGACGAGCTCGACCTCGTCCGTGCCGACCACTACAGGTGCGTGATCGCCCCGTCGTCGTCCTGCGTGACGAGCACCATGAAGTCGACGACGAGCTGCGCGATGTCGCCCTGGGCGTCCACGCCCCAGTACACGGGATAGCTGCCGTCGCCGTACCCGGAGTCGAGCGCAAGACCCGAGTCAGCGCCGCCGAGCGGCAGCTCGAGCGCCGCGGGTCGTGCTGCCGTGGTGAACCGGTCATATGCTGCCGCCTTCTCGCGCCGCGTCATCGCCGAGTAGCCGACGTAGTCCGCGACGACGACGCACCCCGCGTCGACGCCGACCACGTGGCCGCTGCCGGGGATGGACGCCGGGTGCCAGGCGACCGGCGTCTCGTCGCTGAAGCGCACCCGCGCGGCAGCGTTGCGTCCGAACGCCGTCACACGATCGACCGGATAGGCGCCCGGGGCGACCGTGCGGGAGAGCGGCCGGGCGTCGTCGTTGTCGTAGCCGAAGTCGAGGACCGTCAGCACCCCGCTGCTCGTGACGAGGGTGCCGATCCCGGAGACCTGCGCCCGCGAGGTCTCGCCGTCGCGTGGGCGGGTGACTTCGCGGTCCGTGAAGTTGTGCACCTCGTCCAGCCGCGCCTGCGCCTCGGGCATCTCCGTGAACGGCGCGTCGGCAGCGCAGGCCCGCACGCGTTCCTCGACGCTCGCGCGCTCGACGAACGGCTGCGCGGGATCGTCACTGTGCTGGGTGATCGCCGAGATCCTCCAGGCGCCGTCCTGCGCGTGCACCGTGTACTCGTGGATCCTCGCGAGCCGGGAGGTGCCCCGGGTCAGCACGTAGGCGACGTCCCCGTCCACGTCCGTCCGGAGGAACGTCTCCGCCTCTGGCCCGTACTCGGCGGGACTGCCGAAGGACTGCCCGAGGTCGATCGCAGACGAGTCGGTGAAGTGGTTCTGCGCCGTCTGCTTCATGAGCTCGCGCCAGAACTCGAACCGCTTCCGCCGGCTGTCGTCGTCGCGATTCTCGAACACGGGAGCGGCGATCCGCCACTGCGCGTCGTACTCGACCATGAACTCCTGCACGCGCTCCTCGGCGGGGTGAGGCGACTCGCTACCGATCGTCATGGCGGCGAGGCTACCCGCACGAGTCCTGCGGCGCCCCGGACTCCGCGATCCGTACGCGTCGCGATCCCGCCCGGTTGCTGACCGGGCTCGATGCGGCACGCCTGCGCCGGAAGGCGCCTTCTGGACCGCCGGACCGCCCGAGTTCGCCACGTACGGCTTCGAGGTGCGCACCGACCCGTCGGACCGACCGTCCGAGAGCGAGTCGGAGCATGCCGTGCGGGCCAGCGCGGGCCGGCTGCGGCTCCTCGGTCACGGCACGCTCACGACGGCGGCCGTCGCAGGGACCGAGCGGCTCGACGACGATCCCGAGGCGGACGTCGCGGTGCCGACGGGTCGGCTCGTCCTGCGTGTCCGGCGGCTGGTGTCCCGCGCGCCGTCGGTGGTCAGTCGACGGCCGGCATGCCGTCGTCGCCGAAGGTGACACCGTCCGCCTCGAGCCGTCGTCGCGTCTCCGTGTGGACGACGCCACGCTGGCGCGTGTCACGCTCGAGGAGGCCGAGGAGGGTCTCTCGCGACGTGTTCGGGTGCTGCGCCACCGCGACCCGGGCACCCCAGAACGTGTCCTGAGCGAATCGCTCGAGGACCGCGGCGCTTGGACGGTGCTCGACAGTGCTTGCGTCACCGTGGAGTCGCAGCCTCGGTGTCCGACGACAGCCACCGGCGCAGGACACTGATCCACTCGTCGAAGGCGTCGAGATGTGCATCGTGGCTCCCGGCGGACAGGTCGATCCGATCGGTCGCCGGGCGGCGCCGGACCAGCTCGTCCTTGGCGGTGTCGCTGAACATGCCATCTTGTGCGAAGACGGTGAGCGTCGGCGCCTGCAGAGCCTCCCACTCCTCCCAGCGCGGTTGGTGCACCGCCTCGATCGTGCGCTGCATGACGTCGGCGTCGAATCGGGGTCGCAGCCCCTCCGGAGTCACCTCGAGGTCGGCGATCCACGCCTCCACGAGCGCCCCCGACCCGAGGAACGCGCGCGCCGCGTCCTCGTCGGCGAACGGCACGGGCCACGACCCGAAGAACTTGCCCAGGCCGACGGCCTCCCCCGGGTCGTCGCCGGCGACATGCCCTTCGAGCATCACGAGGCGCTCGACGATGTCCGGGCGCGCCGCGGCGGTGAGGAACGCGGTGTGCGCGCCCATCGACTGGCCGACGAGCGTGCAGGGCTCTCCGGACACGATCTGCCCGACCACTGCGACGACGTCGTCCACGAAGGCCTCGCGCGACAGGTCGACCGGTCGGCGCGTGCTCAGACCGTGACCTCGCTGGTCCAGGAGAAGGACGTGGAAGGAGTCGGTGAGCGCATCTGCTGTGGGCATGAGCTCCCGTGAGCTGCCGGCGAGCCCGTGCAGGAGAAGAAGGGGCGGCCCGTCACCGCCACGATCAGTGACGGAGAGCGCCACATCGTCGCGGCGGACCGTCAGACGGAAGCCATCGGTCATGCAGTCACTTCCTTCGCCGCACGGACCAGCCCGGCCTTGCCCATCATCGATCAACGTCAGAAGTCCGAGTCAGCAAGGCCTAGCTCTCGCCATTTTGCCGTCGCCTCGTCTCTCGGCAGCCAGGCGAACTCGAAGACGCACCGGGGACCAGACCGGGTGTAGCGGACCTGCCTGCCGAAGAGGCCTCGGCGCTCCAGTCGGATGCTTGGCCCGAAGTGGTCGAGCACGCCGGCTTCCAGCTCGCGAACGGTGTACCAGCCGGGTCCGTAGTCCTCGAAGGAGCGCTCCTTGGTTCCGTCGGTCCAGACGATGACGAACCACGGCCATGGCGACGTAGACGGGAACGTGATCTCGCCTACGACGCTGGCGAGATGACCTTTCAAGACGCCGTCGATCGCGAGCGTGCCGACTCCATGATCGTAGGCGCGAAGCTGCGGATCGGGCAGGACGTACTCGGTGTCACCGGACCACTGCCGGTCTCCACGGGCTCCACCCATGCCGGCGATCATGCACGTTCTCCGCGACTGAGACCGATCTCGAGCTAGACGTTGAACCTGAACTCGACGACGTCGCCGTCTTCCATGACGTAGTCCTTGCCCTCGATGCGCGCCTTGCCCGCCGCGCGCGCCGCCTGGACCGACCCGGCCTCGACGAGGTCGTCGAACGAGACGACCTCGGCCTTGATGAAGCCGCGCTCGAAGTCCGTGTGGATGACTCCCGCCGCCTGCGGTGCGGTCCAGCCCTTGCGGATGGTCCACGCGCGGGACTCCTTGGGGCCCGCCGTGAGGTACGTCTGCAGCCCGAGGGTGCCGAAGCCGACGCGCGCGAGCTGGTCCAGCCCGGGCTCCTCCACGCCCGACTCGGCGAGCATCTCCTTCGCCTCGTCGGGCTCGAGCTCGACGAGCTCGGACTCGAACTTGGCGTCGAGGAAGATCGCCTGGGCGGGCGCCACCAGGGCGCGCAGCCGCTCCTGCATCGCGGTGTCCGCGAGGCCCGCGTCGTCCGTGTTGAAGACGAAGATGAACGGCTTCGCGGTGAGGAGCTGGAAGCTCGCGACGTCGGCGAGGTCGAGCCCCGCGTCCGCGGCGCCCTGGTACAGGGTGCGGCCGGACTCGAGGATCTGCTGCGCCTTCTTGCCCGCGTCGACGAGCGCCGGGTCGCCCTTCTTGATCTTCGCCTCCTTCTCGAGGCGCGGGAGGGACTTCTCGAGCGTCTGGAGGTCGGCGAGGATCAGCTCGGTGCTGATGGTCTCCATGTCGCCCTCGGCGTCGACCGACCCGTCCACGCGCACGACGTCCGGGTCGGAGAACACGCGGGTCACCTGGCAGATCGCGTCCGCCTCGCGGATGTTCGCGAGGAACTTGTTGCCCAGGCCCTCGCCCTCGCTCGCGCCCTTGACGATCCCGGCGATGTCGACGAACGACACGGTCGCGGGCAGGATCTTCTGGCTGCCGAAGATCTTCGCGAGCGTGTCGAGCCGCGGGTCCGGGAGCGGGACGACGCCGACGTTCGGGTCGATCGTCGCGAACGGGTAGTTCGCCGCGAGGACCTGGTTGCGCGTCAGGGCGTTGAAGAGGGTGGACTTGCCGACGTTGGGCAGGCCGACGATGCCGATAGTGAGAGCCACGGGCCACCATCCTACGGGTGAGGTGCCCCGGCTCCTCCAGGGAGGAACCGGGGCACCGGGGCGGTCAGGCGTACGACAGGACGCGCTGGAGCAGCTCGGGCGCGCGACGGTCGTAGACCTTCGCGCCCCACCGCACGCCGAGCACGAGCACCAGCACCCCGAGCGCGAGGCCGACCACGAGCGTCACCCAGCCGAGCACGGGCTGCGGCAGGACGACCGCGAGGACGCCGGGGACGAGGAACGGCAGCGTGAGCGCGAGGGTGACCACCATCGCCACCGTCTGGGCCACGAGGGTCGCCATCGCTGCGCCCTGCGGCTGCTTGAACGGGCTGTCACCGGGCTTCGGCACGGGGTAGAGCAGCCGCGCCGACGACGCGCTCGACACCCCGGCAGAGACCAGCAGGGTCCCGAGAGTCAGGCCGAGGAGTGCCGGGAGCGCGTCCCACCGCCCGGCGACCGCGACCGAGGCGAGGACGAACGCCACCGTCACCGGGACGCCGCCCGCGAGCACCGGGATGGCGCGGCCCCACCGGTCGGCGCGGCCGCTCACGCCGGTCGACACGTGCAGCGCGAACGCGGTGTGGTCATAGGCGATGTCGGCGGAGATCGCGAACCCGAGGATCCAGGCGGTGATCGGGCCCAGGATCAGGAAGACGTCCGATCCCGACCCCCCGCCCAGCACGAGGAGCACGACCGGGATGAGCGGCACGACCGCGATCGAGCCGGAGTAGCGCGGGTCGCGCAGCCAGTACGTGGTCGTGCGAGCGGCTACCGCACCGGTCGGCGTCGCCGGGAACCGTGAGAAGAACCCCAGGCCCTTGGCCTTGCCGCCCGCGCCGGACGTCGGCGGGGTGACGAGCGCTCGGGCGAGCGATCGGTCCCACACGACCCATGCGACCGCGAGGGTCGCCCCGGCCACGGCGAGGCGGGCGAGCGCGAGGCCCCACGCGCCGTCGTGCACCGCCGCGGCCAGACCCCACGGGGCGCCGAACGGTGTCCAGGCCGCGACGTCGGCGAGACGGGCGACCAGCTCGCGCACGGCGTCGCCGTCGACCGGGCCGTCGCCCATCTGGGTGGCGAACCACCCGAACGCGGGACCGACGAGCATGAGCGGCACGAAGGCCGCGATGGTCACGACCTCGCGGTACCGGCGGGACTCGAGCAGCGGGGCGAGGGCCGTCGTCGTGGCGCGGGAGCCGACGACGCACAGCGCGACCGCGAGGACCGCGCCGACGAGGGCTGCCAGGAGAGCGACCGGCGAGCGCCACCACGCGAGGGAGACGCCGAGGGCGGAGAGCGAGGTCGCGATGCCAGGGACCGACACGACGCCGGCGACCGCGAGGCCGGCGAGGAGCCGGCGCTGCGGGATGCCGAACAGGACGAACCGCTGCGGGTCGAGCGTCGCGTCGACGCCGAACGCGAAGAGCGGCACGATCCACCACGCGAGCACGACGAGGGTGCCGAGGAGGATCGCCACCGCGCCCGCGAGCTCCGGGTCGTTCGTGCCGAGGGCGACCATCCCGACGACGACCATGCTCACGATGAACAGCCCGTAGAGCGAGCCCAGCACGAACCCGATCGTCTGCCACGTGCTCCGCCGGAAGGCGTTGGCCATGAGGGTGAGCTTGAGCCTTACGAACTGCGCAACCATGCGAGGCCCTCCGAGGTCTGGCGGCCGCCGACGAGCTCCACGAAACGGTCCTCGAGGCTCTGCTCGCCGCGGACCTCGTCGACCGTCCCGGACGCGAGGACGTGGCCGCCGGCGACGACGGCGACGTGGTCGCACATGCGCTGCACGAGGTCCATGACGTGCGACGACACGACGACCGTGCCGCCGCTCGCGACGTAGCCCGCGAGGATGTCGCGGATGTTCGCCGCGGAGACGGGGTCGACGGCCTCGAACGGCTCGTCGAGGACGAGGACGCGCGGTGCGTGGATGAGGGCCGTCGCGAGAGCGACCTTCTTCGTCATGCCGGCCGAGTAGTCGACGACGAAGGTGTTCGCGTCCTTCGCGAGGTCGAGCGTCGCGAGGAGGTCGGTCGTGCGCTCGGCCACGGTGTCGCGGTCCATCCCGCGCAGCAGGCCCGCGTAGGTGATGAGCTGGGCGCCCGTGAGGCGGTCGAAGAGCCGCACGCCGTCGGGCAGGATGCCGAGCTGTCGCTTGCCCGCGACCGGGTCCGCCCACAGGTCCGTGCCGTGCACGTGCGCGCTGCCGAAGTCGGGTCGCAGCAGCCCGGTGGCCATGGACAGCGTCGTGGTCTTGCCCGCGCCGTTCGGCCCGACGAGCCCGTAGAACGAGCCGGCGGGCACGTCGAGGTCGACGCCCGCGACGGCGATCTTCTCGCCGAACCGCTTCCACAGCCCGCGCAGCGACAGCGCCGCGGACGGGTCCGGCGGCACGGCGGGCGCCTGGCCCGGCGCGTGGCCGGGGACCTGGGCCGCGGGCGGCGCGACGGGGCCGGCGGGCGGGACGACCGGCCGCGCAGTCGGAGCCGGTGTGCCGAGAGCGGCAGGTGGTTCGTGCATCGGTTCGACCATGCCGCCAACCTAACGGAGCCGCGGGCCGAGGCGCCGTGCGCTTTGTCACGAGATGCGCGCCGGCTCGCCGAGCCGCGCGGACGCCGCCGCGTGTCGGTGCCGCGTGTCGGTGCCGCGTGGGAGGGTGCGGCCATGGACTCGCCCACGCTCCTGTTCGCCGTCGGCCTCGTGCTCGGGCTCGTCGTCGGCGCAGCGCTCGTGCTCGTCGTGCGCCGCACGTCGCCCGACGGCGCGGCCGCCGAGGTCCGCCGGCTCACCGGGCTCCTCGGGCAGGCCCAGCAGGAGGCGGCCCGCGGTGCGGGGCTCGCGGAGCGCCTCGATGCGGAGCGTGCAGGGTTCGAGCGGCAGATCGCCGCGGAGCGCGAGGCGTTCGTGCGCCAGCTCGCGGCCGCGCAGCGCAGCGCCGACGAGCGGCTCGATCTCGCGCAGGCGGCGCACGAGCAGCAGGTCACCGAGCTCCAGCGCGCCGCGGAGCGCCGCGTGAACGAGGTCCAGGGCGACCACCGCCGGCTCGAGGCGCAGTTCGAGTCCCTCTCCCGGCGTGCGCTCGCCGCGACGTCGGAGCAGTTCCTCGTCCACGCGGAGGAGCGGCTGCGCCGCAGCCACGAGTCGGGGGTCGCCGAGCTCGCGAAGCGCGAGGAGGCCGTCCGCACGCTCGTCGAGCCGCTCGCGCGCTCGCTCGAGCGGATGCGCACCGAGGTCGCCACCGCCGAGCAGGCCCGGGCGGCCGGGCACGCCGCGCTCACGGAGCACCTGCGCCAGCTCTCGCAGGCGAGCGCCGACCTGCGCAGCGGGACGGAGGACCTCGTCACAGCGCTGCGCTCGTCGCAGACGCGCGGCGCGTGGGGAGAGCTGCAGCTGCGGCGGGTCGTCGAGGCGGCGGGGATGCTGTCCCGCGTCGACTTCACCGAGCAGGCGCACGTCGAGACGGAGGACGGCGCGCTGCGCCCCGACATGGTGGTGCACCTGGCGGGCGGGAAGAACGTCGTGGTCGACTCGAAGGTCGCCTTCCTCGGCTACCTCGAGGCGCAGCAGGCGACGGACCCCGCGGTGCGCGAGACGCGGCTCGACGCGCACGTGCGGCACATGGTCAAGCACGTCGACGACCTCGCGTCGAAGCGCTACTGGTCGCAGTTCAGCCCGGCGCCGGAGTTCGTCGTGATGTTCGTCCCCGCGGAGCCGTTCCTCGCCGCCGCGGTCGAGCGTCGCGGCGACCTCCTCGAGTACGCCATGCGGCGCAACGTCATCGTCGCGACGCCCATGACGCTCATGGCGCTCCTGCGGACGGTCGCGTACGCGTGGCAGCAGGACGCCGTCACCGACAACGCGCACGAGGTGCTGCGCACGGGCAAGGAGCTGCACTCGCGGCTCGTCACCACGGCCCGCCACGTGACCAAGCTCGGGCGGTCGCTGAGCGCCGCGACGAAAGACTTCAACGTGTTCGTCGGCTCGCTCGAGACGCGCGTGCTCCCCCAGGCCCGCCGCCTGGTCGACCTGAACGTGGTCGACGAGGCCGAGCGGATCGGTCAGGTCCGCGTGGTCGACGACGTCCCGCGACCGGTCACCCAGCCCGAGCTCGTCGCGGCGGCCACCGACGCGGTGGTCGCGATCGACGACCGCCCGGGCGACGACGACGAGGACCGCGGGCGCCAGGCGTTCGCCTGACACCGGGCACGTCCCCCCGCTCGTCCTCGCCGGGCGCGAGGCCGCGCCCGAGACCTCGCCGGACCGTCAGACGGGCTGGACGGACAGCGAGCGCCGGCCGCCGCGGCCCGGTCGGGCGCCCGGACCGGTGGCGCCGAGGTCCGAGCGCAGCTCGCGCGGCAGGGAGAACATGAGGTCCTCGGTCGCCGTCCGGACCTCCTGCACCTCGCCGAACCCGCGCTCGGCGAGGAAGGCGAGCACGTCGTCGACCAGGATCTCGGGAACCGAGGCGCCGGACGTCACGCCGACGGACGTCGCGCCCTCGAGCCACGCCTCGTCGATCTCCCGTGCGCGGTCCACGCGGTAGGAGGCGCGGGCGCCCGCCTGCAGCGCGACCTCGACCAGCCGCACGGAGTTCGACGAGTTCGCGGAACCCACGACGATGACGACGTCCGCGTCCGGCGCGAGCTTCTTCACGGCGACCTGGCGGTTCTGCGTCGCGTAGCAGATGTCGTCGCTCGGCGGGTCCTGGAGCGTCGGGAACTTCTCGCGCAGGCGGCGCACCGTCTCCATCGTCTCGTCGACCGAGAGCGTGGTCTGCGAGATCCAGACGACCTTGGACGGGTCGCGGACGACGACGTCGTCGACGGCTTCGGGAGAGTTGACGACCTGGACGTGGTCGGGGGCCTCGCCGGCGGTGCCCTCGACCTCCTCGTGGCCGTCGTGGCCGATGAGGAGGATGTCGTAGTCGTCCTTCGCGAAGCGCACGGCCTCCTTGTGCACCTTCGTCACGAGCGGGCACGTGGCGTCGATGGTGTCGAGGTTGCGCGCCGCGGCGGCGGCCTTGACCGCCGGGGAGACGCCGTGCGCCGAGAACACGACGCGCGCACCCTCGGGCACCTCGTCGGTCTCGTCGACGAAGACGGCGCCACGCTCGCTCAACGTCTCGACCACGAACTTGTTGTGGACGATCTCCTTGCGCACGTAGACCGGCGCGCCGTAGTGCTCGAGCGCCTTCTCGACCGCGACGACGGCACGGTCGACACCCGCGCAGTAGCCGCGAGGGGCGGCCAGCAGCACGCGCTTCCCCGAGGCGGACACGGCGCCGGCCGGCGTCGCGGGAGCAGGGGCGGTCGCGGAGGCGGACGGCGTGCTGGACGCCGTGGTGCGCGAGGTGGACGGGGTGGTGCTCACGCCCGCCAGTCTAGGTGACCCCCCGGCGTCCGCCCGAGGCGGCGGCGGGCGGACGCCGAGGCTGCGCGCGCCCTGCACAGGACCGCCACACGCTGCGACAGATGCCCCGGTCGTTTGATCCGGCACCGTGATCGGCACCGCGACACGCGCCGCGTCGGTGGCATGCGGCAGGCTGGACCCATGATCGCCTCGCTCCCGCTGCCCGACGACGCGCCGTCGGCAGGCGCGCCGCGCGCCGCGGCGTGGCACGAGATCCCCGCGCGGGCGCTCGACACGAGCGCAGAGCATCCGTGGCCCGTCCGGCTGCTCGCACGCAAGATCGAGCAGTACGTGGATCGCATGGCCCCGGTGTGGGTCGAGGGCCAGGTCGTGCAGCTCAACAGACGCCCCGGGACGTCCACGGCGTTCCTCACCCTGCGGGACACCGACCAGGACATGTCGCTCCCCGTCTCGGCGGCCGTGCGGGTCCTCGACGGGAAGCCGGTCGAGGAGGGTGCGCACGTCGTCGTGCACGCGAAGCCCGTGTTCTGGTCACGCCGTGGGACCCTCCAGCTCCAGGCCCGCGAGATCCGGCCGGTCGGCGTGGGCGAGCTGCTCGCGCGGATCGAGCACCTGCGGCGCGTCCTCGCCGCGGAAGGCCTGTTCGACGCCGGGCGCAAGGTCCCGCTCCCGTTCCTGCCGGGCGTGGTGGGCCTGGTGTGCGGGCGCGAGTCGAAGGCCGAGCACGACGTCGTCGTGAACGCGCGCGAACGCTGGCCGCAGGTGCGGTTCGAGATCCGCGAGGTCGCGGTCCAGGGCGCCCACGCGGTGCAGCAGGTGGGCGACGCGATCCGCGAGCTGGACGCGCGCCCGGAGGTCGACGTGATCGTCGTCGCGCGTGGTGGCGGGTCGGTCGAGGACCTGCTCCCGTTCTCCAACGAGACGCTCGTCCGCACGGCGGCAGCCTGCCGGACGCCCCTGGTCAGCGCGATCGGGCACGAGACCGATAGCCCCCTGCTCGACCTGGTCGCCGACCACCGGGCGTCCACGCCGACAGACGCCGCGAAGCGCATCGTCCCGGACGTCTCGGAGGAGCGCGCGCGGGTCGGACAGGCACGCTCCCGGATGCGGTCCGCGATCGAGGGCCGCGTCACGCGCGAGCAGGCGGGGCTCGACGCGGTGCGTTCCCGGCCGGTCCTCGCGTCGCCCGAGGTCATGCTCGCCGACCGGGCGGAGCGGACGGGCGCCCTGCGCGACCGTGCCCGCCGCGCCCTCGACGCGCGGCTCGTGCGTGCGGCCGGCGAGGTCGGCCGGCTCGAGGGGCAGGTGCGCGCGCTGTCGCCGGCGTCGACGCTCGAGCGCGGCTACGCCGTCGTGCAGCGGGGCGACGGCCACGTGGTGCGCTCCCCCGCCGACACCGCCGCCGGCGACGAGCTGCGCGTGCGGCTCGCCCACGGCGAGCTCTCCGCGCAGGTGCTGCGGACCGACCGCGAGGCCGCGTCCGACCCGGGCCCAGCCACCGTCCCACCGGACGGACCATGACCACGACACCGCACAGATGGGGTTCACTAGCGCCGTGACCGATTCCGACAACGCTGTCAGCCAGGACGTCGCCGGGCTCACGTACGAGCAGGCGCGCGACGAGCTCGTCCAGGTCGTCGCGCGTCTCGAGACCGGCGGCGAACCGCTCGAGGACTCGCTCGCGCTCTGGGAGCGCGGCGAGGCCCTGGCTGCCCGCTGCCAGCAGTGGCTCGACGGCGCACGCGCCCGGCTCGACGCCGCACGCGCCCGCGACGACGAGGCGACCGACGACGCACCCGACCGCACACCCGGAGGAGACCGATGAGCACGACGCCCGAGCGCACGGAGCGCGACAGCACGACCGCGCCGTCCGCGGGTTCGCCCGGCGGGGCTGCTCCCGGCGGCGGTCACGTGCTGGCTGTCGGCGAAGCGCTCATCGACGTGGTGCACCGCGCCGACGGGACCGTCGACGAGCTGCCCGGCGGGAGCCTGGCCAACGTCGCACTGACCCTCGGTCGCCTGGGCCGCGACGCGCGCCTCGTCACGTGGATCGGCGACGACGCGCACGGCACGGCGCTGCGGGGCTGGCTCGGGGAGTCCGGGGTCACGCTGACGCCGGGCAGCACGACCGCGGAGCGGACGAGCGTCGCGACCGCCCACCTCGACGAGCACGGTGCGGCGACCTACGACTTCGACCTCGAGTGGCAGGTCCCGCCGGGCACGACCGTCGACGCGGGCACGCTCGCGGTGCACACCGGGTCCATCGCCGCCGTGCTCGAACCCGGGGCGTCCGCGGTCCGCGAGCTCGTCGCCTCGGCGCGCTCGGCGGCCACGGTCACGTACGACCCGAACGCCCGGCCCGCTCTCATGGGCGACCCTGCGGAGGCGCGGCCGCGCATCGAGGCGCTCGTCACGCTCGCCGACGTGGTCAAGGTCAGCGACGAGGACCTCGCGTGGCTGGCCCCCGGCTCCGATCCCGTCGCCGTCGCCCGGGACTGGCTCGCCCTCGGCCCGGCGGTCGTCGTGGTGACGCTGGGCGGCGAGGGTGCGGTCGCGGTGACGGCGGGCGGCGAGCAGCGGGTCACGGCGCCGCGGGTCGCCGTCGTGGACACCGTCGGGGCCGGCGACTCGTTCATGGGTGCGCTGATCGACGGTCTCTGGGACGCGGACCTGCTCGGGGCGGACCGCCGCGAGGCGCTGCGCGCGATCGACAGCACCACCCTGGCCGGGCTGCTCGAGCGCTGCGTCGCGGTCGCCGCGATCACGGTCTCGCGCGCGGGCGCGAACCCGCCGCGACGCGCCGAGCTGTCGCTCGCCTGACGGCGGAGGCGGAGGCGAGCACGAAGGCGCAGGTCAGACCTGCGCCTCCTGCTTCTGCGCGCGCTCGAGCGACCGCTTGCGGTCCACGACGTTCTCCTGCTCGATCCGCTCGGCCTCGGACTCGTCGCGCGTGAGGTTCTCGCTCGTCTCGGGGTCGAAGACCATCATCTTCGTCGGGTCGAACCACAGGTCGGTCACGTCGCCGTCGCGGACGCGGGACTGCGAGTCGAGCGCGACGACGAACTGGCTGCGCTGCCCCTCGCCGTCGAGCTCGCGGTCGAGCTCGTCGAGCTTGCCCTTGACCGACTCGTGCATGTCGAACGGGACGTAGGCGTACAGCTCGGCGCCGAGCCACTCGGTCACGTCGATCTGCGCCTCGAACGTGTGCCCGCGGTCCTTCTTGGACGGGTCCACGAGACGCGCGTCCTCGAAGTGCTCGGGACGCAGCCCCACGATCACGAGGTCGCGGTCCCCCACCGCCTCGCGCACGCGGTCCGGCAGGTCGAACTCGCCGAACGGCAGCAAGATCCGTCCGCCCGACACCTCGCCCGGCAGGAAGTTCATCGGTGGCGTGCCGATGAAACCAGCGACGAAGAGGTTGACCGGTTGCTCGTAGAGGCCGCGGGGGCTCGCGACCTGCTGCAGGACGCCGCGGCGCAGCACCGCGACGCGGTCGCCGAGCGTCATGGCCTCGGTCTGGTCGTGCGTCACGTAGACGGTCGTCGTCCCGAGCCGGCGCTGCAGACGGGCGATCTCGGTGCGGGTCTGGCCGCGGAGCTTCGCGTCGAGGTTCGACAGCGGCTCGTCGAAGAGGAACGCCTTCGCGTCGCGCACGATCGCGCGACCCATCGCGACGCGCTGCCGCTGCCCGCCGGAGAGGTTCGCGGGCTTGCGGTCGAGGTGCTCGCGCAGGTCCAGCATGTCGGCCGCGCGCTCGACCTTGCCGCGGATCTCCTCCTCGGAGTGCTTGCCCTTCGCGAGCCGCAGCGGGAACGCGATGTTCTCCGCGACGGTGAGGTGCGGGTACAGCGCGTAGTTCTGGAACACCATCGCGAGGTCGCGGTCGCGCGGCGCCTTCTCGTTGACGCGCACGCCGTCGATCTCGAGGTCGCCGGCGGTGATGTCCTCGAGCCCGACGATCATGCGCAGCACCGTGGACTTCCCCGACCCGGACGGCCCGACGAGGATGACGAACTCGCCGTCGGCGATGTCGAGGTCGACCTTGTCCACGGCGAGGAAGCCGTCGCCGTAGCGCTTGACGATGTCCTTGAGGGTGATCGACGCCATCAGCTGTCTCCTCGGTGTCGGCGGGTTCGGCAGGTTCGGGGTGCGGGGGCCGTGCTCATCCCTTCACCGCCCCCTGCGTCAGACCGGAGACGATCTGGCGCTGGAAGAGGACGACGAGCACGACGACGGGGATCGTCACGACGACGGCCGCGGCGGAGATGGCCCCGGTCGGCTCCTCGAAGTACGACGCCCCCGTGAAGAAGGCGAGCGCGGCCGGGACCGGGCGGGCGGCGCTCGTGGAGGTGAGCGAGATCCCGTAGACGAAGTCGTTCCAGGCGATGAAGAACGCGATGAGCGCCGTCGTGAAGACGCCGGGTGCCGCGAGCGGCACGATCGCCTTGCGGAAGGCCTGCCACGGGGTCGCGCCGTCGACCTGCGCCGCCTGCTCCAGCTCCCAAGGGATCTGGCGGAAGAAGGCGGCCAGCGTCCAGATGGAGATCGGGAGCGTGAGCGACAGGTACGGGATGATGAGCCCGAGCCACGTGTCGTACAGGCCGATGTTGCGCCACAGGTTGAACAGCGGCGTGACGATCGCGACGACGGGGAAGATCGAGACCCCGAGCGCCGTCGTGAGGATGAGCCGCTTGCCCGGGAAGTCGAGGCGCGCGATCGCGTAGGCGCACAGCGTGGCGAGGACGACGGCGATCACCGTCGCGATGAGCGAGATGCCGATCGAGTTGCGCAGCGCGGACAGGAACAGCTCCTGCGCGGAGCCGCCCGACGCGAGGATCTGCTCGTAGTTCTCGCTGCTCCACTGCGGCGGCAGGAACGTCCCGGAGTTGATGTCGGACGACGACTTGAAGCTCGTCATGAAGATCGACAGGATCGGGAACAGGGCCCCGACGAGGACCACGACGGAGATGACGGCCCACCAGACCTTCGCCCGGGTGCTCAGCACGCTACCCATTCACTTCTCCCCTCTCGCGCCGGCCAGGTCGACCTTGAAGAGCTTGATCGCCACGAAGCAGATGAGGACGACGCACAGGAACAGCAGGACCGAGATCGCCGAGCCCATGCCGATCTGCAGCTGTCCGATCGCCGTCCGGTACGTGAGCAGCGAGAGCACCTCGGTCCCGTTCGCGCCGTTCGTCATGATGAAGACGTTGTCGAAGATGCGGAAGGCGTCGAGCGCGCGGAACAGCACGGCGACCATGATCGCCGCCTTCATGTTCGGCACGATGACGCGCGTGAACCGCTGCCACGCGGTGGCGCCGTCGACCTTCGCGGCCTCCTCGAGGTCGCCGGGCACCTGGGCCAGGCCGGCGAGGAGGAGCAGCGAGATGAAGGGCGTCGTCTTCCAGACCTCGGACGCGATGATGACGAACAGGCTCGTGCCCTGCTGCGCGAACCAGTTGAGGTCGGGGCCGACGCCCGGCACCCAGTCGAACCAGTGGTTGACGTAGCCGGACGTGATGTCGAACGCGTAGAACCACGCGAACGCCGAGACGACCGTGATGATCCCGTACGGCACGAGGATCGCCGTGCGCAGCAGGCCGCGCAGGCGCCGGATCGCGCGGTGCATGACGAGGGCGAGCGCGAACCCGAGGACCAGCTCGACCGCCACCGTCACCACGGTGATGAAGAGCGTCACGCCGAGGTCGCGCCACCAGACCGAGTCCGTGAGGATCACGACGTAGTTGTTCAGCCCCACGAAGGACCGGTCGTCCGGTGCGGTGAGCTTGTAGTTGAAGAGCGAGTCGTAGACGGCCTGGAGGATCGGGTAGAGCGTCACGGCGAGCATGACGACGAACGCGGGGCCGGCCAGGAGCCAGCCGAGCCGCGCCTCCGACCGCGCGCGGTCGCTCCGCGCCGCCTTCGCGCGGCTGTCCCGGCCCGACCCGTCGTCGCCGTCGTCGATCTCGACGTCCTTCGCACTTCCCGGGATCGTGGTGCTCACAGCAGTCGCTCCCCTCGCAGGACGGCGGTGATGAACTCGGTGGACTCCTGCGGCGTCGTCTCGGGATCGACGTCGGCCGGCGCGTACCAGGTCTGCTGCAGGCCCGTCGACACCTCGTTGTAGAACGGGGTCTGCGGACGCGGCGCCGCCTGGTCGAGCGAGTCCCGGATCACGTCGTACATCGGGAACGCCTCCTGCACGTCCGGGTCCTCGTATGCCTCGATGCTGGCCGCGGGGTTGCCGTTCGTGACGAAGTACTCGGCCTGGTTCTCGGGGCTGACGATGCACTCCGTCGCCTGGTACGCGAGGTCGGTGTGCGCACCGAACGCCCCGACGCCCAGGCTGATCCCGCCGTACGGGGGCCGGGCGTCCTCGCCCTCGACCGTCTGCGGGTACAGCGCCCAGCCGATGTCGTCGAGCAGGCCCTGGTCGAGCGACCCGGCCTCGACGGCGCCCTGGGTGGACGACCAGACGAACGGCCAGTTGACCATGAACGACCCGCGGTCCCCCTGGAAGAGGGTCAGCGAGGCCGGCTCGTCCTCGCTCGGCAGGCCCGGCCCGCCGACGCCCGAGGTCCCGATGTCGCCGATGATCCGGGCCGCCTCGGTCCCCGCCTCCGACTCGAGCCCGAGCTGGATGTCCTCCGGCGGCGCCTCGGGGTTCTCGAGGATCTTCCCGCCGGCCCCCGCGACGAGCGCGTTGATCCAGACGGTGAGCGACTCGGCCTTGGCACCCTGCACGGCGAGCAGCGCGTCCTGGTCCTGCGCGGCCTCGATGATCTGGTCCCACGTGACCGGCCCGCTCATGTCCAGGCCGGCCGCCTCCGCGACCGACTTGCGGTACCAGAGCAGCTGCGTGTTTGCCCAGAACGGGACCGCGACGAGCTCGTCCTTCCACGTCGACGCGTCGATCGCGCCCTGCACCACGTCCTGCGTCGTCGCGTCCGCGACGTCGTCGGGAACCGGGGCGAGGAAGTCGGCCTCGGCGAACTCGGCGATGAACACGGGATCGAGGCTCATGAGGTCGATCGAGGAGTCCTTCGCGGCGAGACGACGCGCGAGCTGCTCGCGCTGCGCCGCGGCGTCGCGCGGGAGGAGCTCGGTCTCGATCCGGTAGGCGCCGTCGGCTTCCTCGGTGCACGACGCCGCGATCTCGGCCTGGCCCCCCGCGTCCGGGTTGATGTACCACGTGAGGACCGGTGTCCCCTCGTCGCCCGGTCCGCACGCCGCGAGCGGTGCGAGCACCGCCAGGGCGGCGAGGGCGGCGAGCGGTCGGGTGCGTCGGCGCACGTCGGGCTCCCTTCGTCGCGAGGTCGAGATGTGGTGCTGCTCCTCCACATGGCTACACCCCAGCCCCGCGGTTCGCCACGTGAACGCCCCTCACCTGCGTCGTCGCCGTGGGTCATCATGGGCGCATGAGCACTTCCGCGGACCAGCAGCTCCTGACCCCCGCCGAGGCCTGGGCGACCCTGCGTGCCGGCAACGACCGGTTCGTCGCCGACGCGCCGATGCACCCGTCGCAGGGGGCCGACCGACGCCGGGAGACGTCCGCGGCGCAGCATCCCCACACCGTCCTCTTCGGGTGCTCGGACTCCCGCGTCGCGGCGGAGATCGTCTTCGACCAGGGCCTCGGGGACATGTTCGTCGTGCGGACGGCGGGCCACGTCGTGGACACCACGGTGCTCGGCTCCATCGAGTACGGCGTGGACATCCTGTCCGCTCCGCTCGTCGTGGTCCTCGGTCACGACTCGTGCGGCGCCGTCGGCGCCGCGGTGAACACCCTGACGACCGGCGCGCAGGCCGACGGCTTCGTGCGCGCCGTCGTCGACCGGGTCATCCCGTCGATCGCCAAGATCACGAGCGCGGGCGGTGGCTCCCTCGAGAGCATCGACCCCGACGTCCTGCGCCGCGAGCACGTGCGCAACACGGTCGACATGCTGCACTCCTACTCGGCCGGGCTGGCCGCCGCGGTCGCCGAGGGCCGGTGCGCGATCGTCGGCGTCGAGTACGACTTCACCGAGGGTCGCGCACGCCTGGTGGACGTGGTGGGCGACGTCGGGGAGACGCCGCACGCCGACGCCTGACGGTCGGCGTGACGTCGCTCACGCGGCTTGCCGGTGCCGCGCCACGGTGCGGCAGGATGGTCCCATGACTGCATCCCCCGAGGCGTCCGGCGCCGTCGCCGGCGCGACCGAGTACCGCATCGAGCACGACACGATGGGCGAGGTGCGCGTCCCGGCGCACGCGCTCTACCGCGCGCAGACCCAGCGCGCCGTGGAGAACTTCCCGATCTCCGGGACGCCGCTCGAGCGAGGGCACATCGAGGCCCTCGCCCGCGTCAAGAAGGCCGCGGCGCGCGCGAACGCCGAGCTGGGCGTCCTCGACGAGGACGTCGCCGCCGCGATCGTCGCCGCCGCCGACGAGGTGGCCTCCGGCGTCCACGACGAGCACTTCCCCGTCGACGTCTTCCAGACCGGCTCGGGGACGTCGTCGAACATGAACACCAACGAGGTCCTCGCGACGCTCGCGACGCGCTCGCTCGGCCGTGACGTCCACCCGAACGACCACGTCAACGCGTCGCAGTCGTCCAACGACGTGTTCCCCACCTCGGTGCACGTCGCCGCGACCGCGGGCGTCGTCCGCGACCTCGTGCCCGCGCTCGAGCACCTCGCGGGCGAGCTCGAGGCCAAGGCCACGGAGTTCGCGACGGTCGTCAAGTCCGGTCGCACGCACCTCATGGACGCGACGCCCGTGACGCTCGGCCAGGAGTTCGGCGGGTACGCCGCGGCGGTCCGCTACGGCGTCGAGCGTCTCCTCGCCGCGCTCCCCCGCGCTGCCGAGGTACCGCTCGGCGGCACCGCGGTCGGCACCGGCATCAACACGCCCGCCGGGTTCCCGCAGCGCGTGATCGCCCTGCTCGTCGAGGACACCGGCCTGCCGCTCACCGAGGCCCGCGACCACTTCGAGGCCCAGTCCGCTCGTGACGGGCTCGTCGAGCTGTCGGGCGCGCTGCGCACGATCGCCGTGTCGCTCACGAAGATCTGCAACGACCTGCGCTGGATGGGCTCCGGCCCCAACACCGGCCTCGGCGAGATCTTCATCCCCGACCTCCAGCCGGGCAGCTCGATCATGCCGGGCAAGGTCAACCCCGTGGTCCCCGAGGCCGTGCTCATGGTCGCGGCGCGCGTGATCGGCAACGACGCGACCGTCGCCTGGGCCGGCGCGTCGGGCAGCTTCGAGCTCAACGTGCAGATCCCCGTCATCGCGCAGGGCGTGCTGGAGTCGGTCCGCCTGCTCGCGAACGCGTCCCGGGTCCTCGCGGACCGGACGGTCTCGGGCATCACCGCCAACGTCGAGAAGGCGCGCGCGTTCGCCGAGTCGTCGCCGTCGATCGTCACGCCGCTCAACCGCGTCATCGGCTACGAGGCGGCGGCGAAGGTCGCGAAGCACTCCGTGAAGGAGGGCCTCACGGTGCGCCAGGCCGTCGTCGACCTCGGCTTCGTCGAGCGTGGCGAGGTCACCGAGGCGCAGCTGGACGAGGCGCTGGACGTGCTGTCGATGACGCGTCCGCCGCAGGGCTGACACTCTGTCGAGAACGTCTCTGCCTCACCCTGGGTGGCCGGGTGGGGTGGGGGCGCCGGTCTACCATCCGCGGGCTCGTTCCTCGCCCGCTCCCGCCAGACCCGCCACGACCGGCGCCCCCACCCCACCCAGCCTTCTTCGTCTCACCCGGGCACCTGCTCGCCCGCCCGACGGGAGAGAACCGAGGCCGGGGGAGGCCGAGCCCCGGTCTCGGCCAGGTAGAGCCCTGGTCCGACCAGGTAGAGCCCTGGTCCAGGCCAGATAGCGCCCTGGTCCAGGCGAGCTGGACCGCGGCCCGTCAGCCGAGGTGGACGGCCTGGTGGTCGCCCGACGGGAGGAGCTTCTCCTTCGGGCCCCGGATCAGGAGGGCGGCGAGGACGGCGCCGAGCGCCATCGCGATCGCTGCGGCGACGAAGACCGCCGAGTAGCCGTCGACGAGGTCGGCCGGGGTGGGGGCGGCCGCCGTGGGCAGCGCGGCGGCGTAGATCGTCGTGAAGACCGAGAGACCGATCGAGCCGCCGATCTGCATCGCCGCGTTGACGGTCGCGCTCGCAGCACCGGCGTCGTGCGGGGCGACGCCCGCGAGGGCGACGTTCTGGAGCGGGACGAGGACGAGCGCGAGTCCGACGCCGAGCACGAGCTGCGACGGCAGGATCTCCGCGGCGTACGAGCCGCCGACCGTGACCCGGCAGAGCAGGAGCAGCCCGACGGCGGCGACGAGCGGACCGGCGATCATGAGCGGCCGCGGGCCGACGCGGGGCAGCAGGACCGTGGTGACGACCGGCGCCAGGACCAGGATGACGAGCGTCATCGGCACCGAGCCCAGACCCGCGCGCAGCGGCGAGAGGCCCATGACGACCTGCAGGTGGAACGACAGGTACAGCAGGGCGCCGATCATCAGCGCGCCCACGATCGCCTGGAGGAGGAAGGCACCCGCCCGGACGCGGTCGCGCACGATGCGCAGCGGGAGCAGCGGCTGGGCCACGCGCGACTCCACCAGGACGAAGAGAGCGAGCAGCGCGACACCGCCGACGAGGCACGCGACTGTCCCCGGGGCGGTCCAGCTGTGCTCGGCGAGCGTGAGTCCGTAGACGAGCGCACCGAGCCCGAGCACGACGACGATCGTCCCGAGCACGTCGTAGCGGTTGTCCCCCTGTGCCCGGCTCTCCGCGACGAGGAGCTTGCCGGCCACGAAGGCGACGATCACGACGGGGACGTTGACCCACAGGCACCAGCGCCAGTCCGCGAGCTCGGTGAGCGCGCCCCCGAGCACGAGCCCGACGGCGGCGCCGACCCCTGCGATCGCGCCGAAGACGGCGAACGCGGTGTTGCGTTCCCTGCCGCTCGGGAAGGAGACGGTGAGCAGCGCGAGCGCGGCCGGGGCGAGCAGCGCCGCGAACGCGCCCTGGAGCCCGCGGGCGGCGATCAGCTCGACGCCGTCGCGCGCGAAACCGGCCAGCAGCGACGCGACGCCGAACCCGACCATGCCGAGCAGGAAGGTGCGCTTGCGGCCCCAGTAGTCGGCGACCCGGCCGCCGAGGAGGAGGAGCGCACCGAACGCGAGCGCGTACGCCGTGACGACCCATTGGCGCTGGGAGTCGGAGAGGCCGAGCTCGGCCTGCGCCTGCGGGAGCGCGATGCTGACGATCGTCCCGTCGAGGACGACGAGGAGCTGCGTCGCGGCAAGGACGACGAGGATCCACCACCGCCTGGCCGAACGGTCGGGTGGGCCGTCGGCGGGCGGCATCGTCGGAGTGGTCGCGACAGCGGGCGCGTCCGTCGGTCCGCAGTCGGAGGCGGGGTCGTCGAGGCGTGCCAGGGCAGGGCGTGAGGACATGGGGCGACCTTCTGCGCGGGAGGGGAGATCATGGGGTTTCCAGCCCGGACCCGGTCGTCACGCGCTCTGCGCGGAGACCCGGCCGCTCCAACCGCGGGGTCGGACAGACGGACAACTCTAGCCCGCGGCGCGCTCGCGTCGCCCGTCCCTGCCGGGGTGACGTCGCTCACGGCACCCCCGTCGCCCTCGGGTCGCGTTCTCGGGACGCCGTGCGGCGACGGCGTCGCGCCTCAGTACTCGAGCGGGTCGAGCCGCCGCAGGACGACGGCGAGCAGCCGCGCGAGCTCCGCGCGCTCGCCCTCGTCGAGGTCGACGAGAGCGGCGCGCTCCCGCTCGAGCTGGTGGGGGAAGACCTCGTCGACGAGAGCGGTGCCCGGCTCCGTGAGCACCACGAGGACCCCACGACGGTCCCGCTCGGCGACCGTGCGCTCGACGAGACCGGCGCGCTCGAGCCGGTCGAGGCGCTTGGTGATGGAAGCGCCCGGTGCACCCGTCATCGTCGTGACCTCGCCCGCACGCAGCGGTCGCCCCGCGCGGCGAAGCGCGGCGAGGACGTCGAACTCCGCTCGCGAGACGTCGTGGCGCGCCGCCGAGCGTTCGAGCGCGACCTCGAGCAGGCCCGCGGCACGCCGCAGCCGGGCTCCCACCGCGGAGGTCGACGTGTCGAGGTCGGGTCGCTGCTCGGCCCATTCCGCACGCACATGATCGACGTAGTCCACGGCCCCAGGATAGGGCGGCCGGCGCAGTATTTCACTGATAAACCATCTAGGAATTACCTGTAGCCTGGACAGGCCATGCACTCTGCCTCCCTCGCCACGCCGTCCCTGGCGCCTGTCCGCACCGCAGCGAGCGACGTCCTGGACCCCGCCCACCTGCGCGCCGCGTTGCGCACGAACCCTGCGGACGCGACGCTCGCCGCCGCGCTGCGCTGCGGCGTCGCGGTCGCCCTCGCCCTCGTCGTCCCCGCGCTCCTGGGACGGCCCGACCTGTCAGCGTTCGCGTCGCTCGGCGCGCTCACCTCGCTCTACGGTCGTTACGACCCGTACCGACGTCGCGCGTCCCTGCTCGCTGGCACCGGTGCTCTGCTCACGGCGACGATCGCCGTGTTCTCCGCCCTCACCGCGATCGGGGCCCCCACGCCCGTGCTCCTCCTGGGCGTCGCCGCGCTCGCGGCAGCCGCGACGGCGGTGTGCCTCCTCCTGCGCACCGGGCCACCGGGGGCGACGATCGTCGTCTTCGCCGCGGGCGCCGGACTGGCCGGGGCGCCCGACCCGGGGGACGTCGTGCCGCGCACCGGCGCGGCCCTGCTGGGCGTCTCGATCGCGTGGCTCGTCTGCATGCTCGGCGTGCTGGTCCGCCCCTCCGGCCCCGCCCGGCTGGCCGTCCGACGCGCGGTCGACGCCGCCCGACGGGCCCGGCACGAGAGGCGCCCCGAGCCGCACGACGGTCCTCGCGTCGACCCCGACGGCGCAGCCGACGCCGCCCGCGCGGCCGTGCTGCGTGCCCGTGAGGTGCTCGCGGACGACCTCTCGTGGCGTCGGCCCCGCTCCGTCGCGCTCGAGCTGTGGCACGAGCTCGACCTCGTCGCCGCCACCGTCGACGACGACGATGCGACGCCCGACGATGTCCGCACCACCCCCGAGGCGCCACGTCCCGTGCGCACGACGCTGCGCGCACAGCTCCGCAGCAACCTTCCCGGCCGGTGGCGGCTCGCGACGGGCCGGGTGGCCGTGGCCGGCGTCGTCGCGGGAGGTCTGGCGTCCGCCTCGGGCCTCGGCCACGCCGCCTGGGCGACCATGGGCTCGACCGCCGTCCTCCAGGGGACCTCGCCCCGTCAGGCCGTCGTCCGGGCGCTCCAGCGGGGCGCAGGCACGGTGGCCGGCGCACTGCTGGCGTGGCCGCTGCTCGCCGCGCCCCTCGGGTTCTGGGCGACCGCCGCCGTCGTGGTCGTCCTCCAGACCGTCACGGAGGTCGTGGTGGGCCGTCACTACGGGCTCGCGATGCTCACCATCACGCCGATGGCGCTGCTCATGACGTCGCTCGCACACCCCGCCGACGCGTCCGCGCTCGCGCTCGACCGCGCGCTCGACACCGTGCTGGGCGCTGTCGTCGGCGTCCTCGCCGTGGTCCTCGTCCACCCCCGCACCCGCCCGACGACGTCGAGCCCGCCCCCACGAACCGCGAGGTAGAACCGTGGTACCGCGAGGTAGAGCCCTGGTCCGCGACCAGGGCTCTACCTCGCGAGGTCAGACCTCGATCGACTCCAGCATCTCCGTCACGAGCGCCGCGACGGGCGAGCGCTCGGAGCGCGTGAGCGTCACGTGCGCGAACAGCGGGTGACCCTTGAGCGCCTCGATGACCGCGGCGACGCCGTCGTGCCGCCCGACCCGCAGGTTGTCGCGCTGCGCCACGTCGTGCGTGAGGACGACGCGCGACGACTGCCCGATGCGCGAGAGCACGGTCAGGAGCACGTTGCGCTCGAGCGACTGGGCCTCGTCGACGATGACGAACGCGTCGTGCAGGGAGCGGCCGCGGATGTGCGTGAGCGGCAGGACCTCGAGCATGTCGCGGTCGATCACCTCGTCGAGGACCTGCGGGGAGACGAGCGCTCCGAGGGTGTCGTACACCGCCTGCGCCCAGGGGTTCATCTTCTCGGCCTCGGAGCCCGGCAGGTACCCGAGCTCCTGGCCGCCCACGGCGTAGAGCGGCCGGAACACCATGACCTTGCGGTGCTGCCGGCGTTCCATGACGGCCTCGAGGCCGGCGCACAGCGCGAGCGCCGACTTGCCCGTCCCGGCGCGACCGCCGAGCGAGAGGATCCCGACGCTGTCGTCGAGGAGCAGGTCGATCGCGACCCGCTGCTCGGCGGAGCGGCCGTGCAGCCCGAAGAGGTCCCGGTCGCCGCGGACGAGCTGCACGTGCTTGTCGGCGGTGACCCGGCCGAGCGCGGAGCCGCGCGGGGAGTGGACGACGAGGCCCGTGTGGCAGTGCAGGGGTCCGGCCGCCTCGACGACGGCGGGGTCGAGCGACGCGATCTCGACGGACTCGTGCTCCCACAGGGACGCGGTCTCCTCGTCGGTGAACGAGATCTCGCTCATCCCGGTCCAGCCGGAGTCGACGGCGAGCTCGTGCCGGTACTCCTCGGCGCGCAGCCCGACGGCCGACGCCTTGACGCGCATCGGCAGGTCCTTCGACACGACCGTCACGTCGTGGCCCTCGGACGCGAGGTTCGCCGCGACGGACAGGATCCGCGTGTCGTTGTCCCCCAGGCGGAACCCGGCCGGCAGGACCGTGGGGTCCGTGTGGTTGAGCTCGACCCGCAACGTGCCGCCGACGTCACCGACGGGGATCGGCGCGTCCAGGCGACCGTGCTTCACGCGCAGCTCGTCGAGCATGCGCAGCGCGCTGCGCGCGAAGTACCCGAGCTCCGCGTGGTGCCGCTTCGCCTCGAGCTCCGTGATGACGACGACCGGGAGGACGACGTCGTGCTCGGCGAACCGCCCGATGGCGCGCGGGTCGCTCAGGAGGACCGAGGTGTCGACGACGAACGTCCGGCGTCCGTCGTCGTCCGGGGCAGGACCGGGGGTGGGTGAGGTGTGGACCACGAGGGCTCCCCTCCGGCGCACGCGCGCCGTTCTCTCTCTGGGCGAGGCAGGCGACCGGCCGATGTGCTCACGGTGCCAGGAGTGGCACAGCTCAGCAGCGCCGGTGCCGGCCCTCCTGAGCGGAGCGTGAACCCCATCGGCTGGCCTCCCGGAGGACGGCGATGGTGCCGTCCGTCCCTGTCGAAACTACGCCCGTGTGATTCTGATCACCAGCCCAGCGCCGCCGTGTCGCCGAGGTTTAACGTCCCGTTCATGTCGAGCCGCGGCCGTCAGCGCTCGACGTGCCGACGCGGCATGCCGAGCGCGCACGCGAGGCCGACGACGAGCACCGCGGCCGTGACCGCGAGCGTCTGCCCGGCCGCCGTCGCGAAACCGGCGTGGAACGCGCTCGTGGCGGCCTCGCCGACCTGGCGCGCGACGTCGTCGGGCACGCCGGCGGGGAGGTCCGGCATGCCGGAGCCGCCCTCGAGCGACCCGCCCGCGCTCGCGAAGCCGTCGAGGAACGGCTGCCGGACCGCCTCCGGCAGCGACGCCGCGGCGTCCTGCGCCGCGGCGGGCAGGGTCACGGCGAGGCGCGCGGTGAGCGTCGCGACGACCGCCGCGGACCCGATCACGCCGCCCACCTGGCGCGTGGTGTTGAACGCGCCCGCGCCGGCGCCGGCGGTGCGGGCGTCCAGGCCCGACGTCGCGAGGTTGGCGAGCGGCGAGAAGACGCACCCGGTCCCGATGCCGAACAGCGTCATCGGCGCGAGGATCGCCCCGACCGACGCCCCGGGCGCGACCACGGCCGCGAGCCACCCGACCGCCACGGCGAGCACCCCGAACCCCGTCGCGACGACCCACTTGGCGGGCACGCGGTCGGAGAGGCGTCCCGCGATCGGCGCGACGATCCCGGACACGAGCGAGCCCGGC
This sequence comes from Cellulosimicrobium sp. PMB13, assembly GCF_051294865.1. Lineage (NCBI taxonomy): Bacteria > Bacillati > Actinomycetota > Actinomycetes > Micrococcales > Promicromonosporaceae > Cellulosimicrobium > Cellulosimicrobium sp. PMB13. The sequence goes on along the minus strand of NZ_CP145910.1, from coordinate 2,355,398 downwards.
AGGTTGATCAGCGCCGCGTGCAGCGGGGACAGGCCCAGGATCGACTGCAGGAAGATCGTCAGCGGGAAGAAGATCCCGATCATCGCGAACGACACGGACATGCCCGCGACGTTCGCGAGCGAGAAGGTGCGCGAGCGGAACAGCTTCAGCGGCAGGAGGGCTCCGTCGCCGAGCCGGTGCTGCCACCAGACGAACGCGACGAGGACCGCGAGCCCGAGCCCGATGACGCCCCACACGGTGACGACGCCGGTGATGGTCCCCCAGTCGTACGTCCCGCCCTCCTGGAGACCGAAGACGACGGCGAAGAGCCCGACGACGGACAGGACCACGCCCAGCACGTCGAACGTGCGCTTGTTGGTCGCGAGCCGCGGCAGGCGCGTGAGCCCGAGCCACAGCGCGACGACGCCCACGGGGACGTTGACGAAGAAGATCCACTCCCAGCCCCACGTCTCGACGAACACTCCGCCGAGCAGCGGGCCGGCGATCGTCGCGACGCCGGCGGTCGCGCCCCACAGGCCCATGGCCGCGCCGCGCTGTGTCGCCGGGAAGACGCGCGTGATCATCGCCATGGTCTGCGGCGTCATGAGCGCCGCGCCGACGCCCTGGACGACGCGCGCGGCGACGAGCATCCCGATCGACCCCGACAGCCCGCACCACGCCGACGCGAGCGTGAAGACCACGAGGCCCGCGATGAACACCGGCTTGGGCCCGTACCGGTCGCCGAGCCGACCGGCGAGGAGCAGCAGCACGGCGTACGAGAGGAGATAGGCGCTGTTGACCCAGCCGACCGCGACGAGGCTCGCGTCGAGCTCGCGCTGCAGCGTGGGGACGGCGATGTTCACGATCGTCGTGTCGACCATGATCATGAAGAAGCCGAGGATCAGCGGCGGCAGGATGCTCCACGCGCTGCGTCCGTGCAGGTCCACGAGGGGGACGACACCGGCGCGGGGCGCGGGCGCGTCCACGGGGGACGGGGCGGCGGGGCGGTCGGACCGACCGGTTCCGGCGGGAGGAGTGGGCACACGCGATCATAGGAGCGCCCCCGCGCGGTGGCGATCCGACCGCCCGGGTAGCGTCGGGTGCCATGGGTCTTCCCGAGCTGCACGACCTCGACGCCACCGCGCTCGCGCGGGCGCTGCGGGTCGGTGACGTCTCCCCGACCGAGGTGCTCGCCACGACCCTCGAGGCCGCCGACCGCGTGGGCACCGCGCTCGGGGCCTTCGCGACCCTGGCCCCCGAGGTCTCGCGTGCGCAGGCGGAGGTGGCCGAGGCCGCGCTCGTCGCCGCGCGTCGCGACGGCACGTCCGGCGCCACGGCCGACGACCCCGGCGCGCTCCCTCCGTTCCTCGGGGTCCCGTGCCCGGTCAAGGACCTGACGATGGTCTCCGGGGTGCCGATGCGCGCGGGGTCCGCAGCCGTCGGCCCTTTCACGCCCGCGGTCGACGACGGCGTCGTGACGCTCCTGCGGGCCGCGGGCACCGTGCTCGTCGGCAAGACCACGACCCCCGAGCTGGGGCTCCCCTGCTACACGGAGCCCGACACCGGTCCCCCGGCCCGCACGCCGTGGGACCCCGCGCGGTCCGCCGGCGGGTCGAGCGGCGGCGCCGCCGCGGCCGTCGCGGGGCGCGTCGTGCCCGTCGCGCACGGCAGCGACGGCGGCGGTTCGCTGCGCATCCCCGCGAGCGCGTGCGGGCTCGTGGGGCTCAAGCCCTCGCGCGGCCGGGTGAGCCCCGGCCCGTCCGGGGTCGACGGCGCGGGGCTCGCCACGCACGGGGTCCTCACCCGGTCCGTCCGGGACACGGCGGCCTTCCTCGACGTGCTGGCGCGGCCGTGGCCGGGCGACACGTTCGTCGGTGGCGACGTCGCGCAGTCGGGCACGCGGTCCCGCGAGCTCCTCACCGGTGCGGACGGCCCGCCGCGGTCGTTCGCGGCGGCGCTCGCCGCGCCCGTGGTGCACGGCGCGCACGGTCGGCCGCTGCGGGTCGGCCTGCTCCTCGACCCCGTGATCGCCGCTGACGCCGCCGTGCACCCCGCGTGCGCCGACGCCGCCCGCGCGACCGCGCTGCTCCTCGCGGACGCCGGCCACGAGGTCGTCGAGGTCGCTCCCCCGTTCCCGGCCGAGCGCTGGGACGCGTTCGCGGCGCTGTGGTCGGTCGGGGCGCTCCAGGCGCCCGTGCCGCCGGACCGCGAGCACCTCCTCGTGCCGCTCACGCGCTGGCTGCGCGAGCGCGGACGCGCGGTCACGGGCCTGGAGCACGCGACCGCGCTCGCCGGGGTGCAGGCCCTCACGCGCGAGGTCGCCGCGGCCTGGGCGGGCGTCGACGTCGTCGTGTCGCCGACGCTCGCCCAGCCGCCCGCGCTCGTCGGAACGCAGCGGCTCGACGACGATCCCGCCACCGACTTCGCCGCGCAGACCGCGTTCACCCCGTGGACGAGCCTGTACAACCTCACGGGGCGCCCCGCGGTCTCGCTCCCCCTCGGCGAGACCCGCGTCGAGGACCCCGACGGCGTGGCGCGCACCGTCCCGCTCGGCGTCATGCTCGGCGCCGCCCACGGCGACGACGCGCTGCTGCTGTCCCTCGCCGCGCTGCTGGAGCAGGCGGCGCCCTGGTCCGACCGCCGTCCCCTGGAGGTGTCGTGAGCTACGCCGCGCTGTTGTTCGCCGTGAACGTCGGCGGCCGCAAGGTCCCGTCGACGCGCCTGCGCGCCCTGGCGGGCGAGCTCGGCTTCGCCTCGCCCCGCACGATCGTCAACAGCGGCAACCTCGTGGTGGCGCCGGGCAGCACGGGCGCGCGGTCGTCCGCCGACGTGGCGCGCCTCGTGCACGACGGCGTGGCCGAGGAGTTCGGCGTCGACGCGACGGTCGTCGTGCTGACGACCGCCGAGCTCGAGCGGATCGTCGCCGACGTCCCCTGGCCGAAGGCGGCGCGGGAGGACCCGTCGCACCTGCTCGTGCTCGTCGGGGAGGAGCCGGTGGACGCCGCGGGGATCGCCCGGCTGGACCTGTCGCACGCGGGGCGCGAGAGCCTCGCGGTCGCGCACGGCGTGCTCTACGCGCGGTACCCCGACGGCATCGGCCGGTCGTCGCTCACGACGACCGTGCTCTCGCGCGCCGCCGGCACGCCGGTGACGGGCCGGAACTGGAGCACCGTCACGCGGCTGCTCGAGCTCGCGCGCGAGACCGACGGCGCCGGTCCCGCGCCGTCGCGCCGGACGGGCTGACCCGCCGCCGGACCGGTCCGCTCACCGCGAACCCGGTTCCCGCTCCCCCGTTGCGCGCCAGTGCTGGACGGAGCCGACGTCGCGCACGACGATCCCGAGCCGCCCGAGCTCCCGGCGCAGGTCTGCGGCGTCGTCGACCTTCTTCGCCTCGAGCATCGACGACCGCGCACGGAGCACGGCGTCGGCGCTCGTCGGCAGGGCGTCGTCGCCCGGGACCCAGCGGCGGAACTCCTGCGCGTACGGGTCCGCGTCGCGCCACGGCCAGCCGTGCGACCGGAACGCGGCCTCGAGCCTCGGGGTCTCGAGCTCGGTGACGACGTGCGCGAGCTCTCCCGAGGGCGCACCGTCCCGGACGCCGAGGACGACGAGTGCCTTGCGGTCGACGAAGACGTCCGTCACCTCGGAGCGCGCCAGGTCCGTCGTCACGTCGCGCAGCACGACGCTCGCGACCTCCGGGCCGACCGTCACGACGGCGATGTCCCGGCGGACGTGCCGCGCGAGGAGCAGTCCCGCTCCGGCGCCGAGGCCGAGCGCGACCACCGCGCCGAGGGCGCCCCGGTCGGCGAGCAGCTCCGCGACCAGCCGAGCGGGTCCCTGGAACGGCGCCACGGGCAGCTCGGCGTACCAGCCGGTCCCGCGCAGCACCACGACGGCGATCCCCGCGCCCAGGAGAGGCAGGATCGTCCAGAGGACGGCGAGCTCGAGCGCCGAGGGCCGGACCACCGAGGGGTCGGCCGGGACGGCGTCGGGCAGGAGGGTCTCGGGAGCGGAGTCGTCGGGCACGGGCCCATCGTCGCCGTACCGGTCGCCCCGGTCGTCGTGCGGGCGGTCGACGTCCGCCGCGCCCGCGTCCGCCGCGCGGCGTACGCCCCGGGCACCCGACGACGAAGCCACGTAGGATCGGGGGCGGTGTGCCGGGAAGTCTGGTCGGCGACGCGTTCGGCGACCCTCGCGTCACCTTCCCGCCACCGACCTCCTCGGGAGAACCATGACTGCTGCGTCCCCGGCCACCGCGCCCTCCTCGTCCGCTCCCGGCCCCCTGCGCCGCTGGGCGAGCCGCGAGACGACGGGAGGAGCGCTGCTCATCGGCGCCGCCCTGGTCGCCCTCCTCTGGGCGAACTCCCCCTGGCGCGACGCGTACTTCACGCTCGCGAACACCGTCCTCGGCCCGTCCTCGCCGCTGCACCTCGACCTCACGCTCGCGACATGGGCCGCCGACGGGCTGCTCGCGGTCTTCTTCTTCGTGGTCGGTGTCGAGCTCAAGCAGGAGTTCGTCGCCGGCAGCCTGCGCAACCCGAAGCAGGCCGGGGTCCCGATGCTCGCCGCCGTCGGCGGCATGGCGATGCCGGCGCTGATCTTCGTCGCCGTGCTGCTTGCCACCGGCGACCCGAGCGCGCTGCACGGGTGGGCGATCCCGACGGCGACCGACATCGCGTTCGCGCTCGGCGTGCTCGCCGTGTTCGGTCGCGGCCTGCCCGTCGCGATCCGCACGTTCCTCCTCACGCTCGCGGTCGTGGACGACCTCCTCGCCATCGTCATCATCGCGATCTTCTACACCGAGGACCTGAAGTGGGGCTACCTCGGTCTCGCGCTGCTCGCCGTCGGGCTCTACGCCGTGCTCGTCCGCGCCCGGCGCACGCACTGGTGGCTCCTGCTCCCCGTCGCCGCCGTGGCGTGGGCCTTCATGCACGAGTCCGGGGTCCACGCGACCATCGCCGGCGTCCTCCTCGGCTTCACGGTCCCGGCGCTCGTCGTGCACGGCGAGAACGAGTCGCGCACGCACCGCTTCGAGCGCACGGTCCGCCCGGTCTCGCAGGGCATCGCCCTGCCCCTCTTCGCGTTCTTCGCCGCGGGGGTGTCGATCGTCGGCGGCGAGACACCGGTCGGCGAGGTCCTCGCACAGCCCGTGGTGCTCGCGATCGTCCTCGCGCTGGTCCTCGGCAAGCTCGTCGGCGTCCTCGGGATCACCGCGCTCGTCACGCGCTTCACGCCCCTGCGCCTCGCGGCCGGGATCGGTGTGCGCGACCTCCTGCCCGTCGGGCTCCTCGCGGGGATCGGGTTCACGGTGTCGCTCCTCATCGCCGAGCTGTCCTTCCCGGACGCCGAGCACACCGACGGCGCGAAGATCGCGATCCTCGCGGCCTCGACGATCGCCGCCGTCCTCGCGGCGTTCTCCCTGCGCTGGGACGCACGCAAGGCGCGCTCCGACGACATGAACCGCGACGACCTGCCCGACGAGGTCACCGAGCTCATCGGGGACGAGAAGGACCGGCTCGAGCACTGACGGCCGCGCGGTGCGCGCACCGCTCGCCCGCACACCGTGCGGCGCGGGATGATCGACCCACGAGATCCCGCGCGGCGCCATCGCCGCGCGGCCGGTGCGCCGTCGTCCACCACCCCCGGGCGGCGGCCGTGACGAGGAGGTCGCGCCATGAGCCTGACGAGCCCACCCGTTCCCCCGCTCCCTGCCGCGCCACCGCGCGGGCTCGACAAGGTGGTCGCGTCGGCGGCCGAGGCGGTCGCGGACGTGCCCGACGGCGCGTCGCTCGCCGTCGGCGGGTTCGGCCTGTGCGGCAACCCGATCGCGCTGATCGAGGCGCTGCTCGCCCAGGGCACGCACGGCCTGTGGGTCGTGAGCAACAACTGCGGCGTCGACGACTGGGGCCTCGGCGTGCTCCTCGGCGCGGGCCGGATCCGCAAGATGACGAGCTCGTACGTCGGGGAGAACAAGGAGTTCGAGCGCCAGTTCCTCTCGGGCGAGCTCGAGGTGGAGCTCACGCCGCAGGGCACGCTCGCCGAGAAGCTGCGGGCCGGCGGCGCCGGGATCGCCGGGTTCTGGACCCGCACGGGCGTCGGCACGCAGGTCGCCGAGGGCGGCCTGCCCCAGCGGTACGACGGCGCGGGCGGCGTCGCGCAGGCGAGCGCCCCCAAGGAGGTGCGCACGTTCGGCGTGGGCCCGCGCGGCCGGGACTGCTCGTTCGCCGACGAGGCGGAGTTCGTGCTCGAGGACGCGATCACGACCGACTTCGCGCTCGTCCACGCGCTGCGCGGGGACCGGCACGGCAACCTCGTGTTCCACCGCTCGGCCCGCAACTTCTCCCCGCTCGCCGCCATGGCGGGACGCGTGTGCGTCGCGCAGGTCGAGGAGCTCGTCGAGCCGGGTGAGATCGACCCGGACGAGGTGCACCTGCCGGGCGTGTTCGTGCACCGCGTCGTCGAGGTCGGGCCCGACGCGCCCAAGCGCATCGAGCGCCGCACGGTCCGCACCGCCGCGCAGACCGACCGGCCCGCACCCGCGGCGTCGGGCACCACTCCCGCCGTCCCCACCGCGAAGGAGGGCTGAGGCATGCCGCTCACCCGTGACGAGATGGCCGCGCGCGCCGCGCGCGAGCTCCAGGACGGCTGGTACGTCAACCTCGGCATCGGGCTGCCGACGCTCGTGCCCAACTACGTCCCGGACGACAAGCACCTCGTGCTGCAGTCCGAGAACGGGATCCTCGGCGTCGGTCCGTACCCCACCGAGGACGCGGTCGACCCGGACCTCATCAACGCCGGCAAGGAGACGGTCACCGTCCTGCCGGGCGCGGCGTTCTTCGACTCCGCGCTGAGCTTCGGCATGATCCGCGGCGGCAAGATCGACGCAGCGATCCTCGGCGGCATGCAGGTCTCCGAGGCCGGCGACCTCGCCAACTGGATGATCCCCGGCAAGATGGTCAAGGGTCCCGGCGGCGCGATGGACCTCGTGCACGGCGCTGCCCGCGTCATCGTGCTCATGGAGCACGTCGCGCGCGACGGGTCGCCCAAGATCCTGCGGTCGTGCTCCCTCCCGCTCACCGGGCGTGGCGTCGTGCACCGGATCATCACGGACCTCGCCGTGCTCGACGTCACGCCCGACGGTCTCGTGCTGCGCGAGACCGCGCCCGGCGTGAGCGTCGACGAGGTCCGCGCCGCCACGGAGCCCGAGCTGACCGTCGCGCTCGACCCGGCTCCGCTCGACGTCACCGACGCGCGGCCCGGCCCGTCCACGCAGGCGACGGGGACGCCGTCGTGACGCGCGACGCGCCCGGCCCGGGCGCGCACACGGCGGTTCGCGACGTCGTCCACCGCGACGTCACGACGCCGCGCGGGCGCGAGCACGTGCGCGAGGCCGCCGCGGTCGACGCGCGGGCGACCGTCCTGCTCGTGCACGGGAACTGCTCGTCGTCGGCGTTCTTCGACCCGCTGCTGCGCGCCCTGCCCGACGACGTCCGTGGCGTCGCGGTGGACCTGCGCGGGTACGGCGACGCGGAGGTGCGCCCCGTCGACGCGACGCGCGGCGTGCGGGACTACGCCGACGACGTCGCGGCCCTCGTCGACGCGCTGGGTCTCGGCCAGGGGACGCCGCTGGTCGCCGTCGCGCACTCGGCCGGGGCGGGGGTCGTGCTCCAGCTCGCGACCGACCGTCCCGACCTGTTCGACGCGATCCTCCTCGAGGCGCCGATGTCGCCGTACGGGTTCGGCGGCACGCGCGACGTCGACGGCACGCCCCTCTCTCCGGACTTCACCGGCACCGGCGGCGGGACGGCGAACCCCGTGTTCGTCGCGGCCCTCGCCGCGGGCGACCGCAGCGAGGACCCGGGCTCACCGCGCGACGTCCTGCGGCGGTTCTACATCGCCGACCCCGCGTCGCTCGGCGAGCCGCGCGGCGCGCTCGAGGAGCTCCTGCTCGACTCCGTGCTGTCCACACGCACGGGCGACGACAACTACCCGGGCGACCAGGCGCCGTCGAGCACGTGGCCCGGCGTCGCGCCCGGCACGCGCGGCATGAACAACGCGATCAGCGCCCGGTACTGCGACCTCTCCGGGTTCGCCATCTCGGGCGCGACGGCGCCCGTGCTCTGGGTGCGCGGCGACGCCGACGCGATCGTGTCGGACGCGTCGCTGTTCGACCTCGCGCAGCTCGGCGCGGTCGGCGCGGTGCCCGGCTGGCCGGGCGCCGAGACCCACCCCCCGCAGCCGATGGTCGCCCAGACGAGGGCCGTCCTCGACGCCTACGCGGCGGCCGGCGGGGCGTACCGTGAAGAGGTGCGGCCCGGCGTCGGGCACAGCCCGCACCTCGAGGAGCCGGACGTGTTCCTCCGGCTCCTGGTGAGGCTGGTCGACGACGCCGCCGCACGAGCGCGCGCCACACCCCCGGCGCCCGCGCAGACAGAGCCGTCCGCACCCCTGGAGGTCCAGCAGTGAGCACCACGTCCCGCTCCCCCGACGCCCGCCCCGACGACGTCGTCATCGTCTCCGCCGCCCGCACGCCCCAGGGACGGCTCAAGGGCTCGCTCGCGGCGCTCACGGCCGTCGAGCTCGGTGCCGTCGCCGCGCGTGCCGCGATCGAGCGCTCCGGGCTCGGCGCCCAGGCCGTCGACGCCGTGGTGTTCGGCCAGGTCCTGCAGGCCGGGGCCGGGCAGAACCCCGCGCGCCAGACCGCCGCCGGGGCCGGCGTCGGCTGGGACGTGCGGGCCGTGACGGTGAACAAGGTGTGCCTGTCCGGGCTCACCGCGGTGATCGACGGGACGCGGCTGATCCGGTCCGGCGAGGCCGAGGTCGTGCTCGTCGGAGGCCAGGAGTCGATGACCAACGCACCGCACCTGCTCCCCGGGTCCCGGGCCGGGTTCGCCTTCGGTGACACGACGCTCGTCGACGCCGTCGCGCGCGACGGGCTGACCGACGCGTTCGACCGCGCGTCGATGGGTGTCTCGACCGAGCGCACCAACGCCGGGGACGTGTTCGTGTCGCGCGAGGAGCAGGACGCCGTCGCCGCCGCCTCCCACCAGCGCGCGGCCGCCGCGGCCAAGGACGGCCTGTTCGACGCCGAGCTCGCACCCGTGAGCGTCCCGCAGCGCCGGGGCGAGCCCGTCGAGGTCCGCGACGACGAGGGCGTGCGCCCCGACACCACCGCCGAGGGCCTCGCGCGGCTGCGCCCGGCATTCGACCCCGAGGGCACCATCACCGCGGGCAACGCGTCGCAGATCTCCGACGGCGCGGCGGCGCTCGTCCTCACGACGCGCGCCCGGGCAGAGTCCGCGGGCGCGCCCGTGCTCGCGACCGTGCGCACCTGGGGCCAGGTCGCCGGCCCCGACACCTCGCTGCACTCGCAGCCCGCGCGCGCGATCCGGCAGGCGCTCGACCGGGCCGGCTGGTCCGTCGACGACCTGGACCTCGTGGAGATCAACGAGGCGTTCGCCACCGTCGTCGCGGTGTCCACGCGGGTGCTCGGTGTCGACCCGGAGATCGTCAACGTGCACGGCGGCGGGATCTCGCTCGGGCACCCCATCGGCGCGTCCGGCGCCCGGCTCGCGGTCCATGCCGCGCACGAGCTCGCGCGCCGCGGCGGCGGGCGGGTCGCGGTCGGGCTGTGCGGTGGGGGCGGGCAGGGAGAGGCGTTGCTGCTCGAGGCGTGAGGTCTGTTCCGGGGTCCCTGGTCACCCTGGGTGGAGGGGTGGGTGGGGGCGCCGCGTCTACCATCCGCCGCTCGTTCCTCGCGGCTCCCGCCAGGCCCGCCACGACGCGGCGCCCCCACCCACCCCTCCCGGTATCGAGCCACCCTGGTCCTCGGCCGGCCGGGCAGCAACGCCCTGCGCCGAGGTAGAGCTCCGGTCGCCCACGTAGAGGTCCGGTCGCCGACGTAGAGGTCTGGTCGCCGACGTAGAGGTCTGGTCGCCGGAGGAGAGTTCTGGTCACGGCGAGGTTGAAGCCTGGTTCGGCGAGGTCAGGGGGCCGGTTCTCGTTTCGGCAGGTCGATCTCTGGTCGCGCGCCTACGCTCGCGAGGTGCAGCCCACCCTGACGGAGACCCGTGCCCCTGAGACCGTCGAGGAGGAGCCCCGGCAGCACGGGGTGTGGGGGCGGTGGGTGCGGCGGTTCTCGGCGACCGGGCTCGTGCTGGCCCTGCTGTGGTTCTGCGTGTCGTTCACGCCGTCGCTCATCCCGCGGGCCTGGTACTACCAGGCGGTGATCTCGGGCGTGAGCGCGATCGGCGGGTACGGGGTCGGGGCGCTCGTCGAGTGGTTCGCGCTCAAGGTCGGGCTGCGGGTCCGGTGGACCGCGCGCGCGAGCCGCGTCGCGTGGTGGGTGCTCGCCGGGGCGACGGTCGTCGCCGTGCCGCTCTCGCTCGTCCTCGGGGCGCGGCGGCAGATCGAGCTGCGGCACCTGTTCGGCATGTCCGAGGACGTGCCCGGTCGTGAGGTCGTGACGCTCCTCCTCGCCGTGGCCGTCGCGCTGCTCGTCCTGCAGGTCGCTCGGGGGCTGCGCCGGCTCGCGCACTGGTTGAGCCTGCTCGTCGACAACGTCGTCCCGGCGGCCGTCGCGCGGTTCACCAGCGGTGTGATCGTCGCGGTCGCCGTCGTGCTCGTGCTCAACGGCGTGGTCTGGTCCGGCGTGCTGAGCGCCCTCAACGGGATCTTCGCGACGGCGAACGACGAGATCGACCCCCGGCTCTCGCCGCCGACCCTGGCCGAGCGGTCCGGGTCGCAGGCCTCCCCCGAGTCGTGGGACTCGCTCGGCGCCGAGGGGCGCAAGTTCGTCGTCTCCGGGCCGACCCTCGACGAGCTGCGGGCGTTCGCCCAGGCCGGAGACGTCGTCGACCCCGCCGCGGTGCGCGAGCCGATCCACGCCTACGCGGGCCTCGACCCCGACGGCGACCTCGACGCGACGGCGGCGCGCGTCGTCGACGAGCTCGACCGGACGGACGCGTGGGACCGGTCCGTCCTCGTCGTCGCGACGACCACCGGGACCGGCTGGGTCGACCCGGGCATGACCGAGGCGCTCGAGCTCATGCACGGCGGGGACACCGCGATCGCGAGCATGCAGTACTCGTACCTGCCGAGCTGGATCAGCTTCGTCGGCGACCGGTCCACGCCGCCGGCCGCCGGCAAGGCGCTGTTCGAAGCGGTGTACGACCGCTGGTCCGGGCTGCCCGAGGACGACCGCCCCCGGCTCCTGACGTTCGGCATCTCCCTCGGGTCGTTCGGCATGCAGGGGGCGTTCAGCGGCGTCCAGGACCTCGAGGCCAGGACCGACGGCGCGATGTTCACCGGGACGCCCGGCTTCACGCCGCTGTGGCGCGAGCTCACCGACGCGCGCGACCCCGGGTCGTTCGAGTACGCGCCCGTGCTCGACGGCGGCCGGCAGGTCCGCTGGGGCGACCCCGTCCGCACCGGGGTCGCGGACCTGTGGGGCCCGGGTCCGCGGTGGGAGGACCCGCGCGTCGTCTACCTGCAGCACGCGTCCGACGGCGTCACGTGGTGGTCGCCCGACACGCTGTGGTCCGAGCCCGACTGGCTGCGCGAGCCGCGCGGTCCCGACGTCCTCGGCGACGTCAACTGGTACCCCTTCGTCACGTTCTGGCAGCTCACGGGCGACCTGTTCGTCGCGGCGGCGTCCGACATCCCGCCCGGGCACGGGCACGTCTACAAGCTCGAGTACGCCGACGGCTTCGCGGCCCTGCACGCGCCGGACGGATGGACGGAGGCCGACACCGCGCGGCTCAAGGCTGCGATGGACGCGCCGGTCCAGGGCGGCTCGATCGGCTGAGCCCGAAGCGCTCAGTCGCGGACGTGCTCAGTCCTGGACGACCGAGGTCCCCTCGCCGCCGTCGTCCACCGTCGGTGCGTCGCCGCTCTCGTACGAGACGCGCACGCCGTTGCCGCTGACCTGGACCGTCGTGACGCTCTCGACGTCGACCCGTGCTCCGTGACCGGAGACGACGAGGGCCTCGACGTGGCCGTCGACGTCCACGCGCGCGTCGTTGCCGGAGATCTCGAGGCTCGCGAGGTCGCTCGACTCGACGTCCACCTCGGTCCCGTGGCCCGTGAGGAGGACGGTCGAGCACCCGCCCACGACGTCGACGTCCGCGCCGTCCGCGCTGATCTCGACCGTGCCACCCGCGCAGTCGACGCGGGCGTCGCGGGCGCCGTCCTCGGCGAACACCTGGCGCTCCGTCGCATCGTCCGCCGCGTCCCCGTCGGCCGTGCCGCCGTCCGTGCCTGCCGGGGCGTCCGCGTCGGCCGTCACCGTCTCGGTGACCGTCTCCGGATCCGCGGGGTCGCCACCGCACGCGGCGAGCCCCAGGACGAGCGCGGCGGGCAGGGCGAGGAGGGCGAGGCGGCGCGGGGTCATGCCTTCCATCGTCGAGAGCGGGTGGCGACAGGGCAACCGGGGACCGCCTCGGCGGGCGGTGACGTCGAGCACGCTACGCGGGCGCGTGGCGCTCGAGGAAGCTGAAGACCTCGGTCTGGTCGACCCCCGGGAACGCTCCCGCGGGCATCGCCGCGAGCATCGACGCGTGGGGTCGCGCGCTGGGCCACGCCTGACCGGACCACCGGTCGGCGAGGGCGTCGGGCGGGCGGCGGCAGCACGCGCCGTCGGGACAGCGGGACACGAGCCGCTCGGTGGTGTCGCGCCCGAGGAACCACTTCACGTGCGCGAACGGCACGCCGACGCTCACGGAGAACTCGCCGTCCGCGGAGCCCTGGACCCGCGACGTGCACCAGTAGGTCCCGCTCGGGGTGTCGGTGTACTGGCTGAACGGGCTGAGCCGGTCCTCGACCGCGAACACCGTGCGCGCCGTCCAGCTCCGGCACACGTACTGGCCCTCGACCGCGCCGAGCGGGTCGGCGGGGAAGCGGACGCCGTCGTTCTCGTACGCCTTGTGGATCACGCCGGACTCGTGGACCTTCATGAAGTGCACCGGGATGCCCAGGTGCTTCGACGCCAGGTTCGTGAACCGGTGCGCCGCCGTCTCGTACGACACGGCGAACGCGTCGCGCAGGTCCTCGATGGAGATCGCGCGCGCGTCCTTCGCGGTCCGCAGCGCCTTGACCGCGTGGCGCTCCGGCAGGAGCAGCGCCGCGGCGAGGTAGTTCGCCTCGACGCGCTGGCGCAGGAACTCGCGGTAGTCGCCGGGCTCGGCGTGCCCCAGGACGTGCGGCGCCAGGGCCTGCAGCAGCGCCGACGTCGCGTTGGACCGCCCCCGCATCCCGTTGCTCGGCAGGTACACGCGCCGGTGCCGCAGGTCGAGCACGGAGCGCGTCGAGTGCGGCAGGTCGCCGACGTAGTGCAGCGTGAAGCCGAGGTGGGCCGCGATCTCGGCCGCCACGCGCTGCGGCAGCGGACCGCCCGCGTGGCCGACGCCGTCGAGCAGCTCCGCCGCAGCGTCCTCCAGCTCGGGGAAGTAGTTGTCCTGCGCGCGCATCGTCGCGCGCAGCTCGGCGTTGGCGCGGCGCGCCTCCTCCGGCGTCGCGGCGCGCTCGGTGTGCAGGCGTTCCAGCTCGCGCCGGAGCGCGACGATCGTCTCGAGCGCGTCCGTGGGCAGGGACTTGCCGACGCGCACCGGGCGCAGGCCGAGCGCGTCGAAGAGCGGTCCGCGCTGGGCCCGCTCGAGCTCGATCTCCAGCGCGTCGCGCCGCGACGGCGGCTCGGCGGACAGCAGGTCGTCGAGGCTCGCCCCGAGGGCCCGCGCGACGGCCTGGAGCTGCGCGAACCGGGGCTCGCGCCGACCGTTCTCGAGGAGCGAGACCTGCGACGGCGCGCGGCCGATCGCCGCACCGAGCTCGTCGAGCGTCATGCCGCGCTCGGTCCGCAGGTGGCGGATGCGCCGGCCGATCGTCAGGGCGTCCGGCTCGCTCTCGAGCGGGATCTCCGCATGTTCCGCGATTCCGGCGGGTCGCGTCGTCGGGATAGCCATGACTGAGAGTGACACACGCCACTCCTTGCGCACAACAGAAGAACACCGTTTCTTTCGTGCGATCTGGCTTGAGAACGGGCTCGCGGAGGCACGAAGGTCGAATCACGGCCTCGGAGCGAGGCCGACGATCGATCCAGACAGCATCGGCCGCGCCGGACGGGCCGGACCGTCAGTCACCTCAGGAGGCACCCCGTGAACAGGCCCACCATCGTCAGCCGCCGGTCCGCGACCGAGTACGTCGGCGGTCCTCGGACGCTCGGCACCGTCCTCTCGACGGGCGGCACGTCGGGTGGCGCAACGGGCGGCGCAACGGGCGGCGCAACGGGCGGCGCGACGGGCAGCGTCGTCCGTCCGGGCGACCAGACGCAGCCTGCCGCCGACCTCGCCCGCTCGTGGGCCGAGGACCCTCGCTGGGACGGGATCGTCCGCGACTACACCGCGCAGGACGTCGTCGCGCTGCGCGGCTCGGTGCGCGAGGAGCACACGCTCGCCCGCCGAGGCGCCGAGCGCCTGTGGGAGCAGCTCCACACCGAGGAGTGGGTCGCCGCGCTCGGCGCGTACACGGGCAACCAGGCCGTGCAGCAGGTGCGTGCCGGTCTGCAGGCCATCTACCTGTCCGGGTGGCAGGTCGCGGCCGACGCCAACCTGTCGGGCCAGACGTACCCCGACCAGTCGCTCTACCCGGCGAACTCCGTGCCCGCCGTCGTGCGCCGGATCAACAACGCGCTGCTGCGCGCGGACCAGGTCGAGACCGCGGAGCGCGCCGACGCCGACGAGACAGACGAGCAGGGCCGGGACTGGCTCGCCCCGATCGTGGCCGACGCGGAGGCCGGCTTCGGCGGTCCGCTCAACGCCTACGAGCTCATGCACGCGATGATCGCGGCCGGTGCCGCGGGCGTGCACTGGGAGGACCAGCTCGCGTCGGAGAAGAAGTGCGGCCACCTGGGCGGCAAGGTGCTCGTGCCGACGTCGCAGCACGTGCGCACGCTCAACGCGGCCCGGCTCGCGGCCGACGTCGCGGGCGTGCCGTCGGTGATCGTCGCGCGGACCGACTCGCTCGCCGCGGACCTGCTCACGTCCGACGTCGACGAGAGGGACCAGCCGTTCCTCACGGGCGAGCGCACGGCCGAGGGCTTCTACCGGGTCCGGCCGGGCGAGGACGCGGTCGTCGCGCGCGGCCTCGCGTACGCGCCGTACGCCGACCTGCTCTGGGTCGAGACGGGGACGCCCGACCTCGGGCTGGCCCGGCGCTTCGCCGAGGCGGTCCACGCCGAGCACCCCGGCAAGAAGCTCGCGTACAACTGCTCGCCGTCGTTCAACTGGCGCAAGCACCTCGACGACGCGCAGATCGCGAGCTTCCAGAAGGAGCTCGCCGCGATGGGCTACGCGTTCCAGTTCATCACCCTCGCCGGCTTCCACGCCGTCTCGCACTCCATGTTCGAGCTCGCGCGCGGCTACAAGGACCGCGCGATGAGCGCCTACGTCGAGCTGCAGGAGGCCGAGCTCGCCTCCGAGGCCGACGGCTACACCGCCACCCGCCACCAGCGGGAGGTCGGCACCGGCTACTTCGACCGGGTCGCCACGGCTCTCAACCCCGACGCCGCCACCCTCGCGCTCGCCGGGTCCACCGAGACCGCCCAGTTCCACTGAGTCCTCAGGCCCGCCCTCCCGCGCGAGACAGAGCCGCGGTCCGCGAGGTAGAGCCGCAGTCCGCGAGGTAGAGCCCTGGTCGTCGACCAGGCCTCTACCTCGCGGACCACGGTTCTACCTCGGCGACCTGGGATCTCTCTCGCACCTCGACCTACGGAGCACGCCATGACCACGTCCACAACCTCTCCCCCGCGCACGTCCGGCCTGCCCGACGGCGGTCCGCACCCGGGCGCGCCGGCCCGCCCCGCGCCGTCGGGCACCACGCAGCGCTCGCCCCAGGGCACGCTGCGCGTGACCGGCACGCTCGGCGAGCGGTACCGCGAGATCCTCACGCCCGAGGCGCTCGACTTCCTCACCGCGCTGCACGACCGGTTCGTCGCGCGGCGACACGAGCTGCTCATGGACCGCCAGCAGCGCCGGCAGGACGTCGCGGACGGGATCGACCCCGACTTCCGCGCCGAGACCCGGCCGGTCCGCGACGACCCGTCGTGGCGCGTCGCCGGCTCGACCGGAGCGCCCGGCCTGGAGGACCGGCGCGTGGAGATCACCGGCCCCACCGACCCGAAGATGGCGATCAACGCCCTCAACTCCGGCGCGAAGGTGTGGCTCGCCGACGCCGAGGACGCGTCCTCGCCCACGTGGCGCAACGTGGTCGAGGGACAGCTCGCGCTGCACGACGCGATCCGCGGCACGCTCGAGCACACGAGCGCCGAGGGCAAGCAGTACCGGCTGCGCTCGACGACGCTCACCGACCTGCCGACGATCGTCTTCCGCCCCCGCGGCTGGCACCTCATCGAGAAGCACATGCGGTACGTCGACCGGGCGGGCGTGAGCGTCTCGGCGTCGGCGTCGCTCGTGGACTTCGGCCTGTACTTCTTCCACAACGCCCACGAGCTCGTCGCGCGCGGCCGCGGCCCGTACCTCTACCTGCCCAAGCTCGAGGGCTACCGCGAGGCGCGGCTGTGGAACGACGTGTTCGAGTTCGCCCAGGAGTGGGTCGGGATCGAGCAGGGGACGATCCGGGCCACCGTGCTGATCGAGACGCTGCCCGCGGCGTTCGAGATGGAGGAGATCCTCCACGAGCTGCGCGACCACTGCGCCGGGCTCAACGCGGGCCGCTGGGACTACCTGTTCTCGGTGATCAAGGCGTTCCGCACGCGCGGCGACCAGTACGTGCTGCCCGACCGCGCGCAGGTCACCATGACGGCCCCGTTCATGCGCGCGTACACCGAGCTGCTCGTGTCCACGTGCCACCGGCGCGGGGCGCACGCGATCGGCGGCATGAGCGCGTTCATCCCCGACCGCCGCCGGCCCGACGTCACGGAGCGCGCGCTCGAGCAGGTGCGCACGGACAAGCGGCGCGAGGCGACGGACGGGTTCGACGGCACGTGGGTGGCCCACCCGGACCTCCTCGACGCCGCCCGCGGCGAGTTCGACGCCGTGCTCGGGGACGCGCCGAACCAGGTCACGCGGCTGCGTGACGACGTGCGCGTCGGCCAGCACGAGCTGCTCGACATCGGTTCGGCGCGGCGTGCGGGTGCGACCGTCACCGCGGCCGGGCTGCGCGCGAACGTGTCGGTCGGCGTGCGGTACGTCGAGTCGTGGCTGCGGGGCGTCGGCGCGGCGGCCATCGACCACCTCATGGAGGACGCCGCGACGGCGGAGATCTCGCGTTCCCAGGTGTGGCAGTGGATCGCGTCCGGCACGCGTACGGAGAACGGCGTGCCGATCACGCGCGATCGCGTCGAGGCGCTGCTCGCCGAGATCGTCGACGACCTGCCCCGCACGCCCGGGAACCGGGTCGACGACGCCGCCGCCGTGTTCCGGGCGGTCGCCCTCGCCGAGGACTTCCCCACGTTCCTCACCATCGGGGCGTACTCGCAGTTCCTCGTCGGCTCGGACGTCGACCTGCCGCACCCGGCCTGACCGGCCCGGCGCCTCGGGACGACAGCCGTCGGGACGGTCCGGACGCCCGGACCGTCCCGACGGCGCCGTCGCGCGCCGTCGTGCGCCGTCGTGCGGTGCGAGCGTCAGACGTCGCCCTCGTCGGGTTCCGCGGAGGCTGCCCGGTGCGCGTCGAGCGCGCGCTCGATGTCCAGGACGATCGCCCCGGCGGCGAGGTAGTCGTCACCCGTGCCGTGCGCGCGCTGGCGGGCCAGCGCGGCCCGCAGCTCGCGCACGGCGAGGAGCGCCGGGTCCAGGTCCGCGGCGGGACCCTCGCGGACCACGGCCGCCAGCGCACCGAGCGCCTCGGCCACCGGGTGCCGGAGCTCGGCTCCGAGCACCCGGCGGTCCGGGTCGAGGTCGTCCCGCTCTCCCTCCGTGAGGATGCGGACCAGGTCCGTGACGACGGCCGTCGTGACGGACAGCCGCTCCGACCTGACCTCCTGGTCCTCGACGCGCCCGCGGTGCCGACGCACCCGGACGTTGAGCCGCTGCGCCTCGCGGGCTTCCTCGGCGGCGCGTCGCGCGCCGTCGACCGCCGGCGCGACCGCCCGTCGCCGCTCCTCCCACTCCTCCGGCCGGGGCGCGCGGTCGCCGTGCAGGCCGTCGGCCAGCGCGTCGAGCTGGTCCGCGAGGACGTCCTCGAGCTCGTCGAGCGCCGCCTCGGACGGGGCGAGCGGCAGCGGTGGCGCGACGAGGTTCACGAGCACGCCGACCCCCGCCCCCACCACCACGAGCCCGATGTAGGCGAGGACGAACTCCGACTGGTCTCGCGAGCCCCCGATGACGAGGACGAAGAGCGCCGACGTCACGGTCCACGACGCCATGTCGCCGAGGGTGCGCCACCCCGCGAGCAGGCTCGCCACGATCACGACGACCGCGACGGTCAACGAGTCCGTCGGCAGCACCAGGTCGGTGACGCCCGCGACCGCCGCGCCGACGACGATGGCGAGGGTCGCACGCACCGACTGGCTCACGGACCGTGCCGCGGTCGAGGACGTCGCGACGACGGCACCGAGCGGCGCGTAGTAGCGGTAGTCGGCGAACGGGTCGGGGAAGGCCAGCCCGATCAGCCAGGCCACCCACCACGCCAGCCCTGCCGCGATCCCGGAGCGCAGCGCGACCGCCCAGGCGGGGTGCGTCGCCATCCACCGCACCGAGCGGGACGCGCGTCGGCGCACGACGAGCCGGGTGGCGGGGAGCGGCGTCTCGGGCATGCCGCCATCCTCGGTCGGTGCGGACGTGCTCGCCTGGTCGAGCCCGCCGGGCCGTGCCAGAGTCGTCGCCATGCGACACGCCTCGGGGCCCCCGTGAGCCGGCCCCGCCCGCTGCGGGCGGCGCGCGCGTGGTGGCGGGGCGTGCGTCCCGCGCGCGGGACGTTCTGGTCGTCCGCGAGCGCCGGGGTGCCCGGGGCGGTCGGGGGCGTGCCGGACGGCATGGCCGCGGCCACGCTCGTCGGCGTGAACCCGATCCACGGGCTGTACGCGACGGCCGTCGGCCGGATCGCGGGCGGGCTCACCGTGGACTCGCAGCGCATGATCGTCACGACGACGAGCGCGGCCGCCCTCGCCGCCGGGTCGGCGATCGCCACGGTGGACCCGGACGAACGGCTGGGATCGCTCGTCCTCATGACGACGCTCGCCGGTGTGCTCATGGTCCTCGCCGGCGTCGCCCGGCTCGGGCGGCTCACCGGGTTCGTCTCCCACTCGGTCATGACGGGGTTCCTCACCGGCGTGGCCGTCAACATCCTGCTCGGCCAGCTCGCGGCGCTCACGGGCGCGTCCCCGACGGCCCCCGTGGCGGTCGGCGACGCCTACCAGGTGATCACGTCGCCGGGGACGTGGGACCTGCCGACGGTCCTCGTCGGGGCGAGCGCGATCCTCCTGCTGCTCCTGCTCGCCCGCACGCGGATCGCCCCGTTCGCCGCCGTCGTGGCGCTCGTCGTCACCGCCGTCGGGGTGTGGGCGCTGAACGCGGGCTCCGTCGAGCTCGTCGCGGACTCCGGGGCGATCCCCGTCGGCCTGCCCGCGCCGGCCGTCCCCCAGCTCGGCCTGCTCTCCGCGGACGTCGTCGTCGGGGCGTTCGCCGTCGCGGCGATCGTGCTCGTCCAGGGCGCGGGCGTCGCCGAGTCCGTGCCGAACCCGGGTGGTCGCCGCGCCGACTCCGATCGCAACTTCGTCGCCCAGGGGATCGCGAACGTCGCTGTCGGCGTGTTCCGCGGCATCCCCGTCGGGGGGTCCGTGGGCCAGACGGCGGTCTCTACCGCGGCCGGGGCGCGCGACCGCTGGGCAGGGGTCATGTCGGGCGTGTGGGTCCTCGTGGTCCTCGTGGCGCTGTCGGGACCGGTCGGTGCGGTGCCCTCGGCGACGCTCGCGGCCGTCCTGGTCGTCGCGTCCGCGGGCTCGATCCGCCTGTCGGCGATGGCGACGGCGTGGCGGACGGGCAGCCAGTCGCAGATCGCCATGGCGACGACCTTCTTCGCGACGCTCCTGCTGCCCGTGGCGGCCGCGGTGGGCATCGGGGCCGCGCTGTCGATCCTGCTCCAGGCCAACCGCGAGTCGCAGGACCTGCGGATCGTGCGGCTCGTGCGGCAGGACGACGGCCGCGTCCGCGAGGAGCCCGCGCCCCGCCGTCTGCCCGGCCGCGAGGTGACCGTGCTCGACGTCCACGGCAGCCTCTTCTACGCCGGCGCGCGCTCGCTCGAGGCAGCGCTGCCCGACCCGTCCGACGCCCGCGAGGCGGTCGTGGTGCTCCGTCTGCGCGGCCGCGTCAGTCTCGGCGCCACCGCGTTCACCGTCCTGGCCGCCTACGCGGACCGGCTGGGCGCGCACGGGGGGCGCCTGTTCGTCAGCGGGGTGGACCCGGCGCTCGCGGACCTGTTCCGCCACGTCATCGACCTGCGCGAGCACGAGCGCATCGCGGTGTTCCCCGCCCGCCCGGTGATCGGCGAGTCGACGGCGGAGGCGCGCCGGCACGCGGAGGCGTGGCTGGTCCAGGGCGTCGAGACGCAGGAGATCCCCGTCGTGCGGGGCCCCGGGCCGCTGCGGCGCCTGTGGTCCCGGGCCCGGCGAGGCCTGCGGCGCGGCTGACGGCCCGACTCTCGGTGCGGTCAGGGCCCGGCTGGGGCCGGGCCGGCGCGGTCAGGACAGCGCGCGGACCAGCTCGGGACGCTCGGCGGCGAACCACGCCTCGTTCTCCCGGATGCGGTCCCCGACGCCGTCGTCCCACATGCGCTGCCACCCTCCGCCGCGCGTCGCGGCGGCGTACCGCATCGCGTACCAGCTCCTCGCGAACCGCTGGGCGAGCACGTCGAGGAGGCCGAGCCGGTCGGACCGGTCGAGGCCGTACGCCTCGGCGAGCAGGCGCATCCGGCGCCCGGCGTCGAGGTCCCGGGTGACGGGAGGCCGCGCGTCCGGGGGGCTGATCGGCGCCCAGTAGAGGAGGGTGGTCGCGACGTCCAGGAGCCGGGTCGTGGGCGCCGCGAGGTCGAAGTCGATCACGCCGACCAGGCGGTGCGGCCCGTGCGGGTCCTCGCCCGTCGGGATGAAGAGCGCGTTCTCGACCGTCACGTCGTTGTGCCCGACGACGTCCGGGACGTCGAACACGTCCGGCACCTCGGGGAACTGGGCCCGCTCGGGCCACGCGACCCCGTCGGGGAGCACCACGTCCGTCGACACGTCGTGCAGGGCCCGCTGCCACTCGCCGAGCTGACCGAGGATCTCCTCGTCGGTCGCCCACGCGTGGGGCGGTCGGCCGCCCATCTCCCCCGGCAGGAACGTCACGACCTCACGGCCGTCGTCGTCGATCCCGAGGAACCGCGGCGCGCGGTCGAACCCGACGCGCTCCAGGTGCAGGAGGTAGGCCTCCACCGCGGGGCTGTGCGGGCCGCGCGGGCGACGCACCGTGTCGCCGCGACGCACGAGACCGTCGGAGACGTCACCCCCGAGGAGCGGCACCTCGATCTCGTCGCTCGTGCCGTCAACGAACCGGGTTCTTCGACTCATACCGGACACCCTCGCACGGGACGTCCGCTCGGACCAGGCCCCGCGCCCGGGCGGCACGGGACGCGCGCCGCCGGTCGGCCTGGTCGCGGTGTCCGACGATGTGCAAGGATCCGCTCACGCACGGCACGTCAGCGTCGACCGGGCGAGCTGAAGCCCTTCGACGAGCCATCCCGGAGCCGCACGTGAGCGACCTCTTCGCACCGCCCTCACCCCGGGACGGCGACGCGCCGCGCACCGCGCCACCGAGCTCGTCGGCACCGGTCGCCGTCTCCCCTCCCGTCCCGTCACCGGTCGCGTCACCCGTCCCGTCACCCGTCGCGATGCCGGGCCGCGCCGGACCACCGGGCCCGGCCCTGGTCGCCCCGCTCGCCCCGTTCACACCGCCAGGCCCGCCGCCGCAGGTCCACGTGCCCGGTCCGCTGCCGTCGCGCGGCCCGTCCGCGGTGACGGTCGGCGTCGTGGCCGCCGTCGTCGGGCTGGCGCTGGGCGTGACCGGGGGCACGGTGCTCGGTCGGACGGTTCCCGGCCCTGCCGCCGAGCACGCGGAGGCCGGTGGCCCCACCGGGGCGGACACCCCCGCCGGCGACCCCGCGGAGCCCGGCGAACCCGGTGACACGCCAGGACCGGACGGCGCGGGGACCCTGGACGAGCAGGCGACCACGGACGAGCCGGTGACCACGGACGAGGGGGCCGCACCGTCCGACAGCACCACCGAGCCCGACGAGGGGCCGTCGCGGGCACCGTCGGCGCCGGGGGTCGTCGTGGACCACGCCGACCCCGCCGACTACCCCGACGGAGGCGGGCCCACGAACCCGTGGCCGTTCGGCGGCACCTACTGGACCGACCGGTGGGAGGTCACGGTCGAGCCGCCCCACGACGCGACCGAGGCGGTCCTCGCCCACGACGCGTCCAACACGGCGCCCGACGCCGGGGACGAGTACTGGGTCGTGCCCCTCGCCGCGACCTACACGGGGACCCTCCCGAGCGGGACGGCGTGGCGGCAGGTGAAGGTCGCGTTCGTGGACGGCACCGGCGTCGTGCACACGACACCCTGCGGTGCCGTCCCGGACGACCTCGTCGCCGCGCCCGACGTGGCGTCCGGGGAGACGGCTCGCGGGGTCGTGTGCGTCGCCGTGCCCGAGGGCGCCGAAGGCCTCTGGAAGGTCACGCTGGGCACCTCCGCCCCGATGTACCTGGAGGCAGGACGATGACCCTTCCCCCAGGCCTGCATCCTCGTGCGCACGACGACGCCGGCCGGAGGTCACCGTACGCACCGGGCGGAGCCGACCGCGCCCGGGCTGTCCGTCCGGGCGGGGGCGGGACGACGACGCGACGTCGCGTCGTCGTCGGCCTCGTCTGCGGCGGCACGGCGCTCGTCGTCGGAGGGATCGTCGCCTTCTCCGCGAGCTATCTCGCCACGAACGCGGACGCGGTCCTCGCCTCCCCGGACGACCTTCCCGCCGACGGCTGGTCCGACGACGAGTGGTACGGCGACGAGTGGCCCGACGACGAGGTCTGGTCGGACGCCCCGGGCGGCGGCACCCTGTCGGAACCGTGGCCGGTGGGCGCCACCGTCTACGGTCCGCGCTGGGACGTCACCCTCGGGACCCCGCGCGACGCGACCGCCGAGATCCTCGCCGCCGACCCGTCCGGAGCAGCACCGGGCGACGGGACCGAGTACTGGGTCGTCCCGACCTCCGCCGTGCACTGGGGCCCCGGCAGCGCCGTCAAGACGGCGGACTCGGTCACGCTCGCGTTCGTCACCCCGGACGGGTCCGTGCACTCGACGCCCTGCGCCACCGTCCCGGGCGAGCTCGTCACGGAGGGTCGGGTCCCCGTGGAGGCGACCCTGGTGGGGAACCTGTGCGTCGAGGTGCCGTCCGGCGCCGACGGCGTGTGGCGGCTCACGGTCGGCGCCGTCGAACCGGTCTTCCTCGCGGTCGACGAGGGCTGAGGCGCCGCCGACGTCTCGCCGCTGCCGTCGTACCCGGTGTGCCCGGCCGCCGCGTCGATCACCTCACGCCGCGTACCGCGGCGCCATGGACTCCATCTGCTGCATGACGAGCACGATCGCCTCGGGCTGCCTGTCCGGCGGGTACTTGTGCTTGATGAGCAGCCGCTTGATCGAGGACCGCAGCTTGGCCTTCACGTCGTCGCGGACCGTCCAGTCGGTCTTGACGTCGCGCCGCATGATCGCGACCAGGTCTCGGGCGATCTGGGCGAGCACACCGTCGCCCTGCACCTCGACGGCCGACTCGTTGGTCGCCACCGCGTCGAAGAACGCGAGCTCGTCCCGGTCGAGCGGAGGATCGAACCTCTTTCCTCGGTTCTCCTCCGCTGCGACCTCTCGTGCCAGCTCGACGAGCTCGGCGATGACCTCGGCGGACGTGAGGTTGGAGTTGACGTACTTCGCCAGCACGGTCTGGAGTCGCTGCGAGAACATCTCCTGCCGCACCAGGTTGCCGCGCGTGAGGCGCCGCGCCTCCTCCGTGACGAGCTTGCGCAGCGCCTCGATCGTCAACTGCGGGTTGGGTGCTCCCTGCGCCTGGGCGAGGAATGCGTCGTCGAGCTGGTCCAGGCGCGGGTGCGGAAGGCCCGCCGCGGCGTACACGTCGAGGACCTCGCCCGAGGTCACCGCGGACGCCATGAGCTGGTTGAGCAGTCGCTGCACGTCGTCGGGGACCGGCTCCCCGCGCGCCTGCCGCTCCTCCGCGTCGAACTTGCCCATGCACACGCGCACGTCTTCGTAGAAGCGCACTTCGTCCGCGACGTCGGCGAGACCGTCCGTGCCGCCGGCGATCGCCCACGCACGCGACAGGGACGCGGACCGACGGCGGAACTCGGCCTGGCGCGACTCCTCGCCCTCGGCGGTCGGGGCGTTCCCCGGCGTCCTGGGGCTTCGCAGCCACGCCACGGTGGCGAGGAGCGTGTCGAGATAGCCCCGGCGCGCGCCGGCGCGCTGCGCGGCGAGGAGCCGCTCGCGCCAGCCGGACGGAGCGAGGAGCTCGCGCAGGCGGTCGACGAGCTCGCGCGCGACACCCGCGGCGTCCTCGGCCGTACGTCCCACCGGCCGCGCGCCCTGGTCGCGGACGGTGTACTCCGCGAGCGCCGCCCGCAGGTTCTCCGCGATCGGCGCGGAGGCGACGAGCAGGCCCGCGTTCTTGCCGCGGAAGGTCCGGTTCACGCGCGCGAGCGTCTGCATGAGCAGCGCGCCACGCATCGGCCGGTCGAGGTAGAGCGTGTGGAGCGGGGGCGAGTCATAACCCGTGAGCATCATGTCCTTGACGATGACGATCTCGAGCTCGTCGTCCGGGTCCTTGAGCCGCTTCTTCACGACGGCGTTCTCGGAGTCCCGGCGCACGTGGTCCGCGACGGGCGGCTGGTCCGCGGGGGTTCCCGAGTAGACGACCTTGATCCGGCCGGAGTGCAGGTCGTCGGAGTGCCAGTCGGGCCGCAGCGCGACGATCTCCGCGTACAGGCGCGCGCAGATGTCGCGCGTCGCCGCGACGATCAGCGCCTTGCCGGGAGCGGGCTCGGTGTCTGTCGAGCGGCGTGTCGCGGACGCGCTGCGCACCAGCTCCGCCATGGCCTCCCGGCGCTTCTCCCAGTGCGCGACCACGTCCTGCGCGAGCTCGCGCAGGCGGGCCGGTGCCCCGTAGACGGCGTTGACCACGGCGACGGACTTCTCGATGCGCGCGCGCTCGGCGTCGTCGAGCCCGACCGTGACCTCGTCGGCGGCGGCGTCGATCGCCTCGGCGTCCAGGTCCTCGGCGAACGCGACCTTGACGAGGCGGGACTCGAAGTAGACCGGGACCGTAGCGCCGTCCTCGACGGCGCGGGTGAGGTCGTACACGTCGATGACGTCACCGAAGACCTTCTGCGTGTCCCGGTCCGCGCTCGTGATCGGTGTGCCCGTGAAGGCGATGAGCGTGGCGTTCGGCAGCGCGTTCTTCAGGTGCCAGGCATAGCCGTCGAGGTCGTCGTAGTGGGACCGGTGGGCCTCGTCGACGACGAGGACGATGTTGCGCCGGTCCGAGAGCACCGGGTGCTTGGCCCCCCGCTGCTTCTCGTCGGCCGTGAGCCCGAACTTCTGGAGCGTCGTGAAGTAGATCCCGCCCGTGACGCGCGACGCGAGCTCGTCGCGCAGCTCCGCGCGGCGCTTGATCTGCCGCGGCTCCTCGGTGAGCAGCTGGGACCGCGCGAAGGTCTCGTAGAGCTGCCCGTCGAGCTCGGTGCGGTCCGTGACCACGACGATCGTCGGGTTGAGGAGCTTCGGGTGCCGCGCCACGTGCGCGGCGTACAGCTCCATCTCCATCGACTTGCCCGACCCCTGCGTGTGCCACACGACGCCGGCACGCCCGTCGGTCTCCACGGCCTGGACCGTCGCCCCGACGGCCTTGGTGACGGCGAAGTACTGGTGCGGCTTCGCGACGCGCTTCGTCAGCCCGTCCTCGCCCGCGTCGAAGGCGACGAAGCCGCGCAGGAGCTGGACGAACCGCTGCGGGTTGAACAGCCCGTCGAGCAGCGTCTCGAGCGGGGAGGACGGGACCACAGTGCCAGCCATGGCGGCCGGCTCGTCCGTGATGCCGTCGACGACGGGACCGTCGTGCGCGGCGGCCTCCGCGACGTCGGCGACCGCCGGGAGCGGCGCACCCGTGGGGCCGAGGACACGACCGTCGTCGTCCACGTTCCACGGCGAGAAGTGGTTGAGCGGCGTGAAGGGCGTGCCGTACCGGGCCACGACGCCGTCGCTGATCACCGTGAGCACGCAGAACCGGAACGCCATCGGCAGCTCGCGGACGTACGTCGTGAGCTGGGCGTGCGCGACGGCGACGTCCGCGCGCGCCGAGCCGGCGTTCTTCAGCTCCATGACGACCACGGGCATGCCGTTGAGGTACAGCACGACGTCGAAGCGCCGCTCCACCTCGCCCTGCACGACGCGGACCTGGTTGACCGCGATCCACTCGTTCTCGTCCTCGCGCGCCGACACGAGACGGATGCTCGGCGTCTGCTGCCGCCCGTCCTCGGTGTACGTGATGCGGTAGCCGCCCACGAGGACGTCGTGGATCCGCTTGTTCTCCGTGATCGCGTCCTGGGACGTCGGACGCAGGATCTCGACGAGCGCCTGCTCGAGGTAGTCGCGCGGCACGTCCGGGTTGAGCCGCCGCATCGCGGCCCGCACGCGCGACGGGATCGCCAGCTCGTCCCACGCCTCGCGCTGCGGCAGCTCCTCGCCGCTCGGCGAGTACCCACGGTGCCCGACGGCGGACCTCGCCCCGGGAGCGATCTGGCGCCCCTCGAGCGGGAGCCACCCGAGCGGCTCGGCGAGGTGCTCGAGCGCGAGGTGCTCCCAGTCGGACTCCGTGCTGCGCATCGTTCCTCCGTGCGTCGGTGCTGGTCGTGAGCCTAGTGGCGCGCCGTGTTCGCGGCGTGCCCTCAGCGTGCCGTCCCGGGGCACTGGCGGCAGGCCGTTCGCCGATAAGCCCGGGTATCGCGATGTCCGGACGTCAGGGAGTCAGGTGGTCAGGGCGCCACGACGAGAGGACGTCTGGACGGCTGGACGGCTGGACGGCTGGACGTCGCGACGTCCGGCGACCTCGACGGCCCCGTCGTTCCTCGCGCGACCGTGGACAGGCCAGCCTGTGGACGACCACCCTCGCGGCCGCCGTCGTTCAGGGCCTGTGGACGCTCGTCGGCACGGGCTCCACCGCCTCCACCCTGGGGCGATGACGACATCCCGAAGCACGATCCGACCCGGTGACCGCCTGCCCGACGACGACGCCCTCCTCGCGTGGGTCGAGTTCCTCCACCAGGGCATCGACGCACCCCGCTTCAGCCTCTGGATCACGTTCCTCGACGCCGAGGACCGCCCGTTGCGCGCGGTCGTCCCGATCGACGACGTCCCCCCGTCGCCCGAGGACGAGATGGTCGACAACCTCGTGGGCATCGTGCAGGACGTGCTCGCGGACCAGGCGCCCGGCGGGAGCACCGTGCTCATGCTCGAGCGCCCGGGGACCGACGCCGTCACGCCGGGGGACGGGCTGTGGTTCGTCGGCCTGCACGGAGCCGCCGCACGCCGCGGAGTCCGGCTACGGGGCGTGTTCCTCGCGACCGGACGACGGGTGCGGGCGCTCACCCCGGACGACGTCCCGGCCTGACTGCTGTGACGGGACCCGATTCCTGCGCTTCACCGATGGTCAGGCGCACCCAGCGAGCAGGCCGGCTCGGAGGCGGGCCCCTGTCTCAGAACTCGTCGTCGCTGGCAATGCTCTCGCTGGGCTCCTCGCTCACGCTGTCCTGGAAGGCGTCGACGAACTCGTCCCGGTCGGCTGCGTCCCAGGCCTGGGTGAAGGTGACGGTCGAGACAGGGCCGTAGTGTCGACGGAGCTGTTCCAGCAGCGGGTCGTACCCCCTGTCGGGCAGGTAGGCGTGGTACTGCTGGAACCGGCGAGCGTGCTCAGCGGAGACCAGGCCGTTGGTCTGGACGGGCGGAGGCTGTCCGCCACCTGGGCGAATGCCGCTGTGGATGACATCGGCAGCCTGCCAGCCGGTCTTGTTCGGGAACGCCGCCACCACCAGCTTGGTGGTGATGTGGTTGCCACCAGGGTTCGACTGGGTCGCCGTGGTGAGGTCGGCGAACACCGTTGCCGCACCCAGGACCCGGTGGTAGTCCGGCCGAGCACCCGACAGGCCGAACTGCGTGCCCCATCCCAGCACCCTCGCCCGCGGGTCGAGCTGCTCCTCCACGCAAGAGCCCCAGCTCCTCGGGCTCGGTTGGAACAGGTAGTGGGCCTGCCGCATCGTGTGTTTGCCGCCGGCCCGGTTCCTGATGGCGCGGGCTGCGTCCTGCTCGGCGGGAGTCACCTCGGCGTCGAGCAGGTTGATCGCGGCGATGGCTGCCGCCTGGGGGACGAACGTGGTGCTGAGCGAGACGACACGCTGCACCGAGCCGTGCCCTGGCGCGGCGGCGAGGACACGTAGACGCTGGACGGCTGCGTTGCCGGCCGTCCGCTGAAGCGTCAGGAACGAGGGCCTCGGCAGCCCCGCGCCGCCGCCCGGACCGTGTGTGCCAGGCGCCCGGCCGCGCCCCTCGGGGAGGCGGGTGGCCACCGGTTCGACGGCGGCCTCTGAGCGGTCACGGCGCACGGCTCGGCTCCTGTCTGGGGACTCCTCGATCGTCCGTCGGCTCCGCCCACCGTGGGCATCCCTTTCGGCCAGCCTTTCGGGCAGCCGACAGGCCTCCCGGGGATCGGTCCCCGGACACGCCGGGGCGGCGGGCGCTGCCCCGCCGCCCCTTTTGCGAGTCGACACGATGCACGAGCGCGCTCCCCGAAGGGGTGTGTGCTCACCCGGCGCGGTCGACGGCTGTCACTGATGCCCGGCGTGGCCCATGGCGGCGAGACGACCAGGGCAACGAAACTCCACCTCTCGCACCTCGGGGAAGCATCGTCACCTCGGTGGATCCTCGAACGTCTGTCCGACTGCGTGTGGGTGGCTGGTGGTTGAGTGGGTCTCATGACGACGGCGGCGCTGACTGCGGACGGTCCGGGCAGCGCCCCGGGGCGCCGTCGTGTCGCCGCCCGTGCCCGACGACGCGCGCCCACGTCACAGGGCGGCTCACCCACGCGCGGGGTCGCTGGAGGCGCTGGCCGACGCGGTCGCGGACGTCGCGACCGTCCAGCGGCAGATCGACGCGCTCACGGGGGCGCGCACCGTAGCGATCGAGCGGGCGCGGATGGCGGCGCTCGCGGCGCACGACGCCCTGCTCGCGGACGAGTCGGCGCGCGTGGACGGCGCGACCCCGCAGCGGCGGGTCGAGCTAGCGTGGCGAGCAGCGGTCGCCGAGCTCGCGTGCGCGCTTCGCCTGCGGGAGGGCGTCGTCGAGGGTCTGGTCGACGACGCGGCGACCCTCACTCACGCCGTGCCGTCGGTGCTGGCGGGGCTGTGCGCGGGCGAGTTCTCCGTCGCCCACGCGAGCGCCCTGGCCCGCGCGGTCGCCGACCTCGACCCGCAGGCCGCGACCGAGGTCGCGCACGCATGCCTCGGTCGCGCGGCCTCCACGACTCCCCAGGCGTTCCGACGACTGGTGCGCCAGGCGCGCGACGCGGTGCACCCCGAGCCGCTCGCCCTCCGGCACGAGCGCGCCGAAGCGAAGCGTGCGGTGTGGGTCGATCCGGCCGAGGACGGGATGGCGTGGCTGAGCGCGCTGCTGCCAGCGGTGTCGGCACACGCGATCCACGACCGACTCACGAGCACGGCCGCTGACGCGCGACGCGAGGGCGACGTCCGCACCGTCGCGCAGCTGCGCGCCGACGTCCTCGTCGACCTTGCGCTCGACTGCTCCGGCTCCGGTGGCTGCACTCCGGCGCACCACAGTGCTTGCGGGCACGGCGGAGCGGCGGATCAGCGCGACGCGTGCGGCGCCGGGGGCGCGGCGGTGGTTCCGAGCCTCGCCGACCTCGCGCGCACGATCGTGCCGCGGGTGCACGTCACCGTCCCGGTGCTGACGCTGCTCGGTGGTGACGCACCCGGGCATCTCGACGGGCACGGCCCGATCGACGCCGACACCACCCGATGTCTGACCGCGAACGCACCGTCGCTGCGCCGGATCCTCACGCACCCCGAGACGGGTGCGGTGCTCTCCGTCGGGCGCGACAGCTACACCGTGCCCGCCGACCTGCGCGCCTGGCTGACGGTCCGCGACCAGACGTGCCGCTTCCCGGGCTGCACCGTGCCCGCGGCGCGCTGCGACGTCGACCACGGCGTCGACTTCGCCCTCGGCGGGCGGACCGACGCCGACAACCCTCGCCCACCTCTGCCGCAAGCACCACGTGCTCAAGCACGAGACTGCGTGGAAGCTCGAGCACCTGACCGACGGCGTCCTGAGCTGGACGTCACCCACGGGCGCGGTCTACCTCTCCGAACCAGCGACGCGCATCGCACCGGACCGCGACCTGCACCCACCCGAGCCGCCGCCCGACCTCGACTGCCTCTACACGCTTTCGCCCTCGTCGCCGTTCTCCGACGCGTGATCGGCTTTCACCTCCGTGCGACGTTGGCCGCCCGAGAGCGCGCTGTGCGGGCTCGGCCAAGCCCGGCAACGACCCGGAACAAGCCGTCGCCGACGCCAAGTACGACGAC
Organism: Cellulosimicrobium sp. PMB13; assembly: GCF_051294865.1. Classification (NCBI taxonomy): domain Bacteria; kingdom Bacillati; phylum Actinomycetota; class Actinomycetes; order Micrococcales; family Promicromonosporaceae; genus Cellulosimicrobium; species Cellulosimicrobium sp. PMB13. The sequence continues at coordinate 2,324,722 of NZ_CP145910.1, read as the reverse complement.
GGGCGACGCATCGGCGTCGGAAGTCACCCCGTGAGGCTGGGGCGTGCACGATCAGCTGTCACACGATGCGGTGATGAGAGCGCTCGGCGAACCGTTCCATCGCCTGGATGATCTCGACCGCCTGCCAGACGCGATCGCGAGCCCCTCGGCCGATCTGGTCGAGGACGCCGTCCTCGACCAGCCGATCGATCGCGACCTGGGCGTTCGCCGTCGTGACGCCGAGGCGCTCCGCCGCGAGCCGCGCGTCGATGACGGGACGCTCGACGAGGAGGTCCGCGAGGCGCCACGCCGACGCGCCTCGGCGTGCGCGGACGGCCCCAGCCCACCGGTCATGCGCCTCGGAAACCTCGGCGATCAAGGTGCGGGCGTTGCGCAGCGCGGGAAATACCGCCTCGCACACCTGCGCCACGATGGGCTGCGGGTCCCCCGAGCGGTACGCCGTGAGGGCTGCGAAGTATCTGTCGGTCTCGGCGAGGAGGCCGGCGGAGATCGGGACGACGACGTGGCGGGTCAGGCCCGCGTGCCGCAGCTGAGCGTGCATCAGTGCGCGCCCGGTACGCCCGTTGCCGTCGGGGAAGGGGTGGATGTTCTCGAGCTGCGCGTGCGAGACCGCCGTCTGAGCCAGGGCCGGCAGGTCGTCGCGGGACATGAACTCGGCGAGATCGTCCATGGCCGGCGGCACCAGCCCGGCGCGTGGCGCCACGTAGTCGGCCCCGTGCGGACTTTGCGCCGACCCACCGATCCACACCGCCGAGTCTCGCCACCGTCCCGCAGCATCGGGCATGTGGTCGCGCATCAGGACCTGGTGCATGGCCAGGACCGCGTCGGCGTCCAGCCGTTCGGAGACGTCGAGAGCCCGCCTCATGGCGGCGACGTTCGCGACGATCTCGTCCGCGTTGGCTCTGCCGCGGCGACCGAGCTCGGCCAGGGCGATGGCCTTCGGCGACGACGTCAGGTTCTCGATCTGCGACGACGAGGCGGCCTCGGTCCGGAGCAACAACGACGCGTACGACATCAGAGAGCCCAGCGACTCGCCGTCGAGGCGGGCGATCTCGGCACTCGCCTCGGCGACCAGAGCCATCGTCGGGCCGGCGAGCCGGAGCTCCGCACGCGCGATCTTCGCCGGCACGGCGGCCTCGTAGGGTCCGCGGCGGCGGCTCCGACCCGCACGAGGTCCGTACTCGGCGCCCGAGGGCTCCCAGACGAGCACCTCCGACCCGAACGCCGGCCACTCCGCTTCCGATGCCACCGCAGCAGGTTACCATCGGAAGTCGTGTTATTCGATGGTACGGGCGCCAGCGCACGCGCGGGTCGACTTTCTGTGTGCAGTGGTGTCGATGACCCATGGCGTTGTGCCATCGCCCGAACCTGCGACACCCCGCGGACCAACTCGCTGGGTGAGAACCGCCCGCTCGTCCAACGCGGATCAGGTCTCGATGCCTTCACCGCCGAATTGCTGGTCCTTGGCCCACCACAGGAAGGCGGCAGCGTGCTCCTGGGTCTGGAACCCGTCGCCGATCAGCGCTCGCAGCAGTGTGTTGCTCCATACGACCAGCCGACCGATCGTCCACGTGACCCGGTGGGGGTCGGGGAACTCGATACCCCAGATCGCACGCGCGACTTCGAGCTTTCCGGCTGTGCCCGTGTACTTGAGGATCGTGAGGTACTCGTCGGGGTAGACGACGCACAGCACTTTGGTCAGGAGCGCTTCCTTGAAACCCTTCATCCCAAAGGACGTGGTGTCGTCGATCAACTGCGTGAGCCGGTCCTCGAGCGGTGTGGACTCCGGGCCACGAAGAAGGTATTCGACGACCTTGCGCACCTGCGCGGCACCCGCCTCGTCGCCCATCCGGTTCCACTCGGTGTTGAACACCGACATGTTGCCCGGGTTCGCACCGACGGACACGTTGGCGAAGTCCTTGAGGTCCTGCGGGTCGGCCGTCGGAAGTCCTTCCGCGCTGAAGATTCGCTGGTACTTGGTCCAGTAGTGCGCGACAGCGGGGTCCGGCAACGGGCTGACCTCGGCGAGGTACCGCCTCTTGAGCACCTCGGCGTGCACGAGCCGCTCGGGCACGACGTCGTCCGCGCTCGGAAAGGTCTTCCTGAGCTCTTCGAAGGTCGGCAGTGGCCGGGGCCTCGTCGGCACGGTCGCGGTGCCGCGCACCCACGACTGCCCGCAGTCGACACAGCAGACACGTCGGCGCCCGTCGGGCAGGACGTCCAGCAGCTCTATGTCGCCAGAACCGCACGTGCCACACTCGAGGCCGGCGATCACGCCTGCTCCTCCGTCGTCGGACCCTGATCGTCGCCCGCGCGCCCACGGAATGCACGCTCGGCGATCCCCGTGGAGAGCTTGCCTGTCGCCGACCGGGCGCGACCGATCGTCTCGCTGCCGAGCCGCCGGCTGGCGTCGAGGCCTTCCGCACCCGTCTCGAGCACCTTGTCCCGTGCCTCCACGGCCGCGTCCCTCCATCGCCGCGCCTCCAGCGACTGCCGGTCTCGCTCGATGCCGAGCCGCCCGTGGAAGTCGACGACGGCGGTCTCGACCCGGTTGCTGGCATGCACCACCTCCCGGGACGAGGTTGGGTGCAGCAGCACCTTCGCGTTGGCCGTGCCGGCGGCGACACCCATGCGTGAGAGAAGGCGCTCGGTGCTTTGCGAGAGGAGGTTCAGCCGGTTCTGCCGCGCTGTGCGGATCCCGATCCGGTGGCGGTCCAGCTCGTCGGGAGCCGCGTCCAGCACCCGGTCGAGCTCGAGCACGGCGATCGCATCCTGTAGCTGGAAGCACCGTGCCAGGACGGCGAGCCACTCCTGCGCCTGGGACTCGACGTCCTTCGAGGCCTTGGCAAGATCACCGATCTTGGTCTTGCGCTCCACCTTCTCCGCGAGCGCGTCGAGCTGACGCAGCGCATACCCCTGCGTCCGCATGATCGTGACCGACGTGCCCTGCACCTTCGACCATGTGACCTCGGAGACCCGCCCCACCTGCTCACGGACGGTCATGGCCTCCTCGATCACGAGGTCGACCCCGATCATGTCCGCGAGGACGGCATCCTTCTGGGCGCGCAGCACGTCGTCGACCTTCTCGTCGATCGTCGCGAGGTAGTCGGTGATCTCGTCCATCGTCTGCTGCATCGCCAGCTGAGCCATCACGCCCGCAGCACCGGCAAGCAGGGCCGGATTGGACAGGACCGAACCAGGACCCTTCGCGAACTGGACGAGAGCCTTGATCTGGCCGTGCTCGCCGCCGCCGATCACGCCGAAGTCGAGCCCGTTCTTCGAGCTCTTCATCAATCCGTACTTCTGAACGAGCTGCGCGGATTCCTCAGTCATCTGCACCCAGCGACCTGACGTGGCGGCGATGCCGGAGCCCGCCTGCGTAACACCGGCCGCGGTCGCGAGGCTCGAACCGAGCCGCGGCAGGCCGAGGTCCTTCGACGGCAGTCCCTCCGAGACGAGGAAGCGCTCGACCGCCGTCGCGTTCCCGATGACGGCCAGGCCATCGCCATCACTGATCAGCTGGATCTCGTCGTCCATGGTCGATTCCTTCACGTGGCGTTCGTCGATGAGTGGCAATTCGTGGCGTGTCGCCGGCTGGCGTGTCGGCACTGTACGCACGTGCGTCACCGGTGCGCCCGGCCCAGCGTGGGAAGACCGCCGCGGGACTCGCGGGCGCGGTAGAACGTGTCGTCGAGGTCCTCGGCGGCCGGCGCATCCTCGAGGTCGAGCAGCGCGCGTTCGCGAAAACGCGACTCACGGCGCTCGAGGTACGTCGGCCGGTCCTCGCCGCGTCGGCGTGGTGTCTCCGCGCGAGCCTCGGGGTCGGTCGCGCCCGACGGCGCAGCATCGGCACGCGGTTGACGTCGCCCGGCTTCACCGCACGGCGAGGTGCTTGCGGCGTTCAGAGGGGCGGCCACGAGCCGTCCGGGTTCGGTGCGAGCCGGCGACCGCACGCGGGACACAGCCGTGGCCCGGACGCTCCCGCCGGGCGCGGCGTGCCCGACGACGCACAGCCGGTCACCACAGCGTCGTCATCTCGCGCTCGGCGTCAGACGGGTCTGAGCCCACCGCGTTGTCGACGGGTGCGACGGGGGCGGCGGCCCGGGCTGCGACCTGTGCCTCCGGCGCTGTGGCGATCGCTAGGGCCTCGGGGTTCTCCAGCGCCTCGACAGCGTCACGAACCCGCAGCCTGCCCGACATGAGCTGCGGCAGCAGCGCGTCACGAGTCGCAGCGAGCCCGCGGCTCTCCACGTGCGCTTGAACCTGAACGTCAAGAAGTCGTGACACGTGAGCATCGAACGAGCGCGCGGCCGCTTCGCTTGGCAAGACGACTGGCGTTTCGGCAAGGTCCTTCTTGTTCAGATGGATGACAGTCGTACCCGATTTGTGCCCTTCGATGAAGGCAATCGGAGCCCGGATCGCTTCGAGAGTCAATGCGGGCGAATGTGCCGAGCGCACAACGCAGACTCGCTGATTGAGCACGCTCGCTTCGCCGAACCACGGCGTCGGCGAGAAGTCACCGTCCATACCGACGGCGATATCCCCAGGGTTGACCACAGTCTCATCGCTCCTTCGCTCCGTCGTCCAGACCTGCGGGACAAACGTCTTTAGGTCGCGAATGCGCAGCAGCGGCCTGCCGGTTCCAGGTGTTGAGAATTCCTCACCCTTAAACGCTGACCCGAAGTCAACATCGAAGAAGTCAAAGAAGTGGCCGTGCCGCGGATGGGATTCTGCAAGCGCCAATCGATACTCTTCTCGCATAATACTCGCGGCTGTTGTAGCCAGGCGTGTATTGGCCGCGATCTTGTCGTCGAGCGCGCCGAGCACCTCACCGATCGCGCCACGCGTGACAGCATCTGGGACACGCAGTCGAATTGCGTCCATCGAACCCCGCGAGAGCTTTGGTTGCGCTGAACCCGTCAAGAACCCTGTGAGATCGGTGATCGCGAGTGCATACTTCAGGAAACGAGTGTCGGACACCTTCTTTCCGCGCAGCACGTGCACGTGGTTGTTCGGCCAGAATCTCCCGTCAGCCATGAACGCAATCGGCGTCGAGCGCGATCGCAGATTCTCGCCATCCTCGGAAACTAGAAGGTACTCGCCGTCCAGCAAGTAGCCGTCAACCCAGTCCACGACCCCGGATGCGCCGTAGTACGGATATGGACCTGGCCGTCGATCGGATGACTTGACGGGAAGCCGCTTCGAATCGAAGTTGTCTACGAGGTCGCCCAGTCGAACTTCGCTCCACTCAGCCATCGATACGGCCCAACTGTTCGCGGACGATCTGCTCGAGGCGAGCGGATTCCTCGAACTGCTCGAAGAGGTCCTTCGTGAGCCGGGCGATCTTGTCCTCGATCGGCTCGCCGTCGTCCTCGACCTCGGCGGCGCCGACGTAGCGGCCCGGCGTGAGCGCGTACCCGGCGCCCTTGATCTCGGCGAGCGTCGCGGAGTAGCAGAACCCCGCCTGGTCCTCGTAGGTCAGGCCGGCCTCGACGGCCGACTTCGTGCCGCGCCACGCGTGGAACGTCCCGGCGATCTGCGCGATGTCGTCGTCGGACAGTGCGCGCTCGGCGCGGTCGACCATGTGGCCGAGGTTCCGGGCGTCGATGAACAGCACCTCACCGGTGCGGGGAATCGAACCCCGGTCCCCCGCGGTCTTGTCCTTGGCGAAGAACCACACGCACACAGGGATCCCGGTGGAGCGGAAGAGCTGCGTCGGCAGGGCGACCATGCAGGACACGAGGTCGGCCTCGACGAGCTGGGCGCGGATGTCGCCCTCCCCACCGGAGTTCGACGACATCGACCCGTTGGCCATGACGACGCCGGCGGACCCGCCGGGAGCGAGCTTGGACAGGATGTGCTGGATCCAGCCGTAGTTGGCGTTCCCGGCGGGCGGGACGCCGAAGCGCCAGCGTGCATCATCGGTGGTGCGCGCCCAGTCCTTGATGTTGAACGGCGGGTTCGCCATGACGTAGTCCATCTGGACGTCGGCGTGCAGGTCGCGGGCGAAGGTGTCGCCCCACCGCGACCCGAGCTGGCCGGTGAGGCCGTGGACGGCGAGGTTCATCTTCGCCATGCGCCACGTGCGCTCGTTGAGCTCCTGGCCATACACGGAGATGGCCTGCGGGTCGGCGCCGTGACGCTCGAGGAACTTCTCCGCCTGGACGAACATGCCGCCGGAACCGCACGCCGGGTCGTACACGCGCCCCTCGTAGGGTTCGAGCACCTCGACGAGCACCCGGACCACGCCGGGCGGCGTGTAGAACTCGCCGCCGCGCTTGCCCTCGGCGGCCGCGAACTTCGCGAGGAAGTACTCGTACACCTCGCCGAGCACGTCGCGAGCCCGCACAGCACCGACCCCGGTGAACCGCGCCGAGGAGAACAGATCGACGAGCTCGCCGAGGCGGCGCTGGTCGACGCTCGGCGAGTTGAAGATCGTCGGCAGCGTGCCGGCGAGCGTCGGGTTCGAGCCCATGATGTGGACCATCGCGTCGTCGACGAGCTCGCCGATCGACGCCCCGGTCTCCTCGGCCGTCTCGGCGCGCCCCTTGGCGTGCTGCGCGAGGTACGTCCACCGCGAGCGCGTCGGCACCCAGAACACGTTGGCGCGGCGGTACTCGTCGACGTCCTCGAGCAGCGGCGCGGCGTCGTCCTCGGTCAGCCCGTCGGCGACGCACTCCGCGAGGATCGCGGCACGACGCTCGGCGAACGCGTCCGACACGTACTTGAGGAACACCAGCCCCAGGATCACGTCCTTGTACTGGCTCGCGTCCATGGACCCGCGGAGCTTGTCCGCGGCCTTCCACAGCGTGTCCTTGAGCTCCTTCATGGTGGTCGCCGTGCTCGGCGTCGCCACCACCTGCTTCGTTCTGGGGGTCGTCCTCGGGGGCACAGCGTCTCGCTTCCTCGAATCGATCCCGTGAGCCGTGCTCACGAGCCGGGGTCATCCTTGCGCATGCGTACGACACCCGACGTCACACCGTCGACAAGCGTCGTCGCCAGCTCGTCCAGCAGCGCGAGCTCACGCCGCGCCGCCTCCTGCCGCTCCCGCACCCGGGCGAGCGCGGTGGTCACCTCCTCGGCCTGGTGCGCGCGCACGACCCGCACCTCCCACGACCGCCACCGCGTCCCGCGCGCCTGCGACCCGACGTCGTGCGCCAGGACCTCCGGGACGAGGCGCCCCTCCCGCCCGACGGCACCCGGTACGTCCTCCGGCTCACGCGACCGGAGCCTCAGCACCCGGGCCGGGTACTCCACCACGGAGAACCCGGCCGAGTCCACGAACGCCGCGGGACGCGGCGTCGTGCAGAAGACGACGTCCCCCGGCTCGGTGAGACGACCTGCGGCGTAGCGCGCCGCGAACGCCAGGCGGTCGACGACGCGCTCCCCCGCGTCAGCGTCGCCGCACAGCTCCGGCACGCCGAGGACCCGCACCTCCCCCGCAGGCTCGCCGCCCGCACGGCGCACGTCCGCGCCGTCGAGCCGGTTGCCCGGCACGTGGCGGACGATCTTCCGGTCGGCGAGCGCCCCGAGCGGCAGTCGCCACACCTGCTCGGCGTCGCCCCGCTCGACCTGGACGTCGAGCGGGGGGCGGGGCGCGTCGTCGAGCAGCGTGACGAGCTCGCCCGCGCGCACCGCTGCGGCCCCGCCGTCGTCGCGTGCGCCCCGAACGAACGGCTTTGCTGCCGTGACGAGACTGCCCCGCGAGGCGAGCACGTCGGGAGTGGGAGCCAACCGGGCGAAGCGGAAGGCGTGGCGTGCGACGTCGTCGGCGGTGCCGAGCGCCGCGACGACGTCGGTGCAGAGGTCCTCGACCACGGCACGGTCGAACCGGCTACCCACCGGCGCGAACCCGGAGAGGTCGGCGACGGTCGTCCACCGCTCCGCGATCGGCACGTCCGGGCGGGCGTCGCCCAGCACCCACAGCGCCAGGCGCTCGCGCGGGCGCTCGACCACGAGTCCCGCCGGGAGGAGGACCGCCGCGCGCAGGCGGTCGGCGCGCAGCAGTACCGCGCGCGCCGAGTCGGCCTCGGCGGACGACGGCGCGTCCACGAGCGCGCTCGCCGGGCCGACCACGACCGCGTGACGTCCCGGTGCGAGCCCCAGCACCACCTCGTCGACGAGAGCGAGCGCCTCGACGTCGTCGACCGGACCGGAGCCGACGGCGGGCACCTGAGTGACGACGAGCGGCGCCGACCCGCTCACGCCGCCCTGATCGGCCGGCATCGTCACGGACCACCCGTGCGCACCGAGGCGACGGCGCGTGAGCCGGTGCGCGTCACCGGCGGGGATGACGGCCGCAGGGGCGTCCAGCACCTCCCCCCGCCCGAGGACCGCCACGAGCAGGTCCCCGCACCCCGGGTAGGGGTCCTCGACGAGCCCGTCGGCCGTCACGTCCAACGCCACGGCATCGCCCAGGAGCGCGCCCGCGACGTCTGCCACGAGACCGAGCGCCGCGGGTGCGAGCGCCGAGCGCGTCAGCGCGACGCGGCCGACCCGGAACCGGTCCGCGAGGACGGTCTCCATCGCGGCGCCCGGCGTGTACGCGGAGCCGGCGGCCAGGTCGGCGAGCGCGCAGGACGTGGCGAGGTGCCCCCCGAGGGCATCGATCTCGGCGTAGAGGGACGTGTCGTCCGGGTCGAGCTCGTCAGCCAGGTCGAGCACGTCGTCGGGGTCCAGCCCCGCGAGCGGCTCCGCTGCGTAGGCCTTGAGCGCGAGGAGGGCCGTGAGACCCGCGAACGCCGCGGCGTCGGGCAGACCAGGCGTCTCGGTGAGCGCCGCCCGCAGAGCGACGTCGGCACGGAACGCCGGATTGTTGCCGCGGCCGGTCGCCTCGACCCACGCCGCGACGTCGGCGGCGGCGAAGCGCGCCGCCCCGTTCCGGGTACCGACCGGCGCCGGGAACGGGTGCGGTCCCGACGCATACCGCCGACGCCAGACCGAGACGACGGGGCGCTGCACCCGGGCCAGCTCCGCGACGTCGGACAGGGAGAGGCGCAGACCGTGGAGCACGGGGACCTGCGCAGCGGGTGATGCGCCCACCTCCGCTCCTCTCTGTCGTCGACGTAACGGCCTGAACCTAGCTGATCGCGGCAGGCGATCGGTTGTCAGAACGATAACCCGGCTTATCGGCCTAACGATTCTCGTTTGCCAACGCGTCCACCAGTCTCTTCCCACCGGCCATGGCGGCCGGGTGCGACGGCGCGGAGGAGGGCTCGATGAGCCACGTCAGGTGCAGGTGCGGGTTCGTCTTCCGGATCGTCGACGGGCGCGGACTCTGCCCCCGCTGCGTCTCCCTCACCCCACCCACCACGCGGGCCGAGCTCGAGCCGGCGCAGGACACCGAGGACTGACCGCGGGCACGACGTCCGCCCGAACCGAGAGGAACCACCCATGCCCTTCATCCGCGCTGTCCGGGTCGCAGAACCCGGGACGAGCAACGAGCACGTCGTCGAGGTGCGCTTCTCGACGACCACGACCGGTCCGCTGCGCGCCGCGACCCGCGAGCGCGTGCACGCCGAGGTTCGCGTCGGCACGCGGTTCCGCACCTTCGACGAGACCACTCACAACCAGGCCGACGTCGTCGCGCGGGTCAGCCCCCGCGGCACCCGGTACATCGCGACCGTCGCGAACGGTCGCGAGAGCGACAACCTCCTGCGCCTCCCGCGCTACTGATCGATGGGACCTGACATGCCGTACACCAGCCCGTTCTCCACGCGCCCGACGATCCGTCTGGCCGCGATGCTCGTCACCCTCGCGACGTCCCTCGTCGGGTGCGGCGTCGTCGGCAGCACCTCCGCTCCGGAGAGCTCCGGCGCCGGCCCGACGACGAGCAGCTCGCCCGCACCGAGCGCGACCTCGAGCCCCGAGCTCATCGGGACCTACCAGGAGGGGTACGACCTCGGCTACCAGCACGGGTCCGGGACGGGAGCGAAGGCGACGCCGGCCTTCCTCGCCGAGCGCACACCGGAGTACAGGACCGGCTACGACGCCGGCTACGCCACCGGGAAGAACGAGGCCGACGCGGCGCCGGCGAACCCGGTCACGTCGTTCGGCTCCACGATGGAGTGGGAGGACGGCCTCACCCTGACCGTCACGAGCGACGGACCGTTCACGCCCCGCGAGTGGGCCTCCGTCGGTGAGTTCCCCACCTACCTCAGCTTCACGTTCACGGTCACCAACGGCACGGCGACGACCTGGACGTCGTCGGGATACACGCAGATCACGAGTGCCGGGGTCGCCGGCGACGAGGTCTACGACTCGGACCAGGGCTACGGAGGCGCTCCTTCCGCCCCCGTGCTGCCCGGTCAGTCGATCTCGTGGAAGCAGGGGTTCGGCGTCAACGACCCGGCAGACCTCACGATGAACGTGTCCGTCGACTTCGACCACGTCGACGTCGTCTACACGACGGTCCAGGACGCGTGGACCTTCTAGTCCGCATCGACGACGCGACGTCGACGCGCCGAGCCGGTGGCGGTGAGCTATTGGCCTGCGTCGCGCCCGCGCGCCAGGCGGCGCAGGCCGGACAGGACCGCGGCGGTGGCGGCCGTCGGTGGTGCTCCCCGGCGCACGGCGGCGTAGACCTGTCGCGTCCGAGGGGTGTCCAGCGCGCAGACGTCGACGGCGTACCTGCGGTCGACGGCGAGCCCGGGCAGGAGCGCGACCGAGAGCCCGGCCTCCACGTGCGCGAGCAGCAGCTCGTAGCTCGGGAGGCGGGCCACGACGCGGGGCTCGAACCCCGCCTCGCGGCACGTGCTGTCCAGGAGCGTCGACAGGTACGTGCCGGGCAGGTCCGCCGACCAGCGCGCGTCGGCGAGGCCCGCGAGGTCGACGCGGGCGGACGAGGCCCGCGACGGCGCGTCGGCGACGCCGTCCCGCGACCGCGCGGCCGGGGTCACGAGCACGACCGGGTCCTCGATCAGCGGCACGGTCGCGACGTCCGGGCCGGCGAGCGGGGCGCCGTCGAGCAGGTCGGCCGTGACGGCCAGGTCGACGTCCGCCCGTCGCAGCGCGGGGCCGCTCTCGCGCGGGTCGAGCTCGACCACGTCGACCTCGACCCGAGGGTGCTCCGTCGCGAGCCGCAGCGCGAGCGGGATGATGAGCTCCCGGACCGCGCTCGAGAAGGCGGCGACGCGAACCACCCCGGCGGGCTGCCCGTCGGGGTGCGCGAGCTCCGCCTCCGCGAGCGCCATCTGGTCCAGGATGACCCGCGCGTGCCGGGCGAGCGCACGACCCGCGGGCGTGAGCCGTACGCGGCGCCCGGTCCGCTCGAGGAGGCGCGCGCCGGTCTCGGCCTCGAGCGCGACGAGCTGCGCGGAGACCGCGGACGGGCTCAGGTGGAGCGACGCCCCGACGGCGCGCACGGTGCCGAGGCTCTCGAGCCTGGCCAGGACCTGCAGCCGCGCGGCGTTGAGCACGGGCTCCTCCTGCTGGTCGGCGAGCGCCCAGGGGCGCTGTGCGGTCTGGATGCACAGACTGTACGAGAAGTCGCGCTGTACGCGCACAGCCGGTCCTCCCTAGGCTCGGCACATGACCACGCCCGCCCCGTCACCCCTCGCCGCCCCGGCCGAGCACACCTCCCGCTTCTGGGACGACGCCGACCGGCACCTCGTGCGGTACGGCGGGCCGTTCACGCCGGAGATCGTCGAGAGCGCCTCGGGCAGCTTCGTGACCACCGCGGAGGGTCGCCGGATCCTCGACTTCACCTCGGGCCAGATGAGCGCGATCCTCGGGCACAGCCACCCCGCCGTCGTGGAGACGGTGCGTCGCCAGATCGGCACGCTCGACCACCTCTTCAGCGGGATGCTGTCGCGGCCGGTCGTCGACCTCGCACGGCGCCTGGCGGGCACGCTCCCCGACCCGCTCGAGAGGGTCCTGCTCCTCACGACCGGTGCGGAGTCGAACGAGGCCGCGATCCGGATGGCCAAGCTCGTCACCGGACGGCACGAGATCGTCTCGCTCGCCGGATCGTGGCACGGGATGACGCACGCCGCGGCCGCGGCGACCAACAGCGCAGGGCGGCGCGGCTACGGCCCGACGGCGCCGGGGAACCTCGTCATCCCCGTGCCGAACGCCTACCGGCCCGACCACCTCACGCCGGACGGCGAGCACGACTGGCACCGCCAGCTCGACCTCGCGTTCGAGCTCGTCGACGTCCAGTCCACGGGGAGCCTCGCGGCGTGCATCGTCGAGCCGATCCTCAGCTCGGGCGGGATCGTCGAGCTGCCGCAGGGCTACCTCGCCGCGCTGCGGGACAAGTGCCACGAGCGCGGGATGCTGCTCATCCTCGACGAGGCGCAGACCGCGCTGTGCCGCACCGGCTCCTGGTACGCGTTCGAGGGCCGGCCGGGCGAGGTGCCCGTCGTCCCCGACATCCTCACGCTCTCGAAGACGCTCGGCGCCGGGCTGCCGCTCGCCGCGGTGGTCACGAGCGCCGAGATCGAGGAGCGAGCGCACGAGCGTGGCTTCCTGTTCTTCACGACGCACGTGTCCGACCCGCTGGTCGCCGCGGTGGGCGGCACGGTGCTCGACGTCCTCGAGGCGGAGCACCTGGACGCGCGCGTGCGCGTGCTCGGCGACCGCCTCCGCGCCGGCCTCCTCGAGCTGCAGTCCCGGCACGACGTCGTCGGTGACGTGCGCGGTCGCGGGCTCCTGCAGGGCATCGAGCTCGTGCTCGACCGCGAGACGAAGGAGGGCGCCGACGCGCTCGGGGCTCTCGTGACCCGCCGCGCCCTCGAGCGCGGGCTGCACCTGAACGTCGTGCAGCTGCGCGGCATGGGCGGCGTCTTCCGCATCGCCCCGCCGCTGACCGTCTCCGACGACGAGCTGGACCTCGGGCTCGAGCTGCTCGACGCTGCGCTGGGGGACGCGACGCGCGAGCTCCTCGGGTAGCACGGTCCGCGAGTCGCCCACGGACCGCCACCAGGCGTGCGGCGGGGTTCAGACGAGGGTGTCGTCGTCGCCCGTGCGTCGTCGCAGCCCCACGGCGAGCACCTCGTCGCGCACGACGACGGGCGCTCCTCCCTCCGGACCGACGAGCCGTGGCACGGCGAGCGAGGCGAGCAGCGGGTCGAGGACGCGCTCGTCGGAGCTGCCCCGTGGCGTCTCGTACACGAGCCACAGGCGCCCTCCCGGCCGCAGGAGACCCGACAGCGCGCCGCTCACGGCACGCGCGTCGCGCGTCCAGAAAAGGTTGACGTTCACGGCGACGACCACGTCGAACGGTCCGTCGGCGTCGAGCAGTCCCGCCGCGTCCTCGACCTCGCCGGTCCGCACGGCCAGCCTCCCGTCGGCCGTCGCTGCCGCGTTGCGCCGGGCGGTCCGCCCCGCGGCCACGGCAGACCTGTCGAGCGCGAGGTACCGCAGCCCCGGGTGCCGCGTCAGCAGCAGCTCGGCGAGGACGCCGGAGCCGCTGCCCACCTCCAGGACGCGCTCGGAACCCTCGAGAGCGAGCAGGTCGGCGGTGCGCAGGAGCCGGGGCGGGACGGCGGCGGGCACGACGTCAGGATGCGCCGTCACACCACGATCCGCACGGGCGCCGCCGCGGTCGACGACACCTCGCGTAACACCGTCTCAGCATGCGCAACGACCCTTCCAACCAGCGGACACGGCACCTAGCCTGACGGGCGGAGAGCCGCGCAGCCTGTCGCGCGCACACCCCGGCACGCCAGCCCCTGGAGGACACCATGCCCGCACCGCTCGACACCACCGAGAAGATCACGCAGTACGCCCACCCCGACCGCCTCGTGAGCACCGACTGGCTCGCCGATCACCTCGGCCAGCCGGGCGTCGTCGTCGTCGAGTCCGACGAGGACGTGCTGCTCTACGAGACCGGCCACATCCCGGGTGCCGTGAAGATCGACTGGCACACGGACCTCAACGACCCGGACACGCGCGACTACATCGACGGCAAGGGCTTCGCCCAGCTGCTCGGCTCGAAGGGCATCGGCCGCGACACGACGATCGTCGTCTACGGCGACAAGAACAACTGGTGGGCCGCGTACGCCGCGTGGGTCTTCACGCTGTTCGGCCACGAGGACGTGCGCCTGCTCGACGGCGGCCGCGGCAAGTGGATCGCCGAGGGCCGCGAGACGACGACGGACGTCCCGGCGCCGGACGCGGTCGAGTACCCGGTCGTCGAGCGTGACGACGTGACGATCCGCGCGTTCAAGGAGGACGTCCTCGCGCACATCGGCAACGGGCCGCTGGTCGACATCCGCTCCCCGCAGGAGTTCACGGGCGAGCGCCTGCACATCCCGGACTACCCGGAGGAGGGCGTGCTGCGCGGCGGGCACATCCCGACGGCGCGCAACGTCCCCTGGGCGACCGCGGTCGCCGAGGACGGCACGTACAAGTCGCGGGCCGAGCTCGAGGCGATCTACCAGGAGGGCGGTCTCGGCCTCGCGGCCGACGACGAGGTCGTCACCTACTGCCGCATCGGCGAGCGCTCGAGCCACACGTGGTTCGCGCTGACGTACCTGCTGGGCTTCGACAAGGTCCGCAACTACGACGGCTCGTGGACCGAGTGGGGCAACGCGGTGCGCGTGCCGATCGTCAAGGGCGACCAGCCGGGCGAGGCCCCGGCGTCGCTCAACTGAGCCTCCACGCTCCCGGCCCGACGGCGCGGGGTGAACCTCTCCCCGAGGCTCGCCCCGCGCCGTCGGCGTCCCGGGCGGGGCCCGGCCGCCGGGCGTTCCGCACGGTGGGACCGCGATGCCCGGCGCCCGGACCGGTGCGAGGATCGACCCATGAGCGCCTCCACCCCTGACACCGCGCCCGAACCGGCTCTGCCCGCGACGCTCGCCGAGATCCGCGAGGACTTCCTCGCGCTCCCCGAGCGGGAGCGGCTGCAGCTCCTGCTCGAGTTCGCGAACGAGCTCCCGGACCTGCCGGAGCGGTACGCGAGCGCCCCGGGCATGCTGGAGCGCATCGAGGAGTGCCAGTCCCCCGTCCGGGCGTTCGCCGAGGTGGACGGCGACGGCGTCGTGCACTTCTACGCGACGGCCCCTGCCGAGGCGCCGACGACCCGCGGGTTCGCGTCGATCCTCGCGCAGGGCCTGTCGGGCCTGACCGTGCAGGAGGTCCTCGACGTCCCCGACGACTTCCCCATGTCGATCGGCCTCACGCGGGCCGTGAGCCCGCTGCGCATCGGTGGCATGAACGGCATGCTGACGCGGGCGAAGCGCCAGGTGCGCGAGCAGGTCTCCGCGCGCGGCTGACCGGTCTCGCGCGTCGGTACCGCCCGGGCGCCAGGCAGCGGCGACCACGGCCCCGACGAAGCCGTTAGCGCCCCTCAGAACGGTCCGAGATCGATATCGAGAAAAGTCGACACCGATATCGACCGAAATAGTTCGCCCGTTGCGCAGAATGCCTCTTGTCGATAGTTCAGTCGATTGACATTATCGAGCCGTCCGACTCGCTCGATCACAAAGGTGTCGATCGCATGTCCCCTGTCCGACGTCTGTTCTCCTTGACCACGGCTCTGTCGCTCGTGGCCGTCGGGGCGCTCCTCGCGCCCCCGGCGTCCGCCGCGGAAGATCCCCCACCACCACCACCACCCGCCGCCGCCGAGGAGGAGGCCGGGCGCCTGCTCGTCTTCTCCAAGACCGCAGCCTTCCGCCACGGCTCCATCCCGCAGGGCATCGCGGCCGTCCAGGCCATCGGTGACGAGCACGGCATCACCGTGGACACGACCGAGGACGCGGCGGCCTTCACGCCCGAGAACCTCGCGACGTACGACGCGGTGGTCTTCATGTCCACGACCGGCGACGTCCTCGACGACGGCCAGCAGGCCGCGTTCGAGGAGTACATCCGCGGGGGCGGCGGCTACGTCGGCGTCCACGCCGCGAGCGACACCGAGTACACGTGGCCCTGGTACGGCGAGCTCGTGGGCGCGTACTTCAGCGGCCACCCGGCGGTCCAGCCCGCCGGGATCCACGTCGAGGACCGCACGCACCCCTCGACGTCCCACCTGCCCCAGCGCTGGGAGCGCACCGACGAGTGGTACAACTTCGGCGACAACCCCCGCGGTGACGTCCACGTCCTCATGACGCTCGACGAGACCTCGTACCAGGGCGGCGGGATGGGCGCCGACCACCCCGTCGCGTGGTGCCAGTACCACGAGGGCGGGCGGTCCTGGTACACCGGGCTCGGCCACACGCCCGAGAGCTTCGTCGAGCCGGCGTTCGTCGAGCACCTCACCGGGGGCGTCCTCTGGGCGACCGGTGCCGCGTCCGACGACTGCGGCGGCACGGTCGACGCCAACTACCAGAAGGTCGTCCTCGACGACGAGGTCGCCAGCCCGATGGGGCTCCAGGTCGCCGACGACGGTCGCGTGCTCTACATCGAGCGCGCCGGCCAGCTCCGCGTCATCGACCCCGAGACCGGGACCACCTCGACGGCGGGCCGCCTCCAGGTCCACTCGGCGCAGGAGAACGGTCTGCTCGGCATCGAGCTCGACCCCGACTTCGCCGAGAACGGCTGGGTCTACCTCTTCTACACCCCGCACTCCGACCTGATCGACTCCCCGCACCAGCGGCTGTCGCGGTTCACGCTCGAGGGCGACACGCTCGACCTCGCGAGCGAGCAGATCCTCCTGCAGATCCCGCACCAGCGCGACGAGTGCTGCCACTCGGGGGGCTACCTCGACTTCGACGCCGAGGGCGACCTCTGGATCTCCGTGGGCGACGACTCCTCGCCGGGCGGTGCACCCGGCGGGTACGCGCCGATCGACGAGCGCCCCGGCAGCGAGGTCTACGACGCCCAGCGCAGCTCGGGCAACACGAACGACCTGCGCGGCAAGCTGCTGCAGATCACCCCGACCGACGACGGCTCCTACACGGTCCCCGAGGGCAACCTCGTCGACACGGAGTGGGCCGCGGGCCAGGACACGAGCAAGATCCGGCCCGAGATCTTCGCCATGGGGCTGCGCAACCCGTTCCGCTTCGCCGTCGACCAGACCACCGGAGCGGTCTACCTCGGTGACTACGGCCCGGACGCGAGCGTCGCGGACCCGCGGGGCATCGACGGTCGCGTCGAGTGGAACGTCATCACCGAGCCCGGCAACTACGGCTGGCCCTACTGCCACGGCGGCGGCGCGTACGTCGACTTCGACTACGCGACGAACCAGCCCGGTGAGCTGTTCGACTGCTCCGGCCCGGTGAACGACTCCCCCAACAACACCGGCCTCACCGTCCTGCCCCCCGTCATCGAGCCGCTGACGTCCTACGGTCGGTCGCTGCGCGACCCCGACGTCGGCACCGGCGGCGCGCCGATGGGCGGCCCCGCGTACACGTTCGACGCGGCGCTCGAGTCCGACCGCAAGTGGCCGCGCTCGATGGCGGACAAGCCGTTCTTCTACGAGTGGGGCCAGAACCGCCTCTACCAGCTCCACCTCGACGAGGACGGCGCGAAGACCGACATCACGCGGGTCCTGGACTCGATGCAGCTCACGCGGCCGCACGCGATGGTCTTCGGCGAGCACGACGGCGCGATGTACCTCATCGAGTGGGGCTCCGGCTTCGGCGGGAACAACCCCGACGCCCAGGTCGTGCGCATCGACTACACCGGCGGCAACGACCGGCCGCTCGCGAAGGTCGCCGCGACCCCGCGGTCCGGCGGCGTCCCGCTCGTCGTGGAGTTCTCCAGCGCCGGGACCGCGCACCCGCAGGGCGGCGACCTCACCTACGCGTGGGACTTCGGCGACGGCGGCACCTCCACCGACCCGAACCCCACGCACACCTACACGGCCGAGGGGAACTACACCGCCGTCCTCACGGTGTCCGACGTCCAGGGGCGTACGGGGACCGCGAACGCGACGATCTCGGTCGGCAACACCGAGCCCGAGGTCGAGGTCCTGTGGCCCGCGAACGGCACGGTCTTCACCTACGGCGACACCGTCGAGTGGGAGGTCGCGGTGACCGACGCGGAGGAAGGCTCCACGGCGGCGGGCGACATCGACTGCGCCGACGTCACGGTCGAGCTCATCCTCGGCCACGACGACCACGGGCACCCGATGAAGGAGGCGACCGGCTGCTCCGGCTCGTTCGTCCTCGAGCCCGACAGCGGGCACACGGACACCGACCGCATCACCTACGCGATCGAGGCCCGGTACACCGACGGCGGCTCCCCCGCGGGCGTCGTCGCGCCGCTGACCGGCCGCGACGTCGTCGCGATGCAGCCGTCGCGGAAGCAGGCCGAGCACTACACCCTCGGGACCGAGGTCCGGGCCGAGGCGACGGCCGACCCGATGGGCGGAGACCTCAACGTCGGCTTCATCCGCGACAACAGCGCGATGACGTACGAGGACTTCAACTTCGCGAACGTCGACGCCCTGCGCTTCCGCGTCGCGTCGCCGAACGACACGAGCCGGATCGAGATCCGCAAGGACTCCGCCGACGGCGAGCTCCTCGGGAGCGTGGCGGTGCCGCGCACCGGCGGTTTCCAGGCCTGGGACTGGGCCGAGGCCGCGGTCGACGACCCGGGCGGGACGTTCGACCTCGTGCTGCTGTTCCGGGGCGCCGACGGGTACCTGCTCAACCTCAACTGGTTCGACGTCGTGGGCGACGGCGCCGCGGGCGGGCCGCCGATCACCGTGCCCACGCCCGTCGCCGAGCTCTCGCCGGCCGAGCCGCAGGAGAGCGGCTGGTACCACGACGCGGTGAGCCTGTCGCTCACCGCCGAGGAGGGCGACGCGATCGAGTACCAGGTGGGCGCCACCGGTGCGTGGACGCCCTACACGGCTCCCGTGCCGTTCGCCGAGGACGGTCGCTACGAGGTCGCCTTCCGCGCCGTGCGCGGCGAGAGCACCTCGAACCGCGACAGCGTCGTGGTCCAGGTCGACGGGACGACGCCGTCGACGACCGCGGACCTGACCGCCCTGACCGAGGGCGACACGTTCACGGGCGACGTCTCGGTCACGCTCGAAGCGGCGGATGCCACGTCGGGTGCGGCAGGGACGACGGTGCGGGTCGACGGCGGTGACGAGGTCGCCTACGACGGCGCGTTCACGGTGACCGGCGACGGCGAGCACGTCGTCGAGTTCCGCACCACCGACGCCGCGGGCAACGTCGAGCCGTGGCAGAGCGTCCGGTTCGCGAGCCCGAGCGGTCAGCGCCCGGAGATCACGCTGAGCGACCCGCCGCTCGGGGGCGTCGTGCCGTTCGGCAAGGCCGTGCGGTACGAGGCCGCGGTCGCGGACCCGTCCGCCGACTGCGCCGACGTGCGGGCCCGGCTCGTCGTCACGCGCGGCGACCAGGTGTGGCGCGGCGAGCCGACCGACGGCTGCACCGGGCTCGTGACGATGGAGCGGCCCACGGACGCCGGTCCGGCGGACCGGCTGCGCTACGAGGTCGAGGTCCTGTACGCCCGCGGCGGTCACGACGGCGAGGTCCGCAACCTCGCGCAGGCGCGTGCGAGCGTGCGGCTGCAACCGGCGCTGATCCAGGCGGAGCACGCCGACTCGACGGTCCGGACCGAGCCGACCGGCGACTCGATCGGCGGCGGTCTCAACGTCGGCTGGCTGCGTGACAACGCCACGATCAGCTACGCCGACGTCAACCTCGCGGGGATCGAGAAGGTCCGCTTCCGGATGGCGTCGAGCAGCATCGGGGGCACCCTCGAGCTGCACGCGGGCTCGGCGAGCGGCGCCCTGATCGGCTCGGTGCCGATCACGAACACGGGCGGCGGCCAGTCGTACCAGTGGTTCGACGTGCCGGTGACCGACCCGGGCGGGCCGATCACGCTCGTCCTGGTGTTCCGCGCGACGGGCACGCACTACATCGCCAACGTCAACCTGTTCGAGCTCGTCGGGGACGGCGTCTCCACCGAGCCGGCGCCCGAGGGGCTCGCGATCTCAACCGTGGTCGAGCCGCGCTGCCTCGCGGGCAAGGTGTACGTGGCGGTGCGGGCGACGAACGACGACACCGCGCCGGCGGACATCACCCTCACGACGCCGTTCGGGACCCGCACGGTCGCCGACGTCGCGCCGGGCAAGAGCGCCTACCAGGCGTTCGCCACCCGGTCGGCCTCGGTCCCGGCCGGGACGGCGCAGGTGAGCGCGGAGCGCGACGGTCGCACCTTCGGCGCCGACGTCGAGCACGCGGCGCTCTCCTGCGGGTGACGTCGTGACACGGGGCTGAGGTCCGGGAGGCGGCCGTCCGACGTCGCCTCCCGGACCGGCCGACCCCGCGCTCAGTCGCGCAGGGCGAGCCGCCGCGCGAGCACCGCGCAGACCACGAGCTGGAGCTGGTGGAAGACGATCACCGGCACGGCGACGACGCCCGCCACGGCGACCGGGAAGAGCACGCTGGCCATCGGCAGGCCGGTCGCGAGCGACTTCTTCGAGCCGCACATCAGCAGCGCGACACGGTCCTCGGTCGACAGGCGCAGGGCCGCACCGCCCCACCACGTGATCGCGAGCATCGCCGCGAGGAGCAGGGCGCTCACGCCGAGCAGCGCGACGATCGCCCACCCCGACACGCTCGACCACACGCCCGCGGACGTCGCCGCCGCCACCGCGCCGAACACGACGACGAGGATCGTGCCCCGGTCCACGCCGAGCGTCAGCCACCGCCGCGCGCGGATCCAGTCGCCGACCCACGGCTGCAACAGCTGGCCCACCACGAACGGGACGAGGAGCTGGAGCAGGACGGTCCGCAGTCCGCCCAGCCCGCCCGAGCCTTCGACAGCACCGGCAGCCGTCCCGCCGGCTGCACCGCCCGACGCGTCCGAGAGCAGCCACAGCACGAGGAGCGGCGTGACGACCATGCCGAGCACGTTCGACACCGTCGCACCGCAGATCGCGCCCGCGACGTTGCCGCGAGCCACCGACGTGAAAGCCACCGACGACTGCACCGTGGACGGCAGCAGCGCGAGGAAGAGCACCCCGACGGCGAGCCCGTCCCCGACCACCGGGGCGACGGCCCACGCGACGACCAGGCCCAGCAGCGGGAAGACGACGTACGTCGACGCGAGGATCCCGCCCTGGAGCCGCCAGTTCCGCAGCCCGGCCCACACCTCACGCGTGGAGAGCCGCATGCCGTAGACGAGGAAGAGCACGGTCACCGCGGCGTCCGCGACGACGTCCACGACGCGCTGGGCGTCCTCGCCCACGGGCACGACCAGCCCGAGCACGAGCACCACCAGGAGCGTCACGACGAACGGGTCGACCCACCGGCTCAGGACTGCACGCACGAGGGTCGAGCCTAGCCGCCGGGACGAGGACCGGGCGGCGCACCACCCGGTCCGGCTGGTCTGCAACGACCCCGTTCGTCGCCGTCGCGGCGGGCACCGATGCTGCACGGGGTGCTGCGTCTTCGGGCACCGAACCCTCCGGTGATCGGGTGCACGATGTGTCGAGGGCGAAGCGGTGAGGCACGTGGCGGTGGCCAAGGGTCGCCCGACCGGCATGACACCGCGAGACCCCGGGCGGGAGGTCGTCACGGTGTCCAGACAGCTGGCGAGGCCGAACCTCTCAGAGCAGGAGCACGCCGGAGGCACGCGCTCCCCGGCCCGGCCCGCCGGGCCCGACGGCACCCAAGCGAGCACGTCGCTCATCGCGGCGCTGCAGGCTCGGGCAGGGAACCGGGCCACGGCCGCCATGGTGCGCCATGGTGGCCGCCCCTCGCTGGCGGAGCGCCAGGACCATCTCCGTGAGGTACACCTGGTTCGCCAGCTCGCCGGGCTCGGGTCGGGTGTCACCGAACGGGAGGCCCATCGCTATCTTCGACTGCTCGGCGAGCGGAGGCCGGAGGAGATCGTCGCGGTGGCCGCGGAACGGCCGGCGCACCGCGGCGTCTACGAGATGGTGCAGCTCTGCCTGGGTCTACCCGGCGTCCGGTCAGCGGACATCGTGGTGCTGTCGGCAGCGCCAGCGGTGATCGGCGTACCGCGCCTGACTGATCTCGCCAGGGCAGCCCTCCTGGCACGGACGGCCGCCGAGCTGGTCGCCCTGGTGGCGGGGCTCCCGAACCTCCCCGTCGCCCAGCTCACCCGGCTGGCACGGCTCCGCGGCCGGTCGGTGCCACACCTGGTGCGCCTGATGACCCGCGCCCCAGAACACCGCATCGACGCGGCCATCGACCTGGCTGCGGCGCTCTCCGGCGTCGTCTACCCCGACCTGCTCCTGCTGCTGCGCAACCCCGCACTGTCCGTCGACCAGCTCACGCGGCTGGCGCTGGTCCCTGGCCGCCCGGTGGGGAACCTGGTGCGCCTGGCCGAGCGCGTGCCGCTGCACCGCAGCCTCGACGATGCCATCAACCTGGCGGTGGCCCTGCCCGCCGCCGGCGTCCGCGATCTGGTGCAGCTCCTGCGCGTCGTGACGCCCACCGTGGCCCAGCTCGTGCGGCTGGCGCAGATTCCCGGCCGCCCGGCGCGGCTCACGATCGGGCTGATGCACCGCGTCCCCGCACACCGCAGTCTCGACGACGCCATCGACCTCGCGGAAGCGGCAGCACGCGCCGACATCGGCGACATGGTGCAGCTCCTGGCCACGAACCGCCCGGTGCGACACCTGATGCGACTCTTCGCGGGCGCGCCGCAGCACCGGCCCGGCAGCTTCCTGGCCCGGCTCGCCACCACGCATCTGCTCGGTGTCGACAACCTGCTCGAGCTGGCTGTGCTTCCTCCTGCCCGCGACCTCACCTTTCTGGACGTGCTCGTGAGCGGGCGCCCCCGCAAGGTGTCGATCGTCGACATGGCCGCGCTGGCGGCCGCACTCCCGGCGCGCACCGGCCCCGACATCGTCACCCTGGCGCACCTCCTCCCGCGAGGCTTCCACAAGGTCACCGTCATCGAGCTGGGTCGCGCGGCCGGCCAACGCACCGGCACTGCTCTGGTCGCCCTCGCCATGGCGCTTCCTGACGAAGCCGTGGCAGACCTGGTCGCGCTCGCGGGCATCCGCCCCGCAGCCGGGCTCACCCTCACCGACCTGGTGAGGCTGAGACGGGAATCGCCTGCGTCCCGGTCCACCGCCGAGATCGCGACCGTCGCGGACCGGCTCGCTCCCCACAGGCCTGCTCTCAGCGAGCTGGTGTCGCTGGGGCAGCTGCCCGGCCTCACCGGGGACGAGCTCGTGAGCCTGGTACAGAACCGCCCGGCCACGTCCACCGTCGGCGCCCTGATCACCTTCATGGCGAGGCTCTCCCCATACGGCCTCACCGCAGGGCAGACCGGGCACGCGGCGGAACTTGCGTGGGCGGTACGGGGGACCCTGCCGAACCCACACCCGTTCCTCGACACGATCGTTCAGGGCAGTCGCGACCTCCTCACGTCGCACGCCCGCATCGCAGGGGTCGTCAACGCGTGCATCGCCATCCCACCGATCACACTGGCAGCGGCCATGGCCCGAAGCCCGGGCAACCTGAACAACCTGGTGGCCCACGCCGCCGATCTCGACGCCGCCGCAGCCCTGCTCCCAGATCAGCTGCGCGCGCACCTCCTGGCTCACGACGGCCTCATCGCCGCCGGCGACCTGGTCCGCGCCATCCTCGTCGCCGCTCCGCACCTGCGCACGACGGCACTGCTCACCGCCATGACGCGCCCGCGAAACCTCGCCCGGCTGACGACCCATGCCGCCGATCTCGACGCCGCCGCAGCCCTGCTCCCGGACCAGCTGCGCGCGCACCTCCTGGCTCACGACAGCCTCATCGCCGCCGGCGACCTGGTCCGCGCCATCCTCGTCGCCGCTCCGCACCTGCGCACGACGGCACTGCTCACCGCCATGACGCGCCCGGGAAACCTCGCCCGGCTGACGACCCATGCCGCCAACCTCGACGCCGCCGCGGCGCGGCTGATCGACGTCACCGCCGTCGAAGCCTTGCTCGGCATCGACGCCCTGCTCTCCCGTGGACTCGAGGTGTTGGAGATCGTCACCGCCCTTCCCGGCGTGCCCGCGGGGGCCGTGGTCGGGGCGATGAGTCTTGGGCCTCAGATCTTCACGCCGCTCCACACCCACCGGGGCGACGTCGGCCGGGCACTCAACGGCCAGGCCGGGATCACCGCCGCGCGGCTCTGCAACGTGCTCGCCTACCAGCAGCAACGTCTCGCCGCTCCGCCAGGGCAAGCCGGGGTGCTCGATCAGGCGGCGCTCGGCGCCCGGCTGCGACTGGCCCAGAGCCTCGGCGGCCAGGTACGCCAGGTCGAACAGGTCATGAGCTCCGCCTTGGGTCTTCCCGCGAACGCCGCCTATCTGAACAACCTGATCTACGCGGTCGACACCCTCGCCGGGGTGGAGTGGGATTGGATCAACGGGCCGTTTACCAACGGCGCCGGAAGGCTGACCTTTCGAGCCCCTGTCCCGGTGCGCGTGAACGGCTTCACACTCACCAACCACGTCATCGCACACCTCCTCAACCCTCAGGACCCTGCGCACCGCATACGGATCTCAGACATCCGCCGCGCGTTGAACGAGGACTACACCGTCGTCATCGAGTTCAACGGCGAACGTCGACGGCGGTACCTGGGCAACAGTGGGCTCCTCGTGGTCACGCCGCACGACGGCGAGACCGACCTGATCGTCACGGTCTTCTTTCAGCGGTAGACGCCCAAAGGTCGCGGAAACGCCGCTGGAAGACCAGCGCCCCGCGGCCGTTCCGTACCCGAGAAGTCGAGCGGACGCGTGCGACAGCCGACCACGAGCGGCGTCAGAAGTCGAAGAGGTCCCCGAGCCACGACTCCTTCTTCTTGCGCTTGGGGTAGCGTGGGTCGTAGCGGTCCCCCTCGTACCGACGGTCGCCGTCGTAGCGGCGGTCCCCCTCGTACCGGCGGTCCCGGTCGTCGTAGCGACGCTCGTCCCGGTAGCGGTCGTCGCGACGCTCGTCGTAGCCGCGCGGCGACCCGTAGTCGGCCGGCTGGGCGGGCGGGTACGCCGTGGGCCCGGGCGCGGGGGCCCCCGCGGGGACGACGGGCGGCGCGGCCGCCGCCGGTCCTGCGGCCTCGGCGGCGATCTCGCCCTCGACCGAGCGGTCGATGATCTTGTCGAGCTCGCCGCGGTCGAGCCACACGCCACGGCACGTGGGGCAGTAGTCGATCTCGACACCCTTGCGCTCGGTCATCACGAGCACGGTCTGGTCGGTCGGGCACAGCATGCGGGTCCTCCTGGTATGACCGGGACGTATGGCCGGGACGTGTGGCCGGGATGCTGCGGAGTCCAACGCCGGTCGGCCCTCGATGGTTCCCGCGAGCCTCACGTCGCGTCGTCAGGCACGAGGTGCTCGCGCAGCTCCTCGACGCGATGGCGCTCGTCGTCGAGCGCCGCGAGCGCCTCCGCGACGCGGGGCAGGAAGTCCGCGCCCGCGAGGAACCACTCGACCCCTTCGAGGAACCGTGCGGCGGCCACGTCGTCGTGCAGGGCGAGCGCCAGGTCCGCGCGGAGCACGAGCGCGCGGAACCGCACGCGCTCGGAGACGCTGCGTGTGCGCACCCCCTCGGCGGCGAACGCCTGGTCCAGCACGCGCGCCGCCCCGACCGCGTCGCCGGCACCCCGCAGGATCCGCGCGTGCTCGACGGCGCGCGCCAGGTCGGGCGGTTCGGCGGCACGACGGCGCGGCAGCCCGGGGAGGGGTGCCTCACCAGCCACGCCGTACCTCCGAGCCTCGACAGCCCGACCACCCTAGACCGGGTGGTTCCCACCGGCAGCCCGAACGCGTGGGGCCGGCCCGGGACGACGTCCCGGACCGGCCCGACGGTGGACGCGGGGTCAGCGCTGGACGCGCGCGCTGCCGCCCGAGGCGAGCTTGCGGACCTCGGCGAGCGACGCCGTCGAGGTGTCACCCGGCGTGGTCATCGCGAGCGCGCCGTGCGCGGCCCCGTACTCGACCGCTTCGGCGATCGACCCCAGCTCCATGAGCCCGTACGCGAGACCCGAGGCGAACGAGTCGCCGCCACCGACGCGGTCGAGGATCTCCAGGCCCGGGCGGTGCGTCGCCTCGGCGAAGCCCTGCACGCGCGACCAGGCGATGGCGCCCCAGTCGTTGACCGTGGCCGTCTTCACGCCGCGCAGCGTCGTCGCGATGACCTGGAAGTTCGGGTACTCCTCCGCCGCGCGACCGATCATCGCGCGGAACGCTCCCGTGTCGAGGTCGGTGAGGTTCTCGTCCACGCCCTCGACCTCGAAGCCGAGGCTCGCCGTGAAGTCCTCCTCGTTGCCGATCATGACGTCGACGTAGCGCGCCAGGCGACGGTTGACCTCCTGCGCGCGCTCCACGCCACCGATGCCCTGCCACAGCGAGGGGCGGTAGTTGAGGTCGTAGGACACGATCGTGCCGTGGCGGCGCGCGGCGGCCATCGCCGCCTCGGCGACGTCGGCGCTCGACTCGGACAGCGCGGCGAAGATGCCACCCGTGTGGAACCACCGGACGCCGCGGCCGAACAGCGCGTCCCAGTCGACGTCGTCGGGACGGAGCTGGGCGATCGCGGTGTTGCCGCGGTCGGAGACGCCGACGGCGCCGCGCACGCCGAACCCGCGCTCCGTGAAGTTCAGGCCGTTGCGCACGGTGCGGCCGATGCCGTCGTACGACCGCCACACGACGTGGCTCGTGTCGAGCCCGCCGGTGAGCATGAGGTCCTCGACGAGGCGACCGACCTCGTTGTCCGCGAGCGCCGTGACGACGGCGCCGCGCAGGCCGAAGCAGCGGCGCAGGCCGCGCGCGACGTTGTACTCGCCGCCGCCCTCCCACGCGTCGAAGCTGCGGGCGGTCTTGATGCGGCGCTCGCCCGGGTCGAGGCGCAGCATGACCTCGCCGAGCGCGACGACGTCGTACGCGCACTCGTCGGCGGGGCGGACGGCGAGCGGCGCGGTGCCGGAGGTCCCGGTGGCGGTCTCGGTGGGGGTGGTGCTCACGGTCAGGCTCCTTCGGTGACGGTGGCGAGCGAGGCGGCGAGCTCGACGGCCTCGCGCGTGCGGCGGGTGATCTCGGTCCAGTCGCCCGCGCGGACGAGCGAGCGGTCGACCATCCACGACCCGCCGGCGGCGAGCACCGACGGCAGGGACAGGTAGTCGAGGAGGTTGGCGGCGCTGACGCCGCCCGTGGGGACGAACCGCACGCCGGGGAACGGCGCGGAGAACGCCTTGACGGCCGCGGGGCCGCCGACGACGTTCGCCGGGAACAGCTTCACGGCCTTCAGCCCGAGGTCGAGCGCGGCGATGATGTCCGACGGCGTCGCGACCCCCGGGAGGATCGGCACGCCGTGCTCCTGGGCGCGGCGCACGACGGCGGCCGACAGGCCCGGCGACACGAGGAAGCGCGCGCCGGCCCGGACGGCCTCGTCGACCTGGGCGGCCGTGACGACGGTGCCCGCACCGACGAGGACCTCGGGCACCTCGCGCGCGATCGCCTCGATCGCCGACGCGGCGCCGGCCGTGCGGAACGTGACCTCGGCGACCGGCAGGCCGCCGTCGCGCAGCGCGGCGGCGACGCCGAGGCCGTCGCGTGCGTCGTCGACCACGACGACGGGGACGACGCGCGCCCGCTCGATCTGCTCCAGGACGCTGGTGTCGGCTGACATCCTCACTCCGTTTCGCTATGGTGAACGCCTGTTGTTCACTGCGGAACGCACTCTAGAGGAAGGCACCACGATGACGGAAGCCGGGCCCGCGACGTTGGGCACCGCGGCGAGCGGGCCGACCGCCCCTGCAGCGAGCCCGCTCGGCAGCGTCGACAAGGCGCTGGCCGCGCTCGAGGCGCTCGCCGCCGCCGGTCCCGGCGGCCTCGCCCTGGGTGCGCTCGCCCACGACCTCGGGCTCCACAAGACCTCGCTGCACCGCACGCTCGCCGCCCTGCGGCACCGCGGCTACGCCGAGCAGGACGACGCCACGGGCAGGTACCGGCTCGGGCCGGCCGCGACCGCGCTCGCGACCGTCTACCTGGGCGAGGAGAACCTGCCGGCGCTCCTGCACCCCGCTCTCGTCGCCGTGTGCCAGGCGACGGACGAGCTCGTGCACCTCGGGACGCTCGCCGGCACGGAGATCGTCTACCTCGACAAGGTCGAGCCCGCCCGTGCCGTGCGGGTCTGGTCGGCCGTCGGCAGGCGCCGGCCCGCGGCCACGACCGCGCTCGGACGAGCGCTCCTCGCCTACCGCGCGCTCGACGACGACCGCCTCGCCTGGTACGCGGCCGCGGCACCCGACGGCCAGGTCACGACCGCGGACCTGCGCGCCGTGTGCGAGCGCACGCGCGAGCACGGTGTCGCGCGCGAGGACGAGGAGAACGAGCGGGGCATCAGCTGCGTCGCCGTCGCCGTGCTCGACGCGGGCCGCCCGGTCGCCGCGATCAGCGTGACCGCACCGTCCGAGCGCCTCGGCGCACGGCGGCGGCGCGAGATCGAGGACGTCCTCACCCGCACGCTCCCGCCGCTGCTCCCCGCGCCGCTCACCGTGCCGCTCGCCGTGCCGACCGCCACCGCTCACCGGCCCGACGGGCTGGACGGCCGGCCCGGGCGCCGGACGGCGACGACGCCCAGCGTGTGAGAGAGTTCAACCGCAGTCCGATCGGCAGCACGGAAAGGCCCGGCGATGACCGTCCTCGTGGCGTACAACGACTCCCCGCAGGGCGAGGCCGCCCTGCACGCCGCGATCGCCGAGGCCGAACGGCGCGGCGCGCCGCTGGCCGTCCTGGTCCTGACCCCTCAGGACCCCGACGCCGGGATCCCGGCGGGCCTCGCGCACCAGCTGGACGCCCTCCCCGAGGGCATCGAGCGACCCGAGGTGACGTACCGCCCGGAGCACGTCGACCCCGCCGACGCGATCGTCGACGAGGCCGAGCGCACGCACCCGGAGCTCGTGGTCATCGGCGCGCGCAAGCGTTCGCCCGTCGGCAAGTTCCTCCTCGGCAGCACCACGCAGCGCGTGCTGCTCGACTCCCCCGCCCCCGTGCTGGTGATCAAGGCCCGGCACTGACAGACCCGACGCCGGGTCAGCGGTCGGCGCGCACCTCGACGAGGTTGCGCCACGGGTCCTCGAACCGCAGCACCGCCCCGTCGTCCTGAGCGGCGACCGCCGCGCGGGCCAGCCGCTCGCGCAGCGCGCCGACGTCGTCCGCCCCGGGCACCGTGATCGACACCTTGCCGAGCCCGAGCGACGACGCCCGCGGGCCGGCTCCGCGGCTGTTCCACGTGTTCATCGCCATGTGGTGGTGGTAGCCGCCCGCGGAGACGAACAGCGCTCCCGGCACGTTCGCCGTCTCCTCGAAGCCGAGGGCGTCGACGTAGAACGACCGGGCCGTCGCCACGTCGCCCACCTGGAGGTGGACGTGTCCCACCACCGCACCCCCGGGGCCTCCCGGCTCGGCGCCGACCCTCTCGCCCGCCTCCGACCGCGGGACGGACAGCAGGTCGCGCGACGCGTCGCTGAGGTGGTCGGCGAGGAAGGCGTTCGGGTCGAGGTGGATCGTGTCCATGCGCACGCCGTTCTCGTCCCATCCCCAGGCGTCGCGCGGCCGGTCGGCGTAGAGCTCGACGCCGTTGCCCTCGGGGTCCGTGAAGTAGAACGCCTGGGACACGAGGTGGTCGGCGCTGCCGACGAACGTGCTGGGCGCCGTCGTCGCGACGGAGGCCAGCGCGTGCGCGAGGCCGGGCTCGTCGTCGAACAGGACCGCGGTGTGGAACAGACCGGCCTCCCGACGACCCGGCACCGGCAGGTCGGGCGTGCGGTGCAGCACGACGAGCGGCGTCTCCCCCCGGCCGAGCACGACGGTCTCGGCCAGCCGGGCGCCGTCGGGCAGGGCGAGGGTCTCGGGCGTCGGGAGCACCGCGAGCGACAGCGCGTCGCGGTAGTAGCGCGTCATGAGGTCGAGGTCGCGCACGTGGAGGGTGACCGCGTCCATGCGCGTGTCGGCGGCGAGCAGGTCACCGGCGGGACGCGCGGCCGCACCCGGCCGCGCGAGGCGCTGGATCGAGGGCGAGGGGTCGGCCTGGCCGGTCATGGGGTTCCTCCCGTGCATCGGAGTGCCGCGGACGCGGCTCTCGGTTAGTTGTATCTTCAACTATTAGACCACGTCCGGAGGTCGCGTGGGGACGAGACCTGCGACCGATCGGCACGCACCCGGTCGGCGGCACCGTCCGCGCCGACCGGGTCGCGGTGCCGTCAGGCCGCGTCGGCGGTGCGGACGGCCTCGCGCAGACCGTCGACGAGGGGCGTCGTCGGCCGGCCCAGGAGGCGTGCGAGGTCACCGCTCGTGCCGGCGAGCAGCCCGTCGCGGATGTTGCCGTCCAGCGCGACGACGAAGCCCGCGGTGCCTTCGTCCAGCCCGGCGCCCGTGAGGATCTCGAGGTGCTGCTCCGGGGTGACGGCCTGGAGCGCGACCGGACGGCCGATCACCTCGGCGGCGGCCGCCGCGAGGTCGTCGAACGTCCACGCGACGTCGCCGGACAGCTCGTAGACGGCGCCGTCGTGCGCGCCGTCGTGCTGCGCGGCGAGCGCGACGACGGCCGCGGCCTCCGCGTAGTCGGCACGGCTCGCGCTCGCGACGCGACCGTCGCCCGCGCTCGTGAGGATCGCGCCCGCCTCCCGCGCCCGGAGCACGTCGGGGACGTAGTTCTCGGTGTACCATTTGTTGCGCAGGACCGTCGTCGACAGGCCCGACGCCGCGAGGAGCTCCTCGGTCGCCTTGTGCTCGGGCGCGAGGACGAGCGCCGACGTCGTGGCGCGCGGTGCACTCGTGTAGATCACGCGCGACACCCCGGCGTCCCGGGCGGCATCGACGACGTTCCCGTGCTGCTCGACGCGGCGGCCCACCTCGGAGCCGGACACCAGCACGAGCACGTCGACGCCGCCGAGCGCGGCAGGCAGCGTCTCCGGGCGGGAGTAGTCGGCCTCGCGCACGACGACGCCGCGTCCCGCGAGGTCGGCGACCGCACCGGTGGTGCGGGCGAGCGCGACGACGTCGGACGCGTCCGCGCCGCGGGCGAGCAGCGACTCGACGACGAGGCGGCCGAGGTGGCCGCTGGCTCCGGTGACGGCGATGGTCATGAGGACTCCTTCGAGAGCAGGACGGGGTGCGGCCGCCCGACGGCGGTCCGCGGCGGCACCTCAGGGCGCCACTCGTCGAGCATGTGCTTACTTTTCGATAGTGCCAACCATATGAGCGTGCGACGTATCTCACAGCGCAGCGGCGGCCGCGCCGCCCTATCCTGGCGAGATGGCCACGGAACTCAGCACGCAGGACGCCGGTCCGACCGACGAGATGGTCGCCGACGTCTTCCAGCGCGGCTGCACGTCCCGGCACGTGCTGGAGTCGGTGACCGGACGGTGGGGCGTCCTCACGGTCGCCGGTCTGCGCGACGGCGCCGTGCGCTTCAACGCCCTGCGGCGCCGCATCGACGGCGTGAGCGAGAAGATGCTCGCCCAGACCCTGCAAGGGCTGGAGCGCGACGGCATCGTCGTGCGCGAGGTCCGCGCGACCATCCCCCCGCACGTCGAGTACTCGCTCACGGAGCTCGGCGTCCGCGTGGCCGACAGCCTCACCGCACTCATCGACGTGCTCGAGGGCGCCGTCGGCGAGGTCACCGCGTCCCAGCGCGCCTACGACGCGCGCCACGACGGCGCGTGACCCCCGCCGTCCCGGACGCGCCGTCCGACCGCCCGACCGTCGGTGTGCTCCTCGCGGCCGGCGCCGGGACGCGCCTCGGCCGGGGCCCGAAGGCGCTGCTCCCCCGTCACGGCCGCCCGCTGGTCGAGCACGTCGCGGGCGTGCTGCGCGACGGAGGCTGCGACGTCGTCGTGGCCGTCCTCGGAGCAGGCGCAGACCGGGTCCGCGCCGAGGCTGCGCTCGACGCTCCTGGCGTGCGGGTCGTCGTCAACGAGGACTGGGCGTCCGGCATGGCGTCGTCCTTGCGCCAGGGCGTCGCAGCCGCACTGTCGGAGCGCGCCGCGCGGGTCGTCGTCGCGCACGTGGACCAGCCCGGCGTGCTGCCCGACGACGTCGCGCGCCTCCTCGCCGCCCACCGCCCGGGGCGCGTGGTCGCCTCGCGCTGGACGGGCGCCGTCGGGCAGCACGCCGCAGCGACGGCACCCGGCGACACCGGCGCGGGGCCCCGCTGGGCCCACCCCCTCGTGCTGGACGCCTCGCTCGCCGCCCCGGCCGCCGCGACGGCGCACGGCGACCACGGCGCCCGCGACTTCCTGCGCGCGCACGCGGACCTGATCGACGTCGTCGACCACCCGGGCGACGGCCGCGACGTCGACACCGAGGCCGACCTCGACCTCCTGACCTGACCGCACCGAACCGGGCAGGGCCGGGATGCCGCCCCAGCCGATCCGGTCGGTGAGACGACCGGCTCGGAGGGCGGGGCGACGACGACCGACTCGGTGAGACGACCGAGAAGGGTGTGGCGGGTGGGGCGGCGGCGGGTCGTGGCGGGTCTGGCGGGAGCGCCCGAGGAACGAGGGCGCGGATGGTAGACCCGCCGCCGCCCCACCCGCCGCGCCCGGACCCGACCGTCACGCCCCAGCCCCAGACGCAGACCGTCAGGCCACGACGCCCGCCGCCTTCATCCCGAGGTACACCCGGTCCCGCAGGAGCGGCAGCTCCGTGAACCGCACACCGGTCGCCGCGCGGACCGCGTTCGCGAGCGCGGGCGCGACGGGGTTGAACGGGCTCTCGCTCATGGACTTCGCGCCCATGGGCCCGATCGCGTCGCTCGTCCTCGCGAAGTACACCTCGCTGCGCGGCACGTCCGCGAAGGTGGGCAGGTGGTACTGCCGGAAGATGTCGGTCGTGACCTTCCCGGCGTCGTCCACCACGACGTCCTCGTACAGCGCCGCACCGAGCGCCTGGGCGATCCCGCCCTCGATCTGGCCGCGGCACTGGCGCGGGTTGACGACCTCGCCGGCGTCGGCGGCCTGGACGGACTGCAGGATGCGGATCTCGCCCGTCCCGCGGTGGACCGCGACGCGGAACCCGTGGACGTTGAACGCGACGGAGCGCGGCGTGCCTCCCCAGCGCCCTTCGGCGACGAGCTCGATCCCGGCGTCGGTCGCGGCGCGCGCCACGTCGGCGAGCGGGACCCGCGTCCCGGCGCGGTCGACCGCGCCGGGGACGAGCCGGCAGTCGGCGGGATCGGCAGCCCCGGACCGGTCGTCGGACATCCCGACGGCGACCTTGATGATGGTCTCGGCGAGATCCTGGGCGGCGGCGAGCGAGGCCTTGCCCGCGACGACCGTGCCGGTGGACCCGAACGCGCCCGTGTCGTGCTCCAGGAGATCCGTGTCGGACTGGCGCACGACCACCGCCGACGCGTCCTGACCGAGCGCCGACGCGACGAGCTGCGCGTGCACGGTCGTCGTGCCGTTGCCGAACTCGGCCGTCCCGACCTCGGCCTCCACGACGCCGTCCGCGCGCAGCCGCACGCGGGCGTGGGAGAAGTGGCCGCGCGGCGGGACGGTGTCGATCATCGACAGGGCCGTGCCCTCGCCGACACCCCACTCGTCCCCGAGCGTGCGGTCGTCGCGCTCGCGCCCGCGGCGCAGGGCGTCGTCGACGAGCTCGAGGCACTGGTCGAGCCCGTAGCTGCCGTGGTGCACGTCCTCCTCGGGCGTCGGGTGGGTCGAGAGCATCGGCTCACCCTCGAGGACGACGTTGCGGCGCCGCATCTCGAGGGGGTCGAGGCCGAGCCGTCGCGCGAGCTCGTCCACCGTCGACTCGATCGCGAAGACCATCTGCGAGAGCCCGTAGCCCCGGAACGCGCCGGCCGGGACGGTGTTCGTGTAGACGCTGTGGGCGTCGACCTTCTTGTTCTCGCACCGGTACACCGCGAGGGACTCGCCGCACCCGTGGAACATGACGCCGGGCCCGTGGTTGCCGTACGCGCCGGTGTTGGTCAGCACGTCGACGTGCAGCGCGGTGAGCGTGCCGTCCCGGCGCGCGCCGGCCCGCACCCGGACGCGGAACGGGTGCCGCGTCGTCGTGCCCACGAACTGCTCCGTGCGCGTGAGCTCGAGCTGCACCGGACGTCCGAGGCGCAGCGTGGCGAGGGCCGCCACGTCCTCGGTCAGCACCTCCTGCTTGCCGCCGAACCCGCCGCCGACCCGCTCGCAGTAGACGCGCACGCGCTCCGGGTCGAGGTCGAGCACGCGCGCGAGGTGCCGGCGCGCGAGGAACGGGACCTGGGTCGACGAGCGGACGACGAGGCGGCCGTCGTCGTCGAGCGACGCGATGGAGCAGTGGGTCTCGAGCGCGGCGTGCTGCACGCGTTGGGTGCGGTAGGT
Source organism: Cellulosimicrobium sp. PMB13 (assembly GCF_051294865.1). Lineage (NCBI taxonomy): Bacteria > Bacillati > Actinomycetota > Actinomycetes > Micrococcales > Promicromonosporaceae > Cellulosimicrobium > Cellulosimicrobium sp. PMB13. The sequence goes on along the minus strand of NZ_CP145910.1, from coordinate 2,290,521 downwards.
GGCCTCGTGCACGACGTCGGCCTCCGCGAGCCCGCGCTCGACGTCGCCCAGCTCGCTGTGCACCTCGGCGACGACGTTCGCCTCCGGCCGGGACACGCGCGCCCGGGTCGCGTCGAGGTCGGGGTGGACGAGCGGCGCCCCCGGGGCCATCGCCTCCTCGGGGTCGACGACGGCGGGCAGCGTCTCGTACTCCACGCGCACCTTCCGCACGCCCTCCTCGGCGGCGGCCACGGACTCGGCGACGACGGCCGCGACGCGCTGCCCGACGAACCGCACGACGTCGTCGAGGATCCTCGTGTCGTCGGGGTCGTCGGTGAACAGCTCGTGCTGGGCGGTCGAGAACCGGGTCGGCGGGGCGTCCTCGTGCGTGAGCACGGCGACGACGCCCGGGACGGCGAGCGCCTCGCTCGTGTCGACGGCGAGGACCCGCGCGTGCGCGTGGGGCGAGCGCACCAGCTTCAGGTGGAGCAGGCCGGGGTAGGCGGCGGGGTCGACGTCGAGCGTGTACCGCACGGTCCCCGTCACCACGCCCCGCCCGGCGGGAGCGGGCACGTCCGCCCCGAACGCCGAGGGAGCACCACCGTCCGCCGAGCGGGCACCGTGGTCCCGCGAACCAGTGCCCCGGTCCACCGAGGGAGTGCCCCGGTCCGGACGCCAGCCGTCGTGGGCGGGGTCGCAGGGTGCGGCGCCGGCCGGGTGCTCGCCCCCGCACGCCTCACCGCCGAGCACGGCCTCGCCGATCGCCCGGTAGCCCGTGCACCGGCACAGGTTGCCCTTGAGGTTGCGGGGCAGGTTCGCGCGCTGGTCGTCGTCGAAGGTCGCGGCGGTCATGATCATGCCCGCGGTGCAGAACCCGCACTGGAAGCCCTGGGCGTCGAGGAACTGCTGCTGCACGGGGTGCAGCTCTCCCTCGGGGACACCGCTCGCCGCGGCGAGGCCGGCGATCGTCGTCACGTCACGGCCCGCGGCGCGCCGCGCGGGGTAGACGCACGAGTGCACGGGGACGCCGTCGACGTGCACGGTGCACGCGCCGCAGTCGCCGGCGTCGCAGCCCTTCTTCACGCCGAGCGCGCCCTGCTCGCGCAGGAAGGTGCGCAGGCACTGCCCTGCGCGGGGCTCCGTGGTGACGGCGCGTCCGTCGACGGTCAGGGGCAGGGAGCCCGTGGTGGGGTCGCTCATCGGGGTCCTCCGTCCGTGGCGGCACCGTCGAGCGGCGCGACGAGCTCCGCGCGGATCTCCTCGGCGAGCCGGTAGGTCATGTCGCGGCGCCACGCGGGGTGGCCGTGGATGTCGTCGTGCCAGATGCTCTCGCTCTCCGCCGCCCCGCCCGCGCCCACGGCTGCGCCGTCGAGCGCGGCGTCGAGCGCGGCGGTCAGGTCCGCCGCGGAGGGGTGCGACCCGGGTGCGAAGCGCACCTGCACGGGACGCCGCGTCGCGGCGGTCACGGTGAGCACGAGCTCGCCCACGCCGTCGGGCACCGTGCTCTCTTCCCCGGGCGACGGGTCGACCCGGCCGATCAGCAGGACCCCGGACCGCCCGAGGTTGGTCAGCGACAGGCGCCGGAACGCCGTCCGCGAGCGCAGCGCGCGGTCCGGGACCCGGATCGCCCGGAGGAGCTCCCCCGGGGCGAGGGTGTTCCGCATCTCCCCCGTGACGAGCTCGGCGACGGGCTGCGTCCGACGCTCACCGCCCGGCCCCCACACCTCGGCGACGCCGTCGAGCGCCGCGGTGAGCGAGATCATCGGTCCGGCGGGGAGCGACGTGCAGACGTTGCCACCGACGGTCGAGGTGTTCCAGATCTTGAACGACGCGACGAAGGCGTCGCAGCACGGGCGGAACAGGTCGAGCGCGCTCCACCGGCCGCGCACCGGTGCGGCGGCGGCCGAGTCCTCGAACGCGTAGAGCTCCGCGACCGTGCACGTCGCGGCGATCTCGAGCCCGTCCTCGGTCACGGTGAGCGACGGCCATCCCGCGGACGTGACGTCGAGCAGGCGCCGCAGCGTCTGGCTCCCGTACGAGAAGAGGACGGTCCCGCCCGCGAGCCACGCGTCACCCTCGCGCCACTCGGCGGGGTCGGCGGTCGGGACGAGGTCGGTGACGGTGCTCAGATCCATCAGGAGGCCTCCTCGGGTGCGGTGCGGCCCGGCGTGTCCGGGGGCGCCGGGTCGGGGTGCGGGTCGACGGCGACGTGCGGTTCGACGGCGTGCGGCGGGTTCGCGTGCAGCGGGCCCCGGCTCTGGCTCAGGGGCACGACGCCGGCTCGTCCGTGCCGGGAGGCGACGATCTCGGCAGTGACCGAGACGGCGACCTCGTCCGGCGTGACGGCGCCGAGGTCGAGCCCGATGGGCGAGCGCAGGCGGGCGAGCGCGGCGTCCGGGACGCCCTCGGCACGCAGGGCGCGCACGCGCTGCTCGTGCGAGCGCCGGGAGCCCATGGCCCCGACGTAGGCGAGCGGCAGGTCGAGCGCGAGCCGCAGGAGCGGGACGTCGAACTTCGCGTCGTGCGTGAGCACCGCGACGCCGGTGCGCCGGTCGAGGCGCCCCGCGGCGGCCTCGGCCGCGAGGTAGCGGTCGGGCCACTCGACGACGACCTCGTCCGCCTCCGGGAACCGGCGGGCGTCGGCGAACACCTCGCGCGCGTCGACCAGCGTGACCCGGTAGCCGAGCAGCCGCACGCCGCGCACGAGCGCCCCGGCGAAGTCGTTCGCGCCGAACACCAGGAACCGCGGCGCGGGGAGGCGGGTCTCGACGAGCAGCGTCACGGGCTCGCTCGCGTCGTCGCACGGGGAGGTCGTCGTGCGTGTGCCGTCGGTGCCCGCATCGCGGTCGCTCTGCGCCGCCGGACCCGCGCCCGCGTCCGGACCCGTGTGGGCGGCACGCACGGTCGCGGTGCCCCCCGCGCGGAGGACGGCGACGACCTGCGCGGCGGCCGCGTCCACGGCGCCGGACCCGACGAGCCCGTGCAGCGCCGCCGCGACCGCCGGCTCGTCCGCCGCGCGTGCCGCATCCGCCCCGAGCAGGACCGCGGTGCGTCGGTCGCCGTCGATCCGCCGCACGAGGGCGGCCGGGCCGGCGTCGGCGGCGAGCGCGTCGAGCGCCCGGGCGGCGTCGTCGTCGGGGAACACGGGCTGGACGTGCACGTCGAGCGTGCCGCCGCAGCTGAGCCCGACGGCGAACGCGTCGTCGTCGCTGTAGCCGAACGTCTCGCGGTGGCACGTGCCGGCGGCGATCGCGTCGAGCGCGGCGGCGTGCACGGCAGCCTCGACGCAGCCGCCCGAGAGGCTGCCCACGACGGCGCCGTCGGCGCGCACGGCCATCGCCGTGCCGACGGGGCGCGGCACGGAGCCGGACGCCGCGACGACCGTCGCGACGGCGAAGGGGAGCTGCCCCGGGCCGAGCCACGGGGAGAGCCGGTCGACGATGTGGAGCATCGTGGTCTCGCTTCCGCCAGGGTGCCGGCGCTGCCGGCGTCCTTCCAGTGAACCCTTGCGGTGAGTCCCCTGCGTGTCCTGGGGCGCGTCGGCTGTGACGCGCCGGAAACACAGGGCTTGAATCCGCCGTTGGACTTCCGCTGGACGGAAGACGTCTTCCGTTCAGCGAATCTCACGCTAGCACGCAGCCGTGCCGGACGTCACGAGACGTGTCTACGATCGAGCCATGACCGCAGTCTCTCTCGGGATCCCCCAGGTCCGTGGGCCGGCGCACGTGCCCGGGCGCGCCACGCACCTGCCCGACGAGCGCCCCGGGACGGAGGCGCTCGTGGACCGGTACGGCCGGGTCGCGCGCGACCTGCGCATCTCGATCACGGAGAAGTGCACGCTGCGCTGCACCTACTGCATGCCCGCGGAGGGGCTGCCCGCCATCGCGCGCGACGACCTCCTCACGCCGACCGAGATCGCGCGGCTCGTCCGGGTCGCCGTGGGCCGGCTCGGGATCACCGACGTCCGGTTCACGGGCGGCGAGCCGCTCGTGCGCCGGGACCTCGCCGAGATCCTGCGCCTGTCGCGCGCCGCGGCGCCGGACGTCTCGATCTCCATGACGACGAACGCCATCGGGCTCGACAAGCGCGTCGGCGAGCTCGTCGCCGCCGGTCTGGACCGCGTGAACATCTCGCTCGACTCCGTGGACCGCGACGACTTCGCGCGCCTCACGCGCCGCGACCGCCTGCCCGACGTCCTGGCCGGCGTCCGGGCCGCCCTCGCCGCCGGGCTCGCCCCCGTCAAGCTCAACGCGGTGCTCATGCCCGAGACCCTGGCCGGCGCGGCCGACCTCCTCGCGTGGGCGGTCGAGCACGGGTGCCACCTGCGCTTCATCGAGCAGATGCCGCTGGACGCCGACGGACGATGGACCCGGGACGACCTCGTCTCCGCCGAGGACCTGCTCGCGGTGCTCGGCGAGCGCTTCGACCTGCTCGAGGTCGGGCGCGACGACCCGTCGGCCCCGGCCGAGGAGTGGCTCGTGGACGGCGGCCCGCAGACCGTCGGGATCATCGCGTCGGTCACGCGCTCGTTCTGCGGCGACTGCGACCGCACGCGACTCACCGCGGAGGGCACGGTCCGCTCGTGCCTGTTCGGCGACGACGAGACCGACCTGCGCGCGATCCTGCGCTCCGCTGACCTGACCGAGGACGAGCGTGACGACGCGGTCGCGCGCGCCTGGCAGGGCGCGATGTGGGCGAAGCCGCTCGCGCACGGCAGCGACACCCCGGTGGCCCGGGACGCCTTCGCGCCGACCGCGCGCAGCATGGGCGCGATCGGCGGCTGAGGCGGAGCACGGAGCGGCTGCCCGCTCCGCTCCCCGGAGGGTGCCGCACGTCACGGGGTGAACCGGGTCACCCTCCCGTGTTCGCCCAGGTCAGCGCGCGGCGCGGACCCTATCATGGTGACGTGACGACGACCTCCTCCGCCCCTGCCCTGCCCACCGTCGAGACCCCCGACAACAGCACGTCCGCGCTGCCGATCTACCGCGACGACCAGCGCGCCGAGCCGTGGAAGGTCGCCACGAAGAGCGTGCTCGGGGTCGCGATCGGCGCGATCGTCGGCACCGTCGTCCTCAGCTGGTTCGGCCTGGTCCTCGGCGCAGCCGTCGGGCTGGGCGTCGGGATGCTCCTCGACAACGGCCGCGCCTCGCGCTGACCCGGTCGCCCCGGCGCTGACGTCTACGACCGGTCAGAGGCCGACCCACTCCGACACGCCGTCGGTGAAGTGCTGCCGCTTCCAGATCGGCACCTCGGCCTTGATGCGCTCGACGAGCAGCGAGCACGCCTCGAACGCCTCGCGGCGGTGGCCCGCCGCCGCCGCCGCGACGAGCGCCACGTCGCCGACGACCAGCGTCCCGTAGCGGTGCACCGCGGCGACCCGCAGGCCCGTCTCGGCCGCGACCGTCTCGACGCAGCGGCGGAGCACGGCCGTCGCGTCGGGGTGCGCCTCGTAGTCGAGCCCGGTCACGCCACGGTCGTCGTCGACGTCGCGCACGACGCCGCGGAACGTCACCACCGCGCCGCACTCCGGCCCTCCGACCGCGTCCTCCACGGCCTGCGACACGGCGGCGTCCAGGACGTCGGTCGTCACGCGGCTCACCGCGTCACCCGTCCGCGCCACGTCGCCCGTGCCTGCCACGTCGCCGCCCACCGCCTCTCCAACGCTCACAGCTCCCACACCTCCAGCTCGCTCCCGGCGTCCCACCCTGTCACGTCGGCGGGCACGTCGACGAGGACGTCCGCGCGCGCCATCGACGCGACGAGGTGCGACCCCGGTCCGCCCACCACGCGCACCGTGCCGTCCGGCCCGCTCGCGCCCCGCAGGAGCTGACGCTTCCCGGCGGGCGACGTCCCGGCGTCGTGCACGCGCGCCCGACGCACGCGCCGCTCCCCCGGCAGGCCGGCCGCCCGCTCGAGCACCTCGCGCAGGAACACGGCGAACGACACCTGCGCGCTCACGGGGTTGCCGGGGAAGGTGAGGACCGGCGTCCCGTGCCCGGGGCCGATCCGGCCGAGGCCCTGCGGGCCGCCCGGCTGCATGGCGACCGACCGGAACTCCACGGTGCCCACCGGCGACGTCGAACCGGACGCCGCCGGCGACGCACCGGGACCGACCCTCGCAGGGCCGAGCACGTCCTTGACCACCTCGTACGCCCCCTGGCTCACGCCGCCCGACGTGACGACGAGGTCCGCGCCCGCCGCGGCGTCGGCGAGCGCGGCGGCGAACGCCCCGGCGTCGTCGCCGCAGCGCGCCGTGAGCGTCACGACTCCCCCGGCGCGCCGCACCGCCGCGCCGAGCGCCGTGCCGTTCGCGTCGAACACCTGCCCCGGTCCCGGCAGCTCCCCCGGGCCGACGATCTCCGAGCCGGTCGACAGGACCGCCACCCGAGGTCGCGCGACGACGCGCACCCGCCCGACCCCGCACGCCGCGGCGGCGGCGAGGTGGTGCGGGGCGAGCACGGTCCCATCGGCGAGCAGCACGTCCCCCGCAGCGACGTCGCTGCCCGCCTCGCGCACGAACTCCCCGGGCCTGCGGGGCGCCAGGACGTCGACGGCGGCGCTCGGCCCGCCGGGGCGGGCGCCGGGCTGCCCGGCAAAGCTGCCCGCCCCGGTGTCCTCGACCGGGACGACGGCGTCCGCGCCGTCGGGCACGGGTGCGCCGGTCATGATGCGGGCCGCCGTCCCGGGAGCCAGGGCGGCGGGCGCTCCGGGTGCCGCGGGGATCTCCGCGGCGACCGGGAGCCGGACCGGGACCTCGGCGCGCGCGCCCGCGACGTCGGCCGCCCGCACCGCGTACCCGTCCATCTGCGAGTTGCGGAAGAGCGGCACCGGGACGGGCGCCACGAGGTCTGCCGCGAGGACCCGGCCGAGCGCGTCGGCGAGGTCGACCTCCTCGGTGCGCGTGCGGCGTCGGGCAGCCTCCACGAGCGGCGCCAGCAGCGCCGCGACGTCGGCGCGGTGCCGCTCCACGCTCACCCGGTCGCCCATGGTCACCTCCGTCGTTCCCGACCGCGCGACGACGGGCCACCCGCGGGGGTGGCCCGTCGCACGGTCCGTCGTACCTGCTGGGATCAGCCTCCCACGACCGCGGTGAGCGGCCCGCGCACGAAGTACACGAGGAAGCCTGCGGCGACCACCCACAGCAGCGGGTGGACCTCGCGGGCCTTGCCGCACGCGGTCCGCAGCAGGACCCAGGTCACGAACCCGATGCCGATGCCGTTCGCGATGGAGTACGTGAGCGGCATGGTGACGACCGTGAGGAAGACCGGCAGGGCGACGGAGAAGTCCGAGAAGTCGATCTCCTTGATCTCCCGCATCATCATCGCGCCGACGACGACGAGGACCGCGCTCGCGACCTCCATCGGGACGACGGCGGTGAGCGGCGTGAGGAACATCGCGACGAGGAACAGGCCGCCCGTCACCACGGACGCGAGACCGGTCCGCGCCCCCTCGCCGACACCCGCGGCGGAGTCCACGAACACCGTGTTCGACGACGAGGACGTCGCCCCGCCCACGACCGCGCCCACTCCCTCCACGACGAGCGCCGACTTGATGCGGGGGAAGTTGCCGTCCGCGTCGGCGAGACCGCCCTGCTTCGCGAGGCCGGTCATGGTGCCCATGGCGTCGAAGAAGTTGGTGAAGAACAGCGTGAACACGAGCATCGTCGCCGCGAGGGCGCCGATGCGGTCGAAGGCGCCGAACGAGAACTGGCCGAGCAGGCTCAGGTCCGGGACGGAGACGAGCGAGCTCGGCAGCTCGGGCACGGTGAGGTGCCACCCGCCGGGGTTGTCGTCCGAGGCGGGCCCGAGCTGCAGCACGGCCTCGGCGACGATCGCGAGGACGGTGGTCGCCACGAGGCCGATGAGCAGGCCGCCCTTGACCTTGCGGGCCACGAGGATCCCCATGACGAGCAGTCCGACGACGAACACGAGCGTCGGGACCGTCGTGATCGAGCCGCCGTCGCCGAGCTGGACGGGCGGGCCGCCGGGAGTGCGCGTGACGAAGCCCGAGTCGACGAACCCGATGAACGCGATGAACAGGCCGATGCCGACCGTGATCGCCGCCTTGAGCTGGCGCGGCACCGCGTTGAAGATCGCCGACCGCGCGCCCGTCACGGCGAGCAGCACGATGAGCAGGCCGTTGATGAGGACGAGTCCCATCGCCTCGGGCCACGTGACGTCGCCGATCACCGAGACGGCGAGGAACGAGTTGATGCCGAGACCGGCCGCGAGCGCGAACGGGAGATTCGCCACGAGACCGAACAGGATCGTGAGCAGGCCGGCGGCGAGACCGGTCACCGCGCCGACCTGCGCCGTCGCGAGCCAGCCGCCCGCGACGTCGACCGGGGCGTTCTCGGCGCTCGTGCCGCCGAGGATGAGGGGGTTGAGGATGACGATGTACGCCATCGCGAAGAACGTCACGAGGCCGCCGCGCACCTCGCGGCCGGCGGTCGAGCCGCGCGCGCTGATGTGGAAGAACCGGTCGAGGCGGCTCGAGGAGCCGCGCCGGGGCTGCGGGGTGCCGTGGGCGTCGTCGTCGGCGGTGCTCCGCCGGGTGCCGAGGAGGGTCACGTCGTCGTGTCCTTTCCGTGGGGCGGTACGGACCGGCCGGGGCCAGTCAGTACTCGATCCGGGACTCGAGGACGCGCCACGCGTCGAACGGGGCGACGGCGTCGGGGGTGCGCGTGTGGACCACGCGCATGACCCGGTCGGCCGGGTCCGCGGTGAAGAAGTCGTAGAACGCCGCGTCGTCGAAGCCGGCGCTCGCGGCGTCGTGCCGGTCTGCGGCGAAGTACACGGCGTCGACGCGGGCCCAGAGGGCTGACGCGAGGCACATGGGGCACGGCTCGCAGCTCGAGTAGAGCGTCGCGCCGGACAGGTCGAAGGAGCCGATCTCGGCGCACGCGCGCCGGATCGCGGTGACCTCGGCGTGCGCGGTCGGGTCGTTGTCCTGCGTGACCCGGTTGTTGCCCTCGACGACGCGACCGTCGGCGGTCACGACGACGGCGCCGAACGGTCCGCCGGCGCGCGCGACGGAGTCGACGGCGAGGGCGACCGCCCGGTCGAGATAGCGGGGGTTGGCGACGGGCGCCGTCGTACGGGGGTGTGCTGCGTCCACGGCAAGAGATTCCATGGTGAGTCTCCACGGTTCGGGCAGCGGTCCGGGGGTCCGTCCGGGGGAGCCGGTCTCGTCGTCGAGTCCGGGTCGGTCGGCGGGCCGCTGCAGGCGAGGTGTCCTTCTCTTCCGCCTGGTAGATGGTCTCCGGTGTCGGGTCGAACGTGTCGACCACCGAGCTCGTCGCTCGGCCCGGGCCCGCCGTTGGCACGCTCGACGCTAGCAGTGCGTGACGCAGCCCACAAGGCTTTCGGAAGAACTTTTCCACGATGTGGACGGTCGGGGCAGTGCGGCGGTCGCAGCTGGATGTGCCGGTCGCGATCCCGGACGTCTCGCGCCAGGTCGGACGTTGCGGAAGCATCGGCGGGCCGCGAGAGTTGGAACGCTGCATGCCGTGACCGCCGTCCGGCGCCCCGCGCCGACCCGTCCGGAGGCCCCGTGACCGAGCCCGCCCCGCCGTCGTCGTTCCCGATCGTCCAGGTCCCCGCCCGCCCGGGGCCGCCGCTGCGCATCCAGCTGCGTCCGCTCGCCCCCTCGCTGCGGTCCTTCCTGGCCACCGAGGCGGGCGGCGCGGTGCTCCTGCTCGCCGCGACGGTGATCGCCCTCGTCTGGGCGAACTCGGCGTGGGCGCCGGCGTACGAGGACCTGTGGCACGCGACGGCCGGCTGGACCATCGGCCCCTGGTCCTTCGAGATGGACCTGCACCACTGGGTGAACGACGCCGCGATGGCGGTCTTCTTCCTCGTCATCGGGCTCGAGATCAACCGCGAGGTGACGAGCGGCGAGCTGCGCAACCGACGCACCGTCGCCGTCCCGGCGCTCGGTGCGCTCGGCGGGCTCGCCGTGCCCGCCCTGATCTACCTCGCGTTCAACGTCGGCTCCCCCGCGCAGCACGGCTGGGGCATCGTCATGTCGACGGACACCGCGTTCCTCGTCGGCATCCTCGCGCTGTTCGGCCCGCGCTGCCCCGACCAGCTGCGCCTGTTCCTCCTCACGCTCGCCGTGGTCGACGACATCGGCGCCATCACCGTGATGGCCGTGTTCTACACCGACGCGGTGTGGATGCCCGGCCTCGTGATCGCCGCCGTGCTCGTCGGTGCGATCCTCGTGCTGCGCTGGCTCGGGGTGTGGCGGCTCGCGCCCTACGTGGTCGTCGGGATCGCGCTGTGGGGCGCGGTCTACGCGTCGGGCGTGCACGCGACGCTCGCCGGCGTACTCGTGGGGCTCCTCGTGCCCTCACGCTCGGCCCGGCCCGACGACGTCGCCGTCGTGCCGAAGTACGCCAAGCGGCTCGCCCAGGAGACGACGGCGGAGCGCGAGCACCTCACCGAGCTCGCCGCCCGCGCAGCCGTCCCGACGAGCGAGCAGCTGCAGCGCGTCCTGCACCCGTGGAGCGCGTACCTCGTGGTGCCGGTCTTCGGCCTCGCGAACGCCGGGGTCCGGCTCGACGCCGAGACGCTGCGCGTCGCCGCGACGTCACCGCTGTCGATCGGCGTGGCCGTCGCGCTCGTCGCCGGCAACGCGATCGGGATCTTCGGCGCGTCGGCGCTCGCGCTGCGCATGGGCCTCGGGGACCTCCCCGGCAGGGTGCGGTACTCCCACCTGCTCGGCGGCTCGATCCTCGCGGGCATCGGGTTCACCATCTCGCTGTTCATCGCCGAGCTCGCGTTCGACGACGAGGCGCTCGTCGAGCAGGCGAAGATCGGCATCCTCGCCGGCTCGCTGGTCGCGGCCGTGCTCGGGTCGATCGCGCTCCGGCTGTTCGGGGAGCGGTGGCCGCTGTGCTCCCCGGGCGGCGACGGCCCACCGTCGGACCTGCCGCCCCTCCCGTGGCGCCCCCCGGCATCCTGACGGGCGGCGGCCGACGACGCGGCTACCTGGCCGCTGCCGCCGAGACCGCCGCCTCGAGCCCCTCCCGCGTGACCCGACCGCGGTAGCGCTCGCCGTTGACGAAGAGGGTCGGCGTGCCCTGGACACCGAGGGCGAGCGCGTCGGCGTAGTCGCGCCGCACCGCGTCGGCGTGCTGCTGCACCTGGTCGCCGACGACCTCCGCAGCCGGGATCCCGAGCTCCCGCGCGCGCTCGGCCAGCCCGTCGTCGTCGAGCCGGTCCTGCTGCTCGAACAACGACTCGTGCATCTCCCAGAACTTCCCCGCGGCCCCGGCGGCCTCGACCGCGAGCGCCGCGGTGAGCGCGTGCGGGTGGACCTCGAACAGCGGGAAGTGGCGGAACACGAGCCGCACCCGACCGCCCGAGGAGGCGACGACGTCGCGCAGGACCGGAGCCGCGTCGCGGCAGTACGGGCACTCCAGGTCGCCGAACTCGACGATCGTCACGGGGGCGTCGGGGTCACCCAGCACGTGGGCGTCGGAGGGGACGAGGCGGTCGGCGTCGACAGGGACGGAGGGCTGCTCGCTCACTGGCTCAGGATGGCACGGCCCCGCCCACCCCGCCCCGCCACGAGGTCGACCCGTGCGCTCCGAGATCGACCTTCAGAGGGTCGATCTCGCGACCGGCGGGTCGATCTCGCGTCGTGCCGGCGAGCGGCCGGGGTCAGCCGAGCACGAGCGGGCGGCTCTCGAGCGCGCCGCCCGGCACCGGCTCGACCCGCTGGACCAGCGCGTCGCCCACGTCGTCGCGCCACCAGGTGACGTTGCGCGCGTGGCGCGCGTACGACGACGACGGGTCGGCCGTGAGCTGCTCCGCCGTCTGCGCGAGGTACACGGCGTCGACGTGGTCCGGCGCGACGGGGACGCCGGCCAGGACGCGCAGGGTGCCGTGGAACCGGGGCCGGTGGCGCAGCCGCTTGACGAGGTTGATCGTGCCGAAGAGCAGCCCCGGCCGGAACCGGCACACGAGCGTGTCCTCGTGCCGGAGCTGGGCGAACAGCCGGTCCTCGTCGAACGACAGACCGCGCGCGATGGCCTCGCCGACCATCCACAGCAGCGCGGAGTCGGACAGCGCGCGCGCCGGTGCCCCGCCCCCGACGTCGCTGTGCGCGCCGGGGAACCAGACCTGCTTGACGCGGTCGGCCATCGACACGGGCACCTCCCACAGGCACGGCTCGTAGGTGATGCGGCGGTCGTCGATCGCGAGCGCCTGCCGGGCCTGCTCGACGGCCGTCGAGAGGCGCAGGTCGTGGAACCGGCTGCGCCGGCGTGACAGACCGGGGACGCCGAGCGCGCCGACGGTGTCGAAGACCCCGAGGAACGCGACCGGGACCCGCTCGTGGCAGTGCTCGGCGCGGAAGGCGGCGGCGAGCTCCCGGCGCCGCTCGGGGTCCTGGAGGCGGTAGATGCGCTCGGCGTCGCACAGGTGGTCGAGCGCGAGCGCCTCCTGCGTGAGGAGGCCCACCGTGGAGACCATCCCGACGATGCTGCGCGCCGTGTAGGCGCCGCGGCTGAAGCCGAACACGTAGATCTCGTCACCCGGCTCGTAGTTGAGCGCGAGGTGCCGGTACCCGGCGACGACGTTGCGCGTCAGCCCGTACCCGAACGCCCCGCCGAGGAGCCGGTCCACGAGGTAGCCCTGCGCCCCGACGCCCTCGATGGAGAACACCATCTGCTGCACGCCGTCGGGTCCGATCCCCGTCCGGACCGACCGCGCGATCTTCTCGATGTTCGACACGCTCGCGTTCACCGGCGAGTTCCACGTGCCGTCGCAGCACAGCACCAGCCGCTTCATGAGCCCTCCTGCGCCCGCCCGGCCTCGTCGCCGGGATCCTCCTGGAGGGAGGACCCGCGCTCCGGACCTGATACGCGCAGGTTCAGGCGTGAGTGACGTCGACGCCGGTGACCCGGCCGGGCGTCGGACCGTCCCGGAGCCAGGCGACGAGTTCGTCGAGCGCGCCCGGTGGGCCCTGCGCGACGACCTCGACCGTGCCGTCGGGCAGGTTGGTCGCCGCGCCGTCGAGCCCCAGCGCACCGAGGCGCCGCCGCGTCGCCCACCGGAAGCCGACGCCCTGCACGTGACCGTGCACGACGGCGCGCAGCCCGCCCGCCCGGTCCGGCACGGTCCCCGCCGGCTCCCCCGTCACAGGTGGACGTGCGCGGGCGCGCCGGTGGACGACTCGATGTCCGTCTCCGCGTCGTCGAGCAGGCGGTCCGCGAGCCGCCGGAGCGCGCGCCCGACGGCGATCTCGTCGCCGATGAGCGGGACGTCGGCGTCGTGCGGGTCGCGCCGCGCCCGACCCACGGTGCGCAGGTGCTCGGGCGAGTCCGCGACGAGGACCGCCTCCGCCGTCGTGCGTCCCTCGGACTCGACCAGGCTGACCTGGACCCGCCAGACCTTCGTCGTGTCCGTGCCGCCGCCGCCGTTCTCCGCGCCCGGCACGTGCTCGACGTAGCTGTCCGACCCGGGGTACACGAGCGTGCGCTCGCCCGTGTCCGTCCACTCGACGAGATAGGGCGGCGTGCCGTCGTCGTGCCGCAGCTCGACCACCACGCCGTCGCGCACCGCCCCGCCCACGACCCCCGAGGCGGTGACGATCCTGTCGCCGACCGATGCCTTCATGACTCCTCCTCCGGCCGTCCCGGCCGCGCCCGCTGCCGCGCCGGTGCGGTCGGGTTCGTCCTCCCATCATGCGACCGGACCCGCGGGGCCGCACGGGCGTCAGGGGCGGCGCTCGGCCGTGCCCACAGCCGACGACGACCCCGCGCGTGCTCAGCCGTCGAGCTGCGCCCGCAGAGCCGCCGCGTCGTGCGCGGGGAGACGGCAGACGAAGTCCGCGCAGAGGTAGGCGCCCGGCGCGCGGTCGGCGAGCGCGACCACGCCGTCGGCCGCGAGCGCCCGGGCGTCGTCGGGCGCCGCCGCGAGGACGACGGCACCCGCGCGGTACCAGGACCGCGCGGCGTCCAGGAAGTCCTGCGTCCGGGCCGGGTCGGCGACGACGACGAGCTGGTGGGCGGGCTCGGCGACCACGACCGCCAGGCGCAGCACCCCGGCGGCCGCGAGCGGCCGCGTCTCGGCGCCGCTCGCCCCCGCGACGTGGGCGCGGACCGCGTCGAGCAGTCGCGGCTCGTCCGTCAGGCGGTGGCCCAGCAGCGCGGCGCGTGCGGCCGCCGTCGGGCCGGACGGGACCGCGCCCTCGCTCGGGTCCGCCGCGGCGCCCGCGTCGAGCCCCAGGCCCGCGAGCACCGGGTCGACGCCTTCCGGCGCACGGACCCGGTCGCCGTCGGACACGGACGCGGAGACGAGCCGCAGCCCTTCGCGGATGTACCTGCCCTCGCCGGTGAGCCCGCCGAGCGTCAGCAGCGCGGTCGCCAGGGCGCCGTGGTCCTCGAGGGTCGCGACGGCGTCGGAGGTCCGGCCGTCGACCGACGCCCGCACGAGCGACCCGTCGGCACGGACGTGGGTCTCGAGCAGGTGGTCCGCGGCGGTCCGTGCCGCGTCGGTGAACGCGGGGACCTCGAGGTGGTGCCCCGCGCGCGCCAGCGCCTCGACCGCCAGGCCGTTCCACCCGGTGAGGATCTTCGCGTCCAGGGGCGGCGGCTCGTGGGCCACCCGTTCCTCGGGGGGCAGCAGGTACCACCCGCCCTCCACGCGGCGGCCGTCGAGCGTCGACTCCGAGTCCTGCGCGCTCGCGAACGCTCCGCCCGGCAGCCGCAGCGTCCGCAGCAGGAAGTGCCCGACGCCGGTCGCGACCTCCGCGGCCCCCGCACCGGGGTCCGTGGCGCGGACCGGGTCCGTGGGTTCCGGGTTCGCGGGGTCCGTGCCCGCCCGGACCGGGCCCCCGGGGCCCTGCCCGCGGGAGCGGCGCAGCACCGCGAGGGTCGTGTACGCGGAGAGGAGCTGCGCGTTGTCGTAGAGCATCCGCTCGTAGTGCGGCTCGGACCAGTCGGGCCGCGTGGCGTACCGGAAGAAGCCGCCGTCCACGTCGCGCAGCGGGGTCGCCGCGAGCGCGTCCAGCGTGCTGCCCGCGAGCCCGAGCGCCCGGTCGGCGTCCGCCGCGTCGACGACCGAGGACGCCGCGACGTCGAGCAGAAGCTCCAGCGCCGGCACGACGGGGAACTTCGGCGCGCCGCCGAAGCCGCCGTGGAGCCGGTCCTGGGCCGCCTCCAGCCGGTCGAGCACCTGGGCGGCCACGGCCGGCAGGTGGGCGAGGAGCGGCGCCGAGCCGTCCGGCGCGCCCGGGGCGCCCGCCCCTGCCGCCTCCCGCAGCGCGTCGCGGATCGTCTCGCCCGTCTCGAGCACCTGGTCGCGCCGCTGCTCCCAGGCCTGCGCGACGGCGTCGAGCACGTCACGGAACGCAGGCCTGCCCTGGACCGGGACAGGGGGCCAGTAGGTGCCCGCGTAGAACGGCGCGCCGTCGGGCGAGGTGAAGACCGTGAGCGGCCAGCCGAGCTGCTGCGTGAAGGCGCTCGCCGCAGCCATGAGGCTCGCGTCGACGTCGGGGTGCTCCTCGCGGTCGACCTTGACGGCGACGAACCCGTCGCGCAGCACGTCGCCGATCGCGGCGTCGGAGAAGCTCTCGCGCGCCATGACGTGGCACCAGTGGCACGTCGCGTACCCGACGGACACCATGACCGGCACGTCGCGGCGGCGCGCCTCGGCGAACGCCTCCGGGCCCCACGGGTACCAGTCGACGGGGTTGTCGGCGTGCTGGCGCAGGTACGGGCTGACGGCGTCGGCGAGGCGGTTGACCATGTCTCCACTCTCGCAGCCCGCGCCCCGCCCGCGAGCCGCGGACGTGTCGTCGGCGATCGGTCAGAACGGGCCGAGCACCTCCTCGCGGTGTGCGACGAGGTCGAGCGCGGCGAGCACGCTCCCGAGCGCCTTCTCCTCGTACCGGAAGTGCGACTCCATGATCGCCCCGACACCGTCGAGGTGGCGCAGGACCGCCGCGCGGCTCTCCGACAGGTCGCCTGCCGGGTCACCCGGCGAGCGCGCCGCGCGGTCCAGCGTCTGCTCGAGGTCGGTGACCAGGTAGGCGATCATGCTGTGGTCCTGGCGCAGCGCACGCAGGGTCGCGCCGAGCTCAGGACGACGGCGCTCGAGCTCCGGGAAGAGCGTCATGTCCTCGCTCGTGTGGTGCCGCGTCAGCGCGGTACAGAACCCGCGGCAGTACACGAGCAGCTCCGCGTGCGCGGTGTCGTGCCGCGGACGCGCTGCCCGGCGCACGGACTCTCCGGCCGACCCGTCCGACGGCGGGTCCTCGCCGTCGCTCTCGTCGCGGGCGGTCTCGCGCACCAGGTGGAGCGCACGTCGCAGCCGGTCGTGCACGGCCTTCATCTCGTCGTACCAGGCCACCAGCCTGGCCTTCTCGCCCTCACCCACGGGTGCGGAACGAGGAAAGGGTCCGTACGTGGCGCACGGGCACCCCCTTCCGGGTTCGACGCCTCCATGCCTGACGCAGCCCGTCACCGGCACGCGACGCTGCCGAGCACCCTATCGACCTGGCGGGCTCGCGTCGAGAACGGGGTCGTCGACCGTCGAGCACGGGATCAGCCACCGGATTCGTCCTAGGACGGTGGCTGATCCCGTGTTCGGCGATCCAGCGCCCGCGCTCAGGAGGTCAGTCGGCGGAGGAACTCCTGCGTCCGGGGGCGCTGCGGGTCGCCGAGCACCTGCTCCGGCGTCCCGCGCTCGTGCACGCGGCCGTCGTGGAGGAAGCACACCTCGTCGGCGACGCGGCGGGCGAACCCCATCTCGTGCGTCGCGACCAGCATCGTGCGCCCCTCCGCGCGCAGGTCCGCGAGGAGGTCGAGGACCTCGCCGACGAGCTCGGGGTCGAGCGCCGACGTCACCTCGTCGAGCAGGAGGAGCTCGGGCTCGTTGACCAGGGCGCGCGCGATCGCCGCGCGCTGCTGCTCGCCACCCGACAGCTGGTCGGGGTACGCCGTCGCCTTGTGGCCCAGACCGACACGGCCGAGCATCGCGACCGCCGCCGCCTCGGCCTCCTCACGGGACCGTCGGTGCACGAGCCGCGGCGCGAGCGTGACGTTGTCGAGCACGCGCATGTGCGGGAAGAGGTTGTACGCCTGGAACACCATGCCCATCCGTGCGCGCACGGCGTTCGCGTCGAGCCGCGGGTCGGCGACGTCCTGCCCGTCGAGCAGGATCTCGCCGTCGTCGACGTCGTCGAGCAGGTTCACCACGCGCAGCAGCGTCGACTTGCCGGAGCCCGACGCCCCGACGAGCACGACGCAGCGGTGCCGGTCGACGTCCAGGTCGATGCCGTCGAGCACGACGCGCGGGCCGCCGTGGGCACCGGCGGCGGCGGGCGCGGCGGGCGCCCGTCCGGCACGTGCGGGTCGGGCCGACGGCGCCGGGTACGTCTTGCGCACGCCCCGCAGGGAGAGCAGGTGGCTCATCGGATGTCCCCCGCCCCGCTCACGGTCGCGATCGACCGACCCCAGCCGCGGCGCGACTGGTAGGCGTCCACCGCGCGCGTGAGCGGGAACGACACGAGGAAGAACAGCACGCCCGCGACCACGTACGGCGTGAAGTTGTAGCTGCCCGTCGTCGCGATCTGCGCGGCGCGGATCGCGTCGACGGCTCCGAGCACCGAGATGAGCCCGGAGTCCTTCTGCAGCGCGACGAGGTTGTTCGCCAGCGGGGCCGTGACGTTGCGCACCGCCTGGGGCAGCACCACGCGCCGCGTCGTCTGCACGCGCGTCAGTCCGAGGGAGCGTGCCGCCGCCACCTGGGACGGGTGCACCGACTCGATGCCCGCGCGGAACACCTCGGCGATGTACGCGGTGTAGGTGAGGACGATCGCGAGCGCCCCGAGGAACGCGCCCGACGACGGCAGCCACGGCAGGCGCAGCGCGGGCAGCCCGAACCCGACGAGGAGCAGGACGAGCAGCAGCGGGACACCGCGGAACAGGTCGACGTAGCCGATCGCGAAGGCTCGCAGCGGGAACAGGGCCGGGATGCGGCTCGTGCGCGCGATCGCCAGCCCCAGGCCCAGGAGCGTGCCGATCACGCCTGCGGCGACCCACACGCGCAGGTTGAGCCACAGCCCCTCGAGGATCGCGGGCAGCGACTCCCACGCCGTCGCCGGGTCGAAGAACGCCGTCCGCGCCCGCTCCCAGCCTGGAGCGTTCACCACGACGAGCACGACCGTCGCGACGACGATCACGGTGCTCACGAGCGCGACGAGCGCCGAGCGCCGCCGCTGCGCGCGCCGGAACGCGGCGCGGTCGAGGGCACGCGGGGACGGCGACCAGGGGTCCGCCGGCGGCCGGGCGCCGTCGGGCACGTCGGTGACCGGCTCGCCGCGGCGAGCCCCTCGCCCGGACGGGGGCGCGTCGTCGGGCACGGTCACGGCGCGCTCACTCGAGGACGGGGACGTCGTCCGACTTGAGCCACGTGGTGCGCAGCTCGGCGAGCGTGCCGTCCTCCTCGAGCGCGTCGACCGCCTGCGAGACGCAGTCGGTGAGCGGCGAGCCGACGTCGAGCACGAGGCCGTACTGCTCGACCACGCCCTCGTCCGGGAGGGTGCCGATGACCTCCGAGTCGGGGAAGTACTCGGTCGAGGCGGCCATGCCCTGGTCGACGTCCATGACCATGGCGTCGATCGTCCCCGACTGGAGAGCCTGCATGCCGTCGCCCGCCGCGCTGTACGGCGAGATGTCCGCGTCCTCGCCGAACGCCGCCTCCGCGAGCGTGAGGCTCGTCTGCGCGGCCGTCACACCGATGCGCGCGCCCTCCAGGTCGGCGAGGCTCGTCGCGTCGGCGTACGGGCCGTCCTCCATGACGATGACGCCCTGGCGCGTCGTGAGGTACGGGCTCGAGAAGTCGACGGCCTGCCGGCGCTCGTCCGTGATCGACGTCTGGTACGCGGCGACGTCGAACGGCTTCACGGCGGGGCTGACGATCTGCTCGAACGTCACGGTCTCCCACCGCACGTCCTCGGCGGCGTAGCCGAGGCGGTCCGCGACCGCGTAGATCAGCGCGGACTCGAAGCCCTCGCCCGACTCGGGCTCGCCGACGTACCAGGGCAGGTAGGGCTCGCCGGCCCCGACGGTCAGGACGCCGTCCGTGAGCGTCGGCAGCGCGCCGGCCTCGCAGGCGGTGTCGCCCGACGACGCGGCGTCACCCGGCGCAGCGGTCTCGCCCCCGTCCGTCCCGCCGGACGAACAGGCCGCGAGGGTCAGCGTCGCGGTCGCCGCGATCGCGGCGAGGAGTGCGGGACGGGTACGGGGACGCAGACGGCGCATGGTGACCTTCCGATGTCGGGCGCCGCGGGAGTCGTGGGCGCCGGCCACTGACGATAACGCCGGCCATGGCGTCGGGGCTTCCCGTCCTGCCCTCGGGCGGTGTGTGGCTCGTCACCGGGCTCGGCCTGTGGGTCAGGCGGTCGCTCGCTGCGGGCGGCGAAGATCCACGATCGCCCGGCGCGACCAGCACGACGAGACGACCCGGCGTCGGGAATGGCAGAAGGCCCGGACCCACGTCGTGGGTCCGGGCCTTCTCGATGTCCTGCGACATCCTGTGTAGCGGGGGCAGGATTTGAACCTGCGACCTCTGGGTTATGAGCCCAGCGAGCTACCGAGCTGCTCCACCCCGCGTCGGTGATCACTACTCTACGCACACACCGCCGGA
Organism: Cellulosimicrobium sp. PMB13; assembly: GCF_051294865.1. Classification (NCBI taxonomy): domain Bacteria; kingdom Bacillati; phylum Actinomycetota; class Actinomycetes; order Micrococcales; family Promicromonosporaceae; genus Cellulosimicrobium; species Cellulosimicrobium sp. PMB13. The sequence continues at coordinate 2,270,881 of NZ_CP145910.1, read as the reverse complement.
CCGGCCAAATCGGGTCGGCGAGACCTGCGTCACCCTGGCTCTCCGGCCAGCCCGCCGAGCCGCTGCCCGAGCAGCTCGACCCCGGCCTCGAGCCGGCGTGTCGCGCCCGGGGCGAGGCGCACGTCCGGCTCGCAGTCGGTCCTGTTGAACGCGTTCGTCAGCGTGCTCACCGGTTCGACGGCGATCGCCGCCCGCTCGCGGCGAGCGAGCCCGTCCCCCGTGTACACGTGCACGAGGCCGCCCCGCTGCCACAGCGCGAGGCCCAGTCCCGTCCGAGGGTCGCGCACGATGGTCCGGGCTCGACCGTCGACGTCCGCCCGCAGGTCGGCGAACGCATGGTCGAGGCGCACGCCCGCGAGCGGCATGGGCCCGACGGCGTCGATCGCGGCGTAGGCCGCTCCGCCGGGCAACGGGATGAGGTCCTCGCCCGTGACGACGCGCCGCGCCGCGGGCACGGTCAGCTCGAGGGCGTCGATGCTCGCGTGGCCCGGAACGCGCAGGTAGGGGTGCCAGCCGAGCGCGACGGGGGCGGGCCCGCCGCCGATGTTCGTGGCCCGGAGCGTCAGGTCGAGACCTGCGGCGCCGAGCCCGTACTCGGCCTCGAAGGCCACCGCGTACGGGTATCCGCGGACGAGCTCCGGCCCGACCTCCGCGCGGAGCACCAGGGAGGCGACGCCGTCGGGTCCCGCCGCCTCGGCACGGCGGGAGACGTGCCAGTCGAGCGCCCGCGCGAAGCCGTGCATCGTCACCGGCTCGCCCGGGACGACGGGAGGGATGTGGTGGGTGCGACCGTCGAACGTGTAGCGCCCGCCTGCGACGCGGTTGACGAACGGCGCCATGACCGCCGAGCGGGAGGCGTCGTGCGCGGCCAGCTCACCGGCGTCGGCGTAGCCGTCGACGAGCTCCTCCGCGACGACCGAGCCGTCCGCGTGGCGCCAGGGGGCGCGCCACGACAGGACGGCCGCTCCGTGCAGCGCGACGACGAGACGGGCGCCGGACGGGTGCTCGACCCGCTCCACGGGGACGCCCCCGACGTCGCGGGACCACGACCGGGCGTCGTCGGCCACCGACGTGAAATCGTTGCTGCAAGCCGTTGCAGAGAGGGTCACGAGGAGCGATCCTTGCGCCCCGGGGATGAAAAGACAAACGGGCGGGACCACCGTGGTGGTCCCGCCCGTCCGTGTCCGTGCTGGCGCGTGCCTGGCTCGCGCCGGCGTCAGCCGCCCGACGGCGCCGCGTCGAGCTCCTGCTCCGCGGCGAGGGCCGACTCCAGCGCCTGCTGCAGCCGCTCCTGAGCCTCGCCGTAGCCGGCGAAGTCGCCCTCGGAGAGCGCCGTCTGGCCGTCCTCGATCGCCTGCTGCGCGGCGCTCAGGGCCTGGTCGAGGCGGGCGCGCGCCTCACCGTTGACCTCGCCGCCCTCGGCGGGCGGCGCGACCGTCTCGCCGGGCTCCTCGGCAGGCTCCTCGCCGGTACCCGGGTCCGTCGTGCCCGGGTCCGTCGTCGCGCCGTCGGCCGGCTGGTCGGGCACCTCGGTGTCGACACCGCCGTCCGCGTCACCCGCGTTCGCACCCGAGTCGCCGCCGAACACCTGGTCGAGCGCCTCGTCCAGCGTGTCGGCGAACCCGATCTCGTCGCCGAACGACACGAGCACCTTGCGCAGGAGCGGGAACCGCGTGCCCTCGGTGGACTGCACGTAGACCGGCTGCACGTAGAGCAGCCCGCCGCCGACGGGCAGCGTCAGGAGGTTGCCGTTGATCACCGTCGAGTCGCCGCGACGGAGCGCGAGCAGCCCGTCGGCCGCGGTCGGGTCGGTGTTGAAGTTGTTCTGCACCTGACCCGGGCCGGGGACGGTCGCGTTGCGCGGCAGCTCCAGGAGCCGCAGCGTGCCGTAGTCCTCCGAGCGCACGCCGTCCTGGTTGCCGGGCTCCGCGTCCACGGCGAGGAAGCCCGTGAGGATGTTGCGGTCGGACCCACCCCCGGGGATGTACGTCGACATCAGCGAGAAGGTCGGCTCCTCCTGGCTCGGCATCTGCAGCGTGAGGTAGTACGGCGGCTGCGCGGGCTTGGTCGCGCCGCCCACCGTCGGGTCCTCGGGGATGCGCCAGAAGTCCTGCTGGGAGAAGAACTCGGTGGCGTCGTCCACGTGGTAGCTCGCGAGCAGGGTCCGCTGCACCTTGAACAGGTCCTCGGGGTACCGCAGGTGGCTCATGAGGTCGCCGGAGATCTCCGAGATCGGCTGCACCGAGCTCGGGAAGACCTGCGACCACGCCTGGAGCACCGGGTCCTCGGCGTCCCACGCGTACAGGTCGACCGAGCCGTCGTACGCGTCGACGGTCGCCTTGACCGAGTTGCGGATGTAGTTGACCTGCTGCGGCGCGAGCGCCTCGACCGAGTTCGCGGCCACGAGGGAGTCCGCGGTCGACTCCTCGAGGGACTCCGACGTGGAGTACGGGTAGGCGTTCGACGTGGTGTAGCCGTCGACGATCCACTTCACGCGGCCGTCGACGACGGCCGGGTACACGCGACCGTCGAGCGTGAGGTACGGCGCGACCTTCGCCACGCGGTCCCGCGGGCTGCGGTCGTAGAGGATCTGCGAGTCCTCGGTCACGCGGTCGGAGAAGAGGATCTGCTCGGACCCGAACTTCAGCGCGTAGAGCACCTTGTTCATGAACGACCCGACGCTCGGCCCGGCCGCGATGTCCTGGGTCGGGAACGTGTTGTTCACCTGGCCTGCGTCGTCGTCGACCGGGTAGTCGAGCTCCCACGGGTCCGTGCCCTCGGGCGCTCCGACGATCGAGTACTGCGGCGCCTCGGGCGAGAAGTAGATGCGCGGCTCGTACCCGCCCTGGTCCGCGTACATGTCGGTGAAGGCGCCCGTCGAGGGGATCGAGCCCTCGTAGAACGCCGGACGACCGTCGGGGCCGATCTGGTTGCCGTAGGCCGCGACCACGCCGAAGCCGTGGGTGTAGACCGTGTGGTCGTTGACCCAGTTGCGCGCGTCGGGCCCCAGGCCGTCCTGGTTCAGCTCGCGCACCGCGATGACCGTGTCGCGGCTCTCGTCGTCGATCGTGTAACGGTCGACCGAGAGCGACCTCGAGAACTGGTAGTACTGCTTGTTCTGCTGGAGCTGGCTGAACGACGGGCTGACGATCTCCGGGTCGAGCAGGCGGATCGACGCCGTGGTGTCGGCGTCCTCGCGCAGCGCGCCCGCCTCGGCCTCGGTCTTGGCGTTGTACGCCTCCGTCTGCACGTCGTCGATGCCGTAGGCGTCCTTCGTCGCGTCGATGTTGCGCTGGATGTACTCCTCCTCGAACTCCTGCGCGTTCGGCGTGACCTGGAAGCGCTGGACGACGGAGGGGTAGATCCCGCCGATCGCGATCGCCGAGACCACCATGAGCCCGACGCCGATGGCCGGCAGGCGCCAGTTGCCCCGCACCGCGGTGACGACGAAGAGCGCGGCGACGAAGAGCGCGACGACCGTGAGGATCGCCTTGGACGGGATGACGGCGTGCACGTCGGCGTAGGAGGCGCCGTCGAACTTCGCACCGCCCGACGTGAGGATCGAGTACCGGTCGAGCCAGTAGTTGGCGCCGATGAGCACCATGAGGATCGCCGCGGTGACGGACAGCTGGACGCGCGCGGCCGTCGTCGTGCGCGGGCCGGAGTCGGCGCCACCGCCGACGCGCAGGCCGCCGTAGAGGTAGTGCGTCGCGAGCGCGGCGATGCCCGAGATGATCACGACCGCCATGAGGAAGCTCACGAGGAAACGGACCGCCGGCAGCGTGAACAGGTAGAAGGCGAGGTCGATCCCCCACTGCGGGTCGGTCTCACCGAACGGCACGGAGTTCAGCGCGAGGAGCACCGTCTGCCACTGCGACGCCGCCGCGGCGCCGGCGAAGAACCCGACGAGCGCCGGCGCGACGATCATCACGACCTTGCGCAGCGGCTCCACCGCCTCGCGGTACTGGTCGAGCGTCGCCTGCTCCGGCGTGGAGGGCGCGTAGATCGGCCGGTTCCGGTACGCGAGCGAGAACGACAGGAAGACGAGGCCGCCCATGATGACGAAGCCCCCGACGAACAGCGCGATGCGCGTCCCCCACTGGGTCCACAGCACGCGTTCGTAGTCGAGCTGCGTGAACCACAGGACCTCGGTCCAGAACTGCGCGAGCAGGAGCAGCAGGACGACGAGCACGCCGACGACGGCGATCGCGATCCCGATGGGGCTCCGGCGCCTGGAGGGCCGCGCCCCGGAGGACGGCCGGCGTGGCGCTGCGGCGAAAGACACGGTGGGTATACCTCTTTGCGTCGTGACTCGGACGTGCGGCGGGCGGTCGGCAGGGACGTGCCCACCGGGGTCAACGCCCGCACCTCCCTCAAGGTTCCCACGTCCGGCGACCGCGTCGCTCTGCGACGATGGGCACATGCCCCGCGCCGACGACACCACCCCCGCCAGCCCCGGTCTCCCGGCTCCCCAGCGCGCTCTCGCGCTCGCCGTCCACGAGGTCGAGACCCACGCCGCCGACGCCGGATGGGACGCCCCGCCGCGTCTGTTCGCCCTGGTCAGCACCGCGCGCGCCCTGGCCGACGACCCGTCCCTCGCGCAGCGGCTCCCCGCCGACGTCGTCGCGGCGGCGACGACGGACCCTCACCACCTGCTCTCGGTCGAGCAGGAGGGCTTCGCCGTCGACGGCGACCTGGACGAGGCCCTGGCCCGGGTCGCGTGGCCGTCGTCGGTGGACGGCACGGCGCTCGTGGTCGAACGGGTCGTCCTCCCGCCGTCGGCGGAGGAGGGTGTCCCCCAGGACCCCGACGCCGCCCTCGACTACCTCGCGAACCACCCGGACCGCCAGGACGTCCGACTCGCGGTCGGCGTGCTGCGCGACGGCCCGGCCTGGTGCGCGGTGCGGTCGCGCGCGCACGACGCCGCGGCGGACGTCGCGTCGGGACCGGACCTCGTCCCCGGGCTCGTCACCGCGCTCTACGCGACGCTCGAGGACTGAGGCCGCTCAGCCCGCGCCTCGCACCTCGGGAGCGAGCCGCCCTCCCCGGCGCCGATCGCCGTCATGGCCTCCCGCGCGTCGGCGAGCGTCGACACCGCCACGACGTGCAGGCCGTCCGGGACGTTGCCGACGACCTCGGGGCAGTTGGCCTGCGGCGCGAGGAACCACGTCGAGCCGTCGCGCAGCGCGCCGTAGAGCTTCTGCTGGATGCCGCCGATGGCCCCGACGTCGCCCTCGACGCTCATGGTCCCCGTCCCGGCGATCGACACACCGTTCGCCTCGTCCTCCGGCGTGAGCTGGTCGACGATCCCGAGCGCGAACATCGTCCCCGCGCTCGGTCCGCCGATGTCGTCGATCTGGATCGTCACGTCGACCGGGAAGTCGAACGCCGGGTCGATGAACACGCCGAGCAGCGCCGTGTCGCCGCCGTCGCTCGTCGTGACGGTGAGGTCCGTCTCCTCGCCGTCGCGCACGACGCCGAGGGTCACGTCGTCGCCGGGCGTGACGGCCGCGAGACCGTCGATGAGGTCCTGGTACGTGGGGACGGGGTCGCCGTCCAGCGAGACGATGACGTCACCGGGTTCCACGACGCCCGCGGCACCGGTGCCGGGGCTCGCACCCTGCACGGTCAGGGTGGCGGGCACGTCGTAGCCGAGCTCCGTGAGCGCGGCGACGGTCGCGTTCTCCTGGGAGGAGATCATCTCCGCCTGCCCCTGCTCCTCCGTCTCCTCCTTGGTGCGGTCCGGCGGGAAGACCTCCTCGACCGGCCGCACCGAGCGCGACCCGTCGAACCAGCCCTGCACGACCTGGGCGAGGTTCACCGGGTAGCCGGGGCCGCCCGCGACGGACACCGTCGTCAGCCGCAGCTCGCCCGTCGAGTCGAAGGTCTCCGCGCCCGTGATGGAGATCAGCGGCGTCCCGCCCTGGTCGCCGAGCGTGTCCTCCGTCGGCCCCGGTGCGCGCACGGCGTACGGGGCCGGGAGCACGGCGAGGCCCGCGACGAGGAGCGTCGTGGCGAGCAGAGAAATGCCGAACGTCAGGGACCGGCGGGTCACGGGGGGCGGGGCGTCGTCCTCGGTGAGGAGGTCGTCGAAGGAGGGCGTGTCGCTCACCGGGACATCATCCCCGAGGATCCTGGGATTTCCCCGCCGGCCCGTGCCCGACGGCGCGTGCGGACCCGCGGCGGCCGGACGGCCGGGCGTCAGCGTCGGGCGCGCGGCGTCAGCGTCGGGCGCGCGCCTGTCGCCACACCGCCGCCGTCCCGAGGACCGCGACGGCAGCCCCGGCCGCGCCCAGCGCGGCGGCGTCGCGCCCGCCGAACCGGCGCCCGGCCACGCCGAGACGGCCGCGCACCTGGTCCAGCAGCACCTCGAGCGCCGCCGCGCTCGACCACGCGGGCGACCACCCGGCGTCGTGCAGGCGCGCCGCCGAGACCGTCCACGGGTAGACGACGAACGCGAGGTCGCTCGCCGGAGAGGGCAGGACGCCCACGCGGTGCAGCCGCTCCGCGGCACCGAAGGCCGTCACCGCGGGGAGCTGGACGGTCCGCATCCCGGCGACCGTCGCGACCGTCGCGGCGTCGAGCTCGTCAGGCAGGCCGTCGCGCAGGGCACCCGCCGTGAGCCCGCCCTCGAGCCGGGCGTCCAGGACGGCTCGCACCGCGCTCACGAGGTCCTCGACGTGCAGGAGCTGCCAGGTGCGCTCTTCACCGCGCACCGTGAGCAGGCGAGGCGCCTCGAAGTGGCGCGTGAGGATCGTGTCGATCCCCGGGCCGACCACGACGGCGGGCCGGACGACGGCCAGCGGGACGGGGCCGAGCGCTTCGCGCAGAGCGTCCTCGGCGGCCACGAGGTCGCCCGCGACTCCGGCCGCGCCCGGCTCGGGCGCCTCGTCGTCGTCGACGACCGCACGCCCGGGAGCCGCACCGTGGACCATGGCCGACGTCACCGCCACCACGTGCTCGATCCCGCGTGCGCGCGCTGCCTCACCGACCGACCGCGCCTCGCCCACGAGGCGTTCGCGGGTGCCGAGGGCCGGCTCCTCGCGCGGGCGGGCGGGGCCGAACTCGCCCGCCGGCAGGACGAGCACGACGCGACGGACGTGGTCCGGCCACGGTCGTGGCGCACCGTCCGCGGACGCCGGCGCGGGCCCGCCTCCCAGCCCGTCGCGGACCGCCCGCGCGACCTGTCCCTCGCCGAGGACGACGACGTCCCCCGACGCCGCCGCTGACGCCGCGTCGCTGCGCCGTGAGCGAACCCCGCCCTCGGACATGGGCCAGCCCCCGTTCTCGGCGGTCGATCGTGGTTACGGTGAATCCCGACGCTACCCCGAGGAGTCCTCATGAGCAGCCTGCCCCCCGACCGCACGCCCGGGCCCGACGACCCGGACGGGCCGGACAGCGGCTTCGAGGAGCTGCTCCGCTCGATGCTCGGTCCCGGCGCCGACGAGGCGCTGCGCGAGCTGCGTGCGCGCGGCTTCGACCCCGCGTCCCTCTCCGCCGGCGGCGCTTCCGCCGTGGACCCCCAGATGTTCCAGCACGTCCTCGCCCAGGTGCAGCGCCTGCTCTCGACGCCGACGGACGGGCCGGTCAACACGGACGTCTCGCACGACGTGGCCCGGCAGGTCGCCGTCGCGGAGGGCGACCCCTCGGTCACGGGCACGCAGGAGCGCGAGGTGACGCAGGCGCTGTCGGTCGCCGAGCTGTGGCTCGACGCCGTGACCGACCTCCCCCCGGCCGGTGGCCGCAGCCACGCGTGGAGCCGCTCCGAGTGGGTCGAGCAGACTCTGCCCGCGTGGAACGAGCTCGTCGCGCCCGTCGCGTCCTCGGTCGCCGAGGCGCTGTCGACCGTCCTGCGCGACCAGCTCGGCGACCAGTTCGGGATCGAAGACGACGCACCCCCTGCGATCGGGTTCCAGCTGCCGGGCCTGCCCGCCGGAGGCCTCGGCAGCGACCCCGCGGCCCTCATGCAGCGCCTCGGCTCCGCGGTGTTCGGCATGCAGGTGGGGCAGGCGGCCGGCACGCTGTCACGCGACGTCTTCGGCGCGACGGACGTCGGCCTGCCGCTGCTCGACCGGCCGGCCACCGTGCTGCTCCCCACGAACGTCACGGCGTTCTCCGAAGGGCTCGACGCGCCGGCCGAGGAGGTGCGCCTCTTCCTCGCGCTCCGCGAGGCGGCGCACGCGCGCCTGTTCACGCACGTGTCCTGGCTCCGCGGTCACCTGCGCGGGCTCGTCGACGCCTACGCGCGCGGCATCACCATCGACCTCGAGGCGCTCGAGTCGCAGCTCACGGACGTCGACCTGGCCGACACCGACGCGCTCCAGCGTGCGCTGTCCGGCGGCGTGTTCGGGCTCCAGAACACCCCGGAGCAGCAGGCGACGCTCCTGCGGCTCGAGACGACGCTCGCGCTCGTCGAGGGCTGGGTCGACGAGGTCACGGCGACCGCGGCGCTGCCGCACCTGCCCCACGCCGTGCCGCTGCGCGAGATGCTGCGCCGGCGCCGCGCCGCGGGCGGGCCGGCCGAGCACACCTTCTCGACGCTCGTCGGGCTCGAGCTGCGCCCCCGCCGGTCGCGCGACGCGGCTGCCCTCTGGGCGCTCATCGCCGCGCAGTCGGGAGCCCCGGCGCGCGACGGCGTGTGGGACCACCCCGACCTGCTGCCCGACGCGACGGACCTCGACGACCCCGCCGGGTATGCCGGCCGTCGTGACGCGGCGCGCGCCGAGGAGGCGGACGTCGACAAGGCGCTCGAGGAGATCTTCCGCGCGGCCGGTGAGGACGCGGCCGCTGAGGACCCGGACGGTGAGGACGGGAGTGGTGACGCGACGCGGGACGACGACGGGCCGACGGACGACGCGCCGGGGAGCGGCAGCAGCCCTGCCTGACGGCCGGTACTACACGCCGTCGCCGGCGGGCTCATCCGGCCCGTCGTCGTCGACCGCCGCGGGATCCGTGGCGTCACGGGCGAAGGAGACGCCCTCGAGGAAGCCGCGCGCCCTGTCGGTCCGCGGGTAGCTCTCGAGGAGCTTCCAGAACCCCGGGCCGTGCCCGGCGTGCAGCAGGTGGGCGAGCTCGTGCAGCAGCACGTAGTCGAGCACCCAGCCCGGCATGCCGCGCACGCGCGTGGAGATGCGGATCGACCCGTCGATGAGCGTGCACGACCCCCAGCGGCGGTCCTGGTTGCCGGCCCAGCGGACGCTCGTGGGCCTCGCGCGGCCGTCGAGGTACTTCGCCGAGAGCTCCGCGGCACGCCGTTCGAGCTCGTCGTCGGAGGGGCGTCGCCGACGTTCGGAGTCGGCGAGCCGGTCGAGCATGCGCTGCACCCACTCGCGCTCCTGCTCGCGCGTGAACCGGGCGGGGATCGCGACGATCGTCCGCTCGCCGTCGCGGTACGCGCTCACGGTGCTCTTGCGCCGGCGGCTGCGCCGGACCTCCACGACCGTCTCTCGGACCACGCCAAGACCGTAGTGGTTCTCGCCATGAAAGGGCAGGGCCCACGCCGAGAGCCGCCCGCGCTGACAGGCGGCGGCTGCCCGGGCGTCGCGCTTCGACCGGGTGGTGGTCAAGGGTTCACCAGGCCTTCGGCTGCCGTTCGGGCGGCGTCGCGCTGGGTCCCCCGCTGCGCTGCGTCGTCGGTCAGACCTGTGGACAACCCGAGCGGGCGCGTCCCACCGTGCGACGCTGCTGGTCGTCGTCCGGCCTGCTCGGACCGGACCCGGCGACCCAGGAGGAACCGTGCCGTCACGTCAGAGGTTGCGCACCGCCATGCCCGTCCTCCGGCGCGCGCCGGGTGAGCTGCAGTTCGGGACCGACCCACGCTGGGCGGTCCGGTTCGTCGGCCTCGACGCCGCCGAGGAGTCGTGGATACAGGCTCTGACCAGTGGCACCGTGCGGACCCGGACCGGCGCGCCGGGCCTGCCGACAGCGCGGCGCCAGGCGCTCCTGCGCCTGCTCGACGACGCCCGCCTCCTCGTCCCGCCGCCGTCACGGACCGCGGTGTCCCCGGCCCCCGGTGGGGGTGAGGCGGAGGTCGGGGTGCTCGGTGCGCTGCTCCCGGACGGCGACGCCCACCGGGTCCTCGCCGGACGCGCGGGGGCGGAGGTGGCGGTCGTCGGCCTCGGGAGATTGGGTGCGACGCTCGCGGCGACGCTCGCGACCGCCGGCGTGGGAACCGTGACCCTGCACGACGCGTCGCCCGTGCTCCTCACCGACGTCGGGCTCGGCGGGTACCGCATGCGCGACGTCGGTGCCCGGCGTGACGCCGCGCTGTCACGGATCCTCGGGGAGATCTCCCCCGACGTCCGCACCCGGGGCGGACCGTCGTCGGGCGCGCCGGACGGCTCGGGAGCACCGGACCTCGTCGTCGTGGTCGAGCACCGGGCGGCTGATCCCGGGCGGGTCCGCGAGCTCGTCGGGGACGGGGTGGCGCACCTGTCGGTCGTCGTGCGGGAGGCCGACGTGCTCGTAGGCCCCTTCGTGCGGCCTGGTCTGGACCCGTGCCTGCGGTGCGTCGACCTGCACCGGACGGAGATAGATCCGTGCTGGCCCCAGGTCGCTCAGCAGCTGCGCGACGTCGCCGCTCCCGAGCACGAGGAGTCGGTCGTCGCGGCGGTCGCCGCTTCCGTCGCGGCCGGCCAGGTCCTGACCTTCGTCGACGGGGCAGTGCCCCGCACCGCCGCGGCATGCGTCGAGATCCGTGCTCCCGATGCGATGCCGCGGCTGCGCGAGACGTCTCGCCACCCGCTGTGCGGCTGCGGCGAGCTGACGAGCGCGCCCCCGGACGGGGCGCCGCTCGTCCGGTCCGCCCGCACGTCAGGCCGCGGCCGAGGCTGACGCCTCGGCCTCGAGGCGCGCGGCCTCCTCGGCCTGACGTGCGAGGACCTCGGCCTTGCTCGGGCGTCCCCGACCGCGCTTGCGCGCGACGACGACGCCGTCGACGAAGACCTCGCCACCCCAGACGCCCCAGGGCTCCCGACGCTCGACGGCGCCGGCGAGGCAGCCCTCGACGAGGGGGCACGTCCGGCACAGGGCCTTGGCCTCCTCGACCTCGGCGGCGCGCTCGGCGAACCAGAGCTCGGGGTCGTTGGTGCGGCAGGGCAGGAGTCCGGCCAGGAGGCGGTCGAACTCGGCCGCGTCCTTCTCGCCCAGCGGTGTGGCGAGCGGTTGGTGGGGTGCCCAGGGGCCGGATCCGCCCTGGGCAGTGATGTTGTCGAGCAGCGCGGTGAGCCGCACGATGTCCTCCAGTGATGTCCTGTCGTGGTGTGAACGTCGTCGTCACAGGACCCGAGGGACAGCGGTCCCCGTCAGTGGAGACGGGAGAGGCCGGTGATCCTCATCGGCAGTCGCGCTCTGGAGAACACGAAGGCCGCGGGTCCTAGAGGGACTCCGCGGCCTGGAAGGTGCCGGTCTGTCAGACCGGACGTGTCCTGGGAGCGGAGTCGGGAGCGGGGCGGTTGACGAAGGTGCCGCCGTGCGTGCGCGCACGCGGACGGAGTCCTCCTGGCGTAGCCGCGCAATCGGCCGCGGAATCCAGCAGGATCGTCGTCGCGATCTGGTACTTCATCTCAGCTCCCACCACCTTTCTCCACTCGGGGACACGCCTCTCGGCGCAGCCCGCTCCATCAGGACTTGACGACCATATGCCGCCTGACGAAGGAGGCACAACTTATTTCCGAGATTTCTTCGGGCGAGTTTTTCGACCCCACCGAGCGCCCGCACCCGGAGGTGGGCGGAGCGTCCACCCGGACGTCGGGTCAGGCTCCGGCGCGCGCGACGATCTCGAGCAGCGTGGCCCCGTAGCGCTCGATCTTCGCCGGCCCGAGACCGTTGATGCGCGCGAGCTCGGGCACCGTGCTCGGTCGCGTCTCCGCGATCGCGGCCAGCGTGGTGTCGACGAGGACGGTGAACGCTGGCTTGTCCGTCTCCTGCGCGACCTGCAGGCGCCACTCGCGCAGCCGGTCGAACAGCTCGCGGTCGTACTCGCCGGTGAGCTGGACGCGCGCCTGGCCGGACCGCGAGCGCCGCCCGCGTGGCGCGGCAGGGTCGTCGGGCCACAGGCCGTCGAGGAACCGGGTGCGCCGACGCGTCGCACGCCCGCCCGGGTTGCGGGAGCGGGCGAACGACACCTCGAGGTGCTCGCGCGCACGGGTGATGCCCACGTACAGGAGCCGCCGCTCCTCCGCGACCGCCTCGTCGGTCTCCGCCAGCGAGATGGGCATGAGCCCCTCGCTCATCCCGGCGAGGAAGACCGCGTCCCACTCGAGTCCCTTGGCGGCGTGCAGGGACGCGAGCGTCACACCCTCGACGGTCGGGGCGTGCTGCGCGGAGGCCCGCTCGTCGAGCTCGGCGACGAAGGTCGCGACCGTCGGCGCCGGGGCGTCGGACGCGGCGGCCAGCGCGGCGACGTCGTCGGCGAGGGCGACGATCGCCTGCATCGACTCCCACCGCTCCCGCGCCGCCCCGCGCGCGGCGGGCGGCTGCGACGCCCACCCGGCCGACCCGAGGACGTCGCGGACGGCCTCGGGCATCGCGACGTCGGGGTCGGCGGAGCGCGCCGCCCCGCGCAGCAGCACGATCGCGTCCCGGACCTCCTTGCGCTGGAAGAACCGCTCGCCACCGCGGACGAGGTAGCCGATGCCCGCGTCCGCGAGCGCGGCCTCGAACGCCTCCGACTGGGCGTTGGTCCGGTACAGGACGGCCACCTCGCTCGCCCGGGTGCCCGCGGCGAGCAGGCGCCCGACACGTTCGGCGATACCCTTGGCCTCGCTCTCGTCGTCGTCGTACGCCGTGTACGACACCGGGGGGCCCGCCGGCCGCTGCGCGACGAGCTCGAGCGCCTGGTGCGCGCCGCCCGCCCGGCCGGCGCGCGCGAGGAGCTGGTTGGCGAGGTGCACGACCTGGGGCGTGGAGCGGTAGTCGCGCACGAGGCGGATGACCTGCGCCCCCGGGTGCGTGCGCGAGAACGTGAGCAGGTGGTGCGGCGTCGCGCCGGTGAAGGAGTAGATCGTCTGCGACGGGTCGCCGACGACGCACAGCTCGTCGCGCCCGCCGAGCCACTGGTCGAGGACGAACTGCTGCAGGGGTGAGACGTCCTGGTACTCGTCGACGACGAAGTGGCGGTACTGACGCCGCACCTCGTCGGCGACGCGGCCCTGCGTGGCGAGCATGTCGCCGAGCATGAGGAGCACGTCCTCGAAGTCGATGACGGAGCGCTCCGTCTTGACGTCCTCGTACGCGGTGATGAGCCGGGCCACCGTCTGGTGGTCGTAGCCCGCGGGCGGGTCACGGTCGATCGCCTCGCTCGCCCGGACGTAGTCGTCGGCCGTCACGAGCGACACCTTGGCCCACTCGACCTCCGACGACAGGTCTCGCACGGCAACCCTGTCCACCCCGACGCCGAGGCGGCGGGCTGCCTCCGCGATCACCGGGGCCTTGTGCTCGAGGATGCGTGGCGGCGCGCCCCCGACGACCTTCGGCCAGAAGTACCCGAGCTGGCGCAGCGCGGCGGCGTGGAACGTGCGCGCCTGGACGCCGGTCGCGCCGAGCTCGCGCAGGCGGGTGCGCATCTCCCCCGCGGCGCGCGCCGTGAACGTCACGGCGAGCACCGACGTCGGTGTGTACACCCCGGTGCGCACGCCGTACGCGATGCGGTGCGTGATCGCGCGCGTCTTGCCCGTGCCCGCCCCTGCCAGCACGCACACCGGCCCGCTCAGCGCGAGCGCGACCTCCCGCTGGTCCGGGTCGAGCGCCTCGAGGATCGCGTCCGCCGAGCGGAGCACGGGTCGGGCGGAGGCGGCGGCAGGGAACGGTGGCGTGGACATCACCGCGATTCTCGCAGCCCGCGCCCACACGGGACACCCGCCGCGACCCGCCTGTGGACCATGCTCCGTCTGCCCGTGCCAGGGGCACCCGGAGGCCCACGGCCTCGGACCACGACGGCACCGGTCACCCTCGGGAACAACGGCGCCTCGACCGGACGTTCACCCGAGGTGCCCTGGTCGCGACCGCTGCCGGGGCGCCGTCCTGCACGCCGACCCGAGGAGACCCTCCGATGCCCACCGCCCCGACCACGCCCGACGCCGGCACGATCGTCATGTACTCGACGAGCTGGTGCGGGTACTGCCGCCGGCTCAAGACGCAGCTCGAGTCCGAGGGCATCGGGTACACCGAGGTGAACATCGAGGAGCACCCCGAGACCGCCACCTACGTCGAGCAGGTCAACGACGGCAACCGCACGGTGCCCACCGTCGTCTTCCCGGACGGCACCGCGGCCACGAACCCGTCCCTCGCCGAGGTCAAGCAGCGCCTCGCCGCCTGACCCGCCTCGAGCCGCCGCCCCCGGGGTTCTCGCGCGACCACGGCTCTACCTCGCGCAACCACGGCTCTACCTCGCGCAGGTGGTGAGCCGACGGACGAGCGGGCGGGCCGGAGCGGGCGGGGTCGCGGGTCGTGGCGGGTCTGGCGGGAGGCCGCGAGGCACGAGCGGCCGGATGGTAGACCCGCGGCCCCGCCCGCGAAGGCCCGCCCGCGGAGGCCCGCGCGCGGACCCCCACACCGCGACACCGCCCCGAACTCAGGCGCCGGGAAGCTCCGCCCCGAACCAGTCCTCGATGAGCGCCCGCGCGATCGAGGCACGTCCGGGCAGGAGCACCTCGCCCGAGCGCACGTCGCGCTCGAGCTCCGCCCGCGTGAACCAGCGGGCGTCGGTGAGCTCGACGCCGTCGACCTGCAGCGCGGTCGTGGTGGCCGATGCGAAGAACCCGAGCATGAGTGACGCGGGGTGCGGCCACGGCTGGCTCCCGCGGTAGGTCACCTCGCCGATCTCGACGCCCGCTTCCTCCCGGACCTCGCGGCGGACCGCGTTCTCGAGCGACTCCCCGGGCTCGACGTAGCCGGCGAGCGTGGAGAACCGACGCTCGGGCCAGTGCGCAGCGTGCCCGAGGAGCAGCCGCTCGCCCCCGTCTCGCCCTGCGGTGTCGGCTGGCTCGTCGTCGGGCCCGGTGTCGCCTCCGTGGACCACCGCCATGATCACGGCCGGGTCGGTGCGCGGGTAGAGCTCGATCCCCTGCGCGACGCAGCGTCGCGTCCACCCGGCGTTCTCGAGGGTCGTGGGCTCGCCGCAGCGGGGGCACCGCTCGTGGGCGGCGTGCCAGGCGGCGAGCGCGACAGCCTCCGTCGCGAGCGCGGCCTGCGTCGCGTCGAGCCGGGTCGAGAGCTCGCGCAGCCCGGACCAGGTGTGCGTGCGGGCCAGCACGGCGAGCGCCTCGGCGGGGTCGACGCCCTCGATGTCGACCTCCTCGGCGTCGGCGTCGTCGGGCAGGACGAGCGCGAGGTACGACGTCGGCACGTCCGGTGATCCTTCTCCCTCCCCCGCAGCGTCGCGCGCCGGGCAGCCCTCCCCGAGGAAGAGCCAGCGCGGCCGTTCGCTGCCGCCGGTCGTGGGGGCGCCGTCGACCGCGCTGCCCGGGAGCAGCGCGAGCGAGCCGTCGACCGCGGTCGCGAGCCGTCCGCGGTGGACCAGGAGCACGCGCGTCGCGGGCTCGGTCACGAGTCGTCCGACGAGGCCGTCCTCGGTGCGCCGGTGGGCCGCGCGGTCGACGGGGGCCGCGTCGAGCGGCTGGGGCAGGGGGCGGTACGGCGGGTGCTCGGTGCTCACTCCCCGACCGTACGCTGCGCCGAGCGTCGCCCGAGCGGTCGGCGTGGGTGCCGGTCCGTGCGCGCGGCGAGCGACTACCGTGGGCGGGTGCCTCGTTCACCGCTGACCCTCGCCGCCCTCGCGACGGCGGCCGTCCCGGGCCTCGACGCGCGCTCCGCCCGGGCCGTCGCCGACCCCGGCGACTACGACACGGCGGTCGTCACCGACGCGGAGGGCGCCCGGTGGACGGTGCGCGCACCGCGCAGCCTCCAGGCGGGGGCGGCGCTCGAGGCCGAGTCCGAGCTCCTCGCCTCGCTCCGGCACTACGTCACCTCGGGCGTGCTGTCGTTCACGGTGCCGCGCATCAGCGGGACCGCCGTCCTGCCGGAGGGCGGTCGCGCCGTCGTCCACCCCGCGGTGGAGGGTGCGCCCCTCGACGTCGAGTCGCTGCGCCCGGGACCGGGCCTCGCGGCCGACCTGGGGAGGGTCGTCGCGTCGGTCCACGAGCTGCCGCGCGCGATCGTCGACGACGCCGGGCTCCCGGCGTACGACGCCGAGGAGTACCGCCAGCGCCGCATGGCCGAGCTCGACGAGGCCGCCGCGACGGGTCAGGTCCCGCCGGCGCTCCTGCGTCGCTGGGAGTCCGCTCTCGAGGACGTGTCGCTGTGGCGCTTCCAGCCCGTCGTCGTGCACGGGGACCTCGGGCCCGACCAGGTGCTCGTGGCGCGCGGCCGGGTGTCCGCGGTCACCGGGTGGTCGGACGCGCGTGTGGCCGACCCCGCCGACGACCTGGCGTGGCTGCTCGTCTCGGCCCCGCCGGAGGCGATCGACTCGATCATGGAGGCGTACCAGCTACGTCGCACGGAGCTGACGGACAAGCACCTCGCGGACCGGGCGCTGCTCGTGGGCGAGCTCGCGCTCGCCCGCTGGCTCCTGCACGGCGTCCGGCACGGGCTCGACGACGTCGTCGCGGACGCGCTCGACATGCTCGCCGACCTCGAGGACGCGACGCGCGAGGACGCTGCGCACTGACCCGGCGGCGGGCTCACCCCCGCAGGAGCGCCTCGATCTGCGCCTCGTCGAGCAGCCGCTCGGGGCGCACGGTCTCGTCGGACCCCACGTGGTAGAACGCCGCGTTCACCTTCTCGAGCGGGAGACCGGACCAGCGCGACCACGCGAGCCGGTACACCGCGAGCTGGACCTCGCGGTGGCGACGCGCCTGCGGGTCGCTCGGCGCGCGCCCGGTCTTCCAGTCGACGACGACGACGGCGTCCGTCGCTCCCCCGGCGAGCTCCGGCAGCTCCGGGAAGACCGCGTCGATGCGCGAGCGCAGGACGGTCGAGCCGACGGGGGTCTCGACGTCGACCTCGACCGCGATCGGCGTGCGAGCCGCCCACGACGACGCGAGGAACGTGCGCTGGAGGGACTCGAGGTCCTGGTCCGGGTCCAGGTCGGTGTCGTCCGCGCCGGGCAGGTCCTCGACGTCGAGCAGGGAGGCGCTCGTGAAGTACCGCTCGGCCCAGAGGTGGAACTGCGTGCCGCGCCGCGCGTGGACCGTCGGCTCGCTCGGCACGGGTCGCCGCAGGTGCAGGGCGAACTCGTCGCGGTCGCTCGCGAGCCGGACGAGGGCCGACGCCGAGACGTGCGCGGGCAGCGGGACGTCGTGCCCGGCGCGGTCGCCGCGCTCGGCGAGCAGGACGCGCGCGAGGCCGACCAGGTCGCGTCCGTCGGCGTCGACGAGCACGCCGTCCGCGGCCGTCAGCGCGCCGGGCGAGCTCGCTCCGGCGCCGGCGTGCCCGACGGCTCCGGCCGGTGACGAGTCGCCGCCCGCAGCGCCCTCTGCACGGGCGCGGCGTCGCGACGCCTCCTCGACCCGCTCGGCGGTCGCCCGCAGGACGGCACGGGCCGAGCCCGGCGCGGCGTCGTCGGACGCCGGCCACGTCGCGGTGACCTCGACGCCCTCGAGCGGGTTCGTCGCACCCGGCTCGGGCGCTGCCGACCATCCGTCCGCCGCGACGACACCCGCCTCGACGAGCTCCAGGAGGAACGGCGACAGCACGCGGGGCGTCGAACCCGCCTGCCACCAGGACGCCGAGAGGAAGAGCTCTCGCCGAGCGCGGGTGAGCGCGACGTAGGCCAGGCGGCGCTCCTCGGCGAGCTGGTGCTCGCCGGACGCCGCGCGGAACTCGTCGCGGCGGGCGACCAGGTCCTTGGTGTCGGTCGCGAGGTCGTAGCGGAACTGCGGGAGGTCGGCAGCGTCGCCGCGCAGCGGGTACGGGAGCTGTGCCACGTCCGTGAGCCAACCGCTGTCCGCGCGCGTGCCCGACGCCGACTGCGCGACGGTCGGGAAGACCCCGTCGACGAGTCCCGGCACGGCGACGACGTCCCACTCGAGGCCCTTGGCGGCGTGCGCCGTGATGACCTGCACGGCGTCCGGGTCGGGCTCGCGCACCGGCAGGTCGAGACCGTTCTCGCGCGACGCCGCCACACCGAGCCACGCGAGGAACGCACCGAGGGTCGCGACGTCGGCCGTCTGCGCGAAGGTCGCCGCGACGTCGCGGAACGCGTCCAGGTGCTCGCGCGCCCGGTCGCTCACGGCGTCGGGATCGGTGAGCCGTCGGGTGGCGAGCAGCGCCGCCGTCGTCGACGCCTCGACGTCGAGGCCGAGCGCTCGCTCCGCCTCGACGACGAGCTCGGGCAGCGAGAGGTAGGTCAAGGAGCGCAGGGAGCGCAGCGTCGTGGCGAGCGCGGCGAGCCGGGCGTGCGCGGCGTCCCCGAGCACCCGGCCGTCGCCCGCGGCGCGGCCGGGGGCGGGAAGGTCGTCGAGCGCGTCGACGATCGACCGGTGGTCGACGACGTCGCCCTCGACCACGGCCGGCGCGGGCACGTCGTCGACGTCCTCGGCCCCCTCGCCCCGCACCCGCCCGTCCGCGAGACCCGCGCGCGCCCGACGTGCGGGACCGCCGTCCTGCCGGGCGAGGTCGGCCGCGCGCGAGCCCAGCGCGTGCAGGTCGGCCGCGCCGAGGTTGACCCGCGGACCGGTGAGGAGGCGGACGAGGGCGTCACCGCGCGAGGGGTCGTGGACCGCCTCGAGGAGCGTCACGACGTCCACGACCTCCGGGGTCGTCAGGAGGCCGCCGAGACCCACGACCTCGACGGGCAGACCCCGACGGCGCAGCGCGACCTCCACCGCCGCGAACTGGCTGCGCTTGCGGCACAGCACCGCGGCGGTCACCCGACCTCCCGACGCGCCCGCGGGGCGCCACCGCGTGGCGACGAACTCGGCGACGGCGGCGGCCTCCTCCTCCGCCGTCGCGGCGACGTGCGCGCTCACCGCACCGGTGCCCGCCCCGGGCCGCAGCGACAACGGCGGCACCGTCACCCCGGCGTCCGAGCCGCCCGCGCCCCCGGTGCGCAGCGGCGCCGAGATGACGTTCGCGGCGTCGAGCACCGCAGCGTCGTTGCGCCACGACG
Source organism: Cellulosimicrobium sp. PMB13 (assembly GCF_051294865.1). Taxonomy (NCBI): domain Bacteria; kingdom Bacillati; phylum Actinomycetota; class Actinomycetes; order Micrococcales; family Promicromonosporaceae; genus Cellulosimicrobium; species Cellulosimicrobium sp. PMB13. The sequence goes on along the minus strand of NZ_CP145910.1, from coordinate 2,251,773 downwards.
TCGAGAGGAAGCGCACGGCCGAGCGTCCGCCGTCGGCATGGCGGAACCGGTCGGGGAAGCGGGCCAGACCGCCCGCGCTCGCGCCGCGCCAGCCGTAGATCGACTGGTGCGGGTCCCCGACCGCGGTCACCGCGTGGCCGCCACCGAACAGGCCCGCAAGGAGCTCGACCTGCGCGTGCGACGTGTCCTGGTACTCGTCGAGCAGGACAACGCGGTACCGCGAGCGCTCCGTCGTGCCGACGACCGGCGCCTCGCGCGCGAGCCGAGCGGCCAGCGCCACCTGGTCGCCGAAGTCGAGCGAGTCGGTGGCTCGTTTGCGGCGCCGGTACTCGGCGACGACGTCGAGGAGCCTCACGCGCTCGGCGACGTCCCCGACGAGCTTGACGACCTCTTTCGTGCGTGCCTTCTGCCGCGGACCGAGCGGCAGCGCGTCGAGCGTCTCGACGATCTCCACGAGACGGTCGCGCGCGTCGAGCGGTTCGAGCAGGTGCTCGCCGAGCGCGCCGGAGAGCCCGAGCACGGCCGCGACGACGGTGCTCACGGCGCGGTCGGTGCCGAGGTCCTCGTCCCAGCTCTCGACGACCTCCGACGCGAGCTGCCACTGCTGCGCCTCGCCGAGGAGGCGCGCCCCGGGCTCGACGCCCACGCGCAGGCCGTGGTCGGCGACGAGGGACGCCGCGTAGGCGTTGTACGTCGCGACGGTCGGCCGGTCGAGCAGCGTGAGGGCCGACGTCGTTCCGCCGCGTGCGCGCGCGAGCTGGGCGAGGCGCGTCTGGACGCGCTCGGCGAGCTCGCCCGCGGCCTTGCGCGTGAAGGTGAGGCCGAGCACGGCGTCGGGCGCGACGAGGTCGTTGGCGATGAGCCACACGACACGGGCCGCCATGGTCTCGGTCTTGCCCGAGCCGGCGCCCGCGACCACGAGCCCCGGCTCGAGCGGCGCCTCGATGACCTCGACCTGCTCGGGCGTCGGTCGTGGCCGTCCCAGGAGGTCGGCGATCTCGGTCGCCGAGATCGCGGGTACGGGCGTGCTCGGCGCGACGCTCCCGCCGTGCGCGTCCGCGCCGGTCGTCCCGCCGACGAGCCGGACGTGGGGCCGCGCCTCCTCCGGGAGGTCGAACAACTCGCTGCTCATGCAACCACCTTCCTGCCCTCGGGCTGCACCGGGCACGACCGGCGGACCGGGCACATCTCGCACAGCCCGTTCTGCCGGGCCGTGAACGTCGCGGACGCCATCGCGTCGGCCGCGTCCTCGACGAGGTCGCGCGCCCAGCTCGACCCGTCGGGCTCGGGGTCGAGCGCCGGCTGCGCGACGACCGCCGGTCCCACGTGCGTGCTGCCGACGTAGACGAGCTGCGCACCGGCGCTGCACGTACCGTCCGGGAGGTCGAGCGCCCCCGCCTCGACCGCCAGCTGGTAGGCACCGAGCTGGGGGTGCTCCGCGCCCTCGGCCTTCGTCGCGGTGCGGCGACCCGTCTTGAGGTCGACGACGCGGACCTTGCCCTCGCCCGCGTCCTCGACCCGGTCGATCGTGCCGCGCAGGTGCGCCCGGCCCACCGTCACGTCGAACGTCGGCTCGACGAGCAGCGGCTCGCCCGCCTCGGCGAGGTACGCCGCGAGCTTGACGACCATGCGGTCCGCGCGGCGCCGGAGCTGCCTCGACGGCCACCCCTCCGGGAGCGCGAGCTCGGGCCAGCGCCGGTCGAGCTCGGCCCGCAGGTCGGCGAGCGAGCCCGACGGCGCCGTCTCCGCGATCGAGTGGACGAGCGTGCCGAGGTTCTGGTGCGCCGCGTCGGGCGCCGTCCCGCCGGCCGCCTCCAGGGACCAGCGCAGCGCGCACGTCGTCACCGTCTCGACCTTCGAGGGGGACACGGTGACCGTCTCGTCGTCGGCGCGCAGGGGCGCGGTGCTCGACACGCCCGCCACGCCGTACCAGGTCTCGGGCCGCGCCTCGGGCACGCCGACCGCGACGAGGTCGGCCAGCAGCGTCGCCGCCGCCTCCGCGTCGGGGCGGGCAGGGACGCTCTCGCCACCGGAGCCGGGACCGGGGTCCGACGCCGCCGCGTCCGCGACGAGGACGGCTCGGGCGGCCGCGACCACGCCTCGGAGGTCGAGCGGCGCACCCACCTGCACGCGACGACGCGTCCCGGCGGCGGGACGGTCCGGCCCGGGTCCGTCCGGCGCGGGGCCGCCCGGCGCGGGATCCTCGGGACCGCGGTCCCGGTCGTCGTCCCCGGGCCCGTCGGTGGGCTCGGTCGGCGGCACGACGAGGTCGCAGAAGACCGACGGCGCGTCCTCGCTGTCCTCGACCGCGGTGACGACGAGGCGGCGCGACGCGCGCGACGTCGCGACGACGAACGCCCGCAGCTCGTCGGCGAGCACCTGCGCGCGTGCCTGCGGACCGACACCGCGCGCGTCGTCGGACCGTCCCGCGAGCAGCTCCACCAGCGCCTGCGAACCGAGCAGCGAGTCCCGCAGCCGCAGGTCGGGCCACACCCCGTCCTGCACCCCTGCGACCACGACGACGTCCCACTCGCCGCCCGCCGCGCCTGCCGGGGTCAGCGCGGCGACGGAGTCGGTGCCGCTGGCCCGCGCCGCGAGGGAGTCCGCGGGGAGGTCCTGCGACGCCAGGTACTCGACGAACGCGGCGACGGGCGCGCCGGGCATGCGGTCGACGAACGTCTCCGCCGCGCGGAAGAGCGCGAGCACGGCGTCGAGGTCCCGGTCCGCGCGGGCCCCGGCCGGACCGCCGTCGAGGGCCGCGGAGCGCCAGCGCTCCGCGAGCCCCGTCGCCGCCCACACGGACCACAGCACGGTCTGCGCGCTCGCACCGGGCTCGCCCGCGGCGGCACGTCCCGCGGCGAGAGCACGCGCGACGGCGACCGGACCACGGCGGACGGTCGGAGGGAGGGTCGCCGCGCGGGCAGGGTCCTCGAGGACCTCGACGAGGAGGGCGTCGGACGTCCGTCCCCCTCCCCCGGCGAGCTCCTCGGCGCGCAGGGCGCGGCGCAGACGACGCAACGAGACGACGTCCAGGCTGCCGATCGGCGACGTGAGCAGGAGCGACGCCGTCGCCGGGTCGAGCGTCGGCGCCGCGTCGTCCGCCGGGGCGACGCACGCGCGCACCGCGGCGAGCAGCGGGGCGACCGCCGGCTCGTCGCGCAGCGGCACGTCCGAGCCGAGCAGCGTGACCGGGACGGAGGCGGCGACGAGCTCCCGACGCAGCGCGGCGAGCCGCCCGCCGGTACGCGCCACGACCGCCATGCGGCCCCACGGCGTCCCGTGGAGCAGGTGCTCGGCGCGCAGCTCGCGCGCGACGTAGGCCGCCTCCTGCGCGGCACCCGACAGGACCGCGACCTCGACGGACGGCCCCCCGTCCGCCTCGGGCCGCGGCGCGGCACCGCGGTGCACCGCCCCGGAGAGCGTCCCGACCTGGGCCGTGACGCGACGCGTCACGGCGCGCAGCGCCTCCGGCTGCCGCCACGCCGTGCCGAGGACGGCGACGCGCGCGCCGAGCTCGCCCCGCCTCCCCGCCCCGCTGCGCAGCGGGGCCGACGCGCGCCCGACGAGACCGGGGCTCGCGCCGCGGAAGCCCTGCACCGCGGAGTCCGGGTCGGCGAGCAGCACGAGACGCGCGCCGTCGTCGTGCAGCACGTGGAGGAGGCGTGCGGTCGCGACCGTGGCCTCCTGGTAGTCGTCGACGACGACGAGGTCCCAGCCCGGGCGGGGCGCGTCGGGCACCTCGTCGTCCCACGCGCGCAGCGCCTCGGCCGCCTCGTCCACGACGACGGCCGGGTCGAGCCGTGCACCGACGTCGGGCGTCCCGCCGCGCAGCGCCGTGACGTCGAGGTACTCGGCGTAGAGCTGCGCGCCCAGGATCCACTCGGGGCGCTCGTGCCTCCGCCCGAGCTCGCGCAGGTCCGCGGGCGTCAGTCCGCGCTCGGCCGCGCGCATCAGCAGGTCGCGCAGCTCCTGGCGCAGGCCCCGCAGACCGAGGACCTCCTCCGGCAGGCCGTCCGGCAGCTCGAGCGGGGCGCCCTCCCCGGCGACGTGGCCCTCGAGGAGCTCCGCGAGCACGAGGTCCTGCTCCGGTCCGGAGACCAGCGTGGGCGGCGGATCGCCGAGCGCGGCCGCGCGCTCCCGCAGGACCGCGAACGCCGCCGACGCCGCCGTGCGGACCATCGGCGCGCCGACCGTGCGCCGCGCCCGCTCGGACAGGCGGTCCCGCACCGACGCCGCGGCGCGGCGGGACGCCGCGAGGAGCAGCACCCGCTCGGGCGCGACGCCCTGCTCGAGCGCGGCGAGCACGACCTCCTGGGCGACGAGCGTCTTGCCCGTTCCCGGCGCGCCCACGACGAGCGTCGCACCCGGTCCCGACGCGGCCGCGACCGCCGCGCGCTGCGAGTCGTCGAGGGCTGCGCGAGCGCCCTCGAGGTCGACGTCGGGCGCGACGAGGCGGGGTCGGCGGGGCTGCGCGCTGGTCCGGAGCACGACGCGATCCCATCACGAGCCACCGACACCTGCGCCGGGCACCCGTGCCGGGACCCCGCCGCCGCGCCGCGCGCCCGCGCTACGGCGCGGGCCAGCCGTTCGGCACGCAGCCCTCGGCCGAGATGGACTGCTGCACCATGACCGGGGCGACGGCGCCCGGCGCGGGGCACGGCTCGTGCCCGTGGCCGAGCACGTGCCCGACCTCGTGGTTGACGAGGTACTGGCGGTAGGTCGCGACGTCGTCGCCGAAGTCGGGTGCGCCCTGGACCCAGCGCTCGAAGTTGAGCACCGCGACGCCCGTCACCGAGTTCCCGCACGAGTACCGGCCCTCGGTCTGCAGGGGCGCGCACAACCGGTCCGTGGTGGCCGGGCTCGCGAGCACGACCCGGATCGACGCGTCGTCGGCGGCGGTCCGGGAGAAGGTCACGCCGTCGGTCGCGCCCCAGCCGCGGGGGTCGTTGAGCGTCGCCAGGACCGCCTCGGCGAGCACGTCGCCGTCCAGCGGGAGACCGAGCTCGGCCTCGACCCGCACGGAGCGGACCGTGCCCGGACCTGGCGCCGGCGCCTCGCCCGGGACGACGACCAGCGTCCCCCCGAGGTCGGGGACGACCTCCGTGCCCGTCAGGCCTGAGCCGGGCTCGGGCACGCGAACCACCGGCGCGGCAGGCGCCGGCGACGGCACCGGCGGGACCTCCGGGGCGGCGGGCACGCGGACCGGCGGCGTCGGGGCGGGGCTCGGTGGCGCGAGCGGGGCGAGGGTCCCGGGCGGCGGCACCGTCGGTGCCGGCGCGCCGGGCGCGGCGGGTGCGGCGAGCAGGGACCGGGCCTCGTCCGACCGGCTGACGGCGCCCGGGGCGCGCTCCGGCGCACGACCCGCGCCGTCGGCCACGACGGCTTCGCTCACCACGACCGTCGTCGGCGTACCGGCCGGCCCGCCGGGCAGGTCCCAGACCTCCGCCGTCGCCACGCCCCCGCCGAAACCGACGCCGAGGCACGCGAGCACCGCGACGACGGGGCGCGGACGGCGGCCGCGAGGACGGCCCGCCCGGCCGCCGGTGGCGTCGTCGTCCACGACGTGGAGCACGGGGTCGGTCGAGGCGTCACGGTCGGGCACGCGGCCATCGTCCCACTCCTCGTCACCCCGGGTCGACCGCCCACGGTTCGCCCGTATCCTCGGGCCATGACGCGTGGTCCGGGACGCAAGGGCGGGGCCGTCCCCGCCGCGCGCACGCGGATGCCCCGGACGCAGCGGCGCGCCCAGCTCCTGACGATCGGCGAGGAGCTCTTCGCGACCCACGGCTACCACCACATCTCGATGGACGACATCGCCGACCGCGCGGGCGTCGGCAAACCGGTGCTGTACCGGCACTTCCCGTCCAAGCTGGACCTGTACCTCGCGATCGTCGACGAGCAGGGCGAGCGGCTCGTCCGGGCCGTGCACCTCACGCTCGACCCGTTCCGCGACGCCGCACCCGGCACCTCTCCCGGTGACGCGGACGCCCTCGCCGTCGACGGGCTCGCCGTGATCGAGGGGATCGTGCGGTCGTACGTGGCCTACGCGCACACCGCGGGCCGCTCGTCCGCGCTGCTGTTCGAGTCCGACGTCATGCGCGACCCGGTGGTCCGCGCGCGCGTGCTCGCACCGGACGAGCACATCTCCCAGGCCTTCGCGGACGTGCTCGTCCGCATCACCGAGCTCGACCCGCCGGAGGCGCTCGTCGTCGCACGGACCTGCACGGCGGTCGGCCGGGCGGCCGCGACCGAGGCGGTGCGGCCCGACGGCACGGCGAGCGCCGACGACGTCACGCGCCTCGTCCCGCGCCTCGTGTGGCGCGGCGTGCACGGGATGCTGCGCCGTGCGCGTCCCGACGGAACCCCCGAGGGAATCTGACTACTATCGTTCGCGTTGTCGCCGGTGGGTCACCCATCGGCGGCCCGCCGTCGACCTGCCGCGTGCGCGCGGCCGCTGTGAGGAGAACACGTGGAAGTCACGATCGGTGTGCAGAACCTGGCCCGTGAGCTCGTCGTCGACACCGACCTGTCCGCGGAGGCCGTCGCGAAGGCGGTCTCGGAGGCCCTGGGCGGAGCGCCCGCGCTGGAGCTCACGGACTCCCGCGGGCGCCGGGTCATCGTCCCGACCGTGTCCCTGGGATACGTCGAGATCGGCACGGAGGAGCAGCGCAAGGTGGGCTTCGGGTCGCTCTGACCCGCCACCTCGGACGAGCGAGCGGCCCGGTCGCGCCCTGGGGGCGGCCGGGCCGTCCTGTGCCCGCCCCCGGCCGGCAGCGGCTCGGGCCGGCCCTGCGGCTCAGGCCGCCAGACCCAGCCGGTCCATGCGCCGCGTGTGCTCGGCGGTGAGCCGGGAGAACACCCAGGACTGCGTCGACGCGACCGACGGCGTGGCCTCCGCCGCCTGCTCGCGGCTCACCTCCGCGACGAGCCGGTCGAGCGCGGGGTGGCGCGCGAGCACGACACCGACGACGCCCAGGGCCTCGCCGACGATGCGGCGGCCCCAGAGCGCGAGCCGGGCGGCGAGGACCGGGTCGGCCGTCGCGGCCTCCGCGATGACGGCCGCGGAGCGGTCCGCCCGGGCGCCCTGCGTGAGGGAGCCCACGACGACGTCGCGCGAGCGGTCGTCGAGGCCGCCCGCGGCGAGGAGGCAGAAGTCGTCCGCGACGCCCTGGCCCACGTAGCCCTTGAGGATGCCCTCCCACCACGTGCTCGGGCGCGTGCGCTCGTCGAAGTCGTCGAACAGGCCGTCGAACGACGCCATGCACGTCTCGGGGTCGCCCCCGAGCTCCGCGACGCGCGCGAGCACGGACTCCTGCCGGTCGAGCAGCTCGGCCGCCATGCGCGACAGCGCCTGGCGCTGTCGCAGGGTCGGGGCGTGCGCGGCGTCGCCGGCGAGCCGGCCGAAGCTCGCGAGCTCGGTGTACGCGACGAGACCGAGGAGCTCGAGCGCGTCCTGGGTCGCGCCGGTCGTCGGTCCGGTCGGCTGCTCGACGTCGATCATCCCGTCAGGATAGTGGCGGTCCCGGGGGCCGGAGCGCCCCGGAGCGGCCGTCCGATACCATGGGCGGGTACATCGGTTGCCCGGTCGTCCTGACCTCACGCGCCCGTCCCGGCCCCGGCCGGCACGAAGGGCGACGCCCGTCCCTCGTGCGACGACGGCGGTACGGGTCCGCTCACGCGGACCCGCGCCACGAATTCCACGATCGGCTGCCGGCCACGAGGCGCGTACGACCACGTCCGGGGTCCCCCGGCGGCGGAGCCGGTTCTGGACGGCCCCGCGACGAAGCGGTCGCGCGCGCCGGAACGAGACAGAGGCACCAGTGACCACCACAGACGCGACCACCACGGACGCCACGCCCGACGTGAGCGCCGACGCGCGCACCGTCGCCGCGAGCGTGCAGTCCGACAACACGTCCTTCGCCGACTTCGGCGTCCGCCCGGAGATCGTCACGGCGCTCGCCGACGCGGGCATCACCCACCCCTTCCCCATCCAGGCGATGACGCTGCCCGTCGCGATGTCGGGCCACGACATCATCGGGCAGGCCAAGACCGGGACCGGCAAGACCCTGGGCTTCGGCGTCCCGCTCCTGCACCGCGTCGTCGCGCCGGGCGAGCCCGGCTTCGACGAGCTCCCCTCCCCCGGCAAGCCGCAGGCGCTCGTCGTCGTCCCGACGCGCGAGCTCGCCGTCCAGGTCGCCAAGGACCTCGAGACGGCGTCGCGGCTGCGCAGCGTGCGCGTCCTGCAGGTCTACGGCGGGCGCGCGTACGAGCCGCAGGTCGAGGCGCTGCAGCGCGGCGTCGAGGTCGTGGTCGGGACGCCCGGCCGCATGATCGACCTCATGAACCAGGGTCACCTCAACCTCACGCGGGCCAACACCGTCGTGCTCGACGAGGCCGACGAGATGCTGGACCTCGGCTTCCTGCCGGACGTCGAGAAGCTCCTCGCCCGGACCCCCGCGCAGCGCCACACCATGCTCTTCTCGGCCACCATGCCGGGCGCGGTCGTGTCGATGGCCCGCCGCTACATGAAGCAGCCGACGCACATCCGCGCGATCGAGGCGGACGACGACGGCCGCCAGACCGTCAAGAACATCGCGCAGGTCGTCTACCGCGCGCACGCGCTCGACAAGGTCGAGGTCCTCGCGCGCATCCTGCAGGCGCAGGGACGCGGGCGGACGATCGTCTTCGCGCGCACCAAGCGCACCGCGGCCAAGGTCGCGGACGACCTCGCGGAGCGCGGCTTCGCCTCCGGCGCCATCCACGGCGACCTCGGCCAGGGCGCGCGCGAGCAGGCGCTGCGCGCGTTCCGCAACGGCAAGATCGACGTGCTCGTCGCGACCGACGTCGCGGCGCGCGGCATCGACGTCGAGGACGTCACGCACGTCGTCAACTACCAGTGCCCCGAGGACGAGAAGACGTACCTGCACCGCACCGGCCGCACCGGCCGCGCGGGCAACACCGGCACCGCGGTGACGTTCGTCGACTGGGACGACCTGCCGCGCTGGGGGCTCATCGACAAGGCGCTCGGCCTCGGCATCCCCGAGCCGGTCGAGACGTACTCGACGTCGCCGCACCTGTACACGGACCTGTCGATCCCCGAGGGCACGAAGGGGCGCCTCCCGAAGGAGCAGCGCACGCTCGCCGGGCTCGACGCCGAGGTGCTCGAGGACCTCGGCGAGACGGGCAAGCGCCACACCCCGGCGCGCCCCGCCCGCGCAGGCCAGGGCGGCGGCGACCGGTCCGGCCGCGAGGGGCGCGACGGGCGCGGGCAGGGCGGCCGCGGCGGTCGTGACCGTGGACGCGAGGCCGGGCGTGACGGCGGCCGCGAGCAGGGACGAGCCGGGGACGCCGGTCGCCGCCAGGGTGGCGAGCCCACGCACCAGGGCGGGGACGCGGACGCCGGGCGCACGACGACGGCGGGCGAGACCCCGGGCGGGTCGACCGAGGCCGGCGAGCGCCGTCGTCGGTCCCGCAGCCGGCGCCGGACGCGCGGCGGCCAGCCCGTCGAGCGCACCGAGCAGGGCGGCGCTCCCGCCGCCGAGTAGCACGCGACGCCCGAGCCCCGGCTCGCTCCCCGACCTCGCGGCCGGGGCAGCGGGTCGGGGCTCGTCGCGCTCCGGGTACGGGACCGCGGCGCGTCGGCCCTCAGCGCACGTGCGCGTCGCGACCGGCGAACCAGACCGCGATGCCCTGCACGACCGCGACACCGACGAGCAGGAGGAGCGGGAGCGTCCAGGACCCGCTCGCGTCGTGCGCGAGGCCGACACCGATCGGGCCGCACGCCGCGAGCACGTAGCCGGCGCTCTGCGCCATCCCGGACAGCTCAGAGGTGTGCGCGGCGTCGTGGGCGCGCAGGGCCATGAGCATGAGAGCGAGGCTGATGCCCCCGCCCTGGCCCAGCCCGAGGAGCACGACCCACAGCACGGCCACCGACGGCGCGAGGACGAGCCCCAGCAGACCCCCGCCCACGAGCACGACGAGCACCACGCCGATCCCCCGCTGCCGGCGCATCCGCCCGCCGAGCACCGGCGTCGCGAACGAGCCGGCGATCCCGACGAGGTTGCACAGCGCGAGGAGCCAGCCCCCGGCCTCCGGAGTGCGGCCGAGCGACACGAACACCTCGGGCAGCCACGCGTTCGTCGCGTAGAACGACAGGGACTGCGTGCCCATGACCACGGTCACGGCCCACGCGAGCGGGCTCCGCCAGACCGAGCGGCGCCCCGCCGGTCGACCACCGTCCCGGAAACCCGTCGGTGCGGGCACGGACGCGTGCAGCGCGCGCGGCGCCCACACGAGCGCCCCGAGCACGGCGAGGACGCCCCACGTCGCGAGCGCGCCGCGCCAGTCGAGGCCCGCGGCGTTCGCGACGGGGAGCGTGAGACCGGCGGCGAGCGCCGCACCGCCGGACAGCGACATCGAGTACAGGCCGGTCATGAGCCCGACGCGGTCGGCGAAGTCGCGCTTGACGAGCGCGGGCAGCAGCACGTTGCCGACCCCGATCGCGCTCCCCACGACGAGCGTGCCGGCGAACAGCCCCCACGTGGTCGGCACGAGGCGGACCGCGAAGCCGACGGCGAGCACCACGAGAGCGGCGAAGAGCGCGCGCTCGAGCCCCCAGCGCCGCGCGAGCACCGGCGCGACCGGCGCGAGGAGCCCGAAGCACAGGACGGGCAGCGTCGTGAGCATCCCGGCCGCGGTGGCGCTCAGCCCCGTGTCGGCACGGATCTCGCCGAGCAGCGGCGAGACCGCGACCACCGCGGGGCGCAGGTTGAGCGCGGCGAGCAGCATCGCGACGACGGCCGCGACGCCGAGCGGACGCACCCCGCTCGGGCCCCGTCCCCGACCCGGCACGCTCAGGCCGTCTGGACGAACTGCGTCACGGCGTCGGCCACGAGCTGGACGGCGATGGCCGCGAGCAGGAGGCCGGCGATGCGCGTGACGAGGATCGTCCCCGAGTCACCGAGGACGCGGTTGATGACGTTCGCGAAGCGCATCGAGAGCCACAGGCACACGTGCACCGCGACGACGCCCGCCACGATGGCGACCCACTCCGCCAGACCGCCGCCCCGCTCACCGGCCCGCTGCACGAACACCATCGTCGCGACGATCGCGCCCGGTCCTGCGAGGAGCGGCGTGCCGAGCGGCACGAGCGCGACGTTGACCCCCTTGTTGCCCGAGGGCTGCGGCTCCTCCATCTTGCCCGTGAGGAGCTCCATCGCGACGAGCAGGAGGAGCAGGCCGCCCGCCGTCTGCAGCGCGGGGAGCGAGATGTGCATGTAGCTGAGGATCTGCTGGCCGAACGCCGCGAACGCCACGATGACGCCGAACGCCACGAGGATCGCGGTCCGTGCCGCCTGGTTGCGCTGCTTCGCGCCCATCGCGCTCGTCAGGCCGAGGAACACCGGGACGGTGCCCGGCGGGTCCATGATGACGAAGAGGGTGACGAAGACCTCGGTGAAGAGCCGGACGTCGAACCACTCGTTCATCGTGCGCCCACCGGGCCCGGCCCCGGGAGGCGGCCTCGGCGGCTCGTCGGTCGGCGGCTCATCGGATCACGTCCAGCTGTCCCAGCTCCTCGATCTGCTCCAGCACGGTCGGTGCTGTCGTGTTCTCCCCGAGCCGGTTCGGTTTGCCGGCCCCGTGGTAGTCGCTCGACCCGGTGACGAACAGGCCCAGGGTGCGGGCCATCTCGTCGAGCCGGGTGCGCTGACGCTCGTCGTGGTCGCGGTGGTGCACCTCGAGCCCGGCGAGCCCTGCCGCGGCCATCTCCTCGATCACCACGTCCGCCACGACCCGGCCCCGGCCGTCCGCGCCCGGGTGGGCGAAGACGGGGACCCCTCCGGCCGCACGCACGCCGCGCACGGCGGCGGCCGCGCTCGGGGCGTAGTGCGGCACGTAGTACGGCGTGCCGGGCGCGAGGATCGTCGCGAACGCCGCGGAGCGGTCGGTCACGTGCCCGGCCGCGACGAGCGCGTCCGCGATGTGCGGTCGCCCGATCGTCGTGCCCTCGGCGGTCTGCGCGAGCACATCCTCCCACGTGATCGGATAGTCCTCGCCGAGCAGGTCGACCATGCGGCGGGCGCGGCTCGTGCGCGCGTCGCGCGTGCGCTCCAGCTCGTCGAGCAGCGCCGCGTGCGCCGGGTCGTGCAGGTAGGACAGGACGTGGACGCTGATCCCGCCCGAGCGCGCGGAGATCTCCGCGCCCCGCACGAGCGCGACGCCCGTGCGCAGCGCCGCGTCCGTCGCCTGCGCCCAGCCGGCGGTCGTGTCGTGGTCCGTGAGCGCGACGACGTCGAGCCCGGCCGCGGCCGCCGCCTCGACGACCGCCCCCGGCGCGTCCGTGCCGTCGGACGCCGTCGAGTGGGTGTGGAGGTCGATGCGCACGCCCCCCAGGATAGTGACGGGCGGCACGGGACCCGCACACGATGTTCACGCGGGGCCCGGCGGCTGCCCACGGCCGTCCCAGGTAGGGGTGCGAGGGTCGACCACGATGACCTCCACCACAGCAACGACGCCCGCCACGCCCGCGGTCGTCTTCGTCCACGGCCTGCGCACCTCGGGAGCGATCTGGGACGGTCAGGTCGAGCACGTGCGGTCGCTCGGCCACGACGCCGTCGCGGTCGACCTCCCCGCGCACGGGGCGCTCGCCCGCGAACGCTTCTCGCTCGAGCGCTCGTTCGAGGTGATCGACGACGCCGCGGCCTCGTTCGGACCGGGCCGTCGCGTCGCGCTCGTCGGGCTCTCGCTCGGCGGGTACACGTCCCTCGCGTGGGCGGCACGACGCCCTGCCCACCTCGCGGGCGTCGTCGCCGCGGGCTGCACGTCCGACCCCAAGGGCAAGCCCGTCGCCCTCTACCGGGACGTCGCGCGCCTCGTCGTCGCGAGCGGAGGCGTCGTCGGCCGCGGCGCCCGGTGGGCGGCCCGCACGACGACGACCGCGTGGTCGACCATGGCCCGCGCCGGCCGGTCCGTGCCGGGTGGCGGCGCGGCGTCGTCCTCGGTGCGCTGGGCCGACGGCGCTCCCGTGCAGGGCCCCGGCTGGGGGGTCGTCACCGACGCGCTGACCCAGCTCGCCGGGCGCTCCTGGCTCGGCCACGTGCGCGACGTGGACGTGCCCGTCTGGCTCGTCAACGGCGCGCGCGACCACCTGCGTCTCGACGAGCAGCGCTACCTCGCGGCGGCCGCGGACGCCGCGCTCGTCGTCGTGCCCCGCGCCGGCCACGACGTGAACAGCGAGGCGCCCGAGGCGTTCAACCGCGTGCTCACCCGCGCCCTCGCCGACTTCGGCCGACCCCGCGGTGCGACACTGGGGGCATGACCGACGCCACCCCCGTCACCCCCGAGCCCACCGAGAACACCGCTCCCGCCGCGGCAGACGCTGCGAGCCCGGACGAGACCCAGGACGTGTCGGCGCGCGGGAGCAACCGCTCGCAGCGCCCCGACTCCGCCGCGTTCAAGGCGTTCATCACGAGCGGCTGGGCGCCTCGCGCCGTGCTCGACGTCGAGCCGTCGCCCGCCGCGCCGTTCGCGGCCGCACGCCGCGCCGCGCTCTCGGCGCGCTTCCCCGGCGCACGTCTGGTGATCCCGGCCGGTCCGCTCAAGGTCCGCTCGAACGACACCGACTACCGGTTCCGCCCGCACTCGGCGTTCGCCCACCTCACGGGCACGGGTTGGGACCAGGAGCCGGACGCGGTGCTCGTCCTGCACCCGGTGGAGCCGGGGACCGGGGACCCCTCGGGCCCGGACGGCGCACGGAGCGCGCACCACGCGGTCCTCTACGTGCGGCCGCTCGCCGCGCGCGACACCGAGGAGTTCTACGCCGACGCCCGCTACGGCGAGTTCTGGGTCGGTGCGCGCCCGTCGCTCGACGACGTCACGACGCTGACCGGCGTCGAGGCGCACCACGTCGACGGCCTGCGCGACGCCCTCGCGAAGGACGTCGGACCCGACGGGACCGTCCTGCTCGTCGTGACGGGGGCGGACGAGGCCGTCGAGGCGCTCGTCGAGGCGATCCGCGCGGAGGCCGGGCTGGAGGACTCCGCCGAGCAGACCGCCGAGGAGGAGCAGGAGCGCACCGAGGCCGAGTGGCTCGCGCGCGCTGAGGCGGCGTACCGGCGCACCGACGCCGCGCTCGTCGAGGCCGTGTCCGAGCTGCGGCTCGTCAAGGACGCGCACGAGGTCGAGCAGATGCGCTCCGCCGTCGACGCGACGATCGCCGGTTTCGAGGAGGTCGTGCGCACCCTGCCGCGCGCGCTCGGCCACCGCCGCGGCGAACGCGTCATCGAGACGACGTTCGACGGCCACGCGCGTCTCGAGGGCAACGCCGTCGGCTACGAGACCATCGCCGCGGCGGGCGAGCACGCCACGACGCTGCACTGGATCCGCAACGACGGCGTCGTGCGCTCGGGCCAGCTCGTGCTGCTCGACGCGGGCGTCGAGGTCGACTCGCTCTACACCGCCGACGTGACGCGCACGCTCCCGGCGGACGGCGAGTTCACCGACGTGCAGCGTCGGGTCTACCAGGCGGTGCTCGACGCCGCCGACGCCGCGTTCGACGTCGCGGTGCCGGGCGCGCGGTTCCGCGACGTGCACGCCGCGGCGATGGAGGTCATCGCGGCGCGCCTCGAGGAGTGGGGCCTGCTCCCGGTGAGCGCCGCGGAGTCGCTGTCCCCCGAGGGCCAGCAGCACCGCCGCTGGATGGTGCACGGCACGTCGCACCACCTCGGGCTCGACGTGCACGACTGCGCGCAGGCACGCCGCGAGCTCTACCTCGACGGGATCCTCGAGCCGGGGATGGTCTTCACCATCGAGCCGGGGCTGTACTTCAAGGCGGACGACCTGGCCGTGCCCGAGGAGTACCGCGGCATCGGCGTGCGCATCGAGGACGACGTGCTCGTCACGGCCGACGGCAACGAGAACCTGTCGGCCGCGCTCCCGCGCCGTCCCGAGGACGTCGAGGCGTGGATGGCGTCGCTGCGCGCCTGAGCGCTCCGCCCGGCGTCGGGCGCGCCGCCCGGCCTCAGGCCGGGGGCGTCGGGTCGGCGGGCCGCTCGGCCGAGTTCTGCGGAGCGGCCTGCTCCGGCGCGTCCGCCGTGCCCGACGTCGGGCGCATCGCCCCGTAGCGCGGCTCGCCGGAGGGCGTGGTCCAGCGCGGGTCGGGCGTCCTGGCCGGGGGCGGCGTCGGCGCATCCTGGCTCGCCGGCTGCGCTGCCGGGGGCGCCACCGGAGGATGGGCCTGGCCGGCCGAGGGCGGCACCGGGGCCTGGTGCTGCGGCGGCACCCCGGTCGGCGAGCCCCAGGTGGGGTTCGCGGGAACGGCGGGCGCGCGGACCCCGCCGGCACCCTCGGGCATGCGGGCCAGCAGCTGGCGAGCGTCGCCCGCGCGCTCCGTGGCGCACAGGATCGCGTACCGCGACGCGACGATCTGGCTCTGGGACGTGAAGTCGCGCTTGCCCTGGGTCAGCGCGTACGACAGCACGGAGAACAGCAGGCCGAAGCCCGCACCGATCGCGATGCCGGTGAGCACGTAGCCGCCCGAGCCGGAGAACATGAAGAGCAGGAGCCCGACGAACAGGCCGAACCACGCCCCCGACGCCGCGCCCGCGAGCGCCACGCGACCGTAGGTGAGCCGTCCGGTGACGCGCTCGACCATCCGCAGGTCGGTCCCGACGATCGTCACGACCTCGACGGCGAACTTGTTGTCCGACAGGTAGTCGACGGCCTTCTGGGCCTCGAGGTACGTCGCGTAGGACGCGACCTCCTCGCCGCGCGGGAGGGTGGGGACTCGGGGGTTGACGTTCGGGCGCGACATGCTCATTCGCCCAGTCTGTCCTACTCGTGGGTGCCGCGCTACGGCGGTACGGTGCCACCCGGCCCGCCTCGCCGCGCGGGGCGGGCTTCCGGCGCGCCGCGTGCGGCAGGTGCGTACGCTGGCGGCGTGAGTGCAGCCACCACCGTCTTCGTCGCGCGCCTCGCGGGGACCAGCGTGTTCGACCCGATCGGCGACCAGGTCGGGAGGGTGCGCGACGTCGTCGTGCTCCTGCGTCCCAAAGGGCTGCCCCGGGCCGTGGGCCTCGTCGTCGAGGTGCCCGGCCGGCGTCGCGTGTTCCTGCCGCTCACGCGCGTCACGAGCATCGACAGCGGGCAGGTCATCTCCACGGGTCTCGTCAACATGCGCCGCTTCGAGCAGCGCGCCATGGAGACGCTCGCCCTGAGCGAGCTCCTCGAGCGGAGCGTCGAGTTCGTCGACGGCTCGGGCACGGGCACGATCGAGGACCTCGCGATCGAGCGGCAGCGGACCGGCGACTGGCTCGTCGCGAAGCTGTACGTCCGGCGCACCGGCGAGCACAAGGGCACGCTGCGCCTGCGGCGGCGCGGGGACGCCGTCGTCGTCGACACCGGCGCGGTCACCGGTCTCGCGGGGCGCACCGGAGCCGCCCAGGGTGCCGCCATGCTGCTCGCCGCGTACGACGACCTCAAGCCCGCGGACCTCGCGGACGTGATCCACGACCTCGGGGACACGCGGCGCCTCGAGGTCGCGGGCGCGCTCGACAACGAGCGCCTCGCGGACGTCCTCGAGGAGCTTCCCGAGGACGACCAGGTGGCGATCCTCTCGGGCCTCGACACGGGCCGTGCCGCGGACGTGCTCGAGGCCATGCAGCCCGACGACGCCGCGGACCTCCTGCACGAGCTGCCCGAGGCGCAGGCGGCCCAGCTCCTCGAGCTCATGGAGCCCGACGAGGCGCGCGACGTGCGGCGTCTGCTCGCGTACGCCGAGGACACCGCGGGCGGTCTCATGACGACCGAGCCGGTCGTGCTCGGGCCCGAGACGACGATCGCGACGGCGCTCGCGCAGATCCGGCGCAAGGACCTCGCGCCCGCCCTGGCGTCGATGGTGTTCGTCGTGCGCCCCCCGCTCGAGACGCCGACGGGTCGGTTCCTCGGCGTCGCGCACTTCCAGCGGCTCCTGCGCGAGCCCCCGCACGCCGCGGTGGGGTCGGTGCTCGACACGGACGTCGAGGGCATCGCGCCCGACGCGCCGCTCGGTCGGGTCACGCGCATCCTCGCCACGTACGACCTGCTGTGCGTCCCCGTGCTCGACTCCGAGAAGCGCCTCCTCGGCGCGATCAGCGTCGACGACGTGCTCGACCACATGCTCCCCGAGGACTGGCGCGAGACGGACGACCTCGAGGTCGAGCACCGGCCGGAGGATCTGAGCCCGGGCACGACACCCCGCGCCCGGACGGAGGCGCCCCGTGGCTGAGCGTCTCGACACGCCGAAGGCGGCACGGCGCACGCTCCTGCCCCGCAACCGCATGGACCAGGACGCCGTCGGCCGGGCGACCGAGGGCATCGCGCGGTTCCTCGGCACGCCGCGCTTCCTCATCTACCTGACGATCTTCTGCGTCGTGTGGATCGTCTGGAACTCGTGGGGCCCCGAGGGGCTGCGCTTCGACTCCGCCGAGTTCGGCTTCACCGCGCTGACGCTCATGCTGTCGCTCCAGGCGTCGTACGCCGCGCCGCTCATCCTGCTCGCGCAGAACCGCCAGGACGACCGCGACCGCGTCACCGCCGAGCAGGACCGCCAGCGCGCCGAGCGCAACCTCGCCGACACGGAGTACCTCGCGCGCGAGATGGCCGCGCTGCGCATCGCGCTGAGCGAGGTCGCGACGCGCGACTTCGTCCGGTCGGAGATCCGCAACCTGCTCGAGGAGCTCGAGGAGAAGTCGGCGCGGCCGGCCACCGACGAGGAGGACGCGCCGGCGCGAGACTGAGCCGCGAGATCGACCCGCCCGTCGCCAGGTCGACCTTCGGAGGGTCGATCTCGGGACGCTCGGGTCGATGTCGACGCGGTTCCTACCGCGTCCCCTCCGCGGCGACGCGACGCAGCCGGTCCACGAGCGCGGGGTCCCCCGCGACGGTGAGCCCGTCCGCGGTGCCCCTGCCCCACAGCCACAGGTCGAGCGCCCACGCCGGCCCGGCGACCTGGGTCGTGGTGGAGCCGGGGAGGTCGACGAGCTGGGCCGTGTCGAGGTCGTAGGCGGTGCCCGACTCCGGCCCCGTCCCCGTGAACCGCCCGAACGCGAGCTCCCAGCTCCGCGGGGTCTCCCCCGGTCCGTCGACGACCACGGAGACGGTCGCGCCGTCGGGCGTGAAGACGCCCCAGCCAGGGACGCCGTCGACCATGACGGCGAGCACCTCGTCGACGCCGTCGGCGGCGACGACCGGGTCTGCCGGCGTGACGTCGCGGCCCGCCGTGAGCTCGGCGTCGGCCCGGTGGATCAGCGCCTCGTGCGCCTGGCGGCGCAGGACCCAGCCGACGTGGCGCCCCTCCTCGTGCCAGGACCAGCAGGGCTCGTCGGGGTCGCGTCCCCGCAGCGCCGCGACGAGGCGGCTCGTGGAGCGCTGGAGGAGCGCGGGCAGCTCGGCGTCCGACGCCGGGCGCGCGAGGGGCGGCACGTCGTCGCCGTCGAGCCCGTGGCCCGGCTCCGGGCCGACGACGCGGGCCCAGAAGTCCTGCACCTCCGCCAGGTGGTACATGAGGTCCGCGCCCACCCACTCGGGGCACGACGGGACGCGCGCATCGGGCGGCGCGCTGCGCGCCGCGTCACCGAACAGCTCGCTGTCACGCACCAGGGAGGCGAGGGCGTCCATCCGTGCACGGTAGTACGGCTCGCCCGCACCCGCCCGCACCTACGATGGAGCCATGCCCGACGCTCCCGCCGCCCCCCTCGAGGACGCGGTCCGCGCCGCCCTCGCGACCGTCCTCGACCCGGAGATCCGCCGACCCGTCACGGATCTCGGGATGGTGCGCTCGGTCGACACGCAGGAGCGCGACGGCCGCGGGGCGCTGGTCACCGTCGGCGTGGACCTCACCGTCGCGACGTGCCCGATGCGCGACACGCTCGTGCGCGACGTCGACGCCGCCGTCCGTGCGGTGGCCGGGGTCGACGACGTGCGCGTCGACCTGGGCGTGATGAGCGCCGAGCAGCGCGCCGAGCTGCGCACGATGCTGCGCGGCGGCGTCGGCGAGCCGGTGATCCCGTTCGCGCAGCCCGACTCGCTGACGAAGGTGTACGCGATCGCGTCGGGCAAGGGCGGCGTCGGCAAGTCGTCCGTGACGGCGAACCTGGCGGTCGCGCTCGCCGCGGACGGTCTCTCCGTCGGCGTCGTCGACGCCGACATCTACGGCTTCTCGATCCCGCGCATGCTCGGGGTCGACCGGCAGCCCACGCGCGTCGACTCGATGCTCCTGCCGCCCGTCGCGCACGGCGTCAAGGTCGTCTCGATCGGCATGTTCGTGCCCGCCGGACAGCCGGTCGTGTGGCGCGGGCCGATGCTGCACCGCGCCCTCCAGCAGTTCCTCGCGGACGTGTACTGGGGCGACCTCGACGTGCTCCTGCTCGACCTCCCGCCCGGCACGGGCGACATCGCCATCTCCGTCGCGCAGCTCCTGCCGGGCAGCGAGATCCTCGTCGTGACGACGCCGCAGGTCGCGGCGGCCGAGGTCGCCGAGCGAGCGGGCTCCGTCGCGACGCAGACGCAGCAGGGCGTCGTCGGCGTGGTCGAGAACATGTCGTGGCTCGAGCAGCCGGACGGGTCACGGCTCGAGCTCTTCGGCTCCGGCGGGGGCGAGCGGGTCGCGCAGAACCTCTCGCGCGCGGTCGGCTCCGACGTCCCGCTCCTCGGTCAGGTCCCCCTCGACGTGTCGCTGCGCGAGGCGGGCGACGGCGGGACACCCGTCGTCCTGTCCCACCCGGGTTCCGCGGCGGCCGTCGCGCTGCACGACGTCGCACGCGGCCTGGCGCGGCGCCCGCGCGGCCTCGCGGGTCGTCGCCTCGGGGTCTCCGTCGTCTGACCCGTCCGGGGCACCGGACGGGACGCCCGTCCAGACGCTCTGGTCGGCACGCCACGGGATGGTATAGCCTCTCCCCCAATTCGCCAGGGGGCGACCCTGCGGGGTCGGAAGAGGGGGTCGACGCGTGCCGTCGTCGCTGTCCGCACGTCTGCGACGTGCACCGGGACACCGCGTGCTCGACGCTGCGCGTCCCGTGGGCACGGCCCTCGGGACCCCTGGCGCTCTCTGTCAGCAGACGCCTCCAGCCCTCGCGCCGTTGCCCGGGCATGACCTGAGGCGTACGTGCGCGCGACGGATCTCCACCCGAGGGATGAGGACGGCGCCTTCCGGACCGCCCTAGCCTCGTGCCGGGTCGCCGTCGTCGGCGTCCGTCCCGCCGTCCTGGCCGCCCCGTCCTCACAGGAGCCCGCTCGTGGGTATCACCCGCCGGTTCGTCTTCCCCGCACTCCGACTCCTGGTCTGGGGGGTCATCGCCGTCTCGCTCGCGGTCATCGCGTTCCGGTCGGCACCCGAGACCCCGCCGGACCCCGCGACGCCCTCCGCCCAGCTGGTCGAGCCGCAGGTCGCCGTCGCGACGGGGGACATCGTCAACACCGTGACCGTCACGGGGCAGATCGTCGCCGATCCCGCGACCACCCAGAAGGTCACGCAGCGCGGGACGGTCACCGCGGTGCACGCGAAGCCCGGCGACGTCGTGGCCGCCGGTGCGCCCCTGCTCGAGGTGACCCTGACCGAGCCCCAGGAGCCCCTCACGAAGACCGACCCCGAGACGGGCGAGGTCACCGTCACCGAGCGGCGGCCGAAGGTCACGCGCGAGACCGTCACCGCGACGACCGCCGGCACCGTCGCGACGTTCACGGCGCTCGTGGACCAGGAGGTCGCCGTCGGCGACGACTTCGCGACGATCTCCCCCGGGACGCTCTCCGCCACCGGCTCTCTCCTGGCCGACCAGCAGTTCCGCCTCCTGCAGATCCCGACCGACGCGACCGTCACCGTGACCGGCGGGCCCGCACCGTTCACCTGCACGGGCCTGCGCATGGGGTCGGCAGCCACCACCTCCGGCGCGCCCGAGGACCCCGCGGCCGACCCTGCCGCGACGGGAGGGTCCGCGTCCGTGACCTGCGCCGTCCCGGGTGACGTGACGGTGTTCGCCGGGCTCGCCGCCCAGCTCGAGATCACCGCCGGCTCGGCGGAGGGCGCCCTCGTCCTCCCGGTGACCGCGGTCCTCGGCAGGGTCGAGCAGGGCAAGGTCTGGGTCCTCGGCGAGGACGGCGAGCCGGAGGAGCGCCCGGTCACGCTGGGTCTCACCGACGGGTCGCAGGTCCAGATCGTCGAAGGGCTCGCCGAGGGCGACGAGGTCCTCGAGTTCGTCCCGGGACAGGACGTCGCCCCGGTCGAGGGCGGCGCGACCGGCGAGGTCTTCGTCGGATGAGCCTGCTCGAGCTGCACGGCGTGACGCGCTCCGTCCGGCTGCCCGACGACCGGGTCCTGGAGATCCTGCGGGGTGTGGACCTCACGGTCGACGCCGGCGAGCACGTGTCGGTCGTCGGCCGGTCAGGCACCGGCAAGTCCACGCTGCTCAACCTCCTCGGGCTCCTCGACTCCCCGACCGCGGGCGAGCTCCTGCTCGACGGCGTGCCCGTCGGCCGGCTGTCGGGGCGCGCCCGGGCACGGCGACGAGGCGCCGACTTCGGCTTCGTGTTCCAGCAGTTCAACCTGTTGCAGGGCCGCACGGCCCTCGAGAACGTGGTCGCGCCGCTGCTCTACGCGCGCGGTCGCCAGTTCTGGCGCCGACGCACCCTCGCGGCAGAGATGCTCGAGCGCGTCGGGCTCGGCGACCGGCTCGACACGCGCCCGGAGAAGCTCTCGGGCGGCGAGCAGCAGCGCGTCGCCATCGCCCGAGCCCTCGTCCGCGTCCCGCGCGTCATCCTCGCCGACGAGCCGACGGGGGCGCTCGACGTCGACACGGGCACCGAGGTCATGGTCCTGCTCGACACGATCGCCCGGGAGAACGGCTCCGCGCTCGTCACGATCACGCACGACCTCGCGGTCGCCTCGCGCGCCTCGCGCCAGTTCCGCCTCGCCGACGGCGTGCTCACGCCCATCGCCATCAGCGCCCGCAGCGCCGGGTCGCTCGGGGCGCTCGCCGCCCTGTCCGACGGCGCGACGCGCGACCCCGGTGGCGTCCCGTCCGTCGAGGGGCAGCCGGTCGCAGGCCGGACGCACGACCGGACCCACGACCGCACGGACGACGACCACCAGGCCGAGCACGTCGCCCGTCCCCTGCTCGTCGACAGCGCACGGTCGCGCGGGGGTGACGCCGCGTGACGGGGATCGTGGGCGCCGTCATCGAGGCGTGGGAGGAGCTGCGGGTCCACCGGCTGCGCGTGCTGCTCGCCCTCGTCGGCGTCGCGGTCGCCGTGTGCGCCATCACGTCGATCTCCGCGGCGGGCGCGATGCTGCGGCAGGTGTCCGCGGAGACGACCGAGCGCGACGGCGGCCGGCCCGCCTCGCTCAACGTCTCCGCGTGGCCCGTTGGTGCCGAGCAGCCCTCGCCCGACGACTACGTCGCGGTGTTCGACGAGGTCGTCGAGCGCTACCAGGTTGAGCACACGTCGCTGCGCACGTCGAGCCCGGCCACGATGCGCTTCCCCGACGGGGCGCAGGAGGTGTGGACCAACGGCGTCGAGCCCGGGTGGGCCCTCATGCACCGGTTCGAGGTGGAGTCCGGGCGATGGCTCACCGAGGCCGACGAGGACCGCCTGTCCCCCGCGCTCGTCGTGAACCAGAGCTTCCTCGACGCGATGGGCGGCGTGCGCGTGGCCGACCACCCCACCGTCACGATCGGCGGCGACAACCCGGTGGTGGCGACCGTCGTCGGCTCCTACCCGGACCCCTGGCCCGGCATGACGCCCGAGGCCTACGTGCTCGTCAGCGCCCAGGCGCGGTGGGCCACGCCCGAGTCCCTGATGACGAGCGGGCCGCCGTCGCTCGAGCTGTGGGTCCCGCCCGACCTCGCGGACCCCCTCACGGACGCGATCCGGCGCGACGTCACCGCCGCGATCCCCGGGACGCAGGTCGAGGTCTACCGGATGGACTCCCCCGCCTACGACGTCATCGACGGCGCGATCCGGTGGGTCGTGATCGGCGTGAGCGCGATCGCGCTCCTGCTCGGCGGGCTCGGGCTCGTGAACATCGGCCTGGTGACCGTGCGCTACCGCATCCGCGAGATCGGCATCCGCCGCAGCTTCGGCGCGAGCTCCGGCCGCGTCTTCTTCTCCGTGCTCATGGAGAGCGTCGTCGCGACCCTCGTCGCGGGCGTGGTCGGGGTGAGCGTCGCCGTCGTGGCGCTCCACAACGTCCCGATCGACCAGCTCATGGGCTCGGCCGTCCAGGACCGTCCGGCCTTTCCCGTGTCGGCCGCGGTCACCGGGCTGCTCGCCGCCGCCGGCGTCGGGGCGCTCGCCGGGCTGATCCCCGCCCTCGTCGCGGTCCGCGTCAAGGTGATCGACGCGATCCGCTACTGACCTCGCCCTCCTCCTCCGACGACCCCGCACGACCTGCACCGCCGCACCACCTCGCACGTCATCGTTCACGACAGCCGCACGACGGCCAGATGCTCGGGACCCCCGGGACGACGGCCCTGACCAAGGAGAACTCCCGTGGCCCGACCCTCACTCGCCCGCCGCACCGCGACGACGTCGTTCGTCCTCGGTGCCGCCCTCCTGCTGACCGCCTGCGGCGGCTCGGGCGAAGCCTCCGACACCGGTACCGACGGCCCCCTCGCGGACTTCTGGGAGGACGTCTACGGGGAGTACGACGAGGAGAAGGCGAACGCCGAGGCGATGGAGATCGAGGAGGCGACGGCACGCTGCATGACGGAGCAGGGCTTCGAGTACAAGCCCGTCGACCAGTCGCAGTCCACCTTCTCGTTCGACACCTCCGACCAGGACCCGGCCGAGTACGCCGCCGAGTACGGCTACGGCTTCTCGCTCCAACCGGAGATGTCGGAGGAGGAGCAGGCCGCGATGGACGCCTACGTCGACCCCAACCAGGAGTACGTCGACGCGATGTCCGAGTCGGAGCAGACGGCCTACTACGAGGCCCTCTACGGCGACATGGCGAGCATGGAGTACGACGAGGACGCCGAGATGCCCGAGTACGACCCGGCGCAGGCCGGCTGCCAGGGCGCCGCGCAGGAAGAGGTCTACGGCGCCCAGAACGCACTGTGGGAGAGCGAGGAGATGGTGGCCTTCAACGACGCCACGACACAGCTCTACGAGGAGATCGAGAAGGACCCGCGGCTCGAGGACGTCACGACGGCCTGGGCCGAGTGCATGGCCGACGCCGGCTTCAGCGGCTACTCGACGCCGCAGGAGGCGATGGACGACATGATGGAGCGCTCCAACGCGATGTGGGAGACGGACTCTCCCGAGGGGCCGAGCGAGGAGCAGATGAAGGAGATCCAGGACCTCGAGCGGGACACCGCGGTCGCCGACCACACCTGCAAGGAGGACGTCTCCTACGACAAGACCTACCAGGACGTCCAGCGGGACCTCGAGGCCGCCTTCGTCGAGGAGCACGCCGACACGCTCGAGACGATCCGCGACCTCGTCGCCGAGGCCCAGGAGTGAGCGCGTCCGGCCAGGGCCTCGATGGACCAGGAGCGCCGGGAACGGGTGTCGACACCCTGGCGACGCCTGCCCCCGCCGACCCGCCCGACGCGGGGCGCCCGCGGCGCTCCTTCGCGCTGAGCGGCAACCGGCTCATCGTCCTCGTGGCAGGCGTCGCCGCCCTCAGCCTCGTCGCCGGCATCCTGCTCAGCAGGCTCGTCGTGTCCCCCGCACAGGCCGCCGCCGACGCGGAGCCGCCGGCCGCCGGCGCCATCACGGTCCCCGTCGAGAAGCGCGTCATCGCCAACGACGTCACGCTCCGCGCCGACGCGACGTACGACGACGCGGTGTCGGTGAAGATCGAGACCGGCGACCTCGGTGGCCCGGCCGTCGTGACGGGCCAGGTCCCCGAGCTCGGGGCCGAGCTCGGCCCGGCGGGCGTCGCGCTCGAGATCGCCGGCCGGCCCGTCGTCGTCCTCCCGGGCGAGCTGCCCGCGTACCGCACGCTCCGGGCGGGGGTCTCCGGGCCCGACGTGCTCCAGCTCAAGGCGGCGCTCGCGGCGGTCGGCATCGACCCGGGCCGCGCCGACGACGACCGGTACGACGCGGCGACCGCGGCCGCCGTCGAGCGGCTGTACGCCCAGGTGGGCTATCCGGCGCCGTCCGCCGACGAGGAGGCGGAGCTCGCCGTCTCCTCGGCGCGCGAGGGCGTGCGGGCGGCCCAGGACTCGCTGGACGCCGCGCAGGCCGCGCTCACCGCGGCCCAGGCCGGTGCGAGCGACGTCGAGAAGCTCGAGAGCGACAACGCGGTCCGTGCCGCCGAGCGCGCCCTGACGGCGGCGACGACGGAGGGCGGCGACGTCCCCGGGGCCGAGGACGCGCTGCGCCTGGCGCAGGCCCAGCGCGCCGCGCTCGACCGGCCGCGCGAGACGAGCGCGGAGTCGGCTGCCGTCGAGTCGGCGCGCCGCCAGCTCGCGGACGCGCAGGAGGCGCTCGCCGAGGCGGGCACGCAGACCCTCACGCCGCTCCCCGTGAGCGAGGTCCTCTTCCTCGCCGGGCTCCCGCGTCGCGTCGACGAGGTGCTCGTCCAGCGCGGCGGGACGGTCGAGGGCCCGGTCATGTCGGTCTCCGGGGCGACGCTCGTGCTCGAGGCGTCGGCCGCGGCGTCCGACGCCGAGCTGCTCGAGGTCGGAGCCCCCGCCACGGTGACCCTCCCGGACGACTCGGAGGTGGCCGCCACGGTGAGCTCCATCGAGACGAGCACCGGGGGCGGCGATGGCGAAGAGGGCGGCGACACGGGCGACGGCGCGGGTGACGCCGCGGGGGGTCGACGGTTCGTCGTCACCCTCGCGCCCGGTGATCTCACGCCGGAGCAGGTCGGCGCGCTCCAGGGCCAGAACGTCCGGGTGCGCGTCCCGGTGAGCTCCACGGGCGGCGAGGTGCTCGCGGTGCCCCTCGCGGCCCTCACCGCGGGACCCGGCGGCGAGTCGCGCGTCGAGGTCCAGCGGTCGTCCGGGTCGGACGACTCCGCCGAGACCGAGCTCGTCGACGTCGAGACCGGCCTCGCGGCCGGCGGTTTCGTCGAGATCGTCTCCGCCGACGGCGAGCTCGACGAGGGCGACCTGGTGGTGGTCGGCGAGTGACCTGGACCGAGCTGGGCCTGCCGGGCCTCCAGGAGCGGGGCGGCACCGGGCCGTCGACCACGGAGCCCACAGAGCCCGCAGAGCACGCAGCCCCCGCCGGACCCGGACCGACCGCGGGACCGCCCCCCGTGGTCGATCTCGTCGGCGTCACCCGCAGCTTCCCGGGGCCGCCCGTCGTCGAGGCGCTGCGGGACGTCAGCCTGCGCGTCGACCCGGGCGAGTACCTGTCGATCATCGGCCCGTCCGGGTCGGGGAAGTCCACGCTGCTCAATATCCTCGGCCTGCTGGACCGGCCGACGGACGGCGAGTACCTCCTCGACGGCGTGCCGACCGGTACCGCCTCCGAGGCGACGCGGTCGGCGCTGCGGGGCGGCAGGATCGGCTTCGTCTTCCAGTCGTTCCACCTGCTGCCGCAGCGCACCGTGCTCGACAACGTGCTGCTGGCCACCCTCTACAGCGGTGTGCCCCGCGACGAGCGGGTGCCCCGCGCGACCGCCGCCCTCGAGCGCGTCCACCTCACGCACCGGACGCAGTTCCAGCCGACGACCCTCTCCGGCGGCGAGCGGCAGCGCGTCGCGGTCGCGCGGGCGATCGTCGCCGCGCCGCACCTCCTGCTCGCGGACGAGCCGACGGGGAACCTCGACTCCGCCAGCTCGGGAGAGGTCATGGACCTCTTCGACGAGCTCCACGCCGACGGGCTGACCCTCGCCGTCATCACGCACGACCCCGTCGTGTCCGCCCGGGCGCAGCGCCGGGTCCGGATCGCCGACGGCCGCCTCGAGGAGCTGGACCGGTGAGGCCGCCGTGGGGTCGTGCGCGCGACCGGAGCGACACCGAGCGCGGGCGGGGTCGCGTCCGCGCCGTGCGTGGTCGCGGCCGGGACCGGTTCGGCCTGCGTGATCTCTTCGCCGAGGCCGCGCACGGCATCGGCGCGCGGCCGGGCCGCCTGCTGCTGACGGTGCTGGGCACGGTGCTCGGCATCGCGTCGGTCGTCGTGACGGTCGGCCTCGCGCAGACCGCGGCCGGGCAGATCGGCAAGCAGTTCGACGCCGTGGCCGCGACGCAGGTCGTCGTCGAGCCGGAGACCACCATGCTGATGTCCGGGGAGGAGCGCGCGATCGCCCGCATCCCCTGGGACGCGGGCGAGCGGGTCCTGCGCCTGGCCGGGGTCGAGGAGGCGGGGGTCGTCGCGCCGGTCGACGTGTCCGGTCGGACGGTGACGGCCGTGCCCGTGAACGACCCGTCGGTCGCCGCGCAGCCGAGCCCTGACGTCGTCGCGGCCAGTCCTGGACTGCTCGGCGCGGTCCGCGGCGAGGTCGTCACCGGACGCATCTTCGACGCGGGCCACGACGCGCGGGCCGACCGGGTCGCCGTGCTCGGTGTCCGCGCCGCCGAGCGGCTCGGCATCAACCGGGTCGACAGCCAGCCGTCGGTCTTCGTGGGCGAGCAGTCGTACACGGTCATGGGGATCGTCGACGGCATGAGCCGACGGACCGACCTCCTGGACGCCGTGATCCTTCCCGCGGGGACCGCGCGGGCCGACTTCGGGGTCGTGGCCCCCGAGGAGCTCCAGATCCGCATCGCGACGGGCGCAGGCAGCGTCGTGGCCCGTCAGGTGCCCGTCGCCCTCGACCCCAACGCCCCCGAGGGCTTCTCGGTCATGGCACCGAGCTCCGGGTCGGCGCTGCAGGAGAACGTCCAGGCGGACGTCAACGCGATCTTCCTCGCGCTGGGCGCCATCGCGCTGGTCGTCGGCGGTCTCGGCATCGCCAACGTCACGCTGCTGTCCGTCATGGAGCGCGTGGGCGAGATCGGCCTGCGGCGCGCTCTCGGCGCGACGCGTCGGGACATCGCGGGGCAGTTCGTCGTGGAGTCCGTGGTCATCGGTCTGCTGGGCGGCCTGGTGGGGTCGGCACTGGGTGTGCTCTCGGTCGTCGTCGTCTCGGTCGTGCAGGAGTGGACGCCGATCCTCGACGTCCGCATGGCGCTCGGGGCCGCGTGCCTCGGCGGCGTCGTGGGCCTGCTCGCGGGGACGTACCCCGCGCTCAAGGCTGCGGCGATCGAGCCGGTCGCGGCACTGCGCGGAGGAACCTGACCCGCAACCCAGTGTTCAATCGTGTTGGATCGTGTTGGATTTATCCTGCCGGCTGGACGATACTGTCGGCATGCTCGCCTCACAGCGCCACGAACGGATCCTCGCGGAGGTCCGCGCGAGCGGTGCCGTCCGGATCGGCGACCTGACCCGAGACCTCGGCGTCTCGGACATGACGATCCGGCGCGACCTGCTCGAGCTCGCGGACCAGGGCCTGGTCCGCAAGGTGCACGGGGGCGCGGTGGCCCCGCACACCACGTCGCACGAGCCCGGGTTCGCGGCGAAGCGCGCACGCGAGACGGACGAGAAGCAGGCGATCGCCGAGGCGGCCGCCCGCCTCGTCGCGCCCGGGTCCTCGATCGCGTTGAGCGCGGGCACGACGACGCACCTGCTCGCCGCGCAGATCGCCGCTTCGCCCGCGCTGCGCCCGCTCACCGTGGTGACCAACTCGCTGCCCGTCGCGGAGACGCTGCACCGTGCCAACGACCCCCGGCTCGAGACGATCCTCACCGGGGGGTCGCGCACGCCGTCGGACGCGCTCGTCGGCCCGCTCGCCGAGGCCGCCCTCGCCGGGCTGCGCGTCGACCAGACGTTCCTCGGCACGCACGGCATCGACCCGGACGTCGGTCTCACCACGCCGAACCTCGACGAGGCGGCGACGAACCGCGCGCTCATCGACGCCGCCGGACGCACCGTGGTCCTCGCCGACCACACGAAGTGGCACACGACGGGGCTGCGCGTCTTCGCGTCGTTCGCGGACGTCGACGTGCTCGTCACGGACTCCGCGCTCCCCGCGGGCGAGCAGGAACGGGTGCGCGACCTCGTCGAGCAGCTCGTCCTCGCCTGACCCCCGGCGACCCGGCGCCAGACGGCGACCCGGCGCCAGACCCGCACCCCAGACCCCGCACCACCGACGGAAGCCCTCGCACCCATGAACCAGCACCTGCGCCGCACGGCGACGCACCTCGCCGACGGCCGCGACCTCGTCTACTTCGACGACTCGCCCGAGTACGTCTCGGGCGAGCGCACACGCCGCCTCGACGACCCGCGCCCGCTGCCCGACCGGTTCGCCCCGGTGCCCGGGCCGGACGGCGTCGCCCACCCGTACACCGGGCCCGAGATGCGTCTCGACCCGCTGACGGGCGACTGGATCCCGATGGCGGCGCACCGCATGAACCGCACGTTCCTCCCGGCTGCGGACTCGTGCCCGCTGTGCCCCGCGCGGCCCGGCAGCGCGTACTCGGACGGCGAGATCCCCGACACGGACTACGACGTCGCGGTGTTCGAGAACCGCTTCCCGTCGCTCCAGCGGGTCCCGGGGATCGGTGACGAGCGGGTCCAGGACGCTCCCCTGCAGGTCCACGGCCCGGCCGCCGGGCGCTGCGAGGTCGTGTGCTTCTCGAGCGACCACCACACGTCGTTCGGGGCGCTGCCTCCGCAGCGCGTCCGCACGATCATCGACGCGTGGGCCGACCGCACGGCGGCGCTCGGGCAGATCCCGGGCATCGAGCAGGTCTTCTGCTTCGAGAACCGCGGCCAGGAGATCGGCGTCACGCTGCACCACCCGCACGGGCAGATCTACGGCTACCCGTACGTCACCCCGCGCACGCGGGCACTGCTCACCCAGGCCCGTGCCCACCACGAGCGCACGGGCCGCAACCTGCTGCGGGACATCCTCGACTCGGAGCTCGCCGACGGGCGCCGCGTCGTCCTCGAGACCGAGCACTGGGTCGCCTACGTGCCGTACGCGGCGAAGTGGCCCGTCGAGGTGCACGTCGCACCGCGCCGTGACGTGCCCGACTTGCCCGCCCTGACCGACGCCGAGCGCGACGACCTCGCGACGACGTACCTCGAGCTCCTGCGGCGGCTCGACCGGTTCTTCGAGACGGCCGACGGCGACCCCATCCCCCTCCCCTACATCGCCGCGTGGCACCAGGCTCCGGCGCACGAGGGCCGCTCGGTCGCGGACGGCGGCACGGACGACGTGACGCTCACGCGTCTGCACCTGCAGGTCTTCTCGGTCCTCCGTGCGCCGGGCAAGCTCAAGTACCTCGCCGGTTCCGAGTCCGGCATGGGCGCGTGGATCAGCGACACGACCCCCGAGCGGATCGCCGCACGTCTGCAGGAGCTCGCCCCGGCGGGCACGGCGCGGGGCTGGGTCCCCGCGTGGGAGCAGGGCGAGGGCGCCGCCCGCGCGCGCACGGTGTTCGCCGAGGCGTTCGGCACCAGCGACGACAGCGACAGCCCCGGCGACGAGCTGCGCGTGTGGAGCGCGCCGGGCCGCGTCAACCTCATCGGCGAGCACACGGACTACAACGCCGGCCTGTGCCTGCCCATCGCGCTGCCGCACCGGACATACGTCGCGCTGCGCCCGCGCACCGACGGCGTCGTGCGCCTCGCCTCCGCCCAGGCACCCGGCGCGGTGTGGGAGACGACGCTCGACGACGTCGCCCCCGGCGCGGTCTCCGGCTGGGGGGCGTACGTCGCCGGCGTCGCGTGGGCGCTGCGCGAGCACCTCGCCGCGACGGGCGCGGACCCCGCAGTGGTCCCAGGCTTCGACGCCGCGGTCGACTCGTGCGTGCCGTTCGGAGCGGGGCTGTCGTCGTCCGCCGCGCTCGAGTGCGCGGTCGCCGTCGCGCTCGACGACGTCGCGGGCCTCGGCCTCGCCGCGTCCGACGCCGGCCGTGCGACCCTCGCGACGGCGTGCATCCGCGCCGAGAACGAGGTCGCCGGGGCGCCGACGGGGGGCATGGACCAGTCCGCGTCGTTGCGCGCCCAGGTCGGTCACGCCCTGCTGCTCGACTGCCGACCCGGTCTCGACCCCACGCAGTCCGCGGAGCAGGAGCCGTTCGACCTCGGGGCCGCGGGCCTCGCCGTGCTCGTCATGGACACGCGCGCCGAGCACCAGCTCGTCGACGGGCAGTACGCCCAGCGACGCGACACGTGCGAGGCCGCGGCGCAGAGCCTGGGGCTCGCCTCGCTGCGCGAGCTCGCCGACGCCGCGGCGTCGTCCGACGACCCGGCCGGCACGCTCGACGTCGCGCTCGACAAGCTGCCCGACGACGTCTCCCGGCGCCGGGTGCGCCACGTCGTCACCGAGATCGGCCGCGTCCGCGACCTCGTCGCGCTCCTGCAGGACGGCCGCGTCGACGAGATCGGACCGCTCCTCAACGCGTCGCACGCGTCCCTGCGCGACGACTACGAGGTCTCGAGCGTCGAGCTCGACGTCGCCGTCGAGGCCGCACGCGTCGCCGGCGCCCTGGGCGCACGCATGACCGGAGGAGGTTTCGGCGGCTCGGCGATCGCGCTCGTCGCCGCCGACCGCGCGGAGGCCGTCGCCGACGCCGTGCGCGCCGCGTTCGAGCGCGAGGGCTTCGGCGCCCCGGGCTTCCTCCTCGCGGTCCCGTCGGCACCGGCCGGCGCCGTCGCCTGAGCAGACGGGCCGGACCGCCGCGAGAAGCCCTTGCCAGGCGGTCCGGCTCGCACCTGCCGTGACGCGTCGGGCAGACGTGCCGGATGGCGACGTGGCGCGGACGGGGAAGGCGCTCAGAGCCCGAGGCGCTGCCGGTGGCCGGTCGTGGCGTTCACGCGGGTGAGACGAGAAGGGCGCTCAGGGCCGGAGGGGCAGCCGTGCCGGGTCGTGGCGGGTCTGGCGGGAGCGCCGCGAGGAACGAGCGGCGCGGAGGGTAGACCCGGCACGGACGCCCCGGAGAGCCCTGAGCGCATGGTGCCGTCGCGCAGTCGGAGCACAGAGGCCAGTGGTCAGAGGTCGTACGTCACGACGACCGGCGCGTGGTCGCTCCAGCGCTCCTCGTGCGACGGCGCGCGGTCGACCTCGACCTTGACGGTGCGCTCGGCGAGCGCGGGCGTCGCGAGCTGGTAGTCGATGCGCCACCCGGAGTCGTTGTCGAACGCGCGCCCGCGCCACGACCACCAGGTGAACGGGCCGGGGCCCTCGCCGCCGTGCACGCGTCCGAGGTCGACGAGCCCGATCTCGTCGAGCCACGTGTCGACGTACGCGCGCTCCTCGGGCAGGAAGCCTGCGCTCTTGAGGTTGCCCTTCCAGTTCTTGATGTCGGCGTTGTGGTGGGCGATGTTGAGGTCTCCCGCGAGCACCGCGCGGCGCCCGTCGGCGGAGAGCTCGCGCAGGCGTGCCGTGACCCGCTCGAGGTAGGCGTACTTCTGCGTCATCGTCTCGGGCTGGGACACGGTGCCGGAGTGGATGTAGGCGCTGACGACCGTGAGCGTCGACCCGTCGGGCAGCTCGAGGTCCGCCTCGACCCAGCGGCCGGTGTCGACGGGCGCCTCCGGCCCTTCGGCCCCGAGGCCGACGCGCACCGCCCGCACGGGCAGGCGCGACGCGACGGCCACCCCCGCGCGTCCCTTGATGTCGCACGCCTGGTGCGCGACGTGCCAGCCGTCGAGCAGCTCGTGCACGACCGAGTCGGGCGCGCGAACCTCCTGCAGGAGCAGCACGTCGGGGGTCCGGGACGCGATCCACGCGTCCATCCCTCGGCGGACGGCGGCGCGGATCCCGTTGACGTTGGCGGTGGCGACGGTGAGCAAGCGGAGGTCCTTCCTCGGTGGCGGAGCGCACGCGACGACGACGGCCGCGGGCACCGGGACATCTCATCACGGACCGCCCACGTCGCGGTCAGCGCGCGAGCGTGGCCCCGCTCACGTCGACCGCCGCAGCCACCGGCCGGAACCGGCCGGCGAGGACCGCGGACACGGCCGCGAGGACGGCGAGGACCGCGAACCCCGCGCGCAGCTGGTCCGCCGTCGCGAAGACTCCGGTGAGCACGCCGCCGAGCACGGCCCCGACGTACGTGAAGACGTTGAGCCGTGCGACGGCACGGTCCGTCACGGACTCCACGGAGCCGTCCGCTGCCGCGCCGACCGGGCCGGGGACGACCGCCGTCGTCGCTCCCCCAGCCGTCCTGGCGTCCGCCGCGGGTCCCGTCGGCAGAGCGCCCGTCTGTGTCGGACGTGCCGCCGCGACCGCCTCGCGCGCACGGTCACCTGCGGCCGAGAATGCGAGCGGCGCGACGACGCCCAGCCCGAATCCCGTCACCGCGAGGCCGAGCACTGCCACGGGCCAGCCCGGGGCGGCGGCCACCGCGAGGAAGCCCAGCGCGCCGAGCGCGCCGCCCCACCGCACGACCCGCACGCGGCCCAGCCGTCCGACGAGCCGGTCCCCGGTGAGCCGCGACACGATGAGGGTCGCCTGGTACGCGGCGTACCCGAGGGGCGCGACGACGGCGCTGGCCGCGAGCACGTCCCGCAGGAAGGTGGCGCTCCAGCTGGAGATCGCCGAGTCCGCGACGGGGAACGCGACCATCGCGACCCCGAGCAGCGCGATCGTCCCGGCGGCCACGCGCGCGCCTGGCGCTGCCACGCCGTGCTCGTTACCCAGTGCGTCCGGCACGGGGGCCGTCGCCGACGCGTCACGCGCGGTGCGGGACACCTCGGGCGACGTCGTCCGCACTTCCGCGGGCGCGCCGTCGGGCAGCGCACCGCGACCGGGCACGAGGCGCGGCGAGAGGACGACCGCTGCCACCGCCACGACGACCGCGACGAGCGGCAGCGCGACCGGTTGTCCCAGCCCGACGAGCGCCGCGCCCGACACGGCGAGCGCGCCGAGCACGCCGCCTGCCGCGTTGCCCGCGTAGAACGAGGCGAGCAGGCTGCGACCGTAGGCCCGCTCGACGTCGATGCCCTGCATGTTCATCGCCGCGTCGACGGACCCGAGCGCGAGGCCGTACACGGCGAGCGCCGCGAAGAAGAGCGGCCAGGCGGGCGCCGCGCCGGCGCCGGCGATACCGAGCGCCGCCAGCAGGAGCCCGCCCACCACGACGACCCGCGACCCGCGCCGGGCCGACACCACGCCCGAGAGCGCGCTGCCCAGCCCGGCGCACACGCACACGCCGAGCACGACGAGCGTGACGACGTCGTCCCCCATCCCCAGGCGGTCCTTGTACCCAGGGATGCTCGTGAGGACGACGGCGAACCCCGCGCCCTGGACCCCGTAGGCGGCGGTGACGGCGGCCCGCGTGCGGGGGGTCCGGGGCGCGGCGGCGCGGCTCATGGCCGCACCCTAGCGCTCTTGCCCTCAGGCGAAGGGGCGCTCCGCCGTGTCGACGACGTTGGCCAGGAGCATCGCGCGCGTCATCGGTCCGACCCCGCCCGGGTTGGGTGAGAGCCAGCCCGCGACCTCGGCGACGCCGGGGTCGACGTCGCCGCGCAGCCGGGCCTTGCCCGTCTCGGGCTCGACGACGCGGCTCACGCCGACGTCGAGCACGA
This sequence comes from Cellulosimicrobium sp. PMB13, assembly GCF_051294865.1. Lineage (NCBI taxonomy): Bacteria > Bacillati > Actinomycetota > Actinomycetes > Micrococcales > Promicromonosporaceae > Cellulosimicrobium > Cellulosimicrobium sp. PMB13. Next base: position 2,217,264 of record NZ_CP145910.1, on the reverse strand, counting down.
CCGCACCCCGCTTGACGTGCGCGGGCTTGACGAAGCCCGCGACGCCGGCGGCCGCGACGATGACGTCCGCACCCTGCAGGTGCGCCTCGAGGTCGCGCGTCCCCGTGTGCGTGAGGGTCACCGTCGCGTTGATCTCGCGGCGCGTCAGGAGCAGGCCGATCGAGCGGCCCACGGTGGTGCCACGACCGACGACGACCACGTCCTTGCCCGCGAGGTCGATGCCGTGCCGGCGCACGAGCTCGATGATCCCGGCGGGCGTGCACGGCAGCGGCGAGGTGACGGCCTCGTTGACGCGCAGCACGAGACGACCGAGGTTCGTCGGGTGCAGGCCGTCGGCGTCCTTGGCGGGATCGATCCGCTCGAGCACCGCGTTGGTGTCGACTCCCCGCGGCAGCGGGAGCTGCACGATGTAACCCGTGCACGCCGGGTCGGCGTTGAGGCGGTCGATCGCCGCCTCGACGTCGGCCTGCGTGGCGTCGGCGGGCAGGTCCTCGCGGATCGACTCGATGCCGACCTCGGCGCAGTCGCGGTGCTTGCCCGCGACGTAGGACATCGATCCGGGGTCCTGACCCACGAGGATCGTCCCCAGTCCCGGGACGACGCCGCGGTCGCGCAGCGCGGCGACGCGCGAGCGCAGCTCGGACTTGATCGTGGCGGCGGTGGCCTTGCCGTCGAGGATCTGCGCGGTCACTGCTGCAGCTCCGGGTAGAGCGGGAAGTCGGCGGTGAGCGCCTCGACGCGGCGGCGCAGGGACTCGACGTCGGCCGCGGAGCCCTCGCGCAGCGTGGTCGCGATGATCTCCGCGACCTCGGTGAACTCGGTGTCGCCGAAGCCGCGCGTCGCGAGCGCGGGCGTGCCGATGCGCAGGCCGGACGTGACACGCGGGGGCCGCGGGTCGAAGGGCACGGCGTTGCGGTTCACGGTGATGCCGACCTCGTGCAGGAGGTCCTCGGCCTGCTGGCCGTCCAGCGCGCTGTGGCGCAGGTCGACGAGCACGAGGTGGACGTCGGTGCCGCCCGTGAGGACGGACACGCCGGCCTCGGCGACGTCGGCCTGGGCGAGGCGGTCGGCGATGATGCTCGCGCCGCGCAGCGTGCGCTCCTGGCGGTCCTTGAAGTCGTCGGAGGCCGCGATCTTGAACGACACGGCCTTCGCCGCGACGACGTGCATGAGCGGGCCGCCCTGCTGGCCCGGGAACACGGCGGAGTCGATCTTCTTGGCGTACTCCTCCTTGCTGAGGATGAAGCCGGAGCGCGGGCCGCCGATGGTCTTGTGCACGGTGGAGGACACGACATCCGCGAACGGCACCGGGGACGGGTGCAGGCCCGCGGCGACGAGGCCCGCGAAGTGCGCCATGTCCACCCAGAGCTTGGCGCCGACCTCGTCCGCGATCTCGCGGAAGGCCGCGAAGTCGAGGTGGCGGGGGTAGGCGGACCAGCCACCGATGATGACGTCCGGACGGGTCTCGAGCGCCTGCTTGCGCACCTCGTCCATCTCGATGCGGTACGACTGCGGGTCCACGCCGTACGCCGCGACGTCGTACAGCTTGCCGGAGAAGTTGATCTTCATGCCGTGCGTGAGGTGGCCGCCGTGGGCCAGCTCGAGGCCGAGGATCTTGTCGCCCTTGTTGATGAGGGCGTGGAGCACGGCGGCGTTCGCGGTGGCGCCGGAGTGCGGCTGGACGTTCGCGTGCTCGGCGCCGAAGAGCGCCTTCGCGCGGGCGATCGCGAGGTTCTCGGCGACGTCGACCTGCTCGCAGCCGCCGTAGTACCGGCGGCCCGGGTAGCCCTCGGCGTACTTGTTCGTGAGGACGGAGCCCTGCGCCTGCAGGACGGCGCGCGGGACGAAGTTCTCGGACGCGATCATCTCGAGCGTGTCGCGCTGGCGCGCGAGCTCGCCGTCCAGGACGGCGGCGATCTCCGGGTCGAGCTCGGCGAGCGGGGTGTTCAGGACGTTCTGCGACGGGCGGTCAACGGGCTGGGCGCTCATGGCGTCTCCTCGCGGTCTGGGCAGCGGGTTTCGTCGGTGGAGAAGCTGGACGGTTTGCCGGTGGGTGGTCCTGGTCCGCAACCGGGTACGCACCCACCACGGGGTGACCCGGGGCCCAGGCGAACGACCCGTCGTCTGCACAGCGTGCCGCTCCCCGGTGGTGATCCACCATCCCCGCTCGTACGGCGGGGTGCGCCAGTCGCGACGCGAACGATCCTAACCCACTCCCCCCGCACGGGGCAGGTCGTCCGGGGACGCGGCCGGGCGCCGTCGGGCACGGGTGGTGCCCGACGGCGCCCGGTGGGCGGCGAGGTCAGCGCAGGGACGCGCGGCGCTTGCTCACGAGGTCGAACGCGACCGCCGCGAGCAGGACGAGACCCTTGATGGCCTGCTGCCACGCCGCGTCGACGGCCATGATGGACAGGCCCATGTTGAGCACGCCCATGATGAGCGCGCCGATCATCGCGCCCGAGATGCGGCCGACGCCGCCGGTCACGGCGGTGCCGCCGATGAAGCACGCGGCGATGGCGTCGAGCTCGTAGTTCACGCCCGCCGCGGCGACGCCGGCCCCGGCGCGCGACGTCGTGATGACCGCGGCGACGGCGGCCAGCACGCCCATGTTGACGAAGATGCCGAAGTCGACGTGCCGCGAGTTGACGCCCGAGAGGACGGCTGCGTGCCGGTTGCCGCCGATCGCGTAGACGTGCCGCCCGAAGACGCTGCGGTTGAGCACGAACGAGTACGCGATGATCAGCGCGCCGACGATGAGCAGGACGATCGGCGTGCCGCCGGCGCTCAGCGCGAGCCAGTACGTCACCACGCCGATGAGCGCGGCGGCGACCACGACCTTGATGACGAACGCGGACATCGGCTCGACCGACAGGCCGTGCTTGCGCAGCGACGTCCGCGAGCGCCACTGGGAGACGGCGAACGCCGCGATGCCGATGGCCCCGATGCCGAGCGTCACGACGTCGAGGTCGCCGACGAAGCCGAACCAGTTCGGGACGGACCCGTTGCTGATGGCCTTGAACCCCTCGGGCAGGCCGGCGACGGTCGTCCCGACGAGGACGATCGCGAGCCCGCGGAACACGAGCATGCCGGCGAGCGTGACGATGAAGGCCGGGATGCCGACGTACGCGACCCAGAAGCCCTGCCACATGCCGACGAGCGCGCCGACCACGAGGGACAGGAGCACCGCGACGATCCACGGCAGCTCCCACTGCGTCATCATGATCGCGCACAGGCCGCCGACGAACGCGACGACCGACCCGACGGAGAGGTCGATGTGGCCGGCCACGATCACCATGACCATGCCGATCGCGAGGACCATGACGTACGCGTTCTGCTGGACGAGGCTCGCGACGTTGTTGGGGTAGAGCAGGCGCCCGTCGGTCAGCACCTGGAAGAGCAGGACGATGACGAGCAGGGCCGCGACGATGCCGTACTGGCGGACGTTGCGGCCGAGGTACTCCCTGACGACGTTCATCGGGCTGTGGCCCCCTTGTCCATGGTCATGTGGTGCATGAGCTTCTCCTGTGTGGCCTCGGCGCGCGGGACCTCTCCCGTGATGCGGCCCTGGCTCATGGTGTAGATCCGGTCGCAGACCCCGATGAGCTCGGGCAGCTCGGACGAGATGACGAGGACGGCCTTCCCGGCCTCGGCGAGCGCGTTGACGATGGAGTAGATCTCGTACTTCGCGCCGACGTCGATGCCGCGCGTGGGCTCGTCGAGGATGAGGACGTCGGGGTCCGAGAAGACCCACTTGCCGAGGACGACCTTCTGCTGGTTGCCGCCCGACAGCTTGCCGGCCAGCGACTCGACCGTGGGCGCCTTGATGCGGAAGTCGCGGCGGTACTGCTCGGCGACCGTGGCCTCCTCCTCGCGCTGCACGACGCCCCAGTGCGCGACCTTCCCGAGAGCGGACGCGGAGATGTTCTCGCGGATCGTCTGGATGAGGTTGAGACCGTAGCGCTTGCGGTCCTCCGTCGCGTAGGCGAGCCCGTGCGAGATCGCCTCGGCGACGGTGCGGGTGCGCACGAGGACGCCGTCCTTGTAGACGCGGCCCGAGATCCGGGTGCCGTACGCGTGCCCGAAGACGCTCATCGCGAGCTCGGTGCGACCGGCGCCCATGAGCCCCGCGAGCCCGACGATCTCGCCCGCGTGCACGGTGAGGTTCGCCTGGTCGACCACGAGGCGCTCGGTGTCCACCGGGTGGTGCACGCTCCAGTCCTCGATGCGCAGCACCTCGGCACCGATCGACGGGGTCCGCTCGGGGAACCGGCTCTCGAGCGAGCGGCCGACCATCCCCCGGATGATGCGGTCCTCGGTGACGGGCTCGTCGCCGTGCAGGTCGAGCGTCTCGATCGTGCGGCCGTCGCGCAGGATCGTCACGCGGTCGGCGATCGCCTCGATCTCGTTGAGCTTGTGCGAGATGATGATCGAGGTGATGCCGTTCTCGCGGAACTGCTCGATGAGCCCGAGCAGGTGGGCGCTGTCCTCGTCGTTGAGCGCGGCGGTCGGCTCGTCGAGGATGAGCAGGTCCACGCGCTTCGACAGCGCCTTCGCGATCTCGACGAGCTGCTGCTTGCCCACCCCGATGTCCATCGCGAGCGTCGCCGGGTTCTCGTCCAGGCCGACCCGCGCGAGGAGCTGGGCCGCCTCGGCGGAGGTCCGGTTCCAGTCGACGACGCCGCCGGTCGCCTTCTCGTTGCCGAGGAAGATGTTCTCGGCGATCGACAGGTACGGGACGAGCGCGAGCTCCTGGTGGATGATGACGACGCCGCGCGACTCGCTGTCGCGGATGCCCCGGAAGGCGCACGGCTGGCCGTCGAGGAGGATCTCGCCGTCGTACGAGCCGTGGGCGTAGACGCCCGAGAGGACCTTCATGAGCGTCGACTTGCCGGCGCCGTTCTCGCCGCAGATCGCGTGCACCTCGCCGCGCCGCACCTCGAGGTTCACGTCCTGCAGCGCCTTGACGCCGGGGAACTCCTTGGTGATCGCGTGCATCTCGAGGATGTTGTGCGTCTCGAGCACGTTCTCGAGGACCATCCTTGCTCCTGTCTCGTGCGCGGGGCGCCGTCGGTCGACGGCGCCCCGCGGTCGGGTCGGGCGGACGTGCCCGGGGTGCGCGCACCCCGGGCGCGGCCTCAGAGCCCGAGCTGCTCGGCGGTGTAGAAGCCGGACTCGACGAGAGCGCTCTCGACGGTGTCGGCGGTCACGACCTGCGGCTCGAGGAGGTACGACGGCACGACCTTGACGCCGTTGTCGTACGTCTCGGTGTCGTTCACCTCGACCTCGTCACCCGCGACGATCTGCTCGACCATCGTCGCGACCTGGTCGCCGAGCGTACGGGTGTCCTTCCACACGGTCATCGACTGCTTGCCGGCGAGCATGTTCTTGACGTTCGCCTCGTCGGCGTCCTGGCCCGTGACGATCGGCCAGTCGGCCTCGGTGTACGCCGCGCCCTCGAGGGCCTGCTCGATGCCCAGGGCGAGCGAGTCGTTCGGCGACAGGACGACGTCGACCTTCTTGTCCGTGTAGAACGAGTTGAGGCGGTTCTCCATCTCGGACTGGGCCTTGGCGGACTCCCAGCCCTGGATGCCGATGGAGTCCCACTCGTCGACCGTCGCCGGCGACTTGCCCGAGGGGACGACGAGCTGGCCCGACTCGACATACGGCGCGAGGACGTCCCACGCGCCCTTGAAGAAGAACTTCGCGTTGTTGTCGTCCGGCGACCCGGCGAACGGCTCGAGGTTGAACGGACCCGCGCCGCCTTCCAGGTCGAGCTGCTCGGCGATGAACTCGCCCTGGAGGGTCCCGACGAGCTCGTTGTCGAACGTCGCGTAGTAGTCGACGTGCTCCGACCCGTTGATGAGGCGGTCGTACGCGATGACCGGGACGTCGTTCTCGGCCGCCTGGTCGAGGACCGGGCCGAGCGCGGTGCCGTCGATCGAGGCGATGACGAGCACGTCCGCGCCCTGGTTGATCATGTTCTGGAGCTGGGTGATCTGCTGGTCGACCTTGTTGTCGGCGTACTGGAGCGTCGTCTCGAAGCCGGCGTCCTGGAGGAGTCCCTCGAGGTGAGCGCCGTCGTTGTTCCAGCGCTCCAGGCTGCGCGTCGGCATCGCGATGCCGACGAGCGTCTCGCCGGAGTCGGCAGCGGTCTCGCCGTCGCCCGAGTCGCTGGCGCGCTCGGAGCTGCACGCGGCGATGGAACCGAGCAGGAGGGCTGTCCCCGCGATCGCGGCGACCTTTCTGCGCACGGACGTCATCGTCTTCCCTTTCGTCGTCGAAGGCCGTGCCTCCCGAACCGGGCGGCACGACGGGCCGTGGGCGAGCGCCGCCCCTCGTCGGGCGGCCACGCTCCCACGCGGCACGCCACGGAACGTAGCCGTCGCTGAGTTCGCCGGTCAAGCGCTCACGGCGCGTCGTAACCATTTTGTGTTCGAAGGTCTAACTCATCGCTCCGGTCCCGCATTCGTCGCTCCTGACCGCCTCGAACCGCGGCTCCGACGGTGTAGCCTGCGGCCTGTGAACAGCGACCGGTCCACCCCCGGTTCGCAGACCTCCCTCCGAGAAGCGAACCGACACCGGATCGTGGACGCCGTCCGGCGCTACGGCGGGCTCACGCAGGTCGAGCTCGCCGAGGCCACCGGCCTCTCGACGGCGACCGTCTCGACGATCGTCAAGGAGCTCACCGGAGCCGGGGTCGTGGAGACCCACCCGGCGTCCCGGTCGGGGCGGCGCGCCCAGATGGTCACGCTCGCGCGACGGCTCGGCGTCGTCGGCGCGGTGCAGTTCGGGCAGCGCCACCTCACCGTGGCGCTCGGCGACCCGACGCGCGAGATCCTCGCCGAGCAACGGATGCCCCTGCCCGTCGACCACCGCGTCGACACCGGCCTCGACCGGGCCGCGCTCCTCGTCGTCGAGCTCCTGGAGCGCGTCGGCGCCGGCGTGGACGAGCTGCTCAGCGTCGGGGTCGCGCTGCCCGCCCCGGTCGACGAGGACACCGGCATGATCTCGGTGCCGGGGATCCTGCGCGGCTGGGACGGCATCCACGTGGGCCAGGTGCTCGCCAAGCGCCTCGCCCGACCGGTCGTCGTCGACAACGACGCCAACCTCGCGGCGCTCGCGGAGCACGAGCTCGGCGCCACCCGCGGCCACCGGGACTCGATCTTCGTCCGCGTCTCGCACGGCACCGGCGCGGGCATCGTGCTCGGCGGACGCCTGCACAGGGGCTACGCGGGCACGGCCGGCGAGATCGGGCACGTCCAGGTCGACCCCACTGGGCCGATCTGCCGCTGCGGCAACCGGGGCTGCCTCGACACCGTCGTCGGGTCCGGCGCGCTGCTCGCGCTCGTCCGCTCGAGCCACGGCGAGCTGACGCTGCGCGACCTCGTGCAGGGGGCGCTCGACGGCGACCCCGGCTGCCGTCGCGTCGTCGCCGACGCCGGTGACCGGGTGGGGTCGGTCGTCGCCGCGCTCGCGACGACGCTGAACCCGCGGGCGATCGTCGTCGGCGGCGAGCTCGCCGAGACCGGGGACGCGCTCCTCGCCCCGTTCCGCGAGTCCTTGCGCCGCCATCTCGTGCCCAACACCATCGCCCCCGTCGAGGTGCTCGCGTCCGAGCTCGGCCCGCGCGCCGAGATCCTCGGAGCCCTCGCCCTCGCGCTCGGCGCGACCGACATGGCCACCGACGGCCTCGCGGTCGCCCCCGTCCCGTCCATCGAAGGTGAACCGACGTGACCGCCACCCCCCGCATCCCCGCGCTCGCGCTGCACGGCATCGACAAGTCGTTCGGGGCCGTCCAGGCGCTGACCGGCGTCGAGCTCGAGATCCACCGCCACGAGGTCGTGGCCCTCGTCGGCGACAACGGCGCCGGCAAGTCGACGCTCGCCAAGATCGTGGCCGGCGTCCTCACCCCGGACGCCGGGATGATCGAGTCCGACGGCGTGCCCGTCACCATCCCCAGCCCGGTCGCCGCGCACGCGCTCGGCATCGCGACCGTCTTCCAGGACCTCGCGCTGTGCGACAACCTCGACGTCGTCTCGAACCTCTACCTGGGCCGCGAGCTGCGGCGGGGACGTCACCTCGACGAGGCGACGATGGAGGAGACCGCGCGCCGCGTGCTCGCCGACCTCAACGCGCGTGTCCCGTCCGTGCGGGTCCCCGTCTCCGCGCTCTCCGGCGGGCAGCGCCAGAGCGTCGCCATCGCGCGCACGCTGCTCGGCGACCCGCGCGTCGTCGTCCTCGACGAACCCACCGCGGCGCTCTCCGTCGCCCAGTCGGCCGAGGTCCTCAGCCACATCCTGCGGCTGCGCGACATGGGGCACGCCGTGATCCTCATCAGCCACAACATGACCGACGTGCGCGCCGTCGCGGACCGCGTGGAGGTCCTGCGCCACGGGCGCAACAACGGCAGCTTCTCCGGCCAGGGCGCGAGCTACGAGGAGATCATCGCCGCCATCACCGGCGCGACGACGGTCGCCGGGACCACCTCGCCCCGGCCCGCGCGGGGCAGCGTCCGGCGCTGAGGCGACCGGGCGGCGTCGGGCGCCCGTCAGGCGTCCTGCTGCTCCTGGGCGGCGCCACCGTCGCGCACCTCGGCCGCACCGAGGATGCGGCGCAGGTAGGTGTACGTGAGGTCGCCCGCGGCCTTGTCGTACTGCTCCTCGTACCCGTGCTTGGTGTACATCGCGAGGTTCTGCTTCGAGTCCTTGCCGGTGAAGACCCAGATCTCCGTCGTCTGCTCCGGCAGGTACGGCAGCACCTCGAAGAGCATCTGCGTGCCGATGCCGCGACCCTGCATGTCCGGGGCGACGGCGAGGCGCCCGAGCGTCGCCCGGCTCTCCTCGATCTCGACGCGGACGGAGCCGACGAGACGGTGGCCGAGCCACGCGCCGATCGTCACGACGTCCTCGCGCGCGAGGTCGTCGCGCAGCTCGTGCAGGGTCTGGGTCAGCGGCGGGATGTTCGGGTCGCCGTACAGCTGCGCCTCGGTGACGAACGCCGCCCGGCGCAGGGTCAGGAGCTCACCGGCCTCGGCGTCGCTGACGAGGCGGGTCGTGATCTGCGCGTCGTTCATGGGTTCATCGTGTCAGACATGGGCGCATGGCACGGCCCGTGCCCGGGTGATGTCGTCCGCGGCGTCCGCGGGGAGGACGACGACGGCCCGCGCCCGGGCGCGCGGCTACCCTCTGAGGGGTGTCCACGACAAGCCTTCCGGCCGCCGACGTCACCGCCGCCGGCCCGACGCACTGGGTCCTCACGCTCTCCTGCCCCGACGGTCCGGGGATCGTGCACGCCGTGGCGGGTGCGCTCGCCGGGCTCGGGGGCAACATCACCGAGTCGCAGCAGTTCGGCGACCCGCTGTCGGGGCTGTTCTTCATGCGCGTCCAGGTCGAGGCCGCGGTCCCCCGCGACGCCCTCGTCGACGCGCTCGCGCCCGTGGTCGAGCGGTTCGGCATGGCGTGGGAGCTCGACGTCGTCGGCCGGCGCGTGCGCACGCTCCTCATGGTGTCGAAGGCGCCGCACTGCCTCGTCGACCTGCTGTACCGCGAGCGGTCCCAGGCGATGCCGATCGAGGTCGTGGGCGTCGTCGGGAACCACACCGACCTGCAGGACATCGCGACGTTCTACGGCAAGCCGTTCCACCACGTGCCCGTGACGCGCGAGACCAAGGCCGACGCGGAGTCGCACCTGCGCGGGCTCGTGGCCGAGCTCGACGTCGAGCTCGTGGTGCTCGCGCGCTACATGCAGATCCTCTCGGACGACCTGTGCCGCGAGATGCCCGGCCGGATCATCAACATCCACCACTCGTTCCTGCCGAGCTTCAAGGGCGCACGACCCTACGCGCAGGCGCACGACCGCGGGGTCAAGCTCATCGGGGCCACCTCGCACTACGTCACGGGCGACCTCGACGAGGGGCCGATCATCGAGCAGGACGTCGCGCGCGTCGACCACTCGCGCCGCGTGGAGGACCTCGTCGCGATCGGCGAGGACGTCGAGCGCCAGACGCTCGCGCGCGCGGTGCGCTGGCACGCCGAGCACCGCGTGCTGCTCGACGGCCACCGCACCGTCGTCTTCCGCTGACCTCCGGTCCGCGAGACACATCCCTGGTTCGCGAGATAGAGCCCTGGTTCGCGAGGTAGAGCCCTGGTCGTCGACCAGTGCTCTACCTCGCGGACCAGGGCTCTACGTCGGCGTCAGGAGCAGGTGAGCCCCTCGTACGGGGCGTCGACCGTCGAGGTGACCTCCTCGCCGTCGACCGTCGCCGTCGCGGTGACGGTCGCCTCGCCCGCCTCGAGCGCCTTCGCGCGCACCGCGAAGGACTGGTAGGCGTTCTTGTCCGGGGCGACCCCGGCGACCGCCCGGCTGCCGAACGGCGTCCGGAGCGTGACGTCGACCGGCACGGCGCCGTCGTTCGCCGCGCGGACAGCGACGTACGCCTTCCCCGCGAGGCAGCGTCCCGTGGCCTCGACCGTGACGGGCAGACCGTCCGCCGCCTGCGGGTCGACGAGCACGGCGACCGTCCGGGCGGGCACGGTGACCGTCCCCGTCTTCGCGTCCCACGTCGTCTCCCGCACGACGGCGTCGCTCCCGGTCTGCTGGACCGGCGAGAGCACGTAGTCGCGGCCGGCGAGCGCCTCGACGGTCTGCGTGACCGGCTCGGGCGAGGCGTTGAACACCGCGAGCAGGCCGTCCAGCGCCGGGTCGGCGTCGGCACCCACGAGGTCGTCGACCGCCATGACGATCACGCCGGGCTCCTGGTCGGTACCTGCGTCGGGGAACGTGACCTTCTCGCGGATCGCGTCGGCGTCGCCGAGACGGAACAGCTCGGTCGAGTGCCGCAGCCGCAGGAGGTCCTGCGCCTGCGCCGACGCCGTCGCGATGTCCTCCGGCGACGGCTTGAGCGCCGGGTCCGCGAGGAGCGGCGCCATGAGAGGCCACTTGTCCTCGTTGTCGGCGGCCATCGGCAGCCCCTTGCCGAACCCGTTGTCCTGGCCGGACCAGTCGATCGCGTTGAACCAGTCGCCCGAGTCGTAGCTGTTGCGGTCGAGCGACTTGGACCGCAGCAGGTCCGTGCCCGCGTGCCAGAACGACGGCGTCTGCGACAGGGCCGCGGTCGCGAGCGAGAGCGTGTTCATCCGGACGCGCTCGTCCATCGGCGTGTCCGCCGGCAGCTTGAGCGTGAGCAGGTCGAACAGCGTCTCGTTGTCGTGCGCGTCGACGTACGTGACGACCTCCTCGGGCGAGTCTGCGTACCCCGCGGGCGCCCCGCGGTAGTCGATCGCGTCGCCGCGCTGCTCCTCGCCCGTCGAGGTGACGAACGTGAAGTCGCGCAGGTTCCCGGCGAGGCCGAGCCGCACGAGGTCGGTCTGGTGCCCGAGGTCGGCGTACTCGTCCTCGGACCCGTCGTTGACCGTGCCGGGCTCGTCCGCCCGGGCCGGCTGCCCGTTGGGGTCGGTCGCGAGGCCGGTGCCGAAGCCCTGCGTGAACGTCGACGCGCCGTCGACGGGCGATCCGCCGTGCACCGCGTCGCGCAGGCGGTCGGAGAACGTCCCGATGCCCGTGCCGCCGAGCTGGCCCTGCGTGGCCTGCTCGAACAGCGCGTTCCCCGCGACCTCCCCGAAGTCCCAGCCCTCGCCGTACAGGTAGACCGACTCCCCGTCGACGCCGTCCTCGGCGAGCGTGAGCCCGTCGAGCGCGGCCCGCACGTCGAGCATGTTCTGCTTCGAGTGGTGACCCATGAGGTCGAAGCGGAAGCCGTCGACCTTGTAGTCGCGCGCCCACGTGACGACCGAGTCGACCATGAGCTTGCCGGCCATCGCGTGCTCGGTGGCCACGTTCTGGCAGCACGTGCTCGTCTCGACCGCGCCCGAGGTCGGGTTGAGCCGGTGGTAGTAGCCCGGCACGACCTTGTCGAGCACGGACTTCTCGGCCTGACCACTCGCGGCCGTGTGGTTGAACACCTGGTCGAGCACCACCTGGAGGCCCGCGTCGTGCAGCCCGCCGACCATGGTGCGGAACTCCGCGACGCGAGCGCCGCCGTCGGCGTCCACCGCGTACGACCCCTCGGATGCCGAGAAGTGCCACGGGTCGTAGCCCCAGTTGAAGCCGTCCTGGCCCTGCACCGCCGCGACCGCGGCCTGCTGCTCGGACGAGTCGGGTGCGAACCCGCTGAGGTCGCCCGTCGTGGCCTGGGCCGCGCGGTCCTCGGGGATCGACGCGATGTCGAACGTCGGCAGCAGGTGCACGGTCGTGAGCCCCGCGTCGGCGAGCTCACGCAGGTGCGTCATGCCGTCCGACTCCTTCTCGGCGAACGCGAGATAGGTGCCGCGCTTCTCGGCCGGGACCGTCTCGTCAGAGATCGAGAAGTCCCGCACGTGCAGCTCGTAGATCGTCTGGTCCACGGGTCGCTCCACCACCGGGGCGGGCGTGCCCTCCCAGGTGGAGGGGCGGAACGCCGGGTCGTCGAGGTTGACGGCCACCGAGTGCGTCGAGTCGAGCGTGAGGCCGACCGAGTACGGGTCGGTCACGACGTTGGTCTCGACCATCCCCGTGCTCGGGACGTAGACCTGCACCTCGTAGAGGTAGCGGGCGCCCTTCCAGCCGACGGCCGCACCTCCTGGGCCATCATCGAGCTTCTTGCCCGATTCCTTCCCGTCGAGCGTCCACGTGCCGTCGGACTGGCGCGTGGTCGCGAACCGCTCGGGCTCGTCGTCGAGCGACGCGCCCGCGGGCCACGCGAGGAGCGTGACGTCCTGGGCCGTGGGAGTCCACAGGGCGAACGACGCCCACTTGCCGTTGGCGTGCCACGCGACCCCGAGCTCGCGGTCGGCCGCGTCCTCGGCGAACAGGTCGTCGACCACGCCCGGGATCTGCACCCCGGTCGCCGCCGTGAGCGTCTCGCCGTCGGTGCGGGTCGCGAGGAGCTGCCCGCGGAGCGCCGCCTCGACCGCGTCGCGTGAGACCGGCTCGCCGTCCGCGTCCGTCACGCGCAGCGCGGTGTACGCCGCGAGCGCGGGGAAGTCCGCGGTCACGTCCTCGGGCAGGCCGTCCGGCTCCACCTCGAGGGTGTACGACGTCGCGCCCTCCGGCGCGTCGACCGCACCGTCCGCGACGGTCAGCCCGCCCTCGGGCGCGGCCCACAGCGTGAACCCGTCACCCGTGCCGAGGTCGCCCGGCCAGGCCAGGAGGCCTTCGCGGACCCAGTGCGCGGCCTGCTGGCCGGTCCCGGGCAGCGGCGGGTTCTCGACGCCGATCTCGAGCACGTGCGTCTCGAGGTCGTAGGTGAAGGTCACGGTCTCGCCGTCGCCGACGGAGAACTGGTAGTTCGCCCCACCCGGGGCCCCGCCGACGCCGTAGTTCTCGGCCCAGCTCAGCCCGTGGGCGATCTTGCCCTCGTACGCCCCCGCGGCGAGGTCGTCCGTCGACCACGTGTACGTCCCGTCGCCGTCGGGGTCCTTGAGCCACGTCGCGAGGCAGTCGGGAGCCCACGAGCCGGGGCAGCCAACCTGGTCCTGGAACGACCCCGCGAGCGTGACGATCGGACCCTGGGCGGTGCTCGAGAAGTCCTTGCTGACCGGGTCCCAGTAGAACGTCACCGGTCCACCCTCTGTCGTGTACGTCGCGTTGCCGCCGCCCGGCTCGCCACCGACGCCGTAGTTCACGGTCCACGACCCGTTGATCGCGACCTTGTACTCGTACGTGCCCGCGGGGACGTCGAACGTGCCCGCGTACACGCCGTCGGGGCGCTGCGTGAGCTGCGCGGCCTCGCAACCCGGCGCCCAGTCGCCGGCGCAGCCCATCTCGGAGTTGTGGCTCCCGGGCACGGTCACGAAGTCGATCTCGGGCTCCGGCTCCTCGGAGACCGTGCCGCTCACGTCCACGCCGACGCTCGCGAACGTCGACGCGGCGGCACGGTCGCCGTCGGCGTCGGTCGTCACGGCGCGGTACTCGACGAGCGTGCCCTCGGCCAGCCCCGTCACGTCGTGGAAGACGCGCGGCGTGGTGTCCTCGGCGGTCCCCAGCGGGGTCCACTCCGAAGCACCCACCTCGCGCCATGCGAACGACGTCTCGGCCCACGCGTCGGTGTCGACCGTCGCGGCGACGGTGGCGACGCCGGTCAGGGCGGCACCCGCGGCCGGGACCGTCACGGCGATGTCCCCGGACGAGTCCGCGCCGACCTGGCGGTCGGCGACGAGCACGACGGCGGACGTCGCCGGGACCGTGAGCGTCACCGTGCCTTCGGCGTCGGCCGTGACGGGCACCTCGCCCGGACCAGCCCCTTCGCCGTAGAGCACCTCGTACGAGGCGCCCGGCGTGAGCGTCGTGAACGTCGCCTCGCGGGGCTCGGCCGCGTTGTTCAGGGCGACGAGGTGCTCGATCTTCTCCTCGCGGTCGACGCGGCTGAAGGCGTAGACCCCGGCGCCGTTCGTGACGTGGCGCTCGACCTGGGCACCGGTGGCGAGCGCCGGGTGGCTCTCGCGCAGCGATGCGAGCTCCGCGATGTGCTCGTAGAGCGGCGCGTCGGTGCCGTAGCGGTCGACGCTGCCCGCCTGCTCCCCCGTGACGAGCGGCTGTCCCGCGTACTCGGCGACCTGCGTCGCGAAGAGCGTCTGCCGCGCGTCCTTGTCGCCGCCCGTGCCGGCGAAGCCCTGCTCGTCGCCGTAGTAGACGACCGGCTGGCCGCGCGTGAGGTACATGAGCTCGTGCGCCAGCTCGTCGCGCGCGAGCGGGTCGCTCGTGGAGGACAGCATGTAGCCGACGCGGCCCATGTCGTGGTTGCCGAGGAATGTCGGGAGCGCGCTCGCCGACGAGTCGGGCGTCGTGTACAGGTCGTCGCTCGCGAAGAGTGACGCAAGCCCCTTGGCGCTGCTGCCGCTCGCGAAGCTCGTCGCGGCCGACTGGAACGTGAAGTCGAGGGTCGAGCTCATGTCGGTGCGGCGCACGTACGGCGACAGCTTCGCGGCGTCGGCGTCGTAGACCTCGCCGAACATGAAGAAGTCGTCCTTGCCCTGCGCGTGCGCGTAGTCGAGGACCTCGGTGGTCCAGGTCTCCCAGAACTCGAAGTTCACGTGCTTGACGGTGTCGATGCGGAAGCCGTCGATGCCGAGGTCGATCCAGTCCTGGTAGACGTCGACGAAGCCGTCGACGACCGTCGGGTGCTCGGTCATGAGGTCGTCGAGGCCGTCGAAGTCGCCGTACGTGACCGACTCCCCCGTCCACGTCGAGTTCCCGCGGTTGTGGTAGAGCGTCGGGTCGTTGAGCCACGACGGGACCTTGAGGTCCTCCTTGCCCGCGGGCACGAACGGTGTGTAGGGGAACGACGTCGCGGGGTCGAGCGCCGGGAAGTCGTCGGTCCCTGCGTACGTGGCCGGGTCGAACACGGTCCCCGCCGCGTCGCGGTACGGCGACGTCGCCTGGTCGACGTACGAGTACTGCTTCTCCTCGTAGTCGACGACGTCCGCCGTGTGGTTGGTGATGATGTCGAAGTAGACCTTGATCCCGCGGTCGTGCGCCTCGTCGATGAGCGCCTCGAGCTCGGCGTTGGTGCCGAGGTGCGGGTCGATCTGGGTGAAGTCGGTGATCCAGTACCCGTGGTACCCGGCCGAGGCGTTCGCACCCTCGCCCTGGACCGGCTGGTTCTTGAACGACGGCGTGAGCCAGATCGCCGTCGTGCCGAGCCCTTCGACGTAGTCGAGGTTCTGGCGCAGGCCCGCGATGTCCCCGCCCTGGTAGAAGCCCTTGTTCGTCGGGTCGTACCCGGACACGAGCGGGTCCTCGCCGAGGCCGGCGGTGTCGTTCGACGGGTCGCCGTTGGCGAACCGGTCGGTCATGACGAAGTAGAAGCGCTCGTCCGACCCGGGCTGGCGCACGGGCGGGACGACGAGCGCGGCGTCCTGCGCGTCGTCGTACCCCTCGGCGAGGCCGAGGGGGGTCAGGGCGATGCGCTGCGTCGCGTCGTCGAACGTCACGCGCACGCGCGTGTCGCCCCCGAGCACGAGCGGGGCGTTGTCCTGGCCGCCGTCGCGCCCGTACGCCTCGTCCCACGCGTCGTCCATCGCGACCTTGTACTGCCACGTGCCGGCAGGCACGTCGAACTCGGCCGACCAGACGCCGGGCGTCTCCGTCGGCGCGAGGTCGGTCGCGACGCACGCGGGATCCCAGTCGGCCGCGCAGCCGAGCTCGGACTGGAGGTCGCCCACGAGGGCGGCGGTGCGGTCGGCGCCGGCCGCGGGGGCGGCCAGCGCGGCGACGGTGAGCCCGGCGAGCGTCGACGTCGCCAGCGCGAGCGCGGTGACCGACGCCGTCGCGCGGGACGCGCGAGACCGGGAGAGGTGGGATGACGCGGTCGACGACGCTGAGCGTCGACGCGGCGTGGAGGTCATGGAGGACTCCCTCGTCCGAAGAGGTTCGTGCGGAAACCACGCGAGGAGCACGCTCGGACGACAGGACCAGCAGCGGACGACGTCGGCCGAGCCAGGCGCTTCTCAGCGTACGGCTGGCCCGACTGTACTGCTTGCAGAAAGTTGCAGCAAGACTCTGCACGCACAGAGGCCGCGCTCGACCTGCGAGCGGAGGGTGGGCCGAGTCGTCGCGGGTCGTAGAGGCGTGGCGGACACAAGCCGCTGGCGACCAGAAGCGGAGGGTGGGGCGAGTCGTCGCGGGTCGTGGAGGCGTGGCGGACACGAGCCGCTGGCGACCAGGAGCGGAGGGTGGGGCGAGTCGTCGCGGGTCGTGGAGGCGTGGCGGACACGAGCCGCTGGCGACCAGGAGCGGAGGGTGGGGCGAGCCGTGGCGGGTCTGGCGGGAGCCGCGAGGGACGAGCGGCGGATGGTAGACCCGCGACGGCTCGCCCCACCCTCCGCGGACCCGACGACCGGCCGACCCGCCGACCCGCCGACCCGCCGAACGCGGACGACGCAGACGAGCGTCAACCCGCGAGGTGCCCCCACCGGGCCGCGAGCGCGCTCCACGGCCCGACGTCGGCCACCTCGCCGTCCTCCAGCACCACCACGCGGTCCGCCCGCGCGAGCGCCGCGCGCTTCGACGTCGCGCCGATCACGGTGGTGCCGCGCTCGCGCAGCGAGGTCCACAGCTCGATCTCCGTCGCGGCGTCGAGCGCGCTCGAGACGTCGTCGGCGAGGAGGAGCTCGGTCTCCGTGGCGAGCGCCCGCGCGAGGGCGAGGCGCTGCACCTGCCCGCCCGACAGCCGGACGCCGCGGTGCCCCACGAGGGCCTCGTGCCCGCCGGCCTCCACGACGTCCTGCTCCAGTCGGGCGGCGGCGACCGGTCCTTGCACGTCGCGCTCGTGACCCAGCCGGACGTTGTCGGCGAACGTCCCCGAGAGCACGCGCGGCACCTGCGCGACGTGCGCGACCTGGCCCGGGCGCAGGAACGTCTGGGCGTCGACGACGTCGGTGCCGTTCCACCGGATCGCACCGGTGTGCTCCATGAGGCCCGCGAGGGCGGAGAGCAGGCTCGACTTGCCGGACCCGACCTGGCCGAGGAGCAGCACGAGCTCACCGCGCCGCACCGACAGGTCGACGTCCTGGACGCCGATCGTGCCGTCGTCGTGCAGGGCTGTCATGCCGGCGAGGTCGAGCTGCTCCAACGCCTGCCGGGGCCCCGGCGCGGGTGCGGGTGCGGTGCCGGTGAGCACGTCCACCCCGGGCGGAACGTCCATGAGGTCGGCGCCCGCCGCGAACCGGCTCGTCACCTGCTGCCACGAGCGCGTCCCCGGCGCCTCGGTCACGACCGCGCCGGCGACGACGCCGAACCAGCCGAACCCGTTGACGGCGTTGGCGACCAGCAGAGCCGTGGCGAGGTCCCACGTCCCCGTGAGGAGCCCTCCCCACGCCGCGACGACGCCGAGCTGGATCATGACCAGCGGCACGCCGTCGAGCGCCGCCTGGACCCGGTGCTCGAAGACCGCGGCACGGACCCGGCCACCGTCGACCTCGCGCAGGTGGGCATGGACGTGCGGCGTGCGCGCGGCGAGCTTCACGGTGCGCGCGGAGTCGAGCGCGGAGACCAGCGCCCGGCCGAACCGGGCGCGCGCGGCCGACGACCGCGTCGCCGACCGGCCGGCGATCGGTCGCCCGAGCGCCGAGGCCGCAGCCGAGACGACCATCACCGCCAGGAGCACAGCCCCGGCGAGCCACGAGCCGCTGAGGAGCGCGGTGACGCCCGCGATGAGGAGACCGTTGACGAGGTCCACCCACCGGTCGGCGTACCGGGCGAAGCGGTCGGCGTCCATCGCGCGTGCGACGACCTCGCCCGGCGGGGACGCCGGGAGCCGGTGCTGACGCGTCTGGCCGGACATGACGGCCAGTCGCACCCGGAGCAGCACCTCGATCCACCAGCGCGGGTAGACGTACACGGCCCGCGCGAGGCACAGCGGGGCGACGACGAGGAGCACCGCGAACGGCACGAGCAGCGCGACGGGAAACCCGTCGTCGAGCCCTTGGACGGCGTTGCCCCAGAGGAACCCGGTGATCGCGCCCTGTGCCGAGAAGAGGCTCGCCACGAGGAACAGCACCGCCCCGACCACGCCCCACGCGGGCCGGACGAACAGGGCGTGCAGGATCCCGCGCGCGAGGCTCGGTCCGTCCCCCGGATCGGAGAGCTCGGGGGGCGTCCCGCGTCGGCGCCGTCCGCCGACGGACTCCGACGGTGCCGCCGTGTCGCCCGCCGCCGCGTCGCCCGCCGCCGGACCGCTCGTCGCCGACGCGTCGGCCGCCACGACCTCGTCGGCGGGCGCGTCGTCGAGGTAGCCCGCGCCGAGTCCTGCCTGCGCGACGCTCGCCTCCAGCAGGGTGCGGTACGGGCCCTCGACTCGCGCGAGCTCGCTCCGCGCGCCCTGCTGGACGACCCGGCCGTGGTCGAGCACCACGACGAGGTCCGCACGCTCGATCGTGGACAGCCGGTGCGCGACGAGGACACCCGTGCGCGCGGCGAGCAGGCGCTCCGACGCGGCGACGACCCGCGCCTCCGTCAGCGGGTCCATGCGCGCCGTCGCCTCGTCGAGCACCACCACCTGCACGTCGCGCACCAGCAGCCGGGCGAAGGCGACGAGCTGCTCCTCCCCCGCGGAGAGCGAGGTGCCGCCCGGCCCCAGGAGCGTGTCGAGCCCGTCGGGCAGACCGGCCACCCAGTCCTCGAGCCGGAGCTCGCGCACCGCGGCCTCGACGTCCTCGCGCGGCACGTCCGCGAAGAGCGCGATGTTCTCCGCGAGCGTGCCCGCGAGGATCTCGGTGCGCTGGGTGACCACGCCGACCGCGGCGCGCAGCGCCTGCAGGTCGAGGTCACGGACGTCCGCTCCCCCGACGAGCACGGAACCGCGCGGCGGCTCGACCGCTCGGGAGAGCAGCGACGCGAGGGTCGACTTGCCCGACCCCGTCCTGCCCACGAGCGCGACCGTCTCCCCCGCCGGCACGCGCAGGCTCACCCCGTCGAGCGCGAACGTGCCCTCGGCGTACGAGAAGTGCAGGTCGCGCAGCTCGATGCCGACCGGCCCCTCGGGCACGTCGCGCCCGCCGGTCGGCTCCGGCGGGACGGCCAGCATCTGCCGGATGCGCGTGAGCGCCCCGAGGCCTTCCTGGATGTCCGGGAGGTGGTGCACGAGGTTGTCCGTCTGCCCGACGAACATCGCCGTGACGAGGAACAGTGTGACGAGCTGGTCGACGGCCAGGTCGCCGTCCGCGGCGAGCGCCGCGCCGGCCACGGCGGTGCCGGCGAGCAACGACGCCAGCACGAGACCGGCGCGACGCACCATGCGCGACTCGACCGTCAGCACGTTCTCGAACGTCCGGTGCACGGCGGCGGAGAGCGCGGCCAGCCGTCGGACGGCGAACGACTGACCGAGGCTGGTCCGCAGGTCGTCGCGCGCGGCGACGGCCTCCTCGAACGCCGCGGCGTGGTCCGTCCAGGCGGCCTCCTCGATGACCTTGCGGCGGGAGATCTCACCGAGCATCGGCCGCACGAGCAACCAGGCGAGCAGCCCGAGCAGCGGGAAGAGGAGCCAGGCGGGCCACCAGGTCAGGCCGGCGACGACCCACATCGGGATCACGCCGACGAGCGTGCGGCCCGCGCCCCAGAGCTGGCGTCGCACGAGGGTTCCGACGGCGTGCGTGTCGTCGTCGACCCGGTCCAGCACCTCGCCCACGGCCTGCTCCGTGAGGGTGTCCAGCGGCTGGTGCAGCGCCGCGGTCAGCAGGTCGCCGCGCAGCGTCCCCTCCGCGCGGTCGACCACACCGGCCCACACGACCTGTCCGGCCGTGTCGAGCAGCGCGGCGCCGACGATGCACACCGCGAGGAGCTGCAGCGTGGCCGTCGCCGGGTCTTCGGCGATCCATCCCGCCACGACGGTCCCCAGCGCGGCCCCGACGGCACCCAGGGTGAGCGCGACCAGCGCGACGACGGCCTGAGGCCCGCGCAGCCGGCGCCAGCCCAGCTGGCGCGACGGGTCGACGTCCGTGCGCGCGGGCGCGGACGTGGAGGTCTCGCCGGGTTCCGTCGGCTGGCCGGTGGAGGCAGGTGCGTCGATCATGGCCCGTCGACCCTACGGCGCGGTTGCGACACCGACGCAGACATTTTTGGCGCCGGGGGGCCGGCCGGCCCCCCGGCGTCACGACGGACGGCTCGCCGTCAGACGAGGCCCAGCTCCTCGACGGCCTGCCGCTCCTCCTGGAGCTCCGCCACCGACGCGTCGATGCGCGACCGCGAGAAGTCGGAGATCTCCAGGTCCTGGACGATCTCCCACACCCCGCCCCGGGACACGACGGGGAACGACGAGATGAGTCCGGTCGGGACGCCGTACGAGCCGTCCGAGACCACTCCTGCGCTCGTCCAGTCACCCTCGGGCGTGCCGAGCACCCAGTCGTGCACGTGGTCGATCGCCGCGTTTGCCGCGGACGCCGCCGACGACGCCCCTCGCGCGTCGATGATCGCCGCACCCCGCTTCGCGACGGTCGGGATGAACGTCTGCTCGAGCCACGCCTGGTCCTCGGCGAGCTGCGCGCCCGGCGTCCCCGCGACGTCGGCGTGGAACAGGTCCGGGTACTGGGTCGCCGAGTGGTTGCCCCAGATCGTCACCTTGCGGACCTCGGAGACGGGAACCCCGGCACGCTTCGCGACCTGCGTCAGCGCGCGGTTGTGGTCCAGCCGCGTCATCGCCGTGAAGCGGTCCTTCGGCACGTCGGGCGCGTTGGACGCCGCGATGAGCGCGTTCGTGTTCGCCGGGTTCCCCACCACCAGCACGCGCACGTCCTCGGCCGCGCCGGCGTTGATCGCCCGGCCCTGCGGCTTGAAGATCCCGCCGTTCGCCTCGAGCAGGTCGCCGCGCTCCATGCCCGGGCCGCGCGGGCGCGCACCGACGAGCAGTGCGACGTTGGTGCCCTCGAAGGCGGGCGTCGGGTCGTCGAAGATGTCGATCCCGGCGAGCAGCGGGAAGGCGCAGTCGTCGAGCTCCATCGCGGTGCCCTCGGCGGCCTTGACGCCCTGCGGGATCTCCAGGAGGCGCAGGCGCACGGGGGTGTCGGGGCCGAGCATCTGGCCCGACGCGATGCGGAACAGCAGCGCGTAACCGATCTGACCGGCCGCGCCGGTCACCGTCACGTTCACGGGGGAAGTCATGCGCTCACTCTCCCACAACGCCCGTACGCAGGTCGTCGCGCGAGGCGTCGGTCGACGGCGCCGGGTCGGCTTGGGAGGCGGGGGCGGCTTCCGTGCGGGCCGACGGCGCGTGTGGGCTTGGGTGGCCGGGGCGGCTTGCGTGCGGGCCGACGGCGCGTGTGGGCTTGGGTGGCCGGGGCGGCTTGCGTGCGGGCCGACGGCGCGTGTGGGCTTGGGTGGCCGGGGCGGCTTGCGTGCGGGCCGACGGCGCGTGTGGGCTTGGGTGGCCGGGGCGGCTTGCGCGCTCGGGCTGCCGCGCCGTCGCCTTGGTCTCACGACTCCCGTTCTCGGAGCGCGGCTCTGACGCCCTTCGCACCCAACCCGCCCCGTCCGCCGTCGGCCCACCCTGGTCGCCGGTCCCGTTCGCGCCCGAACCACCTGTCCGGCGTCGTGCCGTGTCAGCGCACGACCGCCCTGTGGACCCGTGCCGTGCTGACAACCGTGCGGCCCCACGAGTTGTCCGCTTTCCGACGCCCGATGGACCGGCCCGGCGCTGACAAACTTCCGCGGCGTTGCCCGACGGCGGCCGTGCGGCTCGCGTGGTGACCTCACCGCGGAGCGGGGCCGGAGAGGAGGAGGGCGCGGGTCGTGGTGGGTCTGGCGGGAGGCCGCGAGGAACGAGCGGCCGGATGGTAGACCCGCGCCCTCCTCCTCGGAGAGCCCCGCGAAAGGCGACCAGGACGACGAACGGCGACGCTCCCCGGAAGGGAGCGTCGCCGTCGAGACGCGTGCAGGGCGGGTCAGCCCAGGCGCGCCTTGAGGTTCTCGTCGAGCGCGGCGAGGAAGTCCTCGGTGGTGAGCCACGCCTGGTCCGGGCCGACGAGGAGCGCGAGGTCCTTCGTCATCTGGCCGGACTCGACCGTCTTGACGACGACGTCCTCGAGCGTCTGCGCGAACTCGGTGACCTCGGGGGTGCCGTCGAGCTTGCCGCGGTGCATGAGGCCACGGGTCCAGGCGAAGATCGACGCGATCGGGTTGGTCGACGTCGGCTTGCCCTGCTGGTGCTGGCGGTAGTGACGCGTGACGGTGCCGTGCGCGGCCTCGGCCTCGACGGTCTGGCCGTCGGGGGTCATGAGGACGGACGTCATGAGGCCGAGCGAGCCGAAGCCCTGCGCGACGGTGTCGGACTGGACGTCGCCGTCGTAGTTCTTGCAGGCCCAGACGTAGCCGCCCTCCCACTTCATGGCCGAGGCGACCATGTCGTCGATGAGGCGGTGCTCGTAGGTGAGGCCCTTCTCAGCGAACGCAGCGGCGAACTCCTGGTCGAAGACCTCCTGGAACAGGTCCTTGAACTGGCCGTCGTAGGCCTTGAGGATCGTGTTCTTCGTGGAGAGGTACACGGGGTAGTTGCGCTGGAGGCCGTACGCGAACGAGGCGCGCGCGAAGTCGCGGATCGACTCGTTGAAGTTGTACATGCCCATCGCGACGCCGCCCTCCTCGGGCATCGTCACGACGTCGAACTTCTGCGGCTCGGAGCCGTCGGCCGGCTCGAACGTCATGGTGATCTTGCCGGCGCCCGGGACCTTGAAGTTCGTCGACTTGTACTGGTCGCCGTGGGCGTGACGGCCGATGATGATCGGCTTGTTCCAGCCCGGCACGAGGCGCGGGATGTTGGAGATGATGATCGGCTCGCGGAAGACGACGCCTCCGAGGATGTTGCGGATGGTCCCGTTGGGCGAGACCCACATCTTCTTGAGGCCGAACTCCTCGACGCGCGCCTCGTCGGGCGTGATCGTCGCGCACTTGACGCCGACGTTGTACTGCTTGATCGCGTTCGCCGCGTCGATCGTCACCTGGTCGTCGGTGGCGTCGCGGTTCTGGATCGACAGGTCGAAGTACTTCAGGTCGACGTCGAGGTACGGGTGGATGAGGCGGTCCTTGATGAACTGCCAGATGATGCGCGTCATCTCGTCGCCGTCGAGCTCGACGACCGGGTTGACGACCTTGATCTTGCCCATGCGCAGATCGCTCCAACTGTCGGGGACTGGTGCCCCCGGACCGGACGGCCACCTGACGGTCCGAGAGGGCCGTCGGTCGGTTGTCCGTCGCACGCGAGGGCGTTTGCTGACCGCCGTCCAGGGTACTCGACTTCTCGACGTCAAGATACTTTGCGCGACGAGCGGACCCTGACCGGCGACCCGTCCGACCGCGCGCAGCGTCCGGGTCCCGGCACCGCCTGTCCCGACCACTGAGACGGAGCGGGCCTCTCAGCCATCTCCTGGCCGATCTCCACCCGATGTCCTGGTAACGATGGCAAGATGCGCACAAGATGCCGGATCTGCCCGGCATCGTGCCGTCATCCCGACTCCGAACAAGACAGGAACATCATGTCCCAGGACACCACCGCTCCCGGTTCACCGGGCGGACCCGTCGTCGAGGACGTCACCGTCGAGCGGACCGAGTCCGTCGCGGTCGTCCAGCCCGGTCTCTTCGCGCGCCTCGGCGCCGAGGTCTTCGGCACGTTCTTCCTCGTCCTCGCGATCGTCGGCGTGGCGATGTGGGCCCGGTTCTTCAACGGCAACCTCGTGCTCTCCGTCGCGTTCGCCGGTGGCGTCGCGCTGCTCGCCGCGATCGCCGCGGTCGGTCACGTCTCGGGCGGGCACTTCAACCCGGCCGTGACGCTCGGTGCCGCGATCGGTGGCCGGACCGCGTGGCGCGACGTGCTCCCCTACTGGCTGGCCCAGGTCGTCGGTGCCGTGCTCGCCGGTCTGGTGCTCCTCGCGACGATCCCGCGGTCGTCGCTCGAGGTGCTGCAGCAGAACACGCTCATCGACGAGGCGACGACGGCGGCCCTGTTCCGCACGACCGCCAACGGCTTCGACGCGCACTCCCCGCTGGCGTCCACGTTCGCGGCCGCCGGCGTCGAGGTGACGGTCGGCCTCGCAGCCGCCCTGCTCGTGGAGGTCGTCGCGACGGCCGTGCTCGTCGGCGTGATCCTCGGCGTGACGGACAACCGCACCCGCAGCACGATCGCCCCGATCGCGATCGGTCTGGCCCTCGCGGCGCTCCTCCTCATCGCGGCGCCGTTCACCAACGCCTCGCTCAACCCTGCGCGCTCGACCGTCTCGGCCGTGTTCGGCGGCGACTGGGCACTGAGCCAGCTCTGGCTGTTCTGGGCCGCCCCGCTCCTCGGTGCGGCGATCGCCGGCCTCTTCTACCGCGCGTTCGCGTTCGCGCCGGCGCAGGACGACCTTCTCGGCGAGGACCAGCTCGTGACGACCGAGGAGGTCGACGTCGAGGAGCCCGTCGCCAGCCCCACGGGTGCGACGGCCGGCGCGGCGACCGCTGCCGGCACGACGGCAGCTCCCGCGGTCACCGAGCGCTCCGAGGTCGTCGAGGAGGTCGAGACCCCGCGGACCGGCCTCCCCGCTGCGGAGGGCGACGACGACACGCAGGCCCCCAAGGCCTGATTCCCGGCACGACGACGCGGGGCCCGGTCCGTCACGACGGACCGGGCCCCGCGTGCGTCGGCCTCGACGCTCGGTAGGGACGGGGTCGACGCCTCAGCCGGGCTTCACGCCCGGTGCGAACGCGAGGAACGCGATGACCACCGCGGGCGCGAGGAAGAAGAACGTGTCGAGACCGCGAGACCGGACCGTGATCCCCACGGGTCCCGGGCCGGGGATGACCGCCCTGCACACCCCGGCGACGGCGAGGACGCCCGACAGG
The DNA here is from genome assembly GCF_051294865.1 of Cellulosimicrobium sp. PMB13. NCBI lineage: Bacteria > Bacillati > Actinomycetota > Actinomycetes > Micrococcales > Promicromonosporaceae > Cellulosimicrobium > Cellulosimicrobium sp. PMB13. Next base: position 2,191,926 of record NZ_CP145910.1, on the reverse strand, counting down.
ACGAGGCTCGCAGCCCGCGCGTCGATGAGCAGGGCCACGGCGGTGGCGAGGCCGACACCGAGGAGGACGAGCCACATCGCAGGCTGCCGCGACGGCGCCAGGCTGACGGTGGGCTCGGGCACAGGCTGTCCCGTGGGTGTCTCGTCCCCGCCGCGGTCGGGTGCGGGTCCCGCGCCGGGCTGCTCCCCGTCGTCGTGCACGTGGTGCCACGACGGGACGATCGACGCGCGGGGACGGTGGGGCGCCGCGCCGTGCGCGGTGACGTCGCTCACGCTCGTGCCCGTTCCACGTCCGGAAGCCTACCGTCGTGGCCTAGCGTGGCGTTCATGCCGTCCCCCGCGCGCCCGGTCCCGTCGTCGTCGCTCGCGCCCGAGCCCACGTCCCGCGGCGCCCGGTCGCCCGTCCCGTCGTCCGTCGTCGTGGTGGGAGCCGGGCTCGCCGGGGCGCGCACGGTCGCGGCGCTGCGGCAGCTGGGCTTCGACGGGACCCTCACGCTGCTCGGCGCCGAGGGCGTGCCCCCGTACGACCGGCCGCCGTTGTCCAAGGAGCTCCTGACCCGCCCTGGGCCGGCCTGGCTCGTCGAGGACCTGGGCATCGACGTCGCGACACTCGTCGACGACCTGCGGCTCGCCGATCCCGCGGTCGGGCTCACGCTGCCCGACGACGATGCGCACGCCTTCGCGGTCACCACCCGGTCGGGCGACGTCGTGCGCGCCGACGCGGTGGTGCTCGCGGTCGGGTCCGAACCGGTCCGTCCGCTCGGCTGGGAGACCGCGAGCGTGCTGCACACCACGGCCGACGCGGCCGCTCTCCGCGAGCGCGTCGCGCCCGGGCTGCGCCTCGCGGTCGTCGGTGCCGGCTGGATCGGCGCCGAGATCGCCGGGGTGGCCGCCGGGGCCGGCGCCGAGGTGACGGTCGTCGAGGCGGGCGCCACGCCGCTCGAGCGGCAGCTCGGGCCCGCTGTGGGGACCCACCTCGCGCGCTGGTACGCCGACGCGGGAGCACGCCTCGTGACCGGGGTGCCGGTCGTGGAGGTCCGTCCCGACGGCGTCCTGCTCGCCGACGGGACGCAGGTGGCGGCGGACGTCGTCCTCGCCGCCGTCGGCGCACGGCCCGCGACGGCGTGGCTCGACGGCGCCGTCCCGCGCGACGCGCGCGGCGCCGTCCCCGTCGATGCGACGGGCGCCGTCCGTGACGTGCCCGGTCTGTGGGCGGTGGGAGACTGCGCGACGCGCGACCACCCGGTGCTCGGGCCGGTGCCGGGCGGGCACTGGTCCGCGGCCCTGCACGACCCGGAGCCCACGGCGCGCGCACTGATGGGGCTCGACGCCGACGACGCCCCGCCGCACCCGCCGTACGTCTTCTCCCAGCAGCTCGGTCACGACCTGGCGCTCTTCGGCACCCCCGCGGTGACGGACGAGGTCGTCCTGCGCGGAGACCCCGCCGGCGGGGCGACGGGCCGGGAGGCGTGGGCTGCCCTCTACGTCGAGCCCGACGACGGCACGTCCGCGCGCCGGCCTGACGAGGGGGGAAGGGCGGTGCGGCGGGTCCGCGCGGTGCTGCTCGTCGACTCGCCCCGCGACGTGGGTGCGGTCCGCCGCCTCTTCACGCGCACGCCACGACCGGAGCTCGCGCTCGAGCAGGCCACGGACCCGTCCGTGCGCTGGCGGGACCTCGCCGCAGCGGCCTCCTGACGGGTCAGCGCGGGACGGCACGACGACGAAGGGTCTCCCCTGACCACGACATGAGGCGGCAGGACGCTCCGGGCGAGGCCGGCGGCCGTCCGTCCCGGTGACGCGCGGGGCGCCGCCGGGACGGACGGTCTCTCCGGGATCAGTGCGCGAAGTGGCGCGTGCCCGTGAAGTACATCGTCACGCCGGCCGCGGTCGCGGCCTCGATCACCTCGGCGTCCCGGATCGACCCTCCGGGCGCGACGACGGCGCGCACGCCCGCGTCGAGCAGGATCTGCAGGCCGTCGGCGAACGGGAAGAACGCGTCGGACGCCGCGACGGCGCCGCGCGCCCGCTCCTGACCGTCCGCGAGGGTGTTGGCCCGCTCGACCGCGAGACGGCACGAGTCGACGCGGTTGACCTGTCCCATCCCGACGCCGACCGCGGCGCCGTCGGCGGCGAGCAGGATCGCGTTGGACTTCGCGGCGCGCACCGCACGCCAGGCGAACGCGAGGTCGGCGAGGGTCGCGGCGTCGGCGGCGTCGCCCGTCACGAGGGTCCAGTGCGACGGGTCGTCGCCGCCCGTCACCGCACCGTCCGCGTCGGTGACGACGGCGTCGACGCGGTCGACCTCCTGCACGAGGAGGCCGCCGCTGACGGGGCGGGTCTCCACCGTGGCGGACGGCGCGCCGTCGACCACGAGGAGACGCAGGTTCTTCTTCGCCTGCAGGACCTCGAGCGCGTCCGGCTCGAAGCCCGGGGCGACGACGACCTCGGTGAACACCGGGGCGATCTGCTCCGCCGCGGCACGCGTCACGACGCGGTTGGCCGCGATGACGCCGCCGTACGCGGAGACGGGGTCGGTCGCGTGCGCCTTGGCGTGCGCCTCGGCGACGTCCGCGCCCACGGCGATGCCGCACGGGTTCGCGTGCTTGATGATCGCGACGGCGGGCTCGGCCTGGTCGTGCGCGGCCCGCCACGCGGCGTCCGCGTCGACGTAGTTGTTGTAGCTCATGGCCTTGCCGTGGAGCTGCGTCGCCTGGGCCAGCCCGGCCGGTCCGTACCCGGTCGTGTACAGCGCGGCGCGCTGGTGCGGGTTCTCGCCGTAGCGCAGGACGTCGGACCGGTCCCAGGTCGCGCCGATCCATGCGGGGAACCCGCTCGACGTCGTGGACCCGTCGGCCTGGACGACCTCGTCGGTGGGGGCGACGACGTTGCCCATCCAGGATGCGACGGCGACGTCGTAGGTCGCCGTGTGCACGAACGCGGCGGCGGCGAGCGCCTTGCGCTGGGCGTAGGTGAAGCCGCCGGCGCGGACGGCGTCGATCACGGCGTCGTACGCGCCGGGCTCGACGACGACCGCGACGCTCGGGTGGTTCTTCGCGGCGGCGCGGACCATGGACGGGCCGCCGATGTCGATCTGCTCGACGACCTCGTCGGGCCCTGCGCCCGACGCGACGGTCGCGGCGAACGGGTAGAGGTTGACGACGACGAGCTCGAACGGGGAGATGTCGAGCTGGGCAAGCTGTTGCATGTGGTCCTGCTTGCGCGAGTCGGCGAGGATGCCGGCGTGCACGCGCGGGTGCAGCGTCTTGACCCGCCCCTCGAGGCACTCGGGGAAGCCGGTGAGGTCCTCGACCCGGGTGACGGGGACGCCCGCGCCGGCGATCGTGGCGGCGGTCGAGCCGGTGGAGACGAGCTCCACGCCCGCGGCGTGCAGGGCGGTGGCGAGCTCCACGAGCCCGGTCTTGTCGTAGACGCTCAGGAGAGCGCGGCGCACGGGGCGCTGCGCGTCGTCGGCGAGCTGGACGTCGGGGGCCGAGGGTGCAGACATGGCGAGGGGCTCCTCTGGGTCGCGGTCGGTGCGTCGGTCCCGCGGGTGCGGGACCGGTGCCGAGTGGCAGAACCCAGGCGCCCAGGCGGTCGACGCACCAGCAGGTAGATCCGGCCGCTCCCCGGTGGTCGTTCCCACCCTCGCCAGTCGCGGCCGGGTCGAGTCTACCGGCCCGACGCCGCCGGCTCCGGCTCGCGCTCCGGTTCCGCGGCCAGGTCACCCGCCGCGGCGAGGTCGACGGCATCCTGCGCCCAGGTGTCGGGCGTGCCGACCCGCCACAGCGGGCGCACCACGCTCAGTGCGGCGACGGTGGCCACGAGGACGCCGGCGAGCACGGCGAGCGCGGGACCGATCCCGTACCGGTCGAGCAGACCGCTGCCGACGAGCGGGACGAGCGGGCCCGCGGCGAGTCCGGTGAGGCCGAGGACGGACGAGAGCCGACCCTGCAGCTGGGGCGGCGTGATGGCCGCGGCGTAGCCGGAGAGCCCGGCGTTCACCGCCGGGACGAGCAGGAGCGCCGGCGGCAGGACGAGCAGGTAGGCGGCATAGGACTGCAGCACGGCCATCGCGACGGCGCCTGCGGCGAGCAGCCCGAGCGCGGCGACGACGAGGACCCCGGCGCGGAACCGCGCCACGAGGCGCGGAGCGAGGACGGCGCCCCCGAGGACGCCGAGCCCGACGGCGAGGTCCACGAGGCCGATGAGGACCGGCTCCGTGCCCGTCCGCACGAGCTCGAGGTTGATGCCGATGAGGAGCCCGCCGAACGCGACGTTGATGACGACGAACAGCCCGAGGAGCGCGCGGAACAGCGGCACGGACCACACGAAGCGCAGCCCCTCGCGCAGCGCGGCCACGGGCCGGGTCGCGCGCGCCTCCGCGACGTCGCCGTTGAGCGGCTCCCGCACGCACCAGGTGCACACCGCGGTGGCGAGGTGCCCGACCGCCGCCGCGGCGAGCGGCACCGCGTGCGCGACGGCGTAGAGCAGCCCTCCGAGCGGACCCGCGAGCAGGGTCGACACGGCGTCCCGGCCCTGCGCGGCGGCGAGCGCCGTCGGCAGCTGCGGCACAGGCACCACGGAGCGGAACGCGCCGCTCGTCGCAGGGTCGACGAGCGCACCGACCACCGACGCACCGAACAGCACCGCTGCGAGGTGCCAGGCCGTCAGCGACCCGAGCGCGGCCGTGACGGCGACGGTCGCCCACAGCACCGCGCCGACGCCGGCGGCGCCCACGACGAGGCGACGACGGTCGACGCGGTCCGCGACGACGCCTGCGGGCAGCGTCGCGAGGAGCGCCCCGAGCTGCCCCACGGCGGCCACCACGCCCGCCTCCACGACCGACCCCGTGAGCCCGTAGGCGATGAGCGGCACCGCGAACAGCGCGACCCCGGCCCCGACCGACTCCGTCGTGAGGCCCGACATGAGCAGCATGTAGGAACGGTTGCGCAGGAGACGGGTCGGGGCAGTGGCGTCGGCGACGGGTACGTCGGTGCGGTCGGTCGTCAGGGTCGGCATCTCCCGGAGGCCCGGGTCCTGGCTCGTGGTCATGGCAGGACAGTAGTTGCGCACGAACTATTGCGCAATACCTATTGCGCGCTCTTTCTTGCGCACCGATGAGTGCGGGAGCGCGCGGCGTTGCTAGCCTCGTCGTGTGCTCGAGACCTTCCGCGTCCAGGACCCCGCCGCGCTGCGCGCGATCGCCCACCCCCTGCGCCAGCGGATCCTCATCGAGCTCGCCGCGCTCGGCCATGCGCGCGCCGCCGATCTCGCTCGTGCGACGGGCGAGGCCGCCAACACGGTGAGCTTCCACCTCCGCGTCCTGGCGAAGGCCGGGATGATCGTCGAGGCGCCGGAGCACGCGCGCGACCGCCGGGACCGCGTGTGGACGAACGTCGCGAAGAGCTACGCGGTCGAGCCGGGCACGCCCGCGGCGATGCGCGACGTCGTGGTCCCAGCCCTCCGGTGGGCCGAGGAGACGTTCCTGCGGACGAGCGAGTCCGGCTCGTCCCGCGACGACCGGATCCTCGCGCTGAGCACCTTCGTGCTCGACGCCGAGCAGGCGGCCGCCATGGTCACCGAGCTCCAGGACGTGCTCGAGCGCTGGTCGGAGCGATCCCTCGAGGCGGCGCGCTCCGCGCCGCACGCCCGGCGCGACACCTACCAGCTCCTCGCGGTCCTGGCGCCGCAGAGCGCCCCCGGGCCCGGGGGGAGCCCCGAGGACCGCGACGGGCCCCGAGACCCCGGCGCGCCCGACGTGGCCGGGTAGGAGGTCCGCTCCGCGCCGCGGTGGTCACCGGGACGACGCGCACCCCTCTGCGCGCGGCCCGTGCCGGGTGGTCGTGCACGTGCACGGCGTCACCCGAGGACGGCGCGGCGCCCCTCGACGCGCAGCCCCTCGCGCGCGACGCGACCCACGGTCTCGACGAGCAGCGCCCGCTCCGCGACCTTGATGCGCTCGTGCAGGCTCGCCTCGTCGTCGCCGTCCTCCACGGGCACGGCGACCTGGGCGATGATCGGCCCCGTGTCGACGCCGTCGTCGACGACGTGCACCGTGCACCCCGTCACCTTCACGCCGTAGGCGAGCGCGTCGCGCACGCCGTGCGCGCCGGGGAACGACGGCAGCAGCGCGGGATGGGTGTTGACCGTGCGACCGGCGTAGCGGCCGACGAACGCGGGACCAAGGATGCGCATGAAGCCCGCGAGCACGACAAGGTCGGGTCGGAAGACGTCGACCGCCTGCGCGACGCCCTCGTCCCACGCGGCACGGTCCGGGAAGTCTCCCGGCTCGACGACGACGGCCGCGACCCCGGCGTCCCGCGCGAGGCCGAGGCCTCCCGCAGCGGGCTTGTCGGAGACGACGCCGACGACGCGGGCGCCGTAGGCGGGGTCCTCGTGCGCGGCGAGGAGCGCGGCGAGGTTGCTGCCCGCCCCCGAGACGAGGACGACGACGCGCGCCGCGGACGAGGACTCGACGAGGTGGCCGGACGGCGTCTGCACTGTGCTCCCTGGGTCGGCGGCGGGCATGGAGGGTCCGCGACCCGCCCGCCCGATGGGAGAGAATGTACCCCGAGCACGCCCGCAACCGAGGAGACGCCTTGGGCAACCCGTACGCACCGCCCCGCCCGGACGCCCCGCAGCGCCCCGGCCCCGGCGACGCGCCGTCGTCGGCCCCCGGAGCAGGGGCGCGCCCGCCGCAGCCCGGCCCCGGAGCCCCGCCGCCGCCCGCACCGGGCCCGGTCCCGCCGCCGAGGCCGACGCCTGAGCCGGAACCGGTCGACCCGGAGTCCGCCCGTCTCGCGACGCGCCGCGTCCTGCACTTCGGGCTCCTGCTCCTGCTCGTCATCGTCCTGAGCACGCTGCCGTTCCCGTGGCAGATGGTGAGCCTCGCGGTCGCGGTCGCGGCGATCGTCGCCGGGGTCCGGGCCCTCGTCGCCACGTGGCGCGCCCGTGTGCGGGGAGCGCTCGTCCCGGCGCTCGCGATCGGCGTCGGGCTCGCGGTGCTGCTGACGTTCCAGCTCGTCGGCGTCCTCGTGACCTGGGACGTCGCGATGGAGCACCAGCGATGCCTCGACGGGGCGATCACCGTCGGCGCGGCGGACCGCTGCGAGACCGCTCGGCTGCAGGCGATCGAGAGCTGGGTGGGCGGGCTCGTCCCGCAGCCCTGACGCGCGGCGGCCACCCGCCGCTGCCCCGCGCCCGGGGCCGACCTGCGCGGCCCCTGCGGTCAGGCCTCGGTGCCGTGCACAGCGTCGTCGGTGCCGTCGTCCTCGTCCCGGTGACGGCGCCCGAGCAGGTCGAGCCGCGTGACCACGAGCGCCAGCGCGGCACCCCCGCCGATCTCCGCCGCCGCGAGCAGGCCCACGAGGAGGCCGTCGGCACCGACGACGGCGAACCGCCCCGGCCCGACCGCACCGCTGCCCAGCCACGCCGCGACCCCGAGCAGCAGTCCGGCCGCCGCCGCGACGCCGACGGCCGCGAGCGCGACGTCCGCCCAGCGGACCTCACCGTCCCGGTCGCGCGCGACGTCCGGCAGGCGGCGTGCGACGAAGAGACCGGCCACGACCCCGAGGGCGACGACCACCGCGGGCAGCCAGGCCGTCGCTGCGTTGGTCCAGTCGTCGCCGGGCAGCGCGCCGAGCAGCGGGATCGCGGGCAGCGCGCCCGGCTCCGACCCGGACGCGGCGAACGTGCTCCCCTCCCCCACGACGAAGCCCGGCCCGACGAGCCAGGCGGCCGCCCAGAGCACGAGGTTCGGGAGCACCGCGAGCTGCGCCACCGCGAGGACGACCCCGCCGACCGGACCCGGCGCGAGACCCGTCACGATGTCGCCGGACGTCGCCCGACCGGCGACCACCCAGGCGGCGACGACGAGCGCCGAGACCCCCACGAGCAGGCTGGTCCCGAGCAGCCCTCCGCGCAGACCGAGCCGCACCGTCGGCGGGAGCCACGCGTCGGCCCGGTGAGCGAGGTCCGCGACGAACGGGGCGTCGGGTCGCGCGAGCATCCCCGCCCCCAGACCGACGCCTCCGACGAGCGCACCCCCGACGAGCGCCACGGGCAGCCCCCATGCCGGGGTGGTGCCCGCGAGCAGCGCGACGCCGAGCGCCGCGACCCCGTAGGTGACGGTGCCCGCGACCCACGCCGACAGGGTCGTGTGCGCGGAGCGCCGGGCCGACGCGAAGCAGCAGAACAGGACGAGCGCCGTGATCCCCAGCGGGACGAGGGTGACGGTCGCGCCGCTCGCGACGAGGGGCACGCCGTGCCCCAGCAGCCACAGGCCCGCGGCGACCGTGACGGACTGGCCCCAGCCGTCCGACGGCGTCCCGGTCGACGCCGCGACGAAGGCGGCCAGCCCGGGAAGGACCACCACGAGGAGTGACAGCACGAACGCCTGGAGCGCGGCGACGGCACCGGACACCGCACGCCGCGGGGCCACCGGCACGGGAGGAGCGGCCCCCTCCACGGTGCGCGGGCGGGTCCCGGTCGTGCTGGTGGTGCTCATGGTCCTCATCGTCGCTGATCGGGCGCGTGCATCGGGTGAACCTCCCCGGCGCGCCAGCGTACCCGCCCGCGCACGCGGGCTGAGCCGCGAGACCGGGCCCGCGCGGGCAGGTCCCGACGCCGTCCCCGTCGCCTACGGCTGGCAGGACCGGGGACGACGACGCCCCGCGTCCGCCGAGGCGGAGCGGGGCGTCGTGGACCGTCAGGGCGCAGCGCGCCCGCGGGTCAGGAGAGGATCTCGCGCATGAGCGCGGCGGTCTCGGACGGCGTCTTGCCGACCTTGACGCCGGCGGCCTCGAGGGCCTCCTTCTTCGCCTGCGCGGTGCCGGACGAGCCGGAGACGATGGCGCCCGCGTGGCCCATCGTCTTGCCCTCGGGGGCCGTGAAGCCCGCGACGTAGCCGACGACCGGCTTCGTGACGTTCTCCTGGATGAAGGCCGCGGCACGCTCCTCGGCGTCGCCGCCGATCTCGCCGATCATGACGATGGCCTCGGTCTCCGGGTCCGCCTCGAACGCGGCGAGCGCGTCGATGTGCGTGGTCCCGATGATCGGGTCCCCGCCGATGCCGATGGCCGTCGAGAACCCGAAGTCCCGCAGCTCGTACATCATCTGGTAGGTCAGCGTGCCGGACTTCGACACGAGGCCGATCTTGCCCGGGCCCGTGATGTTGGCCGGGATGATGCCGACGTTCGACTTCCCGGGGCTGATGATGCCGGGGCAGTTCGGGCCGATGAGGCGCACGCCGGCCTGCTGCGCGAGCGTGAAGAACTCGGCGGAGTCCGCGACCGGCACGCCCTCGGTGATGATCACCGTGAGCGGCATGCGTGCGTCGATCGCCTCGACGACGGCGGCCTTGGTGAAGGCCGGCGGGACGAAGATGACCGACACGTCCGCGCCGGTCTGCTTCATCGCCTCCGCGACGGAGCCGAACACCGGGACGGTCACGTCACCAGGGAACTCGACGCTCTGACCCGCCTTGCGCGGGTTCACGCCGCCGACGACGTTCGTGCCCGAGGCGAGCATGCGCGTCGTGTGCTTCATGCCCTCCGAGCCGGTCATGCCCTGGACGATGACCTTGGAGTCCTCGTTGATGAAGATTGCCATGTCTGTGTCTGTTCTCTCTCGGTCTCGGGCGGCTCAGGCGGCGGGCGCTGCGGCGTTCGCGGCGGCGGCCGCGGCGTCCGCGCCGCCGTCCATCGTCTCGGCCAGCGTCACGAGCGGGTGGTTCGCCTCCGCGAGGATGCGACGCCCCTCCTCGACGTTGTTGCCGTCGAGGCGGACGACGAGCGGCTTGTTCGCCTCGTCGCCGAGGATGGCGAGCGCCTGGACGATGCCGTTGGCGACCTCGTCGCACGCGGTGATTCCGCCGAAGACGTTGACGAACACGCTCTTCACCTGCGGGTCGTTGAGGATGACGTCCAGACCGGCCGCCATGACGGCGGCGGACGCGCCGCCGCCGATGTCGAGGAAGTTGGCCGGCTTCACGCCGCCGTGCGCCTCGCCGGCGTACGCGACGACGTCGAGCGTGCTCATCACGAGACCCGCGCCGTTGCCGATGATGCCGACCTCGCCGTCGAGCTTGACGTAGTTGAGGTCGTTCTCCTTGGCCTTCGCCTCGAGCGGGTCGGCCGCGGCCTTGTCCTCGAGCGCGGCGTGGTCCGCGTGGCGGAAGCCGGCGTTCTCGTCGAGCGAGACCTTGCCGTCGAGCGCGACGATCTGGCCGTCCTCGGTCTTGACGAGGGGGTTGACCTCGACGAGCGTCGCGTCCTCGGCCTGGTAGACCGTCCACAGCTTCTGGATCGTCTCGGCGACCGCGTCCTTGACGTCCGCGGCGAAACCTGCCGCCTCGACGATCTCCGCGGCCTTGGCCGCGTCGATGCCGACGGTCGGGTCGACCGCGACGCGCGCGAGCGCCTCGGGGCGCTCGACCGCGAGCTGCTCGATCTCCATGCCGCCCTCGACGCTCGCCATCGCGAGGTACGAGCGGTTCGACCGGTCGAGCAGGACGGAGAAGTAGTACTCCTCCGCGATGCGCGCACCGGCGGCGATCATCACGCGGTGGACCGTGTGGCCCTTGATGTCCATGCCGAGGATCTCGGACGCCTTCTCGGCCGTCTCCTCGGGCGAGTGGGCGAGCTTGACGCCGCCCGCCTTGCCGCGGCCGCCGGTCTTCACCTGTGCCTTGACGACCACGGTGCCGCCGCCGAGCTGCTCGGCGCCCGCCCGGGCCTCGTCCGGCGTCGTCGCGACGACCCCGCCCAGCACGGGCACGCCGTGCTTCTCGAAGATGTCACGCGCCTGGTATTCGAACAGGTCCACCCTGCTGCGTCCTTCCGTCTGATGCGCCGTGTGCGGCATGACCGATGTCTCGACATCAAGACATCCCCGTACAGGGTAGCCCTCACGGGCGACGGCTCCTATCCCGGCCGGTGGACCGGGGACGACCTGCGCTGTTCCGTTGATCACGTCGGGTCGGGACGACGCGCGTCGTGCCGGAGCGTCGGCGGCACGCTCGGAGGTCAGCCGGTGACGGGCACCTCGACGAAGCGCACGGGCGAGCTCCCGTCGGTCGCGGTGGCGTCGGGCACGTCGACCACGACGACGTCGTGACCCGTGTCCGGCCACACGACGGTGACCGCGGTGCCGAGCCCCGGGTCGAGAGAGCCCACGAGGGCTTCGGCGAGAGGGTTGCGCACGACGTCCGTGTACAGCGTGGGGTCGACGAGGTAGTCCGCGGGATAGACGCGCGTGCTGCCGTCGAGCAGCGTCACGTTGCCGGCCCCGAGGTGGTTGCCCGTGAGGTCGCCGCGGCCGTCGTAGGTCGAGCCGAGCACCGAGGTCAGCGAGGCGTACTCGGTGCCGACGTTGCTCACCCTGAGATCTCCCACGAGGTAGCCGCCCACACGGCGGACCTCGACGAGCTCGACGTCGAGGCGCTGCGTCGCACCCAGGCCGTCCGGGTGGTCGAGCGTGGCCGCGCCCAGGCCGGTGACGGTCGGCCCCTCGGCAACGGGGGCGGACCCGGGCTGCGCCTCCTCGGGGAGCGCGGTGGGCTCCGGGGCCTCCGGCGTGAACTCGACGGTCACCCGCCGGTTGAGCGCCCGCGCCTCGTCGGAGGACTGCGTGGCGACGGGCTCGGTCTCGCCCCGGCCCTCGACGACCACGTCGAGCGCGCCGAGGTCCGAGAGAGTCGCCAGGCGGTCCGCCACGGCCTGCGCCCGGCGCTCGGAGAGCTCCTGGTTCGCGGCCTCGTCGCCCACGTCGTCCGTGTGACCGACGACCACGAGCTCACCGCCCTCGGCGAGAGCCACCTGGTCGGCGACGACGCCCAGGGCGTCGTCGGCACCCGCTCCGAGCTCGGCGGAGTCGACCGCGAACAGCACGTCCGAGTCGACGGCCATCGTCACCGTCTCGTCGTCCTGGCGCGTGCGGACCGCACCGGAGGCCTGCGTGCTGTAGGACTCCAGGAACGCGACGGGCGAGACGATCTCTGCCTGCCCACCGTTCAGGTCGGCGGGCGCCACGGTCAGCTCGCCCGCGTCCTCGGCGTCGACCACCGGCACGTCCTCGACGAGGCCGACGGAGGGGACGAGGACGTCCGTCGTCGCGGTCGTCGGCGGATCGAACGCGACGTAGCCCACGCTCGGCTCCATCCCTGCGGCGAGCTGCCAGCCGCCCTCGAGGAGCCCGACCGGCTCGCCGGACGCCGTGTGCGCGGCCTCCCGGACGACGCCGGCCTCGAGGTCGACGAGCCGGACGCCCGAGAACGACTCGTCCTGGCTCAGCGTGCGGTTGGCGAGCTCGTACCCGAGCATGACCGTGCTCTCGCCGGCGGTCGCCTCGACCTCGACGCGCAGGACGGCGAGATCGCCGTGCACCGCGACGGGACCGACCCGGACGTCCGACTCGGCCCCGTACATGTCCACCGGGACGACGACGGGCGTCGGGTCGGTCGAGAGCGCGGGGCTCGCCGAGGCGGACGGCTCGGCGGGGACGTCGGCGCCGCCCTGCGAGCAGGCGGCGAGGAGGGCCGCCACCAGCCCTGCGGCGACCAGCCCGTGCGCGCCGCGCGTCGTCCGTCGGCCCCCCGTGGCGACCCGTCCCTGGTCGGCCCGTCCCTGCTCGGCGCTCGTCATGGCGTTCCCCCTCGTCGTCGCGCGGCTCACGTGCCGCCCGGGCTCGCGTGCCGCCCGCCCCGATGCCGGCCCCTCCGGCATCCCGGCCGCGTACGGCCCGGACGACCTTAGCCGGGAGAGCGGCCGGGTTCGTCCGTGTCCGCGCTCCGGAACGGACGTCAACCACAGTTGACATGGCGAGAATGTCAACCTAGATTGACAGCCATGGATCCCGTCGACATGGACGCCGCCAGCAGCACGGACCCGGACGTGGGGCTGCGGGCCGTGCGCTCGCTCCGCGTCCTCGCGGAGCGGCTCGAGGCGCTGCAGGTCGAGAACGCCCGGGCGCGCGGCTGGTCGTGGCAGGAGATCGCCGACCGGCTCGGCGTGAGCCGCCAGGCGGTCCACAAGAAGTACGGGTCGACCCGCAACCGGAGGTCATGATGTTCGAACGCTTCTCGTCCGACGCCCGCGCCACCGTCGTCGGCGCGCAGGAGGTCGCCCGACGCCGCGGCGCCGCGTCGATCGACACGGTGCACCTGCTCCTCGCGCTCGCCGCTCAGGACGGCCCCGCGACGCGCGCTCTCACCGCGACGGGGGTGACGGCCCCCGACCTCGAGCGCCTCGGCGCGGCGGCGGAATCCGGCGACGTGCTCGACGCCGACGCGCTCGCCGCCCTCGGGATCGACCTCGACACCGTCCGCGCGCGCACCGACGCAGCGTTCGGCCCGGGGTCCCTCGACCGACCGGGCCGGAGCGGGCGTCGCGGCCACATCCCCTTCACGAAGGACGCGAAGAAGGCCTTGGAGCTCTCGCTGCGCGAGGCGCTCCACGAGGGTTCACGCTCGATCGACTCCGGCCACGTCCTTCTCGCGCTCCTGCGGGCGGACGGCACGACGGCGCACCGCACCCTGAGCGCAGCTCTCGCCGAGGCCGGCTCGGACGCGGCAGGCCTGCGCTCTGCGCTCGGGGCCGAGCGCTCCTCGGGCGCCGAAGGTCGCGCCGCCTCCTGACCGCACGGCACGGCTGGCGACGGACCCCTGACCGTGGTGATCGTCGGCCACGGTGCCCGAGGTGGTCGGGGCGGCAGACGTGACGTGCCTGTCGAGGTGATGCTGGCGGTCGCCTACAGCTTCGTCACCGGTGAGTAGCGCAGCAGCAGCCGCTTCGTCCCGTCCGCCCCGAAGTCGATCTTCGCGACGGCGTTGGGCCCGGACCCCTCGAGCGCCACGACCGTCCCGAGCCCGTACGCGTCGTGCGTCACCTTGTCCCCGAGCGACAGGTTCGGGATGTCGGTGTCCTGCCGCGGCGTCGCCGACCCGAACGTCGCCCCTCCCGACGAGGAACCGGTCCCGGACGACCGCCCGGGCGACCCGAACGACGAGCGCGCCGAGGGGGTCGATGCCGGATCGTGGCGGGCCTGGCGGGAGGAGCCCGAGGAACGAGGGCTCCGGATGGTAGATCCGGCATCGACCCCCTCGGCGCGCGAGTCCGACCCGGACCACGAGCCGCGGTATCCGCCACCCGAGCCGCGACCCCACACGGAGCCGCCGGCGCGCAGCGTGGCCATCGACGACTCCCGGCGCCGCCAGTCCCACAGCTCCTCCGGGATCTCCTCGAGGAACCGGCTCGGCGGGAACTCGTTGGCCATGCCCCACGCGGACCGCACGGCCGAGCGCGAGACGTAGAGGCGCTCGCGCGCGCGAGTGATGCCCACGTAGGCGAGCCGACGCTCCTCGGACAGCTCGGCGTCGTCGTGCAGCGACCGCATGTGCGGGAACGTCCCGTCCTCCATGCCCGTGAGGAACACGACGGGGAACTCGAGGCCCTTGGCGGTGTGCAGCGTCATGAGCGTGACGACGCCGGGGTCGACCTTCTCCTCGGCATCTTCCTCGTCGCCCTCCGCGTCGTCGGCCGGGATCTGGTCGGCGTCGGCGACGAGCGAGACGCGCTCGAGGAAGTCGGACAGCGTGCCCTCGGGCTCGAGCTCGGTGAACTCGGTCGCGACGGCGTGCAGCTCGGCGAGGTTCTCGACGCGCGTGGCGTCCTGCGGGTCGTCGCTGGCGCGCAGCTCGGCGAGGTAGCCGGAGCGGTCGAGGACGGCGCCGAGGATCTCGGCGGGTGTCGCGCCGGAGTCGGCGAGCTCGCGCAGCCCGGTCATGAGCTCGACGAAGGCGCGCAGCGGGTTGAGCGTGCGGTTCGTGAGCCCGGGGATCTCGTCGATCCGGTCGAGCGCGGCGCCGAACGAGATCCGCTCACGGTTCGCGAGCGCCGCGACGGCGCCCTCGGCGCGATCGCCCAGACCGCGCTTGGGCGTGTTGAGGACCCGGCGCAGGTTGACGTCGTCGTCGAGGTTGTCGATGGCCCGCAGGTAGGCGACGGCGTCCTTGACCTCGCGCCGCTCGTAGAAGCGCGTGCCGCCGACGACCTTGTACGGCAGGCCGACGCGGATGAGCACCTCCTCGAGCGCGCGGGACTGGGCGTTGGTGCGGTAGAAGACCGCGACGTCGCCGGGGCGCACGCCGTCGGTGTCGCCGAGGCGGTCGATCTCCTCGGCGACGAAGCGTGCCTCCTCGTGCTCGTTGTCCGCGACGTAGCCGATGATCTTCGCGCCCGCCCCGGAGTCCGTCCACAGGCGCTTGGGCTTGCGGTCGGGATTGCGCGAGATGACGGCGTTGGCCGCGGAGAGGATGTTCTGCGTCGAGCGGTAGTTCTGCTCCAGCAGGATGGTCCGCGCGTCGGGGTAGTCGGCCTCGAACTCGAGGATGTTGCGGATCGTCGCGCCGCGGAAGGCGTAGATCGACTGGTCGGCGTCGCCGACGACGGTGAGCTCGGCCGGGTCGAGCGCCGGGACCTGGGCCTCCCCGGTGCCGCTCGTCGCGGGGTCCGTCGCGGCCGAGTCCTCGCCCACGCCCGCGAGCTCGCGCACGAGGACGTACTGCGCGTGGTTGGTGTCCTGGTACTCGTCGACGAGCACGTGCCGGAACCGGCGGCGGTAGTGCTCGGCCACCGCGGGGAAGGCCTGGAGCAGGTTGACGGTGGTCATGATGATGTCGTCGAAGTCGAGCGCGCTCGCCGCGACGAGGCGCGCCTGGTAGCGCGTGTAGACGTCGGCGAGGACCTGGTCGAACTCGGGCACGTTGGCACCGCGAGCGCTGAGCCCTTCGGCCGTCGCGTGCGCGCCCGACTCGCGCGCGTACGTCTCCGGGTCGACGAGCTCGTTCTTCAGGTCGGAGATCTTGTTCGCGAGCGACCGCGCCGGGTACTTCTTCGGGTCGAGGTCCAGCTCGCGCGTGACGAGCGTGATGAGCCGCTGGGAGTCCGCGGCGTCGTAGATGGAGAAGCTCGACCGCAGCCCCAGCGTCTTCGCCTCGCGCCGCAGGATCCGCGTGCACGCGGAGTGGAACGTCGAGACCCACATGCTCCGTGCAGTGGGACCGACGAGGTGCTCGACGCGCTCGCGCATCTCCGCCGCGGCCTTGTTGGTGAACGTGATCGCGAGGATCTGCCCCGAGCGCGCACGACCTGTCGCGAGGAGGTGGGCGATCCGGTGCGTGAGGACACGGGTCTTGCCCGACCCGGCGCCGGCCACGATGAGCAGCGGCCCGCCGGCGTGCACGACCGCCTCGCGCTGCTGGGGGTTCATGCCGTCGAGCAGCGCGTCGGGGTCGATGTGCGCGTAGCGGCCGCGCCGCGCGGTCTCGCCCTGCGGGTTGTCGGACGGCGCCGCGGGGTCGTCGGTCCAGCGCGGCGCGGTCGCGGGCAGCCGGGCCTCGCCGCCGTGGTCGACGCGAGGGCCGTCGAACAGCGTGTCGAGGCCGGGCAGCGGGAGGTTCTCGAAGAGCGAAGCCATAGCCCTCCCAGCCTAGGCGCCCGGACCCACACCTCGGCACCGACGAGTTCTCCCGGTGCGCACGGTCGGTACTGGCACAGGCCGCGCGCAGGGCGCGGCGGACGGAGGAGACATGACCACCCAGCTCGTCGGCGTCCACACCGTCGCGATCCCCGTCACCGACCAGGACCGCGCGCTCGCGTTCTACACCGGCACGCTCGGCTTCGAGGTCCGCATGGACGGCGACCTGCAGGAGGGCTTCCGCTGGATCGAGGTCGCGCCGCCCGGCGCCCCGACCTCCGTAGCCCTCGTCACGGCGGGCGACGGCCTGCCGTCGGGCGTCGACACCGGCATCCGGCTCGCGACGACGGACGCCGCGGCCGACCACGCTGCCCTCACCGGCGCGGGGGCCGACGTCGACGAGCTCCTGCTGTGGGAGGGCGTGCCGCCGATGTTCTCCTTCCGGGACCCCGACGCCAACACGATCTACGTCACGCAGACGCCCGGCTGACCACAGCGCGGGTCAGGTCAGCGCCAGGCCGACTCCCCACGTCGCGGCGGCCAGGAGGCCGCCGAGGAGCTGCACGAGGATCGTGATCCCCGTGGCCTGCATCGCGGCGACGGTCGCCCGCCACGCGGCACGGCGGTCACGGCGGCGCAGCAGCTCGGCGACGAAGACCGCGAGCACGAAACCGATGAACAGGCCGATCACCGGGATGACGAAGAAGCCGACGACGCCCGCGATGCCGCCCCAGACCAGGGTCGACCAGGGCACCTCGGCCCGCCGCATGTGCCGACCGGCGAGCACGTACTGCGCGACCTCCGCGGCGACGACGAACACCGCCGCGACGGCGAAGACGACCCACGCCGCCGCGCCGCCCGTGACGATCGCCCAGACGAGGACGGCGCCGAGGACGAGCACGTTCCCCGGCAGGACCTGCACGACGATGCCGACCAGCCCGACCAGGATCGCCAGTCCGACGAGGACCTCTCCACCCACGCTCACGCCCGCAACTCTCGCACGGGACGTCGAGAACTGACCATCCGCCCCCGAACCATCCGTTTCAGGGGCGGAAGGTCACGTCGAGGCGGCCGCGGTCAGGCGCCGGGTGGGAGCGGCACGAGCCCGGGGTGCGCGACGCCGTCGAGCACCCAGGAGCGGATCATCGCGCTGAACAGGTCCGGGTCCTCCGCGCTCCACTGGTGGTGCATGCCCGGCGCGAGACGCACGACGGCGTCCGGCAGGCGCCGCTCGATCGTCGCCAGCGCACGACGTGCGGGGCGCACGTCCCGTCCACCCGCGACGGCGAGCACCCGGGCACCGGACCCGGCGATCCCGTCCGGCCAGCACCCGCCGTAGACCTCCGGCACCAGTCGTTCCTGGTTGTCGCGACGGATCGCGAGCCCGGAGCGCACGAACACGTCCCGCGCGTCGGCCGGGATGCCCATGGCGCGGGCCTGAGCCCTCCAGTACCAGGGTCGGTCCCACACCCGCAGCTGGGCGCGACCGAACGCGCCCGCGAGACCCGGGACGCCGTCGACCACCGCGCCGGAGGCGATGACCGAGGCGACGAGCCCCGGGTGCCTCGCTGCGACGCGCAGCGCCACGATGCCACCGAACGACAGGCCGACGACGTGCACCTCGCGCGACGTGGCGAGGGGTGCGACCAGCGCCGCCACGTCGTCGGCGACCGCGTCGATCGAGACCAGGTCCTCGGCCGCCCTCGACCCGTAGCCCGGTAGGTCGGGCGTCCAGAGGTCGAGGTCGTCGAGGTGCTCGACCTGCGGCTCCCACATCCACGACGCGACGTTCCCCCCGTGCAGCAGGACGACGGACGTCCGGTCCGCGCCGGGCGCACCGGTCCGCGTGGCCGGGTGGTGCACGGGGTAGGCCGGCGCGCTCACGAGCGCACCTCGGTCTCGGTCTCGTCGAGCCACGCGAGCTCGGCGCGGGCGTGCGCGAGCCCGTTGCGCAGGGTGGCGAGCCGCAGCGCGAGGCCTCTCGTGCCCCGCACCCCGGCCGGGTCGGGTCCGCCATCCCCCGTGAGCGCCTCGACCCTCGCCGCCTCGGCGGTCAGGACGGCGATCGCCTCCTCGGCCTGCGCGCGGCGCGACGCGAGCAGCGTCGCGACGCCGTCGTCGTCGAGCTGGTCGGCGAAGAAGAGCCGGCCGAGGAAGGGGTCGCGCGAGTCCTCGGGCTCCAGGGGCGAGGCGAGCCAGTCGCGCAGCGCCGCGCGCCCGCTCTCGGTGATCCGGTGGACCTTGCGGTCGGGGTAGCTCTCCTGAGGGACGACCTCGATCTCGGCGAGGCCCGCGTCCACGAGGGCCGCGAGCGTCCGGTAGAGCTGCGAGCGGTCGGCCGCCCAGAAGTGGTTGACGGACGAGTCGAACGCGCGCTTGAGGTCGTAGCCGGTCATGGGTCGGATCGTCAGCAGACCGAGCACGAGATATCGGAGGACCATGCGACTAGTGGACCATGCACATATGCCGCCGTCAACGGTCTGCTCGGCTGGTTCGCGTCAGATCGGCAGGACGGCGCGAGATCGGCACTCCGGGAGTGCCGGTCTCGCGCCGTCCTGCCGATCTCACGCCTTCGCCGGGCTCCGAGCCCGACGTCGGCTCAGTTCCAGAAGACCGCGACGAGGATGTTGACGAGCGTCAGACCACCGATGGCGTGCTTGACGCCCGGGGCGACGGCGCCGTCGGACGCCTTGGCCGCCTGACGCTTGGCGACGAACGCGAGGACGGCGATCACGAGGGCGACGACGAGCTTGACGCCGATCTTGGCCATGTCCGGGCCGCCGCCCTCCGGCCAGACCGACGCCTCCCCGATCCCGACCATGGCGATGCCGGCGACGAGCGCGGTGAGCGCGCCGTGGAAGACGCCCTGGTAGAGCCCCGGCGAGCGGAGCGAGGCGAGGTATCCACCGAGGACGATGGCCCAGCCGACGAAGTGCAGCGCGACGAAGACGTTGTAGAGGAACTCCATGGCTGCACCCTATTTGCTGACACTCGTGTCGTAAAACCTCGCGGTCGTGAGACGGGTCGCACGCCGCCCCTCGACGACCGCCGCGACGCTCCGCCCGGGTGGCCGCTTGCGAGCGGGTCGGGCCGCTCCTAGAACGAACGGATGGACCACCCGTCGGACCGCCTCCCCCGCGGCACAGCGACCGCCCCGACCGCCACGACCGCGGCGACCGACCCGGCCACCTCCGCCCCCTCGACCAGCAGGACCGTCGGCTCCTCGGCTCCCGACCCGCGCACCGCGGTGGTCGTCATCACGCACGAGCGCCGCGACGAGCTGCTCCGCACGCTGCGCCTGCTCGAACGCCTTCCCGAGCAGCCGCACGTCGTCGTGGTCGACAACGCGTCGACCGACGGCACAGCGGAGGCCGTCAGGGCCGAGCACCCGGCCGTCGAGCTCGTCCGGGCGTCCTCGAACCTCGGCGCGGTCGGACGCAACGTGGGGGTCGACCGCGTCGCGTCCCGCGGGACGGCGCGGTACGTCGCGTTCTGCGACGACGACACCTGGTGGGACCCGGGCTCCCTGCGCGCCGCGGCAGACGTGCTCGACGCGAACCCGCGGCTCGCCGTCGTCACCGCGCGGATCGTCGTCGAGCCGGGCGGCACGGAGGACCCCGTCGTCGCCGAGCTCCGCGACTCCCCCGTGCGCGCGAGGTTCCCGCTGCCGGGCCCGGCGCTGGGCAGCTTCCTCGCCGGCGCGTCCGTCCTGCGGGTCGACGCCTTCCGGGCCGTGGGCGGCTTCTCGCCGCGGCTGTGGCTCGGCGGCGAGGAGGAGCTCCTCGCCGCGGACCTCGCCGCCGACGGGTGGGAGCTGTGCTACCTCGAGGACCTCACGGTCCACCACGCGGCGTCACCCGCCCGCGACCGCTCGCGCCGCGCGCGCGACGGCGTGCGCAACACGTTGTGGTTCACGTGGCTGCGGCGCAGCGGCCCGGCCGTCGCGCGCCGGTCGTGGGCCGTGCTCCGCGGCCTGCCGCCCACCCGCGAGGCGTGGCTCGGCGTGCTCGACGCCGTCCGCGGCCTGCCGTGGGTCCTGCGCGACCGACGGCCCCTGCCCGCCGAGGTCGAGGCCCGGTTCCGCGCCCTCGAGGCCTCCCAGCGTTCGTCGTCCGCGCGCCGGTACGGCCGATGACCGCAGAAGGCACGCGGGCCACGGACGACGTCGCCGCACCCGCCGGACCTCCCGTCCCGGGCGTCACGGCCCCGCGTCCGGCACCCGCACCTCCCGTCGTCGAGGACGACCGGGTCACGGTCGTCGTCATGAGCAGGAACCGGCGGGACGACCTGCTCACGTCGCTCCCGCGCCACCGTGCCCCGGTCGTGTACGTCGACAACGGGTCCGACGACGGCAGCCCGGCCGTCGCGGCGCGCGCCCGTCCCGACGCCGACGTCGTGCGGCTGCGCCGCAACGTCGGGTCGCTCGCACGCACCGTCGGCGTCGAACGGGCGACCACGCCGTTCGTCGCGTTCGCCGACGACGACTCGTGGTGGGCACCGGGCGCGCTGCGCCGCGCGGCGGACGTGCTCGCGGCGCACCCCTCGGTCGCGGTGGCCGTGGCGAGGGTGCTCGTCGGCCCGGAGGAGGACGAGGACCCGATCGTCGCGGAGCTGCGCGCGTCGCCGCTCGACGCGACAGGCCTGCCGGGACCGCGTGTCCTCGGGTTCATGGCCTGCGCGGCGCTCGTGCGCCGGGAGGCCGTGCTCGCCGTCGGCGGGTTCGACGACGCCGTCCGGTTCCCCGGCGAGGAGGAGCCGCTCGTGCTGCGGCTGGCCGCCCACGGCCACGCGGCAGTCTTCTGCGAGGACGCCGTGGTGCACCACCACCCGTCCCGGTCCCGCCACGCGCCCCGGCACCGGGCGGCTGCGGTCGCGCGCTCCGCCGTCGCGACGGCGGTCCTCCTGCGGCCGTGGCCGGTCGTCGCAGCGCGGGTCCGCGCAGCATGGAGCACCGACGGGATGAGGGCACTCCCGACCGCACGGCAGACGTGGTCGGCGCTGCGGCGGCGCCGCCGGCTGCCCGTGCAGGTCGAGCGCGATGTCGCGCTGCTCGAGGGCGCGCCCCGCGACGCCTGAGACGTCGGTCCGGCATGCGGACGGCGTCTTCCGACGTCCGAGACGGGCGTGTACGGTTCTGCGCATGACCACGGCAGCCCGCACCCTCCTCGTGACCACGCGTCACGGGATGCCGGCGTGCGCGCTCACGTGTCTCAGCTGTTGTCGCTGAACCGCGCCCGACTCAGCGCGAGCCCCGGCTCGCTCCCCCCTGAGAACCGGCGCGCGCCGTCGGTCCTCAGCACCTCGCACCCTCGCTGAGCGTCCTTCGACGCGCGTCCCCGCCCCCGAACGAGGACACGAGGAACACCGATGACGCAGGCCACGACCGCGCCTGGCACCACCGGCGACGCGGCGGCCCGGCCCGAGCGCCCCGCCCCGGCGGCAGGCGAGCGCCCGACCCGACCGGCACGCGCCGCGCGCCCGAACGGGCAGTGGAAGGTGGACGGCACCGAGCCGCTCAACGCGAACGAGAAGTGGAAGCAGGAGGACGGCGGTCTGTCCGTCCGCGAGCGCATCGAGACGATCTACGCGCGCGACGGCTTCGACTCGATCACCGGTGACGACCTGCACGGGCGCTTCCGCTGGTGGGGCCTGTACACGCAGCGCAAGCCCGGGATCGACGGCGGAAAGACCGCGACGCTCGAGCCGCACGAGCTCGAGGACAGGTACTTCATGCTCCGCGTGCGCATCGACGGCGGGGCGCTCACGACCGAGCAGCTGCGCGTCATCGCGGACATCTCGAAGGACTTCGGCCGCGACTCCGCCGACATCACGGACCGGCAGAACATCCAGCTCCACTGGGTCGAGGTCGAGAACGTCCCGGAGATCTGGCGGCGCCTGGAGTCCGTCGGCCTGCAGACCACGGAGGCGTGCGGCGACGTGCCGCGCGTCGTCCTCGGCAGCCCCGTGGCGGGCATCGCCGCGGACGAGCTCATCGACGTCGGCCCCGCGATCGCCGGGATCACCGAGAAGTACATCGGCGTCCCCGAGCTCGCGAACCTCCCGCGCAAGTTCAAGACGGCGCTCACGGGCCACCCGAGCCAGGACGTCGTGCACGAGATCAACGACGTCGCGTTCGTCGCGCACCGCCACCCCGAGCTCGGCATCGGGTTCGACGTCTGGGTCGGCGGCGGCCTCTCGGCCAACCCACGACTCGGCGAGCGGCTCGGCGCGTTCTGCACGGAGGAGCAGGTGCCCGACGTGTGGCACGGCGTCGTGCAGATCTTCCGCGACTACGGCTACCGCCGGCTGCGCAACAAGGCGCGCCTCAAGTTCCTGCTCGCCGACTGGGGCCCCGAGAAGTTCCGGGAGGTGCTCGAGACCGAGTACCTCGGGTACCGGCTGCCCGACGGCCCGCCCGCGCCGAAGCCCCCGGTCCCCGGTGACCACGTGGGCGTGCACAAGCAGAAGGACGGGCTGAACTACGTCGGTGCAGCGCCCTACGTGGGCCGTGTCTCCGGCACGATCCTCGGGAACGTCGCCGACCTCGCCGAGTCCGTCGGGTCGCGCCGGGTGCGGCTCACGGCGCACCAGAAGCTGCTCGTGCTCGACGTCCCGGACGAGAGCGTCGAGCACGTCGTGAGCACGCTCAAGGCCAACGGCCTGGACGCGAACCCCAGCCCGTTCCGTCGCAGCACCATCGCGTGCACCGGGATCGAGTACTGCAAGCTCGCGATCGTCGACACCAAGGACACGGCCACCGCCACGATCGACGAGCTCGAGAAGCGCCTCGGCGACCTGTCGCAGATGAAGCCGCTCTCCCTGCACGTCAACGGGTGCCCCAACTCGTGCGCGCGCATCCAGACCGCGGACATCGGCCTCAAGGGTCAGCTGGTCATGGACGACGACGGCGAGCAGGTCCCCGGCTTCCAGGTGCACCTGGGCGGTGGGCTGGCCTCGGACGACCGCGAGACCGCCGGCATGGGCCGCACGGTGCGCGGGCTCAAGGTCACGGCGACGGACCTGCCCGACTACGTCGAGCGTGTCGTGCGCCGCTACGAGTCCGACAAGGACGGGGCCGAGACCTTCGCCGAGTGGGCGCACCGGGCCGACGAGGAGGCGCTGCAGTGACCGAGCAGACGACGCAGGACCCGCTGGCCGCGCTGCGCGCGGCCGCCCGGGCCAAGGCGGAGCAGCGCGAGGCGTCGAAGGCGGCGCACCACGCGGAGCGGGCCGAGCACGGGCGCGAGAAGCGCTCGCTCGACGAGCTGCGCGAGATCGCTCGGCGCGGCGCGGCCGAGCTCGCGGGGTCCGGGATCGGCGCCGACGACGAGGCGACCGCCGAGCAGGTCATCGCCTGGGCCGCGCGCGAGTTCGGGACGTCCGTCGCCGTCGCGTGCTCGATGGCCGACGCCGTGCTGCCGCACGTCGTCGCCGCGCAGGTCCCGTGGGTCGACGTGCTGTTCCTCGACACGGGCTACCACTTCGCCGAGACGGTGGGCACGCGCGACGCCGTCGAGCAGCAGATGGACGTGACGATCGTCGACGTGCTGCCCGAGCTCACGGTGGCCGAGCAGGACGCCGCGCACGGGAAGGACCTGTTCGCGCGCGACCCGGCCCTGTGCTGCCAGATGCGCAAGGTCGAGCCGCTGCACCGCACGCTCGCGGGGTACGAGGTCTGGGTGACGGGCGTGCGCCGCGACGAGGCGCCGACCCGCACGAACACCCCCCTCGTCACGTTCGACGAGAAGAACGGGCTCGTGAAGATCAACCCGCTCGCCGCCTGGTCGTTCGACGACCTGCTCGCCTACGCCGCGCGGCACCAGGTGATCCTCAACCCCCTGCTGAACGACGGCTACCCCTCGATCGGCTGCCTGCCGTGCACCCGGCGTGTCGCGCCGGGCGAGGACCCGAGGGCCGGCCGCTGGGCAGGGCTCGACAAGACAGAGTGCGGACTCCACGTATGAGGACGGGCATGACGACCATCGACCTGACGACCGACCCGACCGGTGTCGACACCGGGCTCCCCGGCGCCGCGCTGCCCGGGGCTCGGCGGCTCACCCAGCTGGACGCGCTGGAGAGCGAGGGCATCCACATCATCCGCGAGGTGGTGGCCGAGTTCGAGCGTCCCGTGCTGCTGTTCAGCGGGGGCAAGGACTCCGTGGTGATGCTGCACCTCGCGGTCAAGGCGTTCGCGCCCGGCCCGGTGCCGTTCCCCGTGCTGCACGTCGACACGGGGCACAACTTCCCCGAGGTGCTCGCCTACCGCGACGCCACCGCCGAGCGCCTGCGCCTGCGGCTCGAGGTCGCGAGCGTGCAGGACTACCTCGACGACGGACGCCTGCGCGAGCGCGCCGACGGCACGCGCAACCCGCTGCAGACCCAGCCGCTGCTCGACGCGATCACGGGTCACAAGTT
Organism: Cellulosimicrobium sp. PMB13; assembly: GCF_051294865.1. Lineage (NCBI taxonomy): Bacteria > Bacillati > Actinomycetota > Actinomycetes > Micrococcales > Promicromonosporaceae > Cellulosimicrobium > Cellulosimicrobium sp. PMB13. The sequence continues at coordinate 2,167,039 of NZ_CP145910.1, read as the reverse complement.
CGACGCCGTGTTCGGAGGCGGGCGACGCGACGAGGAGAAGGCGCGCGCGAAGGAGCGCGTGTTCTCCCTGCGCGACGAGTTCGGCCAGTGGGACCCGCGCAACCAGCGCCCCGAGCTGTGGAACCTGTACAACGGCCGCCACCGCCCGGGCGAGCACGTGCGCGTGTTCCCGCTGTCGAACTGGACCGAGCTCGACGTGTGGCGCTACATCGCGCGAGAGAACATCCAGCTGCCCGAGCTCTACTACGCGCACGAGCGCGAGGTGTTCGACCGCGACGGCATGCTGCTCGCCGTCGGGCCGTACTCGCTCCCGCGCACCGACGCCGAGGCCGCGTCGCTCCGCACCGAGACGGTGCGGTACCGGACCGTGGGCGACATGTCGTGCACGGGCGCGGTGCGCTCGGACGCGACGGGCGTCGAGGACGTCATCGCCGAGGTCGCGGCCACGCGCATCACCGAGCGCGGCGCGACCCGCGCCGACGACCGCCTCTCCGAGGCCGCCATGGAAGACCGCAAGAAGGAGGGGTACTTCTGATGGGCGCCCACACCACGCACCCGACGCCCACGGCCGAGGCCTCTGCTGACGGCGCGCTCGCGCTCGACGACGACCGCCGCGGGACGCTGCTGCGCCTCGCGACCGCGGGCTCCGTCGACGACGGCAAGTCCACGCTCGTCGGGCGCCTGCTCTACGACTCCAAGTCCGTCCTCGCGGACCAGCTCGACGCCGTCGAGCGCGTCTCGCGCGACCGCGGGCTGGAGACCGCGGACCTCGCGCTCCTCACCGACGGCCTGCGCGCCGAGCGCGAGCAGGGCATCACCATCGACGTCGCGTACCGGTACTTCGCCACGGCCCGGCGCTCGTTCATCCTCGCCGACTGCCCCGGGCACGTGCAGTACACGCGCAACACCGTGACCGGCGCGTCGACGGCCGACGTCGTCGTGCTGCTCATCGACGCCCGCAAGGGCCTGCTCGAGCAGACGCGCCGCCACCTCGCGGTGACGAGCCTGCTGCGCGTGCCGCACGTCGTCGTCGCGGTGAACAAGATCGACCTGGTCGACTACTCGCGTGAGCGCTACGACGAGCTGGCCGCCGACATCCGCGCGGCGGCGGCGGCGCTCGGTGTCGCGGACGTGCACACCCTGCCGGTGTCCGCGCTCGTCGGCGACAACGTCGTGGAGCACGGCAGCCCGAACACCCCCTGGTACGACGGCCCGAGCCTGCTCGAGCTGCTCGAGTCCCTCCCCACGGGCGACGACCCCGACACGGAGTCCTTCCGGTTCCCCGTGCAGGTGGTCATCCGACCGCAGACGGGCCTCGCCGGTTCCGAGGACGCCGACCGGTACCGCGACTACCGCGGGTACGCGGGGCAGGTCGCGTCCGGGGTCGTGCGCGTCGGGGACGAGGTCGTCGTGCTGCCCTCGGGCCGCCGCACGACGGTTGCGGGGATCGACACCGCGGACTCGCTCGCGAGCGGCGAGGAGCTCACGGAGGCGTTCGCACCGCAGTCCGTGACGATCCGCCTGACCGACGACGTCGACGTCGCGCGCGGGGACCTGATCGCCACCGCGGCCGACGCGCCCGACGTCACGCAGGACGTCGAGGGCACGGTCGCGTGGCTGGCCGACCGCCCGCTCCTGCCGGGGTCGCGCGTGCTGCTCAAGCACACGACCCGCACGGTGCAGGCCGTGGTGCGCGACGTCGTCGGGCGCCTCGACCTCGACTCCGCCGAGCTGGAGCCCGCCGAGCGGCTCGAGCTCAACGACATCGGGCGCGTGACGCTGCGTCTCGCGTCGCCGATCGCGGCCGAGGAGTACGTCATCGCACGCCGCACGGGCGCGTTCCTCCTGGTCGACGCCCAGGACGGCGGCACGCTCGCCGCCGGCATGGTCGGCGACGCGCTCGCCGCCGTGCGCCGACCGGCCGAGCGGCCCGCCGCGTACACGATCTGAGGACGCCATGACCAGGACCCGCGCCACCGGCGCCGACGGCCGTGACGGCCGTGACGTTGTTGCTGCGTCGCACCACGAGAGTTACCCGCTCGGCCTGCGCGTCGCGGGCCGGCTCACCGTGGTCGTCGGGGGCGGTCCGGTCGCGGCCCGCCGGGCGCGGGGCCTGGTCGACGCCGGGGCGAGGGTCCAGGTCGTGGCGCCGTTCGTGTGCGAGGACCTGAGCGCTCTCGTCGAGGAGCAGCACGTGCGGTGGGTGCGTCGCGACTACCTCACGGGCGACCTCGACGGCGCGTGGCTGGTCCACACCGCGACGGGCGACCGCGAGGTCGATGCGCTCGTGGCGGCCGACGCCGAGGCCGACCGGGTCTTCTGCGTCACCGCGGGCGACGCGGAGCTCGGCACGGCGTGGGTCCCGGCCGTCGCGCGCACGCGCGTCCCCGGCGCTCTCGGCCCCGCCGGGTCGACGGGCGACGTCGGACCCGACGCCGAGGTGACCGTCGCGGTGAACGCCGGGCGCGACCCGCGGCGGGCGCAGCGCGTCCGGGACGCGGTGGCAGCGCTCCTCGACACGGGCGAGCTGCCGCTGCGGGGCGTGCGCCGGAGCGTCCCCGCACCGACCGGTGCGGCGAGCACAAGCACGGCCGACTCCCTCCTCGCGAGCGCGGGCCCGGTCACGACGCCGCTCGTCCGCCCCGTGGGCTCCGTCGCCCTCGTCGGTGGCGGCCCGGGCGACCTCGGGCTCATCTCCGTGCGGGGTCGGCGCCTGCTCGCGGAGGCGGACGTCGTCGTCGTGGACCGGCTCGGGCCGCGCGGCCTGCTGGACGAGCTCGGCGAGGACGTCGTCGTCGTGGACGTCGGCAAGACGCCGGGCCACCACCCGGTCCCGCAGTCGGAGATCAACGCGATCCTCGTGCACCACGCGCTCGTCGGGCGTCGCGTCGTGCGGCTCAAGGGCGGCGACCCCTACGTGTTCGGCCGCGGCGGCGAGGAGCTCGACGTGTGCCGCGAGCACGGTATCCCGGTCGAGGTCGTGCCGGGCGTGACGAGCGCGGTGTCCGTCCCCGCCGCCGCCGGGATCCCGGTGACGCACCGAGGCGTCTCGCGCGGGTTCACGGTGCTCACCGGGCACGAGGACGTCGGCAAGGTCCCCGCCGCGACCGACCACACGGTCGTGCTGCTCATGGGCGTGTCCCGCCTGGCGGAGACGGCGGACGCGCTCGTCGCGCAGGGCCGCTCTCCCGAGACGCCGGTCGCCGTCGTCGAGGACGGGTACGGCCCGCGCCAGCGCACCACCGTCGGCACGCTCGCGACGATCGCCGATCGCGCGCGCGAGGCCGGCGTCCGCCCGCCGGCCGTCACGGTCGTGGGCGACGTCGTGCGCCTCTCCCCCGCCTGGACGGACGACTCGGCCTAGTCCTTTCACCGACCGGCTCCACGTGACTGGCGGCGCGCGCTCGGTTCAGCGCCGTGACCCGGCGGTCGTCCGCCCGGAGCGCGCGGTACAGCGCCCATCGTTGACCGATGGCGAGAAGCATGAGCCATCCCGCGACGACGATCAGCACCACGAACCACCAGGGGAACGGGTCTCCGTACTCGAAGCCCCCGCGTGAACGCGTCTCTCGCGTCGCCTGAGCGAAGGCCCATGCTCCGGGGATGAGTGTCGGCATCGCCGTCACCACCAGTCCAACCAAGGTGGTCTTCCACGCCGCTCGCCACGCGGCCTTCGTGTCCCCCACGACTCGCCGGCGGATGCGCGTCCTTCCGGGCCTCGACGTCACGGCCAGAAGACTACGCCGCGACCGCCCGCCCCCGAGCGGGGATCTCCCCCGGACCGAGGGGCCGCGGCCGCGGGGTCCGGAGGTCGCGAGCCGCGCCGATCGCGCACGGTCGGCCGTTCGCCTAGAGGAGGCGGCGCTGCGCGGCCCAGCGCGTCAGCTCGTGGCGCGACGAGAGCTGGAGCTTGCGGAGCACAGCGGACACGTGGGTCTCGACGGTCTTGATCGAGATGAAGAGCTCCGACGCGACCTCGCGGTAGGTGTACCCGCGCGCGATGAGCCGCATGACCTCCTGCTCGCGTGCGGACAGACGGTCGAGCTCGTCGTCGCGCACGGCGACGTCGCCCGCTCCGGTCCCGAACGCGTCGAGCACGAACCCGGCGAGCCGCGGCGAGAACACCGCGTCCCCTCCCGCGACCTGCGCGACCGCGGCGGACAGGTCGGGCCCGGAGATCGCCTTCGTCACGTATCCCCGCGCGCCGGCGCGGATCACGGCGACGACGTCCTCCGCGGCGTCGGACACCGACAGGGCGAGGAACCGCACGTCCGCGAGCACGTCCGCGCAGCGCTGGATCACCTCCGCTCCCCCACCGCCGTTCCCGCCGGGCAGGTGCACGTCGAGCAGGACCACGGGCGGGCGCAGCGCGTGCACGCGCTCGACGGCCGAGTCCACCGAGTCCGCCTCGCCGACGACCGCGACGAGCGCCGGGTCGAGGCTCGCGCGCACACCGGCGCGGAACATGTGGTGGTCGTCGACCAGGACGACGGGCACCGGGCCGCTCCCGGCGGTGCCCGGGGCGGCCGGGCTGGGGATCGTCGTCACGTCGTCTCCTCGAGGCTCTCCTGGGCGGGTGCCGCAGCCGGTTCCGGGACGGCGCCGCGCGGCACCCGCAACCGTACTTCCGTCCCCCAGTCGGGACGACTGATGATCTCGGCCGTGCCGCCGCGGCGCTGGACCCGGCCGAGGATGGACTCGCGCACCCCGAACCGGTCCGGCGCGACGTCCTGCATGCGGAATCCGTTCCCGCGGTCGCGGACGAACACCTCCACCGCCGACGCGCTCACCTCGAGATAGACCGAGTACGGCGGCGCACCGTGCGCGACGGCGTTGACGAGCGCCTCGCGCGTCGCCTGGAGCAGCGCCGCGGTCTCCTGCGTGGGCACGCAGTCCCCCACGACGACGAGGTCCACCACGACCGGCCCGGCCGCGTCGGCCGACCCGGCAGAGCCGCCGGACCCGTCAGGCGCTCCCGATCCGGGCGACCCGAGGGCTTCGGCCCGACGCCCCACGCGCTCGTCCTCGACCTCGGCGACGAGCGCGCGCAGCTCGGCGGCGAGCGACGTCCCCGGCGACGGCCGGTCGTCGTAGAGCCACTCGCGCAGCTCGCGCTCCTGGGCGCGCGCGAGGCGGGCGACGGTGTCGGCGTCGGTCGCCCGCGCCCGGATGAGCGCGAGCGTCTGGAGCACCGAGTCGTGCAGGTGCGCCGCGATGTCGGCGCGCTCGGCCTCCCGGGCGCGTGCGGCGCGCTCGTCGCCCAGCTCGCGCACGAGGCGCAGCCACCACGGCGCGAGCACGATCGCGACACCGCCGAGCACCGCGACGGACGCGACCGCGGCCCGCACGATCGACGACGGCCTCGCGTCCTGCCCGACGAGCAGCACGATCCCCACGAGCACGAGCACGACACCGCCCGCGATGCGCACGACACCGGCCGGCGTGCGTCCACCCGCGCGGCTCACGAGCCGTCCGCGCTCCGCGGCGTCGAGCTGGCTCCACGCGAGCGCCGCGCCCGCGAGCGCGATGAGCACGGGGATGACCCACGAGACCTCGATGTCGACGCCGTTGCGCAGGGCAACCAGGAGACCGGCGCCACCGAGCAGCACGACGCCGATCGCGACGTCCCGCACCGGCATCCGCGAGACCCGGCCCTGCAGGCGCGGCGCGAGGCGCGAGAGCGACGCCGGTCGCTGCTCGTCGCGCGCCGTGCGGGGGTCGCCGGTCGGGATGGTGAGCCACCAGAAGACGTACAGCGCGATGCCCGCGCCTCCCGCGAGGCCCAGCAGGCCCATCACGAGCCGCACGGGCCCGACGGGGACGCCGAGGTGCGCGGCGATCCCGGCGCACACCCCGCCGACCCAGCGGCCGCGCTCGGGGCGTCGCAGGGGCAGCACCGCGTACCCGGTGCGGGCGGCGGCAGGATCGCCGGTTCGAGGTGTCACCCCCCGATCGTCACACGTCGCGGGGCCCCTGGGCGCCGTCCGGGGCCCGAACCAGGGTGCGGGCGGGCGGGGTTTCAGGGTCGGGTCAGGGTGCCTCCCGATACCCCGGCGCCTCCGCGGCGACGAGCATGGACGCATGAGTACAACGCCCTTCCCCCCCGAGCCGCCCGGCGGCGGCTCCGGCCCGTCGGCCGGGTCCGGTCCCGACGGCGGCCCCACCACGTCCGGTGGACCGGCGCCGGCCGCCGGACCGGGCACCCAGGCGCCGCCGTCGACACCCTTCGCGCCGAGCAGGAAGCCCGGAGCGGGCGCCGACGGGTTCTTCGACGGCGTGCGCCGCATCGGCATCGCACGGTCGGACGACCGCTGGGTCGGCGGCGTCGCGGCCGGCGTCGCGGAGCGCTTCGGCATCGACCCCCTGCTGGTGCGCGGCATCCTCTTCGTCACCTTCTTCCTCTCCGGTGCGGGCCTGGTCCTGTACGGCGCGGCGTGGGCGCTCCTGCCCGAGCGACGCGACGGACGGATCCACCTGCAGGAGGCCGTGCGCGGCAACTTCGACGTGGCGATGCTCGGCGCGATCGCGGCGGTCGTCGTCGGTCTGTCGTGGGGCGGCGGCTGGTGGTCCTGGTGGGACTACCTGCACCTCGGGTGGCTGACGGGCCTGTTCTGGGTCGCGGCGATCGTCGTCGTGGCCGTGGTGGCGGTCTCCGTCCTGCGCCGTGACGGCACGCGGGGCGGTCCCGGCACCGGCTGGTCCGGACCGCAGAGCGGTCCCGGCTGGTCCGGCCCCGCGGGTCCGACGACGCCCGGTCCCGTCCCCGGCGCACCCGCGACCGGGTACGGCCCGGCCGACGCGCCGTGGGGGTCCCCGGGCCCGGTGACCGCCCAGCCGACGACGGGTGGGGACGCGCGCACGGCGGACCAGGCGACCGAGGCCACCTGGACGGCGCACGCCAGCCCGTACGCCGCTGCGCCCGCGACGGGCGCCACGGCGACGGGTGCCACTGCGACGAGCGTCCCGCCGTCGCCCGCGGGCCCTGTGCCCGCGTGGGCGGGGGGCACGGCGCCCCGCCCTCCTGCTCCGCCGGTCCCGCCGACGCCTCGCCCCCCGAAGCCGCGCCGACCGCGGGGCCCCGGCTCCGCGACGGTGGGGATCGTCGTCGGGCTGAGCCTGCTGCTCGGCGCCCTCCTGCTCATGGTCGAGCGTCAGGGCGACCTGGCCTGGCCCGTGTTCCTCACGTGGCTCGGCGGGTCGGTCGTGCTCGCCGGTCTCGCGATCGTGGTCAGCGGCCTGCGGGGCCGCACGAGCGGGTCGCTCGGCTGGCTGGCCGTCCTCGCCCTCCTGGTCGGTGTGCCGACGGCGGTGTGGCAGGAGGGTTCGCCCGAGCTGGTCCTCACCGGGGACGCACGCACCGTCTCGGACGGCACCCACACCGTCGTCGACCCGGACGTCGCCGCGGAGGGCTTCGCGGTCCGGTGGGGCGACCCCACGATCGACCTGTCCCAGCTCGACCTGTCCGACGCCTCGGGCGCGTCCCCGGTCGAGGTGCCGGTCGAGCTGGGCGCCGGTGACGTGACGGTGATCGTGCCCGACGACGTCCCCCTGCGTGCGGAGGTCCAGGTCCTCGCCGGCAGCGCCCGGTGGCGCGTCGACGGCGAGGACCGCGAGATCGGCGGCGTGAGCACACGGCCGGTCACGTTCGAGAACGCCGAGGTGGACGCCGGGGAGGACCCCCTGCTGGTCCTGGACGTCGTCGTCGGCGCCGGCCAGGTCACGATCGAGGAGGACTCATGAGCGACGAGAAGCACACACCGGGCGAGCGCCCGCTCCACGACGAGCTGTTCGAGGGCGACGCGACCACGCCGCTCCCCACGTCGGCGGACGACACGCAGGTGCTGCCCCCCGCACGAGCGGACGACACCCTGACGCTGCCGTCCACGGCGCCGACGTCCACGACGGCGACCTCCCTGGGAGAGGGGGTCCCGGTCGCCGGGACACCGCCCACCGACGACCCGTGGTCGGGCACGGCGCCGACGCGGGCCGAGAGGCCCGCACCGGGAGGCACTGCTCCGTCGGCTCCGTCGGCTCCGTCGGTCCCGTCGGTCCCGTCTGCCTCGGTGCCTGACACCGCCGCGAGGCGGGAGCCGTCGCGTGGTCCGAGGGTCGCGACGATCGTGTGGGGCTTCGTCCTCTTCGCGCTCGGGGCCGCGGTGCTGGCGGCCGCCCTCGGCGCCGACGTCGACCTCGGCCTCGCGGCGATCGTCGTGCTCGTGGTCGCGGGCGTGACCCTCGTGGTCGGGTCCGTCGTGACGAGCGTGCGGCGGCGCGGGCAGGGCTGACGACCCGGGACACAGACAAGGCCGAGGGGTCGTGACGGTACTAGTCACGACCCCTCGGCTCGTCCGAGCGACGACCGGGCCGCGCGCTCCTCCCGGTGCGACTCAGCAGGAGCGGGTCTCCGGCGTCCGGACGGACGTCTCGACCGGGTGGGCGGCAGGCCGCGGCACCCGGCTCGTCTGGTCAGCTCGTGGGCGCCCCCGGGCGCTCGTCGGGTGCAGTCTGCGACGGGGGCTGGGACTGCGTCGGGCCCGTGGTCGAGTGGTTCACCGGCGGTGTGGGGTCGTGGGGCGAGGCCTCGGGGCTCGCGCCCGGGGCCGACGGCGAGCCGGTGCCCGGGCCGCCGGTCGGCTCGGTCCTCCCCGCCGCCGCGGCGCGCGCCTCCGCGGCCGGGGTCGCGAGGGCGGAGGTCCGGGCGGGTCGGTCGGGCCGGTCGGGCACGGTCGTCGGCGTCACCGGCGGCGCGGTCGGCGACGCGGGAGCCTCCGGGGCGGAGGCCGGGTCGACGTGCCGGCCGACGCCGGACAGGTCACCCCCCGAGCTGTACGCCGGGGTCTCGACGGCGACGCTCGGACCGCCGGCGAGCTTGCGCAGGGCGACACCCAGCAGCAGGAACAGGATGCCGAGACCGACGACGAGCGCGGCGACACCGAACGCCACGACGGACGTGAACAGCGAGGCCCGGAGGAACGACGCCGTCATGACCGTCTGCCGCGTCGGGTCGTCCTGGTCGAGCTCGGCGTACGTCTGTCCGCCGCTCGCCTCCAGGGCGTGCTTGTTGATGACCTCGGCCTGCGCGTACGCGGTGAGCGGTCCGTTCACGTGCCGCCCCGCCATGAAGGATGCGTCGTCGGAGACGGTGATCTCCTCGGCCGACAGCTGGTTCGCCACGACGATCCAGGTGCCGATGCCCGCGAGGATGAGGACGATGCCGGCGATGATCGAGACGAGGCCGATGCCCCGGACCCCTCGTGCCGGTGTGACGGTGACCGTGCTGGACATGTGGCGCTTCTCCTTCGTCAGGACCCACCTGGCCCGTCCGGCGCGCCCCCGCCCGCGAGGCGTGGCCGCCGCGGGACGGTCGAACCACCCATTTCGAGACCACCGTAGCGACCAGGGACGCGTTGTGCCCGCGCAGACGGCGCGTGTCGCCGCAGGTCGGTGCGCGTGTCGTCGGGGCGAGAGGCCGGGTGGGAGGATTCCGGGGTGCGCATCACCCACGTCACCGACTGCTACCTGCCCCTGCTCGGCGGTATCGAGACCCAGGTGGCGCGCCTCGCGCAGCAGCAGGCGTCCGCGGGGCACGACGTCGCGGTGATCTGCACGACGCCCTCGCGTCCGGGCGCGCACGGTGTCACCGCCGAGGTCGACGAGGGTGTCACCGTGCACCGCCTCGCGGCCCGGTTCCCGGGCGGCTACCCGGTGCATCCCCGCGCCCCCCACCACGTGGCGCGCCTGCTGCGCGAGGCGAGGCCCGACGTCGTGCACCTGCACATGGGCGTCCTGACCCCGTCCACGCAGGCGTCGCTGCGGACGGTCGTCCGGGCGGGTCTGCCCGCGGTGCTGACCGTCCACTCGGTCTGGGGCGGCGCGGAACGGGCGTTCGCCGCGCTCGACCGCGTCGTGCGGTGGTCGCGCTGGCCCGTCCTGTGGTCTGCCGTGAGCGAGCTGACGGCGGCTCCGCTGCGTCGCATCGTGGGCGACCACGGCGAGGTCGCCGTCCTGCACAACGGGCTCGACCTCGACGCGTGGCGCATCCCGCGGACCGAGCGCGGCGAGCGCATGGAGGGGTCCGCCGTCCACGTCGTCGCGGCGACACGCTTCGCCCCGCGCAAGCGCGTGCTCCCGCTCCTCGAGGTCGTCCGGGACGCCGCGGCCCGCGTGCCCGACGGCGCGCTCCACGCCACGATCGCGGGCGACGGTCCGGAGCTCGACACCGCCCGCCGGTTCGTCGCCGAGCACGACCTGCGCGGCGTCGTCTCGCTCCCCGGCCGCCTCACCGCGACCGAGCTCAAGCGCCTCTACGCGCGTGCCGACGTGTTCGCCGCCCCCGCGGTCGAGGAGGCGTTCGGCATCGCCGCGCTGGAGGGCCAGGCCGCGGGGCTCGTCGTCGTGACGCGGTCTCAGTCCGGTGTCGCGGAGCGGCTCACCGACGGCGTCGACGCCCTCCTCGCCGACGACGACGCGGAGTTCACCGACGCGCTCGTCCGCCTGGTCACCGAGGACGACCTGCTCGACCGCATCGTCGCGCACAACCGCGACGTCCCGTCGTCGGCGGGCTGGCCTCGCGTCCTCGCCGACGTCGAGAACGCCTACGCCCGCGCCGCGGAGATCGCGGCACGGGCGTAGGAAGAACGGCTGGACGCCGCCGGGATCACTCCCACTCGATGGTGCCCGGCGGCTTGCTCGTGACGTCGAGCACGACCCGGTTGACCTCGTTCACCTCGTTCGTGATGCGCGTCGAGATGACGGACAGCACGTCGTAGGGCAGACGGGTCCAGTCCGCCGTCATGGCGTCCTCGGAGGACACCGGACGCAGCACGATCGGGTGACCGTAGGTACGGCCGTCGCCCTGAACGCCGACCGACCGCACGTCGGCCAGCAGCACGACGGGGCACTGCCAGATCTCGCGGTCGAGGCCGGCCTTGGTGAGCTCCTCGCGCGCGATCTGGTCGGCGGCGCGCAGCGTCTCGAGACGCTCGGCCGTGACCTCGCCGACGATGCGGATGCCGAGCCCGGGGCCGGGGAAGGGCTGGCGCCAGACGATCTCCTCGGGCACGCCGAGCTCGAGCCCGACGGCACGGACCTCGTCCTTGAACAGCGTGCGCAGCGGCTCGACGAGCGAGAACTGCAGGTCGTCGGGCAGGCCGCCGACGTTGTGGTGGCTCTTGATGTTCGCCGCGCCCTCGCCGCCGCCGGACTCGACGACGTCGGGGTAGAGCGTGCCCTGCACGAGGAACTTGACCTCTTCCCCGTGCGCTCCGGCGTCGGCGACGATGTCGCGCGCGGCGTCCTCGAACACGCGGATGAACTCGCGGCCGATGATCTTGCGCTTGGTCTCCGGGTCGCTGTGGCCCGCGAGCGCGGTGAGGAACCGCTGCTTCGCGTCGACCACCACGAGGTTGACGCCCGTCGACGCGACGAAGTCGCGCTCGACCTGCTCGGCCTCGCCGGCACGCAGAAGGCCGTGGTCGACGAACACGCACGTGAGCTGGTCGCCGACGGCCTTCTGCACGAGCGCGGCCGCGACGGACGAGTCGACGCCGCCGGACAGGCCGCAGATCACGCGGGCGTCGCCGACCTGGGCGCGGATCGCTGCGACCTGGTCCGCGATGACGTTGCCGGGAGTCCACTCGGGGGCCAGGCCCGCGCCGTCGTACAGGAAGTGCTCCAGCACGGTCTGCCCGTGCGCGGAGTGCTTGACCTCCGGGTGCCACTGCACGCCGAACAGCCGACGCGCCCGGTCCTCGAACGCGGCGACGGGCGACCCCGACGACGTCGCCAGGACCTCGAAGCCCTCGGGCGCGCGGTGCACCGCGTCGCCGTGGCTCATCCACGTGGTCTGGTTCTCGGGGGTGTCGGCGAGGAGCACACCGGCCTCGCAGACCGAAACCTCGGTGCCGCCGTACTCGCGCTGGCCGGTCTGGGCGACGTCGCCGCCGAGCGCCGCGGCCATCGCCTGGAAGCCGTAGCAGATGCCCATGACCGGCACGCCGGCCTCGAACAGCGCCGGGTCGACGAACGGCGCGCCGGCCGCGTAGACCGACGACGGCCCCCCGGACAGGATGATCGCGGCCGGGTCCTTCGCGAGCATCTGCTCGACGGTGAAGGTGTGCGGCACGATCTCGGAGTACACCTTGGCCTCGCGCACGCGGCGCGCGATGAGCTGCGCGTACTGGGCGCCGAAGTCGACGACGAGCACAGGGCGCGGCGTCGAGGCGACCTGCGCCGTGGTGGGGTGGTCAGGGGTGGTGGCGGGAGACGTCACCGGTCCAGGATAGTCGCCGCGCAGCGCTCGTCCGGCACACCGCCTCAGGCGCCGGCCCGCTCCTCGATCCGCTCGCGCAGCGCCCGCGCCGCGGTCTCGGGGTCCGAGGCCTCCGTGATCGCCCGCACCACGACGACGCGCGTCGCGCCTGCGTCCAGCACGGCGTCCAGCCGCCCGGCGTCGATCCCGCCGATGGCGAACCACGGCGTCGTGGGGCGGGTCCCGGCGACGTCGCGCAGCAGGTCGAGCCCGACCGCCGCTCGACCGGGCTTCGTCGGTGTCGCCCACAACGGCCCGACGCAGAAGTAGTCGACCTCCGGGTCGGCCTCCGCGGCGGCGGCCTGCTCGGCCGAGTGCGTCGAGCGACCGAGGACGGGCGTCGCCCCGAGCAGCGAGCGGACCGCCCCGACCGGCAGGTCGCGCTGCCCCATGTGCACCACGGGCGCCGCCGTCAGGCCCGCGACGTCGGCCCGGTCGTTGACCGCCCACAGCGCGCCGTGCTCGTCCGCGACGCGCGCCACGAGCTCCTGGAGCTCGAGCTCGCGCGCGACGTCGAGCGACTTGTCCCGGAGCTGGACGACGTCGACCCCGCCCGCGAGCGCCGCGTGCAGGAAGCCCTCGAGGTCGCCGCGCTCCTCGCGCGCGTCGGTGCACAGGTACAGCCGGGCGGCGGCGAGGCGGTCGCGGGCCGCGGTGCCCGGGGTGACGGAGGTCTCGGTGCTCATCCGTCGGAGTGTAGGGGCGGGCGCGCCGCCACGGCCGGTACTGTGGCCGAGAGCACGGGAGCCCCGCACGGGGCTGAGAGGGCGTAGGAGCCGACCGTCGAACCTGATCTGGGTCATGCCAGCGAAGGGAGCGCACATGGACCCCCTGCACGCCGCCGTCCGTCCGGCTCTGGCCGTGGACGCAGAGGCCGACCTGCCCGACGGCGCGCGCGACGTCGTGGTCGTCGGCGGCGGGATCGTGGGTCTCGCCGTGGCCTGGCGCGCCGCGTGCGCGGGCCTGACCGTCACCGTGCTCGACCCCTCCCCCGGCGACGGCGCGACGCACGCCGCGGCGGGGATGCTGGCACCCGTCACGGAGGCCGACTTCGGCGAGGACGACGCCCTCACACTCCACCTGGCGGCGGCGCGCGCGTGGCCGGGGTTCGCCGTCGACCTCGAGCGCGCGACGGGGACGGACGTCGGCCTGCGCACCGCCGGGACGCTCACGGTCGCGTACGACACCGACGACCTCGCGCTCCTGCGCCGCGTGCTCGCGCTGCACGCCGCGCACGGCCTCGACTCGCAGGAGCTCACGCTGGCCGACGCCCGGCGGCGCGAGCCGCACCTCGGGCAGCGCGTCGCGGGCGCCGCGTGGGCGCCGCACGAACACGCCGTCGACCCGCGTGCGACGCACGCCGCGCTGCTCGGAGCGCTCGCAGTGCGCGGTGCTGCCGCACCCGGTGCGGGTCACAGGCTCGGGCCGGGCTCCGCCGTCGTGCGCGCCCGGGCCACCCACCTCGCGCTCGACGCGGCGGGGAGGGTCACGGGCGTGCACGACGACGCGGGCCGGCTCCACCGCGCCGGTGCCGTCGTGCTCGCAGCGGGCTGGGAGTCCGGTGCGCTGGCGTCGGGCGTGCCGGGCGTCGTCGTGCCGGTCCGCCCGGTCAAGGGCCAGACGCTGCGTCTCGACGCGGGGCCTGATCTCGCGCTCGAGCACGTCGTGCGCGGCGTCGTGCAGGGTCGGCCCGTGTACGTCGTGCCGCGCGACCCGGTCCCCGACGGGCAGGGCCACGGCTACGCCGGGCATCGCGAGATCGTGATCGGTGCGACGACCGAGGAGAACCCCGACGACCGTCGCGCGACCGCCGGCGGGGTGTTCGCGCTGCTGCGCGACGCCCGCGCGCTGCTGCCCGGGATCGACGAGGCCGCGATCGTCGACGTCACGCCGCGCGCCCGCCCCGCGACGCCGGACAACCTGCCGCTGATCGGCGCCACGCACGTCCCGGGCCTGCACGTCGCCGCCGGGCACGGCCGCAACGGCGTCCTGCTCGCGCCGCTCACCGCCGAGGCCGTCGTCGCGGGCCTGACGGGCGAGCCCCTGGCCGCCGACGCCGCGGCAGCCCTCGCCGCAGCGCATCCCGACCGCTTCACCGACGCCCCGGTCCGCCCCGCCCGCGCAGTCGGTGCCCTCGCTGCCCCGGGTGCCATCGGTACCCCCGTTACCCCGGGTGCCGTCGGTGCCGAACCCCGAGCTATGGGCTGATCACAGGCTGGAACCGCACACAACCCGGGGTTCGGCACCTACACCGCGCGTCACGGCACCCCGTCGACGACCCCTTCCACCCGGAGAGGATGACCCTCGTGTCCCCCACCCCCGCACCGACCGCGCTCGTCAACGGCGAGCAGTTCCCGCTCGACGCGACCACCGGCGTCGAGGACCTCGTCGCCGCGCTCGTCCCGGCCTACGTGACCGACGGGTCGCCGCAGGGCGTCGCCGTCGCGATCAACGACGCGGTCGTGCCGCGCGGCACGTGGTCGAGCACCGTGGTCGCGCCCGGCGACCGCGTCGAGATCGTCACCGCCGTCCAGGGCGGCTGAAGGAGATGTGCATGCACGCCACCGGTACCACGCACCCGGCCGACCCGGTCCTGCCGACGGACGTCGCGGCGTCGGGCACCTCGGCCCCGGGCACCCCGGACCCGGGGGTCGAGGAACGGGCCGGCGCGCTGCACGACCCCCTGGTCGTCGCCGGGACGGCGATCGGCTCGCGGCTCGTCATGGGCACCGGCGGCGCGGCGAACCTCCTCACGCTGGAGGACGCGCTCGTCGCCTCCGGGACCGCGCTGACGACCGTCGCGATGCGGCGCGTCGCGGTCCGGGCGGGCGGCGACCCGGCCGACGCCGGGATCTGGGGACTGCTCGACCGCCTCGGCATCAGGGCCCTGCCCAACACCGCGGGCTGCTTCTCGGTCCGCGAGGCGGTGCTCACGGCGCACCTCGCGCGCGAGGCGTGCGGGACCGAGTGGGTCAAGCTCGAGGTGATCGCCGACGACGTCACGCTCCTGCCCGACCCGATCGGGCTCGTCGAGGCGGCGGAGCAGCTCGTGCGGGACGGGTTCGTCGTGCTGCCGTACACCAACGACGACCCGATCGTCGCGCGGCGGCTCGAGGACGTCGGCTGCGCGGCCGTCATGCCGCTCGGCGCGCCGATCGGCACCGGGCTGGGCATCCTCAACCCGCGCAACATCGACGCGATCGCGGCCTCGGCGCGCGTGCCGGTGATCCTCGACGCGGGGATCGGGACCGCGTCCGATGCCGCGCTCGCGATGGAGCTCGGATGCGACGGCGTGCTGCTCGCCACCGCGGTCACGCGCGCCGCCGACCCCGTCCGCATGGCCCACGCGATGCGGCTCGCCGTGGAGTCGGGGCGCCTCGCTGCCGGTGCCGGGCGCATCCCGCGCCGCGAGGGCGCGCTCGCGAGCTCGTCGCCGCAGGGCCGCCTCGACCTCGCGCTGTGACCTCCGCGCCCGCGAGATAGAACGGGCCGTCGCGAGATAGCGACCTGCGGCCTGGCGCCCCGCTCGGACGGGTCGTGCGTCGCTATCTGGGCGGGGTGTCGCTATCTCACGGCAAGCTCGGGGAGCAGGGCCGGGACGCCGCCCACGACGGAGCGGGCGTCGACGCCCGCGGCGCGCGCGACGTCGGCCACGCGGGCCGACCGCGCACCCATCGCGCACACGACGACGACGGGCCGGTCGGTCGGGAGGTCGGCGAGGGCGGCGCGTGCCGCGGTGTCCGGCGCCCCCGGGGAACCGCCGAGGAAGCTGCCGCTCGGGACGAGCGTCGCGCCCGGGACCGGGCGCATCTGCGCCTCCCAGTCCTCGCGCACGTCGAGCAGGTACGCCGCCGGTGCGGCCCCGTCGGACGCCAGGAGGGTCGCCGCCTCGCGCGCGCTCACCTCGACCGGCACGTCCGGGCCCGACGCCGCAGGCTCGTCATCCGTTGTCGCCGTGCCGTCAGTCGTCGCACGGTTCGTCGTCGCGCCGCTCGTCGTCGTGCCGCTCGTGGTCCTCGCGCCGTCCGCAGCTGTCGCGGCGGTCGAGCCTGACGCGGCGGCCGCCGGGGCGAGGCCGCAGAACGCCGCGTAGGCGTCGTCGCCGACGAGGAGCTCCGACACGGGCTCGCGCGTGGGATCCGGGCGGACGGTGAGCTGGCGCCACGTGAGGTCGAGCGCGTCGTACACGGCGAGCCGGCCGAGCAGCGTCGTGCCCGCGCCCGTGACGAGCTTGATCGCCTCCGTCGCCATGACCGAGCCGACGGTGCCGCACATCGCGCCGAGCACCCCGCCCGTCGCGCAGTCGGGCGCCGCGCCGGGAGGCGGCGGGACGGGGAAGACGTCGCGGTACGTCACGCCCCGGGCGTCGGCGTCACCCGGTCCGGTCACCGGGGCCGGGGCGTCACCCACGGCGAGGCCACCACCCGAGGGGGCGGCGCCGTCGGGCACGGGCGAGGCGTACCGGGGACGTCCCCAGAACACGCTGACCTGGCCCTGGAAGCGGTAGATCGAGCCCCAGACCACGGGCAGGCCGAGCACCTCGGCCGCGTCCGAGACGAGGTAGCGCGTGGGGAAGTTGTCGGCGCCGTCGAGGACGACGTCGTAGCCGCGGAGCACGTCGAGCGCGTTGTCGGCGTCGAGACGCACCGCGTGCTCGACGACCCGCACGTGCGGGTTGACGTCCGCGATCGTGTCGCGCGCGGAGTCGACCTTGCGACGACCGACGTCCGGTCCGCCGTGGATCACCTGGCGCTGGAGGTTGGAGGTGTCGACGACGTCGTCGTCGACGATCCCGATCGTGCCGACGCCCGCGGCGGCCAGGTAGAGCAGCGCCGGGCTGCCGAGACCTCCGGCCCCGACCACGAGGACCCGGGCCTCTGCGAGGCGTCGCTGGCCCTCCGGCCCGACACCCGGAAGCGACAGGTGACGCGCGTAGCGCTCCAGCTCGGCCGTCGTCAGCTCACGGCCGGGCTCGACGAGCGGGGCCAACGGGGCCGCGTGCGGTGCCGTCGTGCTCACGCGGCGTACCGCTCCTCCAGGCCGGCGAGCTTCGCCTCGGCCTCCGCGTGCACCTTCTTCTCGAGGACGAACGACATGACCGGCACGACGCCCGCGAAGACCATCGTGGCGAGGCGGCCCCAGCCCCAGCGCATCTTGGTCCACAGGTCCAGGACCGTCACGAGGTAGACGACGTAGATCCAGCCGTGCGCGAAGGGGATCCACAGGAGGTACCGCATGATGTCGTCACTGACGCCGAAGACGTACTTCATGAGCATCTCGACGCACAGGATGAGCAGCATCACACCGGTGATGATCGCGAGGACCCGGTACCGCGCGAGGGCGCCGCGCGCCTTGCGGATGGCCGTCCGCGCGGCCTCGCTGCTCGGCGCGGTGGTGCTGGTGGTGGGGTCCTGAGTGGTCATGCGTGGCGAGTCCTCACCTCGTGCTCCGCCGCGGCGTGCGGGCGGGGCCGCTTGTCCCGTGTTATTCCGTGGCTCCGTGTCGGACGCCGAACCTAGGGTAGAACACCGTGCGACCCCTCCCCCTCCCCGACCCAGGGACCCCTCCGCTCACCACGCCCGCGCGCATGCTGGCGTGGCAGGCGTGGCGCCAGCGCGGCATCCTCGCGATGGCGCTGCTCGTCGGCGCGCTCACCATGCTCGGCCAGGCCGCCACGCCCCTCCTGTTCGGTCGCGTCGTCGACGACGGCCTCACGAGCGGGTTCGGCCGCGACCTCTTCCTCGGCATCGGGGCGCTCCTCGCCGTCGCGGTCGTCATGGTCGGCGCGGGTGCGCTGAGCCACCGGTACGACGTCGAGAACTGGCTCCGGTCCGCCTTCGCCTTCTCGCAGGTCGTCGGCTACAAGGCCTCCCGGTCGGGTCACGCGATCACGCGCAAGCTCCCCACGGGCGAGGTGGTCGCCGCCGTCGCCAACGACGCCCTGCGCACCGGCGAGATCTTCGCCATGGCGGGCCGGTTCCTCGGCGGCGTGCTCGCCTACGTCGCGGTGACGATCGTGCTGCTGTCCCAGAACCTCACGATCGGGCTCGTCATCGCGCTCGGGATCCCCGTGGTCGCCGCGATCCTCGCCCTCCTGGTGAAGCCGCTGCAGTCGCGTCAGGCCGCGCAGCGCGAGGCCACGGGGCGCCTGACGTCGCTCGGCGCCGACACCGTCTCAGGCCTACGCATCCTGCGCGGCATCGGCGGCGAGGAGGTCTTCGCGGGTCGGTACGCGGCGCAGTCGCAGACCGTGCGGCGCGAGGGCGTCCGCGTGGCCGTCGTGCAGTCGTACCTCGACGGCCTCCAGGTGCTGCTCCCCGGTCTGCTCGCCGTCGCCGTGGTCTGGCTGGGCGCGCGCGCCGCGGTAGCGGGCGAGATCACGCCCGGCCAGCTCGTCACCTACTACTCCTACGCGGCGTTCCTCGCGTGGCCCGTGCAGATGGCCACGCAGATGCTCCAGATGACGATCCGCGGGCTCATCTCGGCGGGCAAGATCCAGGACGTCCTGCGGATCGAGGCGGCGACGCGGCCGTCGGCCACGCCGGCACCGGCCCCCGCGCCGGGCGCGCCGCTCGCCGACGAGGCGAGCGGGCTCGTGCTCGAGCCGGGCCGGGTCGTGGGTCTCGTCTCGGCGGACCCGGACACGTCGGCCCAGGTCGCCGTACGGCTCGGCCGGTTCGACGACGACGCCGAGGCGGCCACGCCGGTCCGGCTCGGCGGTGTGCTGCTCGCCGACCTCGACACGGAGCACCTCCGGCACCGCGTGGTCGTCGCGGAGGCGACGAGCCACCTGTTCTCCGGCGTGCTCGGCGAGGAGCTCGACGCGCGCGGCCGGGCCGTCGAGGCCGCGCTGATGGATGCGGTCCTCACGGCCGACGCGCAGGACGTCCTCGACTCCGTGCCCGGCGGCCTCGCGGGCGACCTGCCCGAGAAGGGTCGTTCGTTGTCCGGCGGCCAGCGGCAGCGCGTCGCGCTCGCCCGGGCGCTGCTCACCGAGCCGGAGATCCTCGTCCTCGTCGAGCCGACCAGCGCGGTCGACGCGCACACCGAGGCGCGGATCGCCGAACGTGTCGCCGCGGCGCGGCGCGGGCGCACCACGCTCGTGGTGACAGCGAGCCCCCTCGTGCTCGACCACCTCGACGCGGTGCACCTGCTCGACGACGCCGGTCGCGTCGTCGCGCAGGGCACCCACGCGGAGCTCCTCGCCCGCCACGACGCGGCGGGGACCGCGTACCGCGCCGTCGTGGGACGCAGCATGACCGACGACGAACCGGGCCCGACCGACCGGGCGACGAGCCGTACCGACGACCACGAGACCGCAGGGAGTGCCCGATGAGCGACCGGAAGCTGCCGATCGCCGACGGCGCACAGGTCCGCCGGACCACGGCGACGCTGTTCCGCCGGCACCGCGGCGCGCTCACGCGCGTCGCCGTGCTCCACACGCTCGCCGCCGTCGCGGGCCTTGCCGGGCCGTTCCTGCTCGGCCGGATCGTCGACGAGGTCGCCGGGGGCACGACGGTCGCCCAGGTCGACCAGCTCGTGCTCATCGGGCTCGCGGCGGTGCTCGTGCAGGCGGTCGTCGTGCGGTTCGCGCAGCGCGTGTCGATGATCTTCGGCGAGGAGGTCTTCGCGGACCTCCGCGAGGAGTTCATGGACACCGTCACGCGGCTGCCGCTCTCGACGGTCGAGAGCGCCGGGACCGGCGACCTCGTGGCGCGGACCACCAACGACGTCAACAAGCTCCAGCACGCGATCCGGTTCGGCATCCCGCGCGTCCTGGTGTGCGTCGTGACGATCACGCTCACGCTCGTCGCGGCGTTCCTCGCGGCGCCTCTCGTCGCGCTCGGCCTGCTGGTCGGCGTGCCGATCGTCGTCGTCGCGACGCGCTGGTACCTCGCGCGCGCCACCCCGGGCTACCTGCGCGAGTCGGCGGCGTACGCCACGCTCAACGGCACGATCACCGAGACGGTCGAGGGGGCGCGCACGGTCGACGCCCTGCACCTGGGCGGGCGGCTGCGCCGTCGTATCGACGCCGACCTGCGCGAGGCGTTCGCCGCGGAGGACTACACGCTGCGGCTGCGCATGCGTCTCATCCCGTCGATCGACGCCGCGGTCGCGCTCGCGCCGATCGTCGTCCTCCTGTGGGGCGGGTGGCTCGTGTCGCAGGGGCACGCGACGGTCGGCACGGTGACCACCGTCGCCGCGTTCGGGTTCCAGATGGGCGGGCCGGTGTTCGACCTCGTGTTCTGGCTCGACGAGCTGCAGGTCGCCGCGGTGTCGCTCGCGCGCGTCGTCGGCGTCGGGCTCGTCTCCCCGGACCGCGAGGCGGGCACCGAGGTGCCGACCGACGAGCACGTCGTCGGCCGGGGCGTGCGCTACGCGTACCGCGAGGGCCACGACGTGCTGCACGGGATCGACCTCGACCTGCGTGTCGGCGAGCGCCTCGCCGTCGTCGGGCCGTCGGGCGCGGGGAAGTCGACGCTCGGGCGGATGCTCGCGGGCATCCACCCGCCCACCGGTGGCTCCGTCACCGTGGGCGGCGTGCCGCTCGTCGAGCTCCCGCTGGAGGACCTGCGCCGGCACGTCGCGCTCGTCACGCAGGAGCACCACGTGTTCGTCGGCACGCTCGCGGAGAACCTGCGGCTCGCGGACGTCGACGCGACCGACGACGCGCTGGTCGCCGCGCTCGACGCCGTCGACGCCCGCGGGTGGGTCGAGTCGTTGCCGGACGGTCTCGCGACCGAGGTCGGATCGGGCGGGCACGCCCTGTCTCCGGCGCAGGCCCAGCAGGTCGCGCTCGCGCGCCTCGTGCTCCTGGACCCGCACACGCTCGTGCTCGACGAGGCGACGTCGCTGCTCGACCCGCGCGCGGCACGCCACCTGGAGCGCTCGCTCAACGCGGTGCTCGAGGGCCGGACCGTCGTCGCGATCGCGCACCGCCTGCACACCGCGCACGACGCCGACCGGGTCGCGGTCGTCGACGGCGGTCGGATCAGCGAGATCGGGCCGCACGACGAGCTCGTCGCGGCCGGGGGCGACTACGCGCGGCTGTGGCACTCCTGGCAGCAGGAGTAGCGCCGCACGACGGCCCTGCTCGCGAGATCGACCCGAGCGTCACGAGATCGACCTTCAGAGGGTCGATCTCGGTGCGCTCGGGTCGATCTCGCGTCGGGCCGTCCACAGATTTCCCCGAGGGGTGTCGGCGGCCGATGCCCACGCAGCAGGCTCTGTGCCGTGCAGACACCGACGCCCGCTCGCTCGTTCGTCCAGCCGCCGACCGACCGGCGTCCCGGCGACGATCGCGCGGCCTCCCGTCCTGTCCTCCCGCTCGCCGTCCGCTTCACCGAGGAGCGGCGCGCCGAGCTCGCTCGCCACACGGACAGCGGTGCTCTCGAACGCGTCCGCCGCGGCGTCTACCTGCCACCGCGCGCCGCGAACAGCGGTCCCGCCGAGTCCCGCCGCGAGCAGGTGCTGCGGCAGATGACGGCGGTTGCCGAACGGCTCACGACGACCTACTGGTTCAGCCACACGAGCGCCGCGCTCCTGCACGGTTGCTGGACCTGGCATCTCGCCGACATCGTGCACGTCACCCAGCTGCGCGCTCCGAAGGGGGCGCAGGTCCGCGATCCCCGACTGCGCCGGCACTGGACCGTACTTCCTCGGCGCGACCGCACGGAACTGGTGGGCCTGCCCGTCACCACGCTAGAACGCACCGTCGTCGACTGCGCACGGGGGCTCACCGGAGCGCAGGCTCTGGTGGTGGCCGACTCGGGCCTGCGGGCCGGTGCCGACCCTGCCGTGATCCAGGCGATCCTCGAGGAGTCGGCCGGCACGAGGGGCGTACGCCGCGCGCGGTCGGTCGTGGCCCTGGCCGACGCTCGCGCCGAGTCGCCCGGTGAGTCGATCGTCCGCTGGATCATCCACGACGCCGGCCTTCCGGCGCCGACGCCGGGACTCGCGGTCGACACCCGGCTCGGGCGCCGTTGGCTCGACCTGGCCTGGCCAGAGCTGAAGGTCGCGATCGAGTTCGACGGCGCCGTGAAGTACGCCGGCGGGGACTTCGGCGACCCCGACGAGCGGCTGTGGCACGAGAAGCTGCGGCACGACGCCCTCGTCGAGGCCGGCTGGGTCGTGCTCCGCGTGGTGTGGGCGGACCTGACCGACCCTGACGCGCTCGTCCGCCGCGTGCGGGAGGCGATGCGACGGCGACCGTGAGATCGACCCGAGCGTCTCGAGATCGACCTTCAGAGGGTCGACGTCGGAGCGCTCGGGTCGATCTGGCGGTCGCCCGGCAGCCCGGCGATCCCGTCGTCGTCGCCCCGCGACCCGCGGCGCACCCCGGCGGCCTCGTCGCGCACGAGCCGCAGCCACAGCAGCACCGCGAACCCGCCGAACACCCACCACTGCAGCGCGTAGAAGAGGTTCTGCAGGTTGAGCCCGGTGCCGCCCTCGATCGTCGGGCGCGGCAGGAGGGCGGGACCGCCGTCGGCCGGCGACGTCTGCGGCGGGTCGGACGCGATGAGCACGAGGTATCCCGAGTACATCGGCCCGCCCCACGCGTTGACGAGCGATCCCGTGGAGATCGAGTCGGTCTGACCCTGAGGCAGCACCTCCTCCCCCGCGGCCTCCGACGCCTGCAGGTAACCGGTGAGGCGCACCTCGCCGTCGGGCACCTGGAGCGCGACCGGGTCGTCGGGCGACGCGACCCATCCGCGCACGACGGGCAGCACCGGCGCTCCCGAGAGGTCGGCCCACGAGTCGCCGCCCGTCCCGTCGTCCGTGACGTGCAACGGGGTCAGCACGAGATAGCCCACCTCGCCGTCGAGCGCGCGGCCCGCGACGAGAAGCTGGCCCGCGGCGTCGTACTCGCCCTCGACCCACGCCTGCCGCCCGACGAGCTCGCCCGGGAACGTGGACTGGGGCGGGAGCAGGATCCCGAGCCCCTCGGGGCCCTCCGCCGCCGCCTCGGCCGCCTCCTGCTGCGCCGCGAGCTCGGCGCGCTGCTGCGCGCGGTCGAGCTGCCACACACCGAGGCGTGCGCACACCATGGCCGCCGCGAGGAACAGGACGAGCAGGCCGATCATCCGCGGCTGACGGGCGACCTCCCAGAGCGAACGGCGGGGAGCGGTCTCGGGCACGTGCCCACCGTATCCGCGCACCGGTCGCTGGCCGGAATCCTTGGCACCGATCGGGCGGACGTCACATCGGTGCGTCGGGCGCGGCAGCACCGGCCCACCGGACCGACCGGGACCTTCGACCCTTTCTGGCGGTTCGGGCGCACGTCACACCGCGGCCTCGCGCCGAACCCCGTGCAGGGCCAGGGTGGATGGGGTTGTATGAAGCCGTAGTCGTTCACGAACCCTTCCCCCTGCTGGAGCGTGAGATGAGCACGACCACCGCCACCGAGTCCACCGCCTGGCGTCCCGCCGAGGTCGCCCCGCTCGACGAGGAGACGCTGCGTCGTGTCGACTCGTGGTGGCGCGCCGCGAACTACCTGTCCGTCGGGCAGATCTACCTCCTGGCCAACCCGCTGCTGCGCACGCCGTTGTCGCGCGACGACGTCAAGCCGCGCCTCCTCGGCCACTGGGGCACGACGCCCGGTCTGAACTTCCTCTACGCGCACCTGAACCGCGCGATCGCCCAGCGCCGGCAGTCGACGATCTACGTCGCGGGACCGGGGCACGGCGGACCGGGTCTCGTCGCGAACGCGTACCTCGAGGGGACGTACTCGGAGACGTACACGGACATCACGCAGGACACCGAGGGCCTGCGCCGGCTCTTCCGCCAGTTCTCGTTCCCGGGCGGCATCCCGAGCCACGTGGCGCCGGAGACGCCCGGCTCGATCCACGAGGGCGGCGAGCTGGGCTACGCGCTCTCGCACGCGTACGGCGCGGCGTTCGACAACCCGGACCTGCTCGTCGCGGCGGTCGTCGGCGACGGCGAGGCCGAGACCGGGCCGCTCGCGACGAGCTGGCACTCCAACAAGTTCGTCAACGCGCGCAACGACGGCGTCGTCCTGCCGATCCTGCACCTCAACGGCTACAAGATCGCCAACCCGACGGTGCTCGCGCGCATCAGCGACGACGAGCTGCGCGACCTCATGATCGGCTACGGCCACACGCCGTACTTCTTCGTCGGCGGCTTCGACGGCGAGGACCACTTCGAGGTCCACCAGCGCTTCGCGAAGCTCCTCGACGAGGTCCTCAACCACATCGCGCAGATCAAGGCAGACGCCGAGGCCGGGAACGACGAGCGTCCCGCCTGGCCGATGATCGTCTTCCGCACCCCGAAGGGCTGGACGTGCCCGCCGGAGATCGACGGCAAGAAGACGGAGGACTCGTGGCGCGCGCACCAGGTGCCGCTCGCGAGCGCCCGGGACACTCCCGAGCACCTCCAGGTCCTCAAGGGCTGGCTCGAGTCGTACCGGGCGGAGGAGCTGTTCGACGACGACGGCCGCCTGCGCGACGAGATCGCGGCGCTCGCCCCCGAGGGCACGCTGCGGATGAGCGACAACCCGCACACGAACGGCGGGCTGCTCCTCAAGGACCTGCGCCTGCCGGACTTCCGGGACTACGCCGTCGACGTGTCGGGTCCCGGCTCGGCCGTCGCGGAGGCGACGCGCGTGCTGGGCCAGTGGCTCACCGACGTCGTGCGGCTCAACCCCGACAACTTCCGCATCTTCGGGCCCGACGAGACGGCGTCGAACCGTCTCCAGCCGGTGTACGAGGTGACGGACAAGCAGTGGAACGCGGACTTCTACGGCCCCGACGTCGACGAGCACCTGGCGCGCGCCGGCCGCGTCATGGAGATGCTCTCGGAGCACCAGTGCCAGGGCTGGCTCGAGGGCTACCTGCTCACCGGGCGGCACGGCCTGTTCACGAGCTACGAGGCCTTCATCCACATCGTCGACTCGATGTTCAACCAGCACGCGAAGTGGCTCAAGGTCACGAACCACATCCCGTGGCGCCGGCCGATCGCGAGCCTCAACTACCTGCTGTCGAGCCACGTGTGGCGCCAGGACCACAACGGCTTCTCGCACCAGGACCCCGGCTTCATCGACCACGTGGTGAACAAGAAGGCCGAGATCGTCCGGGTCTACCTGCCGCCGGACGCGAACACGCTGCTCTCGACCTACGACCACTGCCTGCGCTCGCGCCAGTACGTGAACGTCGTGGTCGCGGGCAAGCAGCCGGCGCCGCAGTTCCTGTCGATGCCCGAGGCGATCGCGCACTGCACGCGCGGACTCGGCATCTGGGAGTGGGCCGGCACGGAGGTCGAGGGCGAGGACCCGGACGTCGTGCTCGGGTGCGCGGGCGACGTCCCGACGCTCGAGGTGCTCGCGGCGGCGGACATCCTGCGCCGGCGGCTGCCCGACCTCAAGGTGCGCGTCGTGAACGTCGTCGACCTCATGCGCCTGCAGGACGAGAACGAGCACCCGCACGGGCTGTCGGACAAGGACTTCGACACCCTGTTCACGAGCGACCGCCCGGTGATCTTCAACTACCACGGCTACCCGTGGCTGATCCACCGCCTCACGTACCGCCGCACGAACCACGCCAACATCCACGTGCGCGGGTACAAGGAGGAGGGCACCACGACGACGCCCTTCGACATGGCGATGCTCAACGACATCGACCGGTACCACCTCGTCATCGACGTCATCGACCGCGTCCCGGAGCTGCGCTCGCGCTACGCGGGCCTGCGCCAGGAGATGGTCGACGCCCGCCTCGCCGCCCGGCAGTGGACGCGTGAGCACGGCGAGGACATCCCCGAGGTGCGCGAGTGGGTCTGGCCGGACGTGGGCGAGACCGGCACCGAGGACGGCGGCCCGCAGTACAACGGCGCGACGGGCGCCGCGCAGGACACAGGAGGAGACAACGAGTGAGCGTTCCCGCTCGCAGCATCTACATCACCTCGCCCGAGGGCGAGACCGGCAAGTCCACGATCGCGCTCGGGGTCCTCGACCTGCTGGCCCGCAAGGTCCAGCGGGTCGGGGTCTTCCGGCCGGTCACCCGGGCCGCAGGGCCCGACGTGCAGGACTACGTGCTCGAGCTGCTGCTCGCGCACGACGGCGTCGACCTGACCGCCGAGCAGGCGATCGGCGTGACGTACGAGGACGTGCACTCCGACCCGGAGGCGGCGCTCTCCCGGATCGTCACGCGCTACCACGAGGTCGCGAGCGCGTGCGACTTCGTGGTCGTCGTCGGGACGGACTACACCGACGTCGCCGGGCCCACCGAGCTGTCCTTCAACGCGCGCGTCGCGGCGAACCTCGGCGCGCCCGTGCTCCTCGTGGTCTCGGGCAAGGGCCGCCAGCCCGACGCCGTGGGGAACCTCATCGAGGTGAGCGTGGCCGAGCTGCGCTCGCAGCACGCGCAGCCGATCGGCGTGATCGCGAACCGGGTGACGCCCGAGGACCTCGACGCCGTGCGGTCGCTCCTCGCAGGCCCGGGATCCGAGGGCGTGGCCGGGTGGGCCGTGCCCGAGGACCCGTTCCTCGACGCCCCGACGGTCCGCACGCTCATGGAGGCCGTGGGCGGACGGCTCGCCTTCGGCGAGGAGGCGCTCCTCGCGCGCGAGGCGACGGACCTGCTCGTCGGCGCGATGTCGTTCGAGCACCTCCTCGACCGGCTCACCGACGGCGCGGTGGTCATCACGCCCGGCGACCGCGTCGACATCCTCATCGGGCTGCTCGCGGCGCACTCGGCGTCGGGCTTCCCGTCGCTCGCGGGCGTCATCCTCAACGGCGGCTTCTTCCCGCCGGAGTCGACGGCGCGCCTCGTCGCCGACCTCGACCCGAGCCTGCCGATCATCCGCACCGAGCTCGGCACGTTCCGCACCGCGAGCGCGGCCGCGCAGGCGCGCGGCCGCGTCACCAAGGAGTCCCAGCGCAAGGTCGACACGGCGCTCGCGCTGTTCGAGCAGAGCGTCGACGGCGCGGCCCTCCTCGCGGGCCTCGACGTCCCGCGGCCCGAGGTCGTCACGCCGCTGATGTTCGAGTACGAGCTGCTCTCCCGGGCGCGGGCCGACCGCAAGCACGTGGTGCTCCCCGAGGGCGACGACGACCGCATCCTGCGCGCCGCGTCCACGCTCCTGGGCCGCCAGGTCGCCGACCTGACGATCCTCGGCGACGAGCAGAAGGTCCGCGCCCGCGCCGCCGAGCTCGGCCTGGACATCGACGCCGCGACGGTCCTCAGCCCGCACGACCCGGAGCACGTCGAGCTGTTCGCGACCGAGTACGCACGACTGCGCGCCCACAAGGGCATCACGCTCGACGAGGCGCGCGAACGGGTCCAGGACGTGTCCTACTTCGGCACGATGATGGTCCACCTCGGCCTCGCGGACGGCATGGTCTCGGGCGCCAAGCACACGACCGCCCACACCATCAAGCCGTCGTTCGAGATCATCAAGACCCGTCCGGGCGTGTCCGTCGTGTCGTCGGTGTTCCTCATGTGCCTCGACGACCGCGTGCTCGTCTACGGCGACTGCGCCGTCATCCCCGACCCCACGGCCGAGCAGCTCGCCGACATCGCGATCTCGTCCGCGGCGACGGCCGCGCAGTTCGGCGTGGACCAGCGGGTCGCGATGCTCTCCTACTCGACGGGCGAGTCCGGCTCGGGCGCCGACGTCGACAAGGTGCGCCGCGGCACGGCTCTCGTCCGCGAGCGCCGCCCCGACCTGTTCGTCGAGGGGCCGATCCAGTACGACGCCGCCGTGGACGCGTCCGTCGCGGCGTCGAAGATGCCGGGTTCCGACGTCGCGGGCCGCGCGACGGTGTTCATCTTCCCGGACCTCAACACGGGCAACAACACGTACAAGGCGGTCCAGCGCTCCGCGGGCGCGGTCGCCGTCGGGCCGGTCCTCCAGGGCCTCAACAAGCCGGTGAACGACCTGTCGCGCGGCGCGCTCGTCCAGGACATCGTCAACACGGTCGCGATCACCGCGATCCAGGCGCAGGCGCCCGCCGCCGCCCCGGAGCCGGCAGCAGCCGGCGCCTCCACGACCCCCGACCCCCAGGGAGCCACCTCATGACGATCCTGCCCGAGGGTGAGCGCCCCAACCCCTACAGCGCGTACGGGGCGCACGGCTCGGTGCTCGTCATGAATTCGGGGTCGTCGTCGCTCAAGTACCAGCTCGTCAACCCGGTCGGCGGCGAGGCGATCGCCGCCGGCACGATCGAACGGATCGGCGAGGAGCAGGGCATCGTCAAGCACCGCTTCGCGGGCAACACGACGACGCGCGAGCAGGAGGTCCCCGACCACGGCGAGGCGCTGCGCATCGCCCTCGGGCTGTTCGACGAGGTCGGGCCGAACCTCGCGGACGCCGACGTGTACGCCGTCGGGCACCGCGTCGTGCACGGCGGGGCGGTCTTCTCCCAGCCCGTCCTGGTCGACGACGAGGTGGTGCGCCAGATCGACGAGCTCTCGCCCCTCGCGCCGCTGCACAACCCGCCGAACGTCACGGGGATCCGCGTCGCGCGCGACCTGCTGCCCGACGTGCCGCACGTCGCGGTGTTCGACACCGCGTTCTTCACGTCGTTGCCCGACGCCGCGTCCACCTACGCGCTCGACCGCGAGGTCGCCGCGGAGCACGGCGTGCGGCGCTACGGGTTCCACGGCACGAGCCACCAGTACGTCGCCGGCAAGGTCGCGCGCGTGCTCGGCCGACGGATGGAGTCGCTCAACACCATCGTGCTGCACCTCGGCAACGGGGCCTCGGCGTCGGCGGTGCGCGGCGGCGTCGCCGTCGACACGTCGATGGGCATGACGCCGCTCGAGGGTCTGGTCATGGGCACGCGCACCGGCGACATCGACGCCGCGGTCGTGTTCCACCTCGCGCGCAACGCGGGCATGAGCATCGACGAGATCGACGACCTGTTCAACAAGCGCTCGGGCGTCAAGGGCCTGTCCGGCGTGAACGACTTCCGCGAGCTGCGGCGCCTCATCGACGCGGGCGACGAGGACGCGCAGAAGGCGTTCGACGTCTACATCCACCGCCTGCGCAAGTACGTCGGCGCGTACCACGCGGTCCTCGGCCGCGTCGACGTCGTGGCGTTCACCGCCGGCGTGGGAGAGCACGACGCCGCCGTGCGCGCCGCCGTCGTCGACGGGCTGGAGCCGCTCGGGCTGTCGATCGACCCGGACCGCAACGCCGTCGACTCCGGCGAGCCGCGCGTCATCTCGCCCGACTGGACGTCGACGCTGGTCATGGTGATCCCGACCATGGAAGAGCTCGCCATCGCGCGGCAGTGCGTCGAGGTGGTGGAGGGGGCACGTCCGGCTTCCTGACACGGGTGGTGCGCGCGGGGTCAGGAGGTTCCGCGCGGATGGCATGCTCGGAGCGTGACCGTCTACGTCGACCCGCCCGCGTGGCCCGCGCACGGGACGCTGTTCAGCCATCTCGTGTCGGATTCGTCTCTTGCCGAGCTGCACGCGCTCGCCGAGGCGATCGGGCTGAGCCGGCGCGCTTTCGACCTCGACCACTACGACGTCGCCGCGGAGCGCTACGACGACGCGGTGGCGGCGGGTGCCGTGCCGGTCGACGGGCGAGAGCTCGCGCGTCGGCTCGGGGCGTCGGGACTGCGGGTGCCCGGTCGTGCTCGTCGTGCCGCCAAGGCCGACGCGCTCCTCGCGCGGTGGGACGCGCTGCTGCCGGGGGCGCGCGACGTCGGGGTCGACCTCGTCGAGCGCTGGCACGAGCCGCACCGGGAGTATCACGGGCCCGAGCACCTCGTGCACGCGCTGGACTCGCTCGCCCTCCTCGAGGGTCGTCCGGCCGGGGTGCCCGACGCCGCGGGCACGCCCGACGTGCACGGGTCCGGGCCAGCACCTCTCGCCGCGGGACCGACGGCCTCCGTCACCCAGCTCGCGATCTGGTTCCACGACGCCGTGCACGACGGCGAGGCAGGGCGGGACGAGGAGCGCTCGGCCGAGCTCGCGACGACCGCGCTCGCGCCGCACACGGACGCCCGCGCGGTCGCCGAGATCGCGCGGCTCGTGCTGCTCACGACGCACCACGACCCTGCACCGGACGACCGGGCCGGAGCGCTGGTCTCCGACGCCGACCTCGCGATCCTCGCCGCGGCACCCGACCGGTACGCGCGCTACGTGCGCCAGGTGCGCGCCGAGTACGCCCACGTGCCCGACGACGCGTTCCGGGCCGGGCGGGCCGCGGTCCTGCGCTCGCTGCTCGACGCCGGTCCGCTCTACCGGACGCCGTTCGCCGTCGAGCGCTGGGAGGACCGGGCGCGGGCGAACCTCGTCGCAGAGCTCGCCGACCTCGGACGCTGACGCGTCGCGGGACGTGTGTCGCGAAACGCTCCAGACGTCGTCCGTGCGGCTAGGGTCGGCGCGTGACCGAGACGTCCGCGCGAGCGCCCCGCCGTCCCCGAACCCGCCGCCCTCGCCGGCGGACGATGGTGCTCGGCGCGGCGGGCCTGGCGCTCCTCGCGCTCTCCCCGTTCCTGGTCGTGCAGGGCGTGGGCCGTGCCCACGTGGCCGCCCCGGACGACGTCCCGACGAGCGACGCCGTCGTCGTGCTGGGCGCCGGGCTGCGGCCCGACGGCTCGCCCTCGACCTACCTGCGGCGTCGGCTCGACGCCGCGGCGGACCTGCACGCCCGCGGCGTCGCACCCGTGATCCTCGTGAGCGGGGACGCGCACGACGACTACGACGAACCGGCCTCGATGCGCGCCTGGCTCCTCGACCGTGGCGTGCCCGACGACGCGATCCTGCTGGACCGCGAGGGCTACGACACGCACGCGACGTGCACGCGCGCGGTCGACGAGTTCGGCTTCGCGGACGCCGTGGTCGTCACGCAGGGCTACCACCTGCCCCGCGCGCTCTTCTCGTGCCGCGTCGCGGGGCTCGACGCGGTCGGCGTCGGTGTGAGCGCCGCGAGCGTCGAGCCCTGGAAGGCCGTGCTCTACCGCGTGCGCGAGGTCCCGGCTGCGGTCAAGGCCCTGCTCGACGCGGTCGTGCGCTGAGCCCACCCTCGACGGGTCGCGACCGGTCGGGTCAGGGCAGGCGCAGCCGTCGCATGACGTCGAGCGCGGTCGTGAGCACCCGGCTCGGCAGCTCGCCGCCCAGCTCGTAGAGCGTGTCGATGCTCAGGCCCTGGTTCGCGCCGCGCTGCACGGAGATCGTCTGCGCCTCGGTGAGCGCCTCGATCCCCTCACGCCCGTGGCGCCGCCCCAGACCGGACGCCTTGAACCCGCCCATCGGCGCGCCCACCGAGCCGAACGTCGCCGAGTACCCGTCGTTGACGTTCACCGTGCCCGCCTCGACCTGCGCGGCGATCCGCCGACCACGGGCCACGTCACGGGTCCACACGCTCGCGTTCAGGCCGTACTCGGAGTCGTTCATGACGCGCACCGCCTCGTCGTCGCTCGCCACGCGGACGACCGACACGACCGGGCCGAACGTCTCCTCCGTCGCGCACCGGGCGTCGTGCGCCACGTCGTCGAGGACCGTGGGCGCGTAGAAGAACGGCCCGATGTCCGCACGGTGCACGCCGCCCGCGAGCACGCGGGCGCCGCGCGCGAGGGCGTCGTCGACGTGCTCGACCACGCGGTCGAGCTGCGCCTGCGACGTGAGCGACCCCATGTCCGCGGAGTAGTCGAGGCCGGCGCCGAGCCGCATGGCGCGCACGAGGGGCACGAACTCGTCGAGGAAGGCGTCCGCGACGGCCTCGTGCAGCACGAGCCGCTCGATCGAGACGCACAGCTGGCCGGAGCTGCCGAAGCAGGCCCGCAGGGCCGCGCGCGCCGCCGTGGGGACGTGCGCGTCCGCCGCGACGTAGAGCGGGTTCTTCCCCCCGAGCTCGAGCGTCGCGCCGATGAGCCGCTCGCCCGCGCGCGCGGCGACCTTGCGACCGGTCGCCGTCGAGCCCGTGAACGCGATGTGGTCCACGTGGTCCGTCAACGCGGCACCGACGTCCCCGCCGCCCGCGACGACGAGGAAGAGGTCGGCCGGGAGGCCCGCGCGCTCGAGGAGCTCGGCGCCCCACAGCGCGGTGAGCGTGGTCTGCGGGTCCGGCTTGACGACGACCCCGTTGCCCGCGAGCAGGGCGGGCACCGCCTCGGCGAAGGCGAGCGTGAGCGGGTAGTTCCAGGGAGCGATGACGCCGACGACCCCCACCGGCCGCCGGTGCACGCGCGTCCCCGTGAGCACGGGCAGCATCCCCGGAGCACGACGGTCCGCGAGATAGCGCGGCCCGCGCACGGCATAGTGCCGCGTGACGATCGCGACGTCGGCGACCTCCTCGTACGCGCTGCGGCGCGACTTGCCGGACTCCATCTGGACGAGGTCGAGGCCGTCGGACTGCTCGGCGAGCACGAGCTCGCCGAACCGCCGCAGGACGCGGGCGCGCTCTGTCACCGGCACGCGTGCCCAGGCGCGCTGCGCGGTCCGTGCCCTGTCGACGGCGAGCGCGACGTCGTCGGGCGACGACGTGGGGAACGCCGCCAGGGGCGCGCCCGTGAACGGCAGCACCGACCGGTGCGTCCCGGAGGCGCTGCTCGTCACGATCCGGGAGACGAGCGGCGCGACGACGTCCGGCTCGAGGAAGTACGTCGCGGCGGGGTTCTCCGGGTCGAGCAGGCCGTCGAGCGCGGCGTCGTCGCCGGGGACGGGACCGGGCGAAGGGTTGGAGGTACCCGAGGAGCTGGCCATGAGGACAGGCTACGTCGTCGCGCCGACAGGCAGCTCCCACGTCGTGAGCACCGGCCGGAAGCCGTGCCGTGCCCAGAACGGGGCGGACAGCGGGTTGAGCACGCCGTGGTGCAGGAGGACGGTCGTGCCGGCGCCGCTCGCGTCCCTGACGCGGGCGAGCGCACCTTCGACCAGCGCCGACCCGAGGCCCCGCCCGCGCAGCGCGTCGTCGACGTGGAGGAGCACGACGTAGGCCGCGGGAGAACGCGTCACCGCGCCCGCGACGAGCCCCGAGAGGCGCGGCGGCTCGACGGCCACGACCCCCAGCACGCTCGCGTCCGGCCCTACCCGCTCGGCGACCAGCACCGTCGTGTCCGGGCGGGCGACGGCGGCAGCGACCTGCGGGGCGAGCGTCGCGCGCGCGTCCTCGCGCACACGGGCCGATCCGACGAGCGCGTCGAGGGCGAGCTCGGCGAGCTGGTGCTCCACGACGGCCTCGACGTCGGCGGGCACCGCGTCGCGCAGCACGACACCGGTCGGCAGGTCGGCCGAGGATCCGCCGGGGCGCGCGTCCCGGCGCGCCGCGAGGTGCGCGACGGGGCGCAGCCCGGACGCCGCGAGCGCCGCCACCGCCTCGACGTCGCGGCTCGGCCAGAGGAGCGCGAGGCCCTCGTCGGAGGGCGCGGCGACGGACCCCGCGTCCTGGGGCTCGGAGGCCGGTGCCAGGCGACCGGGGGCGTGGTCGGTGCGCACCTCGGCGAACCACGTCCCGACGAGCGCGGCGACGGCACCCGGGACGTCCGGTCCCGCCGCGCGCGCTCGCAGGCGGCGCTCGCGCAGGGCGCGGAACGTCGCAGCGGTCGAGCGCGCGTCGACGTCCGACCGGGTCGCGACGCCCACCGCGCGCGAGCCGTCCGCGAGCCGCACCGCGAGGACCGGCTCGGCGTCGGGGCCCGTGCCGAGGAGGTCGGGCACGGCGACGAGACCGTCGAGAGCACGGACCCGCGCGCGGTGCTCCGCCTCGAGCTCCGCGACCTCGTGCCGGGTGGGCCGCCACGGGGCCCACGCCGGCGTCGCGCCGCTCACGACGTCACGCGTCGTCGAGGCGCCGACCGAGGACCGTGCACCCCTGGTCGGCATAGCCGAGGCGCGCGTAGAACGCCACGACGGCCTCGTTCGCGGACCGGACCATGAGCTGGACCTTGCGCGCGCCCTGGGCCGCGAGCCACGCCTCGGCGGCCACGACCATCTCGCGCCCGAGCCCGCCGCCCTGCACGCGCGGGTCGACGGCCAGGTAGTACACCCAGCCGCGGTGACCGTCGAGGCCCACCATCGCGGAGGCGACCACCTCGCCGGGGCGCGGTGCGTCACCCGCCGCAGCCGCGTCGTCGGGCCCGAGAGCCGGTGCCACCCGCCCGACGAGCACGGTCGACGTCTCACCCAGCCGGGCGTCGGCGATGTCCCGGTACGGGTCGTTCCACGGCCTCGTGAGGTCGCACGCGCGCCACAGCCCGACGACGGGCTCGACGTCGGGGTCGGCGATCTCGGCCACGTCCAGCGTCCTCGACGGCACCGCGCGCCCGCTCACGCGATCCAGCGGTCCGTCGACGGCAGGTCCTGCCATCGCGGGCTCAGCGCGGCTGGTAGGGCGAGACGACGACCTCGACGCGCTGGAACTCCTTGAGGTCGGAGTACCCGGTCGTGGCCATCGCGCGCCGCAGCGCGCCCACGAGGTTGAGCGTGCCGTCGGCCTGACGGCCCGGCCCGAAGAGGATCTCCTCGAGCGTGCCGGCCGTGCCGACGCGCACGCGCTCGCCGCGCGGGAGCTGCGGGTGGTGCGCCTCGGGGCCCCAGTGCCACCCGCGGCCGGGGGCCTCCTCGGCACGCGCGAGCGCCGCGCCGATCATCACCGCGTCGGCGCCGCACGCGACGGCCTTGACGAGGTCGCCCGAGCGGCCGACGCCGCCGTCGGCGATGACGTGGACGTACCGGCCGCCCGACTCGTCGAGGTAGTCCCGGCGCGCGGCCGCGACGTCGGCCATGGCCGTCGCCATGGGCGCGTGGATGCCCAGCGAGACGCGCGTGGTGTGCGCCGCACCGCCGCCGAACCCGACGAGGACCCCCGCGGCGCCGGTGCGCATGAGGTGCAGCGCGGCGGTGTACGTCGACGCGCCGCCGACGACGACCGGGACGTCGAGCTCGTAGATGAACCGCTTGAGGTTGAGCGGCTCGGCGACACCCGACACGTGCTCCGCGGAGACCGTGGTGCCGCGGATGACGAACAGGTCGACGCCTGCGTCGACGACGGTCTGGTAGTGCTCTTGCGTGCGCTGCGGCGACAGCGCACCGGCGACCGTGACCCCCGCCGCGCGGATCTCCTTGAGCCGCTGCGTGATGAGGTCGGCCTTGATCGGCTCGGCGTAGATCTCCTGCATGCGACGGGTCGCCTCGACCGGCTCGAGGTCGGCGATCTCCGTGAGCAGCGGCTGCGGGTCGTCGTACCGCGTCCACAGGCCCTCGAGGTCCAGGACGCCGAGGCCGCCGTGGTTGCCGAGCGCGACGGCGGTCGCGGGGCTCATCACGGAGTCCATCGGCGCGGCGATGATCGGCAGCTCGAAGTGGTAGGCGTCGATCTGCCACCCCACGGAGACCTCCTCCGGGTCGCGCGTGCGCCGCGAGGGCACCACCGCGACGTCGTCGAAGGAGAACGCGCGCCGACCGCGCTTGCCACGTCCGATCTCGATCTCGTTGCTCACCGGGCCAGCCTACCGGCGGCCCGCGTGGCGGGGTGGCCGGTCCGCGTCCTGGTCGGCGCGGGCTCTGTGGGCGGGCCCTGGGAGAGTGACGCCACGGTCGGCCGGTCGGGCCCGACGTCGGCCCACCGGCCGTGCGGACACGGTGCGGGACCGGGTTAGGGACCGGTGCGGGACCGGCGCAGGACCGGGTACGGGAGCGACGCAGGCGTGGGCACGGAGGCGGAACGGATGAGCTGGACGGCGGGGCCCCTGGTGGCCTTCGACACGGAGACGACAGGGCTCGACGTCGACGTCGAGCGCATCGTCACGGCGGCCCTCGTACGGCGAGGACCCACTGGGACCACGGTGCGCACCTGGCTCATCGATCCCGGCGTCGCGATCCCGGCCGACGCGACGGCGATCCACGGCATCGGGACGGCCCACGTCGTCGCGCACGGTGTCGCGCCGCGCGTCGCGCTCGATGAGATCGCGTCGCTGCTCGTCGACCACCAGCGCGCCGGCGTACCGGTCGTCGCCTACAACGCGGCCTTCGACCTCACCCTGCTCGACGTCGAGCTCGCCCGGCACGGGCTGCGCACGCTCCCCGAGCGGCTCGGCCGTCCGGTGCGGCCCGTGCTCGACCCTCTCGTCCTCGACCGGGCGGCCGACCCGGGTAGGGAGGGCAAGCGACGTCTGACGGACCTGTGCCAGCACTACGGGGTGCGGGAGACCGGGACGCTGCACACCGCGGACGTCGACGCGCTCGCGACGCTCTCCGTGCTCGACGCGCTGGTGGTCGCGCACCCCCACCTGGCCGTGACGACCCTCGACGCGCTGCACGACCACCAGGTGGACGCGCACCGCCGCTGGGTGGACGAGCTGGACGAGGAGCGTCGCGAGCGCCCCTACGTGGGCGCCGGGGCCGACGGCCGCTGGCCCGTCTGATCCCCGACCTGCGGCTTCACGCTCTTCACATATCTCATGAGGCGCATCGACAGAGCAACCTCCGAGCAGTGAACGGACACGGCGCGCGCGCCGTGACCCTGCCCGACCGCTCGAATATCTCATCCATGAGTTATCGTCGCGCCATGACGATGATCGACGACGCACCCCTCACGCAGGTCGGCGCCCTCATCCGCGGCGCCCGCCAGAACCGCGGACTGACCCAGACACAGCTCGCCGAGCGCCTCGGGACGAGCCAGAGCGCCGTGCACCGGATCGAGCAAGGCGCACAGAACGTGAGCCTCGAGATGCTCAACCGCATCGGCCTGGCCCTCGACTCCGAGATCATCAGCCTCGGCGGCCCCAAGCGCTCGCACCTGCGCGTCCAGGGAGGTCACACCCTCTCGGGGACGATCGAGGTCAACTCCTCCAAGAACGGCGCGGTCGCGCTCCTGTGCGCCTCCCTCCTCAACCGGGGCCGCACGACACTGCGCGGGGTCGCGCGCATCGTGGAGGTCGATCGGATCGTCGACGTCCTGCGATCCATCGGCGTCGTGGCGACGTGGGCACCGAACGGTCGCGACCTCGAGATCGTCGCGCCGGCCGCGCTCGACCTGTCGTCGATCGACGTCGAGGCCGCGCGGCGCACCCGCTCGATCATCATGTTCCTCGGCCCGCTGCTCGGGCTCCGCGACACCTTCGAGCTCCCGTACGCGGGCGGGTGCGACCTCGGCACCCGCACGGTCGAGCCGCACATGATCGCGCTGCGTCCGTTCGGTCTGTCCGTCACCGCGACCGGAGGCAACTACCACGCGACGGTCGCGTCGGCCGACGGCCGCGACCTGTCGGTGGTGCTCACCGAGCGGGGCGACACCGTGACGGAGAACGCGCTCATGGCGGCCGCCAGCCGCGACGGCGTGACGACGATCCGCAACGCGAGCCCCAACTACATGGTCCAGGACCTGTGCTTCTACCTCGAGCTCCTCGGGGTCCGGATCGACGGCATCGGCACGACGACGCTGCGCGTCCACGGGCGCACGGGGATCGACGTCGACGTCGAGTACGCGGTCTCCGAGGACCCCGTCGAGGCGATGAGCCTGCTCACCGCCGGCATCGTCACCGGCTCCGAGATCACCGTCTCGCGCGTGCCCGTGGAGTTCATGGAGATCGAGCTCGCGACGCTCGCCGAGATGGGCCAGCGGTACACGCTGAGCGCCGAGTACCTGTCGCGCAACGGCCGCACCCGGCTCGTCGACGTCACCGTGCATCCCAGCGAGCTACGCGCCCCGATCGACAAGATCCACCCCATGCCGTTCCCCGGCCTGAACATCGACAACCTGCCGTTCTTCGCGGTCATCGCGGCGGGTGCGCACGGCACGACGCTCATCCACGACTGGGTCTACGAGGGCCGCGCGATCCACCTCACGGACCTCACGCGACTCGGTGCGGACGTCCGCCTGCTCGACGCGCACCGGCTCCAGGTGACCGGACCGACGCGCTGGTCCGGCGCCGAGGTGAGCTGCCCGCCGGCGCTGCGCCCCGCCGTCGTGATCCTGCTCGCGATGCTCGCGGCGAAGGGCACCTCCGTGCTGCGCGGCGTCGACATCATCGCGCGCGGCTACGAGCAGCTCACCGAGCGCCTGCGCGAGCTCGGCGCGCAGATCGAGGTCTTCCGCGACTGAGCACTCCCCGGCGCCTCACCGCGGCCGGCCTCACCGGAGTCCCGGGAGGCCGGCCGCGGTCGTCACTTCGGGTAGACCGCGTCGACCTCCACCTCGACCAGCCAGCCGTCGACCGGCAGGTTCTCGATTTCGAGCGCGAAGCGGGACGGCCGCGCCTCGTTGACGACCATCGGCTTCGTCGTGACCGAGCCGAGCTGGACGTCCATCGTCGCGCCGGTCGCGAGGTTCGTGTTGGCGAAGAACTGCCGGTACGCCCGGTTCCAGCCGGCGAAGTCCATCTTCTCCGCGCCGGCCGGGTTCTGGAGGAAGACGCGCATCGAGACGACGTCGTCGTAGGAGAGACCGGCCTTTTCCAGGTTCTCGCCGATGCGCAGGAGCGCGTTGATGCCCTGCGCCTCGGTGATCGTCACGCCCGCCGGGAGCGTGCCCCCGGGGAAGACGTCGGTCGGGATGTACCGCTGCTCCGCCGTGGCACCGGGCGCACGGTTCATCGCGGACGGACCGAGCCCGGACGACTTGTACCAGGCGACGTTCTGGCCGAACGCGACGCCGTCCGCGATGGATGCGGTGTCCCCCGTGACGAACGAGACGGCCTCGGTGGGCTTCGGCTGGAAGAGGCTGCCGGCGGCGACGGCCGTCCCGGGCACCGCGACGGCGGCGGTGAGGGCGACGGCCAGGACGACCTTCGTACGGTTCTTCATGCGTGCCTCCAGGAAGGGAGAGACGGGCGCCGCCCTGGCACCCGACGCGGCCGAGCGAGAGGCTCGGCCGGAGCCGCGAACGTAGCGACCGGGCGTTTCGACCTCGTGACGCGCGCGTGTCGTGGCGGGTCCACCCCGCCTCCCGGGGCGCACCTGAATCCGCGCGGCCCCGTGACGACGTCGGGACCCGGAGCGACGAGGACGAAACGAGACGTTTACGAGGTCCGTGCGGCGTTGACCGGAGCGAAACGTGCCGGACCCAGGTTCGCGACGCGACGTCCTTAACGTCGGCGACGGTGCTGACGGCGGCACCCGGCATCGAGCGCCGGGAGGGCAGCCCGTCAGGCTTCACGACGAGAGGTCCGAGCCACATGGTCACAGACGAGAGCACGACCGGCGTCTCCCGGCGCAACTTCCTCCAGGCGGTCGGCGCCACGTCCGGCGCCGGCGTCATGTTCGCCACGATGGGCGCGGTCGGTCTCGCCCCGACGGCGGCGGCGCAGCCCAGGAACGAGTCCTGGATCGCCCCGACGAAGAGCGACTTCGCGCTGACGGGCCGGTCCGCCAAGAAGGTCGTCGTGGTCGGTGCCGGTCCCGCGGGCCTGGCGTCGGCCTACGAGCTGCAGAAGGCCGGCTACCAGGTCACCGTCCTCGAGGCGCGACACCGCGCCGGCGGGCGGACGCTGACGATCCGGGGTGGAGACTCCGAGACCGACGTCAACGGCGTGACGCAGACGGCCCGCTTCGACAAGAACATCTACATGAACGCCGGCGCCGGCCGCATCGCGCAGTGGATGGTCACGATGGACTACCTCCGTGAGCTGGGCGTGCCCTACGAGGTCTTCACCAACGCGAACGCCGACGCGTACCTCTACAACGAGCGCACCGGCGCGACCCCCGGCAACCCCGTCCGGTACCGCACCGCGAAGGCCGACGTCTTCGGCTACACCTCGGAGCTCCTGACCTACGCGACCGACCAGGGCGCGCTCGACCAGAAGCTGACGGCCGCCGACAAGGAGAACCTGCGCGCGTTCCTGCGCAGCTGGGGCTCCCTGAAGGCCGACGGCACCTACCAGGGCGGGGACAACCGCGGGTACTCCGTCTACCCGTCGGCGTGGAACGAGCACGGCACGCCGCTGCCCGGGCCGGGCAGCGTCTCGGAGGTCCTCGGCTCGCGGATGGGCATGTACTTCCCGTTCGAGATCAACTGGGAACAGTCGATGCTCATGTTCCAGCCCAAGGGCGGCATGGACGTCACCTACGACTACTTCGTGCGGGCGATCGGCAAGCAGAACGTGCTCTTCAACTCTCCCGTCACGGGCGTGGAGAACACCACCGGTGGCGTCCGGGTCACGTACACGGCGCACAACGGCAAGGCGCGCCAGGTCGACGCCGACTTCGCGGTCGTCTCGGCACCCGCCGGTCTCATGCGGCGCTGGGCCACCAACTGGGGTCCCGACATCGACGCGGCGCTCGGCGAGTTCGCCGTCGGGTCGCCCGCCGGCAAGATCGGCCTGCAGTACCGCTCACGGTTCTGGGAGGACGACCACCGGATCTTCGGCGGCATCACCGAGACCGACATGGACCTCGCGCACGTCTGGTACCCGTCCTACGGGTACGGCGAGCGCAAGGGTCTCGTCGTCGGCTACTACAACACGGGCACGAACGCCCGCGCCTACGGCGACATGGCGCCGAAGCAGCGCGAGCTCCGGGCCGTCGAGCAGGGGGTCAAGATCCACGGCGAGAAGTACCGCACCGAGCTCGAGAGCTCCTTCTCCATCGCCTGGCACAAGGTGCCCTACATCGAGGGCGCCTGGGCCTACCCGAACACCCAGTCCTCACGCTTCAAGCAGCTCCAGCAGGGCGCGGGGAACGTCTACTTCGCGGGCGACTGGATGTCCGAGATCTCGGCATGGCAGCACGGCGCGTTCTGGGCCGCCCGGTACGCCGTCCAGGCGCTCCACACGCGCGTCATGACGTCCTGAGGACCTCGCCGCTCGCCGTCCGGCCCCGTCAGAACGAGGGGCCGCACGGCGGGGCGAGCGCGGGCGGACGGCGGGCGGGTCGTGCCGGGTCGTGGCGGGTCTGGCGGGAGCCCGCGAGGAACGAGCGGGCGGATGGTAGACCCGGCACGACCCGCCCCGCCGTCCGACCCCACCGCCGTGCGACCTGCGGCTCAGAACCCGGTGTAGTTCGGCGCCTCGGCCGTGATCTGCACGTCGTGCGGGTGGCTCTCCTTGAGCGACGCGGACGTGATGCGGATGAAGCGGCCCTTCTCCTGCAGCTCGGGGACGGTGCGCGCGCCGACGTAGAACATCGTCTGGTGCAGGCCGCCCACGAGCTGGTGCGACACGGCCTGGAGCGTGCCCTTGTACGGGACCTGGCCCTCGATGCCCTCCGGGACGATCATGTCGTCGCTCGTGACCTCGGCCTGGAAGTACCGGTCCTTGGAGTAGGACTTCTTGCCGCGCGACGACATCGCGCCCATCGAGCCCATGCCGCGGTACGCCTTGTACTGCTTGCCGTGGACGAGGATCGTCTCGCCGGGCGACTCCTCGGTCCCGGCGAGCATCGAGCCGAGCATGACCGCCTCGGCGCCCGCGACGATCGCCTTGCCGATCTCGCCCGAGTGGCGCATGCCGCCGTCGGCGATGACGGGCACGCCTGCGGGACGGGCCGCGAGGGACGCCTCGTAGACGGCCGTGACCTGCGGGACACCGACGCCCGTGACGATGCGCGTGGTGCAGATCGAGCCCGGCCCGACGCCCACCTTGACGGCGTCCGCGCCGGCGTCGACGAACGCCTGGGCGCCCTCGCGCGTCGCGACGTTGCCGCCGATGACCTGGACGTCGCGCGTCGCGGGGTCCGTCTTGAGGCGGCGCACCATGTCGATGAGCATGCGGACGTTGCCGTGCGCCGTGTCGGCGACGAGCACGTCGACGCCGGCCTCGATGAGGGTGGTCGCGCGCTGCCACGCGTCGCCGAAGTAGCCGATCGCCGCGCCGACGAGGAGGCGGCCCTGGCCGTCCTTCGACGCGTTCGGGAACTGCTCCGACTTCACGAAGTCCTTGACCGTGATGAGGCCGGTGAGGTGCCCGTCCGCGTCGACGAGCGGCAGGCGCTCGATCTTGTGCTTGCGCAGCAGCGCTGTCGCGTCCTCGCGCGAGATGCCCGACGGGCCGGTGATGAGGGGCTGCCGCGTCATGACCTCGTCGACCTTCGTCGTCGCCCACTCGGCGACGGGCGTGAAGCGCAGGTCCCGGTTGGTGACCATGCCGACGAGGCGCTGCTGCGCGTCGAGGACCGGGAAGCCGGAGATGCGGTACTCCCCCGCGGTCCGGTCGAGCTCCTCGAGCGTCGCGTCGGGCCCGATCGTCACGGGGTTGGAGATGATGCCCGTCTGCGTCCGCTTCACGAGGTCCACCTGGTACGCCTGGTCCTCGATGGACAGGTTGCGGTGCAGCACCCCGATGCCGCCCTGGCGCGCCATGGCGATCGCCATGCGCGACTCCGTGACGGTGTCCATGGCCGCCGAGATCAGCGGGACGCGGATCGAGATCTCGCGCGTGAGGCGGGTCGTCGTGTCGATCTCCGACGGCGCCAGGTCCGAGTACCCGGGCTGCAGCAGCACGTCGTCGTACGTGAGGCCGAGGAAGCCGAACGGGTCGTGCCCGGGCGCGGGCGAGGGGGCGGGCGTGGAACCGGGAGCGGGCGAGGCGGTCACACCCGGATTCTACGCCGCGAGGCCGCCCGTTATTCCCGTGCGCGACCCGTCGCTCCCTGACGGCGACGTGCCCGGCGGCGCCCCGGACGGGGCGCCGTGCCGGTCAGCGCACGACGGCGAGGAGCTCGTGGAGCAGCCCCGGGAAGCTGCGCACCCGGTGCACCGTGGGGGCGAGCGGGAGGTCGGCGGCGACGTCGTCGCTGGGCAGGCCGACGAACACCGGGAGACCGGGGTTGGCCTCGAAGGTGGCGTGCACGATCCCGAGGTCCGGCCGGGCCTGCGTGGTCACCATCGCGACGGCTGCGGGACGGACCATCGTCACGAGCTCGAGCGTGCGGTGCACGTTCGCCGGGCCGGTGACGATCCGGGCCATCGCGCCGTGCGCGCCGAGCGCGGCCGCGAGGGCGTGCGCGGCGAGGGGCAGCGGCTCGTCGGGTGCGGCGAACACCAGCACGATGCGGCGCATGCGGCTGGGGTGATTGCGCGGCGGGCCGCCCGCCGCGACGATCGCGTCCTCCCGTGCCTGGGTGTACTCGCGGAGCGCACCCAGCGTGGCGTTGGCGAGCACGACCTCGGGCACCTCGCCGGACGTCGCGAGGACCGTGCGCTCGGCGAGACGGTCGAGCGCCGGCTCGACGAGGTCGGACCACCACTCGGCGGGGTCGACGCCGGCCGGGATCCGCAGAAGGCGGTCGCACGTGCGCTGGTCGTAGGCGATGGCCGCGTCGACCACGTCGGAGACGGTCACGGGACGCGCGTCGCGCAGCCCGCCGATCCGGGGAGCGGACGGGCCGCGCTTCTCGCCTCCCGGGACGGCGCGCAGGAACGGCCGTGCCGCCCCGCCGTGGGGGACCGTCCCGACGGGCTCCTCGTCGTCGGCCGGCTC
This sequence comes from Cellulosimicrobium sp. PMB13, assembly GCF_051294865.1. NCBI lineage: Bacteria > Bacillati > Actinomycetota > Actinomycetes > Micrococcales > Promicromonosporaceae > Cellulosimicrobium > Cellulosimicrobium sp. PMB13. Next base: position 2,123,408 of record NZ_CP145910.1, on the reverse strand, counting down.
GTCGTCGACCAGGTCCTCCGCGTCGACGACCGCGTCCGCGGGCTCGAGGGTCGCGTTCGTCCCCCGGTGGGCGGCGAGCTCGTCGCCGTCAGCCGTGAGCGCGTTCCGCGCGGCGTCCGCGGGGGCCACCCCCTCCAGCGTCAGGCGCCGCATGATGAACAGGCGGGCGACGTCGTCGTCGGTGTAGCGGCGGTGCGAGCCGGCGCGGTGCTCCGAGGGTCCCAGGCCGTAGCGGCGGTCCCAGGTGCGCAGGGTCGCGGGCGCGACGCCGAGTCGTCGGGCGACGACGGCGACGGCGAGACCGGGACTGTGAGGCATGGTCGGTCGGGCTCCCTCGGGGTCGGGGGCGGACCGCACGGAGGTCATGGAGCGATTCTGCCGATCACGCCCACGTCCCGCCACTCGCCCGCCCGACCTCGACCACACCGTGACCTGGTTCGCGCCGCACGCTGTGCAGCACTTGTTCACCCTGATGGCGAACGCGCCAGGGGGCCTCCCGCATCGCGCCGTCGTCGTCCCTCGCCACCGCGCTCAGACGCACTTCCCCGGCGGCTGGCGCGATGCCGGTCCGAGCCGAAACTCGACCGCGCTACGACCTGCGGGTTCACGTGATCCACACAGGGACTTGAACAACTTCTGCAACGCTTGTAGGTTGTTCGCCATGGCAGAGATCTCGAGGCTCCCCGGACCGGTGATGGAACTCTGGGAATGGCAGTACCAGGGTTCGTGCCGCGATCAGGACGACACGTTGTTCTTCCACCCCGAGGGCGAGCGTGGCTCGACGCGACGACGACGCGCAGAGGCCGCGAAGGCGATCTGCCACTCGTGCCCGGTGATGATGCAGTGCCGCGAGCAGTCGCTGCGCGTGCGCGAGCCGTACGGCGTGTGGGGCGGGCTGAGCGAGGACGAGCGCGCGGCGATCCTCGCGGGCTCCGGGCGCAAGACGGGCTGACGGCCCGACCAGGACATGGCTGCTGCGGGTCGACGACGACCCGCAGCAGCGCGAAGGACCGGCCGGCGCGGACGCTCAGCACGGGCGCCGGCACCGCCGCGACGGGTGGGGCGACCCGTCCGCGGCGACGACAGGGCCCCGCGACCGGGACGGTCGCGGGGCCCTGTGGCGTACGGTGCCGGCTGGGTCAGCCGACCACGACGGCGAGGATGTCGCGCGCGGACAGGACGAGGTAGTCCTCGCCGCCGTACTTGACCTCGGTGCCGCCGTACTTGCTGTAGATGACCTTGTCGCCGACGGTCACGTCCAGGGGGACGCGGTTGCCGTTGTCGTCGACACGGCCCGGACCGACGGCCAGGACCTCGCCCTCCTGGGGCTTCTCCTTGGCGGTGTCCGGGATGACCAGGCCGGATGCGGTCGTGGTCTCGGCCTCGAGGGCCTTCACGACGATCCGGTCCTCGAGCGGCTTGATGGGGACCGACACGTCGGACCTCCCCTTTCGCTGTGAGAACTGCTGACGGTTGGGTCGAGCGCACCGTGGCTGGCCGTCGTCGCGGGTGCCGGCAGCCGGGTCGCTCGTGGGGTGGCCACCGTCGCAGACGGCGCCGACCCGCTGCCCAATCTAGGTCGCGGTTAGCACTCGGTCAAGGCGAGTGCCAGCGTGTTCGCGCAGGGCGGCGCGACGTGGACCACGGCCCTCGGCGTTCGACACCTCACCGGGCCGGGGCGCACGCGGGCGCACGTCCGTGGAAGGATCGACGCATGGATGCCGCCGCGCTGTCGAAGCTGCTCAGCCCCGAGGGCTGGGCCCTGCTCGGCGCGCTGCCGCCCTACGACGAGCACCAGGCGCTCGTGCTGTCGGCGGGGCTGCGCGCGAAGGGCGTGGACCCCGACCTCGCGGCGGCGGCGCTCACGCAGTCGCGCCTGCGGGCCGCCGCACGCGCCAAGTTCGGGTCGTTCGCCGACGGCATGCTGTTCACCCAGGCCGGCCTGGAGCAGGCGACCCGCCTGGTCGTCGCGGCCCGGCACGCGCAGCGCTACCTCGAGGCCGGTGTCACGAAGGTCGCCGACCTCACGTGCGGCATCGGCGCGGACTCGCTCGCGTTCGCCGGGACCGGCCTGCACGTGCTCGCGACCGACGTCGACGAGCTCACCGCCGCCCTCGCGACCGTGAACCTCCGGCACTTCCCCGAGGCGGAGGTGCGCCACGGCGACGGTCTCGCGCTCGATCTCGCGGCCGAGGGCGTCGAGGGGGTCTACGCCGACCCCGCGCGGCGCACCCGCTCCGGGTCGCGCGTGTTCGACCCGCGCGCCTACGCCCCGCCGCTCGACGCCGTGTGGGCGCTGCGCGACCGGGTCCCGGCCGTGGGCATCAAGGTGGGGCCCGGGATCTCGCACAACGGGCTCCCGGCCGACGCGGAGACCGAGTGGGTGTCCGTCGACGGCGACGTCGTCGAGGCCGCCCTGTGGTTCGGCCCGCTCGCTCCTGCCGGGCCGGGCCGGGCCGCGCTCGTCCTCACGACCCGCACGGACCCGGACGGGACCGAGCACACCGTCGCCCGCTCGCTCGCGCACCGCCCGGGCGACGAGGACGTCGTGCCCGACGCCGGCGACGTCGGGCACTACCTGTACGAGCCCGACGGCGCGGTGATCCGGGCCGGTCTCGTCGGGCACGCCGCGGCCGAGCTCGGGGGCCGGCTCCTCGACCGGACCATCGCGTACGTCACGACGGACTCCCCCGCCCCGGTGGGCGAGAACGGTCTCGCGGCCGGGCTCGCGCGCGGGTACCGGGTGCTCGACACCATGCCGTTCGGCCTCAAGCGGCTGCGCGCGTACCTGCGCGAGCGCGGCGTCGGGCGGCTCACGATCAAGAAGCGCGGGACGGCCGTCACGCCCGAGCAGCTGCGCAAGCAGCTCGCGCTCACCGGAGACGCCGAGGCCACGGTGGTCCTGACACGCGTCGGGGGGCAGCAGCGCGTGCTCGTCGTCGAGCCTCTCGACCGGGTCACCGCCACCGGGCGGGAGGGCTGACGCCGTGGAGATCCCCTTCGCGCGCTCCGAGCGCTCCACCGTCGGTCTCGAGTGGGAGCTCGCGCTCGTCGACGCCGACTCCGGCGACCTGCGGCAGGTCGCGCGGACCGTGCTCGACGCCGTCCGCCCGGCGGGCGGCGGCGAGCACCCGTCGATCAAGCAGGAGCTCCTGCTCAACACCGTCGAGGTCGTCAGCGGGGTGCACCGGACGGTCGGCGAGGCGGGCAGGGACCTCGAGCGCTCGATCGAGGAGATCCGCGCGGTCACCGACCCGTTGCGCGTCGAGCTCATGTGCGCGGGCACGCACCCGTTTGCGCGCTGGGCGCAGCAGAAGGTCACCGACAAGCAGCGGTACACCACGCTCATCGACCGCACCCAGTGGTGGGGACGGCAGATGCTGATCTACGGCGTGCACGTGCACGTCGGCATCGAGGACCGCGCCAAGGTTCTGCCGATCCAGCGCGCGATGCTCACGTGCTTCGCGCACCTGCAGTCGCTCTCGGCGAGCTCCCCCTTCTGGGGCGGCAAGGACACGGGGTACGCGTCGAACCGCGCGCTGATGTTCCAGCAGCTGCCTACCGCGGGCCTGCCCTTCCAGTTCGAGGCGTGGCCCGACCTGGAGGGCTACGTCGCCGACATGCTGCACACCGGGGTGATCGACGACTTCAGCGAGATCCGCTGGGACCTGCGCCCGGCGCCCCGGTTCGGCACGCTGGAGACCCGCATCTGCGACGGCACGACGAACGTCACGGAGCTCCTCGCCCTCGCCGCCCTGACCCACTGCCTCGTCGAGCACTTCTCGACGCTGCTCGACGAGGGCCGCGAGCTGCCCACGCTCCCCCCGTGGTTCGCGCAGGAGAACAAGTGGCGCTCGGCGCGCTACGGCATGGACGCGATCATCATCCTCGACCGCGCCGGGAACGAGGAGCTCGTCACCGACGCGGTGGCACGCCTCCTCACCGAGCTCGAGCCCGTGGCCGCGCGGCTCGGGTGCCTCGACGAGCTCGACGGGGTCCGCACGATCCTGCGGCGCGGGGCGTCGTACCAGCGCCAGCGCGCCGTCGCCCGGCGCAACGGCGGCGAGCTGGACGCCGTCGTGCGGTCGCTGGTCGCCGAGATGCGGGCCGGGCGACCACTGTGAGCACGCGTCAGTAGTCGCGCAGGACGACGCCGCGGTCGGCAGCGCGCTCGGCGAGCCACCCCTCGGACCACTCGTCCGTGTCGCACGGCGACGACGACCGGTCGGCCGCGTCCCGCGAGTAGCCGCCCCACGACAGCACACGGCACGAGGCGTCCGTCTCGACCGCGCGCTGCCACTCCTCGTCCTCGGCGAACCCCGAGTCGACCGCCGACTGCACGACGTCGAAGTCGTGCCACCACTGGATCATGTGCGACAGCTCGTGCGCGAGGAGGAACTCCTTGGTCGCGGGGTCGGCCCCCTCCGCCCACCACACGAAGAGCGTCCACGGGTAGGAGGGGTGGAAGCAGCCCGCGACACCGTTCGCCCAGGCGTCGTGCTCCTCGACGTGCACCATCCCGCAGTTGTACGTCGGGTCGTCGGTGAACACGACCTCGACCCCCTCGTTCGCGGGGTTGAGGGCGGTCACCCACTCCGTGGGGTCGGGGTGGTCGGGCAGGAACGCCGGCACGGACGACGTACCGCCCGGCACCGGGTCGGGGAGCTCCTGGGCGTAGTCGCCCGCCCGCCAGCGAGCCTCCGTCCCCGACTCCGACGGCGCGGCGTCGGGGGTCGGGTCCTCCCACACGGTGGGCGGCGGGACGGAGCCCTCCTGCTCGGTCGGCAGACCGTCCGACCCGCCGGGACGTGGCTCCCACGGACCCGGCGTGCCGCTGTCGTTGAGGACGTAGCCGACGACGGCCAGCAGCACCACGAGGACGGACATCGGGCCGCGTGCGCGCCGGAGGCGGCGGCGACGCGCCTGCACGGATGGCGCCACCTCGCCGTGCCCGGGCCAGCGTGCGCCCGACGGATCGGGACTGCCGTAGAGCGGGGCGGGGTTGCCGTAGGGCGGCGGTGCCGGCGTGCCGTAGGGCGGCGGCGCCGGCGTGCCGTAGGACGGGACGTGCGGCGGCCCGGACGGCTGCCGGACCGGCACCGGTCTCGTCGCGACCTGGGCCGCGAGCGCGCGGTGCTGCGCCGCCCAGTACTGCGCCGCGCGCTCGGCCTCCGCGCGGTACGCCCCGGTGGACGACGCTGCGGCGCGCCACCACGCGTCGGCGCGCCGCAGCGCCTCGTCGGGCGTGAGGCCCGGCTCGGGGCGCCCGTTCACACGTGCGTCACGGTGAGCGGCATCGACGAGTCGACGCCGATGTCGAGCCTCGAGGGCGCCACTCCCGCGCGCACGACGGCGGACCCGAGCGCCGCGATCATCGCGCCGTTGTCCGTGCAGTACCGGATGGGCGGGATGCGCAGCTCGATGCCCGCCTCGGCGCAGCGCTTCGCGGCCATGTCCCGGAGCTGCGAGTTGGCGGAGAAGCCGCCGCCCACCACGAGGGTGTCGACGCCGTGCCGCTCGCACGCGGCGATCGTCTTGGCCGTGAGGACGTCGGCGACGGACTCCGCGAAGGAGGCCGCGACGTCGTGCACGGGGATCTCCTCCCCCGCGTCCTGCCGCGCCTCGACCCATCGCGCGACGGCGGTCTTGAGACCGGAGAAGGAGAAGTCGTACGCGTGCTTCTCCTGGTCCTTGCGCGCGGTGAGGCCGCGCGGGAAGCGGATCGCGGTGGGGTCGCCCTCCCGCGCGAGCCGGTCGATGTGCGGACCGCCGGGGTAGGGCAGGCCGAGGAGGCGGCCCACCTTGTCGAACGCCTCGCCCGCGGCGTCGTCGAGCGTCGAGCCGAGCTCGGTGACCGACGTCGCGACGTCGTCCACGAGCAGGAGCGAGCTGTGCCCGCCGGACACCACGAGCGCCATCACGCGCTCGGGGAAGGCGCCGTGCACGAGCTCGTCGACGGCCGCGTGCCCGATGACGTGGTTGACGCCGTACAAGGGCTTGCCGAGCGCGAGTGAGAGCGCCTTCGCCGCGGACGCGCCGATCGTCAGGGGACCCACGAGACCCGGACCGGCGGTCACCGCGATCGCGTCGATCTCGGACAGGTCGACGTCCGCGGTCCCGAGCGTGCGCTCGAGCGTGGGGATCATCGCCTCGAGATGGGCGCGCGACGCGACCTCCGGGATGATGCCGCCGAACCGCGCGTGCTCGTCCATCGAGCTCGCGACGGTGTCCACGAGGAGCTCGCGGCCCCGGACGAGGGCGACACCGGTCTCGTCGCAGGACGTCTCGATGCCGAGCACGAGGGGCTCGCCGCCGCTCGCGACCACAGGGGAAACCATGGGGTCCAGGGTAGTCGTGCGGCCGACGGGTCCGCGGCTGTCGCGCACGTCACACGCGCGGCCGGGAAGATGGTTGAAGATTTGACCGTTGCCCCGGGCATGAGCACTGAGACCCTTGCCCCCGCAGCACTGCACATCGACGACGCCACGGCGGACCGCCTCTTCCGCGAGGCGCGCACCACGGCGCAGTTCACCGACGCCGAGGTGACCGACGAGCAGCTCGCCGCGGTCTACGACCTCATCAAGTGGGGCCCCACCGCGATGAACACCGTGCCCCTGCGCGTGCTCGCGGTCCGCTCCCCCGAGGCGCGCGAGCGCCTGGTCGCCAACATGGCCGACGGCAACAAGGAGCGCGTCGCGACCGCGCCGCTGTCGCTCGTCGTCGCGTACGACCCCGCGTTCCACGTCCACCTCGACACGCTGTTCCCCCACGTCCCGGGCATGCGCGACAACCTCGACGGCGTCCCCGAGGTGCGCGACGACATGGCGCGCACGAGCGCCCTCATCCAGACCGGCTACCTCGTCGTCGGCCTGCGCGCGGCGGGCCTGGCGGCCGGTCCGATGAACGGCATGGACCGCGACGCGATCGACGCCGAGTTCTTCGCGGACAGCGGCTGGAAGTCGATGCTCGTCATCAACGTCGGTGTCGCCGACGGCGAGGGCACCCCGTACCCGCGCGCGCCGCGCCTCGCCCCCGAGCAGGCCGTCGCCGTCGTCTGACCTACGCGCCCGGCCCGGTCTCGACGGGCCGGGCCGGGTCGTTCGACCACTGCGACCACGAGCCCGCGTACAGCGCCGCGTCGATCCCGAGCGTCGCGAGCGCCGCGATCTCGTGCGCCGCGGTGACGCCGGACCCGCAGTACACCCCGACCGGGACGTCCGCGGCCCGCCCGGCCGCGACCCCGAGGGCGGCGAACCGCTCGCGCAGCGCCGCGTCGTCGAGGAACGTCCCGTCGTCGGCGAGGTTCGCGGTCGTCGGTGCGCTCGTCGCGCCCGGGACATGGCCCGCGCGCGGGTCCACCGGCTCCACCTCGCCGCGGTAGCGCTCGCCCGCGCGCGCGTCGAGCAGCACGCCCGACGCCGCGAGCCCGGCAGCGTCGTCGGCGTCGAGGACCGGCAGCGCGCCCGGGGTGACGACGACGTCGCCCGGCTCCGCGCGCACCTCGCCCTCCGCGACCGGCAGGCCGGCGCGCTCCCACGCGGCGAGGCCGCCGTCGAGGATCCGTACGTCGTCGTGACCGGCCCAGCGCAGGAGCCACCACGCGCGCGACGCCGACGTGCCACCGACGGCGTCGTAGACGACCACGCCGCGGTCTCCGCGCACGCCCCAGCGACGTGCCGCGTCCTGCAGGTCCTGCGGGTCCGGCAGCGGGTGCCGCCCCGCGGCGGGCGACGGCGGCGCCGCGAGCTCGGACTCGAGGTCCGCGTACACGGCCCCGGGCACGTGGCCCGCGAGGTAGCGCTCGCGCCCGTCGGTGACGCCGAGCGCCCACCGGACGTCGAGGACGGTCGGAGGACCCACCGTGCCGAGGGCCGCCGCGAGCGCCGGCGCATCGACGAGGACCCGCTCCCGGGGCGTCACGCGAGGACGCTCCCCGCGTCGGAGGCCGTGCCGTAGTCGGGGTCGTCGTCGCCCAGGGGGGTGAGCTCGAGCCGCATCGTGTACGCGTCGACGTCCTCGGGCTGGTAGTACCGCTTGCGGATGCCGAGCTGCTCGAAGCCGTGCTTGGCGTACATCGCGAGCGCCGCGTCGTTGTCGACGCGGACCTCGAGCAGGACCGCGCTCGCACGCAGCTCGCGCGAGCGCGCGACGAGGGCGTCGAGGAGCGTCGAGCCGACGCCCTGGTGCTGGAACGCCGGGTCGACGCCGATGGTCATGATCTGCGTGACGTCGCCGTCGAACCACAGGCCCGCGTACCCGACGACGGGCTGCGGTCCCGCCGCGTAGAGACGCACGGGCTCGGCCGCGACGTACCAGCGCCCCAGACCCGCGAGCTCGTCGGCGAGCATGCCGTACGTCCAGGCGCCACGGCCGAAGAGCTCGCGCTCGAGCTCGACCACGCGGTCCAGGTCCGCCGCGCGCAGCGGGCGCAGGCGGATCTCGTACCGGCGCGCGCTCATCGCGTCGCCGCCGTGCCGTCGCTCACGCGCTTCGCGCCCGCCGGCTCCTGGACGTCCGGACGGCGGAGGTACAGCGGCTCGGTGGGCTGGTCCGCGCCGGCGTCGCGCCGGGCGATCGCGAGCCGGGCGAGCACCGCGGCGTCGGGGACGAGCGGGGCGTCCTCCGCGAGGCCGAGCGCGTCGGCGTACAGCGACGCGCCCTCCCCGACGACGACGGCGCCCGCGGCCTGCTCGGCGACCGTCGTGGCAGGCCCGACGTCGGGCCCGGCCACCGTCTCCAGGACCGGGACGGCGTGGGGACCCTCGTGCGCGACGACGCGGTACCGCGCCCAGTACACCTCGCGACGGCGGGCGTCGGTCGCGACCAGCACCTCGGCGTCGGGGGTGAGGCCGAGGTCGCTCACGGCCTGTGCCGCGAGCGCGTCGAGGCTGGGCACGCCCAGCACCGGTACGCCGAGCGCGAAGCCGATCGCCCGCGCGGTCACCAGGCCGACGCGCAGCCCGGTGAACGGCGCCGGGCCGGTACCGACCGCGACCGCCGTGAGCTCCGACCGCTCGACGCCGGCCTCCGCGAGCGCCTCCTCGACCAGCGGGGCGAGGGCCTCCGCGTGCCGACGGCGCTCGGGCGCCTCGCGCCGGGCCAGGCGGGCGCCGTCGTCCCCGACGACGGCGACGGTCACGGACGCAGAGGTGTCGAGCGCGAGAACAGCCACGGAACCAGCCTACGGCTGTGCGGGCGGAGCCGTGGCGTCGTCGCGGCCCGTTGGCTCCTCCCCCGGCCCCGCCGCGGCCCGGACCCCCGCGGCACGAGCGAGCGCGTCGACGTCGAGGTCGGACCAGCGCGGGCCCACGGCCCGCAGCACGACGCGGCGCGCGCCGGCCTCGGGTGCGTCGTCCGTGCTCACCCCGCCGCGCGGACGCTCCAGGACGATCTCGAGCCGGTCGCCCGCGAGGGACTCGACGAGCCCGCTGCCCCATTCCACGACGGTCACGGACTCGTCGAGGCTCGAGTCGAGGTCGAGCGCGTCGACCTCGTCGAGCGAGCCGAGGCGGTACGCGTCCACGTGCACGAGCGCCGGACCGCCCCGGAGCGACGGGTGCTCGCGCGCGACGATGAACGTCGGCGACGCGACCTGGCCCCGCACCCCGAGCCCCGCGCCGATGCCCTGCGTCAGGGTGGTCTTCCCGGCGCCGAGGTCGCCCGTGAGGACGACGAGGTCGCCCGCGCGCAGGACGCCCGCGAGCGCGGCGCCGAACGCGCGCGTCGTCTCGGCGTCGGGCAGGACGACGTGGAGGGACGGTCCCTCGGCCGGGGCGGTGGGGTCGGCAGTGGGCTCGGTCACGGTGCCATGGTCCTCTCGGGTGCGGTCGGTGCGGCCGGTTCGGTCGTCGGCCGGGCCAGCAGGGCGCGGGCGGCGTCGTCGAGCACGTCCAGGCCCACGGGCACGCGCGGGACGCGGGCCCCGAGCCGGGTCGTGATCTCGTAGCTGATGGTGCCAGCGGCCTGCGCCCAGTCCTCCGCGGTGGGCGCGCCCCCGCGCTCGAGGCCGGCGCCCGCGCCGAAGAGCGTCACGACGTCGCCCGCCCGCTCGGTCGCGCCGGGTCCCAGGTCGAGCATGACCTGGTCCATGCACACGCGGCCCCGGACGCGCAGCACCCGCTCGCTCGCGCCGGTACCGACGAGCAGCGGGCCACCGGGTGCCGGTGCGCCGGTCGTCGCCGTCGGGCCCGCGGGTCCGCCCGACGCGTGCCGCGGGATCCCGTCCCCGTACCCCAGCGGCACGACACCGAGCACCGTCTCGCGCTCCGTCGTGTAGGCGTGCGCGTACGAGACGCCCTGACCCGCCCCCACGCGCTTGACGGTGGCCAGCCGCGCCTCGAGGGTCATGGCGGGTCGCAGGCCGAAGTCCTGCGGCGGCCCGAGCTGGGGCACCGGCGACATCCCGAAGACCGCGAGCCCCGGGCGCACGAGGTCGTAGTGGGTCCGCGGGGCGGTGAGCGTCGCGGCCGAGTTCGCGAGGTGTCGCACCTCGAGCTGCGCGCCCGACGCCTCGGCCAGCCGGACGGCGTCGTCGAGGACCTCGGCCTGCGCGACGACGCTCGGGTGCCCGGGTTCGTCCGCGAACGCGAGGTGGGACCAGACCCCGACGACCCGCACGAGACCCTCGGCGGACGCGCGGGCCGCGGCGTCGAGGACGGCGGGCAGGTCGACGGGCATGATGCCGTTGCGCCCGAGGCCCGTGTCGACCTTGACGTGCACGCGCGCGGTACGGCCCGCGGCCCGCGCCGCGGCGACGACCTCGTCGAGGGCCCACGGCGCCGCGACGGACACGTCCACGTCCGCGTCGAGCAGCTCGCGCAGCGGCGCGCCGGGCGGGTAGAGCCACGTGAGCAGCCGCGCCCGCTCGGGGCCGACGCCCGCCGCACGCAACGCGAGCGCCTCGCTCGGCTGGGCGGTGCCGAGCCACGTCGCGCCGCCCGCGATCGCCGCGAGCGCGCTCGGCACGAGCCCGTGCCCGTACGCGTCGGCCTTGACGACGGCCATGACCTGCGCCCCCGGCGCGTGGCCCGCCAGGGCGCGGACGTTGTCCCGGATCGCGGCGAGGTCGACGACGGCACGCGCCGGGTAGGCGTGCACGTCCGGCCCACCGGGGTTCCCGGGAGCCTGACCGGAGGGGGTCGTGCGCTGGGTGTCGCTCACGGTCGACGATTCTCTCACCCGTCGCTCACCAGGCGTCGAGCACCCGGTCGGTCTCGAACCGGCGTGGGCGGCCGTCCAGAGGGTCGACGAAGTCGAGCGAGCGCGACACGAGCTGCAGCGGCCTCGAGTAGTCGTCGGGCGCGACGTCGTACTGCACGGGGTAGAAGTTGTCGTGCAGGATCGGCACGCCGAGGCGGTTCATGTGGAGGCGCAGCTGGTGGGTCTTGCCGCTGTGCGGCTCGAGCCGGTAGCGCGCGAGCCCCCGCGCCCCGTCGGCTTCCAGGAGGTCGACACGGCTCTCCGCGTTCGGCTCTCCCGGCACCTCCTCGGCGCGCATCACGCCGCGCTGCTTGACGATGCGGCTGCGGACCGTGGCGGGGAGGTCGAGCGACGGGTCGTACGGGGCGATCGCCTCGTACGTCTTGCGGACCTCGCGCCGCGCGAAGAGCTCCTGGTACGCGCCGCGGACCTGCGGACGGATCGTCAGCAGCAGGACACCGGCCGTGACGCGGTCGAGGCGGTGCGCCGGGCTGAGCTCGGGCAGGTCGAGATCGCGGCGGAGCCGCACGAGGACGGAGCGCGCGACGTGGGCACCGCGCGGGATCGTCGCGAGGAAGTGCGGCTTGTCCACGACCAGCAGGTCCCGGTCGCGGTGCAGCACCCGGATCTCGAACGGCACGTCGGGCTCGACGGGCGGGTCGCGGTAGAGGAACACGAACCCGCGCGGCGCGTAGGGCGTGCGGTCGTCGACGCGATTCCCGCGACCGTCCACCACCTCGCCCGCGGCCACCTTCTCGGTGAGGCGCGCCGCGTCGTCGGGAAAGCGGTGCCGCACGTAGTCGAGCGTGCGCGTCCAGCGCGCGACGCTCGCGGCGTCGTGCGGCAGGACGAGGCGCGTCGGGTTGAGGCCGTCACGCACGGGCAGGGGGACCACCCGTCCACGGTACCGGCGCGCCGTGGCACCCTCCGCACGTCGCGGGACGCGGCGCGCGGCTCAGCGTGCGGCGAGCAGCTCCGCGACGACGTGCGGCACCTGGTCCGCGACGTCGAGCGCGGCGACCGGCCCGCCGGGGTTCGCCCTCTCGGCAGCGAGCCCGTGCACCAGGGCAGCGGCTGCGGCGAGCTCGGCCGCGAGCCCCTGCTCCGCGACGACGCGCTCGGCGTGCGCCGCGAGAAGGACTCCCAGGACCCCCGCGAGCACGTCGCCCGCCCCGGCGGTTGCCAGCCACGGCGGCGCGTCCGCCTGGGACCACGTGGCCTCCGGCCCGACGACGAGCGTCACCGCTCCCTTGAGGAGCACCGTCGCGCCCGTGAGCTCGTGGGCCCGGCGCGCCCACCGCCACGGCTCGGCGTCGACGTCCGTCCGCGAGACGTCCTCCCCGCGGGTGGAGAGGAGCGTCGCGAGCTCACCGGCATGGGGCGTGATCACGACGGACGGCGGACACCGCTCGGGCAGCAGAGACAGCGCCCCCGCGTCCACGACGGCGGCCACGCGAGGCGTCGACGTACCACGCGACCGGTCGTCAGCGGACGACGCGTCTCCAGGCCGGTTGTCCGCTGACAACAGGTCGCCCTGCCGGCCGTCCGCGGACGACGGGTCCCCCTGCCGGTCCGGTGCCGACAGCTCGGCGTCCTGTGCGGTCGCGGCGGCGAGGGCCCGCCGGATGCGGTCGTGCTGGCCGCCGTCGTCCACGGGCTCGTCGTCCGGGCCGGCGGCCGCCGGGACGCCGGACCCGACGCACCAGGCCTGGACGCGGCCCGCGCCGGGCACGACCTCGGGGCGTGCGGCGAGCACGGCCCGCGTGACGTCGTCGGGTCCGAGGTAGCGCACCATGCCGGGACCGGTGCGGACGGCGGCGGTCGAGACGAGCACCGCCGCCCCGGGGTAGGTGGGCGTGCCCGCGACGACCCCCAGCACGCCGCGCGTGTACTTGTGGTCGGTCGGGCCGGGGACGGACCACAGCGCCGCGACGTCGGCGGTCTCGAGGCGTCGGACGGCGGGCGCCCTCCGGGGACGGGCGGCGGGGTGGGGGGCACCATCGGCGCCCGGGCCGGCACCGGCGTCCGGGTCCCCACCGACGCCGGGGGCGGAACCCGCCGAGGCGTCGAGCGCGAGGCCGATGTCCACGACCGCGCCGTGGCCGACCACGAGCGTCGCGGGCGGGAGCAGGAGGCCCGGCTTCGCGGCGCCGAAGGTCACCGTGCGGTCGGCGCGCAGCACCGGCCCCGGGACGGTCCCGTCGTCGACCCCGATGCCGCTCGGCGCGTCCACGGCCACGACCCACGGGCGTGGGGCCGCCGCGCCGAGCGCGTCGACCAGCCGGCCCACGAGCTCGCCCGCGAGCCCGCGCAGAGCGCCCGTCGCGCCGATACCGACGAGACCGTCGAGCACCGCGTCGGCGTGCAGCACCTCGTCGATCACCGGCGCGAGCACGTCGTCGGGCGCGTGGTCGGGCTCGGCGCCGGGCGCGTGGTCGGGCACGGATCCGCGGCCGGACGGTGCCGGCGGGCTCGCTGCTGCGCGCGTCGCGGTGACGTCCCGGGCGGTCCCGCCCGCGCGGCGCAGCGCCGCCAGGCCCTCGCCGTGCACGCGCTCGCCCGTGAGCACGGCGGTCACGAGCGCGCCCCGGCGCGCGAGGTGGGCGCCCGCGTAGAGCGTGTCGCCACCGTTGTTGCCCGATCCGACGAGCAGCACCACCCGGGCGCCCGTCACCCGCCCGTCACGCCGGCCGCCGTCGGGCCCGACGACGGACCGGGCGCGGGCGACGTCGCGCGCGACGACGGTCGCGAGCGCGAACGCCGCGCGCTCCATGAGCGGGACGCCGGCCTCGAGGAGCGGCTGCTCGGCGGCGCGGACGTCGGCGACGGACCAGGCTTCGATCATGCCGCTCATCCTGCCCACGTCCCGCCGTGTCCGCCCCGTGGGACACGACCGGGGCCGGGCGCGAGCGCGCGGGCAAGACCCTAGGGTGGCGGTCATGCGCTTCGGACTCTTCATCCCCCAGGGCTGGCGGCTCGACCTCGTCGGCATCGACCCCGCGGACCAGTGGGAGACCATGCGGTCCCTCGCCCGGCACGCCGACTCGGCGCTCGCCGGCGACGGGCTTCCCGGCGCACCGAACGCCTGGGAGTCGATCTGGGTGTACGACCACTTCCACACCGTCCCGGAGCCGACGGACGAGGCGACGCACGAGGCGTGGACCCTCATGGCCGCGTTCGCCGCGTCGACCGAGCGGATCCGCCTCGGCCAGATGTGCACGTGCATGGCGTACCGCAACCCGGCCTACCTCGCGAAGGTCGCGGCGACGGTCGACGTCGTGAGCGGCGGCCGCGTCGAGATGGGCATCGGTGCCGGCTGGTACGAGCACGAGTGGCGCGCCTACGGCTACGGGTTCCCGCGCGCCGGCGAGCGCATCGCGGCGCTCGACGAGGGCGTGCAGATCTTCAAGCAGCTGTGGACGAACGGCGTCGCGACGCTCGACGGCACGCACTACCAGGTCGACGGCGCCCGGCTCGCGCCGCTGCCGCTGCAGGTCGACGGGCCGCCGCTGTGGATCGCGGGCGGTGGCGAGAAGAAGACGCTGCGCATCGCGGCCGAGCACGCGCAGTACACCAACTTCGACGGGTCGCCCGAGGGCTTCGCGCACAAGTCCGAGGTGCTGCGCGGCCACTGCGAGGCGATCGGCCGGCCGTTCGAGGAGATCACCCGCACCGCGGACTACAACGTGGTCATCGGCGCGACGGAGGCCGAGGTCGACGACCGCATCGCCTGGATCGAGGAGCACTACGCGCTGACGCTGCCCGAGCGGGCGCCGGAGGAGGCCGAGAAGGCGCGGCGCGGTCCGCTCGTGGGCACGCCGGAGCAGATCGTCGAGAAGCTCACCGAGCTGCGCGGGCTCGGCCTGTCGTACGCGATCACCTACTTCGCGGAGGCGGCGTACGACCGCAGCGGCATCGAGCTGTTCGAGCGCGAGGTCATCCCGGCGCTCCAGGACTGACCCCGCTCCCGCCGACCAGGTGATCGCGGTCCGTCCGGTCCCACGAACGGGCCGTCATCACGTGGTCGGCAGCGTGTCGTGATCGGCGTCCGGTCAGCCCTCCGCGACGACCATCGCCGACGCGATGCCGGCGTCGTGCGAGATCGACAGGTGGAACGTGCGGACGCCCAGCTCCTCGGCGCGCGCGGCGACGGTCCCGGTGATCTCGACCTCGGGCGGCCCGCCGACGACACGGTGCACCGTGGCGTCGTGCCAGTGCATGCCGCCGGGTGCCCCGAGCGCCTTGGCGATCGCCTCCTTCGCGGCGAACCGCGCTGCGAGCGACGACGGCGGGAGGTCGCGCTCGGCCGGCGTGAACAGCTTCTCGCGGAGCCGCGGGGTGCGTTCGATCGACTCCATGAACCGCGCGACGTCGACGACGTCGATCCCCACCCCGATGATCATGCGCTCACCCTACGGCGCGACCCGGCGTCGACCACGCGGTCCGGCGCTGCCGCCGACCATGCCCTCCCGTCCGCCGAGCGCGGTCGTGGCCCGTCCGGTCGACCGGACGGGCCACGACCACCTGGTCGGCGACGTCGGGGCTACTCGACCGTGACCGACTTCGCGAGGTTGCGCGGCTGGTCGACGTCGAGACCCTTCGCCGTGGCGAGCGCCATCGCGAAGATCTGCAGCGGGACGACCGCGAGCAGCGGGGACAGCAGGGTGGGCGACTCCGGGACCCAGAAGATCTCGTCGGCGTACGGGCGCACCGCGTCGTCGCCGTCCTCCGCGATCACGAGCGTGCGCGCGCCGCGCGCCCGGATCTCCTGGATGTTGGAGATGACCTTCGAGTGCAGTCCCTCCCGACCGCGCGGCGACGGGACGATGACGAACACCGGCTGACCCTCGTCGATGAGCGCGATCGGTCCGTGCTTGAGCTCGCCGGCCGCGAAGCCCTCGGCGTGGATGTACGCGAGCTCCTTGAGCTTGAGCGCGCCCTCGAGCGCCACCGGGAACCCGACGTGCCGGCCGAGGAACAGGACCGACGACGCGTCCTTCATCGACCGGGCCGTGGCGCGCACGTACTCGCCGCGCTCGATGACGGTCTGGATCTTGCGGGGCATGTCGCGCAGGTCGTCGAGGATCGCGGAGATCTCGTCGGGGAACTTGTTCCCGCGCAGCTGCGCGAGGTACAGACCCAGCAGGTACGCCGCGGTGATCTGCGACAGGAACGCCTTGGTCGACGCGACCGCGATCTCGGGGCCGGCGTGCGTGTAGAGCACCGCGTCCGACTCGCGCGGGATCGTCGAACCGTGGGTGTTGACGATCGAGATGACCTTGGCGCCCTGCTCGCGCGCGTGGCGCACGGCCATGAGCGTGTCCATCGTCTCGCCGGACTGGGTCACGGCGACGACGAGCGTCTTCTCGTCGACGATCGGGTCGCGGTAGCGGAACTCGTGCGCGAGCTCGACCTCGACGGGGATGCGGCACCAGTGCTCGATCGCGTACTTCGCGACGTGGCCCGAGTACGCGGCCGTGCCGCAGGCCACGACGATGATCTTGTCGACCGACCGCAGCACGGCCTCGTCGATGCGCAGGTCGTCGAGCACGAGCCGGCCCGACGTGTCCGTCCGCCCGAGCAGCGTGTCGCCGACGGCGTGCGGCTGGTCGTGGATCTCCTTGTCCATGAAGGACGAGAAGCCGCCCTTCTCGGCCGCCGCGGCGTCCCAGTCGACCGTGTAGCGCTTGGCCTCGGCCGGGTTGCCGTCGAAGTCCGTCACCTCGACCGAGGTCGGCGTGATCGTGACGATCTGGTCCTGCCCGAGCTCGAGCGCCTCCTTGGTGTGGGAGATGAACGCCGCGACGTCCGAGCCGAGGAAGTTCTCGCCCTCCCCGATCCCGACGACCAACGGCGAGTCGTGCCGCGCGCCCACCACGGTGTCCGGGGAGTCCGCGTGCACGGCGAGCAGCGTGAAGGTGCCCTCGAGCCGGCGCGCGACCTGGCCCATCGCCGTGGTTAGGTCCTTCGTGTCGCGGTACGCCCGCGCGAGGAGCTGCGCAGCGACCTCGGTGTCCGTCTCGGAGAGGAAGGTGATGCCGTCGGCGACGAGCTCCGCCTTGAGCGTCGCGAAGTTCTCGACGATCCCGTTGTGGATCACCGCGAGCCGGTCGCCGTCCGCGAGGTGCGGGTGGGCGTTGGTGTCGGTCGGTCCGCCGTGGGTCGCCCACCGGGTGTGCCCGATCGAGGCCGTCGACGCCGGCAGCGGGTGCTCGTCGATCTCGGCGACCAGGTTGGCCAGCTTCCCGGACTTCTTCGCGAACGCGACCGCGTCGATCCCGGGGCCCACGAGCGCGACCCCCGCGGAGTCGTAGCCGCGGTACTCGAGCCGGCCGAGTCCTTCGAGGGCGACGTCGAGGGGTCGCCCCGAGGCCTCCCCCACCATGGTTCCAGGGCCCACGTAACCCACGATTCCGCACATGGTCGTCGAGTCTAGCGACGCCTGACGCCCCCTCCGGAGCCGCAGGATTCCCCGCCTCTTCGTCAGGTCCCCTGCCTAACTCCGAACGGCGAGCCACCGCACGGCGGGGCACAGTGTGGGCATGTCGACCGTCCGCATCGGCCTGTCCGGATGGCGGTACGCGGACTGGCGCGGCCGGTTCTACCCGCCCGGTCTCCCGCAGCGCCGCGAGCTCGAGCACGTGGCGTCCACCTTCCCGGCCGTCGAGCTCAACGGCTCGTTCTACTCGCTCCAACGCCCGTCGTCGTTCGTGACCTGGCGCGAGCAGACGCCGCCCGGATTCACGTTCGCGGTCAAGGGCGGCCGGTTCATCACGCACATGAAGCGACTGCGCGACGTCCGGACGCCGCTCGCCAACTTCTTCGCGAGCGGCGTCGTCGCCCTCGAGGACCGCCTCGGTCCGGTGGTCTGGCAGCTCCCGGAACGCACCGCGTTCGACCGGCCCACGCTCGAGTCGTTCCTCGCGCTGCTCCCCCGCACGACGTCGGACGCCGCCCGACTCGCGCAGAGCCACGACGACCGCCTGCGCGCCGACCCCTGGACCGAGGTCACGACCGACCGGCCGATCGTCCACGCCCTCGAGCCCCGCCACGCGTCCTTCGCCGAGCCGGGCGCGCTGGACCTCCTGCGCGAGCACGGCGTCGCTCTCGCGATCTCCGACGGCGCGGGACGCTGGCCCCTGATCGACGCGGTGACCGCCCCGCTCGTCTACGTGCGCCTGCACGGCGACACGGAGCTCTACACGAGCGCCTACCGACCGCACGTGCTCGACGCCTGGGCCGAGCGGGTCCGCCGCTGGCACGCCGCCGGCCACGCCGTCGAGGTGTACTTCGACAACGACGTCCACGCCCACGCGCCCGCCGACGCCCAGGCCCTCATGTCCCGGATCCCCGACCTCGCACTCCCCGGACCGGGCGCCCCGGTCGAACCGACACCGCGCCGTCGTCCCCGCTGACCGCGCCACGCACGGCGCGACCGGACCGACGAGCGGGCCGGCACCGCAGCGGACGACGAACCACCGAAAGCTGGACGACGAGCAGGCCGACGCCGGAGCGGACGACGTGCGAAGGGCGTCAGAGCCGCGCTCCCAAGACGTGAGCCGAAAGACCAGGGCGACGGCGCGGCGGCCCGAGCACGTCGTCCGCGCAGGCGACGGCCCGCGACCGACCCGCGACCGACGCAAGGGCTCCACGGCACGCGCGCCGTCGAACATCCGGCAGAATCGGACGGGTGTCCTCCTCCGCACCCGAGTCGACCGACGCCCTGACCCGCCTGATCGCCAGTCCGTCGTCGCCGTACGTCGATCTCGACCGTGCGGCGTGGAGCCGCCTCTCGGAGTCCACGCCGCTCCCGCTGACCGACGCCGACGTCACGCGCCTGCGTGGCCTGGGTGACCCGATCGACCTCGCGGAGGTCGACGCGGTGTACCGGCCGCTCTCGCGCCTGCTCAACCTCTACGTCACCGCGACGGCGGGGCTGCACGAGGCGACGTCGACGTTCCTGCGCGAGGACACGGGGTCCACGCCGTACGTCATCGGCGTCGCGGGGTCCGTCGCCGTCGGCAAGTCCACGACGGCGCGCGTGCTGCGGGAGATGCTCGCACGCTGGCCCGAGACGCCGCGGGTCGAGCTCATCACGACGGACGGTTTCCTCTACCCGAACGCGGAGCTCCAGCGCCGGGGACTCATGGAGCGCAAGGGCTTCCCCGAGTCCTACGACCGACGCGCTCTGATCCGCTTCCTCTCGAAGGTCAAGGCGGGCCACGACGAGGTCCGGGCGCCGGTCTACGACCACCTCACGTACGACATCGTGCCCGGCGCCGAGGCGGTCGTCCGCAAGCCGGACGTGCTGGTCGTCGAGGGGCTGAACGTCCTGCAACCGGCCCGTCCGAGCGCGCACGACGAGTCGACCGTCGCCGTCTCGGACTTCTTCGACTTCTCGATCTACGTCGACGCGCGGACGCGCAACGTGCGGCAGTGGTACGTCGACCGGTTCCTCACGCTGCGCCGCACCGCGTTCGCGCGCCCCGAGTCGTACTTCCGCCGCTACGCGGACCTCACGGACGAGCAGGCCGTGGAGCGGGCCCGGTCGATCTGGGACTCGATCAACGCACCGAACCTCGAGCAGAACATCCTGCCGACGCGGGGGCGCGCCACGCTCGTGCTCACGAAGGGCTCGGACCACTCGGTCCAGCGGGTGCGCCTGCGCAAGCTCTGAGCGGGTCAGCCGTTCAGGCGCCCGGCGCTCCCGGCGCTGGTGCCCGACGCCGCGTCGGCCTCCCCCGGTGCGCTCGTCACGGTGTTGCCCGACGCCGTGCCGGCGCTCGACGCCCCCGCGGTGCCGGGCCGTACGGCGGGTGCGTCCGTCGTCGCCTCCGGGGCCGCACCGACGACCGGGAGCGCCCTGCGGCGTCGGGCGCGGACCATGAGGATCCGGTCGATGACGAACCCGGCGGCGATCCCGATGACGACGCCGACGACCATCGCGAGCAGCGGCTCGTGGCCGAGCCACTGTGCCGCGACGAGGCCGATGAGGACGGAGTAGATCGCCCACGTCACCGCGGCGATCGCGGAGAACGCCATGAAGCGCCGGCGCGGGTAGCCCACGGCGCCCGCCGTCATGTTCACCGCCACGCGGCCGACCGGGATGTAGCGCGCCGCGAGGATGAACGACGCCCCTCGGTGGGCGAGCGCGCGCTCGGCCCACGCGACCGCCTTGCGACCGCGCGCCGTGCGCAGGAAGGCGATGCGGTCGGTGCCGACGACGCGGCCCAGGGAGAAGGCGATCTGGTCACCCGTCCACGCACCGACCGCGGCGATGAGGAGGACGAGCAGCAGGTTCGGCGACCCGGTCGCGTGCGCCGAGACGGCGAGCGTGATGACGACCGACTCGCTGGGGATCGGCGGGAAGAAGCCGTCGATCGTCGCGAAGCCGAGCAGCGCGGGATAGATCCACCCGGACGCCGCGAGCGCGAGGATCCAGGCCTCCAGGTTCTCCAGGAAGGTCGACACGGCCTCGGTCACGGGGTCCTCGTTCGTCGGCTGGCGGGGAGGCCAGGCTGGCGGCAGCTGTGGTGGCACCGGACGTGGCGTCCGGTGCCACGTCCAGCCTACGGAGCGGCCCGCCGTCGTCCATCAGGAATTCCCCCGAGTGAACCCTGAGGACTTCCGCCGGCCTTGGCGGTGACCCCGAGTCTTCCGCGCGGGTGGCGCAGCGTCGTCATCCTGTCGAGGGAGATCGGCCGCGGTACGGGTACGTCGTGGGGACCACGCGCCGGTGCGCGGGCGCGAGAGACCCGGTCCCGTCAGGCGTCCGTGCGGGCCTGGGGAAGGCGGGCGGCCGCGAGCGTGGACGCGAGCGTCCGCAGGTCGGCACCGTCGAGATACAGCTCACCGCGCAGGTGGTCCGTCTCGTGCTGGACGATCCGCGCGGGCCACCCGGTGAGGACCTCGTCGACCGGCGCTCCGGTCTCGTCCTCTCCGGTGAGGCGGACCGAGCGCGCGCGGGGGCGCTCCGCCTGCCAGCCGTGCACCGACAGGCACCCCTCGACGAACGTCCGCGTCTCCTCGCCCACCGCCTCGTAGCGAGGGTTCACCAGGACGCGGAAGGGCAGCGGGGGCCGCTCGCGCTCGTCGTCCGGGTCGGGCGAGCCCGGGTCCTCGACGACCGCGAGCGCCAGGCCCAACCCGATCTGCGGGGCGGCGAGCCCGACGCCGGGGGCGGCGTGCATGGTCGCCCGCATCGCGTCCAGGAGCGGCGACAGCACGTCGCCGAGCTGACCCGCGTACGGGACGGCGGGCGTGCGCAGGACCGGGTGCCCGGCCTGCACGATGGGCAGGAGGCCGTCGTCGAAGGTGTCGAGCAGGCCGACCACGTGCGCCCGCAGCGCCTCGTCGACCCCGTAACGCACGCTCATCGCTCCGCTCCGCTCACCGCAGTCGTCCCCGTCCCCCGCCGCCACACGGCCCTGCGTCGGCTCACAGCGCCAGGCGCTCGCGGACGACGTCGGCGAGCCCACCGGCGACCGCGTCCGCCTGCTGCTGGGTCGCGGCCTCCACCATCACGCGCACGAGCGGCTCGGTCCCGGACGGGCGCAGCAGGACGCGCCCCGTCTCCCCGAGCGTCGCCTCGGCGTCGGCGATCGCGGCGAGCAGCGCCTCGTCGCGCGCCGCCCGCGACCGGTCGACCCCGGGGACGTTCACGAGCGTCTGCGGCAGCCGCTGGACGACGCCCGCGAGGTCCGCGAGCTTCTGCCCGGTCGCCTTGACGCGCGCGGCGAGCTGCAGCGCGGTGAGGACGCCGTCGCCCGTCGTCGCGTAGCGCGAGATGACGATGTGGCCGGACTGCTCGCCGCCGAGTCCGTAGCCGTGCGCGCGCATCTCCTCGAGGACGTACCGGTCTCCCACGGCGGTCTGCACCGTCCGGATCCCGGCGTCGCGCATCGCGAGGAGGAGGCCGAGGTTGCTCATCACCGTGACGACGAGCGTGTCGTCCGGCAGGGCGCCCTCGTCCTTGAGCGCGAGCGCGAGCACCCCCATGATCTGGTCGCCGTCGACGACGGCGCCGCCGTGGTCGACGGCGATGCACCGGTCCGCGTCGCCGTCGAACGCGACGCCGAAGTCGGCCTCCGACGCGACGACCACGGCCTGGAGCTGCTCGGGGTGGTTGGAGCCGCACGCCGCGTTGATGTTGTGCCCGTCGGGGCTCGCGTTGATGACGACGACGTCCGCACCGGCCGCGCGCAGCGCCGCCGGACCGACGTCGCTCGCCGCGCCGTTCGCGCAGTCCACGGCGATCCGCAGGCCGGCGAGAGGCTTGGCGTCCTCGTCGGCACCGATGCTGGCCATGAGGTGCTCGACGTACGCGCTCCCGGCGCGGCCGGTGTCACGGGACAGCCGACCGACGCTGCCGTGCGTCGGGCGCGACCACTCCTGCCCCAGGACCGACTCGATCGCGTCCTCGACCGCGTCGTCGAGCTTGACGCCGCCGCGCGCGAGGAACTTGATCCCGTTGTCCTGCATGGGGTTGTGCGACGCGGAGATGACGACGCCGAAGTCGACGTCCATCGTGCTCGTGAGATAGGCGACGCCGGGGGTCGGCAGGACGCCGACGTCCCGCACGTCGACGCCCGCGCTCGCGAGCCCGGCGGCGAGCGCCGCGCCGAGGAACTCCCCGGACACGCGGGTGTCCCGTCCCACGACCGCGCGCGGACGGTGTCCCTCCGGCCCGTCCGCGAGCACGCGTGCCGCGGCGACGCCGAGGTCGAGCGCGAGCTCGGCCGTCACGTTGCCGTTGGCGAGGCCTCGCACGCCGTCGGTCCCGAACAGTCGTCCCATGGAAGTCCTTCCCTCACGGCGTCGCGCGTCGACCGCGCGCCGCCTTGCATACCCGCGCCGGGGCTCGTCAACAGTCCTGACAAATGCCGTCGGCCCCGGCGGACGAGTCCACCGGGGCCGACGATCACACGGCGCGGATCAGCGCTTGGAGTACTGCGGGGCCTTGCGGGCCTTCTTGAGCCCGGCCTTCTTGCGCTCGACGACGCGTGCGTCGCGCGTGAGGAAGCCGGCCTTCTTCAGCGCCGGGCGGTTGTTCTCCGCGTCGATCGCGTTGAGCGCACGGGCGATGCCGAGGCGCAGCGCACCGGCCTGCCCGGAGGTGCCGCCACCCGAGATGCGGGCGACGACGTCGAAGCGACCCTCGACGTCGACCAGCTTCAGCGGGGAGTTGACGAGCTGCTGGTGGACCTTGTTCGGGAAGTAGTCCTCGAGCGTGCGCCCGTTGACCTTCCACTGACCCGTGCCGGGCACGAGGCGGACGCGAGCGACCGCCTCCTTGCGACGGCCCAGGGCCTGCCCGGGGGCGGTGATGCTCTGCCCGCGGCCCGTGGGGGCTGCGGACTCGGAGGTGTAGGTGCTGGGGGTCTCGTCACCCAGCGTGTCGGTCTCGACGGTGGTCTCGGCCACGGGTGTGTCCTCGCGTCTCTCTGTCGGCTACGCCTGGGCGGCGATTACTGCGCGACCTGGGTGATCTCGAACGGCTGGGGCTGCTGAGCGGCGTGGGGGTGCTCGGCACCCGCGTAGACCTTCAGCTTGCCCATCTGGGCGCGGCCGAGGCTCGTCTTCGGCACCATGCCGCGCACGGCCTTCTCGACGGCACGCTCGGGGTGCTTGTCGAGCAGGTCGCCGTAGGCGGTGGCACGCAGACCACCCGGGTAGCCCGAGTGGTTGTAGGCCATCTTCTGCTCGCGCTTGTTGCCGCTGAGGGCGACCTTGCCGGCGTTGATGACGATGACGAAGTCACCGCCGTCGACGTGCGGAGCGAAGGTCGGCTTGTGCTTGCCGCGCAGCAGGGTGGCCACGTGGGTGGCCAGGCGGCCCAGGACGACGTCGGTCGCGTCGATGACGTACCAGTTGCGCTGGATGTCGCCGGGCTTCGGGGTGTACGTACGCACGGTCGTAGCCTTCGTTTCTGTCAGGTGTCTTCTTCGGCCGCTGAAGCAGGCGGTCGAGAGGGCGTTGTCGTTGCGCGGCGGGCTCGGTCGACACCCGCTCCTTGGCCGGCAGCGAGTGGGCGCGCTAGCGACACGGGTGTCGTGAGAAGAGCACAACGACTCACCAGAGTACCCGCGCGGGCGGGTCGTGGTCAAAGCGGCCGGACGAGCATCTCAGGTGCGGGTGCGGGTGCCGGCCCTCTCCGGTCGTTCCTCGACGCACACCTCGCAGCGCCCCTCCCGCGCGGTCGCGGCGCAGTCGTCGCAGAAGAGCCGCAGCGTCCGGCACGAGGGGTCGGCGCAGTTGTCGTACCACGCCGTCGCGGCGGCGCACACGGTGCACTCCCCCAGCGGGGTCGAACCCGGTCCGAGCTCGACGTGCCTCCGCTCGTCGAACACGTAGAGCGACCCGTCCCACAGCCCCGTCGAGCCGAACACCTCGCCGTAGCGCACCACACCGCCGTCGAGCTGGTACACCTCCTCGAACCCGCGCGCGCGCAGGAGCGCCGACAGCACCTCGCACCGCACGCCACCGGTGCAGTACGTCACCACCGGGCGCTGCTTGAGGTCGTCGTAGCGGCCCGAGTCGATCTCGGCCACGACGTCCCGCGTCGTCTCAACGTCCGGGACCACCGCGCCCCGGAACCGCCCGATCGCGGCCTCGAACGCGTTGCGGCCGTCGAACATCACGACGTCGTCCCCGCGCGCGTCGACGAGGTCGTGCAGGCCCTGCGGACTGAGCCGCTCCCCGCCCCCCACCACGCCGTCCTCGTCGACCTTCAGCTCGTCCGCCGCACCGAACGCCACGAGCTCGGGACGCACCTTGACCGACAGGCGCGGGAAGTCGTGGCCCGTACCGTCCGACCACTTGACGTCGATGCGCTCGAAGCCCGCGTACCGTCGCGTCGTCTTCACGTACTGCTTGAGGTCCTCCACCGTCCCGCCGAGCGTCGCGTTGATGCCGTGCTCCGAGACGAGGACGCGGCCCGTCAGGTGCCAGAGCTCGGCGAGGGCGAGCTGCCAGAGCTGCACCGCGCGCGGGTCCGCGAGCGGGGTGAAGGCATAGAAGAGCACGATCTTGTGGACGGCCATGCTCTCCAGGATAGGGATCTCGCGGCCTCCCCCGGACCGAGCCCGCGACCACCCGCGACCACCCGCGACTGCCCGCGACTGCCCGCGACCGCCCGCGACGCCCCACCACGGCGACGATCGCCGATCCTGCCGGCGGGGCGCCGGTCAGCGGACGCGGTCCACGCGCTCGACGTCCCAGACCGGCTCCGGTGTCTCGACGACCCGGCCGTCGCCCCCGAGGACGAGGAACCGGTCGAAGCCGCGCGCGAACCAGCGGTCGTGGGTCACGGCGAGGACCGTGCCCTCGAACGCCGCGAGGCCGGCCTCGAGCGCCTCCGCGGAGTGCAGGTCGAGGTTGTCCGTCGGCTCGTCGAGCAGCAGGAGCGTCGCGCCGTCGAGCTCGAGGAGCAGGATCTGGAACCGCGCCTGCTGACCGCCCGACAACGTCTCGAAGCGCTGCTCCGCCTGGGCGACGAGCTCGTACCGGTCGAGCGCGCGGCTCGCGTCCTCGCGCCCCCTCCCCGCCCGGTTGCCCTCGCCGCGGTGCAGGATCTCCAGCAGGGTGCGCCCGCGCAGGCCGGGATGGTCATGGTTCTGGGCGAACCAGCCGGGCCGGACGCGCGAGCCCAGGACGGCCCGCCCGGTGTGGGCGACCGGTGCGGGGGCGTCCGCGTCGGCGGGTGCGCCGGGGAGCCCGGGGTGCGGCGCGACGTCGGGCACGAGGCCGGGCTCCGGGTCGCTCCCGCCCGCGGCGAGGAGGCGGAGGAGGTGCGACTTGCCCGAGCCGTTCGACCCGAGCACGGCCACGCGCTCGCCGAAGAACACCTCCAGGTCGAACGGCTGCACGAGCCCGGTGAGCTCGAGGGCGTGGCACGTCACGGCGCGCTTGGCCGTGCGCCCGCCCCGCAGGCGCACGCTGACGCGCTGCTCGCGCGCCAGGACCTCGGGCGGACCGGCCTCCTCGAACTTCCGCAGGCGCGTGCGCGCCGCCTGGTACCGGCTCGCGAGCCCGTCGTTGAACGCCGCCTTCGTCTTGAGCGTCTGGACGAGGTCGACGAGCTTGCGGTGCTCCTCGTCCCAGCGGCGCGCGAGCTCGGCCAGCCGCTCGCGACGCTCCTCGCGCGCCTGCGCGTACGTCGTGAACCCGCCGCCGTGGACCCAGAGCGTGCCGCCCCCGGGTGTCGGCTCGAGGGTCGCGACCTGCGTCGCGGTGCGCGCGAGCAGCTCGCGGTCGTGCGACACGTACAGGACCGACTTCGGTGACTCGACGAGCCGGTCCTCGAGCCAGCGCTTGGTCGGGACGTCGAGCGCGTTGTCCGGCTCGTCGAGCAGGAGGACCTGCTCCGGGCCGCCCAGCAGCGCGGTGAGGGCGAGCCGCTTCTGCTCCCCGCCCGACAGCGTCCGCAGCTCGCGCCACTGCGCCCGCTCGAAGGGGATCGACAGCACCTCGTCGGTCACGCGGTCCCACGCCGTCTCCGCGTCGTACCCGCCGACGTCCGCCCAGTCCGCGAGCGCCTGCGCGTACCGCATCTGCGCGGCGGTGTCGTCGACGGTCATGACGTCGAGCTCGGCGGCGGCGAGCTCGATCGCCGCCTCGCGCACCGCGGTCGGGGCCAGCTCGACGAGCAGGTCGCGCACCGTGCGGTCGTCGTCCCCGCGCGCGACCTGCTGCCGCATCACGCCGAGGCCCCCGCTGCGGACGACGGCGCCGCCGTGCGGGGCGAGGTCGCCCGTGACGATCCGCAGCAGCGTGGACTTGCCGACGCCGTTCGGGCCCACGAGCGCGACCCGGGCACCGTCCGCGACCCGCAGGCTCACGGAGTCCAGGAGGGTCCGGCCGTCGGGCAGGTGGTAGGTGATGTCGCTGATCTCGAGGTGTCCCACCCCGCCATGGTCGCCCGTGGCACGCGTCGTGGTCACGTCCTTTGGCGCGGCGGTCGACCCGACGGCGTGGGGCCGGGAGGTCCGTGGCGGCCGGGACGCCGTCGTGCTGCGACGGTCGTCGCGAGGTGCGACGGTGGGGGCATGACCGAGACCACAGGCACCAGCCCTGACCCGGAGACCGGGGCCGAGGGCGACAACGACCAGCTGCAGGCGGAGGACACGCTGCTCGACCGGGGGGTGGACGACGTGCTCGACGAGGGCTACTCCCCGCCGGAGCGCGACCGCGCGAACCACTTCGGCGAGACGGCGTGGGAAGAGGTCCACGGCGAGTCGCTCGACCAGCGCCTCGCGGAGGAGGAGCCGGAGGAGTGGGACGGCGACCCGCTCGACCGGCCCGACACCTCCCGCGCGGGCCGGCTCACCGCCGACCCCGACGCCCTGGACGGGCGCCAGAACGACACCTACGCCGACGACGAGGGCATCTCCGGTGCGGGCGCGAGCGCGGAGGAGGCCGCGGTCCACATCGTCGAGGAGCCGTGACCGGTGGGGCGTCGTCGGCGGGTCAGGACCCGTCGGCGGCGTCCCACACGTCCTCCTCGTTGCGGACCGCACGGATGCGCTCGGCCCGGTCCGCGAGCTGCTCGTCCGGCGGGTAGGTCACCTCCTCGAGCACCAGCCCGTGCGACGGCACGACGCCGGCCCCGCCGTCGCGCCGTCGGCTCGCCAGGAGCGCAGCGGGCCACGCGACGTCGCGCCGCCCCTCCCCCACGGCGAGCGACGCACCGACCAGGGCTCTGACCATGTTGTGGCAGAACGCGTCCGCGCGGACGTGCGCGACGACCAGCCCGGCGTCGGGGCCGTCGGTCGGTCGCGACCATGACAGGTGCTGCAGCTCGCGGATCGTCGTGGCACCGGGGCGCGGCTTGCAGAACGCAGCGAAGTCGCGCACCCCGAGCAGCGGGCGGACGGCCGCGTCCATCGCGGCCACGTCGAGCGGCCGGCGGTTCCACAGCGTCCACTCGCGGCGCAGCGGGTCGCGCTGCTCCGGGTCGTCCACGACGCGGTAGGTGTACGCGCGGTGCAGCGCGGAGAACCGCGCGTCGAACCCTTCCGGTGCCGGGGTGGCACGACGCACCACGACGTCGCTCGGCAGCACGCCCCCGAGCCGCGCGACGAGCGCGGAGCCCGGCTCGCGGTCGGAGCGACCGGGCAGCGCCTCCCACTGGGCGCGCGTGAGGTCGACGTGCGCGACCTGGCCGCGGGCGTGCACGCCGGCATCCGTGCGGCCCGCGACGGTCAGCCGGGGCGGGTCGCCCCGCAGGAGGGTCGCGAACGCGTCCTCCAGGGCACCCTGGACCGTCCGCAGCCCGGGCTGCCTCGCCCACCCGGCGAAGCGCGTGCCCTGGTAGGCCAGGTCCAGCCGGACGCGTACGGCGTCTCGGGCCGGCCCCAGCCGGTCGCCAGAGCTCTCGTGCTGGTCGCCGGTGGCGCCGCCGGGCGCAGGCGTCGGCACGGAAGGGCGGTCGGGCGGAAGGTCGTTCACAGGGGTTCACGGTAGCCGTCGGTCGCGGTCGACGGGGTCCCCCGAGCCCGCGACAGTGCCTGCAGCGGCGGCGGCGCGGGCCGGTCGCCGTCCGCCCCGCGCGTCGCGCACGCCTCTGCGCGCGCCTACGCTGCGACGCATGACCGACCTGAGGACGCTCGCCGTCGACTGCGGCGGCGGCGGGATCAAGGCGAGCGTGCTGGACTCCTCCGGCACCGCCCACGCGGCAGCCGTGCGCGTGCCGACCCCGTACCCGTTCCCGCCGGAGCTGCTCGTCGAGACGGTCGCGGACATCGCGAGCAGGCTCCCGCGCGCGGACCGCGCGACTGTCGGCATGCCCGGGATGATCCGCCGCGGCGTCGTCGTGCACACCCCGCACTACGTGACGCGCAGCGGCCCGCGGTCGCGCGTCGACCCGGCTCTCGTCGAGGCCTGGACGAGCTTCGACGTCCAGGCAGCCGTCGCGCGCCGCCTCGGCGTGCCTGCGCTCGTGCTCAACGACGCCGAGGTCCACGGCGCGGGCGTCGTCGCGGCGTCGGGGCTCGAGCTGGTCCTCACCCTCGGGACAGGTCTCGGGTCCGCCCTGTTCCACGGGGGTCGGCTCGCGCCGCACCTCGAGTGGTCGCGCGCGCCCGTGCGGCGCGGAACGTCGTACGACGAGTACGTCGGCGAGCCGGAACGGCGGCGCCTCGGGAACGCGCTCTGGTCGCGGCGTGTGCTCGCCGTCGTGGACGGGCTGCGGCCGGTGTTCTGGTGGGACCGCCTCTACCTCGGCGGCGGGAACTCCCGGCAGATCACGCCCACGGTGCTGGACCGGCTGGGCGACGACGTCGTCGTGGTCCCGAACTCCGCCGCGCTCGTCGGGGGCGCCCGCGCGTGGGACCTCCCGCTCGCCTGACGGCGCCTGCGGGCAGCCGGCCGCCCGATGGGCGCGCGTGGGCCCTACCGGCCGCCTGACGCGGTCAGCGAGCGGTCGTCGGCGGCCCCGGCAAGGCGGGCTGGAGCGTCGCGCGCCGGGCCGCGCGCGACGTCGGCCACGGCCTCGAGCAGGTGGCGCGAGAAGGCGACAGGCCGGTCGAGGCTCACGAGGTGACGTGCCCCCGGGATCACGACGAGGCGGGCGCGTGCTCCCCCGCGACGTGCGGCGGCGAGGAACGACCGCTCGCCCGTCCGGAAGTGGTCCCACCGCCCGTTGACGAGCCAGACCGGCGAGTCCGTCGACTCGAGCGCGCCGAGCGGGTCGGCGGTTCCCAGCTCCCGCAAGATCGCGCTCATGACGTCGAGGGCGAAGCCGCCCGCGGCGAGGTCGGCTGCCCCCTCGGCGGGCATCGCGCGATCG
Source organism: Cellulosimicrobium sp. PMB13 (assembly GCF_051294865.1). Taxonomy (NCBI): domain Bacteria; kingdom Bacillati; phylum Actinomycetota; class Actinomycetes; order Micrococcales; family Promicromonosporaceae; genus Cellulosimicrobium; species Cellulosimicrobium sp. PMB13. Next base: position 2,093,422 of record NZ_CP145910.1, on the reverse strand, counting down.
ACGAGCGCCTGGTTGAGGGCCGCCCCGCCGTCGGGGAGCCTCTCGATGCGCTCCGCGGCGACGAGCCACGCGGCGCGCAACCGCGTGCTCGGCACGGTCGAGCAGCTCGCCGCGACCAGCCCGAGCACGTGGTCGGGATACCGCGCCCGAGCCTCGATCGCCACGTACCCGCCCAGCGACAGCCCGACGACGAGCGCCCGCCCACCCAGGTCGTCGACACCCTGTGCGACGGCCTCCACCGCGCCGTCGAGCGTGAACGGCTCGCCGCGCCGCGTGCCGTGGCCGGGAAGGTCGACGGCGAGGGCGGGGACACGGGCACGGTCGAGCGCGGCGAGCTGGGCACGCCACATCGTGCGCGACGTGCGCGAACCGTGCACGAGGAGCACGGGCGGGGCGTCGCGGACGGAGCGCATCTCTTGACAGTAGGCGCCGGGCCGGGCGGTCGCACGGGCCCTTGACATCAGCCCCTGTCGCGAGATCGACCCGAGCGTCGCGAGATCGACCTTCTGAAGGTCGATCTGGCGACGCTGAGGTCGACCTCGTGGAGCGATACCGCCCCGCGGACGACGAAGGGCCCGGAACCGTGCGGTTCCGGGCCCCTCGTGCGGAGCAGAAGGGGGCCTCAGGCCTCCTTGGTCTCCTCGGCCTTGTCAGCGGGAGCGTCCTCGACGGGCGCGTCCGCGACCTGGTCCTCGGCGACGGGAGCGTCCTCGACGGGAACGTCCTCGACCGGGGCGTCGGCCTTCTTCGCCGGCTTGTCGGCCTTCTTCTTGCTGGCCTTCTCCGCAGCCTTCTCGGCCTCGCGGACGACGGCCTGCTTCGGGCTGACGGGCTCGGTCACGAGCTCGATGACCGCGAGGGGCGCGTTGTCGCCCTTGCGCGTGCCGACCTTCGTGATGCGCGTGTAGCCACCGTTGCGCTCCGCCATCTGCGGCGCGATCTCGGTGAACAGCGTGTGCACCACGGACTTGTCGCGCACGACGCGCAGGACGCGACGACGCGCGTGCAGGTCACCGCGCTTGGCGAACGTGATGAGGCGCTCGGCCAGCGGACGCAGGCGCTTCGCCTTGGTCTCGGTGGTCGTGATGCGGCCGTGCTCGAACAGCGACGTGGCCAGGTTCGCGAGGATCAGACGCTCGTGAGCCGGTCCACCGCCGAGCCGCGGACCCTTGGTGGGGGTAGGCATGGGATGTGCTCCTTGGGAAGTTTTCGCGGCCGGGGTGCGACCCGGGGCGCGCTAGAGGTGTGGGAGTCGCTGGCTCGCGCCGGCTCAGTACTGCTGCTCGGTGTCCGAGAACGTCGGCTCGTCCTCGTCGCCGTCGTAGTACGCCGCGGCCGAGGGGTCGAAGTCCAGCGGCGAGTCCTTGAGGGACAGGCCGAGCTCGGCGAGCTTCTCCTTCACCTCGTTGATGGACTTGGCACCGAAGTTGCGGATGTCCAGCAGGTCGGCCTCGCTGCGAGCGACGAGCTCGCCCACCTGGTGGATGCCCTCGCGCTTGAGGCAGTTGTACGAGCGGATCGTGAGGTTGAGCTCCTCGATCGGCAGCGCGAGGTCCGCGGCGAGCGCGGCGTCCGTCGGCGACGGGCCGATCTCGATGCCCTCGGCCTCGACGTTGAGCTCACGGGCCAGGCCGAACAGCTCGACGAGCGTCTTGCCCGCGGACGCGAGGGCGTCGCGGGGCGAGATCGCCTGCTTCGTCTCGACGTCCACCACCAGCTTGTCGAAGTCCGTGCGCTGCTCGACACGCGTCGCCTCGACCTTGTAGGTCACCTTGAGGACCGGCGAGTAGATCGAGTCGACCGGGATGCGGCCGATCTCCGCGTCGAACGACTTGTTCTGCGCAGCCGAGACGTACCCGCGGCCACGCTCGACCGTGAGCTCGATCTCGAGCTTGCCCTTGTCGTTCAGCGTGGCGATGTGCAGATCGCTGTTGTGGACCTCCACGCCCGCGGGCGGGACGATGTCCGCCGCGGTGACGGCGCCAGCGCCCTGCTTGCGCAGGTACATCACGACGGGCTCGTCGTTCTCCGAGGAGACGACGAGGTTCTTGATGTTGAGGATGACCTCGGTGACGTCCTCCTTGACACCCGGCACGGTGGTGAACTCGTGGAGCACACCGTCGATGCGGATGGAGGTGACCGCCGCGCCCGGGATGGACGACAGCAGCGTGCGACGCAGCGAGTTGCCGAGCGTGTAGCCGAAGCCCGGCTCCAGGGGCTCGATGGAGAAGCGCGAACGGTTCTCCGAGATGACCTCTTCGGTCAAGGTGGGGCGCTGTGCGATCAGCACTGGTGGTTTCCTTTCGGTGAGCGTCCGCCATATGACGCTTCACGGTTCAAGGCGAGGTGCGCGCCTGCGCGCGCGGCCCCGGCCGGGACTCGGTCCACCCGGTCGGGAAGGGGTGCCGTCGACGCGCCCGGGCCGTAGCCCGGACGGACCGCTGCCGTCGACGGGGCTCCGGCGTGCGCGAGGCACCCGGGGACCCGTCGACGGCGTGCGTGCCGACGGCGAGGACGATCAGACGCGGCGACGCTTGGGCGGACGGCACCCGTTGTGCGCCTGCGGCGTCACGTCCTGGATCGAGCCGACCTCGAGGCCGGTGGCCTGGAGGGAGCGGATCGCGGTCTCGCGGCCGGAGCCGGGGCCCTTGACGAAGACGTCGACCTTCTTCACACCGTGCTCCTGCGCGCGGCGCGCGGCGGACTCCGCGGCGAGCTGCGCGGCGAACGGCGTGGACTTGCGGGAGCCCTTGAAGCCCACGTGCCCGGCCGAGGCCCAGGCGATCACGGCGCCCGTCGGGTCGGTGATCGAGACGATCGTGTTGTTGAAGGTGCTCTTGATGTGCGCCTGGCCCAGCGGGACGTTCTTCTTGTCCTTGCGGCGCGGCTTGCGCGAGCCGGAGGCTGCGCGAGTCTTGGGAGGCATGTGCTCTTTCTCTCCTGGTCTGAGGTGGTCGGACCGCGGGGATCTCCGAGCCGCCCGGTGACGCGTGGGTCACCGCACGGCTGGGGCCCGCCCGGCGGACTGCTGCTTAGCGGGCCTTCTTCTTGCCGGCCACGGTGCGCTTCGGTCCCTTGCGCGTGCGCGCGTTGGTCTTCGTGCGCTGACCGCGCACGGGAAGGCCGCGGCGGTGACGCAGGCCCTGGTAGGTGCCGATCTCGACCTTGCGGCGGATGTCGGCGGCCACCTCACGACGGAGGTCACCCTCGAGCTTGTAGTTGCCCTCGAGGTAGTCGCGGAGCGCGACGAGCTCGGCGTCGCCGAGGTCCTTCACGCGCGCGTCCGGGCTGATGCCCGTGGCGGCCAGCGTCTGCTGGGCGCGGGTGCGGCCGACGCCGAAGATGTAGGTGAGCGCAACCTCGAGCCGCTTGTCGCGGGGGAGGTCGACGCCGATGAGACGTGCCATGTGCCTTTCGGCTCCTCGTACTTCGTCCGGAGGTCTTCCGCACCGCCCTCCCGCGGGAGCCGCGGGCCCCGGCCTCCGGGCCGGGGGTTTCCCCGCGCCGTCGTGCGGCCGCCGTGGCGACCGCCCTCCGGGGCGGGTTCGTGGTGGTGCGCTGGTGGGCGCCGCCCTCAGGCGGTCGCCCGGTGATCCGGCCCGAGGGCCGTCACCCGTGGCGCAGGCGAGGGCTCAGCCCTGGCGCTGCTTGTGCCGCAGGTTGTCGCAGATCACCATGACGCGACCGTGCCGGCGGATCACCTTGCACTTGTCGCAGATCTTCTTGACGCTGGGCTTGACCTTCATCAGTGTTCCCTCAGTGGTGCTCCGCCCCCGCACGACGGTGGACCGGGCGGACCGGTCTACCGCGGAGACGGCGGCTGGTTGAGTGGTGGACGCGTGACGACTACTTGTAGCGGTAGACGATCCGGCCGCGGGACAGGTCGTACGGGCTGAGCTCCACCACGACACGGTCCTCGGGGAGGATCCGGATGTAGTGCTGACGCATCTTGCCCGAGATGTGGGCGAGAACCTTGTGCCCGTTGGCCAGCTCCACGCGGAACATCGCGTTCGGCAGGGCCTCGACCACGCTGCCCTCGATCTCGATGACACCGTCCTTCTTTGCCATGTCCTCCGCTAACTCTCGTCTGAACTGCTCGGTCCCACGCGCGAGGGACCGAGGCCCGCGAGCGTGGATTGTCGTGTGGAGCCTCGCGTCGACGCCGGCACCGGCGCCCTTCGGGACGGCGGAGCCGGGCGTACCAGTGAACACGGACTACACCCAACGGTCTATCCTACGGCATCCGGCAAGCGTCGTGAAACCCGGGTGTGTCACACCGGTCCACCGACGCGAGCCGGCCGGCGCGCACCCCCGCGGCGCAGACCGCAGGGCGCCGCACCGTCGCGAGAGCGACGAGACGTCAGGCGCCGAGCGGCGCGACCTGCACGCCGCGTGCCGCGAGCTCGCCCGCACCGCCGTCGGGCGCGGTGAGGACCCAGATGCCGTCCTCGAGGATCGCGACGCTGTGCTCCCAGTGCGCGGCCCGCGAGCCGTCGTCGGTGACGACCGTCCAGTCGTCCTCGCACACCTGGGTGAAGCGCTCCCCGCGCGTGACCATCGGCTCGATCGCGAGGCACATGCCCGGCCGGAGCCGCGGACCGCGGTCGCGCGTGCGGTAGTTCGGGACGTCCGGCGGCTGGTGCATCGCGGAACCGATCCCGTGCCCCACGTACTCCTCGACGATCCCGTAGGCGACGCCGTCCCGCTCCCCCGCCGCTCGGACCGAGTCCTCGATCGCGACGCCGACGTCGCCGAGCCGCTCGCTCCTGGCGAGCGCGGCGATCCCGTCCCACATGGCCTGGCGCGTGGCCTCGACGAGCGCCTCGTCGGCGGGGTCCGCCTCACCGAGGACGAACGACGTCGCGGAGTCACCGTGCCAGCCGTCGACGACGGCGCCGCAGTCCACCGACACGACGTCTCCCGCGCGCAGCTCGCGCGCCCCGGGGATGCCGTGCACCACCTCGTCGTTGACCGACACGCACACCGTCGCCGGGTACCCCTCGTAGCCGAGGAACGACGAGGTGGCACCTGCGTCAGCGATGACCGCGGCGGCGAGGGCGTCGAGGTCGCTCGTGGTCATGCCGGGCCGCACGGCGTCGCGCACCGTCTCGAGGGCCGTCGCGACGACGACCCCCGCACGCCGCATGGCCTGGACCTGATCGTGCGTCTTGTACTCGATGCGTTCGCGACCGAACACCGTGCTCCCTCTCCCGACCGGCACCCGCACGGCACCGCTCGGGGCACCGGACCGCGGGTCGTGCGGTACTGCTCTGTCGTCAGGCGACCAGCGGCTCGAGCGCGGACACGATGCGCTCCGTGACGTCGTCGATCTCGCCGATGCCGTCCACGCGGACGAGCAGACCCCGCTCGTCGTACGCGGAGGTGAGCGGAGCCGTCTGCTCCGCGTAGATGTCGAGGCGGCGCGCGATGGCCTCCTCGGTGTCGTCCTCACGGCCCTCGATCTCGGCGCGCTTCGCGAGCCGGGCGAGGAGCTCGTCACGGTCCGCCGTGATCTCCACGACGCCGTCGAGCGACCAGCCCAGGTCGGCGAGGATCGCGTCGAGCTCGACGACCTGTGCCGCGTTGCGGGGGTAGCCGTCGAGGATGAAGCCGCGTGCGACGTCGTCCTGAGCGAGGCGGTCCCGCACCATCGCGTTGGTCACGGAGTCGGGGACGAGGTCGCCCTTGGCCGTGTACTCCTGCACGAGGCGGCCGAGCTCCGTGCCGCCCTTGATGTTCGCCCGGAAGATGTCGCCCGTGGAGATCGCGGGGATCGCGAAGCGCTCGGCGAGCCGGGCGGCCTGCGTCCCCTTGCCGGCACCCTGAGGGCCCATGATCACGAGGCGTGCGGTGGGGGCGTTGCTCAACGGAGGAACCCTTCGTAGTGGCGCTGCTGCAGCTGGGAGTCGATCTGCTTGACCGTCTCCAGGCCGACGCCGACCACGATGAGGATCGAGGAGCCGCCGAACGGGATGTTCGTGCTCACGCCGAGACCGATGAGGACCAGCGTCGGCAGGAGCGCGACGAGCGCGAGGTAGATGGAGCCCGCGGAGGTGATGCGGGTGATGACGTAGTCGAGGTACTCGGCGGTCGGGCGCCCGGCGCGGATGCCCGGGATGAACCCGCCGTACTTCTTCATGTTGTCCGCGACCTCGTCCGGGTTGAACGTGATCGCCGTGTAGAAGAAGCAGAAGAACAGGATCATCGCGACGTACAGCGCGATGTGCAGCGGCGCCGCGGGGTCGGCGAGGTTCGTGCTGACCCAGATCACCCAGCCGGCGGTCTGGTCGCCGAACTGCGCGATGAGGCCCGGGACCGCGAGCAGCGAGGCCGCGAAGATCACCGGGATGACGCCGGCCATGTTGATCTTGATCGGGATGTACGTGCTCGAACCGCCATACATGCGCCGGCCGACCATGCGCTTGGCGTACTGGACCGGCACCCGGCGCTGCGACTGCTCGACGAACACGACGAGCCCGATCACGAGGACGATCACCGCGATCATGATGATGAAGTTCGCGGCGCCGTTCGCGCCACCGGCGATCGACCAGAGGGCGGTCGGGAAGCTCGCGGCGATCGACGTGAAGATGAGCAGCGACATGCCGTTGCCGACGCCACGCTCGGTGATGAGCTCGCCCAGCCACATGATGAGGCCGGTACCGGCGGTCATCGTGATGACCATGAGGGCCATCGTGACGAAGCTGCCGTCGGGGATGACCTCGACCGAGCAGCCCTGGAAGAGCAGACCGTTGCGCGCCGTCGTGATGACGGTCGTCGACTGGAGGATCGCGAGCGCGATCGTCAGGTAGCGCGTGTACTGCGTGAGCTTCGCGGTGCCCGACTGTCCCTCCTTGTGCAGGGCCTCGAAGCGAGGGATCACCACGCGCAGGAGCTGCACGATGATGCTCGCCGTGATGTACGGCATGATCCCGAGCGCGAAGATCGACAGCTGGAGCAGCGCGCCGCCGCTGAAGAGGTTGACGAGCCCGAGCAGGTCGTTGCCCTCGGCGGTCTCCGCGATGCACTGCTGCACGTTGGGGTAGTCCACACCCGGCGTGGGGATGAACGAACCCACACGGAAGATCGCCATGATCGCGATCGTGAACAGCAGCTTGCGCCGCAGGTCAGGCGTCCGGAAAGCCCGGGCGAATGCGCTGAGCACCTATCCTCCTGGCCCGCCGAGGCGGGATGTCGTGTCGCCGGGAGGCCCGGCGAGGTGTGACGCACGGCACCGGCGCCAAGAGGCACCCTAACCGTTGCGCCGCGTCGAACGGCAAGTCGGTGTCGGCTGACCGGGATCGGTCGGTCGTCCACCACGTCGACCAGCCGTCGGTCCAAGACCGACGACGGCCGACGGGAAGTCTAGTCGCGCCCCGCTGCCCGACGGGACGGCGACCGTTCCCGAGACCCGGCGCGAGCCGGTCCCGAGACACGGACAGGGCCGACGGCGCGTGCGCGCCACCGGCCCTGTCCAGTGGTGTCAGTCCTCCGAGACCGAACCGCCGGCCGCGAGGATCTTCTCGCGGGCCGCGCCCGAGAGGGCGTCGACCGCGACCTCGAGCTTGACGGTGATCTCGCCCGTACCGAGCACCTTCACGAGCTGGCCCTTGCGGACCGCGCCCTTCGCCACGAGGTCCTCGACGGTGACGGAGCCACCCTCGGGGTACAGCGCGGCGAGCTTGTCCAGGTTCACGACCTGGTACTCGGTGCGGAACGGGTTCTTGAACCCGCGCAGCTTCGGCAGGCGCATGTGCAGAGGCATCTGCCCGCCCTCGAAGCGCTCGGGCACCTGGTAACGAGCCTTCGTACCCTTGGTACCGCGGCCCGCCGTCTTACCCTTCGACGCCTCACCACGACCCACACGGGTCTTGGCCTTCTTGGCGCCGGGAGCCGGACGCAGGTGGTGCATCTTGAGCGTGCCGCCGGCACCCTCGGTCTGCTTCGCCGGAGCGGCCTCCGCCTTCTTGGCGGGAGCCTTCTTCTTCGGAGCCTCGACGGTCTCCTTGGTGGCCTTCTCAGCCATGGTCACTCGACCTCCTCAACGGTGACGAGGTGCGCCACCGTCGCGACCATGCCGCGGATCTCCGGGCGGTCCTCCTTCACGGCGGTGTCGCCGATCCGCTTGAGGCCCAGAGTGCGCAGCGTGTCGCGCTGGTTCTGCTTGCCGCCGATGGCGGACTTCGTCTGGGTCACCTTGAGCCTGGCCATCAGGCGTTCACCCCCGCTGCACGGGCACGCAGCAGCGCGGCCGGAGCCACGTGCTCGAGCGGCAGGCCACGGCGCGCCGCGACAGCCTCAGGCTGCTCGAGGTTGCGCAGCGCCTCGACGGTCGCGTGCACGATGTTGATCGCGTTGGACGAGCCGAGCGACTTGCTCAGGACGTCGTGGATACCGGCGCACTCCAGCACGGCGCGCACCGGACCGCCGGCGATGACACCGGTACCCGGAGCGGCCGGACGCAGGAAGACGACGCCGGCGGCGGCCTCACCCTGGATGGGGTGCGGGATGGTGCCCTGGATGCGCGGGACCTTGAAGAAGTTCTTCTTGGCCTCCTCGACACCCTTGGCGATCGCCGCGGGCACCTCCTTCGCCTTGCCGTAGCCGACACCGACGGTGCCGTCGCCGTCGCCCACCACGACCAGCGCGGTGAAGCTGAAGCGACGGCCGCCCTTGACGACCTTGGAGACGCGGTTGATGGTGACGACGCGCTCGACGAAGGCGTTCTTCTCGGCTGCGTCGCCCCGGCGACCGTCACGGCGGTTGTCACGACGGTTGTCGCGGCCCCCGCGGGCGTTCTGGTCGCTCGACTCGTTGGCGGCACCCGTGGGGGCGCCGGTGTTGCTGCGCTGCCCTGCAGCCATCAGAGAATCCTTTGCTTCCGTGTACGGATGGTCGGCGTCGTCACAGGGCCAGACCGCCCTCGCGTGCGCCGTCGGCGACCGCAGCGACCCGACCGTGGTACTTGTTGCCACCGCGGTCGAACACGACGGAGTCGACGCCCTTGGCCTTCGCACGCTCGGCGACGAGCTCGCCGACCTTGCGGGCCTTGGCGCTCTTGTCGCCGTCGAGCGCACGCAGGTCCGCCTCGAGGGACGAGGCCGACGCGAGCGTCTGGCCGATCGTGTCGTCCACGACCTGGGCCGTGATGTGGCGCGTGGAGCGCGTGACCACGAGGCGCGGACGAGCGTCGGTCCCCTTGATCTTCTTGCGCAGGCGCAGGTGGCGGCGCTGACGCGCGACGGCCTTGCCCTTGCCGAGAACCTTCAGAGCCATCGTTACTTACCAGCCTTTCCGACCTTGCGGCGGACGACCTCGCCGGCGTAACGCACACCCTTGCCCTTGTACGGCTCGGGCTTGCGGATCTTGCGGATGTTCGCAGCGACTTCGCCGACCTGCTGCTTGTCGATGCCCGACACCGAGAACTTGGTGGGGCTCTCGACGGCGAACGTGATGCCCGCGGGCGGGGTCACGACGACCGGGTGGCTGAACCCGAGGGCGAACTCGAGGTCCGAGCCCTTCGCGGTCACGCGGTACCCGGTACCGACGATCTCGAGCTTCTTCTCGTAGCCCTGCGTGACGCCCTGGACGATGTTCGCCAGGAGGGTTCGCGTGAGGCCGTGCAGCGCGCGGGACGCGCGCTCGTCGTCCGGGCGCGACACCACGAGCGTGGCGTCCTCCTGGGCGACCTGGATGGGGGTGGGCACGTTGTGCTCGAGAGAACCCTTGGGGCCCTTCACGGTCACGAGCGCGCCGCTGATGGTGACGTCCACTCCGGCCGGGACCGGAACGGGGATCTTGCCGATTCGAGACATGGCGTATCTCCTTTCCGGATTACCAGACGTAGGCGAGGACTTCGCCGCCCACGCCCTTCGTAGCGGCCTGCTTGTCGGTGAGGAGGCCGGAGGACGTGGACAGGATCGCCACGCCGAGGCCGCCGAGCACCTTGGGCAGGTTGGTGGACTTCGCGTACACGCGCAGGCCGGGCTTCGACACGCGACGCACGCCGGCAAGGCTGCGCTCACGGTTCGGGCCGAACTTGAGCTGGATGGTGAGGTTCTGGCCCACCTTCGCGTCCTCGACGCTCCAGCCGGCGATGTAGCCCTCGGCCTGGAGGATCTCGGCAATGTGCGACTTCAGCTTCGAGAACGGCATGGTGACCGTGTCGTGGTAAGCCGAGTTCGCGTTCCGCAGACGCGTCAGCATGTCTGCGATCGGATCGGTCATCGTCATTGGGCTCTAGCCCTTCCTCGACGTGGTATCCCGGCGGGCGCGCACCGTGCGGTGCGTCCCGCCAGGACCTACGACGTAGTTGTTACCAGCTGCTCTTGGTGACGCCCGGAAGCTCACCACGGTGGGCCATCTCGCGCACGCAGATGCGGCACAGGCCGAACTTGCGGTACACGGAGTGCGGACGACCGCACTTCTGGCACCGGGTGTAGGCGCGGACCGCGAACTTGGGCTTGGCGGCCGCCTTGTTGACCAGGGCCTTCTTCGCCATGTCAGTTCTCCTTGAAAGGCATGCCGAGACGGCGCAGCAGGGAGCGGCCCTCGTCGTCGGTCGTCGCCGTGGTCACGATCGTGATGTCCATACCGCGGACACGGTCGATCTTGTCCTGGTCGATCTCGTGGAACATCGACTGCTCCGTGAGGCCGAACGTGTAGTTGCCGTGCCCGTCGAACTGCTTGGGCGACAGGCCGCGGAAGTCGCGGATGCGCGGCAGGGCGATCGACAGCAGACGGTCGAGGAACTCCCACATGCGGTCGCCGCGCAGCGTGACGTGCGCACCGATCGGCATGCCCTCACGCAGCTTGAACTGCGCGATGGACTTGCGGGCCTTCGTGACCTGCGGCTTCTGGCCGGTGATCGCGGAGAGGTCGCGGATGGCGCCCTCGATGAGCTTCGAGTCCTTGGCGGCGTCACCGACACCCATGTTCACGACGATCTTCGTGACGCGGGCGACCTGGTTGACGTTGCCGTGGCCGAACTCCTCGCGCAGACCGGCGACGATCTCGTCGCGGTAGCGCTGCTTGAGGCGCGGGACCTCGGGGGCTGCGATATCGGTGCTCATCAGATGTCCTTACCGGAGCGCTTGGCGACACGGACGCGAACCGTCCGCTTGCGGCCGTCACGCTCGACCTCTTCGGTGCGGTACCCGACGCGGGTGCCCTTCTTGGTCTCCGGGTCGACGACCATCACGTTGCTGATGTGGATCGGCGCCTCGACGGTCTCGATGCCACCGGTCCGCGTGCCGCGCTGCGACTGGCCGACCTTGGTGTGCTTCGTGACGCGCTGCACGCCCTCGACGACCAGGCGGTCGCTGTCCTTGAGGACCTCGAGCACGCGTCCCTGCTTGCCGCGGTCCTTGCCCGCGATGACGACCACGAGGTCGCCCTTCTTGATCTTCGCCATGGTCAGAGCACCTCCGGAGCCAGCGAGATGATCTTCATGAAGCGCTTGTCGCGCAGCTCACGACCGACGGGGCCGAAGATGCGCGTACCGCGCGGCTCGCCGTCGTTCTTGAGGATCACGGCCGCGTTCTCGTCGAACTTGATGTAGGAACCGTCCGGACGACGGCGCTCCTTGGCGGTCCGGACGATGACGGCCTTGACGACGTCGCCCTTCTTCACGTTGCCGCCCGGGATCGCGTCCTTGACGGTTGCGACGATGGTGTCGCCGATTCCGGCGTAGCGACGGCCCGAGCCACCGAGAACGCGGATGCAGAGAATCTCCTTGGCACCCGTGTTGTCGGCGACACGAAGTCGCGACTCCTGCTGGATCATGTCATGTACTCCTGTCGTCGAGCCGGTTCTCACCACGACCGCGGTCGGGGCGAGCCTTGCCGAACGGATAGCTGTCAGTGCCGGGTCCCTCGCGGGTGAACCGGCCAGGTCGCGGCGGGGGACCCGCCGCTCCTGTCCTCACTGGTTGCCGCACCGCGAGGCGCGGCACGAGATCGGTCGTGGCGGACGACGTGCGCCGCCCGCCACGGCCGGTACTACTTGGCCTTCTCGAGGATCTCCACCAGGCGCCACCGCTTGGTCGCGGACAGCGGGCGGGTCTCCATGATCAGGACGAGGTCGCCGACGCCGGCGGAGTTCTGCTCGTCGTGCGCCTTGACCTTGCTCGTGCGACGGATGACCTTGCCGTAGAGCGGGTGCTTGACCCGGTCCTCGACCTCGACCACGACGGTCTTGTCCATCTTGTCGCTGACGACGTAGCCGCGGCGGGTCTTGCGGTACGCGCGCGCCTCCTCGGCGCTCGCCTCCTCGACCGGGGCGTTCGTTGCGTTCTCGCTCATTCCAGCCTCACTCACTCGGCGCTCGGTGCAGTACGGATACCGAGCTCGCGCTCACGCAGGATCGTGTAGATCCGCGCGATGTCGCGACGGACGGCCTTGAGGCGTCCGTGGCTCTCCAGCTGGCCGGTGGCCGACTGGAAACGGAGGTTGAAGAGCTCCTCCTTGGCCTTCTTCAGCTCGGCGACGAGCTTCTCGTCGTCGAAGGCATCCAGGTCCGTGGGGGCGAGCCCCTTCGTTCCGACAGCCATCAGTTGCCACCACCCTCGCGCACCACGAAACGGCACTTCATCGGGAGCTTGTGGATCGCGCGGCGCATGGCCTCACGAGCCAGGGGCTCCGGGACACCGGCCAGCTCGAAGACGATGCGGCCGGGCTTGACGTTGGCGACCCACCACTCGGGCGAGCCCTTGCCGGAACCCATGCGGGTCTCGGCGGGCTTCTTGGTCAGGGGACGGTCCGGGTAGATGTTGATCCAGACCTTTCCGCCACGCTTGATGTGGCGGGTCATCGCGATACGAGCAGCCTCGATCTGACGGTTCGTGACGTACGCCGGCTCGAGAGCCTGGATGCCGTACTCACCGAACGAGATCTGCGTGCCACCCTTGGCCGCGCCGGAGCGCGACGGGTGGTGCTGCTTGCGGTGCTTGAGCCTGCGCGGGATCAGCATGACTCAGGCCTCCGTTCCGGTCTCAGGGGCCTGCTGAGCGGGCTCCGTGGCCGGGGCCTGCTCGGCGGCCGGCGCCTCGGGAGCTGCGCTCCGCTCGGCCGAACGCTCGGGACGACGCCCACCACGGCGGTCGCCGCCACGGTCGCCACCGCGCTCGCCGCGCGGGCCGCCACGGCCCTGGCGAGGAGCAGCGGTCGCCTGCTGGGCGGCCCACTCCTTCTCGGTCATGTCGCCCTTGTAGATCCACACCTTCACGCCGATACGGCCGAACGTGGTGCGGGCCTCGAAGAAGCCGTAGTCGATGTTCGCGCGCAGCGTGTGCAGCGGCACACGACCCTCGCGGTAGAACTCCGACCGGCTCATCTCCGCGCCACCGAGGCGGCCGGAGACCTGGACGCGGATGCCCTTCGCGCCGGCGCGCTGCGCGGACTGGATGCCCTTGCGCATGGCACGACGGAACGAGACACGGCTCGCGAGCTGCTCCGCGATCCCCTGGGCCACGAGCTGGGAGTCGATCTCAGCGTTCTTGACCTCGAGGATGTTGAGCTGCACCTGCTTGCCGGTGAGCTTCTCCAGCTCGCCGCGGATGCGGTCGGCCTCGGCGCCACGGCGACCGATGACGATGCCCGGGCGCGCCGTGTGGATGTCCACGCGGACACGGTCACGGGTGCGCTCGATCTCGACCTTGGAGATGCCCGCGCGCTCGAGACCGGTGCTCATGAGCTTGCGGATCTGGACGTCCTCGCGGACGTAGTCGCGGTACCGCTGTCCGGGCTTGGTGCTGTCGGCGAACCAGCGCGACCGGTGGTCGGTGGTGATGCCGAGGCGGTACCCGTGCGGGTGAACCTTCTGTCCCACTATCGGGCACTTCCCTTCGTGTTCTCGCGCGGAGCGATCACCACGGTGATGTGGCTGGTGCGCTTGAGGATGCGGTTCGCACGGCCCTGGGCGCGCGGGCGGAAACGCTTGAGGGTCGGGCCCTCGTCGACGAACGCCTCACGCACGACGAGCTCCTGCTCGTCGAACGCGACGCTCGCGCGGTCCGCCTTCACCCGGGCGTTGGCGATCGCGCTCTCCACGACCTTGCGGACGGGCTCGCTCGCCGCCTGCGGTGCGAACTTCAGCACCGCGACGGCCTCGGAGGCCTGCTTGCCACGGATGAGGTCCACGACGCGCCGGGCCTTCTGGGGCGTGACACGGACGAACCGCGCCTGCGCCTTGGCTTCCATTGCTGTCCTGCCTTCTTGTGTGTTGACCGTCATTCGACAATCCAGTCGTCACCTTGACCCTCGCGGGTCAGCGGCGACGACCCTTCTTGTCGTCCTTCACGTGGCCGCGGAAGGTCCGCGTGGGAGCGAACTCGCCGAGCTTGTGGCCGACCATCGCCTCGGTGACGAACACCGGGGTGTGCTTGCGACCGTCGTGCACGGCGAAAGTGTGACCGAGGAAGTCGGGCGTGATGACCGACCGGCGGGACCAGGTCTTGATGACGTTCTTGGTCCCCTTCTCGTTCTGCACGTCCACCTTCTTCTGGAGGTGGCCGTCGACGAAGGGGCCCTTCTTCAGGCTACGAGGCATGTTTCCAGGCTCCTATCAGCGCTTCTTGCCGGTACGTCGACGACGCACGATCAGCTTGTCGCTCGGCTTGTTCGGACGGCGGGTACGACCCTCCGGCTGGCCCCAGGGGCTCACCGGGTGGCGTCCACCGGAGGTCTTGCCCTCACCACCACCGTGCGGGTGGTCGATCGGGTTCATCGCGACACCGCGGACGGTCGGGCGCTTGCCCTTCCAGCGCATGCGGCCGGCCTTGCCCCAGTTGATGTTCGACTGCTCGGCGTTGCCCACCTCGCCGACCGTCGCGCGGCAGCGCAGGTCGACGTTGCGGATCTCGCCGGAGGGCATGCGCAGCTGCGCGTACGGGCCGTCCTTGGCGACGAGCTGGACCGACGCGCCGGCCGAGCGGGCGATCTTCGCGCCGCCACCGGGCTTGAGCTCGATGGCGTGGATGACCGTACCGGTCGGGATGTTGCGCAGCGGCAGGTTGTTGCCGGGCTTGATGTCAGCCCCGGCGCCGTTCTCGATGACGTCGCCCTGCTTGAGCTTGCTCGGCGCGATGATGTAGCGCTTCTCGCCGTCCGCGTAGTGCAGGAGCGCGATGCGCGCCGTGCGGTTGGGGTCGTACTCGATGTGAGCGACCTTCGCGGGCACGCCGTCCTTGTCGTGACGACGGAAGTCGATCACGCGGTACGCACGCTTGTGGCCACCACCCTTGTGACGGGTGGTGATGCGGCCGGAGCTGTTGCGACCGCCGCTCTTGGAGAGCGGGCGGACCAGAGACTTCTCCGGCTGCGAGCGCGTGATCTCGGCGAAGTCGGCGACGCTCGAGCCGCGGCGGCCGGGCGTCGTCGGCTTGTACTTACGGATTCCCATGGGGATCTGTCCTCAATCTGCTCTCGTCGGCTCAGCCGAAGATGTCGATCGTGCCCTCGCGGAGGGTGACGATCGCACGCTTGGTGTCCTTGCGCTTGCCCAGGCCGAAACGCGTGCGACGCGTCTTGCCCTTGCGGTTGATCGTGTTCACCGACGCAACCTTGACGGAGAAGATCTGCTCGATGGCGATCTTGATCTCGGTCTTGTTGGCCCGCGGGTCCACGACGAACGTGTACTTGCCCTCGTCGAGGAGGCCGTAGCTCTTCTCGGAGACGACGGGCGAGAGGATCACGTCGCGGGGGTCCTTGGTCACGGTGGTCACTTCGCAGCCTCCTCGGCAGCAGTCTCGTCCGCCTCGGTGGAGGTGGCGACGGCCTTCGCGGAGCGACCCGTGGACGGGCCGGCCAGGAACGCGTCGAGCGCGCCCTGCGTGAAGACGACGTCGTCGGAGACGAGCACGTCGTAGGTGTTGAGCTGGTCGGCCACCAGGAGGTGGACCTGCTCGACGTTCCGCAGCGACTTGACCGTCAGCTCGTCACCACGCTCGGTGACGACGAGGACGTGCTTGCGCTCGGAGAGCTTCGCGAGCGTCGCGAGGGCGGTCTTGGTCGACGGAGCACCGTCGACGCCGAAGCCCGTCACGACGTGGACGCGGCCGTTGCGGGCCCGGTCCGAGAGGGCACCGCGGAGCGCGGCGGCCTTCATCTTCTTCGGGGTCCGCTGGTCGTACGAGCGCGGCGTCGGTCCGTGGACCGTGCCACCGCCCGCGAACTGCGGCGCGCGGATCGAGCCCTGGCGGGCGCGGCCGGTGCCCTTCTGCTTGTACGGCTTGCGTCCACCACCGCGGACCTCGCCGCGGCTCTTGGTGTCGTGGGTGCCCTGGCGTGCGGCAGCACGCTGGGCGACGACGACCTGGTGGATCAGCGGGACGTTCGTCACGACGTCGAACACCTCGGCGGGGAGCTCGGCGGTCCCGGCCTTCTTGCCGCTCGCGTCGAGGACCTCAACGGTCAGCGCGTTCTGCGTTGCCATCGGTTGTTCACGCTCCCTTCGCGGCGCTACGGACGAGGACGACGCCGCCCTTGGGGCCGGGAACCGCGCCCTTGACGAGCAGCAGACCCTTCTCGGCGTCGACCGCGTGCACGGTCAGGTTCTGGGTGGTCTGGCGGTCGTGGCCCATACGACCCGCCATGCGCAGTCCCTTGAAGACGCGCGACGGGGTCGAGGCGCCACCGATCGAACCAGCCTTGCGGTGGTTGCGGTGCGCACCGTGGGAGGCGCCGACGCCGGAGAAGCCGTGACGCTTCATCACACCGGCGGTGCCCTTGCCCTTGGTCGTCCCGGAGACGTCGACCACGGCGCCGGCCTCGAAGGCCTCGGCGGTGATCTCCTGGCCGAGCGTGTACTCGGCCGCGTCGGAGGTCCGGATCTCGGCGACGTGACGGCGCGGCGTGACGCCGGCCTTCTCGAAGTGGCCCTTGAGGGGCTTCGTCACCTTGCGGGGGTCGATCTGGCCGTAGGCCAGCTGCACGGCGGCATACCCGTCGACGTCAGCGGTACGGACCTGCGTGACGACGTTGGTGCCGACCGCGACGACAGTCACCGGGACGAGGCGACCGGCCTCGTCCCAGAGCTGGGTCATCCCGAGCTTGGTCCCGAGCACGGCCGTGACCGGTCGGGTGTTCTGCTGGGGGGTAGTCATGATGTCCTCCAGCCTCAGAGCTTGATCTCGATGTTCACGTCGGCAGGCAGGTCGAGACGCATGAGCGAGTCGACGGCCTTCGGCGTGGGGTCGATGATGTCGATCAGCCGCTTGTGCGTGCGCATCTCGAAGTGCTCGCGGCTGTCCTTGTACTTGTGAGGCGACCGGATGACGCAGAAGACGTTCTTCTCCGTCGGCAGCGGCACCGGACCCACGACCGTTGCACCAGCGCGCGTCACCGTGTCGACGATCTTGCGCGCCGAGCTGTCGATGACCTCGTGGTCGTAGGACTTGAGCCGGATGCGGATCTTCTGTCCCGCCATGGCGTCGTCTGACTCTCTCTCTCGAACCGCTAGCTGTCCGACCCCCGCGCTCGGGCGTGTCGCGTATTCACGACGCACCAGGGCGCACGCGCCGAGAGGCGCAGGGCCGTTGGATATGTGAGCCCACCGCGCACCGTGCTCACGCACGACGCCGCAGCATCGGACCACAACGTTTGTCGAGCCTGGTCGGAACGTGTGTTCCGCGGGGTGCTCGATCCATGTCGACAGAGAGCTCAACCCGCAGATCCGGGTGATTCCACCCGGGATCCGTCCTCGCTGTGCGAGGACCGGTTCAACACACTGTTCGACACGTGAAAGAGCGCGCCCGTTGCAGGCAACCTGAACAGTTTGCCACACGAACCCCCCTGCGTCCAAACCGGGACGGCAAGCATCGCTATGACACCCCCCTCTCCCCCGCCCAGACGGCACGAGGGCCCGGCACCTCGCGGTGCCAGGCCCTCGTGGCGGTGCTGCCGACAGGCAGCGTCAGATCACTTGAGGATCTTGGTGACGCGGCCGGAGCCCACGGTGCGGCCACCCTCACGGATGGCGAAGCCGAGGCCCTCCTCCATGGCGATCGGCTGGATCAGCGCGACCGTCATCTCGGTGTTGTCGCCCGGCATGACCATCTCGGTGCCCTCGGGCAGCGTGATGACGCCGGTGACGTCGGTGGTGCGGAAGTAGAACTGCGGACGGTAGTTCGAGTAGAACGGGTTGTGACGCCCACCCTCGTCCTTGCCCAGGATGTAGACCTGCGCCTCGAAGTCCGTGTGCGGCGTGATCGAACCCGGCTTCACGACGACCTGGCCGCGCTCGACGTCCTCGCGCTTGATGCCACGCAGGAGGAGACCGGTGTTGTCGCCGGCCTGCGCCTGGTCCATCTGCTTGTGGAACGTCTCGATACCCGTGACCGTGGTCTTCTGCGGGTTGCGGATGCCGACGATCTCGACGTCCGAGTTCAGGTCGAGCGTGCCACGCTCCACCTTGCCGGTGACGACGGTGCCACGACCGGTGATCGTGAAGACGTCCTCGACGGGCATGAGGAACGGCTTGTCGAGCTCGCGGACGGGCTCGGGCACGTTCTCGTCGACGGCCTCCATGAGCTCGACGATCTTCGCGGTCCACTCGGCGTCGCCCTCGAGGGCCTTGAGGCCGGAGACGCGCACGACGGGAGCGTCGTCGCCGTCGTAGCCCTGACCCGAGAGGAGCTCACGCACCTCCATCTCGACGAGCTCGAGGATCTCCTCGTCGTCGACCATGTCGGACTTGTTGAGCGCCACGAGCAGGTACGGCACGCCGACCTGGCGGGCGAGCAGGACGTGCTCGCGCGTCTGGGCCATCGGGCCGTCGGTCGCGGCGACCACCAGGATCGCGCCGTCCATCTGGGCGGCACCGGTGATCATGTTCTTGATGTAGTCGGCGTGACCCGGGGCGTCGACGTGCGCGTAGTGGCGCTTCGGCGTCTCGTACTCGATGTGCGCGATGTTGATCGTGATACCGCGCTGCTTCTCCTCGGGAGCCGCGTCGATCTCGTCGAAGTTGCGCTGGACGTTCGCCGGCAGGTCCGGGTACGTGTCCGCGAGCGTCTTCGAGATCGCCGCCGTCAGCGTCGTCTTACCGTGGTCGACATGACCGATGGTGCCGATGTTGACGTGCGGCTTGGTCCGCTCGAACTTGGCCTTAGCCACTGGGGTCCTCCTGGGACTTGGGTAGATGTGCCGAACGTTTGCGAATGTCGACCGAAGGATCCTACATCCGCGGGGCGTTGCGGTTGCCTACAGGTTGATGGTTGTGCGGAACTGCTACGACCTGTGGGGTCTCACTCGCCCCGGGTCTTCTTGATGATCTCTTCGGCAACGTTCCGAGGAACCTCGGCGTAGTTGTCGAACTGCATCGAGTACACGGCACGGCCCTGGGTCTTCGACCGGAGGTCACCGATGTACCCGAACATCTCTGACAACGGTACGTGGGCCCGGACGACCTTCACACCCGTCGCGTCCTCCATGGACTGGATCATTCCACGACGTGAGTTCAGGTCGCCGATGACGTCGCCCATGTACTCCTCGGGCGTACGCACCTCGACCGCCATCACCGGCTCCAGCAGAACCGGGTCCGCCCGCTTGACGCCCTCCTTGAGGACCATCGAGCCGGCGATCTTGAACGCCATCTCGGACGAGTCGACGTCGTGGTAGGCGCCGTCGATCAGCGTGGCCTTGACACCCACCAGCGGGAAGCCGGCGAGGACGCCGTGCTGCATCGCCGACTGGATGCCCTGGTCGACGCTCGGGATGTACTCGCGCGGGATGCGACCACCGGTGACGGCGTTCTCGAACTCGTAGAGCTCGCCCTCGGCCGTGTCGAGCGGCGCGAAGGTGACCTGGACCTTCGCGAACTGCCCGGAGCCACCGGTCTGCTTCTTGTGCGTGTAGTCGATCTTCTCCGCCGTGCGGCGGATCGTCTCGCGGTACGCGACCTGGGGCTTGCCGACGTTCGCCTCGACCTTGAACTCGCGACGCATGCGGTCCACGAGGATGTCGAGGTGGAGCTCGCCCATGCCGCCGATGACGGTCTGGCCGGTCTCGTCGTCCAGCTTCACGCGGAACGTCGGGTCCTCCTCGGCGAGCTTCTGGATCGCCGTCGAGAGCTTCTCCTGGTCGGCCTTCGTCTTCGGCTCGATCGCGACGTCGATGACCGGCTCGGGGAACGTCATCGACTCGAGGATGACCGGGTTCGCCGGGTCGGTCAGCGTGTCACCCGTGGTGACGTCCTTGAGACCGATGAACGCGTAGATGTGGCCGGCCGTCGCGTCGTCGACCGGGTTCTCCTTGTTGGAGTGCATCTGGAAGAGCTTCCCGATGCGCTCCTTCTTGCCCTTGGTCGAGTTGAGCACCTGGGCGCCCTGCGCGACCTTGCCCGAGTACACCCGGACGTAGGTGAGCTTGCCGAAGAACGGGTGTGTCGCGACCTTGAAGGCGAGCGCGGAGAACGGCTCGGTGGCGTCGGGGTGACGCTCGACGACCTTCTCCTCGTCCTTCACGTCGTGGCCCTCGATCGCGGGGACGTCGAGCGGCGACGGCAGGTAGTCGATGACCGCGTCGAGCATGGGCTGGACGCCCTTGTTCTTGAACGCGGAACCGCACAGGACCGGGAAGGCCTCGCCGGCGATGACGAGCTTGCGGATGCCGGACTTGATCTCGGCGACCGACAGCTCCTCGCCCCCGAGGAACTTCTCGAGCAGCTCGTCGTCCGCCTCGGCGACGGCCTCGACCAGGTCGGCGCGGTACTGCGCCGCCTTCTCCTGGAGGTCCGCGGGGATCTCCTCGGTGTCGTACGCCTCGCCGAGCTTGGTCTCGCCGTGCCAGACGAGCGCCTTCATCTCGAGCAGGTCGACGACGCCGGTGAAGTCGTTCTCCGAGCCGATCGGCAGCTGGATGACCAGCGGCTTGGCCTTGAGGCGGTTCACGATGGTGTCGACCGTGAAGTAGAAGTCGGCGCCGAGCTTGTCCATCTTGTTGACGAAGCAGATGCGCGGGACGTTGTACTTGTCGGCCTGGCGCCACACCGTCTCCGACTGCGGCTCCACACCCTCCTTGCCGTCGAAGACGGCGACGGCGCCGTCGAGCACGCGCAGGGAGCGCTCGACCTCGACCGTGAAGTCGACGTGGCCCGGGGTGTCGATGATGTTGATCTGGTTGTTCTTCCAGTAGCAGGTCGTCGCGGCCGACGTGATCGTGATGCCGCGCTCCTGCTCCTGCTCCATCCAGTCCATCGTCGACGCGCCGTCGTGCGTCTCACCGATCTTGTAGTTCACACCGGTGTAGAACAGGATGCGCTCGGTGGTCGTGGTCTTCCCGGCATCGATGTGGGCCATGATGCCGATGTTGCGGACCTTGTTCAGGTCGGTGAGCACGTCAAGTGCCACGGTCTGTTTCCCTCGCTAGGTGGGTTGAGTCGGGGGCGCTGCTCGGACCGGGGTGGCCGGCCGGAGACCCGCCGACGGCCCCGGGGACTTCAGTCCACGGGGCCGGTCGGGCGGACTACCAGCGGTAGTGGGCGAAGGCCTTGTTGGACTCCGCCATCTTGTGCATGTCCTCGCGACGCTTGACCGCGGCACCGAGGCCGTTGCTCGCGTCGAGGATCTCGTTCATGAGGCGCTCGGTCATGGTCTTCTCGCGACGGGCGCGCGAGTAGTCCGTGAGCCAGCGCAGCGCGAGGGTCGTGGCACGCGTGGGGCGCACCTCGACGGGGACCTGGTAGGTCGCACCGCCGACGCGGCGCGAGCGGACCTCGAGCGCGGGACGCACGTTCTCGAGCGCACGCTTGAGGACGACGACCGGGTCGCCGTCGGTCTTCGCCCGGACGCCCTCGAGGGCGCCGTAGACGATCGACTCGGCGGTGGACTTCTTTCCGTCGAGCAGCACCTTGTTGATGAGCTGCGTGACGACGGGCGACCCGTACACGGGGTCGACGATGAGCGGCCGCTTCGGGGCCGGGCCCTTGCGAGGCATCAGCTCTTCTCCTTCTTGGCGCCGTAGCGGCTGCGGGCCTGCTTGCGGTTCTTCACGCCCTGCGTGTCGAGCGCGCCGCGCACGATCTTGTAGCGCACACCCGGGAGGTCCTTCACACGACCACCGCGCACGAGCACGATGGAGTGCTCCTGCAGGTTGTGGCCGACGCCGGGGATGTAGGCCGTGACCTCGACCTGGGAGGAGAGCTTCACGCGAGCGACCTTGCGCAGCGCGGAGTTCGGCTTCTTCGGGGTGGTGGTGTACACGCGCGTGCACACACCGCGCCGCTGCGGGGAACCCTTGAGGGCGGGAGTCTTGGACTTCCCGACCTTCGAGGTCCGCCCCTTGCGGACGAGCTGCTGGATCGTAGGCACTACGTCTCCGTGTCTTCTCGAGCTGTACCGGGGCTATCCCCGGTGGTGGTCGTGCTGGCTGGTGGAGCCGATCGCACGAGGCACCCGCAGCGCTCGACACGCTGCAGCAGCCACCTACCACCGGCCCGATGGTCCGTCCCCTGCCCTGGCACGCGAGGCGTCGCCAGAACCGGATCCGGAATGCCCGGGCACTCACATCGGCCCGTCCGGAGATCCAGCGCGGCGATGAGCGACAGTGCGCCGGCGATCGCTCGCTGAGCACGGTCCCGCCAGGGACATCACGGAGGGCCCGACGGCGCGGGCACGGTTTACCAGGTTACCTGCCACCCGTGGGGTAGTCAAAGGCGCTGGTCGGCGTCCTGGGAGGACGCACGGGTGGGACCGTCGGGACCGGCGCGACGGTCCGGGAACGCGGACGGGTGCCCGACGACGCAGGGCGAGCCTGCGTCGTCGGGCACCCGTCAGGTGCCGCACCTGCTGGTGCGGGACGTCAGCGGTAGTCGCCGAAGTCCAGGTCCTCGAGCGGGATCGCCTCGCCGGAGCCCATGCCGAGCGCCGGGAAGTCGATCTCGTCGTAGCCGAAGCTCGGGTAGAGCTCCGTCTTGGCCTGCTCGGTGGGCTCGACCGTGACCTTGGTGTACCGGGGAAGACCGGTACCGGCCGGGATGAGCTTACCGATGATGACGTTCTCCTTGAGGCCGAGCAGCGGGTCACGACGACCGCTCATCGACGCCTCGGTGAGCACGCGGGTCGTCTCCTGGAAGGAGGCGGCCGAGAGCCACGAGTCCGTCGCGAGCGACGCCTTCGTGATGCCCATCAGCTCGGGACGGCCGGAGGCCGGCTGGCCGCCCTCCGCCACGGTGCGACGGTTCGCGTCCTCGAACCGGCCGCGCTCGGCCAGCTCGCCCGGGAGCAGCGGGGCGTCGCCCGAGTCCAGGACCGTGATCCGGCGCAGCATCTGCCGCACGATGACCTCGATGTGCTTGTCGTGGATGTCCACGCCCTGGGAGCGGTAGACCTCCTGGACCTCGTCCACCAGGTGCTTCTGCGTGGCACGCGGGCCGAGGATGCGCAGGACCTTCTTCGGGTCCACCGCACCCTGCACGAGCTGCGTGCCGACGCCGACGTGGTCGCCGTCCTGCACCAGCAGGCGGGCACGCTTGGTCACCGGGTACGCGATCTCCTCCGAGCCGTCGTCCGGCGTCAGCACGAGGCGACGCGAACGCTCGGAGTCGTCGATCGTGATGCGGCCCGGGAACTCCGCGATGGGCGCCTCACCCTTGGGGGTGCGGGCCTCGAAGAGCTCCGTGACACGCGGCAGACCCTGCGTGATGTCGTCGGCCGACGCCACACCACCGGTGTGGAACGTACGCATCGTCAGCTGCGTGCCCGGCTCACCGATCGACTGGGCCGCGATGATGCCGACGGCCTCGCCGATGTCGACGAGCTTGCCCGTCGCGAGCGACCGGCCGTAGCACTTGGCGCACGTGCCGACGCGCGACTCGCACGTGAGGACCGAGCGGACCTTCGCCTCGCGCACGCCCGCCGCCACGGCGGCGTCGATGAGGACGTCGCCCGCGTCGTCGCCGGCCTTGCCGATGACGTTGCCGTCGGCGTCGACCAGGTCGGACGCGAGGGTCCGCGAGTACACGCTCGTCTCCACCTTGGGGTGGCGGACGAGGATGCCCGCGAGCTCCTCGGCGATCGGCATGGTCAGGCCGCGCTCCGTGCCGCAGTCCTCCTCGCGGACGATGACGTCCTGCGAGACGTCCACGAGACGACGCGTGAGGTAGCCCGAGTCGGCGGTCCGCAGAGCGGTGTCCGCCAGACCCTTGCGGGCACCGTGCGTGGCGATGAAGTACTCGAGGACGGACAGGCCCTCGCGATAGTTGGACTTGATCGGGCGCGGGATGATCTCGCCCTTCGGGTTCGCCACGAGACCGCGCATACCGGCGATCTGACGGACCTGCATCCAGTTACCACGAGCACCCGAGCCGACCATGCGGTAGACCGTGTTGCGGTCGTTCGCCTCGAGGTTCTCGCGCATGACCGACGCGACCTTGTCCGTCGCCTGGGTCCAGATCTCGATGAGCTCCTGACGGCGCTCGTCGTCCGTGATGAGACCACGGTCGTACTGCTGCTGGACCTTGAGCGCGCGCTCCTCGTGCTGCTCGAGGATCTCGGCCTTCTCCGTCGGGGTGGCGACGTCGGAGATCGCGATCGTCACGCCCGAGCGGGTCGCCCAGCGGAAGCCGGCGGCCTTGAGGGCGTCGAGCGAGGCGGCGACCTCGACCTTCGGGTACCGCTCGGCGAGCTCGTTGACGATCGCCGAGAGGCGCTTCTTGTCGACCACCGAGTTCACGTACGGGTAGTCGACGGGCAGCGTCTCGTTGAACAGCGCACGACCGAGCGTGGTGTCGAACAGGATCGGCTGACCCTGCTCCCAGCCCTCGGGCGCCTCGAAGCCGGAGACCGGCGGGACGAGGTCCGTGGTGCGGATCTTCACCGGGGCGTTGAGGTCGAGCGAGCCCTGGTCGAAGGCCATGATCGCCTCGGCGACGGACGAGAACGAGCGGCCCTCGCCCTCGGCACCGGTCTTGTCGCTCGTCAGGTGGTACAGGCCGATGATCATGTCCTGCGAGGGCATGGTCACCGGACGGCCGTCCGACGGCTTGAGGATGTTGTTGCTCGAGAGCATGAGGATGCGGGCCTCGGCCTGCGCCTCCGCGCTCAGGGGCAGGTGGACGGCCATCTGGTCACCGTCGAAGTCCGCGTTGAACGCGGCGCACACGAGCGGGTGCAGGTGGATCGCCTTGCCTTCGACGAGCTGCGGCTCGAACGCCTGGATGCCCAGGCGGTGCAGCGTCGGCGCACGGTTCAGCAGGACCGGGTGCTCCGTGATGACCTCTTCGAGGACGTCCCACACGACCGGGCGCGCGCGCTCGACCATGCGCTTCGCGCTCTTGATGTTCTGCGCGTGGTTGAGGTCCACGAGCCGCTTCATGACGAACGGCTTGAACAGCTCGAGCGCCATCTGCTTGGGCAGGCCGCACTGGTGGAGCTTGAGCTGCGGGCCGACGACGATGACCGAACGGCCCGAGTAGTCGACGCGCTTGCCGAGCAGGTTCTGACGGAAACGACCCTGCTTGCCCTTGAGCATGTCGGAGATCGACTTCAGCGGGCGGTTGCCCGGGCCGGTGACCGGGCGACCGCGGCGGCCGTTGTCGAACAGCGAGTCGACGGCCTCCTGGAGCATCCGCTTCTCGTTGTTGACGATGATCTCCGGCGCACCGAGGTCGAGCAGGCGCTTGAGCCGGTTGTTGCGGTTGATCACGCGGCGGTACAGGTCGTTGAGGTCGCTCGTCGCGAAGCGGCCACCGTCGAGCTGCACCATCGGGCGCAGGTCCGGCGGGATGACCGGGACGGCGTCGAGCACCATGCCCGTGGGCGAGTTCGTCGTCGTGAGGAACGCGTTGACGACCTTGAGGCGCTTGAGCGCACGCGTCTTGCGCTGGCCCTTGCCGGAGCGGATGGTCTCGCGCAGCGAGTCCGCCTCGGCCTCCAGGTCGAAGTCCTGGAGACGCTTCTGGATCGCCGCGGCGCCCATCGAGCCCTCGAAGTACGTGCCGTAGCGGTCCTGGAGGGCGCGGTACAGCATCTCGTCGCCCTCGAGGTCGGCGACCTTGAGGTTCTTGAACCGGTCCCAGACCTGGTCGAGACGGTCGAGCTGGGCGTCCGCACGCTTGCGGATCTGCGTCATCTCGCGCTCGGCCGAGTCGCGGACCTTGCGGCGCGCGTCGGCCTTGGCACCCTCGGCCTCGAGCTCGGCCAGGTCGGCCTCGAGCTTCTGGGCGCGGGCGTTGATGTCGTTGTCGCGAGCGTCCGAGATCTCCTTCTTCTCCAGGTCGATCTCGTTCTGGAGGTTCGGGAGGTCTTCCTGGCGACCCTCGTCGTCGACCGACGTGATCATGTACGCCGCGAAGTAGATGACCTTCTCCAGGTCCTTCGGGGCGAGGTCGAGCAGGTAGCCGAGGCGCGAGGGCACGCCCTTGAAGAACCAGATGTGC
Source organism: Cellulosimicrobium sp. PMB13 (assembly GCF_051294865.1). Lineage (NCBI taxonomy): Bacteria > Bacillati > Actinomycetota > Actinomycetes > Micrococcales > Promicromonosporaceae > Cellulosimicrobium > Cellulosimicrobium sp. PMB13. The sequence goes on along the minus strand of NZ_CP145910.1, from coordinate 2,067,052 downwards.
GTGACGGGCGCGGCGAGCTCGATGTGGCCCATGCGCTCACGGCGGACCTTCGAGCGCGTCACCTCGACGCCGCAGCGCTCGCAGATGATGCCCTTGAAGCGCACGCGCTTGTACTTGCCGCAGTAGCACTCCCAGTCCCGGGTGGGGCCGAAGATCTTCTCGCAGAAGAGTCCGTCCTTCTCGGGCTTGAGGGTGCGGTAGTTGATGGTCTCGGGCTTCTTGACCTCACCGTGCGACCACGCACGGATGTCGTCGGCCGTTGCCAGGCCGATGCGCAGCTCGTCGAAGACGTTGACGTCGAGCAAGGTGTCCTACTTCCTTCGTCTGCCGGGGCGCGGTCCCTGCACGGGGAACGTCGCCGTCGGCTTCATCAAGACGGGGTGGAACGAATGGGGTGCGGGGAGGGGCGGGAGCGGGGCCCGGTCGTGGGACCGGGCCGACGCTCCCGCCTGCCCGAGATCAGATCTCGTCGACGCTCGCGGCGGCGTTCGGACGCCGCGACAGGTCGATGCCGAGCTCCTCCGCCGCGCGGTACACGTCGTCGTCGGACTCCCGCATCTCGATCTGGACGCCGTCGCTCGAGAGCACCTCGACGTTCAGGCACAGCGACTGCATCTCCTTGAGGAGCACCTTGAAGGACTCCGGGATGCCCGAGTCGGGGATGTTCTCGCCCTTGACGATGGCCTCGTAGACCTTCACGCGGCCGGGGACGTCGTCGGACTTGATGGTGAGGAGCTCCTGCAGCGTGTAGGCCGCGCCGTACGCCTCGAGGGCCCACACCTCCATCTCGCCGAAGCGCTGACCGCCGAACTGCGCCTTACCACCCAGCGGCTGCTGCGTGATCATCGAGTACGGGCCCGTCGAGCGCGCGTGGATCTTGTCGTCGACCAGGTGGTGGAGCTTGAGGATGTACATGTAGCCCACCGACACCGGCTCCGGGAACGGCTCGCCGGAGCGGCCGTCGAAGAGACGGGCCTTGCCGTCGCCGCCGACCATGCGGTCGCCGTCGCGGTTCGGGATCGTCGACGAGAGCAGACCCGTGAGCGCGTCCTCCTGGAGGCCGTCGAACACCGGGGTGGCGACGGGCCGGCCGGGCTCGGACGACGCCGCGATGTCCGGGACGTGGGTCTTCCACCTCGAGCCGTCCTTGCTGACGGTGTCCTCGGCGAGGCTGATGTCCCAGCCCTGCTTCGCGATCCACCCGAGGTGCGTCTCGAGGACCTGGCCGACGTTCATGCGGCCGGGGACACCGAGCGGGTTGAGGACGACGTCGACCGGCGTCCCGTCCTCGAGGAACGGCATGTCCTCGACGGGCAGGATCTTGGAGATGACGCCCTTGTTGCCGTGACGGCCGGCGAGCTTGTCGCCGTCCGTGATCTTGCGGCGCTGCGCGATGTAGACGCGGACCAGCTGGTTCACGCCGGCGGGCAGCTCGTCGCCGTCCTCCCGGTTGAACTCGCGCACGCCGATGACCGTGCCGGACTCGCCGTGGGGCACCTTGAGCGACGTGTCGCGCACCTCGCGCGCCTTCTCGCCGAAGATCGCGCGGAGCAGGCGCTCCTCCGGGGTCAGCTCGGTCTCGCCCTTCGGCGTGACCTTGCCGACCAGGACGTCGCCCGCGCCGACCTCGGCACCGATGCGGATGATGCCGCGCTCGTCGAGGTCCGCCAGGACGTCCTCGGAGACGTTCGGGATGTCCCGCGTGATCTCCTCGGGGCCGAGCTTGGTGTCGCGCGCGTCGACCTCGTGCTCCTCGATGTGGATCGAGGAGAGCACGTCGTCCTGCACGAGACGCTGGCTGAGGATGATCGCGTCCTCGTAGTTGTGGCCCTCCCACGACATGAACGCCACGAGGAGGTTGCGGCCGAGCGCGAGCTCGCCCTCGTCGGTCGCCGGGCCGTCCGCGAGGACGGAGCCGACCTCGACGCGCTGGCCCTCGTCCACGAGCACGCGCTGGTTGTAGCTCGTGCCCTGGTTCGAGCGTCGGAACTTCGCGGCACGGTAGCTCGTGGTGGTCGCGTCGTCGTTCGCGACGACGATGAGGTCCGCGGAGACCTCGGTGACCACGCCGGGCTTGGTCGCGACGATGACGTCACCGGCGTCGACCGCGGCGCGCCACTCCATGCCGGTGCCCACGAGCGGGGCCTCGGAACGGACCAGCGGCACGGCCTGGCGCTGCATGTTCGCACCCATGAGGGCGCGGTTGGCGTCGTCGTGCTCGAGGAACGGGATGAGCGCGGTCGCGACCGAGACCATCTGGCGCGGCGAGACGTCCATGTAGTCGACCTGCGCGCCGGGGACGATCTCGACCTCGCCGCCCTTGGTGCGCACGAGCACGCGCTCGTCCGCGAAGGAGCCGTCGGCGTTGAGGACCTGGTTCGCCTGGGCGATGACGTGACGGTCCTCGTCGTCGGCGGTCAGGTACTCGACCTGGTCGGTGACCTTGCCGTTGGTGACCTTGCGGTACGGCGTCTCGATGAACCCGAACGGGTTGATGCGCCCGTAGGACGCGAGCGAGCCGATGAGGCCGATGTTCGGGCCCTCAGGGGTCTCGATCGGGCACATGCGGCCGTAGTGCGACGGGTGGACGTCACGGACCTCCATGCCGGCGCGGTCGCGGGACAGACCACCCGGGCCCAGCGCGGAGAGGCGACGCTTGTGCGTCAGGCCCGCGAGCGGGTTGTTCTGGTCCATGAACTGCGAGAGCTGCGACGTGCCGAAGAACTCGCGGATCGACGCCACGACCGGGCGGATGTTGATCAGGGTCTGCGGCGTGATCGCCTCGACGTCCTGCGTCGTCATGCGCTCGCGCACGACGCGCTCCATCCGGGACAGGCCCGTGCGGACCTGGTTCTGGATGAGCTCGCCGACGGCGCGGATGCGGCGGTTGCCGAAGTGGTCGATGTCGTCGGTCTCGACGCGCACGTCCACGGCCTCGCCGGCACGACGGCCGGGGATGGTCGCGTGGTCGGCGTGCAGGGCCGCGAGGTACTTGATCGTCGCGACGACGTCCGAGACGGACAGCGTCGAGTCGGTCAGCGGCGCGTCGATGCCGAGCTTCTTGTTCGCCTTGTAGCGGCCGACCTTCGCGAGGTCGTAGCGCTTCGGGTTGAAGTAGAAGTTCTCGAGCAGCGCGCGGCCGGCCTCGACCGTGGGCGGCTCGCCCGGGCGGATCTTGCGGTAGAGGTCGACGAGCGCCTCGTCCTGCGTGTGGACGTGGTCCTTCTCGAGCGTGTCGAGCACCGACGGGAGGTCCGAGAACTCCTCGCGGATCTCGGACTCCGTGAGGCCGAGGGCCTTGAGGAGCACGGTGACGGACTGCTTGCGCTTGCGGTCGACGCGCACGCCGACGGCGTCACGCTTGTCGATCTCGAACTCGAGCCACGCGCCGCGCGACGGGATGATCTTCGCGGAGAAGATGTCCTTGTCGCTCGTCTTGTCGGCCGTGCGCTCGAAGTACACGCCGGGCGAGCGGACGAGCTGCGACACGACGACGCGCTCGGTGCCGTTGATGATGAAGGTGCCGCGCGCGGTCATGAGCGGGAAGTCGCCCATGAAGACCGTCTGGCTCTTGATCTCACCGGTGTTGTAGTTGACGAACTCCGCGGTGACGAACAGCGGCGCGGCGTACGTGAAGTCCTTCTCCTTGCACTCGTCGGCCGTGTACTTCGGCGGCTCGAAACGGTGGTTGGAGAACGAGAGGGACATCGAGGACCCGAAGTCCTCGATCGGCGAGATCTCCTCGAAGATCTCCTCGAGCCCGGACGTCGCCGGGACGTCCTGGCGTCCGGCCGCGTTCGCCGCGGCGACGCGGGCCTGCCACGCCTCGTTGCCGAGGAGCCAGTCGAAGCTCTCGGTCTGGAGGCCCAGCAGGTCGGGGACCTCGAGGGGCTCGAAGATCTTGGCGAAGGAGACGCGCCGAGAGGCGGTGCGGTTCGCGATGGCGTCGGCGGACGGAGCAGAAGGGGTGCGCGAGGCAGCCAAGAGGGGTCCTTCCCTGCAGATCGAAAGAACGCTGCACCGCCCGGCTGGTCGCGATCACCGCCGCCACGACTCCTCGCGGACGCGCACGTACGTCGTCGAGGGGGTCGGGGGTATCTGAGATCGTGGGCACAGGACAGCGCAAAGCGTTAGCATACCCCCTACGAGCGTGCACGTCCACCCCGACCGCGCACCGACCTGCCGGGCTCGACCCGGCGCCGTCCGGCACCCTGCCCGGTACTCCTCCGGCGGGCTTCGTCGCCCACCACACGCTCTCCGAGCACTGGTGCCCGGCCGTTCGTCGGCTCCGCTGTCTGGTGCTGTCCTGTGCTGTCCTGCTGCTCTGCATCGTCGACCCGCACATGGTGGCACACACCACGCCCATCCGGGAAGCCGGTCGGCACCACGGGCGTGCCGCCGGCGGCGCGGCCGGTCACGAGCGCGCCCCGACACGACGAGGCCCGCACCCCCTGCGGGGTGCGGGCCTCGTGCGGTGTGACGACCGGTCCCGTCAGGACAGGACCGGCGAGATCACTTGACGGTGACCGTGGCGCCGGCGCCCTCGAGGGCAGCCTTGGCCTTGTCCGCGGCCTCCTTGGTCGCGCCCTCAAGAACGGGCTTCGGGGCGCCGTCCACGAGGTCCTTGGCCTCCTTGAGACCGAGGGACGTGAGCGCGCGCACCTCCTTGATGACCTGGATCTTCTTGTCGCCGGCAGCCTCGAGGATGACGTCGAACTCCGTCTTCTCCTCGGCCTCCTCGGCGGCGGCAGCGCCACCGGCAGCGGCCGGGGCGGCAGCGGCGACGGGGGCGGCAGCGGTGACCTCGAAGGTCTCCTCGAAGGCCTTCACGAACTCGTTGAGCTCGATGAGGGTGAGGTCCTTGAACTGCTCGATGAGCTCTTCGGTGCTGAGCTTCGCCATGATGGCGTTCCTTTCGGTTGGTGCTCGGCCACGGCCCGTGGCGGGCCTGCCAGAAGCGGGGTGTGTGCTTGCGCTGTCGTGATCACGTGCCGGTCATGACGACCAGGACGGGATCAGGCGGCAGCGCCCTCCGATTCCTGCTTCTGACGCAGGGCATCGATGACGCGGGCTGCCTGGGCGGTGTTCGCGGTGAAGACGTACGCGGCCTGGAACAGCTTGGCCTTCATCGCGCCGGCCGCCTTGGCCAGCAGGACCTCGCGGGACTCGAGGTCCGCGAGCTTCGTGACCTCCGCAGCGGTCAGGGGGCGCCCGTCGAGGACACCGCCCTTGATGACCAGCGCGGGGTTCGCCTTGGCGAAGTCACGCAGACCCTTGGCTGCCTCGACCGGGTCCCCGGTGACGAAGGCAATGGCCGACGGGCCCTGCAGGTCGGCGTCGAGTCCCTCGACACCGGCCTCCTTGGCCGCGATGGCGGTCAGCGTGTTCTTCACCACGGCGTAGGTTGCGTTGCCGCTGAGCGACCGACGCAGCTGCTTGAGCTGCGCGACGGTGAGCCCGCGGTACTCGGTCAGCACGGCAGCGTTCGAGTCGCGGAACTTGTCCGAGAGCTCGACGACTGCGGCTGCCTTGTCCGGCCTCGCCATGGCAATCCTTCCGGTGGTGGTACCACCGGCGTGGCCCCGCAACGAGAAAGAGCCCCGCGCAGGCGCGGGGCTCGGTGTCGCTCGCACGGCGGGGCCGGGCGGACGTCGTCGATTCGCTACCTGCGCTGGCCTCCACCTCGTGGTGGGACTTCGGCCTTCACGACCTGCAGAGGAATCTGCGGGCAGCGTCGGACGACCGGCGGTCTTGGGTACGCGCCCATCGTACGGGACGACGGCGCGTGGTCCAAACTGCTCCCGTCCGTTCGCCGGACATGGATCCCGTCCCGGCTGTCCTAGTGCTCCGCGGCTACATCCATGCGGTGCAGCTCGTGCCGCATGAGCAGGGCTGAGCCGCCATCGACGCCGTAATAGTCCGCAACCGAACCGAAGGGCTCGAACCCGTGCTTTCCGTAGAACTCGATCGCTACCGAGTTGCTCGGGTGGACCTCCAGATCGACGCTAGCTGCTCCAGCCCTGCGCGCGACGTCGAGCGCAACTCCGAGCAGTCTCGAACCGATCCCGTGTCGGCGGACATCCTTCGCGACCGCGAGCGATGCGACACCGCACCGCTCGCCACGAGGCTCGATGCCGACGTAACCCCACAGCACAGAGCCCCCGTCCCGACCGACGCGTTCGGCGACGATGAGCAGGCAACCCCAGTCCTCGCGGCGCAGGTATACCTCCTCTGCCCATGCGTCGTCCCCGAATGCCTCTCTATCGAGGGCGACGACGGCGGCGACGTCGTCGTCCGTCAGTTCGCGGAGCGTCGGACGGGCGGAGAGGTCAGCGTCGAGTAGTGCCGCTCTCAGCTCAGCGACCACGATCTCACGCAAGTCGGAAGTCCCGGATCTCGCGCCTCCGCAACGGAGCCAACATCAGGAGCAGGAAAGCCAGCCCGAAGACAACCACGGTGAAAGCGAGTGACGTTGCGGTGACCAGCAGTCCGAAGACGACGGTCGAGAGTGGGACGAGACAATCGTCACCCACCCGCGTGATGGCGATCATCCGGCCCAGGTAATTCTCCTCGATCGCCCCCACGAAGACAGCGCTCAGGAGCGCGGAGGACCAGCCGGCAGTCAGGCCGACGAGAGCGCTCGCGACAAGCAACCAGGCGACTCCGCCGAATCCGAGCGTAGCGATCAGTGCCGCCTCTGCTGCGAGAAGGAGGTATGCCAGCAGGGCCACACGTGCGTTCTTCAGCAGGAGCGCGAGCAAGGCACCGGCGACGGCACCGACCCCGATAACGACACCGACCGCACCCAAAAGTTCAGCACCTGCTCCGAGCGTGTCGACCCTCAACGCCATTCCCACGCCGAGAACCGGTGCCACGAAGACGTTGACCGCGGCGAACGACAGGACGAGCGACCGAGTGTCGCTGTTCGCACGGAGAAAACGCACCCCTTCAGCGACGCTCGAGAGAATCGAGCCGTCCGCCTCTCGCGGCCACGAGTAGCGGGCTCGGAAGACAAAGAGGAGAACGGCTGTGACGAAGAGAAACGCCACCACGTTCAGTGCAGCGCTGCCCGTGATCGACCATCGAGCGACAACGACACCCGCGGCAGCCGACCCCAGGAGCCCCGCGACGCGGTTCACGGTCTGGAAGACGGCCGCGTATGCGGGAAGGTCGCTCGGGTGGACAAGCTCACGAGCTGCCACCGACGCAGCGGGCTCGTAGAAGGCGTCGCATATTCCCAGCACGACGGCGACGATCACTAGGAGGGCGGTAGTCGGTCCTAGCGTGGCGCTCATTGCGATAAGGCCGGCGAGTGCGAGCAGACGGCCGACGTTCGACCAGATCATCACTGACCGTGAGCCATGTCGGTCGGCGCTAGCACCACCGAACAGCAGCAGCAGCGCCCGGGGCAACGTGCCGGCAGCGACGATGAGACTCGCCGCCGAGGGAGAGGCGAGCTGAACTGCGGTCCATGCGAGACCGATTGTCCACACCGCTTCGGAAAACTCGGACAGTGCCCTGACGGCGATCCATGCGTGCGCAACGCGATCCCGCCGAAAGACCGGTGACTGTCTCGGGGACGCGGTCTCCGTCACCGATGTGTCGCTCATGGGACCCCCTGCGATCACTCGAGTCGAAGCGAGGTGCCGGGGATTCGACCCCGGCACCTCGCACTAGGCAGCCAGTTCGTAGGCGACGTTGACCGACGCGTGAGTCGCCTCCGGCGGCGGAGGCGGCGGCGGCACGAACAACGGCGTCGTCCGACGACCCACGACCTCCGGCGGCGGAGGCGGCGGCGGCACGAACAACGGCGTCGTCCGACGACCCACGACCTCCGGCGGCGGAGGCGGCGGCGGCACGAACAACGGCGTCGTCCGACGACCCACGACCTCCGGCGGCGGAGGCGGCGGCGGCACGAACAACGGCGTCGTCCGACGACCCACAACATGTGTTGACGCAAGGCGGGACAGAGACATGAGAACCCCCATACTTTCTCTTGAACGGCACCCGAAAGTTAGCAGACGTGGCGGGTCGCAACAAGGGTCCGTGCGCCCGAGAGCTCGTCGGTCAGCGATGCCCCTGACCTGCATCAATGACCAGAGGGCCGAAGCACACGAGAGGCACGGCATCGGGTTCGTCGACGATCGCGCGAGCGAGGGCCTCCCCCGGCTTGGCGCCTGCGCGCAGCTCGGCGTGGAGCGCGGGCATCACTCTCGCCGCCACATCGTCTCGGAGCGCCGCGACGCTGGCGATCACGGCACGGGCACCCAGGCGGAGAAGGACGCTCGTCAGCCCGAGCGACTCTCCGCCGATCCGCACCGTCGACAGCCCGGCCTCACAGGCGGAGAGGACGACGATCGCGCCACGAAGGTCGACGCCGTCGAGCTCGTAGGCGAAGAGCGGTCCGTCAGCGAGGCGGAGGGACGAGAACAGCGGGTTCTCGCTCTCATGAGTCCCGTGCGCAGCAAGGTGGATGATCCGCGCGGAGGACAGGGCGGCCAGCGTCTTCTCACAGGTCGCGTCGGCGCCGACGAGGAGCCTCGCCTCACCCCACGCTGCCGCCACGAGCTCCGCCTCCTCGGTCGAAGCGCGAAGGTCCGGCCCGGCGATCACGAGGACGTCGTCGGACGGAGAACGAGACGAGTCCGGCTGGTGATCGACCCAGGAGTTCACCCACGTCCGCAATCCTCGGCGTGAAGGCAGCGCGGACCAGGGGATGGCCAGGAGGATGTCGCGAACGGTGAGGTGCAGCGGGCCGTCCGCCCGCAGCGGCGCGATGAGCGTCTCGTCGAGCCAATCCAGGGCCCGCGCCAGGGACCCGCTCGCCGCCGATCGCATGACGACCGGGATGAGGGCGTTCGAGAGGACGTCCATGTCGGCGCGCGCGCGACGGACGCGCTCCGCGATCTCCTGCGTGGTCCCGAGGGTCAGCAGCTCGGGACGCGCGCCGTCGAGGCGAACGGCTCTGACGAGGCCGCCGGAGGAGACGAAGTTCGCGACGACCGCCCCGGTGGCGGAGGACCGCAAGGCCGCGTTGACCTCGCGTGCTGTCGCCGCTCGCACTGCGGCGGAGTCGCCCGACTGGCGCCAGGAACGCTCGCGAACCCGTTCCTGGAGTCGTCGGGCACGCCGCGTCAGGTCTTCTCGCTGCTCACGAGCAGCACCGTTCTCCGGCAGCTCACGCGCCTGGACGAGGAGCGCCCGGGCTTGAGTGAGGAGCTCCGCGGCCTCCGCGTCGGCGGGTGGTGTCACCCGTCCAGGTCCGGCGAACGTCGCACGTGCTCGTTCCATCGCGTCGAAGAGCGCAGCGGGGCTACCGGACGCCAGTGCGGCGCCTCGATCAACCCAGTGGAGCTGAACGCCGTGGACCGCGGCGGCGGCGACGGACTCCGCGGTCCCGAGCCGGGACCGATGCTCGGCGAGGAGACGAAAGCCCCGCCGCACGGCCCGGAGCCCGTCCTCGCGACGACCCGACGCGAAGGAGAGCTCGGCCAGCACCGCGAGATGCTGCAGCCGCAGGGTCAGTGGCGCTCCGCGAAGGGTTCGCGGCAGCGCGGCGAGCACCCGACTTCCCTCGTCGTGGTCACCCGCGACGATCGCCCAGTGGGCGGCGATGATCCTGGCGGCCGCTCCGGGGTCGTAGCCCATGACGGCGCCGCCGAGCGCGCCGCGTTGCGCGAGCTCGATCGCCTCGTTGGCCCGACGCCGTGCGAGCGCCCGGGAGGGCGCCAGGCCGGCCCGCACCTGGGTCAGTTCCGCCTGGTGCTCGAGGACGCGGGCGAGGATCGCGCGCGGTACGTGGCCGGCTCGCTCGAACCGTCGGCGGGCGATCCCGGCGACTCTCCGAGCCTCCGCGAAGTCTCGAAGCCCCAGCAAGCACCTCGCGCGATAGAACTCCGCCTCGGCACGGTCCAGGCGATAGCGCGACGCTGCGAGTCGCGGGATGGCCTCGGCGAGGACCTGCTCGGACTCCTCCCACAACCCGGCCTCGAACAGGACCTCGGCTCGACCGAGCATGGAGATCCCGTCGTCCCACTCCGGCGCGGCCGACGCCGCCTCCGACATCGCCTGGAGGGCGCCCGGCAGGTCTCCCTGGACGTGCCGCACCCAGCCGATGTTGTGACGAGCGATCGCGACGAGGACCGGATGTCCCAGCCCGCTGAAGTGCTCGTGCGCCGCCTCGTAGTCCGCGAGCGCATCGTCGAAGCGACTTAGCTCGACGTGGACGTTCCCTCGGTTGAGGAGGACGGTCCCGACGTCACGGTGATGCGTCCCGTCGAGCGTGAGGAGGGCGCGCGTCGCCAGCTCCAGGGCGTCCTTCGGACGACCTCCACGATGGAGGAGAACGCTGCGCTGTCCCAGGACTGCACCCGAGAGCGAGGGGACCTTCCCCTCGCCCACGGCGACCGATGCCCGGTCACAGATCTCGAGCGCATCCTCCAGAGATCCGGTTCTCGCGAAGACACAGGTGGACAACCCGAGCAGTGCGCGGACCCGGAGGGTCGTCCACGTCTCGTGCACTCGTCGAGACGGTGCTGGCGGAAGGCGATCGAGGCGCCGGAGGAGCCCGACGTACGCGTTCTCGGCACGCTGCCACTGCGCACGAACGTTGAGCTCGCGCGCGCTCTCCAGCATCGCCATGAGGCGGTCCGTGGTGTCGACGTCAGACATCCGTGAGCGGACGCACCTCCTGCTTCAGGGCACTATGGCTGCACCGACTCCGCGAAGAGGTCGTCGGTCCCAAGCACAGCATCCCATGCCGCATGCACCCGGGATCCGGGAGCGGTTCCGCTGACGCGGGCGGCGAGCAGTGACTTCGCGAGCTGTCCGGCGAGCACCGGCGCGGCGAACGAAGTCCCGCTCCATACTCCGAACCCTCCGCGGAAGTCGTCGGGGTCGAGGGACTCGCGGAGCCCGTCGGCAGTCCAGCGCCACGGGAGCTGCGGGCCGTCGAACGTCGTCGGCATGCTGCTGACGACCTGGACCCCGGGCCGGGTGCAGGTCACCCACGGTCCGTCGTTGCTGAAGTCCGCTACCGTTCCGTTGGGGTTGCTCGCGCCGACCACGAGCAGCGGCGTGTACTCGGGGTCGAGGTCCGACGGTTCCGCGGGCGTCGCACCGCCCGCTGCGCGGTGCACGGGAGGGGCCCACGCTGCCGGGACGACGGCGCGCGACGACCCGTCGTTGCCCGACGAGACGACCACCAGCACGCCCTCGCGCCGCAGGTCGCGCAGCACCCCACGCAGGATGCCCTCGTAGTCGTCGTCGTCCATCGACTCCGGATAGAAGCCGACCGCGAGCACGACGACGTCGACGGGGGCGGCTCCGGCGTCTCCCCCGAGGGCTCGGAGGTGGTATTCGAGCAGTCGCTCGAGCGTCCGGGCGAGGTCCCACTCGGAGACGCTCCCGTCGCCGGAGAGGACACGGACCGGGAGAATCGCCGCGTCCGGGCACACCTGGTGGACCACACCGGCGATGAAGGTCCCGTGGCCCGCGAAGGGGTCGAGCGGCGCGTCGGACCCGTGGAGGTGACCGCCGATCTCCGCCGCCTGGGCCGGCTCGTCCTGCGGATAGGTCCCGATCGGGGCGCCGTCCACCTCGGCGTCGTGGATCACCACTCCGGCCGACTCGTCGAACCACGGGTGCTCGCCAATCCCGGTGTCCACGACTGCCACGACCGGCCGAGCGACGTCACCGGCCGCGCTCCAGGCGTTCGGGCCCTCGTCCAGCACACGATGTGGTGCCGGCCCGACTCGATCGACAGGGCGTCGACTCCCCGTCGTCCCGAATCCGACGCCGCCACGATGCGCGAACAGGACGTGGTCGAGCCCGAGCCGCTTGCGGTCCTCGGCATCCAGATCTGCCGCCACGTCGTCGAGGATCTCCCAGGCGTCGGGCTCGACGTCCGCGCCATCAGCGGCCTCGAGGGACAGGGCGAGGCCGACTCGTGGAGTATGGGACCTCGACGGAGCGGGGGTGAGCGTCTCGTCGACGAGACGCAGTCCACGCCGGTTCGCCCGGTCGCGCAGCGCCTCGACGAGCGGGTCCTGCTCGTCGCCCGGCGACGTCCGCAGGATGAGCCGGTCGCCGACGAACCGGGTCGGGGCGACACGGCCCTCGGTCCGTCGCTGACGCGCGGGGTCGAGCTCGCGGACGGGGCGCCAGCCGCGGGCATGGTCGAGAACGCGCAGGGGGACAGCTTGAGGGGACTCGCTCACGAGATGGCCTTTCGGTGATCAGGACGGAAGAGGGCACGGCACGACGCGCCGTCGCGCCGCACAGCGACGAACGGGCCTACAGCTCGATGACCGGCGTGCTCACGGCGCCGCCGGTGCCGTCGGCACGGCGGACGACGAGGCTCGCGGGGCCACGGTCGACGGCGTCGAAGACGAAGCGGCCGTCGTCGTCGCTCGCAGTCTCGGTCACCGACCCGGGCCGGTGCAGCTCGACGCGCAGCGCCGTCGCCGGGGCGGCCCAGCCGTCGATGCGCACACGCCCGCCCTCGGCGGGCGACAGCGAGATCATCACCGTCACGGACTCGGACGTGAAGGTGATCGTCCGCGCCTCGACGGGCGGCGCGTCACCGCGCACCGACATCGCGGGAGCCTGGACGTACTCCAGCTCCATGACCTCGGCCTCGAGGCCGGCGAGCGTGATGGCGAACAGGGACCGGTCGACAAGACCCGCGGGTACGGGGTCGAGCTCGTTCGCGATGCGCGCGAGGTCGGCGAGGAGCGCGACGTCGACCGCGTCCAGGGGCTCGTCGGGGCTGTGCTTGGACTCGGCGCTCATGATGTTTCCCACGATTCCCCCTGGTCGTCGATGATGTCGCGCAGCTTGGCGAGGCAGCGGCCGCGCGTGGAGCCGATGCTGCCGACCGGCATGCCGATCGCGGCCGAGATGGCCTTGTAGTCGGGCCGGTCGGCCAGGGAGACGAGACGCAGCAGCTTCTGGCACCGGTCCGGAAGCTGGTCGAGGGCTCGCCAGAGCCCGCGGTCCCGCTCGTTGCGCAGCACCTCGACGTCCGGCGTCGGGTCGCCCGACGGGAGCTCGGGCACGCCCTCGTCGGTGTCGTCGGGCAGCTCGGTGCGGCGTCGCGCGTCGTCACGGTGCTTGCGCACCGTCTCCCACGCCGCGCGCTTGGCCGTGATGAGCAGCCACTTGAGCACGGCGTGCGGTTCCTTGATGGTCATCGCGTTGCGGACGAGAGCCACCCACACGGTCTGCACGACGTCGTCGGCTTTCTCGCGGTCGACACCCTGCGCACGGACGGTGTGCCAGAGAAGCGGCGTCGCCTCACGGACGAAGTCGCCCAGGGCCTGAGGCCGCCCGTCACGGTACTCGAGGAGCGCGAACGCTCCCCGGTCCCCGAGGCTGGGCTCCGGTTGACCGGTGTCGGCGAGATCTTCGGTCGTTCTCGTCATCGGCGGCTCTGTCCTCGGCTCGCTCGTGCGATCAGCCGACGGCGGGGGTTCCGCCGGGACGCCTGATGGTACGGCGAACTCATCGGGCTCGACAACCATCGTCACTGGTCACGACCCTCCGTGCTCGCGCGGGTGGGGGCTCATCGTTCTCCTCCGTGGTGAGCGGCAACCGGCTGCGCGGGGTGCTGGTACACCCCTGCACCCGGACGAGAGGGACGCGTGGAGCGCCTGATACATCCGATGGTGCCCAGTTTGCCCACAGGTTCTTCCCGGCCCGGTTGCCGCCGTCACCCATCCGGCGGCGCAGCGGGTCCGAACCCCGTCCGTGCGCGGGACCGGCCCGCGCCACGACATCGAAGGTGGGTACGCACCATGTCCTCGTCCCCGAACCGTCTCCTCGCCGCCGTGTTCGGCGCCGTCTACCTGCTCGTGGGCCTCGCCGGCTTCGTCGTGACGTCCGGCGTCGGCATCGCCGCCACGGAGGGCGAGAACCTGCTGCTGTTCGAGGTGAACCCGTTGCACAACGTCGTGCACCTTGGCATCGGCACCGCGCTGCTGCTCGCCTCGCGCTCGGTCTCCGCGGCAAGGACGGTCAACGTGACGATCGGTGCCGTCTACCTGCTGGTGGGCGTGGTCGGCCTGTTCCTCGTCGGGACGGCGGCCAACATCATCGCGCTCAACGGCGCGGACAACGTGCTGCACCTCGGCAGCGCCATCCTCCTCCTCGGCGTGGGCCTGGCGGCGGACAAGCAGGTCGCGTCCCACGCCGCGACGGCGTGACCGGCCGCACTCCCCTGCTCCGTGCCCTCGTGGGCTTCGCGCTGCTGGGCGCCGGCGTCGTCAACCTCGGGCTCGTCCGAGGGACGTTCCCGGCGCCCGCCGGGTTCCTCGCGCTCGGGCTGGGCGTGACCGAGGTCGTGACCGCGCTCCTCGCGCTCGCCGACGCCCGCCCGCGAGGCCTCGGTCCGACGACGCTCGGGCGGGTCGGGATCGGCGCGCTCGTCGCGGGGAGCGTCGCCCAGGCGGCGCTCGCCGTCTCGGGCGGCGGAACCCTCGGGCCGACGGTCACCGCGGCGTCCGTGCTCCAGCTCGCGGGCGCCGGGATGCTGGGCGTCCTGACGCGCGCCGCCTCCGGGCGGGACGGCACCTCCGTCCCCGACGGACCGTCCGGGTCGCAGCACCCTGGCGGCCCAGGAGCGGACACCGCCGCGCGCTCGGGCCCCGCCGGCGGCCTGCGGACCGCTGGCGCACTCGCCGCTCTCTTCGCCGGCGCGATCCTCGTGTCGACGGTCGCGACGTTCGGGCTCGGTGCCACCGAGGCCGGGGAGCACGCCGTCCCCCACGGCGACCACCGGCCGCCCCGCCCCCCCGGCCTCCACGGGCACCATCCGTGAGGCGGGGGCGAGCCGCGTGTACGCGTTCTCCCGTAGCCGGCCGGCGGGAAGTCGCGGGAGATCCCTCATGCCGCACGGCGCCGCGGCCTCCTAGCGTCGAGTCGACCCGTCGACGAGGCGGGTCGGCGCGTGGCGACGTCGCGCGCGCCCGAGACCCGAGGAGCACCACCGTGAGAACCCACTCGACCGCCGGCCACCGGCACGGGGCAGGACGGGCGCTGCGCGCGCTCGCCACCGCCGCGACCGCCGTAGCCCTCGCCGCAGCCGGCGCGCTGACCGTCGCCCCTGCCACGGCCGCACCCGCGGCCCCCGCGAACAGCCCGACGGCGATCGCACCGGCGGCCGCCGCGCCGTCGGGCACGCAGTGGCTCACCGGCTACTGGCACAACTTCGACAACGGCTCCGTGACGATGCGCCTGTCCGAGATCCCGCAGGCGTACAACCTCGTCGCGATCGCGTTCGCGGACAACCTGGCCGGGACGCCCGGCGGCATCACGTTCAACCTGGCGAGCGCGGAATTGGGCGGGTACACCGAGGCGCAGTTCACGGCCGACGTCGCGACGATCAGGTCCCAGGACCGCAAGGTCGTGATCTCCGTCGGCGGCGAGCGCGGGAACGTCGTCGTCTCGAACGCCACGGAGGCGAAGAACTTCGCCGACACGACCTGGGCGCTCATGCAGAGGTACGGGTTCGACGGCGTCGACATCGACCTCGAGCACGGCATCAACGCGACGTACATGGCGAGCGCGCTGCGCCAGCTCGCCGCCAAGGCAGGACCTGACCTGATCATCACGATGGCGCCGCAGACCATCGACTACCAGGCGACGAGCATGGGCTACTACCAGCTCACCCTCGCGATCAAGGACATCCTCACGATCGTCAACACGCAGTACTACAACTCCGGCACGATGATGGGCTGCGACCAGAAGGTGTACAGCCAGGGAACGGTCGACTTCCTCACCGCGCTGTCGTGCATCCAGCTCGAGATGGGGCTCCGGCCGGACCAGGTCGGGATCGGGGTCCCGGCCGTCCCCCGCGCCGCGGGTGGCGGGTACCAGTCGCTCGCGAACGTCGTGAAGGCCGTCGACTGCCTCGAGGTCGGGACCGGCTGCGGCGCGTTCCGGCCCGCGACGCCGTACGGGAAGATCGGCGGCGTCATGACGTGGTCGATCAACTGGGACAAGACGAACGGCTACGAGGTCGCGGACGTCATCGGCGGCCGGCTCGCGAGCGGCCCCACCGACCCCACGGACCCCACAGATCCGACCGACCCGACGGATCCGACCGACCCGACCGACCCGACCGACCCGGGCGACTGCACCGCACCGGCGTGGTCGGCGTCCGCGGTCTACACGGGAGGGAACCGCGTCGCGCACCAGGGCCGTACGTACGAGGCGAAGTGGTGGACGACGAACGAGAACCCGGCCCAGAGCGGGCAGTGGGGCGTCTGGCGCGACCTCGGCGCCTGCTGACGTCGGAGCGCATCACCCAGCGATGCACTCCCGCTCGAGCGGTGCACGTCTGCGTGCATCACTCGAGCGGCGGTGCATCGTTCGGCCGACCGCAGCGCGCGAAGACGCCGACGGCGCGGCCCCCCGGAGGGGAGCCGCGCCGTCGGCGTGGTGCGCCGGGCTGAGCCCGGTCGCGACGAGGGACGCTGCCGTCAGGCCGCGTCGTCCTCGAGGAGCTTCGTCGTCTTGGACTGGTCGAGCGGGATGCCCGGGCCCATCGTCGTCGTCAGCGTGGCCTTGGTGATGTACCGGCCCTTCGACGACGACGGCTTGAGGCGCAGGACCTCTTCGATCGCCGCCGCGTAGTTCTCCACCAGCGCCTTCTCGTCGAACGAGACCTTGCCGATGATGAAGTGCAGGTTCGAGTGCTTGTCGACGCGGAACTCGATCTTGCCGCCCTTGATGTCGGTGACGGCCTTGGTCACGTCCATCGTCACGGTGCCGGTCTTCGGGTTCGGCATGAGGCCACGGGGACCCAGCACCTTGCCCAGGCGACCGACCTTGCCCATGAGGTCCGGCGTCGCGACCGCGGCGTCGAAGTCGGTGTAGCCGGCGGCCACCTTCTCGATGAGCTCGTCGCCGCCGACCTCGTCGGCACCGGCCGCGCGGGCCTCCTCGGCCTTCGCCGCGTTCGCGAAGACGATGACGCGGGCCGTCTTGCCCGTGCCGTTCGGGAGGTTCACCGTGCCGCGGACCATCTGGTCCGCCTTGCGCGGGTCGACACCCAGGCGGAAGACGACCTCGACGGTCGCGTCGTACTTGACGGTCGACGTCTCCTTGGCGAGACGGATCGCCTCGAGCGGGGCGTACAGACGCTCCCGGTCGATCTTCTCCTCGGCGTTGCGGTACGCCTTGCTGCGCGTTGCCATGCTGCTTCTCCTTCTGCAGTCGTGGTCAGCGGGTCCGCGCGGACCCTGCCACTGCCGCCCGCGGGTCGCGGACGGACGTCGGTCTCCCCCGCTTCGACGAAGCCGAGGCGGGGGAGATTCGAGGGCGTCAGCCCTCGACGGTGATGCCCATCGAGCGGGCCGTGCCGGCGATGATCTTCGACGCGGCGTCGAGGTCGTTCGCGTTGAGGTCCTCGAGCTTGGTCTGGGCGATCTCGCGCACCTGGTCCGCGGTCAGCTTCGCGACCTTGGTGGTGTGCGGCGTCGCCGAGCCCTTCTGGACGCCCGCGGCCTTCTTGATGAGCTCCGCGGCCGGCGGGGTCTTCGTCACGAAGGTGAACGAGCGGTCCTCGTAGACGGTGATCTCGACCGGGATCACGTTGCCGCGCTGCGACTCGGTGGCCGCGTTGTAGGCCTTGCAGAACTCCATGATGTTCACGCCGTGCTGACCGAGCGCGGGGCCGATCGGCGGGGCGGGCGTCGCCGCACCGGCCTGGATCTGGAGCTTGATGAGGCCGGAGACCTTCTTCTTGGGAGGCATGAGTCTTCCCTGTCCTTCTATCTCGTGGGCCGACGCCGTGGGCGATGACCCGGTTGCAGTACTGCGTCCACGCGGCACGACGTGCCGCGCCAGGCTGCGTGCCTGGGTGTCAGATCTTGGCGACCTGGTTGAACGACAGCTCGACCGGGGTCTCCCGGCCGAAGATGGAGACGAGCACCTTGAGCTTCTGGTTCTCGACGTTGATCTCGGAGATCGTCGCGGGCAGCGTGTCGAACGGACCGTCGGTGACGGTGACGGACTCGCCGACCGTGAAGTCGACCTCGATCGGGGCCTTGGCCGCGGCGGGCATCGGCTTCCCGGGCTCCTGCGCGGGTGCCAGCGTCGACGCGAGCATCGAGAAGACCTCGTCGAGCGTCAGCGGCACGGGCTGGTGGGTGTGGCCGACGAAGCCGGTGACGCCGGGCGTGTGACGCACCGCGCCCCACGACTCGTCGGTGAGGTCCATGCGCACGAGGACGTAGCCGGGGATGCGGACACGACGCACGATCTTCTTCTGCGCGTTCTTGATCTCGGCCACCTCCTCCATCGGGACCTCGATCTGGAAGATGTAGTCCTCCATGTTCAGGCTCTGGATGCGGTTCTCCAGGTTGGCCTTCACACGGTTCTCGTAGCCGGCGTACGAGTGGATGACGTACCAGTCACCGGGCTGCGTGCGCAGCGCGCGCTTGAACTCCGCGACCGGGTCCTCGATGACGTCGCCGTCCTCGTCGGACGGGCGCTCGTCCTCGACGTCGCCGGCATCGTCGACATCGTCAGCCTCGGTCGCACCGGGCTCGTCGTCCTCGTCGGCGGTCTCGAGCTCGTCGCTCTCCACGAGCTCGTCGGTCTCCTCGACCTCGGGCGCGTCCGTGGTCTGGTCGACCTCGTCCTGGGCACCCTCGGGCTGCGTCGGGTCGACGTTCTCCGTCTGGTCCAGCGACTCCTGGGACACGAACGAACCTGCTTTCTGCTGACCGGCTTCGATGACTTCTGGGAAGGACTGCTGCTGGAAGCGCCGACGGCGCCCCGAGGGGCGCCAGGTGCCGAAAGACCGGCACGTCGGGTGCGTCGTGGCCTGCTAGTCCCCGAAGACCCACAGGACGGCCTGGCCGATCCCGAGGTCGAGCACCGTCACGAAGGCCATGACGACGGCCACGAAGACCAGGACGACCGTGGTGTACGTGATCAGCTCGGACCGCGTCGGCGTGACGACCTTGCGGAGCTCGGCGACCACCTGGCGCACGAAGAGGGCGATACGGGCGAAGAGGTTGGGCTTCTTGTCCTTGACGGGACGGCCCTTCGTCACCTCGTCGGCGCGTGCGCCGTCCGCACCCACGGCCTCTGACGGCGATTCGCTCACTGATCTACCCCATCGCTGACGTACGGGACGTGCCCCGGACCTGCTGGAACCTCTCGTGCAGCCCGTTCTCGGACCACGCACGACCCCCGAGGGGGAGGTGCTGTGCAGGGTAGACAGGACTCGAACCTGCAACCTGCGGTTTTGGAGACCGCTGCGCTACCAATTGCGCCACTACCCTTCGCGACCGACACCCTCCTGCCTCCCCCGTGGCCCGACGTCGGACGTCGAGGCGCGGCTCAGCATGGTGGGCGTCAACCACCGAAGGAATACTGTACGCGACACCGGGCGCCTGGTCGAACCACCCGATCACCCGGGGCACCGACCTGTCCACCGACCGGTGGACGCCAGGTCCGGACGAACGGTCGTCGCGGTGCCACGCCCCTGCCGAGGAGGCTGAGGGCATGGACAGGACATCAGGTGGGACGACCGCACCGGCGGTCGACGTGCGCGGCCTGCGCAAGCGCTACGGCAGCAAGCAGGCCGTCGACGGGGTCGACCTGCGCGTCGAGCGCGGCGAGATCTTCGCGGTCCTCGGGCCCAACGGCGCGGGAAAGACGACGACGGTCGAGATCCTCGAGGGCTTCCGCCGCCGCGACGCGGGCGAGGTCCGCGTGCTGGGCGAGGACCCGCAGTCGGCGGGCCGGGCGTGGCGGGCACGCCTCGGCGTCGTGCTCCAGGACTCGCGCGACCAGTCGGAGCTGACCGTCGCCGAGCTCGTGCAGCACTTCGCCACGTTCTACCCGGCGCCCCGCGACCCCGACGAGGTGATCGACGCCGTCGGGCTCCGGCCGAAGGCCCGCACGCGCACGCGTCAGCTCTCCGGCGGCCAGCGTCGCCGGCTCGACGTCGCGCTCGGGATCGTGGGCCGGCCCGAGCTGCTGTTCCTCGACGAGCCGACCACCGGGTTCGACCCGCAGGCACGGCGCTCGTTCTGGGACCTCGTCCTGTCGCTGCGCGACGGCGGCACGACGATCGTGCTGACGACCCACTACCTCGACGAGGCCGCGCACCTGGCCGACCGGGCCGCCGTCGTGCGCGACGGCCGCGTCGTCGCCCTCGACGCCCCGGACCGTCTCGGCGGGCCGGAGGCGCGACGTCCCGTGGTCCGCTGGTTCGACGGCGGATGGCGCACCGAGCGCTCCGCGTCCCCCACGGCGCTCGTCACGGCCCTCGCGGCCCGTCTCGGCGACCCGGACGGCGAGGTGCCCGGCCTCTCGGTGACCCGCCCGAGCCTCGAGGACGTGTATCTCCAGCTCATCGGCGCACCGGCGGACGCCGCCGCCCCGGCGGCACCGCACGACGGCCCCGCCACCCCGCACGTCCCGACCCACCGGGCGTCCGCGCCCGTCCCCGAGGAGGCACGACCGTGACCGCTCCGACCACGACCGCGACGCGCGCGGCGGCGCCTGCCCCCGCGCTCCCGAGCGCCGCCCGGCTGGGCCTCGCACGCACCGGCGCAGAGCTGCGCGCGTTCTTCCGCGAGCGCGACGCGGTGATCTTCATCTTCACGTACCCGGTCATCATGCTGGCGATCTTCGCGTCGGTCTTCGACGGCCAGGACCAGGGCATGGACGGCTACGGCGTCCCGTTCGCGCAGTACTTCCTGCCGGGGATGGTGGCGACGGGCGTCATGCTCACGAGCTTCCAGTCGCTCGCCATCTCGATCGCGGTCGAGCGCGACGACGGCACGCTCAAGCGGCTCCGCTCGACGCCCCTGCCGGCGACGGCGTACTTCTACGGCAAGGTCGGGCTCGTGCTCGCGACGTCGGTCGTGCAGACCGCGCTGCTGCTCGCGCTCGCCGCGTTCGCGTTCGACGTCCCCATGCCGTGGACCATGCCCGACGGCGCGGAGCGCGTCGCCACGTTCCTCTGGGTCTTCGTCCTGGGCTGCGCCGCCGGCGCGGTGTGCGGCGTCGCGTTCTCGTCGCTCCCCCGCTCGGGGAAGTCCGCGACGGCGGTCGTCACGCCCGTCGTCCTCGTGCTGCAGTTCATCTCCGGCGTGTTCTTCGCGTTCTTCGCGCTGCCGACGTGGATGCAGTCCGTCGCGTCGGTGTTCCCGCTCAAGTGGATGGCCCAGGGCATGCGCTCGGTGTTCCTGCCCGAGGAGGCGGCGTCGCTCGAGCCGTCGGGGTCGTGGCAGCACGGCGCCACGGCTGCTGTACTGGTCGCATGGCTGGTGGTGGGTCTCGTCGTGGGCGCGCGCACGTTCCGGTGGCGTCGTCGTGACGACGGCTGACCCGTCCGGGGCACAGGGGACCGCGACGGCACAGCTCGACGGCACCTGGGCGCGGGACGTGCGCTGGTGGGACGTCGCGTACTACCTCATCGTCGGCCTGAGCGGCGTCGCGCTGTTCACCGCGCCGGTGCACGGGACGGCCCTCGTCGTGGCGCTCGCGGCGATCGCCACGATGATCGTCGCGTACGTGGCCTGGGGGCGGCGCGCAGCGCGCACGCGCGACCAGGTGGCCGCTCACCTCTACCTGGTCGTGGCCGTCGCGGCGACGATCGTCGTCGCCGCCCAGGACACGCTCGGCACCCTGCTGCTGTTCGCGACCTTCACGCAGATCTGGATGATGTCCGAGCACCTGTGGGTGCAGGTCGTGCTGTGCGTCGTGCTGGCGGGCGGCACCGCGGTCGCGCTCGCGTGGGACCCCGAGGTCGGCGGGGTCGACGCGTCCGCGCTCGCGGGCACGGCACCGCAGATGGGGGTGGCGCTCGCGTTCTCGATCGGTCTGGGCCTGTGGACCGCCCACACCATGCGCCAGTCGGAGCGGCACGCACGGCTCGTGGACGAGCTCCGTGCGACGCAGGCCGAGCTCGCGCGCTCGCACCACCAGGAGGGCGTCGCGGCGGAGCGCGAGCGGGTGGCTCGGGAGATCCACGACACGCTCGCCCAGGGCTTCACGAGCATCGTCATGCTGGCCCAGGCCGCACGGGCCGACCTCGACAGGGAGGCGGACGACGCGGCGGCCGAGCGCCTCGCGCTGGTCGAGGCCACGGCCCGCGAGAACCTCGCCGAGGCGCGCGCGCTCGTCGCGGCGACCGGTCCCGTGCCGCTGGAGGCGGGCGGCACGCTCGCGGACGCGATCGGGCGGCTCGCCGAACGGTTCGGCGCGGAGTCCGGCGTCGCCGTCCGGACGCGGCTCGACGGCGTCGTCGGCCTCTCCAGCGCCGACGAGGTCGTGCTGCTGCGCTCGGCCCAGGAGTCGCTCGCGAACGTGCGCCGCCATGCGGGCGCGCGCTCGGTGCGGGTCGAGCTCACGCAGGACCCGGCCGTGACGCGCCTCGCGGTGCACGACGACGGTCACGGCCTGCCCGCCGACCTCACCGAGGGCTACGGGCTGCGCGGGATGCGCGAGCGTGTCGCCGCGGGCGGGGGGACCGTCCGCCTCGGGCCCGGCGACACCGGGGGGACCGTCGTCGTGGTCGAGCTGCCGCGCACCGCCCGGTCCTCCCGGACCGCGCCGGCGAGCACGACGCCGTCGAGCGACGGTGCCACGACGAGCACGGCGCCGCCGAGCAGCGGTGCGACGGCTCGGCGCACGGACGTGTCCCCCGCGGCAGCCGGGGACACGACCACGCCGACGGGCGTGACGGACGGTGCGGCATGAGCGCCCCCGTGCGGGTCGTGCCCGTGCGCGTCCTCGTGGTCGACGACCACCCCGTGGTCCGGTCGGGGCTCGTCGGGATGCTCGCGGCGGAGCCGGACCTGGAGGTCGTCGGCGAGGCGGGCGACGGTGAGCAGGCGGTGACGCTCGCGGAAGAGCTCGCACCCGACGTCGTGCTCATGGACCTGCGCATGCCCGTGCTCGACGGCGTGGGCGCGACGGCGGCGATCCTCGCCGCGTCGGGCGCGCCCGGGCGGCGGGCCCCGGCGAACGGTGGGCCAGCGGGCGGGGCTGCGCCACGCGTCGTCGTGCTCACGACGTACGAGACGGACACGGACATCCTGCGGGCGGTCGAGGCGGGGGCGACGGGGTACCTCCTCAAGGACACGCCGCGCGAGGAGCTCGTCGCGGGCGTGCGCGCCGCGGCGCGCGGGCAGACGGTGCTCGCGCCGAGCGTCGCGACCCGGCTCGTGACCTCCGTCCGCGGCGACCGGCTCACGGACCGCGAGACCGAGGTGCTGCGGCTCGTCGCGCGCGGGCTGTCGAACGCGGCGGTGGGCAAGGAGCTCTTCATCGCCGAGGCGACGGTCAAGACGCACCTGCTGCGCGCGTTCGCGAAGCTCGGCGTGGACGACAGGACGGCCGCGGTGACCGTCGCGATGGACCGGGGCTACCTGACGACCACCTGACCGTCGGCCGACGTCACGGCCCTGCCAGGCGCCGCGACCCGTGACAGACTCCGGCGTGTGCGAGACCTCGCGACGCTCCCCAAGGCCCACCTGCACCTGCACTTCACGGGGTCGATGCGCCTCGAGACCCTGCGCGAGCTCGCCGCGGGGTACGGGGTCCGGCTCCCCCACGCGCTCCTCGACGGGGACCCGCTCCGCCTGCCCGCCACCGAGCGCGGGTGGTTCCGCTTCCAGCGTCTGTACGACGCCGCGCGCGCGTGCGTGCGCTCGGAGGCCGACATGCGCCGCATCGTGCTCGAGGCGGCGCAGGACGACGCCGCCGAGGGCTCGGGGCGGCTCGAGATCCAGGTCGACCCGACGTCGTACGCGCCGTTCGTCGGGGGGATCACCCCCGCGGTCGAGATCGTGCTCGACGCCGCCCGGTCCGCGAGCGCCGAGACCGGGACGGAGGTCGCGGTGGTCGTCGCGGCGTCGCGCATGCGCCACCCGCTCGACGCGCGCACGCTCGCGCGGCTCGCGGCGCAGTACGCGGGCGAGGGGCCTGGCGAGGTGGTCGGGTTCGGGCTGAGCAACGACGAGCGCCGCGGCGACACGGCGGAGTTCGCGCGCGCGTTCGCGATCGCCCGGCGGGCGGGGCTCGCGTCCGTGCCGCACGGCGGCGAGCTGCTCGGGCCCGCGCACGTGCACGAGGTCGTCGAGGCCCTCGTCCCCGACCGGCTCGGTCACGGCGTCCGGTCCGCGGAGGACCGGCGGGTCCTCGACGACGTCGTGGACCGCGGCATCGCGCTCGAGGTCTGCCCGGCGTCGAACGTCTCGCTGGGCGTGTACGACGACGCGGCCCAGGTCCCGCTGGGAGCGCTCGTCGACGCGGGCGCGCGCGTCGCGCTCGGGGCGGACGACCCGTTGCTCTTCGGGTCGCGCCTCGTCGCCCAGTACGAGACGGCACGGGACGAGCACGGGTTCTCCGACGACGAGCTCGCCGACCTGGCGCGCTCGTCGATCCGGGCGAGCCGGGCCTCGCAGGCGACGCGGGCGCGCCTCCTCGCCGGCGTGGACGACTGGCTCGCGGGCTCCTGACACGCTCGGGCCGACGGGCCGACCCGAGCGGGGGTTCTCATGTGCGTCTCATGAGCCTCTCGGATACTGGGCCCATGACCCGCCGGACCGTCGCCTGGATCGTCGGCGCACTCCTCCTCCTGCTCGCCGGGGGTGCCGCCGCGTCGGCGCTGTCCGCCCGGCCGGACGACCGGGAGGTGGGCCCGGCCGTGGTCGTGACGCCCTCCCCCGCCCCGACCGCCCCGTCCGGCCCCGGGCAGGGCGAGCCGGACCCGACGCCCCGCGAGACCGTGCCGACGGAGCCGGGAGGCGACGTCGCCCCGGTGGCCCCCGCGCCGCCGTCGTCCGACGACGACGATGATGACGACGACGGCGACGACGGCGACGACGGCGACGACGGCCCCGATGACGACGACACCCCGGGGGACGACTGATGGCGCGTCGGCCGCGGCCCGTCGACGCCGCCGGCGTCGAGGGCGAACGGCACCGCTTCGGGCTGACCGTCCGGACGCGCATGCTCGCGGCGTTCCTCGCGCTGTCCGCGCTCGCGCTGGTGGTCGCCGGTGGCGCCGCATGGCTGCTGCAGCGCGGGCAGGTCGACACGCGACTCGACGAGAGCCTCCGGCGGAGCGCGGTCGAGCTGAAGACCCTCGGCGCCTCGGGCGTGAACCCGGTGACGGGCGAGCCGTTCACGTCGTCCGAGGACGTGGTCGTCGCCGCGATCCAGCTCGTCGTCCCCGGCCGCAACGAGGGCATCATCGGTCTGCGGGCCGACCGGGCGCCGCTCGTCTCGCAGCAGGACGTCCAGGTGCACCTCGAGGACGACGCCGAGCTGCTCGCCGCCGTCGCGCCGTTCGTGGACGGCGAGCTGAACGTGCTGCGCTCAGTCATGACCGCCACGGCGGACTACCGCGTGCTCGTCGCCCCGGTCACCGTGGCGGGGGCGACCGGGTCGGCCGACTCCCCCGGGACCGCGGCCGAGCCCGCCGCCCTCGTGCTCGCCTACGACCGCACGGCGGAGCACGCCGAGCTCACGCGCGTCTTCGGCACCTACGCGCTCGTCGCGCTCGGGGCGCTCGTGCTCACCGGGGTGGTGGGCTGGGTCGTCGCCGGACGGCTCCTGCGGCCGATCCGGGTCCTCGCCCGCACCGCGCAAGCCATCGGCGACACCGACCTCACCGCACGCATCCCCGTCACCGGCAACGACGACCTGTCGCACCTGTCACGGACGGTCAACGGCATGCTCGACCGCCTCGAGACGTCGTTCGAGTCCCAGCGCCGGCTGCTCGACGACGTCGGGCACGAGCTGCGCACTCCGCTCACCGTGGTCCGCGGGCACCTCGAGCTCATGGACCCCCACGACCCGCAGGACGCGCGGGAGACGCGCGACCTCACGCTCGACGAGCTCGACCGCATGAACCGCCTCGTGGACGACCTCGTGACGCTCGCGACCGTCGGCCGACCCGACTTCGTGCGCCCGGCGGCGACCGACGTCGGGCGCCTCACCGACGACGTGCTCGACAAGGTCCGCACGCTCGGCGACCGGCGCTGGCTCGTCGACGCGCGCGCGGACGTCGTCGCCCCCGTCGACGCGCAACGGATCACGCAGGCGCTCCTGCAGCTCGCGGCGAACGCCGTGAAGTTCTCCGCCCCCGGGTCGGTCGTCGCGATCGGGTCCGCGGTGTCCGACGACGGGGCGCGCCTGCGCCTGTGGGTGCGGGACGAAGGGGTCGGCATCCCGCCCGACCAGGTCGGTCGCATCTTCGAACGGTTCGCCCAGGCCCCGGCGCCCGCGGGCCGCGAGCGCCCCGACGGGGCCGGGCTCGGGCTCGCGATCGTCAGCGCGATCGCCGAGGGGCACGGCGGGCGCGCGGCCGTCGCATCGACGCCGGGCGTCGGGTCCACGTTCTCGCTCGACCTCCCGGCGGCGACCCCGGGCACGGCGACGTCGGGCACCGCGACGTCGGGCACCGCGACGTCGGGCACCGCGACGTCGGGCACCGCGACGTCGGGGCACGCGGCCACGGCCGCCACCGCGCCCACCGCACCGACGGCCACCACCCCGCTGCTGCCCGGCGACGACACCGGCGCACCGACCCACCCCGACGGAAGGACCGCCCCGTGAGCCAGATCCTCGTGGCCGAGGACGAGACCCGCATCGCGTCGTTCGTCGCGAAGGGCCTGCGTTCCGCGGGCTACGCGAGCACGACGGTCGCGACCGGGCGCGAGGCGTTCGACCTCGCCAGCACGGGGGACTTCGCGCTCCTCGTGCTCGACCTCGGCCTGCCGGACCAGGACGGCTTCACGGTGCTGCGCCGGCTCCGCGAGACGGGCAACGCGATCCCGGTCATCATCCTCACGGCACGGACCTCGGTGAACGACACCGTCGCGGGGCTCGAGGGCGGCGCCGACGACTACATGGCCAAGCCGTTCCGGTTCGAGGAGCTCCTCGCGCGGATCCGGCTGCGGCTGCGGACCGAGCCGGCGGGCGAGGTCACGGTCCTGAGCCACGGGTCGCTCAGCCTCGACCTGCGCACGCGGCGCGCACGGACCGCCGAGCGCGAGGTGGACCTCTCGGCGCGCGAGTTCGCGCTCGCCGAGGCGTTCCTGCGCAACCCCGGCCAGGTGCTCAGCCGTGAGCAGCTGCTGTCGCGCGTGTGGGGCTACGACTTCGACCCCGGTTCGAACGTCGTCGACGTGTACGTGCGCTACCTGCGCAACAAGCTCGGTGCCGAGCACTTCGTCACCGTCCGCGGCATGGGCTACCGGCTCGCCGACGCGTCCCGCTGACCTGCGCGTCCCACCGCCCCACCGTTCGCCGTCCCAGCGAGCGCCGCGCCGCGAGACAGCGACCACCGGCCGAGAGAGCGACGCCCGGCCGTCCCACGGGGTGGGCGGCCGGGCGTCGCTCTCTCGGCGGTCGGTCAGTCGGCCGACTGCGGGGTCGGGGGCGTGACTGCCGTGTCCGCGGTCGGGGCGGTGGCCGGCGTGTTCGCCGTGTTCGCCGTCGGGGCGGTGTTCGCGGTGTCGGCTGTCGGGGCGGTGCTCGCCGACGGAGCCGTGTTCGCCGTCTGAGCCGACGGAGCCGTGTTCGCCGTCTGAGCCGAAGGTGCGGTGTTCGCGGTGACCGTGGTGACCGACGACCCGTTCTGGACGGCGCTCGGGCTCGGCGTGCTCGTCGTCGTGGGCGACGCGGGGGTCGACGCGTCGACCTGGACCGCCGGCGAGACGACGGCCGCGTCCGGGGCGTCGAACGCGCCCTGCGCCGTGGCGACGGTCGCGCCGAGACCGACCGCGCCGAGAGCGCCCGTCACGATCCATGCGCTGCGAGCCTTCATGATCCTTCTCCTTCGTGTCGTGGTGCGCGCAACCTGCCGGCTGCGTCTGAACATGAGTCTTCCGACGGGACGTGAGACGGCGAGGAGCCGTCGATGAGAGACCTCTCAGGGAACGGGAGGGCAGGGCCGTCGACCGCGAGCGCCCGGTCGACGAGGTCCTCGGCGACCGCGAGCCAGGCCTCGGCCAGCTCTTGCGTGGCCGCCCCCGAGGCGAGGGACAGCACGACGCCCGCCGCCCGGAGGCGCAGCGCGGCCGGGTCGACCACGGCGTCGAACACGGCGAGGCAGCGGTCGACGAGCCCGTCGACCCCCGCGTAGTCGGCCGCGGACAGCGAGGGCAGCACGGCGAGGTGCGCGACGACGCACGCCAGGTCGTCCACGCGGTGCCCGGGCCCCAGGGTGTCGACGTCGAGCAGGACGCCGACGCGACCGCCGACGGCTGCCGCACCCTGCTCGCGCACGTCAGTGGGGGCGGCCTCGCCGTCGAGCAGGATGTTCGCGGCGTGGAAGTCGCCGTGCGTCGCCACGACCGGGCCGAGCCCGCGGTCACCGGCCGCGCGGACCGCGGCCGCGACGCGGCCGGTGCGCGCGGCGTCGAGCCCGTGCACCTCGACGGCCGTCCCCGCGTACCGCTCGACGCGCTCGGCCCAGGCCGGGCGGCGCGTGAGGGTGGTCGCGGCGGAGGGCAGCTCGTCGAGCGCCCGCAGCAGGGTGAGCGGGTCGATCGCGGTCGCGCGGTGGCCGGGAGTGGTCGCAGCCAGGTGCTGGGCGAGGGACCGCCCGCTCTCCTCCCGGAGCACGACGACCCCGTCGGCCGACCACGACAGGCAGCGCGGCGCGACGACCACGCCCGGCGCCCGGCCAGAGCCGCCGAGCAGGACGTGCCGACGCACGAGGGGACGGACCCGGTCGGGGCGCACGACCTTGACGTAGACGGTGCCGCGCGTGGTGCGGGCCCGCAGGACCGCGCGACGCAGCGGCCGGTAGGTGACGATCTCGACGGACTCGACGTCCGCAGGGTGCCCGGCGGCGCGCAGACGTCGGGTGAGCTCCGCCGGGTCGCACGCGGCGGTCAGCCCGGGGAGCATCGGGTCGGCCGGGTGCCGCCACACGTGCACGACGCGCGGCCCGTCGACCAGGCGCACCACGCCGCGCGCGACGACGTCGTCCGGCAGCTCCGCCGTCGTCGCGAGCAGGTACTCGGCCGACTCGGCGACGGACCCGGTGACGGCGGGCGACGCGGGGACGTCGCGCCGGGCGGCGACCTCGTACCCGACCGTCACCTCGGCCCCCGGGCGGGCGTGCACGCGGTCGACGCTCCACGCCCCGAGGCGTGCGCCGTCGGCGCCGAGGGCGACCGCGAGGAGGTCGGCGGCCGCCGGGGTGGTGAGCAGGTCGAGCCACGCGCGCTGGTCGAGGGCGACGGGTCCGGGGGTCGCGGGAGCGGTCACGGTCACGAGGACAGGCCACCCCACGGCGGTGTGGCACGCGTGAGACGCGGATGAGAGAGCTCTCATCCGCCGACGAGAAGGCCGGGCCGCCGGCGTCTTGACACGTCGCCACGGCGGTGGGATCGTCACGGCATGCCGATACAAACTCTGGCACAAAATGCGCCGGCGGACCTCTTCGTCCCCGCGGCCTACGACGTCGTGTGGAGCATCATCGTCGCCCTCCTCCTGGCGGGCGTCGCCGTGGCGGTCGCGCTCGCCGTCCGCGCGCTCGCTCGCGGCGCCGGACCGGGGCCCTCGCTGCGCGCGCTCGCCGACGACGACCCGGTCCGGAGCGCCGCGCGGCGGCACGCAGGCATCGTCGCGGGATCCGCGGCCGCGGCGGGCGTGCTCACCGCCGTGCTGGCGGCGCAGGCCACGACGGTCGTCGACGGGCTCGCCGAGGGCGTGCTCCTGGGCCTCACCCCCGCGCTCGTCGGCGCCGCGTTCCTGGCGGTGCACGCGCTCGGTGAACGCACGTGGCCGCGGCAACGGACGGTCGTCCGCTCGGCGTCCCTCCAGCCGCGCACCGTGGCCGACGTCGCGCCCGCCGGCCTGCGGCGCCTCACGTGGGCGCTCGCCGCGGGCGTCGTGGTCCTCGCCGCGGTCGGTGGTCTGACCGCTGGGGACGACGGCCGGTCGGTGACGCGTGTGGCGGGCGACGTCACGTCGACGGCCGGCCCGTACCCCGGCGCCTTCTACGGGGTGTGGCTCGCCCTGGGAGCCGTGGTCCTCGTCGGCGCGTCGGAGGGGGTCCTGCGGCTCGTCGCCCGGCGGCCCGCCGTGGCGCTCGTGGGACCGGCCTGGGACCTCGCCCTGCGCCGCCTGTCCGCCCACCGGGTGCTGCGAGGCGTGCAGCTCGCTCTGGCGCTCACTGCGGCGGGGATGCTGTTCTTCGGGGGGAACGCCGCGGCACGGGTGGGCTATCCGGGCGCCGTCGTCCTCGCCGTCGTCGGGGTGCTGCTCGCGCTCGCGTCGCTCGCCGTCCTGGTGCGCGCCGCGCCGGATCCCGACGCGGTCTCCGGGCACGCGTCGCCGCACGGAGCGCCCGCCGGTGCCTGAGCTGCGGGTCCGCATCGACCTCGGGTCCGGCGTCGCGCCGTACGAGCAGATCCGAGCGCAGGTCGTCGCGCACGTCGCCGCGGGCCGGCTCGCCCCCGGCGACCGGCTCCCCACGATCCGCGCGCTCGCGACGGACCTCGGTCTCGCGCCCGGGACCGTCGCGCGCGCCTACCGCGAGCTCGAGGAGTCGGCCGTGGTGACCACCCGCCGTCGGGCAGGGACCGTGGTGTCCGACGGAGTCTCCGCCGACGACGTGGACGCCCGCCGCGCGGCACGCGACCTGGTGGCGACCGCGCGCGCGTCGGGCCTGAGCGACGAGAGGGTCCTCGCGCTGGTCCTCGCCGCCCTGGGTCGCGAGCCGGACCGGGACGAGGGCTGAACCCGGGCCCGCGACCGCCCGACCGACGAGTGCCGGGAGGAGACCTCACGCGCCACCGGGACCCCGCTCGTCGAGGCCGAGCGTCACGAGAGCATCACGATCCGCGGTTCACCCGCTCGGGTCGCGGACCGGACGTCCTCGTGCGACGCATGATGGGTCTCCGCACCACGCGCGGCGGCACGAGGGACCGCTCCCGCGCAGACCGGAGGGGGAACAGACGTGGAGGACGGACCCACGAGGCACGACGCGCCGAGAGCGGCGACGGCTGCGCCTGCCCGCGCGGCCGGACAGCGGGCCGGGCTGCTCCGCGCCCTCGTGCCGACCGTCGTCGGACTGCTCGTGCTCACCGGCTGCCAGGCCGGGCTGCCCGACCTGGAGCCCGCGCGCACACCGTCGGCGACCGCGGAGAGCGAGCCCGCGCCGTCGTCCACGACGGACGACGCCACCCCGACGACGACCCCGAGCGAGACCCCCTCGGCCGAGCCGACCCCCACCGAGGCTCCGGAGCCGGCCCCCACGCCCACCGAGGCGCCGGCGCCGGCCCCGACGGAGACGGAGACGACTCCCCCGCCCGCCGCCGAGCCGCCGCCCCCCGCGGAGCCCGCCGAGCTCGAGCGCGGCGCGAACGGCGACCGGGTCGTCGCGCTCCAGTCCCGGCTCGCGGAGCTCGGCTACTTCATCGGCGCGCCCGACGGCGACTTCGGGCCCGGGACCCAGCAGGCCGTGTGGGCGCTGCAGAAGGCCGCAGGCATCTCGCGCGACGGCGTCGTCGGGCCCGCCACGCAGGCCGCCCTCGACCATGGCGTGCGGCCGCAGGCGCAGACCGGGTCGGGGAAGGTCATCGAGATCGACCTCGACCGCCAGCTCCTCCTCGCCGTCGAGGACGGCAGGGTCGTGACCGTGATCAACGCGTCGTCGGGCAACGGGGAGCGGTTCGAGGCGAAGGGCCGGTCGTACCGGGCCGGCACCCCGACGGGGACGTTCCAGGTGGGCCGGCAGGTCGACGCGAACTACGAGTCGAGCCTCGAGCTCGGCAGCATGTGGCGGCCCAAGTTCTTCACCGGCGGCATCGCGGTGCACGGTTCGGGTTCCATCCCGCCGTGGCCGGCGTCGCACGGGTGCATCCGCGTGGCGAACAGCGCCATGAACTGGATCTGGGACACGTGGGGCGCCCCGCCCGGGACGACGGTCGTCGTCTACTGACCCTGCCCGTGCGGAGACGCGACTACAGCGAGGCCCCGACGAGGACCGGCTCCGGGACGAGCTCGACACCGAAGGCGTCGAGCACGCCGTCCCGGACCGCGCGCGCGAGCTCCAGCACGTCGGCGGCGCTCGCCCCGCCGCGGTTCGTCAGCGCGAGCGTGTGACGCGTCGAGAGCGTCGCCGGGCTCGACGCGCCGTGGACGCCGAAACCCTTGCCGAAGCCGGCGTGCTCGATGAGCCACGCCGCGGACGTCTTGACGAGCGTCGGGTCGACCTCGCCGAGGCTCGGGCCCGTCGTCCGGCTCGGGGTCGCGGACCGCACCGGGTAGCGGGGCGCCTCCGCCGGCAGCAGGTCCGCCTGGTCGGCGGGCACGACGGGGTTCGTGAAGAACGAGCCCGCGCTCCAGCGGTCGTAGTCGGGAGCCGCAGGGTCGCCGTCGAGCAGCATGCCCTTTCCCGCGCGCAGCGCGAGGACGGCCTCGCGCACGTCCGCCATCGGCGCACGCTCCCCCACCTCGACGCCGAGGCGGCGCGCCAGCTCCGGGTAGGCGACGGGTGCGGACAGCGAGCCGAGCCGGGTCTGGAAGCCGACCTCGAGGACGACCCAGCGCGGCGACGGGTACCACGGGCCCGACGCGTCGCCGTCGGTACCGGCATCACCCGCCCCCACGTGCATCGACCGCTTGAGCACCGACGTGCGGTAGCCGAAGCCCAGCTCGCCGAGCGCGAGCGTGCGCACGCGGCCGCGCACGCGGTCCCACACGCGAACGGTCGAGACGACGCCCGCGACCTCCTGGCCGTACGCCCCGATGTTCTGGACCGGCGCCGCGCCGACCGTGCCGGGGATGCCCGACAGCGCCTCGACGCCGACCCACTCCTCCGCGACGGCGCGCGCCACGAGCGCGTCCCAGTCCTGGCCCGCGGGGGCCGTGAAGCTCGCGCCGCCGCACGAGTCCTGCGCGTCGACCGTCACGCCCTGGCGCAGGTCGCGCACGACGACGCCCCCGAACCCCTCGTCCGCGACGAGCAGGTTCGACCCGCCGCCCAGCACCAGGAGCGGCTCGCCCGCGTCGTCGGCGGCGCGGACCGTGGCGATCAGCTCGGCCTCGTCGTGGACCTCGACGTAGCGGTCCGCCGGGCCGCCGACGCGGAGCGTCGTCAGCTCGGCGAGCGTCGGGTCGCCGACGGAGTCGGGACGCAGGCCGGGTGCGGTCGCGGTGGCGGTCGCCGGGTCGACGACGCGGGGCGCGGCGGGTTCGCAGGTCACCCGGACAGCCTAGTTCGGGCGGTCGACGGTCGACGCGGCGTCGTCCGCGCCGGGACGGGCGCCGTCGTCGGCGGCCCGGTCGCCCGCTCCTCCGGCGGCCGTCGGGAGCGGCCGCGCCGCGCCGACGACGAGGAGACCGACGACGACCGGGATCGCGATGACGAGCAGCGCGGACCGGTACCCGACCTCGTGGGCGAGGAACCCGATGAGCGGCGGCCCCATGAAGAACGCCGAGTAGCCGATGGTCGCGACGACGCTCACGCGCACCGCGGCGCGCTGCGGGTCGTCCGACGCCGCGCTCATCCCGACGGGGAACCCGAGCGCCGCGCCCATGCCCCACAGGACGACGCCGACGAGGGCGAGCCACAGGTTCGGGGCGAGCCCGAACAGCAGCAGCCCGGCGAGCGCGAGCCCCGCGGAGCCGCGCAGGACGGCGATCCGCCCGTAGCGGTCGAGCAGGCCGGTCCCGAGCAGCCGCATGCCGGTCATCGCCGTGAGGAACACGGCGAGCCCGACGGCGCCCATGGCGTTGTCCGTCCCGAACCCGTCGACGACGGCGAGGCTCACCCAGTCGTTCGCCGCGCCCTCGGTGAGCGCCGCGGCGAGGACGACGAGACCGATGAGCAGCGTGCGCGGCTCGGTCCACGCCGACAGCGCCGACCGGGCGCCGCGCGACCGGTCGTCGCCGGGCCCGTGGACGGGGACGGCGGTGGCTGGGTCGGCACCGCCGGAGTCGTCCGCGTGCCGCGTCCCGCCGTCGTCCACCCTGCCTGCCGGGAGGAAGAGCCGCACGCACCACAGGACGGCGAGCAGGCTCACGGCCACGGCGGCGGCGAGGTGCCACTGCACCGGCACGTGGGCGGCCGCGGCCACGGCGCCCAGGCCCGCGCCCGCCATCGTGCCGAACGAGAACCCGGCGTGGAACCGCGGCATGATCGCGCGGCCCAGGCGCTGCTCGACGGCGGCGCCCTCGAGGTTCATCGCGGCGTCCCACACCCCGGTGCCGATCCCGGTGACGAACAGCCCGACGCGCACGACCCAGTCGGCCCCCTCGGAGACGGCGAACGCGGTCGTCACGAGGCCCGCGGTGTTGATGGTCGCGAAGATCACGACGGCGCGCGCCGCGCCGAGCCGCTGGACCACGAGCCCGGACAACGGGAGCGCGAGCAACGAGCCGACGGCCATGAAGAGCAGCAGAAGACCCATCTGGGACTCGGCGAACCCGAGCTCGTCGCGCACGGCGGGCAGCCGCGACGCCCAGGTCGCGAAGTTGAAGCCGTTGAGGAAGAACACCGCGAAGACGGCCCACGCGGCGAGCGCGACGGCGCGTGCGGGCGCGGGCAGGGACGGGGCGGTCATGCGGAGGTCTCCTCGCGGCGGTGGGGGGATCGGTGGGGACGACGGCGCCCGTGGCGGACGTCGGTGCGCCGGCGCACGCGCGTCGGGCGGGCGTCGTGCGCCGTGGCCTCGGGCGCGTCGTGCCCGGGGGCGCCGGTCGCTCTGGCCTCAGGGGACGGAGCACCCGGGGCGGGGGTCAGGTCCGGGGCGGAGGCGGCGTCGGGCACCGCTCCATCCTCCCCCGCCCGGCGGGCGGCGAGCGCGGCCGGGGTGCGCAGCGGCGCCACCTGGCGCGCGAGGAGGACGCTGAGGACCATCGCGGCGACGATGAGGACGAGGGCGTGGCGCGCCCCCATGGCCTCGGCCGCGAGGCCGAGGAGCGGCGGGGCGGCGAGCGACGCCATCGACGAGAACGCCGAGACGACGGACACGCGGCCTGCGGCGCGCAGCGGCTCGTCCGAGGCCGCCGCGATGCCGACGGGCACGGCCAGCGCGGCACCGAACCCCCACAGCACGACGCCGACCCCGGCGAGCGTGAGCGTCGGCGCGAACCCGAAGAGGACGAGCCCGACGATCGACGTGACGCCCGAGGCGCGGAGCACGGCGACGCGCCCGAACCGGTCGATCAGCCGGGTGCCCAGGAGGCGCATGACGGTCATCGCGGCGACGAACGTGCCGAACACCACCGCGCCGACGGCCTCGGTCTGCGCGAAGCCGTCGACGACGGCGAGCGACAGCCAGTCGTTGGCCGACCCCTCCGAGAGCGCGGCGGACAGGATGACGAGGCCGATGAGGAGCGTGCGCGGCTCGCGCCACGCGCCCAGGGCGGCGCCGAGCCGGGCGCCGCGGCGCGCCAGGCGGGCGCGCAGGCCGGCGGTCTCGACGTCCACGACGGCGTCCCCGAGCGACTCCAGGGCAGCGGGCGCGTGCTCCGGTGCGGTTCCGGCGCCGCGCGGCCGGCGGACGACGGCCGTGTCGTGCACGGTCGCGGGGATCGCCACGAGGCGCCACACGAGGGCGACCGCGCCAGTGACCGTGAATTGCGCGAGGACGGGCACCCCGGCGTGCGCGCACGCGGCGCCGACCAGCGACCCGATCACGGCGCCGACGGAGAACGCCGCATGGAACTGCGGGAGGATCGTGCGCCCGATGCGCCGCTCGATCCCGGCGCTCTCGACGTTCATGGGCACGTTGCCGAGCGCGAACGCCATGCCGTTGAGGAAGATGCCCGCGGCGAGGAGCGCGACAGAGCCGGTCGCGGGACCGAGGCCGAGCAGGAGGAACGCGCCGCCGAACAGGACGGCGGAGACGGCGAACGCGATCCGGCCGCCGAACCGGGTGACGAACGGCCCGGCGGCGGTGACGGTCGCGAGCGCCCCGACGGCGCCGGCGAGCAGCACGACGCCGAGGTCGGCGGGGGTGAGCGAGAGCGCGTCACGCACCGAGGGGATGCGCGCGAGCCAGCTCGACATCATGACGCCGTTGAGCGCGAAGATGCCGAGGAGGGCCCAGCGGGCGCGGGACAGGGACGGAGTGTGCGCAGCACCTCCTCGAATCGATTCGATCCGACGGAGGACAGGGCGCTTCGAATCGATTCGAGGCATGGTCACCAGTGTGCGGGTACGCTGGCCGCGCGTCAATCGACATTCCGTCCGACCACGCACGTTCGCGCAGGTGCGGCACGGTACGTCCAGGCATGGGCAGGCAGGAGCGTGATGAGCGGCACCCGCGGTACGACCGGCGGCACGTCCGGCGGCGAGCCCGGAGAGGGCGCGCCACCGGCCCCCCGCTCGCGGCCGACGCTCGCGAAGGTCGCGGAGCTCGCCGGGGTGTCCGTCTCGACCGCGTCGCTCGCGTTCTCCGGCGCCGGCCCCATCACGCCCGAGACCCGCGCGCGCGTCCTCGCCGCCGCGGAGGAGCTCGGCTACACCGGCCCCAACCCGCTCGGGCGCCAGCTGCGGTCCGGCCGGTCGGGCGTCGTCGGGGTGGTCGTGGGCGACCAGCTGCGCCGCGCCTTCCGCGACCCCGTCGCCGTCCAGGTCCTCGACGGCCTCGTGTCCACGCTGGGCGAGAACGGTCTCGGGGTCCTCCTCATCCCGGGCATCCCGTCCGACGACCCGGCGCACGCCGTCGACCCGCTCGTCGAGAGCGCCGCGATGGACGTCGCGGTGCTCGTCTGGGGCGTCGGCGCCGAGGACGCGACCCTCACCGCGCTGCGTCGACGCGGGGTCCGGGTCGTCATCGGCGAGGGGCGCGAGGTCGAGGGCGCGCCGCTCGTGGGGATCGCCGACCGGCGCGGGACGGCCGACGTCGTCCGCCACCTCGTCGACCTCGGCCACACGCGCATCGCCGAGGTGTCGCTCCCCCTGGACACCTCCGACCGCAGCGGTCCGATCGACGCCGTGCGCCTCGCCCAGGTCGACCGGACGCCCACCGCCAACCGTCTCGCGGGGGTGCGCGACGTGATCGAGCCCGTCGCGAGCTGGGAGACGGAGGCGTCGCTCGTCGAGCACGGGCGCTCCGCCGCGATCGCGCTGCTCGGGCGTGCGGGTGACGACGGCGCGGTCGTGCCTCTCGACGCCGCGTCCCGGCCGACCGCCGTCATCGCCCACTCCGACCTGCTCGCGGCGGGCGCGCTGCTCGGGGCGCGCGAGCTCGGCCTGCGCGTGCCCGACGACGTGTCGGTCGCCGGGTTCGACGGCCTCGACCTGCCGTGGCTCGCCCCCGACGTGCTGACGAGCGTGGACCAGCCGCTCGCGCGCAAGGGGGCCGAGCTCGGTCACGCCGTCATCGGCCTGCTCGCGGGCGAGGAGCCCCGGACGGTCGTGCTCGATGTCGAGCTCGTCGTCGGGACGACGACCGGGCCCGTGCCGACCGCCTGACGGCGGACGGCGCGAGCCCGGACCGTCAGGTCAGCGCAGCCCGCCCACCTGGAGCGGGTTCGCCCCCGCCGCGGCCAGGAGGTACCACGACGTCGCGCCGACGTGCTGCACCTGGAAGTACCCGAAGCCGAACCCGGTGTCGATCAGGCTCGACGCCGCGACGACGCCGGACCGCTCGGGCAGCGAGGTCCCCCCGACCGTCTGGCCCGCGCCCACGCTGTCCTGCGCGATGCGCACCTCGCGCAGGAGGTCCGCCGCGCGGTCGCGGTCGTCGTCCCCGCGCCGCCCCGCGCCGTGCCGGCCCCGGTCGTCCCGGCCCCGGGCGCCCTTCCCGTCGCGGTCCGCGAGCGCCGCGGCGAGCTGGGCGGTGCCCTCGAGCCACACGCCCTGCGGATGCACGGGCAGGCCGTTGTACGACGCCGTCGACGTGAGGCTGGCGCTCGAGAACGTCACGCCCTCGACCGTCACGCCCGCCGGGAGCTGGGAGACGCCGTCACCCGCGACGTCGCGCGCCGCGAGAGCGTCCGCCGCCCAGTCGAGGGCCCGTGCGTAGCGGCGGTCGCGCAGCGCGAGCCAGCCCCAGGTCTGCGGGTCGAGCGGGAGCGGGTCGCGGTTGATCTCGGTGCCGTCGTTCGTGCCCGTGTACAGGTATCCGCCGTCGGGCTCCCACATGCGGTCGACGAAGGCGCGCGCGTGCTCGTCCGCCCGGTTCCAGCGCCGGTCCCGGGTGGCGGCGGCGAGCTGGCGGAAGAACGCGACGCAGTCGACGTTGTGCTCGGTCGAGCCGTTCGGGACCGGCGCGTTCGCGGCGTCGACGCCGAACGAGAAGCCGCCGAGCGGCCGCGTGGACCACGTGTTCGCGACGATCCACTCCGCGATGCGCAGCGCGCCGCGCAGGTAGCGGTGGTCGCGCGTCGCGGCGTGCAGGTGCAGCAGCGCGATCCCGGGCCACGCCATGTCCCCGACCGCGGTGCCGAGGAACCCGAACTGCCAGCCGACGTTCGCCGTCCCGTCCGGGAGGACGAGGCCGTGCTCCTGCGGCGTGCCGTCGTAGAACACGTACGGGCCGACGTTGTACGCCTGGCGCAGGCGGCCGTCGTCGTGGGCGGGGTCGTTCTCCTGCGCGAAGAGGAAGCCGTCGCCGAGCGCTCGCGCCCGGTCGAGGTGCGCCCGCCCGGCCGTGAGGGACGCGCAGATCGCGAGGGCGTTGTCGTAGACGAACGCCGTCGAGAAGAGCCCGAGCTGGTCGGCGTAGGACTGGGCGAGGCGCGGGCCAGGGTTCTGCTGCGGGTAGGCGTCCGTCATGACGTCGAGGAAGGCCTGCGCACGACGGACGGAGTCGCGCGCTCCCCCGCCGTGGCCTCCGCCGTGACCGCCACCGGTCGGCAGGACCGCCGCGCTCGCCGTCGTCGCGGTCGCGGGCGCGGCCAGCAGCGTCGTCAGCGCCGCGGCGCCCGCCCCCGAGAGGGCGAGGAAGGCGCGGCGGTCGAGCGCGCGACCGGTGCTCGACGGGCGGTCGTCGGGTGCGGGACCACGGGGTCCGGGGTCGTGAGGTCCGGGGTCGTGGGGTCCGGGCAGGGTCATGAGCGTCTCCTTTGACGTCGGCGAACCGTGCGCACCACGATAGTGGGAGCGTTCCCACCCAGGGAAGGGCGCGCCGTCGACCGGCGTGCCGCAGCGCGCCGACATCCTCGCGCGCGCGGGACTCAACCTTCCCCGGTCTTCGGACGTGTCACAGTCATGACCGTGAACGCCCTCGCCCTCTCGGAGGACGACCATGCGCCCGACGACGGGCCACCCGACCAGATCACCCTCGTGCGGGTGGCCACCGACCGCGAGCAGGAGTTCGCCGACTTCATGGGCGACGCCGCACCCCGCCTCGCGCGGACCGCGTGGCTCCTGTGCGGAGACGCGCACCTCGCCGACGAGCTCGTCCAGCAGGCGCTGACCAAGACCTACCTGCGCTGGACGACGGCGCGCGAGCGCGACCCCTACGCCTACGCCCGGCAGGCGCTCGCGACCTCCCGCATCGACCACTGGAGGCGACGGCGGCGCGAGGTCCTCGTCGCCCCTCCCGAGGTGCCCGAGCACCCGGCGGGGCCAGCATCCGCGGAGACGCACGCCGACCGCGACCGGCTCGTCCGCGCGCTCGCGACCCTCACGCTCCGTCAGCGCCGGATCGTCGTGCTGCGCCACCTCGTCGGGATGACCGAGCGGGAGGTCGCGGACGACCTCGGCGTCTCCGTCGGCACCGTGAAGTCGACGGCGTCGCGCGGGCTCGCGCAGCTCCGGTCGGTGCTCTCCGCGGCCGACGCCGCGGACGCCCGCCGGGCGCCCACCGGGGCACAGGCCACCGCCCGTCGCCCGTCCTCGTCGCCGCTCGTCGACCCCGAGGGGAGCCCTTCATGAACGCCACCCTGCCTCGCTCCGACGAGGACTTCGCCCGCACCCTGCGCGACCGGCTCGACGCCGCCGCGCCCACGATCGACGTCGACACGTCGCGCGTCGTCCCGGCCGCACGGCGGGTGCGACGACGCCGGGTCGTCACGTCCGTCCTCGGCGCGACCGCCGTCGTGACGGTCGGCGTGGCGGTCGGCGTGGGCTGGACGACGCAGCCGTGGGCGGTCGACCGGCCGACCGACGTCCGCCCGGCGACCGTGGCGCCCGTCGCTCCCGACGAGGAGACCCCGACGGCGACCGAGCCCACCGAGCAGACGCCGGCAGCGGCCGACCCCGGCTGGCCCGACGCGCCGTACTGGCACGTGCGCCGGGAGATCCACCAGGTCGAGAGCAACGGGGACGAGCACGTCGACGTCGTCGACGAGTGGTTCGGCAACGACCGGCCCGGGCTGATGATGAACGACGGCGACCTCGAGTCCGCCATCGGGATCGGCCGGCACTCCTGGGGGCAGGAGTTTCTCCTGGCCGGTGAGCGTGTCGACATGGGATGGGACGTCTTCTACGCCCTTCCCGTCGAGCCCGCAGAGCTCGAGACCGTCCTGCGCGACAACGTCGCCCTCCACCAGGAGGAGGACGCGCGCGAGGACGCGGTGCTGCGGACGGCCGGCTTCATCATCGGGAGTACCCCGGCGCCGCCTGCCGTGCGGGACGCGCTGTGGACCGTGATGACGAACCAGCCCACGGTCACCGTGCTCGGCGAGGTCCGTGACGCCCAGGGTCGCGTCGGGATCGGGCTGGAGTCGGTGATCACCGTCGAGGGCGAGGGGACCGAGCCGGTCCAGACGACGCTCACCCGGTACGTGTACGACCCCGTCGAGCACCGTCTTCTCGAGGTCTCGGGAGCGGTCACGTCCGGGCGGCCCGAGGACTCCGGAGAGGTCGTGCACACCTCGCGGGACACGTACCTCGAGGAGGGCCCCGCCGACACGCTGCCCAAGGAACCGAACCTGGAGGACAGCGGCTGCGTCTCGTGGGAGGTCTGCTGACCGCCGCCACGCAGGAACGACGACGGCGCCGTACCCGGGCGGGTGCGGCGCCGTCGTGCGCAGCTCACGGTCCGACGCCCGGGCGGGCGTGCTCCCCGAGGCGCTGCCGGTGCGGGGACCGACGTCAGAGCCGGACGACCGCCTGGCTCTTGCCGAGCACGCGCGCGCCCTCGAAGGTCACGGTGAGGTCGACGCGCACGGTCCCGGCCTCGGCGTCGATCGCGCCGACGGTGCCGGTGACCTCGAGCGTCGCGACGCCGGGGTTGGGGACCGGCACGGGGCGCGTGAAGCGCGTCTGGTAGTCGACGACCGCGCCCGGGTCGCCCGCCCAGTCCTCGACGAGCGCGACAGCCGCGCCCATCGTGAACATGCCGTGCGCGATGACGCCCGGCAGGCCGACCTCGGCTGCGAACGCGTCGTTCCAGTGGATCGGGTTGAAGTCACCGCTCGCACCCGCGTAGCGGACGAGTCGGGCACGGCCGACGTCGACCGTGCGGGTCCCGACGACGTCGCCGACCGCGAGGTCCGCGAGGACGGGGCGGCCGGGCGCGCCGGACTCGGTGCTCATGCGTCCTCCCCGCGGACGGCGAGGGTGGAGCGGACCGTCGCGACCGGCGTCCGGACGGGCTCGCCGTCGTCGCCGGGCGACTCGGCGAGGATCTCGCAGCGCGTGGTGACCATCGCGAGGCCGGCTCGCTCGACGACCGAGTCCACGTGCAGCACCGTCACGAGCTCGTCGCCCGCGACGATCGGCCGGTGGTGCGTGAAGCGCTCGTCCGCGTGGACGACGCGCGAGAAGTCGATGCCCGCCTCGGGGTCCTCGATGAGCTGCGCCTCGGCGCGCTGCGCGACGACGACCGCGAACGTGGGCGGTGCGACGAGGTCCGGATAGCCAGCACCCCGCGCCGCCACGAGGTCGTGGTGCACGGGGTGCGTGGAACCGACCGCCGCGGCGAACTCGCGGAGCTTCTCCCTGCCGACGGAGTACGCGGCGTTCGCCGGGTACTCACGACCGGCGAAGTCTGCGTTGATCGCCACGGGTCGGGTGCCGGACCGCTGGGTCAGCGGGTCTCGCGGTGCGCGGTGTGCTTGCCGCAGCGCGGGCAGAACTTCGCGAGCTCCAGGCGGTCCGGGTCGTTACGACGGTTCTTCTTGGTGATGTAGTTGCGCTCCTTGCAGTCCACGCAGGCCAGCGTGATCTTGGGGCGAACGTCAGCGCTCTTGCTTGCCACGGTAGTGAGCCACCTCTCGCGCCTCCGGAGGGCGCTTGTGCTGTGCAGGCCGCACGACGCCGGCCGCCGTACGGAGATTGTCGAAAGTGGTAGCGGAGGCGGGGATCGAACCCGCGACCTCACGATTATGAGTCGTGCGCTCTAACCATCTGAGCTACCCCGCCGCATGAGGCGAACGCGAGGTCGTCTCGCAGTATTCCAGCAAGACGACCCCGCGTCACCACAGAGCCCCGAAAGGGAATCGAACCCTTGACCTTCTCCTTACCATGGAGACGCTCTGCCGACTGAGCTATCGGGGCAGCGCGGAAAACTCTACACGCAACCGGGCCGGGCACGAAATCGGCGGGATTCCGCCAGTCCATGGCCCGGAACAGCTCGGCCGGCGAACCGGTGACGAACCACGACGGGGCGTCACCCTGCGGTGACGCCCCGTCGCTCCGGTGGCAGGTGAGGGATTCGAACCCCCGAAGGCTGAGCCGTCTGATTTACAGTCAGATCCCTTTGGCCGCTCGGGCAACCTGCCGTGTGGAGCTGTCGCGCACGACCGACCCGTGCAACGTCGTGCGGGGTGGCCATGGCGGCGAGCCAACGATACAGCCCGTCCGGCCGCAGTGCGAAATCCGCTCGGTCGCGGGCTCCTAGAGTGGTCCCGTGACCGACCCTGCTCCCTCGCCGGAGCGCATCCCCGCCGCCGACGCCGCCGCCGGACGGCCCGACCGGCGTCCCTCCCCCGCCGCCGGCCTCGACCGCCGCGGCGTCCTGTTCGGCGCGAGCGCCTACGTGCTGTGGGGCGCCATGCCGCTCTACTTCCCGCTCCTCGAGCCTGCCGGACCGCTCGAGATCATCGCGCACCGCGTCGTCTGGAGCCTCGTCGTCTGCGTGCTGCTGCTCGTCGTCGCGCGACAGCTCGGCCGGTTCGGGCGCGTCCTGCGCAGCCCGCGCACGCTCGCGCTGCTGGGCGTCGCCGGCGTGCTCGTCGCGACCAACTGGACGATCTACGTCTACGGCGTCCTGTCCGGCCACGTGCTCGACGCCGCCCTGGGGTACTTCGTCAACCCGCTCGTCACCGTGCTGCTCGCGGTCGTCGTCCTGCGCGAGCGGTTGCGGCCCGCGCAGTGGGTCGCCCTCGCGATCGGCACCGCCGCGGTCGCCGTCATCGCGGTGGGTGTCGGCCGGGTGCCCTGGATCGCGCTCGGCGTCGCGTTCAGCTTCGGGCTCTACGGCCTGGTGAAGAACCG
Organism: Cellulosimicrobium sp. PMB13; assembly: GCF_051294865.1. NCBI lineage: Bacteria > Bacillati > Actinomycetota > Actinomycetes > Micrococcales > Promicromonosporaceae > Cellulosimicrobium > Cellulosimicrobium sp. PMB13. Next base: position 2,023,710 of record NZ_CP145910.1, on the reverse strand, counting down.
CGTCGGCCGGAGCGTCGAGGCGCTGCCCGGCCTCGCGGCCGAGACCACGACGATCGCGCCGCTCGCGCTCGCCTACCTCGCATGGCTCGGCGCGACGGGGAACGGCACGTTCTCGCCCGACGACCCGGGCCACGCGCTCCTGCTCGCGTCGTCGGGCCTCGTCACGGCGGTCCCGCTCCTGCTGTTCTCCTCCGCGGCGCGCCGCATCCCGCTGTCGCTCGTCGGCATGCTCCAGTACCTCGCGCCCGTCCTGCAGTTCCTCTGCGGCGTCCTCGTGTTCCACGAGCACATGCCGCCCGCCCGGTGGGCGGGTTTCGTCCTCGTGTGGCTCGCGCTCGTCGTGCTCACCGTCGACGGCGTGCACGCCGCGCGAGCGACCCGGCTCGCCGCCCGCGCCTGAAGCGCTCGGCCGCCCCGTGAGACGCGTCAGGGGGCCGCACCGGGGCCACGTACGGCCCTCGGCGCGTCGCGCACTCGACTACGGTGGACCCAGCACCTGCACCCGTCCCCGAGGGAGGACCACCATGGCCGACTCGTCGTTCGACATCGTGAGCAAGGTCGACCGTCAGGAGGTCGACAACGCGCTCAACCAGGCCGCCAAGGAGGTCGCGCAGCGGTACGACTTCCGCAACATCGGCGCGTCCATCGCGTGGAGCGGCGAGAGCATCGTCATGGTCGCCAACTCGGCCGAGCGCGTCCTCGCGATCCTCGACGTCTTCGAGACCAAGCTCATCAAGCGGGGCATCTCGCTCAAGTCGCTCGACACGGGCGACAAGGAGCCCAAGCCCTCCGGCAAGGAGTACCGCCTCGCGGCGACCCTCAAGGAGGGCCTGTCCAGCGAGAGCGCGAAGAAGATCACCAAGATCATCCGCGACGAGGCCCCGAAGGCCGTCAAGACGCAGATCACCGGCGACGAGGTCCGCGTGACGTCGAAGTCGCGCGACGACCTCCAGACCGTCATCGCGCTGCTCAAGGCCGCCGACCTCGACGTCGCGCTGCAGTTCACGAACTACCGGTAGACCCGCGGTGCCCGTACCCGACGGCGGTCCGCACCGCGCGCCGTCGGCCCGCCGACCCGTCCCCGGGCTGCCACGCCTCGTGGCGACCGACCTCGACGGCACGCTGCTGCGCTCCGACGGGAGCCTGTCGCAGCGCACGCGCGACGCCCTCCTCGCCGCGGAGGAGGCCGGCGTCGAGATCGTCTTCGTGACGGCCCGCCCGCCGCGCTGGCTCGCGCCGCTGCGCGACGTCGTGGGCGGGCACGGGCGCGTGATCTGCCTGGGTGGCGCAGCCGTCTGGGACCTCGCGACGGAGCAGGCGATCGACGTGTGCGGGTTCGACGACGCCGTGGCGCGCGAGCTCGTCGCCGACCTGCGGGCGGGCGTGCCCGACGTCGCGCTCGCGCTCGAGCGCGTCGGTGGCCCGACGTTCGACCCCGGCTTCCGCTCCGCCGCGGACGACGCCGCGGACCCCGTGGGCGCCGCGACCGACGTCCGGCGGGTCGAGGAGACGTTGGGCGGTACCCCCGGCCCGGGCCCCGGTGACCCCGTGCGGCACCCGGTCGGCAAGGTGCTCGCGCGCTCGTCCACCGCTCCTCCCCCGCCCGACGCACCGGCGACCCAGCCGGTCGTCGTCGCCGACGGCAGGACCGACGACGACGCCGAGCAGGAGCGCTTCTTCGCCCGCGTGCGCGAGGTCGTCGGCGACCGCGCCCATCTCGCCTACTCGGGCGCGGCGGGGCTCGCCGAGCTTCTCGCGCCGGACATCACGAAGGACGCCGCGCTCGCCCGCTGGTGCGAGCGGCTGGGCATCTCGGCGCGCGACGTCTGGGCCTTCGGCGACATGCCGAACGACCTGCCCATGCTGCGTTGGGCCGGTCGCTCGTTCGCCGTCGCCAACGCCCACCCGGACGTTCTCCCCGCGGCCACGGACGTCACCGGGACGAACGACGACGACGGCGTCGCCACCGCGCTCGAGGCGGCCCTGCACCCGCTCAGTGGTAGGTGATCCCGCCGTAGCCCGGCCCGTGCCCGGCCATCGCCTCGAGCCGCTTGATGCGGTCGGCCATGGGGGGGTGCGTCGCGAACATCTTCGCGACGCCCGCGCCCCGGAACGGGTTGGCGATCATGAGGTGCGAGACGTCGACGAGGTCGCGGTTCTGCGGCAGCGGGGCTCGCTGCGTCCCCGCGTCGAGCTTGCGCAGCGCGGACGCGAGCGCGAGCGGGTCGCCGGTGAGCCGCGCGCCGTCCTCGTCGGCGTCGTACTCGCGCGTGCGTGAGATCGCCATCTGGATGAGCATCGCCGCGATCGGGGCGAGGATCATCATGGCCAGCGCGGCGAGCGGGTTGCCGCCCCGCTCGCGGTCTCCTCCGAAGAACAGGAGGAACTGGGCCAGGGACGTGATGACGCCCGCGAGCGCCCCCGCGACCGAGGAGGTCAGGATGTCGCGGTTGTACACGTGCATGAGCTCGTGCCCGAGGACGCCGCGCAGCTCGCGCTCGTCGAGGATGCGCAGGATCCCCTCGGTGCAGCAGACGGCGGCGTTCTTGGGGTTGCGCCCTGTCGCGAACGCGTTGGGCGCCTGGGTGGGCGAGACGTAGAGGCGCGGCATCGGCTGGCGGGCCTCGGTCGAGAGCTCGCGGACGATGCGGTACATCGTCGGCTGCTCGAGCTCGCTCACAGGCCGGGCGTGCATGGCACGGATCGCGATCTTGTCGGAGTTCCAGTACCCGTAGAACGTCGTGACGAGACCGATGCCGACGAAGATCCAGAGCAGGTTGGCCCGGGCTCCGAACAGGGCCCACAGGCCGAGGACGACGACCCACATGCCCCCGAAGAGAGCGGCGGTCTTCAGACCGTTGAAGTGCTGGCGTCGTCCCACGGGCGCTCCTTCCACGCTCGGGGCGGCCCACCGTGGTGCCGGGCCGCCCGCAGGGCCGCGGTCCTGCCGCCGCCCACCAGGTGAACGTGCCACGGCACCGACACGTTCCCGAGGCATCCGTCGCACCGCCCGGCCCGTCAGCCGGTCTCGTCTCCCGGCAGCCCCCGGCACGACGACGGCGCCCCACCCTGGCGGGTGGGGCGCCGTCGTGACGGTGCGCGGAGCCGGTCAGCCGACCTGCGACTCGCCGCGTGCGACGCGGATCATGTCCTCGCGCGGGACGACCTTGACGCGCTCGCGCCCGTGCGGCTCGCCGAGGCTGCGCTCGTACGCGTCGAGCAGCTCCCAGCCGGACCACTCGATGTAGTCGACGCCCCGCTCTGCGAGGAACTCCACGACGGCGTCCGGCGTGCCGAGCGGGGCGACGCGGCCGGCCTCCAGGTCGGCCGACGCGACGTCACCGCCGTCGCCGGCACCCGTGACGTCCTCGACGAGGTGACGGATCGTCTCGGACGCGTCGGACTTGGTGTGGCCGATGAGGCCGACCGGTCCGCGCTTGATCCACCCGGTCGCGTACACGCCCGGCAGGTGCTCGCCGTCGATGTCGAGCACGCGGCCCTCGCGGTTGGGGATGACGCCCTTGAGCTCGTCGAACGGGATCTCCGGCAGCGGGGAGCCGAAGTAGCCGACCGCGCGGTACACGGCCTGGACGGGCCACTCGTGGAACTCGCCCGTCCCCGAGACCGTGCCGTCGCCGTTGAGCTGCGTGCGCTCGGTCCGCAGGGCCTCGACCTTGCCGTCACCGAGGATCGCGACCGGCGCGTGCAGGAAGTGCAGGTGGAGGCGGCGCGAGGCCGTGAGCTCCGACGGGTCCTTGAGCGTCCAGTCCGTGAGGGTCTTCACGACCTGCTTCGTCTGGTTCGACGTGTTGATCGCGGCCATCGAGCCGTCGTCGAACTCGAAGTCCTCCGGGTACACGATGACGTCGACGTCGGGCACGTGGCCGAGCTCGCGGAGCTCGAGCGGCGAGAACTTCGCCTGGGCCGGTCCCCGGCGCGCGAACACGTGCACGTCCGTCACCGGCGACGCCTGGAGGGTCTCGTACACGTTCTGCGGGATCTCGGTCGGCAGGAGGTCGTCGGCGTGCTTGGCGAGGATCCGCGCGACGTCGAGCGCGACGTTGCCTGCGCCGAGCACCGCGACCTGCTGCGCCTCGAGCGGCCACGTGCGCGGGACGTCCGGGTGACCGTCGTACCAGGACACGAAGTCCGCGGCGCCGTAGGACTCGGGCAGGTCGATGCCCTCGATCGGCAGTGCCGCGTCACGGATGGAGCCGGTCGAGAAGATCACGGCGTCGTAGTACTGCCGCAGGTCGTCGAGCTTGAGGTCGACGCCGTAGTCCACGTTGGCGAGGAGGCGGATGTCGCCCCGGCTCAGCACCTTGTGGAGCGCGACGATGATCTGCTTGATGCGCGGGTGGTCCGGCGCGACGCCGTAGCGCACGAGCCCGAACGGTGCGGGCAGACGCTCGAAGAGGTCGATGCTCACGTCGAGATCGGTCTTGGACAGGATGTCCGCGGCATAGATCCCGGCGGGACCCGCGCCGACGATCGCGACGCGCAGGGGACGGATGCTGCTCACAGGACAGGGTGCCTTCCGGTCGAGGACGGGAGTCTGGTGCTCGGTGTGGTGCTCGGTCGGGCACGCGGGGTGGACGAGCAGGGCTCGTACCCGGCCGTGTCACGGCGGGCCGGTGCTGGCCGACCGCAGGAGACCACCTCGATTGTACGACCGGGTGAGGGTCACCTCACTCAGCCCTCTCCCGATCCTCCAACTGTGCCAGCGGTCTCGCCAGGTGGATAGGGCGTCTTGTGATCCGGGCGAATGTAAACGGTGACGGTCCTGCGGTGTCAGCGGTCGAGGCGCAGGCTCTCCTGGATCGCGCGGATCTCGTCGCCCGCCCACGGGTGCTGCACGACCGTGCACGTGCCGGTCGTCTGCACGACGTCCGCGACGGGCCCGCGCGGCACGACGACCGTGCGCACCGACTGCACGAGCACGACGCCGCCACCGCCCTTGAACGACGCCTCGACCCAGCGGCCCGCGACCCCGTCGACCTCGATCTCGCCGCTGCCCAGCTCGCGCAGCTTCGGCAGGGGGCGCAACTTGCGCAGTACCTCGGCGTGCGCGTCGTCGAGCGTCGCGTCGGCCCGCACGCGCGAGACCACGACGATGACGTTCGGGTTGAACTCTCCCTCGGGCACCTCCCGGCCGAGCGCGAGCGGGAGCGCGACGTGCGGCAGCGGGACCCATCCCTCCGGGGCCGTCACGCGGACGCCCACGGGAGGGGGGAAGTCGTCGCTCGGGTAGCGCAGCTCGGTCATGCGGCAGGGCCTCTCCTCGGGGGTGGTGCGTCAGCAGTCTCGCAGACCGCCGGCACCCCGGACACGCCGAGGGCGCAGGACCCCTCTCGGGATCCTGCGCCCTCGGTGGACCGCAGTGGAGCTCGCGGATCAGGAGTTCGAAGCCTGCTCCTGCTGCTGCGCGTTCTGCTGCGCCTTCTGGCCCGCCTCGGTGAGCATCTGCGAGACGTTGTTGAGCTGCGTCTGCGCGGCCGGCCAGTCGCTGCCCTTGAACTGCTGGGCGTCGGGGCCCTCCCACGTCACGCCCTGGACCTGGGTGTTCAGCGTGTTCATCGTGGTCCGGATCTCGTCCGCCTTCTGCTGCAGCGTCTGACCGAGCCCGCGGAGGTCCTCGACGTTAGCGCCCCAGTATCCAGCCATGGTTCATCTCCTTCTGTCCTCGGCCCCCACCGTGCGTGAGCGCCGTCCCGTTGTCGATGGCCCTACTCAACCATCGGCCCCCGTACGCGTCGATGGGGAGGCCTCCCCATCACCGCGCCGGAGGTGTCTGCGAGCGCCGCGCCCTCAGCGGGGCAGCGCCACGTGCATCTTGCGCGCCCTCCCCGAGACCACGAGGAAGCCGCGACCGGGCGGGAAGTCGGCGCGCCGCAGCCGCCCCAGTCCCGTGCCGAGCAGGGTGTCCCCGTCGAGGTCGCCCGGCGTGAGCAGCAGCCCCGACCGGCCGGCCTTGAACGGCTGGGCGATCGCCCAGGCCTGACCCCACGTCGACGACTCCGACTCCCCCACCACGAGCTGCTCCGCGCGCACGGCCGTCCGGACGAACGCCGCGAGCGGCTGCTCCGCGGGGGTCCCCGTGAACTCCGTGACCGACTCGACGAGCACCGTCAACGACCCCGGGCGCAGCGAGCCGCCCTCGAGCGCGGCGGTGAGGCTCTCGAGCAGCGTCACGACGTCCTCGGGGGACGTCGCCGTCGTGTCCCACACGTCGAGCGAGGAGATGCTCGTGCGTCGCGGCGCGAGGTAGACCACCCGGCCCGCGCGCGCCCGGCGCACGGCCTGCGCGATGGTGACCAGCGCCGTCGTGCGCCCACCTCCGGGAGGGCCGGACAGCATGAACGTCCCGCGTGCGGGCAGCGCCACGGGCGCGATGTCCAGGTCGTCCAGACCGATCGCGGGGCGGTCGCCCACGAGCTCGGGCAGCGCGTCCAGCGTGAAGCTGTCCGGCAGGCGCTCGACGCCGGGTGCCTGCGGGATGCCGAGCCGCGCCATCGCGTCGCGCAGCCTGCCCAGCTCGCGGGCCTGCAGCGCGACGTTCGCGTCGCCGCCGAGCACCGCGACCTGGACCTCGTTCTCCTCGAGGATGCCGCGACCGGGGGGCGAGGTCAGCGTGAGGACGTCCTTCGGGACGCCGAGGGTCATGTAGTCGTCCTCGTTCGCGAGGCGCAGCACGAGCCGCTTCTGGATGGTCGACCCGAGCGACGTGGGGACCGAGGCGGCGCGGTCGCCCGTGACCACGAGGTGCACGCCGACCTGGCGGCCGTCCGTCGCGATCTGCGTGAAGGCGCCCCACACGGGGAACGCGTGCGACGGACGGAACTCGTACGCGTCGCGGAACGCCCCGATCCCGTCGACGAGGAGCAGGATGCGCGGCTCGTCGGGGACGTTCGCGATCCGGCGGTACTCGTTGAGGTCACCGGCGCGCACCGCGGCGTACCGGGCGGAGCGCTCGTCCACGACGTCGCGCAACGTGCGAAGGACGCGCTGCACCCGCTCCTCGTCGTCGCCCGAGACCACCGCTCCCACGTGGGGCAGGTCCTCGAGCATGCGCAGGCCGCTCGCGCCGGCGTCGATCGCGTACACCTGGACGGGCCCGCCGCGCGCCGTGATCGCGGCCGACACCGCGATGGTGCGCAACGTCGCGCTCTTGCCCGAGCCACCCGTGCCGTAGATCGCCATGTTGCCGTCGCGGTCCGGCTCGTAGAACACCGTGGGCTGGGTCTGCGTGGTCGGGTCGTCCTCGACGCCGAGCAGGAGCATCGCGTCGGTGCGCGGGTTCGGCAGCCGGGCGAGGTCGTACGTGCGCGCGAGCTCGGGCAGCCACGGCTTGCGGGGCGCCGGGACCGCCGCCTCCACCGCAGCGCGCGAGATCGTCGCGACCACGCGCGAGATGTCGTTGGGGCCGGGATCCTGCGTGTCGTCCTCGATGTCGGGCTCCGGGAGCTCCCAGCGCACGCCCGTGCCGAACGACATCTCCTGCACGTCGATCCGCGAGGGCTCGGGGCGCGAAGACGTCCAGCCGCCCGCGTACCCCGTCTGGAACGGGGTGATGCGGCCGGGGCCGGTCTTCACGGCGCCGCGCCCGGGGATCGACGGGTCGAAGTGCGCCGCCATCGGGATGCCGAGGATGTCGGTCGAGTCGTCCTCGTCCGCCATGCGCAGCGCGACACGGAGGTTGGTGTTGGCGCGCAGGTTGTCCTTGATCACGCCGGCGGGCCGCTGTGTCGCGAGGATGAGGTGCAGGCCGAGCGACCGCCCGCGCTGCGCGACGTCGACCACGCCGTCGACGAACTCCGGGACCTCGTTGACCAGGGCCGCGAACTCGTCGACCACGATGAGCAGGCTCGGCGGGGCGTCCGGGTCCCCCGTGCGCTCGAGCGACGCGAGGTCCTTGGCCTTCTTCCGGTTCAGCAGGTGCTCGCGGTACCGCAGCTCCGCGCGCAGCGACGTCAGCGCGCGTCGCACGAGGTGCGGCGACAGGTCGGTGACGAGGCCCACGGTGTGCGGGAGGTTCACGCAGTCCGCGAAGGCCGCGCCGCCCTTGTAGTCGACGAACAGGAACGTCACGCGGTCCGGGCTGTGCGCGGCCGCCATGCCGAGCACCCACGACTGGAGGAACTCCGACTTGCCCGCACCCGTCGTCCCGCCGACGAGCGCGTGGGGTCCCTGGGTGCGCAGGTCCAGGTAGAGCGGCTCCGTCCCCGAGTGCCCGACGAGGCCGCGCAGGTTGGTCGGGGTGCGGCGCCGCACGGGCGGTGAGCCGTCGCGCGGGGTCAGGGAGCCGTTCTCGCGCCACGCGTCGACGAGGATCGACGGGTCCTCGGCGAGCGACGTGCCCGCGAGAGCCAGGTACGAGACGGAGCGCGGGAGGTCGGAGTCGTCGTCGACGGGAGCACCGACGTCGACGACGGGGGCGAGGATGCGCGCGACGTCGTGCGCCGTCGCGAGGTCGACGGTCTCGCACGTCACGGGGAACGACAGGCGCCCGACCCGCACCTCCCCGGTGGTCGCACCCTGGGCGGCACCGGGACGGCCTCCCTGCGCGTCCGCCGCGGCGCCGTTCTCCTCGACGAGGACGAACGTGCGGCACGCGGCAGGCAGCTGCTCCACGGTCGGCGCGACCCACACGAGGTGCACCCCCGCGTCCGCGCCGCGCTCGGCGAGCCGCGTGAGGCGCGAGCGGTCCACCGGTGCGTCGTCCTCGACGAGCACGACGACGCTCGGCAGGACGGGCTGCGGGGTGTCCTGCGGCTCGTCGGGGTCGATCGGGCCCCGCAGCTCGGCGTGCGCGCCGAGGTCGGCACCGCGGAGCTCGACGATGTCCTCGAGCCGGGACAGCAGGGACAGCGCCGCACCGGGGTTGTCGGCGAGGTGGGCGCCGCCGCCGAGCGGGCTGTGCGGCGAACCGGTGTGCGGGAGCCACTCGAGCCACTCCCAGTCCGCGCGCGACCGCTGCGACGTGATGGCGGCGAGCACGAGCTCGGACGGCGAGTGCAGGCCCGCGAGCTGCACGAGGATCCCGCGGCCGACGGCGTCCGCGGTGGCCCCGGCCCCGGCGATGCCCAGCGCGCCGTCCGTGCGCAGGCGCGCCACGACGGGCACGCCGTCGATCGTCGCGCACTGCGCGTGGAGCTTCTCGAGCTCGTTCCAGAACTCGGGGAGCGTGTTGTTCTCGTTCTGCTGGTCGATCTGGGCGCGCGACGGCGCCGTCCCCAGCCCGACGCGCACGGTGAGGAACGCCTCGTGCTCGGGCCGGTGCGTCCACAGGAGCCCGCCCAGGCGACGGACGGCGTCGACCGTGTCCGCGACGGACGGCGCCTCCGTGAGGCGCACGGCCCGCTCGACGGCGTGAGTGCGGTCGATGGTGTCGCGCATCGCGGCGACCGACGCCCGGAACTGCTCGACCTGGGCCTTGAACTTGCGCTTGGCCTGCGTCCGCTGGTCGAGGTAGTTGCCGAGCATCATGATCGGGCTGAGCCCGATGAACACGATCGACAGGATGCTGCGCGTCACCGAGTAGAGGATCACGCCCATGATGAGCGGCGCGACCATCGCGAGGTAGGGGAAGCGCGTCGGGTCCTGGGGCTGGGGCGGCTTCGGGGCGCGGAGCTTGCGCTCGGGGAAGCGCGCGACGACGCGCGGCGACCGGTTGAACTCGACGACGGGGCTCGTCGGGGCGAGGCTCGTCGACCGGTGCAGCGACACCACGGAGACGACGGTGCTGCCGATCGCGACGGTGTCCGCCGACGTCAGCGTCGAGCGGGTCATGCGCTGGCCGCCCATGACCAGGCCGTTCGCCGAGTTCGTGTCGGTGATCTCGATCGACTCGCCGACGGTGATGCGCGCGTGCCGCTTCGACACCTGCGGGTCGGACAGCCGGATGTCCATGTTCCGGTCGCGGCCGACGTAGCTCGTCCCGACCGGCAGCGGGAACTCGCGCCCGGCGTCAGGTCCCTCGAGCACCCGCAGGACGGCGACCGCGGCCCCGCGGTCCTGGCCCGGGGAGTCGAACTGCTCGGAGACCCGCACGATCGAGACCGTCGAGCCCGAGCGAAGCCCCGCCTCGATGAGGTCGCTCGTCGGCGACAGGACCCGCCCCTGGACGGACGCGCCGCTCGACGTCGGCGCCCCGGTCACCTGGAGCGTCAGCCGCTCGGGCAGCGCGGAGCCGGCGCGCGTCGGGTCGCCCGCGAACAGCGCCTCCGCGACGTCGCGCACGGTCGCGGTCGCGTCGGCCGTGACGGCGACGTTCGTCGTCGTCGAGTCGGGGCGGTGCAGGGTGAGCTTGATGCGCACAGGGGCGTCCTCGGGGGGTCCTCGGGGGTGGTCCTGGGTCGTGGCCGCGCCGTGGCCGGCGCGAGCGGCTCAGCCGTCGTCGGCCGCGTCGAGCAGGGGCAGGTCGGCGGACGTCACGAGGCGCGACGCGACCGCGTACTCGACGAGCCGCGCCCGCCGGTTCGTCGCGAGCGCCCCCGGGCCGCCGCGCAGCCCCTTGACGCCGATCCGGTCGAGCTTGTCGCACACGTTGTCGAGCTTGCGGTTGAACCGCGTCGTCGCCCAGCCGAGCCGCGCGGCCGCAGCCGCCGACGACGGGATCTCGGACAGCCCCGTGCCGTCGCGGCGGAGCATCGGCTCGGCGAGCGCGACGATGAGCTGCTTCTGGCTCGTCGTGAACGTGATCATGCCGATGGTCGTCGCCCCGGAGTCCGGGTCCTCCGACCTGATCTCCTGGTACGGCGCACCGTGCAGCTGCGCGAGGATCTCGTACGTCGTCGGTCCGGCGGTGAACACGATCGAGGTCGTCGGGAAGACGATCGGGAGCCGGTTCCCCGGCGAGAGCCAGGACTGCACGCCGCCGCCCGCGTCGCACACCGTCGCGGAGATGAGCGACCCCACGTTGGCGAGCCACCAGATCCCGCTCTCGAAGGAGACCCGCAGGAAGCGGCGGTGCAGGTACGGGTTGTCCTCGATCGAGAGGTCGCCGTCGCGACCAATCTCGAACACGTCGCCGTCGTCCGCGGACGGGCGGAACCACTCGCCGCAGAACTCGATCGCGAGCTCGCTCATCCCGCGTCCCCCTCGACGCACGCGGTCTGCGGGCTGGCGGAGGGCCGGCCGTCACGCATCACGATGACCTCGATGCACACGCGCTCGTCCGGTGCCGCGCTCAGCTCGACGGTGTCCTGGTCCCAGATCTCCTTGAACTGCGTCTTCTCCACGAGGTCGAGCTTGCGCCACGCGAAGCTGTCGCCCTCCTGGGCGTCCTGGCTGTCGTACGCCCACGTGAACGACGCGACCTGGCGCTCCGGGTCGTACGTCCCCGCGAGGTCGTTGACGGGCGGGACGAGCGCGCCGAGGTTGTCGGACGGCACGGCCGACGTCTCGCTCGTCGGGGTGTCGGCGGTCGGGTCGTCGTCGGCCTCGGGCGTGCCCCCGCCCTGGGTGAGGGCGAAGATGCCGACGCCCGCCAGCACGAGGACTCCCGCACCCACGAGGACGGGGACCAGGGCGCCGCGGCGGGCCTCCTGCTCCGGCGCCTCCGGCGCCGCTCCCTGCCCAGGGCCCACGGTGCGCTGCACCGTGTCCTCGACAGGCGCCGTGCCCCAGGGCGCGTAGGGCGTGGCGGCACCCGGGTGGCGCCGCGACGGGTCCGTGGCCTCGACGACCGGCGCGTACGGACCGGCCGTCGGGTAGGTGCCCGAGGTGCCTGACTGCGTGGGGGCCGGCGACGCGCCGCCCGGGCGGTCGGTCCAGGCCGCGGGTGACACAGGAGCCTGCTGCGGCACGTGGACGCCCGGCGCGGGCCACTGCGGGGCGGGCTGACGCGGCGGGTGGAGCGGGGTGGTTGGCTGCGTGGGGCCCCGCGTGGGGGTCGGCGGCGCCTGACCCCCGGGGTCGATCGACACGACCTGGCGCAGGCGGGTCCCGCCGTCGTCGTCCGGCTCCTCCTCGTGGACGTGGCCCGAGTCGTCCAGGAGGTCGACCGGCGTGACCGCGTAGGAGAGCTCGTTCTGGACCTGCTGGAGGGCCCGGGCGAACGCGAGCATCGTCGGGTAGCGCGACGCGGAGTTCTTCGCCATCGCCGTGTCGAGCACGCGCTCGAGCGACGCAGGGACGTCCGTGCGCCCCGTGCGCGGCAACGGCGAGGTCTCGATCCGGGAGATGAGGTTCGCGCTGGAGTTCGAGCCGCCGGGCACCTCGAACGGTGAGCGACCGGCGAGCAGCGTGTACGTCGTCGCGGCGAGCGCCCACACGTCGGTCGCGATGCCGCTTCGCGGCGGCTCCGCGAACGACTCCGGGGGCGACCACGGGATCGACATGCCCTCGGCGCGGGCGGCGTCGTCGACCGTGGAGGAGATGCCGAAGTCCGTGAGCGCGGGGTGGCCGTACTCGGTGACGAGGATGTTCGCCGGCTTGATGTCGCGGTGGAGGATGCCCGCGCGGTGCGCGGTCTCGACGGCGCCCGCGATCTGCACCGCCGTGCGCAGCGCCTCGGCGACGGACAGCCGCTCGGTGCGGTAGCGGGCACCGAGGTTGGGCCGCGAGCAGTACTCCATCGCGAGGTACGGCCGGCCGTCGTCCGCGACGTCCGCCTCGTACATCGTGACGATCGACGGGTGCGTCGACAGCGTCGCCATGAGGTCGGCCTCGGCGTCGAAGGCGGCTCGCTGCGACGGGCTCGACCACTCCTGGAGCAGCACCTTCACCGCGACGCGGCGGCGCGGCCGCTGCTGCTGGTAGAGGAAGACGTCGGAGAACCCGCCCGAGCCGATGAGCGAGACGTACTCGAAGCCCTGGATCTCCGGCGGTGGGGACGGTGCTCGCTTGGTGCTCACCAGATTCCTTCGAACGTCAGGGTCACGCCGTCCCCGAGGTCGACGACGTCGCCGTCGACGACGAGCACGGGCTCCGACGGGTGCAGACGGCGCGGCGGCTGGCCGGCGCGCAGGAGCGTGGTGCCGTTCGTCGTCGCCATGTCGCTCACGAGCACGTGCCAGCCCTCCAGGGTGACCTCGAGGTGCGAGCGCGAGATGTCCTGCTGCGGGCTCGGCACCGTCACGAGGCGCGGGAGGTCCGCCGCCTGCGTCCGGGGCGTCCTGGGGCGCCGCCCGACGACGACCCCCCGGTCGAGCTCGACCGTCTGGCCCGTGGAGACGAGCAGGCGACCGAGCGGCGGGCGCACCGCGAGCGCGGCGTCACCGTCGAGCGCGCCGCCGCACGCCGCGCACGTGTCGCGCGACGGCGGGTTGGCGTGCCCCTGGGCGCACGTGCGCGCGAGGATCTGCTGCTGGCCGGGGGCGGGCGGCGTCGCGAACGACGGGGTTGCGGGCGGCGGCGGGGGGGCGTCGGTCCCCTGCGCGGCCGCACGCAGGTCGGCGATCGCGGACGACAGCACGGTGTGCCCGTCGTGGTCGAGACCGCCGTCGCCGGGTCCGTCGGGAGAGGCGGCGTCGTCAGGGGTGACGGTCGCGGCACGGTGGGCCGCGGCCGGCGTCGCCCCCGTCCACTCGCGCGGGACGCCGGCGATCAGGCCGTCGGCGTGCGGCGTCTCGTGGGGGCCGGGGACGGGCGGGGCCTCGTCGCCCGGGGGCGGCGGGACCGTCGCTCCGGCCTGCTCGGAGGGGCTCGGCGACGCCGCGGGAGGCTCCCCCTCGTCGTCGGCGTCGTCCTGCGCGCGGACCGCGGCGTCCTCGACGGTGCGCAGCACCGTCGAGCCCCACAGGTGCGAGTAGTCGTCCGCCGCGGGGAACGGGTCCTCCGGCGTCACCGGGGCGTCGTCCTCGGGCTCGGGAGCCGGTCCCGGCAGGTCGAGGAGGCCGAGACTGTCCGGCTCGGGCGCCATCGTCTCCTCGGGCACGGCGACGGTCGCGCCGAGCGCCCCGAGAGGCTCGGACGCTGCCTGCGGCTGCGACGCGGTGGGCGAGGACCCGGTGCGCGGGGCGTCGTGCGCGGTCCCCTCCGTCCCGACGTCCGGGACGGCCCGGACGGAGGCCGACGGCACGGACGCGTCGGGAGCGGAGGGCTCGTCCTCCTCGGCGGGCTCGACGGCACGCGCGGGACGTTCCGCGAGCTGCCACGCCACGGCGTCGGCGAGCACGACCGCGGACGCGAGCGGCCACGTCGCGCGGTCACCGAGCAACGGCTCGCCGGCCGGGGCGTCCGCACGAGCGACGCCCGTGCGCACGAGCAGCTCGACGACGTCGTCCACGACGCGCTCCGACCAGGTCGTGACGTCGTCGCCGTCCACGTGGACGCGGTCGCCGCCCTCGACCTCGAGAGTCACCGCGAGGGCGCCCCGCACGGCGACGTGGACCCGGCGGTCGGCCACCACGGCGACCGCGAACGGCGGGATCGTGCGCAGGCTCGAGCCGAACGCGCCGGTGAGCACCTGGAGGACCTCCACGACCCCCGGCGCGGCACCGAGCTGGTCCCACACCTGGTCGACGAGATCCGTCTCGACCGGCGCGGGGAGCACGACGACGGCGCCGCCCCGCACGAGCGCGCGTGCCTCTCCCGTCACGTAGCGCAGCGTCACGCCATGCCCCCCATCTGGAGTCGAGCCTCTCTCGGCAAGGTGTCCTCGTCGACCGTCGAAACCGTCTCGGGCGCCCGCTCCCGCGGTGCCGTGCTCCCGCCGCTCGTGTCGTCGGACACGCCGGTCGCGTCGACGACGACGACTGTGATGTTATCCCGGCCGCCGGCAACGATGGCCTCGTGCACGAGACGCTCGGCGGCACCCTGCGGGTCCGGGTTCTCGAGGAGCACCTCGGTGATCCGTTCGTCCGACAGCTCGCCCGTCAGCCCGTCGGAACAGACCAGGATCCGGTCGTGCCGGTGGATCGGGACGTACCAGAAGTCGGCCTGGGGCTCCCCGCGGGAGCCCAGGGCGCGGGTCACGACGTGCCGGCGAGGGTGCGTGAGCGCCTCGCTCGGGGTGAGCAGGCCGGCGTCGACCATCTCCTGGACCTCCGAGTGGTCCACGCTCACCTGCTCCAGACGCCCTCCGGACAGGTGGTAGGTGCGCGAGTCGCCGACGTTCACCACGAGCCAGTACGGGTTGCCGTCCTGCTCGGCCACCGCGACGCCCGTCACGGTGGTCCCGGCACCCCGGCCGGGCTCGGTCGTGATCGCCCGGACGTTCTCCTGCGCGACCGCGAGGTGGGTGCGGACGTCGTCGGGCGTCACGACCTCGAGGTCGGCGAGCGGTCGGAGGGCGTCGACGGCGGTCGCGCTCGCCACCTCGCCCGCGTCGTGCCCGCCCATGCCGTCGGCGACCACGAAGACGGAGCGTGAGACGAGGAAGCGGTCCTCGTTGAGGAGCCGACGTGCCCCGCGGTGGGAGGCCGCTCCCCAGGCGAGGTGCACCTCGGTCTCGGGTGCCGTCATGCCGGACCCGGGTGCACGACGAGGCGTCGGTCGCCCACGTGGATCGTCGCGCCGACCGGCACGCGGACGCGAGCGCCCGGCGCCGCGACGCGCGGAGCCGCGCCCGGGACGGACACGACGGTCCCGTTGGTCGAGCCGCGGTCGCTCACCCACAGGCCGTCCGGGTCGACGCCGAGCTCGACGTGCGTCTTCGAGACCGACCGCGTCGGGTCCTCGACGGCGACGAGGATCCAGTCCTCGCCGTCGGCGGGCTGGGGGTTGCGCCCGACGAGCGCGGGGCCGTCGACGACGCGTCGCTCGCCGGACTCGAGCTCGAGCACGACGGTCACGACGGGCGCCGGCTCCACCCGGACGTCACGGGCGCCCATGCGCGTGCTGTCCCACTCCGGGTCCTCGGGCTCCGCGACCGGGGCCGGGGCGCGCGCAGGCGCGACCGGCGCGGGCGCCGCGACGGGCGCGGGCCGTGCGGGTGCCTCGGGCGACCGCGGCGCCTGGCTCGCGCCAGGCTGCCCGGAGGCTGCCGCGCCGGCTCCCGGGACGCCGGTGATCAGGCCTCCACCACCGCCCGCGGGAGAGGGCGCCGACGACGGGAAGGCCCACGGGTCCGGCAGCGGCGCCGAGGGCTGTCCGCCCGACACCGCGCCGGACGGTCCCGACGGCACGGGGCTCGTCACGGGTCCCGTGGGGTGCGACGGGGCGGGGGGCGCGTACCCGGCCGGCGAGGACGCCGACGGGTAGCCGGCCGGTGCGTAGCCGCCGGGTGCCGAGGCCGGCGCGTAGCCGCCGGACGTCGGGGCGGGCGCGTAGCCGGTCGACGATCCGTACCCGCCGTGGGCGGGATGCCCAGCAACGCCCGGGGCCCCGGAGGCAGGCGGGACGAGCGAGGCGACGCCGTCGTACCCGTCGCGCGCGGTGGCGACGCCCCGGGCGTCGACGACCACGGCCTTCGCCACCTTGTCCTGCCAGCCCTGCCGACGCCCGGACGAGTCGAAGGCCGGGCTCAGCACGACGACGAGCTGCCCGACGGCGAACGCGATCGACCCCGCGCCCACGACGAGCCAGCGCAGGAGCGCCCGGCCGAAGCCGACCGGTGCGCGGGTCGCGGCGTCGAGCGTGCGGATCCCGGTCGCGAGGTTGCCCAGGGTCTTGCCCGTGGTGCCCTCCCAGAACCAGACGCCCACCCACCACGCGATCGCGACCACGGCGGCGACGACGTAGACGCCGGCCAGCTTGCCGAGGAGGGCCGACGCCTCCTCCGGGCTCACGGTCTGCACGCCGCCCAGGAGCGGGACCCCGACGATCGCGGTCCCGGCGAGGAGGACGGCGACCACGATCACGCCGATCGCCGCGCCGTCGACCAGGTAGGCGAGGAAGCGGCGGCCGACGCCCGCGTACGGCGCCGTCAGCAGCGTCGGGCCACCGGACGACGGCGCGCCCAGCACGGCCTTCTGCGTCGCCGTGTACACCTCGGGCTCCGTCGTCGTGTCGGGCGTGGCGCCGCCGGAGGCGAACGGCGGCAGGCCGGGCCCGCCCGCCGCGGCCTGGACGCCGCCCCGCGGCCCGGCCACGGCCGAGGCGACCGGACGCCCGGTCCGTGGGAACGGCTGGCCGCACACCGCGCAGAACGCCGAGCCCGACGACTGCGCGGAACCGCAGGCGGCGCACGTCACGTCCGTCATCACTTCTCTCCCTGCTTCGTCGAGGAGCCCTTCGTCGGGTTCCACGACGACGTGGTCGGTGTCGAGCCGCGCCGGAACCACGACGTCAGACGTCGCGTCCCGGCCCGACCGGCGGAACCCGCGGAGCGCAGCGACCGGGTCGACAGCGCGGCGCGGATCCGGGCACGCCGGTTCACGGAGGAGCGTAGCCCTCCGACGACGCCGTCGACGTCCGCCCAGAACGCCTCGATCTCCTGCTCGGTCGGCTCTCCCGCCCCGAACACCGTCGCGTCGGCGCGGTGCGCGAGCGGGATGGTGGTCGTCGCGCCGAAGGTCTGCGCGATGACGCCCGCTCCCTCCCGTCGGGTGGAGCCGGACGGGACCGGAGTCCCGAGGTCGGTCGCCGCGTCGAGCACCTCCCGCCAGCCGCCGCTCACCCGGTCGACCGGGCGCTCCGCCGCGCGCCGCCGTGCCCGACGACGCGCCTTGTAGGCCAGGATCAGGACGATCGGCAGGGCGATGAGCGCGAGCGGGACGGCCACGGCGACACCGATGACCAGGACGGTGCCCCAGTCGAACCCGTCGCTCTCGGCCTTCTCCTTGTCCTCGTCGTCCACCTTGCCGGCCTCGGCCTCGGCGGGCTCCTCCGGGGGCTCCGGGTCCTCGAGCACGGGCGGCTTCGGGACCTGCAGGCTCTTCGGCTCGGGCTGGATCTTGTTGTCCTCGTCCGGGATCGCCGTGATCGGCACCCAGCCGTAGCCGACGAACGGCACCTCGGCCCAGGCGTGGACGTCGGCCCCCGTCGCGGTGAACGGCTCCCCCGGCTCGAGCGGGTCCTTCTCGTCGGGGTAGAAGCCCATGACGACGCGCGCCGGGATCCCCGCCTGGTTCGCCATGAGGGCGAGCGCGACGGCGAACTGCTCGTCGTCGCCGACCATCTCGTCGTCCGCGAGCAGCGTGTCGATGCGCTCTGCCGAGTGGCCGGGCCGCGAGGGCGGCTGGTTGTCCAGGCCGCTCGAGAAGATGCCGCTCGCGACGAGCCCGTCGCGCAGCGCGAAGAGCTGCTCGACCGGGTCCGTCTCCTCACCCATGAACTGCGCGCCCTTGCCCGCGAGCGAGGCGGGCAGCAGGCCCTTGGGCGTCGTCGGGACCGGGACCTGGTCGATCGCCCCGGCGCGCAGGTCCTCCTCGGTGGGCTCCGGCATCACCCGCGTCGTGACGGTGTAGGTGTCCCCCGGCTGCAGGCCGGCGGTCGTCAGCGCCGTCCCCGTCGTCGAGTTGTAGTAGGTGCCCTCCGCGAGCTCGCGCGCGCGGTCGCCGGTGTACGAGATCCCGGCGAGCGTGCCCGTCTCCGGGACCCACACGCCCGCGTAGTCGCCGACGACGACGTCGAGCGTCGCCTCCGTGCCCGGTGCGACGGTCGCGATCTCCTCGCCGGCCCGCGTGTACACGCCCGACCCCGGCAGCCCGCTCGACGCGTCGTAGACGACGCCGTTGTAGGCGTCGAGGGTCGCGAGCCGGACCTTCGTGCCCGCGGGGAGACCGCGGACCGTGAAGAGCTCGTCCTCCTTCATGTCCTTGGCGTACTTGCGGAACGCCGTGAGAGGACTGACGTACTCGTGGAGGTCGAGCGGGGGCACGACCGTCTCGCGCAGCACGGTCCGCGGCGCCTCGGGCAGCAGTGCCGGACCGCCGAACGCGGCGGCCACGCCGCCGACGGCGAGCATCGCCGCGCCGGCCCGCACGCGGTGCCACCACAGGCGGCGCGTGGCGGCCCTGCTCGCCTCCGTCGTGACCTGGTGCACCCCGAGCCGTGCGGCCGTGACGCGCCAGCTCGCCCACAGCAGACCGACGATCCCCACCACGAGACCCTGCGCCACCGGGTAGGCAGCGATGACCGTCCCGAGGAGGATCACGCCGACGAACGTCACGACCAGCGGGACGAGCGCCCAGGCGGCGTGCTTCGCGCGCCACGCGATCGAGCCGGCGACGAGCGCCGTGACCATCATCAGCAGGTACGGCACCACCGCGAGCTCCGGGAAGGAGTGCAGCGGCGGGACCGTCGTCACGAACTCCTTCCAGCCCGTGACGGCGCCGAGGAGCAGGTTCCGGACCGTGTCGAGCGACGGCAGCACGCCGCCGATCGCGTCGGCAGGCAGCGCGAGCACGCCGCCGAGCAGGACGTACGCCAGGACCGCGGCCGCGAGGACGGTCACGGCGGGCCAGCGCCGCCAGGCCCCGAGCCACGCCACGCCGAGGCCGACGACGGCGCCCCCGACCGCGGGCAGGAGGTAGCCGGTGGAGCCCCAGACGGGGGCGAACCCGACGACCGTCGCGCCGAGCACGACGACGAGGGCGACCGCGTCGATCACGCCGAGCGCCGTGAGGGCGCGAGGCCGCCCCTCGCGGAGGCGGGTCGTCCCTCGACGCGACGTGCCGGACGACGTGCCGGCGGAGGCGCCGGACGGGGCGCCGGGCTGCCCCGACGGGGCGCGGCGCGAGCCGCGGGTGGTGGTACCGGTGGCACTCATCAGTCGTTCAGCCTCCGCAGGGCGAGCGGGAGCTCGCCGAGCTCCCCGATCGTCAGGACCACGAGCTCGGCGATCGCGTGCCGGCTCAGCGACGCGCCCGGGACGCACTGGATCGCCATGACCCGCACGTCCTGGGGCAGCCGTGCCGACGCCGCGCGGAGCTCGGTCGGCGTCACGCGCGACCCGACGATGAACGCCACGACCGACGCGTCGGTGATCGTCAGGCCCGCGACGCGAGCGACGTCGACGAGCGACGCTCGCTGCGACCGTGTCTCGACGCGCGCGAGGTCGTCGAGCAGCCGTGTCCGGTGGTCGCCGCGCAGGTTGCCGTCGTTGACGAGGACGGTGACCCCGCGGTCCTCCTTGATGGCCTGGAGCCCGAGCGAGCCGCACGCGCTCACGGCGAGCTCGAACTCGTCGTCGCTCGCGTAGTCCTCGGCCCGCGTGGACAGCAGCACCGCGAGGTGCGAGCGCCGCGTCTCCTCGAACTGGCGCACCATGAGCTGCCCCGTGCGCGCCGTCGTCTTCCAGTGGATGTGGCGCCGGTCGTCCCCGGGGACGTAGTCCCGCAGCGCGTGGAACGAGACGTCGGAGTTCGAGATGTCCGTCGTGACACGGCCCTCGAGGTCCTTGAGGAAGCCCGTCGACGACCCGGAGAGGTTCTTCACGCGCGGGTGGACGAACAGCTCCTCCGGCTCCGTCCACACGACCTCCCGGCGCAGGAGCGCCAGCGGGTCGGCCCGGACGGAGCGGACCGGACCGACGGAGATCACGGACCGCCGGTGGGTCGGCACCGTGAAGATCTCCTCGTGGTTGGCCCCCGGGCGCAGGCGCGGGACGGGGAACGTCGCCATGCCCTGCCCGACGGGCAGCTCCATGACCGACGGCAGCAGCGGGCGCGACGAGTCGTTCTTCACGTCGAGCCGGCCCACCGCCCGGTCGCCGACGGTCACCCGGCGCTGCGCCAGGTCGAGCACGACGGCGTAGCGGAAGCGTCCGAGCACGAAGACGACCGCCGCGAGCAGCGCGACCGTGAGGAGGATGGCCACGACGACCAGCTCGAGCCACGAGTAGCGCAGGCCGGCCCACCAGGCGGCGACCGCGGCCACGACCGTGGCCCAGCCGAGCGGGCTCACCGCGGACGTCACCGGCTCGAGAGGTGCGAGCGCCCGGCCGACCCCGGACAGGGCACGGGCCACCGCGTCCCGGAGGGGACGCAGGAGCCCGGCGAGCGCGGTCGACGGCGGGGTGCCGGCGGTGGCGCCGCGGGATCGGGGTCGTGAGGCGTTCATCGTCCTGCTCTCGGAACGGGTCCTGCGAGATGGGTGGTGTCGGGCGGTCCGCGCCGTCGGGGAGGGCGGCGCGGGAGGGTCAGGCGCTGCGGCGCTCCTGCGGCGCGGCCACGTCGGCGAGGAGACGGCCGAGCACCGCCTCGGCGGTCGCGCCCGCGAACTCGGCCTCGGGGTCGAGGACGAAGCGGTGCGCCCAGACGGGCTGCGCGAGCTCCTTGACGTCGTCGGGCAGCACGTAGTTGCGGCCGTGCGCCGCCGCCCAGACCTTGGTGGCACGCACCAGTGCGAGCGCACCACGGACGGAGACGCCGACACGGCTCTCCGGGGCGTTGCGCGTCTCCTCGGCGAGCCGGGAGATGTACTCGAGCACCGCGCCGTCGACGTGCACGCGTGCGCCGAGCTCGGCCATCTCGGTGACCGCCTGCGTGGTGATGAGCGGCTGCAGCGTCTTGCTGCGGTCGCGCACCGACGCGCCCGAGAGGATCTCGACCGTGGACGCGTGGTCGGGGTAGCCGATCGACGTCTTCATGAGGAACCGGTCGAGCTGTGCCTCGGGGAGGCGGTAGGTGCCGGCCTGCTCGATGGGGTTCTGCGTCGCGATGACCATGAACGGACGGCCGACCTCGTGCCCGACGCCGTCGACCGTGACCCGCCCCTCCTCCATGACCTCGAGGAGCGCGGACTGGGTCTTGGGCGACGCACGGTTGATCTCGTCCGCGAGGACGATCGACGCGAAGATGGGGCCCGGGTGGAAGTCGAACTTGCCCGTCTTCTGGTCGTAGATCGTCACACCCGTGACGTCGGAGGGCAGCAGGTCGGGCGTGAACTGGATGCGCTGCTGCGTGCCCTGGACGCTGGCGGCGATCGCGCGCGCGAGCGACGTCTTGCCGGTGCCCGGGGCGTCCTCGAGGAGGACGTGGCCCTCGGACAGCATGCACGTCAGCACGAGGCGCACGACGTGCGGCTTGCCGAGCACGGCCTGCCCGACGTTGCCGACGAGACGGTCGAAGGTCTGAGCGAACCAGGCGGCCTGCTCGGGGGTCATCGTGGTCATGTCACTGCTCTCTCGTGATGCTGTCGTGCGCTCGTCGCGCCGTGGGTCGTGAGGATGGGGGGTCACCAGGGGACGGGGGTCACCCAGCTCTGCTGGCCTGCGCCCTCCATGCGGACGCGGACCTGGTTGCCGGCATAGCCGTACCAGCAGCCGAGGTCGCTCGTGGTCCCGCTGCCCTCGAGCGTGAAGGGCTCACGGAAGCCGCCACCGACGAGCGTCCAGGACCCGCCCTCGAAGTCCTCGCAGACGAAGACGTAGTTGCCCCGGGGCAGGTCGGTGTACTTCACGCGGAAGTAGTTCATGCCGCTCCCAGCGCTCGAGCCGTGGACCACCCGGAGGTCCGGGTTGGGCGGCGGCGGGCACGCATCCGTCTTGCCGGTGTCGCCGGACCATGAGCTCCAGCCAGCGCTGTTGTGGGCGCGCGCCTGGAGCGTGTAGGTCTTCCCGCACGCGCTCGGCACGCCGACGTTCGACGTCCCGTTGCCCGAGTTGTTCGCATCCCCCGAGAGCTGCCACTGGACCTGGTCGATGGCGTCGCCGCCGTTGCCGTTCTTCGCGATGGTGAAGTGGCCGTCGTTGCCGTTGCGCACCCAGCGGACCGTCGGGGCGTCCGGGATGGTGTACGGCTTCACGGAGCCGGACGGCGCGGTCCAGGCCGAGCACCCGGCCGCGTTGCACGCGCGGACGTCGAACGCGTAGGTCGTGCCGTTCGACAGCCCGGTGAACGTGTACGTGGTGTCCGTCGTCTTGCGCGTGGTGGAGCTGTTCGCGCGCACGTCGTACGTCACGGCGTTGCCGTTCGCGTCGGCGGCCCCGAACGACACCCGCGCCTTGCCGCTCGTGTCACCGGAGATCAGGGACGCCGACGGCCGGCCGGGGGTGCCCGGCTTGCCGTACGGGATGACGTCGTTCGACCGACCGCTGGCACCGCTCTTCCCGGCCTTGTTCTCCGCGACGACGGTGTACGAGTAGCTGGACTCGTTGTCGCGACCGGTGTCCGTGTACGAGGTCTTGCCCGAGACGGCGATGGGCGAGCCGTCGGGAGAGCCGTTGCGGTGGCGCTGGAGGTGGTAGGTCTTCACCGCGTCGCCGTTCTCGAACGGCGCGGACCACGTGACCGCGACGACGCCTCCGTTGACCGCGCTCTCCGTGCGCGCGGCATGAGGCGCGGCGGGCGTGTCGGGGACCCCCGCGGGGATCATCGCCGTGGAGAGGTCGCCCCACTCTGAAGGCTCGGGGGCGTCGTTCACGGCCTGGACCTGGACCTGGTACGAGGTGCCGTTCTTCAGCCCGGTCCACTCGTAGGTGGTGCCCGCGACGCACGTCTTGTCGGTGCCGCCGCCCGCGGTGATGCGCAGGTTGACGCACTTGATGGCGGACCGGTCGGTGTAGGTCGCGTTCTCCCACGTGACGGTGAGGGACTCGTCGCCGAACTCGAGGGTCGGGGCGGCGGGCGGGTCGGGCTTCTCGTCGGGGCGCGCGACGGCCGAGGGCGGGGACGCGGGGCCGTCGTCGACGGCGTTGGTCGCGAACACGGTGAACGTGTACTCGACGTCGTTGGTCAGCCCGTCCAGGGTGCAGGTCGTGGTCCCGCACTGCTTCTCGTAGCCGTTCTGGGAGCGCACGGTGTACCCGGTGATCTCGGCGCCGTTGTTGTTCGGCGGGTCCCAGGACAGCACGACGGTCTTCGACCGGACCTCCTCGACCTGCGGCGTCGGCGGGGCCTCGGGCTTGCCGAGCACGGTGATCTGGATGCGGCCCTCGACCTCGCGGTCGGGGTCCTTCGTCGCGTCCTGCACCCGGTAGCGCACCACCATGACCCCCACGAAGTCGGGCTGAGGGGTCACGGTGACGTCGGAGCCGGCGAACGACACGGACTGGCTCGCTCCCGTCTCGACGATCGCGTCGAGGATCGTGAGCGGGGTGTCGGGGAACGGGTTGGAGTCGTTGGCCAGGACGTCGACCGTGGTCGGCTTGCCCTGGTGGGCGTCGTCCACCGTGTCGTCGTTCGCGCGCACCAACGGCTTGGTGGACGCCACCACGGTCAGCGCCGCGGAGCCGTCGACCGGCGGGTGGTTGGTGTCCGTCACGGTGAGCGGGACCTCGACGACCGTGCCCTTGGGGGTGTCCGGTGCGGCCTGGGCGTGCAGGGTCGCGCCCTCGAGCGTGAGCGTGATGCCGGGCGCCTGACCGGTCACCTGGAAGGTCAGCGGGTCGCCGTCGGCGTCGGTGGCGAACCGGGCGAGATCGACCGACGCCTCCTCCCCCGCCGCGACGTCGAGCGTCGGCGTGCCGATCATCTCCGGGGCCAAGTTCTCGGGCGGCAGCACGGTGATCGGGAGGGTGAGCAGCGCGGTGTTGCCCTCGGGGTCGTCCGGCCCGGAGCCGTCGGTCACCTCGAACGTCACCGCGGCCGGACCGACGTACCCCTCGTTCGGCGTGTAGGTGATCTGGGTGGCGGACGGCACCGCGCGCGACCCCTCGAGCGCGGTCACGGTGTCCTCGGTGGTCAGCCGCGGGGTGCGGCCCTCGACCACGAGGACGTAGTCGGTGATGTCGATCTCCAGCGATTCACCGGAGGTGACCTCCAGCGGGGTGATGCCCGGGCGCAGCGTCGGGACCTGGTCCAGCATGCCCGGGACCTTGACGAACGCCCTGGCGCTGAGCCCGTCGGTGTCGGTCACCGTGTAGGTGACGATCTGCCGCCTCTCGGTCAGGACGACCTCGAGCCCGCCGTCCTCCGTCACCGTCACGCCGGTGGCGTCGGTGGAGACCTCCAGCTCGGTCGCGACCCCGTCCGGGTCGTCGTCGTTGTCCAGCACCGGGACCGGGACGCTCGTCCGGCCGAGGATGCTCTCGACGGGCACGGCGTCGTCGCGTGCGACCGGGGGCAGCAGGGGCGCGTCCGCGGCCACGTTCACGGTGATCGCTCCCGTGGCGCGCGCGCCGTACGTGTCCTGGATGCCGTAGTAGAACGTGTACGCGCCCTCGTCGGCCGGGGACGTGATGACGACACGGTCGCCCACGACCTCGGGCTCCATGCCCTCGGAGTCCTCCAGCTCGGACGGCACCAGGCCGACCTGGTCCCCGTCGGGGTCGGTGTCGTTGACCAGTGCGGCGACGGCCACCGGGCGGCCCGGACGGACCGTGATCTCGTCGTCGACCGCGACAGGAGGCTGGTTGGTCTCGGCCGGGCGCGAGATGCCGACCCGCACGGTCCCGGTCGCCGTCGCGCCGCGCGCGTCGAGCACCGAGTACGTGAACGTGTCCAGCCCCGTCGAGCTCTTCGACGCGCGGTACTCCAGGCTCCCGTCGACCACGCTCGCCGTGCCCTTGCCCGCGGGAGAGGCGACCCCGGTCAGCTGCACCGAGTCGCCGTCGGGGTCCACGCCGTCGAGGGGGACGGCCACCCGGACCGACGAACCTGCCAGGACGCGAGCCTCCACGTCGCGCGGCACGGGGGCGGCGTTGTCCTCGCCGTCGCGGATGCGGATCGTGACCTGGGCGGAGTCCTCCTGCCCGTTCGCGTCGCGCACGCGGTAGATCGCGTAGGCCGTGCCGGCCGCCGATCCGGCCTTGAACCGCAGGGTGTCCTCGGAGACGAACGCCTCGCCCAGCGTCGGGTCGACGTCCTGCTCCAGCTCCGGCTGCAGGAACAGCTCGAGACCGTCCGGGTGCGTGTCGTTCTTCAGCACGGGGATCGTCACGACGTCCCCGGCGTGCACGGTCACCTCGTCGGCCGCCGCCCGCGGGGGCCGCAGCTCCGACGGAGCCGGCACAGGAACCACCCGCACCTGCCCGGTCGACGTCTGCGCCCCGTTCGACACGGTGTACTCGACCGTCACGGGGCCGTCCAACGCCCGCAGCTCGGTGATCCGCAGCATCTGGTGGGCCAGCACCGCGACCGACACGCCCGCGTCGTCGGGCACCGTCACCGACTGCACGACGAGCACCCCGCCCGCCGGGTCGGTGTCGTTCGCGAGCACGTCGACGAGCGTCTTCCCGCCGGTGGGGAGCAGCGCCGTGTCGGCCACCACGACCGGGGCACCGCCGCCCTCGGGGGGCATCACCACGTCGACCCGGACCAGCCCCGCCGTGACGTTCGGCCCGTCCGTCACCTCGTACGTCAGGTCGTAGGACCGCGGCTCGTTCGACAGGAAGGTGAACGTCCCCGCGTCGTAGTTCGCCGTGATCTCGGCGGGCGCGGACTCCGACACCGTCGCGAGCCGCAGCGCGTCCGAGTTCGGGTCGGTGTCGTTGCGCAGCGGCTCGACCGTCACCGGCTGACCGGCGAGCACGACGACGTGGTCGCTCACCGCGACCGGAGGCCCGTCACCCGCGATCACGTCGACGAGCAGCTTGCCCTCCGCGATGCCGCCCTGACCGTCAGCGACCGCGAGCGTCACGACCTTGCGACCGGTCGACCCGCCGCCGTCGCGGAACTCCACCGACCCGTCCGGCCTGAAGCGGACGTCGTCGCCCGCCACCGTCGCCTCCGCCGACGCGAGGTACAGGTCGTCGCCGTCGGGGTCCTTGAAGAACGGCAGCACCTTGATCGTGGCCGCACCACCCTGCCCGACCTTGAGCACCGGGTCACCGGTCTGCTGCGGCGGCTCGTTCTCCGTCATCGGCGAGACCTTCAAGGACACCGCCGCCTCCGCGACACCACCCCGACCGTCGGACACGGCATACCGGAAGTCGAACGTCCCGGCGGCGTCGGGCGGCACCACGACCTGCAGCGCCGCACCGCCCAGCACCTGCTGGACCTCGACGCCCTCGGGCCCCTCACCCGTCACCGTCGCCGTCATGACGTCACCGTCCGGGTCGACGTCGTTCGCGAGGACCGGCAGGATGGTCGAGCGCCCCGGGCGCGCCCCGAGCACGTCGTCCTTCGGCTGCGGCGGCTTGTTCGGCTGCGACCGGTCCGCGATGAACTGGTCCACCTGCTCCGGGTTGGTCAGCTCGGCGTCGGACTCCTCGCCCTCGGCCTCCTCCGGGATGACGACGTCCCAGTCGTCGACCTTCTCGTACTCGTCGGCGGCCATCCACAGCGTCCCGGCCGCCAGGTCGTTGAGCACGATCACGTGCCGGTTCACCCGGTACTCCAGGCGCGCCTGCGGGTCCACGCCCTCCAGCCGCATGTCCAGGTCGCGATCCGTCCCGGCGCAGTCGCGGACCACCTGCGCCGTCGTCGACCACGCCGCGTACGTGCACCCGTCGAGCTGCGCGGGCGCGTTCGCGACACCCTCCGCACGACGCACCTGCGCGTCCCCGCCGCCGAGGGGCTGCGTCACCAGACCGGTCGCCGTCGCCACCACGACGTTCTCCGACGCCTTCGACGCCTGCTGCAGCACAGCGCCGTCCGCGCCGTCGAGCGTGACCGTCTTCCCGCCGGGCAGGACCAGCTGACCGCCCGAGCGGTCCAGCACGACCGGCTCGTCGCCCACCGTCGTCACCGCGACCTCGGCGCTCGCCGCGACGGGCAGCGACGACGTCGTCGGCTCGCCCTCGGGGACACCCCCGACCGTCCGGACCGTGACCAGCTCGCCGCTCGCCGGATCCGCCACGTAGACCGTGCCGTCACGCGAGACCGCCAGCGCGCCGTCACCGTCCAGGTCGGCGACCGGCTCCGTCTCCCCCGGGTCGAACGACGTCGCACCGCCGAAGGGCAGCACCCACAGCAGGCCTTCCTCACCGTCGAGGATCGCCGTCGTGCCGCCACCCGACGCCACGTCTGCGCCCGCCGGGAGCCGGATCTGCCCGTCGAGCGTCAGGTGCGCCACGTCGATCGGCGCCGCGGCCGACGCGCCGTCGTCGTCGAGCAGCACCTGCTCCGCGTCCTGCTGCACGTCGAACGACGCCGAGCCCGCCACCAACGACCCGTCCATGGCCTGGGACTCGTAGTTGAAGCGTCCGAGCAGCCCGGCCGACGTCTTCGTCACCCACACGCCCGAGTCGTTGAGCTCCACGTCGGCCGTGGCCTCGCCCTCGTAGAACCACGCGAGCCCGACCAGCGCCGTCGAGAACACCGACACCGTCGTCACCGACGCCACGGTTCGTCGATTGTGGTTCAGGCGCGCCAGAAAGCCCACTGGTCCTCCGAGATCGGGTCGGTGGCGACCGGTTTCCGTCGTGTCCCCCGCCGCTCCGTGTCGCCGGGCCCCGCACCGATCGCGCACACGAGGATAGCGTCCTCCTGTGTCGGTTTCGTCACTGCTTCATGGGGAGATGTCCCCCGTCCGGTGATCGGGCACCGGCCGCGACGAAACGTCCGGGGCACGCCGACGGGCACCACGGAGGGCATGTTCGCAGGTCATCGGTGCCTATGGCAACAGTCGCGGTGGAGCGGCCGTCCCTCCCGCTGCGGACGGAGCGCCACCGCGATCTCACCCGGCGGAGACGGCCTCGAGCAGTGCCTGCCGCCTCGACCGATCAGGCGGCGCGGTCCGCGAGCGCCTCCGCGAAGGACCGGAGCGCGTCGATGACGGGCCCGGCCGGCAGGCCGTCGAGCTCGCCCGCCGCGTCGCGGGCCCAGCGCACGGCCAGCGCGCGCGTCTCCGCGACCACCTCGTGCCGGCGCAGGGCGGCCACGGCGTCGGCGAGCGCGGCGTCGTCGGACAGGTCGGAGTCGAGGAGCTCGACGAGCGCGACGTCCGCCGGATCGGCCGAGCCGTCCGCGACCCGCGCCCGCAGCAGGAGGACGGGCATCGTCGGGACCTTCTCGCGGAGGTCGGTGCCGGGCGTCTTGCCCGACTCGTCGCCGGTCGACGCGAGGTCGAGGACGTCGTCCGCGAGCTGGAACGCGACCCCGAGTCGCTCCCCGTAGGCCGCGACGGTGTCGACCGTGCGCGCGTCGCACCCCGCGAACATCGAGCCGAGGCGGGCCGACGTGGACAGCAGCGACGCCGTCTTGTCGGCGAGCACCTGGAGGTAGTGCGCGACGGGGTCCTCGCCCTCGCCCGGTCCGACCGTCTCGTGGAGCTGGCCGAGGCACAGGCGCTCGAACGTGCGGGCCTGGATGAGCACGGCCTCGGGACCGAGCGCCGCGACCGTCGAGGCCGCGCGCGCGAAGAGCAGGTCGCCGACCATGATCGCCACGGAGTTGCCGAAGACGGCGTGCGCCGCGGGCGCACCGCGCCGCACGTCCGCGGAGTCCATGACGTCGTCGTGGTACAGCGACGCGAGGTGCGTGAGCTCCACCACGACGGCGGCCTCCACCACCTCGGACCGGTCCCCGTCGCCGAGCTCCGCCGCGAGCAGCGTGAGCAGCGGCCGCAGCCGCTTGCCGCCAGCGTTGACGAGGTGGCGCGACGCCGTGTCGGCGAGCGGGTCGGCGTGCGCGACGGCGTCCCGCAGCCGGGTCTCCACACCCGCGAGCCGCTGCGTGAGGAGGGCGGCGAGCTCGGGGTCCGAGATCGGGATGGCGGTGGTCGTCACGGGGGTCGTCCGCGCGGGCGGCCCGGGAGGAGCGGAGGTCACGGGACGAACTTAACCGCCTCGGCCGCCAGATCGAGAACCGGGGACGGGAACACGCCCAGGACCAGCACCCCGAGCGCGCACAGGGCGATCGCCACGGTGGTCGGTCCGTTCGACCGGACGACCGTCACGCCGACGCCACCGTCGGCCTCGGTGCCCTCGTCGGCCGGGGGCGTGAAGAACATGAGGACGATGATCCGGACGTAGAAGAACACGGCGACCGCGGAGGCGAGCACGCCGACGACGGCGAGCACCCACGTCGACCCGCCGCCCTGCCCGTCCGGTCCGGCGATCGCCGCGCCGAAGGCCGTGAACTTGGCGATGAAGCCCGCGGTGAGCGGGATGCCGGCCATGGAGAGGAGGAACAGCCCGAACGTCCCGGCGAGCCACGGGCTGCGCCGTCCCAGCCCCGCCCACTGCGCGAGGTGCGTCGCCTCGCCGAGGACGGCACCGGCGTCGGGCACGGGAGCACCGGACGGGTTGTCGGGGACGTCCACGGGCTCCCCGCCCGACGCCGGGGCGTCACCGCCCGCGGTGAGCTCGCCCGCCGCTGCGGTCGTCCCGGCCCCCACGCCCGCCGGCACCTCGGCCGGCACTCCGGTCGGCACGGCCACGGGCGACGGGGCCTTCTCCCGCACGAGCGTGACGACGGCGAACGCGCCGACCGTCGCGAGGCCGTAGGCGAAGAGGTAGAACACGGTCGCGCGCAGCGAGAGCTGCGAGAACCCGACCACGCCGACGAGGATGAACCCCGCGTGCGCGATCGACGAGTACGCGAGGAGCCGCTTGACGTCCGTCTGCACGGCGCCGACGGCGGTCCCGATCACCATGGTGAGCAGGGCCACGACCCACAGTGCGACGAAGAGGTCCTGGCGCAGCTCGGGCGCGCCGACCTCGAGCCCGATCGCGACGGAGTAGAGCACGCGCAGCAGCGCGCCGAACGCAGCAGCCTTGGTGCACGCGGCCATGAAGCCCGTGATCGGCGTCGGGGCGCCCTGGTAGACGTCGGGCGTCCACGCGTGGAACGGCGCCGCGCCCACCTTGAAGAGCAGGCCCGCGAGGATGAGCAGCATCCCGGTGAGCACGAGGCCCGGCATGTCGGCGACCGGGCTGCTCCCCGTGGCGAGCGCCAGCTGGATCTCCCCGAGGTCGACCGACCCGGCGTAGCCGTAGATCAGGGCGACGCCGAAGACGAGGAGCGCGGACGCGAACGACCCGAGGAGGAAGTACTTGAACGACGCCTCCTGGGACAGCAGCCGCCGACGCCGCGCCATCGCGGAGAGCACGTAGAGCGGCAGCGAGAGCACCTCGAGCGCGACGAACATCACGAGGAGGTTGCCCGTCGCGGGGAAGATCATCATGCCGCCGACGGCGAACAGCACGAGCGGGTAGACCTCGGTCTGCTCGAGACCCTGGCGGCGCGCGAGGTCCTCGTACGGCGAGCCGGGCACGGCCGCGGCGGTGGGAGCGAACGCGTCCTGCCCGGTCGACGTCCGGTCGGCGATGACGAGCAGCGCGAGGAACGCCAGCAGGACCACCGTGCCCTGGACCGCGAGGCCGAAGTGGTCGATCACCATCGACCCGCCGAGCACCCGCACGCCGGGCATGCCCGACCCGGTGCCCTGCACCGCCGGGTCGCGCCACAGCACGACGATCGCCGCGAACGCCGCCGCGGTGGCGAGCAGCGCGAGCACGACCTGCGTCGTGCGGCGCACGCGCGCCGGGACGAAGGCCTCGACGAGGACGCCGAGCACGCCGGCGCCGAGCACCACGAGGATCGGGACGAGGTAGACCCAGTCGACCGTGGGGGCCACGAAGGAGTCGGTCACGACTCGCTCCCTTCTGCGGTGGTGCGCGTCGCGACGGCGACGGCGGTGTCGGTGGCCCCGGCA
Source organism: Cellulosimicrobium sp. PMB13 (assembly GCF_051294865.1). Lineage (NCBI taxonomy): Bacteria > Bacillati > Actinomycetota > Actinomycetes > Micrococcales > Promicromonosporaceae > Cellulosimicrobium > Cellulosimicrobium sp. PMB13. The sequence continues at coordinate 1,992,399 of NZ_CP145910.1, read as the reverse complement.
GCCGCGGCGTCAGCCGTCGGCTCGGAGGCGAACGGGTCGGTGCGCGGCGGGTCTTCGACGCCGGCGGGCGCGAGGTCGGACAGCGTGACCTCGGCCGGCTCGTCCACGAGGTCGAGCGCCGGCGCCGGGTAGAGGCCGAGCACGAGCAGCAGGGCGATCAACGGGGCGGCGACCCACTTCTCGCGCCCGTTGAGGTCCGGGAGCTGCTCGAGGCCCTCGCGCGTCTGCCCGGTGAACACCTTCTGGTACGTGAGGAGCACGTAGAGCGCGGCGAGGACGACGCCGAGCACCGCGACGAGCGCCGCCCACGGGCTCCGGGCGAACGTGCCGAGGAGCACCATGATCTCGCTGACGAACGTCGACAGGCCCGGCAGCGACAGCGCCGAGAGACCCGCGACGAGGAACGTCCCGGCGAGGACAGGCACGACCTTCTGCAGCCCGCCGTAGTCGGTGAGCCGCTGCGACCGCTCGGGGTGCCGTGCGATCAGGAACCCGGCGAGCAGGAACAGCGCGCCCGTCGAGATGCCGTGGTTGACCATGTAGAGCGACGACCCGGCGACGCTCGTCGTGGTGAACGCGAAGATGCCGAGCACGATGAACCCGAAGTGCGACACCGACGTGTAGGCGATGAGCCGCATGACGTCGCTCTGCCCGATCGCCATGAGCGCGCCGTAGAGGATCGACACGACGGCGAGGACGATGACGACCGGTGCCGCCCACGCGCTCGCGCTCGGGAAGAGCGGGAGGCACAGCGTGAGCATCCCGAAGGTGCCGACCTTGTCGAGCACGCCCACGAGCAGCGTCGACGTGCCCGCCGGGGCGTGCTGCGCGGCGTCGGGCAGCCACGTGTGGACCGGGAACAGCGGCGCCTTGATCGCGAAGGCGAGGAAGAAGCCGAGGAACAGCAGTCGCTCGGTCGTCTCCGGCATCGGGTTCGCGGCGAACGTCTCGACGAGGTTCGCCGTGAGGAACGCGTCGTCGGGACGGAGGCCGGTCGCCTGGTCGACCGGCACCTGCACGTACAGCGCGATGACCGCCGCGAGCATGATGAGCCCGCCCGCGAGCGAGAAGAGCAGGAACTTCACGGCCGCGTACCGCCGCCGGGCCCCCACCCCGAACCCGCCGATCATGAAGTAGACCGGGATGAGCATCGCCTCGAAGAGGACGTAGAAGAGGAACACGTCGCGCGCGACGAACACCGCGACCATGAACGCCTCGAGCAGGAGCACGAGGGCGAGGTAGTGGCGCAGGCGGCGCACGTCGCCCTCCTGCTCCTTCCACGCGGCCCCGACGACGAGGGGCACGAGCACGACGGCGAGCGCGACGAGCGCGAGCGCGACCCCGTCGGCGCCGACCGCGTAGCTCGCACCGATCTGCGGGATCCACGCGTACGTCTCGGCGAGCTGGACCGTGCCGGACGCCGCGGTGTCGAACGCGGTGAACGCGCCGACGAGCAGCGCGACCTCGACGAGCGCCGCGCCGAGCGCGATGCCCCGCACGGCGCGCAGGGCGCCGGAGCCGACGCCGCGCGTGCGGGCGGCGCCGGTGAGCCAGACCGCGGCGGCGCCGACGACGGGCCACGCGACGAGGAGGGTGAGCCAGGGGAAGCCGTTCATCATGAGTCTCCTCAGCTCGCGGTGCCGGTGGTGAGGGCGAGGACGACGGCGGCGATGACGACGAGGCCGCCGAGCATGGTCGCGCCGTAGGAGCGGACGTAGCCGTTCTGCCAGCCGCGCAACCACTCGCCGATCCTTCCGACGAGGCCCGCGAGGCCGAGCCACCCGCCGTCGACCATCTCCTTGTCCGAGTACACGAGCGACCGGGTCAGGTACTGGCCGGGGCGCATGAACACGGTCTCGTTGACGTCGTCCTGGTAGAGGTCCCGACGGGCCGCGCGCGTGAGGACCGTGCCACGCGGGGCGCGGACCGGGACGAGCGAGACGACGTACTGCCGCCACGCGAGCGCCAGGCCCGCGAGGACGAGGAGCAGCGTGAGCGCGATGAGCGACCACACCGGCAGCACCGGCTCGTGGTGCTCGGCGTGCCCCGTCACCGGCTCGAGCCAGTCGACGAACCGCGAGCCCGCGGCGAGGAACCATCCGAGCCCGACCGAGCCCACGGCGAGGACGATCATCGGCCAGGTCATGAGGCGCGGCGACTCGTGCGGGTGCCGCACCGGGCCGTCCTGCGCCCCGAGGCCGTCGACGTCGCCGCGACCGTCGTTCCAGCGCCGACGTCCGAGGAACGTCATGAAGAACAGGCGCGACATGTAGAACGCGGTGATCCCGGCGCCGATCAGCGCCGCGCCGCCGAACACCCAGGCACGCCAGGGCGCGCCGTCGACGGGAACGAACGCGGCCTCGATGATCTTGTCCTTGCTCCAGAAGCCCGAGAACGGCGGGATGCCGAGGATCGCGAGCCAGCCCATCATGAACGTGATCCACGTGACCTTCATGAACCGCGAGAGGCCGCCGAACCGGCGCATGTCGACCTGGTCGCCCATGCCGTGCATGACCGAGCCGGCGCCGAGGAACATGCCCGCCTTGAAGAAGCCGTGGGTCACGAGGTGGAAGATCGCGAACGCGTAGCCGATCGGCCCGAGCCCCGCGGCGAGGATCATGTAGCCGATCTGCGACATCGTCGAGGCGGCGAGCGCCTTCTTGATGTCGTCCTTCGCGCAGCCGACGACCGCCCCGAAGATCAGCGTCACCGCGCCGACGACCACCACGACGAGCTGCGCGGTGGGCGCGCCCTCGAAGACCGGTGCGGACCGGACGACGAGGTAGACGCCCGCCGTGACCATGGTGGCCGCGTGGATCAGGGCGGAGACCGGCGTCGGGCCGGCCATCGCGTCGCCGAGCCAGGCCTGGAGCGGGAACTGCGCCGACTTGCCGCACGCGGCGAGCAGGAGCGCGAGGCCGGTCGCGGTGAGGAGCGCGGTCGACGCCTCCGGCACCTGCTCGAAGACCGTCGTGAAGTCCACCGCACCGAACGTCGCGAACATGAGCATGAGCGCGACGATGAGCCCGATGTCGCCCACCCGGTTCATGACGAACGCCTTCTTGGCGGCCACCGCGTAGTCGCGGCGGTGGTTCCAGAACCCGATGAGGAGGTACGACGCGAGGCCCACGCCCTCCCACCCGACGAACAGCAGTAGGTAGGAGTCGGCGAGGACGAGCACGAGCATCGCCGCGACGAACAGGTTGAGGTAGGCGAAGAACCGGCGCCGGTCGACGTCGTGCTCCATGTACGCGACCGCGTACACGTGGATGAGCGTGCCGACGAAGGTCACGAGCAGCACGAACGTCATCGACAGCGGGTCGATCCGCAGGCCGGCCGCGACGTCGAGGCCGCCGGCGGCGATCCAGTCGAAGAGCCGGTAGTCCACGACCCGCTCGTCCACGGGGAGCGAGAGCATCGACAGGAAGACCCACGCGCCGACCAGGAACGCGGCACCGGACATGGCCACGCCGAACCACGCTCCCCACCGGTCGCTGCGGCGGCCGGCGAGCAGGAGGACCGCCGCGCCGAGCAGCGGGAGCACGATCAGCAGCGGCGCGGCGAGGAACGGGCCGGGGACGACCGTGCTGGCGGGCACGACCGTCGTCTCGAGGGGCAGGAGCATCGTCATCGGTGCCGACCTCTCAGCTCTTCAGGAGGTTGACGTCGTCGACCGATGCCGACCGACGCGTACGGAAGATGGACACGATGATCGCGAGGCCCACGACGACCTCGGCGGCGGCGACGACCATGACGAAGAACGCGAGCACCTGCCCCGTGACGTCGCCGTGGATGCGCGCGAACGTCACGAGCGCGAGGTTCGTCGCGTTGAGCATGAGCTCGATGCCCATGAACACGATGATCGCGTTGCGCCGCAGGAGCACCGTCGCGGCGCCGATCGAGAACAGGATCGTCGCGAGCACGAGGTAGTTCGTGATCTCCATCAGGCCTCATCTCCGAGGGTGCGGGTCCGGCCGGGGTCGTCGGCTCCCGAGACGTCGCCGGCAGGCGGTGCGTCGGCGGGCTCGGCCTGGACCGTCCGCTCGTTCGCGTCGCCCGCGCGCAGCGCCGGCAGGGCCCGGTGCGGCTCGTGCTCGACCAGCACCTCGCGCTCGGCGGCGAGGATGGTCCCCGCCGATCGCTCCTGGCCGCGGATGCGAAGGATGCGGGAGACCGACTCCTCGATCGGGCGCCCCGCGGGGTCGAGCGCCGGGGTGTCCATCGCGTTGTTCTGCGCGTAGACGCCCGGAGCGGCGAGCGGCGTGAGGCGACCGCCCGACGGGAGCGCGGCGACCTTCGCGTCCGCCTGCTCGCGCTGACCCACCCTCGGCACGAGGCGCCGGCGGTGCGTGAGCACGAGGGCCGAGACGGCCGCGGTGACCAGCAGGATGCCGACGACCTCCATCGCGAACACGTAGTCGGCGAACAGGACGCGGGCCAGGGCCACGGGGTTCGTCGCCTCGTTAGCGGCCGCGAGACCGACCGCAGGCGGGAACGTCGCCTGCGTGACCACGCCGACGAGGACGGCGCCCAGCCCGAGCCCGAGGAGCACGCCGATCCAGCGCTGCCCGCGGATCGTCTCGACGAGCGAGTCCGACGCGTCGACGCCCACGAGCATGAGGACGAAGAGGAACAGCATCATCACGGCGCCCGTGTACACGACGACCTGCACGACCCCGAGGAACGACGCCTCCTGGGCGATGTAGAGGATCGCGAGGTCGACCATGACGAACATGACCGCGATCGCCGCGTGGACCGCCTTGCGCGCGAACAGCAGCGAGAGCGCCGCCAGGACCATGAGGGGGGCGAGGACCCAGAACAGGGCCGCCTCGCCCGCGCTCGCGGTCATCGGGCCGCCTTCCGGTGACGGTCGGCGTGCTCGACACGGCGGACCTCGGGCGACGGGCCGGGCGGCTCGGGCGGGAGCGTCGGGTCGTCCGGACGGTGCTCGCGCACCCAGGCCACCTGCTCGGCCACCGGGCCGCTCACCTCCCCGCGGTAGTACTCCGTGTCGGTCGTGCCCGGGACCATCGGGTGCGGCGCGGCGAGCATCCCCTGCTCCAGCGGCGCGAGGAGGTCCTCCTTCTCCCAGATCATCCCCTCGCGCGTCGGGCCGGCGAGCTCGTACTCGTTCGTCATCGTCAGCGCCCGCGTGGGGCACGCCTCGATGCAGAGCCCGCAGAAGATGCAGCGCAGGTAGTTGATCTGGTAGACGCTGCCGTAGCGCTCGCCCGGCGACCTGTGCGCGCCGTCGGGAAGGTCGGCGTTGTCGGCGCCCTCGACGTAGATCGCGTCGGCGGGGCACGCCCATGCGCACAGCTCGCAGCCGATGCACTTCTCCAGGCCGTCCGCGTAGCGGTTGAGCTGGTGCCGCCCGTGGTAGCGCGGCTTCGGCGCGTGCTTCGTGCGCGGGTACTGCTCGGTGACCGTCGGGCGGAACATCGACGAGAACGTCACGCCGAAGCCCGCGACGGGCGCGAGGGCCTCGCGCAGGCCGGAGGCCTGCGGCCGCAGGGGCCGGTACTCCCCCGGTGCTGCGGACTGCTGCTGGTCGTCAGCCACGGTCGACCTCCTTGTCGTGGGGCGTGCCGGTGCCGGAGGCCGTGCCGGCGGGCGAGCGGGCGTCGTCGGGCGAGCGGGCGTCGTCGGGCACCAGGGCACGACGGCGCGGGGACGGCGGGAGCGACTGGCCCGGGAGCGGCGGGACGGGGAACCCCCCGGCGAACGCGTCGAACGGCTCGGCGGCACCGCGAGCGCCCGACGCCGCCGGGCGCCCGGTCCCGGCAGGTCCCGGTGGCGCCTTCTTCTCGGGCCAGAACCACGTGAGCGCGACGACCACGAGCGCGAGCCCCACGCCGACCCCGATCACCGTGCGCGTGTCGACGTCGCCGAACTGGCGCACGCCCTGCACGACGGACAGGAGCACGACCCAGCCGAGCGCGGCAGGGATGAGCACCTTCCAGCCGAACGTCATGAACTGGTCGTAGCGCATCCGCAGGAGCGTGCCGCGGACCCAGACGAACACGAACATGAAGGCCCACATCTTCACGAGGAACCAGAGGATCGGCCACCAGCCCTCGTTGAACATGCCGTCGTTGATCGCCGACAGCGGCCACGGCGCGCGCCAGCCGCCGAAGAACAGCGTCGTCGCGATCGCCGAGACGTTGATCATGTTGATGTACTCCGCGAGGAAGAACCACGCGAACTTCATCGACGAGTACTCGGTCATGTAGCCGGACACGAGCTCGCCCTCGGCCTCGGGGAGGTCGAACGGCAGGCGGTTCGTCTCGCCGATCATCGAGATGATGTAGATGACGAACGCCGGCAGGAGCGGCAGCGCCCACCACAGCGGCGTCTGGGAGTCGACGATCTGCGACGTCGACATCGACCCCGCCATGATGAACACCGAGACCAGCGACAGGCCCATCGCGAGCTCGTAGCTGATGACCTGCGCCGTCGAGCGCACCGAGCCGAGCAGCGGGTACGTCGATCCCGACGACCAGCCGCCGAGCACGATCCCGTACACGCCGAGCGCGGCGCACGCGAGGATGTACAGCACCGCGACGGGGAAGTCCGTGAGCTGCGCCGGTGTCACGAAGTCCGTGAACGGGATGCGCACCTCGGGTCCGAACGGGATGACGGCGAACACGAGCAGCGAGCAGAACACCGAGATCATCGGTGCGAGCAGGTAGACGAACTTGTCCGCGGCCTTGACGGTGATGTCCTCCTTGAGCAGGAGCTTCATCGCGTCGGCGAGCGACTGCAGCAGGCCGAAGGGGCCGTGCCAGTTCGGGCCCGGACGCACCTGCATGCGCGCCACGACCTTGCGCTCGAACCAGATCGCGACCAGCACGCTCGTGAGCAGGAACACGATGATGAGCACGGCCTTGACCAGATAGGTCCAGCCGTTGTCCTGCGAGAAGTCGGCCGCGATGCCGGGCACGCCGGGTGTCTCGAACCTCATGCCCGCTCCCCTCCCTCGGTGCGACGTGTCGTGCCAGGGTCGTCGGCGGGCGCGAGCGTCACGACGTCGCCCGGCACCGCGCCGAGCGTCGCGTGCACCTGCGACCCCGCGGACCGCAGCGGGACCCACACGACGTGGTCGACCATCTCGGTCACGACGACGGGCAGGGTGATCGCCCCGCGGTCCGTGGCGACCCGGACGAGCTCGCCGTCGAACACGTCGACGGCCGCCGCGGTGGTCGCGGACATCCGGGCGACGGGCCGCTTCGCCGTCCCGGCGAGGTAGCGCTCGCCGTCCTGGCCGCGACCGTCGTCGAGCAGCAGGCGCCAGCTCGCGAGCACCGCGGTGCCGGGAGCGACGGCGGGCGGCTCGGCGGCGGGGACGTCCGGGGCGGCGACGCGCTGCCCGTCCCACGCGTCGAGCCGGCCGAGCTCGGCGCGCACGGCGTCCGCCGTCGGCAGGCCGAGGCTGACGCCTGCGGCGTCGGCGAGGGCGTCGAGCACGCGGTGGTCCGTCATGGCGGTCGACGCGAGCGCCGCGGGGAACGGCCGCAGCCTCCCCTCCCAGCTCCAGAACGACCCCGCCCGCTCGACGGGCGGCGCGACCGGCAGCACGATGTCGGCCAGCTCCGTGACCGCCGAGCGGCGCACCTCGAGGCTCACGACGACGTCCGCCGCCTCGAGCGCGCGGCGCGCGTGCGCCGGGTCGGGCAGGTCGGCGAGCTCGAGCCCGCCGACGAGCACGCCCGAGAGCTGGCCGACCGACAGCGCGTCGAGCATCTCGGTGACGTCGCGACCGGTCGTGGCGGGCACGTCCGCGGCGTCGACGCCCCAGAGGCGTGCCACGTCCGCCCGGGCGGCCGCGTCGGTCACCGGTCGAGCACCGGGGAGGAGGTTCGGCAGCGTGCCGACCTCGACACCGCCGCGCTCGCCCGCACGGCGCGGCACCCAGGCGAGCCGGGCCCCCGTCGCGGAGGCGGCGCGCAGGACGGCGCTGTAGCCGCCGGGGGTCGCGGCGAGCCGCTCCCCCACGAGGATCACGGCACCGGGGGCGCGCAGGGCGTCGCTCGCCTCGGCGAGCGCGTCCTCCGCGCCGGCCGCCTCGTCGAGCGTGCGGACCCGGTCGCCCGCGGCGAGGCCGTCGAGCCACTCGGCCTCCGTCCCGGGCGCGGCGGGCAGCAGCGTGCCCTCCATGCGCTCGAGACCTCGCGACGCGTACGGCGCGAGCGAGAACACCCGCACGCGGTGCTGGACCGCGCCCTTGCGCAGCCGCAGGAACGTGACGCCCGCCTCCTCCTCGGCCTCCAGGCCGACGAGCAGGACCGCGGGGGCCTTCTCCAGCTCGGTGAAGGTCACGCCGATCCCGTGCCCGGCGACGGCGTGCGCGAGGAAGTCCGCCTCCTCGGCGCTGTGGGCGCGGGCGCGGTGGTCGACGTCGTTCGTCCGGAGCAGCACGCGCGCGACCTTGGCGTAGGCGTACGCGTCCTCGACCGTCAGCCGGCCGCCCGGCAGGACCCCGACGCCGCCCGCGTCGCGCGCCGCGACGAGGGCCTGCGCCGCGACCTCGAGCGCCTCGGCCCACGACGCCGGCCGCAGCTCGCCGCGAGTGACGGTGCCGTCGGGCGCCACCTCGCGGTCGCGCACGAGCGGGTGCGTCAGACGGTCGGGCGCCGACTGCCACGTGAACGCGAAGCGGTCCTTGTCGGTGATCCACTCCTCGTTGACCAGCGGGTCGTCGCCCGCGAGCCGCCGCAGCACGACACCGCGTCGGTGGTCCACGCGGATCGCGCTGCCGCACGCGTCGTGCTCGCCGACCGACGGGGTCGAGACGAGGTCGAACGGGCGCGAGCGGAACCGGTACGCGGCGCCCGTGAGCGCGCCGACCGGGCAGATCTGGACGGTGTTGCCCGAGAAGTACGACGCGAACGGCTGCCCCGACTCGTCCTCGAGCGCGAGCCCGACCGGACGGTCGCCGGGCATCTCGCCCGCAGGCGGCGCGAAGTCCAGGACGGCCTCGTCGAACCGACCGATCTGCTGCGCGGCCCCGCGCTTCTGGAGGTCGATGAACACGTCGCCCGCGATCTCCTTCGAGAAGCGCGTGCACCGCTGGCACAGGACGCACCGCTCCCGGTCGAGCAGGATCGTCGTCGACACCGAGATCGGCTTGGGGAACGTGCGCTTGACGTCCACGAACCGGCTCGTCGCGCGCCCGTTGCTCATCGCCTGGTTCTGCAGGGGGCACTCGCCGCCCTTGTCGCACACCGGGCAGTCGAGCGGGTGGTTGATGAGCAGCATCTCCATGATGCCGTGCTGCGCCTTGTCCGCGACGGGGCTCGTGCGCTGCGTCTTCACCACCATGCCCGGCGTGACCTCGAGCGTGCACGACGCCTGCGGCTTCGGCATGGGCCGCAGGTTGCCCTCGCGGTCCGGCGTCGCGACCTCGACGAGGCACTGGCGGCACGCGCCGGCCGGGGCCAGCAGCGGGTGGTCGCAGAACCGCGGGATCTGGATCCCGATCTGCTCCGCGGCGCGGATGACGAGCGTGCCCTTCGGCACGGCCATCTCGATGTCGTCGATCGTGAACGACACCTGGTCCGCGGGCGGGGCCGGCGGCTGTGCCCCCGCGGCCGGCTGTGCCGTGCCGGCGCCGGAGGTGGCCGGGGTGGTCGTCGTCATCAGTGCACTCCTGCCGTCAGGGCGCGCGCGGCGGCCGGTCGGGGCGTGTAGTCGAACAGCGCCGCGGCGGACGGGTCGAACGGGCAGCCGTGCCCGGTGATGTGCGCCTCGTACTCGTCGCGGAACAGCTCGATGCTGCTCGTCACCGGCGACGTCGCGCCGTCGCCCAGGGCGCAGAACGCGCGGCCCAGGATGTTGTCGCACGTGTCGAGCAGCAGGTCGAGGTCACCCGGGGTCCCCTGCCCCGCCTCGATGCGGGCCAGCACCTGCTTCATCCAGTACGTCCCCTCGCGGCACGGCGTGCACTTGCCGCACGACTCGTGCGCGTAGAAGTCCGTCCACCGGCTCACTGCCCGCACGACGCACGTGGTCTCGTCGAAGAGCTGCAGCGCGCGCGTGCCGAGCATCGAGCCCGCCTTCGCGACCGACTCGTAGTCCAGCGGGGTGTCGAGGTGCGCGTCCGTGAACAGCGGCGTCGACGACCCGCCGGGCGTCCAGAACTTCAGCGCCTTGCCGCCGCGCATCCCGCCCGCCATGTCGAGCAGCTCGCGCAACGTGATGCCCAGCGGCGCCTCGTACTGCCCCGGTCGGGTCACGTGGCCCGACAGCGAGAACAGCCCGTACCCCGCCGAGCGCTCCGTGCCCATCGACGTGAACCAGTCCGCACCGCGCGCCACGATCGACGGCACGCTCGCGATCGACTCCACGTTGTTCACCACGGTCGGGCGCGCGTACAGGCCCGCGACCGCCGGGAACGGCGGCTTGAGCCGCGGCTGCCCGCGCAGGCCCTCGAGCGAGTCGAGCAGCGCCGTCTCCTCGCCGCAGATGTACGCCCCCGCACCCGCGTGCACCGTGACGTCGAGGTCGAACCCCGACCCGAGGACGTCCTTGCCGAGGAACCCCGCCTCGTAGGCCTCCTCGACCGCGCGCAGCAGGCGCCGGTACACGTGCAGCACCTCGCCGCGCACGTAGATGAACGCGTGGTCGCAGCCGATCGCGTACGACGTGATCGCCACGCCCTCCACGAGCGCCTGCGGGCTCGCCATCATGAGCGGGATGTCCTTGCACGTCCCCGGCTCGGACTCGTCCGCGTTGACGACCAGGTAGCGCGGGCCGCCGTCGGGCGCGGGCAGGAAGCCCCACTTCATCCCCGTCGGGAACCCCGCACCGCCACGTCCGCGCAGGCCCGAGGCCTTGACCGTCTCGACGATCGCCGCCGGCTCCTGGGCCAGCGCCGCACGCAGCCCGTCGTAACCGCCGCGGTCCGTGTACGACGCGAGCGTCCACGACCGGTCCGCGTCCCACGTGTCCGACAGGACCGGCGTCAGCGGGTCGGGTCGTGGTGTGCCGTTCTGCTCGCTCATGCGTCCGTCCCCTTCGACGCGTCGGGCTTCGCCTCGGGCGTGCCGGGCTTGCCGCCCGGGTCGACGTCGGCGTCGGTCGTGGGTGCGCGCTCGGCGCTGGACTGCTCCTCGCCTGGCTCGGGTGAGCCGGCGTCGCCTCCGGCGGGGGAGGCGGCGTCGGGGCTCGGGCTACCATCCGCGCCGCTCGTTCCTCGCGGCGCTCCCGCCAGGCCCGCCACGCCCTTCGCCTCCGACGCCGCCTCCCCCACCTCCGCGTCCGTCTCGCCACCGGTCGTGGGTTCCGTCGTGGCCGACGGCGGGGTGGAGACTTCGGCGGTCGGCTCGTCTGCCGAGGTAGAGCCCTGGTCCGCCGAGGTAGAGCCCTGGTCGGAGGTGGGGGCGGTCCAGCCGTTCTCGCGGGCCAGGCGCAGGCCCGCGAGGGTGGGCTCGCCCGCGCCGACGCCCTCGTCGGCGCGCCCGTCGGAGAAGCCCGCGAGGACACGGCTCATCTGCTTGAACGAGCAGACGCTCGCGGCGCCGCGGGTCGGGGCGACCTGCTCGCCCGCGCGCAGGCGGTCGACGACGTCCGTCGCGGTCTGCGGGGTCTGGTTGTCGAAGAACTCCCAGTTGACCATCATGACCGGCGCGTAGTCGCACGCCGCGTTGCACTCGACGCGCTCGAGCGTGATGGCGCCGTCGTCGGTGGTCTCGTCGTGGCCGACGCCGAGGTGCTCGGAGAGCTCGTCGAAGATCGCGTCGCCGCCCATGATCGCGCAGAGGGTGTTGGTGCACACGCCGACGGTGTAGGTGCCGTTGGGGTGGCGCTTGTACTGGGTGTAGAACGTCGCGACGGCCGAGACCTCGGCGGCCGTGAGGTCGAGCTGCTCGGCGCAGAACAGGATGCCGTCGCGCGAGACGTAGCCGTCCTCGGACTGCACGAGGTGCAGCATCGGCAGGAGCGCCGAGCGGGCCTGCGGGTAGCGCGCGACGATCTGCGCGGCGTCCGCCGCGAGGCGCGCGTGCGTCTCGGAGTCGTAGCCCGGGCGCGAGCGGGGACCGCCCGCGGGCGACCCGTTCGTCGCGGGTCCGGCGTCGATCGTCATCGGTCCACCCCTCCCAGCACCGGGTCCAGGGACGCGACGGCGACGACGACGTCGGCGACCTGGCCGCCCTCGCACATCGCCGCCACGGCCTGGAGGTTGTTGAACGACGGGTCGCGGAAGTGCGCCCGGTAGGGGCGCGTCCCGCCGTCGGACACGAGGTGCACGCCGAGCTCGCCGCGCGGGTGCTCCACCGTCTGCCATGCCTGGCCCACAGGGACCCGGAAGCCCTCCGTGACCAGCTTGAAGTGGTGGATCAGGGCCTCCATCGAGGTGCCCATGATCTCCTTGATGTGCTCGAGCGAGTTGCCCTGGCCGTCGGAGCCGATCGCGAGCTGCGCGGGCCACGCGATCTTGCGGTCGCCGACCATCACCGGCTGTCCTGTGGTCGCCTCGAGACGCTCGAGGCACTGCTCGACGATGCGCAGCGACTGGTAGCACTCCTCGATCCGCAGCACCACGCGGTCGTAGCAGTCCGCGCCCTGCGACGTCGGGACGTCGAAGTCGTACGTCTCGTAGCCGCAGTACGGGTCCGACTTGCGCACGTCGTACGGCAGGCCCGTCGACCGCAGGACCGGTCCGGTGATGCCGAGAGCCATGCAGCCCGCGAGGCTCAGGTGCCCGACGTCGACGAGGCGGCCCTTGAAGATCGGGTTCGCCAGCATGAGGTCGCCGAGCTGGGCCAGGTAGCGACGGATCAGCGGCTCCGCCTCGCGCACCTGGTCCACGATGTCGGACGGCACGTCCTGCGCGACGCCGCCCGGGCGCACGTACGCGTGGTTCATGCGCAGGCCCGTGATCGCCTCGAAGATCTTGAGGATCTCCTCGCGCGCCGTGAACGCGACCGTCATGACGGTCGTGGCGCCCATCTCGTTGCCGCCCGTGCCGAGGCACACGAGGTGCGACGCGATGCGGTTGAGCTCCATGACGAGCACGCGGATCACGCTCGCGCGCTCGGGCACGTAGTGCGTGATGCCGAGGAGCTTCTCCACGGCGAGGCAGTACGCCGTCTCCTGGAAGAACGGCGCGAGGTAGTCCATGCGCGTGCAGAACGTGACGCCCTGCGTCCACGTCCGGAACTCCATGTTCTTCTCGATGCCCGTGTGCAGGTAGCCGATGCCGCACCGCGCCTCGGTGACGGTCTCGCCGTCGATCTCGAGCATCAGGCGCAGCACGCCGTGCGTCGACGGGTGCTGCGGACCCATGTTGACGACGATGCGCTCCTCGCCGAGCGCGGCCGCGGCGACCGCGCTCTCGGCGATCTCCGCCCAGTCGCCGCCCGACGCCTCGAAGCTCGGGACGCCCTGCTCGAAGTCGCCCACGGGCGGTCGCGTCGAACGGGGTGTCGCGTGCGGGCCCGAAGAGGGAGCCCCGGTGGTGTGCGTGCTCACGAGTACGACCTCCTCGTGTCCGGCGGGGGGACGGTCGCGCCCTTGTACTCGACCGGGATCCCGCCGAGCGGGTAGTCCTTGCGCTGCGGGTGGCCGGGCCAGTCGTCGGGCATCTCGATGCGCGCGAGCGACGGGTGCCCGTCGAAGACGATCCCGAAGAAGTCCCACGTCTCGCGCTCGTGCCAGTCGTTCGTCGGGTAGACGGACGTGGTCGACGGGACGTGCGGGTCGGCGTCGGGCACGGCGACCTCGAGGCGAAGTCGCCGACCGTGCGTGATCGACGTCAGGTGGTAGACCGCGTGGAGCTCGCGGCCCACGTCGTGCAGGAAGTGCACGCCGCTCACACCGAGGCTCAGCTCGAAGCGCAGGTCCTGGTCGTCCCGCAGCGCGCGGCACACCTCGACGAGGTGGTCGCGGTGCACGTGGATCGTCAGCTCGGCGTGCTCGCCGGGCGGGTCGACGCTCACGTACTCGACCGCGTCCTCGATCGACGTCCCGCGCTCGGCGAGGGCCTCGTCCAGCACGTCGACGACGTCGTCGAACCACCCCCCGTACGGGCGCGGCGTCGCGCCGGGCATGGCGACGGGCTGCACGAGGCCGCCGTAGCCCGACGTGTCGCCCGAGCCCTGCGCGCCGAACATGCCCGACCGCACCTCGACCACGTCGAGCGTGTGCGGCGCCTCGGCGCCGGTGACGAGCTCGCCCGCGCGCGGTCCCTGCACCTCCTCCGGCTGCGGGACCGGCTTCGCGCCGCCGCCCGGGTCCGTCGTCGCGCTCACCGGAGCAGCCCCTTCATCTGGAACGTCGGCGTGGCCTCGAGCGCGGCCGCCTCGGCGGCGCGCGCCGCCTCCTTGCGGTTCGCGCCCAGGGGCTCGTCGCCGATCTGCTCGTGCAGCGCGAGGATCGCGTTGATGAGCATCTCCGGTCGCGGCGGGCACCCGGGCAGGTAGATGTCGACCGGGACGACATGGTCGACGCCCTGCACGATCGCGTAGTTGTTGAACATCCCGCCGCTCGACGCGCACACGCCCATCGACAGGACCCACTTGGGCTCGCTCATCTGGTCGTAGACCTGGCGCACGACGGGCGCCATCTTCTGGCTCACTCGACCGGCGACGATCATGAGGTCCGCCTGGCGCGGTGACGCGCGGAAGACCTCCATGCCGAAGCGCGACAGGTCGAAGCGCGAGGCGCCCGCGGCCATCATCTCGATCGCGCAGCACGCGAGCCCGAACGTCACGGGCCACAGCGAGGCCTTGCGGAAGTACCCGGCGAGGTCCTCGATGGTCGTGAGCAAGAAGCCTGAAGGAGCTTCCTCGATCCCCATGGTTGTTCTCCTAGCCCCTCGTCGGTCGCGCGTGCGGCTCGTGCCGCGGACAGGTGCAGATGGTCGGTGTCAGTCCCACTCGAGGCCCCCGCGGCGCCACTCGTAGACGAACGGGACGGTGATGAGCGCGAGGAACGCGAGCATCGCGACGAGCCCGAACGTCGCGAGCGTCGCGAAGTCGACGGCCCAGGGGTAGAGGAAGACGACCTCGATGTCGAAGACGATGAACGTCATCGCCACGAGGTAGTACTTGATCGGGAAGCGCCCGCCACCGATGGCGTGGGGGGTGGGCTCGATGCCGCACTCGTAGGCGTCCAGCTTGGCGCGGTTGTAGCGCTTGGGGCCGATCACGGCGCTCGCGGCGACGCCGCCGAGAGCGAGCACTGCGGCCACGCCCATGAGGACGAGAAGCGGCACGTACGGGTTGGTCATCGCGTACTCCTCGAGTGGGGGCTCGGGATCCCCGGACGACGCCGTCCGGGGTCACGGTCAGGTGGTGCGCACGCCGGCACCTTTGCCGGCCCACCAGGTCTGGTCATGACGATGGCACCACCCTCGTCAGCCCCGCGATGACGCGGTCGACCCAGTCGCCGCCGCGGGGCTCGTAGCAGTCGGACAACAGCTTGAGGACGAACCGCATGACGACCGGGCGGGGCAGCCCGTAGCGCGTGCAGATCCGCATGATCTCGGGGTGCTCGATGAGCTTCACGAAGTACCGGCCGAGCGTGTAGTAGCCGCCGAGCTCGCGGCGCATGACCTTCGGGTACGTCTGGAGCGCGCGCTCGCGCCCCGCGTCGGTGGCCCGTGCCCGGGACTGCGCCACGACGTCCGCCGCCGTGCGCGCGGCCTGCATCGCGTACGCGATGCCCTCCCCGTTGAACGGGCTGACCATGCCGCCCGAGTCCCCGACGAGCAGCACGCCGCGCGTGTACAGCGGCGTGCGGTTGAACCCCATGGGCAGCGCCGCGCCGCGCACCGGGCCGATCTGGTTCTCCTCGGTGAGCTCCCACTCGGCGGGCGCGTTGCGCATCCACGTCGCGAACAGGTCCTTGTAGTCGACGTTCGCCGCGGACTGCCGCGCCGGCGACGAGTTCACCGACCCGAGGCCGACGTTGGCCGTGCCGTCCCCGAGCGCGAAGATCCACCCGTAGCCGGGCAGCAGCGCCGACCTGTTCGGTGCGCCCTCCCAGAGCTCGAGGTGGGACTCCATCCACGCGTCGTCATGACGAGGAGTCCGGAAGTACGTGCGGACCGCGACGCCCATCGGGCGGTCCTCGCGACGGCTCAGCCCGAGCGCGAGCGCGAACCGCGACGAGACGCCGTCGGCCGCGATGACCACGGGCGCGCGGTACGTGACCTCGTCGCCTGCGCGGCGGCCCTTGTCGTCCACCGGCCGCGCGGTGACGCCGACGACGCGGCCGGTCCGCTCGTCGAGCACCGGACCGGTCACCGCGGTGCGCTCGAGGAGCTTGGCCCCCGTGCGCTGTGCGTGCTCGGCGAGCGTGCGGTCGAACGAGTGGCGGGCGCGGGCCATTCCGTAGCTCGGGTACGACGCGAGGTCGGGCCACGCGAGCTCCCACGAGCGCCCGCTCGCGACGACGCGCAGGCCCTCGTTGCGGATCCAGCCGTCCTCCGCGCGCGTCGGGACGCCCATGCGCACGAGCTCGGCGACCGCGCGGGGCGTGAGCCCGTCGCCGCAGATCTTGTCGCGCGGGAACGCGGACTTCTCGAGCAGCAGCACGTTGAGGCCGGCGGCGGCGCAGTAGTGGGCCGCCGTCGAGCCCGCGGGGCCCGCACCCACGACGATGACGTCGGCGTCGTCGCGTCCTGCGCCCACGTCCTCACCCCTTCGCCGCTCGTCGGAACACCCTCCGGTGCTCGCGCACCTCACCGTCACCCGTCGTCGAGCACGGTGCACCCACAGTCCTTGTGAAGTCGGTCACAATGGACAACCGTCACTCTAGTCACTCGTGCCGCGCGATGTGTAGCAAGGAGACCCTTCCTCCGCTCACCCGGGACCTTCGCGGGGCATCCGGGACCTCCGTCCTCGCCGGTACGGCAGGATGGCCGCGTGCCCTCCACCTCTCCGCACGTCGCCGCCGTGGCCTCGAGCCCGGACCACGAGTTCAGCAAGCAGGTCAGCGCCTCCGTCCGTGTCGTCGCAGGTCACGGGGTCGTCGGCGACACGCACGCAGGGGTCACCGTCCAGCACCGCAGCCGCGTGCGCGCCGACCCCACGCAGCCGAACCTCCGCCAGGTGCACCTCATCCACGCCGAGCTGTTCGACGAGCTCGCCGCCGCGGGGTTCGACGTCTCCCCCGGCGACCTCGGGGAGAACGTCACGACGCGCGGCGTCGACCTGCTCGGCCTGCCGCGGGGCACGCGGCTCGCGATCGGGCCCGAGGTCGTCCTCGAGGTCACCGGTCTGCGCAACCCGTGCCAGCAGATCAACGACTTCCAGGCCGGGCTGCTCAAGCAGGTCGTCGTGCCCGACGGCGCGGGTGGCGTCGTGCGCAAGGCCGGCGTCATGACCGTGGTCGAGCAGGGCGGGACGATCACGGCGGGGGACGACGTCGTCGTGCACCTCCCGGACGCGCCGCACGAGGCGCTCGCACCCGTCTGACCGGCCCGCACCCGTCTGACCGGACCGAGCCGTCTGACCGGACCGAGCCGGCTCCACGGCCCGAGCCGGCTGTACGGACCGACCGGCGGCGCCCGCCGGACGGACCGGGCGGCTACGCGGCGGGACGCGTCCCGCGGTGCAGCGCGACGATCCCCGCGGAGAGGTTGCGGTAGGCCACGCCCTCCCAGCCGGCGCGCAGCAGCAGCCGGCCCAGACCCCGCTGGTCCGGCCACGCCGCGATGGACTCCGCGAGGTACTCGTACGAGCCGCCCTCGCGCGTCACGGCCGCGGCGATGCGCGGCAGCGCCTGCACGAGGTACTCCTGGTAGAGCACACGGAACGGCTCCCACGTCGGCGTGGAGAACTCGCAGATCACGACACGACCCCCGGGGCGCACGACACGCAGCATCTCGCGCAGCGCGCCCTCGGTGTCGACGACGTTGCGCAGCCCGAACGAGATCGTCACCGCGTCGAACGTCGCGTCGGCGAACGGCAGGTGCGTGGCGTCGCCCGCGACGAACGGCAGGTCGGGCCGGCGCTCCTTGCCGACCTGGAGCATGCCCAGCGAGAAGTCGCACGGCACGACGTGCACGCCGTCGTCGGCGAACGGCTCGGACGACGTCCCCGTCCCGGCCGCGAGGTCGAGCACCTTCTCGCCGGGGAGCGCCCCGAGGGCGCGCACCGTCGCGCGCCGCCAGGAACGGTCCTGCCCGAACGACATGATGTCGTTCGTCAGGTCGTAGCGGCGGGCGATGCCGTCGAACATCGACGCGACCTCGGCGGGCTTCTTGTCCAGGCTGGCGCGGGGCATGGGCCCATGGTTCCACGAGCCGCGTGCTGCGCCGCACCGACCGGGCGCGCTTACGCTGGGTGGCGATGACTGCAGAACCGTCGACGGCCCCGGCCGCCCAGCCCCACCCGCTCGTCGTCCGGACGAGCCGGATCGACGACCTCCCCGGCGGCCCCGCCGCGCTCGTCGACCTCCTGCCCGACGCGCGTCCCCTCAGCTGGGTGCGCCGGGGCGACGGGATCGTGGGCTGGGGCGAGGCCCTGCGCCTCGAGACGTGGGGGCCGGGACGGTTCGCCGACGCCGAGGCGGCGTGGCACGAGACCCTCGCGCGCGCCGTCGTGCGTGACGAGGTCGGTCTGCCGGGCACCGGCCCGGTCGCGTTCGGCACGTTCGCGTTCGACGACTCCGCGCCCGGGGACGACGCGCACGAGCCGCTGCGCGCGGGCGGCGTGCTCGTCGTCCCGCGCGTCGTCGTCGGGCGCCGCGACGGCACGACGTGGCTCACGACGGTCGACACCGCGGGCTCGCTGTCGTCCTCCCCCGCGGCGGCGCTGGCCCGCACGCCCCGCACGCCCGTCACGCCGCCGGGCGAGGTCACCTGGCACGACGGCGCCCTGCGCGCCGACGACTGGGCCGCCGTCGTCGCCGAGGGGGTCGAGCGCATCCGCGCCGGGGCGCTCGAGAAGGTCGTGCTCGCGCGCGACGTCGTGGCCCGCACGAGCGCGCCGGTCGACCCCCGCTGGCTGCTCGCGCGCCTCGCCACGGCGTACGAGGCGTGCTGGACGTTCTCGGTCGACGGCATGGTCGGCGCGACGCCCGAGCTGCTCGTCCGCAGCGAGAAGGGCCTCGTCACGTCGCGCGTCCTCGCGGGGACGATCCGCCGGGCCGGGCTGTCCGACGACGACGCGCTCCTGCGCGCCGCGCAGCTCGCCCGGTCCTCCAAGGACCTCGAGGAGCACGAGTACGCGGTCGCGTCCGTCGCGCAGGCGCTCGCGCCCTTCTGCTCGTCGATGAACGTCCCCGACACGCCGTTCGTGCTGCACCTGCCCAACGTCATGCACCTCGCGTCCGACGTCACGGGCGTCCTCGCGCGCGGTGGCGAGGCCGCCGCGCCGACGAGCCTCGCGCTCGCGGCGGCGCTGCACCCGTCCGCCGCGGTGTGCGGCACGCCGACGGAGGCCGCGCGCGACCTCATCCGGGAGATCGAGGGCATGGACCGCTCGCGGTACGCCGGCCCCGTGGGCTGGCTCGGCGCCGACGGCGACGGCGAGTGGGGCATCGCGCTGCGCTCGGCCGAGCTCTCCGCGTCGGACCCCCGGGACGTGCGGCTCTTCGCGGGCTGCGGCATCGTCGCGGCGTCCGACCCGGCGTCCGAGCTCGCGGAGTCCGAGGCCAAGCTCGAGCCGCTGCGGTACGCGCTCGGCTCCTGAGGTCCGACGGACGCCGCCCCGTCGTGGGCGAGCCGGCGGATGTGGGGAACGTCACCACCACGACCATCTGACCGGGCACCGGACGCCTCTGTCCAGGGGGCTCGGGCCGCTGCTAGGTTCGCGCAGGTGTCCGAATCCTCCCTTCCTTCCGGCCCGTCCGTCACGGATGCCGGCCCCACCGGCGTCCTCGTCCGTCGTGCCACGGTCACGGACCGCGACGCCGTCTGGCCGCTCGTCCCGGAGCTCCGGTCCGCGCCCGACCGGAGGGCGTTCGACCGGTCGTACGGCCCCCTGCTCGGTGCGCTCGACACCTGGTTCGCCGTCGCCGAGCTGCCGGACGAGGGCGTCGTCGGGTACGTCCTGGCGAACCGGTACCTGAGCTTCGCCGCGAACGGCGACGTGTGCCGCGTCGAGGAGGTCGCGGTCGCCCCCGCGCACCGGCGGCGCGGCGTGGGCCGCGCCCTGCTGGCGTCCGCGGAGGACTGGGCCATCGAGGCCGGCGCGCACCAGGCGGCGATCGCGACGGCGGTGTGCCAGGAGTTCTCGACGGCTCGCGGCTACACGCAGACCGCAGGGTTCTTCACCAAGCCGCTCACGCCGCGCGGCTCTGCTCCCGACGCCGCGACGCCGGACGGGGAGCCGTCCGACGAGGCGGGCTGGGCCGGACCCGACGTCCCGGCCGACGGCACGGCCCACCCGGCCTGACGCCGGGCACGCCGAAGGCCGGCACGGAGCGATCCGTGCCGGCCGGGCGGGGCGCGCGGGGGGACGTCCGCGGCGCCCGCGGATCCCGTCGCGCCGGATGGGAGGACGGCGCGACGGGAAAGACGGCGGTGGGTCAGCCCTGCCCGCCGAAGAACCAGTCGAACGGGTTCGGGACGTTGCCCGGGTCGCTGGGGTCGGTCTCCTGACCCTGCTCGCCCTGCTGGCCGTCCTGCCCCTCGGGCACCTGGCCCTGGCCGTCCTGGCCCTCGGGGAGCTGGCCCTCCGGGGCCTGGCCCTGACCGGACCCGTCCGTGGTCTCCTGGTCGGCGGGGCGCGTCGCGAGGGTGACCTCGACCTCGACGGTCTTGCCGTCGCGGACGACGGTGAGCGCCGCGTTCGCACCGGCCGCGCGCTCGCGGACGAACGCGGTGAGGGACTCGGCGCCGCCCACGGCGTCACCGTCGATCGCGACGATCACGTCACCGTTCTCGATGCCCGCCTCCGCGGCGGGCGACCCCTCGGTGACCTCGGCGACCTGCGCGCCGCGGCGCGTCACGCCGTCGGCCGTCGCGGTCGCGTCCGAGAGGGAGACGCCGAGGAACGCGTGCTCCGCGGTGCCGTTCTCGACGAGCTGCTCGCCGATCGTCTTCGCGAGGTTCACGGGGATCGCGAAGCCCAGGCCGATCGAGCCGGACTGGCTCCCGCCGCTCGACAGCGTCGCGATGGACGACGTGATGCCGATGACCTTGCCCTGCGCGTCGAACAGCGGACCGCCCGAGTTGCCGGGGTTGATCGCGGCGTCGATCTGGATGGCGTTGGTCACGACCGACGTGCCGCCCTCGGAGCCGGACGCGGAGACCGGGCGGTCCACAGCCGACACGATGCCGGTCGTCGCGGTGTTCGCAAGACCGAGCGGGTTGCCGACCGCGAGGACGGACTCGCCGACGCTCACGTCGTCGGAGTCGCCGAGCGTCGCGGGCTGCAGGTCGTCCGGGGCGTCCTTGATCTGCACGACGGCGAGGTCCGTCGCCGGGTCGAGCCCGACGATCGTCGCCTCGAACAGGCGGCCGTCGCTGAGGGTCACCTGGACGGTGTCGTCGACGGCACCGGCGACCACGTGGTTGTTGGTCACGACGTGGCCCTGGTCGTCGATGATGACGCCCGAGCCCTCGCCGCCGCCGGACTGCGTCTGGACCTGGATCGCGACGACCGACGGCGCGACGGCCTGCGTCACGGCCTCCCAGTCGGGGTTCTGCGAGGACGAGCTCGAGACGGGCGCCGTCGTGGACTCCTCCTGCTGCTGCCCGACCTGGGAGAGCGAGCCGCTCGGCGAGGCGTCGTCGTCGACCGCGAGGACGAGCCCGGCGGTGCCGAGGCTCGCGACGACGGCGGCCGCGGCGGCGGCGCTCACGACGGGCACCCAGGTGCGACGGCGCTCCGCGCGCGGGCCGGCGGGCTCGCCCTGTACGGGCGGGGCCGGGGGCGGCGGCACGGCACCGTGCCCGCCCGCCGCGGCGCCTGCAGGGTGGTGCCCGGCCGGGGCGCCCGCGGCCTGGGCCGGGCGGGCGTACGGGTTCGCGGGTGCCTGCTGCGGCGCGGCCGGCTGGGCGAAGTGGACGTGCTGGACGTGCTGGGGCGCCGCGAGCGGTGCGGTCGACTGCGTCTGCGGGTGCTCGACGGGCTGCATGGGTGCGGTGGGGGTGTCGTTCGACATGGTGGGCCTCCTCGGTTCTGCCCACTACTTCACACCCTCGGCCTTGAACGACCCTTGAGCCTGCCTGGGAGTTGTCTGCGAATCCTGGAGCTCCGGTCCCGCCGACCGTTCGGCGGTCGATGCGGTCGTCGGCGGTCCGCGTCCGCGGTCGGCACCTCGAGACGCCGATCGGCGCACGACGTGCCGAACCGTCACCGGTCGTGCGAGATCCTCGGTGGGTCAGCCGGCGAGCGCCTGCGCGACGGCGGCCCGCACCGCCGCGCCGAGCGCGGCGGCCTCTGCACGGCGGTCCGTGCGCGGGACGCGGATCTCGAGCACCTGCACGCCGTGGCTCGGCGCGGCGAGCGCGTGTCGCAGGGACGCGACGTCGGGCACGAACTGGTGGTCCACGCCGTACCCGGAGCACAGGTGCGCGAGGTTCGCCCCGTGCGGGGTCGCGAAGACCCGTTCGAACGTCGCGCCGGCGGCCGTCGACGCCTCCCCCAGCGCCCCGGGTTCGAGGCCCGCGAAGATCGACCCGCCGTCGTCGTTGACGACGACGAGCTGGAGGTCCACGTGCGGCTCGTGCGGCCCGCGCAGGAGGCCGCCCACGTCGTGCAGGAAGGTCAGGTCGCCGAGCAGGGCACGCGTGCGCCGTCCGCGCCGGGCCTCGGCGAGCGCGACCCCGACCGCGGTCGAGACGGTCCCGTCGATCCCCGCGAGGCCCCGGTTCGCGACGACGCGCAGCACCCCGCGTCCGGCGCCCGCCGCCGCGTCGGCGCGCTCGTCCGCGGCGTCCGCCACGAGGTCGGTGCCGAGCACGAGGTCCAGGTCGCGCACCGGGTTGGAGGAGCCGACGACGAGCACGTCGCCGGCTCCGCACGCCCCCGCCACGGCGCGGGCGACGGCCGGGCCGGTCGGGCGGTCCCCGGCCGTCACGGCGTCGACGGCGCGTGCGGCCGCCGTCGCTGCCGCCCGCCACCGTGCCAGCCAGCGCAGGTCGGCCGCCCCGGCGTCGGTGTCGGCACCGACGTCGGCAACGTCACGAGCGCCGCCGACCGTGTCGGCATCGTCGGCGGCGGCGGGTCCCTCGTGCGCCGGCACGAGCCACGACGACGGCACGGCGGGGAGCACGGACCGGGCGGCGCGGGCGGCGTCGGGCCACGGCGCACCCGCGGGCGCGACGACGGTGACGGACACGTCGTCGCGACCGAGCAGCCGCTGGACCGGGCGCGTGAGGGTGGGGCGCCCGAGCACCACGACGTGCTCGACGTCGTCCGCGAGCTCGGCCACGCCGAGCACGAGCGACGCCGCCGGCACGGCGTTCGGTCCACCGACGGCACCCGACGAGGGCTCCGCGAGCAGCGGCCAGCCACGCGCCTCGGCGAGCTCACGCGCGACCGGGCCGGCGCCGTCGCCGGCGACGACCACGGTCCTCCCGGCGGGCCACCCCTGCCGGGGAGCAGAGACCAGCGCCGGGACGACCCCTGCGCCACGGACGCCGGTCGCCCGAGGGTCGACGTCGGCGACGCCGAGCGCGGCGACCGGGACGAGCGGCTCGCGGTACGCGAGGTCGAGGTGCACGGGACCGGGGACGCCCGTGCGGGCACCGGTCGCCGCGGCGAGGGCGCGCGTCGTCGCGGCGAGCAGGTCGCGCACCTCGCCGTCCCGGCCGTCGGGGGCCGGCTGGTCGACGACGAGGCGCACCGCCGACCCGAAGATCCCCACCTGGTCGGTGGTCTGGTTGGCGCCCGTACCGCGGAGCTCGTGCGGCCGGTCCGCGGTGAGCAGCACGAGGGGGACGCCCGCGTGGTGCGCCTCGAGCACCGCGGGATGGAGGTTCGCGACGGCGGTCCCGGAGGTCGTGACGAGGGCCACCGGCCGGGGCACGCTCGCCCCGCCGGCCGCGTCGACCGGTTCGCTCCCCCGGGCGAGGCCCAGGGCGAGGAACCCGGCGGTCCGCTCGTCGACGCGAACGTGGAGCGTCAGCAGGCCGGCGTCGGCCGCCGCGGCGACCGCGTACGCGAGGGGCGCGGAGCGCGACCCGGGCGCGAGCACGACGTCGCGCACGCCCTCGGCGACGAGGCGCGCCACGAGCGCGCACGCGGCTCGCACGGCGGGCGGTTGCTGAGCGGTCGGCTGCCGGGCGGATCCCGCACTCGCCGCTGCGCCGCCCGCCGATGCGCCGCTCATCGCCGGGCCGCCGGGGCGTTGGCGGGCCCGAGCGCGGCGACCCGGGCGAGCCGGTCGCGCCAGCGGCGGTCGGTGTCGTCGTCGGGCACGGTCGCGGCGAGCCGGTCGGGCGCGGGCTCCGGTCGCGCGACGCGCAGCACGCCGTCGACCGGGAGGAACGGGGTGTCGGTGACGTCGTCGGCGAGGAGCTGGACCGTGGCGAGCCCGCACGCGTACGGCAGCGCGGGCAGCGCGGCCGCGAGCGCGACGCCTGCCGCGATCCCGACGGACGACTCGAGCGCCGACGAGACGACCACGGGGAGACCGAATTGCTCGGCGAGCTCGAGGCAGGCTCGGACGCCGCCGAGCGGCTGGACCTTGAGCACGACGACGTCGGCCGCGTCGGCGCGGACGACCGCGAGCGGGTCCTCGGCGCGCCGGACCGACTCGTCGGCGGCGACGGGCACGGCGGTGTCCCCGTGCTGCCCGCGCCGGACGGCGGCGAGACCGGCGACGTCCGCGCACGGCTGCTCGACGTACTCGAGGCCGCCTGCGGCCCGTTCGAGGTGCGGCAGACGGCGCAGCGCGTCGTCGGCGTCCCAGGCGCCGTTCGCGTCGATGCGCACCCGGCCGCCGGGACCGAGCGCGTCGCGCACGGCCTCGAGCCGCGCGACCTCGTCCGCGAGCGGTTCGAGGGCGCCGTCGGGCCCGCGCTGGGCGACCTTCACCTTGGCGGTGCGGCAGCCGCCGGACGCGGCGACGATCTCGCGCGCGCGGTCCGGACCTACCGCGGGGACGGTGACGTTCACCGGGACCGTGTCGCGCACCGGGGCGGGCCAGCCGTCGTCGGCGGCCTCGAGGGCAGCGCGGAGCCACGCGGCGGACTCCGCGTCGTCGTAGTCCCAGAACGGCGAGAACTCGCCCCACCCGGCGCCGCCCCGCAGGAGCACGCCGTCGCGTGCGTCGAGGCCGCGGAAGCGGGTGGTCAGGCGGGTGCGGTAGACGACGGCGGGGCGGGGGTCGGGCACGTTCCCAGGCTATGCCACCGCCCGTCGTCGCCCACGGCGGGGGCACGTCCGGCCTGCCGAACGTCACGGACGTCGGCGCAACAACGAGCGCTGTCCGCAATGGTTCGCCGATCAGAACTATAGAGGAGACGCGGACACACGCCTCACCCTCTTATGTCGCCAATCGTTCGGATTCTCGTACAATTGGGGCCATGGTCATCTCCGTGGCTGACGCAGCACGGGCACTCGACGTCTCCGAACGCCGAGTACTCGCCATGCTGCACTCTGGCGAGCTCAAGGGCGAGAAGATCGGCGGACGCTGGGTCGTCAGCCCGCACTCGCTGCGCCACCCCAAGCCGGCCGGGCGTCCCATGAGTCCTCGTAACGCATGGGCGCTCATCTTGAGGACAGATGATTGGCTCGACGCCCAAGCTGCATGGAAGCTCAACAACCGGATGACCCACCTGCGGGATCGCGACGATCCCGCGCTGGTACTCGCCGCGTGGTTGCGTTCGCGCGGCGAGCGACTCGAGATGTCCGCGCCTCACCCCGTCAAGCTGCTCGACGACATGCGTGTCGTGCCCAGTGGCGTCAGCGATCCGCGCTCCCAGATGGCCGTGTCCGATCTGGTCGAGGTCTACGTCCACCAGGACGAAGCCGAGGCCGTCAAGGCTGACCACTGGCTAGTACCCGCACGCGGCAGACCGAACGCCATCCTGCACGTCACTCCCTTCCTCCCACCCAACCCGGTGCCCATCGCACTCGTCATCGCCGATCTGGTGGACAACGGGTCGGAGCGGGACATCCGTCAGGCACGCGAGCTAGCAAGGAACCACCTGTGACCGCCATCGTGCTGCCGGAGATGCTGCCAGCGCAGACTGCCTCATGGCTGGGCCTGTTCGATCTTGCAGACCGCATGCCAGATGGCTGGACACTCGTGGGCGGACAGATGGTCCAGCTGCACTGCTTCGAACGTGGCTTCTCACCGGTGCGCACCACCACCGACGTCGACACGGTCGTGCACGTCCGCGAACAGCCCGAAGCCCTGCGGTCCGTCACCCAGGCGCTGTCGGAGATCGGGTTCGTCACCGACCGAGCCATGTCCGTCAACGACATCAACCATCGGTGGCGACGCGACGAAGCGGTGATCGACGTCCTCATTCCCCGCTTCCTCGGTCCCGTCGCCTCAGTCCGGACCGACATTCATGGTGCCCCCGGGCTCGAGACACCAGGCGCTCAGAAGCAGATCGACCGCAGCGAGCAGATCACCGTCGTCATCGACGACCGGTCCGCGACCATCAACCGGCCGACGATCGTCGGCTCACTGATCGGCAAGGCGTCTGCACTCCTGCTCCACGGCGATGTCCGGCGGCACCTCGAGGACTTCGTCGTCATGGCGGTCCTCGTCCAGCCTGAGGACTTCACGAAGGGCGCCGAGCTGAACCAGCTCGACATCGAGCGGCTGTCGAATGCCATCGGCCGCCTGCGCCGCGATCACCCGACGATCATCGCGCTCGTCGACGGCGGGGCGGTTGCGCTCGACCGCCTGTCCACGTACCTGTCGCGTGGACCGCGGCCCACCCAGCCGGCTCAGCGCAGTATCCCCGCATGGGCGACCCCCACGACGAAGCAGACCTGGGTCGCGCCTCCTCGGACGTCGTAGCGCGCGACGTCCAGCGGTTCGGCCATGTGCTGGGACTCAGACCGACGGCCGTCAGCTGATGCGCTCGGACGGCGAACACAATGTCCAGTCCCGCTCCTGCCTGCGCGGGAGCATGAAGACGCGCCCTAACGTTGCTCGCCGTCGTCGCCCAGCAGGTCGACGACGAGCCGCACGGCGAGGCCCCGGACGTCGCGGCCCTCGCTCAGCGCGCTCACCGCGGCGCCGTCGACGACGGCCACGAGGAGCGCGGGGTTCACGCCGTGCACGCCCAGCAGCGTGAGGAGGTGGGCGACGGCGGCGTCGAGCTGGTGGCGCCCCTCGGCGTACGCGTGCGCGAGGGCCGGATAGCGACCCGCGCCGACGAGGTGCTCGTAGAACCCCCGCACCTCGGCCTCGCCGCCGGGTGGCAGGACGGCGTCGACGACAGCGTCGGCACCGGCGGAGCCCGCGAGACGCCCGGACGCGGTCCGCCGGACGGCGCGCGCCGCGGCGTCGCGCGCGTGGTCGGCCCAGCCTTCGACGATGACCCGCCCCGCGGCGCCGATGAGGTCGTCGAGACCGGTGAAGTAGTAGGTCGTCGCGGCGAGCGGGACCTGGGCACGGGCGGCGACCGCGCGGTGCGTCACGGCCGCGGGCCCCTCGCGCAGGATGAGGTCGGCGGCCGCACGCACGATCGCGTCGCGGCGCGCGGTGCCGCGCGCCTGCCGACGCGGTTCGGCGCGCACGCCCTCGGAGGGCGCGGGCTCGGTCGACGTCTCGGGCATCAGTGACCCCCACCGGACAGGTTGAGCCCGACCACGCCCGCGACGATCAGCACGAGGGAGATGACCTTGAGGACCGTGACGGGCTCGTCGAACAGGACGACGGCGAGGATAGCGGTCAGGGCGGCCCCGATCCCCACCCACACACCGTAGGCGACGCCCACGGGCAGGGTCTTGAGGGCGTAGCTCAGCCCGACCATGCTGAGCACGAGCAGGGCGACGAACGAGACGCTGGGCCAGAGCTTGCTGAGCCCCTCCGACGCCTTGAGGCTGAGGGCCCACCCGGCCTCGAGCATGCCGGACAGGATGAGGACGATCCAAGCGAGCGCCATGAGGACTCTCCGAGGTTCGGCGCACCGGGTGGCAGGTCCCGCCGTCGCGCGCTATCTGGTACTACCGTACCACTATTGTCCGCGCACGGCCCGGACCACGGCGGCCACCGCATCGTCGCGCACCCTCGCGGTGCCGACCACGACGCCGAACCGCTCACCGGGCACCGCGCCCGTCGCGCTCAGTGCGAGCGCCGGGACCCTTGCCCCGGCCAGGACCCGGACGGCCTCGTCCTCGGCCGCGCGCGACGCGAGCTCCACCACCACGTGCAGTCCGGCGTCCACGCCGCGCACGCGCAGGTCCGGCACGTGCGCGCCGAGCGCCTCGAGCAGGACTGCGCGCCGTCGGCGGTAGACCGTCCGGACACGGCGCAGGTGACGGCCGTAGGCCCCGCTGCGCAGCAGGTCCGCGAGCGCCGCCTGCTCGGGGACCGAGCAGCCCAGGTCGGCCCGCGTCTTCGCCTCGACGAGCGGCCCGACGAGCTGCGGCGGCGCCAGCACCCAGCCCAGGCGCAGAGCCGGCGAGAGCATCTTCGACACCGAGCCGAGCAGCACGACCCGGTCAGGGTCCATCGCCTGGAGAGCCGCGACGGGACGCCGGTCGTACCGGAGCTCGGCGTCGTAGTCGTCCTCGAGCACGTACCGGCCCCCGGCCGCCGCCCAGGAGAGCAGCTCCCGGCGTCGGTCCGGTGCGAGCACGACCCCGAGCGGGAACTGGTGCGCCGGCGTGACGAGCACCGCGCTCGCGTCCGGGAGCAGGTCCGCGCGCAGGCCGTCGTCGTCGACGGGGACAGGGTCGACGCCGAGCCCCGCCGCGAGGAGCAGGTCGACTGCTCCCGGTGACGAGGGGTCCTCGACGGCGACGCGCGCGGCGGGCATCGTCCCGCTGCGCGGCGCCGCGAGCGGGCCGGCGAGCAGTCCGGCGAGCAGCGTGAGGCCCTGCGCCACGCCGCTCACCACGACGACGTCGTGCGCCTCGGCCCGCGCGCCCCTCGCCTGCCGGAGGTGGTTCGCGACCGCTTCGCGCAGCGCGAGGAGCCCCTGCGGGTCCGGGTAGCCGAGGTCCGCGTCGGGGAGGCCCGCCGTCGCGGACCGCACAGCGCGCGCCCAGGCCGTGCGAGGGAAGAGCGCCGGGTCGGGCGTCCCCACGCTCGGCGGCCGGGCGGGGCGGGGCGTCGGCATCGCCGCCGGTGTCGGCGCCGGCGTCGCCCCCGGTCCCGTCGGCACGCCGGTGCCCAGAACCGCCGCCACCTCGACCCCGGCACGCGGTCTGCTCACGAGGAGCCCGTCGCCCACGAGCAGGTCGAGCGCCGCCGTGACCGTGCCGCGCGCGACGCCCAGCGCCGTCGCGGCGTCCCGGCTCGAGGGCAGCACCGCTCCGGGGCCCACCCTGCCGTCGATGATCGCGGCCCGCAGCCCGTCCTCGATCCACCGCCCGAGGGCGCCGTCGGGCCGTGGTCCCAGCAGGAGCAGCAAGGCCTCGGGAGGGAGCCGGTCCGTCATCTGGCCCAGTCAACCAGGCGCAAACTGGCTCTGTCTCCTGGACCAACGGATCCCTAGCGTCGGAGGGTGACCACTTCCGCTCGTCCCGCACCGGCAGCGCTCCGCCCGACCCGCCTCACCGACGACGGCCCCTCCCCCGCGGGTGCCGCAGGCCTGTGCGCGGCGGGCATGCTCATCGTCGGCGCGTCGTTCGTCGCGTCGGGCGCCCTCGCCGACTTCCCGCTGCTCGGCGGCCAGGCCGTGCGCTACGCGCTGGCCGCCCTCGTCCTCCTCGGTGTCCTCGCCGGGCGGCGGGTCCCGTGGGTGTGGCCCACCGCACGGCAGGCGGGACGGCTCGCGGCGCTCTCGGCCACCGGGCTCGTCGCCTTCAGCGTGCTCGTCGTGCGCGGCGCCGACCGGGCCGACCCGTCGCTCGTCGGCGCCGTCGTCGGGGCGACGCCCGTCGTCCTCGCCGTCGCCGCGGCGCTCCGCGCGCGGCGTGTCGACGCGCGCACCGGGCTCGCGGCCCTCGCCGTGACCGCGGGCGTCGTGCTCGTCGAGGGTCCGGGTGCGGTCGACCTCGTCGGGCTGGGCCTCGCCGTCGGCGCGCTCGCGTGCGAGGTCTGCTTCTCGCTCCTCGCTCTCCCGCTCCTGTCCACCCTCGGCCCGCTGCGGGTCTCCGCGTTCGCGTGCGTGCTCGCCGTCCCGCAGCTCGCGCTGGGCGGTCTGCTGCTCCCGGGGCCCTTCCTCACGATGCCGACCGCGACCGAGACGGCAGCTCTCGCCTACCTCGCCGTCGTCGTCACGGCCGTCGCCTTCCTCCTGTGGTACTCGGGGCTCGCTCGGCTGGGCGCGGCGCGCGCGGGCCTCTTCGCCGGGCTCATGCCGGTCGCCGCCCTCGCGGCGTCCGTCGGGCTCGGCGTCGAGACCGCGACCTGGCACGCCGTCGCGGGGGTGCTCACGGTCGGTGCCGGGCTCGCGCTGGGCCTCGCCCCGCGCCGTCGTGCACCGCACGAGCACGCGTCCGACCGGGCGCCTCGACGAGCGCCGACCGGATACCGTGGCGGTCGTGAGCAGCCCCACCAGCCCGAGCAGCGATGACCACCCCACGCCGGCCGCGGACCCCGCGACGGCGGCCGCAGGACGGACGCCCGTGCCGCGCCGCGTGTCCGAGACCTTCGACCCTCTCGCCTGGCGCGACGTCGCCGGCTTCGACGGTCTGACGGACATCACCTACCACCGCGGGGTCGAGCGGGCACCTGCCGGTGCCGACGGCACGCCCGGCGAGGTCGTGCGCGACCTGCCCGTCGTGCGCGTCGCGTTCGACCGCCCCGAGGTGCGCAACGCGTTCCGCCCGCACACCGTCGACGAGCTCTACCGCGTCCTCGACCACGCGCGCATGACGTCCGACGTCGGCACCGTCCTGCTCACGGGCAACGGCCCGTCCCCCAAGGACGGCGGCTGGGCGTTCTGCTCGGGCGGCGACCAGCGCATCCGCGGCCGGTCCGGCTACCAGTACACGACCGCGGTCGAGAGCGTGTCCGGCGGCGAGGTCCTGGGCGAGACGGCCGACGCGGTCGACCCGGCGCGCGCCGGCAGGCTCCACATCCTCGAGGTGCAGCGCCTGATCCGGACGATGCCCAAGGTCGTCGTCGCGGTCGTCAACGGCTGGGCCGCGGGCGGCGGGCACTCCCTGCACGTCGTGGCGGACCTGTCGATCGCGAGCCGCGAGCACGCGCGGTTCAAGCAGACCGACGCGAACGTGGGCTCGTTCGACGGCGGTTACGGGTCGGCCTACCTCGCGCGGCAGGTCGGGCAGAAGCGGGCGCGCGAGATCTTCTTCCTCGCGCGCGAGTACTCGGCGCAGGACGCGTACGCGTGGGGCGCGGTCAACGAGGTCGCGGACCACGCGGACCTCGAGGCGCTCGCGCTCGAGTACGCGCGGACGATCGCGACGAAGTCGCCGCAGGCGATCCGGATGCTGAAGTTCGCGTTCAACCTCGCGGACGACGGCCTCATGGGCCAGCAGGTGTTCGCGGGCGAGGCCACGCGCCTCGCCTACATGACGGACGAGGCCGTCGAGGGCCGGGACGCGTTCCTCGAGCGCCGCGACCCGGACTGGGGCCGGTTCGGCTACGCCTTCTGACCCGGCTCCGGGAAGACCTGTCAGCGCATCACGGGTCCGCGGACCGGCACGGTGCTGACAGGTCGAGGGCTGCGGGTCACTGGCCGAGCATGCCCGTGAGCATCTCGATGATGCCGCGGCCCACGAACGCCGCGGCGACGGCGAGCCCGAAGAGCAGGCCGACGGAGACGACGACGGGGACGGCCGAGCGCGCGGCGCCGGGTTCGTCACGCTGCGAGCGCGGAGCGTACGACGGCGGCGCCGGGGTCACGGAGGGGCCCTCACCGGGGGTGCGGGCCGACGACGGGTGGGTGGGGTTCGGGACGACGGTTGCCATGACTCCACGGTGCCGTCCGGGACCCTCCGGGCGCGTCGGCCCGACGGAGGCTCCTGGTCGACGCGTGCTCCTCCCGCGGGGGGAGCGGTCGTCCGCCCGAAGGAGGACGGTCAGCCGATCGCCCAGCTCCCGCTGCCGATCGGTACCAGCTCGATCCACGTCGTGCCGGGCTCGAGCTCCACGGGCGCCCCGTCGGCACCGGTGAGGACGAGCGGCGCGTCGACGGCTCCCTTCGACCAGGTGGCGACGACCTGCTTGCCGCCGCTCGCCACGACGGCGTCCCCCGAACCGACGAGCTGTGTCTCCGGGACCGGCGCCCCCGCAGGGTCCGTGAACCGCGTGTCGACCATCGTCGCGGAGACCAGCACGACGTTCGTCGCGGCGAGCCGTGCGCCGTCGGCCGAGACGGCGGGCTCGTCGCCCTCGCTCCGCAGGTACGCGCCCTGCTCCCCTGCCCACTCCCACACCGCCCTGCTCGCGAACGTCAGCTCGACGTCCAGCCGCGCGGCCGGTGCACCCGCGACCGTCGCCGTGCCACGGCCGGGCTCACGCGCGTGGACGAGCTGCGCCGGGGGCGGCGAGGTGCGCTCGTCGTCCGCCTGCTCCCAGAGGTCCGCGACCCGGCCGTAGACGTTGTGCGGGGCCCGACGGGCGCGGGTCGTCTCGAAGCCGTCGTCGCCGTCGTCCATGACGACGGACTGGATCCCCGCCGCGTCCACCGCGTCCGTGAACGGTTCCTGCCCGCCCGTGTACACGAGGACGCCGTGCAGCGGCGCGACGATCGCGGGGTCCATCGGACGGACCGAGCGGACCGGCCCGACGAGCTCGGGCGTCTGCGAGTGGTAGACCGCGACGAACCGCGTGATCCCGCCCTCGACGACCTCTTCCCAGACGACATCGGCCGACTCGAGCCCGGTCTGGGGGCGTGCCTGGGGTGCGTTCTCGATCTTCACGGCGAGGGCGGGCCGCACCGCGACCTCCTCGACGGCGACGCCCGTGAGCGGCCACACGACCGGCACCACGGGGTCGGGCGGGCCGCCCTTCGCGACGGACGTGTCCGCGTCGACGGTCGCGGTGACGGGCGCGGCGGGCTCGCGGCCCCCGCACGCGGCGAGCGTCAGTGCCGTGACGAGCACGAGAGCGCCGCCGAGGGCGCGGCTCCGGCGACCACCCGGGCGTGCCCGTGGTCCGCGTCGCCCCTGTGGTCCTCCAGCGAGCATCCGCACCGTCGCCCCTCTCGTCGCTCGCCGGACCCCGTCGTCCGCCGTCGTCCCCGTCGCTCTCGCGCGTCTCCCCGGCTGGTTCCCGGACACACTACGTCGCGACCTACCCTGATCGGGTGACCCGCGCCGTCGTCCCCGCAGACCTCGAAGGCCTCGTCCGGGCCGTCGGGGCGGCGCTCGACGGCGACGGCCCGCCCGTCGCGCCCGTGCCGGTGCTCGCGGACGCCGACCCCGGCGACGCCGCGCTCGTGCTGCGCACCTCGGGGTCGACCGGCGCCGCGCGCGAGGTCGTGCTGTCGGCGCGCGCGCTGCGCGCCTCGGGCGACGGCACGCACGCGCGCCTCGGCGGCCCGGGCCACTGGCTGCTCACCCTTCCCGCCACGCACGTCGCCGGGGTCCAGGTCGTCGCCCGCGCGCACGCCGGGCACGGGCTGACCGCGGCGCCGCCCGGCGCACCGTTCACGGCCGACGGCTTCGCCGCGCTCGTCCGCCGCGCGCCGCGCGACGGCCGGCGCTACGTCTCCCTGGTCCCCACCCAGCTCCACCGCCTCGTCGCGGCGGCGGAGTCGGGGACCGACGGCGGCGCGCGCGGGCTCGACGCCCTGTGCTCGCTCGACGCGGTCCTGCTCGGTGGCGCCGCGACACCGACCGCGCTGCTGCGCCGGGCCCGTGCCGCCGGCGCGCGCGTCGTGACGACCTACGGGATGACGGAGACGTGCGGCGGCTGCGTGTACGACGGCGTGCCGCTCGCGGGCGTGCGCGCCCGCCTCGCCGGGGGGTCCGGTGTCGTGGAGCTCGCCGGTCCCGTCCTCGCGGACGGCTACCTCGGGGACGACGCGGCGACGGCGACGGCCTTCCGGACCGACCCCGACGGGTCGCGGTGGTTCCGCACGAGCGACCTCGGCCGGATCACCGGCGACGACCAGCCCCACCTGACGGTGCTCGGGCGCGCCGACGACGTCGTCGTCACGGGCGGCGTCAACGTCGCCCCGGCGGCCGTGGAGGACGTGGTCGCAGGCGTCGAGGGCGTCGGTGAGGTGTGCGTCGTCGGCGTGCCGGACCCCGAGTGGGGGCAGGCGGTCGTCGCCGTCGTGACGCTGCGGGGGCAGGCGCCGTCCGGTCGCCCCGGCGCCCGTCCCTCCGACGCCCCGTCCGCCCGCTCGTCCGAGGCTCCCCCCGACCTCCCTGGCGCGATCCGCCGTCGCGTCGCGGATAGGCTGGGACGGGCCGCTGCACCGCGCCGCGTCCTCGTCGTGACGGACCTGCCCCGAAGAGGCCCCGGCAAGGTGGACCGGGCCGCGGTGGCGCGGCTCGCCGTCGGGCACGACGGCGCCTGAGCACGAGCCGCACGACCGATCGGAGCACCATGGCCAGTCCCGCCGAGTGGGTCGCGGGCGCACGCCTGCGCACCCTCCCCGCCGCCGCGACCCCGGTGATCGTCGGCTCGGGCGCCGCGGCGCAGGTCGACGGGTTCGCCTTCTGGCCGGCGCTGCTCGCGCTGGGCGTCGCGCTCGCGCTCCAGGTCGGCGTGAACTACGCGAACGACTACTCGGACGGGATCCGCGGGACGGACGTCGAGCGCGTCGGGCCGATGCGCCTCACGGCCACCGGAGCGGCGCGACCGAGCGAGGTGCGCGCCGCGGCGTTCACCGCGTTCGGCGTCGCGGCGGTGCTCGGCCTCCTGCTCTGCACGGTCTCGGGGCACTGGTGGCTCATCGCGGTGGGCGCCCTCGCGATCCTCGCCGGCTGGTACTACACGGGAGGCCGCAACCCGTACGGCTACCGGGGCCTCGGCGAGGTGGGCGTGTTCGTCTTCTTCGGGCTCGTCGCCACGCTCGGCACGACGTACACGCAGGCGGACGTCGTGACGTGGCCCGCCGTCGTGGGCGCGGTCGCCGTGGGCCTGCTGGCGTGCGCGCTGCTCATGGTGAACAACCTGCGCGACATCCCCACCGACGTCGTCGCGGGCAAGCGCACGCTGGCCGTCCGCCTCGGCGACTGGCGCGCGCGGCGTGTGTTCGTGCTGATGATCTGGGTGCCGCTGCTGCTCGCGGTCGTGTGCGCGCTCGCCTCGGCGTGGACGCTGCTGACGCTCGTGCTGCTCCTGCCGGCGGTCCTGCTCACCCTGCCCGTGATCGCCGGCGCGCGCGGCCCGCTGCTCGTGCCGGTCCTCGCGGGGACGGGCCTGTTCGAGCTCTCGTACGGGGTGCTGCTCGGCGTCGGGCTCGCCCTGTAGCGACCGGCCGCGCCGGGCCCCCGGCGGATCAGCGCGATCAGCGCGTCGGGTGCCCCTCAGGCCCGTCGGCCGCGTCGATCGCCGCATCCTCCACCGCGGCGTCGTCCTCGATGTCGCGCGAGAACCGCTCGCCCGTCCGCGCGCGGCGCTCGGCCCGCTCCGCGAGATAGCGCGACGCCGCCTCGCGAGGACGGTTCAGCGTGAGGTACGACAGCATGAGCGCGACGACCGCCGCGACCAGCACGAGCAGCCAGCCGCGCATCCCGGCGAGCCAGAGCGCGCCGAGAGCCGCCGCGAACAGCAGGAGGCGCAGGACGGAGTAGACGAGGACGGGCACTCCTCCAGGGTACGGCCCGTAGGCTGGAGGCATGCTTCGCGTGCTGCTGCCCCTCATCGCCGTCGGTCTCGCGGTCTACGCGCTCGTCGACCTCGCCTCGAGCGACGACGAGGACCGCGGCGGGATCCCCAAGGGCCTGTGGGTGGTCCTCATCGTGCTCCTCCCGTTCGTCGGTCCGATCGCCTGGATCCTCGTCAAGCGGTCGCACCGCTCCGTCCCCCGCTACGGCACGGGCGGGCGTCCCGGCGCGGGGTCGACGACGCCCGCACGGCGCCGTCGCAACGCACCGCTCGCGCCCGACGACGACCCCGAGTTCCTCTGGCGCCTCGAGCAGCAGCAGCGCCGTCAGGGCAAGGACGCGTCCGGCACGCCCGAGGCCTCCGGGACCACGGACGGCCCCGGGGCGGACGACGCTCCGGCCTTCGGTACCCCGCCGGCAGCGGGAACCGGCCCGGGCTCGGACGGCCCGAGCCACGGCGTGGACGACGACGCGTCCGGCACCGACCGGGACGAGGACACCGACCAGACGGGCACCGGGCCCGAGCGCGACGGGCCGGGCAGCCGCTGAGAGACACCGCGCCCGACCGCGGACCCCGCACACCGGCTCGTCCGGCGGCCCGCCAGGCCGTCGGCGCGCCAGCACGCGACCGCCTCTCTGCGCGGAGGACGCTGCGGGGAGGCGTCAGTCGCCCGGGTTGAGACCCGAGTACGAGTGCTTGCCGTTGAACAGCAGGTTGACGCCCGTGAAGTTGAACAGCACGCACGCGTACCCGACGACCACGAAGTACGCGGCACGACGGCCGGACCAGCCGCGCGTCGTGCGCGCGTGCAGGTAGGCCGCGTAGACGACCCAGACGACGAAGCTCCAGACCTCCTTGGGGTCCCAGCCCCAGTAGCGGCCCCAGGCGTGCTCGGCCCAGATGGCGCCGCCGATGATCGTGAAGGTCCACAGCACGAACGCCACGGCGTTGAGGCGGAAGCTCAGGCCCTCGAGCTGCGTCGGCGTCTGCGTCGAGTCGAGCCAGCGCCAGCCGCGCCGACCGAGGATCGGGCTGCCCGCGTCGCGCGAGTCGCGCAGGAGCTGCAGGACCGACGTGAGGAACGCGACGGTGAAGATGCCCGTGGCGATGATCGCGACGCCCACGTGGATGACGAGCCAGTACGACTGGAGCGCGGGCTGCACGCCCGTGGCGACGACGAAGAACGCGTTCTGCGCGAGGACGAGGAAGAGCACCGCGAGGCCCGTGACGAACGAGCCGAGGAACCGCACGTCCCGCTTGAGCGAGACGACGAGAAACACGGTGAGCGCGACGAAGCTGCCGACGAGCGTGAACTCGTACATGTTGGCCCACGGCGTGCGGCCGGCCGCGATGCCCCGCGTGACGATCGCCGCGAGCAGCAGCGCCGTGCCGAGCCACGTCACCGAGATGCCGATGTTGGCGGCCTTGCGCGAGACCGGCGCGGGCCCGTCGACGCCACCGTCACCCGCCGGGGCGTCGAGCGGCGCGCCGTCGAGGTCGTCCCCCGGCCCGTACGGCGAGGTGGCCGCGCTCGTGCCCGACGCCGCGGTCCCCCCGGTCGCCGCGAGCGCCTCGGTCCGCTCCGGCGCCGTCGCGCCGTCGCGCTGCCTGACCCGCTCCGCCGCCCGCCCGTCGGCCCGCTCGTCGTCGCGGGCGCCCGCGAGGCGCGCGAGGTCGATCGCGAACGCCACGAGCGCGACGGTCAGCGCGGTCGCCGCCGCCCACACGAGGTCCTGGCTCAGCTCGGCCACGGTCATCGGTCAGCCTTTCGTGCGCGGCCCGTGGCGCGCGCGGTCGTCGCGGTCCCCCGGGCGTCGGAGGACGAGGTCCCGCGCGAGCGCGCCGGACCGGAGGTGAGGTCGCCCTCACTCGATGGTGCCACGCCCGGGAGCGCGGCGAGAAGCGAGTCCACCTCGTTCTGGAGCCCGGCGTCGTCGCCGCGCGCGAGCCCGGCGACCCGGACGACGGTCCGCTCCCGGGGCGTGCCCGGGACCGACCCGGCGTCGTCGGGGACGGGCTCGCGCCAGGCACGCACCCACACGCGACGGCGCGGCGTGAACAGCGACACGGCGAGGCCGCCCAGCGCGCCGAGCGCGAAGACGAGCACCCAGGTGAGCGACGGGTCGTGGCGCAGGTCGAGCGCGACGTAGCGCGGCAGGGACTCGAACGTGATCGAGCCCAGGCCGTCGGGCAGCTCGACCGTCTCCCCCGGGGCGACGAGCACCTTGACGCGCTCGCCGTCGGCGTCGACGGACGGCTCGAGGTCCTCGGTGTCGAGGCGGTACACGTTCTGCGGCAGGCCCTC
Organism: Cellulosimicrobium sp. PMB13; assembly: GCF_051294865.1. NCBI lineage: Bacteria > Bacillati > Actinomycetota > Actinomycetes > Micrococcales > Promicromonosporaceae > Cellulosimicrobium > Cellulosimicrobium sp. PMB13. The sequence continues at coordinate 1,954,361 of NZ_CP145910.1, read as the reverse complement.
GTCGAGTCCCAGGTCGCCGCGGTACACCTCGAGCACGAGGAGCGGGTTGATCGGCTGCGGGTAGACCGAGCTCGCCGTCGTGCCGTCCGCGCTCAGCTCGGCCGTCGGCAGGAACGACCCGACGAGCCCGATCTGGTCGAGCCCGGGCGACACGTCCGGGACCTTGATCACGCCGCGCGACGTGTACATCGTGTCCTCGGGCAGGAACGGCACCCGGCCGGCGAACGCGACCTCGCCCTCGGCGTCGCGCACGGTGACCTCGGGCGCGTAGCCGTTGCCCTGGAGGTAGATCTTGGCCCCGCCCGCGGTGAGCGGGTGGTTGACCTTGATGGTCTCGTCGTGGCTCTGCCCGTCCGGGTCCCGCACGGTGACGAACGCGGTGAAGTCGCGCGACTGGGCGAACGCGACGGCGTCGGCGGCGAACTCGGCCTCGAACCGGTCGAGCGTCATGGAGAACGGGACGAGCGACGACGGCCGGAACCACGCGCCGTTCTCGAACGTGTCGTAGTCCACGACGGCGTTCGCGAAGCCGCGGTCCTCGGTGACGATCGCCTGCCCGCGGTAGTGCAGGAGCTGGCCGAGGGCGACGGCGACGAGCAGCCCGAGGAGCGACAGGTGGAACAGGAGGTTGCCCGTCTCGCGCACGTAGCCGCGCTCCGCGGCCACGGTCCGCGCGGCCGGCCGCGCCGACCGCTTGCCGACGGCGGGCGCCGCCTCCTCCGCACTCGTCTCGACCCGGAACGTCGGCAGCCACCGGACGCGCCCGCGCAGGTGCCCCGCAGCGGCCGCCACGACCTCGTCCGGCGACGCGTCGGTCGTGGCGCTCCCCTGCGCGGGAAACCGGTCGAAGCGGCGCGGCGTGCGCGGCGGGCGGCTGCGCAGCGCCTGGAGGTGGGCCTTCGTCCGCGGCAGGATGCAGCCGACGAGCGACACGAACAGCAGGATGTAGATCGCGGAGAACCAGACCGACGCGTAGACGTCGAAGAACCCGAGGCGGTCGAGCCACTCGCCCGTCGTCGGGTTGTCCTGGAGGTAGCGCAGCACGGCCGCCGGGTCCTGGGGGCGCTGCGGCAGGACCGAACCCGGCACCGCCGCGACGGCGAGGAGCATGAGCAGCATGAGCGCGACGCGCATGCTCGTCAGCTGGCGCCACGTCCAGCGCAGCGTCCCGACGAGCCCGAGCCTCGGGACGTTCGGCCCCGTCGCACCCGCCGCACCCGTCGCGTCACCGGCGCCCGCGCCAGACGCGGCCGACGCCTCGGGGCCGCCCTCGGCGAACGCGTCGTGGATGCCCTCGGGCCGGTACCTCGGCTCGGTCTTCTCGTCGCTCATCACACCACCGTCACGAATCCGCCGATCCAGCCCTGCAGCGCCGTCGTCACCGTGCCCCACAGGCCCGTGACGAGCGCGAGGCCGATGAGCACGAGGAGCGCACCACCCACGCGCATGACCGCGAGGCGGTGGCGGCGCAGGAAGCCCAGCATCCGCTGCGAGCTCTGCAGACCGAGCGCGATGAGGAGGAACGGCAGCCCGAGCCCGAGGCAGTACGCGACCCCGAGGACCGCACCGCGGCCCGCGGACGCCTCGTTGAGCGACAGGACCTGGACGGCGGCGAGGGTCGGGCCGAGGCACGGGGTCCAGCCCAGACCGAACACGATGCCGAGGAGCGGCGCGCCCCACAGCCCCGCCTGCGGGCTGAGGTGCAGGCGGCGCTCGCGCTGGAGGAACGGCACGGCGCCCATGAAGGCGAAGCCCATGAGGATCACGACGACGCCGAGCACGCGCGTGATGACGTCCTCCCAGCGCACGAGGTGCACGCCGACCGCTCCGGCGGCGACCATGAGCGTGACGAACACGACCGTGAAGCCGGCGACGAACAGACCGACGCCGGCGAGCACACGGCCACGGCTGGGGGCGACGACGGCGACGCGCGAGCCCGCGGTCCCCGCGTTCGCCGCGGCCATGCCGCTGACGTACCCGACATAGCCGGGCACGAGCGGGAGCACGCACGGCGAAGCGAAGGAGACCAGCCCGGCCAGGATCGCGACGGGGATCGCGAGGAGCATCGACCCGCTGAACACCGTGGTCGAGAACGTGTCGCCGACGTCGGCGGCGAGCGACGTGCCGAGAGGCACGGCCGACGCGAGCGACGAGAGTGAAGACACGGTCAGCCGGCCGCCTCGCCCGCGGACCCGTCCGGGTCCTCGGCGAGCACGTCGTCGACGAGCGCGCCGAGCGTCGTGCCCTCCACGAGGCCGACGACGCGCGCGGCGACCCGCCCCTCGCGGTCGAGCACCACGGTCGAGGGCACGGCCTGCAGCGGCACCGTGCCCGAGAGCGCCGCGACGACCTCGCCGCTGCGGTCGTCGATCGAGGGATAGGGCACCTCGAACGTGCGCTGGAACGCCTGCGCCGCTCCGGCCTCGTCGGTCGTGTTGATCCCGACGACACGGACGCCGTCGGCCTCGCGCTCCTTCGCGAGCTCCACGAGGTCCGGGGCCTCGGCACGGCACGGCGCGCACGCCGCGTACCAGGTGTTGAGCACCACGACGTCACCGAGCCACGTGCTGGTGTCGACGGCCTCGCCCTCGTAGTCCGTGCCCGTGAGGGTGACGGGCTCGCCCCGGTCGTCGGCCTCCCACGTGCGCACGGACCCGTCGCCGGAGACGTAGCCCTGACCCACGACGTCGGTCGTCGCGCCCGAGTCCTGGGCGCACGCGGACAGGGTCACGGCGGCGACCACGGCGAGCCCGGTCGCCGCGAGGGCGCGCACGCGAGGACGGGCGGTCACGACGGCATCACGGGTCGAACTGTCGCGCCCGAACCTGAGCGGAGGCTGAGAGACGGCCCGGTAAAAGGGGCACAACGGGCGTCCTGGCGGCGCAGCATGACCGACGTCACGCCCCGGCGACCTGGGACGCCCCCGGGAGGAGGTCCGCGACGGGCTCGGAGTAGTGGATCCCCACGAGACGGTCGTCCTCGAACGTGAGCGACGTGAGCGACGCGAGCGCGCACTCGCGCTTGCGCGGGTCGTGCCACAGCCGCCGGTTCTCGTAGCTGAGCCGCGTGAGCCAGACCGGCAGCTGGTGGCTCACGAGCAGGGCCTCGTGGCCTGCCGCCTTGTCGCGCGCGTCCGCGACGGCGGCGCGCATGCGCGCGACCTGCTCGACGTACGGCTCGCCCCACGACGGACGGAGCGGGTTCCAGAGGTACCGCCAGTGCTGGGGGTGGCGCAGCGACCCGTCGCCGACGCCGAACGTCATGCCCTCGAAGTGGTTCGCGGCCTCGATGAGCCGCTCGTCGGTGCCGAGCTCGACGCCGAACGCCTCCGCGGCGGGTGTCGCCGTCTCCTGGGCCCGCTGGAGCGGGGAGGCGACGACGACGGTGAGGTCGGCGCGCGGCCGGGACGCGCCGTCGGGCCCGGGCTCGCCCGCGAGGTGGGCGGCGACGCGCCGGGCCATCTCGTGCCCGCGCTCGGACAGGTGGTAGCCGCTGATGCGGCCGTACAGGATGCCGTCAGGGTTGTGGACCTCGCCGTGACGCAGCAGATGGACGGTGGTGGAGACCATGGGTCCAGTATCGGCGATGGCCGGCCCGGTGGGCCGCCACCGGGTGTCAGGCGTCGTCGTCCGCCTTGCACGCCTGGGCGACCGCGGCCATCGCCTCGCCGAGCGCGCGGAACTGCTCGGGCGTCAGGACGTCCACCATGTAGCGGCGCACGGCCGCGACGTGCGCCGGGGCGGCTGCCACGAGGGCGTCGTAGCCCTCCGGTGTCATGGCGCAGTTCACCCCGCGCCGGTCACCGACGCTGGCCGACCGGCGCACGAGGCCCCGCGCCTCCATGCGCGCGACCGTGTGGGTGACCCGGCTCCGGGAGCGCGCGAGACCGTCGGCGAGGGCGGACATGCGCAGCGTGTGGTCCGGGCTCTCGGAGAGCCGGACGAGGAGCTCGTACTCGTTGAGCGAGACCGAGGAGCGCTCCTCGTGGTCGCGGCTGAGCGCCTCGATGAAGCGCACGGTGCCGTCGAGGTAGGCGCGCCACTGCGCCTGCTGCTGGGCGTCGAGCCAGCGCGGCTCGCGCCCTGTGGCGGCGGTGCTGGAGACGTGCTGGCTGCTCATGCGTTCCTCGGGCTGTGCATCCGGTCCTCGGGTGGTTCGGCGGGGCGTCCTGACAATTCTTCCATCCACCGGGAATAGACGTGCACAGGGTCGCGTTGATATCCGCGACTGTGGTTGAATCTTCAACCAATGGACTTCCTCGCGGAACCCTGCGAGGCACTGCACGACCGATCTGAAGGAGCCACCATGGCCACGCCGCTGCCCACCGGCCTCACCGCCGGCACCTACGCCATCGACGCCTCGCACTCGCAGGCCGCCTTCACCGTCCGCCACGCCGGCATCTCGAAGGTCCGCGGGACCCTCGCGATCACCGGTGGGACGATCGCGGTCGGCGACGACCTCGACTCCTCGACGGTCTCCGCCGAGCTCGACGCCGCCTCCGTCAGCACCGGCGACGCGAACCGCGACAACCACCTGCGCAGCGCCGACTTCTGGGACGCGGAGAACAAGCCGACGTGGACCTTCGCGTCGCGCAGCATCCAGGGCGACGGCGACGACTACGTCATCACCGGCGACCTCACCATCAACGGCGTGACCAAGCCGGTCGAGCTCGAGGCCGAGTTCGCGGGCACCGCGACCGACCCGTTCGGCAACGCGCGCGCCGGGTTCGAGGCGAAGACCGAGATCTCCCGCAAGGAGTTCGACCTCACGTGGAACGCCGCGCTCGAGACGGGCGGCGTGCTCGTCGGCGACAAGATCAAGATCACGCTCGACGTCTCGGCCATCAAGCAGGCCTGACGCCGAACCCCGGCCACCCCGGCCGGGCACCCGTCGCCCTCCGGCAGGGGCGGCGCTCCGAGAGGCCGCGTGCACGAGCACGCGGCCTCTCGCCGTGCCCGCCCTCCGCAGGTCGGCGCGCGCCCGGAGCGACGTCACCGGTCGCGGTTCACTCCCTGGCCTCGGCGAGCGCTCGCGCCTGCGAGTGGAACGCGAGGATCTGCAGCTCGCTGCCCACGTCCACCCCGCGCACGTCGACGTCCGCCGGGACCTGGAGCGCGCGCGGCGCGAAGTTGAGGATCTCCTTGACGCCCGCGGCGACGACGCGGTCCGTCACGGCCTGCGCGTGCGCGGCAGGCGTCGCGAGGACGACGATCGTCACGCGCTCGCGGGCCACGACGTCCTCGAGCGCGTCCACGTGCTCGACGACGATCCCCGCCGCGCGCGTCCCGACCACCTGGGGCGAGGCGTCCAGCAGGGCCGCGACGTGGAAGCCGCGCTGCTCGTAGCCCGAGTAGTTCGCGAGCGCGTGCCCGAGGTTGCCGATCCCGACGATCGCGATCCGGTGCTCGTCGACGAGCCCGAGCGCCTCGGTGATGTACTGCGCCAACGAGTCCACGTCGTACCCGACACCGCGCGTGCCGAACGACCCGAGGAACGACAGGTCCTTGCGCAGCTGCGCCGGACCGACGCCCGACAGCTCCGCGAGCTCCACCGACGACGTCGTCGTCACGCCGCGCGCGACGAGGTCGCGCAGCGCGCGCAGGTAGGAGGGGAGCCGCGCCACCGTGGCGCTCGGGATCCCCGGGACCGTCACCTCACCGACAAACTGCTCAGCCACCTGCCACCACCGTCGTCCCGGGACCGTCCTCGTCGACGGTCGCTCGTGCGTACCCGGTGCCGATCATCCCAGGTCGGGGCGCCCGCCCGAAATCCGTCCCACCGCGCGCGCGAGGCGACGCGCGTCCACGCGCCAGAACCCCTGCTGCACCCCGGCCACCGTGACGACCGGGACGTACTCGCCGTACTGCTCGCGCACGGCCGGGTCCGTCGCCGGGTCGTCGAGGTCCACCTCCGCCCACGCCACGCCCGCGTCGTCGCAGACCTGCACGACGACGGCCCGCGCGTCGTCGCACAGGTGGCACCCGGCGCGGCCGTAGAGCAGCACGGGCGGCGGGACGGGGCGGGGCGCGCCGGACGGCTCCGACGGGCCGGCAGGACCGGACGACTGGGCGGCGCTCACCGTCCCAGGGTAGGGGCACGCCCGCCGGGCGCCGATAGAGTGGACGACATGCCGACGTCCCCCGGGCAGCCGCCCGCCCGCCGCACGGCGGCGTTCTTCGACGTCGACAACACGATCATCCGGGGCGCGTCCTCGTTCCACCTCGCGCAGGCGCTGTACCGCCGCGAGTTCTTCTCCACGACGGACCTCGTCCGGTTCGCCGCGCACCAGGCGCGCTACCTCGTCCTCGGCGAGAGCCGCAAGCAGATCGACCGCATCCGGTCCCGCGCGCTCGACCTCATCGCCGGGCGGTCCGTCGCCGAGATCACCGCGATCGGCGAGGAGGTGTACGACACCGTCCTCTCCCTGCGCATCTACCCCGGCACGCGCCGCCTCCTCGACGAGCACCTCGCCGCGGGCGACCAGGTGTGGCTCGTCTCCGCGACCCCCGTCGAGATCGGGGAGCTCATCGCGCGCCGGCTCGGCACCACCGGGGCCCTCGGGACCGTCGCGGAGCACGAGGACGGCTTCTACACCGGCCGGCTCGTCGGCGACCTCATGCACGGGCGCGCGAAGGCCGACGCCGTGCGGGCCCTCGCCGAGCGGGAGGGCATCGACCTCGAGGCCTCGTACGCCTACGGCGACTCGCTCAACGACGTCGCGATGATGAACGCGGTCGGCCACCCGTGCCCGATCAACCCCGACGCGCGGCTGCGTCGCCACGCGCAGGACGTCGGGTGGCCCATCCGCGAGTTCCGCGGCCGACGACGTCGCGTCGCCCGCAGCGGCGTCCGCACCGCGAGCTGGGCCGGCGCCGTGTGGGCGGGGGCGCTCGTGCTGCGGTCCGTGCGGCGCGCCGTCGACCGGCGGATCGCGCGTCTCTAGCGGGACGGCCTGCGGAACGCAGCGAGCCCGGCCACCCCTCGTCGGGGTGCCGGGCTCGGCGGTCGGTGCGCGTCAGGACGCGCGCGACGTCACTTCTTGTTACGACGCTGGTGGCGCGTCTTGCGAAGCAGCTTGCGGTGCTTCTTCTTGGCCATCCGCTTGCGGCGCTTCTTGATGACGGAGCCCATACGGTCCTCGCAATGCTTGGTCGGTGCTGGTCGGCAGCTGGTCGGCGGGTCGGCGGCCGGCGACGGAACGGTCCGAACCGGTCGAGCGACTGCCGCGTGGTCCACGGTTGATCAGGTTTCGTGGACCACGAGCCGACCAACACGAGAGAAATCCGCCCCTTAGCCTACCTGCTCGCGCCGGTGGCCTCGAACGCGGGGCCGACGGGGGCGAGCGGACGTCAGTCGAAGTGCGGGTCGAGGCCGAGGTGGGGGAAGACGGCGCGCCGGGTCGCGAGCACGGCACGGTCGACGGCGTCGTCCGGGTCGAACCCTGCGGCCCAGGGGCGCCAGGCGACGTCGGGGCCGAACGACGGCGGTGCGTCGTACCCCGCGACGTCGGCGACGAGCTCGCGCCACGCCGCCGGCAGCTCGCGGTCGGCCGCCACGGGGGCGTGGACCACCTCCCCCACGACCGCCGACCACACGAGGGGCACGACGCGCGCGATCGCGTAGCCGCCGCCCCCCAGCGCGAGCCACCGCCCGTCCGTCAGCTCGTGCGCGAGCCCGTGCATCCGGGCGGCCGCCGTGCGCTGCGCGGCGACGGACACGTCGAGGTCGGACAGGGGGTCGTCGCCATGGGCGTCGCAGCCGTGCTGGGTGACGAGCACGTCGGGGCGGAACGCGCGCAGCACCGGCGGCACGACGGCGTCGACCGCGCGCAGCCACCGGGCGCCGTCGGTCCGGCGCGGCAGCGCCACGTTGACGGCGCTGCCCTCGGCACCCGGGCCGCCGACGTCGGTCGGGTGGCCGGTCCCCGGGAACAGGGTCGCCCCGCTCTGGTGCACGGACACGGTGAGCACGTCCGGGTCGTCCCAGAACACCTCCTCCACGCCGTCCCCGTGGTGCGCGTCGAGGTCGACGTACGCGACGCGCCCGACACCCTGCGCGCGCAGGCGACGGATCGCGACCGCGGCGTCGTTGTACACGCAGAACCCCGAGGCCGCGCCGGGCTTCGCGTGGTGCATGCCACCGGCGATGTTGACGGCGTGCCGGGCGGCGCCGGAGGCGATCGCGTCGGCCGCGGCGCACGAGCCCCCGACGATCCGCGCCGCCGCCTCGTGCATCCCCGGGAAGACCGGGTCGTCCTCCGTGCCGAGCCCGCGGTGCGGGTCGGTGGTGCCGTGGTCCGACGCCGCCCGGACCGCGGCGACGTACGCGGCGTCGTGGACGAGCGCGAGCACGGCGTCGTCGGCCGGCGCCGGGCCGACCACGTCGACCTCCGCGCCGTCGAGGAGGCCCAGGTCGCGCACGAGCCGCATCGTCAGGTCGAGCCGCGTCGGTGCCATGGGGTGGCCGGGACCGAAGTCGTACCCGAGGAGCTCCGGCCCCCAGGCGACGTGCGCACGGCGGGGTCCGGCGTCGTCGACCGCCTCGGCGGCACGTGAGGGCGGCGTCGGGTCGCTGCTGGGCATGGCTCACGGTATCGCCCGGTGGGGCGACATGACGCGCCCCGGGCCGCATGGCAGAGTTGCGCTCGTGGTGCGACCGAAGCCTGGGTGGGGGGACCGATGCCGTCAGGGCTGAACGGTCGCCTCTTCAAGGGGCGCGAGATCGTCGACCGCCTCGCCCGCCAGTCCCCCGCCCGGCTCGCCGTGACGGTCTTCGCGGCGGTCATCGCACTGTTCACGGCCCTCCTGCTCGCGCCGTGGGCGACGGCGTCGGGCCGCTCGGCGCCGTTCGTCGACGCGCTCTTCACGGCGACGTCCGCGGTGTGCGTGACCGGCCTCGTGGTGGTGCCGACGGGCACGTACTGGTCGTTCTACGGCCAGGTCGTCATCCTCGTCGGGATCAAGGTCGGCGGTCTCGGCGTCATGACCCTCGCGTCGATCCTCGGCATGGCGGTCTCGCGCCGCATCGGCCTCACGCAGAAGCTCCTCACCGCGTCGGAGACGAAGACGACGCGGCTCGGCGAGGTCGGCTCGCTCGTGCGGGTCGTCATCATCACGTCGACGTCGCTCGAGCTGCTCATCGCGCTCCTGCTGCTGCCCCGGTTCATCGTCCTCGAGGAGACGTTCGGCGAGGCGGCGTGGCACGGGATCTTCTACGGCATCTCGGCGTTCAACAACGCGGGCTTCGTCCCCACCGAGCACGGCCTCATGCCGTACGTCGGGGACTGGATGCTGTGCCTGCCGATCATCCTCGGGGTCTTCATCGGCTCGCTCGGCTTCCCCGTGATCCTCAACGTCATGCGCAACCGCCGCCGCGCGGGGAAGTGGAGCCTGCACACCAAGCTCACGCTGACCATGAGCGCCGCCCTCGTGGTCGTCGGCACGGTGCTGTTCGCGGCGCTCGAGTGGGGGAACAAGGGGACGCTCGGCCCGCTCTCCGTCGGGGAGAAGCTGCTCGCGTCCCTCTTCGCCGGCGTCATGCCCCGCTCGGGCGGGTTCTCGACCGTCGACACCGCCGAGATGCACGAGGCGAGCTGGCTCATCACCGACGCGCTGATGTTCGTCGGCGGCGGGTCGGCGTCCACCGCGGGCGGCATCAAGGTCACGACGCTCGCCGTCATGCTCATCGCCATCGTGTCCGAGGCCCGGGGCGACCGGGACATGGAGGCCTACGGCCGGCGCATCCCGCGGGACACGCTGCGCCTCGCCGTCGCGGTGTCGTTCGTCGGTGCGACGGCGGTGCTCCTGTCGAGCCTGCTCCTGCTGGAGATCACGGGCGCGTCGCTCGACGTCATCCTCTTCGAGACGATCTCCGCCTTCGCGACCGTCGGCCTCAGCACCGGGATCACGCCGACCCTCCCCGACGCCGGGAAGTACGTCCTCGTCGCCCTGATGTTCATCGGTCGTACCGGGACCATGACGTTCGCCGCCGCGCTCGCGCTGCGGGACCGGCGCCGCATCGTGCGCTACCCCGAGGAGCGTCCGATCATCGGCTGACGCTCCCTGCCGTGCAGGCCCTACGCTTCGACGACGACTCCACACCCAGGAAGGCCGTACTCGTGACCGACCCCCTCTTCCCGGCGACCGACAAGGACCGGACCCCGGTCGACCCGGTCGCCCGGCGCATCGTCGAGCGCGGTCGTGCCGAGCGCGCCCGCCGCGACGAGGCGAAGGTGCCGCGCAAGGACGCGGGCGTGCTCGTCATCGGCCTGGGCCGGTTCGGGTCGGCGATCGCCGCGACCCTCGACCGGCTCGGCCAGGACGTGCTCGCCGTGGAGCGGGACGAGGACCTCGTCGCGCAGTGGAGCGGCCAGATCCCGCTGGTCGAGGCGGACGCGTCGAACCCCGTCGCGCTCGAGCAGCTCGGGGCGCGCGACTTCCCGGTCGCGGTCGTGGGCGTCGGGACGTCGCTGGAGGCGAGCGTGCTCATCACGGGCAACCTCGTCGACCTGGGGACGCCGCAGATCTGGGCCAAGGCGATCTCCGCGGAGCACGGCCGCATCCTCCAGCGCATCGGTGCGCACCACGTCGTCTTCCCCGAGGCGGACGCGGGGGCGCGCGTCGCGCACCTCGTCTCCGGCAAGCTCCTCGACTACATCGAGGTCGAGGACGGCTTCACGATCGTCAAGATGCGCCCGCCGAAGGAGGTGCAGGGCTTCACCCTCGCCCAGTCCAAGGTGCGCGAGCGCTACGGCGTCACCGTGATCGGCGTGAAGTCTCCCGGCGAGGAGTTCCTCTACGCCACGCCCGAGACCCGCATCAGCGCGAACGACCTGCTCATCGTGTCCGGCCACGCCGAGCTGCTCGAGAGGTTCGCCGCGCGCCCGTGACGGACGGTCAGCGGGCGCCGACGCCGAGGTGCCCGAGGACCTCCGTCAGCGCCCCCGGGAGGGTCGCGCGTCCCGCTACCCACTCGTCGTAGGCCAGATAGAAGGCGGCGATCCCGACCTCGGACCACAGCGCGGCCTCGAGCGGCGCGACGCCCGGCAGCGCCCGTCGGAGCGAGTCCGCGACGAGGTCCCGCATCCGGGCCCGCTTCGCGAGGTCGCGCTCCACGAGCTCGGCGGACCCCGCGATCACCTGCGCCCGGGCCACTGCCTCGGCGCGGGTCGTCGGCCATCGGTCCGCCAGGGCGCGCAGGGCGCGCACCAGCACGTCCCGCGCCGGTTCGTCCGGGGACGCTGCCGCGAGGACGTCGTCGACCACGCCGAGGATCGCCCCCTCGTGCCCGAAGACGAGGTCCGACTTCACGGCGACGTACCGGTGCACCGTGCGCCGCGCGACGCCGGCCGCGTCGGCGATGTCGGCGACGGTCACGGCGTCGTAGCCCCGCTCGAGGAACAGCCGCCACGCGGCGTCGGCCACGTCCTCGCGGCTGCGGGCGAGCTTGCGGGCGCGCAGCGAACCGGGTTCCGCGCCGTCGGTCTGGGCCATGGAGGCATGGTGGCACAGAGAGACATGTGACACTCTGTGCCACATGTCACACGATGCCACTTCGCAGTCGTCCGTTCCCGTGGTCCTCACCGGAGGGACGAGCGGCGTCGGCCTCCGCACCGCCGAGCGCCTCGTGCGAGCGGGCCACCACGTCGTCCTCACCGGCACGCGCTCCAGCGGGGTCGCCCGCGCCGCCGAGGCCACCGGTGCGACGGGAGTCGTCCTCGACCTCGCGTCCCCGGCCTCGGTCGACCGCGCGGCGGACGAGATCCTCTCGCGCACGGGCGACCACCTCGGGGCCGTCCTCCTCAACGCCGGCACCCAGGTGTCCGCGCCGACGACCACGCCCGACGGGCTCGAGATCACCATCGCGGTCAACCACGTCGGCCACGTCCAGCTCTGGGAGCGTCTGCACGCGGCGGCCCGCGTGGACCGTCTGGTCGTCACGTCGTCCGGGACGCACGACCCGGCGCAGCGCACCGGGATGCCCGAGCCGCTCCCTGTCGTCCTGGACGACCTGGTGCGGCCGCCGGCGCCCGGCATCACCGAGTCCCTGCGGCGCTACCCCACGTCGAAGCTCGCGAACGTCCTCACCGCGTACGAGATCGCGCGCCGTTCGCCGGGCACCACCGTCGTCGCGTACGACCCCGGCCTCATGCCCGGCACGGGCCTGGTGCGGAACCAGCCGACCTGGTTCCGCGCGGTGTGGCGCGGCGTCGGCCCGCTGCTCGCCGTCCTCCCGCGCGTCACGACGCCCGCCGCGTCCTCTCGGCACCTCGCCGCGCTCGCCGACGGCAGCCGGCACGTCCCGACCGGTGCGTACGTCAGCGGCGGCCGGGTCGTGGCGTCCTCCGCCGCGAGCCACGACGAGGAGGTCGCCCGGCGCCTCTACGACGACACCCTCGCGCTCGTCGAGCGCCGTCGCGCAGCCGTCGCCTGACGCCCACGAGACCCGGCCCGCACCCCCGAGGGGGTACGGACCGGGCAGGGACCCGGGCGGCGCCGGCACGCCGCCCGGGGGTCTGTGGCGGATCGGGTCAGCCGCAGTCGACGGCGTCGAACGCGACCGTCGAGGTCGAGGTCACCTCCTCGCCGTCGACCGTCGCGCTGCCCGTCACCGTGACGGTGCCCGCGGGGGCGGACGCCGCGCGCACCGCGAACGACTGGTACGCCGCCCGCCCGGGTGCGACGTCGGCGAACGTCCTCTGGCCGTACGGAGTCGACAGGGTCACGTCGACGGGCACGTCCACGACGCCGCCCGAGGTGTTCGTCGCGCGCACGGCCACGTAGGCCTTCCCGGCGAGGCATCGCGGCGACGCCTCGACCACGAGGTCGAGCGACGGCTCCGTGCCGAGCGCCGGCAGGACCACCTGCCCCCGCACCTCCTCGTTGCCCGCCGCGTCGGTCGCCGCGAACTCGATGACCTGCTCCTCCTCGGTGAGCGCGCGCGTGAACGGCTCCGAGTAGGTGCCCCAGAACGTGCCGGGGCCCTCCCACTGGACCTTGTCCACGCCCGAGCCCGCGTCGGTTGCCGCGAGCGTGATCTCGACGCTCGTGCCGAGGTCGCGCACCGTCGCGGTCGTGACGGGCGCGACGGTGTCCACGCGCAGGTCGCGCGAGCCCTCGCCGACGTTGCCCGCGGCGTCGGTCGCCCGCACCGCGACCGCGTGCTCGCCGTCGTCGAGCGTGAACGGGCCGTCGTAGGCGGCCCACCCGCCGTCGTCGACGGAGACCTCCACGACCGGGCTGGCGTCGCGGTTGTCCGTCGCGACGACCGTGACCGTCGGGGCGCCCACGTACCAGCCCGACGTCGCGGGGCCCGGCTGGGCGGAGACGACGACCGTCGGCGGCGTGGTGTCCTCGCCCGTGTCGGGCGCGAGGACGAACACCGTGGCCTCGGCCGCGAGGTCGGTCCCCTCGACGTCGCCCGCCACGAAGAACAGGCCGTCGGGCTCGGCGTAGTCCGCCGGGTCGACCGCCTCCCACGTCACGGGCACGCGGCTGTCCTTCGACGCGTCGTCGTACTCGGCGGTCACGGTCGCCGGCAGCACCGGCGCCGTGCCCGCGAGCGTCACGACGCTCACGTAGTCGACCGTCGCGATCTGGCCCGGGTCGCCGTCGCGCACGTGCACGGTGCCGCTCACGGGCTCGACGAGCTCGGGCGACGTGCCGGTCACGTCGAACGCACCGGGCGCGGCCACGTCGTCGGCCGTGACGTCCTCCCAGTCGACGTCCACGGTCTCGACCCGCCCGTCGGTGAAGATCGCGTCGATCTCCGCCGGAAGGTCCGGCAGCACGCCGACGTCGGTCGGGACGTGGACGGGCGAGTGGTCGATCGGACCGTTGGGGTCGACGGGGTCCGGCTCCTCGACGCCGCCCGTGCCCCACAGCTCCCACTCCGAGACCCCGACGGCGGAGAAGCTCGTCCCGGTCGTGCCGGGCAGCGCCTGGAACGTCGCCCGGACGCGCGTCGTCGTCACCGCGTCGAACGTCGTCTCGTTGGTCTCCAGGCGCGCCGTCGGGAAGCCGCTGGGGTTCGGCAGGTCGACGAACGCCCCGGTGCCCTCGTCCCAGTACTGGATGGTCCAGGACGCCGGGACGCGCACGTTGTCGCCGTTGGGGTCGGTGCCGTCGGACCAGAACCGCAGGACCGAGCGGTCCACGGTGACCGGCGCGGGCCACGAGTACTCGAGCCACTGCGTCGCGGGGCGGTCCCCGCTCCACGTCGCCCACGTCGCGTCGTGCGCGCCGCCCTGGCTCACGCCCGCGCCGTCGTTGACGGCCTCGACCTTGTTCCACGACGCCGTGTAGCTCGCCTCGGGCGTCCCGAGGAGCGCCACGTTCGACGGCTCGGCCTCCGCCGCGGCGACGAGCACGTCGCCGTTCTCGCCTGTCGCGGCGACGGCGCCCACGCTCGCGCCCGTCACCGCGAGGGCGAGGGCCGCGACCGTGGCGACCACGCGGCGTCGGGCACGCGCAGGGTGGCCGCGCTCGCCCTGAGCGTCCAGCGGGATCAGCACGGTGCCGTCTGTCTCTCGCCCTGAGATGCTGCGTCGCGCGCTCATGCCAGCCTCGCCTTCCCCGCCGTGACCAGGACCCTCTGCCCGTCGCGGCGGCTCAGGAGGCCGTCCGCCGTGAACTGCTCCACCGTGCGTTGGACCTTCGCGAGGAAGGCCGCGCGGTCCGCGAACCCGCCGTCGCCCCACACCACGTCGAGGAACGACGTGCCGTTCGCGCGCTGCGCGTTCGTGACCCCGCTGTCCAGGCCCGCGAAGACGACGCGCGGCTCGGACCGCTCGACGTACATGTGGTACTGGGTGTCGTCGCCCGACCACGCGGGCTCGAACGTGGTGGTGCCGAGCCGGAAGTACCCGTCACCGAGGTCCGTGAACGCGCCCTCGAGCGTGCCGTCGAGGCCCATGTGGGCGTAGAGCGACAGCTTCAGGTACTCCCGCGAGGCGCTGCGCGCGAGCAGCACGGTCGGGCCGTGCTCGATGCTCTGGATCGCCGGGTTGTCGATCGTCGGCACCGCGCGGATGCTCAGCGGCATGTCGATCTCGACGACGTCGCCGGGCAGCCACGAGCGCGAGACGCTCACGTAGGTCCCGGGCACCGCGTCGAGGTCCTGCACCGCGCCGTTGACCCGCACCGTGAAGCCCTTGCGCACCCAGCCGGGCACGCGCAGGCGCAGGTCGAGCTGGCCCGACCCGGTCACCGTGAGCCGGCTCGACCCGACCTTCGGGTACTGCGTCTCCTGGACGACCTCGAAGCCCTTCTCCTCCCACGCGAGCGTCGAGGCGAGGTACAGGTTGACGTACAGCGCGCTGCCGTCAACCGTGCGGAAGTAGATCGAGTCCCGGTACTTCACGTGGTTCTCGAGGCCGGTCCCGCCGCAGCACGTCCCCGTGTTCCCGTACTCGCGGCGGGTGCCGGGGTTGACGCCGTACATGTACGTGACGTCGGGGTTGGTGTCCGACTGCGTGTTCTTCTTCGAGCCGACGATCTGGTTGAGCAGGCCGCGCTCGTAGTACTCCATGTACTTCGGGTCGAGCGTGTGGAAGAACAGCAGGCGGCTGAGCTTGAGCATGTTGTACGTGCCGCACGTCTCGGCGTTGCGCGCGCCGATGTCGCCCGCGACCGTGTTCGGCGGGCCGAAGAGCTCACCCTCGCCGTGGCCGCCGTGCGCGTACGTGCGCCCGGGGACGACCATGCCCCAGAACCCCTCGACGGCGTCGAGGTACCGCTGCTCGCCCGTGAGGTCGTGGACCTTGAGGTAGCCGGGGAACTGCGGGATGTGCTGGTTCGCGTGCTTGCCGTTGAGCGTGTCCGTGCCCGCGGCGCTCGCATCGACGAGCGTGTTGAGGTCGAACAGGCGGGCCGTGGCGACGTACGTGTCGTCGCCGGTGACGGCCGCGAGGTCGGCGAGCACCTCGTTCATGCCGCCGTACTCACCCGCGATGTAGATGCCCCACATGCGGTCGAGCTGCGCCTGCGGCAGCACGGAGAGCCGGCTGTGCACCCAGTCCGCCATCGAGGTCGCGATCTCGAGCGCCTGGTCCGAGCCCGCGAGGCGGTAGGCCTCCAGGAGCCCCGCCATGATCTTGTGGCACGTGTAGTACGGCGCCCAGATCTCGCCGTACGGCGCGTACTTCTCGAGCTGGCTGAACTGCCACTCGCCGTAGGCGGCGAGGAAGCCCGGGTGGCTGAACCGCCCCATGGCCGCGAGCGCCGTCTGGACCTCGCCGAGGCCGGCGACGATCTGGTCCACCTTGTCCTGGAACACGGTCTCCCCCGTGCTCGCGAACGCGAGCGACACCATGGACAGGAAGTGCCCGCCGTAGTGGCCGCGCAGGAGGTTGGCGGTCTGGGTGTTCGCGCGGCCCGGGTAGTCGTCGGGTCCCCACGCCTGCTCGTTGGCGTGGCCGAAGCCCTCCCAGCCGCCGGGCGCGCTCGCGCCCTTCGTGTCGAGCCCCGCGTTGCGCCGGAAGACCGCGAGGACGCGGTCGACCGGGTACACGCGGGCGAGGTGCAGCATCTGGTCCTGGGACCGGGTCGCGACGCTCGGCGCGAGCGTCACGTCGGACATCGAGAACGGCTC
The DNA here is from genome assembly GCF_051294865.1 of Cellulosimicrobium sp. PMB13. NCBI lineage: Bacteria > Bacillati > Actinomycetota > Actinomycetes > Micrococcales > Promicromonosporaceae > Cellulosimicrobium > Cellulosimicrobium sp. PMB13. Next base: position 1,937,771 of record NZ_CP145910.1, on the reverse strand, counting down.
GGCGGCCCAGCCGTCGAGGGTGGTCGACCGGTCGAGGGACCGCAGGAAGCCGCGGCTCACGGGTGGCCTCGTCGGGACGAACGCGGCGGGGACGGCCGGTGGTGCGGCGGCGGCGCCCCCGGCGAGGGCGACCGCACCGGCGGTCGCGCCGGCGGCCAGCGCGCCGAGCCGCAGGACGGACCGGCGCGAATAGGTCGAGTCGTGCACAGGCATGTCTGCTTCGCTCCTTCTCACTCGTCGTCGAGTGGTGGAAGCGTCGTCGGCGGCAAGGAGGGAAGTCCCGCGTTCCGACGCTCGTGCAGGGTCTGGGGTGCGAGGTGCAGGCCGCGCGCCGAGGGAGAGGGGCTTCCCCTCTCCCTCGGCGCGACCGCTCGACCTCGCGAGGATCAGGCGCAGTCGAGAGCCTCGACCGGCGCCTCGAGCGTGGTCGTCACCTCCTTGCCGTCGAGGGTCGCGACACCGGCCACGGTGACGGTCCCGGCAGGGACGCTCGTCGCGCGGACCGCGAACGACTGGTACGCCGCCCTGCCGGCCGCGACGTCGGCGAACGCCTTCGTCCCGTACGGCGTCGTGAGGGTCAGGTCGACGGGCACGGCCTCGCCGTTCGTCGCGCGCACGGCGACGTACGCCTTGCCCGCGAGGCACCGCGGCGAGACGTCCACCGCGAGGTCGAGCTCGGGCGCGGGCGGCTCGTCGCCGTACGCGGCGAGGAGCGCGGCCTGCTCGGCGGCCGTGATCGGCAGGACGGTCCCGTGGCGCGGGCTGCTCGGCAGGTCCGCGTCGACGGACGTCCACACGCCCGAGTCGAGGTCGGTGGACTCGAGCGGGAGGTATCCCTGGCCGCCGTGGTAGCTGGGCTGGTCGACGAAGAGGTACCACTTCTCCTCGGTGTTCGACTTGAACACCGTCGGCCCCTCGCCCGCCGTGAGCGTTCCGCCCCACGGGTTCGGCTGGCCGTACCCGATCTTCTCGGCGACGAGGTCCCAGTCGGTCGAGCGCAGGTCCGTCGACTTCTCGAGGCGCGGGATCATGTACGCCTCGTCCTTGGTGAACCGGTAGTACGTGCCCTCGTGCTCGACGATCGAGGAGTCGATCATGCCGAGGCCGTCGCCGCGCTTCTCGTCGATCCACACCTGCGGCTCGCTGAACGTCACGAAGTCGCGCGTCGTGGCGTACATCATGCGCTGGTAGCTCGTCGCGATCCGGCGTCCGGTGGTGTCCGTCGTCGGGTACAGCGCCGAGGCCCAGTAGACGATGTACTCGCCGCGCTGCGCGTCGTAGAACGCCTCGGGCGCCCAGGTGTTGCCGGCGTACTCGCTCGAGACCGTCACCATGCGCTGCTCGGACCAGTTCACGAGGTCCGTCGACTCCCAGATCATGAGGGCGCGCGATCCGCGCTCCTGGGCGTTGGCGAAGTTGTTGCCGCCGTAGATGCGGAGGTCGGTCGCGAGCAGGAAGAACCGGTCGCCCTCGGGCGAGCGGATGATGAACGGGTCGCGCAGGCCCTTCTCGCCGAGCTCCGACGTGAGGACCGGCTCGGCGTCGTTGAGCTCGACCCAGTCGAGCGGGTCGTTGCCGTCGCTCACGCTGAAGTAGACCGACTCGCCGTCGGGCGTGCTCTCGCCCTCGAAGTACGGGAAGAAGTAGCCCTCGTAGTCGGCGGCGGCGGGCAGCGGCCGGACGGTCGCGTCGTACGTGTGCGTGGCCGTCGCGCCGTCCTTGGACGCCGTGACGGTGAGCTGCACGACGGCGGCCTCCTCGCCGTGCGCGGGACGCGTCACCTCGCCCGTGGGCGAGATCGTGGCGGGGTCCGACGTGACCCACGTGAGCGACGAACCGTTCGCTCCGGTCGCGGGGAGCGTGAGGTTGCCGCGCACGTCGTCGAGGTGCGGGACCCTCACGTGCTCGGCGTCCCACTGCGCCGCCTCGGCAGGCAGGAGCTGCGCGAGGACCGTGACCTCGAACGTCGCGGTGCGCGCGACCGCGCCGCGCGTCACGGCGGCGGTCAGGGTGACCGTCGCGTCGTCCTCGCCCGCCGCGGGGCGCGTGACCGTGCCGGTCGCCGAGACGACCGCGGGGTCGGACGACGTCCACCTGACGAGCGAGCCCTGCGGGCCCGCCGCCGGCAGCGCGAGGTCGGCGGTGACGGCGCTCGTGTCGCCGAGGTCGAGCGCCGCGAGGTCGGCGTCGGCGGCGGCCGTCGACGTCTCGAGCGCGAGCTCGGCCGCCTCGGCAGCCGTGACGGCGCGGTCGTAGAGCCGGAAGTCGCGGACCTGGCCCTTGAGGTACCGGTCACCGGAGTACAGCGAGCGCCCGACGTAGTTCGCCGTCGTCTGACCGCCGCCGATCTGGCCCGGGTCGGTCGTGACGTTGGTGGCCTGCTTGACCTGGACGCCGTCCTCGTAGAGCGTCGCCGTCGTGCCGGTGAGCGCCCAGGTGAGGGTCTTCCACACGCCGCGCGTCAGGTTGGATCCCTTGGTGACGGTCTGCTCGGTGGACCAGTTGCCCGTCGCGATCGAGGTCCGGTACGCGTTCCCGGTCGTGAAGAGGTAGCCGTTGCCGGCCGTCCCGCTCGAGTTGCCGAGCCCGTAGACGAAGTACGGCGTGGCCTGCGTGGTGTCGACCAGCACGTCGAGGCTCACCGTCGCGTCGGTGAGGCCCGCGAGGAGGTGGTCGGGCAGGTCGACGTAGTCGTCCGTGCCGTCGAGCGCGAGACCGTCGGGGGTCGCCGTCGCGCCGTGCACCGTCGCGGGGCCGAACGTCGAGCCCGCGGCGAGGTTCGCCGTCGTGCCGCCGGTGGTGCTGGCCGCGTCGAGCGGGTACCAGGCGACGAGCCCGTCGTCGTCAGCGCTCACTGCCCCGACGGTCGCGGTGGCGACGGGCGACGCCGTGGCGCCGGCCGTGCCGAGCATCGTCGCGGTGAGCGCGCCCACCAGCCCGACGGCGATCCCCGCCGCCCGCCGACGCCGACGCTCGGGTCGGCGTGTCCTGACTTCTCTCATGGTCGTCCTTCTCCTCGTCGAGATGAAGCGTGAAGCGCCTGCCTGCCGAGGTAGAACCCTGGTCCGCGAGATAGAGCCCTGGTCTCCTACCAGGGCTCTATCTCGCGAACTGCGGTTCTATCTCGCGGTGGTCAGCCGCACGTGGCGGCGTCGTATGCGACCTCGTGCTCCGTCGTGACGGGCTGCGGACCGTCGGGGGTGTCGAGGACCGCGGTGCCCGTGGCCGTCGCCGTGCCCGCCCCTACCGACGTCGCCCGCACCGCGAACGACTGGTAGGCCGCCTTCCCCGGCGCGACGTCGGCGAACGTCTTCGCCCCGAACGGCGTCGCGAGCGTGACGTCGGCGGGCACGTCGCCCGCGTTCGTCGCGCGGACCGCGAGGTAGGCCTTGCCCGCGAGGCACCGGGGGGTGGCCTCGACGGTCAGCTCGACCTCGGGCTGCGGCGCGACGTCGACCGGTTCCACGCTCTCGAGCGTGGGCGTGACCTTCTGGATGAGGCCGTCCTCGCCGAACGTGAGGCGGTCGATCGTCGTCTCGCGGTTGGTGCCGTTGCCGCCGGGGATCGCGAAGCGGTGGTACGCGATGTACCAGTCGTCCGTGCCCTCGACGTTGAGGATCGAGCTGTGCCCGGTCCCGAGGATCCCCTGCGACGCGTCCTTCTCGAGGATGACGCCGCGGTAGGTCCACGGGCCGTCCATGCTCGTCGCGGTCGCGTACCCGACGCGGTAGTTCGGCGACCCGGTGTCGTCGATCGAGTAGGTGAGGTGGTAGATCCCGTCGCGGAAGTTGACGAACAGGCCCTCACGGAAGTCCGTCAGCCCCGGGATGCGACGCAGCGTGTCCTGCTCGATCGACGTCATGTCGTCGGACAGCTCGGCCATGACCGGGCCGTTCGACGGGCCGCCGTTGCCCCACAGGAGCCAGTACTTCCCGGTCTGCGGGTCGTGGAAGGCCGCCGGGTCGATGGCCTGACCCGACGCGATCGACTCGCCGTTGGTGATCATCGCCGTGGGCTCCGCGGTGAACGGTCCCTCGGGGTTGTCGGCCACCGCGACGCCGATGGTCTTGCGGTTGTACGTCGGGTTGTGGCCCGAGAAGTAGAAGTAGTACTTCCCGTCCCGCTCGATGATCGTCGGCGCCCACGCGTTGCCGGTCGCCCACGGGACGTTCCCGTTCGCGCCGTCGAGCGTGAGGAACGGCTCCTCCGAGCGCTCCCAGTCGACGAGGTTCTTCGACGTCCAGACGTAGAAGTCCTTGCCGCCCCAGCCGGGCGTGCCGTCGGTGGTCGCGTACAGGTAGAACGTGTCGCCGAACTGCGCGATGTTCGGGTCGGCGTACCGGCCCGGCAGCACCGGGCTGTTCATCTCCTTCGCCTGGACCGTCCACGTGCGCGACGACCCGTCCGGTCCGGTCACCGTGTACTCGACCGGCTCCGAGAAGTCCTGCGCGGAGCCGTTGGCCGGCGAGACCGTGGCCCGGGACGAGAGGGCGAGCACGGGCGAGAGCGCCGTGAGGTCCGTCCCCGGCTCGACCGGGAGCGTGACCGTGGAGCTCGCGCCGTCGACGATCGCCGGGACCTTCAGCTCCTCGAGCTCCGCGCCCGTGACGGCCGTGTGGTCGGCACCGAGCTGGAACACCTCGTCGGCGGTCAGCGCGCGGTCGTAGACGCGGAAGTCGCGCACCGAGCCCTTGAGGTAGCGGTCGCCCGAGTACACCGAGCGGCCGATGTAGTTCGCGAGCGTCTGGCCACCCCCGATGTCCTTCGGGTCGATCGTCACGCCGGTCTGGCGCCCGACCTCGACGCCGTCCTCGTAGAGCACCGCGGTCGTGCCCTCGAGCGTGTACGTGAGGTGCTTCCAGACGCCGCGCTGCAGGTCGGCGTTCTTGCTCACCGTCTGCTCCGTGGTCCAGTTGCCCGTGGCGATCGAGGTGCGGTAGGCGTTGCCGGTCGTGAAGAGGTAGCCGTTGCCGGCCGTCCCGCTCGTGTTGCCGAGGCCGTAGATGAAGTACGGCGTGGCCTGGTCCGTGGCGATCTTCACGTCGAGGCTCACGGTGACGTCCGTGAGGCCGGCCAGCAGGTGGTCGGGCAGGTCGACGTAGTCGTTCGTCCCGTCGAGCGTCACGCCCTCGCCGGTCCCGGAGAAGACCGCGCCGCCCGTGAGCGTCGCCGCGCCGATCGTGGCGTCGGGCGCCGAGTTGGCCGCCGTCGTGCCGCTCGTCTCGTCGAGCGCGTAGCGCACCACGAGCCCCGGGACGTCGGAGGTCACCTCGACCGCGACGTACGCGGTGCGCGACCCGTCGGCGGTCGTCGCGGTGACCATCGCGTGGCCCTCGCCGACGCCGGTCACGACGCCCTCGGCCGAGACCGTGGCGACGGACTCGTCGTCGGACGCCCACGTGACGGCGCGGGCCGTCGCGTTGGCCGGGGTGACGGTGGCGGTCAGCTGCCGCGTCCCGCCGGTGCCCACCTGGACCGACGCCGGGGTGACGGTCAGGCCCTCGACCGGCACGACGTCGTCGGTCACGGTGACGACCGCGCGGGCACGGACGCTCACCCCGCCGCCGAGAGCGCCTTCGACGACGAACTCACCCTCCTGCGCGTAGGACGCGGGGTCGACCGCGTCCCACGTGACGTCGGCCGGACCGGAGGTCCCGTCGGCGAAGCGCGCGGTGACCTGGGCGGGCAGCACGGGCGCGGAGCCCGTCTGCACGGTGACCGCGACGTCCTCGACGGACTCGACGAACGCGTCGGGCTGGTACGTCCTGAGCAGGCGGTCGTACTCGGCCTGCGTCACGGGGAGCACCGTGCCGTGGCGCGGGCGCGACGGCATCTCGTAGTCGGTCGACATGGTCCACTCGGCGGCGTCGAGCGACGTCGACTCGAACGGCACGTAGCCGCGGCCGCCGAACTCGTCGATGAAGAGGTACCACTTGTCCTCGGTGTTCGACCGGAAGATCGTCGGCCCCTCGCCCTGGTTGATGCCCGGGCCGGTCGAGTTCGCCTTGCCGATGCAGTCGGTGACGTAGTCCCAGTCGGTCGAGAGCAGCTCGTCGGACTTCTCCGCGAGGATGAACTTCGAGCAGGGCGTCGTCGAGGTGTTGTTCCGCTCGTCCTTCGTGAAGCGGTAGAACGTGCCGTCGTCGTCCTGCGCGACGGTCGAGTCGATGACGGAGTAGCCCGGGTCGACCCAGACCTTCGCCTCGGAGAACGTCACGAAGTCGCGCGTCGTCGCGTACATCATGCGGTTGTAGCTGTTGCCGGTGTGGCCCGGGTCGTCCTCGGCGTAGAGCTTCGAGGCCCAGAAGACGACGTACGCGCCGATGCTCTCGTCGTAGTACGCCTCCGGCGCCCACGTGTTGCCCGCGGTGTCCGGAGAGACCTCCACGAGCCGCTGGTCGGTCCAGTTCACGAGGTCCGTGGACTCCCACACCATGATCGACTTCGAACCCTGCCGCTGCGCGGCGTCCCAGCCGTTGCCGTCGTAGATCCGCAGGTCCGTCGCGATCTGGTAGAACTTGTCGCCCTCGGGCGAGCGGATGATGAACGGGTCGCGCAGGCCCTTCTCCCCCAGCTCGGACGTCAGGACCGGCTGGTTGTCGTTGAGGTTCTGGTAGTTGAGCGGGTCGTTGCCCTGGCTCAGGCCGAAGTACACCTGCTCGCCGGTGGCCGTGCCCTCGCCGACGAAGTACGAGAAGAGGTAGCCCTCGAGCTCCTCCTGCTCGGGCAGCGGCGGGACCGTCGCACCGAGCTCGCGCGTCGCGGTCGCCGTGCCGACCGTGACGGTCGCCGTGAGCGTCACGGACTGCGCGTCCTCGCCGTGCGCGGGCCGCGTCACCTCGCCCGTCGGCGTGATCGTGCCCGACGACGACTCCCAGCTCACGCTCGCACCGTGCAGCCCGGTCGTGGGCAGGGTGAGGTTGCCGCGCACGTCGTCGAGGTTCGGGACCTCGAGCGCCGCGGCCGCGGCGTCGGCCTTCGCCTGGTCGCCGTCGCCCGGGAGGACGGTGACCTCGAACGTGCGGGTCTCGGTCGCGCCGCGCAGGGCGGCGGTGGCGGTGAGCGTCGCGGTCGCCGGCTCCTCGCCCGCGGCCGGACGGGTCACCGTGCCGTCGGCCGCGACGACGCCGTCGTCCGAGGTGGTCCACGTGACGGCCGTGCCGCCGACACCCTTCGTCGGGAGGTCGAGGTCGGTCACGACGGCGCTCGTGTCGCCGAGGTCGAGGGCCGCGGCGTCGGCGGTGACGGCGTCCTGCGCGGCGTCGGCGGAGATGTCGGCGACCTCCTGCGCGGTGAGCGCGCGGTCGTAGAGCCGGAAGTCCTTCATGCGGCCCGTGAACAGGTTGTCGGCCGCGTAGGCGGACTTCCCGAGGGCGTTGGCCGTCGTGCTGCCGCCGCCGATCGCGCCGGGCGTGATCGTCACCGCGGTGTTCTGACCGACCTGCGCGCCGTCCTCGTAGAGGCGGGCGGTGCCGCCGCCGAGCGTGTAGGTGACCGTCTTCCAGACGCCGCGGGCCAGCGCGCCCGCGGGGGCCTTCGCGGTGTTCTGCTCACGACCCCAGGCGAGGTCGGAGATCGTCGCGCGGTAGTTCGCGTTGCCGGTCGAGAACAGGTAGCCGTTTCCGGACTGCGGCGTCCCGACGGCCGGGTTGCCGAGGGTGTAGAAGAAGTAGTTGCCGGTCAGCGCCGGGTCGATCCACACGTCCGCGCTGACGGTCACGGCGTCCAGGCCTGCGAGCAGGTCGTCCGGGAGATCGACGTGGTTCGCACCGCCGAACGTCAACCCCTGACCCTCGCGCCAGCCGCCTCCCGACCCGGCGAGCGTCGCGTCGAGCCCGTTGCCCGACGCGTCGTGCGCGACGGTGCCCTCGGTCTCGTCGAGCGGGAGCCACAGCTGGAGGCCGTCGGTCGTCGGCTCGGCGAGCGCTGCGGTCGACGCGGGTTCGAGGGCGGCCGGCGCTGCGGTGGCTGCCGCGGCGGGCGCGAGCGGTCCCACCAGGGCGAGCCCGAGCAGCGCGGCGAGCGCACGCCGTCCGGCACGCGTGTCGGACGGACGCGTGCCGGACGTGCGCGGGTGCAGGGTGGTCGCGGACCGGTGACCGGCCGGCGGCGTGTCGGACGAGCCGGCGGTCCCTCCCGACGTCGTTCGAGAGCTGTCTGGTACGTGGCGTGAGGTCATCGATGACTCCTCGTCGTCGTGCCCCGGCGGCACCGCCGGGCGGCACGTCCGTCGTCGGACGCGCGCGTGTGAACGCTAACATGTGAGCGCAAACATGAATAGGGTGAGCCCTGAGGCGATCACGTTCGAACGTCCCCGCCAGCTCCCGTCCGCCGAGGTAGAACCTGCGGTCGCGAGGTAGAACCCGGCGGGTTCTACCTCGCGGCCTGCGGCTCTACCTCGCGGTCAGCAGGTGGTCGCGTCGTACGCGACGTCGAACGTCGTCGTGACGGGCTGCGGTCCGCCCGGGCCCTCGAGCACCGCGGTGCCCGTGACCGTCGCCGTTCCCGCGGCCACCGACGACGCGCGCACCGCGAACGACTGGTACGCCGCCTTGCCGGGCGCGACGGCGGTGAACGTCCTCGTCCCGGACGGCGTCGCCAGCGTCACGTCCGCCGGCACGTCGCCCGCGTTCATCGCGCGCACCGCGACGTACGCCTTCCCGGCGAGGCACCGCGGCGTCGCCTCGACCGTCAGCTCGACCTCGGGCTCCGGCACCACGTCCCCGGGCACGATCTCCACGGTGTAGGTGGTCGACGTCGTGTGGTCCTGCGCCACGCCGACGACCTCGACGGTCCGGCCGGTCCCGTCGGCCGGGAGCGGCACGACGCGGCCGGCGGTGTCGTCGATCAGCACGCCGTCGACGCGGACGAGGCCGCTCGGCAGGTGCGGGTCGGCGTCGAGCACGACGCTCGTCGTGCCCCCGGGAACCGTCAGGGTGTAGTTCGTCGTCGCCGGGTCGAACGCGGGGGCTAGCGTCCCGGTGTCGAACCCGAGCGCGGACAGCCCCGGCGTCGTGTCGTACGACGCCGCGCGGTCGACCCGGACGCCGAACACGCCGCCCGCCCACCCGCCGGTCGCCTGGAAGCGCACGGTGACGACGGGGATGCGCTCGCCGTCGTCGTCCAGCACGTACTCCCCGGCGCTGTCGACCTTCCATCGCGTGTCCTCGCCGATCTCGAGGTACTTCGCGGGGAGCTGCGTCGAGTCGACGTAGAACCCGTCCTCGTCCTCGTTCGGGGCGCCGTCGACGACCCTGACAGTCTTCAGCCTCTCGTCGTTCACGTACACGTCGAACGTGCGGCCCGCGTCGCCCCCGTAGTACGTGACCCCGAGGTGGTTCGCCGCGGAGTCGGGGTCGATCACGAGGTCGTAGCTGAACCAGCCCGTCCCGTCGGCGTGCCGGAACTGGCGCCCGGAGAACGCCCCGACCGACGACCCGCTCTGCTTCAGGTTCTTCGCGTTCTCGAAGTTGTTGTTGTCGAAGCTGGTCAGCTCGTCGACCGTGCGGTCGGCGTCGCGCAGCTGCTGCTTGGCGCGCAGGATGCGCTCCTGCGACGCCGCGGAGTCCGGCTCGTCGAGGTTGAGGTAGAGCCCGTACGTCACGTCCCAGTTGGTGTGATGGGGCGTGAAGACGAGGCCGTCCCCGTCGGCGGTGTTGCGCAGGCGGAACTGGACCCGCCCGTCGGCGGCGTCCTCGACGCGCACGAGGTTCTCCGTGATGCGTTCCTTCCACTCGTCCGCGCCCATGCCGGCCGCGGTGACGGTGGTCTGCGCGTCCTCGTCGCGCGTGGACGAGCGCACGAGGATGCCCGTGCCCTGCCACGCGGGCTCCGGGATCTCGCCCAGGTTCGCGGAGAGCACGACCGGCCCGTAGCGGAACGCGACGAAGTACGGGTCGTCCGGGGTGTCGACGACGGACACCTCCATCGGCATCGTGTACCGGATCTGGTCGCCCGCCGCGACGGGCAGCACGACGTACCCGCGCGACACCGTCGGCTCGACCGCGGCGCCGTTCACCTCGAGCGACACGTCGCCCGCGGCCCACGACGGCACGCGCAGCCGCAGCGTCGTCCCCTCGGCGACCGCGCCGCCGTCGAGCGCCGCGACCCGGAACGTCACGGTGTCGTCGTTCGGCAGGTTCGCCTCTTGCTCCACGCGCAGGTTCTGCGCCGCGTGGTCGAACGTCGAGGAGAAGAACATGTTGACCCACACGGAGCCCTGGCCCGTGAAGTAGACCGAGTCGCCGAGCTTGGAGAAGTTCTCCATGCCGGTCCCGGTGCAGCACCAGAACTCGGTGAAGGGCAGGTTGAAGACCTTGTGGTAGCCCGAGCCCATGGGGTTGAAGTAGGTCGTCGTGCCCGTCTCGGGGTTCTGCGACGACAGGATCGTGTTGATGAACGCGTTCTCGTAGTAGTCCGCGTACCGCACGTCCTTGCTCAGCTTGAACAGCTCGCGCGACAGCTTGAGCATGTTGTACTCGTTGCACGTCTCGGCCGTCTCGGCGTTGCGTGCGTCGCCCTGCTCGTCAGCGCGCTCGTGCAGCGAGCCGGGCTCGTGGAAGTGCTCCGCCTGGCTGTTCGCCCCCGTCACGTAGGTGTGGTCGTTCACGACGATGTCGAAGAAGTTCTCCGCCGCCGCGAGGTACATCGGCAGCTCGTCCTTCTCCGCCTGTGTGAGCAGCGCGTAGTACTCGGGGTTCTGCGTGAAGACGCGGTAGCGCTTGAGCGCGCCGAGGAGCTTGGGGATCTGCGTGTTGGCGTGCTTGCCCGGCAGCACGTCCTGGCCCGCGGCGAGCTGGCGGAAGAGCGCCACCTCGTCGAACGCCTCCGCAGCCTCCTTGATCCGCACGTCGCCCGTGGTCTCGAAGAGCTCGTAGAGCGCCTCGTTCATGCCGCCGTACTCGGTGCGCAGCATGACGTCCGTGCTCGGCAGCCTCGACACGCGACCCTGCACGTACAGCCCGAAGTCGGTCGCGACCGCGAGCGCCTCGTCCCCGACGGGGCCGTCGACGTGCTCGGCGACGTCGAGCAGGCCGGCGAGCACCTTGTGCAGGTTGTACCAGGGCACGATGACGTTCTCGTCCGACGACCCGGTGCCCTGCACCTCGTCGAGGATCGACTCGCGGAAGGCAGACACGTAGCCCGCCGAGCCCGGGTGCGCCGCGGCGTACGCGTCCTGGACGCGCGAGAGCCCGCCCACGCCCTGCTCGATCTCCGCGAAGAGCGCGTCCTTCGTCGCCTGGTCCGGGGTCGACGACCACGACATCGCGAGCGCCGACAGGTAGTGACCGAACGCGTGACCGCGGAAGTTCACCGCGTTGCTGCGCTCCCAGCCGCCGTACCCGGCGGCCGTCGTCGGGGTCAGCCCGCCGACCTTGTAGAACTCGTAGAGGAACGTCTCGGAGTCGAGGCTGAGCAGGTACTCGTGCTCCTTCGACGCCGCGTTCTGCAGGAAGTCGTCGGAGAGCAGGACCGACGGCAGCGTCGTGTCCTCGAGGGGCGTCTCGTCCACGAGGGCGGGGACGAGGACGTCGAAGGTGCGGGTCACAGGATCTCCGTCGAGGTAGCGAACGGTCGCGGTCAGCGTCACGTGGGCGTCGTCCTCGCCGAGGGCCGGGCGGTTCACGGCGCCGTCGGTCGCGACGACCTCGGGGTCGGACGACCGCCACGTCACCGTCGAGCCGCGCGACCCGGTGTCCGGCAGGACGAGCGCGACGGTCGCGCGCTCGGGCAGCGTCAGTCCGTCGGCGTCGTCGCGCGCGACGGCGTCGCGGTCGATCACCTGTCCGGACTCCTCGTAGAGGCCGACGACGTCCGCGAGGTTCGCGACGCCGTCGTACAGCCGGTACTGGTCGAGCGCCGCCCGGAGGTAGCCGCCGTTGTACTGCGGGCCGTTGAAGCCGATGGTCTTGGGCAGCGCCGGGTCGGAGCCGAGCACGCCGGTCGCGTCACCGCCGATCGCGTTGGCCACCGTGGACGGCACCTTCTCCCCGTTGCGGTAGAACGCGACGTCCTTCGTCGCGTGGTCGTACGTGACGACGACGTGGGTCCACTCGTCCACCGGGAAGAACGACGCGCGGTCGGAGCTCGCGACGCGCACCTTGTACGGCTGGCCGCTCGCGGGGCCGACCGACAGGGCGAGCGGCACCGTGTCGGACTCGGACGACAGGTACCAGCCGTCCGAGTTGTAGGCGCGCTTGTTCCACGTGACGAGGTGCTCGCCTGCGAGCCTCCCGCTCGGCTCGATCCAGAACGACAGCGTGAGGTCCTCGGGCTGCAGCTCGGTGGACGTGCCGAGGTCGAGGTACGTGCTCCCGGTCAGGCGCAGGGCCTGGGACCCGGGGACCACACCGTCCACGTACTCGAAGCCGGCGGGCGCGGACCCGGCGTGGCCGCGCAACGACACGGGGTGCGCGAGCGGGCCGGAGTCGGCGACGTCGCCCTCGAACGCGAGGTCGAGGACGGGGTCGGACAGCGCCGGCTCGACCGCGACGGCGGTCGGCGCCCAGGTGGTCAGGGCCAGCGCGGTGGCGGCGGCGACGGCGGCGAGCCGCGCCGGCCCACCGGGTCGACGGCGCACGCCGTCGGTCGTTCTCGGATGCATCGTTGCTCCTCGGGTCACGCGCGGGCTGCGGTGCCCGGCGACGTCGTGCGGTCGGGGTGGTGACCCTCGTGGCCTGTCGGACCGGCCACGAGGGAAGCGGGCTGCCAGGTCGAGCCCTGGGCCGCCACCGCCGTGGCGACCTGGCGGTCGAGCGGGCGGGGCGGCGTCGGATGCGAAGGGCGTAGAGCCGCGCGCGGAGACCGCCGGCCGAACGCCCGAGGTGACGGCGCGGCAGCCCGAGCACCGAGGCCGCCCCGCCCGCGGAGGCGGGGCGGCCGTCGGTACCCGGGCTCTACCTCACGGTGTTCAGCCGCAGTCGAGCGCGTCGTAGGCGACGTCGACGCTCGACGTGACCTCGTCGCCGTCGACCACGGCCGTGCCCGTCACGGTCGCCGAACCGGCCGGGACGGAGACCGCGCGCGTCGCGAACGACTGGTACGCGTTCTTGCCCGGCGCGACGTCCGCGACCGCCCTGGTGCCGAACGGCGTGGCGAGCGTGACGTCCACGGGGACGTCCTCGCCGTTCGTGGCCCGCACCGCGACGTACGCCTTGCCCGCGAGGCAGCGCGCCTGCGCGGTGACGTCGAGGTCCAGCTCCGGAGCGGCCTGCTCCGCGTGGAGCCGGACGAACGTGATCGAGTACGCGGGGAACTCGTACGAGAAGTCCTCCCCCACGCCGGTGATCGTCCGCTCGACGGGCACCAGGAGCTCGGGGTCCGCCTTGGTGTTGGTGTCCGACGGCGAGCCCACCATCTCGGTGACGGTCGCCTCGTCCGAGATGCCGGCCGAGCCTGCCAGCCCGTCCACGTGGACCTGCGTGCGCGCCGCGGTCGCGGTCGGGTTGACGACCTTGACCACCACGTCGCCGGTGTCCTCGTCACGCGTGACGACCTGGTACAGCGACTTGGTGGTCGCCTGCTCGTAGGTCATCTGCAGCTCGCCGTCGAGGTAGAGCTCGATGGTCGAGCCCTCGACGACGACCTTGATCCGGTACGCCTGGCCGGCCTCGATGCTGTGGTTCTCGACCGCCTTCACCTCTCCGGCGCTGCCGCCCGAGGCCCGCTGGAGGGCCTGGCGCGTGTTGTTCCACCCGCCGAGGTTCCACCAGTAGTAGTCGTTCGGCCCGCCGGCGGCGAAGCCGACGAGGAAGCCCTCGGACCCCGCGCTCTTGCGGGCGTCGAGCTCGAGCGTGTAGCTCGACCAGTCCTTCGCGTAGGCGCCCTCGACGATCGAGCGCGCGTCGGTGACGTTCGTCGCCGACTGGACGTAGGCGCCGTCCTGCGCGGCCCACGTGCCCGCCTGCGGCTCCCACCGGTCCGCACCGGCCTCGAAGTCGTCGGAGAACAGGACGTCGCCGGAGGCGTTGTCCGTGACCCGCACGTTGTCGTACTGCGCTGCCGTGTTCCACGTGGACAGGAAGACGCCGCCGTCGAGCGTCGAGCTCGCCGGCGCAGGTCCGGAGTGCGTGCTGGGCACGACCTGGTCCCCGACGTTCGCGGAGAACATCTGCTGGACGTGGTAGTTGACCGAGCCCCACGACTCGTCGTTGTCGAACCAGATCGCGTCCGGCGACCACTGCACGTACGACTCGTTGGCGAGCAGCGGCGCGTACGACGCGAGCCGGACGACGTCGGAGTTGCGCTCGAGGCCCGTCATGAACGCCGCCTCGGACAGCGCGTTGGCGAACGTGTTGCCGCGCGACGCGTACTCGCCGAGGAACACCGCCGGGCCCTCGCGGTCGTAGGTGTCGTACCGCTCGTCGTTCTCGAGGAACCACTGGGGGTCGTTGTAGTAGTGCTCGTCGACCAGGTCGACGCCCTGCTGGCGGTTGAACTCCCAGAGCTCGTCGAAGCGCGTGCCGGTGTCGTCGGGGCCGGAGTTGGAGATGATCTCGATGTCCGGGTAGGCCGCCGCGATCGCGTCGCGGAAGGCCGGGAAGTTCGCCTCGAACGTCTTCGTGTTCTCCTCGTTGCCGAGCCCGATGTACTTGAGGCCGAACGGCTCCGGGTGGCCGAGCTCGGCGCGCACGGCGCCCCACTCGGTCGTGACGTCGCCGTTGGCGAACTCGATGAGGTCGACCGTGTCCTGCACCCAGCGCTGGATCTGCGCGGGGTCGGTCATCTCGGGGATGGTGCTGCCGCAGCCGTTGGCCCCGACCGACACGACGGGGAGCGGCGTCGCGCCGAGGTCCTCGGCGAACAGGAAGTACTCGAGGTAGCCGATGCCGTACGACTGGTTGTAGCCCCAGAAGTTCCAGTTGGTCGCGCGCTCCTCGACCGGACCGATGGTCTCCTTCCACTGGTACGTGCGGCGACGGTCCGTGAAGCCCGACTCCTCGTACGTCCGGAACGTGCCGACGTTCGTCACGCACCCGCCGGGGAAGCGCAGGAACTGCGGGTCGAGCGCCTCGATCTTCTCCGCGAGGTCCTTGCGCAGCACCGACGGCCCGTTGACCGGGCCGACCCACGTGTCCTGCGGGAAGAGCGACACCTGGTCGACGGCGAGCGTGCCGGCGGCGCCGGAGAGCAGCGCGAGACGGCCGGCGTTGGTCGTCCCGGTCGCGTCGAGCGTCAGCTCGTACTTCTTCCACGTGTTCGAGCCGTCGACGGCGACCTGACCGGTCGCGTAGGCGGTCGTCCCGGCCTCGTCCTCGACGCGCACCGTGAGGGTCTGCGCCGTGGCCGAGCGCGCCCAGACGGAGAAGTCGTACGACTCCCCCACCTCGACGAACAGGCCCGTGTTGTAGCCCGCGTTGCGCACGCCGGCGCCGGCCGCCGTGGTGGTGAGGTTGAGGTAGTTCCGGTTCGTGGCGTTGAGGCGACCGGCGTCGTTCACGACCTGCGTGGTCGCGGTGGCCCCGCCGCGGTTCGCGGCGCTCCACGCGGTGAGCCCGGTGAAGGACGCGTTGTCCTGGTTGGTGAACTCGAAGGACCGGTTGCGCACGAGCTCGGCGTAGAGGCCGCCGTCCGCGGCGTAGTTGATGTCCTCGTAGAAGATGCCGTAGAGCTCGTCGCTCATCTCGGTCCGCTCACCGGCGAGGTCGACCGTGAGCTCGTGGTCGGCGCTCGACGTCGGCGTGAGCGTCAGCTTCGTCGCCTGCGCGCGCGGGCCGAGGACGAGCGCGCCGTCCGAGGCGCGCACGCCGACGTGCTGGTCCGGATCGGCGGCGCTGCGCAGCCACACCGTGCCGCCGCCCGCGTCGGTGATCCGCAGCGCTACGGCGTCCGTGCCCGCGCCCCCGAGGGAGAGGCGGGGCTCCTCGTCGCCCGTCACGACGACGGGACGGTCGCCGACCGCGAGCGTCACCGGGGACGTGCCCTCGGGGGCGCCGTCCACCGGCGTGGCGTCGAGCGCGACGGTCGTGGCGGGTCGCTCGTCGTCGAGCGCGAGCCCGTCGTCGGTGGCGACCAGGTACCGGGCGTCACCCGGTCCGGAGAGCGTGAACGCGCCGTCGGGCACCTGGTCCGTGCCCTCCGCCGCTGCCAGCGCCACGTGGTCGAAGACCGCGGTGTGCGACGTGCCGTCCTGCGCCGCCAGGGCGTAGAGCCCGACCTGCGTCGTCGGGAAGTCGACGTCGACGGAGCCCGCCGGCTGCCACGCCGTGCCGTCCCAGTACGACGTCGTGATCGTGTCGCCCGCGCGCTGCATGCGCAGCGTCTCGCCCGTGGAACCGGGCCGGTCGGTGAACGAGGCGGCGGCGAACACGCCGCCGGACTCGACGTCGTTCTCGATCGCGCGGCCGGACGGCGACAGGTCGCCGACGAAGGTCAGGCCGGAGCGGACGTAGTTGTCCATGTCCTGCCACGCGATGAGGCCCGCGCCCTGGTAGACGCGGTCGACCGGCGCCTCGACGTGCGTGACGACCGTGAAGTCGCCGTCGGGCACGTCGAGCATGACGACGTTCTGGGCGGTGTTGTTGGTCTGCCACGTGTCGCCCGGCTGCGACCGGAGGGTGAGCGCACCGTCGGCGACGGTGAGCGCCTCGGGCACCGGGTTCACGACGGTCCAGTCGGCGCCGAGCTCGGCGCCGTCGAACGTGTCGATCCACGCGCCGTCGGGCAGGTCGGGTTCCGCGGCGGACGCGGGCAGCGACGACGCGAGCGCGACCGTGCCGACGAGCCCGCCGGTGAGCGTCGCGGCGAGCGTGCGTCGCCATCGCCTCGCTCGGGTGTCCAGGGGTGCCTCAGGGTGATCCATGGCCTTCCTCTCCTCGTTGAGAGACGCGGTCCGTGCCATCCGTGTGAGCGTTAACAGGCTCGCGCTCACCGTAGTGTGAGCGCTCACATCTGACAAGGGTCCTCGTCGGGGACGTCGCGGGGCACAGGTGTGCCCTCGCGACCCGGGGTGCCGGCCCCGTCCAGCGCTGCGGTGCCCCCGGGCGACCGGGGGGTCAGACGGGCGCGGGCACCGGGTCGTCCCCCGCGCGCCGGCACCGGCCGACGCACGACGGGACGCACCCGGCGCCCACGCTCACCGCCGTCTGACGACGAGCACGCGCTGCAGGATCACGAAGATCAGGAGCAGCACGCCGATGACGATCTTGGTCCACCAGGAGGACAGCGTGCCCTCGAAGGTGATGATCGTCTGGATCAGGCCGAGCACGAGCACGCCGAGGACGGACCCGAGCACGAAGCCGGTCCCGCCCGTGAGGAGCGTGCCGCCGATGACGACGGCGGCGATCGCGTCGAGCTCCATGCCGACCCCGGTGAGCGAGTAGCCCGACCGGGAGAACATCGCGAACAACAGGCCACCGATGCCGGCGCACGTGCCGCTCACCACGTACACGAGCACCTTCGTGCGGGCGACGGGAAGACCCATGAGCATCGCCGACTGCTCGCCGCCGCCGATCGCGTAGACCGTGCGGCCGAACTGCGTGTAGTGCAGGACGAAGAAGGCGATCGCCACCACGACGAGGGCGATGACGACGGCCGTCGTGATCCGCCAGCCGTCGCCGAACTCCTGGCTCCAGCTCGAGAGCGCGACGAACGACTCGTCCGTGATGGGGATCGACTGGAGGCTGATGACGTAGCACAGGCCGCGTGCGAGGAACATCGCGGCCAGTGTCGCGATGAAGGGTTGGATCTCGAACACGTGGACCATGAGGCCGACCACGAGGCCCAGCACGGTGCCGATCAGCACGGAGATCGCGATGACGACCGCGACGGGCCAGCCGCTCTGCAGGAGCGTCGCCGTCGTGATGCCCGACAGAGCGACGACCGCGCCCACGGACAGGTCGATGCCGCCCGTGAGGATCACGAAGGTCATGCCGACGGCGAGCACGATGAGGAACGAGTTGTTGATGAACAGGTTCGAGATCACGCGCGCCGAGAGGAAGTTCTCGTACCGGCTGCCGCCCACGACGAGCATGAGGACGAGGACGACGAGCGTCCCGAGGACGGGCAGGTAGCGCCGGTCCAGGCGGAACCGGCCGAGTCGCGCTGCCATGGTCGGGCTGCCTCCGCGGCGGGCCGGACCGGCACCGCGGGGGCCGGGCGACGAGGTCGGAGCAGGAGTCTGGACGGCGGCCATCAGGCACCCACCTCCGCGGCGACGGCCGCGTTCGGCGCGGCCCGACGACGGCGGGCTGCGAGCTTGTCACGGACCACCGGGGACTGCGCGAGGCACACCGCGATGACCACGACGGCCTTGAACAGCGGCGTCACGGACGGGGAGATGCCGAGCAGCGTGACGGTGAAGGTCAGCGTCTGGATGATGAGGACGCCGACGAGCGTCCCCGAGAGCGAGAACTTGCCGCCCGCCAGCGAGGTGCCCCCGATGACGACGGCGAGGATCGCGTCGAGCTCGATGAACAGACCGGCGTTGTTCGCGTCGGCCGCCATGGTGCCCGACGAGATCATCAGCCCCGCGAGTCCCGCGAAGAGCGAGCACACCGCGTAGACCGTCCAGATGATGCTGCGCGACCGCACGCCCGCGAGGCGGCTCGCGGCCGGGTTGATACCGACGGACTCGATGAGCATCCCGAGCGCGGTGCGCCGCGTGAGCACGGCCACCGCGGCGAAGACCGCGCCGGCGACGAGCACCGCGACCGGCAGCCCGAGCCAGAAGCCCGAGCCGAGCGTCTTGAACGGCGCGCTCGTCACGGTCGTGATCTGCCCGCCCGTGATGAGCATCGCGATGCCACGGCCGGCCATCATGAGGACGAGCGTCGCGATGATGGGCTGGATGCCGACGACCGCGACGAGGAACCCGTTCCACAGCCCGAGGACGAACGACAGCACGAGGGCGAGCCCCATGGCGACGAGCACGGTCGTGACGCTGCCCGGGTCGGGCGACGAGGCGATGAAGGTCAGCGCGACCGCTCCCGAGATCGCGACGACCGCGCCGACCGAGAGGTCGATGCCGCGCGTGGCGATGACGAGCGTCATGCCGAGGGCGACGAGCAGCAGCGGCGCGCCGTTCTTCAGCAGGAGGACGAGCGAGCCCTCCAGGTGGCCGTCCCGCACGCCGATCGAGAGGAAGCTCGGCCGGTTGATCGTGTTGGCCACCAGCAGCGCGGCCAGCGCGGCCAGCGGCCAGAACAGCCGGTGCTGGGTGACGCGGCGCCAGGTGGGCGTCGTGGCGGTCATGAGTCGGACCCTCCGCTCGCGATGAGCTCGACGACGTCCTCGACCGTGACGTCGTCGTCGTTGGTGATCTCCGCGACCTTCCTCCGGTCGCGCAGGACGGCGATGCGGTGGCTGAGCCGCAGCACCTCCTCGAGCTCGGCCGAGATGAACACGACCGACATGCCCTCGCTCGCGAGCTGCGCCACGAGCTTCTGGATCTCGGCCTTCGCGCCGACATCGATGCCGCGCGTCGGCTCGTCGAGGATGAGCAGCCTCGGCGCCGTCGCCAGCCAGCGCGCCAGCAGGACCTTCTGCTGGTTGCCGCCGGACAGGTTCTTGATGAGCGCGTCGGGGTTGGCGGGCCGGATGGACAGCGCCTCCATGTACTTCGTCACGAGCTCGTCGGCCTGGCGGGTGGGCACCCGGCGCAGCCACCCGCGCTCGGCCTGGATGCCCAGGATGATGTTCTCGCGGATCGTCAGGTCCCCGACGATGCCCTCGGCCTTGCGGTGCTCGGACGAGAACGCGATCTTGCGCTGCATCGCCGCGCGCGGCGTGCGCAGGCGTACCGGCGAGCCCTCGACGACCGTCTGCCCGGAGTCCGCGTGGTCCGCACCGGCGAGGAGCCGCGCGAGCTCGGTGCGGCCCGAGCCGAGCAGGCCCGCGAGCCCGACGACCTCGCCCGGGTAGACGTCGAGGTCGAACGGCTGGACGGACCCCTTGCGGCCGAGGCCCACGGCCTGGACGAAGGGGGTGACGTCGGCGTTGTCGGCGACCGAGCGCTTGGGCGTCTCCTCGAGCGCGGACAGCACCTCGAGGGACGTCCCGATCATCTTCGACACGAGCTCGAGCCGCGGGAGCTCGGCGGTGCGGTACTCGCCGACGAGCTTGCCGTTGCGCAGCACCGTCATGCGGTCGGAGATCTCGTAGACCTGCTCGAGGAAGTGGGAGACGAAGAGGATCGCCACGCCGTCGTCCCGCAGGCGCCGGACGACCGCGAAGAGCTGGGCGACCTCGTCCGCGTCGAGGCTCGACGTCGGCTCGTCGAGGATGAGCACCTTGACGTCGACCACGAGGGCGCGGCAGATGGCGACGAGCTGCTGCACGGCGAGGGAGTGCGACGAGAGGGACGACGCGGGGTCGATGTCGAGGTTGAGCCGAGCGAGCATGTCGCCGGCGCGACGTCGGGTCGTGCGCCAGTCGATGGCCCCGAACCGGCGCGCCTCGTGGCCGAGCATGATGTTCTCGGCGACGGAGAGGTTCTCGCAGAGGTTGACCTCCTGGTACACCGGCGAGACGCCCGCGGACTGGGCCTCGCCCGGTCCGGAGAACGTGTGCTCGACGCCGTCGACGACGATGCGCCCGGAGTCGATGGAGTAGACGCCGGTGAGCGCCTTGATGAGCGTGGACTTGCCGGCGCCGTTCTCGCCCATGAGGGCGTGCACCTCGCCGGCGCGCAGGGTGAGGTCCACGCCGTCGAGCGCCTTGACGCCGGGGAACTCGATGGAGATCCCGGTCATCTCGACGACGGGCGGACCGTCCGGGCTGGGGGTTGTCATCGCTGACCTTCCGTGCGGTCGACGGCGGCCGGTCGACGTCGACCGGCCGTGCCTGGTGGGGCGGCAGCGCGCCGGGGCCTCGGTGGGCGCCCGGCGCGCGGCCGGTCCTCGGGGTGGGGGAACGCTACCGCGCTCTCCCCGGGGCGGGAACCCCGCAGCGTTCCGCGGGCTCCGTCAGGATCAGTACTCGCGGGTCGGCAGGGCCTCGATCGCCTGCTCCTGCGTGAAGGACTGGTCCTCGACCACGATGCGCTTCTCGACCTCCTCGCCGGCGACGACCTTCTTGATGATCTCGGCGAGGTCCGGGCCGAGCAGCGGGTTGCACTCGACGATGAAGTTGATCTTGCCGTCGGCGAGGGCCTGCATGCCGTCCTTGACCGCGTCGATCGTCACGATCTTGATGTCCTCGCCCGGGACCAGGCCTGCGGCCTCGATGGCCTCGATCGCGCCGAGCCCCATGTCGTCGTTGTGCGCGTAGACGAGGTCGATGTCGTCGTGCGCCTGGAGGAAGCCCTCCATGACCGTCTTGCCCTCGGCGCGCGTGAAGTTGCCGGTCTGGGAGTCGATGATCGTCACGTTGGGGTTGTCGGCCGTGGCGTCCTCGAAGCCGGTCTTGCGGTCGATCGCCGGGGCGGCGCCGGTCGTGCCCTGGAGCTCGACGACGTTGATCGGCTCGGTGGCGAGGTTCTCGGAGACCCACTCGCCGGCCATCTCGCCCTCGAGGATGAAGTCCGACCCGATGAACGACTCGTAGAGCGTCTCGTCCTCGGAGTCCACCGCGCGGTCGGTGAGGACCACGGGGATGCCGGCCTGCTTGGCCTCCTCGAGCACCGCGTCCCAGCCGGACTCGACGACCGGGGAGAACGCGATGACGTCGACGCCCTGCGCGATGTAGGACCGGATCGCCTGGATCTGGTTCTCCTGCTTCTGCTGCGCGTCGGAGAACTTCAGGTCGAACCCGTTCTCCGCCGTCAGGGTGTCCTGGATGGACTTGGTGTTCGCCGCGCGCCAGCCGGACTCGGCACCGACCTGCGAGAAGCCGACGGTGATCGTGTCGCCACCGCCGCCGTCGCTGTTCGCCGTGCCGCCGTCGCCCGAGTCGCTGCCGCTGCTGCACGCCGCGAGGGCGAGGACCGCCGCGCCGGCGAGGATCCCGGTCAGGCGCGTGCGCGCCTTCGTCGTGCTGAACATGCTCTCCTCCTTGAGATGCGGCCCCCGGCGCCGTGCCGAGGTCCCGTTCTGGTCGTGCCAGCCCGTCGTCGGACTGTTTACTCTTGTTCGTACGTGTTCAGATGTGTCCTTGTCTAGCGGTGTCACAGCACTCACCGCAACCCGGCGCGCGGCCCGTCGGACCGCCCCGCGCACGCATGTGAGCGCTAACACCCCCCTGGGCTGAGATGTTAGCGCTCACACGTCGTCGAGCGAAAGTCATTCCGGTCACGGTTGGATCACGACCACGGCCAGGGGCGCCCGACATGCCGTCGCACGGCTCGAGGTTCACCCGATCGGCGCCGCCCGGGGCCAGCCGTCGTCGGTCCAGCCGAGCTCGTGCAGGGCGAGCCGGAAGTCGCCGCCCTCCCGCTCGTCGTAGTAGTGGAACGCGAGCACGGCGTCCCCGGCACCGTCGGAGACCGACTGCCCGCCCGGTCCGATCGCCCACCCGTCCGACGCGAGGAGCTCCGTCCCGCCACCGAGCGCCATGTCCTCGCCCGCGGCGTCGAGGAACGGTCCCGAGACGTCGCGCGACCGCCCGACCGCGATCCGGTACGTCGAGTCCGTCCCGCGGCAGCACGAGTCCCACGACACGAAGAGGTAGTACCAGCCGTCCCGCTCGAGCAGCGCCGGCGCCTCGATCGCGTTGTCGGGGACACCCGACCGCGACGCGACGGTCACGGGCTCCGCGCCCTCGGCGGGCTTGCCGCTCGGCCACTCGATCGGCACGGCCTGGATGCCGCCCCAGAACGAGCCGAAGAACAACCACGGGTCGCCGTCCGCGTCCTCGACCACCGTCGGGTCGATCGCGTTGAAGTCGTCCTCCCCCGGCCGCGACCGCACGACGACGCCCTGGTCCGTCCACCCGTAGCCCGGGTCCGCGGGGTCGATCGTCGACCCCGTCGCGACCCCGATCGCCGAGTCGTTCGAGCCGAACGTCGACGCGGAGTAGTAGAGGTACCACGTGCCGTCGTGCTCGACGACCTCCGGCGCCCAGTAGTTCCCGACGCCGTCGATCTCGTCGCGCACCCACTGCGGGTCCCCGCTCGCGTCCCACGCGGTGCCGGCGTCCACCCACGTGCGCCCCGCGTCGTCGGACCGGCGGACCTGCGGCGCGCCGAAGCCCACACGCACGTCGCCGGTCGAGTACACGAACCACGGCTCGCCGTCCTCGCCGGCGACGAGCGCCGGGTCGTGCACCCGCACGTCCCCCGTGGCGGGGATCGCCGTCCCCGTCACCGGCTCCCACGGCCGCACGACGACGAGCACGGCGCCGACCGCCACCACGACGAGCGCGACGATCGCCGCGACGACGACCGTCGCGGGTCGCCGACGACGACGCGCGCCCGGCGTCGCGGCGTCGGTGCCGTCGGTGCCGACCGGTGCGGCGTCGGCGCTCGTCCCCTTGGTCATGCGCGCGCCAGCCGCAGCACGGACCAGGAGACGGCGGGCAGCTCGGCGCGGGCGCGGTCGTCCGCGACCTTCGCCGACGTGTTGACGACCGGGACGACGCTCGTCGCGTCGTCGGCGGTCGCCTGCCACGTGTGGTCCGGGTTGGACAGCGTGAGCGCCTCGACGAGGCGCAGGCCCGGGAACCCGCGCAGGTCGACGTCGAGGTCGACCGCGCGCGTGGTCGAGCGGTTGACCGCGAACAGCACGACGTCGCCGGTCTCGGGGTCGTGCGTCGCCACGGCGTCGAGCACGGGGACGTCGCCGAAGCGCGCAGTCTCCTCCGCAGGCGACTGCACGGCCACGCGCAGCACCTCGCCCGCCGCGTGGCGCGCGGTGAGCGCGAACGGGTGGAACGTCGTCTGGCGCCACGACCGGCCGCCGGGCTCGGTCATGATCGGCGCGATGACGTTGACGAGCTGCGCGAGCGACGCGGCGTGCACGCGGTCCGTGTTGCGCAGGAGCGAGACGAGGAGGTTGCCCACGACGACCGCGTCGGCCACGTTGTAGCGGTCCTCGAGCAGGACGGGCGCGACGGGCCAGTCGTCGCCCGACGGCGGCTTCGACTCGGCGCGCTTCTGGTACCAGACGTTCCACTCGTCGAACGAGATGTTGATCCGCTTGGTGTGCTTGCCGGCAGCGCGCACCTGGTCGGCGGTCGCGGCGACGGACTCCACGAAGTGGTCCATGTCCACGGCCGACGCCAGGAAGGACGCGAGGTCGCCGTCCTCCTCCCAGTAGTACGCGTGGGCCGAGACGTGGTCGACGTGCTCGTACGCCTCGGTGAGCACGACCCGCTCCCACTCGCCGAACGTCGGCATGTCGGAGCTCGACGAGCCGCAGACCACGAGCTCGACGCCCGGGTCCATCATGCGCATCGCCCGCGCGGTCTCGGCCGCGAGGCGCCCGTACTCCTGCGGCGTCTTGTGGCCGATCTGCCACGGGCCGTCCATCTCGTTGCCGAGGCACCACATCCGGATCCGGTACGGGTCCTCGACGCCGTTGGCGCGACGGCGGTCCGACCAGAACGAGCCGCCCGGGACGTTGCAGTACTCGAGCAGGTCGAGCGCCTCCTGGACGCCGCGCGTGCCGAGGTTCACGGCCATCATCGGCTCGACGTCGGCCTTCGCGGCCCACCGCATGAACTCGTCGACGCCGACGGTGTTCGGGTCGCTCGAGTGCCACGCGAGGTCGAGCCGCGTCGGGCGCGCGTCGACCGGGCCGACGCCGTCCTCCCACCGGTAGCCCGAGACGAAGTTCCCGCCCGGGTAGCGCACGGTCGTCACACCGAGCTCGCGCGTGAGGTCGAGGACGTCGCCGCGAAAACCGTCGGCGTCGGCGGTGGGGTGGCCCGGGTCGTGGATGCCCGTGTAGACGCAGCGGCCGAGGTGCTCGACGAACGAGCCGAAGGTCCGGGGGCGGACGGGCCCGACGACGAAGGCGGGGTCGAGCGTGACGGTGGCGGCGTGCATGGGGTCCTCCGGGACGGTGCGGTCGCGACGGTCGGTCGCGGTGGTCGGTCGTGACGGCCCGTCGTGACGGCCCGTCGTGGTCGGGTGCTGGGTCAGGGGTCGAGACGGAGAAGACGCACGCCGTGGGCGGGCACCTCCACGTCGACGAGATGGTCGCCGCCGGTGGCGGCGCTCGGGGGGACGAGCGGGACGCGCTCACCGGTCCAGACGTCCACGAGGACCGGCCGCGCGCCGTCGGACGGACGCGCGCCGTCGTGCGCCCCGGCCGCGCCGGCGCGCGGGCCGACGGCGAGCCCCGCGGAGGCCGCCGGCACGGTGACGCGGCGCGGCGACGACGCGGTCGAGAAGATCCCGGCCCAGCGCACGCCGTCGAGCGTGCGGTCGCCCGCGGCGCCCCAGACGACCGTGTCACCCTCGCGGAGCAGCTCGCGGCCGCCGGTGGACCGGTTCAGCACGTCGAGGACGTCGGTGCGGGTGAGGTCGGCGATCGTCGCCGCGTCGGACGCGGGCAGGTGTCCCCCGACGAACAGCGGCGAGCGCGCGAGGCACCACAGCGAGAGCATCGTGCGGCGCTCCGCCTCGGTGAGGAGGCTGTCGCGGGGCTCTCCCCGCTCGGCGCGCACGCCGATCCGCCCGAGCGGGAGCATGTCGGCGTCGGCCCACGCGCCGGGCCGCTGGTGCGGCGCCCAGCGCGCCAGGCGCGCGAACTGGGACTCGACGTCGTCCCACCGGTCCCACAGGTCGTCGCTCACGCGCCACAGGTCGGCGTGCCGGCGCAGGTGGTCGAGGTGCGCGACGGACAGCGAGGTGCCGGGCGAGAGCGACAGGACGACCTCTCGACCGTGCCGGTCCTCCGCGCGGGCGACCGCGGCGGCGAGGGCCTCGACGGCGTCGGTGTGGTACGGCGCGAGCATGTCGTCGACCTTGAGGAAGTCCACGCCCCACCCGACGACGCGGTCGACCTGGGCGTCGAGCCAGGCTCGCGCCCCGGGGTGGGCGAGGTCCAGGCCGTAGTTGTCGTCGTTCCACGAGCACGTGCTCGACCGGTCGGCGATCTCGCCCGTGCGGTACGGCGTGCCCGGGACGGGGAGGTCGGCGCCGACGGCGCGCCGTGGGATCCCGCGCAGGAGGTGGACCCCGAACCGCAGGCCGAGGTCGTGGACCTGGCGCGCGAGCGGCGCGAAGCCCGCGCCGTCGGCCGCCGACGGGAACCGTGCGGGGACCGGACGCTGGACGCCGAGCTCGTCGAGCAGGACGGGTGCTCCGGGGTTGTAGCCGCCCGCGCGCGCCGTCGGCTCGTACCACTGGATGTCGACGACGACCGTCGACCAGCCGGCACCCGCCATGTGCTCGGCGAGGAAGCGCGCGTTGTCGAGGACCTCCGCCTCGGTCACGGTGGTGCCGAAGCTGTCCCAGGAGTTCCACCCCATGGGGGGCGTCAAGGACGCGGTGCGGTGCATGCGTGGGGCCCCTCTCGGGTGAACGGCCGCCTCTCCACGATGACCGAGGCGACTTCTACAACGATGTAGATCGAGATGGTGCAGGTCCGGACCTCGGTTCGTCAAGCCCGGGTACCGTGAACGAGGACGCGGCTTCTACATCGTTGCAAATCCGTGACGGCGCGCGCTTGACCGTGCGGCGACCGGTGTGCAACCGTGCTCCCCATCGAGATTTTTCATCGATGTAAACGAGAGGTCGACGACGACGTCCGTGGCGGAACGCTCCGCCCCACCGACAGTCGCTCCCTGCGACCACAGGACCGAGAGGAACCGTGATGAGGAAGTCACGACTCATGGCCGGCGTCATGGCCGGGATCATCGTCGCGAGCACGGCGGCGTGCGGCAGCGGCTCCGGCGGGGACGACGGGCTCACGTTCATGTTCCGCGGCGGGCCCGACGAGAAGGCGGCGTACGAGGCCGCGATCGCGAAGTTCACCGAGGAGACCGGCGTCGAGGTGAAGATGATCGTCACCGACGCGGACCAGTACGCGACCAAGCTCCAGGCAGCCGTCTCGGGCAACAACGTGCCCGACGTCTTCTACGTCGAGCAGGCGACGCTCCAGTCGTACGTCGGCTCCGGCGTGCTCATGGACATCACCGACCAGGTCGAGGAGCAGGGCGTCGACCTCGACAACATCTGGGAGTACGGCGTCGACTCCTACCGGTTCGACGGCACGCTCCAGGGCACGCCTGACGGCCGGCTCTACGGCCTGCCCAAGGACGTCGGCCCGTTCGCGTTCGGGTACAACAAGACGATGCTCGAGGCCGCGGGCATCCCGCTGCCCGACAAGGACGTCCCCCTGACGTGGGACGAGTTCGTCGCGATCAGCAAGCAGCTGACCACGGACACGGACGGCGACGGCGCGGTCGACCAGTGGGGCACCGGCCTCAACGTGCAGTGGAACCTGCAGTCGATGGTGTGGAGCAACGGCGGCGACTGGACGAACGAGGACCGCACCGAGGTCACCGTCGACACCCCCGAGTTCGCCGAGGCGCTCCAGGCGTTCGCCGACCTCACCAACGTCGAGGGCGTCACGCCGTCGGCGTCCGACGCCGCGACGCTCGACACCTACCAGCGCTGGATGGCGGGCGAGATCGGCTTCTTCCCCGTCGGCCCCTGGGACGTCAGCGTCTACAACGACCTCGAGTTCGAGTACGACCTCATCCCCTGGCCGTCGATGGGCGGCGAGGAGAGCGCCACGTGGATCGGCTCGCTCGGCATCGGTGTGTCCGCGACGACGTCGGACGCCGAGAACGCGGTGAAGCTCGCGACCTACCTGTCGACGGACCCCGACGCACAGCAGACGCTCGTCGACGCGAACATCCAGGTCCCCAACCTCAAGGACATGGCGCAGGAGTGGGCCGCCGCACCCGACGCGCAGCCGGCGAACCGCCAGGAGTTCCTCGACATCGTCGAGGACTACGGCCGCGCGATGCCCGCCGCCTTCACGTACGGCGCGGAGTGGTACGACGAGCTGTGGGTCAACATCCAGCCCGTGCTCGACGGTGAGCAGAAGGCCGCCGACTACCTCGCCGAGACGCAGCCGAAGATGCAGACGCTGCTCGACGAGTCGAACGCCAACGCCGAGCAGGCCGCGGCCGGGAGCTGACCTCGTCGGTCACGGTCGTCGGGCAGACTGCCCGACGACCGTGCCGCCGACGACCGGCCGTGCCGGCCGCGCCCCGGCACGGTCCGGGCTCACCCGCACCAGCACCGAGAGGAACCCCCCGATGACGCAGATCGCGGACGTCACCGACGACGCCACGAGCCCGCCCGGCGTGACACCGCCGTCCCCGGCGCTGCGCAGCGCGAAGCAGCGCCGGCACCTGCACCGCACGGAGCACCGCTGGGCCATGGCGTTCGTCGCCGCGCCCGTGCTCGGCTTCCTGGCCTTCACGCTGTACCCGCTCTGCTTCGCGGTCTACGCGTCCTTCACGAGCTGGAACGGTCTCGGGCCCATGCGGTTCGTCGGGCTCGAGAACTACTCGACGCTCCTCACCGACGAGTACTTCCACAAGAGCCTGTTCAACACGTTCTTCTACATGATCGGCATCCCGATCGGGATCGTCCTCGCGCTGATGCTGGCCATCGCGCTGAACCGGCGCCTGCCCGGTCGGACGTTCTTCCGCACGGTGTACTACGTGCCCGTGATCTCGTCGCTCGCCGCGATCGCGATCGTGTGGCAGTTCGCCTACAACGGCGACTTCGGCCTCATCAACCAGGTGCTGTCGTGGTTCGGGATCGACGGTCCCGACTGGCTCCAGAACACCGCGACCGTCAAGCCCGCGATCATCATCATGGCCGTCTGGAAGGGCCTCGGGTACTCGATGCTGCTGTACCTGGCGGCGATCCAGTCGGTGCCCGCGTCGCTCTACGAGGCGGCCGCGCTCGACGGCGCCAACGGGTTCCAGAAGTTCCGTTCCATCACGCTCCCGATGGTCCGGCCCGTGACGTTCTTCATCGTCGTCACGAACGTCATCGGCGGCGCCCAGCTCTTCACCGAGGTCAACATCATGACCCCGAACGGCGGCCCGGAGTTCAGCTCCGCGACCGTGGTCTGGTACATCGTGCGCAAGGCGTTCAAGTACCAGCAGATGGGCTACGCGACCGCCATGGCCGTCGTCCTCGGGCTGATCATCCTCGTCATCACGCTCATCCAGTTCCGCCTCAACCGGCGCAACAGCTTCAGCATCGACTGAGGGCAGGAGACCACACCATGAGCACCCCCCTCGCCGGTGGCACCACGCGCTACCGCGTCACCAACATCGTCCTGCTCGTCGTCCTGAGCATCTTCGCCGTCGTGATGATCGCGCCGCTGCTGTGGATGTTCACCACGTCGATCAAGACCAAGGCCGAGGTCTTCGCGCTGCCGCCCGTGTGGTGGCCGTCGGACCCGCAGTGGGACACCTACGTCCGGATGTGGTCGGACGCGCCGATCCTCTCCGGCTTCAAGAACAGCATCATCGTGTCCGTCACGGCCACGGTCGTCGGGTCGTTCACGTCGGCGCTCGCGGCGTTCGCACTCGCGAAGATGCGCCTGCCGGGGAAGAACGCGATCTTCATCGCGCTGCTCACCGGCATCATGATCCCCTTCCCGACGGTCATGATCCCGCAGTTCGTCATGTTCTCCCGGCTGCACTGGGTGGACACCCTGCTGCCGCTCATCGTGCCGCTGCTCTTCGGCAACATCGTCATGATCTTCTTCCTGCGGCAGTACCTCCAGTCGGTCCCGGACTCGCTCGTCGAAGCGGCCAAGCTCGACGGCGCGTCGTACTTCCAGGTCTTCCGCGTCATGATCATGCCGATGATCCGGCCGGCGATCGCCGCGCAGTTCATCCTCTGGTTCATGACGGTCTGGAACGACTACCTCGCGCCGATCCTCTACCTGAACTCCCCGGAGAAGCAGACCATCCAGGTGGTCATCGCCAACCTCAACGTCGAGTTCGCCACGCAACGCGACTACCCGCTGATCATGGGCGCGTCGTTCGTCGCGCTCCTGCCGATCCTCCTCGTGTTCCTGGTGTTCCAGCGCCAGATCATCGAGTCCGTCGCGCTCACCGGGTCGAAGGGCTGAGCGTGCCGGCCCCGACCACCCCGACCGCGTCGGGTACGGCGTCGGGCGCGCCTTCCCTCGGCGCACCCGACGCCCCCCGGCCCGTCTCGCCGGAGACCCCCCACGCCCCGGACACCACGGCGTGGGGCGCGCGCCACGCGCACGACCCGACGGCCGTCGTCGACGACGAGGGCACCTACTGGCTGTTCTCGACCGACGCGTCCGCCGACGGTCCGGTCCCCGGTGGCGTCCAGGTCCGCCGCTCGACCGACCTCGTCACGTGGGAGTTCCACGGCTGGGCGCTGGCCGGTGTCCCGGGCCCGGCGGCGGCGTGGTCCGGCGCGGCAGGGCTGTGGGCGCCCGAGGTCGTGCGCGCCGACGACGAGTGGCGCATGTACTACTCGGCGTCGAGCTTCGGCTCGCGCCGGTCCGCGATCGGTCTCGCGACGGCCCCGCACCCTGCCGGTCCGTGGACCGACTGGGGCGTCGTCGTCGCGAGCGAGCACGTCCCCGCGCCGGAAGGGCTCGAGCACCCGAACGCCATCGACGCGAACGTCGTGACCGAGGCGGACGGGAGCCAGTGGCTCGTGTACGGGTCGTTCTTCGCCGGCATCCACGCCCTCCCGCTCGACCCCGAGACGGGCTTCGTCGTCGACGAGCCCGCGCCCGGCACCCTGCACGACGCCCCCGGCACGCTCCTCGCGCGTCGCCCGCGGTCGGTCGACGGCGCGATCGAGGGCGCGTTCGTCCTCCCCCGCCCCGGCGGCGGCTGGGCGATGCTCGTCAGCTACGGGTCGCTGTTCTCCACCTACCACCTGCGCGTCGCGGTGGCCGACGCCGTCACCGGCCCCTATCGCGACCGCACCGGTCACGACCTGCGCGACCTCGACCCCCCGCCCGACGAGGTCGGCACGGCCGTCCTCGCGGGCCACCGGTTCCCCGGTGGTCCGGGTGTCCTCGCCCCGGGCCACGCGTCCGTCCTCACGGAACCGGACCACCAGGTCCTCGTGCACCACGTGCGCGACGCCCAGGACCCGGCGCA
Organism: Cellulosimicrobium sp. PMB13; assembly: GCF_051294865.1. Classification (NCBI taxonomy): domain Bacteria; kingdom Bacillati; phylum Actinomycetota; class Actinomycetes; order Micrococcales; family Promicromonosporaceae; genus Cellulosimicrobium; species Cellulosimicrobium sp. PMB13. Next base: position 1,906,814 of record NZ_CP145910.1, on the reverse strand, counting down.
GCACCGCGTCGAGGTGCGCCGGCTCGTGTGGACGCACGACGGCTGGCCCCTCGTCGCGCCGCAGCCCTGGGCCGGTCCGGACCGCGAGGTCGACGACACCGCGCTCTGGCCCACGAGCGTCGACGTGCTCGACGGCACGTGGGAGCTCCTGCACCTGGCCGACCGCCCGGACGCCGTGCAGGACGCCCGGCCCGGCCGCCTCGACGTCGCCCCCGGCTCGGCACGCGCCCTCGGTCACGGCCGCTTCACCTGGACGACGACGGCCGGCACCCCGGTCTCGGCCGTCGCCTTCCCCTCGTGGGACGCCGTGCGGGCACGTCCCGCACCGTCCGTCGTCGCGATCGGGTCCGACGGCCGCGTGGTCGCGGGCACGCGCACCGACGCCTCCGGCCCTGGGACCATCGAGACATGACCGACGCGCCCTCGACCCGGCTCCGCGCCACGGACCCCGACGACACGCAGCGCCGGCCCGCGCCCGACGAGCGCCGACCCTCCGGCGACGAGGTGCCCGGCTGGGCCGGGCGCGTCATGACGGTCCTGCGGTTCGTCACGCAGCTCGTCGCGATCAACCTGCTCATGCTCGCCGGGACCGCCGCCGGGCTCGTCGTCGCCGGGTTCGCCCCGGCGCTGCACGCCGGCGGGATGCTCCTCGCCCGCCTGGTCGACGGCGACCCGTCCGACCACCTGTGGCGCGACTTCTGGAGCGGCTGGGCGGGTTCGTGGCAGCGGACCGTGCTGCTCGGGCTCCCGATCGTCGCCGCAGCGCTCGTCCTGCTGCTCGACGCCCAGGTGCTGCGCGTCATGGACGGACCTGCCGCTGCCGCGCTCCGCACCGGAGGCGTCGTCGTCACGCTGTGGGTCGTCGTCGTGACGGCGTACCTCCCCGCCGTGACCCGCCGCTACGACGAGCCGTGGTCCCCGACCTGGCGCTTCCTCGTCCTGTCCCCCGCGATCGGACCGCTCGTCGCCGTCGCGATGCTCGTGACGTGCGCCGTCGTCGTGGTGGTGCTGATCTACCTTCCCGTGCTCGGCCCGCTGCTGTGCCTCAGCGTCCCCGTCCTCGCGACGGGCCTGCTCGCCGACGGCCGCCTCGACCGCCTTGACCAAGAGACGACCGCCGCGAGCACCGAGTAGCCCACGACTCGTCCGGACGACGTCCCTCCGGCTCCCTTCGGGTCTCCGCCAGAGGGCAGAGCGCGGCTTCGCAGGGCTCTTGAAACTGTGCAACATGGGCGCATGGACCTCTTCAACACCGAGCGTCGCGTCGTGGAAACAGCAGAAGCGCTCGCGGGGCGGCTGGGTGACGATCCCCACCACACCGTCGCTGCGGCCGCAATGGACACCGCCGGCCGGATCCACACCGCGGTGAACGTCTACCACTTCACTGGAGGGCCTTGTGCCGAGCTCGCCGTGCTCGCTGCCGCCGCCACGGCTGACGCCGGTCCGCTGATCACCATCGCTGCCGCAGGGGACCGGGGACGCGGACTGATCCCGCCCTGCGGGCGGTGCCGTCAGGTGCTCCTCGACCTCCACCCGGACGTCCTCGTCGCCGTCCCCACGCCGACGGGCCCGCAGGTACGGCCGATCCGCGCGCTCCTTCCGGACACCTACTTCTTCCCGGATGCCGATGCCCGACGCCTCGTCCGCTTCAACAAGCGCCACTACGATGCGATCGCCTCGGGTCGCAAGACGGTCACGATCCGCTACGACGACCCGATCGCGGTCGGAGCGGCTCTCTTCGTGTTCGAGGACGACGCAGAACATCGAACCCTTGAGGGCACCGTGACCGGTGTCGAACCGCATCGGCTCGACCGACTCACACCCGAACACGCCAGGCTCCAACCGGGAACGACGATGACCGAGCTCCGGGAGAGCCTCATGAGTTATTACCCCGAGATGCCGCCGACCGCGGAGATCCACGTCGTGACCTTCAGCCTTGACCCGGGTGCCGCGCTACCTTCTGTCACCTGAGCAGCGGGCCGCGCCCTTCGGTGACGCGACATCGTCGATCCGTCACGCTGAAGTCTTGGGTGGCCACTCGTCACGGCGTCGCTTGCGGCGAAGCAGCACGAGACGGACCCCCGACACCAGCGCGATCCCGCTCGACGCTCCGGCGACGGCCGGCACGACGGAGCCCTCGGTGCCGACGGCGATCAGCGTCCACCCGGCAACCGCGAGGACCAGGGATGCGGCGCACAGCCACCACAGGCCTCGCGCGCTCTCCGGCCAGCCTCCCGCCATCCGCCCACAGTAGGCGCAGTGCCTTTGACGCGCTCCGCTCAGGCGATCCAGGCGTCGAGGGCGTCGCGGCCTCTCGGCGCTGCAGCGTGCGAGGTCCCTCCGCCCCGGCTCGTCAGCCGGCGATCTGCTCGCGGACGGGTTCGACGGTCTCGACGCGGCCCTCCTGGACGGCGACGATCTTCTCGCCGCCGCCGGCGGGCACGTCGCCGGTCGACTCGCGGCCGACGATCGACGAGTCGGGGACGACGCGACGGAACGGCGCCGGTTCGCCCGCGCCCCGTGCGTCGATCCGCGCGACGAGGAGCTCGACGGCGCGCGCGGCGATCTGCTCACGGCCCGGGGAGACCGACGAGATGGTCGGCACGGAGTAGCGCACGTCGTCGACGTCGTCGAAGCCGATGAGCGCGACGTCGCCCGGGACGTCGACGCGGCGCGCGTGGAGCGCGTGCAGCGCACCGAGCGCCATGGCGTCGTTGAGCGCGAAGACGGCGTCGATCTCGACGCCGGAGTCGAGGAGCCGGCCCATCGTCTCCGCGCCGGTCGCACGGTGCCACAGCCCGGCCTCGCCGACGAGGCGGGGGTCGAACGCGATGCCGGCGTCGGCGAGCCCGTGCTGGTAGCCCTCGAGGCGCAGGGCCGCGGAGCCGACGGCCTCTCCCGCGTGCGCCCCGACGACGGCGATGCGGCGCCGCCCGAGCGCGACGAGGTGGGCCGTGACGGCGCGCGCCGCGGCGACGTTGTTCATCGTCACGTGGTCCGCCGGGGCGCCGAAGACGCGTTCGCCGAGCACGACGAGGGGGAACGTGACGTCGAACAGCGGCAGGTCGGACGGACCGAGGGCGAGCGGCGAGAAGATCACGCCGTCGGTCATGTCCTGGTATCGCCCGGACAGCACCTGGGCCTCGCGCTCGCGCGTCGAGTTCGTCTGCTCGATGAGCACCGTGTACCCGTGGGACTCCGCCGCCCGGATCACCGAGTCGGCGAGCTCCGCGAAGTAGGGCAGCGAGAGCTCCGGCACCGCGAGCGTGATCATCCCGGTGCGTCGCGTGCGCAGGTTGCGGGCCGAGACGTTCATCCGGTAGCCGAGGTGCTCGATCGCCTCCTCGACGCGTCGGCGCGTCTCGGGCCGCACGTGCGGGTAGGCGTTGACGACGTTCGACACCGTCTTGACCGAGACACCGGCGCGGGCCGCCACGTCGTGCATCGTCACCGGCAAGCTGCTCACTCCTTCGGGATTCCGTGCCCTCGCGTGCCCTCACGGGCGCGGATGGGTCAACTGTGCCACGCGCGACCCGTGGCAGGGTGTGCCCACACGGCGACGTGCTGGACGGGTCGTCGACGAGTACTCTACATCGTTGTAAAGTGAGACCGTCGCCATGTCGGACCTCGAGCTCGACCGGTCCCGACCAGCGCGACGGACACCCCGGCTCTCCTGACGCACCGCCGGACCACCACGAGCGAGGATCCCGATGACGCACCCCCGCGCCCGCGTGGCGCTGCACCCCGACTTCCGGGTCGGCCCGATCGACCGCCGCCTGTTCGGCTCCTTCGTGGAGCACCTCGGCCGCGCGGTCTACACCGGCATCTACGAGCCCGGCCACGCGGCCGCCGACGAGCACGGTTTCCGCCGCGACGTCGCCGACCTCACGCGCGAGCTCGGCGTGACGATGCTGCGCTACCCCGGCGGCAACTTCGTCTCCAACTACCGCTGGGAGGACGGCGTGGGGCCGGTCGAGGACCGCAAGCCGTTCCTCGACCTCGCGTGGCGCACCGTCGAGCCGAACCTCGTGGGCACCGACGAGTTCCTGCAGTGGGCCGAGCGCGAGGGCTTCGAGCCGATGATGGCCGTCAACCTCGGCACGCGCGGCGTCGAGGCCGCGGCCGCGCTCGTCGAGTACTGCAACGGCGAGGCGGGCACGCGCTGGGCCGACCTGCGCATCGCCAACGGCCGCACCGAGCCGTACGGCGTGCACCTGTGGTGCCTCGGCAACGAGATGGACGGCCCGTGGCAGATCGGCCACAAGGACGCGCACGAGTACGGCAAGCTCGCGGCCGAGGCCGGCAAGGCGATGAAGCTCGTCGACCCGTCGATCTCGCTCGTCGTGTGCGGGTCGTCGTCGATGCAGATGGACACGTTCGGCGAGTGGGAGCAGACGGTCCTGTCGTACACGTACGACCTCGTGGACCACGTCTCGATGCACGCCTACTACGAGGAGCTCGACGGCGACCGTGCGTCGTTCCTCGGCTCCGGCACGGCGATGGACCGCTTCATCGACCGCGTGGTCGCGTCCGCCGACGCCGTCGGGGCGCGTCGCCGCTCGGACAAGAAGATCACCATCAGCTTCGACGAGTGGAACGTCTGGTACCTCGAGTCCCGGTTCCCTGGCGAGACGAACCTGCCGGTCCAGCGCGACGCGCCCCGCATCATCGAGGACGTCTACTCGGCGCTCGACGCCGTGGTCGTCGGCGACCTGCTCGTCACGCTGCTCAACCACGCGGACCGCGTCCCGGTCGCGGCGCTCGCGCAGCTCGTCAACGTCATCGCGCCGATCATGACCGAGCCCGGCGGGGAGGCATGGCGCCAGCCGACGTTCCACCCGTTCGCGACGACGGCGCGCCTCGCGCACGGCGAGGCGCTCGACGTCCGCGTGGACTGCCCCACGACGACGACGAAGCGCCACGGCGACGTCCCGCTCGTCACCGCTGCCGCGACGCACGACGCAGAGACCGGCGCCCTCGCGCTGTTCCTCACCAACCGCTCGGCGGAGCCCGTCGCGGTGGACGTCGAGCACCTGGGCCTGGGCGTCGAGCTCACCGAGGGCTGGCGCATGGTCGCGGACCACGAGGCCGCCGTCGAGGGTCCCGCGCACGCGCGCAAGGTCGTCGACGCGTGCTGGTCGGCGGTGGACCTCGCGGCCCACGTCTCGGCCAGCTCGCGCACGACGACGGTCACGCTCGCGCCCGAGTCGTGGACCGCGCTGGCCGGGACGGTGCGCACCGCCTGACCCGCGCCGTCGGCATCGCCACCTGCACACCGGCGAGCGCGACGCCGAACCCCGGGTTACGCCCCCATCGACGGTCTGATGGGGGCGTAACCCGGGGTTCGGCACATCAGGTGACACGGACGCGCGGGGGCGTCAGGAGCAGGTCAGTGCCGCGTGCTCCTGGGTGCGGGTCGTCGAGCGCTCCCCCGCCGTCGCCGTCACGGTCGCGCTCCCCGCGGCGAGCTCGGGCGAGCGCACGGCGAACGCCTGGTAGGCGGAGCGCCCGGGGGCGACGTCCACGACCGTGCGCGAGCCGTACGGCGTGGACAGCGTGATCGTCACCGGTCCGGTGTCGGCCGAGGTGGCGCGCACCGCGAGGTAGGCCGACCCGGCGAGGCACCGCGGCTGGGCGACGACGTCACCGAGCGCCACGCCGTCCGCCACGGTGAGCGTCGCCGTCGGGCTCACCACGCTCCCGTGCGCGTTCTGCACGACGGCGCGGACCCGCAGGCCGTCGGCGTCGGCCTGGACCGCGGGAAGCTCGAGCGACGCCGAGCCGTCCACCGCGCGGCGCGCGGGCGCGGCCTGCTCCCAGGTCGCGCCGTCGCGGGAGGTCTCCCACGTGACGACGGGCGCGGGCGTGCCCGTCACCTCGACGGTGAAGGCCGCGTCCTCGCCCGGGGCGACGTCGGCGTCGTGCGGTCCGGAGACCACCGCCGGGACCTCCACCGTGGCGTCGACGACCGGCCAGCCGTCCACCCACGCGAGGCGCTGCAGGCCGAGCGTCGGGAAGTACGGGACCTGCGCGTTCGACGCGTCGTAGTAGTGGAACGCGAGCACGTCGTCGAACACCGACTGCCCGCCAGGGCCGACGACGGCGCCGTGCGTGTCGAGCAGCGTCGTCCCGCCGCCGCCGACCATGTCGCGGCCCTCGGCGTCGAGGTAGGGGCCGGTGACAGAGCGCGAGCGCCCGACGGCCACGTGGTAGGTGCTGTCCGCGCCCTGGCAGCACGCGTCGAACGACACGAGCAGGTAGTACCAGCCGTCGTGCTCGGTGATGAACGGCGCCTCGACGCGGTTGCCCGGGGCGAACCGGTCGACGAGGTGCACGGCGTCCGCGACCGCGCCCTCGACGGGCTTGCCGCTGGGCCACGAGATCTCGACGAGGAAGATGCCGTACCAGTGGGAGCCGATCGCCATGTACGGCGTACCGTCGGCGTCCTCGACGATCCCCGCGTCGATCGCGTTGAACGTCTTGCCGCCGGCGATGTCCTGCGGCGACTCGATCACGAGGCCCTGGTCGACCCACTCGTACTCCGGGTCGTCCGGGTCGAGCGTCGTGTTGGTCGCGAGCGCGGTGAGCGACGTGTTCGTCTCGAAGCGCGACGCGGAGTAGTAGAGATAGTAGGTGCCCTCGTGCTCGTAGACCTCGGGTGCCCAGAGGTTGTCGGGGAGCGCGCCGTCGGCGAAGTGCTCGTCGATCCACGCCGGGATCTCGTCCCAGACCGTGCCCTCGGACTCCCACGTGACGCCCTCGTCGGCGGACGACCAGACCTGGATCGTGCCGCCCTTCTCGCGGTTCACGAGGCCGGTCGAGTACACGTACCACGTGCCGTCGTCGGCCACGACGAGCGCGGGGTCGTGGATCGGGGCCGTCTCGCCCGTGACCGACAGGCCACCGGTGGGCAGCGGGGGCTCGACCCCTGCCGGACCGGCGGCGGGTCCGGCGTCGGCGACAGCCGGTCCGGTGAGGAGTGCCGCGGTGAGCCCGACGACGAGCGCGGCAGCGCCGGCGAGCCGCGCGGCGCGGTGGCGCCCTCCCGTCGGTGCGGTGTGCGTGCGGTGCATCTCGATCCCTTCTACATCGTTGTAAATTTGGGCCGTGAAGAACCCCGGCCCTCAGGGGGTCGGGGTCAGGTCAGGGGTGGAACGCCTCCGCGATCCGGTGCCACTCGTCGTCGTGCAGCGGGAGCACGACGCCGTGCTTGGTGCGGTCAGGCAGGTCGAACCTACCGTCCATGGGCTTCCACGCACCAGAGGTGAGGTCGTCGGTGACGAACGGCCGGTAGCCCTGGCCGGCCTCCCCGTACTGGTCGACGAACAGGTACCAGCGCTCGGCGTCGTTCGCGCGGAACACGAGCGGGCCCTCGACGTGACCGAAGCGGTCGGCGCCGATGCGCTCGGCGAGCACGACCGCGTCGTCGGACAGCGCGTGCGGCACGACGTCCATGTAGAGCTCGCGGCCGCCCGGGCTGTTGTCCTTGTGGAAGCGGAACACGCGGCCGTCGTGCTCGATCATCGTCGTGTCGATCGTCGTGCGCCCCGTGTCGAGCAGCACGCGCGCGGGCGAGAACGTCACGAAGTCTGTCGTCGTCGCGCAGAGGATCCGGCTGTACGACTCCCCGGCGTGCTCCGTGTCGGCCGGGTCGTAGAGCGTCGACGACCAGTGCACGACGTAGTGCCCGCCGCGCGCGTCCCAGAACGCCTCGGGAGCCCACGCCATCCCGGCCTCGGGCGGCGCCACCTCGACGAGCCGCGGCTCGGACCACTGCACGAGGTCCGTCGAGCGCGCGACGACGAGCGAGCGGCTGCCGTGACGCTGCCACGCGTCCCAGCCCGCGTCGTCGCCCCCGAACACGCGCAGGTCCGTCGCGACGAGGAAGAACTCGTCACCGCGGGGCGAGCGCACGACGTGCGGGTCGCGCAGGCCCGTCGTGCCGAGACGCGACTCGACCACGACGCCCAGCCGGTCCCACGCCGTCGGGTCGTCACCGCGGCTCAGCGAGTAGTGGATCCTCTCCTCGTGCCCGTACGGGTCCTCCACGAAGTGCACGAGGAGGTAGCCGAACCGGGCCTGCGCGGCCCGGTCCGGCTCCCGCCCGCCCGCGCTCGCGGGGCGTGCGTCGACCTGGGTCACAGACCCTGGGCGAGGCGGTAGTAGACCTGGTTCCAGCGCACCTGGTCGCGGAACCCGCGGCGCGTCGTGCTCTCGTCGATGACGAGCAGCTCGGTGCCCGCGATGTCGGCGAAGATCTCGAACGCGTCGATGCCGACGGCCGTCGACATCACGGTGTGGTGGGCACCGCCCGCGGTCAGCCACGCCTCGGCGGACGTCGCGAAGTCGGGACGGGGCTCCCAGACGGCGCGCGCGACGGGCAGGTGCGGCAGCGGCGCCGTCGGGGCGACCACGTCCACGACGTTCGCGGTGAGCCGGAACCGGTCGCGCATGTCAGCGAGCGACACGACGACGCCGACGCCCGGGTCCGCGTCGAACACCATGCGGACCGGGTCCTCCTTGCCGCCGATGCCGAGCGGGTGGATCTCGACGCGGGGCTTCGACGTGGTCAGCGACGGGCAGATCTCCAGCATGTGCGCGCCGAGGATCCGCTCGCTGCCGGGCGTGAGGTCGTACGTGTAGTCCTCCATGAGCGACGCGCCGCCGGGCAGCCCCTCGCCCATCACCTTCGCGGCGCGCACGAGCACGGCCGTCTTCCAGTCGCCCTCGGCGCCGAACCCGTAGCCCTTCGACATGAGCCGCTGCACCGCGATGCCGGGGAGCTGGCGCAGGTCGCCCAGGTCCTCGAAGTTCGTCGTGAAGGCCTTCGCCCCGACCGACTCGAGGAACGTCTCGAGCGCGATCTCCTGCCGCGCGGCGTAGCGCAGCGACTCGTGCCGGTCGCCGTCCTTGCGGAGCTCGGGGACGACGTCGTACAGGGTCTCGTACTCGGCGACCAGGGCGTCCACGTCGGCCTCGGAGACGGCGTCGACCGCCGCGACGAGGTCGTTGACGCCCCACGTGTTCACGCTCACACCGAACCGCAGCTCGGCCTCGGTCTTGTCGCCCTCGGTCACCGCGACGTTGCGCATGTTGTCGCCGAACCGGGCCAGGCGCAGCTCGTGCGTCGCGGCCCAGCCCGCGGCGGCGCGGACCCAGGCGCCGACGCGCGCGGTCACCGCGGGGTTGGACACGTGCCCGACGACGGTGGTGCGGGCCACCCCGAGGCGCGTCGCGATGTACGCGTACTCGCGGTCGCCGTGCGCGGCCTGGTTGAGGTTCATGAAGTCGAAGTCGATCGTGTCCCACGGCAGCTCGACGTTCGCCTGCGTGTGCAGGTGCAGGAGCGGCTTGCGGAGCTGGTCCAGCCCACCGATCCACATCTTGGCCGGGCTGAACGTGTGCATCCACGTCACGACGCCGAGCACGCGGTCGTCCGCGTTCGCGTCGAGCATCGCGCGACGGATCGAGACGGCGTCCTTGAGCACCGGCTTCCAGACGACGTTCGCCGGCACGTCCGACGACGCGTCGAGCGCGCGCGCGACCTCCTGCGACTGCTCGGCGACCTGCCGCAGCGTCTCCTCGCCGTACAGGTCCTGGCTGCCGGTGAGGAACCAGATCTCGCGGTCCGCGTAGGGCTTGCTCATGTCTGTCCACATCTCTCGTGTCGGGTGGGGGCGGTCCTCGCGCCGGTGCTGGACCGCTGTGCTGGTCGTACGGGACGCCCGTGCCGGGCGTCGGGTGCTCGTGCGTGCTCGTCAGGCCTCGTCAGTGCTCCCCGGTGCTCGTCAGTGCTGCCCGTAGACGTTCTGGTAGCGCGCGTAGAGCGAGTCGACGTCGGACTGCGCGATGCGTGCCGGCTCGCCGAGCTGGCGGCTGATGTGCACGGTCCGCGCGACCTCCTCGCACATCACGGCAGCCTTGACCGCGGCGCGCGCGTCCTTGCCGATCGTGAACGGGCCGTGGTTGCGCATGAGCACCGCCGGGCTGCGCGACTCCCGCAGCGTCTCGACGATGCCCCGGCCGATCGAGTCGTCGCCGATGAGCGCGAACGGGCCGACGGGGATGTCACCGCCGAACTCGTCGGCCATCATCGTCAGCACGCACGGCACGGCCTCGCCGCGCGCGGCCCAGGCCGTCGCGTACGTCGAGTGCGTGTGGACGACGCCGCCCACCTCCGGCATGTGCCGGTAGACGTACGCGTGCGCCGCCGTGTCCGACGACGGCGACCGGTCGCCCTCGACGAGGGTGCCGTCGAGGTCGCACACGACCATCGCGTCGGGCGTGATGTCGTCGTAGGCGACGCCGGACGGCTTGATGACGAGGAGATCCCGGCTCCCCACCTCGCTGCCGTCCTCGACGGGCACGCGGACGCGCTCGGACACGTTGCCCGCGGTCCACACCACGAGCTCCCACCGCGGCAGCTCCGCGTGCAGCGCGGCGACGCGCTCCTTCGCGGCGTCGACGGCGGCGCGCAGGGCGTCGGGGACGCCGGTGCGTGCGTCGTTGGCGTCAGCGGCGGTGGCCCCGGTGGTGGCGGTCTCGGGTGCGGTGCTCATGAGTTCTCCTGTCGTCGGGGCCGGAGCGCCGCCACGGCGGCACGCTCGGCGGCGAGGCCGGCGTCGTAGCGCTCGAGGTAGGTGGCGAACCCGGTCACGTCCGCGGGGTCGGGGTCGACGGTCGCCAGCTCGGCGGATGCGAACACGCGCTCGCTCAGGTAGGCGCCGAGCTCGAGCGCGACCGGGTTTGCCGCTCCTGCCGGCTCGGCCGCGTCGGCCGGACCGGTCGTCGCGCCCTCGCCGCGCGCGAGGAGGAACGCGGCGAGCACGGCGATACCCCACGCTCCACCCTCCCCGGCGGTCCGACCTACGGTGACCGGTGCGTCGATCGCCGCCGCGAGCAGCCGCTGCGCGACGCCCTCGGTCCGGAAGATCCCCCCGTGGGCGAACATCGCGTCGATGCCGACACCCTCGCCGGCGAGCACGCGCATGCCGAGCGCGAGCGTGCCGAACGCGGAGTAGACCTGGGTCCGCATGAAGTTCGCGAGCGTGAGGCGGCTGTCGGGCGTGCGCACGAACAGCGGACGCCCCTCCTCGAGCCCCGTGATGGGCTCTCCCGAGAGGTAGTTGTAGGCCAGCAGCCCGCCGCCGTCGGCGTCGCCGTCGAGCGCCGCGCGCAGGGTCGCGCCGAACACGTCGTCGGCCGCGGCGGGAGTGCCGAGCGCCGCCGCCACCTCGCCGAAGAGCCCTGCCCACGCGCTGAGCTCGCTCGCGCCGTTGTTGCAGTGGACCATCGCGACGAGGTCGCCGGTCGGGGTCGTCACGAGGTCGAGCTCGTGGTGCACGCTCGCGAGCGGTCGTTCGAGCACGACCATCGCGAAGATGCTCGTGCCCGCGCTGACGTTGCCGGTGCGCGGCACGACGGCGTTCGTCGCGACCATGCCGGTCCCGGCGTCGCCCTCGGGCGGGCAGAACGGGACGCCGGGCCGCAGCGAGCCCGTCGGGTCGAGCCACGCCGCGCCGTCGGCCGTGAGACGACCGGCCTCCTGGCCGGCGACGAGCACCTCGGGGAGCAGCTCCTCGAGCTTCGGCGCCTCGCGGCGGGTCGCGACCCGCGCGTCGAACACGTCGAGCAGGCGGCGGTCGTAGCCGCGCGTCTCCGGGTCGACGGGGAACATGCCCGACGCGTCGCCGACGCCGAGGACGTGGCGCCCGGTCAGGCGCCGGTGCACGTAGCCCGCGAGCGTCGTGAGGGACGCGACGTCGGGCACGTGCGGCTCGTCGTCGAGGACCGCCTGGTACCAGTGCGCGACGGACCAGCGCAGCGGGATGTTGTACCCGAACAGCTCGGAGAGCTCGGCGGCTGCGGGCCCCGTCGAGGTGTTGCGCCACGTGCGGAACGGGACGAGGAGCTCGTCGTGCGCGTCGAACGCGAGGTACCCGTGCATCATCGCGGAGACCCCGAGGGCACCGAACGTCGTGGGCCGCACGCCGTACCGCTCCTCGACGTCGGCGACGAGCTGCGCGTAGCACTCGCGCATGCCCGCCTCGACGGCGTCGAGGGAGTACGTCCACGTGCGCCCGTCGAGCTGGTTCTCCCACGCGTGGCTGCCGCTCGCGAGCGGCGTGCCGTCGGCGGCCACGAGGCACGCCTTGATCCGCGTCGACCCGAGCTCGATGCCGAGCGCGGTCTCCCCCGCGATGACGGCGGCCCGAAGGTCGCTGACGTCGTCCTGCTGCCTCATTGCTGCTGCTCCTCGTCGCTGCGGCGCGCCTCGGTCGTCGTGCATGTTGTCGTGAATGTTAGCGCTCACACGGCGAGAGGCCAACCTCCCGCCACGATCCTGCCCGCCGCGGTCGCCCTACGGCCCGCAGCCCCTCGCGCTGCCAGCTCTCTGCATACGCCTGAGGACCGAGGTTGACAGCCTGGACGAGCGGTATAAGTATTTCTCGCGGAGGACCAACTATGCTTATAAGCGACGTGTGGGCTGCTCTCATGACCGAGGAGGGCCTCGCGGTCGACGCAGGCCGTGACGACGACGGCGATGTCGTGCTGTCGGCTGCCACGTTTCCGCCGACGAGTTTCTCGGTGAAGAGCATGTCTCGGGCGCTCACGCCGAGCGGGGCGCTCCGCCTGGGGCGAAACGCGGCGGGCACCTCCGGGTCGATACGACTCCTTGTTCTCGCACCCTCCGTGAGTGCCGAGGCGGCGCGTGTCGCGCTCAACAACGGAGTCTCCTACCTCCGTGTGCCGGAGGGCGCAGAGCGCGATGTCAGCGGCACGCTGTTGGCGGTCGACGGGACCCTGTTGACGGTGGGAGATCGCGACCGCGATCAGGCGGCGCGTCGGCCCCGCGGGCCCGTCCCGTGGGCGACGTACGACGCCGCTCTTCAGCTGCTCGCCGCGCCGGCACCTACCCAGGCCGAGCTCGCTGCTCGAGTGGGCGTCACACAGCCTCGCGTCGCTCAGATACTCGATCGCCTCGACGGTCGTGTGGTCCGGGGGACCGAGGGATGGATGGCGACCCGCGGGCTGCGTGAGTGGCTCGTCGCCCACTACCCGTCGCAGAGCCCGGTGCGCCTGACCTACCTCACGCTCGTCCCGCTCGTACCGCTGGCGGAGCGTGCCGCGTCTCGTCTGAGGGAGAAGGGCGTCCCGTATGGCGTCAGTGGGGATGTCGCTGCGGGTCGTCTTGCGCCGTGGGCGCGGCCTCAGACGCTGCATCTGTGGGTCCGGTCGGCCATCGACCTCACGAGCGAGGGGGCGACACCAGCACCGAGCGAGGACGCGAACGTCGTCGTCCAGGTACCGGAGGACCCGTACCTCTTGCGGCGCACGCGACGAGCGCGCGACCTGATGGTGCTCGACCCGTGGCGGGTCTGGCTGGACCTTGCTCAGCGCGGACAGGACGAGGCTGCCGACCACTTGGCGGGGGCGATCGCCGACGGGAGGATGCCGTCGTGAGCGACGGACGGTTGGTTCTCGGATCGACATCGGCGGCGACGGACGCTGCGTGGCTCGCCGCAGCGGACATAGCGGACGTCGCACAGCACGCCGAGGGCAGTATCGCCTCGTGGGTGGGATCGCGATCACGCTTCTGGTGCACCACCACGGAGCCGAGTCCCTCGTGCCCGCGCGCGAGACGGCCGACGCCGACATGGGTGTCGCGCTCGACGTCCTCGGTGACGACCGACTCCTGAACGCACTGCTCACGATCGGATACGTGCAGCGGGAGGGCAACCGGTTCGTGCGGGACGTCGACGAGCGTCGGCTCGTGATCGACGTGCTCGCCCCGTCCTACGTAGGACGGCTCGAACCGAACCAGCAGACGGCGGCCATGGTCGTCGACGCCGTCCCCGGCCTGCTCGATGCGCTGCGCGTGGATGCGGTGGTCCAGCCGATCACGGCCGTGCTCTCAGACGGGGCCACCCTCGAGTTCGAGGTCGCGCTGCCTGACGTCCGTGCAGCGCTCATCCTCAAGGCGTACGCCTATTCGGGCCGGTTCACCGCTCGCGACGCGACCGACGTCTGGCGCCTGCTGGAAGCCGCTCATCTCGCGGGCCACAGTGCGGAGACATGGCCCCGCGGGAGCGGGGGCCGCGACGCAGCGCACGCGCTGCACCAGTTCTTCGGTGTGCCGTCCGCCCGGGGCCCAGATCGGTCAGCTCAGATCGTCGGATCCACGCTCGAGTGCGGGCGCTGGTGCAACGTGTGGTGCCGGCGGAACGGGCCGACGCGGGACCCGAGGTGACCAGGTAACCGTCACGAGATCGGCAGTCCCGGCACGAGACCCGTGTCGGGCCGAGCAGTCAGCGCGGGCTCGTGGTGCTCTCGCGCACGACCAGCTCGGGCGGGATGGAGACGGGGCGCACCTGCGCGCCCGCGAACGCGTCGAGCATGAGCGCCATGCAGCGGCGCCCCAGCGCCGCGAACGGCTGGCGCACCGTCGTCAGGGGCGGGATGAAGTGCCCGGCGCCCGCGACGTCGTCGAACCCCACGACCGACACGTCCCGCGGCACGCGCACTCCCGACTCCCAGAACGCACGCAGCAGGCCGAGCGCGAGCTGGTCGTTGCCCGCGAAGACGGCCGTCGGGCCCTTGCCGGCGCGCAGGTCGGCGGCGAGCTCGCGCCCGACGGCGTACCCGCGGTCCGAGGACCAGTCACCACGGATCGGCTCCGTGACGGGCGCGCCGCGGTCCTCCAGGGCACGCCGCCAACCGGTCTCGCGCTCGCGCGCGTCGAACCAGTCGAGCGGGCCGGATAGGTGCACGACGGTCGCGTGGCCGAGGCCCAGCAGGTGCTCGGTCGCGAGGCGGGCTCCGAGGCGCTGGTCGACCGCGATGGGCAGGACGAGGCCCGCGGCACCGGGACGACGTCGCGCGTCCGGGGTTGCCGCGCTCCCGGCCTCGCCGCTCGGATCCTCGTCCTCGGCACCCGGGTGGTCGCGCGCCGCGATCATGATCACGGGGACGGGAGCCCGGAACGAGTCGACCGCGTCCGCGACGTCGGACTGCGGCGCGATGACGACGATGCCCTCGACGCCCTGGTCCATGAAGTGCTCGAGCACGCGGTGCATCGTGTCGGCGTCGTAGCGGCGGATCGTCGCGACGCTCACGAAGTAGCCCTGCTCGCGCGCGGCCTCCTCGACCGCGATGAGGGTCGACGTCGGCCCGTACAGCGCCGAGCCCGTCGTCACCACGCCGACGGTGCCGGACCGCATCGTCACGAGCGCGCGGGCCGCGCTGTTGCGCCGGTAACCGAGCGTCGCGATGGCGTCGAGCACCCGGTCCCGGGTCTCGGGCCGCACGCTGGGGTGCTCGTTGAGGACGCGAGAGACCGTCTGGTGGGACACGCCCGCGAGCCGCGCGACGTCGGCCATCGCGGGCGGGCGGGTGCGCGGGGACGGCCCGGTGTCGCTCACTTCGCGGCCTCCCCGGCGAGGCTCGCCGCGAGCTCGGCCGAGCGGTCGCGCGCGGCCTCCAGCGCGTCGAGGAACGCCGCGCGCACGCCTCCGGCGTCGAGCTGCCGCAGCGCGGCCACGGTCGTGCCGCCCGGCGACGAGACGCGCTCGCGCAGGATCGCGGGGTGCTCGCCCGTCTCGCGCAGCATGGTCGCCGCGCCGTGCACGGTGGCGGTCGCGAGCTCGAGCGCCGTCGCGCGCGTCAGCCCGAGCAGCACCCCCGCCTCCGCGAGCGCGTCGACGACGTAGAATACGTAGGCCGGTCCGGACCCCGACAGCGCGCCGACGGCGTCCTGGTCCTTCTCCGCGACGCGCACCACGAGACCGGTCGACGCGAGGAGCCGCTCGACGAGCGCGACGTCCTCGTCCGTCGCGGCGCTGCCGCCGCTCACCGCGCTGACCCCGGCACCGACGACCGAGGGCGTGTTGGGCATGACCCGTACGACGGCGGTGCCCGCGGGCAGCCGCTCCTCGTAGAACGACGTCGGGAGCCCGACGACGACGCTCACCACGACCACGCCCGGCGCGACCTCGTCGCGCACCTGGGCAAGAAGACCGGCGACGTCCTTCGGCTTCACCGCGACGACCACGACACCGGCGCCACGCACCGCGGCGACGTTGTCCTGCGTGACCTCCACGCCGTGCTGCGCGGCGAGCTCGGCGCCTCGTTCCGGGCGGCGGACCGTCGCGACGACGTCGGCGGGCTCCCACCCGCCCGCGAGCGCTCCGGACAGGACGGTCTCGCCCATGATGCCCGTCCCGAGGACGGCGAGGCGAAGCGAGGAAGGCAGGTCGGTCATGTGCGGTCAGCTCCCGATGGTCGGTGAGGGCATTCTTGCGCATGTGGCGCCACGAGCGGGCCCGGCGCGAACCGGGGGGGTCGCCCCAGCCGGTCGCGGCAGGTCGTCGAGCCCCTCATCCGTCCTTTGATCTCCCTCCGGCGATCAAGCAGCGGCCATCAACTCGATGCGGACACCGAGATCACCCTTGAATGGAGATGCCCGTCCTCAACCCGCCGGTGCGGTCTCGTCGGAGGACGGGACGGGATCATTCCGACGACTTCAGCCCATGCCTCCAGCACGACCTGGTCCTCCCTCTGCTACGGCTCCAGCACCGCTGATGCGCACGAGCTGCTCGAAAGGACTCGGGCCCCGCCAGGCGAAGGTGTCGAACAGTTCGCGGCGTGGCGCGACAGCCATTCGACGGACCGCCTTGTCCGACGTCTCGACCGTCAACAACGAGTGCCCTGCCCTCCCCGCATCGAGAGCGGTGATCGCAAGAGTCTGATCAGGGAACTATCGCTTTCCGATGCCGCTCCGCCTGTAGTCGTCGAGAACTTCGATCATCCACGGCCAGTTGATGTCGTCTCAGAGATCCAGACCCAAGAGTTCGACGCCGTCGACCGTCAGCTCGATCGCGCCCGACACTTACTCACCCTCGCTGTCGTGGCGATCCGCCAAGGCGGTCGGGAAGAGCTCGCAGCCAACTCGGACGTAGGTTGTCTAATCCGCGTGGCCCACGGTAGCGCCCTGGATGGGACTGACCGATTCTCGTGGAAGTGTCGCTCAGTGGCCTGGCGGGTCTCGGAAGCTGGAGTCTGCGGCCCCCGATACAAGGCTCGATGATTCGCCATGCGCCGCCCGTGTGCGCGGCTCACGACCGATAGGCTTCAGCAGCCAGCTCGACAGCCTCCACGAAGTCCGCGGGAGGTTCGTAGCCATGTGCATCGACGTAGTGGACGATGAGCGACGGCGCGGCATAGACACGTCCCTCGCGACCAGCAACATGGATCTCGCCCATTCCCAACGAAACCCATCCGCGTTCCACGGGTGCGGTCATTCGCAGCGGGGACTCCTGGTCGCAGAACTCACAGTCGTGCACTCCCCGCATGATGTTCTGTTGGCGGTCAGCCAAGAACAGCAGGTCCGCAACGAACAACCGTGAAGCCTTTGCTCGAGGGAAAAAATGCCCAGCGGCGAGCCATCCGACATTGACCATCGGAGACTCGGTCGGCGCGTACACATACTCGGAAAGATCGTCGTAGTAGGCCATCGGTCATCCATAGCTCGTGCGGGCGGCACAGTGGCAAGCGCCCATGTTTGATTGGAGGTCGCTTTGCGAAAGCGCCGACAAGCATCGACCCGGACGCATCAGCGGTCGCATATTCGTCCCGGTGGTGGGCCCGCAACAGCACAGCGGTAGACGATGCGGTTCGTCACATCGAGTAGGCCTCGTACACGTCCTCGACGAGGTCGGCGGGACCGGTGGCCTGGAGGACGGCGGTGCCGTTGCGCCACGTGACGGTCGCGGCGCCGTCGGCGCCGGGGACCACGGCGTAGTGCCCCACCACGGCGTCCTCCACGGTGACGTCGCCCTCGACCGTCGGGGTCGCGTCGCCGACGAGGTCCGTCGCCGCGACCTCCGCCTCTGCGTCGGTGGGCCACTGGCCCGCGACGACCGTCACGGTCGTCGCGCCCTCGCCCTCGGCGTCGGCGTAGACGAGCTCGTACGCCTCGAGCGCCCCCGCGGGCGTCCACGCGTCGGTAGCCGCGTCGCTGCGCAGCGCGAGGCCGAGCACCGTGGCGGGGAGCGCCCGGGCGAACGCGGTGGTCGACGTGCGCTCGGCGGGCTCGAGCGTCGGCGTCGGGGACTCCTCGGTCACCGTCACGGTGGGCGCCGGGTCGGCCGACGCGTCCGATCGCGCGAAGCCGGGCCACACGAACGCGAGGAGCGCGACCAGCAGCGCCACGACGAGCAGGAGACCGACCAGGACGACGAGTCGCCGTCGGCGGTAGACCTGCCGGGAGGTCGGCCGCCGGTGCCGGCGGTCGGTGGCACCCACGGCGTCCGACGAGCGGCGGGCCGGGCCGGGCGCGGGGCCGGACGCGCCGCCGCGCCCTGAGCCGGGTGCGGAACTGGGTGCGGAACCGGGCCCCGGACCCGGAGCAGCGCCGGGCCGTACGCCACCACCCTGAGCCCGTGGACCGCCGGCCGGTCGGCTGCTCGTCGGCTGACCCACCACCCTCACCTCTTCCTGCGCCCGCCCTCGACGACCGGGGACTCGTGGGGTCAGCGTAGGACGCCGCGAGCCCTCGTCCCGCGCGGCGTCCCCGGGTGTCGGGAAGTTGCCGCCGGACCCGCGGCGCGGGCACGCACCACAGCGGGCGAGGCGCGTCGCGCGCTCCGCCCGCTGCCGGTCGGGCCCCGCACGCCGCGGTCAGGCGCAGTCGGTCGCCGCGACCGGGGCCACCTCCTCCGTCGTCACCGTCTCGCCCTCGACGGTGCCCGTCGCACGGACGGTCACGGAGCCCTCGCCGACCTGCGTCGCCCGCACCGCGAACGACTGGTAGGCGTTCTTCCCCGGCGCGACGTCCTCGAACGACCGCTTCCCGTACGGCGTCTCCAGGACCACGTCGACGGGGCCGTCGTGGTCGTTCGTCGCGCGGACCGCGACGTACGCCTTCCCGGCGAGGCAGCGCGCCTCGGCCGTGACGGTCACGGGCACCTCCGGGTCGGGACCGCCCGTGCCCGGGTCGTCCGCGAACGCACGCCACTCGGTGACGGCGACGGCCGAGTACGTCGTGCCGTTGCCGTTCGCCTGGAACGTCGCGCGCAGCCGGGACGTCGTCACGGGGTCGAACGTGACGGTGTTGAACGCCGTCGTGCTCGTCCCGTAGGCCGACGGGTTCGTGACCGGTGCCCAAGCCTGCGCGGCCTCGTCCCAGTACTCGAGGACCCACGCGTCCGGCGCGTTGACGCCGTCGCCGCTGCCCGGGGCGGAGTCGCGCCAGAACTTCAGCTCGGCCCCGGTGAGCCGGATCGGGCGCGA
Source organism: Cellulosimicrobium sp. PMB13 (assembly GCF_051294865.1). Taxonomy (NCBI): domain Bacteria; kingdom Bacillati; phylum Actinomycetota; class Actinomycetes; order Micrococcales; family Promicromonosporaceae; genus Cellulosimicrobium; species Cellulosimicrobium sp. PMB13. Next base: position 1,887,524 of record NZ_CP145910.1, on the reverse strand, counting down.
CCAGTCGTAGCGGGTCCACAGGGTCGCCGGGCGGTTCCCGGACCAGGTGCCCCAGATCTGCGCCTGGCTCGGGTTCGCCGGGTCGGCGCCGTCGTTCAGCGCGCCGACGCTGTTCCAGCCCGCCGTGTACGACGCGCTCACCGTCGCGATCGGTGCGACGTTGCCCGTGAGCGGCCCCGAGATGTCCGCGGGGACCGTCACGCTCTTCGGCGTCTCGACGTTGCCCGCCGCGTCGACCGCGCGGAACGACACGCGGTGCTGGCTCGTGTCGGGCGCGGCCACGGGCTCCTCGTAGGCCGTCCACGGCCCCGTGCCGATCGCGTACTCGACCCGCACCACGCCCGACGTCGCGTCGGTGGCCGTGACCGCGACGGTCCGGGCCTCGGCGTCGAGCGTCCCGGTGCTGACCGGAGCCACGCGGTCGATCCGGACGTCGAGCGACTGCTCGGCGGAGACGTTGCCCGCGCGGTCGGTCGCCGTCGCGACGACGCGGTGCTCGCCGTCGCCCGTGACCGTGACCTCGGTCGTGCGCGTCGGCTCCGTGACGACCGGCGCGCCGTCGTCCACCTGCGTGGACAGGACCACGCGGCCACCCGAGTCGTCCACGCCGTCGGCGCGCACGCGCACGTCGGACCGGAACCAGCCGTCGCTGCCCGCGCTGCCGAGCGGCGTGAGCGCGAGCGTCGGCGCCGTCTCGTCGCCCTCCACGGCCTCCGCCGGGATCACGGTGACCTCGGCGCCCACGCGTCCGGCCGCGTACCCGAGCACGGACCCCTCCACGGTGAACGTGCCGGGCGCCGCGACGTCGTCGGGCGTGACCGCGTCCCAGAACGCCGGGACCTGCAGCGTCTCGCCGCCCGGGAACGTAACCGGGACGGTGGCGGGGAGCTCGGTCTCGCCCACCTCGACGGTCGTCGCGGGCGGGTCGACGGCGTCGGGCTGCTGCGCGAGGACCTTCCACTCCTCGACCGCGACGGCCGAATACGTGCTGCCGTTGGTGGAGGCGTCGAAGACCGCACGGACCTGCGTCGTGGTGACCGGGTCGAACGTCGTGTCCTGGAAGCCGGCCGTCGCGGTGCCGTAGCCGCTCGGGTTCGCGACGTCGACCCACGTGCCGCCGCCGGACGCGTCCCAGTACTGGATGCGCCACGATGCGGGGGCCGCGACGCCGACGCCGGTCCCCTGCGGCTGGTCGTTCCAGAACTCGATCTGCGAGCCGGCCACGCGCATCGGCTGGTCCCACGTGTACTGCACCCACTGCTGCGGCGGGTTGCTGCCCGTCCACGTGCCCCACATGTCCGGGGGCAGCGGGTTGGGGCGGACGATCTCGTCGTTGAGCGCCTTCTTCCAGTACTGCGTCGGCACGGGCTCGTTGGAGACCGTGACCGTCGCCTCCTGCGCGACGTTCGCGCGCGGCGTCGTGTCCTTGGACTTCTCGGGCGTCGTCACGACCTGCTTCATGCGCGGCGGCGACTGCGTGTCGTCCCACTGGACACGGTCGATCGCGACCGAGCGCCGGAAGTGGTTCCCGCCCTCGGCGTCGGCCGTGTGGTACGCGATCCACCACTCGCCGTCGAGCTCGACGATGCCGGGATGGCTCGTCGTGGAGGAGACCGGCGCGAGGATCGTCCCGCGGTACGTCCACGGGCCCTCCGGAGAGGACGCCGTGCCGTACGCGATGCACGCGTGGTAGTTCGCCGGGGTGCACTGCGAGGTGGGGCCGGCGTTGTTGCCCGCGTACGCCAGGTAGTAGGTGCCGTTCCGCTCGAACGCCCAGGCTGCCTCGAAGAACCCCGTGAGGCCGGTGACGGTCCGGACGGTGCCGACCGGCGTCTTCATGTCCTGCCCGAGCTCGAGCATGCGGAGGTTGCCGAAGCTGCCCCACCACACGAAGACGCGTGCGTCGTCCCCCTCACCGTCCACGAGGACCGTGGGGTCGATGTTGTGGATCGTGTTCGCCGTCGGGACGCGCTGGGAGATGATCGGCGCGCCGACGTGGTCCGTCCACGGACCCGTCGGGGAGTCCGAGACCGCGACGCCGATGCCGAAGGCGTCGCTCGCCGGGCTCGCCGCCTCGTGCACCGGGACGTACCAGTAGTAGCGGCCGTCGACGCCCGCCACGACCTGGCCCGCGTAGGCGCGGCCGGGCGTGGCCCAGTCGAAGACCTCCTCGGGCCGCATGAGCGACGGGTGGTGGGTCCACTCCCCCGCGTCGGGGTCGCTCGTGACGAACGCGCCCCACTCGTTCATGATGAAGTCGTTCTGGCGGGGCCCCGCCTCGTCGTGGCCGGTGTAGACGTAGAGCTGGTCCTCCGCGGTGTCGTTGCCGGGCGCGCCGGCCGGGACCACGAGCGGGGCCGGGTCCGCCGAGTAGTAGCTCCCGTCGTCGAGGATCGGGTTCTCCGTGCTCGTGAACGTGTACGGGTCCGCCGCCGACGCCGGGCCCGCCGACACCGCGACGGCACCGAGGGCGAGGGTCAGTGCGAGAGGAACGGCGAGGGGTGCGGTGACGCCGCGCGCCCGTCCTCGCGTCCGCGAGCGCCCTTCCCGGTGATGGATGGTCATCTGGTCTCCTGACGGTCGGCGCGAGACGTCGTCGTCTCGCGCGGAGAGGGTCGTGCGCCCCGGGAGTTCCCTCGGCCCCCGGGACGCACGGTCTGGGTCGCCCGTGCCGGCGGGCGCTGACCGGTGCTCGTCCGGCTCGTGGCGGTGACGTCCCCGCGCCGCGGCGCGGGGGTCGGACACGTCACCGCCGCCGGAGCGGCACCGTCGTGGTGCTCGGCGGGTCGTGTGGTGCGTCGCTGCGTCGCGCTCGCGTCGTCACGGGCGTGCACCTCTCCTCGTCGAGATGGGCTCTCAGGAGCCAACATGCCACAGACAGAAACCAGACCGCAATGGGTTTCGGTATCGAGCTGGACACAGCCCGCCGAGGCGCGGCGACGTCGTGGACTGGCGTTGCTCGCTGCCGTTGGGACCACGCCGATCCGACGCCGCCCGGCGTCGCGCCGAACGCGCTGGTCCTCCGAAATCAGTCGTGCAGGTTTTCGGTGTGGGTCGCGTGCCCCCGGCGCGCCGCGCGGGCACGGGCCCGGCTCGTCGCGACGGAGACGAGCAGCCCGACCACCACGAGGTCGAGCACGATCTGCACCATGGTCACGATCCGCGCGCCCTCTCCGACGGGGTGGACGTCGCCGTACCCGACCGTGCCGAGGGTGACGACGGCGAAGTACAGCGCGTCGGTGCGGTTCTCGATGCCCTCGAACTGGTCGGCCATGAGGTAGTAGGCGAGCGCGAAGAAGACGATGACGGGCAGGAGGAGACCCACGACGGACTGCACGCGCACGCTGGCCTCCTGGCCGGCGATCACCTGGCGCCGGACCTGCGCGGCGAGCACGCCGCACAGGAGCACGAGCCCCGCGACGAAGACGACGACCTGCAGCACGGGGGGCGTCTCGGCGTCGCTCGGCAGGGGCACGCCGTAGTAGACGACGAGACAGGCCGTGATCGAGGCGAGCGTGAGGATCGGCGTCCACCACGGGCTGTCGTGCGGGAGGCTGCGCATGCGCCAAGGATCCCGCTCCGGCGGCCTCCCGTCGCGCGATCTCGCTCGTGGTCCGGTTCGTGTCGGCGGGCCTGGCTAGGTTGAGGCGGTGACATCGTCGACGAGCGCCCCCGCGCGCGGCTCCGCCAAGCGCTCCCGCCCCGCCTACCGCTGCAGCGAGTGCGGCTGGACGACGTCCAAGTGGGTGGGCCGCTGCGGCGAGTGCCAGGAGTGGGGCACGGTCACGGAGGACTCCCCCGCGACGTCGGGCCCGCGCACGACGGCGGTGAACCCCACGCGGTCGCCCGCCCGGCCGATCGGCGAGATCGACGTGGAGGCGGCGCGCGCGACGCCGACCGGCGTCGCGGAGTTCGACCGCGTGCTGGGCGGCGGCATCGTCCCGGGCGCGGTCGTGCTGCTCGCCGGGGAGCCCGGGGTCGGCAAGTCCACGCTCCTGCTCTCCGTCGCGAGCAACGTCGCGTCCGGCGGCTCCGACCTGCCCACCGCGACGCGCGGCGCGTCCCCCGGCCCGACGACGCCGCCGCGCCGGGTCCTGTACGTCACCGGCGAGGAGTCGGCCGGGCAGGTGCGCCTGCGCGCCGAGCGCGTCGGCGCGCTCGCCCCCGGCCTGCTGCTCGCGGCCGAGACGGACCTCGCGACGGTGCTCGGGCACATCGAGGCCACCGATCCCGACCTGCTCGTCGTGGACTCGGTGCAGACGATCGCGTCGGCCGAGGTCGACGGGTCGCCCGGTGGCGTGAGCCAGGTGCGCGAGGTCGCCGCGGCCCTCATCGGCGCGGCGAAGGCCCGGGACCTCCCGGTGATCCTCGTCGGGCACGTGACGAAGGACGGCTCGGTCGCCGGACCCCGCACCCTCGAGCACCTGGTCGACGTCGTGTGCCAGTTCGAGGGTGACCGGCACTCGCGCCTGCGCCTCGTGCGGGCGGTGAAGAACCGGTACGGCCCGACGGACGAGGTGGGGTGCTTCGACCTCACCGAGGACGGCATCGTGGGCCTGGCCGACCCGAGCGGCCTGTTCCTCTCCCACACCGGCGCCGGCGTCCCCGGCACGTGCATCTCCGTGACCGTCGAGGGCCGCAGGCCGTTGGCCCTCGAGATCCAGGCGCTCGCCGTGCCGAGCTCGCTCACCAACCCGCGCCGCACCACGAGCGGCGTCGACTCGAGCCGCCTCGCGATGATCCTCGCCGTCATGCACCGGCACGCCGGCGTCCGGCTCGTCGACCAGGACGTCTACGTCTCGACGGTCGGCGGCGCGAAGGTCTCGGAGCCGGCGGCCGACCTCGCGATCGCGCTCTCCGTGCTGTCGGCGCGCGAGGACGAGGCCCTGCCGCCCGGCACCGTGGCGTTCGGCGAGGTCGGCCTCGCGGGCGACATCCGCCCGGTGACCGGGCTGGACCGCCGGCTCGCCGAGGCCGCGCGGCTCGGGTTCACGCGCGCCGTCGTACCGCGCGGGTCGTTCCCCCGGCCCGTCGACGGCTTGACGGTGCACGCCGCCCGGCACGTCAGCGAGGCGTTCGAGCTCGCCCGGTCCGGCGCGGCGGCACCTCCGCGGCCGTGACCGGATCGTGACCGGTTTCCCGCGCTGCCCCGCGCCTTCCGGGGCCTGACGGGACGCCGCAGCGTAGGATTTCGTCGTGGCCCCCTCTCCCGCGCACCCCGACGAGCTGCTCCGGGAAACCCTTGCCGCCGTGGCACCCGGCACGGAGCTGCGCGACGGGCTCGAACGCATCCTGCGGGGACGGACGGGAGCGCTCATCGTCCTCGGGCTCGACCGGGTCGTCGAGGAGATGTGCTCGGGCGGGTTCGTGCTCGACGTCGGGTTCTCCGCGACGCGCCTGCGCGAGCTGTCGAAGATGGACGGCGCGGTCGTGCTCGACCGCGAGGCGAACCGGATCCTGCGCGCCGCCGTCCAGCTGCTCCCCGACCCGACGATCGAGACCACCGAGTCCGGCACGCGGCACCGCACCGCGGAGCGCGTCGCCAAGCAGGCGGGGTTCCCCGTCATCTCGGTGAGCCAGTCGATGCGGATCGTCGCGCTCTACGTCGGCGGCCAGCGGCACGTGCTCGAGGACTCCGACACGATCCTGTCGCGCGCCAACCAGGCTCTGGCGACCCTCGAGCGCTACCGCGCACGCCTCGACGAGGTCTCCGGGACGCTCTCGGCGCTCGAGATCGAGGACCTCGTCACGGTCCGCGACGTGTGCGCCGTGGTGCAGCGGCTCGAGATGGTCGCGCGCATCTCCGAGGAGATCGCCGGCTACGTCATCGAGCTCGGCACCGACGGCCGCCTCCTCGCCCTCCAGCTCGACGAGCTCATCGGCGGCATCGGCTCCGACCGCGAGTTCGTCATCCGCGACTACGTCGACCTCGGCCGCAAGGACCGCTCCCTCGCCGACGTGCAGAAGTCGCTCGGCGGCCTCGACTCCACGCAGCTCCTCGACCTCGGGCAGATCGGCCGCGTGCTCGACCTCCCGGGCGGGGGCGACGCGCTCGACGCCGCCGTCGCACCGCACGGCTTCCGGCTCCTGTCCAAGGTTCCGCGCCTGCCCGGCACGATCATCGACCGGCTCGTCGCCCACTTCGGCGGGCTGCAGAAGCTCCTCGCCGCGAGCATCGACGACCTGATGGCCGTCGACGGCGTCGGCGAGCAGCGCGCGCGGGCCGTGCGCGAGGGCCTCTCGCGCCTCGCCGAGTCGAGCATCCTCGAGCGCTACGTCTGACGCTGAACCCGGACAGCGCTGTGCCCGCCGCGGTCGGACCGCGGCGGGCACGCTGTCTCCTGGACGGGTGAGGCGGAGTCGGACCCCGCCTCACCCGTCCTCAGGAGCGGATCAGCCGCAGCTGTGCGCGGCGTACTCGGTCTCGACCGTGGCCGTCCCTCCCTCGGCGTCCGTCGCCGTGACGGTGGTCGTCCCGGCGTCGAGCGCGTCGGTCCGGGCGTTGAACGACTGGTAGGCGTTCTTGCCCGGCGCGACGTTCTCGAACGTCTTGCTGCCGTAGGGCGTCTCGAGGGTGATCGTGAGCGGGACGTCCTCGTCGTTGACCGCACGGACCGCGAGGTAGGCGTTGCCGGCGAGGCACCTCGCCTGTGCCGTCACCGCGACCGTGCGCTCGTTCTCCCCGGCCGGCAGGCCGGTGAGGTACTCGAACCCGGTGGTGGCGAAGTCCTCGCCGTCGGGAGCCTGGTCCCACTCCATGACGTAGTACACGACGCCGGCCTCCTGCGCCGCGGCCAGGATCTCCTGGAGCGGCACGTCGCCGTCACCGAGGTTGGTGAACGTCGGGCGACCGCCGGCGTTCAGACCGGTGGCGTCCTTGACGTGCAGCAGCTCGATGCGGTCGCCGTACTCCTCGATGAGCGCCGGCACGTCGACACCCGCATGCGCCGCCCACGCGACGTCCAGCTGGAACGTCACGTACTCGGGGTTCGTCTCGCGGACCAGGATCTCCCAGGCCGAGAGGGTCTCGCCCTCGTGCTCGTACGTCGTGCGGAACTCCTGGTCGTGGTTGTGCCCGAAGAACTTCTCGAGCCCCGCGTCCACGGTCCGCTCACCGAGCCGGTTCATCGCCTCGGCCGTGGCCAGGGTGTTCTCGTAGGTGCCGATCCCCGGTGCGGGGAAGCCACCCGAGCCCACGTACTCCTGGCCCAGCGTCGTGACGAAGTCCAGCGTGGCGTCGAACGTGCCCTCGTTGACGTTGTAGTGCGAGGACTTCACGCTCAGACCGTAGGAGTCGACGAGCGCCCGGAACTCCTCCGCCGTGTAGCCGGCGAAGTTCCCGCCGAACGGCTCGATGTTCTCGAACCCGATCTCGGAGAGCCGCTCCAGCACGGCCGGGAGGCCGACCTCGTTGACCCAGGGGATCAGCGAGAACATCTGGATCGACACCTGGTCCACCGGGACGGTGATCGGCTCGACTGGACCGTCGCCGACGGCGAAGGTGACCTGGTCGACGTCGACGCCGCCGGTGCTCGTCACGACGATCGACCCGGAGCCCTCCGGCACCGTCATCAACGTCTGCGCGACGTCCTGCCAGCCCTCGCCGGTGAACTCGAACTCGGCGAGAGGCTCGGTGGCCTCGGCGCCCTCGCTCGACCAGCCCAGGGAGACCGTGCCCTCGCCGCTGCCGCGGACGGTGATCTCGTCGATCGCCTCACCGGTGGGGGCGTGGTGCAGCGCGATCGGCGCGTAGGTGAACGAGTCACCCTCGTCGAGCGAGGTGACGTAGCTGCCGGCACCGGCAGCCGCGTCGTCCACGACCTCGACGCCCTCGGCCGCGTCGTACCACTCGGCCTGCTGCACCTCGGGCTTGAGGATGTGCGTGGCCTCGCCGGTGATGGCCGGCACCTGACCCTGCGCCTGGTCCGTGTAGGTCACGACGAGGGTGCCGAAGATCTTCTCGCCCTCACCGTGCTCGACCGCGTCCGGGCTCGTCTGGATCGTGAACCCGCAGCCCGCCTCGGTGGCCGCGGCACGTCCGCTCACCTCGGGGTGCGCGTGCGTGTTGTGGCCGAGACCGAACGTGTACTGGATGTTGCGGCACGTCGGCTGGTCGCCGTCCTCGGCGTCGTTCACCGAGACGGTGTACGGGACGGCGTCACCCCAGTCGAAGATCGCGCCGTCCGGCTGGTCCAGCGTGATCTCCGGAGCGGTGTTGCCGACCGTGATCCGCTGGATCGCGAGGCCGAAGTTGCCGCCCGGGTCGGTGACGCGCAGCTGCACGTTGTACTGACCGAGCTCGGTGAACGTGTTCGTCACCGTCTCGCCCTCGGCGTCGTACTCACCGTCGGCGTCGAAGTCCCACTCGAAGGTCAGCTCCGAGTTGGGGCTCTCCGCGTCGCTGGTCGCCGACGCGTCGAACGTCACCTCGAGCGGCGCGGTGCTGCCCGAGATCGGGTCGGCCGAGATGAACGCGCGCGGGGTGCGGTTCCCCGAGCCGTACGTGATCTTGTACAGGCCCGCGTCGGGGTTCTGGCGGAAGAAGCCGTCACCGTACTCGAGCACGTAGAGGGCGCCGTCAGGACCGAACTCCATGTCCATGACGTTGTCCCAGATCGGCTGGTTGACCGTCTCGAGGTGGTCGTTGGGCAGGAAGTCCTCGACCGCGGTGACCTGACCGGCGGACGAGAGCTCGTCCATGGTGAACGCGACCACGTAGTCCTGCGAGAACTCGGCCATGAACGGGTGCCCGTCCCAGTACTCCGGGAACTTGACGTCCGACTCGAGGCTCTCGTCGTAGCGGTAGATCGGGCCGCCCATGGGCGCCTGGCCGCCACCGCCGAGCTCGACCAGCGGGTCGAGCACCTCGGGCTGGTCGCCCGGGTTGTCGCCGTAGTAGACCTGCGGCGCGGTGACCGGCGGGACCTGGTCGAGACCCGTGTTCCACGTCGAGTTGTTCTCGGGTCCGGCCTCGCAGTCGAAGAACTGCGCGCCCGGCGTGCCGGTCGCGTAGTCCCACTCGTTGTACGCGGCGTTCGGGCCGTGGCAGTACGGCCAGCCGCCGTTCATGGGCTCGGTCGTGAGCTGCCACTCCACGTAGCCCATCGGGCCGCGGTCGGGCTGCGCGGCGCCCGCGTCGGGGCCGTAGTCGCCCCAGGACAGCGACGCGGACTCGAGGTCGTAGTCGATGCGGAAGGGGTTGCGCAGACCCATCACGTAGATCTCTTCGCGCACGAGGTCGGACTGCTCGGCGCCGTCGAAGAGGTTGCCCTCGGGGATCGTGTAGGTGCTGTCAGGGCCGACCTCGGTGTCGGCCGCGAGGTCCTCGATCGGGTTGATGCGGAGGATCTTGCCGCGCAGGTCGTTGGTGTTGCCGGCGCCGCGGCGGGAGTCGAAGCCCGGGTTCATGCCGGGCGCGTTGTTGATCGGCGTGTAGCCGTTCGCACCCGGGGTGCTGGCCGGCGTGTTGTCACCGGTGGACAGGAACAGGTTGCCCTCGGCGTCCCAGGCCATGTCCGCACCGACGTGGCAGCACTGGCCGCGCTGGGCGTCGACCTTGATGATCTCGCGCTCGGTGGACAGGTCGAGCGTGCTGGTCTCCGGGTCCCACGTGAACCGGGAGAGCTGGTTGTAGCCGAGCCACTGGTCCCAGTAGCTCGCGTCCGCGCCCGCGGGCAGCGAGTTCGGCGCGCTCCCCTGCGGGGTCGTCTCGGGGTACTCGACTCCCGTCGGCGACGTGCCCTCCATGACGCGGGGCGCGTAGACCATGTAGACGAAGTGGTTCTCCTCGAAGTTCGGGTCGAGGGAGATGCCCTGGAGCCCGTCCTCGGAGTTCGAGTAGACGTCGAGGTCCGCGATCTGCGTGGTCCGCCCGGTCGCCGGGTCGGACAGCCGCACGACGCCGTCGCGGGCCGTGTGCAGGATGCGCGAGTCGGGCAGGACGGCCAGGTCGATCGGCTCGCCCGTGTTCTTCGAGATCAGCGTCTTCTCGTACTGGTTCCAGTCCGTCGCCGGTTCCTCGGCGGACGGTTGTTCCTCATGGCCGGGGTGCGCGCTCGCCGCGCTGATCGTCAGTGGTACGACCACCGCGGCGGACATCGCCGCCGCGATGGTTCGGGACAGCCAGCGGCGGCCCGTGGTTGGTCTGTGCACAACGTCCTCCTTGACGTGGATCGAGGAGCCGGCGGCCCGGATCGTGTGCAAGGCGTCGTGACCGTTCGTCGTGCCGCCCCGCACGGATCGGTGGACCTCCAGACAGGCTGGGAGCGCTCTGCGGCGAGCGTCTCCCACGTGACGGACGGGAGAGTTCTCCCGGGTCACGCGACCGACCCTACCCGGCACTTTTGCCGATGCCAATACCAAAGCCGGTAGGGATCTTCGCAGTTGCGTAGTTGGAGCGTCTGAAGTAAGGCGGGACGTCCCGTCCGCGGGAGGCTGCTCGTGGAGGCTCACGAAGGGCTACAGCACGCGGTTCACGCGGTGGAAACGGTCAGGAGGCGTCCCGCGCGGCGGTGAGAGGCGCGCCCCGCTCGTCGCACGGCGCGTCGACGACGACGCCCGCCGCGTCCGACTCCAGCTCGAGCAGCACGAGGGTGCGTTCCATCGCCGTCGGCCGGAGCTTGCCGACCTCGTGGCCGTGCGGGTGGTCGAAGAACGCGAGGAGGCACAGCAGGAGCGTGATGACGAGGGCGACGCTGCCCATGAGGACACCCTGGGTGGCCGCCCCCTCGGCCGAGTCGGCGAAGAACAGGAGGAGGACGAAGATCGTCGCGGAGACCACGTAGAGGACCAGCCACAGCGGCAGCGGGATGAGGCCCTCGGCGCCGTGCACCCGCGACTGGCGCGCCTCCTCGCGGTCCGCCTCCTGGGCGAGCCACCGGTCGTACGCAGACTGTTCCGTGTCGGAGGCCGGAACGACCCCGCGGATCGTCTCGAAGAGCTCGACGCCCCACGGGTTCACGGCGTCACCGAGCTCCCCGTCCGCCATCTGCTCCCACTCGAGGGAGACCACCGACCGGGCGTAGCACACGAGCTCGCCGGAGAGCTCGGCGGCGTCGGGGTCGGCGAGGAACTGCGCCGTCTCGAGCTGCTGCACGACGATCCGCGCCTCGGCCTGGGCGCCGGTGCGCGCCTCGTCGTACGACTCGAAGGCGAGGAAGACGATGAAGCCGAGGAGCACCGAGAACCCGGTGGCGACGACGCCGAAGACGCCGGCCGCCCGGTCGCCGTCGGCGAACCTGCTGCCGGCCGGCGCGCGGCGACGCGCGAGCAGCATCGCGACGACAGCCAGCGTCGTCACGGCCGCCGTGACGACCGCGCCGACGAGGATGCTCATGCTTCCGCCACCATCACGCCACCCCACCCCGCGTCGGGACGTCCTGCGTCGGGCGCCACCCTACGCGGGAGACGCCGCGCGCGCCGGGGCGGGACGGCGGGAGGACCCGCCGCCCCGCCCCGGTGAACGAGCGCTCAGCCGCAGCTGCGCGCGTCGTACTGCTCGGTGACGGTCGTCGACCTCCCCTCGGCGTCCGTGGCCACGACCGTGACCTCTCCGGCGTCGACGCCCGTCGCCCGCGCCGCGAACGACTGGTAGGCGTTCTTGCCCGGCGCCACGTCGGCCACGGTCCGGGTGCCGAACGCTGTGTCGAGGCGCACCGTGAGGGGCCCGTCGTCGTCGTTGGTCGCGCGGACCGCCACGTAGACCTTGCCCGCGAGGCACCGCGTCTCGGCCGTGACCGAGACCTCGGGACCGACGGGCACGCCGTCGCCGACCGTGAGGGTGAGCGTCGTCGTCGTGGTGCCGGCGGTGCTCACGTAGTCCGGCAGGACGAGGTCGCCCTGGATGACGTAGACGCCCGGCTGGTCGACGACCGACTCGTCGTAGTCCCACTCGACGCCGATCGCCTGGTTGTCGCGCGACCCGTCGTTGTACGACACCTCGACCTTGGTGGGCAGCCAGGGCTGCTCGCCGACGTCGACGCTCTGCTCGAACTGCTGGGCGCCCTGGATCGAGATGCCGCCCTGCGAGCTCTCCGGCCGCACGTAGACCCGCGCCTCGGCGATGAGCCCGTACGTGGTGTTCGTGCCGTAGACGACGAACGGCTCGACGTTGGTCTCCGCCACCATGGCCGGCGTGATCGGCTGCCAGGTGAAGTCGACCGTGCCGCGACGACCGCTCGAGTACACGACGTCGAGAGCCGACGGGAGCGTCGGCACCTCGCCGGTGACCGTGCGCATGATGACCGGGCTGGCCACGGTGTCCACGGTGTCGCCGTTGACGCGCCACCGCAGGACGCCGGTCCCGGCACCCGTGCCCTGCACGCCGGTGATCCGGACCCGCAGGTACTGCGCCTCGACGGCCTCGAACTCGAGGTGGTTGTACGCGTCGCGCTGGAGAGCGCCCGCGTACGTCGAGCCGCCGGTGAGCGTGACGGGCGTCCAGTCGGTGCCGTTCTGCGAGTGCTCGACGACGTACGTGTCCGCGCGCGGCATGCGCGTCCCGCCGTTGTCGTCGTACCAGTAGAGGTCGGTCGACGCGACGAGCACCGGGGACTCCCACGCGTACCGGATCCACGCCGCGTTCTGCGGGCTCGTCCCGTTCGCGGGCTGTCCCCACGTGCCCCAGCCGTTGCCGGCGCCGGGGTTCGAGCTCGCCGGGGTGGTCGCCTCGTTGACGCGCAGCGGGTTCTCCCACGACGCCGACCCGCTCGTCGTGATCGTCGCGAGCGCACCGAACTCGGCCGAGGTGGCCTTCTCGGTGAGCTCGACCTCGACGTCGCGCTCGGTCGTCAGCTCGCCGTCGGTCGCGGTGAGCCGGAAGACGTACGTCCCCGGCTCGGTGCCCGTGACCGTCGTCCGCAGCGCCCCGGCGTCGCCGTAGATCACGCCCGCGCCCTCTGGTGCGGAGACCGTCGACCACGCGGAGGTGAGCACGCCGTCGTCGGGCAGGCCGTCGTCCGTCACCGTGCCGACCAGGCTCGTGGAGAGGTTGCCGTCCTTGGAGCGGTCGACGTTCACCGAGACCGTCGGTGCGTCGTTGACCACCTCGGGGACGTCGCGACCGGAGTCGAAGACCTGGATCTCCGAGATCGCCGTCCAGAACGACGGCGTGTTCGTGAAGGCCACCCGCACGCGGTCCGTCGTGACGGTCTCGAAGAGCGCCTCGTTGAACTTCGGCCCGGGGATCTTGGGTGCCTTGAACGCGTCGGGCACCGTGGCCCAGCCGCCGGAGCCGTCCGGGACCTGGATCGAGTACCGCGACGGCTCGCGGTAGCCGCCCGCCTGCCGGTCGCTGACGAACCACACCTTGACGTTGTCGAACGACGTCGGCTCGCCGAGGTCGAGCTCGACGTACCCGGTGTCTCCCTCGGTCCCGTAGTTGCCCCAGTAGGGCTCGTTGACGGTCGTGCCGTCGGTGACGGCGGCGAGCGACACGGGCTGCTCGGTCGTGCTGATCGCACCCGGGGTGTAGTTCATCGACCCCGTGCTCCAGCCGGGCGTGTGGAACTGGCGCCACGGCGTCGGCCGCGGCCCTTCCTGGGTGGCGGACGACGAGAGCTCGGCGCCGCGCGCGAGGTTCTCCGCGTCCTCGGTGAGGTCGATGCCCGCCGTCTTCAGGTAGGACACGACCCGCTCGTCGTCGATCGGGGTGTCGACGGCCGTGGGCACGTCCGCGCCCGTGTCGTCGACGACCTCCACCGCGAGGCCTTCGTCGGACTCGACGACCGCGTTGGCCGCCGGGTCGTAGACGAACCGGCCGAGCGCGTCGGCGGTCGCCTTGCGCTCGCCGTCGACGAACAGCGAGTAGCCCTCACCGAGGCCGTAGTGCGAGCCGTCCTCGTCCCACACGATCGTGACGTCCTGGCCGTGGTACCGCAGGTTGTTGACCATGAAGTGGTCGTACCCGAGGTCGATCGGCCAGAGCTCGATCTTGTCGTCGGACCGCGGCTGGATGCCGCCCATGTCCTCGACGTAGATGTAGTTCATGTTGCCGAGCATCACGTGGTTCGGGTTGTTGCGGTTGTACGTCTGCGTGGCCGGGTTCCAGTTCGAGTAGTACTCGGCCTGGTTCGGCGCGCGCACGTCGCCGCCCGGGTAGACGCTCCACGCCATCCAGTCGAGCAGCCGTGCGGCGTACTCGGGCGTCACGTACTTCTGCTCGGGGTCGTAGTGCCGCAGCGCGGAGCGCACGGCGCGGTACTGGACGGTGAAGTTGATGTTGGAGAAGTTGTTCGACCCGCCGATGTTGTACTTCGTCTTGTCGTACTGGTTCGCCGTGTAGAACGGGAAGATCGGGAAGTTGTCCCCGTAGCGCAGGAAGCGGAACCCGTCGACGTACTGCTCGGCGTCCTCGACCGGGATGAGGTCCTGGGCGTAGACGTCGTAGAGGTTGGACTCGCGCGCCGGGACGAGGTCGCGCTCGGCCTCCGGCAGCGGGTTCGCCGCGCCGTTGTTCGACGTCGGGGCGGACTGCGCCCCGTGCGACGTGCCCGCGAGGAACATGCGGGCCGACTCGCTCCAGAGCCGGTCCAGGACCGCCGTCCGGATCTCGTCGGCCTTCGCCTGCATCTCGCCGACCTTGGCGTCGTCGGCACCGGACATCGCGTACAGCTGCGCGGCCGCGTCGAAGTCGCCCCAGACGTAGGCCGACTCCGGCCGCTCGATCGTGCGCGCACCCGGCGCCCCGGCGTTCACCTTGGGGAACCCGAACGAGATCGCGTCCGAGTCGTTGCCCGGCATGTAGTTCGTGTCGTAGGCGATGAGGTTGTCGTCGTTGCCGTCGTAGTGCTCGAGCTGGCCCTCGCCGTCGCCCTCGAAGTACGTCGCGAAGCGCTCGGCGACCGCCGGACCGCCGCCGTGCACGTTGTACGCCTCGAGGCCCGCGGTGCCGAGGTACTGCGAGTAGTGATTGTTCCAGCTCGTGTGCCCCGGGCTGTCGAGGAACGCCGACGAGCCGGAGAGCTCGCCGATGTTGAGGATCTGCCCGTACCCGAGGTAGGGGTTGCGGATCCACTTGGTGTCCTGGAGGTGCATCGGCTGCGTGAGCGCGACCGAGTTCTGGTACAGGTTCACGCCCTCGATGGTGGTCGGGTACTGGTACACGTAGCCCGGCTCGTTGGTGTCGAGGCTGTTGTAGCGCTCGCCCCACCAGCGGTAGACGATCGCCTTCTCGATGGCGTCGCTCGGCACGTCGATGTACGGGATGTCCTGCGCCCACTGCCGGTTGAACGCCGTGACGCCGTCACGGAACGCCTCGGCCGGGGCCATCGCCGCGTACTGGTCGAACTGCTCGAACGACTCCGGCAGCGCGTCGGACCCGAGGACGCCCACGACCGACAGCTCGACGGAGCCGCCCGCCGGCACCGTCACGGCGCGGTCCAGGTTGGTGCCCGACCGCTCGAAGCCCTCGGCCTTGAGGCCGACCGTCACCGTCGACCACGGCGTGTCGACCAGGCCGTTGTTCGCACCGCTCGTCAGGGTGCGCGTGCCCGTGAGCTCGTCGGGCGCGTCGGTCGAGGTGGTCGCGAGCGGCGACGCCGCACGGACCGTGAACGACGCGTCGGCCGCACCCGGGTTCGTGAACGTGATCGTCGTGAGCGCCACGTTGTCGTACGTGATGAGCTTCTTGAGGTCGGCCGTGACGCCGGTGGTGCCGACCGTGTACCGCGCCTTGGCGTGGCTCGGGGCGTTGACCCGCTGCGCCCCGACCTCGGTGACCGTCTGCCCCGGGACCGTCACGGTGTAGAGGTTGCCGAGGTTGTTCGGCCCGCCGGCGAACGCGGACCCGGCGAAGCCCATGACGTTCCAGTTGCTGTTCCCCCGCAGGTACAGCGAGCGCCCTCGCGTCTGGAGCACGCCGTTGCCGGACGTCCCGGTCACGCCGAGGACGCGGTCCAGGTAGTAGTCGGTGCCGCCTGCGGCGAGGTCCTTCTCGAAGATCGACCCGTGCATGGAGCCGGCGGTCCACGGGACCCCCGGCGCGAGCGCCGCGCTGGCCGCGGCGACCCCCGTGTACGTCGGGTCGCCGATCTCCATCGAGTCGGTCTCGCCGTTCGTGTACACCCCCACGTCGCTCTCGTTGCCCGGCAGCACGTCGGCGTGCGCGCTCGCCGGGACCAGCGCGACGCCCGTGACGGCGAGCGCGCCCGTCATCGCCGAGGCGACGACCCTTCTCAAGGTTCTTCCCGACATCACTGTGTCCTCTCCATCGGGAACCGGAACGGGACAGGGCACCGCCGCCGACGCGCCGGCGCGGGACGACGACGTCCCGTGCCGCGCCCCGTCGCACCCGCGACGACCACGCACCCCGCTCGCGTCCCGTCCTCGCCACGCCCCTGCCCGGGTCGACGACGCAGCGGGGGTGAGCGCGTCAGCGCGCCACACCCCGTGCCACCGCCCCGTGAGCACCTGGGCCGTCTCGACGACGAGATCGCCAGCCGCTGGCCAGTCAACCAGCCTGATCACAGGAACGCAATGGTTTTCGGTGATCCGTCAAGCCGACACGGAGGCCCGATGCGTCGGTGCGAAACGGCGACTTCGTGCGGATCGGCGCCATTCCGCGGCTCCGGGTGCCCATCGGAAGGGAGCGCGTGCAGCCAAACTTCTCGAGCCGTCTCGAAACCGCGTCGAGCGGTTTTCGGCGCGTGTCGCCACGGCCGGCGGCGCGAGGCGAGGAGCAGGGAGGCGGCGCTACCGGCCCGGGGAGGGCCCGGCGGGCGTCCCGCCTCCGGGCGGCGTGCCGACCGCCGTCGCGGCAGGCTGCTCGGCAGGGGCCTCGCCCTCGGTCGCCGGCTGATCGGGCGGCGTGCCGGCCGGCGGCTCGGTGGGCTCGCCGGTCGGCTGCTCGGTGGGTTCGTCGGTCGGCTGCTCGGTCTCCGCAGGAGCCGGCCCGAGGATCGTGAACGTGGCGGGCTCGCTCGTCGCCCCCTCGACGCCGTCGACGCTCACGAGCACGGTGTACGCGCCCGGCGCGGCCACGGGCTGGTCCGGCGCGCAGCCCTCCACCGAGCGGTGCATGTCCCACCGCACGGTCGTGGAGACCTCGTCGCCGCGGCTCATGAGCAGGAGGTTCTCGCCCGAGGCGCAGTGCGCCGACGACCACACGGGCTCGTCGCCGGACCGGACGAGCACCTGGCGCACCGCGTCGGAACCGTCGACGAGGCAAGGACGCGCCCCGACGTGGCGCATCGTCACCGCGAGGACGACCGCCTCGTTCTCGGTGAACTCGGGCTTCGCGGGAGCGACGGAGAGCTCGAGCGACGCGGCGTCGCAGTCCTGCGGCGGTCCCGCCGCCTCGGGGGTGGGCGGCGCCGTCCGCCCCTCCTGCGGCGCGCCGTCGCCTCCGAGCATCGGCTGGACGGCCCGGACGACGACCTGGCCGAGCAGGACCAGCGCCACGACGAGAGCGGCGAGGAGCGCGAGCGCCACGACGCGGCGGCCCCAGAGGACGCCCCGCGAGGGTCGGGCGTCGGCACCTGTCGGGGTGCTGCGCGTCCGTGGCGTGCTCAACGAGGACCTCCAGGTCAGGGCTGTCGAACGGCTGTCCGGGGGACGGGCCGCATGCCGCCCGTCCTCGCTCGTGCCCACGCTAGTTCCGCGCGCGCCGATGCCGACCGAGCCGCGCCGGGACGCCCCGACCTCGGGGCAGAATGGGTCGATCGCCACCACCGTCAGGAGGGCCGCCCAGGTGCCCGGCACGCTCGACCGCACGCCGTCCGTCGACGCTCACGCCGAGCTGCGCGGTGCCGTCGGGCAGTGGTTCCGACGCACGGCCCGCGACCTGCCGTGGCGCGCGGACGACAGGACCGCGTGGGGCGTCCTCGTGAGCGAGGTCATGCTCCAGCAGACGCCGGTCGTCCGGGTCGAGCCGGTGTGGCGCGAGTGGATGGAGCGCTGGCCCACCCCTGGCGACCTCGCGGCTGCGCCGACGGCGGACGTGCTGCGCGCGTGGGGACGCCTCGGCTACCCGCGCCGCGCGCTGCGCCTGCAGGACTGCGCGCGCGCCGTCGTCGAGCACCACGACGGCGAGGTGCCGACCGGCGAGGAGGCGCTGCGCGCGCTGCCCGGGATCGGCGAGTACACGGCCGCGGCCGTGACCGCGTTCGCGCACGGGCGCCGCGCGGTCGTCGTCGACACGAACGTGCGGCGCGTCCTCGCGCGCGCGGTCGAGGGCGTCGCGCTCCCGGCGCCGTCGTACACGGCGGCGGAGCGGCGCCTCGCCCACGCCACAGCCCCCGCGGACGACGACGCGGCGACCTTGTGGGCCGCCGCGTCGATGGAGCTCGGCGCGCTCGTGTGCACCGCCCGGGCGCCGCGCTGCGGCGCGTGCCCCGTCGCGGACCTGTGCGCGTGGCGCCGAGCGGGCCGGCCCGCCGACGAGCACGCGGGCCGGCGCCGGACGCAGGCCTGGGCGGGCACGGACCGCCAGGTGCGGGGCCGGGTGATGGGCCTCCTGCGCGACGCCCCCGGCCCGGTCCTGCGCGACGTCGTCGCGCAGGCGTGGCCGGACGCCGCCCAGCTCGACCGGTGCGTCGCGAGCCTCGTCGAGGACGGGCTGGTCGAGCAGGACGGCGAGACGTACCGGCTGCCTGCCTGAGCACGGCGGACCGGGTCAGGTCGTCGGCATCCAGACCCGCATCGTCGACGGTCCCCGGCTCGCCCAGTCGTGGTAGGCGACGAGCGGTACGTCGATCGCCGCCTCCCCGTCCACCTGCGCCGTGCGCGAGCCGGGGGTCGCGCCGCCCGGCGCGTACGGCCAGGGCGCGGTCCGCCCGTGGTCGACGACGACGCCCCGGACGACGACGCGCCCGTCCACCTCGCGGGGCGGGACCGACGGGTCGACGCGCAGGTCGGCGACGTCGCGCCCGCCGGGCAGGTCGACCGACTCGACGCACAGGACCTCGGGGCCGCGCTGCACCGCGACGCAGCCGCGGACCGCGTCGATCCGGTCGTCGGGACGCAGGAAGCGCGGCGACGTGTCGAGGTCGAGCACCACGACGCTGCCCGTCCTCAGGTCCGGCACGGCGACGGATCCCGCGGGCACCGTGCGCGCCGTCCCGTCGTCCACGGTCAGCGTCGCGGTCGGCGACCACGCCGGGACCCGCAGCGTCAGCGCCCAGCGGCCCGAGGGCGCCTCGACGATCCGCACGCGCACGCGCCCGTCCGCGGGGTAGGCGGTCTCCACGTCCACGGCGACCGGCGCCCCGGACGGGAGCGTCACGCGGATCTCGCTCGTCGCGTACTGGTGGAGCTGCAGGCCGCCGTGGTCGACGGTCGCGACGTACGCGGCGAGGCTCGCGAACGTCCGGGCGACGTTCGGCGGGCAGCACGAGACGTGGAACCACGGCGCGCGCAGCGACGACTCGGCGCGCGCGCTCGCGACGTCGGTCGCGGCGGGCTCCCCCGGCACGCGCTGGTGGAGGGTGTTCGCGTAGTAGAACGCCCGGCCGTCGTCCGCGGGCGACGTCGCGACGACGTTGAACAGCGCGCGCTCGACGGCGTCGGCGTACCGCGCGTCCCCCCGCGCGAGCAGGAGCCGCCACGCGACCATGACCGATCCCACGGCGGCGCACGTCTCGGAGTAGGCGCGGTCGGGCGGGAGGACGAAGTCCTCGCCGAACGCCTCGTCCTGGTGGTGCGAGCCCTGGCCCCCGGTGACGTACGTCCGGGCCGCGGTCGTCCGTGCCCACTGGCGGGCGACGGCCTCGACGAGCGCGTCGTCCCGCGAGTCCACGCCGACGTCGAGCGCACCGGCCGCGAGGTAGTTCGCGCGCACGGCGTGCCCGCGGAACACCTCGGCGTCGCGCACGGGGACGTCGTCCTGGTAGTAGGACCGCCCCCACTCGATGTCGGCGAGCGTCCCGTGGCCGCGGCGCTCGACGAAGAGCGCGGCCTGGCGCAGGTACCGCGGCTCGTCGAGCGCGCGGCCCAGCTCGGCGAGGCCGACCTCGATCTCGGCGTGGCCGCACACCCCCTGGTTGCCGGCCGGCCCGAACACCTCGCAGACGTGGTCCGCCGACGCGCGGGCGACCTGGACGAGCAGGTCGTCCGGGTGGCCCGTGCGGGCGCGGGCCACGGCCGCCTGCATCAGGTGGCCCTGGCAGTACAGCTCGTGGCCCCACTCGAGGTCGGAGTACCGGTCGCCCTGGCCGGGGCGTCCGAACATCGTGCTGACGTACCCGTCAGGCTCCTGCGCGGCCGCGACGCGCCGCACGATCGCGTGGAAGCGCTCCTCGAGCCCGGGGTCCGGGCGACGACCGAGCTCCCACGACATCGCCTCGAGCAGCTTGTACACCTCGGAGTCGCTGAACTCCCGGCCACGGCGTCCCTCGGGCAGCCCGCCCTGGGTCGCGAGATCGAAGTTCGGGAGCCAGCCCTCGCGCTCGAGCCAGTGCTCGATGTGCCCGAGGGTCGCGGTGCGGTTCACGTCCTGGCGCCGCGCCCAGAACCCGTCCGTGATCTGCACCTCCGCGAGGCCGAGCGGGTGCAGGCGCCCGGAGGCGGGGACGACCGGTCGCCCGCCGTCGCCCGCGGGCACGGCGCCGGTGGGCGGGGTCGCGGCCGGGCGCGACGGGGTCATGGTCATGGCAGAACCTCCGGGGGCGGCGCGTCCGCCCGGGTCGTCGGGGAGGCCGCCCAGGGGCGGCGGGTTCGGGGACGGCGTCGTGGACGCCCGGTCGTCGGTCATCCCTTCAGCGCGCCGGACATGAAGCCGCGCACGTAGTGGCGCTGGAGGAGCAGGAACAGGACGATGCACGGGACCGCCAGCACGACGACGCCCGCCTGGGTCGCGCCGTAGTCCACGATGCCCATCACCTGCTGGCGCATGTTCGCGACGGCGAGCGGCAGCGGTGCCTTGCTGGAGTCGGTGATGAGGATGAGGGGCGCGACGAAGTCGTTCCACGCGGCGAGGAACGCGAACAGCCCGACCGTGATGAGACCCGGCTTGACGGCGGGCAGCAGCACGCGCCACAGCGCGCCGAACGACGAGCAGCCGTCCACGAGCGCGGCCTCGTCGAGCTCGCGCGGCACCGACTCGAACGAGATGCGCATCATGAACGTCGCGAACGGCAGCTGGAACATCGCGAGCACGAGCGACAGCCCGACGAGCGAGTTCTGCAGGCCGATCTCGTTGAGCAGCACGTACAGCGGGATGAGCAGCGTCGCGTACGGGACCATGAGGATCGCGAGCGTCACGAGGAACAGCACGTCGCGGCCCGGGAAGCGGAAGCGCGCGAAGGCGTAGCCGCCGAGCAGCGAGACGCCGAGCGTGAAGAGCACGGTGAGCCCCGAGACGACGACCGAGTTCCACAGGTACTGCACGATCCCGGCCTGGTAGCCCGCGAGCGTCACGTAGTTCCCGAAGCCCCACCCGTCGACCTGGTTGGAGCCGGGCTGGGGCGAGACCGACGCGACGCCCGCCCACACCAGGGGGAAGAGGAAGACGAGCGCGAGCCCGCCGGTGAGCACCCAGTACGGGGTACGCGTGGCGATGCCGGCGATGCGCGCTCGCGGGGCCTGGCCGCGCGGCGTCGACCGGGCGGGGGCCGGTGCGGTGGCGGTTCCGGTCATGTCACTTCTCCTCGGGGGCGCGCATCGCACGGATCTGCGCGAGGTTGATGAGGACGAGGGCGGCGAGCACGATGATCGACAGCGCGGCCGCGACGCCCAGGTCGTTCTGTCCCTGGAAGGCCACGTTGTAGATGAGCTGGACCACGGTGATCGTGCTGTTGTCCGGGCCGCCCTTCGTGAGGATGTAGAACTGGTCGAAGGCCAGCAGGGACCCGGTGACGCACAGGATCGTGCACAGCGCGAGCGACGGTCGCAGCAGCGGGAGCGTGACGCGCGAGAAGGTCTGCCAGCGGCTCGCGCCGTCCATGCGCGCGGCCTCGTACACCTCGTGCGGGATGCCCTGCAGCCCCACCATGAGCAGGAGCATGTAGAAGCCCGCGAAGCGCCAGACGACGAGGAAGACCGTGGACCACAGCGCGCCGTCGGGCGTGCCGAGGAACGACACGGGCTCGTCGACGATGCCGAGCGCCTCCAGCACGGGCGAGATCGGCCCCACCTGCGGCGAGTACAGCGCGTAGAAGAGCAGGGACGCCGACGCGAGGCCGAGCGCGCTCGGCACGAGGACGGCGGTGCGCAGGAAGCTCTTCCAGTGCGTCGACTCCTGGACCAGCAGGGCCAGCCCGAGACCGAGGCCGATGAGGAGGACGGTCGCGATGACGGTGTACTTCAGCGTGAAGACGACCGAGTCCCAGAAGAAGCGGTTGTCGACCGCGTCCTGGAAGTTCTCCGGGAAGTTCAGCCCCTGGTTCCCGGACAGGAGGGGCCAGTCGGAGGCGGACATCTGGCCGACGAGCAGCACCGGCAGGACGAAGAAGACGAGGACGAAGATCGCGGTCGGGGCGGCGTAGGCCCAGCCGCGCGCGGACTGCGAGCGACCGGGGCGCCGGCGCCTCGGCGGTGCGCCGGACCGGGTGCGCGACCCGGTGTCCCCGGTCGGCGGGAGCTGCTGTCCCTGGCGTCGCGAGGACGACGGGGCGGACTGCACGGACATGACGGTCTCCAGGTTCGGGCGGAGGGACGCTCGAGGGTCGCGCCGCCGCCGGACGGCGGAGGGCCGGTCGACGGCGGCGGCGCGGTCCTGCTACTGGGAGAGCACCGCGGTGATCTCCTCGTTGTCCTCCTCGATGCTCGAGGCGTCCTCGAACACGGCGTTGCGGACCAGGGTCATCCACGGGCTGTTCGGCGCGTTGAACGCCTGCTGGAAGTTGCGCGCGACCGGCGTGCGACCGGCCGCGGCGACCTCGTTGATCGTCACGACGCGGGGGTCGGCCGAGGAGTACTCGTTGTCGACCAGGTCGGCGCGCGAGACGACGTCGCCGTTCTGCGCGAGGACCTCGACCTGCGCGTCCTCGGACATGAGCCAGGACAGGAAGTTCCAGGCCTGGTCGGCCTTCTCGCTGTCCTTGGAGATGCCGATGCCGTCGCCGCCGACGAAGGTCGAGCCGCCTCCGTCGGGGCCGGGGATCGGCGCGACGCCCACGTCCACCGTCTCGTCGGCGGTCGACAGGAGCGTCGCCGGGTACGGCATGACGCCGATCTTGCCCTCCTGGAACGGGGCGACCCACGTCGCACCCGTCTCGTCGCGCGAGCCGGCGCCCACCGCGTCGGAGTCGACGAGGTCCTTGTAGGTGGCGTACACCTCCTGCGCGGTGTCGCTCGCGAGCAGCGACTCCGTGCCCTCGGCGTTCATCACGTCCTCGTCAGCGGCCCAGATCATCGGGAACCACGTGAAGACGAGGCACCCGCCGCAGTTGCCGCCGAAGAACGTGCCGTCGACGCCGCCACCGAGCGCGTCGACCGCCTTGGCCTGCTCGGCGAACTCCTCGAGGGACGTCGGCCCGGCCTCGGGGTCGAGGCCGGCCTGCTCGTACAGGTCCTTGTTGTAGAACATCACCGACACGTCGAGGACGAACGGCAGGACGTGCTCGGCGTCGTCGTACGTGCCCGCCTCGAGGTGGCCCGGGTTGATCTCGTCCGCGAAGTCGAGCTGGTCGATGCGGCTGGTGACGTCCTGGAAGAGCCCCTGCTCGACCCAGTTGGGCACGTAGACGATGTCCGCGGCGAAGAGATCGGGCAGGCCGTCGCTCCCGGCGGCCGCGCCCACCTTGGCCACGTAGTCGTCGTTGGGGACGATGGTCAGCTCGACCTGGTTCTCGTGGCTCTCGTTGTAGGCGTCGACGAGCAGCTTCGCCTGCTTCTCGAGGGGTGCTCGCGTCCACAGCGTGAGCGTGCTGCCGTCGTCGACGCCCTCGGCACCTCCGGCGCCGGCGGTCGCGGGGGTGTCGTCGCCCCCGTCGGAGCCGCCGCACGCGGCGAGGCCGAGAGCGGTGAGGCCGATCACCAGCGTCGAGGCCACGGCCTTCGTCGCCGACGTCCTGCGGTGGTTCGTCATCTCGCGTCTCCTGTACTCGTCGTCGAGCCAATGCGCCTCGCCCGGCGGGTCCGCCGGACGTCCGAACGCCTTTTCGGTCCGGGTGTCGCCGCCGGAGCCGTCGCCTGGCCGTCGTGCCCCGCCGACGGCTAGTCTTCGATGCTCCAGGGCCCCACCGGGGCTGTTCTTCTCGATCTCCACTTGACCGAAAGCACCCGAAAAGGTTTTCTGAATCTAGGACAGGCGCACGGACCCGTCAAGCGGTGCGCAGGGTTACAGTTCGATCACGGCACGCGGGCCGACGGCGACCGCGCCGTCGGACCAGGAGGGGGCACGGCCTCATGACCACCCAGAACGGCAGCGCGACGCCGCGCGCCGCGACGCTGACCGACGTGGCGCGCCTCGCCGGCGTCTCGATCGCCACGGCGTCCAAGGCGATCAACGGTCGCGACCAGGTGAAGGCGGAGACGCGTCTGCGCGTCCTCGAGGCGGCGGAACGCCTCTCGTTCGCGCCGAACGCGCTCGCGCGCGGGCTGCTCAAAGGCCGCACGGGCACCGTCGGGCTGCTCACGAGCGACCTCGAGGGCCGCTTCTCGATCCCGGTCCTCATGGGCGCGGAGGACGCCTTCGGCGCCGGCCGCGTCTCGGTCTTCCTGTGCGACGCGCGGGGCGACGCCATCCGCGAGCAGCACCACGTCCGCGCCCTGCTGTCACGACGCGTGGACGGCCTCATCGTCGTCGGCTCGCGCACCGACCCGCGACCGCCGCTGAGCGCGGAGATCCCGGTGCCGGTGGTCTACGCCTACGCGCCGTCGGAGGACCCCGGGGACGTGTCGATCACGGCGGACAACGTGGGCGCGGGACGCCTCGCCGTCGAGCACCTCCTCGCCTGCGGACGACGCCGGGTGGCCCACGTGTCGGGCGACCCCGGCTACCAGGCGGCCCAGGACCGCGCCTCCGGCGCGCAGGCGGCGCTCGCCGCGGCCGGGCTCGAGCTCGTCGGCGGGCACACCTACTTCGGCTCGTGGAGCGAGGGCTGGGGGCGGGGCGCGGCGCGCATGGTCGTCGAGCAGCACCCCGACGTCGACGGGTTCTTCTGCGGCAGCGACCAGATCGCGCGCGGCGTGCTCGACGCGCTGCGCGAGCTGGGGCGCGACGTCCCGGGTGAGGTGTCGGTCATCGGGTTCGACAACTGGGAGGTGCTGACCACGAACGCTCGGCCCCAGCTCACGAGCGTCGACATGAACCTCGAGCGGCTCGGCCGGGTGGCCGCCCAGCGGCTGTTCGCCGCGATCGACGGCACGGTGCGGCCGGGCATCGAAGAGCTCCCGTGCCGGGTGGTGACGCGCGCCTCGACGGCGCCCATCGCCTGACCGGGCGCCCCGGCGGAACTCCGGACCGCAGGCGGACCTCCAGGCCCCCGACGGGTCGAGCTCAGCCGAGCTCGAGGAGCATGCGCGTGTTGCCGAGCGTGTTCGGCTTCACGCGCGCGAGGTCGAGGAACTCCGCGACGCCGTCGTCGTGGGAGCGCAGCAGCTCGGCGTAGACGTCGTGCGTGACGGGCGTCCCGTCGATCGGCCGGAAGCCGTGCCGGACGAAGAAGTCGACCTCGAACGTCAGGCAGAAGACCCGTCGCAGGCCGAGCGCGCGGGCGCGGGCGAGCAGCTCCACGACGAGCGCGTGCCCCACACGGTGCCCGCGCCAGGCGGGATCCACCGCGAGCGTGCGGATCTCGGCGAGGTCGTCCCACATGACGTGGAGCGCCCCGCAGCCGACCACCTCGGGAGCAGCCCCGGGTCGCGCGGCCGGGCGGACGGCGTCGGCCACGACGAACTCCTGCACGGCCTCGTAGTAGCCGACCATCTCCTTCGCGAGGAGGATGCGGGCCTCGGCGTAGGGCTGGACGAGAGCCCGGATCGACCGGACGTCCGCGGGGAGCGCGGGGCGCACGCGGACCCCCGTGGCGTCGGGGCGCGCGTCGTCGACGGGAGGCGTGGGCACGACGTCACTGTACGACGATCCGACGCGCAGTGCATACTCACGCAGGAGAGTGCATACCTGCTCACGCGCTCGCGACGAGCCGCGACGCGGTGATCTCGTCGATCACCAGGTCCGTCACCACGCCGGCGCGCAGCGCCGCCCGCAGCGGCGCGACCTTGTTGTCCCCGGCGACGACGCACACGCGGCGCGGGACGCGGCGCAGCTCGTCCGGCGCCGGACCCGTGGCGCGCTCGTTGAGCGCGATGTCGCGATAGGTCCCGTCCGGTCGGAGGAACACGGTGCACACGTCCCCGACCACGCCCTCGCCGTCGAGCACCGCGATGTCCTCCCGCTCGAGGTAGCCCGCGGAGTAGACGTGCGAGGGCACGCCACCCGCGACCGCCCCCACCGAGAAGAGCGCGATGTCCGCCCGCTGCTGGACGTCCAGCACCCGCCGCACCGACCGCTCGCGCCACATCGCCTGCTTGGTCTCGGCGTAGTCGAAGAACGCCGGCACCGGGAAATGGTGCACGTGGGCGTCGAACGCCGTGCCGAACCCGGCGATGAGGTCGCCCGCGTAGTGGACGCCCGACGTGCGCGTGTTCGCCGCGCCGTTGAGCTGCACGACGGCGCTCCCCCGCGTCGGCTTGCGGGGCAGGTGCCGCGACACGGCGGAGAGCGTCGTGCCCCACGCGATGCCGAGGACCATGTCCGAGTCGAACCACGTCGACAGCAGGCGCGCCGTCGTCATCGCGACCTGCTCGAGGCGGTCGACCTGCAGCGCCTGGTCGGGGACCGGTACGACGTACGCGTCGATCCCCCACGTGCTCGCCACGTGCTGGCCGAGCCCCGGCGCACGGCTCTGCGTCGGCCGCAGCGAGATCTCGACCAGGCCGGTCTCCCGGGCGCGCTTCACGAGCCGCGAGACGGTCGACCGCGACGTGCGCAGGTGCTTCGCGATCGCCTCCATCTTCATGTCCTGCAGGTAGTACATCGAGGCCGCGCGCAGCACGTCCTGCTCTCGGTCCACCATCACGGCTCCGTCCGTCGGGGACCTCCATTCTGCACGTTCGTGCACATGGCTTGCGCGTCCGTTCGCGCCGTGGTGGTGTGAAGGGCGTGCGAGGACGCGACGGTCCGCCCGGACCGGGACGTTTCCGGCTCGCGCACCTCGGCCGTGCGTGGGAACGTCGGCAGTGAGCGTCACCTGAGACGGCGTCCGGCACGCAGGACGACACGGACGGGAAGAGGTTGGACGGATGGCATCCACGAGACTCACGGCGGACTCCCGCCGGCAGGCGCTCGCCGCGCTCGAGGCGAGCACGAGCGCGGACGCCGAGCTCGACGTCCTCGTCATCGGCGGCGGTGTGACCGGGGCCGGCATCGCGCTCGACGCGGTGACCCGCGGGCTGTCGACGGCGATCGTCGAGGCGCAGGACTGGTCCGCCGGGACGTCGAGCCGGTCGAGCAAGCTGGTCCACGGTGGCCTGCGGTACCTCCAGATGCTCGACTTCCACCTCGTGCACGAGGCGCTCACCGAGCGCGACCTGCTCCTCAAGGAGATCGCGCCTCACCTCGTCCGCCCCGTCCCGTTCCTCTACCCCCTCGAGCACCGCGTGTGGGAGCGGGCCTACGTCGGGGCAGGCATCGCGCTCTACGACACGCTCGCGAGCGTCGCCCCCGGCAAGCGCGCCCTCCCGTTCCACCGGCACCTGAGCCGGAGCCGCATGGAGAAGAAGTTCCCCGACCTCGCGCACGACGCCGCGGTCGGCGCGGTGCAGTACTGGGACGCCTCCGTCGACGACGCCCGTCTCGTGAGCACGCTCGTGCGCACCGCCGCCTCGTACGGCGCGCACGCGGCGTCGCGCACCCAGGTGGTCTCCCTGACCAAGGGCGCGACCGGCGCGGTCAACGGTGCGGTGCTCGTGGACCTCGAGACCGGCCACGAGCTCACCGTGCGGGCGCGCTCGGTCATCAACGCGACGGGCGTCTGGACCGAGGACACCGAGGCGCTCGCCGGCTCCGAGGGCGGGCTGCGCGTGCTGGCGTCCAAGGGCATCCACATCGTCGTCCCGCGCGAACGCATCAAGGGACAGGTCGGCCTGATCCTCCAGACCGAGAAGTCGGTGCTGTTCGTCATCCCGTGGTCGCGCTACTGGGTCGTCGGCACCACCGACACCCCGTGGGAGCAGGAGCTGCAGCACCCCGTCGCGACCTCCGCCGACATCGACTACGTGCTCGAGCACGCCAACGCCGTGCTCGCCCACCCGCTCACCCGCGACGACATCATCGGCACGTGGGCCGGCCTGCGCCCCCTGCTGCAGCCCGGCACCAAGGAGGGCACGAGCTCGGCCAAGGTGTCGCGCGAGCACACCGTGGCCTCCCCGACGCCGGGCCTGACCGTCATCGCGGGCGGCAAGCTCACGACGTACCGCGTCATGGCCAAGGACGCCGTCGACTTCGCGATCGGCCAGCGCGCGAGCGCGTTGGGATCCATCACGCACAAGATCCCCCTGCTCGGCGCGGTCGGGCTCGACGCCGTGCGCCGCCAGGCCCGGCCCTGGGCGTCGCGGTACCGCTGGACGCCCGCGATGGTCGACCACCTGCTGCACCGGTACGGCTCGAACCTGCGCGAGATCGTCGAGCTGTGCGAGGAGCAGCCGGACCTCGCGAAGCCGCTCGAGCACGCCCCTGCCTACCTGCGTGCCGAGATCGCGTACGGCGTGTCTCACGAGGGCGCCCTGCACCTCGAGGACCTGCTGCTGCACCGCACGCGGCTCAACTACGAGGTCGCAGACCGCGGGCTCGCCGCCCTCCCGGAGATCGCCGAGATCGCGGCCGGTGTCCTCGGCTGGGACGACGCCACCCGCGACGCCGAGGTCCGCAGCTATACCGACCGCGCGAACGCCGAGGCCGCCGCCGAGCAGGAGCCGGACGACGACGCGGCCGAGCGCACCCGCCTCGCCGTCGACGACGTGGCCCCGCTCCAGCCGCTGCGGGAGAGCTGAGCACGGCGAGAGAAGCATCCCGGGCGCGCCGCGACCGGGCGGTTGAGACAGAGCAGTCCACCACGAAAGAGAGCGCACCATGGATCAACTCCTCATGAACGCCTTCTGGTCCGAGGTCCTCGGAACGGCGACCCTGATCCTCCTCGGCGCGGGCGTCGTCGCGAACGTCGTCCTGCCGCGGAGCAAGGGTTTCAACGGCGGCTGGCTCCTCATCAACTTCGGATGGGGCCTCGCGGTCTTCGCCGGTGTGTTCGTCGCCTTCAAGTCCGGCGCCCACCTGAACCCCGCGGTGACGATCGGGCTCTTCGCCGCGGACAAGCCGTTCGCGGTCCTCACCGGGCCCGAGGGCGCGGTGACTGCGACGATCGAACCGACCGTCGGCAACATGTTCATGTACTTCGGGGCAGAGATGCTGGGCGCCATCATCGGTGCCGTCCTCGCGTACCTCGCCTACAAGAAGCACTTCGACGAGGACGCGCCCGCCGCCACGAAGCTCGCCGTGTTCTCGACCGGCCCGGAGATCCGCTCGTACGGGTGGAACTTCGTCACCGAGGTCCTCGCGACGTTCGTGCTGGTGTTCTTCGTCGTCGTCTCGGGCAGGACGCCGTCGGGGCTGGGTCCGCTCGCCGTCGCGCTGATCGTCGTCGGCATCGGCGCGAGCCTCGGTGGCCCCACCGGGTACGCCATCAACCCCGCCCGCGACCTCGGTCCGCGCATCGCGCACGCGCTGCTGCCCATCCGGGGCAAGGGGTCGAGCGACTGGTCCTACTCGTGGGTGCCCGTCGCCGGACCGCTCGTGGGCGGCGTCCTCGCCGGTCTTCTCGGCGGCGTCTACGCCTGACCGTCGGTCGCGTGACCGGGGTGACAGGGGCCACCCCGGTCAGGCGACCACGCGGCGTCGGGCGCCGGGCCCGAGGCCGCGACCCTGACCACCCACCCGCACCACCTCTCTGCACACCACACCGACGTGAAGGACTGAGCACACCATGGCCGACTACGTTCTCGCCATCGACCAGGGAACCACGAGCTCCCGGGCCATCGTCTTCAACCACTCCGGGGAGATCGTCTCCACGGGACAGCTCGAGCACGACCAGATCTTCCCCCGCGCCGGGTGGGTGGAGCACAACCCGGAGCAGATCTGGAACAACGTGCGCGAGGCCGTCGGCCTGGCGCTGACCCGCGCGAACGTCACCCACAACGACATCGCCGCCGTCGGCATCACCAACCAGCGCGAGACCGCCGTGGTCTGGGACAAGACCACGGGCAAGCCCGTGTACAACGCGATCGTCTGGCAGGACACCCGCACGCAGAAGATCGTCGACGAGCTCGGCGGCTCCGACGGCCCCGAGAAGTACAAGTCGATCGTCGGTCTGCCGCTCGCCACCTACTTCTCCGGGCCGAAGGTCAAGTGGATCCTCGACAACGTCGAGGGCGCACGCGAGAAGGCGGAGGCGGGCGACCTGGTCTTCGGCAACACCGACACGTGGACCCTGTGGAACCTCACCGGTGGCGTCAACGGCGGCGTGCACATCACCGACGTGACGAACGCGTCCCGCACCATGCTCATGGACCTCGACACCCTGTCGTGGCGCGAGGACATCGCCGCCGACATGGGTATCCCGATGTCGATGCTGCCCGAGATCCGGTCGTCGTCCGAGGTCTACGGCGAGGGTCGCCAGCAGGGCCTCCTCCCCGGCGTCCCGATCGCCGGCATCCTCGGCGACCAGCAGGCCGCGACGTTCGGCCAGGCGTGCTTCGAGGTCGGGCAGGCCAAGAACACGTACGGCACCGGCAACTTCATGCTCCTCAACACGGGCACCGAGAAGGTCATGAGCGAGAACGGCCTCCTCACGACCGTCTGCTACAAGATCGGCGACCAGCCGCAGCGCTACGCGCTCGAGGGCTCGATCGCCGTCACCGGGTCCCTCATCCAGTGGCTGCGCGACAACCTCGGCATGTTCGAGGACTCGCCCGACGTCGAGTGGCTCGCCGGCAAGGTCGAGGACAACGGCGGCGCGTACTTCGTGCCCGCGTTCTCCGGCCTCTTCGCGCCGTACTGGCGACCCGACGCGCGCGGTGCGCTCGTCGGCCTCACCCGGTACGTCAACCGCAACCACATCGCGCGCGCCGCGCTCGAGGCCACGGCCTACCAGACGCGCGAGGTGCTCGACGCCATGAACGCCGACTCCGGCGTCGACCTCACCGAGCTGCGCGTCGACGGCGGCATGGTCGCCAACGAGCTGCTCATGCAGTTCCAGGCCGACCAGCTCGGCGTCGACGTCGTGCGCCCGAAGGTCGCCGAGACGACCGCGCTCGGCGCCGCGTACGCCGCAGGCATCGCCGTCGGGTTCTGGAAGGGCGAGCAGGACGTCATCGACAACTGGGCCGAGGACAAGCGCTGGACGCCCGCCGTCGAGGAGGGCGAGCGCGAGCGGCTGTACCGCAACTGGAAGAAGGCCGTGACGAAGACGTTCGAGTGGGTGGACGAGGACGTGGAGCAGTAAGCCCGTACTCGACGGAGGTCCCGCCTTCTCGTCCGGAGGGGGTGGGATGGGATCGCCGGTCTACCATCCGCGCGCTCGTTCCTCGCGCGCTCCCGCCAGACCCGCCACGACCGGCGATCCCATCCCACCCCCTCCTTTCGTGTCGTCCTTCGCGGGGGTGCGGCCGGGCTGCTGGCCGACGTGGGCGAGGGCGAGGTGTGGGTGCGCTCGCTCCGGGGCGACGGAGTCCCTACGGTGGTCGGGTGCGCGCGTGGGTGTACGAGCGGTACGGGTCGGTCGACGAGCTGCGGTTCCGGGAGGTGCCGACGCCGGCGCCGGCGCGGGGCGAGGTGCTCGTCGAGGTCGTCGCGACGTCGGTGAACCTGTCGGACTGGGAGGCGCTGCGCGGCAGTCCCGGGTACACCCGCCTCGACGGTCTCCGCGCGCCGCGCACGCGGGTCCTGGGGTCCGACGTCGCGGGGCGGGTCGTCGCGATCGGCGAGGGGGTCACGCGCTTCCGTCCGGGTGACGACGTCTACGGCGACAACCTCCCGCGCCGCGGCGGGTTCGCGGAGTACGTGGTGATGCCCGAGAAGGCGCTCGCGCACAAGCCGCCGACGCTGACCTTCGCCGAGGCGTCCACGATCCCGCAGTCAGGCGCCATCGCCCTGCAGGCCCTCGCGTCCGGTGCTCCGGGTCGACGTCTGCTCGTCAACGGCGCCGGCGGGGGCACGGGGAGCTTCCTCGTCCAGCTGGCGGTGGCGCGGGGCATGCACGTCACGGGCGTCGACGCCGAGGGCAAGCTGGACTTCGTCCGCCGGTTGGGCGCACAGGAGGTGATCGACTACCGCCGGACCGACTTCACGCGGACCGGTCGGTACGACCTCGTCGTGGACCTGGTCGCGGACCGGTCGGTCTTCGCCTACCGGCGCGCGCTCGCCCGCCACGGTCGGTGCCTCATGGTCGGCGGCACGCTGCGGACGCTGCTCCGCATGCTCACCGTCGGGCCCGTCGTGGGGGCGCTGACCGGCGCGCGGCTCGGCGTCCTGCTCGTGCGTTCGGGTCCTCGACACTTCGGACCTCTGGCCGACCTGTGCGCCGCCGGCGAGGTCGCGATCCACATCGACCGCACGTTCCCCCTCGCGGAGGTGCCCGAGGCCCTCACCGTGCACGGGACGGGAAGGGCTCGGGGCAAGGTCGTCGTCGTGCGCGACGTCTGACCGCTCGCCGACCCCGGCCTCGGCGAGCGAGCGCGGCGAGGGCTACCTAGCGTCGAGGACGGGTCGCACGACCGCGGTCCGACATCCACGGGAGGCGTCATGACCGACACGCACCACGAGCTGCCGCACGCGGGGTCTGACGAGGTCGCGAAGGTCCGCGAGCTCATCCAGGACGAGAACATCGCGATGCTCACGACCGTCGCCGAGGACGGGAGCCTCGTCAGCCGGCCCATGGGCGTCCAGGCCGTCGACTTCGACGGGGACCTGTGGTTCTTCGCGGCCCAGGACTCGCACAAGGTCGCGGAGATCGCGCACGACTCGTCGGCCAACGCCGCGTTCTCCGGGTCGAGCTCGTGGGTCTCCCTGTCCGGCCGCGCGAGCGTCGTCCGGGACCGCGCGAAGATCCGCGAGCTGTGGAACGCCGTCGCCGACGCGTGGTTCCCCGACGGCCCCGACACCCCGGAGGTCGTGCTCATCCGGCTGCACGCGGACACGGCGGAGTACTGGGACTCCCCCGGCGGTCGCGTCGCGACGCTCTTCAGCCTCGTCAAGGCCAAGGTCACGGGCACGCCCTACGACGGCGGCGAGAACGAGACCGTCCAGCTCTGAGCGGACGCCTCTCACGTCGTGGGCGGTGGCTAGGGTGGCGGCGTGAGCACCACGCGCGAGAGCAGCTATACCGTGCCCGGGATGCACGTCACGGACCGCGAGGTCGAGGTGCCGCTCGACTGGTGGGACGACGCCGACCCCCGTCGCCTCACCGTGTTCGTCCGCGAGGTCGTGGACCCGGCCCGACGCCGCGACGACCTCCCTCTGCTCGTGTTCCTCCAGGGCGGGCCCGGCGGGAAGGGTCCACGGCCCACGGGCCCCGACGGCTGGCTCGGCGAGGCGCTGAAGACCTACCGCGTCGTCCTGCTCGACCAACGCGGCACCGGGCGGTCGTCCGCGGTGCGCGGCGCGGCGCTCGTCGCGCGCGGTGCGGCAGGCGCCCAGGCGGGGCACCTCTCGCATTTCCGTGCCGACGCGATCGTCGCCGACGCCGAGCACGTGCGCCGGACGGTCTACGGCGGTCGGCGCTGGACGTCGCTCGGGCAGTCGTACGGCGGGTTCCTCACGATGACCTACCTGTCGCGCGCGCCCGAGGCCCTCGCCGCGTGCCTCGTCACCGGCGGCCTGCCCGGGCTGCGCGCCGACGCGCGCGAGGTCTACCGCCGGACCCAGCCGCGCGTCGTCGGGAAGAACGCCCGCTACCTGTCGCGGTACCCCGAGGACGAGGCGCGCCTCGCGCGCATCGCCGACCGCCTCGCCGTCGGCGACGTCCGGCTGCCCGACGGCGACCCCCTCTCCGTGCACCGGTTCCAGTCGGTCGGCATGGACCTGGGCATGAAGCCCGGCGCGGAGCGGATCCACTGGATCGTCGACGAGGCGTTCGACCCGGGCGCCCCGGACGAGCTCACCGACACGTTCCTCGCCGAGGTCGCCGCCGCGACGTCGTTCCGCACCAACCCGCTGTACGCCGTGCTGCACGAGTCGATCTACGCGCAGTCGCACACCGGCCCCACCGCGTGGGCGGCGCAGGACGTGCGCGACGACGACCCCGCCTTCGCCGCCGACGCGCGGCCTCTGCTGCTCACGGGCGAGATGATCTACCCCTGGATGCTCGACGAGGTCGCCGCGCTGCGACCGTTCCGCGCGGCGGCCGAGGCGCTCGCGGTGTGGGAGGACTGGCCCGACCTCTACGACCTCGACGTGCTCGCCCGCAACGAGGTTCCCGTCGAGGCCGCGGTCTACCACGACGACATGTTCGTCGATGCCGGGCTGTCGCTCGAGACGGCCGCGCACGTCGGCAACGTCGAGACGTGGGTGACCAACGAGTTCGAGCACGACGGCCTGCGCACCGGCGACGTGTTCCAGCGGCTCGCCGATCGCCTCACGGCACGCGGCGGCCCCCTCCCCACCCGCTGAGACTCGCCGACCCCCCCGGGCTCGTTGCCGAACCCCGGGTTACGCGCCGATCAGGCTGCTCATGGGCGCGTAACCCGGGGTTCGGCAGGCCCAGGTCCGTCACAGCGCGCCTCGTCGGCGAGCTGCGCGAGAACAGAGCTCTCCCGTAGCTCGCGGAGTGCCGCCGGGTCGCCGGCGAGCCGCGCAGCGATGGCGTCGTCGAGCTCCGGCGCGCGGTGCGGGGCGATGTCGAGCAGGACGTCCAGGAGCGTCCAGGCCCGGATGCCGGGACCGTCCGGCATCCCCGACGCACGCCGGCGGTACAGGTCTGCCACGCCGTCGAGCAGGTCGTCGCCCGGTCCGCGCGGGTCGGTCAGCCGGCACGCCGCGTCGGCCTGCAGCGCTGCCGCGGGGTCGTCCCACCCGGAACGGTGCGCCGCGACGAGCGGATGCAGTGACGGGTCACCCAGTGCGCCCGCTGCGACGACCTCCAGCTGCCAGACGTCACCGCTCCGTCGGGTCAGGGCTCGCCGCACGTGCGGCAGCGCACGCGGGTCGCGTCGGTACGCGAGTCCGACGAGCGCTTCCTGCCGCGTCTCGCGGTCGTCGTCGTCGAGCCGAGCCGCGAGCGCGTCCCGCAGCTCGGGCGTGTCGACCTCGCGGAACTGTTGCGCCAGCACGAACGTCGCCCAGTCGCGCACCCGCGGCACGGGATCGGTGGTGAGCCGGACGGCCAACGCCACGACCTCCGGTGTCGGCAGGTCGTCCGCGTCGAGGAACGGGAGCTCGGCCATCGCCCTGACCCGGAGGTCCGGGTCCTCGTGGGACGCGAGCGCGAGGACGTCCATGCCCGGAAGCATGCCACGCACGACACTGCTGAGTGCTGGGTATTTGTCGTCTGACGGCTCGTCCGACGACATATACCCAGCACTCAGCGGGTGGATGGGCCCGGGGCGTGCTTGTCGAGGAACGCGTAGACCTCGGTCGCGTCGACGCCGGGGAACGCGCCGGTGGGCAGCGCGGAGAGCACGTGCTGGTGCATGCGCGCGCTCGGCCACGACACGTCCTGCCACTGCGCCGCAGCGGCCGCTGCGGGGCGGCGGCAGCACGACTCGTCGGGGCAGCCGGACTGCCGGCGCACCGTCGTGTCGCGCCCGCGGAACCACTTGGCCGAGGCGAACGGGACCCCGACGGCCAGGGCGAACTGGCCGTTCGTCGTCGTCCCGGTCTGGGTGGAGCACCAGAACGTGCCGGCCGGGGTGTCGGTGTACTGGTACGACTCCTGCGCGCGGTCGCGGCGCGTGAACGCCTCCCGGACGGCCCAACGCCGGCACACCATCTGTCCCTCGATCGCGCCGGTGACGTCGGCGGGCAGCGGGAGCCCGTCGTTCGCGTACCCCCGGAACAGGGCGCCGTCGTCGCCCACGCGCAGGAAGTGCAGCGGGATGCCGAGGTGCTCCGTCGCGAGGTTGGTGAAGCGCTGCGCGGCGGCCTCGTGCGTGACGCCGAACGCGTCGCGGAAGTCCTCGACGGCGAGGTCCTTCTCGCGCTTGCGCCGCTCGAGGAAGTCGACCGCGGCCGACTGCGGGATGAGGCAGCACGCCGCGAAGTACGTGATCTCGACGCGCTGGCGCAGGAACTCCGCGTACGAGCGCGGCCGCTCGTGGCCGAGGACGCGGTGCGCGAGGGCCTGCAGCGCGAGAGAGCGCAGGCCGTGCCCGCCCGGGATCGACGCCGGGGGGAGGTAGATGCGCCCGTGGCGCAGGTCGGTCACCGTGCGGGTCGAGTGGGGCAGGTCGTCGACGTGCCAGATCGTGAACCCGAGCTGCTCGGCCATGCGGGCCACGGTCCGGTGCGTGAGGGCACCGACCGTGTACCCGGCCCGGCGGGTCATGTCCTCGGCGAGCTCCTCGATCTCCGGGTAGTAGTTGTTGCGCGCCTGCCGTTCGAGCCGGAGCTCGGTGTTCGCGCGGCGCGCCTCCTCGGGCGTCGCGATCGCCTCGGTCGCGCGGCGCTGGAGCTCGGCGTGCAGGCCCACGAGGTTCTCGAGGACCGGCAGGGGAAGCTTCTGGCTCGCCTTCACGGACGGCAGCCCGAGCGCGGCGAACAGCGGCCCGCGCTGCGCCCGGTCGAGCTCGATCTCCAGCGCGGCCCGGCGCGACGGCGGTTCGTCCGTGAGCAGGTCGGCCACGGACACGTCGAGCACCTGGGCGAGCTGTTGGAGGAGCGACAGTCGCGGCTCGCGGCGCCCGTTCTCGATCATCGAGAGCAGGCTCGGCGCCGTGCCGACGGCGTCGCCGAGCGCGTCCAGCGTCAGGCCCCGGGCGGTACGGAAGTGGCGGACCCGGCGGCCGAGGGTGATGAGGTCGGCGTGCGGCTCCCCGGTCGACGAGGAGGAGTCCCCGTGCGCAGGGTCGGTCGGACGTGGCATTCCTTCACGGTACGTCAAGAACGCTCGATCTTCACAGGGCTCCGCTGAGGAATCTCACCGAGATGAGCGGCAGGCTCAAGGTATCGACCGGAATTCCCTCGACCCCGGGAGCCTCCCATGACCGCGACCACCCCCCGCCGCAGCCGTCTCGCCGCCCTCCTGGACGACGTCGACACCGAGCTCGCCGGCCTCACCTCGTCGACGGGCTCTCCCGCGCACACCACAGACCCGCGCCCGCGCGACGCCCGCGCCTGGGTGCGGGAGATCGCGAACCTCACCGAGCCCGACGCGATCGTGTGGTGCGACGGCTCCGCCGAGGAGAAACAGCGCCTGGTCGACCTCATGGTCGACGCCGGGACCCTCCTGCCCCTGAACCCCGAGCTCCGCCCGGGCAGCTACCTCGCACGGTCCGACCCGAACGACGTCGCACGCGTCGAGTCCCGCACGTTCATCTGCTCGCGCGACGAGGTCGACGCGGGCCCGACGAACAACTGGCGCGAGCCCGAGGCCATGCGTGCCGAGCTGCGCGGCGTCTTCGAGGGGGCGATGCGCGGCCGCACGATGTACGTCGTCCCGTTCTCGATGGGCCCCGTCGGCGGGCCGATCTCGCAGGTCGGCGTCCAGGTCACCGACTCGCCGTACGTCGTGGTGAGCATGGGCGTCATGACGCGCGTCGGTCAGGACGTCATGGATTTGATCGACGGCGGCACCCCGTTCGTCCCGGCCGTCCACTCGGTCGGCGCGCCGCTCGTCGACGACACGGGCGCCGTCTCCGAGGACGTCCCCTGGCCCTGCAACGAGACGAAGTACATCGCCCACTTCCCCGAGACGCGCGAGATCTGGTCCTACGGGTCGGGCTACGGCGGCAACGCGCTGCTCGGCAAGAAGTGCTTCGCGCTGCGCATCGCGTCGGTGATGGCGCGCGACGAGGGCTGGCTCGCCGAGCACATGCTCGTCATCCGCGCGACGTCGCCCGAGGGGCGCCGCTACCACCTCGCCGCAGCGTTCCCTTCGGCGTGCGGCAAGACCAACCTCGCGATGCTGCGCCCGACGATCCCGGGCTGGACGGTCGAGACGATCGGCGACGACATCGCGTGGCTGCGCACGGGCCCCGACGGTCGGCTGCGCGCCATCAACCCCGAGGCGGGCTTCTTCGGCGTCGCACCGGGCACGGGGATCGAGACGAACCCGGCCGCCGTCGAGACGTTCGACCGGGACACGATCTTCACCAACGTCGCCCTGACCGACGACGGTGACGTCTGGTGGGAGGGACTGACGCCCGAGCCGCCGAGCCACCTCGTCGACTGGACGGGCCAGGACTGGACGCCCTCCGACGGCGACGGCGGCCGCACCGCCGCGCACCCCAACTCGCGCTTCACGGTCGCGGCGGCGCAGTGCCCGACGATCGCCGACTCGTGGGAGGACCCCGACGGCGTCCCGATCGACGCGATCATCTTCGGCGGCCGGCGCGCCAGCAACGTCCCGCTCGTCGCACAGGCGTACGGCTGGGAGCACGGCGTGTTCATGGGCGCGACGATCTCCTCCGAGCAGACCGCCGCCGCCGAGGGCACCGTCGGCGAGCTGCGCCGGGACCCCTTCGCGATGCTGCCGTTCTGCGGCTACAACATGGCCGACCACTGGGCACACTGGCTCCGGGTCGGGGCGTCGATCGACGCCGACAAGCGGCCCAAGATCTTCCAGGTCAACTGGTTCCGCAAGGACGCCGACGGGCGTTTCCTCTGGCCCGGGTTCGGCGAGAACTCGCGCGTCCTCGCGTGGATCGCCGCGCAGGTCGACCGCGCCCACGGCGTCCGGACCGACTGCGGCGCCGTGAAGAGCCCGGTCGGCCTCCTCCCGGCCACCGGCGCGCTGGACACCACGGGCCTCGACCTGCCCGACGGCGCCCTGGACGCCCTGTTCGACGTCGCGCCCGAGCCGTGGCTGGCCGAGGCGGAGCTCACCGCCGAGTTCTTCGACACGTTCGGCAACCGCGTGCCGGACGAGCTGTGGGCCCAGCTCGCGCGCCTGCGTGACCGGCTCGAGGCCTGAGCAGCGCATCCTTCGTCGGGCGGGGACGTGGGCGGGCAGCACGCACGGTGCTGCCCGCCCACGTGCGTGTGCACGCCACGCTCGGCACGCTGGAGACGTCGGCTCCAGCAGGCGGGCCTCTCGATCGCGAGCCACTGCGGCAGCACGAGAGATCGAAGGACCCACCATGATCAGCACGGACCAGATCGAGAGGCTTCTCCGCGGGGGGTCGGTCGTCTCGAGCACCGGGGAGAAGATCGGCAAGGTCGGCCAGGTCTTCCTCGACGCCCGCACGGGAGACCCCGAGTGGGTGACCGTCAAGACGGGCTTGTTCGGCACCGCGGAGTCGTTCGTCCCGCTCGCCGACGCGGACGTGGCGGGTGACGAGATCCGCGTCCCGTTCGGCAAGGACCAGGTCAAGGACGCCCCGCGCGTGGACGACTCGGAGGGCCACCTCTCCCCGGAGGAGGAGGCGGAGCTCTACCGGTACTACGGACGCGCGCAGACCGACGTCGGCGAGGGTTCGGCCGGCGGCATCCGGACCGACGAGCGCGACCACGACGGCGACGACCCGCGCGGTCAGGACGGTCGGGGCGACGACGCGCGGGACGACCGCACGGACGAGGCGGGCGCCGTCGGCAGGCACGCCGCCGGTCCGCCCGACGACATGTCGGCGTCGTCCGACGACGCGACGGGCCGGGTCCGGCTGCGCCGGTACGTCGTCACGGAGTACGTCACGCAGACCGTCCCGGGAGAGGGGCCCGGGACGGGGAGCGAGAGCTCCGGTGAGGAGCGCACGGTCACGGAGCGCGTCCGCGAGGAGATCGTCGAGACCGACGGAGAGGAGAACCGGCCATGAGCACCAGCTACGGGGCGACCCGTCCCGAGAACGAGCCGACCCCGCGAGGCGCCGACGACGCCCGCGTCCCGGCGGACCGCGAGGCCGTCGCGCACGACCGCGAGACCGTGGTGGCGCGTGAGAAGGAGGAGCACGGGGGCATCAAGATCGGCTCGGCCTTCTTCGGGTGGCTCACCGCCACCGGGACGGTCGTCCTGCTCACCGCGCTGGCCGCGGCCGCCGGCGCCGTCTTCGGTCTCAACACGTCGACCGACCTCCAGGACGCCGCCGACCAGGCGACCGAGAACGCCGAGACGATCGGCGTCGTCGGCGGCATCGTCCTGCTCGTCGTCCTGTTCGTCGCCTACTACTGCGGCGGGTACGTCGCCGGCCGCATGGCGCGGTTCGACGGCGCGAAGCAGGGTCTCGCGGTCTGGCTGTGGGCCGTCGTCATCGCGATCGTGCTCGCGCTCGTGGGGCTCGTCGCCGGCAGCCAGTACAACGTGCTGTCGGAGCTCAACGCGTTCCCGCAGATCCCGGTGAGCACGAGCGACCTCACGACCGGGGGCGTCATCGCGCTCGTCGCCGCCGCCGTCGTGAGCCTGGTCGGGGCCGTGCTGGGCGGGCTCGCGGGGATGCGGTTCCACCGCAAGGTCGACCGGGCCGGGCTGGGCGCCTGACGCGCGGCTGCGTGGCGGCGCCGGCCGGCGCCGCCACGCGCTCAGTACCGCATACCCATGAGGTCGCGGACGTCGTCGAGGGTGCGGTCCGCGATCTCGTTCGCGCGCGCGTTGCCCCGGGCGAGCACGTCGAGAGGGTCGGGTCCGTCGCCCGCGGCGAGCGCGCGTCGTCGGGCACGGAGCGGGCGCAGGTGCTCGACGAGCGCCTCGGTCACCACGTGCTTGAGGCGCCCCGCTCCCCCGGCACCGATCTCGTCCGCGAGCGCCTCGGGCGTCGTCCCGGCGGCGAACGCGCCGAGCGTCAGGAGGTTGGCGACCTCCGGGCGACGGTCCGGCTCGTAGGTGACGTGCCGCTCGGAGTCGGTCTTCGCGCGCCGCACGAAGCGTGCTGTGGCGTCCTCGTCGTCGCGCAGCTCGAGCGCGTTGCCCGCGGACTTGCTCATCTTGCGCCCGTCGGTGCCGAGGATCGTCGGCGCGGGTGCGAGCAGCACGTCGGGCTCGGGGAAGTACGGGCTGGCCGCGGCGTAGCGCTGGTTGAAGCGCCGCGCGACCGTGCGCGTGAGCTCGACGTGCGGGAGCTGGTCCTGACCGCCCGGGACGAGGTTGCCGTGGCAGAACAGGATGTCGGCGGCCTGGTGGACCGGGTAGGTGAACAGCAGCCCGCTCATCGGCCGCCCCTGCCGCCGCGCCGCCGCGAGCGCCTCGGCCTTGACGGTCGGGTTGCGCTCGATCTCGGCCGTCGTGACGAGGCTGAGGAACGGCAGGAGGAGCTGGTTCAGCGCGGGGACGGACGAGTGCGTGAAGATCGTCGTGCGCTCCGGGTCGATGCCCGCGGCGAGGTAGTCCAGGACGATCTCGCGCACGGTGCCGCGCAGGTCGCCCGTCTCGTCGCGGTCGGTGATGACCTGGTAGTCGGCGATCACGAGCACGACCTCGACCCCGGCGCGCTGCAGGCGCACGCGGTTCGCGACGGTCCCGACGTAGTGGCCGAGGTGCAGCGCCCCGGTCGGTCGCTCCCCGGTGAGGACGCGGAAGCGTGACGGGTCGGCGGCGATCTGCGCCTCGATCTCGGCGCTGCGGGCGCGCGCCGCGGCGACGGACGCGGTGGAGGACGGCGCGGATGCGCTCTCGCGGCTCGGCGCGGCGGGCGGGGTGAGGGTGACGGTCATGGGAGCTCTCCTTCGGGGAGGGGAGCCGCGCGGCGCAGGTCCGGTGGTCCGGCACGGACCGGTCGGACTCGGGATCGCCGCACATGACGACGTCCCGGCTGCGGAGCGCAGCTCGGGACGTGGGCACGACAGGTCACGGCTGCGGGGGCAGCCACCACCAGTCGCGCGTGAACATGCGCCCAGGGTACGCCGCGCGACCCACGGTGCGGGAGATCGGTCCCGTCACGCCGCCGGCCGGCACGGTGCGGTGGTCAGAGCGACAGGACGTGGTTCGCGGCCCCCGCACCGGCGAGCCCCAGGGGGACGGTCGCGGCGAGGGCGAGCGGCACGAGCCACCGTTGTCGCGGCGTGCGGGCGAGGAGCACGGCGGCGACCAACCCGACGGCGCAGAGGATCGCGCCCGACGCGCCCTGCCACGGGAACAGGAGCCAGCGCACGAGGCCCTCGCTCACGAGCACGCCGCAGAGGAGCGCCAGGCCCGTGACCTGGCGCCAGACGACGTCCGACCGCC
This sequence comes from Cellulosimicrobium sp. PMB13, assembly GCF_051294865.1. Taxonomy (NCBI): domain Bacteria; kingdom Bacillati; phylum Actinomycetota; class Actinomycetes; order Micrococcales; family Promicromonosporaceae; genus Cellulosimicrobium; species Cellulosimicrobium sp. PMB13. Next base: position 1,845,291 of record NZ_CP145910.1, on the reverse strand, counting down.
ACCACGAGCCCGCGAGGCCGAACACGATGCCACCGACGACCGCGCCGCCCACCCAGAACAGGAGCGTGCCGAGATCGGACGGGACGTCGTGCACGGTGCGTGCGACGTAGTACCCCGCGACCAGCAGGAGCTCCGCACCGACACCGACGAGTGCCGCGCGGGCACCTCCGCGCACGAGCGCACCGGCGGCGAACGCGACGACGACCCACGCCGCGATCGAGTTGGCCCACATCGCCCACGGGTCGACGAGCACGCCCTGGAGCCACTCCGTGAGCACGCCGAGACCGGCCGCCGCGCCGAGCAGCGCCAGGACGAGTGCAGCCCGCGGGCGAGGGGACGTCGGCCCGGGACCGGCCGCCGGCGAGGCGGTAGCCGATGGATCGACAGCCACCGCACAGGCCGCTGCAGGAGGTGTCGTCGGGCGGTCCGCCGCCGTGAGTTCGCTGGTCACCGATCCAGCCAACACCGCGGCAGGCTGGTCGCGCGTCCTCCTCAGGAGGGGTCCACGCCTCAGCCTCCGGGTGGACGCAGCGTCGCCCGCCCGGCGAGCGGACGGCCCACGGGCGAGGATGGGTCCCGTGCCTGAGCCCCACGTCGAGAACGTCACCGGTCCCGTTGCCTACCACGCGGAGGGGCCCGTGTGGTGGCCCGGCTGGGGCGGGCTGCGCTACGTGGACATGCTGGCCGGAGACCTCCTCACGCTGCAGCCCGACGGCGGCGTCGACCGCCTGCACGTGGGTGACCACGCGGCCGTGGTGCGGCCGCGTGCGGGCGGTGGGTTCGTCGTCGGGCTCGAGCGGTCCGTCGCGGTCGCGGACGCCGACGACGCCCCGGTGCGCGTGCTCGCGACGCTGTGGGACGACCCGACGGTCCGGCTCAACGAGGGCGCCGCGGCGCCCGACGGGGCGTTCTACGTGGGCGGCATGGCGCAGGGCGAGCGGCCGGGCGCTCTGTACCGGGTCGAGCCCGACGGCAGCGCGCGCGTGGTCCTCGAGGGGATCGAGGTGTCGAACGGGCTGGGCTTCTCCCCCGACGGCTCGCTCGCGTACTACGTGGACTCGGCCACGCAGCGGATCGACGTGCTCGACGTCGTCCCGGCCGAGGAGGACCCGCGCGGGCTCAGGGACCGGCGGCCGTTCGTCGAGGTCGACCCGGACGACGGGATGCCCGACGGGCTGACCGTCGACGCCGAGGGCGGTGTGTGGGTCGCGCTCTGGGGCGGTTCGGCGGTGCGGCGCTACTCCCCCGAGGGCGTGCTCGACGCGCAGGTCCGGCTCCCGGCGAGCCAGGTGAGCGCGTGCACGTTCGGCGACGACGCCCTCGACGCGCTGTACGTCACGACGTCGCGGCAGGACCTCGACGCCGACGACCCGGACGAGCGCGAGGCGGGGTCGGTGTTCCGTGTCGACGTGGGCGTGCGCGGGCTGCCGGTGCTGCCCTTCGCGGGCTAGTTCTACTGACCCGCTGTGCTGTCCTGCGCGCGCCGGCGCCGCGGGCCGCGTGCGTCGCGAGCCCTCCGCCGCGGGAGCGTCGCCAGCGCGACCCCCGCGAGGCTCAGCACGCCGCCCGCGAGGGTCAGCCCCGCGGGGACCTCCGCGAGCAGCGCCCACGACAGCACCACCACGAGGGGCGGCACGAGGTAGGTCGACGCCGCGAGCCGGCCCGCGCTCGTCCGCGAGAGCGCGTAGCCCCACGTGGTGAACGCGACGGCCGTCGGGAAGAGCCCGAGGTAGACGACGGCGAGCGTGGACGACCCCGCGGCGGCCGACGCCTCGCGGACGAACGCGGGGGCGAACGGCAGGCACGCGACCGTGCCGGCGAGGCACCCGACCCACGTCATGGTGAGGGCGTCGACGCCCGCCAGTAGCCGTTTCTGCGCCGTGGCCGACCCGGCGTAGAGCGCCGCGGCGGCGAGCCCGAGCACGACCCCGAGCACGTCGGCGTCGCCCGTCGACGTGGTGACCGCGATGACCGCGACGCCGGCGAACGCGACGGCCATCCCCGCGAGCAGGCGTCGCGGGAAGCCCTCCCCGAGGAGCAGCCCGGCGAGCACCGCGACGAGGACGGGCGCGACGTTGACCAGCAGCGCCGTCGTCCCGGCGTCGAGGTGCTGCTCGGCCGCGTTGAGCGCGACGTTGTAGAGCGCGAACCACGCCACGCCCCACGCCGTGACGGCGGCGAGCGTGCGTCCCCGCGGCAGGGCGGGGAGGGCTCCCACGAGCTGCGCGATGCCGCGAGATCCGGCCGCCGGCACCCGGCTCGCGACGCGGGCCGCCCGGACGAGCACGATGGCCGTGAGGCCGACCGATCCGGCGAGCTGGCGGCCCAGCGCCAGGGCGCCGGGCGAGTAGTCGTGACCCGCCGCGCGGACACCGACGAACGCCGACGCCCACAGCACCACCGTCACGGCGGCCGCGAGCACGACGAGACCTCCCGCGCGTCGCGCCGTCGCCGCCGACGTCTCCTCCGTGACCACCATGCGTCGATCGTCGCCGCTCGGACGATGAAGCACCAGCACGTATTGCTACCGCTCGATGCAGTACCGCTGTACGGTCAGAAGATGCTCGACGTGCACCGGCTCCGCATCTTCCGCTCCGTCGTCGCGAGCGGCTCCGTCCAGGCCGCCGCCGCGAACCTCGGCTACACGCCGTCCGCCGTGAGTCAGCACGTGGCCGCGCTCCAGCGCGAGACGGGCCTCGTCCTGCTCGAGCGCGCGGGTCGCGGCGTCCGGCCGACGGCCGCCGGACTGACGCTCGCCGCCCAGGCCGACGGCGTGCTCGCGCGGCTCGGCGAGGTCGAGGCCGTCGTGTCCGACCTGCGCGCGGGCCGCACCGGGTCGCTCTCGATCGCCTACTTCGCGTCCGTCGGCGCGGCGTGGCTGCCCGCCGTCGTCCGCCGGCTCACCGACGAGCTGCCGGGCGTCCGGCTCGACCTGTCGCTCGCCGAGACGATCCCGGACGACCCCGACCGACGCGCGGACGTGCAGATGGTCGTCGCGCCGCGCGGCTTCGACCCGGGCCCCGGCTTCCGCGCGCACCACCTCCTCGACGACCCCTACGTCGTCGTCCTGCCGCCCGGGCACCGCCTCACGGACGAGGCGCACGTCGACCTCGCCGACCTCGCGGGCGAGCGCTGGGTCGACAACGACTTCGCGCGCGGGTGGTGCCGGCGCAACGTCCTCGAGGCGTGCACCGCGGCCGGGTTCACCCCACCGTTCCACGTCGAGGCGCACGACTACCCCACGGCGCTCGCGTTCGTCGCCGCGGGGATCGGTGTCACCGTGCTCCCCGCTCTGGGAGCAGCGCACCTGCCCGACGGGCTGACCGCCGTCCCCGTCGTCCGGCCCACGCCGGTCCGGTCGATCCACGCCGTGGTGCGCGACGCCGTCGCGCTCACCCCGGCGGCACGGACCGTGCTCGACGAGCTGCGCCGTGCGGCGTCCGCCCCCGGCGCCGACGCGCCGCACGACCGTGCGTCGCGCGACCACGCGCCGTCGCGCGCCTACTCCGCCGCGGCCGTGTAGGGCTTGCCCGGCCAGTACGCCCACTCCTCGAAGTGCGCGACACGGCCGTCGGCGGCGAAGCGCAGGAGCCACAGATCGCGGTACTCCTGCTCCTCCGACCCCGTGTACCGCACCTCGAGCCGCACGACCGCGGAGTCGCCCTCCACCGCGACCGGTTCCGCGCTGACGGTGAACGTCGCGCCCTCGTCGGCGGTCCAGAAGCCGCGGATCGCGTCGTGCCCGTGGAGCGGCTCGTCGTCGTACGGCGACCGCAGGTACGTCGCGTCCTCGGTGAACAGCCGCTCGACGGCGCCTGCGTCGCTCGCCCGCCACGCCCGCTCGTACCGGTCCACCCACGTCATCACCGCGTCGCGGTCCATGCGTCCCCACCTCGCTCGCCGGCCTCCCTCGGCGGGCCGCTCGCGGCCCGCCGGCCCTCGACCACCCTGCCCGAGCCTGCGCCGCCTCGCCCGCCGGACGCCGCAGGCCGACGAGGCCGGTCCCGGTGTCGATCTGGGTGTCGATCTCGCACTGTCCCGTTCGACCTGTGGATGAGAGGGTCGGAAGGACCGGCCCACCGACACGGGGAGTCAGCGATGAAGTACATGCTCATCATGCGCAGCACCGACGAGGGCCAGGCCGCGTTCGAGAGCGTCTCCTTCGACGAGATGCTCGAGACCATGGGCCGGTTCAACGACGAGCTCATCCGGGCGGGCGTGCTGCTCGCCGCCGAGGGGCTCGACGACGCGGCGGAGGGCGTCGTCGTCGACCTCTCGTCCGACGTGCCCGTCGTGACGGACGGCCCGTACGGGGAGACCAAGGAGCTGTTCGGCGGCTACTACGTCCTCGACGTCGCCTCGAAGGAGGAGGCCGTCGAGTGGGCCAAGCGGCTGCCGTACTCGGGCCCCGGGACGAAGGTCGAGGTCCGCCGGGTCCCGACGATCGACGAGTTCCCGCAGGACAACGAGTGGATCCGCAAGGAGCGCGCGTGGCGCGAGGCGACCGGTCAGCTGTGACCTCACCCGACGGCCGCCGGGCCGTCGAGGCCGTGTGGCGCATCGAGTCGGCGCGGATCGTGGGCGCCCTCGCCCGGTACACGGGCGACTTCGCGCTGGCCGAGGACCTCGCGCAGGAGGCGCTCGCCGAGGCGCTCGTCTCCTGGCCGCGCGACGGCGTGCCGCGCAACCCGTCGGGCTGGCTGCTCACGGTCGGCCGACGTCGCGCGATCGACACCTACCGCCGCCGCTCCGCCCTCGACGAGCGGTACGCCGCCCTCGCCCACCACCTGGGCGAGGGCGGCGCGACGTCGGGCGGGCCGCCGTCGGGCGACACCGGTCCCGGGGACGCGGACGGCGTCCTGTGGGACCCGGACGAGGTGCACGACGACGTGCTGGCCCTGATGTTCGTCGCGTGCCACCCCGTGCTGTCGCCCGAGGCCCGTGTGGCGCTCACGCTGCGGGTCGTCGGCGGGCTGTCGAGCGAGGAGGTCGCGCGTGCGTTCCTGGTGCCGACGGCGACCGTGCAGGCCCGGATCACGCGGGCGAAGAAGACCCTCGCGGCAGCGGCCGTGCCGTTCGGGGTGCCCCCGGCCGACGAGCGCCGCGAGCGCCTCGGCTCCGTCCTGGGCGTGCTGTACGTGATCTTCACGGAGGGGTCCACCGCGACCTCGGGCGACGAGTGGCTCCGGCCGGACCTCGCGCACGAGGCGGTCCGGCTCGCGCGCGTGCTCGCCGGGCTCGTGCCCGACGAGCACGAGGTGCACGCGCTCCTCGCCCTGTTCGAGCTCACCGCCGCACGCTTCCCCGCAAGGACCACGCCCGACGGCGACCCCGTCCTGCTCGCGGACCAGGACCGGCGGCGGTGGGACCGGTCCGCCGTCCGGCGCGGCCGGGCCGCGCTCGCGCGCGCCGACGCGGTCGGGCCGCCGGGTCACGGACGCGGTCCGTACGGGCTCCAGGCGGCGATCGCGGAGTGCCACGCCGTCGCGCCCTCCGTCGACGAGACCGACTGGGACCGCATCGTGCTCCTCTACGAGGCGCTCGGTCGCGTCGCCCCGTCACCCGTCGTCGAGCTCAACCGCGCGGCGGCCGTCGCGATGGCGCACGGCCCGGCGGCAGGGCTGCGGATCGTCGACGAGCTCGTCGCGACGGACCGGCTGCCCCGGTTCCACCTGGTGCCGAGCGTGCGCGCCGAGCTGCTCGGACGCCTCGGCCGGGTGGACGAGGCCCGGGCGGAGTACGCGCTCGCCGTGCGGCTGTGCCCCACCGTGCGCGAGCGCCACCTGCTCGAGCGCAAGGCGGCCCTCCTCCCGCCATGACCGCTCCCGCACGTCCCGCGCGCCGTCAGCGCTCGTCGCGCAGCACCACGTCGAGCATCTCGAACCCGTGCAGCGCCCCGCCGTCGAGCCCGGTCCGCCGGACCAGGTCCGGGTCGGCGAGGAATCGGACGGTCGTCCCGGTCCCGGGAGACGGCGGGAGCTCGACCAGCTCCGTCGCCGGCACGCCGTGCTCGTACCGCTGCGTCCACGACCCGTCCCGGCGACGGTTGGTGTGCTCCAGCCACGTGCTCAGGGCCGCGACGGTCGACATGCCGCGCCGCGCGAGCCCGTCGGGCAGCGCCGGCGGCTCGGCCGCGTCGAAGAACCGCACGTCCTTCGTCGCCATGACGGGCTTGCGGACCGGACGCCCGGCGTCGTCGAACCGCGTGTCCGTGCCGCGGCCGTCGTCGGCGACCGACACCGAGCCGTCGTCGTGCCGCGTGACGACGACGTGGCCGACCCGCCCCTGGCTCTCCGCCTCCTCGTCGGCGTACGCGAGGACTTCGAGCACGAGGTGCTCCACCCCGCCTGCGGCGTACCTGGGGTCCGCCCGCACGTGCGCGAGGTGCGTCTCGTCGACCGCGAGAGCCCAGTCGTGCGTCGTGGTGGCCCAGCGCTCCGGCGTGCTCGGCTTGCTCGCTGACATGCTCCGACCCTACCGACGGACGGCCCGCTCCGTGAGGGAGAATCGACCGCGTGAGCCTCTCCCCCGACCCGGGCACCGACTGGCGTCCGCACGTCGCCGACCCGGCCGCTCGACCGCCGTCGACCCTGCCGCACGTCGTGTTCTTCGAGCCGCGCATCCCGGGGAACACGGGGAACGCGATCCGGCTCGCCGCGGTCACGGGCGCACGCCTGCACCTCGTGGAGCCGCTGGGCTTCGACCTCGACGAGCCGAAGCTGCGCCGTGCCGGGCTGGACTACCACGACCTCGCGGCGGTCGAGGTGCACGCGGACCTCGACGCCGCCCTCGCCACGCTCCCCGGACGGGTCTTCGCCTTCACGACGCGCGCGACGACGTCGTTCACGGACGTGACCTACCGGCCCGACGACGTGCTCCTCTTCGGCCCGGAGCCCACCGGCCTGCCCGACGACGTGCTCGCGCACGCGCGGATCACCGACCAGCTGAAGATCCCGATGCTCCCGGGCCGACGCTCGCTCAACCTCACGAACGCGGCGTCGATCGCGGTCTACGAGGCGTGGCGCCAGACCGGCTTCGCGGGCGGCGCCTGACCGCCGCCGCCCGCTGTGGGCATGAAGAGGGCCCGGTCCTGAGGTCAGGACCGGGCCCTCTTCATGCCCACAGCGGTGGGTCAGGTGAGGTCGCGGACCTCGGCGTAGCGCTCGCGGATCGCCGGGACCGGTACCGCCTCGGTCACCGTGCCCGACGACGCCGCCCAGGTCGGCGGGTCGACGTCGCCCGGTCCGGTGGAACCGTCGGCAGCACCTTCGGCGGCCCGGTGCGCGGCGAGGACCCACGCGGCCTGGCGCGCCGCGCCGTCGGCCACGTACTCCCCCGGCTCCGGGACCGCGACGGGCAGCCCGAGGACCTGGGGCGCGATGCGCCGCACTGCCTCCGACTGCGCGCCGCCACCGATGAGCTGCACGCGCTCGACCGGGACGCCGAGAGCGCGCAGCGCGTCGAGCCCGTCGGCGAGACCGCACAGCATGCCCTCGACGAACGCGCGGGCCAGGTACTCACGCGTCGCCGTGCCGAGCCGGATCCCGTGCAGCGTGCCCGACGCGTCGGGCCGGTTCGGCATGCGCTCGCCCTCGAGGTAGGGCACGAGGACGAGCCCGTCCGCGCCGGGCGGCGCCTCGAGCGCGAGCCGCGACAGCTCCTGGTGGTCGACCCCGAGCACCTCGCGCGCCGCGTCGAGCACGCGGCTCGCGTTGAGCGTCACGGCGAGCAGGAGGTACCGGCCCGTCGCGTCCGAGAACCCGTTGACGAGCCCCGAGCCGTCGGCGGTGCGGGCGTCCGCGACGGCGGACACCACGCCCGACGTCCCGATCGACACCGCGACGTCGCCCGCCGTCATGCCGAGCCCGAGCGCCGCACCGGCGTTGTCACCGGCTCCCGGGCCGAGGAGCGCACCACCCTCGACGCCCGCCCCGGCCACGGTCGGGTGCGCGACCCCCGCGACCGCCGACGGCGCGAGCACGCGCGGGAGCACGACGTCGGTCCGACCGAGCGCGAGCTCGAGGAGGTCGAGGCGGTAGCCCTCGCGACCGTCGCCCCGAGCGGGTTCGTTCGCGGACGGGCCAGCCCGGGTCGCGTCCCAGTACCCCGTGCCCGACGCGTCGGACGCGTCGGTCACGAGCGCGTCGAGGTCCGGGCCGAGCGGCGCCGTCGGGTCGTCCGCAGGGCCGTACCCGGCGATGCGCCACGTGAGCCAGTCGTGCGGCAGCGCGACGGCCGCGACGCGGGCCGCGTTCTCCGGCTCCGCGTCGCGCAGCCAGCGCAGCTTCGTGACGGTGAGCGACGCGACCGGCACGGAGCCGATCGCGTCGGCCCACGCCTGCGCGCCGGCCTCCTCGGCCGACGCGACCCGCACGCGCGCGTCGGGCACGCCCTCGGCGAGGCGCGCCTCCCCGAGCTCACGGATCAGGTCGCGGGCCGCGGGCGCGGACCGGGTGTCGTTCCACAGCAGCGCCGGGCGGATCACCCGGCCCTCGGCGTCGAGCGCGACCATCCCGTGCTGCTGACCGCCCACGGCGAGCGCCGCGACGTCGTCCAGGCCGCCCGCCGCCGCCACCGCGGCACCGAGGGCGTCCCACCACGCGGCGGGGTCGACCTCGGTGCCGTCGGGGTGCTTCGCCGCGCCGAAGCGCCGCAGCGCCCCCGTCTCGGCGTCGCGCACGACGACCTTGCACGACTGCGTCGACGTGTCGATCCCGGCGACCAGGGTCCGGGCGGCGGGTCCGCCCGCCGCCCTTTCCACGGAGTCTTCGTGCGTCGACACGTCAGCCGATGAGGTGCTCGAGCGCGAGCTGGTTGAGGCGCACGAAGCCGAAGTCGCGGTTCGCCGCGGCGTCGACGTCGAAGTCCTCGTAGGCGCTGCGGTCCGCGAGGATGTCGGCCACGGTCTCGCCCGCGGCGAGGGTGGGCTCGCCCAGCTCGAAGACGCCGGAGTGCGCGAACGCCTCCTGGACGCGGCTGTCGGCGCGGTATGCCGCGGCCTTGCGCGCGAGCAGGCGGTAGGTGTCCATGTTGGCGCGCGCGGAGTCCCACACGCCGACCTCGTTCTCGGTGCGCGACGGCTTGTAGTCGAAGTGGCGCGGACCGGTGTACGTCGGACCGCCGTTCGGGAAGCCGTTCTCGAGCAGGTCGACCGTGAAGAACGCGGAGAGCAGGTCGCCGTGGCCGAACACGAGGTCCTGGTCGAACTTGATGGACCGCTGGCCGTTGAGGTCGATGTGGAAGAGCTTGCCCGCCCACAGGGCCTGCGCGATGCCGTGCGTGTAGTTCAGGCCGGCCATCTGCTCGTGGCCCGTCTCGGGGTTGAGGCCCACGATGTCGCCGTTCTCGAGCTGCGCGATGAGCGCGAGCGCGTGGCCGATCGTCGGGAGGAAGATGTCGCCGCGGGGCTCGTTCGGCTTGGGCTCGAGCGCGATCTTGAGGTCGTAGCCCTGGTCCTTGATGTAGCCGGCGACCGTGTCGATGCCCTCGGCGTAGCGCTCGTGGGCCGAGTGCAGGTCCTTGACGCCGTCGTACTCGGTGCCCTCGCGGCCGCCCCACATGACGAACGTCTTCGCGCCGAGCTCGGCGGTCAGGTCGACGTTGCGCAGCACCTTGCGCAGCGCGTAGCGGCGCACGCCGCGGTCGTTCGACGTGACGCCGCCGTCCTTGAAGACGGGGTGGCTGAACAGGTTGGTCGTCACCATCTCGATGACGAGGCCGGTCTCCTCGGCCGCCTTGCGCACCGAGTCGAGGCGCCGCGTGCGCTCGGCGTCGTCGGACCCGAACGGCACGACGTCGTCGTCGTGGAACGTGAAGCCCCACGCGCCGAGCTCGGCCAGCTTGCGGACCGAGTCGGCGGGGTCGAGCGCGGGGCGGCTCGCGCTCCCGAACTGGTCCTGCGCGGTCCAGCCCACGGTCCACAGACCGAAGGAGAAGTTGATGTCCTGAGTGGGCTCGTCGGCCACGATGGTCTCCTCGTCGAGAGAGTCGCGACGTGCTCGGCACGCCGACGACGTATTTTTGTCGTATGACTGAACTTATGCGCCGGAGTCGGTAAGGTCAAGACCGTGAACCGCAGCGTCGCGACCCGGACGGGTCCCCCAGCAGCCCGGCAGGCCACGCTGCGCGAGCACAACCTGGCCCTCGTCGCCCGCGCCGTCTTCGAGGCGTCCGTCCCGTGCTCGCGCGCCGACATCGCGGCGGCCAGCGGGCTCACCCGGGCGACCGTCTCGACGCTCGTCGACCGCCTCGTCGCCGCGCGCATCGTCGCGGAGCTCCCGCCCGCGACGCCGCAGCGCGCCGGCCGACCCGCGGTCCCCCTAGCCCCCGCGGCGCGCACGATCGTCGGCCTGGGCCTCGAGGTGAACGTCGACTACCTCGGCGGACGCGTGCTCGACCTCTCGGGCGCCGTGGTCGCCGAGCACGTCGACCCCGACGACCTCCACGACAGCGACCCGGGCGAGGTGCTGGCCCGCCTGGGCCGCATCGCGCGCGACCTGGTCGAGCGCGTCCGGGCCGACGGCATGACGGTCGCGGGGGCCCGTCTCGCGCTGCCGGGCCTCGTCGACTCCCGCGCGGGACGCCTCGAGGTCGCGCCCAACCTGGGGTGGTCCCGCCTCGACCCCGCGCCGCTCCTCGGCCTCGACCCGGAGCTGCCCGTCGAGATCGGCAACGAGGCCAAGCTCGCCGCCCTCGCCCAGTCGAGCCGCGGCGTCGTGCCCGACGGCGCGGGGCACGGCGAGGAGGACGGCTCGCCCCAGCCGGTCCCGTCCACCTACCTGTACGTCTCGGGCGACGTCGGCATCGGCTCGGCGATCGTCGTCGACCGCCGCCTGTTCCACGGCCGGCACGGCTGGGCGGGCGAGATCGGGCACGTCGTCGTCGACCCGCGCGGCCCGCGCTGCCGGTGCGGCGCGACGGGCTGCCTCGAGCAGTACGCGGGCAAGGACGCGCTCCTGCGCGGCGCCGGCCTCGACGTCGGCGCCGACACCGCCGAGCTCGTCGCCCTGCTCGACGCAGGCGCGCCCGCCGCGCGGGAGTCGGTCGCACGCGCGGGCACGGCACTGGGCAGCGCGCTCGCGGACTACGTGAACCTCGTGGACATCGACACCGTGCTGCTCGGCGGGATCTACCCGGCGCTGCTGCCGCACCTGCGCGCGCCCGTCGAGGCGGAGCTCCAGACGCGGGTCCTCGCCGCGCCGTCGGTCGACCTGCACGTCGCCGCCGCGCCCGTGGGCGACCACGCCGCCCTCACGGGCGGCGCGCGCGAGGTGCTCCGCGGCGTCGTGGAGAACCCGAGCGCCTGGGTCGAGGGCGACTGACGGACCCGCCCGCGCGAGGTAGTACGCCGGTCTCGGCGCGAGAGCACCCACTGGCCTGACGTTCTACCTCACGGGATCGCCTGGGTTCGCCTGCCCGTGGCGAGCCGAGACACGGGCGAGACGACGCCAGGAGGGGTGGATGGGGGCGCCGCGTCGTGGCGGGTCTGGCGGGAGCGTCGCGAGGAACGAGCGACGCGGATGGTAGACGCGGCGCCCCCATCCACCCCGACACCCAGGGCGACCACGCGGCGCCCCACCCACCCCGACACCCGGGGCGACCACGCGCCGTCGGGCGCGACCGGGGTACTACCTCGGCGGCGGCGCCGTGCTCGCGCGGGCGACGAGACGCGTCGGGACGAGGCGCGTGCCTGCCTCGTGCACCCCCTCGCGCACCTGCCGCAGCACCTGCTCGACGCACCGCCGCCCGACCTCCGCGAAGTCCTGGTGGACAGTCGTGAGCGGCGGCAGGAACTCGCTCGACTCGGGCAGGTCGTCGAACCCGACGACGCTCACGTCCTCCGGCACGCGCAGACCCGCGTCGTGCAGGGCGCGCACGAGCCCGAGCGCCATCTGGTCGTTGGCGACGAACACGGCGGTGACGTCGTCGCGCGCGGCGAGTCGACGACCGGCCTCGTACCCGGACGTCGGCGACCAGTCGCCGCGCTCGACCGGCGGCACGTCGCGCCCCGCCTCCTCGAGCGTCGAGCGCCACGCCGCGGTGCGTCGCTCGGCAGCGAACGAGTGCGCAGGCCCGGCGAGGTGGTGCACGGTCTCGTGGCCCAGGTCGAGCAGGTGCCGCACGGCCTGCCGCGTGCCGTCGGCCTGGTCGGTGTCGACGACGGCGTAGCTCTCGCCCGCGTCGGAGTCCGCGACGACGACCTGCACGCCGGGCGGCAGGCTCACCTGCGCGACGTCGAGGAGGTGCACCTCCATGAGCAGGATGATCGCGTCCACGGCGAGCTCGCCGAGCCGCGTGAACGCGCCGCGGACGCCGTCCTGCGTGGGAGCCGCGACGGGGATGATCGTGATGGCGTAGCCCTCGGCTGCGGCAGACGTCGCGATCGCCTCGAGCGTGCGGACGTTGCCCGTCGTCGCGAGCGAGAAGAGGATGACGCCGATCGTGCGGAAGCTGCCGCTCTTGAGCGCGCGGGCGGCGCTGTTCGGCCGGTAGCCGAGCTCGGTCATCGCGGCGAGCACCCGGGTCCGCGTGGACTCGACGACGCCGGGGTGGCCGTTGGACACGCGCGACACCGTCTGCGCCGAGACGCCGGCGACGCGCGCGACGTCGGCCATGGACACGCGTCTCGGCGTCAGCAGGCCGCCCGCCGGGCTCGCGTGCCGGCGCGAGCCGTCAGGCGGCGTCGCCGTCAGCGTCGTGGCGGCGGGGGCGTCCTCGTCGAGCCCGTCGGTCATCGTCCTCGTCCTCGTGGTCCGGTCGTGCGGGAAGGTGCGCGGCAAGCATGCCGTGCGAGATCACCCTAGGCGATGTTTGCGCAAACACCGAGCGTCGTGCATGCTGATGTTTACGTAAACACCCGGGGACGACCGACGTCCCCCGCCCCCGACGACGAGGAAGCAGCATGACGACGACGTCCCCACCCGTGGTGGTCTCCGACGTGCCACCGGTCGACGGCCCCTCCTCCCGGCCCGCGCGCCGCCGACGGCGCTCGTGGATCGGCTGGGGCTTCGTGGGCCCGTTCATGGCCGTCTTCGCGCTCGTCTTCCTCGCGCCGATCGCGTACTCGATCTACCTGAGCCTGTTCCGCACGCAGATGGTCGGCGGCACGCAGTTCGTCGGGTTCGAGAACTACGCGCGCGCCTTCTCCGACCCGCAGTTCTGGTCGGGCGTCACGCGCGTCGGGCTGTTCCTCCTCGTGCAGGTGCCGATCATGCTCGGCATCGCGCTGCTCGTGGCGCTGGCGATCGACAGCGGCCGCCTCTACGGGAAGAACTTCTTCCGCATCTCGATCTTCCTGCCGTACGCCGTCCCCGCCGTCGTCGCGACGCTCATGTGGGGCTTCATGTACGGCACGCGCTTCGGCCTCGTCGGCAACCTCAACGACGCGCTGGGGACGTCGATCCCCAACCCGCTGTCGCCCGAGTGGGTGCTCCTGGCGATCGGCAACATCGTGACCTGGGAGTTCGTGGGCTACAACATGCTCATCTTCTACTCGGCGCTGCGCGTCATCCCGACGTCGCTCTACGAGGCGGCCGAGCTCGACGGCGCGAGCCAGTGGCAGGTCGTGCGGTCGATCAAGATCCCCGCGATCCGCGGCTCGCTCGTCATCGCGACGATCTTCTCGATCATCGGCTCGTTCCAGCTCTTCAACGAGCCGAGCATCCTGCAGAGCCTCGCGCCGAACGCCATCACGACGTACTTCACCCCGAACCTGTACGCGTACTCGCTGTCGTTCTCCGGCCAGCAGTACAACTACTCGGCGACCGTCGCCATCATCATGGGCGTCCTCACGATGATCGTGGCCTACGTCGTCCAGCTGCGCGGCATGCGCAAGGAGGCCTGACCGTGACTGCGACGACTCCCACCAACCCGCACCCGTCCGTCGTGCCCGTCGTCGGGCCGTCGCGCCGCAAGCCCGTGCGCCTGCGCTCGCGCGCCGCGCACAGCGTCTCGACGCCGCGCCGCAGCACGCTGCTCACGATCCTCAGCGGCGTCGTGCTCCTCTACGCGCTCGTCCCGCTGTTCTGGCTCTTCGTCAACGCGACGAAGACCCAGTCGAGCCTGTTCTCGTCGTTCGGGCTGTGGTTCAGCGGCGACTTCGCGCTGTTCGACAACATCGCCCGGACCCTGACCTACGACGGCGGCATCTTCGGCCGCTGGTTCGCCAACACGGTCCTGTACGTGGTGGTCGGTGCGGGCGGCGCGACGTTCCTCGCCGTGCTGGGCGGGTACGCGCTCGCCAAGTTCGACTTCCCGGGCAAGCGCGGGGTGTTCGCGACGGTCATCGGCGCGGTCGCCGTGCCGGGCACCGCGCTCGCCGTCCCGACGTTCCTCATGTTCAGCCAGATGGGCCTGACGAACACGCCGTGGGCCGTGATCATCCCGTCGCTCATCTCGCCGTTCGGGCTCTACCTCATGTGGGTCTTCGCGGCCGAGGCGATCCCCACCGAGCTGCTCGAGGCCGCGCGCGTGGACGGGTCGAACGAGTTCCGCACGTTCTTCCAGGTCTCGCTGCCGCTGCTCGCGCCCGGGATCGTCACCGTCCTGCTCTTCACGATGGTCGCGACGTGGAACAACTACTTCCTGCCGCTGATCATGCTCAAGGACCCCACCTGGTACCCCCTGACGCTCGGCCTCAACGCGTGGAACGCCCAGGCCGCGACGGCGGGCGGCGAGGCGATCTTCGACCTCGTCATCACCGGGTCGCTGCTCACGATCCTGCCGCTGATCGCCGCCTTCCTGCTCCTCCAGCGCTACTGGCAGTCCGGCCTCGCGGCCGGGTCCGTCAAGGAGTGAGCACGCCCGTCTGCACCCACCCCCGCACCACCATCCGTCTGACGACGAAGTGAGAGGAACCCTCATGTCCATCCGCACCCCCCGCACCCTGCGGGCCGTCGCCGCCACCGGCGTCCTCGCCCTCGGCCTGGCCGCCTGCAGCTCCGGCAGCGGCGACGACGCCGGCTCCGGTGCCGACGCCGGTTCCGCCGACGACGTCGCCGCGGCCCTCGAGGAGGGCGGCTCGCTCACCGTGTGGGCGTGGGAGCCCACGCTCGAGCAGGTCGTCACCGACTTCGAGGCCGAGTACCCGAACGTCGACGTCGAGCTCGTCAACGCCGGCACCGGCAACGACCAGTACACCGCGCTCCAGAACGCGATCGCCGCCGGCTCGGGCGTGCCCGACGTCGCGCAGGTCGAGTACTACGCGCTCCCCCAGTTCGCGCTGTCCGAGGCCGTCGCCGATCTCTCGGCGTTCGGCGCCGCCGACCTGGACGGGACCTTCACGCCCGGCCCGTGGAACGCCGTCCAGCAGGGCGAGGGCGTCTACGGCCTGCCGATGGACTCGGGCCCCATGGCCCTGTTCTACAACGAGGAGGTCTTCACGCAGCACGGCATCGAGGTGCCGACGACGTGGGACGGCTTCGTCGAGGCCGCGCGTGCCCTGCACGCCGCGGACCCGAACGTCTACATCACCAACGACACGGGCGACGCGGGCTTCACGACGTCGCTCATCTGGCAGGCCGGCGGCCAGCCGTTCCAGGTCGACGGCACCGACGTGACGGTCGACCTCGCGGACGAGGGCAGCACGCAGTTCGCCGAGACGTGGCAGACGCTCATCGACGAGGACCTCCTCGCCCCCGTGAGCTCGTGGAGCGACGAGTGGTACCAGGGCCTCGGCAACGGGACCATCGCGACGCTCGCGATCGGGGCGTGGATGCCCGCCAACCTCGAGTCGGGCGTGCCCGACGGCGCCGGCAAGTGGCGCGTCGCCCCGCTCCCGCAGTGGGAGGAGGGCGCGTCCGCGAGCGCCGAGAACGGCGGCTCCGCGCTGTCCGTGCCCGCCGCGAGCGAGAACCAGGCGCTCGCCTACGGCTTCCTGGAGTACGCGAACGCCGGTGACGGCGTGCAGGCCCGCGTCGACGGCGGCGCCTTCCCGGCCACGACGGCCGAGCTCGAGTCCGACGAGTTCCAGGGCTACGAGTCCGAGTACTTCGGCGGCCAGAAGATCAACGAGGTCCTCGCGCAGTCGGCGGCCGACGTCGTCGAGGGCTGGTCCTACCTGCCCTTCCAGGTCTACGCGAACTCGATCTTCAACGACACGGTCGGCCAGGCGTACGTCTCGTCGACGACCCTGACCGAGGGCCTGCAGGCTTGGCAGGACGCGTCCGTGAAGTACGGCGCGGAGCAGGGCTTCACCGTCAACGAGTGAGGCACGCCGGTGGCCGGGCCTCCCGGCCCGGCCACCGGTCCCCGCCCGGCCTGCACGAGCGGCCTGCACGAGCCCTGCCTGCGCGAGCACAGCGCGTCTCGCGCCACCCGAGCACCATCCGAGGAGCACCCCGTGTCGACCACGACCGACCGACCCGTCCCCCACCGCTGGCTGCGCCGCCCCGGGCCGCACGCGCCGTCGGGCACGCCCGCCGCGACCGGAGCCGACGGCACGACCGACGACCACGCGCCGTCGGGCCTGTCCTACGGCGCGGACTACAACCCGGACCAGTGGCCGCGCGAGGTGTGGGACGAGGACGTGCGGCTCATGCGCGAGGCCGGCGTGACGGTCGTGTCGCTCGCGATCTTCTCGTGGGCGCGGATCCAGCCGACCGAGGACGCGTGGGACTTCGCGTGGCTCGACGAGATCATGGACCTGCTCCACGAGAACGGCATCACCGTCGACCTCGCGACGGCGACCGCGTCGCCGCCGCCGTGGCTCACGACGAAGCACCCGGAGATCCTGCCGCAGACCCGCACGGGCGAGACGCTGTGGCCCGGGGCGCGCCAGCAGTGGCGCCCGACGTCGCCGGTGTTCCGGGAGCACGCGCTGCGCCTCGTGGAGCGCATGGCCGAGCGCTACGGCGACCACCCCGCGCTCGTCGCGTGGCACGTGTCGAACGAGCTCGGGTGCCACAACGTCTACGACTTCAGCGACGACGCGGCCGCCGCCTTCCGGTCCTGGCTGCGCGCGCGGTACGCGACGCTCGACGCGCTCAACGCCGCGTGGGGCACCGCGTTCTGGTCTCAGCGCTACAGCGCGTGGGAGCAGGTCCTGCCCCCGCGCCTCGCCGCGTCGCACCCCAACCCCACGCAGCAGCTCGACTTCAAGCGGTTCTCGTCCGACGCGCTGCAGGACTACCTGCGCGCCGAGGCCGCGATCCTGCGCCGCGCGACCCCCGACGTCCCCGTGACGACCAACTTCATGGTCATGGGCGAGACGAAGGGCATGGACTACGCGGCGTGGGCCGACGAGCTCGACTTCGTCTCCAACGACCACTACGTGCTCCCCGGCCCGCAGGCGCTGGACGAGCTGTCGTTCTCCGCGAACCTCACGGGCGGCATCGCCCGGCACCGCCCGTGGTTCCTCATGGAGCACTCCACGAGCGCGGTGAACTGGCAGCCGGTGAACGTCGCGAAGAAGCCCGGCGAGCTCGCGCGCGACTCCCTCACGCACGTCGCGCACGGCGCGGACGCGGTCTGCTACTTCCAGTGGCGCCAGTCCGCCGCGGGCGCCGAGAAGTACCACTCGGGGATGGTCCCGCACGCGGGCGAGCACTCGCGCCTGTTCCGCGACGTCGTCGCGCTCGGCGCGACGCTGCGCGACCTCGCGCCCGTCGCCGGCAGCGAGCAGAAGCCCTCGCGTGCCGCGATCGTCTTCGACTGGGACTCCTGGTGGACGTCCGAGCTGGACTCGCACCCGACCGACCGCCTGCGGTACCGCGCCGAGGCGCTCGACTGGTACTCCGCGTTCCTCGCCCTCGGTGTGCGCGCGGACGTCGTGCCGGTCGCGTCCGACCTCACGGGGTACGACGTCGTCGTGGCGCCCGTGCTGCACGTGGTCCCGGCCCCGCTGCGGGACCGCCTCACGACGTACGTGGAGGGCGGCGGGCACCTCGTGACGACGTACTTCTCGGGCGTCGTCGACCAGGACGACCACGCGTGGCTCGGCGGGTACCCCGGTGCGCTGCGCGACCTCCTCGGCATCCGCGTCGAGGAGTTCTCCCCGCTGCTGGACCACGAGTCCGCGACGGTCGAGCTCGGCGGCGAGCAGCTCGAGGCGACGCTGTGGACCGAGCCGGTCGACGTCGTCGACCCCGACGTCGAGGTGCTCGGCTGGTACAAGACCGGCGAGCAGGCGGGACGCGCCGCCGTGACGCGCCGGGTCGTGTCGTCCGGCGAGCGCGCCGGGTCCGCCGCGTACGTCTCGACGCGCTTCGGCCGCGAGGGCCTCGTGCCCGTGCTCGCACGCCTGCTCGACGACGCGGGCGTGCGCAGCGAGCTGCCTGCCGCGGTGCGCGGCCACGTGGAGCTCGCGGTCCGCACGAACGGCACCGACGACTTCTGGTTCCTCGTCAACCGCACCACGCAGCCGGTCGAGGTGCCCGACGTCGCGGGCGACGTCCTCGAGGGCCGCCGCCTCGCGCCGTCGGGCACGACGAGCCCGGCGGGCACGGCGGGCACGGACGCCGTGGCCGCGAGCGACGCGACCGGCGCGCTCCTGCTGGACCCGCGCGGTGTGGCCGTCGTCCGCCGCCCGGCAGAGAGATAACCCCTCTCGCGGAGAGAGAGCCGTAGTCGCCGAGGTAGAGCCCTGGTAGCCCTCGTCCCCCGTGGGCACGAGGACCAGAGCTCTACCTCGGGGACCAGGGCTCTACCTCGCGCCACCACCGTTCTACCTCGGCACGAAGACCCCCCGCGGGAACGACCCGCACCCGGCGCCCCGGCGCCGGATCGCAGCGACGCGAAGGAGGTGGCTCAGGGATGAGCCGAACACCTGACGAGCGACAGCACGACGACTCGACAGCACGAGGAGGCCCGGCCGGCCGGTCCGCCCGACGGCGCGGTACCCGGCTCGGTGCGGGGATCGGGGCCGGGGCGCTCGTCGCCGGCTGCGCGCTCGCCGCGCTGCCCGCCCAGGCCGCACCTCTCGCTCCCGCCACGGGTCTGACGGGCGCCACGACGACGGCCGCCGCGGACGTCCCCGGCGTCACCGTCACCCCCGACCCGTCCTACGCCGGTGAGCCGTTCGAGGGCTGGGGCACGAGCCTCGTGTGGTTCGCCAACGCGACCGGCGACTACCCGGACGAGATCCGCGAGAAGCTGGCCGACATGGTCTTCGGCGACGAGGGCCTCAACCTCAACATCGCGCGCTACAACGTGGGCGGCGGCAACGCGCCCGACGTCCCGCCGTACCTGCGCGCGGGCGGCGCCGTCGAGGGCTGGTGGAAGGCGCCCGAGGGCACGACGCGCGAGGACGTCGACTGGTGGGACCCGGAGAACCCCGACCACTGGGACGCAGACGCCGACGCGACGCAGCGCTGGTGGGTCGACCGCATCAAGGACGAGGTCACGCACTGGGAGACCTTCAGCAACTCCCCGCCGTGGTTCATGACGGTGAGCGGCTACGTCTCGGGCGGGTTCGACGCGAACACCGACCAGCTCAAGACCGAGAGCATCGACGACTTCGCCGCGTACATGGTCGGCGTCACCGAGCGCCTCGAGGACGCCCACGGCATCCAGGTCGACACGATCGACCCGTTCAACGAGCCGAACACCAACTACTGGGGCACGCAGCTCGGCGCCGACGGCAACCCCACCGGGGGCCGCCAGGAGGGCGCCCACATGGGCCCGGAGCTGCAGCAGCAGGTCATCCCCGCGCTCGCCTCCGCGCTCGACGGCTCGGACACCGACGCCGTCATCTCCGCGATGGACGAGACCAACCCGGGCACGTTCGCGCGCAACTGGAACTCCTACCCGCAGTCCGTGCGCGACCAGGTGTCCCAGCTCAACGTGCACACCTACGGCACCGGCCAGCGCACGACGGTCCGCGACATCGCCAAGGGCGAGGACAAGCCGCTGTGGATGAGCGAGGTCGGCGGCAACTGGAGCTCCACCGGCCAGGACTTCGAGACCATGGAGTCGGGCCTCGGCAGCGCGCAGCACATCGTCGACGACCTGCGCGAGCTCGAGCCGTCGGCGTGGGTGTTCTGGCAGCCCGTCGAGGACTACACCAACATGGCGCCCGGTGGCGAGAGCGCGAACGGCATGAACTGGGGCGAGATCCAGATCCCGTTCGACTGCACCGCCGACGACACGCTCGAGACGTGCCCGATCTACACGAACACGAAGTACTGGGCGACCCAGAACTTCACGCACTACATCGAGCCGGGCGACTCCCTCGTCCGCTCGGACGACGCGAGCAGCACGGCCGCGGTCTCCGCGGACGGCGAGTCCGCGACCGTCGTGCACGTCAACGCCACGAAGGCCGAGCGCGCGGTCACGCTCGACCTGTCGAAGTTCGGTGCGGTCGAGTCCGATGCGACCGTCACCCCCGTCGTGACCAGCACGGCGGGCTACCTCGTCGAGGGCGAGCCGGTCGCCGTCACGACCGACGACCGGGGCGCGAGCGCCACGCTCACCGTCCCGGCCGAGTCCGTGACGACGTTCGTCGTCGACGGCGTCTCGGGCGTGGCGGACGACGCCGCGCTCGTCCAGGACGGCCACGTCTACCGTCTCGACGGCGTGCAGTCGAACCGCTCGCTCGCCCCGGCGGCGACCGGGGACGGCCTGGTGATCCGCACCGACGCCGCCGTCGCCGAGCAGGCGTGGGAGCTCACGGCCCTGGGCGCGCCCGAGGGCTCGGGCTCGCACCGCACGCGCTACGCGGTGACGAACGCGGCGACGGGCGAGCAGCTCGCGGTCGCCGCGGACACGTCGCCCGTGCTCACCGCGGCCCCCGCCGACGTCGCGGACACGCCCCTCGCTGCGCAGTGGATCCTGTCCACGACCGGTGACGGCACCTACACGCTCGTCAACGCGTCGTCGAAGACCCTGCTCGAGGTGGGCGGCCAGGCGACGGCCGACGGCTCGCCCGTCGGCACGTACCTCGCCAACTCCGGGATCAACCAGCGATGGCGGGTCGTCGACGAGACGGTCCTCGGAACCGAGCCCGTCGAGGCGTTCACCACGCCGGGCACGGCCCCGGAGCTGCCCGCGACCGTCACGCCCGTCTACCGCGACGGCGCGCGCGGCTCGCTCCCCGTGACGTGGGACCTGCCCGGCGACGACGCGTGGGCCGAGGCCGGGACCGTCGAGGTGACGGGGACCGTCGCGCTGCCCACGGGCGGCACGCTCGGGGCCACGGCGACGGTCGTCGTCGACACGCTCGACCGCACGCTCCCGGCGCGCGCGAAGGCGTACGCGGGCGGCACGCCCGAGCTCCCGACGACGGTCACCGCCGTCGCCGCGGGCGGCGCCGAGGTCCAGCGCCCCGTGACGTGGGACGCGGCCCCCGAGGGCGCGTTCGACACGGTCGGCGTGGTCGAGCTCACCGGCACGGCGGACGCCGGCACCGTGGACGGCACCCCGACGACCCTGCCCGCCGTCGTGCGGGTCCAGGTCACCGAGGCCGCGTCCGCCAACGGCGCTCTCGCCGCCGGCACGACCGCGTCCGCGACGTTCACCGAGCCGGGCTACTCCGTGGCCGGGGTCGTCAACGGCAACCTCACCGACAAGGCGTGGTCGAACTGGCTGTCCGGCACCAAGCGTGCCTCCGACACGCTCACCGTGACGCTGCCCGCCGAGCGCGACGTCACCGGCGTCGTGACCCGTTTCTGGAAGGACGGGTCGAGCGCGACCTGGGCGCAGTCCGTGCAGCTTCAGGCCCTCGTCGGCGGGACGTGGACGGACGTCGGCGGGCCGGTCGCCGTGGACGCGTCGCCCGACGGGCCCGCGCCCGTCGTCGAGGTCCCCGCGGACGTGCGCACGTCGTCCGTGCGCGTGGTCCTCACGGCGCGCCCGAACACCCACATGGTGGTGTCCGAGATCGAGGTGCTGGCCAAGGTGCCGGGCACGGGGTCGGACGCCGCGGCGTCGGGCATCACGGTGGACGGGGAGCCGCTCACGGGCTTCGCCCCCGAGGTCACCGCGTACGAGGTGCCGGTCGAGGGCGGCGTGCCCGAGGTCGCGGCCACCGCGCACGACCCGTACGCGAGCGTGGCGGTCGAGCCGGCGGACGCGGTCCCGGGCGTCACGACCGTCCGCGTGACCGCCGAGGACGGCACCGAGCGCGCCTACACGCTGTCGTGGACCGACGGCGCGCAGGTGCCCGTCACCGCGACCGCCGAGGTCCGGTGCCTCGCCGGGAAGGCGTACGTCGCCGTCCGGGCGACGAACGACGGCGCGGCGCCGGTCGACGTGACGATCACGACGCCGTACGGGTCGCGGTCGTTCGCCGACGTCGCCCCGGGCGCGAACGCGTACCAGTCGTTCGCGGCGCGCTCCGCGGCCGTCCCCTCCGCGACGGCCCAGGTCGTCGTCGACGGTCTCCAGCCGGTCGACGTGGCCTACGACGCGCGCTCCTGCTGACACCCGCACCACCGGCGGGCCGCCGGGGACGAGACGTCCCGGCGGCCCGTCGTCGTCCTCCGTCAGGGCCCCGAAGGACACGGTCCGGACACGGTCGGGGCTCGGACGGCGGGACCCCCGCGCGGGGGAGGCAGACATTGCGTAGCGTAGGCACTTGCGCCCTGGACCGTCCGGGGCGTGCTGAAGGAGGCGCGTCGGTGGCCGAGAGCGGTGTACGGGTGCAGGACGACGGGACCCTGTGGGTCATGTACGGCGAGATCGACGCCGCGGTCCAGGCGCGGCACGAGGACGACCTGCAGCGTCGCGCACAGGCCGCGACCGCTCAGATCCGCATCGACCTGACCGACGTGACGTTCATGGACTCGGGCGGGCTGCGCCTGCTCTACCACGCAGCGACCGCGGGCCCGACGCCGCCCGCCCTCCTCGGTACCCCCCGACGCGTCCGTGACCTGCTCGAGCTGAGCGGAGTCGACTCGTTGTTCGAGGTCGAGGACCCCGCGTGAGCATCGCCGCCGCGGACGTCCCGGCCCGCTTCGTCGAGATCGGCTCGTGGCGCCTCGCCACCCTGGCCGACCTCGGAGAGCTGCGCGGGCAGGTGCACCGCACCCTGACGGGCGCGCCCCTGCCGCCCGACCGTCACCTCGACGCGACGCCGGAGCGCATCGTGCTCGTCGCGAGCGAGCTGGCCACGAACGCGCTCCGCCACGGACGGCCGCCGGCGCGCGTCCGACTGCTCAGCGACGGGCGCGAGTTCGTCGTCGACGTCGTCGACCACTCCCCCGAGCGCCCGCCCGTCATCGACCCGCACCGACCGCCCGGCGCCGGCGGCTTCGGCCTGCAGCTCGCGCGTCGCGCGGCCCGCGAGGTCGGCTGGTTCACGACGGCGACGGGCGAGAAGCACGTCTGGGCCCGGTTCGAGGTTCCGGTCTACCGGGCCGGTACGGGGGCGCGGAGCGCGCTCGCGCTCCTGGCCTGACGTCGACGTCGAGCGCTCCCCGCCGGTGCGGCGGGGAGCACCGACACGTCAGGGCTCGCGGCGGAGCACGAGGAGCGTCGCGTCGTCGGCCGACTGCGGGTCACGAGCGGCGGCCAGGATCGCGTCGGCACCCGCCCCGGCGCCCCCGGCGAACACCGCGGCGAGGCGCTCGAGCCCTTGCCGGATCGACTCGTCTCGTCGCTCCACGAGCCCGTCGCTGTAGAGCACGAGCGCTCCACCGCGCGGCACCTCGAGGACGCGCGTCGCCGGCGCGCGGTCGACGAGGCCCAGCGGGGGCGCGCTCGCCCCCTCGGCCCAGCGCGGCGTGCCGTCCGCCTCCACGACGAGCAGGGGCGGGTGCCCGACCGACACGTGCTCGACGACGCCGCTCGCCGGGTCCAGCAGCGCGACCGCCACGGTCGCCACCTCGCCGGGGAGCGTCCAGCGGGCGAACTGCTCCAGCCGCTCGACGGCCTCGGCGGCCGACGACGTCCCGACCAGGGCCGCCCGGAGGGTCGTGCTCAGCTGACCCATCGTCGCGGCCGCCTGGAGCCCGTGCCCCGTGACGTCGCCGACGACGAGGGCCACCCGGCCCGACGGCAGGTCGAGCGCGTCGTACCAGTCCCCGCCGACGAGACCGGTACCCGCCGACTCGTAGCGCGACTCCAGCGTCCAGCCCTCGATGCGCGGCAGCAACGCGGGCAGCAGGCTGCGCTGCAGCTCCTCGGTCGCGCGCAGCGCCTTGCGCCCGCGCACGTAGAGCGCCTCGACGAGGTGCCCCCGCAGCGACGCGGCGAAGTCCGTCTGGTCCGGCGTCCACGGGCGGCTGTGCCCGCGCACGACCTCGCGCCACCGGTCGAACGACTTGCGCGGGCTCAGCCGGACGTCGCCGCCCTCGCGGCGGGCGATGGCCTTGTTGTGCGGGTCGCCGCCCCAGTCGACGTGCCGGAGCACCTCGTCGCGGACCCACAGCACGACCTGACCCTCCGGCAGCACGATGCCCATGACCCCCGCCACGTCGGGCATGAGGGCGGCGACCTCCGGCGCGTCGTGCGCGAGCCGGTCCGTGGACACCAGCTCCTCGCCGTGGGACAGCACCCACGCGACGAGGGCGCGGCACGCGTCGTCGTCGGGGACGTTCCCGACCGACGTGAGCCGGCCCTCCGCGACGACCACCGCGCCGTCGGCGCGCACGAGACGGCGCAGCCACCCGGACCGGGTGATCGCCGTGCCGAGCGGGGCCGCCTCGTCGCGGCTGTCCGCGGCGAGGTGCGCGAGCACGCTCTCCGCGCGCCGCACCTCGGCGTCACGCTCCGTCTCGGACTGAGCCACGAGCCGGACCGACAGCGCCGAGCCGAGGAACTCCGCCGCCGTGCGCACCTCGAACGGCGGCTCGTGCGGCCCCGCGTAGTGGTGGCACGCGATGAGGCCCCACAGCCGCCCCTCGCGCAGCAGCGAGATCGACATCGACGCCCGCACTCCCATGTTCCGCAGGTACTCGAGGTGGATCGTCGAGACGCTGCGCAGCGTCGAGTACGTGAGGTCGAGGGGGGCACCCGTCGTGGGCAGCACGGTGGGGACGATCGGCGTCGGCTCGTAGTCGACGTCGGCGATGAGCCGGATCCAGTTCTTCTCGTACAGGGCCCGTGCCTGGGGCGGGATGTCCGACGCCGGATAGTGCAGCCCCAGGAAGGAGTTGAGGTCCGCGCGGCGCGCCTCCGCGACGACCTCGCCGTTGTGCTCGGCGTCGAAGCGGTAGATCATCACGCGGTCGAACCGCGTGAGCTCACGGACGTGGCGGGCGGCGTCGTCGTACAGCTCGCCGAGGGTCGCGGCCCGCTCGAGGTCACGCAGGGAGCGGCGGACCGCGAGGTACGTGTTGGGGAACGTCAGGGGCCGCGCGCCGGCGGCCGGCTCGAGCTCGACGACGAGCACGGGCTCGGCGCCAGGGCCGTCGTCGGGCAGCGGCGGCCGGTGCAGCACCGCGTCGACGACGCGCGCCGTGGCCTCGAGCTGCAGGCTCAGCGGGTTGCGGTCGGCGAGGTCGCCCGGCGCGGACGCGTGCGTGAGGATCCGCGCTGCCGTCTCGGGTCCC
This sequence comes from Cellulosimicrobium sp. PMB13, assembly GCF_051294865.1. Lineage (NCBI taxonomy): Bacteria > Bacillati > Actinomycetota > Actinomycetes > Micrococcales > Promicromonosporaceae > Cellulosimicrobium > Cellulosimicrobium sp. PMB13. The sequence continues at coordinate 1,819,864 of NZ_CP145910.1, read as the reverse complement.
ACCGCCGCCGCGAGCGGTCCGCCGAGCAGGTCCTGCGGCGCCGCGCCGAGGAACTGGTCGCTGTTCTGCGAGACCTGGAGCACCGTGTGGTCCGACTCGCGCACCACGAGCAGCGCGCCGCGCGGCTGGATGAGGCCCGGGACGTGGATCGGCTCCCGGGCGCAGTTGTCGAGGTCGACGGGCTCTCCTGGTGCGAGCAACCCGTCAGGGTCGACCGTGCTGGTCACGCCTACCTCCGTCCGCCGCCGTCGCCGTGGCCGGTCGGGCACAGCGCGGAAAGATCGACGGATCACCTGGGCTCGACGATCCGGGTCGAACGGCTCAGGCTACCGCCTGCGGCGGCGTCCCCGCGCCGCCCACCCCCGGCGCTCCTCGGCGCGGCGCTGCGGGGACCGCCGAGCGCGTGAGCCATCACACGGAACTCCGCGGTAGCGTCGTACGTCGGACGGACGGGAGCACGGAGCGCCGTCCGCCCACGAGCCGAACCTGAAGGTGACCATGAGCACGCCAGCCGACCTGCCCGAGCCGATCCTGCGCGCGACGGACCTCTCCGCGGGGTACGCGGGACCGGACGTCGTCCACGGCATCGACCTCGAGATCGTCCCGGGTTCGGCACCCGTGGGGATCGTCGGCGAGTCCGGTGCGGGCAAGTCGACCGTCGTGCGAGCCCTCGTCGGGCTCGTGAAGCCCACCCGCGGGCACGCGACCTACCAGGGACGCACCGTCTCGAAGCTCTCGCGCCGCGACAAGAAGACGTTCAAGGCCGAGGTGCGCCGCGTCTCCCAGGACGGGCTCGCGGGCGTGGGGATCGACCCCCGCTGGACCGTCGACCGGACCCTGTCGGCAGCGCTCACCGAGGCACGCAAGGCCGGCCGGGCGAACGGGCGTCCCGTCGCCGACCTCCTCGCCGACGTCTCGCTCGAGCCGCGGTACGCGCCGCGCACCATCCACTCGCTCTCCGGGGGCGAGAAGCAGCGCGTCGCGCTCGCCGTCGCGCTCGCCACCCGGCCCCGGGCGCTCCTGCTCGACGAGCCGCTGACGGCCGTCGACCCGGCGATGCGCGGCGACGTCGTGCGCCGGCTCGGCGAGGCGACGCAGCAGCTCGGGACCGCGGTCCTCCTCGTGTCGCACGACCTCGAGCTCGTCGAGCGCCTGTGCGCCACGGTGCACGTGCTCGCCGACGGCACGTTCGTCGCGTCGGGCGCGCTGCAGGACGTGTTCGCGGGCACCGTGCCCGGGTCGGACCACCCGGCCGTCCGCGGGCTCGCCGAGGCCGCCCCGCTCGCGGTCCAGCGCTTCCGCTGACCCGCCCGGGAGAAAGTTCTCGACCGGTGTCGAAATCCGGTGCCCGCCGTTCGACGTCCTGGTGAACCCGCCCCCACGGCACTACGGTCGAGGGGCACTCACCGAGGAGGAACATCATGCGCGTCATGGTCCTGATCCACGGCACCGGAGCCGACGAGGACAAGATCGCCCCCACGCAGGAGATGCTCGCCCAGATGGGCGAGTACAACGAGCAGCTCGTCAAGGCGGGCATCATGCTCGACGGCCAGGGTCTGCACCCGAGCGCGAAGGGCGCGCGGGTCGTGTTCGACGCTTCCGGCACGTCCGTCGTCGACGGCCCGTTCACCGAGTCGAAGGAGCTTCTCGCCGGGTACTGGATCTGGCAGGTCTCCTCGCTCGAGGAGGCCGTCGAGTGGGCGAAGCGGTGCCCGTCCGACCCCGACCTCGGCAGCACGCAGGTGCTCGAGATCCGGCCCGTCTTCGAGGCCGAGGACTTCGGCGCTGAGTACACGCCGGAGCTCCGCGAGAAGGACGAGCGCCTGGCCGAGGAGATCAAGGCCCAGCACGGCGGGGCCTGAGCGATGACCGACGCACCGACGACGGAGCCCCCGGACGGGTCCGCCCGCGGGTCGGTACGAGGGTCGGTGCGAGGGTCGGTGCGAGGCGCGGACGAGGTGCGCCGGACCGTCGAGGCGGTCTGGCGCATCGAGTCGGCGCGCCTCATCGCGGGGCTCGCCCGCACCCTGCGCGACGTCGGGCTCGCCGAGGACGTCGCGCAGGAGGCGTTCGTCGCCGCGCTCGAGCAGTGGCCGGAGCAGGGCGTCCCCGACAACCCGGGCGCGTGGCTCACGACGGTCGCGCGCCGCCGCGCCGTCGACCTGGTCCGCCGCGAACGGACGCGCGACGCCAAGTACGCGCGCCTCGCGGCAGACCTCGTCGCGCCCGGCGCGAGCACCCGCGGCGGCACGACGGCGCGCGCGACGGACGGAGGAGCGGTGCTCGTGGGCAGCGTGCCCGCGCCGGACGCCGTGGTCGAGGCGCCCGTGGACGACGACCTCCTCGCGCTCGTGCTCGTCGCGTGCCACCCCGTGCTGCCGCGCGAGGCGCGCGTCGCGCTGACGCTCCGGCTCGTCGGCGGGCTGACGACCGAGGAGATCGCCCGCGCGTTCCTCGTCCCCTCGGCGACGGTCGGCCAGCGCGTCTCGCGCGCCAAGCGCACGCTCGCCGAGGCCCGGGTCGCGTTCGAGGTGCCGCAGGCGGACGAGCTGCCCGCCCGGGTGCCCGCGGTGCTCGAGGTCGTGTACGTCGTCTTCACCGAGGGGTACGCCGCGACGTCGGGCGACGCGTGGGTGCGCCGCGACCTCGCCGAGGACGCGATGCGCCTCGGCCGCGTGCTCGCCGGCCTGCTGCCGACGGAGCCGGAGGTGCACGGGCTCGTCGCCCTCATGGAGCTCCAGGCGTCACGCTTCGCGGCGCGCACGGGGCCCGACGGCGAGCCCGTCCTCCTCGCCGACCAGGACCGCTCGCGGTGGGACCGGCTCCTGGTCCGGCACGGTCTCGCCGCGCTCGACCGGGCGTTCGCACTCGGCACGCGGGGCGGGAAGGTCCTCGGGCCGTACACGCTCCAGGCGGCGATCGCCGCGTGCCACGCGCGCGCGGCGACGTTCGCCGAGACCGACTGGGAGGCGATCGTGTCGCTGTACGACGCCCTCGCCGCCGTGGCGCCGTCACCCGTGGTCGAGCTCAACCGGGCGGTCGCCGTGCTCATGGCCGACGGACCGGAGCGGGCGCTCGAGGTGCTCGACGCCGTCCACGGCGACCCGCGCCTCGAACGGCACCATCTCTACGGCGCGGTGCGCGGCGACGTCCTGTCGCGCCTGGGGCGGCACGCGGAGGCCTCCGTGGCCTTGGAGCAGGCGGCCGGGCTCGCGCCCACGAAGCGCGAGCGACGGCTCCTGCTCGGCCGAGCCGCAGCGGCGTCCTCAGTGGCCGAGGGCGGCGGCACGGCCGGCCGGACCTGACGGCCGGCGGGTCCGACGATCCCTAGGATCGGGGCGTGACCACGAGCCCTGCGCCCCTCGACGACGCCCGCCCCTCGCTGCGGGAGACGGCGTACGCGACGCTCAAGGCACGCATCATCGGGCTCGACCTGCACCCGGGCCAGCGGCTCGTCGAGCGGGACATCGCGACCGAGCTCGGCGTCTCGCGCGTGCCGCTCCGTGAGGCGCTGCACCAGCTCGAGAGCGACGGCCTCGTCGTCCTCGTGCCGCGTCAGGGCGCGCTCGTCGCGCCCTTCACGCGGGCCGACGTCGAGCAGCTCTTCGAGGTGCGCGAGACCGTGGAGGTGCTCGCGTTCCGGCTCGCCGCGCTGCGCCGCTCGGCGGCGGACCTCGCGACGATGGCCGCCGCCGTGGACGCGGCCCGCACCGCGCTCGCCGCGCACGACGACGCCGCGACGGCGGCTGCCAACGCCGGGTTCCACGCCGCCGTCGTCCAGGCGTGCGGCAACCCGCTGCTGCAGTCGATGCTCGCGCCGCTCGACGCGCGCGTGCGCTGGCTGTTCCACCTCACGAAGCAGCGCGACACGCGCGAGCAGTGCGAGGAGCACGCCGCGATGCTGGCGGCGATCGAGGCGCAGGACGGGGACGCCGTGGCGGACCTCGCCCTGCGGCACGTGGCGTCGGGGCGCGGGCCGAGCCTCGCGCTCGCGGAGACGTGGGCGTCGGCGCCCATCGACCCCGTCGAGGCGACCCGGACGCGGAACCGGGCGCGCTCGCGCTGACCGACCGCACCTCGGTCACGCACGTTTTACGGCCGGGTGACGCGCCGGAAACACGGGGTCCCCACACTCGGGCTTAGTGGTATACCACTAACTCGACCAGGAGGACCCATGCGCAGCTCCCGTTCCGCCACTCCCCGCTCGCCCCGTCCGTCCCTCGCTCCGCGGCGCGCCGCGGTCGGCGCGCTCCTCGCCGGGAGCCTCGTCGCCCTCACGGCGTGCAGCACGACGACCGCCGCCGGCGACGACGCCCCGGCGGACGGCGACGAGCCGCTCGTCGTCGGCGTCTTCCTCCCCGGGTCCACCTCGGACACGGGCTTCATGGAGTCCGCCTACCTCGGCTACCAGCGCCTCGAGGAGGAGCTCGGCGACGAGGTCGAGCTCTCGTTCGTCGAGGAGGTCGCCGCGGCCGACTACGAGCAGACGCTCGTCCGCTTCGCCAGCACGTCGGACCTCGTCATCTCCGTCGGCGGCCAGACCGACGCCGACCTGCGCAAGGTCGCGCCGCAGTTCCCCGACGTGACGTTCGTCGAGATCGGCGGCCCCGCGGACGCGGAACCCCTGGAGAACCTCGCCTACTACGACCCGCAGCAGGCCGAGGCGGAGTACCTCTCGGGCGCCGTCGCCGCGCTCAGCTCGGACACGGGCAAGGTCGGGTTCATCGGCGGCGTCGAGCTCCCGGCGATCGTCAACGCGTCGGTCGCGTTCGCGAACGGCGCCGAGGCCGCGGTCCCGGGCACCGAGGTCGTCACGCCGCAGTTCCTCGGCGACTTCAACGACCCCGCGAAGGCCAAGCAGGCCGCGGCGGCCAACTTCGGCGTCGGGGTCGACGTGGTCGGGCAGATCGTCAACCTCGGCAAGCAGGGCATCGAGCAGGCCGCGAAGGACGCCGGGGCCTCGATGGTCGGCGGGCCGATCCCGGGCGAGTGCACCGACGGTGGTCCCTACGTGGGCTACGTCCGGACCGACATCGGGACCGCGGTCGAGCACGCCGTGCACTCGGTGCTCGACGGGACGTGGGAGGCCGCGCAGGTGCCGTTCGGCCTGACGAGCGACCTCGGCGGCACCGAGTTCGTCCTGTGCACCGACGACCCCGCGACCGTCGCCGCGCTCGACGAGATCACCGAGTCGGTCGCGACCGGCGCCGTCGAGACGTACTGAGACGTCCTGAGACGTCCTGAGACGTCCTCGCACCCCGAACGGAGATCTCATGCCCACGACGCTCCCCTCCGCCCCGACGACGCACGACGCCCCCGGCGTCCCGACCGGCGCGCCCACGCTCGCCCTGCGGGGCGTGACGCGCGTCTTCGGGGCGCACACCGCGCTCGACGCGGTGGACGTCGAGATCGCCGCCGGGGAGGTGCACTGCGTGCTCGGCGAGAACGGGGCCGGGAAGTCCACGCTGTGCAACATCGTGTTCGGGACGCTCCCGGCGACGTCCGGCGAGGTCCTGCTCGACGGCGAGGCGTTCGCACCCGCATCGCCCGCCGACGCTCTCGCGCGGGGCGTCGCGATGGTCCACCAGCACTTCTCTCTCGTCCCGACGCTCACCGTCGAGGAGAACCTCCTGCTCGGCCGGGGCGTGCGCCGCCTGCGCCCCGACCGGGTAGGCCTCGCCGCGCGTCTGGCGGCGATCGAGGAGACGCTCGGCCTGCGGGTCGACCCGACGGCACGGGTCGGGACGCTCACGGTCGGCGCCCGGCAGCGCGTCGAGATCGTCAAGGCGCTCCTCGACGAGCCCCGCCTCCTCCTGCTCGACGAGCCCACCGGCGTCCTCGGGCCGGACGAGGTCGACGGCCTGCTCGCGACCTGCCGCCGCGTCGCGGCCACGGGCACGGCCGTCGTGCTCATCACGCACAAGCTCGCCGAGGTGATGCGCGTCGGCGACCGCGCGACGGTGCTGCGGGGCGGGCGCGTCGTGGGCGGCGGGCCGCTCGCCCGCGAGGGCGGCAGCGCGTCGGGCCCCGGGCTCGGTGCCGCCGAGCTCGTGGGCCTCATGGTGGGTCGCGACGCGTCGAGCCTCGACCCGGTGCTCGCCGCGAGCGTGGGCGTGACCCGTCCCGTCGGCAGGTCGTCGGTCGGCAGGTCGCCGGTCGGCGGCTCGTCGGTCGGCGGCTCGTCGGTCGGCGCCGCACTGCCCGACGCCGCAGCGGCCCACGCCATAGCAGACGGTCACGGGGAACCGGCCCCGGCGCCGGACGAGGCACCGCCCGTGCTCGAGGTGCGTGGCCTCGTCGTCGACCGGCCCGACGGCGCCCGCGCGCTCGACGCCGTCGACCTCCTCGTGCGGCCCGGCGAGATCGTGGGGATCGCGGGCGTCGAGGGCAACGGCCAAAGCGAGCTCGTCGCCGCCCTGTCCGGCGCGGTGCGTCCGGCGGCGGGGCAGGTCGTGCTGGCCGGGACGGACGTGACCCGCGCCGGGCCGCGGCGACGGACCGCGCTCGGCCTCGGCGTCGTCCCGGAGGACCGTCACCACGAGGCGGTCGTGACGAGCCTGAGCGTCACGACGAACCTGCTCCTCGGCCGCCTGCGCCGCTACCGCCGGTTCGGCCTGCTCGACCGGCGCGCCATGGACGCCGCGGCGACCGACCTCGCGCGCCGGTTCGACGTCCGGGCCGCGAGCCTCGACGCCCCGCTCTCCGCGCTGTCGGGCGGGAACCAGCAGAAGGCGGTCCTCGCGCGCGAGCTCAGCCTCGACCCGCTGCGCTGCGTCGTCGCGGCCCAGCCCACGCGGGGCCTGGACCTCGGAGCCGTGGACGACGTCGTCGCGCACCTGCGGTCGGCGGCGCGTGCGGGCGTCGGCGTGCTCGTCGTGTCCAGCGAGCTGTCGGAGCTCCTCGTCCTGTGCGACCGCGTGCACGTCGCCTACCGGGGCGCCCTGCGCGGCCCCGTCCTCACCGCCGACCCCGACGCGCGAGACCGCGTCGCCCACCTCATGACGGGAGCCTCGGCATGACCGCCCCGATCTCGACCGCTCCGCCCGCGACGCGCTCCGCGCCGCCGCGCCCGGCGTCCCCGGCGTCCCCGGGGACCCACCGTGGTGGGGCCTCGCTGCGCGACCGGCTGCTCGCCGCGCGTCCCGTCCTCGTCCCGCTGGCCGCGGTGCTCGGGGCGCTCGCCGTGAGCACCGCGCTCGCCGCGCTCGCGGGTGCGACACCCGCCGAGGCCGCGACCGCCCTGTGGGAGGGCATGGTCGGCACGCCGTACGCGATCGGGTCGTCCGTCAACGTCGCGGCCGTGCTCCTGCTCGTCGCCACAGGCTTCCTCGTCGCGCACCGGGCCGGGCTCGTCAACGTCGGGGGCGAGGGCCAGATCTGCGTGGGCGCCGTCGCCGCGACGGCCGTGGGCACGACGCTCCCGCCCGCGCTGCCGTCCGTCGTCGCGCTGCCGCTCGTGCTGCTCGTCGCCGCGCTGGGCGGCGCCGCGTGGGCGTCGGTCGCGGCCTGGCTCGCGGTCCGGCGCGGCGTGAGCGAGGTCATCACGACGCTCCTGCTCAACTTCGTCGGCGCCGCCGTCCTCGTGCTGGCGGTCCACGAGGAGGCGCTCCTGCGCCAGCCCGTGACGAGCTCGGAGACGCTCCCGCAGTCGTCGCCCCTCGTCGACGCCGCGCACCTCCCGCTCCTCGGCGTGCCCGGCTCGCCGGTCACCGTGGCCGTCGTGCTGGCCCTGGGGGCCGCCGTGGCCGCGGCGGTCGTCCTGCGGCGCACGGCGACCGGCGTGCGGCTCGCCGCCGTCGGGCAGTCCCGTCCGGCGTCGCTGCGCCTCGGTCTGCCGGTCGACCGGCTGCGCTTCTCGGCCCTGGCCACCGCGGGCGCCGGGGCAGGCCTCGCCGGCGGCGTCCTCGTCGCCTCGGCGCCGCACGTGCTCGACGACGGCCTGTCGTCCGGGTACGGGTTCTCCGGCCTGGTCGTGGGCCTCCTGGCCCGCGGCTCGTTCACCGCGGCCGTCGGCATCGCGACCGGGCTCGGCTTCCTCGTCTCGGGCGGCATCAACCTCCAGCTCGCCGCGGGCGTCCCCGCGTCGATCACCCAGATCACGGAGAGCCTCATCATCCTCGGCGTCGCCGGGACGGCGATCTGGTCCGTGGGCCGTGTCGGTGCACAGGTGCGCCGTGCGCACCGCGGACGCCTCCGCCGTCCGCAGCCCTCCCCCACCACCCGGCCGACCACCACGGAGGTCCCGTCGTGATCCTCACCCTCACCGACCTCCTCGTCGCGACCGTCGCGCTCGCGATCCCCGTCCTGGTCGCCGCGTCGGGCGAGCTCGTCGGCGAGCGCGCCGGCGTCCTCACCATGAGCGTCGAGGGCATGATGCTCACCGGCGCGTTCGCCGCGGTCGTGGGGGCGACGTCGAGCGGCTCCGCGCTCGTCGGCGTCGCGTGCGGCGCGCTCGCCGGGCTGCTCGTCGGCGTGCTGCAGGCCGTGCTCAGCGTCGTCCTGCGCGCCGACCAGATCGTCACGGGCATCGCCGCCAACGCGCTCGCGCTCGCCGGCACGACGTTCGGCGCGCGCCTCCTCCTCGAACGAGGGACCGAGGTGCCGGGGTTCGACCGGGTCGCGATCCCCGTGCTGTCCGAGATCCCGGTGATCGGGCCGGCCCTGTTCCGCCAGACGGGCCTCGCCTACGCGCTCGTGGCGCTCGTCGTCCTCCTCGCCGTGCTGACGTCGCGGCGCACCGGCTGGGGCCTCGCCGTCGACGCCGTCGGCGAGGACGCCGCGAGCGCCGACCGCTCCGGGATCCCCGTGCTGCGCGTGCGCTTCGCGGCGGTCCTCGTCGTCGGGCTCCTGTCCGGCCTCGCGGGGACGCAGCTCGCGCTGTCGGAGGTGCGCACGTTCACGGACAACATGACGGCCGGCGTCGGGTACCTCGCGGTCGTCGCCGTCATCGCGGGCAGCTGGCGCCCCGTCGGGGTCGCCGTCGCGGCGCTCGCCTTCGGTCTCGCGCAGGCGTTGCAGTTCACGCTGCCGGCCCTCGGAGTCGACGTGCCGTTCGCGCTGCTCGTCATGCTGCCCTACGTGCTCGCCCTGCTCGCGGTCGCGGGCTTCGTCACCCACAGTCGGCCACCCGGCGGCCTCACCACGCCGTTCGTCCGGCTCGGCCGGTCGTCGTGACCCCGCACGCCCCGGACACCTGCCCGGACACCGGCTCGCCACCCGCGCGCACCACGACCCGCGCGCCCCGCACCGCCCGACCGCCCAGCGCCGCCCGCTCGCACTCCACCGTCCGCCCGAATCCTGGAGGCCCCGTGCCCCTCGTCCTCACCCGCAGCGACCTGACCGGACTCGTCACGCCCGCACAGGTGGTCGAGGCCGTCGAGCACGCGTTCGCCGACCTGGCCGACGGCACCGCTGCGCAGGCCCCGCTCACCGTGGCCGCCGTGGACGACGCCGCGCACTTCCTCCCGATGACGGCCGTGTCGCCGCGCGCGGGGCTCGCCGGCTCGAAGCTCCTCGCGGACGTCCCGGGGAACCGCGCGCGCGGGCTGCCCGCGCAGCGCTCGGTGCTCGTGCTCGCGGACGCCTCGGACGGCGCGCCGGTCGCCGTGCTCGACGGCGGCCTGCCGACGCGCCTGCGCACCGCGGCGGCGAGCGCCGTCGCGACGCGGTGGCTCGCCCGGGACGACGCGCGCGTCCTGGGGCTCGTCGGCGCGGGCGGTCTCGCGCTCGAGCACGTCAGCGCGATCGCCGAGGTGCGCCCGATCGAGCACGTGCTCGTGTGGTCGCGGTCCGCCGAGACGGTCCGGACCTTCACCGAGCGGACCGGGGAGCGCCACCCCCACCTCAAGGTGACGCGCGTGGACTCCCCGGCGAGCGCCGTCGGCTCGGCGGACGTGGTGTGCACGCTCACGCCCTCCCGAGAACCCGTCGTCCGCGGCGCGTGGTTCCACCCCGGGCTGCACGTCAACGTCGTGGGCGCGCCCCCGCGGCCCGACCACCGCGAGGTCGACGGCGAGGCGATGGCCCGCTCGCGCGTCGTCGTGGACTCGGTGTCGACCGCGCTGCACGAGTCCGGCGACACGCTCCTCGCCATCGCCGAGGGCGCGATCGACGAGTCCGCGTGCCGGCTCGAGCTCGGAGACGTGATCACGGCTCGGGCCGCGGGCCGGCGGACCGCCGACGAGGTCACGCTGTTCGACTCCGTGGGCCTCGGCATCCTCGACGTCGTGATCGGGCGGCTCCTCGTCGACGCCGCGCGGGCGGTCGGCCGGGGGCTCTCCGTAGAGTTGTCGGCATGAGCGCGACGACGCCCGACGGCACCTCCGCGACGACCGGCCCCGCGCCGGGATCCCTCTCGGCGACGGACCGTGCGCACCTTGCCGAGGCGCTGCGGATCGCGCGCGCGACGCTCGTCGACGGGAACCGGCCGTTCGGCGCGGTGCTCGTCGCGGCCGACGGCCGGGTGCTCGCGACCGGTCGCAACGCCGCCGCGCAGACGGGGGACCCGACGTCGCACGCCGAGCTGGACGCGGTCCGGGCGGTGGCCGAGGCCGACCGCCGCGCGGTCGCCGGCGCCACGATGTTCGCGAGCGGCGAGCCCTGCCCGATGTGCGCGGCCGCGCTCGTGTGGTCGGGCGTCGGCCGCATCGTGTTCGGCACCGCCGCACCCGACATCCGCGGCGTCATGCCGGGGTCGCCGTCGTTCACGCTGCGCTGCGCCGACGTGGTCGCCGCGTCCGACGCGACGGTCGAGGTGGTCGGCCCGGCGCTCGGCGACGAGGGCCTCGCTCCCTTCCGCGAGGTAGAGCCAGGGTTCGCGAGGTAGAGCCAGGGTCCGCGAGGTAGAGCCAGGGTCCGCGAGGTAGAGCCAGGGTCCGCGACCAGGGCTCTACCTCGGCGACCTCGGCTCTACCTCGCGAGGGCGGTCTCGATCGCGTCCTGCTCGTCGGCGGGCAGCACGGGCGCGGAGAGCGCGGCGACGCTGTTCTCCAGCTGGCGCACGCTGCTCGCGCCGACGAGGGCCGACGTGACGCGCTCGTCGCGCAGCACCCACGCGAGCGCGAGCTGCGCGAGCGACTGCCCGCGGCCCTGCGCGATCTCGTTCAGCGTCCGCGCCGTCGCGAGGTAGTCCTCGTCGATGCTGTCCGCCGAGAGGAACGGCGAGTCGGGACGCGCGGCCCGCGAGCCCTCGGGCGCGGAGCCGGAGAGGTACCGGTCGGTGAGCAGGCCCTGCTGGAGCGGCGAGAAGACGATGGTCCCGATGCCGAGCTCGCCCACGACGTCGAGCAGCGACTCCGACTGCACGCCGTCGTAGCGGTCCTCGTGCGACGGATCCTCGACGTGGCGGTTGAGCATCGAGTAGCTCGGCTGGTGGATGAGCAGCGGCGTCCCGAGGTCGGCGAGGATGCGCGCGGCCTCGCGCGTGCGCTGCGGCGAGTAGTTCGAGACGCCGACGTACAGGGCCTTGCCCTGCTGGACGGCGTCGTGCAGCGCCCGCATGGACTCCTCGAGCGGCGTGCTCGGGTCCGGGCGGTGGTGGTAGAAGACGTCGACGTAGTCGAGCCCCGTGCGCTGCAGCGACTGGTCGAGCGAGGACAGCAGGTACTTGCGCGACCCGCCGTCGCCGTACGGGCCGGGCCACATGTCGTAGCCGGCCTTCGACGAGATGACGAGCTCGTCCCGGTACGCCCCGAGGTCCTGCGCGAGGTGCCGCCCGAAGTTCTCCTCGGCCGAGCCGTACGGCGGGCCGTAGTTGTTGGCGAGGTCGAAGTGCGTGATCCCGAGGTCGAACGCGCGCCGCAGGACGGCGCGCTGGGTCTCGAACGGGTTCACGTCCCCGAAGTTGTGCCAGAGGCCGAGCGAGATCGCGGGCAGGTCGAGGCCGCTGCGCCCCGTCCGCCGGTAGGTCATCGAGTCGTAACGGTCGTCGGCAGCGACATAGCGCGGAGCGAGGGACATGGCCCCCATTCTGCCCGGCGACCGTCGGACCCGACCACGGCAAGGTCCTCCGTGACGCGTCACCCGACCGTCACGACAGAGGACGAGATGCGAGTCGTTGCCCTCCCGCAGGCGGAAGAACCGACAACGACTCACATCTCGTCGTTCGTGCGGCGACGCTCGCGCGGACTGCTCGATGCGCGGCGGATACGAGGTGGGGCGGCTACGAGGTGGGGCGGGTCGAGGTGACATGGCCGACGAGGCCGGGGTCGGATCGAGCGGTGGGGCGGGTCGAGGTGACATGGCCGACGAGGTCGGGGTCGGATCGAGCGGTGGGGCGGGTCGAGGTGACATGGCCGACGAGGCCGGGGGCGGAGCGAGGGGTGGGGCGGGTCGTGGTGGGTCTGGCGGGAGGACCCGAGGAACGAGGGTCCGGATGGTAGACCCGCCCCGCCCCTCGCGCAGCCCCCGGCCGGACCCGCACCGTCGACCCGCCCGCCCTCGCGCAGCCCCCGGCCGGACCCGCACCGTCGACCCGCCCGCCCTCGCGCAGCCCCCGGCCGGACCGGACCACGGACCGGCCCGACCGGGATCACGGACGGCTCAGCGCGACGGCGTCTCCACGACCTGGCCCGCCCAGGCGAACCCGCCGCCGAAGCCGAACAGCAGCGCGGGCGCCCCGGCGGGGATCTTGCCGGCGTGCCACCACTTGGAGAGCCCGAGCGGGATCGATGCGGCCGACGTGTTGCCGGACTCGACGATGTCGGTGACGACGACGCGCTCCTCCATGCCGAGCGCCTTGGCGAGCGGCTCGATGATCCGCAGGTTGGCCTGGTGGGCCACGAGGACCTCGATGTCGTCGAGCGCCACGCCGGACCGCTCGACGACGAGCTTCGCCCGCTCCGCCGCGCGCGTGATGGCCCACTTGAAGACGGCGCGGCCGTCCTGGGCGAACTTGTCGGCCGGTGCCTCGATGAGCACGGCGGGCGTGAGGTCGGGCTCGGAGCCCCAGGTCACCGGGCCGACGCCGGGGGTGTCGGTCGCCTGCAGGACGGCGGCCCCCGCGCCGTCGGCGGTGAGGATGCAGGTGCTGCGGTCGGTCCAGTCGGTGAACGCCGTGAGCTTCTCGGCGCCGATCACGACGGCGGTGCGTGCGGACCCGGCGCGGATCGCCTGGTCGGCGAGCGCGACGGAGTGCGCGAAGCCGGAGCACGCGACGTTGACGTCGAGCACGGCAGGCCCGACGACGCCGCGCAGGTCGAGCTCGGACGCCTCCTCGGGCGTCGACTGCCCGGGCATGACGCCGGTGCGCAGGTGGTAAGCGACGCGGCCGGCGGTGTTGGGCGAGCGGTCGACGGCGGTCGCGGTCGCGACGATCACGAGGTCGACGTCGGCGGCCGCCACGCCCGCGTCGTCGAGCGCGTGGCGGGCGGCCCCGACGGCCATGTCGGCGACGGTCGTGTCGTCGTCGGCGACGTGCCGGGTGATGATGCCCGTCCGCGACCGGATCCACTCGTCGTTCGTCTCGACGAGCTGCGCGACGTCGTCGTTGGTGAGCGTCTTCTCGGGCTGGTGGTGTCCGAGGCCGACGATGCGCGATCCGGCCGCGCCGGTGGCAGGTGTGAGCATGCGTCGATCATTCACCGTGCCCGGCGGATCGTCCAAGCCGCCCGGGCGCCAGCCCGTTCGCACGGCTCAGGTGACGGTGCCGAGCTGCCACGGGACGAACTCCTCGCCGCCGATGTCGAGGTCCTCGCTGGAGGTCTGCTCCCCGGACGCGACGGCGAGGATGCGCGCGAAGATCTCGTCGGCGACGGCCTCGAGCGTGGCGGTGCCGTCGACGATCCGGCCGCAGTCGATGTCGACGTCGTCGCCCATGCGGGCGTAGAGCTCGCTGTTGGTCCCGAGCTTGATCGACGGCGTGGGCTTGCACCCGAACACCGAGCCGCGCCCCGTCGTGAAGCACACGACGTTCGCCCCGCCGGCGACGAGTCCCGTCACGGAGACCGGGTCGTAGCCCGGGGTGTCCATGAACACGAAGCCCTTCGTCGTCATGGGTTCCGCGTACTCGTGCACCGCCGCGAGGTCGGCCTGACCACCCTTCGCGACCGCGCCGAGCGACTTCTCGAGGATCGTCGTGAGGCCGCCCGCCTTGTTTCCGGGCGACGGGTTGTTGTCGAGGCTCCCGCCGCCCGCGGCGGCGTAGTCCTGCCACCACGCGAGGCGGTCGAGCAGGCGCTGACCGACCTCGGGCGTGACGGCCCGGCGGGTCAGCAGGTGCTCCGCACCGAAGACCTCCGGGGTCTCGGCGAGGGCGGACGTGCCGCCGTAGGCGACGAGGCGGTCGGACGCGATCCCGAGCGCGGGGTTCGCGGTGATGCCGGAGTACCCGTCGGAGCCCCCGCAGTTGAGACCGAGGACGAGCTCGGACACGTCGCACTCGGTGCGCTCGAAGCGGCCGTCGATCTCCTCGACCATCTCCCGGACGGCCTGCACGCCGGCCTTGACGGTCGCGCGCACGCCTCCCGAGTCCTGGATCGTCAGGGTCCGCACGACCGTGTCCGGGGAGAGCTGCGCCCCCGCGAGGACCGTGTCGACGGCGATCATCTCGCAGCCGAGGCCGAGCACGAGCACGCCCGTGACGTTCGGGTGCCCCGCATACCCGCGCAGGGTCCGCAGCAGCACCTGGGCGCCCTCGCTCGTCGGGACGAGCCCGCACCCGGACTGGTGGGTGAGGGCGACGACGCCGTCGACGTGCTCGTACCCGTCCATCGCGAACCCGCGGAACTGGTCGGCGATCATCTTCGCCGTGCTCGCCGAGCAGTTCACCGACGTGAGGATCGCGACGTACGAGCGCGTGCCGACCCGACCGTCGGCGCGGCGGTAGCCACGGAACGTGGGCCGCGGTCCCGCGGGCGCCTCGAGCGGGGTGTGGACGGTCGCGAGCTCGTGCTCGCGCTCGCCCTCCTCGAAGCCCAGGTTGTGCACGTGGACGTGGTCGCCCGGCTCGATCGGCGCGGACGCGACCCCGATGACCTGCCCGTACTTGCGCACGGGCTCGCCCGTCAGCACGGCGCGCAGCGCGACCTTGTGTCCGCGCGGGACGTCGTCGCGGACCGTGACGGGCTCGCCGCCGTCGGCCGCCACGACGTCACCGGGGACGAGGTCGCGCGTGGCGACCGCGACGTCGTCCTCGGCACGCAGCACGAGGAGTGCGGCGCGCTCGTGCGTGGACGCGGTCATGCCCGCACCGCCTGCGCGCGCCCCGCCTCGTGGGGGACGGCCGGTGCGCGGTGCGCTCCCCCGACCGCCTCGGCCAGCCGGACCGGCAGGCCCGTCTCGAGCGACCTGTTCGCCGCGATCCCGACACCGGCCGCGAGCAGCCCGTCGCGCCAGCCCGCGGGGCGGCCCAGCGGGTCCTCGCCCGGACCGCGGAAGACGTCTTGGAGGAGCATCGCGTCACCGCCCCCGTGAGCCCCCTGCCCCCTCGGGATCGGCACCTCCCTCGCCTCCTCCCAGTGCCGCTGCACGACGAGCCGCTCGCCGCGCGGGCGCGTCGGGCCGGTGGCCAGCGCCTCCTGCGCGGACGGGTCGAGGACGGGCCGACCGTTCTCGTCCGTGAGGACCGCGCCGCGCTCGACGACCTCGAGCTCGGCACGGCCGCGCGTCCCGGTGACGCTCACGCGGTACCCCTCCCAGGGCCCGTACGCGGTCAGCGAGTAGGTGAGGACCGCGCCGCGGCGGTACTGGACGATCACGGCGGCGGTGTCCTCGATCGTCACGCCCGGCGCGAAGGGGTCCTGGTCGCGCCGGTACCCGTCGTGCGCCTCGGCGTCGAGGTACAGGTCGGCCAGGCGCTGGTCGTCGGCGAGGTCGAGCAAGAACAGGTCGCGCGGCGCGTCGGCCGCAGGGCCGTCCGGGGCGCCGCGCGTCCCGCGCGCGGGACGGCTCCCCGCCGCCGCGCCCGCTGCCCCCGCGCCGTCGGCGCCGTAGAAGCGCAGGCCGCCGCGTGCGAACACCAGCTCGGGCTCGTCGTCGACCCACCAGTTGACGAGGTCCGCGTGGTGGCTCGACTTGTGGACGAGGAGCCCGCCGGAGATCTCCTTCTCGCGGTGCCAGCGGCGGAAGTAGTCGGCGCCGTGCACGGTGTCGAGCACCCACTCGAAGTGGACCGCGGTCACCTCGCCGATCTCGCCGCTCGCGATGACCTGCTTGAGCGCGGTGTTGCGGGGCGAGTAGCGGTAGTTGAACGTCACCACGACGTCGCGGCCGTGCTCGGCGACGGCGTCCGCGATCTGGCGGCAGCCCCGTCCGGTCGTGGTCATCGGCTTCTCCAGCACGACGTCGGCCCCCGCGGCGAGCACGCGCGCGACTACGTCGGCGTGGGTGCGGTCCGGCGACGTCACGACGACCGCGTCGACGTGCTCGCGCGCGATCATCGCCTCGAGGTCGTCGGGCGCGTACGTCGGGACGGGTGCCTCGCCCGCGGCCGCCACGCGCTCGTCGTAGTACCCGGAACGGACCGGGTTCGGCTCGCACCAGGCGACGAGCCGCGCGACGTCGCGGTGCGGCCCGAGGATCGCGTCGACGTACATCTGGGCCCGGTGCCCGGTCCCGACGACGGCGTAGCGGCGACGGGTTCCGGTGTCTCGGGGGGACTCGGCGAGGGGAGGCAAAGCGGTCCTTCCGTGGGTGGTGTCGCGCCCGCCGACGGGTGGCGGGCGGTCGGCCGGACCGTCCCCGTGGGGCGACGGGGACGGTCCGGCCAGTCGTGCCCGGGTGCCGTCGGCACCCGGTGGATCAGGCGTCAGCCGCCGATGGCGGCCTCGACCTCGGAGGTGAACTGGCTCGCCGCGTCCGCGGGGCTGAGCCGGCCGAAGATCAGCTCGGTGTTCACGCGGGTCGTGATCTCCGGGACGTCAGCGGCACCCTCCGGCGGGACCGGCGGGCCGTCGACGATCTCGGTCTCCAGGCCCGCCAGGAACTCGGCGGACTGCTGGTCCGCGGGCTCCAGGTCGGCCTGGATGGCCTCGCGCACGTCCGTGTTGGCCGGCAGGCCGCGGTCGGCGAGGATCAGCGCGCCGGCCTCGGGGTCGTTGAGGAGGAAGTTCACGAACTTCGCCGCCGCCTCGGGGTGCTCCGTCGTCTTGGAGATCGAGTAGTACATCGCGGGCTTGAAGTACATGCCCGTGCGGTCGAACTCCGACTCGCCCGGCACGCGGAGGAGCTGGAGGTCACGGCCGGCCGCGCTCGAGATCGCGGGCAGCTGGTTGGACCACCAGAAGCCCATCGCGCCGGTGTTGGTGCCCAGGAGCGACTGCTCGGGACCGCCCTCGGCGATCTCGATGCTGCGGGCCGGGTCGGGCTGGCCGCCACCCTCGATGAGGTCCATCGTGATCTGGTTCCACTCGGCGAGCAGCTCGTCGTCGTAGCCGACGCCGCCGTCCTCGCCGTAGAGCGACTGGCCGTGCTGGCGGGCGAAGATGTTGAAGCCCGCCTCGTTCCCGCCGAACTCCTGGACGCCGTACACGCCCTCGGGGGCCTTGGCCGAGATCTCGTTGGCGATCTCGACGAAGTCGTCCCAGGTCCACGTGGTGTCGTCGGGCATCTCCACGCCGGCCTGCTCGAAGATCGCCGGGTCGGCGATGATCGAGTACGCGTTCACGCCCGTGGCCACGCCGTACAGGCCGCCCTCGGTCGTGCCGGACTCGAGGACCGACTCGTCGATCTTGCTCGTGTCGACACCGAGCTCCCCGAGGTCCGCGATGACGCCGCGCGCGGCGTAGTCGGCGAGGTAGCGCTCCTCCTGGGTGATGACGTCGGGGGTGTCGCCACCGGCGACCGTCGTCGCGAGCTTGTCCCAGTAGCCGCCCCAGTCCGTGAAGTCGGGGACGACCGTGATGTCGGGGTTCTTCTCCTCGAACAGGTCGATGACCTGCTGCGTGGTCTCGTGCCGGGTGTCCGAGCCCCACCACGAGAAGCGGATCTCCACCGGTCCGGAGTCGGTCGTCTCCACGGGGTCGTCGTCCGGCGCGGCGCCGGAGTCACCGCTGCAGGCGCTGAGGGCGAGGGTCCCGGCGGCGAGCAGCGCGCCGACGCGCAGCCAGGTGCGGGTCGATCGGGTCGAGCTCTTCATCGTGCTTTCTCCTTCGGTGGAACGTCGTCGTTCTACGGGTGTGCTGCGATGTGGTCCGGTCACGGCTGCGACGGACTACTTGAGGCCAGTGGTGGCGATGCCCTTCACGAGGTACTTCTGGCCGAACAGGAAGAGCAGGAACAGGGGCAGGAGCGAGACGATCGACATCGCGAACAGCGGGCCCCAGGAGCTCTCGCCGGTGGAGTCGATGAACGTCCGCAGTGCGACCGGCACGGTGTACATCTCCGGGCGCGTGAGGAAAACGAGCTGGCTGAAGAAGTCGTTCCAGGTCCAGATGAACGTGAAGATCGCGGTGGTCGCGAGCGCCGGCACCGACAGCGGCAGCATGATCCGCAGGTAGATGCGGCCGTGGCCGCACCCGTCGATCCGCGCGGCCTCGTCCAGCTCCGTGGGGATGCCGCGGAAGAACTGGACCATGAGGAAGATGAAGAACGCGTCGGTCGCGAGGAGCTTCGGCACGATCAGCGGCAGGAACGTGTTGATCCACTCGAGCTCGGAGAACAGGATGTACTGCGGGACGATGATCACGTGGATCGGCAGCATGATCGACATGAGCATGATCGCGAACCACAGGTTCCGGCCGCGGAACTTCAGCCGGGCGAACGCGTAGGCCGCCATCGAGCAGGAGACCAGGTTCCCCAGCAGCGAGCCGAGGACGATCATCGCGCTGTTGAACAGGTAGTGGTTGAACGGGTGGAGCAGCGCCGTCCAGCCGGCCGTGTAGTTCTCCAGGGTGAACTCGCTGGGGATCAGGCCGGGCTCGCGGAAGATCAGGTCGTTCGGCTTGAACGAGCTCGCGAGCATCCAGAGCAGCGGGTACAGCATCGTCAGCCCGAAGAGGATCAGGGCGGTGTGCTTGAGCACCGTGCGGACACGTCCGCGCCAGCGGACGGGCCGGCGAAGAGGGGCCGGGAAGTCGGCCGCGACCTCGGTGAGCGTGGGCTTGGTGGGGGGCGCGTCGTCGCGCACGGAGACCTCAGTCATTGTAGAAGACCCAGTACTTGGAGGCGAAGAAGTTCACGGCGGTCATCCCGGCCACGATGGCGAGCAGGAGCCACGCCATGGCGGAGGCGTACCCCATGTCCAGGGAGCTGAAGCCCTTCTGGTAGAGGTACAGCGTGTAGACCATCGTCGAGTCCGCGGGACCACCGGTGCCGCCGCTGATGATGTTGGCCTGCGTGAAGGTCTGGAACGCGTTGATGACCTGGAGCACGAGGTTGAAGAAGATGATCGGGGTGAGCAGCGGCACCGTGATGGAGCGGAACTGCCGGAACTTGCTCGCACCGTCGATCGACGCGGCCTCGTAGTACATCTGGGGGATCTGCCGCAGGCCGGCGAGGAAGATCACCATCGGCGCCCCGAAGGTCCACACGTTGAGGACGATCAGGGTGTCGAGGGCGTAGTCGGGGTGCGAGACCCAGCCCTGCCCCTCGATGCCGAAGATCGCGAGGAACTGGTTGACCAGGCCGTCGGCACCGAAGACCTGGCGCCACAGCAGGGCGACGGCGACGCTGCCGCCGAGGAGCGACGGCAGGTAGAAGACCGAGCGGTAGAACGCCAGGCCGCGCAGACCCTTGTCCAGCAGGAGCGCGAGCCCGAGGGCCGCGGCGAGCTGGAGCGGGACCGACACGAAGACGTACCGGAACGTCACCTCGAGCGAGTTGAGCAGACGCGGGTCCTCGAACATCCGCGTGTAGTTCTCGAGCCCGATCCACTGCGGAGCCTCGAGGAGGCTGTAGTCCGTGAAGGACAGGTACCCCGAGGCGACCATCGGGCCCGCGGTGATGACGATCAGCCCGACGAACCACGGGGCGAGGAAGATCGCGGCGGCCCTGCCGTCGTGGCGGTGGGCCGCAGACTTTCGCCTCGCCGTCCCGCGCGGCGTCCTGCTCGACGTACGGACACGTCGCAGCTCATCGACGACAGCCATGCCACACCTCCTCGCGCAGCTCGACGCCACAGCGTCGATGCCGATGCGTTCCCGCCATTGGGACACCTCCGGATCTTCGTCGGCCCTGCCGGAGCCCCGTCAGTGGGAAACCGGTTGCACGTCGAGGACCGTACCACATGAGCAACCGGTTTCCCATGGTGTACCGTCATGCCATCGCGACCGGTCCGAGGCCGGGAGTGCGTGCCCGCGACGACGCGGGGGGCGCCGAGGACGCGCGCCCGACGACCTGAGGGAGAACGATGGCGAGCGTGAGCACACGCCGAGACCAGACCACCATCGCCGACGTGGCGACGGCGGCTGGCGTCTCGCGCGCGACGGTGTCGAGGGTCATGAACGGCCGGTCGACCGTCGACCCCGAGATCACCGAGCGTGTGCGCCGTGTCGCCACCGAGCTGAGCTACCGCCCGAGCAACGTCGCGCGCAGCCTCTCGATCGGACGCACCCACACGATCGCGCTCGTCGTGCCGGACCTCGGCAACCCGGTCTTCCAGCAGATCCTGCGCGGCGTGACCACGGCGGCAGCGCCGTCGGGCTACCGCGTGCTCGTCGCGGACAGCGCGGAGGACCCGAGCGAGGAGGCCGCGATCGCCCTCGAGGCACGGCTGCGGTGCGACGCGCTCGTCCTCGTCTCGCCCCGCATGCCCGACGCCCTGCTCGCCGACCTCGTCCCCCAGGTCACGCCCGTCGTCCTGGTCAACCGCTCGCTCGCCGGCGCGGACGTCCCCGCGCTCGTCGTCGACTACGCCCACGCCGCCGAGCAGGTGCTCGAGCACCTCGTGAGCCTCGACCACCGCCGCGTCGTCTACCTCGCGGGCCCGGCGGGCAGCACGTCGGACGCGCAGCGCCGCGAAGGGCTGCGCCGCGTGCTCGACCGCCGCCCCGACGTCGAGGTCGTCGAGCTCCTCGGCGGCTCCGACATCGCCGCGGGGCACGCCGCCGTCGACGAGGTGCTCGCCGCCCGCCCGACGGCCGTCATCGCGTTCAACGACCTCGTCGCCTTCGGTCTGCTCGCAGGCCTCAACGAGGCCGGTGTCGCGGTCCCGGCCGACCTCTCCGTCGCAGGGTTCGACGACATCGACCTCGCGCGGTACGCCACCCCGTCACTGACCACCGTCGCGGTCCCCCAGGCCGAGCTCGGCCGGCACGCGTGGAAGGAGCTGTCGGCCTTGATCGACGCGAACCAGGGCGCCTCGCACGCGACGCGCTTCGACCCCTCTCTCGAGGTCCGGGCGAGCACCGGCCCCGCGCCTCGCGGCGTCGTGCGGTCGCAGGCCGCCCGGACGGAGCCCAGGGCACCCGAGACCAGCGGCCTCGCAGCACCCGCGCCCGGCGACGTCGTGCGCTGGGAGACGGACGGCGACGCCGTCGGGCTCCGCTACGGGGACCTGCGTCTCGCGCGCTACCAGCAGGGCGACCGGCTGCCGCAGGTGCACGCACCGCGCAGCTTCCTGCACCCGGTCCACACGCTCGCGGGCGTGCCGCTCACCGACTCGGGCCCCGTCGACCACCGCCACCACTACGGCGTCTCGGTCGCCGTCCCCGACGTCAACGGCACGTCCTACTGGGGCGGGCGCACGTTCGTCACCGACGTCGGTCCGACGCTCCTGCCGAACCACGGTCGCCAGCTGAGCCGCGCCCTCATCGTCGACCCTGTCGAGCCCCACCTCCTGCACGACCGCGTCCGCTGGCACGACGAGCACGGCGTGCCCCAGCTCGAGGAGGACCGCCGGCTCGACGCCTGGCTGCTCGACACGGACGCCTGGGTGCTCGACTGGAGCTCGACGCTGCGCGCCGAGCGCGGGGCGCTCGTCATCGGGTCGCCCGCCACCAACGGGCGGCCGGGGGCCGGCTACGGCGGGCTGTTCTGGCGCCTGCCGATCGCCGCGCGCACCGAGGTCCTCAGTGCCGCAGGCGCCGGCGAGGAGCTCGCGCACGGGAGCACGTCCCCGTGGGTGGCGTACGTCCAGGAGCACGGAGAGCGCCGGACGACCCTCGTCCTCGTCCAGCCCGGCGAGCCGCTGCCCTGGTTCGTCCGCGCGGCGGAGTACCCGGGCACGGGGCCCGCCCTCGCCTGGGAGACGCCGCGGACCGTCCCCGCCGGCGGGACGTTCGAGACCGGGGTGCGCGCGGTCCTCGTGGACCGGGCGCTCGACCTCGACGAGGCGGCCTCGTTCGCAGGGCGCGTCCGATGATCGGCGGGACGCCGGTCGCGGTCGTCGGCATCCACGGTCACGGCGGCTCCCACCTGCGCGCCGTCGCGGCCCTGGCCGAGCGGGGCCTCGTGCGCCTCAGCGCGGTCGTCGACCCGCGCCGCCCCGAGGACTCCACCGCGCCCTGGTTCCCGACGCTCGGCGACCTGCTCTCGGCGTCCGAGCCGGAGGTCCGGCCCGAGGTCGTGATCCTGTGCACCCCGATCCACACGCACCTCCCCCTCGCCCGCGTCGCGATGGAGGCCGGGCTGGACGTCCTGCTCGAGAAGCCGACCGCGGCGTCGCTCGCGGAGCACGCCGCGATCGTCGAGACGGCGGAGCGGACGGGGCGCCTGTGCCAGGTCGGCTTCCAGTCGTTCGGGTCGCACGCGATCGACGCCGTGACCGAGCTCGTCGGGGACGGGGAGATCGGCGAGGTCGTCGGGTACGGCGCCGTCGGCACCTGGGTGCGCACGGCGGGCTACTGGGGTCGCGCGGCCTGGGCGGGCCGACGTCGCCTGGACGGGCGCGACGTCGTCGACGGCGTCGTGACGAACCCGCTCGCGCACGCGGTCGCGACGATGCTGCGCGTCGGCGGGGCGAGGACGTCCGCGGACGTGGCGCACGTCGTCGTCGACCTGTACCGCGCCAACGCCATCGAGTCCGACGACACGTCGTCGCTGCGCGTCGTGACGGCGGACGGCAGACGTTTCGGCGCGGGGCTCACCCTGTGCGCGCAGGAGCGGACGCCCGCGCGGGTCCTCGTGCTCGGCACGGACGGGGAGATCACGCTCGAGTACGAGCACGACCGTGTCACGCTGCGCACGCCGCGGCTGCAGGTCGAGAAGACCTACGGGCGCACGAACCTGCTCGAGGACCTGCTCGCCGCGCGCGAGGACCCGGAGCGGCGCCTCGCGTGCGACGTCCGCGACACCGGCGCGTTCATGCGGGTGCTCGAGGCCGTGCGCACGGCGCCCGCGCCGCGCGCGATCCCCGACGACGGCGTCACCTGGCTCGGCGAGGGCGACGACCGCCACCCCGTGGTCTCCGACGTCGCGCGCTGGTGCGAGGACGCGGCCCGGAGCGCTCGGACGTTCACGGAGCTCGGCGTCCCCTGGGCGCGCTGAGCGGTCCCGACGCTCGAGGGCCCGGTCGCTGAGCGGTCTCAGCGACCCAGGAGCCAGTCCACCTCGCGTCGCAGGAGCTCGCGGCGCGACGGCGACGCGTACGACTCCACGCCGTGACCGAGCGCGTCGTAGACGGCCCGGGCACCGGCGCTCACCCAGACGACGGGCTGGTCCGTCCCGTCGTGCCGCGCCGTGAGCAGGACTTGCGACGACGGCTCGACGACGAGGTCGCGGTAGCGCTCGTCGTCGGCCACGACCGGATCGAGGCCGTCGACGACGGGGTGGTCGCCCGCCGGGGTGAACGTCGCGACGTCCTGCGGCGGGTGCCAGGACGTCCCGGGCACCCAGCGCCCGCCGAGGAGTCCCGCCCAGTGCGGGCTGTCGGCGAACGTGTTCGCCGCCTGGTGCAGGCCGAGCAGCGCGCCGCCCGTGGCCGCGTACGCCCGCACCGCCTCGTGCGCCGGCGCCCACGCGGCGTCGTCGCCGTCGAAGCCCGGGTCGGTCCGACCCCGACCCGCGTTGACGACGACGAGGTCGAACGACCCGAGGTCCCCGAACGCGTCCGGGAACGTGGAGCGCACGTGCGCCTCGACCCCCTGCTCGCCGAGCAGTCCCGCCACGACGTGCGACGTCGCGGCGTGGTCGTGCCACGGGTCCTCGTACCGCCCGCGACCGGCGAGGACGAGGGCGCGACTCGGCGGGGTCATGCGGGCAACCTACTCCGCCGAGGCGAGGAGCCCGTCGAGGAGCTCGGTGCTCAGGGCGTTCGTGGGGTCCGGCACCAGCCTCGCGATCGGCAGGTCGCCGATCATGACCCGGACCACCGGGTTCGTGAGGAACCCGGTCGTCGCCCCGGAGGGGTCTGCGGCGGCGGCGGCGGAGAGGAGCCGCGGGCCGAGGACGTCGTCCTCGACCCACTCGCGGAGCGTCGACCGGAGCGTCGGGCGGGCGCGCGGACCGTGCGCGGCACGAGGCACGACGACGCGTGCCCGCAGGTCGCGCGACGACGCCCCCACCTCGACCGCGTGGTCGCCGGCCGTCACGGTCCAGCCCCCGGCGGCCTGGTCCCACGTCGCGAAGCCTCGCCGGTCCACGGTCAGGTCGACCTCGACGGAGGCGCCGGCCGCGAGGTGCACCCGGCCGAACCCCACCAGCCGCCGGACCGCTTCCGTCCGGTCCGCCCCCTCCCGTCCCACGTACGCCTGCCAGACCTCGGCGCCCGCGCGGTCGCCGGTGTTCGAGAGCGTGAAACGCAGGCCGACGCGCTCGTCGTCCTCCGCGGCGACCTCCAGGCCCGAGTACGCGAACGTGGTGTAGCTCAGGCCGTGCCCGAAGGGGTACGCGACGTCCTTCTCGGCGCGGTCGTACCAGCGGTAGCCGACGAGCGTGCCCTCCGCGTGGAAGGCCCTGCCGCCGGTCGCGGGGAACCCGGGCCATGTCGGGGTGTCGTGCAGCGCGAGCGGGAACGTCTCCGGCAGCCTGCCCGACGGGTTGACGGCGCCCGTCAGGACGTCGACGACCGCGCGGCCGCCCGCCCCGCCGGGGAGCCACATGTGCACGACGGCGCCCACGGACCGGTCCCACGGGGTCGTGCGGACGACCCCTCCGGCGT
Organism: Cellulosimicrobium sp. PMB13; assembly: GCF_051294865.1. Lineage (NCBI taxonomy): Bacteria > Bacillati > Actinomycetota > Actinomycetes > Micrococcales > Promicromonosporaceae > Cellulosimicrobium > Cellulosimicrobium sp. PMB13. The sequence goes on along the minus strand of NZ_CP145910.1, from coordinate 1,794,891 downwards.
TGATCACGACGACGGTCGGCGTGCCGGAGGCAGCCACCGCGTCGATCAGCCGCACCTGCTCGGCCGGGAGGTCGATCGTGTCGCGGTCGTACCCCTCGGAGTCGCTCCCGGCGCGCGGCCCCACGACGACGACCACGGCGTCGGCCGCCTGCGCCTGCCGACGGACCGCCGGAGACCCGGGCTCGAACCGCACCTCGCCGTCCCACGCGACGCGCAGCGCGTCGAGCGGCGTGTCGCCGGACGCCTCGGGGGCGTCGGTCCCGACGTGCGCGCTACCGCCGCCCTCGCGGTGCGGAGCGCGGGCGAGCTCGCCGACGACGAGCAGCGTCCCGTCGCCCCGGAGCGGCAGCGTGCCGCCCTCGTTGCGCAGCAGCACGACCGACGACTCGGCGACGCGGCGCGCCAGCGCCTCGTGCGCGACCCGGTCCACCGGTCGTGCGGGCCGACCGGCCCACCGCCGCGCGACCGATCCCAGGCGGCCCGCGGCGTCGAGCACGCTGTGTGCGTCGAGCCGCCCGTCGGTCACCGCGTCGAGCACGGCGTCGCGCGCGGCGTCGGCCGGCCCCGGCATCTGGAGGTCGAGCCCCGCGGCGACGGCCGCGACCGGGTCGTCGACCGCGCCCCAGTCGGAGACGACCGCGCCGTCGAACCCCCACTCCTCGCGCAGGACCCGGGACAGGAGCCAGGGGTCCTGAGCGGCGTGCACGCCGTTGACCCGGTTGTACGACGCCATGACCATCGCGGGGCGGCTCTCCCGGACGACGTGCTCGAACGCCGGGAGGTAGATCTCGCGGAGGGCGCGCTCGTCGACCTCCGCGCTCACGCGCATCCGGTCGGTCTCCTGGCTGTTGACCGCGAAGTGCTTGACGCAGGCGCCGACACCCTCGCTCTGCACCCCCCGTACGAAGGCCGCACCCGCCCGGCCGGCCAGGTGGGGGTCCTCGGAGTAGTACTCGAAGTTCCTCCCCCCGAGCGGTGAGCGCTTGATGTTGACCGACGGGCCGAGCAGCACGTCGGCCCCCGCCGCGCGTGCCTCCGCGCCGATCGCCGCGCCGACCTGCTCGACGAGCCCGACGTCCCACGTCGCGGCGAGCGCCACGGGGGCCGGGAAGCTGGTCGCCGGCACCTTGCCCGCGAATCCCGGCAGGTTCATCGCGAGCCCGCTCGGCCCGTCGGACAGCACGAGCCGCGGGACGTCGTCGGACGACCGGGTGGTGGCCATGTCCGCACCGAACAGCAGCCCGGCGGCGTCCTCGGGTCCCTCTCGACGCGTGGAGATCGTCATGTCAGGCAGCTCCTTGCTCCATGAGGGCGCGGTCTTCGGGGTCGTGGATGTTCCAGCGACGCGGCATCGGGGGGTCGTCCGACGCCGCACGCCAGGAGCACGTGAGGTGCGTCGTGCCGGGACCGGCCTCGACCGGTGCGCTGCCGTCGGGCAGGTGCACGGTCGCGCGGGCGCCCGGCGGGACCTCGACGTCCAGCTCGAAGCGGTCGCCCTCACGACACCACTCCACCCGGATCAGGCCCTGCGGGGACAGGTGCGAGGCGGAGGCGTGGGTGAGGCCGCCGCCCGGCCGGGGCGCGACGTCGATCTCCCGGTAGCCCGGCGCCGCGGGCGCGAGACCGGCGACCACGCGGTGCATGAAGTCGACGACCGCACCCAGCGCGTAGTGGTTGAACGAGGTCATCTCCCCCGGGTTGACGCTCCCGTCCGGGAGCATGCTGTCCCAGCGCTCCCACACGGTCGTCGCGCCCATCGTCACGGGGTACAGCCACGACGGGCAGCGCGTCTGCAGGAGCAGGTGATAGGCCGTGTCGACGGCGCCGACCCGCGTCAGCGCGTCGCAGACGAGCGGTGTTCCGACGAAGCCGGTGCTGATGAGGTGGTCGCTCTCGCGGACCAGCTCGACCAGGCGCTCCCCGGCGACGCGGACCTGCGCCTCGTCGTCCAGGAGGTCGAAGCAGATCGCCACGGACAGCGCCGTCACGGTGTCGCTGACGACGCGTCCCGCCGGCGAGACGAACGTGTCCCGGAACGCGCTACGGGCGCGCGCGGCGACGGCTGCGGCCGCCTGCCCCCTCTCGGCGTCGCCCAGGACGTCCCAGGTCCGCGCGAGGAGCGCGGCGCTGCGAGCGTGATAGGCGGTCGCCACGAGGTGCGGGTCGGTCCGCGACTCCGCCGGGTTGTCCGGGGGCGCCGCAGGGTCAAGCCAGTCCCCGAGCTGGAACCCGGTGTCCCACAGCCCGGTGCCCGCGGTGGCACGGTCGACCTGGTCGACCCACGCGGCCATGCTCTCGACGTGGTCGCGCAGGACGTGCACGTCGCCGGTGCGCTCGTACAGGGTCCACGGGACGACGACCGCGGCGTCGCCCCACGCGGCGGACGGCTCCGCCGGGAAGCCGCACTCGAGCCACGGGTGGAAGTTGCGCATCGTGCCCTGGTCGCGCTGCTCGGCCTTCACGTCGCGCAGCCAGCTCAGCAGCACGCCGGTGCTGTCGTGCAGGAAGGACGCGGCGGGGGCGAACACCTGGATGTCGCCCGTCCACCCGAGCCGCTCGTCGCGCTGCGGGCAGTCGGTCGGGAGGTCCACGAAGTTGTCGCGCATGCTCCAGACGACGTTCTCGTGGAAGCGGTCGAGGAGGTCGTGCGACGAGCGGAACCAGCCGGTGCGGCGCATCGCCGAGTGCACGACGAGCGCCTCGACGGTCCCGAGGTCCTCCCCCGGAGGCCAGCCCTCGAGCTCGACGTAGCGGAACCCGTGGACGGTGAACCGGGGCGTCCAGGTCTCGGGCCCGCGACCCGCGAACACGTACTCGTCGACCGACGTCGCGGAGCGCAGCGGACGCACGGACAGCTCGCCGTCCTCGAGGACCTCCGCGTGGTGGAGCCTCAGGACGTGGCCCGCCGGGGCGGACGCCGTGAACCGGATCGTGCCCGAGACGTTCTGGCCGAGGTCGAGGCGCACGCGACCGTCGGGACGGTGCTCGATCGACACCGGTGCGAGGGCCTCGACGACCCGGACCGCGGGACCGGGGGACGACTCGAGCACGTGCGAGAAGGAGCGACGCGGCAGGACGGAGGGACGCTCCCAGCACGCGTCGTCGAAGCCCGGCCGGGACCAGCCCGGCTGCTCGAGCCGCGCGTCGTAGGTCTCGCCCTCGTAGAGCCCGGACGCCGTGACCGGCGCCGGGGCGGTACGCCAGCGCAGCGGGAGCCGTGCGACGGTGCCGTCGGCGAACCGCGCCTCGACCTGGACGAGCGCGGCGACATCGGTGCCGTAGACGTCCCAGAGGCCGCCGTTGAAGCCGATCCGCCCGCGGTACCAGCCGTCGGCGAGCCAGACGCCGAGCACGTTCTCGCCCGGCGTCACCGTGGGACCGAGGTCGAGGGTCTGGTACCGCAACCGGTGGCCGTAGCTGCTCCAGCCCGGAGCGAGCACCGCGTCCGACGCGGAGGTCCCGTTGACCTCGAGGTCGTAGACACCGTGCGCGGTGACGTAGGCACGCACCCGGACGGCGGACGTCGGGACGCTGAAGGTGGCGCGCAGCACCCATCCGGGCCGGGGCCCGGACGTCGGCGCCGCGAGGGAGGGCGACACGAAGTCCTCGACCCAGTCCTCCGCGTCGAGACCGGCCTCGACGACCAGCGGCTCGGACCACGCCGTGGTGCTGTCGTCGCTCAGCGTCGCCCGGACGCGCACGGACGCGCGTTCCCGGGGCGCGAGCGGGACGCCGGGCCACGGCACGAGCGAGACGTCCGGGGATGCTGCGCGCACGGTGGACGGGTCCTGCGTGTCCCGGTCGACCGAGATCTCGTACGCGCGCTGCACGAGGCCCGGGTCCCCACCCTCGAGGCGCCAGCTCAGACGGGGGGTGCGCTCGTCCATTCCCAGCCCGTCCGTGCGGTGCTCTGCGCGGAGGTCGACGACGGCGGCGCCCATCAGCCCTTCACCGAGCCGGCGGTGAGGCCCTTCATGACCCGCTGGTTGAGGAAGAGGTAGATCGCCAGCGTGCCGAACACGTTGAGGCAGATCGCGGCGAACGTCGGCCCGTAGTCCACCTGGCCGAACTGGCCGCGGAAGTTCAGCAGGCCGACCTGGATCGTGCGCAGCTCGTCGCGGTTGGTGAAGGTGAGGGCGATGAGGAGGTCGTTCCAGATGAAGAAGAACTGCACGAGCGCCACGGTGAAGATCGCGTTCCGTACGAGCGGCAGGCCGACCGAGAAGAACATCCGCAGTACGTTCGCGCCGTCGAGCGTGGCGGCCTCGAAGATCTCACGCGGCACGCTGCGGAAGAACGTCGCCATCATGAACACCGTGAGGGGCAGCCCGATCGTGGTGTAGGTGATGATGAGCGGCCAGAGCGAGCCGGTGAGTCCGATCTCGAAGTAGATGGTGAACAGCGGCAGCAGGATCATCTGGCCCGGGATCATGATCCCGGCGAGGAACAGCAGCAGCGTCGTCGAACGCCCCTTCCACACCATGACCTCGAGCGCGAACCCGGCGGCGACGCCGAGCAGGATCGTCAGGAACAGCGAGGGCACCACGGCGAGCACGCTGTTGCGGGCGTACGTCCCGAGGTTGCCGTCCGTGACCGCCGTGACGTAGTTGTCGAAGTTCGCCCAGTTCTCCGGCAGGGCGAACGTCGGGTTGTCGAGGAACTCCGGCTGGGACTTGAGCGAGCCGAGGACGAGCCACACCAGCGGGTAGACGACGATCACGAGCACGAGGGCGGTGACCAGGCCGGTCCAGACCGAGTGCCAGACGCGTCGTGCGGGGCGACGGCGCCGCGGCGCACGCGTCGGCGTGGACGGGGCGGTGGTGGGAGCGAGGGTGGTGGTCATGGTTCAGGCCTTCGTCAGGTCGCGGCGGCTCGAGCGGAAGATGAAGAGGGTCACGACGAGGCACAGCATCGTCAGCAGCAGCGCGAGGGAGCTGCCGTACCCGTACTCGCCGTAGCTGAACGAGGTCTGGTACATGTACAGCGTCAGCGGCGTCGTCTGGCTGCCTGGCCCGCCGTTCGTCAGCGCGAGCACGGAGTCGAAGACCTTGAGCGTGCCGTTGATCGAGAAGATCACGGACGAGAGCAGCACGGGCAGGGAGAGCGGGAGCACGATGTGCCGCACGAGGCGTGCGCCCGACGCGCCGTCGAGGCGCGCGGACTCGAGCGTCTCCTCGGGGATGTCGACGAGGCCGGCGTAGAGCAGCACGGCGTAGAACCCCATCGAGCGCCAGGCCTCCATGAGGATGATCACCCAGAACGCGCTCGAGCCGCTCGCGAACCAGTCGACGGCGCCGATGCCGACAGCTTCGAGGAACGCGTTGACGGGGCCCGTGCGCGGCGCCGACTCGAAGAGCTGCTGGAACATCAGGGCCACCGCGACCGTCGGCAGCACGACAGGGAAGAACACGAGCGTGCGCACGACCCCGGACGACCGCCGCAGGACGAAGACGTACAGCAGCGAGAGCAGGTACCCGACGGCGACCTGCACGACGGTCAGGACGAGCGCGAACCGGACCGTGAACCACAGCGCGTCGCGGACGGCGGGGTCGGTGGCCAGGCGGGTGAAGTTGTCCGCGCCCACGAACGTGAAACCGCTGATCGCGTTGCCCTCGAAGAACGTGTAGCCGAGCGACCACACGACCGGGACGAGCAGGATCAGGGTGTAGAGGGCGAGGGCGGGCCCCAGGAGCAGGGCGATCGCGCGCCGATCACCGAGTACGTGACGCATGGAGTGTCTCTCCGTCGTGAGGGGTCCACCTCGGGACCCGCGTGCTGATGGGTCCGCGGGGCGTGGCCGGCGTCCGGCGCACGCCCCGCGGGGAAGGTCAGCCGGTCAGGGCTGGTCGGCCGGCTCAGGTCAGCCGAGGTCGGCCTGGACGTCGGCCATGAAGTCCTCGGGGCTCATCTGCCCTGTGACGAGGAGCTGCGCGTTGGCCGTCGCCGTCGTGGTCGCCTTGGGGTTGAACAGGGCCTCGAACCACAGGACCGTGGTGTCGGCGGCCGCGATCTGGTCCTGGACGGTGCCGGTGAGGGGCGCGACGTCGAGGGCGTCGTCGGCCGCGAAGCCCGTGATGACGCCCTGCTCCGCGAGCGACTGCGTGCCGAAGCTGTCCGCGATGCAGCCGAGCCACTCCTTCGCGCCGTCGTCGAACGCGCTCTGGGACATCGCGAGCGGGACGCCGATGTTGGCCGCGAGCTGGGTGGAGTCTCCTGCCCCGCCCTCGACGTCCGGGAACGGGACGAAGCCGATGCCGTCCTCGCCGAGCTGGTTCTGGGCGGAGTCGTTGAAGTTGGCGAGCGCCCAGGAGCCCATGTAGTACATGCCGGCCTTGCCCGTGAGGAACTCGTTCATCGCGGTCGTGTAGTCGATCGAGCCGACGGACGGACCGAACGCTCCCGCCTCGCCGAGCTCGGCGATCTTCGCGGCGCCCTCCACGTACTCCGGGTCCGTGAGCTTCGCCTCGCCGTCGGCGACCTTCTGCAGCGCGTCGGGGCCGACGGAGCGGTAGATGTAGTTGCCGATCAGGCGCGTGAGCGGCCAGCCGTCCTTGCCGGCGGCGGACATCGGCGTGACCCCCGCCGCCGCGAGCTGCTCCGCCGCAGTGACGAGCTCGTCGAACGTCGTCGGGATGCTGATCCCGTTCTCCTCGAAGAGCGCCTTGTTGTACCAGATGCCCTCGACGTTGAACTCGGACGGGAGCACGTAGACCTCGCCGTCGTAGAGCGCCTCGATCGTGGAGCGGGCCGCCGGGATGATGGCGTCAGACTTGCCCAGCTCCTCGAGCTCGGCGTCGATGTCGACGAGCTGGTCGGCCTCGTGGATGTCCTTGATCACCTGGGGCGAGTTGCCGGTCGCGAACAGCGAGGGCAGCGCGTCCTGGCCCGCGAGGAGCTGCAGCTGCTGGTCGAAGCTCGCCTGCGGTTGCGTCGTCACGGAGAGCGGGGCGCTCTCCTCGGGCGCGGCGCACTGGTCCTCGCTCAGCGCGGTCAGGGTGTCCTTGACCGCCGTGTTCTCCGCCAGGGAGAGGTACTCGAGCTCGCCGCTCGCGCTGCCGCCGCCCTCGCCACCGCCACCGCCGCCGCCGGACGAGCACGCGGCCACCAGCAGCATCGTCGACACCGCCGACGCCGTGAGCAGCGCTCGGCGCCGCTGTCCCTGAGTGTTCATCACTTCCTCCTCGAAGTCGTTCGCCACGCCTTTGAAGCGCTTCAATCGTGGAGGCTAGAGTGTCGGTCGCGGTCGTGGCAAGTTCCGTGACAGGACTGTTATCCGGGCCTGACGGCACATAGCCCTCGCGCTGCGGCTATTCGCGCAGTCGATGAAGCGGATCAACGAGCGCTATGCTGCGGACCTGATCGACGGAGAGGTGAGGATGGCTGAGAACGGCGAGGCAGGGGGACGGTCACGACCGTCCATCGGTGACGTGGCGGCACTGGCCGGGGTGTCGTCGGGGACCGTGTCGAACGTGCTGAACCACCCCGGGCGCGTCTCGGCCGCGACGGCCGACAAGGTCGTGCGGGCGATGGCGATGCTCGACTACGTCCCGGACGCGAATGCCCGCTCACTGGCAGCCGGGACCAGCAGGACGGTCGGCATCGTGCTGCCCGACCTGAGCAACTCGTTGTTCGTCGACGTGGCGCGCGGCGCCGAGGCAGCGGCGGAAGATGCCGGGTACTCGTTGATGATCGCCAACAGCGACACCCGCCTCGACCGCGAGACCCGACACCTGCGCACCTTCACCCAGGCTCGTGTCGCCGGCGTGCTCCTGACGCTGAACGACAGCGACCACTTCGCGGCGATCGCGGGCCAGACGCCGCGGACGGCACCGACCGTGATGCTCAATCTCGCCGTGCCGTCGACCCGGTTCTGCAGCGTGGCCGTCGACAACGAGCACGGAGGATGGCTGGCGACCAACCATCTGGCCGACGTGGGGCGCGAGCGCCTTGTCTTCGTCGGTGGTCCAGCGGGCCTCGAGCCGGTGCGGCACCGGGCGCAAGGTTTCGCTCGTGCCGTGAGCGAGCGCGGGGTGCGCCACGTGCGGACCGTCACGCCGTCCGGTGTCAACCGGGCTGACGGCTGGGAGGCCGGCCGCGCGATCGTCGACGACGTGCGCGCGGGGCTGGTCGACGGTGTGGTCGCGGCAACCGACCTGCTCGCGGCGGGGATCGTCCAGGCTCTGGAGTCGACGCTGGACGTCCGCGTCCCTGACGACGTCGCCGTCGTGGGCTACGACAACAACCAGGCGGCCTGGGACAGCCCGATCCCCATCACGACCGTCGCCCAGCCGGGCGAGAAGATGGGGCGCGAGGGCATGCGACTGGTGATCCAGGAGGGACGCGACGCGCAGGGCCACGAGCACGAGGCCGTCGTGCTGGCGCCCACGCTCGTCGTGCGCGCCAGCACCGAACAGGCCCGCCGGGTCAACGCCTAGCGGCGCCGTCCCGGCGGACCTGGACCGCCTCACACGGTCGACGGAAGACGCTCCCGCACCTGCACGGGCAGATCCTTCCACCGAGCTCCGTTGTCGAGGTCGAGGGCCGCCAGCCACACCTCCCGTGCTCGCAGCCACGGGGTGCGCGAGACCTTCTCGGCGCCGGACTCCGGGACCGTGACCACCCGCTCCCAGCGTTCGAGCGGAAGGTCGCGCCACTCGACGTTCAGATGGACCGCGGCGTGTGCGTGCAGGTTGCGCAGCGCGCTGGGTGGCAGCGTGGCGCCGAAGTCCACCGTGTCGGGTCCGTACGCCACCTCAGGATCCGAGCGCGCGCCCGTGCGTGCGAGCTCGATGGCACCGGCCAGCTCGCGGGCGTGGTAGCCCACGTGCGCGACGACGTGCGCTCTGCTCCAGCCGGGCACGCGAGACGGGCCGTACAGTTCGGCGTCGGAGAGCTCGTTGAGCTTGCGGGAGAAGTACGCGGTCCCGCGTCGCGCCAGCAGGAGATCGGATCGGATGCCGGGGTCGGTGACGAGGTCGGTGCGTGCGACCATCGCTCAGCCTCGGCTGCCCGGCACGAGGCGGCCCGACTCGGTGAGGTAGGTCCGCTGGAACTGCAGCCGCTCGACGATGGGTGCGTCGGAGAACCGGAAGAGGTCGAACTCGTCCTGCGCCTCGAGCGACCACTCGGTCCACGACGGCACGACGAACAGGTCACCCTTGTGCAGCTCGCGCTCCTCCCCGTCGAGCACGACCGTCCCTGAGCCCTCGAAGACCTGCCAGACGGACGAACCGACCTCGCGACGTGCGGCCGAACGGGCACCGGGCCGCAGGCGGTGGAACTCGCAGCGCATCGTCGGCAGGACGTCGCCTCCCGTGGTGGGGTTGGTGTACTTGATCGCCGCGTGCCCCTGCTCGACCGTGGCGGGGTGGCCCTCGTCCTCGAGGGCGAGCTGCTCTCGCAGCGCGGCGTCGGTGTGCTCCCACCGGTAGGCGGCGATCGGCGTGGAGACCTGCGGGCCCGGGGATGACAGGGGCGTGAGCCCAGGGTGAGCCCACAGCCGCTCGGACCGCGAGAACGGCGGGGATGCCTCGTCGGTGACCCGCTCCGAGCCGTACTCGAAGAAGCCGAAGTCGACGTCGTGGACGAAGGGGACGTCGAGGCCGTCGATCCACGCCATGGGCTGGTCGGTGTCGTTGTGGTGCCCGTGGAAGTTCCACCCCGGCGTCAGCAGCAGGTCTCCTCGACTCATGCGGACCGGGTCCCCGTTGACGACGGTCCAGACGCCCTCGCCCTCCACGACGAACCGGAACGCGTTCTGTGCGTGTCGATGCTCGGGCGCGGTCTCGAACGGTCCCAGCCACTGGATGGCGCACCACAACGTGGGGGTGGCGTACGCGGTGGGTGCGAGCCCCGGGTTGGCCAGCCCGATGGCGCGGCGCTCACCGCCACGCCCGACCGGCACGAGATCGCCGGCTCGGCGGGCGATGTCGACCAGCTCGCTCCACCGCCACACGAACGGCACCGCCGCCGGCTTCGGGACCATCGGCATGAGGTCGTTGGTCTGGGTCCACAGCGGCGCCATGCTGTTGCGCTCGAAGTCCGCATACAGACGGTCGAGCTCGGGGCCCGGTTCGGGCTGGCCGTCGTGGGCCTCGGGAAGGGTCTCTGGCTGCGTGCTCATGGCTGACCTCCTGAAGTAGTCGACGTCACGGTCCCGACGGCCTGTCCCGTCGGAGCGGGGCTCGCCACGGTGGCGTCAGGGGTGGCGAGGAGAACGCGGCGCAGCAGTGCGATCGCCGCTGCGCCCACGAGCATGGGGATGACGAACAGGTAGTAGAGCTGGCCCGGGTCCCAGCCGGTGTCGAGCAGACGGCCCGCGACGATCGGCGACACGATCGCACCGACCCGGCCGAGCCCGATGATCAGCCCGACCCCGGTCGCCCGGGTGGCGGCGTCGTAGGACATCGGCCCGATGGAGAACATGCCGGCCATCGCGGCGCTGGTCATCGCCCCGAGCGCGGCGGCGAGAGCGAAGGCCACGGCGAGCGATCCCATCGACGACGCGTAGCCGGCGAAGGCTGCGCCGGCGAGCACGAAGGCCGCCACCAGCGTCGGCCGGACACCGAGCCGTGATGCGACAGGGCCGAAGATCAGCGATCCGGCGATGCCGCCCAGGCTGAACATGACCCCCGCCTGGACCCCGTCTCCCGGCTGGAAGCCGTTCAGGACGATCAGCTGCGGCGTCCACGAGTTCGCGAAGTAGAAGCCCGCCATGAGCATGAAGAAGGCGAGACCCAGTGCCAGGGTGACCAGGCCGGCCCGGCCCGTCAGGACGGCGCTCCAGCGTGCCCTCGTCGTACGGGCCGCCGCCGGTGCGGGCAGCTCCGTCACGGGTGGGTGGCCGATGCGGGCGAGGATCGCGTTGAGGCGCTCGAGGGCTCGGGGTGGCCGACGGCTGGTGAGGTAGTCGATCGACTCGGGCAGCACGCGCCAGACCACGAGCATCAGCACCCCGGTCGCCACGGCGCCGAAGGCGAAGACCGAGCGCCAGCCGAGGGTGGCGAGCAGGACGCCGGCGAGAATGCCCCCGAGGGTCCCGCCGATCGGCTGGCCGGCCGTGTAGAAGCTGATCGCCGTGGGCCGGTGGCGTGCGGAGGCGTACTCCGAGACGAGCACGTTGAGGCACGCCTGCAACGTGCCGATCGCGAGCCCGGTCAGTACGCGCACGGCCAGGAGCATCTCGTAGCCGGTGGCGGCCGCCGACAGAGCCATCCCCAGGGTGATCACGGCGCCGCACGCCAGGACGGTGGTGCGACGTCCGATGACGTCGGCGACCTGGGAGACCAGGGCCGAGCCGATCGCCATGCCCAGCAGTGCGCTGCTCAGCAGCACGCCCAGCTGCCCTCCCGAGAGCTGCCACTCGTCCGCGATGGCCGAGCTGCTGAAGGCCAGGGCCAGCACGTCGAAGCCGTCGAGCATGTTCATCGCGACGCACAGAGCGACGACCGCATATTGCGTCCGGCTCATCGGTGCCGACTGCACGCGTTGCGTGAGGCTCATCGGCTGCCCTCCCCAGCCAGTGAGCCGATCCGCCCCTGGGGTCGGGTGTCGTACGCGACGGCGTGACGAGCCGTCACGCCGACCTCGAGCGAACCGACCGACTCGATCTCCACCTGAACACGATCGCCGTCGGCGAGCGGGCCGACGCCTGCCGGGGTCCCCGTCAGGACGACGTCTCCGGGCTCCAGGGTCATCACCGACGAGGCGTAGGAGATGAGCTGCGGCACCGAGAAGAGCAGCTCGGCCGTGCTCGTCCTCTGCCGCAGCTCGCCGGAGACCCAGCACCGCAGGTCGAGGTCGTCGGGGTCGGAGATCTCGTCGGCGGTCACGAGCCAGGGGCCGAGCGGCGTGAAGGTGTCGAACGACTTGCGGGTGGAACGGTCCTCGGTCGAGCGGAGACTGATGTCGAGCCCGCACGTGTACGCGAAGACGTGGTCCAGGGCGTCGTCCGTCGAGACGTGCCGGGCGGTGCGTCCGATGACGAGGGCGAGCTCCCCCTCCTGGTCGGTGCGCTTGTCGTGATACGGCAGCTCGACGTCCTGGCCCGGCCCGACGACCGAGGTCCCGGCCTTGAGGAAGACGCCGTAGTCCGCGATGGACTTCTGCTCGGCCATCTCCACCTTGTGGTCGAGGTAGTTGACCGGCGCAGCCACGATCTTGCGGGGCCGGCGCAGCGGCGCCGACAGACGCCCGAGATCCAGGGCGGCGCGAGGGAACGCCTCCAGGTCGAGGGCTGCGAGCTCGTCCACCCCGCGCCCTGCCTCCAGGAACGCTCCCCATGGTCCGGCGGGCCCTTGCTGCGGGCCGACGACGTCGCTGACGTCCACTGCCTCGTCACCGACGACGACGACCGGGATGGTGTTGTCCAGCACTGCGAGTCTCATGGTGATCTCCGTCGATCGGGCTCAGGCGAGCGTCAGGGGTCGGGTGGGCGCGAGGCGCTCGGCGGCGGTGCCCGCGTAGAGCCAGTCGGTGTACTCGCTGAGGTCGTCCGCGTGCTCGAGCAAGGCGTTGCGCAGCACCCGGGCCGCGCCGTCGGCATGACAGACCTCGCCGAAGAACCGGGCGCGTCGCTGGACCTCGGCGGTCCGCGGGATCCTCGCCCGCGTGAAGCGCTCGACGACCTGTGGCCAGTCGGTGGCACCGAGCGTCTGCTCGGCCAGGAGCTCCTCGATCGTGCGGGCGTCCTCCAGCGCCTGGCAGCAGCCCTGCGCCAGGTACTGCAGCATCGGGTGCGCGGCATCGCCGGTCAGCACGACCCGACCTGCCCCCCAGTGGTCCGCGGGCTCGCGGTCGAACAGGGGCCAGCGACGCTGGCGCCCCACGTGGGACACGGCCTCGCGCACGCGGGGATCGCACGCGGAGAAGACCTCTTCCAGCTCCTCGGGCGTGCCGTAGTCGGGCTCGCCACGGTCGAAGCCCGGCGAGCGGAACGTCGCGACGACGTTGAGGACGCTGCCGCCCCTGAGCCGGTACTGGACCACGTGCGCCCCGGGCGCGACCCAGCACACCACGTCGTCCAGCGCGCGGGCGTCGGGGACGTCCTCGACGGGCACGGTTCCCCGGTAGGCGACGAAGCCCGAGGGGACTACCTCGTCGCCGACGATGTCCTGCCGCAGCACGGAGTGCAGGCCGTCCGCGCCGAAGGTCACGTCTGCGCCGAAGGTCCGGCCGTCGTCGGTGCGCGCCAGCGTGCCCGCCTCGTCCTGGGTGACGTCGGCGACACGCGTCGAGGTCTCCAGGTCCACTCCCGCGTCCTGGCAGGCACGCAGCAGGATGGCGTGCAGGTCGGTGCGGTGGATGACCACGTACGGCGAGGCGTACCGGTCCCGGAAGCTGCCCGTGAGGTCGAGGGCCGCGAGCTCCTCGCCGGTGATCGCGTCCCGCAGGACGAGACGGCGGGGCTCGACGCCGACCGCGCGGACCTCGTCGAGCACGCCCCAGTCGGCAAGGATGCGGGTGGCGTTCGGGCCCAGCTGCAACCCCGCGCCGATCTCGCCGAAGGCAGGCGCCTGCTCGACCACCGTGACCGCTCGGCCGCTGCGCCTGAGGGCGAGGGCGGCGGCGAGGCCTCCAATACCTCCGCCGACCACCAGGGACGTCTCTGTCGGGACCACCACGTCGTGAACCATGCCGGGGACCGTAAGCGTGACCGCGTCGCCTGCGCGAGAATGTTCCGCTGTGAGGAATCTCCGAACCCACCCGCCCCTGCCGGAACGCCCGTCGACCGCCGTCGAGTCCCTGGACCGTGGCCTGAGGCTGCTCCAGCTCCTGCGGGACTACGGCGCGCTGCGCGTCGCGGACGCCGCCCAACAGCTCGGCGTCTCGCGGTCCAGCGCTCACCGTCTGCTGCAGACCCTGGTGTTCCGCGGCTTCGCCGTGCAGAACGAGGCTCATGTCTACCTCCCGGGGCCGTCCATGGACGCGGGGCCGGCGCGCCTGGAGTGGACGCGCGACTTCCGCCGGCTGTGCCAGCCCCATCTCGAGGTCCTGTCGCGGCGCAGTCGAGAGTCGGCGAACCTCATGATCCGGGTGGGGACCAACGTCCGCTTCCTCGTCACGGTCCGGGCTCGCACGGTCGAGGCGACACACGACCGGGACGGCGTCGTCATGCCCGCCCACGAGGCATCGGGAGGAAAGGCGCTCCTGGCCGAGCTCACCGACGACCAGATCCGAGAGATCTACACGGCCGGCCCTGCAGCAACCCTCACCGAGGCCGCCATGGCGAAGCTGCTCGGCGACGCGAAGAGGGCCCGTGCTCACGGCTACGCGGTCAACGTCGAGGAGACGGAACGTGGGGTCGCAGCGGTCGGGACGGCCGTCCACGACCGTTGGGGTGCACCCGTGGGCGCCGTGACCCTCTCCACCCGGGCGGACCGGTTCGCGGAACGGCTGCCGTCGACGTTGCTGCCGCTGCTGCTGGACTCCCGCGCACAGATCGAGCGCGACCTCTCCGACGTCGACCTGACCTGACCCGACGTCGGCGGAGCGCGACTACCGGTGGTCCAGGGTCCGTGCCGCGCGTCGGACCGCGTCGCGCAGGAACTCGTGCTCGGCGTCACGCGTGTTCACCGGGTGCCACCACATCGCCTCGACCAGCGACCCGAGGTCGACGGCGGACCGCACCGTGCGTACGCCGGAGTCGGGCGCGAGCCGCCGCGCCAGCCGTTCCTGCAGCACGGCGACCCTCCGACTGCTCGCGACGAGCGCAGGGACGGTGAGGAAGTGCTCGGTCACGACCTCGACCCGGGGCTCGACGCCCGCCATCCGGAGTCGGCGCGCCGCCGGCGTGGAGGCCGTCGGGCTGTGGAAGGTCATGACCCAGGGGAGGCTGGCGAGCTGTTCGTGCGTGAGCTCGTCGCCGACCTCGTCGTTGGAGTCCGCGACGATGCACACCCACCGGTCGTCGTGCAGATCGCTGTGCGGAAGATCGGTGATGAAGCCGTGCGGCAGCAGGATCAGGTCGACGCCCACCAGGGCTTGCTCCGCGTCGTCGATGATGCTCGGCGTGTTCGCGGAGAAGTGCACGCGCATCCCCGGAGCGTCGCGCTCCAGCAGCTCCGTGAGCGGGGCTCCCAGGACCGCGACGCTGTAGTCGCTCGCGACGATCGTGATCTGGCGCGTTGAGGAGGAGGGGTCGAACACCGGCTCCGCCGCGAACACCCGCTCCACGCCGGCGAGGACCGTGTGCGTCCGTTCGCGCAGCAGCTGGGCGAGCGGGGTCAGGAAGTACTCGTTCCCCCGGCGGCTGAGCAGAGGGTCGTCGAAGTGCCGTCGGAGCCTGGCCAGCGATGCCGAGAGGGCCGGCTGGCTCAGGCCCATCGCGGCCGCCGCCTTGGTGACGCTGCGGTTCTGCAGCAACGCGTCCAGCGCCACCAGGAGGTTGAGGTCGAGATTCGTCAGGCGCGATGACGACACCGTCCCGTTCGCTGCGCGACCGGTATCCACGTCGTCGATGGGCACCATAGCGACATCATGCCTTGTCATGCCCGAGCCCCACCAGAACAGTGGTGGCCATGACCTCGCGCCACGACGCGCCCCAGCGGGCTCGCACGGATCACGCCGGGCACGGCGACGGGCTCGCAGGAAAGGTCGTGCTCGTCACGGGCGCCGCACGTGGTCAGGGGGCCGCCGAGGCCCGGCTGCTGTCCGGCCGAGGCGCCCAGGTGATCGCGCTCGACGTCGGCGACCGCCCGTCCGAAGACCTGCACCGCGCCGTGTACCAGCAGCTGGACGTGACCGATGCGGACGCATGGGCTTCGCTCGTCGCCACCGTGAGGCGAACCCGCGGCCGCATCGACGCCCTCGTCAACAACGCCGCCGTGACGTGGAGAGCGCGCCTTGGTGACGTCGACCCCACGGACGTCGAGCGCGTGCACCGGGTCAACGTCGTCGGTCCGCTCCTGGGGATCCAGCACTGTTCCGCTCTCATGGGCTCCGGGGCGTCGATCGTCAACGTCGGCTCGGTCGCGGCGCTCACCGCCCACGTCCCGCTCGCGTACACGACGAGCAAGTGGGCGCTGCGTGGGCTGTCCAAGGTCGCGTGCCTCGAGCTCGGACCACGTGGCATCCGGGTCAACACCGTCCACCCCGGATACATCGACACACCGATGATGGCCTCCGCGCCGGAGTCGTTCCGGACCGCCAACATCGCCGAGACCCCGCTGGGGCGGACGGGCACCGTCGACGAGGTCGCCCACGTCGTCGCGTTCCTGGTCAGCGATGCCGCGTCGTTCGTCAGCGGCGCCGAGATCGCCGTGGACGGTGGGATGACCGCTCATGGCGGCGTGAAGTCGATCGCCGATGTCCTCGGGCAGTCAGGACCGGACGGGACGCTATAAGCGTCGTCGATGGACGATATCGAGAACATCGTCTTCCCTGATGTGTGACCGGCGTCCAGAGTGGTTCCAGGCCGCGCGGCGTAGCGCAACTCCTCAGGTGCGACGGCGCCGCGCGGACCGGTGATGACCGACCCGAGAGGACGACGTTCGATGACGAGCACGCACCTGGCACACCTGGCCCACCTGGAGATCGCCTCCCCGGACGTGGAGGCGACGGCCACCTTCTTCGAGAAGCAGTTCGGCCTGCGCCCTGTCGCGCGCGACGACGACGGCACCACCTACCTCCGGTGCTGGGGCGACTACTACCCCTACAGCCTCATCGTCTCTCCCGGTGCCGAGCCGGCCCTGGTGAACATGGCGTGGCGCACCACCAGTGCCGACGCGCTCGAGTCCGCGGCCGCCCGTGTGCAGGCCAAGGGCGTCGAGGGCACCTGGCACGACAAGCGCCAGGGGCACGGCCGCTCGTTCCAGTTCACAGGCCCGTTCGGGCACACCATGGAGCTCTACTGGGACGTTCCCCAGCACTCGGCGCCTGCCGAGCTCGCCTCGGTCTTCCCTGACCGTCCCGAGCGGCGCAGCTCGCACGCCGCCGCCCCGCGGTTCCTGGACCACGTGACGATCGCCGCGAGCGACGTCAAGGGCTTCGCAGCCTGGTACAGCGAGGTCCTCGGCTTCCGCGTGATGGCGTTCACCGAGCTCGACCACGCCGAGATCACGGTCTTCAGCGTGCTCACGACCAACGAGAAGTCGCACGATCTCGGGGTCGTGCTCGACTCCTCGGACCGTGGCGGTCGCGTGAACCACATCGCCTTCTGGACCGACTCCGTCCAGGAGCTTCTCGTCGCCGCCGACGTGCTCATGGAGAACGGCGCCCACATCGAGTACGGGCCGTCCATCCACGGCATCGGCGAGCAGTCCTTCCTGTACTTCCGCGAGCCCGGCGGCATGCGGATCGAGCTGAACACCGGCGGCTACCGCAACTACGTCCCCGACTGGCAGGCCAGCACGTGGCGGCCCTCGCTCGGCTCGAACAGCATCTACCGCAACTCCGCGATGCCGATGTCGATGACCGAGTGCTTCCCGCCCGACCCGGGCAAGCCCTCGGCCACCGAGGAGGGCGTGCTGCCCGGGACCGAGGACGCGCTCGTCAACCCGTACGCCCGGCACGGCCAGGGCTGAGGCGGCATCGTGTTCCAGTACTTCCCCGGAAACTACGTGTGGAACCTGTCGGTGAACCTCGCCCTCCAGATGGGCGGGCAGATCGGCGAGATCGACACCATCTGCCGTCCCCTTCTCGAGGCTGCCGCACGCGGCGAGGACGCGGGCACCGTCGAGCTCAAAGCCGCATGGGAGGCCAAGGGCGACACGCTCGTCGAGCTCGCGGACGAGGACGAGGCCGCCGGGCATCTCCTGTCCGCCGGTGAGAAGCTCTCGCGCGCCGCGACCTACTTCCTCACCGCGGAACGAATGCAGGCAGCCGGTCACGCACCGCGCGCTGCGTTGTACGCCAAGTTCCGCGACACGTTCGACCGCGGCACGCACCTGGCGCGCGAGAACGCCGAGCGGGTGGAGATCCCCTACGCAGGGACGCACCTCGCGGGCATCCTCACCCACGCGCTGGCTCCGGACGGGACCAGGCTCCAGGGACCGAGTCCTCTGCTCGTGCAGGTGAACGGCCTCGACAGCACCAAGGAGATGCTCTACCGCACGGGGCCGGCCGCGAAGCTCGCCGCCCGAGGCATCTCCAGCCTGTGCCTGGACCAGCCCGGGACCGGGGAGGCGCTGCGCCTGCAAGGGCTGCATGCCGTCCCGGAGGCCGAGAAGTGGGCGTCCGTGGTCTACGAAGCGGTGGCGGGCCGTGACGACGTGGACGCCGACCGGGTCGGCCTCCTGGGCGTCTCGCTGGGCGGCTACTACGCGCCCCGAGCGGTCGCGTTCGAGCCGCGCTTCGCCCTCGGCGTCGCCTGGGGTGCCAACCACGACTGGCGCGCGGTCCAGAAGGCACGGCGCGCCCGTGAGGGCGAGCGACCGGTCCCCCACTACTGGGAGCACGTGCAGTGGGTGTGGGGCGCCCGGGACCTCGACGACTTCTTCGCGATCGCGGAGAACGTCCACCTCGACGGTGTCCTGGACCGGATCCGTGTGCCGTTCCTCGTCACGCACGGCGAGCACGACCGGCAGATCCCGCTCGAGTTCGCCCACCGCACGTACGACCAGCTCACGTCGTCGCCCGACCGCGAGCTCGTGGTGTTCACGGACCGCACCGGAGGCACCGCCCACTCCAGCGTCGACAACGGGTCCGTCGCCACGGATGTCATCGCCGACTGGGTCGCCGACCGGCTGGGCGGGAGAACACGATGACCACGGTCGTGCAGACACGCGGCGGGGTCGCCGACGGCCTGCCTCACGGGCTCGACCGGGCCGACCCGGAGGGTGCGATCGCTGCGGCTGCCGCCCGGTGCTCGAACTGGGGCCGGTGGGGCGAGGACGACGTCAAGGGCACGCTCAACCTCGTGACGGACGAGCACCGCCGTCGTGCCGCCGCCCTCGTCCGGCGCGGGGCGAGCTTCTCGCTGGCGCAGCGCTTCGACATGGACGGGCCGCAGAAGGGCTGGCGCCGGCGCACCAACCCGGTGCACACGATGCTCGACACGGGGGTCGAGGCGGAGCTCGGCGACCAGGGTCTGCCACACGGCATCGGCGGAGCCGACGACGTGGTGGCCATGCCGCTGCAGTGCTCGACCCAGTGGGACGGCCTCGGGCACATCTTCGACCACGGCCGCGCCTGGAACGGACGTCGCGCGAGCGAGGTCGTCACCTCGGCGGGCGACTCCGTCACCGGCATGGAGACCGTCGCCGCAGACTTCGCCGGACGCGGGGTCCTGCTCGACGTCGGGCGGCACCTGGGCGCAGCGGCGGGCGGTGAGCTGCCGGACGGCTTCGCGATCCTGCCCGAGCACCTCGACGCCACGATCGCCGCGCAAGGCTCGACGTCTCAGGTCGGTCCCGGCGACTTCCTGGTCGTCCGGACCGGGCACTACGGACGGACCCGCCGCGAAGGGTGGGGCGCCTACGCGGGCGGACCTGCCCCGGGACTGTCCTTCACGACCATCGACTGGCTCCGGGAGCACGACGTGGCCGCCGTGGCCACGGACACCTGGGGCGTCGAGGTCAGGCCCAACGAGTTCGAGGACGCGTTCCAGCCGTTCCACCAGGTCGTCATCCCCCATCTCGGCCTGTTCCTCGGCGAGATGTGGGCACTCGAGGAGCTCGGCGCGGACTGCTCCGACGACGAGATCTACGAGTTCCTGCTCGTCGCACCACCCCTGCCGATCACCGGTGCCGTCGGTTCGCCCCTGAACCCCGTCGCCCTGAAGTGAACGCCTGATCCCCTCCATCGAACCACCCGGAAGTGAGGCAACGATGCCTGCAGTACGTTCCGCCCTGATCGTCGGCGGCGGCGCCGCCGGCACGGCAACCGCCATCTTGTTGGCCCGAGAGGGAGTGGCCGTCGAGCTCGTCGAGGAACGCCCCGACGTGCCCGACGTCGGTTCCGGCATCACCCTGCAGGGCAACGCCCTACGGATCCTGCGCGGGCTGGGGGTGTGGGACGACGTCCTCGCGGCCGGCTACCCGTTCGACTCCCTCGGCATCCGTCTGCCCGACCCCGCGGCGACCCTCGTGGCCGAGATCCCCGACGTGCGCACCGGCGGGCCCGACCTCCCGGCCACCCTCGGGATGCCCCGGCCAGTCCTGGCACGCGTCCTCCTGGACCGTGCGGCGGAGACGGGGGTCAAGATCCGCTACGGCACCGTCCCGACGGCCCTCAGCCAGGACGCCTCGGGGGTCGACGCCGCGTTCGCCGACGGATCGAGCGGACGATACGACCTCGTCGTCGGCGCTGACGGCATCCACTCGTGGACGCGACGCGAGCTCGGCATCGACGTCGAGCCGACCAGCGCCGGGATGGGGATCTGGCGCGTGCACGTGCCTCGCCCGGCCGCGGTCGAGCGCACCGACCTCACCTACGGCGGCCGGTGCTACATCGCCGGCTACTGCCCCACCGGTGCGGACACGATGTACGCCTACCTCGTCGAGGACGTGCAGGACCGGTCGGGACTGGACCACGCCGACCAGCTCGACGTCTTCCGCGACCTCGCGTCGTCGTACCACGGCGCCTGGGACGAGATCCGGGACAGCCTCTCTCCGGACACCTTCATCAACTACGCGCGCTTCGAGCACCACGTCGTCCCGGACGACTGGCACCGCGGGCGCGTGGTCCTCGTCGGCGACGCCGCACACTCCTGCCCGCCGACGATCGCCCAGGGTGCCGCGCAGGGGTTCGAGGACGCCCTCGTCCTCGCCGAGCTCCTCGTCGCCGCGGACGCCTTCGACGAGTCGCTCCTCTCGTCCTACGCGGACCGGCGCCGACCTCGCGCCTCGACGGTCGTCGAGGCGTCGGTCCAGGTCGCCCGGTGGATGCTCGACCACACCCCGCCAGCCGAGGCCGACGTCCCCGGCCTCATGCGACGTATCTCGACTCTCGTCACGGATCCCGCATGAGGTTCGCGCGGTACGCGCTTGCGGGCGCGGAGCATCACGCGCTCGTCGTCGGAGCGCCGGGCGAGGAACGCCTGCACGATCTGCGGCCGGGGACCACAGTGCTCGACCTCGCGGGAGCGGGCCTGCCCGCCGCCGTCGAGGCGGCGTCGTGGGCACGGGCGAGCTCACCGCTCGTGCCGATCTCCGACGTCCGTCTCCTGCCGCCCCTGCAGCCGCCGTCGGTGCGCGACTTCGTCGCGTTCGAGGAGCATGTCGAGGGGGTCGTACGGAGCGTGTCCGGAGGTGGTTCCGTGCCGTCGGCCTGGTACGACGCCCCGACGTTCTACTTCGCCAACCCGCACTCGATGGTCGGCGCCCACGACGACGTCCCCGTGCCGCCCGGTTCCACGCAGCTCGACTTCGAGCTCGAGGTAGCCGTCGTGGTGTCCCGCGCGGGCACGAACCTCTCCCCTCGTGCGGCGCGCGACCACGTCTTCGGGTACACGGTGTTCAACGACTGGTCCGCTCGGGATCTTCAGGGCCGTGAGATGCAGGTCGGTCTCGGCCCCGCCAAGGGCAAGGACTCCGCCAGCACGCTCGGGCCGTGGATCGTCACGGCCGACGAGCTCGAGGAGCACCGTGACGCCGACGGGTACCTCGCCCTCGGGCTCGACGCGGCGATCGGAGGTCGAGCGGTCGGCCGCGACCTGCTGTCGAACGCGGCCTGGACGTTCGACGAGATGATCGCGTACGCCTCCCGCGGGACCTGGGTCCGGCCCGGCGACGTCCTCGCGTCCGGGACCTGCGGCAACGGAGGATGCCTCGCCGAGCTCTGGGGCCGCGGGGGTGTCCAGGATCCGCCCCCGCTCGTGCCTGGTGACGTCGTCAGGCTCGAGGTCGAAGGGATCGGCGCCGTCGAGAACCGCGTCGTTCCGGGACCCTCCCTCAGCGACCTTCCTCTCGTACCGCCCGCACGCCCCCGAGACCGACGGCGCGACAGAGTGTCGGACACCGCGACCCACGCGCCGCAGGAGGTGCGATGACCACGCTCGCGCGTGACGCACACCAGGCCCTCGCCGGTGTGCTCCGTGACGGCATGACCATCGCCGTCGGCGGGTTCGGCCTCTGCGGAGTGCCCTACGACCTCGTCGACGCCGTCCGCGCCTCCGGCGTCCGCGACCTCACCATCGTCTCCAACAACATGGGAGTGGACGGTCAGGGTCTCGGGGTTCTCCTGGAGAACGACCAGGTCCGCCGGGTCCTCGCCTCGTACGTGGGCGAGAACAAGCTCTTCGCCCGCCGCTACCTGGACGGCGAGCTGGACGTCGAGCTCGTCCCGCAGGGCACGCTCGCCGAGCGCCTCCGGGCGGGTGGGGCGGGCATCCCGGCCTTCTACACTCCGACGGGCGTCGGGACAGCCGTCGCGGACGGCAAGCCCACCGCCGAGCTCGACGGCCGTACGTACCTCCTCGAGCACGCGATCCGTGCCGACCTCGCGCTCGTGCACGCACACACGGCGGACGCGGCCGGCAACCTGCGGTACCGGCTCACGGCGCGGAACTTCAACCCGGTCGTCGCGACGGCCGCCCCCTTCACGGCAGCATCCGTCGAGCACCTGCTCGATCCGACGGTCGAGGGCTACCTCGACCCGGACGACGTCGTGACGCCCGGCGTGTTCGTGAACGCCGTCGTGACGACCACCCACGGCAGACCGATCGAGAAGCGCACCGTCCGCGAACGCGCTCCCCGGAACGCCGCCGTCCCCACGCTCCGCGGAGGTGCCTGACGTGCCCTGGACCCGTGACCAGATGGCCGCCCGAGCCGCGTGCGAGCTTCGTGACGGCGACTACGTCAACCTCGGGATCGGCATCCCCACGCTCGTCGCCGGCCACGTGCCGAGCGACGTCAGCGTGACCTTGCAGAGCGAGAACGGACTCCTCGGGATCGGCCCGTTCCCCTTCGACGGCGACGAGGACCCCGACCTCGTCAACGCCGGCAAGCAGACGGTCACCACGCAACCCGGTGCCAGCTGCTTCGACTCCGTCACGTCCTTCACCATGATCCGCGGTGGGCACATCGCGGTCGCGATCCTCGGCGCGCTCCAGGTCTCGGCCTCCGGTGACCTCGCCAACTGGCAGATCCCCGGGTCCATGGTCAAGGGCATGGGAGGGGCGATGGACCTCGTCGTGGGTGCGCGCCGCGTCGTCGTCCTCATGGACCACCTCACCCGAGACGGCGCACCCAAGATCGTCGAGGAGTGCGACCTGCCGTTGACGGCCCAGGGCGTCGTCGACCGCATCATCACCGACCGTGCCGTGCTCGACGTCTCGCCGAACGGGTTGATCCTGCGCGAGCTCGCGCCCGACGTCACCGTCGACGACCTGCGGACGTCGACGGGACCAGCGTTCCTCGTCGACCCCGACCTCACACGTCTCGCTGCCGCGGACTCAGGCGCATGAGCTCGACCGGCTCGACCAGGGCGCAGGAGGTCGTCGTCGTCGGCGCCGCACGTACCCCCCAAGGGCGCCTTCGAGGCCAGCTCGCACCGCTACCCGCCACCGAGCTCGGCGCGCTCGCTCTCCGCGGCGCACTCGCCCAGGCCGACGTCAGCCCCCGTGTCGTGGACGGGGTCGCGATGGGGCAGGTCCTCCAGGCCGGCGCCGGCCAGAACCCCGCCCGTCAGGTGGCGCTGCTCGCCGGCCTCGGCTGGGAGACCCGTGCCGTCACGGTCAACACGGTGTGCCTCTCAGGCCTCACCGCGATCATCGAAGCGGCCCGGTGGCTGCGGCTCGGCGAGGCAGAGGTCGTCGTCGCAGGCGGGATGGAGTCGATGACCCGGGCTCCTCATCTGCTCCCCGGTTCTCGCGCGGGATACACCTTCGGCGATGTCGGGCTCCTCGACCACGCACGTCACGACGGCCTCACCGACGCGTTCGACGGAGTCGCCATGGGCGAGCTGACAGAGCGCAGCATCGCCGGCCAGCCGATCAGCCGAGTCCTCCAGGACGCCCTCGCGGTCCGCTCCCACCGCCGAGCGGCACGGGCGCGCGCGGACGGCACCCTGCGCGCCGAGATCGTCCCGGTCCACGTCCCGCACCGCCGTGGCGAGCTCCTCGTCGCGGACGACGAAGGCGTTCGTCCGGAGTCCACGGGCGACACGCTGGCGCGTCTCGCCCCGGCGTTCCACGCCGACGGCACCATCACCGCGGGCAACGCCTCTCCCTTGTCCGACGGCGCAGCAACGGTCGTCCTCACGACCCGAGCTCGCGCCGAGGCAGAGGCATGGCCCGTGCTCGCCACGCTCCGTGCGCACACCGAAGTCGCGGGACCGGACAACACGCTCCTCGAACAGCCGGCCCGCGCGCTCACCATCGCGCTCAAGGCCGAGGGCTGGACCACCGAGCAGCTCACCACGATCGAGATCAACGAGGCCTTCGCCGCTGTTGTCGCCGCATCGGCCCAGGCCCTCGGCATCGACCCGGCCGATCCGCGGCTCAACGCCGACGGTGGCGGCATCGCCCTCGGACACCCGCTCGGAGCGAGCGGTGCACGACTCGTCGTCCATGCGACGCACACCCTCCGACGCACCGGAGGGCGAGCTGGCATCGCGCTCTGCGGTGGTGGCGGACAGGGAGCCGCACTCCTCCTCCAAGGGTGAGCCATCTGCCCAGGCACACCTCCTCAGGCGGCGGCCCCGTCGCTTCCCCTGACCGCTGACAGGCGCACGCCTCCCTCTCGAGCGCCCGCCCGCGACGTTCGCCTCGACGACGAGGCGCACGCAGTTCACACACACCGTCGAAGATCGAAGGAGATCTCATGACCGACGTCGCTGAACGTCACACCTCGACCCCACGCAGAGCAGGCATCGCACAAGCCGTGCCCTTGCTCGCGGCCAGCTGCATGCCGGTACTCGGGTCGGTCCTCATCACCCCCGTGCTTCCACAGATCTCCGAGCACTTCGCCACCACCCCTGGCGCGACCGTGCTCGTCCCGATGATCGTCGCCATACCGGCCCTGATGATCGCCCTCTTCGCGCCCTTCGCCGGGCAGATCGCCGACCGGGTCGCACGCAAGAAGCTCCTCCTGGGCGCACTCGTCGTCTACTCGGTCGTCGGTGTCGCCCCCGCGTTCATGGACGGACTGCCCAGCATCCTCGTCACCCGCGTCCTTCTCGGCATCTGCGAGGCCGCGATCATGACCGTCGCGACAGCGCTCATCGTCGACTACTTCCCCGACGAGAAGCGCAGGAACCGCTACCTCGGGCTGCAGGCAGTCACCACGACCCTGGCCGCAACGGTCTTCATCGCCATCGGCGGTGCGCTGGGCGCCAACGGCTGGCACACACCCTTCTGGATCTACTCGGCGGGTCTCGTGATCGCCGTCCCGGTAGCGCTCCTCCTCTGGGAGCCCACCGCCCAGCGGACCGCCTCCACCGCGACATCACTCGCGCTGTCCCGCATCCCCTGGCGCGAGATCGCCGTCCCCCTCCTCGTGACGTTGATGGGCGGCATCACGTTCTACGTGCTCATCGTCGAGATCAGCTACCTCGTGGTCGGTACCGGAGTCGATGCCCAGTCCACCGCGATCATCGGTGCCGTCGCAGCCGGGGCATCCCTGGCCACGGCCGCCGGCGGCCTCACCTTCCCGCGCGTCGCACGGTTCACCCCCGCGAGGCTGCTTCCCGTTGCCTTCGGTCTGCAGTCCATCGGCATGCTGGTCATCTGGCTCGCGCCGGGCGGCCTCGCAGCAGTGGTCACCGGGGCCGTGATCGCGTCGGTGGGATCCGGCTTGCTCCTGCCGACGCTGGTGGTCTGGGTCATCGCTCGCCAGCCGTTCGAGCAGCGTGGCCGTGTGTCCGGGCTGTGGAACTCCGCGTTCTACCTGGGCCAGTTCCTCGCCCCCCTCGTCGCGACCGGAGTCGCCGCCGCTCTCGGCGGCCTGCCTGCGGCGATCGGCGCAGTCGGAGCGGTCGCCCTCGTCGTCGCGCTCCTGCTCGGGGCCAGGGCCCGGCGGGTTGCGCCCGCCGCCGTCGCGCCCGCCGGCTGACGCGCACCGCCGTCGGCGAAGGGCTGGGCCGTGGAGCGTGCTTCCCGGCCCAGCCCCGGTCGACCGTGCCGTCGGCGCGCGCGTGGACGAGCAGGTTGCCCAGCGCTGCACCCTCGACCGGTCCGGCGACGACCGGCAGCCCGGTGGCGTCGCAACTCTCAGGCGTCGGACGGAAGACCGAGGTAGCGGATCACGGCCTGCTCCACGGCGACGAGGTCGTCGTGGTGCAGGTAGTCAACGGGGTCGCCGACGATGTCGTCGACGTCGACGGTACGGAGCTGGTCGACCAGGAAGCGGGTGGGTCGGCCGGCGACCTCGAGCTCCGGTCGGAAGACCGCCTCACCCGCGCTGGTGGAGGTCGGCACGATGGTTGCCGCCGACCACGGCATCTGCGAAGGCGACAGAACGAGCCCGTACCGGTGTCCGCCCTGCTCGTGCCCACGGGGCTCGCCCAGGTCGACCCTGTAGACGGCGCCGCGGATCACCAGGCGTCCGGCTCGCCGCTCAGATCCTCGGCGTGCAGCCGCTCCGCGTCGCTTCGCGCCCTGTCCACCCATCTCTCACGCTCGACGAGGCGCAGGCCGTGGCGCAAGGCGTCCGCCGTCGTCATGCCCGTGCGCGTCAGGGCGTCCAGGATGCGCTGGTCCTCAGCGGTGGGACGGAACCCCACGGTGGCATTCGGCATGGCGCCAGGCTACCTCCGTGTGCAACATTTGTCGAACACCTGGCAGCGGCGTGATCGCGGCGCGTGGTTCAGCGGGCGAGCTCCTCCGCGGGCTCGTAGCGCTCCACCGCGACGGACCGGCGCACGACGCCGCGCAGCGCGGCGAGATCGCCGTCGAGCACCCCGATGGCGCGGGCCTGGACGAGCAGGTTGCCCAGGGCGGCGCCCTCGACCGGTCCCGCGACGACCGGCAGGCCGGTCGCCTCGGCCGTCAGCCGGCACAGCAGCGCGTTCTGCGACCCGCCGCCGACGACGTGCACGACGTCGACCTCGCGACCCGAGAGGGTCGTCACCCGCTCCACCGCTCGCCGGTAGGCGTCGGCGAGCGAGTCGAGGACGCACCGCACGACCTCGCCCACCGTCACCGGGACGGGCTGCCCGGAGGCGCGCGCGGCCGCGGCGAGACGCGCCGGCATGTCTCCGGGCGGGAGGAACGCGTCGTCGTCGAGGTCGACGACCGTGCGACCCGGCTCGGCCGCCTCGGCCGCGGCGAGCGCGTCGTCCAGGGCCACCGGGTCGCCCGCGTCCCGCCACGTCCGCAGCGTCTCGGACAGCACCCACAGCCCCATGACGTTCTTGAGGTAGCGCACGGTGCCGTCGACGCCGAGCTCGTTCGTGACGTTCGCCGCGCGGCTCTCCGCCGTGAGCACCGGGGCGTCGAGCTCGACGCCCACGAGGGACCACGTCCCGGAGGACACGTACGCGAAGCGCTCGTCG
Source organism: Cellulosimicrobium sp. PMB13 (assembly GCF_051294865.1). Taxonomy (NCBI): domain Bacteria; kingdom Bacillati; phylum Actinomycetota; class Actinomycetes; order Micrococcales; family Promicromonosporaceae; genus Cellulosimicrobium; species Cellulosimicrobium sp. PMB13. The sequence continues at coordinate 1,767,519 of NZ_CP145910.1, read as the reverse complement.
GTCGCGGGCACGCCGACGACCGCCGAGGCGGTGTCGTGCGACCCGACCGCCACGACCGGGACCGGCCCGAGCCCCGTGGCGGCCTGCACCGCCGCCGTCAACGGCCCGAGCACCGTCCCCGGCTCCACCACGTCCGCGAGACGCGCCCGCAGCCCGCCGAGCTCCGGGTACGCGTCCTCGAGCGCGGCGACGGCCCGGTCGGACCAGTCGCGCGTCGTCGCGTCGAGCAGGCCGGTCGTCGACGCGTTGGTCACCTCGCTCACGACCACGCCGGTCAGCCACGACGCGAGGAGGTCCGGGACGAGGCGCACGGACGCGGCGAGCGGCCACGCGGCGTCGTGCCGGCCCGCGACGAGCTGGAACGACGTGGTGAACGGGAGCACCTGGAGGCCGTCGACCGCGTACTGCTCGGCCGCGCCCAGGCGGGCGAGCACGTCGTCGGCGACGCCCGCGAGGCGCGGGTCGCGATGGTGCCGCGGGTTGCCGAGGAGCGTGCCGTCGGCGGCGACGAGCCCGACGTCGACCGCCCACGAGTCGATGCCGATGCCGGAGAGCCGCAGCCCGAGCGACCGGGCGTGCGCGCCCGCCGCACGGAGCCCGTCGAGGGTTCCGCGCCACAGGTGCAGGAGGTCCCAGTACAGGCCGGAGCCCGTGGCGTCGGGCACCTCGACGGGTCCGTTGGCGAAGCGCGCGACCTCGGTGAGGTCGACGCGCTCCTCCCCCGGCACACCCCGCACGACCCCCACCACGGCGCGGCCGCTCGACGCGCCGAGGTCCACCGCGGCGAAGGCTGCGCGGGCCGCGTCGTCCGGCAACCCGTGCGCACCGTCGTGCGGGGTGGCGCTCACCGCAGGAACGCCGCGGCGACGCCCGAGTCGACGGGCACGTGCAGGCCGGTCGTCTGCGCGAGGTCCGGGCCGGTGAGGGCGAGGACCGCGGCGGCGACGTGCTCGGGGAGCACCTCGCGCTTGAGCAGCGTGCGCTGCGCGTAGAACGCGCCGAGGTTCTTCTCGTCCACGCCGTAGACGGCGGCGCGCTGCGCGCCCCAGCCCGCGGCGAAGATGCCCGAGCCGCGCACGACCCCGTCGGGGTTGATGCCGTTGACGCGGATCTGGTGCTCGCCGAGCTCCGCCGCGAGCAGGCGCACCTGGTGGGCCTGGTCGGCCTTGGTCGCGGAGTAGGCGACATTGTTCGGCCCGGCGAACACCGCGTTCTTCGACGCGATGTAGACGATGTCACCCCCCATGCCCTGCGCGACCATCGCGCGCGCCGCCTCGCGGGACACGAGGAACGAGCCCTTCGCCATGACGTCGTGCTGGAGGTCCCAGTCCGCCTCGGTGGTCTCGAGCAGCGGCTTGGAGATCGACAGCCCGGCGTTGTTGACGACGAGGTCCACGCCGCCGAACGCGAGGGCCGCGGCGTCGACCATCGCGGCGACGTCGGCCGCGGAGGTGACGTCCCCGCCGACGGCGACCGCGACGTCGGGGCCCCCGAGCCCCTCGGCCACCTCGCGCGCGCCGTCGACGTTGCGGTCCGCGACGACGACGCAGGCTCCCTCGGCCGCGAGCCTCTCGGCGATGGCCTTGCCGATGCCCGACCCGCCACCGGTCACGAGCGCGACCCGCGTGGCGAGCGTCTTCGGCTTCGGCAGACGCTGGAGCTTGGCCTCCTCGAGCGCCCAGTACTCGATCCGGAACTTCTCCGACTCCTCGATCGGCGCGTACGTGCTGATCGCCTCGGCGCCCCGCATGACGTTGATCGCGTTGACGTAGAACTCGCCCGCGACGCGCGCGGTCTGCTTGTTCCTGCCGAACGAGAACATGCCGACACCGGGCACGAGCACGATCGCCGGGTCGGCCCCGCGGATCGCCGGGCTGTCCGGCGTCGCGTGCCGGTCGTAGTACGCGCGGTAGGCCTCGCGGTAGGCGGCGTGGGCGTCACGCAGCGCGGCGACCGTGTCCTCGACCGACGCGTCGGCGGGCACGTCGACGACGAGCGGGCTGACCTTCGTGCGCAGGAAGTGGTCCGGGCACGACGTGCCGAGGGCGGCCAGCGGGGCCAGCTTCTCCCGGGCGAGGAAGTCGAGCACGACGTCGGAGTCGGTGAAGTGCCCGACCTGCGGTGCGTCGGTCGACGCGAGGCCGCGGATCGTCGGCGCGAGCGCGGCCGCCTTGGCGCGCCGCTCGTCATCGGGAAGGGCCTCGCGTCCCGCGCGCACCGCGCCGAACGGGTGCTCGCCGCCGTCGGCGAGCTGCGCCGTCCGGCCGGCGATGAACTCCTCGGCGCGGCGGACGATCTCGAGCGAGCGCCGCTCGGCCTCCTCCGACGTCTCGCCCCACGCCGTGATGCCGTGCCCGCCGAGCACGCACCCGATCGCGTGCGGGTTCGCCTCCTTGACGGCGGCGATGTCGAGCCCGAGCTGGAACCCGGGACGGCGCCACGGCACCCACACGACCTCGTCGCCGAAGACCTCGCGCGTCAGGGCCTCGCCGTCGGCAGCCGTCGCGAGCGCGATGCCGGCGTCGGGGTGCAGGTGGTCCACGTGCGCGGCGTCGACGAGGCCGTGCATGGCGGTGTCGATCGACGGCGCGGCGCCCCCCTTGCCGTGCAGGCAGTAGTCGAACGCGGCGACCATCTCGTCCTCGCGCTCCACGCCCGGGTACACGCCGACGAGCGCGCGCAGCCGGTCGAGGCGCAGGACGGCGAGGTTCTTCGCGGTGAGCGTGCCGAGGTCGCCGCCCGAGCCCTTGACCCACAACAGCTCGACGGGCTCACCCGTGACCGGGTCGGTCTCGGTGCCCTTGGCGGACGTGTTGCCGCCCGCGTAGTTCGTCACGCGGGGGTCGGAACCCAGGCGGTTCGACCGGGCGACGAGGTCGGCGACGGCGTCGGGGGCCGGCTGCGTCGCGGTCGCGGGCTGGGTCGGGTGCTGGGCCGGGGTCGTGGTCGTGGTCGTGTCGGTCATCTCAGGCTCCCCATCCGGCCTGGGCGCCACCCACGCGCTCGGCCACGATCGTCTCGGTGTAGCCCGACGCCGCGAACGCGGCCATCGGGTCGGGCGCGAGGCCCTGCTCGGTACGCAGGTCCGCCAGCAGCGGCCGCACGTCGGTGCTGTAGGCGTCCATGAGGGCGCCGTTCGCGGCGAGGACGTCTCCGGAGACCTGCGCGGCCTCGAGCGCCTCGGCGTCGACGAGCAGCGCCTTGGCCGTCGCCTCCTGGACGTTCATCACGGACCGGATCTGGCCCGGGATCTTCGCCTCGACGTTGTGGCACTGGTCGAGCATGAAGTTCACGCCGCTGCTCGGGTCGAGCGCCCCCGCCTGGACGATCTCGTGCATGATCCGGAAGAGCTGGAACGGGTCCGCCGCGCCGGCCATGAGGTCGTCGTCGGCGTAGAACCGCGAGTTGAAGTCGAAAGCGCCGAGCCGGCCCTGGCGCAGGAGCTGCATGACGATGACCTCGATGTTCGTCCCCGGGGCGTGGTGGCCCGTGTCGAGCACGACCTTCGCCCGGTCACCGAGCGCGAGGCAGTGCAGGAGAGACGTGCCCCAGTCGGGGATGTCCGTCGCGTAGAACGCGGGCTCGAAGAACTTGTACTCCAGCACGAGGCGGTTCTCGGGGTGGGCGGCGGTCAGCGCCGCGTAGATCTCCGCGAGCGAGTCGGCGAGGCGGTCCTGGCGCGCGCGGATCGAGTCCTGGCCCGGGTAGTTGATCCCGTCCGGGAGCCACAGCTTGAGCTCGCGCGAGCCCGTCGCGGCCATCACGTCGATGCACTGGAGGTGGTGGTCGACCGCCTTCTTGCGCACCACGGGGTCCGGGTGCGTGAGCGACCCGAGCTTGTAGTCGTCGTCCTGGAAGAGGTTCGAGTTGATCATGCCGATCGACACGCCCTGCTCGGCCGCGTGCCGCGCGAGGTCCTCGTAGTCGTCGACCAGGTCCCACGGGATGTGCAGCGACACGCGCGGCGCGACGCCGGTGTACCGGTGCACCTGCGCGGCGTCCGCGATCTTCTCGTACGGGTCGCGCGGCACGCCCGCCTGGGCGAAGACCTTGAAGCGCGTCCCCGAGTTCCCGAACGCCCAGGAGGGCAGCTCGATCGTCTGCTGCCGCAGGGCGGCGAGCGCCGCCTCGGTGCGGTCCGTCATGGTCCTTCTCCTCCTGCGCGCAGCCTCGCGCGCCGTCGTCGGTCGCCGTCGGCCCCGGCGTCCGATCTGGCGATGAATCGATTCATCGGAGCGTACGCGGGCCAGCGACCCACGGTCAACACGTCCGGGACGTCAGACGGTCGGGAGGCCGGCGCGCTCGAGCTGGGCCTCGAGGTGGAAGACCTCGTCGAGCACGACGAACCCCTCGTCGGGGCTGCCGTCGGCGACGAAGAAGTCGCCCATCGCGGCCTGCCAGCGCGCGTTGACCGCAGTGCGCGCCATCGCCGCCTGGGCCGCGACGTAGTCGTCGGTCTCGAGGAATCCCACGAGCAGCCCGTCGGGACGCAGGAACAGGTGGTAGTCGCGCCAGCCGGAGTCGCGCAGCGCCTCGAGCATCTCCGGCCACACGGCCCCGTGGACCGCGCGGTACTCCTCCAGGCGGTCGGGGCGCACCTGGGACGTAAAGCACACGCGGGTCGCACGACGATCGGACATCGAAGGCCTCCTGGGCTCGAGGATGAAACGGTTCATGACCGTAGCGCACGAGAGCGTCGACCGCGGTGGGACGTCGTGCGCGAAGATGTGACCGGGCACGAGACCGAGGAGGACGGATGAGCACGAGCAGCACGCGTCGCCGCGCATCGGTGAGCGACGTCGCGCGGCGCGCGCAGGTGTCGGTGGGCACGGTGTCGAACGTGCTCAACCGGCCGGACCGCGTCACCCCCGCGACGCGCGAGCGCGTGCTGGCCGCGATCGACGACCTCTCGTTCGTGCCCAACGGGTCCGCACGCCGTCTGCGCGCGGGCACCATCACGACCGTCGGCGCGATCGTCCTCGACATCGCGAACCCGTTCTTCACCGACGTCGCGCGCGGCATCGAGGACCGCCTCGCGCGCGACGACTACACGCTCATGATCGCGAGCTCGGAGGATGACCCGGAGCGCGAGTCCCGCTACCTGCGCCTCTTCGAGGAGCACGGTGTGCGCGGCGTCATGGTCGTGCCGGCGACGGACCGGGTCGACCACCTGCTGGCCCTGCGCGAGCGCGGCGTCGGGGTCGTGCTCCTGGACCGCCCGGCGCCGACGCCCGACCTGTCCTCGGTCGCCGTCGACGACGTCCGGGGCGGTGAGCTCGCCGCACGCCACCTCCTCGACCAGGGGCACACGCGTATCGCGTTCCTCAACGGGCCGCACTCGATCCGCCAGTGCATCGACCGCCTGCGCGGCGTCGAGCACGCGCTCGAGGCCGCGGGCCTCGACCCGGCGGAGCACCTCACGGAGATCACGCTCGCGTCGCTCAACGCGGACGGCGGCGAGGCTGCGACCCGCGCCCTGCTCGCGCGCGACGACCGCCCCACCGCCCTGTTCTGCGTCAACGACCTGGCCGCGCTCGGGGCCCTGCGCACGCTGCGCCGCGAGGGGGTCGACGTGCCGGGCGAGGTCGCCGTCGTCGGCTACGACGACGTGGCGTTCGCCGCGGAGCTCGCGACCCCCCTCACGTCGGTGCGCCAGCCGACGCACCTGCTCGGCGAGCGTGCGGCCGACCTGCTCCTGCGCGGGCGCGACGCCGCGGCGGAGCAGGTGATCTTCCAGCCTGAGCTCGTGGTCCGGGCCTCGAGCGCGGGCCACCGCCCCTGAGGCCCGAGCGGCCCGTCAGTCGCGCGCGGCGTCGCCCCGGGCCGCGCCCCAGCCGTACCAGCGCTCGACCTCGATCCACGCGCTGACGCGCGCGTTCTCACGGTTCGCGTACTCGTGGCCCGTGTAGTGCCGGGAGACGCGGTCGATGTCCGCGAGGCCCTCGTCGTCGCGCAGCTCGACGACGCGGCCGAGGAGCGTCACGTGGGTGTACCAGTTCTCGTCGAGCACCGTGAGCGAGACACGCGGGTCCCGGCGCAGGTGCTTCAGCCGGACACGGCTCTCGTCGAGGTTCACGAGCACCCGACCGTCGTCCTCGAGGACGTACCAGGTGGCGGCGGTGACCGGCGCGCCGTCGGACCGCGTCGTCGCCATGACGGCGGCGTTCGGTCGGCGCAGCAGGTCGACGAGAGCGGACGGCAGCGGGGGTCGGGGCATGACGGCTCCTCGGGTCGACGGCGTCTGGTGCCTCGACCGTACGGCACGCCGCCCGGTCAGGCACAGGACCGCACCCCGGTCCGGAAGGGCCGGGATGACGGCCTGTCTCAGGACGCGCGGTAGCGGAAGGCGTCCCACGCGCCGAGGAGGTACTGGATCCCCAGCGCGCGGTCGTACAGGCCGTAGCCGGGCCGGGGCTTGTTGGTCGTGTTCTCGTCCCACAGGTGCCGTCCGTGGTCGGGACGCACGTACCCCTGGTAGTCCGCCTCCGCGTAGGCCTTCATGATGCCCGTCGTGTCGACGCTCCCCTCGCACGCCCGGTGCGCCACCTCGGTGAAGTCGCCGCCCCCCAGGTGCTTGATGTTGCGCACGTGCGTGAAGTGGATGCGGTCCATGAAGGTCCGCACGGCGTCGACGGCGTCCGCGTCGGGGTTCGCCGAGAAGCTGCCCAGGCACAGCGTCAGCCCGTGGTACGGCGAGGGGTGCAGCCCGAGGACCGTGGCGAGGTCGTCCTTCGACGAGACCACGCGCGGCCACCCGAACACGTCGAACGGCGGGTCGTCGGGGTGGACGCCGAGCTTGACGTCCACCTCCTCGCACACGGGGACCACGGCGTCGAGGAAGTACCGGTAGTGCGCGTACATGTCCTCGCGGGTCACGCCCTCGTACGCGGCGTTCAGCTCGCCGAAGCTCGCGAGCCGCTCCGGCTCCCAGCCCGGCAGCGTGAGCCCGTGCGTGTTCGCCTCCATGTCCGCGATGAGCCGCTCCGGGGACATCGCGTCCACGACGGCACGCTCGAAGAAGAGAGCCGTCGAGCCGTCGGGCAGGGGGTGCCACAGGTCCGTGCGGAGCCAGTCGAAGACCGGCATGAAGTTGTAGCAGACGACCTTGACCCCGGCCCGGCCGAGGCGACGGATCGTCGTGCGGTAGTTCTCGATCGCCTCGTCGCGGCCCATGCCCAGGACGGTCCGACCGAGCTTGATCGACTCGTGGACGTTGACGGACTCGACCACCTCGGCGTCGAACGTCCGCGTGATTCCCCGGGCGCGGGCCTCGTCCGAGAGCCCGACGATCTTCGCGACCTCGGCGTCGATCTCCGCCTGCTCCCAGACCTCGCCGGCCTGCTTGTCGTGCAGGCTCCACACGATGGTCTCCACGCCCGGGATCTGCCGGACGTGGTCGAGGGTCACCGTGTCGTTGCCCTCGCCGTACCAGCGGAAGCCCATCTTCACGACGACCTCACCACCGTCCCGACCGCGGCGACCACCGCGTCGGCGAGGGCGTCGAGCGGGCCCGCGTCCGCGACGTCGGGCAGGAGCCCCGGCAGGCGCACGAGCGCACGGACCGCCACGGCGTCGCCGTCGGCCGCCTCCACGACCGAGCGCAGCTCGTCCGCGCGCGGGTCGTCGACCGCGCGGCCGGCGCGCACCTCGGCGACCACGAACGCCGCCCAGGCCGCGAGCGCGGCCACGACGCCCTGCGGCAGCTCGTCTCCGGCGGACCTGTCGGCGAGGCGGTCGGCGAGCGTCCCGCCCCAGCGGAACGGGATCTTCTGCGTGCCGTCCATCGCGACCTGGCGGGTCGTGTGCCCCGTCGCCGGGTTGGCGAACCGCTCCAGCAGCTCCTCGGCGTACGCGGCGAGGTCGACGCCGTCCGGGGCCTCGAGCGTCGCGATCGCGTCGGCCTGCAGCGCGCGGGCGTGCGCCGCGAGCGCCGGGTCCGCGACCGCCTCGGCGATCGTCGCGTACCCCGCGAGGGACCCCGCGTACGCCAGGAGCGAGTGGGCGCCGTTGAGCAGGCGCAGCTTGGCGCGCTCGTACGGCGCGACGTCGTCGGTGAAGGTCGCGCCGCCCTGCTCCCACGCGGGGCGGGGACCGGCGAAGCGGTCCTCGATCACCCACTGGAGGAACGGCTCGGCGACGACGAGGCCCTCGTCGCGCGCACCGAGCAGCGTCTCGACCTCGTCGCGCTGCGCGGGCGTCGTCGCGGGGACGATGCGGTCGACCATGCTGCACGGGAACGTCACGGAAGCGGCGAGCCACGTCCGCAGGTCGTCGCCCGCCGCGCCGGGCAGCGCCGCGTCCACGGCCTCGCGCACGAGCGCACCGAGGACACGGCCGTTGTCGGCGAGGTTGTCGCAGCTCAGCACCGTGAGCGGTGCGCCCCCGGCCCGACGGCGCGCGGCGAGCCCGCGCACGAGCAGCCCGACGGCGCTCGTCGCCGTCGCGGCCTCGTCGCGGTACCCCGCGGCGTGCTCCTCGCGCGCGAGCGCGTCGAGGTCGCGGCGCACGGCCTCGCGGTCGAGGCGGCCGTCCGCGCCGCGGGAGTAGCCCTTCTCCGTGATCGTGAGCGTCACGACGTGCGTCGTCGGCGCGGCGAGCGCGGCGAGGACGCGCGGCGTCTCCTCGGCCGGCCACGCGACGTCGGTCACGGACCCGAGCACGCGCGGGGAGCCGCCGTCGGGCCCGACCGTGAGCACCGTGTAGACCCCGCCCTGCGGGCGCAGCTGGTCGCGGACCGACGCGGAGCGCTGCGTCACGCCGAGGATGCCCCAGCGCGTGTCACCTGTCGCGCGCGCGGCGTCCTCCGTGGCGACGGCCTGGTGTGCGCGGTGGAACGCCCCGATGCCGAGGTGGACGATCCCGACCTGCGTCGGCCGCACGGGCGCGGGGAGACCGGACGGCACCGCGTCCCGGTGCAGGCGCGCGCCGGCCCGCTCGGTCGGCGCGTCGGCCGGGGCGGCGGTGGAGAGCACGTCCGGCACGGCGTCCGGGGTGGTGTCGGACGACGTCGGGGTGGCGGTCGGGGCGGTCACACGGCCTCCTGCGGCTGGGTGGTGCCGGGGCCGTCGGCCCGGGGCACCGTGGTCGGTGGGTCGGTCGGGGCGGTGGCCGCCGGTGGGGTGGTCGTGGCCGGCGGGACGGTCGTCGAGCCGCGCACGACGAGCTCGACGGGCAGCTCGTCCGCCGGCCCGGCCGGTGCCGCGCCGGTGGTGTCGCCGTCCGGCTCCGCTCCCCCGCCGGCGGCCGTCCCGCCGCGGCCGGGGCGGCGTGCGTCGAGGGACGCGACGAGGCGGTCGACGGCGCGCGCGCCGAGCTGGGCGAGGTCGGTGCGCACGGTGGTCAGGGGCGGGGAGGAGAGCGTCGCGACGAACGTGTCGTCGAACCCGACGACGCTGAGGTCCTCGGGGACCGACACGCCTCGTTCGCGCAGCCGGGCCACGAGCCCGAGGGCGACGAGGTCGTTGTAGGCGAGGACCGCCGTCGCCCCGGACGCGACGACGAGGTCGGCCGCGCTGCGCCCTCCCTCGACCCGCGGGCGGAACGAGCCGACCGCGACCGTCTCGACGTCGGGGAACCGCTCCTGCGCGAGCTCGAGGCCGGCGCGCCGGCGCCCGTCGGACCACGACCGTGCCGGGCCGCCGACGTAGGCGACGCGCCGGTGCCCGAGCGCGCGCAGGTGCTCGACGGCGAGGACGACGCCGTGCGCGTCGTCGGCGGAGACGGACGGCACCGGGTCGGCCCGGAGGTTCACGAGCACGACGGGCGCGTCGCGGGCCGCCTCGAGGTCGGCCTCGACGGCTCGGGGGGAGCACAGGACGAGCCCGTCGGTCTGCGACCTCAGACCCGCGACGAGCTCGGTCTCGAGCGCCGGGTCCTCCCCCGCGTCGACGACGAACACGGCGTGTCCCGTCCGGCGCGCGCGCGCCTGGACCCCCTTGGTCACGGACGCGAAGTACGGGTTCTCGAGGTCGGGCACGACGAGCCCGAGCGCTCCGGTCCGGCCCGCGCGGAGCCCGCTCGCGGCACGGTTCGGGCGGTAGCCGAGCCTGCTCGCGACGGCGACGACGCGGTCACGGGTCTCGGGGGCCACGCGGTCGGGCTCGGCGAGGGCGCGCGAGACGGTGGAGATCGACACCCCGGTCTCGCGGGCGACGTCGCGGGCGGTGACCACGGCGGCCTCCTCGGTGCTGCGGCTCGGACGAACTGTTGCGAACGATTGTAGCGTTCCCGTCACCAGGCGCGATGGATCACGCATGACGTAGGATGCAAACGTTCGCAACGACGCTGCTGGAGGCCTTCCGTGACGACCACGGCCCACCGTGACACCACCACCGCGACGACGCCGTGGTCCCTGCACCCCGACCGCGCGCTGCCCGCGGACCCCGCCCTGCGACCGATCGCGCGCGAGGTCTACGCGGCGACGCGCGACCTGCCGATCGTGTCGATGCACGGGCACGTGGACGTCTCGCTGTTCGCCGACGACACGCCGTTCGGCAACCCCGCCGAGCTGTTCGTCACGCCCGACCACTACCTCGTCCGCATGCTCGTCGCGCAGAGCACGTCGCCGCACGGCGCTCCCGGCGTCCGCGGGATCCAGGACCTCGGCGTCGCCCCGGTCCCTGGCGCACCCGCCGGGACCGCGCCCGCAGAGACCGACCCGCGGGAGATCTGGCGGCGGTTCTGCGCCGGGTGGCGCCTGTTCCGCGGCACGCCGACGCGCTACTGGACCGAGCACGCGCTCGTCGAGGTGTTCGACGCGCCGGTCCGGCCGTCGGCCGAGACCGCCGACGAGCTCTACGACCACCTCGCCGACCGCCTCGCCCGCCCGGAGTTCCGCCCGCGCGCGCTGTTCGAGCGGTTCGGCATCGAGATCCTCGCGACGACCGACCCCGCGCAGTCGCCGCTGGCCGACCACGCGCGTCTCGCGGCGGACGGCTGGGGCGAGCGCGTCGTGCCGACGTTCCGCCCCGACCCGCTGCTGCACGTCGACCGCGCCGACTGGCTCGCGCAGGTCGGCGAGCTCGGCGCTGCGGCCGGGACCGACGTCGTCGACTACCGCTCGTACCTCGACGCGCTGCGCTCCCGGCGCGCCGCGTTCGTCGCCGCGGGGGCCCGCGCGACCGACCACGGGCACCTCCGCGCCGACACCACGCCCCTCGACGACGCGGACGCCGCGCGCGTCCTCGACGCCGCGCTGCGCGGCGAGGTCACGACGGCCGAGGCGGACGCGTTCTCGGCGCACATGCTGTTCCAGATGGCCGCGATGTCCGCCGAGGACGGCCTCGTCATGCAGCTCCACCCGGGCGTGCTGCGCGACCACTGCGAGGGTGTCGCGCGCGCCTACGGCCCGGACAAGGGGTACGACATCCCCGAGCAGACGGAGTACGTGCGCGCGCTGCGCCCCGTGCTCGAGGCCTTCGGCCACCACCCCGGGTTCCGGATGATCGCGTTCACGGTGGACGAGACGTCGTTCTCGCGCGAGCTCGCCCCGCTGGCGGGCGTCTACCCCGCGCTGCGCCTCGGCGCGCCGTGGTGGTTCCTCGACACGCCCGAGGGCATGCTCCGCTTCCGCGAGGCCGCGACGGACACGGCGGGCTTCTACAACACGAGCGGCTTCGTCGACGACACGCGTGCGTTCTGCTCGATCCCCGCCCGGCACGACCTCGCGCGGCGCGTCGACGCCGGCCACCTGGCCCGCCTCGTCGCCGAGCACCGGCTCGACCTCGACGAGGCGCTCGAGACCGCCGTCGACCTGGCGTACCACCTGCCGAAGGCGTCCTACCCCGCCCCCCGCTGAGTGCTGGATTCTTGTCGTCCGAGGCTGCTTCGGACGACACATCCCCCGCACTCACGGTCGAACCGTTCTCGAGGAGCAACCCCGTGACAACCCCGGACCGCTCGTCCGTGCACCCGGCGTGGCTGCCCGACGCCGCGACCACGTTCCTGTGCGGCCGCACCGTGCGCGTGGACGGCACGGGCCCGCTCGCGCAGACCGTCCGCGCGGAGGCGCGCCGCGCGGGAGCGACGCTCGTGCACGACGGCGCGGCCGACCTCACCCTGCGCGACACCGCCGCCGTCCCCGGGGGCGAGGGCTTCGCCGTCGGGCAGCGCGACGGCGGCCTGGACGTCGCCGCCGACGACGACGCAGGCCTGGTGCACGCCTGGTTCCACGTCGTCCGCACGGGCGGTGCGACCGAGCCGGGTCGGCACGACCCCGCGCACGCGCTGCGCATGCTCGACCACTGGGACAACGTCGACGTGCACCCCGTCATGGGTCAGGTGGAGCGCGGCTACGCGGGCGGCTCGATCTTCTACGCGGACGGCCGGGTGCGCGAGGACCTGTCACGCGTCGAGCAGTACGCGCGGCTCCTCGCCGCGACGGGCGTGAACCGTGTGGCCATCAACAACGTCAACGTGCACCGGCGCGAGGCGCTCCTGCTCACCGACGACCTGCCCGACGTCGCGCGGGTCGCGGCCGCGTTCCGGGCGTGGGGCATCCGCGTCCACCTGTCGGTGAGCTTCGCGGCGCCCATGGTGCTCGGCGGTCTCGCGACGTCCGACCCTCTCGACCCGGGTGTGCAGGACTGGTGGGCGGACGCCGTCGCGCGCGTGTACGCGACGGTCCCCGACTTCGGCGGCTTCGTCGTCAAGGCCGACTCGGAGGGGCAGCCGGGCCCGTTCGCGTACGGGCGCGACCACGCCGACGGCGCGAACCTGCTCGCGCGCGCCCTCGCCCCGTACGGCGGGACCGTGCACTGGCGAGCGTTCGTGTACGACCACACGCAGGACTGGCGCGACCGCTCGACGGACCGTGCCCGTGCGGCCCACGACCACTTCGCCCCGCTCGACGGCCGGTTCGACGACAACGTGGTCGTGCAGGTCAAGCACGGGCCGATGGACTTCCAGGTGCGCGAGCCCGTGTCCCCCGTGCTCGCGGCGATGCCGCGCACGCGCCTCGCGCTCGAGCTGCAGGTCACGCAGGAGTACACGGGCCAGCAGCGGCACGCGTGCTACCTCGGACCGTGGTGGAGCGAGGTCCTGCGGTTCCGGCCCTGGGGTCCGGTGGACGCCGCGGCCTGCGTCGGTGCCGGTGCGGATATCGGTGCCGGCGCGGACGGCGGTCCCACGGTGTCCGACGTCGCCGCGGGGCTCGGTCCGGGAGCGTCGCCCCGGGTCGTGGCCGGCCGGGGCGGTGGGGTCGCCGCGGTGTCGAACGTCGGCGACGACCCGTTCTGGACGGGGCACCCGCTCGCGCAGGCCAACCTCTACGCGTTCGGCCGGCTCGCGTGGGACCCGACGCTCGACGCCACGGGCCTCCTCGACGAGTGGGTGTCGCTGACGTTCGCGGGGACGGGCGACGAGGACGGCACGGCGGCGGGCCGCGTCGACCCGGTCGTGCGCGAGGTGGTCCACCGCGTGCTCGACGGGTCGTGGGCGACCTACGAGTCGTACACGGCGCCGCTCGGGGTCGGCTTCATGGTGCGGCCAGGGCACCACTACGGGCCGGACGTCGACGGCTACGAGTACACGCCGTGGGGCACGTACCACTTCGCCGACCGCGACGGGATCGGCGTCGACCGCACCCGCGCGACGGGAACGGGCTTCACCGGCCAGTACCCCGAGCCGTGGCGCGACGTCTACGAGTCGCTCGACACGTGCCCCGACGAGCTGCTGCTGTTCTTCCACCACGTGCCGTACACGCACGTGCTGCGTTCGGGGACGACGGTGGTCCAGCACGTGTACGACACGCACTTCGCGGGCGCCGACGAGGTCGACGCCGTCGCGGCGGCGTGGGCCGGGGTCGAGAGCCGCGTGCCCGACGACGTGTTCGACCGGGTCGCCGAGCGGCTCGCGGAGCAGCAGCGCTCGGCCCGCGAGTGGCGCGACCAGCTCTGCACGTACTTCCTGCGCAAGTCCGGGATCCCGGACGCGCGGGGCCGCACCATCTACTGACCGGACCCGATCTCGACGGGGGTCGCCGCGACCTCGGCCGGCTCCGCGACGAGGTCGATCGCGACGACGCGCCCGTCCCGGACCGTGAGCGTGAGCACCGAGCGCACGACTCCCCCCGGGGCATAGACCGCGCCCCACGCGCCGTCGACGAGCGCGACCTGCGTCTGCCGGGCCCGCCCGACGAACGCCTGCGCGACGGCGTGCGCGCCGACGAGCTCCGGCTCGATCGCCGGGGCGCCGTGAGCGAGCGCGGCCCGCGCGGACTCGACCGCCGCGGGGTCGGCCCGCAGCACGACGTCCGGGTCGAGCAAGGTCAGCAGCCGCTCGAACCGGCCCTCGCGCGACGCGGCGAGGAACGCCTCGACCACCTCGCGCTCCCGGGCGGCGTCGGGCTCGGGATCACCGCCGCCCTGCACCCGGCGCCGGGCCCGCGACGCGAGCTGGCGCGTCGCGGGGATCGACCTCCCGACGACGGTCGCGACGTCCTCGAACGGGACCGCGAACAGGTCGTGCAGGACGAACGCGAGACGCTCCGCCGGCGAGAGCGTGTCGAGCACGAGCAGCAGGGCGGCACCGACGGCGTCCGCCTCCTCCGCGAGCGCCTCGGGCCCAGGCCCCGCCGCGGGCCGGTCGAACGCCGGACCGCCGTCGGACCCTGGCACGTCCCAGGACGTCTCGCGGCGCGTCCCGCGCGAGCGCAGCAGGTCGAGGCAGATGCGCGACACGACCGTCGTGAGCCAGCCCCGCAGGTTCGCGACGTCGCTCGTGTCCGACCGCTGCAGCCGGAGCCACGTCTCCTGGACGGCGTCGTCCGCCTCGGCGGAGCTGCCCAGCACGCGGTACGCGACCGCGCGCAGGTGCGGGCGGGCTTCCTCGAACTCCTCGGTCAGGCGGTCCTGGTCCATGCGGCCATCCTCTCGTCGTCCCCCACGTCGGGCTCTGCCACCCTGACGGACGAGACCCCGAGAACGTGACCGGCCGGGCCGGGCTCGTGCGTGACGACTCGGTCGACGGAGCTACGGCCGGTCCTCGCGCAGCACGACGACGTCCGTCGGCTCGAGGTGCAGCGTCTCGCCGCGCTCGATCCTCCGGCCCGTGAGCAGGTCGGTGCCCGACGCGTGCGCGGCGACGTCCACGGCGGTGAGGGCGTGGTTGAGGACGAACGCGGTGCGCTCGCCGTCTCGCGCCCGGACCGCGAGCTCGAGGTCCTCCACGTCGGCGTACGGGCCGACGAGACCGTGCCGGTCGAGCACGCGACGCAGCACCCACGCGAGGCCGGCGTCGTCCAGGCCGGTCCCCACGTACCAGGCCTCCCCTGTCCTGGCGGGCTCGTCCACGCCGCCGCCCGCGTCGAGCGCGCCGCCCGCGTCGGCCGGTACGCGGCACCGCGTCACGGCGGGCGTCCCGGCGTAGAACTCGGCGCCGTACGTCCCGACGACGTCGGCGCCCTCGGGCACGAGCAGCTCCATGACGAGCTCCGCACCGGACACGAGCGAATCGCTCGGTCCGTCGTCCGGGTCGTGCAGCGTGACCGGGTTGACCGCGCCCGGCTCGGCGGAGTCCGTTTCCTCGACGCGCACGCCGAACAGGCCGGCGAGCGGACCGGGGGCGTCCGTGAGGAACGCGTTGTCGTCCTCGTCGACGCGACCCGCCCAGAACGACGAGACGACGCTGCCCCCGCGCGCCGCGACGGCAGCGAGCCGCGCCGCGACGTCGTCCTTCAGCAGGTGCAGCATGGGCGCCACGACGACGTCGTACCGCGAGAGGTCGGCCGTCACGGGGACGACATCGACGTCCGCGTTGGCCTGCCAGAGCGCCCGGTAGTACCCGAGCACCGTGGGCACGTACCGCGCGTGGCGGTTGAAGCCGTCGGTCATCTCCGCGGCCCACCACGAGTCCCAGTCGAAGAGCAGCGCGACGCGCGCGGGCGTGCGCGCGCCGAGCACCGCGTCACCGAGCACACGCAGCTCCTCGCCGAGGGCCGCGACCTCGCGGAACGCGCGCGTGTCCGTCCGGCCCGCGTGGTCGAGGACGGCCCCGTGGTACTTCTCGCACGCGCCCCTCGACTGGCGCATCTGGAAGTAGAGGACGGCGTCGGCCCCGTGCGCGACGGCCTGCCACGACCACAGGCGCAGCACCCCCGGGCGCTTGACCGGGTTGACGTCGCGGCTCGCGGTGATGGTCGGCGTCTGCTCCATGACCCAGAACGGCGCACCGCCCTTGAGCCCGCGCATCAGGTCGTGCGCGAGCGCCGTGCGCGCGTGCTCGCGCGGCCCCGGCGGATAGTTGTCCCACGACGCGAAATCCAGGTCGTCGGCCCAGCGGTGGTAGTCGAGCGGGCGGAACAGGCCCATGAAGTTCGTCGTGACGGGCGTCGTCGCGTCGTGCTCGCGGATGCGCGCCTTCTCGTCGCGGAAGTTCTGGCGCATCGCGTCGGACTGGAACCGGCGGTAGTCGAGCGTGATGCCCTGGAACGCGGTGTGGTCGGGGCCGCGCCAGTGCTCGCTCAGCACGTTCGGCGGGACGACCTGGTCCCAGTCGGTGAACAGGTGCGACCAGAACTCCGCGTTCCACGCCACGTTCAGCCGCTCGATCGTGCGGTAGCGCTCGCGCAGCCAGACCCGGAAGGCCGCGGCGCACAGGTCGCACCAGCACCCGCCGTCGAACCCGCCGTACTCGTTGCCGACGTGCCACGCGACGAGCCCGGGCGTCCCGGCGTAGCGCTCCGCGATCCGGCCCGCGAGCTCGGCCGAGAGCCGCCGGTACACGGGCGAGCTCGGGCACGCGTTGTGCCGCTGCCCGTACACGTGCCGGCGCCCCTGGAAGTCGGTGCGGTTCACCTCGGGGTGCTCGTGCGCGAGCCACGGCGGCAGGGCACCCGTCGCGGTCGCGAGGACGATCCGCCGGCCGCCCTCGACCGCGCGCGCGACGATCGCGTCGAGCCGCGAGAAGTCGTAGGTCCCCGCCGCGGGCTGGAGAGACGACCACCCGAAGACCGACAGCGTCACGGCGTCGATCGCGGCCTTGTCGAACGCCTCGTAGTCCTCCTCCCAGACCGGGCGGGGCCACTGCTCGGGGTTGTAGTCGCCCCCGTAGAGGACCTTGTCGGCGGGCAGGTGCGCGGCGGTCATCGGGCGGAGCCCTCCTCGGCGTCGGTGGTGAAGCGGGAGCGGACGTCGTCGAGCATCCGCAGGTCGTTGCGGTACCAGCACCACACCCACACCCCGCCGACGACGGCGAGGACGGCGTCGGTCGCGAACCACGCGACGCCGCCCGCGGCGACGAGCAGCGAGAGCACGCCGAGCGTGACGAGCGGCAGGCGGCCCACGTAGTAGGCGGCGAGGCGAGCGACGTCGCGTGCCCGGAACGCGAAGAACGTGGTGATGGCGACGGCGTGCAGCGCCCAGACGGTCACCAGCACGGCGATCACCACGAGCACGCCCGCGTGCACCGGGCCGACGCCCGCGGCGTCGGCGTTCGCGAGGACGACACCGACGATCGCGAGAGCGACGAGCGCGGGCACCCACGTGCGGAGCACGTCGACCGCGTTGCCGCGGTAGCCACGCCAGAAGGCGCGCGCGGGAGCGACCTCGTCGGCCGTCTCGCGAGCCCGGACGGCGTGCAGCGCGGCGGACAGCGCCGGGCCGAGCGGGACGGCCGCGAGCGCCGCGAGCGGCGCGTTGGACGCCGACCGGTCGAGCAGCAGGAGCAGCACGACCGTGGGCAGCGCGGCGAGCGCGAGCAGCGCCGTGACGACGACGTACCAGTACACGAGAACCGTCGCCCGGCCGAGCGGACCCTGCCCGAGGTCTCCGGGGACGTGGTGGTCGTCGGTGCCCGACGGCGGGGCGCTCGGCCCGGTCACGGCGGTCACCTCGCGCTCTCGCGGCAGAGGATGCGGTCGTCGTCGAGCCACGGCGGCGTCTCGTCCTGCACGGGGTCGATCTCGACGAGCGTGACCTCGTGCCGGGCGAGCGTGAGCACGAGGTCGACGCGGCCGTCGTCGACGGGCAGCGAGGTGAGCGACCGCGCGGGCTCGGACGCCTCGTGGAGCAGGTCGAGCTGGCGTGACGTCGGCGACGCGGGGCGGCCGAGGTGCTGCCACGCGGTGAACGCGTTGCCGTGGTGCTCGTCGACGACGCTGCGGTGCACGGACGCGCGTCGGTGACTGCCCGGGGCGGTCCCTCGTGGCCCGACGGCCGGGTGGCCGACCGGCACGCTGAGCCGCAGCTCGTGACGTTCGGGCTCGGTCGGGTCGTCGGCCCCCCCGACGGGCTGCCACGCGAGGACCGTGACGCGACCCGCGGCGTCGCGCGTCACGAGGTGGTCGTCACCGCGTGCGAGGACGTCGGCGCCCATCCGGGCCATGAACGCGTAGAGGTGGTAGGTGGGCTTGCGCACCTGGCGGTGGGCGAGCATCCCGAACCCGCCGTGGAAGATCGCGGTGGGGATGTTCTCCTCCTCGAAGACGTCGCAGAACGTCCAGTAGGAGAACGAGTCGACCAGGTCCCCGCCGTGCGCGAGGACGGGCGCGAGGTAGGCGGCGTTGTAGGCCGTGTCGTGCACCGGGTTGTCGGGGCGGTAGCTCGTGTTGAACTCGGTGACGTGGGCGGGAACGCCCGCGAGGCGCGTGCCCGCGAGCAGCTCGCGGGGCCGCGCGAACTGGTCGAGGAGGCCCTGGGGGCGCCGGAGCGTCTGGTAGACCCCGAACGGCACGTGCTGGGCAGGGCCGCTCGTGTACGCGTGGAACGAGACGAAGTCGCACGGCAGGTCGCGCGCGGCGACGGCGTCGGCGAACGGCGACCACCAGTCGTCGGCTCCGGGCGAGATGGCGGGGCCGCCGACCTGGAGGTCGGCGTCGACGTCCTTGACCGCGTGCGCGGTGACCTCGTAGAGGCGGAGGTAGGCCTCCTGGTCGGCGCCCTCCCAGAAGTTCACGAGGTTGGGCTCGTTCCACACCTCGACGGGCCACGTGCGGACCTCGTCGAGGCCGTACCGGTCGACGAGGTGACGCAGGACCGCGCTCACGAGGGCGGCCCACTCGCGGTGGTCGCTCGGCGGCGTGACGTTGCCCTGCCACCAGAACACCGTCTGGTCGCCGGACGCGAGCCCGGACGGCATGAACCCGAGCTCGAGGAACGGCTTGATCCCGAGCGAGAGGTAGGCGTCGACCACCTGGTCGACGTACGTGAACGCATACCGGGTGCCGTGGTACCTCGTCGACCCGGCGACGTCGTACGGGCGGTGGATCCCGACGTCGTCGGACAGCAGGCCGTGACCGCGGACGTACCGGAAGCCGATGTCCGCCTGCGCGAGCGCGAGCGACTCCTGGTAGTCCTGGCGCAGCGCGAGGTTGAAGCGCCCGGTACCGACGCACGTGCGCCACGCGTCGGACAGGACGGCGACGGGCTCGGACGGGACGACGGTGGGTGTCACGGGTCTGGCTCCGGTGCTGGGATCGGTGGGGTGCTGGGGCGCCGGACCGCCGCCGCCCGGTGGGGCGACCGGGCGGCGGCGGGGCGTGCGGCGGGCGACGCCTTCGGCGTCAGCCGTCCTGACGCGCGAGCGCCGTGTTGTTCGTGTCGATGAGCTGCGTGGCACCGAGCCCCTCGAGCTCGGCGACGTACGCGTCCCACTCGCTCAGGGGACGCTGCCCGGTGACGAACGCGGCCGTCGCGGCCATCACGGCGTCCTTGAGCTGCGTGTCGAGGAGCGCCGTCTGCTCGAGCTCGAGCTCGTCGAGACCGGCGGACGGCGCGACGGGGAGCGTCTCCTTCTTCGCGAGCACGGCGTCGGTCCACTCCTTGATCTCGTCCGACATCACGGACTGGAGCAGGTCCTTCGACGAGCCGTTCGCGAGCAGGAACACGCCGTTGCTGTACCCGAAGTCGGCGTTGAGCTTCTTCGGCGCGTCGGGGTTGAGCGCGTTCCAGCCGATGTCGGGCTGGAGGGCGCGCACGTCGCCGTCCTTCGTGTAGGTCTCGCCCTCGACGCCCCACTGGGCGAACTCCATGCCCTCGTCGGAGTAGTACAGCCAGTCGACGAACTGCAGGAGCGCCTTGAAGTGCGGCTGCTCGGCGGCGTCGCTCGAGATCATGACACCCGAGGACAGCCGGCTGCCTGCGAGCCAGCCGCCGTAGGGGCCGTCGGGGAGCACGATCAGACGCAGCGGAACGTCGGGCTGACCGGCGTCGGCGAGCTTCTGGCGGTAGGCGTTGATCTCCTGGGTGTTGCCGGAGATCGCGGCGACCTGGCCGGAGACGAGCTTCTGGACGGCCTGGTCGTCGTTCTGGGTGATCTCGGGGTCGAGCGAGCCTGCCTCGACGAGGCCCGCGACGTACGTCAGGAGCTCCTTGTACCCGTCGGTCGTCCCGGCGAACTCGAACTCCTCGCTCTCCGCGTCCCACCACGTGTTGCTGTAGCCCCAGCCGCCGCTCGTGCCGAAGTTCGGGGCCATGTACTGGAGCATGGCGCCGAGCGGGGTGGTGTCCGTCCAGCGGTCCGTCATGGCGTACGACAGCTCGGGGTTGGCGGCCTTGACCTGCTCGAGCTGGTCCGCGAACTCGTCCCAGGTCTCGGGGTCCTCGGTGATCCCCGCCTTCTCGAACAGGTCCTCACGGATCACGACGGAGTACTGGACGTCGGGGATCTCGCGCAGACCGGGAAGGATGTAGTACTTGCCGTCGGCCTGGCGGCGCGCGTCGAGCTCCGCTCCCAGGTCCCAGTCCTCGATCTTCTGGGAGAAGTTCGGCAGGTACTCGAGGTAGTCGGACACGGGCAGGATCGCGCCGCCGGAGACGAACTGCACCTCCTGGCCGGGGTACGTCACGGGGATGATCTCGGACGCGTCGCCCGCGCCGATGAGCAGGGACTTCTTGTTGTCCCAGTCCGCCAGGGGCACGTCGGTCCGCGTGAACGTGACGTTCTGGTTGGCCTCGAGGCTCTGGAAGACCGACCAGTCCTCCTTGACCGGGTAGTTCGGGTGGTCGCGGTACATGAGGGAGAAGTCCACGGGCTCGGTCGCCGCGAACGTCGTCCCCGCCTCGAAGTCCTCCATCGCGCCGACGGAGTGCTCGGCGTCGATGGTGACGGCGCCGCCGCCCTCCTCGGCCTCGGGCGTGTCTCCGCCGTTGCCGCTGCACGCGGTCAGGACCAGCGCCAGGGTCGTCGCCGTCGCCAGGGCGGCGGCGGGGATTCGGGTGTTTCTCATCTCTCTCCTCGGGTGACGAGCTTCGTCGCTCTGACGTCGCTGAGATGTGTGCAAGGTCGTGCGGGTGGTGCGGTGTGTCGTGCGTGCCGGCGGTCAGCCCTTGACGGAGCCGAGCATCACGCCGGAGACGAAGTACTTCTGGACGAACGGGTAGAGGCACACGATCGGCAGGACGGTGAGGAGCATCGTCACCGACTGGATGTTCGCGCCGATCTGCACGGTGTCCCCGCCCGCACCGCCCGTCACGGCCTCGGTGCCGGTGGCGGCCGCGATGAGGTTGCGCAGGTAGACCGTGACCGGGAACAGCTCCTTCTGGTCCAGGTAGAGGAACGCCGTGAACCACGAGTTCCAGATGCCCACGGCGTAGAAGAGGGTCATCGTCGCCAGCACAGCCTTCGACAGCGGCAGCACGATGCGCCCGAAGATCCCGTACGTCGAGAGCCCGTCGATCGCCGCGGCCTCCTCGAGCTCCGCGGGGAAGTTCTCGAAGAAGGACTTCATGACGAGCAGGTTGAACACGGAGATCGCCCCGGGGAGCACGACGGCCCACATCGTGTTCCGCAGCCCGAGCACGTTCGCCACGAGGATGTAGTTGGGGATGAGCCCGCCGCCGAAGAACATCGTGAAGACCGCGATCCCGATGAAGAAGCTCCGGCCCTTGAGCTGCCGGCGGCTGATCGCGTACGCGTAGGTCGCGGTGAGAGCCATCGCGATGACGGTGCCCACCACGGTGTACACGACCGTGTTCTTGTAGTTCGTCCAGAACAGCGGGTCGCCCAGGACGACCTGGAACGTCTCGAGGTTGAACCCGCGCGGCACGAGGTTGACCTCGCCCGCGGCGATGAACCCCTCGGACGAGAACGCCTTCGCGAACAGGTTGACGAACGGGTACAGCGTCACGACCGCGATCGCGACGAGCACGAAGGCGTTGACGACCCGGAACACGCGGTAGCCCACGGAGTCCTTGATCGTTCCGGTCTGCTGGCGGACGCGCGCGATGTCGGGGGTCGCGGCCAGGGGGTCGGTCACCACAGCGAGGCTCCTGTCAGACGGCGCGAGAGGGAGTTCGCGGAGAGGACGAGCACGAGCCCGATGACGGCCTCGAACAGCCCGATCGCGGTCCCGTAGGAGAACTGCGCGGACTGGATGCCGACGCGGTACAGGTACGTCGAGATGACGTCACCCGTGGAGTAGATCAACGGGTTCTGCAGGAGCAGGACCTTCTCGAAGCCGACCGCCATGAAGGAGCCGATGTTGAGGATGAGGAGGACCATCATCGTCGGGCGGATCCCGGGGAGCGTGATGTGCCAGGTCTGCTGCCACCGGTTCGCGCCGTCGATGCGCGACGCCTCGTAGAGCTGGTCGTCGATCGTGGTGAGCGCGGCGAGGTAGAGGATCGTGCCCCACCCGACGGTCTGCCAGACCTCGGACGAGACGTAGATCGTGCGGAACCACTCCGGCTGCTGCATGAACGCGACCGGGTCGCCGCCGAACGCCTCGACGATCTGGTTGACCGTGCCGTTGATCGACGTGAGCTGCAGGACGAGGCCCGCGACGATGACGATCGACATGAAGTGCGGCAGGTAGGAGACGGTCTGCACGACGCGCTTGAACCGGCGCGACCTCAGCTCGTTGAGCAGGAGCGCGAAGACGATCGGCAGCGGGAAGCAGATCGCCAGGGTCAGCAGACCGAGGATCACGGTGTTCCAGAACACCTGCCAGAACTGCTGGTTCTGGATGAACATCTCGAAGTAGTAGAAGCCGACCCACTCGTCGCCGAACGGGTTGCCCCCGGGCCGGAAGCGGCGGAACGCGATGACGTTCCCCAGCATCGGCACGTACCGGAACACGAGGAGGAACAGCAGCGGCAGGACGAGGAACGTGTAGAGCCGCCAGTCCTTGCGCAGCGCGACGCGCCACGGGACGACGCCCGCCGTGCGGCGTCGCGCCTCCCGGCTGCTGCGCCCGCGCCCCCGTCGGCCCCCGCCGCCCGCGGGCTCGCCGGGCCGCGCGTGCTCGGCCGCTGCGACGGCGCTCGCGACGGTGGTGGCCTCGCCGACGTCGACGGGGCCCTGGTCCAGGGTCATCCCACGCTCACCTCCTCGTGCTCGTGCTGCTCGATGCTGTCCCGCGGTACGTCGGACCGCTCGACCCGGTCCACCCGGTTGCCGCTGACGAGACGCCGCGTGTGGTCGACGACGCGCTCCGCCCCGACGAGGCGCAGCGCGAGCGCCGCGACCGTGTCGTCGCTGGACCGCGACACCCGCAGCTCGACGTCTCCCGGCTCGACGACCCGGCGGCCGGCGGCGCCCGTGAACGACGTGACGTCGGCGGGCACCGTGAAGGTCACGGTCGCCGCCTCGCCCGGGTCGAGGGCGACCCGCGCGTAGCCGACGAGTCGCACGACGGGACGCGTGACCTGGGCGACCGGGTCGTGCAGGTAGAGCTGCACGACGTCGGCCCCCGGCACCGTGCCCGTGTTCCGGACGGTCACCGCGACCTCCGCGTCGCCGTCGACCGGCCAGTCGGCGGGTCCAGGGGCGGGCCCGTCCGGGCTCGCCGCCCCGACGACCTGAGCGTCCTCCCACGCGAACGTGGCGTAGGAGAGCCCGTGCCCGAAGGCGAACGACGGGGTCGGGTCGACGTTCGAGACGCCCGAGCGCAGGCCGAGCGGCGCGGACAGGTACGTCCCGGGCTGTCCCCCGGGCTCGCGCGGCACGCTCACGGGCAGCCGGCCCGACGGCGACACCTCGCCCGCGAGCACCTCCGCGACCGCCCGGCCGCCGAGCTGCCCGGGGAAGAACGCCTGCACGACGGCGGCGGGCGGCGTCGGCTCGTCGAGGACCGCGCCGAGCGCGTACGGACGCCCCGTGAGCAGGAGCAGGACGACGGGCGTCCCGGTCGCGAGGACCGCGCGCACGAGGTCCTCCTGGACCCCCGGCAGGCGCAGGTCGGCCGCGTCGCAGCCCTCGCCGGACGTGCCGCGCCCGAACAGCCCGGCCCGGTCGCCCACGACGACCACGCACACCTGCGCGGCGCGCGCCGCGGCGACGGCGTCCGCGAAACCGCTCCGGTCCGTCCCGGTCACCTCGCAGCCCGGGGCGTGCACGACGTCGAACCGCGACCCCAGCTCGTCGAGGACGGTCGGGACGTCGATCCCCCTCTCGACCTCCGGGTGCCGTGCGCCGACGTGCGCGGGGAACGAGTAGCAGCCGAGCATGGCCATGGGGTCGTCGGCCAGCGGCCCGACGAGCGCCACGCGGGTCCCCTGGGCGAGCGGGAGCGCCGCGTCGCGGTTGTCGAGCAGGACGACGGCCTCGCGGGCGAGGCGCAGGGCGAGGTCGCGCCCGGCGTCGTCGTCCAGCACGAGCTCGGTGCCGCCGCCCGGCACGGGCTCCCAGCCCGGGTCGAGGAGGCCGAGCTCGATCTTCTGGCGCAGGACCCGGTGCAGCGCCCGGTCGACGAGCGACTCCTCGACGTCGCCCCGGCGGACCGCGGTGGCCAGCTCCGGACCGAACGTGTCGACCGTCGGCAGCTCGACGTCGACGCCGGCGTCCAGCGCGAGGCGCGCGGCCTCGGTGCCGTCGGCCGCGACCCGGTGCAGCGTCTCGAGGAAGCGGATCCCGAAGTAGTCGGCGACGACGGTGCCGTCGAAACCCCACCTCTCGCGCAGCAGCCCGGTGAGCAGCGCGCGGTCGGCGGCCGACGGCATCCCGTCGACGTCGGTGTACGAGTGCATGACGGAGCGCGGGCGCCCGTGGCGCAGCGCCGTCTCGAACGGCGGCAGGACCACGTCGGCGAACTCTCGCGGCCCCATCGTGACCGGCGCGAGGTTGCGGCCCGCGCGCGACGCCGAGTAGCCCGCGAAGTGCTTGAGCGTCGCGACGACGCCGCCCGACTCGAGGCCGCGCACGTAGGCCGCGCCGACGGTCCCCACGAGGTAGGGGTCCTCGCCGATCGTCTCCTCGGTGCGGCCCCAGCGGGGGTCGCGGACGACGTCGAGCACCGGGGCGAGGCCCTGGTGGACGCCGGCGGCCCGCAGGCTCGCGCCGATGCGCGCGGCCATCGCCTCGACGAGCTCCGGGTCGAAGCTCGCTCCCCACGAGAGCGGGACGGGGTACGCGGTCGCCTGCCACGCGGCGAAGCCCGCGAGGCACTCCTCGTGGACCTGGGCCGGGATGCCGAACCTGCTCGCGGCGACGAGGTCGCGCTGCGAGCGCTCGAGCGACCGGGCGCCCACCGCGGGGGCCACGGGGGCGGTGCCGTACGGGCGGGTGAGCTGACCGAGGCCGTGCTCGACCACCGACTCCCACGTCGGCACGTTCCCCGTCATGTCGGCCTGGTGGGGCGCGACACCGCCGCCCGACGCGTCGGCCCCGACCCAGACGCCGACGAGCTGCGCGAGCTTCTCCTCGAGAGTCATCGCGGCCGCGAGGGCCCGGGCGCGCTCGCCGGCGTCGAGCCGCACGTCGCGCCACGGCGGGGTGGTGCTGTCGCCGTGCCGGTCGGGCACGGCGGCCGGTGTGGTCTGGGTCGTCAATCGCGTTCCTCGGTTCGGTCACGTCGTCGTGCCTTGCCCGGGGGTACCGGGCATCCACTGCGTCGTGGACGTTCGAAAGTATCGGATGAGTCTCCGATACCCGTTGGATCGGGACGCTAGACCGCACCGCCGGGCGCCGTCAAGCGAGGCAAGGTCACAGTGTGGTGACGAGCGGCGGGCGGAGTTCTCGCGGTTTCCACCCGCTCACGGACCCGCTCGGGCGCGATGTCGTCGGAGACGGGTGCTACGGTTCCCTCGAAACTTGCGAGACACCGAGGAGCAGCATGACCGTCGAGGACCGGTCCGCCACCACCGGCGGCGCCGACGCCGCGGGTGCCGGGGCGAGCCGCGGCGCACCGGCCACGATCGCGTCCATCGCCGTCGAGGCGGGCGTCTCGGTGCCCACGGTGTCGAAGGTCCTCAACGGGCGGCCCGACGTCGCGGCCGCCACGCGCGCCCGCGTGGAGGCAGCGCTCGAGCGCCACCAGTACCGACGGCGCCGGTCGGCGCCGTCGAACCCGACGCCGCTCATCGACCTCGTGTTCCACCGCCTCGCCTCCGCGTGGTCGCTGGAGATCATCAAGGGGGTCGAGGACGCGGCGGCCGCCGCAGGCGTCGCCGTCGTCCTGTCAGAGCTCGGCGGCGAGCACCGACCGCCGCAGGACTGGCTCGACGGCGTGCTCGCGCGCCGCCCGCTCGGCGTCCTGCTCGTGCTGTCGAGCCTGGACCAGTCGCAGCGGCACCAGCTCGAGAGCCGCTCGATCCCGTTCGTCGTGGTCGACACGGAGGGCGAGCAGCCCGCGGGGGTCCCCACGGTCGGGTCGAACAACTGGAGCGGCGGCCTCTCGGCGACGCGGCACCTGCTGGGCCTCGGGCACCGGCGCGTGGCGATCGTCTCCGGGCCGTCCGACGTGCTGTGCAGCCGCGCCCGCATCGACGGGTACCGCAGCGCGCACGACGAGGCGGGGATCGCCGTCGACCCCGAGCTCGTGCGCTACGGCGACTTCTACGTCGACGGCGGCTACGAGCACGGCAAGGCGCTGCTCTCGCTCCCCGACCACCCCACGGCGATCTTCGCCGGGTCGGACATGCAGGCGCTCGGGGTGCTGCGGGCCGCGCGCGAGCTCGGCCTGCGCGTGCCCGAGGACCTGTCCGTCGTCGGCTACGACGACCTCCCGCTCGCGCGGTGGATCGGCCCCGAGCTGACGACCGTCCACCAGCCGCTGCAGGAGATGGCGGGCACGGCGACCCGCATGGTGCTCGACCTCGCGCGCGGCGAGCGACCGGTCAACCTGCGCCTCGACCTCGCCACGGAGCTCGTCGTCCGCGAGAGCACCGCCCCGCCCCCGGTCTGACGGCTCAGCGCACCGTCCCGGTCTCGCGGTCCTCGACCCGTACCGGGCCGAACGCGACGTGCGCACCCTCGGGGACGGGGCCGGTCGCCGTCGTACCGCCCGCGAACAGCGCCACCTCGGCCCCGATCCAGTGGCCCTCGACGGCCTCGAACGGCGTGTCCGCCGCGCGCCACGGGCTGTCGGCGCCCGCGCGCCACGCGAACGTGACCTTCCCGGCCTCGTCCGTCTCGAGCCGCAGGTCGACCGGCCCGTTCCCGGCAGGCAGCTCGACCGGCTCCATGAGGTCGGTCTCGGGGACGCGCAGCGAGTCCTCGTCGCGGCGGCGCGCGACGAGGCGCGAGCGCCCGCCCGACCTCTCGACGCCGACCCACGCGTAGGCACGGCCGAGCACGAGCAGACCGGCACGAAGGTCCGGCGCGACGTCACCCAGGTTCACGTCGACGCTCGTCGTGACGCGGCACGGGTAGCCGGGGAGCTGCTGGCCGAGGACGCCCGCGACGTCGCGCAGGTTTCCGAGGTCGTCCGGCGCGACGGCGAGGCGCAGCGTCCCGGCGCCGGTGACGGCCGTGGCCGCGGGCACGTTGCCCTGGAAGTACCACTGCGGGCCGGGCCGCGCGCCGTCGAACAGGTCGGTGCGCCGCGGCTCGCCCTCGCCCCGCGCGACGTCCGCGCCCGCGGACGTCGCGGCGTCGGGCACCGCGTGCCGCAGGACGGGCTGCCCGCAGCGGGGGTCGTCCGCCGTGGGCTCGCCGATCACCGGCCAGCCGTCCTCGCCCCACGTCATCGGCTGGAGGTGGACCACGCGCCCGAAGACGCCGCGGTCCTGGAAGTGCAGGAACCAGTCCTCGCCGCCGGGCGTCGTGACCCAGGCGCCCTGGTGCGGGCCGTTCACGGGCGTCTCGCCCTGGCGCAGCACGATCCGGTCCTCGTAGGGCCCGAACGGCGAGTCGGCGCGGAACACCGACTGCCAGCCCGTCGCGACGCCGCCCGCGGGCGCGAAGATCCAGTACGACCCGTCGCGCTTGTACAGCTTCGGGCCCTCGAGCGTGCGGTACCCCGGGAGCAGGTCGCCGTCGACGACGGTCTCGCGGCGCCCGACCACGCGGGTGAGCCCTTCGTCGACCTCGACCAGCGTGAGGAGGTTCTTCTGCCCGCTGCGGCTCGCGGCCCAGCCGTGCACGAGATAGGTGCGGCCGTCGTCGTCCCACAGCGGGCACGGGTCGATGAGGCCGCGGCCCTCGAGCAGCAGGTGCGGCGCCGACCACTCGCCGAACGGGTCGCGCGTGCGCGTGACGAAGATGCCGTGGTCGGGGTCGGGGAAGACGACGACGAGCTCGCCGTCGTGGTACCGGATGCTCGGAGCCCAGACACCCGAGCCGTGCCGCGGGCGGCGGTAGTGCCCGGCGGGCTCGACGCGCGGCGCCGCGTGGCTCGCGATCGTCCACGTCACGAGGTCGGTCGAGTGGAGGATCGGCAGCCCCGGGCTGCGGTTGAACGACGACGCGACGAGGAAGTAGTCCGCGCCGACGCGGATCACGTCGGGGTCGGGCCAGTCGGCGTCGAGCACGGGGTTCGTGTAGGTGCGCATGCGTCGGTGGGGTCCTCGTCGTCGTAGCGTCGTCGCGTCGTTCCGCCTGCCCCCGAAGGAGCGGAAGCCGCGGCGCGGACGTCCGCCCGGGCCGCGGGAAACCGATTACCCTCACCCTATCGTCCCGGCCCGGGACGACCGTGCTCCGTCCGTCCGAGAGGCTCCTCGTGCTCGACCTGACCGCCCTCCTCCGCGAGTCCGCCGCGCTCGGCGCGGCCCTCCACGCCGTCGAGGTCACCGTCGGCGGCGACCCCGTGGTGGTCGGCGAGACCCCGTTCACCGGCCCCGACGTCCCGCAGCGCCAGTACTCGGTGGGCAAGACCGTGACCGGGATCGCCGTCGGCCTGCTGGTCGCCGAGGGCAGGCTGCGCCTCGAGGACCGCGTCAGCGCGCACTTCCCCGAGCAGGGCCGGTGCCACCCCTGGGTCGCACGGACCACGGTCCGCGACCTGCTGACGATGCGCGGCCCGCACGCCTCGACGACCTACAAGCTCTCCGAGGGGTCGTGGCTCTCCTCGTGGTTCACCGTGCCGCCCACGCACCCGCCGGGCACGCTCTTCACGTACGACACGAGCGGGTCGTACGTGCTCGCCGCGCTCGTGGAGCGGCTCGCCGGCACGACCCTCGCGGACTACCTGCGGCCGCGCCTGCTCGACCCCCTCGGGATCTCCTCCGACCTGCGGTTCCTCGCCGGGCCGGACGGCGTGAGCCACGGCGGGTCCGGGCTCGTGTGCCGCCCGCACGACCTCACGCTGCTCGCGCGCCTCCTCCTCGACGGTGGCGTGCACGACGGCGCGAGCCTCCTCCCGCACGACTTCGTGCGCGAGGCCACGACCGCCCACGCCGACACGTCGGCCGTGACGTGGGGAGCGCCGTTCCGCGGCGGCTACGGGTACCAGCTCTGGGTCCCGGCGCGCGGTGGGTTCCTCGCGTTCGGGCTCGGGGGCCAGGTCGTCTACGGGCTCCCCGAGCGCGACCTCGCGGTCGTCGTCACGGCCGACGCCCAGGCCTGCCAGAGCGGCGACCAGCGCGTCCTCGACCTCGTCCTGCGCCACCTCGTCGACCCGTTCCTCGCACCGTCCGCCGACGTCGCGCCCGGGTCGCCGGGCGTGACCTCGTACCGCTCGGCGCCCGACGCGCTCGGCTGGCCGTCGCCGCGGCACGACGACGCGCACGCCGTCCCCGCGCGCGGCCGGCACGTCGCCGTCGTCCCGGGCACGTGGCCCCACGACCTGGAGCTCGACCTCGGCGCGCGGACCGGGACGCTCGGCTCGCCGACCAGCGCCTGGGAGCTCGCGTACGACGTCGACGCCCCGCGGCGCCAGGTGCTCGGCTCCGCGGGGCGGTCGGTCGTGACGGCGGGCTGGTCGGCGCCGCGCACGCTCGACGTCGAGTGCCGGGTGCTCGACGACGAGCTCGCCGTCGTGCGCCTGCGGCTGGTCGTGGACGACGACGGCACGGTCGCCGTCCGCGGTCAGGGCTTCGGCGAGACGCTCGACCCGAGGTGGTCGTCCGTCGGGTCGTTCAGCCCTTCACCGAGCCGATGAGCGCGCCCTTGACGAAGTACTTCTGCAGCACCGGGTAGAGGATCAGCATGGGCAGGGTCGCGACCACGATCACGGCCATCTTGATCGACTGCGCCGGCGGCACGACCTCGACCGCGCCCGCGTCCGCGTTCATCCCGCTCGAGACGAGGACGATCTGGCGCAGGAGCACCTGGATCGGCCACAGGTCCGACGAGTTGATGTAGAGGATCGCGGCCTGGTACGTGTTCCAGTACGACACGGCGTAGAACAGGCCGATCGTCGCGATCGACGCGAGCGACAGCGGCAGGACGATCCGCAGGAACACCCCGAGGTCGGAGCACCCGTCGATGCGCGCGGCCTCCTCGAGGCTGTCGGGGATCGCCTGGAAGAAGCTGCGCATGATGACGAAGTTGAACGCGTTGATCGCGACGGGGAGGATCAGCGACCACAGCGAGTCGATCAGGCCGAGCTCCTTGACGACGATGAACGTCGGGATCATGCCGCCGCTGAAGAGCATCGTGAACACGACGAGGAAGTTCAGCACGCGTCGCCCGCGCAGGTAGCGCTTCGACAGGCCGTACGCCATGAGCGACGTGAGGACGAGGCTGACGAACGTCCCGACGACGGTCACGAAGACCGAGACACCCATGGCCCGGAAGATCGTCGGCGTCGACAGGATGTACCGGTACGCGTCGAGCGTGAACGCCTCCGGCAGGATGATGAACGGCCGGCGGGTGAGCTCGCCGGGCGTCGCGAACGAGCTGCCGATGATGTTGAGGAACGGCAGCAGGCAGATCGCGGCGAACCCGCCGAGCACCAGGAAGTTCACCACCTGGAAGGCTCGGCGGCCCGCCGTCGGCCGACGCCGCCGTCCCGACCTGCTCGTGACGACCTTCGTCGCTGTCGTGCTCATCGTCGTACTCCCATGCTCTGCGCAGCGACGCTGCTGGTCTGGTGCGTGGTGGTGCTGGCGGCGCGCCGCCTCGGCCGGCCCGTCTCCCGCGGCTCCTCCGGGGGCACCTGCCGCACCACGAAGAGGGCGGCGGCGGCGAAGAAGCAGAACGCGACGGGGTAGAGGATCAACTGGCTCCCGACGAGGCACGCCAGGCCCGCGCCGAGGAACAGCAGGCCGGCGGCCCGCCGTCGCGGCCGGGACCGGGCGAGGAGGATGCCCGGGACCGCGGTCGCGAGGACCGCGACGAGGGTGAAGCCGAACCAGGCGGCGAGCGTCCGGGCGGCCTCGTAGGCGTCGGCCTCGGCGACGGCGATCCCGGCGTCGGTCATCGCGGGGTGCACGTCACGCAGGAAGGCCTGCTCGTCCACGCCGTTGACGACCCCGGCGAACCCGCCGAGGAACAGCAGGCTCAGCGCGACGCCCAGCCCGGCGAGCACGATCTCCCCCGTCCGGCGCACCGCAGCGCGCTCAGTCGACGTACGCACCGTTGATCCTCACGTCGCGGTACCGCACGTCGTCGCCCGGCTCGGTGGTGACGCCGGGGCCGACGCACCCGTCGACGCGGACGCCCGAGAGCACGAGGCCCGCGGCGAACGCGACGACCAGGCCGGCCCGCGCGACGTCGTCCACGTCCGCCGCCATCGCGGGGGCGCCCGGGATCGCGTCGGGGGCGAACGAGATCGCGACGTCCTCGAGCGTGACGTCGGCGACGGGCTGCTCCGGCAGTCCGCGCACGTACGCCGCCGCGGCGTGCACGTTGCGCGCCGTGACGTGCGCGAGATGGATGCGGCGGAAGAGCGGCGTCGTCGCGTCGACGGGCTGCGGCGACCGGTCGGCGACGACGGGGTCCTTGCCGCCCGGACCGCAGAAGTAGGCGGTGTTGAGCACGAACGGGCACAGCACGCCGTCCATGACGACGTTCGACACCCGGACGTCCTCGACGACTCCCCCGCGACCGCGCCGCGACTTGACGCGGATGCCGCGGTCCGTGCCCTGGAACACGCAGCCGGTGATGACGACGTTGCGCACGCCTCCGCTCATCTCGGAGCCGATGACGACGCCGCCGTGCCCGTGCACCATCGTGCAGCCGGTGATCGTGATGTTCTCGCACGGGACGCGCTCGGCCGTGGCCTCGGTGCCCGCCTTGATCGCGATGCAGTCGTCGCCGACGTCGATGTGGCAGTCGCTGATCCGCACGTTGCGGCACGACTCGGGGTCGATGCCGTCCGTGTTGGGCGAGTCCGCGGGGTTGAGGATCCGCACGTTGGTGATCGTCACGTCCTCGCACAGCAGCGGGTGGACGGTCCAGCTCGGGGAGTCGCGCAGCGTCACGTCCCGGACCGTCACGCGACGGCACTCGTGCAGGCCCACGAGCGTGGGCCGCGGGTGGGCCAGGGAGGCACGGTCGCGACGGAAGGCGTCCCACCACGGCCGCCCCCCGCCGTCGACCGTGCCGAACCCGGTGATCGCGACGTCCGTCTCACCGTGCGCGTACAGGCACGGCGAGTAGATGCGCGCGGGCGCACCCTCCCACCGGGCATCGACGACCGGGTACAGGTCCCGGTCGTCGACGAACGCGAGCACCGACCCGGCCTCCAGGTGGAGCTCGACGTACGAGCGCAGCCGCAGCGCGCCCGTCTCCCAGCGACCGGCAGGGACGACCACCCGCCCGCCCCCGGCCGACGCCGCGGCGTCGATCGCGGACTGGATCGCCTCGGTCACGAGGGTCCCCGGCGTGGCGCCGAGGTCTCGGATGTCGTGCGTGGACAACGTGGTCTCCTGTCGGTGCTGGTGCTGTCGCCGGGAGGGGCCGCGGTGCGCGGTCCCCTCCCGGCGAGGTCGTGCGAGGTGGGGTCAGCCGCGTGTCAGCCCTGGGTCTCGGCGTACGCGGCCGTGAGCTCCTCGATCACGGCGTCGACGCCCTGACCGCGCAGGCTGTCGACGACGGCCTCGAAGCCCGCCATGTCGATCTGGCCGGTGATGTACTGGTTGTAGGCGTCCATCACCTGCTGGTCGATGAGCGACCACTGGGCGTTGTAGGTCTCCGACGTCAGCGCCTGCGCCGGGTTGGAGACCATGAACTCGGCGTTCTCCTCCATGAGCTCGTTCGCCTGGTTCGTGAGCGGGTTCGAGGACTTGAACGCCTTGACGACCTCGGACGGTCGGGACGAGCCGAACGGCTGCACCTCCTGCTCCCACACGGCCTCGTCGAGGATCGTCACGACGCCGTCGGCGTCGAGCTCGTAGTGCGTGCCCTCGACCCCGTTGGTCATGAGGTCGAACGCCTCCTCGTCCATGAGGTCGTTGATGAAGCCGAGCACGACCTTGAGGTCGGCCTCCGTCTCGACGCTCGACTTCGGGATCGCGAGCCAGCCGCCCATGCCACCGTTGGTGTCGGTGAGGATGCGACGCGGGACGTCCTCGAACGTCATGTCGTTGATCAGCGCCCAGTCCTGCGGCGTGTTCGGGTCGGCGGCACGAGCGGCCTCCTGGAAGTTCTTCGCCTCGAACAGACCGCTGACGACGATGCCGCCCTTGCCCTGCGCGATGCCGTCCTTCTGGACCTGCTTCTGCACGGTGACGAACTCCTGGTTGACCCAGCCGTTCTCGTAGACGCCGCGGTACCACTCCATGGCGTCCTTGAACTCGTCCGTGGTGAAGCTCGGGACGACCTCGTCGTCCTCGGTGACCGTGAAGTACTGCCCGGCCCCGAAGTAGCCGGCGAGCGAGCGGAACCCGACCCCGTAGGACTCCTCGCGGTCGTAGAAGCCGACGGTGTCGGCGACGCCGTTGCCGTCGGGGTCGTTCTCGGTGAAGGCCTTGGCGACCTCGGTGAGGTCCTCGATCGTGTGCGGGACCTCGAGACCGAGGTTGTCGAGCCAGTCCTGGCGCACGAGGACGCCGTAACGGGCCTGCGGCTTCTGGTACGGCACGCCGTAGAGGCCGCCATCGACGCGCGCGACGTCGATCGTGGTCTCGGGGATCTCCGCGAGGTTCGGGAACTCGGCGAGGTACTCCTCGACGTCCCAGAACTGTCCCTGCGACATCGCCTGACGGACGGTCGTGTTGTTGATGCTCGTGAGCGACACGATGTCGGCGAGCGAGTCGGACGCGAGGGCCGCGTTGATCTTCTCGTCGCGCGAGGCGTCCGGCACCCACTGGAACTCGATCGTGAGCCCCGTGTGCTCCTCGAGAGCGGTCTCGATGACGCCGTCGGTCTCCGGGGTGGTCGCCGTGTGCAGCATCGTCATCCACGAGACGCTGTCCTTGGTGCTCACCTGGGACTCGGCGTCCTGGTCGGCCTCGCCGTCGCCGCACGCGGTGAGCGCGAGCGCGATCACCGCTGTCGCCGCCATCGTGGCTCCGAACCTGGTCTTCCTCATGCTGGGTTGTCCTCTCGTGACGGTAGGCGACGAACCACGCGCGCCCTTGCTGCTGTGGTGATGAGGTCGCCGGAGGCGGTGAGGCCTGCCGGCACAGCACCTGGCTCCGGCGCCAGGTGTGTGGTGCGTGCGACGGGGGACTCCCCGTCGAGGTCCCGGTAGACGACCCGGGTGACGAACCCGACGACGGCGGCAGGGAGCGCTGCCCCGAGCAGCCCGAGGACCGGGAGGGCGTGCTGGGACAGGACGTATCCCGCCCCGAGCACCGCGGTGCCGCCGATGACGGTCCAGTGCAGCGAGCCGAAGCCGAGCATCAGCGACGCCGCGACGGTCTCGCGCAGCGTGCGCAGGTCCAGGGCCGCCATGACCGAGAACACGTAGAAGAGCGACACGGCGTAGACGACGAGCGCGACGACGTTGAGCATCTGGACGTACCAGCTCGTGGCCCCGAAGACGTTCGTGAGGATCACGGTGCCTGCGGCCAGGTAGATCCAGCTCACGATCACCGACCGCCCGTACTGCTCGCGCACGGCGGCGAAGAACGCGCGCGCGACGGGCGGTTCCTCGCCCAGGCGGAACCATCGGTCCACGTACCGGGCGAGGGCGTAGGACGCCGGCCCCACTCCGAGCACCCCGAGGCCGGCCACGGTGGTGACGAGCCAGAGGAGGTTCAGGTAGACGAGCTTGTAGGCGCCCGTCAGGACCGCGTTGACGCGGACGAAACCCTCGAAGGAGAACACGGCGCTGCCGTTCCACCGACGGCCGGGGCCGTCAGTAGACCCCTTCTTCGCCGAGGCGCTTCGCGAGCTTGTTGGCGGCCACCACGAGCAGGAGCCCGACGAGCCCCTTGAACAGGCCGACCGCGGTCGCGTAGCTGAACTGACCGTTGACGATGCCCGTCGTGTACACGTAGGTGTCGAAGATGTCGGCCACCTCGCGGTTGAGCGAGTTCATCACGAGGAACATGTGCTCGAAGCCGAGCTCCATGATGTCGCCGATGTTGAGGATGAGCATGACGATGATCGTGGGCCGGATCGCCGGCAGCGTGATGTGCCACGTCTGGCGCAGCCGCCCCGCGCCGTCGAGCTCGGACGCCTCGTAGAGCTGCTCGTCCACGGCCGTGATGGCCGCGAGGTAGACGATGGTTCCCCAGCCCGCGCCGCGCCAGATCTCCTGGAACACGTAGAGCGGGCGCAGCCAGTCCGGGTCGGTGAGGAACGGGACCGGCTCGAAGCCCATCGACACGATGACGTTGTTGATGCTGCCGCCGTCGATCGTGAGCATGACGTAGAAGATCGAGACGATGATGACCCACGACATGAAGTGGGGCAGGTAGACGATCGTCTGCACGCTCTTCTTGAGGAACGTGGTGCGCACCTCGTTGAGCAGCAGCGCGAGCACGATCGGCATGGGGAACGCGAACAGCAGGAGCAGGCCGGAGATGACGAGCGTGTTGCGCAGGAGGACGAAGAAGGTGTCCTCCGTGAAGAGGCGCACGAAGTGCTCGAACCCGACCCACTCGCTCCCCGTGAACCCGAGGAACGGCTGGTAGTTCTGGAAGGCGATGACCAGGCCGCCCATGGGGACGTACTTGAACACCAGGAAGTACAGGACCCCGGGAAGGATCATCAGGTACAGCGCGCGGTGCTTCCAGAAGCCGCCGCCGGGGTGCTTGCGCCGGGTCGCCGCGGGCGGGACGGTGCTCGCCCTCGCGGCACGCCCCCGCGGGCGCACGGGGGTCGCGACGCTCACGCGAGCTCCCCCCGTCGCGGGTCGCGGGCGGTCGTCGACGGCCGGTGAGCACAGGGCTCTCCGACCGTCGTCACCATCGTCGTCGCCGGCATCGGCTTCCTCATCTCTTCCTCGAGCATGGCGCCCG
The DNA here is from genome assembly GCF_051294865.1 of Cellulosimicrobium sp. PMB13. Taxonomy (NCBI): domain Bacteria; kingdom Bacillati; phylum Actinomycetota; class Actinomycetes; order Micrococcales; family Promicromonosporaceae; genus Cellulosimicrobium; species Cellulosimicrobium sp. PMB13. Next base: position 1,731,130 of record NZ_CP145910.1, on the reverse strand, counting down.
GCAGCCGCGACCTCATCGGCGGGTAACCGGTTTCCCGCACGCAAGTTAGCAGCCCCGGGCGCCAGCACCAAACGCCGCCCGTGGACCGCGGAGGCGCGTGGCGACGGTCAGGCGTTCGGGTCCACGTCGGCCCAGGTGAGGCGCTCGGCGGGCACGTCCTCGTCGAGCCGCGCGACGGCGTCGGGCGTGAGGACGCCCACCTCGACGAGCCCGGACGCGACGAGTCGCGCGACGGCACCGGCCCCGAGCGGGCTCAGATGGGTGTCGTCGCGCCGCCCGTCCGGCGCGTGGAGGAAGTACCGGCGCGTCTCGTCCGGGCCGAGCTCCTGCCACAGCGCGAGGCTGCTCGCCTGCACGTCGACGAGCGGGACACCCGCGCGGCGCGCGAGCTCCCGCATCGCCGCGGGGTACTCCCCGTGGCTCGTGACGGCTCGACCTGCGGCGTCGAACGACCGACGCTCGACGGACGTCGCGAGCACCGGGCGCGCCCCACGACGCCGCGCCACCTCGAGGTGCACCGTCAGCGACTCCTGGTAGGTGGTCCAGGGCTCGGTGTGGCGCACCGGGTCCTCGACCTTCGCGTCGTTGTGCCCGAACTGGACGAGGAGGAGGTCGCCCTCGCGCAGCGACGCGTCGACCTGCTCCAGGTGGCCGAGGCTGATGAAGGACGAGCTGCTGCGCCCGTTGCGCGCGTGGTTCACGACCTCGGTCCCGGGGAGGTAGAACGGCAGCGCCATCCCCCACCCCGTCTCCGGTGCGGCAGCGATGCCCTTCGGCGCTGCGGTCGAGTCGCCGGCGATGTGGAGGGCGGGTGCGCGGTCGTCCCTGGTGGTGCTCATGGTGCCGATCGTCCTCTCGGTGGGTAAACGGTTGCCGGAGCCTAGACCATCCACCGTGCTGCCTGCCGGGATCCGCTGTCGCGCAGCGCGGCACCCCGAACCGCCCCGACCGCCGCGAACCGGACGGGCGCCTCTCACTTGTAAAACGGTATCGATAACGGTTGCCACAGCGTGCCGTTGTGACTAGCGTCACTCGCGCACGTGCGTGACCGCGCCGGTGGACCAACGGTGGTCCACCCGGGAGAGAAGGGATCGACGATGACCCGAGCACTACCCCTGCGCAGGAGGGACGGCCGACACCGAGCCGCCCTCACAGCACTCATGGCCGTGGTGATGGCCACCGGCCTCGGTGTCGGCACCGCCCAGGCGGACGGCTCCACCCTCGAGGCTGCGGCCGCCGAGTCCGGCCGCTACTTCGGCACGGCCCTCGCCGCAGGCCGACTGTCCGACTCGACGTACTCGACCATCGCGAACCGCGAGTTCGACATGATCACGGCCGAGAACGAGATGAAGATGGACGCGACCGAGCCGTCGCAGAACCGGTTCAGCTACACCCAGGGCGACCAGATCGTGAACTGGGCGACCAGCCGCGGCAAGCAGGTCCGGGGGCACGCCCTCGCCTGGCACTCGCAGCAACCGGGCTGGATGCAGAACATGTCGGGCTCCGCGCTCCGCCAGGCGATGCTCAACCACGTCACGCAGGTCGCCACGCACTACCGCGGCAAGATCTACGCGTGGGACGTCGTCAACGAGGCGTTCGCCGACGGCGGCTCCGGCGCACGACGCGACTCGAACCTGCAGCGCACCGGGAACGACTGGATCGAGTCCGCGTTCCGCGCCGCCCGTGCCGCGGACCCGGCCGCGAAGCTCTGCTACAACGACTACAACACCGACAACTGGAACCACGCGAAGACCCAGGCCGTGTACTCCATGGTCCGCGACTTCAAGGCGCGCGGCGTGCCCATCGACTGCGTCGGCTTCCAGGCCCACTTCAACTCGGGCAACCCGGTGCCGAGCAACTACCACACCACCCTGCAGAACTTCGCCGACCTCGGCGTGGACGTGCAGATCACCGAGCTCGACATCGAGGGCTCCGGGCAGTCGCAGGCGGAGCAGTACCGCGGCGTGGTCCAGGCCTGCATGGCCGTGTCGCGCTGCACCGGCATCACGGTGTGGGGCGTGCGGGACACGGACTCGTGGCGCGCGTCCGGCACGCCGCTGCTGTTCGACGGCAACGGCACCAAGAAGGCCGCCTACACCGCCGTGCTCGACCAGCTCAACAGCGGCGACGGCGACCCCGGCAACCCGGGCAACCCCGGTGACGGGTCCTGCACCGTGACCGTGACACGAGGCGGGTCGTGGGGCGACCGGTTCAACACCACCTTCCAGGTGTCCGGAGCGTCCGACTGGGTCGTGACCATCAGCACCGGTGCTGGCCAGAGCCTCCAGAGCTCCTGGAACGCCACGGTCGCCGGCACGAGCGGCACCCTCACCGCCACACCGAACGGCAACGGCGACGCGTTCGGCATCACGCTGTACTCCAACGGCAACACCACCCTGCCGACGGCGACCTGCTCGTCGGCCTCCGGTGGGGGCGGCGGCGAGAGCTGCACCGTGACGGTCGCCCGGGGCGACTCCTGGGGCGACCGGTTCAACACCACCTTCCAGGTGTCCGGCGCGTCCGACTGGGTCGTGACCATCAGCACCGGTGCGGGCCAGAGCCTCCAGAACTCCTGGAACGCCACGGTCGCCGGCACGAGCGGCACCCTCACCGCCACACCGAACGGCAACGGCGACGCGTTCGGCATCACGCTGTACTCCAACGGCAACACCACCCTGCCGACGGCGACCTGCTCGGCCTGACCCTCACGCCGCCGGGGCCGCGGGCTCCCACGGGGTCCCCGCCTCGGCGGTCTCGGTCCGACGGCCGCGCCGCCGGACGCACGAGGTCACAGCCCCGTCTCGCGGTAGAACCCCTCGATGTGCTCCCTCACGAGACGCTCGGCGAGCGCGCCGTCACCGGCGGTCACCGCGTCGAGCACCGCGCGGTGCTCGACCCGCAGGCGCTCGGCCGTCCGCTCCCACGACGCCAGCCCGGCGCTGCCCGCAGCGACGTAGGACTCGATCGCTCCACGCAGCCCCGTCATGACCGCCTCGACGAGCACGTTGCCCGCAAGACGCACGAGGACGAGGTGGAACGACGCGTCGAGCTCGCGGAACGCGCCGGCCGAGAGGTCCGGGGAGTCCATGCGGTCGAGCAGCGCGCGCGCCTCGGCGAGCGCTCCCGCCCTGGCCTCCGTGAACCCCGTGACCTCCCCGCCCCCCGCGACCCCCGTGGCGTCCGTCGCGTCAGCGGCGGGCGACGGCGCTGCCCGCCCGGCCGCCTCGCGCACCGCCCAGGTCTCCAGCAGCACGCGGGTCTCGACGACGTCACGCACCGCGAGCGTGCCGGACGCGACATGGAGCCGCACCGCCGCCCCCAGACCGGCCGCCGGCCGGTCGACGACGGTCGCCCCGGCGTCGGGCCCCGAGCCCACCGCGGTGCGGACGATGCCCATGGCCTCGAGGACGCGGATCGCCTCGCGGACCGACGAGCGCGAGACGCCCAGCTCGTCGGCGAGCGCCCGCTCTGCGGGGAGCCGTTCGCCGAGGCCCCAGCGGCCGGCGGCGAGGTCGGCCTCGATGCTCGCGAGGACGCGTTCGTGGGTGCGCACGCAGCCAGCGTAGGCGAGCGGACGGGGCCCGGCCGGACGTCGGCTGGCTGTGGTCGGACCACATGGTCTACGGTGGCGCCGTGTGGTCCGACCACACATCTCCTCTCGGCCTCTCGTCAGGTTCTCGTCGGGTTTCTCGTCGGCGCGCTCGTCGCGCGGCCCGGGCACCGGGAGGCGAGACTGGACCGAACCGCCTCTCCTCCGGAGCACCGATGCGCATCGCCCTCGCCGCCACCTGCATCGGGGACGTCATGTTCCCGCAGGCGCCCCGCGCCACCGCCCTGCTGCTCGAACGCCTGGGGCACGAGGTCCACGTGCCCGACGGCCAGGCGTGCTGCGGCCAGATGCACGTCAACACCGGCTACATGGCCGAGGCGGTGCCGGTCGTGCGCAACCACGTCGAGGCGTTCTCGCCCGTGCTCGACGGCGAGTGGGACGCGATCGTCGTGCCGTCCGGGTCGTGCACGGGCTCGATCCGCCACCAGCAGGGCATGGTGTGCCGCCGAGCCGGGCTCGACGCGCTCGGCGCACGGGCCGACGCGGTCGCGGCGAAGACCTACGAGCTGTCCGAGCTCCTCGTCGACGTGCTCGGCCTGACCGACGTCGGTGCCTACTTCCCGCACCGCGTCACCTACCACCCCACGTGCCACTCGCTGCGCATGCTGCACGTCGGCGACAAGCCGCTGCGGCTCCTGCGGGCCGTCGAGGGGATCGACCTCGTCGAGCTGCCCGGCGCGGAGTCGTGCTGCGGGTTCGGCGGCACGTTCGCGCTGAAGAACGCGGAGACGTCGACCGCGATGCTCGCCGACAAGATGACGTCCGTGAAGTCCACCGGCGCCGAGGTGCTCACGGCCGGGGACTCGTCGTGCCTCATGCACATCGGCGGCGGGCTCTCGCGCATCCGGGCCGGCGTCCGGACCCTGCACCTCGCGGAGATCCTGGCCTCGACGCGCGTGTCCGGGCCACAGACCGCCGGGGCGTCCTCCCGCGCGGACACGACGGGAGGCGCGCGATGAGCCGCACCTTCCTCGGCCTCCCGGTCCCGCGGCGCACGACGTCCGGCGCGCGCACCCTGCCCGACGACGCCGCGCGCCCCGGCGGTCACGGCACCTCCGCGGGGGCGGGGGCGGCGTCGGACACGTTCGGCGACGTGCCGCACCCCGACGAGCCGCTGCGCTGGGGCGACGACTTCCCCACCGCCGCGCGCCAGGCGCTCCAGAACACGCAGCTGCGCCGCAACCTCGCGCACGCGACGTCGACGATCCGCGCGAAGCGCGCGGCCGTCGTGGGCGAGGTGCCCGACTGGGAGGCGCTGCGCGACGCCGGGTCGGCGATCAAGACCGACGTCATGGCGCGCCTGCCCGAGCTCCTGGAGGAGCTGGAGCGCAACGTGGTGGCGCGTGGCGGCGTCGTGCACTGGGCCCGCGACGCGGACGAGGCCAACCGGATCGTCGCGGACCTCGTGAAGGCCCAGGGCGTCGACGAGGTCGTCAAGGTGAAGTCGATGGCGACGCAGGAGATCGGGCTCAACGAGGCGCTCGCCGCCGAGGGGATCGCGGCCTACGAGACCGACCTCGCGGAGCTCATCGTGCAGCTCGCCGACGACATGCCGTCGCACATCCTCGTGCCCGCGATCCACCGCAACCGCGCCGAGATCCGCGAGATCTTCCTCGAGCGCATGGGCGACGCCCCGCCGGACCTCTCGGACGTGCCGCGCGAGCTCGCGATGGCCGCGCGCGCCCACCTGCGGCGCAAGTTCCTCTCCGCGAAGGTCGCGATCAGCGGCGCGAACTTCGGCGTCGCGGACACGGGCACGCTGACGGTCGTGGAGTCCGAGGGCAACGGGCGCATGTGCCTCACGCTGCCCGAGACGCTCATCACGGTCATGGGCATCGAGAAGGTCGTGCCGACCTACACCGACCTCGAGGTGTTCCTCCAGCTCCTCCCACGCTCCTCGACGGGCGAGCGCATGAACCCGTACACGTCCCTGTGGACGGGCGTGACGCCGGGCGACGGGCCGCAGGAGTTCCACCTCGTGCTGCTCGACAACGGCCGCACCGACGTCCTCGCCGACGAGGTCGGCCGGGCCGCGCTGCACTGCATCCGCTGCTCCGCGTGCCTCAACGTGTGCCCGGTGTACGAGCGCGTGGGCGGGCACGCGTACGGCTCCGTGTACCCCGGGCCGATCGGGGCGATCCTCACGCCGCAGCTCACGAAGTCGTCGGGCGGGCTGGGCGGCCACGGTGACCCCAACGCGTCGCTGCCGTACGCGTCGACGCTGTGCGGCGCGTGCTACGAGGTGTGCCCGGTGAAGATCGACATCCCCGCGATCCTCGTCGAGCTGCGCGCCCGCGAGGTCGACGCGGACCGCGGCGGCCTGCCCACCGGGTGGGGCGCCGCGATGAAGGCCGCGTCGTTCGTCATGTCCGACGCGCGGCGGTTCGAGCTCGCGGAGAAGGCGGCGGCCGTCGGGCGCGTGGTCGCCGGGCCGAAGGGCCGCATCTCGACGCTGCCGCCGCCTGCCTCGGCGTGGACCCGGTCCCGCGACCTCCCGGCCCCGGCGAAGCAGACGTTCCGCGACTGGTGGCGCACCGAGCACGTCGCCCCTGCTGCCGAACCCCGGGTTGTGCCGCCATCGCCCGCTCGATCGGGTGATAACCCGGGGTTGGGCAGCCATCTCGCCGAACCCGGGGATACGCGGCCATCAGGGTCGCCATCGGACGACAACCCGGGGTTCGGCGAGGACGGTGGGGCCCGATGAGCGCGCGCGACGACGTCCTGGCGCGGATCCGCACCGCGCTCGGCGGCCCGACGACGCTCGGCGGCCCGACGGCGGGCGGTCGGCCGGGTGCGGTCGGTGACGCCGCGGCGTCGGGCACCGAGCTCGCCCGCGCGTACCGGGCGACCGGCGAGCACGCCCCGGGGTCGGACGCGGCGGTCGAGATCCTCGTGGACCGGCTCGTCGACTACCGGGCGCACGTGCACCGCGCGGCGTCGCCGGAGGAGGTCGCGGAGACCGTGGGCGCGCTGCTCGCGGAGGTGAGGGGCGTCGTCGTGCCGCCCGCGCTCGACGACGCGTGGCTCGCCGCGCTGCCCGCGACGGCGGTGCGCGTGGCGGACTCGCGCGAGGACCCCCGCACCGCCGACGAGCTCGACGCCGTCGACGCGGTGGTGACGGCCGCACGCGTCGCGATCGCCGACACGGGAACGATCGTGCTCGACGGCGAGCCCGACCAGGGGCGTCGTGCGATCACGCTCGTTCCCGACCTGCACGTGTGCGTCGTGCGGACGGACCAGGTGGTGCACACCGTGCCGGAGGGCGTGCGGCTGCTCGCCGAGCACCCCGAGCGCCCGCAGACGTGGATCAGCGGCCCGAGCGCGACGAGCGACATCGAGCTGTCGCGCGTCGAGGGCGTGCACGGCCCGCGCACGCTCCACGTGATCCTCGCCCCGCCGAGATAGAGCCCAGGTCGCCGACGTAGAGCCGTGGTCACCGACCAGTGTTCTACGTCGGCGACCAGGGCTCTATCTCGCGGACCGGGGCTCTATCTCGGCGCGTGTGCCCGACGGCGGTGGCGGACCTCCCCGAGGACGGTCGCCAGGCGCTCGGGGAAGTCGGGCGGCGTGCCGACCGGCAGGTCGTCGACGGCGAACCACGCGACGTCCTCGCTCTCGTCGCTCACGGTCGTGCGGACGACGGGGTCGGCGAACGCGACGAACCCCACGTCCCAGTGCGTGCGGCACGACCCGAACGCCGCCGCGAGGTCGTGGCGGTGGACGTCGACGGGCGGCGCGGGATCGGCTTGCGGCCCCTCGCCGTCCGGCTCGAAGGGGCTCAGACCGACCAGCCCGCTCTCCTCGCGCGCCTCGCGGTACGCGGCGTCGGCGAGCGTCGCGTCGCCCGGCTCCACGTGTCCACCGACCTGCACCCAGAACTGCCCCTTGCGGTGGAAGCACAGCAGCACGCGCGACAGGTCCGGGCTGAGCACGAAACAGCTCGCCGTGAGGTGCTGCGGACCACCCTCGCGGCGCACCGCGTCGGCGCGCGCGACACCCTGCCGGGCCGCGTCGGGTCGGGCACTGTCGGGTCGGGCAGCGTCGGAGCGCGCGGCGGCACGACCCTGGACGAACGCGACGTACTCGGCGGCGAGCGCCGCCTGCGCGGGATCGGTGGGGCGGAACCTCTCGAGCCGTCGCAGGGCGTCGAGCGCGAGGTCGGCAGCAGGGTCGGTCGAGGTCACCCGGGCAGGGTACGTCGCGGTCACCGAGAAGTGACCTTCCGCCCCGGATCCGGGCGAGAAAGGGGCGGAAGGTCACTTCTCGGCGCGGTCGGCGGGCCTGGGACAATGGGTTCCCGTGAGCGCCAGCCCTGTCGACCCGACCCGCACGGACCTCGTCGGCGGCGATCCGGGCCCTGCCGGTCCGGAGCCCGCCCTGTTCGACCTGCCGCCCGGTTCGCGTGAGGTGCCGACGCGCGTCGTGCTCCTCACGGGCGCGTCGGGTTCGGGCAAGACGTCGCTGACCCGGCGGCTCGGGCTCCCGGTCCTCGCGCTCGACGACTTCTATCTCGACCACGACCACCCCGGCCTCCCGCAGCGGTTCGGCATCGTCGACTGGGACGACCCCCGCAGCTGGGACGCCGACGGCGCGGTCGCGGCGCTCGTCGAGCTCGCACGGACCGGGCACACGGACGTCCCGGTCTACGACATCCCGACGTCGCGCCGCACGGGGACGACGCACGTCGACGTCACCGGGTTCCGCGTCGTGCTGGCCGAGGGCATCTTCGCGGCGGAGATCGTCGAGAGGTGCCGCGACGAGGACGTGCTCGCCGACGCGATCTGCATCAGCCGTCCACGCCTCGTGACGTTCTGGTTCCGGCTGCTGCGCGACCTCGCGGAGAGGCGCAAGCCGCCGCTGACGCTCGTGCGGCGGGGCTGGGCGCTGCTGCGCGCAGAGCCCGGGCTCGTGCGGCACTGGGAGTCGCTCGGCTGTCGGGCGCTCACCCCGGCGCAGGCCGAGAAGGAGATCCGCGCGTTGCTGCGCGCTCCGTGAGATAGCGGGGCCCGGCCGAGGTAGCGACGCCCGACCATGTCGGCGGGGACGTTGAGTCGGTACGTCGCTATCTCGCGGTGCCCACGACGGCGGTCGCGCCGATCTCGTCGTCGCGCACCACGCGGACGGACAGCCCGGCGCGCTCGAGGATCTCGGCGGCGCCCGCTGCCTGTGCCTCGCCCGACTCGGTGAGCAGGTGCCCGCCCGGCGAGAGCCAGGTCGCGGCGTCGGCGGCGACGCGGCGCAGGACGTCGAGCCCGTCCGCTCCGCCGTCGAGCGCGACGCGGTGCTCGTGGTCGCGGGCCTCGGGGGGAAGGTGGGCGATCTCGTCCGTGGGCACGTACGGCACGTTCGCGAGCAGCACGTCGACCCGACCCCGCAGCGCCGCCGGGAGGGCGTCGAAGAGGTCTCCCCCGGACACGGTCCCGCCGACAGGCGCGACGTTGCGGGCCGCGCACGCGACGGCGTCCGGGTCGACGTCGGCCGCATAGAGCTCCACGGGGTCTCCCGCGGCGGCCGCCTCCGTCGCGAGTGCGAGGCCGAGCGCGCCCGTCCCGCAGCACAGGTCGACGACGAGCGGCCTCGCCGGGTCGTGCCCGCCCGGGGTGCCCGACGACGCGCGGCCGGCCCGGCGTCGTCGGGCCAGGAGCGCGAGCGCCTCCGCCACGAGGAGGCTCGTGCGGCGGCGCGGCACGAAGACGCCCGGCGTGACGTGCACGCGCAGCCCGCGGAACTCTGCCCAGCCGAGCACCTGCTCGAGCGGCTCGCCCGCGACCCGGCGCGCGACGAGCGCGTCCAGCGCGCCGTCCGACGACGCGGCGTCGAGCAGCAGCGCGGCCTCGTCCTCGGCGAACACGCAGCCCGCGGAGCGCAGGCGCGCCACGACGTCGGGACGGTCGACCGCCGGTGCACCCATGTCCGGGGACACTACCCGCCCGTCGCGTCACGGCGGTTCCCGATCGCGCGGCGGCGCATCCCTGAGTTGACCTCCCGCCCTCCGTCTCGCTAGGTTGCCGAGAAATCATCAGATGTCTGAGGTCGTCGTGCGGATGCGGCCGGAGGCACCAGCGACGGGCGGCGCGGACATGGCCAGGATCACGAGCGTCGACGTCGAGGACGTCCGCTTCCCGACGTCGCTCACCGCGGACGGCTCCGACGCGATGAACACCGACGCCGACTACTCCGCCGCGTACGTGGTGCTGCGGACGGACGCGACGGACACGCTCGGCCAGCCGCTCGCCGGGCACGGGCTCACGTTCACGATCGGGCGCGGCACCGACCTCGTCGCCGAGGCCGCGCGCCAGCAGGCCGCGACGCTCGTCGGGCGCGACGTCGACGAGCTCGCCGCCGACATGGGCGCAACGTACCGCACGCTCACCTCGGACACGCAGCTGCGCTGGCTGGGACCGGAGAAGGGTGTCGTCCACCTCTCGCTCGCGGCGGTGCTCAACGCGACGTGGGACCTCGTCGCGCGGCGCGCGGGCAAGCCGCTGTGGCGACTGCTCGCCGACCTGACGCCCGCCGAGCTCGTCGCCGTGGCGGACCTGCGCTACCTGTCCGACGCCCTCACGGCGGACGAGGCGGTCGCGCTGCTGGAGGCCAAGGAGTCCACGAAGGCCGAGCGCATCTCCCACCTCGAGCGGACCGGCTACCCCGTCTACACGACGTCGGCCGGCTGGCTCGGCTACGACGACACCACGCTCCGGCGGCTGTGCCAGGAGGCCGTCGACGCCGGGTACGGGCACCTCAAGCTCAAGGTCGGCGCGGACCCCGAGGACGACGTCCGCCGCCTCACGATCGCGCGCGAGGTCATCGGCCCCGACCGTCGTCTGATGATCGACGCGAACCAGGTGTGGGACGTGCCCGAGGCGATCGACCGGGTGCGGTCGCTCGCGCGCTTCGACCCGCTGTGGATCGAGGAGCCGACGTCGCCCGACGACGTGCTGGGCCACGCCGCGATCCGTCGCGCGGTCGCCCCCGTCGGCGTCGCGACCGGGGAGCACTGCCACAACCGCGTGATGTTCAAGCAGCTCTTCCAGGCCGGCGCGATCGACTACTGCCAGCTCGACACGGGCCGGCTCGCGAGCGTCAACGAGATCGTCGCCGTCCTGCTGCTCGCGGCGAAGTTCGGCGTGCCGGTGTGCCCGCACGCGGGTGGCGTCGGGCTGTGCGAGATGGTCCAGCACGTCTCGGTGCTCGACTACGTCGCCGTGTCGGGCGACCTCACGGACCGGGTCACGGAGTACGTCGACCACCTGCACGAGCACTTCACGGACCCGTGCGTCGTGACGGACGCCGGCGCCGGGAGCGGCTACGTGCTCCCGTCCCTGCCGGGCTACTCGACGCAGATGCACCCCGCGTCGGTCGCGCGCTTCCGCTTCCCCGGGGGGTCGTACTGGACGACCGAGCACGACGCCGCGGTCGCCGCCCGTCGCGGCGCCCGGCAGCCGTCCCCGGCACCGGCCGCCGCCCGGTAGGCAGGACGGCCCGGTAGGCAGGACTGCCCGGCAGGCAGGACGGCCCGACCGACCCGGTGCGCGATACTCGTCGCATGTCCCGCACGGATGAGGTCGTCGACGGCATCAAGCGCATGATCCTCGACGGGACGCTCGGTCCCGGCGACCGGCTCCCCGTCGAGAAGGACCTCGCCGAGTCGCTCGGCGTCTCGCGCGGGTCCCTCCGCGAGGGCGTCCGGGCGCTGTCGATCCTCGGCGTCGTGGACACGCGCCAGGGCGACGGCACCTACGTCACGAGCCTCGACCCGCAGCGGCTGCTCGCCCCGATGGGGTTCGTCGTCGACCTGCAGGGCGAGAGCAGCGCCCTGTCGTTCCACGCCGTGCGCAGGGTCCTGGAGACAGAGGCGGCCGCGCTCGCCGCGGCCCGGATCACGCCCGGGGCGCTCGCGGAGGCACGGCGCGTCCTCGACGGTGTCGACGACGTCCTCGCCGCGACCCCGGTCGACCACGAGCGGTTCATCGAGGCCGACATCGCGTTCCACCGCGTCGTCGCCGAGCAGGCCGGCAACCCGGTGCTCGCCGCGCTCGTCGAGTCGCTCGCGAGCCGCACGGTCCGCGAGCGCCTGTGGCGGGGCCTGCACGAGGACGGCGCCGAGCAGCGCACGCACGACGAGCACGAGGCGATCTGGCGCGCCCTCGCGGACCGCGACCCCGAGCGCGCGCGGATCCGCATGGCGAACCACCTGCTCGGCGTCGAGGAGTCCCTCCGCGGGGGCACCGCGATCGGGGACGTGCCCGACGGCGACGCCTGAGTCCCCCGTCCGGGCGTCACCCGGGCGCCACCCCGGTGCTGGCTCGCGCGACCGCTACCTCGCGCGACCGGGGTGCTACCTCGCGGCCCCCGGCTGCTGCGTCGCGGCGAACACGTGCCGCTGGCGCCCGATCCCCTCGATGTCGATCTCGACGACGTCGCCGTCGCGCAGGTACGGGAACCGGCCCGAGAAGCCCACGCCCTCCGGGGTACCGGTGCAGACGAGGTCGCCGGGCTCGAGGGTCATGTACTGCGACAGGTGCCACACGAGGTAGGGGACGTCGAAGATCATGTCGGCGGTCGACGAGTCCTGGCGCGGCTCGCCGTTGACCCAGGAGCGCAGGCGCAGGTCGGAGGCGTCGAGCTCGTCGGCGGGGCGCAGCGCGGGGCCCGTGGGCGCGAAGCCGGGCCCGCACTTGCCCTTCGACCACTGCCCGAGCGACTCCTCCATCTGCCAGGCGCGCTCGCTCACGTCGTCCACGACCGTGTACCCGGCCACGTGGGCGAGCGCCTCGTCGGGCGAGGCGAGGTAGCTCGCGGTGCGACCGATCACGACGCCGAGCTCGACCTCCCAGTCGGTCTTCTCCGACCCCGGCGGGATGGGCACGATGTCGTCCGGCCCGACGACCGTGTTCGGGTGCTTGAGGAACACGATCGGGGTCGACGGCGGCTCGGCGCCCGACTCGGCGGCGTGCGCCGCGTAGTTCTGCCCGATGCAGACGACCGCGGTCGGGCGGGCGACCGGCGCGCCGCGGCGCAGGTCGTCGGCGCCGTCCAGCACGGGCAGGTCGCCCGTGGCGAGCGCCGCGCGCGTCCGGGCGACGCCGTCGGACGCGAGGAACGCGCCGTCGACGTCGGCGGTCAGGGGGCGCAGGTCGTAGGTCGTGCCCTCGTGCGCGACGGCGGGGATCTCCTGGCCGGTGGGGCCCAGGCGGAGCAGGTGCATCGTGTCCTCGGTGGTTCGGCGGGATGGTCGGGCAGATGGTCGGGCGGGTGGTCCGGCGCGAGAGTCGGAGCGGGGTCGGCTCAGGCGAACGCGGCCGGGTGGGCCGCGGGGTCGAGCAGCCCGGCGGTGACGAGGTCCGTCCACAGAGCGGCGGGGACGCGGGCTGCCGCGCGGGCGACGGTCTCGCGGACCTGGCGCGGCGTGCGGAGCCCGACGACGGTGCTCGCGACGGCCGGGTGGGTGCGGACGTAGGCGAGGGCCGCCTCGGGCAGGGTCACGCCGTGGTCGGCGCACACGGCCGCGGTCCGCCGCGTCCGGTCGAGCAGCGGCGCGGGTGCCTGGGCGTAGTCGTAGGTCGCGTCGTCGGGCGGGTCGTCGCGTGCGAGGAGACCGGAGTTGTACACGCCCGCGACGACCACCGCGACGCCCCGCTGCGCCGCGGCGGGCAGCAGGTCGTCCAGGGCCGGTTGCTCGAGCAGCGTGAACCGGCCCGCGCACATCACGACGTCGACGTCGGTCTCGCGCACGAACCGCGCGAGCATCGCGGACTGGTTCATGCCCGCACCGACAGCGCCGACGACGCCCTGCTCGCGCAGCTCGAGGAGCGCGGGCAGCGCCTCGCGGAACGCCTGGTCCTCGTGCTCGTCCGGGTCGTGGAGGTAGACGACGTCGACCCGGTCGAGGCCCGTGCGCTCGAGGCTGCCCTCGAGCGAGCGCAGGACGCCGTCACGCGAGAAGTCCCACACGCGGCGCGCGTCGGCGGGGACGTCGAAGAGGTCCGGGTCCTTCTCGTGCGCGGTGCCGGGCGACGGGACGAGGAGCCGGCCGACCTTGGTCGACACGACGACCTCGTCGCGCGGGCGGTCCCGCAGGGCCGCGCCGACCCGGCGTTCCGACAGCCCCAGACCGTAGTGGGGCGCGGTGTCGACGTACCGGATGCCGGCGTCCCACGCGACGTCGACCGCGGCCCGGGTCTCGGCGTCCGACGTCGGCCGGTAGAGGTTGCCCGCCTGCGCCGCCCCGTACCCGAGCGGCGTGAGCCGCACGGGAGTATCGCGGATCCTCCGGGTCGGGAGCCCGGTCCCGCTCGGCAGGGTCCCGCCCCTCTCCTCACCGGCGCTGGGGACGTCCCTCTCCTCCCCGGCCCTCATGACGCCGCGGGCGGGCGGACCCGCAGGTGGTGCATCCCGCCGTCGACGGCGAGCGCCTCGCCCGTCGTCGCGACGGCGAGCGGGCTCGCGAGGTAGCACACCGCGTGCGCCACGGCCTCGGGGCTCACGAGGCGGCCGGTGGGCTGGCGCGCCTCCAGCGCGGCACGCTCGGCCGCGGGGTCGTCGGCGGCGTCGAGCAGGCGCCCGACCCACGGGGTGTCGACCGTGCCCGGGTTGACGCAGTTGACGCGGATCCCCTCGCGCACGTGGTCGGCGGCCATCGCGAGCGTGAGCGCCTGGACCGCGCCCTTCGACGCCGAGTACAGCGCACGGGCGGGCAGCCCGGTCCACGCGGCGATCGACGACATGTTGACGACGGCGGGGTGCGCCGAGCGGCGCAGGTGCGGCAGCGCGGCGCGGGTCACGCGCACGATGCCGAGCACGTTGACGTCCAGGACGCGCAGCCACTCGGCGTCGTCGTTGTCCGCGACCGTGCCCTGCGCGCCGATCCCCGCGTTGTTCACGACGACGTCGATCCCGCCCATCGCGTGCGCCGCCCCCTCGACGGCGGACCGCACGGCCGCGTCGTCGGTGACGTCGGCGACCAGGGCGTGCGCGCCGTCGGGCACGCCGTCGGCCGTCCGGTCGATCGACGTGACGACGGCGCCGCGCGCGAGCATCGCGACGACGGTCGCGGCGCCGATCCCGGACGCGCCGCCCGTCACGACGGCGCGGACGCCGTCGAGCTCGCGGAGAGGTGTGGTGCTGCTCGTCACGGGTGGATCTCCTGGGTCGCAGGGACGGGTACGAAGTCGGTCGGGGCGTAGGGTGCGGGGTCGGGCGCGTGCGTGGCGGCGTCCGCGGGTGCGGCGCCGGCAGCGTGCGCCGTGGACGACGACGCGGCGCGCGGCAACCCGTAGACGCGGCGCGCTGTCGCACCGAGGACCGCTGCCTGCTCGGTCTCGGACAGTCCCGCGACGAGGTCCCGCGCGGTCGCGAGCCAGCGACCGTAGCCGCTCGCGAGCAGGCACACGGGCCAGTCGGAGCCGAACATCAGGCGGTCCGGCCCGAAGACCTCGATCGCGTGGTCGGCGGCGGGGCGCAGGTCGCCGCTCGTCCACGCGTCCCAGCGCGCCTCGGTGACGAGCCCCGACAGCTTCGCGGACACGTTCTCCAGCGCGGCGAGGGCCGACAGGTCGGCGCGCCAGGCTTGGAGGTCGGGCCTCGCGCCCGCCGGGCCTGTCGCGAGCGGCGGCTTGCCCAGGTGGTCGAGGACGAGGGGCACGTCGGGAAGGGCGGCGGCGAGCCGCGCCGCGGCGGGAAGCTGGTGGTCGCGCACGACGAGGTCGTACACGAGCCCCGCGGCCCCGACCGCGGCGATGCCCGCGCGCACGTCGGGCCGGTCGAGGTAGCCCGGGTCGGGCTCGTCCTGCACCATCGCCCGGACCCCGACGAGCCGGTCGCCTCCCGGGCCCTCGCGCAGCGCGGCGATCCGGTCGGGCAGGTCGGCGGCGGTGAGGTCCGCCCAGACGACGGCGCCCGCGACGTGCGCAGCCCGCCCTTCGGCGGAGCCCGCGACGGCGAGGAGCTCGCTCGACTCCGACCACAGGCTCGCGGACTGCACGACGACGGTCGCGGCCACCCCGTGCCGTGCGGCGGGAAGGTCGGCCGGCGTGAAGTCGGCGTCGATCGCCGCCATCGTCACCGGGTCGACCCAGTCCTGCGGCGTGCGCGCGCGAACCCACAGGTGGTGGTGGGCGTCCACGACGTCGTGCACGATGAGTCTCCTCCGGAGCGGGGCGATTCATCCAACCTATCGCATCGCTCGGGCGCACCGAACCGCGCGGGGACGGCAGACCGCTCGCTCTCGGGAAGGTCTCACCCGGAGGAAAGAGTCGACGTCTGCGTGTCCCCGCGCGGCACGGTCAGGCGCGCAGCAGCGGCAGGAGCTGGTCTCCCTGACGCTCGATCTCGCGCAGGTACGGGGTGTCCGAGAGCACGAAGTGCGTGACGCCCAGGTCCTGGTAGCGGCGCAGCGACTTCGCGACGTCCTGCGCCGAGCCGACGAGCCACGTCGTGCCGGCTCCCCCGCCGCCGAACCTCCCGGGCGTCGTCCACAGGTTCTCGTCGAGCACCTCGCCGCGCGCGGAGAGGTCGAGGAGACGCTGCTGCCCGACGGCGGCCCGCCCACCACGGTCACGCGCGGACCACGCGTCCCCCTGCGCGGCGCGCTCCGCGAGCCGCGCGACCGTGGCCTCGGCGTCGGCCCACGCCTCCTCGGTCGTGTCCCGGACGAACGTCGTGACGCGCAGCCCGAACTCGAGCGGTGCGTGCTCGCGGCCCAGCTCCGCGCTCAGCCGCTTCAGCCGGTCGATCCGTTCCGCGACGCCGTCGAGCGGCTCGCCCCAGAAGAGCTGCACGTCGGCCTCGGTCGCGGCGACCCGCTCGGCGGCCTCCGACGCGCCACCGAAGTAGAGCCGCGGGTGCTTGCGCTCGCCCCGGACCACGGGCCGTGGCCCGAGCCGGGAGCCGGTGACGGAGAAGTGCTCGCCCTCGAAGGTGACCTCCTCCTGCGTCCACAGGCGCCGGACGATCTGGAGGAACTCCCGCGTGCGCGCGTACCGGTGCACGGGGTCGGCCTCGCCGTCCCCGTACGCCGCCTGCCCGTCCGACCCCGAGACGATGTTCACGAGGAGCCGGCCACCGCTCAGGTGGTCGAGCGTCGCGGCGGCCGACGCGAAGTGCGCCGGTCGCCAGAACCCCGGCCGGATCGCGACGAGCGGCTTGAACGTCGTCGTGCGGGCCGCGAGCGCCGTCGCCACGGTGAACGTGTCGGGACGCCCCCAGCTCGTCCCGAGCAGCGCCCCTCCCCAGCCGTGCCGCTCCAGCGCGTGCGCGTGGCGCGTGAGCGTGTCGAGGCTGTTGTGGTCCTCGACCACGTCGTCGCCGCGGTGACCGGGACGGACCTGGTTCGGGACGTACCAGAGGTGCTCCGACGCGCCGCTCATGCCAGGGCTCCGGCGAGGTCCGGGATCGCGGGCTCGGCCGCGTCCGTCGTCGGTCCGGACGGCGCCGCGTACCGGTTGGCCGGACGGTCGAGCCCGTAGTGCTCGCGCAGCGTCGTGCCCTCGTACTCGTCGCGGAACAGGCCGCGCTCGCGCAGCACGGGCAGCACGTGGTCGACGAACTGCTCGAGCCCCGACGGCAGGACCGCGGGCATGATGTTGAACCCGTCGGCGGCCTCGGCGTCGTACCAGTCCTGGATCGCGTCGGCGACCTGCTCGGGCGTGCCCGCGACCGTGCGGTGGCCGCGTCCGCCGCCGAGCCGGCCGATGAGCTCGCGCACGGTGAGCCGCTCGCGCCGCGCGAGCTCGACGACCAGCGTGTACCGGCTCTTCGCCCCCTCGATCTCGTCCTCGGACGGCAGGTCGGCGGGCAGCTCGCGGTCGAGCGGGAGGTCCTCGGGTGCGAGACGCAGGGTCTTCGCGAGCTGGGCCCGCGCGTACTCGGGGACGATGAGCTCGTCGAGCGCGCGCTCCACGGCGAGCGCCTCGGCCTCGGTCGACCCGATGACCGGCACGATCCCCGGCAGGATCCGCACGGCCCCGGGGTCCCGGCCCGCTGCCGCCGCCCGTGCCTTGAGGTCGGCGTAGAAGGCCTGCGCGTCGCCGAGGGTCTGGTGCGCCGTGAACACCGCCTCCGCGTACCGCGCCGCGAGGTCCTTGCCGTCCTCGGACGACCCGGCCTGCACGATGAGCGGTCGCGCCTGCGGGGACCGGGGCGTCGTGAGCGCGCCGTGCACCGAGAAGTGCTCGCCGACGTGCCCCGGCGCGTGGATCTTCGTCGCGTCCGCCCACACGCCCGCCGCCTTGTCGGCGAGCACGGCGTCGTCCTCCCACGAGTCCCAGAGCGCGAACGCGACCTCGAGGAACTCCGCGGCGCGCTCGTAGCGCACCGCGTGGGCGGGCTGGTCGTCGAGGCCGAAGTTGCGCGCGATGTCCGGACCGGCCGTCGTCACGACGTTCCAGCCGGCACGACCGCCCGAGACGTGGTCGATCGACGCGAACCGCCGTGCGAGGTTGTACGGCGAGTTGTACGTCGTCGACGCGGTCGCGACGAGCCCGATGCGCTCGGTCACGGCGGCGATCGCGGTGAGCACGATGAGCGGGTCGAGCGACCCCGACGGGCGGCGGCCCACGTCGGACCGCAGCCCCGGCCCGTCGGCGAAGAAGATCGAGTCGAGCTTGCCTGCCTCGGCGATCTGCGCGAGCCGCTGGAGGTGCGCGATGTTCGTCGAGGTCCACGCGGGGTCGCTCTCGGGGAGCCGCCAGGACGCCTCGTGGTGCCCGGTGCTCATGAGGAAGGCGTTGAGGTGCAGCCGTCCGGGACGGTGGCCGTCGCGGCCAGCGGCGCGGGGGACGCGCGCGGGGCCGGTGATGTCGGTGGTCATGCGGCGTGCTCCTTCGTGTCGGCTCCCCGGTCGACGCCCAGGGCGTCGAGGAGCTCCGTGCGGATGCGGGCGAAGCGGGGGTCCGCGGCGTCGCGCCGCTCCCCCGGTCGGTAGCTGTCGGCGACGCGGCGCTCGCGGGCGATGCGCCCCTCGTCGAGGACGACGACGCGGTCCGCGAGGACGATCGCCTCGTCCACGTCGTGGGTCACGAGCAGGACCGCGGGCCGGTGCCGCGCGCACAGGTCGCGCAGCAGCGCGTGCATGCGGATGCGCGTGAGCGCGTCGAGGGCGCCGAACGGCTCGTCGGCGAGCAGGAGCCGCGGGGAGCGGACGAGCGACCGGGCGAGCGACACGCGCTGCTGCTCGCCACCCGAGAGCTCGTTCGGCCAGGCCCGCTCGCGGCCCGCGAGGCCGACCTCGGCGAGGCTCTCGCGTCCCGCCTCCCGGGCCGTGCTCCGCGACCTGCCCCGGGACGTCGTGCGCGACGCGCCGTCGAGACCGAGGACGACGTTGTCGAGCACGCGCGCCCACGGCAGGAGGCGCGAGTCCTGGAACACGACCGACACCTGATCGGGCACCACGACCTCGCCCGACCCTGCGACGTCGTGGTCGAGCGCCGCGAGCGCGCGCAGGAGCGTGCTCTTGCCCGACCCGGACCTGCCGAGGATCGCGACGAACTCGCCGTCGTCGACCGTGAGGTCCAGGTCGTCGAGGATCCGCTTGTCGCCGTACGACCGCACGAGCGAGCGGACCCGCACGGCCGGACCGGCCGTCGTCGGGCCGGGCGCCGTGCCGGGCGGTCCCGCCGTCACGCTGCCCGACGGCGCCCCGGTCAGTCCTCCAGCGTGCGTCGCCATGACAGCACCCTCCTCTGCAGGAGGCGGACGCCGAGGTCCGCCGAGTAGCCCAGGACCCCGTACACGACGAGGCCGACGAGGATGATCTCCGTCTGCCCGTACGTGCGCGCGAGCTCCATCATGTAGCCGATCCCGGCCGTCGCGTTGACCTGCTCCACCACGACGAGCGCGAGCATCGACCCGGTGACCGCGAAGCGCAGGCCGAGGAAGAACCCGGGGAGCGCGCCGGGCAGGATGACGCGGCGGACGAACTGCCGCCGCGAGAGCTGGACCGTCTCGGCGAGCTCGACGTAGCGGCTGTCGATCGCCCGCAGGCCGTTGTGCGTGTGCAGGTAGATGGGGATGAAGACCCCGAGCGCGATGGTGATGACCTTCATCTCCTCGCCGATCCCGAACCACAGGATCAGCAGCGGCAGGAGGGCGAGGTTGGGGATCGCGCGCTTGACCTGGATCGGGCCGTCGAGGACCGCGTCACCCACCCGGCTGAGCCCCGCGGCGAGGGCGAGCGCCACGCCGGCCACGATGCCGAAGCCCAGGCCGAGCGCGGCGCGCGAGAGCGAGACCGCGAGGTGCCCCCCGAGCCTGCCGTCCGCGACCAGCTCGCTGCCCGTCGTCACGACGGTCCACGGCGCGCTGAGCACCCGCGGGTCGATGAGCCCGGTCGCGGACCCGACCGACCAGACCCCGACGATCAGCGCGACCCCGACGAGGGCGGCGAGCGGGATCGGCCGCCCGAGGCCCAGGCGCGTGCCGCGCGGGCGCACGTCCGTGCTGGCCGCGGGGACGTCGTCGCGCCTCGGGACCGCGACGTCGACCCGGTCGACGACCGCCGCGCTCACTGCGCGCCCCCGTCCCGGGCAGCCGTCGCGGCATCACCCGCGACAGGGCCGAAGCGCTCGTCGAACAGGTCGGCCGCGTCGAACGGCTCCTGGTCGAGCTCGGTCGCGAGCAGGTCGATCGTCGCCTGCGTCCGCTCGACGCCCTCGGTGAGGTCGGACGGGATGTCCGGCACGGGAGCGTTGTCGATGAGGTACTGCGCGTCCTCCTCGCTCATGCCCTGGTCCTCGACGTAGTACCCCTGCTTCCACTCCTCGGGGTGCTCGTCGATCCAGATCTTCGCCTCCGCCCACGCCGCGACGTACTCGCGCAGCGCCGCGGCCTTCGCCGGGTCCTGCACGACCTCCGTCGGCCCGTACAGGTGCGACGCGTCGTCGCGCAGGTGGTGCTTGACGGACGTCGCGCCGTCGGCCTCGTACTTCCCGAGGTAGCGGTAGAGCTGCGTCCCGCCCAGCGGGGCGATGTCCACCTCGCCCGCGGCGAGCGCCGTCGAGTACACGTCGCCCGTGCTCGGGAGCTCGACGAGCTCGACGTCGTCCTGCGTCAGACCTGCCTCCTGCAGGGCCTTGAGGACGATCGCGCCCTGCGCCTGGCCCGGGCTGAACGCGATGCGGTGGCCGCGGAAGTCCTCGAGCGAGTCCAGCTCGACGCCGGGCGCGCCCGCGAACTCGTAGATCGGCACGTCCTCCCAGTTGTCGCGGTACACGGAGGCGTAGATCTGCACGTCCAGCCCGGTCCACGTCGCGTGGATCGGCGGGATCTCGGCGACGGCGCCGATGTCGAGCGAGTCGGCGCGGAACGCCTCGGTCGTGGCCGGGCCGCCGGAGATGTTGGCCCACTCGACCTCGAAAGAGAAGTCGCTGTCGAGCTCGTCGCCGGCGAGCTCGAACGCCTTCTGCGTCGTCGGGTCGCCGATGCGCAGGACCGTCCCCTCCGGGACCTCGGTCGGCAGCTCGGCGTCTGGCGCGAGCGCGCCGGCCGGTGCGTCGTCGGACGCCTGGGCCGCGCTGCACGCGCCGGTCGCGAGGACGGCGGCCAGCGCGAGGCCGGCGAGGGCGGCGGGGCGGGGGCGGCGGGCCGCTGCGCGCACGGTGTCGGCGTGCGGGCCCGTGCGGTGGTGCTCGGTCATGTCAGGTCCTCTCGGGGCGGGTCGGCGGAGGCGCGGTGCGCGCGTCACGGGTGCGCTCGAGAGGGCGACAGCGGGTGGGTGCGGTGGTCGGCGGCGTGGTCGTCATGGGTCACGACGCTAGGTAAAGACGACTAGATCAGTCCAGTTTGTTCTGAGGCGTGGGCAGTTGTAACGCACGGTGAACGAGCCATGACCCGGTCCGGGCACGACGACGGCCCCGGCCCTCCCGCAGGAGGTCCGGGGCCGTCGTGGTCAGGCTGTGCCTGTCGAGCCTGTCGAGCCTGTCGAGCCTGTCGAGCCTGTCAGGCGTCGCGCGTCAGGCGCGGCGGGAGCGTGTCACTCCGCGCCGGCCTGCAGCTCGCCCGTCGGGGGCAGGTCGCGGACCGAGACGCCTGTCGGCGCGTCGAGCGCGGCGGCCGCACCCACGCTCACCGGACCGCGGTCGTGGTCGCCCTTGGAGACACCCCGGAAGGTGAACTCCCCGAGCAGGCCCTCGCCCTCGGCGTCGACCAGGACGATCTCGCCGGCCTTGAGCTCGCCGAACAGGATCTTCTCGGACAGGACGTCCTCGATGTCGCGCTGGATCGCGCGGCGCAGCGGACGGGCGCCCAGGACCGGGTCGTAGCCCTTCTCGGCCAGCAGACGCTTCGCCGCCGGGGTGAGCTCGATGCCCATGTCCTTGTCCCGCAGACGCGAGTCGAGACGCGCGATCATCAGGTCGACGATCTGGATGATCTCGTCCTGCGAGAGCTGCGGGAACACCACCACGTCGTCGACGCGGTTGAGGAACTCGGGCCGGAAGTGCTGCTTGAGCTCGTCGTTGACCTTCGCCTTCATGCGCTCGTACGACGTCACCAGGTCGCCGCCGGCGTTGAAGCCGGTCTGGACGCCCTTGGCGATGTCCCGCGTGCCGAGGTTCGTGGTCATGATGATGACGGTGTTCTTGAAGTCCACGACGCGGCCCTGCGAGTCGGTCAGACGACCGTCCTCGAGGATCTGCAGGAGCGAGTTGAAGATGTCCGCGTGGGCCTTCTCCACCTCGTCGAACAGGACGACCGAGAACGGCTTGCGCCGCACCTTCTCGGTGAGCTGACCACCCTCGTCGTACCCGACGTAGCCGGGAGGCGAGCCGAACAGCCGTGAGACCGTGTGCTTCTCGGAGAACTCCGACATGTCGAGCTGGATGAGCGCGTCCTCGTCCCCGAAGAGGAACTCGGCGAGCGCCTTGGCCAGCTCGGTCTTCCCCACGCCCGTGGGGCCGGCGAAGATGAACGACCCACCGGGGCGCTTCGGGTCCTTGAGGCCCGCACGCGTGCGGCGGATGGCCTGCGACAGCGCCTTGATCGCGGCCTCCTGGCCGACGATGCGCTTGTGCAGCTCGTCCTCCATGTGGAGCAGCCGGCTGGACTCCTCCTCGGTGAGCTTGAAGACCGGGATGCCCGTGGCCATGGCCAGGACCTCGGCGATCAGCTCCTCGTCGACCTCCGCGACCGTGTCGAGGTCGCCCGACTTCCAGGCCTTCTCCTTGTCGGCACGCTTCGCGGTGAGCTGCTTCTCCGTGTCGCGCAGGCCCGCGGCCTTCTCGAAGTCCTGCGCGTCGATCGCGGACTCCTTCTCGCGCCGCGCCTCGGCGATCTCCTCGTCGAGCTCCTTGAGCTCCGGCGGGGCCGTCATGCGGCGGATGCGCAGACGCGCGCCCGCCTCGTCGATGAGGTCGATCGCCTTGTCGGGCAGGAAGCGGTCGTTGATGTAGCGGTCGGCGAGCGTGGCCGCGGAGACGAGCGCGGAGTCCGTGATGGACACGCGGTGGTGCGCCTCGTAGCGGTCGCGCAGACCCTTGAGGATCTCGATCGCGTGCGTGAGCGACGGCTCGGCGACCTGGATCGGCTGGAAGCGGCGCTCCAGGGCCGGGTCCTTCTCGACGTGCTTGCGGTACTCGTCGAGCGTCGTCGCGCCGATGGTCTGCAGCTCTCCGCGCGCGAGCATCGGCTTGAGGATGCTCGCGGCGTCGATCGCGCCCTCGGCGGCACCGGCACCGACGAGCGTGTGGATCTCGTCGATGAACAGGATGATGTCGCCGCGCGTGCGGATCTCCTTGAGCACCTTCTTCAGGCGCTCCTCGAAGTCACCGCGGTAGCGCGAGCCGGCCACGAGGGCGCCCAGGTCCAGCGTGTAGAGCTGCTTGTCCTTGAGCGTCTCCGGGACGTCGCCACGGACGATGTCCTGCGCGAGGCCCTCGACGACGGCCGTCTTGCCGACGCCGGGCTCGCCGATGAGGACGGGGTTGTTCTTGGTGCGGCGGCTCAGCACCTGCATGACGCGCTCGATCTCGAGCGCGCGACCGATGACCGGGTCGAGCTTGCCCTCGCGCGCGGCCTGGGTGAGGTTGCGCCCGAACTGGTCGAGCACCGCGGACCCCGACGGCTGGCCCTCGGTGGGACCGCCGGCGGCGACGGGCTCCTTGCCCTGGTAGCCCGACAGTAGCTGGATGACCTGCTGGCGCACCTTGTTGAGGTCGGCACCCATCTTGGTGAGGACCTGGGCGGCGACGCCCTCGCCCTCGCGGATGAGCCCGAGCAGGATGTGCTCGGTGCCGATGTAGTTGTGGCCGAGCTGCAGCGCCTCGCGCAGCGACAGCTCCAGCACCTTCTTGGCACGCGGCGTGAACGGGATGTGCCCGCTCGGGGCCTGCTGGCCCTCGCCGATGATCTCGGTCACCTGGGTGCGGACGCCGTCCAGGGAGATCCCGAGGGACTCCAAGGCCTTGGCCGCGACGCCCTCGCCCTCGTGGATGAGGCCGAGGAGGATGTGCTCGGTGCCGATGTAGTTGTGGTTGAGCATCCGCGCCTCTTCTTGGGCGAGGACGACGACCCGACGGGCTCGGTCTGTGAATCTCTCGAACATGTGCTGCTCCTCACGAGCGGCCTACACCTGCGCACCGACGTCCCTGGCCTCCAGGAATCGCCGAGTACAGCCTGACCGCATTGACTCTATGCGGTCCGAACGAGGCACACCCCCTCCGTATGCCGTTGTTCGCCAGGGGCGTGATTGAGGGGTCACGCCGTGACCTGCGGCGGTTCGCACCCCGGCGCGCCCGGGTCTCCTGGACGCCCCGGCAGGGGCGACACGCGCCCCGGGCGTTGACCCGGCCTCTCCGCGGCGGCAGGCTCGGGGTGCGGCCCCCGCACCGGCAGAAGGGTGGGCGATCATGACGCACGGACCGGACCAGCAGCCCGAGGAGCCGGCCGCGCGCCGCGAGCCCGGCGCCGTCGGGCGCCCCGACGGGACCCCGGCGACCTGGGAGCAGGTGGTCGACCGGTTCCACGGCGTCGTCGCCGAGGTCGCCGACCCGCTGACCTGGGGCCTCGACCTCGACGAGGAGACCATCACCGGCGTGGGCGACGGCACCCACGACCTCACGGACGAGCGGTTCCTGCGCTCCTACGTCTCGTTCTCCGGGGAGACGCTCGACGTCGAGACGCTGCGCGTCGGTGCGGCCGACGACGAGCAGTCCGCCGAGATCCTGCGCACCGCGCTGAGCAGCGCGCTCGCCGCGCCCCTGCACGCGGACTCCGCGGACGACGACTTCCTCGACTCCTACCAGGAGTACCGCGCGGCGATGCGCGCGATCGTCGAAGAGGTCGAGGCGGCGCCGCTCTCGCGCGCGCCGTTCGTCGTCGACGGCGCCGAGGTCCCCGCCCTGCACGCGCGGGTGCGCGACAGCGCCGCGGTGTACGTCGAGGTGGAGGACCGGGCGGTCGTCGTCGCGGGACCGAACGACCTGCTGGAACGTGTCGACGTCGTGACCGCGCCCCTGCGCGCGATCCTCCACGGCGAGGGCGAGCTCTGAGGGATGGCGGAAGGCGGAGGTGGCGCGGTGCGCGGGGTGATCGTCGGTGTGGACGGGTCCGAGGGGTCGGACGAGGCGCTCGACTGGGCGCTGCACGAGGCCGCGTCGCGCGGGACGCGCCTCACGGCCGTGCTCGCGTGGGACCCGGGGCGTCACGCCGGCCGCGACGACACGGGCGACGACGACGAGCGGGGCGCCCGTCGTCGGGACGCGGTCACCGGCTGGGTCGAGGCGGCGCGCGAGCGCACGGGGCTCGGCACGCAGGACGTCGAGGTCGTCGCGACGGAGGTCCGCGGCAACGCCGCGACGTCCCTGCTGGCGCTCGCGGAAGGCGACACGAAGCGCGCGGGCGAGGTCGCGGGCGAGGCCGAGATCCAGGGCGGCAACGACGACGGCGGCCCCGCAGACGTGCTCGTCGTGGGACGCTGCGGCCGTGGCCGGGTCAGCCGCATGGTGCTCGGGTCGGTGCCGTCGGCGATCCTCCAGCACGCGACGGTGCCGGTCACGGTCGTCCGCGGCACCGCGAACCGGTCGGGGCCGATCGTCGTCGGGGTCGACGGCTCGGCGACGTCCGTGCACGCGCTGCGGCACGGGGCCGACGTCGCCCGCCGGACCGGCGCGACGCTCGAGGCCCTCTTCTGCTGGCAGATCGTCACGCTCGCCCCGCTGCCCGACTCGTGGGGGTGGGCGCCGCCCATCGACGACTACGAGGCCTTCGCCGCCGCGACGCTCGACACCGCGCTCACGACGGCGGGTGTCGACCTGCCCGACGACCGCGTGGTCCGCACGGTCCGGCACGTGCAGGCGGCGAAGGGCGTCATCGAGGCGTCCTCGCACGCGTCCCGGCTCGTGCTCGGCAACCGCGGCGTGGGCGGGTTCGACCGCCTCCTCCTCGGCTCGGTGAGCCGGCACGCCACGGAGTACGCGCACTGCCCGGTCACCGTCGTACGCCCGCCCGACGCGACGCACCCGTCGGGCACCACGGAACCCTGAACCCGGCCCCAGGCGCTCGCTGCTCTGTCGCCTCGCCGAGCCAGGTGACACCGTTGAACGCCGGAAGGAAGGACTCCCGGGCGCCTCGACCTGAGGCCGGGCGGCGTCCGTTCGTCGGGCGTGGGTCGGTCACGTGGCGGGCGGCGCGTCTCCCTCGCCCGCCATCGCGTACGCGCCGCCTTCGAGCCGCTCGATGAGTCCCTGGGTCCATCGGATAGCAGCGTCGGCGGTGTGCGCCCACAGGCGTACGGCCTCGGCGTGGTGCTGCCAGTCCGCGTCAGGTTCTTGCTCGTACACGCCCACCACCCGGGCACGCCGTCGCTCGAACGCCTCCATCCGCATCCGCAGCAGCTCGAGGGCGCGAGACCTCGGAAGCTCGGTGATGAAGCCGACACCGGCGATGGTCTCGGCGATCGAGCCGTCGTCGGAGCGGAGCGCGTCCTCGAGCAGCTCGCGGAACGCTGTGTGCCCGGCTGTGGTCACGGCGTACTCGGTGCGCGACGGTCCTGCGGACGGCGACGCCTCGACCTCGACGAGGAGGCCGTCGTCGCGCAGGCGCCGCAGTCCGTGATAGATCGACCCCGGTTGGATGCTCGCCCACAGGTGCACCCCCCACGACTCGAGGTCGCGCCGTACCTGATAGCCGTGCGCCCTGCCCCGCTCGCGCACCGCGCCCAGGATGAGCAGTCGTGTCGCCGTCATACGTCCTCCTGTTCCGACCCGTCCCCAGTTTCTCATCAAATTTGACCAGTGGCGGCGCCGTGTCCATGATTAGACAAACTTGAGTAGTGTCTCGGCGCCGACCGGGGCATCCGCGAACTCCGGAGGCCAGATGCATCTCGTCGTGGCAGGCGCGTCAGGAGCGACGGGCACGCTGTTGGTCCAGCAGGCGCTCGACGCCGGGCACCGGGTGACCGCCCTGGTGCGCGACGAGTCCCGGTACGCGTGCCCGGACGAGGTCCAGGTCCAGGTGGCTGATGTCGTGACCGGTCGGGGTCTCGAGCTGCCCGACAACGCCGACACCGTGGTGTCCGTCCTCGGGAAGCGGTCGTACCAGGACCCCACGCGCGTGTGCGCCGACGGCGTCGCCAACCTCCTCGCGGCGATGGGCCGCCGCGGCGTACGGAGGATCGTGGCGGTGTCCGCCTCACCGGTGCTCCGCTCTGGAGCCGGCGAGCCGTGGTGGTTCCGCAAGACGGTGCGGCCGTACGTGCGCCGGTCCGGCCCGCTCGTCTACGCAGACCTCGAGGCGATGGAGGAGGTGCTGCGCGCAGCGGGCGACGAGGTCGACTGGACGATCCTGCGGCCGGGCTACCTCGTCGACAGGCCGGCCGCCGGCTACCGGCTCGTCCCCGAGCGAAACTCCATCGCCACCGTCGGTCGTGCGGACCTCGCGGCGGCGTTGCTCGCCGTCGCGACGGGCCCCGAGACACGCGGGACCGCCTACGGTCTCGCGCGCCTGCCGAGCCGCGGGCGACCGGCTCGCCGCCACGCGGAGGGGCGAGCATGAGCCGCGCGACCACCGACCGCCGCCTCCGCGTCGGGTTCGTCGCGGACGGGGTCTTCAAGATCGTCACGGCGGCCGGCGTCACGGCGCTGCTCCCGATGCTCACCGACCGTCTCGGCGTCACCCCGTGGCTCGTGCTGGTGACCGCCGCGACCCTCGTCGTGTGCGGGGCGTGCGAGGTCGCGTTCGCGGTGCGGAGCTCCGACGTCCGACCGCGCATCACGTACCTCGTGGCCTACGACACCGGCTGGCTCGTCGTCACGGTCCTGGCCGTCGTGCTCGCGAGGGGCGGTTCCGACGTCGGCGGCGAGGTGTGGTTCGCCTACCAGGCTCTCGGGTCCGCGGCACTCTCCGCGGTCTTCGCACCCGCAGGCACGTCACGCGACGCCGCGGCAACGACCCGTCACACCCCGCCGGATCAATGACCGGGAGCTCGATCGGCGAGCCCGTTCGACCGCCGCCGACCAGGGCTCGGGTGGGGCCATCGATCTCGTGCCCCACGAATATCGTGGGCCGACACACTGCTGGGCGCCCGCCGGCCCCGCTGCCACTCACCCTGACGGAGCCCGACCGATGAAGACGCCCCTGAGCTGGCTCGCTGAACGGGTCCGGCTCGGGCCCACCAACCTGACGATCGCGGCCGGCACGGCCCTGGTGGCCAGTGTGATGATCGTTGTCACCGGCTCGATCGTCCGCGTCACCGGGTCTGGTCTCGGCTGCGACACCTGGCCGAACTGCACCGCCGAAACACTGGCCCCCACTGCTGAGATGGGCGTGCACGGCCTGATCGAGTTCGGCAACCGGCTCCTGGCGATCGTTCTGTGCGTGATCGTCGGATGGCTCATCGTCGTCGCCCGACTGCAGCGGGACGCGGACCCGGACATCACCCGATGGGCCTGGGCGCAGTTCTGGGTCATCGTGCTGAACGCGGTCGTCGGGGGGATCACCGTGTGGACCCGGCTCAGCCCCTACGTCGTCGCCGGCCACTTCCTCGCCGCGATGCTGCTCGTGACCGCAGCCACCGTGACGTGGCACAAGGTGCAGGCGCGTGAGGATGCCCGCCCGCCGGAAGCTTCGCGCCCGAGGGTCCGGCGGCTCGCGGGCGTCCTGCTGATCGCCACGGCTGCGCTCCTGTTCCTGGGGGCGTCGGTGACCGGGACCGGGCCTCACGCCGGTGACTCAGCGAACGTCCCGCGCATGCCGTTCAACTGGACCGTCGTCACCGTCCTGCACGGCGCGGCGGCTACCCTCGCCGGGATCGTCGCTCTCGCGCTGTGGCTCGCCAGCCGGCACACCCTCAGCGCCAGGGTGCACCGGCGCACGACGGTGCTCCTCGTGCTCGTCGCCGCCCAAGCAGCGGTCGGGGCCTTCCAGGTGGCGTCCGGCCTGCCGGAGCTCGCCGTCGTGCTGCACCTGCTCGGGTCTGCCTTGGTCTGGATCGGCGCCGTTCGGGTCCTGCTCGATGCACGCGACGACGTCGAGCAGCGATCCGCCACGAACCCTCACCGCTTCGACGCTCCGCGACACCCACCGGTGCGGATGACGGCGTGAGCACCAGCGACATCGCACCGGCCGGGTACGCCGAACTGCTCGAACGCCTCAAGGTCGGGGTCCGTACCAGCCAGGTCCGCTGCCCGGGCCGCGAACACCGGGCTGCGGCGCCTGTACTGGTCCATCGGCCGCGACATCCTCGACCGCCAGCACGCCTCACACCTCTCGAGCATGCACCTCTACCAGTTCGCTTGTGCTGATCAGAAGGGGTCTGGGCGGCCTCAGGCTCGGTGGTCGAGCTCATCCTCGATGACGGCCTCCAGCTCGGCCGCGCTGGGAAGCACGCCCCGCGCTTCCTCGGGCAGGCCTTTGTAGTCCGCGACCGCGACAGGCGCGTTGGTGCTGGCCAGCGCGTAGCGCACCGTCGGGCCGGACTTGCCGGTGCACAGCAGGATCCCGACCGTCGGAGCGTGGATCTCGGGCCGGCGGTACTGGTCGTCCACGATGGCGACGTAGGTGCCGAGCTGGCCGAGGTGGGACGGTTCGAACGTGCCGATCTTGAGCTCGACGATGACGTAGCGCAGCTGCTCGATGTGGAAGAACAGCAGGTCGACGTAGAGCTCGTCCACCCGGTCGCTCGCGTCGTCCGGCACGCTCAGGCGGACCTGGCGCCCGACGAACGCCATGCCCCGCCCGAGCTCGAGCATCGTGTCCTGCAACCGGTCCATCAGCGCCTGTTCGACGTCGCGCTCGGCGCGTCGTTCCACCAGACCGAGGTCCTCGAAGACGTACGGGTCCTTGACCAGCTGCTGAGCCAGGTCGGAGTCGGGCCGGTCGAGCGCGGCGGCGAAGTTTGACGGTGCCGCACCCAGAGCGCGGCGCAGGTTCATCGTGAGGTGATGCTCGAGCACGGCCCGCGACCATCCTTCCTCCGCGGCGCGCTCGGCGTACCAGTCACGCTCTTCGTCTGTCCAGCCTGTGAACAGAGCCTCGTCGGTGTGAGCACCTCCGGCGTGGACGAACAGACTACCGACGTCAGGTGCGAGAGCCGGTCGGCCCCGGCAGGCCGCGGAACGCGAACACGAGGACGCGCACGCCGAGCACCGTCCCGACGAAGCCGAGCGCCGCCCCGAGCACCGGGAAGAGCGCGACGCCGCCGCCGAGCTGCGGGCCGCCGTCGGCCACGAGCAGCACGACCGCCGCCACGACCGCGGCCGCGGCGACCACGGTCGACACGACCTGCTGCACGAGACCCGCGAGGAAGGCGCGGTCCTCGGCGTGCGCGAACGTCCGCACCGAGACCGTGAATCGCCCGTTCTCGACGTCGCTCGTGATCTTCGCGAGGCGCCGCGGGAGCCGTTCGAGCTCGGGCGCGAGGCCGAGGAACAGGCTCGTCGCGCGGTTGCGCAGCCCTTCCGTCGTCACGACCCGCCGCACGAGCGGCTGCGCCGTCTCCCGGGCGGAGGCGACGAGGTCGAACGTCGGGTCGAGGAGGCGCAGCGTGCCCTCGAGCGACGTAAAGGTGCGGAACGCGGCGGCGACCTGCGGCGGGACGGCGAGCCCGGCGTCGGTGACGAGGCGGAAGAGCGCGGTGAACATCGCCCCGCCGGCCCCGGCGCCGCGGAACCGGACGATCACCTGCCCGACGGCGCGCTCCAGGCGCCGCACGTCGAGGTCCGGGGGCGCGTCGAGCAGCTCGAGGAGGGCGTCGGTCGCGGCGACGGCGTCGTCGGCGTCGACGGCGAGCAGCACCGCCGCGAGCGCGAGGCGCTCGGGCTCGCCGAGCCGCCCGACGGAGCCCATGTCGAGCAGGCCGAGACCGCCCGACGCCATGACGAGGACGTTGCCCGGGTGCAGGTCCGCGTGGAACGTCCCGGCGACGAGCAC
Source organism: Cellulosimicrobium sp. PMB13 (assembly GCF_051294865.1). Lineage (NCBI taxonomy): Bacteria > Bacillati > Actinomycetota > Actinomycetes > Micrococcales > Promicromonosporaceae > Cellulosimicrobium > Cellulosimicrobium sp. PMB13. The sequence goes on along the minus strand of NZ_CP145910.1, from coordinate 1,700,160 downwards.
CTGCTCGAGCGTCGCGGCGAGGAGCCGGCTCGCGAGCGCGGACCGCGTCGTGCCGTCCAGCCCCGCGAGGAGGTCACCGGCTCGCCCGACCGGCGTGCCGTCGAGGTGCTCGAGCACGAGGAGGGTCGGTCCGGAGAGCTCGAGCACGACGTCGGGCACGATCACGGCCGGCTCCCGCGACCCGCCTGCGCCCCCATCCTGCCCCGCGCCATCCCCCTGGCTCGCGCCCGCGACCACGCCCGACCGCACCCCGAGCGCGGCGCGCAGCGCGAGCGTGTTCTCCGCCTCGGTCGTGTAGTCGAGCTCCTCGCGCAGCGACGCCGCGAAGCCCTCGGCGAGCGCCACGACACCGAGCGAGCGGCCCCACGCGGTGTCGCGCTCGATGCGTCGCGCGAGTCGGCCGAGGATCGCGAGGTCGACCTCGACCTGCTCGCGCGCCCCCGGACGCTGGACCTTCACGACGACTGCCCTGCCGTCGGGCAGCCGCGCCGCGTGCACCTGGCCCACCGACGCCGAGGCGAGCGGCTCGGCCGAGAACGCGGCGAAGACCTCGTCGACCGGACGGCCGAGCGAGCCGACGAGCGCGGCCTCGACGTCGGGCCAGGGTGCCGGGGGGACGTCGCTCTGCAGGGTCGCGAGCGTGTCGGCGATCGTGGGCGTGAGCAGGTCGCGGCGGGTCGAGAGCACCTGGCCGAACTTCACGAAGGTCACGCCCGCGTCGCTCAGGGCGTCGCGGAGCCCGGTCGCGAGCCGTCGCTCGTCGGTGCGCGACAGCCGCGACCCGTCAGGCTGCCGGGCGCCCCGGCTCAGCGCGCCGCCGAGGCCGTGCCGCACCCCGATCGCGAGGATCTGCGCGTAGCGCCGGGTCTCGCGCCGACCCTGCCGCAGCCCGCGCCACGCGCGCCACGGCGTCGGGACCGTGCCCGTCGGCACGAGGAGCTCGAGGACGAGGAGCACGCACAACCCCAGCACGAACGCCCACGCGAAGGTGAGGACGACGGCCGCGAGGGCCACGAACGGCTGGACGGTGAGCCGACCGTCCGGCGCCGCCCAGCCGGCGGTGCGCAGGCCGTACGTGAGGGCCGACGACGCCCCGGTCAGCGAGAGGAGGGACACCACCCCGGCGCGCACCCACCCGACGGGGGCGCCCATGACGCGCCGCGACGTCGCGGCGAGGAGCGCGAGCATGACACCGGTCGCGAGGAGACCGAAGAGCGCGGTGAGGAATCCCGAGACCACCTGCATGACGCCCACTCTTCCCGACGGGCGCCCGCGCGGCGTCGCGCGCCACGCGGCAGGATGAGAAACCCCGACCCCCGGAGACCTCCATGACGAACGTCGACCTCCTCACCGACGCCCACCTCACGGGCGCCCGATCCGCGGAGAACGGCCGTAGCGCCGAGCTCGTGCTGCACGACGGCCCGCTGCGCCAGACGATCATCGCGCTGGTCGCGGGCGTCGAGCTGGGCGAGCACAACTCGCCGCCCGCCGCGTCGATCCAGGTGCTGCGCGGGAAGGTCCGCGTCACCGCGCTGGGCGAGGGCGACACCGAGCTCGGCGCGGGCGAGCTGCGCGTCCTGACGCACGAGCGGCACGCCGTGTCCGCGCTCGAGGACAGCGCGTTCCTGCTCACGACCGTGACGGGCGTCCCCACGGCATAGCCCGCCAGCCGCCCGTCCGGCGGCAGCGGCCGGTCAGGTGTCGGCGACTCCGTCCCGCGTCAGCGGCGCACGGCCCATGCCGCGAGGGCGACGGCCACCACGTCCTCGGCCACGGCACCCGGCCAGTCGGGGCGCTTCCCGACGGCGAGCCCGCGCCACGCGGCACCGCCCCACGTCCCCGCGGCCGCACCCAGGGCGCCGGCGACGGCCGCGACGACGACGGGCGCGCCGCTCCCGCCACGGACCCGAGCGAGCCGCGCACCCCCGAGCGCACCGCTCGCCATCCGGAACGCCGGTCCCGGCGGGGCGAGGCGGCTCGGGGCGCTCGGCAGCTTGTCGCCGACGACCTCGCCCGCCACGGCGAGCACGGCCGCACCGCGGGCGACGGGCCCGGTGCCCGATGCGCCGTCGGGCCGCGCGGCGAGCACCGGCCCCGCGACGCCGAGCGACGAGCGCGATCCTGCGGCGACCCCCAGCGCGAGGCTCCGGACGACGAGCGACGGCCCCTTCGGTCTCGACGACCCCGGCGGCCCGTGGTGCGTGCGTGCCATGCTCGTCCTCCTCGCTCGGTACCCTCCGCCCGACCGTAACCGGGACGAACCTCACCCGCGCCCTGGCGGCCGGGGGCGTCGTGGCCCCGGTAGCCTGTGCCCGTGGCCGGACCGACCCTCAGCGAGGTGGCGCGAGCGGCGGGCGTCTCGCTCGCCACCGCCTCCCGCGCGATCAACGGCAGCGCGAACCGTACGGTGGGCGCGGACCTGCGCGAGCGCGTGCTCGCGACGGCCGCCCGGATGGGCTACACGCCCGACCCGAGCGCCCAGGCCATGGCGCGCGGTCGCACGACGACCGTGGGGCTCGTGGTCCACGACATCGCCGACCCCTACTTCTCGTCCCTCGCCGCGGGCGTCACCGACGCCGCCGACCAGGAGAACCTGCTGGTCACGCTCACGAGCACGCAGCACAGCCCCGCTCGCGAGCTCGCGTTCGTCGAGCTCATGGACCGGCAGCGCGCTCGGGCCCTGGTCCTGGGCGGTGGGCGGCTGTCGTCCGACGACCCGGCGTCCGACGACGGCGCCGCGACCCCCGGCGCGCTGCACGACGCGCTGGTGCGGTACCGCGACAGCGGTGGCCGCGTCGCGCTCGTCGGGCAGGCGCTGGGCGACCTCCCGGCGGTCGAGATCGCGAACCGACAGGGCGCCGCCGATCTCGCGACGGCGCTGCACGGCCTGGGCTACCGGTCCTTCGGCGTGCTCGCCGGCCCCGTGGGCCACCGCACGGCCATCGACCGCTCCGAGGGGTTCACCGAGGCGCTGGCCGCCCTCGGCTCGCCCGTCGAGGACGCGGCGGTGGTGCCGTGCGAGTTCACGCGCGACGGCGGCTTCGCGGGCATGCAGGAGCTGGTCGCGTGCACGGGGCCCGGCGGCCCCCCGCGGGCCGTGCTCGCGGTGAACGACGTCATGGCCGTCGGTGCGATGGCGGCTGCACGCGACGCGGGCCTGGCCGTGCCGCGCGACGTCGCGGTCGCCGGCTTCGACGACATCGTCACCCTGCGCGACGTCGTCCCCGGCCTGACGACCGTCCGCATCCCCCTCGTCGAGGTCGGGCAGGTGGCCCTGCGCCTCGCTCTCGGGCTGCCGGTGGGGACGGACCTGCCCGGCGTCGTGCACGAGATCTCGCCGCGCCGCGTCGAGGTGCGGGGCACCGTGGTCCTGCGCGAGTCCACGCCCGCTCTCTGACCCCCTCCTCGCTGAACTCCGACGCGGATCGGGCGGCACGGGTGGTTGACGCTGGAAAGCGCATTCCCTATGCTGGAACCACCACGCTTCTCGCGCCGACCTCGCCGTCGCGCGACTGACAGGACGGAGTCGTCCCGATGACCACCACCCGCACCCTGCGCATCGCCATGAACGGCGTGACCGGCCGCATGGGCTACCGCCAGCACCTCGTGCGCTCGATCCTGCCGATCCGCGAGCAGGGCGGCGTCGAGCTCCCCGACGGCACGCGGCTGCAGGTCGAGCCGATCCTGATCGGCCGCAACGAGTCGAAGATCCGCGAGCTCGCCGCCCAGCACGACGTCGAGCACTGGACCACCGACCTGGACGGCGCGATCGCCGACCCGACGGTCGACGTCGTGTTCGACGCCTCGATGACGGCGCTGCGCGCCAAGACGCTCACCAAGGCGATGCAGGCGGGCAAGCACGTCTACACCGAGAAGCCGACGGCGGAGACGCTCGCCGAGGCGGTCGAGCTCGCGCGGCTGCGCGAGGAGACCGGCGTGACCGCGGGCGTCGTGCACGACAAGCTCTACCTGCCGGGCCTCGTCAAGCTCCGCCGCCTCGTCGACGAGGGCTTCTTCGGGCGCATCCTGTCGCTGCGCGGCGAGTTCGGCTACTGGGTGTTCGAGGGCGACCACCAGGCCGCGCAGCGCCCGTCGTGGAACTACCGCAAGGAGGACGGCGGTGGCATGACCACCGACATGTTCTGCCACTGGAACTACGTCCTCGAGGGCATCCTCGGCTCGGTGCGCACGGTCACCGCCCAGACCACGACGCACATCCCGACCCGCTGGGACGAGCAGGGCCAGGAGTACACGGCCACCGCCGACGACGCCGCCTACGGCATCTTCGAGATCGAGACCCCGGGCGGCGACCCGGTCGTCGCGCAGATCAACTCGTCGTGGGCGGTGCGCGTGTACCGCGACGAGCTCGTCGAGTTCCAGGTCGACGGCACGCACGGCTCCGCGGTCGCGGGCCTGCGCAAGTGCGTCGCGCAGCAGCGCGCCCACACGCCCAAGCCCGTGTGGAACCCGGACCTGCCCGTCACCGAGCCGTTCCGCGACCAGTGGCTCGAGGTCCCCGCGAACGCCGACCTCGACAACGGCTTCAAGCTGCAGTGGGAGGAGTTCCTGCTCGACGTCCACGCCGGCCGCCCGCACCGCTTCGACCTGCTCTCCGCGGCCCGCGGCGTGCAGCTCGCCGAGCTCGGCCTGCGCTCGTCCGCCGAGGGCCGCCGCCTCGACGTCCCCGAGATCACCCTGTGAGCGCCGCCACCCTCGCGGTCCCCGGCGCGCGCGAGCTGCGCGACCGGGACGGGTCGGGCGCCGTCGTGCACCTGCCCCGGTTCGCCGACGACGGGCGGGTCGCCGGCACCGAGGTGCGCGAGCTGCTCGTGCCCGGCCCGTGGTCCCGGCCGACCGCGCCGATCACGTCGCGCGTCGCCTTCGCGGCGGCGCACGTCGTGCCGCAGGTCGGTGCGGAGAACGTGCCGGGCGGTCCCGCGCTCGTCGACTGGGACGCGACGCTCGCCTTCCGGCACCGCATCTGGGAGCACGGTCTCGGCGTCGCGGACGCGATGGACACGGCCCAGCGCGGCATGGGCCTCGACTGGGCCGCGACCCAGGAGCTCGTGCGCCGCTCGTCCGCCGAGGCACGCTCGGTCAGCGCCCGGATCGCGTGCGGCGCGGGCACCGACCAGCTCGACCCCGCGGTCGTCGCGGGCTGGACGCCGGGCGACCCGGCGGCGCTCGACGCCGTCGTCGACGCCTACCGCGAGCAGGTCCGGATGGTGCAGGACGCCGGCGCGCAGGTCGTCGTCATGGCGTCGCGCGAGCTCGCGCACGTCGCGCGGTCGCCCGAGGACTACGCGCGCGTCTACGACGCCGTCATCGCCGAGGCGGACCGGCCCGTGATCCTCCACTGGCTCGGGACGATGTTCGACCCGGAGCTCGAGGGCTACTGGGGCGCCGCCGGGATCGACGACGCGACCGACGTCTTCGTCGACCTGGTCCGCGCCCACCAGGGACGGATCGACGGCGTCAAGGTCTCGCTGCTCGACGCGGACCACGAGAAGGGCCTCCGCGCCCGCCTGGCGGCCCTCGACCCGGGCACCGGGCCGGACGCACCCGGCGCCGTGCGCCTGTACACGGGCGACGACTTCAACTACCCCGACCTCGTCGTCGGCGACGGGAAGCGGCACTCGGACGCGCTGCTCGGCGTCTTCGCCGCGATCTACCCCGCCGCGTCGACGGCGCTCCAGGCGCTCGACGCCGGTCACCCCGACCGTGCGCACGCCGTCCTCGCGGCGACGGAGGCGCTCGGGCGGCACCTGTTCACCGCGCCGACGTACCACTACAAGACCGGCATCGCGTTCCTCGCATGGCTCAACGGCGCACAGCCGGGGTTCCAGATGGTCGGCGGCCTCCAGTCGGGCCGGTCGGTCGCGCACCTCGTCGCGCTCCTGCGCCTCGCGGACCGTGCCGGGCTGCTGCTCGACCCGGATCTCGCCGCGCGGCGCACGCGTGTCTTCCTCGAGGCGAACGGGGTGACCCGATGACCGCCCCCGCGCCGACGGGCGCGCCGGACCGGGCGTCGTCGGGCACCGGAGCCGCCGACCTGTCGCGCTGCTCGCTCAACACCGCGACGGTCAAGCACGCGACGCTCGAGGAGGCCGTGGCCCTCGCCGCCGAGGCCGGGTACGGCGCCGTCGGGCTGTGGCGCGACCGCGTCCAGGAGATCGGCGCGGACCGCGCGGCCCGCGTCGTCGCGGACGCCGGCCTGCGGGTGTCGTCGCTGTGCCGGGGCGGGTTCCTCACCGCGACCGACGACGCCGGCATCGCCGCCGCGCTCGACGACAACCGGCGCGCCATCGAGGAGGCGGCCACGGTCGGGACGAGCGAGCTCGTGTTCGTCGTCGGCGGCCTGCCCGCCAACGGCACCCCGGGCCAGGGTCCGCGGCCCGACGCCGGACCCGGGGACCGCGACGTCGTCGCCGCGCGCGCCCGGGTCGCGGACCGGATCGGCGACCTCGTCCCGTTCGCGACCGAGCACGGCGTGCGGATCGTCCTCGAGGCGCTGCACCCGATCTTCGCCGCCGACCGCGCCGTGCTCTCCACGCTCGGCCAGGCGCTCGACCTCGCGGCACCGTTCGACGCCGCGGCCGTGGGCGTCGTCGTCGACACGTACCACGTGTGGTGGGACCCGGCCCTGCGCGAGAGCATCGCGCGCGCCGGTGCCGAGGGGCGCGTCGCGGGATACCAGGTGTGCGACTGGATCCTGCCGCTCGCGGCCGATCCCCTGCTGTCGCGCGGGTACGTCGGCGACGGGTACGTCGACTTCCCGACGATCACGCGGTGGGTCGCCGAGACGGGATACTCCGGGGACGTCGAGACCGAGATCTTCCACCAGGAGATCTGGGACGCCGACCCGCGCGAGGTCGTCGCGACCGTCGCGGAACGCTACGCGCACCACGTGCTGCCGCACCTCTAGCCTCCTCGGCCGCACGATCCTCCGCCGCACCGCGGCACCTCGAGACCGGCAGTCCGGCCCGAGATCGGCACCCCTCCCTGCCGATCTCGGACCGGGCTGCCGGTCTCGTGCGTCACGTCCTCTTGACGAACCGGGAGCACGGGTGCAGTATCGGAGGTAGATACCCCCTGGGGGTATTACCGAAGATCTGGAGGAACGGTGGAAGAGCACGAGGGCCTGCACGAGGCGCACGGCAGCGGTCGGACCGCCGCACCCGTGCACGCATCCCACGGTGACCACGCTCCTGGTGAGCACGCACATCACCCGGGGCACGACGACCACGCCCATGCCGATGGGCATGCCCATGCCCACGGCGAGCAGCAGGGCGAGGAGCACGGCGACCACGCCGGGCACGCAGGTCACGGGGGTCACGGGGGTCACGGCGACCACGTGGCGCAGTTCCGCCGCCTGTTCTGGGTGATGCTCGTGCTCGCGGTGCCGACCGTCGCGCTGAGCCCCATGTTCGCGATGCTCCTCGGGTACGACCTGTCCGACGCCGCGTGGGTGCCGTGGGTCTCCCCCGTGCTCGGGTCCGTCATCTTCCTGTGGGGCGGGCGCCCGTTCCTCACCGGCGCCGTGAGCGAGCTCCGCGACCGGGCCCCGGGGATGATGACGCTCATCTCCCTCGCGATCACGGTCGCGTTCGTGTCGTCGCTCGGCGCGTCCCTCGGGTTGCTCGCGCACGAGCTGGACGTGTGGTGGGAGCTCGCGCTGCTCGTCGTCATCATGCTGCTGGGGCACTGGATCGAGATGCGCTCGCTCGCCCAGACGGCGTCGGCGCTCGACTCCCTCGCGGCGCTCCTGCCCGACGAGGCGGAGCGTGTCGCCGACGACGGGACCGTCACCACGGTCGCGCCGACCGACCTCGGCGTGGGCGACCTCGTGATCGTCCGCCCCGGCGGCCGGGTCCCCGCCGACGGCGAGGTGGCGGACGGCAGCGCCGACGTCGACGAGTCGATGATCACCGGCGAGTCGCGGCCCGTACGGCGGACGGTCGGCGACCCGGTCGTCGCCGGCACCGTCGCGACCGACGACGCGCTGCGCGTGCGGATCACCGCGGTCGGGGACGACACCGCGCTCGCGGGCATCCAGCGCCTGGTCGCCGACGCGCAGTCCTCCTCCACGAAGACGCAGCGCCTGGCCGACCGCGCCGCCGGCTGGCTGTTCTGGTACGCGCTGGGCGCAGCGGCACTCACCGTCGCCCTGTGGCTCCTCTTCGGCACCCCCGAGCAGGCGCTGATCCGCGCCATCACCGTGCTGGTCATCGCGTGCCCCCACGCACTGGGCCTCGCGATCCCGCTCGTCGTGTCGATCTCGACGGAGCGCGCCGCCAAGGCCGGCGTCCTCGTCAAGGACCGCCTCGCGCTCGAGCGCATGCGCACCGTCGACACGGTGCTCTTCGACAAGACCGGCACGCTCACGGCGGGCGAGCCCGTCGTCACGCACCTCGCCACGGCAGGCGGCCGCACCGAGGACGACCTTCTCGCTCTCGCCGCCTCCGCCGAGGCCGACAGCCAGCACCCCCTCGCGCGGGCGATCGTCGCCGCGGCGCAGGAGCGCGGCGTCGACGTCCCGCGCGCGTCCGGCTTCCGGTCGCTCACCGCGGTCGGGGTCGAGGCGACGGTCCCCGGGCCCGACGGTGGTCGACGGGTCGCCGTCGGTGGTCCCGCGCTCCTGCGCGAGCACGGCCTCGACCCGCTGCCCGACGCCGCGGCGTGGGAGCGCGACGGCGCCACCGTCCTGCACGTGGTCGCGGCCCGTGGAGGCTCGGCCGCGTCGGACGGCTCGGCCGGGTCGGCCGCGTCGGACGGCTCGGACGGGTCGGACGGCTCGGACGGCTCTCGCCACGCCGACGCGCCGTCGGCCGTCGAGGTGGTCGGTGCGCTCGCCCTGGCGGACGCGGTCCGGCCGGAGTCGCGCGAGGCGGTCGACGCGTTGCACCGCCGTGGCGTGCGCGTCGTCATGATCACGGGCGACGCCGAGCCGGTCGCGCGAGCGGTCGCGCGCGAGCTGGGCATCGACCAGGTGTTCGCGGGCGTGCGCCCCGAGGACAAGGACGCGAAGGTCGCCGAGCTGCAGCACGAGGGCCGCGTCGTCGCGATGGTCGGCGACGGCGTGAACGACGCCCCGGCGCTGGCCCAGGCGGACGTCGGCATCGCGATCGGTGCCGGGACGGACGTCGCGATCGCGTCCGCGGGCGTGATCCTCGCGAGCTCCGACCCGCGCTCGGTGCTGTCGGTCATCGCGCTGTCCCACGCGTCCTACCGCAAGATGCAGCAGAACCTGTGGTGGGCGGCGGGCTACAACATCGCGGCCGTCCCGCTCGCCGCGGGGGTGCTCGCTCCGGTCGGGTTCGTCCTGCCCATGGCCGTCGGCGCGATCCTCATGTCCGTCTCGACCGTCGTCGTCGCCGCCAACGCACAGCTGCTGCGCCGCGTCGACCTCGACCCGGCCAGGCTCGCCGCGCGCTGACCGTCCCGCCGAACACGGGGTCGGCCACCGGATCTCGACGATTCCGGTCGCCGACCCCGTTCTCGGCGGTCGACAACCCCGCGTTCGGCGCCCAGCCTTCTCCCCGGCGGTCGACAACCCCGTGCTCGGCGCCGAGTCGGTGGCCGCGGGAGACTGGTGCCGTGACCAGTCCGCCCGCTCCGACCGACACACCCTCGCCCGTGGCCGGCGTGCTGCTCACGCCGGGCGCCGGCGCGAGCCGCGACCACCACTCGCTCGTGGCGATCGAGGAAGCCCTCGCGGCGCTGCCCGACCCGGTGCCGGTGCGTCGCGTCGACTTCCCGTACCGCCTCGCGGGGCGCCGCATGCCCGACCGGCCGCCCGTCGCCGTCGCGCACCTGCGCGCGGAGGCCGAGGCGTTCGCGAACGAGCTGGGCGCCACGACGGACCGGATCGTGCTCGGCGGCCGGTCCTACGGCGGTCGGATGTGCTCGATGGCCGTGGCCGAGGGGCTGCCCGCGGCAGGCCTGGCGCTCGTCAGCTATCCGCTGCACCCGCCCGGCAAGCCGGAGCGCCTGCGCACCGAGCACTTCCCGGACCTGCACGTCCCGACGCTGGTCGTGTCGGGACGGACCGACCCCTTCGCGTCGCCGGACGAGTTCACCGAGCACCTCGCCGCGATCCCCGGACCGGTGACGCGCGTGGAGCTCCAGGGCGCGCACGACCTCCGCAACCAGGACGGTGCGGTCTGCGAGGCGGTCGTCGCGTGGCTGGGCGGCCTGGGTGGCCCGAGGAGCGGGTCGCCGAGCAGGTGATCACCGCCCGCCGGAGCACCGCCGTCCAGGGTGGCGCTCGCGGCTGCGTACGATGTGGCCCGACCGTGCTGCCCGACCCGGAGGTGCTCATGCGCGCCGCAGCCCGAGCTGCCGCGACCGTTCCGCTGGCGGCCCTCGTGCTGGCCGGGGGCGCGGCGCTCGCCGCGCCCGCCCTGGCCGCGGACGGTGACGGCGGCGGTGACCTCAGCGTCTCGACCGACGGCGTCACGTTCGACGCCGCGCGCCTCGCCGACGAGCGGGGCTGGCTCAGCTACGCGGTGACCGCCCCCGACGGGTCCCGGACGAGGCTGCTCGGGAACGGGTACTCCCCGGAGGACACCGCGGACGGCCACCTCGAGCTCGACATCCCTGAGCGCGGCGCCTACCGCGACGGGTGGTGCGTGACGTGGGTCCACGTGACCGGCGTCCGGGACCAGTTCGCCGGCTGGGCCGGCGACTCCCCGGTGTGCACGACGGCGCCCGCCGCGACCCCGTCGCCGACGGCCCAACCGACCGCCCAGCCCTCCGCGGAGCCGGCGCCTCCGCCCGCGGCCGCCGCTGCGCCGTCGGCTCCCGCCGCGCCTGCGGCTCCGGCCGAGCCGGTCGTCGCCGAGCCGGAGCCCGTCGCCCCGGCGCCCACGGAGACGCCGACCGCGACCCCCACCGAGACGCCGGCCGCGAACCCGTCCCCGAGCGCAGAGACCACGAACGACCGGCCCGAACCCTCCCGGACGCCGCTCGTCACCGCGGGCGAGCGCAGCGCGCCCCCTGCGCCCGGGAGCACGTTCCCGACCCTCGTGATCGCCGGTGTGGGTGGCCTCGTCGCAGCCGCCGCGGGCGGGGCGATCCTCCTGCTGCGCCGGGCGGGCTGAACGGCCCCGTGGCAGGGTGGCGCCATGACGTGGACAGCACGCTTCGTGGGCGGCGACCTCGACGGCCAGGTCTCGACGCTCGACGACGACGCCCTCGACTGGTCCGGCCACTACGTCCACGACCCGGCCGAGGGCACGACGACGCACATCCTCACGCAGTCCGACGCGCCGCAGCACGTCCAGCGGTACGAGCGCCGTCCGGCGCCGGACGGGCAGACGGACTACCTGCTCGCGCTCGTCCCCTGACGACGCACGCCTGCGAGGAGCGGGTGTCGGACGTCGCAGCGGACCACACCGTGCTCGCTCAGGAGACGACGAAGGCCCGGAACCGTTGAGGTTCCGGGCCTTCTGCCTGAGCCGCCTATCAGAATCGAACTGATGACCTATTCATTACGAGTGAATCGCTCTACCGACTGAGCTAAGGCGGCGTGCTGCAGTCGGGCTCGCTCGCGCGAACCGCCGCAACGATCGCCTACTGTACCCGGCGATCGGCCCAGACTCCAAAGCGGCTCGGGACCACCGTCCGGACGGGCCCCTCGGCGTCCCCGGACAGGCGCGCGGCGCATCCGCGGAGACGTCCCGAGGTCAGCAGGTCAGCCCGTCCTCGGGGACCGTCCCGTCGACGAGGTAGGCGTCCACGGCGTCGCCGACGCACGCGTTGGAGCGGCCGTAGGCGGTGTGCCCCTCGCCCTCCCACGTGACGAGCACGGCCGAGTCGAGCGCCTTCGCGAGGCCCTCGGACCAGACGTACGGCGTCGCGGGGTCGTTGGTGGTGCCGATGACGACGACGGGCGCGGCGCCGGTCGCGTGGACGTCGAACTCCTGGTCGACGACGGGGTACGGCCAGTCGGCGCACGTGAGCGCCCCGTAGGCGAAGAACGAGCCCATGGTCGGCGCCTCGACCTCGAGCCGCTCGCGCTGCTCCTCCATCGTCGCGGGGTCGGGGTCCTGCCGGCCGTCGAGGCAGCCGACGGCGCGGAACGCCTCGGTGGAGTTCGTCGCGAACGACCCGTCGGGATTGCGGTCGTTGTAGAAGTCCGCGAGGTACAGCAGCGCCGTGCCGGTCCCCTGGTCGAGCGCCTCGGTGAGCGCCTGGGTGAGCACGGGCCAGCTCTGGTCGTTGTAGAGCGTCACGGCGATGCCGTAGAACGCCAGGGTGGACGTGAGCCGACGGTCGGAGCTCGTGGGCAGAGGGTTGGCCTTGGCGGCGTCGAGCAGGGCCCGCACCTGCCGCATCCCCTCGTCGACGTCCCCGCCGAGCGGGCACGACGCCCCGGCCTGGCAGTCCTCGACGTAGGCGCGCAGCGCGTTCTCGAACCCGACGGCCTGCTGCTCGCTCGTCTCGCCGGCGGACAGCGTGACGTCGATCGCGCCGTCGAGCACGAGCCGGCCGACCTTGTCCGGGAACAGGCCCGCGTAGGTCGCGCCGAGCTGGGTGCCGTAGGAGTAGCCCAGGTACGCGAGCGTCTCGTCGCCGAGCACCGCACGCAACATGTCCATGTCGCGCGCCGCGCTCTGCGTGTCGACGTGGCCCAGCAGGTCGCCGGTGTTCTCCGCGCACGCCTCGGCCCACTCGCGGTAGGCGGCCCGGCGCTCCTCGAGCCCGGCCTCGCCGTCGGGCACGTCGTACTCGGTGGACAGCGCCTCGTCCTTGGCGGCGTCGTCCAGGCACGCCACGGGGTCGGACTGCCCGACGCCGCGCGGGTCGAAACCGACGAGGTCGTACGCCGCCTTGACGGGCTCCCCGATGAACTGCGCGGCGTCGCCGACGAAGTCCACGCCCGACGCACCGGGACCGCCCGGGTTGGTCAGCAGCGAGCCGATGCGGTCGCCGCTCGCGGGCAGGCGCTTGAGCGCGATCCCGATCTCCCCTGCCCCGGGGTCGTCCCAGGACAGGGGGGCACGCGCCGTCGTGCACTCCCAGCCGCCCTCGCAGTCCTCCCAGGCGAGGGTCTGTCCGTAGAAGTCCTCGAACCCCTCCGGACCGGTCTCGCCGGTCCCCTCCTGTGCACCGGCGGACGCGACGGCGTCGGCCGGGGTCTGCACCTTGGGCGGCACGGAGCAGGCCCCGACGACGAGGGCGAGCGCGAGCGACGAGGCGGCCAGTGCGGCGCGGCGGGACTTCACCCGGACACGGTAGCCGCTCCGCTCGTCCCTCCTCGCAGGGGTTCGACGCGCTGGTCGTCCTTCCACACGCTCTTCACCGCAACCGCCGGGCGGGCGGGACTACTGCTGCTCCACCCACGCCGCCTCGCCCGTCGCCCCGTCGACCGCGGGCGGCACGACGACGCTCCCCTGGTCGCCGAGCACGGCGGTCACCTCGGCGGACGCGTCGACGTCGTCGGGCACGGCGACGACCGACGTCGCCGGGACGAGGTCCATCGTGCAGACGGAGTCCGCGGGGATCTCGACGAACGTCACCACGACGTCCGACCCCTGGACGGTGGCGTCCGGCTCCGCGACGAGGGGACAGGTGCTCGACCCGTAGGTGACGACGTACAGCAGTCCCGGCTCGGCGCTCCACGCCGCACCGGTGCCGCCCTCGTTCAACCCGTCGACGCCCGACGGCAGCCCCTTCCCGGTCGCGCCCGCCTCGATCGGCATCGACGCGGCGTCGGGCGCCATCGACGGCGTGCCCTCGGTGGGCTCGGCCGTCGTCTCGTCCGTCGTGCTGTCGTCGGACGGCGACTCCGACGTCATGTCGTCCCCACCGCCGTCCGTGGACGTCGCGCACGCGGCGAGCGTCGATGCGGCGAGCGCCAGCCCGACGGCCATCGACAGGCGGATCGCGCGGTGCGGTGCGCGGCGGGTGGGGACCATGGTGTCTCCTAGCGTCGGAGCGGGTCGGACTGACGGGCTCATCCTGGCGCACCCCGACCGGAACGGCACGTGCGAGCGGACGGCCGGCCGGACCTGGCTCGACGCCGGCACCGGTGGCACGATCGCTCGCATGACCGACCGACCCGTGGCACGCCTCCGCTGGGGGCTGCGCACCGACCTCCTCCGACGCGGCGAGGGAGAGGACTCCAGCAGGGTCGGGTACGTCGAGCTCTTCTTCGACCTCGTCTTCGTCTTCGCCGTCACCCAGCTCTCGCACCTCCTCATCGCGCACCCGGGTCCCGAGGCCCTGGTCCACACCCTGGTGCTGGGCCTCGCGGTCTGGTGGGTGTGGGTCGACACGATGTGGGTGACGAACTGGCTCGACCCCGAGCGTGCCCCCGTGCGCGCGATGCTCGTCGTGCTCATGCTGCTCGGTCTCGTGATGGCGAGCGCCATCCCGGAGGCGTTCGGGGAGAAGGCTCTGCTCTTCGCCGTCTGCCTGGTCACCATGCAGGTCGGTCGCAGCGTGTTCACGGGCCTGGCGATGGCGCGCCACTGGCCGGAGAACGCGGTGAACTTCGTGCGGATCACGACATGGCTGGTGGTCTCCGGCGCCGTGTGGGTCGCGGGCGCGCTCGTCGAGGAGCACCGGCTCGCCCTCTGGGTCGTGGCGGCGGCGATCGACGTCGCGGGGCCCCGAGCCATGTACTGGGTGCCCGGTCTGGGGGCGTCCGACGCGCACACCTGGGCCGTGCGGGGTCAGCACATGGCCGAGCGGGTCAGCCTCTTCGTGATCATCAGCCTCGGCGAGTCGATCATCGTCACGGGCTCGGCCTTCGCGGAGCTTCCCCTGGACGCGACGACGTTCTCCGCGTTCGCGTCGGCGTTCGCCAGCACGGTGCTCATGTGGCTGCTCTTCTTCGACCGCTCCGAGCGCCGGGCGACCGCGTTCTTCACCTCGCGCGACGAGACCGGGATGGTCGCGCAGACGGCGTACACGTACGTCCCGTTCGTCATCGTGGCGGGGATCGTGCTCACCGCCGTGGCGGACGAGCTCGTCCTGCTCCACCCGCTGGGGCACGACGGCCACGCCGACGCCTGGACGGCGGGACTCGTCTGCGGCGCGGCCGCCACCTACCTGACGGGGAACGCCCTCTTCCGCAGGGCGACGGGTGGCGCGTGGTCGCTCCCCCACCTCGTCGGTGCGGCCGTGCTCGGGGTCCTCTTCCTCGCGCACGGAGTGCTCACCCCCCTGGCCCTCAACTGGACGTCCGACGCCGTGCTGCTCGCCGTGATCATCGGTGACGTGGTCCGCGCCCGCCGGGCCCCGTGACGTCGCCGGAGCGGTGCGGGCGGGCGATTTCTCCGGTTCGCCGCGCGCGATCCGACCGGGGTCGCTAGGTTCGGCGCTGCAAGCCTTCGCGCGGCGACCGTTCGCGCAGGATGCGGCACTCGTCGAGAAAGGGCGGACCCGTGGACTTCTGGGACTTTTTCTGGTTGCTCGTCTGGAGCTTCTTCTTCATCGCGTATCTGATCGTCCTCTTCCAGATCGTCGCGGACCTGTTCCGTGACCGGGACCTCTCCGGCTGGTGGAAGGCGGTGTGGATCATCTTCCTGATCTTCCTGCCCGTGCTGACCTCGCTCGTGTACCTCATCGCGCGAGGCCGGGGGATGGCCGAGCGGCAGATCGCGGCCGTGTCGCAGGCCAAGCAGGACACCGACCAGTACATCCGCCAGGTCGCCGGCTCCTCGCCGACGGACGAGATCGCGAACGCCAAGGCGCTCCTCGACTCCGGCGCGATCACGCCCGAGGAGTTCGCGCACCTCAAGGCGAAGGCTCTCGCCTGACCTCTCGCGCACCGACGACGGCCCGGTAGCCCCGCGTGCGGGTGCTCCCGGGCCGTCCGACGATCGGGACATGACCCGATTCGGATACACCCTCATGACCGAGCAGTCCGGCCCCAAGGAGCTCGTGGGCTACGCCGTCGACGCCGAGCGGCTCGGCTTCGACTTCGAGGTCTCGAGCGACCACTACTTCCCGTGGCTCGACACGCAGGGCCACTCCGCCTACGCCTGGTCGATGCTCGGTGCCGTCGCGCAGGCGACCGACCGCGTCGACCTCATGACGTACGTGACGTGCCCCACCGTGCGCTACCACCCAGCCCTCGTCGCCCAGAAGGCCGCGACCCTCAGCATCCTGTCCGACGGCCGCTTCACGCTCGGCCTCGGCGCCGGCGAGAACCTCAACGAGCACGTGGTCGGCAAGCGCTGGCCCGCCGTCGACGAGCGGCACGAGATGCTCGCGGAGGCGGTCGACATCATCACCGAGCTCTCGACCGGTGACTTCCTCACGTACGTCGGTCACCACTTCCGCGTCGACTCGGCGCGCGTCTGGGACGTGCCCGACGAGCCCGTGAAGATCGGCGTCGCCGTCTCGGGCGAGCAGTCGGTCGGACAGTTCGCGACGGTCGCCGACCATCTCATCGCGACGGAGCCCAAGGCCGACCTCGTGCAGCAGTGGGACGCGCTGCGGGCCGACGCGTCGCTCGAGCCGTCGCGCAAGATCGGCCAGATCCCCATCTCGTGGGACCCCGACGCCGACGCCGCCGTGCAGCGCGCGCACGAGCAGTTCCGCTGGTTCGGCCTGGGCTGGCCCGTGAACGCGAACCTGCCCACCACCGAGGCGTTCACCAGGGCGTCCTCGTTCGTCCGTCCCGAGGACGTCGCGGGCTCCATCCCGTGCGGCCCCGACCTCGACGCCGTCGTGGACGCCGTGTCCGCCTACTGGGAGGCGGGCTTCACCGACATCGCGATCGTCCAGATCGGCGACGAGAAGCAGCAGCAGTTCCTCGACGAGGCCGCCGGGCCGCTCCTCGACAAGCTCCGGTCCGCCGCTCCCTCGTCCTGACCCCGGCGGGGGAGAATCGGCCCGTGAGCAGACGAGACTCGCGGGTCGCAGGCGCCTCCCGGCCGTCCCGGTCCGGTCGGCGGGCACCGCGTGGAGGGGCACGTGGACGAGCGCCCGGTCGACGACGACCCGACGGCAACCCGCCGCTGCCACCCTGGGGCGGTCTCCTGCTCGCTGCTCTGCCGGCGGCGCTCGGCGGCCTCGTCGTGTGGCGAGGCGGGGACGACCTCGCCTCGGGCGACCCGGCGGCGATCTTCCCGATCTCCCTCCTTCTCGGCCTCAGTGTGAGCGGGGTCGTCGGCGCGCTGTCCTTCGCGATGCGCCCCCCGCACGCGGATCGCTGGTTCCGCGTCGCGGCGTTCCTCGGGAAGGCGACGGTCGTGGCGTTCTTCGGCGGGGTGATCGTGCTCGGGCTCGTCGCTCCGGCTCTGCTCGCCTCGCCGGGCTCTGGTCGCGCCCCGGACACGACGGGCGAGGCCCGCGTGACGGGGCTCCTCGCGCTGGTGGTCGTGCTCGCCGTGGGCATCCCCGCGATCCTCGACCGTCGGCGGGCCCGTGCTCAGCGCGAGCGCGGACGTCGCCGGCGCTGACGGTCGGCGGTCAGCCCTGCGGGCGCAGCGCGACGGTCATGGCCTCGACCGCGAGCAGTGGCGCGACATTGCCTTCGAGCCGCTCGCGCGCGACGCCGATCGCGTCCATGCGCCGCACCGTCTGCTCGGGCGTCGAGTCCTCGGCGAGCGCGCGGACCGCCTCGGCGAGACCGGTGTTGACCAGCTCGACCTCGGCGCCGAGCTGGACCACGAGCACGTCGCGGTAGAGCGAGAGCAGGTCGACCATCGCGCGGTCGAGCACGTCGCGCTGGTGCCGGGTCGCGCGGCGCTTCTGGTCCGCCTCCAGGTCGCGGAGCTGCGAGCGCAGCCGTGGCGGCAGCGTCTCGCCGTCGGCGACGCCGAGCGCTCGCAGGAGCTCCGCCTTCTCGCCCGCGTCGCGCTCCTCGGTGGCCGCCTTCGCCTCGGCCTGCGCGAGCTCCACGAGCTCCCCGGCGGCGAGCACCGCGTCGCCCACGCCGCGGATCCTGTGGGCGAGGGACAGCACCGAGCTCCGGCGCTCGCGCGCGCCCGCGTCGCGCGCGAGCCGGCGCGCGAGGCCGATGTGGCTCTGCGCCGCACGCGCCGACGCCTCGGCGACGGCCGGGTCGACCCCGTCCCGCGCGACGAGGAGCCGCGCCACGGCCTCGACGGGTGGGACCCGCAGCACGACGCCGCGGCAGCGCGACCGGATGGTGACGAGCACGTCCTGCGGGCTCGGGGCGCACAGGACCCAGACGGTGTGCGGCGCGGGCTCCTCGATCGCCTTGAGCAGCACGTTCGTGGTGCGCTCCGCCATGCGGTCCGCGTCCTCGATCACGATGACGCGCCGTCGGCCCTGCGAGGGGCTGCGGCTCGCCACGGTGACGAGGTCGCGCACCTCGTCGATCTTGATCGTCACGAGCTCGGTCGCGACGAGCGTGACGTCGGGGTGGGTGCCGGCGAGCACCGTGCGGCACGCCTGGCACCGGCCGCACCCGCCCTGCTCGCACTGGAGCGCGGCGGCGAACGCGCGCGCGGCGTTGGAGCGGCCCGACCCGGGTGGTCCCGTGAGCAGCCACGCGTGGGTCATCGCCGCCGGGTCGGCCACCGCGGCGCTCAGCGTCGCGACGGCCTGCTCCTGCCCGACGACGTCGTCCCAGACGCTCATCCGTCCACGCCCCGCCGCAGCGCACCGGGCCTCGCACCCGGCTGGTAGCCGAGCGCGCTGTCCGAGTCGTCGAACCCGTCGTCCGGACGCGCCTCGACCGTGTCCTCGGCCTCCTCCACGACGGGCGTCAGCTCGAGCCGCGCAGCGACGTCGACGCGGATCTGGGCCTGGAGGTCGTCGACGGGCGCCGCGGCGTCGAGCACGACCCAGCGCTCCGGCGCGGCGGCGGCACGCGCGAGGAACGCCTCGCGCGTGCGGCGGTGGAACTCCGCGCCGGCCCGTTCGAGGCGGTCGTGCGCGCGGCGGATCCGCGCCGACGCCACGGACGGGTCGAGGTCGAGCAGGATCGTCACGTCGGGCAGGAGGTCCTGCACCGCCCACCGCGAGATGAGCTCGACCTCGTCCGCGCCGAGCTCGCGCCCGCCCGCCTGGTACGCGACCGACGAGTCGAGGTACCGGTCCGTCACGACGATCGCGCCGCGCGCGAGGGCCGGGCGTACGAGGCTCGCGACGTGGTGCGCCCGGTCGGCGGCGTAGATCAGGGCCTCGGTGCGCGGGTCCATGTCCTCGCCGTGCAGGACGGCGGCGCGCAGCTCCTTGCCGAGCGTCGTGCCGCCCGGCTCGCGCGTCAGCACGACCTCGCGGCCCGTCAGCTCGCCGAGCCACTGCCCGAGCAGGCGCGACTGCGTGGACTTGCCGACGCCGTCGCCGCCCTCGAACGAGATGAAGTACCCGGGTGCGCTCACGGCGTCCACCCTAGTCGCGGCGTCGGACAGCCACACCGTCCCCGGAGGGCCGCGCGGCCGTCCCGGCACGTGGGCGTGGTGGCGGGTTAGCCTCGGGACCATGCCCCGCCCTGCCACGATCCCCGCTCCCGGTGCCGCGTTCGCGGACCGCACGTTCGACGCCGTCCTGTTCGACATGGACGGCACGCTCATCGACTCCGTGCCGGCGGTGGACCGCAGCTGGAAGCGCTGGGCGGCCGAGCAGGGGCTCCCCGACCCCGAGGACTTCCAGATCCAGCACGGGACGCCGGCGCGCACGCTCATCGGGACGCTCCTGCCGGCCGACCGCGTGGAGGCCGCCTACGAGCGGATCCACGAGCTCGAGCTGGTGGACAACGAGGGCGTGACGATGCTCGCGGGGACGCGCGAGGCCCTCACGACGCTCCCGGCGGAGCGGCAGGCGATCGTCACGTCGTGCACGACGCCGCTCGCCGCCGCCCGCATGGCGGCGTCCGGCCTCGTGGCGCCGTCCGTCGTCGTCACCGCCGACGACGTCGCGCGCGGCAAGCCCGACCCCGACCCGTTCCTGCTCGGCGCCGCGCGGCTCGGCGTGGACCCGGCGCGGTGCCTCGTCGTCGAGGACGCCCCGGCGGGCATCGCCGCCGCACGCGCGGCCGGCTGCGCGGTGCTCGCCGTGACGGGCACGCACTCCGCCGAGGAGCTCGCGGCCGCCTCCCCCGCCCCGGACGCCGTGGCGACGGGCCTGGCCGCGGTGCGCTTCGTCGTCGGGCCCGACGGCGTGCGCGTCACCGACGCCTGACCGCTCCGCGAGGGCGGGAGGTGTCAGTACACGCCCGCGCGCAGGGCCGCGGCGACGACCTTCGACGCCGCGGCGTGCACCTCGGCGAGCTCGTCCAGGTCCAGGCCCGTCGCGGCCACGATCGCCGGCGGGATGCGCTCGGCGTCCCGACGGCGCGCGCGCCCCGCGGGGGTGAGCGTCACGCGGACCTGGCGACCGTCGTCGGGCGAGCGCTCGCGCCGCACGTAGCCGAGCGTCTCGAGCCGCTTGAGCAGCGGCGAGAGCGTCCCGGCGTCGAGGTGCAGGCGCGTCGCGAGGTCGCCGACGGTCGAGGACGTGCCGGCGGCGTCGTCCTGCCACAGCGCGAGCAGCACGAGGTACTGCGGGTGGGTGATGCCGAGCGGCTCGAGGAGCGGCCGGTAGAGGGCGACCATCCCGCGAGCCCCGGCCGACAACGCGAAGCAGACCTGCGCCTCGAGCGCGAGAGGGTCGGCGAGGGTGGCGCTGCCGGGGTGGGAGGTGTCCGTCACGTCGCCAGGGTAGCCCGGATCGCGCTATCGTGTGGTGCACCAATGATTGGGGCACCAAACAACGAGGGCGGGCGGCGATGACCAAGAGGTCGGCGAGAAGCACCAGGCCGAAGGACGGGCGCTCGCTCGGCATGCGCATCACCGAGCGGTTCCTGCCGATCTTCGGCCCGGCCCAGCTGGGACGTCACGACGCGGACGGGCGCGGGGTGTCCGACGCCGAGCGCGAGCGCGACCAGGAGCTGCGGACGCGCTTCGAGCGGGTGACGGGCCCCGACGGCCGCAGCTACGTCGTCGAGCACACCGACTGACCACGAGATCGACCCGTACGTCTCCAGGTCGACCCTCTGAAGGTCGATCTCGGGACGTTCGGGTCGATCTCGGCGCGCGGACTCACTCCCCCGGGTACACGACCCCCACCTGGCGGCGCACCTCGTCGAGCGTGCGCATGACCTCGAGCGTGCCGTCCCACGACATGCGCGGGCTCTGCGTCTCCCCTGCCGTGACGCGCCGTGCGACCTCGGCGGCCTGGTACTGCTTGCCCTCGCCCGAGAACCCGTCGTAGAACCACGACGACCCGTCGTTGCGGACCACGCGGAACGACGTCGGCGCGTAGAACGCCCCCTCGACCTCGATGCGCCCGGCCGTCCCGGAGATCACGGCACCCGTCGCGGTGCGCGACCACAGCGTCGTGGAGAGCGTCGCCTGGGCGCCGCCCTCGTAGCCCAGCACGATGCTCACCTGGCCGTCGACGCCCGTCTCGGTGAGCGCCCCCACCGCGGTGACCGACGACGGCGCGCCCAGCAGGTCGTGCGCGAACGACACCGGGTACACGCCGAGGTCGAGCAGCGCACCGCCCGCGAGCTCCGCCGCGTAGAGCCGGTGCGCCGGGTCGAACGCGAAGAGCTGGCCGTGGTCCGCGCTGAGGTTGACGACGTCGCCGATCTCCCCGCGTGCGATCACGCCGCGCAGCGCCGCGACGTGCGGGAGGAACCGCGTCCACATCGCCTCCATGACGAACACGCCGGCCTCGCGCGCGGCGTCGAGCACCTCGCGCGCCTCCGCCTCGTTGCGCGTGAACGCCTTCTCCACGAGGACGTGCTTGCCCGCGTGGATCGCGAGCAGGGCGTGCTCGTGGTGGTGCGAGTGCGGCGTCGCGACGTACACGACGTCGACCTGCGGGTCCTCGACGAGCGCCTCGTAGCCCTCGTGGGTCGTCGGGACGCCGTGCGACGTCGCGAAGCGCTCGGCGCGCACGCGGTCGCGGGACCCGACGGACGCGACGCGGCTCTGCGTGTGCCGGCGCACCGCCTCGGCGAACGACGACGCGATCCCGCCCGCGCCGAGGATGCCCCACCGCACGGTCGGCGCGGACCGGGGGTCGGGCACGAGACCGGACAGCTCGCCCGGGACGTCGGCGGGCAGGTCGTGGGCGGTCAGGGCACGGGGGACGGCGGCGTCGCTCATGGCCACACCGTATCCCGGTGGGAGCGGTCCCCCACCGGGCGGACCGAGGACCGGTAGCGCAGGTACGGGACGGAGGGCGTCACCCGCCGGGGTGATGCGCGCCGGCCGTCGTCACGTCACGATGAGGCCATGCCGCGCCACCCTGACGAGGCCTCCGGCCCGACCCCCGCACCCGCCGTCGCGCAGACGGCGACCCCTGAGCCACGCGCGAGCGCGCGCGGGCTCGTCAAGGTCTACGGCACGGGCGACACGGCCGTCCGGGCGCTCGACGAGGTCGACGTCGACTTCGCGCGCGGCCGGCTCACGGCCATCATGGGGCCGTCAGGGTCGGGGAAGTCGACGCTCATGCACTGCCTCGCCGGCCTCGACTCGCCGACGTCGGGCAGCGTCGTGGTCGACGGGCAGGAGATCAGCCGCATGTCGCAGCGGCGGCTCACCGCGCTGCGCCGCACGCGCGTGGGGTTCGTCTTCCAGTCGTACAACCTCGTGCCCACGCTCACGGCGGCGGAGAACATCACGCTCCCGCTGGACATCGCGCGCGCCCCCGTGGACCGCGCCTGGTTCGACGAGGTGGTCGACGCGGTCGGCCTGCGCGACCGGCTGCACCACCGGCCGTCCGAGCTCTCCGGTGGGCAGCAGCAGCGCGTCGCGTGCGCGCGGGCGCTCGTGTCGCGGCCGTCGATCGTGTTCGCCGACGAGCCCACCGGCAACCTCGACTCGCGCTCCGCCGGGGAGGTGCTCACGTTCCTGCGCCGGTCCGTCGACGAGCTCGACCAGACGGTCGTCATGGTCACGCACGACCCGCGCGCGGCGTCGTACGCGCACCGGGTGGTCTTCCTCGCCGACGGGAAGATCTCGGGCGAGCTGCACGACCCGACCCAGCAGGACATCCTCGACGCGCTCGCCGCGACCGCGGGCGAGGCGGACGACGACGGGTCCCGCCCGCCCTCGGTGGCCGACGACGCCCGCGGCACCGACGGCGCCCGCGCGCCCGAGGTGCACGGGCGCCACCTCGCGCCGTCGGACGGGCAGTGATGCTCCGCGTCGCGCTGCGCGGGGTCCGCGCGCACCTCGTGCGCTTCGTGCTGTCGGTGCTCGCCGTGACGCTGGGCGTCGCGTTCGTCGTCGGGACGTTCGCCTTCCGGGGCATGCTGTCCTCGACGTTCGACGACATCATCGCGACGACGCTCGTCGCCGACGTCTACGTCCGCGGCTCCCAGGAGGTCACGGGTGCCGCGCCGCAGGAGGGCGGGAGCGGTGGTGGCGGTGCGACCGGCGGCGGGTTCGCCGCGGAGCGCACGCTCGTGCCCGACGACCTCGTCGCGGTGATCGAGGACGTCGACGGCGTGGACCGCGCCTCCGCCGACATCTCGGGCCCTGCGGTCCTGGTCGCCGCGGACGGCACGGCCGTCGTGACGAACGGACCGCCGAGCGTGGCGCTCGCGGTGGACGAGGAGGACCCGAGCCTCACGCTGCTCGACGGTTCCTGGCCGGGTCCGGGCGACATCGTGCTCGAGGAGAGCGCCGCCGAGGCGGCGGCGCTCGGCACGGGGGACGAGACCACGATCGTGCTCGGCGACGAGCCGCGGCCGGTCACCGTCTCGGGCGTGTTCGGCATCGAGGCCGCCGCTGCCGGGGCCGTGCTCGTCGGCCTCGACGACGCGACCGCGCGCGAGGTCTTCGCACCCGACGGCCAGGTCACGCAGATCGCTGTCTGGGCCGCGGGGAGCGACGGCGGCACGGGAGGCGCCGGTGGCGGTAGCGCCGCCGCGACCGCGGCCGACGAGGAGGCGCTCGCCGAGCGCGTCGAGGCGGTGCTGCCCGACGGCGCGGAGGCCGTGTCCGGCACGCAGGCGCGCGAGGAGGCGAGCGAGGCCGTCGAGGAGGTCCTCGGCTTCGTCGAGACGTTCCTCCTCGTCTTCGCCGCGATCGCCCTGTTCGTCGGCGCGTTCATCATCGCCAACACGTTCCAGATGTCGGTGCGCGAACGGCTGCGCGAGCTCGCGCTGCTGCGCGCCCTGGGGGCATCCCCCGGCCAGGTGTTCTCCTCGGTGCTGACCCAGGCGCTCGCCGTCGGGCTGGTCGGCGGGGCGCTCGGCGTGGCGGGCGGCGCGGCCCTGGTGCGCGTCATCCGCTGGGGTCTGGCCGCCGCCGGGATGGAGTTCTCGGGACGCGTCCCGCTCGGGGGGACGCAGCTCGCGGCAGCGGTCGGGCTGGGCGCGGTGGTGAGCGTCCTCGCGGCGGTCCTGCCCGCGCGTCGGGCCGCGGCGATCCCGCCCGTCCAGGCGATGCGCGACGACGTCGCCCCCGAGCGCGGCACGCTCGCCCGAGCGGTCGGCGGGATCGTGCTCGTCGCGGCCGGCGCGGGCGTCCTGTGGCTCGCCGCGTTCCTCGGGTCGTCCGTCGCGGACGACCCGACCGGGTGGCCGTGGGTCGACGACCTCAGCCCGCGCGTGCTCCTCGGCGTGGGCGCGGGGCTCGTGCTCGTCGGCGTGCTCGTCGGCTCGCCCGCGGTGGCAAGGCCGGTGCTCGCTCTGCTTGCCATGCCCCTCGTGGCCGCGATCCGGCCGCTCGGACGCCTCGCGCGCGGCAACGTCACGCGCAACCCGCGGCGGACCGCGAGCACCGCGGGCGCGCTGCTCATCGGCATGGCGCTCGTGTCGGTCACGGGCGTCATCGCGGCGTCCACGCAGGCGTCGGTGCGAAGCATCGTGGAGACCGAGGTGCGCGCGGACCTCGTCGTCGACTCGGCGACCCAGACGGTCCCCGGCGGCGCGGTCGACGCGGTGCGCGCCGTACCGGGCGCCGAGACCGTCGACACGGTGCGGCTCGGGCTCGCGCCGGTCGCGACGGTCGGGTCGGCCGGGTCGGCCGAGGGCGAGAGCGACGGCGCCGACGAGCCCGGCGGGGAGGCGCGCGGTACCGACGTCGCGGGCGTGCCAGCGACGTTCTTCGAGACGTCGCTCGACCCCGTAGCGCTCCAGGGAGACCCGACGTCGACGCTCGAGGACGGGGACGTCGTCGTGCACCGACGGACTGCGCGCGAGCGTGGCTGGGAGGTGGGCGACACGGTCCGGCTCGGTGGCGAGGGCGGCGTCGAGAGCGGTGCCGGGGACAGCACCGGGGACGGCGTTGCCGCCGGGGCGTCGGTCGAGGCGACCGTGGGCGCGATCATCGACAGCCAGCTCGTGGGCACGGGCATCCTCGTGCGCGACGACGTGTTCGACGACGTCGTCCCTCCCGCCCAGGCGAGCGTGCGGATCGTCTACGTCGGCGCAGCGGACGACGCGAGCACCGCCCAGCTCGACGAGCTCCGGGAGGGCCTGACCGACGCCGTCGCGCCCTACCTCGTGCTGACCGTCCTCGACCGCGAGGAGACGGCGTCGGCGTTCGCGGACCAGGTGGACCAGGTCCTCGTGATCCTCTACGCGCTCCTGGCGCTGTCGATCGTCATCGCGCTGCTCGGCATCGTCAACACGCTCGCGCTGTCCGTCATCGAGCGCACGCGCGAGATCGGGCTGCTGCGAGCCGTCGGGCTGGGACGGCTCCAGCTCGCCGGGATCATCGCGATCGAGTCGGTCCTGACGGCGGTGTACGGGACGGTCCTCGGCGTCGCGACGGGCATCGGGATCGGCGCCGCGCTGCCCGGCGTGCTGGCCGACGAGGGCCTGAGCACGCTCGCGATCCCCTGGGGGCAGGTGCTCGCGATCCTCGGGGCGGCGGTCGTCATCGGGCTGGTCGCGAGCGTCTGGCCCGCGATCCGCGCCGCGCGCCTACCCGTGCTCGACGCGGTCACCGTCGACTGACCCGTGACCTCGCCTCCCGGTTGAGTGCTGGACATTTGTCGTCGTGACGACGATCTGACGACAAATATCCCGCACTCAGCGGAGCGTCACCTCGCCGACGATCCGGTCGTCGGCCCGCTCGAGCAGTCACCCGCACGCCCGAGCGCGCTGTCCCGGGGCCTGTCGCTCTCGGCTGCTCTGGTGGCGCCGGCCACGACCGTCGTCCTCGCCCTCTTCACCGTGCTCACGGCCGACGCCTGACGGGTCGCTGGTCGAACCGGCGTCGACAGAGCGGCCCACGCCGCGAGGTAGAACCGCAGGTCGCGAGGTAGAGCCCCGGGAGCTCTATCTCGCGACCTGCGGTTCTACCTCGACGGAGCCAGGAGCTACTTCGCCGACTTGGCAGCGGGCTTCTTCGCGGGGGCCTTCTTCGCCGCCGGCTTCTTCGCGGGGGTGCGCTTCTTCGCCGGACCCTGCGCGCGCTTCTCCGCGAGGAGCTCGATCGCGCGCTCGGGCGTGATCGACTCCGGCGTGACGTCGCGCGGCAGCGTGCGGTTGGTCTCGCCGTCGGTCACGTAGGCGCCGAACCGGCCGTCCTTGACGACGATCGGCTTGCCGGTCGTCGGGTCGTCGCCGAGCTCGCGCAGCGGCGGGGTCGCGGCGCCCCGGCCGCGGCCGCGCTTGGGCTGCTTGTACAGCTCGAGCGCCTCGTCGAGCGTGACGGTGAACATCGCCTCCTCGCTCGGGAGGGTGCGCGAGTCCGTGCCCTTCTTGATGTACGGACCGTAGCGGCCGTTCTGCGCGGTGATCTCCTCGCCCGACTCCGGGTCCGTGCCGACGACGCGCGGCAGCGACAGGAGCTGCAGGGCGTCCTCGAGGGTGATCGACTCGAGGGTCTGCGTCTTGAGCAGCGAGCCCGTGCGCGGCTTGGGCTGGGCGGCCTTGGCCCGCTTCTGGGCGGCAGCCGACAGGCTCGTGTCGATCGGCGGGAGGTCGAGCACCTCGGTGACGTACGGCCCGTAGCGCCCGGCCTTCGCGATGATCTCGTTCCCGGACACCGGGTCGGTGCCGAGCACCTTGCCGTCGTCCGCCCCGGCGGCGAGCAGCTCACGCGCCTTGGCGACGGTCAGCTCGTCGGGGGCCACGTCGTCGGGCACGGAGGCGCGCGGCGGGTTCTCGCCCTCCTTGACCTCGACCGACAGGTCCTCGACGTAGGGCCCGTAGCGCCCGACGCGCAGCTGGAGGCCTTCGCCGATCGGCACCGAGTTGATGCCGCGCGCGTCGATGTCGCCGAGGTTCTCGACGAGCTCGCGCAGGCCCTCTCCTGACTCGCCCTTGGCGGCGTCGCCGAAGTAGAAGTGCGTGAGCCACTCGACGCGGTCGCGACGCCCGGCGGCGATCTCGTCGAGGTCGGCCTCCATCGCGGCCGTGAACCGGTAGTCGACGAGCCGGTCGAAGTGCTCCTCCAGCAGGCGCACGACGGCGAACGCGAGCCAGCTCGGCACCATCGCCTGGCCGCGCGTCAGGACGTAGCCGCGGTCCTGGATGGTCGAGATGGTCGACGCGTACGTGGACGGGCGGCCGATGCCGAGCTCTTCGAGCGCCTTGACGAGGCTCGCCTCGGTGTAGCGCGGCGGGGCCGACGTCGAGTGGCCGGCCGCCTCGAGGTCCTCGCCCCGCAGCGCGTCACCCTGCGCCATCTGCGGCAGGCGGGCCTCGCCGTCCGTGTCGCCGACCTTGCCGCCGGCGCCGAGCGAGTCCTCCGCGTACCGGTCCACGTCCGAGCTCTCCTCGTACGCCGCGAGGAACCCGCGGAACGTGATGACCGTGCCCGACGCCGCGAACACCGCGTCGTGCCCGGCGACCCCGGCCTCCGTCGTCCCCGGCACGGTGGCGAGCGGCGCGCCCAGGCGCACCGACGCCGTCGAACCCTTGGCGTCGGCCATCTGCGACGCGACCGTGCGCTTCCACACGAGCTCGTAGAGCTTGAACTGGTCGCCGCTGAGCTCCTTGGCGACCTGCGCCGGGGTGCGGAACGAGTCGCCCGCGGGGCGGATGGCCTCGTGCGCCTCCTGCGCGCCCGCGTTCTTCGACGCGTAGACGCGCGGCTTCTCGGGCACGAAGTCCGCGCCGTAGAGCTCGGCGGCCTGCCGCCGGGCCGCGCCCGTCGCCTCGCTCGACAGCGACGGCGAGTCGGTGCGCATGTACGTGATGTACCCGTTCTCGTACAGCGACTGCGCGGTGCGCATCGTCTGGCGCGAGGACATGCGGAGCTTGCGGCTCGCCTCCTGCTGGAGCGTCGACGTCGTGAACGGTGCCGCGGGCCGGCGCGTGTACGGCTTGGTCTCAAGCGAGCGCACGACGAAGTCCGCGTCCGCCAGACCCGCGACGACCGCCCCGGCCGTCGCCTCGTCGAGCTGCCGCACGCCGTCGCGCTGGGCGGCGGGCTTGAGCTGCCCGCGGTCGTCGAAGTCGCGACCGGACGCGACGCGCGCGTCGCCGACCTGGACGAGCCGCGCGCCGAACGCCTTGCCGGCGTCGTCGGGAGCCGCGGCCGCGGCCTCCCCCGCGAGGCCGAACGTGCCGGTGACGTCCCAGTACTCCGCGGCGACGAACGCCATGCGCTCGCGCTCGCGCTCTACGACGAGGCGCGTCGCGACGGACTGCACGCGGCCCGCGGACAGTCCCTGGCGGACCTTGCGCCACAGCACCGGCGAGACCTCGTAGCCGTAGAGCCGGTCGAGGATGCGGCGCGTCTCCTGCGCGTCGACCAGGCTCGTGTCGAGGTCGCGCGTGTTCTGCAGCGCCCGCTGGATCGCCTCGCGCGTGATCTCGTGGAACACCATGCGCTTCACGGGGACCTTGGGCTTGAGCGCCTCGAGCAGGTGCCACGCGATGGCCTCGCCCTCGCGGTCCTCGTCGGTCGCGAGGTAGAGCTCGTCGGCGTCCTTGAGCGCGCGCTTGAGCTCCGCGACCTTCTTCTTCTTGTCCGCGTAGACCTCGTAGTACGGGTCGAACCCGTTGTCGACGTCGACCGCGAACTTCCCGTACGGGCCCTTCTTCATGTCCGCGGGCAGCTCCGACGGCTGCGGCAGGTCCCGGATGTGCCCGACGCTCGCCTCGACCTCGTAGTCGTCGCCGAGGTAGCCCTGGATCTTGCGAGCCTTGGCGGGCGACTCGACGATCACGAGCTTGCGTGGCATCCCATCCTGCTTTCGTCGGTACGAAGTGTGTTCCGTGCGCCGGGCTCTCGGGGGCACCGGTCGGGCGCGCTGTCGGCGTCTCCCGGGCCGCAGACCGGGCAGCCTACGACGTTACGCCATCCGCGCCTGCGGCACCCTACCGCTGAACCCCGGCGGCGACCGGACGAGCCGTGGACTGGCGGACGAGCAGCAGCAGCGCGAAGGCGCAGGCCGTCACCGCGGTCACGCCGGCGACGCCGCCGAGGTAGGCGGTCGCCTCCTGCGCGGTCGTCGTGTCCCACGTCGCCGGGGTCGCGCGCATCGCCCACAGGGCGGCGGCGCCGGACGCCGCCGCGCCCAGGAACAGGAGCACCGCCGTGACGACGGACCCCGGCGAGGCGCCCGCACGCGGGTCGAGCGACGAGCGCGGCGTGAACGCGCACACGAGCGCGCCCCACGCGAGCACCACGAGGACGGCCGCGACGACGTCGCTCGGCCGGTGCCACTGGCCGACGAGCGTCGAGACGCCGATGGCGGCCGTGTACGCCCCACCGAGCACCGCCACCAGCGGACGC
This sequence comes from Cellulosimicrobium sp. PMB13, assembly GCF_051294865.1. Lineage (NCBI taxonomy): Bacteria > Bacillati > Actinomycetota > Actinomycetes > Micrococcales > Promicromonosporaceae > Cellulosimicrobium > Cellulosimicrobium sp. PMB13. The sequence goes on along the minus strand of NZ_CP145910.1, from coordinate 1,670,533 downwards.
CCACCGCGCGGCACCACGAGAAGCAGCGCCGCCGCGACCGACGCCGCGACGGTGGTGTGCCCGCTCGGCAACGAGTTGTCGGCCGTCCACCCGCCGATGAGGTTCTCGCGCCCGAGGAGAACGTGCTTGACCGCCTGGGTCGTCACGTTGGCCCCCACCACGAGGAAGGCCACCTGCACCGCGAGGCCCCAGCGACGCCGGACGACGGCGATCGCCATCGCCGCGGCGAGACCGCCGACGACGAACGTCACCGAGACCGTGTCGAGCACCGGCTCGCCGAGCGTCCACAGCCGGCCCTGCCCGTTCACGGCGCCGTCGAACGCCGCACGCTCGAGCATCTGGCCCGCGTAGGTGTCGACGAAGAACCGCCACACGGCCCACGCGAGCGCCGCCGCGAGGAGGGCGACCAGCCCCGCCACGACCCGGGGGGCGACCCGCGCCGTCGGGCCGGGCTGCGTCGTCGGGCCGGGCTGCGTCGTCGGGCCGGGCTGCGTCGTCGGGCGGGACGCGCCTGCCTGCGGACGGGCCGGCGGCGCGGCGGGCGACCCCGCGTACGGCCCCGTCGGCCCGGCCGGAGCGACGACGGGCAGCGGGCGCGTCCCGGTCCCGCCACCGGTCGGCAGCGGTCGCGTCGGCGCGTGGTCGGACGGCATCCTCCCACCGTAGGCGACGTCTGTGGGAGTTCGGGAAAGACGTCGAGCAGGAACTGTCCCGCCAGGACGGCGCGGCGAGCGGTCCGCGCCGGCCGACGGAGCCGGGCCGACGTCGCGCGCAGCAGTAGGCTGGCGAGCATGACCGACGTCTCCTCGCGGCCGCTCCCTGCGGACGGTGGCGCGCGCGTCCGTCCGGCACGGCGGCCCCGCCCCGAGACGCTCGCGCGGCGCGAGGAGATCCTCCGCGCGGCGATGAAGGTGTTCGGCTCGCGGGGGTACCACCAGGGTTCGCTGGCCGAGGTCGCGGAGCAGGTCGGCATCACGCACGCGGGCGTCCTGCACCACTTCGGGTCGAAGGACCGGCTCCTCACCGCCGTCCTCGAGTTCCGCGACCGGGAGGACGTCGAGCACCTCGAGGGTCGGCACATCCCCGGGGGCCTCGACCTGTTCCGGCACCTCGTGACGACTGCCGCGATCAACGCCGAGCGCCCGGGCATCGTCCAGGCGTACACCGTCATCGCCGGCGAGGCCGTCACCGACGGCCATCCCGCGAGCGCGTGGGTCACGGCGCGGTTCGCGGGTCTCCGCGCCGACATCGCGGGTGCGCTGCGTGAGGTCGTCGAGGAGCGCCGCGCCGCGGGTACCGACGACGTGGACCTCGAGCTCGACGACGCGGCGCTCGACCGCGCGGCCTCGTCGATCATCGGCGTCATGGACGGCCTCCAGACGCAGTGGCTCCTCGACCCGGACGCCGTCGACCTCGCGGGGGCGACGGCCTTCGCGATCGAGGCGATCCTCGCGGCCACCCTCGCGGGCGCGAGCCGCCCGCGACCGCTGGACTGAACCACCCGCCGTCGGGCACCCTTCCCACCGCGGTCGGTCCCGGGCGTGCTACGGCGTGCTCAGGCCCGCGAGAGAGAACCGTGGTCACCGAAGTAGAGCCCCGGTCCGCGAGATAGAGCTCTGGTCGCGTGACCACGGCTCTACGTCGGCGACCAGGGCTCTCTCTCGTCAGGGAAGGGTAGCCGGCTCGGTGTCACGGCTGCCGTCGCCCTCGCGGAGCTCGTGGTTCTCGCGGCCGTCTCGGTAGGCGTCGATCGTCAGAGTCCGGAGGCGCGACGAGCGCCCCGTCGGGTTGTCCACGAACCCGACCGCGGAGATGTACGGCTCGATGACGTGGATCTTCTGCAGCGGCGTGACGATGAGCAGCTGGAGCCCGAGGCGGCGGAACAGCTCGAGCGCGAACCGCGTCGACTCGTCCGAGCCCCGCCCGAACGCCTCGTCGATGACGACGAACCGGAACGCCGTCGAGCGCACCGCGCCCCAGTCGAGCTTGAACTGGTACGCGAGCGACGCGGCGAGGATCGTGTACGCGAGCTTCTCCTTCTGCCCGCCGGACTTGCCGCCGGAGTCGGAGTAGTGCTCGTGCTCGGAGTCGTCCGCGCGCGACCGCTCCGACGCCGACAGCACGAACCAGTTGCGCACGTCGGTCACGCGTCGGCGCCACGCGTCGTCGAGGTCCGTCATGCCCTCGCGCCCGCGGAAGCGTTCGACGAGCGCCTTGACGCGCAGGAACCGGTCCTCGGAGTAGGACAGCGCGCCGTCGGCCGCGGACCCGTCGCCCTCGGCGAGCGCGCGGTCGTCCTCGGCGAGGATGCCGTCGCCGTCGGTGCACGCGCGCAGGTCCTGCTGGAACTCGCGCACCTCGACGTTCGGCGTGCGCGACACCTCGAGCCGGATGTACCGCCCGGGGTTGTAGTCGATCGCGCGCAGGGAGTCGTTGATCGTGTCGATGCGGTCGCGGATGAGGTCCGCCTGCTTGGCGAGCTCCGCGGCGAACCCGGCGATGTCGCGGATCGCGTTGGTGTTGAGGTACGCCTTGAAGTCGGCCTCGAAGCGCGGCAGGTCGTCGCGCACCAGCCGGTCGTGGATCTCGCGGTAGCCGTCGGCGGAGCGCACGTCGGCGTCGAGCTCCGCGGTCTCGACGGGGTACGCCGACCGGAACGCTGCCATCTGCCCGGCGATGCGCGTACCGAGGTCCGCGCGTTCCCGCTGCGCCTGCTCGGCCTCGGCCGTGAGGCGTGACCGCACCGCGTTCTCGACGGCGTCCAGGTCGGCCGCGCGCGTCGGCCCTCCTGCCGAGCCGGCCGGCCCGTCCCCCGCGCGCGCACCCGCCGTCGTCCCGACCGACGCGAGCTCGCGGTCGAACTCCTCGGCGAGCGCCGCCGTCGTCTCCTCGTCGAGCGCCTCGCCGGCGCCGTCGAGCACCGCGCGAGCCCGGTCGCGCGCCGTCCGCGCCTCGTCGAGCGCGTGCCGGTCGGCGCCGAGCGTCGCGACGACGCTGTCGCGCTCCGCCTCGAGCCCGGCCTGGCGGTCGGCGATCTCGGCGAGCGCCCCTGCGATGCGGCCGAGCTCGTCGCTCGCCTGCTCGAGACGGCTCTTCTCCGCCTCGAGCTCGGCGATGCGCGCGACCTCCGCGCGCCAGTCCAGTTCGTCCCAGTCCCGGTACACGTCCGCCCGGCCCAGGGCCGCCGACCGCTCCTGCAGGTCCGCCCGCCGGGCGGCCGCCGCGTCACGACGCCGCGCCAGCGCGTCCCGGCGCGAGGTCACCTCGGCCGCCTGCTCCAGCAGGGCGTCGACCTTCGCCTGCGTCGACCAGCCGAGCACGTACCCGCGGCGGTCGTCGACGGCGCGCACGTCGTTCTTCTCGTGGTGGTCCGGCGAGTGCTTGACCTGGCCGGACCGGGTGACGGCCCGCGGGAGCCGACGGAACGCGTCGAGGTCGTCGGCGCACGCGTGGTCGGCGCGGCGCTCGATCTCGGCCTCGACCCACGCGGTGAGCGCGGGCGCGCCGTCGAGCGTGCGGACGTCGAGCAGGTCGGCGAGCACGAGCGCGCCGTCGGGCCGCTCGGCGGGCCGGGGCGCGCCGACGCGCTCGGGCACCCGGTGATAGACGAGCCGCAGCCCGAGGTGCTCGCGGTCGACCCACGCGGCGACGGCCTCGTAGTGCGCCGCGGGCACGAGCAGCGACAGCGCGAAGCCGCGCAGCACGCGCTCGGCCGCGCCCTCCCACGCCTCGTGCTCGGGACGGACGGCGAGCAGCTCGCCCACGAACGGCAGGTCGTCCGGCGTCAGCCCGACCCCGGCGCACAGGCGGTCGCGCACGTCGAGGTGGGTCCGCGGCAGGTTGGAGCGTCGGTCGGCGAGGCTCGCGAGCTCGGCCTTGACCTCCGCGGTCTCCTGCTCCACGGCGCGCAGCAGCCCGCCGACGTCCGCGACCTCCTCCTCGGCCCGGGTGAGCCCGTCGCGCACGACCGCCGCCGCGGCGTCGACCTCGCGGCGCAGCGCCGCGAACGCCTCGGCGTCGACGAGAGCGTCCGCGAGCGCCCGCACGGCCGCACCCTCGCCGCGGGACCCGGGCTCGTGCGGCACGGAGCCCTCACCGTCGCTGCCGAACCCCGGCTTGTGCGGCGCTGGAGCGTCTTCCTGCCGCGTAACCCGGGGTTCGGCACCGGACCCGTCCGCGGCGGGAGCGTCGGCACGGGGGGTGAGCGTGAGCCCCGCCCGGACCGCGTAGCCCGCGAGCTGCGTCGCGCGGCGCTCCCGGGCGGTGCGCTCGACCTCGCGCCGGGCGATCTCGCCCTCGATCGCGGCGAGCCGGTCACCACCGTGCCCCGCGCGCTCGAGCTCGAGCCGCTGCCGTTCCGCCCTGAGCTCCTCCAGGGCCGACGACGCGCTCGCCCGCCGCGACTCGCCGTCCGTGACCCGCTCCTCGAGCGCGCCGATGAGCCCGTCGAGGTCCGCGACCCGTCGCGACGCCGTGAACGCGCGCAGCGCGTCGCGCCGCGCCGTCACCGCCTCCGCACGCCGGCCGAGCGCGTCGTGCGCGTCGACGTCCGCGAGCAGCGGCGCGAGGCGGTCGATCTGCGCGGTCGCGCGGACCACGGCGTCGTGCGCGGACGTCAGGTCGTCGAAGTGGGCGACGAGCCGGTCGGTCCAGCGGTCGGCGTCGAACGGCTCGAGCATGTGCTCGCGCACGAACTCCCCGAGGTCCCCGACGGACTTCATCGACACCGTCTGGTGGAACAGGTCCATCGCCTGGTCGGACGGGATGCCCAGGAGCCGGCGGAAGTCCCGCCCGTACTCGGGGAAGTGGTCGCGCACCTGCGCTCCCGACTCCCGGAGCCGACGCCGCAGCGCCGCGACGTCGCCCCCGAACCCGGCGAAGTCCTCGGTGATCGTCAGCGGCCGGTCCGTCGTGACGAAGAACCGGTCCGGCTGCCCCGACTGGCCCGGCGCGAGCCAGAACACCTGCGCGAGCGTCACCTGCTGGTCGAAGCCGCGGTTCGCGAACCGCCCGAGCACGACCGAGTACGTGCCGCGCTCGCGCAGCCCGACGTGGCGCGTCGTCCCCGTCGCCTCGTCGCGCTCCGCCTTGAAGTGGCCCGCGACGTACGAGCGCAGCGACCGCTCGCGCGCGCCCGCGCCCGCCGCCTTGTTGTACGAGATGCGGTGCGACGGCACGAGGAGCGTCGTCACGGCGTCCACGATGGTCGACTTGCCGGAGCCGATGTCGCCGGTCAGCAGCGCGTTGCGCCCGTCGAGGTCGAACGCCCACACGCGCTGGTCGAACGTGCCCCAGTTGAGGACCTCGAGGCGGTCGAGCCGGAAGCCGGCGCGCGCGTCGAGGTCGGTCGCCGGGTCGTGCAGCTCGACCGGGCTGAACAGGCCCTCCATCACTCCACCGTCCCCGTCTGCGCGACCGCTGCCGCGCCGCCCGCCGCTCTCGTCCCGGTGCTCCCGGGCGTGCCCGTGCCGTCGTCCCGGCCCGCGGCCACCTCCAGGTACTGCGCGAGCCGCGCGTCGAGGTCCGCGAGCCACTGCGCGTCGACGAACGCCTTGAGCACGCGGCGGACCTCGAACCGACGCGCGTCGCCCTCACCCTCCCCGGGCGGACCGGCCGGGTCGGCGGCCCCCGGACCCGGCCCCGCGTCGTCGGGCAGCGCCTGACGGCCCGCGGGACGCAGGAACCCCAGCTCGACGACGCGCCGCACGAGCGCGTCGACGCGGTCCACGAGGCGCGCCTCGTTCGTCGCCGCGCCGGCGTCCTGCGCGAGGAAGACGCGCAGCAGCTCGACGATCTCGGAACGCGTCAGGACGAGGCGCGTGTCCCCGCCCTCGGAGTCGGACTGGGCGAGCCGCTTGCGCAGCAGCGCGAGCAGCAGGCTCACGTCGAACGGCAGCTCCCGGCGCGGGATCAGCCGCGGCACGCGCTCGTCGCGCTCGTGCTCCGGCTGCGAGCGCAGGTACGCGTACCCGTCGCCCTCGTCGACGACGACCTGCAGGCCGAGCATCGCGACGGCGTCGCGCACCTGGGCCTCGTGCGCGAGCAGGTCGCGCCACGTCTCCTCGCCCGACTCGCGGTACACGACCCCCTTGAGCAGGGACGTGACGACGACGGACAGCTCCGGGCTGCGCGCGGGGCGGGTCGTGCTCGCCGGTGTGCTCACTGCTCCTCCTCGGGGCGGGTCGGGCCGGGCGCGCCCGACGCGGCCGCAGGGGTGCGCCGCGCGTAGGTCACGCGCGGCAGTCGTGCGACACGCACCACCGGGTCGGGCGCGGGCGCGTCCTCGGGCCGGTCGTCGGCGTGCCCGACGGCGGGCGGCAGCTCCCCGAGCCAGCTCACCTCGTCGGTCGCCTCGTCGTCGTGCACGACGGCGAAGCGCGGGTCGTCGAGCGACAGGTACGACACGAGCTCCGCGAGACCGTGCTCGAGCGGGGCGTCGCGGACCAGCTCGCCGAGCGAGACCTGGCTGCGACCGCCGGGACGCGACAGCACGTCCCGCACCGTGCGGGCGAGGCGCTCGGGGTCGACGTGCACCTGCTCGTAGAGCGCGGCGACCTCGAAGTCCTCGTCGCCCTCCTCGACGTGGTCGGAGTCGAGCCGGGCGCTCGGCCGCGGCGTGAACAGAGGTCGCTCGGTCGGGAGGACCACCTCGGGCGCGACCGCGTCGATCACCATCCCGGGCGGGCCCGCGGTGGTCGTGCCGGGCGGCGTGCGGACCGCTCCCCGTGCGACGTCGCGGGCCGCGAGCGCCTTCGCCTCGATCCCGCGCAGGATGTCCATGACGCGACGGTTCTCGAGCCACACCTGGTCGTCGAGGAAGCGGCGCAGCTGCTCGGAGAGCGTGCGGACCGTGGCCTGCGTGCGCTCCCCGGCGTCGAGCCAGTCGTAGTGGATGCGCCGCAGGCGGCGGTGCCCGGCATCTCGGGCGGTGTCGTGCGGGGCCTCGTGCGCGGCCTCGTGCGCGGCGTCCCGCCCGACGGCCGGCGCGACGTCCGCGGCGATCGCGTCGAGCGCCTGCACCTGGTCGACGAGCGCGGCGAACTCCTCCTGGCGCCGACGGTCGAGGAGGAAGTCGTAGAACGCGTGGAACGAGCGGCCCTGGTCCGACTCGGCGATCGCGGTGCGCGAGCGCACGACCTCCTCGAGCAGCTCGCCCTTCGCGCCGTCCCACCCCGTGATGCGCTCGCGCAGCGCGCGGTCGAGGGAGCGGAAGTTGGCCTCGACCTCGCGGAAGTCGGACAGGAGGTCGGCCGCGGTCTGCGTGAGCTGCTGGTACCGGTCGCGCTGCGCCGCGGCGTCGAGGACGGCGACGCGGCCCGCGCGCACCTGGGCGATCTCGTCGTCGATCCGGTCGCGCCGCTCCTCGAGCTCGCGCAGGCGCTCCGCCGGGTCGGTCTGGGCGCCGACCGTGAGCTGGCGCAGCAGCTCGAACACGGTGTTGAGCCGCGACTCGGTGCCGACGAACGCCCGCCCCCGCAGGGACGCGACCCAGCGCACGGCCTGCTCGACGGCGGGCGTCGCGTCGTAGTGCGGCTCGGTCGAACCCGGCGGGTACCACGCGCGCAGCCAGGCCTGGTCGGGGTGCGCCCAGTGGTCGACGTACGCCTGCGGGCTGCGCGGGTAGCGCGGTTCCGACGAGCCGCCGCGCTCCGCACGACGCAGGGCCCAGAGGTGGTCGTCGAGCCGCGCGACGAGCTCCGACTCGGGGATGGCCCGCACGTTCTCCTCGACGAACACCGTGCCGAGGAACGACAGCACGAGCGGCGCCGTGTCCGCGCGGAGCAACCGCCACGCCGCGTTCGATCGTCGCAGGGCGTCGACGTCGTCGTGCAGCACGCAGGTCCTCTCGGGTCGTCCGGTCGTTCTCGGGGGGCGCCGTCGGCAGGGCTCGCGAGCGAGCCGCGCGCGCGACGCGCCCCGTGATCCTAGGTCGCCCGGCCGCCGTCGTGCGGCAGCGCCACGGGCCGCGCGGCGATCGTGCCTCGCTCGACCCCGGGTGCGTCGCTCGCCGTGAGGTCGGGACCATGGTCCCTGTCGCCCGACGGCGCCTGGTTCCTACGCTGGAGCCCGGCGCCTGGCCGGCAGCGCGCCCACCCTGCCGGCCGGACGCCGCTCTCGCGCACCGGAGGACCGGTGCGCCGTCTGCCCGCGGGCACCTGGTCCGCGACCGGAGGACCGCCCATGAGCGACCCGACCACCACCCTCACGTCGGGCAAGCGGGACGTGACGGGGTTCGACCCGTTCGAGCGCCCCACCGGCTGGTCGCACTCCCGGACGGTGCTGTTCGGCGAGATGCTCGTGTTCGGGCTGCTCAGCCTCGTCGCGGCGTTCGTGCTGTCGTACGACGCCGTGCTGCTCGCCGCGAACCCGACCGCCACGCTGTCGTGCGACGTCAACACCGTCCTGTCGTGCGGGACGGTCGCGCAGTCGTGGCAGGCGCAGGTGTTCGGCTTCCCCAACGCGTTCCTCGGGATGATCGCCGAGCCCGTCGTCATCACGACGGCGGTCGCCGCGCTCGGCGGGGTGCGGTTCCCTCGGTGGTTCCTCTTCTCGGCGCAGTGCGTGTACTTCCTGGGCGTCGTGTTCGCGTACTGGCTCTTCTACCAGTCGATGGTCGTCATCGGCGCGCTGTGCCCGTGGTGCCTGCTCATCACCGTCTCGACGACGCTCGTCTTCGCGTCCCTGCTCCACTGGAACGTGATCGAGGACAACCTCTACCTCCCGCGGCGCGCGCAGACGAGGCTGCTCGGCTTCGTGCGGTCGGGCGCGTACGGGTACCTCGTCGGGGCGTGGCTCGTGGGCCTCGCGATCCTGGTGGTGCTGAAGTACGGCCCCGCGCTGTTCGCGTAGCCGCCTCGGGGTCGGGTCTCGGCGCGACGTCGGATCCCACCTGCGGGAGGCCGATATCCGTGCCGGGTCGGCGGGACGGTCTCGCTAGGGTGCGTCCGAGAGGAGGAACCCGTCGCGGACGAGACCGCGCACGCCCGGGAGGAGCTCGGCGGCGAGGTCCTCGGCCGGGACCTCGAACAGCGACGCGATGGCGCCCACGAGCTGCCCGACGCTCAGCTCGCCGTCGCTCGCGCCGACGAGCGCGGCGAGGCCCGTCGAGGCGTGGACCGCGCGGCCGAGCCCGCCGCCCTGGCGCAGGAGCACGACGCTCGGGTCGGCCGCGCCCGGTGTGTGGAACCGCTCCTCGGTGACGTCCTGCGCGACGGTCAGCCGCTCGTCCGCGAGGGCCGCGTCGTCGTGGGCCCCGAGCCAGTCGTGGGCCGCGAGCGACGCCGCGAGGTGGGCGCCGAGCGGCTGGTGGACGGATCCCGTGTGCTCCTCGAGGCGGCGCAGCGTGGGGACGCCCGAGACCGGGCGCCGCAGCGTGACGATCCCGAACCCGACCGCCTCGACGTCACGCGTGGCGAAGTCGTCGAGCCACGCGTCATAGGCGGAGGCCCAGGCGCCCGGCTCGCGGTCGGCGGTCGTGCCGCCGTCGCGGATCCACGTCTCGGCGTACTCCGCGGGGTCCAGCACCTCGCGCTGGATCACCCAGCCGTCGAGCCCGGCGGCGTCGAGCCACGCTCCGACGCGCTCGGTCCACGGCTCGCCGCGGCGGTGCTCCCAGTTGCCGAGGAGCTGTGCGACGCCGCCCGGGGCGAGCACGGCGCCGACGCCGGTGACGAGGTCGCGCACGACGTCGTCCCCGGCACGGCCGCCGTCCCGGTACTCGTACTCGGTGACGCCTGCGCCGCCGCCCGTCGCCCGCGGCGTGATGACGAACGGCGGGTTGGACACGACGAGGTCGAACGTCTCCCCCGCGACGGGCTCGAGCATCGACCCGGACCGCAGGTGGATCGCGCCCGCGCCCGTCCCGGGCTCGCCGGGCGTCAGGTCGAGCGCGGCGTTGAAGGCGGTGAACCCGAGCGCGCGTGCGGAGATGTCGGTCGCGACGACGTGGCGCGCGTGCCGGGCCGCGTGCAGCGCCTGGATGCCGCAGCCCGTGCCGAGGTCGAGCACCCGGTCGACGGCGGTGCGCATCGTCACCTGGGCGAGCGTCAGCGACGCGCCCCCGGCCCCGAGGACGTGGTCGGCGGCGAGGCGTCGGTCGGTCGCGAGCTCGCCGAGGTCGGACGAGAGCCACCACGAGACGGGGCCCGCGGCGTCCGACGACGCGTAGGGGCGCAGGTCGACCAGCGCGCGCACCGCGTCGTCGGGCGCTCCCCCGGCTACCTCGACGAGACCGAGGCGCACCGCGCCGTCCGTCCCGGTCCGCGCGAGCGCCGCGTCGAGGGCGCGGCGCGGGACGTCGTCGCCGAGGAGGAAGAGGGCGGTCAGGGTCCCCACCGCGTCGTCCGTGCCCGACGACGCCCCGTGCTCGCGCGCCTCGTCTCGCCCCGGACCAGGCCAGGCTCCGCGCAGCACCCGCCGCGCAGGGACCGCCTGCTCCCGGTGCAGCGCCGCGGCGGCCACCGGACCGAGCCGGCGCTCGACCCCGTCGACGGTGAAGTCGGCAGCGCCGAGGTCGGCGCGCAGGTCGTCGACAGCCCTCTGGAGCGCGTCCGGGGCGAGGCCCGTCCCGGGCGGAGGCGGGCTCGACGGGGCGTGGGGTGCGGGCATGGGTCCATCCTGCGGGATCCGGGCGCCGACGGCCCGCACGCGGTCCGCCGGGCACGACGGACCCCGGGCCGCACGGGACGACGTCGTGTCGCCCGGCGACCCGGGGTCGGGTCGGTCAGGGTGGAGGCGTCAGCAGTTCTGGGCGCCGTAGGTCGCGATGTTCGTCGTCGCGCTCATGAACTCCTCGCCCGTGAGCGCCGTCGTGGCCTCGCTGAGGGCGGTGACGTCGGCGTTCGCCGGGTCCCCGGCCGCGGCGGCCATCGTGTCCGTGAAGGTGCGGAACGTGGTGGTCAGGTAGTCCCAGTCGCTCGCGAGGTCCGCGGGCGGCTCGGCCGCCTCGAAGGCCGTCGAGATGTCCTCGAAGGCCTGGACCGCTGCCGCCGGGTCGCTCGTGTCGACGCCGCTCACGCCGGTGAGCTCGTCGATCGCGGCGCACACGTCGCCGGACGCGCCCTCCGCCTCGGCCTCGGGCTCCTCCTCCGTGGTCTCCTCGGTGGTCTCCTCCTCCGCGGGAGCCGACTCCTCGCTCGCCGTGGTCTCGGGGGTCTCCTCGTCGCTGCCGGAGCCGCCGCACGCGGCGAGGCCGAGGACGAGGAGGGCGCTCGTCGCGAGAGCGGTCGTGGTCTTGGTGATCGTCAGTCGGGTGCGCATGGGGACCATGCTGTCGTACCCGGGGGGTGACGGCGTGCCAGAACGGCCGATCCGGGGAGTCCTCCCCATGTGGCGAACGCCATGGGATGAAGTGTCCGGAAAAGGTTGTCAGGAGGTGGTGCAGCCTGCGTGGAAGAACTCGGTGACGCGCTGCGACGACCGGGTCAGCGCCCCGGTGTCGATCTTGCGTCCGACGCGGTCGATCGACCGCGCGAGCTCCTCCGGGTCGTCGGCCCCCGCGGCCTCCACCGCGTCGGCGATCATCGTGAGGTACGTCGTCACGACGTCCCAGTCCTGCGCGACGGCGCTCGGCGGCTCGGCCGCGGCCAGGGTGTCGCGGGCGGTCGTGAAGCCGGCGACGAGCGTCTCGGGGTGCTCCACGCTGAGGTTCACCTGGGCCTTCGCGGCGTCACCCCACGCGACCTCCGCGGCGTGGCACGCGGGGTCGACGGCGGCCGGGTCGGCGCCCTCGTCGGGCGCGCTCCCCTCGGCCTCGGCACCGCCGTCGGCGCTCGGGGTGTCGGTTCCCGTGCCGCCCGCAGGGGCCCCGTCGTCGGTCCCTCCCGCGCTGGCAGGCGGCACCGCGGCCGGTGCGGCCCCCGGCAGGGAGACGACGTCGAAGGAGCCGCTCGCGACCGTCGCGAAGCACAGCGTCGCCACGGCGACGAGCACGGCGCCGTGGGCCACGGTGCGCACCGGAGATCGCATGGCCACCATGATGAGGCCTCCGACGCCCTGGACGAACCCCCCGGACGGCACATCCGCGACATCCGCGGCCCGGAGGTCTCCATACGCCCGTATCGGTCGGCCCTCTAGGATGTCCGCGTGACGACCCCCGAGCCTCCCGACGAGACGCCGACGCGGGCGCTCGACGGCGCACGGACCACGGTCCAGGACCGCAGCACCCAGCGCCAGCGCGCGATGGTCGACGCCGCGGCGCGGCTGCTCATCGAGCACGGGCTCGGCGCGGTGACGCACCGGCAGGTGGCCCGCGCGGCGGGCCTGCCCCAGGGCTCGGCGTCGTACTACTTCCCGACGAGCGCGTCGCTCGTCGCCGCCGCGGTGGAGGCGGCCGAGGACCTGCGCGCGACCGCGGCGCAGGAGCACGCCGACGGGCTGCCACGGCGCGCCCGGTCGTCCGCCGCGACCGCCCGGGAGCTCATCGCGACCCTCTACGCGCCGCACGTGGACGACACGGTCGTCGACGCCCGCCTCGACCCCATGATCACCGCGATGCGCGACCCGGCGCTGCGTCCGATCATGCGCGCGTCGCGGCCTCGGCTCCTCGCCGCGCTGCGGACGGTCCTCGACGCGTCGGGCTACGACGACGTCGAGGACGTCGACCTGCTCGGGCACGTCGTCGACGCCGCTCTCGTCGGGGCCGCGGCGGAGGAGGACGGCAGGGTGCTCGACCACGCGACCGCGACCGTCGCCCGCCTGCTCGACCGCTGGCGCTGACGCGCGCGCGACGACCGCGACGACACGCCACCTCGGGTGTCGAACCGCTTTACTTACTGACCTGTCAGCCTTCCAGTAGGATGTGCGCGTGAGCACAGCCGCCTACCTCGACCCGTCCCTGCCCGTCGCCGAGCGCGTCGAGGACCTCCTCGCCCGCATGACGTTGCCCGAGAAGGTCGGGCAGATGCTCCAGCTCGACGCACGCGACGGCGTCGGGCCGCTGATCGAGGACAAGCACGTCGGCTCGATCCTCCACGCCTCCCCGGAGAACGTCCGCGAGGCGCACGCGCTCACGGAGGCCACCCGGCTGCGCATCCCCCTGCTCGTCGCCGAGGACGCGATCCACGGACACTCGTTCTGGGTCGGCGCGACGATCTTCCCGACCCAGCTCGGGATGGCGGCCACGTGGGACCCCGAGCTGGTCGAGCGCGTCGCGCGCGCGACCGCCGTCGAGGTCGCCGCCACCGGGATCCACTGGACCTTCTCGCCCGTCCTGTGCATCGCGCGCGACCTGCGCTGGGGCCGCGTCGACGAGACGTTCGGCGAGGACCCGTTCCTCATCGGCGAGCTCGCGTCGGCGATGGTCCGCGGGTACCAGGGCGGGGGCGACACGGACCCCACCGGGGTGCTCGCCACGGCGAAGCACTTCGCGGGCTACTCCGAGACCCAGGGCGGGCGCGACGCGAGCGAGGCCGACATCTCCCGGCGCAAGCTGCGCTCGTGGTTCCTCCCGCCGTTCGAGCGCGTCGCGCGCGAGGGCGTCGCGACGTTCATGCTCGGCTACCAGTCGATGGACGGCGTGCCCGTGACGGTCAACGGCTGGCTCCTCGACGAGGTGCTGCGCGGCGAGTGGGGCTACACGGGCACGCTCGTCACCGACTGGGACAACGTCGGGCGCATGGTCTGGGAGCAGAAGATCCAGCCCGACCACGTGCACGCGGCCGCCGCGGCGATCCGCGCGGGCAACGACATGGTCATGACCACGCCGCAGTTCTACGAGGGCGCGCTGGAGGCGGTCGCGCAGGGCCTGGTCGCCGAGTCCGCGGTCGACGACGCCGTGCGCCGCATCCTCACCCTCAAGGTGCGGCTCGGGCTGTTCGAGGACCCGCGCCGGCCCGACGTCGCGCGCCAGCAGGCCGTCATCGCGTCCGGCGAGCACACGGCCGTGAACCTCGAGATCGCGCGACGCTCGCTCGTCCTCCTGAGCAACGACGGCACGCTCCCGCTCGCCGGCGGTCTCACGGCCGGCGACGACGGCCGCGCGGTCGCGCCCGCCGGCTCGCCGGGCCGCACGGTCGCCGTCGTCGGGCCCAACGCCGACGACGACCACACCCAGCTCGGCGACTGGGCCGGCGCGTCCGGACAGGCCGACTGGCTGCCGACCGGGCACCCGCGCGAGATGACGGCCACCGTCCTCGACGGCTTCCGCGAGCACGTGCCCGGCGGGTGGACCGTGACGCACGCGCGCGGCGCCGACATCCTCACGCTCGAACCCGACCCCGAGGGCGCGTTCTTCCCCGACGGACAGCCCCGCCCCCAGGTCGTCGTGCCCGCGTCGCCCGACGACGCGCTGATCGCCGAGGCCGTCGACGCGGCCCGGGAGGCCGACTACGTCGTGGCGGTCGTCGGCGACCGGATCGAGCTCGTCGGCGAAGGCCGGTCGACGGCGACGCTGGAGCTCGTCGGCGGACAGGTCGCGCTCCTCGACGCGCTCGCCGCGACGGGCACCCCGCTCGTCGTCGTGGTGGTGGCGTCCAAGCCGCTCGTCCTGCCGCCGTCCGCGCGCGACGCCGCCGCGATCGTGTGGGCCGCGAACCCCGGCATGCGCGGCGGGCAGGCCGTCGCCGAGCTGCTGCTCGGCCTGGTCGAGCCGGAGGGCCGGCTGCCGGTCTCGTTCGCGGAGCACGCCGGCCAGCAGCCCACCTACTACAACCAGGTGCGCGGGCAGCACGGCGACCGGTACGCCGACCTCACCCAGCGCACCGCGTTCGCGTTCGGCGAGGGCCTGAGCTACACGACCGTCGAGTACGCCGACCTGCGCGTCCAGGACGCGGTCGTCGGGCTCGACGACGTCGTGCGCGCCCAGGTGACGCTGCGCAACGTCGGTGCGCGCGCGGTGCGCGAGACCGTGCAGGTGTACGTCAGCGACGCCGTCACGACGGTGACGTGGGCCGACAAGGAGCTCAAGGCCTACCGCAAGGTGGAGCTCGCCCCGGGCGAGACGGCCGTCATCGACCTCGAGGTCCCGGTCGCCGACTGCACGCTCGTGGACGCCGCCGGTCACCGCGTCGTCGAGGCGGGCGACTTCGAGCTGCTCGTCGGCCCGTCGTCGCGCGACGAGGCGCTCCTGCGCGCCGGCTTCACCGTCAAGGGCTGACCGCGCTCGGAGACAGAGCCCCGGTGCGCGAGATAGAGCCCCGGTGCGCGAGATAGAGCCCCGGTCATCGACCAGGGCTCTATCTCGCGAGCTGGGGCTCTCTCTCGGCGGAGTGCTGCCCTCGCCCGAGCGGGCGGAGCTGTCTCCGGTCAGGCGCCGCTCGTCACCTCCTCGCGCACGTCCGCGATCTCCTCGCGGTCGACCCGGGCCGCGCGGAGCCGGGACATGATGACGGCACCGAACGCGATGCCGGCCGCGACGACGGCGATCCCGATGCGCAGCACCTGGTTCGCGTCCTCCGGCACGC
The DNA here is from genome assembly GCF_051294865.1 of Cellulosimicrobium sp. PMB13. Taxonomy (NCBI): domain Bacteria; kingdom Bacillati; phylum Actinomycetota; class Actinomycetes; order Micrococcales; family Promicromonosporaceae; genus Cellulosimicrobium; species Cellulosimicrobium sp. PMB13. The sequence goes on along the minus strand of NZ_CP145910.1, from coordinate 1,655,132 downwards.
TGAGCAGGACCACGGCCGGCGCGATGAGCAGCGAGACGAGGTTCATGACCTTGATGAGCGGGTTGATCGCGGGCCCCGCGGTGTCCTTGAACGGGTCGCCCACGGTGTCGCCGATCACGGTCGCCGCGTGCGCCTCGGACCCCTTGCCGCCGTACGCGCCGTCCTCGACGATCTTCTTCGCGTTGTCCCAGGCGCCGCCCGAGTTCGCGAGGAACACCGCCATGAGCACGCCCGCACCGATCGCGCCGGCGAGGAAGCCCGCGAGCGGCCCGACCCCGAGGCCGAACCCGACCGCGATCGGCGCGAACGCCGCGAGGAGGCCCGGCGTCACGAGCTCGCGCAACGAGTCGCGCGTGCAGATGTCGACGACCTTGCCGTACTCGGGACGCTCGTCGTACGTCATGATCCCCGGGTGCTCGCGGAACTGACGGCGCACCTCGAAGACGATGGCACCCGCGGCACGGGTCACCGCGTCGATCGCGAGCCCGGAGAAGAGGAACACCGTCGCCGCGCCGAGGATCACGCCGACCAGCGTGATGGGCGAGATGATCTCGTAGTCGAGCATCGACGTGACGAGGCCCGCGCCCACGGACTCGACGTCCGCCATCGCGTGGTTGACCGCGTCCGCGTACGAGCCGAACAGCGCCGTCGCGGCGAGCACGGCCGTCGTGATGGCGATGCCCTTGGTGATCGCCTTCGTCGTGTTCCCCACGGCGTCGAGGTCGGTGAGGATCTGCGCGGCGTCCGACTCGTCCGCCTCCGACGCCTCGCCGAGCGACATCTCGTAGATGCCCTGGGCGTTGTCGGAGACCGGTCCGAACGTGTCCATCGCGACGATGACGCCGACGGTCGTGAGCAGGCCGCACCCGGCGAGCGCGACGAGGAACAGCGCGAGCCACACCGAGCCGCCCGCGAGCAGGAAGAGCCCGCAGATCGCGGCCGCGATGACGCCCGCCGTGTAGACGGCGGACTCGAAGCCGACGCCGATGCCCGACAGGACGACCGTCGCGGCACCGGTGCGCGAGGTGGCGGCCACGTGCAGGGTGGGCTTCGACGTCGTGCCCGTGAAGTAGCCCGTGATCCACAGGATGATCCCGGCGAGGACCACGCCGATGACGACCGCGAGGCTCGCGACGACGCGCGGGTCCGCGGCGATCCCGGAGAGGTCGCCCAGGTCCGCCGTCCCGTCCATCTCGCCGAACGAGGACGGCAGGTAGACGAACGCGGCGACGGCGGCGAGCACCGCGCCGACGAGCGCCGAGAGGTAGAAGCCGCGGTAGATCGCCTTGAGGCCGTTCTCCTGGCCCCGCACGCGCGTGATGAACACGCCGAGCACGGCGACGAGCGCGCCCATCGCGGTGACGATCAGCGGGAAGACGAGGCCTTCCTCACCCATCGCGGCCTTGCCGAGGATGAGCGCCGCGACGAGCGTCACCGCGTAGGACTCGAAGAGGTCGGCGGCCATGCCTGCGCAGTCGCCGACGTTGTCGCCGACGTTGTCCGCGATGGTCGCCGCGTTGCGCGGGTCATCCTCGGGGATGCCCTGCTCGACCTTGCCGACGAGGTCCGCACCCACGTCCGCCGCCTTGGTGAAGATGCCGCCGCCCACGCGCATGAACATCGCGAGCAGCGCCGCCCCGAAGCCGAAGCCCTCCAGCACGGCAGGAGCGTCGCCTCGGTACAGCAGGACGACCCCCGCCGCACCGAGCAGGCCTAAACCCACGACGGACATCCCCACCACGCCGCCGGTGCGGAACGCGATGCGTGCGCCCTCCGTCCGGCCGCCCGGACGCGTCGCGGCAGCCGCGACGCGGACGTTCGCTCGCACGGCGAGCCACATACCGAGGTAGCCGATCGCGGCGGAGAACGCCGCACCCACGAGGAAGGCGATCGAGCGGCCGACGCGCACGCCGCCATCGCCCGGCAGGAGGAACAGCAGGCCGAACACGATGACGGCGAACAGCGCGAGGGTGCGGAACTGTCGGCTCAGGTAGGCCGCGGCACCCTCCTGCACGGCCAGGGCGACGTCGCGCATCGCGTCGTTGCCCTCCCGTGCGGCGAGGACCTGTCTGCGCAGGACGACGGCGAAGCCGAGGGCGACGAGCGCGATCAGCGCGATCACCCCGACGATGGCGAGACTTTCGGTACCGAGGGTGGGCATCCGTCCTCCTTGACGACTGCGGTCGTGCCTGGCCCCTGCCGACACGATGGGGAGGAGTCTACGCACGTGTGTCGTGGGTCACGACCGTTCGTGCAGCCCGTCACAAGCACGCCCGTCACGGCGGCCGTGCCACGGCACACCGCACCGTGTCAGTCCGCGAGACGGAAGGCCAGCTCGTGGTCCCACTCGGCCAGGTCGGGCTGCTCGGACGGGTCCGTCAGGTACCGCTCGACCCGCGCGCCCCACGCGCGCTGCTGGTCGTCCGCGTCCCACGCCAGGCCCTGCGTCGCGGCCCACGCGAGCAGGTCGCCCGTCACGGCCTCGAGCTCGTCAGGGTGGCCGTGGTGGCCCACGACCACGTACCTCCCCGCCGGCAGCGTGCCCGACCGGGGGCCCGGTGCGACGACGTGCCCGACGGGTGCGGCGTCGTCCGGCACGGGCGTGGCGACGGGGAACCCGACGTCGAGGACGAGATCGTCCTCCATGTCGATCACGCGATAGCGGAAGAACGGTGGGCCGGCCGGCTCGACGCCGCGCTCGGCGAGCCACGCGAGCACCTCGAGGAGCCGGTCGGCCGCCTCGGCGATCGTCGCCATCGTCACGGTGCACGTCACGCCGACGTACGGGACGTCGGGGCGGGCCTGGATCTCGGGGGTCTGCTGGAGCGTCATGGCCGGTGGACCTCGCCGGCGCGGCAGACTCATCGGCGTCCGCCGGTGCCGTCGCCGCGATGCCGACGACACGCGCCCGCGGGCGGACCCTCAGCCGTCGCGCACGAGGCGCCCGACGGCGTCCGCCCGGGTCAGGGGGAACAGGTGGCCCTCTTCCGCGACCCCGACGCGCGGCAGGTCCAGCCGTTCGGCGAGCTCACGCTGCTCGCGCAGGAACCGGGCGCTCGCTCGCGTGCCGGTGATGAGCAGCGGGTGCGCCGACGACGGGACGGCACGACCGTCGTCGAGCAGACGGCGCACGCGGGGCGCCTGCTCCCAGCTCGCCGTCCACTGGTCGGCGACGTCGAGCCACCCGGCGCGGTCGCCGTAGCGCGCGGCCGCGACGTCTCGGGCGAGGTCGTCGGGGCGGTGCGCGACGGCGCGCACGGCCGCCCGGCGCAGCGCCGGTCCGGTCGGGGCGAGGACGTCCGCGACCGCACCCACGGCCGCACGTCCGGCACGCGACGCCCGGGTCCCCGGGTGCAGCGCGGGACGGTGCCGCTCGAACGGGCTCGAGGGGTCCAGCAGCACGAGGCGTCGCACCTCGTCGGGGTGGAGGAGGGCCCACTCGAGCGCGGCGAGACCGCCCGCGGAGTGCCCGACGAGCGCGACGTCGTCGGACCCGTCGACGTCCAGGGCGGAGCGGAGCGAGCCCGCCGGGTCGGTCACCGGCGTGCGCCAGGCGTCGAGGACGCGGACGTCGCCGTCCGGATCGATCGCCCGGGCGAGGGGGACGTAGTCCTCCGGTGCCAGGGCGAGTCCCGGCAGGACGACCCAGATCATCGCGCTCTCCTCTCTGCCCGGTGAGGCCGTCACGACGGTACGCGGTCGACCTGGACGTCGCCCGGAGGCCGGCTGGAGGCCGCCCGGACGTCGGCGACCTCGGCCGGACGCCGGCCCGGGCGACCGGGCGGCGCGGTGCGAGACTGGCACCATGCCCGCACCGACCGCTGCCGCGCACGAGCACGCCCTCGACCTCATGTCCTTCGTCCAGGCCTCGCCGTCGTCGTTCCACGCGGCGCACGAGGTGGCTCGCCGTCTCGTCGCGGCGGGCTTCACGCAGCTCGCGGAGACGGACGCGTGGCCGACGCACGCGGCGTCGACCGGGCCCCTGAGGGAGGTGCAGCGCGAGCCCGACGTCGGAGGGCGGTACGTCGTCGTGCGCGACGGGGCCGTGATCGCCTGGGTCGTGCCGCCGGGCGCCACGCCGACGACACCGTTCGCGATCCTCGGCGCCCACACCGACTCCCCCGGGTTCAAGCTCAAGCCGCGCCCCGGCCTCGTGCGCGAGGGCTGGTGGCAGGCGGGCGTCGAGATCTACGGCGGGCCGCTGCTCAACTCGTGGCTCGACCGCGAGCTCGAGCTCGCCGGGCGGGTCGTGGTGGGCGACGGCACACGGCCGGACGACGTGCACCTCGTGCGCACCGGGCCGCTGCTGCGCATCCCGCAGCTCGCGATCCACCTGGACCGCCAGGTGAACGACGGCCTCGCCCTCGACAAGCAGCAGCACACGCAGCCGGTCTGGGGGCTGTCGTCGGCGGCGGGCTCCGCGGGCTCCGACCGGGTCGGCGGCGGCCACGACGGGCCCGCGGAGGCCGACGTCCTCGCCGAGCTCGCGCACCACGCGGGGGTGCGCGCGAGCGAGATCACCGGCTACGACGTCGTCGTCGCCGACACGCAGGACCCGCGGGTCTTCGGGGCTCGCGACGCGTTCCTCGCGTCGGGGCGGCTCGACAACCTGATCTCCGTGCACGCCGGGCTCACCGCGCTGCTCGAGGTCGCGGGTGCGGGCGCGGGTGCGCCGGGGGCGGGCGCGACGGTCGAGAGCGACGGGGCCGCGACGATCCCCGTGCTCGCCGCGTTCGACCACGAGGAGATCGGGTCGGAGTCGCGCTCCGGGGCGTCAGGACCGTTCCTCGCCGACGTGCTCTCGCGGGTCGCCGCCGGTCTCGGCGCGGGCGAGGAGCAGCGCCACCGCCAGCTCGCGGCGTCGCTGTGCGTGTCGAGCGACGTCGGGCACTCGGTGCACCCCAACTACCCCGAGCGCCACGACCCGGCGAACCGCCCGCTCGCGGGCGGTGGTCCGATCCTCAAGATCAACGCCAACCAGCGGTACACGACCGACGCGCTCGGCGCCGCGGCGTGGGCGCGCGCGTGCGCGACGGCCGGGGTGCCGAGCCAGGAGTTCGTGTCGCGCAACACGGTCCCGTGCGGCTCGACGATCGGGCCGCTCACCGCGACGCGCCTCGGGATCCGGACCGTCGACGTCGGCGTGCCCATCCTCTCGATGCACTCCGCGCGCGAGCTCACGGCCGTCGTGGACCCGTGGTACCTCACGCGGGCGGTCGTCGAGGTGTTCCGCGGCTGACCCTGGACCTGTCAGGCGAGAGGTCACCCCGGTCCCGTGGCCCCGACCCTGGCCGCCGCGACGGTGGGCGCCGGGTGGAAGACTCGTGCCGTGCCCGACGCCTCTGCCCCGCCGACCCTGGTGACGTCGAGCCCGCTCCTCGACGTGCTCCTCGCGGGCGGGCGTCGTGCGGACCGGCTCACGCACGTCCGTGAGCTGCCCGCGCGCGACGGCGTGCACGGCGACTGGCCCGCCTGGTCCGACGCCGCGCTCGTCGCCGGGTACCGCGCGCTCGGCGTGGAGCGGCCGTGGGTCCACCAGGCCGTCGCGGCCGATGCCGCGTGGTCGGGCCGGCACGTCGCGCTCGCCACGTCCACCGGGTCCGGCAAGTCACTCGCGTTCTGGCTCCCGGCGCTGACGTCGGTCCGGGCCGACGTCGCGGCCCGTACGCTCGACCCCGGGCGCATCGAGTCCGTCGCGCGCCGCGGGTCCGTGCTGTACCTCTCGCCGACCAAGGCCCTGGCCGCCGACCAGCTCGCCGGGCTGCAGCGGCTGCTCGACGCGGCCGGGACGCGGGACGTGCGCGTCTCGACGTGCGACGGCGACACCTCGCCCGACGAGCGCCGCTGGGTGCGCGAGCACGCCGACGTCGTGCTCACCAACCCGGACTTCCTGCACTTCGCGCTGCTGCCGAACCACCGGCGCTGGTCACGGCTCCTGCGCGACCTGCGGTACGTCGTCGTGGACGAGGGGCACGCGTACCGCGGCGTCTTCGGCGCGCACGTGTCGCTCGTCCTGCGGCGGCTGCGGCGGCTCGCCGCGCACTACGCGCGCGAGGGCGAGGCGGCGCCGACGTTCGTCGTGGCGTCGGCGACGACGGCGGACCCGGCCGTGAGCGCGGCGCGGCTCGTCGGCGTGGACCCGGCGGACGTCGTGACGGTCGCCGGTGACACGTCCCCGTCGGGTCACCGGACCTTCGCGCTCTGGGAGCCGCCCGTGGTGGCGGGCTTCGGCGCGGCCGCACAGCACCAGGAGGAGCACGTCGACGACCCGGCGGTGCCCACGGCGCCGACCGAAGACGAGGCGCCCGAGCACCCCCGACGCAGCGCGACGTCGGAGGCGGCCGACCTGCTCGCGGACCTCGTCCTCGCCGGCGCCCGCACGCTCGCGTTCACGCGCTCGCGCCGGGGCGCCGAGGCGGTCGCGACGCAGACCCAGGACTACCTGCGCCCCGTCGACGCCGACCTCGCGCGGCGCGTCGCGGCGTACCGCGGCGGTTACCTGCCCGAGGAGCGCCGCGAGCTCGAGGACGCGGTCCGCTCCGGCGCGGTCCGGGCGCTGGCCACGACAAACGCGCTCGAGCTCGGGGTCGACATCTCGGGTCTCGACGCGGTGCTCGTCGCGGGCTGGCCGGGGACGCGCATGTCCGTCTGGCAGCAGGCCGGCCGAGCGGGGCGTGCCGGCGCGGACGGGCTCGTGGCGTTCGTCGCGCGCGAGGACCCGCTCGACACGTACCTCGTGCACCACCCCGAGGCGATCTTCGACGCGCCGCTCGAGGCGACGGTCTTCGACCCCGCCAACCCGTACGTCCTCGCACCGCACCTGTGCGCGGCGGCCGCGGAGGTCCCCCTGCGCTCGGAGGACCTCGCCGCGTTCGGCGACCCGGCGGCCGTGACCGACCTGCTCGGCGTGCTCGTCGCGCGCGGCGCCCTGCGCCGGCGGGCGTCGGGCTGGTACTGGACGCACGCGCAGCCCGCCGCGGGGATGACCGACCTGCGCGGGTCCGGCGGCTCCCCGGTCCGCGTCGCCGAGGCGCGCACCGGCCGCCTGCTCGGGACGGTCGACGCGGCGTCGGCCGACGGGACCGTGCACGACGGCGCGGTGTACGTCCACCAGGGCGCCACCTACGTCGTCGAGCACCTCGACCTGACCGACGGCGTCGCGCTCGTGCGCCGCACCGACGTCGACTTCGGCACGTGGTCGCGCTCCGTCACGTCGATCACGATCGCCGACGAGCCGGGGCCCGGGGACGCGGCCGCCGGGCGCGAGGTCGTCGAGCGGCGCTGGGGCCCGGTCGGCTGGGGGTACGGGCCGGTCGACGTGAGCTCGCAGGTCGTGAGCTTCCAGCGTCGCCGTCTGCCGGACCTGCAGATCCTCGGCACGGAGCCCCTCGACCTGCCGGAGCACACCCTGCCCACCATGGCCGTGTGGTGGACCGTGCCCGAGTCCGTGCTGGAGGAGGCCGGGGTCGACGCCGACACCGCGCCCGGAGCGCTCCACGCCGCCGAGCACGCGTCGATCGGGTTGCTCCCCCTCCTCGCGACGTGCGACCGGTGGGACCTCGGCGGCGTGTCGACGGCGCTGCACGTCGACACCGAGCAGGCGACGGTGTTCGTCTACGACGCCTACCCCGGCGGGGCGGGCTTCGCCGAGCGCGGGTACGAGCTCGCCGCCACGTGGCTGCGCGCGACGCGCGACGCGATCGTGCGCTGCCCGTGCCAGGACGGGTGTCCCGCGTGCGTCCAGTCGCCCAAGTGCGGGTCGTACAACGCGCCGCTCGACAAGGACGCCGCCGTGCGGCTGCTCGACGCCGTGCTCGCGTACGCTCCCGCCTGACCGGACCGTCGCGCGGCCACCGCCCGACCACGACACCGCACCCCGCGGCCCCGGGTACGCCGGCCGGTCCGGGAGCGGGCCATGCTCCCACCGTCGTCAGAGGGTCGGTGATCGCTCGAGGAGGCGCAGGAGGGACGGCACCTACCGACCGGTGTCCGGCCGTCTTTCGGGCGCGACCACGCTCCACGGCACCTGGTGTCCTTCGAGCGCGCCCGAGAGGGCCGCTCGCGCGCACGCACGGCCTTGCTCGCGCAGGGAGGCCGACACCGACCAGACTCCCGAGGTGGTGGCTTCTCGCGAGGCGTCCCACCCGGTGATCGTCACCTTCCGTCGCGTGCCCCCCAGCGCCGAACGGGCCCCGAGCGCCAGCTCGTCGCTCATGGCCAGCACCACCACGGGGCCGGAGCCCTCCAGCGTCTCGAGCAGCGCCGCGGCAGCGTCCTCGCCCCGTTCGCGCTGGTTGCGCTCGACGACGGCGATCCGCACGTCGCCCCAGTCGTGACCAGCCTCGGTCAGCGCGTCGCGGTAGCCGGCCAGACGTGCACCGGTCACGGGGAAGGGGACCGCCTGCAGGTCCGTCAGGTCGAGGGGCAATTCGTCGCCGCGCAGGACGCCGCTGGTGCGACGCCGGTCCAGGGGGAAGCTGATGATGACCGGGACAGCCTCCGCCAGCGGCGTGGCTGCCGCGACCGCTGCCGCGGCGGCGCGGTCGTCGGGCGCGATGCAGACCAGGCCCGGCTGGGCAGGACCGCCTTGGATGGCAGCGGGTCGTCCGCTGGCCGCGACGGCAGCGAGGACGGGGTCGCCGGCCACCGTGGTCCACAGCACGTAGCAGTCCACCGCCGCTGACAGCACCCGGTCCACGTCGGTGGCATCCCCTCGAGTGGGGATCAGCACCATACCCAGGTCCTCGCTGACGCAGACCTCCGCGATCCCGGCGAGGAACTGCGCAGCCTGTGGATCGTCGAAGAGGTAGGACAGGTGCTCCCCGACCACCACCCCGAGCTGCTTGGCCCGGCCCGAGCGCAGGGCACGGGCCGTGCTGTCGGGGTGATAGCCCAGCTCGGCCGCGGCTGCGAGGACTCGGGTCCGGGTGGCCTCGGCCACTCGCGCGGGGTGGTTGAACGTGTAGGAGACGGTCATGGGCGCGACCCCCGCCTGCTGGGCGACGTCTTTGACGGTGGGCCGCCGTCGTGCAGGTGGGTTCACACCGGACAGCATACTTGTGTAACGTTACGATCATGCACCGAGACATCAGCGCCGCCGCGCCGCGCCCACCCTTCGACGGTGCGCGTGCCGCCTACGCGCCCTACGCCGCGTTTGCTGCGTTCGGGATCTTCTGGGGTGCGTGGGGCGCTGCGCTGCCCGCGTTGCGCACCCAGGCGGGGGTCAGCGACGGCCAGCTGGGCACCGCCCTGCTCTTCGTCGGTCTGGGAGCGCTGCCGACGATGGCCGTCACCGGACGCGCGGTGGACCGCTTCGGGCTGCGCGTGGCGGCCTGGCTGCTGGCGGCTCTCGCGGGCGCCGGCCTGCTCATCACCGCCGGAGCGGACGGGATGGTGCTGCTGGTGACCGGGATGCTCATGGTGGGCGCCGCCTCCGGTGCCGCGGACGTCGCCATCAACACGCTGGCCGGGCGCGCGGAGCACTCCACCGCACAGCCTCTGCTCACCCGTTCACACGGGCTGTTCTCCGTGGGCGTGGTCATCGCCAGCCTGTCCACCGGAGCGCTGCTGGGTGGGGGGCTGTCACTGCTGGCGACCTTCGCCGTCGTGGCGGCGGTGATGAGCGTCCTCGCAGCGACTGCCTGGCTGACCAGCGCGTCGCTGCAGATGCCGGATCACCAGGCCCCTGCTGCTGCCCGGCAGGAGTACGAGGCACCGACACGCTCCGGCACGACAGCGCCCCGCGGCGCACCACGCTTCACGGGTCTGTTGCGCCGGGTCGGCCCGACCTCACCGCTGCTGGTCGTGGGACTGGTCGCTGCCTCGGCATACGCCGTCGAGAACGCCCACCAGAGCTGGGGAGCGGTGATGCTCACCGACGTCTTCACCGCCTCGCCCCAGATGGCGGCCGCAGCCCCGGCGACCTTCGCCGCCACCGCCGCGCTGGCCCGCCTGAGCCTCGCGCCGCTCTCACGCAGCCACCCCACCGCGATGCTCGTCGGTGGCGGCGCCCTGGCCACCGCAGGCACCACGGTGCTGGCCATCGCTCCCTCGGTCGCCGTGGCCCTGGTGGGGCTCGTGCTGGCCGCCCTGGGCACCGCGACGCTGTTCCCCACGCTGCTGAGCCGCAGCCTGCGTGGCACGGACCCCGCGCAGCACGGCCGGGCCACCTCCACGGTCGCCGCCACCGCCTATCTGGGCTTTCTGCTCGGTCCAGCCTGCGTGGGCCTGCTGGCCGACCGCAGCGACCTTCGCGGCGCGATGCTGGGCGTGGCCGCGCTCGCCCTGATCTTCACCGTGACCGCAGCGCCGATCAGCGCCTGGGCGGCGAGAAGGAGATGATGCACCTCGACGTCGCAGCGCCCAGTCCGACGACGGATCGGGTGCGTCCGGACGCGGCTGACGCCGAGGTCCGGGCGGCGCAGGACCCGTGAGCTGACGCGTCGGCGGTGGTCCCGCCAGCACCGGGACGGGCACGCGAAGCGGTCCTCGCGCGTCAGTGCCCGCGGGTGCTGACGTCGACGACAGCCCGCAGCCGCGCGGGGGTGGGCCGCGACGACGGCCGCGGGCTGCGGCCGCCGTCGCGCAGGATCGACGTCGACGTCACCCCCACCGGCGCTGCTCAGTCGTCGAGCGCCTGCTGCGCCGTCCACTCCCAGAGGCTGAGGCCCTCCGGCGTGGTCGGGGCGTTGCGTGCCTGATAGATCCACGACCAGTGCCCGGGATAGGTCACGCCGTCCCACGTCACGTCGTCGTACAGCGACAGGATCGAGCCGGGCAGCTGCTCGTGCGCCCACACGCTGGTCTGCGCGTACGGGACGGTGGGGTCGTTGCGCGCGTGGACGAACCACGTCGGCGTGCCCGCCAGCGCGGCGATCTCGGTCGCGTCGATGCGGTAGGTGCCGCCCGTGTAGTACGCCGGCGCCGAGACGGCGAGGGACGCGAAGTCGTCCGGGTAGGCGGCCACCAGCCGGGTCGCCATGTACCCGCCGGCGGAGGCGCCGGCGACGTGGATGCGATCGGTGTCGACCTTGTACCGGTCGGCGATCTCGTCGATCAGGGCCCGCAGCCTCTCCTGGTAGCCGGCGGCGTCCGCGTTGTACCAGGTGTCCGGGACCTGCGGCACGAGCACGTAGGCACCGCCGAGGACCTGCTGCGCCTCCGGTGTCGCGAACCCGAGCGCGCCGCGGTTGGCACGCAGCGGCGGCTCGTTGTCGTAGTAGCCGCCCAGGCCTCCCTCGCCGTTGCCGTGGAGCCAGACGACGAGCGGCCGGTCGCCGCCGCCGCGCCGGTCCGGCGTGAACAGGCGGTAGTTGAGCCCCGTCGCGGACACCCCGGCGCGGAACGCGTCGACCTCCGGGTCGACGAGGTCGCCCTGGACGAAGCCGCGGATCGTCACGTCGCGGCCGTTGCGCAGCTCGAGCGGGGCGTTCTGCACGACCGTGTACGTCAGGTCGAGCAGCACGTTGCGCCCGGCCACGGGCTGGTAGGTGAGCGTGTCCGCGCCCGGCGTACCGAACCCGGACGCGAGCTCCAGGTGGAGGTCGCCCGAACGGGTCAGCTGCACGTCGGTGACGGTCCGCTCGACGTCGTACACCAGCTGGGGACGACCGCCGCGGTCGACACCGTCCGGGTAGGCACCGACGGCCCGCACGGTGAACGTGCCGGTGCCCAGCGACGCCGGGTCGATCCCGCGGAGCCGGTGCGCGTCGATCGTGAGGCCCGTGACCTGCTGGCCGGAGTCGAGCACCTCGGCGTCGAGCGTGAAGGTGGTCTCGGCGACGCGGCCCGGTGGGTCGTCGCGGGGCACGGCGACGCTCGGCGTGGTGACGGCGGCGAGCGCGAGGGTCGCGACGGCGGCCGACGCGATGCGCCAGCGGTGCGGCAGGACATGCATGGGGTGCCTCCGGATCATCGTTGACCACGCCCGACAGCAGGCGCGAGGACCCGTCGAACGCTACCGACATCTCCCCGGCTCGCCAGGAGACGGACCACCGCGGTGGGGCACGGGGCGCCCGGTGATCACCCGTTCGCGGAGGTCGCCGGGCCGGCACGCGCGGCCGCCGTGGCCTCGCCGAGCGCGACGCCGAGCACCGAGACCGTCGGCCCCGACACGACGTCGACGCGGACGGAGCCCGCTCCCGTCTCTGCGCACGCCACGACCCGCACGCCGTTGCGGCCCGCCGTCTCGCGGGCACGTCCGCACGGTTCCCAGCCGTCGCGCAGCGCCGTGGCGGCCGCGAGCGCCGCCAGGTCCGCTCCGGCCTGGGCCCGACCTCGCGCGGCCTGTGCCTGCGCCAGTCCTCCGAGCGCGACGAGGACCACGAGCAGGCAGGCGACGATCCCGAGCACGAGCACCGTGCCCGCGCCGCGCTCGCGGTCCCGCGCGTCCGGTCCGTGTCCTCCCGGCCGCCCTCTCACGGTTCGACGCGCGCAACGGCGTGCCCGCTCGCTCGCAGCGGCGCGGCCGAGAGCCAGCCGCCGACGACGGGCGAGCTCACCGTGACCTCGACCCACGGCTCGCCGCGCACGACGGTCACCTGTGCGCCGTCGCCCGCCACGTGCTGGGCGGTCGAGCGCACGGTCGCGTCGTCCTCGCCGATCGCCGCCGCCCGCGCGCCCGCCCTCGCCGCGTCCGCGGAGCGCATCTGGGCGCCCGCGGCCGCGGCGAGGGTGAGCACGGCGACGAGGACGAGCACGACCGCCGGGAGCGCGACCGCCAGCTCTGCCGTGACGGCACCGCGCTCGCGTGCCTCCGCGACCGGGCTCCACCGACCGGAGAGGGTCGCGGCGGACCGCCGTGCCCGTTCCCGCCGCACGATCAGCCCAGCGAGAGCGCGCTGCGGACGATGCCGAGCAGCATCTCGCGCACCTCGCCGCTCCGGAGCACGACGATCAGCAGCCCGGCGAAGCCCGCGGCCGCGACGGTCGCGATCGCGTACTCCGCGGTCGCGAGGCCGGCCTCCCGGCCGTCCGTGCCGCCGGTGAGCCGTGCGAGCACGCGTCCGGCCGTCGTACCGGACCCCGCGGCCCAGCCCCTTCCCACGGTCCTGGCCTGGGGCACCGCCTGGGACACCGCCGTCGCCTCCGGCACCACGTTCCCCACCGACAGCCCGGTCCTCGTCATCGTCGTTGGCGTCGTCATGACTCTCTCCCCTTCTCGTGGCCCGCGGTCGCGGGCGGTGCGCCCACTCTGGCGAGTCCGGTCGAGACGTCGCGCGAGGCGACGGTCCCGCGGTGGACGGGACACCCGAGGACCGGGCCTGTGGACGGCCAGGACCGGCGCCCGCGCGCGCACGCCGTCGTGCCGGTCCCGAGAACGGCCGCGCGATCTCTGCCAGAGTGGTGTCGATCTGCGCCGGCCTCGCGCGTCATCACCACGAGACCTCGACCGAGGTCCTCCGTCCGGACCGACCGGACGGCGGCACGACGTCAGGAGACGACCATGAGCACCGAGTACGTCATCCTCATCCACGACGACGAGAGCGCATGGGTGGACCCGTCACCCGAGCTGCGCGCAGCGACCTACGCACGGCACGACGAGTTCGCTCGTCTGGCCGCGGCCGAAGGGCACCGGATCACGGGCGGGGGCGAGCTGCACAAGACGTTCACCGCGCGCGTCGTCCGGCCCGGGGCGACACCGGACCAGGCGCTCGTCACCGACGGGCCGTTCGCCGAGCTCGCCGAGCAGGTCGGCGGGTACTACGTCGTCGAGTCGTCCGACCTCGACGGCCTCGTGCGTGCGCTCGCCACCGCGTTCGCGGGCAGCCCCGAGTCGTTCGAGATCCGGCCCGTCGTCTCCGAGGCGGAGCACGCGGCCGGTCAGGACGCGAGCGCCGACGTGGCCGGGGTCGGCGCGTGAGGTTCCTGCTGCTCCTGTGCGAGGACGAGCAGGTCTGGGCGGGGCTGCGTGACGCGCACCGCGACGAGTACCTCCGGCGCCACGACGACTTCGCCGCGGCGGTGCGCGCGCGGGGGACGATCGTGTCCGCCGAGGCGCTGGCGCCCGTCGCCGCGGCGACGACCCTGCGGCGCGACGACGACCGGCTCGCGGTGACCGAGGGCCCGTTCGCGGAGACCGTGGAGCAGGTCGGCGGTTTCTACCTGGTCGACCTGCCCGACCTCGACGCCGTGCTGGACGCCGTCGCCCTCCTGCCGCCCTACACGGTCGAGGTCCGGCCCGTGGTCGACGTCGACGACCTGTGAGCACGGTGGGGACGCCGCCGACCGCGCAAGAAGCGCTCGCCGCGGCCTGGCGCGAGCACTGGGCACGGCTCCTCGCCGCGCTCGTGGCCCGCTACCGCCGTCCGGACCTCGCGGAGGACGCGCTGGCCGACGCGTTCGCGGCCGCCGCCCGGACCTGGCCGGCCGACGGCGTCCCCGCCAACCCCGCCGGCTGGCTGCGCACCGCGGCCGGCCGGCGGGTCCTGGACCGGCTCCGCGCGGAGGCGGTCGCCCTCCGGAAGGAACCGCTCATGGTCGTGGAGGAACGTGGCCGTCCCGGCCCTCCGGAGCCGGGCGAGGACCCCGACGAGGGTGCGCACGTCCCCGACGAGCGTCTGCGGCTCGTCTTCGCGTGCTCCCACCCTGCCCTCGCCCCCGAGGCCCGCGCGGCGCTCACGCTCCGGTTCGTCGCGGGTCTCGGCGTGCCCGACCTCGCACGGTTGTTCCTCGTCCCGGAGGCGACCATGGCGGCACGCGTCACGCGCGCGAAGAAGCGGCTCGCGGCGTCGGGCATCCCGTTCGCCGTGCCTCCGCCCGAGCACCTCGACGAACGGCTCGACCTCGTCGCGACGGTGCTCTACCTCGCGTTCACCGCCGGCTACGCGCCCGGTACGGGACCCGACCTGGTCCGCGTCGCGCTCGCGGGCGAGGCGATCCGCCTGGTCCGCCTCCTCGACGAGCTGCTGCCGGGCCGGCCCGTCGTCCGCGCGCTCCTCGCGCTCCTCGTGCTCCAGCACTCGCGCCGCGACGCGCGCACCGGCCCTGACGGCACGCTCGTCCTGCTCGCGGACCAGGACCGCTCCCGGTGGCACGCCGACGAGATCGCCGTCGGGCTCGCGGTCCTCTCCTCCGTGCCCGACGACGTCACCGGGCTCGCGCGGGACTACCTCCTCCAGGCGCGGGTCGCCGCGGAGCACGCCGTCGCGCGCACCGCGGGAGCGACGGACTGGGCAGCCATCGCGTCGCACTACGCCGCTCTCGAGGACCACACCGGCTCGCCCGTCGTCCGCCTCGCACGTGCCGTCGCAGTCGCCGAGTCCTCGGGGCCCGAGGCCGGGCTCGTCCTGCTCGACGGTCTCGACGCCGCGCTGCCCCACCACCACCGGCTCCTCGCCGTGCGCGGCGAGCTCCTCGCGCGTGCCGGACGCGTCGACGCCGCCGTCGCCGCGCTGGAGCTCGCGATCGAGCGGTGCGCCAACGGCGCGGAACGCGCGCACCTCGAGCGTCGTCGGCGGGAGGTCGCCGGCGGGTGAAGCCCGTCAGCCACCGAGCACCCCGGAGCCCAGCGAGAGCAGCACGGGCAGCAGGCCCACGAGGACGAACGCCGGCAGGAAGCACGCGCCGAGCGGCAGGACGAGATGGACGCCGAGCCGCGCCGCGGCAGTGCGTGCGGCCGCCGCACGCTCCTGCCGCAGCGCGTCTCCCGCCGCCCGCAGCGAGCCGACCGGCCCCGCCCCGTGCAGCCAGGCCGGCCGCAGGGCACGACGCACCACGTCGAGCCGTCGCGGGACGTCGACCCACGCGCCGTCCCAGCTGGACCCGAGCACGAGCGCGGCGCTCGCCCGGCGCAGGCACGCGCCGTCGGACCCACCGACCGCGACGCCCACGGCGTCGAGGGCCCGGGGTACGGACGCCCCGGCCCGCACCGCCGCCGCGAGGAGCTCGAGGATCACGCCGGTGTCGATCGCTCCCTCCGCCTCGGGCCGTCGGCCGCGGACGGGTTCGCCCGTCCGCCCACCACCCGCCCGTCCGCCCATCCCCCGACCACCGGTCCCGCGCCGGCCGAGCGCGCGCGACACCCCCGCGAGCCGGGCGGCCCGGCGACCGGTGACGGATCGGGCCAACCACCACGGTGACGACGCGACGAGGACGCAGCCGATGACGACCACCACGAGCGCGTTCACGCGTCCTCCCCCGCGGCACGCGCCCTGTCGACCAGCCGCGCGGACCACGCCCGCCCGACCGCGAGCAGCAGGACGCCGAGCAGCACGCCGACCGTCCCGATCCCGCCGTCGAGGGCCGTGGCGACCGGGTCGGCACCGAGCACGTAGCCGAGCAGGACGCCGACGGCGGGAAGCCAGAGCAGCACGCGCGTCGTCGCACGCGGCCCGGCGAGCGCCGCGTCCCGCGCCGCACGCGCCTCGGCCTCGGCGGCGATCGACGCCGCGACCTCGTCCAGCACGGTGGCGAGCGGTGCGCCGACGTCGCCCGCGAGCCGGCACGCCGCCACCACGGCCCGGGCCGTGGCGGCACCGCCCACGTGGACGGCCAGGTCGGCCGTGCGCGGCGTCCCGGTCGCGTCGACCCGTGCACCGGTCGTGCGCTCCCACGCGGCCCCGGGCGGCTGGCCCGCGCGCAGGAGAGCACCGACCTGGGACACGACGAGACGCACGGCCTCCGCCTCGGCCGGGCCGTCCCGACGTCGGCTCCTCGTCCGGGCGTCCCGGCCCGCCTCGCCGGGCCGTGCCCCTCCGACCCGCACGCCGCCGGCTCCCGCACCGCGCGTCCCCGCGACGTCGCCGCGCACGGCCACCGACGCCCGGCGCCCGCCGGGGTCGACGGCGCACCACACGGCGAGCGCGACCAGCAAGCCCACGGCGGCCGTCACCCCGACGCCACCGACGCCACGCCGACAGGGCGCGCGGACGCACCGGTGGGCAGGGCGCCCGTCCGAACGCGCCGCGCACTCATGCGGACCACCGGCGCACCAGCTCGTCCCAGGCAGGGCCCGGTCGGGGATCACCGCGACCGTCCCACGCCGCGGCCAGGTCGACGACCAGACCGGTCCGGTCGTCCCGGCGGACGAGGCCGACCTGGGCGAGGAACCGTCGACGGGCGGACTCGACACCGCCACGCCGCAGGTGCAGCACGACGTCGAGGCCGCTCGCGGCCTGCGCGGCCAGCGCGGCGCGGTCCATCCCGGCGAGCGCCGCGAGCGCCTCCAGCCGCGCAGGGATCACCCCGACGTCGTTGGCGTGGATCGTCGCGAGACCGCCCTCGTGCCCGGTGTTCAGCGCCATGAGGACCTCACGGACCTCGGCCCCACGGCACTCGCCCAGCACGATCCGGTCCGGCCGCATCCGCAGCGCGGCCCGCACCAGGTCGGCGAGCTCGACGGCGCCCGCACCGTCGACGTTCGGGCGCCGGGCGGTGAGCGGCACGACGTGCGGGTGGTCCGGCACGAGCTCGCGCGCCTCCTCGACGCACACGACGCGCTCGTCGTGCGGGACGAGCGCGAGCAGGGCGGCGAGCAGCGTCGTCTTGCCCGTGCCCGTGCCGCCGGACACGAGCACCGAGGCGCGCCGCGCGACGAGCACGCGCAGGAGCGGCTCCCACGCGGGCGGGACGGTGCCGTGCGCGACGAGCTCCGGGAGCCCGAACGCCCTCGGCCGCAGCACGCGCAGCGAGATGACCGCGCCCGCCGCGCACACCGGCGCGACGACGGCATGCAGGCGCGTCCCGTCCGGCAGCCGCGCGTCCACGACGGGGCTCGCGTCGTCGAGCCGTCCACCGCCGGCCGCGGCGAGCCGGGTGGCGAGCGCGCGCACGTCGTCGGGGCCACCGAGCGACACCGCCACGCGCTCGAGGCCCGAGCCCCGGTCGACCCACACGTCGTCCGGTCCGTTGACCAGCACGTCGGTGACACCGGGCTCCTCGAGCAGGTGCTGCAGCGGCCCGGCCCCGTAGAGCTCCGCGCGCGCGGCGCGGGTCAGCTCGCGCAGCGCCGTCGAGCCGATCACCCGGCCCGACGCCCGGAGCGCGTCGGCGAGCCGGGCGTCGACGAGGCGGGACTCGTCACGCGCTGTGCCGTCGAGCGCGGTGCCGTCGCGCCCCGTGCCGTCGAGCACGGCGCGGTCGAGCCCCGTGCCGTCGCGGCCGGTGAGGTCGGCACCGGGCCCCAGCCCTGCGCGCGCGAGCCGGTCCCGCACGCCGTCGAGCAGGTCGGCGGTCGTGGACGTCATGACCGCCTCCCGGGACCGAGATAGCGCGCGGCGAGCACCCGGCCGGCACGCTCGACGTGTCCGCCCGCCGGGCACGGTCCGTGGCCGCGCTCGACCGACCCCGCCACCCGGCGGTCCCAGCGGACGCTCGCCGCGACGTCGAGGCCGACGGCGTGCGACACCTCCGCCGCGGACAGCCGTCCCGGCGCGGGGTGCCGCACGACGAGCGCGGCCGGACGGCCCGCGAGGTGCGTGCCGAGGGCGACCGCCCCGCCGACGGCGGGGACGTCGAGCGGCGTGACGACGAGCACCTCGTCGCACGCGGCGAGCAGCTCGTCGACCGGCCGCCCCAGGGTCGCGCGCCCGACGTCGAGCACGACGAGGCCACCGCGCGGGACGACGTCCTCGGCCAGGGCCGCGACGACGTCCACCACGCTCTCGGGGTCCGCGCCTCCCTCGGTCGTCGCGCTGACCACAGCCACGTCGGACCAGCAGGGCAGCCGGTCGAGGAGGTCGACGCCGTCGAGGCGGCCTCTCGCGTCGCCCAGCTCGGGCCAGCGCACGCCGGGCTCGTCCTCGACACCGAGCAGCACGTCGAGCCCGGCTCCCGCACCGGCGAGGTCGACGAGGCACGCTGGCGCTCGCCGTCGGACGACGGCCCGGGCGAGGGCGGACGCGACGACGCTGGCCCCCGCGCCGCCTCGCGCCGCGACGACCCCCACCACCGCACCCGTGCTGCCCATGCGTCCTCCGTCCGTGCGTCCCGCCCGCCCCGTGCGGGCCCTTGCGGCTCGTGGCCGGGGGCCGGAGCGAGCGCCGACCTGCCGGGACCTGACGCGCACACCCTGGACCGTCCGGGAGAGGTCGCGCGACCCGCCCGGCGCGACCTGTGGACGAATCTCCCCACGCCGGGCCTGTGGACGGCCACGCTGCGCCGCTAGGCTCACCGCGTGACCTCGCCGACGGACCACTCGCCACCGCGCACCGACGGTCGCGTCGCCGCGTTCTTCGACCTCGACAAGACGATCATCGCGACGTCGTCGGCCGCCGCGTTCTCCCGCCCGTTCTTCGCGGGCGGCCTCATCAACCGCGCGGACGTGCTGCGCAGCGCCTACGCGCACTTCCTCTTCATGGTGGGCGGCGCGGACGCCGACCAGACGGAGCGGATGCGCGCGCACCTGTCGAACCTCGTCACGGGCTGGGACGTCGCGACCGTCTCGCGCATCGTCGAGGAGACGCTGCACGAGCACATCGACCCCGTCGTGTACGCGGAGGCGGTCGAGCTCATCGACTCCCACCACGCGCACGGGCACGACGTGGTGGTCGTCTCGGCGTCCGGCAGCGAGGTCGTCGAGCCGATCGCGGCCGTGCTGGGCGCCGACCACGCCATCTCGTCGCGCATGGCGATCGAGGACGGTCGCTACACGGGCGGGATCGACTTCTACGCGTACGGCGAGAACAAGGCCGCCGCGATCCGCGAGCTCGCCGAGCGCGAGGGCTACGACCTCGGCGCGAGCTATGCCTACTCCGACTCCGTCACCGACGCGCCGATGCTCGCGGAGGTGGGCCACGCGTCGGTCGTGAACCCCGACCGGGCACTGCGCCGCCTGGCCGCGGAGCACGGGTGGGGCGTCCTGGCGTTCACCAAGCCGGTCGCGCTGCGCTCCCACCTCTCCCCGAGGACGCCGGCGCTCGCCGCCACAGGCCTCGTCACCCTCGCGGTGGTGGGCTGGCTCGTGTGGCGTGCGGTGCGGCGTCGGCGCCGGAGCGCGCCGGAGGCCTGACCACCGCGTGCCAGGGACGTCCCGGACCAACCTCGCGAGGCGGGCTCGAACACGGGTAGAACACGCTGTGAGGGTCTGCCCGGGGGCTTGCGGTCGCGGCCTCGCGGGGCTCTCATGGAGGGACAACAGCATCGCGGCGGTACCCACGCGCAGGTAGTCCACGCGGAGGACTCGCTGACCGGGCGGGAGGGCCATGGCGGCCCCCCGAGGCCGTTGCAGCGGCTACGAACCGAGCACGCCTTGATAGCCACCGAGATGCTGGCGGGACGGCGCCCGAGAGGGCGCCGTCGTCGTGTCTGTACATGCCGGCCGCCCGACGGCGGCGCGACCCTGGGCCGATACTGGTCCTCATGACCTCTGCGCCGAGCGTGTCCTCCTCCATCACCGTCCGCCTGCAGGTCGAGGCGCGACCCACGGCCGTGAGCGAGCTGACGACCGCGATCGAGCACACGGGCGGCATCGTCTCCGCGCTCGACGTCACGGCGTCCGGCCACGAGCGCATCACGGTCGACGTCACGGTCGCCACGCGCGGCGAGGACCACGCCGGGGAGATCGTCGAGGCGCTGCGCGCGCTGCCCGGCGTGGACGTCGAGCGGGTCTCGGACCGCACGTTCCTGCTGCACCTCGGCGGCAAGCTGAAGATCGAGTCCAAGGTGCCGATCCGCAACCGCGACGACCTGTCGATGATCTACACGCCCGGCGTCGCGCGCGTGTGCGAGGCCATCGCGGCCAAGCCCGACGACGCGCGCCGCCTCACGATCAAGCGCAACACCGTCGCGGTGGTCACCGACGGGTCGGCGGTGCTCGGGCTCGGCGACATCGGCCCGCTCGCGTCGCTGCCGGTCATGGAGGGCAAGGCCGCGCTGTTCAAGCGGTTCGCGGACATCGACGCGTTCCCCATCGCGCTCGACACGACCGACGTCGACGAGATCGTCCGCACGGTCAAGGCCATCGCCCCGGTCTTCGCGGGCATCAACCTCGAGGACATCTCGGCGCCGCGCTGCTTCGAGATCGAGGCGCGGCTGCGCGCCGAGCTGGACATCCCGGTGTTCCACGACGACCAGCACGGGACGGCGATCGTCGCGCTCGCCGCCCTGACGAACGCGCTCAAGGTCGTGGGCAAGTCGCTGCCGGACGTGCGGATCGTCCTCTCGGGCGCGGGGGCGGCAGGGACCGCGGTGCTCAAGCTGCTCCTCGCCGCGGGAGCGCACGACGTCGTGGTCGCCGACGTGGAGGGCGTCGTCCACCCGGGCCGGCCCGGGCTGTCGCCGTCGCTCGCGTGGACCGCGGTGAGCACCAACCCGCGCGGCGTCACGGGCACCCTCAAGGACGCCGTCGTGGACGCCGACGTCTTCGTCGGCGTCTCGGCCCCCGACGTCATCGCGGGCGACGACGTCGCGCGCATGGCCCCCGACGCGATCGTCTTCGCGATGGCGAACCCGCGCCCCGAGGTCGACCCCGTCGAGGCGGCGAGGTACGCCGCGATCGTCGGCACCGGGCGGTCCGACTTCGCGAACCAGATCAACAACGTCCTCGCGTTCCCCGGCGTGTTCCGCGGCCTGCTCGACGCGCAGTCGCACGTCATCACCGACCGCATGCTGCTCGCGGCGGCGCGCGCGCTCGCGTCGGCGATCCACGAGGACCAGCTCAACCCGACGTACATCATCCCGAGCGTCTTCAACCCCGAGGTGACGAGCCTGGTCGCCGCCGCCGTCGAGCGGGCCGCGCGGGAGGGGGACGAGACCGAGCCGGCCGCCCTGACCGGCGGCGTCCCACGCGTCGGCCCTGCGTCCGGCCCGTCCTCGGCCTCGGCCCCGACCACCGCCACGGAGGCCTGAGCATGCAGCGCGTCACGACCCGCAACGCCGCGTTCCAGCAGTGGGAGGCGCTGCTCACCAACCGGACCAAGCGCCACCGCGCGGGCGAGATGGTCGTCCAGGGCGTCCGGCCGATCACCGTCGCCGTCGAGTCCGGGTGGACGGTCCGCACGTGGCTCGTCGACGCCGACCGGTCGCTGTCGACGTGGGCGCACTCGATGCTCGACCGGGTCCGCGCGCACACGTTCGCCGTGTCGACCCCGCTGATGCGCGAGCTCGGCGGCAAGGACGACGACGCGCCCGAGCTGCTCGCCGTCGTCGAGATGCCGCCGGACGACCTCGGCCGGATCGCGGTGGGCACCGCCTTCCTCGGGGTCGTCCTGGACCGTCCCACCAGCCCCGGCAACGTCGGGACGGTGGCCCGCTCGCTCGACGCGTTCGGTGGCACGGGCCTCGTCGTCGCGGGCCACGCGGCCGACCCGTACGACCCCCGCGCCGTGCGCGCGAGCACCGGCTCGATCTTCTCGGTGCCGACGGTGCGCGTGCCGTCGGGGCGCGAGGTGCTCGACTGGGTCGCGGCGCAGCGCACCGCCGGGCTCCCCCTCACGCTCGTCGGCACGGACGAGCACGGCGACGTCGAGCTCGCCGCGCACGACCTCACCGGCCCGACGCTCGTCCTCACCGGGAACGAGACGACCGGCCTGAGCGCGGGGTGGCGCGAGGCGTGCGACGTCATGGTGAGCATCCCCATGCTCGGGTCGGCGAGCTCGCTCAACGCCGCGAGCGCCACGACGGTCGTGCTGTACGAGGCGGTGCGCCAGCGCCGGCCGCAGGGCTGATCCGAAGCAGTCACCCTCGAGGTTCCTCACGTTTCCACCATGCTCCGGTAAAGCCGCTGGTCAGGGAGCGTGGACTACCTACTCAGGCGCCCCCACGCCGCCGTGCGACGCCGCCCCGGAGGCAGGCTTCGGGTCAGAGGACGTGCACCGAGCACGGCCGACCACCTGAAGGGGACGCACACCATGACCACGACGACGAAGAACAACCACGGGGCCGTCAAGGGCTCGGTCGCCGCCGCGGCGGGCATCGCCGTCCTGCTCGGCGGGGCCGGCACGTTCGCGCTCTGGAACGCCAACGGGGCGATCGGCACCACGGGCACCGAGACCGGCAGCCTGACCGCCGAGTTCGGCGACTCCACGACGTGGGAGGACGTCACGGCGGGCGCCGCCAACCCGATCAGCGACATCACCGACTTCCGCATGGTGCCGGGCGACACGGTCGTCGGGACGACCACGGTCGACGTCACGGCCACCGGCGAGAACCTGCTGGTCGACGCGACGCTCGACTCCGAGGCCGCCGGCCTCCCCGAGGGCGTGACCGCGACCGTCGTCCTGACCGACGGCGGCACGGAGGTCACGAGCCTGCGGGGGTCGAACGCGGGTGAGACGTACAACCTCTCCGCCGCGGTCACCCTGACCTTCGACGCGAGCACTCCGGGCTCGATGACGGAGGCGGTCGACCTGAGCAAGGTCACGATCGACCTCCAGCAGCGCCTCAACGCCTGACCCACCCCGACCCCGCGGGCGGTGGCGGCCACGCCCCTGGCCCCGCCGCCCGCGGTCCTTCCCCCGCCCGCCCCGCGTCGACGGTCACCCACCGCGACGGCCAGCTCCTGAGACGGGAACCTCATGCGCCGAGACCACCGACAGCCCCCCACGACGACGCTGCGCGCGACCGCGCTCGCGGCCGCCGTGGCCGCCGCGACCGTCGCCTTGGTCCTCGGCGCGCCCGCGGCGGGGGCGTACGCGGCGTGGAACGAGACGACGCCGGTCGGGGGCGCCACGAGCACCGGTTCCCTCGGTCTCGACCAGGACGCGCTCTCCCCGGGGACCTGGACGCGGGACGGCGCGGCGTTCGACCCGGCGACCGGTCGGCTGACCGCCGGCACCACGCTCGCCTACGCGATCACGGACGTCCCGGTGACCGCGCTCGGGGACAACCTGGTCGCCAGTTTCACCGTCTCCGGGGCACGGGTCCCGACGGCGATCGCGGACCACGTCACGGTCGCCGTCGACACGCCGGCCCCTGTCCGGGGCTCCGCGTCCGACGCCGCCGGGCACCAGGACGTCGACCTCGCTCTCACCGTCACCGCGGACGCCGGCCTGCCGTCCGGCACGCAGACCGTCGACCTCACCGACCTCACCGTGACGCTCACGAACGGCCACGCGTGGTCGGACACCGCCAGCCTCGACGCAGGGACCCTCACGACAGGTCGCACCCCGGCTCCCGGCGGGTCGACCCTGTCGCTCATCTTCAGCCTCGCGCTCGACGACGACGGCGTGATCGGCTTCTACCTCGACGACCCGGCACCCGGCACCATGATCTCGTGGGGCGTCTGGGACGGCGGGACCGAGCGCAGGACGGAGGCCGTCGACGGGCTGAACTCGATGGACTACGGCGACCTCCAGACCAACCCGAACGTCGACGTCGTGGGTGCCTTCGACGGGTTCGGCTCGGCGGAGCAGACCGCGAGCCTCGTCGGCGCCCTGACCCACGTCTCGGGCTGGACCGAGGACTACGGCACGACGTCGGCGAGCTACGCCTTCAAGGACGCCGTCCACCTGCAGCACGTCAACGACTTCCCCGACACCCTCACGGACACGTCCTACGCCTTCCAGAACGCCGGCTCGGCCAACGACCCCGGTTCGTCGTCGTTCGAGCTGACGAACTGGGACTCGTCCCACGTCACCACGATGGCGCACATGTTCGACGGTGCGACCAACTACAAGCAGTACCAGCCGACCTGGGACACCTCGAGCGTCACGGACATGTCCTACATGTTCGCCAACACCGCGAGCTTCACAGGGCCGATCAGCTTCTCCAGCACCGCGCGCGTCACGACCATGGAGGGCATGTTCCAGAACGCGACGGCCTTCGTCGGCGCGTCCTGGTCGGAGGGCGCCCACATCCAGTTCTGGGACGTGTCGAGCGTGACGACCATGGCGCACATGTTCGAGGGCGCGACCTCGTTCGACCGCCGGCTCGACGCCTGGAACCCGTCGCAGGTCACCACGATGGAGGCCATGTTCCGCGGCGCGACGCGCTTCTCCCAGGACCTGAGCGGCTGGGACGTCGCGAGGGTCGGCAACCACGAGAGGTTCGCCGAGGGCTCGTCGCTCACGCCCGACCGGCTCCCCTGCTTCCCCGGCGCCGCCTGTGCGACGTCGCTGCTGACCGAGGGGCTGGCTGCGGACGAGCCCGCCGCCGACGACGCGGCGACCGCGACGACACCCGCGGAACCCGCGGAACCCGCGGAACCCGCGGACGAGGCGGCGCCCGGCCCGGGCGTCCCCGACCCGTCGGCCGAGGGCACGTCGTCGGGCACGGAGACGACCGAGCCCCCGGTGGAGCCGCAGGACCCGGTCGACGCGCCCGAGGACGCCGGGGCGCGCCACGAGGACGGAGAGGCAGAATGATCACGGCGCCGGCAGCTGCCGCGCGAGGACGTCGGGAGGTCGACATCAGCGCGGACGACGCCATCACACCGGTCCCGCACCCCGCGCCGGGCGCGGGACCTGACGAGCAGCACGCGCCCGGCCGCGCACCCCGGCGTCACGCGGTGCTGTCCGGGCTCTGGACCGGGATCACGTACGGCGTGCTCGCGCTGGTCCTGCTCCTCGCGACGCTGGTGATCGTCGTGCCGCGGCTCGTGGGCGGGATCCCGCTGACCATCCTCTCCGGTTCGATGGAGCCGAACCTGCCCGTCGGGTCGCTCGCCGTCGTCCGTCCGGTCGACCCGGCCGAGATCCGCATCGGCGACATCGTCACCTACCTGCCGAACCCGGAGGACCCGACGGCGGTCACGCACCGCGTGGTCGCGATCGACACGCACCAGGACGGGACGCGCACGTTCACGCTCCAGGGCGACGCCAACGCGAGCCCGGACGCCCCTGTGCAGGAGCACCAGGTGCGCGGGACCGTCGCGTACGCCGTGCCGTGGCTCGGCCACGTGAACTCGGCGGTCAACGGCGAGCAGCGTGCGATGGCGGTGTACGTCGTCGCGGGCGCCCTGTTCCTGTGGGCGGTCGTCCTGTGGTGGCGGGCCTGGCGCCGGCGGGCACGCGCCGCTGCACCCGACAGCCCGGTGGCGGCGTCAGCCGACGAGCGCCCGCCGGTCTGAGACCCCGAGCTTCTGCATGGCCCGGTACAGATGGTTCTCGACGGTGCGGACGGAGAGGAACAGACGGCTGGCGATCTCCCGGTTGGTGTGGCCGGAGCGCGCGAGGTCCACGATCTCGAGCTCGCGGGCGGTGAGACCGGCGGACTCCCCCTCCACCGGTCGCGCCGTCCGCGGGTCCGCACCGATCAGCACGGCCGCCTCCTCGGCGGTCAAGGGACGGCGACCCTCCTGCGCCGCCCGCTCCTGGGCGACCCTGACGGCGACACGCGCCAAGGGGCCCCGTGCACGGAGCACGGTCATGGCCTCGATCACGGCTCCGCTCGTGCCGTGGTCGAGGTACCGGTGCAGGCGCACCGCGGGTCCGAGGACGGGGAGCCGCGTCGCGGCGAACACCTCCTCCAGCCGTGCGAGACGCTCCTGCGGGAGCTGTTGCGGCGTCAACGCCCAGCAGAAGGCCGCCGACGCGACACGGCCTGTCCCCCACAGCTCCTCGCCCGCCTTCCACAGCGCGTCCGCGTCCGGGTCGCCGCCGGTCGCCGCCTCGACCTCGAGCCTGGCCCACGGCCGCATGAAGTCCATCGCCGGGGCGTAGGGGCGCGGGGTGCCGTCGAGCTCCTCCAGCAGGGTGCGGGCGAGCTCTGGTCGCCCGTCGCGCGCGTACAGGACCGCGGCGAGCGCGAACACCCGCTCGTCGAACGGGCTCTGGACCGGACCGCAGCGGCCGAGCCGCAGGACGACGCTCAGCGCCCGCCGTGCCCGCGCGTGCTCGCCGCGCAGGAACAACGCCGTCGCGAGGCAGCGCGACGCGAGCCGGATGCCGAACGGGCTGAGCTCGTCGTACGCGGCGCTGAGCCGCGAACGGGCCCAGCTCACGGCGTCGTCGACCTGCCCGACCAGGAGCAGCGCGTCGCCTCGCAGCGCGTCGAGCTGGTGCGTGAACGGCTGCTGCCGCGCCGAGCCCGTCCACGACCCGAGCAGCTCCAGCGCCCGGTCAGGCGCACCGTCCTCGATCGCCGCCTGCACCCGGAGGATGGTCGCGAGCCCGCGCAGGGAGTCGGGCACGTCCCGCTCGTCGTCGATGTCGGCGAGGTCGGGGACGACCGCGTCGTCGACCCCCCGCCGGTAGACCGCGTCGAGGTGGGCCAGGAACGGCTCGCGGGCGCCGGGGAGCACGAGCCGACCCGACGGACCGGGGTCGTGCAGCAGGCCCTCGCGAACCGTCCCCCCGCACTGTGCGGACCACTGGGCGCGCAGCAGCACGTACGCACCCACCTCGTCCGGGTCGTCGTCCGCGCCGGCGGAGGTGCCGGCGAACACCTCGTCGACGTCGACGGACACCAGTCCGTCCACGAGGTGGAGGCGCAGGAGCGGGAGCGCGCTGGCGACGTCCCTGCGCTCGGACCACGCCCGCGACCACAGCGCGGCGCGCGTGCGGACGGACTCGGTGATGATCGCGACCTGCTGGTGGACGGGGCGGTCGTCCGGCGCGACCGACTCGTCCTCGAGACCGCCGACGAGGCGTGGGCCCTGCTCGGGCGTCGGTACGTCCGTGCCGAGGATCTCGCCCGCTCGCTCGCGCAGGAGCGCGCGACGCGCCGGCGTGTGCCCGAGCCGCAGCGCGTGCCCGAGCACGGGCGGGCTGACGGCCACGGCGGGGTTCCGGGAGTGCTCGTCCACCGCGATCCGGCCCGCGTGGTCGAGCGCGCGCAGGACGTCGTCGCCCACCAGCATGCGTGCGTGGGCCAGGTCGAGGAGCCCGAACCACGCCAGGACGTCGAGCGCGGCGCGCTGGTCCGTGGGGAGGTGGCCGATCAGCGCGTGCACGACGGGCTCGGTGGGGACGGCCTCGAGGCTCCCCGTCTGCGCCCACCGTCCCTGGCTCTTCCCGACGGCGCCGGCCGCGAGCGCCGCCGCCGCCAGCATCTTCACCACGCGCGGGTTGCCGCCCGACCGTCCCGCCACCGCGGCGGCGAGCCCGACCTCCACGAGACCTCCGAGGGCGTCGGAGAGGAGGGCGACCGTCGCGTCCACGCCGACGGGAGGGACTCGCTCGACCACCGCACCGTTCGACAGCGGTGCTCCCGAGTCGGGCGCGCTCGCCGGGAGGGTCGTGACGACGCGGACCTGGTCGGGACGCTGCCTGACCGCTGCGGCCACGACCGTGAGGGAGGCCCGGTCGAGCAGGTGGACGTCGTCCACGAGGACGACGGCGGAGCGCGAGCCGAGTGCCTCGGCCAGCACGGCCACGGCCTCGGCCGGACCCGCGCGCCCGGAACGGGGCCGCAGGACGGGGTGCGTCGTGAAGGCTCCCAGGGGCACCGCGTCGCCGGTGCCCGCGCCGAGCAGCTCGACGACGGCAGCGCCCGACGCCCGCAGCGGCGCGACGAGCGCGCGCAGGACGGTCGACCGGCCGGAGCCGGTGTCGCCCACGAGCACGACGTCGTGGCCCGAGCGCACCCAGCGCACGACGGACGTCAGGACGTCCTGGTGGACGAACGTGCCGTTGCCCACTCGCGGCCTCCTCTTCCGTCCGGCGCCACCCCAGGATGGCAACAGGATCCCGGGACGGCGACCGCTGGCCGCGCTCCGGCAGGTTTTGCGAGGACGGCGACCGAATCCTGGACGCGATGACCCCGGTCACCCGTGCGGTCTAGACTCGCCCGCGACGAGGCCCTACAGGACCCGCCTCCCCGGGCGCGACACGTCGCGCGCCGGCGGACCGCACCAGAGTCGATGCGCACCGGAGGTCAGCGTGCCAGAGAACGAGTCCACCACCGCGGCGGGCGCCAGCCCCAGCCTGGAGAACCTCCTCCACGAGACCCGGAGCTTCGCACCGAGCCCCGAGCTCGCCGCCCAGGCGAACGCCCAGCCCGGCATCTACGAAGAGGCCGGCGCGGACCGGCTCGCGTTCTGGGCGCAGCAGGCTCGGGACCTGGTCACGTGGCGCACGCCGTTCACCGAGACGCTCGACTGGTCACAGGCCCCCGTCGCGCGCTGGTTCGCCGACGGCACGCTCAACGCCGCGTACAACGCGGTCGACCGGCACGTCGATGCCGGCCTCGGCGACCGCGTCGCGCTCCACTTCGAGGGCGAGCCGGGCGACACGCGCACCGTGACCTATGCCGAGCTCCAGCGCGAGGTGTCGCGCGCGGCCAACGCGCTCGCGGCGCTCGGCGTCTCGACGGGCGACCGCGTCGTGATCTACCTCCCGATGGTCGTGGAGGCCGTCGTCGCGATGCTCGCGTGCGCGCGGATCGGCGCTCCGCACTCGGTGGTGTTCGGCGGGTTCTCCGCCGACGCCCTGCGCAGCCGCATCGCCGACGCGGAGGCGACGCTCGTCGTCACGGCCGACGGCGGGTACCGGCGCGGGGCCGCCTCGGCGCTCAAGCCCGCGGTGGACGAGGCGCTCGCCCCCAAGGAGGGCGCCCCCGCCACGACCGTGCAGCACGTGCTCGTCGTGCGCCGCACCGGGCAGGACACCGCCTGGACCGAGGGCCGCGACGTCTGGTGGCACGACGCCCTGGAGTCCGCCGACACGACGCACGAGCCCGTGTGGGTCGAGGCGGAGCACCCGCTGTTCATCCTCTACACGTCGGGCACCACCGGGAAGCCGAAGGGCATCCTGCACACGACCGGCGGCTACCTCACCCAGACGGCGTTCACGCACAAGAACGTCTTCGACCTCAAGCCCGAGACCGACGTCTACTGGTGCACCGCCGACATCGGCTGGGTCACGGGGCACTCGTACGTCGTGTACGGGCCGCTGCTCAACGGCGCGACCCAGGTGATCTACGAGGGCACGCCCGACACCCCGCACCAGGGCCGCTGGTGGGAGCTCGTCGAGAAGTACGGGGTGTCCATCCTGTACACCGCGCCCACGGCGATCCGCGCGTGCATGAAGTGGGGCGACGAGATCCCCGCGCAGTTCGACCTGTCGTCGCTGCGCGTGCTCGGGTCGGTCGGCGAGCCCATCAACCCCGAGGCGTGGATGTGGTACCGCCGCGTGATCGGCGGCGACCGCACGCCCATCGTCGACACGTGGTGGCAGACCGAGACCGGCGCGATCATGATCTCGCCGCTGCCCGGGATCACGGCCGCCAAGCCCGGCTCGGCCCAGGTGCCGCTGCCCGGGATCTCCGCGACCGTCGTCGACGACGAGGCGCACGAGGTCCCGAACGGTGGTGGCGGCTACCTCGTGCTGTCCGAGCCGTGGCCGTCGATGCTGCGCGGCATCTGGGGCGACCTCGAGCGGTTCAAGGACACCTACTGGTCGCGGTTCCCCGGCATCTACTTCGCGGGCGACGGCGCCAAGAAGGACGAGGACGGCGACATCTGGCTGCTCGGCCGCGTGGACGACGTCATGAACGTGTCCGGCCACCGCCTGTCGACGACGGAGATCGAGTCGGCGCTCGTGTCGAACCCGATCGTCGCCGAGGCCGCCGTCGTGGGAGCTGCCGACGACCTGACGGGCCAGGCCGTCGTCGCGTTCGTCATCCTGCGCGGCGAGCACGCGGCGCGCGCCGCCGACCCCGAGGGCGCCGCCGCGGTGCAGACCGAGCTGCGCAACCACGTGGCCAAGGAGATCGGCCCGATCGCGAAGCCGAAGAAGATCCTCGTCGTCCCGGAGCTGCCCAAGACGCGGTCCGGCAAGATCATGCGCCGCCTCCTGCGCGACGTCGCGGAGAACCGTGCCGTCGGCGACGCGACGACGCTCGCGGACTCCTCCGTCATGGACCTCATCGCGACGGGCCTGCAGAAGCCGCAGTCGTCGGAGGACTGACCGGCCTCGCGCCGAGCACGACCTGAGGGTCGTCATCCGCTGGATGGCGACCCTCACGTCGTGCTCGGTGGCGGGAGGTGTCGCGCTCGTCGCGTGGTTGCAGCGGTCCCGGCTCACCTAAACGGTTCGGCCCCTGCCCGACGGCGCTCCCTCGTCCCACGATGACAGCGCACGCACGCCCGTGGGTGCCGACACCGACAGAGACGAGGACGTCCGATGAGCCGCTCCGCACCCCTGCCCGACGCCGAGGCCGCCCGCCCACGCAGATCCCGGCTGTCCGCCCCGGTCGTCGCAGCCCTGACCACCGCCGCACTCCTCGCGACGACCGCGGCCGTGGCGACCGCGACCGCGCGGTCCGCCGCCGCCGCGGAGGCGGACACGCCGCCCGGCATCCACGTCGTCGACGGCCGGATCGCCGAGGCCGACGGCACGGACCTCGTGCTGCGCGGCGTGAACCACGCCCACACCTGGTACACGCACACCACCGACTCGTTCGCCGACATCAAGGCCGCCGGCGCGAACTCGGTGCGCGTCGTGCTCTCGAACGGCGTGCAGTGGACACGCAACGGTCCCGAGGACGTCGCGAACATCGTCGACCTGTGCGAGGAGAACCGCCTCGTGTGCATCCTCGAGGTGCACGACACGACCGGCTACGGGGACGAGTTCGCCCCCGCGGCGTCGACGCTCGACCAGGCGGTCGACTACTGGGAGGACCTGTACCCGACGCTCGCCGGGACCGAGGACTTCGTCATGGTCAACATCGGCAACGAGCCGTTCGGCAACGACGCGACGGTCAACCAGCGGTGGGCGCCCGAGACGTCGGCCGCGATCCAGCGCCTGCGCACCATCGGGTACGAGCACGCGATCGTCGTCGACGCCCCGAACTGGGGCCAGGACTGGACGAACGTCATGCGCGCGGAGGCCCCCGGCGTCTTCGCCGCCGACCCCGACGCCAACACGATCTTCTCCATCCACATGTACGGCGTGTACGCGGACCCCACGACGGTCACGAGCTACCTCGAGCACTTCGTGGACGCCGGGCTGCCGATCATGGTCGGTGAGTTTGGCTGGAAGCAGACGGCGTCCGACGTCGACGAGGACGTCGTCCTCGCCGAGGCGGCGCGGCTCGACCTGGGGTGGCTCGCGTGGTCGTGGAGCGGCAACACCGACCCGTACCTCGACATGGTCCTGGACTTCGACCCGGCGAACCCGAGCGCGTGGGGGACGCGCATCATCGACGGTCCGCAGGGCCTGCGCGAGACGGCCGTCGAGGCGTCGTGGTTCGACGACGACGGGTCGACCGACCCGCCCACCGACGCCGTGTGCACCGCGACCCTGCGCGTCGCGAACTCGTGGCCGGGCGGCTGGCAGGGCGAGCTCGTCGTGACGGCCGGTGACGAGGCGATCGACGACTGGGCCGCGACGTTCGCCCTGCCGACCGGTGTCACGGTGGCCCAGCTCTGGGGCGGCGTGCACAGCTCCGGGGCGACGGGCGAGCAGGTGACGAACGCCGCCTGGAACGGCTCGCTCGCCGCGGGCGGCTCGGCCACGGCCGGGTTCATCGGCACGGGCACGGCGCCGGGCACGGCCCCCGAGGTCGCCTGCACCTCGAGCTGACCGCGCCTAGCCTGCCGAACCCCGGGTTGTGTGCCGATCAACGCCGTGAGCGGCGCACAACCCGGGGTTCGGCGCATCCAGCCCGGGGCACCGGGCCCGATCCCGCCGACGACGACGACGCAGCGGCAGGTCGACGACGGCCGCGGACTACCCTCTGGAGGTGGCCTCCCCCGACCGCGCCCTCCTGCTCGAGCAGCTCGACCTGCGCACCGACTGCTCGCGCTGCACGGGCCTGTGCTGCGTCGCGCTGACGCTCACGCGCTCGGCGGACTTCGCGATCGACAAGCCCTCCGGCGAGCCGTGCCCCAACCTCCGCGAGGACTTCGGGTGCGCCATCCACGCCCGGCTCCGGTCGTCCGGGTTCCCGGGCTGCACGGCGTACGACTGCCTCGGCGCCGGGCAGCGCGTCACGGCCGTCGTCCGTGCCGCGCACGACGGCGCGACGTGGCGCGACGACGCCGCCGCCGCGCACGACGCGTTCGCCGCGCTCCCGGTCGCGACCCAGGTGCACGAGCTCCTCTGGTACCTCACCGAGGTCCTCGCCCATCCTGACGCGACCCCCGTGCACGACGACGCCCGCACGGCCCTCGACGAGACCGCACCCCTCGCGGCCCTCGCCCCGGCCGACCTGCTCGCGCTCGACGTCGGCGCGGTCCGCCGGGCCGTCGGTCCGCTGATCGACCGGGCGAGCACGCTCGTGCGGACGGCAGCCGTGCGCCGTCGTCCCTCCGCCCACGCCCCGGCGGGCACGGCCACCGACGCCTCGCCCACCACGTCCCCTCCCACGCCGGCCGTGCGCCGCCGGCTGCGCCGCGTGGCGGACCTCGTCGGCGCGCGGCTCGGCGGCCTCGACCTCACCGCGTCCGACCTGCGGGGCGCGCTGCTGCTCGGCGCCGACCTGCGCGGTGCCGACCTCACCGCCGTCGACCTGCTGGGGGCGGACCTGCGCGGCGCGGACCTGCGCGGCGCCGACCTCTCCGGCGCGCTCTTCCTGCTGCCGGCCCAGGTCGGCGCGGCGCGGGGCGACGCCGCGACCCGGCTCCCGGCCGTGCTCGACCGCCCGACGCACTGGACCTGAGCGACCGTTCGGCACCCGGTGCACGGTTCGGCAGCACGAGCCGCCGACCCCGAGCACTGAGCGCCGAACTCCGCATGTCCTGCCGAACGGTCGCCGACTCAGCGCCGCCCGACGTCGACGGATCCCGGCAGCCGACCGATCCGGCGTGCGGCGGGCACGGCGACGACGAGGAACGCCACGACGAGCGCCGCCGCTCCCCACGCGAGCGTCGCGTACGACCACAGCGCGATCACCCCGCCCGCGAGGAGCCCGCCGACGGCGCCCCCGGCGTTCATCGACAGGTCGGAGACGCCCTGCACGGCCGTGCGCGACGACGCGGGCGTCGCGTCCACGAGCAGCGCCGAGCCGGCGACGAGACCGCACGACCACCCGATCCCGAGCAGCACGAGACCGACGGTCAGGCGCGCGGAGTCGTCGCTCGGGGCGCCCGCCACGACGACGGCCGCCCCGAGCAGCACCACGCCGCCGACGACCAGGACGCGCGCGTGACCGACACGGTCCGCGAGCCACCCGATCACCGGGCTGAGCGCGTACATCCCGGCGATGTGGGCGCTGATGACGAGCCCGACGACCTGCAGCGTCGCCCCGCCGTGGTTCATGTGCACGGGCGTCATCGACATGAGCCCGACCATCACGAGGTGGCTCACGACGACCGCCCCGAGCGCGAGCCGCGCCGCGCCCGACGACCGCACCACCGCCCACCCGGCCCGGACGCCGCCCGCGGTGGGCCCGGGGGGCGGCACGGTGCCCGCGGGCGTGCGCGCCTCGGCGGCGACGTGGAGCGGGTCGGGGCGCAGCCACACCCACACGACGAGCGCCGCGGCGACGAACGCGACGGTCGCGAGGACGTAGGGCGCGGCGGTCGGCCCGGCACCGGTCGCGGCCTGCGCGGCGCCGTGCCCCGCGTGGTCCGAGGTCGCCGCACCGGCGCCGACACGGTCGGCGAGGCCCCCGAGCGTCGGCCCGAGGACCGAGCCGATCGTCGTCGCCCACACCACGACGGACAGGTCCGTCGCCCGGCGCTCGGGCGTCGCGAGGTCTGTCGCGGCGAACCGCGACGCGAGACCGGCCGCGGAGCCCGCCCCGAACAGGACCATCGCGACGACGAGCGCCGGCCACGACCCGAGCGTCGTCGCGACCGCGGCCCCGACCGCTCCGACCGCGGCGAGCACGAAGCCCGTGGTGAGCGACCGCCGTCGGCCGTGCCGCGCGGCGAGGCGCGCGAGGGGCAGCGCCACAGCCGCCGCCCCCACGACGGCCGCGGTCTGCGTGAGGCCGGCCACGGCGTCGGACCCGGACAGCTCGGACGCGATGAGCGAGCTCACCGCAATGCCCGTCGCGACGCCGACGCCGGCGAGCACCTGGCTCGCGGCGAGGGTAGCGACGGTCCGGCGCTGCGTGCGGGCGAGGTCGA
This sequence comes from Cellulosimicrobium sp. PMB13, assembly GCF_051294865.1. NCBI lineage: Bacteria > Bacillati > Actinomycetota > Actinomycetes > Micrococcales > Promicromonosporaceae > Cellulosimicrobium > Cellulosimicrobium sp. PMB13. The sequence continues at coordinate 1,620,298 of NZ_CP145910.1, read as the reverse complement.
GGCTGGTCACGACCCGACCCTAGAGGCACGCCCGACCGCGCGACCAGCAGCGGGACCGCCACGGATCGTCGACGTCCTGCCACCCCCTGCCGGCCGCGGCGTCGCCCGCCGGGCGGGCTCAGGGGAGGATGGAGTGGTGGAGACCTCGATCCTCTGGCACCCCGGACCGCTGATCGACGACGCCGAGATCACGCAGGTCCACGAGCTCGCCGCGGCGGCCGAGCGCGCGGACGGCGTCGCGCCGCTCTCGGAGCAGCCGTTGCTCAACCTGCGCGAGGCGGACGACGACGTCGTTCACCTGCTCTCGTGGTGGCGCGGCAGCCTCGCCGGCTACGCCCAGGTGGACCGGCGCGGGCCCGTGCCCAGCGGCGAGCTCGTGGTCCGGCCCGAGCACCGGCGCCACGGTCTCGGGTTCCACCTGCTCGCGAGCGCCACCGCCCGCGCGCAGGAGCGTCACGACGGCGCCCCGTCCGGACAGGAGGGCGGCGGACCGCCCGCCGCGCTGCACGTCTGGGCCCACGGCGACCTGCCCGCGGCCCGGTCGCTCGCCGCGCGCTCAGGGTTCGTGCCCGTGCGCGAGCTGCTCGTCCTGGCCCGCCCGCTGGGCGGCCCGGACGAGCACCCCTTCCCGGACGTGCCTGCGGACCTGCGCCCGCGCACGTTCGTCCCCGGAGCCGACGACGCGGCCTGGGTCCGCACCAACGCGCGCGCCTTCGCGCAGCACCCCGAGCAGGGACGCCTCACCGTCGACGACCTGCGCGCCAGGACGCGCGAGGACTGGTTCGACGCGAGAGGGCTGTACCTGCTCGAGGAGGAGGGCGGCGGCGACCCGGTCGGGTTCGTCTGGACGAAGATCCCCGACGCCCTCGACGCCCCGACGGGCGCGCCGCACCCCGAGGGCGAGATCTACGTCGTCGGCGTGGACCCGGACGCCCAGGGGCGCGGCCTCGGCAGGCTGCTGACCGCCGTCGGCCTCGCCCACCTGGCCCGCGCGGGCGTGCGGGAGGCGGTCCTCTACGTGGACGGCGACAACACCGCCGCCCTCCGGACGTACGAGCGGGCAGGGTTCTCCCGGCGCACGGCCGACGTCCAGTACGCCGCCGCTCCCCCGGGCCCGACCGGTCGGTGACCCGCGTCACGCGTCGTTCACCATCTGGTGCCACCATGAACCCATGACCGACACGTCCACCCAACGCGCGCTCGACCCCGACCTCGCGGCGCACATCGCCGAGCACATCGCCGAGGAGCCGGAGATCGAGATCACGACGGTCGGCACCGAGCCGCTGCCCGACGACCGCTTCGCGGACCGAGAGCTGAGCTGGCTCGCGTTCAACCAGCGCGTGCTCGAGCTCGCGGAGGACCCGCGGCAGCCGCTCCTGGAGCGCGTGCGCTTCCTCGCGATCTTCGCGTCGAACCTGGACGAGTTCTTCATGGTGCGCGTCGCCGGCCTGAAGCGCCGCATGGCGACGGGCATCGCGGTCACGGCCGCGTCCGGTCTGTCGCCGCGGCAGGTGCTCGACGCGATCAGCGAGCGCGCGCACGAGCTCATGGCGCGGCACGCGAGCGTCTTCGCCGACGACGTGCAGCCCGCGCTCGCCGCGGAGGGCATCACGCTCGTGCACTGGGACGAGCTGGAGACGCGCGAGCAGGAGCGCCTGCACAAGTACTTCCGCAAGCAGATCTTCCCGGTCCTCACGCCGCTCGCCGTGGACCCGGCGCACCCGTTCCCCTACATCTCGGGCCTGTCCCTCAACCTCGCGGTGGTCGTCGCGAACCCGACGACGGGCAAGGAGCACTTCGCCCGCGTCAAGGTGCCGCCCCTGCTGCCGCGGTTCATCGCGGTCGACGCGCGGGGACGCCCCTCGGCGCCGACGTCGCAGACGGGCGCGTCCGACCGCGGGCCCACGTCGTTCGTGCCGATCGAGGAGGTCATCGCCCAGCACCTCGACCACCTCTTCCCCGGCATGGAGGTGCGCGAGCACCACACGTTCCGCGTGACGCGCAACGAGGACGTCGAGGTCGAGGAGGACGACGCCGAGAACCTCCTGCAGGCCATGGAGAAGGAGCTCCTGCGACGCCGCTTCGGCCCGCCCGTGCGCCTCGAGCTCACGCACGGCATCAGCCCGCGCATCCGCGCGCTGCTCGTGCGCGAGCTCGGCGTCGTCGAGGAGGAGGTCTACGAGCTGCCCGAGCCCCTCGACCTCACCGGCCTCAACCTCATCGCGGACCTGGACCGCGCCGACCTGCACTTCCCACCCTTCGTCCCGACGACGCACCGCGTGCTCGCCGAGGTGGAGAGCGCCTCGCCGACCGACGTGTTCGCCGCGATCCGTGAGCGCGACGTCCTGCTGCACCACCCGTACGACTCGTTCTCGACGTCCGTACAGACGTTCCTCGAGCAGGCCGCCAACGACCCGAAGGTCCTCGCGATCAAGCAGACGCTGTACCGCACGTCGGGCGACTCCCCCATCGTCGACGCGCTCATCGACGCCGCCGAGGCGGGCAAGCAGGTGCTCGCCCTCGTCGAGATCAAGGCGCGCTTCGACGAAGAGGCGAACATCTCGTGGGCGCGCAAGCTCGAGCAGGCGGGGGTGCACGTCGTCTACGGGATCGTCGGGCTCAAGACCCACTGCAAGCTCTCGCTCGTCGTGCGGCAGGAGTCGGACGGCCTGCGCCGGTACTGCCACGTCGGGACGGGCAACTACCACCCGAAGACGGCCCGCCTGTACACCGACCACGGCCTGCTGACGTGCGACCCGGACGTCGGGCAGGACCTCACGCGCCTGTTCAACCAGCTCTCGGGCTACGCGCCGCAGTCCCGGTTCCACCGGCTCCTCGTGGCGCCCCGCACGGTGCGCACGGGCCTGGTGGAGCGCATCGAGCGCGAGTCGGCGGCGGCGCGCGAGGGCCACGAGGCGTGGGTCAAGATCAAGGTGAACTCCGTCGTCGACGAGGCCACGATCGACGCGCTCTACCGGGCGTCCCAGGCCGGCGTGAAGGTCGACCTCGTCGTGCGGGGCATCTGCGCGGTCCGGCCCGGCGTCCCGGGGCTGTCGGAGAACATCCGGGTCCGCTCGATCCTCGGCCGGTTCCTCGAGCACTCGCGCATCTTCGCCTTCGCGAACTCCGCGGGCCCCGCCATCGGCGAGGGACCCGAGAGCGGTCCGGAGGTCTTCATCGGGTCCGCCGACCTCATGCACCGCAACCTCGACCGCCGCGTCGAGGCGCTCGTGCGCATCACCGACGCCGACCAGGTGCGCGAGCTCCTCGACCTGCTGGACACGTCGACGGCCGACACGACGGCCTCGTGGCACCTCGACGCGGACGGGACGTGGCACCGCCCCGACGGCGGTCCCGACGGCAGACCGCTCGTCGACCTGCAGGCGAGCCTCGTCAGCCGTCAGCGCCGCCGTCTCGCCGGGCGGCGGTGAGCCGCGGATGGGAGTACCACCCTCCGCGCTGCAACCGGGCGTCCCGCTGCGCCCTGCCCTCGGCCCCACGCACGTCGAGCACGCCCCCGTCATCGAGTCCGCCGGCGCGCTCGTGTGGCGCGTGCACGACGGCGAGCTGCAGGTCCGGCTCGTGCACCGCCCGCGCTACGACGACTGGTCCTGGCCCAAGGGCAAGCTCGACCCGGGCGAGACCTTCCAGGCCGCTGCCGCGCGCGAGGTGGCCGAGGAGACGGGCAAGGCCGTGGTCCTGGGCGTGCCCCTACCGGGTCTGCAGTACCTCACGCCCGAGGGCCGCGTGAAGCGGGTCCACTACTGGGCGGCGCGCCGCGCGTCGCGCACGCGCGACGCCGGCGCGCTCGCCGCGCGCGCACCCGTCCCCCCGGTCTCGCCGCAGGAGATCGACGCCGCAGCGTGGCTCCCGGTCCAGGATGCCGCGCGCCGGCTGACGCGCTACGTCGACCGGACGCCGCTCGACGCGCTCGTGCGCGAGCGGGACGAGGGCCGGCTGGCGACGCACGTCGTCGTCATCGCGCGGCACGGCAAGTCCGTGACCCGCGGCGTGTGGCACGGCGAGGAACGCGACCGCCCGCTCACGCCCACCGGGCACGCGCAGGCGATGGCGCTCGTCCCGGTGCTCGCCGCCTACGGCGTCGAGGCGGTCGTCACGAGCCGGTGGGACCGGTGCGCGCAGACCATCGCGCCGTACGCCGACGCGGCGCGCCTCGAGACGGTGAGCAGCGAGCACCTCAGCGAGGCGCAGCACGAGCGCTCCCCGGGACGGGTCGCCCGGACCGTGCGCGAGCTGCTCGAGACCGAGCGGTCGACGGTGCTGTGCACGCACCGACCGGTGCTGCCCACCGTCCTCGACGTGCTGGGGCAGCACTCGCGCCGCGCCGTCGCGAACGCGCTCCCGACGCAGGACCCCTACCTGGAGCCGGGCGAGGTCATCGTCGCGCACGTGGCGCACACCGCCAAGGGCCCGCGCGTCGTCGCGGCGGAGAAGGTCGCGCCACCCCTGCACTGACGGGTCAGGGCCACAGGCCGCCCGAGCGATCGCTCACCCCGGCACGTCACACGAGGAGCGGGCTGAGGATCCAGTACACGAGGGCCGCGACGAGCGCGGCCATGGGGATGGTCAGCACCCACGCGACGCCGATGTTCTTCGCGACGCCCCAGCGGACGGCCGAGAGCCGCTTCGTCGCGCCGACGCCCATGATCGCGGACGTGATCGTGTGCGTCGTGGAGACCGGCGCGTGGAAGATGAACGCGTTGGCGTAGAGCACCAGGGACGCCACGGACTCGGCGACGAAGCCGCGTGCCGGGTCGAGCTCGATGATCTTGCGGCCCAGCGTGCGCATGATGCGCCAGCCGCCCGCGTAGGTGCCGAGGGAGATCGCCGTCGCGGCCGACAGCTTGACCCACAGCGGGATGGTGTTGTCGTCCTGGAACCCTCCGGCGACGAGCGCGAGCACGATGACGCCCATCGTCTTCTGGGCGTCCTGGAGGCCGTGGCCGAGAGCCATCGCCGCGGCCGAGGCGGTCTGCGCGATGCGGAAGCGGCGGAACGCCTTCGCGGGCGCCGCGTTCCGGAAGAGCCACAGCACGCCCACCATGAGCACGAACGCGAGGCCGAACCCGATGAGCGGAGAGAAGATCATCGGCAGCACGACCTTGTCGAGGATCGCGTCCCAGTGCACCGTGATGCCCGACGCGAGCCCGACGCCCGCGAGCCCGCCGATGATGGCGTGCGTCGAGGACGACGGCAGCCCGAGCCACCACGTGATGAGGTTCCACGTGATCGCGCCCACGAGCCCGCACAGCACGATGACGAGTCCCTGGTGGGGCGGGACGTCGTTCACCGCCACGATGTCCTCGGCGATGGTCTGCGCCACGGCCGTGCCGAGCAGCGCCCCGATGAGGTTGAAGACCGCCGCCATGATGAGCGCGGCGCGCGGGGTCAGCGCCCGCGTGGAGACCGACGTCGCGATCGCGTTCGCCGCGTCGTGGAAGCCGTTCGTGTAGTCGAACGCCAAGGCGAACGCGACGACAACGACGACGAGGATGACCTCGCTGCCCACCGTGCTCAGGACTCCTTGAGCGCGATGGTCTCGACGGTGTTCGCGACCTTCTCGAACGCGTCCGCCGCCTCCTCGAGGATCTCGACGATCTCCTTGAGCTTCATGAGGAGGATCGGGTCCGCGACGTCGTCGAACAGCTCGGCGAGCAGCTTGCGGTGCAGCTTGTCGGCCTGGTTCTCCAGGCGGTTGACCTCGACCCAGTACTCGGCGAGGTCGCTCATGGACCGCAGCCGCGGCATGGCCTCCGCGGTGAGCTCCGACGCGCGCTGCAGCACCTGCACCTGCTCGGACACCCGCGCCGGCAGCTCCTCGACCTTGTACAGGACGATGAGGTCGGCGGCCTCCTCCATGTAGTCCATGCAGTCGTCGAGCGCGGACGCGAGCGCGTAGATGTCGTCCCGGTCGAACGGGGTGACGAACGTCTGGTTGAGGCGCCGCATGATCGAGTGCGTCGCGTCGTCCGCGAGGTGCTCGGTCTCGCTCAGCTGCTTCGCGAGCACCTTGCGGGTGGGCCGGTCGGCACCGAGCAGCTCGGCGAGGAGCGTGGAACCGGTGACGAGGTGCTGCGCCAGTGCGGCGAGGAGATCGAAGAACGAGGTGTCGCGCGGGGTCAGGCGCAGGCGCACGGGAGGCTCCGGAGGTGGGGCGGGGTCTGGTTCAGCGCTGTGCCGGAACGCTCGCGTGTCCCTGTCGACGAGGCGCTGTCGGTACGGCGGAGAGGAGTGTCGAGGACTGCTGGGCGGTGTGGCACGGGTGAGGCGTGGGTGTGGTGCGGGTGAACACGGGTCGAACTCTCGTCAAATGTAGCCGACCGGGAGCCGTGCTCCCGCACTCGTGCCCGCGCGCACGCCACGAGGTGCCGCACGGCCTCTCCGGGCCGGGCCGCAGGTCCCGCGCCCGTGGAGCGTCGGGGAGAGATGCCGACGCCGCCCGCCTCGTCGCGGGCCGCTCGGCCACGGAGCGACGCCGGACCGGGAGCGCCTCTCGGCGCGTGGCCGCTCGAAGCGGCTGAGTGTGGAGCCCGGGGCTACCGCGGTCCGGCGTCGTCGTCCATCGTACGTGCCGGTCCCCGGCACGGGAACCCGGGCGGTGGCGTGTTCGCGCACCGCGAGACTCCCCCGCTCACCGTGCGAGCCGACCGCTGCCGTGCAGGTGCGCGGCCGTGCGGGCGCGCGGCCGTGCGGGCGCGCGGTCAGTCCAGCCGGTCCGCGCGCCAGAGCGTCGCCGCGTGCTCCAGCTCCTCGGCGGTCCGCTGGAGCGACGACGCGCCGCGGGTCGTCCGCAGCGCGCCGTCCGGGTCGGCGACCTCCCGGGCGTCGGCGTCGAACGCCGCCCCGGTCGCGAGGATGCGGCAGAACGACGCTGCACGCTCCAGCGCGACGGCGAGGTCCCCGGCGAAGACGCCCGAGAGGACCGCGTCGGCGAGCTCGAGGAGGTCCTGCGGCTCGGGCGGGCGGGGGACGCCGGCGATCGCCTCGTGCACCGGGGCGACGTCGACGCCCAGTCGGTAGCGCAGCGTCACGGTCTGCGGGTCCCGGCGCACCCACTCGCGCAGCACGTAGAGCCGCCACAGCGCACCAGGCAAGGAGTTGGGCGGCGCGTCCGCCCAGAGTGCCGCGACGACGTCGAGGCCCTCGGTCTCGACGAGGTGGACGAGCCGGCCGACGACCTCGGGGTCCTCGGCGTCGCGGGCCTGATGGACGATGGCGTGCGCGGTGGTGTGCGCGACCTCCTCGCGGAGCGCGGGGTCCAGCTCGCCGGGCAGCTCGTCGGCGTCGCGCGGGTCGAGCATCGCGGGGCGCCGCGGGCGCACGGTGCGGTCCGAGCGGCCGGGATCGGGGGCGTCGTCCGGCACGGCGGAAGGCGGCACGCGAGGACGCTCGGGCGGCAGGTCTGGGACGTCGGGCACCGAACCAGTCTGCACCGGACCGCCGTCGGGCACGTGCCGCGGCGGTGTCGCCCAGGCCACTCGCGAGCCGGGCCGCTTCGGCGCGCCGGGTCGAACAGGCCGCCCTACAGTGACAAAAGGGGTCCCGGCCGGACCCGTGAGCGACCGGAGGGATCCCATGTCCAGCAGCGACACCGCAGGTCACCCGACCGTCACCGCGAAGAGCGCGCACCGCAAGGCCATCGGCCTCGCGTTCGCCGCCGCCGTCGGTGGCTTCCTCTTCGGGTTCGACAGCTCGGTCATCAACGGCGCGGTGGCCGCGATCGAGGGCCAGTTCGACCTCGACGCCGCGGTCACCGGCCTGGTGGTCGCGATCGCGCTCCTCGGGTGCGCGCTCGGCGCGTGGTCCGGCGGCAAGCTGGCCGACCGGTGGGGGCGCACGCGCGTCATGGTGGTCGGCGCGGTCCTCTTCTTCGCCTCCTCGATCCTGTCCGCGATCGCGTGGTCGGCGCTCGACCTGGCGCTCTGGCGGTTCATGGCGGGCGTCGGGATCGGCATCGCGTCGGTCATCGCCCCGGCGTACATCGCCGAGATCGCCCCGGCGAAGCTCCGCGGCCGCCTCGGGTCGCTGCAGCAGCTCGCGATCACGGTCGGCATCTTTGCGGCGTTGCTGTCCGACCAGCTCCTCGCGGAGACTGCCGGCGGCGCCGCCAACGAGCTGTGGCTGGGCTGGGAGGCCTGGCGCTGGATGTTCCTCGTGTGCGTGGTCCCCGCGGCGGTGTACGGCATCCTCGCGCTGCGCATCCCGGAGTCGCCCCGCTACCTCGTGGCGAAGGGTCGCGACGCGGAGGCGAGGGACGTGCTCGAGTCGGTGCTCGGCCCGGACGAGGACGTCGACGACCGCATCGCCCAGATCCACCGCTCGATCGCCGTGGACGAGAAGAACGCCCAGGAGGGCTCGCTCAAGGGCTCGGCCTTCGGGCTCAAGCCGATCGTGTGGGTCGGCATCCTGCTCTCGGTCTTCCAGCAGTTCGTCGGGATCAACGTGATCTTCTACTACTCGACGACGCTGTGGCAGGCCGTCGGCTTCGACGAGAGCCAGTCGTTCCTCGTCTCGACGATCACGTCGATCACGAACGTCGCCGTGACGTTCATCGCGATCGCCCTCGTGGACAAGGTCGGGCGCCGTCCCATCCTGCTCATCGGCTCGGCCGGCATGACCGTCTCGCTCGGCATCATGGCGCTCGCCTTCACGCAGGCGAGCGGGAGCGGCGACAACATCTCGCTGCCGGACCCGTGGGGCCCCATCGCGCTCGTCGCCGCGAACGCCTTCGTCGTCTTCTTCGGCGCGTCGTGGGGGCCGCTCGTCTGGGTCCTGCTCGGCGAGATGTTCCCCAACCGGATCCGCGCCGCGGCGCTGGGCGTCGCCGCGATGGCCCAGTGGCTCGCGAACTTCGCGATCACGCTCTCGTTCCCCCCGATGCTCGACGCGTTCGGCGCGACCATCCCGTACCTCATGTACGCGATCTTCGCGGCGCTGTCGTTCGTCTTCGTGCTCTCCAAGGTCCCGGAGACGAAGGGCATGGAGCTCGAGGACATGGGCAACGAGGCGGCCGTGCGGCACGGCTGACCCGCTCCCCGGCAGACCCGACGAGCCCGGGGTCGCGCGGCACCTGTGCCCGCGGCCCCGGGCTCGGCACGTCCGGGAACAACCGGACGGCACCGATGGTTGCTGCAAGCAACTGCATGGCGTATGCTTGCCTGCAGCAACCAAGGAGTCACCGTGCCCGTCACCCCCACCCTCGCGCCCGACGACGCGCCCCCCGCCGCTCCCGACCGCACCCCGACCTCGGGGCTGGTCCGCGCGCTCGACGACCTCGCGCGCGTCCAGCGGGAGAGCGCCGTGCGCATCGCCCGCGAGCTCGACATCCCCCGCGCGTCGCTCGGCGTGCTGCGCATGCTCGACCGCTGCGGCCCCGTCCAGCTCGGCGACGTCGCGGCCAGGCTGCGCGTCGACCTGTCGGTCGCGAGCCGTCAGGTGAGCCACCTCGTCGACGGCGGCCTCGTGCTGCGCTCGGTCGACGACGACGACCGGCGGGCACGGACCATCGCGCTCACCGACACCGGGCGCGACGTCGTCCGCCGGTCGTTCGCCGTGATCGACGTGATGAGCGCCGAGACCTTCGCCGACTGGTCGCCCGACGAGATCGTCGCCGCGACCGACCAGATCGAACGCGTGACCGAGGCCGTCGCGGCGGCTCACGCCGCCTCCGGCCACGCCACGCCCACCCCGACCTCCCCCGCACCGTCAGCACCCCCGAGGAGCCACTCCGCATGACCAGCACCTCCACCAGCCAGGAGACGCCACCCGCGTCCGCCGGGCAGACCACGATGACCCGCCGCGAGGTCATGGAGTCCCTCTCCGGGATCCTCCTCGGCATGTTCGTCGCGATCCTCGCCAGCTCCATCGTGTCGAGCTCGCTGCCCAAGATCGTCAGCGACCTGGACGGGTCGCAGTCGTCCTACACCTGGGTCGTCACGTCGACCCTGCTCGCCATGTGCATCTCGACCCCGATCTGGGGCAAGCTCGCCGACCTCACGAACCGCAAGGTCCTCATCCAGGTCGCCCTCGTGGTCGCGGTCGTGTCCTCGGCGCTGGCCGGGCTGTCGCAGAACGTCGAGACCCTCATCGCGCTGCGCGCGTTCCAGGGCATCGGCGCCGGTGGCCTCATGGCGCTCGCGACCGTGCTCATCACCGACATCATCTCCCCGCGCGAGCGCGGCAAGTTCATGGGCCTCATGGGCGGCATCATGGCCGTCAGCCAGATCGGCGGCCCGCTCCTGGGCGGCGTGCTCACGGACACCGTGAGCTGGCGCCTGAACTTCTTCGTCGGACTCCCGTTCGCGATCGCCGCGATCGTCGTGCTGCAGCGCACGCTGCACCTGCCGACGATGGCGCGCAAGGTCGTGCGCATCGACTACTGGGGCGCGATCCTCATCAGCGTCGGCGTCGCCACGCTCCTGCTCTGGGTCACGTTCGCCGGCCAGAACTTCGAGTGGCTCTCGTGGCAGACCTTCGTCATGGTCGGCGGGGCGCTGGCCGCGCTCGTCGCCGCCGTGCTGGTCGAGCGCGTCACGCCCGAACCCATCATCCCGCTGCACCTGTTCAAGAACCGCACCTTCGTCCTCGCGGTCGTCGCGTCGGTCGCCGTCGGTGTCGCGATGTTCGGCACGGCCGTCTTCCTCAGCCAGTACATGCAGGTCGCGCGCGGCAAGACGCCGACCGAGTCGGGTCTGCTGACGATCCCCATGATCATCGGCACGTTCGTCGCGTCGACGCTGTTCGGTCAGCTCATCACCCGGACCGGCCGGTACAAGACGATCATGGTGTCCGGCGCGGCGCTGCTCGCCGTGTCCCTGCTCGCCCTGTCGACGATCGACTACCACACGAGCTTCGTCCTGGTCAGCCTGTACCTGTTCCTGCTCGGGACGTCCATGGGCATGCTCATGCAGAACCTCGTGCTCGCGGTGCAGAACACGCTCGCCGTCGAGGAGATGGGTGCCGGGTCGTCCACCGTCGCGTTCTTCCGCACGCTCGGCGGCGCGATCGGCGTGTCCGTGCTCGGCGCGGTCCTCGCGAACACGGTGACGTCGTCGATCCGGTCCGGTCTCACGTCGATGGGCGTCCCGGCCGACTCGATGGGCGGCAGCAGCGCCGTGCCCGACGTCGCGACCCTGCCGGCCCCGGTCCGCGACCTCGTCGAGAAGTCGTACGGCGACGGGATCGCCGAGATCTTCCTCGTCGCGGTGCCGCTCGCGCTCGTCGCGCTGATCGCGGTCGCCTTCCTCAAGGAGGTGCCTCTCGGCACCAAGACGGGTCTGCAGGAGCGTCTCGAGCGCGAGGCGGCGGCGTCCGCCGGAGCCGACGAGGCGCCCGTGGACGCGACGCCCGGTCGCGTGACCCTGGCCGAGGAGGCGGAGTCGACGCTCGTCGACGCGTGGGCCCCCGGCAGCGTGGTCGACGACGAGGCCGCGGCCCGACCGTCCCGCTGACCCAGCGAGCGCTGAGTGCATGAGATATGCGGTCTCGAAACGATTCGGGGCCGCATATCTCATGCACTCAGCGTGCTGGTCGGGTGTCCAGCGGGGTGAGGTTTCCCGAACGATCGTGACCTTTCCTCCCCGTTGCCGCCATGATGGGCCTGTGTCCGCCGAGAAGCCCGTCCCCAGCGCCCCGACCTCCGAGCCCGACGTCGCGTACGTCGACCTCGAGCGCGAGCTGCGCATCCTGCTGCGCCGCGCCGGTGCGGCGGCCGCTGCCATGGCGCGCCGGATCCACCCCGGGCTGGAGGCGAGCGCCTACCCGCTCCTGGCGCACATCGCGGACCGGCCCGGCATCCGCGGCTCCGACCTCGCGGCCCACTTCGGCGTCGGGCGGGCGACCATCTCCCGCCAGCTCAGCCGCATGCACTCGCTCGGCCTCGTCGCCCGCGAGGTCGACCCCGACGACTCGCGCGGCCAGCTCATCACGCTCACCACCGACGGTGCGGCACGCCTCCAGGCCGCCCACCGCGGGCGGGTGCAGTCCATCACCGAGGCGCTCGCCGGGTGGGAGCGCGACGACGTCGCGACCCTCGCCGGGCTCCTGCACCGCTACTCCGAGGACGTCGTGCGCTGGAACGCCACGCGGTGACGACGTCTCGGCGGCGCCTCGCGCTGCTGGCCGCGCTCGCCGTCGCGGTGCTGGCCGGCCTCGTCGTGGCGACCCGCGTGCCGGACCCGTGGGGCGACGTCGGCGGCGACGTGCTCTACGCGGTGGCGACGTACCTGCTCGTGGCGCTCGTCCTCGCGCGCTCCCGGCCTGTCGTGGTGGGCGCGCTCGCGCTCGCGTGGTGCTGGGCGGTCGAGGCGTTGCAGGCCACCGGCCTCGCGGCGGCGGTGAACGACGAGGTCCCGCCCGCGGCGTGGCTGCTGGGCAGCACGTTCGCGGTGCGGGACCTGGCCTGCTACGCGGTCGGCGTCGTCCTCGCGCTGGGGGGCGACGTCCTGGTCAGGTCGCTCGCCGCGCGCCGGACGAGCCGGGGCGCGACGGCGGCCGTCACGCCGTCGGCTCGAACGTCAGGCTGACGGAGTTCATGCAGAAGCGGTCGCCCGTCGGGGTCTGCGGCGCGTCGTCGAAGACGTGCCCCAGGTGCGAGCCGCACCGGGCGCAGCGCACCTCGGTGCGCACCATCCCGAGGCTGCTGTCCGTGAGCAGCTCGACGCGGTCGCCGGCCAGCGGGCTGAAGAAGCTCGGCCACCCGCAGTGCGAGTCGAACTTCGTGTCCGAGCGGAACAGCTCGTTGCCGCACGCGCGACAGCTGTAGACGCCGACGCGCTTCTCGTCGAGCAGCTCGCCGGTCCACGCGCGCTCGGTGCCCGCGTGGCGCAGGACGGCGTACTCCTGCGGCGTCAGCTCCTCGCGCCACTGCGCGTCGGTCTTCGTCACCTCGTAGGTGCCGGTGTTCTCGTGGGTCTTGTCGGTCATGATCCACCTCCGACCATCCCAACCGCCGGGAGGCGTGCAGTGTTCCTGGCCCATGGCGCCCGGGCGCGCCACCGGCGAGGATGAGCCCATGGCCGACATGCCGAAGAGCTGGCGCCGCCACGTCCACGCCCGGGCGGCGCCCGACCTGCTGTACGGCGCGGTCGTCACGGGGTCCGTGCTCGCGGTGAACAGCGTCCACACCGTCGACGGCGACAGGGTCGCGATCGCCGCCTCGGTGGTCGCGGTCATCTACTGGCTCACCCACGTCTACGTGGACGCGATCGGTGGCCGGTTCTCGGACCCGGACCACTCGTCGGGCCATCGGCTCAACGAGGCGCTGCGGACCAACACCGGCGTCCTCGTCGGCAGCATCCCCCCGATCGTCGTCTTCGTGGTCGGGCGGTTCGCGGGCCTCGACGCCGAGACCGCGTCCTTCGTCGCCCTGTGGTTCACCGTGGTGCTGCTCGCCGGAGCCGGCTGGTACGCCGCGTCCAGAGCGGGCGTCCGCGGCTGGCCGCTGGTCGGGGAGACGTGCGTCGCGGCGGGCTTCGGCGTCGTCGTGATCCTGCTCAAGTACCTGCTGCACTGACGCGCCCACCTTCGGCCGCGGGCGGCGCGGCTCCTCGCGCCGCCCGACTACCGGTCGCACTCCCTCTCCGCGCGTGATACAGATCACACTGGCAGGCGCCAGCAGGGCGTCCGCAGCGGCGTGGCGCTCGCGCCCGCCCTGCCCGAGGAGGCACCATGCGTCCCGACCAGCACCTCCGCTCGATGCTCCCGATCCCCGACCGCACGCCTCCCGGCCTGACGACGTACGACGCGCGGGACCCCGACACCGCGTTCCCGCCGATCGAGCCGCTGCTGCCGCCCGAGGGGGCGCCGAACGTCGTCGTGATCCTGCTCGACGACGTCGGGTTCGGCGCGTCGAGCGCGTTCGGCGGTCCGTGCCGTACCCCGACGGCCGAGCGGCTCGCCGCGGGCGGTCTGCGCTTCAACCGGTTCCACACGACGGCGCTGTGCGCCCCGACCCGTCAGGCGCTCCTCACGGGCCGGAACCACCACTCGGTCGGCATGGGCAGCATCACGGAGACCGCGACGTCGGCCCCGGGGAACAGCTCCCTGCGTCCCAACACGAAGGCGCCCCTCGCCCTCACGCTGCGGCTCAACGGCTACTCGACGGCGCAGTTCGGCAAGTGCCACGAGGTCCCCGTGTGGCAGTCGTCCCCGATGGGCCCGTTCGACGCCTGGCCGTCGGGTGGCGGCGGTTTCGAGACCTTCTACGGCTTCATCGGCGGCGAGAACAACCAGTGGGACCCTGCGCTGTACGACGGCACCACCCCTGTCGAGCCGCCCGCCACACCCGAGGAGGGCTATCACCTCACCGAGGACCTCGTGGACCACGCCTCGGCGTGGGTGCGCCAGCAGAAGGCCCTCATGCCGGAGAAGCCCTTCTTCGTCTACCTCGCGCCGGGCGCGACGCACGCACCGCACCACGTGCCGGCCGAGTGGATCGAGAAGTACCGCGGCGCGTTCGACGACGGCTGGGACGTGCAGCGCGAGCGGATCTTCGCGCGGCAGCAGGAGCTCGGGGTCGTGCCCGAGGGCACGGAGCTCACCGCACGCCACGACGAGATCCCCGCGTGGGACGACATGCCCGACGATCTCAAGCCCGTCCTGGCCCGCCAGATGGAGGTCTACGCGGCGTTCCTCGAGCACACCGACCATCACGTCGGCCGGTTCGTCGACACGCTCGAGGAGCTCGGTGTGCTCGAGGACACGCTCGTGTACTACGTCATCGGCGACAACGGCGCGTCCGCCGAGGGCACCGTGAACGGCGCGTTCAACGAGATGGCGAACTTCAACGGCATGGCCGCGCTCGAGACGCCCGAGTTCATGCGCTCGAAGATGGACGACTTTGGCTCACCGGCCTCGTACAACCACTACGCCGTCGGGTGGGCGTGGGCCATGAACTCGCCGCTGCAGTGGACCAAGCAGGTCGCGTCGCACTGGGGCGGCACGCGCAACGGGACGATCGTGCACTGGCCCCGGCGCATCGCGGAGCGGGGCGGGCTGCGCTCGCAGTTCACGCACGTGGTGGACGTCGCACCGACCGTCCTCGAGGCGGCCGGGATCCCCGAGCCCACGATGGTCAACGGGGTGCTGCAGTCCCCGATGGAGGGCACGTCGATGCTGTACGCGTTCGAGGACGCGGACAGCCCGGAGCGGCACGACCTCCAGTACTTCGAGATGTTCGGCAACCGCGGGATCTACCACAAGGGCTGGAGCGCGGTCACGAAGCACCGCACCCCGTGGGTCATGGTCGGCGGGGTCGTCCCCGCGTTCGACGACGACACCTGGGAGCTGTACGACGGGTCGACGGACTTCAGCCAGGCACGCGACCTCGCCGCGGAGCACCCGGACAAGCTCGCGAGCCTCCAGCGGCTGTGGCTCATCGAGGCGACGAAGTACAACGTGCTCCCGCTGGACGACCGCACCGCCGAGCGCCTGGAGGCGTCGATGGCCGGCCGGCCGACGCTCCTGCGCGGGACGCGGCAGGTGTTCTACCCCGGCATGGGGCGCCTGTCGGAGAACAGCGTGCTGAGCGTCAAGAACAGGTCGTTCTCGGTCACCGCGCAGGTCGACGTCCGGGACGCGCCGGCGCAGGGCGTGCTCCTCGCACAGGGCGGCCGGTTCGGCGGGTGGAGCCTGTACGTCCACGAGGGCCGGCTCACGTTCCTCTACAACGTGCTCGGCATCCACCACTTCGCCGTCCGGGCGGACGTCCCGCTGCCCACGGGCAGCCACCAGGTGCGCGCGGAGCTCGCGTACGACGGCGGCGGGCTCGGCAAGGGCGGCGACGTCACCCTGTTCCACGACGGCGAGCCCGTCGGCACCGGTCGCGTCGACGCGACCCAGCCGATGGTCTTCTCCGCGGACGAGACCACGGACGTCGGCTACGAGTCGGGCACGTGCGTCTCGCCCGACTACACCGCGCGGACGAGCCGGTTCACCGGGCGGCTGCACTGGGTCCAGCTCGACGTGGGCGGCGACACCCACGACCACCTCGTCGACCCCGAGACGGTGCTCCGGATCGCGATGGCGCGGCAGTAGCGGCGACCGTCCGGCGGGAGCGCTGCCGGACGCGGGGACGACAGCGGGCCGAGGACGGTTCTCCCGTCCTCGGCCCGCCGTCGGTGCTGCGAGAAGCTGAGCCGTGCAGCGCTCAGCGCGCCGACGACGTCGAGTAGACGGTCCCGCCCGCGGGGCGCTGCGCGCGGCCGCGGCCGCCGCGGCGGGCGGAGCCGCCCTGCCCTGCCGACTGCTGGCCGCCCTGCTGACCGCCGCGGGACTGCCCACCGCGCGACGAGCCGCCCGCCGAGGAGCCACCGGCGGGGCGGCCGGAGCCGCCCGAACGCTGCGCCGTCTGGCGCTGGCCACCCTGGCCGCCGGCCGACTGGCCGCGCGGAGCGCCGCCCTGGCCCGAGCCCTGTCCGCGACGCGAGGCGCGCGAGCCGCCGTTGGTCGACGCGGTGCCACGACGCGCCTGCGTCTGCGGCGGCGTGATGTCGGCGGGGCGCACGTACTCCGCGACGTCGCCGACGAGGGCCTTGAGCGTCGCGTCGCCCGGGTCGACGGGCTTCGGCTGGGCCGTGATCTTCGCCTTGCGGGTCAGGTCGCGCACGTCGCCGCGCTGCTCCGGGAGCATGACCGTCACGACGACGCCCTCCGAGCCCGCGCGTGCCGTACGGCCCGAGCGGTGGAGGTACGCCTTGTGCTCGGCCGGCGGGTCGACGTGCACGACGAGCTCGACCTCGTCGACGTGGATGCCGCGCGCCGCGATGTCCGTGGCGACGAGCACCTTGACGGTGCCCGAGGAGAACGCCTCGAGGTTGCGCTCGCGCGCGCCCTGGCCGAGGTTGCCGTGCAGGTCCACCGCGGGGACGCCCGCGGCGGTGAGCTGCCGCGCGAGCTTCTTCGCCTGGTGCTTCGTCTTCATGAACAGGACGCGGCGACCGGTGCCCGACGCAAGCTCGTGCACGACCTGCTTCTTCGCCTCCGCGTCGCGCACCGCGAGGATGTGGTGCGTCATCTGCGGGGGCGCGGCCGCGGCGTCGTCCACGGAGTGGCGCACCGGGTTGCTGAGGTAGCGCTTGACGAGCTGGTCCACGCCGTTGTCGAGCGTCGCGGAGAACAGCATGCGCTGACCCTTCTTCGGGGTCTTGTCCATGATGCGCTTCACGCCGGGCAGGAACCCGAGGTCGGCCATGTGGTCCGCCTCGTCGAGCACGGTGATCTCGATGCCGTCGAGCGTGAGCACGCGCTGGTTGAGGAGGTCCTCGAGGCGGCCGGGGCACGCGATGACGATGTCCACGCCCTTGTCGAGCGCGGCGACCTGGCGCGACTGCGCGACGCCGCCGAAGATGGTCGTCGTCGTCAGGCCGAGGGCCTTCGCGACGGGCTCCATCGTGGCGTTGATCTGGTTGGCGAGCTCGCGCGTCGGGCACAGCACGAGCGCGCGGGGCCGGCGCGGGTGGCGCGACGTCTTGGCGTGGGCGAGCCGCGCGACGGTCGGGAGCGAGAACGCGAGCGTCTTGCCGGAGCCCGTGCGGCCGCGGCCGAGGACGTCGCGGCCCTTCATCGAGTCGGGCAGCGTGGCGGTCTGGATGGGGAACGGGGAGTCGATGCCCTGGCGCGAGAGCTCGCGCACGACGGTGGTGGGCAGGCCGAAGTCGGCAAAGGAAGTCACAGGAAGAAGGGCCTCTCGAGGCTGGGGTCGGGGTCCGCCGCACGCAATCCGGGGGGATCTCCACGACGCGGGGCGCGCGGTTCGCGCTGCCCTCGTCCGTCCAGTGTCTCATGCCCGACGCCGTGGGGCCGGAACCGTGTGCGGCGTCACGTCTGGAGGGGGCACCCGGCTCGCCGCCGAACACGGGTTATCCCACCGGATCTGCCGCGATCCGGTGGACGACCCCGTGCTCGGCCGTGGACGATCCCGTGCTCGGCACGCTGTGGTGGAATGGCGCGCGTGGACGTGCTGACGAAGGCCGTGACGGCCCTGACCACCCTGTCCGACGGCGGTGCCCCCTCGGGCGGCGACGTCGCCTCGTCGGTGGGGGACGTCGCCGGGCAGATCTGGGACGCCGCCGTGACCCCCGTCGCTCCCCCGGACCCTGCGGTGGTCACCGCGATGGGTGCCCTGGCGCTCGCCGTCGTGCTCGTGACCCCCGTGTGGCGCGTCGCGCGGCACGTGATCACCATCGCGCACGAGGGCGCGCACGCGCTCGCCGCCGTGCTGACGGGCCGGCGTCTCTCCGGCATCCGGCTGCACTCCGACACGTCCGGGCTGACCGTCTCGTCCGGCCGGCCGCGCGGGTTCGGCATGGTGCTCACCGCGTTCATGGGCTACGTCGGGCCGGGCCTCATCGGCCTCGGCGCGGCCGGGCTCCTGCGCCAGGGGTACGCCGTCGGGCTGCTGTGGCTGCTCGTGCTGCTCCTCGCGCTCCTGCTGCTGCAGATCCGCAACTGGTTCGGCCTGTGGTCGGTGCTCGTGAGCGGTGCCGCGCTCGTGGCGGTCTCGTGGTGGGCGACGCCGCCGGTGCAGAGCGCGGTCGCCTACGCCGTCACGTGGTTCCTCCTGCTCGGGTCGGTTCGGCCCGTGCTCGAGCTCCAGGCCGAGCGGTCGCGCGGACGGGCAGCGAGCTCCGACGCCGACATCCTCGCCCGGCTCACCCACGTGCCGGGCCTGCTCTGGGTCGGGGTGTTCCTCGTCGTCACGGCGGGCGCGGCCGTCCTCGGCGGCTGGTGGATCGTCGGGCCGGCGGCATGACGCGCTCCGCCGGCACGTCCTCGGAGCGCGGCTCGCGACGGCGCCTCGCGAACCTGCTCCTGCCGGAGACGGACCGCCGGGACGTCGCGCCGGCCTCGTCCGGTCTCCGTCGCCTTCGAGAGACCTGGGGGCGGCGACGCGCGGAGATCTGGCTCGGCACCCGGTTCGAGGTCAGGTCCGAGCACCTGTGGTTCGGCGTCTCGCGCGCGGACCGGGCGCTGCTGCGCGGCGTGCCGGGCGAGATGATGCTCGCGCTGCACGACGTGACGGCGGTCGAGACGGAGCCGGGGGTCGTGACCGGGATCGTCGCGGTGCACCACGAGCGCGGCGTCCTGCGGTTCCGGTGCTGGCGCGCCGACCGCGTGGCTGCGGAGGTCGCGGCCGCTGCCCGCGCGACCCGGTAGGTACCCCGCGCGACCCGGGCGTGCACCACCGGGCACGACGACGGGCCGCCCGCTCGATGCGGACGGCCCGTCGACGTTCGAGGACGCGCCTGGAGGAGGAGGACGACGCGTCGCCGAGGACTGCGTACGGCGTCAGCCCTGAGGGGTCAGGACGAACGACGGACCCTGAGCGTTCGGGTCGGTGTCGAGCGTGAGGTTCGAGAGCGTCTGCACGGTGGTGTTCTCCACGAACACCTTCGCCTCGCCGTCCTCGACGACGGTGTCGTCGGGCTGCGGGGCGGGCACGAGCGCGAGCTCGAAGCTGCCGGCCTGGTCCGCGGACTCGGCGATCCGCAGACCGCCTCCCTCGGGGACACCGGCCTGCGTGGTGAGGTCCTGGACAGCGGTACGGGCGTTGTCGGTCAGGGTAAGCACGAGAGCTCCTCTCGTCGCCGGGCGGGGGCCACGGGACACGTCCGTGCGACTCACACCTGGGGGGTGTGACCTGCCGTCGGTGCACCCTCCCGCGGGCCCCTCGGTCTCCTCCAACCAAGCAAGATCCGGCGGGGTACGCAACCGCCACGCCGGGATCTCACGAAAGTTCTCACGCAGCAAGACTGGCCAGGACGTCCCCTGCACGGGCGCGTACGGTACGCGCGCTCGCGCGCTGCCGGGGTCCCCCGGAAGAGCTACCCCGGTTGCTGACCGGCGGGTGATTCGCCCGTGCCGTGGCCCTCCTAGCGTTGCTGGTGGTCGCCGATCCGGGCGGCCACGCACCGACGGAGGCCCGCATGAGCACGACGACCGCGACACCCCGACCGGACGCCCTGGGCGCCCTGGACCCCGCACCAGGCGGCCCGATGGCCCGCTTCCTCCGCCATCCCCTGGCCTGGATGCTGCTCGGGATGGTCGCCGTCGGCGCGGTCGCGGGCCTGACCGCGCAGCGCGAGCCGCTCACCGTCTTCCCCGTGCTCGGAGCGGTGCTCGCGGTCGTCGTCTACCGGGTGGTCATGCGGTTCGTCGCACGACGCCGGACTCCCGAGATCGCCGCCCGCCGCGCCGTGCCCGAGGCGCTGCTGGGCGCCGCGATCGGGCTGGGCTTCGTGGCGGTGTCCGCGTCCGTCGTCGCCGCCCTCGGCGGCTACACGTTCCGCACCGCCGACGTCGACCTCGTCGCCGTGGTGGTGCCGGTGCTCACCGTCATGCTCGGCGTCGCGGTCACCGAGGAGCTCATGTTCCGCGGCTTCGCGCTCCAGGCCCTCGAGCGTGTCCTCGGCAGCTGGGTCGCGCTGCCGGTCACCGCCGTGTTCTTCGGGGTGGCGCACCTGCTCAACCCGGGCGCCACACCCTGGACCGCGCTGGCGATCGCGATCGAGGCCGGCGGCATGCTCGGCGCCGCGTTCCTCTGGCGTCGCAACCTCTGGTTCGTCATCGGTCTCCACCTCGCCTGGAACACCACCGTCGCGCTGCTCGGCCTCCCGGTCTCGGGCCACGCGGAACCGGGGCTGCTGGTCGCCGAGGTCTCGGGTCCCGCCCTGCTCACGGGCGGCGACTTCGGCATCGAGGGCTCGCTGGTGACCGTGACGGTCGGGGTGCTGCTCGCCGTCCCGATGCTCGTCGCCGCCCGACGCCGCGGGACGCTGGTCCCGTCGCGCCGCCGCCGCCCGTAGGCTCGGGCGGTGCCCGTCACCTCCGCCGTCGACCGGGCGCAGCGTCCTCTCCGGACGCGCGCCCGGCGGCTCGCGCACCGTCCGGGCGTCCGGGACGGTCTGCTGGCGGCGCTCCTCACGGTGCTCGGCGTCGTCCCGACGCTGTCGACCATCGGGGTCGAGCTCGGCGACCTGCCCGAGCGACCCCTGGACGCGCTGGGCGTGACGCTCCTCCTCGCGCAGTGCGTGCCCGTCGCGTTCCGCCGCCGGTGGCCGGGGGCCTGCCTGCTGGTCGTCGGCACGGCGCTCGCCGCGGACCAGGCGCTGTCGTACCCGCCGACGTTCGCGAGCGTCGGCCTCTACGTCGCGCTCTACGCCGCCGGGGCGTACCAGACGCGGTTCCGCCACGTCACCGCCGCCCTGACGACGGTGGGCTACGCCGCCCTGACGGCCACGCTCGTCGGTCTCGGTTCGCCGAACGACCTCCCGGCCTTCCTCGCGTTCTACCTCGTCCTGGTGGTGATCTGGATGGCCGGCACGGGGGTGCGCCGCTGGCGGGCGGAGGAGGTCGAACGCCGGCGCCTGGCCGCCGCGGTGGCGACGTCGGACGAGCGGGCCCGGATCGCGAGGGAGCTGCACGACGTGGTGACGCACCACGTGACGGCGATGGTGGTGCAGGCGGACGCCGCGCAGTACCTCCTGCCCGCGACGCCGGACCGTGCGACCGACGGGCTCGTCGCGATCAGCGAGACCGGACGACGCGCCCTGACCGAGCTCCGGTACCTGCTGGGCGTCCTCGAGGCGACCGGCGAGCCGGAACCCACGGGACGGGTACCCGTCCTCGGCCGTGTGGACGACCTCGTCGAGCAGGCCCGCCGGTCGGGCCAGCCGGTGGAGTGGAGCGAGGAGGGCGGACCGCGCGCCCTGCCCGACGCCGTCGGGCTCGCCGCCTACCGGGTCGTCCAGGAGGGCCTCACCAACGCGCTCAAGCACGCCCCCGGGCGACCGACCACCGTTCGCGTGCGGCACGGCGCCGAGCACCTCGAGACCGAGGTGACCACCAGCGGCCCCGCTGCGTCGGTCGCCACGCCCGGCACGCCGTCGTCGGCCCGGTCCGCCGCCGTGGCGGTGTCGGCCCCCGGCGGGCGCGGCCTCTCCGGCCTCCTCGAACGTGTCCGCCTCCTCGACGGCGACCTGGAGACCGGGCCGACGCCCGACGGCGGGTTCCGCGTGCGGGCCCTGATCCCCACCACACCGACCAGGAGCAGCCCATGACCGTCCCGTCGACCGAGCGAACACCCCCGATCCGGGTCCTCGTGTGCGAGGACCAGGAGCTCGTGCGGGTCGGCTACGTCACGATCTTCTCCGCCCAGGCCGACATGGAGGTCGTCGGCGAGGCGCAGGACGGGCGCTCGGCCGTCGAGGCCGCGCGACGGCTGCGCCCCGACGTCGTGGTGATGGACATCCGGATGCCTGTGCTCGACGGCATCGAGGCGACGCGGCAGATCGCGGGACCGGACGCCGAGACGCCGGTCAAGGTGCTCATGGTGACCACGTTCAACGTCGACGAGTACGTCTACGAGGCGCTGCGCGCCGGGGCGAGCGGGTTCCTGCTCAAGGACGCTCCGCCCGCAGAGCTGGTCGACGGCATCCGGACGATCGCCCGGGGCGAGTCCCTGCTCGCCCCGACCGTCACCCGGACCCTCATCGGCCGCTACGCCGAGCGGGTGCGGCCGACCGGCACGTCCCACGCCGCGCGGGACGACGTCGTGCGCAGCCTGACCCCGCGCGAGCTCGAGGTGCTCGAGCAGCTCGCCGCCGGGCTGTCGAACGCGGAGATCGCGCGCGAGCTCGTCATCACGCCGGAGACGGTCAAGACGTACGTGTCCCGCATCCTGGCCAAGCTCGGCCTGCGCGACAGGGTGCAGGCCGTCGTGCTCGCCTACCGGGTGGGACTCGTCTCGGCGACGGACCAGGGGTGACCCCTGGGGCGTGAGCCGGGGGCGTGACGTACGCCGGGATGAGCCCTCGGCGGAACCCGCACGCCGCGGCCAGGCGGTACTGTCGGACGCGTCGACCGCAGCGGTCCCCGACCGCCCGCGCACGACACCGGTGGTGTGCCGGGGACTCCACGGACGGACCCGCTCATCGCCCGGGCCTCTAGCTCAACTGGCAGAGCTGCGGACTTTTAATCCGTAGGTTGTGGGTTCGAACCCCACGGGGCCCACGCGCCAGCACGGTCGGTTTGTCCACGGGCCGCCGTCGCGACCGGCGACGTCAGGAAGGGCCGGTCGCAGGGCCGTTCTCGCCCGTGCCGCCGTCGGGGCGTGCTGCACCCCGCACGGCCTCCGCGAACCAGCGGTCGAACTCGGCACCGATGTCGTCAGGGTGCATGCGCAGCGTCTCCGCGGGGCTCGTCGCCTCGCGGCCCGCGACGTAGAGCCGACGCACCATGTCCGTCGCCGGCGTCCAGGGCCTCACGCGCCCCGTCCTTCACCGCTGCACGGCGCGGGCACCGCGGCGTCGTCGCCGGTGGCGCGAGCGTCGGCGCTGTGGGGACCGCCGACGAGCTCGACCAGTCCGCGCGCACTGCTCATGTCCAGCAGGTCGAGCACCGGCTGCGGGGCGTCGACGAGACGCGGACGGCTCGCCGCCGTCACCTTCATGAGGATCAGGTGCAGTCCCGACGAGTCCATGAAGGTCACGCGTCGCAGGTCGATGGTCTTCGGGAACCCGTCGATCGTGGAGGCCAGCGCCCGCTTGACCCGGTGCGTCACCGAGAAGTCGATCTCGCCCCACATCACCCACCGCGACCCGCCGTCCTCGATCGCGACGTCGCCCACAACTTCCGCACTCACCGTGATCCGCGCTCCCTTTCGTCAGCGGCTCGACGGTACGCGCCCTGACGCGTGCTCGCTCAGCGGGCGCGGCTCACAGCGCTCTGGCGAGCGTCGACAGCTCCTCGAACGATGCGACGCGCACGAGACCCTCCGCCGCCCGCACGAGCCCGGCGTCCTCCGTGACGAGGGCGTCGGCCTGAAGCTTCGCGACGGCGACGTACTCGGCGGGCCCCGTGTCCTCCCAGCCGAGACGGTCCGCGACGGACCAGGCCGTCGCGCGCGAGACGCGGTCGCCGAGGAGGCGCATCCTGGTGGTCGTGACGCGGTCGAGGAGCTCGCGGCCCTCGTGCTCGCTCAGCTCGCCCGTGCGGACCGCGCGGTAGAGGCGCGACAGCACCTCCGACCGCAGCTGGTTGGGCGCCACGAGCTGGTGCTCGGCCGGCACGACCACCTTCTCGCGCGCCAGCCGGATCGCCACGGGCGCGTCGATCGCGTAGCGGGTCATGCCGTCATCGTGGCACCGCCCGGACGCGGCGTCGACGGTATGGCCCGCCCGGTCCGGGCTCCTCGGCGACGGGCTCAGGCCTCGGGCGGCACGATCGGCGTCGGCTCGAGCGACGCCCGCAACGTGTCCATGACCGCGTTCTCCACGAGCACGGGCACGAAGTCGCGCACGTGCGCGTCGTCGAACGCCTCGAGCTCGGCGTGCACCTGCGCGCGGACGTCGTCCGGGTCCACCCCGGGGAAGCGGTCCGCGATGCGCTGGACCACGACGTCGATCTCGCGGGTCTCGTCGGCTGTCATGGGGGCACGCTCGCACGCCGTGGTGACCGGGGGCCGAACCGACGGTGAACACCTGCCCCGCCGGCCGTCGCAGCGACCCGCCACGGGTCCGGGCGTCCCGCCCGTAGACTCGAACGAGTGCAGTGCCACCACTTCGACGCCTGGCGGTGCCGGTCGTGCACGCTCCTGGAGCAGCCGTACCCGGCGCAGCTCACGGGCAAGCAGCGACACTGCGCCGACCTCCTCGCCCCGCTCGCCCCCGGTCTGCGGTGGCTCGACCCGGTGACGTCGTTCGAGGCCGGCTTCCGCAACAAGGCCAAGATGGTCGTCACGGGGACCGTGGACGACCCGGTGCTCGGCATCCTCGACGAGGCCGGCGGCGTCGACCTCACCGACTGCCCGCTCTACCCCGCGGCTCTGCAGCACGCGTTCGGCCCGCTCGCCGAGCTCGTGACGCGCGCCCGGCTCGTGCCCTACGACGTCCGAGCCCGGCGCGGCGAGCTGAAGTACGTGCTCGTGACCCTCTCGCCGGACGGCGAGCTCATGGCCCGGTTCGTGCTGCGCTCCACCGAGTCGGTGCCCCGCCTGCGCAAGCACCTGCCCGCGCTGCTCGACGCACTGCCCCGGCTGCGCGTCGTCTCGGCGAACATCCACCCCGAGCACAAGGCGGTCGTCGAGGGCGAGACGGAGATCCTCCTCACCGACACCGAGACCTTGCGCATGACGGTGAACGGCATCGACCTGCACCTGCGCCCGCAGAGCTTCTTCCAGACGAACACCGACGTCGCCGCGGCCCTGTACCGCCAGGGCCGCGACTGGGTGGACGACGCCGCCCCCTCCACGGTCTGGGACCTCTACTGCGGCGTCGGCGGGTTCGCGCTGCACGTCGCGAGCGGGGACCGCGACGTCGTCGGTGTCGAGACGAGCGTCGAGGCGATCGCGAGCGCGCGGCTCTCGGCGCACGACGCCGGGCGGGACCGCACGACGTTCCGCGCCGGCGACGCGACGGCGTTCGCTCTCGCCCAGCCGCCAGCCGCCGCCCCTGACCTCGTCGTCGTGAACCCGCCGCGACGCGGCATCGGCGAGACGCTGAGCACGTGGCTCGAGGAGTCGGACGTGCGGCACGTCGTGTACTCGAGCTGCAACGCGACGTCGCTCGCGCGCGACCTCGCGCTCATGCCGTCGCTGCACGCGCGGGAGGCGCGCGTGCTCGACATGTTCCCGCACACCGCGCACTACGAGGTCGCGGTCCTCCTCGAACGCGCCTGAGACGGCGAACCCCGCCGAAATCGACCCGAGCGTCGCGAGATCGACCTTCCGTGGGTCGACCTCGCGGCGCTCAGGTCGATCTCGCGGTCAGTCGCCTGCCCGACGCGCTGCCTCCACCGCCGCGTCCTCGAGGCGCTGACGGTAGGCCGCCCACTTCGCGTCCGACTGGACGGGCACGTCTCCCCTGCCGTTGCCGACCGCGCCGTCGACGAGCTCGCGCACGATGTCCGCGTGGCCCGCGTGGTGCGCCATCTCGTCGAGCATGTGGACGAGGATCTGGTGGAGCGTCACGTGCCGCCGCGCCGGCGCCCACCACGGCACCTCGCCGCGCGCGTCGAGGTCGAGACCGGCGACCCACTCGTCGGAGATCTCGCAGGAGCGTCGGAACAGCTCCACGATCTCCTCGCGCGACTCGTCGGCCGTCGCCCACATGTCGGCGTTGACCTCCGCGCCGTCGTCGAACCACGGCATCGCGAGGTCGTGCGTGCCACCGAACGTCTCGCACAGGTAGCCGACCTGGACGCTCGCGACGTGCTTGAGCAGGCCGAGCAGGTTGGTGCCGGTGCGGGTCAGGGGGCGACGGACGTCGTACTCGCTCAACCCTTCAGCCTTGCTGAGCAGCGTGGCGCGCTCGCGCGCCAGATACCGCAGCAGCGTGTCCTTCGGATCTTCCGGCAACCGGTCCGCGTGCGGTGTCGTCCTCGATGCGCTCATCCCCCGGACGCTACTCCCGGCCACCCGCAGCGGTGCCAGACTCGGCCCATGGCGACCCTCCACGAGCAGATCACCGACCGTCTCGCAGCGTTCGTCCTGGCACAGCCGGTGTTCTTCGTCGGGACCGCCCCTCTCGCCGCAGAGGGGCACGTCAACGTCGCGCCCAAGGGCATGGCCGGGACGTTCGTGGTGCTGGGGCCGGACCGCGTCGCCTACCTCGACTACACGGGCTCGGGCGCGGAGACACCGGCTCACCTGCGGGAGAACGGCCGCATCGTGATCATGTTCTGCGCCTTCGACGGGCCGCCGAACATCGTGCGGTTCCACGGCACGGGGCGGTACGTCGAGGCCGGCACGGACGAGTTCGACGAGCTGCGCCCCCTCTTCGCCAAGGAGCAGACGGCGGGGCAGCGGGGCGTCGTCGTCGTGGACGTCACGCGCGTCTCCGACTCGTGCGGTTTCTCCGTGCCCCGCATGGAGCTCGTCGAGGACCGCGACCTGCTGGACCGCTGGGCCGCACGCAAGACGCCCGAGCAGCTCGACGACTACCGGGAGCTCAAGAACACGTCGAGCATCGACGGCCTCCCGGCGATCGGCGACGGGCGCGCCCACGAGCTGTCGGCGCCTCACCGACCCCAGGGCCTGCACGCTGCTGACAACGCCGGGTGACGACAACCTGTCAGCGGCTCACCGGTCCTGAGGCCGCCCTGTCGCTGACAGCCCGGACCGGCCCTCGTCGCCCGACGTCGCGTCGAGGTAGGCGCGCCCGCGCGGCGAGATGCGGTAGCCGACCTCGAGGCTCTCGGTGAGCCCGAGCTCCTTGAGCCGCCGCACGCGGACCTTGAAGTCGTCGCGCGGCATCCCGAGCCCGGCCGCGAGCTCGCGCGCCACGACGCCCGGGTTCGCTGCGACGAGCTCGAGGTACGCGCGCGTCCAGGGTTCGGCCGCGGCCCGGTCCTTGCGGGCGAGGCTCGCGCCGATCTGCTCGACGGCGGCCGCGTCGAGCTCGGCGTCGGCACGCAGCGCGACGCGCGGGTCCTCGCCCACGAACCGCAGCCCGACGCGATACAGGTCTCCCTCCCGGGCGCCGCCGCGGGCGAGCACACGCTCGGGCGAGGCCATCCCGGCGCGGCGCGCGTCGTCGTCGGACACGAGCGGAGCGCCGTCCGGTCCTGGCGGGACCCGCTCGACCGACGTCACCTCCACCACGCCGATGCGCGTCCGCTGCTGCGTCCCGACACGCACGCGCGGCACGGTCCAGCGACGGAACGCGAGCGTCACCGTCCCGTCCTGGATGCCCTGCAGCGTCCGCGCGTCGAGCAGCACGGGACCGAGCCTACGAGCCTCCGGGCGTCGTGCCCGTCCGGCACGGCGGTCCGGCACGTCCCGACCGCGGTGCTACCTCGCGGTCAGGCGAGCTCCGGACGGCGCGCGACGGTCAGAACGTGGGTGTCCGGCCAGTCGACGGGCTCGCCGGTCGCGGCGTCGTGCAGGGTCGCCACGGGCGCGAACGCGTGCTCGACGAGCCAGTCGTTGCGCCAGGCGCCGCTGCCGGGCTCGAGCTCGAAGCCCGCCTCCACCAGCAGCGACTCCCACGCCGGGCCGCTGAGGTCGCAGAACCGCTCGTGCGCCTCCGACAGCCAGTTGTCGACGTAGTCCTTGCGCGTGAGGAACTCCATCGCCTCGCGCAGCGTGAGCCGCCAGCGTCCGCCACCGAGCGGCTCGGGCGCGAACGCCGCGCCCGAGGACCGCGGGAAGTCGTGCGCGAACTGGGCGAGACGCGCGTCGGTCGACAGCCCGCCCACGTACGCCGCGACGTCCTCGCGCGCGAGCCCGTCGAGGTCGGTCCGCGCCCCGCCCGGGCCGTCCCCGGTCGCCGGGACGCCGTCGTCGGTCCGCAGCGTGAGCACGACGACGCGGCCCGGGTCCGCCGGCCCGCACACGTCCGAGTTGACCCAGACGCCGCCGGGCCGGGTGTGCCGCAGCACGCGGCGGGCGAACAGCCCGACGTCGCGCACGCCGTCGCCGTACGACGACACCTCGTGCGTGAGCGCGATGGTGAGCGTCGTGTCCACGGACGCGTCCGGCATCACGGACCGCGCGAGGATGTTCGCCTGCACGAACCACACGTTCGGGTTGGCGAAGACGCCCTGCGCCTTCTTGTGCTCGGCCTCGGCGACGAGGTGGCGCGCGACGTCGACGCCGAACAGGTCGGACTCGTGCAGGCGCGGCTCGCGCGCTGCGTGCTCGAGCAGACCGCCCGTGGCGCACCCGATGTCCACGACGCGCCCCGGGCGCACGTGCGGCGCGACCTGAGCCCACTTGCGCGCCGACGCCTCCTCGAACGCGGCCGCGTACGTGCGGTAGTCGCGCGTCGTCGTGAGGTCGCCGTCCCCCGAGACGACAGGGTCGGCGAAGATCTCGCGCACGTGCTCGACGAGGCCGTAGCGCGCGTAGAAGTCGGGCACCGCGGGGTGCGCCACCTCGCGCCAGCGTTCGTCCCCCGCGGCGAGGAGCTCGACGAGGTCCCAGGGCCGCGCGACCGCCTCGCCCACCGAGGGTGCGCCGCCGCGGTCGTCGTCCTCCGCCGCGTCGAGCTCGACGCCCGCGACGCGGAAGCCCAGCTCCCGGTAGGCGTCGATCAGGGACGGCGTCGAGCAGGCCACGACGGTGTCGGCGGGCGTGGGCTCGCGCCCCGTGCCCGTCGCGACGCTCGTCACGACGAGGGTCGCGAAGCGCGGGCTCGGCGCGGCGTCCGGCACGGGGACGACGACGCTCGGCAGGCCCTCACGCACGGCGACGTTCTCGATCAGCGCCTCGCGCCGGTGCCCCGGCAGCGGGTTGCGCCGCGTGCCCGAGTGGTTGGCGGAGGTCACGACCCAGACGACCTCGACGTCGGGGGCGCAGCGGACGCGCCGCCCGTCGAGGTCCCGGACGAGCCCGGCGCGCAGGGCCCGCAGGTAGTCGACCTGGAACCGTGTGACGAGGTGGTGGCGGCCGGGGAAGAGGATGCGGCGGACGACGCCGTCGGTCGGGTGCACGGGCCAACGGTGCTGGTCCCGGCCCCGGTAGCGCAAGCCGGCGGGCGGGGAGGGCCCTGGTCACGAGACGCCGGCGCGGCCGTCCTGGACGCTCGTCCACGATGCGATGGGCACCTCACCTGTGGCACGGTGGTCGCGATGTTCTGGATGATCGCAGGGGCTGTGCTCGTCGTGTCCGGCCTCGCGGTCTCCGCGGCGGCCGTCCGCGCCACGCCCCGGGACCGGTCGACGGGCGCGAACGGCCTCGCGATCGGCTGCGGCGCGGGGCTCGTCCTCTGGGGTGTGATCGCTCTCGTCGTCGCGCTCGCGCTGCGCTCCTGAGACGGTGCCGGTCCGCGCCGGCTCGTGCCGGCTCGTGCCAGCTCGTGCCAGCTCGTGCCGGCTCGTGCCGGACCGCGCGATCCGTGCGACGGTGGACGCAGGCTCACCGAGGAGGACGACGATGGACGTGCTCTCCGCCCACGGGGACGCGATCGGCGCGTTCGACGCACGCGTGCGTCCGCTGACCGACGACGACTGGCCCCGGCGCACCCCCGACGACGACTGGACGGTGCGCGACCTCGTCAACCACCTGACGGCCGAGCAGCTCTGGGCGCCCGAGCTCCTCGCGGGCCGGACCCTCGCCGAGGTCGGCCCGGTGCTGGACGGCGACGTGCTGGGCGACGACCCGGTCGACCGCTGGGTCGACGCGTCCGTGCAGGCTCGTGAGGCGTTCCTCGCGCCGGACGCGCTGGACCGCGTCGTGCACCTGTCGTACGGGGACACGTCGGCGGCGGAGTACTGCGCGCAGATGACGTTCGACCTCGTGGTCCACGCGTGGGACCTCGCCCGGGCGACGGGCGGTGACGAGGACGTGGACCCCGCGCTCGTCGCGTGGGCCCTGCACTACGCCGAGGCGCGCTCGACGCTGCTCGACCCGGGCCCGCTGTTCCGCGGCCCGCTCGACGTCGAGGACGACGCGGACGACCTCACGCGCCTGCTCGCCCTCACGGGCCGCCGCCGCTGACCGACCAGGGACTCCGGCAGGTCAGGAGGTCGAGGTCTCCCCCGCGGCGTCGCACAGCTCGCGGTACTCCGTGAGGCCCTCGCGCGCCGAGGCGATGTCGAGGTCGACGGACTCCTCCGTCCCGGTGTCGAGGTTCTCCTGGAGCTGGAGGAACGGCACGCGCACCTTCTCGACCGCGCCCTCGAACTCCGTCGGCACCGTCACCGAGAGGCTGCCGAGCTCGATCCCGACCGCGGTCATCGTGCCGACGGTGTCGGTGCCCGCGCCGTCCTCGCTGATGCCGACGAGCGCGGCGACGACGCGGCGCTCGAGCGGCTCGCCGCCGTCGACGTACATCGCGGCGCACGCCTGCTGCGCCGTCAGCGTCTCGTCCGGGCTCGCGGTGCCGTCCGTCTCCTCGGCGCCCGCGTCCGTCGACGCGGTGTCCGACGGCGTGTCCGACGGCGAGGCCGACGCCGCGTCCGACGGCGTGGGGTCGGTCGGCTCGTCGGGTCCGCCCGAGCAGGCGGTGAGCAGGGCGGCGCAGAGCACACCGGCGACGACGACGGCAGAACGGGACAGGGCAGGTCGGGGCGAGGCGGGTCGGAGGGCCATGGACAGCATGGAACCACCCGCACCGGCGAGCGCCCAAGCCGGGGCGGCCGAGTGAACGGCGGGCGAAGGGTCGGCGACGGGCGGCCCGGGGGCCTGGCGCGCCACCGCTCGCGTGGCGAGACTGGCGCTATGACCCTCGACGACGTGCCCCGGCTCCTGCTCCCGGTGACGGCCCGCGGGGGGCGACCGGCCGTCGTCGCGCACCGCGGGAGCTCGTCCGTCGCCCCGCAGAACACGCTGGCCGCGTTCGAGTCGGCGTGGCGCGCGGGTGCCGACGCGATCGAGCTCGACGTGCACCTCACGGCGGACCGTCGCGTCGTCGTGCTCCACGACGACACCGTCGACGAGACGACCGACGGCACGGGTCGTGTCGCCGACCTGACGCTCGGAGCGCTGCGCGGCCTCGACGCCGGGGCGTCCTTCTCGCGGGCCTACGCGGGACAGCGCGTCCCCACGTTCGAGGACGTCACGCGCCTCGTCGCGGAGCGGCCGGGCATCGACCTGCTCGTCGAGCTCAAGGGCACCTGGACGGCCGACGACGCCCGGCTCGTGGCGAAGGAGGTCGACGCCGCGGGGCTCGCCGGGCGCGTCGTCGTGCAGTCGTTCTGGCCGTCCACGGTCGCCGCGCTGCGCGACGCCGCACCGCACCTCGCGCGCGCCCTCCTCCTCGCCCTGCGCCCGGACAGCACGGACGAGCTCGTGCGCGTCTGCTCCGAGCTGGACGTCGTGGCGTGCAACCCGGAGCTCGCGCTGCTGGGGCGCGAGCCCGGGCTCGTGGACGTGCTGCACGGCGCCGGTCTGCGCGTCCTCGTGTGGACGGCGGACGAGCCCGGGGAGTGGCTCGACCTGCTCCGCCGCGGGGTCGACGGCGTCGTCACGGACCGGCCCGACCGCCTCGCGGGCTGGCTCGACGGCCGCCTCGGCACCCCCGGGGCGCCTCTCGCCGGGTGAGGCGCCGCCGCGCGCCCTAGCCTCGACGGATGAGCGCGACGTCACCGACCCCGGTGCCCGAACCCGCCCCGACCGCCCCGGCCCCCGCCGCGACCGCCCCGACCGAGGCCCGCACGCCCACGGTGTGCGTCCTCGCCCTCACGCCGCTGCTCACGATCGAGATCGAGCCCGCGGGCCCGCACGAGTCGTCGCCCGAGGTCCACGTCCACCCGGGCGGGCAGGGGCTGTGGCTCGGGCGCATGGCGTACTCCCTCGGCGCGCGCGTCGTCGTGTGCGGGCCGTTCGGCGGGGAGACCGGCACGGTCGCCGCGCACCTCGCGCGCGCCGAGAACCTCGAGCTGCGCACGGTCGGCACGGGGGGCAACGGCGCGTTCGTCCACGACCGCCGCAGCGGCGAGCGCA
Organism: Cellulosimicrobium sp. PMB13; assembly: GCF_051294865.1. Lineage (NCBI taxonomy): Bacteria > Bacillati > Actinomycetota > Actinomycetes > Micrococcales > Promicromonosporaceae > Cellulosimicrobium > Cellulosimicrobium sp. PMB13. Next base: position 1,587,894 of record NZ_CP145910.1, on the reverse strand, counting down.
CCGAGGTCGTGACGATGGACCCGTACCCGCTCAACCGGCACGAGGTCGACGACCTGTACAGCACGGTCCTCGTCAGCGCGCTCGACGCCGCCGTCACGATCCTCACGGGCTCCGAGACGGCGGTCGGCGTGCCCGCGTCGTTCTTCGGCCGGCTCGCGCGCGACCTGCACGCGTCCGACCGCCAGGTCGTCGCCGACCTGTCCCGCGACCAGGCGCGCGCGGTCTGCGACGCGCCCGGTGTCGTGCTGAAGATGAGCCACGAGGAGCTCGTGGACGGCGGGTTCAGCGACGACGACTCGGAGACCGCCCTGCTCGCCTCCGCCCGGGACATGGTCGACGCCGGGGTGCGGGCCGTCGTCGTCTCGCGCGCGCAGGACCCCACGCTCCTCGTGACCCGGGAGCACACCTACCGGGTCACGACGCCGCGCGTCACGACCGTCGACCACCGCGGCGCCGGCGACTCGATGACGGCCGGGATCGCCGTCGGGCTGGGGCGCGGTCTCGAGCTGCCCGACGCGGTCCGCATCGGGGCCGCCGCGGGGGCGCTCAACGTCACGCGGCGCGGCCTCGGCACCGGTCGCCGCGACCAGATCGAACGCTTCGCGCGGCGTGTCACGGTGCGCGAGGCGTCCTGACCGACCGACGACCCACCCGGAGGACATCGTGCACGCACTCGTGACCAACGACGACGGGATCGACTCCCCCGGCCTGGCCGTGCTGGCGGGCGCGGCGCTCGACGCCGGCTACGACGTGACCGTCGCCGCCCCGGCGCGCGAGTCCTCCGGGGCGAGCGCGTCCCTGCTCGGGGCGGAGCACGACGGACGCCTCGTCGTCGAGCCGCGGGACGCGCCCGGGCTGCCCGACGGCGTGACGTCGTCCTTCGCCGTGCGCGCCGCGCCCGCGCTCATCGCGTTCGTCGCCGCGTACGGCGGCTTCGGCCCGAAGCCCGACCTCGTGCTCTCGGGCGTGAACAAGGGTGCGAACACGGGCAACGCGATCCTGCACTCGGGCACCGTCGGCGCGGCGCTGTCCGCGACGACGCACGGCATCACGTCGATCGCCGTCTCGGTCGACGCCGCCGAGCCGCGGCACTGGGAGACCGCGCGGCTGGTCACGGACCACGTGCTCGACTGGGTCCGCAGCACGCCCCTCGACGGGCGCACGCTCAACGTCAACGTCCCGGACTGCCCCCCGGACCGGCTCCGCGGGCTGCGCTCCGCGCCGCTCGCGACGTTCGGCCTCGTGCAGGCGCGCGTGCACGAGGACGGCGACCGCCACCTCATGCTCCAGTACTCCGGGACGGAGCGGCACTCGGAGCCCGAGTCGGACACCGGCCTGCTGACGCGCGGCTGGGCCACGGCCACCCTGCTGCGAGCGCCGTTCGCCGACGCGAGCGTCGAGATCCCCGGGCTGGGGTAGCCCCTCCGTCTCTGCTCGTCGTCCGCCGAGCACGGGGTTCGCCACCGGATCGCGCCGGATCCGGTGGTCAGTCGCGTGCTCGGCGGTCGCCGTCCCCGTGGTCGACGTCGCGGGTGCCGCTCCCGTCGTCGTCCCGGGCGTCCGCCGTGCCGTGGGCGGACTCCTCCTCCACGCGCGCGTGCTCGGCCGTGCGCTCGCGCTCCTCGATGACGTCCTGGCCCGGGCCGGCGAAGGCCTTCGAGCGCTCCTCGCCCTCGGCGCTGCCGCTGAAGAACGCCGACTCGGCGGCCTCCGGCAGGGCGTCGTCGTCGTGCCCGACGGCGGGCAGCACGCGGGTCTCGCCCGGCGCCCCGCTCCCCGGGCCGGGGACGACGCCGACGAGCCGCGTCGGGTCCTCGCTCGGCGCGGCTCCCGCCCTTCCGGCACGACGGATCGTGCCGAGCACGACGGGCGCGTCGGCGCGTCGCGAGCCGCGGTCCGGGGGGAGCCGGGGCGGGCGCGCGGGCGCGACCCGCGGCGGCTCGTCGTCGGCGCGGTCGCCCTCCTCGTCCGGACGCCCGTCCGTGGGTCGGCCGGGTCCCGGGCCGCCGGCCGGGGCGTCGTCCGGGTGCGCGGCGAGCGCGGGCCTCCCCGCGTCGTCGGGCACGGTCGTGGCGGCACCCTCCCACCGGGTGCGCGGGAGTCCCTGCGGCGCCGCCCGCTGCAGCCAGTCCACGAGGCCCTCACGGACGAAGCAGCGCAGGTCGAACAGCGTCGGGGCGTCGTGCGCGCTGACGAGAGCGCGCACGCGCACGAGCCCCCCGACCGCGTCCGTCACCTGGAGGATCCCGACGCGCTCGTCCCACAGGTCCGTGAGGGCGAGCAGCCGCTTCAGCTCGGCACGCATCGCGCCCACGGGCACCTCGAAGTCGAGGTCGAGCTCGACCGTGCCGAGCAGGTCCGCGGCACGCCGCGTCCAGTTCTGGAACGGCGTCGTCGTGAAATACGTCGACGGGAGGATGAGCCGCCGGTCGTCCCACAGGTGCACCACGACGTACGTCATGGTGATCTCCTCGATCCGGCCCCACTCGCCCTCGAGCACGACGACGTCGTCCACACGGATCGCGTCGGTGAACGCGATCTGCATCCCCGCGAAGACGTTCGCCAGCGACGTCTGCGCGGCGAGCCCGGCGACGATCGAGATGAGGCCGGCCGACGCGAGGAGGCTCGCCCCGGCGGCGCGCGCCTCCGGGAACGTGAGCAGCACGCCCGCGATCGCGCACACGATGATGACGGCGACCGTGAGCCGGCGGAGCACGGTGATCTGCGTCCGCACGCGGCGCGCGTGCCGGTTGTCCGCGGTGTCCATGCGGTAGCGCTGCAGGGCCGAGTCCTCGAGCACGAACGCGAACGCGCCGACCCACCACGCCCCGACGCCGATGAGGGTGATGAGGAGCAGGTGCTCGACGACGGGCAGCCACGGCGTCGACGCGTCGGTCGTCAGGCGCACCGCGATCCACCCCGCGAGGACCATGAGGACGGCACGGTCCGGGCGGCGCAGGCGCCGCGAGAGGTCGCGCATGAGCTCGCTGCGCCGACCGAGGCGCCGGACCACGGCCGACAGGATCGTGCCGAGCAGGAACGCGACCACGATCCCCGCGGCCACGGCACCCAGCGTCACGACGACGTCCGTGGCGTTCTCGATCTCCGGTTCCATCCCCCCAACGTAGGCAGGAGGCGCGGCCGGCGCGCGAGGCGGCGACGAGACGCCCGTCACGGGCGGCCGGGCGCGCGACGGGCGCCCGCTCGGCGCCGGGCCTACCGTGGGCGCATGATCTCGTGGGACCTCGCCCTCTCCCTGCGCGACGCCGGCCTCCGCTGGTCCCCCGCCTCCGGCGACCGGTTCCGGCTGCTGGCGACCGGGCGGGACGGCGACGTCTTCACGGTGAGCGACATGACGATCGAGCCGCACGAGTTCGACACGGGCGTCGTGCTCGGCTTCAACGGCACGACGGAGTGGGCGCTGGACTCCGTCGCGCTCGAGGACGCGCTGTGGCACCCCCTCGAGAATCAGCTGCGCGAGCTGCTCGGCGGCACGTTCCGGCGCCTCGAGCGGACGGGCGAGGGGTACGTCGTGCGCACCGTGCTGCTCGACGACGCCGCGACCTACGCCGCCGCGGAGCCCGCCGACGCGTACGGCCAGGCGCTGCTCGCCCTCGTCAGGGCCAGCGCCGGAGACCGCTCCTGACCGGGGCCGGGAACCGTCGGTGGCGGGACGGGCTGCGCGGTGCACCGGCCACGTTCCGCAGGATCCTGCACGCCCTCGGCAGGGACCCTGGTCCCGAGGACGTCGCGGAGCCGCCCGACGTCCCGCCCGACCTCGTCCCGCTGCTGCGCGCGCTCGGCCGCGACCTGCTCGACTCCGGCCAGTCCGTGACGGACGTGGAGGAGGCTCTGGAAGCCGTCGCACAGCGGTACGGGGCGACGACGGTCGGGACGCTCGTCCTGCCCACGGGCGTGTTCGTGCGGGTGAGCACGGCGGGCGGCACGCTCACCGACTTCGCCGCCGCCGCGGGGAGCGGGCTGAACCTCGACCAGATCGGCGCGATCTACACGCTCGTCCGGCGCCTGCGGACGACCGACGTGCCGCTCGCCGACGCGCGCTCCGAGCTCCGCGCGATCCGCGCGCGACCGCCCCGCTTCGGCGCGGTGGTGACGATCCTCGGGCACGGTCTCCTCACCGTCGGCTTCGGCCTCGTGCTCAACCCGACGGCCCACCTGCTCCCGGTCTACCTCGTGCTCGGGATCTTCGTCGGCGCGCTGCGCTGGCTCGGGTCGCGGTGGCCGACCCTCGGTACCGCGCTGCCGGTCGTCGCAGCGTTCCTCGTCACGGTCGTCGCGATCGACGTCGTGCAGCCCTGGCTCGGCGACGAGCCGCTGAGCGTCCTGGTCCCCCCGCTCGTGTCCTTCCTGCCGGGCGCGGTGCTGACCGTCGCCGCGATCGAGCTGACCGGCAACCAGATCGTCGCGGGCGCGAGCCGGCTCGTGTACGGGGTGGCCCAGCTCCTGCTCCTCGTCTTCGGCGTCATCGCCGGCGCCGCGGTCGCGGGCCGGCTCGACGCCGCGACCGCGCAGCCGACGCCCGTCTGGTGGGCGCCGTGGCTCGGCGTGCTCGTCGTCGGGGTCGGGCAGATGTACTTCGCGTCGACGCCGCGCGGCTCGCTGCCGTGGGTGTGGGTCGTGCTGCTCGGCGCGTACGCCGCCCAGCTCCTCGGCGCGCTGGCCGCCGACCCGCTCGCGGGCTTCGTCGGGGCGCTCGCCGTGGTGCCCCTCGCGGCGCTCGTGGAGCGCACGCGGACCGGTCCGCCTGCGGTGGTCACGACCCTGCCCGCGTTCTGGCTCCTCGTCCCCGGGGCGCTGAGCCTGCTCGGCCTCTCGGACCTCGTGAGCGGCGGGGCCGAGGCCGCGCAGGAGCTCGCGAACGCGGCGGTCGCGGTCTTCGGGATCGCGCTCGGGACGCTCGTCGGCAGCGGCGTCACCCGGGACGCGAGTCGCGTGACACGTACCCTCTTCACATCCTGAGCACGGACCTCCCACCCCATTCGCGACGCATCCCCGCGGAAATGGTCACGGCTGGACGTCCGTCTAGTTGACGATTGAACGGTCGGTAGGGGTCGCCTCGCGAGCCCGGCAGCCGACCTCGTGGTGCGAGGGCCTGAGCGTCCCGCCACGACACGCACGCCGTCGTGGTCACCGCGCCCGCCCTCCGTCCGGCCGCCCCTGCCCGGGGTGGTCCACCGGGCCCCGTCGACCACGACCCGACGATCGGACCCTGGTTTGACTCTGCTGCACCACGACGCCCGCGGTACCCGCCGGCCGACCACCGGCGAGGACCGCTAGATGGGCCGCCACTCCGCCCCGCGCACCTCGCTGCGCTCGACCCTCGGCGCCACGGCTCGCCTCGAAGCCCTCGCGGCGCGCCCCGTGACGGGCCCGCGCGCCCGGCGCACCGCCGTCGGGACCGGCGCCGCCCTCGCGGCCGTCGCCCTCACGGCGACCACGGCCGCTGCCGCCTTCGTCGACCCCGCCGGAACCCCGGCGCAGGGCACGACGACGCCTGCGCCGACGACGACCTCCCCCCTGCAGACGAACGGGGCGCCGGTCGTCGTCGCCGACCCCGCGGTGATCGAGGCCGCGAGCGACGCGCTCGTGCGCGCCGAGTACGTCACGAGCGAGCAGGCGGCCTCCCTCCCCGCCGACCAGGCCGCGAAGATCGAGGAGACGCGGACGCGACTCTCCGAGGCGATCTCCGCGAACGACGGCTCGACCGACGTGATCGCCGGCGCCACGGACGCGCCGGAGGGCGCGGACGCCGTAGCCGCCGACGCTGCGGCTGACGCTGCGCCCACCGAGGATGCCGATTCCGAGGACGCACGTTCGGAGGACGCCGGGGCGACGGACGCCGCAGGTGCCGACGACACCGGACTCGCGGCGCGCGGCACCGAGAAGGCGAGCCGCAGCTCGGAGCGCACCCACCTCGACACGCTCGCCGCACCCCTCGGCGGCGCGCTCGACCTCCCCATGCCGCTGGAGCCGGTGTCCGCCGCCGAGGACACGACATCCGCCGGGTCGTCCGACGACTCGACGGCGGCGAAGGACGAGACCGCCGCGGCCGAGGCGGCGAGCGCCGACGGCGCGGCCGCGGACACGCCCGATGCGTCCGACCCCGCCGACACCGCCGCGGAGAAGGCTGCCGCGAAGGCTGCCGCTGACGAGGAGACCGCCACGGCGGCCGACGCCGAGGCCGAGGCCGCGGCCGTGCCGGCGAGCGCCGACGAGATCACGGCGCTGACGGCCGAGCTCCGCACGCTGCTCGACGCGACGGAGGCCGGGATCGCCGTCGAGGTGGTCCCCGGCCCGCCGTCCGCCGCAGAGGTGGCTGCCCAGCTCGACCAGTGGGCGTCGTCCACGGCCGGGTACGGCAACGGCCAGATCCCCGCCGAGTCCCTCTGCGAGCTGTCGTTCGCCCCCGGCGAGATGCTGCGCTGCGACGCGGACTTCCAGATCGAGGCTCTCAACCTCAAGTACCGCGAGGCGTTCGGCACGGACCTGTCGGTCACCGACTCGTACCGGTCGTACGGCTCCCAGGTCGCGGTGAAGGCGTCGCGGGGCCACTTCGCCGCGACCCCGGGGACGTCGAACCACGGGTGGGGTCTCGCGCTCGACCTCGGGGGCGGGGTGCAGAGCTTCGGGTCCGCGCAGTACGCGTGGCTGCGGGCGAACGGCCCTGCGTTCGGCTGGGACAACCCCGAGTTCGCTCGTGCCGGCGGTTCGCTCCCCGAGGCATGGCACTGGGAGTACGGCGACCTCTCCTGACGACCGCCCTTCGACGGCTCGACGCCGATCCACGTCACCCCGCGACCGTTCCGGTCGCGGGGTGTCGTCGTCCCGGGGACCGGGCGTCGCCGCGCTACGGGGCCAGCGCGGCGTGCGGCGCTACGCGGCGAGCGCGTCCGCGATGAGGAGCATCGTCACGAGGAAGCCCGTCACCAGGTTGAGCCACAGGAACGTGCGCCACCCGGCGTTGGCGCGCTCGCAGTCGGCATCGCGCACGGCGCGGAAGCGCAGCACGTTGGCGACGTACGGGAGGGGCAGCAGCGCCGCGAGCGCTCCTGGCCACGGCAGGAGGGCGAGGACGACGGCCGCGGCGGCGTAGGCCCCGGCCGCCCCGAGCACCGTCGCGTGCGCCCCGACGACCGTCGCCACCGAGCCGATCCCCGCCTCCCGGTCGGCCTTCACGTCCTGCACGGCGCCGAAGGCGTGCGACGCCGCCCCCCAGAGGAAGAACCCCACGAGCACGGGCCACACGGTGCGCGACCCGAGGTCGGCGCCGACGAGCACGAGCGCGTAGAGCAGCGGCCCGACGAAGTGCATCGACGACGTCGCCGAGTCGAGGAACGGCCGCTCCTTGAACCGCAGCACGGGTGCCGAGTAGGCCACCACCAGGAACACCACGAGCGCGAGCACGAGGCCCGCGGCCACGTCGCCGAGCGCGAGGAGCCACACGACGAGCGGGACGTTGGTCAGCGCGCACGCCCACAGGATGCGCCGGTGCGTCGCACGCGCCGTCGCCGGGTCCGCGAGCGCGCCCTCGATCCCGCCCTTGCGCGGGTTCCGCAGGTCGCTCTCGTAGTCGAAGACGTCGTTCACGCCGTACATGAGCAGGTTGTACGGGCCGAGGAAGTACAGCGTGCCGACGACGAGCGCGACGTCGACGCGCCCGCCCGTCGCGACGAGGTACCCGGCGGCGAAGGGGTAGGCGGTGTTGATCCACGAGAACGGTCGCGACGCCGCGAGCACCTCCTTCACGACGCGTCCCCTCCGGCGGTGCCGTCCGGACCGGGGGTGCCGTCCGGTTCGGAGGTTCCGTCCGGACCGGCGGCACGACGACGGCCCAGCACCGTCCACAGCACCGGTATGCCGAGCGCGGCGGCGACCGCGTAGGCGAAGTCCTCGAGCGGCGCGCCCCACAGGTACACACCGAGGATCTTGTCCGGGTCGTAGACGTACAGGTCGGCGGCGATCATCAGCGTGTCGAACACGAGCGTGAGCACGCACAGCACGAGCACCGTGAGGGCGAGCGGCGCGGGCCGCAGGCGGCGCAGCACGCGCCACGACACCGCGACGAGCACGACCAGCACGATCGCGTTGAGCACGATGTTCGTCATGCGCCACCGCCTCGTGGTGCGGCCTCGTCGGCCGGTGTCCGCCACCGCAGCACCTGCTCGAGCAGCCGCCACACGACGAGCGCGACGTAGCAGAGCAGCGTGAGGAAGAAGACCTCCTCGATCGGGAGGTCCGGCGCGAGCAGGATGCCCGTCATCCACGGGCTCTCGCCGCGCGCGAAGATGCCGAGCACGAGCCCGGCGACGTCCCACAGGAGGAAGCCGACGACGCCCAGCCCGACGGTGAGCGCGGCGCGGCGCGCGTCGTGCCAGAAGGCGAGGCGGAACCGGTGGTCGATCACGGCCATGCCGCCGATCGACACGGCGAGCGCGCCGAGGTAGGCCAGTCCGGTCACCCCCGCGTCACCGCCGCACCGCGACGGGCGCGCCCAGGCGCTCGGGCCGCCGGCTCGCGTCGAGGAAGCCGGCCCGCAGCGGCGCCGGCAGCGGGCGCGCCGACGTCTCCCCGAGCAGCCGCTTGGCGACCAGCTCGGCGCTGATGAGGCACATCGGCAGTCCCACGCCCGGGATCGTGCCACCTCCTGCGTGGTAGAGCCCGTCGACGCGCGGCGACACCACCCCGGGCCGCCACAGCGCGGACTGGCGCAAGGTGTGCTCCATGCCGAGCGCGCCGCCGCGCCACGCCGACAGCTCGGTCGCGAAGTGCGCGGGCCCGAGGACGCGCCGGGTCACGACGCGGCCGGGCAGGTCGTCGATCCCCGCCCACGCGCCGACCTGGGCGAGGTAGCGGTCGGCGAGCCCCTCGAGCGCCCGTTGCGACGGGGCGTCGGCGCCGAGCGCGGGGTCCGCGGGGAACGGGACGAGCACGAAGAGGTTCTCGTGCCCGGGCGGCGCGGCCGGGCCGCCCGACGACGGCCCGTCCGTCGCGGTCGTGCGCGACACGTAGAGGGACGCCGGCTCGGGCACGCGCAGGCCGTTGACGGCGCTCCCCGCGTCCGTGCCGAGGATCGCCTCGAAGTTCCGGGGCCAGTCCCGCGTGAAGAACAGGGAGTGGTGCGCGAGCTCGGGCAGCTCGCCGCGCACCCCGGCGAGGACGAGCAGCGCCGAGACCCCCGGCCCGTGGTCGTCCCACCACGCCTCGGGCCGCGTCGACCAGCGCGGGTCAAGCAGCCGGGTCTCGGTGTGGTGCAGGTCCGCGGCGCTCACGACGACGTCGGCGGGGACCACCTCGCCCGTGGCGAGCCGGACGCCGGTGGCGCGCCCGCGGCGTCGGGCACCGGGCTCGACCTCGATCGCCTCGACCTCCACGCCCGTGCGGATGTCGACGCCCTCGGCGCGCGCGAGCCTCTCGATCGCCTCGATGACGGTGTACATCCCGCCGCGCGGGTACAGCACGCCGTCCACGAGGTCGAGGTGGCTCATGAGCGAGTAGAGCGCCGGGGCCCGGTACGGCGAGGACCCGAGGAAGACCGCGTGGTACCCGAGAACCTGGCGCAGCCGCGCGTCGTCGACCGTGCTGGCGGCGTGGTCGGCGAGGGTGCGCCCGAGCAGGCGCGCGAGCCGCGGCAGCCGCCGCAGGACGTCGGGCGACAGGGCGCGGTCCGGTCGCTCGAACGTCGTGTAGAGGAAGTGGTCGAGGGCGAGCCGGTACGCCTCGGAGGCGTCGTCGGCATAGGCACCCATCCGCTCGCCCGCGCCGGGCTCGAGCGCGTCGAACGCGGCGAGGGTCGCGGCGCGGTCCCGCGTGACCTCGAGGGTCGTGGCGTCCGCGCCGCCCGACGCCGCGCCCTCGGCGCCCGGCTCGAAGAAGACCCGGTACGCCGGGTCGAGGGGCACGAGGTCGACGTGGTCCTCCACGCGCTCGCCCAGCAGCGCGAAGAAGTGCTCGAACACCTCCGGCATGAAGTACCACGACGGCCCGGTGTCGAACCGGAACCCGTCGAGCTCGAGCGTGCCCGCGCGACCTCCGACCGTGTCGTGCCGTTCGAGCAGCGTGACGCGCGCCCCGCCGCGCGCGAGCAGGGCGGCCGTCGCGAGACCCGCGATACCGCCGCCGACGACCGCGACGCGCGGCGCCCTCACACGGCCGCCCGTACGCGCGCCGCGGGGGTCCTGGTCCGCTGCGTCGCGACCTGACCGAGGAGCTGCGTGCTCGCGGCGCGCGCCGCGAGCGCGATCTTCACGGGGTCCGCGACACGGACCCGCGCGCGCAGGATCTCCTCGGGCGGGGTCGCGCACAGCCGCGCGAGGAGCCGGTCGTAGACGGCGAGCGTCGCGGCGACGGCGACGCGGGCGCGCACGGGAAGTCCCGGCAGCGCCGCACGGGCGTCCGCGAGATCGGCCTCGACCTCGGCGCAGAACGCCTCGACGTCGCGCCGGCGGAGACGGTCGGGGACGACGCCCGGGAGATAGCGGCGTCCGAGGTCGGCGTAGTCGGTGCGCAGGTCGCGCAGGAAGTTGATCTTCTGGAACGCCGCGCCGAGCGCGCGGGCGCCGCGGACGGCCGTCTCGTCGGGGACGACCAGCGGCTCCCCGGAGCCGCGGTGGGCGTTGAGGAACACCGCGAGGCACATCAGCCCGACGACCTCCGCCGAGCCGTAGACGTACCGCTCGTAGCTCTCCCGGTCGTGCACCCGGACGGTGAGGTCGGTGCGCATCGACGCGAAGAACGGGTCGACCTCGTGGTGCCCGATCCCGCAGCGGCGCGCCGTGCGGGCGAAGGAGTGCACGACGAGGTTCGTCGACCACCCGGACACCAGCGCTCGCGTCGTCTCGGCCTGGAGCTCGTCGAGGAGCTCCGCCGCGCCCGCGCCGCGCCGCGTGTCCACGACCTCGTCGGCGATGCGCACGAGCCCGTAGACGGCGTCGATGCCGCGGCGCGTCTGCCGGTCGAGCAGCCGGGCGCCGAGCCCGAACGATGTCGAGTACGACGACAGCACGATCCTGCTGGTGCGTGCTGCCGTGCGGTCGTACAGGTCGTGCTCGGCGCCCACGCCATCACCCCGTCCGGATCGTCGAGGAAGCTCGTGGCGCACGTCCACGGCATTCCTCAGCATGCTGAGGAATGCATCCTCCCACGGGGCGGCTCGGCTCACACGTCGGCGGGCACCTCGATCTTGCGGGGGCCCGCCTGCCAGGCCTCCCACGCCGAGGAGATGATCTCCGGCAGCCCCTGCGACGCGCGCCAGCCCAGCACCTCGTTGATCCGGCGCGGGTCGCCGACGAGCTGCGGCGGGTCGCCCGCACGGCGCGGCTCGATGTCGGGCGTCACGTCGAGCCCGCTCACGCGGCCGATCTCGTCGATGACCTCCCGCACGGACGACCCCTCGCCCGTGCCGACGTTGAACACGTCGAACGGACGCTCGTCGGCGTCGAGGTAGTCGAGCGACGCGAGGTGCGCGTGCGCGAGGTCGAGCACGTGGATGTAGTCGCGCAGGCACGTGCCGTCCGGCGTGGGGTAGTCGTCGCCGAAGATCTTGGGCCGCTCGCCGCGCTCCAGCCGGTCGAGGACCATCGGGACGAGGTTGAGGACCGCGGGGTCACCGAGCTCGGGCCAGCCCGAGCCCGCGACGTTGAAGTAGCGCAGCGCGACGAACCGCAGGCCCCACGCGCGACCGGCCGCGCGGCCGAGCCACTCGCCGACGAGCTTCGTCTCGCCGTAGGGGTTGATGGGCTCCGCGTGCAGCTTCTCCTCGACCATCGACACCGACGGCATGCCGTACGTCGCCGCGGACGACGAGAAGACGAGCCGGTCGACCCCGGCCGCCTGCATCGCGGTCACGAGGTTCGTGAAGCCGCCGACGTTCTGCTGGTAGTACCACGCGGGCTTCTCGACCGACTCGCCGACCTGCTTGCGGGCCGCGAAGTGGATGACGGCGCGCACGTCGTGCTCGGTGAGGGCGCGGGTCAGCACGTCGACCGCCTCGGGCGCCGCGACGTCGACCTGGACGAGCTCCGCGTCGCCGATCCGGTCGGCCCGGCCGGTGCTCAGGTCGTCGACCACGACGACCTTCTCGCCCTTGTCCTGCAGCAGCCGCACCACGTGCGCGCCGATGTACCCCGCTCCGCCGGTCACCAGAATCGTCATGCGGCCAGCCTAACGGCGGGCCGCGCGGCCCGTCGGGGCGGTCCGGCCGCACGCGCGGACCTCAGTGGTGCGCGGACGGCTCCGTGCTCCGCATGTCCGGCGGCTCGATCTGGAACGTGCAGTGGTCGACGTCGAAGTGGCCGCTCAGGCACGTCCTGAGCCGCTGCAGGACGTCCGTCCCCTCGCCGCGGGCGAGGCGCGCCGCCTCGACCTCGACGTGCGCGGACATGACCGGGACTCCCGAGGTGATGGTCCAGGCGTGCAGGTCGTGCACGCCGACGACACCGGGGACGCCTTCCATGTGCTCGCGGACCGCGGCGAGGTCGACGCCCGGGGGCGTCGCCTCGAGCAGGACGTGCGCGACGTCGCGCAGCAGCAGGACGGCGCGGGGCAGGATCATGAGGCCGATCGCGACCGACGCGATCCCGTCGGCGCGGGGGAAGCCCGCCGCGACGGCGACACCCGCGGCGACGACGGCGACGGAGCCGAGCAGGTCCCCCAGCACCTCGAGGTACGCCCCGCGGACGTTGAGGCTCTCGGCCTGGCCGGCGTGGAGCAGCCGCAGCCCGACGGCGTTGGCGGCGAGTCCCACGAGCGCGACGACGATCATGACGCCCGCCCGGATGTCCGGCTCGGGCGCGCGCACGCGCCCGACGCCCTCGACGATCACCGTGACGGCCACGAACCCGAGGATCAGGGCGTTCGCGAGCGCGGCCAAGATCTCCGCGCGCTGCCAGCCGAACGTGCGCCGCGACGTCGCCGGGCGGGCGGCGAGCCAGCTCGCCACGAGGGCGATCGCGATCCCCGAGGCGTCCGTGAGCATGTGGCCCGCGTCCGCGAGCAGCGCCAGGGAGCCGGAGACGAGCGCACCGACGACCTCGCCGGCCATCACGGCCAGCGTGATCGCCAGCACGACGGCGAGGCGCCGGCGGTGCGCGCCGGTCGCGGTGCCGTGCCCACCGTGCCCGTGACCCCCGTGGCCGCTCACGACGCCTCCTCCGCGCGCGAGCGCGGCGCGAGCGCGACGTGCTCGGCGTCGGCGAGCAGGTGCGCCACCTCGGGTCGCAGCAGGCGGTACCAGGACGAGCGGCCCTCACGCCGGACGGCGACGACCCCGGCGTCACGCAGCATCGTCAGGTGGGCCGAGACGGTGGACTGGGCGAGACCGAGCTCGCGCGTGAGGTCGACGACGCGGCGCTCCGCTCCGGTGAGCAGGTGGACGAGCGCGAGACGGTTGGGCTCGGCCAGCGCGTGCAGGAGCCGCGCCACGGCCTCGTGGTCGTGCGACCCGTTATTCATCGCCATATGACGATGTTATCGCCTGCTGCCGATGAATACCAGGCCCGTGGGAACGCGACGCCCGTCGACGCCCTCTGTCGAGGAAGCCCGGCGGACATCTACCCCCAGCCGAGCTCGTGCAGGCGGTCGTCGTCGATCCCGAAGTGGTGGGCGATCTCGTGGACCACGGTGATCGCCACCTCCTCGACCACCTCGTCGCGGGTCTCGCAGATCGCGAGCGTGGGGTTGCGGTAGACGGTGATGCGGTCGGGCAACGACCCGGCGGCCCACATCTCGCCCCGTTCCGTGAGCGGCACGCCCTCGTACAGGCCGAGCAGCTCGGGGTCGTCCGCCGGTGCGTCGTCCTCCACGAGCACGACCACGTTGTCCATCTGGGCCGCGAGATCCGGGGGCACGAGGTCCAGGCCGTCGCGCACCGCGTCCTCGAACTCCTCGAGCGTCATCTCCACCACGGGACCATCCTCCCCCGCTGTACACTGGCCGACGTCCACGAGCCCCCATCGTCTAGCGGCCTAGGACCCCGCCCTTTCACGGCGGTAGCACGGGTTCGAATCCCGTTGGGGGTACGCAGGATGGTGCAGGACCGGTGGTCACCAGCGGATTTACGGATCGGCTCATCGGTACGGTACGATCCTCTCGGTTCGAAAGCAGCCCGCCGAACAGCGGGAAGCGGAGAACTTTCAGCATCACAGCAAGGCCCTGTAGCGCAGTTGGTTAGCGCGCCGCCCTGTCACGGCGGAGGTCGCGGGTTCAAGTCCCGTCAGGGTCGCGCGAGGCGAGAGCCCGGGCCGGTCGACATCGGCCGCCCGGGTTCTCTCGCATCAAGGCTCTGTAGCTCAGTTGGTAGAGCGTTCGACTGAAAATCGAAAGGTCACCGGATCGACGCCGGTCGGAGCCACTCACGAAGCCCCCGCCGGGGAGACATCGGCGGGGGCTTTCTCGTCCTCCGGCGCGTCTCGGCACGTCACAGGCATGCCGACGCGCACCCCGCAGGCGGCTCGGAAGTTGCGGACCGTCACCGCTGCCGGTTGAGTGGGACAGGGATCACGGCGAAGGGCGGAGACATGAGCGACTGGGTCGACGGGCGCATCCCGCCCGAGGAGCAGAAGCCGACGGTCGGGCAGCTCGTCGAGCGCCTCTCCGAGCAGGCGACGAGGCTCGTGCGATCCGAGATCGCGCTCGCCAAGACCGAGCTCAAGGACAAGGCGATGCACGCCGGCGTGGGCATCGGGATGCTCGTCGTCGGCGCGGTGCTCGTGCTCTACGGTCTCGGCTTCCTCTTCGCCGCGGGCATGGAGGGCCTGGCCACCGTCATGCCGACGTGGCTGGCCGCGCTGATCGTCGGCCTGGTCCTCGTGCTCGTCGCCGGAGGCCTCGCCTTCGTCGGGGTCAAGCAGCTGCAGCGCGGCGTGCCGCCCACCCCGACCGCCGCGGTCGACAGCATCAAGGAAGACGTCGAGACCATCAAGAAGGGGGTCCGCTCGTGAGCGCCGACAAGGCACCCGCTCCGTCCCAGTCCCAGATCGAGGACGAGATCGCGCGCACCCGCGCCGAGCTCGCCGGGACGATCGACGAGCTCACGACGCGGCTCGACCCGCGCGTCCAGGCCTCGCACGTGGCGCAGCAGGCGAAGCAGGCGGCGTCCGACACCGGCGCCTTCCTCACGGGGGGCGGGCTCCCCGAGGAGGATCCCGACCGGTCGCGCAACGTGAAGCTGCTCCTGGGTGCCGCGGTCGCTGGGGCCGCGCTCGTCGTCGCGGCGATCCTCCGCAGGCGCTCCTAGGCCGTCGCGCGTCGTCGCGCCACCGAGGCGGCCGCACCGCCGAGGCCGTCACGCGTCGGGGCGACCACGCCGCACCGGGACTGGCGCGGACGTGGGTCCGCCCAGCGCTCGATCAGCCGCCCAGCGCTCGGTCAGCCCTTGTCGGCGCCGTCGGCCGGCTCGCTGGCGGCGCCGAGCAGCGCGCGCACCTCGGACTCGCGGTAGCGGCGATGGCCGCCCAGGGTGCGGATCGACGAGAGCTTGCCCGCCTTCGCCCAGCGGGTCACGGTCTTGGGGTCGACCCGGAAGAGGCTGGCGACCTCGGCGGGCGTGAGCAGAACCTCGGACTCTCCATGCATGGACATCACGGCACCTCCTCCTGGAACGCGCTGGTCCGGCTGATGCCCCGGATCACGACGACAGCACGACGCCAGTTCCCCTCCATTGTCGCAGGATGCGGATTTCGGGCGACTTGACGGACGGGTGAATTAGGAACCCTATGGTCGGAAGGGTCGGACAGTCGCTCCTGCGCCTTACGAGCACCCTGAGCCCCGGGGCGCGGGCCGACGTGCCGACCGGTGGCACCGCCGGGCTCGTGGAGAGGTTGTGACGGTCCGCACGTCACGATCTCGACGCCTCTCCTGAGTGGCTGGAATAGGCCCCGAGCGTGTACCGTTGGACTCTGAACAGACGAAACTACACCCCGGGGCCGCACGTCTGAGCACGGTGCCGCCCCGCTTCTACGTTGAGGGGGTCGGAGCCATGGGCCGCGGCCGTCAGAAGGCAAAGCAGACCAAGGTCGCTCGGGAGCTGAAGTACTACAGCCCCGAGACGAACTACAGGGCTCTCGAGCAGGAGCTCACCGGTCACAGCCATACGGATGTCGCGACGGACTCCCGCTTCGGCGCCGAGTCGTCCGACGATCTCGACAGCTACGATCAGCGATACAACGGCTGGTCCGACGACCGCTGACGTCGTCGCTCCGTCTCCTCTCGCGGCGACGGGGCCCCGCCCGCAGGTGCGATCTTCACGTACGACGGCGCCGCCATCCGACGAGATGGCGGCGCCGTCGTCGCGCCCGGACCCGAGGGCCGCCGTCGAGGCGGCGACCCTCGGGCAACCGTGACCCTCGGGCGACCGTGACCCTCGACGAACTCAGGCCCGGTAGTCGTCGACGAGCCGGACGGCCCCGGCCTGCACGCCCTTCGTCCCGGCGACGAGGTCGCCGTCCGCGACGGCGCCCGGGGCTGCGGGGTCGAACGACTCGACCGAGCCGAGCACCCACGCCGGCAGGCCGAGCGCCGCGCAGCGCGCGAGGGCGGCGTCCGCGCCGTCCGCGCCCACGATCGCGACCATGCCGACGCCGAGGTTGAGCGTGCTCTCCAGGTCGGTGCGCGGGACGCCACCGAGCTCGCGCACGAGCCGGAAGACCGGCGGCACGTCCCAGCTCGCGCGGTCCACGACCCCCACGAGACCGGCCGGCAGGACGCGCGCGAGGTTCGCCGCGAGGCCTCCGCCGGTGACGTGCGTGAAGGCGTGCACCTGCGCCGCGTCGTCTGCGGCGAGCGCGAGGCAGTCGCTCGCGTACACGCGCGTGGGCTCGAGGAGCTCCTCGCCGACCGTCCGACCGAGCTCGTCCACGTGGCGCTCGAGCCCCCAGCCCGCGTGCCGCAGCACCGCGCGCACGAGCGAGTAGCCGTTCGAGTGCAGGCCCGACGACGCGAGCCCGATGAGCACGTCGCCCTCACGGACGCGGTCGGGGCCCAGGAGCGCGTCGGCCTCCACGACCCCCGTCGCCGCGCCCGCGACGTCGTACTCGTCCGGCTCGAGCAGCCCCGGGTGCTCGGCGGTCTCGCCGCCGACGAGCGCGGTGCCCGCGACCTCGCACGCCGCCGCGATGCCGCGGACGATGCCGGCGATGCGCTCGGGCACGACCTTGCCGCACGCGATGTAGTCCGTCATGAACAGCGGCTTCGCGCCGACGACGACGATGTCGTCGACGACCATGCCCACCAGGTCGAACCCGATGGTGTCGTGGACGTCCATCGCCTGCGCGATAGCGACCTTCGTCCCGACGCCGTCGGTGGACGTCGCGAGGAGCGGGCGGCGGTAGCGGGTCAGCTCGGCGGCGTCGTAGAGGCCGGCGAAGCCGCCCACTCCCCCGAGGACCTGCGGGCCCTGCGTGCGACGGACCGCGTCCTTCATGAGCTCGACGGCCTTGTCACCCGCCTCGGTGTCGACGCCGGCGGCGGCGTAGGTCAGGCCGGCGGGGGTCTGCGGCACGTCGGCAGTCACGGTCGTCGCTCCAGGTGTCACGGGATGGGAGAGGTGCGGTCGGGTCAGGGGTGCTGGAGCGCCCCGGCGCCGCCGGCGGTCACGGAGAGCGACCGCAGGCCGTCCTCGGGGGCGCCGAGCGGCAGCTCGGCCTGCTCGAGGAGGTGCTTGCCGAGCTGGTCGTCCGGCGGCAGCTCGATCGGGTACTTCCCGGTGAAGCACGCGGTGCAGAGCTGCGACGCGGGCTGCTCGGTGGCGGCGATCATGCCCTCGGCCGAGATGTAGCCGAGCGAGTCGGCGCCGAGCGACTGCCCGATCTCGTGGGGCGAGAGCCCGTTGGCGATGAGCTCGGCGCGCGAGGCGAAGTCGATGCCGTAGAAGCACGGCCACTTCACGGGCGGCGAGCTGATCCGCACGTGCACCTCGGCGGCGCCCGCCTCGCGGAGCATCCGGATGAGCGCGCGCTGGGTGTTGCCGCGCACGATCGAGTCGTCGACGACGACGAGCCGCTTGCCGCGGATGACGTCGCGCAGCGGGTTGAGCTTGAGCCGGATCCCGAGCTGGCGCAGCGTGTCCGACGGCTGGATGAACGTGCGGCCGACGTAGGCGTTCTTCGTGAGGCCCTGCCCGAACGGGATGCCCGACTCCGCGGCGTACCCGACCGCGGCGGGGGTCCCGGACTCGGGGACGGGGATGACGAGGTCGGCGTCGACGGCGTGCTCGCGCGCGAGCTGCCGGCCCATCTCGACCCGGGCGGCGTGCACCGACCGGCCGTTGATCGCCGTGTCGGGGCGTGCGAGGTAGACGTACTCGAACACGCAGCCCGCGCGCTCGATGGGCGCGAAGCGCTGCGAGCGCAGGCCGTCCGCGTCGATCGCGATGAGCTCGCCCGGCTCGACCTCGCGCACGAACGACGCGCCGACGATGTCGAGTGCCGGGGTCTCGCTCGCGACGACCCAGCCACGCTCGAGCCGGCCGAGGACGAGCGGGCGCACGCCCTGCGGGTCGCGCGCGGCGTACAGCGTGCGCTCGTCCATGAAGACGAGCGAGAACGCGCCGCGCAGCCGGGGCAGGACCTCGAGGGCGGTGGCCTCGAGCGTGTGGTCGGCGTCGCCCGCGAAGAGGGCGGTCACGAGCGCGGTGTCCGTCGTGTTGCCGCGCGCGAGCTCGCCGCGGCGCTGGCTCCCGTACCGCTCGGCGACGAGGTTGACCAGCTCGGCCGAGTTCGTGAGGTTGCCGTTGTGGCCGAGGGCGACGGTCCCGGACGCGGTCGCGCCGAGCGTCGGCTGGGCGTTCTCCCACGTGACGCCGCCCGTGGTGGAGTAGCGGCAGTGCCCGACGGCGATGTGCCCCGTCAGGGCGTTGAGCGCCGTCTCGTCGAACACCTGGGAGACGAGTCCCATGTCCTTGTAGACGAGGATCTGCTCGCCGTTGCTCGTCGCGATGCCGGCCGACTCCTGCCCGCGGTGCTGCAGGGCGTACAGGCCGAAGTAGGCGAGCTTGGCGACCTCCTCGCCGGGCGCCCAGACTCCGAAGACGCCGCAGGCGTCCTGGGGGCCTTTCTCGCCGGGCATGAGGTCGTGGTTGAGAAGTCCATCTCCGCGGGGGGCCACGTACCTCAGTGTCTCACGGGCGCGGCCCCGACCGGAGAACGGCCCGGGGACCGCACCGGCAACCGGCCGCGGACCGGTGCGAGGACGTTCACCGAGGCGTTACGTCGTCTCACCAGTCAGTCAGGGGTTTCGCGGAGTGGTCATCCACCGCTTCAATCTGGACTTACCCGATCGCGGCAGTCCAGTTTGCCGCGCGAGACGGCCCCCGGGCCCCCACCGAAGGACGAGACAGATGCGACGCCACCGGACCACGTTCCCCCTCGCCGCCGCCGTAGCGGCCACCGCGCTGGTCCTCACCGCCTGCGCGCCGACCGCCGTCGACGGATCAGGAGGCGGCGACGGTGACACGTCGGTGGAGCCCACCACGCTCTCGCTCGTCGGCTTCGCCGTGCCCAAGGCCGGCAACGACGCGGCCCAGGAGCTGTGGGCCGAGACGGAGGACGGCCAGGGCGTCACCTGGGAGACGTCGTACGGCGCCTCGGGCGACCAGAGCCGCGCCGTCGCCGAGGGCCTGGACGCCGACTACGTCCACTTCTCGCTCGAGGGCGACGTCACGCGCCTCGTCGAGGCGGGGCTCGTCGCCGAGGACTGGGACGCGGGCGAGAACGCGGGCATCGTCAGCCAGTCCGTCGTCGTGCTCATCGTGCGCGAGGGGAACCCGAAGAACATCCAGGGCTGGGAGGACATCGTGAAGCCGGGCGTCGAGATCGTCACGCCGAACCCGGGCTCCTCCGGCTCGGCCCGGTGGAACATCCTCGCCGGCTGGGGCAGCGTCATCGCGAACGGCGGGAGCGAGGAGGACGCGACCGAGTACCTGCGCCAGTTCTTCACCAACGCCGTGGCGCTGCCCGGCAGCGGCCGCGACGCGACCACGACCTTCACCGCCGGGACGGGCGACGTCCTGCTCTCCTACGAGAACGAGGCGATCCTCGCGCGCCAGAACGGCGAGACGTTCGACTACGTCGTGCCCGACCAGACGCTGCTCATCGAGAACCCGGCGGCCGTCACGATCGACGCGGACCCGAAGGCGCAGAGCTACCTCGACTTCGTCCTCACGCCCGAGGGGCAGCAGGCGTTCGCGAGCAAGGGCTTCCGCCCGCTCGTCGGCGAGGTGGAGGGCGAGGTCGAGGGGGCCAACGACCCGAGCGACCCGTTCCCCACCGTCCCGTCCCTGCTCACGATCGAGGACGACTTCGGCGGCTGGGACGCGACGAACGCGAAGTTCTTCGGCGACGAGGGCCTCGTGACGAAGGTCCAGACCGAGACCGGGAAGCAGTGACCCGTGACCACCGTCGCTGAACGACCGGGCCGGGCGGCGCGCGAGCGCCCCCCGGCCCCGGCCGCGCCCGGTGGGAGCGGCCGGAGCGGCCGTGCGCGCCGCCGGACGCGCAACGGCCCGTACCGGCTCACGGCCGCCTCGGGCCTCGGGCTGGGCGTCTCCCTCCTGTGGTTCTCCGCGCTCGCGCTCGTGCCGCTCGTCGCGGTCCTCGTCGAGACCTCCGCGGGTGGCTGGCCCGCGTTCGTCGCCGCGATCACCCAGCCCCAGACGGCCGCCGCGCTCACGCTCACCGTGTCGCAGGCGCTCGCCGTCACGGCCGTGAACGTCGTCATGGGCACGCTCATCGCGTGGGTCCTCGTGCGCGACTCCTTCCCGGGCAAGCGGATCCTCGAGGTGCTCATCGACATCCCGTTCGCCCTCCCGACGATCGTCGCCGGGCTCGTGCTGCTCGCGCTGTACGGGCCGTCCGGGCCGCTCGGGGTCGACGTCGCGAACACCCGGGCTGCCGTCTTCCTCGCGTTCCTGTTCGTCACCCTGCCGTTCGTCGTCCGCAGCGTGCAGCCCGTCCTCGCGGAGCTGGACCGCGACGTCGAGGAGGCCGCGTCGTCGCTCGGCGCGACGCGCGCCACGACGTTCCGGCGCGTGATCCTCCCGGCGCTCGCCCCGGCGATCACGGCGGGCGCGGCGCTGTCCTTCGCGCGGGCGATCAGCGAGTACGGGGCGCTCGTCCTGCTCTCGGGCAACCTGCCGATGCGCACCGAGGTCGGCTCCGTCCGCATCCTCAGCTACCTCGAGAACGGGCAGCCCGAGCAGGCCGCTGCCGTCGCGTCCGTCCTCCTGCTCGTGTCGCTGCTCGTCATCGCGACGATCCAGCTCGTCCAGAGGAAGGTGGCCCGCCGTGGATAGCTCCCCCTGGGTGCGCCGCACGCTGCGTGCCGTCGTGGTCGTCTACCTCGTGATGCTCGTGGGCTGGCCGCTGACCCTCGTGGTGCGCGGCGCGTTCGCCGACGGCCTCGAGACGCTGCGCACCGCGCTGTCGGACCCGAGCGTCGTCTTCGCGCTCCAGCTCACCGCGTCGGTCGCGGTCCAGGTCGTCGTGATCAACACGCTCTTCGGCGTCGGGATCTCGCTCCTGCTCGTCCGCTACGACTTCCCCGGTAAGGCGCTGCTCAACGCGCTGCTCGACCTTCCGCTGTCCGTCTCTCCGATCGTCGTGGGCCTCTCGCTCATCCTCGTCTACGGTCAGGACGGCTTGTTCGGTCCGGCCCTGGAGGACGCGGGGTTCCAGGTGGTCTTCGCGCCGCCCGGCATCGTCATGGCGACGGCGTTCGTGTGCCTCCCGCTCGTGATCCGCGAGGTCGTGCCGGTGCTCACCGAGATCGGCACCGACGAGGAGCTCGCCGCGACGAGCCTCGGTGCCACGTGGTGGCAGACGTTCCGCCGCATCACGCTGCCGGCGATCAGGTGGGCCGTCGTGTACGGCGTCGTGCTCACGCTCGCCCGCGCGCTCGGCGAGTTCGGCGCGGTCAAGGTGGTCTCCGGCAACTTCGAGGGCCGCACCCAGACGTCCACGCTCCTCGTCGAGCAGCGCTACCAGGACTTCGAGCAGGGCACCGCGTACGCGGTCGCGTTCCTCCTCGCGTCCGTGTCGGTCGCGTGCATCGTCGCCGTCACCTTCCTGCGCTCGGACACGCCGTCCGCCGTCGCCTCCCCCGCCCGCCCCCGCACCACCCACCCTGCGAAGGCCGCCTCATGAGCATCGAGATCCGGAACGTCCGCAAGACCTTCGGCGACTTCGTCGCGCTCGACGACGTCTCCGTCTCCGTCCCGACCGGTCGCCTCACCGCGCTCCTCGGCCCGAGCGGCGGGGGGAAGTCGACGCTCCTGCGCGTCGTCGCGGGCCTCGAGCAGCCGGACTCCGGCACGGTCGAGATCGAGGGCCGGGACGCGACGAACCTGCCCGCCCGACGGCGCAACGTCGGCTTCGTCTTCCAGCACTACGCCGCGTTCAAGCACCTGAGCGTCGCGCGCAACGTCGCCTTCGGGCTGGAGATCCGCCGCACCCCCAAGGCGGAGACCGCCGAGCGCGTCGACGAGCTCCTGCGCCTCGTCCACCTCGAGTCCTTCGCGCACCGGCTGCCGTCGCAGCTCTCCGGCGGTCAGCGCCAGCGCATGGCGCTCGCCCGGGCGCTCGCGATCCGCCCGAGCGTCCTGCTGCTCGACGAGCCGTTCGGCGCGCTCGACGCCAAGGTCCGCAAGGAGCTGCGCGACTGGCTGCGCCGACTCCACGACGAGATCCCCGTCACGACCGTGTTCGTCACGCACGACCAGGAGGAGGCTCTGGAGGTCGCGGACGAGATCGTCGTCGTCAACGAGGGTCGCATCGAGCAGGTCGGCACGCCCGACGACCTCTACGACCGCCCCGCGAACGACTTCGTCATGAGCTTCCTCGGCCCGGTCACGCGGCTCGGCGGGATCCTCGTGCGCCCGCACGACGTCCACGTCGAGGTGCTGCCCGACGGCGCCCTGCCCGGGGACGCGCCAGCTCGCCCGAGCGGCGTGCCGGCGACCGAGGACCGCGCGTCGTCGGACCAGGCCGTCACCGGGGTCGTGACGCGGACGACCCGCGTCGGCTTCGAGGTGCGCGCCGAGGTGACGACCGAGGACGAGGTGGTGTCCGTCGTCGTGACGCGGGCAGAGGCCCGGACGCTGGGTCTGGCGCCGGGCGTCGCCGTCCGCCTCGCGCCGGCCGACGGCGCCCCGACGTCCGCCGCTCCGGCGCGGGCCGCCGAGGTGGGCCCGGACCCTGTCGTCGCGTCCGCTCCCGCGTCCGTCGCCGGCTGACCCGGACGGACCGACCGCTCGCTCCCCTATCCTGCGGGCGTGCGCCCTTCCCCCGCCGACCGGCCCGCCGGGGGCCGCGACCGGCGTCCGCGGCACCATCGCGAGCGCGACGCCTACCGGTTCGTCGAGGTCGTGCCGGACGCGCGCCGCTCGCTGCTCGACGGGCTCGCGTCGGCGTCCGCGGCCCTTCTCGTGGGGACGGTCCTGGGCTTCCTCGTCCTCCTCGGGCTGACGCTCGCCGGGGGCGAGCTCGTGGTGGGCGCGCGACACGAGGCGGAGGAGATCCTGAGGACCACCATCGGGTGGTGGGTCCTGGTGCTCGTCGCCGCGGTGCTCGCGCACGTCCCGCTCCGCGCTGCGGCGACGCTGGCTCTCGGCCCCGCGCTGCTCGGTCCGGACCGCCCGCGCACCGACGTCCCGACGCGGTCGACGCGGCGGCGCGTCAGGGAGTCGAACCCTCCGGGAGCTCTCGCGGGCCTCGCCTGGACGTTCCTCGCGTCCGCCATGCTCGCGGGTGGCGTGATCGCGCCGTTCGCGATGGACGACGACGACACCGCGCGCCTCCCGACCATCGTCGTCTCCGCGATCGTCGGGACGACGTCGGTCGTGACCCTGGGCATCGTCCCGGGCCTCCGAGCACGCTGGGCGGCCGTCCAGGAGGCCGTGCGGTCGACCTGGGGCCCGAACGAGGCGCGCCTCGCCGAGGCGGCCGAGAAACGTCGTCGAGCAGCGCTCGCCACCGGGCCCACGTCACGCCCGAGTGGTCGCCGCGCCGCGCGGAACGGCCGCGCCGCGGCCGTCCTCGGCGGCACCGGCATGGCGGGACTCGTGCTCTTCATGGCGGGAACGATCATGCGTCACCCGCAGAAGTTCGGCCCGGACAGGTACTACGGTCCGGTCGGAGAGACGGCGATCGACGTGCTCGTCGGTGCGGGCGCCGTGCTGGTCGGTAGCGCGCTCCTCCTCGGCGCGGCGTGGCTCGCGGGCCCGGGGCTGCGGCAGGACCGCCGGCGTCGCGACGCGCTGGCCGCGCTGGGCTCACCGGACGGCTTCCCCACCGCGTCCACGCCGCCCGCCGACGACGTCGTCGAGGAGCTCCTGGCGCCGTGGACGGTGCCGGCGACGCTCGCGCTCGTGTGGCTCGTCGGCGTCGGGCTCGTCGCCCCGTCGCTCCTGGCGGGAGCGGCGGGCGAGGGTGTGGCTCTCGTGGCGGACGGCGTCCCGTGGGTGGTCGTCGCGCTCACCGCTCTCGTGACGGCCGTCGGGGCGGCCGTCGTCGTGGTCCGGGACGTGCCCCGGTCTGCGGCCGTCCGCGCCGCGGTCCGCGAGCGCTGGCATCCCGGCGACGTCGACCCCGCCTGAGCTCGCGAGCCCGGCAGGTCAGCGGCGGCGCAGGCTCCGGCGGTCGGCGACCACGGCCCACACGCCGGCGACCGCGGCGCCGAGCGCCGTGCAGGTGACGAGGATGACGGAGAAGTAGACGCCGGGCTTGAACACGCCCCGCACGGCGTCGGACTGCAGCCACGCGCCACCGACCCCGAGCCCGACCACGAGGCCGAGGACGATCCCCACGGTGAAGAACGCGCGGTAGCGCGGCGCACGGCGCACGGTCGTCGGGTCGACGACCTCCTCGATCTGGACCTCGTCGGCGGGCACGCGCGCCGGGTCGTCCGCGGGCACGTCGACCGCGCCGTCGGCCGGGTTCTCGGCGGGTGGCAGGGGGTCGGACGCCGCGCCGTGGGGCCGGTCGCCGGGCCCGTCGCGGGGAGCGGAGGACTGCTGGTGACTCACGGGACGACCCTACCCGCGCTGCCTGGGAGCCTTGTCCGAGCCGGACGCACCGCGACCCGGGCCCGTCGGACGGGACCCGGGTCGCGGATCGGAGCGCTAGCGCGTCAGCCGCACGTCTGGCCCGCGAACGGGACCTCGTACTCCTGCGTCACGCCGTCGAGCGTGGCGGTGACGGTCACCGTGCCGCCCGCGACGGACGTGGCCCGGGTGTTGAACGACTGGTACGCGTTCTTGCCCGGCTGGAGGCTCGGGAACCGCTTCGACCCGTACGGGGTGGCGACCACGACCTCGACCGGGACGTCCTCGCCGTTGGTCGCCCGGACGGCGACGTGGACGAACGGGCCGAGGCAGCGTGCCGAGGCCTGGACGTTCTCGAGGACGACGGCCGGAGCCACGGCCTCGACCGTCACGGGGATCCGCGCGGTCGTGCCGCTCGGCGCCGCGACGACCCACAGGTCGTACGCGCCCTCCGCGGTGGAGGCGGGAACCGTGGCCGTGAACGTCGCCGCCCCGTCGGTCAGCGTGGCCGTCCCGACGGCGTCGCCCGGGTTCTCCGGGTCGAACGTGCCGTCCGCCGGGACGAGGTACCCCGTGACCTCCGTGTTCTGCGGCGACCCGAGCGAGGTCAGGTCGAGACGCGACAGCGCGATGCTGACGTCCTCGCCCGCCGTGACCGGACCGGGCAGCGCGTCGACGACCACCCGGGATCGCGCGAACGACGGCGACAGCGGGGAGTTGCCGCTGAGGTAGGCGATCCACGCGTCGCGGTCGACGAGACCGGAGTCGCGCGGGTCGGTGCCCTCGGTGAACACCCGGAAGTTGTCACCGCCGGTCGCGAGGAACGAGAACGTCGCGACTCGGTACTCGCCGTCGGGGTCGATCGGCTCGCCGTCGATGGTCACGGTCAGCACGTTGTCCCCCGGGGCCGCGTTCGGGTCGGCGGTGCTCGCCGTCCACGAGACGTTGTCCGACAGACCGAGAGCCAGGTACGGGCGCGACGGGCGGTTGCCGTTCGCGTCCGTCTGCCACTGCTGCTCGAGCATCGTCACGACCTGCTCGCCCGTGAGGGTCACGGTCCACAGGTTGTTGACGAACGGCAGCACCGCGTTCGCCTCGGCGTACGTGATGACGCCGTCCGCGCCCACGAGCAGGTCGCTGCGCAGGCCGCCCGGGTTGACGACGCCGAAGTCGGCGCCGCCGCGCGCCGGGTCGGCGAGGGTGTCGCGGAGCGAGTTGGCGACGAGGTTGCCCAGCGTCGACTCGGAGGCGCGGTCGTCGCGCGCGCCCGTCGGCGGGTTCGTGACCGGCGGCGCGACGTAGACGCCGTCGACGTACGAGCCTCCGGTCCACGCCGTCGTGATGTCGGCCGTGACCTCGCCGACCGGCTGGGAGCCGATGACCTCGGCCTCGGCCAGCGCCGGGTCGAGAACGTCCTTGACCGCCTGCACGCGCGGGTAGGTCTGGACGAGCTGCTCCCACGGCGTCGACGTCCGCGGCACGTTGACCGCGGCGTGGTCGACGACCTCGCCCGTCTCGGTGTCCACGGTGAGCGTGATGCGTCCGACGAACTCGCCGTAGCTGCCCGTCTGGAGGATCGGGCGCGTCGCACCCTCGACGCCGGGGACCGGCGCCTCCCACGCGTACTGCTTGTGCGTGTGGCCCGTGAAGAACGCGGCCACGCGCGGGTCCGTGCCGTTGACGATGTCGGCGAAGACGCCGCCCGCAGCGACCTCCTCCTCGAGCGTCGAGCCGTCGGGGGTGCCGGCTCCGGCGCCCTCGTGCACGAGGGCCACGACGACGTCGGCCTCGCCGTTCGCGTCGTCGCCGTCCTGGAGCTGGGCGGTCACGCGGTTCAGCGCCTCGACCGGGTCGCCGAAGTCGAGGTCCGCGATGCCCGCCGGGGTGACGAGCGACGGCGTCTCCTCGGTGACCACGCCGACGAACCCGACCTGCACGCCGTCGATCTCGACGACGTCGTACTCGGGCAGGGCGGGGTTCTGCGTCCCCTTGTCGTAGACGTTCGCCCCGAGGTAGGACCAGTTCGCCGCGTCGGCGACGCGACCGGTGAGGTCCGCGAAGCCGCGGTCGAACTCGTGGTTGCCCACCGCGGAGGTGGCGAGCTCGAGCGCGTTGAGCACGTCGATCGTGGGCTGGTCGTCCTGCGAGGACGACGCGAACAGCGAGGCACCGATGTTGTCGCCCGCCGAGACGAAGGCCGTCCCGTCGGGGTTCTCGGCACGCAGCTGCTCGACCGTGCCCGCGAAGGACAGCGTGTTGTTGGTGACGACGCCCGTGGTCCGGTTCGTCACGTACGGCTCGATGCGCCCGTGGAAGTCGTTGATCGCGAGCAGGTCGATCGTCGTCGTGCCCGGCTCGGCGTCGCCACCGAGATCCATCCCGACGAGGACCGGGTCGTGGTCGGACGACCGGAACGGCGTCGTGTCGTAGAGGATCGACGCGTTGTAGTTGTAGCGGCTGTACTCGTTCGCGATGGCCTCGACCGAGTTGATGTTCCAGATGTCGGTACCCGTCACGACGTCGGCGGCGGCCGGCGAGGCGAACACGTGGTCGAGCGACCCGACGTAGCCGTCGAAGAGGTAGCTCTGCTCACCGGTCGTCTCGCCGAGGTCGACGTAGCCCGCGTCCTTGAGGACCTCGAGCGGGTCCTCCATCGAGTAGGAGTTGAAGTCGCCCGCGAGGAGGACCTTGTCCGTCCCCGCGTCCGCCGCGACGTCCTCGGCGAACCCGACGAGCGCCGTGGCCTGCGCGACGCGCGACGCGTTGAACGCGCCCTGCCCGTCGCCCGAGTCCTCGTCGCCCGGGAGCACCGGGTCGCCCGAGCCCTTCGACTTGAGGTGGTTCGCGACGACGAGGACGTCGTCCTCGGCCGACTCGGCACCCTCGGCCGGCTGGAACACCTGTGCGAGCGGCTCGCGCGCGTTGACGAAGGCCGGGTCGTCGAGCAGGATCTGCGAAGCGCCGACCGGCTCGGCCGCGTCCACCTGGTAGATGTAGGCGAGGCGGATGACGTCCTCGTCGTCGGGCAGCGCCGCCGGCGAGGGGACGAACGCCCACTCGTCGGCGCCCGCCGCCGTGTTGAGGGCGTCGACCAGGTCGGACAGCGCCTGGTCGCGGTCCTTGCCGAACGGCGCGGAGTTCTCGATCTCCATGAGCGCGACCACGTCGGCGTCGAGGGCGTCGATCGCCGCGACGATCTTGGCCTGCTGCCGCTCGAGGTTCTCGTCGTTCGCCGCGCCGCGGGCGTCGCAGCCCCGGTTGACGGTGATCGGGTTGCCCGCACGGTCCGTGTAGTAGGTGCAGCCCGTGAGCTCGTCGCCCGTGGTCGTGAAGTAGTTGAGCACGTTGAACGTCGCGACGCTCAGGTTCCCGCCGACCTCGGCGGGCGCGTCCTCGCGCGTGTTCTCGAACGTCGCCGGCTGGACCTCGGCGGCGTTGCCGCCGTCGCCCGCGCGCAGCTGCGTGAGCGGCTGGAACGTCCAGGCGTCGAAGCGGTAGTCGAGGATCACGGGCGTCGTGAACGTCACGCCCGCGCCGACGCGGGCCGGCGCCCCGCCCGTGAGGTACGGGAGCGGGATGCTCTTGTTGGCGGACCCGTTGAAGTTGGTCGTCGCGCCGTCGTCGAGCACGACGCCGCGGGCCGCCCGGTCCGCGACCGCGGCCTGGGCCTCGGCGGACCCGGGGCGACCGGCCGACGTCGGCTGCAGGAACGGCTCCGTCCCGGCGGCGAGGAGGAACGACCCGTAGTAGTTCGTGTCGTAGTTGTCGGCGATCGTGTAGTCGCCCGCGGGCTGGACGAGCATGCCCTCGAGCGCCTCGCGCTCGGCGTCCGTCGCGGGGAACGCGACGTCCGCGGCCTTCACGGCCTCGGCGGGCTCGTCGAGCACGGACCAGCCGCCGGCGGCGGGGGCGACCTGCGTGAGCGTGAAGTACTCCGAGACGGTTCCGGTGACCTCGACGTGGTCGCCGACCTCAAGCTGCTCGGCCGCGGCCTTCGAGTACACGAAGATCGCGTCCGACGCGTCGTGGTCGTCGCCCAGGTCGCCGCCGGTGCCCTCGGTCTGGAGGTACAGGCCGTCGTAGCCGCCGGTCGGGTACGTCGCGGTGACGACGCCGCGCGTCGTGACGGTCTGTCCGACGAGCGGGCTCGTGGCCCCCGTGCCCTGGATGTCGGCGATCGGCACGACCTCGCCCGGCTCCGGGTCAGGGCCGCCACCGTCGTCGCCGCTGTTCTGCGGCGTGACGGTGCTCGAGAGCGTGAAGTCCTTGCTGTTGTCGTCGGTGTCGACGAACCCCGTGCGGTTGACGGACGCGGGGACGTTGTTCGCCGACGGCGCCGGCCCGACCGCGGTCTCGAAGGTCAGGGAGGCGCCGTACCCGACGAGGTCGACGACGCCCGCGGCGCCCGCGACGTTCCCGGTGGGCAGGGCGAGCGCGCTCGTCGAGCTCGCGAGGACGAGCGTGCCCGTCGTGCCCGACGGGTTGAGCCCGCCGGTCGCGTCCGGGGTCGGCAGCGCGGCGCCGTTGGAGCCGTTCGAGCCGCCCTGGACGAGGTAGTAGCCGCCGGGCTCGACGCTGCCGGACAACGGGGTCACGCCCGTGAACGTGCCCGTGCCGGTCGCGGAGCGGTACTGCAGCGACATGCCCGACACGTCGATCGCCGCGTCGGTGGGGTTGTACAGCTCGACGAACTTGTTCGTGTAGGGCGCGTTGGTGCTGCCGCCGCTCAGGTACGCCTCGTTGATGACGAGGCCGGACCCGTCGACGGCGGTCGGCAGGGAGCCCGCCGCGGTGGCGGCGGTCGCCGACAGGGGGACGGCGAGCGCCGCGCTCAGCGTCGCTGCCACCACCTTTCCCCGTCGGTTCCCGCGCTGCGGCGGGAGGTGGTGGTGGGACACGCTGACTCCTTCATCTCGTGCGGACGGCCCCGGAACGACCCGTCCGTGCAGGGCGCGGACGCGACGCCCCTGACGCCAGGGTCATCGCAGCGCACGCGGATGAACGGACGGTTGCTGCCGGATCACCACCGTGAGAACGACACCGCACGTCGTCGTGCCGCGTCGGCCCCGCGAGCGGTGGCCGATCATCCACCGGACGCTAGCCCTCCGGCTCGCCCGTGGCCAGAGCAGGACCCGGAACGTTACTCAGTGGTAACACCCGGTCATGGTGGCTCAGCGCCTCCGCGCCGCCTGGAGCGGGAGGAGCCACGAGATGTCGGACCGCTCGCCCGACGCGCGGACCCGGCCCGCGGCGACGGCGTCGGCCCACGTGAGCTCGCCCGTCGCGAGGCCCAGCCAGGTCTCGGGGTCGGTCTCGACGACGTTGGGCGGGGTACCGCGCGTGTGGCGCGGCCCCTCGACCGCCTGGACAGCCCCCGCGGGCGGGACCCGCACCTCGACGGCGTGGCCCGGCGCGACGTCGGCCAGCTCCTCGAGCGTGAACCGCACCGCGGTCGTCACGTCCCGGCGCTCGGCGTGCCCGTCGCGCCACGCCGCGAGGGCGAGACGGCCGACGGCGGGATCGGTGCGGCGTCGGGCAGGCATGGGACCAGCCTAGGCACCGCTCACCCCACCGGCGTGCCGCGCCGGACCGTCCGAGACGGGACGCGACGCGGTCAGGGCGACGTGAAGAGCACGCGGCGGTCGGCGACCGACGCCTCGCGCAGCGCCACGCGCACGGGGTCGCCGAGCGGGAGGTCGGTGCCCTCCACCGGGGCGCGCACCGCCGGGTCGGCGAGCACGACCTGGCCCCGCCGGGGCGCGGCGTCCCCGCCGCCCTTGCGCTCGAGCCGGCGCCCTCGCTCGCGGTCGTCCTCGACGTCGACGACGACGCCGTCGAACACCTCGCCGACCCGTCCGGCGAGCAGCGCCGCCTCGACGACGTCGACGATGGCCCGGTCGTAGGCGCTCGCCCGCTGACCGGTCCGCGCCATCGTGCGCGGCAGCCCGGGCAGCGCGTCGAGCACCCAGCGCGGGACGGGGTCGCCCGCGCACAGCGCGAGGCAGACCTCGGTGCCGTACCGGTCGACGAGGCGGCGCAGCGGGGCGGTGACGTGGGCGTACTCGGCGGCGATCGCGGCGTGCGCAGCGTCGTCGGGCACGCCCGGTTCCTGGCCCGTGCCGCCGAACGCCTCGTACGACGCCCCGCGGAACAGGCTCGTGGCCTCGGTGAGGAACGCCGCGTGGCGCGGCTGCGCGGAGTCGAGCGTGGGGACCAGGTCGCCGTACTCGACGTCGCGCGGCCAGTCGATGCCGAGGGCGCCGGCGGTGCGGCGCAGGCGCGCGACGTCGCGCGGGTCGGCGTCGGGCAGCGCGCGGAAGACCCCGACGCCCCCCGCACGCATGATCCGCGCCGCCGCGATCCCGGTCAGCAGAGAGATCTGCGCGTTCCACCCCTCGGCCGGGAGGGTCGCGCGGAAGACGAGGCCGAACGACCCGTCGTCGTGCGCGACGATCTCCTGCTCCGGGACCTCGAGGGAGACGCCGCCGCGGGCGCGCTCGCGCGCCAGCCGCAGCTCGCCGACCACGCGCAGCAGCGCGAGCGTCCCGGCGGTCTCGTCCGAGCCTTCCGAGCCGTTCGAGGCGACCGCACCTGCAGCGTTCTCCCCGGTCCTCGCCACCGGCGGCAGCGCGTCGACGCGTGCCTGCGCCTCCTCGTACGTGAGCCGGGCGCGCGAGCGGACGACCGCGCGGCGGACGGTCGCGTCGACGATCTCCCCCGCGGCGTCGAGCACGATGCGCCAGGCCGCCGCACGCCTGTCCTCACCGGGCAGCAGGCTCGCCGCGCCCTCCGAGAGCGCGGCCGGGTGCAGCGGCGTGCGCGCGTCGGGGGCGTAGAACGTGCTCCCTCGCTGGTGCGCCTCGGTGTCGATCGCGCCACCCGGCTCCACGAAGGACCCGACGTCCGCGATCGCGTAGTGCACGACGTACGCCGCGCTTCCCTCCGCGGCCGGACCCGCCGGCTCGAGGAACAACGCCTGGTCCAGGTCCATCGAACCGGGCGGGTCGATCGTCAGGAACGGCAGGTCACGCAGGTCGACCCGGCCGTCGGAGCCAGGACCACCGGCGCCGTCGGTCGCCGCGCGCGCCGCCGCCTCGGCCTCGGTGACGACCTCCGGCCCGAAGGCGTCGGGGATCTCCATCTCGCGCCGGAGCGTGGCGAGCGCCGCCCGGACGTCCCGGGTGGCGTCGGGGGCAGGAGCGAGGCGGACCTGGGGGCTGGGCACGGGACGACCCTACCGAGCCGCGACGGACCGCGCCGCGCCGCGCGACAGCGGGGTGCGCCGGGCCGGGGAAGGACGACGCGCGGGGGCCACCCGTCCCACCGTCCGACCCCCGCGCGTCCGCTCAGAGGTCTCGCGTGCCGAACCGGTCGCGGTCGACGTCGCCGCTCCCGACCGCCGCCGCTGCCAGCTCGGCGCGGACCTCGTCGCGCAGGCGGCCGTGGTTCTGCGGGTCGGGTGCGGCGCTCAGGAGCAGCTTCGTGTACTCGTGCTGCGGGTCGAGGATCACCTGGTCCGACGGGCCGCGCTCCACGACGTTCCCGCGGAACATCACGAGGATCTCGTCGCTGAAGTGCCGCGCGGTCGCGAGGTCGTGCGTGATGTACAGGACGCCGAGGTTCTCCTCGCGCTGGAGCCGGGCGAGCAGGTTGAGCACGCCGAGCCGGATCGACACGTCGAGCATCGACACCGGCTCGTCCGCGACGAGGAAGCGCGCACCCGGCGCGAGCGCGCGGGCGATCGCGACCCGCTGGCGCTGTCCGCCCGACATCTCGTGCGGCTGCTTGGCCGCGTAGACCTCGGCAGGGGTGAGGTTCACGCGCTCGAGGAGCTCGTGGACGCGCCCGTCGACGGCTTCCTTGCCGCGCGCGACCTTGTGCAGGCGCAGGGGGCGCTCCAGGTGGTGCCCGACCGTGTGGAACGGGTTGAGCGACGCGAACGGGTCCTGGAACACCATCTGCACGTCGTGCCGGTAGGCGTCCAGCCCTCGGCCGCGCGTCGCGGACGTCCGGCCGTCGAGCAGGATCTGGCCCGAGGACGGCGTCTCGAGCTGGGCGATCATGCGGGCCACGGTCGACTTTCCCGACCCCGACTCACCGACCACGGCGATGGTCCTGCCGGGCTCGAGCGTGAACGACACGTCGTTCACGGCGCGCAGCGTCGACCGCCTCAGGCCCTTGCGGATCCTGAAGTCCTTCACCAGGTTGCGGACCTCGAGAGTGCTCATGCGTGCGGTCCTTCCTGCTGCTCGCCCGTGCTCTCGCCCGTGCGGACGAAGGAGCCGCGGTCACCGGTCAGGCTCGGGAACGAGGCGAGGAGCCGTCGCGTGTAGGGATGCTGGGCGCCCTCGACGATCGACTCCGCCGTGTCGATCTCGACGATCTCGCCACGGAGCATCACGGCGATCCGGTCGCTGATCTCCAGCAGGAGCGGGAGGTCGTGCGTGATGAACACGACGGCGAAACCGAGCTGCTCGCGCAGGCGCATGATCTCGCGCAGGATGCCGCGCTGGACGACGACGTCGAGCGCCGTCGTGGGCTCGTCCATGATCATGGCCTGCGGGTTCAGCGCGAGCGCCATGGCGATCATCACGCGTTGGCGCATCCCGCCCGAGAGCTCGTGCGCGTAGCTGTCCAGGCGCAGCGGGTCGACGCCCACGAGCTCCAGGAGCTCCGCGGACCGGGTCGCCCGCTCCGCGCGCGACATCCCGGGCCGGTGGGTCTTGAGGACGTCCCCGAGCTGGTCCCGCACGCTGATCACCGGGTTGAGCGAGTTCATCGCTCCCTGGAACACCATCGAGACCTTGTCCCACCGGAAGGCGCGCAGCGCGTCGCCGGTGAGCGCGACGACGTCGACGTCGCGACCGCCCTGGTCGTGGAACGTCACCGTCCCGGACGTCAGGAGCGCCGGCGGCTTGAGGAGCCGGTTGATCCCGTACGCGAGCGTCGTCTTGCCGCAGCCCGACTCGCCGGCGAGGCCGAGGATCTCGCCGCGGTGCAGCGTGAGCGAGACGTCCTTGACGGCGTGGACGACCGGCTCGACCTCGTACTCGATCGAGACGTGCCGCGCGGTGAGCACCGGCTCCTTGCCGACGAGGTAGGCGGCGTGGCGCGCGCTGGTCAGCGGCTCGGCGGCCGTGGTCGTGGCGGTCATGCTCCCACCGTCTCCTTCATGTCGTCGGTGTCGGCAGCGTCTACGGCGCGACCCGCCTTGCGGGCCTTGCGCACGCTCTTGACCGCGGCAGGCCCCAGGCGCAGACGGGGGTTGATGATCTCGTCCAGGCTGAAGTTGACGAGCGCGAGCCCGCAGCCGAACAGGGCGATGAGCAGGCCCGGCGGTACGAACCACCACCACATGCCGAGGCTCAGCGCGTTGTTCGAGCTCGCCTGGTTGAGGATCGTGCCCCACGTGATCGACCCCGACGGACCGAGCCCGAGGAACGACAGCCCGGCCTCGGCGAGGATCGCGAGGAGCACCGCGCCGAGGAACTGCGCGGTGAGGAGGGGCAGCAGGTTGGGGAAGATCTCCACGAGGATGATCCGCGGCGTCTTCTCGCCCGCCACGCGGGCCGCCGACACGTAGTCGCGAGCGCGCAACGACTTGGCCTGCATCCGGAGCACGATCGCCGCACCGGGCCAGGCCGTCAGCCCGAGGATCACCGCGACGACGAGGAGCGAGCGCGTCTGCAGGTACGCCGAGATGACGATGATCAGCGGCAGACCCGGGATGACGAGCATGATGTTCGTGACGAGCGAGAGTGCCTCGTCCGTGAACCGCCCGCGGTACCCCGCGACGATGCCGAACACGATCGACAGCACGAGCGCGATCGCACCGGCGATGAGCCCCACCATGAGGGAGCCCTGCCCGCCGTACGCGACCTGGGCGAAGATGTCGTTGCCGATGTGGTTCGTGCCGAGCAGGTGCTCGGCGCTCGGCGGCAGGAACCGTGCGTTCGCCGTCGAGCGCGGGTCCTGGGTGAAGAACGGCGCGACGAACGTGAACAGCAGGATGCCGACAACGAGGACGACCCCGGCGGTGAGCTTGCCGGACCGGCGCGGGAGCATCGCCCGCACGCCCCGGCGCGCAGGAGCGGCGGGGGTGTCCTGCTCGAGCGCCGGCGGCACGTCCCGCACGTCCGGGACGATCCCTGCGGTGGTCGTCGCCGGCGCGAGGCCGTCGACCACGACCGTGGCGGCGGGGGCCGCGTCGGCGGCAGGTGTCACGATCTCCGTGTCGCGGGGGTTGTCAGACATTGGCGCGCGCCCTCGGGTCGATGAATCCGTAGATGATGTCCATGAGGAAGTTCGCGGCGAGCACGGCGAGCGTGATCACGAGGAACGTGCCCTGCATGAGCGCGAAGTCGCTCGCCTGGACCGCGTTGAACAGGAGCTTGCCCAGGCCCGGGTAGCTGAAGACCTGCTCCATGACCACCGACCCGGCCACGACGAACCCCAGCGCGACACCGAAGCCGGCGAACGACGGGAGCGCGGCGTTGCGGGTCGCGTAGGTGATCGCGACGCGCATCCGGCGCAGGCCCTTGGCCTCCGCCGTCGTGACGTAGTCCTCGGACAGCGTGGACACCATCATGTTGCGCATCCCGAGGAGCCATCCACCGACGGACGACAGGACGATCGTCACCGCGGGCAGGATGCCGTGGTAGATCACGCTGCCCACGAACTCCCACGACCACTCCGGCCCGTTGTCGAACCCGAAGATGTCGTAGCTCCCGATGCGGGGGAACCAGCCCGTCGTCACGGAGAAGACGGAGACGAGGATGAGGGCGAGCCAGAAGTAGGGCACGGCCTGCAGGAGCGTCGAGGCGGGGATGATGCTGTCCACCCACGTGCCGCGCTTCCAGCCGGCCCACGCCCCCAGCCCGACACCCAGGACGAACGAGATGATCGTCGCGAGTCCCACGAGCCCGACCGTCCAGGGCAGCGCCTGGCCGATCAGCTCGGTGACGGGCTGGGGGTAGTAGGTGATGGAGATGCCGAGATCTCCCTGGAACAGCCGCCCCCAGTAGTCCACGTACTGGTCCCACAGGGAGGCGTCGCCGTCCGCGCCGAAGAGGAGGTCGATGCTGTTCTGCATCTGGGGCGTGAGCTCGCCGCCCTTGCGCAGGAACTTGTCGACGAAGATCTGCTCGGGGTCGCCCGGCATGAGCTTCGGGATGAGGAAGTTCAGCGAGACCGCTGCCCAGAGGGTGATCACGTAGAACGTGATCCGTCGTGCGTAGTACCTCATGATGCGTGTCCCTCGTCCCTCGGTCCTCCTCCTCGGCGCGGTCGCATCAGCTCGTCGGCTCGAGCTTCGAGAGCACGACGCCCAGCGAGACCGTGCTCCACGACGGCGGGAACGCGTAGAGGTCGTCCTCGGTCGGCCAGCCGGTGAAGTCCTTGGTGTCCATGAACGTCTGCGAGGCGTTCACGACCACCGGGATGTAGGGCAGGTCGCGGACGATCTCCTCCTGGATGACCGCGTACTGCTCCTGCTTCGCGGCCTCGTCGTTCGTCGAGGCGGCCGCCTCGACCGCGGCGTCGACCGTCGGGTTGGTGTAGCGCACGTAGTTGAAGAGGCCGGACTCCATGACCTCACCCACGGGTCGGGTGTAGTCCGTCGTCATCCACTGGCGGTAGATGCTGAACGGGTCGTCGAGCGACGGTCCCGTGATGCCGCCGACCATGAGCTGGTAGGTGCCCGCGACGCGCGCGTCCGACATCTCCTGCTGCGTGACCTTGTTGTGGACGATCGAGATGCCGGCGGCCTTCGCCTGCTCGACGAGCAGGTCGCCGACCGCGTTGTAGTCGTTCCAGCCGTCGACCGTGATGAGCGTCAGCTCGACCTTCTGGCCGTCCTTCTCGTAGATGCCGTCCGCGCCCTGGGTGTAGCCGGCGTCCTCGAGGACCGCCGACGCCGCCGCGGCGTCGGCCGTCTGCGGGCTCTCGGCCTCGACGTCGGGAGAGATCCACCGGTCGTCGCGGCCGAGCAGCGCGAACGTCGGGGACGCCGGGGCGGCCAGGCCGGCGAAGGCCTTCTCGTTGATCTCGGTACGGTCCATCGCGAGGTTGATCGCCTGGCGCACCGCGACGTCGGTCTGCGGGCCGGTGCAGCCGAGGTCGACCGAGACGCACGAGTAGATCGTCGTCGGGTCCTGCGGCGTGTTGAGCATCGAGAGGCGTCCGTCGGCCGTGATGCGGTCGGGGTCGGCGACGAACATCGCGGTCCAGTCGACCTTGCCCGTCGTCATGAGGTCCTCGGCGCTCTGGTTCGCGTCGATGCCGAGGTAGCGGACCTTCTTGACCTGGGGGGCGCCCGCCCAGTAGTCCTCGTTCGCCACGACCGTGTAGGCAGCCTCGGTGACGGCGTCGGCCTTGTACGGACCGGTGCCGACCGGGTTCTCGTTCGCGAAGGTCACGAGGTCGTCGACCTCGGACCAGATGTGCTCCGGCACGACGAGCGACGTCCCGAGGATCTGGACCTCGGACGTGAACTGCGGGGAGTCGAACGTCCACGTGACGGTGTACGGGTCGACGGCCTCGACCGAGACCACGAAGTCGCGCTGGGCGGCCTCGTTGGTGTGCGAGAAGACCACGTCGTCGGCGTCGAAGTCCTCGCCGTCGGTCCACTTGACGCCTTCGCGGAGCTTCACCGTGAGCTCGAGGCCGTCCTCGGACCACTCGAAGGACTCGCCGAGGCGGGGCTCCGGCTCTCCCGCCTGCGCCTTGTTGTAGTAGAACAGCGGCTCGTAGATCGCGCCGTTCGCCGCGTGCAGCGGGTTGGGCGAGTAGGGGTTGAAGTTCGCGACGATCGGGGTCTGGGAACCGGCCCAGACGTTGAGCGTGCGCGCCTCGCCCCCGCCCTCCTCGCCGTCGCCGTTGCCGGAGCCGGAGCAGCCCGTCGCCAGGAGGGTCACGCCGGTCAGGAGCGCAACCGTCGTGAGCAGACGCTTGCGCGCCGTGCTTCGAATCATCATCGGTCCTTTCGCATGGACGGCGCGTCGTCGCGCCGTTCGTCGAGCGCCCTGAGGCGTGTGCAGGAACACTAACTAATTCGATCTAGGGCTCACCGCAATACGACAGGAAAGTTACCTAACTGATACACGCCAGCAACAGAGGTCGCCGGCCGCCCGTTCAGGGCGCGGGTCAGCCGGCCTGGGTCGCGGCGTCGAGCGCGGCGCGAGCAGCCTTCGCGACGGCCCGGTCGGTGACCTCGTAGCCGGCGTCGCCGCCCCCGCCCGGGCCCGCGTCGTCGACGACGACGCGCTTCGCCGACAGGTGTACGGCGTCGACCCCGACGCCGACGAGCGCCGCGACGTCCTCGACCCGCACTCCCCCGCCGGCCATCACCTGGACGGCCCCGCCGAGCGGTCCGTGCGCCCGGGCGGCGAGCTCGCCCAGGCGGCCCGCGCCGTCGGCGCACCGCGGCGCGCCGCCGGAGGTCAGCACCCGGCGCACCCCGAGGTCCACGAGGACGTCGAGCGCGAGCACCTGGTCCGCGACGACGTCGAAGGCCCGGTGGAACGTCACCTCGGCCTCGCCGGCCACCGCGACGAGCGCGCGGACCGCATCGACGTCCACCTCGCCGTGCGGCGTGAGCGCCCCGACGACGACGCCGCTCGCCCCCGCCTCGACGGCCGCCCGGACGTCCCGGACCTGCAGGTCGATCTCGTCGGCCGAGTAGACGAACCCGCCCGGGCGGGGCCGCACGAGCACGTGGACCTCCGGCGCCGACACACCGCCGGGGAGGCCGAGATCGCGCGCCGCGTCCAGGGCGGCGGCGAGCAGGCCGGCGCTCGGCGTCAGCCCACCCGTGGCGCCGAGCCCGACGCAGAGCTCCACGCGGCGCGCCCCGACCGAGGCCGCGACGCGCACGCCCTGCGGGTCCTGGACCGCGAGCTCGAGCGCGACGTCGCGCCCGGCCCGTGGGGTGGTGGCCTCGAACCCGCTCGTCGTCACCCGTGTGCTCCCGTCGGCGTGCGGCCGGTCGGTGCGCGACCCGTGCGCGCACCCGACGTCCGGCCGCCCGCCAGGGTAGACGACGCGTCAGATGACCCCGAGCGCGATCATCGCGTCGGCCACCTTGGTGAACCCGGCGATGTTCGCACCGAGCACGTAGTTGCCCGGCGCGCCGTACTCGTCGGCCGTCTCGACGCAGCGGTCGTGGATGCCCGCCATGATCTGCGCGAGACGCTCCTCGGTGTGCTCGAACGTCCAGGAGTCGCGCGACGCGTTCTGCTGCATCTCGAGCGCCGACGTCGCGACCCCGCCGGCGTTCGCCGCCTTGCCGGGGGCGAAGAGCACGCCCGCGTCCTGCAGGAGCGTGACGGCCTGGGGCGTCGTCGGCATGTTCGCGCCCTCCGCGACGGCGACGACGCCGTGCGCGACGAGCTGCTTCGCGGCCCGCTCGTCGAGCTCGTTCTGCGTCGCGCACGGCAGCGCGACGTCGGTCGGGACGTCCCAGATCGAGCCGTCGGTCACGAGGTGGGCCCCCGGCCGGCGGGCGACGTAGTCCGCGACGCGTCCACGCTCGACCTCCTTCACGTGGCGGAGCAGCGCGAGGTCCACACCGAGGTCGTCGACGACGTACCCGGAGGAGTCCGAGAACCCGACGACGTGCGCGCCGAGCTGCTGCGCCTTCTCGATCGCGTAGATGGCGACGTTCCCCGACCCGGACACCGTGACGCGGCGCCCGTCGAGGTCGCGCCCCGTCGTCGCGAGCATGCGCTCGGCGAAGAGGACCGTGCCGTAGCCGGTCGCCTCGGTGCGCACGAGCGACCCGCCCCAGCTGATCCCCTTGCCCGTGAGCACGCCCGACTCGTACCGGTTCGTGATGCGCTTGTACTGGCCGAAGAGGTAGCCGATCTCGCGTCCGCCGACGCCCGTGTCGCCCGCCGGCACGTCGGTGTTCTCACCGATGTGCCGGTAGAGCTCGGTCATGAACGACTGGCAGAACCGCATGATCTCGCCCTCGGAGCGGCCGCGCGGGTCGAAGTCGGACCCGCCCTTGCCGCCACCGATCGGCATCCCGGTGAGCGAGTTCTTGAAGACCTGCTCGAACCCGAGGAACTTCACGATGCCGAGGTACACCGAGGGGTGGAAGCGCAGGCCGCCCTTGTACGGGCCGAGCGCGGAGTTGAACTCGACGCGGAAGCCCCGGTTGATGTGCACGCGGCCGGCGTCGTCGACCCACGGCACGCGGAAGATGATCTGCCGCTCCGGCTCGCAGACCCGCTCCAGGACCGCCGCCTCGACGTAGCGCGGGTGCTTGCGCAGGACGGGGCCGAGCGAGTCGAAGACCTCGCGGACGGCCTGGTGGAACTCGGCCTCGCCGGGGTTGCGGCGCAGGACGTCGTCGTAGACGGACTGCAGGCGGCTGTCCATGGGTGCTCCTCGTCGGACGGGTGACGGAACCCTCGACGGTACGCCTGTACCAGATGGGTTCCGGTCCACGTCCGCTCCGCGGAACGCCGTACCCCCGGACGATCACGTCACGTTCGTCCACGCGCTGAGAAACCCGACTGATCTGGTGCACTTTGCTGACCGGGTTGCTATACCCGTCCTCAGGTCACGAGAACCAGCGCCAAGCCCCGGCTCGCTGGTCGGCAACCCCCACGTCACGGCGGGGTGCTCCGGGAGATGACCAGGCCGCACGGGCCCTGCCGCCGCACCCGCGGAAGACGGTCCGTACCGGCAAGCGTGATCGACGACAACTGCGAGGAAGAACACATGGCACAGCACCTCTCACCGACCGACCCGTCACTGACCGACCCGGCCACGGTCGTGGTCGTGTCCGGGAACCCGCGTCCCGGATCCCGGACCCTCACGGCCGCCCGGGCGCTCGCCGACCGGGTCGCCGCGCACCTCGACCTCGCGGCGCCCGACGCCGCTGCGACGATCGACCTCGCGAACCTCGCGGGCGAGATCCTCTCGCCGGAGCACCCCGCCGCGGACGCGGCGACCGCCCGGCTCGCGGCCGCACGGGTCGCCGTCGTCGCGACGCCGGTCTACAAGGCGTCGTACACCGGGCTCCTCAAGGCGTTCCTCGACCTGTACGGCCCCGGCGGGCTCGCGGGCGTGGCCGTCGTCCCGCTCGTCGTCTCCGGCAACCCCGCGCACGCGCTCGCCGGGGAGGTCCACCTGCGGCCCGTGCTCGTCGAGCTCGGCGCCGTCGTCCCGACGCGCACGCTCGCGGTCACCGAGAACCAGCTCGCCGACCTCGACGCGGCGATCGACGCCTGGCTCCTCGGCGCCGGCGACGCGCTGCGGCGCGCCGCAGGCGGTCCGGACGACCGCACGCCGGCACCTGCCGCGGCCCTTGCGGGGGTGGCCCGATGACCGCTGAGCCCGCGACCGACCTCTCCCACCTCGAGGCGCTGCTGGCCGAGCAGGACGAACCGCAGCTCAGCCCCGACGCGTACAAGGCGGTGTTCCGGCAGCACCCCGCCGGTGTCGCCGTCGTTGCGCTCGAGCACGAGGGTCGCCCGGTCGGCTTCACGGCGACCTCCGTCATCTCGGTGTCCGCGGCCCCGCCGCTGCTCGCGTTCTCCCTCGCGTCGACGTCGTCCTCGTGGCCCGCGATCTCCACGGCGCGGACCCTCACGGTCAGCTTTCTCGCCGACCACCAGGACGGCGTGTCGGCCCGCTTCGCGACGAGCGGCATCGACCGGTTCGCCGACGGCGGGTGGTCGCGGCTCGAGACCGGGGAGCCGGTGATCGACGGCGTGCTGTCCTGGGTGCGGGGCCGGGTCGTGCAGCGCACGCCGGTCGGCGACAGCTACCTCGTCTCGCTGCGCGCGCTCTCGTCGCGCACCGCCGGCCCGGGCACGGTGGACGCCACGACGCCGGCCCGCGCCGCGTCGCCGCTCGTCTACCACGACCGGACGTACCACCGGATCGGGGACCACTCGGCCCTCTGACCCGGGCGGAGCGAGAGCCGGGCGGCGGCGCGCACCGGCGTCCGGCTCTCGTCCCTCGCAGGTCTGCAGGGAACGTCAGGGCTTCACCAGCTCCAGCCGCGCGCGCTCAGCTCGAGCTCCTCGCGGAACCGCTCGTCGTCCCCCGTGCGGAACCCGGCCTGCAGCGGCATGTCCTCGACGGGCAGACCGGTGAGCCGGCACGCCTCGCGCAGGAGCGCGTCGTACGCCCCCTGGACCGCGAGGTAGTGGTGCGCTCGGGCGTAGACCTCGGGGTCCGCCTCGATGCGGCGCAGCTCCGCCGCCAGCTCGCTGAGCCGGACCTGGAGAGCCAGGGTCACGAGGGGGTCGGGGGTGAGCGCCTCCCGCCGTGCGCGGCGCCGAGGCGGCCGGGGCCGGACCGGGAGCGGGCGCGGGTGCAGCGCGCGGAGCAGCACCCACCACACGGCGGCGAGCGTGCACGCCGTCGCGCACCAGAGCATGAGCTGCCACGTCATCGGAGCGGACCTCGTGAGCCTCCCGCGGGTCGCCCCGCGGGACGTCGTAGGGACACCCTGAGTCTACGGGGAGGTCCCCCGCGAGAGCCATGCACGGGCGCCCAGCGGCACGCGCTCCGCGGCACGGGGCACCCGGCACGCCGGCCCGCGACCCGTACTCTGAGCCGGACCGGTCGTCCTGGAGGAGGTCGCCATGAGCGCAGCGCTGCGCACCGTCGCGTTCCGCGGTCAGTTCTGGGCCGCCCTCGTGCTCCCCGTCGCGCTGATCGCCGGGTGCGTCCTCGCGGGCGGAGGGCTGATCCTCGCCGGCCTCGTCCTCGGGGCGCCCGTCGTCGCAGCGGTGGTCG
This sequence comes from Cellulosimicrobium sp. PMB13, assembly GCF_051294865.1. Classification (NCBI taxonomy): domain Bacteria; kingdom Bacillati; phylum Actinomycetota; class Actinomycetes; order Micrococcales; family Promicromonosporaceae; genus Cellulosimicrobium; species Cellulosimicrobium sp. PMB13. The sequence goes on along the minus strand of NZ_CP145910.1, from coordinate 1,545,086 downwards.
TGATCGGGCCCGCGCTCGGCCGGTGGGTGGGCCACCTGCGCACGGCCGACGACCTGCACCTGTCCTACCCCCTCGTGACGATCGCTCTGTGGGTCGCGGTGCTCCCGGTCGGCTTCCTCCTCACCGCGTCCCAGCCGGTCCCGCTCGACGTCGAGCCGCCACCCGGCCAGGCCCTCGCGAACGCGCTCGGCGCACCGGTCGTCTGGTCGGTCCTCGTCCTCGGGGCGACGCAGGTCGTCCTCGGCGCGATCGGTGTCCGGGCGCGCCGTCGGGCCGCCCCCGTGGAAGCGGTCGCGTCGCCGCCGAGGGCGGGGAGCGGCGTCGACGCGCGGCGCCCGCCGCTCCCCTGACCCGGCCGGCGCTCAGCCCGCGAGCAGGTCGGGCTGCGGGTGCCGGACGCCCTGCACGGCCTCGCGCGGGATGCTCCCGCCGATCGCCGCGACGTCGTCGACCGTGAGCTCGACGGACGCCGCCGCGACGTTCTGCTCCAGGTACGCGAGCCGCTTCGTGCCGGGGATCGGGACGATGTCGTCGCCCTGGGCGAGCAGCCACGCCAGCGCGAGCTGCGCCGTCGTGACGCCGCGCTCCGCCGCGAGGCCCTCGAGCGTGCGCACGAGGCCGCGGTTGTGCTCGAACGCGTCGCCCGCGTAGCGCGCGTGCGCGCGGCGCACGTCGTCCTCAGCGAAGGTGTCCGGGGCGTCGACCGTCCCCGTGAGGATGCCGCGACCGAGCGGGGAGAAGGGCACGAACCCGATGCCGAGCTCACGGAGCGTGGGGAGCACCTCGTCCTCCGGCTCGCGCGTCCACAGGGAGTACTCGCTCTGGACCGCGGTCAGGGGGTGCACCGCGTGCGCGCGGCGCACGGTGGCCGCGGACGGCTCGGAGAGTCCGATGGCCCGGACCTTGCCGGCCTCGACCAGCTCGGCGAGCGCCCCGACCGTCTCCTCGACCGGGACCTGCGGGTCGATGCGGTGCAGGTAGTACAGGTCGATCCGGTCCGTCCCGAGCCGGGACAGGCTGCGGTCGATCGCGGCGCGCACGTACTCGGGCCTGCCGTCGACGCGGCGGCCGTCGGGGTGCCCGCCGGCCGGCGGGAGGCCGAACTTCGAGGCGAGCACGATCTCGTCGCGGTGCGCGCCGAGGACGCGTCCGATCAGCTCCTCGTTGCGGCCGTGCCCGTAGACGTCCGCCGTGTCGATCAGCGTCACCCCGAGCTCGAGCGCGCGGCGCAGGACGGCCTCCGCCTCGGCGGCGTCGGCCGGGCCGTACGCGTCGGTCACGGACATGCCGCCGAAGCCGAGCGCCGAGACGGCGAGCGCGGCCGGGCCGCTGCCGAGGGTGCGGGACGGGAGGACGGGGAGCTCTGCTGCGTGGTCGTCGGTCATGACGACAGCGGACCACCCGAGGATGCCTGGCGCAAGCGTCCCGCCGGCGCTCTCACCTGTCGGGAGGACGTGAACGGGACGCGGTCAGGTACGCCTGCCCTTGCTGGCGGGGCCAGCCCGGGACGCCTAAACTGGAATCGTTCCAGAAAAGATCGACGAGGTGCCCGGCCCGCACGACGGGCGGCGCCGAGAGAGCGAGGAGCACCATGACCACGCCGACCATCACCCGAGGCACCGCCCGCTTCCAGGCGTCCGAGACGCTGCGCACCCACCTCCAGCGCGTGCTCGTGGACCTCGTCGACCTGCACCTCCAGGGCAAGCAGGCGCACTGGAACGTGACGGGCCGCGGCTTCCGCGACCTGCACCTCCAGCTCGACGAGCTCGTCGACGCCGCCCGCGAGCACAGCGACACCGTCGCCGAGCGCCTGCGCGCGCTCCAGGCCGTCCCGGACGGACGCACCGAGACCGTCGCGACGACCACCGACCTGTCCCCCTACCCCGCGGACCTGCTGTCCGTCGGCGACACGGTGAGCACGGTCGTCGAGCGCGTCGCGCAGACCGTCGCCGTCGTGCGCGAGGTGCACGACGCCGTCGACGCCGAGGACCCCACCAGCGCGGACCTCCTCCACGAGATCCTCGCCGACCTCGAGAAGCAGGCCTGGTTCCTCTCGTCGGAGAACCACGAGGTCTGATCCTCCCGCCCGGCGTAGTCCGGCGACCCGGCTGGGGCGGGCCCTCGGCCCGCCCCAGCACCGTGAGGCAGGTCGGCGTCCGGGGTCAGGCGATCGCGGCGAAGCGGCGTCCGGGACCGGCGAGCCCGAGCGTGTCCCGCAGCGTCGTGCCGGGGTACTCCGTGCGGAACAGGCCCGCCCGCTGCAGGAGCGGGACGACGCGCTGCACCACCGCGTCGAGGTCGGTGCTCAGCGACGACGGCCGCAGGACGAAGCCGTCCGCGCCGCCCGCGGTGGTCCAGTCCTCGACGGTGGCCGCGAGGTCGCGCGCGGTACCGACGTGCGTGAGGGAGCCCGTGTCCCAGCCCACGCCGTCGACCCCCTCGAGGTCGTGGAGGAGATCGAGGCGCGCCTGGGCGCTCGCCCGGTCCTGACCGATGACCACGTAGGCGTCGACCAGGACCCGGACGTCGTCGGGGTGGCGACCCGCGTCGGCCGCGGCGTCGCGCAGCAGCTCGCGCACCGCCACGGCCTCGTCGCGGGTCGCCGCCCGCACCCGCGCGACGTCGGCCCGGCGGGCCGCGAGGTCCGCGGACCCGGGCGAGGTCACCCGCACGACGACGGGCGGCCGGCCCTGCGGCGGGCGCACCGTGGCCGACGGCTCGTCGACCACGAAGCGGATGCCGTCGCGGTCGACGTGACGGAGCGTCTCCCGGACGCCGGAGCGGCCGCTCGCGACGTCGCGGGCCGTGGACGCGTCGTCCTCCCGGCCCGCCCACAGGGCCGTGACGGCCCCGACGACCTCGTCCGCCTCGGCGACGGCGTCGGCCGTACGTTCCGGACCACCGCGGCGGGACCCGGCCGCCTCCACGGGCGCCGTCGACCATCCGACCTGCCATCCGGCCCGGCCGTCGCTCAGGTGGTCGAGGGACGCCAGGGCCCTGGAGACGTGCGACGGCTCGGTACGCGTCGTCGTGACGGTCGGGACCAGGCCGATGCCCGCGCTGCGGGACGCGAGGCGGGACGCGACGAGCGCGGCGTCGAGGCGACCGTGGGCGCCCCCACGACCCGGCCGGACCGAGAAGGCGTCGTCGAAGGTCACGAGGTCGAGCAGTCCTCGCTCGGCCGTCGCGACGAGTTCGACGAGGCGCCTCGCGTCGAAGCGCCGCTGCGCCGAGGAGCCCACCGCGCGCCAGGCGGCGGGATGGGTCCCCGCGTCGGTGAGGTCGACACCGAGGTGGACGGGGCGGGGGTGCGAGGCCGTGCCGTGCATGGGTCTGTCCGTTCTCGAAGAACGCGGACGCGTCGGCGTCCCGGGAAGGCAGGGTCGAGCGCGGCCGGACGTGGTCACGATGGCGCGAGTCCAGGGCGTGGCCGGCGAGCGGGAGTCTCGGTGCGCCGGAACTTACGAGGGCCCCCCGGGGGGCGTCAACGCGTTCCGGGCGCCTTCCCACATACTGGACCAATGTTGTCAACATTTGCTCCGGAGCGGATACATTTGCACTCAGTGCAACGATGCACCTAGTGTCAGGACGTGATCTCCGAGGCTCCCCCCGCCGACCGGCGCACCGCCCTGCGCCAGCGTCACAGGCGCGCCATCGTCGACGCCGCCGCGGCGCTCCTCGACGAGCGGAACGGCGCCCGGTTCACCGTCGACGAGCTGGCCGCACGGGCCGACGTCGCCCGCCGCACGGTCTTCAACCACTTCGCCTCCGTGGACGACGTCGTGGCCGAGGTCGGTGCCCGCGTGCTGGGCGAGGTAGCCGCCGACGTCGGCGCGAGCACCACGGCACCCTGCGCGGACGAGCACGGCACCTCGCTCTTCGACGAGCTCGCCACGGTCCTGCGCAGGGCCGATCTCGTCGGTCCGATGGCCTACCTGACCCGCGTGCTCGGCGCACCGGACGACGCCGAGCCGTCGCCCCGCGTCACGACGATGGTCGCGCGCACGTTCACCGACCTCAGCGAGAGGTTCGTCGCCGACCTGACGCGCCGCCATCCCGACGCCGACCTCCTCGACGTCCAGCTCCTCGTCGCGTCGTTCATGAGCGGGCTCCTCGTGATCCACCGACACTGGTGGAAGGCCACGGGCGCCGCGGACGACGCCGCGTCCCGCGAGGTCTGGACCGGACTGCTCGACCACCTCGTCGAACGCGCGCGGCACGGGCACGCCGCGCCGTCGGACCGCACCTCCTGACGTCCCCCACGACAGCCCCACCGATCGCCGGACCACCACCGCACCGTCCTGACCGCTCCCTCACGAAGGACCCTCATGGCTGAACTCCTCTACCGGCTCGGGCGTGCGTGCGCGCGCCGGGCACGGACCGTCCTCGCGGCCTGGCTCGCGATCCTCGTCCTCGCGGGCGCGGCGTTCGCCGCGTTCGGCGGCACCCTCGCGACCAGCTTCTCGATCCCCGGCACACCGACGGCGGAGGTCACCGAGCGGCTGCAGTCCGAGCTCCCGGAGGCGTCCGGCGGAAGCGGCACGATCGTCTTCCAGACGGAGGACGGCTCGGCGTTCACCGCCGAGCAGGAGGCGGCGATCGGCGACCGCATCGCCACGGCGAGCGAGGTCGACGGCGTCGAGACCGTGATCGACCCGTTCGCGACGCAGGCCGAGCTCGCCGACCAGGCGGCGCAGGTCGAGGACGGCCGCACGCAGATCGCCGACGGCCGCGAGCAGATCGAGGCCGGGCGCACGCAGCTCGCGGACGGGCAGGCGCAGCTCGACGCCGCACGCGCCCAGCTCGACGCCGGCCAGGCCCAGCTCGACGAGGCCCGCGCGCAGGCAGAGGCTGCGGGCATCGCCGACCAGGCCGCACCAGACCTCGACGCGCAGCAGGCGCAGCTCGACGCCGGACGCGCCGAGCTCGACGCGCAGGCCGCGACGATCACCGAGCAGCAGGCCGCGCTCGAGGAGCAGAGCACGCAGCTCGAGGAGCAGGCGGCCGAGCTCGAGAGCTCGGCACCGCTGCTCGAGATGGCCGCCGACATCCGCATGGTCTCGGACGACGGGAGCGCCGCGGTCGCGAGCGTCTCGTTCACCGAGCCGAACATGAGCATCGAGCAGCAGACGAAGGACGACCTCGTCGCCGTCTTCGCCGACGACCCGGTCGACGGCGTGCAGACGGACTTCTCGGCCGACATCACCCAGGGCGTCCCCCAGGTGTTCGGTGTGGGCGAGGCGATCGGACTCGTCGTCGCGGCCGTCGTTCTCGTCGTCATGCTGGGCACGCTCGTCGGCGCGGGGCTGCCCATCGTCACCGCGCTCATCGGCGTCGGCATCGGTGCGCTCACCGCGATGTCGCTCTCCGGCGTCGTCGAGATGTCGTCCGTGACGCCGGTGCTCGGCCTCATGCTCGGCCTCGCCGTCGGGATCGACTACTCGCTGTTCATCGTCAACCGGCACCGCCGACAGCTCAAGCAGGGCGACGACCTCGGCGAGTCCATCGGGCTGGCGAACGGCACGTCGGGCAACGCGGTCGTGTTCGCGGGCGCGACCGTGCTCATCGCGCTGCTCGCGCTCAACGTCACCGGCATCCCCTTCCTCGGGCTCATGGGCACCGTCGGCGCGCTGTGCGTCGCGATCGCCGTCCTCATCGCCGTCACCCTGACCCCGGCGCTGCTGGGCATGATCGGGATGCGCATCCTCAGCAAGCGCGAGCGTGCGCGTCTGGCCGAGGCGACCACCACCGGTGGGGCGACGAGCGCGTCGGCGGCTGCGGCGTCGGGCACGGCGGGGGCGGGAACGGGCGCGGTCGCCGCGGGCGGCTCGCCCGCCAAGCCGGTCCGCCCGATGTCGACGGTGCGCGCCATCGGGACCGCGCTGCTGAGCATCGCGGCGCTCGCCGTCGTCGCGCTGCCCGCGCTCGACCTGCGCACCAACCTGCCGGACGGCTCGTCCGAGGCGCACGACTCCACGCAGTACCGCGCCTACTCCACCATCGCCGAGCAGTTCGGCGAGGGCACGAACGGCCCGCTCCTCGTCGTCGCCGACCTCCCGGGCGAGCCCACGGAGGACGAGGCGCTCGAGTACCAGGTCCGCGTCGCGGAGGAGCTCTTCGCGCAGGACGACGTCGTGGCCGTGGCGCCGATCGGCACGTCGGAGGACCGCACCGTCGCCGCGTTCCAGGTCGTCCCGGCCGAGGGACCGACGAGCGAGTCCACCGAGGAGCTCGTGCACAGCCTGCGCGACCTCGAGCTGCTCGACGGCGAGGTCACGATCGGCGTCGCCGGCTCCGCGAGCGGGAACATCGACATCTCCGACAAGCTCGCGCAGGCGCTGCCGATCTACCTCGCGGTCGTCGTGGGGCTGTCGCTGATCATCCTGATCCTCGTCTTCCGGTCGATCTTCGTGCCGGTCGTCGCGACGCTCGGGTTCATCCTGTCCTACTTCGCCGCGCTCGGCGGGGTCGTCGCGATCTACCAGTGGGGCTGGCTGGCGGGGGTGTTCGACGTCGAGACGCCGGGGCCGATCCTCAACTTCCTGCCCACGATCCTCGTCGGCATCCTGTTCGGCCTGGCGATGGACTACCAGCTGTTCCTCGGGTCGGGGATGCGTGAGGCGTACGCGCACGGCGCCCCCGCGCGGATCGCGATCGTGCAGGGCGTCCGGGCGGGACGCTCGGTCGTGACCGCCGCCGCGATCATCATGATCTCGGTGTTCGGCGGGTTCGTGTTCTCGCACAGCGCGATGATCCGGCCCATCGGGTTCGCGCTCGCGTTCGGCGTCCTCGTCGACGCGTTCGTGGTCCGCATGCTCCTCGTGCCGGCGCTCATGCACCTCGCCGGCGACAAGGCGTGGTGGCTGCCGCGCTGGCTCGACAAGATCCTGCCGGACGTCGACGTCGAGGGCGCGGCGCTCGAGCGCCGCCACCCGCACGAGCACGGTGCCCCGGCCGAGCCGGCCCCCGGCGGCGCGACCGAGCCGGAGCCGGCGAAGGGCTGACACCAGGACCGTGCCGAACCCCGGGCTACGTGTCGATCGTCGTGCTGATCGCCGCGCAACCCGGGGTTCGGCACGTCACGGGTCGGGCGGTGCCCCGGGGCGGTCAGGGGCGCGGGACGTGGACCGTCGCGAGGATCGCGCGGTGGTCGCTGTTCGTGACCTGCACGGAGCGGACGTCGGTCACGACGTTCTCCCGGTCCGTCACCACGTGGTCCAGATCGAGCAGCGCCGGCGTGCCGAGCCGGGCCGACCACGACAGGTTGAGGCCCTGGCCGGCGCTGCGCGTCGCGTCGTGGAAGCGGTCGCCGAGCAGGCTCCGGAACGACGCGTGGTCGTAGGTCGCGTTGAAGTCTCCGACGAGCACCTGGGGCAGCGGGTCGTCCTCGACGCGCGCCGTGAGCCGCAGCAGCTCCGCCTTCCACTGGTGCGTGATCTCGGGCAGCGGCGGCACGGGGTGCACGGCCGTGACGCGCACCAGACGTCCGTCGACCTCGACGGTCGCCGCGGGCATGGCGAACGTCGAGAAGTCCGTGGTGTCGACGTCGTCGAGCGGCAGCGCGCTCCACAGCCCGCTCCCCGGCGAGCCGGTGCCGACCTTCGCGTCCACGTGGTGGGGCAGCAGGTCGTCGATGCCCGCGGCGACGAGCCGCTCGCGGAAGTCGGTCGTCAGCTCGACCACCGCGAGGACCTGCACCTCCTCGGCGCGCACCAGGTCGACCACCTGCGCGGCGTCGGCCTGGCCGAACCACGCGTTGACGCCGAGCACGCGCAGCGGAGCGGCCCCGGCGGGGGGCGAGGGCTGCTCGGAGCCGAAGAACGGCGCGAGCCACACCGCGTGCCCGACGACGCACGCCGCGACGAGCACGGCGAGCAGCCGGCGCCGCGCGACGAGCACGACGACGAGCAGCACCGCGGCCAGCGCCGCGACCCACGGCGTCATGCCCACGAGCTGGGCGAACGGCGTCGCGGCGTCGAACGGGACGAGGCGCACGAGCGTCATGACGACCACGACGACCGTCAGCGTCACCAGGACCGCCCCGAGCACCGGCCCACCGGGGCGGTGGCGCGTCGTGACGCGCGGCCGGTTCGTCGCCGGGGTCCGCGGCGTGCGCTGCCCTGTCATGGCACCGGACTCTGGCACCCGGGATCTCACGACGCGACGCACGGCACGACGTCGGACCCCGACCTCCACGAAACCCGCGCAGTCGACGCTTCGGCACCCCGGTCGGCGTTCGGCGGCGAGAGCCGGGTTCGGCGGCTGCAGCCGCCGAACGGCGGACGACGTGCCGACGTCGGCATCGACCGCCGAACCGTCAGGGCGCGCAGAGGCGCCCCGGCCGCCGGCGACGTGGCGTCGCGGCGGCCGGGGCGTTGCCCCGACGGGGAGGCGGTGTCAGCCGAAGATGCGCGGGAGCGTCTCGCGGAACGCGGCGTCGGCCTCGGCGAGCGCGATGGTGAACAGTCCCTCGACCTCGAGCGCCTCGCCGGAGTCCGCCGCGACCGTCGGCTCGGTGCCCGTCTCGCCGATCTTCACGACGGGCACGCCGCGCGCGACGCACGCGTCGACGAGCTTGCTCTCCTCACCCCGGGGGACCGCCACGAGCGCGCGGGCCGTCGACTCGGAGAACAGCGCCTCGAACGGCGTCACGCCGTCGCGCTCGGTGATCGCCGCGAGCGACACGGTCGCACCGACGCCGAACCGCAGCGAGGCCTCGAGCAGGCCCTGGACGAGACCGCCCTCGGACAGGTCGTGCGCGGCGGAGACGAGGTCGTCGCGGCTCGCGTTGACGAGGACACCGGCAAGCGCCTTCTCGGCCGCGAGGTCCACCCGCGGGGGCAGGCCGCCGAGGTGTGCGTGCTCGACGTCGGCCCACGCCGAGCCGTCGAGCTCGCCGCGCGTGGTGCCGAGCAGGTAGATGCTCTCCCCCGCCTCGCGCCAGCCGGACGGCGTGGCGTGCGCGACATCGTCCAGCACGCCGAGGACGCCGACGACCGGCGTGGGGTGGATCGAGGAGTCGATCTGGCCGGGCTCGCCCGTGCCGTTGTAGAGCGAGACGTTGCCGCCGGTCACCGGGACGCCGAGCTCGCGGCACGCGTCCGCGAGGCCCTCGATCGCCTCGACGAGCTGCCACATCGAGTCCGGGTCCTCGGGTGAGCCGAAGTTGAGGCAGTCGGTCACGGCGAGCGGGCGGGCGCCCGTCGTCGCGACGTTGCGGTACGCCTCGGCGAGCGCGAGCTGCGCGCCCGTGCGCGGGTCGAGCTTGGCGTAGCGGCCGTTCGCGTCGGTCGCGAGCGCGACCCCGAGGCCCGTGGACTCGTCGACGCGGATCACGCCCGAGTCGTCGGGCTGCGCGAGCGCGGTGTTGCCCTGGACGAACCGGTCGTACTGGTTGGTCACCCACTCCTTCGACGCGAGGTTCGGCGAGGTGAGCAGGCGCAGCGCCGTGGCGCGCAGCTCGTCGCCGGACTCCGGCCGCGCGAGCCGTGCGGCGCCGTCGGGACCCGAGACCGTGTCGGCGTTGAGGCCGTCCTGCCACGACGGGCGCGCGTACGGGCGGTGGTACACCGGGCCCTCGTGCGCGACGGTCTTCGGGTCGACGTCGACGATGCGCTGCCCGTGGTGGTCGATGGTCAGGCGGCCGGAGCCGTTGACCTCGCCGATGACGGCCGTCTCGACGTCCCACTTGCCCGTGATCGCGAGGAACTCGTCCAGCTTGTCGGGCGCGACGACCGCCATCATGCGCTCCTGCGACTCCGACATGAGGATCTCGCCCGCGTTGAGCGTCGGGTCGCGCAGCAGGACGTCGTCGAGCCACACGTGCATACCGCCGTCGCCGTTGGAGGCGAGCTCCGACGTCGCGCACGAGATGCCCGCGGCACCGAGGTCCTGGATGCCCTCGACGACCTTCGCCGCGTAGAGCTCGAGGCAGCACTCGATGAGGACCTTCTCCATGAACGGGTCGCCCACCTGGACGCTCGGGCGCTTCGCGGGGACGCCGTCCTCGAACGTCTCGGACGCGAGGATCGACGCGCCACCGATGCCGTCGCCGCCCGTGCGCGCGCCGAAGAGGATGACCTTGTTGCCCGTGCCGGACGCGTTGGCGAGGTGGATGTCCTCGTGGCGCAGCACGCCGAGGCACAGCGCGTTGACCAGCGGGTTGCCCTGGTAGGAGCTGTCGAACACGAGCTCGCCGCCGATGTTCGGCAGGCCGAGCGAGTTGCCGTAGCCGCCGACGCCGCTCACCACGCCGTGCACGACGCGCGCCGTGTCCGGGTGGTCGACGGCGCCGAAGCGGAGCTGGTCCATGACGGCGACCGGGCGCGCGCCCATCGAGATGATGTCGCGCACGATGCCGCCGACGCCCGTCGCGGCGCCCTGGTAGGGCTCGACGAACGACGGGTGGTTGTGCGACTCGACCTTGAACGTCACGGCCCAGCCGTCGCCGATGTCGACGACGCCCGCGTTCTCGCCGATACCGACGAGCAGGTGCTTCTTCATCTCGTCCGTCGTGGCCTTGCCGAACGTCGACAGGTGCACCTTGGACGACTTGTAGGAGCAGTGCTCGGACCACATGACGGAGTACATCGCGAGCTCGGCGGCCGTCGGGCGACGCCCGAGGATGTCGCGGATGCGCTGGTACTCGTCGGGCTTGAGGCCGAGCTCGGCGTACGGCTGGACCTCGTCAGGGGTCTCGGCGGCATGCTCGACGGTGTCAAGAGCGGGGCGTGCAGAAGCCTGGGATGCGGGGGCGGTCATCGGTTCCCTCGGGTGGGCGCTGGCGGGGAGCGCACGACGGCGCGCGCCCAGTCTACCGGCGGGCCGCCTCGCCGTCGGCGCGGCCGGTCCGCGAGACGCGGCGCACGACCGGCCGCGGGACGGGTCGCGAGACCGGCGCTCCGCGGGCAGTGACGGTCGTGTAGTCTCACGGGCATACCGCGCGGTCGGTACGGAACTCTGGACGACGTCGTCAAGGAGGTGCGAGCGATGGAGATCGTCGGCGCCGTGCTCGAACGGACCGGCGCCCCGGCGCCCTTCGCCACCTCGCGCCCGCTGCGCCTGACGACGCTCGAGCTGGACCCGCCCGGGCCGGGCGAGCTCCTCGTGCGGATCGAGGCCGCCGGGCTGTGCCACTCCGACCTGTCCGTCGTGGACGGCAACCGCCCGCGGCCCGTCCCGATGCTGCTCGGCCACGAGGCGGCGGGCGTCGTCGAGGAGACCGGGCGCGACGTCGTCGACGTCCGGCCCGGGGACCGCGTCGTCATGACGTTCCTCCCGCGCTGCGGCGCATGCCCCGAGTGCGCGACCGACGGGCGCCTGCCGTGCCGCACGGGCAGCGCCGCGAACGCCGCCGGGACGCTCGTCGGCGGCGCGCGCCGCCTGCACCGCGACGGCGTCCCGGTCCACCACCACCTCGGCGTCTCCGCGTTCGCGACGCACGCCGTCGTGAGCCGTACGTCCGTCGTCCCGGTGGACGACGACGTCCCGCCCGACGTCGCGGCCCTCCTGGGCTGCGCGGTGCTCACCGGGGGTGGCGCGGTGCTCAACGCGGGGCGCCCGCGGCCAGGCGAGCCGGTGCTCGTCGTCGGCCTGGGCGGCGTCGGCATGGCCGCGCTGCTCGTCGCGCGGGCCCTGGGGCACGAGGTGATCGGCGTCGACGCGGTCGAGGACAAGCTCGCCACGGCCCGCGCGCTCGGCGCGTCCGCCGTGCACACGCCGGCGTCGCTGACCGAGTCGGGGACCCGGGCCCCCGTCGTCGTCGAGGCCGCGGGCAGCGCCCGCGCGTTCGAGACCGCGTTCGCCGCGACCGCACCGGGCGGCACGACCGTGACCGTGGGCCTGCCCGGCCCCGACGCCCGGTCGTCGGTCTCCCCGCTCACGCTCACCGCGGAGGCGCGCACCGTCGTCGGGAGCTACCTCGGCTCGGCCGTGCCCGCGCGCGACATCCCGCGCTACGTGCAGTTCTGGCGCGACGGCGTGCTCCCGCTGGAGCGTCTCGTGTCCGCGCACGTGGCCCTCGACGACCTCTGCTCCGCGATGGACCGCCTGGCGACCGGCGCGGAGCTGCGCCAGCTCGTCCGACCGAACGAAGGGACACCCCGATGACCGAGACCCCCACCGAGCAGGGCACCGGCCGACCACCCCGCACCGCGATCGTCACCGGCGGCGCGCGCGGCATCGGCGCCGCGATCGCCCGGCGGCTCGCCGCCGACGGCCTGCGCGTCGCCGTCGTCGACCTGCGCGAGGAACAGGCCGCCGAGACCGCGAAGGGCATCGAGGACGACGGCGGCCGTGCCCTCGCGATCGGCGCGGACGTCGCGGACGCGGCGGCCGTCGAGACCGCCGTCGCGCGCGTCGTCGACGAGCTCGGCGCTCCGACCGTCCTGGTGAACAACGCCGGCATCCTGCGCGACAACCTGCTGTTCAAGATGTCCGACGACGACTGGGACGCCGTCCTCGGCGTCCACCTGCGCGGCGCGTTCCTCATGACCCGGGCCGTGCAGCGCCATCAGGTCGAGGCACGCTGGGGGCGGGTCGTGAACCTGTCCAGCACGTCCGCGCTCGGCAACCGGGGGCAGGCGAACTACTCCGCCGCGAAGGCCGGGATGCAGGGGTTCACCAAGACGCTCGCGATCGAGCTCGGCCCGTTCGGGGTGACCGCGAACGCGATCGCCCCCGGGTTCGTCGCCACGGACATGGTCCGCGAGACGGCCGCGCGCGTCGGGATGGGGTTCGAGGAGTTCTGCGAGCTCGCCGCCCAGGAGATCCCGGTGCGGCGCGTCGGGCAGCCCGAGGACATCGCGGCGCTCGCGTCGTTCCTGTGCTCGGAGGAGGCCGGGTTCGTCTCGGGCCAGGTCGTCTACGCGGCGGGAGGTCCGCGCGCATGAGCACCGCGTCCACCGGCCCGACGCCGGCCCCGCCGACCCCGCAGACCGACACCGCGATCCGGGTGGCGTCGGTCGCCGACCTGCCGTCCGCCGTCGGGCGCTCGGCCACGTCCGAGCGGTGGGTCGTCGTCGACCAGGCGCGCATCGACGCGTTCGCGGACGTCACGGAGGACCACCAGTGGATCCACGTCGACCCGGAGCGCGCCGCAGCCGGGCCGTTCGGCGCGCCCGTCGCGCACGGCTACCTCACGCTCTCGCTCCTGCCGGTCCTCACCGCGGGCCTGCTGGACGTCGGCGGCGTCGCGATGCACGTCAACTACGGCCTCGACTCCGTGCGCTTCCTCACCCCGGTCCGCGCCGGGTCGCGCGTGCGTGCGACGTCGACCGTCACGGGGGTGGACGACTCCCCGCGCGGGGCCCGCGTCCGCATCCGCGTGAGCGTCGAGGTCGAGGGCGCAGAGAGCTCCGACAAGCCCGCGCTCGTCGCCGACACCGTCGTCCTCGTCGTCCCGGCCTGACCGGCCGGGCCACCCATCGGCGCGGGCGGTCACGAACGGCGAGCGCCACGAGGCCCGTCCCGCAGCACGCGGGGTGGGCCTCCCGTCAGCCTCCGCGTGTCGTCACCCTCGGGCGCCACGGCCGAGGACCCCGACGAGCACGCCCCAGACCAGCCGGTCGAACCGCGCGTCGAGGTCCGGCGGCTCCGGCGGGGTGACGGGCGACGCCGCGCCGAGCGCGGCCGCGATGCTCGGGTGCTCGCCGTCGCCGGCGACGGCGACGAGACGAGCAGCGAGCTCTGCGTCGGCACCCCGCCGCACCTCCGCGTCGACGAGAGAGCGGACGACGGTGTTGACGATCGCGAAGGCCTCGAGCTTCGTGGGACCCGGCACCTCGACGCGCGCGAGCGCTGCGAGCGCACGCTCGGCGTACGCCATCGACCGCGGCCCCGTCCCGACCCTGCTCCCGAGCGCGTCGAGGAGCCACGACCGGCGGAGCAGCAGTGCCCGCACCCGTCGGGCGAGCTCCACGACAGCGTCGACGCCATCGCCGTCCAGCGTGAGGTCCAGGTCGGCGAACGCCTCGTCGACCATGAGGTCGACGAGCTCGGCCCGCCCCGTGACGTAGCGGTACAGCGATGCCGGCGCCGTTCCCGCCGCCGCGGCCGCGGACCGCATCGTCACGCCGTCCAGCCCGTCGGCGTCCGCGACGCCACCTGCCGCACGGCCGAGACCTTCACGGGTCAGAGCGGGCGCCGGGCCCCGCGCGCCCCGTTCCGGACGGTCCCACACAGTCGGCGCCACGACACTCTCCGTCCTGCTAGCCTCACTGCGAACAATAATCGCAGTTTATGGGAGATCGGCATGGTCGGCAACGCGCAGTGGACACCCACCCGGTACGCGCACAACGGGCAGGTGCGGATCGCCTACGACACGTTCGTCGGTAGCTCCGGCGACCCGCTGGTGCTCGTCATGGGGCTCGGGACGTCGAGGTTCTGGTGGCCGGACGGCCTGTGCGCAGCCCTGGCCGACGTCGGCTTCCAGGTGCTCCGCTACGACCAGCGTGACGCCGGCGAGTCGACGCGCATGCCGGAGGTGCGGACCACGAACCCGTTCGTGGCGCTCACCCGCGGCACGGGCGAGGCCTACACCGCGGAGGACATGGTGGACGACGCCGTCGCCGTGCTCGACGCCGCCGCCATCCCTGGCGCGTTCGTCGCCGGGCACTCGATGGGAGGCCTCCTCGCGCAGCGGCTCGCGATCCGGCACCCGGACCGGGTGCTCGGGCTGGTCTCCGGGGGCGCCGTCCCCTCCGACGCCTCCGGCCTCACCACCTGGCGGCACCTGCGGCTGCGCACGATGGTCCGCCTCGCCCGGACGACGTTCCCCGCAGGGCGACAGGGCGACATCGACGCCTCGGTCGCCCTGGCTCGGCTCATCGCCTCGTCCACCTACCCGGCCGACGAGGACGCCGTCCGCACCTGGGCGCAGCGCGAGGCCGACAGCGGACCTCGCGACGCGAAGGCCCAGAGCCGTCAGATCGGCGCGTCCTGGAGCGGCGGGCGCCTCGCCGACGTCGTCGCGCCGACCCTCGTCGTCCACGGCGAGGAGGACCCCCTCGTCAAGCCGAGCGCCGCGCGCGCGATCGCCGGCGCGATCCCCGGGGCGCGCGTGCGGATCCTCCGCGGCGTCGGTCACGATCTCCCCGCGCCGTCGTGGGCCGTGTACGCGCGGGAGGTCCGGGCGCTCGCCGACCGGACCCGGGCGGCGAGCGCCTGACTCGTCAGGGCACGCGCTCGAGCACCATCGCCATGCCCTGCCCGCCGCCGACGCACATCGTCTCCAGCCCGTAGCGCCCGCCGGTCTCCGCGAGTCCGTGGACCAACGTCGACGTGATGCGCGCGCCCGTCATGCCGAACGGGTGCCCGACGGCGATCGCGCCGCCGTGGACGTTGAGGCGGTCCAGGTCGACCCCGAGCTCCTTGGCGCTCGGCAGGACCTGCGCGGCGAACGCCTCGTTGATCTCGACGAGGTCCATCTGGTCGATCGTCAGCCCGGCGCGCTCGAGCGCCTGCCGGCTCGCCTCGACGGGACCGAGGCCCATGATCTCGGGCGACAGCCCGCTGACGCCGGTCGACACGATGCGCGCGAGCGGCTGCAGGCCGAGCTCGTCGACCACGCGGCCGCTCACCACGACGACCGCCGCGGCGCCGTCGTTGAGCGGGCAGCAGTTGCCGGCCGTGACGGTCCCGTCGGGGCGGAACACCGGGTCCAGGCCCGGGAGGGACTCGACGGTCACACCCGGGCGAGGGCCGTCGTCGGCCGTCACGCGCGTGCCGTCCGGGAGGGTGACGGGCGTGATGTCGCGCGACCAGAACCCGCTCGCGAGCGCCGCCTGCGCGCGCTGCTGGCTCAGCGCGGCGTACTCGTCCTGCTCGCGGCGGGACGTGCCGGTGAGCTGGGCGACGTTCTCCGCCGTCTGGCCCATCGCGACGTACACGTCGGGGAGCTCCCCGGCGAGGCGCGGGTCGGTCCAGCCGTCGGCGCCGGCCTCGGCGCGGCGGGCCGTGCGCCCGACGGCGGCCGCGAACCGGGGGTTGGTGAGGTCCTCCCCGGGGATGTGGTCGGCCGTGCCGCGCGCGGTGCTGCTCACGGACTCCACGCCCGCCGAGACGAACACGTCGCCCTCGCCCGCGCGGATCGCGTGGAACGCCATGCGCGTGGTCTGCAGGCTCGACGAGCAGTACCGGTTGACGGTCGTGCCGGGCACGCCGTCCAGGCCCAGGAGCACGGCGACGACGCGGGCCATGTTCATGCCCTGCTCCCCGCCCGGCTGCCCGCACCCGAGCAGCAGGTCCTCGACCCGACCGGGGTCGAGCGTGGGCACCTGCGCGAGCGCGGCCCGGACCATCTCGGCGGCGAGGTCGTCCGGGCGCACCCCCCGCAGCGACCCCTTGAACGCGCGCCCGATGGGCGAGCGGGCGACGGCGACGACGTAGGCCTCCTGCACGGTGGCCTCCTTCCGATGGTGGGTTCTCCTGGGTTGTCACGAGTACTGGACGGCTCAGACGAAGGCCTGGATCCCGGTGATCGCGCGCCCGACGATGAGCGTGTTCATGTCCCGCGTGCCCTCGTAGGTGTAGACGGCCTCGGCGTCGGCGAAGTAGCGCGCGACGCCGTGGTCGAGCTGGATCCCGTTGCCGCCGACGACCTCGCGGCAGCGCGCGACGGTCGCGCGCATGCGCGTGGTCGCGAACGACTTGGCGAGCGCGGCGTGCTCGTCGCGCTGGTTGCCCTCCTCGGCGAGGAGCGAGAGCCGGCGGCAGAGCGCGATGCTCGCCGTGATGTCGGCGAGGGACTCCGCGAGCTTGTCCTGCACGAGCTGGAACGACCCGAGCGGGCGCCCGAACTGCTCGCGCGACGCCACGTACGCGACCGCGGCCTCGTACGCGCCGACGGCGAGCCCGACCGCCTGCCACGCGACCTCCGCGCGCGTGGGCCGCAGGACCGCCGCGACGTCCCGGAACGAGGAGACCCGCTGGAGCCGGTCCTCCTCGGCGACCTCGACGCCGTCGAGCACGATGTCGGCGTTCTGCACGGTGCGCAACGCCTGCTTGCGCTCGATCTTCGTGACGGTCAGGCCGGGGGTTCCCGTGCGGACCAGGAAGCCCTTGACCTGGTCGTCGGCGACGTCCTTGGCCCACACGACGATCACGTCGGCGAACGTCGCGTTCCCGATCCAGCGCTTGGCCCCGCGCAGGGTCCACGTGTCGCCGTGGCGCTCGGCCGTCGTGCGCAGGCCGCGCGAGGTGTCCGACCCGGAGTACGGCTCCGTGAGCCCGAACGCGCCCATCAGCTCGCCGCGGCCCATCGGCGGGAGCCACTGCTCGCGCTGCTCGGGCGACCCGCCGCCGGCGATCGCGGTCATCGTGAGGCCGGTCTGGACGCCCACGAACGTCGCGATCGACGGGTCGACCCGCGCGAGCTCGAGCGCGACCCAGCCGCGATAGAGCATCCCGTTCTCGAACCGCGCGGTCTCGGGCAGGTGTGCCCCGAACAGACCGAGGTCGGCGAGCCCCGGGATCAGGTGGTGGGGGAACTCGGCGCGGTCCCAGCAGTCGTCCGCGATGGGCCGGACTTCGCGCTCGAGGAACTCGCGGATGCGCAGGACCTGGTCCTGCTCTGCGGGCGCGAGCTCGGTCTGCACCCCGTAGAAGTCGCTCGCGAGCGTCGCGGGCGGTGCCGCGGTGGTCGTGGACATGCGTGCCTCCGGTGGATCGTCGATGATCTCCTCGCGGCCAGTGTGCATCAAAATCCAAAATGTTGCACGCACCGGTTCTCGCGGCGGTAGAGTGCCCGGCATGGCAGGTGACGACGACGCCCCCGGCACGACGACGGGTCCGGCCACGACCGCGACGGCCCCGGCGCCCGGTGTGCCGCAGGCCGATGACCGGCTCGGGCACGTGGGGACCGCTGCCGCGCCGTCGTGGCTGTCGGAGCGCCTCGTCTCGGGCACGCACGCCGACACGGTCACGGCGTTCCGGCGCGCGCGCGAGACGTTCATCGCGGGCGAGCGGATCGACATGGGTCGGCTCGCGACGTCGCTCGGCGTGGACCGCACGAGCCTGTTCCGGTGGGTCGGCAACCGCGACGCGCTGCTCTCCGAGGTGCTGTGGTCCCTCGCGGTCCCCACGCTCGAGCAGGCCGACGAGGCGGCCTCCGGGATGCGCGGCGCCGAGCGCGTGGCGTCGGTCCTCACGACCTTCGTCACCGACCTCATCACCGCCGGCTACTTCCGCACGTTCCTCCAGCGCGAGCCCGCCCGCGCCCTGCGCCTGCTGACGACCAAGGAGAGCCAGATCCAGCGACGCTACGTCGCCGAGGTCGAGGCGCTCGTCGACGCCGAGCTCGGGCCGCGACCGCTCGGCCGCGACGTCGCCCCGCGCGAGATCGCGTACCTGCTCGTCCGCATCAGCGAGTCGTTCACGTACGCCGACCTCATCGCGGGCGACGTACCGAGCGCCACGCGCGCCCGGACCGCCTTCGAGCTCGTGCTGCACCTCGACCGACCCGACCCCGCGACGTCGTGACGCCCGCCCCGCCGGTCTACGGCCACCGCTCGCCGTTCCCCACGCGGTGGAACGACGACGACGTGTACGGCCACGTGAACAACACCGTCTACTACGAGGCGATGGACACCGCGATCAACACGTGGCTCGTGCGCGTCGCGGGCCTGGACCGCCTGGCCGGCCCCGCGATCGGGCTGTGCGTGAGCAGCTCGTGCGAGTACCGCGCGTCGGCGTCGTTCCCCGATCCGCTCGAGGTGGGCCTGCGGGCCGGGCGGCTCGGGACGTCGAGCGTCACCTGGGAGCTGGGCATCCTGCACGCGGGCGAGGACGTGCCGATCGCCGAGGGCCGGTTCGTGCACGTCTTCGTGGACCGGGAGACGCGCCGCCCGACGCCCGTCCCGGCGACCATCCGGGCCGCGATCGAGCGCGACCTCCTCGCCCCCACGGCCTGAGTGCTGGGTATGTGTCGTCGAGAGTGCGCACCGACGACACATCCCCAGCACTCAACGGTCACCCGGACCCGCGCCATACCGACCGCGCGGTATGATCGTCCGGAGCCGGTCGATCCGGCGTCCCGACGACGCGCGACGCAGCGCGGAGAGGTGGTCGACGATGACCCGTCCGACGGCGAGCCCGCCCGGGCTCGACGTGCACCGGCTCGACCAGTGGTTGCGCCGGACGCACCCCGAGCTCGCCACGCAGGACCCGCTGTCCGCGAGCGTCATCGCCGGGGGCCGCAGCAACCTCACGTACCGCGTCGACGGGGCGTCCGTCCCGCTCGTGCTGCGCCGGCCACCGCTGGGCCACGTCCTCTCCACGGCGCACGACATGGCACGCGAGCACCGGGTCATCGCGGCCCTGCAGGGGACGCCCGTCCCGGTACCGCGCGTCGTCGACCTCGTGGACGACCACGACGGCGGGGCCGGTACCGGGACGCCGTTCTTCCTCATGGAACACGTCGCCGGCGAGGTGCTCGCGAACCCGGTCCAGAACGCCGCCTACTCCGCGGCCGAGCTGCGCGCGCTCTCCCTCGAGCTCGCCGAGACCCTGGCCGAGCTGCACCGGGTGGACCCGGCCGCCGTCGGGCTCGGGGACTTCGGCCGGCCGGACGGCTACCTCGAGCGGCAGCTGCGCCGGTGGGCCACGCAGCTCGACGCGTCACGCTCACGCGAGGTCCCGGCTCTCGACACGCTCGGCGCGCTCCTGCGCGAGCACGTCCCCACTCAGCAGGCGGCGGGCATCGTGCACGGCGACTTCCGGCTCGACAACGCCATCGTGGGCCGCGGGATCGGGGCCGGCGACGCCAACGGGGCCACCGTCGGGGTGCCGGACGGCGCCGCCGACGGGACCCCGCACGTGGCGGCGATCCTCGACTGGGAGATGGCGACGCTCGGGGACCCGACCGTCGACCTCGGGATGCTCGGGCTCTACTGGGACATCGGCGCGCTCGGCGAGGCCGCCGCGGGCGTCGCGACGAGCGCGGTCGACCTCGACGCCGGGTACCCCGCGTTCGACGAGCTCGTCGACGCCTACGAGGCGCGGCGCGGCCGTCCCGTCCCCGAGCTCTCCTGGTACCGCGCGTTCGGCGCGTACAAGCTCGGGGTCATCCTCGAGGGCGTCCACTTCCGGTACCGCGCGGGCGACACGGTGGGAGACGGCTTCGACGTCATCGGCGACCTCGTCGAGCCGCTCGCCGACGAAGGGCTCGCGCGCCTCGCGGGCGCACGGAGGGGATGAGCATGGACTTCGAGCCCGACGCCACGACGCGCGACGTCGTCGCCCGCACCCAGGCGTTCCTCGACGAGCGCGTGATTCCCGCCGAGCCCGTGCTCGCCCACCAGGTCGAGGCGACGCCCGACGACTGGTCGTTCCGGCCGGTCGTGCGCGAGCTCCAGGCCGAGGCGCGCGAGCGCGGCCTGTGGAACCTCTTCCTGCCAGGGCCGGACGGCGGCGGCCTCACGACGCTCCAGTACGCCCCGGTCGCCGAGCTCTCCGGCCGCAGCCCGCGGCTCGCGCCCGTCGCGATGAACTGCGCCGCGCCGGACACCGGCAACATGGAGCTCCTCCACGACTTCGGCACGCCGGAGCAGAAGGAGCGGTGGCTCGCCCCGCTCCTGCGCGGCGAGATCCGCTCGGCCTTCTGCATGACCGAGCCCGACGTCGCGTCGTCGGACGCGAGCCAGATCGCCACGCGGATCCGCCGGGACGGCGACCACTACGTGGTCACCGGCCGCAAGTGGTGGTCCACCGGGGCGATGAACCCCGACGCGACGATCTTCGTCGTCATGGGCGCCACGGACCCGGAGGCCGACCGGCACCGCCGGCAGAGCATGATCCTCGTGCCGCGCGACACCCCGGGCGTGCGGGTCGTGCGGCCGCTGACCGTGTTCGGCTACGACGACCGGGAGCACGGCGGGCACGCCGAGATCGTGCTCGACGACGTCCGGGTCCCGGCGAGCCACCTCGTCGCCGGGGAGGGCGACGGCTTCCGCATCGCCCAGGCGCGCCTGGGCCCGGGTCGCGTGCACCACTGCATGCGCGCGCTCGGCATGGCGGGGCGGGCGCTCGACCTCGTGCGCGAGCGCGCGACGTCGCGCACCGCGTTCGGCCGGACCCTCGCCCAGCAGGGCGTGATCCGGGAGTGGGTCGCGGAGTCGCGCGTCCAGCTCGAGGCGCTGCGCCTGCTCGTGCTCAAGACGGCGTGGCTCATGGACACCGTGGGCAACCGCGCCGCGATGCGCGAGATCCAGGCCATCAAGATCGCCGTGCCGCGCGCCGTCCAGCAGATCCTCGACCGCTCGATCCAGGTGTTCGGCGCGGCCGGCCTGTCCGGCGACCAGCCGCTCGCCGAGATGTTCGCCGCCGCGCGCGCGATGCGGCTCGCCGACGGACCCGACGAGGTCCACCTCGCGGCGCTCGGCCGGGCCGAGCTCGCCACCCCCGCACCGCCGACGCCGCCCGGGCGCCGGTGACCGTCGCACCACCCACACCCCCCACCGACACCGACGGGACCTCGACCGATGACCGCTCCTGGTGACCTCGACCTCTCCCCCACCGCTCCGGGTGCCGTGCCCGCCACGGCGGACGCCCCGTCGTCGGGCACGGCACCCGACCCCGTGCTCACGGGCCCCGGCTTCGGGACGCTGTCCATCGCCGCGATCCTCGCGGAGACGGCGCACCGCCGGCCCGACGCCACCGCGTTCTTCGTCGGCGACGCGTCCGTGACCTACGGCGACCTGTGGGCGCAGACCCGCGCGTACGCCGGCGCGCTCCTCGCGCGCGGGATCCGGCCCGGCGACCGCGTCGCGATGCTCGTGCCCAACGTGCCGGACTTCGCGCGCGTCTACTACGCGGCGCTGTCGATCGGCGCCGTCGTCGTCCCGATCCACCTGCTATTCAAGGCGGCGGAGATCGAGTTCGTGCTGCGCGACGCCGGGGCGAGCCTCCTCGTCGCGGGCGCGCCGTTCCTCGGCGAGGCCGGGCCGGCGGCCGCCGCGGGGGGCATCCCGACCGTGACCGTGCTGGTGCCCGACGCGCTGCGCGACCAGGTGCCGTTCCCGCGCCTCGAGGACGAGGCCGCGCAAGCCGAGCCGGTCCGCACGTACGCATCGGTCAACCCGCTCGCCGCCGCGACGATCCTCTACACGAGCGGGACGACAGGACGCCCCAAGGGCGCCGTCGGCTCGCACCTCGCGATGATCGAGCAGGTCCACGTCGCGCTGATCGACACGTTCGACCTGCGGTCGGACGACGTCGTGTTCGGCGGCCTGCCGTTCTTCCACACGTTCGGGCAGATGGCGGTGCTCAACATCGCGTTCCGCAAGGGCGCGGCGATCGTGCTGCTGCCGAAGTTCGACCCGGACGAGGCGCTCGCCCTCCTCGTGCGCCACCGTGCGACGGTGTTCACGGCCGTGCCGACGATGTTCGTCGGCATGGTCCAGGCCGCCGAGCGCAACCGCGACCGGCCCCCGCTGCGGTACGCCGTCTCCGGCGGCGCCGCTCTCCCCGTGCCCCTGCTCGAGGCGTTCTCGCGCGCGTTCGGCGCGGAGGTCCACGAGGGCTACGGGCTCACCGAGACGTCGCCCACCGCGGCGTTCAACCCCGTCGGCGAGCCGATCCGGCCCGGGACGGTCGGGCGCCCGCTCTGGGGCGTCGACGTGGAGATCGCCGACGCGGACGTCGACGACCGCGTCGACCTGCTCGGAGCGGGCGAGCTCGGCGAGATCGTCATCCGCGGCCACAACCTGTTCAAGGGCTACCTCGGCAACCCGGAGGCCAACGCGCAGACCGTCGTCGACGGCTGGTTCCGCACGGGCGACCTCGGCACCAAGGACGCCGACGACGTCGTGACGATCGTCGACCGCAAGAAGGACATGATCGTCCGCAACGGCTACAACGTGTACCCGAGCGAGGTCGAGGACGTCATGACCGGCCACCCCGCCGTCGCCCAGGCCGCGGTGTTCGGGCTCGCCGACGACACACACGGCCAGGAGGTCCACGCCGCCGTCGTGCTCATGCCGGGCCGCACCGCCGACCCGGCGGAGATCGTCGCGTTCACCAAGGAGCGCGTCGCCGCGTACAAGTACCCGCGGCACGTGCATCTCGTGGAGACACTGCCGCTCGGCGGCTCGGGCAAGGTGCTCAAGCGCGAGCTCGTGGCGTCGTTCGAGGCGGCCCGCTCCCCCGAGGGGGCATGACCGGGATGCGGCGATCGGCCGGTTGAACGTCGTCGGCCACGAGAACGTGCTCGCCCGCCGACGCGAGAGCGCGACCCAGCGCCTTCCGACGTACGCGCACCAGAAGGTCGCTCCGCCGGTGGCTGCGGTGACCCTGGCACACGTACGTCACTGTGACGACTGTCGCAAAACCCTGGTGGCTGTTCTGCGCCACCGAGGGTTGTCGGACACGAGTTCTGCGACACCTTTCTGTCGGCCTGTCGCGATGACCAGCGCGGTGTACGACAAACGGTCGGTTTTGCAACATCGGACAAGTGCCCCGGTATGTCCGACGGGTTCGTCAGAGTGCGGTGTGGCGCGTCTATCCTCGAGCGGGTTCTGGTCCCGGGGGTGAAAAGCGGCAACCCTCTCGGCGTGTCGCTGCTGCTCTGGGCGCGCGAGTTGTCTAGTTCTCCCGCTCAGCACTGTGCGAGCGCTTCTAGAGAGTGGGTTTCAATGACGAACCTGCGCTGGACGACACCCCTCGTCCTGCTCCTGGCAACTGCAATTGCAGCGCCTGCTTCTGCCTCGGCACCATCACCGGATGGCAGCGAGAGCGACCAGGTCACCGCGGCCGCGGCCTGCTTCCTCAAAGATCACGGGCCAACTCCTCAACACATCAGGCGGATACCTCAAGTACGCTCCCGTGTCGGTCAGCGTGCTGCCGCCCGAGAGCACCACCGGTGACCTCCAGTCCGTGCTCCTGGGCGAGACGACGACCGACGCGCTCGGCCGGTTCGAGCTCGTGCGGTGCAACGGTGCGATGCCCGTCTCCGACCTTGGCGACGGCTCCTACATGCTGGTCTTCACCGGCGGCGACGAGGCCAACTTCGTCTACACCGAGGCGATCATGAAGCAGCCGACCACCCTCGGTGCGGCCTGGACGCTCGCCGACGCCCCGCAGGCCTACACAGGCGGAACGGCTCCGCTGGAGTCCGTCAACGGTGGTGAGACGGAGGTAGGCACGGTCGGCATCGTTACGGAGGCGCACGCCGCGGGCGACGGAGCCGAGCTGGAGAATCCGGTGTACGAGGACGAGAACGGCAACCCGCAGGATCCGACGATCCTCGACGATCCGCCGTCGGGCATGATGAACACGATGGCGATCCCGACCTCGGTCTGTTCCGGCTCGGTCTCGTATACGGCAACGAACACCTACACGCGCGCGTGGGTCCCGATCCAGCGATTCAAGACTCGTACCCGGCTCGGCGCCTCCTTCGGCTGGAGCACGACCAAGGAGACGAGCCTCGGTGTGGCGATGACCGGGTCGAAGGGCAAGTACAACGTCGGGCTCTCGAAGTCGCTGACCAACAACACTGCGACCGGCATGAGCGTCAACGCGAATACGAACAGCGCCTTCCGCACTGATGTGGAGTGGCGCTACCGCGGCTACAAGGTCACGTGCTGGCCTGTGGGCTCCAACGCCCCGGTCGCCACAGGACAGATCGCGTGGCGCCCGTACAACTGGACTGGCGGTAACCGGAACGCCATCTCCCAGCCAACCTGGTCATGCGTGGCGAGCAGGACGGTCTCGCTCGCGAACGCCATCTGGGTCGCTCGTGACCGCACGGTCACGTGGTCAGGGAACTACTCCATCGGCGGCGTCTCTCTCTCGAACTCGCAGAGGACGAGCACCAGCGCCAAGCTGACGCTGATCCCGAAGGCAAGCGGTGCGAAGGCGTGTGGCAGCAACTCCACTCCGACGACCGCGGCTCAGGTGCAAGAGGCCCCATGATCCGTCACCACCGAAAGGTGGCCGTCGCGCTCGGCCTGGCACTCCTCCTCTCGGGGTGTCGGGCCGAGCCGTCCGCATCCGACGACTTCCGCCCGACAGAGCCTCACGGGTGGGCTGTCGAGGTCACGCCTGGCGAACCAGTGACCGACGGCCTAGAGGTGCTCTACCTCGACGTTCCCGGCGAGGCCACGATCACCGACATCTCGATCACCCCCGAGGACAGCGGTATCGAGATCGTCGGAGCGTCGATCCTCGGCCCGAAGGACCGCGAGATCGGTGCGACGCAGCTCGCCCCCGGCTTCCCGCCCGCACCGGCCGACGTCAGCGCGACCGTGGACACCTTCGACGACGCCTTCGGGTACACGGTGACGTACGAGGGCTCTCGGGCTCCAGCGGACGAACCCGAGGCGATCGAGGGCTACCAGCTCCTCATCGGGATCACAGCGGAGAAGCCCGGTCGCTTCGAACGGAAGACGATCGAGGTCACCTACGAGATGGACGGTGCGGAGAGGCGGTACTCGATCCCGGCAGAACTCGTCGTCTGCTCGGGTGCCCCGATCGACGAGAGCGGCTTCGACTGCGCCAACTGACTCGGCATCTGCTGCGAAACCCAACGTTTGTCGTGCGTCGCAAAACCAGGTTCTGCGACGCACGACAAACGGTCGGTTTAGCGGTGTCCGACAACCTGGCATGCATGGTCAAGGCATCGGAATGAACGGTCGATGGTTCCTTCGTCGCTGTCGATCAGAGGTTGGCCTGTGGGTGCGGTCTAGGTGGAGACTGCCAGACACTCGCTGATCGCATCCCAGCCGCTAGGTGCATGGGCGGTGACGTCTCCGCCTGCGTCGTAGGCAGCGCTGACCTGCTCTGGGGGCAGGCTCGTCTGGATCGTTGGACCACCACACCCACTGCCGATGAACGCGCCATCACGCTCGATCCACAGGCAGAAGGCGGCGCCGTTGTCGGGGGATTCGGTTAGGAAGAACGAGTACCCGTCCTGCTCATGGAGAAGTCGGGTCTCACCGATCGAATCTAGGTCTAGGTCCGAGGAGCTCACATCGACCGAGTCCTCCGGTCCGGCGTCCGTGGCCAGCACCTGAGATGGAGCGCACGCAGAGGTCCCGGTCCCGCATGACACGGTGGCAGCAGCGGTGAGCAGCACGAGCGCTACGGGAACCACCGATCGATGCCCTCGGCCCTGGTCGCGTCGCGGACCCGTGAGTAATCCAATCGCATGCATGTCACTAACTTTACTAGAGGAACTTGTAACGATCGCGAAAGGTCACTCGTGATCTACCCACCGTACTAGCGTGGGCAGCGAGCTGGTGCGTTGATGGGTTGAGAGCGCCGTCGGTTCTGCGGTGTCCGACAACTTTGTGGGGAGTCGACAACCCGTTCGGCCGTCGTTCACTCGTGCCGCAGGTCGACGGCCTGGACGGTGGTGCGAGTGAGAGGCAGGGTCGCCAGGGAGATGACGAGCGCGCCCGCGAGCACGGCGGCGAGCATCGATGCGAGGACGCGCGGGTCGACGGCCGCGCCGGCGCCAGCGATGTGGGCGTACGCGCTGATGCCGAGCATCCCCAGGCTCGCACCGATCGCGATGGCGATGAGCAACGGGACGGCGTTGGCGACGCCTTGCGCGGTGCGCAGGAGCCTTGCGGGAACGCCGACGGCGACGAGACGTGCCCGGGCGCGTCGGGTCGCTCGGGCGCGGTCGATCGTCGTCAGGGCGTAGGTCATCAGGGCCACGGTGACGGCGGCGGCGAGGATGCCCCAGACCGTTGTGCGGGTGGAGACGACCTGTCGGTAGTCCCACATCTCCGGAAAGGACGACCAGGCGTCGTACCGATCGGCGACGGCGTCGAGAGCTGTCCTGGTCGCCGCGCCGTCGGCGGGGTCGACCTCGACCTCGAGCGACGTCACTGGCAGTCCCCAGGTCTCCGCCACAGCGGCCGGGATGAAGACCTGGGCCTCGGGCGGCCACACGACTCGCTGCACGCTGGCCGCGACGTCGTGGGAGATCTCGCCGGGCAGTGCGACGGTGAACGTCTCCTGTGAGTCGCCGATCCGAAGTTCCAGCTCGCCGACCAGGGTGCCGGTCATCATCGGGTAGCCTTCGTCGCTCGTCCGTTGGATCCACGCTGCCTCGTCCTCACGACACCCCGTGGCTTCCATGGCACGTGCGAGCTGAGCGCACGTGCCGATGAACACCTGGGGACAGTTCATCGAGTCCCCTTCCATGCAGGAGGCGGCCCACACCGGGTAGAGGGGACGGACGTCGAGCACGCCGGGGGTCGCGGCGAGCTCGTGCGTCAGCGCCGGGTCGACGTGGCCCTCCGGGTCGTTCGGTCCGACCGCGATGTGCTGCGGTCCTTCCTCGACGACCCGGACCGCGTACTGGAGGTGGGGCGAGGACTGGAAGACCCCGAGGTATCCGGCGGCGGCGAACACGACGAAGACCGTGACGCCGAGAGCAGTGACCCGACGTCCAGTCTGCGCAGGCTGGGCCTGGATCTCTCGTCCGGCCATCAGGGTGGGCACGGTTCCCACGCGTGTGAGCAGCATCGACGTCCACGACGACACCAGCGGTGTCACGAGAGCCACGGCGAGGCCCGACGCGGTCAGCCCGACGAGCAGCGCGATCGCAGTTCGGTCCGTCACGTGCTCGGGCGGTGTCTGGAACATCGCGAGGAAGCAGACGATCGCCACGGGTACGGGCATCAGGCGCCACAGGCTCGGACGCTGGCGCGGCGACTCAGCAACCGCCGCCCGTGGCGAACCGAGACGGACCAGCGGAGTGAGCGCGAGAACCACGGACACACCAACGACCGCGACAGCGACGACGGCAAGCCAACCCTCGCCGCCGATCGGTTCTCGAAGAACGGGCGCAAGGCGGTCGGTGAGGACCGGACGGATCACGAAGAAGCCCGCGATACCGAGGAGCGCACCGCCCGCTGCAGGCAGGAGATTCTCGATCGCGGCGACCACGGCCAGGCGCGCTCGCCCGACACCTAGCAGGAACAAGGATCCGATCCGGCGGTCACGCACGGAGGACGAGAGCCGTCCGACGGCAAGGAGCAACGCGGCGACCGGCACGACGACCAGGGCGAGCAGTGTCGTGAGCACGCCGCGCTGCGGGTCGACCTCGTCGGGCGCGACGACCGGGTACAGGGCATCCGGCAGGGCCCACGCCAGGCCGAGGAGCGTCACGGCCACCGCCGTTCCCACCACGAGAGACACCGCCCGCAGGGCGCCGCCGGCACGCACGAGTCGCGCCCCGAGCAGCACGAGCGCGTTCATCCGAGCGCTGCCGGGGTGCGCAGCGCGCCGTCGCGCATCTGCACGTCGCGCTCAGCCCACGCCGCGACACTCATCTCGTGCGTTACCAGCAGCACCGCCGCGCCCGTCTCCTTCGATGCCCCGACCAACGCCTCGAGCACCTGCTCCCCGGCGACCGTGTCGAGCGCACCCGTCGGCTCATCGGCCAGCACGACGGCTGGCTCATGGACCAACGCGCGAGCCACCGCGGCGCGCTGGGCCTGACCGCCGGACACCTCGTGCAGGCGTCGATCCTCCAGCTCGGCGATCCCGAGCAGGCCGAGCAGATCGGTCGCGCGTCGACGGGCCTTAGCCCGCGACGTGCCCAGGAGCCGCAACGGCAGCTCGACGTTCTCAACCACGGTCAGCTCGGGGACCATGTCGCCGAACTGGAACACGAAGCCCAGGTCGCGCAGCCGCACCCGGGCGCGCGCGTGCTCCCCCAACGTGTCGACGCGCGTCCCGCGCAACCAGACCTCACCGGAGCTCGGGCGCAGAAGGCCCGCCAGGACGTGGAGCAACGTGGACTTGCCGGAGCCGGACGGCCCCATCAGGGCCACGACCTCCCCCGCCGCGATGTCGAGGTTGACGCCCTTGAGCACCGTCTCGACGCCGTAGGAGTGCTCCAGGCGTCGCCCGGAGAGCACGACCTCACTCATCGCGCGCTCCGATCGTCGACGTGACGTCCGCGCGCAGGTCCGTCAACCGGGCCCCGGCGAGCTCGATCCACCGCATGTCGGCCTCGAGGTGCGCGATCTCGAAGTCGGCCGCGAGACGGTCGATCGCGTCGCCGGATCTGCTCGTCGCCGTGAGCTGCCGCATCCGCGACAGGTACACCACACGCTGAGCGTCCAGGATCGCCTCGACCGGGCGACCGCTGGCCAGCGCCAGGATCACCCGCGTGAAGAGCTCCGCGGGCCGGCCACCCGGCAGGAACGGCTCCTGCAACCACCGGTCCAGCTCGCCCACCCCGGCCTCGGTGATCGCGTACACCTTGCGGTCCGCGCCCTCACCGGGCTCGATCCCGACACCGTCGGCCAGCCCGTCGCGCTCCAGTCGCGCGAGCGTCGAGTACACCTGCCCGTACCGCAGCTCGCTCGCCTGCCCCAGCAGGCCGTCGTACCGGCGCTTGAGCGCAAAGCCGTGCGCAGGCGCACCATCCAGCAGGGCCAGCAGAGCCATCGGGACCGTCATGTCCGCAGTGAACCACGTGTGCACACTCGGTGTATACCCCGAGTGTGCACACGTCGATGTCGCACAAACGCGGGCTTGTCAGGCGTCGCACAACCTTCTTCTGCGAGGCCCTGACAAACGGTCGGCTGTGCGGTGTCCGACAACGGCGCTCAGATTGCCGCGATGCGGTCCGGATGAAGCCATCGGGTGGTCAGCGGCGCAGGACGGACGACGTCGGATGCCCCCGCGGGCGCACCATCCTCCGCGACCCGGGATGGTCGATCGCACTCCGGCAACTCGATCGCCTCCATGCGGTGCACCGCCTCCGCTTGCCGCGCGTGAGTGCCTTGTGAACCGCTCACCTGGGGCGCCTGCGTCACGGGTGAGCGGTTCGAGTCGTCAGTGCTGGACGTCGTAGACGAGCTTGACGACGCCGTTCGTGTACGTTGCCGAGTCGCGCAGCGACAGCGTGCGACGGTCGGCGCCGCGTGTGCCGAAGATCGTCTTGCCCCCGGGAAGGAGGTAGGGGAACGACAGCAGGTTGTAGCGGTCGACGAGGCCGGCCTCGCCCAGCCGCAGGGCGAGCTCCGCGCTGCCGTGGATGAAGATCGCACCCCCGTCGGTCTGCTTGAGATCGGCGACGTCCTGGGTGCTGCGCAGGATGGTCGTCGGTCCCCAGCCGTCGACGACGGCGTCCTCCTCGAGCGTCGTGGACACCACGTACTTGGGAAGCTCCTGGTAGGCCGCGTGGTCGGACGACGTCGGCCAGAAGCCCGAGAACGCCTCGTAGCTGCGTCGGCCGAACAGCAGGGCCGTCGTCTCCTCGAGCTCTTCGCCCTTCAGGGCGTACGCCTCCGGGACGAAGTCGGTGTCGAACACCCACCCGCCTCCGGGATGGCCCTCGGCCGTTCCGCCGGGAGAGTCGACCGAGCCGTCGAGGGTGATGAATCCGGTGTAGACGAGTTCGCGTGCCATGGTTCCGTTCCTGTTCGGGGGTGGTGCATCTCAGCGCCTTCACGACGACGTCGAACGGCGCACCCCTCGGTTCGACATCTTCTCGAGGGAACTTTCGCCGAGCCCGCGCCCGTCGACCGAGACGGCGGTCAGACCCGGACCGTACGCGCCGCCGACGGCTCGGGTCGCCGCTAATTACGCGCGCCCCTCGGAGAACCCCTCCCCGCACGACGTCGTCAACTGTCGGTCTCGTGCTCGGGTCAGAGCGCGTCCACCGCGGTGATCGCAACTGTCGCGGTGCTCTCGTGCGTGGGCATGCCGCTCCACTGATACAGAACCTGAGCTGGTCGGATCTCGCCCGGCCCGACTGCCTCGCCCGTCTCCTCGCAGAAGCACAACGTCCAGGACGCGCCTCGAGCCGGGTGGCATTCTCACAACACGCTCAGGCCGGACGTGCTGCTCCCCGGATGCCGTCAGCGAACGGCGCACCACAACGTCCAGCGGTCGCGCTCGAGCACCGGCCCGGCCGGCAGTCGTCCTCGGAGCTCTGAGACGAGGTACGAGAGCTCGTCGTCGTCCAGCTCGTGCAGGATCGAACGACCGGTCCTGGTGCCGATCTCGGCGAGGTAGGCCTCCCGGTCGTCGTACCTGCGCCGAACTTCCCACAGCCTGCGGACGCTGGGGGCATCGAACCCGGCGGCGCCGAGCGCATCTCGGAGGCTGGCGTCGTCGGGACGACGCGCGGCTTCGACCTGCCGTAGGCGGGGAAAGACGTCGAACAGCCAGCCCCGCGGGTGGCGCTCGTTCCCCGGTTGGTCGACGTCGGCCATCGTCCGGTCCTGGATCAGGTAGCGGCCTCCCTCGCGCAGCAGGCGGTGCGCCTCGCGGACCACCGCGGGCAGGTCCGCGACGTGGTGCACCAGGGCTCGGGCGAACACCACGTCGACGCGGGCAGCGGAAAGGCCCGTCGCTGCCGCATCTCCCAGGTGCAGGTCCAAGCCCGCCGGCGCCTGTGCGCGCGCAGCCTCGAGGATGGAGGCGCTGGAGTCCACGCCGGTCACCGCAGCGGCTCCCAGCCTCAGCCATGCCCGGGCGTAGACGCCGCCACCACAGCCGATGTCGACGACCGTGCGTCCGCGAGGATCGAGCACACCGGTGATCGCCCGGTCCCAGGACGGATCGACGTCACGATCGGAGTACGTGCGGGCGTTCGCCGGATCGTCGAAGTCGATGGGCACGGGTGAACCTCCGTCGGAACGGGCCGCAATTTATCTTGACATCAAGATAAATTGCGCCACTACCCTTGGGCAAGAGTCCAACACGCTCGATCGACACATGGCCGGTCGATCCGCGACGCGCGCGACACGTCGACGAGCTCCGCTCTGCGCCACGAGCTCGCCTGCCGCTGCTTCGCGCTCCCCGGGGGTGCGTGTCCCTCGTCGGTCGACCGTTACCGGTTCGCCGCCGGTTCGTGATCGAGTCGAGGCCACGACCAGCAGCAGGTCGGCGCGTACTCCTGCCAGGCTTGCGCCCCATGGAAGCGCCTCTCGCCGTCCCTCGAGCGCCGTCGCTCGTGGTTGAGCCTCGACGGCGACGGCGCCGCGGAACCACGTGGTGGGGCGTGACCTTGCTGGTCGTGGGTCTCGTCGTCGCGATCGGTCCGGTGACGGGCGGGATCTGCGCATTCGTCCCGTGCACCCCCGCCGTTCCACTGCTGGGGTGGTCACAAGGATCGGACGGACGGGCACGACTGCACGTCGGCTCCGCCGCCGGCTCGCAGACGGTCACGATCGAACTCCACGCCGCCGACGAAGCGGGTTCGCCGTCGAGCATCCCGCTCTGGAGCCTCGAGCGGACTCCGGAAGGTCCACCCGCCTGGGACGGGACGGTGCTGCTCGGCGACCCTCCCCCCGGATTTGCCGAGACTGTACCGCTCACCGTCCCTGTGCCCGTCGGCACGGAGGCCTCGGTGTCGAACGGCTGCTTCGTCGGATCAGGCGCGGTCCCCGACAGTCTTCCCGTCGGAAGCATCAGGACCGAGGCCGGCATCATGTCACCGGCGGAGTTCTCCGGGGAGAGCGGAGCCTTCACGCCCTGCTCTGCCGCGAAGCACCAGCCCCCGAACGTAGGTGGAGCGGCCGTCATGGCCGCAGGAGCTGCCCTCCTCGCCTGGCGCACCTGGTCGGGGCGCCGCCGTCCGCCAAGTGCCCATGGGGTCGTGCGGCAGGCTCGGTGAGCAAAGTTCGTGCCCGCGCTGCGGAGGGCTGCGTCCGACCGCGGCGTCGTCCACGCCGCAGCACCTTCCGACCCGGTCGTCGCGTCCCGCTCCCCTTCGCCAGCAGCAGATTCGGCCCCGTCACCCAGCCGGGATCCGTAGGGTCGCTCGGATGGAGAGCACAGAGGTGTCCCGGTGGAGCTGATCTTCGTCCATGGCGCTCTGGTGCGCGACGGCGAGTGGTGGTGGCGGCGGGCCGCAGACCTGCTCCGGGAGCGTACGGGGATCCGGAGCCGAGCCCTCGCGCTGCCGTCGTGCGGCGAGACCACGCCCGAGCAGGTCGCGGGCGGACTCGTCGCCGACGCGGCGGCGCTCCGCCGGGAGCTCGACGACGTGGACTCCGCGATCGTCGTCGGTCATTCCTACGGAGGCACGGTCATCGCCGAGGCGGGTCACCACCCCGCGGTCGCGCACCTGTTCTACGTGTCGTCCTACCTGCCCGAGGTCGGGCAGTCGCAGGCCGCCATCATGAGCGGTGAGGACGACCCGGTGTCGATCGGCGACAACGGGGACGGCACGCTGAGCGTCTCCGGCTACGACGCCGCCTCGTTCGGAGCACGGTTCCTCCAGGACGCGGACGCCACGACCCAGCGCCAGGGGTGGGAGCGTACGAGCCCGCAGGCTGTCGGCGCGTTCATGACGCCGACGAGTGCTGCCGGCTGGCACGGAGCCGACTCGACGTACCTCGTCTGCGGGCTGGACCGCAGCACGTCGGTCGAGCTGCAGCGCGTACATGCGGGTCGAGCGACACGCTCCGTCGAGCTGCCGACCGGGCACCACCCGTTCCTGTCCCGTCCGGACCTGGTGGTCGATCAGATCGAGGTCGTGCTGCAGCAGGCGCCCCGCGCCGGGCATCCCGGCGGCTCCTGACCCGCGGAAGGAGAGGGGCAGCGCACGACGCCGACGGCGGGTCGCACGTCATCCGGTCGGCGCGTCCGCGGGCGGCGCGGTCAGCGCGCCCAGCCGGCGGCGCAGGAGGCGCCGGTCGCCCTCGCGGTCGACGAGCTCGAGCGCGACGCGCAGCGCGTGCACGGCCTCGTCGGTCCGCCCCGCCCGCGCCTGGAGCTCCGCGCGGACGGCGGGCAGGAGGTGGTAGCCGGCGAGCGCCGGGTCGTCGGCCACCTCCTCGATCGCGGCGAGACCGGCCTCGGCGCCGTGCACCTCGGCGACGGCGACGGCGCGGTTGAGGGCCACGACCGGCGAACCGGTCATGCCCAGGAGCACGTCGTACAGGCCGAGGATCTCGGACCAGTCCACCTCCGCGTCGCTGCCGGCGCGGTCGTGCAGGGCCGCGATCGCCGCCTGCACCTGGTACGGGCCGGGCCGCCCCGCGGCGAGAGCGACGTCGAGCTCGCGCAGGCCCTCGGCGATCTCGTCGTGCCGCCAGCGTGACCGGTCCTGCTCGGCGAGGGTGCGCGCAACGCCGTCGGGCCCGGTCCGCTCGTCCCGCCGGGCGTGCTGGAGCAGCAGCAGCGCGAGCAGGCCCCGGGCCTCCGGCTCGTCGTCGAGCAGGCGCGCGGCCAGCCGCGCGAGGCGCACGGCGTCGTCCGCCAGGGCGCGCCGGTCCCAGGAGCCCGCCGTCTCGTCCGCCGGCTCCGCCCAGGCGTCGTACCCCTCGGTGAAGAGCAGGTAGAGGACGGCGAGCACACCGGTGACGCGCTCCGCGCGCAGCTCCGGTGGCGGGACCCGGAACGTGATGCCCGTCGCGCGGATGCGCCGCTTCGCGCGGACCAGGCGCTGCGCCATCGTCGCCTCGGGGACGAGGAACGCGCGCGCCACCTGCGCCGTCGTCATGCCGACGAGCGACCGCAGCGTCAGCGCCACCCGCGACTCGGCGGGCAGCGCCGGGTGGCAGCAGGTGAACAGCAGGCGGAGCAGGTCACCGTCAGGGTCGTCGATCGCCCACGGGTCGTCGTCCAGGGAGAGCGCCACCTCGTCCGGGACCGGGTCCGCGGTGGGCCCGACGCCGCGCGGCCCGGCCTCGACCCGTTCCCCGAGCCGCGCGGCCGCCGCGGTCCGGTCCGTGTCGACGCGCCGGCGTCGGAGCACGTCGATGGCGTGCCGCCGGGCGGTGGTCGTCAGCCACGCGCCGGGCCGCTCGGGGACGCCGTCGCGCCCCCACGTCCGGAGCGCCGTCGCGAACGCCTCCTGGGCGGACTCCTCGGCGAGGTCGAGGTCGCCCGTGCTGCGCGCGACGGCCCCGAGGACGCGCCCCCACTCGGTGCGGAACGCGTCCTCGACGGCCGAACCGGGACTCATCGCCGGGGACCGCGGCTCAGGCGTCGTCGAGGTTCAGCGGCCAGACCGGCCGCAGCTCGATCGCCCCGCCGCGCGCCATCGGGTGCTCGGACGCGATGGCGATCGCCGTGTCCAGGTCGGGCGCCTCGAGCACGTCGAACCCGCCGATGGCCTCCTTCGTCTCCGAGAACGGACCGTCGGTGACCAGGACCTTGCCGTCGCGGACCCGCACGCCCACCGCGTCCGCGGGCGGCCGCAGCCGGTCGCCCAGGACCGCGGCGCCGCTGCCGTAGTGCCGCTCGACCCACTGCTCGATGGTGGGTCCGCTCTCGGCGTCCTCGGACCGCAGCTCGGGGTCGTCCGGCGTGCTCAGGACCAGCATCAGGTAGCGCATCAGGACTCCTCCGCCCAGGTCGTGGCGGGCCGGCGGAGCACCATCGGCCCGAAGAACGCCACGTCGGCGGCCTCGATGCCGTCGCCGACGCTGCGACGCCCGTCACCGTACAGCGTGGAGCCGTCCCGACCCGGACGGTCGGCCCGCAGGATCGTGTCCAGGAAACTCATCGTGCCTCCTTCTCGTGCACGGCCCGTGCGGCCGTACACCAGGACGACGAAGCCCGGACGCCGGGATCGACACCTCGCGCCGAGGAGTTTTCCGAGCCGGTCCCTCGCGGCGACGGACCGAGCCCCGGTCGACCCGACCGGGGCTCGGTCTCACGCGTCGGGGAGCCGTCAGGGCTGCGGGATGCCCTCGTTCTCGAAGGGGACCGCCTCGCCGGTGAAGTCCTCGACCGGGCCGTCGGCGGAGTCGGTCGAGTAGACCGGGCCGACGTAGTCCTGGACGCCGCTCGTCACGACCGTGATCCCGACGCCGTCGTACGCCGAGTGGTCGTCGCCCGAGAACGCGAGCGGCATGATGCCCGCCCCGACCACGTCGCCGGACTCGAGCGCCTCGACGAGGCTCTCGCGCGTCGGGTCGTCGCCGGCACGGGCCAGCGCCTCCGCGAACGTGTACGCGACGGACATCCCGTAGACGGTGTTGCCGTCGAAGGGCGCGCCGTCGTTGTACTGGTCGTTGACGTCGCGGAAGTGCGCGACCCACGGGTCGTCGGGGCTGAACGAGAGGTAGTTCGTCGAGACGAAGCCCTCGAGCAGCAGCGGCGCGACGTCCTCCCCGAGGAACCCCGCGAGCGTCGGGTAGTCGCCGCCGGACGACGACGACAGCCACCGTGCCTGGTAGCCGAGCTGTGCCGCGGTGCCGAGCGCGAGCGCCGTGAACCCGTTGACGGTCGCGAGGAAGTTGGTGTCGCACCCCGCGGCCTGCATCGCGCCGATCTGCGCGGTGACGTCCTGGTTCGACACGGAGTAGGTCTGCACGGACGCCAGCCCGTCGGCGCCGAGCACGGCCTCGAGACCCTGCTGGAACTCCTCCCCGAAGTCGTCGTCCTGGCCCAGCACGCAGTACGTGCTGCCGTCGAGCTCCTCCTGCGCGTAGTGGGCGAGAGCCTTGCCCTCGACGACGTAGTCCGCGTTGAACGCGAACGTCCAGGGGTACTCCTCGGGCTGGTCCCAGCTCGTGCTGCCCGACGCGACGAACAGGTCAGGCACCTCGTTCTGGTCGAGGTAGTCGAGGACGGCGGAGTGGGTGGGCGTGCCGAGGCCGTTGAGGATCGCGAAGACCTCGTCCTCCTGGACGAGCTCGCGCACGACCGTCTGCGTGTTCGCGGGGTTGTAGCCGTCGTCCTTGACGACGTACTCGATGGTGCGGCCGTTGATGCCGCCCTGCTCGTTGAGGTAGTCGAAGTAGGCGGTGGCCGCCGCGGAGATCGACGAGTAGCCCGCCGCGGCGGGACCGGTCAGCGGGGTGTGCGTGCCGACGGTGACGGTGGAGTCGGTGACGCCCGTGGCGTCGCCCTCCTCGTCGCCGGACGCGGTGGATCCCGGGACGCTGCAGGCCGTGAGGCCCAGGGCGAGGGCCGGGACGGCGAGGACTGCGGCCGCGCGCAGGCGGCGGGTGGTGAGTGACATCGGCGTCACCTCTCTGTGTCGGCGTGGAGCGGTACATCGGACGGCACGGCGGACGGCGCATCGGACGTCTCGACGGCGGTCGCGGCGGCAGGACCGGCGCCAGCACCCGACGGCGCGGGGTGGCGCGAGGCCGTCGACCGGGACCCGGGGCGGGCCCCGGTCCGGGACGCGGACCGGGATCTCGACCGGGACTGCAGGGCGCCGGTGAGGCCGCCGGGGGCGGCGATCATGACGACGACGAGCAGGACGCCGAACAGCAGGACGGCGAGGTTGCCGTCGAGCCGCTGGGCCAGGTCCCCCGGGACGGGCAGCGCGTCGGCGAGGAGGCCGGCGAGCCACGGCACGAGGACGAGCAGGACGGCGCCGACCACGGCGCCGCGCAGGCTGCCGAGGCCGCCCAGGACGACCGCGACGAGGAGCAGGAGCGACAGCGACAGGCCGTAGCCCCCCGGCGCGACGGACTGCGTGACGAAGCACAGGACCGCCCCGCCGAGCCCGGCGCCGACGGCGCTCGCGGTGAACGTCGCGACCATGACCCGGCCGGCGGGGATGCCGGCGAGGCGCGCGGCGACGGCGTCGTCCCGCACGGCCCGGATGCGCAGGCCGAGGCGGCCGTCGCGCAGCAGCGCGAGACCCGTCACGACGACGGCGGCCACGACGACCGCGACCCACGCCTGCCACTGCTCGATCGCGAGGAGTCCCTGCAACGGTTCCGGGACGCCGTCGAACGCGACCTGGACGCCCTGGTCACCGCCCAGCACCGTGCTCCACGTCGTCGCGAGGGCGGGCAGGGCGAGGACGAGCGCGAGCGTGAGCCCGGCGAGGTACGGGCCGTGCAGGCGGGCGCCCGCGAGACCGAGCAGCAGCCCGAGCGCCCCGGCGACGACTGCGCCCGCGAGCAGCGACGGCACCACCCGGGCCACGCCCTCGACCCCCGCCTCGGTCAGCGCGTTCGCGGTGAGCGCGTACCCGTAGCCGCCCGCCGCCATGAGGGCGGCGTGCCCGAGGGACACCTGCCCGGCGAGCCCGACGACGAGGGTGAGCCCCGCCGTCGCGCACAGGTACACGGCGACGAGCGCGACCTGGTAGCTGCGGAACGGGTCGAGGAAGAGGACGGCGACGAGGACCGCCGGGGTGGCGACCGCGGCGAGCACCAGCGTGCGGCGAGCACCGGTGAGGCGGCTCATGCGCGCCTCGCCTCCCCCACCGCGAGCAGGCCCTGGGGCCGCACGAGCAGCACGACGACGAGGAGCACGAGGACGGCGAGGGGCGCCACGCTCGCGCCGAGGTACCCGGTGACGAGACTGATGAGCACGCCCACCCCGATCCCGCCGACGAGCGCGCCCACCGGCGAGTCGAGCCCGCCGACCACCGCGACGGTGAAGCCGAGGACGAAGAGCATGTCGGTCGCGTGCGGCGTCAGGCCCAGCTCCGTGGGCACGAGCAGGATCGCCGCGAGCGCGGCCACGGCCGACGACAGCGCCCACCCGAGCGTGAGCAGCCGCGACACCCTGATGCCGAGCATGCGCGACACCTCGGGCGCGAACGCCGCCGCCCGCATCTGCAGGCCGAGCCGCGTGCGGGTGAACAGCAGGCCGAGCCCGGCCATGACGACGAGCGCGACCACGAGGACGAACAGGTCGTACGGCGACAGCAGCGGGACGCCACCGACGCTGATCGGCCGCTCGTCGAACGGCGCCTCGACGGGCAGGGTCCGGCCGCCCACGAGGATCCCGAGCGCGGACTGGAGGATCATCACGAGCCCGATCGCGACGATCACCCCGGCGAGCGGCGAGCTGCCCGCGACGCGGCGCATGAGGCCGCGCTCGACCGCCCAGCCGAGCGCGGCGCCCGCGACGAGCGCGGCGACGAGCCCGACGACGAAGCTCCCCGTCGTGCGGGTCACCACGTACGCGACGTAGGTCGCGGTCACGGCCATGGCGCCCTGCGCGAAGTTCACGACGCGGGCGGCGCGCCAGACGAGCACGAGCGAGAGCGCGAAGAGCGCGAGCACGGCGCCGCGGGCGAGGCCGGTGCCAAGGAGGAACACGAGTCGGTCCATCAGAACCCCAGGTAGGCGTGGCGGAGGGTGGTGTCGTGCAGGAGCTCGGTCGCCGGGCGGCTCGCGACGACCTCGCCGAGCCCCAGCACGACGCCGTGGTCGGCGACGGACAGGGCGCTCGCGACGTTCTGCTCGGCGAGCAGCACGGTGAGTCCCGTCGTGTCGCACAGGCGCCGCAGGACGGCCATGATCTGGGCGACGACGCGGGGCGCGAGGCCCAGCGACGGCTCGTCGAGCAGCAGGACGCGCGGGGCGGCGACGAGCGCGCGGGCGAGCGCGAGCATCTGGCGCTCGCCGCCGGAGAGCTGGTGCCCCGCGCTCGTGCGGCGGCGCGCGAGCGGCTCGAAGAGCTCGTAGGCGTCGGCGATCGCCGCGCGCCGGTCCGCCGGGGTGCGCCACAGGGCCCCCAGCCGCAGGTTCTCCTCGACCGTCAGCTCGACGACGACGCCGCGCCCCTCGGGCACGTGCGCCAGACCCCGGCGCGAGCGGTCCTCGACGGAGAGGTCCGCGAGGTCGGCGCCGTCGAGGCGGACGGTGCCGGCCGTCGGCGGGACGAGACCCGAGGCGGTGCGCAGGAGGGTCGTCTTGCCGGCGCCGTTCGCCCCGACGAGCGCGACGATCCGGGCGGTCGGGACCTCGAGGTGGACGTCGCGCAGCACGGGGGCACCGCCGTAGCCGACGGTGAGGCCGTCGATCTCCAGCGCGGCGGTCACCGGTCGACCTCCGTGCCGAGATAGGCCTCCTCGACGGCGGGGTCGTCACGCACCTCGGCGGGCGTCCCGCACGCGATGACGCGGCCGAAGTCGAGCACGACGACGCGGTCGCACACCTCCATGACGAAGTCGACGTGGTGCTCGACGAGCAGCACCGCGCACCCGCTGCGCGCCACGCGGCGCACGAGCCCGGCGAGCTCGTCGATGTCCGCGGCGCCGAGACCACCGGCGGGCTCGTCGAGCAGCAGGAGGCCCGGCCGCGACACGAGGGCCCGCGCGAGCGCGACCTTCTTCTGGTCGGGGTACGGCAGGGCCGAGGGGCGGGCGGCGGCGAGGTGCCCGATCCCGAGCCCGTCGAGCTCGGCCAACGCGCGGTCGGCGCCACCCCGCCGGTCGGGGCAGGCCGCCACGACGTTCTCCAGGACCGTCAGACCGGCGAACAGGCCGAGACCCTGGAGCGTCCGGGCCACGCCGTGGCGGACAAGGTGGTCCGGACGCGGTGCCCGGCCTTCCCGCCCGCCGGCGACGGCGACCGTGCCCTCGGTCGGCGCGACCAGCCCGCACACGGCGTTGAACAGCGTCGTCTTGCCGGCCCCGTTCGGGCCGATGAGCCCGACGACCTCGCCGTCGTCGACGTGCAGGGAGACGTCGGTGAGCGCGGTGAGCCCGCCGAAGCGCACGGTCAGACCGTGCACGGCGAGCCGCGGGACCAGCGTCGCGGGGGGAGCAGCGGTGGTGGACATCGGCACCTCTTCGTGTCGGTTCCTCTGAACGGTACAACAGAGACCGACCGGCCGGTATGTCGATTCGGCAACGATTCTCGGTGGTCTCGGACCCCTCCGGCACGCCCACGGCGCACCGGACGGTCAGGAGTGCGGGATGCCCGCGATCATGCCGCCGTCGACGACGAGCTCGGTGCCCGTGGTGTACGACGACTCGTCGCTCGCGAGGAAGACGACGGCGCCCGCGACATCCTCCGGGAGCGCCGGGCGGCCGAGCGGGATGTGCGGTGACTCGGGGTCGAGCCGCTCGGTCATCGCCGTGAGCACGAATCCCGGATGGACGGAGTTGACGCGGATGTTCTCCGGCCCGAGCTCGACGGCGAGCGACTTGGTGAGCCCGCGCACGCCGAACTTCGACGCGACGTAGCCGTGCAGACCCGGGCTGCCGCGCATGCCCTCGACCGAGGACACGTTGACGATCGACCCGCCGCCGGCGGCGCGGAGCGCGGGCAGGACCGCCCGGACGCCCAGGTACGTGCCCGTGAGATTCACGGCGATGACGGCGTCCCACTTCTCCCGCCCGTACCGCTCGATCCGACCGGCATTGGCGATGCCCGCGTTGTTGACGAGCACGTTCAGCGCGCCGAACGCTGCGACGCTCGCGTCGACCGCCGCGGTCCAGCTCTCCTCGTCGGTGACGTCGAGCCGAACCCCGAGAGCGCGGGAGCCGAGCTCGTCCGCGAGCGCCCGCGCCTCCTCCTCGAGGAGGTCGGCGACGACGACGCACGCCCCCTCCGCGTGCAGCGCGCGCACGTACGCCGCGCCGAGCCCACGGGCTCCTCCGCTGACGAGCGCGACCTTGCCGTCGAGCCGGGCCATGACTGCTCCTTCGATCGGTGACGGGCGAGCGGTGCTGCGGGAGGCGGCCGGCGTCAGCGGACGCGCACGACGAGCCGCCCCGTCGTCGCGCCGTCCGCGAGACGCTGGACGGCGTCGGCGGCGTCCTCGAACGGCACGACGTCGCCGACGACGGGCCGCACGGACCCGTCCGCGACGAGCCGCGAGAGCTCGTCGTGGACCTGCGCGACGAGGTCGGGCCGCTCGCGCGCGTACAGGCCCCAGTGCAGGCCGAGGACGCCGTAGTTCTTCACGAGCGCGTGCTCGGGGCGCACTCTCTGGATGCGTCCGCCGGCGAACCCGACGACCACGATCCGGCCCTCGAACGCGACGCACCGCACGGAGGCGTCGAAGGCGTCGCCGCCCACGGGGTCGACGACGACGTCCGCCCCGCGCCCGTCGGTGGCCTCCTTGACGGCGGCGACGAGGTCGTCGCGCGTGCGGTCGAGCACGACGTGGGCGCCGGCGTCGCGCGCGACCTGCGCCTTCGCCTCGCCGCCCACCACCCCGACCACGCGGGCGCCCGCGGCGACCGCGAGCTGCACGGTCGCGGTCCCGACGCCCCCGGCCGCCGCGTGCACGAGCACCGTCTCGCCCGGCTGCACGGCGGCACGGCGGTGCAGCGCGAACCAGGAGGTCTGGTAGGCGATCATCAGGGCGGCGGCCTCGGCGTCGTCCAGCACCTCGGGCGCCGCGAACACCTCCGTCTCCGCGAGCACCGCGACCTGCGCCAGCACGCCGATCCGCGAGCCGACGACGCGCTCCCCCACCCGCACGCGGGTGACTCCGGCACCCACCGCGACGACGTCCCCGCACAGCTCGATGCCGGGCGTGAACGGGACCTCGGGCCGCACCTGGTACTCGCCGCGCGCGAGCAGCACGTCCGGGAAGTTCACCGCCACGGCGCGCACGCGGACCGCGACCTCCCCCGGCCCGGGCTCGGGCTCCGGCACCTCGACGACCCGCAGCGCGTCGCGCGGCTCCCCGAGGCTCGTGACCTGCCACGCCTGCACGCTCATCCGCCGACCCCTGTCGTCGTCGTGGTCCCGGGCAGGACGCTCCGGCCCGCGCTCTCCGCGGAGAGCGCGACGAGGAACATGTCGGTGAGCTGCTCCGCGACCTGCACCTTGGACTCCGGCCCCGTCGGCGAGTACCAGTGGGACAGGTAGTGCACGTCCGAGAAGAAGTGCGCGACCAGCACGCCGACCGGGACGTCGGTCCGATACAGGCCCTCGCGCTGCCCGCGCTCGATGAGCCCCGAGAAGGTGTCGTGATAGGCCCGACGGCGCTGGGTCACCTCCTGCTGGCGCGGCGCGGACAGCATGTGCGCGCTGCGGAAGAACACCGTGCCCTCGGCCAGGAAGTCGATCGACGTCTCGATGACGTCGACGCACACGGCGCGCAGCGTCTGCGCCGTCGGCTCGCCGCGCCCGATGATCTCCTCGAGGTGCGACGTCTGGAGCGACAGGATCCGCTCGTAGATCGCGAAGAGGAGGTCGTCCTTGGACTCGAAGTAGTGGTACATCGCGCCCTTGGTCACGCCGGCGGCCTCCACGACCTGGCGGACCGAGGTGTTGGCGAAGCCCTGCGTGGCGAACAGCTCCAGCGCTGCCCGCATGATGTCGTCGACGACGGGTGTCTGCCTCATGCGCCCATCCTCACCCGATCGGGCGGACGCTGCTGCCGCCGTCGATCGTCAGGGTCTGGCCGGTGATCCACGCGGCGTCGTCGGACAGGAGGAACGCGACCGGCCCGGCGACGTCCGCCGGCTCGCCCAGGCGACCGAGCGGGTACCGCGCGACGACCTCCTCCTCGCGCCCCTCGTAGAGGGCGCGCGCGAGCCGCGTCCGCACGATCGCCGGAGCGACCGCGTTGACCCGCACCCCCGGCGCGAGCTCGATCGCGAGCTGCTGCACGAGGTTGACGAGCGCCGCCTTGGAGACGCCGTAGAACGCGATGCCGGGGCTCGCGGCGAGGCCCGACACCGAGGACGTGCACACGACCGACCCACCCGCGCCCAGTCCGGCCGCGACGGCGTCGCGCGTCCACTCGAGCGCGGCCACGACGTTGACCTCGAGGATCTTGCGGATCGCGTCGGGCTCGATCTCGAGCGCCGGACCG
This sequence comes from Cellulosimicrobium sp. PMB13, assembly GCF_051294865.1. Taxonomy (NCBI): domain Bacteria; kingdom Bacillati; phylum Actinomycetota; class Actinomycetes; order Micrococcales; family Promicromonosporaceae; genus Cellulosimicrobium; species Cellulosimicrobium sp. PMB13. Next base: position 1,501,679 of record NZ_CP145910.1, on the reverse strand, counting down.
TACACGGGGTTGACGCCCGCGTTGTTGACGAGGTGGTCGATGCGGCCGAAGCGGTCGACCGTCGCGGCGAGCGCCTCCGCGCGGTGCGCCGGGTCGTCGGCCTTGCCCACGACCGTCAGGACGTTGTCCTCGCCCAGCTGCTCGACGAGCTCCGCGAGCGCCTCGGGCTTGCGCGCCGTCGCGACGACGCGAGCGCCCTCGGCGACGAGCCGCTCGACGATCGCCCGCCCGATGCCGCGGCTCGCCCCGGTCACGACCGCGACCCTGCCCTCGAACCTGCGCACGGGCTCCGCCCTCCCGGCCCTCACGGCCACCTCGCCGACGAACGGCCAGACCGACCGTTCGGTATGTCGCGAGACACTAGCACCCTCGGACGCCCGGGTCGACCGGCTCACCCGCGACGGATCACTCCGTCGACGACGACGGCCACAGGAAGGGTTCCGCCACCGCGAGCGCGACGGCGACGCCGCCCATCACGATCCCGACGCGCGTGTGCGGCCACCGGAGGCCGCGCGCCCGGAGGCCCTCACCGCGTCGGTACACCCACTTCTCCCCTGCCACGACGAGGGCCACGCTCGCGGCCACGCCGCCGACCGCGCCCAGCGCGAGCACCGCGGACGGCACGGGGAAGGGCGGGCGGGTGTCGTCGGGCCGGTACGCGTTGTCCTCGCGCTCCGCGGCACCCGGCCGCGCGGCGTCGTCGTCCGCAGCGGCCGACGTCTTGCCGAGACCCGACGCCGCGTCGCGGAGAGACCGCACCGCCTGCCGCGCCTCGCGACCGTCGGCCGTGGACGTCACGGTGAGGACCGCGCCCGCGGTGCCGACCGCGGTCTTGAGCAGGGCGCGCGCCCAGCGGGGCCGCACCACGTCGGGGACGGCGTACCAGGCGAGGGTCGTGGACCCCGCGATCGCCACGGTCGTCGGGTCGACGGCTCGTCGTGTGGTCGGTTCGTCGTGCGTCATCGGTCCCCGTCTCGTCGGCGTGCTCACGTCTGGGCAACGGCTCGCGCCGACGCCGGGTTCCTCGTGGCCAGGTCACTCGCCGAACCCTGGGTTACGCCGCGATCCGACCCCGGAAGGACGCGCAACCCGGGGTTCGGCAGCAGCACCTCAGGGCACGACGGCGCGCAGCCGCTCCCGCAGGTACCGCACCGCGGGCGCGTCGGTCATCGTCGCGCGCCAGGCGACGCTCACCGGGCGCGTCGGGACGGGCTCACGCACGGGGACCGCGACGACGCCGGACGGCAGCGGTCCCCGACCGAGCCGCGGGACGAGCGCCACCGCGAGCCCGTGCGCGACGAGCTCGACCTGCGACGCGAACTCCAGGCACCGGTAGTCGATCCGCGGCACGCGCGGCTCGCGCGCGAACATGTGGCAGAACCACTCGTAGCAGATGGTCCCGTCCGGGGTGCAGACCCACGTCTCGTCGAGGAGGTCGGCGGGCGTGAGGGCCTCGCGGCCAGCGAGCGGGCTCGTGCGGTGCACGAGGACGTCCGCCTCGTCGCGGAACAGCTCCTCGCTGCGCAGGCTGGGCGGGAGCGAGATCCCGACGCCCTCCCAGTGGTGCACGAGGGCGAGGTCGAGCGTCCCGGCGGCGACCGCGGCGACCGCCTCCCACGGCTCGGCCTCCTGCACGACGAGCCGCAGGTCGGGCTCGTCCGCGCGCACCGCCGCGGCGAGCGGCGCGACGACGCCGCGCACCGCCGTCGAGAAGGTCCCGAGCCGCACGGTCCCGGTGGGCCGCGCCCCGGCGTCGTGCAGGCGGGAGCGCAGCGCCTCGACCTGCTCGCGCAGGACGCGCCCCTCGTCGACGACACGCCGGCCCGCGGACGTGAGCACGACCCCGCGGCCCTCGCGGTCGAGCAGCCGGACGCCGAGCTCGCGCTCGAGCCGCTTGACCTGCTGCGACACCGCCGACGGCGTGTAGCCGAGATCCCGGGCCGCGGCGTGCACGGTCCCCGTGCGCTCGACGGCGACGAGGGCGTCCACGGCGGCGAGATCGATCATGCCCTCACGCTACCGTGCAGCACTGCTACCGGGAATGCGTCAGATCTGTGCGCTGGACGTGCACGGAGGGACCGGTCAGGCTGGCCCCATGCCCCTGCGCCCGTCCCTCCTCGCGGTCCTCGTCGCCGTCATCTGGGGAGCGAACTTCGTCGTCATCGACCTCGGTCTCGGCGACCTGCCGCCCACGCTGTTCGTCGCCATGCGCTTCGTGGCGGTGCTCGTGCCGGCGATCTTCCTCGTCCCCCGACCCTCCGCCCGCTGGCGCGACGTCCTGCTCGTCGGGCTCTTCATGAGCCTCGGCCAGTTCGGCCTGCTCTACACCGCCCTCGCGCTGGGCATGCCGCCGGGGCTGGCGTCCCTCGTCCTCCAGGCGCAGGTCGGGCTCACGGTCCTGTTCGCCGCGCTCGCGCTGCGCGAGGTCCCGACCCGCTGGCAGCTCGTCGGCGTCGTGGTCGGCGCGGCCGGCCTCGTCGTCGTCGGGCTGGGCCGCAGCGCGTCGACGCCGGCGCTCGCGTTCGTCGTCACGCTCGCCGCCGCAGCGTCCTGGGCGATCGGCAACGTCGTCCAGCGCCGGTCTGGCAGCCGTTCCCACCTGCGCACGGGCGAGCCGACGGCAGAGGCGGTGGGGGCGACGTCGGATGCGAAGGGCGTAGAAGCCGCGCTCGCGAAGGGACAGCCGAGGAACGAGGGCGACGGCGCGGCCCGCCCGAGCACCGACGTCTCCCCCACCGCCGGACCCGACCCCACCGCCCGACCCGACCACCGGACCTCCTCGAGCCTCGACGGCCTGTCCATGACGGTGTGGTCGGCGCTCGTCGTACCGGTCCCCCTGCTCGGGCTGGCGCTGTGGACCGACGGGCCGGACGCCGTCGGGCACGCGCTGACCCACCTGACGCTCGCCCCGGTGCTGTCCACCGCGTACACCGCGTGGCTCGCGAGCCTCGTCGGGTACGGGATCTGGAACGGGCTGCTCGCGCGCTACCCGGCGTCCGCGGTCGTGCCGTTCACGATGCTCGTCCCCGTCGTCGGGATGCTCGCGGCCTGGCTCGTCCTCGACGAGGTGCCGAACGCCGCGGAGGCGACGGGCGGCGTCGTGCTGCTGCTCGGTGTCGCCGTCACGACCGGCGTGCTGCGCCGCCGTCGGCCCGCCGCGCTCGCCGCGCCCGTCGAGAGCACCCCGGTCCCCGAGCCCACCCCGGCCGCCGAACCCCGGGTTGCGCACCGATCCGGGGCCTGATCGCCGCACGACCCGGGGTTCGGCACCTCGCGTCGACGCTCGCAGCGACACTCCCGGCGGCGCGACACGCACCGTTCGCGCTGACAACCGGCTCTCCGCGCGGTCTGATGGAGGTCCGGGATGTCGGAGACGCGAGGGAGCCTCTCATGAGCCAGACCGCAGGGCAGACGGAGGCGAGCCAGGAGCAGCCGGAGCTGCGGCGCGTCATGGGGCCCAAGCTGTTGCTGCTGTTCATCGTCGGCGACATCCTCGGCACGGGTGTCTACGCCCTGACGGGCCAGGTCGCGGGCGAGGTCGGCGGGGCGGCGTGGCTGCCGTTCCTCCTCGCGTTCGCCGTCGCGACGATCACCGCGTTCTCCTACCTCGAGCTCGTCACGAAGTACCCGAGCGCCGCCGGCGCCGCGCTCTACACGCACAAGGCGTTCGGCATCCACCTGCTCACGTTCGTCGTGGCGTTCATGGTCATGAGCTCGGGCATCACCTCGGCGTCGACGGCGTCCAACGCGTTCGCCGGGTTCGTCTCGGACGGCTTCGGGCTGGGGCTGGAGACGGGTGGTGCGGGTCGCCTGTGGATAGCGCTCGGCTTCATGGCGCTCGTCGCGCTCGTGAACTTCCGCGGGGTCGCGGAGAGCGTGCGGACGAACGTCGTGCTGTCGCTCGTCGAGCTGTCCGGCCTGCTCCTCGTGATCTTCGTCGGGCTGTGGGCGACGACGCAGGGCCGCGCGGACTTCTCACGCGTCGTCGTGTTCGAGAGCGCCGACGACAAGAGCGTCTTCCTCGCCGTGACCGCCGCGACGACGCTCGCGTTCTTCGCGATGGTCGGGTTCGAGGACTCGGTGAACATGGCCGAGGAGTGCAAGAACCCCGTGCGCGACTTCCCCCGCATGATGCTCACGGGCCTGTCGATCACGGGCGTCATCTACGTCCTCGTCGCGATCACCGCGGTCGCGCTCGTCCCCGTCGGCGACCTCGTGGACGAGGCCAAGGGGTCGGCACTCACCCAGGTCGTCGCGGCCGGCGCGCCGAACCTGCCGTTCGACACGATCTTCCCGTTCATCGGCATGTTCGCCGTCGCGAACTCGGCGCTCATCAACATGCTCATGGCCTCGCGGCTGCTCTACGGGATGGCGAACCAGGGGGTGCTGCCGCGCGCGTTCGGGCAGGTCCACCCCTTCCGCCGCACGCCGTGGGTGTCGATCCTCGTGACGACGGCCATCGCGTTCGCGCTGATCACCTACGTCGTGCGCCAGTCCGCGACGGAGGGCGGGGCGAACGCGATCGCACTGCTCGGCGGAACGACGTCGCTGCTGCTCCTCGTGGTCTTCACGATCGTCAACGTCGCGCTGCTCGTGCTGCGGCGCAAGCCCGTCGACCACGAGCACTTCCGCACGCGCACACCCCTCGCGATCCTCGGTGCCCTGACGTGCGGCTACCTCGCCGGCCCGTGGGCGCGCAGCGCCGAACAGCAGGAGCAGTACGTCATCGCCGGCGCCCTCGTGGCGCTCGGGGTCGTGCTCTCGTTCGTCACCTGGCTCTACAACCGCGCTGTGCGGCACCGCCAGATCCAGTTCTCCGACGTCTCCCGGCTGGAGGACGACGTCGAGGAGAAGTGAGTCGGCACGCCCGGGACCGCCTATCGTTCGCGACATGGTTCGACGAACGGACGATGCGGCCTCCGGCGCTCCTCGCGCGCAGCACGTCGGTCCCACCGACGTCCTCGCGTTCCTCTGCGAGCTCGCGCTGGTCGTCCTGCTCGTCGTCGCCGGGTGGCGCCTCGGGACCTCGACCGGTCTCGCGGCACCGCTCCCCGTGCTGCTCGGCGTACTCCTCGCGCTCGCCCTCCCCGCGGCGGCGATCGCCGTGTGGGGCCGCTGGCTCGCGCCGCGCGCCGCGCGTCGGCTGTCCCAGCCGTGGAGGCTCGACGCCCAGATCGCGGTCTTCGTCGCGTCCGGTCTCGTCGTCGCCGCGGCAGGGCTCGTCTGGTGGGGCGTGGGCCTCGCCCTCGTCGGCACGACGGCGTTCGCCCTCACCCGGGACCACTGAGCCCGCGCGGGGCAGGATGGTGCCCATGAGGATCCGCGTCGCCGCCTATGCCGTGGTCGTCCGCGACGACGGGCGGCTCCTCCTGCCGCACTGGACCGAGGGGGGTCGCGACGGCTGGACCCTGCCCGGCGGGGGGATCGACCCCGGTGAGCACCCCGAGGACGCGGCCGTGCGAGAGGTGCGCGAGGAGACGGGGTACGACGTCGAGCTCGACGGCCTGCTGGGCGTCGACAGCATCGTCGTGGGTGCCTCCGAGCGGCTGCGGCCCGAGGACCGGGACCACGCGATGCAGGGCATCCGGATCGTGTACCGCGCGCACGTCGTCGGCGGCGAGCTCGCCGTCGAGCAGGACGGGAGCACCGACGACGCCCGCTGGTTCACCGCCGACGAGGTCGACGCGCTCGACCGGGTCGGGCTCGTCGACCTCGCCCGGCGGTGGGCCGGGCTCGTCCCCACAGCACCCGTTCCGCGGCCGTCATGACACCGGGCGCCGCATGACCCGCTGGTCGGGCAGTGTCCGACGCGCGGCCGTCCTCCTCGCCGCGATCCTCACCGTCGGCGCGACGAGCGCGTGCACGGCGGGCGCCCCGTCCGACCCGACCAGCGCGACGACGCAGGCCGGCACCTCCGCGCCCGACGTCGACGCCGACGTCGACGTCGACGCCACGACCCCGCAGGAGCGGCCGTCCTCGTCGGTCGACACGGCCCGCGCCACCTCGGGCGACGTGGTCGTGGACGTCGAGGTCCCGCTGACCACGGAGCCGCCCGGACCGGGCGCGGACGACGGTGCGGGGGCCGTCCGGGTCGGCACGGACGACGACGGGGCCACGACGCTGACCCTCACGGTCGGCCCCGAGCCCGCGGTGCTCGTGCTCGCGACGCCCGGGACGTTCGCCGCGAACGCCGACGGGACGGTCACGGTCCTCGACGCCGCGGGCACGCCCGTCGGCGGGCTGGCCCGGCCGACCGCCACACCGGCGGAGCCGGCGCCAGGAACCGGGGACGGCCTCGACGACCCCGGGACGACACCGCGCGCCCGGCTCGTCGTGACCGACCCGACCCGGGTCGAGGTGACGGTCGACGCGGTGGACGCGACGTCGTCGGGCACCACCGGTCGCGAGGCCACGGGAGGACTCGCGAACACCCCGGCCGTCACCGTGACGACGACGCTCGGCACCGACGCCCTGCGGACCACGAGCTGGGGCGAGCGCGAGGGCGGACGGTCGCTCGCCGTCGACCCGACCGGCTGGGCGCGAGCCGGGGGCACGGCGGCGCAGGACGTCCTGTGGGCGGCGCTCGTCGCCGCCGAGCCCGAGGCGGACACGCCCGGCATGCACGACCAGCTCGTCTGTCACGCGCTGGGCGCGCCGGACAAGGCGACGTGGAACCTCGAGCCCTGGCGGCCCGACGTCGGGCTCGTCGCGGTGGTCGCGGCCCGCTGCAACCCGAGCTGACCTCCTGCGACACCGTCGCCGAGAACGCCCTCGCGCGCCGTCGAGCACGACCTGAGGGCCGCGATGCGCCGCAGAACGACCGTCAGGTCGTGATCGGCCCAGAAAGACGGCTCGGGCGTCGCGACGGCTGGTGGTCGTCACGACGCCCGGGCCGAGACCTCGACCGGCGGTACCGCTCCGCCGTGCTGGTCGAGGCGTGGGGGCGCGCCGGGCGCCCGCGTCCGGGTCGACGCGGTGCCCGGTGGCGCGGCGTCAGTGGCGGGTGGCCACCGACGAACCCTTCACGGCCTTCTCGGCCTTGCGCAGCGACTTCTCGCTGAGCGGCTGGTCACCGCTCGCGCGCAGGCGCCGGTAGTAGTCGTGCGCCTCGTCCTGCCGCTCCTTCTCCGCGCCCGACGCGATCTTCGCGCGCAGGTGCTCGGGGCCGTAGCCCCACGCGTCGACCAGGTCCTGCGCGTGCGGGCGCAGCCGGTCGACGAGGCGGTCGAGGTAGCTCGTGACGGTGCGCGCGCGCTGCGTCGAGAGGCGGCCGTTGAGCAGGTACCACGCGAGGTGACGCTCGACGAGGCTGAGCCCGTACAGGTCGCGCACCGTCGTGAGCACCTCGCGCGTGCCCTCGTCCTCGATCGTCGCGAGCGCCTGCGTGAACGCCTCCCAGCGCAGCAGCTCGGCGTGCGCTCGCGCGGCCTCGACGAGCTCGACCTGGTGCGCGTTGAAGAGGTTCGCCGCGGTCTCCGCGTCCGCCTTCTGGGCGGGGCGCAGCGCCTGGGCGACCTCGGCGACCATCGTCTCGACGCGGTCGCTGAGGAGCGCGCGCTGCGTCTCGGCGTCGCGCAGGTGGCCCGCGGCCCGGCGCGGGTCGCCGACGTCAGCGAGCGCCTGCGCCGCGCGCTTGAGCGGCGTGCGGTGCAGCGCCATGTCGCCGGCCCGCTCGACGACGACGCGCGCCATCTGGCCCGGGGTGATGCCCTTGAACTGCTTGCCGTAGTCCGCGAGCAGGCGCTTGGCGACGAGCTGGAGGAGCACCGTGTTGTCGCCCTCGAACGTCGCGTAGACGTCGAGGTCGGCGTGCAGGCTCGTGATGCGGTTCTCGGTGAGGAAGCCCGCGCCGCCGCACGCCTCGCGCGTCTCCTGCAGCGTGTCGAGTGCGAACCGGGTGCTCGTCGCCTTGAGCGCGGCGGCCGTCGTCTCGAGGTCCTCGCGCTGCTCCGGGGTGTCCTCCTCGCCGGAGAACACGGAGTGGAAGAGGTCGAGCAGGCGGTCGTGCGCGAAGTGCCCGGCGTACGCCTCGGCGATCGGGACGATCAAGCGGCGCTTGTGCGTGCCGTAGTCGAGGAGCACGACCTCGTCCGTCGCGGACCCGCCCGTGAACTGACGGCGCTCGTTCGCGTACCGCACGGCGATCGCGAGGCCGAGCTTGGCCGCGGAGACGGCCGCGCCGTCGAGCGACACGCGGCCCTGCACGAGCGAGCCGAGCATCGTGAAGAAGCGGCGCCCGGGGCTGTCGATGGGGCTCGAGTACGTGCCGTCGGCGTCGACCGAGCCGTACCGCGCGAGCAGGTCGGCACGCGGGATACGGACGTGGTCGAAGTGCAGGCGGCCGTTGTCGATGCCGTTGAGTCCGCCCTTCTGGCCGTCGTCCTCGCCCCCGACGCCCGGCAGGAACGGCAGGCGGCCGAGCTCGTCGCGCTCGCCCTGCGGGTCCCGGATCGGCACGTAGAACGCGTGCACGCCGTGGTCGACGTTCTTCGTGATGAGCTGCGCGAAGACGACCGCAGCCGTCGCGTGGACCGCCGCGTTGCCGAGGTAGTCCTTCCACGCCCCGCGGAACGGGGTGTGGACGACGAACTCCTGCGTCTCGGGGTCGTAGGTCGCGGTCGTCCCGATGCTCGCGACGTCGGACCCGTGGCCCGTCTCCGTCATCGCGAACGCGCCGGGGACCGACAGGTCCATCGCGCCCGGCAGGAGCCGGTCCTGCTGCTCGGGCGTCCCGAGGTGGAGGATCGCCGAGCCGAACAGGCCCCACTGGACGCCCGCCTTGATCTGCAGCGACGGGTCCGCGGCCACGAGCTCCTCGAACCCGGCGAGGTTGCCGCCCGGGTCGTCGGCGCCGCCGAGGCGCTCCGGGTACCCGCGCCACACCTGCTTCTTGTCGACGAGGAGGCGCATCTGCTCGAGCACGTGCTCGCGGTGCACCTCCTTGCTCTGGCCCTCGACGCGCCAGAACGCGGGCTCGCCCGCGGTCGCGCGCGCCGCGGCGCGCAGCTCGGCCCAGCGGCCGAGGAGGAGCCGCTCGAGCCCCGGCACGTCGACACGCGCGTCGCTGCCGGTCGTGAGGGAGCCGTCCACGGGGCTGAGGGCGGGACGGTCGGACGTGGCGGTCATCGGGACTCCTTGGGTGCTGAGGACGACGTCGTCGGGCGGTGCGTACCGCCGGGGTTCTGGGAGAGGACGCCGACCGGACCGGCCCACAGCCAGGCGGCGACGCGCTCGGTGAGCTGCTCACGGTCGGGGGTGCCGGGGCGGTCGCGGTGCGCGAGCCACCACTCGCCCGCGCCGCGGACGAAGCCGACGGCGCCCGCCGCCCACGCCGCGGCGTCGGCGGGCGGGACGTCGGTGACGCGCGCGAACGGTTCCGCGACGAGCTCGATGACGGAGTCGAGGAACGCGGCGAGCGGGGCCTGCGGCCCGGTGCCGCCCTGCCCGGCGGCGAGCGCGGCGGCCGCCGCCTCCTCCGTCCCGGCGACGGCGCTCGTGCGCGTCACGAAGTAGTAGACGTTGGGCGAGCTCTCGATCATCTCGAGGTAGACGCCGACCATCGCGCGCAGCGCGCGCCGCGGGGTCTCCGCGGCCTCGGCCGCCTGGGTGAGCGCGTCGTGCATCTGCCCGACGACGGCCGCGCCCAGGGCGACCTGGAGGCCCGTCTTGTCGTCGAAGTAGCGGTAGATGATCGACTTCGACGTGCCGGACGCGGCGGCGATCTCGTCCATGGAGACGCCCGGCCCGCCGCGGTGCACGGCCTTGCTGGCAGCCCGGATGAGCTCGGCGCGGCGCGCGGCCCGGTGCTCGTCCCAGCGGGTGGAACGCCCGTCGGTCGACGGGCCGGGCTGGCCCCGTCCGCGGGTCCCGGCGGCGGTGCCGATGCCGCCCACGCTTGTGTTCACGCTGTCCTCCGTCGCGACGTCTGCGTCGTCATGGGTCGTGATGGGCCGCGATGGGTCGTCGCGAGCCCTTCGCGAGTCGTCCCCGCCCTTCGAGGGGCAGGGCGGATCCTGTGACCCGACTCACGATACTGACAGTATCAGGTACTGTAGGTCTTGGACACCGACCAACGCAGCGCAGCGAGTGCGGACGAGGAAGTGAGACGCAGTGGCCACCAGGAAGACACCGGCGACCAGGTCGACGACGCAGGCGGGCACCGAGCTCGGGGCAGGCGGTGGACCCGGTCGCGAGACCCCCGGCCTGCGCGACGCCTACGTGATCGGCGGCAACCGGATCCCGTTCGCCCGCGCGGGCGGCAAGTACTCCCGCGCGAGCAACCAGGAGATGTTCACCGCAGCCCTGGACGGGCTCGTGGCGCGCTTCGGCCTGCAGGGCGAACGCATCGGCGAGGTCGTCGGCGGCGCGGTGCTCAAGCACTCGCGCGACTTCAACCTCGTGCGCGAGTCCGTGCTGGGTTCGGCGCTCTCGCCGCAGACCCCTGCGTACGACCTCCAGCAGGCGTGCGCGACCGGGCTCGAGGCGACGATCGCCGTCGCGAACAAGATCCGGCTCGGCCAGGTCGAGTCCGGGATCGCGGGCGGCAGCGACACCGTGTCCGACGCCCCCATCGCCGTGAGCGAGGGCCTGCGCCGGGCGCTCCTCGACGCGTCGCACGCCAAGACCTTCCAGGCGCGCGTGAAGGCGTTCGCGAAGGTCCGCCCGTCCGACCTCGCGCCGCTCACGCCCGCCACCGACGAGCCGCGCACCGGCCTGTCGATGGGCGAGCACCAGGCGATCACGACGGCGCGCTGGGGCATCACGCGCGAGGCGCAGGACGAGCTCGCGCTCGCCTCGCACGAGCACCTCGCCGCGGCGTGGGACGCCGGGTTCTTCGACGACCTCGTCACGCCGTTCCGCGGCCTGGTGCGCGACCAGAACCTCCGCGCCGACTCCTCGCTCGAGAAGCTCGCGGCGCTCAAGCCGGTCTACGGCAAGCGGCTCGCCGGCTCTCCGGACGGCGCCGAGCCGACGATGACCGCGGGCAACTCCACGCCGCTCACGGACGGCGCCTCGACCGTGCTCCTCGGCTCGCGCGAGTGGGCCGCCGAGCGCGACCTGCCGCTGCTCGCGCGCGTCGTCGACGCCGAGACCGCGGCCGTCGACTTCGTGCACGGCCACGAGGGACTGCTCATGGCGCCCGCGCACGCCGTCCCGCGCCTGCTCGCGCGCAACGGCCTCACGCTCGCCGACTTCGACCTCTACGAGATCCACGAGGCGTTCGCGTCGACGGTCCTCGCGACGCTCAAGGCCTGGGAGGACGACGAGTACTGCCGCACCGAGCTCGGCCTCGACGGGCCGCTCGGCTCGATCGACCGGTCCCGCCTCAACGTCAACGGCTCGTCGCTCGCCGCAGGTCACCCGTTCGCCGCGACGGGCGGGCGCATCGTCGCGACGGCGGCCAAGCTCCTCGCGGTGAAGGCCGCCGAGACGGGCCGGCCCGCCCGCGCGCTGATCTCCGTGTGCGCGGCCGGTGGTCTCGGCGTCGCCGCGATCCTCGAGTCCGTCCCCGCCACCGCGTGACCGCCCCGACGACCGAGAGGACCACCCCGTGACCGACTCCTACGTCCAGGCCGTCAACTCCGGCTTCACCAAGACCCTCGCCAAGAAGCTCGGGCTGCCTCGCCCCGCCGTGCTGCGCCGCTTCCGGGCGGGCGACCCGCTGACCGTCGGGCCTGTCCTCGTGCTCGGCGGCACGCCCGGCGTCCACGACGACGCCGACCGCGTCGCCACCGCCCTGCTCGACACGCACGCCCTCGACGTCCGACAGAACGCCGACGACCAGACCCGCTGGGGCGCGATCGTCGTGGTGCTCACGCAGGCCGAGCAGCCGCAGGACGTCTCCGGCACCGTCATGGCGCTGTCCGCGAGCCTGCGCCGCCTCGCGCCGAACGGGCGCGTCGTGACGATCTCCCGCGCCCCGGCCGACGGCGACTCCCCCGAGCTCGCCGCGACCCGCGAGGGCGTCGAGGGCTTCCTGCGCTCCGTCGCCAAGGAGCTGCGCTACGGCGCGACCGGCAACGGCATCCAGCTCGTCGACGACGTCCCGGTCGACAGCGCGAGCGCCCTCGCGACCCTGCAGTTCTTCCTCTCGGCGAAGTCCGCGTTCGTCGACGGCCAGGTCCTGCGCGTCGGCGCCGGCTCGTCGGCCGTACCCGGCAGCACGGACGCACCGCTCGCGGGCAAGGTCGCCGTCGTCACGGGCGCGGCCCGCGGCATCGGCGCGCAGGTCGCCCGCACGCTCGCGCGCGACGGCGCGAAGGTCGTGGTCGTGGACGTCCCGGCGGCGGGCGAGTCGCTCGCGAAGGTCGCGAACGAGATCGGGGGGACGGCGCTCCAGCTCGACGTCACCGCCGACGACGCCGGCGCACGCATCCTCGAGCACGCCCGGGCGCGCCACGGCGGGCTCGACGTCCTCGTCCACAACGCCGGCATCCTGCGCGACAAGCTGCTCGCCAACATGTCCGCCGACAAGTGGGACGCCGTGATCGCGGTGAACCTCGCCGCGCAGCTGCGCATCACGGAGTACCTGCTCGGCGCCAACGGGTTCTCGGGTGAGCCGCGCATCGTCTCGCTGGCGTCCACGAGCGGCATCGCGGGCAACCGCGGCCAGGCGAACTACGCGTTCTCCAAGGCGGGCGTCATCGGTCACACGCGGGCTTTCGCACGGCTGCTCGGCGGGCCGGCCGGTCCTGGGGGCACCGCGAACGCCGTCGCGCCGGGTTTCATCGAGACGGAGATGACGGCGTCGATCCCGTTCGTCACGCGCGAGGTCGCGCGCCGCGTGTCGTCGCTGCAGCAGGGCGGCCAGCCGGTGGACGTCGCAGAGGCGATCGCGTTCCTCGCCTCCCCCGGAGCGGCGGGCGTGAACGGGCAGGTGCTGCGCGTGTGCGGGCAGAGCCTGGTGGGCCGGTGACCGCCGCGCAGCCGGAGCGGGTCGAGACGCTGGCCGCGGTCCCCGGTCTCGGCGGTCTCTACGCGCGGGGCGTCGCGGCGTCGGCTCGGCTGGCCGCCGCGGACCGCCTGGGCCGAGCGCCGGGCGACCTGACCCTCCCGGACGTCGTGCACCGCGTCGCCGGCGTCCCGACCGGCGACGACGCCGAGCCCGGCGCGGTCGGCAGCGCCGAGCACCTCGCGCGGTACGCCGACGTCGTGGGCGAGGCGCCGTCGGACGTGCTGCCTGCCGGGTACCTGCACGTGCTCGGCTTCCCGCTGGCGACGGCTCTCATGGTGCGCGGTGACTTCCCGCTGCCGCTCCTCGGCATGGTGCACCTCGCGAACTCGGTGTCCGTGGTGCGTCCGGTGCGCCTCGGTGACTCGCTCGAGGTCCGCGCGTGGGCGCGCGACCTGCGCCCGCACCGACGAGGTGTCCAGGTCGACCTCGTCACGGAGATCTCGGTCGAGCGCACCGACGCGGAGCGCGCGGCGGGCTCCGGGCTGGCCGCGACGACGCTCGCGTACCGCGGCGTGTCGACCTACCTGGCGAAGGGCGTGCGTCACCCCGACCTGTCGGCCTCCGAGGACGCTCCGGTGGCCTCCGAGGCCGACACGTTCGAGCCCCCGCTCCCCACCGCGCGCTGGTCGCTCGGGCCAGGGACGGGGCGCGCCTACGCCGCGGTGTCCGGGGACCGCAACCCGATCCACACCTCCGCCCTCGGCGCGAAGGCGTTCGGGTTCCCGCGAGCGATCGCGCACGGCATGTACACCGCTGCGCGTGCCCTCGCTGCGGCGGGCCCGACGCGCGGCGACACGTACGACTGGACCGTCACGTTCGCGAAGCCGGTCCTCCTGCCGAGCACGGTCGACGTCGCCGTCCGCCCGACGCAGGGCGTCCCGGCCGCGCTCCGAGGCACTCTCGACCAGGTCGCGCCCGCCGTGCCCGACGGCGCGGGCGACCCTGGCGCCGGCCTCACCTACCTGGCGTGGGACCGCGCGGGCCGGCTGCACCTGTCCGGGTCGGTCGCCCCGCGCGCCTGACGGGCTCGGGTCGGCGACCTCCGAGGTCGCCGGCCCGGAGCGCCGGACGGAGCGCCGGCGTCACGCCTCGCCGCTCACGACCTCCAGGGTGCGCTCTGGCTCCTGACCCGCCGGTCCGCGCGCCCGCAGGGACGGTGCGAGCGACAGCAGGACGACGACGGTCACGAGGCCGGCGAGGACGCAGAGCTCCACCCACTCGATGAGAGAGACCGGGCTCCCGGAGAAGGTCACCGCCCACAGCGGGACGAGCAGTGCGCAGAGGACGAGCGACAGCGCCCTGGCCCACCGCACGTCACGTCGGACCAGGTAGGCGAGGACCATGATCACGGCTCCGAGGATCATCCGCCCGAAGAAGAGCGCAGCGACCGCGGAGGTCGAGGACGGCGTCCGGGCGAGGCCGTCCACCGCGTCGAGGAAGACGCCGGAGCTGAAGAGCACGACCGCACCCACCCACCCCTCGAGGCGCCCCGCCGCTCGCAGCCACCCGTTGCTCGACAACGCACGCTCTGCAGATCCCCGCACGACGCTCCCCCCTGGCCCCGACCATCGGGGCCAGACGAGAACGTAGCGTCAGAACGAGGCGTCGGAACGGTTGTCCACAGGCGCCGGAGTCGTCAGGAGAACGCGTCGAGCCTGCGGAGCAGACCGTCCCGCACGGCTGGCCACTCGTCGACGAGGATCGAGAAGTACGCGGTGTCCTGGCGCGAGCCGTCCGGTGCGACGCGGTGGCTGCGGAGCACGCCCTCGGGCTGCGCGCCGAGCCGGGTGATCGCCCCGATCGACCGGGCGTTGCGCGCGTCGGCACGGAGCGCGACGCGCGCCACCCCGAGCTCGTCGAAGGCGTGCCGCAGCAGCAGGTACTTGCACCCCGGGTTGGTCACGCCGCCCCACCACGGCCGGGCGTAGAACGTCGAGCCGAGCTCCACCCGGCCCTGCGCGGGGACCCACTCGTAGAGCGAGGTGCTCCCGCGGACCACCCCCGCGTCGTCGGGCAGGCGGCCGCCGTCCGGGCCGGTGAGGTCCGGTCCGGGAGCCGGGTCCGGTCCCAGGACCGCGAACGCGAGCCGGCCGGGCGCGGCCACGGCGTCGCGCACGTACGCGGCCATGGCCTCGTCCCCCTGCGGCGTCGGGCTGGACATGCCTGCCCAGATGCCGTCGTCGACGAGCGCGCCGAGCGCGGGTGCGTGCTCCTCGGCCAGCGGGACGAGGCGGAGTCCGAAGCCGTCGAGACGGGTGTCGTGCTGCACGGGGACATCCCACCACGGACCGTCGGTGCTCGGCGCGGAGGTTCCAGCACGTGCGTGCGCGCGAGGACGTGCTTACGGTCGGGACAACCGACGAGAGGAGATCCCCATGGGACTCGGTGACAAGATCGAGCACGCTGCCGAAGAGGCCAAGGGCAAGATCAAGGAGACCACCGGCAAGGCGAAGGACGACGAGCGCCTCGAGGCGGAGGGCAAGGGCGAGCAGTCCAAGGCCAACGTCAAGCAGGCCGGCGACGACGTCCGCGACGCCTTCAAGTAGTCGGACCCCGCGGTCCTGGTGACCGCGGCCACGCATCGCGAGGGCCCCGCCCCACGGCGGGGCCCTCGTCGTGTCCGGGACGACCGCGAAGGCCGGCTCTCAGGAGGCGACGAGCGGCAGCGCCTCCGGGACGGGCAGGGTGAGCGTCGACACGACGCGGGGCCGGGTGATGCGCTCCAGCAGCCCCGACTCGATGCCGGGCCACTCCGGCGCGAGGACCGAGAAGACGACGGAGTCGGCGCGCGAGCCGTCCGGTGCGGAGCGGTGACCGCGCATCACGCCCTCCTCGTACGCGCCGAGGCGACGCATCGCGCCCAGCGAGCGCTCGTTGCGTGCGTCCACCCGGAAGCCCACGCGGTGCACGTCCCACGTCTCGAACGCGTGCCGCAGGAGCAACAGCTTGGTGACCGGGTTGACGAGGCTCCCCCACGTGGCGCGCGCGTAGAACGTCCGGCCGATCTCCACGCGCCGGTCGACGAGCGACAGGTCGCGGAACGCGGTGCTGCCGAGCACGTCCCCGGACGAGCCGTCAGGGTCCACCCACCGCACGACGAAGCCCGTGAGGTCGGGCGCGTCGCGGGTCGCGGCGACGAGCCCCGCCATCCCCGCGACGCCGCGAGGCATGGGGGTGCTCATCCCGGACCACATCGCCTCGTCGACGATGCCGGCGAGCGGTTCAGCGTGCTCCAGGGCCAGCGGTTCCAGGCGGAAGCCGTGCCCCGTGAGGACGACGTCGTGCAGCACAGCGCATATCAGAGCACACGAACGCCGCCGCGCACAGAGGGTTCGGCGACCTCGTGGACAACGCTCGTCGACGGTCGGGTGAACGCCCCCCTGACGCCCGGCCCGCGAGAGGTCAGTCGGCGGGGCCGCACCCCGCGGCGTCGGCGAGGAAGCCCGCCGCGGCGGTCGCGAAGAGCCCCTCCAGGCCGGAGCCCGCCGGGACGGGGCGCGGGTCGTCGACGACGGTCCAGCACCCGTCGACCACGGCGTACCGGACCTGCGGCCCCTCCTCGACGTACGCACGCACCGCGTCGACGAGGCGCACGACCTCCGCGCCCGACGTGCCCACGCCGACCGATGCCCGGATGGCGCCCTCGTCGTACCCGAGCCGGGCGAGCAGCGGGTGCGCGCAGAAGCGGCCGTCGCGGACGCCGATGCCGTGCTCCGCCGACAGGTACGCGGCGACGAGGCCCGGGTCGTGGCCGGTCACGGAGAACGTCACGACGCCCACCGGGTCGACCGCGTCGGGCCACACGCTCACCACCTGCACCCCGTCGAGCGCGGACAGCCCCGCGACGAGCGCCGCGCGCAGCGTCGCCTCGTGCGCGTGCAGGGCTGCCGGGTCGAGGCCCGCGAGCGCGTCGCACGCGGCGGCGAGCGCGACGGCGCCCACGACGTTCGGCGACCCGGCCTCGTGGCGCGCGGGCGCCGGCTGCCAGTCGGTGCCGTCGACGCGCACCTGGCGCACGGCGCCGCCGCCCGCGAGGTAGGGCGTGCCCGCGTCGAGCCAGTCGCGACGCCCCACGAGCGCGCCCGCGCCGAACGGCGCGTAGGTCTTGTGGCCCGAGAAGGCGACGTAGTCGACGCCGGTCTCGGCGAGCGAGAACCCGCGGTGCGGGACGAGCTGGGCGCCGTCGAGCACGACCCGCGCCCCGGCGTCGTGCGCGATCCGCACCACGTCCGCGACCGGCAACGACTCGCCCGTGACGTTGGACGCGCCGGTGACGGCGAGGAGCGCGTAGTCGAAGCGCGCGAGCTCCGCGCGCAGGCCGGACAGCGTCTCCGCGACGCTCACGCCGCCCGCCAGGACCGTCGCTCCGCCGCTCCGCTGCCACGGCAGGAGGTTCGCGTGGTGCTCGACGTCGAGGACGAGCACGCGGCCGGGTGTCCCGTCGGGGTTCGCCGGGACGCAGCCCGCGAGGAGGTTGAGCGAGTCGGTCGTGTTACGCGTGACGACCGTGACGTCGTCCTCGCGTGCACCGACGAACGACCCGACCGTGCGGCGCGCGGCCTCGTAGAGCGCCGTCGACACCTGGGAGAGGTAGCCCGCACCGCGGTGCACGCTCGCGTACAGCGGCAGGACCTCGGTCACACGGTCCGCGACGGAGCGAAGCGCCGGCGCGGACGCCGCCACGTCGAGGTTCGCGTACGGGACGCTGCGGCCGTCGACGAGCGGGACGAGCGTGTCGCTGCCCACGACGGGGAGCACGGCCGGCAGCGCGGCGACGTCGCCGGCCGAGAAGGCAGAGTCCGCCGTCGGACACGAGAGTTCGGCGAGAGCAGTCATGGCACGGTCCTCCGAGGTCGTGTCGGGGAGGTGCTCCCCGCGCTTGCCGCGCGCCGGTCGGCGTGCGGCCTGGTCGTCACCCGGGGCACCCCGCCGCGAGAGGAGGGTTGCCGGCCAGCAAACCGGGGTTTCACGCTGGCACTCATGACCTGTCACCCAGGATGTGGGAGGGCTCGCGACCGTGTCAACCGGTGGGCAGGGGGTCTCGCATCCCGGGACGCACAACGCTCCACGACGCGAGACGGGCGTTCCGCGAGCCGGTCACCGTGACGTACGATCCGAGCAACCATCCGGAGCGGCCGAGTGACGTGGCACGTCGACGCCGCAGCAACCCCCTGGCCCGAGAGGGCACGGGCGAGGGTGCTACTGCCACGATCGATGGAGGAGACCCCATGAGCGACCTGACCCCCCGCCCCGCCGACGGCTACGCCGGCGACATCACGCCGCAGGAGGCGTGGGACCTGCTCGCCGCCGACGAGCGGGCCGTCCTCGTGGACGTCCGCACCGAGGGCGAGTGGCGCACCGTCGGCGTGCCCGACGTCGCGCAGCTCGGCCGCGAGGTCGTCTTCGACGAGTGGGTGACACCGTTCGGGCCCAACCCCGCGTTCGTGGACCGGCTCGCCCAGGCGGGTCTCGCCCCGGGCGACGAGCGTCCCGTCGTGTTCCTGTGCCGCTCCGGCCAGCGCTCGATCGGCGCGGCGCGCGCGGCGACCGCGGCCGGTCTCGGGCCGTCGTACAACGTGCTCGAGGGCTTCGAGGGTGCGCCGGGGTTCAGCGGCGCGCGCGACGCCGAGGGCTGGAAGGTGCGCGGCCTGCCCGTCACCGCGTACGCACCCGCCGAGGGCGAGACCGCGCGATGAGCGCGGGAGACGGCGTCGGGCACGTCGCGGGCGGCTCCGGCCGCAAGCCGCTGCCCGCGAGCGCCCGTCCCGCGACGCTCGCCGTGCGCGGCGGCAACGCGCGCACGGAGTTCCAGGAGACGTCCGAGGCGTTGTTCCTCACGCAGGGCTACACGTACGACCGCGCGTCCGACGCCGAGGCCGCTTTCAAGGGCGAGCTCGACCGGTTCGTGTACTCCCGCTACGGGAACCCGACCGTGCACACGTTCGAGGAGCGGCTGCGCCTCATCGAGGGCGCCGAGGCGTGCTACGCGACGGCCTCCGGCATGTCGGCCGTCTTCACGTCGCTCGCGGCGCTCGTGCGGTCCGGGTCGCGGATCGTCGCGGCGCGCGCGCTGTTCGGGTCCAGCGTCGTGATCTTCGACGAGATCTTCGCCAAGTGGGGCGTGCGGACGGACTACGTCGACGGTCACGTGCTGTCCCACTGGGAGGAGGCGCTCTCGACGCCGGCGGACGTCGTGTTCTTCGAGACGCCGTCGAACCCCATGCAGGACATCGTCGACGCGCGCCGCGTGAGCGAGCTCGCCCACGCGGCCGGGGCCGTCGTCGTGCTCGACAACGTGTTCGCGACGCCGCTCATGCAGAAGCCGCTCGAGCTCGGCGCGGACGTCGTCGTGTACTCCGCGACGAAGCACATCGACGGCCAGGGGCGCGTGCTCGGGGGCGCGATCCTCGGGACCGAGGAGTACATCGGCGGGCCGGTCCAGACGTTCATCCGCAACACCGGCCCGACCCTCTCGGCGTTCAACGCGTGGGTCCTGCTCAAGGGTCTGGAGACGATGCCGGTCCGCGTCGCGGCGCAGAACGCCGGGGCCGAGCGGATCGCGCGCGTGCTCGAGGAGCTGCCGGGGATCGCGCGCGTGCGCTACCCGTTCCTCGAGTCCCACCCGCAGGTCGACCTCGCGCGCTCGCAGCAGACGGGTGGCGGGACGGTCGTGACGTTCGACCTCGCGGTGCCCGAGGGGACCGACCCGGAGACCGCGAAGAAGCGCGCGTTCACGTTCCTCGACGCGCTGCAGGTCGTGGACATCTCCAACAACCTGGGCGACGCGAAGTCCATGGTCACGCACCCGGCGACGACGACGCACCGCAAGCTGGGGCCCGAGGGCCGCGCGGCGGTCGGGATCGCCGAGACGACGGTCCGGCTGTCGGTCGGGCTCGAGGACCCGCTCGACGTGATCGAGGACGTGACTCAAGCTCTCAAGGCCTGAACCGCTCGTGCCGAGCAGGTGGACGGGTCGTCGCTTGCGGTTTGTGAATCGCTTCTGACGTATTCCTCCCGAGTTCGCTGCTGCATCATCTGCGATTCAACGCTAGTGTGATGCCACGATGAATCAGCTGTGATTCGGAGGTGAGAGGGATGGCGGGCGATCTCTGGTACCGCGCACGCACGCTCGAGTCGCTCGGCGCGGCCGTCGCCGGCATCCGGGGCGCTCGCGGCCTGACCCAGACGGAGCTGGGCGCGAGGACTGGATCGTCGCGCCCGACCATCAGCCGGATAGAACGGGGCGAGCCCGCGTCCGACGAGACCGTCCTGCAAGCCCTCGCAGCCATGGGATACGAGCTCGTCGCCGTGCCGCGCGGCGCCGTCCTGAAGGTGGAGAAGGCCTCGTGACGGACGCCCTCACCGTCTGGTTGCACGGCGAGGAGCTCGGGGCGCTGCGGCGGCTGCGCACGGGACGTCTGCGACTGCAGATGTCCGCGGGCGCGCTCGACCGCTACGGCGTCGGCTCCGTCGCCCTGTCGCTCGCCATCCCCGTCACGTCGCGGCGGGTGGAAGGCGTCGTCCTCGACCGGTTCCTCGAAGGGCTGCTCCCCGAGGCCGCGGTCCGGGCCGCGCTCGAGCGGCAGCACAGGGTTGCCCCGGGAGACACGTTCGGGATGCTCACAGCCATCGGCCGCGAGTGCGCCGGGGCGATCCAGTTCACGCCCGACGGCGACGTCCCCGGCGACGGCACCTTGCGACCTCTCAGCCGTGACGAGGTCGAGCGCATCGTCGAGGACCTCCCCACGCTCGAGCCCCCTGCGGGGACGACCGTCGGCGCTTCGCTCGGAGGCGTCCAGTCCAAGGTGCTTCTCACGAGGACCGCGGACGGATGGGCCTGGCCCGTCGACGGGGCCGTGTCGACACACCTCGTCAAGCCCGAACCGGTCTCGGACGCCGTCGTGCCGGACCTCGTGGAGCACGAGGCCTGGGCGATGAGCGTGGCGGCCGGTGCGGGGCTCCCGGCCGCCTCGGTCGAGCTGGCGACCTTCGGAGACCGGCGAGCCATCGTCGTCGAACGGTACGACCGTCACGGCGGACGCCGCACGCACCAGGAGGACTTCACCCAAGCACTGAGCATCGCGACGGCGGAGAAGTACGAGCCGTCGTCGTCCGACCCTCCCCGCCTGCTGCGGATCGCTCGCCGCGCAGGCGAGCAGGCGGTCGATCCCACCGCGTTCCGGCTCGACCTCCTCCGCCTCGTCACGTTCAACGCGGTGATCGGCAACGGTGACGCCCACTCGAAGAACTACTCGCTCGTCCTGGACGTCGACGGCAGCGTGTCGCTGGCGCCCCTGTACGACGCAGCCCCCGTCTTCCTCCTCGCCCGCCAGCTCAGGCACAGCGGCCACGCCCTCGACGGCCAGACGAACCTCGCGTACGTCACGGCGGGCCATCTCGTCCGCACCGCCACGTCCTGGGGTGTGAACGAGGACGAGGCTCGGGACGTGGTCCGCGCGGTAGCGCTCGCGGTCGCGGACGTGGCGACGCTGGTCGACGCCCCCGACGTCGACACCGACGTCCCAGGACGCGTCGCCGAGAGGGCAGCGGCCTTCGCCGCCGATGCGACGAATGCCGTGGACGACGGCGGGCTGCGCGCCTAGCGTCGCGGACGTGCCCGACGCGATCTTCGACGACCCGACCCTCGCCGCGCTGTACGACCCGCTCGACCCCGACCGCAGCGACCTCGACGCGTACCTGGCGCTCGTCGACGAGCTCGGCGCGCGGTCCGTGCTGGACGTGGGGTGCGGGACCGGCACGTTCGCGTGCTTGCTCGCGCTGCGCGGGATCGACGTGGTCGGCGTGGACCCGGCCGGTGCGTCGCTCGAGGTCGCGCGGACCAAGCCCGGGGCCGCCGCTGTGCGATGGCTCCACGGCGACGCAGCCACACTGCCGCCGTTGCCCCAGTTCCCCGTCGACCTCGCCACGATGACCGCGAACGTCGCGCAGGTGTTCCTCACCGACGACGCGTGGACCGCGACGCTGCGCGGCGTGCGCGCGGCTCTCGCCCCGGGCGGCCACGTGGTCCTCGAGACCCGCGTGCCCGCGCGTCGGGCGTGGGAGGGCTGGGTGCGCGACGAGACGTTCGTCCGGGTCGACGTCCCCGGGGTCGGGATCGTCGAGAGCTGGACCGAGCTGACGGACATGGCCCTCCCGCTCGTGTCCTTCCACGACACGACCGTCCTGCCCGACGGGCGCGTGCTCCACTCCGACTCGACGCTGCGGTTCCGCTCGCGCGAGGAGGTCGAGTCCTCGCTCGCGGAGTGCGGGTTCGTCGTCGAGGACGTGCGCGACGCTCCGGACCGGCCGGGCCGGGAGTGGGTCTTCGTCGCGCGCGCGACCGGCACGGACGACGCGAGCCCGTCCGCCGTCGTCCCCCCTGCCGGACCGGGTGGGTGACCGCGTGGGTCAGGCGGTGCCCCAGACACCGAGCTCGTTGCCGCTCGGGTCGAGGAAGTGGAAGCGGCGGCCGCCGGGGAACTCGTACGGGCCGTTGACGACGGTGCCACCGGCGGCCTTCACCTGGTCCAGGGTGTGGTCGAGGTCGTCGCTGAAGAGGAGCACGAGCGGGCCACCGCGGGTGACGGACTCGGCGAGCAGCAGGCCGCCTGCCTCGTCGCCCTCGCTCTCGGACTCCGCGGCGGTGCGGATGCCCGCGTACTCGTCCCCGTACGAGGTGAACGTCCAGCCGAACGCGGCGCCGTAGAAGTCCTGCGCGGCACGCATGTCGGTGACGGAGATCTCGACGTAGTCGATCGTGAGCGGTATGGAGTGCGTGTGCTGAGCCATGCCGACACGTTCCCGCACGCCACCCACAGCGACCGACGCGCGCGGTACCGGGGCGCCGGCTGTGGACGGCGGTTCGACGCTGTCGGACGCACCTCGTAGCCTCCTCGTAGCGCCCGGCGGTCCGGCCGGCGCGACGGCCGTCCGTGGCCGGTCGTGGAGAGTCGATGGGGGCAGCTGTGTTGCACGTGCACCGCTCCGAGCGTGCCGACTCGCTCGTCGAGCCGCTCGCGCGCCTCCTCGCCGACCCGCTGGACGACCCGTTCGCGACGGACGTCGTCGCCGTCCCGACGCGGGGCGTGGAGCGCTGGCTCGCGCAGCGGCTATCGCACCACCTGGGCGTGCCTGCGGGGGCGTCCGACGGCACGTCGGGAGTGTGCGCCAACGTCGACTTCCGCGGGCCTCGGCGGCTCGTCGAGCAGGTCGTCGCGGACCTCACCGGGGTGGAGCCCGACGACGACCCGTGGCGGCCCGAGCGCCTCGCGTGGTCCGTGCTGGAGGTGCTCGACGCGCACCTCGGCGAGCCGTGGGCAGCGCCCCTCGCGCGCTACGTCGGCGACCCGGGGGACGAGGTGCGACGCGGCCGCCGGTTGACGCTCGCGCGCCGCGTCGCGGACCTCCTCGTCGACTACGCGCGGCAACGGCCCGACGTCGTGCTCGCGTGGTCGGCGGACGTGGACGCCGCGGGGCCCCGGCCGTCGCGGGCGGTGGACGTGCCCGACGACCTCGCGTGGCAGCCCGAGCTGTGGCGGCGCCTGCTGGCGCGCGTGCCCGAGCCGGACCCTGCGCGGCGGGTCGAGGACGCGGTCGCCGCGCTCCGCACCGACCCGGCGGCGGTCGACCTGCCTCCGCGGCTGTCGGTGTTCGGTCCCACGCGGCTCCCGGAGGACGAGCTCCGGGTGCTGCGCGCCCTCGCCGCGCACCGCGAGGTCCACCTGTGGCTCGTGCACCCCTCCCCCGCCCTGTGGGAGAAGGTCGCCACGCACGACGACGGCGCGACCTCGCGCGCCGACGTGCCGACGTTCGCCCGGCACCCGCTGCTCGCGTCCACCGCGCGCGACGCCGTGGAGCTCCAGCTCCGGCTGACCGGCGCGCAGGTGCACCGCCACACGGCGCAGGCGCCCCCTCCGACGCTGCTCGGCGCCCTGCAGTCGGCCCTCCACGCGGACGCTCCCGACGGGACGCACGTCCTCGACGCCGCCGACCGCTCGGTGCAGGTGCTGTCGTGCCACGGCCGGGCGCGACAGGTCGAGGTCCTGCGGGAGACGCTGGTCGGGCTGTTCACCGCGGACCCCACGCTGCAGGCACGCGACGTCATCGTGCTCTGCCCCGACGTGGAGACGTTCGCCCCGCTCGTCACCGCGACGTTCGGCGCGGTGCCGGAGCTCGGCGACGACGCGCACCCCGGCCAGCGTCTGCGCGTCAGCCTGGCCGACCGGGGTGCGGGCACGACGAACCCGGCCCTGGCGCTGCTCGCCACCCTGCTGCGCCTCGCGGACGGTCGCGTCACCGCGTCCGAGCTCCTGGACCTCGCGGCGAGCGCCCCGGTCCGCCGCCGGTTCCGCTTCTCGGACGACGACGTCGACCGGCTGCGGCAGTGGGCCGTCGAGGCGGGCGTGCACTGGGGCGAGGACGGCGAGCGGCGGGCGCGGTTCGGGATCGACCCGCACGTGCGGCAGGGCACGTGGGACGCCGCGCTCGACCGCATCCTCCTCGGCGCTGCGATGGCGGACGAGGGCGCCCGGTTCGTCGGTCCCGCGCTGCCCCTCGACGACGTCGGCTCGACCGACGTGGACCTCGCCGGGCGTCTCGCCGAGCTCGTGGCCCGGGTGACCCACCTCCTGGACGGTCTCGACGGCGTCCACCCGCTCGGGCACTGGCTCGACACCCTCGACCGTGCGCTCACCCTGCTCGCCGAGGCGCCACCGACGGAGGCCTGGCAGATCGGCGCGGCACGCCGCGCTCTCGGCGACGTGCGCGCCGCCGGCTCGGACCACGGGGACGTCCCCCTGCGGCTCGCGGACGTGCGCGCCGTGCTCGCGGACCGGCTCGCGGGCCGGCCCACGCGATCGGGCTTCCGCACGGGGGCGCTCACGGTGTGCTCGCTCGAACCGATGCGGTCCGTGCCGCACCGCGTGGTGTGCCTGCTCGGCCTGGACGACGGCGCGTTCCCCCGGGTCGGAGCCGCCGCGGGCGACGACCTGCTCGCCCGGCACCCCGAGATCGGCGAGCGCGACCCGCGCAGCGAGGACCGGCAGATCTTCCTCGACGCCGTCGCCGCGGCGGGCGACCATCTCGTCGTCGTGCACACGGGCGCCGACGAGCGCACGGGCGCCGTGCGACCGCCCGCCGTGCCCGTGGCGGAGCTTCTCGACGCGCTCGACCGGGTGGCGACCGCTCCCGACGGGCGCCGCGTGCGCGAGCACGTCGTGGTGCGGCACCCCTTGCAGACGGTGGACGCGCGCAACTTCGCGCCGGGCGCGCTCGGCGTGCCCGGCGCGTTCAGCCACGACCGCGCGGCGTTCGCCGGGGCGCGCACCGCGCGGGGCGAGCGCCAGGCGGTCGGGGCGCTGGTCAGCGTGCCGCTCGCCCTCCCGTCCGCCGACCACGCCGCGCCGGACGACGGGGCGTCGGGCTCCCGCGACGTCGAGCTCGACGATCTCGTGCGCCTGCTCGAGAACGCACCGCGGTGGTTCGCCCAGACGACGCTCGACGTGGGGCTCGTCGTGGACGAGGACGACGTCGACGACCGCCTGCCGCTCGCGCTCACCGGCCTGACGGGCTGGGGCGTCGGCGACCGGGTGCTGCGGGCCGCGCTGGCCGGGGTCGAGCCCGGCCGGGCGATGCAGGCCGAGTGGCGGCGTGGCCAGGTCCCGCCGCGCGAGCTGGGCCGCTCCGCGCTGCAGCAGGTGGTCCAGGCCGTCGGTCCGCTGCGGGTCGTCTCCGTCGAGGCGGCGCGCGAGGCCGATGCGGCCGCAGGGCGTCCCCAGAGTCCCGACGTGCTGCGCTCCGGCGAGACCGTGGACGTCCGGGCCGTGCTTCCGGACGGCCGCACGCTCGTCGGCACCGTCCCCGGCGTGCACGGCGGCCGCGTGGTGCGCACCGAGTACTCGCGGCTCGGCCCGAAGCACCGCCTCCGCGCGTGGGTGCAGGCGCTGGCGCTCACGGCGAGCGACCCGATCCGACAGTGGGACGCGGTGACGGTCGGACGCTCGCCCCGCGGCCCGGGCGTCGCCTGGTCGACCGTCACGCCGCCGGACGCCGGCGCCGCGTCGCGGCTCCTCGGGGACCTCGTCGCGCTCCGGGACGAGGCGGCCCGCGAGCCGCTGCCGCTGCTGCCCGAGGTGTCGTTGAAGTACGCCGAGGAGCGACGCACGACCGACGCGCGCGACGCCCTGGTGCGCGCCGGCTGGCTGTGGAACAAGGGCTTCGAGCGCAAGGACCCGTACGTCGTCCTCGCGTGGGGCCGGGACCCGCAGGTCGCCGACGTCGCGGGCCAGGCCACGACGGCGGACCTCGGCCGGTTCCCCGACGACCCGTCCCGCCTCGGCGCCCTGGCGCGCCGCGTGTGGGAGCCCCTGCTGGAGCACGAGCTGCGAGGTGCCCGATGAGCGGCCCGACGTCCGCACCGCTCCCGACGGCACCGCCCACGACCGCGTCCGGGACCGGCCGCGCGACGGGGTCCGGCGGTCGGCCGCGCCGCTTCGACCCCTTCGCCGACCTCCCGCAGGGGACCGTCGTGCTGGAGGCGAGCGCCGGCACGGGCAAGACCCACACCATCGCGACGCTCACGACGCGGTACGTCGCGGAGGGCGTCGCGACGCTGCCCGAGATCATGCTCGTCACGTTCGGCCGTGCGGCGACGTCCGAGCTGCGGGACCGCGTGCGCGAGCGCCTCGTCGCCACGGAGCGTGCCCTGCGCGGGCCCGACCCGGCGGGCGACCCGGAGCCGCTCGTCGCGTTCCTCGCCGCGGTCGACGACGCGGAGCTCGACCGGCGCCGTGACCGTCTGCGCGTGGCGCTGTCGCAGCTCGACGCCGCGACCATCACGACCACCCACGGCTTCTGCCAGCAGATGCTGTCCGCCCTCGGCACGGCCGCGGACGTCGACCTGGCCACCGGGTTCCTCCCCGACGTCTCCGACCTCGTGGAGGAGGTCACGGACGACCTGTACGTGCGGCTCTTCGCCGACCAGGCCGAGCCACCGCTCGCGCCCCGGGACGTGTCCGACGTCGCGCGCGCCGCGGTGAGCGACCACGGCGCCGTCCTCGCCCCGGACGACGCCGCCGACGGCTCGGTGGCCTCCGTGCGGTACGAGGTCGCCGTCGCCGCCCGGCGCGAGGTCGAGGCGCGCAAGCGGGCGATGCACCTGCTCGACTACGACGACCTGCTCGTGCTGCTGCGGCGCGCGCTGACCGACCCGGAGCACGGCGAGACGGCGTCCGAGAGGGTGCGCAGCCGGTACCGCGTCGTCATGGTCGACGAGTTCCAGGACACGGACCCCGACCAGTGGGAGATCCTGCGCACGGCGTTCCACGGGCACCGCACGCTCGTGCTCATCGGGGACCCGAAGCAGGCGATCTACGCGTTCCGAGGCGCCGACGTCGTGACGTACCTGAGCGCCGTCGAGGTCGCGGAGGACGTCGCGACGCTGAGCACCAGCTGGCGCAGCGACGGGCCGCTCCTCGCCGGGCTGCACGCCCTCCTGGGCGAGACCGCGCTGGGCGACCCCCGCATCGTCGTGCGGCCGGTCGACGCCGCGAACCCGCGGGCCCGGCTCGCCCACGGCGCGCCCGTCCGGCTCCGCCAGGTCACCCGCCGCGCCTACCGGCTCGGCGGCTCGTCCGCCCCCTCTGCCCCGGACGCGCGGTCGCTGCTCGCGAAGGACGTCGCCGCCGACGTCGCGGGACGGCTGGGGACCGCGACCGGCGGTGACCGCGTGCTCGACGGTGCGGCGGACGGTGCAGCCACACCCGAACGCTGGCGCGGCCTCGAGCCGCGCGACGTCGCGGTGCTCACCCGGACGAACGCGCAGGCGGAGGCCGTGCGGACCGCGCTCGTCGCGCTCGGGGTCCCGGCGGTCGTGTCCGGGCCGTCGAGCGTCTTCGGCTCCGCCGCCGCGCAGGACTGGCTCACGCTGCTCGCCGCGCTGGAACAGCCGGGCCTGCACCGTCGGGCGACGGCGCTCGCGCTCACCCCGTTCGTCGGCTGGGACGCGCATCGTCTCGCGACGGCCGACGACGCGGACCACGACGTGCTCGGAGACACGGTGCGCGCGTGGGCCCGGCTGCTCGCGGACCGCGGTGTCGCTGCCGTCGCGGAGACCGCGGCCCGGCAGGGGGCGACCGAACGGGTCATGGCTCGCGCCGACGGGGAGCGGTACCTCACGGACCTGCGGCACGTCACGCAGGCGCTGCACGAGGCCGCCACCACCGAGGGCCTGGGGACGGCGGCGCTCACCGCGTGGCTGCGGGGCCGCATCGCCGAGGTCGGCACCGTGTTCACCGACGAGCGGACCCGGCGCCTCGAGACGGACGCCGCCGCCGTCCAGGTCGTCACGGTGCACGCCGCCAAGGGCCTCGAGTTCGGTGTCGTCTACGTCCCGTTCGGCTGGGAGCGGTTCGAGCCCGACGACCAGGAGCTCTTCGCATTCCACGACGATCACGGGCAGCGCGTGCTGCACGTGGGCGGCGTCGGGTCGCCGGGCTTCGTGGACGCCCGGACGCGCTCGCGCGACGAGGAGCTGGGCGAGGACCTGCGGCTGCTCTACGTCGCGCTCACGCGGGCGCGCCACCAGGTGGTCGTGCACTGGACGCCGACCAAGCGCAGCACCGGGTCCGGGCCGCTGACGCGCCTGCTGCTCGCCGACCGCCTGCTCGGCGGGGAGCCTGGCCGCCACGCGCGGCCGGACGCGATGCGTGACGACGCGGTGCGTGCCGCGTTCGAGGCCGTCGCCGCGCGCTCGGGCGGGACGGTCGTCGTGGAGCAGGTGGACTCGCGCCCGACGGGTCAGCGGTGGTCGCCGGCGCCGCGCGCCGAGTCGGTGCTGGAGGTCGCGACGGCCGGTCACCTCCCTGATCGCGAGTGGCGGCGCGCGTCGTACTCCGCGCTGACGGCCGCCGCGCACCACGGGCCGGTCGGCGGGGTGGAGTCGGAACCCGAGGATCCCGGCGTCCAGGACGAGCCGGAGGACGGCCCCGAGGACGACGCGCAGGACACCGGCCCCGCCGCCGCGCCCGGTGCAGCGCCCGGTGCCGCGCCTGGGGCCGACGTGCCGTCCCCGTTCGAGGGCCAGCCCGGCGGGACCGCGTTCGGCACGCTCGTGCACGAGATCCTCGAGTACGTGGACACCGCGGCCGACGATCTGGACGCGGAGGTGCTGACCCGGTGCGCCCAGGCGGCGACCGTCCGCGTGCCAGGGGTCGAGCCCGTCGCGCTCGCGACGGCGCTCGGGCTCGCGCTGCGCACCCCGCTCGGGCCGCTCGCCGGCGGTCTCACGCTCGCCGAGGTGCACCCGCGCGACCGCCTGCCCGAGCTCGAGTTCGAGCTGCCCCTCGCGGGCGGTGACACGACGGAGGGCATCCGCCCGTCGACGCTGCGCGACCTCGCCGACGTCCTGCGCGCCCACCTCGCCCCCGACGACCCGTTCGCCCGGTACCCCGACCTGCTCGCGGCGCTCGCCGACGAGTCCTGGGCCGCGGCGGTGCCCGGCTCCTCGTCAGGTCAGTCGTCCGACGGCGTGCCGCTGCGCGGCTACCTCACGGGCTCGATCGACGCCGTGCTGCGCGTGCCCGGGCCGGACGGGCGGCTCCGCTACCTCGTGGTCGACTACAAGACGAACCGCGTCGGCCCGCCCGGTCTGCCGCTGACGGTCGCCGACTACCGGCCCGAGGCGACGCGCGACGCGATGCTCGCCTCGCACTACCCGCTCCAGCTCGTGCTCTACCTCGTGGCGCTCCACCGCTACCTGCGCTGGCGGCTGCCCGGCTACGACGCGGACCAGGACCTCGCGGGCGGCGCCTACCTGTTCGTGCGCGGCATGGCCGGGCCGGGGACGCCGGTCGGTCCCGACGGCGCCCCGTACGGGGTCGTCGCCTGGACCCCGCCGCCGGGGCTCGTCGTCGCCCTGTCCACCCTGCTCGACGGAGGCCGCGCATGACCACCCCCGCCGACACCTCGCAGCCCCTGCCCGCCAGGTCCCCGAACGCCGTGCCGACGCCGGTCGCGTCCGTGGACGAGGGCGACCCGCGCCTCGCCGTCGGCGTCCCCGCGTGGCTGGCGCCGTTCAACGCGGCGCGGGTCGTCTCCTCGACGGACCTGCGGGTCGCGCTGCGGCTCGGCCGCCTGACGGGCGAGCACGACGACCAGGTGCTGCTCGCCGTCGCGCTCGCCGTGCGCGCGGTGCGCAACGGGTCGGTGTGCGTGCGCCTCGACGACCCGTCCCTCCGGCTCCCCGAGGACGAGGAGGCGGCGGGATCCGAGGCCGCGTACCTGCCGTGGCCCGACGCCGCGGCCTGGGCCGAGGCGGTCGCGCGCAGCCCGCTCGTCGCCGCCGGGCCGGACGCGCCCGACGACCGGCCGGCACGCTGGGTCGGCGGGCTGCTCTACCTCGATCGGTACTGGCGCGACGAGCTCGCGGTGCGCCACGACGTCGACGGCCGGCTGGCCGCCGAGGACCTGCCCGTGGACGACGCCCGGCTGGGCACCGCACTGACCCGGCTGTTCCCCTCGGAGCGCGACGCCCGCCAGCGCCTCGCTGCCGCCCATGCCGCGCACCGGCGGCTGACCGTCCTCACGGGCGGGCCCGGCACCGGCAAGACGACGACCGTCGCCCGGCTTCTCGCCGTCCTGCACGACGCCGCCTTCCCGCCCGGGCAGCAGGCCGGTGGTCCGGTGGACGGCCCGGAGGGCGGATCGGTCGAGAGCGCCCGGCTCCGGGTCGCGCTCGCCGCTCCCACCGGCAAGGCCGCCGCGCGCCTCCAGGAGGCGGTCCGCGACGTCGTCGCCCGCTTCGACGACCCGGCGGACCGCGAGCGCGTCGGGGTCCCCGTCGCCTCGACGTTGCACCGCCTGCTCGGCTACCGGCCGGGGAGCACGACGCGGTTCCGGCACGACGCGCACCATCACCTGCCGCACGACGTGGTCGTGGTCGACGAGACGTCGATGGTCGCGCTGCCGCTCATGGCGCGGCTGCTCGAGGCGCTGCGGCCGGACGCGCGGCTCGTCCTCGTCGGCGACCCGGACCAGCTCGCGTCCGTCGAGGCGGGTGCGGTGCTCGGCGACCTGGTGAACCGCCCGCCCGTCTCTGCCGCTCCCGCGGCGACGGAGGTCCGTGCCGTCGCGGAGGTCGCCCTCGCCGACGCCCCGCCGCCCACGGAGGACGAGGTGGACGACCGCTCGGCGCTCGGCAACGGCGTCGTGCGGCTGCGCACGGTGCACCGGCAGGAGAGCGGCTCGGCGATCCTCCCGCTCGCCGAGGCGATCCGGCGCGGGGAGGCCGACGCGGTCCTCGAGCTCCTGCGCGCGGGCGACGCCTCGGTGGAGTTCTTCGAGTCCCCCGACGGCGAGCCGGACGCCGCAGCGCTCGCCGCGATCCAGGAGGACACGGTCACCGCTGGCACCCGGCTGGTCGCCGCCGCGCGGGCGGGTGACCCCACCGGCGCCCTGTCGGCCCTCGCGCAGCACCGCGTGATGGTCGCCCACCGTCGCGGCCCGGCGGGCCGCACCCGCTGGGCGGCCCAGGTCGAGGCGTGGGTCGAGGAGGCCACCGAGCGCCCCGCGACGGACACGCCGTGGGTCGCCGGCCGACCGCTGCTCGTCACGACCAACGCGCCGGACGTCGGCCTCTACAACGGCGACACCGGCGTCCTGGTCGCCGACGGCGACGGGGTCGTGGCGGTGTTCGGCGACCCGGGCGCGCCGGTGCGCGTCCGCACGCACCGCCTGCCGCCCGTCGAGAGCGTGCACGCGATGACCGTCCACCGCGCGCAGGGCAGCCAGTTCCGCCGCGTCACGCTGCTCCTGCCGCCCGAGACCTCGCCGCTGCTCACGCGCGAGCTGCTCTACACCGCGGTCACGCGCGCCCAGGACGCCGTGCGCGTGGTGGGCAGCGAGGCCGCGGTGCGGGCCGCCGTCGGGCACGCCGTGCGCCGGGCGAGCGGGCTGCGGGTGCCGCTCGGGACCGGCTGAAAGCCCTGGAGCGCGGGTGGCGTGCGTGCGACGATGCGACGTCGCCCGAGGACGTACCCGTCCTTGACCCTCGACGCCCTCGACACCCACCTGGAGGCCCCGTGCCGAAGACCGTCACCCTCGTCCGCTCGCGCGAGCTGTCCGACGTCGCCGAGTACGCCTACGCCGCCACCGTCGCGGCGGACGCGCGGCTGATCTTCCTCGCCGGCTCGTGCCCGCTCGACGCGGACGGACGCACCGTCGCCCCCGGCGACCACGCCGCCCAGGCCGCTCGCTGCGTCGAGAACCTGGTCGTCGCGCTCGCCGCGGCCGGGGCCACCCTCGAGGACGTCGTGAGCACGCGCGTCCTCGTCGCGTCGACGCGGCAGGCAGATCTCGTGTCCGCGTGGAACGTGGTCCGCGACGCGTTCGGCGACCACGACGTGCCGAGCACGCTGCTCGGCGTCACGGTGCTCGGCTACGACGACCAGCTCGTCGAGATCGAGGCGGTCGCGGCCGTCCGGGACTGACGCACCCGGTCGCCAGCAGGGCTCGACAGGCCACGGGACCGGTCGTCGTCAGGCGAAGCCCGGGTACTCCCACGGCTCGACGTCGAACAGCGCGCGCGACGCCGGGTTGCCCTGGACGAGCGCGTCGACCACGTGCTGGTGCAGCACCTCGGCGCCGCTGCGCGTGAACGACGAGCTGAACAGGCCTCCGGGCTCGACCCGTGTCGAGTACATGAGCGGCATGCGGCCCTCGGACCTGTCATAACCGACCCAGCGCGTGAACACCGACCAGCCCGCGACCACGTCCAGCCCGACGACCGACCGGTCGTCGCCGCGCAGCTCGTGCCAGGTCCG
Source organism: Cellulosimicrobium sp. PMB13 (assembly GCF_051294865.1). Classification (NCBI taxonomy): domain Bacteria; kingdom Bacillati; phylum Actinomycetota; class Actinomycetes; order Micrococcales; family Promicromonosporaceae; genus Cellulosimicrobium; species Cellulosimicrobium sp. PMB13. The sequence goes on along the minus strand of NZ_CP145910.1, from coordinate 1,468,907 downwards.
CTCGTCGATCGGCATGCCGTCGAAGTCGTAGTACAGCACCACGTCGGCGTGGAAGTTGATGTCGTCGTCCACGGCCGCTCCCCTCGCCCCAGGGTCGTCGTCCCCCAGTACGGTCGCCACGTCGTCGCGACCACCGCACCGCCTTGTGCTGCCGATGATGCCGCTCCCGGTCCGATACCGCCATCCGGCGCGCGCGCAGCCCGGGGGCGGCGGGAATGCGGGTCCGGTGCGCCGGGGTTGTCCCTCGTGATGAGCACCTCGCCCGACGCCGCGGCGTCCCCCAGCCCCCGTCTGTCCGTCCTCGACCTCGTCCCCGTGCGCTCGGGCCAGACGAGCGCCCAGGCGGTCCAGGCCTCGCTCGACCTCGTCCGTCTCGCGGACCGGCTCGGGCTCGAGCGCTACTGGTTCGCCGAGCACCACAACATGGCCGCGGTCGCGGCGTCGACGCCCCCGGTGATGATCGCGGCCGCCGCGTCCGTGACGGAGCGGATCCGGGTCGGCTCGGGCGGTGTCATGCTGCCGAACCACGCGCCGCTCGTCGTCGCGGAGCAGTTCGCGGCGCTCGAGGCGATCGCCCCGGGGCGCGTGGACCTGGGGCTCGGGCGCGCACCGGGCTCCGACCCCGTGGTCACCCAGCTCCTGCGCATCACCGGCCCGACGGCAGACGTCGACCGCTTCCCGCAGCACGTGACCGACATCCTCGCGCTCATGAGCCCGCAGGGCGCGCAGCTGCGCCTCACGAGCGGCCAGGTCTACGACGTCCACGCGACGCCCGCCGCCGAGAGCACGCCCACCGTCTGGCTCCTCGGGTCGAGCGACTACTCGGCCCGCCTCGCCGCCGAGCTCGGCCTGCCGTACGTGTTCGCGAACCACTTCTCGGGCCAGGGGATGGACGAGATCCTCGCGCTCTACCGCGAGGGCTACCGCCCGAGCGAGGCGCACCCGGAGCCGCAGACGTTCCTCACGGCGAACGTCGTCGTGGCGGAGACGGCCGAGGAGGCGCACGCCCGAGCGCTCCCGCAGCTGCGGATGATGGCGCGCCTGCGGTCCGGTCAGGCGCTCGGGGCGCTGGAGACCGTCGAGGACGCGCAGGCGACGCCTCTCGACGCCCTGGCCGAGCAGACGATCGAGGCCATGCGGTCGCGCTGGATCATCGGGACGCCCGAGGATGCCGCGACCGAGCTCCGTCGGCTCGCCGACCGCCACGGCGTCGACGAGATCATGGTCGTCCCCGTGGCGGCGTCGCGCGCCGACGAGCCGCTCGACGCGACGCCGGGCCGCGCCCGCACGCTCGAGCTCCTCGTCGGGGCCCTGGGGTGACGTCGGCGCCCCTCGGGTAGCGTCGCGGCCATGACGACGACGCTCGACGACGCGACCTGGCACTCCGACGGCGAGGGGTTCCCTCCGGAAGCCGGTCCCGAGGCGGGAGCCACCCACATCGGGGTGTTCCTCGCGTGGGCGGTGCTCGCCGGGCACGTCTCGGCCGACCTGGAGGACGACGCCGCCGGCGACCTCGCCGCGCTGCGTGCCCGCGAGCTCACCGGCGGCCGGTTCGTCCACGAGTCGCGCGACGGCACGCTCGTCACGGACGACCTCGACGCCGACGCGGCAGCGTTCGCCCTCGCCTACTACGTGGGCGACGAGGACGACGAGGACGGCGGTGGCCTCTTCCTCGAGGACTACGTCGACGCCGTGAGCCCCGGGGACGGCGAGCCCGAGGACGTCTACCTCGTGCCGGACACGTGGGAGACGTACGACCTGGTCGGCCCGGTCATCGACGCGCGGTTCTCGCAGTGGGAGGACGAGGGCCGGCCTGGTGTCCTGCGGCACCGCGCCTGATAGGGCGTCGTCCGGCTCCGGCCTTCCCCCACCGGGCGGCAACGGACTAACCTGGCTTAGTCCGTCTGGTCCAGGCTCGCTCTCGGCGCGGAGGCACCGTGAAGACCGTCAACGTCCACGAGGCGAAGACCCACCTGTCGCGCCTGCTCGCCGAGGTCGAGGCAGGCGAGGAGATCGTCATCGCCCGCGCCGGGAAGCCGGTGGCCCGCCTCACGGCGGCTTCGCCCGCCACAGCTGCGGAACGGCGGCTCGGGTTCTTCCGGGGCCGCACCACGGTCCCTGACGACTTCGACACGTGGGGGCAGGACGAGATCGTCGCGATGTTCGAGGGGACCGAGTGAGGATCCTGCTGGACACGCATCTGCTGTTGTGGGCGGGCGACGAGGTAGACCGCCTGCCACGCGGGGCTCGCGACCTTCTGGCCGACCCTGACGTCGAGCCGTGGTTCAGCGCGGCCAGCATCTGGGAGATCAGCATCAAGCACGCCCGGAGACGGGCGGACTTCAGCGTCGAGCCCGGCCCTTTCCGTCACGCGCTCCTCGGAGCAGGCTTCGTCGAGCTCGCCGTGACGGGGGCCCACGCCGCCGCCGTCGCCGCACTCCCACCGGTCCACCGCGACCCGTTCGACCGGTTGCTCGTCGCACAGGCGGTCAGCGAAGGCGTCCAGCTCCTGACGCACGACGCCCGTCTCGGCCGCTACCCCGGCCCGATCCGGGTCGTCTGAGATGACCGCACCCCGACCCGTCACCCGGCTCGCCTCCGCCGTGCGCGCCGACAACCCCGGACCCATGACGCTCGACGGCACGCGCTCGTACATCTTGCGCGCGCCCGGTGCCGACGCGTGCGTCGTCGTGGACCCCGGGCCCGACGACACGACTCACCTCGACGCGCTCGCCGCGGCCGGGCCGGTCGCCCTCGTGCTCGTCACGCACCGCCACGCCGACCACACCGCGGGATCGGCCCGTCTGCACGCCCTCACAGGTGCGCCGGTCCGCGCGGCCGACCCGGCGCACTGCCACGGCGGTCTGCCGCTCGTGGACGGCGAGACCATCGACGTCGCCGGTGTGCGCGTCGCCGTGCTCGCCACGCCGGGCCACACCGCGGACTCCGTCTGCCTGGTCCTGCCCGACGACGGCCCGGTCACCACCGGGCACGACGCACCCGGGGGTGCCACGGTCCTCACGGGCGACACGATCCTCGGGCAGGGCACGACCGTCATCGCCGAGCCGGACGGGTCGCTCGGCCGCTACCTCGCGAGCCTGGACCGCCTGGACGCGCTCGTCGGGGACCGGCGCGTCGTCGGGCTCCCGGGTCACGGCCCGGTGATCGACGACCTCGGTGAGCGGGTGCGCGCGTACCGGGCCCACCGGCTCGAACGGCTCGCGCAGGTGCGGACCGCGCTCGCGGCGCTCAGCCTCACGCCGGGCGACGAGTCCGCTGCGGAGCGCGTGACCGCGCACGTCTACGCCGACGTCGACCCGTCGGTGCTCGGTGCCGCCCGGCAGAGCGTCGTGGCGCAGCTCGCGTTCCTCGCCGAGGCCGACCGGCACGCTCACCCTCCGCGACGCGGTCGGTCGCGAGCGCGGCAGCGCGACGTCTGAGTGTCCGAGGCTCGCGGCACGATGGGCGCATGACGACACCTCGGCTCGGCATCGCCTACGTCCCCACCCATCCCCCGGAGACGCTCCACGCGCTCGCAACCGGCGCGGAGGCCGCAGGCCTCGACGACCTGTGGGTGTGGGAGGACTGCTTCAAGCAGAGCGGCCTCGCGTCTGCGGCCGCGGCGCTCGCGTGGACGGACCGCGTCCGGGTGGGGCTCGGGCTCATGCCGGCACCGCTGCGCAGCACCGCCGTCACGGCGATGGAGATCGCGAACCTCGGACGCATGTTCCCCGGGCGGTTCGTCGCGGGGGTCGGGCACGGCGTCCAGGAGTGGATGGGGCAGGCGGGGGTACGGGTCTCGTCACCCCTGACGCTCCTGCGCGAGCACACCGTGGCGCTGCGCGCCCTGCTCGCGGGCGACGAGGTCACGACGTCGGGCCGGTACGTGACGCTGGACCGCGTGCGACTCGACTGGCCGCCGACCGAGGCGGTCCCGCTGTGGCTCGGCGGGGTCGGTCCACGATCGGTCGCGCTCGCGGGCGAGCTCGGCGACGGTCTGATCCTCGCCAACGCGTTCACGCCGGCGGAGGTTCGCGCGACGGTGGACGCCGTCCGGGCCGCGGCGCACGACGCGGGGCGTCCGGAGCCCGACGTGCACGCGACCCTCATCGCGGCGACGGGCCCGGAGGCGCAGGAGCGCGTCGACCGCGAGGTGCCCACGTGGGGCCGGGAGCCAGGGATCGGCATCGGGGCGGGCGGCGACGCGCGCGTGATCGCCGACGCGGTGCTCGCTCTCGCGGACGCCGGAGCGACGGCCGTCGCGGTCCAACCGACCGCGGACGAACCGGACCTCGACGCGTTCGTCCGGTTCCTCGGCGAGGAGGTCCGGCCGCTCGTCGTCGCGGGCTGAGGAGCGCCGGGCTCAGCGCCCGGCGTGCTCCCGTGCCCGACGACGCTCGCGCACCCCGTGCACGACGGCGGCCGTCGCGCACACGAGCGCCACCAGGGCGACGGCGAGGACGAGCCGCGCGGGGAACGAGGCGTAGAGGTCGGTCACCTCGGCCACCGGGATCCCCCAGTCCGTCGCGAGCTCACGGGCGTCCGTGGCGAGGCCACCGACGCGACCCGGCACGAGCGCGACCGCCCCGAGGACCCAGCCGAGCAGCTCCCCGACGAGCGCGGGCACGGAGTAGGCACCGGAGAGGGCGGAGATCACGCGGCAACCCTATCGGGTCGGCCGGGTACGAACCAGGACAACTCGGGATGCGGGACGGTGCGGTCAGCGCAGCGGCTTGGCGAAGCAGAGCGCGATGCCGTTGTCGCCGCGGTCGAACGGCGGGTACGGCAGGACGGCGCGGAAGCCCAGCGACCGGTAGAGCGTGATCGCGTCAGGCTGCCGGATGCCGGTCTCCAGGAGGAGCGTCGTCGCGCCACGGCGCCGCGCCTCGACCTCGACCGAGGCCATGAGCGTCCGCGCGACACCGGCACCGCGCGCGGTCTCGCGGACGAAGAGCTTCTTCACCTCGAGCGCCGCGCCGTGGGCAGCACTCGCACCCGCCGCGACGTCCCGCAGCGACACGCACCCGAGCGGTTCACCGCCACGCCACGCGACGAACGTCGCCACCGTCTCGGCGCCCAGACGGCCGTCGACCGCCTCGAAGCCGCCTGCCGCCTCGAGGCCGGGGAACAGCTCCGGGTAGAGGACCGCCGACGACGTGTCGTGCATCTCGCGGCGCAGCGCGAAGGCGTCGCGGTCCTCCCACGGCACCGCCCGCACCGCGATCTCCTCGCGCGCACCCGGACCGGCCGCTCTCCGGTCGGAGACCGTGGCCACGCCTCCCGGTCCGACCGACCCCGCGTCGGAGCCGGTCGGACGCCGTCGTGCCGTGGCCCCGTCACCGTTCGCCGCGCGGTCGAGGTCGAGCGCGAAGCACCTCGACAGCGGGTCGCCCGCGTAGTGGCCGTAGGACTCGGTCGGGAGATAGCCGAGATCGAGGTAGAGGTCGATCGACTCCGGCTGCCGCGTGCCCGTCTCCAGGACGAGGCGTCGCAGGCCGGTGGCCGAGGCGTGCTCGTGCACCGCCCGCATGGCGGTCCGGGCGTGCCCGCGCCCGCGGTGCTCGGGCGCGACGAAGAGTCGCTTCACCTCGCCGGTCGACGCCGCGTGGTGGCCGCCGCGACCGTCGGGCGTCCCGGAGACGTCGCGCAGCGCGACGCACGCCACGGGCTCCGCCCCGTCACGCACCACGAGGGCCGCGAGGAGCTCCGTGGCGTCGAACGCGCCGCTGTCGGGCTCGCCGTACCGCTCCGCGAGCTCGGCCTGCTGGCGCGCGAACAGGGCGAGCGCGTCGGCGTCGTCCCCGGCGACCACGGACACGGGGACGCCCGGTGCCGAGGCCGTCCGTGCGCCGTCGGCCCCGTGAGCCGTGACCGTCACGCGTGGACGAGCGTGCTCAGCACCGAGGTGAAGAACCCCAGACCGTCCGTGCCCGCACGCGGGCCTGCCTCCGAGGCCGGGCCGAAGCCGGCCTCGACGGCGTGCTCCGGGTGCGGCATGAGCCCGACGACGTTGCCCGCCGCGTTCGAGATGCCCGCGATGTCGCGGCGCGAGCCGTTCGGGTTCCAGCCGTCGTAGCGGAACACCACGCGGCCCTCTCCCTCGAGCTCGTCGAGCGTGCGGTCGTCGGCGACGAACTGCCCGTCCTGGTTCTTCAGCGGGATCGTGATGCGCTGGCCCGCGGAGTAGTCGCGCGTCCAGGCCGTCTCGGCGTTCTCGACGACGAGGACCTGCTCGCGGCAGAGGAAGTGCAGGTGGTCGTTCTTGATCATCGAGCCCGGCAGCAGGTGGGCCTCGGTGAGGACCTGGAAGCCGTTGCAGATGCCGAGCACGGGCAGCCCGCCCTGCGCGGCGTCGACGAGCGACTCCATGACCGGCGCGAAACGGCTGATAGCACCGGCGCGCAGGTAGTCCCCGTAGGAGAACCCGCCGGGGAGGACGACCGCGTCGACGTCGTGCAGGTCGGCGTCGGCGTGCCACAACGAGACGGCCTCGCCACCGGCGAGGCGGACGGCGCGCGCGGCGTCGCGGTCGTCGAGCGTGCCGGGGAACGTGACGACGCCGATCCTGGCCGTCGCGAGCGACGTGGGCGCGGTCATCAGGCGAGGCCCTGAGAAGCCGCGGCCGTGCCCGCAGTGTCAGACAGGTCGGTCACGGCGTCGGCCACGCGGACGACGTCCTCGATGACCGGGTTGGACAGCACCTTCACGGCGGCCTCCTGCGCGGCGGCGAGGACCTCGGGCGTCACGTCGCCCTCGACCTCGAGCTCGAACCGCTTGCCCTGACGGACCGACGTGAACTGGGTGAAGCCGAGGCGCGGCAGCGCCCCGACGACGGCCTTGCCCTGCGGGTCCAGGATCTCGGGCTTGGGCATGACCTCGACGACGACGCGTCCCACGGGTGCTCCTTGGCGAAGAGTTCGGGAGGGCCGGGGCTCCGGGATCCCGGTCACGGGCGCGTGCTGCACGTGGCGGCACGTCACGGCGTGAGCGAGCGGGAGCCGACGGCGGGATTCCGCGGCCAGTCTACCCGCGCCCCGGTCACGTCACGGCCGTCGTCCACAGCCCGGCGCACGGTGCCTCGCGGCCTGGTCCGCGGGCCCGCGTCACGGCCCGACGGCGCGCGCGGGCTCGACGGGGATGTTGCCGCCGAGCACGTGCTTGCGCCAGGCGCGCTCGACGTTCTTCTCGCGCCAGACCGCGCCGCCGAGGGCGAAGGCGGCCAGGACCACGAGGACGATCCACGGCGAGAACGTCGTGGGGCTCTGCCCGAACAGCCAGCCCTGCAGCGCCGGCACGCCGAACCAGATCACGAGCATGACCACCATGTTGAACGCCTTCGTGCGCCACGAGAACAACGTCCCGTGGATGTCGTCCGCCACCCACCACCAGTAGCGGGCGGGGAGCCGCGCGTCGAACAGGCGGTAGAGCAGCCACCGCCCGAGCGGCGGGTGCTCGCGCCAGCGCAGGCCCCACCCCGCTCGCACCAGCCCCCACGCCTCGCGGGCGCCGATCCCGGTCGCCGTGGACGCGTCCTCGGACCCCGGGGCGAGGTCCAGGAGGACCGCGAGCGCCTCGTCGCCGTGCGCGTCGCGCCAGCGGGGCGGGTAGGCCCGGAGCCAGAACCGCGCGGAGCGCTCGTACCGACCTCCGGCGCCCTCGTCACGACGGGTCTCGTCACCGTCCGCCTGCGCTCCGGGGCGGTCTTCCGGCGTCATGCCGGGCCTCCGGCAGGGCGATACCGTCCGCACCCGGCAGCAGGGAGAGCGAACGTCGCGCGTGCTCGGTGAGCTCGGCGAGGCGCACGGTCTCCGCGCGGACCGCGCGTCGCCCGTCGTCGGTCGCCCGGTAGTAGCGGCGCAGCCGCCCGTCGACGACCTCCTCCCCCACCGCCTCGACGAGACCGGCAGCGACGAGCCGGTCGAGGTTCCCGTAGAGCGTCCCCGCGCCGAGCCGGGTGCGCCCGTCCGAGAGCTCCCGGACGGCCTGGATGACGGCGTACCCGTGACGTCGTTCCGTGGCGAGCGCGAGGAGCACGAGGTACGACTGCTCCGTCATGCGGAACCCGCCGCCACCGACTGTCTTCATGGTCGATATATATCGCGCGACGACCTATCGCGCAACGGCCGCACCGCAGGAATGCGCCGCCCTTGCCCCTCGGGGGGCGTTGTCAGAGGATGCGGCTACTCTCGAACACGTGTTCGAGACGCACGCTCGACCACGCGTGCGGGGGCGGGGTCCTGCCCCTTCCCCGCCCTCGCACGCTCGTCACCCAGCGGACGGAGACCGGTCTTGGCTGCACCACCACTCCCCCCGACCACCGAGCCCGCGACGACAGGCCGCCCGTCGGTCCGCACGGTCGCCGCGGTCCTCGCGCGGGACGTGACGTGCACGTTCCCCGGGTGCGCCGTGCCGGCGTTCCGGTGCGACCTCGACCACGTGGTCGCGCCCCGGCCCGGCGACGACACCGCGCATGCCGCGGACAACCTCGTCGCGCTGTGCCGGCACCACCACGTGGTGCGGGCGCGTGACGGGTGGCGTCCCGCGCTCCTGCGCGACGGCACGGTCCGGTGGACCGCGCCGAGCGGGCACACCTACCTCCGCGCGGGAGCGCGGACCGCGTGAGCGTCGACGCCTCAGGCCAGCGACGAGCCCGTGAGCCGCTCGTAGGCTTCGAGGTACCGGTCCCGCGTGCGTGCCACGACGTCTGCGGCCAGCGGCGGGGGCGGCGCGTCGCCGGACCGGTCCCAGCCCGACGCGGGCGACGCCAGCCAGTCGCGCACGTGCTGCTTGTCGAAGCTGGGCTGCGCATGGCCGGGCTCCCACTGGTCCGCGGGCCAGAACCGCGACGAGTCGGGCGTGAGCACCTCGTCGCCGAGCACGGTCGCGCCCGTGGTCGGGTCGACGCCGAACTCCAGCTTCGTGTCCGCGAGGATCACGCCGCGCTCGCGCGCGATCTCGTCGGCCCGCGCGTACACCGCGAGCGTGAGGTCGCGCAGGCGCGTGGCGTCCTCCAGACCGATCTGCTCGGCCACCACCTCGAAGGACACGTTCTCGTCGTGCTCCCCCACGGCGGCCTTCGTCGCGGGCGTGAAGATCGGCTCCGGCAGGCGCGATCCGTCGACCAGCCCGTCCGGCAGCGGCACACCGCACACCGCCCCGCCGGCGCGGTACTCGATGAGGCCCGAGCCCGTGAGGTACCCGCGTGCGACGCACTCCACCGGGAACATGTCGAGCCGTCGGCAGACCATCGCGCGGCCCGCGACGAGGTCCGGCACGAGGCCGTCACCGGGCTCGGCCGACACCCCGGTCGAGACGACGTGGTTCGGCACCAGGTCGGCGAGCTGCTCGAACCACCACAGGCTGAGCTGCGTGAGCACGACACCCTTGTCCGGGATGCCCGGGGAGAGCACGTGGTCGAACGCGCTGACGCGGTCGCTCGCCACGACGAGCACCACGTCGCCCAGGGGGTGCACTCCGCCGACGGCGGGCAGGTCCGGCTCGTAGAGGTCCCGCACCTTGCCGGAGTACACGTGCCGCCAGCCCGGCAGCTCCAGCGGGGCGGTGTCGAACGCGTCGGCCTCGCCGAGCGAGAGCGCGGGGGTGGTGTCGCGTGCGTCGTTCACGGCCGGACCCCCTCGCCGGCCGCGGCCGTGGCTGCGATGTCGGTGCGGTGGTGGGAGCCGGGGAGCACGATCCGGTCGACCGCGGCATACGCGCGGCGTCTCGCCTCGGCGAGGTCCGCCCCCTGGGCGACCACCGACAGGACGCGGCCACCCGAGGCGACCAGGCCGCCGTCGTCGTCACGAGAGGTCCCGGCGTGCAGCACGTGCACACCCTCGACGTCCTCGGCCGCGTCGATGCCCGTGACCGGGTCGCCGCCCCGGACCGCACCGGGGTAGCCGTGCGCGGCGACGACCACCGTGACCGACGCGTCGTCGGACCACGACAGCCGCGGCTGCTCGGCGAGCCGGCCCTGCGCCGCGGCGAGCATGACCGCTGACAGCGGGCTGAGGAGCCGCGCGAGCACCGACTGCGTCTCCGGGTCGCCGAAGCGTGCGTTGAACTCGACGACGCGCGTCCCGCGGCTCGTCAGTGCGAGGCCGACGTAGAGGACGCCGACGAAGGGCGTCCCGCGCCGTGCCATCTCGTCGATGGTGGGCTGCGCGACCCGCGTGACGACCTCGTCCACGAGGCCTTCCGGCGCCCAGGGCAGCGGGGTGTAGGCACCCATGCCGCCCGTGTTCGGACCGGCGTCGGCGTCGAACGCGCGCTTGAAGTCCTGGGCCGGCTGCAGCGGGACGACGGTCGCGCCGTCGGACAGGCAGAACAGAGAGACCTCCGGACCGTCGAGGTACTCCTCGACGACGACGCGCGGGTCCTCACGCGTCCCGTCCGCCGCGGTGCGCGGCGACGCGAAGCACGCGGCCGCGTGCTCCAGCGCCGCCTGCCGGTCCTCCGTGACGACGACGCCCTTGCCCGCGGCGAGACCGTCGTCCTTGATGACGTACGGGGGGCCGAACGCGTCGACCGCGGCGGCGACCTCGTCGACGTCCGTGCACACGTGGGCGAGCGCCGTCGGGACGGACGCGGCGGCCATGACCTCCTTGGCGAACGCCTTGGAGCCCTCGAGTCGCGCGGCCTCCGCCGACGGGCCGAACACCGGAATGCCGGCGGCGCGCACCGCGTCCCCGACGCCCGCGACGAGCGGCGCCTCCGGGCCGACCACGACGAGGTCGACCCCGAGGCGCATCGCGAGCGCGGCGACCGCGGCGCCGTCGAGCTGGTCGACCGGGTGCAGCGTCGCGAGGTCGGCGATCCCCGGGTTGCCCGGCGCCGCGTGGATCTCGTGCGGTGCGGTGCCGAGGCGGCCGGCCTCGCGCGCGAGGGCGTGGACGATGGCGTGCTCGCGGGCACCGGTCCCGACGACGAGGATCTTCACGGGCGCCGAGTCTACCGAGGTCCCCTGCGCGACCTGTCAGCGTCCCACCGGGCGGAAGACCGGAGGGGCGCTGACAGGTCGGCCGTCAGTGGATGAGGTCGTGCCGCGGGATGATCGCGTCGCGGCTCGGGCCCACGCCGATCGCCGAGATCCGCGTCCCGGACATCTCCTCGAGCGCGAGCACGTAGCGCTGCGCGTTGACCGGCAGGTCCTCGAACGTGCGGGCGCCGGAGATGTCCTCCCACCAGCCGTCGAGCTCCTCGTAGATCGGCGTCGCGTGGTGGAACGCCGTCTGGTCGAGCGGCATCTCGTCGTGGCGCACGCCGTCGACGTCGTACGCGACGCAGACCGGGACCTTCTCGAACCCCGTGAGGATGTCGAGCTTGGTGAGCACCATGTCGGTGATGCCGTTGACGCGCGTCGCGTAGCGGGCGATGACCGAGTCGTACCAGCCGCAGCGCCGGGCGCGCCCGGTCGTCACGCCGTACTCGCCGCCCTGCTTGAGCAGGTACTCGCCGTTCGCGTCGAAGAGCTCGGTGGGGAACGGGCCCTCGCCGACGCGGGTCGTGTACGCCTTGATGACGCCGATGACGGAGCTGATGCGCGTCGGCCCGACGCCCGATCCCGTGAGCGCGCCGCCCGCCGTCGCGTTCGACGACGTGACGAACGGGTAGGTGCCGTGGTCGACGTCGAGCATCGTGGCCTGGCCGCCCTCGAAGAGGACGTTCTTGCCGGCGTCGAGCGCCTGGTTCAGCACGAGCGACGTGTCGGCGACCATCGGCTTGATGCGCTCGGCGTACTGGAGGAGCTCCGCGAGCGTCTCGTCGACCGTGATCGCGCGGCGGTTGTAGACCTTGACCAGCAGGTGGTTCTTCTGGTCGAGAGAGCCCTCGATCTTCTCCGCGAGGATCTTCTCGTCGAACAGGTCCCACATCCGGATGCCGACGCGGTTGATCTTGTCCGCGTACGCCGGGCCGATGCCTCGGCCCGTCGTGCCGATGCGCCGCTTGCCGAGGAAGCGCTCGCTCACCTTGTCGATCGTGCGGTGGTAGCCCGCGATGATCTGCGCCGAGCCCGAGACCAGCAGCTTCGAGACGTCGACGCCGCGCGCGACGAGGTCGTCGAGCTCCTGGAACAGGACCTCGATGTCCACGACGACGCCGTTCGCGATGACGGGCGTCACGCCCGGCGAGAGGATCCCCGAGGGCAGCAGGTGCAGCGCGTACTTCTCGTCGCCGATGACGACGGTGTGGCCGGCGTTGTTGCCGCCGTTGAACTTCACCACGTAGTCGACGCGCGACCCGAGGAGGTCGGTCGCCTTGCCCTTGCCTTCGTCGCCCCACTGGGCACCGACGAGCACCACGCCTGGCATGGATTCCCCACTTTCGACTGCCTGTTCCTCGGGCCGGGTCATGTCGTGCGCGCGTCGATCGCGCGACAGGTGCCGGTCGTGCCCGACGGCGCGGCTCCCGCGGGGCCCGAGGCGTCCCCCGGGCGGCAGTCACCCGGGGACCGCGACGAGTTTACCGGTCGTTGACCTTCGGGGTCGCAGGGCGTCCACGGCGCGCCGCCCGCGGTCTCACGGTCCGCCGAACCCCGGGTTATGCATCGCTGAGAGCCGCGATGGCCGCACAACCCCGGGTTCGGCAGGCTCGGGAGCCGCGCAACCCCGGGTTGGGCACAATGAGCCCATGAGCGACTCCCACCAGAACCTCCTCGACGGACCCGCGCCGGTCCGTCTCCCCGACGACTTCGCCGCCGTGCGCGAGTCCCTCGACGCCGGGGGCGACCCCTACGAGATCGCGGCGCGCGAGCCCGCGTCGTCGCTCGCGTGGGCGTTCCTCGCCGAGGACTACCTCCACGAGAACGGCTCCAAGGGCGCCGTGACGGCGTACGCGTTCGCCCGCACGGGGTACCACCGCGGCCTCGACGCGCTGCGCCGCGCTGGCTGGCGCGGCCAGGGCCCGATCCCCGCCGACCACGTGCCCAACCAGGGCTTCCTGCGCGCGCTGCTCGCGCTCGCCGAGTGCGCCGCCTACATCGGCGAGGTCGACGAGGCCGAGCGCTGCGAGCAGTTCCTGCGCGCGTCGGGCACGTCCGCCGACGAGGTCCGCGCGCTGCGCTGACCCGGCGCCGTCGGCCGCGGGTGGCGCCGCGGACGCCGGGCCGCGGGGTGCAGGTGCCCCGGGCCACGTCTACAGTCGACAGCATGATCGAGATCGCCACCTCCCCCGCGACGACGACGCTCGTCATCACCGGGGACCTTGATCTCGCCGAGCGCGACCAGTTCCCGGAGATCGCGGCGCGGGTCGTCGGGCTCCGCCGACAGCTGCTCGTCATCGACATGTGCCGCGTGACGTTCATGGACTCGACGGGCGCGGCGTTCCTCATCTCGCTCGCCGACTCCGGCCGCAAGCGCGGTGGCGCGACGGTCCTGCGGGGCTGCGACGACCGGGACCTGTTCGTCCTGGAGGTCTGCGGCGCGCTCGAGCTGTTCCGCATCGACGCGGACCACCGCTGCGAGCCCGCGACGCCCCCGTCGGGGTTCGCCAAGGTCGAGCCCCAGGCCTGACGACGCCGGTCAGGCCTGGCGCGAGGCCGACTGCGGCCGCAGCGTCGCCCAGACGAGCTTGCCGGACGCCGTCGGCCGCCAGCCCCAGTCCGCGAGCCGCTCGACGATCTGCATCCCGAACCCGCCCATGCGGTTGGCGTGCCCGTCCGTCGGGACGGGCGGCGCGGGGTTGGAGTCCTCGACCTCGACGCGGATCCCGTCCCCCGTGTCGAACAGCCGCAGCGCGAGGTGGCCCCAGCCGTGGAGCACGCCGTTGGCCACGAGCTCGGACACGACGAGCTCGGCGTTCGCGCTGTCCTTGACACCCCACGCCTGGCACGTGCGCACGACGGCGTGGCGCGCCCGCCCGATCGACGCCGGCTCGCTCGGCAGGAGCCAGCGGCGGCTGCGCGGGCTGAGCACGACGGCCGTCGCGTCGCCCACCGGGTCGGGGATGCGCACGACGACGAGCGCGACGTCGTCCTCCGGCGCGTCGGCGAGCCGTGACAGGAGCTCCTCGCCGACCCCGGCGGCGTCCACGGCCGTGACGGCGGCGGACGCGGCGACGAGCGCGTCGAGCCCCACGCGCAGCGCGCGGTCCCGCCGTTCGATGAGCCCGTCGGTGTAGAAGACGAGCGTGTCCCCCGGGCGCAGCGACACGTGCCCGGTGGACCGGCTCCGCCCGCCGAACCCGACGAGCGCGCCGCCGGCGTCGTCGAGCTGGGTGACGGTGCCGTCGCGCAGGAGCAGCGGCGGCAGGTGGCCGGCGCGCGAGTACTCGATGCGCCACGCGTCCTCGGGGTCGGTCGCGTCCGGACGCGTGAGCGCCGCGTACACGAGGCTCGCCGAGCGCGGGATGCGCATGCCCTGGACGAGCTGGTCGACCCGGTCGAGGACCGGGCCCGGCGTGGTGAGCTCGTAGGCGTAGGACCGTACGACGGACCGCAGCTGGCCCATCGCGGCGGCGGCCTCGACGTCGTGCCCCACGACGTCGCCGATGACGAGGCCCACCACGTCCGGCGTGATCTGCAGGACGTCGTACCAGTCCCCACCGACCTGCGCGTGCTCGGAGTTGGGCGCGTAGTACGTCCACACGTCGAGGCCCGTGACGTCCGCCTGCTCCGGCAGCATGGCGCGCTGCAGCGTCTCCGCGAGGCGGTGCTCGCGCGCGTAGAGCCGCACGTTGTCGATCGCGGTCCCCGCCCGCCGCGCGATGACCTGCAGCAGCGTCCGGACGCTCTCGCGGGCCTCCGCGTCGGCGGCGCGCGGTCCCCCGTCCTCGTCCCCGCACGACACCAGGAGCCCGAGGATGCGCCGGCGGCCCGGGACGGCGGTCACCGTCACGGCGGCGCGTGGTCGGCTCCCGAGGCGCGACAGCCGGTGCTCGAGGTCTCGCCGGAGCCAGCCCGAGGCGGACCACTGGGGGAACTCGGCGGTCAGGTCGAGCTCGACCGGGCCCTCGATCCGGCCGTCGAGCACGTCCTGGACCCGGTCGGGGACGTCGACGAGCCGCGGCCGGGGGGACGACTCGTCGGTCACGGCCGAGTCGCCGAGCGCGTCGGTCTCGGGGGCACCGGGGCGCCCCGGCGACCCCGTCCACGGCGTGTAGCGGCCGTGGCGCTGCCCGCGTCCGCTGGGCGGGGCCGAGGTGTCGACGCCGTCCGCGAAGCGCAGCCCGTCGTCGTTGAGGTAGAAGCCGGCCCAGTCCACGACGTAGCCGGCGAGGAGGCTCGTGATGTCGCGCAGGGCGTACGGCTGGTCGAGGTCGGCCAGCAGGTCGGAGCTGCGCGCGACGACGTCGAGCACCGCCCGCTCGCGCCGCTCGAGCGCGAGCGACGCGACCTGGGCGGCGTACCGCTCGAGGTGGTCCGACACGTCGACCTGGACGCCGACCCAGTGCGTGACCTCGCCGTCGGCGCCGAGGATCGGGGAGAGCGAGAGCTGCGCCCACACCGGCTGGCCGTCGCGCCGTCGCGCACGGACGGTGTGGGTGATCTCACGTCCGGCGACGATCGCGGCCCGGAGCTCGTCCACCTCGACCGGCTCGGCGAGCAGCGCCTCGAGCGCGCGCGGGCTGCGCCCGACGACGTCCTGCGCCGTGAACCCCGTGTCCCGCTCGAACGCCCGGTTCACCCAGACGAGGGGCATGCCTTCAGACCGCGGCCCCGTGACGAACATCGCGACGCCCGCGCTGTCCATCGCGCGGGTGCACAGCTCGAGGACGTGCGCGGGCAGGTCGGTGCCGAGTCCCAGCGGTCCGCCCATCCTCACCTCCGACGGTCTGCACTGCGCGTGGGCCGTCGCCGGCCATCGTCCCGTGGACGCCTGGCGGTCGCATCTGGCTGCACACGCTCCGGTCGCGTTACTGTCCCGACTGGACATTCAACCGTAGATTGGTGCTTCCCGAGACCGGAACGGTCCTGGAGCCGCTGAAAGGAGCGCCGTGCGCGAAGGTACCTCCTCGTCCGCCGACCGGCCGGTCGGCGTCGCCGGTGACCCTGCGCGGTCGGGCGACCCGGCGAGCGTGCACGTCATCGTGGGCACCACGCGTGCCCGCATCGTCCTGTCGGGAGAGATCGACGCCGACCTCGGCGCGGACCTCCAGGAGGCGACCGCGGCCGCCGAGGACTCGAGGCTGCCCGTCGAGATCGACGCGCACCACGTGACCTTCATGGACTCGTCCGGCGTCGCGTTCCTCGCACGGCTGGCGTCGCGCGGTCCGCACCGTGTGCGCGTGCTGCGCGCACCGCCGACGGTCCGTTTCCTCCTGGAGGTGACGCGCATCGGCGAGCTGCTCGACATCGTCGACACGGACCCGGGCTTCGACCTGGAGGAGCCCCCCGCCGTCGAGCCGGGCGCGCCCGGCTCCTGACCGGCAGCACACAGACGTGCGAGAAGGCCCCCGGTCCGTGGACCGGGGGCCTTCTCGTCGTCCGCGCCCGACAGGGGGCGGCGAGGTGCGGCGGGACCGCCGGGCGTGTCAGCGGAGCTTGTTGCCCGCGGAGCGCAGCTGCTGGGACGCCTCGACGATGCGGGCGGCCATGCCGGCCTCGGCCAGCTTGCCCCAGGCGCGCGGGTCGTAGGCCTTCTTGTTGCCCACCTCGCCGTCGACCTTGAGGACGCCGTCGTAGTTGCCGAACATGTGGCCGACCACGGGACGCGTGAAGGCGTACTGCGTGTCCGTGTCGATGTTCATCTTGATGACGCCGTGGTCGACGGCCTCGGAGATCTCCTCGGCCGTGGAGCCCGAGCCGCCGTGGAAGACGAGGTCGAACGGGTTCTCCTTGCCGATCTCCGCGCCGACCGTCTTCTGGATCTCGGCGAGGATCGACGGGCGCAGCTTGACGGCACCCGGCTTGTAGACGCCGTGCACGTTGCCGAACGTGAGGGCCGTCAGGTAGCGGCCCTTCTCGCCGGCACCGAGCGCGCGGACCGTCGCGAGGCCGTCCTCGGCCGTCGTGTAGAGCTTCTCGTTGATCTCGGCCTCGTGGCCGTCCTCCTCGCCGCCGACGACGCCGACCTCGATCTCGAGGATCGTGCGGGCCGCCTGCGAGAGCTCGAGGAGCTCCGCGGCGATGACGAGGTTCTCGTCCAGCGGGATGTCCGAGCCGTCGAACATGTGCGACTGGAACGTCGGCAGGCCGCCGTTCCTCACCTGCTCGGCCTCGATCTGCAGGAGCGGGCGGACCCAGGAGTCGAGGTTCTTCTTGACGCAGTGGTCCGTGTGGATGGCGATCTGCACGGGGTAGCTCTTCGCGACCTCGGCCGCGTACGCGGCGAGCGCGAGCGAGCCGGAGATGCGGTCCTTGACCGTCGAGCCCGACGCGTACTCGGCGCCACCCACCGAGACCTGGATGATGCCGTCGGACTCCGCCTCGGCGAAGCCCTGGAGCGCGGCGGTGATGGTCTGCGACGACGTGATGTTGACGGCCGGGTAGGCGAACTTGCCTGCCTTCGCCCGGTCGATCATGTCGGCGTAGACCTCGGGGGTTGCGATGGGCATGCGGAGCTCCTGGGGAGTCGTGCGGGGTGGTGTTGTCGGTCAAAGTCTGGCACGGATGGCCGCGGGGTCGTCAGGGCCGTTCGACCCGTGGTCCCCCGACGTCCGCGTGCTGCACGACCCACGCGTGCATCGCGATCGCGGCGGCCGCGCCCGCGTTGAGCGAGCGCGTCGAGCCGAGCTGCGTGATGTGCAGGACGGCCTCGCACGCCGCCACGGCCTCGGGCGTGAGCCCCGAGGACTCCTGGCCGAGCAGCAGGACGCACGCGCGCGGCAGCGCGAGGCCCTCGATCGGCACCGAGCCCGGGACGTTGTCGATCCCGAGGACGGGGAGCCCCTCGGCGCGCGCCCACGCGGCGAGCTCCGCGACAGAGGCGTGGTGGTGCACGTGCAGGTAGCGGTCGGTCACCATCGCGCCGCGCCGGTTCCAGCGCCGTCGCCCGACGACGTGCACGCCCGCCGCGTTGAACGCGTTCGCCGTGCGCACGACCGAGCCGATGTTGAGGTCGTGTGCCCAGTTCTCGATCGCGACGTGGAAGAGCCGGTCCGAGGACCGCCGCGCGTCCAGGTCCGCGACGACCGCCTCCACCGTCCAGTACCGGTAGCGGTCCACGACGTTGCGCCGGTCGCCGTGCTCGAGCAGCTCGGGGTCGTACCGCGGGTCGGTCGGCCACGTGCCCGGGCCGCCCGGCCACGGCCCGACGCCCACCTCGCGCTGCCCGTCCGGCACCTCGGACGGCAGCGGTCCCGGAGCCTCCCCGCGCCGTGCGGTCACGACGTCAGCCACTCGCGATAGGTGACGGTTCCCCAACGACGGTCCGGCACGAGGTTGCCTCCGCCGCGGAAGAAGTCGCCGAGCGGTCCGGGCAGCGGTACCCCGACCACCGGGCGGCGGGAACCGTGCGCAGCACGCCAGGCGCGCGCCATGTCGCGAGCGTCGAGGATCTCCGGACCGCCGATCGTCACGGTCGTCGCGTCCGGTCCGGGGCCCGGCACGCCGCCGGCGGGCGCGTGGCCCTCGGCCGCGTCCACGAGCGCCCGGGCGACGTCGACCAGCGCGATCGGCTGGAACCGCGCGCCCCGCGGGACGGGCAGCACCCCGAGCCGCGCCCAGCGTCCGAGGCGCCCGCCGTGGCCGAGGAACAGCTCGAGGAACTCGTGGAACTGCGTCGCGCGCACGACCGTCGTCGCGGCGCCCGCGCCCGCGAGCAGCCGCTCCTGCTCGACCTTGGCGCGGTAGTAGCCGTAGTCCGCCTGGTCGGCGTTCGCGATGGACAGCACGACGACGCGACCGACGCCGGCACGCCGGGCGGCCGTCGCGAGCCGCGAGGCCCCGACGGTGAGCACCTTCATCGCGGTCGGGCTCTGCCCGTTGGTCGTGTCGACCACGACGTCGACCCCGGCCAGGGCGGTGTCGAGAGCGTCGCCGGCGACGCCCGCGCCGTCGTCCCCGAGGAGGTCCACCCGGTGGTGCGTCGTCCCCGGCACGCGCGCGGCGTCGTCGGGCGCGTGCCGGGACAGCACGCGCGCCACGTGGCCGCGGGACACGGCCTCCTGCACGACGGCGCGGCCCGCCGCGCCCGTCCCGCCCACCACCGCGATGCTCAGCCTGCTCGTCATGGCGCCATTCTGCCCGGGGCCGCGAGCCCTCCCCGCTAGGCTGAGACCCCGTGAGCACCCTTCCTGAGCTCGTCGGCGCCCTGCCCGACGGCGTCGCACACCTCGCCGCCGCCGGTCCGGGCGGGCACGTCGTCGCCCTCGGGCCGGACTGGATGGACCCGCAGTCGCTCATCGACCGGTTCGGCGACGCTGCGCTCGTCGGGATCGTGCTCGTCGTCTTCATCGAGACGGGGCTGCTCTTCCCGCTCCTCCCGGGCGACTCGCTGCTGTTCACGGCGGGTGCGCTCGTCGCGCAGGACTCGCTGCAGATCAGCCTGCCGCTGCTGCTCGCGCTGCTCTTCGCCGCGGCCTTCCTGGGCGACCAGACGGCGTACCTCATCGGGCGCACGGCCGGTCCCAAGATCTTCGACAAGCCGGACTCACGGTTCTTCAAGCGCAAGTACATCGACCAGACCAACGCCTACTTCGAGAGGTACGGCGGGCGGACGATCGTCATCGCGCGGTTCGTGCCGATCGTGCGCACGTACGCGCCGGTCGCCGCGGGCGTCGGGCGCATGGACTACAAGCACTTCGTCGGCTTCAACCTGCTCGGCGCCCTGCTGTGGGCGGTGGGCCTCACGGTGCTCGGGTACCTCCTGGGCAACATCACGTTCGTGCGCGAGAACATCGAGGCGCTCGTGCTGCTCATCGTCGCGCTGTCGGTGCTCCCGATGGTCGTCGAGGTGTGGCGGGCACGACGCGCCGCGCGGCGGGAGCCGGAGCCCGTGCTGGAGCAGGTCGCCGACGTCGTCACCGGCCAGCACCTCGCGGGCGACGACGACCCCACCACCGGCGCGCGGGCCGACGAGGCCGCGGACGGGACCACGACGGAGGGCGCACGATGACGGAGCAGCCGACGCGGACGATCTCGAGCTGGCTCACCGACATGGACGGGGTCCTCGTCCACGAGGGCCACGCGATCCCCGGTGCGGCCGAGTTCGTCAAGGCGCTCCGCGACAAGGGGCGCCCGTTCCTCATCCTCACGAACAACTCGATCTTCACGGCCCGCGACCTGCGGGCCCGGCTCGCGACGTCGGGCATCGAGGTGCCCGAGGAGTCGATCTGGACCTCGGCGCTCGCCACGGCGCAGTTCCTGCACGACCAGATCCCGGGCGGCAGCGCGTACGCCGTCGGCGAGGCCGGGCTCACGACGGCGCTCTACGAGGCGGGCTACACGCTCACCGAGTCGGACCCGGACTACGTGGTGCTCGGCGAGACCCGCACCTACTCGTTCGAGGCGATCACCAAGGCGATCCGCCTCGTCCTCGGGGGCGCGCGGTTCATCTGCACCAACCCGGACACGACCGGCCCGTCGCAGGAGGGTCCGCTCCCCGCGACCGGCGCCGTCGCGGCGATGATCACGTCCGCGACCGGCCGCAAGCCGTACTTCGTCGGCAAGCCGAACCCGATGATGTTCCGGTCCGCGCTCAACCGGATCGACGCGCACTCGGAGACGACGGCGATGATCGGCGACCGCATGGACACCGACGTCGTCGCGGGCATCGAGGCGGGCCTGTACACGTACCTCGTCATGACGGGCTCGACGCGCATGTCCGAGGTCGACCGCTTCCCGTTCCGGCCGAGCAAGGTCGTCGACTCGGTCGCGGACCTCGTCGACCTGGTCTGAGTCCACGGACGCGACGGCGCCCGGTCACCGAGGTGACCGGGCGCCGTCGTGCATCCCGTCCGGTCAGGCGGTCACGCGCGCCCGGGCCCGACGGCGCGTGGTCGCGCCCACGAGGACCGTGCCCGTGAGGAGCAGCGCCAGGGCCGTCAGTGCAAGGTTCCCGCCGTCCGAGCCGGTGGCCGCGAGGCCCGAGTACACGTCGCACTCGACGTCGCCGCCCACCGGGAACGAGACCGTCACGGGCGAGAGCGCGGTGCCCGCGTCGTAGAACCCGGCGAACGCCGCCGCGCCGGCCGCGGTGAGCGTCGCCGGAGCGCCGCTCCACGTGATGGTGGAACCCGAGGTCGACCTCGCCCCCGACAGGTCCAGGCTCGCGAACGCGACGCCGTTCGAGGAGGACGCGTTGCCCTCCATGTCGCTGCTGCGGACGTCGACCACGAGCGTGCCCGTCGAGCCGTTCACCACGACGCGCGGGTTCGAGATCTGCAGGTCGAGGATTCCCTCGTGGCCCGAGAAGGAGACCGTGCCGCCGTAGCTCGCGCGGCCCTTGCCGAGGTCGGTGTTGAACGACCCCTTGCCACCGCTCCACGTGAACGTCGTGCCGTTGTCGCGCACGCCGCTCGTCGAGACGGAGCCCTTCGCGATCGGACCCGTGACGTAGGCGCGGAAGCGGTCGCTCACGCCCCAGGTCAGCGTCGCGCCGTTGACGCCCTGCGCGAAGCACTTCTCCTCGGCGGCGCCCTGACCGGCGCCCGGGCCGGAGCCCGTCGTTCCGCTCCCGACGATCGTGATCGGTGCCGTCGCCTCGTGGCCCGCGCCGACGAGCGCGAGCGTGTGCTCACCCGGCGCGACGTCCGCCGGGATCGTCACGGTCGCGCTCGCGGCTCCGCCCGCGTTCGCGGCCACGCCGGTCGCGAGGGTCCGCGGCGTGGACCGGATCTCGGACCGGATGCCGGCCTCGTTCGCGCCGAACCCGATCCCGCTGATCGTCACCTCGTCGCCCGGGGCGGCCTGGGAGACCGAGAGCGTCGCCCGGGCCGGGTCCGCCGAGCCGCCCGTCGACCCGTCGCCGGGCGTGCCGATGCTGCCGCCGTCACCGCCGCCAGGCTTTGACGTGGGCACGCCCACCGTGAAGGTGACGGGCGCGAGCTCGGCGCCCGCGTCGTAGAAGCCCGAGAAGGCGGCGGAGCCCGCGGCGGTGAGGGTCGCGGCCGCGCCCGAGTACGTGACGGACCCGTCCCTCGCGGTCGTCGGCGCCGGCAGGGCGAGCGACGCGAACGCGACGTCGTCCTCGTCGAACGACGTGCCGTCGAGGTTCGACGACGTCACGTCGAGCACGAGCGTGCCCGAGGCCGGTCCGTCGATCCGCACGCGCGGGTTCGACACCGTGAGGTTGAGCAGGCCGTCGTGACCCGTGAACTGCACGGACCCGGCGTAGCCGGTGGCCTTCCCGGTCTGCGGGGCGGACCACGGCGTCGACTGGCGGAAGGTGAAGGTCTTCCCGGAGACGGACGCGCCGTCGCTGGTCGTCGCACCGCCCTTCGCGATCGTCCCAGTGATGTAGTCGACGAACGACGTCCGGACGCCCCAGCTCAGGCTCCCCACGGTCGTCGGGACGGACGGTTCCGGGTCGACCGGCGGCTCGACGGACGGCCTCGTGACGGTCAGCGTGGCGCTGCCCGTGACGCCCAGCCGCGACGTCACGACGACCGCGACCTCACCCGCGGCGCCCTCCGGGACGGACACCACGACGGTGCTGCCGGTCCGCGTGAAGGTCGCGTCGTCGCCGTCGAGCGTGACGCCCGCGAGCGTGTCGCCGTCGACGAACCCGCCCACGGTGAGCGTCACGGACCTCCCCGCCTCCACCGTCGTGGACGACGGCGAGACGGTGAGCGGCTGCGGTGCGTCGTACGCGACCGGGACGTAGAGCTCCTGGTCGGCGTTGACGACGCCGCTCGCGGGATACGTGTAGACGCCGTAGCGGCCGCCGTCGAGCGCCGCGGGGTTCTTCACCACGAGGCGCGCCTCGAACGTGCCGTCCTCGGCGACCTCGGTCCAGGCGGCACGGATCGCACCCTGGAACTGCGGCGGGACCTGGTCGAGGACCGACTCGGCGAGGGCCCAGGACTGGGACCCGACCGTGCGCGCGGAGGCCTTGGCGCCCTCGGAGGGCCGCCACGTCTCGGCGAAGCTGCCGAACACCACGTAGGTGCCCTGGGGCAGGTGCGACGGGATGGGCATGCCGCGCCCGCCGACGTTCCCCGCGGGGTCGAAGCCCGAGCCCTTGACGACGATCGTGTCGCCGACCGACACCTCGGTGTCACCGAGCGGTGTCGTGCCGTCCGCCGCGAAGACCTCGACGGCGGGCTCCCAGACGGGAGCCGTCGGCTCGGTGGTGAAGGCGACCGGAGCGTAGAGCTCCTGGTCGGCGTTGGTCACGCCGCCGGCGCCGTACGTGTAGACGCCGTAGCGGCCCTCGGCCTCGGACGCACCGACCGTGAGGGTCGCCTCGAAGGTGCCGTCCGGCGTGATCTCCACCCACTGGTCCCGGATCGCCTGCTGGAACACCGCGGGGACCTGGTCGAGCACGTCCTCCGCGAGCGCCCACCTCTGCGACACGACCTTGCGCGCCGAGGACCCGGCGCCCTCCGACGGGCGCCACTGCTCGGCGAACTTGCCGAAGACGACGTAGGTGCCCTGCGGCAGGGTCGCCGGGATCGGCATCCCCCGCCCGCCGACGTTCCCCGCCGGGTCGAACCCGGAGCCCTTGACGACGATCTCGTCACCTGCCCGCACGGCGGAGTCCCCGAGAGGGGTCACGCCGTCCGCGGCGTAGACGGTCACGGACGGCTCCCAGACCGGCTCCTGCGGCTCGGCGCCCTGGACGACGACCGGCGTGAAGGTGTCCAGACGACGGTCGGTCACCGACAGGCCGTGCGCCGCCGACGTCGCCACCACGTACTCCACCTCGGGGTCGAACGACCCCGCCGGCACCGTGAACGTCGTCGTGAACGCGCCGTCCACGATCTGCCGCGGCTGCACCCAGCCCAGGTTCAGCCACCCCGTCGCGACGAGCGGCCCGGAACCGTCCCAGATCGACGCGTCACCCAGCACCACGTACGCCCCGTACTGCGCCGCCGGGCCGACGAAGCCCGTCCCCGACACCGTGAACGTGTTCTCCACCGCCGGGTCGACCGGCGTGGACGGCGTGACCGTCACCTCCGGGTCCGCGACCGGCGTGGGCTCGGGCTCCACGGCGGCGGTCACCGTGTGACCGACGACCGCGGAGTTCGAGCCGGTGAACGCCGCGACGTCCGCGGGCGTGAACACCGCCGAGAAGCTGTGGTCGCCGACGGCGAGCGGGCCGGTCTGGAGGCGTGCGAAGCCCCCGGACGTCTCGGCGGAGCCGAGGACCGTGTCGCCGTCCCGGAACTCGACCGACCCGGCCGCGGCGGGCGCCACCGTCGCGGTCAGCCCCACCGTGCCGCCCTCGACGGACGCGCCGGACGGCGCGACGGCGAGCGTCGTCGTCGTGGTGACCGCCGGGAGGACCGGCTCCGGCACCGTGAACGTCGCGGTCAGCGGCGCGATCGCCCGCCCGGAGTACATCGAGAAGTAGCTCGACACGCTCGCGAGGGAGGCGCCGACCGTCCCGTTCGCGGTGAGGGTGACGTCGTCGCCCGTGCGGGTCGTCGTGACGGTGACCTCGGCGACCGTGGCGTCGTTCCCGGCACCCTCGGTGACCGTCCCTGAGAAGTCGGCGCGCAGCACGCCGGTCGTCGGGCCGGTGAGCTCGAGCGTCAGGTCCGAGATCGTCACGTCCAGAGCACCGTGGTGCCCCTCGTAGCGGGTCGTGCCGCCGAAGCGCACCGTGCCGGTGCCCGTCTCGTCGTCGTAGGTGCCCGAGGCCGGCGAGTACGCCGAG
Organism: Cellulosimicrobium sp. PMB13; assembly: GCF_051294865.1. Classification (NCBI taxonomy): domain Bacteria; kingdom Bacillati; phylum Actinomycetota; class Actinomycetes; order Micrococcales; family Promicromonosporaceae; genus Cellulosimicrobium; species Cellulosimicrobium sp. PMB13. Next base: position 1,444,206 of record NZ_CP145910.1, on the reverse strand, counting down.
CCCGCGGCCCCGGGCGCCGGGGTGATGGTCCCCTGCGCGATCGGACCCGTGACGTAGCTCGACCACGAGTCGACGAAGTTCCAGGTCGCCGAGCCACCCTGGATCTCCGCGGTGGCTGCCTGGGCGGGGGCGACGACGCCCCCGACGGTGAGACCGGCGACGAGCGCGCCGGTGAGGAACGAGGCGAGGACGCGGCTGAGGCGTCCCGGCAGGGATGTGCGCACGAGGTCTCCGGTGCTGGTCTCTCGGCCGCCGCGGCGGAGGCCGGGCGGAGTGCTCAGCGCGATCTGACGCACTGTCGCGTCGGACTGTATAAGGCAACCCTCACCAAAGCAAGGTAAGCCTTGCCTAGTGGGTGTGAGATGTGTCCGCGCACGACGACGCCCCGCCGCCCGAGGGGACCGCGAGGCGTCTGCCAGAGAGAGTTCGTGGGGAGGCTCAGGCCAGCCCGAGGTCCTCCAGGCTGAAGAGGAAGTGGTACGGCACCCCGAGCGCCTCGATCTTCTCCCCCGCGCCCGTCGCGCGGTCGACGATCGTCGCGACGCCCACGACCTCGCCACCGGCGGCGCGGACGGCCTCGATCGCGGCGATCGGCGACCCGCCCGTCGTCGTGGTGTCCTCCACCACGACCACGCGGCGACCCGCGACGTCGGGCCCCTCGATCTGGCGCTGCATCCCGTGCGCCTTCGCGGCCTTGCGCACGACGAACGCGTCGAGGTCCTGGCCGCGCGACGCCGCGGCGTGCAGGAGCGCCGTCGCGATGGGGTCGGCGCCGAGCGTCAGGCCACCCACGGCGTCCACCTCCGCGGTCCCGAGGCCCTGCTCCTCGAGCAGGTCCAGCATCTGGTGCCCGATGAGCGGCGCAGCGCGGTGGTGCAGCGTGACGCGGCGCAGGTCGACGTAGTAGTCCGCCTCCTTGCCCGAGGAGAGCGTGACCTTGCCGTGCACGACGGCGAGCTCGCGGATGAGGTCGAGCAGCTGCTCGCGCGGGGTCGAGGAGAGTTCGGTAGTCACGACCGCCAGGGTAGTCGGGTCACCCGTTCCCGGGCGTGCCCCAGTCGGGTGCGTCGGTCACGGCCCGCCCCGGCGCCCCGGCGGCAGGCGAGGACGGCGGCACCCCGTCGGCGGCCGAGAGGCCGCTCCGCACGAGGGCCACGAGGTCCCGGGAGACGGCCGCGACGTCCGTCGACGTGCACACGAACGCGTACGCCCCGTCGAGCACGATCCGCTCGCCCCGCAGCGAGGACGACATGAGCAGTCCCCGCACGTCCGGGCCCAGGAAGCGTCGCGTCCGCTCGCCGTCCACGCCGCGGATCGACCAGGCCTTGTCGACCTCGGGGTCGCCCACCTCGATCTCCCCGCCGGTGACCCTGTTCACCAGGCCGCCGAGGACGCCCTCCGGCTTGAGCTCGAGCCGGGGCACGACGCCGCCGGTCTCGACCGCGACGATCGGCGCGGCACGCCGGACGACGACGCGCCGGCGCGACGAGTCCGTCCCGATGCCGGAGCTCTCGTACTCGTGCGTGTGCCACTCGTACGTGAACGCGGTGACGGGGTGGCCCTGGACGGTGCCGCGCAGGACGTCGACCGCGCCGCGCTCGAACCCGTCAGCGGCGAACGGTCCGCCGCGGTACCGGTCGACGAGCGAGTCGTCGCGAGCGGTGCGCTGCCAGCTCGGGTCCGGCGCCCGGAGCACCCCGGACCCGCTGCCCGTGCCCCCGCCGCCGCGCCCGGTGGCGCCACGGACCAGCCGCACGATCGCCGACCCGAAGACCAGCACGGCAGCCACCCCGATGAGGATCGGCACGACGGTGAACATGCTCGACATCTCGCCGAACCCCACGTCGGGTCCCACGACCGCCCCCCTCTCGCCCGGGAGTCGGTCGCCCCCGCGCGCCGCTCACCCTAGCGGTGCGGCGCGGCCCGTCGTCAGCGGTGCCGGCCGATGGCCCGCACGGCGGAGCGGGGCATCGCGCGCAGCGCTGCGGAGGCGAGCCGGTAGCGCGTCGACGGCGTCGAGATGACGACGCCGCGCCGCACGTCGGCGAGCGCGGTGGCGACGACGCGGTCGGCGTCGAGCCACGCGACGTCGGGCAGCCCGGACATGTCGACGCCGGCCCGCTCGTGGAACTCGGTGTGCGTGAAGCCGGGGCACAGCACCGTGGCGCTCACGCCCGTACCGGCGAGCTCGACGGCGAGGCCCTCGGTGAACGTGCGGACCCACGCCTTGGCGGCGGCGTAGGTGCCGCCGGCGGTGAGCGCGGCGACGGACGCGACGTTGAGGATCGCGCCGCGTCCCCGCTCGGTCATCTGCTCGGCGGCGGCGTGCGACAGGACGAGGACGGCGCGCACCATGACGTCGAGGGCGCCGAGCTCGACGTCGAGGTCGCCGCCCACGAACCGCTGGTGCGTCGCGAAGCCCGCGTTGTTGACGAGGAGTCCGACCGGGCGCTGCTCGCCGTCGCCCGAGGCGGCGAGACGCTCCGCGACCCGGGCGACGTCGTCGGGAAGCGTGAGGTCCGCCGGCAGCACCTGGACGTGCACCCCCGCGGCGGCCCGGATCTGCCCGGCGACCTCCTCCAGGCGCGCCTCGTCACGCGCGACGAGGACGAGGTCGTGCCGCGCCGTGGCGAGCTGCCACGCGAACTCCAGGCCCAGGCCGGCGCTCGCGCCGGTGATGAGTGCTGTCGCCATGGCCACAGCCTACGGTCGTGGCGGCCGACCAGCGTGCGGGCGTGCGGGCGCGGGGGCGGTCGGACCTACGCTGGTGCCCGTGCGCCTCGCGACCTGGAACATCAACTCGATCCGCGCCCGTGTCGACCGGGCGGTCGCGTTCCTCGAACGGTCGGGGACGGACGTCCTGGCGCTCCAGGAGACCAAGTGCACCGACGCGCAGTTCCCGGTCGGCCCGTTCGAGGACGCCGGGTACGAGGTGGCGCACGTCGGCGTCAACCAGTGGAACGGCGTCGCGGTCGTCTCGCGTGTCGGCCTGGACGACGTCGAGACGTCGTTCCCCGGTCAGCCCGCCTTCGGCGACCCGGCCCGGGTCGAGGCGCGGGCCCTCGGCGCGACGTGCGGCGGCGTGCGCGTCTGGAGCCTGTACGTGCCGCACGGGCGCGAGGTCGGCGACCCGCACTACGAGTACAAGCTGCGCTGGCTCGACGAGCTGCGCGACCGCGCCGCCGGCTGGCTCGCGGACGACCCGTCGGCGCAGATCGCCCTCGTGGGTGACTGGAACGTGGCGCCGCTCGACACGGACGTGTGGGACGTCGCGAAGTTCGCCGGCAAGACGCACGTGACGCCCGCGGAGCGGGACGCGTTCGCCGCGTTCGGCGCCGCCGGGTACACCGAGGTCACGCGCGAGGCGATCCCCGCCGAGCGCACCTACACGTACTGGGACTACCAGCGCCTGCGGTTCCCGCGGAACGAGGGCATGCGCATCGACTTCGCCTACCTGTCGCCCGCGGCGCGCGCCCGGGCGACCGGCGTCCTCATCGACCGGGACGAGCGCAAGGGCAAGGGCGCGTCGGACCACGTGCCCGTCGTCGTCGACCTCGCCGACTGACGAGCCCTCTCCACAGCCTGTGGGCGCCGGGCACGGCGCACCGCCGGACGAATTACGGTGTGACCATGACGACGCCGCCCGTCCCGCCGTACGGCTCCCCGGACGACCCGGACCCGTACGCGCCCCGTCGCCCGCAGCAGCAGCCGTGGTCGCCGTACGACCTCCCCTCGGAGGACGACGCCCTCGCCCCGGCCGCGCCGACGGCCGGCGGCACCGTCCCCGGGACCGGTGCGGACGGGTTCGCACCGCCGTCGGGAGCGGTCGCGCCGTCCGCGGGACACACCTCGCCCTACGGGCCCGGCCCCTCGGCCCCGTACGGGACGCCCCCCGGGACGACGCCGTACCCCGGGCCGGGCGACCCGGCGGCGGGCTACCCCCCGCCGGGCTATCCGCCGCCGGGCTATCCGTCGCCCGGCTATCCGCCGCCGGGCTACGGCCCGGCGTACCCGGGCGCGTACGGGCAGCCGTACGGCCCCGTGACCCCGACGAGCGGGCTCGCCGTCGCGTCGATGGTGGTCTCCGTCGCGAGCCTCGTCCTGTGCCTCGGCCTCACGGGCGTCGTCGGGCTGGTCCTGGGCATCGTCGCGCTGAACCAGGTGATGCGTGACGGCAAGCGCGGCAAGGGCTTCGCGATCGCCGGGATCGCCGTCGGGGCGGTGGGCACGGTCGTGCTGGGGCTCCTGCTCGTCGGGATCGTCTCGGACGGGGTCTGACCATGGGAGACGACCTCTTCGCACCGCCCGACGGCCGTCCGCACCCCCCGGCGGGCCGCGGACCGGCGGGCGTGACGCCGGACGCTGCGCCGCCCGCGCCGCCGGTGCCCGCACCACCACCCTCCGACGGCGGCGCTGCGACCACCGGTACGGCGGTGGGCGGGTTCGCGGCGGAGACGTACTACGCGCCGGGATGGACCCCGCCACCTCCACGCACGGAGCCGCTCGCCGTGGCGAGCGTTCCCGCGGGGCTCGTCCTCGGTCCCGTCGGGATCGGGCTGGGCGGCGCCGCGCTGTCCCGGGTCCGCGCGCACCGGACGCGGGGGCGAGGGCTCGCGCTGACGGGCATGGCCGTCGGGGCAGCCGTCACGCTCGGGTGGGTCGTCGGCGGGATCGCCTGGTGGCAGGGCGAACAGGCACGGACGCCCCTCGCGGGCGACGTGAGCGAGCCCGCGACCGTGAACGCCCGGCAGCTCGTGCTCGGCAGCTGCCTCGAGGAGCTGCCGCCCGACGGCGAGGTCACGCGCGTGCGCGTGGTCCCGTGCGCGGACGAGCACCGGGCCCAGGTCGTCGCGCGCACCGACTTCGGCGCCGACGAGACGTGGCCCGGCCAGGACGCCGTCGACCGCCGCGTCGCCCGCGTCTGCGGGCCGGAGACGCTCGGTGCCGCGGCGCCCGAGGGCGTCGAGCGCGTCGTGTGGGCGCCGACCGAGGCGTCGTGGCGGGACGGCGACCGCACCGGCCTGTGCCTCGCGGCGAGCGACGAGCCGCTGCCGGCGGACCTCCTCGGCTGAGAGCCCGGGATCAGCCGCCTCGGCGATGACCCTCGATGACCCTCAGTCGGCGAGAACCATCCGGAGGTAGGCCCGGAGGTCCGCGGCCATGTCGACGCGATCCTCCTCGTCGCGGTCGAGCGCGAGCAGCCACTGGACCTGCAGCCCGTCCATGAGGGCGACGACGTGGCGGGCGGCGACGGCGGCGTCGACGCCGTCCCGCAGCCGCCCGGTGTCGGCGTATCGCTGCAGCCCGTCCCGGATGGCCGCGACGGTCGTGGCGTACCGCTGGACGAAATACTCGTGCGCCGGGTGGTCGGGCGACGTCGCCTCCGCCGCGAGCGCCGTGAACAGCTCGACCACGGGGCGGCGCCGGCTGTTGCGCTCGACCAGTGCGACGAGCGCGTCGACGTAGTCGGTGCCCCGCTCGATCTCCTCGCCCAGCTCCGACCGGTCGACGACGTCACGATGCTCGAGCACGGCCTCCAGCAGCGACACCTTCGTCGGGAAGTGGTGCAGGAGCCCGGGGTGCGACATCCCGACACGGGAGGCGAGCTCGCGGAGCGACGCCGAGTGGTACCCGACCTCGCCGAAGAGCTGGATCGCCGCCTGGAGGATCTGCTCGCGCTTCGCCCGCCCCTTGGCGTACCCCCGCCCGGGATCCGCAAGATCGGCTCGGCGGGGTCCGCCACCTGCCCGGACCGTCCCGGTCGTCGCGCTCGTCATCGCCTGCTCCATCCGTCGCCCGTCCTGCGAACCTTACCGACCGGAAAGCGGGTGTCCCGGCGCTCCTCGTCCCCGTGCGGCACAGCCGTCTCTGCGGGCACGCACCCGGGCCAGGCGAAGCGGTTCGAACCACCCCGCACGCGCTGCCCTGCGCCCGGCAGGACACCGACGCCTTCCCGGGCACCAAACGCGACCCGCGTGCGCCTGACCCCTTGCCCTACGGTACGTGGTCCCCTACCGTGACCATCGAAGCGCTTCGACCGCACAGCCGCGGCGAGGCGTACCAGACCGGGGGCGACGGACCCGCCGCCCCCGACGGACCGCTCGCCGGAGAGCACCCCGCGAGCGACGGACTGCGCGACGAAGGGCATCCCCGTGACACCATCCCGACCCATCCGCCTCCTGGCGCTCGCCGCCACCGTCGCGGTCGCGACGTCCCTCGCGTCCCCCGCGGCCGCGAGCACCGGCGCCCCCTCGGCCGTCGCCACGGACCTCGGCACGAAGCGCCCGGCACCGCCGTCGGCGAACCAGGTCGTCGCCGCGATGCAGCCCGGCTGGAACCTCGGCAACTCGTTCGACGCCGTCGGCGCGGACGAGACGGCCTGGGGCAACCCCGTCGTCACGCGCGAGCTGCTCGACGAGATCGAGGACCAGGGCTTCGAGAGCATCCGCCTCCCGGTGACGTGGGGCCAGCACCAGGGGACCGCTCCCGACTACACGATCGACCCCGCCGTGCTGGACCGGGTCGAGCAGGTCGTGGACTGGGCGGTCGACGAGGACCTCTCGGTCCTCCTCGACGTCCACCACGACTCGTGGATGTGGACGCACCAGATGGGCTCCGACCACGACGCCGTGCTCGCGCAGTTCACCGCGACGTGGGAGCAGCTCGCGGAGCGGTTCCGCGACCAGCCCCGCACGGTGCTCTTCGAGAGCATCAACGAGCCGCAGTTCGCGGGCGTCGACGACACGACCGCCTACGCGCTGCTCGACGAGCTCAACACCGTGTTCCACGACGTCGTGCGCGCGAGCGGCGGCCGGAACGCCGACCGCGTGCTCGTGCTGCCCACGCTCCACACCAACGCCGACCAGGGGCGGCTCGACGCCCTCGTGGAGACGTTCGACGCCCTCGACGACCCGAACCTCGCGGCGACGTTCCACTACTACGGCTACTGGCCGTTCAGCGTGAACGTCGCGGGCGGCACGCGGTTCGACGACGTCGCCCGGGCCGACATGGACGGCACCTTCGCGCGCGTCCACGACACGTTCGTCGCGCAGGGGATCCCGGTGATCCTCGGCGAGTACGGGCTCCTGGGCTTCGACCGTCACACCGGCACGATCGAGCAGGGCGAGAAGCTCAAGTTCTTCGAGCGGCTCGGCCACCAGGCTCGCACCACGGGCATCACGACGATGCTGTGGGACAACGGCCAGCACCTCGACCGGACGGCGCTCACGTGGAGCGACCCCGAGCTGTTCGAGCACATCTCCACGAGCTGGGACCGGCGCTCCGGGACGGCCTCGACGGACCAGGTGTTCGTCCGTGCCGGCGCGGTGACCGCGCAGACGGTCGTCCTCGAGCCGAACGGCACGCGCTTCCGGGACCTGTACGACGGGAAGAAGAAGCTCAAGCAGGGGCGCGACTACACGCTCGTCGGGAACGACCTGACCCTCTCGGCCACGCTCCTCGACCGCCTCGCCGGCGACGGGACGCTGGGCACGCGCACGGAGCTGCGCGTGAAGTTCGCGGGCGGCCTGCCCTGGTGGATCGAGGTCGTGGGCGCCGACGTCCCCGTCCTGGGCGACGCCACCGGCACGACGGACGACTTCGCCGTCCCGACGCAGTTCCGCGGCGACCGCCTCGCGACGATGGAGGCCCGCTACGCCGACGGGACGAACGCCGGACCGCACGGGTGGACGTCGTTCAAGGAGTTCGACGTGACGTTCGCACCGGACGCGGCCGCCGAGGAGATCGTCCTGCGGCCCGCGTTCTTCGCCGAGGTGACCGACGGCGCCCCCGTGACCCTCACGTTCCACTTCTGGAGCGGCGAGACCCTCGAGTACGTCGTCCGGCGCGACGGCACCGCGGTCACCGGCACCGCGGGCTGATCCGCGCGACGGGGCCGACCGACGGGGCCGACCGACGGGGCCGACCGGCAGGTCGACCGTCAGTCGGCTCCGTCGCCCGCGGTGGACGGCACGGACTGCAACGACGGGGCAGCACCCTCGCCGTCCGTCGTGGAGCCGGGGGAGGTCGGCTCGGTGGGCGTCGTCGGCTCCGTCGGCTCCGTCGTGGGCGGCGGGCTCGTCTCCTCCCCGCCCCCGGACTCCTGCGGCGCGGCGGCGAGCGCCGCGCGCGTCTGCGTCCCGACGCGGCCGTCGGCGGTGAGGCCGCGCGCCTCCTGGAAGACGCGCAGCGCGGCGACGGTCGCGTCGTCCAGGGTTCCGGTGACCTCGACGTCGAGCCCGTGGACCCGCAGACGCTCCTGGACCCAGGTGGCCGTCGGGGCGTCGGGCTCCGCGGTGGGGTCAGGGCTCGGGGTCGGGGTCGCCGCGGGCGTGGGGGTGGTCGGCGCGCTCCCGGTCGGCGCGGGGGCCGGTTCGGCGACGGGCGGTACCGCAGGCGTCTCGGCCGGCCGGTCCGTGGTCGACGACGGACGCGGCGCCGGCTCCTCGTCCACCGGCTCGGGCGGCGGGATCCGGGTGACGACGGGACGCGGCTCGTCCGGGCGCGGCACGACCGCCGGGTCGGACCCCGCGTCCCAGTCCTCGGACGCGCTCGCGGGGACGACGACGGGCGGCGACCCACCGGTCGCGGCACCCACCATCCCGGCCGCCGCGACGACGATCGTCACCGCACCGGCGCCTGCGACGACCGCGCCCCAGGGCAGGGCGGCGCGCGTCCCGCGAGGGGCCGCGCGGCGGCTCGCGACGCGCGTCCCGGTGGCGTCGGGGCGGTCCGAGGAGCCCGGTCGGGACTCGTCGGTCAGGTCGGGACGACGGTGCACCTCGCCTCCTTCCAGCGCGGTCGAGACCGGCGGACGGCGCAGCACGCGGCGCGCCGAGCGGTCGTGTCGGGCTCACCAGACTGCCCCATGCCCGCCCGGCCTGTCACGCCCGCCCTCCTGACCTGCGGCGACGCACGGCCTGCAAGCGGGGAGCGCGCCCTCGTGACCGGGCGGGTCCGCCGGAGGTCGCAAGCAGGGTTCCCCCGCGCGGCCCAAGACGCGGCCGGGCCGCGCCGACGAGCCTGGTGGGACCGCACGGAGAGCCCGTGCGGCCCACCGGAAGGGGACGCTGTGCCTGCTGTCCAGATCACCGGGCTGCGCAAGTCCTTCGGCGCGTTCGACGCCGCCCACGACGTGACCTTCGCGGTCGAGCCGGGACGCGTCGTCGGGCTGCTCGGGCCGAACGGCGCCGGCAAGACCACCACGCTGCACGTGCTGCTCGGGCTCGCGGCCGCGACGTCCGGCACCGCGACCGTCCACGGACGCGCCTATCACGAGCTGCCCGACCCGGCCCGCACCGTCGGCGCGCTGCTGGACGCCGGGGGCCTGCACCCGGGCCGCACGGGGCGCGACCACCTGCGCGTCCTCGCCGCCGCCGGACACCTCCCGGCGCGCCGCGTCGACGAGGTGCTCGCGCTCGTCGGCATGACCCCCGCAGCCGACCGCCGCGTGCGCACCTACTCGCTCGGCATGCGCCAGCGCCTCGGTCTCGCGGCCGCGCTGCTCGGCGACCCGCAGGTGCTCGTGCTCGACGAGCCCGCCAACGGCCTCGACCCCGCGGGGATGCGCTGGCTGCGCGACCTCTTGCGCGGGTTCGCCGACGACGGCGGCGCCGTGCTGCTCGCGAGCCACGTGCTGTCCGAGGTGCGCCAGGTGGCCGACGACCTCGTCGTGATCGGGCAGGGGCGCGTCGTCGCCGACGGCCCGCTCGACGCCCTGGTGAGCGACCGCTCGCTCGAGGACTACTACCTCGACCTCACCGCGACGACCGAAGGAGTCCGCTGATGTACCGCGCCGAGATCCTCAAGCTCCGCACCACGCGCGCCGCGTGGGTCGTCGGGGGCGTCGCCCTCGCGGGCATGCTGCTCGTCCAGGGCTTCCTCGTCGCCCTGCCCCGCGTCCTCGGGAGCCTCGGGTCGCTGGACGGAGCGGCCTCGGGGCTGCCCGCCGACCTCGCCCCCGACCTCTCGTCCCTCGCGGACCCGACGCAGGCCGCGTTCCAGCGGACCGTCCTCGACGTGCTCGCGACCGGGGGCGGCAGCGGCGGGTCGACCGGGATCACCGCCGTCTGCATGCTGCTGCTCGGCGTCCTCGCCGTGACCACGGACTTCCGCACCGGGGGCATCGTGCCCACGGCGCTCGTGCAGCCCTCGCGGGTCCGCGTGCTCGCGGGCAAGGCGGGAGCGACGGCCACCGTCGCGCTCGTCGTCGGCGTCACGCTCGCCGTCGTGAGCGCCGCGGGTCTTCTCGTCGCGATCGCGACGACGCCGGGCGCGCGCCTCGAGCTGTCGCCCGCGGAGGTCCTCGGCATCTGGGGCCGTGGGCTCGTCGTGCTCGTGCTCCTCGCGTGGTTCGGGCTCGCGGTCGGCACGCTCGTGCGTCATCAGGTCGGGGCCGTCGTCACCGTCGGGGCGCTGGCACTCGTCGAACCGCTGGTGCAGGCCGTCGTGACGCTGCTCTCGGGCGGGCAGTCGGCCGCCGCGTCGTGGCTCCCGCTCGGCCTCGCGTCGCTCGCGACGACGGGTCAGGGCGCCGCCGAGCTGCTCGGCGGGAGCGCGCCGTTCGGCGTGGCCGCCGCGCTCGCGGGGCTGTGCGCGTGGGTCGTCGTGCTGCTCGGCAGCGGTGCCCTGTCGTTCCGGCGGCGCGACCTCGTGTGATCCGCCGGTCGTGCACGAGATCGATCTCGCGAGCACGCCGCCTAGGGTGAGCGCATCGCCCTCCCCGCCCGCCGACCCCGGAGACGTCCGTGACCCTGACCCTGCGCCGCTGGCTCGCCGCTCTCGGCGTGCGCACCGACGGCGGGCGCGACGCCGTCCTCGCCGGTGCCGTCGCGCTCGTGAGCGTCGCGCTCTTCCTCGGTGTCGAGCGGGTCGTCGCCTCCGAGGCGGGGACGACGTTCGGCGCGGGCCCGGGCGCCGTCGTCGTCACGGCGGGCGAGCGCGCCGCCGTCCTCGCGGTGCTCGTCGCGCAGGCGGCGTGCCTCGTCGTCCGGCGCAGGTACCCGGTCGCGTGCCTCGCCCTCACGGTCGGCGGGCAGGTCGCCCTCCTGGTCCTCCTCCCGTCGTACCTGTCCTTCCAGGCGCCGGCGACGCTCGTCGCCGCGTACTCGGCCGGCGCCTACGCGCCGCGGCGACGGGGGCTCGTCGCCGCGGCCCTCGCGGCCGCCGGTCAGGCGCTGGTCCTGTTCGCGCTCGGCGGGGTGGGCACGCTCGGGACGAGCGGCGCCGCCTATGTCGCGCAGGCGGCCGGCGCGCTGCTCAACGCGCTCGCGACCTACCTCGTCGCGGCGCTCGTCGGGGAGTACGTCGCGACGCGCCGGTCGCTGCTCGCCGAGCTGCACGACCGGGTGCAGCGCGCCGAGCGCGAGCGCGAGGCCCTGGCCGCGAGCGCCGTCCTCGAGGAGCGCGGACGCATGGCGCGCGAGCTGCACGACGTCGCCGCCCACCACCTGTCCGGCATCGTCGTGCAGGCCGCGGCGGCAGAGCGCCTCGTCGACCGGGACCCCGAGCGGGCCAAGGAGTCGATGCGCCGCATCCGCGCACAGGGCCGAGAGACCCTCGACAACCTGCGGCTCGTCGTCGGGCTGCTGCGCGGGTCCGGCGACGCCGAGCCTGCGCCGCAGCCGACCCTCGCGGACCTGCCCGCCCTGATCGACGACGCGCGGGCGGCCGGCGCCGTCGTGCGCGACGAGGTGCGCGGCGACGCCTGGGACCTGTCGCCGACCGCCCAGCTCACCGTGTTCCGGGTGCTGCAGGAGGCCCTGTCGAACGCGCGCCGGCACGGCCCCGGCCGGCCCGTCGAGGTGCTCCTTGAGTACGGGCAGACCGAGCTCGTGCTCACCGTCCGCAACGCGGTACCCCCGGGCAGCCCTCGCTCGGACGGCGACCCCCCGGGGCACGGGGTCATCGGCATGACGGAGCGCGCGACGATGGTCGGCGGAACGCTCGTGGCGGGGCTCCGGCCCGACGGCGCGTGGCGCGTCCGCCTGACCGTCCCCCGGACCGGCCCGGTGGACCGGCGCGCCGCTCCCGCGCGTCGCACCGCGACCACGGGCCCCACCTCCGCACCGGCGTCAGCCGCCGTGCCCGCAGCCGACCTCGCTGCCGATCCCACCACCCTGGAGACCCCGTGACCCGTGTCGTGCTCGTCGACGACCAGGCCGTCGTGCGCGCCGGCTTCACCGTGATCCTCGAGAGCGAGGGCCTGGAGGTCGTCGGCGAGGCGTCCAACGGCGCGGACGCCGTGCGCGTCGCCCGCCGCGAGCGGCCGGACGTCGTGTGCATGGACGTGCGCATGCCCGGCGGGGACGGGATCACGGCGACGCGCGCGCTCGCCGGGCCGGAGGTCGTCGACCCCGTGCCCGTGCTCGTCGTGAGCACGTTCGACCTCGACGACTACGTGTTCGGTGCGCTCGAGGCGGGCGCGAGCGGGTTCCTGCTCAAGGACGCGGAGCCCGACGTGCTCGTCGAGGCCGTGCGGCGCGTCGCGTCCGGCGACGGGCTCGTCGACCAGTCGCTCACGCGCCGCGTCATCGACGAGTTCGCGCGGCGCCGCTCCCCCGCGACCCGGGACGAGGGCGCGGCCGGGCTGCTCACCGCGCGCGAGCACGACATCGTCGGGCTGCTGTGCCGCGGGTCGTCGAACGCGGAGATCGCGGCGGCGCTGTTCCTCGAGCCGAGCACGGTGAAGTCGCACCTGAGCCGCGTCATGACGAAGACGGGCGCGCGCGACCGCGTGCAGCTCGTCGTGTGGGCGTACGAGCACGGGATCGTCGCACCAGGAGCCTGACCGGGCGTCAGGGGAGCCGCGGGATCCCGAGGCGCGCGTCGACCGGCCGGGCGGCGACGTGGACGAGCGGCGGGTCCGCCGGCAGGGAGAGACCGAGGCGCTGGAGGGCGTCGGTCGCGAGACGGTCGACGCTCCCGCGCCGCAGCGTCCACGGCTCGTGCTCGACGGGGATCCGCCATGTCCGCCCGGCCCGCACCGCGTACGCGGCCCAGCGCGCGGTGAGCCACCGCGTCAGGCCCGACGACGCGTCCACCTCCTCGTGCGCCCGCACCCGGGCGGCGAACCGCACGGGCGCGGTGCGCGACGTCGAGACGAACCGGTACCGCAGGACCTCGTCGCCCGTGGCGTCGGGCACCGCCGCACGACACCGGTGGTACGGCACCCCCGCGACGCGCGTCACCGCGACGAACGCGGCGCGCTCGCACCAGAGCGCGTCGAACCACACGCCTTCACCCCCCGCGGCGTCCCGCACGTAGACACGCAGGTTGAGCTCGCCGAACGTCGACCAGCGCGGGACGGCCGGCAGCGGCCCGAGCCGCACGTCCTCCATGCGGAACGGCACGAGGCCGACGTACGTCGCGCCGTCGTACGTCTGGACCCGCAGGCCGCGGGGCAGCACGCGCTGCACCACGAGCGGGTCGACCGGCCAGTGCAGGAAGCTCAGCGCCTCCCACCGCTGGGTCGTGGCGGGGAGCCTGACAGCCGCGTCCGGGACGGCGCTCGTCACGCGCCGCGCGCCCCGAGCCCGGCCGCCTCGGCAGCGACGCGCAGGTCGGACACGAGCGCGTCGAACGCCTCGTCCCATCCCGACCGGTCGCGCAGGCGCAGCAGCGCCGAGGGGTGCGTCGTGACGACCACGAGCGGCGACGCTCCACCCTTCCCGTCCGCGCCGCGACGCGCGCCGCCCGCGGGGCCGTCCCCGCCGCCGCCCCGCGGGGCGCCGTCCGGGGCGTCGTCCGGGTCGACGACGCGCCCTCGCTCCGCGGTGACCCGCGCCGGACGACCGAGCACCGCACGCGCGGCCGTGGCGCCGAGAGCGACGACGACGCGCGGCCGGACCGCGGCGACCTCCGCCTCGAGCCAGGGCAGGCACGCGCGGACGTGCGCGACGTCGGGAGTCTTGTGCAGACGGCGCTTCCCCCGCTGCTCGAACCGGAAGTGCTTCACCGCGTTCGTGAGGTACACCCGGTCGGGGACGATCCCGGCCGCCTCGAGCGCGTCGGCGAGGACGCGCCCCGCGGGGCCGACGAACGGCTCCCCCTCCCGGTCCTCGCGGTCGCCCGGCTGCTCGCCCACGAGGACGAGCGGCGCGTCGTCGGCTCCCCGCGAGAACACCGCCTGCGTCGCGTCCGCCCACAGCTCGCACCCGCGGCAGCCCTGGACGGCCCCGGTGAGCGCGTCGACGTCGCGGGCGGCGGCGCCGTCGGGCACCCACTCCTGCGCGCCGGGGCGGCGCGGAGCGGTCGCTGCGCGGGACGGGCTCATCGCCCCACCGTGCTCCCGACCGCGACGCCTCGCACGTCGTCGTGCGCGGTCGGGCAAGACGGCGCGAGGCGTCAGAGAACTCGCAGGAGCACGCCCTGGAGGAGACCCAGCACCACGCTCAGGAGCGCCGCCGCCCCGAGCGCCGTGCCCGCGGCGGCGAAGCCCGTCCCCGGCGCGCGCCGGACGAGCACGACGAGCCCCGTGACCACCGCGACGAGCGCGAGGACCACGGAGAGGATGCCGTGCCCGGCCTGCAGGGTGACGTACGACATCGAGGCGAAGCTCATCGACCGGATCACGACGGGCAGCGCGAGGGTGTAGACGGCGCCGACCAGCACCGTCGCGACACCGGCCCAGAACGACACGAGCGCGAGTCCCGACCGACGCGGCGGGGCGGCGGACGGCCCGGACGGTCCGGCCGGCCCGGACGGAGAGCGGACGTCGGCGTACGCGCCCGGCGGGTACGCCGCGCCGTCGAACGCGCCAGGCAGGTGTGCCGCGCCGTCGAACGCGCCGGGCGGGTGTGCCGCGCCGTCGTACGGACCAGGTCCCGCGCCGTACGGAGACGCGGAGGGTGGAGGCTCGGGCTGGCTCATGGGGACATCCTGCCGGAACGCGACGTCAGCCCTTCCTCGGACCACCCTCGGCGAGGTCCTCGGACTCGTCGGGCTGGTAGACGCACACCACGAGCGCGTCGGGGCGCACGCTCACGTCGAGCCGCTCGGACGGCTCGATGACGTCGCCGTCGAGCTGTCGGGGCTGAGGCCGGTCGGAGACGACGGAGATCTCCCGGCCGCGCACGACCTCACGGCTCGGCACCCGGCTCTTCCCGCGCACCACGCCCCACAGCAGCTGGACCCAGTGCTTGAGGCTGCGCGGCGCGATGATCGCGACCTCGAGCTGGCCGTTGTCGGGCTCCGCGTCGGGCAGGAGGTTCGTCCCGGCCTGGAGCCGGCCGACGTTGCCCACCACGACGGTCCGCGCGCGGCGGCGACGGGTCGTGCCGTCGACCGTCACCTCGAGGCGCATCTCGTCGTCGGCGAGGTGCTTGAGGGCCGAGAACACGTAGGCGATCGACCCGGCGCGCGCCTTGAGCGCCGTCGGGGCGTCGTCCATCATGGCGGCGTCGAGGCCCATCCCGGCCATGATCGCGAACACCTGGCCGTCGACCTCGCCGACGTCGATGGTCCGGCGCCCGCGCTCGAGCGCGATCCGGATCCCGTCGACGGAACGCGTCGGGATGCCGAGGTTCGCCGCGAGCAGGTTGCCCGTGCCGCCCGGGAGGATCGCGAGCGCCGCGCCCGTCCCCGCGAGGCCCTCGATGCACGCGCGCACCGTGCCGTCGCCCCCTGCGACGAAGACGACCTCGGCGCCGTCCTCGACGGCCTGACGCGCCTGGCCCGTCCCCGGGTCCTCGGCGGTGGTGTCGAACCAGGCGGGCTCGGGCCAGCCTGCCTCCGCGAGAGTGTCGGCGATCTCCTGGCGGAGCTCGTCGAGACCCTCGACGCGGTTCGGGTTGACGATCACCGCCGAGCGCAGCGGCCGGTCGTCCTCACGCTGCTCGGCGGCGGGCTGGACGGTCTCAGAGGTCTCCGGGTCGTGGGGCACACCTGAGTATGGCGAGATCGTCGTCCGCCCGCGCACCGACAGGGGGCACCGCGACGATTCGGCAGCCCGAGCACGGTTCGGCAGCCCGAGCGCGGTTCGGCAGCACGAGCTGCCGAAGACACGACCGAGCCGCCGAACCGTCGCCGGGCGTCAGGCGGTGAGGACCTCCGTGGCGAGAGCGAGGCCACCGCCGTCGGGATCGCGGTCCACCCGCACGACGTCACCGTCCGCCACGTCGCCCGCGAGGAGCATCCGCGCGAGGCGGTCGCCGATCTCGCGCTGCACGAGGCGGCGCAGCGGACGCGCCCCGTAGGCGGGGTCGAACCCCTCGAGCGCGAGCCACTCGCGCGCCGCGGGCGTCACGTCGAGCGTGATCCGCCGGTCGGCGAGACGGGCCGCGAGATGCTTCACGCTGAGGTCCACGATCCGGCCCAGCTCCTCGAGGTTCAGCGGGTCGAACACGATGACGTCGTCCAGCCGGTTGAGGAACTCCGGCTTGAAGCTGGCGCGGACGGCGCTCATGACGGCCTCGTGCTTCGCGGAGTCCTCGAGCATCGGGTCCACGAGGTACTGCGAGCCCAGGTTCGACGTCAGCACGAGGAGGACGTTGCGGAAGTCGACCGTGCGGCCCTGGCCGTCGGTGAGACGGCCGTCGTCGAGCACCTGGAGCAGGATGTCGAAGACCTCGGGGTGCGCCTTCTCGACCTCGTCGAGCAGCACGACCGAGTACGGCCGACGGCGCACGGCCTCGGTGAGCTGACCACCCTCCTCGTAGCCGACGTAGCCCGGAGGGGCACCGACGAGCCGGGCCACCGAGTGCTTCTCGGAGTACTCCGACATGTCGATCCGCACCATCGCGCGCTCGTCGTCGAACAGGAAGTCCGCGAGCGACTTCGCGAGCTCGGTCTTGCCGACACCCGTCGGGCCGAGGAAGAGGAACGACCCCGTGGGTCGGTCCGGGTCGGAGACGCCGGCGCGCGAGCGCCGGACGGCGTCGGACACGGCGGACACCGCGGAACGCTGCCCGATGAGGCGCTCGCCGATGACCTCCTCCATGTGGAGGAGCTTCTCGGACTCGCCCTGGAGCATGCGCCCCGCGGGGATGCCGGTCCACGCCGAGACGACCTCGGCGATCTCGTCCGCGCCGACCTTGTCCGCGATCATCGGTGCCGTGTCCCGGCCGTCGACCGCGTCGGCGGCGTCCTCCGCGGCCTCCGCGCGCTCGGCCTCGTCCACCTCCCGCTGCACCTGCGGGATCTCGCCGTACTGCAGGCGACCGGCCGTCTCGAGGTCACCCTCGCGGATCGCGCGCTCGACCTGGACGCGCAGCTCGTCGAGCTTGGCGCGCAGGTCGCCGACGCGGTTGTGCCCGGCCTTCTCGGCCTCCCACCGCGCGGTGAGCGACGCGAGCTCCTCGCGGCGGTCGGCCAGATCGGCGCGCAGCCGCTCGAGGCGCTCGAGGCTCGCAGGGTCGGTCGACTCGGAGAGCACGACCTCCTCCATCTCCAGACGCGTCACCGCGCGCTGCAGCTCGTCGACCTCGACGGGCGACGAGTCGAGCTCCATGCGCAGCCGCGACGCGGCCTCGTCGACGAGGTCGATCGCCTTGTCGGGGAGCTGGCGTCCGGTGATGTACCGGTCGGAGAGCGTCGCGGCCGCGACGAGGGCGGAGTCGGCGATCGTCACCTTGTGGTGCGCCTCGTACCGCTCCTTGAGCCCGCGCAGGATCGCGACGGTGTCCTCGACCGACGGCTCGCCCACGAAGACCTGCTGGAAGCGACGCTCGAGCGCCGGGTCCTTCTCCACGTGCTCGCGGTACTCGTCGAGCGTCGTGGCGCCGACGAGCCGCAGCTCGCCGCGCGCGAGCATGGGCTTGAGCATGTTGCCCGCGTCCATGGCACCTTCTCCGCCCGCACCGGCGCCGACGACGGTGTGCAGCTCGTCGATGAAGGTGACGACCTCGCCGTCGGACGAGCGGATCTCCTCGAGGACGGCCTTCAGCCGCTCCTCGAACTCGCCGCGGTACTTCGCGCCCGCGACCATGCTCGCGAGGTCCAGCGAGATGAGGCGCTTGCCCTGGAGCGACGTCGGGACGTCCCCCGCGACGATGCGCTGCGCGAGGCCCTCGACGACGGCCGTCTTGCCGACGCCGGGCTCGCCGATGAGGACGGGGTTGTTCTTCGTGCGGCGCGACAGCACCTGGACCACGCGGCGGATCTCGGAGTCGCGACCGATCACCGGGTCGAGCCGGCCGTCGGCGGCCGCGGCCGTGAGGTCGGTGCCGTACTGCTCGAGAGCCTTGTACGTGCCCTCGGGGTTCGGGCTCGTGACCCGCGCGCCGCCCCGGACCGCGGGCAGCGCCGAGCGCAGCGCGTCGGCCGGGGCGCCCGCCTGCTGGAGGATCGTCGCGGCCTGGGACGACCCCGCCGCAAGGCCGATGAGCAGGTGCTCGGTCGACACGTACTCGTCGCCGAGGCCCTGCGCCTCCTTCGCCGCGTTCTCGAGCACGGCGGACGTGGCCCGGGACGGCTGGGGCTGCGCGACGGCGGAGCCGCTCGCCGTGGGCAGCGCGACGAGCGCGGCGCGCAGCCGCTGGCCGATCGCCTGCTTGTCGGCGCCGACCGCGTCGAGCAGCCCGACGGCGACGCCGCCGTCCTGCGCGAGCAGCGCGGCCAGGAGGTGGGTCGGCTCGAGCTGGGGGTTGCCGGCAGCGGTGGCGGTCTGGATCGCGTCGCCGATCGCCTGCTGCGACATCGTGGTGAACTTCGTCTCCATCGGTGCTCCGGTGGTTGATCAGGGGACAGGGTCTGACCAGTGGAACGGTCCTCAAGTTGAGTGTATTCCGCTCAACTTCGCTGGCTCGCCGGACCTCCAGGCCCGCGGGACGGGACGGATGAAGTCTCCGGACGTTCGTCTCAAATCGGCATCGACCCTCGCCCTGGTGACGGATCCGCGACATGCTGGGCGGGTGAACCCCTCGCCGCTGCGCAGACGACTCGGACTCGGCGCCCTCCTCGCCACTCTCGCACTCTTCCTCGCGGGGTGCATGAAGATCGACATGGATCTCACGCTCAACGAGGACGACACCGCCGACGGGACGATCGTCATGGCGATCTCCGACGAGACGGCGGAGGCGCTGGGCCAGGACCCGCAGGCCCTCTGGGACCAGATGGGCTCGGAGATGGAGGGCGACCTCCCGCCGGGGGCGACGCAGGAGCCCTACGCCGAGGACGGCTACACCGGCACGCGGATGACCTACAGCGGCCAGCCGATCGCCGACATGTCGACCGGGGCCACCGACGAGCTCTCCATCACGCGCGAGGGCGACGAGTTCGTCGTGAGCGGCTCGATGGACATGTCCGACCAGGAGCTGGGCCTCGACGGCACCGACCCGGAGTCGGACGAGATGACCCGCCAGATGATGGAGGGCTTCGAGTTCAGCATCTCCATCACGTTCCCCGGCGAGGTCGGCGAGACCAACGGGCAGGTGGACGGGAACACGGTGACGTGGACGCCCGTGATGGGCGAGGTGACCGAGATCTCGGCCCGCGGGTCGGCGGTCGCCGGCGGCGCCGCGGCGGACCCGGGCGACGGCACCACGGACGGCTCGACCGACGGGTCCGACGACGGCACGGGCGACAGCACGGACGACAGCACCGCGGGCTCGTCGGCGGACTCGGACAGCGACGAGGGCTCCGACTTCCCCTGGTGGATCGTCGGGCTGGTCGGGGGGATCCTGCTGCTCGGGATCATCGGCCTCGTGCTGTGGCTGGTGCTGCGGAAGAAGCCCGACGCCCAGGACGGCAACGCCGGCTTCGCCCAGAGCGGCTACCCCGGTCAGCCGGGCGCCCCGCAGGGCCCCGCCGGCCAGTACCCCGGTCAGCCGGGCGCCCCGCAGGGCCAGTACCCCGGTCAGCCCGGTCAGTACCCGCCCGCTGCCTACCCGGGGCCGCAGGGACAGCCGGGCCAGTACCCGCCGCAGGGCGGTCCCGGCGGCGGGTACCCCGGCCAGCAGGCTCGTCCTGGCCAGTTCCCACCGCCGCAGCCGGGCGGCTACCCGGGCCAGCAGCCCGGCCCGCAGGGACAGGCTGGGCAGTACCCGCCCGCGCCGGGTCAGCAGCCCGGCCGGCCAGGTGCCCCGCAGGGTCCGTACGCGCCGCCGCAGGGCCAGCAGCCGGGATACCCCGGCGCACCGGGTCACCCGCAGCAGGCGCCGACGACGCCGTACCAGCAGGG
Organism: Cellulosimicrobium sp. PMB13; assembly: GCF_051294865.1. Lineage (NCBI taxonomy): Bacteria > Bacillati > Actinomycetota > Actinomycetes > Micrococcales > Promicromonosporaceae > Cellulosimicrobium > Cellulosimicrobium sp. PMB13. The sequence goes on along the minus strand of NZ_CP145910.1, from coordinate 1,424,090 downwards.
TCCCGCGCCCACGCAGCCGCTGCCTCCGCAGGCCGGCCCGGTGCCGCCCGCCCCGACCCAGCCGCTCCCGCCGCAGCCGGGCCCCGCGGCGTCGGACCCCGGGCCCTCGGGCCCCGACGGAGACGACGAGATCGACGACGCCACGAGGCTGCGTCCTCCGAGCTGACGGCTCGCCTGTCGCGACGTAGCACTGCCGTCGCGACGTAGGACCGCAGGCCGCGACGTAGAACCCGCCGGGTTCTCTCTCGCGGCCTGCGGCTCTCTCTCGCGGCCTGCGGCTCTCTCTCGCGGCCTGCGGCTCTCTCTCGCGGCCTGCGGTTCTCTCGCGGACCGCCGCGCAGGTACGCCGGGACCGCACCGGGCCTCCGGTCAGCCCCAGAGGGGTTCGGCCGGACGGTACGCGAGCGCGACGTCGCCGAGGCCCGGGTCGACGTCCGCCAGCGATCCCGGCGACCACGAGGGGTTGCGGTCCTTGTCCACGACCTGGGCGCGGATCCCCTCGACGAGGTCCGGCTGCGTGTCGACGAACCACGCGACGAGGCCGTACTCCTGCTCGAGGGCGGACCGCAGGTCGGTGAGCCCCCGCGCGCTGCGGACGGCGGCGAGCGCGACGGTCACGGCGGTCGGGGACAGCGACTCGAGCTCGTCCGCCTCGGCGGCGGCCGCCTCGTCACCCGCGTCGGCCTCCGCACGCAGCGCCGCGACGATCCGGGGCACCGTCGCCTCGTCGTAGCAGCGGTCCACCCGCTCCTGCCGGGCCGCGAGCGCCGACGGCGGTGGCACGACCGCGTGCCGCAGCGCCACGGCGTGCACGGCCTGGGCGTCGAGCGGGTCGACGCCCGCCGTCGCGAGGGCCACGAGGTCCTCGTGCAGCAGCACGAGCCGCTCCGTCGGCACGTAGTGGTCGGCGAACCCGGCGTGGATCGCGTCGGCGCCGTCCATCGTCACGGCGCCGAGCGCGAGGTGCTCGCCGAGCCTCCCGGGCGCCCGCGCGAGCAGCCACGAGCCTCCGACGTCCGGCGTGAAGCCGATGCGGGTCTCGGGCATCGCGATGCGCGAGCGCTCGGTGACCACCCGCACGGTCGCGTGCCCTGCCAGCCCGACCCCGCCGCCCATCGTGACGCCGTCCATGATCGCGACGACGGGCACCGGGCTCTCCGCGAGCGCGGCGTCGACCGCGTACTCGCGGCGGAAGTACCGCCGCGCGTCGACCGCACGGCCGGCCACGATCGACGCGTGCAGCTCCCGGATGTCGCCGCCCGCGCAGAAGCCGCGGTCGCCCGCGCCGTCGAGCAGCAGCACGCGGACGGTGGGGTCGTCGCGCCATGCGTCGAGGACGTCGGCGATCTCGCCGAGCATGTCGTAGCCGAGCGCGTTGAGCGCACGGGGGCGATCGAGGGTCAGGTGGCCGACGGCGTCGTCGGCGCGCGCGATGATCTGGCTCGTCACCCGTGTCACGGTACCGTCGGGCATGGCTTCCGCGACGGACGAGTGGCGCCCCGACGTCCTGGGCGACGACTGGGTCGCCCGCGACCTCCCCCTGCCCGACGGCGCGGTGGCGACCCTCGTACGGCGGGCGCACCCCGGCGTCGGGCTCCCGACGGAACCGGCCGACAGCGAGGCCGCCGACAGCGAAGCCACCGACCGCGAGGCCGCCGACGCCCGGCCCGCCGACCGGCCGGCCGTGCTGTACGTGCACGGGTACATCGACTACTTCTTCCAGACCCACGTCGCCGAGGCGTTCGAGGCGCGCGGCTACCGGTTCTACGCGCTCGACCTGCGCGGGTACGGGCGGTCGGTCGGACGGGGGTCGGGTGCGCCGTCCCGGCCCGACGACGACCCGAACTTCGTCACCGACCTCGCCGTCTACGCCCGCGACCTCGACGCCGCGGCGCACGCCGTCCGGGCCGAGGGCCACGACCGCCTGGTCGTGCTCGGCCACTCGACGGGCGGGCTCGTCGCGAGCCTGTGGGCCGACGCCCGGCCCGGGGTGCTCGACGCCCTCGTGCTCAACAGCCCGTGGTTCGACCTCAACAGGTCGTGGTTCTTCCGCGGGCCGGTGACGTGGACGATCGACGTCGTGGGGCGGTTCGCGCCGCGGCTCGTCGTCGGGCACCTGGACCAGAACTGGCCGCGGGCGCTGCACGCGAGCACGGGCGGCGAGTGGGACTTCGACCTCGCCTGGAAGCCGCTCGAGGGGTTCCCCGCGCGGGCCGGCTTCATACGCAGCGTGCGCCGGTCGCAGGCGCGCCTCGCGCGGGGTCTCTCGATCGACTGCCCGGTGCTCGTCCTCGCGTCGGCCCGCAGCGGCCCGGCCGCCGGGTGGCACGAGGAGCTGCTCACGACGGACTCCGTGCTGGACGTCGGGCACATCACGTCGCGCGCGCGGCGCCTCGGTGACGACGTGACGGTCGTGACCGTGGAGGGCGGCGCGCACGACCTCGCGCTCTCCCCCGAGCCCGCCCGGTCGACCTACCTGGCCGAGGTCCTCGACTGGCTCGACGCCCGCGCCTGACCCCGGCCCGACCCCGACCGACTACGCGATGAGCTGGTGCTCGGCCAGGCGCCGGTAGAGCTCCGACGACCGCACGAGCTCGGCGTGCGTGCCGCTCGCGACGAGCCGGCCGGAGTCCACGACGAGGATGAGGTCCGAGTCGACGACCGTCGCGAGCCGGTGCGCCACGACGAGGAGCGTGCACCCGGCCGCGACGGTGTCGATGTGCTCGCGCACCTGCAGCTCGTTGAGCCCGTCGAGGTTCGACGTCGACTCGTCGAGCAGCAGCACCCCGGGGCGACCGAGCATCGCGCGTGCGACGGCGAGTCGCTGCCGCTCGCCGCCGGACAGGAGCACGCCGCCCTCCCCCACCTCGGCGTCGAGCCCGAGCGGTGACCGGTCGACCACGCCCTCCAGGTTGACGGCCGCGAGCGCGCGCCGGCACGCGTCGTCGTCGGCGTCGGGCGCGGCGATCGTCAGGTTGTCGCGCAGCGTCCCGGCGAGCACCGGGGCGTCCTGCTCGACGTAGCCCATGCGGGCGCGGACCACGCGGCGCGGAAGATCGCGCAGGTCGACCCCGTCGAGGCGGACCGCCCCGGAGTCGGGGTCGAAGAAGCGCACCAGGAGCGACAGGACGGTGGACTTCCCCGCCCCCGACGGCCCGACGAGCGCGACACGCTGCCCGGGCCGGACGGTGAAGGAGACGTCGTCGAGAACCTGCCGCGGCGCGTCGTCGCCCTCCGCGCGGTAGGAGAAGGAGACGCCGTCGAGCTCGAGCCGGGGCAGCGCCCCGACGCGCGACGCAGCCGCGAGGTCTCCCGCCGTGTCGTCCTCCGCCTCGAGGTCGAGGACCTCGTGGATGCGCGAGAGCCCGCCGAGCGCCTCGCCGATCGCGCTGACGGTCCCGAAGAGCTGTCCCAGCGGCATGATGAGGAGGAACAGGAAGAGGATGAACGAGACGAGCTCGGCCACGGAGAGCGCGCCCGAGGCGACCCGCAGCCCGCCGAGCCCGAGGACGGACAGGAACGTCACCTGCATCGCGATGCTCGACACGGGAGCGACGAGCGCGGTGACCCGGGCGACCGCGAGCCCGACGCGCCACGCCTTCTCCGTCTCCTCCCCGACCCGCTCGACCTCGGCCTCCGTCGCGTTCGCCGCCCGGATCGTGCGCAGGGCGCGCACGGCGCGGTCGACCGCCGCGGAGAGCGAGCCGACGGCGTCCTGCAGGCCCAGGCTCGCGCGCTCGATGCGCTGCGTGACGCCGACGACCACCACGACGGCGAGCACCGACACGACGAGGGCGACCAGCAGGAGCAGCGGGTCCAGCAGGACCATGGCGACGATCGCGCCCACGAGCGTGAACACGCCCGCGACGGACTCGACGAACCCCTGGCTGAGCATGTTGCGCACGACCGTCGTGTCGTTGCTCACGCGCGAGACGAGGTCGCCCACGCGACGCCGGTCGACCTCGGCGACGGGGAGCCGCAGGATGTGCCCGACGAGCTGTCGCCGCGACGAGCGGATCACACCCTCCGCGGTGCGCTGCACGAGGTACTGCTGGACACCGCCGAGCACCCCGCCGACGAGGACGAACGCGGCGAGCACCCACGGCAGCGCGCCGAGCGGCGTGCCGTCGCCCACGCGGTCGATCACCTCCCCGACGAGCAGCGGCTGGCACAGCGCCACACCGGCGGAGACGACGCTGAGGACCACGACGACGAGGACGATGCCGCGCTGCTCGGCGACGTGGCCGAACAGGTCGCGCAGCCGCGCACGGCGGGTCGGGACGACGGCCGCGGCCGGGGCGACCGGGCGCGCGGGCGCCGTGGCCGGGGCGCTCATGCGCGCACGTCCCGGGTGCGGAACAGCCACGTCGCGGCGACGAGGAGCACGAGCACCCACGCCGCGAGGCACGTCGCGGCCGCGGCGGGCGTGAGCGCCGCGGCGGGGAACGCGGCGGTGATGGTCGTCGGGTCGAAGAGCTGCACCCCGGCGACGGTCGGCAGGAAGCGCGACGCGGGCGTGAGCACGACGAGCATGAGGGAGAGCTGCGACACTGCGACGAGGACGAACAGCGGCAGGAGGACCTGGCGCAGGACCACCGTGAGCGCGAACGACACGAGGGCGATGCCGACCCAGTAGGCCAGGGCGCCGACCCACCGCAGCACGAGGCTCGTGGGCACGCCGCCGTCGATCACGCCGACGTCACCCAGGCCGACCTGGCTCACGAGGCTCACCGCGGGGATCGTCACGATCCCGACGACGAGCGTCACGAGGAGGAGCGCCGTCGCCTTGACGACGAGCAGCCCGGTGCGGGCCGGGACGGCGACGAGGGAGGTCTTGATCTGCCCCGACGTCTGCTCGCTGCCCGCCGCCATGACCCCCGCGACGATCACGCCGATCTGCCCGAGGAGCACGAACTCGAGCCCCACCGTCTCGGCGACGGTCCCGGGCGCGAGGTCCGGGTCGCCGGACGCGATGCCCTCGCCCACGGAGGGCGCCGAGACCCACGCGAGCCCGACCATGCACACCGCCGTGACGAGGAGCGTGACCCAGACCGAGCGCAGGGTGAGGAGCTTCGTGAGCTCCGAGACGAGGACGTCGCGCCAGCGCGCCATCACCGCTCCCCCCGTCCCGTGCCGGTGGGACCGCGGCGCGCGGGCTGCTGCCCCGCGAACTCTCCCCCGCCGTCCGTCCACTCGAAGTACGCGGTCTCCAGGTCCGGGTGCCCGGCGAGCAGGTCCGCCGTCGTGCCCTGCTGCACGACGCGCCCTCGCGCCATGACGACGAGGTCGTCCGCGATCGACTGCATCTCCGTCATGTGGTGGCTCGACACGAGGACGGTGCGACCGTCGTCGGCCAGCGACCGCAGGAACCCCCGGATCCAGCGGATGCCCTCGGGGTCCAGGCCGTTCGTGGGCTCGTCGAGGACGAGCACCTCCGGGTCGCCGAGCAGGGCCGTCGCGATGCCCAGCCGCTGGCCCATGCCGAGCGAGAACGTCCCGACGCGCTTGCCCGCGACCGACGTGAGGCCGACCGTCTCGAGCACCGTCGCGACGCGGTCCCGGGAGATCCCGTTGCTCTGCGCCACCCAGCGCAGGTGCGCGCGCGCCGTGCGGCCCCGGTGCGCGCCCGAGCCGTCGAACTGCGCACCGACGACGGTCAGCGGCCGGCGCAGCGACCGGAAGGGCCGGCCCGTGACGAGCGCCGTCCCGGCGTCCGCGGTGTCGAGACCGAGGATCAGGCGCATCGTCGTGGACTTGCCCGCCCCGTTCGGTCCCAGCAGACCCGTCACCCGGCCGGGGGTCGCGGCGAACCCCACCGCGTCCACCGCCGTCTTTCCCCGGAAGCTCTTGGTGAGCCCCGCTACCTCGATCATCTGCTGCTCCGTCTCCGTCGGTCGTGCGGTGCGTGGTGGTGGGCCGCGGTGCGGCGCCGGGTCGACGTCAGGTGCTCCACCTCCGGAACGACAGCGCCCCGCCGACCGTCGCCACGAGGACCCACACGAGCAGGACGGCGAGCCCGCCGGCCGGCCCCAGCGCGTCGGGGGGCACGGGAGGCAGCTGGTACAGGCGGCTGCCGGCCTGGTCCGGCAGGAGCTCCGCGGCCGGGGTGAGCGTCAGCAGGTAGGACGAACCGGCGAGCACGAGCGCGAGCATCACCGCCATGCCGACGAGGCCGTTGCGCACGACGGCGCTCACCGCGGTCGTGAGCACCGCGAGGAGCCCCCAGTAGACGGCGACGCCGACGAGCACCTGCACGTCCGCGGCCGCCGAGCCGGCGAACCCGGGGGCGCACGTCGTCGGGCACCGCGCGAGCCACGACCCGGCCGCGCTCACCGCACCGAGCCCGAGGCCGGCGACGAGCACCACGGTCAGCTTGGCGAGCAGGACCGCGATCCGTTGCGGCATCGCGAGGAACGTGGTGCGCACGGCACCGTTGTCGCTCTCCTGGAAGACGGACCAGGCGGCGAGAGCGATCACGCCGATCTGGCCGTAGTGGAGCACGACGAGGAACGCCGTCGCGGGTTCGAGCCCGCCGACGTCCTGCGGGCGGCCCGCGTCGAGCGCGGCGTCGGTCAGCACGGTGACGAGCCACGACAGCCCCACCGTGAGGACGACCGTCGCGACCGCTGCCGCGACGGGCAGCCGCAGCGTGGCGAGCTTCGTCGTCTCGGCCCGCACCGCGAGCCGGTAGGTCTCGGTCGTCGCTGTCGTCTCGGTCACAGGATCCCTCCGGGATGCTCGTCGGCCGCCGTCCGGGGCGCTCCGGTCGTGCGCGGGTCGACCGCGAGCACGACCCGGTAGCCGCCGACGTCGGGCGGCTCGCCGACGGGTCTGCCGCCGGACGTCACCCACGCGTGGGCGGTGAAGGGCTCCGGCCGGAACCCCGTCCGCCAGCCCGGCACGTGGCCTTCGGTCCGGCACAGCAGGACGACGGCGACGGACCGCTGGAGGCACCCGAGCCCCGCGCAGCGCACGCTCGCCCCGCACACCTCGTCGCGGGCGACCTGCGCCTCGTCGACCCCCGACTCCCGGGCGCCACGGCTCGCGAGGCGCAGGACGCGAACGAGCACGAGGGGCGGGAGGAGGGCGGCCACGCGCGCGACGGCGACCGCGCCCCGCACGCGGGCCCGCCGCAGCCCGCGTGTCGCGACCCGCCGCTCGGGCGCGACCGGCACGCTCATCGCGTCCCCGCCGTCGGTGCGAGGACCCGCGCCGTGACAAGGCTCCGGACGACGCCGACCGCGTCCTGGTGGACGACGTCCCGGTCGACGCCGTAGGCGGCCGCGAGGTCGTCCACGACCTCCCCGACGGTGCGGCCCTGCCCCAGCAGCTCGACGACGCGGGCGGCCGTCTCGTTGCCGCGCCAGTACCGGCCGGTCCGTGCCTGGAAGAACGTCACGTCGTCCCCGTCGCGCGAGACCGTGACCTCGGGCGCGACGGAGAACCTGTCCGCGCTGCCCGCTGCTCGACGCCTCATGCCACCGCTCCTCTCGCCCACCGCTCCACCCGGACGAGGTGCTCGACCTCGAAGAGCTGTGCGGTACCCGTCACGGGCACCCCCAGCGCGCGCCGCACCGCGCCCGCGTCGACGAGACCTGCCGCCACGAGCGCGCCGTCGAGCAGGAGCTCGTGGAGAGCCCCGCGCTCGCGCCGGTACTCGTCGAACAGGTCCTGGCTGTACTCGCCCTTGTGCTCGCGCGCGAAGACGTGGGACGGCACCACGTCGTGCACCGCGGCCGCGAGGAGCGGCTTGTTCGGCCCCGGCGCCGCGCGCACGTGGCCCGGCAGGGACAGCACGAGCGTCACGAGCCGCTCGTCCAGGAACGGCGACTCCCAGCTCACGCCGAGGTCGCGGAAGACGTCGTTCCCCTGCCGTGTGACCTCGCCCTGGAACACGACGGCCTCGAGCACCTGGTGCCGGGCGCGGTCGGCGGCGAGCGGCCCCTCGTCCTCGGTGACCGCCTCCACGGCCTCGGTGACGAAGGCACGGGCCGCGGGGCTGAGGAACGGCGTGGGCGCGAAGCCGGGCGCCCACGAGAACGCCTCGGCCGGCCCGTCGGGGGCACCCCGCGCAGGCCCCCGCACCCGGCGACGGAGCTCGCGACCGTACGGCTCGCGGGACAGCGCCGCGCGGACCGTGGTGCCCAGCGGCCAGCGCTGCATCGTGCCGAGCCCGAGGACGGCGCGCGCGGCGCGCGCCGGGCGGCGCCGTCCGACCGCGAGCGCGACGGCGGGTGCGGCCGCGAACAGCTCGTCGCCGCCCAGGCCGTTGACGTGGACGCCGGCGCCGACGCCGCGCGCTCGCAGCAGCGCCTGCTCGAGGTAGGCGGCGTTGCTGCCCCAGGCGGGCGGGGCCTCGGCCGCGGCGGCCGCGCCCGACAGCACGGGCGCGGCGAACGCGCTCGTGGTGCGCGAGAACGACTCGAGCTCGACGAGCGGCCCGCGCAGCCCGGTCGCGGCGTGCGCGGCCCAGTCGCGGTCGACGTTCGTCGGGTCGTCCGTGCTGGCCCGCGTGTAGGAGACGTCGGTCCGGAGCCGGTCCAGCAGGTAGGCGAGCGTCGTGGAGTCGACGCCGCCGGAGAGGTCGCAGGAGATCGTCCCGTGGTCCTGGGTCCGGACGCGAAGGGTCTCGTCGAGCGCGGCGCGCACCGCGCCGGCGGCCTCCTCGGGCGAGGTGTCGTCCCGCACCTCGTCGAGGGCCACCCGTTCCTCCGCGACGCCCCCGTCCGCCCGCAGGACGAGGGTCGCTCCGGGAGAGACGGTGCGAACACCGGTCCAGTGGCTGCGCAGGCGCAACCGGGCCGGCACGTTGGAGCACAGGCCGAGGGCCAGCCGCTGCACGTCGAGCCCCGCACCGAGCAGGGCGCGCAGCCCGGACTCCGTGCCGGAGGCGACCGGGACGCCGTCGACGAGCGCCCAGAAGACGTGCTGGGACGTGGACAGCGTGCCGCGCACGGTGGTGCGACCCGCCGAGCTGGTCAGGCGGTGGACGCAACCGGACGGGGCCGAGTCGTGCTCCACGCGCGCCTCCGGACCGGTTCCGGACCCGCCGTTGCCGACGAGGACGACCTGTTTTCCGGCGCGCCGCACGTGGCGCAGGAATCGCGCGCTCGACGCGTCGTGGAGGATCCACGGGCGCCCCGAAGAATGCGACACGACAAAGGGCCCGGAGAGCGCGCGGAGCGCATCGGGAAGAATGCGTGGGACCGGCGTGTCCGGCAGCACGAAGAATGTCATGAGAAGTGGTCCGCCCGGCGCGCGACGACGAGCGCCCATCGAGGACGCGGCCCGTCGCAGGGCCAGGGAACGAGCAGGGAGCCCGCGGGAGAAGCCGTGCGAGCCCCCTGCTCGCGCGGGCTGAGGTCAGCCGACCTCGACCTTGATGAACGCCCGGCCACCGAAGATGTCGCGCCACCGGCCGAACCAGACACCGTTGGTCACGGAACGGAAGTGGCCGATCTCGACGACCTGCGGAGCGGCGTACACCGACTTGCTCATCACATTTCCCCCTTGTGTGACAAAGCCGGAAGGTCTCCCGGCGCGGTCAACCTAACAAGGCCTCGGAGCCGCTGCCAAGGAACCGTCCGCGGAGTGAGAATCCGGTTGAACGTCGAACGATTGATCGCTTTCCGGGCCACGTGCGGACACTGTCGTCGACGACGGGCGCCGCTCCCCGGGGCTTCGCCGCGACCTCCCACCGTCGTGTCCGAATCCCGCTAGCCACACGCCGGGCCGCAAGGCAGGATCGACTCGTGACCATCCAGCAGACAGGCCGGGCCGTGCACGACCCCACGCCGCCCGGCGTCGCCGACCCGGAGTTCGCCGAGCGCTACCGCGCCATCGCGTCGCGCGACCGCCGGTTCGACGGCCAGTTCATCACGGCGGTCCGTACGACCGGCATCTACTGCCGCCCGTCGTGCCCCGCGCGGACCCCTCGACCGGAGAACGTCACCTTCTACCGCACGTCGGCCGCGGCGCACGAGGCGGGATACCGCGCGTGCAAGCGCTGCCTCCCCGAGGCGGTGCCCGGGACGCCGCGCTGGGACCTCGGCCACGACCTCGCGGCCCGCGCCATGCGGCTCGTCGGCGACGGCGTCGTGGACCGCGAGGGCGTGGACGGCCTCGCCGCCCACCTCGGCTACTCCCCGCGCCACCTGCACCGCGTCCTGCAGGCCGAGCTCGGCGCGGGCCCGATCGCGCTGGCCCGCGCGCTGCGCGCCCAGACGGCACGGTCCCTCATCACGGGGACCGACCTCCCGCTCGCCGACGTCGCGTTCGCCGCGGGCTTCGGCAGCATCCGCCAGTTCAACGACACCGTCACGGAGGTGTTCGACACGACGCCGAGCGAGCTGCGTCGTCGGGCACGGCCCCGCACCGCGCCGACCGCCCGCCGGACGCCGGCCGGCTCACCGGCTGCCGCCACGGCGACGCTCACGCTCACGCTCCCGCTGCGCGAGCCGTACGACGCCCGCGGGATCTTCGCCTTCCTCGCCGCTCGCGCCGTGGACGGCGTGGAGGTCGTCGGTCCGCTCGACGCAACCCATCTCACGTACGCGCGCACGCTCACCCTGCCCCACGGGCCCGGCGCGTTCCGCGCGTCCTACGGCCCGCTGCGGAGCAGACCCCGGTTCCACGTCGAGCTGGAGCTCACGTCCGTCGCCGACCTGCCCGCCGCCGTCGCGCGCGTCCGTCGTCTGTTCGACCTCGACGCGGACCCGCAGGCGGTCGACGCGGCGCTCGCCGTCGACCCGGCGCTGACCGCCGCCGTCCGCGCGACGCCCGGGGTGCGCGTCCCGGGCGCGGTCGACCCCGTCGAGATCCTCGTGCGTGCGCTCGTGGGCCAGCAGATCTCCGTCGCGGCCGCGCGCACCCACCTGTCGCGCCTCACCGACGCGCTCGGTGCACCGTTCGCGTCCCGGTTCGGGCCGACCCGCCTGTTCCCGACGGCGCAGGCGATCGCCGCGGACGGCGCCGACCACCTGCGCGGGCCGGCGCGGCGGACGTCCGCGATCCTCGGCGTCGCGCGTGCGCTGGCCGACGGCGAGCTCGTCCTGTCCCCCGCGGACGAGCCGGGCGCGCTGCGGTCCGCGCTCGAGGCGCTGCCCGGCGTCGGGCCGTGGACCTCGGGATACGTCGCGATGCGGGTCCTGCACGACCCCGACGTCCTCCTCGACGGCGACCTCGCGCTCCGCGCCGGCGCCCGGGCGCTCGGGCTGCCCGACGACCGCCGGGCCCTCACCGAGCGCGCCGAGCGCTGGTCTCCGTGGCGTTCCTACGCGGCGATGCACCTGTGGCGCGCCGCCGGGACGGCTGCCGTCCCGGCGCCGACCCTCACGACGCCGACCACGACGCCGCCCTCGACCCTCACCACGACTCCCGACAAGGCTCCCGACCTGACTCCTCTGGAGGAGACCCCGTGACGTCCACCGCCATCCCGCGCACCACCGCGACGGCCACAGCCGCCACCGCGACGGCCACAGCCAGCACGACCACCGTCCCCACGCCCGACGGTCCGTTCACCGTCGTCGCCGCGCCCGACGGCGCGGTGCTCGCCTCCGGGTGGACGGACGACGTCGCCGCGCTCGTCGCGCTCGTCCACCCGGACCTGCGGCCGACCGAGGTCGCACCCGTGCCCGACGACGCGGCCCCGGTCGCGGCGGCCGTCGTCGCGGTCCGCGCCTACTACGCGGGCGACGTCCGGGCCATCGACGACGTCCCCGTGCGACAGGTGTCCGGCCCGTTCCGCGCCCACGCGTGGGACGTGCTGCGCACGGTCGAGCCCGGCGACCCCGTGACCTACACGGGGTACGCCGAGCTGTCGGGCCGGCCCTCCGCCGTGCGCGCCGCGGCGGGCGCGTGCGCCATGAACGCCGCGGCGCTGTTCGTGCCGTGCCACCGCGTGCTGCGGACCGACGGCAGCCTGGGCGGCTACCGCTACGGCCTGCAGATCAAGCGCAGCCTGCTCGACCGGGAGCGGACCGTCGCCGGGAGCACCGAGACCCTCGCCGTGTGACGGCGCCGGCACCGAATTCGGTGTCCCCCGCGGACGACACCCCGGAGAATCGGCGCATGAACCAGCTCCGCCCGATCGACACCGCGCCCTGGCCCCGCCGGGAGCACTTCGAGCACTACCGCCATCGCGTCCCGTGCACGTGGGCGATGACGGTCGACCTGGACGTGACGGCCCTGACTGCGGCGCTCCGGGCGTCGTCCCGCAAGAGCTACGTGGCGCACGTGTGGGCGCTCGCGACCGTCGTCAACCGGCACGACGAGTTCCGCACGAGCCTGACGGCCGACGGCGCGCCGGCGGTCTGGGACGTGCTCCACCCGTCGTTCACGGTCCTCAACCCCGAGCGCGAGACGTTCGCGAGCGTGTGGGCGCCGTTCGACCCCGACTTCGCCCGCTTCCACGAGCGCGCCGCGGACCTGCTCGCCGAGCACCGCACCGCGACCACGTTCTTCCCGCAGGACGACACCCCGCCCAACACGTTCGACGTGTCGAGCCTGCCGTGGACGCGGTTCACCGGCTTCACCCTCCAGATCGCGCCCGGGTGGGACCACCTCCTGCCGATCTTCACGCTCGGGCGCTACGAGCGGCGCGACGACCGGACCGTGCTCCCGCTCGCGCTCCAGGTGCACCACGCCGCGGTGGACGGTTTCCACGGCGGCCGGTTCGTGCAGGAGCTCGAGGAGCTCGTCGCCGATCCCGGCTGGGTGGGATGAGCGCCGAGGTCGGGGGTCAGCCCCGGCCGAAGAGCTGCGTCCAGACGCGCTCGGCGTGCCCGACGCCGATCTCCCGCAGGTCGCAGTCCAGGATGTTCGCGCGGTGCCCCGGCGAGTCCATCCAGGCCCGCACGACCTCCTCGGCCGTCGCCTGGCCCTTGGCGATGTTCTCCGCGCCGGGGTTCTCGTAGCCCTGCGCCTCGGCGCGGTCCCACGGCGATCGGCCGTCGAGACTCGTGTGGTCGAAGTAGTCCTGCGCGAGCATGTCCTCGCTGTGGAGCTGCGCCGCGGCGGTGAGCCGGTCGTCGACGGCGAGCGGCCCGCACCCCGCGGCCGCGCGCTCCGCGTTCGTCAGCTCGACCACCGCCGCGCCCTCCGCCGAGAGCACGCCCGGTCCGGGCGCCGCCGCGACGGTCGGGGGCGTGGCGGTCGGGGCAGCGGCGGGCGGCGGAGCGCCCTCCCCGGCGGGTGCTCCCGGTGTGCCCGGCACGGGTGACGGCTCGGTCTGCGGTGCCGGCTCCTCGGCCGGGGGCGGGGCGTCGGCCGCAGGCGTCTCCGCGGTGGGGACGCCCGAGGCCGGAGGGCCCGAGGCCGAGGCGCCCGTGCCCGGGGTGCCCGACGCCGGTCCCGCGGCGTCGACGTCGTGCCGCTCCGGCAGCGTCCGGGAGGTGCCGTACCGCTCGCGCTCCGCGAGGAGCTCGACGCGCCCCGCGCCGGGAGACCAGGGCAGGGCGGCGACGACGGGTCCGAGACGGCCGGCGTGCTCGGGGCGCAGCGCGCCGGACATCGTCGCCGCGGTCAGCCCGGCTGACGGCCCGAGGACCAGCACGGCCGCGACCCCGGCGGTCACGGCGCCCACCGCACCGGGCGCCGACCGCAGGTGGCGCGCGGGGGCGCCCGCGCGGCGTCGGGTACGGGACGACGGCGCGGCCACGGGCGCCGGTTCCGGGACCGGGTCGCCGCGGCGGTGCCGGGGCGTACGGGGCGGGGCCATCGCCCGACCCTAGCGAGATTCGTCCGAGATGTGCACCTGTGCCCCGAACGTCAGCGCAGCGTGGGCTCCTCGGGCGTCGACACCGTGAAGACGGCGCCCGCGACGAGCGTCGACGCCGTCGCCGCCCGCTCGAGCTCGTCGAGGCGACGGGCGACCGAGGTCTCGGCCTCGTCGCCCGTGAGGTCGACGCTCGCGACGAGGTAGAGCGAGCGCGGCCCCACGTACTCGAGGCGCAGGTAGGTGACGCGCTCGACCTGCGGCATCGCCGCGATCGCGCGGAGCACCGCGTCGCGCGTCGCGGGCAGGGCCGCCTCCCCGACGAGGAACCGCCGGTTGCGGTCGATGAGCACGACCGACACGACGGCGAGCACGACGCCCACGACGATCGACCCGATCGCGTCGGGCACCGGCGAGCCCGTGAGCTGGTGCGCGAGCACGCCGCCGAACGCGACGACGAGGCCGACGAGCGCCGCCGCGTCCTCGGCGAAGACCGCGCGCAGGGTCGGGTCGGACGTCACGAGGACGTGGTGCAGGGTGTCGTGCTGCGCGCGCCGCGCCTCGGCGCGCACCTGCCGGCGCGCCTGGAGGAACGAGATCCCCTCGAGCACGAACGCGAGCCCGAGCACCGCGTAGGCGACGCCGAAGCTGCCCGCCGGCTCGGGGTGGACGAGCTCCTGGATGCCGTGCGTGATCGAGACGCCCGCGCCGACGGCGAACAGCCCGATCGCCGCGAACATCGACCACACGTACGCCTCGCGACCGAACCCGATCGGGTGCGCGGCGTCCGCCGGGCGGCGCGAGCGCCGGTCCGCGACGAGGAGGAACACCTCGTTCCCGGTGTCAGCCCACGAGTGGACCGCCTCCGCGAGCATCGAGGCCGAGCCGGTCACGACGGCGGCGAAGGACTTGGCGACGGCGATGAGCGCGTTGGCGCAGAACGCGATCACCACCGTGAGCGTGCTCTCCCCGCCGCCGTCGCCCTGCACGACCCGAGGGCTCGTCCCGGGGAACGGCGCGGCGGGCGGGGCGGGACGGTGGGCGGGTGGGACGTCGCTCGCGGGCACGGGTCCGGTCTACCACGCGGTCGCCGGCCCGGCACGAGGACCCTGGCCACCGCCCCTCCGCCGAGCACCCCGGCGCTACCTCGCGCTGCCGCCGTCCTCGCCGGGCGGGGCCGGGTCCGCCCTCCCGTGCTCTGGCGCGTCGCCCGTGCCGGCGAACGAACCGCGTGCCGGCCGCGCGCGGCCGTCGTCCGGGACGTCGTGCTCGCCGACGTCCTCACGGTCCGCGGCGTCCTGGTCCCGGGTCAGCTCGTCGACGACGAGGTGCGACGTGTCGACCTTGCCCGTGCGGTAGCCGGCCCGGCCGACCATGTGCGCCGCGACCGGCGAGGTGAGGAGCTGGAAGACGACGACGAGCGCGAGCGTCGCGACCGCCCCCCACGACCGCAGGCGCAGGCTCAGCCCGAGCAGCACGAGGATGAGCCCGAGCACCTGCGGCTTCGTCGCGGCGTGCATGCGCGCGAGGAGGTCGGGGAAGCGCACGACGCCGACCCCGGCGGCGAACGCGAGGAACGCCCCGAGGAGCAGGAGCACGGCGGACACGACGTCGGCCACGCCGTCCCAGAACGCGGTGTCCATCAGCGCACCTCCCCCTCGGGCGTCGCGCCGTGGTGGTCGGCGTCGATCGCGGCGTCGCGCTCCTCCTCCTCGGCGGCGCGGCGCTCGGCGTCCTCGCGCGCCACCTCCTCGGGGGTGCGGATGCGGCCCTCGCCCTCCGGCTCGACGGACGCGAACCGCGCGATCGTCACCGACCCGATGAAGCCGACGAGCGAGAGCACGACGAGCAGCGGGATCGTGTCGGTGCGGCGCGAGAACGCCGCTTCCAGCGCGATCGCGCCGACGAGCGTCGTCGTGAAGACGTCGAGCGCGATGGTGCGGTCGAGCATCGACGGGCCGCGCTCGGCCCGGACGACGGCGAGCGTCGCGGCAGCCCCGAGCAGCACCGCCGCCGTGATCACGACGACGAGGTAGACGGTGTCGGTCACGGCCCGCTCCTCTCCCCGGTGGCCGGTCGTCGGGCGGCGCCGGTCTCGTGCCCGAGCCGACCGCCGCCCTCGCCCGGGTCGCTCTTCGCGGGCGTCCCCCCGGGCCCGTGGTAGAGCCCGGCCGCGCGCAGGTCCTCGTTCGACGCGAACGCGTGCAGGATGCGCGCCTCGAGCGCGAGCGTGTCGGCACGGACCTGCTCGACGCCACCCACCTGCTCGACGTCGAGCACGTGCAGGTAGAG
The DNA here is from genome assembly GCF_051294865.1 of Cellulosimicrobium sp. PMB13. NCBI lineage: Bacteria > Bacillati > Actinomycetota > Actinomycetes > Micrococcales > Promicromonosporaceae > Cellulosimicrobium > Cellulosimicrobium sp. PMB13. The sequence continues at coordinate 1,408,084 of NZ_CP145910.1, read as the reverse complement.
CATCCCCGTGAGGCGGTGCGCCTCGACGACGAGCGACCCGGGGACGAGCGAGCTGAGCTCGGCCGTCATGGTCATGTACAGGTCGGCGGGGTTGCGCAGCCGCACCCCGACGACCGCTCCGCGCGGCGTCCGGCGCGGGTCGAGCGCGAGGAGGCTCACCTGGAAGGACGCGGTGACGAGGTCGGCGACGAAGCGTGCGAGCAGCACGAGCAGCGGCCACGGCCGCACGCGGCCACGGGTCGCGACCGACGGCAGCGGGAACAGGACGAGGACGACGGCGCCGATCACCGCGCCCGCGACGACGTTGCCCCACGACAGGTCGCCCCAGAGCATGACCCAGACGAGGGTCAGCCACAGGACCGTGCGCCACTGCGTGGTGACGCGGTGGAACCACCCGGTGGCGAGGGTGCTGCGGCGGCGGTGCAGGCTCATGAGCCGTCACCCTCCTCGGCGACGTCGCTCGAGACGCCCTGCCCGCGCTCGGAGCCGCCGACGAACACGGCGTCGACGTAGGTGTGGCCGTCGAGCAGCGTCTCGGCGGCACGCTCGGTGTACGAGTAGAGCGGGCCGGCGACCACCGTGAGAGCGAGACCGAACGCCACGAGCGCCGCCGCGGGCCCGACCATGCCGCGCGGCATGGTGACACCCTCGGGGATCTCGACGGGCGGCGTCTGCCAGAACGCCTTGTTCCAGGCCTTGACGATCGCGTAGAGCGTGAGGAGCGACGTCACGACGGACCCGACGACGAGCGCCCACGTGAGCGGCGTGCCCTGTGCGACGCCCTCCTCGAGCAGACCGAGCTTGCCGAGGAATCCGGAGAGCGGCGGGATGCCCGCGAGATTCATCGCCGGGACGAAGAACAGGATCGCGAGGCCTGGCGCGAGCTTCGCGAGGCCGCCGAGGCGGTCCAGGGACGTGGACCCGCCTCGGCGTTCCACGAGGCCGACGACGAGGAACAGCGTGGTCTGCACCGTGATGTGGTGCACGACGTAGAAGATGGCCGCCGCCATGCCGGGCTCGGACGCGAGCGCGATGCCGAAGATCATGAAGCCGATGTGGCTCACGAGCGTGAACGACAGCAGTCGTTTGATGTCGTTCTGCGCGACGGCGCCGAGGATCCCGACGACCATCGTCAACAGGGCGAGCCACAGGAGCAGGTCGTCGACGCGGTCGTCCTGCGGGAAGAGCAGGGTCTGCGTGCGGATGATCGCGTACACGCCCACCTTGGTGAGCAGGCCCGCGAAAACCGCCGTGACCGGTGCCGGCGCCGTCGGGTAGGAGTCCGGGAGCCACGACGACAGCGGGAAGAGCGCCGCCTTGATGCCGAACGCGAGCAGCAGCAGGAGCTGGATCGTCAGGCGCACACCGGGATCGATCTCGGCGAACCGCTCCGAGAGCTGCGCGAGGTTGACGGTCCCGGTGGACGCGTAGGTCAGGGCGATCGCGACGAGGAAGATGATCGACGACAGCAGCGCGACGACGACGTAGATCGAGCCCGCCCGGATCCGCTCGCCCGTCCCGCCGAGCGTGAGCAGCACGTAGCTCGCGGCGAGGAAGATCTCGAACCCGACGTACAGGTTGAACAGGTCGCCGGACAGGAACGCGTTGAACACGCCCGCCGCGAGGACCATGAACGTCGGGTGGTAGATCGCGACCGGCGCCTCCTCGTCGCCGTCGGCCACGCCCTGGGCCAGCGAGTACAGCAGGACGCACAGCATGACGAAGCTCGACACCGTGAGCATGAGCGCCGAGAGCCGGTCCGCGACGAGGTCGATCCCCACCGGGGCCGCCCACTCGCCGACGTCGACCACGATGGGGCCGGCGTCGGCCGCGACGAGCAGCACGACGGACGTGACGAGCACGAGCGAGAGCGCCGCCGTCGCGATGATGCGCTGGGCGCGCGCGTGGCGCCACAGCGCCAGCGTGAGCCCGGCCGCGATGAGCGGCAGCACGACGGGCAGGGGGACGACGGTCCTCGCGACCTCGGTGAGATCCATCAGCGCGCCCTCCCCTCGTCGTCGTCCGTCGGGCGTGCGCGGCCGAGCCGCGCGTCGGTGATGCCGTCGCGGTCCGCGTCGGTCTCGTCGTGCACCTCGGCCGCCTCGTCGTCCAGCGTCTGCCCGCTCTCCTCCGTGTCCAGGTCCTCGAACGCCGGGGCGTTGCGCGCCGCGTGGCGCGCCACGCGGCGGTCCTCGAGGTCGTCCTGGACCTCGTCGTGGCCGTGGAGCTGCCACGAGCGGTAGGCCATCGCGAGCACGAACGCCGTGAGGCCGAGCGTGATGACGATCGCGGTGAGGACCATCGCCTGGACGAGCGGGTCGCTCATCTCGTCGTCGGGCGTGGTCCCGACGATCGGCGCCCCGCCCGCCCGGCCGCCCGCGACGAGGAAGAGCAGGTTCGCGCCGTTGCCCATGAGGATGAAGCCGAGCAGCACGCGCGTCAGGCTCCGCTCGAGCAGGAGGTAGACGCCGGCCGTGAAGAGGACGCCGATGGCGAGGACGAGCACGATGCTCGGGGTCATGTCGATGACGTTCACCGCCGGCCACCCCCGATCGCATCCGGCTCCATCGCCTCGAGCGGCCCGGTGTCCTCACCGGGCTCGCGCCCGGCCGCAGCACGTTCGGTCTGCCGGTCGATCTCCGCGCCGAGCGTGCGCAGGATGTCGAGGACCAGACCCACGACGACGAGGAACACGCCGACGTCGAAGAACAGGGTCGTGACGAACTTGACGTGCCCGAAGATCGGGAGCGTGACCTCGAGGATCGCGCTCTGGAGCACCGACCCGCCGAAGAAGAGGGGGACGAGCCCGGCCCCCGCGGAGAGGAACAGCCCGAGGCCCAGGAGCAGACCCGGGTGCACCGGCGCGGCCTCCCCGAGCTCGTACCGCCCGCCCGCCAGGTAGCGCACGACCAGGGCGATGCCGACGACGAGGCCCGCCGCGAACCCGCCGCCCGGGTTGTTGTGACCCGAGAACAGCAGGAACAGCGCGAACACGATCATCGAGTGGAACAGCACGCGCGTCACGACCTCGAAGATCACCGAGCGTCGTTGCGGCGCGAGCGTGCGGCCCGCGTTGAGCCACACGGCCATGCGCGGCTGCGTCGTGTCGTCCACGCCGCGTCGCCGCAGCGCCGCGCCCGGGTCCGGCTCGCCGCCCCAGACGCCGGTGCCCCTGCCGTCGGGCTTGCCGGTGACGACGCGCGCGTTCGCGATCCGCAGCACCTCGCCGCTGCGCGTGCGCAGGAAGACGAGCGACGCGACGCCCGTCGCCGCGGCGAGCAGCACCGAGATCTCGCCCATGGTGTCCCACGCGCGGATGTCGACGAGCGTCACGTTGACGATGTTCTTGCCGCCGCCCCACGCGTACGCCTCCTCCGGGAAGTCCACGGAGACCGGGGTCGCGACGCGCGCCAGCGGCACGACGACGGCGAACCCCATCATCACGACGCCCACCGCGACCGCGACGCCGAGGCGCACCCACCGGCTGGACGCGAGCGGGCGGTCGGAGAAGTAGGGCGGCAGACGGCGCAGCACGAGCACCATGACGACGAGCGTGATGGTCTCGACGAGGACCTGGGTCAGCGCGAGGTCGGGCGCGCCGTGCAGGAGGAAGAGCACGGCGTTGCCGTAGCCGGCGATGCCGATGAGGATCACGGCCTTGAGACGACGGCGCGACCGGGCCGCGAGGACCGACGCGACGCAGATCGCGACGACGGCGGCGAGCTGGGCCGGACGGTCCCACGCCTTGAGCTGCTCGGGCCAGCTCGTCTGGGCGACCATCACGAGCCCCGGTCCGAGGACGAGGACCGTGAGGATGATGCCGAGGTACAGCGGGAGCGACCCGCGCTGGGTCACCGCGGTGACGTCGGCGGCGACGTCGTCGAGCTTGCGCATGACGCGCCGGTAGGTGACGTCGGCCTCCGGCCCGGTCCACAGCGAGGCCTGGAACCGCTCGACGCGCGAGCGCTGCCAGAAGAGCAGGACACCCACCCCGAGGACGAGCACGGTGAGCGCGAGCGCGGGCGTGAACCCGGCCCACAGCACGAGGTGGCCCGGCTCCCCCGCCGGGTACGTCTCGGCGTACGGCTGGAGCAGGTTCTCACCGAAGTGCGGCACGAGCGCGGCCGCGAGGCCCAGCACCGCGAGCACGACGGCGGGCGCCACGAGCAGGAACGGCAGGGGCTTGATCCGGGCCGGGTCGATCGGCGCCTCGTCCGCCTCGATGACCGGGCCGCGCCCGGGCGCACGCAGGTCGAGGTGGTCGTTCGCGCGCGCCGGGGAGCCGTGGCGCTTGCGCGACGAGAAGGCGCCCCACCAGAACCGCAGGCCGTAGGCGACGGTGAACATCGACCCGACGACGACGGACCACAGGACGACGGCGTCGACCCACGCCGGACCCTCGCCGTGCAGCAGCGCCTCGAGCGCCGCCTCCTTCGCGACGTACCCCGCGAAGGGCGGCAGGCCGATCATCGACGCGGTCGCGAGCGCGCCCGCGAAGGCCGTCCACGGCAGTCGTCGGCCGACGCCGGTCAGCCGGCGCAGGTCGCGCGTCCCGGTGGCGGCGTCGACGGCGCCGACGACGAGGAACAGCGACGCCTTGAACATCGCGTGCGCACCGATCATCGCGAGCCCGGCGAGGGCGGCGCCGCGCGTGCCGATCCCGACCAGCAGGATGATCAGCCCGAGCTGGCTCACCGTGCCGAACGCGAGCACGAGCTTGAGGTCGTACTGGCGCAGCGCGCGGTAGCCGCCGACGAGCAGCGTCCCGGCACCGAGCGCGATGACGATCGTCCGCCACACGGTGGTGTCCGAGTAGGCGGGCGCGAACCGCGCGACGAGGTAGACGCCGGCCTTCACCATCGCGGCGGCGTGCAGGTACGCGCTCACCGGCGTCGGGGCCGCCATCGCGGCGGGGAGCCAGAAGTGCAGCGGGATCAGCGCCGACTTGCTCACGGCGCCCACGAGGACGAGGACGACCGCGGCCGTCACCGCACCGCCGGTGGGCGGGTCCGCGACGATCTCCGACAAGCGGTACGTGCCCGCCTGCGCCCCGAGCACGATGAGCCCGACGAGCATGGCCAGGCCGCCCGCCGTCGTGACGACGATCGCCTGCATGGCCGCTCGCCGGCTGGCCTTGCGGTCGGCGTAGTGGCCGATGAGGAGGTAGGAGAAGACGGTCGTCAGCTCCCAGAAGACGAACAGCAGGAGCACGTCGTCGGCGACGACCAGGCCGACCATCGCGCCCGCGAACGCCGTGAGGACGCCGCCGAACCGGCGCAGCCCCTGGGCCGTGGGCGAGAAGTACGCCGAGCAGTAGACGAGGACCAGCGCCCCGACGCCGCCGACGAGCAGCAGCATGAGCCACGACAGCGTGTCCATGCGGAACGCGAGCTCGAGGCCGAGCCCGGGCACCCACTCGACGACCGTCGTCGGGTGCTCGCCGGACATGACGCGCCCCGTCCATGCCAGCGCGTAGACGGCGGCGGACGCCGGCGCCAGCGCGAGCACGAGGAAGGCCCGCCGGCCGAGGAGCGAGACGAGTGCGGGCGCGCCCAGTGCCATCGCGAGATGCGCGAGGAGCACGTAGAGCACGGGCCGCTCCGTCCGGGTCGGGGGCGGGTGGGCGGGTCTTGCCTGAACTTGTCAGACGCCGCGGCACCCGGCCTCCGGGCGCGCACGACGAAACAGGGCGACGACCCCCGCGGGGACGGGTGTCGAGCCGGCTCCACTTTACCGACTGCCGACACGTTCCCGCGGGCCGGAGGTCCGATCGTGACCGATTCCTCACGCTCGGCGACGCACGGACGTGGCCCGCCGGGCCTCAGAGGTCCGCGGGCTCCACCAGGAAGTCGGACTCGTCCGCGATCTCGCCGCCCACCGCGCGGTGCAGCGCCGTCGTGATCTGCCCGACGACCTCCCCGGCACGACGGCGCGCGATCCGGTGCTCCATCGACGGCTGCTCCTGCTGCGCCTCGATGAGGTCGCGCGGCTCCCACCGGATCCGGTAGCTCACGGCGCCGCCCGCCGTCCACGGGAGCCCGCGCAGGAGCAGCGGCAGCTGGTCCTCGCCGCCCACCTCGACGGCGACGAGCCCGTCCAGGCCGAGGTCGACGAGCAGGCCGTAGCCGTCGAGCACCGATCCCGTGGTCAGTGCCTTGATGTCCACGTCGTCCGCCGCCGCGTGGATCGCGCGACGCAGCTCGGGGTCCATCTTCTCGCCCGGGTACAGGGGCATCTCCGTGATGCCCTTCGGCGGGCCCTGGTAGGACGCGCCCTCGGTCGCGAGGATCGTGCGCGGGTGCTGGCGCGCGACGAGCGCGAGGGCGGCGTTCGGCTCGAGCCACACGTCGGAGTACAGGCACATGTCGATCGTGACGCCCGGGTCGGGCGTGAGGACGACACCCGGCCCGGCCGGGTTCCCGACGTCGGTGCGCACGGACCCGCCGAGCCGTCGCGCGGCGGCGACGAGCCACGCAACGACGCGCTCCTCCTCGCGCACGGGCAGGCCGCCGGGGAAGGCGCGGCCGACGCCGTCGCGGTCGCTCCCGCCCGGCCAGGGCGCCTCGCCCCGCTCCCGGGGGCACACGACGTCGAACACGAGCTCCGTGCCGGGCGGCAGACCCGAGCCGGTGGCCGCGAACGGACCGGTGAGCGACGTGTGCCGCGACGTGCGCAGCACCCCGGGCTCGCCCGGGCCCGCCGTGCGCGCGGGTGGGACGAGCGGCTCGGTGCCCGCGGGCGCGACGTCCCACCGGGCGCCCGCGAAGCGCGAGAGCGCGAGCGTCTCGACCTCGTCGACCAGCACGTCCCCCGGCAGCCCGAGCAGGTGTCGCGCCTGGTACCCCTGGGCGCTGCCGCGGCCGTCGGGGTTCGCGAGCACGGGCAGAGCGGTCATCTGGGCCACCTCACACGTCCGTCCGGTGGAAGTTCTGGAACGAGCGCGACGCCGTCGGGCCGCGCTGCCCCTGGTACCGCGATCCGTACTGCTGCGACCCGTAGGGGTGCTCGGCGGGCGACGACAGCCGGAAGAAGCACAGCTGGCCGATCTTCATGCCGGGCCACAGCGTGATGGGCAGCGTCGCGACGTTGCTCAGCTCGAGCGTCACGTGGCCCGAGAAGCCCGGGTCGATGAACCCCGCGGTCGAGTGCGTGAGCAGTCCGAGACGGCCGAGGCTGGACTTGCCCTCGAGACGCGCCGCGACGTCGTCGGGCAGCGTCACGGCCTCGAACGTCGAGCCGAGCACGAACTCGCCCGGGTGCAGCACGAACGGCTCGGCCGGGTCGACCTCGACCAGGCGCGTGAGGTCCGGCTGGTCCTGGGCCGGGTCGATGAACGGGTACTTGTGGTTGTCGAACAACCGGAAGAACCGGTCCAGGCGCACGTCGATGCTCGACGGCTGGATCATCGCGGGCTCGTACGGCTCGAGCTGGACGCGACCGGCGTCGAGCTCGGCCCTGATGTCACGGTCGGAGAGCAGCACGGGGCCACGCTAGCCGACGTCGGGGTCGGTGCCGGTGCACGCCCACGACGGGTCCCAGCCCGCGCGAGCACGCACGGCACTGGCTACGTTCACCTGACCAACCGAACGAGGAGGAACCCCATGAAGTCGAAGATCGCACTCGTCGTCGGGATCGGGATCGGGTACGTGCTCGGGACCCGCGCCGGCCGCGAGCGGTTCGAGGAGATCAAGGGCAAGGCCAAGGACCTCTGGCAGTCCGAGGACGTCCAGACGGCGGTCCACACCGCGCAGGACAAGGTCACCACGGTCGCGAAGGAGCAGGGCGCGAAGCTCGCGGACGTCGCCAAGGAGCAGGGCGGCAAGGTCGCCGGGGCGGTCAAGGACCAGGCGTCCGGGCTCGGCCGGCACACGGGGTCCGACGACGCGGCGTCGCCCGACCCGACGGGCCGGGACGACTACCGCATCTGAGCCGCGTCGCCGGGGTGGCCGGCGCCGCTCGGCAGGGAGCCGTCAGACCCCGGCCGCCTCGCGCGACGACCGCGCCAGCCGTTCGACCAGGTCGTCCGGGATCGGCGCGCGCGGCGAGAAGGTGATGCCGGTCTTGGTCGCCCTGAGACCGGCGGCCGCGATCTCGTCGGCGTGCGCGGAGACGGCGCCCGGGAGCACGTACAGCCCGCACTGCCTGCTGAACGCCGCGTAGCTCGCGACGACCGTGCCGCCGATGCTGAACCCCGGCATCGCGTAGGCGACGATCTCGTCCGCCCCCGGCAGGGCGCGGGACAGGAGCGTGCGCAGCCGGGTCAGCGAGGGCTGGAAGGGCTCCGGCGCCGCGGCGATGTAGGCGTCGTGGTCGGTCGCGGTCGTCATGGCGGTGTCTCGCTCCTCGTCGCTGGTCCCCTCCAGGTCACGCCCGGAGCGGACGACCCGTCGAGTCGACCGCGTAGGAACCCTGCTTCGCCGTGAGGTAGAGGATCCCCTCGACGAGGCCCCAGATCGACACGGCGGCGGGAGCGAGCCCGAACGTGGGCAGCGCGCCGATGATCGAGACCAGGAGCATCGTCAGCCCGATGCCGGTGTAGCCCAGGTAGAAGCGGTGGATGCCGAGGCTGCCCAGGAAGATGCCCAGCAGGCCCGCGGCGAGCCGCGACTTCGCGTTCGGGTCGAGGTTCGGGTCGTAGCCGTAGCCACCCGGGTAGCCGTAGGGCTGACCGGGCTGGCCCTGGGGCGGGTACCCGTACGGCTGGCCGGGCTGGCCCTGCGGCGAGTAGGCCTGCTGGCCCGCGGGCGGTCCGTAGGCGGGGTCCTGCGGGACGGGCTGCCCGTAGCCCTGCGGCAACGGCTGGGTGGGCGGCGTGCCCGACGACGGCGCCGGGCTCCCGTACGCGGGCCCGCCCTGGTCCTCGCTCGCGGCGGGCGCGCCGTAGGGCGTGCCCTCCTGCGGGTCGGGCTGCTGCTGGTACGGGTTCTGGGACAAGGCGCCTCCTCGGAGCGGTGCTGGCATCCCCGGCGTCGTCCGCTATGATCGGGGCGCGCGCTGGTTCGCCGAGGATCCTCCCAGAGAGGCCGGGGCGAGCGCCACCAGCGCCGCGCGGGTGTAGTTCAATGGTAGAACTTCAGCTTCCCAAGCTGATAGCGCGGGTTCGATTCCCGTCACCCGCTCAGCGCACGAGAGCCCCGCACCACGAGGTGCGGGGCTCTCGTCGTCCTGCTACGCCGGACGTTCTCGGCGGCTCACCGCGAGATCGACCCAGGCGCTCCCAGATCGACCCTCGGTGGGTCGATCTCACGACGCACGGGTCGATCTCGACACCGCGCGCCCTCAGAGACGACGGCGCACTGCCCTCGGCGACGACCGCGTCCGGCAGGTCCGACGTCGCTGTCACCCTCATCGAGAATGGTGAACCTCGTGAGGGTTGACGTCACAGGGCCTTCGCGAAGTGGTGCCCGACGATGCTCAGGCGCTCGCGCAGGTAGAAGCGGTGGGCGTCGAACCGCTGCACGCCCGAGTCGAGGTCGAGCGCCGAGCACCCGACGTCGCGCGCGCGTCGTTCGAGCTCGGCGAGCAGCGCTGCGCCGACGCCGCGGGAGCGCGCCTCGGGCGCCGTGACGAGGTCGTCGACGTGGAGCTTGCGGACGGCGCTCGTGTTCGCGAGCACGCGCCAGCCCGCGACGCCGAGGCACGTGTCGCCGTCGAACGCCGCGAGGAAGCGCGGACCGGGGACGTCGTCAGCCAGGACCTGCCGCAGCAGGTCCGCCGTGAGGTGCGGGCGCAGAGACTGCAGCACGGGGAGCGCCGCGTCCCAGCGACGGTCGTCGGCGCCGAGGTCGACGAGCGTGAGGCGCGCCGTCGCGGCAGGGACGGTCGTGTCAGAGGTCACGCCGGCACCCTAGCGGTCCACCTGACGCGCCGAACCCCGGGTTGTGCCCCGATCAGCCCCGTGATCGCGGCACAACCCGGGGTTCGGCGGAGCTCCTGACCCACAACCCGGGGTTCGGCGGAACGCCTCAGCCGAGAATCTGGCCCGCCGCCTTGGCCGACGCCGCGAGCGATCCCGTGAGCGGGAGGTCCGGCAGGATGACGGCCTGCGCCGCGTGGTAGACGTCGGGCTTGCCGACCCACGTGACGCCGTCGGGCCGGTTGTCCGTGTCGAGCTCGTGGTGCCACGAGCCGCGCTCGGGGTCGACGAGGAACCGGTCGATCCACGCCCACCAGCCCGCGGCAACCTCGGCGAAGCGCGACTCCCCCGTGACCCGGCCGAGCACCTCGGCCGCGGCCACGGCCTCGGCCGCGACCCAGTGGTAGCGGCGCGGTTCGACGGGCACCCCGGACCAGTCGACGGTGTACACGAACCCGCCACCGTGCTCGCCGTCCCAGCCGTCGGCGACGGCGCGGTCGAACAGCGCGACCGCGGCCTCGGTGCGCGCACCAGCCGTGCCGGCCGCGACGTCGACCTGGAGCAGGAGACGGGCCCACTCGAGCCCGTGCCCCGGCGTCGACCCGTACGGCTTGAACGGGTCACGCGGGCGGTCGGCGTTGTAGTCCGGCAGCGGGTTCCAGCCCGCGTCGAAGTGCTCGGGGATGCGCCACGCGTTCTCGCTCGCCCAGCCGATGACGCGGTCCGCTATCGACACGGCGCGGTCGAGCCACTCGGCGTCGCCCGTCGCGTCGTGGGCCGCGAGCAGCGCCTCGACCGCGTGCATGTTGCCGTTGACCCCTCGGTACTCGTCGAGCGCGGACCAGTCGCGCGACCACTCGTCGGCATGCATGCGGGGCCCGGGCTCCCAGAACCGCTCGTCGAGCACGGCGAGCGCCGCGTCGAGCAGCTCGCGCGCCCCCTCGCGGCCCGCGATCGTTCCCGACGCCGCGGCGAGCACCACGAACGCGTGCGCGTACGCGCTCTTGGTCCCGTCGACCGACCCCTCCTCCGTCGCGGCGAGGTCGCCGGGACGAGGTCCCGGACCGCGCGAGGACACCCAGCCGCCGTACTCCGCGTCGACGAGCACGCCCCGCAGTCCCCGCAGCGCCTTGTCCGCGAGCTCGCCCGCGCCGGGGACGCCGAGCAGGGACGAGAACGCGTAGACGTGCGCCATGCGCGCCGTGATCCAGGTGTGCACCGGCCGCGTGACGTCAGGGACGTCGTCGTCGTCGAGCCACTGCGCGGCGCCGTCCGACCGCAGGGAGGCCGCGCCGAAGTACAGGAGGTCCGCGAGCTGGTCGCGACGCCATCGCGTGAGGTCGGCCGTGCGGTCGGCCGTGCGGTCGGCCGTGCGGTCGGCCGTGCGGTCGGCGGCGGGCGCGGTCTGGTCGGTCGGGCGCTCGGTCATCTGCTGGTCCTTCTCGTGCTGGGTGCATGGGTGCCGTCCGGGCGCGGTGCCTGGACGGCGCGGTGCCCCGGGACGATCATCCCGGGGCACCGCCGATGGTGCTCGTTCACCTCACGGGCCGGACCTCCGGACCGTCAGGCGGCCGTTCAGCCGCAGGTCAGCGCGGCGTGCTCCGCGTCGATCGACACCGTCACCTCCTCGTCGCCACTTCCGCGCACGGCCTCGACCGTCACGGTGCCGGCCTCGACCGACGTCGCCCGCGTGGCGAACGACTGGTAGGCGTTCGCTCCCGGTGCGACGGCCGCGAACGCCTTGGTGCCGAACGGTGTGACGAGCCGGATCGCGACCGGCACGTCCTCCCCGTTCGTCGCGCGGACCGCGACGTACGCCGTGCCGGCGAGGCACCGCGCGGTCGCCGTGACGTCGATCGCGAGGGACGGCTCGGCGTCGGTCACGGTCACGGGGACCTCGACCACCTGGCTCGTCCACCCGTCGTCGACCACGACGTACGCGGTGTACGTCCCGGCCTCTGCGTAGGCGTGCGCGCCCGTGACCTGACCGTCGGCCACGGTACCGGCCGTGACGTCGGACCCGTCGCCCCACGTGATGGCGGCGCGGAGCTCCGCGCCCTCGCGCCCGCCGGTGACGGTCGCCAGGACGGTGCCGGTCTCCTGCCCGACGGCGACGCTCACGCCGTCCGCAGCCGTCACCTCGAGCGCGGGCTGCTCCACGAAGGTCCCGTCGTGCGCGACCGCGACCACGTGGATGCGGCCGTCGCGCTCGAGCACGCCCGGCTGGTCCGGGAGGGTGATGCTCACGGGTCGCTTGCCCTCGGGGAGAGTGATCGGCGCCGTCGCGAAGAACGCGGCGGGCGTACCGGTCTGCGGGCTGCCGCCGCGCAGGCGGCTGTCCGTCACGGCCACGGGGATGTTCCCGAACACGGGGTTGCGGGCCGCGCCCGACCAGTCGCCGAAGCTCAGGTCGATCGCCTGGGTCGAGCCGTCGTCGAAGGTCAGCGTGCCCGAGGCCTGCTGGTTCTTCTCCGTGCCCGTCCCGATCACCGAGAGCTGCTCCGCGTCCGCGGGGACGTCGAGCTCGATCGTCTGGCCGTCACCGGTCGCGTTGTCCGGCTCGCCCGCGGGGACCGCGGGCACGTCGAACTGCAGGTCGGTGCCGGGGACGGACCCGCGCTCGCCCTGGACGAAGCCCTTCGCCGCGAGCTGCGTGCGGTCGAAGAACACGCCCTGGCCGTCGCACGAGCCGACGGTCGTGCCCGGGTCGCCGATGCAGACGTTGTCGAAGGCCCCGAGGAGCGAGCCCTCGCGCAGCAGCGCGACGGTGACGTACGACGTCGCCGTGACGGGCTCCCCGCCCTCCGGCGTCACGGTGACCGTGACCGGGTAGACGCCCGGAGCGGTCCACGTGTGCGCGGCCTGCACCGACCACGACCCGAACGCGCCCTGCACCAGCGTGGCAGCGGCGGGCTCGGTGCCGTCGCCGAACGTCACCGAGACGTCCAGACCCTCGGCGTCGTCGACGCCCGTGAGCGTGGCGAACGTCCCCGTGACCTCGCGACCCGTGACCGCGTCGCGGTCCGCCGCGGCGTTGAGCGTGAGCTCGGTGGCCCCGGACTCGGACGGGTCCGCGAGCAGCTCGACCTCGGCGAGGGAGAGCGCGCCCTCCCCGGCCGACGCCGTGACGACGACGCGGTAGTGCGCGTACGCGCCCGGCTCGGCGACCGTGAACGGCCGCGTCTGGAGCGCCCAGCGGAACTGCTCGCCGGAGCGCGCGTCGAGCGTCGTCCACGTCTCGCCGTCGTCGGAGCCCTCGAGGGTCCACGCGGACGGCGACGCCGTCCCGCTCGCTCCGGAGGTCAGCGTGTACGTGCCGACGGTCGGCCGGATGCCGTTGCCCTCCCAGGCGATGGTCGGGGTGGCGGTGTCGAACGTCGTGCGGGTCGCGGACGTGTCGTCGGTGAGCGCCGCGGCGCTCGTCGAGGCGTCTCCGTCGGTGACGGTCGTCGTGCCGAGGCCCGACGCCGTGGCGTCCTTCACCGGCTCCGGCACCTCGTCGCCCTCGGTGAGCGACGGCGGCGCGTCGTCCTCGCCCGTGCCCCACGCGGACGGCTCCGGACCCATGACGAAGTCGAGGGTCGCACCGCCCGAGAGGTCCGCCTGCGAGAGCGACGTGGAGGTACGGGCCTCGCCGTCGACCGCGAGCGACTGCACGTAGACGTTGTCCACCGAGTTGTTCTCGGCGTTGACCACGAGGTCGCCGCCGGGCAGGTGCACGGTGGCCTTGTCGAACAGCGGCGAGCCGACCGCGTACTGGTCGGAGCCGACCTGCAGCGGGTAGAAGCCGAGGGAGGCGAAGATCCACCACGACGACATCTCGCCGTTGTCCTCGTCGCCCGGGTAGCCCTGACCGATCTCGCTGCCCACGAACAGGCGGCGCGTGACCTCGCGGACCTTCTCCTGCGTCTTGGAAGGCGCGCCCGCGGCGTCGTACAGCCACGGGATGTGGTGGGACACCTGGTTGCTCATGCCCCACATGCCCATGCGGACGTCGCGCGCCTCGCGCTGCTCGTGGATGCCGCCGTTGCCCGCGCCCTGCTCCGGGGTGGAGAAGAACTCGTCGAGCTTGGCTTCGAGGCCCTCCTTGCCGCCGTACAGGTTGGCGAGGCCCTGCGGGTCCTGCGGGGCGTGGAACGCGAAGTTCCAGCCGCTCGTCTCCGTGTAGCCGCCGCCCCAGGCCTCGGGGTCGTAGGTCTCCGGGTCGACCGCGAACTCGCCGTCCGCGTGGCGCGGGACGAAGAAGTCGACCTCGGGGTCGAACAGCTCGACGTAGTGCGTCGCGCGCTCGAGGTAGTACGCGGACTCCTCGCGCAGCGTCTCGCGACGCTCGTCCGGCGTGGCCGGGTCCTCGGCGAGGGCCGCGGCCATGTTGCCGATGCCGAAGTCGTTGATCAGGCCCTCCAGGCCCCACGACACGGACTCGTGCGTGGACTCCGGCGTGAACCCGAGGAACGGCGACGTCTGGAGGCCCTTGCGGCCCACGGCGTTGCTCGGCGGCGAGACGGACGCGTTCTTGATCGCGGCGTCGTACGCCTCGAGCGCGACGTCGGCCGGCAGCGACCCCTTGAGGTACGCGTCGGCGAACGCGACGTCCGAGCTCGTGCCGGTCATGAGGTCCGCGTAGCCCGGCGAGGACCAGCGGGCGATCCAGCCGCCGTCGCGGTACTGCTCGACGAAGCCGTCGATCAGCTCGCCCGCGAGCTCCGGGTACAGGAGCGAGTACGCCGGCCAGGCCGTGCGGTACGTGTCCCAGAACCCGTTGTTCACGTAGATCGTGCCCTCGACGACCTTCGCGTTCGTCGTCGTGTCCGTCGCGCTGCCCGACGTCGGGGACACCGGGCTCGCGTACTTGTGGACCGGGGCCTCGACCGTGCCCGTGTTCTCGAACTGCGAGTTCGGGTACAGGTTGAGGCGGTAGAGGTTCGAGTAGAGCGTGACGAGCTGGTCCTCGCTCGCACCCTCGACCTCGACGACCTCCAGGCGGTCGTTCCAGGCGTCGGTCGCCGCGGCCTTGACCTCGGTGAACGACTTCCCGTCGACCTCCTGGGCCAGGTTCTTGCGCGCCTGGTCGAGGCCGATGAACGACGTGGCGACGCGCAGCTCGACGGTGTCGTCGGACGACGTGTCGAACGTCGCGTAGCGCGCGTCGGCGCGGTTCCCCGCGGCACTGCCGACCGCCGTCGGACTACGGTCGAAGGTGCCGGCGACGAACATGCGGGAGCGGCCCACGGACAGGCCCGAGCCGTTCTCGACCCACCCGGAGAGCGTTCCCGTGGCCTGGTCGAACGAGAGCTTCGAGGTGGCGTCGACCTTGTCGACGAGCACGTGCCCGACGTCGCCCGGGTACGTGAAACGCAGCACCGCGGCGTGGTCCGCCGGTGCCACCTCGAGGGCGCTGCCGTTGGTGAACGTCACGCCGTAGTAGTCCGGCCGCGCCGTCTCGTCGTCGTGGTCGAACTCGAGCCCGCGCTGCGCGAGCGTGCCGGTCGGCGCGCCCGTGGCAGGGCCGGCGGCGGGCAGGAAGGCGAGCTGGTTGCGGTCGCCCATCCACGGGCTCGGCTCGTGCGAGATGCCGAGGCCCTGGAGGACGGGCTTGTTGTTCGCGTTGTTGGCCTTCTGGTACTCGTACAGCCAGCTCTGCGACGACGCGTTCGTCATCGGCACCCAGAAGTTGAAGCCGTTGGGGACCGCGGCCGCGGGGATGTTGTTGCCGCGCGAGAAGCTGCCGCTCGACAGCGTGCCGCGGCGCGTGTCGACGTAGTTGGCGAGGCTCGAGCCGTCGATCGTCTCCGGCTGCGCCGTGAGCGCGACGTCGTCGAGCCAGCCCGCGAACCGGGTGCCGGCCTCGCCGCCCGGGTTGTCGTAGCCGAGCAGCACCTGGTCGACGGTCTTGCCCTCGGCCACCTCGCCGACGTCGACGCGCACGGAGTTCCACTGGTCGGCGTAGAGGATCTTGCCCTCTCCCTGGGCACGCGCCGTCGCGACGGTCTCGTGCGCGTCGCGCGCCTCGAGGTCGGACAGGTACGTGCCGTCCGTGAAGAGGAGGTCGACCGCGGCGTACGTCGACGGGTACTGCAGGTCGTCGAGGAGCTCGGGGAAGATCGTGTAGCTCAGGCGCGTGTCCTCGCCGACCGCGACGTCGACGTCGTCGTAGAGGACGTTCGTCGCGCTCGCCGGGCCGTCCGCGAGGTGCGAGCCGTCGTAGCGCAGGGAGGCGAGGCCGGTGAAGCCGACGCCCGCCTTGTTGGTGAAGTTGACCCGGGGGCCGGTCCCGACCTTCGTGGTCATGGGCGCCGCGCTCGGGCCCGCGCCGAGGTCCGCCGAGAGGTCCCAGCCGGCGAGCTGCACGAGCGGGTCGCCGGAGTTGGCGGTCACGGTGAGGCGCAGGTGCGTGTAGGCCGCGGTCGGCGCGTCGAGCTCGAACACCCGCTGCTGCTGGCGCTGCGGGAAGTCCTCCTCCGCGCGCTGGTCGAGGGGCGTCCACGTCGACCCGTCGTTCGAGCCCTCGATGGTCCACGTCTTCGGGTCGCGGCCTGCCGCGTCGTCGGCCGAGGTGAGCGCGTACGCGCCGAACGACACGGGCTCGGTGAACTCGTACGCGACCCAGCCGGTCGGGGCGAACGCGAGCCACTTGGTGCCCGAGCTGCCGTCGGCGAGGTTCGCCGCGCCCTCGTTCGGCAGGTTCTGGGCGCTCGCGGTGACGGTCTTGACCTTCCCCAGCACGCTGCCGGGCAGCCCGCTCGTGAAGGAACCGATGTTGGTCTGCCACGGTGCGCCGTCGCGCTCGGCGACGGTGCTGGCGAGAGGCGCGGCGTCGCCCTGCTCGAACGACGTCGCGAAGTCGCCGGGCTCGGCGGCTGCGGCAGGCAGCGCCGTCGCCGCGCCCAGCGGGACGGCGAGGGGGACGGTCAGGGCGGCGGCGATCAGGATGCCGAGGGGTCTCGGCCTGCCGACGGGTCGGCGCGCGGGGCGCGCCCGGTGCAGTGGGGTCATGACGAGCGATCTCCTTCGATCGACAGCGCTGTCAGCCTGAGCGGGTGCCCCTGACAGCGCGCAGGGGGTAGCGCTGTCAGGGGCAGGGCGAACCTATGCGCCCGGAGCACCTGTGTCAACGGACGGCCGTGCGCGCGACCCGCGTCCCACCCCGTCCCGGCAGGTGCGGGGTGCCGCGCTCAGTCCCAGACGACCGGGACGTCCTCGAATGTGGGCCACGTCGGGAGCACCGACACGTACAGCGCGGAGATCGACTCGTCGACCGGACGCGGCAGGTACACCTCGTAGCGCACCGTCCCGCCGACCGCCGTGCTCGCGCCGAACTGGTCGGTCTCGAGCTCGAGACCGCGGCTGGTCACCGGCTCGTAGGACACGAGCCGGTACGGGTCCACCGCCCGCGGGTGGAGCTCGCCCGCCGTCATGTCGTAGACGGTGATCCGGTCCTCGTCGCCCCCGACCGGACCGAGCGGCGTGAGCTGGAGCCGCAGCCGCATCGTCGAGCCCCGCACGACGATCGGCTCGACACCGACGCGGACCTGCTCCTCGCCGCCGTCCTCCGACGGGAGCGTCACGACCTCCGCCGCGACCGTCTCGGTGTCCTCGACGAGCTCGACGCGCGGACCGTCCCCGGCGACGTACGGCGCCGTGACCGGCTCGAGGTCCTGCTCCTCGCGCTCCAGCGTCGCGCCCCCGGGCGTCGAGCCCGAGTAGCGCAGCTCCACGCGGCGGTTCTGGGCGCGCGCGTTCGCGACGTCGTCACCGCTCTCCGCCACCTTGAGCCGGGACTCACCGAAGCCCTCCGCGGCGAAGGTCACGTCGGGCCGCTCGGCGGACGCGGCGTCGGCGACAGCCTGCGCGCGCCGCAGCGACAGGTCCTGGTTCGCGGTCTCCTCCCCCACCGAGTCGGTGTGGCCCACGACGCTCGCGACCACGTCCGCCGGCAGCTCGCTCGCCACCTCGCGCACGCGCTCGACCGCAGCCGCGGAGAGCTGGGCGGAGTCGACCTCGAAGAGCACGTCGGTCTCGAGCGTGACGACGACCTCCTCCTCGAACACCTCGACGTACTCGAAGGACGTCACCGCGCCCTCGAGCTCGAACGTCCTCGCGACGCCCGGGTCGAAGCGCGTCACGGCCTGGTCGAGCAGCTCGCGCGACGGCTCCCCGCCGAGGTCCTCGACCGTGACCGGGTCGATCCCGGGCAGGGACGCGGCCTCGTCGGACCCGGTGCCGGTCGACCCGTCCTCGGTCGACGCGGCTGCCGGGGCGAGCGACGCCGCGGCCACCAGCCCGGCGGCGACGGTCACGGCGAGGGCCGACCCGGCGGCCCGGCGTCGGCGCGTCACTCGGTCGCCTCCCACGTCACGGGCACGTCCTCGAACGCGGGCCACGCGTCGTGCAGCCGGACGTCGACGGTCGCGGGGTCGCCCTCGGGCCGGGGGAACCATGCCTGGTAGAGCAGGGGGTGGCCGTTGGCGGTCTGGGCGTACACGACGTCCGTGGCCATGTCCTTGCCCGGCGCGGAGACGACGTCGTACCGCGTGAGCGAGCCGACGTCGAGCAGCCACGGGTCGTGGTGGCTCCCGAGCATGTCGTACACCGAGTGCTCCTCGGGCCGGTCCGGGTCGTCCTCCACGAAGTGCGGCGTGAGGAGGACCCGCAGCTCGACCGTCGACCCCTCGGCGACGAGCGACACGAGGCCGACCGTCACCTCGTCCTCGGCCGAGCCGGGCACGGGCAGCCGCGTCTCGAGGATCGGCTCGTACTCGGTCGCGCCGACGACGACCGGGGTCGGCGCCTCGGCCGGGTCGTCGCCCGAGCACCCCCCGAGCGCGAGCCCCAGGACGACGGCCGCCGCCACGACGACCGTCGGACGGCCGAGGTGGCCCCCGGTCAGGACGGCGGGCTGCGGACGGTGGCGTCGTGGGCTCGTCATGGCCCGGAGGGTAGCGGATCGGCCGGGGCCGACGGTCAGCCGTCCGACCCCGGGGCCGGGACCTCCCCCGTCCCGCGCACGACGAGCCGGGTCGGCACGACGACGAGCCGCGGCGGGAGGTCGGGATCCTCGGAGCGTGACACGGCGAGCGCGGCGGCCTTGCGGCCCATCTCCACGACGTCGTACCCGACGACGGTCACGTCGAGGAGGTCCGCGAGCGCGAAGTCGTCGAAGCCCACGAGGGCGACCGGCGCCGCTCCGGCGCCGCCCGCGTGCTCGCGGAGCGCCTGGAGCGCACCCACGGTGATCTTGTTGTTCGCCGTGAGCAGGGCCGTCGGCGGCTCCGGGAGCGCGAGCAGCTCGGTGACGAACGCGCGCGCGAGGTCGGCGTCGTGCGCGCCGTCGCGGACGTAGTGCTGCGGCGACTCGACCCCGGCTCCGCGCAGCGTCGCGACGAACTCGTCGCGACGCTCCTGGAACGTCCACAGCCTCGACTCGTCGCCCACGAGCGCGATGCGGCGGTGGCCGTGCGCGAGGAGGTGCGTCACGGCGTCGCGCATCCCGCCGCGGTTGTCGATGACCACGGTGTCGGCCTCGACCCCCTGCGCCGGGCGGTCGACGAAGACGACGGGGAGGCCGCCGTCGAGCTCGCGCTGCAGCGCGGAGTGGTCCGTGGCCGTGGGCGTCACGACGAGCGCCCCCACCCGACGCTCGACGAGCGCCTCCGTGAGCGAGCGCTCGCGCTCCGGGTCCTCGTCGGAGCTCGTCGTGATGAGCTGGAGGCCGTGGTGGCGCAGCTCGCGCTCGATCCCGCTCGCGAGGGCGGAGTAGAACGGGTTGGCGAGGTCGCCGGTGACGAACCCGACGAGGCGCGACGAGCCGCCGCGCGCCAGGTCCGCCGCGACGGCGTTGCGGCGGAACCCGAGCCGCTGGGCCGCGTCCTGCACCTTCTCGCGCGTGGGTGCGGCCACGTTCGGCTCGTCGTTGAGGACGCGCGAGGCCGTCTTGAGGCTCACGCCCGCGAGCTCGGCGACGGCGGCGAGCGTCGGACGGCGGCCACCGCGCGCACCGGGCGTGCGCCTCCCGCCGCGCGACGTCGTCGCACCCGCTCCGGATTCCCCCTGCAGCACCATCGTCTAGACCTCTCGTCGACCGCGGATGAGCATGTCGACGACGATAGCGAGCAGCAGGACCGCTCCGGTCACGATGTACCGCGTCGCCGTGTCGAGGTTGAGCAGCGTGAGGCCGTTCGCGATCGACTGGATGACGAGCACGCCGAGCAGCGCGGACCACGCGCTGCCCCGCCCGCCGAAGAGGCTCGTGCCGCCGATGACCGCGGCGGCGATGGCCGTGAGGTACGTGTCCGCTCCACCGGTGCCCTGGTTCGCCGCGGCCAGCCGGCCGGCAGCGAGGACGCCGCCGAGGGCCGCGAACGTGGAGCACGCGACGAAGCACGAGACGACCGTGCGGCGCACGGCGACGCCCGCGAGCAGCGCCGACCGCCGGTCCCCGCCGACGGCGCGCACCGAGCGCCCCCACCGCGTGCGCCGCAGCAGGACGTCGACCACGACGACGAGCGCGACGAACAGCACGACGGTGTACCCGACACCGCGAGCCGTGCCGAGGTACGCGACGGTCCCGGCGAGCACGACGGCGAGGACGCCGGTCCGCACCGCGATGCGCGCCGCGCCCGGCGCGGGCAGCTCCGCGCGCACCCGGCGCACGTGGTCGACGACCTGGACCGCGAGATACCCGGCGACCACCACCGCCACGACGGCCCACGCCACGGGCTGCGGCAGGAAGCCCTGCTGGACGGTCCGCACGAGCCACGACTCGAAGGGGAGGTTGATCGACCCGTTGGGCCCGAGGACCCGCAGCTGGACGCCGGCGAGCATGAGCAGGCCCGCGAGGGTGAAGACGAACGACGGCAGCCCGAGGCGCGTCGAGAGCGCCCCGTACCCGAGACCGACGACGACGCCCACCGCGAGCGCCGCGAGGATCGCGAGCGCGACGGGCCACCCGAGGCTCACCGTCCCGACGGCGAGCACGGCCGCGGCCAGACCGCTCACCGACCCGACGGAGAGGTCGATCTGCCCCACGAGCAGCACGAGCACGACGCCGAGGGCGATCATCCCGGTCGGGGCGCTCTGGAGGGTGAGGTTGACGAGGTTCTCCGCGGAGAGGAACGCGGGGTTGATGACGCCGAGGACGGCCCAGATGACGAGGAGGGCGCCCACGATCGGGAGCATGCCGAGGTGCGCGCCGCGCACGCGCTGCACGACGGACCCCGAGAGCGTGCCGTGCCGGTCGCCCGCGCGGTCGAGAGGAAGGCCCGTCGTGGGGCCGGGGACGCTCATCGCGGCACCGCCCTCGGGCCACCCGGTCGGCCCGGACGGACGGCGCCGGTCATCGCGGCGAGCAGGTCCTCGTACGACGTGTCGCCCGCGAACTCGCCGTGCACGCGCCCGAGCCGCAGGACGAGGATGCGGTCGGCCACGGCCTGCAGCTCGCCCGCCTGGTGGCTCACGAGCACGACGGCGTGGCCGCGCTCGCGCAGCTTCTCGATGAGGTTGAGGACCTCGGCGGTCTGGCGCACGCCGAGCGACGCCGTCGGCTCGTCGAGGACGAGCACGCGCGGGGCCCCCAGGAGGGCGCGCGCCACGGCGACGACCTGGCGCTGCCCGCCGGACAGCGCCCGGACGGGGAGCCGCACCGACGGCACGGTCGCGGCGAGCTGGTCCAGCAGGCCCCACGCCTCGCGCTCCATCGCGACCTCGTCGAGGAACGGTCCGTGGACCGTCTCCTGCCCGAGGAAGAGGTTCTCGACGACGTCGAGGTCGTCGACGAGCGCGAGGTCCTGGAAGACGGCGGCGATCCCCAGCTCGCGGGCCGCCTTCGGCGACGAGATGGCGACGGGCTCGCCGTCGAGCAGGACCTGCCCCGTGTCGGGGCGGAACGCGCCGGCGACGACGCCCGCGAGCGTCGACTTCCCCGCGCCGTTGTCCCCGACGACGGCGAGGACCTCGTGCTCGTGCACGTCGACGTCCACGTCGACGAGCGCGCGCACGCCGCCGAAGCTCTTCGACACGCCGCGCAGGGACAGGACCGGCTGGGGCTCGCTCACGAGGCCGCCTCCAGCAGGCCGACGTCGACGCAGGCCTCGACGTAGTACGGGGTGCAGATCTCGTCGACGGTGTAGACGCCGCCGTCGACGAGGACGCGCTGGACGTCGTCGGGTCCGACGGCACGCGGCGCGAGCAGGAGGCTCGGCACGCCGTCGATCACGGCCGTGGCGCGGGGGTCCTGCCCCCGCAGCAGCCGGACCGCGAGCTCGGCGGCGGTGCGCGCCTGCTGCGTGGTCGCCTTGTAGACCGTCATGTACTGGTCGCCCGAGATGACCCGCTGCACTGCGGCGAGCTCGCCGTCCTGCCCGGTCGTCGGCGGCACGGGGTCGAGGCCCGCGGCCTTCATCGCGGCGATGGCCCCGCCCGCGATGCCGTCGCTCGCGGCGAAGACGCCGTCGACGCGGCCGGGGTACTGGGTGAGCTGGCCCTCGACCCACTCGGTCGCCTTGTCGGGGCTCCAGTCGGGGGTGTCGTACTCGGCGAGCACGTCGATGTCCTCTCCGTCGAGAGCGCGGTGGGCGCCCGCGGCGAGCGCCGCGGAGTTCGGGTCGGTCGGCGACCCCTGGACGAGCAGCACCCCCGGTCGGCCCTCCGCGGGCGGGTCCTCCTCGGTGCGGGCCTCGACCGCGCCGACCAGGGCCTCCCCCATGAGGTAGCCGATGAGCTCGTTGTCGAACGACACGTAGTAGTTCGCGTCGGCGACGAAGCGATCGTAGGCGATGACGGGCACCCCGAGGCGCTGCGCCTCCGCCACGACGCTCACGGCGGCGACCGTGTCGACGGCGTCGAGCACGAGGACGTCCGCGCCGCGCGCGAGCATCGACTCGGCCTGCTGCTGCTGGTTCGCCGCGTCCTGCGCGGCGTTGGCGTACAGCACCTCGCACGTGGGGCAGCGTCGCTCGACCACGGCCACGAACGTCGGCCGGTCCGTCGTCTCGTACCGGGCCGTCTTCGCCTCGGGCAGCAAGAGCCCGATCGTGCCCTCGGACGGTCCGGACTGCTCCGCACCCCGGTCGACGGCGCAGCCCGCGCCCAGCGCGAGCGTCACCGCGGCGAGCGCCGCGAGCGCCCGGGTCCGACGACGCGGTGCGGGCCCCGGGACCCCGTGCCCGCGGCTCATGCCCCCACCCCCAGCGCACCGCTGACGCGCGCCGTGTCGAGCGCGACGGCGAGCGCGCCCCGGACCTCGGCCGCCGAGCCCAGCGCGGACGCGACGACCTCGACCGGTCCGGCCGTGCTCGGCACGGTGCGCTGCTCGAGGACGGTGCGCAGCGGCCCCAGCAGGATCTCGCCCGCCTCGGCGAGCTGCCCGCCGACGACGACGATCTCGGGGTCGACGAGGTTGCACAGGTTCGCCGCGGCGACGCCGAGGTGCTGCCCGGCGTCGAACAGGACGCGTCGGCAGCCGGGGTCGCCCTCGCGGGCGCGGGCGATGACGTCGCGCAGCGTGAGGTGGCCGCGGCTCTCGGAGAGCATGCCGAGCAGCACGTTCGCGCCCACGAACGTCTCGAGGCAGCCGCGGTTGCCGCACCGGCAGATGGGCCCGTTCTCGTCGATCGTCACGTGCCCGATCTCGCCCGCGACCCCGCCACGCCCGTGGACGAGGCGGCCGCCGAGCACCAGCCCGCCGCCCACGCCGTGCGAGACGCGCAGGTACGCGACCGCGTCGTGGCCCTGCGCCGCACCGAAACGCGTCTCGGCGAGGGCGCCGAGGTTCGCGTCGTTGTCCACGGTCACGGGCGCGCCGACCTCCGCCTCGAGCAGCTCGGGCACCACCACGCCGTCCCAGCCGCGCAGCATCCCCACCGTCGCGATGCGGCCGGTGCGCACGTCCACGGGCGCCGGGACCCCGACCCCGACGGCGAGCAGCTCGCCCGGCGCGGCGTCGACCGAGGCGACCATCTCCTCGACGAGCATCGCGGCGCGCTGGAGGCCGGTGTCGGCACGGTGGTCAGGCGCGAGCGGCATGCGCTGGTCCGCGAGGACCCGCATCGAGGCGTCGGCGAGCGCGACGCGCAGCGAGCGCGTGCCGAAGTGGACACCGGCGACGAGGCCGAGGTTGCGCGCGAGCGTGACCTGGAGCGCGCGCCGCCCGCTGCGCGTCGACGGCGACGTGTGCAGGACGCCCGCACCCGTGAGCTCCTTGACGATGTTGGAGACGGTGGCTGGGGACAGCCCCGTGACGCCGGCCAGCTCGATCTGCGTGAGGGAGCCACGCTGCTGGACGGCGCTCACGATCCGGGCTCGGTTGGCCTCACGCAGTGAAGTCTGCGAGCCCGGGGTCACCCGGTCAGCGCGCACAGCGGCAAGGATAGCGCCGGGCCACCGCCGGCCTGCGCGTCGACGGTGCAGTCAGGACGGTCTATCCTCGCATCGACAGCGCTGTCAACTTACGGCGCCCCCTGGCGTCCTTCCTGGTTGAGTACACACCCTGACGCAAAGATCACGAATCGGCGTCGCTTGCGTTCACTTCTTGACATCAAGGCCGGACCGACGTTGTATGGGGCTCGGGTTCGAGGGCGCACCGATGCGCCCGGCCGACGACGTGGACCTCCCCCGTCTGCCCGCCGGCCCCCGACACCAAAGAAGGCGTAGGGATAGACACGATGCGAATCACTCGCAGGACGAGCGCGACGGTGGCCGGTGCCGCCCTCGTGGGTCTGGCACTCGCCGCGTGCAGCGGCGGCGGTTCCGGTGACGAGAACACCGACGGTGGTGGCAGCGGCGGCGGCGACGAGGTGGAGGTCTTCACCTGGTGGGCGGCCGGCTCCGAGAAGGCGGGCCTCGACGCCCTCGTCGGTGTGTTCGGCGAGCAGCACCCCGACACCGAGTTCATCAACGGCGCGGTCGCCGGCGGCGCCGGCTCGGCCGCGAAGGACCTCCTCCAGTCCCGCCTCCAGGCGCAGGACCCGCCGGACACGTTCCAGGCGCACGCCGGCGCGGAGCTGCAGGACTACATCGACGCCGCTCAGATCGAGGACGTCTCCGACCTGTACGACGAGTTCGGCCTCACGGACGTCTTCCCGGCCGACCTGATCGACCGCGTCACGGCCGAGGACGGCGCGATCTACTCGATCCCGTCGAACATCCACCGCGCCAACGTGGTCTGGGCCAACCCGACCGTGCTCGAGGACAACGGTCTCGACCCGGCGGCCGAGTACGCGGACCTCGACGCCTGGATGGCGGACCTCGAGAAGCTCCAGGCCGCGGGCGTCACGCCGCTGTCGGTCGCCACGACCTGGACCCAGGTGCACCTGCTGGAGACCGTGCTCCTCGCGGAGCTCGGCGCCGAGTCCTACAACGGGCTGTGGGACGGCTCGACCGACTGGGAGGGCGCCGAGGTCACGGGCGCGCTCGAGAAGTTCGAGACGCTCATGGGCTACACCAACACCGACCGTGACGGGCTCGACTGGCCCGAGGCGACCCAGATGGTGATCGACGGCAACGCCGCGTTCAACGTCATGGGCGACTGGGCCGTCGCGGCGTTCGAGGAGCAGGACAAGGCCCTCGGCACCGACTTCACCGCGTTCCCCGTCCCGGGCACCGACGGCGTGTTCGACTTCCTCGCCGACTCGTTCACCCTCCCGGTGGGCGCGCCGAACCCCGACGGCGCCAAGGCGTGGCTCGAGACCGTCGGCTCCCTCGAGGGCCAGGTCGCGTTCAACCAGGCCAAGGGCTCCATCCCGGCGCGCACGGACACCGACCCGTCGGAGTTCTCCGAGTACCAGCAGACGGCCATCGAGTCGTTCGGTCAGGACACCATCGTGTCCTCGCTCGCGCACGGTGCCGCCGCGCCGGTCGCGACGCTCAACGCGATCTCCGACGCGACGAGCAAGTTCACCTCGGGCGGGTCCGACCTCGCGGCCTTCCAGTCCGAGCTCGCCGCCGCGCAGGGCTGACGCCCTCGGGTGCGGGCCCCGCGCGGGCCCGCACCCGTCGCGCGAGCCGCCGTGCGCCGTCGGGGTTCAGCCTCCGACGGCGCACGGCCGGCGCGCGTCGACCGACCCGACGCACGTCCCCAGACCCGGGAAGTCCAACCATGCTCAAGTCCTTGCGGCGAGCCGGCCCCGCGCTGCTCATGCTCGCCCCCTCGCTGATCCTCGTGGGCATCTTCGTCTACGGGCTCATCGGCGCGAACTTCCAGACCTCGATCACCGACAACCACACGGCCGCCCAGGCGACCGGCCAGAAGCCGTCGGTCGTCGTGTGGTTCCAGAACTACACCGACCTGCTGGGCAGCGAGGCGTTCCAGCACTCGCTGAAGAACCTCGTCCTGTACACCGTGGTGTTCCTCGTCGGCACCATGCTCATGGGCTTCCTGTGGGCGTGGCTCCTCGACAAGCCGCTGCGCGGCGAGGGGATCTTCCGCTCGGTCTACCTGTTCCCGATGGCCGTGTCGTTCGTGGCCTCGGGCGTCGTGTGGCGCTGGCTGCTCAACTCGAACCAGGACGAGGCCGCGAGCGGGCTCAACCGGCTGTTCCAGATGGTCGGCCTGGACTTCCTGCAGAACAACTGGTGGAACAACGTCACCTGGGGCATCACCGCGATCGCCATCCCGGCGATCTGGCAGCTCTCCGGGTACGTCATGGCGCTGTTCCTCGCCGGGTTCCGCGGCATCCCCGAGGAGCTCCGCGAGGCGGCGCGCATGGACGGCGCGAGCGAGTGGAAGCTGTACCGCCACGTGCTGTTCCCGCAGCTGTCGCCCATCGCGCTGTCGGCGCTCATCATCATCGGCCACATGTCGCTCAAGGCGTTCGACCTCATCATGTCGATCTCGAAGCCGGCGAACTACCAGACCAAGGTGCCCGCCGTCGACATGTACGTCTTCAAGTCGAGCTTCGACTACGCGAGCGCCGCGGCCGTCGGGTCGATCCTGCTCGTCATCGTGGCCGTCGTCATCGTGCCCTACCTGGTCCGCACCAACCGTCAGGAGAAGCGATGACCACCACCTCCACACCGGCGGTCCCGGCTCCGGACGTCGTCGGCACGCCCCGCGAGACGCGCCCCCCGCGCGGCCGCGAGCGCTTCTCCGTCGGGCGCACGCTGCGCTACGCGGCCCTGGTCGTCTTCCTTCTCATCGTGCTCATCCCGGTCTACGTGCTCCTCGTGACGAGCTTCAAGGGCGCGGGCGACGCGTCGCCGGCGCGCGCGTGGGCGCTCCCCGAGGTGTGGACGCTCGACAACTGGCGGGCGGCGTGGGACTCGCTGGCTCCCGCCATCTGGCGCACGCTGCAGATGGTCGTCCCGGCGTCGATCATCGCGGCGTTCCTCGGCTCGCTCAACGGGTTCGTGCTGTCGCGCTGGAGCTTCAAGGGCGCGAACCTCGTCTTCACGCTCATCCTGTTCGGGATGTTCATCCCGTACCAGGCCGTGATCATCCCGCTCAACCAGCTCGTGCTGGGGCTGGGCATCCCGAGCGGTGTCCCGACGCTGATCCTGCTGCACGTGGTCTTCGGCATCCCGATCACGACGCTGATCTTCCGCAACTACTACCAGACGATCCCGCACGAGCTCATCGAGGCGGCGCGCGTCGACGGCGCGGGCATGCTGCGGACGTACTGGTCGGTCGTGCTGCCGATCTCCGTCCCCGCGTTCGTCGTCGTGCTCATCTGGCAGTTCACCTCGGCGTGGAACGACTTCCTCTTCGCGGTGTTCTTCTCCTCCAGCCAGAACGGCCCGGTGACCCTGGCGCTGAACAACCTGGCGAACGGCGCGCTGCTCCAGAACTACGGCGTGTCCATGGCCGGAGCGCTCTTCGCGTCCCTGCCCACGCTGGTCGTCTACATCCTCCTCGGCAAGTACTTCGTCGGGGGCCTGATGTCCGGCTCGGTCAAGGGCTGACGCCCCCGACCGAGCACCGCGCGCGCGGGCGCACCGCGGGTGCGGATCCCGGGGTCGTGCGTCACCAGAGCGTTCTGGTGACGCACGACCCCGGTTCGGCGCTTTCGAGCACGGCCCGCGCACCGTATGCTGATAGCGCTGTCACCGCCCGCCCCCGGCCGTCTCCCTCAGGTGGCCCTGCCCCGATCTCCGCCCGTCGCCGACGACGGGACCGACGAGAGGATGTCGATGACGACACCGACCACGCGCGCACCGCGCGCACGACGGACGGCCGCGCTGCTCGCCGCCGTCCTGACCGGCACGCTGCTGGTCCCCGCGTCCGCGGCGCACGGCGAGACCAGCGCCGACGCCGCCGTCGACCACGGCGCACCCGACGCGATCGCCGCCGACTACTACGAGGCGCTGCTGCGGCACACCAACTGGGTCGAGACCGTGTGGGACGACGCCGCGGGCGTCTACCAGGCGAAGGACATGAACTTCGCCGTCGTCCTCGGCAACGCGGTGCTCCTCACGCACGGCGAGTACGACGCCGAGATCGCGGGGGTCCCGGAGGCCGAGCTGCGCGCGCAGACGGTCGCGACGATCGAGCACTACGCGGCGACGAACCGCTTCGTCGACCCGGCCGGGACGTGGGGCAAGAAGCTCTTCTGGGACTCGACCTTCCAGTCGTACTTCCTCGCCGCGGGGCGGCTGATGTGGGACGAGCTCGACGAGGCGACGCGGGAGAACCTCTCGACGATCGCCGTCGAGCAGTCGCGCTACACGGCCGACCTCGACTTCGGCAAGGACCCGCTGTCCGGGAGCTGGACCGCGGACTGGCCGACGGGCAAGCACGTCGGCGACACGGCGCAGGAGGAGGCCGGCGTGTACACGCAGGCCCTCGCGCCCGGCCTCGCGTGGGCGCCCGGCGACCCCGACGCCACGCGGTGGGACGAGCAGCTCGGCGACTGGGGACGCAACGCCGCGGGACAGCCGACCGCCGACCGCAACAACCCCGCCGTCGTGGCCGGGAAGGCGGTCTCGACCAACACGATGCAGACGATCTACGACACGTACCTCGTCGAGAACCACGGCTCGTTCGGGCCGCACTACCAGTCGGACATCTGGCGGTCGGGCGCGCGCAACGCGATCCACTTCCTCCTGCACGACGAGCCCCTGCCCGAGATCCTCACGCGGCAGCCGAACTCGGCGGAGCTGTGGGAGTCGATCAAGCTCGTCATGTCCGAGCAGGGCGAGCCGTTCATGCCCATGGTGAACGACCGCGAGTTCCTCTACGGGCGCGACGTGCTGCCCATGGCCTTCCTCGGCCAGGTGCTGCGCGACCCCGACGCCGCGCGCGCGGAGGCCGGCCTGGCCGCCGCGCTCGAGGACTACCAGGGCTACGCGCCCGAGTACCGCCTCACCAAGTTCTCGGGCGAGCCGAAGTACGAGCCCGAGGCGCGCGCCGAGATCGCGATCTCCTACCTGCTGCACGTCGAGGCGGCCGGGTCCCCGGAGGGACCGGTCGAGCCGACGCCGGAGGACGAGTTCTTCGCGGGCCTCGCCGGGGTGCGGGACTTCGGCGCCGGTCCGGGCCTCACGGTCCAGCAGAGCGGTACGGCGTGGGCGGCGGCCGGGAGCCGCAAGGGCTTCGTCAAGTTCCCGTGGGTGCCCGGGCACGACTCGTGGCTGTTCCACGTGTCCGGCTCGACCCCGTTCCTCTACCCGACCCCGGGCGCGACGGTCGACGACCGCACCGTCGCGACGTACACGGAGCCGCGCGACGGCTTCGAGGGC
The DNA here is from genome assembly GCF_051294865.1 of Cellulosimicrobium sp. PMB13. NCBI lineage: Bacteria > Bacillati > Actinomycetota > Actinomycetes > Micrococcales > Promicromonosporaceae > Cellulosimicrobium > Cellulosimicrobium sp. PMB13. The sequence goes on along the minus strand of NZ_CP145910.1, from coordinate 1,378,557 downwards.
ACGTCGTCGGTGTTCCGGATCGGCGCCGGCTACGCCGGCCAGGTCACGCTGCCCACGGGCTCGGCGCTCTACGCCTCGACCGGTGCAGGGGCCGACGACGCGAGCCTGTCCGTGCGCAACCTCGACATGGACGGCTACTCCGGTCTCGACGGCTCGCGGACCTACACGACGGCCGAGGGCGAGACGACGGCGTCGCTCCCGGTGACGCGACCGGCCGACCCCGCGGACGCCCGGGCCGCGCGCGTCGACGACCTCACGTTCGAGCCGGTCACCGCGCGCTACGTGCGGATGCTCGGGCAGCAGGGCCACCCGCAGTACGGCTACTCGATGCACGCGTTCCACGCCTACGGCGCCGACGACGCGTCCCCGGTCGACCTCGCGGCGGGTCGGCCCGCCACGGCGTCGAGCCAGGACGCCGGGAACGGCCGCACCGCTTCCCGCGTGACCGACGGCAACCCGACCACGCGCTGGGCCGTCGCCGTCGCGGAGCGCACCCGTCCCGACTCGTGGATCCAGGTCGACCTCGGCGAGCAGACCACGGTCGGCGGCGTCCGGCTCGCGTGGGAGGCGAGCGCCGGGGCGCGCTACCTCGTCCAGACGTCGACCGACGGCGTCACCTGGACGACGGCGACCGCCTACGGCAAGGCACCCGCCGACGTGAACGTGGCGCGGCTCGACACCGTGGACCTCGTCCCCGCGGGCGCGACGTCGCCGGCCCCGGTGACCGCCCGCTACGTGCGCATGCAGGGCGTGCGGGGCAACCCCGAGTACGGCTACTCGTTGTACCACCTGCGGGCGTTCTCCCCCGCGGGCACGGACCTCGCGGCGGGCCGTCCGGCGAGCGCGTCGAGCGCCGACGGCAGCAACGGCGCGGGTGCCGTCACCGACGGCAGCGCGACGACCCGGTGGGCCGTGTCGCGGGACGACCGCACGCGTCCTGACTCGTGGGTCCAGGTCGACCTCGGCGCGGCCGTGGACGTCGCGCAGGTCCAGCTCGGCTGGGAGTCCGCGGCGGGTCAGGAGTACCGGGTGCAGACGTCGCTCGACGGCACGACGTGGCACGACGCCGCGAGCTTCCGGTACACCGGCGACCAGGTGCTCGAGAGCTCCGGGGACTGGCTGAACGTCGAGGGCACGGCGGGCTTCGTCGTGCGGGGCTCCGAGGCCCCGATCACCGTCTCGCGGGCGACCGCCACGCGCCACGTCGTGCGCCTCGCGGACGGCGGGGCCGGGCCCCGGCTCGTCGAGATGCTGCCCGGCGACGCGTCGGCGACCGCCGCGCGGGCCGCCGCGCCGCAGGCCACCGCCGATGCCGCGGACGTGCTCGTGAGCACGCTCGACGGGTACCTCACGGCCTTCAACCTCTCGGGGTCGGACGTGACGACCACCGTCACGGTCCCCCACCAGGGGTCCGACGTGACGCTCTACGCCGGGACGCAGGTCGTCGGGGACGGTTCCTCGGCGGTAGAGGTCACCGTGCCGGCGGGCTCGGCCGTCGTCCTGGCACCGCGGGCCACGCTGTCCGCCGAGCACGCGGCGCCGGTCGGTGTGACGGGCGGCGTGACGGCGACGGTGCCCGACGCGCGGACGGTGCGCATCTCGGTCGAGCGCGGCTCCGCGTCGGTCGAGGTGCGCAACACCGAGACGGGCGAGGTCCGCACGACCCCGGTCTCGCCGTCAGGTGCGACCGTGCGCTTCCCGGACGCGGCACCGTTCCCCGTCGCGGACCACGCGCTGAGCACGCTCACGTTCCCCGCGTCGGTGCTGCCCGAGGGCATGACGTCGCCGTCGCTGGCCGTCGACGGCGACCCGGCCACGGCCTGGGTACCCGGTGCGGACGGGCGGATGGTCACCGACCTCGGGGCTCCGCGCGAGATCGGTTCCGTCGTCACGACCTGGGACGCCGACGGCGCACCCGACGCCGTGGTCTCGGTGAGCGACGACGGGCTGACGTTCACCGACGTGGGCACGCTCGGCGGTCCTGCGCTCCGCGGCTCGCTCGCCGTCGACCGGACCGCACGGTACGTCGCGCTCAGCACGTCGTGGGCGGACGGCGACCCCGGGCTCGCCACGCTGCGCGTCCTGGCCCCCGGAGCGGGCGACCCCGACCTCCCGGCGCCGGTCGCCGTGACGACGACGGCCGAGGTGCGCTGCGTGGCCGGGAAGCCGTACGTCGCGGTGCGCGTGGTCAACGACGACGACGCGGCCCTCGACATCGAGGTCGCCACACCGTTCGGTTCGCGGACGTTCACGCACGTCGTGCCCGGGAAGAACGCGTACCAGTCGTTCGCCGTCCGCGCGGCGGACGCACCCGCGGGCAGCGCGACCGTCACGGTGCGCCCGAGCGACGCCACCGACGAGCGCGAGACGGTCGCGAGCGCGTCGTACGAGAGGCCGGCCTGCGGCTGACCTGCGCTGCCGAACCCGGGGTCGCCCGTCACCGTCGTCCGGTGACGGGGGACCCCGGGTTCGGTCGCGTCAGGACCGGCCCGCACGACGGGTGACCTCCGTCATCGAACCCGCCTCGGAGGTCTGTGGCACGGCACCGCCCGACCGGACTAGGGTCGGGGGACACTCCTCGCACCGCCGACCCGTGTCGGCGCACTCTCCCGGCGAGGCCGCTCACCGGGAGGACTCTGCCGTGCCCCACTCACCGACCCGTTCCGTCGACGCCGTCGCGACCGTCTCCGAGTACCTCGACCGCTCCGACTGGCGCGTCAACGCCAACGCCAACCAGGGCTTCTCGCTCGGAGGGCTCGTCCTCAACACGGCAGGCAAGGTCGTGGCGAACTACTGGCTCGACGAGGTGTACGCGCCCGACCTCGCCGCCGCGCACCGCAGCGGCGACCTGCACGTGCACGACCTCGACGTGCTCGGCGGCTACTGCGCCGGCTGGTCGCTGCGCGCGCTGCTGTCGGAAGGGCTCGGCGGTGTCCCCGGCACGGTCGACTCCGCTCCCCCGCGGCACTTCTCCTCGGCGATCGGCCAGGTCGTCAACTTCCTGGGGATCCTCCAGAACGAGTGGGCGGGCGCGCAGGCCTTCAGCTCGTTCGACACGCTCCTGGCCCCGTACGTGCGCACCGACGGGCTGACGTACGAGCAGGTGCGGCAGGGTGTCCAGGAGCTCGTCCACAACCTCAACGTCCCGTCGCGCTGGGGCACGCAGACGCCGTTCACCAACCTCACGTTCGACCTCACGTGCCCGCGAGACCTCGCGGACGTGCAGCCGGTGGTCGGCGACACGACGGCCGACTTCACGTACGGCGACCTCGCCGTCGAGGCGGACATGATCAACCGCGCGTACATCGACGTCATGACGGCCGGTGACGCGAGCGGACGGGCCTTCACGTTCCCCATCCCGACGTACAACATCACCGAGGACTTCGACTGGGACTCGCCGCTCGCCGACGCGCTGTTCGCGATGACCGCGAAGTACGGCACGCCGTACTTCCAGAACTTCGTGAACTCCGACATGGACCCGGGCGACGTGCGGTCGATGTGCTGCCGCCTGCAGCTCGACCTGCGGGAGCTCCTCAAGCGTGGCAACGGCCTGTTCGGCTCCGGCGAGCAGACCGGGTCGATCGGCGTCGTGACGATCAACTGCGCGCGCCTCGGCCACCTCCACCCGGGAGACCTCGACGGTCTGCTGTCCGCGTTCGACCGGTTGCTCGACCTCGCGGTCGGGTCGCTCGAGACGAAGCGCCGGACCGTCCAGCGCCTCCTGGACGACGGTCTCTACCCGTACACGCGCCGGTATCTCGGGTCGCTCGACGCCCACTTCTCGACCGTCGGGGTCAACGGCGTCAACGAGATGGTCCGCAACTTCACGGGCGACGCGCACGACATCACGAGCGAGGTCGGCCACGACCTCGCCGTCCGGCTCCTCGACCACGCGCGCGAGCGGCTCGTCGTCGCGCAGGAGACGACGGGCACCCTCTACAACCTGGAGGCCACGCCGGCCGAGGGCACGACCTACCGCTTCGCCAAGGAGGACCGCGCCCGCTTCCCGGGGATCCTCCAGGCGGGCACGGACGACAACCCCTACTACACGAACTCGACCCAGCTCCCCGTGGGCTTCACCGAGGACCCGTTCGAAGCCCTCGAACGGCAGGACGACCTCCAGACCCGGTACACCGGGGGCACGGTCCTGCACCTGTACCTGGGCGAGGCGATGTCCGGCGCCGAGGCGTGCAAGCAGCTCGTGCGGCGCGCGATCACGAGGTTCCGCCTGCCGTACCTCACCGTGACACCGACCTTCTCCGTGTGCCCCACGCACGGCTACCTCGTGGGAGAGCACTGGACGTGCCCGGCGTGCGGCGCCGCGGCCGAGGTCTGGACCCGCGTGATGGGCTACTTCCGGCCCGTGTCGTCCTTCAACATCGGCAAGAAGGGCGAGTACGCCGAGCGCACCCCGTTCCTGGAAGGGCGCGCGGCGGAGCACCTCGACGGCGCACCCGAGCGCGTCGAGGAGGCGGGCGAGCGAGCCGACGAGGCGGGCGACCGTGTCCCGGCCTGACCTGGTGCTCGCGGGGACGTCCCCGCTGTCCACCGTCGACTGGCCGGGCCGGCTCGTGGCGACGGTCTTCACGCAGGGCTGCCCGTGGCGCTGCGGGTACTGCCACAACCCGGGTCTCATCCCGGTCGCGCCCCCGGCGCCGCCGCGGACCGAGCGCGCACCGCGTATCGAGGGCGCACCGCGCTGGCCCGACGTCCTCGCGTTCCTCGAGCGACGGCGCGGCCTGCTCGACGGCGTCGTGTTCTCCGGCGGCGAGCCGACGCTCCATCCCGGGCTGCTCGGGGCGATCGACGACGTGCGGGCGCTCGGGTTCGCCGTCGGGCTGCACACCGGCGGTGCGTGGCCCGCCCGGCTGGCACGCCTCCTGCCGTTCGTCGACTGGGTGGGTCTCGACGTCAAGCACCTGCCGTCGCGCTACCCGGCCGTCACCGGGACCGCGCCGTCCGGGCCTCGGGCGTTCGAGTCCCTCGCGGTGCTGCTGCGCTCGGGTGTCGACCACGAGGTCCGCACGACCGTGGACCCGCACGTGCACACGCGCACCGAGCTCGTCGCGCTCGGCGCGCACCTGCACCGCCTCGGCGTGCGCCGCTGGGTGCTCCAGGAGGCGCGGCCCGACGGCGCGGACCCGGCATGGGCGGCGACGCTCGCCGGGCGACGTCTCTCCGACGTGCTCGACGAGACCGACATCCCCTGGGCGAGCCGCCGCACCGCCACCTGACGCCCTGCGCCGAGGCCTTCGCGTGGCGCCGAGCACGGGGTTGTCCACCGATTCCGCCCGAATCCGGTGGACGATCCCGTGCTCGGCGGTCGGCGACCCCGTGCTCGGCTATCCCGCGGGCCGCACCGGCTGGCGCAGGACCGTGCGCAGCCTGGCCGGGTCGACGCGGCGGGGGTCGCCGAGATAGATCTCGTGGTGCGGTCCGCCGAACGTCAGGCCGTGCTCGGGCAGGTACACGTCGTGCAGCTCCGCGAGCACGGGCGTCTCGTCGTCGTACGACCCGACGTGCAGCGTCTGGACCGACCGACCCTCGGTGATCGTGCGCCGCTCGACGAGGTCGAGAGCCGGCAGGTCCTTCGTCGTGCGGACCGTCGAGGTCACGTCGGCCACGAGGTCGTCGTCGGCCCAGTCCGGCTGCAGCACGAGCATCGTCCACCGCCACGCGTCCTTGTCGCGGCGCACGAACGCGCGGGGGTCGTCCGCCGTCCACAGGCCCTCCAGCGGACCGACGACGTAGTCCCTCCCGAGGCGGCGCTTGCTCGCGAACTTCACGGCGTACGACAGGCCGAACAGCGTCTCGACGGCCTCGCGGTACGACGCCGCGGTGTTGGGGTCGCCCTCGCCGTCGACGGCGAGGTAGGTGAGGGGAGGGACGTCGACCTCGACGAACCGCCCTCTCGGTGGGGAGTACAGCTCGCGGTGCAGCCTCTTGAGGTCGACCTTGGGCGGGGCGTCGTCGCTGGCGGCCATGGGAGGACGCTACGCGTCGGCGACACCGGCCGCCCGTGCGCCGACCGGCGCCAGGTAGTCGACGACCGTCCGGACGACAGTGGGGTCGCGGAGCAGCCGGTGGTGGCCCAGGCCGTCGGTCGCCAGGAGCTCGCCCTCGGGCCACGCCCCCGCGAGCGCGGCACCGACCTCGAACGGCACCTCCTTGTCGGCGCGGTCGTGCACGACGAGGGCGGGCGGCACCGGTCGGCCGCGCACGGTGTCGAGCACGTCGAGGTCCGAGAGCGGGCGGCCCGCGACCTCGACGATCAGCGCGCGGAGCAGCGCCCGCGTCGGTGCCGCGAGGCGCAGCGTGTCGGCGAAACGCTCCAGCTCGCCGAGCGGGTCCGCGATGGCGGCGACGAGCACGAGCCGACCGACGTCCAGCCCGTCCCGGACGGCGAGGGTGGTCGTCGCCGTGCCGAGCGAGTGCGCGACGACGGCCGCCGCCTCCCCGTGGACCCGCGCCACCGCGGTGAGCGACTCCGCCATCTCGGGCACCGTGCTCCGGCGCGGGCCGAGGCGGCCGGGGCCGGAGTCCCCGTGGCTGAGGGCGTCGAACGCCACGACGCGGTACCCCGCCGCCCGCAGCGGCTCGACGAACGCGCCGAGCTGGCCGCGCCACCCGCCCCAGCCGTGGACGAGGTAGACGGTCCCCCTGCCCGCGGCGGTCCCTTCCGGCACGGACCCTGATCCCGGCGCCACCGCGGCCGATGTCACCGGCGCCTCCGCCGGCACCCGGCCGGACGCCGGCGACCACGTCTCGACGACGAGGCGGGATCCGTCGGCGGTCGGCACCGTCTCGAGCACGCCGGGCGCGGGACGCTCGTCGCGTCGGCGGCCGGCGCCGTCGGGCGGCGTGGCCCACAGGTCGAGGGCGTGCTGCGCGGCCCGTCGTGGCGCGATCCGCTGGAGGATCCCGAGGCGCGCACGGACGACGGCGAGCTGGATCGCCGCACGCCGACGGCGCGCAGCACGGCGGCGGGCGACGCGGCCATCTGCCTCAGTACGAACGATCGTGCTTTTCTGTACACCCGGGTTCGTCACGGCGGCTTCCTCTCGGTGGTGCAGGTCGGTGCGGTGCGGTGCGGTGCGGATGAGCGTCGAGCGGATGTCGAGGCGGCCGAGACCGGTCGGGCGGGTCCTGGCGGCGCGGTCAGCCGACCGGGGCCGGGACGCGCGCGGCGTCGACCAGTGCCTCGAACGCGCGCCGGGCGCGATCCTCGGCAGCGGCGTCGCCCATGAACGCGTGCGCATGGTGGAGCGCGAGCATGATCCCGTAGAGGTCCGACGCGACCTGCTGCGGATCGACGTCGGCGCGGAAGCCGTCGTCGACGCACGTGCGGTAGACCTGGGCGATCGCGTCGTAGAGGTCCTGGTGGTCGCGCACGAGCTGGTCCCGGACCGGGCCGGACTGGGCCGAGAGCTCCGTGGCGGCCTTGACGAACAGGCAGCCTCCGGGCTGCTGGGCGAGGTCGCACGACACCCAGCGCTCGAAGAGGGTCCGCAGGCGCTGCTCGCCGCGCGGCGTGCGGAGCGCCGGCAGGACGACCGACTCGACGAACTCGGCGCGAGCCTGTTCCAGCACGGCCAGCTGCAACGACTCCTTGGACCGGAAGTGCGCGTACAAGCCGCTCTTCGACATGCCCGTGCTCCGGGCGAGCTCGCCGATGGTGAGCCCGGACAGCCCGACGCGGTAGGCGGCCTCCACCCCGTGGTGCAGGATCGCCTGCCGCGTCTCGTCGCCCTTGGTCACGCTCGAGACGTTAGCACGACCGTGCTGAAACGGCGAGGCCCTGGGCGACCCTGACTCCGCACACCGCCTGCCCCCTGACGTGCCGAACCCCGGCTTATGCGGTGATCAGTCGTCTGATCGCGGCGTAACCCGGGGTTCGGCACCTGAGGCTGGGCACGGCGGCAGACCGCGACGTGCGAAGGGCACACCCTCGGCCTCGCCGCCGCCGCCGGTCAGGCCGGTGCGGGCTCCTCGGTGACGAGCGGGTACACGCCGTACTCGTCGTGCACCTCGCGGCCCGTCACCGGGGGGTTGAACACGCACACGGTGCGCATCTCGGTGCGGGGCCGCACCACGTGCTTGTCGTGGTCGTCCAGCAGGTACAGCGAGCCCGGCGCGAGCTCGTGCGTCTCCCCCGTCGCGAGGTCGGTGATGCTGCCCTCGCCCTCCACGACGAAGACCGCCTCGACGTGGTTCGCGTACCAGAACTCGTTCTCCGTGCCCGCGTAGAGCGTCGTCTCGTGGACGGAGAAGCCGACGCCCTCCTTCGCGAGGACGATGCGCTTGCTGCGCCAGTTCTCGCTCTGCACGTCCGCGTCGGTGTCGGTGATCTCGTCGATGGTGCGCACGATCATGGGTACCTCCAGGTCTGGTTCGGCAGGTCGGGGACGGTTCAGGGCAGGACGACGGCGATCGCCTCGTCCAGGATGGCGAGCCCCCGCCGCAGCTCGTCCTCGGTGATCGTGAGCGGCGGAAGCAGCTTGACCACCTCGCCGGACGGGCCGGAGGTCTCCACGAGGAGGCCCCGCGCGAAGGCCTGCTCGGCCACCCGCCCGGCGAGGTCGCCGTCGGCCAGCTGGAGCCCGCGCGCGAGGCCGCGCCCCTTGGAGACCAGCCCGTGCCCGGCGTACCGCGCGACGATCGTGTTGAGGTGCGACTCCACGAGGGCGCCCTTCGCGAGCGTCGCGCGTTCGAGGGCGTCGTCGGACCAGTAGGTCCGGATCGCCTCGGCCGCCGTCGCGAACGCCGGGGCGAAGCCGCGGAACGTGCCGTTGTGCTCGCCCGGCTCCCAGATGTCGAGCTCCGGGCGCACCAGCGTGAGCGCCATGGGCAGGCCGTAGCCGGAGATCGACTTCGAGAGGCAGACGATGTCCGGGACGATGCCGGCCTCCTCGAAGCTGAAGAACCCGCCGGTGCGTCCGCAGCCCATCTGGATGTCGTCGACGATGAGGAGGATCTCGTGGCGCCGGCACAGGTCCGCGAGACCGCGCAGCCACTCGGCACGTGCGGCGTTGATCCCGCCCTCGCCCTGCACGGTCTCGACGATGACCGCGGCCGGCTCGTTGAGCCCGCTCCCGCCGTCCTGGAGCAGCCGCTCGAGGTAGACGAAGTCGGGGATGTCACCGTCGAAGTAGTCGTCGTACGGCATCGGCGTCGCGTGCACCAGGGGGACGCCCGCTCCCCCGCGCTTCATGGAGCTGCCAGTCACGGACAGCGCACCGAGCGTCATCCCGTGGAACGCGTTGGTGAAGTTGATGACCGACTCGCGCCCGGTCACCTTGCGTGCGAGCTTGAGCGCCGCCTCGACCGCGTTCGCCCCGCCGGGGCCCGGGAAGGCGACCTTGTGGTCGAGCCCGCGCGGGCGCAGGATCGTCGACTCGAAGGTCTCCAGGAAGTCGCGGCGGGCCGTCGTCAGCATGTCGAGGCTGTGCACCATGCGGTCGTCGGCGAGGTAGTCGAGCAGCACCTTCTTCAGGCGCGGCTCGTTGTGGCCGTAGTTGAGGGAGCCGGCCCCGGCGAAGAAGTCCAGGTACTCGGTGCCGTCCTCCGCGAAGACCGAGGCGCCACGTGCCCGGTCGAAGACGACGGGCCAGGCGCGCGAGTAGCTGCGGACACCGGACTCCAGCGAGGTGAAGCCTGTCGGGTCGTCGGCGGCGTACGCGTCGGTGGTCGGGACGGTCGGGGTTGTCACGAAGGAACACTCCTTGTGCTGGTGCGCACGGGTGCGTGGCGTGTCGGAGGCTGCGTCGTCACCCGCGCGCCGGACCGGCGCAGCCCGAGGTCGAACGGTCAGCGAGCGTGGACGCCGTCGACGACGAGCAGCGGCTCGTCGACGTGCGCGTCGGGGAAGTGGTCCGCGGTGAAGAGCGGGATCGTCCCGATCGTCGCGCCGCGCCGCGCGGCCCAGCGGACGAAGAGCGCGCGCGACGCGACGTTGTCCTCGGCCACGGTGGTCTTCACCGTCGTCAGGTCGGGTGCGTCGTCGACGAGCGCGTCGAGCAGCCGGCCCGCGACGCCGTGACCGCGCACCTCCTCGTCCACGGCGACCTGCCAGACGAAGAGGTGCGCGACGTCGTCGGGGAGCCGATAGCCGGAGACGAACCCGACGACGCGCTCCCCCGTCGGGCTCGCCGCGTCCGGGACGACCGCGACGCGGCACGTCTCCGCGAAGTGCTCGGCCAGCAGCAGGTACGCGTAGGACGAGTTGAGGTCGAGCTCCCCGGAGTCGCGGGCGACGCGCCACATGGCGGCGCCGTCGGCCGTGACGGGCCGGCGGACGGACACGCCCGCTGCCGGGCCGACGGGTCCGGCGGGCGGCGCAGGGGTCGCGCTCCGGGTGGTGTCCGGGGTCTCGCTCGGGGTCGAAGGGGCGGTGGGCGCGGCGTTCGTCGTCGTGTCCATACCGACGACGACACTAGGCGCATCCACGCCGGACCGACACCCTGACATGGCGATCTCGTGACGAAAGTCGCAACCGAGAGAGGGCTTTATCCGCAGCAGACCGCGGCTCTCGCCCTCAGGGTCTCAATCCGATCACGGATGCTTCGAGTGTCTCTCATGGTGAGAATCTCCGGGGTCGGCGATCCAGTCGAGGAGGGGCTCCGTCACGAGACCGGCGAGGATCTCGTAGCCGGACGCGCCCGGGTGGTAGCCGTCGCCCGCCACGACGGCGTCCCCCCACGCCTCGTCGCGCGACGTCGCGCCGAACACGCCGACGTAGGGGATGCCGAGACGTCCCGCCTCGGCCGCCAGCGCGTCGTCGAGCCGCGCGATCCGCACGTCCTGCTCGACGTCGGCGACGGAGACCGGTCCGACCACGAGGAGCGGGACGTCGAGCTCGTCGCGGACCACGACGCCGACCCGGCCGAGCGCGGCGAGCGTCTCGTCGACGGAGAGCCGGGGCGCGCCGCCGTCGAGCACCGTGTCGTTCACGCCGAACGAGACGACGACCCGCGGCTCCGGCGCCTCCCGGAGTCGCGGTGCGACCTCACGCGCGACCCGCGCCGCGACGTCGGCCGCCGTGTCCCGGCGGACGCCGAGGTTGTACGCCGTCAGCGGCAGCCCCCGCGCGGCGGACGCGGCGACGACGCGGCCGACCCAGCCGAGCGCGGTCTCGTCGCCGACGCCCGCGACGTACGAGTCGCCGACGAAGCACACCCGCACGTCGCGGTCCGATGGCAGCACGGCGGCAGTCTAGGTCGCCGCGTCTCCCGCGACCGCGGGCGCGTCACGGACCGGAGAACGACGAAGCCCCGGAACCGTGACGGTTCCGGGGCTTTCGCTGTGCGCCCGAAGGGATTCGAACCCCCAACCTTCTGATCCGTAGTCAGATGCTCTATCCGTTGAGCTACGGGCGCTGGTCCTGCTCTGCTCTCGCAGTGCCGGGGATCGCTCACCGGCCGTCCAGAAGACTACCGTGTCCCGGCGGTGATCCCAAACCGATACGGGCGCCGGGAGGGCGGAGGTGACGGACGCCACGGCCGTCCTCGCGCCGCGCACCGGACCCCGGGGCCCTCTCGTCCGCCTGGCGCACCACACCCCGTCCTCCCACGGTGGGACGCGCCTCGCACCAGGTCCCTCCCGCAGCCCGACGCCGCGACGCCTGTCCACGCCGCAGGATCGGACCATGACGTCCACGCACCCTGCCCCCGCCGCCGGTGGCTCGCCGCTCGTCGCGAGCGCCCTCACGAAGGTCTACGGCACCGCCCAGGCCACGACCCACGCCCTCGCCGGCGTGAGCCTCACGGTCCAGCCGGGCGAGTCTCTCGCGATCATGGGCCCCTCCGGCTCCGGCAAGACGACCCTGCTGCACTGCCTCGCCGGGATCACCACGCCCAGCTCCGGTGCGGTCCTGTGGCGCGGGGAGGACGTGACGACGCTCTCCGACGCGCGTCGCACCGTGCTGCGCCGCAACGACTTCGGCTTCGTCTTCCAGTCCGGGCAGCTCCTGCCGGAGCTCCCCGCGGTCGAGAACGCGGCCCTGCCGCTCATGCTCGCGGGCACGGCGCGGGCCGAGGCGACGGCCGTCGCCGCGCGCTGGCTCGCGCACCTCGGGCTGGCCGGGATGGAGCAGCGCCGTCCCGGGGAGCTCTCGGGCGGGCAGGCGCAGCGCGTCGCCATCGCGCGCGCCCTGGTCGGCTCGCCCGGCGTCGTGTTCGCCGACGAGCCGACCGGCGCGCTCGACCAGTCGACCGGCGCGGAGGTCCTCGACGTCCTCACGCACGCGACGAGCGCGTCGGGCGCCGCCCTCGTGATCGTCACGCACGACGCCGGGGTGGCTCGGCACTGCTCGCGCACGGTGACGATGCGCGACGGGCGCATCTCGGGCGAGTTCCGCGCTCCGGGGACGCAGGCGGCCGCTGCGGCCACGGGCGGCGTCGCGCAGACGGTCCCGACGCCTCCGGCGACGGGTGCGGGGGGCGTGCGATGAGGACCATCGACCTCTGGTGGCTCCTGCGCCGCCGCAGCGCCGACGACCGTGACCCGCAGCGGCTGACCACGGTCCTCGCCGTCATCGCGTTCGCGACCACGACCGCGGTGCTGCTCGTCGTGGTCGGCGGGTTCGGCGCCTTCCTCGCCCGTGGCGGCGGCCTCGAGGGGATGCGCACGGGCGTCGCCGACGGCAACGACTACGACACCCAGTACCCGGTCCTCGCGGGGATCGCCATGCTCCTGCTCCTCATCCCGCTCGTCACGCTCGGCGGCGCGGCCGCACGCCTCGCCGTCGCCCGGCGCGACGCGCGCCTCTCCGCACTGCGCCTCGCCGGCGCCACGACGGCCCAGGTCACCACGCTCACGGTGCTCGACGCCGCGGCGCAGGCCGTGGCCGGGGCGCTCGCCGGGATCGTCGGCTACGCGGCACTCCTGCCGCTCGTCGCACAGCTGCGCTTCCAGGGGCGCACCTTCGAGATCGGCGAGCTGTGGGTCGGGGTGCCCGCGCTGCTCGGTTCCGTGGCGCTCGTTCTCGTCGTCGCGCTCGTGTCGTCGCTGGCGAGCCTGCGCCGCGTCGCGATCACACCGCTCGGCGTCGCGGCGCGCGTCACGCCGCCCGGGCTCAAGGCCGTGCGCCTGCTGTCGACGGGGGTCGCGTTCGTCGCCCTGATCGTCGTCACCAACATGTCGTTCGGTTCGGTCGCCGTGATCGTCACGGTGCTGACCGTGATCCTGCTCGTCGGGTTCGTGACGCTCAACCTCGTCGGTCCGTTCGTCATCTGGCTCGTCGGGAAGATCACGGCCGGCCGCGCGCGCCGCGTACCGACGCTGCTCGCCGGACGCCGCATCGTCGACAGCCCCAAGACGGCGTGGCGCTCCGTGGGCGGGGTCGCGCTCGCGACGTTCATCGCCGGCCTGACGAGCATCTTCGCGCTCTTCGACCCGGGCTCAGGGGCCGACCCGGCGGAGGTCCAGTACCTGACCGACCTCAAGACGGGCGGCTTCCTCACGCTCGCCATCTCGGGCGTGCTCGCCGCGGTCTCGACCGGAGTCATGCAGGCCGGCCGCGTCATCGACCAGCGCAGCGAGTACCGCACGCTCGTGCTCGCCGGAACCGACCTGCGCACCCTCGACCAGGCGCGGTTCCGCGAGACCCTCGTGCCGCTCGCCGTGAGCGTCGGCGTCGCGACGGTGGGGGCGCTGATGTTCATGGTCCCCGTGATCGGGATCAACGCCTTCGCGAACGTCGGCGTCGTGGTCCAGTTCCTGCTGTGCGTCGCCGCGGCGTCGGGCCTCGTGCTGGCGGGCGCGGGCGCGTCACGGTTCGTCGTGCGGTCCGCGCTGGCGACGTCGGGCACCGCGTAGCCGACGCGCTCCGCCGGGATCGGGTCACGCTCGGAGGCCTCGACGGACCGACGGCCCCTGTCGAACCCCGGGTTGTGCCTCGCTCAAGGCCCTGAGCGGCGCACGACCCGGGGTTCGGCGGTCGCCCGCGGCGCGGGGGCGACCGTCCGCGGGCAACAGAAAAGGCTCCGGGCGCTGGGCTGCCGGAGCCTTCCTGGCGGAGACGGAGGGATTTGAACCCTCGAACGGGTTGCCCCGTTACCACCTTAGCAGGGTGGCGCACTAGACCTGACTATGCGACGTCTCCTCGCGGGCGCTACCCGTGTCGACGGATCGACGACGGCGCTGCACCCGCGTCGCCCAGGGTACCGGGGCGTCGGCGCACGACCAAACCGCGCCGCACCGGCCGTGCCGAACGCGCCGCACCGGTGCCCGCCCGCTACCCGCCAGCCGGAGCCGCGGCGGGCGACCTACTGCTCGAACGTCCACCGGCGGTCGGTGAGCATGCGGGCGACGGCCAGCCCGATGGCCAGCGCCACGATGACGAGCCCGGCCTCCACCGCGTAGGCGAGCGCCTGCGTCGTCGCGCCGGTGTTGAACTCGTAGACCGCGCGGTACGCCGTGACGCCCGGGACCATGATGACCACCGCGGGGACCGAGACCGTGATGCGCGGGACGCGCAGGGCGGGTGCCAGCGTCGCGGCGAGCAGCCCGACCAGGAGCGCCGCCGCGGCCGCCGCGGCCTGGGGCACGACCCCGCCGTCGACCAGGAGGAGCCGGCCCACGTTCGCGACGGTCCCGATCGCGGCGGCGCCGAGCGCCATCGACCACGGGCTGTTGAACATCAGCGCGAAGCCGAGGACGCCGAGGAAGCTCGCGAGCGTGCGCAGGGCGACGAGCACCGGCTCCGAGAGCCCCGGCGGCGGGACCGGGTCGGGCGCGAGCCCCGCGAGCGCGGACACGCCCCAGACCGCGAGGGCGGCGGACGCGAGGATCATCAGCGCATAGGTGAGCCGGGCGACGCCGGCGGAGAAGTCGAGCCGCGCGAGGTCCAGCGCCCCGGTGACCAGTGCGAACCCCGGCACGAGGAAAAGCACCGCCGAGACGTAGCCCGCCTCGTGGTTGCCCGTGACCCCGGCGAGGTCGGAGAGCGCGAGGACGACGACCAGGTACGCGATGCTGGCCACGGCTGCGGCGAGCATCGTCACGCCGAACTGGTTGATGCCGCGGTGCAGCATCGCGCGCCGCACGCCCTGGCCGAGCGCCGCTGCGACGAGCACGGCACCGCACTCGACCGCTCCCCCGTTGTTGAGGAACGCGAAGGCCGAGCACGCCACGCCTGCCCACGTCGCGTTGAGGAGCGCGCCGTAGAGCGGCGGCTTGCGCGCGATGCGGTCGAGCTCGGCGTCCACGGTGCCGAGGTCGGCCACCGCGGGCAGCGCGGACGAGAACCGCTCGAGCTCGCTGAGCCGGTCCGCGTCGATCCCGATCGAGCGCACCTCCGTCAGCTCGGTGCGGAAGATCGGACCGCGGTACGACGTCGCGGTGATCTCCGTGAGCGTCACGTGCGCGGCGACCCGGTCGAGGCCGAGCGCCCGCCCGGCGCGCCACATGTGCGACTTCACGCGGTAGCTGCCGGTCCCCGCCGACAGGGCCAGGCGTCCGATGCGCAGCACCGTGCCCGACCGCCGGATGAGCTCGACCGGCTCGAGCGAGGCCTCGTCTCGGGAGGTCCCGTCCGGGGAGGCCTCGTCGTCCCGGGCCTCGGGGGGCTGGCGCGTCACCCGGCCATGATGGCGCACCCGGCCGCACGGGGCACGCGGCCTGCGGCACGCGCGCCCCGCCGAAGGTCCTGCGACGTCCTGCTCCGTCACGGAGAGTGGACGTCCTGGCGGAGGGCGAGGGATTCGAACCCCCGGTTCCTTGCGGAACAACGGTTTTCAAGACCGTCACATTAGGCCGCTCTGTCAGCCCTCCTCGGGCCTCGCGGCCCGGCGTGCCATTCTGGCACGTCGCCCCCGTGCACGACGACGGCGGGTCACCCCGTGGAGGGGCGACCCGCCGTCGGCGGTGGTCGTGCCGGGCGGAGCGGTCAGGCCGCGCCGCGGAGCTGGCGCATCGCGAGCTGGACGAGCGCGATGAGCGTCTGCTTCGTCGCGGCGCGCGACCGGGCGTCCGTGTAGAGCATCGGGACGTGCGCCGGGATCTGCAGAGCTTCGCGCACGTCCTCGAGCTTGTGCTTCGCCACCCCGTCGAAGCAGTTGACCCCCACCACGAACGGGATGTTGCGCGACTCGAAGTAGTCGATCGCCGGGAAGCACTGCTCGAGGCGGTCGGTGTCGACCAGCACGACGGCACCGATCGCGCCGCGCACGAGGTCGTCCCACATGAACAGGAAGCGGTCCTGGCCGGGGGTGCCGAACAGGTAGAGCCACAGGTTGCCCGGGAGCGACACACGGCCGAAGTCCATGGCGACGGTGGTCGTCGTCTTGCGGTCCGTGACGCCGCCCGCGTCGTCGACGCCCACCGAGTGCTCCGTCATGGCTGCCTCGGTGTTGAGGGGCTCCACGTCGGAGATCGAGCCGATGAACGTCGTCTTGCCGACGGCGAAACCGCCCGCGACGACGATCTTCACGACCGTCGGCGCCGTGCGCGGCGACGCCGGCGCGGCACCGGCCTGGGCGGAGGCCATCGGCTGCGGCGCCGTGCGCGGCTGCTGCGGTGCGGCCTGCGCCTGGGGCGCCTGGCCTGCCGGCACCTGCGCGGCCGGAGCCTGGGCCACCGGCTGGTGGGACAGGTTCGGTGCGACCGGTGCCACCGTGGGGCTGGGCGCGGGCCGCGCGGCCGGCACGGGAGCAGGCTGCGCGGCCGGTACGGAAGCCTGGGCAGGAACCTGACCCGGTGCGTTCTGCGCGGGCGCGGGCGCTGCGGGCGCGGCCGGCGCCCCAGCGCCGGCGACGGGCGTCCACGACGGCCCGCTCGCCGTCCTCGCACCACCGGGGACGCCGGAGATCACACCGGACGGCTGGCCGCCCTGAGGCGCGACGCCCGAGCCCTCAGAGGGTGGAAATGCCATTGAGAACACTCTCCAAGACGCTCAGGGACAGGCCCGAGTGGTTGCTTCCGTGACCCGTGTGCACGTTGAGCGGCGTCGACGTGTGCACGGTGATGTAGTTGTCCTCCTGCAGGTCCGCGACGAGCACCTTCGTCACGCCGAGAGGTAGCCGCAGCAGGGCGGAGAGCTCGGCGATCGAGACGTACGTGTGCGCAGCGTGCTGGAGGATCGCCCGCTTCTCCGGCGGCAGCCCGTGGCTGTTCACAGCGCCCGGCATGACCTCGACGAGCGCCTCGAGAGGCAGGTCCGAGGTCGCCGAGCGGACCCGACCGCCCGTCACGGCGTACGGACGCACCGTCGCCGCCTCGTAGCCGTCGGAATGGGCTCCGGCACGGCCGAAAGGTACGTTCGTCATCGATCAGACCTCATCCCACGGGGGCTCGGGTGGCACCGTCAACGGGGAGGCTCCCCCGCATCTCGGAGATCAGCTGCGGGGTCAGCGTAGCCTCCGTGCGGGAGACCAGGAGCGCCATCTCGTAGCCGATGAGGCCGATGTCGCACGTGGCCTCCGCGACGACCCCGAGCACGGAGCCGTTCGACACGTTCATGAGGAACAGGAACCCGTTGTCCATCTCGACGATGGCCTGCCGGACGTTCCCGCCGTTGAGCTGACGCGCGGCCCCGCGCGTGAGGCTCGACATGCCGGAGACGATCGCCGCGAGCTGGTCACCGCTGGTCCGGTCGAGCTGGTCCGACATCGCCATGAGCAGGCCGTCGGCCGACACCACGAGCGTGTGCCGGCTCCCCGGGACCGTTCGCACGAAGTTGTCGAGCAGCCACCCGAAATTCGTGGCCTCGGTGCTGAGCGCGTTCACACTTCCTCCTCGTCAGTTGCCGCAGCGGGCACGTGATCACCGCGCCTGCGGCGCTGAATCAGGGACATAATCCATGGTCTCCGGGGTCCACGTCGAACCCGGTTCCTCCTGGCCCTCGACGCGGCCCCTGGCCGTGGCGGACTGGAAGGCCGAGAGCCGGGCACGAAGCTGCTCCGGGTCACGGTCGATGCGGGCCGTGAAGCGGTCCACGTACCCCTCGCGGTGCTCCCCGCGCGCACGGCGGGTGAGACCGGCCGGCGGGGCCGACTCCACCGTGAGGGGCTGGTACGTGCCGTCGTTCGGGTCCGCCAACGTCGATTCCTGGAAGTCGGTGCTGCCCCGCAGCAGGGTGGACATCTCCTCGTAGAGGACGGCCGAGGCCATCCAGTCGGAGCGCGCCTCGACCGAGTCGCTCACGTAGCCCGGTTCGAGCGGCTCGATGGCCTCGGGGGCCTGGCGACGGACGAGGGGCGTCGGCGCACCGAACCCTGTGCCAGGCGCGGCAGCGGCCGCAGGCCGGCCCGGGTCGACCGGGGCGTACGCGTCCGAGACGGTGGCCGGGACCGGGGCGATGGTCTCGACGACGGGAGGCGTCGCGCGCTCCGGCTGGGCGAAGACCGAGGCGCGAGCGACGGCGGGCGCCTGCTCGGACTCCGGCGCGCGCGCCGGGGCCGGGGCCGCGAACGACGACGGTGCGGCCTCGGAGGCCGGCGCCGTGGGGGCCTCCTGAGCCACGAACGCCGAGGCACGGGCCGGAGGCGGCGCGGTGACCGACCCGACAGGCTCGGCGGGCATCAGCGTCAGCGGCGCCGACGGCGCGGGCCCTGCCGGCGCGGACCCCGCGGGACGGGAGGCGAGGGCCTCCGCGGACGGACCGCCCGGGTCCACCGTCGCGCGCGGCGTGGCGGTGGTGCGGGGACGGCGTCCGAAAAGCCCGCGCTTGCGGGCCTGGCTCTCCCGGAGCGAGCGCCGCGTCGGCAGGTCCGCCATGAGCTCCTCGAAGCGCGGCAGCGCCTCGAAGGACAGCTCTGCCAGCACCTCGGGCTCCGCCTCCGGCTCGGCGTGCACGACGGGGACGTCGCTCCCCCGGTCGGCCACGTGCGCCGGCTCGGAGGCCGGCACCCGCTGCGCGAGCGGGGCACGGACCACCGTCGCGTCGTCGACGGGATCGCTCCAGCGCTCGGCGGGTACCGCCGGCACCACGCGCGTCGCGTCAGACGCGTCCGCGGCAGCGGTCGCCGGACTCGCGACCGCCTCGTCGGACCAGGCCTGCTGCGGGGCCCACGCCTCCTCGGCGGGCTGCGGCGCCCACGCGTCCTGCTGGGCAGCAGGCTCCTGCGGCGCCCACGCGTCCGGCTGGGCAGCAGGCTCCTGCGGCGCCCACGCCTCCTGCTGGGCAGCGGGCTCCTGCGGCGCCCACGCCTCCTGCGGGGCCGCGGGTTCGGGCGCCCACGCCGACTCGGCGACGGGCTCGCTCACGACGACGTCTGCGGCGAGCGGGATGTCCGTCGCGGTGACCTCGGGTGCGGCCGGGAGGTCCACGGGGTTGTCCGTCGCGGCGCGGTCACCCACCGGCCGGAAGCTGGAGAAGAGCGCGCTGCGCGTGCTCACGTCGAGGACGGGGATCTCCTGCGAGACCGGCTCGACGGTCGGCGCGGCCTGGCGGGCGCGGCTCGGGAGCGCGTTGCCCGCAGGGGCGACCTCGGCGGGCGGCGTCCAGGCGTCCTCGGCCGAGGGCAGCTCGTCGGGCAGCGCGGGGGTCGCGAGCGGCGGCAGGACGATCGCCCCGGTCTGCGGACCGGACGCGAACGACGCGCTCGGTGCCGACGCGGCGGGGTCGACGGTGCGCGACCGACGGCGCGGCATCCCCATCTGGGTCGTGCCGTCCGTGAGGGCGGCCAGGTCGACGGGGACCGCGACGGGCGCCTCGGTCTCGACGGCGGGGGTCGCGGACGTCACGGCCGGGGCGGTGGGGGTCGCGGCCGTCACGGCCGGGGCGGCGGGAAGCTGCTGCGCCTGCTGCGGGGCGGGCGCCTCCACGACGGCCGGCACGACGCCGGTGGCGGCGAGCTGCTGGGCGGCGGCCTGCGTGCTCGTCTCCAACGGGTCCGTCGGCTGCGGCAGCGGAACGTTGGAGTCGGGCACGAACAGCGCGCCCGGGAACGACACGGTGACCTCGGTCCCGTTGCCGTCGGACCCGGTGGCGAAGCGCACGCGCGCACCGAGGCGGTCCGCGAGGCGGCCGACCACGAAGAGGCCGAGGCGCTGCGCACCGACGACGTCGGACGCCGCGTGCGTCGCGACCTTGCGGTTGGCGTCGGCGACCTCCTCCGCGGTCATGCCCAGGCCGTGGTCGCGCACGGTGATGTAGACGGCGTGCTCGTCGCGCCCCGTCGTCACCTCGACCGGCGTGTGCGGCTCGGAGAACATCGTCGCGTTCTCGAGGAGCTCGGCGAGCAGGTGCGCGGCGTTGAGCGCGTTGTGCCCGAGCATGAGCGGGTCGACGACGAGGTTGAGCCGGACGCGGTCGTACAGCTCGATCTCGGACGACGCCGTCCGGATGACGTCGGACGCCGGCATGGGCTGACGCACGCGACGGCCGGAGTCGATGCCCGCGAGGACGAGGAGGGACTCCGCGTTGCGGCGCATCCGGGTCGCGAGGTGGTCGAGGCGGAAGAGGTTCGACAGCGTGCCGGGGTCCTCCTCGGAGCGCTCGAGGTCGTCGAGGAACGCGAGCTGCCGGTTGAGGAGCACCTGGTCGCGGCGGGCGACGTTGACGAACATCTCCGCGATCGACCCACGCAGCGCAGCCTGCTCGCGCGCGACCTTGACGGTCGTGGAGTTCACGTCGTTGAACGCGGTCGCGAGCTGGCCGACCTCGTCCGTGGACTCCACGGTGATCGGGGTCAGGTCGATGCCCGGGCCCTGGCCGGGGACCGCGACCTGCTCGACGAGCTTCGGGAGCTGGTCACGGACGTCCTCGGCGGCGTTCGTGAGGCGCCGCAGCGGGTTGACGATCGTCCGGGCGATGAGGCCCGCGACGAGGATCGAGGCGACGACGGCGGCCAGCGTCGCGGCGATGGTCAGGATCGCGCGCGTGGTCGCGGCGGCTGCGAGCGCGGACGCCTTGTCGACCGTGTCCGACCGGACGGCGTCACGCACGGGGATGGTCAGCGCGCGGTCTTCCGTGGACAACGTCTGCCACTGCTCCGCGGCGATCGCGGTGAGCGACGCCGGTCGGGAACCCGCCACGTTGGCACGCAGCTGGTTGTACATCGCGCCGTGCACGGGGAGCGCCTCGTCGAAGTCGGGCAGGAGGCGGACGGCCCGGCGGGCCTCCTGGCTGAGCGTGTCACCCGTGGTCACGAGGATCGCGGCGCGCTGGTTCGCGGTCTCGTTCTGCTGCCCGACCTGCGCGGCGGCGATCACGTTGCCCGCGACCGGGAGCTCGATGGCCTGCTGCGCGAGCAGGCGGTCGAGCACGACGTAGGCGTCGAGGTACTGCGCGAGCTCACGCTGGGAGGAGGTGTCCGCGAGGCTGGCCGGCACGTCGAGCGCGTTGTTGATGAGGGTCGTGTACAGGGTGATGCGCTGCTGCTCACCGTGGCTCGACCGGTCGATCCCGCGGCGGATCGCCTCCAGCTCCTGCCGGTCGGCGATGGTCTGCGCGACCGCGTCCTGGACCCGGGGGTCCAGCGCGGAGAGGTTCAGCGCCTCGTAGGCCCGGTCACGGCTGTCGAGCGCGCGGTCGGTCTTCTTGCGCTGCTCGAGCATCTGCTCCTCGGCACCCTCGGAGCCGTACGAGTCGAGGGCGGACAGCGACCGCTCGGCCGCGATCTCGGTCCCGGCGACGTCCTGCTTCTCGAGAGCGTCGACGAGCGCGCTCGTCTGGCTCGCCGTGCGTGCCGACGCGATCGCCTGACCGGAGATCACGGCTGCGGCGATGAACAGCACGAGGACCGGCACCGCGAGAGCCGCAAGGATCTTCCCGCGGACGCTCAACCTGCGGAGCATTCGAACCTGCCTCCATCACCTGGTCCACCCGGATCGGCGCCGCTGACGCGTCCATCGCGTCACGTCTCCCCGGTCGTGCGTACTAACTATCGGTGCACTTCCCCCGGACGCCTAATCCGGCCGCAAGCGCTCCCACGCGCGCGGCCGGGTCCTCGCTCTCGCGGCGAACCGGCGCCCCCGGCGGCCCGCGCGTAGTCTCGGCGTCGTGCGAGGCGTCACGATATCCGGCCCCGGCGGCCCTGCGAAACTAACGGTTTCCGAGCTCCCTGACCAGACCCCTGGACCCGAGGAGCTCGTCCTGCACGTCGCTTCCGCTGGCGTGAACCGCGCTGACCTGCTACAACGCGCCGGATCGTACCCACCTCCACCGGGCGCACCCGACTGGCCAGGCCTCGAGGTCTCGGGCACCGTCGCCCTCGTCGGCGACGCGGTGAGCGGGTGGTCCGTCGGTGACCGGGCCGTCGCGCTGCTCGACGGCGGGGGGTACGCCGAGCAGGTCCGCGTCCGCGCGACGCAGGTCCTGCCCGTCCCCGCCGGCGTGGACCTCGTCGACGCCGCCGCGCTCCCCGAGGCCGTGTGCACGGTGTGGAACAACCTCGTCGACGTCGGCCGGCTCGCCCCCGACGAGTGGCTGCTGGTGCACGGGGGCTCCGGCGGCGTCGGGACGGTCGCGGTGCAGGTCGGGGCTGCGCTCGGGGCGCACGTCGCCGTCACGGCCGGAGGCCGCGAGCGCGCGGACCGCTGCCTGGCGCTGGGGGCGAGCCTCGCCGTCGACCATCGCGAGGAGGACTTCGTCGCGGCGGTGCGCGAGGCGTCCGGAGGGCGCGGCGCGGACGTCGTGCTCGACGTCGTGGGCGCCGCCTACCTCGACCGCAACCTCAGGGCGCTGGCGACGAACGGTCGTCTCGTCGTCATCGGCATGCAGAAGGGGGCCCGGGCCGAGCTCGACCTGGGCCGGCTCCTCACCCGGCGCGCGACGGTCGCGGGCACGACGCTGCGCTCGCGTCCACCGCACGAGAAGGCGCGCATCGTGCACGACGTCCTCACGCACGTCTGGCCGATGGTCGAGGACGGTCGCGTACGACCGGTCGTCCACGCGCGCATCCCTCTCGCCGAGGCGGCCCGGGCGCACGAGCTCCTCGAGTCGGGCGACGTGTTCGGCAAGGTCCTGCTCGTCCCGTAGCCCCTGGTCCTGGCGTTGCGGGCCCTCCGGCGCGGGACCTGGTGACGCCCTCCTCCGGTGGTCCGCGGCCGTGGCCTGTGCGCGCGTGGGCGGGGCAGGCAAGACTGTGCTCATGGCTGACGAGACGCGCGACACCCGCCCCGACGAGCCCGCCCAGACCCCGGAGGCCGACGACGGACCCGACCGGGTCACGGTCGTCACGCCGGACGGCATCGGGGTGAGCGTCGTCGAGAGCGACGACTCGACGGAGCCCGACCGGAACCCGGCGACCGTCATCGAGGAACCGGCGAAGGTCATGCGCATCGGCGGCATGATCAAGAAGCTGCTCGACGAGGTGCGCGACGCGCCGCTCGACGAGGCCGCGCGCTCGCGTCTCGCGGAGATCCACGAGCGGTCGCTGACCGAGCTGGAGGAGGGTCTGTCGCCCGACCTCGTCGAGGAGCTGCACCGCATCACGCTGCCGTTCTCGGACGACTCCGTCCCCACGGACGCGGAGCTGCGCGTGGCGCAGGCCCAGCTCGTCGGGTGGCTCGAAGGTCTCTTCCACGGCATCCAGACGGCGCTCGTCGCGCAGCAGATGGCAGCGCAGTCCCAGCTCTCCCAGATGCGCCGCGCCCTGCCGCCCGGCTCGCTCCCGATGGGTCCCGGCGGGCCCGGGGCACCGGGGCAGCCCGGTGCCCACGACCCCCACGACGGTCGCCCCTCGCCGGGCCAGTACCTCTGACGAGACCTGGACGGGGCCGTCAGGCCGGCGGCGGGTCGGTCGGCCCGACGGCGCCCGGCGCCTCGGGCGTCCGGCGCGCCGTCATGGCGATCGCTCCCGAGACGAGCACCAGCCCGACGAGCTCCGGCGGCGTGGGGACCTGGCGCAGGACCACCGCGCCGATCACGGCCGCGGTCGCGGGCAGCAGCGCGAGGAGCACCGAGAACGTCGCGGCGCTGACGCGGCGGAGGATGACCTGCTCGAGCGCGTACGGCACGACGGACGAGAACAGGGCGATGCCGACCACGGCGAGCGCGTAGCGCCAGTCGCCCAGCACGGGGACGGCCGCCGGCGCGAGGAACGGTGCGAACACGAGCGCGCCGAGGGTCATGGCGACCGACAGCGACGTCACGCCCGACCCGGCGACCGCCACGCGACGCCCCAGGACGATGTACGCGGCCCAGCACGCCGCCGCGACGCCGATCGCGGCGAGCCCGACGACGACGTCCTCGCGCGGCAGCCCCGACTCGACCGTGACCCCCGCGAGGAGCACGACGCCGAGCGCCGCGACACCGATGGCCCCGCGCTCGCGCCACCCACGACCTGTCACCGCCGCGACGGCGACAGGACCGCAGAACTCGATCGCGACGGCCGTCCCGAGCGGCAGGTGGTCGATCGCGACGTAGAACGCGAGGTTCATCGTCGCGAGGGCGACGCCGAAGACCGCGACCCACGCGACGTCGTGCCGGCTCCAGCGGCTGCGCCACGGGCGCCGCCAGACGAGCAGGAGCACGGCCGACGCCGCGATCCGCAGCCACCCCACCTCGACCGCGCCCGCGACCGCGAACAGCCCGACGGCGATCGCCGCCCCGAGGTACTGCGTCAGCCCCGAGACGACGAACAGCGCGGGCACGGGCACCCGCCCGAGCGCAGCAGCAGGACGGACGGGCACCCGACCAGTGTCACCCCTTGACGGACCCCGCGAGCAACCCGCGCACGAAGTACCGCTGGAGGAGCAGGAAGACCACGAGCGGCACGATGATCGACACGAAAGCGCCGGCCGTGAGGAGATGCCAGGCGTTGCCGCGCGTCCCGGCGAGGTCGGCGACCGCGACCGTGAGGGGTCGCGAGTCCTGGTCGGCGAACGTGAGGCCGACCAGGAGGTCGTTCCACACCCAGAGGAACTGGAAGATCGCGAACGACGCGATGGCCGGGACGAGGAGCGGGAGGAGCACCTGGAAGAAGATCTTCACGTGCCCGGCGCCGTCGACCCGGGCGGCCTCGACGAGGGACGCGGGGATGTCCTTCATGAAGTTGTGCAGCAGGAAGATCGCCAGGGGCAGCGCGAACATCGAGTGCGAGAGCCACACCGTCCAGAACGTGCCGTTGAGCCCCCAGTCCACGTACTGCGAGAGCAGGGGGATGAGCGTGATCTGGATCGGGACGATCTGCAGCGCGAAGACCGCGATGAACAGCAGGTTGCGGCCCTTGAAGTCGATCCAGGCGAACGCGTACGCGGCAAGGAGGGCGACGGTGATCGGGATGACCACCGCCGGCAGCGTGATGACGATCGAGTTGACGAAGAACGAGGCGAGGTTCGCCCCGCCGAACAGCACCTCGTCGTAGTTGTCGAGCGTGAACTCGGGGTTGCTGAAGGTCGTCCACCAGCCCGAGCGACGGATGTCGAGCGGCGGCCGGAACGACGTGACGAGGAGCCCGATCGACGGGACGGTCCACAGGATCGCGATGACGATGGCGATCGCGGAGCCCCACGGCGACGAGAGCTTGCCCCGGGCGGCGATCGCGCGCTTCTCCACGCGCGAGAGGCGGCCGACGGGCCGACGTCCGGTGCCCGCGGTCTCGTCGGCGTCGATGAGGTTGGTCGAGGGGATCGGCGCGCTCATCGGACATCCTCGGAGAGTCGGAGCTGGCGGACGTTGTAGGCGACGATCGGGATGACCAGGACGAAGAGGATCACCGCGAGCGCGGCCCCGAGCCCGATGTTGTTCTGCCGGAAGCTCTGCGTGTAGAACTCGTTCGCGACCACGGACGTGCCGAACTGACCGCCCGTCATCGTGCGGACGATGTCGAAGACCTTGAGCGTGCCCATCGCGATCGTCGTCACCACCACGACGAGCGCCGGCCGGATGCTCGGCACGGTGATGTGGCGGAACATGCCGATGCCGTACAGGCCGTCGAGGCGCGCCGCCTCGACGATGTCGTCGGGGATCGCCTTGATGGCCGCCGAGAGCACCGTCATCGCGAACCCTGTCTGGATCCAGATCATCACGACGATGAGGAAGAACGTGTTCCACGGCTGGTTGATGAGGAACTGCTGCGGCTCGAACCCGAGCCACACGAGCACCTGGTTGAGCAGGCCCGTCTGCTGGATGTTGGCCTGGTCGGGCCGGAACTCGTAGACGAACTTCCAGATGATCGACGCGCCCACCATCGAGATCGCCATCGGGAGGAAGACCAGGGTCTTGGCGAGCTTCTCGAAGCGGGTCCGGTCGACGAGCACGGCGTACACGAGCCCGATGAACGTCGCGACGATCGGCACCGTGATCACCCAGATCGCGGTGTTGCGGAGCACGACCTGGAACGCGTCGGTGGTGAACGCCGTGACGTAGTTGTCGAGCCCCACGAACTCGGACCCGTTGCGGTTGAAGAAGGACGAGATGATCGTCCGG
Organism: Cellulosimicrobium sp. PMB13; assembly: GCF_051294865.1. Classification (NCBI taxonomy): domain Bacteria; kingdom Bacillati; phylum Actinomycetota; class Actinomycetes; order Micrococcales; family Promicromonosporaceae; genus Cellulosimicrobium; species Cellulosimicrobium sp. PMB13. Next base: position 1,352,243 of record NZ_CP145910.1, on the reverse strand, counting down.
ACGCCGGGGTAGACGAGGCCGAAGAGGACCAGGAGCACCGCCGGCCCGAGGAAGCCGAGCGCGACCGCCCAGCGGGGGATCCGCTTGGGTCGGTCGACGGCGAAGAGGATCACGGCCATCACCACGACGAAGGCGACGATGGCCACCACCATCAGCCCCAGCTTCTCGGCTGCGGTCGACGGATCGGTCAGGAAGTCCATGGGGTGGCTCCGTTCTGCCCGGCGGCGGTGGCGGGCGCGGGCGGTTCGGGTGACGCGGCGGGTGGCCGCGGCGACGTCGGACGGGGCGGGGCGTGCCGGGCGGGACTGCCGCACGCCCGGGGTGCGGGGACACGCTGAGCCGGGGCCGCCGTCGGACGGCCCCGGCTCGTCGTGTCCCGCTCGGGGTCCTGCGTCAGGTCACGAGGTGGACGCGGGCCAGGACGCCTCGACCGTGTCGGTGACGTCCTGCGAGCTCGCCCCGGTGAGCCACTCGACGATCGCGGTCCAGAACGTGCCGGACCCGACCTCGCCCGGCATGAGGTCGGACGCGTCGAAGCGCGTCACCGACGCCGGGTCGCCGAGGATCTCGGCCGAGAGCTTGTCGAAGTCGGTCGCGAGGTTCTCGGGGTCGAGCTGCTTGTTCGCGTTGACCCAGCCGCCGTTCGGCGTGGCCAGGGCCTTGGCGTTCGCCCAGTCCGCGCTCGAGATGTAGGTCTGGAACGCCTGGACCTCGGGGCGGTCGTCGAACGCCGCCGCGAACGTGCCGCCGATCTCCACCGGCCGGATGTCGGTCTGGTCCGTGGGGAGGTAGAACGCGAACACGTCGCCGTCCTCGGCCACGTTCGTGCCCTCGGGGAACTGCGTCTGGTAGAAGTTCGCCGCGCGGTGCAGGTAGCAGCTGCCGTCCAGGAGGCCGAACCCGGCGTCGGTCCACGGCGTCGTGGCGATCGAGTCCACCCCGCCCAGGCCCGCGTTCACGTAGTCCGGGTTCTTGAGGATCTCCCCGGCGGCGTCGAACGCCTCGACGACCTGCGGGTCGTTGAACGGGATCTCGTGCGCGACCCACTGGTCGTAGACCTCGGGCCCGGCGGTGCGGAGCATCATGTCCTCGACCCAGTCGGTGCCCGGCCAGCCGGTCGCGTCACCGGACTCCACGCCTGCGCACCACGGCGGACCGTCGATGTCGCTCGCCATCTGCTCGGTGAGGTCCAGGAGCTCGGTCCACGTCTCGGGGACCTCGTACCCGGCGTCCTCGAACGCCGTCGGCGAGTACCAGACGTAGGACTTCACGTTGGCGTCCATCGGCGCCGCGTAGAACGTGCCGTCGACGGTCCCGTACTCCTTGAGCGCCGGGTCGAAGAACTCGTCGACGTTCGCGGCGGTCGCGTCGGGCGCCGGGACGATAGCGCCCGTGTCCTCGACGATCGTGCGCAGCAGGCCGGGCTGCGGCAGGAACGCGATGTCGGGCGAGTTGCCCGCCTGGATGCGCACGAGGAGCTGGGCCTCGAACTCACGCGACGCCTCGTAGTCGATCGTGACGCCGGTGCACTCGGTGAAGGGCTCGAACGACGCCTGCATCGTGGCGCCCTCCGGGTCGACGATCGAGGTGTAGACGTGCACCTCGGTGCCGTCGATGTCGCCGAACTCCTCGTAGGGCGCGCAGTCGATCTCCGGGGTCGCGGTGTCGCCGCCGCCGTCCCCGCCGTCGCCTCCGTCGCCGCTGCACGCGGCGAGGACGAGCGCGAGGCTCGCCCCGCCCGCCGCCACGGCCATCGCGCGCCGGCGTCCGGCGCGGGACATCGTGCTCCTGGTCATGTCAAGCCTCCACCTCGTCGTGTGTGCTGACGCAGCGGACGCCGACCGGTCAGGCCTGGCGCGTCGCGGCGTCGCGAGCGCGGGTGCGCTCTCGCCCGAGATCCATGCAAGCGTTTACATCGGCGTTCTGCAAGCACAGGGCTGCGGCCTTTGGGTAACGATTCCGTCACGGGAACGGCGGAAGCGTCGGCGCGGAGCCCTGCTGCGGCCACGCTCCCACACCCGCGTCGCGGCTGCGCGTCGGAACGGCCTCCGATCTCCCGCGGTGCGCCGCGCAGCCGGTCAGGCGCGACGACCCGGGGAGGGCGGCGCGGTCGAGGCCCGACGCACGAGGTCCGTCGGATACGTGAGGCTCGCGGGCACGGGGGCGCCGTTGATCATCTCCAGCAGCAGCGTCGCCGCGTCGGCGCCCTGCTGGTAGGCGTCCTGCGCGATCGTCGTCAGACCCGCCACCTCCCCCAGGTCGTGGCCGTCGACCCCGATGACCGAGAGGTCCTCGGGCACTCGCAGCCCGAGGTCGCGGGCCGCCAGGAGGGCGCCCATCGCCATCTCGTCCGAGGCCGCGAAGACGGCCGTCACGTCCGGACGACGCCGCAGGAGCCCCGCCGTCGACGCGCGACCGCCCTGGACGTCGAAGTCCCCCTCGACGACGAGCTCCGGGTCGAGCGCCACGCCCGCCTCCTCCAGAGCGCGCGCGTAGCCCTGCGACCGCTCGGACGGCGGCGACCACGACGACACGAGGTCCGGCGTGCCCGTCACGTGCCCGACGACGCGGTGCCCGAGGTCGAGCAGGTGCCGGGTCGCGGCGTGGCCCGTCGCGACGTCGTCGAGCCGGACCGTGACCTGGTCCGCCGGCCCGGACCCGACGAACGCGAGCGGGCGGTCGAGACCGACGAGAGAACGCACCTCGTCGTCGTCGAGCGGCAGGCCCACGACGAGCGTGCCGTCCACGCGGTGCCGCAGGACGCTCGGGTCCACCCGGCGCCGCTCCTCGTCCGGGCGCACGACGAACGTGTGCAGGAGCACGTCGTACCCGACGTCGCGCAGCGCGCGCTCCGCCCCCTCGATGACGTTCGCGAAGAACCAGCGGCTCACCCACGGGGTGAGCAGGCCGATCGTCCGTGTACGTCCGGTCGCGAGCGACGACGCCGACGGCGTCGGCACGTAGCCGAGGCGAGCCGCCTCCGCGCGGACGCGCCGACGGGTGGGCTCCGACACGTTCGGCAGGCCGCGCAGGGCGCGCGAGACCGTCGCCGTGGACACCCCGGCGGCTCTCGCGACGTCGTCGATGCCAGCCACGAGGGGTGATTCTCCCCCCTGCCCGCGCGGCACGCGACATCCCGGCCGTCCCGCCGCCCGGTGCCGCTCGCGGACCGCTCGGGGCCGCGTTCGGACCCCGTCCCGATATCGTGGACCGCGGTCGTGCACCCACGACCGCACCCTGCCCCGGAAGGACACCGATGATCGAGCTGAGGACGCCGCGCGAGATCGAGCAGATGCGGCCCGCCGGACGGTTCGTCGCCGACGTCCTCACCACCGTCCGCGCCGCGGCGAAGGTCGGGACGAACCTGCTCGAGCTCGACGAGGTCGCGCACCGCATGATCCGCGAGCGCGGCGCCGAGTCCTGCTACATCGACTACCACCCCTCGTTCGGCGCGAGCCCGTTCGGCAAGGTGCTGTGCACCTCGGTCAACGACGCGGTGCTGCACGGCCTCCCCCACGACTACGCGCTGCGCGACGGCGACCTGCTGAGCATCGACTTCGCCGCGTCGGTCGACGGCTGGGTGTCGGACTCCGCGGTCTCGTTCGTGGTCGGCACACCCCGGGCCGGGGCGCTCGGCGAGGCGGACGCGAAGCTCATCCAGACGACGGAGCGCGCGCTCGAGGCCGGGATCGCGGCCGCGCAGGTGGGCAAGAAGGTCGGCGACATCTCCGCGGCGATCGCGGACGTCGCGCACGCGGCCGGGTACTCGGTCAACACCGACTTCGGCGGGCACGGCGTGGGGCGCACCATGCACGGCGAGCCGCACATCCCGAACGACGGCCGCCGCAAGCGCGGGTTCCCGCTCAAGCCCGGTCTCGTCGTCGCGATCGAGCCGTGGTTCCTCGAGACGACCGACGAGATCTACACCGACCCCGACGGCTGGACCCTGCGCTCGGCCGACGGCTCGCGCGGCGCGCACAGCGAGCACACCGTGGCGATCACGCCGGACGGTCCGATCATCCTCACCGCGCGCGAGCCGCGCGACTGATCCGACCGGCGACGGGGAGCCCCGGCTCCCCCGGCCGGGCCCGGACGCGGCTCGCACCCTGGAGTCAAGCGCACTTGACATGCCTCGCGGCAGATGATGGACTCCTCCTGTCAAGCTCGCTTTACTCAGGAGGAGAGCCCGTGCCCGGAGAAGCCTCGTCGGCCCTCGAACCGAACCTGTCCGGCGACCGCCGACCTGCACCCTGGTGGGCGTGGGCCGGTGCCGGCCTCGTCGCGCTCGCGGTCGCCGCGTCGGTCGGCGTCGCCGCAGGACTGCTCCGTCGCGAGTACTTCTGGCTCGTGGCGGCCGTCTTCACGGTGTGCGTCCTGCCACCCGCGTTCATGCTCGGCTGGTTCCTCGTCGTCCGGCCGCGGACGAGCACGCCCGAGCCGCACGCCGGGGAGAACGTCGAGCGCCGCTGGGCGGAGCGCGCCGCGGCGGGTGCGTTCTGGGACGTGCTCACGGCGACCGGCCTCGCGCTCGCGGGGTTCAGCGTCACCGGGCTGGAGCTCAGCGCACGGTTCGCGCTCGCGGCGGTCGTCCTGCTCGCGATGGTCGACTTCTTCGTCCGGCACGCCGTGGTGTCCCGGCGAGAGTCGTAGAGCCGGTGGACAACGACCTCGCCGCCCGCCGCGCTGCGCTCGGGTGGTCACAGGCCGAGCTCGCCGCACGGCTCGGGGTGTCACGACAGACCGTGATCTCGATCGAGCGCGGCCGCTTCGACCCGTCCCTCCCGCTCGCGTTCCGCATCGCGGAGGTGTTCGGCTGCCGTATCGAGGACGTCTTCCGGCCCTGACCGCAGAACCCGGCCGTTGCTGAGCGCAGCGGCTCAGCGCAGCGGCTTGCGGAAGAACGTCGCGGACGCCTCGTACCCGAGCGCGGTGTAGAACTCGGCGGCCCGGCGCGTCGCGAGGGACACGTACGCGGCCCCGGACGCGGACGCCCACTCCTCGGCCGCGCGGAGCAGGAGCCGGCCGACCCCGCGCCGTCGGGCCGCGGCGTCGACCACGACCTCACCCACCCACACCACCGGCGCGTTGGCGTAGAGCGTGCCGTGACGGTTCGCCGCGAGGTAGCCCACGACGTCCTCGGCCGCCGTCGCGACGACCACGAACGAGTCCGGCGCGGCGAGCAGCGCGGGCAACGACGCGTCGAACGCCGCACGCTCCGGGACGTACGACGTCGCGAGCTCCTGGACGAGCGGCCACACCGCCTCCGCGTCGTCGGCCCGGGCGGGGCGTACGCGGACCGCAGGGGCTTCCGGTGTCGTCACGACGCGAGACATTACTCGCGCACCGGTGACCCGGACACCCCGAGATAGAGCCGTGGTCACCGAGGTAGAACCCTGGTCGTCGAGGTAGAGCCCTGGTCGCCGACCAGGGCTCTACCTCGACGACCAGGGTTCTATCTCGCGGACTGGGCTCTACCTCGCGGACAGGAGCGTGCGCAGGAGCTGGACCGCGCCGTCGTCCTCGATCGACCCCGTCACCTCGTCGGCCGCCTCGCGGACGACCGCGTCGGCGTGGCCCATGGCGACGCCGCGCGCCGCCCAGCGCAGCATGTCGACGTCGTTGCGGCCGTCCCCGATCGCGACCGTGCGGTGCGGCTGCACGTGCAGCGTGCGGCGCACCTGCTCGAGCGCGGTGGCCTTGGTGACGCCCAGCGGGGCGAGGTCCATCCACGCCGTCCAGCCGACGGCGTAGGTGACGTCCTCGAGGCCGAGGCGCTCCACGAGCTCGTGGAAGTCCTCGCTCGTCGACTCCGGCGCGCGCACGACCACGCGCGTCACCTCGCCGGACCACAGCTCGTCGAACGCGACGACGCGGTGCACGCCGTCGAGCTCGCCGTCGGGGAAGAGCTCGTTCATGCGGAAGCCGACGCCGATGTCCTCGACCGCGTACCGGGCGTTCGGCAGATGCTCGCGCAGGAGACGCAGCGCGGGCCCGGGGTCGAACGTCACGACGTCCTCGAGGACGTAGCCCTCCGCCGCCCCCTGGTCCAGCCGCGCCGTCACCGACCCGTTCGAGGCGACGAGCCAGCCGCTGTCGATCCCGAGGATCTCGGCGACGGGCGTCATGGCGACCAGCGACCGCCCCGACGCGAGCACGACGTGGTGCCCGGCGGCGCGCAGGTCCGCGACGACGTCGCGCACGTCGTCCGACATCTCCTGGTCGTACGACATGAGCGTGCCGTCGACGTCGAGCGCGACGAGCAGGGCGTCCCCGTCCGCCATGCTCAGCGGACCGGCTCGAGGACCTCGAGGCCGCCGAGGTAGGGCCGCAGCCCCTCGGGCACGCGGACCGACCCGTCGGCCTGCTGGTGGTTCTCGAGGATCGCCACGATCCAGCGCGTCGTGCCGAGCGTGCCGTTGAGGGTCGCGACGGTGCGCGTCTCGGTGCGGCCGTCGACCTCGACGCGCTCGCGCACGCCGAGGCGGCGGGCCTGGAACGTCGTGCAGTTCGACGTCGAGGTGAGCTCGAGGTAGCGGTTCTGCGTGGGCAGCCACGCCTCGCAGTCGAACTTCCGCGCCGCGCTCGACCCGAGGTCGCCGGCGGCGGTGTCGATGACGCGGTAGGGAAGCTCGGCCTTGCGCAGCATCTCCTCCTCCCAGCCGAGGAGGCGCTGGTGCTCGGCCTCGGCGTCGGCCGGGTCGCACCACGAGAACATCTCGACCTTGTGGAACTGGTGCACGCGGATGATGCCACGCGTGTCCTTGCCGTACGAGCCGGCCTCGCGGCGGTAGCACGCGCTCCAGCCGGCGTAGCGCAGCGGTCCGTCCGACAGGTCGACGATCTCGTTCGCGTGGTAGCCCGCGAGGGCGACCTCGCTCGTGCCGACGAGGTAGAGGTCGTCGGCCTCGAGCCGGTAGACCTCGTCCGCGTGCGCGCCGAGGAACCCGGTGCCCTGCATGACCTCGGGCCGCACGAGCGTCGGGGTGATGACGGGCGTGAACCCGGCCGCGATCGCCTGGTCCATCGCCGCGTTGAGCAGCGCGAGCTCGAGCCGCGCGCCGACGCCCGTGAGGTAGTAGAACCGCGCGCCCGACACCTTGGCGCCGCGCTCGGTGTCGATCGCGCGCAGGCCCTCGCCGATGTCGAGGTGGTCGCGCGGCGTGAAGCCCTCCGCGGCGAAGTCGCGGATCGTGCCCTCCTCGCGCAGCACGACGTAGTCGTCCTCGCCGCCGGGAGGCGCTCCCGCGATGACGTTCGCGATGCGGTACTGCAGGCCGCGCAGCTCCTCGGCCGCAGCGTCCGCGTCGGCCTGACGCGCCTTGACGTCCTGCGCGAGCTGCTTGGTGCGGGCGAGCAGCGCCGTCTTCTCCTCGCCCTGCGCCTGCGCGACCTGCTTGCCGAGGGACTTCTGCTCCGCCCGCAGCTGCTCGAACTCGGTGAGCGACGCGCGGTGCCGCGCGTCGGCGTCGAGGGCGGAGTCGACGAGCGCCGGGTCGTCGCCACGGGCGACCTGGCTGGCTCGGACGAGGTCGGGGTTGTCGCGCAGGAGGCGGAGGTCGATCACCCGTGCAGCCTAACGAACACCCGGACCGGCAGGCCGGTGGATTCCCCAGGGGCCGGGCACGCCCGCCCCCCGACGCGGCGAGGACTACGGTGGCGCCCATGAGATGGGAGCTGTGGCTGGCGTTCGCCGCCCTCGCGGTCGCGCTGGTCGCGCTCGTGCTGGTGCTGTCGCTGCGCGCGCAGCAGGATCGCCAGCGTCGCGCGGCCGAGCGCGAGGCCGGTGGTGCGCCGGGCGCCGAGGAGCCGGAGGACGACCCGCGCGAGCTCGTCGCGTTCGTCGCCAACCCGTCCAAGCCCGGCGTCCCCGCGCTGGAGGCCAGCGTGCGCACGGCGTTCGCGGAGGCCGCGCTCCCCGACCCGCTCTGGCTCGAGACGACGATCGAGGACCCGGGCGTCGGCCAGACGCGCACCGCCCTGGCCCGGGGCGCGGACGTCGTCGTCGCGGTGGGCGGCGACGGGACGGTGCGCGCCGTCGCCGAGGCGATGGTGGGCAGCGGACGCCCCATGGGGCTGATCCCCGTCGGCACCGGCAACCTCCTCGCGCGCAACCTCGACCTCCCGGTCGGCGACGCGCGCGCCGCGCTGCGCGTCGTCATCGCGGGCGCGGACCGCCCGGTGGACGTCGGCTGGGCGCGCGTCCTGCGCTGGGCCGAGGAGCACGGCGAGCCCGCGGCCGACCTGGACCGCATCCCCCCGGTCACGGCCGCGGCGGGCCCCGGCGCGCCGAAGGAGCACATCTTCCTCGTCATCGCCGGCCTCGGGTTCGACGCCGCGATGGTCGCCGACGCGGACGACGTCCTCAAGGCGAAGGTCGGCTGGATGGCGTACTTCGTCGCGGGCATCCGCCACCTGCACGGCCGGCGCATGCGGGCCACCATCCAGCTCGACGACCAGCCGCCCGTGGACGCGCGCCTGCGCTCGCTCATGATCGGCAACTGCGGGCGGCTCCCCGGAGGCATCACGCTCCTGCCCGACGCCGTGATCGACGACGGCGTGCTCGACGTCGCCGCGGTCGACACGCGCGGCGGCATCGTGGGGTGGGCCCAGCTGTTCGGCGAGGTCGTCATGCAGGGCTTCGGCGTGCGCAACGAGCTGCCCGCGAAGATCGGCCGGATCGACCACACGCGCGCCCGCCGGGTGCGCGTGCGCGTCGAGGGCGGCGAGCAGGCCCAGGTCGACGGCGACGTGCTCGGCCAGGCGGTCGAGCTCGAGTGCCGGGTCGACCCCGGGGCGCTCGTGGTGCGCACCGCCTGAGCCGGGCACCGCGCCCGGGCGTCTGCGCCGACGAGCCCGTGGAGGGGCCGTGAGCGTTCCGGTCGGACCCTCGCCCGCGCCGTCGAAGGCCCCGGCCGCGCGCACCCGCCCCCGTACGCTGGTCCGGTGACCTTCCCGGCCCGCGGTGCTCGTGCCGTCCTCACCCTGCTGGCCGTGGTGCTCCTCGGTCTCCCCGCGCTCTCGGCGGCGGGAGCCGAGTCGGACGACACCACGACCGTGCCGACGCACGACCCCGAGCCGCTGGTCGTCGTCGCCGTCGCGGGTCTCTACTGGAGCGACGTCTCCCCCTCCGCGACACCGTCCCTGTGGACGATGATCCGGTCCGGGTCGGTGGCGTCGATGAACGTCGGGCGCACGTGCCCCACCGACGCCTGGCTCACGCTGTCCGCCGGGCAGACGATCTCGACCGCGGAGCCCGTCGCGGCGCCCGCCCCCGACGGCGCCGGCGGTGCCGGGTCGACGACCGCCGAGGACCCGTCGACGACCGGGTGCCCGCCGCTCCCGGTACCCGTCGGGACCGCCACGCCGGCGCCCGTCGACGTCCCCGGCTGGTCGACGCTCGTCACCCCCGCCGCCGAGGCGGAGCCGCCGACGGCGACGCAGCACGCGCCCGGGACCCTCGCCGCGCGCCTCGCGCCCACGGGGGTCTGCACGACGGCCGTCGGGCCGGGCGCCGCCCTCATGCTCGCCGACGGCACGGGCCACGTCGCGCGCTACGCGCCGACGCTGGACGCACTCCCCGAGGACGGGCTCGACGCGTGCGACGTCACGGTCGTCGACCAGGGCGAGCTCGTCGACACCACCGCGGGTCGCGGCGAGAGCCTCGACGCGCTCGACGACACGCTGGACCGCGTCATGGGCGAGGTCGCGCGAGGCACGCGCGTCCTCGTCGCGGGCATCTCGGCCGACCCCGTGGGAGAGCCGGGGCTCCAGGTCGTCGTCGACTGGCGCAAGGGCGATCCCACCGCGCACTGGCTGCACTCGCCGAGCACGCAGAAGGACGGCATCGTCCAGCTCGTCGACCTCACCGCGACGGTCGTCGAGGCGGCCGGCGGGAGCACCGAGGGCCTCGTCGGTGCGCCGCTCGATCTCGGTGAGACGCGCCGTCTCGACGTGGCGCGCACGGTCGAGAACCGTCAGTACCTCAACGTCCTCACGAGTACCATCCCGACGCACTACCCGGTCCTCGTCGGCCTGCTCGTCGCGACCCTCGTCGCGACGCTCGGCGGCGTGCTGTGGGTCCGGCGCTCCGCCGCCCGCCGCGGCGAGCCCGCGCGCCCCGGTCCGGCCGGGCTGCGCGTCGTCACCGCCGTGCTGATGATCGCGGCGTCGGCCCCGGTCGCCGCGTCCCTCGCGAGCCTGTCCCGTTGGTGGGTCTGGAGCTCGCCCGCCGCGGCGCTCACGCTCGCGCTCGCGGTGAGCGCCGTCGTCGTGGCCCTCGCCGCCTGGGGGGTCTCGCGGCTCCTGCCGCGGGAGCCGTGGGCCCTCCCGACGGCGCTCGCGGGCGTGACGTGGCTCGTCCTCACCGTGGACGGCGCGACGGGCACGACCCTCCAGCAAGCGTCGCTCCTCGGGACGTCGGCCGTCGTCGGCTTCACGCGCTTCTACGGCTTCAACAACGTGACGTTCGCGGTGTACGCCGTCGCGGGCCTCGTCCTCGCCGGCGGTCTCGCGACGGCGGCGCTCCGCCACGGCCGGCGACGCCTCGCGGCGTGGTGCGTGGTCGCGGTCGGCCTCGTGACCGTCGTCATCGACGGCTGGCCCGCGTTCGGCGCCGACTTCGGCGGGATCCTCGCGCTCGTCCCCGCGTTCGCGGTGCTGTCGCTCCTCGTCGCGCAGGTCCGCATCACGGGCGCGCGCGTGCTCGTGGTCGCCGCCGTGACGGTCCTCGCGGTCGCGCTCGTCGCCGTGGTCGACTGGCTCCTGCCCGGCGGGTCGTCGCACCTCGGCGGGTTCGTCCAGACGGTCGTGGACGGCGGCGCCGTCGACGTGGTCTGGCGCAAGGCGCTGGGTGCGTGGGCGACCGTCGCGAACCCCGTGGGCGCTCTCGCCGCGGTGCTGGTCGTCCTGGTGGCCCTCGCGGTGCTGCGCCCGGACCGTGCCCGGCTGCCGGAGGTCGCCCGCGCGTACGAGGAGTGGCCGCTGCTGCGCCCGCTCGTCGTGTCCCTCGTCGTCGTGGCGGGCGTGGGCTCGTTCCTCAACGACTCGGGCGTGATCATCGGCGCGATGGTGCTCGTCGTCGGCGCCGCGATGGTCGTCCCCGGGTTCACCGCGCTGCCCGACGACGCGCCGTCGGGCCACGCGCTCCCCGAGCGCGCGCTGCCGGAGGCCACGCTGCCGGAGGCCACGCTGCCGGAACCGGGCGTCCGGCGGATGCCGTCGATGCTGCTCGCCGTCGGGGGCGGGCTCCTGCTCGTGGTCCTGCTCGCCTCGACGGTCCTCGGATCGAGCGGCCTGCGACCCGCGTCGGCGGCCACGCGGGCAGGCGCCGAGGTCTCCCCCACCCGCGCCGACGCCGTCGCGACCGACCGGCCGCTCGTCGTCGTCGGCACGACCGGTGTCACGTGGGAGGACGTGGCCGAGCTGCGCACGCCGACGCTCAACGCGCTGCTCACCGACGGGGCGGGCGCCGCGGGCGTCGCGCAGCCGACGGGCGCCGCGAGCCGGTGCACCGCGGGGGGCTGGCTCGCCCTGTCCGCAGGACAGCTCACCGAGGTCGCGGCCGGGCGTGCGGCGGACGGCACGTGGGACTGCCCGACGGCGCAGCCCGCCCCCACCGGAGACGGCGCCCGGGTCGACGGGTGGGACGAGCTCGTCGCGCTCCAGCAGGGGTCCGGGTACCAGGCGCGCCTCGGCGTGCTGGGCGACACGTTCGTGGCAGGCGGGCGCGCCGCGTGCGCCACCGCCGTCGGACCGGGGGCCGCCCTCGCGCTCGCGGACGCGGACGGCGACGTCGCGCGCTACCGCGAGCTCGCGGACGCCACGACGGCGGACGGCGACGCGTTCGACTGCCCGGTGACCGTCGTCGACGCCGGCGACGCGACGGCCCCGCCGGCGGACCTGACGCTGCCACCGGAGGAGCGCACCGCCGTGCGCGACGCGCTGCGTGCCGAGAAGCTCGCGGGCGTCGACGCGACCGTCGACGCCGTGCTCGACCGGGTGCCCGCCGGGACGACGGTGCTCGTCGTCGACGTGGCCGGGACGCCGGGCAGCCGCCCGGTGCTCGGCACGGCGCTCGTCCGGCCGTCGTCGGACGGCCCCGAGCAGGCCCGGTACCTCACGAGCGCGGCGACCAGGACGGACGGCGTCGCGCGCGTGCTCGACGTGCCCGCCACGATCCTCGACGCCGCAGCGCTCACCACCCCGGCGCGCGTCCAGGACACGCCGCTCGCGTGGGGCACCCCGCGCCCCCCGGACGCGGCGACCACCGCGGACGCGCTCGCCGACCTCACGACGCGCGACCACGTGCGTCGCGCCGTGTACTCGTACTTCGTCGACGTCCCGTTCTACGCCGGTCTCGTGCTCGCCGGGCTGTGCCTGCTGCTCGCTCCGCGCGCACGGCGGGCGGCGGGCGACCGTGCCCGGCTGCGCTGGGCCCGCGCCGCACGCTGGGCCCGCGGGGCGGCGCTCGTCGTCGCGTCGGTGCCCGCCGCGGCGTTCGTCGTGTCGCTCACCGGGTGGTGGCGGTTCGGCGAGCAGACGGTCGCGATCGTCATCGCGACCGCGCTGTCGACCGCCGCCGTCGCGGGCCTCGGCGCCCTCGCCCCGCGGCGTCCCGTATGGCTCGGGCCCGGTCTCGTCGCGGGGATCACGTTCGGCGTGCTCACGCTGGACGCGCTCGTGGGGACCCCGCTCAACCGCGCGAGCCCGCTGGGTTCCGCACCCACCTTCGGCGCGCGGTTCTACGGCTTCGGCAACCCGACGTTCTCCGTGTACGCGGTCGGGGCGCTCGTGCTCGCCGCGGCGCTCGCGCAGTGGCTCGTGCGGCGGCAGCGGCCACGCACGGCCGCCGCGGTGGTCGCCGGCATCGGCGTCGTGACCATGGTCGTCGACGTGTGGCCGACGCTCGGAGCGGACCTCGGCGGCGGGCTCGTCGTCGTGCCGGCGTTCGCCGTGCTGGGACTCGCGGCGTCGGGCGCGCGCATCACGTGGCGGCGCTTCCTCCTGGTCGCGGCCGCGGGTGTCGCGGTCGTCGCCGCGGTGGGCGTGCTGGACTACCTGCGCCCCGCGGACCAGCGCTCGCACCTCGGCCGGTTCGTCGAGCAGGTCGTCGACGGCTCGGCCTGGGAGACGCTCCTGCGCAAGGCCGGTTACGCGCTCCGGTCGGTGCTGGGCGGCGTGCCCGTCTGGATCACGATCCTCGTGCTGGTCGCGGCGGCGCTGCTCCTCTTCGCGCCGCGCCGGTTCACGCCGCGCTGGTTCGCACGGACCGAGGCGGCCTGGCCGCTCCTGCGCCCGGCGGTCCTCGCGCTGTGGATCGTGTGCGTGGCCGGATCGGTCGTCAACGACTTCGGGGTGCGCATCGCCCTCATCGCGCTGATCCCCGCGGTACCGCTCCTCACGCTGGCCGCGCTCCACGCGGCCGGTGACCCCGCGCCCGACGAGCCGGACGTGCCCGGCGACGCGCGCGCCGGGCAGGGTACCGGTGCGGGTGCGGGTGCGGGTCAGGACACGGTCGCGGCGGAGCCGGGGCGCACCGCCTGACCCGTCGTCGGCGCCGCCCGACCCGGCCTGCCGGGTCGGGCGGCGTGAGCGGGACGGCCGGGCGCGGCTACCTCGTGGCGGCCCGCACCTTGTCGACGGCGTAGCGCACCTTGCGCGCGTTCACGGCGACGAGCACGTCCCGGTACTGGCCGGCCCGGTGGAGCTGCCCCTTGAGGTCGTTCGTCGACGCGCGGTGGCGCAGGTCGCACGGCACCTCGACCGCCACGTACCCCTGGCGGAGCAGGTCGATCGTCATGCCGGTCTCGACGCCCCAGCCGCGCGCGAGCGGCGTCGCCGCCTCGAACGCCTCGCGCGTCAGGCAGCGCATCCCCGACAGCGGCTGGGTGGGCGTCCACCCGGTCATCGACTGGATCGCGCGGCGCGCCGCGCCGACGACGATCCCTCGCCCGCCCGCGCCGGGCTGCGGCGGCAGGAGGGCGATCGCGACGTCGGAGTGGCCCTCCAGGACCGGCGACACGAGAGGAGCGGTGTTGACGGCGCTCTCGCCGAGGTCGCCGTCGATGAAGAGCAGGAGCCGGGGCGGGCGGTCCGGGGCGTCGCGCATCGCCACGACCGCGGCACCGGTCTCCATCGCCGCAGCCTTGCCGCGGTTGTGGGAGTGGCGCACGACGACGGCCCCCGCCTCGCGCGCGACGTGCTGGGTGTCGTCCTCGCTCCCGTCGTCGACCACCAGCACGAGGTCGACGTGCGGGATCGCCTTGGCCGCCCGGACCGTCGCGGCGATCCGCCGGGACTCGTCCTTCGCCGGGATGATCACCGCGACGCGCTGACGGGCGGCACGGCCGCTGCGGCCGCCGTCGTGCGCGGGGCGCGGGGTCCGGGCGCGCGTGCCGGACGCTGAGAGGTAGGTCGGGGGCTGAGGAGGCGCCGCCTTCGCGGGCACGCCGCGCCCAGCCTCGCTCCTCGTCTCGGTCGACCGATGGTCCGCGTTCACGCCGCCCAGCCTAGTAGTGCAAAGAGTTGACCGCAGAATGACCAGGAGTGTCGCCCGAGATCTGCGGCGAACCCTTCGCGGTGCGTCACGAGATCTCCTGACGCCGCCCGGATCCTACTCGACACCGGTGCCCACGGACAGCGCCTCCCGCGCGGTGGTCCGCTGCCGGACCGGCGCCGGGCGGACCGTGCGGTCGATCGGCTCGGAGGCCGTCGGGCGGGTCAGCGCAGCGTGACCTGGCGCGACACGATGCCCGCGCGGGCGCGGCGCTCGTTCGCGTCGAGCGGCTCGGTGACTGCCAGCGCCTCGGTCAGGCGCGCGTCGAGCTCGGCGACGGGGCCCTCGAGCTCGTCGGCCTCCGTGCCGCGCGGGAGCTCCCACACCGGCACGAGCAGCCCGCTCGAGCGGAACGCCCCGACGAACTTGCCACCGGCGAGGCCCGACTCGCGACGCGCGTGCAGGCGCGAGATCGCGTCGATGAGCGCGTCCTCCGGCTCGGGGCGCGCCCAGCGCAGGAACTCGCGCGACATGCGGCACCAGTAGGCGGACGGGACGGCGTCGAGCTTGACGGTCGGGACCATCGAGCCCGCCGCCTCGTCGAGCGACGCCTGCACGTCGGGCGTGACCTCCTGCGTCGGGTCGAGCCAGTACGCGAAGTCCTCGTGGACCGTCACCTCGAAGGGGACGTCGAGGTCGAGGACGTCCTGGAGCCGCGGGCCGGCGCCGGGCAGCGCGCCGAGCTCCACGGAGGTGCCGGGCTCCACGTCGATCGCCTCGAGCAGCGCTGCCGCGAGGTCGCGGCTCGTGTCGCCGGAACCGGCGAGCGTCTGGACCGCGAGCAGGATCACCCCGTCCTGGCGGTGCAGCGCCGCCCAGCCGGCGGGCAGGACGGTGACGACGAGGACGTCGCGCGCGCCGTGCTCGGCGGTCGTGCGGGCCGTCGCGGTGGCCGAGGGCACGACCTCGCGCATCGCGACCCAGTCGGTCTCACCGGGCAGACCCTCGAACGGGCGCAGCACGAAGTCGGGCGTGGAGTTCTTGGCCATGCGCGGCAGTCTACTGGCGCCCCCGCTCTGCCCACCGTGCCCCGACCACCGAAGGTGAGCTTGTTCCGCGAGATAGAGCCCTGGTCCGCGAAGTAGAGCCGTGGTCCGCGAAGTAGAGCCCTGGTCGATGAACCACGGCTCTATCTCGCCGACCTGGGCTCTACCTCGGCACAACCCGCCCGCGGTGCTATCTCGCGGGGCGCGTGCGCGGGCGGAGGCGGACGTCGGGGAGCACGGGGGCGGGCAGGGGGCCGCCGTCGTAGCCGACGACCTGCCCGTACCGGCCCGACGCCGCACTCTCGGCATACCGCGTCCCGCCGCGCCGCGGGCTCCGGACCGGTTCGCGTGCCGTGCCGGGGCCACGGTCCTCGTCCGGGCCGTCCGGGCCGTCCGGGCCGACCGGGCCGTCCGGTCCGTCCGGGCCGTCGACGACGAGCTGGGCCTGCCACTCCTCGCGGGCTCGCGCGACGTCGTCGTGCGAGCGACCCACGAAGTTCCACCACATGACGATGTCCTCGGCGAACGGCTCGCCGCCGACGAGGACCGCGCGCGCCGGGCCGTCCGGGCCGGCCTCGACGGTCAGCGTCCGACGACCGGGCGCCACGTATCCCAGCGACGACACCGGGACCTGCGACTGCTCGAGCCGCACCGCGCCGTCGTCCACGAGGAGACCGTGCTCGAAGGCCGGGTCCACGTCGAGGACGACACGTGCGCCCGGCTCGAGGTCGAGCTGGGCACCGACCAGCGGCGAGTACGTGGTCGCGGGCGAGCGCAGCTCGGCGCCTGACACCGTCAGGGCGCCGAGGAACACCTGGACCCGCGCGCCGTCGTGCGTGGTGACAGGCAGGTCGGCGTGGTGCTCGAACGCGGGGGCGTCGGCGAGGCGGTCGCCGGGGAGCGCGACCCAGAGCTGCACGCCGTGCAGGACGGGCGGGCGCTCGCCGCTCGGCGTCTCCTCGGAGTGCGAGATCCCGCGGCCCGCCGTCATGAGGTTGAGCTCGCCCGGCCGGACGGTCTGCAGCGAGCCGACGGAGTCGCGGTGCAGGATCTCGCCGGCGAAGAGCCACGAGACCGTCTGCAGCCCGGTGTGCGGGTGCGGCGGGACCTGCATCCCGTCGGTCCCGTCGCCGATCGCGGGCAGCGGGTCGGGCCCGTAGTGGTCGAGGAAGCACCACGCGCCGACGAGCGACCGGGCCCGCTGCGGGATCGTCCGACGGACCTGCATCGCCCGCGTCCCGCCGAGGGGGACGTCGCGGTGCTCCAGGATCTCGACGGCGCCGCGGTCCGGGTCGTGCGAGGCGCCCGCGGTGCACACGCGCTCCTCCGGACGGGTCTCCAGGTTGCTCATGGGTCGAGCGTAGGCACCCGCGAGGCGCGGCGACACCGTGAGGTGCGTCGGTCGGACCACGCGAGCGACAGGGCACACGGGCACACGGGCACACGGGCACAAAGAGGCTGTAGTTGCGCGGGGCGACGCGGGACAATGGCAGCGAGGCCCCTCGGAGCAGGATTCCGAGGGGCCTCGCCGTCGCCGCGCAACCCCGGGGCGGTCGGGCCGGGTGGCCCGCCAGGGCGCCGCTCGCGACGTGGCGGCCCGGTGTCGTCGCGGGACCGGAGGGGTCCGGTCCGTTCTCCTCGACGACACCGATCGCGGTCGGTCTTCCGGGTCCGGTCGGAGCCTGCGCCGTCGCGCGCAGCCCGCGGCCGAGGTCGCGGGGCGTCCACCGTTCTCCGGTCGACCGTGCCTCACGTGCGCGCCGTGGTGTCACCTGCCGGTGCCGGCGAGGTCGGGATGACCCCTGCTCTGCGTGCCGGAACACCGTCGTCCACGTGCGCCCGTCCAGGCCGATAGGCACGTTTGTAGTCCTCGGACCGGACGAGGGCAAGGGTTCCCACCGTTGTCATTTCCGGGCGCCCGTCGACCACAGGTTCGTCCACAGCCGCACCCGCGCGAGGGCAACGTCACCCACACCCCTGTGGACGAATTCTGTGGACAGTCCGTCGAGCCGACACGGCCCGTTCACCCGGCGTCGTGCTGCCGTCACCTCAGACCCAGAACTGTGACGTCGGCGTCGGGACCGGCGTGAGGCGCTCGTCGAGGTCGAGGTCACGCACCAGGAAACCGCCGTCGTCGACGAGCGTGCCCGCGAGCCGGCCCTGGAGCATCGCGGCGAGCCGTGCGACGAGGACCCGGGCTCGCGAGCGGGCGATGAGGTGGAGCCCCGACGGCCGCTCGACCGCGAGCTCGTAGGGGTCCGCCGGGCTCCACGAGACGCGGTACGCGTACGGGCCGTACTCCCGCCAGTCGAGCACGCCGAGGGCGAGCGGCACCTCCGGGACCCGCTGCATCCACAGCCGGACCGCGCCGTCGTACGGGGTGTCACCGGACGCCGCGACGTCCGACGGCCCGTCGGCGCGGGGCTCGACCGAGACGAGCTGCGCCGAGGGCACCACGGTCCGCAGCACACCGAGCACGTCCTCGGGCGCCAGCACCTGGGCGGAGTAGAGCGTGAGGTCGACGCCGGAGGCCGGATCGGGCGTGAGGACCGAGCGCCCGTCGACGACGACGGCGCCGCCGACGCGCCGCGCCACCGCGACCGCCCACCCGAGGACCTGGAGCTCGGCGCCCTGCGGCAGCCCGGCCGGGAAGGCCCGCGCGACGCCGTCCCGGTCGTCGGGCACGGCGGCGGGCGCCCCGCGCGGCGGGGGGTCGTCCAGCTCGAGCGCGAAGATCTCGGCGGCGCCGCTCGCGAGGTCGAGCGCCTGCGTCTGCGGGACCGTCACCGGGAACGGCCCGATTGCGCGGGCGCCCTCGACGAGCGCGAGGACGCCCGGCGCGACGACCGCGTCGGGGACGACGCCGCGGAACCGGGCGCCGGCCATCGGCCGTGCTGCTCCACCGCTCCCGGGCGTCGTGATCCACCCCGCCTCGGGGAACCAGGCGCGGGCGAGCGCGTCGACGGGCGTCCGCGCCGCGCCGCGCGAGCGGGGCACCGCGAGCAGGTGGGCACCGGCGTGCGCATCGGGCACGAGACCGGCGACGACGACGGGGTCCATGTCCGGACCGTAGTACGCCCGGAATGCGCTGGTGTTACGGGCATGTCACGATTCCGGCCGCGCCGCTCCGGTGTCGCTCCGGACAGGGCTCCGAGGGGAGGTCGCGGTCAGGCCGCGCGCACGTCGTGGAGGTGATGGATGACGTCGTGCAGGAAGTACTGGCCGAGCGTGCGCACCGTGAAGACGGACCCGTTGGAACGGCGCCCCGGCCGCTCCCACTGGTCCGGCACGAGGGCGTCGAAACGTCCGGCGACCCGGTCGCCGGCGATCTCGAGCTCGCGCGCGACGACCGCCGGGTCCTGGTGCGCGTAGTCCTGCTCGACCGCGGCGGCGTCCTGGTCCCAGTTCGCGAAGAGCGGGTCGTCGCCCTCGACCATGGACTGGAGCCGGACGTCGAAGATCGAGAAGACGTCGCGCACGTGCGCCGCGTACTCGAGCGGGGACCACGTGGTCGCGTCGGGTCGCGTGCGCACGTCCGCTCGCCCGAGGACCGCGACGTAGCGCGGCACCGCGGCGCGGACGGCCGCCCCGACCTGGTCGGGCGCGACGTCGCCAGGGACGAAGCCGCACTCGGTGCACGGTCGTTCGAGGACCCACGTCCAGTCCTTGGTGTCGGCGGGGACGGGCGGGAAGTCGGCGGGGACGGCGTCCTGTGCCGGGTCGCCGTCGGGGAACTCGCTCGTGTCCATGGCGGAAGTGTGGCAGAGCCGACGGACGCACCACCGGGTTTTGCGTTCTGACACCGCATGCCTATGGTGTCAGCATGCCCAAGATCATCGGAGGTTCCCTCCACGAGCACCGCGCGCAGACCCGGCAGAAGCTCTTCGCGGCGCTCTCGAACCTCATGATGGACCGCGGCTTCGACGCCATCTCGCTGGCCGACATCGCCGCGGCGGCCGGCGTGGGCCGCACCGCCGTCTACAACCACTTCCCCGACAAGGAAGCGCTGCTCCTCGGGTTCATCACCCACGAGACGGAGCAGTACGTCAGCACGCTCGAGCGCGCGCTGGAGGACGTCGACGACCCCGTCGAGCAGCTGCGGACCTACATCCGCCAGCAGGCCCAGCTCATGCGGGTCTTCCACCTCGCCCCGGGCCCGGACTTGCGCTCGGTCCTCTCCCGCACGACGCGCCAGCGGCTCCGCGAGCACGCCGAGCTCGTCGAGGCGATCCTGCGGCGCATCGTGCGGTCCGGCATCGACGCCGGCGAGTTCCCCGCACAGGACATCGACACCACGGTGCAGCTCGTCAACGCGTGCCTGTCCGGCCGGCTCGCGCCCGAGGACCCCGTCGCCCGCGCACAGGCCGTCGCCGCGACCGAGGCCTTCGTCCTGCGTGCCGTCGGCGCCGACCTCGACGCCCCGGCGCTCGCCCGGGGCTGACGCGACGGTCGAGGCGCGCGCCGGCCGTCCTTCTGCCGTCGGCGGAGGTCGCGGTGTGCTGGGACCCCCGAGGTAGGTGATCGGAGCACCGGTCTCGTACTCTCGCTGCCATGCCCCTCGGACGCCGCGACCGTTCGCCGCGCCCGCACCTGGGGCCGGCGTTCACCAACGTCTTCACGGCGAACCTCAGCTCGAGCCTCGGCGACGGGGTCGCGCGCGTCGCGGCACCGCTGCTCGCCGTCCGCCTCACCGACGACCCCGTCCTCGTCTCCGGCATCGCCGCCGTCGCGCTGCTGCCGTGGCTCTTCTTCGCCATCCCGGCCGGGATCCTCCTCGACCGGATCGACCGGCGGCACGCGCTCGCCCTCGCCAACGGCGTGCGGACGCTGCTCGCGCTCGGGCTCGTGGCCCTCGCGTGGACGGACACGCTGACGATCTGGTCGCTGTACGCCGTCGTCTTCCTCTACGGCGCGTTCGAGACCGTGTACGACGGCGCGATCCGGGCCGTCGTACCG
The DNA here is from genome assembly GCF_051294865.1 of Cellulosimicrobium sp. PMB13. Lineage (NCBI taxonomy): Bacteria > Bacillati > Actinomycetota > Actinomycetes > Micrococcales > Promicromonosporaceae > Cellulosimicrobium > Cellulosimicrobium sp. PMB13. Next base: position 1,331,747 of record NZ_CP145910.1, on the reverse strand, counting down.
TCGATCGTCCGGCCGGCCGACCTCCCGCGCGGGAACTCGCGCATCGAGGCGGGCGAGATCACGGTCCAGAACTTCCTCTCGGCGCCGCTCACGTCGGCGCTGTTCGCGATCGCCGTCGTGGTGCCGCTGGGCGTCGGCGCGCTCGGCTACGCGGTGGCGTTCGTCCTGGCGTTCTTCCTGCCCGCCGCGGCGGCGGGCGAGCACCGCACCCACGTGTCCGACGACGCGCCCGTGCGCTGGTACCGCCAGGTCGCCGACGGCTTCCGGTACATCTGGGCGCACCCGATGCTGCGGCCCCTGTGGTTGCTGTCGACCGTCGTCGGGCTGTGCTTCTCCGCGGCGACGGCGACCCTCGTGCTCTTCGTGCTCGACCGCCTCGGCGTCCCCGAGGCCTGGTTCGGCGCGTTCATGCTCGTCGGCGCCGTGGGGTCGCTGGTCGGCGCCGCCGCGGCCTCGCCGCTCAAGGAGCGCTTCCGGTCCGGGCCCGTCATGGCCGTCGCGAACCTCGCCACGCCCGCGGCGCTGGTCGTCATGGGGCTGGTCCCCGTCGTGCCCGTCGCCGCGGTGCTGCTCGCGCTGTCCTTCGGCGGCACGACGGTGTGGAACATCCACGTCATGTCGCTGCGCCAGGCCGTCATCCCGAGCCGGCTGCTCGGCCGCGTGCACGGCACGTGGCGCACGCTCCTGTGGGGTGTCATGCCGCTCGGCGCGTTCCTCGGCGGGCTGCTCGCCCGCATCGACCTCACCACCCCGCTCGTCGTCGGCGGTGGCCTCGCGGTCGTGGTGGGGCTCGTGGGCTTCCGCTTCCTCGCCCGGCTGCCCAACCCGGAGGACGTCGGCACGGCATGAGAACCGGAGGTAGGCATGCCTAACCTTCTGCGGTACAGTTCCTGACGCATCGTCATGACGCCTTGTCAGGACGTGCGCCCTGACCCCACGCACCGCAGGAGCTCCCGTGACGGCTCTCACGCACGACCTCGCCCCCGCCGGCCTCCCGGCTCCGCTCTCCCTCCGCCTGCGCGAGGGCACGCGCCCCGAGCACGAGCAGGCCGAGGGCTCCGGCTTCGTGGAGAAGCTCATGTCAGGCCGGCTCGACGTCGCGGCGTACGCCGACCTCGCAGCGCAGCAGTGGGCGATCTACGGGGCGCTCGAGGCCGCGAGCGCGGCGATCCGCGCCGACGCCCAGGGCGCGACCCTCGTGTTCGACGAGCTGACGCGCACGCCCGAGATCGAGAAGGACCTCGCGTTCCTCGTCGGACCGGACTGGGCCGAACGGATCACCGTCCGGCCCGCGACCGAGCAGTACGTCGCGCGCCTGCGCGAGATCGGCGGATCGCTCCCCGCGTACGCCGCGCACGCGTACACGCGCTACCTCGGCGACCTCTCGGGCGGCCAGATCATCAAGCGCATGCTCGAGCGCCACTACGGCCTGTCGGTCGACGGGCTCGCGTTCTACACGTTCGTCGAGATCCCGAAGTCGAAGCCGTTCAAGGACGTCTACCGGGAGCGCCTCGACGGCCTCGACCTCTCGCCCGAGCAGGTCGACGAGACCGTCGCCGAGGCCAGGCTGGCGTTCCGCCTCAACAGCGCCGTCTTCGCCGACCTCGGCGCCGTCCACCACTGACCGACTCGTCGGCGCCGACCCGCCCACGAGACAGAACCGCAGTCCACGAGAGAGAACCGCAGTCCGCGAGATAGAGGCCTGGCTCGAGGTAGAGCCCTGGTCGCCGTGCCCGACGGCGCGTGGTCGCCCTGGATGTCGGGGTGGGTGGGGGCGCCGCGTCTACCATCCGCCGCTCGTTCCTCGCGGCTCCCGCCAGGCCCGCCACGACGCGGCGCCCCCACCCACCCCTCCCGGCTCGTCTCACCCTGGTCCGCGCTCGCCGCGAGGTAGAGCCCTGGTTGCTCGGAACCAGGGCTCTACCTCGCGGACCAGGGCTCTACCTCGCGGACCAGGGCTCTACCTCGCGGACCAGGGCTCTACCTCGGCAGGGTCACCGGTCTTGTCAGGGTAGGCTAGCCTCACCTGAGCCGCCGCCGCCGCGCGTGCCCCCGTCCTTGGAGCCCGACCCATGCGTCACCCTGTCCCCACCGGTCTGCGCCGCGTCCCGTCCTTCCGCCGAGTCCCCGCTCCCGGTCGGCCACGACGCACGGCGACCGGTCTCGCGGGGGCGGGGACCGCCGTCGTGCTGGGCCTGGCGGCGGCGTGCGCACCCCTGCCGTACGAGCCGCCCGTGACGCCGGAGGCGACCGCGACCCCGGACGCGGAGCCCGCCGCCGAACCGGCCGAGACGACGCCGACGACGGCCCCGGCCTGCACGACGCTCGAGGAGTCACGCGCCGCGGGCGGTGGCAGCGACGTCGACCCGGCCTCCTTCCCCACGGGCCCCACGACCGCGGCGTTCGCCGACGACGCGATCCACCCGGTCGCCGAGTCCCCCGCACCCCAGCTCCCCGTCACGGTGGAGTCCGTCGACGGCCGCGCGGTCGAGATCACCGACGTCAGTCGCATCATCCCCGTCGACCTCTACGGCACGCTCGGCGAGATCGTCTACAGCCTGGGGCTCGGCGACAACGTCGTGGGCCGCGACCTGCCGACGGGCTTCCCGGAGGCGGCGGACGTCCCGGTCGTCACCGGCGCGGGCCACGCGCTCGACGTCGAGGCGGTCCTCGGCCTCGACCCGTCCGTCATCCTCACCGACGCGACGATCCTCACCGACGACGTGCGCTCCCAGCTCGAGCAGTCCGGCGTGCCGGTGGTCTACCTCGACGAGTCCCGCACGCTCGACGGCGTCGACGACCGGATCCGCGCGGTCGCGACGGCGCTCGGCGTCCCCGCGGAGGGCGAGGCCCTCGTCGAGCGCACGGACCGCCAGATCTGCGCGGCGCTCGGCGCCGTCCCCACCGACACGACCACGCCGCGCGTCGCGTTCCTCTACCTGCGCGGCGCGAACATCAAGATGCTCTTCGGTCCCGGCTCCGGCGCCGACGACCTGGTCCACGCGATCGGCGGCGAGGACGCGGGCACGGCGATCGGGCTCACGCAGCAGTACGCGCCCGTGACCAGCGAGGCGATCATCAGCGCCGCGCCCGACGTCTACCTCGTCATGACCGACGGCCTCGAGTCCATGGGTGGCCTCGACGCGATGATGGCGATCCCCGGGCTCGCACAGACCCCCGCGGGCGAGGCGCGCCGCGTCGTCGACATGGACGGCTCGCGGCTCCTGACGTTCGGTCCCCGCACCGGCGCGACGATCGCCTCGCTCGTCGAGGCGTTCTACGGCGTGCCCGCGCCCGAGCTCCCGGCCTCGTGAGCGCACCGGTCGCGCGCCCCACGGGGGCCTCGCAGGACGACGCCACGCCCGCCGTGCCCGACGTCGCCACGCACCCGGGCGGGAGGCCCGCCCGGGTGGGTCCCGCCGTCGGGCAGCAGCGGCGGCGTGCCGCGCGCTGGCTGATGGTCGGGCTCGGCGTCGCGCTGGCCGTGCTCACCGTCGTGTCGGGGATGACAGGGCAGGTGCCGGTCTCGCCCGCCGAGGTGCTCGGCTCGCTCGCGCACCACGTGGGTCTCGACTGGGGCCCGATGCCGTCGCACCCGCAGGGCGAGAACGCGCTGTGGGTCGTGCGGTTCCCCCGCGTGGTGATGGCGATCGTCGTGGGAGCCGCGCTCGCGTGCTCGGGCGCGCTCATGCAGGGCGTGTTCGGCAACCCGCTCGCCGAGCCGGGCGTCATCGGCGTCTCGGCCGGGGCGGCCGTCGGCGCGTGCGCGGTCATCGTCACGGCGGGCGCGCTCGTGCCCGGCACGTGGGTCGCCGGAGCAGCGTTCGTCGGCGGGCTCGTCACGACGTTCGTCGTCTACGCGCTCGCGCGCGCCGGCGGACGGACCGAGGTCGTCACGCTCGTCCTCACGGGCATCGCGGTGAACGCGTTCGCGGGCGGGCTGCTCGCGTTCTTCACCTTCGTCGCCGACCCCGCCGCGCGCGAGCAGATCGTGTTCTGGCAGCTCGGCTCGCTCGGCGGCTCGACGTGGAGCTCGGTCGCCGTGGTCCTCCCGATCGCCGCCGTCGGGGTCACGGGCGCGATGCTCGTGCGCCGCCGGATGGACCTGCTCGCGCTGGGCGAGCGGGCCGCGCACCACCTCGGCGTGGACGTCGAGCGGCTGCGCCAGCTCGTCATCGTGCTCGTCGCGCTGCTGGTGTCCGCCGGCACGGCGTTCACGGGGATCGTCGCGTTCGTCGGGCTGGTCGTGCCGCACCTCGTGCGCATGGTGTGCGGACCGAGCCACCGCACGCTGATCCCCGCGTCGGTGCTGGGCGGCGCCGTCGTGCTGCTCGCCGCCGACCTCCTCGCGCGCAGCGCCGTCGCGAACGTCGAGCTGCCGCTCGGCATGATCACGTCGCTCGTCGGCGGCCCGTTCTTCTTCTACCTCCTGCGCCGCACGCGCTCGCGCCAGGGAGGGTGGGCATGACCGACCTGCGCCACGAGGGCTCCTCGTTCCTCGGTTCGCTGCGCACCGCCGTCACCGGTGCCCGACGCCGGTCCCTCCTCCCCGGGCCCGTCTCCCCCGGCGACGTGGTCACCTCGGCGCACGCGGTGTCGCTCACCCTGGGCGGGGCGCCGGTCCTGCGCGACGTGTCCGTCGACGTGCGCGCGGGCGAGGTGCGCGCGCTGCTCGGCCCCAACGGCGCCGGGAAGTCGTCGCTGCTCGCCGTCCTCACGGGCGACCTGACCCCGGAGTCGGGGGACGTCGTCGTGCACGGGAGCGCGCTGGGCTCCTGGACGCCGACCGAGCTGGCGATGCGCCGGGCGGTGCTGCTCCAGCAGGTGTCGCTGAGCTTCCCGTTCACGGCCGTGGACGTCGTGCGCATGGGGCGCTCGCCCTGGCGCGGGACGCCCTGGGAGGACGAGGACGACGCCGCGGTCGCCGAGGCGCTGGCCGCGACCGACGTCGAGCACCTCGCCGAGCGCCACTTCACGTCGCTGTCCGGGGGCGAGAAGGCGCGCGTCGCGCTCTCGCGCGTGCTCGCGCAGCGCACGACGCTGCTCATGCTCGACGAGCCGACCGCGGCGCTGGACCTCAAGCACCAGGAGCTCGTGCTCCGGCTCGCGCGGTCGCACGCCGCCGCGGGCGGGGCCGTGGTCGTCGTCGTGCACGACCTGTCGCTCGCCGCCGCGTACGCGGACCACGTCACGCTGCTCGCGGGCGGCCGCGTGGCGGCGGACGGCGAGCCGCGCGACGTGCTCACCGAGTCGCTGCTCAGCGACGTCTACGACTACCCGGTGGAGATCGTCGAGCACCCCGGGGGCGGCGCACCGATCGTCCTCCCGCGCCGCTGAAAACGGCGGAAGGCTTCGGTCAGCGCACCGGCTGCTCGACGATCCGATGCCGACGCGCGATCTCGCGGTCCTCGTCGAGGAGGCTCCCCCGGATGGGTTGCCGTTCGTCGTCGACGATGACCACGATGCTCCGGTCTCCGGCTTGATCATCGAGGTGCCCGACCTTCATCGCGTCGACGAACACCTCCGTCCCGTCGGCGAGGGCGACGAAGATTCCCCATGGCACTCGACGCACGACGGTCACCGCGTGCTCCTCGTGCACACGAACCTTCATCGGCACATCATTCCCGTCATGTCGATCACCCTGGTTGCGACAGCCATTGTTGTCTCTCCACCTCGCTCACGGTAGGTTGGGAGCACTACATCCCCCACGCCTCTCCACGATGCGCAACCCGGGGGATTTTTCTTTGCAGGGGGCAGAGACGAGATGCCAGCACGCGCACCGCGACCACGAGGGTCGAGCCGCTACTCCAAGCCTGCGCTCACGCACGATGAGCTGTTGTCGAGGATGATCGAGCGCGGCCTCGTCGTCACGGAGCCAGACCGCGCCGTCCGCTACCTCCGCCACGTGGGCTACTACCGGTTGTCGCCCTACCTCATCCCGTTCCGCATGGACCCGGCGGCCGAGATGCTGCGTGGTGGAACGACGTTCGACCAAGTGCTCGACCTCTACGTCTTCGACCGCAAGCTTCGCCTCCTGGTGATGGACGCCCTCGAACGCATCGAGGTGGCCGTCCGGTCTAGCCTCACCGACCACATGTCTCTGCACCATGGCGGCCCCTTCTGGTATCTCGAGAGTGGGCACCTCAAGGATGCTCGGAGGCATCAGAGGTTCCTGGAGATGGTCCAGAAGTCGTGCGAGGACCGGCTGATGAGCTCGCCGGAGAACGCGGCCGGAGATCTGGCTCACGCGTCCGCGCTCGAGCACTACCTGACGACCTATGGCGAACCAGAACTACCGCCGTCGTGGCTGATGGTCGAGACGCTCACCCTGGGCCAGCTCTCGGGCCTGGTCAGCAATCTGCGGCGCGCTTCCGACATCGCTCGCGTGGCTCAGCCGCTGGGTCTTCCCGGCCCCTTGCTGCTGTCCTGGTTGCGCACCTATGTGCGGGTGCGAAACGTGTGTGCTCATCATGGTCGGCTGTGGAACGTCGGGCTCGGTGTCTATCCCGCGCTCCCGACGTCTCCCTCGGTACGGTGGCTCTCGGACAGAGATGTCCTGTCGTTCTCCGATCGTCGCAAACGCCTCTACCCCGTGCTCGCTTCGCTCCAGAGCGTGCTGTCCGTGGTGTCTCCCCGCTCGTCGTGGACGCGCCGGTTGAGCGCTCTCCTCGACGAGCACCCTGATGTGCCGCTCAAGGGCATGGGTATCCCGTCGGACTGGCGCTCGGACCCGTTCTGGTCCAAACGGCTCGCAGCGGAGCGCACGATTCGTCGGGAGGAAGGCGTCTAGCGGTTCGCACCAACGCCGCCCGGGAGCACCTCGTACCGGTCGGGGACGGCGGTGAACGAGCCGCGACCCCCGGTGAGCGAGCGCAGGTCGAGCACGTACCGCGTGAGCTCGGCCTCGGGGACGAGCGCCTCGACGACGACGCGGCCGTCGTCGAGCGAGCCGGTCGCGGTGATGTGGCCCCGCCGGGCCGACAGGTCGCCCATGACGTCGCCCTGCGCGTCGGAGGGGACGGTCACGGTCACGGCCGAGACGGGTTCGAGCACGACCGTCCCTGCCGCCGCGAGCGCCTCGCGCAGACCCACCGCTCCGGCCGTGCGGAACGCCATGTCGGACGAGTCGACGGAGTGCGCCTTGCCGTCGTAGACCTCGACGCGCACGTCCACGACCGGGTAGCCGTGCGGACCGCCCGCGGCCATCGCCTCGGCGACGCCGCGCTCCACCGCCGGGAGGTACTGGCGCGGCACGGACCCGCCGACGACCGCGTTGGCGAACTCGAACCCCGCGCCGCGCGGCAGCGGTGAGACCCGGAGCTGCACGACGGCGAACTGCCCGTGGCCACCCGACTGCTTCTTGAGCCGCCCTTCGGCCTCGACCGGCCGCGCGATCGTCTCGCGGTACGCGACCTGCACCGGCTCGGTCGTCACGTGCACGCCGAACGTGCGCTCGAGCCGTTCGAGCGCGACCGCGAGGTGGGTGTCCCCGAGCCCGCCGAGCACGGCCTGCGTGCCCGTGAGGTCGACGTGCAGGGTCGGGTCCTCGGCGACGAGGCGCGCCAGCGCGGCGGACAGCTTGTCGTCGTCGGACTGCGACACGGGCCGCAGCGCGTGCGCGTAGACGGGCGGGCGGTGCGGCAGCGGTCGCGCCGAGACCGGGGAGCGGCGGCTCGCGAGCAGCCCGCCCGTCGACGCCGCCCCGAGCTTCGCCGCCGCGGCCACCTCGCCCGCGCCGACGCGCTCGACCGCCACGTGCTCGCGCCCGCGCAGCCGGAACAGCCCGTGCACGCGGTCCTCCGCGCCCGTCGCGACGTCGACCAGACGGTCCCCGCTCGCCACGGTCCCCGAGAGGACCTTGAACACGGACACCTGGCCCACGAACGGGTCCACGACCGTCCGGAACACGTGGACGAGCGTGTCCCCGGTCGGCTGGGCCACCACCTCGGTCGTCGCCCTCGTCTCCTGCCCGACGGCGCCGCTCGCCCCCGCGCCGTCGTCGCCCGGATGCGCGGCAGCGCCCGGCAGCAGCACGACCGCCGGCCGGTCGACGGGCGACGGGCCGAGCTCGCACACGAGGTCGAGCGCACGGTCGACCCCCACGCCCGTGAGCGCCGACGCGAGGAGCACGGGCACGGCCTCCCCGTCGCGGACCTCCTGCGCGAGCGTGCGCTCCAGGTCCGCGACGCCGGGCTCGTCCCCCGCGAGGTACGCCTCGAGCTGGTCGTCGTCGTGCGTGACGATCTCCTCGACCACCTGGTCGTGGAGCGCGTGCTCCTCCTCGCGGACGTCGTCGGGGACGGCCTCGTCGTGGCCCCTCCCGTCGCCGTCGTACTCGCGGGCGCGCTCGCCCAGGACGTCCGCGACGCCGTGCAGCGACTGCTCCTCGCCGAGCGGCAGCTCGAGCGGGACGAACGACGCGGTGAAGCTCGACCGCACGTCGTCGAGCACCGTGCGGAAGTCGGCACGCGCGCGATCCTCCTGGGAGACGAGGACGAGGCGGGGGATCCCCGCCTCGTCGCACAGCCGCCACGCCTCCAGGGTCCCGGAGCGGACTCCGTCGACGGCGCTGACCACCACCACCGCGAGGTCGGCCACCGCGAGCGCCGCGTCGACCGCCCCGAGGAAGTCCGGCGAGCCCGGGGTGTCGAGGAGCGTGACGCGATAGGACTCGCCGTCGGGCGCGGTCCAGTCCAGGTGCGCGACACCCAGCCCGACCGAGATCCCCCGCGCGATCTCCTCCGGCTCGTGGTCGCACACGGTCGTGCCCTCCGTGACCGACCCGGGCCGCGGGATCGCCCCCGCCCGGTGGAGGAACGCCTCCGCGAGCGTGGTCTTGCCCGATCCGCTGTGCCCCACGAGGGCGACGTTGCGGACCGTGCGCGGCCCGGGGGCTGACGACGACGTGCCCATGGCTGCCTCCCTCGGCTGCCTCGCGACGCTGTCTCCCGGCGGGCGACCGCCCGCCGTCCCCCCAGGCTAGTGACGAGACGCGGATCCCGCGCGGGTCACAGGTCGCGCAGGGGAGCGCCGACCGGTCAGCACTGTTCGCGCACGTACCCCGCGTCGTCGGGCCCGACGAGGTCGCGGTCGCGCAGGACGGTGAGCGGCGCGCGGTCGGTCCGCGCGCACACCCGGTCGAACGGCTCGGGCAGGGCGTCGTCGTACTCGACCTGGAGCACGTGGTCGCCGTACGCGGCCGTGTACGCGGCGCACTCGTCGTAGACGGCGCACTCCTCGGTCACCGCGAAGTCGAACCCCAGGTCGTCGCGGGCCACGCGGGCGATCTCGGCCGCGTTCTTCTGCGCCACGGCCAGGCCCGCGTCGTGCGCGAGGTCGACGTACGCCGCGGCCAGCGCGAGCGCGCCCTCCTCGTCGATGCGACCGGTCTCCGCGTCGTCGAAGCGGGTCCACGTGTCGAGGTTGTCGATCTCCACCGCATCGAACCCCGCGTCGGCGCAACCGGTGACGACCGGACCGAGGAGGTCCATGATCCCCGCGCGCTGCGCTGCGGTCGACGGGTCGAGGACGTGCTCGTCGGGCCAGTCCGGGTCCACCACGAGCCGCCCCGCCGCGTCGTGGAGCAGCAGGTCCTCGTGCTCGCCGAGCCAGCGGTCCGCGTCGCCCGGCTGCGTCTGGAAGCCGTTGACGTAGCAGACCGAGTACGCGCCGTCGGCAGGCTCGGCCGTCGCGTCGCGCACGACGACGTCCAGCCCGCCCGGGACGTCGTACGCCGCGCCGAGCTGGTAGTCGAACGTGCCCTCGGTCGGTGGCAGGCGGTACGCGGTCGGCGACGACGCCGCGGAGCAGCCCGCGAGCACGACGGTCGTCGCCGCGGCGAGCAGCACCGCGGCGACCGGCCCTGCGGCGCTCGTCCCGGCGCCGGCGCGCCTCGAGGGAGGGCTCGCGCGGAGCCCTCCCTCGAGGTGTCGCCCGGTCCGCGGACCGGGCAGTCGCGTCACAGGACGCGGTCGACGTAGACGCGCAGCGCGTCACGCACGAACGTCGCGCCCTCGACACCGCCGTAATTGAGCGCGAACCGCGGGTCGTTCACGTACATCTCCCCCAGGCCGAGGAGGTAGCCGGCCAGCGGTCCTGCCTCGTGCGCGGGGTTCGCTGGGACGGCCTGCAGCCACGACACGTGGCGACGTGCGAGCTCCTGCGCCTCGTCGGACGCCGGGTCGACACCGGCCTGCGCCGCCGCCGCCCAGTCGTCGTTCAGCCGGGCGGTGCGCTCCTTCCAGGCCGATCGCTCGTCGTCCGACATCCCGCGCCACCAGGCGTCGCCGCGCGCGTACGCGTCCTTGCCCCAGCGGTCCTCGACCTCTTCGCGGTACTGCGTGTGGTCGAACCCGTCGAACATGTCCTTCGCCATGAGCTCGCCACCTCCTTCCATCGTGGTGATCGTCCGTTCCACCGACGCGATCTGTCGCGCCAGCCGCTGCCGCTCGGCACGCAGCCACTCGAGGTGGCCGCGCAGCGCCCGCACCTGGGAGGACCCGTCTTCCGTGCCCGACGGCGCCCGGTCGCCCGGGCCGTCGAGCGCCGCCTTGATCGCAGGCAGGCCCAGACCGAGGTCGCGCAGGAGGAGGATCCGCTGGAGGCGCACGAGCGCGTCGGCGTCGTAGTGGCGGTAGCCGTTCGACGCGACGCGGGTCGGCGCGAGCAGCCCGACGGCGTCGTAGTGACGCAGCGTGCGGCTCGTCGTGCCGGCCAGCCGCGCGACCTCCTGGATCGACCAGTCCGTCGTCCGGCCGGGTGCCGTGACCTCCATGACGCCCTCCTCCCGTGTGCCCCGCCGCTCCGTGCGGCAGCGATCACCACGCTAGGAGTTGACGCTACGTCAAGGTCAAGGTCGGGGGCGACGCCCCGTTCCTCCCTCCGGGACGCGGCCGTCCGCCGACGGCGTACCGTCGAGAGCGGGCGTGCGCCGTCAGGACGCACCACGACGACGTGCGGAGGGCCGACATGGCCACGAGCGACCGGGTCCGTGAGCACTACGCAGGGAGCGACATCGCGGCGCGCATCCTGACCGCCGCCGGTGCCGCCGACGACGGCGGCACCGTGCCGGTCGACGCGCTCGCGCCGTTCGACGAGCTGCACGCCGGAGGCCTGGCCACGACCCTCTATCTGCTGAACGTCCTCGAGCTCGACGCGGGCACGTCCCTGCTCGACGTCGGCTGCGGCCTCGGCGGCTCGTCCCGGGTCGCCGCCGACCGCCACGGCTGCCCGGTGACCGGCGTGGACCTCAGCCCGGACTTCGTCGCCGCTGCCCGCGTCCTGACGGAGCGCGTCGCGCTGTCGCACCTCGTCCGGTTCGAGGTGGGCGAGGCACAGCAGCTCCCGTGCGACGACGCGTCCCACGACCGCGCGGCCATGATCCACGTCGGGATGAACCTGCCCGACAAGGCTGCGGCCTTCGCCGACGTGCACCGCGTCGTGCGGCCCGGCGGGCTGTTCGGGCTGCACGACCAGATGCGCGTCGGCCCCGGAGACCTGCCCTACCCGCAGCCGTGGGCCGTCGACGACGAGACGTCGTTCCTCGAGTCCCCGTCCTCGTACGCGGACGCGCTCACCGCGGCCGGCTTCGAGGTGCTGAGCGTCGAGGACCGCCGCCCGGCGCTCGCTGCGGCCCCTGGCGAACCCACCGAGGACCGGGCCGTCGTCTTCGGCCCCGTCTTCGTCGAGCGCGTCACGAACATGATGGCCGCGACGCGAGCCGGGATCCTCGCGCCGGTCGTCGTGCTGGCACGGGCCTGAGGACCGGCCGCTTCACGCCGAGCCGCGCCGGGCGAGCCCGAGGACGGCCGTGACGAGCTCCGCGGGCGACCCGACGACGGCGCGCGCCCCGGCCGCTTCCAGCTCGCCGGGCTCGGCGTAGCCCCACGCGACACCGACGCAGCCGATCCCGTGCTCGGCCGCACCGTGCACGTCGTGCTCGCGGTCGCCGACCATCACCACCTGGTCCGGCGTCAGACCCGCGAGCGCCCCGTCCGCGCGCAGCCCCGCGAGCGCGTGCGCGATGACGTCGCCCTTCGTGCCGCGCGTGCCGTCGAGCGTCGCGCCGTACACGTCGTCGACGCCGCGATCGAGGTGCGCGTCGAGCCCGAGGTGGTCGACGATCCGGCGTGCGTAGACCTCCGGTTTCGACGTCGCGACGGCGAGGCGCGCGCCGCACTCCCGCAGCGACACGAGGGCCTCCGGGACGCCGTCGAACACGGCGTTGTCGAACATCCCGCCCGCCGCGTACACCGCGCGGTACGCCGCGATCGCGTCCTCGACGATGCCCGCCGGGACGCCGAGCGCGGCGAACCCGTCCGCGAGCGGCGGGCCGACGACCCCACGCACCGCCGCGTCGTCGGGCACGGGGACGCCGACCTCGCGCAACGCGTGCTGCGCGCACGCGACGATGCCCGGGGCGGAGTCCGCGAGCGTGCCGTCGAGGTCGAGCAGGACCAGGCCGTACCCGGTGCCGGTCATGCGTCCCCCGACGACGCGTCGTCGGGCGTGGGGGCCCCGGCGTCTCCCGCTGGTCCACGAAGCGCGGGCCCGGTCCGGCGGCCGAGGACGAACCCGCCGACGAGCCCGAGCAGCAGCGCGCCGCCCGCGGCGAGGACCGCCGACCGGCCGTGCCACGGCGCGCCGGACGGCGTGAACGTCGTGTCCGACTCCGGCGCGTAGGCGAACCAGCCGTACGTCACCGGGCGGCTCAGGACCCACGCCGCCGCGACGAGGAGCGCGACACCGAGGACGCTCGCGGCGACCAGGCCGACGGTCGTCGCCGTGCTGCGCGAGCCGCGCGGACGTCGCGGGAGGGGCGGGGGCGGCGGGGCGGTCACGCCCGCCATCGTGGCGGGTTCCCGACGCCGCGGCAACCGTCGTCCACGGCCACGGCCACGGCCACGCGCACCGGCACCGGCAGAGGCAGAGGCAGAGGCAGAGGCACCGGCAGAGGGCTACTCGCCGACCGCGCCGTCGATCGACTCGCGGACGAGGTCCGCGTGACCGTTGTGCCGCGCGTACTCCTCGATCATGTGCACGACGATCCAGCGCAGGTTCCACGGCTCCCCGGTGCGCTTGCTCACCACGGCCGACACGCGATCGAGGCCGCCGTCCGCCATCGCGGCCTCGAGGATCTCGTCGGACGCGGCGATCGACCGGTCCAGCAGGACCCGCAGCTCCTCCGGGCTGTCCTGCACCGCGCTGTGCCAGTCCCAGTCCGCGTCCGCGTCCCAGTCGGCGGTGTCGAACGGCGCGATGAGGGGCTTGCCGAGGAAGATCTCGGAGAACCAGTACGACTCCACGAGCGCGACGTGCTTGAGCAGGCCGCCCAGGGAGATGGTCGAGGGCGGCAGGGTCTGCGCGAGCTCTGCGGCGTCGAGGCCGGACGTCTTCCATCGGAGCGTGTCGCGGTGGAAGTCGAGGTATCCGCGCAAGGTCGTGATCTCGTCGGCGGTGGCGGGCGGGTCGGTGCGCTGGTCGGTCACGCGCGTCACCCTAGGGGTGTCGCGGACGGCTCAACCATCGATTTCCGACTCCCAGGCGAGCCACTTGCGTCGCACCGCCGCCTCGACGTCGACGCCCTGGGACCGGGCGAGCAGCAGGAGGTGGGCGAGCACGTCGGCGACCTCGTCCGCGAGGGCCTGCCGGGCGTCGTCGGGCCCGGTCCCACCGTCGGCCCGTGGGCGCGTGCGGCCCGTCGCCGCGAGGAACGCCTGCGTGAGCTCGCCGACCTCCTCGGTGAGCTTGAGCGCGAACCAGTCGGCGTCGCGCTCGATGCCGAACTTCCGGGCGTACAGCGCGGAGACCGCCTCCACGCGGTCGGCGAGGTCAGGGAGGGCGAGAGGGCTGGCGAGCGGCGCGTCGTCGGGCACCGCCCCAGTGAACCACCGCGCTCACGCCGCACCGGCGGACGGGGCGAGCGACACCCCCGCCAGCTCCTGGGAGACCCGCCAGACACGGTCCGCCTCGCCGGGGTCGCGCAGGGGACGGAACAGGCGGTGCTCGGCCGGGCCGCCCCCGAGGTTGCCGGGCCCGTCCGGGCCGTAGAGCCGTCCGCCGCGGGCCTCGGGCGACGTGGCGGCGAACAGCGCGGGCAGTGCGGCGCTCTCGGGCGTCCCGAGCAGGATCCCCGCCCGGGACAGCCGGCGGATGATCGCGATCTGCGGGGTGTCGCGGTCACGCCCCAGCTCCGGCCGCGCGGTGAGCAGGCTGGTCGGGGCGACGCCGGGGTGCGACAGGTTGCTCGTGACGCCCCAGCCGCCGGCCTGGCTCCGCCGTTCGAGCTCGAGCGCGAACAGGCCGAACGCGATCTTGGACTGGCTGTAGGCCCGCCGACCGTCGTAGAGGGTCTCCCAGTTGACGTCGTCCCAGTTCATCGCCCCGTTCCGGGCCGCCACGCTGATCTGCGACGTGACCCGCGCCCGGCCCGCGGACAGCAGCGGCAGCAGGTGCGCGACGAGCGCGACGTGGCCCAGGTGGTTGGTCCCGAGCTGGAGCTCGAACCCGTCCGCCGTCGTCTGGCGCTCCGGCGGGGTCATGACGCCCGCGTTGTTGACGAGCACGTGGATCGGGCGGCCCTCGGCGCGCAGGTCGTCGCCGAGGGCGGCCACCGAGCGCAGGGACGCGAGGTCGAGATCCTTCAGCACCACGCGCGCGGACGGGTGAGCGCTGCGGATGCGGGCGACGGCCGCCTCGCCCTTGGCGCGGTTGCGCACGGGGAGGACCACCTCGGCCCCGGCGGCAGCGAGCCGCTGCGCGATGCCGAGGCCGATCCCGTCGCTCCCCCCGGTGACGAGGGCGCGTCGGGCAGACAGGTCGGGCAGGTCGAGATGCGGTGTGCGAGGCATGGTGGTGCTCCTGTGGTCGGGGTGGTCCGGGCGGTCGTGCTCGGGTCGCTCGGTGGTGCTCGGTGGTGCTCGGTGGTGCTCAGGGGTGCTCGGGTCGACGGGGTTCAGCGAGGCGCGGGCCGCGCAGCTCGCGGCGCGGGCGCGGTGAGAGGCGCGGTCGCCACCCGGCGAGCGACGACGAGCGTCACGGCGAAGTGGACGGCGAACAGCGAGGTGGCTGCGACCTGGATCCCGGCGAGGACCCCCGGCTCGTCCGCGAGGTAGAACACGACCCGGACGACGAGGTTCGCGGCCGCCATGGCCAGGCCGACAAGCGACGTGACCGTGTAGACGCGCCGCAGGGCCGCGTGCCGGGGCCAGTCGCGGGGCCCGCCCGCGAGGCGGTTGACCATGAACCCGGTCAGGGGCCGGCCCGACGTCAGCGAGACGACGTAGGCGAGGACGAAGACCACGGGAAGCACCATGGTGGGCAGGAAGAAGGCGCGCGCCTCGCCGGCGAGGGCCGCGACCGTCGCGCAGACCGCCGCGACGACCAGGCCCGCGATCGCCGCCCCGGGCGGCTCGCGCCGGGCGAGACGCACGCCGCTCGCGACCACCGCGGTGACCGCCAGGGCGACGAAGGCCGTGCCGAGCCCGGCGGCGGCGTCCGCGGCGACGAACGCGATCGTCGGCGCGACGGCCACCGCGAGACCGACGGGCCCGCCGACCCGCTCGAGCGTCCGGCGTGCGGCAGTGCGCGCCGCGGACGTCTCCTCGACGTCCGGCAGCCCGAGCACCCGGCGGGCGGTCGCGCTGGGGCCCGACGACGCGTCGCGCGGGTCGGCGGGCCGGGTGTCGGTGGGCTGAGGTTCGGCGGGCCGGGGTTCGGCGGCGGGGGGATCGACGTGCTCGGCCGGCACGGCAGCGAGGGCAGGCTGAGGGTTCACGGTTTCCTCCGGGGTCGATCGGGCAGTGCAGCCACCGTCACACCGCGCCGAGAGCGCATCCAGGGCCTGTCGATCCGTGCCTGGCGGTGACCCGGCAGGCGTCCGACCCGGTCGGGACGGAGGCACCGGCACGGCTCGAAGGGGATCGAGAGGGGGATCGACAGGCCGTGGCTGCCGGGACGTCGGCACGGTAGAACGGACACACCCAGTCACCCGCTGAGAGGACGTGGACCGGTGATCGACAGGGCAGGGCTCGCGGAGTTCCTCCGCCGCCGTCGGCAGGCGCTGCAGCCCGAGGACGTCGGCCTGCCCCGCGGGCAGCGGCGCCGGACCTCGGGTCTGCGCCGTGAGGAGGTCGCGGCGCTGTGCCACATGTCGACCGACTACTACGCGCGGCTGGAGCGTGAGCGCGGACCCCATCCGTCACCGCAGATGGTGGCGTCGATCGCTCAGGGGCTGCATCTCAGCCTCGACGAGCGCGACCACCTCTTCCGTCTCGTCGGCCACCAGCCGCCTCCCCGTGGAGCGCTGAGCGACCATGTCAGCCCCGGCCTGCTGCGCATCCTCGACCGGCTGACCGACACCCCGGCCGAGATCGTCACCGAGCTGGGTGAGACGCTGCGCCAGACGCCGTTGGGCGTCGCTCTGACCGGCGACGCCACCCGGTACACCGGCCCGGCGCGCAGCCTGGGCTACCGGTGGTTCACCGATCCCGCCAGCCGCGCTCTCTACGCGCCGGAGGACCACGAGCGGCTGTCCCGGGTGTACGCCTCGCAGCTGCGCCAGGTCGTCACCCTGCGCGGACCGGGGTCGCGCGCGGCACGCCTCGCCGACGTCGCCCTCGCGCACAGCGAGGAGCTGCGCCGGCTGTGGGACGCGCACGAGGTCGGCCACCGCCATCCGCCGGAGGAGACCAAGCGGTTCGTCCACCCCGACGTCGGAGCTCTCGAGCTGCACTGCCAGACGCTGCTCGACCCGCAGCAGTCCCATCTCCTGCTCGTCTACACCGCCGTGCCCGGCAGCGAGAGCTACGAGAAGCTGCAGCTGCTCTCGGTCATCGGCGCGCACGCGCCGGCCTGAGAGATCGGAGGGACCGTCGCCGGTCGCGCGGACCTCGACGTCCGCGCGATCCCCTCCGTTCTCAACGTATAGCGCACCGGGGGTCTTGTGGCAAGGCCCCCCTCGGCCCCCAGAATGGCGCCTCACGCCACGACGCAAGGAGCCCCGTGAACCCCCTCGCCACGAGCGCCTTCGACCTTCCCGACCGCCTCTCCCCCAAGGCCGACCCGGCGCTGATCGCCGAGGACGAGCGTCACCTCGCCGACATCGCGAGGACCCTCGAGGAGCAGGTCATCGACCTCACCGAGCGCCTCGACGTCGCGCGCCGTGCCCCCGGGGGCCAGGGGCAGGCGGCGCTGGACCGCGACCAGGAGATCCACCGCCTGACCAGCCGCCTGCGCACGCTGCGCCGGTTCGGGCTCGACCTGTGCCTCGGCCGCATGGTCCCGGCCGACGGCTCGGAGCCCGTCTACGTCGGCCGCCTCGGCCTCACCGACGGCGCGGACCGGCGCCTGCTCGTCGACTGGCGCTCGCCGGTGGCCGAGCCGTTCTTCGGAGCGACCCACGCCGACCCGATGGGCCTCGCGAGCCGCCGCCGCTACCGCTGGACCCGTGGCCGCGTGAGCGACTACTGGGACGAGGTGTTCACGCCGGACGGTCTCGAGGGGAACGTCGCGCTCGACGACCAGTCCGCGTTCGTGGCGAGCCTCGGCACCAGCCGCTCGCCGCAGATGCGCGACGTGCTCGGCACGATCCAGGCCGACCAGGACGCCATCATCCGCGCGGGGTCGCGGGGCGCGCTCGTGGTCGACGGCGGTCCCGGCACGGGCAAGACCGTCGTCGCGCTGCACCGCACCGCGTACCTGCTCTACTCCGACCCGCGCCTCGGCCACCGCCGTGGCGGCGTGCTGTTCGTCGGACCGCACCAGCCGTACCTCGCCTACGTCGCCGACGTCCTGCCCAGCCTCGGCGAGGAGGGCGTCCAGACCTGCACGCTGCGCGACCTCGTCCCCGAGGGGGCGGACGCCGTTCCCGAGACCGACCCGGAGGTCGCCCGCCTCAAGGCCTCCGTCGAGCTCGTGCGGGCGATCGAGCCGGCCGTCGCGTTCTCCGAGCGGCCACCGACCGAGGGCATGGAGGTCGAGACCCCGTGGGGTGACGTCTGGGTCAGCACCGCCGACTGGGCCGAGGCGTTCGAGGCGCCCGAGCCCGGCACCCCGCACAACGAGGCGCGCGACGACGTCTGGGACGCGCTCCTCGGCATCCTCGTCGACCAGGTCGTCGAAGGGGTCGTCGAGGAGGCCGCAGACGGGCTCGGCGACGAGCTGGGAGACGATCTCGGCGACGAGGCGGCCGACGGCGGTGGTGTCGCCGCGGAGCAGGTCCGTCGTGCGCTCGCGCAGGACCGGGAGCTGGGCGCGGCCTTCAACCGGGCGTGGCCGCTGATCGAGGCGACCGACCTCGTGGCCGACCTGTGGTCGGTCCCCGCCTACCTGCGTCTGTCCGCCCCGTGGCTCACGTCCGACGAGGTGCGGGCGCTCCAGCGGGACGTGCCCCAAGCGTGGACCGTCTCCGACCTGCCCCTGCTCGACGCCGCCCGGCGGCGGCTCGGCGACCCGGAGGCGTCGAGACGTCGGCGCCGGCGGGAGGCGGCCGCCGCGGAGGAGCGCCGCCGCATGGCCGACGTCGTCGACGACCTCGTCGCCGCCGACGACTCGGAGCTGCTGGTCATGTCGATGCTGCGCGGCCAGGACCTCCAGGACGCGCTGGTCGACGGGTCGGCCCCGCCGCCGGAGCCCGGCCTGCTCGCCGGACCGTACGCGCACGTCGTCGTGGACGAGGCCCAGGAGCTCACCGACGCCGAGTGGCGGATGCTGCTGGACCGCTGCCCGTCGCGGAGCCTGACGGTCGTGGGCGACCGGGCCCAGGCCCGGCACGGGTTCACGGAGTCGTGGGAGGAGCGTCTCGGGCGCGTCGGGCTCGACCGGGTGGAGCTCGCGTCGCTCAGCATCAACTACCGGACGCCGGAGGAGGTCATGGCCGAGGCCGCGCCGGTCATCCGCGCCGCGCTCCCGGACGCCAACGTGCCGACGTCGGTCAGGAGCACCGGGGTGCCGGTGCTGCGCGCCACGGCGACCGAGCGCGACGCGATCCTCGACGGCTGGCTCGCCGAGCACGCGGAGGGCACCGCGTGCGTCATCGGCGACCCGACCTTCGTCGCGACGCCGCGCGTGCGCTCGCTCACGCCCGAGCTCGCGAAGGGGCTCGAGTTCGACCTCGTCGTCCTCGTCGACCCGGAGTCGTTCGGCGACGGGATCGAGGGCGCCGTCGACCGCTACGTCGCGATGACGCGCGCGACGCAGCGGCTCGTGGTGCTCACGAGCTGACACGACGTGACGGCATGACACGGGCACGACCTCGGCCGGCGTCCGCGCGAGACGCCGGCCGAGGTGCCCGTCAGACCGTGCGCCGCGTGCGCCGGATCCCGACCCACAGCCCGACCGCGCACGTCACCGCCGCGGCGACGAAGCCCCACAGCACGTCCGTGTCCGCGAACCGGCCGGCGAGCAGCGCGCGCTCGGCGTCCACGATGTACGTGAGCGGGTTGAACAGCGCGGCCGTGCGCATCCACGCCGGGCCGGCCTCGAGCGGCAGCATCATCCCGGAGAGGATGAGCAGCGGGAAGAGCAGCGACTGCTGCACGCCCCAGAACAGCCACTCGCGGTTCTTCGCCGCGAGCGCCAGCGCGATGGACAGCGCGCCGACGCCGATCCCGAAGAGCCCCAGCAGCGCGAGCCCGACGAGCAGGTGCAGCGGGTAGAGCGTGAAGCCGAACGGCACGCACACGAGCGCGATGAGCAGGCCCTGCACGACGAGCGGCGCGAACTCCTTGAGCGCCCGGCCCACGAGGATCGCGGACCGGTCGAGCGGCGTCGCGAGGACCCGTTCGTACGAGCCGGTCATCATCTCGTACAGAAGGTTCGACCCGCTCATGGACGTGCCGAACAGCGAGATCATGACGATCACGCCGGGCACGAACCACTGGAGCGTGTCGGCGGTGCTCGCGCCCTCCGCTCCCCCGAACGACCCGCCCACCGCGCCCGTGAGCAGCGGCCCGAACAGCCCGAGGAAGATCAGCGGTTGCAGGAGCGAGAAGATCAGCGTGAACGGGTCGCGCAGCACGAGCAGGATCTCGCGCGTGAACACCGCCCACGTGTCGGCGAAGAACTTCGCGGCCCCCGTCCGCAGGGCGGCGTCGGTGCCCGAGGTCACCCCGGTGGTCCGTGCTCCTGACACGTCGGTCCTGGTCGACATCACGCCGCCTCCTCTCGCAGGCTGCGTCCGGTGAGGTTGAGGAACACGTCGTCGAGGCTCGCCTGCCGCAGCTCGGCCGAGCGGACGGCGAACCCGGCGACACGCAGCGCCTCGATCGCCTCGGGCAGCCGGTCGGCGCCGTGCGTCGTGGAGATCCGGACGGCGAGCCCCCCGTCCGCGCCGGGCGTCACCTCTGCCTCGCCCGCGTCCTCGGCGAGGGCCGCGCGGACCCGGGCGGCGTCGTCGGCCAGCCCGCCGGTGCCCGACGGCGCGGTGGCCGCCTGCGCGGGCCCGTCGCCCGGGAACGGGGCGACGGCGAGCGTGATGACGTCGTCCGCGTGGTCGCGCTTGAGGTCGTCCGGGGTGGCGTCGGCGATGATGTCGCCGTGGTCGATGACGACGACGCGCTCGGCCATGTCGTCCGCCTCGTCGAGGTAGTGCGTCGTGAGGACGATCGTCATGCCGTACCGCTCCCGCATCGCCCGGATGTGCTCCCAGAGGTTGGCGCGCGCGTGCGGGTCGAGGCCCGTCGTCGGCTCGTCGAGGAACAGCAGCGGCGGGTGGTTCATGAGCCCGAGCGCGACGTCGAGACGCCGCCGCTGACCACCGGACAGCGACTGCACGGTCCGCTTCTCGAGCCCGCCGAGGTCGAGCGCCTCGAGGAGGTCGGTGGCCCGCCGCGAGTACTCGGCGGGAGGCAGGCCGTAGAAGCGGCCCTGGTTGTGGAGCTCGTCGAGCACGCGGTAGGAGTAGCCACCCCCGTTGCCCTGGCCGATGAAGCCGATGCGCGAGCGCACGTGCGCGGGGTGGCGCACGACGTCGAACCCGGCGACCTCGGCTGATCCCGCCGTCGGTTCGAGGAGGCTCGTGAGCATCCTCAGGGTCGTGGACTTGCCGGCCCCGTTGGGACCGAGGAAGGCGACGAGCTCGCCCTCGCGGACGTCGACGTCGATCCCCTTGACGGCTTCGACGACCTCTTTCTTGCGGTGGAAGGTCTTGGTCAGGCCACGGGCTCGGATCACCGGAGCCACCCTTTCGTACGCCGTACCGAAATTGACCCGACCACGCTAGCATACGGTGTACGGGAATAGGCAAGCCTTTCTGCCGCGACCGCGACGGGTGGTCCTTTCGAGCAGGGCCGGACAGCCCGATGAGGCACCGCGAGGGAAGTCCGGGAGGATACGCACGTGACGACCGACGACCGCACCGACGAGCACGCGGCCGAGCGCGCGCCGGCGGGCGCGCCCGAGCCCTCCAGCCCTGCCGCGCCCGAGGCGACGTCACGGGACCCCGAGGGCGACCGTCCGCGCGGGGTCGTCGCCGCCGCCGACGCCGGGGTCGCCTCGGCGGTGCAGGCGGCCGAGCACGTGCGGGCCCAGTTCACCGAGGTCGTCCGCACCCCGGAGATCACGCGCCGGCTCGCGCTCCTGTGGGACCCGCCGACCCCCGGCACACGCGGGCGCAAGCCGCGACTCACGCTCGACGACGTGGTGCGGGCGGGCATCGGCGTCGCCCAGGAAGGCGGGCTCGACGCGCTGTCGATGCGGCGCGTCGCGACGGAGCTGGGCGTCGGAGCGATGTCGCTGTACACCTACGTACCCGGCCGCACCGAGCTCGTCGACCTCATGATCGACCGCGCCTACGGCGAGCTCGACCTGCCCGTCGCGGGCGCCCCCTGGCGGTCCGCGCTGGCGCAGTACGCACACGAGACGTGGAGCCTCTACCTGCGCCATCCCTGGATCCTGCAGACCAACATGTACCGCGCACCCCTGGCACCGCACGTGCTCGACGCGCAGGAGGCCGGGCTCCGCACGATCGTCGACACGGGGCTGTCGGAGCTCCAGGTGGTCGACACGCTGGCGCTCGTCGACAACTACGTCCAGGGACTCGCGCGCTCGACCATCGCCGAGACCACGGAGCGCGACGCGACGGGCGTCGGCAACGACGAGTACTGGACGACCCTCGGCAGCTTCTGGGAGGACTGGTTCGACGTCGAGCGCTACCCCGTCATGACGCGCATCTACGTCGCGGGCGGCTTCGACGCCCCGCAGGGCCCGTTCGAGGCGAGCCTGGACCGGCTCCTCGACGCCGTCGAGATGGCGATCGACCGGGCGGCCGCCACGCGCTGAGACCGGTGGGCCGTCCCGGCTGACGTGCACGCGCCACCCCTGGCAGGATCGTCCCCATGGACCCCCGCGCCGGCACGCCCGCCCAGCCCAGCGACCTCATCGACGTCGACGCCGTGGTCGGCGCCTACTACGACCTGTCCCCCGACGTCGACGACCCGGCGCAGAAGGTCGTGTTCGGCACGTCGGGCCACCGCGGGTCCAGCCTCGACCACGCGTTCAACGAGGCGCACATCGTCGCGATCACGGCGGCGATCGTGGAGTACCGCCGGTCGCAGGGGACCGACGGTCCGCTGTACATCGGCCGCGACACGCACGCGCTCTCGCTCCCCGCCTGGCAGACCGCGCTCGAGGTGCTCGTCGCCGCGGAGGTGCAGACGTACGTCGACGCGCGGGACTCGTTCACGCCGACGCCCGCCGTCTCGCAGTCGATCCTCCTGCACAACGGCGCCGCGACCTCCGAGGGCGTGCGGTCCACCGGGCCCGGCGTCGCGGACGGCATCGTCGTCACGCCGTCGCACAACCCGCCGCGCGACGGCGGCTTCAAGTACAACCCGCCGCACGGCGGGCCGGCCGGCTCCGAGGCGACCGGCTGGATCGCGGACCGCGCGAACGAGATCCTGCGCACCGGCGTGGGCGCCGTCCCGCGCGTCGCGCTGACGCAGGCGCTGGAGTCGGAGCACGTCCACAAGCACGACTACCTCACGACGTACGTCGACGACCTCGCGAACGTCCTCGACCTCGACGCGATCCGCGCGGCGGGCGTGCGCATCGGCGCGGACCCGCTGGGCGGCGCGTCGGTCGAGTACTGGGGCGAGATCGGCGAGCGGTACGGGCTCGACCTCACGGTCGTGAACCCGCAGGTCGACCCGCGGTGGTCGTTCATGACGCTCGACTGGGACGGCAAGATCCGCATGGACTGCTCGTCGCCGTACGCGATGGCGTCGCTCGTCGCGGGCATGACCGGGGCGGGCGAGGAGGCGCCCTTCGACGTCGCGACGGGGAACGACGCCGACTCCGACCGCCACGGCATCGTCACGCCCGACGCCGGCCTCATGAACCCGAACCACTATCTCGCCGTCGCGATCGAGTACCTGTACGGCGGCGCTCGGGGCGGGTGGCGCGACGACGCGGCGATCGGCAAGACGCTCGTGTCGTCGGCGCTCATCGACCGCGTGGCGGGCGGGCTGGGACGCCGGCTCATCGAGGTGCCGGTCGGCTTCAAGTGGTTCGTGCCCGGGCTGCTCGACGGCTCGGTCGGGTTCGGCGGCGAGGAGTCGGCCGGGGCGTCGTTCCTGCGCAAGGACGGCCGCGTCTGGTCGACCGACAAGGACGGGCTCCTGCTCGCACTGCTCGCGTCGGAGATCATCGCGACGACGGGGAGGTCTCCGTCGGAGCATCACCGCGACCTCGTCGGTCGGTACGGCGAGTCCTGGTACGCGCGCGTCGACGCCCCCGCGACGCTCGAGGAGAAGGCGACGCTCGGCAAGCTCTCGCCCGAGCAGGTCACCGCGACCGAGCTCGCGGGCGAGGAGATCACCGCCAGGCTCACCAGCGCGCCGGGCAACGACGCCGCGATCGGAGGGCTCAAGGTGACGACCGAGAACGCCTGGTTCGCCGCGCGGCCGTCGGGCACGGAGAACGTGTACAAGATCTACGCCGAGTCGTTCGTGTCCTCCGAGCACCTGGCGCAGGTCCAGGCGGAGGCGAAGGACGTCGTCTCCGCGGCCCTCGGCAGCTGACCCCGGTCGCGAGGCAGAGGCTCCGGTCGCGAGGTAGAACCCCCGGTCGCGAGGTTGAAGCCCCGGCGTTCTACCTCGCGACCGCGGGCACTATCTCGGGGGGTCGGCGTCGAGAACCGGGTCCGTGCGCCACCACCCGCCGTCGACATCGCCCGACTGCGGCCAGTACTCGAGCAGGTCGCCCGGCGCCAGGCCGAGGGCGTGCTCGATCTCTGCCGGCGTGAGGTCGCGCAGCGACTCGGAGAGTGACGTCGTGATGTCGAGCCAGTAGCCGCGCAGCGTCGTCTCGCCGACGTACAGGCGACGCGCGATCTGGGCATAGCTCAGACCACGCGCGCGCCCGTTGAGCACCTGGCGCTGCCGCTCGCTCAGCACAGTCAGGCAGTTCCGCCGGACGAGGAGCTCGAACAGGCCGACGACCTGCTGCGGCACAACCATCCCCCCTGCCCCGACCTCGAGGAAGGACGCCTCGGCGCGCGCGGTCGAGAGCGCCTTCGAGACGACGCCGCTCGCCCCGGCGGCGAGGCACGCCGCGAGGACGAACCGCCGCTCCTCCTGGCTGTACACGCACACGCGGTAGCCGCGCGCGGTCAGCGCCCGGATCGCCGCGACACCCTGCCGCACGTCGGGCTGCGACTCGTTCGCGAGGTGCAGGTCGAGGACGACGACGTCGCACTCCGGCCGGCTCCGCAGAAGCTCCTCCACGGTGGGCACCGCGAGCACGACCTCAAGGCCCGGCATGAGAAGGCCGATGGAGTCGCGGATGACGGACGCGTCGTCGACCACCGCGGCGCGGCACGTCACGGCGACCCCCTCCGCCCGCGTGCGACCGCGGGCGCGGACGCGGACGCGGACGCGGACGCAGTGACCGTCACCGTCGTGCCCTCGGCGGGTGCGGACAGGACCTCGACCCCCAGACCGAGCCGCTCGAGCTCCCCCAGCACCACCTCGCGGAGCCCGACGCCGCGCGGCGTCGCACCCGGGTCGAACCCGATGCCGTCGTCGCTCACCGTGAGCGCCCACCGGCCGTCGTCGTCCGCGTCGAGGTGGACGACGACCAGGTCGGCCCGAGCGTGCTCGCGGACGTTGAGCAGCAGGCTGTCGAGCCCGCGACCCACGGCCTCGGCGACAGCCGTCGGCACCTCGACGCCGGCCCCCAGGTCAAGAGCCGGCTCGACGGGAAGGTCGGCGAAACGCTCGCACGTGCGGCGGACGGTGTCGACGAGCCGGACGCGCTCCGCGCCCTCGGCACCCGGCTCGTCGTGAGCGAGCGGTGCCCGCGCCTCCGGCGGCGAGGCCAGGTAGGCGCGCATGCCACGCAGCTCGACCTCCGCCTGGTCGATGAGGCGGGACCGCGCGGCGTCGTCGAGACCGGGCTCGGTGAGCAGGCGCATGACGGCGACACCGTTGTGCATGAGCACCTGTGCGCGGCGCTCCTCCTCGCGGCGGGCGAGCTCGGCCGCTCGGGCACGCGACGCGTCGGCGTCGCGGGCGATTCGGCGCGTGTAGCGGAAGAACGTGCGGGAGACGATCGCGTAGACGACGAAGGTGAGCACGTTGCCCAGCGCGTCCGGCTCGAGCACGCGCTGACCGGGACCGCCGAGGTACACGACGTAGGCGGCGACGACGGCACCCAGTCCACCGAGCCAGACGGCGACGCTGCGGACCCCGCTGGCGGTGATGATCACGGACAGCGCGTACCCGGGCTGGAAGGCGCTCCACGCGCCGAAGCGCACGTCGGGCGGCAGGACGAAGGGCCCGAGCGCGAGCAGGAGGCACGCGAGCGCGAAGTCGGCCACGGCCACCGCCGTGCCGAGCGGACGTCGTAGCACCAGCGAACCCACCGTGACGGCGACGGCCGCGACCGCCGCCGCCGCCCAGCAGGCGAGATAGAGGGCCGGTCGCTGCGACTCGAGCACCCCGGCGTGGAGCGCCGGCGCCATCTGCGCGACCGTCCCCAGCCGCACCCCGGCGACGAACAGCGAGAAGACGCGCTCGAGTCCCGCCTCGGTCGTCGGCAAGGGCGCCAACCAACGCACCCGTTCGTGGACGACCATGCTCCGCTTCCCTGTCGTTCCGGCTGTGCCGTGCGCGGAGCTCTCCGCGGATCCGTTGGGTCACAAGATATCCGTCGTCCGGAAGCATGACGCCGGCAGGTCGCGCGCCCGCGGCCGGCTCGACCCGTTCCCGGAGGCCTTCCCGCCATGCCCCGCCCCGCACTCACCTCCCCTCTCCGTGCCGTCCGTCCCCTTCTCGTCGTCGCCGCCGTGACTGCCGTCGCCGTGACCTCGGCGTGCTCGGGCAGTGACGCGCCGGACGGCGGCTCGACGCCGACCGAGTCGGCCTCGCAGACCTTCGTGCCGCAGTTCTCGAACGTCGACGAGGACCTCGGCCGCTCGTTCGAGGTGCTCGAGACCGCCCGCGACATCCCGCTCCCGGCAGACGCGGACAACGCCGGGAACGTCGGTGAGCTCGTCGCCGTCAAGCTCGACGTCGAGGCCGGCACGGTCTACGACAACGAGGTCTTCGACCCGTGGGTCACCTTCGGGCTCCTCGCCCCGGACGCCGAGTACCCGGACGTCGCGTACGACGGGTACGACGACATCGTCGAGGCCGCGGGGTACACCCCGATCCTCCCGGACGAGGTCGAGCCCGGGACGACCGCATCGGGATGGATCGTCATCCCCGTCCAGGAGCGAGCCGACACGTACGAGCTGCAGTACCAGCGCAGCGAGCAGGTCGAGCTCGGCACGGACACGACGCTGCCGGCGGTCGACCTGCGGGTCCCGCTGCCCTGAGGCCTCGCCCGTCGCCGTCTGCCGTCATCCCTGGGTCGTGCGACGGCGCTCCCGCTCGTCCCACGTCTCCGCCGCGACGCGCTGCGCGTCCCGCAGCGCGCGCGCCGGGTCCACGCCCTTCGGGCACACCTGCGTGCACGCTCCCACCTGGATGCAGGGCCACGCCCCGTTCTCGGTGTCGAGGACGTCGGCACGCGCGAGCTCGCCGCCGTCGCGCGAGTCCTCGTCCCAGCGGCGGGCGGTCGCGACGACCGCCGGGCCGAGGAAGTCCGGCGCGGGCTCGAGCTGCGGGCACGCCGCGTAGCAGAGCATGCAGTCGATGCACTGCGCGAAGTCCCGGAACGCGGCGAGCTCGCCCGGCGTCTGCACGCTGCCCGACGCCGGCCCGTGCGCCTGCGACGCGGCCTCGCCCGCGCCTGTGCTCGGGTCCGGCGCGCCCGGTTCCGCACCGAGGGCGACGGCCGCCCCGGCCGGGCCGGCGAGCGGGAGGCGGGTGGCGCCGTCGGGCACGAGCCACGGCTTCACCGCGGCGAGCTTGCCGAGGAACGTGTCGGTGTCCACGACGAGGTCGCGCAGCACCGCGGCGTGCGCGAGCGGCTCGACGACCAGGCCCGACGTGCGGTAGCCGCGCACGAACGTCTCGCACCCCAGCACCGGGCGGCCGTTGACCATGACCCCGCACGACCCGCAGACCGCCATCTTGCAGGACCACCGGAACGTCAGCGTCGGGTCGGCGTGGTCCTTGACCCACTGCAGCGCGTCGAGCACGGACGTGCGGTCGTCGAACGGGACGTCGAACACGTCGCGCCGAGAGCCTTCCGCGGCCACGTCGCCCGGTTCGGACCGCAGCACCTCGAGCCGCACCGTGCTTCCCGCCTCGGTCACGCGCCCTCCCCCGTCGTCGCCGAGAACGACCTGGCGGTCGTTCTCGAGCCCATTCCGTCCACCAGGTCGTGTTCGGCGCCGGACGGTGGCCGACCACCGACCGGAGCGTGCGTGATGCGCAGCCCGTCGGGGTCGAGCGTCGCGAGCGAGTGCTGCGCGACGTCACCGGTGTCCGGGAAGTCCAGCCGCTGGTGGGCCCCGCGCGACTCCTCCCGCGCGAGCGCCGCCGCGACCGCCGCGTGCGCGACGAGCAGCGTCGCGCCGAGCTCGACCGTCGTGGCCCAGTCCGTGTTCAGCACCGCGCCCGTGTCGGCGACGCGCACGTCGTCGTACCGCGCGCGCAGGTCCTCGACCGCCGCGAGCGCCCGGCGCAGACCGTCGGCGTCGCGGTAGATCCCGACGTCCGCGTCGAGGACGCGGCCCAGCTCCGCACGGATCGCCGCGGGTGGCTCGCTGCCACGGCCTCGCATCGCCAGGTAGCGGTCGGCGACCTCCGCGGCGCGGTCCACGACGTCGGCCTCGACGCTCTCGCGGTCGGCCCCCGCGCCCGCAGCACCATCGGCCATGCCCCGCCCCCCGGTCGAGCGCTCGCGCGACCACGCGAGCGCCTGCTCTCCCGCCGCGCGCCCGACGACGAGCGTCTCCACGAGCGAGTTCGACCCGAGCCGGTTGGCGCCGTGCAGCCCGGTCGATGCGCACTCGCCCGCGGCGAACAGCCCGCCGATCTCCGTGGCACCCCGCGCGTCGGTGCGGATGCCGCCCATCGTGTAGTGCGCCGTCGGGCGGACGGGGACCGGCTCGAGCGCCGGGTCCACGCCCGCGAACTGCTTCGCGAGGCTCGCCACGAGCGGCAGCCGCTCGGCGATGCGCTCGCGGCCGAGGTGGCGGAGGTCCAGCAGGACCACGCCGCCGTCGGGCGACGGGATCGTGCGCCCGTCCCGGTCGGCGTGCCAGAACGCCTGCGACAGCCGGTCGCGCGGTCCGAGCTCCATCGTGCGCGGCACGGGCGACCCGACGGGCGTCTCGGGGCCGAGCCCGTAGTCGGCGAGGTACCGCTCGCCGTCGGCGTCGAGCAGCACGCCGCCCTCGCCGCGCACGGCCTCGGTGAGCAGGATGCCGCTGCCCGGCAGGCCGGTGGGGTGGAACTGGAGGAGCTCGAGGTCGCGCAGCGGCACGCCCGCGCGCAGCGCCATCGCCATGCCGTCGCCCGTGACGATGCCGGCGTTGGTGCTCGTCCCCCACGCGCGCGCCGCGCCGCCGGTCGCGAGGACCACCGCGGGCGCGGCGAGGAGCAGCGGCTCGCCGCGGTGCTGGTCGTGCACGACGACGCCCCGCACGTGCCCGCCCGACCCGTCCCCGTCCCCGGGTCCGGGTCCGGGTCCGGGGGAGCCGTCCACGACGAGGTCGAGGACGTGGTGCTCGTCGTACCGGCGGATCGGTCCGGCGTCGGCCGAGTACCGCAGCGACGTCTGGAACAGCGTGTGCAGGAGGTGGAAGCCCGTGCGGTCGGCCGCGAACCAGGTGCGCGCGCGGCTCATCCCGCCGAACCGACGGATCGCGACGTGCCCGTCGTCGCTGCGGCTCCACGGCATGCCCCAGCGCTCGAGCCGCCACAGCTCACCGGCCGCGCGCTCGACGACGAACCGGACCGCGTCCTCCTCGCACAGCCCCGCGCCGCCGGCGAGGGTGTCGGCGACGTGCTGCTCCAACGAGTCGTCGTCCCCGACGACGCCCGCGGCGCCGCCCTCGGCCGCGACGGTGTGGGAGCGCATCGGGTACACCTTCGACACGAGCGCGACGACAGGTCGGGCGCTGCTGTCGGCGTCGGCCGCGCGGGCGGCCGCCTCCGCGACGGCGATCGCCGCGCTCAGCCCGGCGGCACCGCCGCCGACCACGACGACGTCGGCGTGCTCGACCCGCAGCGCGCTCACGGGCGGTCCTGCGGGGCCGCCGTCGTGCGGGGGCCGGGAGGGAGAGGACTCGGCGAGGGCGCGGGGCAGGGCATAGAGGAAGGTTCCTCGCGCCCGCGCAGGTGTGCAACAGGCGAAGGTCCCGCCCGTCCGCGCCCGAACGGGAGCCGCCGACGGGCAGTGGTCCCCATCGATCCCGGTACCGCCCTCCGGGTAGGGTCCCTGCGGCCCCACCCCCGAGCTCCCGGAGATCCCATGCGCCCCGTCCGTACCGTCACCCGTCTCACCGTCGGGGCAGCGCTCGCCGTCGGCCTGACGGCCTGCACCATCAACGTCGGCGGCGCGACACCGGAGTCATCGGCTCCCGAGGAGACGACGGCGGCGGAGCAGCCGGCCGAGGAGGACGCGGAGGAGATCGACACGGGGGCGGAGGAGACCGGCGCGAGCGACGGCGCGCTGCCCGACTGGGCCAACCCCGTGACGACGCCGGGCGAGCAGATCTCGACGTACACGATCGGTGACGTGCGGGTCGACGTGTACCAGGTGGGTGTCACCCAGGCGACCAGGGACGGCCTGTTCGCCGACCCCGACACGCACGAGCCGATCATCGCCGAGGGCGACGACATCGTCTTCATCAACTACGTCATCACCAACGAGGGCGAGCCGATCGACCTCGGCTCGAGCCTCGTGAGCATCGACGAGCGCTACGTCGACTGGGCGTACCTGGGCGGGATGGACACCATCGTCGACGACGACCTGTTCGCCGCGCAGGACGTGAACGACGGCGGGCTCGCACCGGACGCCTACCGGGAGCCGACGGTCTTCCCGTTCGGCACCGGGCAGTCGTACTCGTACGGCACCAACTTCCTGTACCAGCCCGGGACGGACATCACGTTCAGGACCGTGATCACCCCGGTCGACGCGCAGGGCAACCTCCTGCACGACGAGCGGCTCGACGCCGAGGGCACCGGCACGATCTCCTGACCTCCGCGCGCCGAGGAGGCCGGCGGCCTCGCGCCCCCTCGGCGGTCAGCGGGTCGTGAGCTCCTGGTCGTCGGGGTGGCGCGCGATGTACGCCTTGATGAACGGGCACAGCGGCACGACGCGCTCGCCCGACGCGCGGACCTGGTCGAGCGCACCGGCGGCGAGCGCCGACCCGACGCCCCGGCCCTCGAACGCCGGGTCGACCTCGGTGTGCGTGAAGACCACTCTTCCCGGCTCCCGCACGTACTCGGCGAACCCGGCGACGACGCCGTCGGGGGTGCGGGCCTCGAAGCGGTCGCCGACGTCGACGACCTCGATCGTCTGCGGATCTGTGTCCTGGCTCATGGCGCCCATCGTCCAGGATGCGGGCGCCCGGTGCGACACTGGGACGGTGGTGCAGGATTCCCCGCTCTCCCCGGCCGGGCCGGAGGACGACGACCCCAGTGACGAGCGCGGCGTCGCGGCCCCCGAGGCCCCGGCGTCGCGCAACCCGTACCGGGCCGTCCTGACGATCCCCGGGGCGTGGCAGTTCTCCGCCGCGGCCCTCGTCGCCCGGCTCCCCATGTCCATGGTCGGCATCGGCACGATCCTCATGATCCAGGGGATCTACGGCGAGTACGCCCTCGCCGGCCGGGTCGCGGCGGTGCTCATCGTGGTTCAGGCGATCTTCTCGCCGCAGATCGCGCGGCTCGTCGACCGCGTGGGCCAGCGCCGGATCATGCTGCCCCTCCTCGCGGCGACGACCCTCGGGCTCGGCGGGCTCATCCTGTGCGCGGTCCTCGGGACGCCCGAGTGGACGTTGTACGTCTTCGCCGCGATCGCCGGCGGGACGCAGGGCTCGTACGGGTCGATGGTCCGCGCGCGGTGGACCCACGTGCTCGACGACCCCCGGCGCCTGCACACCGCCTACTCCCTGGAGTCCGCGCTCGACGAGCTCGTGTTCGTCGTGGGGCCCGTGCTCGCCACGATCCTCGCCACGGCCGTGTTCCCGTCGGCCGGGCTGCTCGTGCCGCTCGTCGCCGCCGTCGTCGGGGGGCTGTGGTTCCTGTCGCAGCGCGGGACGGAGCCGGCCGTCGTCGTGCCGGAGCCGGGCGTCAAGCAGCGGTCGGCGATGCGGTCGACGGGCATGATCGTGCTGGCCGTCATCTTCGTCGCGATGGGCATCGTGTTCGGCGCGACCGACGTGTCCACCATCGCGTTCGCCGAGGAGCACGGTCAGCAGGGCGCCGCCGGGCTGATCCTCGCGGTGTTCGCGTCCGGCTCGCTGCTGTCCGGGCTCTTCTACGGCGCACGACACTGGGTGTCGCCGCTGTGGCGGCGCTTCGTGCTCGGGATCGTCGGGCTCGCCGTCGGCGTGAGCCTGTTCTTCTTCGTCACGTCGCTGCCCGTGCTCGCGGCGGTGATGTTCGTGACCGGCTTCGCCATCGCGCCGACGCTCATCAACGGCAACGGGCTCGTCCAGAACCTCGTCGCGCCGAACCAGCTCACCGAGGGTCTCGCGTGGGTCGGGACGTCGCTCGGCGTGGGCGTGTCCATCGGGTCGTCCGTCGCCGGGACGCGCATCGACGCGGCGGGCGCGCACGCCGGGTTCGAGGTCGTCGTCGCGGCGGCGCTGCTCGCGGTCGTGCTGGCGCTCGCGGCGCTGCGGTCGCTGCGGCGCAGCGCCGCGCGGGAGGTCGTCGCACCGGCACCCTGAGGCGCCTCGCGCCGTGGGCGACCGGTGCGCCGTCGGGCCACCGGTGCGCCGTCGGGCCACCGTTCCTGCCGAACCCCGGCTTGTGCGGCCATGAACGGCCCGAACGACACACAACCCGGGGTTCGGCACGCGACGGTGCCGCGCAACTCCGGGTTCGGCGGGTGCCCGACGGCGGCCCGTCAGCCCGCGGGCGGCGTCTCGCCGGGCCGGGCGTCCCGGAGGTGGGCGCGCTCACCGTCGTGGTCGAAGATCGTGAGGATCTCGACCGGGCCCTCGTGCGCGCCGAACGAGTGCGGGACCATCGTCGAGAACTCGGCCGCCTGCCCCGACTGGACGATGACGCGTCGCTCGGCGAGATAGAGGATCGCGGTGCCGGAGAGCACGGTGAACCACTCGTGGCCAGGGTGCACGCGCTGGTGCTCCGGGCCCACCAGCCGCTCCGGGGTGATGCGCATCTTCGCCACGGTGGCCCCGGCGCGCTCGCGCGACAGGAGCCACGTCGTGACGCCCTCCTGTCGGTCGGGCTCCGGTCGGATCACGACGTCCTCGTCGTCGACCGGCTCGACGAGCTGGTCGAGGGTCGTCCCGAGCGCCCGCGCGATGGGCACGAGCTGGTCGAGCGCGATGCGGCGGCCCCCGGTCTCGATGCGGCTCAGCGTCGACGGGCTGAGGTAGCACCGCGCCGCGAGCGCGTCGAGCGTCCAGCCGCGCGCGAGGCGCAGGCCGCGGATGCGCTGCCGGACGACGGCGTCGAGATCGACTTCTTGCGTCATGCGCAAGAGTCTATGCCTGCTACGCACTGCTGGCCTACCGTGGAGGCATGACGACGCACGCCCACCACGACCACCAGTCGCACCCCGGGCACGCCGGGGCCCACGCCGACGCGCACGGAGGCGCGCACGCGGGCGCCCACCCCGACGACGACGCGTGCGCCGAGATCCTCGAGCTCGACGCCCTGGTCTTCGCCGACCTCCTCACCGACGTCGTGGCACACGTCGCAGCCCTCGCACCGTCGCCCACCCGGACCGTCGTCGACCTCGGCGCGGGCACCGGGACGGGGACGCTCGCGCTGGCCAGAGCCTTCCCCGGCGCGCAGGTCGTCGCCGTCGACTCGTCGCCCGTGATGCTCGGCCGGCTGCGCGCCGCGGCCGACGCCGCGGGCGTCGGCGACCGCGTGCGCACCGTCGAGGCCGATCTCGACGCCGGGTGGCCGGCCACCGGCGAGGCCGACCTGGTGTGGGCGTCCGCGTCGATGCACCACGTCGCGGACCCCGACCGCGTCCTGCGCGACGCCTGCGCCGCGCTCGCCCCCGGCGGCGTCGTCGCGGTCGTCGAGATGACCGGGACGACGCCGGCCCTGCCGCCCTCCGTCGGGAGGCCCGGCCTGGAAGACCGCCTCGCCGCGGCGATGACGCACGCCGGCTGGAACCAGTACCCCGACTGGACGCCTCACCTCGAGCGTGCCGGGTTCGAGCGTGTCGACCGTGTCGAGATCGAGTCGTCGCCCGCGACCGGACCGGACGCGGACCGGTGGGTGCGCACGACCCTCACCCGCGTGCACGACCACCTCGTCGAGCACCTGGCACCCGAGGACGTCGCGGCCGTCGCCACCTTCCTCGACCGGCCCGGGCGCGCGACGTCGGGCACGGACACCACGCGCGATCAGAACCCCGACCACCGGAGCCCCGACCACGAGCCGTCCGCCCGCAGCGGCCGCATCCTGTGGACCGCCCGACGACCGCTCGACCCCACCCGCTGAGTGCTGGGTATTCGTCGTCCGCACCCCCTCGCGACGACATATAGCCAGCACTCACGGCCCCACAGCACCAGGAGGTACACCCATGACCACCACCACCCATGACGTCGTGATCGTCGGCGGCGGCCCCGCCGGTCTGTCCGCGGCGGTGACGCTCGGGCGCTCGCTGCGCTCCGTCGTCGTGATCGACGCCGGCGAACCGCGCAACGCGCCCGCCGAGGGAGCGCACAACCTGCTCGGGCGCGAGGGGATCGCGCCGCGCGAGCTGCTCGCCGCCGGGCGGCGCGAGGCGGCGTCGTACGGCGCGCAGGTCCGGCCGGGCCGGGCCGTCGCGGTCCGGCGCGAGGACGACGGCTTCGTCGTCGACGTCGAGCCCGTCCAGGGCTCGTCCGGCGAGCCGGGCCCGACGACGGTCCGCGCCCGCCGCATCCTCCTCGCGGCGGGCCTCGTCGACGAGCTGCCCGACGTCCCGGGCGTGCGCGAGCTCTGGGGCCGGGACGTCATCCACTGCCCGTACTGCCACGGCTACGAGGTGCGCGGTCGCCGCATCGGCGTGCTGGGCACCGGGCCGAACGCGGTGCACCAGGTGCTCCTGCTGCGCCAGCTGAGCGACTCCGTCACGCTGTTCCTCCACACCGCGCCGGTGCCCGACGACGCGGCGCGGGAGAAGCTCGCGGCGCTCGGCGTGCCCGTGGTCGAGGGGCGCGTCGCGCGCCTCGACGTCGGCGACGGCCCGGACGGCGGCTCGCTGCGCGGCGTGGTGCTCGGCGACGGCACGACGTTCCCCGTGGACGCGGTCGCCGTAGCGCCCCGGTTCGTCGCGCGCGGCGAGCTGTTCGAGCAGCTCGGCGGCGAGCTCGAGGACCACCCGATGGGCGGGAGGTTCGTCCCCGTCGACGCGCGTGGTGCGACGACGCTGCCCGGCGTGTGGGCCGCGGGCAACACGAGCGACCTCTCGGCGATGGTCGGGGCCTCGGCCGCGGCCGGCGTGATGGCCGGCGCGCAGCTCAACGCCGAGCTCGTGACCGAGGACGTCGAGCGGGCCGTCGAGGCGGAGCACGCGCGCCGGCGCGCCTGAACCTGCCACCACTCGGGTCACCCGGCGCGCTCGCCGAACCCCGGGTTGTGTGTCACCGGTCTCGCCGAACCCCGGGTTGTGCGTCCTTCAGGGCGTCCACCGCCGCACAACCCGGGGTTCGGCAGTCGAGGCGATGCACGACCCGGGGTTCGGCCGTCGACGTGACGCACGAGACGCCTTCCCCTGCGGGCTCGCGCTGCGTCCGAGCGCGGCCCGACGCACGATGGATGACGACCCGTCCCCACCCGTGGAGGTACGTCATGCCGTTCGGAATCGGCCGCTCCCCCCAGGACAAGCGCGACCGTACGGTCGCGGACCTGCTCGTCGCACAGCTGATCGAGGCGGGGGTGCGCCGGATCTACGGCATCGTCGGCGACAGCCTCAACCCCGTCGTGGACGCCGTGCACCGGTCCAACACCGGGGACAACGCGGGCAAGGGCATCGAGTGGGTGCACGTGCGCCACGAGGAGGCCGCGGCGTTCGCCGCGGCCGCCGAGGCGGAGGTCACCGGCGACCTCGCGGTGTGCGCGGGCTCGTGCGGCCCCGGCAACCTGCACCTCATCAACGGCCTCTACGACGCCAACCGGTCGCGCGTGCCCGTCCTCGCCATCGCGAGCCACATCCCGAGCAAGCAGATCGGCACCGGCTTCTTCCAGGAGACGCACCCGGACCGGCTCTTCACCGAGTGCTCCGTGTACTCGGAGATGATCTCGAGCGCCGAACAGGCGCCGCGCGTCATCAACTCCGCGATCCACCACGCGTTCGGCGCGCCGGGCGTCGCGGTCCTCACGCTCCCGGGCGACGTCGCCGACCTCGACGCACCGGCAGCGGTGCCCGACGTCGCCTGCCGGCCGCCGCGCCCCCGCATCGTCCCGGACGTGCGCTCGGTCCAGCAGCTCGCCGACGCCATCGACGCCGCCAAGAAGGTGACGATCTTCGCCGGCGCAGGCGTGCGGGACGCGCGCGAGGACGTCATCGCGCTCGCCGACAAGATCGCCGCGCCCGTCGGCCACTCGCTGCGCGGCAAGGAGTTCATCCAGTACGACAACCCGTTCGACGTGGGCATGTCGGGCCTGCTCGGCTACGGCGCAGCGTTCGACGCCATGCACGACTGCGACCTCCTGCTCCTGCTCGGCACGGACTTCCCGTACGACCAGTTCCTGCCGGCCGAGGTCCGCACCGCACAGATCGACGTCGAGCCGACGCGGCTCGGACGACGCACCCGGCTCGACCTCGCGGTCGTCGGCGACGTCGGCGAGACCGTGCGGCTGCTGCTCCCGCTCGTGAAGAAGGCGCGGTCGCGCACGTTCCTCGACCGGATGGTGGCCAAGCACGAGAAGGCGATGAACGGCGTCGTCGGCGCGTACACGAAGAAGGTCGAGCGCACGACGCCCATCCACCCGGAGTACGTCGCCGACGTCCTCGACCAGGTCGCGGCGGACGACGCGGTCTTCACCGTCGACACCGGCATGTGCAACGTGTGGGCCGCCCGGTACATCACGCCGAACGGCCGACGCCGCATCGTCGGCTCGTTCCTGCACGGCTCGATGGCCAACGCGCTCCCCCACGCGATCGGCGCCGCGGCCGCCACGCGCGAGGCCGGCCACGACCGCCAGGTCGTCGCGATGGCGGGGGACGGTGGTCTCTCGATGCTCCTCGGCGAGCTCGTCACGCTCCGCCAGTACGACCTGCCCGTCAAGGTCGTGCTCTTCGACAACGCGAGCCTCGGCATGGTGCGGCTCGAGATGCTCGTCGACGGCCTGCCGATGTTCGGCACCGAGTCGCCGCAGGTCGACTACGCGGCCGTGGCGAACGCGATCGGGATCCCCGCGGTCCGCGTGGAGAAGCCCCGGGACCTGCGGCGCGCCCTGGAGGACGCGCTGCACCGCCCCGGCCCGGCGCTCGTCGACGTCGTGACCGATCCTCGTGCGCTCTCGATCCCGCCGAACATCACGGCCGGCCAGGTGCGCGGGTTCGCCGTCGCGATGAGCAAGGAGGTCCTCGGCGGGGGCATGGGCGAGGTCGTCTCGATGGCGCGGGCCAACCTGCGGAACGTACCCCGCCCGTGACGGACGGCACCACGACGCCGGGCCCGCCGACCCTCGCCGAGGTACGGACCACGGCACGGGAGGTGTTCGGCTGGGAGCGGCTGCGGCCCGGACAGGCCGAGGCGATCTCCGCGCTCCTCGACGGCCACGACGTCCTCCTCGTGCTGCCCACGGGCGCCGGGAAGTCCGCGGTCTACCAGCTGCCAGGACTCGAGCTGCCCGGACCCACGCTCGTCGTCTCGCCGCTCATCGCGCTGCAGCAGGACCAGGTGCGCTCGCTGCTCGAGATCGGCGAGGGCGACGCCGCCGCGGCCGCGGTGAGCTCGGCGGTGCCCGCGGCGGAGCGGCGAGCCGCGCTGGAGGCCGCCGCGGCCGGGGAGCTCGAGTTCCTCTTCCTCTCCCCGGAGCAGCTCGCGAACGAGGAGGTCCTCGACGCCGTCCGCGCCGCCCGGCCGAGCCTCGTGGCCGTGGACGAGGCGCACTGCGTCTCCGTGTGGGGCCACGACTTCCGGCCGGAGTACCTGCGGCTCGGCGAGCGCATCGACACGCTCGACCCGCGCCCGCGCGTCCTCGCGCTCACGGCGACCGCGGCGCCTCCCGTCCGCGAGGACGTCGCCGCCCGCCTGCACCTGCGCGACGCCGCGGTGATCGTCCGCGGGTTCGCCCGCCCGGGCATCGCGCTCGAGGTCGTGCGGGCGGTCGAGGACGCCGACAAGCGGCGCGCCGTCGTGGAGCGCGTACGGGCGGAGGCGGAGAACGGCGTCGGCATCGTGTACGTCGCGACGCGGCGGCACACCACCGAGCTCGCCGACGCGCTGGCCGACCCGAGCACCGGGACGGCGCTGCGGACCGCCACCTACCACGGCGGCATGCGGCGGGCCGAGCGCGAGGAGGCCCAGCGCCGGTTCACCGAGGACGAGGTCGACGTCGTCGTCGCGACGTCGGCGTTCGGCATGGGCATCGACAAGCCGGACGTGCGGTTCGTCGTCCACGCCGACGTGCCCGGCTCGCCGGACGGCTACTACCAGGAGGTGGGTCGCGCGGGCCGCGACGGCGAACCGGCCGTCGCCGTCCTGTTCTACCGGCCGGAGGACCTCGGCCTCCAGCGCTACTTCCGGGTCGGGGTGCCCGACCGCGAGGACGTGCTGGAGGTGGCGCGCGCGCTGGACCGGGCGCAGGCGGGACCTGGACGCGGCACGATCAGCGCGCCGGAGCGGGACGGCGCTCGTGGTCACGACGTCGCCGCCTCCTCCCGCGGGCGGCTGCCCCGCCGCCTCGCGCGCCTGCGCACGCTCGTGACCGACGCCCGCACGCTGCGAGGACCGGACGCCGGGCCGGCCGCCGTCGCCGACGCGGCCGTCGAGCTGGCCGAGGACCGGCGCCGCACGGACGACTCGCGCCTGGAGATGATGCGCGCGTACGCCGAGACGGCGCAGTGCCGCCGCCAGTTCCTCCTCGCCTACCTCGGCGAGGAGCTCGCCGAGCCGTGCGGTCGCTGCGACACGTGCTGGGCCGGGACGGCGACCGAACGGGTCGTCGACGACGCGGTGCCGTTCGCGACCGGATCCTCGGTGCGGCACGCGGAGTTCGGCGAGGGCACCGTCATGGGGTACGAGTCCGGCGAGGAGAACGGCGAGGGCGACCGTGTGACCGTGCTCTTCACCTCGCACGGCTACCGCACCCTCAGCCTCGACGCGGTCCTCGAGCACGACCTGCTGGCGCCCGCCTGACCGGCGCGCCTCGGTAGCATCGCCGCGTGCTCACCAAGACGTCGGTCACCGACGACCAGGTCGCCGCCGTGGTCCGGCCGCTCGGCACGGCGGTGCGCGTCGAACCGCTGAGCGGCGGCATGTTCGCGAGCGTCGTCGCTGTGGACCTCGCGCGCGCCGACGGCGTGACGGACGCGGGCCCGCGCCGCGTCGTCGTCAAGGTGACCGGTGCCGACACCTCGCGCCTCCTCGGCTACGAGCACGGGATCCTCGCGACCGAGGCGACGGTGTACCGCGCAGCGCACGCCGCCGGGTTGCCCGTGCCGCGCGTGCTGCACGCGGACTTCTCACGCGAGCACCTCGACGGCGACGCGCTCGTCGTGACGTTCGTCGACGGCACGGCGTGGAGCACGCTCGACCTCGCGCCCGACGCGGCCGCCGGCGTGCGGCACGAGCTCGGCGCGTTCATGGCCCGGCTCCACCGGCTCGCTGGCGACCGGTTCGGCTACCCGGCACCGGAGTCCGGGCTCGCCGCCGCCACGTGGCCCGAGGCATACGACCGCATGCTCGGCGCGGTCCTCGCCGACGCCGCGCGCTGGGGCGTCGAGCTCCCGGTCGACCGGGTGCACGACGCCGTCGCGCGCCGCCGCGGCTCTCTCGCCCTGGTCACCGTGCCCCACCTCGTCCACGGCGATCTGTGGCCCGGCAACGTGCTCCTCGACGCCGACCACCGCATCGTCGGCGTCCTCGACGCCGAGCGCGCGCTCTGGGGCGACCCGCTCTTCGAGCTCGTGGGCGCCGACCAGCTCGGCGTGGGCGCCGTCGACCCCGACCTCCTCGCCGGCTACCGCGCGGCGGGCGGGGAGCCGGGCATCGGCGACGGCACGCCCGACGACGGCGACCCGGCCGCGTGGGCGCGGCTGCGGCTCTACCGCCTGTACCTCGCGTGCGTCCTGGCGGTCGAGGTCGTGCCGCGCGCGTACGAGGGCGACTGGGTCGCGGGCTACCAGGCGACCGCCCGGGCGAACCTCGACCACCTGCTCGACGAGCTCGGCGCGTAGCCGGCCGACCTCTGGCCTGGTTCCCGGACAGACGTCCGGTCAGACGTCCCGGCGGCGCACGACGACGCACGCGGCCGCGACCACGACCGCCGTCCAGACCACGATCGCGACGACGCTCCAGGTGAGCGTCGCGCCGTCGGCTCCGCTCGGGAGCTCCAGGACCGTGCCCTCCGGCCCCGGGAGCGAGCGGGCGAAGCGTCCGACGGCCTCGACCGGGACCGCCTGCAGCAGCGCCGGCACGACGTAGAGGAAGCCGAGGGTCGCGGCGATGCCGCCGGCACTGGACCGGACGACGAGCCCGAACGCGAGCGCGATCACCGCCGCGGCGGCCTGGTAGAACGCCGTGCCCGCGAGCACGCGCAGCACGACCGGGTCGGCGATCCCCCCGGGCGCCCCGTGACCGAGCACGAGCGCCGCGACGAAGAACGACACCACGCCGGAGGCCACCGAGACCACGAGAGCGACCACGGCGACGACCACGACCTTGGCGAGGACGACGGGCACGCGGCGCGGCACGACGGCGAACGTGGTGAGGACGGCACCGCGCTCGTACTCCGTGGTGCCCACGATCGTCCCGAGGACGACGAGGAGCAGGAGCCCGAGGTAGTTCGTGTCCGTGAACGCGCCGACCGCCCCGGCGAGCGCGGTGTCGGCGTCGGTGACGTCCGACCGCTCGGTGAGCGCCGTGATCACCGCGACGAGGACCGGCACGAGCAGGGCGAGGGACAGGAGCCACCACGTCGAGCGCAGGCCCCGCGCCTTGAGCGACTCGGACGCGACGAGGCCCCCGAACCCCAGTCGCGGCGTGTCCGCCGGTGATCGGGTGGACGACGTGGCCGGCGACGTCGTCGGGGGCGCGGGCCGTGCGGGCTGTGCGGTCATCGGGGTCCTCCGTCGGTCGTGTACTCGACGGCGTCCTTCGTCAGCTCGAAGAAGGCGTCCTCCAACGAGACGTGCTGCGGGACGAGCTCCGCGAGCACCGTCCCGGTGCGCATCGCGAGGGCGCCGACCTGGTCGCTCGACAGCCCGGCCACCGTCAGCACCCGCTCCTCGGTCGACGTGACCGTGCCGCCGGACGCACGGACCTCGGCGGCCAGCGCGTCGGCGGTCTCCGCGGTCCGGACCCGGACGCTGCCCCCGGACGCGGCGCCGACGATCTCCTCGACCGTCCCGCTGGCGACGAGCCGTCCGCGGCCCAGGACGACGACGTCGTCCGCGGTGAGCGCCATCTCGCTCATGAGATGGCTCGAGACGAGGACGGTCGTGCCCTGCGCCGCGAGCGCGCGCACCAGCTCGCGGACCCAGTGCACGCCGTCGGGGTCGAGGCCGTTCACGGGCTCGTCGAGGATCAGCGTGCGCGGGCGCCCCAGGAGGGCGGCGGCGATCCCCAGGCGCTGCCCCATCCCGAGCGAGAACGTGCCGATGCGGCGACCGGCCACCGCGGCCAGTCCCGTCGTCTCCAGCACCTCGTCCACGCGGGAGGCGGGCAGCCGGTGCGTCAGCGCGATGGACCGCAGGTGGGTGCGCGCGGTCCGGCCGGGATGCACCGCGTGGGCGTCGAGCATGGCGCCGACGGCCGTCAGCGGCGCCGGGTCGTCGACGAACGGCTTCCCGTCGATCCGGACGACCCCGCTCGTCGGCCGGTGCAGGCCGAGGATCATGCGCATCGTCGTCGACTTGCCGGCACCGTTCGGCCCGAGCAGCCCGGTCACCCGGCCGGTGCGCACCACGAAGCTCAGGTCGTCGACGGCGACCGTCGCGCCGTAGGTCTTGGTGAGGTGCTCGACCTCGATCACAGGAGCATCTCGGGTCGCGCAGGGTTCGTCCGCATGGGTGGAACCCAAACACCCCTGGTCGCCGCACGCGAGGCGAACCGGCGCGGGGAGAGGTCCCCATGCCTGGGTGACTGTGGACGGCCGATCTCGCGCGCGCGTCACGGTATGGTGTGCGCACGTTCACGACAACTCCACGCGTCGCTCAAGGGACCACGAATGATCGTCTTCCTCGTCATCGGCATCGCCGCGCTCGCGCTGCTCCTCCTCTCGCTGCTCGTCGGCGAGATCGTGGACCTGGGTGACGGGTCGCTCTCGGGCACCTCGCTGGGCGTCGGCGGCGTGGTCTTCGGGTCCGTGGGCGTCATCGTGACGGCGAACGACCTGCCCACGTGGGTCGCGTACGTCGGCTCGCTCGTCGTGGCCGTCGTCGTCGTCCTCGTCGTCCAGCGCCTCGTCACGCACCTGCGCGACTCGGAGGACGGGACCCCGGTGTCGCTCGTCGGCGTCCAGGGCACCGCGACGACGGCGATCGACCCGTCTCGTGGCGAGGTGTCGCTCGACGCGGCCCACGAGCTCGAGCGCCGGCTCGCCTGGTCGGAGGAGCCCATCCCCGAGGGCGCGCGCGTCGTCGTCCTGGAGCAGTCCGGGAGCAAGGTGCGCGTGCGCCGGCACTTCGCGAACGACTGACGTCGTCCCGCACCCGCTGCACCGCCGCCCGGCCCGCCCGCACTGCCGCACGGGCCACCCAAACCTTTGCACGCACCGCACGCCCACCGCCCGAACGGAAGGAGACGCGCCCCGGCGCTGACCATGCTGGACGACACGAACAACCTCATCACGACCCTGGCGATCGTCGCCCTGGTCATCGCCTTCTTCGCGGTGATCATCTTCATCAGCAAGCGCATCCGTCGCGTCCCGCCGAACGAGGCGCTCGTCATCGTCGGCCGCGGCGCCGGACGCAAGGAGGCCACCGGCAGCGGCCAGAAGGTCATCGTCGGCGGCCGCACGTTCGTCTGGCCGATCCTCCAGCAGGGCTTCCCCATCTCGCTCGAGCAGCGTCAGATCGGGATCACCGTCGAGGGCGTGGACAAGCACCGCATCAAGATCGCCATCAAGGCGTCGATCAACTTCAAGGTCCGCGGCGACGAGGAGGGCGTGCGGCGTGCCGCCCAGCGCTTCCTGTCCCAGCAGGGCACGCTCACCGAGATCATCAAGGAGTCCCTCGAGGGCTCGCTGCGCTCCATCGTCGGCGACATGACGATCGAGCAGATCATCTCGGACCGCAAGGGCCTGTCCGACCGCGTGGTCGAGTCGACGAAGGCCGACCTGTCGGAGCAGGGTCTGCAGGTCGACCTGCTCAACATCTCCGACATCTCGACGCCGGGGTCGGACTACCTCGCCAACCTCGGTCGCGCCGAGAACGCGCGCGCCCGCCAGGTCGCCGAGGTCTCCGAGGCCGAGGCGCAGCGCGCGTCCGAGTTCGCGGTCATCGAGGCCGCCGAGCAGATCGCGGAGCGCCAGAAGGCGCTCGACCTCAAGCGTGCCGTCATCAAGGCCGACACGGACCGCGCGAACGCCGAGGCCGACGCGGCCGGTCAGCTGGCCCGCGCCGAGCAGGATCGCCTCGTCGCGCAGCAGGAGCGCGAGGCGCTCGCCGAGCAGGCCCGCGTGACGCAGGAGCGGCTCGACATCGAGATCCGCAAGCCGGCCGAGGCCAAGGCGTACGCCGAGGTCCAGGAGGCGAACGCGCGTCGTGACGCCGCGAACGCTTCCACGGAGGCCGAGGCCTACAAGCGCACCGTCATCGCCGAGGCGAACAAGACGGCGGCGATCCAGGACGCCGAGGCGTCCGCCGCCGCGGTGCGCCGCGCCGGTGAGGCCGAGCGCGACCGTCAGGTCGCCCTGGCGGCCGGCATCAAGGCCGAGGGTGAGGCGCGCGCGTCGGCGATCGAGGCCGAGGGTCGCGCCGAGGCGGTCGCGACCGACGCCAAGGCCGAGGCGCTCAAGAAGTACGGCGAGGCGGCTCTCGTCCAGGAGCTCATCGAGCGCCTGCCCGAGATCGTGCGCGCGGCCGCCGAGCCGATCGGCAAGATCCAGGGCATGACGGTCATCTCGACCGACGGTGCCTCGGCGATCACGAAGAACGTCGCCTCCGTCCTGGGCGAGGGTCAGGGCGTCATCAAGCAGCTCACGGGCGTCGACATCAACCAGCTCATCGCCGGCCTCGCGGGCAGCACGCTGTCCGGCCCCGACCGGGCGTCGGAGTCGAACGGCACGCGCGTCTGAACTGCGCCCCGCACAGCGTCGTGGCCCGTCCGGTCCTCCGGGCGGGCCACGTTCGTGTCCGGCGTCGCGTCTGTCGGTCAGCATGTCAGGGTCACAGGTCACTCCGGTGACCCGTCGCCCTGACATGCGAGTCGCAACCCGTCAGCCCGTCCAGCCGAGGCGACCCATCGCGTTCAGCGCGAGCAGCACGCCGAGGATCCCGAGGACCCAGCCGGTCATCTCGGCGGCGTTCTTGGTGAGCCAACGGTCGAGCCGGTGCAGGAGCGGGTCCACCGCCCGCGCGGCGACGAGCCGGCCCAGGAGGAGCAGGAGCGCGGGAGCGATCATCACGACGCAGTACGCGGCGAGCACGCCCGCGGACGTCGGCCACCCGACGTCGGACGTGGTGATGATCCCGATCGCGGCGAGGTACGGCAGCATCGTGCCGACCTCGATCGCGACGGCGCCGAGCGCGAGGCCGACGAGCGGCAGGACGGAGGGCCGCGCCCGGACG
This sequence comes from Cellulosimicrobium sp. PMB13, assembly GCF_051294865.1. Taxonomy (NCBI): domain Bacteria; kingdom Bacillati; phylum Actinomycetota; class Actinomycetes; order Micrococcales; family Promicromonosporaceae; genus Cellulosimicrobium; species Cellulosimicrobium sp. PMB13. Next base: position 1,287,251 of record NZ_CP145910.1, on the reverse strand, counting down.
GTCACCGCACCCTGCACCCCGCCGTCGACGGCCGACTCGATCCCGAGCGCACGCTCGCGCCACCGCGACAGCCGGCCCGGTGCCGGGGGACGGCCCTCAGCCGCCGCGCGCTCGGCGCGCCGCGCGGCGCGCTTGCCGTCGAACCGGAAGCTCAGCGCCAGGAGCCCGATGCCGAGCAGGAGCTGCACGATGGCCGCGGCGCGCGTGTCGAGCGCGTCGCCGAACCGGTCGAGGAACGCACCCGCGCCGAGCATCACGACGATGCCGACGGCGAGGTAGAACCCCGCCACCGTCGCCAGGTACGTGATCACGCGGCCGGCGCGGAGGCGCCCGGGCGCGAGCAGGAGCCACACCGGGATGAGCAGCGTGCCGAAGCTCGTCGAGTCGACGAGCGCGAGGACGACGAGGATGCCGGCCATCGCGGCGAGGCCGAGCCCGGTGCCGTCGGCACCGGCGAGGTCGAGGGGGAGGTCCATGACCCGACCTTCCCCCGCGGCAGGGGTCTCGGTCGTCGGCCGGACGGACGATCCTCGCCCCCGCCGCGGGGGTCTCGCCGCGAGCCGTCTACACCGTTCGACCGATCCCCGACGACGGCGCGTGTGCTGGGATGGGCACGTGAGCTCAGTCCGCTGGTGGTCCCGCGACGGCGCGCTGCGCCAGGTGTGGCGCCTCGAGGACGCGCGCAACGACGTGGTCACGGCCGTCATGACGTTCGTCCTCGGGTGGGTGCTCATCGAGGTGGGCCTCGTCGACCTGGTCCACGTCGACGGCGCGATCGGGATCGTGACCCCGGAACCGTGGTGGCGGTACGCGCTGCTCGCGGTCGGGTGCGCGCTCATCCTCGTCAAACGACGGCACCCGATGCTCGCGCTGGCGGGCGGCGTCGCCGTCATGCTCGTGGACCTCGCATGGGGTGGCTCCCTCGCCATCACCATCGTCCTGTGGGACCTGCTGTACGCGGCCGCGACGTGGGGCAGCCCGCGGGCGCGCGCCTGGCTGTGGGGCGTCACGGTCACCGTCTCGGTGCTCGGCGCGGTCGCCGCCGGCGAGGCCGCGCGCGACGTGCGGGTCTTCGTCTACACGGGTCTCCAGCTCGGCGCGGTGCTGCTCATGCCGCTGTGGTGGGCCACGAACGTGCGCCAGAAGACCGAGCTCGCGGAGCTCGAACGGGCGCGTGCGGACCTCGCCGCCCGCGACGCCGCGAGCGCCGCCCGCGCGGCGCAGCTCGAGCGCGAGCGTGCGAGCGACCTCGAGCGCATCTCCGAGCTCGACCGGCACGAGGCGGTCCGGGCCGAGCGCGCCGCGATGGCACGCGACCTGCACGACGTCATCGCGTCCCATCTCTCGGCGATCGCCATCCACTCGGGTGCCGCGCTCCAGCTTCCTCCGGACGCAGGGCGCGACCGGGCCGCCCTGGAGCAGGTGCGCACGAGCGCGGTCACGTCGTTGGAGGAGATGCGGTCGATGATCCTGCTCCTGCGCAGCGAGCGGCGCGGGTCCGAACCGGTGGTCGCGCCCGGCCGGCTCGCCGAGATCGGCACGCTGCTCGACGCGGCGCGCGCGACCGGGACGGAGGTGACCTTCACGGACGACCCGGGTGCCGCCGAGCTGCCCGCCGCCGTGGACCAGGCGCTCTACCGGGTCGCGCAGGAGGCCCTGACGAACGCGCTCAAGCACGCGCCCGGCGCGCCGGTCGCGGTGCGGCTCGAGCGCTCGGGCGACGACGTCGTGCTCACGGTTCACGACGACGGCACAACTATGCGCTCGCCGCTCGGGGACCCGGCGCTCAGCGCGGGAACGGGTCTGCTGACGATGCGCGAGCGCGCCGAGGGGGTCGGCGGCACGCTCGACGCCGGGCCTGCGGACGGGTCGGCGGGCGGTGGCGGGTGGACCGTCCGCGCGACGGTCCCGACGGCCGTTCCCCACGACGACCCGGCTCCCGCCCGCGAGGCCGCCGGATGACGCGCCCGACGGTCCGCGTGCTCCTCGCTGACGACCACGCCGCGATCCGCGCCGGGCTGCGGCTCCTGCTCGAGGCGGCGGACGACGTCGAGGTGGTCGGCGAGGCCGCCGACGGCACGGCTGCGATCGCCAACGCGCGGGCGCTGCGCCCGGACGTCGTGCTCATGGACCTGCGCATGCCCGGTGTCGACGGGATCGAGGCGACGCGCGCCATCACGACGGAGGGCCTCGCGGACGTCCTCGTCCTCACGACCTTCGACCTCGACGAGTACGTCGACGGTGCGCTGCGGGCCGGTGCGGCGGGCTTCCTCCTCAAGACCGCGGAGCCCGCAGCGCTGCTCGACGCGGTCCGGCGCGTCGCCGACGGCGACGGCGTGCTCGCCCCGGAGGTCACCCGGCGCCTGCTCGCCGCGTTCGCGCGCGGGCCCAGGCCCGGGTCCGACGGCGGCCGCGGGACCGGGCCCGACGGCGGACGTGACGCCGGCGACCCGGCCCGCCCGGGCGCTGCCGAGGCGGGCGGCCGGACGACCGGCGGGGACGGCGCGGCGTCGGGCACCGACCGGACCGCCGCCCGGCCCGACGCGCGGCTCGACGACCTCACGCCGCGCGAGCTGGACGTGCTCGTGGCGCTGGGCCGCGGGCTGTCGAACCAGGGCATCGCGACGGAGCTGTTCATCTCGGAGGCGACAGCCAAGACCCACGTCTCGCGCGTGCTCACCAAGCTCGGGGTCGCGTCGCGCATGCAGGCGGCGATCGTCGCGCGGGACGCGGGCCTGGCGTAGCCACCCTGGTCGGGCACCGCCGGTCCCCCTCGGCGGGTGAGCGTGCCCGGGCCGTGATGAGGTGTCACGGGTGACGAACGATCTCAGCGCCTGGTCCGTCCGGGAGTCCGACCTCGACCTCGACGGCGCGCGCACCGCGGCCTCCGTCCTGTCCCTGGCCAACGGGCACGTCGGTGTGCGCGGTGTCCTCGACGAGACTCCCGCGGACGCGGACCCGGCGACGCTCGTCGCCGGCGTCGTCGAGGAGTACGACCAGACGTACGCCGAGCGCGGCTACGCCTACCCCGAGATCGAGGAACGCCTCGTCCCGGTGGTCGACGCGTGGCGCGTCGGCTGGTCCGTGGACGGGGCTCCGGTCGACGTCGCGTCCGGCACCGTCGAGGCGCACGACCGCGTCCTCGACCTGCGCCGCGGGGTCCTGGACCGGGAGCTGCGCTGGACCGCGCCGTCGGGCGGGACGGTGAGCCTCGCCAACCGGCGCCTGGTGTCCCTCGCGCGGCCCGAGATCGTCGCGTCGCGGTGGCGCGTGCGCGCGCACGACGACGTCACGGTGACCGCGCGTCCCGCCCCCGACTGCCCCCACGGCGACGCCGGGCAGAACCCGGAGCGCGCGGAGCCCGGGCTCGTCACGGCGTCGTGCCGGCACGACGCCGAGGGCTCGTCCGTGCACCAGCGCACCGTCCGCTCGGGCCGGGGTGTCGCCGTCGAGACCGCGCACGTCGTGGAGGCGGCCGACGGCGTGACGCCGGTGTCGGCACCACCGCGCGGGCGCCGCCACCCTCACCGTGGACCTGCGTGCCGGCCAGTGGGTCACCGTGCTCGTGGTCTCGGCGCACGTGGGCGGGCCGGACGCCGACGCCCTGCCCGCGCACGCGCACGACGTGCTCACCGACGCCCTCGGCGCCGGGTGGGACGCGCTGCAGCGCGAGCAGGCCGAGCTCCTCGCCGAGGTCTGGGAGCGCGGCGACGTCGAGGTCGAGGGCGACGACGAGATGCAGCAGGCCGCGCGGTTCGCCCTGTTCCAGACGGTGCAGGCGTCGGCGTGCGTCGAGGGGGTGGGCGTCCGCGCCAAGGGACTCACGGGCACCGGGTACGGGGGGCACGCCTTCTGGGACTCGGAGACGTTCGTGCTCCCGGTCCTGGACCACGTGCTGCCGGGCGCGGCGGCCGCGCACCTGCGCTGGCGGCACGCCAGCCTGCCGCACGCGCTCGAGCGTGCGGCCGAGCTGGGTCTTCCGGGCGCCGCGTTCCCGTGGAGGACGGTCAGCGGGCGGGAGTCGTCGGGCTACTGGCCCGCCGGGACGGCCGCGTTCCACGTCAGCGCCGCCGTCGCGCTCGCCGCGATGCGGCACGTTGCCGCCACGGGGGACGAGGCGTTCGCGCGCGACGTCGCCGTCGACCTGGTCGTCGAGACGGCGCGCCTGTGGGCGGGACGCGGCCACCACACCGACGCGGGCTTTCGCATCGACGGCGTGACCGGCCCGGACGAGTACACCGCGATCGTGGACAACAACACCTACACCAACCTCGTGGCGCGCCAGAACCTCCGGGCCGCCGCGGACCTGTGCGACCGGTACCCGGAGCGGGCGGGCGGGCTGGGCGTCACCGCGGACGAGAGCGCGGCGTGGCTGCTCGCCGCCGACCGGATGATCGTGCCCTACAGCGACGAGCTGCAGGTCACCGAGCAGTCGCAGGACTTCACGCGGCACGCGCACTGGGACTTCGAGGGGCGCGGCACCGCCCGGTTCCCGCTCGACGACCACGTCCACTACTCCGAGCTCTACCGTCGGCAGGTGGTCAAGCAGTCCGATCTCGTGCTTGCGCTGCACGTCGCGCGGGAGGAGTTCACGCCCGAGCAGAGGCGCCGCGACTTCGACTACTACGAGCCCCTGACGGTGCGCGACTCGTCGCTGTCCGCTCCCGTGCAGGCCGTGGTCGCCGCGGAGATCGGCTACCTGGACCTCGCCTACGCGTACGCGCGCGAGTGCGCGCTCCTCGACCTGTGCGACCTGCGCGGGTCGACCGACGGCGGGCTGCACGTCGCGTCGCTCGCCGGGACGTGGACCGCTCTGGTCGCCGGGCTCGGCGGTCTGCGCCACGAGGACGGCGTCCCGCACCTCGCGCCGTCCCTGCCGTCCCGGCTCACCGGGCTCGCCTTCCCGGTGCACGCGGACGGTGCGAGCGCTCGCGTCGAGGTGCGGCGCGACGGCGTGACGTACCGGCTGGTGTCCGGCGAGAAGCTGCGGCTCGTGCACGACGGCGACGAGCTCCACCTCACGCAGGGGGAGCCGACGCAGGTACGGCCGGTCCGCCCGGGAGAGCAGGGTCCGCCGCCCGCCCAGCCGCCCGGTCGCGCGCCGCTCTTCGCCGCGCCGTAGCCCGTCAGCGCGGGAGGTACCGGTCGAGCTGGTCGAGATAGCCGTCGCGGTCGAAGTCCTCGAACAGCCCCGACTGGATGATGCAGCCCTGGCACGCGCTGACGAACAGCGGCGCCTGCTCGACGGCGAGCGCGGCGGCCGCGTCCTCGTCCAGCCCGTTGGTGCGGCGGTGCCACTCCGCGAGGTAGTGCTCGAACGTCCCGCGGATGCGAGCGACGACGCCCGCCGCGAGGCCGAGCAGCGCCGGGTCGGTCATGGCCTCGCCCCAGAGCTGGACGAGGATGCGGGGGTCCCCGAGCTCGCGCTGGACCCCCGTCATGAGGACGCGCACGACCTGGGCCGGTGCGGGCAGCGGCTCCTGCGTGGCGAGCCGCTCGACGTCGAGGACCCGCGCCCCCACGATCCGGGTCGCCGTCGCCCGGACGATCTCCGACTTGCTGGGGAAGTAGCCGTAGATCGCCCCCGCGGACAGCCCCGACTCGGCGATGATGTCGGCCATCGAGGCCGCCTGGAAACCCTTGCGCCGGAACACGCGCAACGCCGCCTCGGCGATCTCGTCGCGGCGCGCGGTGCGGTACTCCTCGGTCACCCTGGGCATCGCCCCAGCCTAAACCGAACGATCGTTCTTGACAGACTCGCCGGACGCGTGGAGTCTTTAAAGAACGAACATTCGTTTTGAGGAGTGGTCATGAGCACCCGGTCACCGCAGACGTCCCATCCCTCCGGCACCGTCCCCGGCCGAACGGCCGGCGTCACCGCCGGGCAGACCCCCGACGGCACCCCCGGCGTCACCCCCTGGCACCGTGTCCTCGGGCTCGCCGTCGGTCTCGTCACCGTGGTGAGCGTCGTCGTCCTGGCGTTCCTGTGGCCGTCCGTCACGGCCGAGCCGCGAGACCTCCCGGTCGCCGTCGCGGGCTCCGCCGAGCAAGTGGCGCAGGTCGAGGCCGGCCTCGCGCAGGGCGCTCCGGGCGTGCTCGACGTCACCGCGGTCGACGACCGCGACGCCGCCGTCGCGCTCGTGGAGTCCCGCGACGTCTACGGGGCGATCGTGCTGGGCGCCGAGCCCGAGGTCCTCACGGCCTCGGCGGCGAGCCCGGTCGTCGCGCAGCTCCTCGGCCAGCAGGCGACCGCGCTCCAGGCCCAGGTCGACGCCGCTGCCGCGGCCCAGGGTGTGCCCGCCGCCAGCGTGCCGACCGTCGTCGTGACCGACGTCGTGCCGCTCTCCCCCGACGACGCGCGCGGCACGACGCTCGGCGCCGCCACGTTCCCGCTCGTCCTGGGGGGGATCGCCGGAGGGGTCGCGATAGCGCTCGTCGTGCTCGGCACCGGACGGCGGCTCGCGGCGCTCGGCACGTACGCGATCGTCGGCGGCCTCGCGATCGCGGGGATCCTCCACGGCCTCGGCGGGCTGCACGGCGCGTTCCTCGCCGACTCCGCCGCCGTCGGGCTCACCCTGCTCGGGATCTCGGGCACGATCGTCGGCGCTGCCGCGGTGCTCGGGCGCCCTGGGATCGCCGTCGGGCCGGTCCTCTTCCTCCTCGTCGCGAACCCGCTCTCGGCCGCCGCGATGCCGGTCGAGATGCTGCTCGCGCCGTGGGGCGCCGTCGGGCAGTGGTTCCCGCCGGGGGCGTCCGCGACGCTCCTGCGCGACCTCTCGTACTTCCCCGCCGCGGACACGACCCTGCCGTGGCTCGTCCTGGCGGGCTGGGCGGTGCTGGGGGTCGTGCTCGTGCTCGTCGGGCACCGGCGCACGTGGTCGGCCCCGGTGCCGTCCGCCGACGACCCGCTGGCCGCGTCCGGACGCGCCTGACCGGGGTCCGTCCGTCGCCCGGGCAGAGGCGGCGTCAGTCCCGGGCCGCGGCGTCGAGCGGGGCGAGGCCCGGGCTGCGCACGACGCGGGCGGCGTGCACGGCCCCCGCCCGCATCGCCGCCTCGACGGGCTCGCCCCGCAGGTGCGCGTCGAGGAAGCCCGCGACGAAGGCGTCCCCGGCGCCGTTCGTGTCGACGACGTCCTCGACCGCCTGCGCGGGCACGTCGACGAACCCGTCGGCCGTGAGCGCCGTCGCCCCGCGAGTGCCGTGCGTGCACACGACGAGCCGCGCGCCCGCGTCGAGACGTGCACCCATGAACGCGCGGTGGTCCGGCAGGCGGTCCGAGCTGAGGAACACGTGCGTGCCCGCCTCGACCCACGGGCGGTGGAAGTCCGCGGCGCCGTCGTAGTCGTGCAGGTCGACCCAGACGTCGCGACCGCGCCTGACGGCGAGGTCCAGCACGGGCAGGGCCGCGACGGCGAGGTCGACGACGACCGCCGCGGCGGCGTCGAGCGCGGCGACGGCCGCGTCCCAGCCCGCGCCCGCCGCCGGGACCTCGCCCGGCGCCCGCAGGTACACCGACACGCGACCACCGTCGTGGTCCATGAGGTTGAGGTGGCTCTCCGTGCGCCCGTCGGGCGACGCCTCGGCGAGCACCCGCACGCCCCCGGACTCGAGCACCGAGCGCACGCGCGTGCCGTCGTCGTCCGTGCCGAGCACCGTGCGCAGCGTGACCGACCGGCCGAGCGCCGCGAGGTTGAGCGCCTTGCCGGCGGACGTGCCGCCCACGGTGTCGTAGGAGTCACGCGCGAATACCGTGTGCGGGCTCGGCTCGGGGAGCGCGTCGAGCCGGACGATCCGGTTCCACGACGCGGGACCGGCGACGAAGACCTCGTCCCGGTCCCGCGGCGGGGTCTCGGCAAGGGCTTCGCGGGGTGCGGCGGCGGTCACGCGCGCCACCCTACCGACGCATCTGTCGAGCCGGCGCGCGACCCTGGGAGCGCTCGTCGGCGTCCGCCTTGATCACCTCGAAGATCGCCGTCCAGTTGTCCCGACCGTGCCCCGCGGCGAGCGCGCGCTCGTAGTGCGACAGGACCGCACCCGGCAGCGCGGTGTCGACGCCCAGCTCCTCGCTCGCCCCGAGGACGTGCGCGGCGGTCGCGCCCATCATGGTCGCGGTGCTCAGGTGGCCCGGGTGGACGCCGGTCTCGAACTCGACGCCCGCCGCGCCGTCGCCCCCGATCATCGCCGGCGTGGTGACGAGCGTCTGCAGCGCCTCCGGGACGAACTGCGTGGGCGGGACGCCGGCGGCCTGTGCGAGCGCCGCCGCGTGCGCGACGCCGGACAGCGCCGTGAGGAAGACGTCGAGCTGCGCCTGGTACATGAGCTGCGCGAGCCCCGGGTCCTCGCCGATGTAGCGGGGCGCGCCGAGCAGGGCGAGGATCGGCTCGAGCGCCCGGAACGCGGCCTCCGGTCCGGAGTAGTAGACGTAGGCCTCCGCGGTCCCGACCATCGGCGCCGGTGCCATGACGCCGCCGGTCACGAGCGTCGCGCCGTGGTCGCGGGCCCACCGGGCGGCGTCGCGCGTCGCGCCGGGGGTGTCGGAGCTGAGGTTGACGACCGTCCGTCCGCGCAGCGCGTCCGACGCCGCGCCGAGGACGTCGTACATCGCCGCGTAGTCCGTCAGGCTCAGCACGACGACGTCGCTCGCCGCCACGGCCTCGGCAGGCGACCCGGCGAGGGTCGCACCCTCGGCCACGAGCGCGTCCGCGCGCGACGGCGTGCGGTTCCACACGGTGACGGGGTGGCCTGCGGCGAGCAGCGTGCGGACCATGGCCTGGCCCATCGGGCCGAGACCGATCAGGGTGACGGGGGCGGGCGTGCTCATCGGGTTCCTCCTGCGGTGACGGTGGGGGTGGTGACGGTGGGCGTGCTGTCGGTGGGGGTGGTGCCGCCGCGGATGCTCTCGACGGTGCGTGCGAAGCCGTCGGCACCGTGCCCGGCGTCGACCTGGCGCCGGATCAGCCCCTGCACGGCCGCGACGACGTCGGTCGCGAGCCCGGCCTCCTCGCTCGCGCCGATGATGTCCGAGAGGTCCGAGAACTCGAGGCTCTGCTGCCCGGGGCCCGCGTAGTCGCGGCGGTCGATCACGTCCGCGTACTCCGCGAGCCCCGACGTCATCGCGACGAGCCAGGGCGCCGCGCGGCGCGCGAAGTCGGCTGCGCTCACGCCCGCCGTCCCGACCATCGCGGCACCGTGGAAGAAGCCCGCGAACATCGCGTACATCCCCGCGAGGAGCGCGAGGTCGTAGAGCGGCGCGAGGCCGGGGTCCTCGCCGAACCACGTGCTCTCGCCCCACGTGTCCAGCACGGGACGGGCGGCGTCGAACGCGGCGCGCGACCCGCTGTAAAGGACCTCGGAGCCCGGCCCGCCGATCATCGCGGGGACGGCCATGATGCCGCCGTCGAGGTAGTCGATGCCGTGGGACGTCGCCCACGCGGCGAGCTCCCGCGACTCCTCGGGCGTCGTCGTGACGAGGTTGACGAGCGTCCGGCCCGCGAGCGCGTCCACGACGGGATCGAGGGTCTCGTGCACCGACGCGCGGTCGAGCAGGACCGCCACGACGAGCGGCGACGCGGCGACGGCGTCGCGCACCGACGGCGCCTCGCTCGCCCCGGCGGCGACGAGCGCGTCGGCGCGTCCCGGTGTGCGGTTCCAGACGGTGGTGGCGTGCCCGGCGGCGACGGTCGCGGCGGCGAGCGCGCCGCCCATCGCGCCGAGCCCGAGCACGGTGACGGGTGGGGACTGGTGGTCGGGCATCGTTCCTCCGGTTCGGGTGGTGGAGCCGGGCGGCGCCGACGGTGCGGCGTGCCCTCGCCGTCCACCCTCGCCGTCGTACGGTCGGCCGGGAAGAACGCACTTCGAGGTGGGGTTCTCACCCACAGGTGAGCGTGCAGGTCAGCGCTCCGCCCAGGTCGAGGCGCGCGCAGGACAGCGACGAAGGAGCGAGCGATGACGACGACGACGATCCGCCCCGGTCTCGACGACCGGCCGGGCGAGGCCCGGCACGACGGAACCCGGCCGGGCGAGACCCGGCAGAGCGCGACCCGGCCGGACGGATCCCGGGCGGCGACGGGTGCGCCGTCGGGCTCACCGCGCCGCGGTCCCTACGTGTGCGGCCTCGACGCGGCGATGGACGTCGTGAGCGGCAAGTGGAAGTCGTTGATCCTCTGGGAGCTGGAGGACCACGGCGTGCGCCGGTACGCCGAGCTCAAGCGCGGCCTGCCGGGCGTGAGCGACAAGGTGCTCGCGCAGCAGCTGCGGGAGATGGAGGCCGACGGCCTGCTCGTGCGCGAGGTGTTCCCCGAGGTGCCGCCGCGCGTCGAGTACTCGCTCACCGAGCACGGCAGCACGCTCAACGCGGCGCTCGAGTCGCTCGGCGACTGGGGGCGCGGTCGGATCGAACGGCTCGGCGCGCCGGTCCTGGTCACCGTCGCCGCCGAGACGTGAGCTCCCGCCCCCGAATCGGCTGACTCCAGGCGGAAGCCCACGTCTCGGCGACAGCGGTCCGTCAGGGCTCGGGGTGCAGGGCGTCGTAGCGCCAGAACCGGCGCTGCGCGCGCACGACGAGCCACAGCGCGACGACGCACGCGATCCCGCCGACGACGGCGGCCCACGCCTCACCGGTCCACGTCGACTGCGCGCCGAGCACCAGCTCGCCGAGCCGCGGACCGCCCGCGACGACCACGATGAACACTCCCTGCAGGCGACCGCGCATCTCGTCGGGCGCCGCCGTCTGGAGGATGGTCTGGCGGAACACCGAGCTCACGGCGTCCGACGCCCCGGCGAGCGCGAGCGCGACGCACGCGGCGACGACCCACCCGACGAGGACGGTCGTCGGGGACGTCGCGCCGACGCCGAGCAGCACGAGCCCGAACAGCACGATCGACGCGCCGTACGCGGTGATCGCCCAGACGATCACGCGGCCCTGCCACCGCACGCGCGACAGCCCGCCGGAGAACGCGCTCGCGAGCACCGCCCCGACCGCGAACGCCGCGGTGAGGACCCCGGTCGTGGCCTCTCCCCCGCCGAGCCAGACGACGCCCGCCGCGGGCAGCAGGACGCGCGGCGACGCGAGCACCATCGCCGCGAGGTCCACGAGGAACGTCGTGCGGATGTTGGGCTGCGTCCCGAGGTAGCGCAGCCCGTCCACCACGGACCGCCACCCGACCACCCGGCCGCGGGGACGCCGTCGGGCACGCGCGGCCTCCACCGCCGCGTCAGGGCGAGGCACCGGAGCGACCTGTGCCCCGGACACGTCGTCACCGCCGAGCGACGTCTCCGGGCCAGGGGTCACCTCGCCGGCCTGCGGCCCGGACACGGGCGGGATGTCCGGCAGCCGCCACACCGCCCACAGCGCCGCGGAGAACAGCACCGCATCGATCGTGTACGCAACCTGGTAGCCCCACAGCGCCACGAGGAACGCGCCCCCGAGCGGCCCCACGGTCAGCGCGACGTTCCACGCGAGCGTCTGGAGGGCGTTCGCCGCGGGCAGGAGCCGTGGCTCGACGAGGCGCGGGATGATCGCCGACCGCGCGGGGTTGTTGATCGCGAACGCGGCCGACTGCGCCGCGACCAGCGCGTAGAGCACCCCGACCGAGTCCAGGTGGAGCCACGCCTGGAGCGCGACGAGACTCGTGATCACCCACAGCGCCGCCGACGCCGCGAGCGCGACCTTGCGGCGGTCGTAGGCGTCGACGAGCGCGCCGCCGTACAGCCCGAGCACGACGAGCGGCACGAGCGCGCAGACGCCGAGCACGCCGACGGCGAGCGACGACCCCGTGAGCGCGTACACCTGCAGGCCCACGGCGACGACCGTGAGCTGCGACCCGAGGTTGGAGATCCCGAGCCCCCACCACAGGCGTCGGAACGGCGCGGAGGCACGCAGGGGCGTCGTGTCGGCGAGAAGACCGTTGACCCGGGCCACGATCGACGAGCCTACGCGGCCCGGCCGCGGCGACCGACCAGGACACCCGCCCGTCTCACCCGCCCCGCCCGAGCGGTGCCGGGCGAGGATGGGGGCATGGACGACGTCGACGACTGGTCATCCGTCGCCGGCGACTGGGCGCGGTACTGGGCCCCGGTCGCCGAGCCGGCGCAGCGGGCGATGCTCGCGGCCGCGGGTCTGGCCCCGGGGTGGCGGGTGCTCGATGTCGGCTGCGGCTCGGGCGAGCTCCTCGCGCTGCTCGACGACGCGGGCGCGGTCACGGCGGGTTGCGACCCGTCCGCGGCGATGGTCGCGCTCGCCCTGGCCCGCAGCCCGCACAGCGACGTGCGGGTCGCGAGCGGCGAGGCGCTGCCGTGGGCCGACGACGCGTTCGACCTCGTCACCGCGATCAACGTGCTGGCGTTCACGGACGTCGGGCAGACCGTGCGCGAGTGCGCGCGGGTCGGGCGCCGGGTCGCCGTCGCGACGTGGGCCGAGGACGACCGCAACGACCTCACGGTGCTCGAGCGGGCGCTCGCTGGCGACGACCACGAGCCGAGCGACGAGACCCGCGAGCCGGGCTACCTGGGCGACCTGCTCGCCTCGCACGGCCTCAGGGTGGACGCCGAACAGCTCACCGCCACACCGATGGTCCTGCGTGACGCGACCTCGCTCGTCCACGCCCTCACCGCCGGGGCGGACGCGCAGGACCGGGCCGAGGTCGCGCCCGTGCTGCTCACCGCCGCGGCCCCGTTCCGCCAGGACGACGGGCGCTACGTGCTGCGCAACGCGTTCCGCTGGGCGGTCGCCTCGCGCTGACGACGACCACGCGATCCGCCACCGCCGAGCACGGGGTTGTCCACCGGATCCGCCGGAGAACGGTGGACAACCCCGTGCTCGGCAGCGAGAGCGGCCTCGATCGGCGCCGCGGCTCCTCGGCACATCTCGCGCAGAAGTGCTGCTCAGTTTCCTTGACTTTTGAATGTCTGTCGCTAAAAGTAGGCGGGTACCGACACCGCACCGCCGCGGCGCGGCAGCACGGCTCTCACTGCTCACCGGCGAGACGAGGAGAAGCACGCATGCATTTGTTCAACGGAAAGACCATCCATCGGGCGGCGGCGGGACTCGTCGCCGTGCCCCTGGCCGTGACGGGGGTCGCGCTCGCTGCGCCGGCGTCGTCGAGCACCCCGGCCGCGTCCGTCGCACCCGCGGTCGCCGCCGCCGACGACCCGTACAAGATCCTCGTGGTCGGCGAGACGCTCGGGTTCCGGCACTCCCACATCGACGACACGACGCGCACCCTCATCGAGCTGGGTGCGGAGAACGGCTTCACGGTCGACGTGTGGGACCCGCCGAACACCTCGGGCGGCTGGTGGGGCACCGGCTCGCCGGGCCAGCCCGACCTGACGATGGACAGCACGCCCTTCACGAGCACCGAGGACCTCCAGCAGTACGCGACGATCGTGTTCGCCTCGCCGGTCGACAACACCAACTCGCTCAACCCGGCGACGCCGCGCCTCCTCGACGACGCCGAGCTCGCTGCGTTCCAGGGCTACATCCGGTCTGGCGGCGGGTTCGTCGGCCTCCACGCCGCGACCGACACGATGCACACCGTGCCCTGGTACAGCGAGCTCACCGGTGGCGGCGCGCGCTTCGCGAGCCACCCGGCACAGCAGACCGCGACCATGCGCGTCGAGAGCCCGGCGCACCCGTCGACGGCGCACCTGCCCGCCGTCTGGGAGCGGTTCGACGAGTGGTACAACTACACGACCAACCCCCGCGAGGACGTGCACGTCCTCATCACGCTCGACGAGTCGACGTACTCGCCGGGCAACAACGCGATGGGCGAGGACCACCCGCTCGCGTGGTGCCACAACTTCGAGGGCGGCCGCTCCTGGTACGAGGGCGCGGGCCACACCGACCAGTCGTGGACCGACCCGCTGTTCCGCGAGCACGTCCTCAAGGGCGTCGAGTGGACCGCGGGCGTCGTCGAGGGCGGCGGCAACTGCGTGACGTTCGGCGAGGTCGACGGCATCGTCGAGGAGCTCGACACCACGAGCCACGGTGACGCCGAGGCCGTCGCGGGGATCACCGCCCACCTCGACGACGCGGAGGCTGCGGCCGACGCCGGCGACCACGCGGCGGCGCTGACGGCGATCGCGGCGGCCCAGGAGCTCGTCGACAGCCTCTCCGACGAGGCCGGCGACACGGCGCTGCTCGCTACGAAGCTCGCGGACCTCACGGACTGGCAGTCCGCGCTGGTCGGCGGCGACGTCGACCTCGCCTTCTCGGCGGAGGCGGAGCTGCGCACTCTCGGCAGCAGGGACTTCGTCGCGGTGCGGGTCGTCAACGACGAGCAGACGGCGGTCGACGTCACCGTCAGCACGCCGTACGGCACGAGGACGTTCGAGGACGTCGCACCCGGGAAGTCCGCCTACCAGTCGTTCGCGACGCGCGTCGCCGACGCTCCCGCCGGCGAGGCGACCGTGACGGTCACCGCGGAGCGCGACGGTGAGCAGGTCTCCGAGGAGGCCGTGGTCGCCTACGGCTCGGACTGACCCGGACGCTCAGGGCCGGGCTCGCCTCGTCCGACGGGCGAGCCCGGCAGCACCGGGCAGGGTCACCAGGCGTCGAGGTGGCGGTGCGCGTGGCCCGGCGGGGGCTCGTAGGCCGGGTGCGGGTCAGGCGTGAGGTAGGTCCGCGCGAAGAAGAGCGACGCCGCGAGGTCCTCCCTCCGCTCGGCCGCCGTCCGCGCGCGGCGCGTCGCGATCTCCACGACGACGTCGCCCGACCACCCGCGCCGCACGAGCTCGGCGAGCACCTTGTCGCACGGCTGGTCGCCACGCCCCGGGACGAGGTGCTCGTCCTTGATCGACGACGAGCCGTCGGCCAGGTGGACGTGCGCGAGCCGGCCGTCGAACACGTCGAGGAGCATCAGGGCGTCCTGCTGGGCGACGGCCGCGTGCGACAGGTCGAGCGTGACGTGGTCGTAGCCGTGCTCGGACGGGTCCCAACCCGGCAGGTACGCCTGCATCTCGCGCTTGCGCCCGCGCCAGGGGTACATGTTCTCGACGGCGATCGTCACGCCCGCGGTCTCGTCCAGCTCGCGGACCAGCTCCTCGAACTCGCGCGCGTACTTGTACTGCCAGCGGAACGGCGGGTGCACGACGACGGTGCTCGCCCCGACCTCCTGGGCCAGCTCGACGCTGCGCCGCAGCTTGGGCCCCGGCGGGCGCCCCCACACGCGCTGGCTCACGAGGAGCGTCGGCGCGTGGATGCTGCGGATCGGCATGCCGTGCTCGGCGGAGAGCCGGTTGAGCGCCGCGGCGTCCTGGGTGGTCTCGTCGGACCACACCATGACCTCCATGCCGTCGTAGCCCAGGTCGGCGGCGGCCTCGAAGGCGTAGGCCGCCCGACGCGGGTAGACGCTGGCGGTGGAGAGCGTGACGTGGATACGCGGCTCTCCCGGCTCGGCGGGAGGCCGCGGCGTCGTCGCGTCTGACATGCGGGCCACCCTAGACCCGACCTCGGCGACCCACACCAGCGAGCCGTCCTCGTGCGGGCCGGGGTGCGTTCCGTACGATGGCGAGGTCCAGCCACCCGACGAGGAGGTCCCGTGGAGCGCACCGCCGTCGTGGCGTTCGCGGAAGGGCTGCACGCCCGTCCCGCGGCGCTCTTCGTCAAGGAGGCCGCGGCACGGCCGGTCACCGTCGGGATCGCGCGACCCGGGGGCGAGCCTGTCGCTGCGGCGAGCATCCTGGCGGTCCTGACGCTCGGCGTCGGTCCGGGCGAGGAGGTCGTCCTGAGCACGGCCGAGGACGGTGCGGACGCTGCGGCGTCCCTCGACGCGCTGGTCTCGTTCCTGGGGCAGGGGGCGGTCGCGTGACGGCGACAGCGAGCCTGCTGACCGTCCTCGCGCCCGTGACCGGCACCGTCGTCGACGTGAGCGAGGTCGACGACCCCGTGTTCTCCGCCGGTCTCGTCGGGCCGGGACTCGCCGTCGAGCCGGACGACGCCCAGGGGAGCGTCGCCGTCGCCCCGATCACCGGGACGGTCGTCAAGCTGCACCCCCACGCGTTCGTCGTCCAGCACGACGACGGCCGTGCCGTCCTCGTGCACCTCGGCATCGACACGGTGCAGCTCGGCGGCGAGGGCTTCACGACGCACGTCGCGCAGGGCGACCACGTCGAGCGCGGGACCGTGCTCGTCTCGTGGGACCCCGCCGCCGTCCGGGCTGGCGGCCGGTCCGCGGTGTGCCCCGTCGTCGCGCTGGAGGCGGCGCCCGACGACGTGACGCCCCTCGCCGCGACCGGCGCGTGGGCCTCCCACGGCGAGGAGCTGCTCACCTGGGGGTGACGGGCTCACGAACCCCGGGTCGCCCAGCGTGCCGAACCCCGGGTTGTGCGTCGCTCAGGCCGATCTCTGGCGCACAACCCGGGGTTCGGCAGCGAGGGGTGCCGCGTAGACCGGGGTTCGTCGTCAGCCGCGCAGCGGGAGCGTGAGCTCCGGGACGGTTCCCGGCGCGTCGTCCCCGGCGACGACGCGCACCGGGACGCCCCAGTCCTGCTGCGCGAGGTGGCACGCGGGGAAGACGTCCGGGTCCGGCTGGCCGTCGGGTCCGAGCGGCACGACGTCGCACGACGCCGCCCGTGCGGTCACGTGCAGGACGCCCTCGGCCACGGCGGGGTTGACCGCGAGGTCGCGGTGGAGGTCGGTGCCCGTGCCCCCGCCGGAGAGCAGCAGCTCGGGCGGCGTCGCGCTCACGCGGAGCTCGGTCGACGGCCCGAACCGGTCGTCGAGCTTCTGGCCGGGCGCAGGCACGAACGGCACGTCGAGCCGCAGGGCCCCGGCCGCGATCTCGGTGACGGGCCGCTGGGTCCGGTGCGCACCGCCGTCGAGCACCTCGCCCGCCAGACCCGCAGGCAGCGCCACGCGCGTGATCCGGTGCGCCGCCGACTCGACGACGAGCAGGTGCACCTGCGCCGGCCCGTCGACGTCCTCGACCACCTGCACGACGACGTCGCTCGGCTCGGCGAGTCCCGTCGCCAGCGTCGTGACCTCGCCCGCGAGCCGCGTGCCCGCGGCGTCGTCCCCGACGTCGGCGCCCGGCCCCGAGTCGTCGAGCACGACCCGGCGGATCGCGCCGTCGTACGTGTCGGCGACGACCACGCTCCCGTCGGGCAGCACCGCGACCCCCAGCGGGTGCTGGAACAGCGCCTGATCGGTCGGCCCGTCCCGGTGCCCGAAGTCGAACAGCCCCTGCCCGACGGCGGTCCGTACCGTCACGCCGTCCGGCACGACGGCGGCCCCGCCACGCAGCCCGTCGACACGGCGCAGCGCCGACGTCTCGGCGTCGGCGACCCAGACGGCCCCGTCAGCAGCAACGGCCAACCCGGACGGCTGCGCGAACCACGCAATCTCACCGGGCCCGTCCTCGAGCCCCTCGTTCATCGTCCCGGCGAGCAGCCCGATCTTCCCCAACCCGTCGAAGGCCCACAGGGTGTGGTTCCCGGCCATCGCGACGACGAAACCGCCCAGCTCGCCGGACCACGCCACGTCCCACGGCGACGACAGCTTCACGTCGAGCGGCTCGTACGTGACACCTGCGTCGAAGGGACCGAGGCGACGGTCCGGCGAGAGGTGGGAGTCGGGGGCGGCCACATCCCCACGAGCCAGCACGACGTTCTCGACCCCACCGACCATGAACTGCTCACCGGTCCCCGCGACGGTCGTCACGACGCCGTCCGACAACCGCACGCCCCGCAGCGCGTGGTTCACCGTGTCGGCGACGAGCACGTCGTACTCGAGCGACGATCGCAGCTCCTCCGGAACGAGGCACAGCCCGTTCGGCTCGCTGAACCGCGCGACGTCGGGCGCGTCGTCGACGAGCCCGCGCTCGCCGGTCCCGATGCGCCGGACGAGCGTCTCGGCGTCGGGCGCGAGCTCGACGAGCGAGTGGTGGCCGGCGTCGGCGACGAGCAGGTTCCCGCCCGGGAGCGTGATCGCCTTGGCAGGGAACCGCAGCGTTCCCGAGGTCGGGGCGGGAGGGACGTAGGGGCCTGAGCCACGATGGAGGGTGCCGCGGGAGTCGTGCTCCGCGACGAGCTCGTCGACGAGCGCCGCGATCGCCGAGGCGTGGCCCTCCCCTGCCATCTGCGCGACGACGTACCCCTCGGGGTCGATGACGACGAGCGTCGGCCAGGCGCGCGCGGTGTACGCGGACCAGGTGACGAGCTCGGGGTCGTCGAGCACGGGGTGGTGCACCTCGTACCGCTCGACGGCAGCAGCCAGCGCCTCGGGGTCGGCCTCGTGCTCGAACTTCGGCGAGTGCACGCCGATGATCACGAGCTCGTCGCGGTGCGCCTCCTCGAGCTCGCGCAGCTCGTCGAGCACGTGGAGGCAGTTGATGCAGCAGAACGTCCAGAAGTCGAGGATCACGACCTTGCCGCGCAGGTCGGCGAGGGCCACGTCCTTGCCGCCGGTGTTGAGCCAGCCGCGACCGCGCAGCTCGGAGGCCCGGACACGGGGCAGACGGGTGGTGGTCGACCGGGGAGCGCGAGATGTCACGCCTCATTGTCCCCGCTGGTCGGATCTCCCGGGGAGGAGCACCCTGGGAGACGTCCGACCCGTCGGCGAGGGGGCATCATGTCCGGTCACGACCCGTTCACGGCCGGGTTCTCCGGCAGCCACGACCTCGACTACGAGATCCGCACGGTCCTGGGCCATGCGTTCTCCGGTGCGTCCGACGTCGGAGAGGTGCTCGCCGCCGTTGGGGGCGTCAAGGAGAAGGACCACGACGCGTGGTTTGCCGCGTGGTCCGACCTGGGCGACCGCGTCGCGGGCCAGGCCGACGACGCAGCACAGGCCGGCCACCGCACGAGCGCCGCCGCGACGTCGCTGCGCGCGGCCACGTACTACGCCGTCGCCGTGAACGCGGTGGCGGCGCTGGAGTCCGAGGACGCGCTGCTCACAACGTTCCGCAAGCACCGCGCACAGTGGGATCGGTGGGTCGACACGTCCGGCCTCGACGTCGAGCGCGTCGCGATCCCCTACGAGGGCAGGACCCTGCCGGGCTACCTGTTCCGCGCGGCAGCGAGGTCCGAGGCCGACGGCCCGAGGCCGGTGGTCGTCGCCGTCAACGGCTCGGACGGTTCGCTGCCGTCGCTGTGGAGCGCGTGCGTGCACGGCGCGCTGGCCCGCGGCTACCACGCGCTGGTGTTCGACGGCCCCGGGCAGCAGTCGATGCTGTTCGAGCACGGCGTCTCGTTCCGCCCCGACTTCGAGGCCGTCCTCACGCCGGTGGTCGACGCGCTCGCCGCCCACCCCGACGTCGACGCGGACCGGATCGCGGTCTACGGCATCAGCCAGGCGGGCTACTGGGTGGCGCGCGCCCTCGCGTTCGAGCACCGACCCGTGGCGGCGGTCCTCGACCCGGGCGTCGTCGACGTCGCCGCCTCGTGGGAGAAGCAGGTGCCCAAGAGCCTGCTCAAGCTCCTCGACAAGGGTGACGACCACGCGTTCGACCGCGACATGGAGCTCGGCATGCGGCTGTCGAAGGCGACGGCCCGGACGTGGCGGTTCCGTGCACGCCCGTACGGCGTCGAGGGCTACGCCGCGACGATGCGCGAGGTGCGGCGGTACGACGCGCGGGACGTCGCCGCGCGCATCACGACGCCACTGCTCCTCACCGACCCCGAGGACGAGCAGTTCTGGCCGGGGCAGTCGGAGGAGCTCGCGCGGCTCGCACCCGACGTCGCGACGGTCGTGCGGTTCACGGCGGCGGAAGGGGCGAACTACCACTGCCAGCCCCTCGCCCGCGCGCTCACGGAGCAGCGGGTCTTCGACTGGCTCGACGACCGCCTCGGCGGCTGAGGCTCGGCCTCCCCGTACGCTCAGCTCCCCGACGTGCTCGGCGTCACGGCACCGACGACGCGGACCTCGACGTCCACGCCGTCCACGGACTGCGGGACGACGACGTCGTGCGACGTCACGTTGACCCGTAGCGCCCAGTCGTCGCCGACCTGCTGCACGCGGCCGTCGGGTCGCGGAGCCTCCGCTCTCCCGACGCGGGTCAGGCCCACGCCGGTCACACCGTCCGTGCCGGCGATCTCGTCGCGGAGCATCGTCTTGGCGTCGCGGGCTCGTTCGAGGGTCGCCACGAGGCACCACCTCCTCGACCCATTGTGGACCCTGCGGCCCGCGAGGTCACGGGACGGAGGTCGCTGCGGCCCGGGCCGTCACCCCAGCAGCGTCACGCCCAGCCGCTCGAGCACCGTGTCGATCGCGTTGCAGTACGTGAGGCCGGACCCGTTCGTCCCGCCGGTCTCGGACCCGGCGAACAGCAGCCCGAGCGCCACGCCGTCCTCCCGGTACACGAGCGATCCCGAGTCGCCGCCGCGCGAGAACGGGCCGGTGCCCGTGGACTCGACCTCGATCTGGTCGTCGAAGCGCAGCGCGCCGAGCTCGTCGCCGTAGCCGACCACCACGTCGTCGAGCTCGATCGCCGTGACCCGCCCCGCCGTGACCGACGTGGTGCGGCCGATCTTGCCGACCGCCTCCCCGCCCTCGGCCCGCGCCGTCGTCGTGATGCGTCCCACGGGGTACTCGGGGTCCACCTCGGCGTCGTCGAGCAGCGCGATCGCCGCGTCGACCGTCTGCGTCTCGCCCGCCGTGAGCGGCACGAGGCGCGCGAGCGTGCCGACCCGGTCCCGCGGGCCGCCGCCGTCGGCGGGCCCCGGCTGCACGACGACGTCCCCGACCTCCGCGGCCGTCGAGCCCGCCAGCACGTGCCAGTTCGACAGCGCGTAGACGGCGTCCGCAGCAGCGCCCTCGACGGGCGTCGTCGCCCGGACGAACGCACCCAGCGTCCCGGCGGTCACGTCGACGTTCGCGATCGACACGCCGGGTCGCAGCGGCCGCGCACGACCGGTCTCGCCCGAGGCCTGCGCCGTCACGACGGGCGGGCGCAGGCCCGGTGCCGACGGGTCCGCCGCGTCCGGCGCCGCGAGCGGACGGATGCGCCCCGTGCGACGCACGTCGACCGTGTCCCCGGCCTCCGACGCGACCTTGCGCGCGATGCTGCGTGCCGCCGACACGCCGAGCCGGTACCGGACCGCGATCGCGTACCCGCCGCCGTCGCGCGGGGCGAGCCCGAGCGCGAGCGTCGGGGCGCGGACCGCGTCCACCGCGCCGTCGGGCGCCCCGCTCGCCTCGATGACCGCGCCGCTGCGCTCCGCGAGCTCGCGCGCGTAGTCCACGAGCTGCGTCTTGATCTCCCGTGCCTTCTGCTGGTCCATGTCGCACCGTCCCCTCTCGCCGCCTGCCCGAGAGAGTCTCGCGTCCGCCGCCCACACGGGCGCCGCGACGCGCCGGTGTCAGGCGCGCAGGAGCTGCTCCACGCGCACGGTCCGGCGCCGGGCGACCACGAGGGTCGTCACCGCGACCGACACGAGCCCCCAGATCACCAGCGACACCACGTCACCCGCTCCTCCGGTCGCGCCGGGTTCGACGACCGCGGTGAACGCGCCGAGCGCGGACCCGACGGGCAGCAGGTCGCGCAGGCCGGTGAGCGCCGCAGGGACCGTCGCGACGATCCCCGTCGCGACGAGCAGCACCGCGACGAGCAGGCTCAGCGCGCGCCCGACGTTGCCCAGCAGCGCCGCGAGCGCCTGGTTGAGCGCGACGAAGACGACCGACGAGAGCGCCCCGAGGGCGAGCAGCCCGAGCCACCCGCCGAGGCTCGCGTCCTCGACGGCGGCCAGCACGCCGCCCACGACGAGACCCGTGGCGACACCGATGCCGGCGGGCAGGGCGAGGGCCCGGAGCGCGAGGCGACCGGCGCCGCGCGTCGACCCGAGGAGCTGCGCCGGCACGGGCGGGAAGGCGACGAACACGGCGAGCGCCCCGAGCCACAGCGCGAGCACCGCGAACAGCGGACCCGTGGAGCCGGTGCCGAGACCTTCCGTCCCGGGCGCCTCGACCGGGTTCGCCACGACCGACGCGAGGTGCGTGGCCTCGTCGTCGGTGTACGAGGGCACCTGGTCGACCGCCTCGCCCAAGCCGTCCGCGAGGTCGGAGGACCCGTCGGCGAGCTGCCCGACGCCGCCGGCCAGGTCGGTCGCGCCTGTCGCGAGCCCCTGGGTACCGGTGGCGAGCTGGTCCGCCCCCGTCGAGAGCTCGCCGACGCCCGCCGCGAGCCCGGACGCGCCCGCGTCGAGCTGGTCGAGCCCGGCGGCGAGGTCGTCGGCGCCGGTCGCGAGACCGGACGCCCCGGCCGCAGCCTGGGCCGCGCCGTCGGCGAGCTGCTGGGACGCACCCGTGAGCTGCTGGACGCCCGCCGCGAGGCCGTACAGACCGGTCGACGACGCCGGGTCGCCCGCGAGCGCGGCGTTCCCGTCGGCGACCTGCTGCGCCGCGCCGGCGAGCTGCCGGAGCTCGGCGATCTGGGCGTCGAGCCGCTGGCACACGTCGGAGGTCGGGTCGTCGGCGCAGCCCGCCGCCCGCTTCGCCGCCTCGAGGCCCGTGACGTTCTCCTGCACGAGCCGCCCGACGCCGTCGGACACCTGCTGCGCGCCGTCGGCGAGCTCCGTCGCCTGCGCGGGCAGCGGCGCGACCCCCGTCCCGAGCGCGGCCACGCCCGAGGAGAGCTGCGCGGCGCCGTCGGCCACGCCCTGGACCCCGCCGGACAGCGCGCCGGCGCCCTCGGCGAGCGCCGCCGCGCCGCCGGCGCCCTGCGACGTCCCGGCCGCGAGCTCGTCCGCCCCGGCGGCGAGCTCGCCGACCCCCGAGGCGAGCTGGTCCGCCCCCGTCGCGACCTGGCCGGCGCCGTCGGCGAGCTGGACAGCGCCGTCGTTCGCGTCGGACGCGCCGTCGGCGAGCTGGGTCGCGCCGTCGGCGGCCTCGCCGAGCTGCTCGTTCAGGGTCGTGAAGCCGACGAGGACGCCGTCGACGTAGTTCTCCGTGAGGGTCTGGCCGAGGACCGTCGTCGCCGTCGTCGTGACGATGCGCGCGAGCGCCTCGTCGACGGCGCGTCCGCCGGGCGCGGTCTCGACCGAGAGCGTGGCCTGCGTCGCCGCCGACGGGTCGTCGCCGCCGAACGACGTGGCCGCCGCGGAGAAGTTCTCGGGGATCGTCACGACGGCGGCGTACGTGCCGTCGGCGAGGCCCGTCGACGCGTCCGCCGAGTCGGTGACGACCCAGTCGTAGTTGGTCGTGCCGGCCGCCGGCTGGACCGCGACCGGTCCCGTGTCGGACGACGCGGCCCCGCCGCTCACGAGTCCGGCCGTGAGCTGTCGCCCGAGCGGCACGGTCTGCCCGTCGATCTCGACGGGCTCGTCGTGGTTGACGATCGCCGCCTGGACGGTGTCGAGCCGCTCCTGCGGGTCCCACAGCGCCCACAGGAGCAGGCCGAGGACGACGAGGGGCAGCGCGACGGCGGCGGCGACGGTCCAGGCCCTGCGGCCGCGGGCGGCGCGCGGGCCGGGGCCCGGGACGGCGGCGCTCATGCGCGGACCTCCTCGAGGTCGGTCGGTGCCTCCGCGGCGAGGGCGGGCGCAGGCGGTTGCAGGTCGAGCACCTGCGACCCCGGTGGGGCCAGGTCGGACGGGAAGGCGCCGACCGACCCGAGGACGACCGCGGACCCCGCGGCGCTCCCCCGCTCGAGCGCCGCCGCGAGCTTTGCGCGCTCCTCGGGCGCGGACACCGCGTCCGTCCCGAGCACCACGACGACGCGCGGGCGCTCGGCGAGCACGGCGCCGACGGCGGCAGCGGCGTGCGTGCGGTGCGCCGCAGGTGCCGGGGCGTCGCCGGGCAGCGCCGCGGCGTCCGCGGCGAGGTCGACGACGGCGACCCGACGCCGCACGGCCGACGCGCGCTCGGGGAGCACGAGGCCCGTGACCTTGAGCGCTCCGGCCGACGGCCTGAGGCGCCCGGCGAGCGCGAGCGCCACGCCGGTCACCGCGGCGGGCGACGCCCCGTGCACGACCAGCGTGCCGCCGTCGGGCACGCGGACCGTGACGGGCGCGGCGAGCGGCCCCCGCGGACCCGCGACCTCGAGCGCGTGCGCGACGACGGGGTCCGTCGCGCCGGGCTCGGGCCAGTCGCGCAGCTCGAGCTCGCGCGCGAGCCCCTCGCCCTCGACGTCGAACGACGGCAGGACGCGGTCGAGCCGGCGCGGCATCCACCACGCGCGGTCGCCGAGCAGGGCGAGCACCGCCGGCACGAGGGTCATGCGCACGAGGAACGCGTCGACCAGAACGCCGACCGCGAGCCCGAGCGCGATGGGCTTGAGGCTCATGTCCCCCTCGGGCACGAACGCCACGAAGACGGCGAACATGATGATCGCCGCCGCGGTGACGACCTTGGCGGACGCCTGGAAGCCCGTCGAGATCGACCGTCGCGCCTGGCCGGAGTGGACGTAGTCCTCCCGGATGCGCGAGACGAGGAACACCTCGTAGTCCATGGCGAGGCCGAACAGGACGCCCATGAGGACGATCGGCATGAAGCTGATCACCGGGCCCAGCCGCGTGACGTTCAGCGCGTCCGCCAGCACCCCGTGCTCGAACACGAGCGTCACGACGCCGAACGCCGCGCCGACCGAGAACAGGTAGCCGACCGTCGCCTTGATCGGGACCGCGATCGAGCGGAACACCATCGTCAGCAGCACGAGCGACAGCCCCACGACGACGAGCGCGAACGGCAGGAGCGCCGCACCCAGCTTGTCCGACACGTCGATCCCGACGGCCGTGAACCCCGTGACCGACAGGTCGACGCCGTACTCGTCCAGGAAGTGGTCGTGCTGCGAGCGGATCTGCGTGACGAGGTCCTTCGTCTCCTCGGAGTCCGGCGCTCCCGTGGGGATCACCTGGACGATCCCCGTGTCCGCGCTCGGGTTCGGCGTGGCGAGCGGGACGTCGGCGACGCCGGGCAGGTCGCCGATCTCGTCGGCCAGGTCGTCCATCAGGCCCACCGGGTCCGTCGACGTGACGATCGTGCCCGTCACGATGAGCGGGCCGTTGAAGCCCGGCCCGAAGTGCTCCGAGACGAGGTCGTACGTGACGCGCGCCTGGTTGTCCTCGGGAAGCGTCCCCGCGTCGGGCAGCGCGAGCCGCAGGTCCTTCGCGGGGAGCGTCAGCAGCACGAGGCCTGCCAGCACGATCAGGACCGTCAGCAGCGGCACCCGCGTCACGGTCCGCACCCAGCCCGCGAAGAACCGGTTGTGGTGCTGGACCCCGGTCGTCGCGGTCGGCTTCGTGCCGGTGGTCGTGTCTGACGCAGACGATCCCTCGGGAGGCGACCCGGCCCTCCGCGCGGCCGCCGCGCTACGACGGCCCCGTCGACGCGCTCGGGGCGCCTTCGGCCGGAGGCGCTCGCCCGCGAAGCCGAGCATCGCGGGCAGGAGCGTGACCGAGACGAGGACGGCGAGGCCGACGCCGACGGCAGCGGCGACACCCATGACGGTGAGGAACGGGATGCCCGCGACGCCGAGGCCGACGAGCGCGATCATCACGGTGAGGCCGGCGAAGATGACGGCGGAGCCGCCCGTCGCGACGGACCGTGCGGCCGCCTCGTCGACCGGGAGGCCGGTGGCCAGCTCGTCGCGGTGGCGCGAGACGATGAACAGCGCGTAGTCGATGCCGACGGCGAGCCCGAGCATCACGGCGAGCATCGGGGTGGTCGAGTTGATCTGGGCGACCGCGGTCGCGGCGAACAGCAGGCCCATGGTCACGCCGACGCCCATCGCGGCGTTGAGCAGCGGCAGGCCGGCGGCGACGAACGAGCCGAACGTGATGACGAGCACCACGAGCGCGACGAGCAGCCCGAGCGCCTCGGTGACGGTGAGCGTCGGGAACTCGGTGCTGAAGAGCTGACCGCCGAGGGACGCATGCGCGCCGTCGGGGAGCGCAGTCCCGAGGTCGTCGACCGCGCTGCCGAGCGCGTCCTTCGTCGCGTCCGCGACCTCGCTCTCGCCCTGGTCGAGCTGGACCGTCAGGAGCGCGGCGGTCCCGTCGTCGCTGACGGACGCGGGCACCGTGTCGTCATAGGGCGACGTGACCCCGGCGACGTGGTCGACGGCACCCAGCGCGTCGACGGCGTCCTCGACGGGTCCGCGCACGGCGTCGTCCTCGATGGTCGAGCCGTCGGGCGCGACCACGATGACCTGGGCGCTCGCGCCGCTGACCTGGGGGAAGGTCGCGGCGAGCCGGTCGAGCGCCGCCTGCGACTCGGTGCCGGGGATGGTGACCGCGTCGTCGAGGCCCTGCTGGACGAGACCGGCGAGGCCACCGACGACCACGAGGATCCCGACCCACGCCAGCAGCACGAGACGGCGTGCGTGGACGGCCCAGCGGCCGAGGGAGTAGAGCGCTGAGGACACCGCGGCCTCCGGACCGTGTCGACGGGAGTGCTCTGACGATACGCCGCTGCACTCGGGACAGGCCTGGCGTCGTCGAGCCCGTTCCGCTGCCTCGCCCGGCACCGGGTGCCGCTGCGAGCCGTCCTGGACGTCGACATGTCCACCATGCGAACAGATGTGGCAGCGCTCCCACCACCACCCCTAGCGTGACGAACCTCTGGGGGAGGACAGATGAAGGCGTCTGCCACGATGCGGGCCGCGGGCATGTCGCGGCGACTGACCGAAGCACGCGACGTGACGATCGACCCGGGCACGTTCCTGCAACCGCTCGACGTGGACCTGCGGCTCGACGCGCGGTCCGCGCTGCCCAGTCGGAGCATCCCCGGCTACGAGCGGCTCGGCACGGCGGCCGCCGCGGCGCGCCTCGCGGAGGTCGCCACGCTCGGGCTGCGAGGGGTCGTGGTCCGTCTCCTCGACGACACCGTCCCGGACCTCGGTGCCTGGGCGAGGCGGCGCGAGTCGTGGGTGGGAGCGGTGGCAGGCCTCGCCGTCGCGGCCCGGGACAGAGGGCTCGAGCTCGTCGTCGACCCGTTCAGCATCGCGCTCGACCGCACGGGCCAGTGGGGTCTGAGCGTCGACGGACAGCCCGACGGCGTCGCGACGCTGGACCTGCTGCACGACCTCGCGGCCGTCGTGCACCGCTCGGGCGGGACCGGCATCGTCACGCTCGGCAGGGTCGCGCGCGAGGTCGAGGTGACGCGCGCCGTCGCGCAGGACGGGCTGCGCGTGTACTCGTTCTCCACCAACAGCGAGACGAGCGCCGCCTACGCCGGGTCCGGCACGCACCCGACGACAAACCAGAAGATCTGGCCCGGCAACCTGCGTGACATGCTCCTGTGGACCGTCCTCGACATCGACGCGGGCACCGACGTCCCCGTGACCAAGCCTGTGGAGAACTTCCACGTCGTCGTGGAGTCGCGCCGCCTGCTGGACTCGACAGACGCGCTCGCGCGCTTCCTCGACGACCCCGCGACCCTCGGCCTCGTCGAGCAGCACCCCGACCTCCTCGCAGCGGTCCGCCGCGTCCGCGCCGACGTGCCCGGCTTCCTCGCGCGGGCCGCGCGCGTCGAGCTCGGCGCCTACACCGTCTCCGGCACCACGAAGCTCCTCGCGCTCCTCGCCCGCGACGAGGGCGTCGCCGCGGCCCGCGCGCGGCTCGAAGAGCTGTGGGTCAACGCGATCACCGCCGCCGGGCCCCGCGGGACGGTCCTCATCGACCGGGGCGCGACCGCCTGGTTCCGGGGCGGCGTGCTCGCCTGACCGTCCGTCCACCGCACCCGGCCGAGCGGAGCCACCGCCGGCCGGACCGAGCCGCGAAGGAGCGTCCGTGCGCGTCGTGATCCTGCCCTTCTACCACGGCCTCGGGCACGTGGTGCGCTCCACGCGCCTCGCGACCGAGCTCATGGCCCGCGGTGCCGAGGTCGTCGTCGGGGTGGCCGCCGACGCGCGGCGCTGGCCCGAGGCGCGCGGCGTCCCGACCGCGACGCTCACCGAGCTGCCGCCGCTGCCCCCCGTGCCCGACGGCGCAGCGTCGCCCGGGAGCGGGGCGTCGCCCGGGAGCGGGGCGTCGCCCGACGGAGCCGGATCGGGCGGCGCGGCGTCGGGGGGCGCGGGGCCGGCCCCCCGCCTGCGGCTCGCGGACGAGGACTACCTGCGCGTGGCGCTCGCCGAGGAACGGGCGCTGGTCCGCGAGGTCGGGGCCGACGTGGTGCTCGCCGACTTCCGCGTGACGGGGCCTGTCTCGGCGCGGCTCGAGGGGGTGCGGTCGGCCACGATCGTCAACACGGGCTTCTTCTCCTTCCCGTTCCCGGACGTGGTGCGGGACGTGACGCCGGCGCTGCACCGCCTCGGCGTCCCGCACGAGGTCGCGGGCCGGCTGCTCGGCGACGTCGTCTACGTGCCGGACCGGTCGGTGTTCGAGCCGCTCGCCGACGTCCGGGACCCGCTGTCGGTCGCGGCGCTGCGGACGGTCGACGAGATCCGGCACGTCGGGCCGGTGCTGGCGTCGGACCCGCTCACGGTCCCCGACCGCGCACGGGCCCGCACGCTCCTGGGCCTGGACCCGCACGCTCCTGTCGTCCTCGTGTCGCTCGGCGGCACCGCGCAGGGCTACGCGACGCTGCGCACCGTGGCCGGGCTGCTCGGCGACGTGGCCGCGCACACGGTCCTGGTCACCGGCCCGAACGTCGACCCGGCGCTGCTCGCCGACCACCGGGCGGACCGCCTCCTGCGGGTCACCGACGAGTCGATGCTGTGGACGAGCGCCGCCGACCTCGTCGTCACCCACGGCGGGCACACGAGCGTCATGGAGACGCTCGCGCTCGGCCGCCCGCTGCTCGCGCTGCCGGGTCAGGACGAGCAACGGTGGAACGCCGGGCGCGCCGTCGGGCTCGGTGCGGGCGAGATCCTGGACCCGGCGGACGTCGCCTGGCGCTTCGTCCCGACGGCCAATCGCCTCCTCGCCGACGACGCGCTGCGGCGTCGGGCCGAGGCGGTCGGCGCGGTCCTCGCCGCGCACGACGGCGCGCGCGACCTCGCCGAGCACGTCCTCTCCTCGGCCCGGCTCGCGGCGCTCGGGGCCCGCGCATGAGCCCGGCGTCGGTGTCGGTCGTGACGATCTGCCGCGACGGGATCCGCGACGCGCGGCGGCTCGTGCGCTCCGTCCAGGAGCAGGTCGTCGACGTGCCGGTCGAGATCGTCGTCGTCGACGACGGCTCGGAGGAGCCCGTCGCCGACGTGCTGCGCGACCTCGGCGGCCCCGCGGAGGTCCAGGTCGTGCGCCGGGAGGGCGGCGGGAACCGGGCGGCTGCGCGCAACGCCGGGGCCGCCGTCGCGGGCGGTGACCTCCTCGTCCTCGTCGACGCCGACCAGGAGGCACCGCCCGGCTGGCTCCAGGACCACGTGCGCTGGCACCGGGCCGTCCCCGGGATCCTGCTCAACGGGCACCGGCGCCACCGCTCGCCGGCGGACGGCACCGCGTGGCGCCCCGAGGTCCGCGAACGGGTCACGGCCGTCTACTCGCACAACTACGCCCGCATCGCCGCCGCGTGGTACCTGCAGTTCAGCTGCAACCTCTCGCTGTCGGCAGACGCGTACCGGGCGCTCGGAGGCTTCGACGACGACTACCGCGGGTGGGGGCTGGAGGACACCGACCTCGGCTACCGCGCCCACCGAGCGGGCCTCGCGATCGCGCACAGCACGCGCGCCTGGACGTGGGACCACCACCACGTGGTCCGCTTCGACCCCGACCGGGTGCGCGAGTGGCAGCGCAACCGTGCCGTCTTCCTCGTCAAGCACCCGGAGCCGGAGGCGCAGGCGGTCCGGCTCGTCGAGAACTACCCGCAGCGCACCGACGTCCCGCGCGGCCACGCCTGGCTCGACTCGTTCCTCGCGATGGACCGGCACGTCCGTGCGCTCCGCGACACCGCACCGCTCGCCTCCCCCCGGACCACGCTCACGGTGCTCGACGCCGCCGACGCCGCGCACGCGCGCGCCGAGATCGCGCGAGGGGCCGAGGTGCGGGTCGTGGACGCGGTCGCCGGCTCGGGGCTCGACGTCGACGCGTTCCGCGCGGGGCCGTCGGTCGAGTACGTGCCGCTCGGACCTCAGGGCGACGCATGGCGCTCCTGATCCGGTCCCGCCTGGGCCTGGCGTGGCTGCTCGTCGCGGTGATGACCGGCGTCATCACCCCCGGGTACCCGCTCGCGCTGCACGCCGCCGGACTGTCCAAGGCGCAGATCGCGCTCTTCTTCGCGGTGAACTCGCTCGCGGCGTTCGCCTTCTCCGTCCTGGCGGTCCGGCACCTCCGGCGGACCGGTCGTCGCGGCGTCCTCCCGGCGCTCCTCCTCGGGTCGGCCGGCGGGCTCGTGCTCGCGGCGACCGGTTCGTCCCTCGTGGCGATCCACGCCGGGGGCGTCCTGTCCATGCTCTTCGTCGCGGCCATGCCGGTGACGGTCCGCGCGATCCAGGCGGACGGTCTCGCGGCGTCGACCGACGACGCCGCGCTCTCCGCCCAGGTCCGCTCGCTCTCCGTCCTGGGGTACGTGCTCGGGGTCGCGCTCTACGGCGTCGCGGTCGCGCTGCCCGGACCGCTCGACCCGGTGCTCCTCGGTGCAGCGGCCACGGTGACCGCCGCGGTCCTCACCTGGTCGGTCCGCGTGCCGTCCGGTGCCACCGCACCCGGCACCGCTCCCGGCACCGCACCCGGCACCGCACCCGCGGACGGCGCCCGGGACGTCACCGCGGACCGCCCCGACCTGAGCGGTCGCCACGGGACCGGGCCGGCCGGTCACGGCGGGGCCGGAGGGGCCGGTCGCGGCGGGACCGGGCACCGCGTCGTCGTGCTCGGGCTGGCCGCGGCGACGCTGGCGCTGGTGCTGCTCAAGAGCGCCGACAGCCTGCGGCTCGTCTACCTCCCGCTGCACGTCGTGGCCGGAGGCCACCCGGAGTCCTGGGTCAGCGCGCTCTTCGTCGTCACGGCGGTGACCGAGCTCCTCGTCCTGCGGCGCGTCGCGACCTCGGTGCCGGGTGGCCGCGCACGGCACGTGCTGGTCGTCGCCGCACTCCTCGGAGCCGTCTCGTTCGCGGCGTCCGCCACCTGGGGCGGGGTCGCCACGCTCGTCCTGTCCCAGGTGGTGTACGCCGGGTTCGCGGCGCTCTTCCAGGCGCTCGGCCCGGTGCTGCTCGGGCGCTGGTTGCCGAGCGGGCTCGCCGGCGGCGTCGGCGTGTTCAGCGCCGTCCTCCAGGTCGGTGCCCTCGTGGGCGTGCTCGCCCCGCTCCTCGTCCCCGGCTACGGCGCCGCGGTGTTCTGGCTCGCGACCGTCCCGTGCGTCGCAGCCGCCGTCCTGCTCGTCGCGCTGCGTCAGCTCGACGACCCCGCGCGGGAGACCGCGACGGCGTCGGCGGGCGGCTCACCGACCTCCGCGACCGGTCGCGGCACGTAGGTCTCGGCGGTCACGTCGGCGCGCACGACGCGCGACAGGCGGAACCAGCGGATCCCCTCGCGCAGACGGCACCACGCCACGAGGTACCACCGGTCGTCGGTGTGGGCGAGGATCACCGGCTCGACCCGGCGCGACGTCTCCGCCCCGTGCCCGTCGCGGTAGCGGATCGCGAGGACGCGCGACGAGCCGAGCGACTGCTCGACGGCACGCAGCACCCCGAGGTGCGTCCGCGCCCGCCCGACGACCCCCCCGCCCGCCCGTGGGTCGGGTGCCGAGGGCACGGCCGGTGCGACGTCAGGTGCGGCCGCGGCGTCGGCAGGCGGCCGACGCACCCAGACGCGCGCCGCGAGCGCCTCTGCCCGCTCGCGGTCGCCCGACCCGAGGGCGTCCCACACCTTGCCGCGCGCGGAGGCGGCGTCGACGGCGAACGGGCTGGCCGGCGGGAGCGTCGCGAGCGCGACGGCGACGGCGACCGCCTGCCCGGGCGTGAAGTTCACCGGCGGCAGCGTCGCGCTCGGGTCGAGCACGTAGCCCCCGCCCGGACCGGCCTGAGCCCAGATGGTCAGTCCCGCCTGCTGCAGCGCCGCGACGTCGCGCTTGATCGTCCGCTCGCTGACCTCGAGCGCCGCGGCGAGACGCCGCCCGGTGGTACCCGTCGGCCCGGCGCGCCGCAGCTCCTCGGCGATCGCGTAGAGCCGCTCGGTCTTGTTCACCGCACCTCCTGCCGTCCCGTCGGAACCCTGGACATCAGACCTCCCAACAATGGTGACAGACAGGTGTCACCGTGGCGGTGCGAGAGTCGTGGCATGACCGAGACACAGCACGACACGACATCGACCGAGACGACCGGCGAGCAGGCCCACGTCGTCCTCGTGCCCGGGTTCTGGCTGGGCGCCTGGGCGTGGGACGACGTCGTCCCCCACCTCGAGGCCGCCGGCCTCGTCCCGCACGCCGTGACGCTGCCGGGACTGGACCCGGCGTCGACCTCGCAGGACCGCGCCGAGATCACGCGCGACGACCACGTCGACGCGGTCGCGGCCCTCGTCGCCGAGCTCGACGGGCCGGTGGTCCTCGTCGGGCACAGCGGGGGCGGTCCGGTGGTCCAGCAGGTGGCTGACCGCGGCCCGGACCGGATCCGGCGCGTCGTGTACGTGGACACGGGGCCGCTCGTCGACGGCGCCGCGCTGAACCAGGAGCTGCCGGACGACGCCGCGGAGGTTCCGCTGCCGTCCTGGGACGAGCTCGCGGAGCAGGGGTCGAGCGTCGACGGCCTCGACGACGCCGCACTGTCCCGGTTCCGCGAGCGCGCGGTGCCGACGCCGGGTCCGGTCGCCCGGGGTCCGGTCCGGGTGTCGAACCCCGACCGGCTCGACGTGCCCGCGACCGTGATCTGCTCGTCCATCCCGTCGGAGGTGCTCGCCCAGCTCGCGAACCCCGGCCCGCCCCTGCACACCGAGCTCGGCGAGATCCACGACCTCACCTACGTCGACGTGCCCACGGGCCACTGGCCGATGTTCTCGCGCCCGCGCGAGCTCGCCGAGGCCGTCGTCGCCGCCGTCGGACAGAGCTCCTGAAGAAAAGTCGCAGAACTCACGTCACGGACGGCGCACTTGTCCGTCTTGTTCGGTGGAAGCGGTCGCCAGACCGCGCGACGAACCACCGACGACGAGAAGGACCATGCACGACACCCTGCCTTCCGCCCCCGCCCGCCGCGACGTCCGGGCCGCCCTCCTGTGGGCGCTCGAGAACGACCGCGTCGCGCTGCTCGAGCACCGTGAGTCCACCCAGCACTGCGCCTGGGAGGCGGCCCGCGGCGCCGCCGACCGGCGACTCGTCCGACGGTGGCGCGTCGCGACGGACCACGCGCCGGTGCCCGTCGCCTGACGACTTCCACCCCGGACGCCGAGCACGGGGTCAGCCACCGTTTCCCGAGGAATCCGGTGGCTGACCCCGTGCTCGACGGCGGCTGACCCCGTGCTCGACGGTGGCTGACCCCGTGCTCGACGGCGGCCGCGTCAGCCGAGCGTCGTCGGCAGGACGGCGCCCCTTTCGCCCGACGTCTCACCGAGCACGTGCTCGGCGAGGAACGCGAGGACCACCTGGTACCAGACCTTCGCGTGCTGCGGCGAGAGGATCCAGTGGTTCTCGTCCGGGAAGTAGAGGAACCGGTGGACCGTGTCGCCGTCCGGGCTCGCCGGCAACCCCGATGCCGAGAGCAGCTCGTACCAGAGGCGCAGGCCCTCGCCGATCGGCACGCGGTAGTCCTTGTCGCCGTGGATGACGAGCATCGGCGTGACGATGTCGCCGACGAACCGGTGCGGGCTGTTCTCGAGCGCCATCTCCGGCGTCATCTCGCGCTGCCAGTAGTAGGAGTGGTCGGTCGTCGGGCCGAACTGGTCGAGCGCCCACAGGCTCGCGTGCGTGACGACGGCCCGGAACCGGTCGGTGTGCCCCGCGACCCAGTTCGCCATGTACCCGCCGAACGACCCGCCCATCGCGGCGGTCCGGGTCGCGTCGACCTCGGGCAGAGTCTCGACGTGGTCGGTGACCGCCATGAGGTCCGTGTACGGCGCCTGACCCCAGCGACCCCAGCCGCGCTGGACGAAGTCCTGGCCGTACCCCGTCGACAGCGCCGGGTCCGGGAGCAGCACCGCGTAGCCCTGCGCGACCATCAGCCACGGGTTCCAGCGCCAGCTCCACGCGTTCCAGGACCCGAGCGGCCCGCCGTGGATCCACAGCAGGAGCGGCGCCGGGTTCTCGGCGCTCGCGCCGTGCGGCAGGGCGAGCCAGGCGCGCACGCGCACGTCGTCCGACGCCGCGGTCTCGACCTCCACGAGCGTCCCCGGCAGGTCCGGGGTCGCGACGGGTCCCCGGAGCGGTGTGGCCGGGACCGGCGTCCGGGCGCCCGGCGCACCGCTGTCGAGGAACGCGCCGAGGTCCAGGCGCACCGGGTGCGAGGGCTCGAGGTAGCTGGTCCGCAGCGCGTACGCGGAACGGCCGTCGGGCGCGACCTGCACGTCCGTGAAGACGGCGTCGTCGCTCGTGATGCGCTCCGCGGTGCCGTGCTCGCCCGCGCCGTCCGGGGAGAAGTCGACGAGGAAGACCGGCCCGCGGCCGTCGTCGTCGGCCGTGACCAGCAGGCCGGAGCCGTCGGGGAGCCAGCGCGCCGACGTCGGCCAGCGGTCCCAGTGCGGCGCGAGGGTCCGCGGCGTCGCGTGGTTCTCGGCGCGCGTCGTGGGCGCGTCGTCGCGGTCCGCCGAGCCGGCGCGGCCGTCGGGCGCGTGCAGCGGCACGACGGCGAGCGTCTCCTCCGGGGCCTGCTGCGGCGTCGTGAGGGTCTCGCGGACGAACGCGACGTACGCGCCGTCGGGCGAGATGCGCGGACCGTGCACCTGCGCACCGGGCTCGTCGACGAGCGTGCGGC
Organism: Cellulosimicrobium sp. PMB13; assembly: GCF_051294865.1. NCBI lineage: Bacteria > Bacillati > Actinomycetota > Actinomycetes > Micrococcales > Promicromonosporaceae > Cellulosimicrobium > Cellulosimicrobium sp. PMB13. Next base: position 1,252,551 of record NZ_CP145910.1, on the reverse strand, counting down.
GCTCCCCCGTGGCCGTGTCGATCGCGACGAGCGTGCTGCGCGTCGACGCGCCCGGTCCCGGGACCTGCCACGTCGTGACGAGCGTCGTGCCGTCGGCGGATAGGTCGGCCGAGTGCTCCCACAGCGCGCGCCCGGGCGCGGTGCTGCCGTGCCCGACGCCGCGGCTCACGTCGCGCAGGTCGAGGAGCCGCGGGTCGTGGGGCACGTCGGCGGCCGACGCGGCGTCGTTCGAGGCGTCGCCGGTCGAGGCATCGTTGGCCGAGGCGCCGGGGGCGTCCGGTGCCGGGAGCGGGCGGGCGGGCTCGTCCGCGAGCGTGGTGAGGTCGGCGACGAACCGGTGCGACTGGCTCGGGCCGAGGTCGTGGTCCCAGTGCCGGACGGGGTACCCGGTGTGCAGGATCGCCGCGACCTTGGTCTCCTTGCGCGCCGTCCGGAGCTCGGCGTCGTGCGCGAGGTCGCGCGCGCTCGGCAGGACGTCGGCCGCGACCGAGACCACGGGCGCGTCGGCCGCGGCGAGCGGGCCGCCCACGCCTGCTGGCGCCGTCGCGACCACGCGGGCCTCGCCACCGCCGGCCGGGAGCAGCCAGAGGGCGGCCTTCGGGTCGTCCTCCGACGTCGCGTCGGGGTCCGGGCGGGCCGACGTGAACAGCACGTCGCCCGCGGCGGTGAACGTCGCGCTCGACTCGCCCTTGGTGGAGCGCGTGAGCCGGCGGGCGGGGTTCTGGCCGGTCGGGTCGACCTCCCACAGCGCCGTGCGGTAGGCGGTGCGCTTCGCGTCGAGCGTCTGGACGGTCGTGACGAGACGGCGACCGTCGCGCGAGAGCGCGAGCCCGCTCGTGCGCGGTATGGCGATGTACTGGTCGAGATCGTGGAACGGTGTCGACGCGGTGGCGTCGGCGGTCGTGGGACGGTCGGGCTCGGGCGCGGCGGCGTCGTTACTCACGAGTACGTCCTATCACGCCCCCACCCCGGCCCGTCGACCACCCCGACCTCCCGCCGAACACGACCTGAGGGTCGCGATAGGACTCTTCTCGACCTTCAGGTCGTGCTCGACGGCGAGTAGTGGCGTTCTCGACGAAGCGGGCTTTCGACCGGTGGTGTTTCCTCGGCGACGGGGCCCCTTCGAGTGGTGTCGAGTCGGCTCAGCTCAGTCTGATCCGGCCGATTCCGTCGGCACTCCGTCCGAGAAGGCAGTGCCGGACGCGCCCCTGAGCGTCCACAGGCCCTCGATGGGAGGGCCTGTCCACATGTGGACGCCGAGCCTTGGCGGCGGCGCCACGTCGTCTGCTCCGATCTGTCCGTGCGCACACTGACCGCTGTTCCCGCGCAGCTGCTCGCCGTCGCCCGAGCGCAGGAAGGACTCCTCTCTGCGAGCCAGTGCGACGAGCACGGAGTGGGCTCGCACCGTCGCGCCCGTCTCGTCGAGCAGAGACGATGGCGCAGGGCTACCCACGCGGTGTACGACACCGTGGCGGCACCCGTCCGGCAGAGAACCGGCACAGGTTCGCACGACCACCGACGCCGCCGCGCTGCATGGCTCGGCCTGCTTGCCTACGGTCCCGAGGCGATCGCCGTCGGGGCGTGCGCTCTGGTGCTGCTCGGGGTCGAGGGCGTGCGCGTGGATCCGGTACCCGAGGTGACGCTCCCCGGTGCACGCGCGGCGCGGTCGCGCGACGGGATGCACCTTCGTCAGTTCGACGACGGCATGACCGTCACGAACGTCGAGGGCCGGTGGGTCGCGACGCCGGACTGGGCGCTGGCCCAGGCCGTGCCGCAGATGGGGAGGTGGCGCGCCGTCGCGGCGATGGACAGCTCGCACCGGCTCGGACTGGTGTCGGCGACAGGTCTCGAACGGGCCCACGACCTGGCGCGAGGACGGCGCGGTGTGGCCCGCACCCACTCGTGGTGGGCGCAGTCGGACCCGCGTGCCGAGTCCCCGCTCGAGACGTTCGCCCGGCTCGACTGCGCGGATGCGGGAATCGCCCCGGACGATCTCCAGGTCGAGGTATTCGAGGACGGCCGGCTGCTGGGGCGGGGAGACCTCGGGTGGCGGCTCCCGAACGGCCGATGGCTGATCGCGGAGCTCGACGGGCGAGACGTGCACTCGGAGCCGGCGGCGCTGCTCCGTGACCGCGCACGGCAGAACGACCTCGTCGGGAGCGGCGCCGTCGACCTGCTGCGGTTCACCGGAAGGGACGTGACGCCGCCGGGCGCGTCGCGGCCGGGTCGGCTCGTCGTCGACGTCCACCGCCACCTGCGCCGAACACGCCGCCACTCGCCGTCGAGCACGACTTGGAGGACGGAATGAGCCCCAGAACGACCTTCAGGTCGTGTTCGTCAGGGATCGGCGGGTCAACGCGGGGTGCGCTCGTCCCGCTCCGCCATCTTCGCGAGCCTCGCGTTGTACTCGGCGAGCTCGGCGTCGCCGTCGCGGTCGGCCTGGCGGTCGCGACGCCTCGCCTCGCGCTCGTCGGACTTCGTCCACATGACGGCGACGACGATCGCGAGGATCAGCGTCGGCAGCTCGCCGATCCCCCACGCCACGCCGCCGCCACGCTGCTGGTCCTCGATGGCGCTCGGCCCCCACTCGCGGCCGAGCAGCCCGAACCACTCCGGCACGAAGAGGATCTCGCCCGACGTCAGCGCGACGCCGAAGAACGCGTGGAACGCCATCGTCGCGAAGAGCAGGAGCAGCCGCTGCGGGTAGGGCGGCCGGTGCGGACCCGGGTCGATGCCGACGAGCGCGTTGGCGAACAGGTACCCCGCGAGCGTGAAGTGCAGCAGCATCGCGAGGTGCCCGGCGTACGTCGTGAGCGCGTACTCGAAGGCGGGCGTGTAGTAGAAGACGATCATCGAGCCGGCGAAGTTCACCGCGGCGACGATCGGGTTCGCGAAGAACTGCCCGACCCGCGACGTCACGATCGCGAGCACCCACTCGCGCGGGCCGCGCGACCCGTCCTTGCGCGGCGGCACCGCGCGGAGGAGCAGCGTCACGGGGGCCGCGAGCACGAGGAAGATCGGCACGACCATCGCGAGGATCATGTGCTGGACCATGTGGGCGCTGAACAGCACGTGCCCGTACATGGCCGGCCCGCCCGACGTCACCCAGAACAGGATGACGATGCCGGTGCACCACGAGACCGTGCGCCCCACGGACCAGCGGTCGCCGCGCCGCGCGAGCCGGCGCACCCAGCCGAGGTAGACGACGAGCGCCGCGCCGCACGCGAACGCGGGCAGCAGGTCCCAGCGCCACTGGGTGAACCACAGCGCGAGCGTCGGCTCCGGGGGGAGCGGGTGGCCGGTGACGATCTCGGCGGCCGTCGGGTCGGCGAACTCCGTCTGCGGCACGGGTGGCGCCGTCGAGCCGAGCGCCACCGCGACGCCGGAGACCGCGCCCATGATCGCGAGCTCGACCGCGACGAGCCGCCAGAAGAGCCACCGCGTCGCGTCCGCGCCCGTGGCCTTCACGCCGTTGCTCGCCGCGCCCGCGGCCTTCGTGCCGTCGGTCGCCGCGCCCGCCACGCCGCGACCGGCCTGGCGACCGGGCGTCGTCGGGCCGGCGAGGCGGCGCACGACGAGCTCGCGGTGCGCGAACCCGACGACGCCGAGCACGACGATGAGCGCGACCTTGGTGAGCAGGAGGATGCCGTAGTCGGTGGTCAGCCCGGCGAGCGTGTCGACGCGGATGGTCGCGTTCGCGACGCCCGAGACGGCGACGGCGACGTAGCACCACAGGGCGATCGCGGAGTACCGCGAGACCGCGGCGGCGAAGTCCTCGCGGCCGAGCCCGCCACGCACGCGCACGACGGCGAGCGTGCCCAGCCCGCCCACCCACAGCGCGGCGCCCGCGAGGTGCAGGAACATCGACGACACCGCGAGCTCGTGCGACGCGGCGCCCGCGGCGTGCCCGGTGTTGGCCTGCAGCGCGATGGCCAGCAGCGCGACGAGCGCCGTCCAGAGCGCGCCCGTGGCGCTGCGCACGGCGAGCGCGAGCGCCGACGTGACCGCCGCGACGACGACCACCGCGAGGTAGTTGCGGCCCAGGCTCACCTGCGAGACGAACAGGCCGAGCTGGTCACCGAAGGTCTCGGCCGTGATGGGGGTGCCGGAGATCGACGAGTACCGCAGGACCACCTGCAGAACGGCGAGCACGGCCCAGGTCGCCGCGGCGGCGCCGGAGAGGCCGAGCGCGCGCCGCACGGACTCGCCCGCGGGCAGCGCGACCGCCGCGAGGACGAGCGAGCCGAGCGTCAGGGCGACGGACAGCTCGGTGAGCACGGTGACGACGGGCGTCCCGTAGCGCACGAGCGCGCCCGGGTCGCTGAACCCGGGGATCGCGGCGAACGCGCCCGAGAACGCACCGGCGGCGAGCACCGCGAGGACCGCGACGATGACGGCGAACGGCCCCGCGAGGACGAGCCACCACGGGTTCGCGGGGCGCGCGTCGGTCGGCGCACGGCGCACGGCGGTCGAGGTCACGCGACCAGGGTAGGCGCGCCACGGCGTCGGGAGGGAACCGCGGCGCCTCGCGCGACCGACGTCACTCCGCGGGAACGACGTCGCGCCGTCTCACGGGCGGGGCAGTCGCGCCATCCCGTAGACGCGCGACGCGCGCACGCGCAGGACCTGGCGCCGGTCGGCGACCATTGCGCGCCGGAACGCGTCCCAGTCGTCGTGCTCGCCTCCCGCGCCGCGGAAGGTGTCGACGAGCTCGTCGACCGCGGCGTCGTGGGGGTCGGAGGCGACCGGGCTCAGCTCCACGTCGCCCTCCACGACGGCGTAGCTCCAGAAGTCCTCGGCGCTCACGTGGAGCGAGACGCGCGGGTCCCGGGCCGCGTTGCGGGTCTTCGCCCGGTCAGCGGTCACGGACACGCGCGCGACGCGCTCGTCCGGGTCCCACGCGTACAGCACGTTGGACAGCTGCGGGCGTCCGTCGCGCTTGATCGTCGTGAGGACGCCCTGGTGGCGCGCGGCGAGCAGGGCGAGGAGGGCGGGGTCGGCGTCGAGGGCCGCCCGGGTTCCGGTGCTCATGCCCGTCCAACCGCTCGGCTCCGTGCGCGCATTCCCGGGCGCGGACCGGTGAGGCAGCGCCACGGGCGCGACGACGCGCTCGTCCCGACGGGGAGTCCTCCCCACCCGCGCCTGTGGACGGAGCCGGTCGCTCGTCAGGTCCCGCTGGCATACTGGGCCGGGTTCGCCGGGGGTCGCGACGCCCCGGACGGACGTACCCGTGCGGCCCCCGTGCCGCGCCGACGCACCGATCCTCACCCCGAAGGGCGACCCATGGCCGCAGGGCACGGCAGCATCTCGACGGCGGACCTCGACCGCGCGAGCCACCTCCTCAAGCGCATGGGCCAGGTGTTCGACCAGCGCGTCGTCGGGCAGGATGCGCTGCGCACCGCGCTCGTGAGCTCGCTCCTCGCGGGCGGCCACATCCTCCTGGAGTCGGTGCCGGGTCTCGCCAAGACGACCGCCGCGCAGACGCTGGCCGCGTCGATCGACGGCCGCTTCCACCGGATCCAGTGCACGCCGGACCTCATGCCGAACGACATCGTCGGCACGCAGATCTACAACTACGCGACCGGCGAGTTCACGACCCAGCTCGGCCCGGTGCACGCGAACGTCGTGCTGCTCGACGAGATCAACCGCTCGTCCGCGAAGACGCAGTCGGCGATGCTCGAGGCGATGCAGGAGAAGCAGACGTCGATCGGCGGCGAGAACTACCCGCTCCCCGACCCGTTCATGGTCCTCGCGACGCAGAACCCCATCGAGGAGGAGGGCACGTACGTGCTGCCCGAGGCCCAGATGGACCGCTTCCTCATGAAGGAGGTGCTGACGTACCCGACGCCGCAGCAGGAGCTCGAGATCCTGCAGCGCGTCGCGACGGGCCAGATGAGCGAGCCGATCACCGCCCCGTCGGTCTCGCTCGACGACGTCCGCTTCCTGCGCGGGCTCGTCGACGACGTCTACGTGGACGACTCGGTGAAGCGCTACGTCGTGGACCTCATCAACACGACGCGCTTCTCGGGCCCGCGCCCGATACCCGGCTTCGACCGGCACGTTCGCGTCGGCGCCTCGCCGCGTGGCGGGATCGCGCTCATGCGCGTGGGTCAGGCCCTGGCCATCCTCGCGGGGCGCGCGTTCGTCGTGCCCGACGACATCAAGGCCGTGCGGTACTCGGTGCTGCGCCACCGCCTCGTGCGCACGTTCGACGCGCTCGCGAACAACGTGCCGCCGGAGCAGCTCGTGGACGCCGTGTTCGACGCCGTCCCCACCCCCTGACCGTCCCCGCACCACCCGAGAGATCCCCCGTGCCCGACGTCTCCCGCCTCGCCCAGGTGCGTGCCCGGCTCGACCTTCCGGTCGCCCGCCGGGCCTCCGGCCTGCTCGAAGGACGGCACCGGTCGGTCTTCAAGGGGCACGGGCAGGACTTCGACGACCTGCACCTGTACGCGCCGGGCGAGGACGTCGGCGACATCGACTGGAAGTCGTCGGCGCGCGCGGGGATCCCGGTCGTCCGCCGGTTCGTGCGCGAGTCGAACCTCAACCTCGTGCTCGTGGTCGACACCGGGCGCCCCATGGGCGCGACCGCGCCGAGCGGGGAGACGAAGGCCGAGGTCGCGAGCTTCTGCTGCGCGCTCGTCGCGTACCTGGCGCGGGACCGCGGCGACCGGGTCGCGCTCGTGGCGGGCGACGCCGAGCGGCTCGTCCAGCTCCCGCCGCGCGCGAGCACGCAGGACCTCGAGGTGCTGCTCAGCACGGTCGAGGGCCTCTGGCGACCCGACGCCCCGCCGAGCGACCTCGCCCGCCCGCTCGATCGCGTGCTCTCGGCGTTCCGGCGCCGATCGCTCGTGGTCGTCGTGACGGACGAGGCGCGTCCCGCCGCGGAGCACGACCAGCTCCTGCGGTCGCTGCGCGTGCGCCACGAGGTCATGGTCGTGCAGGTCGCCGACCTGTCCCCCGTCGCGGTCGGCGGCCCGGCCGCGAGCCACCGCGAGGTCGAGGACGTCGACGGCGCGCTCCGGCTGCCCGCGTTCCTGCGCGGCCGGGCGGGGCTCGCCGAGGCCGCGGCCGGGGAACGGGCGCGGCGTCGCGCGGAGGTGGCCGACCGGCTGCGCCAGGTCCAGGTCGAGGGCGTGCTCGTGGACGGCACGGGCGACGTCGTGCAGCGTTTCGTCGAGCTGTTGGGGAGGCAGAAGCGTGCCCGCCGATGAGCTCGTGGACCCTGTGGGCTACCCGGGGTGGTGGACGGCCGTGGGGATCGCCGTGCTGCTCGTCGCGGCCGCGATCGTGTTCCTCGTCTTCTGGCTCACGCGTGCGCGCGCCGCGGAGAAGGCCGCGTCGGTGCCACCGCCGCCGTCGCCCGCCGGACCGCTCGACCCGTACGGTGCCCTGCGCACCGAGTACGAGCGCCGGCTCGACGCCGTCGCGCAGCGGTTCCACGCGGGCGAGCTCGACGAACGGTCGCTGCACCTCGCGCTCTCGGCCGAGGTGCGAGGCTTCGCGACGGGCCGGCTCGGTCAGGACGCGTCCTCCATGACGCTGTCGGAGATCCAGCAGCTCTCGGGCGCGGACGAGCTCACGCGGCTCATCACGCGCTACTACCGGCCGTCGTTCGCGGACCACGAGAACGACCCGAAGGCCCGCACGACCGACGCCGAGGACTCGATCGCGCGCGCCCGCACCGTGGTGAGGTCCTGGTGACGCCGGGTCCGCAGGGGACGTCGATCCTCTGGCCGTGGCTGTGGGCGCTCGCGGTCGTCCTCGTCGTGGCCGTCGGCGCGGCGGCGTGGTGGCTCGCGCGGCGTCGCCGCGCGCGCGACCGCGACCGGGACGTGCTGTGGGTCGCGAACACCGAGTACCTGGCCCGCGTCCCGCAGTTCGCCTCCTGGGTGCGCCGGTACCGGCTGCTCCAGGGCGCGACGGCGCTCGGGCTCCTCGTCGCGGTCGTCGGCGCGGGCGCGGTCGCGGCCCGCCCGGTCGAGACCGACGTCGTCGTCGACCGCCTCGGGACGCGCGACATCGTGCTGTGCCTCGACGTGTCCGGCTCGATGATCGAGTACGACGGCGCGGTGCTCAAGGTCTTCCAGGAGCTCGTCGACAGCTTCGAGGGCGAGCGCATCGCGCTGTCGATCTTCAACTCGTCGTCGCGCACGGTCTTCCCCCTGACGAACGACTACACGCTCGTCCAGGAGGAGCTCCAGCGCGGCATCGACGCGCTCGACAAGGACCCCGCCGACTTCGACTACACGGGCGGCTCCGACGACGCCGAGATCCTCGAGTTCGCGGAGTTCACCGCCGGCACGACGGCGAACCTCGCGGGCGCGAGCCTCATCGGCGACGGGCTCGCGACGTGCGCCCTGCAGTTCGACGCCGAGGACACGGAGCGCTCCCGCTCGATCATCCTCGCGACGGACAACTACGTGTCGGGAGAACCCATCTACACGCTGCCGCAGGCCGCCGACCTCGTCGCGTCGCGCGACATCACGCTGCACGGCATCTTCGGCGGGTCCGAGCGCTACGAGGGCACGCCGGAGGAGACGGAGTACCGGGAGACGGTCGAGGCCGACGGCGGGCTGTACTTCCTCGCCGACGACCCCGCCGCGGTGCAGGGCATGGTCGACGACGTCGTCGCGCAGCAGGCGGTCGAGCTCGACGCGTCGCCCGAGGTCGTCGTCACGGACCGCCCGACGGGCTGGTTCCTCGTGGCCGTCGCAGGGGTCGGACTCCTGCTCGTCGTGGCCTGGCGGGTGCGCCAGTGAGCGCGCGGCCGAGGGAGGTGAGGGACCGGTGAGCCTCCAGCCGCTCGTCCCCGTGTGGGCGCTCGCGCTCGTGGTCGTGCCGCTGCTCGCGCTCACGGTGTGGCAGGCCGTGGTCGCCGGCCGGCGCGGGCCCGACGGCGCCGCCCGCCCGGGTGCGCCGCGCGCAGCCTGGGTACGCCGCACCGGCGCGGTCGTGCTGCTCGCGCTCATCGGGCTCGGCCCGTCCGTCGCGTCGACGGACCGCGACACGTCGGTGACGAACGTCGACATGTTCTTCGTCGTCGACCGCACGGGCTCGATGGCCGCCGAGGACTACGGGCCGACGCAGGACCAGGAGCGGCTCGACGGCGTGCGGCACGACGTCGTGAGCCTCACCGAGGCGATCCCCGGCGCGCGCTACTCCGTCATCTCGTTCGACTCCCAGGCCTCGCGCCAGCTCCCGCTCACCACGGACGCACGGGCCATCACGTCGTGGGCCGAGACGTTCCGCCGCGAGATCACGCGGTACTCGCAGGGGTCCCTCACCGACCGACCGCTCGACGAGCTGAGGACCGCGCTCGAAGGGTCCGCGGAGCTGCACCCGGCGAACACGCGGCTCGTGTTCTTCCTGTCCGACGGCGAGCAGACCGCCGACGGCGAGCCGCGGTCGTTCGCGGACCTCGCGCCGTTGATCGACGGCGGTGCCGTGCTCGGCTACGGCACCGCGGAAGGGGGCCGCATGAAGGAGTACGACCCGGACGTCGACCCCGCCGACGCGGAGTACATCGTCGACTGGTCGCAGCCCAGCGAGGACGGCGAACCCGTGGCGGCGCTCTCGACGATCGACGAGGAGACGCTCGGCACGCTCGCCGAGCAGCTCGGCGTCCCGTACGTCCACCGCACCGAGCCGACGGAGACGGCGTCGCTCGTCGCGGGGATCGACCCCGAGCAGGTCGCCGCGGACGGCCGTCGGGACGTCACGTCGTACCGCCCCGTCGTCTGGCCGCTCGCGCTCGCTCTCGTCGTGCTGCTCGGCGTCGAGGCCTGGTTCTGGGCGCGGTCGGCGTCCCGGTCGCTCGTGCGACCGGGTGAGCGCGCGCCGTCGGGCACGGGGGTGCGCCGATGAGCTGGACCCCGCCCCCGGCACCGCCCCGGCAGCCCGGCCGCGGTCGACCCGCCGGGCACCCGGCCGCGGCGATGCGGCGTGCGCGGCTGCGGCGTCGTACGTGGTGGCTGCTGGGCACGCTGCCCGTCGTGGTCGCGCTGCTCGTGCTCGGGTTCAAGCTGACGTTCCTCGCGCCGATCGCGTCGTTCGCGAAGGGCGACTACGACGACGGCGCGCACCTCGACGCGGCCGGGACCTACGGGTCGCAGCGGACCATGAACCTCGTCGAGCCGTGGAAGGCGCACTTCAACACGGGCACGGCGAACGCCCGCGCCGGCGACGCGTGGGCGACGTACGACGCGATCACGTCGCTGCAGGAGGCCTACGACCTCGCCGAGGGCGAGACGCCCGAGGAACGCTGCATGATCCAGACCAACCTCTCGCTCGCGTACGAGATCTCGGGCGACGAGGACATGGCGTACGGCGACGGCAAGGCGGCCGAGCTCGCCGCGGTCGAGGAGGCGATCGCCGCACGCGACGCCGGCCTCCCGTACGAGGAAGCCGTCCTCGACCCGTACGGCGACGGCACCGAGCCGGACCCGGACGTGCTGCGGCAGGACGTCCAGGACTGGTACGAGTACGCCGAGCAGTCCTACGCGACGGCCGAGCAGGTCCGCGGCTGGCCCGACTGCGGGGAGTCCGAGCAGACGCCCGAGCAGCAGGAGCAGGCCGAGGCGGCGCAGCAGCGGCTCCAGGACAAGCAGCAGCAGGCCCAGGACTCGCAGCCCGAGAACCAGGACGGCGGCGACCCGCAGGAGGGCGAGGGCTCCGAGGGTGACGAGCAGAGCGAGGCGTCCGGGGGCGAGGGGTCGGAGGGCGAGGGCTCCGGGGACCAGCAGAGCGAGGCCGAGCGCGAGGAGCAGCAGCGGCAGGAGCGCCTCGAGGAGCAGAACTCCGAGGCGCGAGACGAGGCGGACCGCGAGGAGCAGGAGTACCGCGACCTGTACGGCGACGAGCCGGGCGGGTCCGACGGCGGCGACGACGGGAGCGGCAGCACCAAGAACTGGTGAGCCGTCGGTCCGGGCCCACCCTGGTGCCGTCACAGGGTCCGTGCCGAGCGTCGCCGTGGACCCTGCCCTCGGCCGCGAGCGCCGACGACCCTGCGGCGCCGCTACCGAGTGTTGACCGGGAACATCACGTCCTGCACAGTGAATCGGTGTACCGGGCGCTGGCCGTTCTCACCGTCGTCGCGTACCTGACGCTGCCTCTGGAGGCTGCGAGCGCGGAACAGCTCGTGCCGACGCTGCTGACAGGGCTCGCCTACTCCGCGCTCGCCATCCTCGGGTTCCGCTTCGTCGAAGGACGTTCCCTCGGGTGGGCGGTGGCGTACGTCGGCGTGCAGCTCGCGCTCGGGTTCGCGGTGTTCTCGCTGTCGGACGCCGCGGTGGGGGCCGTCCTGCTCCTGGTCGTCCTGGTCTCGCAGTCCGTCCTGCTCCTGCCGCTGCCGATCGCCGCGTGCGTGGCCGCCGTCGTCCCGCTCGTCCACCTCGGCATGCGCTGGCCGCACGTGCTCGGCCAGGGCTTGGCCACGCTCGCGGTCACGACGTTCACGGTCGTCGTGACCGAGCTGCTGGTGCGTGAACGGAAGGCGAGGGCCGAGCTCGCCGCCGCGCACGAGCGGTTGCGCGGATACGCCGCGCAGGCCGAGCAGCTCGCCACCACCCAGGAGCGCAACCGCCTCGCGCGGGACATCCACGACGGCGTCGGGCACCACCTCACCGTCGTGCAGATGATGCTCGAGGCTGCTCGCGCCGTCGTCCGCACGGCCGACCCGGAGCGTCTCGACACCATGCTGGCCGCAGCGCAGGACCAGTCGGGCCAGGCCCTCGCGGAGGTGCGTCGATCGGTGGCCGCGCTGCACGAGCACCGTCCGGCGCTGGCGGACGCGTTGGGGACGCTCGCCGCCGAGGCGACGGAGGCAGGCGTCCCGACCGCCGTGGAGATCCGGGGCCAGGCCCGGCCGCTCCGCGGCGAGGTGGACGAGTCGCTGTTTCGCGCGGCTCAGGAAGGCCTGACGAACGTCAGGAAGCACGCCGCGGCGACCCGCACCGCCGTCGTGCTCGACTACCGCGACGGCGAACGCGTCAGGCTCGAGATACGTGACGACGGCAGGGGCGTTCCGGAGCGACGAGGGGACGGCTTCGGGCTCGCCGGCCTGCGTGAGCGTATGGCCATCGTCGGTGGTCGGATGTCCCTGGAGTCCGCGGAGGGCGCCGGAGCCACCACCCTCGTCGTCGAGGTGCCGGGATGACGATCCGCGTTCTCGTGGCCGACGACCAGGCGCTCTTCCGTGAGGCCCTCACGACCTTGCTCGAGGTGCAGCCGGGCATCGAGGTGGTCGGCGACGCGGCCGACGGCGCGGAGGCCGTGCGGGCGAGCGCCACGCTGCACCCCGATGTGGTCCTCATGGACCTGCGGATGCCGGTGCTCGACGGCATCGCGGCGACGGCTCGCCTCCGCGCCGAGCAGCCTGCCGTCCGCGTGATCGCGCTGACGACGTTCGACGACGACGAGGACGTCTTCGCCGCGCTGCGGGCCGGGGCCGTCGGCTACCTCCTCAAGGACGTGACCTCGTCGAGGCTCCTCGAGGCGCTCGTCGCAGCCGCTCGCGGGGAGACCGTGCTGCAGCCGTCGGTGGTCGCGAAGGTCGTGGCACGGGTGGCGGAACTGCCCCAGGACGCGCCGCCGCCGGGGCACCCGCTCACCGAGCGGGAGGTCGAGCTGGTGCGCCTGCTGGCCGAGGGGCGGAGCAACCGCGAGATCGCCGGCGTGCTGTACCTCGCCGAAGGGACGGTGAAGAACCTCGTCAGCAGCGTGCTGTCGAAGCTCGGGGTGCGCGATCGCACGCAAGCGGCCCTGCGCGCTCGTGATCTCGGCATCGTCTGACGGCGAGGTCGCGGCGAGTCACTCCCGGGACGTGACTCGCGGCATGACGTTCGGCACCTGACGGCGCCGCCACGCTCCCCGAGGCTTTCGTGTGTCCCAACGTCGGAGCACGAGGAGTCGAGATGAGCCACCACGAGCAGAGCGTCCGCCGCCACCCGTCTCGACGGTTCGCGCGGCACGCCGTGGAGATGGTGATCGCCATGGTTGCGGGCATGGTCCTGCTGGAGCCGGTCTGGTCGTTCGCCTGGCCCGGGCTCACGGAGAACACCACCGCGCACGTCCTGGTGATGGCGACGAACATGTCGCTCGGCATGGCGGTGTGGATGCGGATCCGCGGGCACGGGCCAGGTCCCGTCGCCGAGATGGTCCTGGCGATGTACGTGCCGTTCCTGGCGCTGCTCCCCCTCCACTGGGTCGGGGCTCTCTCCGCCACGCAGCTCATGACGGCCGCGCACGTCCTCATGGTGCCGGCGATGCTGGCCGCGATGCTGCGCCGGCGCGGCGAGTACGGGTGGTGAGCCGCATGCGCACCGTCGCCAGGCTCGTCGTGCTCCTGCTCGCCGCGGTGGCGCTCCCGGCGGCCCTCGGCGCCCCGACGGCCCTCGGCACGCTCTCCGCGCTCAACGCCCCGCGGACCGACGGCGCCTCCCCGAGCCCGCGACCGGTGCGGTACGACCCGGCCAGGCCGACCGCGGTCGTCGTGGTCGGCGACCAGGGGGCCGTCGTGTCCGACACCCTCGCGCCCTTCGAGATCCTCGCCAGCACCGGAGCGTTCAACGTCTTCACCGTCGCGCCCGAGGGGCACCCGGTGCCGCTCACCGGCGGGCTCGATCTCGTCCCTGAGCTCACCTTCGCCGGCCTCGAGAACCTCCTGGACGGGCCTGCGGACGTCGTCGTGGTGCCCGCGATGCCGGACGTCGGCCGACCGACGACGAAGCCGGTCACCGAGTGGCTCACCACCCAGGTGAACGGTGGCGCGCTGCTCCTCAGCGTCTGCAACGGGGCCGCCGTGGTCGCCTCGGCCGGGCTCCTCGACGGCCACGAGGCCACCGCCCACTGGTTACGGATCGACGCGTGGGCGAAGACCTACCCCGCCGTCGACTGGGTCAGCGGGACGCGGTTCGTCGACGACGGGCAGGTGATCAGCACCGCCGGCGTCCTGTCCGGCATCGACGGCACCCTGCACGTCGTCCGACGACTGGTCGGAGCGAAGGCCGCGGCGGACGCCGCACGGGCGATCGGGTGGTCGTACGACGGCTCCGGCAGCCCGGCGCGGACGGAGCAGAAGCGGCTCGTGCCGTCCGATGCCGTCGTGGCGTTCAACACGGCCTTCCGCTGGGACCGTCCGCGGATCGGTGTCCGGCTCGACGACGGGGTCGGAGAGATCGAGCTCGCCTCCGTGTTCGACACGTACGGCCAGTCGCTGGCCGTGAGCACGATCGCCGTCGGTCACGGGCCGGTGCGGTCCCGACATGGACTCACCTTCGTGCCGCGCAGCGAGACGGGTGCCGGGCTCGACCGGCTCGTCGTCCCCGGCACGACCGGGCCCGACGTCGTCCCCGGGGCGGAGGTGGTGCACCTCCACCGACAGCCGGGATTCCCGTACGACGCCGTGCTCCGCGACCTCGCGCGGACGACGGACGTGGCGACCGCTCGCTGGACGGCACGGGTCCTCGAGCATCCCGTCGACGGCCTGACGCTCGACGGCCCGGCGTGGCCCTGGGCGGAGACGATCCGGCCGCTCGCCCTGGCTGCCCTCGGCGTGCTCGTGACGCTCGGCGTGCGTGCGCTCTGGCGTCGCAGGAGGTCTGTCGGCGCCGAGGCCGCGCCCACGACCGGCATCCGGTCGGCGCGCTGACGACCGAGCGGGACCGTGCCACGCGGTCCCGTCGACGTCGATCCGCCTGGCGGGCTCGGCCTGAGGCGGGCGAGCAGCCGCCGCCGCCGACGGTGGCCGACCGCGGGACGGCGGACCGACGAGCCGAAGAATCCGCACGAAGCAGAGGAGCGCATCATGGACACGAGGCAGAAGGTCGGGCTGATCCGGTTCGACCGGGCCGAACGGCCCTCCGCGACACCGAGCGGGCGTCTCGACGCCGACCGCGCGACGGACGAGGGCCTGGTGGTGCACGCGACGCGTCGCACCGAGCCGGCCGGTCCGGGGGCACGACGACGCCCGAGACCGGCAGCAGATCGAGGTGCGCGGCGATCCGCTGGACGCCGCGCACGGTCTCGCGGACCGGCTCATGAGCATCGACCTCGGGCACGGGACCCCCATCGCGTCCGCCGGCTCGGCGACCCACCGGGCGCCGCACCAGGACGACACGGTCGGGGACGTGCGGGGCGAGCCGCAGCACCTCCGGTCCTCGAAGGTCCCGCCCTGCGTCGCCCTGAACCGGGCGATCCGCCCCGCAGGCCCGCTCGACGCCGTCGTCCCGGCGTCCGCACGGAGGACGACGAGGCAGCCGACCCGGCGCACCGTGGATCTCAGTCGTCCAGACCCTCGACGAGCAGGGTCCGGGGGCCCGGTCCCTCCTCGCCCAGCTCGTCGTGCGGGTTCACGAGCACGCAGCGACGCAGCGACAGGCACCCGCAGCCGATGCAGTCGGTGAGGTGGTCGCGCAGCCTCGTGAGCTGCTCGATCCGGGCGTCCAGGTCGGCGTGCCACCCGACGGAGAGCCGGTGCCAGTCCTTCGCGGTCGGTGTGCGGTCGTCGGGGAGGGTCGCGAGCGCGTCGCGGATGCGCGCGAGCGGGATCCCCACGCGCTGGGACGCGCGGACGAACGCCACCCGGCGCAGCGTCTCTCGCGGGTAGCGCCTCTGGTTGCCGGGCGTCCGTCGGCTCGTGAGCAGGCCTTCGCGCTCGTAGAAGTGCAGCGCCGAGACGGCGACCCCGCTGCGCGCGGCGAGCTGACCGACGGTGAGCTCGTCTCCCGGCGACGGCGTGTCGTCGGCGGGCGCGGCGGCGCGGGGTGCGTCGTTGCGCGGCAGGTCGGTGCCGGGCAGATCGGTGCCGGGTAGATCAGTGCCGGGCGCGCCAGCTTCGGGCGGGCTGACAGCGACGGACGAGACGACGGCATCGGGCACGGTCGTCCCTCCTCTCGAGCCGCTCACGAAGAGCGTCACCTCGGCGCTTGACCTCAACAAATGTTGAGGTTCGAGACTAGCAGGGCGCGACCGGCCCAGGCCGCGCGGTCCGGCGCCGCCCGCCGACCAGCACCCGATCGACCACACCCAGGGAGCATCCGTGGACGCCATCCGCCTGCACGCGTTCGGTCCGCCCGAGAACCTCGTCCTCGACCAGGTGCCCGATCCGGTCCCCGGACCCGGAGAGGTCCGCGTCGCCGTGCGCGCGCACGGCGTCCACCTGCTCGACACGACACTTCGTCGGGGCGAGAGCGGCGGCCCGCTCCCGCTTCCCGAGCTGCCGACGGTCCCGGGCCGCGAGGTCGCGGGGGTCGTGGACGCCGTCGGACCGGGGGTCGACGCCGCGTGGCGCGGTCGGCGCGTCGCCGCCCACCTCGGCGCGCGGCCAGACGGCGGCGGGTATGCGCGGCTCGCCGTCGTGCCCGTCGAGGCGCTGCACCGCATCCCCGACCACGTCACCGCGCCGGACGCGCTCGCGATGATCGGGACAGGCCGCACGGCCGTCGGGATCCTCGACCTCGCGGAGCTCACGGAGCAGGACGTCGTCGTCGTCACCGCCGCAGCGGGCGGCCTGGGCACGCTGCTCGTGCAGGCCGCGCTCGCTGCCGGCGCGCGCGTCGTCGGGCTCGCCGGGGGACCTGCGAAGGTCGCGCTCGTCCGCTCCCTCGCCACGGTGCCAGGGCGAGAGGCCACCCCGGTGATCTCTCGCCCGGACACCAGCCCGGGTGGACAGCGCGTGTCAGGACCGCACGACACCCCGATGACCCCTCACCCTGACACCCGGCGCGGGACGCTCACCGCGATCGACTACCGCGCGGACGGGTGGCTCGACGAGGCGCGCACCGCCGTCGGGCCGGACGGCGCCACGGTGCTGCTCGACGGCGTCGGCGGCGATGCCGGGACGGACGCGGCGTCGCTCGTGCGCGACGGTGGTCGTCTGGTCCTCTTCGGCTGGTCCTCCGGCGCGGCGAACCGCGCGGCCGACGGGTCGGAGCGCTCGGACAGCTCTGGGGAGGGCGGTGACGTCGGCCACGACGACCGGAATTCCGGCGGACCGGCGCCGTCCCGCGACGTACGGTGGGCCGTGGGACCCCAGGCCCGACCCTGGGGAGACCTGTTCGCGCTGCAGGAGCGCGCCCTCGCGCTCGCGGCGGACGGGACGTGGCGCGTCGTCACCCACCAGGTACCCCTCGCGGAGGCGGCGCGCGCCCACCGCGAGCTCGAGGAGCGCGCCACGACCGGAAAGGTAGTTCTCGTATGACCGCGGAACCGCGCACGCGACCCGACGCACAGCCCGGCACGACCGCGAGCGAGACGGCTCGCCCGGCCGTTCCGGCGACCGGGTCGCTGACGCCCGCGACCCAGCGCACCGTCCTGTTCGGGATGGTCGCGTTCGTGTTCCTCGGGGCGTTCGAGGCGCTCGCCGTCGCGACCGCGATGCCGACCGTCGCCGTCGAGCTGGACGGCCTCACGCTCTACACGCTCGCCTTCGCGGCGTCCCTCGCGTCGAGCGTCGTCGGCATGGTCGCGTCGGGTCGCTGGAGCGACCGCGCCGGCCCGGTGACCCCCCTGTGGACGGGCATCGGCCTGTTCCTCGCCGGCCTGCTCGTCGCCGGGTTCGCGCAGGACATGCTCGTGCTCGTCGCGGGCCGCGTGCTGCAGGGCGTGGGCACGGGGCTGTACATCGTCGCGCTCTACGTGCTCGTGGCACGGGTGTTCCCCGCCGAGAGCCGCCCCAAGGTCTTCGCGGCGTTCGCCGCGGCGTGGGTGATCCCGTCGATCGTCGGGCCGGCCATCGCGGGGCTGGTCGTCGAGCACGTCGGGTGGCGCTGGGTGTTCCTCGCCGTCCCCGTGCTCGCGGTCCCGGCGCTGTTCCTCATGCGGCCCGGGATGCGGGTCGCGCGGGGCTCGTCGCCTGCGGGCACCGCACCGGACGGCCTGCCCGACGGCGCGACCGCGCCCTCGGAGGACGGCTCGCCCTCGGGCGCGGTCGTCGACGCCGAGTCGCCGCTGGACCGCACCGCCCGCCAGGCGTCGCTCGCGTGGGCGGTCGTCGCGGCCGTCGGGATCGGGGCGCTCAACTACGCGGGCCAGCTCCGCGGCGTCGGGCTCGTCCTGCTGCTCGTCCTGTCGCTCGCGGCCGTCGCCGTGGCCGTGCCGCGCCTCCTGCCCCCGGGGACGACGCGCGCCGCACGCGGGCTGCCGAGCGTCGTCGCGATCCGCGGTCTCGTCGCGGCGGCCTTCACGGGCGCCGAGGTGCTCCTGCCGCTCCTGCTGTCGCACGAGCGCGGGCTGTCGCCGTCGCTCGCGGGCGCGGTCCTGACGTTCGGCGCGGTCGGCTGGTCGACGGGGTCGTGGCTGCGCGGCCGTGCGACGTGGGGGCTCGCCCACGCGGGGTACGTGCGGCTCGGGGGGACGCTCGTCGCGCTCGGCGTCGCGGGTGCGGCGCTGCTCGCCTGGACGGCCGTGCCGCCCGTCGTCGGGATGGTCGCGTGGACCTTCGCCGGCCTGGGGATGGGCATGACGCACCCGACGCTCTCGGTGCTCACGCTCGAGCTGTCGCCCGTCGCGGAGCAGGGCGCGAACAGCTCGGCGCTGCAGGTGTCCGACGCCGTCGCCGCCGCCACCGCGCTCGCCGTCACCGGGTCGTTGCTGTGGGCGCTCCACCCGACGCTCGGTCTCGCGGCGTACGTCGTGTGCTTCGGCGTGACGGTGCTGCTCGCGGTCGGCGTCGCGCTGCTCGCCCCGCGGACCCGCCCGCTCGTCACCGCGAGATAGAACCCCCGGTCGCGAGGTAGAGCTCCGCGCGTTCTACCTCGCGACCGCGGGTTCTATCTCGCGGCGGGGGTGAGGGTCGCGGCGGCCTCGGCGTAGCGGTCGAGGACGATCGCGGTCAGCCGGGCGTCCGGGGCCAGCGGCGCCGTCACGACGTCCGCGCCCGCCTCGAGCACGCGGTCGTAGAAGAAGCCCGGCGCGAGCAGGTACGCCGCGACCACCACGCGCGGCACCGTGCCCGACGACGGCGCCTCGCCGCGCGTCGTCGGCGCACCTGGCCCCGGGGCCGGGGCGAAGGACGCGCGCGCGGCGGCGACGGCGTCGGGCACGGACGGCTTCGCCATCGCCCCGTAGCCGACGGTCACCGGCCCCGCGTGCCGTGCGCGGAGCCCCGCGGCGAGCCGTTCGACGTCGCGCGCGGCGCCCGGCCGGCTCGACCCCGCCGCGGCGATCACCACGGCGTCGTGCGGTCGCACCCCCGCCTCGGCGAGGCGGTCCGCCAGGAGGTCGACCAGGCGCTCGTCCGGGCCGAGCGGCGTCGCCGCCGCGGCCCGACCGGTCCCGGGGCCGCGGTCCGCGACCGACTCGGCGACGTCCACACCCACGTGGAACCCGCCCGAGAGGAGCAGCGGCACCACGACGGCGTCGCCCGGCAGGTCGTGCTCCGGCGCGACGACCGACGTCACGACGTCCGCGACCTCCGGCTGCTGCACGTCGACGAACGCCTCGCGCACGTCGAGGTCGGGCCGGGCGGCGCGGACGTCGTCGAGCAGCGCCCGGATCACGTCGCGCCCGGTGAGGTCGTTCGTCCCGTGCGAGCACCCGACGAGCACAGGCCCACCACCCGGCCTCGGGCCCGCTCCTCCCGCGCCCGCGGGCGCGGACCGCTGCGACGACGCACCGGACGGGAAGGCCAGGATCTCCGTGCTCATGCGAGCTCCAATCGGTATCCGCGCTTGACGACGGTCTTCACGAGGTCGCGGCGGCCCGTGGCCTCGCGCAGCCGCGCGACGGCGACCTCGGCGGCGTGGGGGTCGCGCGAGTCGCCCGGCAGCACGTCGAGCACGTCGTCGCGCGTCACGACCTCGCCGCGGCGCGAGGCGAGGAGCCGCAGCACCTCGAGGGAGCTGGGCGACAGCGGCAGCACCTCGCCGTCGAGGACCGCGACGCGCGACCGGATCTGCAGGACGCCGGCGACGGTCGCGAGGGCGACCGTCTCGGCGTGCTCGTAGTGCGCGACGAGCGTGCGCACGAGCGCGCCCAGACGACCCCGCTCGGGCTGGAGCGGCGTGACGCCGCGGTGCTCGAGCGGCTTGGCCGTGACGGGCCCGACGGCGGCCGCGACCATCGACCCGTCGCGGAACCGGGACACGACGAGCCGGCCGACCCCGTGCTCCTCGGCCGCGCTGAGCCAGGCCTCGGCGCCCGGCGCCGACGTGAAGACGACGGCGTCGATCTCGCCGACGGCCGCCGCCTCGACGGACGCGCGCACGGCCTCCGGGTCGGGCGACGGTCCCCACCGGTAGACGACGAGGCTCGCGACGTCGGCGCCCGCCTCGGCGAACACGACGTCCAGGCCGTCGGCGCCCGCCCCGTGGTGCTGGACGGCGATGCGGAGCCCGGCGACGCCCTCGCCGAGGAGCACGTCGGCGATCTCCGCGGACGTCTCGGACTCCGCGACCCAGTCGGCGGTCAGCCCGGCGGCCTGGATGGCGCCCCGGGCCTTGGGGCCGCGCGCGACGAGCCGCGCGTCGGCGAGCACCTCGAGCAGACGGTCGGCAAGACCGTGCGCGTCGGCGGCCTCGACCCACGAGCGGAAGCCGATGCCCGTGGTCACGACGACGACGTCCGGCGGCTGCTCGATGAGCGACCTCGTCCCGGCGAGGAGCTGCTCGTCGTCGACGTGCGGGATCATGCTCAGCGCGGGTGCGTGCCGCACCTCGGCGCCGCGGCGCTGGAGCGCGGCCGCGAGCTCGCTCTTGCGGCGGTCGGCCGTGACCAGCACGGTGCAACCCGCCATGACCTGCCCGAGGGCACGCTCGGCCGGGACGACCTCGCCGCTCACGCGACCGTCGCCGGGTCGAGCCGTCCCTCCGCGGCGACGTCTCCGACCACGATGATCGCCGGGGCCCGGACCCCGACCTGGGCGGCGCGCTCCACGACCTCGCCCAGCGCCGCGCGCGTGACGCGCTGGCGCGGCGTCGAGCCGTTCTCGACGATCGCGACGGGCAGGCTCGGGTCGGCCCCGGCGTCGAGCGCCTGGGCCGTGATGCGGGAGAGCTGCGAGACACCCATGAGGACCACCAGCGTAGCCGCGCGATCGCGCACGCAGGCGAGCGAGGCGTCGTCGAGCCCGTCGTGACCGCTGACCACGTGGAACGCGGCGACGGTCCCGCGGTGCGTCACGGGGATGCCGGCGAGCGCCGGGACGCTCAGCGCGCTCGAGATCCCCGGCACGACGTCGACGGGCACGCCGGCCTCCCGGCACGCCACGACCTCCTCGCCGCCCCGCCCGTACACGAACGGGTCACCGCCCTTGAGGCGGACGACGACGCGCCCGCGCTGCGCCTGCTCGACGAGGATCGCGTTGATCTCGTGCTGCGGGACGGGGTGGTTCCCGGGGGTCTTGCCCACGTCGATCACCTCGACGCCGGGCGCGAGCTCCTCGAGCACGTCGACCGGGCCGAGCCGGTCCGCGACCACCACGTCCGCCTCGGCGAGCGCGCGGCGCCCGCGCACGGTCAGCAGGTCGACGGCGCCCGGCCCGCCGCCCACGAGCGTCACCCGGCCGAGCCCGCCCGGGGCAGGCCGGCGCCGGCGCTGGTCCGCGCCGCCGGCGCGCAGGTGCTCGGCGATCGCGTCGCGGACGGCGCGGACACGCCGCGGGTCGGCACCCACCATCGCGGCGAGGGCTGCGGCGGTGTTCATACCGGTGGTCGAGACGGCAGCCCGTGCCGGTTGCGGCGTGGTCACGTCGCTCACGACCCCGACGAGCACGTCCCCGCTGCGGGTCGTCGCGGGCGTCCGCGCGCTCCCCTCGTGCGCCGCGCCCGCGTTGACGCACCACGTGCGACGCCGCGACGCCCACTCCGCGACCGTGCGGTTGACCGCGGAGTCGTCCGTGGCCGTGAGCACGAGCCACGCGTCGTCGAGGTCGCTCTCGCGCACCTCGCGTGGCACCCAGGTGACCCCCCCTCCGCTGAGTGCGGGATATCTGTCGTCCGGAGGACGGATGGAGGACAAATAGCCCGCACTCACGGAGGCGGCGACGAGGTCGCGCAGGTCCTCGCAGAGCTGCGGGGCGACGACGCGGACGTGCGCGCCGTCGTCGGCCAGGGCGCGGGCACGCCGGGCGGCGACCGGGCCGCCACCGGCCACGAGCACGGTGCGCCCCGTGACGTCGAGCCCGAGAAGCGTGGTCACGGCCGGCTCCCCACGTGCACGACGCCGTCGCGCACCTCGACCGGCCAGGTCGCCAGGTCTGCGGCCAGGCCGTCCACGGGCTCGAAGCCGACCTTGTCGAGGCAGCGGCCGGTCGCGAGGTCGAACACCTGCTTGTACATCGGTCCGGCCACCGTCGGTACGCCGCCGCGTGTTCCGACGATCCCGCGCGACATCACGTTGGCGCCGGAGAACGGGTCCCGCTGCTGGACCGCGCGGACCGTGTCGTCGGGGAGCCGGAACAGGGCGACCTGCACCCCGCCGACCAGCGCGGCCGCACCGCGCTCGACGAGCAGGTCGCGCACCAGGCACACGCGCTCCCAGGTCACGGGCTCCGAGCTGTCAGCGGCTGCCCGGTCCAGGGGCAGGCCCTGTGCTGACAACGGCTCGGGGACGACGGTCGGCGTGCTCATCGACGCACCTCCAGGGTTGAGCCCGCGATGACGACGGGGCCGGTGAGGACTGCGGGGTCGGTGTCGCCCGCGGTGCGGGCGGCGTCGAGGGCGGCGGCACGCTCGGCGGCCGTCGCGGGGCGGATCTGGCCGCGCTCGGTGACGTAGGCGAGGTCCGGGTCGGGCTCGGCCGGTGCGTTGACGAACGAGCCGAAGCGGCGCAGCTTCTCCGGGTCCTCGAGGACCGCGCGCCACTCGTCCTCGTAGTCGCCGACGTGCCGGACCATCGCCGCGTCGAGGTCTGCCCCGATGCCCAGCGAGTCCTCGATGATCACCTCGCGGATCGCCTCGAGACCGCCCTCGTAGTCCTCGACCCACGCGGCCGTGCGCTGCAGCCGGTCGGCCGTGCGGATGTAGTACATGAGGAACCGGTCGATCGTGCGGATGAGCTCGTCCGAGGTCAGGTCCTCGGCGAGGAGCTGCGCGTGCCGCGGCGTGAAGCCGCCGTTGCCGCCCACGTACACGTTCCAGCCCTTGTCCGTCGCGATGACGCCGACGTCCTTGCCCCGCGCCTCGGCGCACTCCCGCGCGCAGCCCGAGACGCCGAGCTTGATCTTGTGCGGCGAGCGCAGGCCGCGGTACCGCAGCTCGAGCTCGACGGCCATGCCCACGGAGTCCTGGACGCCGAACCGGCACCACGTCGACCCGACGCACGACTTCACGGTGCGCAGCGACTTGCCGTACGCGTGGCCCGACTCGAAGCCGTGCTCGACGAGGCGGCGCCAGATGTGCGGGAGCTGCTCGATGCGTGCGCCGAACATGTCGATGCGCTGGCCGCCCGTGATCTTCGTGTAGAGGCCGAAGTCCTTCGCGACCTGGCCGATGACGAGCAGCCCGTCGGGCGTGATCTCCCCGCCGGGGATGCGCGGGACGACCGAGTACGTGCCGTCCTTCTGCATGTTGGCCATGACGTGGTCGTTCGTGTCCTGGAGCGTCGCCTGCTCGCCCTCGAGGATGTGCCCGTTGCCGAGCGACGCGAGGATCGACGCGATCGTGGGCTTGCAGATGTCGCAACCCCGGCCGGCACCCACGTGCTCGTCGCCCGACGCCGCGTGCTCGCCCGTCAGGGTCCCGTCACCGTCGGCGCCGGCGGCCTCCGGCACGCGGCCGAACCGCCCGATGATCTCGCTGAACGTGTGCAGGTCCGCGACACGCACCGCGTCGAAGAGCTGCGCCCGCGAGAGCTCGAAGTGCTCGCACAGGGCGTTGGAGACCTCGACGCCGGCGCGGGTGAGCTCGGTCGTCGTGATCTTCTTGACGAGCGGGAGGCACGAGCCGCACGACGTCCCGGCCTTCGTGCACGCCTTGACGCTCGCGAGGTCGGTGCACTCGTGCTCCGTGACCGCGCTGCGGATGGTCCCGGCCGAGACGTTGTTGCACGAGCAGACCGTCGCGTCGTCGGGCAGCTCCAGCGCCGGGGCGCCACCGCCCGATCCCTCCGGTAGCAGGAACGCACCCGGGTCGCCCGGCAGCTCGGCCCCGACCATGGGCCGCAGCGACGCGTACGGCGTCGCGTCGCCGACGAACACGCCGCCGAGGAGCGTGCGCGCGTCGTCGGACAGGACGAGCTTCTTGTACACCCCCGCGACCGGGTCCGCGTAGACGAGCTCCATCGCGCCCTCGGTGCGGCCGAACGCGTCGCCGAAGCTCGCGACGTCGACGCCCTGGAGCTTGAGCTTGGTCGCGGTGTCCGCGCCCGGGAAGGTCGCCTCGCCGCCGAGCAGGCGGTCCGCGACGACCTCCGCCATCGCGTAGCCCGGCGCGACGAGCCCGATGCACCGGCCCTCGATGCACGCGACCTCGCCGACGGCCCACACGTGCTCGTCCTCGGTGCGGCACGCGAGGTCGACGACGGCGCCTCCCCGCTCCCCGATCTCGAGCCCTGCCGCCCGCGCGAGCTCGTCGCGCGGCCGCACACCGGTCGCGACGACGACGACGTCGACGTCGAGCCGCCCGCCGTCGGCGAAGTCGAGCCGACCCACGTGGCCGGTCTTGCGCGAGACCTTCATCTCCTTGGTCCCGGTGTTGCAGCGGACCGCGATGCCCATGCCGTTGATGAGGCGCTTGAGGGCCTCGCCGCCACCGAGGTCGATCTGCGCGTCCATCATGTGCGTGCCGAACTGGATGACCGTGGCCTGCGCGCCGAGCGCCTTGAGCGCGCCCGCGGCCTCGAGGCCCAGGAGGCCACCGCCGATGACGGCGCCGCGCACCGGGCGCTCCCAGCCCCCCTCGGTCGTCGTGCTGCGCCGCTTCTCCTCGACCCAGCCGCGCAGCGCCGCGACGTCGTCGATCGTGCGGTAGACGAACACGCCGGGCAGGTCGTTGCCCGGGATGGGCGGCATCGCGGCGTTGGAGCCGGTCGCGAGGACGAGCTCGTCGTAGGCGTGGACACGGCCGAGCCGGTCGGTCACGGTCCGCGCCTCGCGGTCGATCGCGGTGACGGCGCAGTCGCGGTGCAGCGTGACGAGCTCGTCGTCCCACAGCGCCGGGTCGCCGAGCGTCAGCTCCTCGGCGTCGCGCGCCGAGAAGTAGCTCGTCAGGGCGACGCGGTCGTAGGGCTTGCGCGGCTCCTCGGCGAACACCGAGATGCGCCAGGCGCCCGCGCCGTCACGGGCGCGCAGCGCCTCGACGAGCCGCTGGGCGACCATGCCGCCACCGACGACGACGAGGTGTCGCGGCGCGGTCGACGCAGCGCCCGGGGCGGGGGCGGGATCGGTCTGAGGTCCGGTCACGGCGGGCTCCTGAGGGTGAGCGGGGGCGGGCGAGCCACCTCCCCGGCCGCCGCAGGCCTCGCGCGCCGGCCGGGAAGGTACGGACGACGCTACGGAGCAGCGGTTTCACGACCGTGCCCCGGTCGTTGCCCGGCCGTAACGGTCTTCTCACACGGTGCGGGGGGCACGGGTGAGAAGACGGTGCCCTCAGTGCGCGACCGTCACCCGGGCCTGCCCGGCGTCCGCCGGCTGGTCCGGGTCCGCCTTCGCGAGCCAGTCGACGAGACCGCACACGACGTCCTTGCAGCCGCCGCAGCCGGTCGTCGCCCGCGTGGCGCGCGCGACGTCGTCGACACTGCGGGCGCCGTCGTGCCAGCACCCGACGATGTCGCCCTTCGTCACGCCGTTGCACGTGCACACGGTCGTGCGGTCGGGCATGTGCGTCGGGGTCGACGCCGGCGCCGCCACCTGCGCGACCGGCCGCAGCAGGAGGTGCGCCGGGTCGGCTGGGACGGGCACGCGCCGGGTGTACGTGGCGGTGAGGTCCGCACCGACGTCGGGTGCACCGACGCACGTCGCGCCGACGAGCAGGCCGTCCGCGACGACCACCTCGACGTGACGACCGGACGCCGGGTCGCTCAGCGTGACGGAGCGGTGGCCCGGTTCGGCCGGCCGGCGCACCCCGCACACGCCCATCGTGACGATCTCGAGCCCCGCCGCCTTGACCCGGACGACGTCGGTCCCGACGGCCGCGACCCGTGCGACGTCGAGGCGGGGGGAGACGGCGGGGACCGGGAGCGATGAGACGGCAGGCCGGACCACGACGCTCATGGCGAGGCGGAGCGCCATGCTGGGGCGGTCCTGGTCGCCCCCGAGCCGCACGTGCGGCGACACCGGGACGGGCGGACCGGCGTCGACGCCGGAGGCGGTGGTCGTCACGGTAGCGCTCGCCGTCGCCATGATGGCGAGCGCCTCGGCGAGGCGACGTGACTGGTCCCACCCCTGGGCGATGAGCCCCGACCCGCCCTCGGGCGGCTGCGCGCAGTCGCCGATCGCGAACACCGCGGGGTCGTCGGGGCTCGCGAGGTCGTCGCCGACGACGACGCCCCGGTCGACCGTGAGCCCGGCAGCGCGCGCGAGGCCGGTCTCCGGCACGGTGCCGCACGCGAGCACGACGAGGTCGGCCTCGATCTCGACGACGCGCGTCGCGCCGGGCGCCCCGGCCGGTCCCGTCGACGAGTCGAGGCCGGTCGACGAGGCCGCGCGGCCGTCGTCGGGCACGCGCAGGGCGACCCCGCGCACGTGCCCGGAGTCGACGCGCACACGCTCGGTGCTCGCGTGCGTCCACGTGCGGACCCCGAGCGCCGCGAGGCTGCGCGCGACGACGCCCCCGGCGGCGGCGTCGAGCTGGCGGTCCATGAGGCTGTCGCCGCCGTGCACGAGGCTCACGGCGACGCCCCGCCGGGCGAGGCCGCACGCGACCTCGAGGCCGAGCACCCCGGCCCCCACGACGACGGCGTGCCGCGCGTTGACCGACGCGGCGACGATCTCCCGCGCGTCGTCGAGCGTGCGCAGCGCATGCGCGCCGCGGGGCAGGTCGGGGCCGCTCAGCCCGGCGACGTCGGGCACGCGGGCGGCCGCTCCGGTCGCGAGGACGACCGCGTCGTACGGGTAGGCGCCGTCCGCCGTCACGACCCGCCGCGCCGCGCGGTCGATCGCGATCGCCTCCGTGCCGCGGCGCACCGTCACGCGGGCGTCGTCCGTCGCGGGCAGGCCGATCGCGGCGAGGTCGACCTTCCCGGCGACGACCTCGCTGAGCAGCACCCGGTTGTACGGCGCGTACTCCTCGGCGCCGAGCACCGTCACCGCGACCGGCGCGACGTCCGCGCCGGTGCCGACGCGCGCCACGAGGTCCTGCGCGAACCGCGCGCCGACCATGCCGTTGCCGACGACCACGACGCGTGTCGCCCGCCCGCTCGTCCCGCTCATGCGAGCACCTCCTGCCGGTCGCGGACGGACGTCGTGCGGCCGCCCGCCGGGTCGTCGGGGTCGGGTGCGCGGCGCACGTCCACCGCGCACACCTTGAACTCCGGCATCCCGGAGATCGGGTCGGTCGCGTCCGT
Organism: Cellulosimicrobium sp. PMB13; assembly: GCF_051294865.1. NCBI lineage: Bacteria > Bacillati > Actinomycetota > Actinomycetes > Micrococcales > Promicromonosporaceae > Cellulosimicrobium > Cellulosimicrobium sp. PMB13. The sequence continues at coordinate 1,225,110 of NZ_CP145910.1, read as the reverse complement.
CGTCACGCGGTTGACGCTCCCGGCGCCGCTCCAGTGGAACGGCATGAAGACCGTGTCGGGCCGGATGCGATCGGTCCAGCGCGCCGCCGCCTCGACGTGGCCACGGCTCGACGTGAGACGCACGCGGTCGCCGTCGCCGACGCCGAGCCGGACGCCCAGGAGCGGGTGCATCTCGACGAACGGGTCGGGGACGACGCGGTCGAGCTCGGGCACGCGGTGCGTCTGCGCGCCCGACTGGTAGTGCTGCAGCACCCGGCCCGTGACGAGGTAGACGGGCGCGTCGGGGCGGACGTCGTCGCTCGGCCCGACGTGGTCGACGGGCACCGCGCGGGCGCGGCCGTCGGGGGTGGCGAAGCGGTCGAGGAAGGGGCGCGGCGTCCCGGGGTGGGGCTCGGCCGACGCCGCGGGGACCGGCCAGAACAGGCCGGGCCCGACGTCGGCCTCGTCCGCGTCGAGCCGCGCGTGGCTCAGCCCCGAGTAGTCCGCGACCCCGCCCGCCGACGCGCGCGCGAGCTCGTCGAACACCACGGCCGGGTCGGTCGGGAACGCGACGGAGGACCCGAGGCGCCGCGCGAGCTCCGCGAGGATCCACAGCTCCGACCGCGCCTCGCCCGGGGCGTCAACCGCCCGACGGCGCCGGATCACCCGGCCCTCGAGCGACGTCATCGTGCCCTCCTCCTCCGCCCACTGCGTCACGGGCAGCACGACGTCGGCGAGCAGCGCGGTCTCGGAGGGCACGACGTCGCACACCACGAGCAGGTCGAGCGCGCGCAGGCCGTCGACCACCCTGTCGGCGTTCGGAGCGCTCACGACGACGTTCGACCCGTGCACGAGCAGGGCCCGCGGCCGCTCCTCCTCGCCGGAGCCCAGCGAGCGCAGGAGCCGGACCGCGGGCATGCCGGGCCCGGGGATCGTCGCGGGGTCCACGCCCCACACCGCCGCGACGTGCGCGCGCGCCGCGGGGTCGTCGATCTTGCGGTAGCCGGGGAGCTGGTCGGCCTTCTGCCCGTGCTCGCGCCCGCCCTGCCCGTTGCCCTGGCCCGTGATCGCGCCGTACCCGGACCCGACGCGTCCTGGCAGGCCGAGCGCGAGCGCGAGGTTGATGGTCGCCGTCACGGTCGCCGTCCCCTGGGAGGACTGCTCGACGCCGCGCCCCGTGAGCAGGTACGCACCGGCCCCGCCACGCGACGGCGACGCCGCGGCGAGCAGCCGTGCGACCTGCCGCAGCCGCTCGGCCGGGACGCCGCACACCGTCTCGGCCCGCTCGGGCCACCACGCCATGACGGAGCGCCGCACGTCGTCGAACCCCGTGGTGCGCGCCGCGACGTACTCCTCGTCGACGAGACCCTCCACGACCACGACGTGCAGCAGCGCGAGGAGCACGACGAGGTCGGTGCCCGGCACGGGCTGCAGGTGCAGGCCCTGGTCCCCCACCGGCCCGACGCCCGACGCCACCCCCGCCCGCGGCTCCGGCTCGCCGGTCAGCGCCACCGTCGCACTGCGCCGCGGGTCCACGACGACGAGACCGCCGCGCGACCGCACGCCCGCGAGATGCTGCACCGACGGCGGCATGGTCTCGGCGAGGTTCGAGCCCAGGAGCAGCACGGCGTCGGCGCCCGCGAGGTCGGCGAGCGGGAACGGCAGCCCACGGTCCATGCCGAACGCGCGGTTCGAGCCGGCCGCTGCCGACGCCATGCAGAACCGGCCGTTGTAGTCGATGTTGGCCGTCCGCAGCACGGTGCGCGCGAACTTGCCGAGCGCGTAGGCCTTCTCGTTCGTCAGCCCGCCGCCGCCGAAGATCGCGACCGCGTCCCGCCCGTGCGCCGCCTGGATCCGCGTGATCCCGTCGGTGACGACGTCCAGCGCGTCGTCCCACGTCGCGGGGTGCAGCTCGCCGTCCGCCCCACGCAGGAACGGCGTCGTGAGCCGGTCGGTCGCGCGCAGCACCGTCGCGCTCGTCCACCCCTTCTGGCACAGGCCGCCCTTGTTCGTGGGGAAGTCGCGAGGCGCGACCGTCACGGGCAGAAGCCTCGCCGGGGTGCCCGACGCCGCGGCGTCGCCTCCCGCGCCCGGCGCGCCCCCGGCGTCGGGCACGGGGTGGGGCGTGGGGGCGAGCGTCATGGCGCACTGGAGCGCGCAGTAGGGGCAGTGCGTGCGGGCCGGCGCCGCGCCGGGGGCCTCAGCTCTCCCCGGCGCGGCGGTCGTGGGGGCGGTCGTCATGCGCGTGCCTCGGCCGTCCGTCAGATCCGGGCCGCGGCGAGCGCCGCGCCCTTGCGCAGGTACACGGCCCACGCGACGACCGCCATGACGGCGTACACCCCGATGAATGTCCACAGGGCGGGCACGAGCGACCCGGCGAGGCTCGTGGACGCCGCGAACCCGCGCGGGATGAGGAACCCGCCGAACGCGCCGATCGCGCCGGCGATGCCGATGCAGCCGGCGGCGGCCTTGCGGGCCCGTGCCCGGGCGGCGTCGACGTCGACGAGCGCGGCGTCGTCCGCGTCGCCCGGCACGGCGCTCGCCTGGAACACCGCGGGGATCATGCGGTACGTCGAGCCGTTGCCGATGCCGGTCGCGACGAACAGGAGCAGGAACGAGCCGAAGAACAGGCCGAAGCTGTGCGACTGGAGGGCCTGGATCGCACCGAACGCGCCGAGCGCCATGACCCCGTAGGAGGCGATGGTGACGCGCGTGCCGCCGACGCGGTCGGCGATGATGCCGCCGAGCGGTCGCGTGACCGAGCCGACGAGCGCGCCGAGGAACGCGATGGACAGCGTGACCTCGGGGAACTGGCCCTTGAGCAGCATCGGGAACGCCCCGGCGTAGCCGATGAACGACCCGAAGGTGCCGATGTAGAGGAACGAGATGATCCACGTGTGCCTGTTCTTCGTCGCCGCGGCGAACGAGCGCGGGTCGGCCTTCGCGGTGGACAGGTTGTCCATGAAGCGCCACGCGAGGAACGCCGCCAGCACGATGAACGGGATCATCATGAGCCCGGCGCGCTCGAGCGCGATGCCCGCACCGGCCACGATGACCAGCGGGACGGCGAGCTGGACCGCGGCGGTGCCGAGGTTGCCGCCCGCGGCGTTGAGGCCGAGCGCCTTGCCCTTCTCCCGCTCGGGGTAGAAGAAGGAGATGTTCGCCATCGACGACGCGAAGTTGCCGCCGCCGAAGCCCGCGAGCGCCGCGGCACCGAGCATCAGGCCGAACGACGTCTCGGGGTTCTGCACGACGACGGCCAGGGCGACGGTCGGCAGGAGCAGCAGGAGCGCGGACACGACCGTCCAGTTCCGGCCGCCGAAGATCGGCACCGCGAACGTGTACGGGATGCGCAGCGTGGCGCCGACGAGGCTCGGCACGGCGATGAGCCAGAACTGCTGGTCGACCGTCAGGGCGAATCCCGCGGCCGGCAGCTGCGGCACGACGATCGACCACAGCGCCCACACGGCGAACCCGAGGAACTCGGCGAACACCGAGATCCAGAGGTTCCGCGAGGCGACCTTGCGGCCGCCGTCGCGCCAGAACGTCGGGTCCTCCGGGTCCCAGCGGTCGATCCACCGCCCGGAGCGGTGTCGTGCGGCGGCCTGCCCGACGGCGGCCGTCGCCTCGGGCGCGAGCGTCGCGGTGGTGCTCTCGGCCGGCTCGGCGCCGGCGGGTCGGTCTGCGGACTGCTCACCCTCGTGGGTGGTGGGGCTCGTGGGCGCGGACATGGCGGCTCCTTCAGCAGGTCCCGGTCAGTACCCAGGACGCTAGGAACCCCGTGTTTCGCCGGTCGGCGCGGGTCGTTAAGCGTGTGTGAGGTCTTCCGCACACCGCGTCGGACGGTCGTGAGAGGTGGCGCGAGCCGCCGTCAGCCCTCGACGCCGGTCGCCTCGTGCGAGGACCCCACGGGCTTGGACTCGGGGGACCCGCGCTCGCGGAGGTAGATCGAGAGGACGACCATGCTGAGGACCGCGAGCATCTCGGACTGCCAGTTCTGCAGCGTCCGACTCCAGAAGTCGGGGAGCGTGAGGTACTCCGTCCACGGCGCGGGGTCCTGGAGCTCGCGCATCTGCTCCTCGCTGAAGGCGACGGCTCCGGCGGCGGACTGCGCGAGCCACGATCCCAGGAAGATCAGTCCCATGACGAGCGAGAGCGACCGCGAGTAGACGGCGAGGCGCCAGCCGCGCACCTTCGCCCAGGCGGGCGAGCCCTCGTCCGCGTGCTCGCCGACCTTCTGGTCCTCGTCCGACTCGCGCCCCGCCTCGTCGACCTTCTTCGACTCGGGTGACCCGCGCTGGACGAACCAGACCGTCGCGGTGATGAAGAGCAGGAACTGGAGGAACTCCGACTGCCAGTTCTCGGTGACGTCGACCCAGAACGCCGACGACGCGACGTACTGCCCGAGCGTCACCGGCTCGAGGCCGGCGGCCTTCTGGTCGAGGTTGAACACCGCGACGCCGCTCACGGCCTGGCCCACGAGCGTCGCGAGGAACACGACCCCGAAGAAGATGCTCAGCGAGCTCGCGCGCAGGCCCCCGAGGAGACCGCCGGAGGAACCGGTCGACCCGCCGCTCACTGGTGCACCGCCGCGAGCACGACGGCCGTCACGAGCCCCGCGGCCACGAGGACGAGCGTGGTCCAGAACATGAACCGGGGAACCCTCATGCCTCCACCTCGCAGTCGTAGGGCCGGTCGGGGCGCGCCGTGCACCCGGCCGCGGTCACGACCCAGCCGTCGCCCGAGTGGGCGAGGAACAGGGTGTCGGAGGCGGTCACGACCTGCGCCTGCCGGCCGGCGACGTGGACGTCCTCGACGACGAGGTCTCCGGCGGCGGCGACCACGTCGGCGAGCGGTCCGGACGGATCGACGACCGCGTCCTCGCACGGCTGGCCCGTGTCCTCGGCGAGCGCCTCGGCGGCGTCGGGCAGGAGCAGGCCGCACGCCGCGTCACCGTCACCCGCGGCGATCGCGGCGGAGAAGCTCTCGACGACGTCCTGCGCGTCGGACGCGTCCGGTCCCGCGCAGGCAGAGAGTCCCAGGACGGTCACGGCGAGGACGGGGACCGCGAGGCGCCCCGCCGAGCCTCGCCCCGGACGAGCACTCCGTCGCACGTGCCGCCTCCTCGAATGTCAGAGATGTGGTTTTCGGTGCTCGCCCCATCGTCGCCGTTCTCCGGTCGCCTGCAAGCGGAGGATCGGCCGTGAGGATCAGACGACCAGCACGACGACGAGCAGGAGCATGACCGCAGCGGACACCAGGCCGGTCGCCAGACGGCCGCGCGGCCCGGACAGCCGACGGCCCAGCACCGTGCCCCCGCCGGCGAGCAGGAGCTGCCAGCTCGCGGACGCCGCGAACGCGCCGACCACGAACAGCGCGCCCGACACGACAGCCGCGTCCCCTGCCGCGGCGCGCGCGCCCACGACGACCGTCGCGAAGTACGCGACGGTGGCCGGGTTCACGACGGTGAGGGCGAGGAGCTGGACGTACGCGCGGCCAGGGCCGGGCGACGGCCCGGCGAGGCGGGTGCGGCGACGGCCGGAGACCACTGCGGGTACGTCGACGGGCGAGCCGACGGGCGGGCGGACGGGCAGGTCGACGGGCAGGTCGACAGGCACGGCGTGCGCGCGGTACTCGTGCACCGCGACCCACGCCGTCCGCAGCGCCAGGGCGACGAGCACGACACCGGACGCGACCCGCAGCCAGGGCGCGACCGGCGCGATGACGCCGGCGAGCGCCACGCCGCCGAGCGTGGCCACGAGCGCGTACAGACCGTCCGCCGTCGCGATGCCCAGCCCCGCCGCCGCGCCGACGCGCCACGACGTGCGCGCGGTGAGCGCGACGAGGTACGTGGCGATCGCGCCCACGGGCACGGCGATCGCGTACCCCGCGAGCACGCCGGCCCACAACGAGGGCAGGGCGTCGGTCATGGGCGCGATGGTCGCACGCGTCCGGCAGCCCGGTCAGCCGGTTTCCCGCTCGTCGCGTCACGACGGCAGGTGCGCCCGCGCCCCCTCCGCCCAGTCGGCGAGCTCGTCGAGCCGCCGCTGCGAGGCGGACCCGTGGGCCGCGGCGTGGATCACGACGTGCTGCCCCGGCGCGTCCGGGACGGTGAGCGAGTGCACCTCGAGCGTGAGGTGGCCGACGACCGGGTGACGGATCTCGCGGGTCCCGGACGCGTCGCCGGCGACCTCGTGGGCTGCCCACCGGGTGCGGAACTCGGCGCTGCGCGCACCGAGCTCGCGCACGAGCGCCGCGAGGTCGGCGTCGAGCGGGTCGCGGCCCGAGCCGGTGCGCAGGAGCGACGCCACGAGGTCGGCGACGACGGACCAGTCGGTCCAGAAGTCGCGCGCGGCGCGGTCGAGGAAGACGAACCGCGCGAGGTTCGCCGGCGCCCCGGGGCCGGCGTAGAGCGGGAGGTACAGCGCCCGCGCGAGGTCGTTGGCGGCGAGCAGGTCGAGCCGGTCGTCGAGCACGCAGCAGGGCAGCGCCGTCGCGTCGAGGAGCCTGCGCACGAACGGCCGCACCGCCGTCGGCGCGTGTCCCGGGTGCTCGGCGACCGCTCGGCTCCGCGGCCACCGGAGCAGGTCCGCGAGATGGTCCCGCTCCGCGCCGTCGAGCTGCAGGGCCCGGCCGACGCCCGCCATGACCGACGTGGACACGGACGCGACGGCGCCCCGCTCCAGGCGCCGGTAGTACCCGGCGCTGATCCCGGCGAGGTCCGCGACCTCGGCGCGGCGCAGACCGGCCACCCGGCGCGCGCCGCCCGTGTCGGGCAGCCCTGCGCGAGCCGGGGTGATGCGGGCCCGACGGGTGGTCAGGAACTCGCGCAGCTCCTCGTTGCGCACCTTCCCGATGCTAACGGCGCGTCGCGTGCTCGCCCCCGCCCAGGGGTCGGGGGGCCCAACTTGGTCCCCCGTGGGGGGCTTGTCGCCCGGACCGCGGGCGAGTGTCGTGGGCGTGTCCGGACCGTGGAGGACCTGCGGAGGTCATCGACGACCCTCGCGGCCACGGATCGGTCCTCGAAGGGGAGGGCTCGTCATGGGAGTGGTCGAGAAGCATCGTGCGCGCAGGAGCGGGGTGGGCGCCGTCGCGGCGTTCGCCGCCGCCGCGCTGGTCGTGACGCTCGCGCCGTCGGCGCACGCGGCGACGGCGGACCCGCCGTGGATGAACACCGCGCTGTCACCGGACCAACGGGCGGTCCTGCTGCTGCAGGCGATGACGCTCGAGGAGAAGGTCGAGCTGATGTCCGGCGACCAGGGCGCGGCGCCCGCAGCGTTCTACAACGCCCCGATCGAACGGCTCGGCATCCCCGAGCTGAGCATGGCGGACGCCACCGCCGGCATCGCCTCGCGCGGCTGGGTGCTCCCCGAGACGGGCGACCGCGCGACGGCCATGCCGGCCACCCTGGCGCTCGCCGCGACGTGGGACCCGGAGCGGGTCCGGGACTACGCGGGCGTCGTCGGCGACGAGTCGCGGCAGACGGGTCACGAGGTGCTGCTCGGCCCCAACGCCGACCCGACCCGCAACCCCTTCTGGGGCCGCCAGGCCGAGTCGACCGGCGAGGACCCCGAGCTGAGCTCGTCGATCGTCGTGCCGTTCGTCCAGGAGGTGCAGGAGCGCGGCGTCATCGCGAACCTCAAGCACTACACCGCCTACACGCAGGAGACGTACCGCGGTGGGCTGCAGAACGTGATCGTCGACGAGCGCACGCTGCGCGAGGTCCACACGGCCCCCTACGAGGCCGCGATCCGCGACGCCGACCTGGGCTCCGTCATGTGCTCGTTCAACAAGATCAACGGGGTCTACGCGTGCGAGAGCGAGCTGGCCCTGAACGAGATCCTGCGCGAGCAGCTCGACTTCACCGGGTTCGTCCTCACCGACTTCGGGGCGATCCACTCGACGCTGCCCTCGATCGTCGCGGGCACCGACATGGAGACCGGGACGCGGTCCTTCTACGGAGACACGCTCCTCGCCGCCGTCAACGACGGCACGGTCCCCGAGGTGCTCGTCGACCGGGCCGTGCTGCGGATCCTGCGCACGATGTTCGCGATCGGCATCTTCGACGGCGACTACACGCCGACGGCGATCCCCGTCGAGGAGCACGGCGCCGTCGCGCGCGAGGTGCAGGAGGACGCGATCACGCTGCTGAAGAACGACGACGCGCTCCCGCTCGACGCCGCGACGTCCGTCGCCGTCGTCGGGGCGGACGCCACCATCCCGTCGGCCCTCGGCGGCTCCGCGTTCGTCCAGCCCACCTACGAGGTCTCGCTGCTCGACGCGATGCGGGACCGGGCGGAGGAGAGCGGCGCCCAGGTCCGCTACGCGCAGGGCAACGACCCCGTGAGCGCGGCGAACATGATCGAGACCCGCGACATGACCGCCGTGCCGTCCTCGGTGCTGCGGCCCGAGCGCGGGATCGGCGACGGGCTCACCGCCCGCTACTTCGCGAACGCGACGTGGACGGGGGCCGTGGGCCTGACGCGCACCGAGGCGCAGGCGTCCTACGACGTCGGGTTCACCGGCGGCGGACCGGCGTTCGCGAGCCTCTACGGCTCCCAGGTCCCGCCGACGCCGACCCTCGCGGGGCTCGAGCCGGCGCAGAACGGCGAGCAGTCGGTCCGCTGGACGGGCGAGCTCGTCGCACCCTCCACCGGGGAGTACGTGCTCGGCGCCACCGGCTGGGGCGACGCGCGCGTCTGGCTGGACGGTGACCTGGTCGTCGACATGACGGGCCAGGACGGCCGGCGGGACGTCCGCTCCGCCGGGCTGGCGCTCGAGGCGGGGCGGGCCTACGACCTGCGCGTCGAGTACTCCCAGACCCGTCCCCTGGTCGGGCTGCAGCCGGGCACGTTCCTGCTGCAGTGGTCCACGCCGGACGACGCCCTGCCGCCGTCCGTCGTCGAGGCGGCGGAGGCGGCCGCGGCGTCCGACGTCGCCGTCGTCTACGTGCGTACCTACGAGACCGAGGAGCGGGACATGGTCTCGCTCAAGCTCCCGCAGAACGCCGAGCAGCTCATCCGCCAGGTCGCGGCCGCGAACCCGCGGACCGTCGTCGTCGTGGCGACCGGCTCCGGCGTCGTCATGCCGTGGGCGGACGCCGTCCCGGCGGTGCTGCAGAACTTCTACGGCGGCCAGGAGGAGGGCAACGCGCTCGCGTCGGTCCTGTTCGGCGACGAGGACCCCTCCGGTCACCTCCCGGTGTCGTACCCGCGCAGCGAGGAGGCGCTGCCGCTCGGCGTCCAGAACCCCTGGCTCGACGACCCGGACGTGGAGTTCTCCGAAGGGCTGAACATCGGCTACCGCGGCTACCTCGCGGCGAACGTCGAGCCCATGTGGGCCTTCGGCCACGGGCTGTCCTACACGGAGTTCAGCCTCGACCGGCTGCGGGCCGGCAACACCATCCGGGCGACCGGCGGGAACGACACCGTCGACGTGCGGGCTCGCCTGCGCAACGTCGGTGACCGGACCGGCACCGAGGTCGTCCAGGTGTACCTCGGCCCGCTGCCCGGGGTCCCGTCCCCGGAGCTCAAGCTGGCGGGCTACGCCAAGGTCGAGCTGGAGGCGGGCCGCCGCCAGCAGGTCCGGATCGAGCTGGACCGGCGCGACTTCTCGTATTGGGACGCCGAGGCGGACGAGTGGGTCACCCCCACCGGCCAGGTGGCCGTGTACGTCGGTCGCTCGGCCGTGGACGTCGACCTCGCCGGAGCGGTGCGCGTACGCCGCTGACACCACCCCGCCCGTGCTGCCCCGCCCCCGAGCGCGGGGCAGCACGGGCGGCGGTCCGTCCGAAGGAGGGCTCGTGGACCGGGTCGACGCCGCGCGCCGCCGGTTCCTCGTCGGCGCCGCGGTCGGGGCGGCCGCCGGTCTCGTCGTCGGCGTCGTGGGCACGGCGCTGGTCGTGGACCGGGCACCGGACGGGCGGCCCGCCGCCGACGACGCCACCGCGCCGCTCGGCGTGGTGAGCGCCACCGCCCCGGACCTGGGACCCGGCGTGGTCGTGCTCTCGCCCTCCATGTCCGTGGCGGAGATCCACGCCCTGGTCGACGGCATCACCGCCCGGCAGACCGACGACGAGATGGGCACCGGGCGGTACGCCGTGCTCCTCGAGCCGGGCACGTACGGCACCGAGGCCGAGCCGCTGCAGCTCACCGTCGGCTACTACACCGAGGTCGCCGGGCTCGGGGCGTCCCCGGGCGACGTCGTGGTGGACGGGAAGATCGAGGTGTACAACCGCTGTCTCGCGGACGACGGCACGTCGAACTGCCTCGCGCTCGTGAACTTCTGGCGCACGCTCGGCAACCTCACGATCGACGCCGACGCCGACGGCCAGGACGAGTGCCGGCGGTCGGCCACCACCTGGGCCGTCTCCCAGGCGGTGTCCGTGCGTCGGGTCGACGTCCTCGGCGGCGACGGCCGGCCACCGCTCTCCCTGACCGACACGTGCTCGGCGGGGCCGCAGTACGGGAGCGGCGGGTTCATCGCCGACTCGCGGGCGGGGGACGTCGTGAACGGCTCTCAGCAGCAGTGGTTCACGCGGAACAGCGTGATCGGGAGCTGGAGCAACGCCGTCTGGAACCAGGTGTTCGCGGGCGTCGAGGGAGCTCCTGACGACTCCTCCTACCCCGACCCCGCCTACACGACGCTCGAGCGGACCCCGCTCAGCCGCGAGAAGCCGTTCCTGTTCGTCGACGACGACGGCGCGTACCAGGTGCGCGTCCCGGCCGCGCAGCGCGACTCGTCCGGCGTCTCCTGGGCCGACGGCCCCACGCCCGGCCGCACCGTCCCGCTCACCGACTTCTTCGTCGCGCGCCCGACGGACCCGGTCGCGGCGATCAACGACGCGCTCGACCGGGGCCGGCACCTCCTGCTCACGCCCGGCGTGTACGACGTCGCGGAGAGCATCGCGGTCGAGCGGCCCGACACGGTCGTCCTCGGGATCGGGCACCCCACGCTCACGGCGGTCGACGGCGCCACGCCCCTCACCGTGGCGGACGTCCCGGGCGTCGTCGTGGCCGGCGTCACGGTCGACGCGGGCGAGGTCCGGTCCCCCGTCCTGGTCCGGGTCGGCTCCGGCTCCGAGGACGCCGAGCGGGCCGGCGACCCGGCGAACCCGACGACGCTGAGCGACGTCTACCTGCGCGTCGGGGGCCCGCACCCCGGCAGCGCCGACGTCGCGCTGGAGATCAACGGTGACCACGTCCTCGTCGACCACGCCTGGGTGTGGCGCGCGGACCACGGCGCGGAGGGCTTCGACGACGGCGAGCGGTGGGTCACCAACACGGGTCGCCGGGGCGTCGTGGTCCACGGCGACCACGTCACGGCGACCGGCCTGTTCGTCGAGCACTTCCAGGAGCACAACACGTCCTGGGACGGCGAGGACGGCACGACGGTCTTCTACCAGAGCGAGCTCGCGTACGACCCGCCGGACCAGGCGGCCTGGATGAAGGGCGACGTCGAGGGCTGGGCGGGCTACGCCGTCGGCGAGGACGTCCGCCGCCACGTCCTCCACGGGGGCGGCGTCTACGCCGCGAACCTCGAGGACCCCTCGATCCGCACGGCGGACGGGTTCGAGGTGCCGCAGACCCCGGACGTCCGGCTCCACCACGTCGCGACCGTGAGCCTCGGCGCGGGCACGATCGAGCACGTGGTGAACGGCGTCGGCGAGGCGGTGGACCCGTCGAGGACCGGCCAGCCGTCCTTCGTCGAGAGCTACCCCGACCCCGGCTAGGCCCCGTGACGCCGGCGGACGGACCGGGCGCGCGGCCCGGTCGGGGCGCGCGGCGTCAGCCCCAGACCAGGCCTCGCGCCGGGTCCTCGAGCACGCGTGCGACGTCGGACAGGAACCGCGCGCCGAGCGCCCCGTCGACCAGCCGGTGGTCGAAGCTCAGCGCGAGCTGCGTGACCCAGCGCTTGCGGATCTTGCCCTTGTGCACCCACGGCTGCTCGCGGATCGCCCCGAACGCGAGGATCGCGGCCTCGCCCGGGTTGAGGATCGGCGTCCCCGTGTCGATGCCGAACACGCCGACGTTCGTGATGGTGATCGTGCCGTCGGACATGTCGGTCGGGCTCGTGCGTCCCGCGCGGGCGGTCGCCGTGAGGTCCGCGATCTCCGTCGCGAGCCCGTGCAGGTCGAGCCGGTGCGCGTCCTTGATGTTCGGCACGACGAGCCCGCGCGGCGTCGAGGCCGCGATGCCCAGGTTCACGTAGTGCTTGTAGACGATCTCCTGCGCGGCGTCGTCCCAGCTCGCGTTGATCTCGGGGTGGCGGCGCACCGCGAGGAGCATCGCCTTCGCCGTCACGAGGAGCGGCGTGACGCGCACGTCCGCGAACTCGCGGTCCTCGCGGAGCGTGCTCACGAGCCGCATCGTGCGCGTCACGTCGACGGTCTGGAACACCGTCACGTGCGGCGCGGTGAACGCGCTCGCGACCATCGCCTCGGCCGTACGCTTGCGCACCGACTTCACGGGCACGCGCGTCTGGCGGCCGTCGGACGTGACGGCGCCGGTGGCGAGCCACGGCTGGTCGTCGTCCGCGTACGTCGCGAGCGGCTGCGCCTTCGCCTGCTCGTGATGGGCGACGACGTCCTCGCGCGTGACGATCCCGCCCGGGCCGGTGCCGGCGACGCTCGCGAGGTCCAGCCCCAGGTCCTTGGCGAGCTTGCGCACGGGCGGCTTGGCGAGCACGGGCAGGTGCACGTGCCCGACGGCGGGGCTCGCCGGCGCGGGGACGCTCGCCGGTGCCGGTGCCGGTGCCGGTGCCGGTGCCGGTGAAGGTGCGGGCGCAGGTGCCGCGGGCGCGGGGGGCGCGGCCGGGGCGGCCGCCGCCGGCGCGGCGCGCCGCGGTCGGCGCGCGCTGCCGGGTTCGACCGTGCCGTACCCCACGAGCACCGAGCCGGAGCCGCCGGCCGTCGACCCGGGCGCGTCCGCGCCGTCGGGCACGGTGGCTGCCGGGGCCGTGGGCTCCGGCGACGCGCCGTCCGGGTCGGTGTCGACGACGACGATCGGCACGCCGACCTCGACCGTCACGCCCTCGGGCACCAGGATCTCGCTCACCACGCCCGTGAAGGGCGACGGCAGCTCGACGAGGGACTTCGCGGTCTCGATCTCGACGATCGTCTGGTTGACCGTGACCCGGTCGCCCGCGGCCACGTGCCAGTGCACGATCTCGGCCTCGGTGAGCCCTTCGCCCGCGTCGGGGAGCTTGAACTGCTCGTACGTCGGCACTGCTGGTCCTCCTGGGTCTCGGTCCTGAGCGGCGCGCGTCAGTACGCGAACGCGCGGTCGACGGCGTCGAGCACGCGGTCGAGGCTCGGCAGGTAGTCGTGCTCGATCTTCGCGACCGGGTACGGCGTGTGGAACCCGCCGACGCGCAGCACGGGCGCCTCGAGCGAGTAGAAGCACTCCTCGGTCACGCGGGCCGCGATCTCGGCGCCGGAGCCGAGGTACGTCGGCGCCTCGTGCACGACGACGCAGCGTCCCGTGCGCCGGACCGACTCGACGACCGTCGCGGTGTCGAGCGGGGAGATCGAGCGCAGGTCGACGACCTCGACGCTGCGGCCCTCCTGCTCGGCCGCGGCGGCGACTCGCAGCGCCGTGGCGACCGTCGGGCCGTAGGCGACCAGCGTGAGATCCGTCCCGGCGCGCAGGACGCGCGCCCGGTCGAGCACGCGCGAGCCCTCGCCCGCGCCGCCGAGGTCGACCTCGCCCTTCTCCCAGTAGCGGCCCTTCGGCTCGAAGAACAGCACGGGGTCCGGGGAGGCGACGGCCTCCTGGATCATCGTGAACGCGTCCTGGGGCGTGGAGGGCGAGACGACGCGGAGCCCGGCCGTGTGCGCGAACAGCGCCTCGGGGCTCTCGCTGTGGTGCTCGACCGCGCCGATCCCGCCGCCGTAGGGCACGCGCACGACGACCGGGACCTGGAGCTTCCCGCCCGAGCGGTAGCGCATCTTGGCGAGCTGCGTCGTGATCTGGTCGTACGCGGGGAAGATGAACCCGTCGAACTGGATCTCGCACACCGGGCGGTAGCCGCGCAGCGCGAGGCCGATCGCGGTGCCGAGGATGCCGGACTCCGCGAGCGGCGTGTCGACCACGCGGTCCTCGCCGAAGTCCTTCTGCAGCCCGTCGGTCACGCGGAACACGCCGCCGAGCGGACCGATGTCCTCGCCCATGAGCAGGACCTTCGGGTCCGTCTCGAGCGAGCGGCGCAGGCCCTCGTTGATCGCCTTCGCGAGGGTGAGCGTCTTCGTGGTGCCCGTGCTCATCGTGCGACCTCCTGCCCGGCGGCGGGCGTGCCGTCCGCCGCGAACGACTCCTCGTAGTCGGCGAACCACGCCTTCTCGGCCTCGACGACCGCGTGCGGCGTGCCGTAGACGTTCTCGAACATGCTCGACGACGCGGGCGCGGCGAGCGCCCGGGTCTCGGTGCGCAGGCGCTCGCCGAGCGCGTCCGCCTCGGCGGCGAGGTCGGCGGCGAACGCCTCGTCCCACGCGTCCTCGGCGCGCAGCAGCGCCTCGAGCCGGTCGATCGGGTCGCGCCGGCGCCAGTACTCCTCCTGCGCGCGCGAGCGGTACTTCGTCGGGTCGTCCGACGTCGTGTGCGCGCCCATGCGGTAGGTGAACGCCTCGACGAACGTCGGGCCGCCGCCGGACCGCGCGCGCTCGAGCGCCTCGGCCGTCACGGCGTAGCACGCGAGCACGTCGTTGCCGTCGACGCGCACGCTCGGCACGCCGAACCCGCCGCCGCGACGGTAGAGCGGGACGCGTGTCTGCTTCGTCGTGGGCTCCGAGATCGCCCACTGGTTGTTCTGGCAGAACAGGACTATCGGCGCGTTGTTCACGGCCGCGAAGACGAGCGCCTCGCTGACGTCGCCCTGCGACGTCGCGCCGTCGCCGAAGTACGCGACGACCGCCGTGTCGCGCTCCGGGTCACCCGTGCCGACGAGGCCGTCGCGCTGGACGCCCATCGCGTAGCCCGTCGCGTGCAGCGCGTGGGAGCCGATGACGAGCGTGTACAGGTGCACGTTGTGCACGGCCGGGTCCCAGCCGCCGTGGTCGACGCCGCGGAACAGCCGCAGGCGGTCGACCGTGTCGATGCCCCGCACGTGCGAGACGCCGTGCTCGCGGTACGACGGGAAGACGTAGTCCTGCGGCGCGAGCGCACGACCGGAGCCGATCTGCGCGGCCTCCTGGCCCTTCGACTGCGCGAAGAGGCCGAGCTCGCCCTGCCGCTGGAGCGCGGTCGCCTCGTCGTCGAAGCGGCGCGTGAGGACCATGTCGCGGTACAGACCGCGCAGCGCGGCGGCGTCGAGGTGCGCGACGCGCTCGCGGTACGGGTCGGTCTCGGGGGTCGTCACCCGGGTGCCGGCGGGCGTGACGAGCTGGATCAGCGGCGCGTCGTCGGGGCCGCCCGCCAGGTCGGGAAGGTCGGGGACCGTGCTCGCCGCGTCCCGGGCAGGTTCTCTCGCCTCGTGGTCCGTCACGCGCTTCTCCTTCGGTGCGGGCCGCCGGACGGCCGCCCGCTCGGGGGCAGGTGACGCCCGCGAGGGGCGTCGTCGTAACCTACGTCTCCGTAGCCTACGCAAGCGTAGGCTACGACCGCGTAGGTTCCGCTGCCGACGTGTCGCCCAACGTCCGCGGCAGCCTCTTGGAGGGAACCTCCAAACCGCACCGGCGCTCCCCCGCGCGGCGTCGGGACATCCCTACCGGGGGTAGACGCCGCCCGCGCGCAGGGCGTCGCGCTCGCGCA
The DNA here is from genome assembly GCF_051294865.1 of Cellulosimicrobium sp. PMB13. Taxonomy (NCBI): domain Bacteria; kingdom Bacillati; phylum Actinomycetota; class Actinomycetes; order Micrococcales; family Promicromonosporaceae; genus Cellulosimicrobium; species Cellulosimicrobium sp. PMB13. The sequence goes on along the minus strand of NZ_CP145910.1, from coordinate 1,209,385 downwards.
GGACCGGCCAGCGCGAGAACGCGAACACCAGGAACATCACGACGTTGAGGATCGGCACCAGGCCGACGAGGACCCACCAGCCCGAGTAGCCGGCCTTCTGGATGATCCGGACGTAGGCGATGAGGAAGATCACGGCCACGGCGACGTAGATCACGACCGCGGCCCCGCCGAACAGCCAGCCGTAGTCGTCGACGAGCTGGTCGTAGTCCACGTTGTCCATGGTCGCGAGTGTTCTCGCGGCGCCGGAGGTCGGCAACCGGAGCGGCGCGACTGTAGACCAACGTCAACACGAGGGGCTAGCCTGCGAGCATGGAGACCGTCGGGACGCGCGAGCTCAAGCAGAACCCTCAGGCCGTGATCCGCCGCGTGCTCACGTCCGGTCAGGAGGTCGAGGTCACCGCCTACGGGAAGCCGACCGGCGTCCGTCTGGTCCCCGACCACGGCTCTCGTCGTTCTCGGTGGATCCGAGGGGACGACCTCCACGGGATGGAGACCATGAGTCGCGAGAACGCTGCGGACCTGAAGACGGAGATCGAGCGGGAGCGCGACGGCGACGTCGTCGAGGACCCGTGGGGCGACCCGGCGTGATCGTCCTGCTGGACACGGACGTCCTGGTGGATCTCGGTACCTACCGGCTCGACCCGCAGGCGTCCTACGGGGCGAGCATCCTGTCCCGCGCCGAGCTCGAGCTCGGCATCCGCGCCGCGAGGTCTTCCGTCCAGGCCGCCGAGCGCCGTCGGCACCTCAACGCGCTCGACGACCGGTTCGACTGGATCGAGTTCGACCTCGACTGCACCCGCTCCTACGGGTTGCTCGCCGCTCAGGCGAAGGGTCGCGTCGCGGGCTCTCGCGTTCGCGGCAAGGACGCTCTTATCGCGGCGCAGGCGCATCGGCACGGCGCCGCGGTGATGACGGAGAACGTCGACGACTTCCGCCCGTTCAGCGAGCTCGTGCCGGTCCTCTCGCCGCGGCCGACCACGACCTGACGCGCTACCGCCAGGTCGCGCTCACACGCAGGAACAGATCGGTCGCCTCCGGCTCCCCGACGCTCACGCGCAGCCCCTCGCCCGCGAACGGGCGGACGATCGCACCGGCGGCGCGCGCCTCCTCGGCCCGCTGGACCGTGCGGTCGCCGAGGTCGAACCACACGAAGTTCGCCTGGGTCTCCGGCAGCTCCCACCCCTGGCCGCGCAGCCCCTCGACCAGGCGTGTGCGGTCCTCGACGAGGTGCTCGACGCGTGCGAGGAGCTCGTCCTGGGCCGAGAGCGACCTCAGTGCCGCGCGCTGCGCGACGTGGGAGACGCCGAACGGGGTCGACACGGACCGGATCCCCACCGCGAGCCGCGGGCGGGCGACCGCGTACCCGACGCGCAGCCCCGCGAGCCCGTACGCCTTGGAGAACGTGCGGAGCAGCACGACGTTCGGGTGCTTCGCGTAGAGGGCGAGGCCGTCGGGAGCCTGGGGGTCGCGCACGAACTCGAGGTAGGCCTCGTCCAGCACGACGAGCACGTCCGACGGCACCGCCGCGAGGAAGGCGTCGAGCTCGTCGCGGTGCACGACGGGCCCGGTCGGGTTGTTGGGCGTGCACACCAGGACGACCCGCGTGCGCTCGGTGACCGCCGCGGCCATCGCCCGCAGGTCGAGCCGCCCGCGGTCCTCCCCCGTCAGCAGCGGCACCTGGACGGACGTGCCGCCCGCGACCGCGACCGCGATCGGGTACGCCTCGAACGAGCGCCACGGGTAGACGACCTCGTCGCCCGGCTCCACGACCGTCTGCAGCACGTGCGCGAGGACGGCGACCGACCCGTTGCCCACGACGACCTCCGCCGCCGTCACGCCCAGGCGGTCCGCGAGCGCCTCGACGAGCTCGGTCGCGTACATGTCGGGGTACCGGTTGACGTCGGCCGCCGCGTCGACGATCGCGGCGACCACCGACGGCAGGGGCGGGTACGGGTTCTCGTTCGACGAGAGCTTGAACGCGGCGGCACCCGGGGCGACGCGGCCCCCGGGGACGTAGGCCGGCAGCGCGGCGACGGCGGGACGCAGGGGGACGCGGGGTTCGTGGGCCACGGTCATCGATCATGCCACCCGCGCACCCGGCGAGGGTGATATCTGCCGATCGCCCTGCGGACCCTGCGCGGCTCTCCCTATGATCGACTCCCGGCGACCGTCCGAGGACGAGGGGGCACACGACTCGATGAGCGCCGCCCGCGGAGAGGATCACGGAGCGCACCAGGTCCCGGTGCCCGGTGTCGTGGGTCTTCTGCGCCCGCGCCTCCTCGACCAGCTCGACGGAGCACGCCTCGCGCTCGTGGTCGCGCCCCAGGGTTCCGGCAAGACGACGCTGCTCGCCCAGGCCGCCCGGCGCGCCGCGACGGACGTGGTCTGGGTCCGTTGCGAGGCCGGGGAGACGGGTGGCACGGACGCGCCGCGCGTGACGGTGCGCACGCCTGCGCACCTCGCCGGACGGCTCGCGGAGGGCGACGCGCCGGGGCGGCTGGCGCACCTCGGCCGCGCGGCGCAGGACCCGTTGCTCGTGGTGGTCGACGACGCGCACCACCTCCTCGGCAGCCCGCTCGAGGACGAGCTCACGGCAATGCTCGCGCACGCGCCGCCGCACGTCTCGGTCCTGCTCGGCTCGCTGCGCGCACCGCCCCTCAACCTGGCGAGGGTCGAGCTCTCGGCGCCCGTCACCCTGACCGACGTCGCGCTGCGGTTCAGGTCGTGGGAGGTCGAGCGGCTGTACCGCGAGCTGTACGACGTCCCCCTCGACCCCGAGGACGTCGCCGCGCTCACGTGGCACACGGACGGCTGGGCCGCCGCCCTCCACCTGTTCCACCTCTCGGTCGCCGACGACCTGCCCGGGGAGCAGCGGCGGGCGATCCGCCGCCTCGACCACCGGCAGCGCTTCGCGTGGGACTACCTGCAGACGCAGGTGCTCCGCCCGCTGCCCGTGGACCTGCAGCGGTTCCTGCACAGCACGGCGACGCTCGACCTGCTCACGCCGCGCCGGTGCGACACCCTGCTCGGCGTCGCGACGTCCCGCGACACGCTGCGGCGGCTCGACCGGTCGACGACGCTGGTGCGGCCGGTCGGCGAGGACGGGTACCGCGTGCACCGCGTGCTGCGGCGCCACCTGGTCGCCGCGGTCGCGGACGAGGTGTCGGTCGCGCAGGCGCGATCGATCCACGCCCGCGCCGCCGAGGTCCTCGAGGCCGAGGGCGCGCTGCACGAGGCGCTGCGGTCCCGCGGTCGCGCCCACGACCTCGACGGCGTCAAGCGCCTGCTGACCCGGGTCGACCCCGGTACGCACGACCGGGGCGAGCGCGAGTGGGGCTCGGCGTTCCCGCCCGACCTCGTCGAGGCCGACCCGGGCGTCCTGCTCGGCCGGGCACGCGAGCTCGTCGCCGACGGACGGGTCGTGGAGGCCGGTGTCGTCGTCGGTCGCGCCACGACGCGCGACGGTGCGGACCCGGAGCACCTGGCCGCCACCCGTCGGGTCGTCGACGCGCTGAACGGGACGGCCGACCGCGTGCACACGCTCATGGACCCGCAGGGCCCGCGTCGTCCCGACTGGGTCCACCTCGTCATCGCCGCGACGGTGCGCGACCCGGGCGCGGTCGTGGCGCTCGCCCCCGCGTCGGTGCGGGGACGAGCGCTCGTCGAGGGGGTCGCGCGGCTCCTCGCGGGCGACCAGGCGCGTGCGCGCGACGCGCTGCGGAGCGCCGCGAACGACGTCGAGGCCGACGCCAACATGATGCTCCTGGCCCAGCTCTTCCGGGTCGTGTTCACGCGCGACCAGGACGACGGCGCGATCGCCGCGGCGCTGGACAGGATCCACTCCGAGGCCGAGCGTCGTGGACTCGTCTGGCTCGCGCGCATCACGCACGGGGTGGTCCTCGCGTACGACGACGATCCCGCCGCGCGGCACCAGGTGGCCCGGTGCGTCGCGTGGTGCGAGAGCGACGGCGACCGGTGGAGCGCGCTGCTGGTGGCCGGCGCCGAGGTCGTCGCGCGGTCGCAGCGCGGGTCGTGGGAGCCGGAGCACTGGGAGAGGCTCGCGCTCCGGTGCCAGGCGCTCGGCGCGGGGACGCTCGTGGCGTGGGCGCGGGGGGCGCTCGCCGTCGCGGCGGTGGACGCCGGGCTGCCCGACGCCGCGGACCTGGCCGCGCAGGCGGAGAGCCTGGCCCGGTCGGCGGACGTGCCGGGCGCGCTCGCGCTCGCCTACCTCGCGCTCGCCGGGTGCAAGCCGGCGCAGCGCGACGACCTGCTCCGCCTCGCGTCGTCGACGGCGCGGTCGATCGGTCTGGACGACCCGACCCGTCACGCCGGGCAGGCCCAGCCGGCCCAGCCGGCCCAGCCGGCCCAGCCGGCCGTGCCGATCGTGCCCACCGCGAGCACCGGTCCAGCCAGCTCGGCCCGGCCGGTCGCGACCGCCCTCGCGGCGCAGGACGACGCGGAGGAGACCAGGCCCACGGTGCTGCAGGTCGGCGACCGGGACCGCGTGGTCGTCGTGCGGTGCTTCGGGGCCTTCGACATCTCCGTGGACGGGCACCCGGTCGACCTCTCCGGTCTGCGGCCGCGGGCACGGCGGACGCTGCGCTACCTGTCGATGCGTGCCGGGCGCCCGGTCCACCGGGAACAGCTCGCCCAGGCCCTGTGGGGCGAGCTGGACCTCGGGTCCGCGATGCACAACCTGCACGTCAACATCTCCGCCGTGCGTCGCGCGCTCGAGCCCCGCGGCGCCCGGCGCGAGGAGGGTCTGGTCCGCCGCGACGGGGAGACGTACATGCTGCCGCTGCCGCCCGGGTCGGACTGCGACGTCGCGCGGTTCGAGCAGCGGCTGGCGCGAGCACGACGGCTCGAGCACGAGAGCCCGTCCGCGGCCGTGCGGGGGTGGCGGGCCGCCGTCGACGCGTACGGCGGGGAGCTCCTCCCGGAGGAGGGCGCCGCCGAGTGGGTGCAGCCGGAGCGGGAACGGTACGTCCTGCTCGCGGCCGGCGCCGCCGAGTCCCTCGCGGGCGCGTACCTGCGGAGGGACGAGCCGGACCGGGCCGTCTCCGCGGCACGGCACAGCATCGAGCTCAACCGGTGGGTCGACGCCCCGTGGCGGCTGCTCGTCGAGGCGCTCACCGTGCTCGGCGACCACGCGGCCGCGCTCCACGCGCGACGCGAGTACGACGCCGTGCTCCAGGAGCTCGGCGTGCGCCGCCCCGTCAGCCACGCCCCCGGAACTCGACCTCGGCGATCGCCACCGACGTCTCTGGGGTCGCGCGGAACGACGACACGATCGTGAGCCGGACCGCCGCGACGTCGTCCTCGACGACCTCGACGCTCTGCGGCCCGGGGACGTCGTCGAGCTCGACGCGCTGCTGCGCCGTGGAACCGTCCGCGCGGGTGACGGTGACGTCGAGCGTGCGCGGGCTCGAGCCCTGGAGGAACTCCTCCTGCACCGTCGAGGACCCTCCGGTGACGACCAGGTGGACGAGCCGGAAGGGCTGGTCGAACGTCAGGTCGACGGTCTGCCCGGCCCCGTCGCCCGGCTGCGCGGGAGACCACGCGAGGTCGTTCGTCCCGTCGACGAGGTGCGACGCCGGTCGGTCCGGGGCCTCGCTCGACGCGACGACCGTGACGGGGTTGTAGACCTCGTCGCCCTGGAGCCGGTCCTGCACGGTGGTGGCACCGCCCCCGATGGTGTCGCGCAGCTGGTAGCCCGCGAACCCGAGCCCGGCCAGGACGAGGAGCGCGACGACCGTCTTCGTGGGGAAGCGGCGCCGTCGCCGCGGGCGGGTGCCCGCCGTCGGCGCCGGGCGGGGGTCGGGGCGCCACAGCCGGCTCCACCACGACCGCCTGCCCTGGGTACGGGCGTCGGCGAGGCTCGCGCCGCACCGACGGCAGAAGTGCCGCGTCGCGACGTTCCCCGCGCCGCACGCGCCGCAGACGAGGTCGCCCGCCTCGGGCGGCGGCTCGGCCGGCTCGGCCGCGCGCGGCGCGGGCCGCGCGAGGGGCACGCCGGGGAGCACCGCGGCGGGCTCGCGGACGGGCGGTGGCTCGTGGGGCGCGGACGGCGCGGGGACCGCGGGCGGGGGCGGTCCGGCAGGGGCAGGTGCTCCCGCGAGGGCCGGCACGCCCTCGGAGGCCGGCACGCCCTCGGAGGCGGGCACGCCGTCCGGGACGGGTGCACCGTCGGGAGCCTGCCCGCCGCCCGCCCCGGCCGTCGTCGGAACCGACGCCGCCGTCGGCACCGACGCCGTCGGCACCGACACCGTCGACGGCGCGGCGACCGGGGGCGCCGTCTCCTCCCACTCCAGGTAGCCGCCGCAGGACCCGCAGAACGAGACACCCTGCTCGTTGGCCTGACCACAGGCCGGGCACGTCATCATCGGTTCTCCACCACCTCGAGCGTGTAGGGGACATGGACCGGACGGCACTGCGCGATCACGTCGTGCACGTGCCGCTCGTCGACCTCCGCGGGATCGTCGACCACGACGCGCACGTGGAACGACGGCCCGGCGGTACCGGGAAGGTCTCCGCCGGGGACGAGGGACGACGCGACGCCGCCCGTGTCGCCGACCTGGACCTCGCCGCCGGTCACGGTCCGCACCGCGTCGGCGACGCCGCGGGCCGTGCCGCGCAGCCGCTGGGTCCGCGCCGCGTCCGCGACGGCCGCACGGAGCCGGTCGGTGGCCCATCCCGGGTCGGCCTCCACGCCGACCCACCGCCCCACCCACTCGAGGTGGTCGCGCGGCGCGAGCCACGGGTCCACGTAGCACTCGAGGGTGTCGAGCGTGAGGAAGACGGGCGCGAGGGCGTCGTCGAACGCGCTGACGAACCGCCCGAGGAGGTCGTCGTCGAGGTAGACGCCCGGGAGCATCGACGTCACCGGGGCCGGGCTCGCGAGCCCGGCCACCGCGCCCCGCCGCGCCGGCCCGCCGGTCACGACGCCTCCACGACGCGGACCTGGTGCTGGTAGGAGAACGCCAGGGCGTCCCCCGCCACGTCGACGCGCTGCACGGGTTCGCCCCGGTCGCCGGTGATCGGGTCGGCCGCGAACAGCTTGACGTCCTCGACCGTCTCGACGCCCGGCACCCCCTGGAGCACCGCGAAGACCTCGCCCGCCCGGACGGCCCGGCCGAACGGCCAGCCCCGCCCGTCGCGACCGCCCCCGAGCGGGTCGACGTACGCGTTGAGCGCGCGCAGGGCGTCGCTCTCGAGCCGGGCCTGCCGGGTCCGCCGTCGTGCCGCGATCCGCGCGACCACGGTCACGCCCTGGTAGAACGGCGGCTCGACGAGCACCTGCGTGCCGAGCATCCGGCGCGGCTCGAGGTGCTCGACGATGCGGTCGAGGACGTCCGGGTCGGGGACGAGGTCCTCGAAGCGGCGCGTGCCGTCGTCGGCGGCGGGGACGGCGGGGACGACGAGGACCCGCACCGCCTGCGGCGCACCCTCCACGGGGACGCACCGCACCCGGGCCAGGTGGGGAGCGGCGTCGCGCGTCAGGTGCTCGTAGTCCTCGGCGGTGACCGCGCGGTCCCGCGTCCGCAGCGCGAGCGGCCCGCGCTCGCGCGCCTCGTCGACCGACTCGGCGTCCACGCCGCCGAGGGCCGGCCGGCGGTTCTCCACGCGGTCGACGAACCCGATGGTGCCGCGCAGGACGCGGACGGCCCCGGTCGCGACGTTGCCCGCAGGCCCGCCGCCGACCTGGTACTCCGGCACCCGCAGGAGCGCGCCCGACGGCGGCACCCGCCCGTGCAGCGTCAGCGTCCCGTCCACGTCGCGGACGGCGGGCGGGAGGTGGACCTCCCCCGCCGCCCGGTCGAGCGTGAAGACCGTGTCGTCGGGACCGGCCGCGGCGAACGAGCCGGTCTCGGTCCACGTCTCCCACCCCTCCCCGGTCGCCACCTCGAGCGTCGCCGGCACGGCACCCGCCACGACCGGGCGGCGCTCGAGCGCGAACGTCTGCCCGGGGATGCCCTCGGAGGTCCCCAGGACCTCGCCCGTGACCGTCTCGGCGTGCACCGCGCCGACCGTGCCGCCGATCGTGAACGCCTCGACGTCCTTCACGACCGGGGGCGAGCTGTACGCGCGGGCGCCCTCCTCGGGCTCGACGACGCGGCACCGGACCCAGCCTGCGCGCAACCCGTCCTGGACCGACGCGGAGTGGGCTGCGGGCACGTGCAGCACGACGTCGCCCGCGCGGTTGAGGCCGCCGGTGCCGTCGGAGTCGACGTCGCAGCGCACCCAGCGCTCGCCGGCCCACGCCTCCCAGACGATCGGGGGTCGGCGCGGGTCGACCCCCACGCCCTGGACGTCGCAGTCGAACCGCAGCACGACGGCGCACCCGGGCGCCGCGTCGTCGAGCCCGACGAGCAGCACGTCGCCCGGCGTGGGCGGCTCCCCGAAGCACGGGAACCGCTCGCCGGTCGTCACCGTCTCGGTGCGCCGGACGGGCGGCGCGAGGTCCGCCCGCTGCGTGAGGAGGTGCACCCGGCGGCGCGGCGGCACGACGAGCGGGCCGGTGGTGCGGAACACGACAGCGTCGTCCTGCTCGGTTCTGGGCGTCGACACCTCGGTGCCCGCCGGGACGACGACGGGCTCCTCCTGCGGCGCCGACAGCCAGAAGGAGACGTCGACCGTGGCGGCCGTCGCCGGGTGCAGGGACACGCCGAGGAGCTCGAGGAACGCGACGTACAGGCGGTCGGGCACCCGGTTCAGCCGGTACAGCATCTGGTCCGTCATGAACGCGAACGTCTCGATGAGGGTCACGCCCGGGTCGGACACGTTGTGGTCCGTCCACTCGGGGCAGCGCGCCTGCACCATCCGCTTCGCGTCGTCCACGAGGTCCTGGAAGCGGCGGTCGTCGAGGTTCGGGGAGGGCAGCACGTCACTCGCCCCCCTCGACCGCGGGCACGGTGTCCCGGGGGATCACGTAGAACGGGAAGACGAGGTTGCGCGGGTCGTTCGTGCCGCGAATCGCGTACCGGACGTCGATGTACAGCACGCCCTGGTCGACGTGGTCGAACCGCACGAGCACGTCGTGCAGCTCGATGCGCGGCTCCCAGCGGTCGAGCGCGACGCGCACGGCGTACGCGATGTCGCCGGCGGTCCCGGCGTCGGCAGGGGCGAACACGTAGTCGTGGACGGCGCAGCCGAACTCCGGGCGCATGGGCCGTTCGCCGGGCGCGGTGGCGAGGATCAGCCGGATGCTCTCCTCGATCTCCTGTGTCCGGCGCACGAGCGCGATGCGGCCCGTGCGGTCGGTCCGCAGCGGGAACGCCAGCCCGGCCCCGATGAACTCCTGCCCCACGGCTCCTCCTCGACCTCAGTTGATCTTCACGAGCGAGCCCTTGACGGTCGTCACGCCCGCGGACGTGACCTCCGCGGTCGCGGTGCCGTCGAGCGTCGCGGCCGAGCCCTTGAGCACGAGCTGCAGGTCCGCGCTGATCGAGATCTTGGGCGCCTTGAGCTCGATCGCGCTCGTGCCCTCGAGCGCGACCTGCACGCCTTTCACGGTGACCTTCCCGGTCTGCGACGTGCACGTCACGTCCTGCTGGGCGGTCACCTCCACCGCCTTCTGCGCGGTGACCGAGACCGGGCCGGACGACGTGATCTCGATCGCGGCCTGGGGCTTCTGCACGAGCACGACCTTCTCCTTGCCGTCCTTGTCGGAGACGACGAGACGCTCCTCTCCCGGCTTCTCGACGAACTCGACGTGCATCCCGGTGCGCGACGTGATGGTCCGGCGCGTCACGGCTCCGCTGTTCTTGTCGACGTAGGGGGCCTCGGACGGCGCCGGCGGGGTGTCCTTCGTGCTGAACAGGCCGCCGAGGACGTACGGCTGGTCGAGCTCGCCCTCGGCGAGCGCGACGAGGACCTCGTCGCCCACCTCGGGCAGCACGAACGTGCCGCGCTGCGGCCCCGCGCCCGGCTGGACGACGCGCGCCCACCAGCTCTCCAGCGAGTCGTGCAGCACGGGCAGCTTGACCTTGACCCGGCCGACCTTCAGAGGGTCGTCGACCGAGGTGACGACCGCGGGCAGGACCGCCGCGCCCCGTGCGCCCGCGCCGGAGCGCGCCCCGGCGACGGTGCCGTGCGTCGAGCGGTCGGACGCGTCCGCGACGACGAGGTGCGTCAGGTACCCGCGCTCGCCCGACAGCTCGTGGCGGACCCCGCTCACGACGTACTTGCCGTCGAACGGGTCCCCGCACCCGACGAGCGCGACCGGGCGCCCGACGGCGATCGCCGGGTTGCCGAGCACGGTCGCCTCGACCTCGGCGAACCCGCCGCCGACCCGGTCGGCCACGGACCGGGCGCTCACCGTCGCCTGGGCCTGCGAGGTGAGGGCCGTGCTCGGCACGACGAGAGGCGGCGGCGCGAAGGCCGCGCCGAGCGTCGCCGGGTCCGTGGTGGCGAGCTGCGCGCCCGGGGTCGCGGCCTTCGCCGTGCCGACGAACGTCCGCTTGCCGAGCTGGTCCCAGCCGCGCGCCTCGACCTCCCGCACCTGCGACGCGCTCGTCACGGTCGCGCGCAGCGAGACGAGGTTCACGCCGTGCTCGACGACGGCCGGGTCCTGGCGCGCACCGGACGTGCCGGAGGGCGCTCCCCGGGCCTCCACGGGCCGGCGGAGGTCGAGGCGGCCGTCCGTGACGCCGACCACCCGCCCGCTCCGTGCCGCGAGGCGCTGGAGCAGCTCCCAGTCGCTGATGTTCGGCTGCCACACGTGCTCGAAGACCTCGCTCGTCGCGTCGATCGTGCCGACGGGCAGGCCGTTGGCCCCGGCGACCTTGCGGACGACGTCGGACGCGGTCACGTTGACGTACGTCGCGACGCGGCGCGCGCCGACGAGCCGGTGCGCCATGTCGTACCCCCGGACCGTCGTCTGCCGGCCACCCGGCCCGATCTCGGTCTCGAGCGACGTCACCTCGCCGGTGACCAGCGGCGTCGGACCGCCCGACCCGCTGAGTTGGACGGCGAGCCCGACCCTCGCGCCCACCCGGATCCCCGCCTTCTCCAGCGCGGCGCCGTGCTCGTCGGAGAGCCGCAGCACGAACAGCGCCGGCTGGTCGCGCCGGGCGTCGACGAGCACGGACGTGAGCGAGGGCTCGACGTCGGCCGCGAGCTCCCGGCCGTCGACCCGCACGACGACGCGGGCGCTGTGCTCCTCACCGTGCACCGGAGACCACCCCCTGACGCCGCCCGACCGCCGGGTCCCGCAGGTCCTCCACGGCGGGAAGCAGCACGCGGTCGCCCGCGCGCAGCCGGAACGGGTCGTCGAGCCGGTTGGCCTCCGCGACGTCCCGCCACAGCCCCGGGTCGCCGTACTCGCGGTACGCGATCCCGGCGAGCGTCTCCCCGTGCACGACGACGTGCTCGCGGTGGGGCACGAGGCCGCCCGAGGTCGGGTTCTGGCGCGGCGACTCGCCGGCGATCTCCTCGAGCGTCACGGAGCACACCGCCCGGATCGGCAGGCCGCCGGAGGTGAACAGCGTGTACCGGACCTGGACGCTGCTGACGTAGGCGAGGAAGCCCGTCAGGCTGCCCCACCGGAACAGGACCCAGGGCGGGGAGTCCTTGCGCTGGTCGTGCGACGCCGCCGTCGGGACACAGCTCGTGAAGAGCTTCTCCACGGCCTTGACCACCGCGTCGTCGTGCGCCTGCGACGCGTCGAAGAACATCTCGAGAGACAGCCTCGACGGCTCCGGACCCTGGAACTGCGGCGGGCTCGAGCGGCGGTTGCCCGGGTTGGTCGGGCGCGTCCAGGTCGCGGCCTTCTGGAGGGCCAGCTCGGTGGGGTTGAACTGGAACGCGATCCGCCCGATCTCCGGGCCCGCCTTCGCGAGCGACCCGTCCTTCGACGGCTCGAACAGCAGGAGGTAGGCGTGCTCGAGCTTGGAGCCCGACCCGCTCCCGGCCGCGGCGGCGTCGAGGCCGACTGGAGAGGCCATGTCAGCTCACCCCGCAGCCTTCGGGGGGACGAACCCGTGGTGCGCGATCTCCACCGACTCGACCACGACGGACGAGTCCGCCGTCGACAGCGTCGGGCCCGACCAGCGCACCGGGACGATCCCCATCAGCCCGAACCGGGCCACCTCCGTGCCCTGGGCGGTCATCGCGTCGATCGTCGCCGTCCCGAACTTGTAGCCGCTCGTCACCATCGAGGTGAACCACTCGCCGATCTTGGCGCTGTCCCGGTTCAGGGGGCGCGTGAGCGTCACGTTGGGGAACCGCAGCCGGGTGGGGAACTGCCACACGGACCCGTTGTTCCCGCCCTCCTCGCGCGTCTCCACGGTCACCTCCGCCCCGAGCCCGGAGCACGAGCTGAAGAGCCCGAGGTTCCAGTCGTCGAGGAAGATGCGGTACCGGATCCCGACGGCGAGCGTCGTCTCCTCGTAGATCGTCATCCCTGCCACCCCCGGTCGACGCGCAGCCCCAGCCGTTCACGGTCGACGAGGACCTCCTGCCGCAGCCGGCGGAGCAACGGGTCGGTCAGCCGCCGCGCCAGGTCGTCGAGCTCCGCCTCGGTCACGGGGAACCGGCCTGGCGACGACGCCCGCGCGTGAGGGTCGGAGGGGTCGGCCGCGGTGGTCGACGACGTCCGCGCCGCCGTCGACGACGCGGCGGCGGGCAGGGAGGCCGGGTGCGCGACGGGGGGCAGAGGGGCCGACGGCGCGGCGGCGGTCGGGTGGATGGCCGACGCCACGGTCGGCAGCACGGCCGAGGAGGCGGCCGGCGCGAGTGCCGACGGCGCGAGCGGTGCCGGCGCGGGTGGTGCGAGCGTCGGGGCGACCCTTGGCGCGAGCGCCTTCTGCGGGGGTGAGACCGCGGCCGAGGCGGACCCCGGCAGCAGCGCACCCGCCGGTCCCGCTCCGCCGGGCGCGCGATGACCGCCGATCGTCCCACGCGTCCGGCGCGGCGCCGCTCCCCGCGTCCCCGTCTCGTCGAGGAGCCGCGACACCACCGGTCCGGGCGCCGGACCGCCGAGAAGCGGCCGCGGTGCGGCGACGAGCGGGCGCGTTCGCGCGCCGTCGGCGATCGCTCCGCCGACGAGCCGCGCGACGACGGGGGTCGTGGCGACCCCGGTCCGGTCGGCGACCTGACGCGACGTGACGGGCCCGGAGGACACGGCACGGGCGGCGTCGCGTGGCGCCGCAGGAGGGGATGCGACGGTGGGTGCGGTCGCGGCCTGCGCTGTCGGGGTCGGCCTTGTGGTGGCGGTCGGCGTCGTGGTGGCGGTCGGCCTCGTGATGGGGTTCAGCGTCGTGGCGGTCGGCGTCGCGGTGGCGTCCAGCGTCGTGGCGGTCGGCGTCGCGGTGGCGTCCCGCGTCGTGGCGGTCGGCGTCGTGGCGGTCGGCGTGGTCGCGGTCCGCTGGACAGCGGAGCGTCGTACGGGGGGCGTCGCGACGGCCGGTGCGCCCGCCGACGGGGACGACACGGTCACCGACGTGTGCGCGAGCGCCGTGCGGTCGACCTGCGACGCCGCGGTCGCGAGCGGTGCCGCGGTCGCGAGCGACGCCGCGGTCGCGAGCGACGCCGCGGTCGCGAGCGGTTCCGCGGTCGCGAGCGGTGCCGCGGTGACGACGGGTGCGACCGTGGTGAACGGTGCGGTGGTGGTGACGGGCGCGGCGGTGCTGAACGGCGCAGCCGGTGACGGTGCGGGCGACGACGTCGCCGCGGGCCGCAGCCGGGACGTGACGACCGGCGGCGACGCGCTCGGAGCGGGTGCGCTCGACGCCGCCTGCACGACCGCCGGCGGCGGGGGCGGCGGGGGCGGCGGGGGCGGCGACGCGACCGACGGGCCGTCGGGCCACGACTCGTCCCTCGCACGCTGAACGCTCGGCGTGCCGGGCGCCACCCCGTCGGTACGCCACGGCGGGGTGGTCGATGCGTGACTGGCTGCGGACGGCGACGCGTCTTCATCCACCGGATGCCGTGGGTCCGTGCTGCGGGAGCCCGGCGCCGACGCCGTGTGCGCAGCCTCAGCACCCCGCAGGAGCTCAGGACTGGGCGCGACGCCGAGCGTCGGCGCACCGGTGACGTGGCGGGACACGACCGGTCCCGGCACACGGGCCCCGCGCGACGGCGCCGGGTCTGCGAGCTGTCCGGTCACCGCCGCGGGTCCCGGTGCGGCCGAAGGTCCCGGTGCGGCCGAAGGTACGACCGAGGATACGGAGGCGGCCGAGGGCCCGGTCACGGCCGAGGGTGCCTGCGCGAGCGCGGCCGAGGGTGCCGGTCCGGGTGTGCGTCCAGGTGCGGTCACGACCGCGGGTGCGGGTGCGCTCACCACCTCGGGCGCGCTCACGACGGCAGGTGCCGGTCCGGGGCGACCAGACGCGCGTCGTTCGGTGTGCCCCGTCGCGGACCGCTGGACCAGGGCTGGTCCGCGGGCGACGCGGTCGACCTGCGATGTCCCGGCAAGGACCTCCGGAGACGCAGCAGGTCCCCGCGACGCGGACGGCGCCTGAGGCACGGACGGAGGCCGCGGCGCGGGCAGCACCGACAGCGATGGCGACGACGACAGCGATGACTGCGACGGCGACGACGACGGCGACGACGGCGGCGACGACGGCGACGGGGGTGCGTCCGGGCCCGCCTCGGCGGACCGCTGCACCGGCAGGAGGGACGTCGCCCCGGTCGGCGCACCCTGTGGGCCGAGCACGAGTGGCGCCTCCGACGCGGTGCGGGCCGCGGTGACGGAGGGCCGTACCAGCGCGCTTCCCGCCGGGGGCACGGCATCGTCCAGAGACGTGGCGGACCGTCGGGCCGGGACGTCCGGCCCCGCCGCAGGTCCTCCGCTCGACGTGGCCCGGGCGCCGCGCTCCGGGAGCGTCAGAGCGGACGGTTCCGGCCTCGGACCGTGAACGACCGTCGGCGAGAGGTCCGCAGCAGGCACGGAGACCCGGCTCGCCGTCACCGGGAGGGCCGGTTCCTCACGGACGGCGGGTACCTCCGGGACGACCGCGCCGTCGCGGGCCCGCTGGGCCACCTGTGGCGGGGGCGAGCTCGCCCCTCCCTCGGACGGCACCGCAGCGCCAGACGCGAGACCACCCTCGCCCACCGCGGCGGCGCTCGGTCCCACCGTACGTACCGGCATCGAGGCGGCGCCCAGCCGCGTGGCGTCGGCACGCGGTGTGACGTCGGCACGCGGTGTGACGTCGGCACGCGGTGTGACGTCGGCGTCGGCCCGCGGTGTGGCGTCGGTCCGCGGCGCGACGGCGGCCTGCACCGCGAGCGCCGCGTCTGCGCCCGACGGCGGCGTGGGCAGAGGCGCACCGAGACCGAGCCGCTGTGCGGGTCGGGCACCTCCCCCGGCACGCGATCCGGGCGGCGTCGGCGGCCCTGCCGTCCCGGGCGCCGTCGCAGGCGTCGTCGCAGGCCTCGTCGCAGGCGTCGTCGCAGGCCTCGTCGCAGGCGTCGTCGGCAGTGCGTCGGTG
Organism: Cellulosimicrobium sp. PMB13; assembly: GCF_051294865.1. Lineage (NCBI taxonomy): Bacteria > Bacillati > Actinomycetota > Actinomycetes > Micrococcales > Promicromonosporaceae > Cellulosimicrobium > Cellulosimicrobium sp. PMB13. The sequence goes on along the minus strand of NZ_CP145910.1, from coordinate 1,193,954 downwards.
AGAGCAGCGACCGGCGCCGTGCCGGCGGTGAGGGGCACGACGGTGCCGGTGCCGTCGGAGAACCCGGCCGTCGCCGCGCGCCCGCTCCCGTCCCAGGGCGTGGCCGACGGCGGGAGGCGAGGGACGTCGTCGGGCACGGCCGCGGCCCGCTGGAGCGTCCCCGGTCCCGCGACCGCGGGGCCGAGCTCCTGCGCCGGCGGCGCCGGGGTGGCCGCGGTGCGCGAGACGACGACCACGGGTCGGCTGACCGGCAGACGGCTGGACGCTGCCGCGGCGCTCGTGAACCGGCCGGTCGGCGCGGCCGGCGACCAGGCGGTCGCCGGCACGACAGGGGGAGGGGCGTCGTCGGGCGCGAGGAGGGTGAGGTCGACGTCGGACGACACCGTGCGCTGCAACCGGCGCGCCCCGTCGCCGTCGACGACGCCCGACGGCGCCCGGGGGTCGACGGCGTGGCCCATGGTCCCGAGGAACCGCGGGCTCGACCACGCGGCGAGCCCGGCGGGGAACTGTGCCGGCGACGTCGTCAGCCGGAGGTCGCCCAGGATGCGCTGCACGGGCGGGAGGAACGCCCAGCCCACGGGCGGCGTCGAACCCGCGTCACCGGAGCCCGGGGCCGAGCCCGGGGCGGGGGCGGCGACCGCGGGCCGAGGACCGGCCGCGGTCGCCGCCCGCTCGCGACGCTGCCACGGCCACCTCATGGTCAGCGCCCCTCGGACAGGCGCGTGTTGATCTTCGAGATCTCGCGAGCGAACCGCTGCCGCACGCCGTGCTCGAGGTCGAGGATGTCGTCCGGCGACCAGTGGAAGTGGTAGGCCACGTACGCGATCTCCTCGTACAGCCGGTCGGTCGCGTACGTCACGATTCCCCCAGGCGGCCGCCCGCGAGGTCGATCGTGAAACGGTGCGAGCACTCGGGGCACGTGACGGCGGCCTGGGTGTGGCCCTCCGCGTTGACCCGGCGGTAGAAGTCCTGGAGGAACGCGACGTCGGACGCGAACATGTTCTCCACGACGTTCGTCGAGATGCTCGACATCGAGCCCAGCGACGTGATGACGCGGCTCAGCAGGACGACCGTCGTGAACGCGGCGTTCTCCTGGACGCGCGAGTCGTAGAGCGGCAGCAGCTCGTCGCGGGCCGTCGCCAGTCGCATGGTCCCGCGCGTGTGCCGCACGCCGTCGGCGTCGACGTACCCGCGCGGGAGCTCGAAGTCGAACTCCGTGCGCAACGGTGCCGGTGTGCCCGACGGCCGCCCGGCGCCGGGCGTCTCCTGCTCGCCCGGCGCGTCGCGGTCCAGGGCCTCCAGGGCTGGACCGCGCTGCATCAGCCGACCGTCATCTCGTCGTAGGCGACCGTGAACTTCTCGGTCGCGGGCTCCGTCGCGCCGGCCTTCATCGCGGAGACCTCGACGCTCGACACCCAGCAGTTCGTGAAGTTGTACGACTGGAGGGTCGCGCCGGTGTAGTCGAGGAAGGCCACCGCCGCGGTCTTGCGCGACCCCTTGACGTCGCCCTGCGCGACGATCTTGAGCCAGTCGGAGATCGTCTTGCTGTCGGTGAGCCCGCGGGTCACGGTGAACTCGCCGGGCTTGGCCCGGCCCATGAGCTGACGGACCACGTACTTGCCGTCCTTGGTCTGCTGCTTGTGCTCGATCTTCTCGACCTCGGACTTGATGCCGCTGACCTCGATGACCTTGGGGACCTGGATCCCGTCGATCGTCACGATGAACCCGTTCGCGGCGGACGAGTCGAGGGGGTCGGCGAGAGGCATGGTGCGCTCCTTCGTGTGCGTGCGGTGTCAGGGGGTCAGGGGTTGTCAGGTGTGCCGGTCGCGCTACTCGGCGACGAGGCTCGTCCCGCCCGAGAACTGGGACAGCTGGAAGATCACGAACTCGGCCGGCTTCACCGGGGCGATCCCGACCTGGCACACCACCTGGCCCGCGTCGATCCCCTCGGCCGGGTTGGTCTCGGCGTCGCACTTGACGAAGAACGCCTCCTCGGGCGTCAGCCCGAACAGCGCGCCCTTGCGCCACTCGTTGACGAGGAAGCTCGCGATCGTCCGGCGGATCCGCGCCCACAGGGCGGGGTCGTTGGGCTCGAACACGACCCACTGCGTGCCGACGAGGATCGACTCCTCGAGGTAGTTGAACAGGCGTCGCACGTTGACGTACCGCCACGCCGGGTCGGACGACAGGGTGCGCGCACCCCACACGCGGACGCCGCGCCCCGGGAAGGCCCGGATGCAGTTGACCCCGACCGGGTTGAGCAGGTCGTTCTCGGCGCGCGTGATGTTGGTCTGGAGCGTGATCGCGCCCCGGACGACCTCGTTGGCGGGGGCCTTGTGGACGCCGCGCTCGCCGTCGTTGCGGGCCCACAGCCCGGCCAGGTGGCCCGACGGCGGGACGAACACGTTCGTCCCCGACAGGGGGTCGAAGATCTTCACGTACGGCCAGTACAGCGTCGCGTACTTCGAGTCGTAGCCCGCGCCGGAGACCCGCCACTCCTTGACCTGCTGCGCGTTGAGCCCGGGCGGCGGGTCGAGGATCGCCATGCGGTCGCCCATGAGCTCGCAGTGCGCGATCATCGCGAGCTGGACCGCCTGGAACGTCTCGAGGTCGATCGCGCCCTGCTCGAGCGCGGCCACGAGGTCGGGGACGGCGACGATCGTGACGTCGTCGACCGCCTCGAGCCCGCTGAACCCGGTACGGTCGGCCGCGTCGCCGATGTAGTCCTCGGCGCCCAGGTCCTCGGTGGACGGCGGTTCCGGCTCCGGCTCGGGGGCCACGAGCTCGACGGCGCCCTTGTCCGGCTTCATGAGCGCGCTGCCCTGCGCGACCTCCTCGATCGTGATGATCTTCGAGTCGGCCTTCACCTTGGTCGCGACGTTGTCCGCGCCGCGCTTGGTGGTGACGTTGTCGAACGACTCGGCCTCCTTGCCGTCGACCTTGATCACGAGCTTGAACTGGTCGTCCGGTGCGGACTCGCCGCCGGCGTCGGCCACCTCGACGGTGATCTTCTTCGGCTTGCCCGTCGTCTGGCCGTCGAGCGCGGAGACCCGGTAGCCACCGAGAGCCGCCACGGGCGGTCCGGCGATCGCCTTCGGGGCGCTCTTCCCGCGGCCCGACGACGCGGGCGCGGCCCCGCCGATGCGCACCACGTAGCAGTTGCCGCCGCCGTTGAGGAAGTAGCCGTACACCGCGTGCGCGAGGTACGAGCCGGGTACGAAGTCACCGAACGTCTGCGAGAACTGGGACCAGTTGGACACGAGCGTCGGCTCGTCCACCGGACCCTTGGCCGCGAGACCGACGAACGCCGCGACCGACGTGCCGACCCCCTCGATGGGCCGTGAGCCGGCCTCGACCTCTTCCACGTACACGCCGGGCGAGAGATACGTCGTCATGTCGTCGTCGCCTCCTTGGGAACACGCTGGTGAGGACCAGAGTGATCCAGCGGCGGCCGCTATCTCAGGTCCGCTCGGCTACCTGACGGGGCAGACGTCGCTGCCCGATCGGGCGATCCGGGCGCCCGGAGGCGGAGCGAGACCGAGAAGCGGCAACCGTCGTCTCCCGCCGACCGCAGGTTGGCCGGACAACCCCCGGGGGTCGTCGTCCGCATTCCCCCGTCCGTTCACCTCGCGATCGGCTGCCGGACATCCGGAGCCGGTCGGATCAGGGCCGTGCGTCCTCACGCACACCCGCCCCCGGATTCGGAGAAGAACCCCGTGAAGAAGCGCACGCCCGAGCAGGGCAGCCCGACAACCTCCGGCACGAGCCGACGAGTGTTCCTCGGCGGGGCCGCCACGGCCGCCGCCACCGCGTGGCTGGCGTCGAACAGCACCGCTGCCGTCGCGGCGGACGACGCGCCGCTGCGCGCGGCCGTCCTGGAGCTCCGCGACCCGTGGACCAGCGCGACCGGACTCGAGAAGCTGCTGACCAAGGCCGGCTTCACGGTCGTCCCGCTCGACCCCGCGAAGCCCGCCACCGAGCAGGACGTCGACGTCATCGCGTTCGGCACGTTCACGAACAACGCCGCGACGTACGGCCGGTACATCGAGGCCGAGGCGCAGTCGTTGCAGGCCTTCGTCGCCGAGGGCGGCGTCGTCCTCGACATGGCCCAATCGGACCAGTTCCACTCGACGGCGTCCTACCTGCCGGCGCCGATGTCGGCGAGCCGCAACGACGCCGACTACGACTCGATCTTCCCGGTCGTCACCGACCATCCGCTCGTCTCGCACCTGCGGGTGGTCGACGGTCGCGTGTTCACGGGGCGGTCGACGCAGATCCGCGTGAGCTGGGAGTCGCTGCTCGACTGGCGTCAGATGCGCGTCCTGCTCGCGTGCAGCGCCGGCGGTCGCCCGCCGGCCCTGCTCGAGGGGGCGCACGGTCGCGGCCGCTTCGTGCTGTCGAGCCTCACGATCGACAAGATCTACAACGCCGCCGGCCAGACGGTCCAGCCGGCCGAGGCCGTCGCCGACAGCGAGATGTTCTTCACGGCCTTCGCCGCCTACGTCCGGATGGTCGTCGCCGGGACGGCGCCGGTCGTGACACCGACGATGCAGGCCATCGCGGGTCCCCTCGTCGGTGACACGGGGACCGACCGCTCCCGGGTCCTCGTCCGCCCCGGCAGCGACCTGCACGACCGCGCGTCGTGGACGCTCGAGTACTGGTCCGAGGGCGGACCCCGCCAGAGCGTCGGCGCCGTCCTCTCCCCGGACAACGACTCGACGGTGCTGTTCGACATCGCCGGCCTCACCGCCGCGACGGCCTACTCCTACGCCATCGCGCCGGAGGGCGATCCGATCCCCGGGCTCGACATCTCGGGGTCGTTCACGACCGCGCCGCCCGACGACGCCCCGACGAAGCTGGTCGTGGGCCTCGGCTCGTGCGTGTGGACCGAGCAGAACCACATCTGGGACACGATCCGCGCGGAGGGGTGCGAGGCCTTCGTCTTCATGGGCGACACCCCGTACATCGACAGCACGAACCTGCAGACCGCCCGGGACAAGCACCGGGCCTTCCTCCAGGTCCCGCAGGTGCGCGAGGTCACGCGGACGATGCCGGTCTGGGGGACGTGGGACGACCACGACTTCGGCGGCAACGACGTGCACGGCGACCTGCCGGGCAAGCGCAACAACCGCACCGCGTTCGTCGACTACCGCGCGAACGCCACGTTCGGGCACACGGCGGCGGGCGAGCCGCTGCGCGAGCGCACGGTCGACGGCGAGGGCATCTACACGTCGTTCCGTCGCGGCCCGCTCGAGGTGTTCCTGCTCGACCCGCGGTGGTTCAGCCGCACGGAGCAGAGCTGGGCGGACGCGACGAGGACCACGGGCATCGGCCAGGTGCAGTGGGAGTGGCTGCGGGAGAGGCTGCTCGCGAGCACGGCACCGTTCAAGCTCCTCGCGAGCGGGATGATCTGGGACGACAAGCAGAACGGCGAGGCGGACGACTGGGGCACCTACTCGTACGAGCGCGACGCGATCTTCGACCTCGTGCAGGAGCACCGCATCCCCGGCGTCTTCCTGCTCGGCGGCGACATCCACGTCTCGCGCGCGCTGAACTACGGCCCGCGGGTGGGCTACGACCTGTGGCAGTTCATCGTGAGCCCGATGCACAGCTCCGTCATCCCGAGCCTCAACGTCCCGAACCCCGCCCTGGTCCACAGCGCGGTCGAGCCGCACGTCTTCCTCAAGCTCGCGCTCGACTCGACGGTGGAGCCCGCGACGATGACCGCGACGTGGATCAACCGCGACGGCGAGCGCATCTTCGAGGTCGCGACCGACGCCGCGCAGCTCACGCCGCTGCCGGTCCTCGTGGGCTTCCCGTCGGCCGCGACCGAGCTGCTCGCCGGGCGGTCGTCGACGATCACGACGAGCGTCACCAACCAGTCGGGCGACCCGCTCGACGAGGTGACGGCGGTGCTGGAGGCGCCCCTCGGCTGGCAGGTCACCGCGGCGACCGAGACGACGTTCCGTGACCTCGCCGACGGCGAGACGCGCACGACGAACTGGACGGTCGAGCCGCCCGTCGGTACCGAGCCGGGCGATGTCGTGCTCGTCGCCCGGTCGACGTACTCCCCGGCCGGTGCCCACGGCACGGCGACACGACAGGCGACGGTCTCGGTCGTCGCGGACGGGACGGTGCCGCGCTCGCGCCTGTCGATCGCGGGGTTCAGCAGCGAGGAGCCCACGAGCGACCTCGCGGTGAACGTCATCGACGGTGCGCCCTCGTCGATCTGGCACTCGCGGTGGGCCGCGGCCCCCGTGCCGGGCTACCCGCACTGGATCGCCCTGGACCTCGGGTCCGAGCACCTCCTCGACGGGCTCGGCTACCTGCCCCGGCAGTCCGGGACGAACGGGCTGATCAAGGACTACGAGGTCTACCTCTCGCACGACAGCACCACGTGGGGCAGCGCCGTGGCGACGGGCTCGTTCCCGGCCGGCACCGCGCTCGCCCGCGTCGACTTCGCCGAGACGGCGGCGCGCTACGTCAAGCTCGTCGCCCTGAGCTCCCAGAACGGCCTCCAGTTCGCCGCGGCCGCCGAGCTCACGCCCTACGGCCGGGCCGTGGAGCGTGAGCGTCCCGAGGCCGTCGTCACGGCGGAGTCCCGCACGATCGCGGACAAGGTCGTGGTCGCCGTCCGGGTCGAGAACACCGAGCCGGTCCCGGTCGACGTCAAGATCACGACCGACTACGGCACGAAGTCGTTCCTCGGCGTCCAGCCGGGCAAGACCGCCTACCAGTCGTTCGCCACGCGCAGGTCCGCGGTCCCGGCGGGAGCGGTGACCGTCGAGCTCAGCGGCCGGATCGACCAGCTCGCGGTGCGCAACACCGTCACCGCGCTGTACGACGCCCGCGGCTGAGCGGGGGCGGCGGACCACGGCGCCGCCGTCGAGGAACCGGCCAGGTCGGCCGGGCCTCGACGGCGCCGCCCGTGCGAGAAGCGCGCGCGTGACGGCGCGAGGCGCCGCGAGTCGTCAACCGCAGGCGATCGCGTCGTACGCGACGTCGGCACCGAACGACCGCCCGTCGCCCGACGCCGAGACCCGCGCGTCGCCCGGCGCCACCGACGTCGACCGCACCGGGAAGGCCTGGTACGCGGACCGGCCCGGCTCGACGCCCGTCACGGTCCTGGTCCCGAACGGCGTGGACAGCGTGACGTCGACCGGCACGGACTCGTCGTTCGTCGCCCGGACCGCGACGTACGCCCTGCCCGCGAGGCAGCGCGCCTGGGCCTGCGTCGAGACGGCGAGGTCGTCGTGCGCCGCGGTGAGGCCGATGACGCCCCGCACGGCCAGCGTGGCGCGCACGATGCTCGCCGACGCCCCGGCGTCGGCCACCTGTGTCTCCGCGAGCTCCTGAGCTCGCCCGACGAGGGTGTCGGCCGCGCCCCAGTCGCCCGCGTCCGCGGCGTCGAGCGCCTGGCGCACGAGGTCCTGGACCTGCCCGCCGACCGCCGCGTCGACCGTCCCGGCGTCGACGCGGTCGCCCACGAGCTCGACGACGTCGGTGTACCAGGCGGGGTCCGCCGCGACCTCCGTGGGCACGTAGCCGGCCTCGACCGCGGCGCGCGTCGACGCGACGACGGCGTCCGCGTACTCCTGCGGGTCCGGGTACCAGTCGGCGAGCGTGGCGTCGTCGACGGGGGTGGACCCGCCGTCGAGGAAGCAGAAGCCCGGGCCGGCGTTGGAGCCCGAGTTGATCCTCGTCGGCACGTCCTGCTGGGCGAGGCGGATGCCGCCGAGGCCCAGGCCGAGCTCGTCGCGCACGACCGTCCGCGGGTCGTCGGTCAGCTCGATCGGCGTCCCGGTCGGCGGCGCCGTGCCGTCGGCCACCCACGCGGCGACGTGGTCGTACACCGTGCCCTGGACCATGTGCTGCGGCACGCGCGACCCCGACGGCTGCTCGCACGTCTGCGGCGTGCCGGGGTAGCCGCCCGGCGCGGAGCCGACGTCGCGGAGGCGCAGGCGCCCGTAGTCCGTGATGAGCTTCCAGTCGCCGTGCGACGCCCCCGCGACCTCCCACGTGCGCAGCGCGTCGCTGTCGGGCTGGCGCTGTGCGGCGCCGAGGAGGTCGATCGCGACGTCGGTCTCGCTGTTGATCTTGAACACGGGCGTCTCGAGGTCGTCCCGCACCACGCCACCGCCGCCGTGGAGGACGACCGCGTCCACCACGCCGGCGAGCGGGTCGACCGAGTTGACGTAGGACCACAGGCGGCCCGCCGACTGCGAGTGGCCGGTCGCGACGACGCGTTCGGCGTCGAGGGGGCCGAGCGGCGCGGTGCCGGCGGGGTCGCGCACCGCCTGGACGGCCTGGCTGAAGACGTCCCACGAGAGGGTGTCGTCCGTGACCGCGCCGCCGTCGGTGAGGTCGAGCGTGCCGTACCGCTCGGGGCTCCAGGTCCGGAGGCCGGTCGCGGAGTGGACGCCGGCCCGCTGTGCCGAGACGCCGACCCACGCGTAGCCCTCGCGGACGAGGTGCTCGTGCGTCTGGAACCAGTCGACCTCCTGGTCCCACTGGTTCGAGACGTTGTACCACTCGGCGATCACCGTGCCGTTGAACGCGTCCGGGTCGACGGGGCGGCGGACCACGATGCGGGTCCGGTAGTCGTGGCCCGTGCTGAGCACCGTCGCGTCGGTGAGGCCGTCGGCCTGGTACCGCGTCGCCTCCCCCTGGACGAAGAACTCCTCCTCGACGTAGCCGTGCCCGGCGAGGTCGTCGTCGGTGGCGAGGAACGGGTAGCCGTGGGCCGGGTCGCCGGGAGCCGACGTCGCGGGGATCGGGCCGACCACTCCGGGATCGGGCACGGCGTCCGCGGCACCGGCGGGCAGCGCCAGACCGGTCAGCAGGAGCGCTCCGGTGGCGGCGACGGCGAACGGACGTCGGACGAGGCGTGCAGGCATGGACGACTCCTTCGTCGGGGACCCGACCGCGCCGTCGGGTGGTCAGCAGGGTAGACAGATGCGAAACCTCTGTCGACCGGTCGGCAGGTTTTGGCCGATCTCCACCAGAAGTGACCGTAGAGCACCCGACAGACTCCGGCGACCTGGTGAGGGACCCTGCAACCACCGTCGACCCATGTCGTCTCGATGCTCGAACCAGTGCACGCCACCTACTTCCCCTGCTCGATGTACGTGAACTCGATGATCCGCTCCTTCAGGCGCAGCGTCACAGTCGCCAGACCGTTGATCTTCAGATCATTCCTGTGGTCGAGAAGAAGACCCATCGCCGCAATCCCGTTCTCAGTCCCCAGCAGCGCGAAGAACAAGTCCGCAGGAGGCTTCCCCGCACCCTCTCCCGGCTCGATGCCCTCTGGGCTCGCCGTGATCACCGCACTGTCGAGCACACCGCACGACCACATGAGGTGGTTGAACACCTCGAGCCCGGACGCTGATGCAACATTCACTCGGAGGAGCTTTTTCAATGCAGCCGTCGGAAAATTCCTGCGATACTGGAGGAAGAGGATCTCAGAGTTCCCCAAGGCGGACATGAGCGCCGGGTCGTTCCCCTTGGCGTGCGAGTTCGACATCGCGAAGATCTGCCCCTCGGAGAACTCGTTCTCGTAGACCCCCCCTGCGGTGCCGCCAAGATTCGTCTTCATCGACTTCCGGCCGATCAACTCCTCGTGCGTCGATGCGGCATCCAGCATGTTCGCCGCGCCATGAGCCACCTCGGCATCTGCATGGCCTGAGACGCGCAGCGACGTCTGGATCCTGCCGTAGCGCTCCCTCCCCTTGTCGGCCGCCTTCTTGAACTGCGCCTCCGCCTTCATGCGTTCGCCCTCCGACACGGAGGCAAGACCGGGGGTCGGCGCTGGAGCTGGCGTCGGCGGTGGAGGTGGCGGAGGTCCCGCCGGCGGCCCTGCCGCGGCGTGGGGAGGTGGGGTTGACGCTGACGCGATCCTCCGCCCCGCTTCCAGTGTTGCCTCCTTGACCAGCGCCTCCTTCCCGACGAAGACGAACACCCCCGTCGAGTTGACCCAGCCTTCGATCACCTCCTTCACCGTCGGCGCGAGGCCGTCAGGCACCTCCTTGAGGACCGTGAACTCACCGCGAGCCTCGGACCGCAGGTAGACGCTGCGTTGGACCGTGGCGGTCGCGACGTCCATCGAGGACCATGACGGGCGGTGAAGCGGCAACCGCCGCGCGCTCCCGAGATCGGCTCCAGGCGTCCGCATGACGCGGACCGCTGTGGCCGCTGCTTCGCGCTCGAACCGGTCGTCCGGGTCGGAGATGCTGACGCCGTCGCCCGTCGGCGTGCCCGACACGGGGCCGCTGCGCTGCTGCACGACGTGCGTGAGCTCGTGCGCGAGCATCGTCCTGCCCGCCGTCGAGGCCGTGTCGAACTTCCCCGCACCGAACACGACGTCTCGCCCCACGGTGTAGGCGTGCGCCCCGACCGCCGCGGCGGACGATGACGCCGTCCCTCCGGTGTGGACCCGCACGTCCGAGAAGTCGGCACCGAGGCGTGCTTCCATGTCCGCGCGCACGTCGGGCACGAGCGGTGACCCGCCGCCGCGCCCGACGACGTCGAGCACGGGTGACCGACCGTCCTCGAGCGCTCGTTGCAGCACGGCGTTCCCGACGTGACGCTGCAGCGCTACGAGATCGTCGGCACCGAGCGCGGCGACGTCTCCCCCGGCGACCGCGGCAGCGCCGACCGCAGGCCCGACAGACCGGGTCGCCGAGGGCCTGTCCGCCCCCGACGCACCGGCCCGGTCTGCGGGACGCTCATGCGGACGTGCCCGCACGTCGTGGTGGCCGGTCGGCTCGTTGTCCCGTGTCATTGCGTCGTCTCCTTCGGGCTGGCGCCCACCTTCTTCTTCCGGCTCCCGCCGGTGTAGCCGAGGACGGCGGTGGAGATGAAGCCGCCGCCCTCCAGCACGTCCTCCTTGATCTTCAGCACACCGCGGAAGACGGACGCGTCCTGGAAGTAGTAGTCGACGAGCTCCAGCCCCGAGACTCCGGCCTGCCGGATCAACGCGAGGGTCTCCTGCTTGTTCGCCGTGTAGTAGTCGCCCTCGCTGGGCTTCTGCAGCGCCTTGAGCACGAGCAGGGTCGTGATCTCCGTGGCCCCCTCGACGAGCGCGGGCCAGCCCGTCGCGTCACCGTCCCCCACGTGCTTGTCCCACCCGGCGCCGGACAGGATGTGCAGCGCCTCGTGGATCGCGTGGTGCGGCTTGACGACGTGCTGCCGCAGGTTGAGGTGTCGTGGGTTGCGGTTCCGCTCGGCGAAGCCGAGCGCGCGCCAGCTCCCCATGACCGTGCGCAGGACGGCGTCCATGCTTTGCGGGCCACCCGGTCCGGACCCCCACTCCAGCACGCGTCTGCGGGCGAAGTCGACCTCGTCGAGCACGCGCACCCGCCCGGCGAGGTCGGTGGCGATACGGTCCTGCGCGCTCTGCGGGAGCCACGGGACCGCCCGGAGGTCGCGGAGGAGGTCGTCCTCGACGGCCTGACGGATCGCGTCGGGTTCCGTCGCCTGCTGCATCCCCGCGAGCGCAGCCTCGACCTGCCGGTGGTGCTGGAGGTAGAACCGTGCGTCGGTGTCCAGGGTCGCGAGGTCCTTCGCCGCGTCGAGCACGTCCTTCAGCGAGATCGTGCGGGAGAGCACCGCGGACAGCACCCGCGGGAAGTCGACGACCACCGCGCGCTTGACCTCCTCCGGCAGCGTCTTCACCTCCGCGGCCGTGACGGCGCGCTGGACGACGACGCCCGCCGCAGGTGCGAGCATCCGGGACACCTGCGCGTTGCCGACGTCGCGCTGGAGCCCTGACAGCACCAGCGGCCGTTCGCCACGGAGCGGCGCGGCTGCTGCGGTGCTCGTCCGCCCCGGACGGCCGGCGGTGTGGCGCGGCACGACCGGGCGCGGGTGTTCCTCGTGCTCCGACATCACTCCACCAGCTCCCAGTACGGTCCGAACTCGCTCGGCTGCGTGAGCCGGCCGAGCTTGCGGTGCTCCCGGTGCACCGCGGTGACGAGGTGCCGCATCTCGACCACGCCGTCGTCGGCCGCGGCGAGGTACGCGGCGGTGACGGCCGCGGAACGGATGCCGCCGCCCGCGAGCTCGAACGCCTTGGCGCAGAAGTCGAGGTCGAGGTCGTCCGCGCGGGGGACCACGCGCCCGAGGCACCGGTCCCACAGGAGGCGGCGCGCGGCGTCGTCGGGCACGGGGAAGTCCACGACGACGTCGAGCCGGCGCGTGAACGCCTCGTCGATGTTGGCGCGCAGGTTGGTGGACAGCACGACGAGCCCGTCGAAGGTCTCCATGCGCTGCAGCAGGTACGCGCTCTCGATGTTGGCGTAGCGGTCGTGGGCGTCCTTGACCTCCGAGCGGCGGCCGAACACGGCGTCGGCCTCGTCGAACAGCAGCACGGCGTTCACCCCGGCCGCGCCGGTGAAGATCCGCTCGAGGTTCTTCTCCGTCTCGCCCACGTACTTGTCCACGACGGCGGCGAGGTCGACGACGTAGAGCTCCAGCCCGAGGTCGTGCGCGACGACCTCGGCGGACATCGTCTTGCCCGTCCCGGAGCCGCCCGCGAACAGCGCCGCCACGCCGCGTCCGCGACCGCCGCCGGGGCGCATCCCCCAGTCGCCCAGCACCCGGTCGCGGTGGCGCGCGCGCTGCGACACCTCGCGCAGCGCGCGCAGCGCGGGGCCTGCGAGCACGAGGTCGTCCCAGCCCACGGCGGGCGTGACGCGCCGCGCGAGGCGGTCCAGCGCCGTGCCGTTCTCGGCGCGCGCCCCGCGGCGCACGTCCTCGGCGGACACCCGACCGCCGGGCCGCAGCACGGCCTGCGCCCCGGCCGAGCCGGCCGCCCGGACCACCTGCTCCGGCCGCAGCCGGAAGGGCGCGATCACGTCCGCGACGTCGAGGTCGCCCGCCACGTCCCCCAGCGCCACCGCCCACAGCGCGGCACGCTGCGCCGTCGTCACCTCGTCCGCGTCGAGGAGCAGCGGCGTGGCGCGCGACCACTCCGGGTCCCACGCGGCCTCCCCGACGAGCACCGTCAGCCCGGCCCCCTCCGTCAGCGCCGCGATCACCTCCGGGGACCCGCGGACCGCGTCCACGGGATCGGCGACCAGCCCCGCGTCGCGCAGCGACGCCTCCCGCACGGCGGCCCGCGCCACGCCCACCGGGTCTGCCCCGAGGCGGCGCAGGTCGAGCCCGACGACGGCGCGCCCGGTCCCCGTGAGCGCCGCGGCGGCCGCGGACGCGGCCGACCCCGTCACCGGCTGCCGCACGTACAGCAGGCCCACGCCTGCGGCGAGCGCGAGGCGGACGCGGTCGGCGTCGCCGGAGCCGATCGGGACGAGGTCGACGAGGGCGTCGGCGAGCGCCGGGTCGGGCGCGTCGTCGCCCAGCAGGTGCCCGACAACGCGGTCCGGGACCCGCAGGGCCCGTCCCGGCAGCGGCCGGTCGAGATCCTCGACGACGACGAGCCCGCCGCGCACGAGCGGCCCGTGCGTGAGGCGGTGGCGGGCGGGCGCCGACGCGAGCGGGACCGCGCACAGCGCGAACGCCGTCGCGAGGGACGGGCGGTGGCGCGACACGTCGTCGTTGAGATAGCCGAAGAGCTGCTCGAACCGGAGGTCGACCTCTCCCGCGAGCGCCACGATTAGCAGCTCGACGTCGAGGTCCGTGAGGTCGGACGCGCGGGCGAGCGCGCGCAGCCGCACCCGCTCCCCGGAACGCTCGGCGGCGTCCGCGGCCTGCTCCACCACCGCGAGGCGGTCCGCCGCGACCCGCAGGTCCGCGCCGGGCGCGGGTCCGGTGAGGAGGTGGTCGACCGCGTCGTCCGTGAGGTAGAGGCCCCGGAACGGGTCGTCCGCGGTGGGGTCGCCCACGCGCCGTCGGGCCACGACGTCGCGCACGCGCTCCTCCAGGACACCGAGGCGCCCGACGAGGTGGACGAGGCTCGCGTCGGTCATGACCGCCTCCGTGCGCGCGGCGCGCGCGTGCCCGGGGCGGAGACCGGATCGGGCGCACGGTGGCGGCGCCGCTGCGGGTCCGCGCCGTCGCCGGTCGTGTCGCGCGCGGCGAGCAGGAGCTCCTCGCGCACGGGCGGGCCGACCTCGCCGCGCTCCGGACGCAGGAGAGGTGCGGTCACGGCGACCTCGACCGAGGGCTTGAGCTCGCCTCCCAGCGAGGACCACACGTCGGTGACGCTGCGGTCCTCGGCCGGCGGCATCCCCACCGTCACCGGCACCGGTCCGCCGGCCTCCGCGAGCGACCCCACGACGTGCTCGGGCGGCAACGCGTCGAGGCCGATGAGCGCCGCGAGGACACGGTCGAGCAGCCGGTGCTCGTCCTCGGGACGCTGCGTCCAGGCCGTCACGAGGTAGGACAACCGGAAGTGGCGCGGCGGGTCCGCGCGTCCGGTCACCGTGCCGTCGGGACCGCGGCGGTCGATCAGCCCGTGCGACCGGCGCTTGACGTCCTCGCGGACGTCGTACAGGTACACGTCGACCGTGGGCGCGTTGCGACGCGCGGCCCAGTCCGTCGTCGGGGCGTCGAACGCGACCTCGACGTCCCCGACCGCCTCGCGCACGAGCGCGCGGAGCGCATCGTCGACCTCGGTGATCATCGGGTCATCTCCGTTCCTGGGTGTCCGGCACGGCGACGGTCGGGGTGACGACGAGCACGGTGCCGTCGACCTCGCACCACGCCGGGCCCCCCGTGGACGTCTCGGGCACGGGCACGGGCTCGGACGAGGGCGAGGCGTCCGGCGGCCCGGGGCACGGCGGCACGGGCTCGGCGGCCGGGTCGGACGCGGACGGGTCGGACGCGGACGGGTCGGACGCGGACGGGTCGGACGCGGACGGGTCGGACGCGGACGCGTCCACGACCCGGGGCGTCGTCAGGGGCAGCGGGTCCCCGCTCGTGACGCGCAGCCACCGCTCGCCCCGCACGTCGTTGCGCACGACGAGGACGGGGACGCTCAGCCGACCGTCCGGACCGACGCGGTACGGGCCCGACGCGGACGTGATGCCCGTGGACCACGTGAGCACCGCGTCCTCGCCGGGCGGGAAGTCCTCGCCGTAGGCGAGCACGACGTCACCCGGTGCGGCCACGGCGGGCAGGACCCGCAGCCACGGCTGGACCACCTCGAGACCCGCGGACGTCGTCGCCGACGTCGGCGCCGGTGACGGCACGGGCGACGTCAGCGGCGCGAACGGGTCCGGTGTGCCGGTACGGCCCGTGACCGTCACGGCCACCGTGCCCTGCTCGGCCGGGCCGACGGGCTCGAGGGCGGACACGACCGTGACCTCCGCCCCCGGTGCCAGGTCGGCGACCGGACAGGTCCCCCACGCGCCCAGGCACTCCGCGCCGCCCGGCAGGCCGGTCGGCCCGGTGTCCGCCGGCGCCTCCGACGGCGCGTCCGTCCGCCCCGTGCCCGACGGCGACATCCCCACGGGGTGCTCCGCCACGAGCACGACGTCCGTCGCCGTCGCCGTGCCCGTGTTGCGCACCGTGACGGTGACGTCCACGGCGTGACCGCCCACCCACGCGCGCGGTGCCGAGACGGCGAGCTCGACGGAGAGGTCGACGTCGCCGCCGGGCACCGGATCGGGGTCGGTGACGGAGAGCAAGACGGTCCGGACGTTGTCCTCGACGTCGATCTCGGGGCCCGGGTTCACCACCGCGCCCACGACGTCGAGCACGCCCGACCTCTCGGCGACCACCGGGACCACGACCCGGGTCTCGGCGCCGGGCCCGAGGCTCCGTGCCGTGCACGTCACGACCGTCGAGCCGGCCCCGGTCCCGGGCTCCGCCACGCAGCCGGGCGGCAGGTCCCCGGGCCGGAGCCCGGGAGGCAGCACCAGCACGACCGTCGGCGCCGCTGCCGTCCCACCGGTGTTCGTGACCGTCGCGGTCACCGTCGTCGCCGTGCCGAGGTCCAGCCGGACCGGGTCGGCCGTCAACCGCAGAGACAGGTCCCCGACGGGCTGCACGTCCGGCTCCGTGAGGGTGGCCGGCAGGTCGAGGACGGCGCGCAGCCCGGACCCGTCCGGCGCGACCGCGTACAGGTCGCGGTCGTCGGGCCGCCCGGCCGGCTGACCGCTGAACACGACCTCCGTGCCGTCGGTCGACCACGCGGGCCCGTCGGACAGGGCGACGCGGGCGCGGCTGGCCGTCGGGGCGAGCGTCGGCCCGGGCTCGGGCTCGGCGGAGCCCTCCCGGACGGGCGGCTGCGTCGTGCGGACCAGCGCCGAGTGGTCGAAGCCGGTCAGCGCGCTCAGACCCACGACCACGGGGACGTCGTCCGCGGGGTCCCCGTCGGTCAGGTCGGCGGGCTCGACGTCCAGCACGGAGATGCCGCCCGGCGCGACCTCGACCCCACCGATCCGCAGGTCGACCACCGCCAGGCGTGTCCCGTCCGGCGACCACGCCGGCTCGCGGCCCTGCACCTGCTCCGCGGCGACCTCGCACACGTCGTCCTCGCTGTAGCGCCAGCAGTCGTCGACCACGTCGACGGTCAACGGGGTCCACGTGCGCGACGCGGTCCGGAGCACGCCGAGGTACGGCGTGACGTCGTCCTCGTCGTCGACCCGTCCGGCCTCGGCGACGAGCCACTCGCCGTCCGGCGACCACGAGGGGTGCAGCGGGGCCCACCTTCCGCTCCCGTCGTCGCGGGTCCAGTCCTCGGTGCCGGTCCCGACGTCCACCCACCCGACGCCGACGCTCTCCTCCGACCCGCTGATGCCCGAGTACGCCACCCGGGACCCGTCGGGCGACCAGTCCGGGTTCGCGAGCCCGTACAGGCCCCGCGGCACGAGGGTGGAGACGACGCGCGTCGCGGGGTCGACCACCGCGATCTCGCGGGGCGCGGTCTCCCAGCCGTCCGGCGGCGTCCCGGGAAGGAGGGCGCCGAACGCCAGCCGCGACCCGTCGGGCGCGTACGCCGGCCCGGCGTCGTCGAGCCGCGCTGCGGACCCAGGACCTCCGGTCAGCTGCCGCACCCGGGCGTCACCGGTCCCGGAGGACGCGACCGCGGGCGCGTCCGCGACGACCCGCGACGCGGACCGCTCCGTGAACCGGAGCCGCGCGCTGCCGAGCACCATCTCCTCCTCGGAGAAGAACCCGCCCTGCAGGGGCCGGACCGACACCCAGTCGGGGTGCGACGCACCCGCCCCGGGGTCCGGGACGGGCCACGCCCCGTCGACCGCCGGCGCGCCGCCCAGCCCCCGCAGGAGCGCGACCCAGACCGACGTCCGTCCCGAGCCCTCGTCGGTCGCGGTGTAGGCGAGGAGCACCGCGGGACCCGTGTCGTCCAGCCGCACGATCCGCGCCCTGGGCTCGCGCCCGACGGCCGGACCGTCGGCGACCCCGTCGGCGTCGGCCCAGGGGTCGGACACGGCACCCGGCCCCACGGAGCCTCCCGGGCTCCAGAAGTACGGCAGCGAGAACGACGCGACGGATCCGCCGGGACGGAACCGGGTGGTCGTGAACAGGACGAGCGTGCTGCCCTGCGCGTCCACGACGACGTCCGGCATGGTGTCCGCACCGGGGTCGTCCGTGAGCCGGACCGGTGGTCCCGTCGCCCGGGCGAGGGTCGTCACGGCGTCGGCCGAGCGTGCGGAGGTCCCGCCCTGCTCGACACCGACCGCGTACAGGTCGCCCAGCGGGTCGTCGCGCGTGCTCGAGAAGAACAGGCTCGCGTCGCCCGGGCCCCAGGCCGGCCACAGGTCCTCCGCGTCGGCGTCCGGCACCAGGGCGGTCGCGGCGTCGCCGGCGCACTCCGAGTCGGCGTCCGCGACGACGATCTCGGCGTCGCCGGACGCGTCGGTCGAGTAGGCGACGCGGGTCAGGTCCGACGACAGCACGGGGTGGGTCTCCTGCGCGGCGTCGCACGTCACCCGGATGATGTCCCACCCGGCCTCGGGGAGGTCCTCGGGAGCACCGGCCGGCGGGACGCGGACGTAGACGTCGGGGTCCTGCGTCTCGGCCCGTGTGCTGACGAACGCGTACGCCCGCGGGGCTGCCCCTCCCCCGTCGCCCTGGCCGGAGGACGACGACTCACCCTCGTGGCGGTGACCCGCCTCGACCTCCACCGAGTCGTCCAGCTCGGCCGCGTCGACGACGTACCCGGCGCTGCCGTTGAGCTCCAGCCCGAACGTCATGTCGGCCGTGGCGAGGCCGTCCGAGCCGAGGGAGAAGGCGACCCGCGGCTCCGCGGCGAGCGCGTCGGGGAGGTCCTCGGCCGCTGCGCGAAGGGCCGTGGGGTCCGCGGCGGCGGCACGCGGCGAGGAGCCGGCCGCGTCGTCGGGCACGAGCACGCCGGCACCGACGACGACTCCCACGACGGCGAGCAGCGCGACGCCCGTGGCGATCTTCCCCACCGCTCACCTCCCCGGCCCGGCGACGTCGACCGTGCGGTCCCGCCCACCGTGGACCGCGACCGGGCGTCGAGGGCACCCGCGCACGTCCCGCGGAACGTGCAGCGCGGTGTGCCCGATCGGGCACCGGGTGCGTCAGATCAGTCCCTCGCGCAGCGCGTACGCGACGGCGTGCACCCGGTTGCGGAGCTGGAGCCGGGAGGTGATGTCGTGCAGCACGTTCTTCACCGTCCGCTCCGAGTAGGCGAGGTGCCGCGCGACCTCGGCCGTGTCGAACCCGTCGGCGATGAGCCGCAGCACCTCGACCTCCCGGGTCGCGAGGCCCGCGAACGTGATGCCCCGCGGTTGCAGCACCTGGCGCTGGAGCGAGCCGACCTGGCCGAGCAGCTTGCCCAGCAGGTCCGGCGGCATGCTGCCCTCACCGCTCGCCGCGCCACGGATCACGGTGACCAGCCGCTCCGGGGTCGCCTCGCCGCGTCGCACCATGCCGACGACACCGGCCTCGACCGCCGCGACGACGTCCTTCTCGTCCAGGCGGCCCGCGACGAGCACCGCCCGTCCGCTCCCGCCGCGCTGGACGGTCCGCACGAGGCGCACGGCCTCGTCGTCGAGCTGGTCCGCGACGACCAGCGCGACCTCCGCGTCCAGCGGGTCCTCGTCGTGGCCCAGGACCCGCACCTCGGGTCGCGGGCGCAACGCGCTCACCACGCCCCCCTCGGAGATCGGGTCCTGCGCGCTCACCGACACCGTGATCCGTCCCATCGTCCCGCTCCCTGCCCGTCGTCACGCCGCCCTCCGGGCCGGCCCCGGCCCGGACGACCCAGTGTCCTCAGGTCGCTCTCCGGGCACTCATCAAGGACTCAACGGGCAGCCCGGGTGCCTCATCGGCCGCCCCTGCGGCGCTGCGTACCAGCTCTCCCGCGTCCTACGGTCGGGAGCATGGCAACGCTGGCCACCCTCGACGCGACGAGGATCGCGCTGACCCCCGGCGAGGAGGTCACGGTCCCCGTGACGGTGCGCAACACCGGCGCGATCGTCGAGGCGTACCAGATCGAGGTGCTCGGGGTCCCGGGAGACTGGACCGTCGTCGAGCCCGCGGTCATCGAGGGCCTCTACCCGGACACGGCCACGACGGCGACACTGACGTTCCGCGCACCGCGCAGCGCCGAGGTGCCCGCCGGAGACCTCCAGTTCGGGGTGCGCGTCATCCCGCTCGAGCACCCCGACGACGCGGTCGTGCCCGAGGGCGTCGTCGAGGTGCTGCCCTTCCTCGACACGACGGCCGAGCTCGTCCCCCGCACGACGCACGGCCGACGTGGAGCAAAGCACCAGGTGGCGGTGGACAACCGGGGGAACGCGCCGGTCTCGGTGCTCCTGGCCTGCGCCGACGGCACCGACGAGCTCACGTTCCGGGTCAAGGACCCTCTGCTCGTGGTGGCCGCGGGCACCGCCGCGTTCACCGACGTCCGGGTCCGGCCGCGCTCGACGAGCTGGCGCGGTCCCGACACGACGCTGCCGTTCGTCGTCCAGGTCGAGGCGGACAGCACCGTACCCGTCACGCTCGACGGATCCCACGTCCGGACCGCGATCCTCCCGAAGTGGTTCCTCAAGGCGCTGCTCGCGCTCCTCGCCCTCCTCGCGCTCCTCGTCGTGCTGTGGTTCACCCTGCTCAAGCCCGCGATCACGTCCGCCGCGCAGGCCGCGGTCGGCGACGACCTCACGCAGGCGCAGGAGGCGGCCGCCGCGGCGCAGGAGGCAGCGCAGGAGGCCGCCGGCGCGGCGCAGCAGGCGACGGGCGCGGCGTCGCAGGCCCAGGTGGCCGCGACCGAGGCCGGGACGACGCTCGCCGACACCGAGGAGGCCGTCGCCGAGTTCGTGCCCCCGTCCGGCACGTCGGTCCCCGTCCGGCAGCGTCTCGAGGTCGAGCCGGCCGGCGGGCAGACGGACGCCGTCCCCTTCGAGGTGCCCGAGGGCTCGACGCTCACGATCGACGACATCATCCTCTCGAACCCGCAGGGCGACTTCGGGCGGCTCACCGTCTCCCAGGACGACGAGGTGTTCCTCGACTTCGCCCTCGAGAACTTCCGCGACCTGGACTACCACTTCCAGTCGCCCCTCACCTTCGAGGCCGGTTCCGTCCTGACGATGGAGGTGACGTGCCGCCAGCCGGGCGCGCCGCTCGGGATGGACCCTCCGCCCACCGCGTGCGACACCTCGATGTACGTCGGCGGGACGATGTTCACCCCGGACGCAGCGGCCACCGAGAGCCCCGCCGGCGAGAGCCCGGCCACCGGCACGCAGCCCTGAGATGCCGACCGGACCCGCGGCGTGCGCCGGCGACCAGGTCGTGTGCCCGCTGTCCGACGGCCCCAAGCCGCACGTCGGCGGTCCCGTCACGCCGGCCGCGTGCGTGCCGACGGTGCTCGTCGGCGGGCGACCCGCCGCCGTCGCGAACGGCGCCGGCGTCGTGTGCGTGTCGCCCGCCCCGAACGGGATCGCGGTCGGCAGCCTGACGGTGCTGGTCGGCAACCTCCCCGCGGCGCGCGTGGGCGACACGACCGTCCACGGAGGGAAGGTCGTCGGTCCGGGTTGTCCCACGGTGATCGTCGGCGGCTGAGCCGGACGCCGCAGCGCGAGACGACGGCGGCAAGCCGCCGTGTGGCCGGGACGACCGGGTGGCAGGATGCCGGGTATGAGCTTCGTCGTCCGCGTCCTCGTCACCGCTCTCGCCATCTGGCTCACGAGCCTGTTCATCGACGACCACTTCCAGATCGTCGGCTCCGACACCGCCGGCGGGAAGCTCGTCATCATCCTCGTCGTCGCGCTGCTGTACTCCCTCGTCAACGCGGTCATCAAGCCGATCGTGCAGATCCTGTCGATCCCGCTGTACATCCTCACGCTCGGCCTGTTCTCGCTCGTCGTCAACGCGCTCATGCTCATGCTCACCGCGTGGATCACCGAGCAGACCGACTGGGGCATCCGCATCATCGGCGGGTTCTGGTGGGCGCTGCTCGCAGCCCTGATCATCGGCCTCATCAACTTCGCGGTCTCGGCCGTCGTGCCGAAGTCGAAGGACCGCTGACCGTCGCTGCTCACCGCACCTCCGACGACGGCTCCGCCGGCCCCGGCGCGACGACCGTGGCAGCACCAGACCCGCCGAGACCCAGAACGTCCGACGGGTCCGGCAGGAGGGGCCCGAACGGCGTCATCCGGTCCAGCACGGCCTCGGGATCGAGCTCCAGCGTGCCGCGGTAGTACACGACCTCCTCCCGCTGCCCGTCCAACGACGCCTCGAGCGCATCGAGGTGAGCCGTGAGCCCGGGGTGCCCGATGCCCTCCGCGTCGGTCAGCGTGTCCACGTGGTGCTCGACGCCGTGCGGGATCTCCTGCGTCTCGTTCCCCCTCAGCCAGTCGAGGTCGCGCGACACGGTCACCTGGTTCGCTGTCGCCGGGTTCGGCGTCCCGTCGAGGCCCGACACGCCCTCCTGACGGTTCTCGACGTGCGTCCCCAGCACGCCGGGCGGCAGCGGCGGCCCGCCGATCGGCGACCCTGCCGTCACCACGTGTGTCACGCGGTACCGCGGCGAGGCACCGGCAGAGCCCGCGGTCAGCGCGGCCACCGACGCGGCCACCATGCCACCCTGGCTGTGCCCCACGAGCACCACCTCGTCGTCGGCACCGACCTCGGCGCCCTCCAGCGCCGCGAGGACGAGGGCTGTGCTGTCGGCAACGCCGGTGCCGACCGTGCCGTCCGAGAGCTCGTCACCCTCCATGAGGTCGTAGTTGGACGTCATCGAGAACGCCGTGCCGATGCTGGACAACCCGAGCTGCGTGCCGGGGATCGTCACGACCCAGGTCGCGCGGCCGTCGTCGTGGACGATCTTCTCCAGCGCGATCGCCGAGTGGGGCAGCGGGTTGTCCTCGCCCACGCCGTAGACGGTGTCGACGCGGCGCAGCAGGTCCTGCGCCGTCCGCGGTGGCGGCATGAGCCCGGGCCCCGGGGACTGCTCCGGCCCGAGCCGCTCCACCCGGACGCGGTCGTGGAACAGTCCGCGCCAGCCCTCGGAGAGCAGCCGCAGCACGGAGGCGCCGTTCGCCACCGTCGGACGTTCGAAGAGGCCCCGGTCAGGGTCCAGCAGGCCGAGGAGCGCACCCGTCGAGGCGATGGCTCGCTCGTGCAGCGGCCCGCCCCCGGTGACGAGACGACCCCACGGCAGACCGTCCCCTGTGAGGACGCCCTCGAGGAACGCGACGTGGCCCGCCACGAGTGCGGCCTCCAGACCCACGAGCGGAATGTCTGCCACCCACCCGAGCGCCCGCCAGGCCTCGGCCTCCGCCCTGACGTAGGTCCCCGACGCCTTGAGCATGCGCACCTCGATGCTGTCCAGCAGTCGCTCCAGCTCGCCCAGCGCCACGTCCAGCACCTCGACGGCCCCGAGCGCCGCGTCGCGCTCGTGGGCGCTCGTGCTGCCGGGCGCCGCGACCGGGTGCGCGCTGAGCACCGGCCCCGTCCCGAACTCGCCGACGGTCGCGGCCCACCGCCACGGTGCCGACCGCAGGCTCTCGCACGCGTCGCGGCACCGTGCCCGCGCCGAGCGGACCAGGTCCGCCGCCGACCGGACGACTGCCGCCTGGCCGAGGATCTGCTCCGTGTCGACGGCGGTCACCGGCCCGCCCGTCACGACGATCGTCGCCGTGGGGTCGCCGGAGCCGCTCATCCGAGGCTCCGTGCGGCGGCGAGGGCCTGCTCGTGCTCCAGGTCGAGCGCGCGGACGTACCGGTCGGCAGCAGCGACCGCGTCGTCGACCAGCGGCCCCGCAGCGACGGCGAGCGCGACCGCGTCCTCGAGGGCCTGCCGGTAGCCGTCGGCGGCAGGCCCCGCCCAGTCCGAGGCCGGCGCGGCTCCCACGCGCCAGCGGGTGAACCCGACGTCCTCCCCGGCGGCGCGCAGCGCCGGGGTCGGGTCGACGAGCGGCCCGTACGGGGACACCTGGCAGGTCGGGGGCGCGTGGTCCGTGCTTCGCATGCACCGGAGACTAGGAAGGTCCCGGGCGCCGCTCCCGGAGTCCTGCCGAGGCTGTGGACGGGACCGTCGTTCCCGAGGCCTGTGCACGGCCAGGCGTCGCCCGTGGGGTCGATCGCCCGCTCCTGGCCATGTCCCGGCTCACGTCGCGGGCGACCGCCCCTCGGGAGGCGCGGACCGCCGTCGGGCACGCGTGGGAGAATCAGGGGCGTGCCCGAGAACCCTGCCGCAGCTGCCCCTGCCCGCACGTCCCTCGCCGACGTCACGCCGCCGATCGCGCTGGGACCGCTCGACGGCCGCTACCGCCGCACCGTCGCCCCGCTCGTGGACCACCTCAGCGAGGCCGCGCTCAACCGCGAGCGGGTCCACGTCGAGGTCGAGTGGCTGATCACTCTGTGCAACGGCGTCCCGGGCGTGACCGACGGTCCCGTGGTGCCGGGTGCCCCGCGTCTCTCGGACGCCGAGGTCGCGTACCTGCGCCAGGTCCCCGCGACGTTCGGTGCGGACGAGATCGCCGAGCTCGGCGCGATCGAGCGCGAGACGGTGCACGACGTCAAGGCCGTCGAGTATTTCGTCAAGCGCCGTCTCGCCGCCGCACCGGAGGCGCTCGGCGCGGACACCGTGCTCCCGGGCGCCGGTGAGCTCGTCCACTTCGCGTGCACGAGCGAGGACGTCAACAACCTGTCGTACGCGCTCATGGTGCGCGGCGCGGTCACGGACGTGTGGCTGCCCGCCGCGACCGCGCTCGTCGACCAGCTCGCGGACATGGCGCGCGAGCTCGCGGCCGTGCCCCTGCTCTCTCGCACCCACGGCCAGCCCGCCACGCCGACGACGCTCGGCAAGGAGGTCGCCGTCCTCGCGCACCGGCTGCGCCGTCAGCTCCGGCGGATCGAGAGCGCCGAGTACCTCGGCAAGCTCAACGGCGCGACGGGCACGTACGGCGCGCACACGGTCGCCGTCCCCGGCGTCGACTGGCCCGCGGTCTCGCGCGCGTTCGTCGAGGGTCTTGGCCTGACCTGGAACCCGCTCACCACGCAGATCGAGTCGCACGACTGGCAGGCCGAGCTGTACGCCGACGTCGCGCGCTTCAACCGCGTCCTCCACAACCTGTCGACGGACGTGTGGACGTACATCTCGCTCGGGTTCTTCACGCAGATCCCCGTGCCCGGCGCGACCGGCTCGTCGACCATGCCGCACAAGGTGAACCCCATCCGGTTCGAGAACGCCGAGGCGAACCTCGAGATCTCGTGCGCGCTGCTCGACACGCTCGGCGCGACGCTCGTCACCTCGCGCCTCCAGCGCGACCTCACGGACTCGACCACGCAGCGCAACATCGGCCCCGCGTTCGGCCACTCGCTCCTCGCGATCGACAACGTGCGCCGCGGCCTCACGGCCCTCGCCGCGAACGCCGACCTCATGGCGGCCGACCTCGACGAGAACTGGGAGGTGCTCGGCGAGCCGATCCAGTCCGCGATGCGCGCCGCGTCGGTCGCGGGCGTGCCCGGCATGGAGAACCCCTACGAGCGCCTCAAGGACCTCACGCGCGGCCAGCGGGTCGACGCGGCCCGTCTCCGCGAGTTCGTCGCCGGCCTCGGCCTGCCCGACGACGTCGCGCACCGCCTCTCCGACCTCACCCCCGCGACGTACACAGGCCTGGCGGAGCGCCTCGTGGCCGACTACCTGGCCTGACCGCCGCGCGCCGAACACGGGATCAGCCACCGGATCGTCCTGGATCCGGTGGCTGATCCCGTTCTCGACGGTGGCCGACCGCGTGCTCGTCGGTGGGCGGCCCGGCTGGGCCGCGGGTGCCCGACGGCGCGGCGTCAGACGGCGGTCGGCTCGCCGGGGCGTCGCTTGCGCGGGTCCGCGACCCCGCCCGTCGCGGCGAGCAGGGCGCGGTGCGAGGCCCGGGCGTCCTGCAGCTCGTCGAGCCGGTTGACGACCCACCGGGTGGCCGCCGTCGCGCCGAGCGAGACCCCGAGCAGCGCAAGGACGTTCCCGAGGTCGACGCTCTCTATCTGGAAGCTCCCCGACCAGAAGAACGGCTCGCGGCCGAGGAGCAGAGCGGTGGCGACTCCGGTGAGCACGGGGACCGACTGGCGTGTGCGATCCCACAGGAGCAAGGCACCGAGCACGACGAACGTTGGGCGGAGCAGGTCCTGGAGCATCCAGGAGACGTTCCCCACGGTGATCCAGTTCGCCCAGAGACTCGCACCGGTCGGCGCGGTGAGAGCGTGGAGGCTGACCGCGACGGCGGCCGAACACATCGTCACGGCGACGGTGCGAAGCGTCATCACGCGCACATCCAGGCGCGCGCGGTCAGCGACGACGAGCGCGAAGGCGGCGAGAGCGACGACCCAGCCTGCGCTCACGTACGCCAGGTACACCCGCTCGGCAGAGACGAGGCCCCCGACCGCGACGGCTCCGGCGATCGTCGCGGCGACGGCGAGCGCCGCCCCCGTCCTCGAGAGTCCGACGGCGAGCGCGCCGACGCAGAGCCCCCACGCAAGCCACGCGGGGGCGAGCGGGACCGAGATCAGGGCGTTCACCCCGACCCAGAACGGTTCGTCCGCGATCCGCAGGGCCTCGTGACGACTCTCGCTGCCGAGGAACAGCATCGCGGCGGACAGCTCACGCGCGGCCTGGACCGCGAGCAGAAGCATGAGCACGACGAGCAGCAGCGCGCTCCCGTCGCGGCGCTGCCGCGCCGTCGAGCCGAGCGGGGCGAACAGCCATTCGCGGACCGCGGCACGGAGCAGGTCCCACCGCTCGGCCCGTGACGGGCGTGTCTGGCCGGGCGCCGCGCCGTCGAGCAGGTGACCGAGCATCTCCGCCTCGTGCGCGCGGCGGTACGTGTACGGGAAGAGCCGCACCAGGCGCCGGTAGTCCCGGACGAGGACCGGGGCGGCGGGCAGTGGCTCGGCGTGCGACGCCGTCGGACCCGGACTGCCCGGGCCCGGAGCGGCCGACACCTGAGCGGCCGGGCCCGGAGCGGTGCCTCGGGGATCGACGCCGCTCATGCCGGCACCACCCCGCCGTCGGCGCGCCCGGAGACGCCACCGGCCCCGGGACGCGCCGAGGCGCGGGGACCGGCGGGGCCGGCCGCGCGCCGTCGGGCACCGAGACGTTCGAGCGCCCGGCGCGCCTGCGCCTCGGCGCGCCTGGCCTCGGCGTCGAGGCGTTCGCCACCCTCGGTGGTGAGGCGGTAGTACCGGCGCAGCCGCGAGTCGACGACCTCCTCGTGGTCGACCTCGACGAGACCGGCGGCGACGAGCCGGTCGATCGCGCCGTAGAGCGTCCCGGCGCGCAGCGTGATGCGACCGTCTGAGCTGGACGCGACGTCCTGCGCGATGCCGTAGCCGTGCAGGGGCTCGCGCGCGAGCGCGGACAGGATGAGGAACGCGGGTTCCTGGAGGGGCTTCGATGCCATGTCGGCAAACATACCTTCGTGACAAGACTATGGATCCTCGACACACCGCAGCGGCCCGCGGCCGAGAACGGGGTTGTCCACCGGATCCCGCCGCATTCGGTGGCCGACCCCGTGGTCGGCGGTGGCTTACCCCGTGCTCGGCGACGCGACACGACGGGGCACGACGGGGCACGCCGATCCGAAACGTTTCGGCTCTAGGGGGTCGCTCCGCGCCCGCCTACGGTGGCGACGTCCTGACCCCGAGGCGACGGAGCCTTGATCATGAGACCCACCCTTCACGCGACCCGGCGCGGCTCGCGGACGACGACGCTCGCGACCGTGGCCGCGACCGTCACCGCGCTCGCTGCCACGGCGGTGATCGGCACGACCCTCGCGAGCAGCGCCGCTGCCGCGCCCGGCGCGTGCGCCGTGGACTACCGCGTCACGAGCTCGTGGAACGGCGGCTTCCAGGCCGACGTGACGGTCACCAACCTCGGTTCCGCGCGCTCCGGCTGGGATCTCGCGTGGGACGTCCCCGCCGGCGAGGGGATCAGTCAGCTCTGGAACGGCGCTCTCACCCGCGACGGCGGCCACGTCACGGTCGGCGACGTGGGCTGGAACGGGCAGCTCGCCACCGGCGGCAGCGCGTCCTTCGGCTTCGTGGGCACGGCCGTGTCGGCCCCGGTCGTGCCCACGAACTTCACGCTCGACGGCGTCGCGTGCGGCGACGACGGCCCGCCCGACCCCACCGACGAGCCCACGGAGGAACCGACCGAGGAGCCCACGGAGCAGCCGGGCGACGTCACGTTCCACGTCGACGAGACGTCCCAGGCCTGGGAGGCGTGGCAGTCCGCGTCGGGCGCCGACAAGGACCTGCTCGCAAAGATCGCGCTCACGCCGCAGTCGACGTGGGTCACGGACCCGGACGCCCAGGTGTCGCGCGCCAAGGTCGCGGCGTACACCGGCGCGGCCGCCGCCGAGGGCGCGACGCCGCTGCTGACGATCTACGCGATCCCGGGCCGCGACTGCGGCTCGCACTCGGGCGGCGGCACCGCCGAGGCGGCGTACCGGAGCTGGGTGCAGACCGTGGCGTCGGGGATCGTCGGCGAGCCGTGGGTGGTCCTCGAGCCGGACGCTCTCGCCCAGCTCGGCGACTGCTCCGGACAGGGCGACCGCGTCGGGATGCTGCGCGACGCGGCCCGCATCCTCACGGACGCCGGCGCCCGGGTCTACCTCGACGCCGGCCACTCGGCCTGGCTCAGCCCGTCCGTGGCCGCGGCGCGGATCCAGCAGATCGGCCTCGACGACGCGGTCGGGTTCGCGCTCAACACGTCGAACTACCGCACGACGGCCGAGTCCCGCGCCTACGGCGAGCAGGTCTCGGCGATCCTCGGGGGTGCACCGTTCGTCGTGGACACGTCGCGCAACGGCAACGGCTCCAACGGCGAGTGGTGCAACCCGCGCGGCCGGGCGCTCGGCGAGCGGCCGACCTCGGTCGACGACTCGACGCACCTCGACGCCCTCCTGTGGGTCAAGCTCCCCGGCGAGAGCGACGGGTCGTGCAACGGCGGCCCGCCGGCCGGGCAGTGGTGGCAGGACGTCGCGCTCGAGCTGGCGCGCAACGCGGCCTGGTAGCGCGCACCGGTCGGCTGTCTGGCGACTCACAGGTCCCTGCGCGACGCTCGGAGGATGCACCGCCGGAACCGCCACCTCGTCACCCTGACCGCCACCGCCGCCGCGACGGCGCTCGTCGCGAGCGCCTGCACCGGCCCTGAGGAGGGCCGCGACCCGTCTCCTTCGCCGTCCGCCCCGACGGCGGAGGAGACGGCCGGCCAGGACGCGCCGCCCGCGGTGCACCGGTTCCGATCGACGGATCTCGTCGCGCCCGTCCTGCCCGTGACGCGCGGCCCGGCGGCGCCGGCCGAGGACGACGACGCGCTGTACGTCCTCGCCCCGAAGCGGACCGAGGCGCCGAAGAAGGGGCCGCTGTTCGTCGACGCCGACGGCGAGCCGGTGTGGATCGCCCCCGAGGACACCGCGGCGTACGACGTCCGGGTCCAGGAGCTCGACGGCGAGCCGGTCATCACGTACTACGTCGGACAGTCGGACTTCGTCGGGCACGGGTTCGGCGACATCGTGGTGCTGGACGCGTCGTACACGGAGATCGCGCGCGTGACGACGGGCGGCGACGTCGGTCCGGGCAACGCCGACATGCACGACGCGACGATCACCCCCGAGGGGACGATGCTCCTGCTCGCCTACGTCGCGGAGCCCACGGACCTCACGGACGTGGGGGGCGACGAGGACGGCTGGGCGTGGGAGAACGTGGTGCAGGAGGTCGACGTCGAGACGGGCGAGGTCCTGTTCGAGTGGCGCGCGTCGGACCACGTCGAGCTGACCGACACGAAGGCCGCCCCCGACGCCGACCCGGACGCCCCGAAGGGCTCCGAGGACGACCCGTTCGACTGGTTCCACGTCAACAGCGCCACCCTCACGCCGGACGGCGACCTCCTCCTGTCGGCGCGCAACACGCACGCCGTCTACCGGGTCGACCGCGAGACGGGCGAGGTCGAGTGGGTGCTCGGCGGCACGTCGAGCGACTTCGCCATGGACGGCGACGACGACGGCACGGGCGCGCAGTTCGCGTGGCAGCACGACGCGCAGCTGCACGACGACGGCACGCTCACGCTGTTCGACAACCAGGCGGACCCGCCCGTGGGCGAGCGCTCGCGCGGCCTGCGGCTCGACCTCGACACGGACGCGATGACCGCGACCGTCGCGCAGGAGTGGCTGCCCTCCGACCCCACGCTGCTCGCCGGGAGCCAGGGCAACCTCCAGGTGCTCGAGGACGGGAACGTGGTGATCGGCTGGGGCGATGCCCGGCTCACGAGCGAGTACACCGCGGACGGGACGCTCGTCCGGGAGATGCCGATCGAGGCGGGCGAGTCGTACCGCGCCTACCGGTTCGACGGCTGGGTGGGCGCGCCCGCGGACCCGCCGGCCGTGGTCGTCGACGGCGGGACGGCGTACGCGAGCTGGAACGGCGCGACGGAGGTCGCGTCGTGGCGCCTCGTCGCCGGGCCGTCCGCGCAGGACGTCGAGACGGTCGCCGAGGCGCCGCGCGACGGCTTCGAGACGGCGCTGGCCCCCGTGCCCGACGGCGCGGCGTACGTGGCGGTGGAGGCGCTCGGCGCGGACGGGGCGGTGCTGGGCACGGGGGTGGCGTCGACCGGCGAGGCCGGTTGACAGAAACCTTCACAGAGTGTCGTCACTGTGAAAGTATCTTCCACACAGGCTCGTCCGACCGGAGGATCACAGCAATGACGCTCAACGCCCCCACTCCTGCACCGCCGACCTCGGAACGCGCCGGCGTCGGCCGTCGCCAGTTCCTCACGCTCGCGACCGCCGGCGTCGCGGCGAGCACCCTCACCGTGACGGTCGGCTCCCTCGCGCCGGCCGCCGCGCTCACCGCACCCGCCGGCACCACCCGCGCCGCGACGTCGGGCACGACGCTCCGCAAGCGCGAGCTGCGCGCCATGTGGATCTCGAGCGTCGTCAACATCGACTGGCCCTCCGCCGCGGGCCTCCCCGCCGACCAGCAGCAGGCCGAGCTCCTGCACTGGCTCGACGTCGCGCGGGACTTCCGCCTCAACGCCGTGTTCGTCCAGGTGCGCCCCACCGCGGACGCGTTCTGGCCGAGCCCCCACGAGCCGTGGTCGCAGTACCTCACCGGCACGCAGGGCCAGGACCCCGGCTACGACCCGCTCGCGTTCGTCGTCGAGAAGGCGCACGAGCGCAACCTCGAGATCCATGCCTGGTACAACCCGTACCGCGTCTCCATGCAGGCCGACCTGTCCCGGCTCGTGCCCGAGCACCCGGCGCGGCAGCACCCGGAATGGGTCTGGGCGTACGGCGGCAAACTGTACTTCGACCCGGGCGTCCCCGCGGCGCAGGAGCACATCCAGACCGCGATCCTGCACAGCGTCGAGCACTACGACCTCGACGGCGTGCACTTCGACGACTACTTCTACCCGTACGCCGTCGCGGGCCAGACGATCCCCGACGCGCACACGTTCGCGACGTACGGCGAGGGGTTCACGACGGTCGAGGACTGGCGCCGGCACAACGTCGACGAGTTCGTGCGCAGCATCTCCGAGCGCATCAAGGCGACGAAGCCGTGGGTCAAGTTCGGCATCAGCCCCTTCGGCATCTGGCGCAACAGGGCCACGGACCCGCGGGGCTCCGAGACGGGCGGCTCGCAGTCCTACGACATGCAGTTCGCCGACACGCGCCGGTGGGTCCTCGAGGGCTGGCTCGACTACGTCAACCCGCAGATCTACTGGCAGTTCGGGCTCACCGTCGCCGACTACGCGAAGCTCGTCCCATGGTGGGCCGACGTCGCGGCGCAGTCCGGCACGCACCTGTACATCGGCGAGGCGCTGTACAAGGTGACGTCGGGCGTCTTCACGGACCCGGCGGAGCTCTCGAACCACGTCACGTTCTGCCACGAGCAGGACGACCCGGTCCACGGGAACGTCTACTTCTCGGCGAAGCACGTCCCCGCGGACCCGCAGGGATCCATGTCGCGCGTGCGCGCCGACCACTACCGCCACCCCGCGATCGTCCCCGCGATGCCCCACCTGCCCGCGACCCGCGTCCGCGTCCCGGTGCTGGCGAGCGCCCGGCGGACCGACGGCGGCGTCGCGCTGCACTGGAACGACACGGGCTCGCGCCGGACGGCGGCGACGTCGTTCGCCGTCTATCGTGTCGACGGCGACGCGCGGACGATCGACGTGGAGGACCCCACGCACCTCCTCGCGACCGTCCGCAGCAGCGGGCACGTGGTCCAGCACTGGACCGACGCGACCGCCGTCGCGGGCACGACGTACACGTACGCGGTCACCGCCCTCGATCGCGTGTGGAACGAGTCCCGGCCGAGCCACGTCCGCTCGGTCTGACGATCTCCGCCCCCGGCCTCGTCGGCGGGGGCGGCTCCTCCTCGCCGGAACTGGGGCCGCGCGAGGAGGGCCTCCGACGGCGCGTGGTCGCGCTGGGTGCACCACGCGCCGTCGGGCAGGGTCCCGCGGACCCGACGCCGAACCCCGTCCGCGGGGATGGCACGATCGCCCGTGACGCTCGACGACCTCGCCCCGGCCCCCGACTCCCCGAGACCCGCACCTCTGCGCACCGTGGGGTGGGTGCACGTCCGCGACGGCCGGCTGCTCGCGGTGCGGACGACGGGCAAGGACCGGTTCTTCATGCCGGGCGGCAAGGTCGAGCCCGGCGAGCTCGCCTGGATCACCCCCGCCGACGCGCACCGCGTCCCGCCCGCGGGCCGCATCGTCCTCGACCGCCTCGCCGACCTCCTCGCCGGCTGAACGCTGGCCGGCTCGCACCGCTCGTCGTACCGTCGCGCTGTGGACGCCGCGACAGCTCCCGACGGGTACCTCGCCGCGACGCTGCCCGTGCTGGACCTCGCCCTCGCGTCCGTGCGCGCGGTGCAGGAGGTGGCAGCGCGGGCGGGCGGGCGCGAGCCGGGACCTGCGCCCGATCCCGAGCGCGTCGCCGCGGCGTTCACGAGCGACCGGCTGCTGCGGCTCGACGGCGCGCCGGTGGACGGGTTCGCCCCGCTGTCCGGCTTCTTCCGCACCGCCGACGGCTGGGTGCGCACGCACGCCAACTACCCGCACCACCGCGCGCGCCTGCTCCACCTCCTGGCACTGCCCGACGACACCACGCGGGACGCCCTCGTCGGACGCCTCGCCGACCGGTCGGCCCAGGACGTCGAGGACGGCGCGGCAGACGTCGGCGCGATCGCGGTGCGCGTACGCACGGAGGCCGAGTGGCGGACGTCGGACGGCCGCGGGGCGGGCTCCGCGGACCCGGTCCGCTCGCGCGTGCGCGACGACGCCAGGCCTGGCCGGCCGCTCGCGCCCGGTCCCCGGCCGCTCGCCGACGTCCGGGTGCTCGACCTCACGCGCGTCATCGCCGGTCCGGTCGCGACGCGCACGCTCGCGCTGCTCGGGGCGGACGTGCTGCGCGTCGACCCGCCGCGCCCGCCGGAGATCGGCTGGCAGCACCTGGACACGGGGCAGGGCAAGCGGTCGGCGCTGCTCGACCTGCGCGAGCGCGTCGACCTGGCGCGCGCGCAGGACCTGCTCGACCGCGCGGACGTGCTCGTCACCGGGTACCGGCCCGGCGCCGTCGAGCGGCTGGGCCTGCGTCCGCCGGCGGGCGCGGTCGTCGCG
This sequence comes from Cellulosimicrobium sp. PMB13, assembly GCF_051294865.1. Taxonomy (NCBI): domain Bacteria; kingdom Bacillati; phylum Actinomycetota; class Actinomycetes; order Micrococcales; family Promicromonosporaceae; genus Cellulosimicrobium; species Cellulosimicrobium sp. PMB13. Next base: position 1,160,939 of record NZ_CP145910.1, on the reverse strand, counting down.
CGCGTCGCCGCGTGGGACGACGGACCGTGGGCACGGCGGCGAGGGTTCGACTCGATCGTCCAGGCCGCGAGCGGGATCGCGCTCGTCGAGGGCTCGCGCGACGGCACGACGGGTCCGCCGGGCGAGGCGACGCCGGGCGCTCTCCCGGCCCAGGCCCTCGACCACGCGACCGGGTACCTCGTCGCGGCGGCCGTCGTGGCGGCGCTCGCCGACCGCGCGGCGGACGGGCGCGGCCGCGACGTCGACGGCGCGCTGGCCCGCACCGCGACCGCGCTGCTCGGCGCGCCCGGGCGCGACCCCGCGCACGACGTGCCGCGCGCGCCCGGGGCGCGGTGCGTCGTCGGGCACGAGGTACGGGTGGACGGGCGACCGACGGCCCTCGAGACCACCCGCCCGGCGCTCGACCACCTCGGGCCCGACGCCGTGGACGACTACCCGGCCCCGGCGCGCGCCTGGGGGACGGACGAGGCGAGGTGGCGGTCGTGAGCACCCCCGTCCCGGCCGAGGTCGCGGTGCACCTGCGCCGGGCGCGCGACCACATGGACGCCCGCTTCACCGAGCGGCTGACGCTCGCCGACGTCGCGGCCGTCGCGGGGTACTCGTCGTACCACTTCGCGCGGGAGTTCTCGCGCGCCTTCGGCGCCAGCCCGATCGCCTACCTCGCGGCGCGGCGCGTCGAGCGCGCCAAGGACCTGCTGCGCTCCGCGAACCTCACGGTGACGGAGGTGTGCCACGCCGTCGGCTTCACGAGCCTCGGGACGTTCTCGGCACGGTTCACGGAGATCGTCGGGGCGTCCCCCACCGCGTACCGCGCAGAGCACGTGCGGCGTGGCGGGCCGCCACCGGTCCCGGGGTGCTTCGCCCTCGCGTGGGGTCTGCCGCGGTCGGGCGGGACCGGGACCGGGGCCGGGACCGCACGATCGGAGAAGCCTCGGGACGTGGTCGCGCCGTAGCGTCGAGGGACAGGCGGCCGCCCGGCCGCGACCGACGTGCGGCGGACCGCCGCGAGAGGAGCGACCCGTGCTCACGCTGTCCCACACGACCGTCTACGTGCTCGACCAGGACTCGGCGAAGGAGTTCTACACGAACGTGCTCGGGCTCGAGCTCCGCGACGACATCTCCATGGGCGCCGAGTTCGAAGGTGCGGGTGCCGGTTTCCGGTGGCTCACCGTCGGGCCCACGGGCGACCCGACGCGCACGATCATCCTCTCCGACTGCGCGATGGGTCGGGACCCGGCGTCCGCCGAGCAGCTCCGCTCCCTCGTGGCCCAGGGCACGATGGGCGTCGGAGTCCTGGAGACCGACGACTGCGAGAGGGCCTACCGGGAGCTGAGCGCACGCGGGGTGACCTTCCGCCAGCCGCCCGCCCGCCGCCCGTACGGCGTCGAGGCGGTGCTCGTCGACGACTCGGGCAACTGGTTCAGCCTGACCGAACGGGTCGCCGTCGACGCCTGAGGTGGTCGCGACGACTCACGGGTACATCTCCCCTGCTCTGTGCCTCCCGGGCCGGACCGTCGGGCGGTAGTCTCCCGGAGCGCTCGACCTGACACGCGGGTCGGGCCCGGGGTCCAGGGGGATGTCCATGGGGATGTACGGTGCCGACGTCGCAGGGCTGCGGTCGCTCGCCGAGAGCTTCGAGCGCGGCTACACGGATCTCGAGACGACCCGTGGGCTCCTGTCCGAGGCGATCGAGGGCTCGCGGTGGCAGGGCGCCGACGCCGCGGAGATGCGCGGCGGATGGACGTCGATGGCGGACCGCGCGCTCGCGCAGGCGTGCCGCGTCCTCGCCGACTACGCGACCGTGCTCCGACGCAACGCCGACGAGCAGGAGAGCGCGAGCGGCGGCGCGGCCGGTGCGACCGGTGGCGGGGCGACCGGGGGGACGACCGCCCCCTCGACCGCGGACGGCGGACCGGACGGGCGGGGGCCGGACGCCGGTGCGCAGGCCGCCGCGCGCGCCGTCGACCACCTGATCCCCGGGGAGGGCGACGCGCTCGACGCGGTCGGCGACACCACGCACGCGTTCGAGAACGGTGGCGGCAGCGTGACGATCGACGAGGGCGGCATCGAGGGGGAGATCAAGCTCCCCGGCGACGCCCACGTCGGACTGAGCCAGGACGGGGTGGAGGTCGGCGGGAAGATCTCCGGCCCCGGCGTGGAGTCGCCCGTGGAGGGCGTCCTCGCCCTGGAGTCCGGGGTCGAGGTGGTGGGCTCGGTGAAGAACGACGACGGGTTCGACGTGTACAAGCTGTCGGCGGACGCGTCGTCGACCCTGAAGACCGACGTGTCGCTCTGGCGCGTCGACGCCGAGGCGTCCGCGACGGGCGGAGGGCGTTTCGACTTCGAGGTCCGGGTGCCGGAAGGCACCGCGTTCGACCCGAGCACGATCGACCCGTTCGCGCCGGAGACGTACCCGCCGGGCACCCGGATCACGCTGAACGGCGAGGCGTACCGGTCCGACGAGCTCTCGTTCGGCTACGACCTGCTGCGGTCGGAGTCGTCCGGCGAGGAGGCGACCGGCGTCACGACGACCGTCGAGTGGCTCGAGGGCGACACGGTGCGGATCACCACCGGCGACACGGAGAGCATGTCGCTCACCGAGAAGTTCGGCATCGGCACGGGTGACGACTGGTCGGCGATGGTCGGGCGGTCGAACGAGCTGAGCAGCGCGGAGCTCGGCGAGGCCACGCTGGACCTGTCGAGCGACGCGGGACGCGCGGCCTACGACCGCTTCCTCGTCACCGGCGAGCTGCCCGCCGACCCGGCCGACGGCGTCTCCGGCACCACGACGTACAGCACGTACGACTTCTCGTCCGGGAGCTCGGTCGAGCTGAAGACGCCGCTCCTCGAGTACGTCCACGACAAGGTCAGCTCGAGCGGCTCGGGGGTGACGATCCTCAACCCCGACGGGACGAGCGACCACCACGGGCAGGTCGCCCTCTCCGGCGGCGTCGAGCGCAGCTACTCGCACCATCTCGGCACCGACGGCGAGATCGTCCCGTCCCGCAGCACGGACGCGTACGTGTTCCGCGCGACCGAGTCGACGGACTCGTGGGTCAACAACCCGAACCTGGCCCTCGGCGACGGTACGAGCGCTTCACCCGGCAGCACCGTGCGGATCACGTTCACGCCGACGCAGATGGCCGAGCTCCGGGACCTCGCCGCGAGCCAGGCGACTCCGGGCAGCGGGCCGATCTCACAGCTCGTCTACGAGGGCGACGCGTTCACACCCGGCGGGCCCACCGTGCGCACCCCGACCGAGTTCGCGGACGCGCTCTACGGCACGACCGGTGGCGGCACCGGCACGGGCGCTGGAGGCGACGTGATGCTCGAACGCGTCTCGACGATCATGAGCCGCGCGGGGACGGACGAGTTCCCCGGCACCGTCGAGATCGTGAAGAAGTAGCCGCAGCGGCCGGCGTCAGCTGTGGTCGAGGCGCCGCAGGATCGCGCCCTCGCGCAGCGCCCACGGGCACACCTCGACCTCGTCGACGCCGAGGGCGCGCATCGTCTCGACCGCGACGACGCCGCCCGCGACGATCTGGAACGTCCGCTCGGGCGTCACGCCCGGCAGCGCGGTCCGGCCCTCCGCCGTGAGGCGCGCGAGCCGCGGCACCCAGTCGGCGAGCTGCGAGCGCCGCATGCGCCAGCGCTCGTCGGGCCCGACGACGTCGACCTGCATGCCCGCGAGCCGCGCGAGGGACCGGAACGTCTTCGACGTCGCGACGACGTGGTCGGGAGCGGGCAGCGCCTTGAACGCGGCGGCCGTGGGGGCGAGCGTCGCGCGCACGTGCTGACGCAGCGCGTCGACGTCGTCCGGGGCCGGCGGGTCGCCCGGCAGGAACGCCATGGTCATGCGACCGGCGCCGAGCGGGAGCGAGGCCGCGAGATCCGGCTCCTCGTCCACTCCCGACGCGATCTCGAGCGAGCCGCCGCCGATGTCGAGGACCAGGAGCCGCCCTGCGCCCCAGCCCGCCCAGCGACGCGCGGCGAGGAACGTGAGGCGGGACTCGTCCTCGCCCGACAGGACGCGCACGGGCTGCCCGACACGCTCGCCGATCGCGGCGAGGATCTCCCCGCCGTTCGTCGCGTCGCGCAGCGCGGAGGTCGCCATGGGCAGCATCTCGTCGACCGCGGACTCGCGGGCGAGCACCATCGCGTCGTCGACCGCGGCGAGCATCGCGGCGACGCCCTCGTCCGAGAGCGACCCGTCCGGCTGGAGGTACCGCATGATCCGCACGACCGTCCGCGCTCCCGCGGCCTGGACGGGACGCGCGGCGTAGGCCGCGTCGACCACGGCGAGGTGCACGGTGTTGGAGCCGATGTCGAGGACGCCGAGGCGCGTCGCCGGGCGGCCGGTCGAGCCTGTGGTCGTCACGAGCACCGAGGCTACTCGCGCCGGACCGCCCGTGGGGGGAGGGCTCGGCGCGCGAGGTCCGCCGCCCTGCGGGACGGTGGGGGGACGAGGATCCCTGCTCACCGAGGGAAGACGACCATGGACCACCGCCGCTCCGTCCGTCCCGGCTCCCCTAGCTCCGGCCACCGCAGTACCGGTCGGGCTCGTCCCGGCGCCCGAGCCCTCGCCGCGGTCGCCGCCGCGACGCTCGCCGCGACGACCGCCGTCGCCGGGAGCGCCTCCGCGACCACCGACGACGCCGGCCCCGGCACCGACAGCCGATCGCACGGGGGGTGGCACGGGGGGTGGCATGACCGGTGGGAGAAGGTCCCGACCGCCGTCGGGTACGGGGGTGCCGTCAGCACCGTCGACCCGGAGGCCAGCCGGGTGGGTCTCGAGGTGCTGCGTCGCGGCGGAAACGCCGTCGACGCCGCCGTGGCGACCGCGGCCGCCCTCGGCGTCACCGAGCCGTACAGCGCCGGGATCGGGGGCGGCGGCTTCTTCCTGCACTACGACGCGGGGACGGGCGCGGTGTCCACGATCGACGGGCGTGAGACTGCGCCGGCGGACATGCCGCGCGACGCGTTCATCGACCCGGAGACGAACGCGCCCTACCCGTTCACCCCGGAGCTCGTCACCAGCGGCGTCTCCGTCGGCACGCCCGGCACGCCGGCCACCTGGGAGACCGCGCTCGACGAGTGGGGGACCTACTCGCTGGGCAAGGCGCTGCAGCCCGCCACCGCGCTCGCCCTGCGCGGCTTCATCGTCGACGAGACGTTCCGTCAGCAGACGCTCGACAACGCCGAGCGCTTCGCCGCCTTCCCCGCGTCGGCCGAGCTGTTCCTGCCGCGCGGCGACGCCCCGCGCGTCGGGACCCGGTTCCGCAACGTCGACCTCGCGAAGACGTACACCCTGCTCGCGCTGCGCGGCACCGACGCCTTCTACGAGGGACGCCTCGCCCGCGAGATGGTCCGCGCCGTGCAGACCCCGCAGACCAGCCCGGACACCGACCTGCCCGTGCCGCCCGGCTACCTCGACCTCGACGACCTCGACGACTACGAGGCCCTGGTGCAGGACCCGACCGTCTCCGACTACCGCGGGTACGACGTCTACGGGATGGCGCCACCGTCGAGCGGCGGCTCCACCGTGGGCGAGGCGCTGAACATCCTGGAGACGTTCGACCTCGCCGGCATGTCGGACAGCGCGTACCTGCACCACTACCTCGAGGCCAGCGCCCTCGCGTTCGCCGACCGCGGCGCGTACCTGGGCGACGCGGCGTTCGTCGACGTCCCGCTCGACACCCTGCTCTCCGACGAGTTCGCGGCCTCTCGCGCGTGCCTCGTCGACCCGGAGGCCGCCGCGCCCAAGCCCGTCGCGGCCGGCGACGTCGACGCGTTCGACGCCGCGTGCGGCGAGGCGGCCGCTCCGCAGCGCGACGACACGGAGAACGTCTCGACGACGAACCTCACCGTCGTGGACCGGTGGGGAGACGTCGTCGAGTACACGCTGACGATCGAGCAGACCGGCGGGTCCGGGATGGTCGTGCCCGGCCGCGGGTTCCTGCTCAACAACGAGCTCACCGACTTCTCGACCGTGTGGGACGCCGACGACCCGAACCGCATCGAGCCGGGCAAGCGACCGCGCTCGTCGATGGCACCGACGCTCGTCCTGCGCGACGGCGAGCCCGTGCTGGCGCTCGGCTCCCCCGGCGGGTCGACCATCATCACCACGGTGCTGCAGACGCTGACCAACCACCTCGACCGGGGCATGCCGATCGACGAGGCGCTCGCCGCGCCGCGCGCCACCCAGCGCAACACCGCGGGCGTCATCGCCGAGCCGGAGTTCATCCAGGCATACGGCCCGGGGCTCGAGGCGTACGGCCACACGCTCGTGCCGTCCGGCGACTCGTTCACGTCCGCCGCGGAGATCGGTGCGGCGACGGCGGTGCAGATCGGCCCGGACGGGCTGCTGACCGCCGTCGCCGAGCCGCAGCGCCGCGGTGGAGGCTCGGCGCTGGTGCTGAAGCCGGTGAGGAACTGACTCGGGTCGCACGACGGCTGTCAGCCGACCTCGGCGTCGGCCTCCGCGATGAGGGCCTCGGCGTCGGCGACGACCCCGCGGACGGCGGCGCGCGACGCCTCGACCGCCTCCGCGCGCACGGCGACGATCTTGCGGTGCAGGTCCGCGTGCACGCGCCGGCGCACGCCGCGCGCGATCTCCTCGACCTCGTCCTCGCCCGGCCCGTCGCCCTCGGCACGGCGCAGCGCGACGACGTCGTCGACCTCCGCGCGGATGCGGCGCTCGGCGTCCTGGAGGAGCGCGACGACCGCGGTGTCGGCCGCGCGGCCGAGGCGCGTCTCCTCGAACGTGCGCGCGGCGTCGTCGACGATCGACCGCGCGTGCGCGACGAGGTCGGACGCGACGGCGGGCGACCGCGCGGCGAGCGTCGCGAGGTCGTACAGCAGGACGCCCTCGACGTCGGCGACGTGCGGGTCGACGTCGCGGTGCAGGGCGAGGTCGAGCACGACCGTGGGCCGCGCGCCGGGCTCGTCGCCCGCCGCGACCGCCGCGCGCTCGCGCGCCCGGACCACGGACGCGGCGTCGAGCACGTGCTCGATGGCCTGCTCGCGGCGGGAGCCGTCGGCCAGGGCGCGGCCGCGCGCGCCGCTGCACGAGACCACGAGGTCGGCGTCCTCGAGGGCGGTGACGAGGTCGTGCACGGGCTCGACGCCGCGCGCCGCGGCGAACTCCTCGGCACGACCGGACTGGGAGTAGACGCGCACGTCGTCGCACCCGAGGGCGCGCAGCGCGGCGAGGCTCGCCCCGGCGTAGGAGCCGGTGCCGATGAGGACGGCGCGGACCTGGTGCCAGGGCGGGAGGTCGGAACCTGCGAGCTCCAGCCCGAGCGCCACGACGGAGCGACCGGCGCCGCCGAGCGCCGTCTCGGTGCTCACGCGCTTCGAGGTGCGCGACGCGGTCTGGAACAGCAGCTCGAGGGTGGACGACGTCACGCCGTCGGCGTGCGCGGCCTCGAGCGCGCGCTTGACCTGCCCGGCGATCTCGCGCTCCCCGACGACCATCGAGTCGAGGCCGGCGGCGACGGCGAACAGGTGCTCGACCACCTCGTTGCCGGCGCGGGCACGGAACGACGTCGCGGCCTCGACGGCGTCCACGCCGGAGGCCTCGGCGACGAGCCGGGCGACGTGCTCGGTGGCGTGCCGCACGCCGGGGCCGTCGAGCGGGGCGTCGACGTCGAGGTACAGCTCGAACCGGTTGCACGTCGCGAGCACGACCGCACCGGTGATGACGTCGCAGGCCGAGACCGCGGAGCCGCCGATCGACTGGGCCCCGGTGGACAGGCGTTCCAGGGCGTCGAGGTCGAGCTCGTGGTGGCTGGCCGTGAGGGAGAGAAGAGCCACAGTGCCTCCGATTTAATCATTTCCCCAGGAGAGAGGCAGAATCGGTAGCTGTGATTCCTGTCGCGCTTTCTCCCGCCCACCCGCTCCACGACGGCCGCACGGCGCAATCCCCGCTCGTGCGGGCGCTGCGCGCGGGCACCACCGGGGAAAGGCCGGAAATCACACCTGTGTGGTTCATGCGCCAGGCCGGACGGTCGCTCCCCGAGTACCGCGCGGCCCGCGAGGGCGTGAGCATGCTCGACTCGTGCCTGCGGCCCGACCTGGCGTCGGAGATCACGCTCCAGCCGGTCCGCCGCCACGGGGTCGACGCCGCGATCTTCTTCTCCGACATCGTCGTGCCGCTGCGCCTCGCGGGCGTGGAGGTGGACATCGCCCCGGGCGTCGGCCCGGTCATGGGGCAGGCGTACCGCACGCCCGACGACGTCGCGCGCCTCGTCGAGGCCGAGCTCACGACCGAGGCCCTCGCGCCGATCACGGAGGCGGTCGGGCTCACGGTCGACGCGCTCGGCTGCACTCCCCTCATCGGCTTCGCCGGCGCGCCGTTCACGCTCGCGGCCTACCTCGTCGAGGGTCGCCCCTCGCGCGACCACCTCGCCGCACGCGCCCTGCTGCGGTCCGACCCGGAGACGTGGCAGCGCCTCGTCGACTGGGCGGCCGACCTCGCGGGCACCTTCCTGCGCGCCCAGGTCCTCGCGGGAGCGAGCGCCGCCCAGCTCTTCGACTCGTGGGCCGGCTCGCTCTCCCACGCGGACTACGCCGACGGCGCCGCCGGGGCCTCGACCCGGGCGCTGACCCACGTCGCCGACCTCGACGTGCCCGTCGTCCACTTCGGCACCGGGACCGAGCACCTGCTCCCCGCGATGCGCGACGCCGTCGTCGCGGCCGGGGTGCGCGACGTCGTCGTGGGCGTCGACTACCGCACGCCGCTCGACGAGGCCGTGCAACTGCTCGGTGGCACCGTCCCCGTCCAGGGCAACATCGATCCCGCGCTGCTCGCCGCGCCGTGGGACGTGCTCGAAGCGCACGTGCGCGACGTCCTGCGGCGGGGCGGGGTGGCTCCCGGCCACGTCGCCAACCTCGGTCACGGCGTCCCGCCGGACACCGACCCGGCGGTCCTGACGCGCGTCGTGGAGCTCGTCCACTCCGTGAGCGCCGAGTCCGCCGCCGCCTCAGGGGTCGAGGTCCGGTGAGCGCCGCGCCGACGACGCCCGGCGGCGCCTCCCCGGCCGGTCCCTCCCGGCCGGAGGAGACGGACGCGATCGTCGTCGGCGCCGGGGTCGCCGGCCTCACGGCGGCCCGCACGCTGCGCGAGCGCGGGCTGCGGGTCGTGGTGCTCGAGGCCGCCGCGACCGCGGGCGGCCCCGTGAGGGGCGAGTCCCTGCCGGGCCTCGACGGGCTGCGCGTCGACGTCGGCGCGGAGTCGTTCGCGGCTCGCGGCACGGCCGTCGGCGACCTGGCCCGCGCGCTCGGGCTGAGCGTCGTCGAGCCTTCTGGTGCGTCCGCGTGGGGCTATGCCGCGGGCCGCACCTTCCCGCTCCCGCGTGCCGGGGTCCTCGGCATCCCGGCGCACCCGTGGGCCGCCGACGTGCGGCGCGCCGTGGGCGTCGCGGGGTCGCTGCGCGCGAGCCTCGACCGCGTGCTGCCGCGCCGGTTCACCGAGACCGCGACGCTCGAGTCGTTCGCGCGCTCGCGCATGGGGACGCGCGTCACGGAGCGGCTCGTCGCGCCCGTCGCGGGCGGCGTCCACTCCGCGCCGCTCGACCGGCTCGACGTCGACGCCGTCGCGCCCGGGCTGCTCGCCGCGTTCGAGCGCGAGGGGTCGCTCGCGCGCGCGGTCGCGTCCCTGCGGGCGCTCGCGCCGGCCGGCTCGGCGGTGCGCGGGATCGACGGCGGGATGCACCGGCTCGCGGAGGCGCTCGCGACGGACGTCGACGTGCGCGTGCGCCACGAGGTCGTGGACCTCGCCCGCCGCGGCGACTGGGTCGTGCGCGCGGTGAGCCCCGACGGGCCGGTGGAGCTCGTCGCGCCGCGGCTCGTGGTCACCACGCCTGCCGTCGTCGACGCGCTGGGCCCCCTGGTCGGCGGAGCGGCGGACCTCCTGCCCGACCCCGAACCCGGCGCCGACATCCGTCTCGTCACGCTCCTCCTCCGGGCACCGGAGCTCGACGACGCCCCGCGGGGCACCGGGATGCTCGTCGCCCCGCCGCACCGCGACGCGGGCCGCGCGACCCGACGACCCGACGTCGAGGCCAAGGCCATGACGCACTCCACCGCGAAGTGGCCGTGGCTGCGCGCCCGGGTGCGGGACGCCGTCGGGCCCGGTCACCACGTGGTGCGGCTCAGCTACGGACGGATGGGAGCGACGACGGAGCCCGACCTGGGCCAGGTCGTCGCCGACGCGTCGCGGCTGTTCGGCGTCGACCTGCACGGGCGCGTGCTCGGCCACGTCGTGACACGGTGGAACGGTGCGCTCCCGCCGCCGACACCCGCCTACCGGCGCGAGGTCGCGGCATTCACCGCGCGCGTCGCCGACGTGCCGGGGCTGGGGGTCACCGGAGGGTGGATCGCCGGGACGGGGCTCGCGGCGGTCGTGGCGCACGCCCAGGAATGCGCCGGAAAAGTGTGAAGCATTCCGGACCGGCCATTTCGCGCGGATTCCGAGGTGACACATTGTCTGCAACGTCGTGACTGGCCGTCAGGACCATCTCACACCGTCGGCGCGACCTGCCGAGAATTGCCGTCGCGGGCCGGTGCGCATTTCGAGATCGTCACCGTACGGAGGAGACTGGACGCGTGAGCAGCACCTCGACGAACCCTGAGACGGCCCCCGCCGTGATCCGCGTCGGCACCCGCGGGAGCGCCCTCGCCACCACCCAGACCGGCCACGTCGCACGACGCCTCGAGGAGCTGACCGGACGGACGGTCGAGACCGTCCGGATCCGCACCGACGGCGACGTGCTCACCGGCTCCCTCGCCCAGATGGGCGGCACGGGCGTCTTCGTCACCGCGCTCCGCGAGGCGCTCCTCGACGGCCGCTGCGACGTCGCGGTGCACTCGCTCAAGGACCTCCCCACGGCCCCGGCCCCCGGCCTGACCGTCGTCACGCCCGAGCGCGAGGACCCGCGAGACGCGCTGTGCGCGCGCGACGGCCTGACGATCGCGACCCTCCCGCGCGGCGCGCACGTGGGCACCGGCTCGCCGCGCCGCGCCGCGCAGCTGCGGTCTGTCCGGCCCGACCTCGACGTCGTCGACATCCGCGGCAACGTGGACACGCGGCTGCGCCGTGTCCACGGGGAGGACGCCGACCTCGACGCCGTGGTGCTCGCCTACGCCGGGCTGTCCCGCCTCGGCCGGCTCGACGCCGTGACGGAGGTGATCGACACGACCGTCATGGCGCCCGCTGCCGGGCAGGGCGCGCTCGCCGTCGAGGTGCGCACGTCCGAGCTCGACGACCCGGTCGTCGCCGCGGCGCTCGACGCCCTCGACCACGAGCCGACGCGTCTCGCCGTCCTCGCCGAGCGCGCTCTGCTCGCGCGGCTCGAGGCGGGCTGCGCCGCGCCCGTCGGCGCGCACGCGCTCGTCGACGGGGGCGAGGTCGCGCTCACGGCGGTCGTCGCGCGGGTCGACGGCGTCGAGCAGCTCACGCACTCCGCGCGGGCCCTCCTCCCGGCGACCGGCGACGACCTGCGCACGGCGCGGGACGACGTCGCGCTGCGGCTCGGCGAGCGCGTCGCCGACGCGCTCCTCGCCGACGGTGCCGCTCGCCTCGCACCGCTCGGGCCGCCCGCGGGCAGGGACGACGTCGCGGCGGCGGCCCTCCCCGACGCCGGCGGCTCCGACCGCGGCACGGCGACGGGCACCTCAGACCCGGCGGTCGAGACGGCGCGCGAGCAGCTGCGCGACGGCGGCTACCGCGGGGAGCCCGCGTGAGCCCCGGTCGCCTGCGCGACCCGTCGCGCGGCCCGGCACCCGTCGTCCCGGCCCCTCCCGGTGCCGAACCCGGGGTTGCGCGCCTCTCAGCCTCCGGATCGCCGCACAACCCGGGGTTCGGCGATGCGGTGCACCCCCTCGAGAACCGGACCGTCCTCGTGCCGCGCAGCCCCGAGCGCGCCGCCGGCCTCGCGACGACCCTGCGCGCCGCCGGTGCCCGGGTGCTCGTGAGCCCGGCGATCGAGCGCGCCCGCGTCGAGGACACCGCACCCGTGGACGACGCCGTCGCCCGCCTCGCCGCCGGCGGCTACGGCTGGGTCGTGGTCACGAGCGTCAACGCGATCGACGAGCTCGTCTCCGCCGCCGCCCGGCGGGGCACCGCCCTCGGCGACGTCGCGCGCACGGCCCGCTGGGCCGCCGTCGGGCCGGCCACGCGCCGCGCGCTCGAGGCCGTCGGCATCACGGTCGACCTCGAACCGACCGAGAACTCCGCCCGCGGCCTCGTCGCCGCCTTCATCGAACTGTCTACCCAGGGCGAGACGGCAGCGGAGGCGGGGACGGGGGCGGCGTCGGAGGCGAAGGGCGTGGCGGGTCTGGCGGGAGGAGCCCGAGGAACGAGGGCTCCGGATGGTAGCCCGAGCCCCGACGCCGCCCCCGTCGCCGCCGCCCCGTCCACCCGGACCCAGACCCAGACGGTCCTCCTCCCCCAGGGGGACCTCGCCGCCCCGACGATGGCGGACGGCCTGCGAGACCTGGGCCTCACGCCGCACGTCGTCACCGTCTACCGCACGGTCGCGCACGACCTCGACCCCGACGTCGTCGCCGCCTGGCACGCGGGCGAGGTCGACGCCGTCGTGCTGACGTCGGGGAGCGTCGCGCGCGAGGTCGCGCGGCAGCTCGGACCGCGCGACGACGTCGCGGCCGTCGCGATCGGTGAGCCGACGGCCCGGGCGGCGCGCGCCGTCGGGCTGCGGCTCGACGCGGTGGCCGACCGCCCGACCGACGACGCGCTCGCCACCGCGCTGACCACCGTCCTGGCGGGGTCGCACGCCGCCGCGGCCCCCGCACCCGGTACGACCGGACGCCCCCTCGACACAGGAGACCCCTCGTGACCCTCTCCCCCGGACACCACCGGCCGCGCCGCCTGCGCACGACGCCGCGACTGCGCCGGCTCGTCGGCGAGACGCGCCTGCACCCGGCCGACCTCGTCCTGCCGCTCTTCGTCAAGGAGGGCCTCGACGCACCGCGTCCGATCTCGTCCATGCCGGGCGTCGTGCAGCACACCGAGGCGACGCTCGCCGACGCCGTGCGCGACGCCGCCCGCGCGGGGATCGGCGGCGTGATGCTGTTCGGCATCCCGGCACACCGCGACGCGACCGGGAGCCAGGCGGACGCCGAGGACGGGATCCTGCAGCGCGCGATCCGCCTCGCCCGCGACGTCGTGCGCGAGGTGGAGACCGCCGGCACCCGGGGTGGCGCGGCTCCCGTCGTCATGGCCGACACGTGCCTCGACGAGTTCACGGACCACGGCCACTGCGGCGTCCTCGTGCCCGGGCGCGACCAGGACGGCACGGTGGTGGTCGACAACGACGCGACGCTCGAGCGGTACGCGTCGATGGCCGTCGCGCAGGCGCGCGCGGGCGCGGACGTCGTGGCGCCGTCGGGCATGATGGACGGCCAGGTCGGCGTGATCCGCGAGGCGCTCGACGCCGCGGGGTACTCCGACGTCGGGATCCTCGCCTACTCGGCGAAGTACGCGAGCGCGTTCTACGGCCCGTTCCGTGAGGCCGTCGACTCGGCGCTCCAGGGCGACCGCCGGACGTACCAGATGGACGCGGGCAACGCGCGCGAGGGTCTGCGCGAGGCCGACCTCGACCTCGCCGAGGGTGCGGACCTGGTCATGGTCAAGCCCGCGGGGTCGTACCTCGACGTGCTGGCCGCGGTCGCGGAGATGTCTCCGGTGCCGGTCGCGGCGTACCAGGTGTCGGGCGAGTACGCGATGATCGAGGCCGCCGCGGCGAACGGCTGGATCGACCGCCGCGGCGCGGTCACGGAGTCGGTGCTCGGCATCAAGCGGGCCGGCGCGGACGTGATCCTCACCTACTGGGCCACCGAGATCGCCGGGTGGCTGCGCGACGAGACGTTCGGAGGGACGCGCTGATGACGGAGTCGACCGGGTTCGGGGTGGCCGCGGCCGCTCAGGCGGAGACGGTGTCACCGTCCACCACCGCGACGGACAACCACGCGGCGTTCGTCCGCGCGCAGGCCGTGCTGCCGGGCGGCGTGAGCTCGCCCGTGCGGGCGTACGGGTCGGTGGGCGGCGACCCGCGGTTCCTCGCGTCGGCGCGCGGCCCGTACGTGACCGACGTCGCGGGGCGCGAGTACGTGGACCTCGTGTGCTCGTGGGGTCCGGCGCTGCTGGGCCACGCGCACCCCGACGTCGTCGCGGCCGTGCAGGACGCCGCGGCCCGCGGCCTGTCGTTCGGCGCACCGACGCTCGGCGAGGTCGAGCTCGGCGAGGAGATCCGCCGCCGCGTGCCCGCCGCGGAGCGCGTGCGCCTCGTGTCGACGGGCACCGAGGCGACGATGACCGCGATCCGGCTCGCACGCGGTGTGACCGGGCGCGACGTGATCGTGAAGTTCGCGGGCTGCTACCACGGGCACGTCGACGCGCTGCTCGCGGAGGCGGGCTCCGGCGTCGCGACGCTCGCGCTCCCCGGCTCCGCGGGCGTGACCGAGGCGAGCGCGGCCGAGACGCTCGTCCTCCCGTACAACGACCTCGCGGCGGTCGAGGCGGCGTTCGCCGAGCGCGGCTCGGAGATCGCGGCCGTCATCACGGAGGCCGCGCCCGCGAACATGGGCGTCGTGCCGCCCGCCGAGGGGTTCAACGAAGGCCTGCGGCGCATCACGGCCGCGCACGGCGCGCTCCTCGTCCTCGACGAGGTGCTCACGGGGTTCCGCGTCGGGCCGAGCGGCTGGTGGGGTCTCGAGAACGCCGTGCTGCGCGGCCAGGGCGCGGAGGGGTACACGCCCGACCTGTTCACGTTCGGCAAGGTCGTCGGGGGCGGGATGCCCGTCGCCGCGGTCGGCGGACCGGCCGCGGTCATGGACCAGCTGGCGCCGCTCGGGCCCGTGTACCAGGCGGGCACGCTGTCCGGGAACCCGGTCGCCGTCGCGGCGGGCCTCGCGACGCTGCGCCTGGCCGACGACGCGGTGTACGCGCACGTGGACGGCGTCGCCTCGGTCCTGTCGAAGGCCGTCGGCGACGCGCTCGCCGCCGCGGGCGTCGCGCACCGCGTCCAGCACGCCGGCTCGCTGTTCTCGGTGTTCTTCGGCGACCTCGCCGCGAGCGCCGGCGTGCACGACTACGCGCAGGCCCAGGCGCAGGAGTCGTTCCGCTACCGCGCGTTCTTCCACGCGATGCTCGAGCAGGGCGTGAACCTGCCGCCGTCGGTGTTCGAGGCGTGGTTCGTCTCGGCCGCGCACGACGACGCGGCGGTCCAGCGGATCGTCGACGCCTTCCCGGCGGCGGCGCGCGCGGCCGCCGAGGCCTCACCGGCCTGACGAGCACGGGGATGTCCACCGCCGAACACGAGGTTGCCCACCAGAATCCGCAGGATTCGGTGGGCAACCCCGTGTTCGGCTGCGTGCCAGGGCGTGCCCGACGGCGCGTGCGTCAGTAGCCGCGCTGCGCTGCGGTGCCCGCCTGCTTGCCGAGCGAGCGGATCTGGAAGCCGAACGCGATGAGCATGATGCCCCAGAGGATCGCGAAGATCGCGAGGATCCACACGATCGAGACGAGCCCGGCGGTCACGTTGAACAGCACCAGGAGGCCGAAGACGATGCCGAGGAGGCCGGCGACGACGCCCCACACCCAGCCGCTGCCGACCACCTTGCGCAGGTCGATGCTCGCGACGACCTGGAACAGCCCGTAGACCACGGCCCAGAAGCCGATGATCCAGACGAGCACCTCGGCGGTCTTGCCCGGCCAGACGAGCAGCACGATGCCGACCGCCAGGCTCAGGACGCCCATCGTCACGAGGAACGCGGTGCCGTTCCCGGTTCCGCGGCGACGGATGCCCTCGACGATCTCGACGATGCCGTCGACGACCGCGAAGATGCCGATCACCCAGATGATCGCGGCCGCGGTGATCTCCGGCCACGCGATGGCGACGATGCCCAGCACGATGGCGAGCACGCCGCGCAGCACCGGCCAGTACCAGACCTGCTTGGCCGTCGAGGAGAACGCGGTGAGGATGGGGTCCTGCGTCGTCATGGTGCACCTCTCACGTGGGTGGCAGCGCGGATGCGTTCGCGTCCCGCCTCGACCTCATGAAACACCCGGGATTCGCCCGTGTCGCGCCGAACCGCGCGTTTCGCCCACAGCCCTCGGACCGGTCAGGGAGGCGGTCTCCTCCGGAGTGCCCAGCTCCGGTGACCAGGCACGGCCGACGGGAGCACCGACCTCAGGCGCGCACGGGTCGCGGCGCGGCCACCCGGGCCGGCGCGTGCCGGCGTCGGGCCGCCCAGACGACGAGGACGGACAGCGCGAGGACGCCGCCGAACGCGAGCACCGGACCGGCGAAGAAGGGGCCGATCCGCTTGTCCGCGACGACCGTGTACGTGGGCGAGTAGGCGACGTCGGACGCCGCCGGGACGAACGCGAAGTCGGAGACGATCTCCTCGGACGGCTCGGTGAACGTCTGCTCGTGCGCCGTCACGTAACCGCCCGCCCCGAGGAGCGCGGCCAGCTCGTCGCTCGCCACGGTCGCCGGGTCGACGCGGCCGGCGAAGCGGACCTGCGGCGCGGCGAGATCGGCCGTCGCGTCGGCGCGGTCGACGCGCCCGTCGGCGAGGACGTACGTGCGGGTGCGCTGGGTGTCCTGCGCGGCGGCCGACATCCGCATCGGGTAGACGAGCGCGTCGCTCGGGAACGTCACACGCAGCGGCTGGAGCGTGCCGTCGAACGTGGCGGCCGCCTCCGGGGCGAGGCGCGCGGCGACGAACGTCCAGCCCTCGGCGACGTACGGGGCGACCGCCCCGCGGATCGACGGCGTGAGCTGGAAACCGCGCTCGGTGAGCCAGGCGTCGAGCGCGGCGCCGTCGGTCGCCGCGAGCGTCGTGACGTCGAGCGGTCCGAGCCGCACCTCGTCGAGCACGTCGACGCCCGACGTCGCACCCGCACCGTCGGCGGGGGACCCGAACCCGAGCTCGGGCCACCAGCGGTGGTCGGCGACGACCGGTCGGGGCGCGGTGATCGTGTCGAGCTCGCGGAACACCGCCGGGTCGGCGAGCGCGACCTCGGCGGGGGCCGGCGTCGGGAGGATGAGGCCGACCTCCGGGGCCTGGGACAGCGTCTCGAGCTCGAGGAGGAGGGTCTCGGTGGTCCCGTCCCACTGGAGGACCGCCGACTCGGAGCTCACCGCCGTGTCGTACGCGGGGGTGTCGACGAGGCCGCCGCACGCGCACGCGGACGCGGGCGGCGCCGCCGCGAGGAGCCCACCGGCGAGCGCGACCGAGGCGAGGGCGGCACGTGCCCCCCGCCGCGTCGTCGCGGATCGCGTCCCCATGCTGGGAGGCTAGGCCGCGTCGCGGGGGCGCGCCCGGCGGGGCGACGGATCGTGATCCGGCCGTGACCCGACGGGCCGGGCGGGTCAGGCGGGTCAGGCGGCCGCCTGGACTCCGAGGTAGACGACCGCCCCGAGCGCCACCGCCCAGAGCGCGACGGCGACGACACCCCACACGAAGACCCGCACGCGCGGCGCGCCGAACCCGACCATCGCCGCGGCGGTGACGTGGCTGGGCAGCAGGAGGGGCCCGAGCAGGCTGACGCCCGGGACGCCGTAGCGGTCGAAGACGCGACGCATGCGCTGCCGCTTGGGGCTCGTCTCGGCCGTCCGGCCACGGGTCAGACCGGAGCGCGCCGTGCCGATCACCCACACGACGACAGCGAGCGCGATCGCGTTGCCGAGCACCGCGGCCGGGATCGCGACGAGAGGGCTGACGCCCGCCACGACGCCCAGGACCGCGGCGCCCTCCGCCTCGACGAACGGCACCATCGCGGCGACGAGTACGCCGACCCAGCGGAGCAGGGGCGGCAGCCCGAGCGTGAAGTCCTGCAGGGCGGTGACGATGTCGGTCATGTCGAGCCTCTCGTGTCGTGGTCCCACCACCGTCGCGCGAGGACGGGCCCCGCGGCAGTGCGCCCTGTCACCGGCCCGGGTGCGGTCCTCACGGGCTCGGGGTGACACGTGTCATGCCGTACGTTGCGCAGATACCCTCAGGGGGTATGATGGGGTGAGCCCGGCGACGAGGAGAGACCATGACCGACACCGCGACGGACCACGACGTCCAGCACCACGAGCACGTGAGCCACGACGGCCCGCACGGCTACGCCTCCGACAAGGAGGCGTACCTCCGGCGCATGCGCCGCATCGAGGGCCAGGTCCGCGGGATCGCCCGGATGATCGACGAGGACGTCTACTGCATCGACATCCTCACGCAGGTCTCCGCCGTGACCAAGGCCCTGCAGGCGGTGAGCATCGGGCTCGTCGAGGACCACCTCGGCCACTGCGTCGTGGACGCAGCACGGCAGTCCGAGGAGGAGGGCGCCGCGAAGGTCAAGGAGGCCGCCGACGCGATCGCCCGCCTCGTCCGCAGCTGATCCCTCCACCGAGCGCACCACCCGCGAACCAGCACCGCACCACCAGCACGCACGAGCACCGAGGAGCACCATGAGCACCGTCACCACCCTGGGCGTCACCGGCATGACCTGCGCCAACTGCGTCTCGCACGTCACGAAGGACCTCGAGGCCGTGGACGGCGTCGAGAACGTCAGCGTCGAGCTGCGCGTCGGCGAGGCGTCCGAGGTCACCGTCTTCTCCGACGACCCGCTCGACGAGGCGGCCCTCCGTGACGCCGTCGACGAGGCCGGCTACGCGGTCGAGTCCGTCGCCGTCCAGCAGGACGCGCTCGCCGCGCAGTACGCCGAGCAGGCTTCCGAGAAGCAGGCCGCGCACGACTGCGCGTGCGGCTGCGGCTCGGCCGACGCGGCGCCGGCGACGAAGACCTACGACCTCCAGGTCCCGCCGACCGCCTGACCGCCGACCGCCCCGCCCGCCGACACCCGGCGGGCGGGCCACCGGTACCGGAGCCGCGCACTCACCGCGCGGCCGGCACGCCGGGCACACAGGTTCCGAGGTACAGGGTTTCCGAGGTACAGAAGTACCGAGGGACCGACGAGCCCGGCACCACGACCGACCCGCGGACCGCCTGCCGACACGTCGCCCGTGCGCGACCCAGGCCCTCCGCGCCGCGCCACCACCCCACCCCGGGGGCGGCGCCCGCCGCGGAGTCCGCCACCCCGGACCCCGCCGGTGACACCGCAACGATCCTGTCGAGGAGTCACCCTCATGTCCCCGCAGTCCCCGGCCGCACCGGCCGCGACGGTCGGAGCCTCCGCCGTCCCACCCGTACCCCTCGCCGAGGTCGACCTCGCGATCGAGGGCATGACGTGCGCGTCGTGCGTCGCCCGGGTCGAGAAGCGCCTCAACCGCGTCGACGGCGTCACCGCCACGGTCAACCTGCCCCTCGAGAGCGCCCACGTCACCCTCGCGGCCGACGTCCCCGACGCCGACCTCGTCGCCGCCGTCGAGAAGGCCGGCTACACCGCCCGCGTCACGACCCGCCGCCCCCTCACGCTCCAGGACCGTGGCACCACCTCGGCGGCAGAGCCGGGCGAGCCGACGGCGGGAGCCGGGCCCGCGCCGTCGGGCACGACGGCCCAGGCCACCACCCGCGGCGAGACGGCCACCGAAGCCACCACCCCGCCGTCTGGCCCGAAGGCCCCGACCACCACCCGCGGCGAGACGGCCACCGAAGCCACCACCCCGCCGTCGGGCCCGAAGGCCCCCACCACGGCTCGCGGTGAGACGGCAGCGGAGGCGGGGACGGGGGCGGCGTCGGAGGCGAAGGGCGTGGTGGGCCTGGCGGGAGCGACGCGAGGGACGAGCGGCGCGGAGGGTAGCCCGAGCCCCGACGCCGCCCCCGTCCCCGCCGACCCGACCACGACCACGACCTCCGCACCGGCGACCGACCGCGGCACCGACCTCCTGCGCCGGCTGCGCGTCGCGACGGTCCTCACCGTCCCGGTGCTGGCCCTGTCGATGATCCCCGCGCTGCAGTTCCCGGCGTGGCAGTGGGTCGTCGCGGTGCTCGCGCTCCCGGTCGTCACGTGGGCGGCGTGGCCGTTCCACCGGGCGGCGTTCCGGGCGGCGCGCCACGGCGCGTCGACGATGGACACGCTCGTGTCGCTGGGCGTCATCGCGGCGACGCTGTGGTCCCTGTGGGCGCTGCTGCTGGGTGGTGCGGGCGAGATCGGGATGCGCATGCAGCCGTCGCTGATCCCGTCGCGCGACGAGATGGGCCCGCCCGAGCTGTACCTCGAGGTCGCGGCGGTCGTCACGACGTTCCTCCTCGCCGGGCGGTACGCCGAGCACCGGTCGCGCCGCCGCGCGGGCGACGCGCTGCGGTCGCTGCTCGAGCTGGGCGCCAAGGACGCCGAGCGGGTCCTCCTCGACGCGGACGGCACTCCCCGCACGGGCGCCGACGGCGCACGCCTCACCGAGCGGGTGCCCGTCGCGGCGCTCGGGGTCGGGGACGTGTTCGTCGTGCGGCCGGGCGACAAGGTCGCGACGGACGGCGTGGTGCTCGAGGGGTCGAGCGCGGTCGACACGTCGCTCCTCACGGGCGAGCCGGTGCCGGTCGACGTGACGCCGGGCGACGACGTGACGGGTGCGACGGTGAACACGTCGGGCAGCCTGCTCGTGCGCGCGACGCGCGTGGGCGAGGAGACGACGCTCGCGCAGATCGGTCGGCTCGTGTCGCAGGCGCAGACGGGCAAGGCCCCGGTGCAGCGCCTCGCGGACCGCATCTCGGCGGTGTTCGTGCCGATCGTGCTGGTGCTCGCCGTGGCGACGCTCGTCGGGTGGCTGCTCGCGGGCGCCGGGACGCAGTTCGCGTTCACGGCGGCCGTCGCGGTGCTCATCATCGCGTGCCCGTGCGCGCTGGGCCTCGCGACCCCGACGGCGCTGCTCGTCGGGACGGGCCGCGGTGCGCAGCTCGGCGTGCTCATCAAGGGCCCGGAGATCCTCGAGTCGACGCGGCGCGTGGACACGGTCGTGCTCGACAAGACGGGCACCGTCACCCAGGGCGCGATGGCGCTGGAGGCCGTGGTCGCGCCGTCGGGCACGCTGACGCTGCGCGACGTGTCAGCAGGGGGCCGGTCCACGGACCGGCCGGGCGCTGACAGGTCGCACGACACCGGGCTTTTCGACGCCGAGGCGCTCGATGCCCTGCGTCACGCCGGCGCGGTCGAGGCGCTGAGCGAGCACCCGATCGCGCGGGCGATCGCCGCTGCCGCCCACGACGTGTCAGCGCTCGGCGGGGCCGGGGGGCGGCCGGATGCTGACAGCTCGAACGTCCCGGTCGGGGCCGACGGCGTCCGCATCGGTTCCCTGCAGGCGTTCGACTTCCGCAGCACAGCGGGCGGCGGCGTCGAGGCGGTCGTGCGGACGGCGCACTCCGGCCTCTCCCTCGGGTCCGGCCTCGCCGGCGGGCCGGACGGTACCGCCCCGAGCGATACCGGTTCGCTCAACGCGCGGCGCGTGCTCGTCGGCCAGCCGGCGTGGCTCACGGGCCTGGGCGTCACGACGTCGCCCGACCTCGCCGACGCCTTCGCGGACGCCGAGCGCACCGGGGCGAGCGCCGTCGTCGTCGCGTGGGGCGGCGCGGCGCGCGCCGTCCTCGTGCTGCGCGACCCGGTGAAGCCGACGTCCGCCCAAGCGGTCGCCGAGCTGAAGGCGCTCGGCCTGCGCCCCTACCTGCTCACCGGCGACGGCGAGGGCGCGGCACGCGAGGCCGCGCGCGCCGTCGGGATCGCGGAGACCGACGTGATCGCGCGCGTCCTGCCGGACCAGAAGGTCGATGTCGTCGCGCGCCTCCAGCGCGAGGGCCGCGTCGTGGCGATGGTCGGGGACGGCGTGAACGACGCCGCCGCGCTCGCCACCGCGAACCTCGGGCTCGCGATGGGCACCGGGACGGACGTCGCGATCGAGGCGAGCGATCTCACGCTCGTCCGCGGCGACCTGCGCAGCGCCGCCACCGCGATCCGGCTGTCGCGCCGGACCCTGCGGATCATCCAGCAGAACCTGTTCTGGGCGTTCGCGTACAACGTCGCGGCGATCCCGCTCGCGGCTGCCGGCCTGCTCAACCCGATGATCGCCGGCGCCGCGATGGCGGCGAGCTCCGTGCTCGTCGTCGGCAACTCGCTGCGCCTGCGGTCGGCGGGCTGACGAGGCGCCGGAGCGGGGTGCGGGAGGGCGCGCGCGATCGTGGCGGGCCTGGCGGGAGCGCCGCGAGGGACGAGCGGCGCGGATGGTAGATCGCGCGCGCCCTCCCGTACCCCGCGACGCCGCTCGCGCACCCTCCCGGGCGGGGTCAGCGGAAGCGACGACCCTCGTCGCGGCGGTACGCCCCGACCGCGAGCGCCGCGAAGAGCACGGTCCACCCGATGAGCACGGGCCACGCGAGCCCGTACGCCGGCTCGCCCGTGACGGCCTGGACGAGCAGGTCACGGCCGGCGCGCGTCGGTGTCGCCATGGAGATCGCGTCGAGCCACGGCGGGAAGAGGAACGGCGGGAGGAACAGCCCGCCGGCGAACGCGAGCGGGAAGAGGATCACCTGCACCACGGGCAGTGCCGCCTTCGCGGACAGCGAGTACCCGATCGCCATGCCGAGCAGCACGAAGGGCACCGAGACGAGCAGCGCGGTCCCGACCCCGGCGAGGAGCTGCGTCGCCGTCACGCTCGCGTCGGTGAAGAACCACGCGATGAGGATGAGCGGCACGACCCCGAACAGCGAGAAGATCCCGCCGTTGAGGATGCGCGCCACCATGCGCGGGGCGGGTCCCGCGGGCAGCGACCGCACGAACGGGTCGAAGGGGAGCTGTCGGTCCTCCGCGACGCCGAGCCCGTAGGTGAACAGGCTCGCGGAGCAGATCGCGAACAGCCCGAGCGACGCGACGGCCGTCGTCGCAGCGAGCGGGTCCTCCGCGACCGCTTCCTGCGGCACGACGAAGAAGAACATCGCGAGCGCCGGGAACAGCAGGTTGCCGAGCACCGCGATGGGCACGCGGACCGTCTCGAGGAACTGGTAGCGCAGGTGCAGCCAGGTCAGACGCAGCGGTCCGGGCAGGGCCGCGCGGCCGCCCGTGGTGCCCGACGCCGGGCCCTCGCCCGGGCGGGTCGTGCTCGCCGTCGTGCTCATCGTGATCCCTCCACCGAGTTGTCAGCCGCTGCTCGCACCGCAGGTCGGCCTGGTGCTGACACGTCGCGCGCCACCATCTGCTCGAACGCCTCCTCGAGGCTCGCCCCCCGGATCTCGAGGTCGTGGAAGTCGACGCCCGAGGTGACGAGCTCGCGGACGAGCGCGTCGCCGTCGGGCGTGTACAGCTCCTGCCTGCCGTCACTCGCTCGCTCCGCCCGGACCACGCCGGGCTGTCCCGAGAGGTCGGTCGTCGACCCCACGACGACGCGGCGCAGCGCCACGCGGCGCAGGATCGCGTCGAGCGAGTCGTCGGCCCGCACCACGCCCTGGTCGATGACGACTACGCGCTCCGCGAGCGCCTGCACCTCCTCGAGGTAGTGGCTCGTGAGGAGGACGGTCCCGCCGTCGGCGTGGTAGGCGCGGATCGCGTCCCACAGCGCCTGGCGCGCCCCGACGTCGAGGCCGGTCGTCGGCTCGTCGAGCAGGACGACGCGCGGGCGGCCGACGAGCGACAGCGCGACCGCGAGACGACGCTTCTGCCCGCCGGACATCGCGCCCGTCTGACGGCCGGCGAGGTCCGTGAGGCCGAACTGGTCGAGCAGCTCGCCGGTCGGGACCGGGTCGGGGTAGTGCCCGCCCACGAAGTCCACGACCTCGCGGACCTTGAGCGTCGCGGGCAGGCCCGTCTCCTGCGGCGTGATGCCGAGCGAGACGCGGTTCCGCGCGTTGCGCGGGTCGCCGTCGAACAGGCGCACGGTCCCGGTGTCGGGCCTGCGCTGCCCGCTGATCAGGGACAGGAGCGTCGACTTCCCGGCACCGTTCGGGCCGAGCAGCCCGACGAGCTCGCCGGCGCCGACGGTGAGGGACACGTCGTCGAGCGCGACGACCTGCCCGAAGCGGCGCGTCACGTGGTCGGCGACCACGACGGGTCGCCGGTCGTCGGTGCCCGACGACGCGGGGGCGGTCCGGGCGGTGGTGCCCGACGACGTCCCACCGGTCTCGACGGACGAGGACCGGGTGGGTGCGTCCGGCCCGGTGCGCGGGGTGCTCATGCTCCGGCTCCTCTCAGGAGGGTGTTCAGGGCGGTGGTGTAGTCCTCGAACGCGTCGCGCCCGCGCCGCGTGAGGGCGAGGTAGGTGACCGGCGTGCGACCTTCGTGGGTCTTGGTGACACGGACGTAGCCCGCGTCCTCGAGCTTGCGCAGGTGGGTCGACAGGTTGCCGGCCGTCATGTCGAGCAGCTTCTGCAGCTTGGGGAAGGACAGCTCGTCGCCGGTGCCGAGCGCGGCGAGCGTCGCGACGACGCGCAGCCGGGCAGGGGCGTGGATGACCGCGTCGAGCTCGGTGTCAGGCATCGACCGCCTCCCCCGCCCCGGACGCGCTGCCCACGCAGCGCGCGGCGATGCCGCGCCGTCGGGCACGCAGACCGTGCTCGATCCCGGCCATGACGAGGAACCCGCCACCCCCGAGCGCCGCCATGACGAGGTAGGTGAGCGGGAGCCCGGCGAAGGTCGCGACCGCGGCGACGAGCAGGATCCACACCCCCAGCGCGAAGAGCCGCACGTCCTGGAACGCCGCCGCTCCCCCGAGGTACAGGAGACCGACGACGACGCACGCGAACGCGTTGCTCGCGAGCGCCATGACCTCCTCGGAGGCCCCGGCGCGCCCGAGGCCGCCGAGGACGAGCCCGAACGCGAGGAACCCGAGCATCCACGACCAGCCGTACATCGCGCTCGTGCGGGCGCTGACGCCGCGGGTCCCGGCCGTGCGCGCGACCGAGTGGACGATGGTGAACGCGACGGCCGAGACGATCGCGCCGGAGAACACGAGGTACGCCCACGGCGCGGGCTGCCCGGCGGCGTCGGCGCTCAGGTAGAGGCAGAGGTAGCCGACGAGCCACGCGACGCCCCAGGCGAGGAACAGGAGGCGGCCGTCGGGCTCCGTCGCGGCGCGGGCACGGTCCTGCTGCTCCTGGATCATCCGCAGCATCTGCGCGGGGTCGAGCGTGGAGCCCGCCTCGCCGCTCGGTTCGTCCTGCTCGCTCACCGTGTCGCCATCCTCGCAGAGTAGTTTGTGTTGCAAACCTGTTTGTAGATTCGCACAGATGCGGCGAGAAGACAACCCCCGCCGCCGAGCACGACAGGGGCGTCGCTACGGGCCAGGACGACTCCCAGGTCGCGCTCGGCACCACGGGCTCCTGCGCGGGGGGCGCTCCGCTGGTCACACGGCGCAATAATGTGATATCATTTTGCTATACATCGGCTAGACATCGAGGAGCGGCTCGTCGGCCGCGAGAGAGGCGGAGACCGTGACCGAGAGCGCAGCACCCCCGCAGGACTCCGTGGGCGGCGAGCCCGTGGGCCGCCCGGTGGGCCACGCCGGGACCCGGGTCGACGTCACCGAGCGCCCCGCCTGGTCCCTCGGCGCCGGAGGCGCCGCCGGCGTGATCGCGCTCAGCGCCCTGCTCGTCCTCGGCGGCGTCGGCCTCGTCGTCGCAGCGGCCGCCGAGCTCGGCAGCCCCGGCGTCCTCATCACCGCCGGCATCGTCCTCTTCCTCGTGGGGATCTTCCTCCCCACGGGCGTCGCCGTGGTCAACCCCGGCGAGACCCTCGTGGTCCAGTTCTTCGGGCGCTACCTCGGCACGGTGCGCCGCACCGGTCTCGTCGCGACGGTCCCCTTCAGCACGCGCCGTCGCGTCTCCGTGCGCGTGCGCAACTTCGAGACGAGCGAGCTCAAGGTCAACGACGCCGACGGCAACCCCATCAACATCGCCGCCATCGTCGTGTGGCAGGTCGCCGACACCGCGAAGGCGAGCTTCGCCGTCGAGGACTACGACGACTTCGTCGTGGTCCAGTCCGAGTCCGCGCTGCGGCACGTCGCGATGTCGCACCCCTACGACGACGCCGACGCCGGCGAGGAGTCGCTGCGCGGCGCCACCGAGCTCGTCTCGGCGGAGATCGCCGCGGAGGTCGCCGAGCGCGTCGTCGTCGCGGGCGTCGAGGTCATCGAGGCCCGCATCTCCAACCTCGCGTACGCCCCCGAGATCGCTCAGGCCATGCTGCAGCGCCAGCAGGCCGGCGCGATCATCGCGGCCCGCTCGCGCATCGTCGAGGGCGCGGTCTCGATGGTCGAGGACGCGCTCTCCCGCCTCGAGGCCGACGACATCGTCACGCTCGACGACGAGCGCCGCGCCACGATGGTGTCCAACCTGCTCGTCGTGCTCTGCGGCGACAGCCGCGTGACCCCGGTCGTCAACACGGGGTCGCTGTACCGGTGACGCCCGCTCCGCCCGAGCGGCGGCCGGACGTGCCCGGCGACGGTGACGCTCCGTCGTCGGGCAGCGGCGTGCCCGCGGACGACGCCCCCGCGGGCCCGCCGCGCAAGCCGTCGCGCAAGTCGGTGCTCCTGCGGCTCGACCCGGCCGTGCACGACGCGCTCGCCCGCTGGGCCGCCGACGACCTGCGCAGCGTCAACGCACAGATCGAGATGCTGCTGCGCCGCGCGCTGGCCGACGCCGACCGCCTCCCCCGCGACGTCCGGCCCGTCCGCCGCCCCGGACGCCCGCCGCGCGACGCCTGACGTCTCCGCCGAGCACGGGATCAGCCACCGGATTCTCCCCGAACCGGTGGCCGGTCCCGTGCTCGACGGTGGGCAGACCCGTGCTCGACGGACAGCCAGCATCCAGCGGACGTCGAGGCCGCACCCGGGCAGCGGTGCTATAACCGGACGGTGCCCACCCCTGACCCGACCGCGGCGCCGGTCGCGACGGCGACCGCCGTCCCGACGGCCGTCGCTCCGGCGCGCCCGGACCGCGCGACGCGCCGCCGCATCGGCGCGGAGATCTGGATCGTCCTCGGCCTGAGCCTCGGCAAGTCCGCCGTCTACGCGATGATCAACATCGTCGCGCGGCTCACCGCCGACACCCCGCTGCGCGACCAGTCGACGAGCCTCAACGTCAGCCAGTCGGCGCGACCGTACCTCGACCTCACGTACCAGCTCGTCGGGATCTTCTTCGCGGTCCTGCCCGTCGCGCTCGCGCTCTACCTGCTCAGCGCGCGCGGCCGGTCCGCGGTCCGGGCGATCGGGCTCGACGGCGCCCGCCCCCTGCGCGACGTCGGCTGGGGGTTCGCGCTCGCCGCCGCCATCGGGATCCCGGGCCTCGCGTTCTACCTCGCCGGACGGGCCATGGGCATCACCGTCGAGGTCCAGGCCGCGGCGCTCAACGCGGCGTGGTGGACCGTCCCCGTCCTGATCCTCGCGGCGCTCCAGAACGGGCTGCTCGAGGAGGTCATCGCCGTCGGCTACCTGTACGAGCGGACGCGCGACCTCGGATGGGGGCGCGTGAAGTTCGTCGTCGCGAGCTCGCTCCTGCGCGGCTCGTACCACCTGTACCAGGGCATCGGGCCGTTCGTCGGCAACGTCGTCATGGGCGTCGTGTTCTCGTGGTTCTACACGAGCAGGTGGGGACGGCACCGCGTCATGCCGCTCGTGATCGCGCACACGCTGCTCGACGTCGTCGCGTTCGTCGGGTACGCCGTGCTGCCTCTCGAGTGGAAGCAGTCGCTCGGACTGGCGTAGGACCAGGGCTCTACGTCGGCGACCAGGGCTCTACATCGGCGACCGGGGCTCTACGTCGGCGACCCGGCAGAGCTCTCGACCGGGTCAGTGGCCGGGCATCTCCAGGCACCCGCCGTCCGCGATGGGGCCGCCCGCCTCGAGCGTGACGCCGTCGGGGCCGACCGCGCCGTAGACGCACCCGCCCGGCACACCGACCCCCACCCCGACGTGCGTCGAGGTGTCGGCCGTGAGCACCGACCCGCCGTGCACCTGGACGTGCTCGAAGCCCGCCGCGACCAGCGCCGAGACCACGTCGTCCTGGTCGACGGCGCCCCCGGAGACGAGCGGTTCGAGCGCCGCCTGCACGTCCGGCAACGAGAGGGCCGCCTGCGCGTGGCCCTCGGACGAGCCGACGCGCTCGCGGTACGCCTCGTTCGAGAGGTCGAGCCCCTCCGCGGAGACGCCCGAACCGTCGGCCGACGCGCGGCCAGAGGGCGTCGGGGCCGGAGTCGACGCCTCGGCCGACGTGCCGACCTGGGTCGACGTGTCGTACTGCTCCGCCCAGCCGCTGACGAGCACCTGGTACCCCACGAGCACGACGACGAGGACCACGAGCCCGAGCCCGACCACCCCCACGACCACCCCCGTGACGGCGCGCCCGATGCGCTCGGAACGATCGGTCCCGCCGTCCTGAGGTGTCGTCACGCGGCGAGTCTTGCGCGCGCCGGACCGGACCGCGCGCCACGTCGCAGGACCTCACCGAGATCTCCACACGGCAGCGACCGCAGGCTGGTCAGCCCCGGTCGGCGTAGGCCCCGAGCACGGTCCGTGCGACGTCGGCGAGCAGCGCGTCGTCCGGCTCGGCGTCCGGGGCGGCGCGGTCGGTGAGCACGGCGAGGACGATCGGGGCGCCGTCGGGCGGCCAGACCACCGCGACGTCGTTGCGCGACCCGTAGCGGCCGGCGGTGCCGGTCTTGCTCCCGACCACCCAGCCCTCGGGCGCACCGGCCCGGACCGTGCCGTCCCCCGTGGTGCTGCCCGTGAGCCAGCCGACGTACTCCTCCCGGACGCCCGGCTCCAGCTCGTCCCCGAGCGCGAAGGCGGCGACGCCGTCCGCGAGCGCACGCGGCGTGCTCGTCCGCGCCGGCTCGCCGGGCGTGAACCGGTTGAGCTCGGGCTCCCAGGCGTCCACGAGCGTCGTCGTGTCCCCGAGGTCGACGAGCGCGGCCTGGAGCGCCTCCGGTCCGCCGAGGCGGCGCAGGAGCGCGTTGAACGCGCCGTTGTCGCTCTCGGACACGGCGGCCGCGCCCAGCTCGCGCACCGTCGCGTCCGCGCCCACGAGCGACTCGGTGACGGGTGACCACCCCGCGCCCGACACGTCCTCGGGCGTGACCGGCACGGGCTCGTCCAGGACCTCGACCGACCCGCCCCGCAGCACGAACCCTGCGGCGAGCGCCTTGATCGTCGAGGCGTACGCGAAGCGCTCGTCGGCCCGGTGCTCGACCAGGTCCCCCGTCGCGGTGTCGACCGCGTAGACGCCGACCCGCGCGTCGTAGGCGTCCTCGAGCGCCGCCAGGTCGGCCGCGACCACAGCACCGAGGTCCACCGGTTCCGGGCTCGGCGCGGGCTCGGCCGTCGTCGACGCCGACGCGCTCGGGGAGGTGGCCGACGACGCGGCGTCCGGCACGGCCGGGGTCGCACCGCATGCCGCGAGGAGCAGCACCCCGACCGCGACGGCGAGCGCCCCGACGCGGCGGGGCGCCGTCGGGCGGGGCGCCGTCGGGCGGGGGTCGACGGACGTCACCGCGGTTCCGAGCACGGGTCGAGCATGTCAGACGTCTGCCGCCGACCCCGTCAGCGCGTGCCGCTCCCGGTGTCCGCCTCCGGCGTCCTCTCACCACCGGTGGCCGTCGGGACCGACGGGTCGATGGCCGGCGCGGAGGTCCGCTCGGGAGTCGACCCGACGCTGGCCGAGGGTGCCGCGCTCGCGGTGGGGGGCGCGACGTCGGGCCGTGCGGCGGCCGCGCCGAGCACGGACCCGCCGGTCACGACGACGCCCGCGGCGACCGCCTGGGCGCGCAGGTCCGCGAGCTCGCGCGCCACGGCACGCACGGCGAACCCGGACACGACGTGGATCGACCCGGCGACGAACGCGTAGAGCGCGAAGACGACCGTCACGAGGCGCAGCACGTCGAACGCGTCCAGGGGTCGCGTCACGAGCAGGATCCCGAACAGCACCGACACGATCCCGAAGGCGAGCATCCACGCCCACCCGAGGTCGCGGTTGCGGGCCAGGGCCGCGGCGCCGGCGATCGTCGTGATGCCGAGCACGAGCACCCACACCGCGAGGACGTAGTAGAGGGCAGTCGGCGTGAGGTCCGGCCAGAACGCCACGAGCACCCCGAACACGACGTTGACCCCCGCCTGTGCGAGCCACCACGCCGACCCGACCTGCTGCCGGTGCACCAGACCCTGGACGGCGACCAGCACGCCGTCGGCCACGAGGAACGCCCCGAGGACGAGGCGCAGCGTCCCGAGCTGCTCGAGCGGCTCGATCATGAGGAGCAGGCCGAGGACGACGAGGAGGATGCCGCGCACCACGGGCAGCCACCACACCTTGCGGAACGGGTTGCGCTCCTGCGGCGACGGCTCCCCCGCGGCGACCTCACCACCGCGCGTCGCGTCTCCTGCGTCGTCGCGTGCTGCCCCGTCGCGCGACACCCCGTCGCGTGCGGACCTGTCACGTGCCATGCCGACCTCCCGGTCCGAGTCCGCCCGGTCGCCGCCGCAGAGACCGGCGATCCCTCCATGCTAGGGAGGGCTTGCTCACACTCGCGCGCCCACGCCCGCCGCGCAGCGGCCACCCGTCGGACGAAAGGGTCGAATCACCCGGAGGAATCGGCCAAATACCGCGCCTGCGGTGGCGCACCGCCCTAGACTCGCAGCCATGCCCGTGACTTCCCACGAGACGCCTGAGGGCCGCCCGGCCACGGGGTCGGTCGTGGAGGTCGGCAGCCTCGCCGAGAGTCCGCGGCCCGAGGCCCGGCCGCAGACCGGCGCGTTCGAGGCTCTGCTCGCGCGCCCCGCCCCCGTGGACGAGGGGACGGTCCGAGTCGTCGACACGGCGGAGCAGCGTGTCCGCCACCCGAGCGACCTCGTCAACCTGGTCCTGTGCGCGGTGGGCGTGGCGCTCGTCATGCTCATGTCGGTCTTCGCGCACGGGACGACGGAGGGCGTCGCGGAGGACGTGCAGAACTTCTCCGACATCCTCGCCCGCGTGCTCTTCGTCCCCGTGGCCGTGCTCGAGGGGCTCGTCACCCTGTTCGTCCCGACGGCCGTCCTCATCGAGCTGGGGGTCCGCCGGCTCGGGCGGCAGGTCGTGGAGTCCATCGTGGCTGCCGCGCTCGGGCTCCTGCTCGGCATCCTCGTGACGCTCGCCGTGACGGCGTGGGGTACCGACGATCTCGTGCGCGGGCTGTCGATCTTCACGCAGGGCGAGTGGAGGCTCACGATCCCGGGCTACGTCGCCGCGCTCGGCGGCCTGCTCACCGCCGCCGGCACCCGCACGAGGCGCCGGACCGTCGCGTGGTCGTGGAACCTCATCTTCGTCGCCATCGGCGTCGTGCTCGTCACGGGCCAGGTCTCGCTGCCCGGCATCCTCATCGCGCTCCTGCTCGGGCGCGTCGCCGGTCTCGCCGTCCGGTACGTGTCCGGCGTGCGCAGCGAGCGCGCTTACGGCCCCGAGCTCGTCGCGGGCGTGCGCCGCGCCGGGTTCGCCCCCGTCGCGCTCGTGCGCGTGCGGGACGTCACCGACGACGACGAGCTCGCCGAGGCGGCCGACGACCCGATCACCGAGGTCGACGCCGAGGGCCACATCACCTCCGAGGTCCACGTCGGCGTGCTGCGCGCGCCGGGTGCGGGGCACGACGCCGGGACGGTCCTCACGGCCGACGCCGCCCTCGCGCGGCACCACCTCGCGGGCGCGCCGCACGCCGACGAGGACACGGCGCCCGACCCGCAGGACCCGGCCGGACCTCCCGAGGGCACGGGCGAGGCCGCGCCGTCCGACCCCGCCGCGATCGCCCTGACCCGCGCCGGCGACAACCGCGTCTACGCCATGCTCGACGAGGACGGCGGGCGTCGCGACGTCGTCGTGCTCGACGGCGACCGGCAGGTCGTCGGCTTCCTCACCCGGTTCTGGCGCTCGCTCCGGCTGCGCGGCCTGGAGGGCCGCACCGCGATCTCGCTGCGCGCCGCGGCCGAGCGGACCGCGCTCCTCAACTACGCCGCCCGCGCGGCGGGCATCCGCACCCCACGCCTCCTGGGCGTCGCCGAGGCGGCCGACTCGATGGTGCTCGTCCAGGAGCACGCCGTGGGCGCCGTCTCCCTGCGGGACCTCCCTGCCGAGCGCGTCACCGACTCCGTGCTCAACGAGGCGTGGCGCCAGCTCACGCTCGCGCACTCCGCCGGCATCGCGCACCGGGCGCTCACGTCCGACGTCGTGCTCGTCTCGCGGGAGCCTGCCACCGGCGCCCCGGAGGTCTGGCTCACGGGGTGGGACCAGGGCGACATCGCGTCGTCGCAGCTCGCGCGGCGCATGGACCTCGCGCAGATGGTCGCGCTGCTCGCGCTGCGCGTCGGCGCGCGCCGGGCCGTCGAGTCCGCGGTGAGCGTGCTGCCCGACGACGACATCGCCGCGATCGGGCCGTTGCTGCAGTCCATCGCGCTGCCCCCGAGCACGCGCGAGGAGATGCGGCAGGACAAGGAGCTGCTCAAGGAGCTGCGCGCCGCGCTCGTAGAACGGCTGCCCGAGGCGGACGTGGAGCCGCAGCGCATCACCCGCTTCGGCGCCCGCACGGTCATCACGCTCGCGCTCGCCGTGGTCGCGGTGACCGTCATCGTCACGAGCATCAACTTCGCGGAGATCACCGAGGCCGTCTCCGAGGCCAACCCGTGGTGGGCGGTCGTCTCGTTCGCGCTCGGCGTCCTCACGTGGGTCGGCGCGGCCCTGACCTTCGTCGCGTTCTCACCCGTGCACCTGCCGATGATCCGGGCCACGCTCACGCAGGCCGCCGGGTCGTTCGTCGCCCTGGCGGCACCGGCCGGCATCGGCCCGGCGGCGCTCAACCTGCGCATGCTCCAGAAGCGGGGAGTCTCGACGCCGGTCGCCGTCGCGACCGTCGGCCTGGTCCAGGTGTCGCAGTTCGTCGTGACGATCCTGCTGCTCGTCGTCCTGTCGATCTTCACGGGCGACGGCGGCCTGGTGCAGCTCCCGTCGACGACGGTCCTGCTCGCGATCGGCGGCGTCGCCCTCGCGGTCCTCGCGACGCTGCTCGTCCCGGCCGTCCGCAACTGGGTGCTCGCGAAGCTCCGGCCCACGCTGCAGCAGGTGTGGCCGCGCCTGTCGGAGCTGCTCGGTCAGCCGGGCCGGCTCGCGCTCGGGTTCGGCGGGAACGTCGTCATGACGCTCGGGTACGTGCTCGCGTTCGACGCGGCGCTCGCGGCGTTCGGCCAGGAGCTGTCGCTGGTCGACGTCGCGGTGATCTACCTCGTCGGCAACGCGGCGGGCGCGGCCGTGCCCACCCCGGGCGGCCTCGGCACGATCGAGCTCGCGCTCACCGCGGGCCTCACGGCCGCGGGGGTTCCCGTGGCGCTCGCGACGTCGGCCACCGTGCTGTTCCGCGTCGCGACGTACTGGGGGCGCATCCCGTTCGGCTGGGCCGCGATGCGCTACCTCCAGAAGAAGGGCGACCTGTAGCCCGCGGTCAGGCCTTGGGCTCGTCGGCGACCTGGACGTCGACGTGGTAGTCCGTGCCGTCGACCTCGGACAGCGTGACGGTCAGGTCGTAGAGCGTGCCGGTCGCGGGGTCCGTGAGCTCGCACTCGACGACCTCGTCGTTCACGAGGTCGACGCTCTCGTCGCCGCAGTCGACGTCCGCCTCACCGATGTCCGCCAGCGCGCGCTCCGCGTCCGCCGCGATCGTCGACGCGGGCACCGTGAGGTTGGCGTTGAACGAGCAGGCGGTGAGGACCCCGGCGCAGAGGGCGGCGGCCGGGACGAGCGTGAGCGTGCGGGCGAGACGGACGGACGTGCTGCGGCGCATGGATCCCCCAGAGATCGGTTGATGTCGGGGCCGATCATGGCGGACGAGGACGACCTGCCGCCACCCCCCACGATGGGGAGCGCTCCCCGTCCGGACAGTCCGGCGCCAGGTCCGGGACGTCGGACCCGGTCGGCTCCGCACGCCGACTCGGTAGGCTCGCGGCGCACCCGTCGGCAGCGAGGCCGACGAGCTCGGTGATGCTCGGCCATGTTCGACGATGTTCGACGACTGCGAGGAGCCCGCACGTGAGGATCGGTGTCCCCCGCGAGGTGAGGGACGGGGAGCGGCTCGTCGCCGCGACCCCGAGGACGGTGGAGCGCCTGCGCGCGCTCGGGTACGAGGTCGTCGTCGAGCACGACGCCGGGGCGCGCGCCACGTTCGCCGACAGGGCGTACGCGGACGCCGGGGCGTCGGTCGTCGACGCCGCGACGGCGTGGGGCGCCGACGTCGTCGTCGCGGTCAGCGCCCCGACGGACGACCAGGTCGCTCTGCTGCGCCCGGGCGCGACGCTCGTCGCGATGCTCTACCCGGGCAGCCGGCCGGAGCTCGTCGAGCGCCTCGCCCGTGCCGGGGTGACGGCCCTCGCGCTCGACGCCGTCCCGCGCATCTCGCGCGCCCAGGCGCTCGACGTGCTCAGCACGCTGTCGAACGTCGCGGGCTACCGCGCGGTCGTCGAGGCGGCACAGGAGTACGGCGGGATGTTCGCCGGGCAGGTCACCGCCGCGGGCAAGACGCCGCCCGCGAAGGTCTTCGTCATCGGCGGCGGCGTCGCCGGGCTCGCGGCGGTGGGAACGGCGTCGAGCCTCGGCGCGCAGGTGCGTGCGTTCGACGTGCGCACCGAGGCCGCGGAGCAGATCGAGTCGCTCGGGGGCGTCGCCGTGCGCGCGCCCGAGGCGCAGCAGCACATGAACGCCGACGGGTACGCGCGTCCGCTCACGCCCGAGCAGGAGCAGCACGCGCTCGAGGTCTACGCGCGCGAGGCGGCCGACGCGGACGTCGTCGTCACGACGGCGCTCGTGCGGGGCGTCGCGCCGCGCACCCTCACCGCGGCGGCGGTCGCGGGCATGCGCCCGGGGAGCGTCGTCGTCGACCTCGCCGCGTCCGGCGGGGGGAACTGCGAGGTCACCGTCCCGGGCGAGCGCGTCGTGACCGACGGCGGGGTCGTCGTCCTCGGCTGGACGGACCTGCCCGGACGTCTCCCGCAGCACACGTCGCAGCTCCTCGGGACGAACGTCGTGCACCTGCTCGAGCTGCTCACGCCCGGGAAGGACGGCGTGCCCGTCCTCGACCTCGACGACCCGGTGCAGCGCGGCATGACCGTCGCGCGCGACGGCGAGGTCCTGTGGCCGCCGCCGCCCGTGGCGGTGAGCGCGGCGCCACCACCGCCCGGTGAGCCCGCACCCCCGGAGGACCCTGCCGTCGCCGCGGAGCGGGCTGCCTCCGCGGCGGCCGAGGCGGAGCAGCGCCGCGCGCTCCGTGGGCGCCGTCGCCTCGTCGGGGCCGCGCTCGCCGCGGTGCTCGTGACGCTCGCGCTGTCGTTCTCGCCGCCGTCGCTCGTCGGGCACGTGACGGTCTTCCTGCTCGCCGTCGTGGTCGGGTACTACGTCATCTCGCACGTGACGCACTCGCTGCACACGCCGCTCATGGCCCAGACGAACGCGATCTCCGGCATCATCCTCGTCGGGGCGCTCCTGCAGATCGGCTCGGACGACTGGCTCGTCACGACCCTCGCGTGCGTCGCGGCGGCCGTCGCGAGCATCAACATCTTCGGCGGGTTCCTCGTGGCGAACCGCATGATCCGCATGTTCCGGCGGGACACGTCGGCGGTGACCCGATGACACCCACGTCCGTCGCCCAGGCCGTCTACGTCCTCGCGGCCCTGCTGTTCGTCCTCAGCCTCGCGGGCCTGTCCCGGCAGGAGACCGCGCGGCGCGGCAACGTCGCGGGCGCCGTCGGCATGGCGCTCGCGCTCGGCGCGACGATCGTCCTCGCGCTCGACACGAGCCGTCGCCCGGCTCTCGTCACCGCGCTGCTCATCGCGTGCGTGCTCCTCGTCGGGGCGGTCGTCGGGACGTGGCGCGCGCGACGCGTCGAGATGACGCAGATGCCCGAGCTCATCGCGATCCTCCACAGCTTCGTCGGCCTGGCCGCCGTGCTGGTCGGTTACAACTCCTACCTCACGGAGGGACACGACCCGGCGCACCTCGTCGAGGTGTACCTCGGCGTCCTCGTCGGCTCCGTGACGTTCACGGGGTCCGTCGTCGCGTACCTCAAGCTCTCGGGACGGGCCCGGTCCGCGCCGCTGC
This sequence comes from Cellulosimicrobium sp. PMB13, assembly GCF_051294865.1. Classification (NCBI taxonomy): domain Bacteria; kingdom Bacillati; phylum Actinomycetota; class Actinomycetes; order Micrococcales; family Promicromonosporaceae; genus Cellulosimicrobium; species Cellulosimicrobium sp. PMB13. The sequence continues at coordinate 1,124,903 of NZ_CP145910.1, read as the reverse complement.
AGCTCCCCGGCCGCAACCTGCTCAACCTCGCGGCGCTCGTCGCGAGCGTCGGTCTCCTGGTGTGGTTCGTCGGGGCGCCGTCGGTCTGGCCGCTGCTGCTCTTGACCGCCGTCGCGCTGGCGCTCGGCTGGCACCTCGTCGCGTCGATCGGCGGCGGCGACATGCCCGTCGTCGTCTCCATGCTCAACTCGTACTCCGGCTGGGCCGCCGCCGCGGCGGGCTTCATGCTGAGCAACGACCTGCTCATCGTCACCGGCGCACTCGTGGGGTCTTCCGGCGCGATCCTGTCGTACATCATGTGCCGGGCCATGAACCGGTCGTTCGTCTCCGTCATCCTCGGCGGCTTCGGCGCGGAGGAGGGCACGGTCTCGTCGTCCGGCGACGAGCAGGGCGAGCACCGCGAGACCCACGCCGAGGACGTCGCGCGCCTCCTCGCCGACGCGCGCAGCGTCGTCATCACCCCGGGCTACGGCATGGCCGTCGCGAAGGCGCAGTACCCCGTCGCGGAGCTCGTCGAGCTGCTGCGGTCACGCGGCGTCGATGTGCGGTTCGGCGTGCACCCGGTGGCCGGCCGCCTGCCGGGACACATGAACGTGCTGCTCGCCGAGGCCCGCGTGCCGTACGACGTCGTGTTCGAGATGGACGAGGTCAACGACCGCTTCCCCGACACCGACGTCGTCCTCGTCATCGGCGCCAACGACACCGTCAACCCCGCCGCGCTCGACGACCCGGGTTCGCCCATCGCGGGCATGCCGGTGCTGCACGTGTGGGAGGCGCGCGACGTCGTCGTCTTCAAGCGGTCGATGGCCACCGGCTACGCGGGCGTGCAGAACCCGCTGTTCTTCCGCGACAACACCTCGATGCTCTTCGGTGACGCGAAGGACGGGGTCGAGGGCATCGTGGCCCACCTGCGGGTCGGCTGAGGGGCCCCCGGTCAGGCACCGCCGAGGGCCGCCACCACCTGGCGTTCGAGGACCTCGGGGAGCTGCGCCGCGGCACCGGCGACGTCGAAGCCCAGGTCCTGCGCCTCCTGGAGCAGCGTCGCGGCGCGCGCCGGGTCGGGGAGCGTGCCGTCGCCGGTCAGCGTCATGATGCCCGCCGTGAACAGCGCGCGACCGTTGCCCTGCTCACCCGCCTGCACGTACAGCGCGAGCGCGCGCTGCGGGTCGCGGGGCCGCCCGTCGCCCGTGGCGTGCTGCGCGGCGACGTTGTAGAGGGCACGGGGGTGACCGGCCGCGGCCGCGCGCTCGAGGTAGTCGCGCGACCTCGCCGGGTCCGCCGCCACCCCCTGTCCCGTCGCGGTGAGCACGGAGAGCTCGAACAGCGCGTCGGCGTTGCCGCGCTCGGCGGCCACCTCGTGGTCGCGGACCGACGCCGCGGCGTCCTTCGCGTAGCCGTAGCCGTTGTACCGCATCCAGCCGCGCAGCACGTGGGCGGCTCCGTCGGGGTCGTCGGCGACGAGGCGGTCGACCCGCGCCGCGACGTCGTCCGCCGGGTAGAGCTCACGGAAGTACCGCTCGCGCGCCCATGCCAGCGCGGCCTCGCGCGCGACGTCGGGCCGCCCGGTGCTCGAACCGACCTCGTCGGCCTTCTGGTACGCCATGAGCATGAGCTGCGCCGCGTGCGGCGGCAGGAGACCGATCAGGTGCTCGTTGCGGGTGAAGGCGTCGCGCAGTCCCTGGGCCGCGGCCAGCAGCCGCTCGGCGTCCGGCGCCGGATCCCGGACGGCCGCCGCCGCCACCTCGAACGCCGTCCCTCCGGCAGGTCGCTCCGCGCCGCGCGACGACGCGGCCTCGGGCTGGGCGGGCGCCACAGGCTGGGCTGCCGGCTGGGCCGGCGCCACGGGCTGGGCCGCCGGCTGGGCCGGCGCCACGGGCTGCGCGGGCTGCGCAGGGCGGTCGGTGGCGGCGTCCTGGTCGCGGGCGTCCGCGTCCCAGACGAGCTCCCCGGCAGGGTTCCAGAGCCGGCTCGTGCGCCCGTCCGACCAGACGGCACGGAAGCCGTCCGGGAGCGAGAGGTAGCGCGCGAGGTGGGGTGCCCTGCGGTACAGCTCGTGCGCGGGCACGGGGACGAGCCCGCCGCGCGGCTGCTCGGCGATGGGCTTGACGACCCAGCCCGAGGCGCCGTCCCCCCGGGGGGACGTCCGCTCGACATGCATCTCCGGGGCGTCGTACACCCCGTTGTAGACGAGCACGGTCTCCGTGAACCGCGTGGGCTGCCACCCGGTCCGGCAGAAGCGCTCGAGCTGACGCTGCTGGCGGTGGACGTCGAGCATCGGGTCGACGTCCCACGTGAGGGTCGCGATGCCGTCCTTCGTGAGGTCCGTGGCCGCGACCCGCAGGTCGTCGCCGTCCGGCGAGAGCGCGGCCCACCAGAACCCGTACCAGGTTCCGCGGCCTGCGGCGACGTTCACGGGATCGGTGGACGCGTACCAGTCGAGCAGGGCCTTCGTCCACGGCAGCAGGGCGGGCGTGGTGCGGACCCACACGCGACGACCGTGACGGGAGCGGGTCTCCGCGGTGACCGTCTCCGGTGCCCGCGTCGGTGCGCCGTTGGCCCACCAGCGGACCGCGTCGGCCGCGGGCGGCGGCCACTCGGTGCGGCCGTTGGCGATCGGGTCGAGCGCGTGGACGTGCTCGCCGTCGAACAGGGCGACGTACCAGTGCCCCGGACCGTGCGCGCGGTCGACGCCGACGATCGCGAAGGCCCCCTCACCGCCCCCGCGCAGGCGCTCGGCGATCTCGTCGGGGGTCGTCTGCTCGAACGCGCCGCCCATGAGCTCGGCGAGCTCGGCCTCGCTCGGACCCGTCGGCGTCGCCGTCCGTGCCTCACCGCCCTTGAGGAGCCCCACCATCGAGGCCACGGCGGACGCCGCGTGGTTGATCGGGCGCTCGGCGAGCGTCGCGTCGTTGCGCTGTCCGGCGGAGAACGCCTGCACCATCTGGCTCTGGGGGAAGCACGACTCGCGCACGTACGCCGCGCCGTCGAACCCGACGACGGCCTGCGCACCGCCGCGACCCGGCGTCCACACGTGGAAGCCGCCAGGGACCACCTTGCTGTGCCGCGCGGCGGTCGCGACGTCGATGCCGAGGAGGGTCGCCGCACGCTCCGCCAGGTGGGGGAACCCTTCGGTCCAGTGCTGGGACTGCTGGGGCTGCGGGTTCGCGTCGGTCACGCGGACGAGGCTACGGTCTGTCGGCGCGATCTCGCGCCGACGTTCATGGGGAGCGCTCCCCATGCGGTGCCGGCCGTCGGGGCAGCAGGCGTCGGGCGACGACCTGCGGACCCGTGCGACGAGCGCGTGCGCTGGTTCCGAGCGCGCCGTCACGTCCGCGGGGCGCGCCGCAGCACGGCCTCCGCGTGCCGGAACACGGGCCCGTCGACCATGCGGCCCTCGTGCGTGAACACCGCGTCCGGCCCGGAAGGGTTCGTCGCGGCCGCCTCGAGCAGCGACCGGGCGGCCGCGAGCTGGTCCGGGGTCGGCGCGTAGGCCGTGCGGATCACCGGGACGTGGCTCGGGTGGATGCACGCCGTCGCCGCGAAGCCGCTCGCGACGGCGTCCTCGGCCTCGGCGCGCAGCCCGTCCAGGTCCGCGATGTCCACGTGCACGGCGTCGATCGCCGCCGTGCCCGCCGCCCCCGCCGCGAGCAGCACGGCCGCGCGGGCGTGCCGCGCGACGTCGCGGTAGGAGCCGTCCGCGCGCCGGCTCGACGTGCCCCCGAGCGACGCGACGAGGTCCTCCGCCCCCCACATGAGCGCGACGACCTCGTCCCGGCCCGCCAGCTCGGGCGCCGCGAGGACCCCCGCCGCGGTCTCGCACAACGCCACGACGCGCACGCCGGGGAGCGTGCTCGCGAGAGCGGGCAGCGACGAGAGGAGCTCCGGCCCGGCCTTCGCGACCATGACCGTGCGCAGCCGCGTGTCCGCGAGCGCCGCGACGTCGAGCGCGTGCTCGCGCGTGCCGACGGCGTTGACCCGCACGATCGTGCGGGCCGGGTCCAGGGTCGCCGACGCCTCGACGACGGCACGGCGCGCGACGTCCTTCAGGGCCGGCGCGACCGCGTCCTCGAGGTCGAGGATCACCGCGTCCGCCCGGTCCGCGGCCTTGCCGAACCGGTCGGGCCGGTCCCCCGGGCAGAACAGCAGCGCCGGCCCCAGGCCGAACGGGTCCCGCACGCCCGGCACGCGCCGCGCGCCGTCCGCCCCGTGCCCGACGCCGTCGCTCACCACGCGCCCTCCTCGTCGCCGACGGCGAGGCGCGGGTCGGCGCCGGTGCCGGTACCGGTGCTGGTGCCGGTGCCGGTACCGGTGCCGGTGCCGGTACCGGTGCCGGTGCCGGTGCCGAACCCTGGGTTGTGCGGCGCTGAAGGCTCCGATGGCCGCACAACCCGGGGTTCGGCGGGCCCCGCCGGCTCTGCAGCCGCGGGCACGACGGCGGCCGTGTGGGCTGCGCGCGTCCAGAACAGCGCCGTGCGGACCGCCCGGGCGACGAGCTCGCCGCGCTGGTTGAGGCCGCGGTGCTCGAGCGTGACGACGCCCTGCCCGGGGCGCGACGCGGACAGGCGCTTCTCGACGACCTCGGTCTCGGCGTAGAGCGTGTCGCCGTGGAACACGGGCTTCGGGAACTCGACGTCGCGGAACCCGAGGTTCGCGACGATCGTGCCCTGCGTGAGCTGCCCGACCGACAGCCCGACGAGCGTCGACAGCGTCATCATCGAGTTCACGAGCCGCTGCCCGAACGGCTGCGTCGCGGCCCACGCCGCGTCGAGGTGGAGCGCCTGGTGGTTCATCGTGAGCGTGGAGAACAGGACGTCGTCGGCCTCGGTCAGAGTGCGGCCGGGACGGTGGCGGTACACCACGCCCGGCTCGAGCTCGTCGTAGTACAGGCCCCGCTGGACCACCTCGCGCATGCTGCTCCTCCCGCTCCTCCGGCCCCGGCGACGTCCGCCGAGAACGACCCCGCTCGCCGTCGATCACGACCTGAAGGTCGTGAAACCGTCGATGACGTCCTTCAGGTCGTGTTCGGCGGCGGACTGTGGTCAGCCCTCCAGGCCCAGGCTCCTCGCGATGACCATGAGCTGCACCTCGGTGGTGCCCTCGCCGACCTCGAGCACTTTCGCGTCACGGTAGTGCCGCGCGACCGGGTTCTCGTTGAGGAAGCCGTAGCCGCCGAAGATCTGCGACGCGTCGCGCGCGTTCGCCATCGCGGCCTCACCGCCCACGAGCTTCGCGACCGACGCCTCGGCCTTGAACGGCTTGCCGTGCACGAGCTTCTGCGCGGCGTCGAGCCAGGCCAGCCGCGCGGTGTGGACGCGGGCCTGCATGCGCGCGAGCGTGAACGCGACGTGCTGGTTCTCCCCGATCGACCGCCCGAACACCACGCGCTCCGTCGCGTACCGCAGCGCCTCCTCGAGGCAGCCCTGCGCGGCGCCGGTCGCGAGCGCGGCGAACGCGATGCGACCCTCGTCGAGCGCACGCAGGAAGTTCGCGTACCCACGTCCGCGCTCGCCGAGCAGGTTCTCCGCCGGGACCCGCACGTCGGTGAGCGTGAGCGGGTGCGTGTCGGAGGTGTGCCAGCCGACCTTGTCGTACGCCGGCCCCACCTCGAACCCCGGCGTCCCCGCGGGGACGATGATGCTCGACAGCTCCTTGCGCACCTCGCCGCCCGGACCGCGCGTCTCGCCCGTGACGGCCGTGATCGTCACGAGGCTCGTGATCGGCGTGCCGGAGTTGGTGATGAACTGCTTGGAGCCGTCGACCACCCACTCGTCGCCGTCGAGCCGCGCGGTCGTGCGCGTCCCGCCGGCGTCCGAGCCGGCCTGCGCCTCGGTCAGGCCGAAGGCCGCGAGGGCCCTGCCCGCGAGCAGGTCCGGCAACCAGCGCTCCTGCTGCTCGCGCGTCCCGTGCCGGTAGATCGGCACGATACCGAGCCCGACCCCCGCCTCCAGCGTCACCGCGATCGACTGGTCGGCGCGCGCGAGCGCCTCCACCGCGAGGCAGAGCGACACGTAGTCCTTGCCCTGACCGCCGACGTCGCGCGAGAACGGCAGCCCGAACAGCCCGAGCTCGCCCATCTGCGCGATGATCTCCATCGGCAGCCGACGCTCGGTGTCGTACCGGTAGGCGGCGGGCGCGACGACGTGGTCGGCGAAGTCCCGCACGACCTGGTACAGCTTCGCCTGCTCGTCGGTGAGCAGGGTGTCGACCTCGATCATGGTGCTCCCTGGGTGTCGGAGGAGGTCGCCGGCGCAGCGGGGTGTGCCGCGACGGCGTCGGGTGGGGTGGCTGTCGTGCTGATGGCCGGGGCGCCGGGGTCGCTCGCGGCAGGTCCGCCCGCGGCGGGTGGTGGTGCCGGTTCGACGACGGCGACCACCTGGTCCCGGCGCACGAGGTCGCCGGGGCGCACGGTGACGTGCGCGACGCCGTCGTGCGGCGCGAGGACGGGGTGCTCCATCTTCATGGCCTCGACCGTGACGAGCACGGCACCGGCCGTGACGGCGTCCCCGTCGGTCACGGTGGCCACCACGGTCCCGGGCATCGCGGCCCGGACCTCCGGGTCCGTCGCCGCGGCCGTCCCCCCGCGTGCCCGACGGCGCTCGTCCCGGCTCCGCGCGGAGCGCTCCGCCCGGTCGGGGGCGGCGAACGCGACGGTGCGGCCGTCACGGTGGAGCCACACGACCGCGGGCTCGCCGTCCGCGGCGGGCTGCCACGCGAGCCGGACCCGCTCCCGGGTGCCGTCGACGCTGAGCCACCACGCGTCGTCGTGCAGGGTGTCGGGTACGAGCGACGCCCGGGCCTCGCCCGGCTCCTCCGCGGCACGGACCGTCGCGTCGCCGTCCGGCGCACCGCCGTCAGCCGCCACGAGGTGCACGACGGCGTCCCTCGCCGTCCCCGTGACCCGCACCTCGTGGTCGGGCCCACCGGAGAGGCCAGTCACGTCGCGCAGCACGACGACGCGCGCCGCCGCGGGCGCGTTGAGGCGCCACCCGTCCCCGGCCCGCCACGGGTCGACCTCACCGCCGCCACCGAGCACGTGGTTACCCACCGGATCCGCCCCGATCCGGTGGCCAACCCCGTGCTCACGAGGAACAGACGCGTGCTCGGCCACGAACAACGCCGCTGCGACGCGGTCGACCGCTGACACGCCGGACGAGGCGAGGGGGTCGGGGGTGTGCGCGCCGTCGTGGTCGGGTCTGGCGGGAGCGGGCGAGGAACGAGCCCGCGGATGGTAGACGGCGCGCACACCCCCGACCCCCTCGCCGGACCCGACACCGGACGCCGCACCGAGGAGACGACCGATCAGACCGGTGTCGAGCCGCCCCGCCCGGACGTCCTCGTCCGCGAGCAACGACCGCAGGAACCCGACGTTCGTCTCGACCCCGAGCACGACGGTCTCCGCCAACAGCCCGTCGAGCCGCAAGATCGCCTCCGCGCGCGTCGGAGCCCACGCGACGGCCTTCGCGAGCATCGGGTCGTAGTCCCCGCCGACGACGGTCCCGCGATCGATCCCGGAGTCGAGCCGCAGCGGCGCGGTTCCCACGTCGGACATCGGGCCGGACGGCGCGCCCGCGTCGTCGTACGCGAGCACCGTCCCCGTCGCGGGCAGGAACCCGCGCGCCGGCGACTCGGCGTAGATCCGCGCCTCGACGGCGTGGCCGCGGAGCTCGACGTCGTCCTGCGCGAGCGGCAAGGGCTCCCCCGCCGCGACGCGCAGCTGGAGCTCGACGAGGTCCAGCCCTGTGACCAACTCGGTGACCGGGTGCTCGACCTGCAGGCGGGTGTTCATCTCGATGAAGAAGAACTCGTCGGGCGACGCGGCGGGGACGAGGAACTCGACGGTCCCCGCGCCGACGTAGCCGACGGACCGCGCGACCTCGCACGCGGCCTCGCCCATCCGCGCGCGCTCGGAGTCCGACAGCAGCGGCGACGGCGCCTCCTCGACGACCTTCTGGTGGCGCCGCTGGAGCGAGCACTCGCGCTCGCCGAGGTGGATCACGGTCCCGTGCGTGTCCGCGAGCACCTGGAGCTCGATGTGCCGGGGCGCCTCGACGAGCCGCTCGAGCAGGAGCGTGTCGTCGCCGAACGACGACGCCGCGACGCGCCGAGCGGACGCGAGCGCCGCCGGCAGGTCGTCCGCGGACCGCACGACGACCATCCCCTTGCCCCCGCCGCCGGCGGACGGCTTGACGAGGAGGGGGAACCCGACGTCGGGCGCGGCGGCGAGCACTGCGTCGTCGGGCATCCCGGGCTCGCCCGCGCCGGGGACGACGGGCACGCCGCGCGCGGCGACGATCCGCTTGGCGGCGAGCTTGTCGGCCATGGCGTCGAGCGCCTCGACGCCCGGTCCGACGAACGCGATCCCGGCGCGCGCGCACGCCGTCGCGAGCGCGGGGTTCTCCGACAGGAAGCCGTAGCCGGGGTGGATCGCCTCGGCGCCGGTCGCGACGGCGGCGGCGACGACGGCCTCGACGTCGAGGTACGAGCGCGCGGCAGGGGCGGGGCCGAGCCGCACCGCGACGTCGGCCTCGCGCACGTGGCGTGCCCCGGCGTCGGCGTCGGAGAACACCGCGACCGACCGGATGCCGAGCCGGCGCAGCGTGCCGATCACGCGGCACGCGATCTCGCCGCGGTTGGCGACGAGGACGGTGCCGAACGGCCGCGCCGCGGGCGGGGTCGGGTGAACGGGCTGGACGGTCACGGGCCTCACATCCGGAAGAGCCCGAACCGCGGGCCGGCGTCGAGCGGGGCGAGGGGTGTGCGTGCGCACACGCCGAGGGCGAGGCCGAGCACGCGACGCGTGTCGGCGGGGTCGATGACGCCGTCGTCCCACAGGCGGGCCGTCGCGTAGTAGGGGTTGCCGTGCTCGTCGTAGTCCGCGCGGATGCCGGCCGAGAAGGCGGCCTCCTCGTCCGGGTCCCACGTCTCGCCGCGGGCGGCGAGCTGGTCGCGCTTGACCGTGGAGAGCACCGACGCGGCCTGCGGGCCGCCCATGACGGAGATGCGGCTCGCGGGCCACGACCACAGGAACCGCGGCGAGTACGCGCGCCCGCACATCGAGTAGTTCCCGGCGCCGAACGACCCGCCGACGATCACCGTGAGCTTCGGGACGCGCGTCGTCGCGACGGCTGTGACCATCTTCGCGCCGTCCTTCGCGATGCCACCCGCCTCGGCGTCCGTGCCCACCATGAAGCCGGAGATGTTCTGCAGGAACAGCAGCGGGATGCCGCGCTGGTCGCACAGCTCGACGAAGTGCGCGCCCTTGAGCGCCGACGCGCCGAACAGCACGCCGCGGTTCGCCAGGATCCCGACGGGGTGGCCGTGGATGCGCGCGAACCCCGTGACGAGCGTGTCGCCGTACTCGCGCTTGAACTCCTGGAACCGGCTGCCGTCGACGATCCGCGCGACGATCTCGCGCGGGTCGTACGGGGCTTGTACATCGGTGGGGACGGCGCTGTACAGGTCTTCGCCGGGGCCCGCGCGGCCCGGCGCGCCGGGTTCGGCGATGGCGCGCGCGCCGTCTGGCTGCCTCCCGTGAGGCTGCCCGACGGTGCCGATCGTGGGAGGCTCGCTCGGCTCGACGTCCCACGCGGGCCCGGGGTCGGGCGGGAGCGTCGCGACGATGCGGCGGACGGTGTCGAGCGCGTCGTCGTCGTCCTCGGCGAGGTGGTCGACGACGCCGCTGCGCCGCGCGTGCAGCTCGCCGCCGCCGAGCTCCTCCGCCGTGACGACCTCGCCGATCGCGGCCTTCACGAGCGGCGGCCCGCCCAGGAAGATCGTGCCCTGGTCGCGCACGATGACGGTCTCGTCGCTCATCGCCGGCACGTAGGCGCCGCCCGCGGTGCACGACCCGAGCACGGCGGAGATCTGCGCGATCCCCGCAGCGGACAGCTGGGCCTGGTGGAAGAAGATGCGCCCGAAGTGGTCCCGGTCGGGGAACACCTCGGCCTGGCGCGGCAGGAACGCGCCGCCCGAGTCGACGAGGTAGACGCACGGAAGCCGGTTCTCGAGCGCGATCTCCTGCGCGCGCAGGTGCTTCTTCACCGTGAGCGGGTGGTACGTGCCGCCCTTCACCGTCGCGTCGTTGCACACGACCATGACCTGACGGCCGCTCACCACGCCGATCCCGGCGACGACGCCCGCGGCCGGCCATGCGCCGTCGTCCACGCCGTGACCGGCGAGCGGCGCGATCTCCAGGAACGGGCTGCCCTCGTCCAGCAGTCGGTCGACGCGGTCGCGCGGGAGCAGCTTGCCCCGAGAGACGTGGCGGTCGCGCGCCGACGCCGGTCCGCCGAGCGCGGCGGCGGCCGTGCGCTCGCGGAGGTCGGCCGCGAGCGCGCGCTGCGCGGCGTCGTTCGCCCGGGCGGTCTCCGAGCCCGGGTCGACGGCGGTCGTCAGGACGGTCACGCGGTCGCCCCCTCTCCCCGCCGAACCCCGGGTTGCGCGGCAGGATCGCCGTTCAAGGCCGTCGAACCCGGGGTTCGGCGGGTCGGCGTGCCCAGGAGCGCGAGGCCCGGGTCCTCGAGGAGCGCGCCGAGGTCGGCGAGGAAGCGGGCGCCCTGCTCGCCGTCGACCACGCGGTGGTCGAACGACAGGCTGAGGGTGACGACGTCGCGGAGGGCGACGTCGCTGTCGTGCTCCCACGGCCGCCGTCGGACCGCGCCGAGGCCGAGGATCGCCGCCTCGCCCGGGACGAGGATCGGCGTCCCGGCGTCGACGCCGAACACTCCGACGTTCGTGATCGAGATCGTCCCGCCCGTGAGGCGCTCGGGCGGCGTACGCCCGGCGCGGGCCGTCGTGACGAGCTCCGCGAGCGCGTCCGCGAGCGCCGGGAGGTCCAGCGCGTCGGCGTCCGCGACGTGCGGGACCACGAGCCCGCGGTCGGTCGCGACGGCGATCCCCAGGTTCACGCGGTGGTGGCGCCAGATCTCGGCGGAACCGTCGGGCAGGTCGTGCCACGCGCTGTTGAGGTCGGGGTGGCGCGGCAGCGTGGCGCACAGCGCGCGGGCCACGAGCGCGAGCACCGTGACGCGGCTGTCCCGCGCGAGCCGGTGCGTGCGCAGGCGATCGAGCAGCTCGACGCTGCGCGTGACGTCGACCGTGAGGAACACGGTCGCGTGCGGTGCGGTGAACGCGCTCGACACCATCGCGGCCGCCGTGTGCTTCCGCACGCCGCGCACCGGGACGCGCTCCGGCCCGGCGTCAGCACCCGTCACCGAGATGCGAGACGTGGTCCCGGGCGCGGCGCCGCGAGGGGCCGTCTCCCGCATCTCGACAGCCAGGTGCCCGGGCTGCGACGGAGCGGTCCGCCGCGCACCCGGGTCGTGCGGCGCACCGGGGACCATGCCGGCCGGGCGTCCGGCATCCCGCGTCGGATGCGCGACGTCGCGGTGGCAGCTCACCGCCGCGAGGACGTCCGCGCGGGTGATGAGACCGTCCGGCCCCGTGCCCTCGACGCGCTCGATGTGGACGCCGAGCTTCTTGGCGAGCGCGCGCACCGGCGGCGTGGAGCGCGGCCGGTCGCCGAACCCGGGGTCGCGCGGCACATCGGCGCCGGACTGCCGCGCAACCCGGGGTTCGGCACCCTCGGCGGCACGACGGCGACGGCGCACCGGGCGGCCCGTGCTGTCCGGCCGCGCGCCGTAGCCGACGAGGTTCGGTTCCACGACGTCCCGGACGTCGGAGTCAGCCCCGGCGGGCGCGCCCCCAGACCCGCTGCCGGGCTCGCCCCCAGACCCGCCGCCGAACCCCGGGTTGTGCGGCGTTCCGGCCTCCGATGGCCGTACAACCCCGGGTTCGGCGGCGGGAGGTGACGCCGCACCAGCCGTCGCCCCGGCACCCGGTGCCCCGTCGTCCGGCGCCCTGTCACCCGGCGTCGCGGGGTCCTCGACCTCGAACGTGACGATCGGGTCGCCGACGTTCACCGTCTGGCCCTCGACGGCGTGCAGCGTCGCGACGACGCCGGCGTAGGGCGAGGGCAGGTCGACCAGCGCCTTGGCCGTCTCGACCTCGGCGATCACCTGGTTGAGCTCGACGTGGTCACCCGCGTGGACGTGCCAGGCCACGATGTCGGACTCGGTGAGCCCCTCCCCGAGGTCGGGGAGTCGGAACTCGCGCGTCGTCATCACCGCGACACCCCCTCGAGCGTGGGCGCCTGGGCCCGGCCGAGCACCCGGTCGACTCCGTCGAGGATGCGGTCGAGGTCCGGCAGGTAGTGGCTCTCGAGCCGCGCCGGCGGGTACGGCATGCCGTACCCGGTGACGCGCACGGGCGCGGCCTCGAGGTACTCGAAGCAGCGGTCGGTCATGGTCGCGACGACCTCCGCCCCGAGCCCGGCGTGGCGCGGCGCCTCGTGCGCGACGACGAGGTGGCCGGTCCGGCGCACCGACGCCGCCACGGTGTCGTGGTCCATCGGCGCCAGGGACCGCAGGTCGATCACCTCGACCGACACCCCGTCGTCGGACGCGGCGACGGCGGCGTCGAGCGCCGTCCCGACGAGCCCGCCCCACGTGACGAGCGTGACGTCGCGCCCCTCGCGCAGCACGTGCGCGCGGTCCATCGGCGGCGCGAGCGCGAGCGGGATCTCCTCGACCTCGCCCTTGAGGTGGTAGCGCCGCTTGGGCTCGAAGAAGATCACGGGGTCGTCGCACGCGACCGCCTGCCGCAGCACGGTGCACGCGTCCTGCGGGTTCGCGACGGACACGACGCGCAGGCCCGCGACGTGCGCGAACATCGCCTCGGGAGACTCCGAGTGGTGCTCTGCCGCGCCGATGCCGCCGCCCACGGGGATGCGGATCGTGATCGGCAGGCGCACCCTTCCGCCCGTCCGGGCGTGCATCTTCGCGAGCTGCGACACGATCTGGTCGAACGCGACGAACACGAAGCCGTCGAACTGGATCTCGCACACCGGGCGGTACCCGCGCATCGCGAGCCCCACCGCCGTGCCGATGATCCCCGACTCCGCGAGCGGCGTGTCGAGCACGCGCCGTGGCCCGAACTCGGCCTGCAGCCCGTCGGTCACGCGGTAGACGCCGCCGAGCCGGCCGACGTCCTCGCCCATCACGACGACGCGGTCGTCGTCGGTCATCGCACGGTGCAGCCCGGCCCCGAGTGCCTTCGCGAGCGTGAGCGTCGTGGTCATCGCGCCACCCCCTCCTGCGGCTCCGCGTCGTCGAACGACGCGAGGTAGCGCGCGTGCTCGGCGCGCTCGCGCGCGAGGGGCGCGTGCGGTTCGGCGTACACGTGGTCGAAGAGCGACGACGGCGGCGGGTCCTCGAGCGCGACGCACCCGGCGCGCAGCTCGGCGGCGGCCGCGTCCGCGACTCCCTGGACGCGGTCGGTCTCCGCGTCGTCGAGCACCCAGACGCCGCGCAGGTAGGCCGCGTAGCGCGCGACCGGGTCGCGCCCCGCCCACAGCTCGAGCTCGGCGGCGTCCCGGTAGCGCTTCGGGTCGTCGGCGGTCGTGTGGGGACCCATGCGGTAGGTGACGGCCTCGACCAGGGTGGGGCCGCCGTCGCGCCGGGCGCGGTCCAGCGCGGCGCGGGTCACGGCGAGGACGGCGAGCACGTCGTTGCCGTCGACGCGCACGCCCGGCATGCCGAACCCCCGGGCCCGCTCGACGAGCGGGACGCGCGACTGGAGCTCGACCGGCTCGGAGATGGCCCACTGGTTGTTCTGGCACACGAACACCACCGGCGAGCGGTAGGTCGCGGAGAAGACGAACGCCTCGTTGACGTCGCCCTGGCTCATCGCGCCGTCGCCGAAGTACGCGACGCCCACGGGCAGGCCGTCCGCCGGGTCGACGCGGCCGGCGTCGACGTCGAGCTGGACGCCCATCGCCCAGCCCGTCGCGTGCAGGGCCTGCGCGCCGATGATGACCTGCGGCGACGCCATGCCGATCGCGTACGGGTCCCAGCCGCAGACCGTGACGCCGCGCCACACGCGCACGAGGTCGACGGGGGAGGCGCCGCGCACCGACGCCACGGCGTGCTCGCGGTACGACGAGAAGACGAAGTCGTCGGCGCGCAACGCCCGGGCGGACCCGACCTGGGCCGCCTCCTGGCCGAGCAGCGGCGGCCACAGGGCCAGCTCGCCCTGGCGCTGGAGCGCCGTGGCCTCGGCGTCGAGCCGACGCGCGACCACCATGTCCTCGTAGAGCCGCAGGAGCGTCTGCCGGGCGGCGGCGCGCGCGGCGTCGTCGCCGGTGTCCACGTCGAGGTCCGCGAGCCACCGGTCGTGCTCGGGGTCGGGGCGGCGGGTGCCGTCCTCGTCCAGGAGCCGGACCGTGCGCGTCTCCTCGCCCGTCGGCGTCGTCTCGTCGTTCCGGTCTGCTCGTGCGTCGTGCGGGATCTCCGCCCGGTGACCGTCGTGCTCTGTCGGCAGGGTCTCCACCGTCGAGCCGGTCCGCACCGCAGGTTCGCTGGCCACCATGCCACCTCGCCTTCGAGTACTGCTGGGAGCCGGGCCTCACCGTCGAGGACCGGGTTAGGGCGAACGTAACCCCCGTCACGCACATGGCTCCACCGATGCGCCGCGCACCGTGCACTGTGACCGCCGTCACCTTGTTAGGGTGAGCACCATGCACAGCGCCGACGCTGTCGACCTCGACCTCCTGCTCGCCCTCCGCGACGACCCGCGGGCCACGATCGTCGCGCTCGCCGAACGTCTGCGGCTCTCGCGCAACACCGTCGCCGCGCGCCTCGCCCGGCTCGAGGCGGAGGGCGCGTTCCTCGACCTCGACCGGCGCATCGACCCGCACGTCCTCGGCCACCCGCTCACCGCGTTCGTCGAGGTGCAGCTCCGGCAGAAGGAGCTCGCGCGCATCGTCGAGGACGTCGCGCGCATCCCCGAGGTCGTGCAGGCGCACGGCCGCAGCGGCACCGCCGACCTGCGCGTGACCGTGGCCTGCCGCGACACCGACCACCTGTTCCGCATCGACGCCGCGATCCTCGCGATCGACGGCGTCGAGCGGACCGAGACCTCACTGTCGATGGGCGAGCTCATCCCCTATCGGCTGCGCCCGCTCATCGAGAAGCAGCGCCGCGCACGCTGAGCGGCCGAGCGCCCGAGATCGGTCGTCCGACGCGAGACCGGCCCTTCAGAGGGCCGATCTCGGACCGTGCTGTCGATCTCGGTGTCCCGCGGCGTCGGCGGAGTCAGGCCGAGGCCTCCCACGGGCCGAGGTCGCGCATCGGCGACCCGCGGAACGCCGGAACGACGCGACGGTCTGCGCCGTCGACCCGCACGCGCACGGGGTGGTCGCCGGGCGCACGGTCCGCGACGACGTCGTACGACACGACCTCGCCGTCGCGCCACCGCACGCTCACCTCGTAGCCCCCGCGCGCGCGGAGGCCGCTGAACGACCCGTCGGCCGACCACGCCGCGGGCAGGGCAGGGAGCAGGTGGACGAACCCGTCGTGGCTCTGGAGCAGCATCTCCGCGACCGCGCCGGTGATGCCGAGGTTGCCGTCGAGCTGCATCGGCGGGTGCGTCGCGAGCAGGTTCGGCAGCGTGCTGAAC
Source organism: Cellulosimicrobium sp. PMB13 (assembly GCF_051294865.1). Taxonomy (NCBI): domain Bacteria; kingdom Bacillati; phylum Actinomycetota; class Actinomycetes; order Micrococcales; family Promicromonosporaceae; genus Cellulosimicrobium; species Cellulosimicrobium sp. PMB13. Next base: position 1,109,387 of record NZ_CP145910.1, on the reverse strand, counting down.
CGCAGGAGCCCGCGCACCATGGACCGGGCGCGCTCCGCGTCGCCCAGCCGCGCGAAGAGCGCGGCGCGCCACGGCCACGTCCACGAGCGCCGGCTGTCCCCCGACACCGTCGCCTCGTCGAACGGCACCCCGTCGCGCTCCCCGCAGCGGGCCTTGAGGGAGACGAGCGCGGCGGCCCGCAGCTCGGGCGTCGCGGCCGTGATCTGCCGCCCGGGGAACACCGCGAACAGGTGCGACGTGTGCCGGTGGAGGTCTTCGGGGTCGTCCCGGTCCTCCTGCCACTCCTGGAGCTGCCCCCACCGCCCCACACGGTTCGGCGCGAGCCGCGCCAGCAGCCCGGCGACGACGGCGCGGTGCTCCGGGTCGGCGTCGAGCGCCGCCGCGCAGTCGAGGTAGTTCTCGAACAGGTCGCGCACGATCTGCTGGTCGTGCATCACGCCGTCCTCGCGGGGACCGTGCTCGGGCGACCAGCCGTCGGGAGCGACGAGCGCGCCGTCGGGCCGCTCGACGAGCCGGTCCTCCCAGAACTCGCAGACCTCGCGCAGCACGGGGTAGGCGGTGGTCTCGAGGAACGCGCGGTCCTGCGTGAAGGCCCAGTGCTCGTAGAGGTGCTGCGCGTACCAGGCGCTCGCGACGGTGTTCCACTCCCACGCGTTGCCGCCGAAGATGCTCTGGGACGTGCGTGCCGTCCAGCCGCGCGTCGTCTCCCCGAACGCGTTCCGCGTGGCGGTGCGGCTGGGTACCGCGACCTGCTCGACGAACGCCGCGAGCGCCTCGTGCGTCTCGGGGAGGTTCGTGCTCTCCGCGCCCCAGTAGTTCATCTGGACGTTGATGTTCGTGTGGTAGTCGCACGCCCAGGGCGGCTGGTTGTCGTCGTTCCACAGCCCCTGCAGGTTCGCCGGCAGACCGTCGGGGCGCGACGACGCGTGCAGCAGGTACCGCCCGTACGCGAACAGCGTCTGCTCGAGCGACGGGTCCTCGCCGCCGTCTGCGTAGCGCGCGAGACGCCGGTCGGTGGGCAGCGCGAGGACGTCCCCGGCGGACGTCCCCCAGTCCACGTGCACGCGCGACATCGCCTCCCGGACGTGCGCGACGTGCTCGGCCCGCAGCGCCTCGTACGGCCGGCCGGCCGCCGCGGCGAGCGCGGCATCGAGCACCGGCACGGGATCTTCCCCCCGCCAGCCGTCGGCCGCGCTCAGGCGGTAGTCGGTCCGGGCGTCGACGAGGAGCGTCAGGGTCGTCGCGCCGACGACGCGCAGCCCCGTGCCGTCGGCGGCCACCTCCGTCGTCGGCTCCGGAGCGGCCGTGCCGTCGCTGCCGCCTGTCGGACCCGTCGCGACGACCTGCACGGCGGCCGCGTGGCGGAGCCCGTTGGCGAGGACGCCGCGGAACGCGAGCCGGCGGGCCGTCGAGTCGACGGTGGTCGGGGCGTCCTCCTGGGCCGAGTCGAGGGTGATCGTGGCGGTCAGGCCCGACGGCGCGTCGGTCGTGCAGCGCAGGACGAGGACGTCCGCGACGTGGCTCGCGAAGGCTTCGCGCCGCATGGTCCCCGCCGGCGCCGCGACCGTCGTGGTGTGGATCCCGAGGGTCGGGTCGAGCGCGCGCCGGTAGCCGGTGGACGCCCCGACGTCCGAACCCTCGAACGCGACGCGCAGCACGCCGAACGCGCGGTACGAGCCGAAGCCCGTGACACCGGTGTCGAAGGCGTCGTCGGGCACACCCGCGAGGGCGTTGTCGTAGCCGTTCGTCCCGCCCCACAGGCTGTGCTCGTTGAGCTGGACGCGTTCCTCGGAGATCCCGCCGAACAGCGTCGCCCCGAGGCGGCCGTTGCCGATCGGGAGCGACTCGGAGGACCAGTCCGTCGCGGGAGCGTCGTACCAGAGCGCGACCGGCGAGAGGGCTACGGGCGCGTCGACCCGCGAGGGCTCACGGTCGAGAGTCACAGATCCTCCGAGACGTCATTGGTCAGGTGACTCCCTGGCCTCACGGGCGTGGGGAGCTGTCAGCATGCTGCCGAACCCCGGGTTGTTGTCCTCTCGACATCCTGAGAGGGCGGCAACCCGGGGTTCGGCTTCGTGCGGCCTCCATCCTCACCCATGAATGATCGATGTATACGCTGTGTCCAGGGTTTCCTCGCGCCGGATCCTCGGGCCCCGTGGTGGCAGCGACCCCGCCCCCGGCGACGCTCAGCGCAGGTCGCGGACGTAGGCGGCGGCGCCGTCGTACGCGGCGATCCTCCGCTCGTAGTACGTGGCGATGATGAGGAGCAGTCCGCCCGCCGCGGCGAGCGTGAGCATCCACGGCCCGGCCGAGATGCGCGTCCCGAGCTGGGACACGAACACCACGAGGATCTCCACCGGGAGGACCGCGACGCCCAGGAGGAACGGCGCCGCGAGGTGCTTGCGGGTCCCGACCAGCACCGCCGCGAGGGCGAGCACCACGACGAGCATCGCGCGCCACGTCCGCGCGTCCGTGTACGTCGCGAGGACCGACGGGCCGAGCGTCGCGAGGATCCCTGGTGCGAGCAGCGCCCACGACCCGACGCGGCCGAGAGGCCACGCACCTCGCGCGACCCCGGCCGTGCCGACGCGAGGCGCGCCGCCGGGCGGGGTACCACCGGACGGGGTCCCGCCGGACGGAGCACCGACCGCCGACGTCGCCACGAACGCGAGATAGCCGCCGACGAGCAGCCCCGCACCGAGCGGCAGCGAGAACACCTCGACGCGCAGCTCGCGCGGCGACCACGCGCCGATCGCCGCCGCGAGCGCGAGCAGCCAGGTGAACCAGGCGGGCGGCAGGTCGTCGAGACCCCGCAGGGTACGCCGCACACCGACGACGACGAGCGCGACGAGCAGGATCTCGAGAGCCCAGACCGCGGCGATCGCCCCCCACACGGGCCGCACGTTCGCCACGACACCGACCACGACGAGCACGAGCGCCGGAGCCGCTGCCCACCTCCGCACGCGGTCACGCCACGCCCCCCGGGCGACGCGTGCCGCGAGGAGCCCCGCCCCCGCCGCGCACGCTCCGCCAGCGAACGCCCACGCCGACCCGAGCACGAACAGGGCACCACCGCCGGGCACGTGCGCCACGTGGAGCGACTCGACGGTCCCGGCGCTCGCCGCGAGGACCGCGATCCCGCTGAGCCGGGGCACCGCGGGACGCGTCCAGGCAGGGGCGGGGCGGCGGCGCGAGGCCAGCGCTGCTGCCCCGACCACGAGCAGGCCCGCGGCCACGACCAGGCAGGTCGCCCGCACGTCCCCCGGCTCGGGCCGCGCGACGAGCACGACGAGCGACGGCACGACGAGCAGCGCGCCGCCCGCCGTCGCGAGGTCCCACCCTCGACGCCCGCGCCGCGCGAGGAGCACCCCCACGACGACGGCCGCGACACCCGGCGGTGCCGTGTACGCCTCGACGAGGCCGACGCCCGCGTCCGCGAGCGCCGTCCAGACCGCGACGGTGGTCAGCGCCGCGGCGAGCCACCACGCCGCGAGACGGTCGGGCGTGCGCGCGACCAGGGCCGCGCCGACGGCGAGGAGCAGCAGGACGGCGACGGCGACGTCGGGCCCGGCGGCGGGGCGCGCGTACGCGAGCCCGACGGCGATGGTCCCCGTGAGCGCGGCGCTCACCTCGAGCACCTCCCGGATGCCGTGCGCGTCGCCCACCCTCGCGCCGATCGCGTCCCCTGCCGCGCGCGCACCGGCCGCGACCGCGGCGACGAGCGCCGCGACGACGGGAAGCACCACGGGAGACCCGCTCCCGGGGACGAGCATCGCGCCCGCGCTCACGACCGCGACGGACGCCGTCGGCAGGGCGAGCCCCGCACCGGCGAGCCGCAGCGCCGTGGCCGTCCCGGGCCGGCGCGTGACGACGAGCACGACCTCGAGCGCGAGCATCGCGAGGCACGCGACGACGGACCACCAGCTGCGGGCGGTCGCGACGGTCGCGACCCCGACGAGGAACGGCAGCGCGGTCACCGCGAGCACGGCCCACCAGGTGTCCCGTCCCACGCGCGGGACGAGCGTCGTCGCGAGCGCCACGACGGACGCCACCGCGGACACCGTGCACAGGGCTGCGACGCCGTCGAGGCCCGACCAGCCGAGCGTCACGCCGAGGACGACGAGCCCGTACGCGTAGGCGGCCGCGACGAGCGGCGCGTGGGCCGGCCGCGGGACGGCGCCGCGCACCGCGAGGAGTAGCGCCACGACCGCGACCGCCCCGGCCGTCGCCGTCGGCCGCGACGTCCACGACCCGACGAGGAGGAGACCGGTCGCGGCGAAGACGCCCACGACCCCGACGACCCGCCAGCGCGCGACCTCGCCGCCTGCCGCCGCCACGCGTCGCCGGGTGCACGCCACGAGCAGCAGGGCCGCGAGCGCCGTGAGCAGCACGAGCGACGACACGCCCGCGAGCCGCGGGTCGAGCACGAGGCCGAGCACGAGCACGAGGGCGAACCACGGCGCGGTCGCACGGCCACCGGTGGTGACGGGACTGCCGGTCGTGACGGTCCTCCGGGGCGCGACGGGCCATCCGGGCGCGGAGAGGCTCCCGGGCGCGGCGGGGCTCCCGGTCGTCGCGGGGCGCTGCGTGCCGAGCGTCAACCTGCCCGCGACGACCGCCACGACGAGCAGCGCGAGCACCCCGAGGTGCACACCCGTGACGAGCGGCCCGGCCCAGAACACGGTCCCGGGCCCTTCCACCGAGTCGGTCCACCACTCGTCGCCGCCGAGCGGCGTCGTCCCGAGCCGCGCGTCGGGTCCGGTGGCCGCGCCCGCCACGACGTCGAGAGCGCGCGCGGGCAGCCCGAGCAGCGCGCCCGTGCCGAGCAGCAGGACGGTCAGCCCCCCGCCGAGCAGGAGGTCCGAGCGGGACCGGGGCGCCAGCGGCGTGCCGCCACGGATCGGGGTCGTGACGCGCGGGTCGCTCCACGCGACGAGCACGAGCCAACCGAGGGTGGCGCAGACCGGGAGGAGGCCGAGCCGGAGCAGGTCGTCGGTCGCGCCGAGCAGCCCGGTGGCGAGCACGGCCGTCACGCCCGTCGCCGCGAGCCAGGCGCGCTCGTGCGTGACGAGCCGCAGGACGACGGCGACGACGGCGCACGCCAGCACGAGCCCCGAGGCCGCGAGACGCCCCGGCGTCCCCGGCGTGTCGAGGGCCGTCAGCGAGACCAGCACCGCCAGCGGGAACAGGACCCCGCGCACGATCTGCGCCAGGCGCCGTTCGGGCGCGAGCGCGGAGCCGAGCCGCGGTCCCGTGCGGCGCGCGACGACGCCCACCGCCGCGGACACGAGGCTCGCCGCGAGCAGCCCGAGCACCCAGGCCCACGAGCGCAGTCCGCCCGCTGCGACGAGGAGCGGCACCAGGGGGGCCAGCACGACGGCGCTCGTCACCCAGGCGCGCACGCGCACCCGGTCGCCCACGACGCCGAGCACGACGACGACGCCTCCGAGGACGAGGGCCCTCGCGAGCGCGGGATCGACGCCGGCGAGCAGCCCGGCCTGGAGCGCGAGCTCCGCGTCGACGAGCGCGAGCACGACGGCGAGCGCCGCGACCGCCTCCGCCGACGACCGCAGGCCGGTGCGGCGCAGCAGGACCGCCGCGCCGAGCGTCAGGACGGTGACCACGCCCGTCGCGACGGCCCGCAGCGCGAGGGCGTCGCCGAACGTGAAGAACACGAAGACCACCACGGACACGGCGAGCAGTCCCGCGCCCGCCGCGGCGAGGACCGGCTGGAGACCGATGCTCCGCGCGGGCGCAGGCCGGGCGGTGGGCCGGGGCATGGGCGAGTACCCGGGTGCCGGCACGTACCCCCCGGGCGGCGCGGTCCTGGGCGCCGGTCTCGTCGGCGCAGGACGCGGCGCGACGGGGCGACCGGGACCGGACGCAGGAGCAGGTGCGGCGCCCGCCGTCGGGGCGACCCCGGCGCGCGGCACGACGGCGCGCGGGTCGGGCGACCCGGCATACCCCGCGGGGCGCGTGCGCTCGCGCGCCCACGCCGCGGCGTCGGGCTGGGCGGCCCGCAGCGCGTCGAGAGCGTCCTGGCGCCGTCCGAGCGCGTCGGCGGCCTCGCGCGACGCGCCGTCGACCGCGAACGCGAGGGGCCCGACGAGGTCGAGGCGGCAGTGGTCGCAGCGGGTGGAGCGCAGGGGCGCGGCGCACGCGGGGCACGAACGGGTGTCGGGCAGCCGCGCCAGCGCGACGTCGACCCACGGCTCTCTCATGCGCACATCTTGGCGAACCGGGGGGCTCGCCGGGGCGCTGTCCACAGCGGGAACCGTGGCAGTCTCGTGAAGACCGAGGCGGCGCCGCCTCCTGAGGCCGATCGGAGCCTGCCGAACCCGGGGTTGTGCGGCGCTCGGAGTCCGATGCGCCGCACAACCCGGGGTTCGGCAAACTCACCGGCCGCGGGGTTCGGCAACCTCGCCGGTCGCCGTCTCGGCAGCCTGTTCCGGCTGAGGACCAGGGGCCGACGACGCGGCGCCGGGTACCGCGACCGCCGCGATCGCGGTGGTGATCGGGATCGCGAGGACGAGCCCGATCGACCCGACGAGCGTGCGCACGACCTCCTCCGCGATCTCCCCGGAGGTGAGGCTCGTCGCGAGCGACTGGTCCGACAGGTACACGGCCATGAGCAGCGGCAGCGCTGCCCCGACGTACGCGAAGGCGATCGTGTACACGGTCGAGGCGATGTGGTCGCGGCCGATGCGCATCGCGCGGGTGAAGAGCTCGGCCCGCGTGGCGAGCGGCGCGACCGCGCGCAGCTCCCACACGGCCGACGCCTGGGTGATGGTCACGTCGTTGAGCACGCCCATGCCCGCGAGGACGAGGCCGCACAGGACGACGCCCTGGATGTCGATCGCCGGCGCGTACTGCGGGATCCACAGCGACTCCTCGGACGTCAGCCCCGTGATGTTCGACGCGCCCGACCCCCACGACCCGAGCAGCGCCGTGAGGGCGAGCCCGACGAGGGTGCCGAGCAGCGCCGTCGACGTCCTGGCCGTGAACCCGTGCGCGACGTACAGCACGACGAACATCACGAGCGACGACGTCACGAGCGCGACACCGAGCGCGTCCTGGCCGGTGAGCAGCGCAGGGAGGGTGAACCAGCCGATGACGGCGAACGCGCCCGCGAGGCCCGCGAGCGCCGCGAGCCCGCGCCACCGCGCGACGGCGAGCACGACGAGCGCGTACGCCGCCGCGAGGATCCCGATCGGCAGGCCGCGCTCGAAGTCGAGGAACACGAAGGGTGTCCCGCCGCCCGCCTCCGCACCGGCGATGAACAGCACGCGCAGGCGGTCGCCCTCGTCGAACCCGTAGGCGAGGTACTCGGGCGGCGCCTGCACGGTGATCTCGTCGCCGCCGACGTCCTGCCCTCCGGCGCGCGACCCGTCGTCGAGCCGTGCGAGCACCGACGACGTCTCCTCGTCCACCGGCCCCGTGACCGTCGCGCGCAGGACCGTGCTGCCCTCCGCGGCGACGGGGATCCGGGCGGGGACGTCGGACGCCGCGGGCCACAGCGCGACGAGCCCCGCCAGCGTGGCGAGCAGGAGCGGCACGAGCAGCGCGGTCAGCGTCAGGCGCACGCGCCGGGTCGCGGGGGCGGCGGGGCCGTGCGCGTGCCCGTGGACCGCCTCGGGCTCGTCGAGGCGTCTGACGCCGCGGGCCGCGCGCCGGGTGGTCGGTTCGGTCACCGGACGATGCTGCCACGGGGACGCTCCGGCCCCGGCGATCCCGCGCCGTCGGGCACGGGGACGTGCGGGCCCGTCACGGACGCGACGTCACTCCGGGAGGGTGACGAGGCCGCGGCGGACGCCCGCGACGAGGCGCCGGGGCACGGCCACCTCTCGCCCGTCGACGACGACGGTCACGAGCTGCGGGACCTGTGCCTTCCACTGCGAGCGGCGGGCGCGGGTGTTGGAGCGGGACAGCTTGCGCTTGGGCACGGCCATGAGGGGTCCTTCCGGAGCGGGGGAGCCCAGCCTAGACAGATATGATAACGGTTATCAAGTGCCAGGCACGTGCGCGGCCCGGTAGCATCCGACGCGCCGCGCGGTCGCGCGGACCCGACCGGGCGCCGCGCGCGCCCCGCACCCGCCAGGAGCACGCCCATGGCCACCGTCGACTACTTCCTCACCGGCGACCACGACGCCGCACGCCACCAGCTCGCGTCGGCGCTCCACGAGCAGGGCTTCACCGTCGCCACCCAGCCCAGCGGTCAGTGGTCGGTCGAGCGCGGGAGCAAGACCCGGACGTTCTGGCTCGGCGCGTTCGCCGGGAAGCACCAGCACCTCGTGTTCACGGTGGACTTCATGCAGCACGACGGCGCCCTCGTCGCCCGGGTGCAGCGCCCCACCGGCCAGGGTGCGATGGCGGGCGCGGTCGGAGTCGCGCGATCGAACAAGGCATTCTCCGAGGCGGACCAGGCCATCGGGACCCGGCTCACGCAGGCGGGGATCCTGGCGAACGTGGTCCACGCCTGAGCGCCGACCCGCGCGCCTCGACCCGAGCGCCCGCACGGCGGAGCACGCCCGGCGCGAGCACGACGAAGGCCCGGTTCCCTCGCGGGAACCGGGCCTTCGACACGCTGACCGACCGACGACGGCTCGGTCAGCGGGACGTCACTTGGCGACGGCCTTCTTGAGCAGGCTGCCGGCGCTGATCTTCACGCCGAAGCCGGCGGGGATCGAGATCTCCTCGCCCGTGCGGGGGTTGCGGCCCGTGCGGGCGGCACGCTCGACGCGCTCGACGGACAGGAGGCCCGTGACCTTGACGGCCTCGCCCTTGCCCAGCGACTCGATGAGCACCTCCTGGAAGGCGTTGAGAGCCTTCTCCGCGTCCGCCTTCGACAGGTCGGCCTTGCTGGCGATGGCCGAGACGAGCTCGGACTTGTTGAGCGACATGCGAATCCCTTCTTCGGTTCACGACGCGCGGTGGACACCACGCGTCGTCACGGTCTCAGTGTGCCAGCCGAGAGGCCGCGCACCGGGCACAACACTAGGGAACACGCGGAGTTTCGCGCGACTTGTGGCCCCCGGAGCGTGCCGGGGGCCGGCCAGCCGTCAGTCGGCGACAGCGTCGGTGACCGACGCGCGGCACGCCGCGCACGTGCCGAAGAGCTCCACGACGTGCTCGATGTCGACGAAGCCGTGGGAGGCGCCGACGGTACGCGCCCACCGCTCGACGCTCGGTCCGTCGATCTCCTCCGTCCGGCCGCACGAGCGGCAGACGAGGTGGTGGTGGTGCTCGGTCCTTGCGCATCGGCGGTACAGGTTCTCGCCCTCCGCGGTGCGCAGGGTGTCGACGACGCCGGCCTCCGACAGGGCCTGGAGCCCGCGGTACACGGTCGCGAGACCGACCGTGTCACCTCGCGCGCGCAGGTCCTGGTGGATGTCCTGCGCACTGCGAAAACCGTCCTGACCGTCGATCGCCTCCAGGAGCACCGCGCGCTGCCGCGTCATCCTCTGCACGACGACCACCTCCTCCGTCCGTGGAACGCCCGAGCATCCCACGGGATTCCGGAGGAGCGCGGCGTCAGCCCGCAGCCTCGCACACCAGACCTTGCCGGAGGGCGTCGAGGTTCGCGCGCATGGTCTCCAGGTAGTCGGCCTCCTCGTCAGTGTGCCCCTCGAGCGGGTCGAGCATGTCGGTGCCCACCCCGAGGTCGTCCGCCAGGGTCTGGGTGACCTTGGGGCTCACGAGCACCTCGAAGAACAGGGTCTTCACCCCCGCGTCCTCGACGACGCCGCGCACCTCGCGCAGCCGGGCGGGTGACGGCTCCGCCTCCGGGTCGATCCCCGAGATGCCGACCTGGACCAGGTCGTACCGCTCGGCGAGGTAGCCGAAGGCCGCGTGCGAGACGACGAGCGTCGCGCCCGCGCACGCCGCGAGCCCCGTCGCGTACTCCTCGTCGAGAACGACGAGGTCGTCCTCGAGCGCCTGCGCGTTGGCGGCGTAGTCGTCGGCATGGTCGGGGTCGATCGCGGAGAGCTCCTCGGCGACCTGGTGGCCGACGGTCGCGAGACGCGTCGGGTCGAGCCAGAAGTGCGGATCGAGGGCGGAGCCTTCCGGAGCCGGGGCCGCCGAGCCGTTGGGCCCGGCCTCCAGGCCCGCGGCCTCGGCGGTGTCGAGCACGTTCTCGGGGTCGCGGGCGGCGATCGCCTCGTCGGTCGAGGGCTGCATCCCCGACAGGTAGACGACGAGGTCGGAGCTCCCGATCTGACGCACCTGCGCCGGTGAGAGCTCGAGGTCGTGCGGCTCGGCCGCGGGCGGCGTGAGGTTGGCGACGGCGACGTGGTCGCCGCCGACGCGCTCCGCGACGTACTCCAGCGGGTAGAACGACGCGAGGACCTCGACGCCGTCGTCGTCGGTGTCCGTGGGCGTGCAGGCGGCGGTGAGCGTGAGGGCGAGGAGCGCGCCGCCAGCGAGGGCAGCGCCGCGGGCGCGCGGGAGGGGGCGGGTCATGGGGTGCTCCGTGGGTCGGTGGTTCGGGTGGTGCGGGCGACGGGTCCGCCGAGGGCGACGCACGACGGCCGCGGTACCCGGTCGACGGACGGGGTACCGCGGCCGCGCGGTGCTGGACGGGACAGGGCGAGGCTCAGCCCGCGGGGGTGGTCTCCTCGTCCGCGTGCTCGTGGTCGTGGCCCTCCTCGGAGTGGTCGTGCCCCTCCCCCTCCGAGTGCTCGTGGCCCTCCTCGGCGTGCTCCTCCTCCGAGTGCCCGGCCTCGTCGTGCTCGGCCGAGCCGGCCTCGACGTCGCCGGAGATGCCGTTGATCTCGTTGGGCTCGACGTCGAGCTCGACCGTGTTCCAGACCTCACCGGTCTCGACGTCGACCGCGTGGATCGCCCGGTTCGCCGGGTCGGTGACGTAGGCAGAGCCGTCCAGCATGAAGATCGCCGGACGCGGCGACTGCCACTCCTCGGGCTCCTCCCACGCGTCGATCACCGGGATCGAGCGCACGAGCTGCTTCGTCGCGGGGTCGATGACGTGGATCTGTCCGTCCGTGCCGAGCACGAGCGCCTCGCCCGCGTCGCCGCGCGCCAGTGACCGGAACGTGTAGCTCGCCGGGAGGTCGACGAGCGTGAGCTCGCCCGTCGCGGTGTCGGTCAGGGAGACGCGCGTGGGGCGCTCCAGCTCGGCGTCGGGATCGGACTTGTAGTCGCCGAGGACGACCGTGTGCTCCTCGCTGCCGGCCTGGTTGCCGATGCGGCCGTAGGCGTCGGGGCTCGCGACCTTGGTGATCTCGCCGTCCTTGTAGACCAGGACACCGTCCTCGCAGCCGATGAGCACGGCCTCGTCGGCGGCCACGGCCTCGCCGTGGACGCCGGGGCACTCGTCGGACGCAGCGATCTCGGCGCCCTCGGCGTCGAGCACGCGGATGCCGGTGCGCGCGTCCTCGGTGCCCTCGGAGACGACGAGCGTGCCGTCGGACAGCTCGACGGCGACGCCGTGGTGCGCCTCCGGTGTCGCAAGCTCGCGCACCTCGCGCGACTCGTCCGCGACGTCGCCGGAGTCGAAGACCGTGATCTCCCCGGTGCCGTCGTCGAAGAGCGCCGTGCGCCCGGCGTGCACGACGGCGTGGCCCGGCTTCTCGGCGTCGAACATCACGTCCGTGAGCTCGGGGTCCGCCGTGTAGTAGTGCGAGTGGTCGCCGTGCGGCTCGGCCCAGGCCCCGCCGTCGAGCACCTGGAAGCCTCCCGTCGTCGAGACGAGGAGATGGCGGCCGTCGCCGGCGCCGTTGAGGCGGTTGAAGCCGTCGAGCTCGAAGTCCTCCAGGACCTCGAGCGTCTGGGCGTCGAGGACCTGGATCCCGCCGTCGTAGGTGACGGCGAGGCGCGGGGTGCGGGACGAGGCCTCGCTGGGCTCGTTCGCGGTCTCCTCCGCGGCGGGCGCGCTCGACGACGCCTCGGCGGCAGGCTCGCCAGACGAGCAGGCGGCGATCAGCGCGAGCGGGAGCAGCATCCCGAGCGCGGCGAGCGGTCGGGTGCGGTGGCGTGCGGTGAGGGTCATGCGTGGTCGGGTTCCGACGGTCGGCGTGCGGAACCCACTCCTTTCCGGTGGGGACGAGCGCTGCTGGGCGGCTCAGGTCGGACGCTAACAGAAGTTGGAATCATTCTCATTATCGTATCGCATCACGGCCCGCACGCTGCGCAGAGCCCGCGGAGATCGGCGACCATGCCGACATCGACGAAGCCGTGGCAGGCCGCGGTCGCCCGCGCCCACTCCTCGACGACATCGCGCGACACCGGCTCCACGTCACCGCACCGGACGCAGCGCAGCGACAGGCGTGAGCCCCCCGTGGACGCGATGCGGTACGCCGTACTGCCCCGGTCGCCGTGGACCGCCTCAACCGCACCGGACGCGACGAGCAGCCGGACGGTGCGGTACACCGTCGCCAGGCTCACCGAGGACCCGTCGTGCACGAGCTCGAGGTAGAGGTCGTGCACGGTGGCGAAGCCGCGGGCGCCGTGCAGCACGCGCAGCACCGCACGCTGCTGGGTCGACCACCTGCCGGGGGGAGGCGTCGCCTCGTCGTCGCGCTGCGCCACCGACGCTCCGTCCTCTCGCCTCCGGCCGCCGTGCGGCACACCGCCCGAGTTTACGCGAACGATTCTCATTCTTGGTGGCGCCTTCGATACCAGAGGGTCGTCGTGCCGTCGTCCTCCGGAACCGAGCGTTCGCGCACGAAGCCGAAGCGCTCGTAGAACGACCGCGCGCGCTCGTTGCCCTCGACGAGCTCGACCAGGACGTCCTCATGCTCCGGGACCGCCTCGAGCACCGCCCGCATGAGCGCCGCTCCGGTGCCGGTCCGGTGCTGCTCGGGCACCACGTAGATCCTCCAGATCACGTGCTCGCCCCTGATCCGGCCGAGCGTCGCCATGCCGGTCACCCGGCCCTCGACCTCGGAGACGACCGTCAGGTCGTGGACCACCGCGGCGCGCACGGCGTCCGCCGTCCACCAGGTGGCGAGGCTCGCCACGACGTGGTCGGGCGCCGTGAACGGCAAATAGGTCCGCGGCCACGTGAGGAGCCCGACCGCCTGGATCGCCGGCACGTCGTCCACCCCCGCCCGGCGGACGACCAGGTCACGGGCAGGGGCGTCGACCTGGGTCATGGCAGCAGCCCTCCGTCGTCGCGCGTCATCGCCTCGTGGCCACCCTGCGCGGGAGCCATCCGACGGCGTCGCCGGCGACGGGTGCGTCGCCGGGGATCGCGCGCAGCCGACGCCGCGCCACGACGAGCGCGGCTCCCAGGACCAGGGCCAGCAGTGCCGCGGCGGCCATCGAGATCGTCGCCGCGCCCGTGCTGGCGAGGCCGGACGGACGGGGGTCCGGGACCCCAGTCCCGCCGGCCACCCCGTCACTACCGGCGGCAGCGGAGCCGTTCGCGCCCAGGCCCGGCGCCGCCGGGCCGACCGCCACGACCGTCAACGGCGTCCAGCCGACGAGCCCGCCGTCTTCGCTCGTCACGGCCAGACGGTGCTCCCCGGCCTCGACGTCGTCCGGGAGGACCACCGTGTACCGCCCGTCGCTCCCCACCTGCGCCCTGCCGAGCAGCACCGGCTCCGAGAACAGCCACGTCGCGACCGTCACCCCCGCGCTGTTCGGGCCGACGAAGACCGGCACCGTGTCGCCGGGCGAGAACTCACCGTCCACGCGCACGCCGCCCCGGTTCGACTCCGTGAGCTCCGCCTCGCTCGGAGGACCGACGTCGGTCGGGTCCGTCGGGTCCGTCGGGTCCGTCGGGTCCGTCGGGCCGGCGGCGAACTCGGCCGCGGTCATGCCGCAGTGCTGCTCGTCGGCGCGCTGGGCGTCGATGCCGACGGCGACCAGCAGCGTGCCACCGTCGGACGCCCCGGCGATCTCGGCGCCCGAGGGGTCGAGCGCCGTCTGCGTCATGTCGAGGCAGTAGACGCCCGCGGCGGCGAACGCCCACGAGCCGTGCGCGTGCGCGGCGTACGTGAGGGTCGTCCGCTGGGCGTCGAGCAGCACGCGCGGGGCACCCCAGTCGTCCCCGGCCGAGTCGTACAGCGTGAACGCCCCCGGCCCGCGCACGTCGTCGAGGTCCCACCGGACCGACGCCGCGCCCGTGCCGTCCGCGACCTCCAGGTTCCATCCGGGCCACACGAGGTCGACCTGCGGGCTCTCCGGCAGGAGCCACACGGGGTCGCCCCCCTCACCGAGGAACCCGTAGGACGGGTCGGAGGGCACCTGCTGCCGCGCGCCGTCCGCCACCTCCAGCGTGACGTCGCCGAGAGCACGCTCCACGGCGGGAACCGTCGAGCCGTCGTGGACGACGGTCTCGAGGGTCGTCCCGGCCGCGGCCTGCGCTGCCACGCGGGCCAGCAGGTCGACGTGACCGCTGCGCAGCACGGCCCGGTCGGTGACCGGCCACTGACCCTCGGGGTCGGTCGGGTCCGTCGGGTCCGTCGGGTCCGTCGGGTCCGTCGGGTCGGTCGGGTCCGTCGGGTCCGTCGGGTCGCACGGCTCGACGCCCGCAGGGTCGACCCCGGCGGCGACGGTGAGCGTGGTCGTCGCGCTCACGGGCTCCCCACCTGCGGCGGTACCGGCGAGCGTCGTGGTGAGGCAGTAGCGGCCCGCGTCGGAAAAGCTCCAGCGCAGCAGGTTCGCCGCACCCGGGACGACGGTCGCCGACGTCGCGGGGTAGTCGACGTTCGTCGACAGCAACGCTCCCCGGTGCCCGGGGACGAGGGACTGCCACTCGTCGACGACGAGGAACGTGCCCGGTCCGTCCACCTCGTCGAGCGTCCAGGTGAGGTCGCCGTCGAAGGCCGCCGGGTCGAGGTCGGCGAGGTCGAGGCTCAGGTCGTTCGACTGCGGCGACTGCGCGCGCAGCTCGAAGCCGCGCACGTACTCCTCCTCGGCGTCGCGCCAGTCCTCACGCAGCGCCTCGACGTGCAGGCCGGCCACCGTGTCGCCGGTCGCGACGACGACGTCCGCCAGGTCGTGGCGCACGCCCGACGACGCGCGGTCACCCTCGACGAGCGACAGGTCCAGGCCCGCGTCGGTCAGGCGTGGCGCGAGGTGCGCGAAGTGCACGCGCTCGAGGTAGCGGGGCTCCTCGATCACCGCTTTCTCGTCGCTGGGTGCCTCGGCCGGAGCGACGGCGTGGCTGACGGCGCGCTCGGCGCCCGCCTGCACGCATGTCGGCGCCGAGGTCGGGTCGTACGTCCCGCCGCCGACCACGAACGTGAGCACCGTGTCGTCACCGACGTGCGAGCCGTCGGTCTCCGTCGCGTCGGCGGTCATGCGGATGCAGTAGGTCCCCGGTGCCGTGAAGTCCCAGCTCAGGTGCTTGTGCGCGAGGCTCGGCGGCAGCGCCTGGTGCGCCTGGGGCAGACCTTGCCTCGTCGAGAAGTACGGGGACGCGCCCGAGCGGACGTATCCCTCGTCCGCTCCGAAGAAGAAGTCGCCCGGTGCGGCCCCGCCGTCCAGGCCGGTCACCGACTCGACCCGCAGGTTCGGCAGTCGCTCGTAACCGGTCGCGTCGAAGTGCTCGGACGCCAGACCGAGCCAGGCGATCCCCGGCTTGGGCTGCTTCGGCAGCCGGTAGACCGTCTGGCCTGCGGGCGCGAGGAACGTCGAGTCCGCGGACGCCGTGGGCTGGGGCACGGTGATCCGCGCAGCGTCGGGGACGTGCACGACCGTCGTCGCCGGCTCGTGCCAGGTCTCCCACGTCGTGGTCGACTCGCGCAGCAGCAGGCGCAGCGCGTCGTCGCCCGGCCGCAACGAGAGGTCCGTGTGCGTCGGGGGCAGCACGGTGTTGTTGCGGGGGTCCGTCAGGTCCCCGGGCACCGGTCCGTCAGGATCGACAGGGTCCACCGGGTCGACGGGCTCCTCGCCCTCGGGCGGGAGCACCGGCTGGTCGGGGTCGACGGCCGCCCCGCAGCCGGCCGTGGCAGCGTCCGGGACGTTGCCGACCGCGACGCGCAGCATCACCGGCTCCGAGGAGACGACGTCGCCGCCGGCCGTGGTGATCTCGGCCCGCAGGTGCACGCAGTGGAGCCCGAGCTCGGTGAAGTACACCGAGTCGGACGTCGAGTGCTGGCCAGGGTTCATCGCCAACGGCTCGTACGGGGCCGCCATGCCGTGGCCGGCGTACCAGCCTCGCGCCGGCGTGCCCTCGATGAAGACGCCGGGCCTGCCGAACGCGACCAGGCCACCTCCCTCGACGTCGTCGATCACCCAGCGGACCCCGCCGGCCACGACGTCGGTCCGCGACATGCCGTAGGTGCTCAGGACGATCGTCGCGGCCGTGCCCTCGAAGCCGCTCGCCGGGACAGAGCGCTGCGTCCCGTAGACGGTGGTCCCCTCCGGTCCGAGCGGTGCCCACGTCGCGTCGGTGCTGACGGTCCCCTGCTTGGGACGGGGCACCGAGACGACGACGTCCTCCACGCCGTACCGGGACTGCGCGTCCTTGGGGGCGGTGGTCGTCGTCGGCCCGTGGCCCAGGTCGATCGCCGCCAGGCCGTCCACGTACGCGGCGGTGAGGAACGACACCCCCTCGTCGATCACGGCGGGAGCCGTGGCGGGGACCGCGCCGAGCGCGCCCGCCTCGTCCTGACCGTGGGCGGGCGGGGCGAGGGGCAGGGCGATCCCCACCGCCAGCGCCCCCGCCACCGCGGCGCGGCGCACTGCGCGCCCGGCTGGATACCGGCTCCCTGTCGTCTGTCGTCTCACTGCCGTCGTCCGTCCTGGGTCGTCGAGGCGCGCCGAGTGTCGACGCGTCGTCCTGCTCGTCACGTCCGTCGCCCTCCGGGTCGGTGATAGAGACCCCGTCGCGCGCGGACCGCTTCGTCCGGCGAAGCGCTGCACACGTGCGTGCGGGCGGAGCCCCGCACCCCACCCGCACGCACGCTCGCCCGTCAGGAGCTCTTCAGCGGGAGCTCCTCGGACGTCGCCCACGGCACGCCGTCGACGCTCACGTCGAACGTGATCACGTAGGTACCGGTCGCGGCGAAGGTCCACGCCACGTCCTCGTGCCCACCCGGGCTGAGGGCCACGGCACCGCTCGCGGCCGTCGCGCTCGCCGAGAAGGACCCCGCGAGACCGCTCGCCGACAGTGACGAACCCGTGCTCGACGACTCCAGCGCGTTCGCGCTGAACTCGACCTCCGAGAGGTCGCACGTCGCGCCCTCCTCGACGGCGAACCCGACCGCCGGCCCGACCGACCCACCGCTCGTGAACGCCAGCCAGTCACCCGCCGGCAGCTCCAGATGGGCACCCCCGACGTGCTCGTGGACGTGCGCGTGCACGTCCGTCACGTCGCCGTTCGCGTCGCACTCGATCTCCGCCGCCACGTCGAAGTGGCCCGTCGACCGGTCCGCCGCGGCTGCCGGCCCGGCGAGCGCCGCCGACAGACCCACCGTGAGCACCGCCGCCCCGAGCAACGCCGCGCCCGCTCGGGCGCCCCCTGCCGTCCGCATCGAACGCATCGTCGTCTCCTGTCCAGCCGCCCACCCTGAGCGGCTAGACGATAATGGTTCTCATTTAACTGTGGCGCAAGGGGGCACTGCGGACGTCTCATCATCTGGACCGCATCCCGGCTCTTGGCGGAGTGCCACGGCCCGCGGCACGGCCCTCGCGCACCCGAACGCTCGCTCGGACACCCGGACGACGGAACGCACGATTTGGGCATGAGAACAATTCTCAGTATCTTCTCGCCTGTGCTTCACGAGCTTCGGCGCCCTCCTGCGGGCACCTCACCGTCAACGAGACGTCAGGAGTCTCGACGCCCCCTCGCCCGACGAGCCGTCCTTCTCAGCACCGTCCTGGCGGTCGCTGCGGTGCTGCTGATCGTCGTCTCGTGCGCCGTGGGGGCGGTCGCGGTCGCTCCTGCGCAGGCCGCACAGATCGTCGTCGGGCACCTGGTCCCGGGGATGCCGTGGATGAGCGACGGTTCTCTGACGACGCTGCAGGACCAGGCCGTGTGGCAGTTCCGCCTGCCCCGCGTGCTCCTGGCCGGGCTGGCAGGTGCCGGTCTCGCGCTGGCCGGGGCGCTCATGCAGGTCACCGTCCGCAACCCCTTGGCGGAGCCCTACATCCTCGGGGTCTCGTCGGGTGCGAGCGTGGGGGCGGTTCTCGTCATCGTGCTCGGGTCGGCCGCCGTCGGTGGGCTCTCGCTGAACGTCGCGGCGTTCGTCGGGGCACTGGTGGCCTGCGGGTGCGTCGCTGCGCTGGCCCGCAAGGACGGGACGCTGTCGCCGACCCGCATGATCCTGTCGGGTGTCGCGCTGGGCAGCCTGTTCAGCGCGATCACCAGCTACCTGACGATCTCCACCGACGCGCAGAACGTCGTGAGCGTCCTGTTCTTCCTCCTCGGCAGCGTCTCGGCGGCGACGATGACGAGTCTCGTCGGCCCGGCCGTCGCGCTCGTCGTGGGGTGCGTCGTGGCGGTGGCCTTCTCGAGGTCGCTCAACGCCCTGCTCACCGGCGACGAGTCGGCGGCCTCCCTCGGCGTGGACCCCACGAGGCTGCGGGGCGGCCTACTCGTCGTCGCGTCGCTGCTCACGGGGACCGTCGTGTCCGTCGCGGGCGGCATCGGCTTCGTCGGGCTCGTCGTGCCGCACGTCGCGCGCATCGTCGTCGGCTCCGACCACCGCCGCATGCTGCCCGTGACCGTGCTCGGGGGTGCGGTGTTCCTCATGGCAGCGGACCTGCTCGCACGCACCGTCGCGGCACCGACCGAGATCCCCCTCGGCATCCTCACGGCGTTCGTCGGCGCCCCCTTCTTCCTGTGGCTCATGCGCCGCGACGGCGCCGCGCGGGCGGGGTTCGGCCGATGAGGGTGGAGATCGACGGGGTCTGCGTCACGCTCGGCGGACGCGAGGTCGTGAGCGGTGCGTCGCTCGTCGTCGAGCCCGGCGAGGTCGTCGGCCTCGTCGGGCCGAACGGCAGCGGCAAGTCCTCGCTGCTGCGCACCCTGTACCGGGCGGTGCGTCCGAGCAGCGGCACGGTGCGCGTCGACGGCGACGACGTGCTCGCGCTCGGTCCGCGCGAGGCCGCCCGCCGCGTCGCGGTCATGCTGCAGGACCCGCGCACGGAGTTCGACCTCGACGTGCACGAGACCGTGCTGCTCGGCCGCGGCCCGCACCACGCGTCGTTCGGGCGCGACACCGCGGAGGACCTCGCGATCGTCGACGAGGCCATGCGCCGCACGGAGGTCGACGACCTGGCCGACCGCATGGTCGCGACGCTCTCCGGGGGGCAGCGGCAGCGCGTCATGCTCGCGCGCGCCCTCGCCCAGCGCAGCCCTGTGCTCGTGCTCGACGAGCCCAGCAACCACCTCGACGTCAGCCACCAGCACGACCTGATGAGCACCGTGCGCGGTCTCGGCCGCACCGTGATCGCCGCGCTGCACGACCTCAACCTCGCCGCCCAGTACTGCGACCGCGTCGTCGTGCTCGCCGACGGCCGCGTCGTCGCCGACGGCCCGCCCGGGGTCGTCCTGACCCCCGACCTCGTGCGCGCGACGTTCGCCGTCGACGTGCGCGTGCTCGGCGACCCTCCCGTCTTCGCGTTCCGACCCCTGCCCCGCGCCACCGCGCGCACCTCCGACCGCACCACCGCGCCCCGAGCAGAGAGCACGCACCCATGACGACGCCCCACACCCCCCGTCCCCGGACCACCGCACGCCGCGCCGCGGGGGCCGTCCTCGTCGCCGCGCTCCTGGCCGGCTGCGGACAGTCGGTGACGACGGACCCACCGGCAGAGGCGGGTGCCGGCGACGAGACAGCACCGGCTCCCGTGACCCTGGAGAACTGCGGCCGCGAGGTCGTGGTGGAGGAGGTGCCGACGGCCGCGGTCGGGATGCACCCCGCCCAGACCGAGCTGCTGCTGCGGCTCGGACTGGCCGACCGCCTGGCCGGTCAGGCGCAGGCGGGGGCGCAGGCGCTGCCCGACGACGTCGCAGACCTGGCGCAGGACGTGCTCGTCGTCGGCGACGTGATGCCGCCTCCGCGGGAGGACCTCCTCGCCGTCGGACCGGACTTCGTGTACTCGCCCACGACGTACGAGTTCACCGCCGAGCAGGGCTTCGCGAGCATCGAGCAGCTCGAGCAGGCCGGGGCAGCGGTGTACGTCGCGACGGGAGGGTGCGCGGAGCGACGGATGTCGGCCGAGGTGACAGACCTGTTCACCGACCTCGAGAACCTCGGGGAGATGTTCGACGTGCAGGACGCCGCCGCGGAGCTCGTCGAGCAGAGCCAGGCGGAGCTGGACGAGGTCGAGGCAGCTGTCGCCGACGTCGAGAAGCTCCGGGTCGCGCAGGTGTACGTCGAGGGCACGACGCTCTCCGCGATCGGGGCCGGTGTGGAGCACGACATCCTGCGTCGCGCCGGTGCGGACACCGTGCACGCACCCGACCAGCCCGCCTTCGCCGACTTCTTCGCCGCGACGATCACGCCCGAGTCGCTCGCGGCGGAACAGCCGGACGCGCTCGTGTTCTCCGTCTACGACGACGGGCACGAGGCCGCGACGCGCGAGTACCTGACCACGACCTTCCCGGACATGCCGGCCGTCCGGGAGGGCCGCCTCATCGCCGTGTCCAGCGCCGACGTCTTCCCGGGCACGCTCGGCAACGTCTCGATCGTGCGCCAGATCGCCGAGCAGCTCTACCCCGTCGCGTTCTGAGCGGTGCTCCACCGGCGGCTCCTCCACCTCGCGGGCGCGGCCCCGGGCGCCATCTGCGCCCTGGCCGCGCTCGGTGTCGCGCTGTGCGGAGTGCACGTCACGTTCGCCGTCCTCGCGGGCGAGGCCGTGGCGGCGGTCGTGCACGGCCGCGGGCAGGTGCTTGCGCTGCTCCTTCTCCTCGGCGTCGTCGCGGCGGTGCGCGCGGTCCTCGTCTGGGCGCAGGAACCGCTCGCCGCACGCACGGGGGTGGCTGTGCGGGTGCGGCTGCGCGCCCGGCTGCTGCGCCAGCTGCAGGCCGTTCCCGCCGGCGAGCGCGACTCCGGGCGGGCAGCGGCGACCGTGCTCGACGGCGTGAACGGGGTCGACGCGTACTGCACCCGTTACCTGCCCCAGCTCGTCGTCACGGCGGTCGTCCCCCTCGGCGTCGTCCTCCTCGTGGGGACGTACTCGCCCGCGGCCGCGGGGGTCCTCGCGGGCTCGGCCGCCGTGGCCGTCCTCCTGCCCCGCCTGGGCGACGCGCGCCTCGTGCGCCACGGACGCCTCCGCTGGCAGCGGTTCGAGGAGCTCGCGGGCGACTACGTCGAGGCGCTGCAGTCGATCCCGCTGCTCCGGTCCTTCGGCGCGTCCGAACGTGCCGGCGACCGCCTCGCAGGACGCGCCGAGGCGCTGCGTACGTCGACCATGCACCAGCTGCGCTGGTCCATGGTCGACACGGGGGTCGGAGTCCTCGCGATGCAGCTCGGGGTCGTCCTCGCCGTCGTGGTCACGCTCGTCGACGCCGCCCGCGGCATCCTGCCAGTCGCCGGTGCGATCACCGTTTTGCTGCTCGCCCGGGAGTGCTTCCGGCCCGTCACGGACCTCGCCCGGCACTGGCACGCCGGCTACCTCGGGCTCACGGCCGTCGACGGGTTCGACCGGCTGCTGTCGGCCCGGTCGGCGGTGACCGACGACGGCACCCGGTCACGGCCCGCCTCCTCGCCCGCAGCCGTCGCGCTCGAGCAGGTGACGTACCGCTACCCCGGCACCGACGTCGGCGTCACCGACGTCACCCTCCACATCGCACCCGGCGAGACCCTCGCGGTCGTCGGGCCGTCCGGCTCCGGCAAGAGCACGCTCGCCCGGCTGCTCGAGCGCGACGTCGACCCCGACCTTGGCACCGTCCGCGTCGACGGCGCGGACCTGCGCACCTTCGACCGTGCGGCCCGCGTGCGCAGCGTCGTCGTGGTGCCCCAGGACCCGGCACTCTTCGCGTGGACGGTCCGGGACAACCTGCGCCTGTACCGCCCGGGGGCGACCGACGCGGAGCTCGAGGACGCCGCGCGCGCCGCCGAGGTGCACGACGTCCTGCTCGCCCTGCCGCAGGGGTACTCCACCGTCCTCGCCGAGGACGGTGCACAGCTGTCGGGCGGGCAGCGCCAACGCCTCGCGGTGGCGCGCGCCCTCGTCTCCCGAGCACCCGTGCTGGTGCTCGACGAGGTGACGTCCGCCCTCGACCCCGAGACCGAGCGACGCCTCGTGCGCACCGTCGCTGGACGGGCCGGCCACCGCACGACGATCGTCGTCGCGCACCGAGCGGGCGCGTGCGCCCACGCCGACCGGTGGATCGCTCTCGAGGGCGGACGGGTGGTGGGCTCGGGGGACGGCCCGCCGACGGAGCGCGTCCTCGCCGGAGCGGACCGATGAGGCCCGTGCTGCGGATGCTCCCGGTCGTGCTCACCCACCGACGGCTCTTCGTCGAGACCGTCGTGTGGAACGTCGTCGCCCAGGTCACCGTCCTCGTGATCGCGCTCTGGCTCGCCGCGACGGTAGGACGGGCGGTCGCGGGCGAGCCGCCGGCGCTCGGACCGACCACGGCCGGGCTCGCCGCCCTCTGCCTGGTCGCCGCGGGTGCGGCTTGGCGCGAGGCGTGGGTGTCGCACGACCTTGCCTACCGGCTCATTGGCGTCCTGCGCGGTCGGGTCTTCGACACGCTGCGCCGGGCGCTCCCGACGCGTATCCGCCATCGGCACTCCGGTGATCTCACCACGACGGTCGTCACGGACATCGAGACTCTCGAGTGGCTCTACGCCCACACGGTCTCCCAGACGCTCGGCGCAGGGCTCGTCCTCGGGATCAGCGCCGCGGCATCGGCGGCGATCAGCCCTCTGCTGCTGCTTGTGTGGGTACCGCTGCTCGTCGTCGGCGTCACCGTCCCCCTCACCACGGCGCGGCGCGCCCGAGGCGATGGCGACGCGCTCGCGGCGGGCACCGCGCAGCTGCGCGCCCAGGTGCTCGACACCGTCCGGGGCCTGCGGGAGCTCGCCGGCGCCGACGCGCTCGACACCCAGCTCGCGAACGTGTCCGAGCGCACGCGGGCACTGGGCCGCCTCCAGGTCCGCGAGGCGTCCCGCCTCGGGGCCGAGCGCGGCATCGGCGACCTGCTGCTCGCGGCCACCGCGCTCGGCGCGCTCGGCGTCGCACTGCTGGACCGTGGCGCGGTCGCACCGGGCGACGTCCCGCTCGCCCTGACCGTGGCGGTCGCCGGGCTCGGTCCCGCGGCGCAGATCGCCGACCTGCTGCGCAACGCCGGCACGCTGCGCGCGGCGGCCGCGAGGATCACCGAGGTGCTCGACCTCCAGCCCGCCGTCGGGACGGACACCAGGGCGGAGGAGCACCGACCGGACCGGCCACCCGCCGCGACGGAGAGCGGCCTCGTGCTCGACGCCGTGTCCTTCTCCTACGACGACGCTCGGCCCGTCCTCGACCGGCTCTCGCTGCACGTGCGGCCCGGGGAGGTGGTCGCGCTCACGGGACCGTCCGGGGCGGGAAAGACGACGGCGGCTCGGCTCGTGCTGCGCCTGTGGGACCCCGACTCCGGTGCCGTCCGCGTCGACGGGACCGACGTCCGGGACCTGTCCGACCAGGCGCTGCGCGCACTCGTCGCCGTCGTCCCGCAGTCGTCCCCGCTGCTGCGCGGCACCGTGGGGACGAACATCGTGCTCGGCGATCCCGACGCCTCCGCGGAGGCGGTCGGACGGGCGGCGCGGGACGCGGGCCTCCTCCGCCCGGACGTCGGGCTGCCCCGGGGACTGGACACCCCCGTCGGCGAGCACGGCCACGGGCTCTCCGGAGGGCAACGGGCCCGTGTCGCCATCGCGCGCGCTCTGCTGCGCGACCCACGGGTCCTCGTGCTCGACGAGGCGACCGCGTCGCTCGACCACGAGGCCGACGCCGCCCTCATGGAGCTGCTCGCCACCTCGCCGAGCCGCGCCACGCTCGTCGTCGCCCACCGACGAGCGACCGTCGAGGCCGCCCATCGCGTGGTTCGCCTCGACCGTGTCAACGATGCAGCGGGTCGGTTCTCCTAGCCCTCGGCGCGACGACGATGTCCACCGCTCCGACCGCGCCCAGCTCACGGCGAACGGCCTGGGCCGCCGGTCTCGTGAGCTGCTCCGCCATGGCGACGCTCAGGTCCGGCGAGATCTCCACGCGCGCCTGGACGGCGAGGCGGTGCCCCGTCCACCGCAGGCGGACGTCGGTGACATTCTCGATGCCCTCGACGTGCTCGAGGGCGTGCCAGGCCCTGCGGGTCAGGTCCGGGTCGACGCCGTCGAGCAGGCGGCGGCCGACGTCTCGTGCGGTGCCCCACAGCAGGACCAGGATGGCGGCCGTGATGAGCAGACCCACCACGGGGTCAGCGAGCGGGAACCCGGCCCAGACTCCGACCACGCCGAGGATCACGGCGAGCGAGGTGAAGCCGTCGGTGCGGGCGTGCACGCCGTCGGCGACGAGCGCGGCTGATCCGATCCGGCGACCGACGCGGATCCGATAGACGGCGACCGCCTCGTTCCCGGCGAACCCGACGATGCCTGCGGCGAGCACCCATCCGAGGTTCTCCAGAGGTTGCGGATCAGCCAGGCGGCGCACGGACTCGACGCCGGCGACGACGGCTGACAGGGCGATCATCGCGACGATGAACAACCCGGCGAGGTCCTCCGCCCGGCCGTACCCGTAGGTGTAGCGGGTGGTGGCGGCGCGCCGGCCGAGGACGAACGCGATCCACAGCGGGACGGCGGTCAGCGCGTCAGAGAAGTTGTGGACGGTGTCCGCCAGCAGGGCGA
The DNA here is from genome assembly GCF_051294865.1 of Cellulosimicrobium sp. PMB13. Taxonomy (NCBI): domain Bacteria; kingdom Bacillati; phylum Actinomycetota; class Actinomycetes; order Micrococcales; family Promicromonosporaceae; genus Cellulosimicrobium; species Cellulosimicrobium sp. PMB13. The sequence continues at coordinate 1,084,638 of NZ_CP145910.1, read as the reverse complement.
CCGACCCGCTGATCGCGACGATCGCGAGCTGGGCGGTCGCGGTGAGTCCGAGCACGAGCAGGCCGACCTTGACCGCCCGGATGCCCTGCTCGCTGGCCTCGAGCGCGTCGTCGATCGAGTCGGCGGCGTCGTGGGAGTGGGGTACGAACACCTCGTGGAGCCAGCCCTTGAACCCCCGTGGGTGCGGGTGGTCGTGCCCGTGCGCCTCGTGCGCCGGGTGATGAGGGTCCGGATGGTCGGCATGCGGATGACGGTGCGTCGCGGTCACGACGCGTCCAGCGGGTGATCCGGGTGCGCGCGGTGGTGGGCGGGGTCCTCGTCGAGCGCGTGCTGCGCCTGGAACACCGCCTGCGTCACGAGGTTGCGCGCGTGCTCGTCGACCAAGGAGTAGAACACCCGCGTCCCGTCCTGCCTCGTGCGCACGACCCGGCCCCAGCGCAGCTTCGCCAGGTGCTGCGACACCGCGGTCGGGGACTTCCCGATGTGCTCCGCCAGGTCGTTGACCGAGGACTCGCCGTCCCGCAGCGCGAGGATGATCCGCACCCGCGTCGCGTCCGCGAGCAGCGAGAAGACCTCCGCAGCGAGCTCTACGTACTGGCTCTCCACGCCGAAGGAACATCTCTGCTTATCTGCATGCATGCGCAGACACCAACGCACGCGCGGGTCGCGTGCCCGAGCCGCCTGCGGGGCATCGGCGCCGGGCATGGCAGAGGCACGGGTCTGCGCCCTGCCTCGACGCGTGCTCCGTCGCTAGGCGTGCGACGAAACGGAAGCGGTCGGGGCCCGGTCGTCGACCGCTCCTGAGGGGTCGACATCATGGCGGACCTTGCCGCCGGCCTCGTCCTCGGACGTCCGCGCGGAGGTGTGCATGCGCCGTCGCGCGACCAGGCCGTGGCGCGGGGCGAGGAACCAGGCGAGCAGGAACACCGCCGTCGCGACGAGCACGATGGTGCCGCCCGCGGGCAGGTCGAGGCTCCAGGACAGGTAGAGGCCGACGAGCGCCGACGAGCCACCGATGACGGGGGCGAGCAGCATCATCACGCCGAGCCGGTCCGTGAGCAGGCGCGCTGCCGCAGCGGGCGTGATGAGGAGGGCCAGGACGAGGATGTTGCCGATCGTCTGCACCGAGATGACGATCGCGATCGTCACGAGCACGTAGAGCACGAGGTCGAGCCGGAACACGGGCAGCCCGGCCGACCGGGCCATCTCCCGGTCGAGGCTGACCGCGACGAGCTCCTTGTGCAGCAGGAACGCGAGCAGCAGGAGGACCGTGCCGGCGACCGCGACGACGACGACGTCCTCGTCGGGGATGCCGGTGATCGAGCCGAACAGGAACTGCTGCAGCGAGCCGGCGTACCCCGGCGCGGTCGAGATGACGACGATGCCGAGCGCGAACGCCGCGACGAAGAACACGCCGATGATCGAGTCCTCCTTGAGACGGCGGTTCTGCGAGAAGACCGCCACGAGGACCGCCGTGACGATCCCGGCCACCGCCCCGCCGACCACGAGCGACCCCTGGAGCACGAACGCCACCGCGAGGCCCGGGAAGACGGCGTGCGCGACGGCGTCCCCGATGAAGGCCATCCCGCGCAGGACGACGTGGCAGCCGATCACGCCGCACACGACGCTCGACATCACCGCCACGAGGAGCGCCTTGGGGAGGAACGCGAGGTCCGGGTTGAGCAGGTCCTGGACGAAGTCGCCGATCGAGATCACGCGTCCCCCTTCGGGTCGGTGGCCGGAGAGAGCCCGAGGGCCGCGAGCAGCGGCGAGGACGGGGAGATGCCGAAGGCGCGCATCCACAGGGCGGGGTCGTCGAGCTCTGCCGGGGTGCCCGTCGCGACGACGGTGCGGTTCAGCAGGCAGATGCGCGTGCACGCGTGCATCGCGGCGACGAGGTCGTGGGTAGTCATGAGCACGGCCTTGCCGTCGTCGCGCGCGAGCTCGGCGAAGAGGTCGGTGAGGAGCTCCTGGGTCGGCACGTCGAGGCCCGTGAACGGCTCGTCGAGCAGCAGCGCGCGCGGCCCGAGCGCGAGGGCGCGCGCGACGAGGACGCGCTGGCGCTGCCCGCCGGACAGCTCGCCGACGGGCCGGCCGCGCAGGTGCGTCATGCGGACGCGGTCGAGCGCCTCGCGCACGGCGCGATAGTCGGGCACGCCCGGACGGCGCAGCCAGCCGATGCGGCGCACCCGCCCTGACATCACCGCGTCCTCGACCGAGATCGGGAAGTCCCACGCGAACTCGTGGCGCTGCGGCACGTAGCCGATCGCCGCCGACGCGGGACGACCCCCGGCACCGTCCACGAGAATCTCGCCGGACCGACGTCGCACGAGGCCGAGCACGGCGCGGAGCAGGGTCGTCTTGCCCGCTCCGTTGGGCCCGATGAGACCGACGAGCTCGCCGGCGTGGACGTCGAGGTAGGCGTCGTGGAGCACGAGCCGGCCGCCGAGCTCGACGGCCACGTCACGCACGCTCAGCACCGGCGTCACGCCGTGGGACGCCGGGACCGGCTCCGCCGGCCGGCTCGACGCCGCGCTCCGAGCGGCGCCCGTGCTCGTGCTCGTGGACGCGCTCACGACGCGTCCCCGTGGGGGGCGGAGTCCGCCTCCCGCTCGGCGGCCGCACGGGCGCGCCGGCCGTGCAGGACCGTCACGACGACCGCGGCGAGGAGGACGACGACCGCGAGGCCGACCCAGAGCGCGACCGTCGAGGTCGGTGTCCCGGCCCCCGCCGCGTCGGAGGTGTCCGCGGTCGACGCGTCGTCGGGCGCCGCGGGCTCGGACGGCTCGACGTCCGTCGGGTCGTCGACAGGCTCCGCCGCCTCCGGCTGCGTCTCGTCCGCGGCGGCGAAGGCCGTCTGCGGGTCGGTCGCGGTCCCCACGGCGAACCGGAGCACACCCGCGTCCTCGACCGACGACCCGTCCGCCAGGTCGGCGAGCACGGTGACGTCGAACGTGTAGACGCCGGGCTCGGTGAACACCCAGTTGGCGTGCACGTGAGTGTTCACCTCCATCCACAGGTCCTGGGGAGCGTCCACGTCGGAGCTCCACAGCACGTTGGGCGGACCGGTGACGCCCTCCTGCAGGAAGAGGTGGAACGCGCCCGGTCCCTCGACGCCGTCGAGGCGCAGGGTCGCGCCGCGGTCGATGCGCTGCGTGACCTCGGGGTCCTGGGTGTTCCAGCCGATCCAGACGACGTCCTGGTTCTGCACCTGCGGCACCACGTAGAGCGGCGCACCCGGGTCGACGCCCAGGAAGGCGAAGTCCGGGCTGTCCGGCGCAGGGAGGATCGCGTCGTCGAGGACGTGCAGCACCGTCTGCTCAGGGGCGCGCCACACGGCCGGGACCACCCTGTCGTCGCGCGCCTGGAGGGTCCACGTGCCGTCGAGGAACCGCGGACCGATGTCCAGGTGCCCCTGCGTCACGACCTCGCGGCCCTCGACGCTCATCTCGTCGGCGCCGACGCGCTGCTGCAGACCCGGCTCGTCCTGCGTGTCGGCGGGCAGGGAGTGCGTGGCGGGGACGGCGGCGGCCGGACCGGCCACGAGCGTCCCGGCCAGGAGCGCGCACGAGAGCGCGACCGCGGTAAGGAGGGGGCGGGGAGTCATGGTCGTCCTTCGTGTCAGGAGGGGGCGCTCACGCGAGGCAGCGGCGCAGGGAGTCGGCGTTCGCTCGCATCATGGCGACGTAGGTCGTGACGTCGTCGTCGAACGCGTCGGAGTAGATAGGGCACACCTGGACGCCGTTCTCCCTCGCGACCTCGGTGAGCACGGAGGACCGAGCGGCGAGGTTCGGCTCGAGGAACACGGCGGGGACGCGCAGCGTCCGGACCGTCTGCGTGAGCTTCGCGCGCTCGGCGACGCTCGGCTCGGTCGCGGGGTTGGGGGTGACGAAGCCTGCGATCTCGACGTCGTAGGCCTTGCCGAGGTACGCGAACGCGTCGTGCGTCGTGACGAGGTACCGCTGCGAGCGAGGGATGGCCGCGAGGGTGCGCTCGACGTACGCGTCGGTCTCGTCGAGCGTCCGCAGGTAGGCCTCGGCGTTGGCGCGGTACTCCGCCGCGCCCGCCGGGTCCACCTCGACGAGCGTGTCCCGGATGATCTCCACGTAGGCCTGCGCGTTGCGCACGTCCTGCCACAGGTGCGGGTCGATCTCACCGTGCACGTGCTTGCCGAGGACCGCCTGGGGCAGCTGGTAGACCTGCTCCCCCGCCCGGCCGAGGAAGCGGAAGTCCGGGCCTGCCGGGACCGGCGCGAGCGCCTTGTTCGGCACCGCGATCACGGTGTCGTGCGGGTCGTGCACGTGGTGGTGGCCACCCACGTCCTCGGCGGAGTCCGAGGAGATGACGATCTCCCCCGTGTCGAGCTGCACCGCCAGGTCGGCGTGCCCGCCGTCGAGCACTTCGGCGCCCTCCATGCCTGGTACCGAGTAGGGGTCGACGCCGACCGCGAAGGTCACCGTCGACGCGCCGGCCGGCACGGGGTCCGCCTCCGGCGTCGTCAGCAGCTCCGCCTCCAGGTCGAGGCGGTACACGCCCGGTTCGGAGAAGGTCCAGCTCATGTGGGTGTGCGCGTCCGTGGGCAGGGTCACCGTGTCGCCCCCTCCCCCGCCTCCGTCGGCACCGGTGGCTCCGTCGAACCCGTCGGCCGAGTCGAAGTACACCCGGGGGTTCCCGAACGTCTCCGTGAGGTAGCCGGTGAGCTGCCCGGGCCCGTCCAGGCCGGTGGCGCCGAGCCGCACGTCCGACGAGCGCGTCGCGCCGTGCTCCGCGCCCGTGCCGCTCACGGCGAGCCCGAGCCAGATGGTGTCGAGGTTGACGTTCTCGACGAGCGGGATGATCTCGGCCGCGTACTTCACGGCCGACTCGGCGAGCGAGACGTTCGGGACGTCCGGCGGCAGGTTGGCGTCGAGCATCTTGATGATGTCGTGCTCCTCCAGCAGCATGTAGTTGCTGAAGGCGACGTCCGCGTACACGACGTCGCGCACGTCGCGCAGCGACGGCTCGTACGAGTGCGGGTCGCCGCCCTCGGGGACGAGCGACGTGACGGTGGCACGGTCGCCGACGACGTTCCGGGCCAGGTCGGCGAGGACCCCGGTCGTCGCGACGACGCTCAGCCCGTCGGCGGGGTCCGCCGACCCTGGTGCCGGGGCGCACCCGGCGGCGACGACCAGCACGCCTGCCAGGACGCCCGCGAGCGTGCCGGCGGCACGTGGGCCCGGCGTGGCGCCGTGGCGCGCACGGCGCGTGCGGTCGGCGAGGGTCATGCTCCTGCTCTCTGTGCGGTCGGTCTCCGTACGCCCGCTGCCCGCGAGCGCTGAGGACCCCGCCTGCGACACCACCCGGGGAGGAGGTGGTGGTGCCACAGGCGGGAGCGGTCGACGTCGGACGTCGTCAGGCGGTCGGCGACGTCCCGCGGCGCCGGCGCGCGACGCCAAGGAGCACGCCGCCCGCGCCGAGCAGCAGCACGCCGAGGGCCAGCGCGGAAGCCGGGTCGGCCCCCGTGGAGGCCAGGGCGGCCTTCTGGTCGGCGCTCAGCTCGCAGCTCTCACCCGACGCCGTCTTCCCGACGTACGTCGTCTTCGTGGTGATCCCCGAGCTGTCGCCCACGGAGAAGGTGAGGGTCGCCGTGTCCGAGACCGTCCCGCCGCTCGTGAGCGGCACGGACAGGGTGAAGGTCACCTTGTACACGCCCTGCTCGGTAAACGCCCAGTTGCCGTGGACGTGCTGGTTGAGCGGCACCGCGGTGCTCCTCGGGAAGCCGTCGAGCGTCCCGAAGTACTTGGTGCCCACGCCCCCGAAGTTCCCGGTGGCGTACACGCCGAGCTCTCCCGGCCCGTCGACGGACTCGAGGGTGTAGGTGACCGGTCCGGCCGCCGCCTCGACGAGCGTCGGGTGCTGGGTGTTCCACCCGAGCCACGGCACGCCCGACTCCTGGACCTGGCCGATCGACCAGATCGGGGAACCAGGCTCGCCGAGGAACGAGAACTCGCCGCCGGCAGGCACCTCGTCCTTCGCCGCGTCACCGAGACGGAACGTCACGGCACCCGGCTCGATCCACGTCGGCGGCTGCTTGCGGGCGTCCTTCACCGTGGCGACGAGGTCGTTGTCCTCGACCCGGGAGCCGAAGTCGAAGTGACCGTCGGTCACCCCGGCGAGCGCCTGGGTCTTCACCTCGTTCGTGACGGGGGTAGGGAGGCACGGCTCAGGCGTCGTCGACCCGGCGCCCCCTGTGCCGGACCCGCCACCACCGCCCGCGCCACCCGCGCCACCCGCGCCGTCGCCGTCCGCGTCGCCGCCGGACCCGTCGCCCGACCCGTCGTCAGGCCCAGGGACGACGGCCGCGGTCGCGGCGAACGGCGCCCAGCCGACGAGGTCGCCCGACGCCGCGTCGTACACGGCGAGCTTGTGCGCGCCGGAGTCGAGCGACGTGGGGATCGCGACGCGCACCGCGCCGCCCTGCGCCGTCGCCGTGCCGGCGCTCGTGGGCTCGGAGTACGCGTACGCCACGACCTCCTGCCCGTCCGCGAAGGACGGCGAGGACGCGACGGCCGGGTCGCCGGCCGCGTAGGACGCCTTGTCGAGCGTCAGCCCGCCACGGTTGGCGTCGGTCAGCTGGTCGTCCGTCATCGGTGTCCACGACGGCGCGTACGGCCCGACGCGGACGTGGTAGTCCGCGGCCTCGCCCGCGATCGTCCGGCCGTCGGCACTCCTCAGGCTCGGCGTCACGGTGAGGTGGTAGTCGCCGGGTGCCGTGAACACCCAGTTCGTGTGGACGTGCGCGTTCGCCGTGACAGGGATGGTGCCGCCGGACGACGCCGTGGTGTCCACGTACCGGTTGACGGGGTTGCCGAACGAGTCGTTCTGGAAGGTGAAGACGTCACCCGGACCCTCGATCGACACGTCGAGCTCCACCGGCGAACCGGTGGCGAGGGTGATCCCGGAGCCCTCGAGGGACGGGAGCAGACGCTCGGTGCTCCAGCCCACCCACGGCAGGAGCTCCTGCTCGGCGCCGGTCTGCGAGCCGATCCACGCGTCCTGGCCGCCGTGCTCGCCGAGGAACGACCACGCGCCCTCGGCTGCGGGCAGGCGCTGCAGCGCGCGCTCGTCCTCGTACGCGATCGTCACGTCGGCCGGGGAGCGGTACTCGGACCCCGGGCCGTAGATCCGGGTGTCGTCCTTGACGGACAGGACCGGGGCGCCGGACGCGTCGTCGTACGTCACCTCGAACCCGTCGACGTGGCCGCGGGAGAGGACGAACTCGCGGTTCGGCTCCGACGCCCCAGGATCGGGCTCGGGCTCCGGCTCGGGGGCCGGCTGCTCCTCGCCGACCTCGAAGGTGTAGGTCTCCGTGTCGCTGACCAGCTCGGTGCCGTCGGAGAGCGAGCCCTTCGCCGTGACGCGCAGCGTGTAGGTGCCCTGCTCGGTGAAGCCCCAGCTTGTGTGGACGTGCGCACCGACGCGGACCGGCACCACGTCCGGCTCGTCGTCGCCGCTGTCGAAGTGGATCCGAGGCGACCCGTCGAGGCCGCCCGCCCACGCGGAGACGCTGCCCGGGCCGTCGGCCTCGATCTCGTAACGCAGGTCGGACGCCGTCACGCCCTCGGGCAGGCTCTTCTCCAAGCGCTCGGTGGTCCAGCCCGGCCACGGGAGGCCGTCGGTCTGGGAGGACGGCAGGACGTAGACCTCGTCCCCCGGCTCGCCGAGGAAGTCGTACCCCGTGTCGGGCACCGGCAGGGCGCTCAGCACCGGGTCCACCGCGACCGTCACCGCGCTCGGCGCGCGATCGACCGCCCGCGGCGAGTACTCGCCGGAGCCGTCGACGACGGCGAGCGTGAGCCGGCCGGCGTCGAGGTAGAGGTTGAACAGGTCGATGTGCCCCCGGCTGAGCACCACGGGCGTCTCGTCGCGGACGGGCGCCTCCCACGGCATCTCCCGGACCTCGGGCACGACGACCGGCTCGGACGTCGCGAGCTCGGCGCCGGACGGGTCGAGCGCGACGACGCGCCACGCGTGGCCCTCGACCTCCTCGGTCGCCAGCAGCGACAGCGTCGCCTCGGTGAACACCGTCGGGAGGACCGGGGAGAACGTGGTCGCGCCGGGCTGGTGGCTCTCCCAGCGGTACGTCGCCCCCTCGACGGCCGGCTCCAGGGTCGCCTCGAGGTAGATCGTGCTGCCGGTCGCGTACTCCGCCTCGAGCGGCGCGAGGGTCACGGTGTGCGTCGGCGGCGCGGCGACGACGGCGAGCGCCACCGGCTCCGACGTGCCCGCGGCGCGGTCGCCGTCGAGCAGGACGGCGCGCACGCGCGCGCCGTCGTCGGCCAGGGCGACCTGGCGCTCGTACGTGGGGCCCGTGGCACCGTCGACCGCGACGAACTCCTCCGAGCCCGCGACCGCGACCTCCCAGCGGTACGTCGACAGCTCGGTGGCCGGTTCCTGCGTCGCGGTGAACGTCGCCGTCGAGCCCTCGACGTGCTCGGCCGCGTCCGCTGCGACGGACACCGACGTCGTCACGGGCTCGGGAGCGCGCTCGCCGATGCGGACGTGGTACGTCGCGGCGCCACCGGTGATCGTGCCGTGCGCGGTGGTCGCGAGGGACGGCGTGACGACGAACGTGTAGTCGCCCTCGGCGGTGTAGATCCAGTTGGTGTGGACGTGCGCGTTCGCGCTGACCGGGATCGTGCCGCCGGCCGACGTCGTCGTGTCCACGTACCGGTTGATCGGCGCGCCGAACGACCCGTTCTGGAATGCGAAGACGTCACCCGGTCCGTCGACGCGGACGTCGAGCGAGACCGGCTGCCCGGACGCGGGCGTGATGCCCGTGCCGGCCAGGCTGCCCAGCAGCCGCTCGGTGCTCCAGCCGACCCAGGGGGCGTAGGTCTGGTCGCTGCCGGTCTGGCTCGCAATCCACGCGTCGGTGCCGCCGTACGCGCCGAGGAAGGCCCAGCCGCCCGTCGCGGGCGGGAGGGTCTGGACGAGGCGCGCGTCCTCGTAGGCGAAGGTCGTGGTCTCGGGCGCCCGGTAGGCGGAACCCGGCTCGTAGATGCGGGTGTCGTCCTTGACGCTCAGGACGACCGTGCCGGTCGCCGCGTCGTAGGTCGTCTCGAAGCCGTCGACGTGGCCGTGCGTGAGCACGTGCTCGCGGTCGGCCGGCGCGGCGGACGCCGTCGCCAGGGTGCCGCCGAGGACGGGGACCACGAACGACGCGAGCAGGGCGAGCACGCCCAGGGCTGCCACGAGCGGTCTGCTGCGGGTGGTGAGTGACACGGGGTCTTCCTCTCTAGGCCGCCGTCGGCGGCGGGACCGGGGGCGCGCTCCGACGACGGGCGCAACCGCGAGCGACTATACATAGCGATAATCGTTCTCACAAAGACAGGACCGGAGCCGCCCGTCGGCAGCTCCGGTCCTGGGTCCCGCGTGGCGGCGCGCACAGCACCACCCGGTGCGCCTCAGCCCTGACGGGCCTTCCAGCGCGGGTTCTTCTTGTTGATGACGAACGTCCTGCCGCGGCGGCGCACGACGATCGCGCCCGGCTTGTTCTTCAGCGAGCGCAGCGAGGCGCGGACCTTCATCGCGTACCGCCGCCCTGCGCGCGTGCGCCGTAGCGCTGACGGAACCGCTCGACGCGGCCCGCGGTGTCCACGACGCGCTGCGTGCCCGTGTAGAAGGGGTGGCTCGCGCTCGAGATCTCGACGTCGACGACCGGGTAGGTGTTGCCGTCCTCCCAGAGGATCGTCTCGCGCGGCACGCCCGGCCCGCCCGGGTGGTCGCCCGCGAGCGTCGAGCGCGTGAGGAACGCGAGGTCGGCCGACTTGTCGCGGTAGACGACGGGCCCGTACTCGGGGTGGATGTCCTTCTTCATGCTCTCCTCCGTACTGCTGTCGTGACGGCCGGAGCCGTCACCAGCTCGACTTCGTGACTCCGGGCAGCTCGCCGCGGTGCGCCATCTGACGCATCCGCACGCGCGAGAGCCCGAACTTCCTCAGGTAGCCGCGCGGGCGACCGTCGCCCGCGTCGCGGTTCCGCAGGCGCGTCGCGCTCGCGTCGCGCGGCTGGCGCTGCAGCTCCGCGACGGCCGCAGCCTTCTCGTCGGACGTGGCCGTGGGCGAGGCGACGACGCGCTTCAGCTCGGCGCGCCGCTCGGCGTACCGGGCGACGACCGTCGCGCGCTGCTCGTTGCGTGCGATCTTCGACGTCTTCGCCATCAGCGCTCCTCGCGGAAGTCGACGTGGCGCCGCGCGACGGGGTCGAACTTGCGCAGCACGAGCCGGTCGGGATCGTTGCGGCGGTTCTTGCGGGTCACGTAGGTGAACCCGGTGCCGGCGGTGGAACGCAGCTTGATCACGGGACGCAGGTCCTGTCGGGTGGCCATCAGAGCTTCTCCCCTCTCGCGAGGATCTCCGCCGCGACGACGTCGATCCCCTTGCGGTCGATGGTCTTGATGCCGCGCGTGCTCACGCGCAGCGTGACGTGGCGCCCGAGCGAGGGCACCCAGTAGCGCTTCTTCTGGACGTTGGGGTCGAAGCGTCGCTTGGTCCGCACGTGGGAGTGCGAGATCGAGTGGCCGAACCCGGGCGAGGTGCCGAGCACCTGGCAGACGGCGGACATGGTGTTCCTTCCTGGACGATGACGAGACGATAGGTACTGAGAATCATTCTCGTCAAGGTGTACAGTCCAACACGACCACCCGCCAGGTTGTTCCCGCGGCCAGAACTGGAGCCCTTGCATGACCCTCGACCACCCGGACCCGCTCGACCCCCGCCTCCCGCTGAGCGTCGTCGCGACCGTCGACGCCGTCCTGCGCGACGCGGCCGTCTTCGGCCTCGCCGTCGGAGGGGAGGGCGCCGTGGTGCTGCGCCACGACATCCTCGCGACCGACGGCGAGCTGCGGCGCGTCGTCGTCGACGCCACCGGCGTGGTGGAGGACGTCCGCGTCCCGCTCGAGCACGCGTGCCTGTCGTGCGCGGTGCGCGAGGACGCCGTCCCCACGCTGCGCCGCCTCGCGGAGGACGGTCGCTGGGGCCACGTGGCGCTCGCGCTGCCGGTCGGCGCAGAGTCCCTCCCCGTCGCGCGGGCGCTCGCCGGCGCGAGCGCCCCCGGCGGCGAGCTCGAGCGCCTGCGCCTCGCAACGGTGCTGGCGGTCGTGGACGTCGAGCAGGCGGAGCACGACCTGCTCGACGACGACCTCGTCGACGAGCGCGGTATAGCCCTCACGCCGGACGACGAGCGCGCGGTCGGCGAGGCGCTCGCCGCCCAGCTCGAGCACGCGGACCTCGTCGTCACCACGGGCTCGATCGAGGCGTCGCCCACCGGTTCCGGCCTCGTCGACCGCCTGCGCGGCGCCGGCACCCGCCGGATCGACGGGCTGCACGCGCTCGACGTCGCCGATCTCGCCGCCGGCGTGCACGACCCCGCTGCGGCCGAGCGCCGCGCGCACCCGCTCGGCGCACGCGGTGCGCACGGCGAGCGCGGCGGACCCGGCGAGCGCGGCGGACCGGGCGGGCACGGCGAACGACGCCTCGGGGACGGCGCGCGCCACCCGGACGACCGCAGCTGGACCCTCGAGCTGCGCTCGGCGCGCCCGTTCGACCCGGAGCGGCTGCTACGCCGCATCGAGGACCTCGGGACCGGCCGGCTGCGCTCGCGCGGCGTCTTCCACGTCGCCAACCGGCCGGACTCGCTGTGCGCCTGGGAGGGAGCGGGAGGCCAGCTCAGCATCGGCGGGCTCGGCACGTGGGACGACGCGAGCACCGCCGAGGGCGTGCCGGTCCGCCCGCACACGCGCCTCGTCGTCGTGGGCGCCACGCGCCAGGGCGCGGACGGTGACGAGCGCGCCCGGCTGCTCGACGCGTTCGGCGAGGCCCTCGCGACGCCCGACGAGCTCGCCGACGGCGGGCTGCGCTGGCTCGGCCGCGAGGACGTCCTCGCGCCGTGGCTCGGCGCGCGCAGCGAGGTCTGACCCCGGCGCCCGGCCGGGTCGCCGAGGTCCGTGAGGCGGCCGACCACGGCAGCCGGGCCCGGGAAGGACGAACCGGTGGCGGTCCGCCACGTGAGCTCCCCCCAGCGGAGCTCTCGTCGCGGACCGCCACCGGTCCGGGTGTCGTCGCGTGACCCGTCGCGACGACGTCCCCCACCTGCGAACGAGGGCTGGCGCGCGGGTTCGGGACATGATGCGAGAGTGACCTGTGTCACATCGCTGCGCCGGACGTGCCGCCGAGCACGTCTTCTTGACCACCGAGGGGCGACGGTCCCCCTCGCGGCCCCCTCAGACCACTCGGTCGCGACGGGCACGCACCGCCCACGCGCCGCACGCGCCCGCCAGCACGGACGCGCCGACCACGCCCGCGACCAGAGGTCCGAGGGGCGTCGGCGGCTCGCTCGCCGGCAACGGCGACGCCGTCGGGGTGCTGAGGGTGGCGGCCGTCGCGACGAAGGTCGGCGCCGGGTGGGCGCCGGACGGGTCGGTGTCGCTCCAGTCGTGAGAGGCCCCCGACGGGCACTCCTGGACGGCGGGGAAGGCGAACGACTGACCGATCTCGCCCGTGACGCGGACGTCGACGGTGAAGGCCGCGCGCTCGCCGTCGGGGACCGGGGCCTCCTCCCCGGACCACGTGACGCCGTCGCCGCCGACCGCGGACGTCCAGCCGTCGGGCTGGGTCGCCGCGAGCAGCTCGACGCCCTCGGGCATGGTGACCCGGAGCGTGTCGGTCGGCTCGCCGTCGCACCCGTGGTCGAACGTGAACGTGATCGTCGAGATGCCGTCGCCGTGCGGCTCGACGGTCTCGATGAGCACGTGGGCGCCTGCCGGTCCGGCGGCCACCCCGACGCCGACCGCGGCGAGCGCGAGCACGGTGCTCACCCGGGCGAGCGTCCGACGGGCCGCGCCCTGCGCGGACGGGGTGCTCGCGGTCATGACGACACCTCCACGGGGATCTCGACGATGGGACTCTCGTACTTCGACGTCCGCACGTTCACGGTGATGGTCCACGACCCGGCGAGGGGCAGGTCGAGCGGGGCCTCGTACGTCCCCGGCCCGGTGCGCACGAGGGTGTGCGCGAACGGCCCGAGCGCGGGTTCGGCGAGCGTCGTCGTGACCACCGGGTCTGCGACGGGCTCCAGCGGGGCCCCGTCGGCGTCGAGCAGGACGAGCTCGAGCGCGTTGACCCCGACGGCGCCCGGCGTGACCCGGGCCTCGAGCGTCCCGTCGCCGAGCGGCCGCGTCTCCTCGACGGCGGCCGGCCCCGCGTCCTCGGCCACCGGGGCCGTCGCGACCCCGTCGACCGGGCTGCGCGAGACGAGCACGCCGGTCACGGCGAGGACGACGACGAGCAGCCCCGCCTCGAGCGCGACGGTCCGCCCGAGCCGGCGCGAGAGGGCACCGACCGCCGACCCGCCGCTGCTCGTCGTGCGACGCGCCGAGCCGCGCTCCGCCGGTGCGGCGAACGACGGGAGGAGTCGGTAGCGGTTCCATGCCGCGACGGCGACGATGCACAGCGCGACGCCGACCTTGACGAGGAGCGCCTGCCCGTACGCCGTGGACACGAGCGCCTCGACGGTGCCGACGATCCGCCAGCCCAGCACGACGCCCGTGAGCGCGAGGGCGAGCACGACCCACGCGCCGAGCGCCGAGAAGCGCGTCACGGTCACCGCTGCACGACGCGCGTCGACCTGGGACGACGGCGTCAGCACGAGCGCCAGCCCGACGACGCCCCCGAGCCACACCGCGCCGGCGACGACGTGCAGCACGTCGGCCGCCACGACGAGCGCCGCGGGACCGAACGTGCGCGTGTGCCCGACGAGCACGAGCGCACCCAGGGCGAGGGCGGAACCTCCGAGCGCGAGGCCCGCCGGCCAGAGCGCTCGGGTCTCGCGCGCCGCCCGCGGCGCGAGCAGCGCCGCGCCCACGAGGCCGAGGACGCCGAGCCCGGCGGCGAGAGCAGTGTCGGACGTCAGACCCGTGCGCCAGGTCAAGGCGTCGAGCAGGGCGTCGAGCCCGCCCCCCGCCTGCCACGCCGTCGTGAGCGGCACGCTCAGCACGAGCCCCACGGCGGCGACCGCGAGCCCCGCGAGCCGGGCCCGCTGCAGCCGCGACCGCACCCGCGGCATGGCCCCGGGCGTGGCGTGCAGGACGAGGAGCTCGAAGACGACGAGGCCGGCCACGAGGAACGTGCCGAGGTAGACCGCGGCCTGGTCGGCCGCGCGCGCGGCGACGAGCGCGCCGCTCGGCTCGGCGACGCTCGCCTCGACCGTCGTCACGCTCGGCGCCCCGACGGAGAAGCTGAACGCCCCGGCGACCGGGTGCGAGTCGAGCGAGATCACGCGCCAGCTCACGACGTAGGTCCCGTCGTCGAGCGGGTCTGCGGGGGTGATCACGAGCGCGTGGTCGACGGCAGAGGCGTCGACCGCCACGTCCGACCCGTCGGCGGAGAGCAGGGTCGTCCCGCCGTCGACGGCGCGCACGGGTTCGTTGAAGGTGACGGTCAGGGCGTCGGGCGGTGCGTCGAGCACGGTGCCGTCCTGCGGGTCGGTGCCCACGAGGACGGCGTGCGCCGCGGCCGGGCCGCTCGCGAGGATCGCGAGCAGGACCGCGGCCGCGGCGACGACCGCCAGCGCCACCGCCCGGTGCAGGACCGAGAGGCGTGCCGTGGTGGTCATGGAGAGGTCAGCCCTGGGCGCGGCGCGAGCGCACGAGCGCGAGCGCCCCGAGCACGAGGCCCGCCGCGCCGAGCGCGAGGGCGACCCAGGAGACGACGGGCGTGCCCGCGTCGTCCGGCGCCACCGACGACGCCGTGGCGCTCCCGTCCTCCGACGCCGCCTCCGCGGCGGCGTCCTCGGTCTCGGCCTCGGCGGCCCCCGGGTCGGACGCCTCCGCCGCGGTCACCACGAACGACGGCGCGGGCGACTCGAGGTCGTCGCTGCTCTGGCCCTGAGCGGGGATCTCGACCCACGCGGTCTCGCCCTCCTCGCACGTCTGCACGGTGGGGAAGTCGAGGGTCTCGTCCGCGGCGTCGGGCAGCTTGAGGGACAGCTCGAACGAGTCCCGGTACCCGTTCGGGACCGGGGTCTTCGCGGTGTACACGATCTCGGCGACGCGCTCCGTGTACTGGCCGCCGTGCCCGTCGTCGACGGGCGTCTCGAGCTCCTCCATGACCTTCTCGACGTCCCAGCCCGGGTGGATCTCGGGGGCGACGGAGAGGATCTGCTCGGGCATCTGGATGGCGATCCCGGTGGTCGCCGACTCGCCGCAGCCGTGCCCGAAGGCGAACGTCAGGACGGTGTAGGAGTCGGCGGTCGTGGTGCTCGGGGTCACGGTCACGTGGGCGGACGCGACGCTCGCGCCCGCGACGACGAGACCGGTGGCGAGGGTGGCGGCGCCGACGGCGCGCAGGGGCTTTCGCATGATGGTGTGCCTTTCGGGAAGATGAGGGTGCGCGCGCGGGCACGACGTCGTGACCCGCCAGGGGCGCGCGGGAACGGGACGCCGCGACGGGCGTCCGGGGTCAGGCGGACGCCGGCGGTGCGCGGCCGCCGACCGCCCCGGGGACGGGGGCGCGCCGCACGGACGGCAGCACGCGGCGCGGCAGGGGCCGCACCGGTACGACGACGGCGCGCGGCGCCTCTGGCACGCGGCGGCGGGTGAGCCACGTCCACAGCCGCCACAGCACCGCGTCGCCGTGCCGGAGCACGAGCGCGACGACGACGGTCGCGACGGCGTGGGCCGCGAGCATCGTCATCGTCGCGGCCGGGCCGTCGTGGGCGTGGGCGGACGCGGTCGCCGTCGGCGAGAGCTCCGCGGAGCGCTCGAGCACGACGTGCAGGACGACCTGCCCCGCGCCCAGCAGCGCGAGGAGGCGCGGCAGCCCGACCTCGCGGCGCGTCAGCGGACGCACCGCGACCGCGCTGAGCGCCGCGAGGACGACCAGGGGGACGACGTCCGGGCGCGACCCGCCCGCGAGCTCGTGCGAGAGGAGCGAGAGGCCCACGACGACGGCGGCGAGCACGAGCCCGCGCGCGGCGCGCAGACGCCCGGACCCCGGGGACGTCATGACCGCACCCCGACGACGCGCGGCACGGTCGACCGGTCGCGCTCCGTCCTCGTCGGGGTCGTCATCGACCGGTTCCCTCCGCTGGGCCGTGGGTCGCCTCGTCGCGCCCGTCGTCCTGCTTTCGCCGAAAGTACCGGCGCTTCTGTTGCGGGTCAATCAAAAGTAGAGCCGCATCGCGACCACCGCAGGACGCGCTCCGCGTCCGCCGCGGGATCAGCCGCGCCGGCCCTCGGCCCCGTCGTCACCGCTGGCACCGTCGGCACCGCTCGCTCCGTCGTCGCCGCTGCCGCGGCGGCGCAGCACGAGGGCCGTCGCGACGCCGGCGACGCCGAGCACCGCGACGGCCCCGACCACGATCGGCAGCGCGCTGCCGCCGTCGTCGGTCGTGGCGGCGTCCTCGGTGGCGTCGCTGCCGTCGCTGGCGTCGGCATCCTGGGTGGCGTCCGTGCTGTCGACGGCGTCGGCGTCCGAGGACGACGCGCTCTCGTCGGGCGTGCCCTCCTCCCCGGGCGAGCTCTCCGACGGTGCGGGCTGGGCCGCAGGCTGCTCCGCCACCCCGAAGGAGAGCGTGCCCTCGATGGGGTGCCCGTCCGACGAGACGACGCGCCACGCGACGGAGTACGTGCCACCGGTGAGGGCTGCCGCGTCGAGCGGCAGCGTCGCGCTCGTGCCGTCGATCGTCGGCGCGCCCTGCGCGACGACGGTCCCGGCGGCGTCGGTCACGACGACCTGAGGCTCGACCGCGAGCGGCTCGGTGTTGAAGCTCAGCGTGATCGCGGCGGGCGGGGCGTCGAGCTGGGCGCCGTCGGCGGGGTCGGAGCCCACGAGACGGTCGTGGGCCTGCGCCGGGAGGGCGGAGGCCGTCGCGAGCGCCACGGTGAGGGCGAGCGCACCGAGCAGCGCGAGGATCACGGTGACGAGCTTCGAGGCCGGTCGGCGAGCGGTGAGGGTTCGTGCAGGGAGCATGGGGAGGTCTTTCCGTCCGAGGCGCGGCGGTGCCGCTGGCTGTACCCGGGTTCCGGCGTGCGCCGGAGAGGCCTCGTCGGGGTCGCGCGGTGGCGCGAGGGGTGGGTCTAGGCGGAGGTCCCGACGAGCCGGACCACGGCCGGGGGCCCGCGCGTCGGCGCGGTCCCCGGGTGGCGCGCCGACGGGCGGCGCGCGAACCCGGCGGGGACGCCGGCCTCGCGGCGCGACGGCGCCACGACGGCGGGGGCGAGCAGGGACGCGCGCGGCGTCAGCCACGCGACGAACCGCTCCAGGGCTCGCTCGCCGTGCGCGAGCACGACCGCCAGGACGAGGGTCGCGACGGCGTGGGCGACGAGCATCCACACGCCGGGAACCCCGGATCCTGCCGACGACGCGAGGTGGGCCGACGACGCGACGCCCGCTGCGGCGTCGGGCACGACGGCACCCGGGGAGCACACGAGGCCCCCGCCGTGACCGGTGTGGCCCCCGGGGACGCACGCCACGGCGCCGTGACCGAGCGCGTCGAGCGCGACGTGGAGCCCGAGCTGACCGGCACCGAGGAGGCCCACGAGGCGCGGGACGGTGAACCGGGCTCGCGCGGCGGCCATGGTGCCTGCGAGCGTGAACGCGGCGAGCGCGGCGAGGACCAGCGGGTCCGGGAGCTGACCTCCCCCGACGGCGTGCGCCGCGGCGCCGAGCGCCAGCACGAGGGTCGCCACGAGCGCTGCACGCGTCACGCGCAGCGGACCGGCGACCGGGGAGAGCACGGGCCCACCCTAGCCGCTCGGGTCAGGCGGGGGCACCGTCCCCGCGGCCCGTCGCGCGGGCGTCGGAGGCGTCCGTGGCGCCGTCTGCGCCACCCCGCGCCGCAACCGCGTCGTCGGCGCCCTCGACGTCGCGGGCGACCTCGTCGGTCGGCGCCACCGCGCCCGGGTACGACCCGATCAACGCGCGCGCGGGGAGCAGCCGGTCGAGCCCGACGAGCACGAGCCCGAGCACGAGGAACCCGGCACCGTAGAGGACGACGTTGACGAGCAGGCCCGTCCAGCCGAGCGCGTCGAGGTCGACGAAGCCGTACGGGTACTCGCTGCCCGGGCTCACGAAGCCGCGGATCGTCGTGAACGCGAAGTAGGCGAGGGGGTACAGGAGCCACTGGGCCGCCGTGAGCCCGCGCAGGCGCCGGTGCGGCGTGAGCAGGAGGAAGTCGGCGACGACGGCCAGCGGCAGGACCTCGTGCTCGATCTGCCCGTCCGTCAGCCCGAGGAAGACCGCCGGGGCGTCGGGGTCCTCGGGCGCGAGGACGAACCAGGACACGAGCCCCGTGATCGCCGCGAACAGCGTCACCGCGCCGGTGACCCACGCCGGGGGCTGCGGTCGCCGCAGGAGGGACGCGAACCCGGCCCACGTGAACGCGATCGCGACGAGGAAGCCGGTCTGGTTCGTGAAGTAGATCAGACCCTCGATGTCGCCGTCCCGCCAGATCGCGCGCGTGCCCACGAGCGCGAGGACGACGAGGAAGAGCCGGAAGAGTCCGACGACGACGTGCATGCGAGCTCCTTCGCGCGCGGTCCGATCACGAGGCGGTCCGGCCGCGCGGGGCGACCGTGACGCACTGCGAGCCTAGTCCCGCGGCGGGCCGTCCCGGCGCACCGGCGCGGACCGGACGCGGTGACGCTTGCCCGGGGCGACGGGGCCATGATGGACCCATGACGACCTCATCGCCCGCTTCGTCCGCCCGCCCCGCCCGGACCACCCCCCGCACCGTGCGCGGCACCGTCGCCGTGACCAACGGCTACGTCGTGCCCGTCGCGTCCCCGCCGATCGAGGGCGGGACCGTCCTCGTCGAGGACGGCGTCATCACGGCCGTCGGCACGGACGTCGCGGTGCCCGACGGCGCCCGCGTCCTCGACGCGCGCGGCCGGTGGGTGCTCCCCGGCTTCGTCGAGGCCCACGCGCACATGGGCGTCATGGAGGAGGCCGAGGGCTGGGCGGGCAACGACACCAACGAGATGACCGACCCGAACGGCGCGGCGCTGCGTGCGATCGACGGCATCAACGTCGAGGACGAGGGCTTCCGTGACGCGCTCGTCGGCGGCGTGACGTCCGCCGTCGTCAAGCCCGGCTCGGGGAACCCGATCGGCGGGCAGACGGTCGCGATCAAGACCTGGGGCGGGCGCACGGTCGACGAGCAGGTGATCCGCGAGGCCGTCTCCGTGAAGTCGGCCCTCGGCGAGAACCCCAAGCGGGTCTACGGGGACCAGAAGAAGACGCCGTCGACACGCCTGGGCGTCGCGAAGGTCATCCGTTCCGCGTTCGTGGACGCCCAGAGCTACGTCGCGAAGCGCGACGCGGCCGCGGCGAAGGGCGAGCCGTTCGACCGCGACCTCGGCAAGGAGACCCTCGCGCGCGTGCTCGCGGGCGAGCTGTACTGGGACCAGCACACGCACCGCGCGGACGACATCGCCACGGCCCTGCGCCTCGCCGACGAGTTCGGCTACCGGCTCGTCCTCAACCACGGGACCGACGGCGCGGCCATCGCCGACGTGCTCGCCGAGCGCGACGTCCCGGTGATCTTCGGGCCGATGCTCACGTCGCGGTCGAAGGTGGAGCTCCGCGACCGCGCCATCGCGAACCTCGGCGTGCTCGCCCGCGCGGGCGTGCGCGTCGCGATCACGACCGACCACCCCGTCGTGCCGATCAACTTCCTCGTGCACCAGGCGTCGCTCGCGGTGAAGGAGGGGCTCGACCGCGAGGTCGCGCTCCAGGCGCTCACGGTGAACCCGGCGCAGTTCCTCGGCCTCGACGACCGCGTGGGCGCGCTCGCGCCGGGGCTCGACGGCGACGTCGTCGTGTGGTCGGGCGACCCGCTCGACGTGACCGCGCGCGCCGAGCACGTCCTCGTGACCGGTACCGAGGTCTACACGTGGGACGCCGCGGCGAACGGCGGCCGCGGGGCGGGCCGCGTCGTCGAGCGCGCGGAGCGCTTCACGCGCTGACGGCGGGCGGCCGGCCCACGAGCAGCCGGGGAGCAGGCTGGCGGGCGGTGCGGCGGGCGTTCCTCTCGCGCCGAACCGCCCGCGGGGGGACCATCGCACCATGCGCACCGCACGCCGTGCCGCCCTCCCGCTCGCGCTGGCGAGCCTGACCGCTGCTGCTCTCGTGAGCGCGTGCAGCGGCCCGGGACCGGGCGAGAAGGACACCACCTACGACTCCGTCGCGGACCTCCAGAGCTCCGCGAAGACGGCAGGGCTCACGTGCCTGTCGTTCACGGAGACGGACTCCGGCTCGCCCGACGTCGAGACCGGCACGTGCGACGACACGGCTCTGCTCGCCGTCTTCGCGGACGGTGTCGCGGAAGAGGACTTCGTGTCGATGCTCCCGCCGACGCCCGAGATCGAGGGCGAGGCGGTGCTGGTCGGCCCCAACTGGGCGATCCAGGGCGACGTCGACGACCTCGAGGAGACGCAGGCCGGCATCGGCGGGGAGATGATCTCCGACCGGTGACCCGGCGAGACGTGCGGCGGCGCTCGCTCCCCGCGTGCGCCGCAGCGAGCTCAGGCCGTCGCCGCGCACCTGACGCACGTGCGCGCCGTCGGACGGGCCTCGAGGCGCGCGCCGGGGATCTCCTGCCCGCACGACGCGCACGTGCCGTAGGTCCCGTCGTCCACCCGGGCGAGCGCGGCGTCGACCTCCTCGACCCGGGCCGCGGCGGACCGCGCGAGAGCGTCGACCTGTGCCCGCTCGAACGCGATCGTCGCGCCGTCCGGGTCGTGCTCGTCGTCCGCGTTGGAGTCCCGTGACGCCTCGACGATCTCGGCGACCTCGCCGCGCAGGGCACGCCCGCGGGCCAGCGCGTCGGCGCGCTCGGCGAGGAGGCGCTCGCGCAGGGTCACGAGGTCGAGGTCGGTCACGTCCTCGTCAACACCACGGCCCGCCGAGACCGTCCCGCCGCTAGGGTGGGTGACCGGGGTGCTGCCCGCAGGAGGTGACCGGATGGTGCGCGAGGGACCCGTCCCGCAGCCCGGCGTCGAACGGCTGACCCCCTTCGCGCGACATCCGGCGGTCGTCGGCGTCGTCCCGGGCCAGCACCCGCTCGTCGTGCGCACCGCGGTGAGCTGGGCTCGTGCCGTGGCCGCCCCCCTCCTGTACCTCGCCTACGCGGACCCCTCGCGCTACGTCGTGGAGGAGCACCCGGACGGCACCGTGACCCACGCGGCCGTGGACCCGGACGCCGACGACGGGTCGTGGGAGGAGACCGACGCCGCGCTGCGCAAGCAGGTCGCGGTGCTGCTGCGCGACGAGCCCGTGCCGTGGGAGCTGCGCTACCTCGCGGGCCGCCCGGACCGGGCGCTCACGCACCTCGCGCGCGCGGTCGACGCCGCGGTCCTCGTCGTCGGGACGCGGACGCCCGGTGCCGGCGGACGCCTGCGCGAGCTCGTCGAGGGTTCCGTCGCTGCGCACCTCGCGCACCACCAGCACCGCCCGGTCCTCACCGTGCCGCTGCGCGTCGTCGACTGGTCGGAGGGCTCGGCGCCGTGGGGGCGCTGAGACTGCGGCTCGCGGGCCTGGTCGCCGTCGGCGGCGCGGTGGGCACCTCCGCCCGGGCCGGCCTGGAGACGGCGTTCGCGCCGGGGACCGGGTCCTGGCCGTGGACGACGTTCGCCATCAACCTCGTCGGCTCGTTCCTCCTCGGCGCGCTGCTGGAGCGGCTCGCGCGCTCCGGGCCCGACGACGGGTGGCGGCGCCGCGTCCGCGTGCTCGTCGGGACGGGGGTCCTGGGCGGCTTCACCACGTACAGCACGTTCGCGCTCGAGGTCGACCGGCTGGTCGACGCCGGGCACGCGGGGCTCGGCGTCGCGTACGCGCTCGGCAGCGTCGTGCTGGGCGTCGTCGCGGCGGGCGGCGGGATCCGCCTGGCCGCGGCGCTCGGGCGACGCCGCGCGGCGGGCCGCGCATGACCGGCCTCGTCGTCGTGCTCCTCGTCGCCGTGTGCGGGGGTCTCGGGGCGGCGGCGCGGTTCCTCGTCGACGGCGCCGTCGGGCGCCGCGCGCGCTCCGCGGTCCCGCTGGGGACCGTGGTCGTCAACGTCTCCGCGTGCCTCCTGCTCGGCCTCGTGACGGGGTGGGTCGTGACGCACGCGGGACCCGACGCGCTCGCGAGCGTCGTGGGGGTCGGGTTCCTCGGCGGCTACTCGACGTTCTCCACGGCGAGCGTCGAGGGCGCCCGGCTGCTGCTGGCCGGTCGCCCCGCGGCGGCCGTCGTGCACGCGCTCGGGATGCTCGGGGCGTGCCTCGGCGCGACGGCGGTCGGGCTCGTCGTCGGAGGACTGCTCTGACCGCCTGGCGGGACCGCTCGGCGTCTCCCCGACCTGCGGTCCCGCGCCCAGATGCGCATGACAGCGGCTCTCCGTGATGGAAGAGTGGCACCGCCCGGTCCGGCCCGCGGCATCAGGGGAGGACCCATGAGCACGACGACGACCGTCGTCCGCTTCGACGCCTTCGGCGGTCCCGAGGTGCTGCGCGTCGCCGACGAGGACGTCGCGGCGCCCGGCCCCGACCAGGTCCGCGTCGCCAACCGCGTGATCGGGGTCAACCCGGCCGACCTCAAGCGGCTCGCCGGTGCGTTCGGCGGGAGGGTCCCGGGCGTCCTCGGCTTCGAGGCGGCGGGCGTGGTGGACGCCGTCGGGGCCGACGTCGAGGGGTTCGCTCCCGGTGACGAGGTCGTGTGGCACGGGACGGGGGCGCAGCGCGCGCTCTCCGTCGTGCGGGCCGACCACGTGCGGCAGCGACCGTCGTCGGTCCCGGTGGAGCAGGCCGCCGTCCTGCCGGTCGCGGCGGCGACGGCGTTCTCTGCGCTCGTGCAGGCCGACGTCGGCGAGGGGGACGTCCTGCTGCTCCACGGCGCGAGCGGCGGCGTCGGGTCCGCCGCGGTGCAGGTCGCGCACGCCCTGGGGGCGCGCGTCGTCGGGACCGCCTCGCCCGCGAACCACGACTACCTGCGCGGGCTCGGCGCGACACCCGTGGCCTACGGGCCCGGCCTCGTCGACGCGGTCCGCGCGCTCCCCGACGGGCTGGCCGAGGTGAGCGTCGTCGTCGACCTCGTCGGCACCCCGGAGACCGTCGCCGCCACGGTCGAGCTGCTGGGCGAGGACCTCGCGCCCGCCGACCCCGACGAGCCTCCGCGGGCCGTCACCGTCGTCGGGTCGGACCTGTCCCGGGCCGCGGGGATCGTCGACAAGGTCGACGCCCGAGGTGCGCTCGACGAGGTGCTCGCGCTGGCCGAGGACGGGCGGTTGCGCCTGGAGATCTCCCGCCGGTTCCCGCTGGCCGAGGCGGCCGAGGCGCTGCGCGTCGTCGCGGGCGGCCACGTGCGGGGAAAGGTCGTGCTCGAGGTCCGGACCGGCGCCGAGTAAGACCGAGACGGGCGTCCAGGTCCTGTGACGCTGCGCACAAGTGCGCGACGACAGCCGCAGGATCCCGCCGATCTGCCGGCACAGGCCGCGTCAATCTTCTTGCACCTCGGCCTCCCGCCGGTGTCCAATCCTTAGCATGCGTAAGTACCTGGCCGCTACCGCGGCGCTCTCCTGTGCCCTTCTCCTGGCGTCCTGCGCGTCGACGACCGACCCGTCGAGCGACGACGCCACCGCCCCCACCGACGAGACCACGACGGCCCAGTCCGAGGTCCCCGAGCCCACGGTCATCGAGATCGCCCAGTCCTGCGCCGGTTTCTACGACGGCGCCGAGAACTCGCTCGCCACGCGCGTCGACGCGACCCTCCCGCTGACGGCCGAGGCCCTGACCGACGAGAGCGCGGTCGAGATCACGACCACGCGCGACAAGATCGCGTCCGTCCAGCGCTTCGCCGACGTGGAGCTCCAGGAGAACCTCAACGGCATCAAGGCCCCCTTCGAGGCGTCGCTCACCGGTGCCACGGTCGAGACCGACGGCGTCCAGCCCGCGCTCGACGGTCTGCGCGAGCAGTGCACCGAGGCCGGGTACGCGTTCGCGTCCTGATCCCCTGCGCCGCGGTCGAGCGCCCCGTCCCCCTCGGGGGCGGGGCGCTCTCGCGTCGCCGCCCGTCGCCTCCCGTCACCGCCCGGGGAGATGCGACCATCCGCGCCGCTGCCCACCATGAAGGAGCACGGGCCCGTCCGGGCCCACCGACGGAGGTGGCTCACCATGGGGATCGACGACCTGAAGAACAAGGCGTCCGGCGCGCTGGACAGCGACAAGGGCGAGAAGGCGTCCGACGCCGCGCTCGACAAGGGTGGCGACGCCGCCTCGAAGGCCACGGGCGGCAAGCACGACGAGCAGATCGACCAGGGCGCCGACCGCGCCGACAAGGCCGTCGGTCAGGAATGACGCCGTAGCGCCCGTCGCGCGCGCTCGACGGACGACCCGTGCCACGATCGGCCCATGCCCGTCGTGGAGTCCTCGCTCGTCGTCCCCGTCGACCCCGCGACGGCGTTCGCCGTCTCGCAGACCACCGGGGACGTCCGGCTGCGCTGGGACCCGTTCATCCGCGACCAGCGCTTCCTCGACGGCGCGACCGCACCCGCCAAGGGGGTCCGGACCCTCACGCGCCACCGCACCGGCCTGACGATGGTCAGCGAGTACGTGTCCTACAACCCGCCGACGAACGTCGGCATGCGCATGGTCCGCGGGTCGTGGTTCTTCGAGAACCTCGCGGGGGGCTGGCGGTTCGCGCCCGACCCGTCGGGCGGCACGCGTGCGACGTGGCGCTACAGCTTCCGCTGCCGCCCGCGCTGGCTCGCGCCGCTCGCGGAGCGGGTCGGGTCGTGGGTGCTCGGCCGCGACATCGACCACCGCATCGCCGGGTTCGCGCGCGGCTGCGCCGACCCGGTCGTGCTCGCCGCCGTCGGCGAGAGGACCTGAGCGCGCGCGGAGAGCAGCGTCCGCACCGGCCGGCGGCACCCTGGGGCCACGGACCCGGCACCCCGGGACCACGGGCACCGGCACCCCAGGACGACGCGCACGCGGTCCTCGCGGCGTAGCGTGCGATCCATGGGACCGCTCGACCGCCGACGCCCGCGAGCGTTCCTCGCCCTGGCGGTCCTCGCGGTCTCCGTCGTCGGCACCCTCGGTGCCGCGCACGGGCAGCCGGCGGCCCGCCCGCTCGACGCCGGCGGCGTCGCGCTGCTCGCGGTCTCGCCGCTGGTCCTCCTGCTGCTCCTGCCGCGCCCCGTCGCCGCGGTGCCCGTCGCGGTCGGCGGGGTCGCGGTCTTCCTGCTGGCCGGCTACCCGTGGGGCCCGGCGATCGCCGGGCCGGTCGCGGTGCTCGCCGGCGTGGTCCTCAGCGGTCCGGTGGCGCGGGGACGCCGGCTCGCCTGGGCGGGTGCGGCGCTGCTGGCCGGCGTCGTGGTCGCGGCGTCCGCCGTCCGTCCTGACGCACCGCCGCCGGCCTCGCTCGTCGGCGGCACGGCGTGGACCGCCGTCGTGCTGCTCGCCGCCGGCGCCGTCAGGGACCGTGCCGCGCGGATCGCCGAGACGCGCGCGGCCGACCGGGCCGCGCGCGTCGAGCGCGAGCGGGCGGCGGTCGCCGACGAGCGGCTGCGCATCGCGCGCGAGGTCCACGACGTCCTCGCGCACTCCCTCTCCGCGATCACCGTGCAGGCGGGCGTCGGCCTGCACCTGCTCGACCGCGACCCCGAGCAGGCCCGGAGCGCCCTGACGTCCATCCGGGCGACGAGCACGGACGCGCTCGACGAGGTGCGCGCGGTGCTCGGCGTGGTCCGTGCGGAGCCCGGCGACCCGGACGGTCGTGCGACGGCGCCGCCCCTCGCGCCGACCTGGGACCTCGGCGCGCTGGGGCACCTGGTGCGGCAGGCCGAGGCGGCGGGCCCCGACGTCGACCTCCACGTCGACCGGGCTGCCCACGACCTCCCCGACCACCTCGTAGGAGTCGTCTACCGCGTCGTCCAGGAGTCGCTGACGAACGTCCGCCGGCACGCGCCGGCCGCGACGCGCGTCGAGGTCCGGGTCGCCACGACCGCGAGGGAGGTGACCGTGGACGTCACCGACGACGGTGGCCCGCCGCCCGCCACGGTCGGACCCGGACACGGCCTGCGCGGCATGCGCGAGCGGCTCGAGACGGTCGGCGGCTCCCTCGACGCCGGGCCGTCGCCCTCTGGACAGGGCTTCCGCGTCCGGGCAGTCTTCCCCTGGGCCGGGCGACCGGCCCGGGAGTGCGCCACGTGCGAGGAGGCACCGTGATCGACGTCGTGCTGGCCGACGACCAGGCTCTCGTGCGCGGCGGCTTCCGCGCGCTCATCGACTCCGAGGACGACATGCGGGTGGTCGGCGAGGCAGCGACAGGCGACGACGCGGTGCGCCTCGCGCTCGAGCACCTGCCCGACGTCGTGCTCATGGACATCCGCATGCCCGGTCTCGACGGGCTGGAGGCGACGCGGCGCATCGTCGCGGACCGTGCGGCGACGCACGTGCACGTCGTGGTGGTCACGACGTTCGAGCTGGACGAGTACGTGACGGACGCGATCCGCGGCGGCGCGAGCGGGTTCCTCGTCAAGGACACCGAGCCCGCCGAGCTCGTCCGGGCCGTGCGCGTCACGGCGCGTGGCGACGCGCTGCTCTCCCCCACGGTGACCCGACGCCTCCTGGCCCGGGTGGCCGACGCGACGCGCGCCGTCCGGCCCACCGCCGGCGTCGACGACCTCACGCCGCGCGAGCGCGAGGTGCTCGTCGAGGTCGCGGGCGGGCTCTCGAACGAGGAGATCGCGAGCTCCCTCCACCTGTCGGAGTCGACGGTCAAGACCCACGTCTCGCGCACCATGGCGAAGCTGCGGGCGCGCGACCGCGCGCAGCTCGTCGTCGCGGCCTACGAGTCGGGAATCGTCCGCCCCGGCTGGGCGGGCTGACGCGGGCGCGTGGCGGGGACCGGCGACCGGTACAGCGGGGGTACCCGGCGCGGTACGGACGGGGGACGACACGGCGCCGGGCCGGCGCGAGCCTGGGAGCGCGGCCCGCAGCAGGCGGCCGTGCTCGCCGGACCGGCGGGCCTCACGCACCGGAGGTCGTCATGCTCACCGCACTCACCACCACCGCCGCGGCCGCCGCGCCGGGCACCCACTGGGGTCCGGGCCCGTGGTGGTTCGTCTTCCCCCTGCTGTGGTTCCTGCTCTTCGCCTCCGTGGTCTTCCTCGTCGCACGGCGCGCGCGCCGCGGCTGGGGTCCGGGCGGCTCCTGGCGGCAGTCCGGACCCGACCCGGTCACGGTCCTCGGTGAGCGCTTCGCCCGCGGCGAGATCGACGAGCAGGAGTACCGCACGCGGCTGACCGTCCTGCGCGAGCCGCGGCCGCCGCAGGGCTGACACCGGCCGAGCCCGTGCGTCCTGCGCACGAGAACGGGGTCGGCCACCGCATCCCGGAGGAGACGGTGGCCGACCCCGTGCTCGGAGGTGGGCGGAGGCGTGCTCGGCGTCAGCGCGCGCCGGCCGCCGCGGTCTCCTTCACGGTCTCGGCACCGGGCTCGTCCGTCGTGCCCGACGGCGTCGCCCCCACCGCGGTCGCGTCGCCCTCGACCGGGGCGTCGTCGTCCGCGAAGAGGTCCTCCGCCGACGCGGACTCGTACTGCTCGACGTCGAGGATGCCCTCGCGCTTGGCGACGATCGTCGGCACGAGCGCCTGGCCCGCGACGTTGACGGCCGTGCGGCCCATGTCGAGGATCGGGTCGATCGCGAGCAGCAGGCCCACGCCCGCGAGCGGCAGGCCGAGCGTCGAGAGCGTCAGCGTGAGCATGACGACCGCGCCGGTGAGCCCCGCGGTCGCGGCGGACCCGACGACGGACACGAACGCGATGAGCAGGTAGTCGGTGATCGACAGGTCGACGTTGAAGATCTCTGCGACGAAGATCGCCGAGATCGCGGGGTAGATCGAGGCGCAGCCGTCCATCTTGGTCGTCGCGGCGAGCGGCACGGCGAACGACGCGTACTCGCTCGGCACGCCGAGGTTGCGCTCGGTGACGCGCTGCGTCACGGGGAGCGTGCCGATGGAGGAGCGCGACACGAACGCGAGCTGGATCGCGGGCCACGCGCCCTTGAAGTAGCTCGTGATCTTCAGGCCGTTGGTGCGCAGCAGCACCGGGTACACGACGAACAGCACGAGGGCGAGGCCGACGTAGATCGCCGCGGCGAACCACGCGAGGGAGCTGAGCGAGCTCCAGCCGTAGGTCGCGATCGCGTTCCCGATGAGGCCCAGCGTGCCGATCGGCGCGAGGCGGATGATCCACCACAGCACCTTCTGGATGATCGCGAGCGCGGAGCGGTTGAACGCGAGGAACGGGTCCGCCTTGGAGCCGGACTTGAGCGCCGCGATGCCGATGACGAGCGCGACGACGAGGATCTGCAGCACGTTGAAGTTGACGGACGTCGTCGCGGTCACCGCGCCGTCCGCGGCGGTCTCCACCTGCGTGCCCGCACCGAGGCCCAGGACGTTGCCCGGGATGAGCCCGGTGAGGAAGTCGATCCACGTGCCGGTCTTACCCGGCTCGGCGGCGTCGTCGAGCGACACGGACGCGTGGTTGCCCGGCTGGAAGATCAGCCCGAGCCCGATGCCGACGGCCACGGAGATCGCGGCGGTGATCGCGAACCACAGGAGCGTCTGGCCCGCGAGGCGCGCGGCGTTCGTGACGGTCCGCAGGTTCGCGATCGACGCGACGATCGCGGTGAAGATGAGCGGCGGGACGATCGCCTTGAGCAGCGTGACGAACGAGCTGCCGATCGTCGCGAGGGTCGTGGTGAGGCCGTTGGGGACCTCGCCGTCGGCGTCCTGCGGGCCCATCGCGAGGGCGATGCCGCCGAGCACGACGCCCAGCGCGAGGCCGATGAGGATCTGGGCGCTGAACGACGGGAAGCGGCGCTTGCGCGCCGAGGGTGCCGGGGTCGTGGTCCTGGCCGACGCGGCGACGTCGTCGCGGCCGGGGGAAGCCTGCGCGGCGGGCTTCGAGGGGGTCGATGACACGGAGGGGCCTTTCGGTGCTCGGGTGGCACGGGCGCACGACGCGACCGCACCCGGGAGAGGGGGGCGGGGTCGTGGTCGCAGGACGTCCCGGTGTCGGGGCGAGGAATCACCCGGGTGACGTGCACCCCTGGCGCGGGAGCACGCGCGCGGACCTGTCAGGGGCGCAGGTCAGCGGGGTGACCTGCGATCCTGACGACCGGGGGCGCGGCGCAGCGGGGCGCGGGGGCCGGGAGCGTCAGCGACGACGACGGGTCAGCGACACAGAGCGCTGGCGACTCGACGGAGGTCGACGTCGCGGCGCTCGGTGAGGTACCAGGTCGGCACGCTGACGGACACGGAGGTGTCTCCCGAGGTTCGGCGGTTCGCGGAGTTCCACTGCGGGCCCGATCGTCGCCCGCGGCACCCGATCCTACCCGTCGGATGCCAACGCACGTCCACGCCGTCTCATTCCCCGCGCGCTGCGGACCGTCGCGGGGGTACGGCTGCGGACCTTCGCCGGGGTGCGAACGACGGCGTCGCGGCTAGGTTCGTGCCCATGCGCAAGCGGGTGACCGGGGCGGCCGTGGCGGCCACCGGGACGTGGACCGACCCCGACGGCGTGCGGATGCCGGCGGGGGAGGTCCACGCCTGGGAGCGCGGCACCAACTCCACCGTCTGCGGCCTCCAGCTCAGCCGTCAGGGCCTGGTCCGCTTCCCGCACGTCACCTGGGCGGACGCGCAGCCGGCCACCGGCCGGGACGCCGACGCCGTCTCGTCGGTGTGCCGCCGGTGCTCGGCCGGCACGGGGGCGCGCCGCGACGAGCGGCCGTGGCGCCGGGTCGACCCGCGGCCCTGACCCGGCTCCGCGATCAGCCCTGGTTCGGCGCGTCGAGGAACGCGCGCATGAGCGGCCCGGCGGTCGCGGAGCCGCCCTCCCCCGTCTCGACGAAGACGGCCACGGCCAGGTCGCCCTGGGTCGCGATCATCCACGCGTGCGACTGGTTGCCGTCGCCGTACTGCGCCGTCCCGGTCTTCGCCCCGACCTCCTCCGGCAGGTCGGCGAGCATGTCCGCGGAGCCGTCCGTGACGACGGCGCGCATGAGGCTGCGCAGCGTCGCGGCCTCGTCCTCGGTGAGGTCGCCCGACGGCTGCTCCGCCGAGGCGGGCTGCACGTCGGGGCGCACGAGGACCGGCGCGACCCGGTGCCCGGCGGCGACGCTCGCCGCGACCGTCGCCATGCCGAGCGGCGAGGCGAGGATCCGGCCCTGGCCGATCATCGAGGCCGCGTGGTCGGTGCCCTCGGCGTCCGCGGGCACGTCGCCCCAGAACGCCGGGGCTCCGAGGTCCGCCTCGACGCCGAGCCCGAGCGACGCCGCGGCGTCGTGCAGCGCCTGCTGCGTCACGGTGTCGCGCTGGCCGATCATCGCGGTGTTGCACGAGTTCGCGAAGGCGGTGCGCAGCGGCACTTCGCCGAGCGCGTCGGTCGGGTAGCCGGGGACGTTCTGGAACGTGCGGCCGTCGACGGTGATCTCGGGCGGGCACGACACCACCGAGTCCGGCGTGAGGCCCGCGCGGAGCATCGCGAGCGTCGTCGCGACCTTGAAGGTCGAGCCCGGGGCGTACTGACCCGCCGTGGCCGTCGACAACCCCTCCCCGGCGGTCCCGCTCGCCGCGGCGAGCACCTCGCCCGTGGACGGCCGGATCGCGACGATCGCGCTGGGCGACGTCTGCCCCGCGAGCACCTGTTCGGCGGCGACCTGCATCTCGGGGCGCAGGGTCGTGCTCAGCGGGACGCCCGCGACCGGCTCGACCGAGAACACCTCGGTCGTCGCCTCGTCGGGCGTGCTGCCGTCGGGGACGACCGAGATCGAGACGCCGGGCGTGCCGCGCAGCTGCTCGTCGTACTGGCGCTGCAGGCCCGAGAGCCCGACCGTGTCCCCGGCGACGACCGCGCCGTCGGACTCCTCGACGATCTCGGCCGTCGCCTCGCCGACGCGCCCGAGGATCGGCCGGGCGAACTCGCGCGTGGGCGCGAGCGGCATCTCGTCGTCCAGCACCGAGACGCCGTCGATCTGGCGGGCCGCGTCGACGTCGATCCCGGCCGTGTCCTCCGTCCGCACCGTGATCGCCTCGACGAACGCCTTCTCCCCCGCACCCGCGACGCGCTGCGCGAACTCCTCCGGGTCGATCCCGACGACGCCCGCGAGCGCGCGCGCCGTGCCGTCCCACGCGCCCGCGTCGACGCGGGTCTTGTCCACGCCGATCCGGTACACGGGGCGGTCGGCGACGATCGGGACGTCGTCGAGCCCGAGGATCTGTGCGCGCTCCGCCCGGACCCGGTCGACGGCGAGCCGGTCGCCCTGCGCGAGGTCCGGGACGAGCACGTCGGGCTCCCAGGCCGCCTCCCAGCGGCCCGGACCGTCCTCGCCCTCGGCCGGCTCGGCGAACGTCAGGTCGACGTCGGTCGTGTACTCCCACGCGGCGTCGTCGGTGACGGTCCACCGGTACGCGAGGGTCGCCGTCGCGCGCTCGTCGGCGTCCGCACCCTCCTCGTCCACGACCACGCCGTCGACCTCGACCGTGTGCTCGAACGCGGAGACGGGCTCGAAGACGGCCTCGAGGTGGCCCTGCACGTTCTCCGCCGTACCGTTCGAGAAGGCGAGAGCGGTCACGTCGCCCGCCGCGATGCCCTCGGCGAGGTCCGCCGCCGCGTCCTCGGCGGTCGGCCGGTCCTCGGTGCACGCCGCGAGCGGGAGCGCGAGGGCCGGGACGAGCAGCACGGCGGCCACCCTCCGGCGGACCGACCTGGGACGAACGTGTGCGACGGTGCTCACCGGGGCTCCCTGCTGCGACCTGACGGGACGCGAGGGACGCTACCGCACGGCACCCTCGCCGTGGACATCCCGGTCAGACCGGCCCGGATCGTCCGCGCCCTCTCCACACGCCGTCCGCGGTGCGGCGTCGCCACCCGGACGTCGGCCCCGCGCCCGACGACGCGGCCTGGCGCAGGCGTCAGTCCTCGCCCTCCGCGGGCGTCACCGGGCTGATCGCGTACCAGAGCCGGATCGCCTCGTCCCCGCCCGGACCGGGATCGTGGCTGATCTGGACCGACGTCACCACGTCGCCGTTGGAGCCGTTGATGCCCGTGCGCGCCCGCACCCCGCCCGACCGCGACTCCGTGAGCGACGCCGGGAGCTCGTCGAGCCAGCGGTCGACCTGCTCGCGCGGGAAACCCAGCACCTCCGCGTCCGCCAGGAGCTGGTGGTGCACGGCCTCGCCGCCGGACAGCGAACGGAACACGTTGATGGCGTTGACGTACCCGCGCCGCGGCTGGATCGTCAGCTCCTCGGCCGTCGTCGACCACGTCCCGTCCGGCAGGACGAGCTCGACCTCGGCGCCTCCGCCGGGGACGTCCACGATCGCCATCTGGTCCCCCAGCCCCACCGACTCGGCGGTGATCGGGCTGCTCACGTCCCAGCGCATCGGTGCGCCCTCCTCGATGTCGTCGATCGTCGTCCCTCTCTCCGTGCCGGCGCTGCCCGTGCTGCCCGACGACGTCGCCGCCCCCTGGTCGTCCGGGTCGCCGAAGGTCACCGAGCAGGCGGCGGTGCCGAGCCCCAGCGCCAGGGCGAGGGCAGCCGCGGCGGTCGCGCGGGCGGCCGTCACTTGTCCACGTCCACGTCCCACTCGGTCAGTCTGTCAAGGATCCGCCCGATCCGTCCGGGATCGGTGAGCCGGTAGTCGTCGATGCGCTGCGACACGTCCGTCCCGACGATCTGCGCGGCGTGCGCCGGGTCTTGGGTGACGAGCTCCTGGTACGCGGGCAGGGTGTCGTTCGCGATGTAGTCCCAGCGCGTCGCCTGGTCCGCGATGTTGCCGCCGGGCAGCGGCGTCTCGACCGAGATGCTCCCCTGCACGGGGTTGTCGAGCGAGATGCCGGTGAACGGGATGCCGATGCTCTCCGGCCCCGGGGTCTCGACGTTCACGGTCAACGGGTCGTGCTGCGCGTACGTGCCGGCGCCCGGGATGGACGGCTCCCCGACGAGCGTCATGAGGTACGTGAACGCCTCGCCCGTGCCCGCGTGGTCGCGCATCGTCTGCCAGTCGTCCGCGATGATCTGGTTCTGCTCGCGCCACAGCAGGGCCGTGTTGCCGTCGGCGAGCGCCTCCGCGTCCCCGGCGCGGCCGGCCTCGATGTCCGCCCAGGCCTGGTACGCGGCGTCGTCGACGACGCCCGCCTCGACGAGCCGCTCCATCTCCGGCAGCCCGCCGTGCAGGTACGCCTCGTGCATGACGGCCTGGTCGACGAAGATCTCGCGCTGCATCGACAGGAACTGGTTTTCGTAGAACGCGAGCTCGGCGTCCGTCATGCCGGCGACCGCGGCGAGCGCCGCGGGGGTGACGCCGGGCGGCAGGTGCGCGGCGCCGTCCTGCACCCCCTGCGCGAGCTGGCGCATCATGTCGAGGTCGAAGAACCCGGCGGCGAAGGACGGCCCGATCATCGCCGCCATGCCGGCCCACTGCATCCACGGCTGGTCGAGGTACAGCTCGGCGTAGTAGCTGTACACGGACTCGATGATCTCCCGGTTGGCCGACGCCCCCGCCGACGGGTCCCAGTCGCCGAACGCGAACCCGGCCTCCGCGGCCGCGGTGCGCGTCCAGTGCGCGACGGCGAGGTCGCCGAACCCCGCGGAGTCCGGGTCGACGCCCTGCGCGACGAGCCGCCCGTACAGCGCCGCCACCTGCGCGTCCGTCGCCGACGCCAGCCAGTCGGCGCGCTCGGCCGCGTCCATCGCGAGGTACTCGGACGGCGTCGGGGTGGGGACGCTCCCGGGTCCCGCGCCCGGCGCCCCCGGCGACGTCGGCCCGCCCGGTCCACCGGGCCCGCCGGCACCACCGGGCCCGCCCGCTGCGCTCGCGGACTCCTGCTGGTCGGCGTCGCGGCGCAGCGTCTCGGCAGTCCGGTCGAGGAGAGCGGCGGCGGCGAGCACCGCGGGAGCGAGCGTCGAGGACCAGTCCGTGCGGAAGGTCGAGGCGTCGGGGCCGTCCCACCGGGTCGAGGACTCGACGAGGGACACCACCTGGCCGCGGGCGCCGCGCAGCGTGTCGGCCCCCGAGACCATGACGTCCGCGAGGGCGCGCAGGGCCGCGACGTCGGCGCCCCAGGATCCACTCACGACGTGCTCCTCGATCGTGCGCGGCGCGGGCACGACGACGAGGACGACGACCCGGGACGTCCGCAGGCACGGACGGTCGACGGCGAGGCTACGGCGCACCGGCCCCGCTCGCGATGGGGAGGTCTGCCCATGCGTTCGGCGTGCGAGCGCACGTCGAGGTGCGGCCGGCCCGGGCACGCGGTCGGCGCGGGCACGCGGTCAGGACGCGAGCGACGCGCCCATCCTCCGGACGGCCTCGGCGAGCACGTCGACGTTCGTCGCGAGGTTGAGGCGCACGTGCCCCTCTCCGCCGGGCCCGAACCGTCGCCCGTCCTCGAGCGCGACGCGGGCCCGGTCGAGGAACCAGCCGCGCGGGTCCGCCGCGGGCGACCGCGCGCCGTCGGGCACGGTGCTGCCCGGGGACGCCGCCGGACCGGCGAGCCCTCGGCAGTCCAGCCACGCCAGGTAGGTCGCCTCGCCCGGCCGGCACCGCACGCCGGGCAGGTGCTCCGCGAGGAGGTCGGCGAGCAGCCACGCGTTGCGCTCGACGCCGGCGAGGACCGCGTCGAGCCACGCGTCCCCGTGGTCGAGCGCCGCGACGTGCGCGAGGACCGCGACGTGGTGCACGCCGTGGCTCGCCTCCTCGGGGATGCGCCGCAGGTCCGCGACCGCGCCCGGACCGCCCACGGCCGCGGCGGCCTTGATGCCCGGCAGGTTGAACGCCTTGGACGCGGACACGACCGCCACCGCGTCGTCGGACCCGGCGACGGTGAGCAGCGGCGTGTGCGCGCTGGCCGGGCGGCCGTCGAGCCCCGGCCGCGTGATCGGGGCGTGGATCTCGTCCGCGACGACGCGCACCCCGTAGCGCGCGGCGAGCGCGAGGCCCGCGGCGAGCTCGTCGCGCGTGTGCGCGGTGCCGGTGGGGTTGTGCGGGTTGCACACGAGCCAGACGGCGCGGCGCCCCGACCCGGGACCGCTGCCGTGGGCCGCGGCGCCCGTCGCCTCCGCGAACGCGCGCTCGAGCGCGTCGAGGTCGAGACGCAGGTCCGCGCCGAGGGGCGCGGCGACGACCCGCCGGCCCTCGTTCCGCACGAACCCGAAGAACGGCGGGTAGACGGGCGGGTTCACGACGACGGCGTCGCCGGGCGCGGTGAGCACGCGCAGCACCTCGACGACCGCGACCATGACGTCGGGCAGCGTGCGCGTCGTCGTCGGGTCGAACGACCAGCCCCAGCGGCGCTCGGCGAAGCGCGCGTACGCCTCGCCGTACACCGTGCCGTGGTCGTAGCCCGTGTCTCCGGAGCGCATCGCCGCCGCCACGGCCTCCACGACGGGCTCGCACGGCGCGGCGTCCATCTCGGCGACGAACAGCGGCAGGACGTCCGGGTCGAACGTGCGCCACTTCACCGACGTCCGACGGCGCAGCTCGTCGAGCGTGAGGACGTCCAGCGGGGTGCGCAGCGAGGTTCCGGTCATGGGTCCCAGGCTAGGAGGCCTCGCCGCCCTGCGACGGTCCGGCGGCGAGCGGCGCAGTGGTCGGCTCCTCGGCCGCGGCGTTCGCCGGGCTCGTCGCGAGCACGACGCACCCGGCGACGGCGAGCACCGTCGCGACGACCGCCGGCACGCCCCAGCCGTCGCGCACGACGTCGTCGAGCACGAGCAGCCCCACGGCGCCGGGCACGAGGACCTCCACCACGGAGACCGTCGCGGCGACGGACCCGACGCTGCCCTTCTCGAGCGCCCGCAGGTAGCCCAGGACACCGGCCGCCCCCGCGGCGACGATCGCGACGGCGAGCGGCTGGAGGACGGTGTCGAGGAGGTCGCCCGACGCGTGCGCCCCGCGGGCGGCGACCGCGGCGACGGAGTAGCCCAGACCGCCGAGCAGGGCGAGGAGGATCGGGTGGCCACGGCGGTAGGCCAGCGCGACGGCGGCGACCAGCGCGACCGAGACCACGACCGTCCACGTCGTGAAGGCGGCCGGGGGCTCGGAGGCCGGCTGCTCCCCCGCCGCGAGCGCCAGCACGACGAGCGCGCCGACGACCACCCCGATCCAGAGGAGGTCGGTGCGCCGCAGCGCCGCGTGCAGGACCACGCGGGCCAGGATCACGACGCCCACGAGCGACGACGCGACGACCGCCTGGACGACGAAGAGCGGCAGGTGGTCCAGGGCGAGCAGCGACAGGAGGAACGCGACGCCGTCGAGCGCGAGACCGCCGAGGACGAGCGGGTGCCGCACCGCGGCGAGCCCGTGGGCACGCCGCGTCGCGACGGCCTGCATGATCGTGCTCACCGCGTAGGCGAC
Organism: Cellulosimicrobium sp. PMB13; assembly: GCF_051294865.1. Classification (NCBI taxonomy): domain Bacteria; kingdom Bacillati; phylum Actinomycetota; class Actinomycetes; order Micrococcales; family Promicromonosporaceae; genus Cellulosimicrobium; species Cellulosimicrobium sp. PMB13. The sequence continues at coordinate 1,048,197 of NZ_CP145910.1, read as the reverse complement.
GGCGGCACCCACCGCCGCGGCGACGGACCAGATCACGGCGCCGTCCCGACGCCGCGCAGGAAGCGCCCGACGACCGGGATCTCCGTGACGCCCTCCGCACCTGCGAGCACGAGCGCCTGCGCGGCGGTGTACTCCGCCGAGTCGAGCACCACGTACCGCGGCGTCCAGACCGGGTCGAACTTCTCGTTGAACGCGCCGAGCGTCTCCATCTGCGTCCCCTTCGCCAGGCGGCGCAGGACCGGTCGCGCGAGCTGGTCCACGCGGCCGTCGCGCTCCCCCTCGAGCACCTCGCGCATGACCGCGAAGTTCAGCCCGAGACCGCGCATCCCCCGTGCCGCGACCTCGGCGATCGTCGCGACGATCGTGGCGTCGATGAGACCGTTCGGCACGTCCTGCGCGTCGGTGCGCCGGCGCATGACGTCGAGCGACCAGCCGTCGATCGCCGCCGCCGGGACCCACTGGCAGAACGCGTCGACGCGTCCGTCAGCGTTCCGGGTCACCGAGAGCACGAGCCCGGTGTCGGCGGGGTCGAACAGGCGCGAGAGCGTCATGGAGAACCCGCGCTCGTCCTCGCCCTGGCGCGACTCGTCGCTCATCGCGAGGATCTGCTCGCGCAGCGCGGGGTCGAGCGTCGCCGGGTCGTGGAACGTCGTCGCGTACCCGCTGCGCGCGACCCGGTTGACCGCCTGCCGCAGCGACTTGTGGTCGTGGCCCGCGAGCGTGAACGTCGTGCAGTCGACCGTCGCCTCGTCGCCGAGGTAGACGCGGCGCAGGCCGCTGCGCTCGTAGACCGGCAGCCAGTCCTCCGCGGCCGCGACCACCGCGATGGACCAGCCCGACGCCGCCGCGTGGTCGAGGAGCTCGGCCCACGTCGCCTCGCGCTCGTCGACCGGCCCGATCGGGTCCGGGGACACGAGGCACACCCCGCCGCGCACCGAGTGCGCGACGACGCTGCGGCCGACGAAGAACCAGTCCTTGTCGTCGCGCAGCGCGAAGTAGTCGAGCGTCCCGCCCCCGTACCGCTGCACGACGGCGCGTGCCCGCTCGCGCTCCTCGCGGTGCTCCGCGGGGCCGAGCCGGCGCGCCTCGCGCGGCGATCCGAGCCACCACATGACGAGCACGAGCACGACGAGGTCGACCCCGGTCGACACCCCGGCCACCGCCGTCACGAGCCCGCTGTCGAGCGCACCCTCCGGGTCGTCGGCGCGCAGGACCACGACGACGAGCGCCGCGATCGCGAGGAGCCACGCGCCCACGAGGAGCAGGAGCAGGAGTCCGGCCCGGCGGACCGCTCGGCGGGTCGGGAGCACGGGGAACGAGCGCCAGCGCGTCGCGAGCCACACCGCGGCGGCGACGACCACGACGGACGGGATCACGTCGACCCCCCGCGCCGTGTGCGTCCCGGCCGTGAGCACGAGCACCACGACCGTGACGATCCACGCGAGGCGGTGCCCGCGGCGGAGGCCGCGCGCCATGAGCAGCAGCACGACGGAGTCGACGAGGAGCGTCGTCGACGCGGTACCGGGCAGCAGGCCCGGCACGACGTCGCGGTAGAGGGCCAGGTGCGTCCACAGGCCGCGGACCAGCACGGCGAGGACGCCGAGGATCCCCAGGGCGAGGACGACGCGCGACGCGACGACGCGCACGCGCACGCGGCGTCGTTGCTCGTCGAGCGGCGACCGGACGACGGGGGACGCGGCCGGGGCCGGGGCGGGTTCCACGCACCTGATCATCCGGGACCGGGTCCCGGAGCGCACGCCTGCGCGACGCCGACGTCCGCTCCGTCGGGCGCCTGCGCCGCGTCTGCGCACCGTGGCACACTGAGCCGTCCTCAGTGCCCGCGTCGCGCGGGACGACTCCGACCGACTGGTGGTGGCAGTGCTCGTCGCGGAACGCAGGGCCCGCATCCTGGCAGAGGTGCGTCGACGCGGCGCCGTGAGCATCGCCGAGCTGTCCGACCTCCTCGGCGTGAGCGGCATGACGGTGCGCCGGGACATCGAGGCGCTCGACGACGAGGGCAGGCTCGACAAGGTGCGCGGCGGCGCGACGGCCCGGCGCTCGGCGAGCGCGGAGGAGCTGGGGTTCGCGTCACGGACCGAGCGGCAGCTCGCGGAGAAGCGTGCGATCGCGCGGCGGGCGGCGACCCTCGTCGCGCCCGGCATGTCCGTCGGGCTGTCCGGCGGGACCACCACCTGGGCGCTCGCACAGGAGCTGCACGGCGTCCCGAACCTCACCGTGGTCACGAACTCGCTGCCGATCGCCGACCTGTTCCAGCGTCCGGGCCGCGCGGACGAGCCCTACACCCAGACCGTCGTGCTCACGGGTGGCGTGCGCACGCCCTCCGACGCGCTCGTGGGTCCCGTCGCCGTGCGCTCGCTCGAGCACCTGCACTGCGACGTCGTGTTCCTCGGGGTGCACGGCGTCGACCTGCACGCCGGCCTGACGACGCCCAACCTCCTCGAGGCCGAGACGGACCGGGCGCTCGTCGCGGCGGGACGCGAGTCCGTCGTGCTCGCCGACCACACGAAGTGGGGCGCCGTCGGTCTGACGACGATCGTCGACCTCGACGACGTCGACCGCCTCGTCACCGACGACGGCCTCGAGCAGGAGGCGCGCGAGGTGCTCGCGGAGCACGTGGGCGAGCTGTGGGTCGTCCCGGTCGCCGACGGCTCCTGACGGACTGCGCCGGTCGGGTCGGCCCGTCAGCGCGCGGTGCTGGCCCGCGCGACGACCCGTGCGTCGACGACGAGGTGCTGGACCGGCAGGTCCGCGCCGGGGGGCGACACGATCTGCCGCTCGAGCTCGGTGAGCGCCGCCTGCACGATGCCCTCCTTGTCGGCGGCGACGCTCGTCAGGGCCGGAGTCGCGAACCGGGCGGCGCGCACGTCGTCGATACCGGTCACGGCGACGTCCTGCGGCACGCGCAGGCCGGCCTCGTGGATCGCGGCGAGGACGCCGAAGGCGACCGAGTCGTTCGAGCACACGACGCCGTCGAAGGGGGTACCGCTCGCGACGAGCAGCCGCGCGACGCGCAGACCCTCCTCGGACGTGAACGACTCGACCTGGGCGACGAGGCCTGGCTCGTCGGCGAGACCGAGCTGCGACACCGCCTCGCGGTACCCGGCGTACCGGCGGTCGGCCGCGTCCGACGGACGCGCGTCGCGCGGACCGACGAACGCGACGCGCTCGCAGCCCACGCTCTGCAGGTGCTCGGTCGCGGCGAACGCCGCGGCGCGGTTGTCGATCGTCACGTGCGTGAAGGGGCTGACCAGGATGTGCTCGCCGAGCAGCACGAGCGGACCCGGCGCCGTCCGGCGGGTCAGGTCGGCGACCGTGAGCGAGCGCGGGATGTGGATCAGCCCGTCGGTCGGGGGCAGGCCGACGCCGTTCGCGACGTCCACCTCCCGGTCGTGGTCGCCCTCGGTCTGCTGGATGAGGATCGACAGGCCCCGCTCGCCGGCGCGCCGCACGAGCAGCGCGGTGAGCTCGGCGAAATAGGGCTCCTCGAGGTCCGGCACCGCGAGCGCGACGATGCCGGTGCGGTCCAAGTGCGGCAGGGGCGCGGAGCGTGCGGGCGCGGGGCGGGAGTCGGCCACGGTGCTGCTCCTCGGTGCTCGGGCGGGTCTCGGGGACATCATGGCGCGCGACCGCGTCATGCCTGCACCCGCAGCGCGACGACACGCGCCTGCGGCGCCCCGTTGGTCGAGGACACGACGAGGCGCACCGCCCGCAGGGGCCCGACGTCGACGGGCAGCGGGTGGACGCGGTGGCGCCACCGGTTGTCGGTCTCGTCGACGACGGCGACCCACGCGTCGTCGGCCGCGTCGGCGGAGAGGACCTCGACCCGGTAGTCCTTGACGAGCTCGGGCAGGATCTCGTGCGGGCTGCGGTGGTGGTGCAGCGTGTTGAGCTCCAGGTCGACGTCGTCGTCGAAGACGACGCGCACCTCGCGCGCGACGACCGGGCCGTCCCAGTCGAGGCGGAGCCACTCGTCGCGGCCCGGGGACATCGGCGCCGACGCCCACAGCTGGGGCCCGCCGAACGGGCGGTTGTAGCCCGACGTCGCCCGCTCCGGGGCGAGAGCCTGCGTGTCGGGACCGGCACGGAAGACGACCGACCGGCCGCGCAACGGCTTCGTGGGCCACTGGACGAGCAGCTCGTCCTGCGAGACCTCGACGTTCTGGTCGTCGTTGTCGGTGCGGTGGACGAGCGTCAGGACGCCGGGGGGCAGCGGCGACGTCGTGCGGACCGTGACGTCGGGGTTGGCGCGCAGCACGACGACCGCGTTCTGCGGCACGTCGGGCGCGAACGGGACGCGGGCGGTCACCCAGGCGGGCTCGTCGCCCGCGGTCAGCTCGACGTCGGTCTTCGTCTCGAGCCGGACGGGCACGACGTTCTGCGGCTTGCCCGTCGACCACACCTCGACGCCGAGCGTCGTGTCCCGACGTGCCGAGACGAGCAGGTCGACCGTCTCCAGGGCAGGGTGGACGGGCACGACGATCCCGAGGTCGTCCACGAGGTCGTGGGGACGCACGTCCGCACCGCCGTCGGGCGTGCCGAGCGCACGCGGGTCCGCGGCGACCGTCGTCGTCGTGCTCGACGCCGTGACGCGGGCCGAGCGCGCGAGGTCGTGCGGGTCCTCGTTCGCCACGCCGACGACCGGGGCGTCCCAGCGCAGGAGCGTCTGGCGCAGGTCGGCGAGGTGGTCGGTGTACAGGCCCCGCGGCGTCGTGCCGTGCTCGACGCACAGCGCTGCGGCCGTGCCCGCGGCCTGCCCCATCGCACCGCACGTCGCCATGACCCGGCTCGCTCCGAACGCGATGTGCGTCGCCGACATGTCCCGGCCCGCCATGAGCATGTTCTCGACGTTCACGGAGTACAGAGACCGGAACGGGATCTCGAAGACGCCGTCGGAGAAGCGCTGGACCGCACCCGACCCCTCGGCGTACATGCCCTGGGCGGGGTGCAGGTCGATGGACCATCCTCCGAACGCGACGCCGTCCTCGAAGACGGTCTGCCCGACGATGTCGCCCTGGTGCAGCGTGTAGTCGCCCACGAACCGGCGGTACTCGCGCTTGCCGGGCACGTTGCCGATCCACTCGAGCGTGAGGTTGTCGGCGTCGAACTCGCCCGAGTTCTTGATGTGGTCCCAGATGCCGAGGATGACGGAGCGCAGCTCGTCGCGGATGCGCTCGTTGTCGTCGACGATGTCGAGCTCGCCACCCCACTCGATCCACCAGTAGTGCGCACCGCTGTCGCCGCTGCGGATCACGCGGTTCATGGGGATCGGGGTGGTCGTGATGTCCTTCGCCGTCTCAGGCGCCACGTACTTCACGGGGAACCCCAGGTCGCGCGTGTAGAACAGCAGCGTCGACCCGAGGAACTCGCGGACCGGCTCCTCGGGCGCCCAGTCCTCCCCGAACTCGTCACGCCCCTCCTTGCCGAGGCGGTAGCGAGCGCCCGCGAGGTGTCCGACGAGCCCGTCCCCCGTGCAGTCCAGGAAGACCGGCGCGGTGAAGGTCGTGAGGATCTCCGAGCCCATGGTCCAGCCGGTCACGGACTCGATGCGGCGCGCGTCGTCCGGCCCGGAGGCGACGACCTCGCGCACGTCCGTGTTGAGGAACAGCCGCAGGTTCTCCTCGCGGCGCACGGTGTCCAGCACGACGTCGTCCCAGTAGACCGGGTTCCCCTCCGGGTTGCGGTACTGGTTCTCGACGTACATCTCGCCGACGATCCCGGTCTCGCGGGCCCAGCGCTGGTTCCCGTGCGCCGTCGCGCCGCACACCCAGACGCGCACCTCGGACGACGAGTTGCCCCCCAGGACCGGGCGGTTGTTCACGAGGACCACCTGCCGTCCCATGCGCGCCGCCGCGACGGCGGCGCTCACCCCGGCGAGTCCCCCTCCGACCACGACGATGTCGGCTTCGACGGTCTGCGTTCGCATGTGTCCTTCAGTCCTTCGTTCGGTGCGTGCCGGCCGGTGGCCGGTCGTGCGGTGCTGGTCCTGGTCCTCAGCCGCAGCTCGCGGCGTCGTGCTCGTGGGTCGTCGTCACCCCCGCCGCCGTGACGCGGACCGTGCCCGCGGCGACCTGGGCGGAGCGCGTCGAGAACGCCTGGTAGAGGTTCGCGCCGGGCGCGACGGTGCCGGAGCGCGAGCCGTGGTCGGTCGCGAGGGTGACGTCGACCGGGGCGCCTGCGCCGGTGTCGGCCGGGACGCTCGCACGGACCGCGACGTAGGCCCGCCCCGCGAGGCAGCGCGCGTCGACCTCGACGACGACCGGCGACGCCGGGGTCGCGGACGTGCGGGCGAGCCACGCGACCGACTCGGCGAACGCCGTGTTGACGTTGACCCAGCCCTCGGTGTGCCCGATGTTCCCGAGCGTCGGCTCGTAGGGGTAGTGCCCGTTCTTGGGGGACCCGTCGAGAACGCCGGGCAGACCCTGCAGGATGCCGTATCCGCCCTGGTACTCGGAGAACCAGCCCTTGTCGAGGCCCTCGAACGCGAGGTCGGGGTCGGTCACGCGGTACTGCGCGGCGCGTCCGGTCGGGTTGCGGCCGAAGACGTTGTCGACGTGCGCCGCGGCGATCTCCCGCAGGCGGCCCGCGCGCGGGTCGTCGTCGCCGAGCAGGCTCGCCGCAGCGAGAGCGGGCGCCGCGAAGCCCCCGACGTTGCCTGCCTCGTTCGGGTCCTCGCCCTGGCCGCCGCCCGTGAACGGCGGGATGGTCCAGCGGTCCGTCGCCGTGCCGGAGTCGTCGTACTTGCGGAAGTCCCAGAGGTTGTCGCTGCGGTCCACGACGACGTCGGTCCACCGGGACACGAAGTCGGCCACGGCATCAGGGGTCGCTTCGGGGTGGTCCTGCGCGAGCCGGACGAGCGAGGTCACGAGGACCCACTCGGACTGGCGCTGGCCCTTGGTGACCCGCACGTCCGCGGGGTCGAGGTTCTCGGCGATCCATGCGGCCTGCGCGACGGCCGCATCGAGGTAGACGCCGGCGTCGTCGCGGCCCTCGCGGACGGCCACGTCGTGCAGGCGCAGGTTCGGCAGGATCGAGTGGCCTGGCACCAGCTCACCCTTCCCGGTCCCGACCTGCGTGTAGACGCCGAGCAGGTTCCCGTCGTAGTCCGGGGTGTACGCCTGCCACACGAACCGGTCCCGCGGCGTCTCGGACCAGTGCGCGAACGTGTAGTCGCGGACGCGGTCGTACGTGTCGCGCGGGACCCACCTCGCGACGGCCGGGTACGCGGCGAGGAACGACGCGAGCTGGCCCTTGAGCTGCGGCTCCGTCACCTCCTCGCGGACGTACACCTCGGCACCCCAGTAGAGGAGCTGCGCGACGAGCGGCGCGTCGTCGGGCAGGTCGTGCGGTGCGTTCGTGAACAACGCCGGGTCGCCGGGGACCGCGAGCACGCGCTCGGGGTCTGCCTCGAGCAGGTCCGCCAGCGTCGTCAGCTCGAACCCGTACTGCGACGCGTCGCGCCACGCGACGGCCTTGCGGCAGTCGACCGGTCCGGTCGCCTCGGACGCGAGCGCGCCCGTGCCGACCTTCGCGAAGTCGCCCCACCAGCACAGCGACCCCGCGAGGAAGCGCAGCGACTTCTCGGTCGCGACCCGTGCCGTCCAGTCCGGCCCGATGCCGAACTCGAACGACGTGCCCACGCCGGCCTCCCCGTCGACCTCGACGCGGAACGGGCCGGTCGACCCCGGTCGCAGGTCGGAGAAGTCCCCCACCTTCCCCGTGACCGTCCCGGAGCGGACCGTCGTCCCTGCGGCGTCGAGGACGCGGAACGTCGCGCCGTCCTCGGCGAGGGGTGCCGTGAAGCGCTTGGGCAGGTCGAGGTCGTAGCCCGACTGGTTGACCAGGACGGGCTGGGGGTCCGTGGGCGCTGTCCAGGCGCAGCCGACGGCGGACGTCGGGAAGCCGTCGGGCTCGGCGTCGAGCGCCGCGACCCGGACCGAGGTGACGGTGGCGTCCGCACGGTACGCGCCCAGCGCGATCGTGCCGCCCGAACCCTTCGCGGAGTGGACGGCGACCTGCTGGCCGTCGACGAGGAAGCGGATCAGACCGCCCCAGCGCTGCGCCGTCACCGTGTGCTGCGCGCCGAGCTCGACCGGCCCCCGGCCGGAGCACAGGGTGTTCGTCACCGGTTGCGCCGTACGGATCGCGTCCGTGCCGGAGATCTGCAGGGCGGTCCCGCCGTCCTGGATGCGCGTCGCGGTCTCGGGGACGTTCGCGACGAACGAGACGTTGCCGCCCGCCCCGAGCGCGTCCACCCGCACCTGCACGGAGGCCTCGAACCCGTCCGGCAGCGACACCGCGGACCCGGGCGTCACGTAGCTGCCGGCCGCGGCGGCACGGTTGTCGACCTCGGCCCAGTGGTTGTCCGTGTCCGATCCCGCGACCCACGCGGTGACGGGCGCGCCACCGACCGCCGTCCAGCCGGTCAGCCCGTCGGCGAAGTCCTCGTCGTACAGCACGTCGTCCGCGGCCGTCGCGGCACCGCCGGTCGACGTCGTGCCGAGCACGACGAGCAGGGCGGTGGCGACGAGAGCGGCGGTGCGTCGTTGCACGGTCCTCACGATGGCTCCTTCAGGCGGGGTCGGATGGGTCGGGCGTCGGGGGCGAGGGTGCGGGCGGGAGGCAGGTGGTGCCGGGCGGAGACCGGCCACGGAGGTGGACCGGCCTCGCCCGGGGTTCGGTCAGCCGATGAGCTTCTGCGCGGCCTCGCCGGCGTCCTTCATCGCGGTCGCGGGGTCCTTCTGCCCGACGAGCGCGGCCTGGACCTGCTCGGCGATCGCCGTCTCGACCTGCGCGTACTGCGGGTAGACCCAGAACGGGTTGGGCGTCGCGGTCGCCGTGATGCGCTCGCCGAACACGCGCGTGAACTCGTCGTCCTGGACCGGTGCCGACGCGAGGCCCGCCTCGGTCGTGGGCGGCAGCCCCAGCGCGGAGAAGTAGTCGACGGTCACCTTCTCGTCCGACGTCAGCCACTGCGCGAACTCGGCGGCGGTCCCGGCGCCGTCACCCTCGGCGACGACGACGGCATGGCCCCACACGAGGGCGCGCGGGTCGTCCCCGGCGTTCACGACGGGGCGCGAGAAGGGCACGAGCTTCGACCCGAGGTCGGGGTCGGGCGAGTCGGCGACGACGGCGCCCCGACCGACGATCGCGTCGTCGTACAGCGCGGCCTTGCCCTGGGAGAAGAGGGAGCGCGCATCGAACCGGTCGACGTCGGCGGCGATGAGCTTCTGGTCGTAGAGCTTCTTGTACCAGGTCACGGCCTCGATGCTCGCGTCGTCGCCGATGGTCACCTTGCCGTCCTCGAGGAGCGGGCTGCCGAACGTCTCCATCCAGATGAGGACGTCCTTGAGCTGCGCGACCTTCGTCGAGGCGGCGTAGGGGATGACCCCGCCGCCGATGCCCTGGAGCTCGACCAGCGCGGCCTCGAAGTCCTCGACCGACGACGGCAGCTCCGAGATGCCCACCTGGCCGAGCAGGTCGGAGTTGCCGATGAGGCCGATCGCACCGACGGTCCAGGGCAGTCCGTACTGGGTGCCGTCGTACTGGGCGGCCCGGAGCGCGGAGTCCGTGTAGCCGCGGCCCTCGGCGAGCCCGGACAGGTCCTGGAGCTTGCCGAGCGCGGCGAGGGAGCCGAGCCACGCGACGTCGACCTGCGCCGCGCCGGCGAACTGGCCGCCGCGGATCTGCAGGGTGAGCTGGTTGAGGTACTCGTTGTACGGGTAGGTGACCGGGGAGACCGTGATGCCGTCCTGCGCAGCGAACTGGTCGATGAGCCCCTGGATGACGGGCTTCGGGTTCTCCTCGCTGAGCGACCACGACGCGAAGGAGAAGTTCTCCGCCGCGGCGCCGGTCGTCGCAGCACCGGCCGACGTCGGGCTCGTGGCGGCTCCGCCGGACGGAGCGCACGCAGCGAGGGCGGCGACGCCTGCGCCGACGCCGAGGATCTGGAGCAGGCTCCGGCGGCTCAGCATGGTGGTGGTGGGGACGGACATCGGGGACCTCCACATCGAGGGTTCTTCTGGACGGTTCGGGGACGTGCGGGTGGTGCCGGTGGCGATCAGGTGGTGCTCAGCCCTTGACCGCGCCGGCGGTGAGCCCGCCGACGAGGAAGCGCTGCAGGGCGATGAAGGCGATCGCGACGGGGAGGGAGACGACGAGGGACGCCGCCATGAGCTCGGGCCACGCGGTCGCCGCTTCGCCGACGAACGTGTTGACGAGCCCCGGGGGGAGCGTCTGCTTGTCCGGACCGGCGAGCGTCAGGGCGAAGATGAAGTCGTTCCAGCCGCGCACGAAGGCGAAGAGTCCTGCGGCCACGAGCCCTGGTGCGGCGAGCGGGAGCACGATGGAGTGGATGATCCGCAGCCGGGACGCGCCGTCGACCCGGGCGGCCTCGACGAGCTCGTCCGGGATCGTGTCGAAGAACCCCTTGAGCATCCAGACGCACAGCGGCAGCGTGAACGTCGTGAACGACAGGATCAGAGCCGCGTAGGTGTTGAGGAGCCCGTAGGCGCTGAAGACCGTGTAGAGCGTGACGAGCAGGAGCGCCTGCGGGAACATCTGCGACGCGAGGACGAGATACATGAGCGAGCGGCGCCCGCGGTAGCGGAACTTGGAGAACGAGTAGCCCATGTACGCGGAGACGATCACGCTGAGCACCGCGGTGATCACCGAGACGATGACGCTGTTGCGCAGGTAGCCGAAGAGCGCCTCGTTCGACGCGAGGGACGTGTACGCCTCGAAGGAGATCTCGGCCGGGAAGATCCGCGGCGGGTAGGTGAAGACCTGGGTGCGCGGCGTGAGCGACGTCGCGAGCAGCCAGTACACGGGGAGCAGCGCGAAGCCGCCGAACACGACGACGGTGAGCCACGCGCTGATGCGCACGGCCGGGCGCTCGGAACGGAGCGCGCTCGCCCGACGGCGGCCGGACCGACCGGAGGGGGCCGGCGGCGCGGCGGGCGGGACGGCGTCGGGCATGGCCGTGGGCGGGAGCTGCGTCGCGGCGCTCATCGCTCCTCTCCCTTCTCCGAGAAGCGGACGTAGACGACGACGAGCGCCATGAGGATGACCATCCACAGGAGTCCGAGCGCCCCGGCCATGCCGAGGTCGAAGCCCTTGAACGCTGTCTCGTAGACGGCGGTCGCGAAGGTCTGGGTCGAGCCGGCCGGCCCGCCGCCCGTGAGGACGTAGATGATGTCGAAGTGCTGGAAGTTCCAGATGAACTCGAGCAGCAGGACGAGACCGATGATCCCCTTGAGGTGGGGCACCGTGATGGAGAAGAAGCGCCGGACCGTGCCGGCGCCGTCCATCTCGGCGGCCTCGTGCAGCTCGCGCGGCACGGTCTGCAGCCCTGCCAGGAGCATGACCATCATCCAGGGGAAGCTCTGCCAGGTCTTCGCCACGATCACCGCGGCCATGGCGGTGCCGGGCTGGGCGAGCCAGGCCTGCGGCTCGTCGATGAGGCCGAGCGACTGGAGGAGCGCGTTCATCACGCCGTAGTTGGCGTTGAAGATCCACATCCACAGGAACGACACGACCACGCCCGGCACGAGCCAGGGGATGAGCATGAGCCCGCGCAGCGCCTTGGCGCCGCGGATGCGGGTGTTCAGCGCGAGCGCGAGGCCGAACCCGATGACGAACGGCACGATCGTGGTCCCGAGCGTGAAGACCATCGTCTGCCACAGCAGCCGCCAGAAGTCGCCCGCCAGCACCTCCTGGATGTTGGCGAGGCCGACGAACGTGCGGCCCGGCAGCACCAGGCTCTGCTCGAAGAACGCGGCGACGAGCGCCGCGACCAGCGGGTAGAGCACCACGGCGGCGAGCAGCGCGAGCCCCGGCAGCACGAGGAGGACGGCGAACGCCCCGTCGCCGAGGCGTCGCGGCGCGCGCGGTGGTGCAGGGGACTCCTGCGGTGCGTCGATCTGTGAAGTCGTCATGCTCACATCCCTGTGAGAGTCCCTCACCAGCGAGGGATGTTCGAACGTGTGGAAGTCTGAAATTCTCTGTGACACGTAGGGTGCCGGACAGGGTCGCCCTTCGTCAACCCGTCCGACCTCGCCCCGGCGGCCCGCTCCCCGCAGCGGCGCCCATGGGGCCGCTAACTGCTCCCGTTCCGCAGGTTACGCACCCGTCGCGCCGTACATGCCGCACCGGGGTGCTTGACCCAGAGGCCTTCACACTGGACGATGCATAGCGTTCAATAGTGTGGTGTTGTGATCGAACTTGTGACGAGTTGGATCATGACCGTCGGCGCAACGCTGCGCATCCGTCGAGACAACGAGGTTCGAATGGACACCAACGACGCCCCCGCGCGTCCCCACCCCCGACGATGGACGGCGACGGCCCTCGCCCTCGCCCTCTGCACCCCAGCCGTCGGCGGCACCCTGGCCACCGCTGTCGCGGCAGAGCCGCCGGTGGCGGCGTCCGTCGTCGTGACGACGCAGACCGAGGGTGCCTACTCCGAGACCGGGACGTGGCAGACGGCACGCGATCCCGGGTACGAGGGCGGCACCACCCGCTTCTCGCGTGAGCCCGGCGCGAGCGCGACGTGGACGCTCACCGCTCCCGTCGCGGGCGAGTACGACCTCGACGTCTACCACGCGGCGTCCCAGGACAACGCGAAGGCGCAGTACACGTGGGACCCGGGCCAGGTCGAGCCCGTCGTGGTGGACCAGCGCTCCCCCGGGAGCACGTGGCGCACGATCGGCGACGTGCACCTCGACGCCGGCCAGACGGTCTCCGTCACCGTGACCGCGACGGCCGGCGCGGCCCCCAGCGCGCCGACGCTCAACGTCATCACCCGGGCCGACGCCGTGCGGCTCCAGCAGGACGTGTGCAGCGCCGTCGCCCCTGCTCCGACGGAGCCCGTCGACGCGGCACCGGTCGAGCGCGACGGCTTCACCGTCACGCAGCAAGGGACCGTCGTGGACATCGGCACCGACACCTGGAGCATGTCCGTGGACCGCGACGGCTTCCGCTACGCGCTCGCCCACGACGGCGAGACCGTCGCCGCGGCGCACCCCACGTCGGGCCTGCAGCTGAGCCCGGCCGACGGCCGGTTCTGCGACGCCCAGCAGGCGACGCTCGTCGACGTCACCGACGACGCCGCGGTCTTCGAGGTCGCGTTCGGGTCCGGCGCGACCGCGACCGTCGAAGCCGTGGCATCCGCCGACGCCGTGAACCTGCGGGTCCGCGCCGACGACGGCACCGAGAAGATCAGGGCCCGCACGGCCGGCGGCCTGCGCCCCGCCTACGGTCTCGGCGAGCTCGGCGGCCTGGGCGACAGCCTGGACGTCTACGGCACGAAGGACGTCGAGTACTACGCCCAGCGCGCGCCCGACGGAGCGAAGCTCCGGTTCGTCTCGAGCTTCACCGTCTTCCCCGGCCGCGACCTCGCCCAGGTGGTCCTCGACGACGGGCGCATGGCCGTCCAGGTCGACGACGAGGCGACGCTCCTCGGCGTCGACGGCGCCACGATGGACGGGCTGCACTACTTCTTCGGCGACATGGAGACGATCTACTCGACGTACAAGGACGTCCGGAACGCCGCCGGGTACGTCGACACGGAGCCCGACGAGACGTTCTTCGGCGTGGGCTACGAGTCGTACGGCGCGCTCGGCTACAACACCAACCAGGCGACGATCACGGCGTCGGTCGCGGACTACCTCGCGAAGGGGTACCCGCTGCGCTGGTCCGTCACGGGCTCGGGCTTCTGGCCGTACCGCGTCGACGGGGCGGGGACCGTCCTCGCCCAGGGCACGACGTCGAGCTTCGGCATGTGGGGCCACAAGTACCCCGACCCGGACGCCTACAAGTCGTTCTTCGCCGACAACGACCTCGCGCTCATCCTCGGCCTGCGTCAGTCCTTCCGCGCGCTGCCCGAGGACGGCGGGAAGTGGGAAGAGGCGATGGACGGCCCGTGGAGCCGCATCGGCAAGGAGAAGGGCTACTTCATCGAGGATGCGGACGGCGAGGCGATCGCCTTCCCGACGCCCAACTTCCCCGCCGACAAGATCTACCTCGTGGACCCGGACGACCCCGAGGCGGTCGCGTGGTTCGTCGACCTCAACCGCACGTGGGGGGCGGACGGTTTCAAGGAGGACCACATGTTCGACGCGACCGCGGCCGGCCTCGTCGACAGCTCGCTCGTCAACCCGATCAACGAGGCGCTCGACGCCGACGGCTCGCTCGTCATGGTCAAGGACTCGGCGTTCTCGGTCGCCGGCTCGATCCTGCGCTTCAACGACACCGACTACAACCACGGCGCGAAGGACCAGGACCGCACGGCCATCGCGGGACTCGCGTTCGCCGCGAGCGGCCAGCCGAACTTCTACCCCGACATCGTCGGCGGCCGGATCATCCCCGACCTGGAGACCAACGGCGCCAAGCAGGTGTTCCTGACCCGCAACGCGATGCTGGCGGCCGTCTCGCCGTCGATGTCGTTCGGCAACGAGCCCTGGCGCATGGGCGACGAGGAGCTCGCCGCCGCGACCCTGAAGGCGGCGCAGTGGCACGAGGAGTACCTGCCGTACATCTACTCCGCGGCGCTCGACTCCTTCGGGTCGGGCTACCCGTACACGGCGACGCCCCTGCCCGTCGCGTTCCCGGACGACCCTGCGACGTACGACCTCGTCTCGCGCGACGCCAAGCAGTACCAGTGGATGCTCGGCCGCTCGCTGCTCGTCGCCCCGCTCTACGGCAGCGACGTCCACGGCAAGGACCGCAGCACCGCGCCGACGTCGCGCGACGTCTACCTGCCCGAGGGCCGCTGGCAGGACATCGAGTCCGGCGAGGTCTTCGAGGGCCCGACGACGCTCGAGGACTACGAGCAGCCGTACGGCAAGGTGCCGGCCTTCGTCGGTGGGGCGGGGATCCTCGTCCACGCCTCGGGGCCGGACGCCGGCACCGCCGCCGGCCGCGACGACGACACCGTCGGCGCGCAGGTCTTCCCCGTGGCCGAGCCCGGGTCGTCGTTCACGTGGACCGACGGCGAGGCCTCGGGCACGGTGACCGCGGACGTGACCGACTGGTCCGCCGTGCGCGTGCGCCGCGAGGACACCTCGGCAGAGGTCGACTTCACCGTCGACGAGGTCACGGGCGCGGTCGAGTTCGACGTCGAGAGCGGCGTGGACTACCGGGTCGAGGACGCGGCGACGCCGTCGGTCTCGGTCCAGGCGGAGGCCCGCTGCCTCGCCGGGAAGGTGTACGTCGCGCTCCGGGCGACCAACGACGGCACCGTCCCCGTCGACGTCACGCTGAAGACGTCGTACGGGTCCCGCGTCGTCGAGGACGTCGCGCCCGGCGCGAGCGCGTACCAGTCGTTCGCGACCCGCGCCGCGGCGGTCGAGGCCGGCACGGCCACGGTCACGGCGACCCCGGTCGACGGCGGGCCCACCGTCCGGCGGGAGGTCGCCGTCCCGGCCCGCACCTGCTGAGACGCACGAGGCCGGGGCGGGCCGTGCGGCCCGCCCCGGTCAGCTCGCGGCGTCGTCCTCGCTGCCCGACGCGGTACCGCGCCGGCGTGCGTGGGCCGGGCGCTCGTCGTCGTGCACCCAGCGCCACAGGCGCGTCGCGACGAACCACACCACGGCGAGCGCGACGACGGCGATGACGATCTTCTGGAAGACGCCCGCGTACTGCTCGACGACGTGCCAGTTCTCACCGAGCGTGTAGCCCGCGACCACGAACAGCGTGTTCCAGATCGCGCTGCCCGCGGTCGACAGACCGACGAACTTCCACAGGGGCATGCGCTCGACGCCCGCCGGGATGGAGATGAGGCTGCGGAAGATCGGGATGAAGCGGCCGAAGAACACGGTCGCGCCGCCGTGCCGCAGGAAGAACTGCTCGGTGCGGTCGACGTCCTCGACCTTGACCAGGGGCAGCCGCTCCGCGATCCACCGGGTGCGCTCCCGCCCGACGAGCGCACCGACCGCGTAGAGCGCGAGCGCCCCGACGACGGACCCCGCCGTCGTCCACAGGATGGCCTCGACCAGCCCGAAGCTGCCCTGGCTCGCGGTGAACCCGGCGAGCGGCAGGATGATCTCGCTCGGCAGCGGCGGGAAGAGGTTCTCGAGCGCGATGGCGATCGCCGCGCCGACCGGCCCGAGCGTCTCCATGAGGTTCACGGCCCAGCCGGCGACGCCGTCGAGAGCGGGCTCCTGGGCCGCGGTCGCGGCGCTCGGCAGGGAGGTGAGGAGTCCGGGGCGCATGGTCTCCCAGCCTAGGCGAGCCTCCGCAGGACGCCGCACCGATGAGTGCGAGAGGGTGTGGAGGTCTCGTGGGCAGGTGGAAGGTTGACGACGGAGAGGATCGGGCATGCGCATCACGACGACGGTGGAGGCGAGCGGCGGCACGACGACGGGACTGCCGGTCCCGGAGGACGTTGCCCTGTCGTTCGGGCGGGGCAGGAAGTTCCCCGTGCGGGTCACGATCGGCGGGCACACCTATCGCAGCTCGCTGACGTTCTACCGCGGCCAGTTCGTCATCTCGCTCAGCGCGGCGAACCGTGAGGCGGCGGGCGTCGCCGCAGGGGACGACGTGGAGATCGACGTCGAGGTCGACGACGCTCCGCGGACCGTCGCGGTCCCGGACGACCTCGCGAGCGCCCTGAGCGCCGCGGGGGCGCGCGGTGCGTTCGACGCCCTGTCGTACTCGCGGCAGCGCGCGCTCGTCGAGCCCCTCGACGCGGCGAAGACCCCCGAGACGCGGCAGCGGCGCATCGAGAAGGCGGTCGGGTCGCTCGCGTGATCTCCTGGCGCGAGCGGGTCAGCCCCGGACGAGCGCGTCGACGAACCGGACGGGTTCCCACGCGTCGGACTCGGCGTTGGAGACGACGGCGACCGTCACGCCCGGGGCTCCGGCCGGCGGGAGGTCGGCCGACGCCGTCTGCGCGACGGGGTCGGGGTAGTGGCGCAGCATCGCGCTCGACCCGGTGTTGATGCCCTCCTTGTACGCCGAACGCACGCTCCCGTCGGCGAGGAGCTCGAACTCGAGGCCGAACCCGTAGTGCACCTCGGCCGTGCGGTCCGCAGGCGGGAGGTCCGGCCCGGTCTTCCCCTCGGTCTCCTCGGTGTCGCCGTCGTCGTGCTTGACCTGCGGCGTGAGGAACGCGCGCGTGAGGTCGGGCGGCAGGAGCTCGCCCCCGCGGACCGCCGCGAGGAACCGGGTGAGGTCGCGAGCGGTGACGTGAGCGCCGCCGTCGGGCGAGCCCACGGGCGGGTACGAGTAGATGTTCTGCCGCCACCCGGTGACGGGGCCGCTCGTGCCGTCGTCGCCGCGGGTGCGCACGGGTTCCCAGCCCTCCGCGACGTCAGGAACGGCCTCGTCCATGCGGAAGAAGCCCGAGGCCGTCATGCCGGCGCGGGCGAACACGTGCTCGCGGACGTGGTCGCGGTACGTGGTCCCCGTGACGTTCTCGAGGGCGAGGCCCGCGAGCACGAACCCGACGTTGCAGTAGCGGCAGCCCTCGCCGGGCGCGAAGTTCGGCTCCTTGTGGACGAACCCCGGGAGGAAGTCGGCCGTGCGCGTCACCGAGTAGCTGGGACGCTCCACCCACAGGTCCTCGTAGGACTCGCCGGCCTCCTCGTCGGCGTCGTCCGCGATGCCGGACGAGTGCGTGAGCAGGTGCCGCAGGGTCACCTCGCGCGGGATCTTCGTGCCCGCGAGGTCGACGTGGTCGTGGATCCGGTCGTCGAGGCGGAGGCGGCCGTCACCGACCAGCTGGAGCACCGCGACCGCCGTGAAGAGCTTGGTCACCGACGCGACGTCGAACCGCGTGGTCGGACGGACCGGGACGCCCCAGCGCCGCGACGCGATCCCGTACGCGCGCTCGAAGACCTCCTCCCCGTGGCGCTCGATCCGCACCACGCCGGAGAACGCGTCGGACGCGGCCCGGGCGCGCAGGTGCGTGTCAAGGGCAGCGAGGGCGGCGTCGTCGTCGAGCGAGGTCATGGCCCGACGGTAGGCGCGTCGGGCCGCGCGCCACCAGGGGATTCCGACGGTTCCGCGCCGTCGCCGCTGGTGGGAGCGCTGTCAGGGTACGGTCGCGGCATGGCGACCCCGACGACGTTCCCTGCCCTCGGCGTGATCCTCCCCCGCGAGCTGCCCGCCGACCAGATCGTGGCGTTCGCGCGGCGGGCGGAGGAGGTGGGTCTCGACGAGGTGTGGGTCGTCGAGGACCTCACGTTCCACGGTGGGATCGCGCAGGCCGCGACGGTCCTGGCCGCGACGCGCGAGATCACCGTGGGCATCGGGATCCTGCCCGCGGCGACGCGCACGCCGTCGACCGCCGCGATGGAGGCGGCGACGCTCGCGGCCCTGCACCCCGGGCGCCTGCACCTCGGGCTCGGGCACGGCATGCCGGACTGGATGCGCCAGGTGGGGGTGTGGCCGGCCAGCCCGCTGACGATGCTCGAGGAGACGGCGGCGACGGTGCGCGCGCTGCTGCACGGCGAGCGCGTCACCGTCTCGGGCCGCTACGTGCACGTGGACGACGTCGCGCTCCACGCGCCGCCCGCCGTCGCGCCGCCCGTGCTCGCCGGGGTGCGCGGGCCCCGCTCGCTCGAGGTCTCGGGGCGCGTCGCCGACGGCACGATCCTCGACATGCCCGTGACGCCCGAGTACCTCGCGGTCGCGCGGTCGGCGATCGACACCGGACGGGCGTCGGCCGGTGACGCCGCGCCGCCGGAGCACCGGATCGTCGCGTTCGCGGTCGGCGCCGTGCACGACGACGTCGCCGCGGCCCGCGCGATCGTGCGCCCCTCGCTCGCGGTGCTGGGCATGGCGGACTGGTCGGCGCAGGTCGACCCGCTGCCGTTCGCCGACGACCTCCGGGCCCTGCGTGACGCGAGCGACTCCCCCGAGGCGTTCGCCGCCGCGATGCCCGACGCGTGGGTCGACGCGCTCGCGATCGTCGGACCGCCGGACGCGTTCCGGGCCCGCCTGGAAGAGCTCGGCGCGCACGGCGTGTCGAGCGTCGTCCTGGCCGCGACGAGCCCCGACCCCGCGCGCCCGGACGACCCGTTCGCCGCCCTCGACGCGCTGGAGGCCGTGACGGTGAGCCGCTGACTTCTGATCGAGAACTCAGGCGCTGCGGGGGTACGTCTCGTCGAACACCATGCCCGCGAGCCACCGCTTGAACGAGTCGTTGTCGCTGAACTGCTTGAAGAGCTGCGTGTTGTCCCGCATGAGGGAGAGCATCACCCGCCCGAGCGCCTTGTCGGACTCGATGCGCGCGTTCGCCTCGTCCCCGGCCGCCTGGGCGTTGCGGTAGGCAGGGTCCTCCGCGACGCGGCGCGGGACCTCCCCGAAGAGGATCTCTCGCACCCGGTCCTCGTCGTCCCACGCGATGTTCCCGAACTGAGCGTTGAACGAGTCGAGGATCGAGGAGAGCCGTTCGAGCTCCGGGTCGACGTGCATGCCACCGCCTCCGAGCGGCACCGGGGCGAGCTCAGCATCGTCGTCCGCGAGCACGATCGCCATCGTGTCGCGCTTCTCCGCGCGGTAGGAGTCGAGGTCGATGTTCTCGAGGATGCCGGCCGAGAGGTCGTCCTCCTTCGGCGCCGGCAGCTTGGGCAGAAGGTTGTCGAGGAAGATGGAGAGCTTCTCCCAGGCCGGGCTCCCGTACGGCAGGATCCCCGCGAGGAAATCGTACGTGCGGGTGAACGCCTTGCCCTTCGACTTGAAGGCGATCTGGTCGTCGGTATCGAGGTTCTCGATGTACTCCGCCGCGCACGCGTCGAGGACGGGGTCCAGCGTGTGGCGCGGCGCACCGGCAAGGAAACCCGTGACGAAACGGTCGACGTGCTCGGACGTGAAGACCCCCATGACCGAAAGGTCGTTGGCGAGATCGTGCAGCTTGTTCGGGTCCGTCGCCTCGGCAAGGACAGTCGTCCGGTAGTAGTCCTGGAAGGCGCGTTCGATGACGTCGGAGTCGTTCGCGAAGTCCAGCACCGCCACGTCATGCTTCTGCGGGTGCGCACGGTTCAGACGCGAGAGCGTCTGCACCGCTTTGACCCCTGACAGCGGCTTGTCGACGTACATGCTGTGCAGGAGGGGCTCGTCGTAGCCGGTCTGGAATTTGTCCGCACACACGAGGAACCGGTACGGGTCGGTCTGGATGCGGTCCGCGATCTCTGCGCTCGGGAACCCGTTGAACTGGGACTCGGTGACGTCCTTCCCGTCCCGCTTCACGTCCGAGAACGCGACGATCGCGCGGTAGGGGCTCTTACGTTCGACGAGGTACGCAGAGATCGCCTCGTAATACTCGATCGCACGATCGATGCTGCTTGCGACGACCATCGCACGCGCGCTGCCGCCGATCTTGTGCTTGGCGATCACCTGCTCGTGGAAGTGGTCGACGATGATCTCGGCCTTCTGGCGGATCGCATGAGCGTTGCCCTCGACGTAGGCGCGCAGCTTCTTCGAAGCGCGCTTGAGGTCGAACTCGGGGTCATCCTGGACGGTCTTCACGAGCTTGTAGTAGCTCGCGACCTCCACGTAGTTCGCGAGAACGTCGAGAATGAAGCGTTCCTGGATGGCCTGCTTCATGGTGTAGCTGTGAAACGGGCGGTACTTGACCTCGCCGCCGTCCTGGTACGGCTCCCCGAAGGTCTCGAGTGTCTTGTTCTTGGGCGTCGCGGTGAAGGCGAAGTAGCTCGCGTTGGTCGCAAGCTTGCGGGCGTCGATGAGCCGGTTGATCGCGTCCTCGAGGGCTTCGTCGTCGCCCGCGAGGTCCTTGCTCTCGCTAACCGGAGCGCCCTTGCCGGTGATCGTGGCCGCGAGCTTGCCGGCGGTCTTCCCGCCTTGACTGGAGTGCGCCTCGTCGATGATGACGGCGAAGCACCGGTCGGCCTGGGCCGCGCTGATGCCGTCGACGACGTAGGGGAACTTCTGGATCGTCGTGACGATGATCGGGGCGCCGGCCTCGATCGCGTGCCGCAGGTCCGCGGAGCGCTGGGCGTGCACGACGGTTGAGCCGACCTGCGTGAACGACTTGACCGTGTCCCGGATCTGCGAGTCAAGGATCCGCCGGTCGGTCACGATGATGACGGAGTCGAACACCTTGCGGCCGGAATGGCGCACCCCTGTCAGCTGGTGCGCGAGCCACGCGATGGAGTTGGACTTGCCGCTCCCGGCCGAGTGCTGGATCAGGTAGGTCTTCCCCGCGCCGTGAGCCTCGGCGTCGGCGAGGAGCCTGCGGACGACGTCGAGCTGGTGGTAGCGCGGAAAGATCTGCGCGTCGGACTTCTTTCCGGTCTTGGGGTTCTTGGTCGTGACGCGCTGAGCGAACGACTCGATGATGTTCGCGAGGCTCGCAGGGGTGAGGATCCGCCGCCACAGGTAGTCGGTCATGAGCCCGTCGGGGTTGGGCGGGTTGCCGGCGCCGTCGTCCCAGCCCTGGTCGAACGGGAGAAACCAGGACTTCGTCCCTGCCAGGCGCGTGCAGAAGCGCACGAGCTTGTCGTCGACGGCGAAGTGCGCGATGGTCCGGCCGAAGCCGAAGATCAGTTCCCGCGGGTCGCGGTCGACGCGGTACTGCGCGATCGCGTCGTCGACGGTCTGCTTGGTGATCTGGTTCTTCAGCTCGAACGTGGCGACGGGGATGCCGTTGACGAACGTGACGAGGTCCAGCGAGTTCTCGTTCGCCGTGCTGTAGTGCACCTGCCGGGTGACGGTGAACCGGTTCTGTGCATGGAGTCCGGCAGCAGCGGCGTTCTCCGCAGAAGGCAGCGGAAAGTAGAGGTCGACCTGGTGCGCTCGGTGCTGGACCCCGTCACGCAGGACGGCGACCACCCCTCGTCGCGTAATCTCACCCTGCAGGCGAGAGAGGAACTCGTGCCGCGGAGCGGACGACGACGGCCCGAAGAGGTCCAGGGCATCCCGTACGTGGGGCTGGGTGTCGGCGAGGAACGCGTCGAGCTGCGCGACATCGAGCGCGTAGGCCCGGTCGAGATCGTGCGGGTCGCCCTGCGTCCATCCCCCGTATGACTCGCCGGAGGTCATGTCCGCGACGATTGCGTCTTCCAGCGACTCCTCGTCGAGCCTGGTCATGCTCTTCTCCCTGTCGGCGGCGTTCTGGCTCCATCCTTGCAGGTGGGTGCGCCAAGAGCGGCCGAAGTCAGCTCTGAGACTCAGATCCGGCGTCGACCGTGGGCTGCTCCAGGGCCGACGCGTCCAGCTCCGTCGGAAGGTTGAGCCCTCGCCCGCCCACTGGTGGAACCTGCGCGAGGAGGTCTGCTCGCGCGTGGGGCCAGAGAACGCGGACCAGGTCCGCCTCGGACTCGAGATCGACGCCGGAGGCGAGCGCAACGGCATACGTGGCTTGTACGCCGAACACGTCGCGATCCTCCTCCGGTGGCAGGCCTTGGTCGTGCACGTCGACCCGGAACCCGACGCGCCAGAGGACGGTCCCCTCGATCCGCGACGTCTCCAGGCCCAGCGACACCCCGATCGACTCTGGATCGGGCCCGATGCGGCGACGCTCGGCGCTGAGGGAGAGCGTGAAGATGGCCTCGAATCCTCCGAACCCGCGGTCAGACAGCTGCATGGGTGGACCCCGCGTAGCTACTCATGTCGACCCGCTGGACGTCCCCGATCGACACTCGCACAGTGCGCGTGACGCCGGTCTTGTGGTCGTGCGTCTCAGCCTGGAGGACCTCGGAGTCGAGCGGGGCGTCCTCGGTGTAGAACCGCGAGTTGCCGACACCAGTGTCGCCGGCGATGACGAGGCGGACCTCGTGACGACCCGTCGACCAGCAACCAGGGTCGGCGACGTTCGCCACTGAATGGCGGACCACTTTCCCGACGGCGACGGCGTATCGCCGCAGCGTCGAGATCCGCGGATCCCGGTTCCCTGCCTCGATCCGAGCGACCGCGGCCTGGCTGATCCCCATCAGGTCGGCGATCTGCTGCTGCGTCGCCGTCTGCCTCCGGTGGGCGACGAGCGTGTCGAGCATCGCCTGATCCTCCGCCACCTGCGCGGCAGCGCGTTCCTGCAGCGGGTCTGTCGTGTCGATGCCCAGCATCGTTGCGAGATCCATCGCACCTCCCATTACCTTGAGGTAATAGTGTCACGGTCTCGGCGCCACGCCTAGATCTCGGAGGCTGTGATCTCCCACGCTTCGGCACGGCTGCGCGCCTCCACGGCATGCCCGGTCTGCTCGCCGAGCCCGATCCGTCCCGGCGACTTCGAAGCCACCTTCAGGCCGAGCAGCAGGTTCTCGCGCCGGGCCGGCTCCACGAAGTAGAACCGCACGTGTCGCTTTCCGTCCGGAGCACCTGTGCGCGTGGTGAGCCGGAGCTCGAGGACGCAGCCGGTCGTCTCCATCAGGTCGACGTCGCCCGCACGGTCACGGCCGGTTCCCCGGACGAATTCCAGCTCGCCACGACCAGCCCGGTCGAGCATGCTCTGCACCTCTGCGAAGAGGACCGCCTTGTCGACCGGTGCGCACGCGTCGAGCACCGCACGCAGCTCTGCGACGGGCAGCGGCAACGCCGGGTTGCCGACATGCTCCCACGTACCGCCCAAGCCCGGATGGTCCCCGGACCGGCACGAGCGAGCACCCGGAGGCTGAGCGATGTGCATGACGGGAACGTAGCGGACCCGACCCACACGGCCCTGACATCCGTGCCTAGATACCGCAGATCGCGCAACGCCACCGACGTCCACTGTGGCTCAGTCCTCGACCGGCAGTTCCTCATCGTCGACCGCTGTGTCGGGCGCATTCGACGGCGCGGCGAACGCCTCCGCGGGGTCGATCGGCGGGAGGGCGACCGCTACGCCGCGCACGTCGACCTGCCCCGTGACCACGTCTGACGTGAGCCGCGTGCGGAACTCCTCGAGCAGCGCGATCTCCCGCAATGCGAGGTCGATCTGCCGGTCGATCCGCGCAGACTCTGCCTCGATCCGCGCCACGACCTCTCGCTGCTCCTTGATGGGCGGCAGGGGGATCAGAAGTTCACGGATCGTGTCCTGGCCCACGTTCTGCATGGAATGGCTTGCGCCGGTGGCTCCCGACTCGATCTGCGCGCGGGAGGAGCGTGTGCGGAACACTGCAGCGACGTACTCCGGGACTGCTTTCGTCTCGTCGACTCTGGTGCGGAAGATCTTGTCCGACAGCATCAGTCGGCCCCGTGGCGACCTCACGAGGGCTGCCGATCCGACGAGCGGCAGTGTGTTTGCCCTGCTCACCAAGAAGTCGCCGTCACGAATCTCGAGGTCGTACCTGGGCTCGAGCTCGGGAGGGAGCCTCTTGTTCTGGTCGGGTCGGAACGCCCCGCCGTTGACACATCCTGCCTTGACGACTCCCCACTCGTCCGGGCCTGCTTGCTGTGCATGTGCTTGAGGGGACCATCCCTGAGTGATCGGCGCGACGATCCACTTCAGGCGAATCGCTTTCCAGTGGGCGGGGAGGTCACCCAGCCACGCGTGCGACCACCGCTCGCCCGAGAGCTCGCTCCCCATGACAGCGGTCTCGAGCACCATCGATCGCTGCGAGGAGAACGCCTCGATCAACCGCTGCTTCGACGCGATCGCGCGGTTGATGCGCTGGTGGGCGTGGGCGAGGTAGGTGACGATCGCCGCCTGCTCGTCCAGCGGCGGCACTGGCACCGAGGAGCCGAGAATGTCTCCGTGCGAGAGGCCGAACCGCGTCACTCCACCCGCCGCTGCATGGAGCTGAGCCGCGACTGACGGGACTGTCAGAGAGAGGTAGAGGTACATCCCGTCAAGTTGCTCAGCCCGTGGGCGCAGCACTCCCAGGTGGTAGCCGTAGACGAGATCGTCCGACGCGTAGTCGACGTATGCCGGGACGCCGATGTCGGTCCAGCTCTCTGAGTCCTTGGTGATCGCGACATCGCCGACGCGGGTCCGGAATCGTTCAACCTCAGCGCTCGATGCGGTCGCCGGCATGAAGTCGAGGTCAGCGGTGACCACAGCGTTCTTGTACACGTCGACGTAGTTGCACAACCGAACCGGCTGCTCGCCCTCATGGTTCAACTTGTCGACGTTGCTGACGAGCAGGGAGGCGACCGTCCTGAGCCGGCGCCGTCGCCATCCAACGGGCGCGCCGTCGTCGTACTCCGGGTAGGGCTTGAGGTCGTTGAACATCACCGCGTCTCCGCCGTGCCCGCGATCTCCGCGATGAGGTTCTCGCTCTCCGCCTCGAGCGCGCGGATGTCCGCGCGGATCTCGTCGAGCGTGCGCAGGGGCGCGGGCTTGTAGAAGTGCTTGGTGAAGCTGATCTCGTAGCCGATCTTTATCTTCGACTCGTCCACCCACGCGTCGACGGCGTACGGCAGCACCTCGCGGCGCACGAACGCCTCGATCCCGTCGCGCCAGTCGCCCGCCGGCTCGAGCAGCGGGACCTGCTCGTGGTCGCGCAGCTCGGCATCGGGGTGGTACTCGACTACCCGCTGCTCCCCGCGGAAGGCGACCTCGAACCGCCCGAGGTACGGGTCCGGCGTCGTGCCTACCGGCAGGACCGCTCGCACGAGGGGCTTCGCCTCCGGGTCACGCGTCGCGCCGTTCTTGATCGCCCTTGAGACCTGCGCGGCTGTCCAGATCTTGTCTGCCTCGACACCCGCGAGCCGCAGCGGCCGCTCGACCTGCACCTTGGAGTAGCCGAACTCGCGGCCGTCGAAGGTCTTCGACTGCTCGGACTCCTCGAAGTCGAGGAACGTCGCGACGGCCCGGTCGATATCCGCCGGGGAGAGCTCGCAGTTCTTCTTGCCGAGATTCTTGCGCAGGGGCGTCGACCACCCGGACGCGTCGACGAGCTGGACCTTGCCCTTGCGGTGCTCGGGCTTGCGGTTGGTCAGCACCCACACGTACGTCGCAATGCCCGTGTTGTAGAACATGTTGAGCGGCAGCGCGACGATCGCCTCGAGCCAGTCGTTCTCGATCACCCATCGACGGATATTGCTCTCACCCTGTCCCGCGTCTCCGGTGAACAGTGACGACCCGTTGTGGACCTCTGCCATGCGGCTGCCCAGCGGTGTCCCGTGCTTCATCTTCGACACGAGGTTCGCGAGGAACAGCATCTGGCCGTCGGACGTACGCGTCACGAGGGAGAGCGTCTCGCCGCGGTGCTCGACGACGAACCGTGGGTCCTGCATGTCCGCCTTGCCGCCCATGCGCTCCAGGTCGGTCTTCCAGCTCTTTCCGTACGGCGGGTTGGACAGCATGAAGTCGAACTCCATGTGCGCGAACCCGTCGTTCGCGAGGGTCGACCACTCGGGGCCGCCCTTGATCTCGTCCGCGTTCTCACCCTCACCCTTGAGGATCAGGTCCGCCTTCGCGATGGCATACGTCTCCGCGTTGATCTCCTGCCCGTACAGGTGCGTCTCGATCGCCTTGCCGCGTTCGGCACCGAGCTGCTTGAGCGTCTCCTCCGCGACCGTGAGCATCCCACCCGTGCCCATCGCGCCGTCGTACAGCAGGTACGTCCCGGAACCGACCTGGTCCGCGACCGGGTCGAAGATGAGGCGGCTCATGAGTCGCACGGCGTCACGGGGCGTCCAGTGCTCACCGGCCTCCTCGTTGTTCTCCTCGTTGAACTTGCGCACGAGCTCCTCGAACACCGACCCCATACCGTGGTTGTCCAGACCCTTCGGGTTGTCCGGCGTGCGCGGTGACAGGTCCAGGCGCGGGTCTAGGTACTTGGCGATGAGCGCACCCAGCGCATCGCCCTTCGTCAACCGCGGGATCTGGTTGCGGAACTCGAAGTTCTCCAGAATCTCCTGCACGTTCGGCGAGAACCCGTCGAGGTACGCCTCGAAGTTCTGGCGCAGGCGAGTGCGGTTGCTCTCCGCGCGCAGCGAGCGCAGGGTGAAGGGCGACGTGTTGTAGAACGCCTGGCCAGCAGCAACGCGAAGCGCGCCCTCCTTCTCGACGATGCCCTCCGCCTTCAGGAACGCCTCCGTGTCGAGGACCTGCTCCTTGGTCCCCTCGAGCACGCCGTCCAGCCGGCGCAGCACGGTGAACGGCAAGATCACGTCCCGGTACTTGCCGCGCACGTAGAGGTCCCGCAGGACGTCGTCGGCGATCCCCCAGATGAAGCTGACGATCTGGGCGTGCTGCGTGCTGTTCACGTGGCGCTGCTCCCGGCGACGAGGGTGTGCGGACGAAAGGATGCAGGGAGGTCCCCGGCCACCAGATCGTAGTCTCCCAGCGCGCAACGGCGGTGCCCCGCACTCTGCCAACCAGTCGTGCCCGTGTGCGCAAACCCACTGGTCACAGCGCCTACTAGTCCAGACGCACACCGTCTACCAGTCGGGACGCACACGTCAGTAGCGCCAGTCGCGCATGTCCTGCTGGTACGTGCGCTGCACCGTCGGGGACAGCAGGGTCGACGGCGGCAGGTCGCGCGGCGGGTTGTCCGCGGGCAGGCGCGTGGTCGCGGCGAGCGACGTGGCGTCGTGGAACTGCAGCCCCTCCGGCAGGGACGTGCGCGCGAAGAGGCCGGGGACGTCGTCGGGCAGCGTGCCGCCCGCCGCAGCCCCTGGCAGGGACAGCACGAAGCCCCACTCCCCGAACGACGGCACGTTGACGGTGAGCGGCACGACGGCGCGCTCCGGTGCGGCGGCGCGGACCGTGGAGACGATCTGCCAGTACGCGTTCGGTGTGAAGTACGTCGACGTCGCCTGCGTCGCGAACGCGCCGCCCGGGCGCAGGTGCGCGGCGACCATCGCGTAGAACTCCTGCGAGTAGAGCTTGGCGACGCGCTCGCCCGACGGGTCGACGAGGTCGACGAGCACGACGTCGAACGACGCGTCGGTCTCGTCGAGCCAGCGGAACGCGTCGGCGTTCACGACGGTCACGCGGTCGTCGTCGAGCGCGTGCTCGTTGAGGTCGGCGAGCAGGCGGTTCTCGCGCGCGAGGTCGGTCACGGCGGGGTCGAGGTCGACGAGCGTGACGTCCCGCACGGACCCGTACCGCAAGACCTCGCGCGCGAGCAGGCCGTCTCCGCCGCCGAGGATCGCGACCGACGCGGGCGCCGTCACCGACGTCATCGCCGCGTGCGCGAGGGTCTCGTGGTACCGCGCCTCGTCGACGGACGAGAACTGGAGCTGGTCGTTCAGGTAGAAGCGGACGTCGCCCCGGTAGTCGGTGACGACGAGCCGCTGGTACGCGCTCGACTCCTGCACGACGACGGGGTCGGTGTACATCCGGGCGCTGATCGACGTCTCGAGCCACGTCGAGGCGGCGACCCCGCCGAGCAGCGCCACGAGGGTCACCCAGGTGAGCGCCGTCCACCGCGGCCGGTGGCCCAGGCGCCCGAGCATGAACAGCGCGACCACGACGTTGAGCACCGCGACCGTGAACGCCGTGCGGACGAGACCGAGGTACGGCAGGAGCAGGAACGGGAACAGCAGCGACGCGGCGAGCGCGCCGAAGTAGTCGAGCGCGAGCACCCTGGACAGCAGCGACACCGACTCGTCCCGCCCGTGCTGCTTGAGCAGCGCGACGAGCAGCGGGATCTCGACGCCGATCGCCGTCCCGATCGCGAGGGACAGCAGCACGAAGACCGGCCAGTACAGCTCGGTCTGCGCGTACGCCCAGAACAGCACGAGCACCGACGCGCCGCCGAGCAGGCTCAGCACGAGCTCGTTCCGCACGAAGCTCAGCCCTGCCTCGCGCTGCAGCCGCGGTGCGAGCAGGGAGCCGAGACCCATGCCGAACAGCGTCAGTCCCGTCGCGACCGAGAACGCGACGACGGAGTCCCCGAACAGGTACGACGCCGCCGTGCCGAGGATCAGCTCGTAGACGATGCCCCCGACGGCCACGAGCAGCGCGGCCGCGAACACCGTCGGGCGGTCCATGCGGCGCGCGCGCCCGGTGCGCGGGAGGACGGCGGAACCGCCGTCGTCGGCCGGGGCGGGGTCGACGACGACAGCCGGTGCGTGCTGGTCGACCATGCTCAGGAGCTGATGGTCCCCGCGATGATCAGGCCGATCGCGATGGCCAGGCCCGCAATCATCACGCCGAACGCGACGTTGTGCTCGTCGACGAGCTCGCGGTGCAGGTTGAGGCGGAAGAGCTTGTTCGCCACGACGATCGTGACGAGGAGCAGGACGATGCCGAGCACCGAGTAGAGGATCGTGGACAGGAAGGCCCACAGGAACGCGAGCGAGGCGACGGACACGGAATCTCCTGGGTGATGGGTGGACGGTCAGGACCAGCAGGACGGCTCGGGCACGACGCCGGTGCGGCGCGTCACTTCCCCACGCCCCCGCCGCCGTAGAGCGTGCGGCGGTAGCACGACGTCGTGGAGTCGGTCGCGCCCGGTGTCGGGGTCCCGCTCGCGGGCGCGGTCGTCACGACGGTCCGTGGCGTGCAGGACGCGCCGTCGTCCCGGACCGCCTGGCACGCGCTGAACGAGAGGAGGAGCACGAACACCCCCGCCACGGCGGCCGCGACCGCTCCCGACCGCGAGCGCGGCGTGAGACGACGGCCGAAGAGCCGCTTCTGCTCCGCGACGTCCAGACGCCGGCCCGAGTACACGCTCGTCACGGGACCGAGCGGCCCCGTGGTGCGCTCGACAGAGACGACGACACCGTGCCCCGTCAGGTCGGCGTACTCGACCTGCTGGCCCGGCACGAAGGGCTCCGCGAACGTCCCCTCGACGGAGCGCACGGTGCCGGTGCCGCGCTCGCGCACCGTGAGCCGGTGCGGGCGGCCGTCGAGCCGCAGGTCGAGCTGCCTCCCGCGGTGCAGGCCCGACAGGTCGACGACCGGCGGGTGCGACTCCGTGGGCCGGTACTGCGTGAGCTCGCGCTCGTCGTGGTCGTACTCGAGCCACACGTCCGCGCCGTCGTGACCGAGGAGCTGCCACTCCTCCCACGTGAACGTCGTCCCGGCCTCGCGCATCTCGAGCACGGCCGAGGCGCGCACCGTCGTGCGCACGGCGTCCCGTCCCGTGCCCGTCGCGACCAGCTCCTCCCCCACCCGGAGCGCGAGGCGCCGCCCCCTGCTCACACGAGGCTCCGCACGGCGACGTCGCCCGCGGCGAACGCGTCGGCGAGGAGGGTGCGCACGTCGTCGGCGAACGTGGGGGACGACGGCGCTCGGCACGTCGTCAGGGTCACGTACGCGGCGCCGTGCTCGGGCCACGTGTGGACCGCGAGGTGCGACTCGGCGAGGAGGATGGCGACGCTCGTCCCCTGCGGCTCGAACCGGTGCGCCACCTCGCCGAGCGGGGTCATGCCCGCGAGGCGCACGACCGCGTCGAGCGACGCGCGCACCGTCACCTCGTCGTCGAGCAGGCGCGGGTCGGCTCCCGTCACGTCGAAGACGTGGACGAGGTTGCGGTGCACGGCTGGGCTCCCGGTGACGGCGCGACCGACCCGGGACGAACCGCCCGGACCGGGCCCGCGACGTCGGGCCGCGCACACCCTAGCGGACCGGGACACCGCGCCCACCGGCCCGTCCACAGGCCCTGCCGTGCCGGTCTGTCGCGAGGTAGAACCCCAGGTCGCGAGGTAGAGCCCCGCGGCTTCTACCTCGCGACCGGAGGTTCTACCTCGCGGCGGCCTCCAGGAGACTCCGGAGGCCCGCGCGCTGCGGAACGGCGCGGAGGTCGTTGGCGCTGCGGAGCACGGGCGCCGTGGCGAGCGCCGCGGGGTCGAGCTCGGCCGTCGTGGTCACCGTGATCGTCGCGGTGCTGCCCGCGGGGAGGCTCAGCAGCGCGTCGTCGGCGACGGCGTCCGGCGCGAGCCGGTCCGCGAGCACCGCGACGTCGCGCACGAGCGAGCGGGCCCGCACGTGCACGCGGTAGCCACCGGCGCAGCGCTCGACCCGGACCTCGGCGGCGCGCGGGTCGAGCCGCAGGTGCACGTCCTCGACGAACGTGTGCACGACCCGCTCCGGTCCGAGGTCCACGACGAGCACCGCGTCCGTCGGGTCCGCGGGCCGCGCGAGCGTGGCCGGGACCTCGACGAGCAGCACCGAGCGCGGCGGCACCGACACCGCGACCGTCCCGCGCGCCGGGCCCATCCCGTCGAGCCGCTCGAGCCGCATCGACAGCGCGCCGCGCCACGGCTCGTCGTGGTCGTTGACGACGGCGACGTGCGGCGACCCGTCCCGCTCGACCACCGCGAGCGCCCGCGGCGCGAACGCCCGCCGCATCGCGTACCAGAGCGGCTTCGGCCGCTCCTGCGAGTCGATCGCGGACCAGCTCGTCACGGGCCAGCAGTCGTTGAGCTGCCAGACGATCGCGCCCGCCGTCCGCGGCCACCACGACCGGTAGTGGTCGAGCGCGTGCGCGACGGCGCGCGCCTGGTTGAGCTGCGCGGCCCAGTGCCAGTCCTCGAAGCGCGCAGGCACGCCGAGGTGCGGCGCCATGCCGCGGTCGAGCTTGCCGTTGCCGTCGTCGGCCTTCTGGTGCACGAGCCACACCGGGTCCGCGGTGGGGTCGGGGGCGTCGGCGAGCGGGCCGCCGTCGGCGGCGTGCACCGCGTCGGTGAGCGTGCGCCACGTCGGCGGTCCCTGGAACCCGAACTCGGAGCAGAAGCGCGGCACCTCGTCGCGGTACGCGCGGTAGTCGACGCGGTTCCACACCTCCCACTGGTGGTGCGTGCCGTGGTCGGGGTCGTTGGGGTGCAGGTCGGGGCGGCCGGGGCTGTACGGGCTGTTGTCCGTGTACGGGCGCGTCGGGTCGACCTCCGCGACGACGCGCGGCAGCAGGTCGCGCGCGTACCCCTCGCCCCAGGTCAGCCCGCCGAGGCGCTCCTTCCAGCCCCAGTCCTCGTGGCCCCACACGTTCTCGTTGCCGCCGTTCCAGATCACGAGCGACGGGTGCGGGACGAGCCGCGCGACGTTCTCGCGCGCCTCGGCCTCGATCTCGGACCACAGCTCGTCGTCCTCCGCATAGGCCGCGCACGCGAGGAGGAAGTCCTGCCACACGAGGAGCCCGCGCTCGTCGGCGAGGTCGTAGAAGTCCTCGGACTCGTACATCCCCCCGCCCCACACGCGCAGCAGGTTGAGGTTGCCCTCGACGGCCTGGTCGAGCCGACGGGCCAGCCGGTCGCGCGTGAGGCGCGTGACGAGGTGGTCGTCGGGGATCCAGTTCGCGCCGCGCACGAACACGGGGCGCTCGTTGACGTGCAGGACGAACGGGGTGCCGTGCTCGTCGGGCGTCGTGTCGATCCGCACCGTGCGGAACCCGACCCGCCGCTCCCACGCGTCGAGCACCGCGCCGTCGGGCGCCACCAGCGTCACCTCGACGCCGACGAGCGGCTGCGCGCCGTACCCGACGGGCCACCACACGGGCGCGTCCGGGACGTCGAGCGTCACGACGGCCGACGTCGCACCGGCCGCCACCTCGACGCGCGCCCGCGTGCGCCCGTCGGCGGGACCCGACCCGGGGAGGTCGAGCGCGACGTCGAGCACGAGCGGCCCGGCGGGCACGAGCACCGACCGCTGCACGTCCACGTGGACCTCCAGCCGGCCAGTTCCCGTGGTGCCGTCCGGCGCGAGGTCGGCGACGTGCACGAGCGGGCGCACGCGCTCCAGCCGCGCGACGCGCCACCGCTCGACGCGCACCGGCTTCCAGATGCCCGCCGTCCGCAGGTCCGGGCCCCAGTCCCACCCGTACGAGCACGCCATCTTCCGGATCGCGTTGAACGTGTTCGGGTACGCGGACGGCCGCGGCCCGAGGCGCTCGCTCGCCGCGTCCGACCACGCGGTCGCCGACCCGAGCGCGACGACGAGGTCGCGCTCGGCGCCGTCCGCGAACCGCCGCACGTCCACGCGGTACGAGCGGTGCATGTTCCGGCTCGTGAGGACCGTCTCGTCGCCGAGGCGCACGTCGGCGACGGTGTCGAGGCCGTCGAGCACGAGGTCGACGTGCTCGTCGTCCGCGGCGGGCTCGAGGCGCAGCGCGCGCCGGTACTCCCAGTCCGCCCCGTGCACCCACGCCAGCTCGGCCTCGTGGGCGTCGACGTACGGGTCGGGGATCAGCCCGGCCGCGAGGAGCGCGGTGTGTGCGTCCCCGGGGACCGGCGCAGGCACGACGGCGGTGCGCACCGGGGCGGGCAGGTCGCCTGCCGTGGCGCGCAGGGTCCAGCCGGCGGTCAGGTCGTCGGTCGTCATGCGGGTTCTCCCTCGGGGTGCAGGGTTCGGGGGGTCAGGGTGGAGCACGCGTCCCACCAGGCGCGCGCGATCGCCGTGTGACCGGCGTGCGACGGGTGGACACCGTCAGGGGCGACGGCGCGCGGGCCGAGCTCGTCGGCGAGGTCGGCCATGACGGTGGCGAGCGGGACGAACGCCGCCCCCACGTCGTGCGCCACCCGGGCCACGGCGTCCTGCTTCGGGCCGAGGTCGTCGGCCCACGCCTGCGCGTCGGCGAGCGGCAGCGCGAACGGCTCGACGAGCACGAGGCGGGTGCCGTGCTCGTGCCACGGCGCGACGAGCGCTCGCAGCGTCGCCTCGAACGCGTCGGCCGGCGTGCGCTCGCCCGCGTCGAGGGCACGCCACGTGTCGTTGACCCCGACGTAGAGCGACAGCACGTCGGCGTCGAACGGCAGGACGTCGCGCTCCCAGCGCGCGAGCAGGTCGCTGGCCCGGTCGCCGCCGACCCCGGTGTTGTGGACGGTCGAGCCGGCGAGCGGGCCGCGCGCGAGCAGGCCCACGTAGCCGGTGCCGACGTCGTCGGGGTCCGAGCGGTCGCGCCCCCACTCCGTGATCGAGTCGCCCGCGAACACGACGCGCCGGGGCGCGTCGGCGACGCCGGTCACGACCTCAGCTCCGCGATCCGGCGCTCGGGGTCGGGGGCGGCCGCCGCGAGCGTGCGCGTGTACTCGTGCTGCGGCCGCAGGATGACGTCGTCGGCCGGGCCCGCCTCCACCACGACGCCGTGGTGCAGCACCATGACCTCGTCGGAGAAGTGCCGCGCCGTCGCGAGGTCGTGCGTGATGTACAGGACGCCGAGGTTCTCCTCGCGCTGCAACCGCGCGAGGAGGTTGAGGACCCCGAGCCGGATGGACACGTCGAGCATCGACACCGGCTCGTCCGCGACGAGGATGCCCGGCTCGGGCGCGAGCGCCCGCGCGATCGCGATGCGCTGGCGCTGCCCTCCGGAGAGCTCGTGCGGCTTGCGCTGCGCGTACTCCTCGGCCGGGTCGAGCCGCACGCGGCGCAGGAGCTGGAGCACGCGATCGTGCACCTGCCGACGGTCGAGGTCCGGGTGGTGCAGCGCGACGGCGCGCGCGAGGTGGTGCCCCGCCGAGTGGTACGGGTTGAGCGACGCGAACGGGTCCTGGAACACCATCTGCACGGCCTTGCGGTACGCGGACCGCGCCTGCCGGCCCCTGCCCACGGGGGCGCCGTCGACCAGGATCTGGCCCGACGAGGGGCGTTCGAGCTGCATGAGCAGCTTCGCGATCGTCGACTTGCCCGACCCGGACTGCCCGACGAGCGCCACCGTGCTGCCGGGCTGGAGCGTGAAGCTCACGTGGTCGACGGCGCGCAGCCGGGTCGAGCGCAGGCCGCTGCGCAGGCGGTAGTCCTTGACCAGGTCACGGGCCTCCAGCGTGGTCATGCGCCCTCCTCCTCGTCCGTGGCGGTACCGGCCGTACCGGTGCCGGCCGTACCGGTGCCAGCCGTGCCGGTGCCAGCCGTGCCGATCTCGTCCGTGCCGGCGTCCTGCGGCGTCTCCTCGAGCTGCTCCTCGCCCAGGTCGGCGTCCCCCGCGCGGACGAAGTCCCCGCGCTCGCCCGTCAGCGACGGGAACGACGCGAGCAGCCGCCGCGTGTACGGGTGCTGCGGGTCCGTGTAGAGCGTCACGGCGTCCGCCTGCTCGACGATCCGGCCCGCGCGCATGACGGCGATCCGGTCGCTGATCTCCAGCAGGAGCGGCAGGTCGTGCGTGATGAACACGACGGCGAACCCCAGCTCCGCGCGCAGCCGCGCGATCTCGCGCAGGATCTCGCGCTGGACCACGACGTCGAGCGCGGTCGTCGGCTCGTCCATGACGAGCACCTGCGGCTCGAGCGCGAGCGCCATGGCGATCATGACGCGCTGGCGCATGCCGCCGGACAGCTCGTGCGGGTACGCGCGGAGCCGGCCGGCGTCGACCCCGACGCGTTCGAGGAGCTCGCCGCACCGCGCGCGCCGCTCGCGGCGCGACAGCCCGGGTCGGTGCGTCGTGAAGACGTCCTCGAGCTGCGACCGGATCGTGAGCACCGGGTTGAGCGAGTTCATCGCGCCCTGGAACACCATGGCGACCTTGTCCCAGCGGAACGCGCGCAGGTCCTCGCCGTGCAGCGACGACAGGTCGACGGTGTACCCCTCGCGGGAGTGGAACACCGCCCGCCCCGACGTGATCGCCGCCGGCGGCTTGAGCAGGCGCGTCACGCCGTACGCGAGCGTCGACTTGCCGCACCCGCTCTCCCCGGCGAGCCCGAGGATCTCGCCGCGGCGCAGCACGAGGTCGACGTGCTGCACCGCCGGGACGGGCGGGTCGACGAGGTACGTCACGGAGAAGTCCTCGATCTCGAGGACGGGGTGCGAGCCGACGACGGCCGCCGGCTGGTCCTGGAGGGTGTCCTCGGTCATGCCGTCACCTCGTCGGCCTCGCGGAGCTGCTCGCGCGACATGCGCCACCGCTTGCGCTGGGAGCGGGTCTGGGCGCGCAGCTTCGGGTTGATGATCTCGTCGATGGAGAAGTTGATGAGCGACAGCGCGGCGCCGAACAGCGCGAGCATCAGGCCCGGCGGCACGAACCACCACCACGCGCCGAGGCGCAGCGCGAGGCCGTTCTGCGCGTAGAACAGCATCGTGCCCCACGTGAACGAGTTCGAGGCCCCGAGCCCGAGGAACGACAGGCCCGCCTCCCCGAGGATCGCGAAGATCACCGCGAACACGACCTGCGACGCGAGGATGGGCACGAGGTTGGGGAGGATCTCGACGGCGAGGATCCGCCAGCTGCGCTCGTCGGCCACGCGGGACGCGAGCACGTAGTCGCGCTCGCGCAGCGAGAGCGTGTAGCCGCGCAGCACGCGCGCCGAGCCGGCCCAGCTCGTGATGGCCAGGACGAGCGCGACGAGCCACACGGACTTCTGCGGCACGTAGCTCGAGATGACGATGACGAGCGGCAGGCCGGGGAGCACGAGCATGACGTTCGAGAACAGCGAGAACGTCTCGTCGACCCAACCGCCGACGAACGTGCCGACGACGCCGAAGAACGCCGAGAGCAGGAGCGTGAGGACACCGACGACGAACCCGATCGTCAGCGACCCGCGCGTCGCGTACGCGAGCTGGGCGAGGACGTCCTGACCCGTCTGCGTCGTGCCGAGCGGGTGCCCGGGGCCGGGCGGGGACAGGCCGATGTCCGAGACGGTCGACGGGTCGCCCACGAACAGCGGCCCGAGGAGGCCGAAGAGGACGATCGCCCCGGCGACGGTCAGCCCGACGCCGAGCTTGAGCGTCATCGGCGGCAGGACGCGGCGCCGGCGGCGACCGCTGGAGGCCTCGACGGCCTCCTCGGCGGCGAGCGCCGGGTCTTGGGTGGTGATGGCCATGCGGACCTCCTAGGACCGGGCCCGCGTGCGCGGGTCGATCACGCCGTACAGGAGGTCGACCAGGAGGTTCGCCCCGAGCACGGACAGGGTGATGACGAGGAACACGCCCTGCATGAGCGCGTAGTCGTTGCTGTTGACCGCCTGGAGCAGCGCGGACCCGATGCCGGGGTACGAGAACACCGCCTCGGTGACGATCGACCCGGCGACGACGAAGCCGAGCGAGATGGCGAACCCGGACAGCGACGGCAGGACGGCGTTGCGCGCCGCATAGGCGAAGCGGATGCGGCGCGGGCGCAGGCCCTTGGCCTCGGCGGTGACGAGGTAGTCCTCGGCGAGGGTCGAGACCATCATGTTGCGCATCCCGAGCATCCAGCCGCCGACGGACGAGATGACGATCGTCAGCGCGGGCAGCGTGCCGTGGTAGATCACGGACGACACGAACGCCCACGTGGGTTCCGGGCCGGCGAACGTGTAGACGTCGTAGCCGTGGCTCAGCGGGAAGACGGGCCAGATGCTGCCGAGCAGGAAGAGCAGGAGCAGCGCGAGCCAGAAGTAGGGGACGGACTGGAGCATCGTCGCGGCGGGGACGAGGTTGTCGACGAACGACCCGCGCTTCCAGCCGGCCACCATGCCGAGACCGACGCCGATCGCGAACGACACGACGGTCGACAGGCCGATGAGCCCGATCGTCCACGGCAGCGTCTGGCCGATGACCTGGCCCACGCCCGCCGGGAAGTACGCGACCGACGTCCCGAGGTCGCCCTGCGCGAGCGCCTGGAGGTACGTGACGTACTGGCTCCACAGCGACGCGTCGGTGTCGGTGCCGAGCATGGCCTCGATCGCGTCGCGCGTGGCCGGCGTGACCGGGCCCTTCGTCGCGAGCTTGGAGAGCATGATGTCGACGGGGTTGCCCGGCATGAGCCGGGGGATGAGGAAGTTGAGCGTCAGCGCGGCCCACAGGGCCACGACGTAGAAGCCTGCCTTCCGGAGTACGAAGCGCACCGGTCGAACCTCCCTGTTCGTCCTGCTGCCCGGCTGGGGGTCCCGGCGCCGCCGCGGTCGGCGGGGGCGCGCCGCGCGGCGACGCCGGGACCTGTCCAGGGAACGGGTCAGTTCTCCACAGGGGTGATGGACTTGAGGACGATCCCGTTGTCCCAGGCCTTCCAGGACGCGGGCATCGCGTACTTGTCGTCGTCGGTCGGCCAGCCGGTCGCCCGCGACGTGTTGAACTCGGTGAGCATCGAGTTCACGTAGATCGGGATGTACGGCAGCTCGTCGGCGATGATCTCCTGGACCTTCGCGTACTCCTGCGTCTGCACGGCCTCGTCGTCGGTCGCGCGCGCGGTCGCGAGCGCCGCGTCCACGTCGGGGTTCGAGAAGCGCGCGAAGTTCCCGGCCGACGCCGTCTCGCCCACCTTCACCGTGTTCGCCGAGTCGTACTTGCCGAAGTAGGTGAAGTACGGGTTCGACGACGCCCCGAGACCGATCGAGTCGAGGCTGAGCTGGAACGTGCCCGACGTCTGCGCCTGGTTCCACTCGTTCCACGCGACCTGGCTCGGCACGAGCTCGATCCCGGCCTCGGCGGCC
Organism: Cellulosimicrobium sp. PMB13; assembly: GCF_051294865.1. Taxonomy (NCBI): domain Bacteria; kingdom Bacillati; phylum Actinomycetota; class Actinomycetes; order Micrococcales; family Promicromonosporaceae; genus Cellulosimicrobium; species Cellulosimicrobium sp. PMB13. The sequence goes on along the minus strand of NZ_CP145910.1, from coordinate 1,010,073 downwards.
TGCTGCTTCATCGCGTCGTTGAGCGAGATGAAGTCGCTCCACCCGGTGACGGTCTGGATCGTCATGGACAGGCGCTGGCCGTCCTTGGTGCGCACGCCGTCGTCACCCATGACCCAGCCGGCGTCGTCGAGGATCTGGTTCGCCGTGTCGACGTCGGCCGTCTCGGGCACCGTGAGCAGGTCCTTGTCGGTGATCCACCGCTCGTCGCGCTCGGGCAGGAGCAGCGTCGGCGACGCGGTCTCGGCGAAGCCGCCGCCCGCGAGGTTGTTGAGCTGCGTCCGGTCGATCGCGTGGTACAGCGCCTGGCGCACCGCCTTGTCGGTCTGCGGACCCTCGCACCCGAGCTCGGCGTTCGAGCACGTGAAGATCGACGCGGTGAGCGCGGGCGTGTTGACGTACGACAGGTCCGGGTTGCTCTCGATGAGGTCCTCGAGACCGGGCAGGAACGACGACATCCAGTCGACGTCGCCCGCGGTGAGCGCGGCGCTCGCGGCGTCCGCGGTGTCGAGGGCGATGTAGCGCACCTCGTCGACCTTGGGCAGGCCCTCCTCCCAGTACTCGGGGTTCTTCTCGAGCACGTAGGACTGCGCGGAGAACGACTTGACCGTGTACGGCCCGGTGCCGACGGGGTCGCTGTTGATCTCCGTGACCGGGTCCGCGACCTCCTTCCACACGTGCTCGGGCACGATCGCCTGGTTCCCCAGGACGGCGGGCTCCTGCATGAACGACGTCTCGGGGAACGTGAGCGTCACCGTGGTGTCGTCGGTCGCCTCGGCCGTCGCGGCGAGCCCGCTCGTGTTGAGTGCGGGGGTGTCCTTGATGAGGTTGAACGTGAAGGCGACGTCGGCCGCGGTGAACGGCTCGCCGTCGCTCCACGACACGCCCTCGCGCGTCGTGATGGTGAGGACCGTGCCGTCCTCGTTCCACTCGAAGCCGGTGGCGAGCAGCGGTGTCGGCTCGGCGTCGCTCGCGAGGTTGTACCAGTAGAGCGGCTGGAAGATCACGCCGAGGGTCGGCTGGAGCGCCGTCGTGCTCAGCGGGTTGAAGTTCTCGGTGATCGTGCCCGTCGAGCCGTTGAACACGGTGATCGACGTGCCGTCGCCGGCGGACGTGGTGCCGTCGCCGGCGCCGCCGCTGCAGCCGGCGAGCAGGGCGACCGACGCGACGGCGGCGGCCGCGACGGTGAACGTTCGGGTGCGGTGCAGGAACATCAGTGGTCCTCCTCGGGTGGCGACCGGCCGACGGTGGCCGGTTCTGGGCGATGACCGCAGGAGGATTCTTGCCCTACTAAATTTACCGTGTCAATATATCGCCGCGGCTCGGCACCGGCGTCGGGCACCTCGCACCCAGCCAGGAGGTCGACGACGATGTCCCGCAGCGCCCCCGGCCGGAGCGCGACCCGCGCGGCCGTGCTCGACCTCGTGCGCTCGACCGGCACCCTCAGCCGCGTCGAGATCGCCGAGCGCACCGGCCTGACCCCCGCGACCATCACGCACGTCGTGCGCGAGCTCGTGGCCGACGGCCTCGTCCGCGAGGTCGGCCGCCAGAAGTCCGGCGGCACCCCGCGCCGTCTGCTCGCCGTCGACCCGGAGGCCTGGTACGCCGTCGGCGTCCAGCTCGACCGCTGCTCGGCGAGCGTCGTGCTGCTCGACTTCGCGGGCCGCACGGTCGCCCGGTCCGCGCTGCGCGGCACCGGCCGCGGGGCTCCCGGCGACTACCTCGCGGTCGTCGCCGCCCACGTCCGGAACGTGCTCGACGGCGCGGGCGTGGGCGCCGAGCGCGTGCTCGGCGTGGGCCTCGCGACGCACGGGCCGCAGGACGAGGAGCGGGGCGTGATCCTCACCCCGCAGCCCACCCCGGCGTGGCGCGGGTATCCCCTCGTCACCGACCTCGCCGAGCGCCTGGGCCTGCCCGTCCGGCTCGAGAACGACGCGACCGCCGCCGCGGTGGGTGAGCAGTGGGCCGGCGAGCAGGTCACGGGCGGCTCGCCCGCGACGTTCGGGCTCGTCTACTGCAGCAGCGGACTGGGCGGGGGCGTCGTCGTCGACGGTCTCGCGTACCGCGGGCTGTCGGGCAACGCCGTCGAGCTCGGCCACATCAGCCTCGACCGCGTGGGTCCGCGCTGCCGCTGCGGCAACCGCGGGTGCGTCGAGGTGCTCGCCGGGCCGGAGGCCGTCGTCGCGCGCGCCCTCGCCGACCCCGGGCTCGGCCACCTCGGGCTCACCGGCCTGCCCGACGAGACGCTCGTCGAGCTCGAGCTCGTCGCACGTGCCGCGCGGGCCGGGAGCGTCGCGGCAGCGCGCCTGCTGGGCGACGCGGGGGACGCCCTCGGGCTCGCCGCGGTCACGCTCGCGAACCTCTTCGACCTCGACGTCGTGGTCTTCGCCGGGCCCGCGCTGGGCACGGTGGGCGACGTCGTCGTGCCGCGCGTCCAGCGCTCTCTCGACCGCGCCGCGTACAACCGGGACCTGCGGCCGGTGCGTGCGACGCTGTCCACGCACGGCACCACGGCGGCCGCCGTCGGGGTCGCGGTCTCGGTCCTGCGCGGTCCCCCTGAGCCGCGACCGGCGTCCGACGCCGCGGGTCCCGGCCCGCGCGCGGCCTGACACCGACCGGCGCTCCGCCGACCGGCTGACGACCCGCCGACCACCCACCGCGACCGCACGACCCGAACGACGAACCACCCGAGAGGACGAGGATGGACCTCGAACGCACGATCCTGCGCCGCGACGGCGTCGCCCTGGTCGTCGAGACCCCTGCCGCGGGGCTGCCCGCGGTGCTGCACTGGGGCGCCGACCCCGGCGACCTCGACGACGCGCTCCTCGACGGGCTCGCGCTCGCCACGACGCGCCAGACGCCGCCCGGGACGCTCGACGCGGCCTGGCGCCTCAGCCTGCTCCCCCAGGACTCGGAGGGCTGGGCCGGGCGGCCCGGGCTCCTCCTGGAGCGTGCCGGGCGCCCGGTGTTCCCGCGCTGGACGACGCACGTCCGGCACGAGCGCGAGGGCGACGCCGCCGGTGCCGCGCTCGTCGTCGTCGAGGCGGAGGACGCCGCCGCCGGGCTGCGCCTGACGACGCGCCTCGCGATCGGCGCGGGCGGCGTGGTGACCGTGGACCACGCGCTGGCGAACGCCGGCGACGAGCCGCTCACGGTGCACCAGCTCGAGGCGACGCTCCCCGTGCCGACGCGCGCCGACCACCTCACGTCGTTCACAGGACGCTGGACGCGCGAGAAGTCCCCGCGCACGACCGAGATGCCGCGCGGCTCGACCACGCGCCAGACCCGGCGGGGGCGGGTCGGGCACGACTCCCCGCACGTCGTGCTCGCCTCGGCGGGCGCGCCGCGCGACCGGCGCGGCGACGTCTGGGCGGTGCACCTCGGCTGGAGCGCCGACGTCACGTACCGCGTCGACCGCACGCCCGAGCACCCGACGCTCCTCGGCGCGGGCGAGCTGCTGCGCCCGGGCGAGGTCGTCCTCGCGCCGGGCGAGGAGCACTCCGCGCCCACGACGTACTTCGCCTGGTCGGGCGACGGGCTCGACGGCGTCGCGGCGCGCTTCCACACGTTCCTGCGGGCGCGTCCGCAGCACCCGCGCTCGCCGCGGCCGCTCGTGCTCAACACGTGGGAGGCGGTCTACTTCGACCACGACCCGGCGCGCGTGGAGGCGCTCGCGCGGCGCGCGGCCGAGGTGGGCGTGGAACGGTTCGTGCTCGACGACGGGTGGTTCCACGACCGCCGCGACGACACCCGCGGCCTCGGTGACTGGTGGGTCGACCGGGCCGTGTGGCCGGACGGGCTCGGCCCGCTCGCCGACCTCGTGCACGGCCTGGGGATGGAGCTCGGGCTGTGGTTCGAGCCCGAGATGGTCAACCTCGACTCCGACCTCGCGCGGGCCCACCCGGACTGGTTGCTCCACAGCCCGGCGCACCTCGACGCGCCCGCCGGGCTGTCCTGGCGGAGCCAGCACGTCCTCGACCTCGCGAACCCGGACGCCTACGCCCACGTGCGCGACGCGATGAGCGCCGTGATCGGCGAGCTGGGCGTGGACTTCGTCAAGTGGGACCACAACCGCGACCTCGTCGAGACGGTCCACGCCGGCCGCCCCGGCACGCACGTCCAGACGCGCGCCGCGTACGCGCTCATGGCCGAGCTCAAGCAGCGGCACCCCGGCCTCGAGATCGAGTCGTGCTCGTCGGGCGGCGCGCGCACCGACCTCGGCGTCATGGCCGTCGCCGACCGCGTCTGGGCGTCGGACTCGAACGACCCCGTCGAGCGCCAGGACATCCAGCGCTGGACGCAGCTCCTCCTACCGCCCGAGCTCGTCGGCGGGCACGTGGGCCCCGGCGAGGCGCACTCGTCCGGTCGCACGACCGACCTCTCGTACCGCCTCGCGACGAGCCTCATGGGGTCGGCCGGCTTCGAGTGGGACCTCCTCGGCTGCACGCCCGACGAGGTCGCGGCCATCACGGCGTGGGCCGCGCTGTACAAGGAGCTGCGGCACGTTCTCCACACCGGGACGGCCGTGCACGCCGACGTCGTCGACCCGGCGCTGCGCGTCGTCGGCGCCGTGCTCCCGGACCGCACGGAGGGCGTCTGGACGATCGCCACCGTGGCGACCCTCGAGGACGCGCTGCCCGAGCGCGTCCTCCTGCACGGGCTCGACCCGGACCGCCGCTATACCGTCCGCGTGCGCGACGAGATCGGCCTCGCGCGCCACGGGTGGGTCACGCCGCCGTGGCTGACGACGCCGGTCGTCGTCAGCGGGCGCGTGCTGGCCGACGTCGGTCTCCAGATCCCCGCTCTGTGGCCCGCGCAGGCGCTCGTCGTGCACGTCACCGCTGCGGTCTGACACCGGTCGGGGTGCCGACCGGCGTGCGCTCTGGGACCATCGCGCCATGAACGGCGACATCGTCTGGGAGGAGCGCGAGGTCGACGTCGGGGGCCGACCCGTGTTCGTCCGCGTCGGACCCGAGGTGCCCGGGAGCGTGCCGATCGTCCACGTCCACGGCTTCGCGGTGTCCGGCACCTACCTGCTCCCGACGGCGTCGCGCCTCGCCCACCGCGCGACGACGTTCGTCCCCGACCTGCCGGGCTACGGGCGCACGCCGGACTGGGGGTCGGCGCTCGGCATCCCGGCCCTCGCGCTGGCGCTCCTCGAGCTGCTCGACGCCCTGGAGCTCGACCAGGTCGTGCTGCTCGGGAACTCGATGGGCGGGCCCGTCAGCCTGGAGGTCGCGCACCAGGCGCCCGACCGCGTCGCCGGCGTCGTCCTCGCGTCCCCCGCGGGCGGCGTCCACAACCAGCCCTTCGTGCGCGCCCTCGGCCAGCTCGCGCGCGACGCGACGCGCGAGAGCCCCGCGATGGCGCGGGTCGCCGTCCCCGACTACGTGCGCTTCGGCCCGGTCTCGACCTTGCACCTCTTCAGCGAGCTCGCCCGCTTCCCGTCCCTCGAACGCATGCTGCGGACACCGGTCCCGACGCTCGCCGTCGTCGGCTCGCGCGACCCGCTCATGCCGCCGCCGTCGCGCGTGCGCGAGCTGGGGCGGCTCGCCCCGGAGGACCTCACGGTCGTCCTCATCGAGGGCGCCGCGCACGCGATGAACTTCAGCCACCCGGGAGAGCTCGCGCACGTCGTGTCGTGCTGGCTCGACGGCCGGGAGATCGTCGACGACCCGGATTCCCCCGGCACCGCGCGGGTGCTGCACATCCGTCGCGACCCCACGATCACCCCTGACGGGTGAGGTCGGGTCGTCGCCGTCACGCCACGGTAGAGGCGGTCACGGGACCCCGTGACCCCGAGACGAGGGGTGCACCGTGGACGACTTCTGGAGCTGGTTCTGGCTCATGGTGTGGTGGTTCTTCTTCATCGCCTACCTGATCATCCTCTTTCAGATCCTGGGGGACCTGTTCCGCGACAAGGCCCTCAGCGGCTGGTGGAAGGCGGTGTGGGTCGTGGCCCTCATCCTCGTGCCGTACCTCAGCGCCCTGATCTACCTCATCGCGCGCGGACGGGGCATGGCCGAACGCCACGCCGAGGAGGACCGTGCGCGCAAGCAGATCATGGACGACTACGTCCGGGCCACGGCCGGGAGCGGGAAGTCGGCCGCCGGCGAGATCGCGGACGCCAAGGCGCTCTACGACGCGGGCGCCATCGACGCGGCCGAGTTCACCACACTCAAGGCCAAGGCGCTCGCGTAGCGGGGTCGGTGCCCGCGTAGTCCCGGCGACCGGTGGCTACGCGGGCTCCTGCGCCTCCGCGTACCGCTGGAGGAACCGCACCTGGGCCACGACCATCCGCTCGATCTCGCGAGGGTCCACGCTCTCGTCGGACGCATGGATCCGCGCCCCTGCGACGTCCTCGGGCCCCCAGAGGACGAACTCGGCGCCGGGCGCCACGCCCGCGAGGGTGCGTAGGAGCGGGATGGAACCGCCGCTCCCCACGACCCCGGGCTCGACGCCGTAGGCGTCCGCGAGCGCCGCCCGCGCCGCGGCGTACGCCGGCCCGTCGGTGCGGCAGTCGAACGGCGGGGCGGCCTTGGTGCGCTGAACCTCGACGCGGGCGCCCCAGGGGGCGTGGGACTCGAGGTGGGCGACGAGCGCGTCGAGCTCGTGGTCGGGGTCGGCACCCGGGACGATGCGCATCGAGATCTTCGCGGACGCCCGCGGGATGAGCACGTTCGACGACCCGGCGATGCCGGTGGTGTCGACGCCGATCGCGTTGATCGACGGCTTCGTCCAGAGCCGGTCACCGACGGGGCCGGTCCCCACGAGCCCGACGCCGTCGAGCAGGTCGGCGCTCGCGAGGAACTCCTCGGCGGTGATGCCCTCCCCGTCCCACGCCCGCGACGTCACCCCGGCGACGGCGACGTCCCCGTCGTCGTCCTGGAGCGTCGCGAGGAGCCGTGCCAGGGCCATCATGGCGTCGGGGGCGGGCCCGCCGAAGATCCCGGAGTGCAGCGGGTGCTGCAGCGTGCTCACGGTCACGACGCACGCGACGTCGCCCCGCAGCGCCGTCGTGAGGACGGGTTCCCCGACCCGGAGGTTGCCCATGTCGCACACGACGAACGCGTCGCACTCGAACAGGTCGGGGTGGGCCACGACGAAGGCCTCGAGGTTGCTCTCGGTCTCCTCCATGCCCTCCAGGACGATCCGGAGCGTGCACGGGGGCCGGTCGGCGAGGAGCCGCAGGGTGCCGAGGTGACAGACGATGCCGCCCTTGTCGTCGGCGGAACCACGTCCGCTCACGCGGCCGTCGGGACGCGTCGCGGGACGCCACGGGTCCGTCGTCCAGCCCTGCTCGGGGGGCGCGGGCTGGACGTCGTAGTGGGCGTACAGGACGACGACGGGTGAGCCCGGCGGTCCCGGGATCTCGCCGTAGATCGGCGGGTACCCGGACGGCACGTCCATCAGCCGCGCGTCGGTCGCACCGGCCTCGTGGAGCATCCGGAGCGTGGTGCGCGCCATCTCCTCGACCGGCTCCGCCGGGTAGCCGGGGAACGCGACCGAGGGGATCGCCACGAGCTCCGTGAGGGACTCCAGCAGGGACGGCATGAGGGCGGCGGCGCGCGCCGCGACGTCGTCGTTCTCCATGGGATGCTCCCGTCACCGGGGCCGGCCGTCGTCGGCCGGCCGTCAGAAGAAGATCGCGCCGATGAGCGCGCCCACGACGATCGTCGTCACCGACAGGACGAGCATCGGGACGAAGAAGCTGTGGTCGAGCAGCTTGGTGCCGAGCTTCGTGGTCCCCGAGAGGTCGAAGTTGGCGGCGGCGATCTGGGTGCCGTTGGCCGGGAGCGTGTACACGCCGCCGAGCGCACCGGCCCACATGCCGGTCACCAGCCCCGGCGACAGCCCGGCGGCGAGGCCGATCGGGACGATCGTGCGGGTCGCCGTCGACTGGCTCGTGGTCAGGGCGGCGACGAGGAAGACGGCCAGCGCGAAGATGAACCGCCAGTCGGTCACCCAGGCTCCGATGGTGCTGACGATCAGCTCTTCGTGCGCGGTGATGAACGTCGCCGTGAGCCAGGCGATCCCGAACAGCGCGATCGCCGAGATCATCCCTGCCTTGAAGACCGACTGGTCCGGCACCTCGTCGACCTTCGGCCTCCCCAGGAACAGGATCGCGACGCCGACGACGAACATCACGAGGACGATGGTGGTCGTCATGTCGATCGGGACCATCCCCTCCTCGGGCACCTCGAACGCGGGACGCAGCCCGGGGAAGAGGCCGAGCAGGACGATGGCGAGCACCCCGGCGAGGAAGGCGAGCGCCGAGTTCCGCCCGCGGCTCGTGTACGTCAGGGTCGAGGCGATCGACACGGGCGCGGCCGGCCCGTCGAGGGCGTCCGCCGTCCCACCGGAAGGACCCGGCACGGTCGGCACGGTGGGCGCGTCACCGCCCGCCCCCACGGCGGCGCGCGCGGGGGGCGTGGCCGGCACCCCGACCGCGGAGGGGGCCTCCAGCTCGCCGGCGGCGATCTTCGCGAGCACCTCGGGGTCCTCGTCGAGCTCCTTGCCGGTCCGGTTCACGACGAGCGCCGTCACCACGATGCCGACGACGCACGCAGGCACGGTAATGGCGAGGATCTGGGTGAGCCCGAGGTCGTACGGTGCGACGTCCGTGAGCGTGAGCATCGCCGCCATCGCGGCCGAGACCGGCGACGCGGCGAGCGCTATGCCCGACTGGACGACCGTGACGGTCAGGGGACGGGACGGGCGGATGTTGTTCCGGTAGGACACGTCGTAGATGACGGGCAGCAGGGGGTAGATGATGTTGCCGGTGCCGGCCCCGACGCAGAACGCGAAGGCCGTGAGCGGTGCGATGACGGTGATCTGGCGGGGATGGCGCTCGATGATCCGCGCGGCCATGGCGACCATCCAGTCGATGCCGCCGGCCGCCTGCATGAGGGCGGCCGCCGTGACCACCGCGAGGATGATCGCCAGGGCGGCGGCCGGCGGCTCACCGGGCGCCTCCCCGAAGACGAAGACGAGGACGGCGGTACCCAGTCCGCCCCACAGCCCGACCCCGACGCCGCCCGACCGGGTACCCATCACGATCGCCCCGAGCACCACCAGGGCCTCGAGCACGAAGAGAACGTCCACGACCCGACCTCCTTGTCGGCCACGCCTGGGTGTCCGGGACGGACGTCAGGCGCTGAGGATGCGTGCCTTCTGGGCGTCGAACTCCGCCGGGGTGAGGACGCCCTGGTCGCGCAGTCCGGCGAGCTCGCGCAGCTGCGCCAGCTTCGCGTCCATGTCGTCGCCGGCCGGGGCCGCGGGCGGGGGCGCCGCGTACTGCGGCGGTGGCGGTGCGTACTGCGGCTCGGCGTACGCCGGCTGCGCGTTCTGGGCGTCCTGCGCGGCCCAGCGACCCTGCTGACGGCGCTGCACGCGCCCGGAGACGGCGCTCGCCGTCCCCGCGACGACGGCCGTCCGGGCGACACCTCGGATCAGTCCCACGGCGTGCTCCTCTCTCGACTCTCTCGGTACGGGCGATGCCCGCGGTGGTCAGCGGCTCTCGACGGCGTCGAGCGCGGCGACGATCGACTGCACGGGGATCCTCCCACCGGCGACGACCGACCCTCCTCCGCGGCGCAGTGCCGAGGCGAAGGGTGCGGCCCACAGGTTCTCGTACACGAGCACGCCCGCGGCGCTGCCCGGCTCCAGGGCGGCCCCGGCCTGCTCGAGGTCGTCGTCGCCGAGCAGGCCCGACGACGCGCCCTCGAACACCGAGACGTCGAAGTCCCCGGTCGCGTCGAGGTCGTGCAGCTCGATGCCCGACACCTCGCCGGCGCTGTTCTTCTCGACGAACGCCAGGTCGAGGACGCGGATGATCCCGCGGTCCACGAGCTCGACGAGGAGCGGCAGGGCCTCGCCGTCGAGCCGGTTCTCGGGAAACTCCACGACGAGGAAGTCGATCGGCCCCATCTCGTCCACGTCTCGCTCCATCGGTTCCACTCCCGTCGTCACGACGCTCTGCGGACCCGGACGGGCCCTCCTGGCACCACCGTCGATGCTGCGGCCCGGCGTGTCCTCACCCTCCGTGGGTGAGGGGGCGCCGTCGACCGCGGCGAGCAGGCCGGCGAGGTCCGTGTCGCGGACGCGGTAGGACGTGACCGTGGCGGGCATCGACCGGCTGACGCCGCGCAGCATCTCCTGCACCAGCGGGCCCACCGGTCCGCGCACGACGACCTCGACCTCGGCGGGTGCGCCCGCCGCCGCGGTGCGCAGCTCCAGCAGGTCGAGACCGAGCGAGGCGAGCCGCTGGAGCAGCCCGTACAGCGCCGCCTGGTCGCGCACCGTCGCCTCGAGGAGCGTGCAGGCCGTCGCCCGACGAACACCGAGCTCCGCGAGGTCCGCGTCGGGCACGTCGACAGACCCCACCACGGTCAGCTCTACCCGCGTCGTTCCCGTCACGTCGCTCTCCCGACCTCGCGCGTGGTGCCAGGATCCGTGCGCCACCGGCCCGGCGGATCACCCGACGGGGGTGCCTCGTCCCGACTACCCTCGACGGGTGAGGAGCGCGCACGCGTCCCTGCCGCACAGTGGAGGGCGCGGCCGCCGAGCGCCGCCACCCGGGAGGAACGCGCATGGACGGCTCGCACGACGACGGGTCCGTCGAGGAACGGCTCGCCGCGCTCGAGCGCGAGAACGCCGCCCTGCGGCGCCGGCTCGCGACCGCGGAGGTCGGGGCCCCGGCAGGACGACCACCGCTCCGCCCCGAGGGTGCCCGGCCGCACCGCCTGCGCGCCGTGGCGTGCGTCGTCCTCATCACGCTCGGCGCCCTCCTCGCCCCCGCGGGCGCCGTGGCTGCGTGGGCCCAGCGCGAGCTCACCGACACCGAGCGCTACGTGGAGACGGTCGGCCCGCTGGCGAGCGACCCGGTCGTGCAGTCCGCGGTCGCGGGCCGGCTCACCGAGGCGGTCATGTCACGGATCGACGTGAGCGCCCTGCTCGACGACGTCGTCGGCGGGCTCGAGGAGAACGACATCGCTCCTCGTGCCACACGCGCCCTCAGCGCGCTCGAGGCGCCCCTGACGAGCGGCGTCGAGTCGTTCGTGCGCAGCGCCGCCGACCGGGTCGTCCAGAGCGACGCGTTCGAGGAGGCGTGGGTGCAGGCGAACCGCGTCGCGCACCAGCAGCTCGTCGCCGTCATGCGGGGCGAGGACGGCCAGGTGCTGCAGGTCGGGGCGGACGGGCAGCTGTCGATCCAGCTCTCGGGGATGATCGAGATCCTCAAGCAACGGCTCGTCGACCGTGGGCTCGACGTCGCCGCGAACATCCCCGAGATCAACGCGAGCTTCACGATCGTCCAGACGACCCAGCTCGTGCAGCTCCAGAACCGCTACGCGCAGCTCGTGGTGCTCACGACCTGGCTCCCGTGGGTCGCACTGGGCCTGCTCGCGGCGGGGGTCCTCGTCGCGACGCACCGCCTGCGCGCCCTCGTCGTCGCGGGACTCGCGCTCGCGGCGGCGATGGTCGTGCTCGGCATCGGGCTCGCGGTCGCCCGCGGCCTCTACCTGAACGCGCTGAGCGGGCAGGTGGCGAGGCTGGACGCCGCCGAGATCGTGTTCGACCAGGTGGTCTCGTTCCTGCGCCTCACGCTGCGCACGGTCGGCGTGCTGGGCCTCGTCGTCGCGCTCGCCGCCTACCTGGGCGGGTCGAGCGCCTCCGCGCGGAGCCTGCGGACGGGACTCGCGCGCATCGGGGACTCGGGCCGGGCCTGGGCGGCGAACCGCGGCGTCACGTCGGGTCCGGTGGGCGACTGGCTCGCCCGGCACAAGACCTTCGTCCGCGTCGTCGTCGTCGCGCTCGGCGCGCTGGTCCTCCTCCTCGCCGGTCAGCCGACGCCCGCCCTCGTCGTGGGGACGGCCGTGGTCGCCGGCGTGGTCCTCCTCCTCGTCGAGCTCCTCGCCCGTCCCGCACCCGTCCCACCCCTCCCGCCGGCCTGACCGGCGAGCGAGGACGCCCCGGGCGCGAAGCGTGCCACGGGCGTAGCCTCCTGTCATGGCCTCGGTCAAGCCACGTGCCGAGCCGGAGGTGGTGCCACGCGTCCCGGTCGCCTCCGGGTCGCTGCGCGCCCGGACGACGATCCCCGCACCGCCACCGTCCACGGTCCGCCGACCCGGCATCGAGGCCCGGCTCGACGACGCGGGCTCCCGCCGCCTGACGCTCGTCTCCGCCGGTCCCGGCTGGGGCAAGACGACGACGGTCGCGGCCTGGGCCCGGTCGCGACCCGGTCCGCGCGTCGCCTGGCTGACGCTCGAGCCGTTCGACGACACGCCGACCGCGTTCTGGTCCGACGTCCTGGCGGCGCTCCGAGAAGCCGGCGCCGTGCCGGCGGGCCACCCGCTCGCGGCGATCACCGTGCCCTCCCGGATGTCGGCGGCACTGCTCCGGCGCATCCTGCGCGGCATCGAGGAGCTGCCCGAACCTGTCGTCCTCGTGCTGGACGACGTCCACCACCTCGCCACCGCGGACGTGTCCAGCACGGTCGACGACCTGCTGCGCTACCCGCTGCCCCTGCACGTCGTCGTGCTCACCCGTATCGACCCTCTCTTCCACCTGGAGCGCCTCCGCGGGCAGGGCGAGGTCGTCGAGCTCGCCGCCTCGGACCTCGCCTTCGACGCGACCGCGGTCGCCGCGCTCGGCGCCCTGCACGGTCGCGCGCTCCCAGCCCACGAGGTGGAGCACCTCCTCACGGAGACGGGCGGGTGGGCCGTCGGCGTCCGGCTCCGGGTCGAGGCCGCCCCCGACGCGACGGGCCGTGCCCGCGCGGAACGTTCGGCGGCCGAGTTCCTGCTGACCGAGGTGCTCGGGCGGCGGGACCCGGTGGTGCGGCAGTTCCTGCTGCGCACCAGCGTCGCCACGACGGTGTGCGTGGAGCTCGCGGAGACCCTGGATCCCGGGGCACCTGCCGGACGCCTCCTGCCCGAGCTGGCCGAGTCGGACGGGTTCGTCACCGCACTGGGCGACCAGCGCCGGTGGTATCGCTACCACCCTCTCCTCCGCGAGATGCTGCAGAGCGAGCTGCGCCTCGAGGACCCCGGCGCGGTGCCGGCCGCCCACCGGGCCGCCGCCCGCTGGCTCGTCCGCCACGGCGACCCGCTGCGCGCCCTCGAGCACGCCGTCGCGGCCGAGGACTGGGAGCTCGCGGGCACGGTCTTCGTCGAGGGCGCCGCGGTCCATCTCGTCGGGCCGCACCGCCAGGCGGTGGCCGAGGTGCTGCGCAGCGTGCCGTTCGCGGACCTCCCGCCGGACGTCGCGCTGCACCTGTGCGCGGGCTCGCTCGCGCTCGTCGACGACCGGTTCGAGGCGGCGGACCACCACGTCGCGCGCGCGCGCCGTCTGGTCGGCGACGGGACCGTCGACCCCGTCGCCCCCGCCGTGGTCCTGCTCGGGCTCCTGGAGGCGTCCGTGGCCCGCTCCCTGGGGGACGTGCGACGCCAGGCGACCAGCGCGGGAGCGGCCCTGGCCGCCGCCGCCGCCGTCCCCTTCCCGTTCCCCGCGCTCGAGACGTACCGTCGCCTGGCGCTCGCACAGCGCACGGCCGCGCTCGCGTGGTGCGCCGTCCCGTCGGACCTCGACCCCGTCCGGGCTCCCACGACACGCTCCCCGGACACCGCGGGAGTCGTCGACGGCGCGCGACGGCTCGTCGACCTCGAGGCGCAGGGGGCCGTCGCCCTGCTGGAGGTCGCCCGCGGTCGGCTGGCCGACGGCGAGACGCTCGCCCGCGCGGCGGTGGACGCGGCCCGGACGAGCGGCTGGGAGACGCACGTCCAGGCCCGGGCCGCACACGTGGCGCTGGTCTGGGCGCAGTACCTTCGTGCTCACGACGACGGGCTCGACAGCGCGCTCGTGCACGCACTCTCCGTCGACGGCGGTGGACGCGAACCGGCGTCGGAGGCGGCCGCGCACCTGGTCCAGTCGCTGCTCGCCGCGTCCCGCGGGCACGGCCGTTCGGCCCGGCAGGCGCTCGTGGCCGCCGATCGCGCTCTCGGCGGCGCGCCCGTCCCCGCCGTGCTGGCGGACCTCTGGGTGCGCGCCACGACGGAGGTGCGGCTGCTCGAGACGCCGGGCGCCGTCGGACCGAGCGGGCCGCTCCCGCCGTCGCGCGCTGACGGCGAGAGCCTCGGGTCGGCAGCGCTCGCGGCGGTCTGCCGCGCGCGTCTGCACCTCGCCGCCGGAAGGACCGGTGCGGCACTCCAGGAGCTCGGCAGCGGCACGGACGAGCAGGCCGTCCAGGACGACCTCGTGCGGGTCGAGGCCGCGCTCGTCGAGGCCTCCGCCCTCGCGCACGCGGGGACCCGCCGAGCCGACGACGCACTGGACCGCGCGCTCGGTCTCGCCGCCGGCGAGGGGCTCGTCCGACCGTTCCTCACGGTCGGCTCGCCGGAGCTGCTCCCTGCCCTGGCCCGCGCGGTCGCCCACCGGGGCGACGCGCTCTCCGAGCGTCTGCGCGCACACCTGCCGCACGACGACCGCCCCGAGCCCGCACCTCTGGCCGAGCCCCTCACCGAGCGCGAGCTCTCGATCCTCGCGGTCCTGCCGACGATGGAGAGCAACGTCGAGATCGCCGAGGACTTCTTCGTCTCCGTCAACACCGTCAAGGCGCACCTCAAGGCTCTCTACCGCAAGCTCGGCGTCGGGTCCCGCCGCGAGGCCGTCCGCCGCGGCCGCGAGCTCGGCATCCTGCCCTGACCGGGTCGCCCCGCCGCGCTCGACCGACCGGTCCCGCCGCCCACCGCGGCACGGGCGCGCGTCAGCCCAGCGTGACCGCGGTCGTCCCCGGTACCGGGTCGGGCAGCCGCCGCATCCGGAACGACTGCGCCACGCCGAGGAGCCCGGCAGCGAGCGGCACGAGGAGGGCCACCTGCAGCGCCCGGGCCCGCACGTCGTCGTTGATCCGCAGGATCTCCTCGCGCACGGCCGCCGGCTCGTCGGCCAGCAGCTCGACGAGCTGGGCGTCGCTCATCACCTCGGCGTCCTCCTCGAGGACCTGGCTCACCTGCGCCTTGTCCTCGGGCGGCAGCACGAGGCTGTCCTGCGCCTGCGCCGTGAACCCGCTCGCGAGCGACGCGAGCATGACGGCTCCCGCGAGCGCCAGGCCGAGCGACAGCCCGAACGAGCCCGCGGCCGAGTTCACGCCCGCGGCCTCCCCTACGCGCTCCTCGGGGATCGGCGAGAGCGTGAAGGCGTTGAGCTGGGAGACGAGGAGCCCGAGCCCGCAGCCCGCGACGACGAGCGGGACCGCGAGGTACCACCCGGAGGTCGCGCGCGGGACCACCGGCAGGAGCGCGGCGACCCCGACCACGAGGAGCGAGAAGCCCGCCAGGACGATCGTGGCCGGGCGCCGTCGTCCCGCCCGGCGGCCCGCGACGATCGCCGCGGCGAACATGCTGAGCGAGAGCGGAGCGAGCGACAGCCCGGCGAGCATCGCGTCGTACCCCAGCGCCATCTGGAGGAACACGGGCAGCGCGATCATCGCGCCGCCGAGCGCGACCTGCTGCAGCGTCTGCTGCGACACGCCGAGCCGGAACGGGGGCGAGCGGAACAGGCCGGGGTCGACCAGCGGGGCCACGCCCCGGCGCTCGCGGCGCAGCACCCAGCGTGCGAGACCGACGAGCGCCAGGACGCCGACCGCGACGAGGATGCCCACCGCCTCGCCGCCCTCCTGCCACACGAGGACGCCGAGCACGACGCCTCCCATGCCCAGCACGGAGAGCACGGCCCCGACGACGTCGACCGACCGGTCCCCCGTGAACGGCACGTCGTGCACGAGCCGGATGCCTGCGAGCACGACGACGATCACCACGGCCTCGAGCCCGAACGCGACCCGCCACGACAGGTAGGTCGTGATGAACCCCCCGAGGAGCGGCCCGACCGCGGCCGCCACCGACGCGGACGCCCCGACGAGCGCGTAGACCTTGGTCCGCGCGGTGCCCTCGAAGCTCCCGTGCACGAGCGCCTGCATCGACGGCAGGAGGAGCGCGGCACCGAGACCGCCGACCACGGACCAGAAGATGACGACCGCGACCAGGCTCTGCGCGAGCATCATCGCGACCGCACCGATGCCGTACCCGACGAGGCCGACCACGTACGCGCGCCGCCGGCCCACGAGGTCGCCGACCTTGCTCCCGAGGAGGATGAACGCCGCGGAGACGAGCGCCTCGAGCGCGATGGCCGTCTGGACGCCGCTCACCGTCGTCCCCAGGTCGCGGACCACGGCCGAGATCGACACGTTCATGAACGACGTGTCGACGACGAGCACGAACATCGCCATCGCGAGCAGCACCGCGAGGCGCCGGTCGACCCCCTGCGACGACTCCGGTCCGGCCGGTGCGCCGCCCCCCGCCCCCTGGTCCGCCACGGTCAGGCCCCCGGCAGACCGGCCGCCGCGACGTGCGCGTCGGCCGACGGCTGCGGCGACACGTGCCGCAGGACGAGCTTGCCGAGCTCGACCAGCACGAGGAACGCGAGCGCGACGAGCGCGCACACCCCCCACTGCTCGCCGTCGAGGCTCACCGTCCCGAAGATCCGCTCGAGCCCGTCGAGGGTCGTGACGAGGAACGTCAGCCCGAGCGAGGAGAGCAGGAGCACGACGAACCGGCCGTTGGCGAGCGTGTCGAACGAGAGGATGCTCGCGCGCGGGTCCCGCCACTCGAGCGCCGCGACGACGTGCAGGAGCGACATGGCGGTGAGACCCATCGTCGTCGCGACCGGCAGGTCGTACCGGTCCTCGCCCCACGCCACGGCGACGAGCGTCCCGACGGCGATCAGCACCCCGCCCACCGCGAGCCGCACGCCGAGCGCCCGGCCGATGACCGGTTGGGAGGGCGGTCGCGGGCGGCGGCGCATGAGCCCCGGCGACGCCGCGTCGAAGCCGAGCCCGATCGCGAGCAGCACGTCGATCGCGAAGTTGATCCACAGGATCTGGAGCGGGGTGAGCGGCGTCCCCGCGGCGATCGTGAAGATCCCGGCACCCACGAAGGTGAGGATGAACCCGATGAGCACCACCATCTGGAACCGGATGTACTTCATGAGGTTGTCGTAGAGCCCGCGACCCCCCTCGACGGCCTTGACGATCGTCGCGAAGTTGTCGTCGGTGAGGATCATCTCCGCGGCGTCCTTGGTGACCTCCGTGCCGGTGATGCCCATCGCCACGCCGATGTCGGCGCGGGCCAGAGCGGGCGCGTCGTTCACGCCGTCGCCCGTCATCGCGACGACCTCGCCCTGCCGCTTGAGCACGTCGACGAGCCGCACCTTGTCCTCGGGCGCCACGCGCGCCACGACACCGATGCTCCCGACCTCCGCCTCGAGCTGGGCGTCGCTCATGGCGGCGAACTCCGCGCCGGTCAGCGAGCGTCCCTCGATGCCGAGCTGCCCGGCGATCGCGGCTGCCGTCGTGACGTGGTCGCCGGTGATCATCCGCACGCGGATTCCCGCGTCCTTGCACTCGGCGATCGCGTCGCGCGCCTCGCGTCGCGGCGGGTCGACGATGCCGACGAGCGCGAGCAGCTCGAGGTCCTGGGCCAGCCCCAGCAGGTCGCCCTGGAGGTCGGCGTGCGACACGTCGCGCCGCGCGACGGCGAGGACGCGCATGCCCTCCCCGGCGAGCGCGTCGTTCTCGCGCACGACGAGCGCCCGGGCGTCGTCGTCGAGCGGCGCCGTGCCGCCGTCCGCGGTGAGGTACCGCGTCGAGCGCGCGAGCAGGACGTCCGGTGCGCCCTTGACGTAGGAGCGCACGGCGCCGTCGATCTCGTGGAACGTCGCCATGAGCTTGTACTCGGTGTCGAACGGCACCTCGGCGACGCGCGGGTGCTCGCGGCGCGTCTCCTCGACGTCCAGCCCCGCCTTCGCGGCGAGCACCACGAGCGCGCCCTCGGTCGGGTCGCCGAGGCACTCGCCGTCGCGCACGACCGCGTCGCTGGCAAGCGCCATGGGCAGCGCGACGGGCTCGAGCGGCACCTCCGACGAGCCCGCGGCCGCGAGGATGCGTCCCGTCGTCGAGTAGCCCTCGCCGTCGACCGAGAACCGTCGCCCGGCGAGCACGAGCCGGCGCGCGGTCATCTGGTTGAGCGTGAGCGTGCCGGTCTTGTCCGAGCAGATCGCGGACGTCGAGCCCAGGGTCTCCACGGACTTCAGGCGCTTGACGATCGCGCCCTCGTCGGCGAGCTGCCGCGTGCCGAGCGACAGGAGCATCGTCACGACGGCGGGCAGGCCGGTCGGGATCGCGGCGATCGCGAGGCTGATCCCGACGACGAACAGGCTGTCGAAGTCCTCGCCCCGCGCGAGGCCGAGCACGACGACGACCACGAGGGCGATCGCCGCCATGATCGTGATGATCACGGTGATGCGGTCGAGCTGTCGCGTCAGGGGGGACTTGTCCTGCTCGACGCCGCTGAGCATCCCGGAGATGCGTCCCACCTCGGTCGTCATGCCCGTGGCCGTCACGACCATCTCGCCACGACCGCGCGTGACCTGCGAGTTCATGTAGGCCATGTCGACGCGGTCGCCGAGCGGCGCGTCGTCGGCCGCGACAGGCTCCACGCCCTTGGCGACCGGCGTGCTCTCCCCCGTCAGCCCCGCCTCCTCGATCTCGAGGGACGCGGCGACGAGCAGACGGCCGTCGGCGGGGATCTTGCTCCCCGCCTCGAACCCCACGACGTCGCCCGGCACGAGCTCCTCCGCGGGCACCTGCTCCTGGCGGCCGTCGCGACGCACCGTGGCGGTCATGACGAGCATCTCGCGCAGCGCGGCCACGCTCTGCGCCGCCTTGCCCTCCTGGTGCAGGCCCATGAGGGCGTTGAGCACGGTGAGGGCGAGCACGACGACGCCCGTCGTCACGTCGCCGAGCGCGATGATGCTCACGACCGCGGCGCCGACGAGGACGAGCTGCATGAGGTCGCGGTACTGGCGCAGGAACGCCTGCCACGGTCGTTCCGTGCGCTCCTCAGCCAGGGCGTTCGGCCCGTACCGGGCACGCCGCTCCGCGACCTCGGCCGCCGTCAGCCCCACCGCCGGGTCGACGCCCAGCTCGGCGCACACCGCGTCGGCGGGCACGGTGTGCCACGTGCGGGCCTCGGTCGGGGCCTGCTGTCCGGAGACCTGCTGTCCGGAGACGTGCTGTCCGGGGACCTGCTGTCGGGGGGTCTGCGCGGCCGTCATCGCGGGCTCCTCTCAGGGGCTCCGCTCCACGGTCACAGGCGGCGGGCGCCCGGGCCTCACCCGCCGCGGGTGACCGTGGCCCGGGTCATCCGGCGGCGACGGCGGGGGCGTCGACGGCGTGCTCCGCGGCCCGGCTGACCTCCTCCCACGCCGCCCAGTCGTCCGCGCGCCGGCGCGAGACGTCGTGGGCCAGGTCGTAGACCATGCTGCCGAGCAGGAGTCGCAGCGGCGGGTCGTCGCTGTCGACCAGGGTGAGCATCGCGTCGGCGGCCAGGCGCGGGTCGCTGTCCACCGACCCCTCCGCCCACTGGCGCTCCAGCTCGGCGCGCAGCGGGCCGTAGGCGTCGAGGGGCGTCGTCGACGTCATGCTCGAGTACAGGTCGGTCCAGTAGCCACCGGGCTGGACGATCGTGACCTTGACGCCGAACGACGCCGCCTCCGAGGCCACGGCCTCGCTCAGGCCCTCGAGCGCGAACTTGCTCGCGCTGTACAGGCCCGTGCTCGCGAAGCCGGCGAGGGCGGCGATGCTCGACACCTGCAGGAGGTGGCCCGACCCCTGACGACGCAGGTGCGGCAGGACGGCCTGGGTGACCCAGAGCGCTCCGAAGAAGTTGGCCTCGAGCTGGGCCCTCGCCTCGCCCTCGGTGAACTCCTCGACCATGCCCATGGACAGGGTGCCCGCGTTGTTGACCACGACGTCGAACCCGCCGAGGCGCTCGACGGCGGCCTCGACGCCGGCGCAGACCGCGTCGCGGTCGGTCACGTCGAGCGGCAGGGCCAGGACGCGTTCACGGAGGGCCGGGTCGAAGGCGTCGACCGTGGCGGTCCGTGAGGCAGCCACCACTCGGTCGCCGCGCTCGAGCGCCGCGACGGCGAGCGCACGGCCGAGGCCCCGGCTCGCACCGGTGATGAACCAGGTACGGGGTGCAGGGGAAGACGGTCGCACGGAGGCTCCTTCGTCAAGTGAGACGAGACGGTCCGTCTCGTTCAACCAGACGCTATCCCGGGTCGCACCGATCGTCAAGACGAGACGTTCCGTCTCGTTCGCGTAGGGTGGCGCCATGACGAAGCCGGACCCCGCCCGCCGGAGCGAGACGTCGCGTCGCGCGGTGCTCACCGCCGCGTTCGACCTCCTGCAGGAGATGCCGTACCCCCAGCTCAGCATCGAGCGCATCGCCGCACGGGCGGGTGTGGGGAAGCAGACCATCTACCGGTGGTGGCCCTCGAAGGCCGCGGTCCTCCTCGACGCGTTCCTCCTGCTCAGCGAGAGTGCCGAGGGCGCGCCGCCCGAGCTGCCCGACACCGGCGACCTCGACGCCGACCTGCGCCTCGTCCTGCGCGCCACGGTCGCCGAGCTGAACGACCCCCGCCTCGAGCAGCCGATGCGTGCCCTGGCGACCGAGGTCGCGCACGACGCCGCGCTCGCCGACGCGTACCACGAGCGGCTCGACGGGCCGCTGAAGGAGGCCAAGCGGCAACGCCTGCGCAGCGCCCAGGACGCCGGCCAGCTCGCTGAGCACCTCGACCTCGACCTCGCCGTCGACCTGATCTGGGGTCCGGTGCTCAACCGCTGGCTCCAGCGCAGCGGACCTCTGACGGACGAGTACGTCGACCGGCTCGTCGCGACCGCGCTCGGCGGGATGCGCCCCTGAGCAGGGCGTCGGGTCGAGACGCCGCGCTCGGGACCGGGCCACGTCGTCGGGAACGACCGCACCGCACGACGCCGTGGGCGCGTGCGGTGGGGTGGTCGGTGCAGGTGCCGGGGTCAGCTGATCCTGCGGCGGTAGATGGTGTTGGCGCCGATGTAGGCGGCGGCGAGGATGCCCACGAGCCAGGCGAGGGCGATCCAGATGTCGTTGCCGACGGGCTGCCCGCCGAACAGGGCGCGCAGGGTGTCGACGATGGCGGTGACGGGCTGGTTCTCGGCGAACCAGGCGACGGGGGCGGGCATGGTGTCGGTGGGGACGAACGCGGAGCTGATGAAGGGCAGGAAGATCAGCGGGTAGGAGAACGCGGAGGCGCCGTCGACGGTCTTGGCCGAGAGCCCGGCGATGACGGCGAGCCAGGTCAGCGCGAGGGTGAACAGGACGAGGATGCCGATCACGGCGGCCCAGGCGCCGACGGAGGCGCTGGTGCGGAAGCCCATGAGGAGTGCGACGGCGACGACGATCGCCACTGAGATCATGTTCGAGACGAGTGAGGTCAGGACGTGGGCCCACAGGACGCTGGAGCGGGCGATGGGCATGGACTGGAAGCGTTCGAAGATGCCGCCCTGCATGTCGAGGAACAGCCGGTAGGCGGTGTACGCGATGCCGGAGGCGATGGTGA
Organism: Cellulosimicrobium sp. PMB13; assembly: GCF_051294865.1. Classification (NCBI taxonomy): domain Bacteria; kingdom Bacillati; phylum Actinomycetota; class Actinomycetes; order Micrococcales; family Promicromonosporaceae; genus Cellulosimicrobium; species Cellulosimicrobium sp. PMB13. Next base: position 988,578 of record NZ_CP145910.1, on the reverse strand, counting down.
TGAGCAGGATGCCCGGCAGCATGTAGTTGATGTAGGACTCGTCGGTGCCGGTGTTGATCGCGCCGCCCAGGACGTAGACGAACAGCAGCATGAGCGCGATCGGCGTGACGGCGGTCGTGATGATGGTGTCGGGGCTGCGCGAGATGTGGCGCAGGGACCGGCCGGTCAGGACGCCGGTGTCGGTCAGGACGTGGGTGGTGGTCATCGGACTTCCTTGTCTGCGTCGGCCGTGGTGGCGGCGGTGGGCTGGGTGGCGCCGGTGGCGCCGACGAGGGAGAGGAAGACGTCCTCGAGGGAGGGCTGCTTCTCGACGTACTCGACCTGCGCCGGGGGCAGCAGGGCCTTGAGCTCGGCCAGGGTGCCGTTCTGGATGATGGTGCCCTCGTGCAAGATCGCGATCCGGTCGGCGAGCTGTTCAGCCTCGTCGAGGTACTGCGTGGTGAGCAGGACGGTCGTGCCGTTCTTCGCGAGGGTCCTGACGGTGTCCCAGACCTCGATCCGGGCCTGCGGGTCCAGACCGGTGGTGGGCTCGTCGAGCACGATGACCGGCGGGTCACCGATCAGGCTCATCGCGATGTCCAGGCGGCGGCGCATCCCGCCGGAGTAGGTCCCGGCGCGGCGCGCCCCGGCGTCGGTCAGGGAGAAGCGCGCGAGCAGGTCGTCCGCGACCTGTCCCGGGTTCTTCAGGTGCCGCAGCTTCGCGACCAGCACGAGGTTCTCCCGGCCGGTGAGGATCTCGTCGACCGCCGCGAACTGCCCGGTCAGGCTGATCGACTCCCGGACCTGACCGGCCTGCGTGGCGACGTCGAACCCCTGCACCGTCGCGGTCCCCGCGTCGGCCTTGAGCAGCGTCGACACGATCCGCACCAACGTCGTCTTGCCCGCACCGTTGGACCCCAGCAGCGCGAAGATGCTCCCCGCCGCCACGTCCAGGTCCACCCCGCGCAGCACGCGCAGGTCCTTGAACGACTTCTCCACACCCCGCACCTGGATGGCGGGGACGACACTCTGTTCGGTACTCATCGGAGGTTCTCCTTCGGTGTCGGTAGGGCTCAGGGGCGGCGGACGACGACGTCGCCGTAGCCCGTGCTGGCGTGGATCTCTGCGGTGGCCTCGTCGTCGACCGGCCCCTCGGTGGGAGTGAGCAGGTTGCGGACGCTGCCGTTCTCCGACGAGACGTCGAGGTAGGCGGCGGTGCCCGCGGGCACGCCCACCTCGATCGAGCCGAAGGAGGACGTGAGGGTGACGGCCCCGGACTCGAGGCTGGTGACGCGGATGCCGGCGTGGGCGGACTTGGCGGTGAGCGTGCCGTGCACGCGGCTCACGGCGATGTCGGCGTGGGCACCCTGAACCTCCAGGGAGCCCGTGACGGCGCCGACCGTGGTGGTCCCGTTGCTGGCCCGGATCGTCCCGGTGCCGGCGACCTCGTCGACGAGCACCGAGCCGGCGCTGACCCGCACGTCCAGGGCACCCGTGACGCGACGGGCGGCGACCGAGCCGGCGGAGACCTTGAGGGTGAGGCGGTCGACGTCGTCCACGCGGACGTTGCCGGCGGAGAGCGTCATGTCCACGGCCGCGAGGGTCCCCTCGGCGTAGAGCGAGCCGGTCTTGCCCCGCAGCTCGGACCCGACGGGGACCTCGACGGTGATGTCCGCCGTGCCGGACGCGAAGGGGAGCACGAACTGCTTCCAGGACCCGGGGTAGGTGATGGTGACGGCGTCGCCGTCGCGGCCGACCCGGACGTCCTCGGCGGCGCGCACGCTGCCCGACTTGTCGTTGGTCGGCGAGACGGTGACGACGACGTCGTCACGCTCCGCGGCGACGACGTGGAGGTTGGCGAACGGGACGTCCACGACGACCGGGACGGGGCGAGAGGTGGGGAAAGTGGGCATGACGGGGCTCCAGGAGTGGTGTCAGGTGGTGTCAGACGGGACAGGAGGCGACGGCGTGGCGGACGGCGGCGGGAGGCCGCCGGGAGGTCAGCGCACCCAGCCGGTGACGCGGCCGGTGGCGCGCTGCTGGGGGCTCGGGGCCGAGGGGCGGCCGGACGGCTGCTCGAGCGCGGCGGCGACCGCGCGGACCAGCCACGTGTTGACCGAGACGCCGTCGCGCGCGGCGGCCTCCTCGGCCTGCGTCTTGAGGTGGTCGGGCAGGCGCAGCGTGGTCCGCGTGGTCGCGGCCCCCTCGACGTCCGCGGCCGCCGACGGGGCCGACGCGGCCTCGGCCGGCGGGGCGAAGGTGGCGACGGGCGCGGCGGGGACGGCGGGTGCGCTGACGACGAACTCGGGGGCGCCGCCGCGCAGGCGGACGTCCACCGACCCGGGAGCCAGCTCCGCGGAGATCTCCCCCGCGGCGTCCGAGAGCGCCTCGAGGAGGACGAGGCGGGCGGCGGCGTCGAGCGGTGCGCTCAGCCGGGCGGCGAGCTCACGCGCCTCGTCCCCGCCCGCCGCAGCGGCGGTGCCGAGCTGGTGCTGGAGCTCGTCGACATATCTGGTCAGGTCCATGACTCCACTATGACACCATCGTGACACCATGGCAAGGGCTTCTGACGTCAGATTTCTGCACATGGTGTCAGGCATGACGTCACCGCCCGGCTCGCACCGCCCTCGCGGGTGCCGAGCAGCCCTCCGAGGACCCGTCGTCCCGCGGAGCTAGGCCGCAGTGCGCGCGTCGAAGCGGCGCCGATACTCCGACGGCGACGTGCCGAAGGCCGTGGCGAAGCTCTGCCGCAATGTCACGGTGCTGCCGAACCCGCACGCGTCGGCGACCTGGTCGACCGACAGGTCCGTCGACTCGAGCAGCCGGCGCGCCTCGTCCAGCCGGCGCGACCGGACCCAGGCGGCCGGCGTCGCGCCCGTGGAGGCACGGAACGCGCGGACGAAGGTACGCCGGCTCATGTGCGCCACGGCGGCGAGGCGTTCGACCGTCAGCGTCTCGCCGAGGTGCTCGAGCGCCCAGGCGACGACGCGAGAGACCGGGTCGTCGGACGCGTGCGCGGGCACGGGCCGCTCGATGTACTGCGCCTGCCCGCCCTCGCGGTGCGGCGCCACGACGAGGTGGCGCGCCACCTGGTTGGCCGCCGCCGCGCCGAGCCGGCTGCGCACGAGGTGCAGGCACGCGTCGATCGCCGAGGCCGTCCCCGCCGAGGTGAGCACGTCGCCGTGGTCGACGTAGAGGACCGACGCGTCCAGGGTGACGTCAGGGTGGCGGCTCGCCAGCATGTCCATCGACTGCCAGTGCGTCACCGCGCCGCGGCCGGAGAGCAGTCCCGCGTCCGCGACGGCGACCGCCCCGAGGCACAGCCCGGCCACCGTGGCGCCGCGGTCGTGGGCCCCCGTGAGCACGCGTCGCAGCGTCGTACCCACGGTGCGGCCGTCCTCGAACCAGGACGGGACGACGACGACGTCGGCCTCCGCGGCCGCCGCAGGGCCCTGCACCCCGCCGATCCGGTACCCCTCCGCGGTGCGGACCGACCCGGCGCGGTCGGAGAAGAGCACCGTCTCCCAGGCGCCGAGGCCCTGCCGGGACACCTCGTCGAAGACGACCTGCGGGACGGAGAGGTGGAACATCGTGACGCCGTCGAAGGCGTAGACGGCGATGCGCAGCGGCGGTCCAGAGGTTGGCACGGATCCATCGTAACGATGCACGTGTGCCAATGGCCGAGACCGCTCGGGGTCGGGAGACTCGAGGAGTCGCTCTCGAAGGCGGCGTCCCCCGAGCCAAGGAGCACCTCGACATGACCACCCCGCGCCGCGCCCTCGTCCTCGTCGACGTCCAGCAGGTCTACTTCGACGGCCCCCTCGAGATCCAGTACCCGCCGCACACGGAGTCGTTGCCCTGGATCGCCGCGGCCATCGATGCCGCCCACGCGGCCGGGATCCCGGTCGCCGCGGTGCAGCACACGGCGGGAGAGGGCGCTCCGGTGTTTGACCCGACGACGCACGGCTTCGAGCTGCACCCTGAGGTCGAGAGCCGCAGGACGGACGCGTGGAAGTCGGTCGTCAAGGAGTACGGCACGGTCTTCGCCGGCACGGACCTGCTCGCGTGGCTGCGTGAACACCAGGTCGACACCGTCACCTTCGTCGGCTACATGACCAACAACTGCATCCTCGCCTCCGCCGCCGAGGCCGAGACGCACGGCCTGGCGGCCGAGGTCCTGTCCGACGCGACCGGGGCGATCAACATCGCCAACGACGCGGGGTTCGCGGACGCCAAGACGGTGCACACGACCCTGCTGACGTTGCTCCACTCCAACTTCGCCGCGGTCGCCGACACCATGACCTGGTCCGACGCCGTCACCGCCGGCGAGCCGCTGCCCACGAGCGACCTGGGAACCTCCGCCGTCACGGGCGCGCAGCGCGCCGCCCAGGGCTGAGCCTGGGGCTGCAGCAAGGTGTCGAGCCGCCGGTGCTGCGTTCGCCGTCTCGCACGATGCGGGTGTCGACGAGGACGGCCCGGCCGATGGGCTTCGCGCGGGTCGGACGCGTCGCACGTCCCGTCGCGGGAGGACGTCGTCGCGGTCAGGACGAAGAGGTGCGGCGTTCGCCGAAGCGAGATGGTCTTCGCGGTCCGGCACCGTGGTCCCGTTCTAGCCTGACGGCTGCGCGGCTCCCAGGGTGCGCGCGATGTATCGGCCGGTGACGCTCGCCTCGTCCTGGGCGACCTGCTCGGGGGTGCCCGTGGCGACGACGCGACCGCCCGCGGCGCCGCCTCCGGGCCCGAGGTCTATCACGTGGTCGGCGTTGACGATCATGTCGAGGTCGTGCTCGATGACGACGACGGTGGCGCCACGGCGGCGCAGCCGCTCGAGGACGTCGAGCAGCACGCGGACATCGAGGGGGTGCAGGCCGACGCTGGGCTCGTCGAGCACGAACAGCGTCTCGGAGTGGTCGCGGCCCAGCTCGGTGGCGAGCTTGAGGCGTTGGGCCTCGCCGCCCGACAGGGCAGGGGTGTCCTCGCCGAGCGTGAGGTATCCCAGGCCGAGGTCGACGAGGGTCTGCAGCTTGCGACGCACACGCGGCAGGTCCGCGACGGTGTCGATGGCCTGCCGGACGGTCAGGGCGAGAAGGCCGGGCAGGGAGGTCGCGCCGCCGTCGGGAGCCGGGCGGGCGATCTCGTGCCCGAGGTCGGAGTATCGGGTGCCACGGCAGTCGGGGCACGGGATGTCGACGTCGGGCAGGAACTGCACGTCGAGGACGACCTGCCCCGTGCCCTCGCACCGAGGGCAGCGCAGCGTGCCGGTGTTGTACGAGAAGTCGCCGGCGCCCAGGCCGAGCCGGACGGCGCCGTCGGTGGCGGCGAACGCGCGTCGCAGGTCGTCGAGCACGCCGCTGTAGGTCGCCACCGTGGAGCGGACGTTCGTGCCGATGGGGGTGGCGTCGACGACGTCGACCCGGGAGATGCCCGCCGCGGTCAGGGCGGTCACGTGCGCGGGAGCGCGTGTGCCCGCCCCGTGCGCCCGGAGGGCAGGGACGAGGCTCTCGAGGACGAGCGTCGTCTTGCCGGACCCTGACATCCCCGTCACGGCGGTGAGCCGTCCCTTCGGGATGCGGACGTCCAGGGCGTGGACCGTGTGGATCGGCACCGTGGTGAGGCGGATGGAGCCGTGGTCGAACATCTCCGCGCCGGTGGCGCGCGGGCGCACGACTGCGCCCTCGCGCCCGACCAGGAAGCCGCCGATCAGGGAGTCGGGACGGGCGCCGACCTCCGGGACGGTACCGGTGGTCACGATCGCGCCGCCGTCGGCTCCGGAGCCTGGGCCGATCTCGATGAGCCAGTCGGCCTCACGGAGCACCTGGGTGTCGTGGTCGACCAGGACCACGGAGTTCCCGTCGGACAGAAGGTCTCTCATGACACCGACGAGGCCCTCGACGTTGGCGGGATGCAGACCGATGGAGGGCTCGTCGAGGACGTACAGCACACCGGTGGTCTGGTTGCGGACCGCGCGGGCCAGGTGGACGCGCTGCCGTTCTCCGGTGGACAGCGTCGAGCTGGCCCGGTCCAGGGTGAGGTAACCGAGGCCGAGCTGGACGAGTCGTCCCGCCATCTCGGTGAGCTGGTCGGTGATCATGTGAGCCATCGCGTGCATGGGCGCGGGCAGGGCAGGGACCACCGACGACGCCCAGGAGACCGCGTCGTCGAGCGTCTTCGCCGTGGCCTGCGCCAGGTCGATGCCGGCGACCTCGGTGCCGCGCGCCCTGGCGCTCAGCCGCGTCCCGCCGCACTCGGGGCACGTCCGGCTCGTGATGAACCTGTTCACCCGAGCGAGGCCCTTCTCGCTGGTCGCGTTGTCCAGGGCCTCCTGCACGGCGAGGTGCGCGTTGCGGTAGGTGAAGTTCAGCTCGAAGAGCTTGCCGTTCTTCGACGGCACGGAGATGTGGCGCTTCTCCTCCGGGCCGTGGAGCACGATCTCCCGCTCGTGATCGGTGAGGTCGGCGTACGGCACGTCGGTGCGGACACCGAGCTCGGCCACGACCTGGGGCATCACCGTCAGGCCGAACATCCTCCACGGCGCGACCGCCCCGTCGCCGATCGTCTTCGACGGATCGGGGACGAGGGCGTCGTCATCGATCTCGCGGACGGTGCCGGTCCCCGAGCACGTCGGGCATGCCCCGTCGGAGTTGAAGGCCAGCGCTTCGGCACCGGGCGGGGAGAACACCGCTCCGCACTCAGGGCACACGAGGTCCAGGTCCGCGGCGACGTCGATCGTCGGCGCCAGGCGGTGGCCGTTCGGGCACAGGTGCGACCCGAGCCGGGAGAACATCAGACGCAGCACGTTGAGCAGCTCCGTCGAGGTGCCGAACGTCGATCGCACCCCGGGCACCCCCGGCCGCTGCCGCAGGGCCAGAGCGGCTGGTACGTGCTTGACGCTGTCCACCGAGGCGCGCGAGGCATGGGCCATCCTGCGTCGGGTGTAGGTCGACAGGGCCTCGACGTAGCGGCGCGACCCCTCGGCGTAGAGCACCCCGATCGCCAGCGAGGACTTTCCCGACCCGGACACCCCGGCGATCGCCACCAGCTGACGCAGGGGCACGTCGATGTCGAGATCCTTGAGGTTGTGGACCCGGGCCCCGCGCACCTGGATCGCCAGGGGGGCAGGCTCCACCACGGTGGTTCGCTCGGTCTTCACTCGACCCTCCAGGCTGTCGTCGTTCTCGCATGATGCGACCTGCCGGTGCTCAGGTCGAGCGCATCCACGGCCGTGTCACACGCCAAAGGTCCGCGTGCTCGCCCTCGCGATCGCCACGATCCTGCTTCCCGAGACGTTCCCGGTCTCATGGAGCATCAGCGAGGACGACAGCGCACAGCGACTTCTCGGACTCACACCCGGGCCGTCACGGAATGGCTCGCCGACCTTCGGGCCTGACCGACCCACGCCGCTTCCGCCGAGCACGGCGACGTGGGCTTCTTCTCGGCTGTCGTGGCGGCGCGTCCCGCCCTGACCGATCCGCGGTGCCAGCTCGTGCTCGCGCGCGGCGTGCGGCGCTGTTCAGGGCGTCGGCGCCGGTCCGGTGCTCCCCCGCTCGACGACGCGTGCGGCCGGTGCCCGCAGCACGTCCGCGACGTCGGCCGTGGTCGTCCGCAGCAGCAGCGCGCCGAGCTCGGCGCCCAGGCCGCGCACGTCGCGGCTCACCGCGGAGAGCGGCGGGTCCGCGAGGCGGCAGTGCGCCGAGTCGTCCCACGCGAGGAGGGACACGTCGTCGGGCACCGACAGCCCGAGACCCCGCGCGACCCGCAGCCCACCCACCGCCATGAGGTCGTTGTCGTAGACGATCGCCGTCGGTCGCTCGGCGGCCCCGAGCAGCGCGCGCGTGGCGTCGGCGCCGGACGCCGACCCGTAGTCCCCGACGACCGTGGTCCCCCGCAACGCTCGGGCGGCGACCACCTCGTCGAACGCCACGGCACGCGCCCGCGTGTGCAGCAGGTCGGACGGGCCGCTGACGCGCGCGACGTGCCGGTGGCCCAGGCCGGCGAGGTACCCGATGGCGCGACGCATCGCGTCGGCGTCGTCGACCACGACCGCGGGCACGTCGGCGGGCGGGGCCGGGCACAAGGCGTACGCGGGCAGCCCCGCGCGCCGGCACGCGGCGACCCGTGCGTCGCCGTCGACCAGGTCGGTGAGCACCACCGCATCCACGAGCGACTCGTGCGCCCAGCGCCGGTACACCTCGAGCTCCGCGTCGGGCGACTCCTCGAACAGCACGAACACGCTCGCGCCGTGCGCGTCGAGCGTCTCCTCGAGCCCCGCGAGCACGTGGTCGTAGAACGGGTCGAGGTCGTGCGAGTCGGAGGACGGGTGCTGGACGATCCCGGCGCGCAACGTCGAGCGACCGGGAGCTGCAGGCTGCTCCATGGCGCAAGTATGCCGCCCGTCGGCCCGCCGGGTACCGTCGTCCCGTGGAGGTCCCTGGGCGTGCGCCCCGAACGGGTGCGCGGACGAGCCGGTCCACGGTGCTCGACACCATCCGGCGGCTGGGCCCCATCAGCCGCGTCGAGGTCGCGGAGACCACGGGCTTCACGCAGGCGACCGTGACGCACGCCGTGCGGGCGCTGCTCGACGAGGGCCTCGTCGTCGAGACCGGCGAGCGGGCATGGACGGGCGGGAAGCCGCGCGTGATGCTCGCCGTGGCCCCGCGGTCGCGCTGCGCCGTCGGGGTCCAGGTCGGCGCCGACTGGGCGGTGGCCGTCGTGGTCGACGCCGCGGGCGCCCTCGTCGCGCGCCAGCGGGTGCGCGGTGCGCGCGCGGACGACCCGGACGCCGTCGTCCAGCGCCTGTCGGCGCAGGTCCTCGCGCTGCTGCGCGCGGGCGAGGTCGCGCCGTCGTCGGTCGTGGGCGTGGGGCTCGTGCTGCCCGGGACGCTCGACCTCGACCAAGGGTCCCTGCTGCACTCGCGCAGCCTGCCCGGCTGGGTGGGCCACGGGGTGCGGGCCGCGTTCGAGCGCGCGACGGGGCTCGCCGTCGTCCTCGGCAACGACGCGACGGCCGCCGCCGTGGGCGAGCTGTGGCGCGGGACCCTGGGGGACGCGCGCGCGCACTGCACGGTCTACATGGGCGCGTCGATCGGCGCCGGGCTGGTGCTCGACGGTCAGGTCTACCGCGGCGCGAGCGGCAACGTCGGGCCGCTCGGGCGCCTGCACGTGCACCGCGCCGACGGGTCGGCCGGGCCCACGGTCGAGGAGCTCGCGGCACCTGCCGCGGTCGCCGCCGCGGCGCGCGCCGCCGTCGAGGCCGGGCGCGAGACCACCGTCGAGCTGAGCGACGACGGCGACCCGTTCACCGACTTCGCCGCCGTCGCGTCGGCGGCCGTGCGCGGCGACGCGCTCGCGACCGCGCTCGTCGAGGAGTCGGCGCACCACCTCGCGGACGCCGTGCTCACGCTCGTGGACCTGCTCGACCTGGACTCGATCGTCCTGGCCGGGCCGTCGTTCACCGTCGCGGGCAGCATCTACCTGTCGGTCCTGCGCGAACGGCTCGACGCGGAGGCGCTCCCCCGCGCCCGCCACCAGGTCGAGGTCGCGCTCTCGATGCGTGTCGCCGACGCCGCGGCCGTGGGTGCGGCCTCGATGGTGCTGCGCGCGGAGCTGCCGGCCGTCGCCGACGACGCCTCGCGCCGTCGGACCTGACGCCACCGACGGAGCGCGACACAGCCAGCGCCGGTTCCCCTCGGACGAACCCGCGAGGTAGAACCCGCGGTCGCGAGGTAGAGCTCCCCGAGCTCTACCTCGCGACCTGCGGTTCTACCTCGCGAGCGGGGGTCAGCCGCAGGACGACGCCGCGTACGGCGCCGCGACCTCGGTCGTCACCTCCTCGCCGTCGACCGTCGCCGTCGCCGTGACGGTCGCCTCGCCGGCCTCGACCGACGCCGCGCGCACCGCGAACGACTGGTACGCGTTCTTCCCCGGCTGGACGTCGGAGAATGCCTTCGACCCGAACGGCGTGCCGAGCGTGACGGCCATCGGGACGTCCTCGCCGTTCGTCGCCCGGACGGCGACGTACGCCGTCCCGGCGAGGCAGCGCGGCTCCGCGGTCACCGTGACGTCGAGCGCCGGCTCTTCGTCGTCGCCGGCGTACACGGACGCGACCTCGTCGTCGGACAGCGCGCGGTCGAAGACGCGGACGTCGTCGATCGTGCCCGGCCAGAAGTCGACCGGGTTGCCGCCCCACTGGCCGCGGCCGATGGTCAGCGGGCCGGACGGCGTCGTGCCGCCGCACACGTCGGACTGGCCGACGAGCTCCCCGTTGACGTACAGCCTGAGCTTCTGGTCGGCCGCGTCGCGGACGCCCACGAGGTGGTACCAGTCGCCGAGCACCGGCTGGACGACGTGCTCGGCCCGCGGCTCGCCGTCGTAGGAGAGGGCGAACCGGCCGCCGCCGCCGTACTGGAGGTAGAACGCGCTCGAGCCGGTCGACGAGTCCTGACCGACGACCGTCGCCCACGCGCCGCCCGGCAGGCGGTCGAGCTGGGCCCACGCCGAGACGGTGTAGGAGCCGGTGGTGTCGAGCACGGGACCCTCGGTCGCGAAGTGGTCGTCCACCCCGTCGAGGTGGACCGCGGTGCCCGTGTCACCGTGACCGGTGACCCACTCTCCCGTGCCCGACGCCGGGTGGTCGCCCACGGAGTCGGCCGCGGTCGTGCCGGTGCCCTCGTCGAACGACCACCGGCCCGTCCCGGTGAGACCCGGGGTGCCCGGGTCGACCGGCGCGGAGCCCTGCCTGGCCGCCGCGACGACGCGCTCGTTGACGTCCTTCACGCGCGCGGCGTCCATCTTGAGGACCCGGCGGTCGTAGGTGTAGAAGCCGTTGAGCTCGTTCTCCACGTCGGAGATCTCCGTGTACACGGATCCCGAGAGGTAGCACTGGGCGGGGCGCACGAGCTTCTCGGTGTTCGCCACGTACGCGTCCGTCAGCGCCTCGCTGTTCGCGACGCCGCCGTACGGGTTCGCGGAGACGCCCGGCCACATGTGGCCCGGCGTGCTCATCGAGAAGCCGCCGTGCTCGCCGTCGATCGACGCGCGGGTCGCGTCCGGCTTGGGCGTCGCCGGGCCCGTGTACAGGTGGTGGTCGATGATGTCGCCGGTCTTCGAGTCGCCCTTCGACGCGCAGCAGTTGTAGCCGGAGTGCGTGTTGAGGATGCGGCTCGGGTCGTAGGCGTCGATCTCGTTGCCGATGCGCGCCGTCTGGGCGAGGTCCCACTCGCCCCAGCCCTCGTTGAAGGTCACCCAGCCGACGATGGACGGCACCGACCGCAGCTGGTCGATGATCTCCTTCATCTCGGACTCCCAGAACGTGCGCGACGCCGGGTCGGTGTCACCGTCGTTGAACCAGCCGCTCGGGATGTCCTGCCAGACCATGAGGCCGAGCGTGTCGGCGTGGTGGTAGAACCGGGCGGGCTCGACCTTGATGTGCTTGCGCAGCGTGTTGAACCCGAGGTCCTTGTGCGCCTGGATGTCGAACACGTACGCCTCGTCGGAGGCCGGCGTGTAGATGCCGTCCGGCCAGTAGCCCTGGTCGAGCGTCGACAGCAGGAAGGTGTTCTCGCCGTTGAGGAGGATGCGGTTGACGCCGTCCACCTCGGCGACCTCGATCGAGCGCATGCCCGCGTAGGACTCGACGGTGTCCGTCGTCGCGCCGTCACCGGTGCCGTCGGTCAGGGTGACGTCGACGTCGTACAGGTACGGGTCGTCCGGCGTCCACAGGTGGGCGCCAGGGACCTCGACCGTGAGCTGCTCGTCCACCGCGCCCGTCGCGGTGCCGACCTCGGCGCCCTCGGCGTCGCGGACGACCGCGGTGACGGTCGCGCCGTCGGACGCGGACGCGGAGCGCACGGTGACGGCGAGGACGCCGGCCTCGATGTCGGGCGTCGTGACGACGTCGTCGATCGCGGCGGTCGGCACGGGCTCCATCCACACCGTCTGCCAGATGCCCGACGTCGGCGTGTAGAAGATGCCGCCCGGGTTGAGCGTCTGCTTGCCGACGGCCTGGTTGCTGCCGTCCGTCGTGTCGACGGCGCGGACCACGATCTCCTGCTCGGTGCCCTCGACGAGCGCGTCGGTGACGTCGAACGAGAACGCGTCGTACCCGCCGCGGTGCGTGCCGACCTCGGTGCCGTTGACCCACACGGTGGCGGTGTTGTCGACCGCGCCGAAGTTCAGGCGCAGCCGGTTGTCGCTGCCCACGCCCCAGTCCTCGGGGACGGTCACCGTGCGGCGGTAGAACATGTCGTCCTCGCGCCGCTCGATGCCCGACAGCGCGGACTCGACGGCGTAGGGCACGACGATCTCCTCGTCGAGGTCGCGGCCGGTGGGGACGTCGGTCGCACCACCGGGCGTCGCGGCCGCGGACGGCTCGAACTGCCAGATCCCGTTGAGGTTCTGCCAGTCGTCGCGCGTGAGCTGCGGGCGCGGGTACTCGGGCAACGGGTTCTCGGGGTCGAACTCGTCGGCCCACGGCGTCTGGATGCGGAACGTGGACGTGTTCTCGACCGGGAGGTTGAGCGAGCCCGCGGGCTCGCCGCCCACGGTGAGGTCGCCCTCGCCGTCGTACACGAGGCGGACGGCCGACGCGCGGTCCACCTGCGCGCCCAGGTCGATGCCGAGCACGTCGCCCTGCGCCTCGACGCCGGCGACGGGCCAGGCGAGCTGGTCCACCTGCACCCGCAGGTGCTCGACGAGGCTCTCGTCGACGCCGCCCGCTGCGCCCTCGAACGCCACGTTGAGGCTCGTCCCGTCGGGCTCGAGCGTGGCCTGCGCCGGGAAGACGACGAAGTCGTCCGGGTACGCGAAGGCGTCCGTCGGGACGATCTCGCGCTCCTGGGACGGGCTCTGCCACCGCAGGCGCAGGTGCGAGCCACCCGTGTTCTGGAACATCTCCATGCGGAACGCGTACGCCTGGCCGGCCTCGAGCTCGATCGGCGCGCCCGTCTGCTCGACGTCCCAGTCGTCGACCCAGTGGTCGATGACGAGCTCGTCGTCGATCCACAGCCGGAACCCGTTGTCGCCGATCGCGGAGAACGTGTACGCCTCGCTGAACTCGGGCGTGATCGTGCCGGTCCAGCGCGCGGACGTGCGCTCGCCGCGGCCGGTGAGCTCGGCGAACGTCGGCACGAGGTTCGGGAACTCGATCCGCGGGTCGGGGATGGTGGCCTTGAGGTCCGTGAGCGGCCAGGCCGGGCCACCGGAGAGGAAGTACTCGCCCTTGAGGCCGTTGCGCGAGGACTCCGCCTGCGCGGCGGGCTCGTCACCCGTGGGCTCGGCGGGCAGGGTCCCCGCGGTCGCCGACACGGCGGCGAGCGGGATCGTGAGGGCTGCGGCGAGCGCCGCGGCGAGCAGCCGTGACCGCCGTCTCCCCCTGGGCGGTGATACCGCTGTCAGACGATGCATCCGTGGTCCTCCTCGTCGAGAATTCACTGTGGGTGCTGCTGCGGCGGCGTCGAGCCGGACGATCGTCGTCCGGCGGTGAGCGACCGTCGTCGGCCGCGAGCTGAACACCGCTCCTCAGAATCAAACAGCTTCCACCACGGAATGCCAACAGATACGCGCGAGACCGACCGATCGGTACCTCGCAGCGCCGAACCCCAGGTCCGGCGGTGCGAAGGGCCGACCGACCGTCAGGCGTGGATCAGCTCGCGCCAGTTCGGCGGGACGCGGTCCGCGGGACCGGGCGCCGCCTGCTCGGGCGGGTGCGACAGCGGCGCCGCGAGGTGCGGGCCCTCGAGGACCTGCTCCGTGCCGAAGTCCCAGTACCAGTCCTCGCCCGGCTCGAACGAGCGCATCACGCGGTGACCGGTCTCGCGGTAGTGCGCGGTCGCGTGCTGGGCGGGCGACGAGTCGCAGCAGCCGACGTGACCGCACGTGGCGCACCGGCGCAGGTGCACCCACCACCCGCCGGCGGAGTCGCACTCCGCGCACCCGTCGCCGCTCGGCGGGACGTCCGGCTTCACGGCGGCCTTGAGCTCCGCCGCGAGCGCCGCGTCGTCGAGACCGTCCCCGTTGACGCTCGGGGCGCGGTCGGTGGTCATCTCGCTCCTGCGCCGGCCGCCCGGACGACAGGAGCCCACGACTCGGGGTCGAGCGTGGCGGCGGGTTCGGCGGCGGCCCAGGTGCGGCAGTCGTCGATCGTCGCGGAGAGCAGGTCGCGCAGGCGCTCGTCGGGGTTCGGGATGCACGCCTCGGCGATGCCCTGGACCGCCGCGGAGATGATGCTCGGCGCGGCGTCGCGCACGAACCGGCTCGGGCGCAGGCGTGCACCCTCGCAGAACTTCTGCGCCCACCGGGCCGTGCGCGGGCACGTCGCGAGCGCGTCGGCGGACTCGGCGCTCATCGTCCCGGCGGGGCGGTGGTCGAGCACGTCGAGCATCTTCTCGGCGCCGATGATCGCGACGGCGAGCGTCTGCTGGCGCTCGGCGGGGGCGATCGGCAGCGCCGCCACGGCGGCACGCAGCGCGATGCGCACGTCCCAGTGCGGGTCGTCGCTCGTCAGCCCGATGACGGACGGGATGAGCGGTGCCAGCTTCGGACGCTCGGGATCGACCGTGAGGTCGTTCACCGCGCGGGCCAGCATCGCGAGGAGCGGGTGCGTGCACCGTGGATGGTCGCTCCAGCGTTCGCCCGCGAGATAGGACGCGAGCTCCATGAAGCACGCCCCCTTCTTCGGGTTGCGGTGCTTGCCACGGCCCAGCATCGGCAGCATGTCGTAGGTGTCGGTCACGAGGTCACCCCCACACGGTGGGTCCGGTCACCGTCCAGTCTGCGACGCGCCCGGGTCGTTGGCAACGGGAAGCGTGATCGGCATCACAGGTTGCTGCCCTCTGAGGTACCTCAGACCCCTCAGGTGCACCCGGCCCGCTCGTCTGAGGCTCTGCCCGACACGATCCTGCCCGGACGACCGATCCCGGACCGGTGGACTCAGGACGACTGTTGAGGTCAGGCAGGCAGGGTGCCCGCCGGAACGGGGACGATCATGAGCGGCACGCAGTTCGGCCCGGCCTTCGAGGCCGAGCTCACCTACCACCAGCAGAAGCTCCGCGAGGACTACCAGCGGGGCGAGCCCGTGCTGCTGCACTGGCTCCGGGAGCGTCGGCACCGGCGCACCCGGTGAGCGCCGCGACCGGCGCGCGCCGGCAGCACGACGACCCCGACGCCGTCGGCGGTGGGACCCCCGGTGGGACACCCGCTGCCGGCGGCGTCGTCGTGCCCGACGGCGCCATGTCCCCGGTCGCTCTCGACGCTCACCATTCCCCTGGCCGCACGTGGGTGCCCGCTGGGAGGATGGGTCTCGTGCCCCGCCCCTCCACCCGCGCGCCCTTCGTGGCCCGCGCCGACGAGCTCGAACGCCTCGCCGCCGCGGTCGACAGGGCGCGCCGCGGCGAGCCGGGCGTCGTGCTCGTCGGCGCGGACGCCGGCGTCGGCAAGACGCGCCTGCTGACGCGCGCCACGGAGCTCGCCGCCGAGCAGGGCGCGACGGTGGTCTGGAGCCACTGCGTGGACCTCGGCGAGGTCGGCCTCCCCTACCTTCCCTTCACCGAGGCGCTGACGACCCTCCGTTCGGTGCACGACGCGGTCGACGCGACCGTCGCCCAGCGGCCGGCGCTCGCGCGCCTGCTCGACGCCGCCCTGCCTGCCGACGGCGAGCAGAGCCAGGGCGAGCGCCTGCAGCTCTTCGAGAGCGTCGCCGCCGCCCTCGCCGCCTCCGGCACCGCCGACGCGCCCCTCGTCCTCGTCGTCGAGGACCTGCACTGGGCGGACCCGTCGAGCCGCGACGTCCTGCGCTTCGTCGTCGCGCGCCTGCGCACCGAGCACGTGGTCGTCGTCGCGAGCTACCGCAGCGACGACCTGCACCGCCGGCACCCGCTGCGCCCGGTGCTCGCCGAGCTGCGCCGCCACCCGCGCGTCGAGCACGTGGACCTGCGGCCGTTCACGGCCGGGGAGCTGCGCGACTTCACGACGGCGGTCGCGGGCGGCCCGCTGCGCGAGGACGCGTTCGAGTCGGTCCGCACCCGCTCGGAGGGCAACGCCTACTTCGCCGAGGAGCTGGTCGAGGCGGGGCCCGGCGAGGAGCTGCCGTGGTCGCTCGCGGACGTCCTGCGTGCCCGGCTCGAGACCCTGGACCCGCCGGTGCAGCACCTCGTGCGCGCCGCGTCCGTGTCGGGACGCCAGGTGTCCGAGCGGCTCCTGCGGGCGGTCCTCGAGCAGGACCCCGCGTTCGCGACGGACCCGGGCGCGTACGACCGCGCGCTGCGCGAGGCGATCGCGCACCACGTCCTCGGCATCGAGGGCGACCCCGGTGGCGACGGCCGGGACACCGTCGTGTTCCGCCACGCCCTCCTCGCCGAGGCCGTCTCGTCCGACCTGCTGCCGGGCGAGCGCGTCACGGTGCACCGCACCTATCTGCACGCCCTCGACGCGGACCCGACGCTCGGGTCGCCCGCGCTGCGCGCCCACCACGCGCTCGCCGCGCACGACCTCCCGGCGGCGCTCACCGCGTCGCGCGGCGCGGCCCGCAAGGCGGCGCGCGTCCTCGCACCCGCCGAGGAGCTGCGCCACCTCGAGCAGGTCCTGTCCCTGTGGGCGGCCGTGCCCGACGCCGCGGAGCGCCTCGGGGAGGACAAGGTCGCGGTGGGCCTCGCGGCCGCGGGGGCGGCGAGCCGTGCCGGGAGCCCCGAGCGCGCGGTGGCCCTCGCGCGCAAGGTCGTCGAGGCGACCGCCGACGACCCGCTGCGCCAGGCCTCGTTGCGCCACGTGCTGTCGCGCTACCTCCTCGGGACCGAGCAGGTCGAGGAGGTGCTCACCCACACCGAGGCGGCGCTCGCGGTGCTGCCGACGGAGCCGCCGTCGCTCGACCGCGCGTGGACGCTCGCCATGCGCGCCCGCGCAGCGATGAACGCCGACCAGGACGAGCTCGCGGCGGAGGTCGCGGCCGAGGCGCTCGCGGAGGCGCACCGCATCGACGCCCCGGACGTCGAGGCCGACGTGCTCACGACGATGGCGGTGCTCGAGGTCGAGGACGAGGATCGCGCGGCGACGCTCCTCGAGCAGGCTCGCGAGCGCGCCGTCGAGGCCGGCGACATCCTCACCGAGCTCCGCTGCTGGTACAACATCGCGGCGAACCGCTACTACGCGGGCCGTCTGACCGAGGCGCTCGACGTCGTGCGCGACGGGCTGGACCGCGCGCGGGCGACCGGTCTCGGCTGGAGCGTGTACGGCGTCGAGCTGCGCCTGTTCGACGACATCGTCCGCTACGCCGTCGGCGACCTGACGCCGACGGACACCGCGGGCGAGGCGGTGCCGGAGAACTGGGTGCCCGCCCTCGCCGGGGTGCAGCTCTACGCCGCCGTCGCGCGAGGCGACGCGGACGTCGTCGAGCGCGGCACGGCCCTGCGCCGCGATTGGTACCGCGACGGCATGCTCGCGCTCATCTCGGGCGGGTGCTCGATCGACGCCCTCACCTGGGCGGGTCGGTACGAGGAGGCGGTCGAGCTCGCCGTCGAGCTCGTGGAGCACCTCGGCCGTACCTGGAGCGACTACTTCCTCGGGCGGATCTGGATCTCGGCGCTCGCGCTCGCGGCGCTCGCCGACGCCGCGGACGCCGCACGCGTGACGGGTGACGCCTCCGACACGGTCGCGGGCCTCGTCGCGCGCGGGCGGCCCCTGCTCGACGCGGCCGTCACGACGGCGGAGCGTGGCCGGCCGCGCGGCGGGACGCTCGGCCCCGAGGGGCGAGCCTGGCTCGCGCGTGCCGCCGCCGAGCACGCAAGGCTCACCGGCGAGGCCGACGCCGCGCTGTGGGAGGAGACGACGCGCGCGTTCGGCTACGGCTACCGCTACGAGGCCGCGCGCTCGCGGTTCCGCTGGGCGGAGGCGCTGTGCGCGACGGGCGACCGCAACGCCGCGGAGATCGAGGCGGCGCAGGCGCTCGAGGAGGCGGAGGCGATGGGCGCCGCCCCGCTCGCCGAGGCCGTGCGCGCGCTCGCCCGCCGCGCCCGCCTGGACCTGCCGGGCCTGCGGCGCTCGACGACGACCGTCCTCACCGACCGGGAGGAGGAGGTGCTGATCCTCGTCGCGCAGGGGCTGACGAACCGACAGATCGGCGAGCGCCTCTACATCTCCGCCAAGACGGTGAGCGTGCACATCTCCAACGTCCTCGCGAAGCTCGGCGCGTCGGGACGCGCGGAGGCCGTGTCGCTCGCGCACCAGCGGGGGCTGCTCGAGGTCTGACCGGGCCGACCGGTCCAGCCCCGGCGCACGCGCGGTTCCTGCCGTCGTTACGCTGACCGCGTGCCTCCAGCGCCTGCCGGTCCCGCGTCGTCGGTCACCCCTCGCACCACCCCGAGCACCGGGCCTCGCCCCGCACCCGGCGTGCTGGTCCTGCTCCGGCACGGCCAGAGCACCTACAACGCGGACGACCGGTTCACGGGTCTGCTCGACGTCCCGCTCTCGGACCGGGGCGTCGCGGAGGCGCGGCACGCCGCCGACCTGCTCGCGCACGCCGCGGAGCAGCACCCGGAGCTCGCACCCCGGCGGGTCGTGACGTCGCCGCTCGTCCGCGCGTCCGGGACGGCGGCGATCGTCGCCGCGGCGCTGCCCGGTCCGCCACCGCTCGAGGTCGAGTGGCGGCTCGTCGAGCGCCACTACGGCGCCTTCACGGACACGCCCCGTGAGGTCGTCCGGCGGGAGTTCGGCGAGGAGGCGTACTGGCGCTACCGCCGCTCGTACGCGCACCGGCCGCCCGCGCTCGGACCCGACCACCCGGCCCGCGCGGCCGTCGACGACGTCCTGCTCCGCCTGCCCGACGCCGCCCGCACCGGCCTGCGCGCGGACACCGAGTCGCTCGCCGACGTCGTGGACCGGCTCCGGCCCTTCTGGGCCACGACCGCCACCGCGCTGGCGCGCGGGGAGACGCTGCTCGTCGTCGGGCACGGGAACTCGTTGCGCGCGCTCTCGGTGCTCGTGGACGGTCTCGCGCCCGAGGACGTCGTGGACCTGAACGTCCCGACCGGTCAGCCGCTCGTGCGCCGGTTCGTCCACCGGGCCGGAGCGGAGCCGCCGTGCGACCAGGCGATCGCCGGCAGCACCGACACCGCCGGGATCGTTCCGCTCGTGCGCGGCGGGACCTACCTCGACGCCGACGGCGCCGAGCACGCGCTCGCCGACCTCCAGGCCCGCGGCGGCACCTGAGGCCGGTCTCGACGCATCCCTGTCCCCCGTGCGAGCTACCCGATCTGCCCACTCCGGGGCGATGTGTGCCGCACCCCGTCGTCGTTAGCTTTTCGGCAGAAGCACGGGCCACCGCGAACGCGGTGCGCCGAGCCGATCCGAAGGACGAGGGCGATGAGCACGACACGTAGCGCCGAGATGTCCGGCCGGCCACGGGGCCGCCGGTTCGCCATGGCACTGATGGCCGCGACGCTGGCGGTGACCGTCACGTCCGGCTGCAGCGACGCCGCGCACGAGGAAGACCTCCCGGCGCCCGCGGACCAGGCCGAGGCCGCCGCGATCGAGTGGGGAGCCTGCCCGGCGGCGGCGAGCCCTGTGACCCGGGATCCCCGGCTGACCTGCGCGACGGTCGAGGTCCCGCTGGACTACGACGAGGCGGACGGCACGTCGATCGAGGTGGCGATCTCCCGGCTCGCCGCCGCCGACCCCGAGAAGCGGCACGGCGTCCTGCTGCTGAACCCCGGCGGACCCGCCCTGTCAGGTCTCGACATGCCCGGCACGATGGCTCCGACGCTGCCGCAGTCCGTCCTGGACGGCTACGACCTCATCGGCTTCGACCCGCGCGGCGTCGGGCACAGCACGCCGCAGAGCTGCGGCCTCGAGGTCGCCGGCGTGCCAGGGCACTTCCCCTATCCCGCCGCGGACGGCTCGATCGACGCGAACGTCGAGCTGGCCCGCACCGAGGCCCAGAGGTGCGCCGCCACGGCCGGAGGGGACCTGCGGTACTTCACCACCGCCAACACCGCTCGTGACCTGGACCGCGTCCGCGAGGCGCTCGGCGAGCAGAAGATCTCCTACTGGGGCCAGTCCTACGGCACCTACCTGGGCGCCGTCTACAGCTCGCTGTACCCGGAGCGGACCGACCGCATGGTCCTCGAGGGCAACATCGACCCCACCGAGGTCTGGTCCGGCGTGGTGGCGGGCTGGGGCAAGGGCATGGCCGAACGGTTCCCCGACGCGGCCGCCGTCGCCGCAGGACAGGACGACACCCTCGGGCTCGGTGGCACCGTCGACGAGGTCACCCGGACCTATCTCGCGCTCGCGGACCGGCTCGACCGTGAACCAGCGCCGGTCCCGGGCACGCAGCAGTCGATGGACGGAGCGATGCTGCGCACTATCACCTACGCGCTGCTCCTCGACGACGAGACCCTCCCGATCCTCGCGCAGGTCTGGAAGGCCGTCGCGAACCTCGCGGACGGCCGGCTCACCGCGGCCGACGGCGAGGTGCTCCAGCAGGTGTTCGCCGAGGCTCCGTCCACCCCCGGTGTCCCCGCGGACAACCAGGCGACCATGTTCCTGGCACTCACGTGCGGTGACGCGGAGTGGTCCCACGACGTCGCCGACTACGCCGCCGACAGCGCCGCGCACCGCGAGGCCTGGCCGCTCACGGCGGGCATGCCGGCCAACATCTGGCCGTGCGCCTTCTGGGAGGCCCCGATCGAGGAGCCGGTCACCGTGACCGACGAGGGCCCCGGTGACATCCTGATCCTGCAGAACCGCCGGGACCACGCCACGTCCTGGGACGCCGGACAAGGGCTGCGCGAGGTCCTCGGCGACCGTGCCGCCCTCGTCGGTGTCGACAACGGCGGGCACTCCGTCTACGACGCGGGCTCGCCTGCGCCGACGGGGCGACCGTCGACTTCCTGACCACCGGCCACCTGCCGGACGAGGACCTCTTCTGCACCGACGTCGGGCGCGGCTGACACGACCGGCGCGCGGACGGGTCAGTCCCAGCCGCTCGTGAGCTCCTTGCCCTGCACCTCGTCGGCGTGCGTCGTGTACCACTCCAGGACGACGGTCGGCACGTCGAGCTGGCACTGCCGCCATGCCTGCCCCTGGGCGCCGTCGGGCATGGTCCAGAGCACGGCGTCGTCGCCCCGGGGGACGTCGAAGCCTCGCTGAGCAAGGCACGCGACGAGGAGCGCCGGGTCGTGCGGCGCTCGGTCGGGCGTCGGTGGCAGAAGGCCCCGGAGAGCGTCCATCACCGCGTTGTCGAGCACGCCGGGAGGGGCGTCGACCTCGGTCACGGTGCGTCGCTCGGCGTCGTAGGCCACGCGGCATCCCCGGATCCTCTCCTCCCCCTCGGGCAACTCCTCGGGTGCGTCGGCACAGTCTGCGGAGGACTGCAGGCCCGGACCGACGGAGACGTGACCGCGAAGCTCGGGTACGTCGACGCCGTCGGCACCGAGGCGGGCGGCGACCATCACCAGGTCGCCGAAGCGGGCCGTGGGGACCTCGACCGACGTGACCCGTTCGCCCGTCGCGTCCGTCGTCTCGCCCGCGAGGACCAGCCACGTCGACCGTCCGTCGGATCCGGACCGCTCGGACGACGTGCCGTCGAGGCCGACGTAGACGCTCTCCCCCGTCCCGGTCCCCGCGCCCAGGACGAGCGAGCCGTTGGTGAAGTCGTCGAGCACGACGGTCCCCGCGTCCTCGCCCCGCCGGAGCGCCGCGAGGTCGTCGTCGTCGCCCGCGACGACGCGCAGGGTCGACAGAGACCGCCCGTCAGGCCCGCCCTCGTCCACCTCCGCGAGGAACCGCTCGCCGTCGGCCCACGCGCCGAGTCCGAGGTCGAGGACGTACGTGCCGTCGTCGCGCAGGTACGTGGCCGGCTCGCTCACCGCGACGATGCCGGGCGCGACGTCGACCGTCGTCGCCTCGGGCACGACGACCTCGTACGGCGCGTCCGCGACGAGCAGGTCGGAGAGCCCGGACAGCGCCGGAGCACCCACGGCCGCCGCCGTCCCGACACCCGCGACGGCGAGCACCGACGCCGTCGCGGTGAGGGCGCGGCGCGCGCGGGCCTTGCGGCGGCTCGTCCGCAGGGAGACGTCGAGGTCGAGACGGGACTCGGGGACGGCGGCGTCGGCGGCGCGTCGCAGACGGACGACGAAGTCGTCGTCTGTCCCGGCCGCGGCAGGGGCAGGTCCGTCGGCGTTCATGGCGTGGGGCCTCCGATGGCGGGGTCGGCGGACAGCTCGGCGCGCAGCCGGGCGAGCGCGCGGGACGCGGTGGACTTCACGGTGCCGACGGGCATGCCCAGCTCCTCGGCGACCTCGCGCTCGGACAGGTCGAGCAGGTGGCGCAGCACGACGACGCGGCGCTGACGCAGCGGCAGCACGAGCAGCGCCCGGACGACGGCGTCACGGTCGTCGACGGTGCCGGTCCCGTCGGTCGCGCGGCGACTCGCGTCGGTCGAGCCGTGGACGAGCTCGTCGGGCCCGGACAGCACCTCGCGCCGCGTGCGACGCCACGTGTCGACGCGCAGGTTCGCGAGGACGCGGCGGGCGTACGCGAGCGGCTCCCCGGCGCGGGCCCGTGGCCACGCCCGGTACGTCCGCTCGAAGGCCTGCTGCGTGAGCTCCTCGGCGCGGTGCCGGTCGCCGCACAGCAGGTAGGCCATGCGGTGCAGCGGGTCGCGCGCCTCGCGCATGAACGCCGAGAACTCCTCGTCGCGCGTGCGCCGGGTGTGGAGCACGACGTCGACCTCGTCGTCCGTCGGCAGACCCGCTCGTCCCGCGTCGAGGTCGAGAAGGATCTCCACGCGTTCGGCGCTCATCGCCGGGTCCCTGGTGATGCTGTCACGAGCAGAACACGCAGCGGGAGCCTCGGAGGTTCCGTCGGGAGGTGCGCGGTTCGCTGCTCTTGCCCGAATTCACCCACCCGTCCCCGTCCGGTTCGCGCCGTTCGCCCTGCCGCGCGGGCCCTGTCCTGGCCATACTGAGTCATGACCGAGGCGCAGGCGATCCGCGAGCTGGTCGAGGCGGGGCTCGCCGGACCGACGGCGGACGAGTCGTTCGACCGGTTCGCGCGCCTCGTGCAGCGCCAGCTCGGCGTCCCCACGGCGCTCGTGTCCCTGGTCCTGGAGGACGAGCAGGTCTTCCCCGGCGCCCTGGGTCTCCCGGAGCCGTACCAGAGCAGGCGGCGCACCCCGCTGACCCACTCGTTCTGCCAGTACGTCGTGGACGACACGCAGCCGCTCGTCGTCGCGGACGCCCGGGACGTGCCCCACCTCGCCGACAACGGCGCCGTCCACGACCTGGGTGTCGTCGCGTACGCAGGGTTCCCCATCTTCGACCCGCGGGGACGCGCCGTCGGCTCGCTCTGCGCGATCGACGCCCGACCACGCCC
Source organism: Cellulosimicrobium sp. PMB13 (assembly GCF_051294865.1). Classification (NCBI taxonomy): domain Bacteria; kingdom Bacillati; phylum Actinomycetota; class Actinomycetes; order Micrococcales; family Promicromonosporaceae; genus Cellulosimicrobium; species Cellulosimicrobium sp. PMB13. The sequence goes on along the minus strand of NZ_CP145910.1, from coordinate 965,235 downwards.
CTGGACGGACGGCGACCTCGCGACGCTCGCGGACCTGGCGGCCGCGTGCACGTCGGAGCTGCGGCTGCGGGTGGCGCGCGAGCGCGCTCGGCGGATGCAGCGGGTCGCCCTCACGGCGAACCGGCGGTCGCGGCTCCTGCTCGACCTCTCGGAGACGTTCGCCGCGGCCCAGTCGGTGGGCGACGTCGCGGAGCGGCTCGCGGCGGTCGGGGCCGGGATCGGTGCGCGGTACGCGGGCCTCGCGACGCTCGACCATGCCGGGGTCCGGCTCACCTACACGACGCTCGACCACCTGGAGCCGGGCGTGCCACGCGCCTTCCGCCGGATGCGGCTCGACGAGGCGCGCGGTGCGAGCGTCGCTGCCCGCACACGCGAGCCGCTGTTCTTCCGGGACCACGCCACGTACTCCGAGGCCTTCCCCGAGGCGGCCGCGATGATCGAGGCCGACGGCGTCGAGGCGCGCTGCTTCCTCCCGGTCTTCTCGGCCACGACGCTGCTCGGCGTGGTCGCCCTGGCGTGGGACTCGGTGCAGGAGTTCGACGACGACGCCGTGAAGACCCAGACCACCATCGCCACGTACGTCGGCCACGCGCTCGACCGGGTCCGCCTGCTCGAGGAGCGCCACCGCGTCGCGACGACGCTGCAGGCCGCGATGCTCACGGCGCTGCCCGAGATGCGCAGCGTCGAGCTGGCCGCGACGTACGCGTCCGCGACGCGGACCGACCAGGTCGGCGGCGACTGGTACGACACGGTGGTCCTCGACGACGACGCGTGCGTCCTCATGATCGGCGACGTCACCGGGCACGACATGCGTGCCGCCGCCCAGATGGGCCAGCTCCGGTCGATGCTGCGCACGTTCGCGTGGTGCCAGGACGAGCCGCCCGCGACCCTGCTCCGGCTGCTCGACCGGGCGAACCGCGGCCTGTCGCTGCACGCGAGCGGCACGGCCGTCGTCGTGCGGCTGGACCGCACCCCGCGCGGGTTCGACGTCGTGTGGTCCAACGCGGGCCACCCCGCTCCCCTCGTCCTGCGCGCCGACGGCGCGGTCGAGACGCTCGACGGGGCACCCGACCTGATGCTCGGCGTCCTGCCGGGTGCGGCCCGCCACGACCACCGCACGCGCCTCCACCCGGGCGACACGCTGCTGCTGTACACCGACGGGCTGGTCGAGCGGCGCGGCACGTCGTACGGGGACCGGCTCGAGAGCCTGCGCGAGGCGCTGGCCGAGCAGGCCGGCATCGCGACGTCGGCCCTTCCGGACGCGCTCGTGCGCCGGCTCGTCGCGGGCTCGCAGCGCGACGACGTCGCGGTGCTGGCGCTGCGGGTCCGGCACACGATGCCGCACCCGCCGCGGCCAGGCCGGCCGGGCATCGTGCGTCGCGACGTGCCGCACACGTCGACCGCGATCGGGCAGTCGCGGCGCTGGGTCGACGACGTGCTGGAGAGCTGCGACGTCACGCCGTCGGTCCGTCGTGTCGCGATGCTCCTGACGAGCGAGCTCCTCACGAACGCCGTCCAGCACGCCCGGCCCCCGGTGTCGGCGTCCGTCGAGGTGGGGCACCGGGTCGTGCGGATCGGCGTGCGGGACGGTTCGACGGAACCTCCTCGGCTGCGGTCGCCCGAGCCGCACGAGACGGGGGGCCGTGGCGTGCAGTTCCTCGAGCGGTGCGCCGTGCGCTGGGGGGTCGACGCCGACGACGACGGGAAGACCGTCTGGTTCGAGCTCGGGACGACCGACTGACCACCCTGTGCCGTGTCGGAAGCGCCGGGTAGCGTGTGGTGTGGACCACATCCGGCCCGGACGCTCCCACCCGCACTCGGAGAGGCAGCTCGCCATGACCGACCTCGTCACCCCCGTCGACACGGTAGAGGGATCCCTCGCGCCACGTCCCGCGAATCCCGTGCCCGCGCGCGAGGACCTCGACGTCGCGCTGGCGGGCTACCGCCGCGAGCTGACCGGTTACTGCTACCGGATGCTCGGGTCGGCCTTCGAGGCCGACGACGCGGTGCAGGAGACGCTGCTGCGCGCCTGGCGCTCCTACGACCGGTTCGAGGGCCGCTCGAGCCTGCGCTCGTGGCTCTACCGGATCGCGACGAACGTCTGCTTCGACGCCCTCGGGGCCCGCAAGCGCCGCGAGCGCCCCATGGGCCTCGGCGGTCCGCAGCCCGCCGAGGTGGAGAACCTCGGGCAGGTGCTGCCCGAGGAGACCTGGGTCGAGCCGGTGCCCGACGACCGTGTGCTCCCCCACGACGGCGACCCGGCCCAGGTGGCCGTAGGTCGCGAGAGCATCCGCCTCGCGTTCGTCGCCGCGCTGCAGTACCTGCCCCCGAAGCAGCGTGCCGTGCTGCTGCTGCGCGAGGTCCTGCGCTGGCAGGCCAGCGAGGTGGCCGAGCTGCTCGACACGTCCGTCGCGTCCGTCAACAGCGCGCTGCAGCGTGCCCGCGCCACGATGGCGGCCCGGGCGCACTGGAGCAGCACGGGGGTGGACGACGCGGAGCACGCGGACGGCGACGGTCCTGCCGCCGGGCCGGGCGGCGCCGTCGGGGGTATGCCCGGCGACGAGCAGAGCCTGGGCGACGAGGAGAAGCGGCTGCTGGAGCGCTACCTGGACGCGTTCGAGCGGTACGACATGGACGCGCTCGTCGCGATCCTCCACGCCGACGCCACGCTCTCCATGCCGCCGTACCCGCTGTGGATGCGCGGCACGGACGACATCGTCCGCTGGATGGTGGGTCCGGGCTGGGAGTGCGAGGGCTCGCGACTGCTCCCCGTGGCGGTGAACGGGACGTTCGGGTTCGGCCAGTACCGCCGCGCCGAGGGCGGCGGGTACGAACCGTGGGCGCTGCAGGTGATCGAGACCCGGGGCGGCCGCGTCGTGGAGATCAACGCGTTCCTCGACACGGCCGCCTGGTTCCCGCTCTTCGGGCTGCCTCCGCGCCTCGACTCCTGACCCGGCGCGGCGCGATCAGTCGAACGTCTCGAGGAGCGTCTGCCGCTCCCCCTCCGTGAGGTTCGTGGCGACGAGCTTCCCGTGCACGCCGTGGAAGCGCTCGCCGACGGCGTCGAGGTCGCCGTCCTCCGTGACGACGAACAGCGCGGAGGTCCCCGGCCTGACCCCCTCGCGGATCCGCTCGAGCTGGTCCTTGTCGATGCCGACGGCCGCCATCGCCTTGGACGTCGCGCCGATCGCGGCGCCGGCGGCCGCACCGACGAGGGGGATGAAGAAGAGCGTCCCGAGGAGCAGCCCCCAGAACGCGCCCCAGCCGCCGCCGCGCCACGTGTCCTGGTGGCCGTGCCGCGTCGTGGGCTTGGCCGCGCCCTCGGGCCAGGTCACGACCGCGGAGTCGACGAGGCGGATGTGCCCCTCCGACGCGGCCGAGTGCAGGATGCCCGACGCGGTGTCGGCCCCTGTGGGTGTGTCGAAGCTCCAGACGGTAAAGCTCGCCATGGTCGTCCTCCGGTCTTCTCGTGCTCGGTGCAGCCTGGGCGGTGCGGTCCTGGGGTGCGGGCTCAGCCGAGGAGCTTGGCCTTCGCGGCGGCGAACTCGGCGTCGCTGAGCACGCCGGACGCGTGCAGCTGGCCGAGACGCTCGATCTGCGCCAGGAGGTCGTCACCGGCCGACGCCGGGGCGGCGGGCGGAGCGGCGGCGGCCGGCTGCGCGTACTGGGCTGCCGCCTGCTGCGCGGCCGCCTCGATCCGGGCCTGCTCCTGCTGGGCCGCGGCCTGCTGCGCCTCCCACGACTGCTGCTGGCGGTTCGCCTGACGGCGCGAGACGGCGCCCGCGGTGGCCTGGGCGGTGCCGGCGATGACGGCGGTGCGGGCGGCGGTCCCGATGAGGCCGGGACGGCCCATGCGACGGATGGGCATGGTGGTTCTCCTTCGGGTGTGGCGTGCGTGGCGTGGTGGTCGGGGGTGCGGGTCAGTCCTCGGCGAGCGCGAGGTCCGCGACCTCGTTGACGACCTCCGCAGGGATGCGCTCGCTGAACAGCACGACGCCGCCCGCGTCGGCGGCCGCGCCGACGACCCCGCGGGCCCACGTGTGCTCCACGACGAGGACGAGCGCCGAGGTGCCCGGAGCGAGCCCGGCCGCCACCTCGTCGAGGTCCTCCTCGCCGGCGAGCCCGGCGCTCGAGAGCTGGAGATCGGTGATCTCGATCTCGTCGCCGAGGTCCGTGAGCTCGAGGAACTCGACGTCGCCGTTCTCGGACCTGCGTACGACGGCGAGGTCGAGCAGCGTGACGGTGCCTTCCGCGAGGACCTCGGCGACGGCGGTCTGGACGCCGGACGGGATCCGGTCGGCAGGGAAGGCGATGGCGACGATCTCGACGGGACCGAAGCTGGAGGTGGCCATGAAGTGTCTCCCGGTGTCTGGGTGGCGTACGGGGTCGGGTTCGGACGGGCCGCGCGGTCCGGATCGCCGCGCGGTCGAGGGAGGCTGCGCCGGCTCAGCGAGCGGCGCGCTCGGCCTCGTCACCGTGGACGACGAGCGCCCAGAGGACGAAGACGTCGAGCAGGATCGTGACGATCGACCACCAGGGCGTGACCTGGAGGGTCGTGAACTGGGCGACGGCGTTGAGGACCACCAGGACGATCGCCACGAACCGCGCCCAGCCCTTGCCCGCGAGGAGCGCGAAGCCGGTGAGGACGAGCAGCAGCCCGATCACGAGGTGGATCCATCCCCACGTGGAGACGTCCAGCACGACGACGCCCTGGTCCGTGACGCCGACGAGGCTGTTCGGGGAGAACACGGCGACGAGACCGCTGATGGCGTTGAACAGACCGAGGGTGACGAGCACGATGCCGGCGAACCAGATCCAGCCGACCCATGCGGACACCTGTGACGAGCGAGCCATACCTTCACCTCGAGGATTCTCGGACCTCTCGACGGGCACCGGCCGGCGGCCATCGACGTGCGCGGGACGATCGTGGCACCGATGGGACGGTTCGGCATCCGGTGCGTCGTGCGCGCTCGTCCCGGTGCCCGCCACTACGTTCGTGGCATGACGACTCCCGCTGCGCCGTCGGTCGACCCGTCGCCGGACGACCCCTCGTCGGAGGCGACCGAGGCCGGCACCCGGCCCGTCCAGCACGACTCCCGGCGGCCGCCGCGCTGGGTGCCGCGCGCGCTCGTCATGGGCGTGGTCGCCGTGTTCGTGGCGATCTTCGCCTGGTACGCGCTGGGTCAGCTCCAGGGCCTCGGGGTGAACGTCCTCATCGCGTTCTTCATCGCCCTCGCGCTCGAGCCCATCGTCGTGTGGCTCGTCCGGCACGGGTGGCGCCGCGGGGTCGCCGCAGGCGTGTCGCTCATCGGCTCGATCGTCGTCGTCCTCGTCGTGCTCGCACTGTTCGGGAACCTGTTCGTCCAGCAGCTCGTGCAGCTCGTGCAGACGATCCCGGCGCTCTACGAGGACGCCCGGACCTTCCTGGAGGAGCGGTTCGACGTCGTCGTCCCCGAGTCCGACGAGCTGTTGCGCGAGGCCTTCGACCAGTTCGGTCAGGACGTCGCCTCGGGCGCGCTGCTGGTGGGGACGACGATCATCGGAGGCATCTTCGCGTCGCTGACGATCCTCCTCGTCACCTACTACCTGCTGGCCGCCGGGCCGAGGTTCCGGGCCGGCGTCTGCCGGTGGCTCACGCCGGACCGTCAGGAGGAGGTGCTGCGCCTGTGGGAGATCACCCAGGTCAAGGTCTCCGACTTCATCAACTCGCGCATCGTGCTCGCGGCGCTGTCGAGCGTCTTCACGCTCGTGTTCCTGCTGATCGTGGGCACGCCGTACGCACTGCCCCTCGCGGTGTTCACGGGCGTCGTGTCGCAGTTCGTCCCGACGATCGGCACGTACATCGGCGGTGCCCTGCCCGTCGCCGTCGCGCTCACGTCCCAGGGCATGCCGCAGGCTCTGGCCGTGCTGGCGTTCATCATCGGCTACCAGCAGCTCGAGAACCTGTACTTCTCGCCCAAGGTGTCCGCGCGGGCGCTCGAGATGAACCCGGCGGTGAGCTTCGTCGTCGTGCTCGCGTTCGGCGCCGTGTTCGGGGCGCTCGGCGCGTTCCTCGCGCTCCCCATCGCCGCCACCATCCAGGCCGTGGCGAACACGTACCTGCAGCGGCACGAGCTCATCGACTCCCACCTCCTGCACGACCCCGGGGAGGAGGGCGGTGACGACGCACCGCGCAAGCGGCGTCGCGATGGCGACGGCGGGGTCGCCCAGCGTCGCCGCGCGAACCGCCGCGCTGCCGAGGAGGCCGCACGGACGGTCGACGAGCGCCGGGCGGACGGCGTCGAGTAGTCGCTCGGTGCCGCCGCCCGTCCGGCGGCGCGTCAGAGCGTCGCGATCCCGTCGCCGATCATCTTCGCGCCGATGACGAGCAGCAGGACCGCCATGACCACGGCGTTGTTGTGGATCAGCCAGGCCTTGAGGCCGTCGAGGAGGGCGGCGGCCCGGGTGCCCATCGACGCGTAGATCACGACGGGCGTCGCGACACCGAGGCTCGCCACGACGGCGAACACGACGGCCGCGACGATGCTCACCGTCGTGTCGCCGCCCGCGGCCGAACCGATCGCCGCACCGCCCGAGACCGCGAGCAGCAGGTTCTTCGGGTTGACCGCGCCGAGCAGGACGGCGAGCCCGAGCGCCTTGACGGGCGTGAACGAGTCGATCGCTGCCATCCACTTCGGAGCGGGCGGCTCGACGTCGCCGCGTGGGCGCCCCCGCCACTGCCGCGCCGCGACGAACAGCAGGAGCAGCCCGAGGACGATCTTGAGCCACGCGGTCCACGCGGCCGGACCACCGGCGTCGGGCACCGACGACCCTGCCACGAGCGCGACGACGAGCGCCACGCCCCCGACGGCGACGAACCATCCCAGCAGGAACGCGACGGCGTTCGCCTTCGCCTTCCCGCTGGTGAGCATGAGCACGACCGCGACGATCGGCAGCGGGCTGATCATCACGCCGACGGCCACCGGCAACGACTGGCCGATCGCGGCTCCCACGGTGAGCTCCCCGGTCCCGGTCGGCTCAGGCGTTCTCGTCGAAGGCGGCGCGGAGCTTCGCCTCCTCGTCGGCGGACAGGTTGGTCTGGATCAGCTCGCCGTGGATGCCCTGCGCCTGCAGCGCGTCGTGGACCCGGTCGAGGACCGCGCCGGTCGTGAGGACGAACAGCGCCGACGTCCCGGGCGTCACCTTGCTGCGCACCGAGTCGATGAAGTCGTCGTCGATGCCGACGTCGGTCAGCGCCCCGGCGATCGCGCCGGACGCGGCACCGATCGCCGCGCCGATCAGCGGGATGAAGAAGATCAGCCCGAAGAGCATGCCCCAGAACGTCCCGCCGAGCGCTCCGGCCGCGGTCGTGCTGTTGCCCTGGCGGGTCTTCGGCTTCTTCTTCCCCTCCTCCCACGAGACGGTCGCCGCGTCCTGCACCTGGATGAGCTCCTGCTTCTGCAGCGCGAGGAGAGCCTCCTCCAGCCGCTCCGCGCCGTCCGGGGTGTCGAACTTCCACACGGTCAGGGTTGCCACGTCGTGCCTTCTTCCGTCGATGTCGTCCGGCTGTCGTCGTGCGTCCGCGCGCGGCCCGGGACGGGTCGGCGCACGGCGAGTCGACGCTATGGCGGGGGTCGGTGCACCGCCACCCGAACGGCGGCGTCCGACGAGGTTCCGGATGCACCCCCTCCGGTGGCGTGGTTCCCTTCCCGTGTGCCGACGGATGCGCCGACGGGCGGGCCGACTGAGAGGCCGACGGACAAGCCAGGGGACGTGCCGGCGGAAGCGCCGGGCGAGCCGCCCTCGCGCCCCCTCTCGACGCGGCACCTCCTGCGCCTCGTCGTCCCGTCGCTCGTCGTCGGCGCGCTGAGCGCCGTCGCCCTCGTCGCGCTGTCGGCGCTCGCCACGTGGATCCAGCACCTCGTGTGGGACAGGCTGCCCGACGTATGGGGAGTCACGACGACGGAGACGTGGTGGACGGTCCTCGTGCTCACGGTCACCGGTCTCCTCGTCGGGGCGACCATCCGGTGGGCGCCGGGGCACGCGGGGGTGGACCCCGCCACGGCGGACCTCGTCGCCGCCCCCCTGCCGCTGCGGACGCTGCCGGGTCTCGCCGTCGCGCTCGTGCTCGGCCTCGCCGGTGGCGTGAGCCTCGGCCCCGAGAACCCGATCATCGCCATCAACGTGGCGATCGCCGTCTGGCTGCTGTGCCGGCCGCGGCTCGGGGTCCCGGTGAACGGCGCCGTCGGGCTCGCCATGGCCGGGACCATCGGGGCGATGTTCGCGACGCCGCTCGCCGCCGCGCTCGTGCTCACCGAGACGTTCGCCGAGCGCGGGGACCGGTCAGGGCCGCTGTTCGACCGGCTGTTCGCCCCGCTCGTCGCCGCGGGCGCGGGCGCCATGGCCATGGTCGTCTTCGAGACCCCGACCTTCGAGATCGACCTCCCCGCATACCCCGGGGTCCAGCCCGGGGACCTGGTCGGGGCGACCGTCGTCGGGATCGTCGCCGCCGGGCTCACCCTGCTCGCCGTGCTGGCGTTCCCGGTGGTCCACCGCACGTTCCACCGGATGCGGAGCCCCGTGCTGGCCCTCGGCGCCGGCGGCCTCGTGCTCGGCCTGCTCGGCGTGCTCGGCGGTCCGCTCACGCTGTTCAAGGGCCTCGAGGAGATGAAGGAGCTGTCCGCCGAGGCCGACGACCTCGCGTGGTACGCCATCCTGCTCATGGCGCTGGTCAAGATCGTCGCGCTCGTCGTCGCCGCCGGGGCCGGGTTCCGCGGCGGGCGCATCTTCCCCACGGTCTTCATCGGGGTCGCCATCGGGCTCGCCGCGACGTCGCTGGTCCCCGCCGTGCCTGCGGCCGTCGCGGTCTCGTCCGCGGTCCTCGGCTCGGTGATCGTCGTGAGCCGCGACGGCTGGCTCGCCCTCTTCATGGCGGCCGTCGTCGTCGGCGACGCACGCCTCCTCCCGGTCCTGTGCCTCGCGATCGTGCCGCTGTGGCTCGCCGCGCGGTCGATGCCCCCGCTCCGCGTCGGCCCTCCCGCCGACGGCGCCGGCGAGTTCCCCGCGCTCGCGCCCCGTCCGTAGCACCGACCGTCGACGGAGGACCGCGTGACCGACCCCGCTCCCGTGCCCACCGGCGAGCCCACGCCCGCCCCCGAGCCGGCGCCCGACACCGACCGCTCACCGCTGCGCCGGCTGGGTCGACGCGTCGGGCGCCCGAAGCGCTCGGACGTCGTGTCGGGGATGGTCACCGGCCTCTTCTCGATCCCCGAGGGCATGGCGTACGCGTCGATCGCGGGCTTCAACCCGGTCGCCGGGCTCTACGCGGGGGTCGTGCCCGCGATCGTCGGCTCGCTCACCGCTCGCACGGTGCTCATGATCACGACGCTCACGAGCGCGATCGCGCTCACGTCGCAGAGCGTGCTGGCCGGCGTGGGGCTCGACCCGACCGACCCGGCGAACGTCGCGACGTTGACGATCATGGTGGGCCTCGCGATGCTGCTCCTCGGCGTCCTGCGACTCGGCGCCGTCATGAGCTTCGTCTCGAACGCGGTCATGGTGGGCTTCTCGACGGGGATCGCGCTGCAGATCATCACCGGTGTGCTCGAGGACGCGACGGGCTACGACCCGCAGGGCCACAACCGGCTCGTCCAGCTCGGTGACTGGGTCGTGCACGTCGGCTCGTGGGACCTCCCGTCGACGCTGGTCGCCGCCGCGACGGTCGCGGTCTGGGTGCTCGCGCGCTCCGTGCGCCGGCTGGTCCCCGTGGCGCTGCTCGTCGCGATGGTCGTGGTGAGCGTCGTCGTGGTGGTCGCCGGGGTCGAGGTCGAGCAGGTCGCGGACATCGCGGCGATCCCGGCGGCCCTGCCCGGCCTCTCCCTGCCCGACCTGTCCGTGGCCCCGTCGCTCGTCGGCGGAGCGTTCGCCGTCGCGCTCGTCGGCCTCGCGCAGGCCGCGAGCATCGCGCCCTCGATGCCGAACCCCGACGGCTCGCGCTCCGACGCGAACGCCGACTTCCGCTCGCAGGGCTGGGCCAACGTCGCCGGCGGACTCTTCCAGGCGCTGCCGAGCGGCGGGTCGATGTCGCGCACGGGCGTCGCGGCGGAGGCGGGCGCTCGGACGCGGTGGGCGGGCGTCGTCAGCGGGGTGTTCCTCGCGCTCGTCGTGGTGCTCCTCGGTGGCGTCGCCGAGCTCATCCCCATGCCGGTGATCGGCGGGCTGATCCTCGTGGTCGGCGGCGAGCTCGTGTGGGGCAAGCGCCGCGAGATCCTCCTCGTGCTCCGCACGTCGCCGCTGTCCTCTGCCGCGATGATCCTCACGTTCCTCGCCACGACGCAGCTCCCCCTGCAGCAGGCCATCGTGCTCGGCGCGGTGCTGTCGCTGCTCCTGTACTGCGTGCAGGCGGCGCGCCAGTCGCGGCTCCTGCTCCTCCGGCGCGGCGCCGACGGCCGCTGGTCCACGTCGACCGAGATCCCCACGGCCCTGCGGTCCGGCGAGGTCACCGTGCTCGACTTCTCCGGGACGTCGTTCTTCGCGGCGCTGCCACGGATCGAGAACGACCTTCCCCGCGGCGACGACGCCCGCGGGGCCGTGCTCGTCCTGGTCCTGCGGACGCTGCCCGACATCCCGTCGTCGGCCGTGATGGACCTCCTGCACCGCACGGCCGCGCGGCTGCGCGAGCAGGGCAACCGACTCGTCCTCGTGGGCGTCTCCCCCGCGATGCGCGCCCTGCTCGAGCGGACGGGGACGGTCGCAGCGCTCGGCCAGGACGCGATCGTCGACGCGACGCCGGAGGTCCTCGGCGGTCTCGAGAGCGCCGTCGCCGACGCCGAGCGCTGGGCCGCCGCGCACTCCTGACGCGCGCCCCGGCTGGATCTCAGCCGGATCGCCCGGCCAGATCGCCCGGAAGGTCGGGACGCGGGTCCCTGGGACGCGGGACGCGCCCCGGAGCAGTCTTCCCCGGTCAGCACCGTGGCACGACGAAGGTCGTGCCGGACCAGGGAGGAACTTCCATGCAGGACGGATCGCTCACCGCACCGTCGCCCCTCGCCGGGGCGAGCCGGACCGGCCGACCACGCACGACGCCGCGCGCGTGGGCCTGGACGGGCGTCGCCGCCGGCGTCCTCGGCCTCGTCTCGATCCAGGCGTCGTTGGCGTTCGGCGCCAACTGGGAGGAGACCGCGGGCGACGCCGACGCCATCGTCGCGGACCTCGCCGGGAAGACGGGCACGCTGCTCGTCTTCCACACCGCGACGATCGCGTGCGCGCTGCTCGTGCTCGTGTTCGCCGCAGGTCTGCGTCGCCGGCTCGACGCGCAGGCCCCCGCCGGATCGCTCCTGCCGACGGTGGCGGGCTGGGGCCTCGTCCTCGTCTCCGTCGCCGGGCTGCTCGGCTCCGGCCTGGACACACAGTTCATGTTCGGCCTCGCCGAGGCCGACCGGCTCGTGGCAGAGTCCGGCGCGTTCTACAGCGACTGGGTCGCCACCATCCCGTGGCTGTGGGTCGGTGCGGGCGTGACCGGCGTCGCCCTCGGCGCCGCGGCGCTGCGTCACGCCGCGGCACCCCGGTGGATCGGCGTCGTCGGGGTCGTGCTCGGCGGGCTCACCCTTCTCACGGGCATCTCGCCCCTGCAGTACATGGCGGGGTTCGTCGGGCCGGTGTGGCTCATCGTCACGGCGCTCGGCTTCGCGCTCGGGGACCGGCGCTGAGCCCGAGCCGCCCCGCCGAGCTCGGCACGTCGCCCCGAGTTCGGCACGTCGGCCCGAGATCGGCACCTGGAGCCGCCGATCTCGGGCCGGAGCGCAGAGCTCGGCGCCGTCCGACGGCGGGTGATCTCCCTGCGGAGGTCTGGTCGCGGCACGTGCCCCGGCCCTACCGTGGGCCCGTGGCCGAGCCCGGGCCCGGCCGCGCCGGGACGCCCCGCACGGCGTGGACCGTGGGTGTCCTCGCCTGGCTCCTCGGCGCGTCCGCGCTCCTGCTCCAGCTGACCTCGGGCGTGCCGCTGCTCCTCGGTGACCTCCTGTTCGTCGTCGTCGACGCGACGGTCGCGATCGTCTACGGCACGGTCGCCGCGGTGGTCCTCGCGCGCCGGCCGCACGTCGTCGGGTGGCTCACCGCGCTCGCCGCGATCGGCGCAGGCGTCGCCGCGTTCGGCGGCGGCTGGCGCAGCTACGCGTCGACCCATCCAGCGCTCCCTCCGCTCACCCCGCTCGCCGACGCCTACGGCTGGGCGTGGGTGCCGGGCACGGTCGGCCTGTTCGTCCTCGTGCCGTGGTTCGTGCGATCGGGGCGCCTCGGGATCGGCAGCTGGTGCGGCGTCGTCGCCGGGGCCGCGTCGATCGGGTACTTCCTCCTCGCACCGACGGACGACCCGCGACCCGCGATCCTGGGCGTCGTGGTCGTGGGGCTCGTCACCGCCGCAGCGACGGCGTGGCGGTGGCGCCGCGGTCCGGTCGAGGACCGGCGCGGCCTCGGCCTGCTCGCGCTCGGGACCGCCCTCATGGCGTCGTCGTTCGTGCCGCTGCTGGGCACGTGGGCGAACCCCGACGTGATCCTCGCGCTGCCGCTCACGCACCTCGCGTGCCAGGCGCTGTTCCCCGCCGCGATCCTCGTGTGCGTGCTGCGGAACCGGCTCTGGGGCATCGACCTCGTGCTGTCGCGCGCGACGGTCGCCGCGATGCTCGCCGTCGGGCTCGCGGTCGTCTACGCCGTCGTGGTCGTCGTCGCGGCGACGGTGGTCGACGGTCCCGCGGCACAGGTCGTCGCCGCGGTGGGCGTCGCGCTCGTGGTCCAGCCCTTGCACGCGTGGCTGCGTCGTCGCGTGCACGTGCTGGTCTACGGCGACGGCGGCGACCCGGGCCGCGCCGCGCTGAGCGTGGGCCGCCACCTGTCGACGGCGTCGACCGCGGACGAGCTGGTCGCCGGCCTCGCGGTGGGCGTGCGCGAGGCGCTGCGGCTCGAGTCCGTGACGGTCGAGTGGCCCGTCGACGCGGGCGGCGGGCAGGACGACGGCCGGGAGGCCCGATCCTGGCCGGTGGCCGGGGACGGTCCACGCACCGGGACCGGAACCTGGACCGGCACATCTTCCCGGCGCGCCACCGTTCGGACGGTCGAGCACGGCGGGCGCGTGCTCGGGCGCGTGCACGTCGTCCCCCGCGCCGGCGAGCGCCTCGACGCCCGCACGGGCGACGCGCTCGACCAGCTCCTGCCCGTCCTCGGCGCGGGCCTCGCGCTCGCGCAGGGCACCCGCGACCTCGAGGCCGCGCGCGACGCGACGACGCGCGCGCGGCTCGCGGAGCGGCGCGTCATCCGGCGCGAGCTGCACGACGGGATCGGCCCGTGGCTCACGGGCCTGCGCCTCGGGCTCCAGGGCGCGCGCAACGTGCTGCGGACCGACCCGGGCGCGGCGGCGGCGATCCTCGACGCGCTCGGCGCCGAGGCCGGTCAGCGCGTCGAGGACGTCCGCGCCCTGTCGCGGAGCCTCCTCCCGCCGTCGCTCGAGGAGCTCGGGCTCGAGGCCGCGCTCGGCGAGCTCGCCGGCCGGCAGGCGGTCGCCGGGTTCGTCGTCGACGTGCGGTGCGACCCGTGCGCCGGCCTCGACCCCCGCGTCGCGGCCGCCGCCTACGCGATCGCGAGCGAGTCCGTCGTCAACGCGGCGCGGTACGCGGGCGTCGACGAGTGCCGGCTCGAGGTCCGGGTGCGCGACGGGGACCTCGTCGTCACGGTCGAGGACCACGGGGTCGGCGTCGCGCCCGGTGCGCGGCCGGGCGTCGGGTCGCGGTCGCTCCGCGAGCGCGCGGACGAGCTCGGCGGCAGCGTCGTGGTCACGACGGCGAGCGTCGACCGGGACGCGACGTGGCCGGCGGGACCGACGGTACCGACGGGGCCGACGGACGGCGCGGACAGGCCGGGGACGCGCGTGCTCGCCGTGCTGCCGCTCGACCCGGGACGGGCGTCCGACGGGACGCACCTCGTGGTCGGCGCGGGCTCGCGGGAGGTCGCCCGGTGACGCTCGACGTGGTCGTGGTCGACGACCACCCCGTCTTCCGGCTGGGCCTCGTCGCGCTGCTCGACTCGCTCGACGGCGTGCGCGTCGTCGGGCAGGCGGCCGGCGCGGCCGAGGCGCGCGCGGTGCTGGGGCTCACCACACCGCTCGGCGCCCCACGGCACGACGCCCCACGGCACGGCGGCGCGCGGCGCGACGACGGACCTCGGCACGACGGGCGGGCGGGCGACACGCCCGCGGTGACGGCTGCGCCCGGAGCGAGCGCCGCCGTCGTGCTCATGGACGTGGACCTCGGCGACGGGTCGGGCGTCGAGGTCACGCGCGAGCTCGTCCGCGCCCGGCCGGACGTACGGGTGCTGGTCGTGACGATGCACGAGGACGCGGACGTCGTCGTCTCGGCCGTGCGGGCGGGGGCGCGCGGGTACCTCGTGAAGTCCGCGAGCCCGGTCGAGATCGAGCGCGCCGTCCGCGCGGTCGCCGACGGCGCGATGATCCTCGCCCCGGCGGTGGCCGACCGCGCGATGGCGTACGTCGTCGGCGGACGGTCGGCCGCGCGCGTGCCGTTCCCGCAGCTCACCGACCGCGAGCGCGAGGTGCTCGACCTCGTCGCGGCCGGGCTCGACAACACCGCGATCTCGCGACGGCTCGTGCTGAGCCCGAAGACCGTCCGCAACCACGTGACGAACGTCCTGACCAAGCTCGGGGCGCGCGACCGCTCCGCGGCGATCGTCGTCGCGCGCGAGGAGGGCCTCGGCAGGGCCTGACCACCGCGGCGGCCTCCGCCGAACCGCGGGTTGAACGTCAACGCCCCCGCCGAACCCCGGGTTGTGCGTCAGATCGGCCTCGCTGTGGCGCACGACCCGGGGTTCGGCAGGCCGACCGTCACGCGTCGTCGTCCTGGATCACCGACAGGACGTTGCCCGCCGGGTCGCGGAACCACGCGATGAGCGGGCCGCCACCGCGGAACACGAAGTCGTCGTCCGTCTCGACGGGCGTGCCCTCGTACCGCTCGAACGCGACGCCGCGCTCGCGGAGGCTCGCGACGGTGCCCGGCACGTCGCGCACCGGGAAGTTGAGGACCGTGTACGACGCCGGCTCGTGCGCGTCGCCCTTCGGGTACACGAGCACGCCGGTCGTGCCGGGCACGTCGAGCCACAGCAGGTCGTCGCCCCGTACGGGCAGCCCCAGCACGTCACCGTAGAACCGCCGGGCCGCGTCGACGTCGTCGACCGAGAACCCGCTGAACGCCTTGTCGAGCATGGTGCCTCCTTGGACGGGCCGGGCTCGGGCGCCTCGGCCTCCTCAGGGTCGACCGTCGGGACGCCGTGCGCTCATCGGCCGTCTGTCGGTGCGGTGCGGCAGGATGACCGCATGACGGAGAGCGCGAGCACCGACGCACCGGTGACGGCCGGCGGAGACCTGCTGCTGCTGGACACGGCGAGCCTGTACTTCCGGGCCTTCTTCGGCGTGCCGGACTCGATCAAGGCCCCGGACGGCACGCCGGTCAACGCGGTGCGCGGGCTCCTCGACATGATCGCGACGCTCGTCACCGACCGGCGCCCCACGCGGCTCGTCGCGTGCTGGGACGACGACTGGCGACCGGCGTTCCGCGTCGCGGCGATCCCGTCGTACAAGGCGCACCGGGTCGCGCGCGAGGAGCCGGGCACGACGGGCGTCGAGGAGGTCCCCGAGAAGCTGCTCGCCCAGGTGCCCGTGATCGTCGAGGTCCTGGCCGCGCTCGGGATCGCGCGCGTCGGCTCCCCCGGGTACGAGGCCGACGACGTCATCGGCACGCTCACCGCGCGCGAGGTCGCGCGCGCCGCGGCGGCGGGCGACGGCCCCACGGCCGCCGTCGGCCGGGCGGACCGCGCCCGCGTCGAGGTCGTCACGGGTGACCGCGACCTGTTCCAGCTCGTCGACGACGCGGCCGGCGTACGGATCCTCTACCCGACGAAGGGCGTGCGGAACCTCGACGTCGTCGACCAGGCGCGGCTCGCGGAGCGCTACGGGCTGCCGTCGGGTACCGCGTACGCGGACATGGCCGTCCTGCGCGGCGACCCGAGCGACGGTCTCCCGGGCGTCCCGGGCATCGGTGAGAAGACGGCCGTCGCGCTCCTCGACCGCTTCGGCGACCTCGCCGGGGTGCTCGCCGCACGTGACGCGGGCGACGTCGGGCTCACCGCGACTCAGCGACGGCGGCTCACCGAGGCCGCCGACTACCTGGCCGTCGCCCCGCTGGTCGTGCAGGTGGCACGCGACGCGCCCGTGGGTGACCTCGACGACGCGCTCCCCGCCGCGCCGGCGGACCCTGAGGCTCTGGAGGTGCTCACCGAGCGCTGGGGCCTGAGGTCGTCGGTGCAGCGCCTGCTCGAGGCCCTCGGCACCACCGCCTGACGCGCCACCCCGAGGTCGCGCCGCCGCCCTTCACCCGTGCGCCGTGGCACGACCAGGTCCCGACTCCCTCTCTCTCTTCGGTGCGGCCCGCCGGTGTCACGTCCTGCGCGTCCCGCACGTCAGAGGGGGGTGACGCCCGCGCGGCGCCACGAGATCCGTCCAGGAACCGAGGGGAACACCATGCGCGAGAGCACGACGGCCCAGACCTCAGTCACCACGAACGACCTCACGCCCGACGCCGTCGCCGGCCTCCGCGAGCGCGTCGCCGGCAGCGTCCTCGTCCGGGGGGACGCGCCCGACGGCGGCCCGACGGCCGCCGAGGCGGTCGCCCCGCACAGCACGCTCGTCGCCCACGACCCGGCGCTCGTCGTCGTCGCCGTGACGGAGGACGACGTCGCCGAGGCCGTCCGGTTCGCCTCCGCCCACGACCTCCCGGTCCGTCTGCACGCGACGGGCCACGGTGCCGCGTGGCCCGTCACCGACGGCGTCGTCGTCGCGACGGAGGGCCTCGCGGGTGTCGAGATCGACCCGGCGAGCCGGATCGCCCGCATCAGCGCCGGGACGCGCTGGCAGGCCGTGGTCGACGCCGCGGGCGAGCACGGCCTCGCCCCGGTCACGGGCTCGTCGACGTCCGTCGGCGTCGTCGGCTACACGCTCGGCGGAGGGTTCGGGCCGCTCGTGCGCAGCCACGGCCTCACCACCGACTGGGTGCGCGGCTTCCGCGTCGTCCTCGCCGACGGGTCCGTCGTCGAGGCGGACGCGGGCTCCGAGCCCGACCTCTACTGGGCGCTGCGCGGCGGCAAGGGCGGCCTCGGGGTCGTCACGCGCCTCGATCTCGAGCTCGCCCCGCTGGCGTCGCTCTATGCAGGCTCGCTGATGTTCGGCACGGAGCACGTCGAGGACGTCTTCCGCGGCTGGGCCGCCTGGACGGCGACGGCTCCCGACGACGTCTCGACGTCGGTGGTCCTGCTCGCCCTGCCGGACCTCCCGTTCATCCCGGAGCCGCTGCGCGGGAAGAACGTCGCCACGCTCCGCTTCGCCTACCCGGGGGACGCCGCCGACGGCGAGCGGCTCGCCGCGCCGCTGCGCGCGCTCGCGCCCGCGCTGACCGACACGATCGACACGATCCCGACGACGGCCGTCGCGACGATCCACGCCGACCCGGAGGACGCCGGTCCGTCGTGGGTGTCGGGCGCGGCCCTGCAGACGATCGACGACGCGTTCGCGGAGCGCTTCCTCGCCGAGTACGGCCCGGCGAGCTCGTCGCCGTTCGTCGCCGCGGAGCTCCGCCACCTGGGAGGCGCCGCGGCGCACGACGTCGACGGCGGGACGGCCGCCGGCGGACGGACCGCGGGCTATCTCGTGAGCTTCGTCGGCGTGAACCCCCCGCGCGTGCCGGACATGGTGGAGAGCGCTGCAGCGTTCGCGCAGTGGTCCGCGCCGTGGGCCGCGAGCGAGACGAACGTCAACTTCCTGCCCGGCCCGTGGACGGACGAGACGCTCGCCCGTGCGTGGTCGCCCGAGACGGCCGCGCGCCTGCGGTCGGTGCGCGCGGCGTACGACCCGGCGGGCAGGTTCCCGTTCGGCTCCTGACGCCCGGCGCTCAGGACTGGAAGAGCGCGGTGAGCCGGGGCAGGCGACGGGCGTTCTCGCCGTCATCGTCGAAGTCCCAGCTCTCGCCCCACGGCTCGGCACCGGATCCCGCGTGCGACGAGGAGTCGCGCGCGGCGTAGTACGCCTCGTCGTCCTCGCCCGTCACCCGGGACCACGCGTCGCCGACCAGCGCGTCGAGCGACTCGAAGCCGAACCACGCCGAGCCCTCGCCGGCCATCGCGGCGACCGCCGGGTGGTCGGCGAGGGAGTCCGGGTCGGCGACCGCCCGCTCGAACGTCGCCCGGCCGGCGAGGATCAACCCGTCGCGGAAGTCCATGAAGCCGTCGTCGCTGCACCCGCCCTCGACGACGTACGCGGCGCCCCAGACCGTCCACCCGTAGGCCGCGTCCGCCACGTCGTCGGCGGCGGCGGCGAACGCGAGCACCTGGTCGGCGTCGAGCTTCTCGACGAGGAGGTCGGTCAGGGCGTCGGGCAGCGGGTCGTCGTCGGCGCCGCGGTCGTCCGCGCCCGCGCCGGTACGGCCGCGGGCCTCCTCGACGAGCGCCCAGAACGTGTCGTGGTCCATGGCGGGGAAGGTAGCGGGGGGCACCCACACCGCGCGACGGTCACGGGCGCGCGTGCTCGAAGATCACGGTCGTGCTCGTCCCGGCGACCTCGGGCCGGACGCTCAGCGTCCGGGAGACGAGGTCGCGCAGCGCGTCCGAGTCGGCGACCGCGACGTGCAGGAGGAAGTCGCGGTCGCCCGTGACGAAGAAGACGCCCTCGACGTCGGGCAGCGTCAGGAGGTAGTCGCGGAACGCCTCGAGACCCTGGCGCGCGCCCGCCTGGAGCCGGATCGCGATGAGCGCCTGGAGACCGCGGCCCGCGGCCGCGGGGTCGACGTCCGCGCGGAACCCCCGCACGACGCCCCGGTCGACGAGCGAGCGCACGCGCGCGTGGCACGTCGACGGCGCGATGCCGACCTGGGCGGCGATCGCCGCGTTCGTCGCGCGCGCGTCCGTCGTGAGGACGTCGAGGATGCGGCGGTCCGTCTCGTCCAGCTCGGCCGCCCCGCGAACGGGTCGAAGATCCTTCGGTGCCACCGTGCCCTCCATCGCGCTCTCCCGAATGTGGTCGGCATTCTCGCCGACTCTACCGAACGTCCTTCGACCGATCTTGTCCTGCGCCGAACGATCGACCATTCTCAGTCTGTGCGACACCACCCCGTCGCGCACCAGCCACACGCCCGCCTCGCGACCCGCGAGGCGGGCGTCGGTCGAAGGAGCCCGACGTGAGCGTGTCGTCCCGCCGTACCCTCAGCACCCGCGCACCTCGTCCCGCCCCGCGGACCGCCGTCGTCGTCGGCGCCGGCATGGTCGGCCTCGCGACGGCCTGGCACCTCCAGGAGCGGGGCGTCCAGGTGACCGTCCTCGACCGCGAGGGCGTCGCCGCGGGATCGTCGTGGGGCAACGCCGGCTGGCTCACGCCCGGCATGGCGATGCCGCTCGCCGACCCGTCCCTGTGGACGTACGGACCGCGCGCCCTGCTCGACCCGGCCGCACCGCTGCACGTGCCGCTGCGGTTCGACCCGCGCCTGTGGACGTTCCTCGCCCGGTTCATGTCGCACGCGACGCAGCGCCGCTGGGACCGGGCGATGGCGGCGCTCACGCCGATCGACCGCGTCGCGCTCGACGCGTTCGACGAGCTCGCCGCGGGCGGTGCCGCCGGCCACCCCGTCGACGCCCGGACGACTCCCGGACCGTTCACGATCGCGTTCGAGCACGAGCGCGAGGCGCGGCCCTTCCTGCGCGAGCTCGAGCACGTCGCCGCCGCGGGCCAGCAGGTGCCGGTCCGCCGTGTCGAGGCGGGCGAGCGCGCGCCGCAGCTCACCGACCGGGTGACGACCGTGCTCGCCCTGGAGGGCCAGCGCTTCCTCGAGCCGGGACCGTTCGTCCACGCGCTCGCCGACTCGGTGCGGGCGCGCGGCGGACGCGTCGTCCCCGGCGCCGAGGTGCGTGCGGTGCGCTCGGACCGGACCACCGGCGGAGGCGACCGCTCCGGGGTGTCGCTGCGCGTCGTCGGGCCCGAGGGCGAGTCCGTGGTCGACGCGGACGCCGTGGTCCTCGCGACGGGCGCGTGGCTGCCCCGGCTCGCGGCGCCGCTCGGCGTGCGGACGCGCGTCCAGGCCGGGCGCGGGTACTCGTTCACCGTGAAGACCGACTCGCCCGTGGAGACGCCGGTGTACCTGCCGGCGCGGCGCGTCGCGTGCACGCCCTACCAGGGGCGGCTCCGCATCGCCGGGACCATGGAGTTCCGCGGGCCCGACGAGCCGTTCCAGCCGCGGCGCGTCGAGGCGATCCTCGCGTCGGTCCGGCACCTGTTCCAGGGCGTCGACCTCGACGAGCGCCACGACGAGTGGGTCGGGTCGCGACCCGTGACGCCCGACGGCCTGCCGCTCGTGGGCGCGACGCGTGCGCCGGGGGTCTACGTCGCGGGCGGGCACGGCATGTGGGGGATCGTGCTCGGTCCGGCCACGGGCAGGGCGCTCGCCGAGCAGGTCGTCACCGGTCGCGTGCCCGACGAGATCCGCCCGTTCGACCCGCTCCGCTGACGAGCGAACCCGCCCGGGCTGTATCCGGGGGGCCGGAAGCCGCGGTCCGCGACCAGCTTGGCACCAAGGACGGCCTGAGGTGGACTGGCAGCATGACGAAGACCCCGCCGAACCGCCGCCTCGTCCCGCCCACGACCGATCTCTTCCCAGCGTGGCGCGACGCGCGCGACGACTGGGGTCCCGGCCTGCACGAGGACGGCTTCGGGCTCGGGCTCGACGACGACGTCGCCTCACCCGCAGGCTTCGCGGCTTGGGTGTCCGGTGTCGGCAGCGCGGTGGCTGCCACGCTCTGGTGGGTCGTCGTCGAGCGCGACGACGGCACCGACGACGTCGTCGGTGGGATCGCGCTGCGTCATCCGGACCACCCCGGGGTCGCGCAGCTCGGGCACGTCGGGTACGGCATACGTCCGGGTGCGCGTCGGCAGGGGCACGCGGCATGGGCCCTGACGCGGGTCCTCGGGGTGGCCGCGGACACGCACGGGATGGACCACGTCGACCTGGTCTGCGAAGAGGGCAACCACGCGTCCGCAGGCCTGGCCGAGAAGCTGGGCGGCGTTCGGCACGGCCACTCGCACCCGGGCGTCGTGCGCTACAGAGTGCCGGTGGCAGGTTCCGACCCTGCTTCGACGAGGGTCGGGCAGCTCTCGTCATCCGTCCGCTCGGCGACTGCGATGTAATGAGCGAGCGCGGCGCGAGACCTGTCCAGCCTGGCCGCCTGGTCCTCCAACCGCCGGAGCCGTGACTGCATCGCGGTCAGCAGCTCGGGACACCCCTGCAGCTCCGGCTCCTCGCCGACGGCGCAGGGCAGCACGTAGTTGATGTCCTCGGACGAGAGGCCAGCACCGAGGAGGTGCGACCGAGGTGGCCGGGTGGCAGCCCGGGTATGCGGAACAGATCGACCTCGGGTCGTTCCCTGCCGAGGTCTCGGCCCTGGAGACCGACGTCCGGGCGATGTCGCACCTGGTCGACGAGAGAGGCTGCCGGCCTGAACGACGAGCTGCCACGTCTGATCAAGGCCATCGCGGACCGCTCCGTCGCGGCAGGGCACGGCGCCGAGCAGTACCCCGTGCTGATCGAGCAGTTCTCCAAGCCGGCCCGGACCGTCCCGGCGGAGCGATCCGGGGTCCAGGAGCGCGGGACGCCGCGCCGAACACGACCTGGAGGTCGCTATCCGCCGGATTGCGACCTCCAGGTCGTGGTCGGCGGTGCGCGACGTCGTGCTCGGCGGGTCGGCGGGTCCCTACCCTGGCCCGCATGGACCTCACGCGCTCGATCCCGCTGTTCGTGCTCGCCGCGCTGCTGGAGATCGGCGGTGCGTGGCTCGTGTGGCAGGGCGTGCGGGAGCACCGCGGCTGGCTGTGGATCGGGGCCGGCGTGGTGGCGCTGGGGCTCTACGGCGTCGTCGCGACGCTCCAGCCGGACGCGCACTTCGGGCGCATCCTCGCGGCGTACGGCGGCGTGTTCGTCGCGGGGTCGCTCGCCTGGGGCATGGTCGTCGACGGGTTCCGCCCCGACCGCTGGGACGTCGCGGGCGCGCTCGTGTGCCTCGTCGGCGTCGCGATCATCATGTACGCGCCGAGGCCTGCGTGACCGTCGTCCAGGGCGCGTGACGCGGGCCGGAGGGTCTGCCAGGATCAGCCCGTGACCATCGACGTTCCCACCGGCAGGGGGCCGGCGCCCGACGCCGGGGCCGGGCAGCTCGAGCCGACGCTCCCGGGCCTCGGCCCGGACCCCGCGCAGCCGCCGTACGCGAGCTGGGGCCGACGGGTCTTCGCCTACCTGCTGGACGCCGCGATCGTGTCGGCGGTGACGTTCCTCGCCGTCGGGCCGGTCGGCACGCCGGCGCTGCTCCCGGGGTTCTCGATCTCGTCGAGCGGGGACCAGACCGCCACCGTCGTCACCGACAGCGGGTGGCTCGTGGCGACCGCGCTCGCTCTCGCGCTGCTCCAGGCGTACGCCGGCTGGACGCCCGGCAAGCGCACGGTCGGGATCGTCGTCGTCCGCGAGGAGACCGGCCGCCCGGCGGGGCTGCTCGCCACGGTGCTGCGATGGCTGGCACACATCCTCGACGCGATCCTGCTCATCGGCTTCCTCCGACCTCTGTGGCACGCGCAGCGCAAGACCTTCGCGGACTCGCTGCTGCACACGGTCGTCGTCATCTCGGCCGACGCGCCGGCACCGCACCCGTGGGTCGCGGCGCTCCGCGGACGGCTGCGCTCCCGCGGCCCCGGGCCCGACGGCGCCCCGCGCCCCGGTGGTCGGCGCGCCTCGACCGTCGTCACGGCGAGCGCGACGCTCGTGTGCGTCACGGCGTCGGCGTTCGCGCTCACGCCCGCCACCGTCGAGGGGGGTGACGTCTGGCAGGCCGACTGCACCCCCCTGGTGGAGCCGGGCGCCTCGACGGCACCCCTGAGGTTCGAGAGCGTCGGCATCGTGTCCTGGTCCGTCCCGGTGAGCGAGACCCGGTGGGGCGTGACGCGCACGGCGCCACCTGCTGTCGCACCGGCCTTCGCACCGGCCGATGCCGACGGTCTCGAGGCGACGTACGTCGTCACCCCGGCACCGGGCACCACGGCGGGCGTCCCCGTCGACGCCGAGCTCGTGCTCGCCCTGTCGACCTGGGACGGCGCCCTGGTCCTCGACCGGTCGTCGGCGGTGCGCGTGACGTCTGCGGCCGACGGCACGTTCACCGTCGAGCCGCTGTCCGGGTCGCCGGACGGTGGCGACCTCGAGACGGTGCGCGTCGACGCGTCGACCGTCACCGCGCTGCCGCCCGCGTGGCGCTGGGACGCGTCGCTCCGGATCGACGGGGCGACCGTCGCCTCGTGCGGCGGGCGTGGGTCGACCTGACGCGTCTCGTATCGCGGAGGTTGAACCGCAACACGCACGAAACGCAGTGGACGACCGGGGGAAATGTCGCGGTCGCACGATGGAGGGGCGCCGGACCTCGGGTCCGGCGCACCAGCCACGGCCGGGCGGCGCGCGAGCGCCGCCCGGCGGCGGTCCACCGTCCCGACGGCCCCGGGAGGCCCCGTGCCCGACCACAGCCCGCTCTTCTCCTCGCCCGGCGCGACCGACGCCCCCGTGACGACGCGTACGGCACGCCACGGCCGCGCGTCGGGCACGGTGCTCCCCGACCTCGGCCTCAACGTGCAGGGCGAGCCCCGACGGCAGGCGAACCCCGGCGACGAGCTGACCGTCGACCCGGCCGACCGTCGTCGTCGAGCCCGCGCCGCGCTGCTCGACCTGCGCCGCGACGTGATCCGCCGCGGGGCGCGCGGCTGAGGCGCGACCGCGTGGGCGCCGCCGCGTAGGTTGTCCCCATGCGGATCGGAGCCCACCTCGACCAGTCGGACGTCCTCGCGCAGGCCGCCGGGATCGGCGCGGACGTCGCGCAGATCTTCCTCGGTGACCCTCAGTCCTGGAAGGGACCGGAGTTCACGTATCCCGGTGGTGCCGTGGCCCTGAAGGCCGACGCCGCGGCCGCGGACCTGCAGCTCGTCGTCCACGCGCCGTACGTCATCAACGTCGCGAGCCCGAACAACCGGATCCGTATCCCCAGCCGCAAGCTGCTCCAGCAGATCGTCGACGGCGCCGCCGCGGTCGGGGCGACGGGGGTCGTCGTGCACGGCGGTCACGTCACGGCGGCCGAGGATCCCGCGAAGGGGTTCGACAACTGGCGCAAGGCGATCGACGCCCTGCAGACGGACGTCACCGTGTACATCGAGAACACCGCGGGCGGCGACTTCTCCATGGCGCGCCGGCTCGAGCGCATCGAGGGCCTGTGGGCCGCGGTGCAGCAGGCTGACGGCGCGGAGAACGTCGGCTTCTGCCTCGACACGTGCCACGCGTGGGCGGGCGGCATCGACCTCACGACGGCGGTCGAGCAGGTGCGCGCGATCACGGGGCGCCTCGACCTCGTCCACCTCAACAACAGCCGCGACACCGCGGGGTCGGGCGCGGACCGGCACGCGAGCCTGACCGCCGGGACGATCGACCCCGAGCTCCTGCTCGACGTCGCCCGGGCCGCGGGCACTCCCGTCGTGTGCGAGACGCACGCCGACGTCCCGGCGGACGTCGCCTGGCTGCGCGAGCAGCTGGGCTGAGCACGATGAACGTCCACGGCACGCCCGACGCACCGCCCGCGCCCATGGGGCTGCGCAACACGACCGTCGACGCCCGCGACCCTCGCGCGCTCGCCGACTTCTACCGCCGGCTCACGGGCTGGCAGTACACGCCCGGCCAGGAGGCGCCCGACCCCGACGGCGAGGATTGGCTGACCCTCCAGGTCCCGGGCACGGACGGGACGCGGCTCGCGTTCCAGCGCTCCGACGCCGAGGTCCGGCCGTGGCCCGGCGGCGCCCGCGTCCACGTCGACCTCGACGTCCCCGACCTCGAGGCCGCGCACGAGCACGCCCTCGCGTGCGGTGCGACGCCCCTCACGGGGACGCCCGCCGAGGAGGGCCACCCCGACGACCCGTTCCGGGTCTACGCCGACCCCGAGGGGCACCCGTTCTGCCTGTGCGGTCCGCTCGGCTGAGGATCTCCTCGCGCACGGATCGAACCGGACGGCCTCCCGCTCCGTCTACCGGGTGACAGCGCGTCGCGCTCCGCCGCGACGCACCCACGACGGAGGGAGACGCACGTGCGCACGAGGACGACGGTCCTGCTGGGGGTCGGTGCGGCGGTGGTCGTGCTGGGAGGAGCCGCGGTCGTGTTCGGTCCGGGCCTGTACGCCGACTGGTCGGAGGACCGCGCCGCCGCCGCTCCGACGCTCGACGCCCGGACAGGGTCCACGCTCGACGCCGCCGGTCTCGACGGGACCTGGGACGTGGGCGCCGGGTCGTTCGCCGGGTACCGGCTCGACGAGATCCTGCGGGGGGAGGACGTCACGGTGACGGGCCGCACGGAGGACGTCACGGGTTCCGTGACGCTCGCGGACGGTTCGCTCACGGACGCCGAGGTCGTCGTCGACATGACGACGGTCGCGACGGACGTCCCCAACCGCGACGCGTACTTCCGCGACACGGCCATCCAGGTCGCGGAGCACCCGACCGCGACGTTCGTGCTCACGGAGCCCGTCGAGGTGCCCGACGCGGCCGGTGCCGTCGAGCTCACGGGCGACCTCACGGTCCGCGGGGTCACCCAGCCCGTCACGGTCGACGCGCAGATCGGCGCGGAGGGCGACGACGTCCAGGTCGTCGGCGAGGTGCCGATCACGTTCGCGGACTTCGGCGTCGAGGCACCGAGCCTCGGGTTCGTGGAGGTCGAGGAGACGGGCAGCGTGGAGTTCAGCCTGGCCCTGGCCCGGGCGTCCTGAGCCGCGGTGGTCACCGACGACGCACCCGTCACCGCGACCGGGCCCACGGGTCCGGTCGCGGACGAGCTGCTGCGCGCCGTCCACGATGCGCACGGCACCGCGCTGCACCGGTACGTCGCGCGCATGACCGACGACGACGCGCGCGCCCAGGACGTCGTGCAGGAGACGCTGCTGCGCGCGTGGAGCCACCCGGAGGTGCTCGAACGGCCGGAGGGCTCGGTCCGGGCGTGGCTGTTCACCGTGGCCCGCAACCTCGTCGTCGACGACCTGCGGCGCGCGCACCATCGGCGCGAGCTGGCGAGCGCCCACCTGCCCGACCACGGCGAGGCGGACGCGACGCAGTCCGTGCTCGACGCGTGGCTCGTGGCGGACGCGCTCGTCGCGCTCTCGCCCGAGCACCGCGCCGTGGTCGTGGGCGCGTACTACCGCGGTCGGTCGGTCGCCGAGATGGCGGACGAGCAGGGGGTGCCGCCCGGGACGGTGAAGTCCCGCATGCACTACGCGCTGCGCGCGCTGCGGCTGACGCTGCAGGAGAAGGGAGTCACGCCATGAACGGCTCGTCCGGCACCTTCGGCCCGTTCGAGACGGACCCGTACCGCGAGTGGGACGCCGCCTACGTGCTGGGAGCCCTCGGCCCGAAGGACCGCCGCACGTTCGAGGACCACCTGACGACGTGCGGCACGTGCCGTGCGTCGGTCACCGACCTCGCCGGGATGCCAGGGCTCCTCGGGATGCTCACGCCCGAGCACGCGACGGCCCTGGTCGCAGCCGGGTCGGCGGATCCCTCCGGGGAGGCGGGGCCGCCGTCGGACGGGGTGGGCGAGGTCGTGCCGCTCACCGCCCTGGCGGCGGGCGCGCGCCACCGCCGTGCCCGACGCCGCGGGCTGCTCGTCGCCGCAGGCGTCGCCCTGGTGGTCGGGGGCGGGGCCGCGGGCGTCGCGCTGACCGGTCCCGCGCGCGAGGGCCCGTCCGCCGCGGTCGCGACGACGACCCCTCCGTCGGGCGCGCCGTCGGACCCCCCGCCGACGAGCCCGCAGACTCCGCCGCTGACGACGACGGTCGAGCTGCTCCCCGTCGACGGCACGGACGTGCGTGCGGAGCTCGTGCTCACGCCGGCGGCGTGGGGCACCCGGCTCGACTGGTCGTGCTCGTACCCCGCCGGCGCGGCGACGAAGGGGGCGAGGTACGAGCTCGTCCTCGTCGACGTGGGCGGGACGCGTGAGGTCGTGGCGACGTGGTCGGCGACCGACGCCGGTCGCTCGGACGGGCTGGGCGCGTCGTCGGCCGTCCCGGTCGACGGCATCTCGCGTCTCGAGCTCGGCGTCGTGGGCCTCGACCGGCCGCTCGCGGCGGCGGACGTCTCCCCCGTCACGTGAGGGCGCGCCGCCCCGCGAGGTAGAGCCTCCGGTCACGAGACAGTGCTCGCGGGGCTCGACCTCGCGACCGGAGGTTCTGTCTCGCGACGAGGGCTCCGACTCGCCGCTAGCCATCTTGGCGTGAGGCCACCTCACGTCTCGCGCTCGTGCCCGCCGCAGTCGGATCAGTCGTCGTCGACGACCGGCCCGCGGCGCAGCTCGAGGTCGATCTGCTCGGCGTCGAGCAGGTCGAGCGCGTGGCGCAGCGCCTGCGAGCTGTACGCGCCGGACGACCGCGCGGCGAGCAGCGCGGTGCGCTGCGCCGCGATCGCCCGCAGGCGCAGCTCCTTGTACTGCGTGAACACGTCGGCCGAGGTCGCGGCGTCCACGTCACGGGTCTCGAGCTCGCGGACGACGTCGCGGCGCACGCGGGCCACGACCCCCGGGTCGAACGGTCGCCCGTCGGCACGCCGCAGGTCCGGGGCGTCGATCGCCGCGGCCGCCGCGGCGTCGAGCTCGGCCCGGACCGCGCCGCGGTCGTTGTCCGCGGGCGACGGTCCCCCGGTGAGCCCGAGCCGCTTCACGACCCACGGGAGCGTGCTGCCCTGGAGGAGGAGGCTCCCGACGGCGACCCCGAACGCGACGAGGACGAGGAACGACCGGTGGGGCGTGTCGAGCGGGAGCGTCTGCGCCGCGGCCACGGTCACGACGCCGCGCATGCCGGCCCAGACGAGGAGCACCCCTTCGCGCGGACCGAGCGGCTGCGCACGCAGGTAGTCGATGTCCGCCGCCCGACGGCGCAGCGTGTTGCGCACGCGGCCCACGCGCTCGGGCGTCCCGGAGCCGGGTCCGCCCGACCGGCCGCGGCGGGCGCCGTCGTCCGGGCGACCCCGGTGTGCCGGTTCCTCGGAGCGGCCGGCGTCCGACCCGGGTGACCCGTGCAGGACGTGCGGGACGTGCGGTGCGGTCAGGTGCGGACCCCGGATCGCCTCGAACTGCGCGGTCACGCCGGTCGCCGGCTCGGTGGCCCCCGGGGCGTCGGGGTGGAGCGGTGTCCCGTCCGGCGCGAACTTGGCGTCGAGCGTCTCCTGCATCCCCGCGATGACGCCGCGCACGCTCTCCGCGCGCCGGGCCCGGCGACCGGCGCCGTGCACGAGCGGCAGGACGTAGACGGCGCGCACGACGAGGACCGCGACGATCGTCAGCGCGGCGATCCCGACGGCCTGCCAGAGGTTGCCGTGCGTGGCGGTGACGTCCTCGACGAGCCCGAACAGCTCGAGCCCCATGAGCAGGAACACGCCGCCCTCGAGCAGCAGCTCGATGGTGCGCCAGTTCGACTCCTCGGAGATCCGGTCCTGCGGGCGCAGGTACTTCGCGGCCCCGTTCCCCGTGACCAGCCCGGCCGTCACGACGGCGACGAGGCCCGACGCCCCCAGCAGCTCCGACGGCAGGTACGCGACGAACGGCACGACGAACGACACCGCGACGCTCAGCGCGGGCCGCCCCAGCCGGGCGCGCACGAACAGCCCGACGAGCCCGACGACGAAGCCCACCGCGACGGCCACGACGACCGCGAGCACGAAGTCCCCGGCGACGGACCACAACGACACGCTCGCCGCGGTGGCGGCGATGGCGGAGCGCAGCAGGACGAGCGCGGACGCGTCGTTGAGCAGGCTCTCACCCTCCAGGACGGTCACGACGCGCGGGGACGCCCCGAGTCGCTTGACGATCGACGTCGCGACGGCGTCCGTCGGGCTGACGACCGCGCCGAGCGCGATCCCGACGGACAGCGGGATGCCCGGCACGAGCGCGGTGAACAGGAAGCCGAGCGCGACGGAGCTCACGACGACGAGCGCGACCGACAGCCCGCCGATGGCCGTGAAGTCGCGCCGGAAGTCCATCGTCGGCAGGCTCACCGCCGACGAGTAGAGCAACGGCGGCAGCACGCCCGCGAGGATCCACTCCGGCTCGATCTCGATCGCCGGGACCGCGGGCACGAAGCTGATGCCGATCCCGACGAGCACCAGCGCGAGCGGCGCCGCGACCCCGGCCTTCGGCGCGAGCACGTTCACCGCGACGATCGCGACCACGACGGACGCCCCGATCGCGATGAGCCCGAGGATCTGGTCCTCGGTGAGCTGGAAGGGGAAGTCCATCCGTACCTCCGTGCAGGGTGTGCGGCGGTCGGGTCGGGCCGGCCACGCCGCGTCCAACCTACCGAGGACGCTGCCCGACGGCGCCCGGACGCCTCCCCCGCAGGGTGGTGGTCTCGGGCGCGGGGCGCACGGGAGGATCGGCCGCATGGACACGACGCACCGCCGCGACCTGCCGAACCCCGGGTTGTCGCCCCATCAGCCGCTCGATCGGGGGACAACCCGGGGTTCGGCGGGGCCTGCGGTGCCCGACGGCGCCGCTCGCCCCGACCTGTGGACGCGCCTCCGGCCGTGGGCGCTGCCCGGCTTCCTCGCGCTCGTCGTCGGGCTGTTCCTCGTCGCGACCCCGCAGTGGATGACGATCGACGTCGGGCGCGACGGGGGGTACAGCTGGTCGGACGACATGACCGGGCTGTGGGGCGGAAGGCCGACGGCACTCCCCCTGGTGGTCTCCTGGACGCTGTCCGCGCTCGTCGTCGCCGGTGTCGCCGTCTCGCGACGGTTCCCGCTCTGGGGGCTCGCGGCAACGGCTCTACCCTTCGCCACCGCGGCGCTGACGGGCAGCGTCGTGTGGGGGTGGTGGCTCGGTGTCCTCGCGGTCGCCGTCGTGGCGGCGTCCGACGGGTGGCGCCGCGCCGTCCTGCCGACGACGACCGCGGTCGGGCTGGCCGCCGTCTACGTCTGGACCGGGATCCCCGCGGTGCTGCCGGTCGGTCCGGTGTGGGCGGTCCCGTCGGACATCCCGCGCTATGCCGACTACGACGTCCCCGTCGACCCGGCGATCGGCGAACATCTTCTCGTCACGGCGCTCTACGCGTTCTGGACGCTCGCCGCGGTCACGGTCGCGGCCGCGCTGGGCGCCGTCGGACGCTCCCGGGACGCGTCGCGCGAGGCCGCCGCGGCGAGCCGACGTGCTGCCGACGCCCAGTCCGTCACGGCCGAGAGGGCGCGGGTCGCGCACGACCTGCACGACGTCGTCGCGCACCACGTGTCGCTCGTGGCGGTGCGCGCGGAGTCCGCGCCGTACGTGCACCCGGGCCTGGACGACACGGCACGGGGCGTGCTCGCGGACATCGCGGCCGACGCGCGCGCCGCGCTCGGCGAGCTGCGGCAGGTGCTGGCGGTGCTGCAGCGCAGCGAGGATGCCGCACCCGACCTGGCGCCGCAGCCGGGCGCGAGGGACGTCGTCGGGCTCGTGGACGCCGCGCGTGCGGCGGGGCAGGACGTCACCCTGACCACGGATCCGGACCTCCTCGCGCGCGTGCCGGCCACCGTCGGCTACGCGGTGTTCCGCGCGACGCAGGAGGCCCTGACGAACGCGCGCCGGCACGCGCCCGCGACGCCGGCCCGCGTGGACCTCGACGTCCTCGGGACGGAGGCGGACGGGACGCAGGCGGACGGGACGCAGGCCGACGCGACGGTCGTGCTGCGGGTCGCGAACCCGCTCGCGCTCGGGTCGGGACCCGGCGAGCCGGGCCGGGGTCTCACCGGGATGCGGGAACGTGTCGAGGCGCTCGGCGGCACGCTGTGCACGGGGACGAGCGGCGACGGCGTCACGTTCGTCGTCGAGGCCCGGCTCCCCTTCTCCGTACAGCGCGCGGGAGCGCCCTCGGGGAGCACCGCGGCGGTCCCCGGCGCGACCGTCGCGCACCCCGTCGCCCCGGGACACGGCCCCTCCCACCGCGCCGTCCCCCACCACGTCGCTGACGGTGACGCGTGAGCGCCGTGACGCGCCTGGTCGTCGCGGACGACCAGCCCGTGGTCCGGCACGGGTTCGCCGCGATCCTCGACGCCGCGGACGGGATCGAGGTCGTGGGGTCGGCGGGTGACGGGCGCGAGCTGCTCGACGTCGTCGCGGAGCGCTCCCCGGACGTCGCGGTGGTCGACGTGCGCATGCCGGTGCTCGACGGCATCGCGGCGACGCGCCGGATCGTCGCGCACCACCCCGGAACGCGGGTCCTCGTGCTCACGACGTTCGACCTCGACGAGTACGTCTACGACGCCCTGCGGGCCGGCGCGAGCGGCTTCCTGCTCAAGGACGTCCCCGCGCCGCGGCTCGTGGAGGGCGTGCGCCTGGTCGCGGACGGCTCGATGCTGCTCGGCCCGAACGTGACGCGACGGCTCGTCGGCGACTTCGCGGCCCGTGTCGCGGAGCCCCGCCCGCACCCGGGCCTCGACGACCTCACGCCCCGGGAGCACGAGGTGCTGCTCTGCGTGGCGCGCGGGCTCTCGAACGCAGAGATCGGCGCCGAGCTGTTCATCACGGAGCAGACCGTGAAGTCGCACGTGTCCGAGGCGCTGCGCAAGACGGGGTGCCGGGACCGCGTGCAGCTCGTCGTCGCGGCCTACGAGTCGCGTCTCGTGCGCTGACCGTCCGCGCGGACCGAGTGCGGCGAGGCGGTCGGACGCCGCCGCGAGTCGATGCGGTCAGGCACGCGTGCATGTCAAGAACTCTTGACACGGTGTCTGCACTCCTTTACGTTCGGGATGTCAGAGATGTTTGACATCGCCACGGAGCCAGGAGCCCAGACATGTCATACGAGGAGAAGGGCACGTGGGTCTACCTCGTCGTGAGCGTCGTGGTCTACGCGGCGTACGTCGGCGTGATCCTGACCCGGGCCGACGGCGGCCCGGTCGCCGACGTCGCGTACGTCGCCCCGCTGCTGTGGTCGATCGCGGCCGCGATCGTCGCGGGGATCGTCGTGCGCATCGTGGTCGAGATCGTGCGGCCGAGCGAGAGCTACCGCAGCGACGAGCGCGACCGAGAGCTCGCGCGTCGGGGCGTCGAGGTGGGGTGGTGGGGCGTGGTCGCCGGGTCGCTCGCGGCCCTCGCCCTGGCGCTCGTGGAGGCCGACCACTTCTGGATCGCGAACGCCGTCTACCTCGGCTTCGTGCTCTCGGCGGTCCTGTCGTCCGTGACGACGATCGTCGCCTACCGCCGGGGCGCGTGACGTGGGAGGCAAGCCGACGCGCGTCACGAACAGCATCCGGGCGCTGCGGTTCGCGCGCGGCGAGATGACGCAGGCCGAGCTCGCGGAGCGCGTCGGCGTCACGCGCCAGACCGTCATCGCCATCGAGCAGGGCCGTTACTCGCCGTCGCTCGAGACGGCATTCCTCATCGCCCGCGCGCTGCGGGCGCCCCTGGACGAGGTCTTCGGCTTCCCCGAGGACACCCCCGACGACGACGCCTGACGCCGCCGTCCCCCGAGAGGACAGCACCATGCGCGCAGCAGTCTCCACCGCCTACGGCCCGCCCGAGGTCCTGCAGGTCGGCGAGGTCCCCGACCCCGTGCCGGGACCGGGGCAGATCCTCGTCCGCAACCGGGCCAGCACCGTCGCGGCCGCGCTCGTCGCCGCGCGTTCTGGCACGCCGTGGTTCGCCCGGCTGGCGTTCGGCCTGCGCCGTCCGGGCTACCCGGTGCTGGGCGGCGAGGTCGCCGGGGACGTCGTGGCGACCGGGCCCGGGGTGAGCCGGTTCGTGGTCGGGGACCGCGTCGTCGGGCTCACGGCGATGGGAGCCGGAGCGCACGCCGAGCTCGTCCTCCTGCGCGAGGACGGCGCGGTGGAGCCGATCCCCGACGGCCTGACCGACGTCGACGCCGCCGTGCTCGCCGCCGGACCGCTGACCGCGCTGCCCTTCCTCACCGTGCACGCCCGGGTGCGGGCCGGGCAGTCGGTGCTGGTGCTCGGCGCCTCGGGGTGCGTCGGGACGGCGGCGGTCCAGATCGCGGTGCACGCCGGGGCCGACGTCACGGCGGTGTCCGGACCGCGCGGCCTCGACCTGGTCCGCGAGCTCGGCGCCGCCGAGGTGGTGGACCGCACGGTCGGGGACCTACCGTCGTCCGGCGAGCGGTACGACGTCGTCTTCGACGTCGCCGGCGCGAGCTCGTACCACCGCTGTCGGCAGCTCCTGACGTCCGACGGCGTGTACCTCACCACCGTCCCGTCCCTGCCGATCCTGTGGAGAAACCTGTGGACAGGACGGCGGACGCACGGGCGTCGCGGCGTCGTCGCGTTCACCGGCCTCCGGCCCGTCGAGCAGCAGCTCGACACCCTGCGCACGGCGCTCGAGCTCGGCAGGACCGGGGCGCTGCTGCCCGTCGTCGACGCGGCCTACCCGCTCGACAAGGTCGCCGACGCGCACCGGCACGTCGAGGACGCGCACAAGGCGGGAACCGTCGTCGTCCTGATCGACTGACCGGGCGGCAGAGCGGACCAGCCGGGGGCGCTCGGGTCGCGTGGACGCGCTGGGCCGGGGAGGCTGCGGGGACAGCCGAACCGACCGACGAGAGGCGGCCCCGTGGACGCGCGCGCACTCCTGGAAGACCTGTACGGACGCATCGGACCGACGGCGACGCGCGCCGTGGAAGGGCTCGGCGACGACGCCCTCACGGCACGCCTCGACCCCGAGGCCAACACGATCGCGTGGCTCGCGTGGCACCTCGCACGGAGTCAGGACGCACAGGTCGCGGCCGCGGTCGGGCGCGACGAGGTGTGGACGCGCGACGGCTGGGCCCGGCGGTTCGACCTCCCGTTCGACGACGACGCCTCCGGCTACGGGCAGTCCCCCGAGGAGGTCGGTCAGGTCCGCGCGAGCGACGACGTGCTGCTCGGGTACGTGCACGCCGTCCAGGTCGAGTCGCACGACGTCCTCGCGTCGCTCGCCGACGACGACCTCGACCGCGGCGTCGACGACGCGTGGGACCCCCCGGTGACGCTCGGCGTCCGGCTCGTGAGCGTCGCCGTAGACGCGCTGGAGCACGCCGGGCAGGCCGCGTACGTCCGTGGCGTCCTGGAGCGCACCGGCCGCGCCTGACGTCGGCCGGGGCGCCTGACGTCGGCCGGGCGCCCCTCCTGCCGAGTGACGCACTCTCGTCGAGAGATGCACTCAGAGGTGCATCACTCGGCCGGACGTGCATCCCTCGGCGGCGGCGCACCCACGGACCGGCGGGACAGCAGCGCCGCGACGAGGAAGCAGACCGCGCCGACGAGCGTGCCGGCGTCGTCCCACCAGCTGCTGACGTACGTCCCGGTCGTCGGCGAGACGTACGCCCCGACCGCCGACGCGCCGAACGCGACCGACCCGAGCAGGTTGAGCCACGTGCCGTGCCAGGTCCGGGCGTCGCGATCCCACAGGTGCCCGCGGTCGCGCGTCGCGACGACGGCGAAGGACGACGAGACGAGGAACGCCACCGAGCCGTAGGCGTCGGGCTTCCAGCCCGCGCCGAGCAGGGCCGGGTCCGCGACCGCGGCACCCAGTGCGACCGCGGTGCTCACGTTGAAGCACAGCGTGCCGACGAGCTGGACCGCCGCAGCCCACCAGTCCCACCGGTCGGCGGGGTGGGTTCCCGCACGCGGCGGCCGCCGGCCGCTGAGGCTGAGCTGGACGAACGCGGCCGCGGTGAAGAACACGGAGCCGACGAAGAACGTCACGCCGACGGCCACCGCTCCGACGGCGTCGGCGTAGGGCGGCAGGGCACCGACGAGGAAGCACAGCGACCCGACGGCGAACCCCCACGCCTCCCGGCGCAGGCGGCGGCTCGCGATCGTCCTGGTCGACGTCGCGCTCATCGTCAGTGGTGGAACCCGGAGCGCTGCCCCTCGGCGGGCATCGGGGACGTCAGGCCGTCGAGCCACGCGGTCTCGGTCCGGATGTCGGCGAGGAGGTCGTCGGCGAGGTCGCGGCTCACGCCGTTGCGCACGACGATCCGCTGCACGGTGACGTCCGCGAGGTCGTCGGGCATCGGGTACGCGGGGACGAGCCAGCCCTTCATCCGCAGCCGGTCGGAGAGGTGGTAGAGGTTCCAGTTCTCCGTGTGGCCGGCCTTGAGCCGCCACGCGAAGACGGGGATGTCGGACCCGTCGTTCCACAGGTCGAACGCGCCGATCTCGGAGATGCCCTGCGCGAGGTACTTCGCGACGTCCTGGCACTCCTGCTGGATCGCGGTGTACCCCTCCCGCCCCAGCCGCAGGAACTGGTAGTACTGCAGCAGCACCTGCGCGCCGGGGCGCGAGAAGTTCAGGGCGAGGGTCGGCATGTTCCCGCCGAGGTAGCTCACCCGGAAGATCAGCTCCTCGGGCAGCGCGTCCAGCGTGCGCCACACGACCCACCCGACGCCCGGGTAGACGAGGCCGTACTTGTGCCCCGACGTGCTGATCGAGTGCACGCGCTCGAGCCGGAAGTCCCACTCGATCTCCGCCTGGAGGAACGGTGCGATCATCGCGCCCGACGCGCCGTCGACGTGGATCGGCACGTCGTGCCCCGTGCGGGCCTGGAGCGCGTCGAGCGTCGCGGAGATCTCCTTCACCGGCTCGTACATGCCCGTGTACGTCACGCCCATGATCGCGACGACGCCGATCGTGTTCTCGTCGACGTACTGCTCGACGTTGCTCCCGTCGAGGCACGGGTGCTCCGCGGTGATGGGCACGTACCGCGCCTCGACCTCGAAGTAGTTGCAGAACTTCTCCCAGCACACCTGCACGGCCGAGCTCATGACGAGGTTCGGCCGCTCGGTCGACTTGCCCGCGGCGCGGCGCGCGAGCTGCCACCGTCGCTTCAGGGCGAGGCCGCCCAGCATGCACGCCTCCGACGACCCGACCGTCGACGTCCCGATGCAGTCGTCCACGTCGGGCACGTTCCACAGCGAGCCGAGGATCCGCCAGCAGTTCTCCTCGATCGCGGCCGTGCGCGGGTACTCGTCCTTGTCGACCATGTTCTTGTCGTAGACCTCGGCGTACAGGCGGTCCGCCTCGTCGCCCATCCACGTCGCCACGAAGGTCGCGAGGTTCAGCCGGGAGTTGCCGTCGAGCATCACCTCGTCGTGCACGAGCTGGTAGGCGGACGTGGGTTCCATCTCGCCGTCGGGCATCGTGGAGCGGGGGGCGACGTGCCGCACCCCGTCGCGCGTGTACGTGGGCCGCAGGACGTGCTGCTGATCGGTCAAGGCTCAGGTCCTTCCGTGGCGGGCCGGCGACGGCCCGGGCGCAAGACGGTCGGCGCACGTGGTGTGCGTGCGGCGGGTGACGACCCGGCGTCGGCGTCGGGCCGCGGTGGCGCGCGTGGGTCTGCGCGTGCGGAAGGTGCGAGTCCGACGATAGTGCGGCACCCCGAGCACCGCCACGGCTCTGGCGAACCTCACCCGGGCGCGCCCCACCCTTGCCCCCGCAGCGACGTCGGCGCAGGCTTCCGTACGTGCAGACCTACCGAACGCTGGACGCGCTCGGGACGCACGGCGCTGGCTCGACGACCTGTGGACGACGGCGCTCGGCGCGTACGCGCGCCACGTCGCCACCGCGCACCAGCCGGCCGCGACCCCACCGACCCCCGAGGAGGACACCATGAGCACCGCACCGCTCCCCGACCTCGTCAAGACCGTCATCGTCCCGGCCCGACCCGACCGCGCGTTCGCGGTCTTCGTCGAGGAAGTCGGCGCGTGGTGGCCGCTCGCCGGGTTCTCGGTCGGCGGCGCGTCGTCGTCGGTCGCGTTCGAGCGCGACCCCGACGGCCGCGCGACCCACCTCGTCGAGACCCTCGCCGACCGCGGGACGGCCGTCTGGGGCGCCGTGACGCGCTGGGACCCGCCGCACGCGCTCGCGTTCACGTGGCACCCGGGCGAGCGCGCCGACGCCGCGACGCGCGTCGAGGTGACGTTCACCCCCGACGGCGACGCGACCGCCGTCGTGCTCACGCACTCCGGCTGGGAGGCACGGGCGGACGGCGAGGGCGCCCGGACGCGCTACGACACGGGCTGGGAGCTGGTCCTGAAGCCCTTCGCCGAGCACGCGGGCTCCTCACGGTAGGACACCCGTCCGACCTCGGCGGCGGTCGGTCCGCCCGTGACGCGCAAGGATCCGGCCCACCACGACATCGACGGGTATGAGCCCCGACCAGCGGCCGGACGACACGCCGCGCACGAGCGGCGCGCCCTGCCCCGGAACACCGCGCGCCGGGACATCACGGGTCGGTGCCGCACGGCCCGGCGGCCCACGGTCGGGCGTCCGACGTGCCGCTCGCCTGCTCGCCGCGGCCCTGCTCGGTCCGATGCTCGTCGCGTGCCAGCCCCGGGCCGGCGAGACGTGCGTCTCCTGGGTCGACCTCGCGGACGAGCAGGACCGGGTCGAGGCGTCGGGCCTCGTCGTCGACGCGGACGTGCTCGGTCGCGAGGGGACGCGCGGGATGCTCGGAGTGGACGCGCACGTGTGGGAGGTCGAGGTCGTCGACGTCGTGCAGGACCTCGCAGGCACCGCGAGCGCCGGGGACCGGCTGGCGGTCGCGTCCACGCCGCAGACGTGCGGCGGCGGCGACCTCTATCCCGACGGCGACCCGCTCGACGCCGACGGCACCGTCCGCCTCTACCTCACCGACGACCACCAGCTCCCGGTCGAGGGCGAGGGCTGGTCGCTGATCACCCCGTTCGACGGCGTCGCGCCCGCGCCGTGACAGGCGGCGCCGCCGGGCCTACGCCGTCGCGCGCACGACGACGACGGAGGGGAACGTCCGTCCGTCCCGCCGCCGCCCGAGGAGGTCGGCCGTCGCCGCGGCGGCGATCTGCTCGACGGGGTGCGTCGCGGTCGTGAGCGCGACGCCGAGCTCGCGTGCGAGCGGGTGGTCGTCGAACCCGGTGACGGCGACGTCGTCGGGCACGCGGGCGCCGTCCTCCGTGAGAGCCCGCACGGCGCCGAACGCGAGCAGGTCGCTCATGGCGACGACGGCGTCCGTCGCGGGCCAGCGCAGCCGCGCCCGCCGTACCGCTCCCGCGCCGGCGGACGCGGTGAGGTCGGCCGCGACGACCCGGCGGGGCAGCCCGGCGGCGTCCATCGTCGCCGCGTAGGCCGCGACGGCCCGGCGGGTGCCGGGGAGCCAGCGCGGGCCGGACAGCATGAGGACGTCCCGGCGGCCGCTCGCGACGACGTGCTCGACGAGCGCGGCGATCCCGGCGGCCGCGTCGACGTCGTAGGACGGCACGCGGCCGTCCGCCGGACCGATCGCGGCGACGCGCGGCACGAGCGACGGGGGGACGACCGCGAGGACGTCGGCCGAGTAGTCGACGAGCAGCACCCCGCCGACGCCCGGGTCGCGCGCGAGGCGCTCGAGCTCGGCCCGGGGCTCGCGACCGAGCCAGCGCAGCGCGACACCGACGCCCTCGGTGTCCGCGGTACGGCTCGCGGCCGCGACGACGCGCGCGACGTACGGATCGGCGAGGAGGTCTGACGACGGCGACCCGACCGCCACGACGACACGCTCCCCCTGACCGCTCGCGAGCGAGCGCGCGCCCGGGTGCGGGACGTACCCGAG
Organism: Cellulosimicrobium sp. PMB13; assembly: GCF_051294865.1. Taxonomy (NCBI): domain Bacteria; kingdom Bacillati; phylum Actinomycetota; class Actinomycetes; order Micrococcales; family Promicromonosporaceae; genus Cellulosimicrobium; species Cellulosimicrobium sp. PMB13. The sequence continues at coordinate 926,530 of NZ_CP145910.1, read as the reverse complement.
CCGCTCGACGGCGTCGAGCACGGCCTGGCGCGCCCGGCCGGAGACGGGACCGTTGCCTCGCAGCACGCGGGACGCCGTCGAGCGGGACACGCGCGCGGCGGCGGCGACGTCCTCGAGGGTCGTCGGCGACGGCAGCATGGGGACTCCTCGGCCCGGTCGGCAGTGACGGGCGGCACCCGCAGGACCCACGCTAACGCCTACCGACCGGTTCGTGGAAGCGTTTCCACGCGGGTCGCGGAGCGGCGGTCCGGAGAGCGCTGGTCAGCGCACGACGACGTCGCCCGGGTCGTGCAGCTCCGTCCACCGCTCCCGGTCGAGGGCCGAGGGTCCGGTCGGCGCGGGAGCGGACGGGGCGAGCACGTCGGCGGCGGCCAGCGGGCCGAGATCGAGCCCCGTGAGCGCCTCGACGTCGGCGACCGGCACCTGGAACGTCCGGAACGGGCCGAGGGGCGGGACGTCACCGGCCGCCCGTGCCCGCGCGTCGGCGGCGCGCAGGTCGATCTCGCCCAGCTGCGGCGTCTGGTCGAGCACGAAGGCCGCCGCCGCGAGGGTCGGCGCGTCGGCCGGCCCGTCGGCCCACGCCGCGACCTTCCAGAACAGGCGCGGGATCCCGACGCCGCGGTACACGGGGTCCTCCGGGGCGAGGACGGGCCCGGTGAGCACGACGAGGCGCTGCCGCAGCGCCTCCGCGTGGTCGAGCACGTGGTCCTCGAGCCCGTTCCACAGCTCCTTGGACTGGTTGAACTGCGCAGCCTGCGGTGCCGCGTTGGGGTAGGCGAACGTCTCGGCGTTCGCCTGCCGCGCCACGTCCTCGTCGCCCCACACCGGGTCGCGGCGCCGGACGAGGTGGCCGCGGTCGAGGTCGTTGTCCGCGTACAGCTCGGGCCCGGCCTGCTCCGACGCGGGCACGCGCGGGTCGAGGTGCCAGTCGTCGTCGCGCGGCAGGTCGAGCAGCCGGGCGCCGTCGACGTCGACCACCGTGGCGGCGGCGAGCCGCCGTGCCGGGTCGAGCTGCACGGTGAAGTGCGTGGAGGGCAGCTCGCGCAGCGGGCGGGCGGCCCGGGGCAGGGGCACGGGGACGACGAGGAAGTTCGGGTCGTGGCCGAGGGTCACGCGCCGAGCCAACCACACGGGCGCCCGGGTGGCAGCCTGTGGGTGCTCGGCGGTAGGAACGACCCATGCCGACGACGCCTGGTCAGAGCCACGCAGCTCCCCCGTCCGACGACACGACCGGTGGCGGGTGGTGGATCTGCCGCACGTGCGGGGTCGAGCACGCGGAGCGCCCCGACGTCTGCGCGATCTGCGCCGACGAGCGCCAGTGGGTGCCTGCGAGCGGACAGGCGTGGACCACGCTCGCCGAGCTCGCGGCGGGCGGCGAGCGGGTCACGGTGACGGAGCTCGAGCCCGGCCTCCTCGGGCTGTCGAGCGCTCCGCGCGTCGGGATCGGCCAGCAGTCCAAGCTCGTGCAGACCCCCGCGGGCAACCTCCTGTGGGACCCGCTCGGGTTCGTGGACGACGACGCGGCGGCCGCGGTCCTCGCGCTCGGCCCGGTGGTCGCGATCGCGGCGAGCCACCCGCACATGTTCGGCGTCCAGGTCGAGTGGAGCCGGCGGCTCGGGGGCGTCCCGGTGCTCGTCGCCGAGGCCGACGCCGGCTGGGTCGCCCGCCCGGATCCCGTGATCGAGACGTGGTCCGGCGAGCGGGAGGTGCTGCCGGGCGTCGTGCTGTCGCAGCCGGGCGGTCACTTCCCAGGGAGCGCCGTGGTCCACTGGGCCGACGGCGCCGACGGGCGCGGCGTCCTCCTGAGCGGCGACACGATCATGGCGAACCCCGACCGCGTCTCGGTGAGCTTCATGCGGTCGTACCCCAACCGCATCCCGCTGTCCGGCGCGGTCGCGCAGCGGGTCGCCGAGCGCGTCGCACGGCGACCCTTCGAGCGGCTCTACAACAACTTCGAGGAGGTCGTCCCGGCGGACGCACGCGAGGTCGTGCTGCGCTCGGCCGAGCGGCACGCCGCGTGGGTCCGCGGCGACTTCGACCACCTCACCTGACGTCGGGCGGTCAGCGGGACCACGCCCGCCTCCGTCTCCACGACCGGGACGTGGCGGTCAGTCCAGCACCGAGCAGCAGGAGCGCGGCGACGGTGGAGAGCGAGGCGTCGGCGCCTGTGGCCGCCAGCCCGCGGCCGGAGTCTCGGTCGTCCCCGTCCGTGCCGGGGTCAGGGCTGTCGGCGGTGCCGTCAGGGTCGTCGCCCGGGCCGGGGGGTCCGGGTACGGAGCCGCCCACGGTCGTCCAGACGCCCTGGGCGTCGTTGTCCGTGGGGGTGGCGTCGGCGTCGGTGGCGATCGTCGGCACGACGAGCGGGCTGAGCTGCTCGACGAGCACGTCGACCACCCCGTCACCGTCGAGGTCGGTGTCCGGCGCGGGCGCGACGTACGCGACGTCGCGCAGGACGAGCTCGCCGGGCGGGGGCGCGACCACGCGCGCGGTCACCGTCAGGAGAGGCCCGTCGCTGTCAGCGGGGAGGTCGACCGTCGACACAGCGCTGCTGCCGGTGATGGTGTACCCGTCGCCGGTCATCGAGACGAGCTCGAGCCCGTCGGGCAGGAGCTGGGTGATCGTCCAGCCGGCCGGAGCAGCGCGTGGGCCGGCGTTGTGCGGAGCGAGTGTCCACGTGACGAGGTCGCCCCCGCGCAGGACCCTGCCGGCACCGTCGGCGGGATCCTGCCTGAGCGACAGGTCGGTGCACGTCATCGGGTAGAGCACGGGGGCCACGGTGAGCTCGTGCACCTCGGCGCCGCCCCCGTCGTAGTACGGGGCGCCGTCGAGGAAGCCGGTGGCGCGGCACGGCGACCCCCAGTCGTTCGGGTCGTCGTGGTCGCGAGCGTCGACCGCGACCGGGCCGTCCACGGGCAGCGCACGCGTGACCGCCGACGCGGCGTCCTCCCCCACGACGGCGTTCGCGTGGGTGCGGATCGCCGCGCTGTCGGCAGGGAAGACGTTGCCGGTGACGAGCACGTCGTCGCGCAGCGCGCGGCGCGCGGCCGCCTCGTCGGCGGGGTCGGCCGTCCCGACCTGGAGCCAGGTGCCACCGCCCGAGAAGGAGTTGTCCCTGATCACGACGTCCGACGAGGAGTACGAGCCGGGGAGCGCGCCGTCGGACCACAGCGGGGCGACGGTGATCGCCGCGAGCCCGTCGGCCCCGGCCTGGTCGACGGTGTTGTCGGCGACGAGGAGGTCGTGGGCCGGGCCGGCGGTGACGACGTCGGGCTGGCCGCTCACCGTGTTGCGGACGATCCGCACGCCGGTCGTGCCCTGCAGGACGTGGATCCCGCCGTCGTTGCCGGTCATCGTGGTGTCGTGCACGACGATGTCGTGGCTGATGCCGTTGGCGGGTGTCGTCACGACGAACATCCCGACGGCAGAGCTGTCGGCGATCGTCGTCGCGCTGACGTCCAGGTTCGCGACGCTGCGCCCGTACACGCCGTACTCGGCGACGTCCGCGACGGTCGCGTTCGTCACCGTCGACCCGTCGGTCGCCGAGTAGAAGAACCCGTACGAGCCGCCGTCGATCGAGGCGCGGTCGACGTCGACGTCCTGCGAGCCGTACGCACGCAGGATCGCGCCGCCCGTGACGGAGGTCGGTCCGTCGCGGCCCGTGACGACGACGTCCTGCGCCCGGACGCCCACGGACTGATGGACGACGAGGGCTGCGCCGGTGAGCTCGGCGGTGACGCGCGAGACGGTGGCGTTCTCGGCGCCGAGGAGGTAGACGCCGCTCGACGCGGCCAGGGCCCCGACCACGTCGACGTCGGAGATCGAGATGTCCACGCGGTCGGACGTCGGGTCGGTCGTCGACTGCGCGCCGATCCCGTAGAGGAACCCGGTCGCGGACACGTCGGCGATCGTGACCCGCCCGGCGTTGACCGTGTTGATGCCGGTACCGGCGCCCCACCCGCCGCTGTCGAGCACGGCACCGGTGACGACGGCGCCCTGGGTCGACCCCAGCAGGATGCCGCCGAACGCGGTGATGGTCGGGTCCGTGATGGTCGGACCGGCGCCGGTGTTCGTGGCGGCGGTGGTGATGCCGTACATCGCTCCCGTGATCGTCGGCCGCTCGACCACGACGCCGGTCGCCATCAGGGTGAGGATCCCGGTGGACTGGGCGGCGCCGGCCAGCGTGATCTCGGCGTCCGTGATCCTCGCCCCGGTGGTCGCGCCGAGCGCGATCCCCTCGCGGGTGCTGCCGTCGACGACCGCGTCGGTGATCGACGCGCCGGCCCGCGGGTTCGTGGGCGCGGTGCCGATGCCACGGGCGAAGCCGCGCACGACGACCGCGTCGACCACGGGACCGGACGAGTTGGCCAGGTCGACGCCGGTCCCCGCGCCGGCCGGACCGCTCACCTCCACGCCCGTCACGCGAGGTGCCGTCGCCGTGCCGAGAGAGACACCGGAGGTCGTGGCCGCGATCGCGCCCCCGCTGACCGAGATGCCGCTCGCCGTGGACGCCGCGGTCACCGTGACGCCGGTGGCGACCCCGACGATCGACGGCTCGGTGATCGTCGCGGCGCCCGTCGTGAGGTTGACGCCGTACGACGCGAGCTGACCCGCCCCGTCCATGTCCAGCCCGTCGATGACGACACCGGTGACTCCCGCGCCGAGCTGGATGCCGGTGGGCCTCGCGACCGGGGTGGGGTTGCGGATGGTGATGTCGGTGAGCACGGCGCCCGCGGCACCGACAGTGACGACCGCACCGGTGTTGGCCGCGCCGATCACGACGTCGTCCGCGAGCGCCAGACCTCCGCCGTTGACCGTGAACCGGCTGTAGAGCATCGAGCGGCTGCTGCTGTCCAGCGTCACCGTGCGCGGGACCGAGAGGGCGCCGGTGAAGGCGTAGTCGGCCGGGTCGAACGAGACGGTGCTCCCGTCCGGGGCCGCGTCGACCGCCGCCTGCAGCGTCAGGAGCCCGGCGTCGTCAGGACGCTCGTCCGGTGTGCCGACCCAGGCCATCCGCACGGTGTTCGCGTTCGGGACGATCTCGGCGGACGGGGGCGGTGGGGTCTCGACGATGTCGACGTCCGGGACCGGGGCGGGCTCCTCGAGGCCGGCGGGAGTCGTCGGGTCCGCCGGGTGCGGGGGATCGCCCGTGTCGATCGTGTCAGCAGGGGAGGCAGCCGTCGCCGGCAGCACGGCGGGGAGCGCCATGGTCGCGGCGAGCACCGTGACGACACCGCACGCCGTGGCGACTGCCAGCCTCCCGCGCGCGCGTCGCAGCCCTTCCCGCACTCTGCGCATCCCGACCCCCGCTGGTCCTGCAGCCTGCTGCCGAAGAGCCTCGTCCCGCCATCGTGACCCCCACCCCGCGGATCAGCAAGAGCGGGCGAGCACGGGGGCGAGGCCGCACGATCCCGTGGCGGCACGCTCGCCGACGACATATACAGGGGTGGGCCGCCTCACCGGCAGCCCCGTAGAGCGACAGGAGCGCCTCGTGACCACCACGCCCTTGAACGGCCTCGACCTCACCGCGGACCAGATCACCCAGGCCTGGGTCTACGTCCTGGGTCGCTACCTCGTCGTGCGCCAGGAGCAGGTCGACCTGGCCGAGCCCGGCGTCGACTACAACGTCCTGAAGCACAACCCGCCCGTGGTCGCGGGGACCGGCGCGGGTGCTGCGCCGACGTTCGTCAACCCGAACCTCGACGTCGTCTACTCCGAGGCCTGGGTCGCGGTCGACGCCGACACCCCGGCGCTCCTCGAGGTGCCCGAGGTACCGCCTGGCACGTACTACACCGCGCAGATCGTCGACGAGTGGGCCGAGATCGTGCAGAACGTCAACGAGCGCACCCTGCCGCAGCAACCGCACGGCACGTACGCCTTGTGCCTGGCCGGCAGCTCCCCTCGGCTCCCGGACGGCGCCTACCGGATCGACCTGCCCTCGCCGAAGGCCAAGGTGCTCACCCGGGTCCAGATCGTCGACGACGTGGACGCCGCCGTCGCCCTGCAGCACCAGTTCGCCGTGTCCTCCACGGGCACCCCGCGCATCGAGCCGGCCGTGGACGTGCCGGCGTTCACCAACGCCGCGCCTCCCGCGGCAGCGCTGTTCGACCGGGCGCGGCTCGACCACGCGCTCGCGGCCCCCGACCGCAGCGGACGCGGACCCGAGATGGCTCCGCTGCTCGACGCCGTCTCGACCTGGGTAGCGGCGGACCCCGCGCACGCGGACGCGCTCGACGACTTCGTCCGCACGACGTCGTTCCCGCAGTTCCTGTACCTCGCGACGCACCTCAGCGAGGCCCGGAACGGCTGGACGTCGACCGGCGACCGTGACGGCTTCGGCGACGACGTGGGCTTCCGCACGACCGCGAACTACGCCGGCATCTGGTGGAACGCCGCCTCGGAGGCGATCTACCTCCCGCTCCAGACCGACTCCGACGGCGTCGAGCCCACCGGGGGCACGACCTACCGCCAGCGCTTCGCACCGGGGGACGCACCGGGCGACCACGTCGACGGGTACTGGTCCCTCACGGTGTACGCCTACCCGTCGATGATGCTCGTGCCGAACCCCGCCGCACGCTACGAGGTCAGCTACCGCAGCCGCCTGGAGCTCGACGACGACGGCGGCTTCACGCTCGTCTACGCCACCCGTCGCCCGGCCGAGGTGCCCGAGGAGAACTGGCTGCCCCTGCCCCCCGACGGCGAACGCTTCACCGCGATCCTGCGCACCTACCTCCCGCGCTCCGAGGTCCGCACCGGCGCCTGGTCACCCCCGCCGGTGGTGCCGGACGCCGCCCGCTGAGCGGGTGACGTCCGGTGGCGCGGAGGGCCGAGCGGGTTCACGACCCCACGAGGAGCGTCACTCCGATCGCCGCCATGACGACGGCGATCGCGCCGTCGAGCACGCGCCAGGCCGTCGGCCGCGCGAAGACCGGGGCGAGCAACCGCGCGCCGAACCCGAGCGCCGTGAACCAGGCGAGGCTCGCGACGGCGGCGCCCGCGCCGAAGAGCCAGCGGACGGCGTCGGGCCCGAGCGCCTCCGCGCCCCCGGAGTGCGCGGCGGCGTAGCCCGCCGCGAGCGTGCCGAGCAGGAGCACGGTGTCGAGGTAGACGTGCGGGTTGAGCCAGGTGAGCGCCAGCGCCGTCCCGACCGCGGACCGCGCCGACGGCGCCCCGCCCGCTGATGCCGGGTCGAGCCCGCCCGGACGCAGCGCGCGCCGGGCCGCGAGCGCCGCGAGCGCCAGGAGGAAGAGTCCGCCCGCCCAGCGCACGCCGGTGAGCAGCGCGGGAGCGCCGGTGACCAACGCTCCGAGGCCCGCCGTCCCGGCGGCGATGAGCACGAGGTCGGAGATCGCGCACACCGCGACGACCGGCAGGACGTGCTCGCGGCGCAGGCCCTGGCGCAGCACGAACGCGTTCTGAGCACCGATCGCGACGATGAGCGAGAGCCCGGCGCCGAGGCCGGCGACGAGCGGGGAGGCGAGGGCGAGGACGGTCACGGCATCGACGCTAGGCCCGCCGCCTCGTTCAGTACAGCGAAAGATTCTGGTGCTTCGTAAGATGTGCTCATGGTCGACCTGCAGCCGGACCAGCTCCGGGCGCTCGAGGCGATCGCCGCGACGGGCACGTTCGACGCCGCCGCGCGCGAGCTCGGCGTCACGCCCTCCGCGGTGAGCCAACGCATGCGGGCGCTCGAGTCGGCGGTCGGGCAGGTACTTGTCCGTCGGGGTCGCCCGGCGGAGCTCACGCCACCGGGGCAGGTGCTCGTGCGGCACGCGCGGCACCTCGCGCTCCAGCAGGCAGACGTCCTGGTCGAGCTGGGCATCGCCGGACCCGCAGGCGCCCGGGCCACCGCGCCCGACGCAGAGACCCCGGACCCGCTCCCGGAGATCACCCTCGTCGTCTCGGGAGACGCGCTCACCACCTGGGCCCTCCCGGCGCTCGTCGAGGCGTCCGGGTGGGCGCGGCTCGAGGTGCTCCGCGAGGACGAGGAGCACTCGATCGGGCTCCTGCGGGACGGTACGGCCGTCGCCGCGGTGTCGTCGGTCGCCGAGGCGGTGCCGGGCTGCCGCTCGACCCTCCTCGGCAGGATGCGCTACCGGCCCATGGCGAGCCCGCGGTTCGTCGAGCGCTGGTTCGCAGACGGCGCGACGCACGAGGCGCTCGCCGTCGCGCCCGTGCTCGCGTTCGACCGCAAGGACGACCTGCAGGAGCGCTACCTGCGCGCCCGGCTCGGCCCCGACCCGGCCGGCCCGCCGCGGCACTACGTCCCGGCGTCCCACGAGTTCCTGCGCGCGATCGAGCAGGGTATGGGCTGGGGCATGCTCCCGGACGTGCAGAGCGCGGCCGGCGAGCGCGCCGGGAGGCTCGTGGGGTTCGACGACGCGCGCGCCGTCGACGTGCCGCAGCACTGGCAGCAGTGGCGGCTGCACTCGTCCTCGCTCGACCGGGTGGCGGCGGCCGTCGCCCGGGCCGCGCGCGCAGCTCTCACCTGACCTCGGCGGCACCGGGCGCCGGGCCACGACCGGCGACGACGGTCGGCTCGGCGGAGACTGGCAGCGGCACCGACGACACGGGAGGGCCCCGATGACCACGACGACGCGGCACGTCGCCTGGCGCGGCTGGGACGACGACCCGGACCGCCTCGAGGCGGCGACCGTCACCCTGCACGAGAACCGGCTCGACGCGCTCGGCACGTCACGCGCCACGGACCACGTCACGGCGTGGGCGTTGACCACCGGCCCCGGCTGGGTCACCCAGCGGTTGGAGATCTCGTCGCGGGGCGTCGGGTGGTCGCGCCACCTCACCCTGACCCGGCTGCCCGACGGCGCGTGGCAGGCAGACGTGCAGGCGTCCGGTCGCGCCCCCGACGACCTCCCCGCACCGGGGATCACTGACCCGCGCGAGCTCGACGGCGCCGTCGACTGCGACATCGCGCTGTGCCCGGTGACGAACACGATGCCGATCCTGCGGCTCGGGCTCCTCGGGGCCGACGCCCCGCCGCGCGAGACCCCCTTCGTCATGGCGTGGGTGGACGTCCCGTCGCTCCAGGTGCTGCGCAGCGACCAGGTCTACGCGGCGCGCACCCCGGTGGACACCACGACCGGTCACGGGACCGTGACCTACACGAGCGCCACCCGGGACTTCACGGCTGACCTCACCGTCGACGCGGACGGCATCGTCGTCGACTACCCGCAGCTCGCGCGGAGGATCTGAGCCGCGGATCAGTCGGCCGGGGGCCGCCGCATCCGCTTGACCCCCGAGCGGCGCTTCTTCGCGTCGATGCGTCGTTCCACCGAGCCCCGGGTCGGTCGTGTCGCGCGTCGGCGTGGTCCCGGCGGGGCGAGCGCGTCGGCGACGAGCGCGGCCAGCCGTGTGCGCGCGGCGTCCCGGTTCCGCAGCTGGGCGCGGTGCTCCGACGCCGCGACGGTCAGCACTCCCCCGGCCATCCGGCGCGCGAGCCGTTCCTCGATCCGGGCGCGCTGGGTGGCGGAGAGCACGGCCGAACCCGCGACGTCCCACGACAGCTCGACGCGCGAGTCCGCCGTGTTTACCCCCTGCCCACCCGGGCCCGACGACCGCGAGAAGCGCCACGACAGCTCCGCCTCCGGGACGACCAGGGCGGGCGTCACGCGCAGACCGGGGCGGGCGTCGTCGGGCACGCGACCATCATGCCCGGCCGGGCTCCTGCGCCGCGCCGGATCCCCCGTCCGACAGGCGGATCCCGATCTGTCAGGCGAAGCCCAGCGACCCGAGGAACCCCCGCACGAGCTCCTCCCCGCGCGGGGAGTCCGGCACCCAGAACAGGAGGGTGTAGCCGGGTCCGTCCGACTCACGCAGCGCGACCTGGACCTGGACGGCGGACGCGCCGTCGGAGGAGAAGGGCTGGCGCTCGACGAGGACGTAGTCCGCACCGGTGACGTCGACCGTCTCGACGGTCGCATCCCACGTCCTCTTCGCCTCGGCCACGTAGGCGTCGTCGGGCACCTCCCACGTGGCGTACCCGGCGGCGAACGAGACCTCGAGCATCGCGGGCTCGGCCGCGCCGAGGGCGTCCTCCTCCCCGCCGACCCACCTCTGGTATCTCGGGCCGCTCCGCGCGGGATCCGGGTCCGGCGTCCACGACGGCGGCATCGCGTACGTCAGCCCGGCGATCTCCTGCGGCTCCCAGCCGTCGGGGACGCCGGGCACGACGCCCTCCACACGCGGCAGCGCGGCGGTGAGGACCTCGCCCGGAGGCTCCGGGCCGAGCGGCGTCGCGATCGGGGTGGCCGCCGGCCCCGGGAGCGGCGCACCGTCGAGCCGGTCGGCGACCGAGGGGAAGAGCACGACGACGGCGACGACCACTGCCGCGATCGCCCCACCGGCCGCCATGCGGCGTGCACGCACGGTCCGCACGGCACGGTCGGCCATCGCGTCCGGGTCGAGCTCCGGCACGTCGACCGTCTCGACGACGTCGTGCAGACGGTCGAGGAACGGGTCGGTGCGGGTCATGACGATCCCCTCTCGGTGGCGGGCACCCCTGCGGTCGGCGCGGTGGACGTGGGTGAGGCTGCGCGCGGGCCGCCCGAGCCGGCGTCCGGCTCCCCGAGCAGAACGCGTAGCCGGGCGAGCCCGCGCGACGCCTGGGACTTGACGGTCCCCACCGGAAGTCCGAGGGTCTTCGCGGTCTCGGCCTCCCCCAGGTCGAGGAGGAAGCGCAGCACCACGACGCGCCGCTGCTTCAGCGGGAGCTCTGCGAGCGCCCGGACGACCCGGTCCCGCTCCCCCACCTGCGTGTCCAGCGCGGGCGCGGTGCGGGCCGACGAACGGGCGGAGTGGCCGTCGTCGGTGAGGTCCATGAGGTCCTGCGGGTCGACCGCGCGCTCTCGGCGGGTCCGCCGCCATGTGTCGACCCGCAGGTTCATGAGGACGGTGCGCGAGTACGCGAGCGGCGAGCCGTCGCGCACCCTGCCCCACGAGCGATAGGTCCGCTCGAGCGTCTGCTGGACGAGGTCCTGGGCGCGGTGGGGGTTCCCGCAGAGCATGTAGGCGACGCGGTAGAGCGTGGCGGAGTGCTCGCGGACGAACGCCGTGAACTCGTCGCGGGACGTCGCGGGACCACCCCCCGCGACGACGACCACCTCTGGTTCGTCGCCACTCATCCGGTCGACCCGGCTCTGGCTCTCATGACGACGTAGACGCAGCGGAGGGCCGTGAGGTTCCGTCCGCCACGGATCAGCCCGACGGCGGCCCGAGCGCCTCGTCGATCTCGGCGACGCGCGCGGCGACGAGGTCGCGCACGACGTCGTCCGGGAGCGGGTGGTCGGCGCCGAACCGGATCGTGCCCTTGGCGTGCGAGAAGCCCTCGAGCCGCGGGACGACGGCGGTGACCGCGGCCGGGCTGAACGGGTACACGGCGAGGTGCTTCGCCGCACGCACGGCGCTGAGCAGCGGCCTGCCGCGGTAGGTCAGGGCGGGCATGCCGTATCCCGTGCCCTCCTGGGCGTCGGGCACGACCTCGCGGGCGACGGCGACGACGTGCGCGAGGGTCGCGCGCTCCGGTTCGGCGAGGTCGGCCAGGTAGTCGGTGACGGTCCCCATCCGCCCATGCTCGCGCGCCGTCGGCAGGTCCGCGCGTCGAGCCCCAGGAGTCACGTCGCCCGCCCGACCTGCGAGATCACACCGTGTCCCGCTTGACCTCAACCGTGGTCGAGGTCCTAGCGTGGCCGTACACCGACGGAAGGAACCTGAGGAACCATGCCTGTCTACACTCTCCCCGAGCTGTCGTACGACTACGGTGCGCTCGAGCCGCACATCTCCGGGCGGATCATGGAGCTGCACCACTCCAAGCACCACCAGGCCTACGTCACCGGCGCCAACACCGCCCTCGAGAAGCTCGCCGACGCCCGCGAGTCCGGCGACTTCGCCGCGATCAACCTCCACGAGAAGAACCTCGCGTTCAACCTCGGCGGCCACGTCAACCACTCCGCCTTCTGGACCAACCTCTCCCCCGAGGGCGGCGGCGAGCCCACCGGCGAGATCGGCGCCGCGATCGACGAGAACTTCGGCTCGTTCGACGCCTTCAAGAAGCAGTTCGCCGCCGTCGCCGCGGGCGTCCAGGGCTCCGGCTGGGCCATCCTGGCCTGGGACTCCATCGGACAGAAGCTCATCACCGTCCAGCTCTACGACCAGCAGGGCAACATCGCCCTCGGCCTGACCCCCATCGTCCTGCTCGACGTCTGGGAGCACGCCTACTACCTCGACTACCAGAACGTGCGCGCCGACTACGTCACCGCCTGGTGGAACCTCGTCAGCTGGTCCGACGCCGAGGCCCGCCTCCAGCGCGCCAAGACCCAGACCGCCGGACTCATCGTCCCCGCCTGAGAACAGGGCCTGACAGCACCGCAGCACCCGCAGCACCGACGCCGAACCCCGGGTCGTCCCTCGATCAGCGCTCTGATCGGGGGACGACCCGGGGTTCGGCACGTTCCGTCCCCGAGCCCAGGGCCCGGGCTCTGGGCCCGCGGGGTCAGTCGGCCGTCACGAAGAGGTGGCGCGCGACGTCGACGGGGAGGTCGAGGACGACCTCCGAGCCGTCGCCCGCGACCGTCACGCCGCCGTCGGCGGGCTCCACGAGGAGCGTGCGCCGCGGGAAGACCCCCGCCTCGGCGAACCGCGCGAGCAGCTCGACGTCGACCTGGATCGGCTCGGCGATGCGCTGCAGGACGACGCGCACCTGCTGGCCCGGCAGCACACCGTGCGCGAGGAGGTGCGCGGGCAGCGACGACACGCCGTCGAGGTACTCGACCTCCGGCAGGTCCTCGCCGAGCTCGCGCAGGCCGGGGATCGGGTTGCCGTAGGGGTCGTGCGCGGGGTGGTCGAGCAGGCCGATGAGGCGCTGCTCGACGAGGTCGCTCATCACGTGCTCCCAGCGGCAGGCCTCGGTGTGGACCTGCTCCCAGTCGAGCTTGATGACGTCGGTGAGCAGCCGCTCCGCGAGCCGGTGCTTGCGCATGACGCGCACGGCGGTCTGGTGGCCGAGCGGCGTGAGCTCGAGCTGGCGGTCGCCGCCGACGACGACGAGCCCGTCGCGCTCCATCCGGGCGACGGTCTGCGACACCGTGGGACCGGAGTGTCCCAGCCGCTCGGCGATCCGGGCCCGCAGCGGCGGGATGCCCTCCTCCTGCAGCTCGTAGATCGACTTCAGGTACATCTCGGTGGTGTCGATCAGGTCGGTCACGAGGCCTCCCGGGCGGCGCGCAGGGTCGGAGCAGGTCTTCTCTGGAACCATTCCAGTCTAGCGGGCCTGTGCAAACACGATGTTGTGTCTCTTGCGCATACTGTGTGTCGCACACTATGGTGTGACACATGATCGATCCAGAGATCTCCGCGGGACACAGCCAGGAGGTGCGGCGCGGCTCCGTCGTCGTCGCGAGCCTGCTGATGCTGCGCACGCCCGGCTACGGGTACGGGCTGCTCGAGTCGCTCGCCGCGGCCGACCTGCCCGTCGACGCCAACACGCTGTACCCCCTCCTGCGCCGGCTCGAGAAGCAGGGGCTGCTCGTCAGCGAGTGGAACACCGACGAGGCCCGGCCGCGCAAGTTCTACCGGACGTCCCCCGACGGCGAGCAGCTCGCGCGCACGCTGCTCGACGAGTGGACGACCGTCGCCCGACACCTCCAGACCATCGACACCGAGAAAGGCCGGTCATGACGCTCACCGACCGCTACGTCGCGGCGACCCTGCGCCGCATCCCCGCCGAGCAGCACGGCGACATCGAGGACGAGCTGCGCGCGTCCATCGCGGACGCCGTCGACGCCCAGGTGGAGGCCGGCGCGGACCCCGAGTCCGCCGAGACGACGGTGCTCACCGACCTCGGCGACCCCGACCGTCTCGCCGCGGGTCTCGCCGGCCGACCGCTCTACCTCATCGGCCCGACCCTCTACCTCGACTGGCTGCGCCTGCTCAAGCTGCTGCTCTGGGTCAGCATCATCCCCGGAGCGATCGTCCTCACGACCGATCTCGTCGACGGCGACCCCGTCGGGTCGGCGATCTGGAGCGGTCTGTGGACGACGGCCACCGTCGCGCTGCAGATCGCGTTCTGGACCACCCTCGTGTTCGTCGTTCTCGAGCGCTACGGCACGCCCCGCAAGCACGACGAGCTCACCGGGCCGTGGACGGTCGACAGGCTCCCGGCCGAGCGCGCACCCCGCGACGTCTCGCTCGTCGACACGGTCGTCTCGGTGGGCCTGCTCGTGCTGGTCGCCGCCGCGCTCCTGCTGCAGCGTTCCGTCTCGTGGTTCGAGGCACCCGACGGCGACGCCATCCCCGTGCTGGACCCCGGCATGTGGCCCGTCTGGACGCTCGTGCTGCTGGCGATCGTGGCCGCCGACATCGTGCTCACCATCGTCACGTACACCCGCGGCCGGTGGACCGTCGGCCTCGCCGTCGCCAACACCGTCACCGCCGCGCTGTTCGCCGGCGTCGTCGTGTGGCTCGCCGGTGCCGACCGCCTCGTCAACCCGGCGTTCCTCGAGGCGTCCGGGGGCGACTCCCTGACGTGGCTCTCGAACGGGATCATCGCGTTGACCGTCGTCATCGCCGTCTGGGACGTCGTCGACGTCTGGGTGAAGGCCCTGCGCGCGCGGCGCGCCTAGGCTTGTCCGCGTGACCTCCCGCCGCCTCGACCGCGTCCGCGACGCGGTCGAGGCGGCGTCCGCGCGCGAGGGCTTCACTCTCGACCGCGGCCAGCGCGACGTCCTCGAGCGGCTCCTCCAGGTCGCGGCGGGCCTCCCCGGCCTCGGTGCCCGACGGCGGCCCGCACCCCGCCCGGCGCCTCGCCCGACGTCCGGCCCGGCCTCCCACGTGGCTTCTCACGCGCCTTCTCGCCCCGCACCGCGGGGCCTGTACGTGTGGGGACCTGCGGGGCGCGGGAAGTCGTGGCTCGCGGGCGAGCTCTTCACGGCGGTCTCCCGCGAGCTCGCGCCCGGCGCGACGAAGCGCGTCCACGTGTACGACCTCTTCCGCGAGCTGCACGCCGCGATCCACGCGCGCCGGGTGGCGTCCCGCGGCGGCGCGCGGGCCGCCGTCGGGCAGCACGGCCCGACCCGCGGGTGGCGGACGCGTGCGCTGGCGCCGGAACCGGACTCGCCCGACGCGCGGCCCGAGCCGCGACCCGACACGCCGCCCAGCGCGGTCGACGCCGCGATCGACGACCTCCTGCGCGGCACGACGCTGCTCTACCTCGACGAGCTCCACCTGCACGACTCCGGCGACGCGACCCTCCTCACCCGGCTCCTGCGCCGGACGTTCGAGGCGGGCGTCGTGGTCCTCGCGACGTCGAACTACGCGCCCGATACGCTCCTGCCGAACCCGCTGTGGCACCACCTCGCGGAGCCGGGCATCGCGCTCCTGCGCGAGCACCTCGACGTCGTCGAGCTCGCCGGCCCGACCGACTACCGCTCGCTCGGAGGACGCGGACGTCCGGGGTTCGCCGCGGGCGCGTGGCTCGCCCCGGGGACGACGGCGCAGCTCGCCGCGCGCGGGCTGCGCGCCCCTGGTCCCGGCGAGGCGACGCGCCTGCGCTCCGGGCCGCGCACCTTCGCGGTGTCCGCCGCGCGCGAGGGGCACGACGCCGGGCCGGCAGAGCTCTGGGTGACGTTCGAGGACCTGGCGACCCGTGCGACGTCGACCCTCGAGTACCTCGACTGGGCCGCCCGGTTCCCCCGGTGGGTGGTCACCGGCGTCCCGCTCCTCACGGAGGTCGACCGGGAGGCCCAGCAGCGGTTCGTCGCGGTCGTGGACGTGCTGTGCGACGCGGACGTCGAGCTCGTGGTGACCTCGCCGCACGACCGGGCGACGTTCCTCGCGGCGCGCACCGACCGGCCGGACGCGTTCCGCACCGCGAGCCGGCTCCAGCTCCTCGACGCCCCGGTCGCCGCGCGACGATCCTGAGGCGCCCGAGGCGGCAGTGACCGGCCCGCACACCCCCGCTTGACCGGACTGAGGGCGGCGGACGCTACGATCGGCCCCGACGCGGCACCCACCCCGACCGGAGGTTCTCGTGGCACCCACTGACGGCAGCGGCACGGGCGACGACCGCTCGCGCCGCCCCCGCTCGGCCGACACCCTGACCTGCTCGTTCTGCGGGAAGTCGCAGAAGCAGGTCAAGCGCCTGATCGCCGGGCCGGCGGGGGTCTTCATCTGCGACGAGTGCGTCGCGCTGTGCCTGGAGATGGTCGACGAGGACCGCGAGCCCGAGAACCAGGACGTCGCCACCGGTGACGGACGCCTGCCCACGCCCCACGAGATCTTCGCGCACCTCAGCACCTACGTCGTCGGGCAGGACGGCGCCAAGCGCGCGCTCGCCGTCGCCGTCCACAACCACTACAAGCGTGTCCGGGCGGCCGCGGCCGCCGCCGAGGCGGCAGAGGCCGCCGGCGACGCGGCGTCCGGGCCGGGCGACGGCCTCGACGACGTGGAGCTGGCGAAGTCGAACATCTTGTTGATCGGTCCGACGGGGACGGGCAAGACGTATCTGGCGCAGACGTTGGCGCGGATGTTGAACGTGCCGTTCGCGATCGCTGACGCCACGGCGCTCACCGAGGCCGGGTATGTCGGGGAGGACGTGGAGAACATCCTGCTGAAGCTGGTGCAGGCGGCGGACTTCGACGTGAAGAAGGCCGAGCAGGGGATCATCTACATCGACGAGATCGACAAGGTGGCCCGCAAGGCGGAGAACCCGTCGATCACGCGTGACGTGTCGGGTGAGGGTGTGCAGCAGGCGTTGCTCAAGATCATCGAGGGCACGAGCGCGTCGGTGCCGCCGCAGGGTGGTCGTAAGCACCCGCACCAGGAGTTCATCCAGGTGGACACGTCGAACGTGCTGTTCATCGTGGCGGGGGCTTTTGCGGGGTTGGACGACATCGTGGCGGCGCGGGCTCGTAAGCGCGGGGTGGGTTTTGGTGCGCCGATCGACACGGGTGCGGGGGAGGACCTGTTCGCGCAGGTGCGTCCGGAGGATCTGCACCGGTACGGGTTGATCCCGGAGTTCATCGGGCGGTTGCCGGTGATCGCGTCGGTGGGGGCGTTGGACGCGGAGGCGTTGGTGCGGATCTTGACGCAGCCGAGGAACGCGTTGGTCAAGCAGTATCAGCGGATGTTCGCGATCGACGGGGTGGAGCTGGAGTTCACCGACGAGGCGGTCGAGGCGGTCGCGGAGCAGGCGTTGCTGCGCGGGACGGGGGCGCGGGGGCTGCGCGCGATCATGGAGGAGGTGCTGCAGCAGGTGATGTTCGACGTGCCGTCGCGTGACGACGTGGAGCGGGTCGTGATCACCCGCGAGGTCGTGCTCGACAACGTCAACCCGACCATCGTGCCGCGCACCACCACCCGCACCCGTACCCCCCGCGAGAAGTCCGCCTGACGGCGGCTCAGTCCAGCCACTCCCGCGCCGCCGCGACGAGCAGCTCGACGCCGAGGTCGAGGGTCGGCTCGGGCACGGGCGCGAAGTACGGCGAGTGGTTCGGCGCGACGCCGTCGGGCAGGCTGCCCATGCCGGTCGCGCGGGACAGGTCGACGTCGGCGTAGAGCGACGCCGGGAAGCCGCCGAGGTTCCAGTAGACGAGCGGGACGCCCGCGGCGGTCGCGAGCTCGCCGACGTCCTCCGAGCCGGGCAGCGGCGGCAGCGACACCACGACCGGTCGGCCGCCGGCCGTCTCGATCCGGGTCCGCTGCTCCTCGAGCGTCCGCGAGAGCACCGCGCGCGTGCGCTCGGACGCGACCGGGTCGTTGACCAGGAGGTCGAACGTCGAGATCTCCTCGAGCTCCGGCGACGACGGCGCGCCCGACGCCGCAGCCTCCGCGTCGACGATGCGCCGGATCGCCGTGAGCACGCGCCCCCGCACGTCCTCGGCGAAGGACCGCACGTTGACGAGCAGCTCGGCCGTCTCCGGGATGATGTTCGCCCGCGTGCCGGCGCGCACGGAGCCGACCGTGACGACGGCGGAGTCCGCTGCCGCCACCTCGCGCGACACGACGCCCTGGAGCCGCATGACCGTCGCCGCGGCCATGACGACGGGGTCGACCGTCGCCTCCGGGCTCGACCCGTGCCCGCCCTTGCCGTGGAGGGTGACGCGGAAGGCGTCGGACGCGGCCATCGCCGGGCCGGCCGTGAGGTTGACGACGCCCACGGGCAGCGGCACGACGTGCTGGCCGAGCACGACGTCGGGTCGGCCCGTCCGGTCGTACAGCCCGTCGGCGACCATGGCCCGGGCGCCACCGCCCAGCTCCTCGGCAGGCTGGAACACGACGACGAGCGCGCCCGACCAGGTGTCCCGGTGCGCCGCGAGCGCCGCTGCCGCGCCGAGCAGGCACGTCACGTGGACGTCGTGACCGCACGCGTGCATGGTCCCGGACACGTCGCCCTCGGGCGTCGTCGCGGTCTGGGTCGACGCGTACGGCAGGCCGGTGAGCTCGGTGACCGGCAGGCCGTCCATGTCGGCGCGCAGCAGCACGCGCGGTCCCGGCCCGTTCTCGAGCACCCCCACGACGCCGGTGACGCCGACGCCCTCGTGCACGGCGTAGCCCCACCCGCGCAGCCGCTCGGCGACGACGCCCGCGGTGCGGTGCTCCTCGAACGCGAGCTCAGGATGACGGTGCAGGTCGGTGTAGATGTCGGTGAGCTCGGCGGTCGTGAGCGGTGAGGTCATGCACGCATGATCGCGCGCCGGGGCACGACGTTCTAGTCGGTGGGTGAGGATGGGCGGGACGGACGCGTGGTCGACCGAGGAGGCACGGACGTGACGGACGTGGAGGAACGCCTCGCTCGGCGCGTCGCCGAGGCAGCGGACGCGTGGTTGCGGGACCCGCTCGACGCGGGCGTCTACCGTCGGCTCGTCGCGGCCACGCTCGCGTGGCGCTCGCGCACCGTGCCCGACGACGGCCCGGTCGCCGCCGGGGTCGACGCACCGCCGCGACCGGTCGGCGACGCGCGCGACGGGGACCGCGAGCGCCGAGAAGGCCGAGAGGGTCCTGGGGTGACTGCCCCGCTCGACGACGAGAGGTACCTCCGTCCCGACCGCGCACCGCGCCCGGTCGGCAGCGCGCTCGCCGACGTGGCGAGCCTCCTGCGTGCCCGGTCGGCCGCCGCCCAGGGGGAGACGGTCCGCCGGGACGCCGCGCCGGAGGACGCGGCCCGGGTGGACGCCGACCCGTCCGAGGACTGAACCGGCGCCGTCGGGCCGGCGGTCATCCCGCCCCGCACGTCGGCGTCGGCGCGGTGCCGGCGAGGCGGTCCTCGGTCCAGCGCAGCAGGTCCGGGACGAGCGGCGACCCCGCCGCGACGAGACCCACGTGGTCCGCACCCTCGTACCGGCGGTAGTCGACGGGCTGGCCCTGCGCGCACCGTGTGCCCACGTAGGCGTCCTGCAGGCTCGGCACGACGAGCGTGTCGTCCGCTCCCTGCGCGACCAGCACCGGTGCCGCGACGGGTCCGGTCGGGACGTTCTCCGCGAGGCGCTCCCCGAACGCACCGGTCGTCGGGTCCCCCGTCCACAAGGGCTGGTCCATGGCGAGCGACTCCGCGACGGAGACGAGCGCGCCCGGCTCCGCGAGGCACCGCGTCGCCATCTCGTGCACCACGATCCGCGCGCCCGGTCGCACGACGTCGTACGGGTCCGCGTCCGGGTAGGCGGCGGCGTAGGCCTGCACCACGTAGGACGCGAAGATGCTGCCGCCGGGCACCGCCTCGAGGTGCTCGACGAGCGCGAGCAGGTCGCTCGCGGGGGCGAGCGCGGCGACACCGGCCAGCGGCACGTCGGCCGCGTACCCCGGCGCGATCTGCCCGGTCCACAGGGCGGCGTGCCCGCCCTGCGAGTGCCCCCAGACGACCGTCTGCTCACCGAGGGACACGTCCTCGAGCTCGCGCGCCGCGCGGACGGCGTCCAGGACGGACCGCCCTTCTCCCTCGCCGACGAGGTACGGGTGGGCGGAGTCCGCGCCGAGCCCCGTGTAGTCGGGTGCGACGAGCGCCCAGCCGCGCGCGAGCACGTCGTCGAGCAGGTAGAACGCGCCGGACTCGAACGGCTCGTCCAGGATCGACGGCGCGCAGCCCCGCGCGAACCCGGTCGTGCCGTGGGCCCACGCGACCACGGGAGGCGGGGCCGCGTCGTCGGCCAGGTCCGGGAGCACGACGACGCCGCTCGCGACCGCCGGCTCGTCCTCGTCGCGCGTGGTCGTGTAGAGCACGCGCCACGCGGTGGCGCCGTCGGGGACGGCGCGCGAGAACGGTTCGGCGCGCAGGAGGCGGCCGGGCTCCGACGGCACGTCCGCCGGCGGGTCGTAGAACGCGTCCGGACGCGGGACGCCGCTCTGGACCGCGATGCTCGCACCGGCGAGCGCCGTCGCGAGCACGACCGCGGCGATCGCCCCGGCGAGGCCGGCTCGGTGGCGCGGTCCCGGTGCCGGGCCCACCTCACCCTCGCGCTCGACCTCCCCCTCCCGGGAGCGTCCGATGCCGCCGACGACGAGACGCACCCCGAGGAGGACGAGGCGGACGCCGAGGACGACCGCGACCACGAGGACCGTCACGTCCGGCCAGGCGAGGGCGAGCAGGCCGAGCACGACGCTCGCGACACCCAGCAGGACGAGCCTCCACCGCTCGGCGCCCCGGTCGAGGATGCCCTCGAGGACGTCGAGCGCGCCGGCGGCGACGAGCCCTGCCCCGACAAGGATGGTCACCACGAGGAGCGACGGACCAGGCCAGAGCACGACGGCGACCGCGAGCGCGACGAACGTCAGCGCGCGACCGACGCGCAGCACGGGCGACCATCGCGAGGCGGGCGCAGAGCCCTCCTCCGTCGACGAGGGACGGTCGCCGACGAGCTCCGCGACGCCCAGCAGCACCGACCCCACGACGACCGCGACGACGAGCAGGGCCAGCGACGCGAACGGGCGCAGCACCACGACCGCACCGACGACCACGCACAGGCTCCCGAGGACGACGGACACCCACCGGGGCACCCGTTCGCCGGTGTCGCGCAGGCGTGCGCGCAGCATCGCACCGAAGCGGGTCACGCCGTGAACGTACTGTCCGGTGCCGGGCCGCGCGCGGGGAACGGTCGCGTCAGCCGGCCGTCGACGGATGGCCCGCCCGTGCACGGTCCAGCTCGGCGCGGGTGAGGACCGCGCGCAGCGAGAGCCCGTCGTGCGCGAACGGGTCGACGCCGTCGGGGCTCCGGTCGATCGCGCAGACGACGGTACCGACGACGGCGCCTGCCGCCCGGAGCGCCGCGGCGGCGTCGCGCACCGCTCCCCCGGTGGTGACGACGTCCTCCACGAGGACGACGCGCCGACCGGCGACGTCCGGGCCCTCCGCGGCCTTGCGCGTGCCGTACTCCTTCGCGTGCTTGCGCACGAAGAGGGTCGGGAGTCCCGTCCTGGCGCTGAGGAGCGTCGCGATCGGCACGCCGCCGAGCTCCAGCCCGCCGAGGAGGTCCGCGTCGTCGGGCACGAGCGGCACCATGCGCTCGACGACGCGCGCGAGCAGTGCAGGCTGCGCCTCGAAGAGGTACTTGTCGAAGTACTCCGTGGCGCGCTGCCCCGAGCGGAGCGTGAAGTCGCCGGTCAGACGGCAGCACGCGTCGACGTCGCGGGCGAGCTCGGGGTCAGGGGCGGGTCCGGGAGCGAGAGGGGACGAGGGGGTCGGCTCTGTGGCGGTCATGGGCGCGATCTTCCTGCACGGGCCACGAGCACCGCTGATCGCGCCAGGCTCTCGTCCGGTCACGTCACATTCCTCGCTCATCGACGCAAGAAATGCACGCTACTGCTGAAATATCGGTACAGACCCTCTTGTGCGGGGCGTCCCGACCGGCCTAGGGTCTGGTCGACGACGGTGCGCGGTGGTGCGACCACGTGCCGACCGGCGGGCCAGCACGCCCGCGGGCAGCACGGAGGCGCACGCCTCCCGAGAGAGACGGATCGACGATGATTCGCAGCTTCTTCCACCCTGGCAACGCACCCTCTCGCCGCGCAGGACCCACCCCTCGCGCGGCACGCTGGGATCCCGCCGCACGCACGGCTCGTGCACGACGCGGCCACGTCGCGACGACGGCGACCGCGGCGGCCGTCGCGCTCACGCTCGTCGCCGGCACCGCGTCGTCGGCGTTCGCCCACGGGCGCCCCGCGCCGCCGACGCCGACCCCGGTGACGCGCGCCGCCGTCGACCCCGCGCTCGTCGAGGGTCGCGGCGCGGACGTGCCGTTCATCGAGCAGGAGGCGGAGAACGCCGTGACGACCGGCACGGTGATCGGCCCGGGCCGCGACGCCTACACGATCGAGGCGGAGGCGTCCGGGCGGTCGGCGGTCCGCCTCACCGCGGGGCAGCACGTCGACTTCACGCTCCCGGCCGCCGCGAACGGGATCACGGTGCGCTACGCGCTCCCGGACGCACCGGAGGGCGGGGGGATCCGTGCGCCGCTCGACGTCTCGGTGCTGCGCCAGGGGAAGAAGGTCGGGGTCGACCGGCGGATGACGCTCACGTCCGAGTACTCGTACCTGTACAACCAGTACCCCTTCACGAACGACCCGACGGCCGGGCTCCTCCAGCCCGACTGGTGGGTCACGGAGTGCGCGTGCGTGCCGTCGCAGACGACTCCCGTCCCGACGTTCGGCACGCCGTTCCGGCCCATGAAGTTCTACGACGAGCAGCGCCTGCTGCTCGGCCGAACGGCGAAGGCGGGCGACACGGTGCGCCTGACCATGCCCGCGGGCAGCGACGCCGCCTGGACCGTGATCGACCTGCTCGACTCGGAGAAGGTCGCTCCCCCGACGATCCGCCTCCGCGCCGCCAACGCGCTGCTCTTCGGCGCCGACCCCACGGGCCGCAAGGACTCCGCCGATGCCCTCGACCGTGCGATCGCGTACGCGCAGCGGAAGAACCTCGAGGTCTACGTGCCGCCGGGCGTCTACCAGGTGAACCGGCACGTGGTCGTGGACGACGTGACGATCCAGGGCGCCGGCAGCTGGTACACGATCTTCCGCGGCAGCGAGGTCGCGCTGGACGAGCCCGCGGAGGACGGGTCGGTGCACACGGGCGTCGGCTTCTACGGCAGGTACGCGCACGAGGGCGGCAGCCGCGACGTGCACCTGCGCGACTTCGCGATCGTCGGCGACGTGCGCGAGCGCATCGACACCGACCAGGTCAACGGCGTCGGGGGCGCGCTGAGCGACTCGTCGGTCTCGGGTCTGTACCTCCAGCACACGAAGGTCGGGCTGTGGTTCGACGGCCCGATGGAGAACCTCGTCGTCGAGGACAACGTGGTCGTTGACCAGATCGCCGACGCGCTGAACTTCCACGGCGGCGTGACCGACTCCGTCGTGCGGGGCAACTTCGTGCGGAACACCGGCGACGACGGGCTCGCGATGTGGTCGGAGAGGCTGTCGAACACGGGCAACGTGTTCGAGAACAACACGGTCCAGTCGAACACCCTCGCCAACGGGATCGCGGTCTACGGCGGCACGGACAACGTGGTGCGGGCGAACCTCGTCGCCGATCCGGTGCGCGAGGGCAGCGGGCTGCACGTCGGGTCGCGTTTCGGCGCAGAACCGTTCACGGGGACGCTCGAGATCACCGACAACACCGCCGTGCGCGCGGGGACGTACGAGCTCAACTGGAACATCGGGCTCGGCGCGATCTGGTTCTACGCGCTCGACGGCGACATCGACGCCGACGTCCGCGTGACCGGCGACCACTACCTCGACAGCACCTACAACGCGATCATGCTCGTGTCGGACTGGGGCGTGAAGGACCAGGTCTCGATCGAGGGCGTCGCGTTCCGGGACGTGCGCGTGGACGGGACGGGGACGTCCGTGGTCAGCGCGCGCGTCCGGGGCGGCGCGTCGTTCGAGAACGTCGACGCGCGCAACGTCGGCTGGGCCGGCGTGAACAACTGCGGGTCGTTCAACTTCCCGGCGGGCGACACCGAGTTCACGCTCACCGACCTCGGCGGCAACGACGGCACGTCGCTCAGCCCGTGGGAGCCCGGGACCGTGAACTGGCTCGGGCGCTTCGTGCCGAGCGCTCCGTCGTGCACCGACCGCCCCCCGGTCGTCGCTCCCCCGGCGCCGTCGCCCTGGGTCCAGCCGCTCGGCTGACCGGCCAGCCGTTGAGTGCTGGGTATTTGTCGTCCGGGACGCCCCGTGACGACAAAGATCCAGCACTCAGCGGGTGGGGTAGTTTCCCCGGGTGCTACTTCTCGGACCGGACGACGACGTCGTCGCGCACCTCGGCCACACGCCGCGCCGGATCACCGTGGCCGGGGTGTCCGGGTCGGGCAAGACGACGCTCGCGGGCCGGATCGCCCAGCGGCTCGGCGTGCCGCACACCGACATCGACGGCCTGCACCACGGACCGGGGTGGGTGCCCCGGCCGGAGTTCCTCGACGACGTCCGGGCGCTGCTCGCGCAGGACGCGTTCGTCGTCGAGTGGCAGTTCTCCGCCGCGCGCCCGCTGATCCTCGCCCGGGTCGAGCTCCTCGTCTGGCTGGACCTGCCGACGCGCGTGACCATGCGCCAGGTGGTCGGGCGGACGGTGCGGCGCTCGGTCCGGCGCGAGGTGCTGTGGAACGGCAACACGGAGCCGCCCGTCTGGCGGTCCGTCTTCCAGCCGCCGGAGGAGAACATCATCCGCTGGGCCTGGGTCACGCGGCACAAGTACCGCGACCTGTCGGACCGGCTCGCAGCAGAGGCGCCGGACGTCGCGCTCGTCAGGCTGCGGTCACGTCGAGAGGTCGACAGGTGGGTCAGACGGCTTCCGACGCGACCTGACGCGTGAGCTCCTCGACGATCGGCACGTCGCCGTCGAGCCAGTCCACGGCGTGCCACTCCCCCGGCTCGAGCCACGCGAGCTCGTCGTGCTCGACGAGCGGCTGAGGATCGCCGTCGACGACGCGCGCGAACCACAGCCGCATCACGTGGCGGTCGGTGATGACCCAGGTCCCGTGCTCCGGCCCGGCGACCTCGTCACCGAGCTCCACACGGACGCCGAGCTCCTCGCGGAGCTCACGGTGCAGCGCCTCCTCGGGCGTCTCCCCCGGGTCGACCTTGCCGCCGGGGAACTCCCACCGTCCCGCGAGATGCGTCGGGCGGGACCGGCGTGCGGCGAGCAGCAGGCGCGGCGCGGCGAGGTCGTCGACGATCGCCGCCGCCACGACGAGTCTGCGCAGTGTCATAGGCGGAGTGTCGCACGTCGGCGTGTCGTGCCGGTGGCACGCACGTGACGGACGACCTCGCTGTGACGGACGACCTTCGCCTCAGCGCAGGCCGGCGGCGCGGGCCCAGGCCACGGCCTCCGCACGCGTCGAGACGCCGAGCTTGCGGTAGAGGCTGCGCACCTGCGACTTGACCGTGTTGCGGGTCACGAAGAGCTTGGTGGCGATCTGCTCGAGGGTCACGTCCTCGGACAGGTTCGACAGGACGACGCGCTCACGGCGGGTCAACGGGGCGATCGGCTGCGGCGACGCGGCCAGCGGGAACGCCGACGGGCGGACCAGCTCGATGGTGCTCATGTTCTCCTCCAGATCTTTCCGGTCACGTCACACCCCTGACGGATCCGGTGTGGTGCTACTGGAAGAGATGGACCAAGGTCCCGTTCATGACGCGACTTTTCGCCCGGACTTCCAGGATCTTCGGAGAATGGGCCTCAGGGCGACTGGCGACGAGCGTCCTTGCACGTCACAGCACCTTTCGGTCGTGGACACGCCTGCCGACGGAGGACTTCGGCGGGGGCCCACCGCACCGGGCACGACTGTGATCTAGGTCACATTCACCGGAACGAACCGGTCATCCCGGACACCGGCCCCGCGCGCGCCGACACGCCGAGGCCGGCGCCCGTGGCCGCCTTCCGGTCGCGTCCGGGTCAGCCCGCGACGAGACCCGCGTAGTCCGCCGCCGACAGCAGGTCGCCCGTCGAGGTGACGTCGACCTTGAACAGCCAGCCCTCGGTGTACGGGTCGGAGTTGACGACGGCCGGGTCGTCGATCGCTGCCTGGTTCACCTCGACGACGGTCCCCGACACGGGCGAGAAGAGCTCCGACACGGACTTGGTGGACTCGACCTCACCCACGACGCTGCCCGCGGTGACCTCGGCGCCCACCTCGGGGAGCTCGAGGTAGACGATGTCCCCGAGCGCCTCGGCGGCCGTCGAGGTGATGCCCACGACCGCCGGGTCCGACCCGTCGATCCACTCGTGCTCGGCGGTGTACTGCAGGTGGGACGGGAACTGGGCGTCGGTCATGGTGGGCTCCTTCGGGCGGACGTGCGCACAGGGTGGCGCAGATCGAGGTCGGTCGGTGCGGCTGCCGCCGCGGACGTTCAGGACTGCTGAGGACGACGGTAGAACGGCAGGGGCACGACCACCACGGGCTCGCCGCGACCGCGGACGTCGACCGCGAGCTCGGTGCCCTCCGCCGCGAGCTCGGGGCTCACGTACGCCATGGCGATCGGGTGCCCGAGCGTGGGCGAGGGCCCCCCCGACGTGACGGTGCCGATCCGGCGCGGCTCTCCCCCGGCCTCAGGCAGCAGGACGGCGTACCCCGCGCGAGCAGGGCGACGGCCCAGCCCCTTGAGGCCGACGAGCACGCGGGCGGGCGGCGACACCTTGCGCGCGGCCAGGGCCTCGCGACCGACGAACGGGAGCGGCGAGCCGTCCGGGGCCGTCTTGTCCAGCTTCACGACCCGGCCGAGGCCCGCCTCGTACGGAGTGGTCGTCGTGTCGAGCTCGTGCCCGTACAGCGGCATCCCGGCCTCGAGCCGCAGCGAGTCGCGCGCGGACAGCCCCGCGGGCACGAGGCCGTGCGGCGCGCCGGCGGCGAGGAGCGTGCGCCAGAGGGCTGCGGCCCGGTCCGCCGGCACGAAGAGCTCGAAGCCGTCCTCACCGGTGTATCCGGTCCGTGCGACGAGCGCGTCGAGACGGCCGTCCTCCACCGCGAGCGCGACGGGCGCCGCGGCGTAGTACTTCATCGTGCGGACCGTCTGTACAGGATCGTCCTGACCTGCGGGGACAGCGTCGGCGTCCACGAGTCCGGCGACGATGTCCTCGGCCTGCGGACCCTGCACCGCGACGAGCGCCGTCTCGCTCCCCCGGTCCGTCACGACCGCGTCGAAGCCTGCGGCCCGCGCCACGAGCTCGCGCGCGACGAGCGGCGCGTTGCCGGCGTTCGCGACCACGAGGAAGCGCTCCGCGTCGAGCCGGTACACGACGAGGTCGTCGAGCACCGAGCCGTCCTCGGCGCAGATCATCGTGTACCTCGCCCGGCCGGTGGCGACCGCACTGAGGTCTCCGACGAGCGCGTGTTCGAGCGCCGCCGCGGCCTGCGGCCCGACGACCTCGATCTCGCCCATGTGCGACAGGTCGAACAGCCCGGCGGCCTCGCGCACCGCACGGTGCTCGGCGAGGTCGGACGTGTAGCGCAGCGGCATCTGCCACCCGCCGAAGCTCGTGAGGCTCGCCCCGAGAGCGACGTGCTCGTCGTGCAGGGGGCTGAACCGGTCCGGCTCCCCCGCGGCTACCTGCTCGGTCGACTGCTCCGTCATCGTGTGATCCTTCCTGGTCGCGTCAGTGCGCGTAGGCGTCGAGGGGCGGGCACGAGCACACGAGGTTGCGGTCGCCGCGCGGGCCGTCGATGCGGCGTACCGGCGGCCAGTACTTGCCGCCGCGCAGGCTCGCGACCGGGTACGCGGCGAGCTCGCGCGAGTACGGCTTGTCCCACGTGTCCGCGGTGAGGGCCGCGGCCGTGTGCGGCGCACCGCGCAGCGGCGACTCCTCGACCGACCAGCGACCCGAGGCCACGGCGTCGATCTCGCCGCGGATCGCGACGAGCGCGTCGACGAACCGGTCGAGCTCGGCGAGGTCCTCGCTCTCCGTCGGCTCGACCATGAGCGTCCCCGCCACGGGGAACGAGAGCGTCGGCGCGTGGAACCCGTAGTCCATGAGGCGCTTCGCCACGTCCTCGGCGGTCACGCCCGTCTCGGAGGTGATCCCCCGGACGTCCAGGATGCACTCGTGCGCGACGAGCCCGTTCGGTCCCGTGTAGAGGACCGGGAAGTGGTCGGTGAGCCGGCTCGCGACGTAGTTGGCGGTGAGGACGGCGGTCTTCGTCGCCTCGGTGAGCCCGTCCGGACCCATGAGGGCGATGTACGCGTAGGAGATCGGCAGGATTCCCGCCGAGCCGTAGCGCGTCGCGGACACCGGGGTGCCCGACGGCGCGGCCGCCTCGCGGTCGGCCCTCGCCGCCGCCAGCGGGTCGCCCGGGAGGAACGGCACGAGGTGCTCCGCGACCGCGACCGGCCCGACGCCCGGGCCTCCGCCGCCGTGCGGGATGCAGAACGTCTTGTGGAGGTTCAGGTGCGACACGTCGCCCCCGAACTCGCCCGGGCGCGCGAGCCCGACGAGCGCGTTGAGGTTCGCGCCGTCGATGTACACCTGGCCGCCAGCCTCGTGTACGAGATCGCAGACCTCGCGCACGTGCTCCTCGTACACCCCGTGCGTCGACGGGTACGTGATCATGATCGCCGCGACGCGCGGGCCGTGGTCCGCCAGCTTGGCACGCAGGTCGTCGAGCAGGATCTCGCCGTCGGCAGCCGTCGCGACGACCTCGACCGTCATCCCGGCGAGGGCCGCCGACGCCGCGTTCGTCCCGTGCGCCGAAGCGGGGATCAGGCACACGTCCCGCTCCGTGTCGCCCCGCGACACGTGGTACTCGCGGATCGCCAGGAGGCCGGCGAACTCGCCCTGCGACCCCGCGTTCGGCTGGACCGACACCCCCGCGTAGCCCGTGATCTCCGCCAGCGCCGCCTCGAGCCCGCCGATGAGCTCCTCGTAGCCCTTCGCCTGGTCAGCGGGTACGAACGGGTGCAGGTCCGCGAACCCCGGCCAGGAGATCGCCTCCATCTCCGCGGTCGCGTTGAGCTTCATCGTGCACGAGCCCAGCGGGATCATCGTGCGGTCCAGCGCCAGGTCCTTGTCCGCAAGACGCCGCAGGTAGCGCAGCATCGAGGTCTCGGAGCGGTGGAGGTGGAAGATGGGGTGCTGCAGGTACTCCGTCGTCCGCGCCGCCCACGCCGGGAGTGTGATCAGGCCGGCTCCGGCGGGGGATGCGGCCCCGACCCCGAACGCCGCCAGCACGGCCGCGATGACGGCGGGGGTGGTGGTCTCGTCGCAGGCGATCTGTACGTGATCGGCGTCGGGGTTGTACAGGTTGATGCCTGCGTCGCTCGCGGCCTGGACGATCTGGGCCGCGCGGCCCGGGACGACCGTGCGGACGGTGTCGAAGAAGACGTCGTGCTCGACCGTGACGCCGCCGGCGCGCAGGGAGTCCGCCAGCGAGGCGGCGTGGCCGTGGGTCCGCTCGGCGATCGCGCGCAGGCCGTCAGGCCCGTGGTAGACGGCGTACATCGACGCGACGATGGCGAGCAGCGCCTGCGCGGTGCAGATGTTGCTCGTCGCCTTCTCCCGGCGGATGTGCTGCTCGCGCGTCTGGAGGGCGAGACGGAAGGCCGTGTCGCCGTCGGCGTCGATCGAGACGCCCACCAGTCGGCCGGGCAGGGACCGCTCGAGGCCCTTGCGGACGGCCATGAAGGCGGCGTGCGGGCCGCCGTAGAAGAGCGGGACGCCGAAGCGCTGAGCCGAGCCCACGGACACGTCGGCACCGAGCTCGCCGGGGGAGACGAGCAGCGTCAGTGCGAGCAGGTCGGTCGCGACCGTGACGAGCGCGCCGCGCTCCTTCGCCTCCGCGACGACGGGCCTCCAGTCCACGACCCGCCCGGACGCACCGGACTGCTGCACGACCACGCCGACCAGCGCCGCGTCGTCGGGCAGGTCCGCGGGGAAGCCTCCGGCGGCGCGCGCTGCCGAGAGCCCCGCCTCGAGGCCGCCCGACAGGTCCGCGACCACGACCGGCAGGCCGATCGCCCCGGCACGGCCGAGGGTGACGGCGAGCGTCTGGGGGAAGAGGTCCGCGTCGACCACCACGTACCCGGTCTTCGCGCGCGACGCCCGCCACATGAGCGCCACGGCCTCCGCGACGGCGGTGGCCTCGTCGAGCAGCGACGCGTTGGCGACGTCCAGACCCGTGAGGTCCTCGACGACCTGCTGGAAGTTGAGGAGCGCCTCGAGGCGGCCCTGCGAGATCTCCGGCTGGTACGGCGTGTACGCCGTGTACCAGGCGGGGGACTCGAGCACGTTGCGGCGGATCACCGGGGGAGTGGTCGTGCCGTAGTAGCCGAGCCCGATCATCTGCGTCTTGACGACGTTCTTCCCCGCGAGCTCGCGCAGGTGGTCGAGCACCTCGGTCTCGGTGCGCGCCGCCGGGAGGTCGAGAGGCCGCTCGGCCCGGATGGAGGCGGGCACCGCGGCGTCGACGAGCGCGTCGAGCGACGCGTACCCGAGCTGGTCGAGCATCGTCTGCACCTCGCGGCCTCGGGGACCGAGGTGGCGGGGCGCGAACGCGCCGGTCGCAGCGTTGTGCCGCGAGCTGGGGTCGAACGACTGCTGGGTCACGAGGGACCTCCGGTGGCGGGGGACGACGAGGGGTCCCTCCCCGCTCTGTCATCGGACGCACGCGTCGACCTGAGAGTTTTGCCGGTCCGCCATGCCCTCACGAGGGCCGGGGCGCGCCGGCTTGCACCGTCGGTGGGCCGCGCGGCGCCGGGGTCCCGACGGCGTGCGGCCGCTTTCCAGAGTTGCCTCGCCGCGACGGTACGTGGGCCTGAGAGATTCCCGGGGAGGAACTTGCTCCTTCGGCGCCGGAGCCGTGGTCGCGTGGACCGTGGCGCCGGGCTCTCCCGTCGTGGTTCGGGCGGCACGGTGGCCCGCCCGTCGACGACGGGCACGGCCACCGCTGAAGCATGAAGTTGTGGGCCCATCGTACCGGCAGCGGCCCCTCGCCGACCGTCGCGGGTCTGGCAGGGTGGTCGCCATGTCCTCCGACACGATCCTCGACGTCGTCCTCCTGCTCGTCCTCGCCGGAGCAGGGATCCTGCTCGTCTGGTGCGCCCGCGCGACGGCGAGCGGACGCGTCGGGCGCAACCAGGTCGCCGGGATCCGCACGGCCACGACCCTCGCGAGCGACGAGGCGTGGCAGACGGCGCACCGTGCCGCCCGCCCGCTCAGCGAGGCGGCCGGCTGGGTGCTGGTCGCGGCAGCGCCGGTGCTCTTCCTCGTCGACGGTGACGAGATCGAGCTCGCCGTCACCCTCGTCGCGACCACGGTGACCCTCGGGCTCACGATCGCGGGGGCCGTCGTCGGGACCCGTGCGGTGCGGGCCACCACGGCCCCGACGCGGCGCGGCGGGACGCGGACCCGCTGACGCCCCGCTCCACCCGCGCGGCGTGACCGGTCCACCCGTGCGGCACGACGCCGCGCCCGGTCGATCCCGGACACGGCGTCCCGGCCCGTCAGGCGGGCTCGGAGACCAGCTCGCGCTGCGCCGTCGGCTCCGCGACCGGTGCGACCGGCGCGGCATCAGCGTCGGCGTCGCGACGCGCCTTCTGCCGGCCGTGGGTGAAGTAGAGGGGGAGTCCCGTCAGGAGGAGGCCGCCCACGAGGTTTCCCACGACCGTGGGGATCTCGTTCCAGACCAGGTAGTCCATGATCGTGAACTCGCCGCCGAGCAGCAGGCCGGACGGGAAGAGGAACATGTTGACGATCGAGTGCTCGAACGCCATGAAGAAGAAGAGCATGACGGGCATCCACATGGCGATCGCCTTGCCCGGGACGTCCTTGGCGATCATCGCGCCGATGACCCCCATCGAGACCATCCAGTTGCACAGCATGCCGCGCACGAACAGGGTGAGCATGCCGGACGCCCCGTGCTCCGCGTACCCGACCGTCCGCCCCTCGCCGATGTGCCCGATGGCCTGACCCACCTCGTTCGGCGGCGTGTCGAACCCGTACGTCACGACGATCGCCATCATCACCGCGACCGCGAACGCCCCGAGGAAGTTGCCGACGAAGACCAGTCCCCAGTTCCGCAGGACGCCGCGCAGCGTGACGCCCGGCCGCTTGTCGAGCCACGCGAGCGGGCCGAGCACGAACATGCCCGTGAGCAGGTCGTACCCGAGCAGGTACAGCATGATGAAGCCGACGGGGAAGAGGACCGCGCCGAGGATCGCATGACCCGTCGTCACGGTCACGGTCACGGCGAACGCGGCAGCGATCGCGAGGATCGCGCCCCCCATCGTGGAGCGGATCAGCGTGTCGCGCGTGGACAGGAGGACCTTGTTCGCGCCGGCATCGACGAGGATCGGAACGAGCTCGGCGGGCTTGACGTAGGACATGGGGCACGGCTCCGGGGGAGAGGTCGGCGGTGGCCTGCCGCGTCGTGCGGCGCTCCCGACGCTAGGCGCGGGGCGTTTCCCGGGCGTGTCTCCGTCCGCGCGGTCTCGTTACGGTCTTCGCTCACCGACGGTCGGCGTGCTGTGAGATCTCCGCACGACGACGGACCGCACCGTGGCCAGCCGGCCCACCGCCCGCTCGAGCGCGCGCGTGCGGCGCTCCGTCGCGCTGAAGGTGACGTCGATGCGGCCGACCCGGCCGCCGTCGTCGGCCGGACGCGTGGCGAGCGAGTCGAAGCTCACGCCGCGCGTCGAGAAGACGCCGGTCAGCGCGGTGAGCGTCCCGGGCCGGTCGTCACCGTGCACGGTCGCGACCCAGTCGACCTCCTCGCCCACGGCGTCCGCGGCGCCCGCGGGGCGCGGTGCGGCCTGCACGGGCTCGGCCCGCTCGCCCCGTCCTGCCGGGCCGGTGACCGCCGCGAGCATCTGCCCGACGCCGTCCGCCGCCTCCGCGAGGCGCCGCGCCTCGTCGTCGGGCAGGGGGTCGAGGAGGACGCGCGTCCAGCCCTCCGGCCCGAGCACGAGGGGGACGCCGAGGACGCCCCGGAACGGCTCGCCCGCGGCGCCGATCGAGACCTCGCGGTCGAGGGCCACCTGGCCGGCGACGACGATCTCGCGCCCGTCGAGGAGCGTCTCGACGAGGTCGACCGTCGCGCTCGCCGTCCCCGCGGGCGTCTTGGCGCCGGACTGGTGCGTCATCCACGGCCGGGTGACCGTCCGCAGGTCGGCCGGCCACGTGTCGATGAGGTCGAACGCCGCGCCGATGTCCTGGGCTGCGACCGCGGCGAGCTCGCGCTTCGCCGCGGCGATCTCGCCGGGCAGGACGTCGAGGGGGCGGCCCCGGCGCAGGGACGCGACGGCGCGACGGCGCTCGTCGAGGTCCAGACCGCTCACCCGGACCGTCGACCACAGCGGCACGGCGTCCTCGCCGTGCTGCCCGCCGACGAATCCGCCCACGCGGTGGCGTCGTACCCCGAGCTCGACCGCGATCTCGCGGCGGAACCGCAGCGTGTCGAGCCACGCGCCCATCCCGAGCACCCGGTGGCGACCGAGCCGAGCGGCCATCACGGCGACGCCGAGCTCGACGGGGTTCGTCACGACGAGCACGACCTCGTGACCCGACCCGTGCCGTGCGATCGCGTCGGCGTGCTCCGCGACGACGGCCAGGTTGGTCGCCGCGAGCAGGCGGCGGTCCGGGTCGGCGCCCGGACGCGCCGGCGCCGTGAGACCCGCCGCGACGACGATCACGTCGGCCGCGACGTCGGCGGGGGAGTGCGCGACGTCGAGCAGCGGCGCGTGCTCGTCGTAGGCGTCGACGAGATCGGCCCGCAGCCCGTGCACCGCCCGGGCCGAGGCGCCGTCGCGCCGTCCGACGAGCTGGAGCCGCGACGTCGACGGCAGGACGCGCCGCTCGACGAGCTGCGTGCACACCTGGCGCCCGACGTCCCCCGTCGCACCGATCACCGCTACGTCCACCCGGGCAGCGTACGTCCCGACGAAGAGCCGTGGTCCGCGAGATAGAGCCCTGGTCGGTGACCAGGGCTCTACCTCGGCCACCAGGGCTCTACCTCGGCCACCAGGGCTCTATCTCGGCGCGGTGGTCCGAGGTCACGCGAAGGAGATCTCTGCCGCGGCGTCGACCATCTCGTCGAGGACCGCGCTGACGACCGGACGCGGCTCGTGCCGCGTGGCGCGGTGCCGTGCGACGAGCCGGCGCGAACCGAGACCCGGCAGGCCGACGACCGTGACGCCGTCGGGCACCTCGTCGGACGCACCGCCCTCGACCGCCAGCGCCGGGAGCATCGCGACGCCGAGCCCGACGGCGACGAGCGAGAGCGCGACGTCGAAGTCGTAGTACAGGTGCTGCGTCCGCAGGGTGCCGCCGAGGCCTTGGGAGAGCCGGCGCAGCGCGCGCGCCGCGGCGGTGTCGGGCTGCGGCCCGAGCCAGACGGCGTCGCGCACGTCGTCGAGGCGGGCGGGGGTGGGCATCGAGGCGGGGACGACGAGCCGCCAGGGTTCC
Source organism: Cellulosimicrobium sp. PMB13 (assembly GCF_051294865.1). Classification (NCBI taxonomy): domain Bacteria; kingdom Bacillati; phylum Actinomycetota; class Actinomycetes; order Micrococcales; family Promicromonosporaceae; genus Cellulosimicrobium; species Cellulosimicrobium sp. PMB13. Next base: position 892,143 of record NZ_CP145910.1, on the reverse strand, counting down.
TCGAGCAGGACGACCTCGTGCGTGCCGCGGGGCGCGGGGGCTTCTGCGGCCTCGAAGTCGCGCTCGAGGAGCACGACGTCGAGCTCGCCGGCGCGCAGGAGGCGCAGCGCCTCGGCGGGCTCGCGCTCCTGCACGTCGAGGTCGATCCCGGGCGAGGTCTCGGCCAGCCGTGCCGCGACCGGGGCGACGACCGCGCGGATCGCGGACTGGAACGCCCCCACGGCGACACGACCCGCGACCTCGTCGCCCAGCGCGGCGAGCTCCTTGCGCGCCTCGACGAGCTCGGTCTCGATGCGCTCGGCGACGTCGGCGAGGACGCGTCCCGCCGGTGTGAGGGTGACGCCGCGCGGGCCGCGGTCGAGCACGAGGACGCCCTCCTCGGCCTCGAGCCGCTGGATCTGCTGCGAGACGGCAGAGGGGGTGACTCCTAACAGATCCGCGGCCGCGAGCACACCTCCGCCCCGGTGCACGGCAAGGAGGAAGGCAAGTCTGCGTGGGTCCGTCGCCATGTAGCAATACTAAACGGCGGGTCTAGCAGCGTTCGATTGTGCTGAACGAAAATCCCGCCCACACTGGTGCACGGCGCCGGTCGGTTTCCTCCTCCTTACGGGTCGGCGCCCGAGCTTCGCACCACCCGCGCCACCAGCCACGAGCCCGGAGCGCACAGCCACCGCAGCGTCGCGGAACCCCCTCCACCCACCTCCTCGTCGCCGGAGTCTGCTGTGCCTATCACCCTCGACACGTTCGTCATGTTCCTCGGCTGGATCGGCGCCGCCGCCGGCGTCGTCGCCTATGCGCAGGTCACCCGCGGCCGCTGGGCCGCGTCGTCCGCGCCGTTCCAGCTCACCAACCTCACGGCGGCCGGTCTCATGGGCCTCGTCGCGGCGGCGAACGGGGTGTGGCCGTCCGTCTTCGCGAACCTCGTGTGGATCGTCATCGGCATCCAGGCGGTCGTGCTCCTCGTCCGCGCGCGCCGGGCCCGACGCCGCCCTGCCGCCGAGCTGGTCGCCGTGCCCGACGAGGTCGAGCTCGCCGCGTGACGACCGTCCGGGCCCGGTGTTCAGACGCCGGCCGGCGGGATGAGCCCGATGAGCAGGCCCATCACCAGCAGCGTCACGAGCTCGTGCGCGGAGTTGAGGACGGTCAGCCCCACCGGCCGCCCCTCGAACGCGTCGTGCGTGATGAACCGCGCGGCCGTGAAGCCTGCCCAGAGCACGAGCGCCGTCAGCACCGCGTTGCCGAGGTAGCCGCCGCCGTAGAACGACCACGCCAGGTAGGTCGCGCCCGCGAGCACCCAGGCGGTCACGAAGCTCACGACGAGGGTCACCACGATCGGCACGACGGCGCCCCGGCCCTCCCCGGACGGGTCCACCTTCGCGACCCGCATCCAGTACGTGCCGAACACCTTCGGCGTGTACCAGACCGACCCCACGACCATGCTCGACACCGTGGCGGCCAGCACCGCCCAGTAGCTGATCTCCGGAACCATCGGACCGCTCCCTCGCCGTCGACGCCCTGGGTCGGAGCGTATCGACCCTGGCTGCGGGGTGCGCGGGATGCGTGACGGCCCGCGCAGTCAGCGGTCGGACCGTGCCGGCCTCCCGGCTACGGGTGCCACCGCTGGCACCGTGCGAGCGCGTCGCCGGGCGGTCGCTGCGAGCACGCCGCCGACCACGACCAGTCCGAGCGCCGCCGCGAGGGACGACGACGTCGTCGCTCCGGTCGCCGCGAGCGGGCCCCCGCTCTCGTCGCCGCCGGTGCCGGACGTGCCGCCGCCCGGTGTGCCGCCCGGTGTACCGCCCGGCCCGGGCTGCCCGGGCGGGTCCGTCGGCCCGGGCGGGAGCGCTCCGTCGACGGCGAGCACGAAGTCGAGCCCGGTGACGGCTGCGTCGACAACCTCGAACGGCAGCTCGCCCGCTCCCTCGACCGTGTAGCCGTCCGGCGGGACGATGCGCGCCGCGTAGGCCCCGGCGGGAAGCTCCGCGGTCCACGTTCCGTCGTCCGCGGTCGTCGCGGTCGCCACCACGACGCCGTCGGCGTCGAGCACGTCGACCTGCACACCGGGGACAGGGGCGCCGTCACCGTCGACGACCGTCCCGCCGGCCGACACCGGCGGGACCACCTGCGCGAGCGCGAAGTCCTGGTCCAGACGGTTCTCACCGGCCGCGCTGATCGTCACCTGCCGTTCCGTCGACGTCGCGGTGTAGCCGTCGGGCACCGTGAGGACGATCGCGTAGTCGCCCGGCGCGAGGTCGCCGAGGAAGTACGCGCCGTCGGCGTCGGTCACGAGCTCGACCGGACCAGCCGGCCCGTCGACCGTGACGGTGGCGCCAGGTACGGGGTCTCCTGCGTCGTCGGTGACCACGCCGCCGACGGCGCCCGGCCGCGCGAGCGCGAAGTCGACGTCCGTGACGTCCTCCGCCGCGACCGCCACCGTGCGCGTCGTGGGCCCGTCGGCCGTGAAGCCGAACGGGACCTCGACGCTCACCGTGTACTCGCCGGGCGGGAGGAGGTCGGCCACGTAGGTGCCGTCGGCGGCGGTCGGGACCGTCACCGTCCCGCCCGGTCCGGTGATCGTCACGACGGCGCCCGCGACCGGCGCGCCGCCTGCAGTGACCGTTCCCGAGAGCGACGGCGGCGGCTGCACGACGAAGTCGTTGCCCGTGCTGGGCGCCTCCTCGCCGACGTCGACGGTGAGGGCCGGCGGCGTCGTCGTCACCGTGGAGCCTGCGGGGAGGTCGGTCACCCCGAACGTGTACTCGAGCGGCTGACCGGCCTCGAGGTCCCACGCCACGTCGTCGATCACGTAGCCGCCCTGGGAGTTCGTGACCGCCGTCAGCGGCGGGCCCCCACCAGCAGGCGTCAGCGTGACGGTGGCACCCGGGACGGGCGTGCCGTCGTCGGACAGGACGGTGCCGCTCACCGCGATGGGCTGGATCACGCGCGCCGCGAGGTCGACGTCGGTCGCGTCGGTCACCGAGAGGTCGACGTCCGTGACCGTCGAGGACCCGGAGGGGACGAGTCCGAACGGGTGCTCGCCGCCGGCCTCGGGCAGGGCGGTCAGCTCGACCGCGTACCCGCCCGCTGCGGTGAACCCCGGGAACGAGTAGGTCCCGTCGGCCGCGGACGTCGTCGTCGCGAGCGCTGTGCCGTCAGGGCCGAAGAGCGTGAGGGTGGCCCCCGTGACCACGGAGCCCGTGGGGGCGCCGTCGGCGTCGACCAGGTCGACGACTCCCGAGATGTCGCGCGCGAGCGAGGCGAACCACGTCTGGTAGACGGGGAAGCCCGATCGCTGGAAGAAGAAGACCGTCAGGCTGGTGACGGGGACGCTGGGCCGGAACCAGCCCGCCGCACCCGACGTGTCCGTGCCGGCGAGGTTGCCGGCCACCTCGCCCGTGACCGGGTCCCACGTCGCGACGTCCGTCGCGGAGCCCGTGCACGACGGCCCCGGCGAGACCGCGCAGTAGTTGAACCCGCCCTGCCAGCCGAGCTCCGCGCCCGTGAGCAGCCGGCCGCCCTCGCCGCGCGCGACCACGACGGCGCGGTCCGCGTCGATGTCGCCGAGGACGAACGCCCATCCGCCGGCCGGCGTGGGCCGCTCGAACGTGTAGGTCGTGGTGGACGGCGAGGTCGCGTTGTCCGCGCGCGGCCGCAGGTTCAGGTACTCCTGCCCCTGGCTGGACCCGAACACGGCGCCCGGCGGGGTCGCGGTGCTGAGCCAGCTGCTCGCGCCCGACTGGACTCCGACCTGGCCGCCGCGGGAGTCCGACGTCACGGACGCTGCCGGGAAGCCGCCGGCCGGGAGCTGCATCGTCGTGGTCCACGCGCCCGCCGCGCCGGTGAGCGGCTGCCAGTCCGCCCAGCCCGCCGTGGTGACGGCGCTCGCCGACGTCGCGGGGACGAGCGCCGCGAGCAGCACGAGGAGGAGCGCGGCGCACCCGGCAAGAGGTCGTGTGACGTGATGCACACGAGACACGGTAGGAGACACCTGCCCGCTGTGCGCGGGAAGGGGCTACCGCGCCCCGCCGGGCGGGCGTCGCGCGGCACCTCGCGCGGGCGCGTCCCGGCCGTCGACGACGACGTCCACGACGAGCGCCCGGTGGTCCGACAGTCCCGTGTCCACGGCGACCGTGCGACCGACCGACCGCACCACCGGACCGCCGGGGGCGGCGTCGGCGAGGACGTGGTCGATCTGCCGCACCGGGCGGTCGGCGGGGTGCGTGAGGTGGTCCGCGAGGGCGGCCCAGCCGCTGATCTCTGCGGGTTCGGGCGCCCGCAGGTTGAGGTCGCCCAGGAGCACGAGCGGTCGCGGCAGCCCGGCGCACGCCTGCACGAAGGACCGGAACTGGTCCGCCGTGAACTCGGGCCGGGACGTCGTGTGGGTCGTGACGACGCTCAGCGTGCCCCACGGCGTCCGCACCGCTGCCGCGAGCGCCGCGCGCGGCTCGTCCGGGACGACCCGCACCGGGAGCAGTCGGCCGATCCCCGAGGAGGCCGAGGACGGGGCGCGGCGCCGGACCCGGGACCGCCACGGCATGCGGTCGAGCTCGAGCCGCAGCCACCGGTCGACGGGGTACCGACTGACGAGCCCGATCCCGAACGATGCGACGCCGGGGACCCGCCGGGCGCCGCGACCCGGACGGCCCGCCGGTGCCCAGGCGCCGGACACGCCACGCAGCGTGGGGGACAGGTGGTGGTGCTGAGCGCCCAGCGCCTCGGCGGCGACGGCGACCAGGTCGGTCCGGTGGGAGCGTGGCGAGTCGCGCTCGACCTCCTGGAGCGCGAGGACGTCGGCGTCCAGGGCCGCGACGGCGCGCGCGAAACGCTCGACGTCGACGGTCCCGTCGAGCGCGGCACCGTGCAGGGTGTTGAAGGTCGCGAGGCGGAGCATGCCCGGTGCGCGCGGGGGCACCGCGGTCGAGCTCGGCGGGGACGTCACCGATGCAGGGTGGCACGCCACGCGACGACTCGCTCGACGGCCTCGGCGACCGTCGTGGGCGCTGCCGCGAAGGAGAGGCGTACCCAGTCGCGGCCGTTCACACCGTCGAAGTCGGTGCCGGGCGTCAGCGCGACCCCCGCCTCGGCCAGGAGCCGCTCGCACCACGTCACGGAGTCCATGCCGTCGCCGGACACGTCGGCGTAGACGTAGAACGCGCCGTCCGCCGGGGCGACGCGCGACCAGCCGAGGTCGTCGAGCCGGGACAGGACGAGCTCGCGCGACGCCGCGTAGCGCGCGACGTTCTCCTCCGCGGCCGCGTACCCCTCGGGCGAGAAGGCCGCGACGCCCGCGTGCTGCGCGAGAGCGGGCGGCGAGAGCGCGACGTTGCCCGCGAGGGCGTCGACCGGCCCGACGAGCTCGTCGGGCAGCACGAGCCACCCGAGGCGCCAGCCCGTCATCGCCCAGTACTTGGAGAACGAGCTGACGACGACGGCGCCGTCGCGCGTGTACCGGGCCGCGGTGGGCGAGCCGCCCCCGACGGCCGTCTGCGGCCCGCCGAGGGTCCCGGGCGCCGATGTACGAGAGGAGGACCCGTCGTCGTACACGATGCCGTGGTAGATCTCGTCGCTGACCAGGCGCACGTCGTGGTCGGTGCACCACGCCGCCACCGCCGCGAGCTCGTCCGGCAGGATCATCGTCCCGGTCGGGTTGGCGGGGCTCGCGAGCACGAGCCCGTCGAGACCCCCGCCGTAGTACGCCTCCATGAGCTGCGACACCGTGGGCTGGTACCGGGTCTCCGGCCCGCAGTCGAGCTCGACGACCTCGCACCCGAGCGCCGCGAGGATGTTCTTGTACGCGGGATAGCCGGGGCGGGCGAGCGCGACGCGGTCGCCGACGTCGAACGCCGCGAGGAACGCGAGGAGGAAGCCGCCCGACGAGCCCGTCGTCACCGCGACGCGCGCCGGGTCCACCTCGACGTCGTACCAGCGGCCGTAGTGCTCGGCGATCGCGCGCCGCAGCGCCGGCACGCCGAGCGCCTCGGTGTACCCGAGGTCGCCGCTCTCGAGGAGCTCGATCGCGCGGCGCCGCACGACGTCCGACGCCCCGGTCGCCGGCTCGCCCGCGCACAGGTTCAGCACCGACGCCCCGGCGTCGCGCAGCCGGTTCGCCTCCGCGAGCACCTGCATGACGGCGAACGGCGGCACGTGCGAGCGGCGCGAGACCTTCATCGACCCGGACATGGACCCATCATGCCGCCGACGTCTGCCTAGGCTGGGTGACGACGTGCCACGAGCGATGCGACAGGAGGCGCACCGTGTTCCGCAGACGACAGCGAGTGCCCGACGACGACCCGGTCCGCCGCGCGGCGCAGTACCGCGTCGACCGCGAGATCGAGCGTGAGGACGCCGCCGACGACGCCGCCGCCGATGCCGACGATCCCGAGACCGTCCGCACGCCGCGGCGGGTGCGGCCCGAGGATCGCGCACAGTACGTCGACGTGGTGATCGACCAGGCGATCCGGCGCGGCGAGTTCGACGACCTGCCGCTCGCGGGCAAGCCGATCCCCGGCCTGACGGGCCGCCACGACCCGGACTGGTGGCTCAAGAGCGTCATCGAGCGCGAGCGGCTCACCGGGCTGGGTCCGCCCGCGATGCTGCTCAAGGCCGAGGACCATGGCCTCGACGACCGCCTCGACCAGGAGCTCGACGAGAAGGTCGTCCGCGAGCTCCTCGAGGACTTCAACGCGCGCGTCGTCGACGCCCGCCGCCAGCTCCTCGGCGGGCCGCCCGTCGTGACGCCGACGCGCGACGTCGAGGCCGAGGTCGTGCGCTGGCGGGCCCGGCGCGCGCCCGGGGGGCGCCGCTCCTAGGGTCGGGGCATGGCCGGCTGGCAGCCCGACGTCCTGGGCGACGACTACGAGCAGCTCACGCTGCCCCTCGCGCCCGACGACGAGGGCGACGTGGTCGCCACGCTCGTGCGGCGCCGTCGGGCCGGGGACGCCACCGGGGCGAGGCCCACGGGCGACCCCGAGCCGTACCTCGACGTGCTCTACGTGCACGGCTGGTCCGACTACTTCTTCCAGACCGAGCTCGCCGAGTTCTGGGAGGCGCACGGCGCGCGCTTCCACGCGCTCGACCTGCGCAAGTACGGCCGCTCCCTGCGCCCGGGCCAGACCCCCGGGTACGTCACGGACCTCGCCACGTACGACGAGGACGTCGAGGCGGCGCTCGACGCGATCGGTCACGGGGTCCGCCGCACGAGCCGACGCCGGCTCGTGCTCATGGGTCACTCCACGGGCGGGCTCACGCTCAGCCTGTGGGCGGCGCACCACCCGGGGCGGGCGTCCGCCGTCGTCCTCAACAGCCCGTGGCTCGAGTTCCAGACGCGCGAGGTGGGGCGGCTGCTGCTCGAGCCCGTGATCGGCGCGCGCGCCCGACTGACCCCGAACCGGCCGCTGCCCAACGTGGACCTCGGCTTCTACACGCGGACGGTGAGCAAGGACTTCGACGGCGAGTGGACGTACGACCTCGCGTGGCGCCCGCAGCACGGCTTCAGCACGACGCCTGCCTGGCTGACCGCGGTCTTCCACGGGCACCAGGAGGTCGCGCGCGGCCTCGGCATCGGGGTGCCCGTGCTCGTCCTGCTGTCGACGCGCAGCACGCTCGCACCGCGCTGGACTCCGGAGATGGCGCACACCGACACGGCGATCGACGTGGACGGCGTCGCGCTGCGGTCCGTCCGGCTCGGCGACCTCGTGACCGTCGCGCGCATCGACGGTGCGCTGCACGACGTCGTGCTCTCCGCTCGCCCGGTCCGCGCGCTCGCGTACGGGCGCCTCGCGCAGTGGCTCACGGCGTACCTCCCCGCGCCGGTCCCCGTGGCCGACGACGCGGCCTCCTCCCCGGGAGCCGAGCGGCCCGGCGCGGGGTCCCTGGACGACGACGGCGCGCCCACCGCCCACGGGGCGCGTCGCCTCGTGGGTGCGCTGCACGGCTGGGGCCGCCGGGTCGCGCGGGCGGCGGGGAGCGTCGTCGGGCAGGTCCGGGGACGCGTTCGCGGACGGGCAGAGCGTCACGGGACCCGTCACACCGCGGAAACGCGGCGGTGACCGTGCGGTGACGGTCCGGCCCTAGCGTGCGGTCGACGGCGGCCTCCGGCTGTCGACCGGACGAAGGAGGGCTGCCCATGACCCAGGCGACCGCGCGCGAGACGGAGCGCGCCACGGATCCCGTCGACGAGGTGCCGCGGTTCGCGCGGCTCTTCCCGCTCGGGCTGCAGCACGTCCTCGCGATGTACGCCGGCGCCGTCGCGGTGCCGCTCATCGTGGGCGGCGCGCTCGGCTACTCCGCGCAGGACCTCGCGTTCCTCATCAGCGCGGACCTGTTCGTCGCGGGCCTCGCATCCATCCTCCAGTCCGTCGGGTTCTGGCGGTTCGGCGTGCGGCTGCCGCTCATGCAGGGCGTGACGTTCGCGGCCGTGGGCCCGATGATCACGATCGGCACGACGTACGACATCACCGCCGTGTTCGGCGCGACGATCGCGTGCGGGCTCTTCATGATCCTCGTCGCGCCGTTCTTCTCCGCGCTGCTGAGGTTCTTCCCGCCGATCGTCACGGGGACGGTCATCCTCATCATCGGCGTGACCCTCATGGACGTCGCGGCGGGCTGGATCACGGCGCAGGGCGAGAGCGCGGCGCCGTCGGACCTCGCGCTCGCCGCGGGGACGCTGCTGCTCGTCGTGCTCGTCGAGCGGTTCGCGCCGCCCGCGCTCGCGCGCGTCTCGGTGCTGCTGGCACTCGCGCTCGGCACGCTCGTCGCCCTGCCGATGGGCAAGGTCGACTGGTCGGGCGTCGGCGAGGCGGGCTGGTTCGCGCTCGTCACGCCGTTCCACTTCGGCCTCCCGACGTTCCCCGTCGCGGCCGTGCTCTCGATGCTCGTCGTCGGGCTCGTCATCATGACCGAGACGACGGGCGACATGATCGCGGTCGGCGAGATCGTCGAGAAGCCGGTGACGACGAAGCGCCTCGCGGACGGCCTGCGGGCGGACGGCCTGTCGACCGTGCTCGGCGGCGCGTTCAACACGTTCCCGTACACGGCGTTCGCGCAGAACGTGGGTCTGGTGAGCCTGACGAACGTCAAGTCCCGGTACGTCGCGACGATGGCCGGTGCGATCCTCGTCGTGCTGGGCCTCGTCCCCAAGGTCGGGGCGGTCGTCGAGGGCGTGCCGAGCGCGGTGCTCGGCGGCGCGGGCGTCGCGCTGTTCGGCATGGTCGCGGCGTCGGGCATCCGGTCGCTGACCAAGGTGACGTTCACGAACAAGAACATCCTCGTCGTCGCGATCTCACTCGGCGTCGCGCTCCTGCCGACCGTGAAGCCGGAGATCTACGCCGAGTTCCCGCAGTGGTTCCAGCTCATCTTCGACTCGGGCATCAGCTCGGGCGCGATCTGCGCGATCCTGCTCAACCTGCTCCTGAACGGCGACCAGCTCCGCGCCTCGCGGGACGCCACGCGGCAGGACGAGCAGGAGCTCGCGCCGCACGACGCGCTGCGCGGCCCGGCCCCCGCGGTCACGACGTACGAGGAGGCGACCGCCGCGCCGTCGGGCGAGCCGGAGCCGGGCACCGGCGACCGCTGACCGTTGTGGGCGGGCAACGGGCTCGGTCTCGACCGGTGGACCAGGCCCATTGCCCGCCCACACGGTGGTCCCGGGTCAGCGGAGCGCGGCGCGCACGTGATCCACGACGCCGTCCGCGGCCGCCTCGACCTCGGCCAGGCAGTCCTCGAAGTCCTGCGCCCCGCCGTACCAGGGGTCGGCGACGTCGAGGACCGTCTCCGGCTCGCCGGGCGCGACGTGCGGCGCGGCCGGGTCGAACGAGCGGTACATCCGCAGGCGGTCCGCCAGCCCGTCCGTCCCAGGCTGCTGCGCCGGCCCGCGACGACCCTCGGCGAGCCGGCGGAGCGCCCGCGCGTGCTGCGTCGTCATCGCGAGCACGAGGTCGCGCGACGCGAGCTCGTCGGCCCGGACCTGGCGGGCGCGGTGCGTGCCGTCGACGGCGTACCCGTGCTCGAGGAGGACGGTCCGCGCACGACGGTCGATCGGGTTGCCGCGCTCCTCGTCGCTCACCCCGGTCGAGTCGACGACCACGCGGTCGCCCAGGCCGGCGGCCTCGAACCGGTCCCGGAGCACGACCTCGGCCATCGCGGATCGACAGATGTTCCCGGTACAGACGATCATCACGCGGTACGGCTCGCTCATGTCCGCCATTGTGCCCGGTGGCGCCTGCGCCGCGGAGGACGCAGGTTGGACCTGCGGAGCGAGGCCGTCGAGCACCCGAGGAGACCTGCATGACCGTCGTGAACCCCCCGAACGACCTGCGGGAGTACATCGAGTACCTGCGCGACCGTGGCTACACGGTGCGCGACGGGCACACGCCCGACCCGGACCTCATCGACCCCGAGGGCAACCCGGTCTACACGTGGCAGGAGGGGTACCCGTACGAGTCGCTCATGGACCGCGACGAGTACGAGCTCGAGAAGTACCGGCTGCAGGTCGAGCTGCTCAAGTTCCAGTACTGGCTCGAGGACAACGACCGGCGCGCGATCATCCTCTTCGAGGGCCGGGACGCGGCGGGCAAGGGCGGCACGATCAAGCGGTTCACGGAGCACCTCAACCCGCGCACCGCGCGCGTGGTCGCGCTGTCCAAGCCGAGCGACCGCGAGCGCGGGCAGTGGTACTTCCAGCGCTACGTCCAGCACCTGCCGACGGCGGGCGAGATCGTGATGTTCGACCGGTCCTGGTACAACCGGGCGGGCGTCGAGCGCGTGATGGGCTTCTGCTCCGACGAGGAGTACCGGACCTTCATGACGCAGGCGCCCGCGTTCGAGCGGATGCTCGTCGACTCCGGCATCCACGTGACGAAGCTCTGGTTCTCCGTGTCCCGCACCGAGCAGCGCACGCGGTTCGCGATCCGCCAGCTGGACCCGGTGCGGCGGTGGAAGCTCTCCCCGATGGACCTGGCCTCGCTGGACCGCTGGGAGGACTACACGGCGGCCAAGGAGGAGATGTTCCGGAGCACCGACAAGCGGTACGCGCCGTGGACGATCATCCGGTCCAACGACAAGAAGCGAGCCCGGATCAACGCGATGCGCCACTTCCTCACCCGGTTCGACTACGACGGCAAGGACCACGAGGTCGTCGGGACGCCCGACCCGCTCCTCGTCATCCGGAGGAAGAACGAGCCGGCCGACGAGTAGCGCCCGGCTCGTCGCGCACCGCCGCAGCGCCGCACCTACCGTGGACGCATGACGATCAGGGCGGGGTCGGGGCGCATCGCGGTGACCGGAGCGAGCGGGCTGCTGGGCTCGAAGCTCGCGTTCCGGCTCGCGGCCGAGGGTGCGCCGCAGCGCCTCGTCGTGCGCGACGCCGCCCGCGCACCGAGCCTCGGGGACGACCCGTTGCCCGAGTCCGACGTCGCGGTGGTCGGCGACTACACCGACACGCCCGCCATGGTCCGGGCGTTCAGGGGCTGCGACACGGTGTTCCTCGTGTCCGCGCGCGAGGACGCGGACCGGGTCGCGACGCACCGGGCCGCCGTCGACGCCGCGGTCGTCGCGGGCGTCGAGCGGCTCGTCTACGTGTCGTTCGTGGGAGCCGCCCCCGACGCCGTGTTCACGTTCGCGCGCGACCACTGGCACACCGAGCAGTACGTCCGCGGGACCGGCCTGCGCCACACGTTCCTGCGCGACAACCTCTACCACCGCGGGCTGGCGCTCATGGTCGGCGACGACGGCGTCATCCGCGGCCCGGCGGGGGACGGACGGGTCGCGTCGGTGTCGCACGACGACATCGCGGACGTCGCGACCGCCGTCCTCCTCGACGAGCGCCGGCACCGGCACGACGACGCCGTCTACGACCTCACCGGACCCGAGGCGCTGACGCTCGCCGAGGTCGCGGCGCTGCTCTCGGAGGCGACCGGCCGGGAGATCACGTACCACCCCGAGACCGTCGAGGAGGCCTACGCGTCGCGCGCGGTCTACGGCGCGCCGCCGTTCGAGGTCGACGGGTGGGTGTCGTCGTACACGGCCATCGCCGCGGGCGAGCTCGCGCACGTCAGCGACACCGTCCGGCGCTTCACCGAGCGCCCGCCGCGCTCGTTCGCGGGCTGGCTCGACGACTACCCCGACGAGTGGGCGCACCTGCGCCGCTGATCGCGAGATCGACCCGTGCGTCGCGAGGTCGACCTTCCGAGGGTCGATCTGGGGACGCACGGGTCGATCTCGCGGCGTTCTCCTCCGTGCGCGAAAACCCCTGGCGCGGTCCGCGCGGTCGGACGTACCGTCGTCGTACACGCGAAAGGAGGTGATCCGAGAAGTGAAGACTCTTCGGACTCGTGAGGTGGTTGCGCGCTAGTCGTCGCGCAACCGATTCGACTGACGGACCGGATGCGGTGAGCCCGTGAACCGGGCGGGACCTCCCGAGGGGAGGTTCCCGACGGCGAGCGAGTACCACGCGACCACCGGGGCCCGCGGGCGTCGTGCCCTCGTCCAGCACGACAGGGGAGGTCTCCTCTCCAGCCCGCGGGCCTTTCCGTGCCCTCCCGCCGCCGGACGGCGCTCAGTACGACGTGCGCGCGACGACGAGGAAGCGTGGCGCCTCGTCGACGAACTCGTGGCCGGCCGCGAAGTGCAGGTGCAGCGCGCGCAGCGGCGCCTCGAAGCGCGCGACCGCCGTGGGAGACAGGCTCGCGAGCTCGGGCACCTGCCACGCGACGACGCGCAGGTACCAGAGCAGCGACCCGAGGTCCCGGAAGCGGCGCAGCCCCTCGTGCTCGCGCGCGACGTCGACCACGAGGCCCGCGTCGCGCAGCACCGCGACCGCGCCGTCGAGCGTCACCGAGTCCGGGTCCCAGGGGGGCTCGACGCCGAGCGCCGCGCACAGGCGGACCCCGTCGCGCGTGTCGACCTGCTGCGTGAGGAACACGCCGCCGGGTTCCAGGACCCGACGCACCTCGTCCGGGTCGAACTCCTCGTGGCGGTCCAGGACGACGGCGAACTGGCGGTCGAAGAACGGCAGGACCTGGTCCTCGCCCGCCTCGACGGCACGGACCTCGACGCCCAGCGGCGTGAGCCGACGGCGCGCCACCGGCAGGTTGGGCGCCCAGCCCTCGGTCGCGGCGGACCCGGCGGGGAACGGCCCGAGCGTCGCGAGGACCTCGCCGCCCCCGGTGCCGAGGTCGAGGACGGGCCCGCGGCCGCCGGACACGAGCTCGCGCGCGAGCGCCGCGTAGTCCCAGGGGAGCGGGTCCTCGACGACGCGGCCGTCCACCGGGGACAGGTCGAAGCCGACCGCCGGCACGGAACGGGCCCACTCGACGTGGGCCTCGAAGGACGCGTCGCGGGCGGGTGGGGCAGGGCGCTCGGGGACCGCGTCGGACATGCAGCGATTGTGCCCCGCGCACCTGGGAGGTGCCCGGAGGCGGGGCGAGACGTACCCCACGCGACCCCGACGCGGGAGATGGGGACCTCTCCCCGTCGCCGAGGCCCGACGCCGCGGGGTAGCCTCCCGGAGCGCGTGCCGTCCGGCACGGCGGGCGGGGAAGGACGGACGACGTGAGCGGATTCTGGGGAGCCGACGTCAACCAGCTGCGCAGCCTCGCGCAGTCGTTGCGGTCGGCGTCGGACCAGCTGACCTCGACGACGGCCGAGGTGTCCTCGCTCGTCGAGTCCTCCACGCGCTGGCAGGGGGACGACGCCGCACAGTTCCGCAGCGAGTGGTCCGGCACCTCGATGGCGCTCCTGCGCGGCGTGAGCCAGACGCTCGCGGACGCGTCGGAGGCCGTGCTCCGCAACGCGCAGCAGCAGCACGACACGAGCACCGAGGGCGGGTCGATCGCGTCGCCGGGCGTCCCCGCTCCGGGCGTCCCCGCGGGTCCCGGTGGTGGCCCCCTCGGTGGCGGCGCGCCGGGCCTCCAGGGCTCGATCTGGGACGTGGGCCAGACGCTGTGGGGCGGTGCGTCTCTCGTGATGGCCGGCATGAAGGGCTGGAAGGTCGGCACCGCGCTCAACGGGTTCCTCCAGGCGAGCCGCCTCGCGGACGTGTCCGACGCCGCAGCCAGCGCCTCGGTCTTCGCGCGCGGCATGGTGCTCGACGACGCGATGGGCATGCTCGGCGGGCTCGGCACCGCCGGCCGGCTCATGGGCGGTGTCGGCGGCGCCTTCGGCGTGATCGGCGGCTTCCAGCAGATGTTCGCGTCCGAGTACGACGGCGTCCGCGGCGGCGTGGACCGCGTGATGGGTGGCGTGTCCGTGATCGGAGGCGCCGGGACCATGCTCATGATGGCCGGCCTGCTCACGAACCCGGTGGGCATCGGGATCGTCGTGGGGGCGGGCGTCGTCGCCGGGGCCTGGGCCCTCGGCAACCTCGTCGTCGACAACTGGGACGCGATCTCCGGGTTCGCCACCAACCCGGGTCCGTACCTCGCCGCCGGGTGGGACAACGTCACCGACTTCGCGGGCGACGCGGTCGATACCATCGGGGACGTCGCGTCCGACGTCGGGGACGCGGTCGGCGACGGTCTCTCCGCCGCCGGTGACTTCGTCGGAGGGCTCTTCTCGTGACCCAGCAGACCGAGCAGGCCGATCAGAGCATGCGCTGGTCCGTGAGCGACATCGCCGCGGCCGAGCAGACGCTCGCGCGGTCCGTCCCGGGCGAGGTGACGCACGTCGTCACGCTCACCGACGAGGAGGTGACGATCCTCGACGGGCTCCACCACGAGCAGCTCGTCGCCCTCCCGTGGCTCGACGCGCAGGAGGGCGCGGACCGCGCGCTCGTCGGGCGGGTCGCGCTGCGCTCGCTCCTCGCGCGCGGTCTCGTCGTCCCGTCGGACGGCGCAGCGGCCCCCGGTCCCGACGGCGACGCGCAGGTCGGCATCGAGGCCGCGCCCGAGGTCACGGGGCCGCTCGTGCTCCGGCGCACCGCCCACGCGATCCTCTCCGCGGAGCGCACGACGGCGCTCGGCAAGCACTGGGTGTACGTGTACCTCCACGAGGACGACCGCGTGCTCGAGGAGGAGGTCGCGCCGAGCGGGCACCACGCGTTCAGCGTCTACCCGCTCGCGGACCTCTCCGGGCGTCTCGCCGTCTTCCTCGACCCCGCGACGAAGGCTGTGCTCGACGGACGGTCGCAGACCTTCACGGTGGAGGAGTTCACGGCGCAGGCCGCGACCGTCCCGGAGATCTCCGACGCGGTCGCCGTGACGACGCTCGCCGGCGTCCGGGCGGGCTCGGACGTGCTCGTCCAGGTCAGCGTCTACGCGACGCCCGACGGCGTGTACGTCGTGCGCGGCGGGGAGCACGGGACCGACGGCGCCCCCGTGACGCTCACGTTGTCGGAGATCGGTGCCGCGACGGTCCGCCGCCTCCCGCTCGAGCTGCTGGGCCGATGACGGCCGGGCCCGGCCCCCGTCCGGGTGCCCCCCGCCCGACCGGCGACCGCGCGACGGCCAAGGTCCGGCACCTCGCCGCGGCGTCGGGCCTCGGCGTGGTCCGGCACGTGTCCGCCACGACCCTCAACGCTCCGGGATGGACGACCGTCGTGCTCACCGGCGCGGTGTTCTCCGTGGGGCCGTGGCTCGCCGGCGCCTCGAGCCCTGCCGCCGCCGCGGTCCTCGCGGCGTTCTGGGCGGTGCTGTTCGGCGTGATCCTGTGGTTCCTCGCGTCCGAGAAGCTCGTGGTGCTCGAGCGCGGCATCCTGGTCGGGTCGTTCGGCCCGTTCCAGCGGCCGTACGCCCTGCCGTTCTCGGCGGTGGACCCCCGGACCGTGCGCGCCGCCGTCGGGAACCAGCGCACGCTCGGCCTGCTGCTCGCGGACCGCGGCGTGAGCAGCGGGTCGCGCACCGTCCTGTGGTCGCGGCGCGCGGTGACGTTCGTCGGCGCCGCCCCCGTGCTCGCGAAGCGGGCCGCCGCGCGGCGCGAGCCGCTCGACCTCGCGACGGCGTCGAGCGTCGAGCTCTGGGTGTTCTCCGCGCGCGACCCGCGCCGGCAGGAGGCAGTCGTGCGTGCGCTCGGCGAGTCGATGCGGGCGGCCGGTGTGCCCGGGGCGAACGAGATCGAGCCGCTCGCCCTGCCACCCCGCCCGGTCGAGGTGTCGCCCGAGGGCGCGGACCGCCTCGCGATCCCCGAGTGGATGCGCGGCCCCCGCGCACGGCGCACGCCGGCGGCCCGCTAGTCCCAGCCCGTCGCGCCGCCGCCACGCGGGCGCCGGTCCGCCCGGCCCCGTCAGACCGTCGGCGACCCGAGCGCGGCGGCGAGCTGCGCCGTCGGGCCCTCACCCGTGGCGACAGCGGCACGCAGCGCCGCGATCTGGAGGACCATCCACGGGCTGAACGCCCAGGGCGTGGCGTCCACGGCACGCACGACGTCGCCGGGCGCGGCCCACGCGAGCTCCATGACCTCGTCGGGGTTCGGCTCGACGTCGCCCACGGCGCGCGCCGTGTAGACGGGGCAGATCTCGTTCTCGACGACGCCCGACGCGTCGACCGCGCGGTAGCGGAACCCGGGCACGGCGACCTCGAGGTCGACGACCCGCAGCCCGAGCTCGTGCTGTGCGTGCCGGGTGATCGACTCCTCGGTCGTCTCGGTCCAGCGCGGGTGACCGCAGAACGAGTTGGTCCACACCCCCGGCCACGTGCGCTTCGCGAGCGCGCGACGCGTGAGCAGGAGGCGGCCGGTGTCGTCGAGCACGTAGCAGGAGAAGGCCAGGTGCAGCGGGGTCTCCGTCGTGTGGACGGCGGAGCGCTCGAAGGTTCCGGTGCGGCGGCCCTCGTCGTCCACGGTGACGACGTGGTCGGCGGCGACGGGGACGTGACGGGTCATGCCGTCACTCTCGCACACCACGGCCGGAGGGCCGGAGGCCGCGAGCCCACCGTCAGGAGGTTTGCCGAGAGCACCGGTCGGTGAAATAAGGTGAGCCTGACCTTCGCCCGAGGGTGCGACCGGGCGGGCCCGCCGGCCCGGTTCCGCCGAGCAGATCCTGAGAGCCGCATGTCCTCGTCCGCCGACACCCGCCCGCAGCGCGTCCCCGCGCCGAGCGGCGCGGTCGGCACGGCCGACGCCGCACCGCACGTGACGTCGTACGCGCCCGACGACCGCCCGGCGCGAGGGCTCGCCCGGAGCGACGCCGCCCGGGGGGCCGGTCTGGTCCTCGCGCTCGTCGTCCTCGTCGGCGCCGTCGTGCTCAGCCTCGTCGTCGGGTCCAAGGCCGTCCCGGTCGCGACGGTGTGGGACGCGCTCACCGCGTACGACGGGTCGGCGGACCACGTGATCGTGCACGACCTGCGCCTGCCGCGCACCGTCGTCGGCCTGCTCGTGGGCGCCGCGCTCGGCGTCTCGGGGGCGCTCATCCAGGCGATGACGCGCAACCCGCTGGCCGACCCGGGGATCCTCGGCGTGAACGCCGGCGCGGCGTTCGTCGTCGTGCTCGCGGTCGCCCTGCTCGGGATCACGGACATCTCGTCGTTCATCTGGTTCGCGTTCCTCGGCGCGATCCTCGCGACGGTCGCCGTGTACGCGATCGGCTCGCAGGGGCGCGGGGGAGCGACGCCGGTGCGGCTCACGCTCGCCGGTGTCGCGCTCGCGGCCGTGCTCGGCGGGATCTCGCAGGGGATCATGCTGCTGGACCCCACGGTGTTCGACCGCATGCGGTTCTGGACCGCGGGCTCGCTCGCAGGCCGGACGATGGAGATGGCGGGGACGATCGCGCCGTTCGTCGTCGCCGGCCTGGTGCTCGCGCTCCTCGTCGCGCGACCGCTCAACGCCGTCGCGCTCGGCGACGACCTCGCGAGCTCGCTCGGCGCGCACGTCGGGCGCACGCGCGTGCTCGTCGGCATCTCCGTGACGCTCCTGTGCGGCGCGGCGACGGCCGTGGCGGGGCCGATCGCGTTCGTCGGGCTCATGGTCCCGCACGTCGCGCGCTGGACGGTCGGGCCCGACCAGCGGTGGATCATCCCGTACTCCGCGGTCCTCGCCCCGGTCCTCCTCCTCGTCTCCGACGTCATCGGGCGGGTCATCGCGATCCCGGGCGAGATCCAGGTCGGTGTCATCACCGCGTTCGTCGGCGCCCCCGTGCTCATCGCGCTCGTGCGCCGCACGAAGGCGAGCGGGCTGTGAGCGCCCCGGCACCGGCGCGGGACGGCGCGCCGGCAGTCCCGCCCGACGACGCCGCGCGCGTCGACTTCGGGCGCCCGACCCGCGTCGTGCGCGGGTTCGGCGGTCGCCTGAGCCAGCGGCTCGACCTGCGCACGATCGCCGTGTGCCTGGGTCTCCTGGTCGTGGGGCTCGCCATCGGGGTGGTCGCGCTCATGACGGGCGACTACCCGCTGACCGTCCCGCAGGTCCTCGGTGCGCTCGTCGGCGGCGCGGACGGCCCGGTCCAGATGGTCGTCGTCGAGTGGCGCCTCCCGCGGGCGCTCCTGGCGCTCGTCCTCGGCGCGTGCCTCGGCGCGAGCGGGGCGATCTTCCAGTCGCTCACGCGCAACCCGCTCGGCAGCCCCGACATCATCGGCTTCAACACGGGCGCGTACACGGGCGCGCTCGTCGTCATGACCGTGCTCGGGAGCGGGTACACGTCCGTCGCGGGCGGCGCCCTGCTCGGCGGGATCGCCACCGCAGCGGTGGTCTACGTGCTCGCGTACCGGCGGGGGGTGCAGGGCTTCCGGCTCATCATCGTCGGCATCGCGGTGTCCGCGATGCTCTCGTCGCTCAACACGTGGCTCATCCTCAAGGCGGACCTCGAGACCGCGATGGCGGCCGCCGTCTGGGGTGCGGGGTCTCTCAACGGGACCACCTGGGCGCAGGCCGCGCCCGCATGCGTCCTCGCGCTGGTCATCGCCCTCCCGCTGGTGGGGCTCGCGCCGCGCATGGCGATGCTCGAGCTGGGCGACGACGCCGCCACGGCGCTCGGCCTGCGCGGCGAGCGCGTACGCCTGGCCCTCGTCCTCCTGGGCGTCGCCCTCACCGCGCTCGCCACCGCCGCCGCCGGCCCCATCGCGTTCGTCGCGCTCGCCGCGCCCCAGCTCGCGCGCCGCCTCACGGGCAGCGCGGGCGTCCGCATCCTGCCCGCCGCGGCGATGGGCGCCGTCCTGCTCGCCGCGAGCGACCTCGTCGCGCAGCGCGCGTTCGCGCCCACCCAGCTCCCCGTCGGCGTGGTCACCGTGAGCGTCGGCGGCGCCTACCTCGTGTGGCTCCTCGTGCGGGAGGCCCGCCGATGAACCATCGAGCGCAGGGCAGCCCGCTCTCCCGACGGTCCCCCCGACAGATCCCCCCACGTGGAAGGACGCCCGTGAGCGCCACGACCTCCACCGACCTGCCCGGCACCCCGGGCGACGCCGTCCCCGCCGACGTCCCGGGCGCCGTCGGCCTGGGTGGCCGGGACGCGCCGTCGGGCACGGACGGCGCAGCGGACGTGCCGACGGCCGACCGCCTGCACGCCGACGGCGTCACGCTCGGCTACGACGATCGCGTCATCTCGACGGACCTCGACGTGACGATCCCCGACGGGTCCTTCACGGTGATCGTCGGCCCCAACGCGTGCGGCAAGTCGACGCTCCTGCGGGCGCTGTCGCGCCTGCTCAAGCCGTCCCGCGGGCAGGTCGTGCTCGACGGCCGGGCCATCTCCTCGATCCCGGCGAAGGAGGTCGCGCGCCGCCTCGGCCTGCTGCCGCAGACGTCGATCGCGCCCGAAGGCATCACCGTCGCGGACCTCGTCGCGCGCGGGCGCTACCCGCACCAGAAGCTCCTGCGGCAGTGGTCGCGGGAGGACGAGGCCGCGGTGGTCGAGGCGATGGCCGCGACGGGTGTCACCGAGCTGTCGGGCCGCCTCGTCGACGAGCTCTCGGGCGGGCAGCGCCAGCGCGTCTGGGTCGCGATGGTGCTCGCGCAGGACACCCCGATCCTGCTGCTCGACGAGCCGACGACGTTCCTCGACATCGCGCACCAGGTCGAGCTGCTCGAGCTGTGCGCCGACCTCAACCGCGACCGCGGCAACACGCTCGTCGCGGTGCTGCACGACCTCAACCACGCGTGCCGGTACGCGACGCACCTCATCGCGATGAAGGACGGCGCGGTCGTCGCCGAGGGCGCGCCGGGCGACGTCGTCACGGCGGCGCTCGTCGAGGAGGTCTTCGGCCTGCCGTGCCGCATCATCGACGACCCGGTCACCGGCACGCCGCTCGTCGTCCCGGAGGCGCGGCCGCGCCGGGCCTGACGACGGTCGCCGTCGGGCCCGGCGCGCACCGGTCGGGGGTCGCCGTCGTCAGCCGCAGCGGACGACCGGCCCCGTCACGTTCCGGATCGTCAGGTTGGTGGCGCACGGGTTCTCGACGATGCGCGCCCCCGAGCTCAGGGTGAGGTTCTGCAGCGTGATGTCGCGGTTGCCCGCGAACTCGGAGCGGGCCGCGAGACGCACGTCGCCGCCCACCACGGTGCCGCTCGTCGTCGCGAGGCTCACGTTGGTGCAGTTCTCCACGAGCACGGGGTTGTTGCCCGTGCGCGTCAGCTCGACGCGGTTGATCCGCAGGCCACCGGACTCGGACACGCAGAACACGCCGCGCCCGCCGCCGCTCGCGCGGACCGTCCCGACCTCGATGTTCGTGGGGTACGACGACCCGACCCGGCCGGCCCGGTTGGCGATGCGGAACGCCGCGTACCCCGTGCCCGTGCCGGCGCCGACCGCGTCGACCACGCTGACGCGCGCGTTGATCGTCTCGTTGAGCAGGAGGCCCGAGCCGCCGACGTCGCGCGCGGTGACCGTGCCCACCGTCAGCCCGTCGACGCCGTAGGTCTCGACGGCGTGCGACCCGGCCCCGGACACGTAGACCGTGTTGAGCTGGACGTTGCGCGCGAACCGGCTCCGGTCGCCGTGGTTGTCGATGCGGATGCCGATGCCGCCTCCGCTCAGGCGCATGTCGATGTCGCGCAGGCGCAGGTTGTCGACGTTGCGCGCGAAGATCCCGTACACGGGCGTCCCGGTCAGGTGCAGGCGAGCGACCTCGATGTCCGTCGCGCCGCGCATGTAGACGCCGGCGACGTTGCCCGACCCGGTGCCCGTGACGTGGATCGTGCCGCACGACTCGAGCGCGGTGAAGCTCGGGAGGGTGATGCGCGCGTTCGCGCTCATGGTCCCGGAACCGTTGACGACGACCCGCTGCTTGCTCGTGCGGCCGGCGTCGAGCCCACCGATCGCGGTATTGATGGCGGTGAGCATGTCGCCGCCGCTGTAGAGCTGGGTGGTGCCGCGGTAGGCGCGCCACGTGCTGCCGTCCTGGACGGCCGATCCGTGGACGGTGGAGCCCGTGCAGCTCGTTCCCGGCGCGGCGTGGCTCGGCGGCGCGAGCCAGGCGGCGGACGCGACGAGCGCGAACGACAGCGCGGCGGCGAGAAGGCCGCGCAGCGGTGCGCGTCGGGTGCCGAGGTCGAGCGCCGTGCCGCGCGGGGGCGTCCCCGGCTGCGACGGGCTGGAGGGGACGAGGTGCGAGGAGAGGTGCGAGGAGAGGTGCCGAGAGAGTGCCTGTTTCATCAGGTTGTCGCCCTTCGTTGGGTTTCGGCCGTTTACATCGTTGCATTCAACGATTCACGGCACAAGGGCGGCCCCCGTGGCGTGCCGAACCCCGGGTTGTGTCTCCATCGCGGCCTCGATCGGCGCACAACCCGGGGTTCGGCAGGGTGGGTTCCCGCTCAGACGAAGCCGAACACCGGCGGGACGACGATCACGACGGCCGCCGCCCAGACCGCGTAGACCGGTAGGAACCGGGTCTGCCAGCGCACGAGCGCGTCGAACGGCCGGTGCCTCAGGAACCGGACCGTGAGCACGGCCGACCCGACGAGGTGGACGAGCAGCAGCAAATTGAGCCCGAGCGCGACGGCCTTGTTCGGGCTGACGCCGAACTCGGCGATCCGCGTGAGCATGGCCGTGAGCGCGATGGCGTCGACCGCGAGCGCCCCCACGACGAGCGCGAGCTGCAGCCCGTCGAAGAGGGTCGGCGGCGCGAGCGGGTCGCGGGCCGAGACCGAGTACAGCAGCAGGCACACGACGAGCACGAGGATCGCGTCCATGAGGATGAGCAGCTCGCGGTCGACGTCGGCGAGGTTGCCCGACGTGGCGAGCACGGCGAACAGCGCGACGAGCATGACGACCGTCAGCGGCGTGAAGACGCGCGTGAGCACCGGCGCGATGTTCTCGACGACGTTCTGCTTCGCCTCGACGAGCCACGCCGCGACGACGAGCGCCCCCGGCACGCAGAAGGGCAGGATCCAGTCCTCGAGGTACGGCTCGAGGTCGACGTCGGCCAGCGAGAAGACCCCGGCCGTCAGTCCGACGAGCACGCCGCCACCGAGCGCGAGGAGCGTGAAGTAGACCGCGAGCTCGCCCGTGAACCGGGCGAAGTCCATGCGCCGCGCGTCGGAGCGCCACCGTCCGCCGATGTAGGCGACACCCACGAGCGCCCACAGCACCACGGGGGTGTGGATCGCCGCGATGACCTCCGTGGACCCACCTGCGACGAAGGGGTACGCGTTGAGCACGACGGCCAGCACGACGAACGGCACGAGCAGCGTGACGCCGACCTGCCACGTGAGGCGGCGCTTCCACGCGAAGTAGCCCGCGAGGAACGGGAACACGAGCAGGCCGACGTTGCGCAGCAGCACCCACTCGTCGTCGACGAGCGACGTCGCCGTCTTGACCGCGATCCCCGCACCCACGGCGAGCGCGAGCACGACGGCGAGCTCGCGCCACGACCGCGTGCCGTCCGCGGGAGCCTCGCGCACGAGGACGAGCTGCTTCCACAGGCGGTCGGAGTGCTCGCGCGCGAACTCGCGCGAGACGGCGTCGAGGTCGCCCATGCGCTTCACGGCGACGAGGAACGCCTCCTCGTCGTCGAGCCCGGTGGCGCGCAGGTCCTCGACGCGCTCGCGCAGGTGGTCCTCCATCTCGTCGACGTCCGCCGACGAGATGGCCTCGCGCCGCTGCACGTAGCCGCGCCACTGGTCGATCTGGGCCTCCAGCTCGGCGTGCGGCCCGGCGGCCGCCGACCCCGCCGTGCCCGTCGTGCCCGTCGTCCCGGACGCCATCAGGCCCACCCCTCCGCGAGGCGCGGCGGTCGGGCGGGGTCCGGCTGAGCGGAATGCCACACGCGCTGCAGCGCCTCGGCGACGACGACCCACTGGTCCTGACGTTCGGCGAGCGCCGCCCGACCCGAGGCGGTGATCGCGTAGTGCTTGCGGCGGCGTCCGACGTCCGACACACCCCAGGACGCCTCCACGTGACCGAGGCGCTCGAGCCGGTGCAGGAGGGGGTACAGCATCCCGTCGGTCCACTGCAGGCGGCCGTCGGACAGCTCCCCGACGCGCTTGAGGATCGCGTACCCGTAGGACTCGCCCTCCGCGAGGATGCCGAGCACGAGCGGGGTGGCCGACGCCGCGACCAGGTCCTTGTCGATGCGCACGGGGCGCCTCCTTCATCCCGAGGACTGCTAGGCGTTGAAGCATAGCACCTCTAGGGATAGGAGACCGAGGTGTGCCGCGGATCGCGTCGACGGCCCTCAGCGGCCGTCCCACCACCGGAGGACGAGCGACGCGTAGAGGGTCAGCCACCGCGACGGCTCACCGGCGGGGACGTCGACCTCGAACCAGACCCGGCCGGGGTGGCGGCGCTCCTGGAGCCAGGTGCCGTCGGGGCGGCGCGCCGCGCGCACGACCTCGACCGCCTCGGCCAGGCGCGGGTCGGGCGGCGTGCCGTCGTGCACCGCGGCACGACGGAAGTAGTCGGTCGCGTGGAGCACGCTGTAGTACCAGCGGAACGGGTAGGCGAACCGCGCCGCCCAGGATCCGACGGGTTCGCCCGTGGAGAGGCGCCGGAGCAGGTGGCGTCGCAGCAGGTACTCCTCGCCCGTGGCGCGCGCGGCGCGGACCTCGTCGTCGGGACCCGTGAGCTCCTCGTACGCGAGCAGCCCGCGCAGCGTGTTGAGCGTCGAGTGGAACGACGACACCGTGGCCCCCTCGACCCACGCGCAGTTCCAGCCGCCGTCGGCCTGGCGGCCGTCGAGGATCCGGCGTCGCAGCCCCGAGACGTCGACGCCGAGCCAGGCGCGTTCGCGAGCGTGCACGCGTTGATGCACCAGTCGACCTCGCCGCCCCAGTAGGGCAGGTCGTCGTACTCCCAGCGGCAGCTCTCGGCCAGGAGCTCGGGGGTGCGGCGGGCACGCAGGACCGCAGGGTCGAGCCCCCACTCCCGCAGGGCGTTGAGCGACCACGTCGTCGCGGTCCACGGCTGCCCCTCCTCGGCCTGGCCGTCGGCGTCGGTCGCGGCCGAGGCCCCCGGGAAGTACGCGCCGCCTGCCCACCGGCCGTCGGGATCCTGGTGCGCGAGCAGCCGCGCGCCGAACCCCTCGGTCGCCACGCGGGCGCGCGTGGCCTGCCACACGTCCGACGGCGCGTGCAGCAGGTCGCGCTCGACCTGCCACCGCAGCACCGGGTCGGCGTCGAGCAGCCACCCGACCAGGTCGTCTTCGCCCACGCGCCGATCCTAGGGAGCGGGCGCGCTCGTCGCCTCCGACCCGTAGAGGTCGAAGAACTCGAACTCGCCGTAGTCGGTGGGGAGACGAGCGCACCGGCCATCGTCCGGTGACGGCGGGACGAACCCCTCCGGCCATGACGTGGCCTCGTCGAAGTGCGGGGTTCTCGCATCGTCGGCCACGCTCCAGCACGTAGACGTCAGGTCGGCGCCGTCGAGCACGGCACCGACGAACACCGCGCCACGAAGGTCGGCTCCCCGGAGATCGGACTCACGAAGGTCAGCACCGGAGAAGTCGACGCCGTGCAGGTCGCGGCCCTCCGTCGCCTCAGCTCTCGGGTCCTCAGGGCGGAAAGACTGCCGAAGGTCCGCTGCAAAGAGAGTGGCGTCGACGAGTCGCGCACCGCTGAGGTCGACGTCTCGAAGATCCGCGCCGAAGAGGTCGGTGGAGGTGAGATCCGCAGCAGTGAGGTCCGCCCCGGACAGGTTCGCCGAGGAGAGGTCTGCGCCTGCTGCGGACACGAGCAGCAGCACCGCGCCATCCAGTGATGCCTCGTAGAGGTCGGCGCTCTCGAGGTTCGCCGCGGTGAGGTCCGCACCATCGAGATCGGCCCTCGCGAAGTCGGCGTCCGACAGGTCGAGGGCTGAGAGATGGGTGCCCACGAGGTCGAGCTTGGCAAAGGGCTTCTCACCGACGTCCGCCGCGACGACGGACTGCTCGCGCACGTAGCGCAGGTTCTCCAGCCGGAGCGCCTGGGTCGCCCGCTCGGCCTCCAGCCGTTCGGCCCGCTCAGCCCGCGCGTCGTCGAGCGCCTGCTCGTGCGTGGACCGGCGGTCGTCGAGGAACGCCGCCACGGCGATCGCGAGCACAGCGAGCATCAGGGCCATGAGGACCTCGCGGACCAGCCACGGCGGCTCGCGGTCGTACCAGGGTCGGCGCGCTCCCGCACCCGCCTCGTGCTGCACGGTGTCGACGTCCATGGTGACCCTCGTTCCGACGATGTGCCCCCGTCATGGAGGGAGCCGTCCGGACGGTGCTCGTGACACCGACGTCAGGAGCGCTTGCGTGCGGCGCGGCGGCGGCCAGAGTGGACGCGGGCGACCCCCGCCCGCCGACGACAAGGAGCAGCGATGAGCGTGCCGACGAGCAACCCCGGGCCGATCGCCGACGTCTACCCGGGTCTGCGGGTGGTGGACAGCGCCGGCGAGGACGTCGGTACCGTGGCGGACGTCCGCACGGGCGACGCCGTCCTCGACGACAACGGTCCGGAGGACAGGGGCGGTCTCGACGACCTCCTCGGCTCGGTGATGGACGCCGTGACGACCGGTGAAGGCCTCGCCGAGTCTGACCGCGAGCGCCTGCAGCGCCTCGGCTACGTGCGGATCGACGGCGTGGGGTTCCTCAGCGGCAGCCGGTACGCGGCCGCGGACGACATCGCGGTCGTCGAGGACGACGTCGTGCATCTGTCGGTCAAGGGCTCGCACCTCGTCGGCTGATCCCACCACCGCTCGGCTCGACATACCGAGCGGTATGCTCCTTCCTCCGCCGTCGGACGAAGGAGTCCCATGACCGAGAGCCGCGAGACCACGCTGCTGGCCACCGTGCCCGACCGCCTGTTCGTCGGGGGTCGCTGGCGCCCCGCCCAGGACGGTGCTGTGCTGGGCGTCGACGACCCCTCGACCGGTGAGCGGATCAAGGACGTCGCCGACGCCACCGTGGCCGACGGCGTCGCCGCGCTCGATTCCGCGTGCGACGCGTTCCCGACCTGGGCCGCGACCCCCGCACGGCAGCGCGCCGAGATCCTGCGGCGCGCGTTCGAGCTGGTCCGGGAGCGCGCGGACGACCTGGCGCTCCTCATGACGCTCGAGATGGGCAAGCCGCTCGCCGAGGCGCGCGGCGAGGTCGCGTACGGGGCCGAGTTCCTGCGCTGGTTCAGCGAGGAGGCGCCGCGGGTCCAGGGCCGCTACGACCCGAACCCGCAGGGGACGGGACGCATGATCGTGACCCAGCATCCCGTCGGGCCGTGCTTCCTCGTCACGCCGTGGAACTTCCCGCTCGCGATGGCCACGCGCAAGATCGCGCCGGCGCTCGCGGCCGGGTGCACGGTCGTCGTGAAGCCTGCGGGTCTCACGCCGCTGACGACGCTGTTCCTCGCCCGGATCCTCGAGGACGCGGGCCTGCCGGCGGGCGTCGTCAACGTCGTCACGACGTCGCGGACCGCCCCGGTCTCGGAGGCGATCCTCCGCGACCCGCGCCTGCGCAAGCTCTCGTTCACGGGCTCGACGCCCGTCGGCCGGACGCTGCTCGGGCAGGCGGCCGGCGGCGTGCTCCGCACCTCGATGGAGCTCGGGGGCAACGCGCCGTTCGTCGTCTTCGACGACGCCGACCTGGACCGGGCCGTCGACGGCGCGATCGCGGCGAAGTTCCGCAACATCGGCCAGGCGTGCACCGCGGCCAACCGGTTCGTCGTGCACCGGTCCGTCGCCGAGGAGTTCGCGCGGCGCGTCACCGAGCGGGTGCGGGCGTTCCGCACCGGGCGGGGGACCGAGGAGGGCGTGACGATCGGCCCGCTGATCGACGACCGTGCCGTGGCGAAGGCCGGAGCGCTCGTGGACGACGCCGTCGCGCGCGGGGCGACGCTGCGCACCGGTGGGGCGGCGATCGACCGTCCCGGGTCCTTCTTCGCCGCGACCGTGCTGAGCGACGTCGCGCCCGGGAGCGAGATCCTGCGGGAGGAGATCTTCGGCCCGGTCCTGGCGATCGTCCCGTTCGACGACGAGGACGAGGCCGTCCGCATCGCCAACGACACGGAGTACGGACTCGTGTCGTACGTGTACACGCGTGACCTGTCGCGCGGACAGCGCCTGATCGAGCGCCTGGACACCGGGATGATGGGGCTCAACGTCGGTGTCGTGTCCGACGCCGCCGCGCCGTTCGGCGGGTGGAAGCAGTCCGGGCTCGGCCGCGAAGGAGGCGCCGAGGGCATCCACGAGTACCTCCAGACGAAGTACACGCTCACCCCCGACCCGTTCGCGGCGTCGTGAGGCCGACGCACGAGGACGACGTGCCGACGACGACCGGGGTGCGCTTATACCTCGCTCCCGCCGTCCATGCACGTCGGACCGGCCCCGACGTGTAGATGTCCACCCGGATTCGACGTAGTGTCTGCGACGTGAACGTCTACCTCGTGCTGTCGCGGAGCCGCACCGTCCTGTCCCGGACGATCGCCCTGGCGACGCGCGACGAGTTCACGCACGCCTCCCTCGCCCTCGACCCGGGGCTCGACCTCATGTTCAGCTTCGCGCGACGGCGCGCGAACAACCCCTTCGTGGGGTGCTTCAAGCGCGAACGGCTCGACGACGGGCTCTACCGCGGCATGGACGTCGTGCCCGGGCTCGTGCTCGAGATCCCGGTCACCCCCGAGCAGCACGCCGTGATCTGCGCCCGCATCAGCGAGTTCCTCCTGGACTCGCACGCCTACTCGTACAAGAAGACGGGGCTCGTCAGCGTGCTGACCGGGCGCGGCTCGGAGGACGACACGCGGTTCGTCTGCTCCGAGTTCGTCTACCACGTGCTGCACGGCGCGAGCGTGTGCGACCTCGGGGTCGCCCGCTGGCAGGTGCGCCCGCAGATGCTGCTGGACCTCCCGGGCGAGGTCGTCTTCCGCGGCGACCTCAAGGAGTACGCCGCGCGGCACCGTCCCGGCATCCACGGGGTCTCGTCGGTACCCGCCCTCACGTTCGCACCGACCGGGACGCGCGCGCTCGCCTGACCCGCACGGGCGGCGTCGGGCACCGGGGTTCCCTACGCGCACCCGGCACCCCGGGCCCCCGGCACCGGACGCGCGGAGGGCGGGGCCGGGGGACCGGAACGGCCCCCGACCCCGCCCTCCGCGGGACGGACCGGTTACCCGGCGTAGGTCTCGAGCTCGGCGATGCGCGGCGTGCCCGACGCGCTCGTGATCACGAGGTTGATCTTCTGGGTCGACGTCGCGGGGAACGTGACGGTCCCCGCGCCCGAGCCGGTCTTGAGGACCGCGCCCGTGTCGTTGTTCACGAGGCGCCAGGCACCGAGCGTCCCGCTGCCCGAGGCCGTGCGGATGACCACCGAGGAGACCGTCTTCGCGGAGCTCCACTTGACCGAGATCGTGCCCGTCGAGCCGCTCGGCGACCAGTAGGTGCTGGTGTCACCGTCGATCGCGTACCCGAAGCTCGTCCCGCTGGCCTTGCTCGAGCCGTCCGCGCCCGCACCGATGCTCAGGTTCGTGCCCGACGGCGGGTCCGTGGGCTCGGTCGGGTCCGTGGGGTCCGTGGGGTCGGTCGGGTCGGTCGGGTTCGTCGGCTCGCCGCCGAACGTGACCCGGAGCGCCCCGTCGGCCGCGAACGACCAACCGAGCGCACCGTCGTACGCGGAGCACGCGGAGCCGTTCGACCCGTTGTAGAACGAGTTGCCACCGGCGTCCGTGCCGACCGTCTTGTCGTTCGACCCGGAGTCGCACGACACGTTGCCGCTGTAGCGGTGCGTGCCGGCGTCGAAGCTGAAGTTGCGCTCCGCGTTGCCGACGGCCACGTTCCCGCTCATGGTGATCGAGCCGGGGTTGGAGTTGTAGGTGAAGCCGTGCTTGCCGTTGTCCACGGCGAACGAGTTGCGCACGACGTGGTTCACCTTGATGCCCTCGCCACCGAGCTTGAAGCCGTTGCGGTCGCCGTTGCCGGCCTGCCCGCCGTTGGAGAGCGTGCCGTTCTCGAAGGCGAGCGAGCTCTCGATCGTCACCGCGCCGATGGGGCCGGTGTCGGTCTTGGTGTACAGGTCCCAGCCGTCGTCGATGTTGTGGTGCGCGACGGTGTTGCGGAACACGTTGCCCGGACCGGACGTCAGCTTGGCCGCGAAGCCGTCCGCGTCCTCGCCGTCGGAGTCGACGTTGTCGTGCGACTCGCTGGAGACGATGAGGTTGTTCGACGGCCACTCGCTCGCCGGCGCGCCGGCCACGAGGCGCGACAGCTGGAGGCCGGTGTCCCGGTTGTGGCGCGTCACGACGCGCTCGATGACGTTGTTGTTGCCGCCGAGGAGGATGCCGTTGTCACCAGCGCGCTCCACGACGATCCCGTAGACGTGCCACCAGTCGCCGCCGATCGCGAGACCGCGGTTGGCGGGGTCCTCGGCCTGGGCCGAGAAGTTCAGCACCGGCTTCTCACCGGGGTACGCGGACAGGAGCGTGCGGTTGCCCGACGTGCCGTCGTTGCCCGGGTCGATCGTCACGGTCTGCGAGAGGTTGTAGGTGCCACCGCGCAGGAAGATCTCGCCGCCCGAGGCGACGCGGTCGATCGCGGCGGGGAGCGTCGTCGGCGCGGCGAGCGTGCCGGCAGCCGTCGCGCTGCCGTTCGGCGCGACGTAGATCGTCTCGGCGCTGGGCTCCGGCGGGTCCGTCGGGTCCGTGGGCTCGGTCGGGTCCGTCGGGTCCGTGGGGTCCGTGGGGTCCGTCGGGTCGGGGTTCTGCGGCGTGCACGAGCCGTCGGAGACCTTCAGGCCCTTGTTCGCGCCCGCGGTCTGGTTCACGAGGGCCGGGACGCAGCTCGCGCCGTCCATCGTGTACGAGTAGGGGATCGAGACGCTCGTCGTCGACGTCACGTTCGGACCGGCGGGCTGGATGTCGCCGCTCGGGCTCGACCACGTGATGTTGTCGAAGACGTTGCCCGCGACCTGCCACGTGCCCTTCTGGTCCGTGTAGAACGTGCCGAGGACGTCCTTCGAGTCCTCGAAGTAGTTGTTCTCCACCTTCGCCTTCGCCCCGGCGCGCGAGTTGATGCCCGACTCGTTGAGCTTGACGTAGTGGTTGTTGTAGATGTGCGCGATCCCGCCACGCAGCAGCGGGGTGCGCGAGTCGAGGTTCTCGTACTTGTTGTGGTGGAAGGTCACGAAGCCGTTCGAGGTGTCGGTCTCGCTCGAGCCGATGAGGCCACCACGGCCCGAGTTGCGCAGGATGCTGTAGGACAGCGTCACGTACTGGACGCCGGCCTTCATGTCGAACAGGCCGTCGAAGCCCTCGGACTCGCCGCCCGACGCCTCGAGCGTGACGTGGTCGACCCACACGTTGCGGACGCCGGACTCCATGCCGATCGCGTCGCCGCCGTTCGACGTCGGGGAGCCCGACTTCTTGACGTTCTTGACCGTCACGTTCTGGATGATGATGTTGCTGGCCTCACGGATGTGGATGCCCAGCTGGTCGAACGTGGCACCGCTGCCGACGCCGACGATCGTCACGTTGCTGATCTGCTTGAGCTCGATGACGCCGGCTGCGGTGTTGCAGCTCTCGCCCGAGACCTTCGCCGTGTTGCCGTGGTTGATCGTGCCCTCGACCTCGATCGTGATCGGGGTGTCGTCGCTGGCCCGGTTGCACAGGGCCGCGTGGATCTGCGTCCCCGTCGTGGCCCGCACGGTCTGCCCGCCGGCGCCGCCGGTGGTCCCTCCGTTCTGGGTCGCGTAGCCCGTCGGGCTGCCGGTCACGGCCGCCGTGGCCGTCGTCGCGAGGGCTGTCACGCCCATGGCCGTTGCCAGGGAGATCGCGGCCCCTGCCGCGACGAGTCGTCGTGCGACTGGTCGTCTCATCGTTGCCTCACCTTTCGTCATCGAAATTCGGGGCAGTGCTGTTGGTGCTGTTCACGCTGTGGTGCTCCGCCGACAGGTCTGGCTGACCCGCGCGTACCGGCGCCGACGTCGTCCGCTCCTGCGCAGACGGCCGTCGTGCTCGCTCTCACGCCTCCTCGATGAGCACGTGGTCCCCGGGCCGTGCCCGCTCCGCCGTCGGAGCGGGCACACCCATGGAGACCCGGAGGAGGACGGGTAACCGGTTTCTCGATACTAAGAGACCGGTTTCTCAAGCGCAAGCCCCGGACCTTTTGCCCCATCCGGGAGGATCCGAGAACTTTGCGGCAGGCGGGCTCCCGAGCGCGGCGGCAGCCCTCAGCGGGTGCGGACCGACGACGACGTCCCGCCGCCTCCCACCGTCCGGGCGGCCTCGTCCAGCAGCGGGAGCAGCGTGTCCCGGAACGCCGTGTTCACCCCGGTGGTCGACGTCACGTCGAGTCCTTCGAGAGCGCGCTCGATGTCCGTCCGAGCACGCTGCCCGTCGCCTTTCGCGAGGTGGGCGATCGCCCGAGCCCGCAAGGACATCCGGACGAGCGTCAGCCCCCGCACCTCCTCCGCGATGGCGATCGCGCGGTCGGCCGCGTCGATCGCCTCGGCGGGACGGTCGAGCGCGACGAGCGCCTCCGACATCCGGTAGTGCAGCGTGCTGACCAGGAGCGTCATGGCCCGGGTGAAGACCGGCGCCCCGGCGTGCACCTGGTCGTAGGCGGCGCGGTACTCGTCGAGCGCGAGCTGGTGGTGACCCGTCGCTCGCGCCAGGTCGCCGAGGAGGGAAGCGGCGCTGGTCGTGCCCTCGCTGTCGCCGGCGAGACCGAACTGCAGCAGCGCGGTACGACAGGCCGCGAGGCTCCCGTCGAGCCCGTTCTCCTTGAGCATCCAGCTGAGGTAGAAGTTCGCCCAGCCGAGCTGCTGGTGGTCCCCCGACGCCTCGGCGGCGGTGACCGCGAGCCGCGCGAGCCGGAGTCCTTCCACGCGGTCAGACGACTCGACGACGGTGGCCCACACGAGGTAGCCCAGGTGCATGGCCTCGAGGCGCTCGTCCCCGAGGGCGCGTGACGAGTCCACGGCGAGGCCGAAGAACTCCGTCCAGTGACCCCATTCCGCCCAGAGCTCCGAGAACCAGTGCATCGCGTCTGCCACGTCGACCACCAGGGCGTGCTCGCCGGCCTTCGCCGCCGCCTGCATCGCCGGCCACCAGTGGTGCTCCTCGAGGCGGATCCAGGCGTCGGCCGCCTCTGCGTCGGCGAACGTCACACCAGCAGGTCCGGCACCCGTCGGCGACCGCTCCGGTTCGAACCAGGCGCCGGCACGCTCCAGGCTCCCGAGCAGCCAGTGCCGCAGGCGGTCGCGGCGCGCCCGCGTCGCCCCAGGAGCACCGTCGGCGTCGTCCGCAGCGACCCGTCGTGAGCCGGCGAACAGGCGCACGAGGTCGTGGAGGTGATACCGGTTGCCACCTCGGGCCTCCAGCAGGCCGAGGTCGGTCAGCTCGTCCAGCCAGTCCTCGACCGCGCCGGTGCTCACGGGGGACGCGAGGGTCGCGGCGGCGATCCGGGCGTCGAAGGTGCCGGCGTCGAGCACGGAGATCGCGCGGAACAGGGTCGCGACCGCCGGCTCGAGGTCTTCGTAGGACAGCGTGAAGGCCGCCTCGACCGCCAGGTCACCGGCCACCAGCATCCGGAAGCGGTTCTCCGCGGACCTGATGCGTGCCGAGAAGTCGCCCGCATGGACCGCCGGTGTGCTGGCGATCCGGTTCCCGGCGATCCGCATCGCCAGCGGGACGTGGCTGGAGAGCTCCGCGAGCTCGCGCAGGTCACCGGCTTCGCGCTGGTCCGCGGGGATGATCTTCGCCAGGAGCTCGACGCTCTCCTCCGGCCTGAGGGGACCGAGCGTGATCCGCCGCACGCCCTCCAACCCGGCGAGGGCACGCCGCGACGTGATGACGACCGCGCTGTCGGTGCCCAGCGTGAGGACGGGTCGAACCTGACGTTCCGAGTCGGCGTTGTCCAGCAGGACGGTCACCGCCTGCTCCGCGGTCACCGCTCGCCATCGGAGGACGGCGTCGTCGAGCGTTCTCGGCACCGCTTCGCCGAGACCGGGGACCTGGCGAAGCAGGGCACCGACGACCTGGATCGGCGTCAGCGGCGACGAGCTCAGGCCGTCGAGGTCGAGGAACAGGACCGGACGGTGCGGGTGCTCGAGGCGATGGATCGCCTCGAGCGCGGTCGTCGTCTTGCCGATCCCCGCCAGCCCGGAGATCACGACCGGTGCGACGCGGCCCTCTCCGGACGGAGACAGGAACGACGTGATCTCGGCGATCTCACGCTCTCGACCGCTGAAGTCCCAGACCCGGTGGGGCGCGACCGCCGAGGCGCGTGGCCCTTGCGCCGGGACGGCTCGTCGGGCGCGCGACTCACGCAGCAGGCTCTCGCGGTCCGAGGGGCCGAGGCGGAGCCCTCTCGCGAGCGCGTCGATGGTCCGGCGGTGCGGGGCGACGCTGACGCCTCGCTCGACGTCGCCGATCGTCCGGACGCTCACCCCCGAGCGTTCGGCGAGGGCTTCCAGGGTGAGGTCGGCCGACAGACGCAGCCGACGAAGCTGCTCGCCGAGGGTGCGGGACCGGTTCACCGGAGGAGACTTCGCACTTCTGCCTGCTTTCTGCCTGGTGGCGCACCCGGGTCGGGCGGTGAGGTGAGGGGGAGCGTTCGCCGACGGTCGCACCCGACCGGGCGACACCCGATCTCCGGCGCATCAGCCGGGTCGACACCACCAGAAGCAGAGGATAGTTCCATGCCCTACATCACGACCTCCGACGGTACGGAGATCTACTTCACGACGCAGGGCTCGGGCCAGCCGGTCCTGTTCAGCCACGGCTGGCCGCTCAGCTCGGACGCGTGGCAGGTCGAGCTGAAGCTGCTCGCGGACGCCGGCTACCAGGCCATCGCGCACGACCGGCGCGGTCATGGCCGTTCCTCGAAGACCTCCACGGGCAACGACATGGACACCTACGCCCGCGACCTCGCGGAGCTGGTGGAGGCCCTCGACCTGCGCGACCTCGTCGTGATCGGTCACTCGACCGGTGGCGGAGAGGTCGTGCGGTACGCCGCGCAGCACGGCGCCGGCCGTGTCTCCCGTGTGGTGACCGTGGGTGCCGTCCCTCCTCTCATGGTCCAGACCGACGAGAACCCGGGCGGCCTGCCGATCAGCGTGTTCGACGGCATCCGTGCGGGCGTGCTGGACGACGCATCGCAGTTCTACCAGGACCTCGCCGAGCCGTTCTTCGGCGCGAACCGTGAGGGCGCGAACGTGTCCCAGGGCGCGAAGGACGACTTCTGGCGGCAGGGCATGCTGGTGAACCTGGCTGCCGCGTACGACTGCGTGAAGGCCTTCTCCGAGACGGACTTCACCGAAGACCTCAAGGCCCTCGACGTGCCGATCCTCATCGCGCACGGTGACGACGACCAGATCGTCCCGATCGGGGCTGCGGCTCTCCGCTCCGCCGAGCTCGTGAAGCACGGCACCCTGAAGGTCTACCCCGGAGCGCCGCACGGCATCTACGGCGACTTCCGGAAGGCGCTCGGCGCCGACATCCTCGAGTTCCTGGCCCGTTGATGACGACCGTGAGCGCCCGCCTCGCGGACCTGGGCATCACGATCCCGCACCGGTCGCCGGCACCGGCCGGCGTCTACGTCCCCGCGGTCGTCAGCGGCGGCCTCGTCCTCACCGCCGGTCAGCTCCCTCTCGTCGACGGGAGGCTTCCCGTCACGGGGAAGGTCGGCGCCGAGGTCACCCCGGAGGAGGCCTACGGCTGCGCGCGCACCAGCGCGCTCAACGCCCTGTCCGCCGTCCTCGAGGTGCTGGGCAGTCTCGACCGTGTCACGCGCGTCGTGAAGGTCGTCGGGTTCGTCGCGTCCGACCCCGCCTTCACCGGCCAGCCCGGCGTCCTCGACGGGGCGTCCGAGGTGCTCGGCGCGATCTTCGGCGACGCCGGGGTGCACGCGCGGAGCGCGGTCGGCGTCGCAGTCCTGCCGCTGGACGCGCCCGTCGAGGTCGAGCTGACCGTCGAGTTCGCATGACTCATACCCACGAAGGAGCACCACGCATGTCTGAAGAGATCACCGTCGTCCTGGTCCACGGCGCGTTCGCCGAGTCCGCCAGCTGGTCCGGTGTGATCCCGCGGCTCACCGAGGCCGGGGTGGCCGCCGTCGCCACGCCGAACCCTCTGCGCAGCGTCACCGCGGACGCGGAGAACGTACGGCGGGCCGTCGAGGGTATCGGCGGGCCCGTCCTGCTCGTCGGCCACTCCTACGGCGGCGCAGTCATCACCGAGGCGGCCGTGGACAACCCGGCCGTCGTCGGCCTGGTCTACGTCGCCGCGTTCGCCCCCGACCACGGCGAGAACGCCCTCGGGCTGACCGGTCAGTTTCCCGGGAGCACCCTCGGCGAGACGGTGCGGGCGTACCCGCTGGGTGACGGGACCAACGACCTCGTCGTGGACCGGGATCTGTTCCCCGGCCAGTTCGCCGCCGACGTCCCGGCCGCCGACGCCGCGATCCAGGCCCGGACGCAGCGCCCGATCAGGGACTTCGCCCTCGGCGAGCCGCAGCCGGCGCAGACTCCCGCCTGGAAGTCGCTCCCGTCTTGGTTCGTCTTCGGCGACGCCGACAAGAACATCCCCGTCGAAGGTCTGCGGTTCATGGCCGAGCGTGCCGGAGCCGTCTCGACCACGGAGATCCCCGGCGCGTCCCACTCGGTCATGGTGTCGCAGCCCGGAGCAGTCGCCGACGTGATCACCGCGGCGATCGACCACCTCTCCCGGAAGTAGCTCTCCCTGAAGGACGGGAGGGTCCGCACCGCACACGACCCGGTGCGGACCCTCCCGTCCTGCAGCGTCGCGGGGTGCGTGCACGAGCCCTGCAGCACCGCTGAACGCAGAAAGTCCCGGCCAGGATCACCTGACCGGGACTTTCCGAAGGTCTTCCGACTCGGAAGTCGAAACCCTCGTCACGTGCGCGAGGGGGGACTTGAACCCCCACGCCCTTTCGGACACTGGCACCTGAAGCCAGCGCGTCTGCCATTCCGCCACTCGCGCGTGCCGCAGAAGACTAGCAGCACCAGACCTTCCCCCGGAAATCGCACCGCCCGTCCGGGAGCCACCGCAACCCCCGCGCGTCGACCATGTCATCACGCGCTGTCGACCACGGCCTCCAGGCCGTTCTGACCCGTTCGGCGACCTTCAGGTCGTGCTCGGCGCCGAGCGAGGGCTGGGGTCGCGGCGACCGCGACCGGACCGCGCACACGCGGTGACCCTCGCCGTCCGCCCGACGTTCACATCGTCCACCACGAACGCGCCACATCCGTCCCGGATTCTCCCGGCGAAACGGGCCGACGCCGCAGACGTGGTCGATACGATCTAGGTAGTCTGCCTGGACGCGGGTCCGCGTCCACGGTGATCGGCGAGCAGGGGCATGAGCGAGCGACGAACGGGAGGAGGTGGCATGGGAGTCCTGGACCGTTTCGAGAAGGGCGTGGAGCGCGTCGTGAACAACGCGTTCTCCAAGGTCGGGCGCAGCGAGGTCAAGCCTGTCGAGCTGGCGAGCGCGCTGCGCCGGGAGGTCGACGACCGCGCCGCCGTCGTGGACCGTGACCGCACGGTCGTGCCCAACGAGTTCACCATCGAGCTGTCGGTGGACGACTTCGGCCAGGTCGAGGGCTGGGGCGCGGAGACGCTCGCCGACGAGCTGGCGTCGAACGTCACGCAGTACGCGGCGTCGCAGCACTACGCGTTCGTGGGCCCGGTGAGCGTGAGCTTCGAGCAGAACGACGTGCTCGAGACCGGCCGCTTCCAGCTCCGGTCGGCGAGCGTGCGCGGCAACGTGGCTCCCGCGACGTCGGCGTCGCCGAGCACGCGGCACCCGCTCGTCGACATCGACGGCCAGCGCTACCTCCTGACCGGTCCCGTGACGGTGATCGGGCGCGGGTCGGAGGCCGACATCGTCGTGGACGACCCGGGCGTCTCGCGCCGGCACCTCGAGATCCGCGTGACGCCGGAGGGCGTCATCGCGTCCGACCTCGGCTCGACGAACGGGCTGTTCGTCGAGGGCCACCAGGTCCCGGCGGCGACGCTGCTCGACGGCAACTCCCTCACCATCGGCCGTACCCGCATCATGTTCTGGACCGGCGCGTCCGACAACGAGGAGTGGTGATCCGGCCCGCATGACCGACCTCACGTTCACCCTGCTCCGGCTGGGCTACCTGGTGCTGCTCTGGGTGTTCGTGCTCTCCGCGATCGGGGTGCTGCGTCGCGACCTGTACGGCACCAAGATCACGCCGCGCCGCGGGAAGAAGCCCGACGCCGGTGCTCGCCCCGCACCGTCGGCCTCCGCCGGCGCGCCGGCAGCCCCGGAGCCCGCCCGGCCCTCGGCGCCGGCCGGCCCGTCGCGGCTCGTCGTCACGGCCGGCCCGCTGCGCGGGACGACGGTCCCGCTGACGACGTCGTCGATCCTCATCGGCCGAGCCCCGAGCTGCACGCTCGTCCTCGACGACGACTACTCGTCGTCGCGGCACGCCCGGATCTTCCCGCAGCACGGCTCCTGGTTCGTGGAGGATCTGGGGTCCACGAACGGCACCTACGTCGACGACCAGCGCATCACGCAGGTGATGCCGCTCGGTCCGGGGACGCGCGTGCGGATCGGTCAGTCCGTCGTCGAGCTGCAGAGGTAGCCCGCAGTGAACATCGCCCTGCGCTACGCCGCGCGCTCCGACGTCGGGCTCGTGCGCTCGAACAACCAGGACTCGGGGTACGCGGGGCCGCACCTCCTCGTCGTCGCCGACGGGATGGGCGGGCACGCCGGGGGCGACGTCGCGTCGTCCATCGCGATCGCCGCGCTCGCGCACCTCGACGGCGAGTCGCACGGGTCCGACGACGCGCTGACCGAGCTCGAGCAGTCGATCGACCACGCGCGCCAGGATCTCGTCGAGCGCAGCGAGTCCGACCCCGAGCTCGTCGGCATGGGGACCACGGTCACGGCGATCCTGCGCACGGGCAACAAGCTCGCGATGGCCCACCTCGGCGACTCGCGCGCGTACCTGCTCCGCGAGGGGGAGCTGGCGCAGGTCACGACGGACCACACGTTCGTGCAGCACCTCGTCGACACGGGCCGCATCTCGGCGGACGAGGCGGAGACCCACCCGCAGCGCAACGTCGTCATGCGCGTGCTCGGCGACTTCGACATCGACCTCACGCCCGACATGTCGGTGCGTGAGGCGAAGGCGGGGGACCGCTGGCTGCTGTGCTCCGACGGCCTGTCCGGCTTCGTGAGCACCGAGACCCTCGCCCAGACGATGACGGACACCCCCGACGTCGACGAGTG
This sequence comes from Cellulosimicrobium sp. PMB13, assembly GCF_051294865.1. Classification (NCBI taxonomy): domain Bacteria; kingdom Bacillati; phylum Actinomycetota; class Actinomycetes; order Micrococcales; family Promicromonosporaceae; genus Cellulosimicrobium; species Cellulosimicrobium sp. PMB13. Next base: position 853,625 of record NZ_CP145910.1, on the reverse strand, counting down.
CGCGGACCGGCTGCTGCAGCTCGCGCTGCGCGCCGGCTCGACGGACAACGTCACGGTGGTCGTCGCGGACGTCGTCGACGTCGACGCCCTGCCCGACGGCGGTGCGCCCTCGACGCGCGCACAGATCGTCGGCTCGGCCGCGATCGACCGCGACCGCCCGACCTCCGCGGCGGACGGTCCGGCCGCGCGCGCCGCCTCGCTGGTCGCGAGCGCGAAGGCGTCCACCGCGACAGAGGGCGAGACCGCCACCGGCGAGGGCGACGAGCCCGGCGAGGACGACGCCGACGGCACGGACGACGTCCGGCCCGGCCGGGCGCCGCGCCGCTGGATCACGTTCGTCGCGATCGCGCTCGTCGTCGTGGGCCTGGGCGTGGCCGGCTGGGCGGGCTACCGCTGGACCCAGACGCAGTACTACGTGGGCGTCGCCGACGGGCAGGTCGCGGTGTTCCGCGGCATCCCGGAGAGCGCGGGCCCGGTGACGCTCTCGACCCCCGTCGAGCTCACGGGGACGCGTGTCGACGATCTGCCGGGGTACGTCGTCGACCGCCTCGAGACCACGATCCCCGCGTCGTCGCTCGACGATGCGCGCGCCCGCGCGGACCGCCTCGTCGCGGAGGCGGCCGCGGACGAGGAGACGGACCAGGGAGCCGGCGAGGACGCGACGTCGGGCGACGAGCCCGGGACGACCACGCCGACACCGACGGACGAGCCCACGAGCACGCCCGAGGTCACCACCAGCAGCGACGCGGGGGCGTGATGGCGACGGTGGAGACCACCGACGTGCGCCCCGGCCGGGGCGCGGAGCTCGGTCTGCTGTTCCTGGCCCTCGCGCTGGGCATCGGCGCGTACGCGATCGTGGGGCTCCAGCTCACGGGCGAGCTCCCGGGCCGGTTCTACGTGTACAGCGGCGGCATGATCGTCCTCGCCGGTGCCGCGCACGTGCTGCTCCGGATCAAGGCCCCGTTCGCGGACCCCGTGATCCTCCCCGTCGCGGTCGCGCTCAACGGCATCGGCCTCGCGATGATCTTCCGGCTCGACCTCGGCTCGCAGATCACCGGCGGCAGCCAGGACCTCGCGCCGCGCCAGCTCCAGTGGACGGCGCTCGGCATCCTCTGCGCGTTCCTCGTCATCTGGTTCCTGCGCGACCACCGCACGCTGCGCCGGTACACGTACACCGCGATGATCGCGGGCATCGTGCTCGTCGCGCTGCCGCTGGTGCCGGGGCTCGGCACGCGCATCAACGGCGCGCAGATCTGGATCGAGGTCGCGGGCTTCTCGCTCCAGCCGGCCGAGTTCGCGAAGATCGCGTTCGCGATCTTCTTCGCGGGCTACCTCGTGACCAATCGCGACACGCTCGCGCTCGCCGGGCCCAAGCTGCTCGGCCTCCAGCTCCCGCGCCTGCGCGACCTGGGCCCGATCATCATCGTGTGGCTCGTCTCGCTCGCGATCCTCGTGTTCGAGCGCGACCTCGGGACGTCGCTGCTGTTCTTCGGGCTGTTCGTCGCGATGCTGTACATCGCGACCGAGCGCGTGAGCTGGGTCGTCATCGGCCTCCTGCTCTTCGCCGCCGGAGCGGTCCTCGCCGCCACGACGTTCGGCCACGTGCAGGCCCGCGTCGACGTGTGGCTCGACCCGCTCGCGCCGGAGATCTACAACCGCGACCCGGGTGGTTCCGGCCAGCTCGTCGGCGGGCTGTTCGGCATGGCGAACGGCGGGATGTTCGGCACCGGGTGGGGCGAGGGCTACCCGCGCCTCGTCCCCTACGCGTTCTCCGACTTCATCTACGCGTCGCTCGGCGAGGAGCTCGGCCTCACGGGCCTGCTCGCGATCCTGCTCGGCTACCTCGTGCTCGTCGAGCGCGGCCTGCGCACCGCGATCGGCGTGCGCGACGGCTTCGGCAAGCTCCTCGCGGGCGGCCTCGCGTTCGTCATGGCGTGGCAGCTGTTCGTCGTCGTCGGCGGCATCACGCGCATCATCCCGCTCACGGGCCTGACCATGCCGTTCGTCGCGCAAGGCGGCTCGTCCCTGCTCGCGAACTGGATCGTCGTGGGCCTGCTCCTGCGCATCTCCGACGACGCGCGGCGACCGTCGTCGCTGCCCGTGCGCGGTCTCGTGGCGCCCGGCGGGGCGCGACAGCGCACCGACAGCGACCCCGTGGAGGTCGTCGGCGGGACCGGGGCGATCCCGGTGGGAGCGATGCCCGACGACGCCCCCACCACGGTCGGCGGCGGGCAGCCGGGCACGGGGCCGGTCCGGGCGGCGACCGGCGTCCAGGCGGCGGTGCCGCGCGCGGGCGAGCCCGCGCCGTCGGGCACAGGGCCTGGCACCGGACCTGGCACAGGCCCGGACCGTGACCCGGACGCCGACGACCAGCGCACCGAGGTGGTCAGCAGACCGACCGACGCCGACCCGTGGGGAGGAGCCCGATGAACGTCCCCCTGCGCCGTGTCGCGAGCGTCGTCCTCGTGATGTTCCTCGCGCTCATGGTGTCGACGACCTACATCCAGGTGTTCCAGGCGGACAGCCTGAACAACGACGGTCGCAACGTCCGCACGATCTACCGCGAGTACGGCAACTTCCGCGGCCCGATCGTCGTCGCGGGCGAGGCGATCGCGTCGTCGACCCCGGTGGACGACCCGTTCGGGTTCCAGCGCGCCTACACGAACGGGCCGCTGTACGCGCCCGTGTCCGGGTACTTCTCGGTCGTCAACGGCACGTCGGAGATCGAGCGCGCGGAGAACGAGTACCTCAACGGCGAGGCGAGCTCGCTGTGGCTCGACCGGCTCACCGCGCTGTTCACGGGCGAGCAGCCCCAGGGTGCGTCCGTCGAGCTGACCATCGACCCGGCCGCCCAGCAGGCCGCGTGGGACGCGCTGGGCGACCAGCGCGGCGCCGTCGTCGCGATCGAGCCGAAGACCGGCCGGGTCCTGGCGCTCGTGTCCAAGCCGAGCTTCGACCCCAACGCGCTCGCCACGCACGACACCGGGGCGGCGAGCGCGGCGTTCCAGGAGCTGACGAACGCCGACGGCGACCCCATGAGCAACCGTGCCATCCGCGGCAAGACGTACCCGCCCGGGTCCACCTTCAAGCTCGTCACGTCGGCGGCCGCGATCGAGAGCGGGCAGTACACGTCCGAGTCGGTCGTCCCGGCCCCAGACGTGTACCAGCTGCCCCAGTCCGGCCAGCCGATGAACAACTTCGGCGGTATCCGATGCTCCCCGACGGGGGAGATGACCCTCGCCGACGCCCTGCGCATCTCGTGCAACTCCGCGTTCGCCGACCTCGCCGTGACGCTCGGCGACGACGCGATGCGCGACCAGGCGGAGGCGTTCGGGTTCGACGACGACTCGCTGACCATCCCTATGGACGTCACCGCGAGCCACTACCCGACCGAGGAGCAGTCGGCGCCCGACGACCTCGCCCGTGCGGGCATCGGTCAGGGTGAGGTGAAGGCCACGCCGCTGCAGATGGCGATGGTCTCGGCCGCGATCGCGAACGACGGCGTGCAGATGGCGCCGTACACCGTGGAGACGATCCGCAACCCGGACCTCGAGGTGGTCCAGCAGACCGAGCCGCGCCGCCTGCGCACCTCCGTCTCCCCGTCGACGGCCGACCAGCTCACGCAGATGATGCTCGGCGTCGTCCAGAACGGCTCGGGCACGGCCGCGCAGATTCCTGGCGTGCAGGTGGCGGGCAAGACGGGCACGGCCGAGAACGATCCGGCTCTCCCGCCTCATGCGTGGTTCACGGCCTTCGCCCCGGCGGACGACCCGCAGGTGGCCGTCGCCGTCATCGTCGAGAACGGCGGTTCCTCAGGCAGCGAGGCGACGGGCGGTGCGGTCGCCGCGCCGATCGCGAAGGCCGTCATGGAGGCGGTGTTGAACGGATGAAGCCCGTTCGAGGGCTCCACCTCGGCAACCGGTACCGCCTCGTGCGGCGCATCGCCGTCGGGGGCATGGGCGAGGTCTGGGTCGCGGCGGACGACGCGCTCGGTCGCGAGGTCGCGGTCAAGGTGCTGCGCACCGAGTACGCGGGCAACGAGGACTTCCTCAACCGCCTGCGCACCGAGGCCCGCAACAGCGCCGCGCTGTCGCACCCCAACATCGCGCAGATGTACGACTACGGCGAGCAGGACCGGTCGGGCTACCTCGTCATGGAGCTCGTGATCGGCGAGCCCATGGCCGACCTGCTCGAGCGCGAGCCCGTGCTGCCGCCGTCGCGGCTCCTGCCGATCCTGTCGCAGACGGCGCGCGCGCTGCACGCCGCGCACGTGTCGGGCGTCGTGCACCGCGACGTCAAGCCGGGCAACATCCTCATCGACCGCTCCGGCACGGTGAAGATCACGGACTTCGGCGTCTCGCTCGCGGCCAACCAGGTGCCGATGACGGCCACCGGCATGGTCATGGGCACCGCGCAGTACCTGTCGCCCGAGCAGGCGGTCGGGCAGGCCGCGACCGGCGCGTCCGACGTGTACGCGCTGGGCATCGTCGCGTACGAGTCGGTCGTCGGGAACCGGCCGTTCACGGGCTCGACGCCCGTCGACATCGCCGTCGCGCACGTCAACGAGGCCGTCCCGCCGCTGCCATCGTCGGTGGACCCGGAGCTGGCCGCGCTCATCATGGCGATGCTCGCGAAGGACCCGCTGGCGCGCCCACGGACGGCGGCGAGGCTCGCCCAGACGCTCGACGAGATCGGCGCCCGGCTCGCTGCCGACCCCTGGTCCGCGCGCGTGAGCGGGCAGCCGACGCGACGGTCCCGACGCGGTCGCCACGAGCCCGAGGACGCGGCGTCGGCGAGCGCGGGATCCACCGGCGCTGCGGCCGGGGACGCCGGACGCGGCGGCGCCCCGCACGAGGACCTCGCCCCGGTCATCACGCCGATCGTCATCCCGGCGACCGTCCGCGAGCCGCAGCCGGACGACGAGCGCCCGGCACCGCCGGCACCGCCCGCCCCCACGGAGGCTCCGCCGTACGCCGGCGGTCCGGCGCTGCCGTGGGAACGGCCGTCGTCGCCCACGCCCGGCACGCCCGGGGAGGACGACGACGCGGCGTCCCCTCGCTCCTACCCGCCCCGCCGAGAGATGCACGGCTCGTCCCGCACACGCCGTCCGGCACCTGCGGCAGCGCGGCCCGGCTCGCCGCGCGCCGCGACGCGGAGCACGGGCCCCACGGGCCGGCCCGACGTGCCCGGGGACCGACCGGGCTCGGGCGACCGGACGGCGTCGGGCCCGCCGGCGACCCGTGCGGAGATGCGCCGCCAGACCCAGGACACGCCCGGACGCACGACCACGGCGCGCCGGACCTCGACCACGACGGGCCAGCGGATCGGCGGCATCCCGAAGGGGATGACGTGGCCGCTCGTCGCGCTGCTCGGGCTGCTCCTCGTCGTCCTCGTGGCGACGATCGTGACGGGTGGCGACGGCTCCGCGGACGACGCCGCGCGGTCCGCCGTCCCGACGACGACCGTCGTCGCCCTGCTCGCCTCCCCGGGGGAGCACGGGGTGACATCGTGACGACATCGTTGTGTTCCCGTCCCTCCCGGAAGCCCTCGGGTGGGATGATTGCGCCAGATGTGCCGCGCGCGGACGCGCCCGCGGCTCCGACGACTCCGAAGGACGAATGAGTGGTGGACAACGCTCCCCGCGTGCTTGCCGGTCGCTACGAGGTCGGTGAGCTCATCGGCCGCGGCGGCATGGCCGAGGTGCACATCGGCCACGACGCCCGGCTCGGACGCACCGTCGCGATCAAGATCCTGCGCTCCGACCTCGCGCGAGACCCGTCGTTCCTGGCCCGCTTCCGCCGCGAGGCGCAGGCGGCCGCGTCGCTGAACCACCCCGCGATCGTCGCCGTGTACGACACGGGCGAGGACGTGCACACCGACACCCAGGGTGCGTCGGTGCACGTCCCGTTCATCGTCATGGAGTACGTCGAGGGCCACACCGTGCGCGACATCCTGCGCGACGGCCAGGCGGTCCCCATCGACGAGGCCGTGGAGATCACGGCCGGCGTGCTGGCCGCGCTCGAGTACTCGCACCACGCGGGCATCGTGCACCGCGACATCAAGCCGGCCAACGTCATGATCACGCCCACGGGCGCGGTGAAGGTCATGGACTTCGGCATCGCGCGTGCCGTCGCGGACTCCGCGGCCACGATGACGCAGACCCACGCCGTCATCGGGACTGCGCAGTACCTGTCGCCCGAGCAGGCGCGCGGCGAGACGGTGGACGCGCGCAGCGACCTCTACTCGACCGGCTGCCTGCTCTACGAGCTCCTCACGGGTCGCCCGCCGTTCATCGGCGACTCGCCCGTCGCCGTCGCGTACCAGCACGTGCGCGAGGCCCCGGCGACGCCGAGCGCCGTCGCGCCCGACGTCCCCGAGGTGCTCGACCGGATCACGCTCAAGGCGCTCGCCAAGGACCGCACCGCGCGCTACTCGAACGCCGCCGAGTTCCGTGCGGACCTCGAGAACGCCGTGCGCGGCGGGGCGATCACCGCGCCGTCGCTCGGGGTCGCGGCCGCGGCCGCCGGCCTGGGCGCCGTCGCCGCAGCGGACATGCAGCCGACGATGGTGGAGTCGGCCACCCAGGTCATGAGCCCCGCAGCCGCACCGCCGAACCCCTGGGCGACGGCGGCGGCCCCCGCCGTCCCGCCGGGCGACGTCCCCGGCGAGGACGAGGAGGAGCCGAAGAGCCGCAAGGGTCTCATGTGGACCCTCATCGCGGTCGGCGTCCTCGCCATCGCCGCGATCGTCACCCTGTGGCTGCTCAACCGCCCGCCGGCCGAGCCGGACACGGTCACCGTCCCCACGGTCCAGGCCGGGATGACGGAGGAGGAGGCGCGCGCGCTGTTCGAGGACCTCGACCTCGAGTTCACGCCGGTGCTCGAGCAGAGTGCCGACGTGCCCGAGGGCGAGTTCATCCGCCAGGACCCGGCGGGTGGGGAGGACGTCGATCCCGGCACCGAGGTCAGCGTCTGGTTCTCCACCGGCCCGGACAGCGTGCAGGTGCCCGACGTCGCGGGCAGGAGCCAGGACGAGGCGCGCCAGCTCCTCACGGACGCCGGTCTCACGGTCGGGACGGTGAACACGGAGAACTCCTCGAGCGTGCCGGAGGGCAGCGTGACGCGCACCGATCCGGGCGCGAACGAGACGGTCGCGGCGAACTCCGCCGTCACGCTCTACACGTCCGACGGGCGCGTCGAGCTCGGTGAGCTCGTGGGCATGAACCGGCAGGACGCCGAGGCCGCGATCACCGAGCTGGGCCTCAACCCCGTCGTCGAGGAGACCGAGTCCGACGAGGCCGAGGGCACCGTGCTGTCGCAGCGCCCCAACCCCGGCCAGGTTCCCCAGGGTTCCGACGTGACGATCGAGGTCGCGATCCCGCGGGCGGTCGAGACGACCACCGTCCCGACGGGCCTCGCCGGCATGACCGAGGCGCAGGCGACCGAGGCGCTGGGGGGCGCCGGGCTGAACGCGTCACCGAACCGCCAGACGCAGGAGTCGGACACGTGGCCCGCGGGCACCGTCATCGGCTCCGACCCGCGCGGCGGGACGGAGGTGCCCGAAGGCACCGAGGTCTCGCTCATCGTCTCGACCGGGCCCGGCCCGTCCGGCGGCGAGACCGGTGGCGGTGGTGGCGAGGGCGGCGGCAACGGCGGCGGGAACGGCGGCGGCGACGAGGGCGAGGGCTGACCTCGGGCCCTCGCCCCGCCGGCGCCCCGCCCGGAGCACCGCGCCGCGCCTGGAGCACGCACCACGACGGCGGCCCCTCACCTCGCGAGGTGAGGGGCCGCCGTCGTGCACGGTGGGGAGCCGCTCGGGTCCGGCCCGAGCGGGCGGGGCTACTGCCGCACGAGCGGTGCCATGCCCGCGGACCGCTCGACGGCGCCGTCGAGACCGCACGCCTCGAGCCAGTTCGCGAGCAGGCGGTGCCCGCCCTCGGTGAGCACGGACTCCGGGTGGAACTGGACGCCGTGCAGCGGCAGGTCGCGGTGCTGCAGACCCATGACGACGCCGCCTGCGGTCTGCGCCGTCACCTCGAGCACGCCCGGGACGGTCTCCCGCACGACGGCGAGCGAGTGGTACCGCGTGGCGGTGAACGGCTCGGGCAGGCCGCCGAGGACCCCGGCGCCGTCGTGCTCGACCAGGCTCGTCTTGCCGTGCATGAGCTCGGGGGCGTGCGTGACGGTCGCGCCGTAGACCTCGGCGAGAGCCTGGTGGCCCAGGCACACGCCGAGCATCGGCGTGCGCGACGCGGCGCACGCCCGGATGACCTGCTCGCTCTGGCCGGCCTCCTTGGGCGTCCCGGGGCCGGGGGAGACGAGCACGCCGTCGAAGGGCGTGCCGTCGGTGTCCCGGAAGACGCCGTCGGCGTCGGGCTCCGGGACGGCGTCGTTGCGCACGACGACGGTCTGCGCGCCGAGCTGGTCGAGGTAACCGACGATCGTGTAGACGAACGAGTCGTAGTTGTCGACGACGAGGATGCGGGTCATCTCGGGGTCTCTCCTGCCTCTGCCGGGATGCCGACGGCGCCCGTCTGGACGTTGGGGTCGTTGAACGGCATGCGCTCGGCGACGATGGGGAACAGCCACTCGAAGCACACCAGCACGACGGCGGCCGCGAGGACGAGCAGCAGGAGCACCCGGACCCACGCGGGCCCCGGCAGGACGCGCCACAGCGCTCCGTACATCATGCGCTCCCGTCGGTCGGTGCGGTCTGGCCCACGAGGTCGGGCGGCGTGCCGTCCGCGACGGGCAGCCAGTAGTCGAGCTTCGCGTTGACGATGAAGCGCGCCTGGAGCGAGTTGAGCCCGATGGGGTGGCACGTCGTGAGCGTCAGGTACCGCTCGGTGGGCTCCACGCCGGGCTCCCACGGGACCGGGGCGACGGCCTCGACCTGGTCCGGCTCGACGGCCTGCATGTGCGTCACGCGGTACACGTACCAGGTGTCGTCCGCCTCGACGACGATCGGGTCCCCGACCTGCAGCTCCTCGGCGCGGTGGAAGATCGCGCCGTAGGTCATGCGGTGGCCGGCGAGCGCGAAGTTGCCCACGTCCCCCGGCATGACGGTCTCGGGGTAGTGGCCCGCCATCGCCTTGTCGAGGATCGCCCGTTTGTCGGTGCCCTCCGCGATCGGCATGACGGCGTCGTCCCAGCGCGGGACGTGCAGCGTGCCGAAGACCTCGCCGGCGGCCGGCGGCTCCATGACGGGCGGCGCGTCCCGGCGCACCTGGACCGCGACGTCGTCCGCGTCCGGGACCGGCGCGTCGAGTTCGGCGAGGATCTGCGCCTGCTCGCGGTCGGCCTGCACGTCGGTCCACCAGAGCTGCCACACCACGTAGAGGCCGAGCAGCACCCCCAGGGTGATGAGAAGCTCGCCCACCACGCCGACGACGGCGGAGACCGGGCCACCCCGACGCGACCTCCCGCCGGAGCGGTGTCGGATCGGTGGTGCCGTGGCGGTGCTCACGGGGCGACCTCGGCGGGCCGGTCCTCGTCCGTCTGCGTGGCGTCGTCCGGGACGGACGTCGGCGAGGACGAGCGCGCGTACTTCAGCTCGAGCGCGCCCTCGTAGCGCGGCATGTCGATCCGGTCGTGGTCGTCGACCGCCCACCCGAGGTTCACGGCGTCGACGTACTCCTGGTAGATGTCGATCCGGTCCGAGCGGTCGAGCGCGGCACGGAGCTGCTGCGGGTCCCCGACGGCCTCCACCACGTACGGCGGCGAGTAGACGCGACCGTGGAGGAGCAGGATGTTGCCGGCGCACCGGAACGCGGACGTCGCGGTGACGCGCTGGCCCTGGAGGGTCATCGCCTCGGCGCCGCCTGCCCACAGGGCGTTGACGACGGCCTGGATGTCCTGCTGGTGCACCACGAGGTCGTCCGGACGGATCGACGCGGGGTAGCTCCCCTCGGGCGGCGCGTCGTCGAGCATGACCGAGACGCCCGGACCGCTGACCGCGACGGTGCCCGCGGCGACCCCGGACCGGCTCGCGAGCCCGGGGTCGACCGCGCCGGAGGCCGGGTCGGCCGCCGAGGGCGAGGCGATCTCGTCGTCGAGCGCGTCCACCTGGGCCGCGAGGTCGGCGACGCGATCGGACTCGCGGTCCACGAGCTGGGCGAGGTTCTCCGGGTGCCGGCTCTCCTCGCCGCGCGCGAGGCGCGCGCTCGCCGTGAACATCAGGCCGGCGAGGGCCAGCACGAAGGCGACGGTCAGCGCGGACCGCCAGCGCCGGGCGCGCGAGGGCGCAACGGCCGGGGGATGCTCGGTGCTCATGCGCCCTTCCTTCCTGCGCCGGGGTGCGGTGGCGTGGTCTATTGTGTGCGCCCACTACGCTAGACGACGAACGCCGTCCACGGACGGGACGACTGTCGCGACCCGGGCAAGAGCCCCGGACCGCGACCGCCCGTCGACGACGTCCACCCGAGCCACGCACGGTTCCTGCACGACGGCGGCAGGAACCACCAGGACAGGAGCCATCCCTCGTGCCCGAGTCGAAGTCCCGCAAGAAGCCGGCGCGCCCGGCCCGCGAGCCCCGCCAGCCCAAGCCCGACACGGGGAACCCGCGCTGGCTCGTCCCGACCATGCTCACGCTGATGCTCGTGGGTCTCGCGTGGATCGTGCTGTTCTACCTCAGCGGCTCCGCGCAGCTGCCGATCCCCGCGCTCGGTGCCTGGAACCTCGGCGTCGGGTTCGCGTTCATCATCGCGGGGTTCGCGCTCACCACCCGCTGGAAGTAGCGACCAGCGGGCCGCGGGCCGCGGGCTGCGACGGAATGACACACACGTAGTTCGTTCCACACCTGTGAACAACCCTGTGGACAACCGTGTGAGGGTCAGCCGACCAGCCCTGCGGGGAGTGCGACGGACCGGTACGTCAGCCACGCCGTGAGGATCAGCGCGAGGGTGACGAACGCCGTCGCGCCCACCGAGACGAGCGTGCGCTGCGCCTTCGGCGCGTACGCGTACGCGAGCCCGAGCAGCACGCCGACGACCAGTCCGCCGAGGTGCGCCTGCCACGCGATCCCGGGGAAGAACAGCCCGATCGCGAAGTTGATGCCGATGAGGACGACGATCTGCATCGCGTTGCGCCCCGTGCGGCGCAGGACGAGCAGGATCGCGCCGAAGAGCCCGAAGACGGCCCCGGAGGCGCCGACGACGGCCGTGTACCAGGCCTGCTCGGCGGGTCCGCCGGCGAGCACGAGGTAGCCGACCGAGCCACCGAGGGCCGACAGCAGGTACAACGCCGTGAACCGCCAACGCCCCAGCATCTGCTCGAGGAACGGCCCGGTGATCCACAGGGCGTACATGTTGAACAGGATGTGGACGGGGCTGGTCGAGTGCAGGAAAGCCGCCGTGAGGAAGCGGTACGGGTCCTGCTCGCCCACGACCGGCGCGAACGCCAGCATCCGGGTCCACTCGCCACCGGTCACGAGCTGCAGGATCCAGCTGACCACGCACAGCCCGATGATCGTGAACGTCACGACCGGCGGACCGCCGCGCACCTTCCCGCCGAGCACCGTGCGCGGCTCCGGCGCGTTGCGCGACGCGTCGCGCACGCAGTCGACGCACTGGATCCCGACGGCCGCAGGCCGCTGGCACTCGGGGCACGTCGGCCGACCGCACCGTTGGCAGCGGACGTAGGAGACGCGGTCGGGGTGGCGCGGGCACACGGGCGGGACGGCGGGGCCGTCGTGCGGCCCGGCCGTCCCGTACGCGGGAGGCCCCGGGGGACCCGGGGGTACCGGTGGCTGCGAGATGGTCAGTCCTCGATGGTGACGGAGCTGATGACGATGTCCTCCTGCGGGCGGTCGCCGGGACGCGTCGGGGTGTTGTTGATCCCGTCGACGACGGCGCGCGACGCGTCGTCCGCGACGGTGCCGAAGATCGTGTGCTTGCCGTTGAGCCACGGCGTCGGGATGGTCGAGATGAAGAACTGCGACCCGTTGGTCCCCTCGACGTCGCCCGTGACAGGGTTGCGGCGGAGCCCCGCGTTGGCCATGGCCAGCAGGTACGGCTTGTCGAACTGGAGCTCGGGGTGGATCTCGTCGTTGAACGTGTAGCCCGGGCCACCGGTGCCGGTCCCGAGCGGGCAGCCGCCCTGGATCATGAAGTCGGAGATCACCCGGTGGAAGATCAGGCCGTCGTAGAACGGCTCCGTGCGCTCGGCGCCGGTGCGGGGGTCGGACCAGGACTTCGTGCCCTGGGCGAGCCCGACGAAGTTCGCCACCGTCTTCGGGGCGTGGTTCGGCAGGAGCTCGATCCGGATGTCACCAGCGGTCGTGTGAAGGGTTGCGAACATGCCCACCATCTTCCCACGAGACCCGCGCGGTACCCGTCGGACCCCGACGCCCGGGACATCTCGCGGGCGCGCCCCGCTGGTGGCAGAGTGGGCGGAATCGTGACCTTCCACCACTCGTCCACCCGGACGACGACACCCGAGGAGCGCGCATGACTCGTTCTCGCTCAGGGTCCAGCCCGATCAAGGAGACGATCGACTCGCTGGACACCGAGAAGATCAAGGACCAGGCGGCCGTCGCCGCCGCATCGGCGCAGAGCGCGGCGATCCAGCTCGCGGACCAGGCGAAGGACGCGGCGGTCCACGCGAAGGAGTGGAGCACCCCGAAGGTCGAGGCGTTCCTCGAATGGCTGCAGCCGCGCGTCGAGAAGGCGTGGCAGGACAGCATCCAGGCTGCCGCACCGCGCGTCGAGAAGGCCGCCGACAAGGCGTCGCCGGTCATCGACACCGCGCACGACAAGATCGTCGACGACGTGCTGCCGAGGATCGTCGCCAGCTTCAACGCCGCGGCGGCCAGTGCCTCCGAGGCCGCGCAGCGCGCCGCCGACGACGCCGCGGCCGCCACGGCTGCGGCGAGCGCCGCTGCGGCGGCAGCCAGCGGCAGGAAGGGGCGCAAGCTCGCGAAGCAGGCGAAGAAGGCCGCCGAGGAGGCCGCCAAGCAGGCGAAGAAGTCGTCGGGCAAGGCGGGCAAGAAGGCGGCGAAGGCTGCCGACAAGGCCGCCGACAAGGCGAGCAAGAAGCTGGCCGAGGTCGCTGACAAGGCGAGCAAGAAGGCCGCGGAGAGCGACGCGTCGGGCAGCAAGGGCAAGACGCTGTGGTGGATCGCCGGTGGCGTCACTGCCGCGGGCGTCGGCTACGTCCTCTACCGCCGCGCACAGCCCACCACAGACCCCTGGGCCGAGCCCTGGGAGCAGGAGGAGCAGCAGGTGCGGTTCGACGACGTCGTGGGCGACGCCCGCCACGCCGTGGGCGACGCCGCCGAGACGCTCGGGGAGGCGGCGGGCACCGCCGTCGCCAAGGGACGCGAGGCGACCGACAAGCTCTCCGAGCGTGCCGCCGAGGTACGCGACGACGTCAGCGACCGGGTGACCGGTGCCGTGGGCGACGCCAAGGAGGCCGCCAAGAAGGCGACCAGCCGCCCGCGCGGCGGCGCCGCGAAGAACGCCACCGGCACGGCGTCGGCCGTCCCGTCCGACACGACGGAGTCCACCGCCGGCGGCGACGCCGACAAGGCGGCGGAGCACGTCGAGCAGGCGGCGAAGAAGGCCCGCGAGGCCGCCGAGGCCAAGGGGCAGGACGCCGCGGACAAGGCCGACGACGTCTGACGTCCAGTTCCCCGGGGTGGCGGTGCACCCGCCGTCCCGGGGAGGAGGACGACGAAGGCCCCGCACCGTGAGGTGCGGGGCCTTCGTGCTGTTCAGAACGTGGAGCCAGGGGGACTCGAACCCCCAACCCCCTGCTTGCAAAGCAGGTGCGCTACCAATTGCGCCATGGCCCCGGGACGTCCGGCCGAGGACCGGAGGTGTCGAGCCGCGGACTCACTCGAACGTGTCGGTGACCTCTGCCCACAGATCGCGTTCGGCGTTGTCCTCCGAGTACTTGCGCCACAGGAGGTAGCCGGCGCCGGCGGCGAGCAGAAGGACCAGGAGCTTCTTCATCACGTTCCCCCTCGAGTGGGTTCGGCAGTGGGCCTAAGAGGACTTGAACCTCTGACCTCTTCCTTATCAGGGAAGCGCTCTAACCGTCTGAGCTATAGGCCCGTTCGCCGGCGACGACGCAGGCTCCGACACCAGGTCAGGAGCTGCTCCGCACGCAGGCAGCGCTTGAGATTACCCCACGGGGCGCCGGAGGCCCAAACCGAGGCCGGGCCGGGACGCCCCGTCGGAGCGCTCGAGCGTCAGTCGTCCGTCAACGTCAGGTGCACGCCACCGACGAGAGCAGCGACGATGTTGTACAGGAACGCCATGATCGTCGACAGGGCCGTGATGATCACCACGTTCACGACGCCGAGCAGGGTCGCGACAGAGATGACGCGTCCGAACTCGACGAACTGCAGCATGTCGACGTTGCTCTCCTCGCCCGCGATCTGCGTGACGAAGTCCTGCACCTTCTGGAAGACCATCATCCCGTCGAGGACGTACCAGACGACCGCGGTCGCCACGACGGTCATGATGCCGATCGCGACCGCGAGCAGGAACCCGAGCTTCATGGCCGACCACGGGTCGACGCGGGAGACCGACAGCCGCACGCGACGGGGCCCGTCGTGCCGGACCGTCGGGGTCGCGCCCGTCGCGGGCGACGCCGCAGGGGTCGCCCCGGTGACCGGGCTCGCGGTGCCGGTGACCCCGGCTGCGGAGTAGTGCATCGACGAGGAGCCCGTGGGGGAGCCGTTCGTCGCCGTGGCCGGCGCGGCGGCACCCACCGACGCGGCAGCAGACGTCGTGGTCACGCGCTTCACCGTCCGATCGTCGATCTCGTCGTCGTGCGCGGTCTCCGGGGGAGCGGCCGGCACGGACGCGGACACCTTCTTTGCCGCGGACTTCGCCGCGGCGATCGCCGCGGCGGCGGCCTTCACGGCACCGGCCCGGGCCACCGCGACGCGGCTCTCGCCGGACGCGACCTCCATGCCCTCCGACGGACCGTCGTTCCGCGGGGAGCCGTTGCCCGCGGTGCCGGAGGTCCCGTTGCCCGAGGTGCCGTTGCTCTCCGCAGGGGCGGGCGGGGGCGGAGGCGGAGGCGGGGTGCTCGCGTCAGGGCGTGCCACGGTCAGCCTCGGCGTGATCGCCGGCGGTGCGTTGTTCTCGGTGCTCATCTGGCTTCCTCGGTGGTTCCGTGCGCCGTGTCGGTCCCACCGGCCTCCTCGGCCGTGGCGCTCTGGTCGGTCTCCGGGGCGGAGTCGTTCGACGTGCTCTCCTCGCCCACGGTATCCCGATCCTCCCCGAGACGACGCTCGACGTTCCGGGCGACGGCGATGATGCGGTCCCCCTTGTCCGGCTTCGCGAACGTCACTCCCTGGGTGTTGCGCCCGGTGAGGTTGACCTCGTCGACTGCCGACCGGACGATCTTCCCCCGCTCCATGATGACGAGGACCTCGTCGTCGGACTCCGTGACCAGTGCTCCCACAAGATCTCCACGAGCCTCGACGAGGTTGGCGACCTTGATGCCCAGACCGCCGCGTCCCTGGACGCGGTACTCGTCGAGCCGGGTGCGCTTGGCGAAGCCCCCCTCGGTCACGACGAACAGGTCTGCGCCCTCCTCGACGACGTCCGCCGAGAGCAGCTCGTCCTCCTCGCGGAACTTCATGCCCGTGACGCCCGACGTCGCGCGACCCATCGGTCGGAGCGCGTCGTCGTCCGCGGTGAAGCGGATCGACTGGCCCTTGCGCGAGACGAGGATGAGGTCGTCCGTCGAGTCCACGAGACGCGCCGAGACGAGCTCGTCCGGAGCGCCCGACTCGTCCTCGCGCAGGTTGATCGCGATGAGACCGCCCGAACGGGGCGAGTCGTACTCGGTGAGCCGGGTCTTCTTCACGAGGCCGCGACGCGTGGCGAGCACGAGGTACTCCGCCGCGGCGTAGTCGCGCAGGTCGAGCACCTGGGCGATCTTCTCTCCCGGCTGGAACGCGAGGAGGTTTGCGACGTGCTGCCCCTTGGCGTCACGGCCGCCCTCGGGCAGCTCGTACGCCTTCGCCCGGTAGACACGGCCGAGGTTCGTGAAGAACAGCAGCCAGTGGTGCGTCGTCGTGACGAAGAAGTGGTCGACGATGTCGTCCTCGCGCAGCTGCGTCCCCCGGACGCCCTTGCCACCACGGCGCTGCGACCGGTAGTTGTCGCTGCGGGTCCGCTTGGCGTACCCGCCGCGCGTGATCGTGACGACCATCTCCTCCTCGGCGATGAGGTCCTCGATCGAGACCTCGCCGTCGAACGGCAGGATCGTCGTCCTGCGCTCGTCACCGTACCGGTCCACGATCTCGCGCAGCTCGTCGCCGACGATCTGTCGCTGGCGCTCCGGCGACGCGAGGATCGCCTCGTACTCCAGGATCTCGCGCTGGAGCTTGTCGTGCTGGTCGATGATCTCCTGGCGCTGCAGCGCGGCGAGCCGGCGCAGCTGCATGTTGAGGATCGCCGTCGCCTGGATCTCGTCCACGTCGAGGAGCGCCATGAGGCCCTCGCGGGCCTGGTCCGCGTCGGGCGAGCGACGGATGAGCGCGATGACCTCGTCGAGCGCGTCGAGCGCCTTGAGGTACCCGCGGTAGATGTGGATCTGCTTCTCGGCCTCGCGCAGCATGTACTGCGTGCGCCGCACGACCACGTCGAGCTGGTGCGCCGTCCAGTGCCGGATGAACGCGTCGAGGCTCAGCGTGCGCGGCACGCCGTCGACCAGCGCCAGCATGTTCGCGCCGAACGTGTCCTGGAGCTGCGTGTGCTTGTACAGGTTGTTGAGGACGACCTTGGCGACGGCGTCGCGCTTGAGCACGACGACGAGGCGCTGCCCGGTGCGGCCCGACGTCTCGTCGCGGATGTCCGCGATGCCCTGCACGCGGCCCTCCTTGACGAGGTCCGCGATCTTCGCGGCGAGGTTGTCGGGGTTGACCTGGTACGGCAGCTCCGTGACGACCAGGCAGATCCGCCCCTGGATCTCCTCCACGTTGACGACCGCGCGCATCGTCACGGAGCCGCGCCCCGTGCGGTACGCCTCCTCGATGCCCTTGTGCCCGAGGATCGTGGCGCCCGTGGGGAAGTCCGGGCCCTTGATCCGCAGCAGGAGCGCCGCGAGGAGCTCCTCGCGGCTCGCCTCGGGGTGGTCGAGGTGCCACTGCACGCCCTCGGCGACCTCGCGCAGGTTGTGCGGCGGGATGTTCGTCGCCATGCCGACGGCGATGCCCGCCGACCCGTTGACCAGCAGGTTCGGGAACCGGGCCGGCAGGACCGCCGGCTCCTGCGTGCGGCCGTCGTAGTTGTCCTGGAAGTCGACCGTGTCCTTGTCGATGTCCCGGACCATCTCCATGGCCAGCGGCGCCATCCGGCACTCGGTGTACCGCGGGGCGGCAGCCGGGTCGTTGCCCGGCGAGCCGAAGTTCCCCTGGCCCGCGACGAGCGGGTACCGCAGCGACCAGTCCTGGACGAGACGTACGAGCGCGTCGTAGATCGCGGTGTCGCCGTGCGGGTGGAACTTGCCCATCACGTCGCCGACGACGCGCGAGCACTTCGAGAACGACCGGTCCGGCCGGTAGCCGCCGTCGTACATCGCGTACAGCACGCGCCGGTGCACGGGCTTGAGCCCGTCACGCACGTCGGGCAGCGCACGCCCGACGATGACGCTCATCGCGTAGTCGAGGTACGACCGCTGCATCTCGAGCTGCAGGTCCACCTGCTCGATGCGCCCGTGGTGCACCGCGACGGCCGTCCCGTCGGAGTGCACGATCGCCTCGGCCCCGTCGCCGGGGACCGTGGGCTCGATCTCGGGGTTCTGCTCGTCGGTCACGATCTACCTCGTTCGTCGTCTTCTCGTCGTGCTGCTGTCGCCGTGCGCCGTGTCATGGCCGCCACCGCGCGGGGTGCGCCGCCCGCGCGATCGTGCCGGACCGGGGCCGGAGGGGCGGCCCGGCACACACCCGCACCCTCGACCAGCGGCTCAGATGTCAAGGAAACGCACGTCCTTGGCGTTGCGCTGGATGAAGTTGCGTCGCGACTCGACGTCCTCGCCCATCAGGACGGAGAAGATCTCGTCCGCGGCGGCGGCGTCGTCCAGCGTCACCTGGTTGAGCGTCCGGTGCTCCGGGTCCATCGTGGTGTCCCACAGCTCGGAGTAGTCCATCTCGCCGAGGCCCTTGTAACGCTGGATCCCGTTCTCCTTGGGGATCCGCTTGCCCGCGGCCTGCCCCTGCGTGAGGAACGCGTCGCGCTCCCGGTCCGAGTACACGTAGTCGTGCGGCGCGTTGGACCACTTGAGCCGGTACAGCGGCGGCTGCGCGAGGTACACGTGGCCGTTCTCGATGAGGGGCCGCATGTAGCGGAACAGCAGCGTGAGCAGGAGCGTCGCGATGTGCTGGCCGTCGACGTCGGCGTCGGCCATGAGCACGATCTTGTGGTACCGCAGCTTGGTGAGGTCGAAGTCCTCACCGATCCCGGTGCCGAACGCCGTGATGATCGACTGGACCTCCTGGTTGGACAGGGCCCGGTCGAGGCGCGCGCGCTCGACGTTGAGGATCTTGCCTCGGATCGGGAGGATCGCCTGCTTGTCGGGGTTGCGCCCGCGCACGGCGGAGCCGCCCGCCGAGTCGCCCTCCACGATGAAGATCTCGCACTCCTCGGCGCGGTTCGACTGGCAGTCGCGCAGCTTGCCCGGCATGCCGCCGGACTCGAGGAGCCCCTTGCGGCGCGTGGCCTCGCGCGCCTTGCGGGCGGCGAGGCGCGCCTGCGACGCCTGGATCGCCTTGCGGATGACGTCGCGGCCCTCGGTCGGGTGCGAGTCGAACCAGTCGACCAGCCGCTCGTTGACCACGCGCTGGACGAACGTCTTCGCCTCGGTGTTGCCGAGCTTCGTCTTGGTCTGGCCCTCGAACTGCGGCTCGCCGAGCTTCACGGAGACGACGGCGGTCAGCCCCTCGCGGATGTCGTCTCCCGTGAGGTTGTCGTCCTTCTCCTTGAGGATGCCCTTGTCCCGCGCGTAGCGGTTGACGAGGGACGTCATGGCCGCGCGGAAGCCCTCCTCGTGCGTGCCGCCCTCGGTCGTCGAGATGGTGTTCGCGTAGGTGTGCACGGACTCCGAGTACGACCCGGTCCACTGCATCGCGATCTCGACCGAGATGCGCCGCTCGGTGTCCTCGGACTCGAAGTCGATGACGTCGGGGTGGACGAGCTCGACCTTCTTCGCAGAGTTGAGGTGCTTCACATAGTCCACGAGGCCGCCGTCGTACTTGTACGACACGGTCCGGGCCTTCGGTGCAGGAGCCTCGCTCGAGCCCTCTGCCGCGTCCTCGGAGTCCGCACCCGTGACCTCGTCGCCCGTGTCGAGATGCGCGGGACGCTCGTCGGTCAGGTTGATGCGCAGTCCCTTGTTGAGGAAGGCCATCTGCTGGAACCGGGCGCGCAGCGTCTCGAAGTCGAACTCGGTGGTCTCGAAGATCTCCGGGTCGGCCCAGAAGGTCTGCGTGGTGCCCGTGGCGGTCGTGGGCTCGCCGCGCTCGAGGCCGGTGAGCGGCTTGCCACCGTCGCCGAACTCCTGGCGCCACGAGTAGCCGTCACGCCGCACCTCGGTCACGACGTGGCGGGAGAGCGCGTTGACCACCGAGATGCCGACGCCGTGCAGACCACCGGACACCGCATAGCCGCCGCCGCCGAACTTCCCGCCGGCGTGGAGGATCGTCATGACGACCTCGACCGTCGGCTTCCCCTCCGTCGGGTGGATGGCGACAGGGATCCCTCGACCGTTGTCGACGACTCGTACACCTCCGTCTGCCAGAAGTGTCACGTCGATGGTGTCCGCGTGCCCCGCGAGGGCTTCGTCCACAGAGTTGTCCACAACCTCGTACACCAGGTGGTGGAGCCCTCGTTCACCCGTCGAGCCGATGTACATCCCCGGACGCTTGCGGACCGCCTCGAGACCTTCGAGGACGGTGATGTTGCTCGCGTCGTAGCCACCGCCTGCGGGAGGTGCTCCGTCGGCGGGTGCCGCGGACACGGGCTGGGCGGTGTCGGTGTGATCTGCCACGGGCAGTACTGCTCCTCGTCGTCGCGCGCGACGACGGCTGCCGCGGCGGGCGCGGGCGCGGATCCGGCCAGGATCCGGCCGAATCCCGCTGCAGGACGGTCGTCGACGGCTCATAGGTTCCGGGCCCCCGACCGGCCGTCGACGCCGCTGTCCCTTGCACGAACGCGGTACCGGCGGTGGCCGGCGGCGACCTCGGCAGAGGGCTGCGTGGACGGTCGGTGAGACGACCCGGAATGACCCTCCCAGTCTACCCGGAAGGAGCCGAAAACCGCGGATCTTCGGCCTCCTGGGGACAGCTCGTGCGCAGGTTCGCGGCCGTCTCCGCATCCTGCGTGCGGACTTTCTCCACATCGTTGTCCACAGGCTTGCCCACAGGAGTCTGTGCACTGTCGCAGCGGCTCTCCGGCGGACCTCCGAGCGTGCCGTGCGGAGGAGGATCCGATCCCTCCCCGCTGCCCGTTTCGCGATCGCTCATGAGGTATCTGGGGGAATCGGCTTTTTGCGCGGAAGGTGGTTGACTACCACACACGATCCTCTTGTGCACGTCGACCGCGGCGAAGCGGTCGGCCCCACCCCGAAGGGACACCTCCCCCAGTGAAGAGATTCCTCGCGGGCGCCATGACCACGGCGCTCGCCCTCGGCGGGCTGCTCGTCGCCACCGCCGCCCCCGCCTCGGCCCACACCCCCGTCGTGGTGGCCGAGTGCGACTCGCTCGACATCGACCTGAGCTACTACGCGAAGAGTGGCAACAGGGTCACCGTCGTCGTCGACGGGAAGACGCTCGCCGATGACCAGTTCGGCCGCAGCTACGAGAAGTCGTTCCCGCTCGACGGATCGACCGGCCACGCGTGGACCGTCTCCGTCGACGCCTCCGACGAGGACCGGTTCGACTGGTCCGACAAGGGCTCGACGACGGCCTGCCCGCCGGCCGAAGGCGACGAGGGCGAGGAGGTCCAGGTGGGCATCTATCTGTACCCGAAGCTCGACGCGACGAAGAACGCCGCCTGGGAGAACTCCGGCAAGCAGGAGCTCCTCGCGACCAAGACGCTCGTCCTGCCCGAGGACGAGCTCAAGAACGACCAGCACTGGTACACGGAGCTCCCCGAGACCGACCTGCTCGAGGACGTCGACCTGTGCCGCGGCTGGGGCATCCAGCAGGACCTCCTGCGCGGCGGGCCGGACGACTACACGATGCCTCCGACCATCACATACCCCGACGGGACGTCGATGGACGGTCGCCTCGTCGACTGGACGCACCAGGAGCTCTCCGAGCTCGGGATCACGCTGCCGTCGGCCGAGGAGTGCGCGACACCTCCCGCACCGCCCGTCGATGAGGTCGACGAGCCGGAGACCGTCGTCCCCGTGGCACCCGCAGAGGTCACGGTGTGCGGCGCGCACTCGAAGGACCTCGTCGCCCCCGAGAACACCGAGGACGTGACGTACCTCGTCACGGAGGCCGGGGTCCTCGCGACCCCGACCGAGGGTCGGGTCTTCGGCGACGACCTCGCCGGATACACCGTCACGGACGAGGGTGTGCTCTACCCGGCCGAGGAGCTCCTGCCCACGGAGGAGGAGTGCGCCCTGATCCCCGGTGCGATCGAGGCCGTCTGCGAGTCCGACGTCCCGTACCTGGGCTACGCGGTCGCGCTGCCCGAGGGCGTCGAGGCCGACGGTGACACCCCGCTGACGATCACGTTCCTGCACCCCCGCGGCGGTGAGAACTACGTCGTGGAGAACCAGCCGCTGTCCGGCAGCATCCTGTGGCCGGGCGCGTCCGCGACCGAGCCCAAGCAGTGGCCCGGGTACGTCCGCAACGAGGACGGCTCGTACACGCAGACCGAGGGCAACTTCGCGTGGACGCGTGAGGGCGTCCAGGTGAAGTTCGAGGTCAACCCGTCGTACCAGACCATCGTCGAGTACCCGCCGGCGTCGAGCGAGTGCGCGAACCCGCCGGTGGCCCCGGTCGCCGCCGAGGACGCCACGCTCGTGAGCGACGACGACCAGCTCGCCTCGACGGGTGCGACGGTCGCGGGCGCCGCCACGTTCGCGGTCCTGCTCGTCGCGGGCGGCGCGCTCGTGTTCTGGCTCCGCCGTCGCGTGCTGGCCTGATCTCCGGCCCACGCCCAGGCCGAGACCGGTCGAACCCCGGAGGCCCGTCGCGACAGTCGTCGCGGCGGGCCTCCGCCGTTCCCTGCGCTCAGCCCCAGGTGTCGCGCGGCCCGGGCCCGCGGACGGCGCGCTTCCCGCGCCGAAAGCTCGGTCCGGCCGGGCCCAGCACCGTCACGCTCTCGACGACGCCCTCGCCGACCTCCTGCGCCAGCCGCTCGAGCAGTCGGGGGACGAGGAGCCGCACCTGGGTGGCCCAGGCCGTCGAGTCGGCGCGCACCACCAGGACCTTGTCCTCGAACGTCTCGGGCTCGCAGTGGTCGGCGACCTGGTCGCCGACCACCTGCCGCCAGCGGCCGATCACGCCGCCGACGGACACGTCCGCGACCCAGTCACGCTCTCGCAGCAGGTGCGCCAGGACGTCCGACAGCAGCTGGGGGTCCCGCCCGCTCGGGCGCGCTCCTGACGTCGGCGAGTCCGCCAGGATCCGACGACGCGGCTCCTGACCGGGCCGCAGGCCCTTGGCTCGTGCGGCCGCCTTCGCCCGGTTGAGCGCCTGACGCGCGACCTCCGCGGGCGGCGTCAGATCGACGACGTGACCGACGGGTACCCCGGTCGCCCGTGGCTCGCGGTCGTCGTCGTGCCGATCGCGGCCGGTGGGTTCGGTGTCGCCCTGCGACGGCCGGGTCTCGTCCTCAGGCGTCGACACGGGTCACCGTCCCGTCCTGGACGGCGAAGCGCGCGCCGTCGAGCACCGCCGGGACGTCCTCGGCCACGGCCGCGGTGATGATGACCTGCCCCGCCCCCGCGACGAGCTCGGCGAGGCGGTCGCGGCGTCGCGCGTCGAGCTCGGCGAACACGTCGTCGAGCACGAGGACGGGCTCGCCGTCGGGCCCCCACTGGTCCGCCCACAGGAGCGAGTCGAGCCCGGCCGGGGCACCGTCCTTGAGCAGGCGGTAGGACGCGAGACGCAGCGCGAGAGCGAACGACCACGACTCCCCGTGGCTCGCATACCCCTTGGCGGGCAGCCCTCCGAGGGTCAGGACGAGGTCGTCGCGGTGCGGACCCACGAGGTTCACCCCTCGCTCGATCTCCTTCGCCCGCACCTCGCGCATGGCGTCCAGCATGCGCTTCTCCAGCGTCGGCACGTCCGGGATGCCCGACGCCGGACCGTCGCCTCCCGGAGCCGGCTCACCTCCCGGGGGTGGTGCGGCCGCGTCGTCGTGGTCTGCCGAACCCGCGGCAGGGGCGTCCGTCGGTGCCCGCGTGCCGTCGGACGCCGGCACCGCGTCGCCGAGCGCCTCGTCGACCGACGAGCGGTAGGCGACGAGCGCCTCGCCCTGTCCGGCGCTCACCTGCTCGTACGCGTGCGCGACGTACGGCGTGAGCGCGGCGACGAGCTGGAGCCGCAGCGCGGTGATCTCGGCACCGAGGCTCGCGAGACGCGTGTCCCACACGTCCAGGGTGGCGAGGGCTGCCTCCGTGCCACCTGCCGGCGAGACCTCCGCACCGTCGTCGGGCACGGGAGGCTCCGGCGCGCGAGGCGCGCGGCCTCGACCGCGCCCTCTGAGAGCGGACGCGGACTTCAGCAGCGCGCCGCGCTGGCGCAGGACCCGGTCGTAGTCGGCGAGGAGCGCCGACACGCGAGGCACGAGGAGGACGGCGAGCTGGTCGAGGAAACGGCGCCGACCGTCGGGGTCGCCCTTGACGAGCGCGAGGTCCTCCGGCGCGAAGAGGACCGTGCGGACGACACCTAGGACGTCGCGGGGGCGGGCGGCAGGGGAGCGGTTGATGCGCGCCCGGTTGGCCTTGCCGGGGTTGAGCTCGATCTCGACGGTGCTCGCGCGGTCGCCGCGCACCACACGGGTGCGCACGACCGCGCGCGGCGCGCCCGCTCGCACGAGGGCGACGTCGCCCGCGACCCGGTGGCTCGAGAGCGTCGCCACGTACCCGATGGCCTCCACGAGGTTGGTCTTGCCCTGCCCGTTGGGCCCGACCAGGGCGTTCACGCCCGGCTCGAGCTCGACGTCGACCGTCTCGTAGGAGCGGAAGTCGACGAGGGACAGGTGGGAGACGTACATGTGCTTCTCGGGTGGTGCTCGTCGGGGTCCGGCCGGGCGTCGCGAGACCGCGCGGTCAGGCGGGCGGCTCGAGCGGGCCCGCACCGGGGGACGCCGGGCCGGCCGCCTTGACGGCGTGGCCGCCGAACTGCTGACGCAGGGCCGCCACCGCCTTGAGCGCGGGGGACTGGTCCTGGCGCGACGCGAACCGGGCGAAGAGCGCGGACGAGATGACCGGCAGCGGGACCGCGTTGTCGATCGCCTCGTCGACGGTCCATCGGCCCTCGCCCGAGTCGTCGACCCAGTCGTCGATCGCGGTGAGCTGCGGGTCCTCCTCGAGCGCCTTGACGAAGAGGTCGAGCAGCCAGGAGCGGACGACCGTGCCGCGCGTCCACGCCTTCATCGTGCCGTGCACGTCGGTGACGAGGTCCTTCGCGGCGAGGAGCTCGTAGCCCTCCGCGTAGGCCTGCATGAGGCCGTACTCGATGCCGTTGTGGACCATCTTCGCGAAGTGGCCCGCACCGACACCGCCGGAGTGGACGAAGCCCTCCTCGCGCGGGCCGTCCGGGCGCAGGGCGTCGAACACCGGCATCACGGTCTCGACGAGCTCCTTCTCGCCGCCGACCATGAGGCCGTAGCCGTTCTCCAGGCCCCACACGCCGCCGGACACACCGACGTCGAGATAGCCGACGCCCTTCTCGGCCAGCTCTGCGGCCCTCGCCTGGTCCTCCTGGTAGTACGAGTTCCCGCCCTCGATGACGATGTCGCCCTCGCCGAGGAGCTCGCCCAGCTCCGTGACGACGCCGCGGGTCGGGTCGCCCGCGGGGACCATCACCCAGACGATGCGCGGACCGTCGGTCGGCAGGGCTGCGACCAGGTCGTGCAGCGACGCGACGTCCGAGACCTCGGGCCGCGGGTCGTAGCCGGTGACCTCGATGCCCGCGGCGCGGACACGCTCACGCATGTTGTTGCCCATCTTGCCCAGGCCGACGAGTCCGATGCGGGTGACCATGCGAGTCCTCCGGGTGCGTGTGGTGCGCTGTCGGGCGGTTGCCTCAGCCGGCGAAGCGGATGGGGACGAGCAGGTAGCGGTAGGCGGACGAGTCCTCGCCGTCCAAGGACTCCTGGCCCGTGAACTCCACCGGCTTGTTCGGGTGCGTGAAGCTCAGACGGACGAAGTCCGTGCCGAGGGCGCCCAGTCCGTCGAGCAGGAACTGCGGGTTGAACGCCACCGAGATCTCCTCGCCGACGAGCACGGCCTCGAGCGCCTCGGAGGCCTGCGCGTCGTCGCCCTGGCCGGCGTCGAGGACCACCTGACCGTCCGTGAACGACAGGCGGATCGGGGTGTTGCGCTCGGCGACCAGCGAGACGCGCTTGGCCGCGTCGATGAGCGGGGCTGTGGGGACGACGGCGTGGATCGGCGTCTCGTCCGGGAAGAGGCGGCGCACGGCCGGGTAGTCACCGTCGACGAGCTGCGAGGTCGTGTGCCGACCGCCCGCCTCGAAGCCGATGAGGTCGACGCCGGCGCCCGTGTTCAGACCGACGTTCACGAGGCCCGAGCCGCCGAGGGACTTCGCGACGTCGTTGAGCGTGCGCGCGCGCACCAGCGCGACCGCCGAGTAGCTCGGGGTGACCGGCGTCCAGGTGAGCTCGCGCAGCGCCAGGCGGTAGCGGTCGGTCGCGAGCAGCGTGATGCGCTCGCCCTCGATCTCCACGCGGACGCCCGTGAGCAGGGGCAGCGTGTCGTCGCGGCTCGCGGCGACGGTGACCTGGGCCACCGCGTGCGTGAGCTCGTCACCGGAGACGGTGCCGGTCAGCTCGGGCATCGCGGGGAGGGCGGGGTACTCCTCGACCGGCATCGTCAGGAGCGTGAACCGGCTCGCACCGCACGTCACGATGACCTTCGTGCCCTCGAGGACGACGTCGACGGGCTTCGCCGGGAGCGCACGGGAGATCTCGGCCAGCAGGCGCCCCGAGACGAGGACCGTGCCCGGCTCGCTCACCTCGGCGGGGATCTCCGAGCGCGCGGACACCTCGTAGTCGAAGCTCGAGAGACCGATCGTGCCCGAGGCGTCCGCCTCGAGACGGACGCCGGCGAGGACCGGAGCCGGGGGACGGGTCGGCAGGGTTCGCGCCGTCCAGGTCACCGCGTCGGCCAGGACATCACGCTCAACCCGGAACTTCATCCCACACCCTCTCGTCCCCACGTCCAGATCGGACTGATCTTCACACGTGCCGGACGTCCCTGCTCGCCCGTGCCTCGGCGGGCCGCCCTGTGCGTCAGGACCGGGCTGCCCGCGCGCCGCTCGACGGCGGTGTGCGCGGTGCTCCGGATGGTGCGGTCGGCGTGTCGGCGGGGTGGGGAAGGACGTCCTGTCCAGCATGAACAGTACGCGAGGACGACGTTCGGGAGGAACCGGGAGCGCGTGGATGTGGAAGCAGCTGTGGATCGTGGGGGGCAGCAGTCTGGGCAGGCGATGACACGGTCCGGCACGTCGGCCGCCCCAGCCTGATGAAGGCGCTCGATATTTCTCCCTGATAGATCGTTCGTCATCGTCATAGGGGTTGTGCAAACAGTGGAGAACGTGTCTTTCCGCAGGTCAGGGCGTGTTTTTGGGTGTGGACCGAGCCGTGGGCAGAGTGTGGGAAAGTCGCACGCCCTGTGGGCGGCCGGGTTTTCCCCACACGCTGTCCACCGACGACAGGTGGTCCGTCCACACCTTGAGGCCGGTCGTCCACAGTTATCCACAGCGAGATGCACAACTGTGCACACCTGCCCGAGAGCGAGCGTCTGCCGGGGCGCGGTCGTCCACACCGTGGTGTGGGAAAGCTGGCCTGTCCTGCCCCGCTCGGGTGGGTACGGCACGGTTGTGGTCCACGGTGACCGTTCTGGTTCGAACGATGCGGTTGCCCACAGGTCTCCTGTGGACGGGTGTGGATATCTCTGCCCACACCGTGTGCACAACGACCCGATTCGGTGGGATTCGACCAGATTCGCGGGCGGCGCCGGGCGGACGGGGACGCTGTGGCGGCGGCCGGAGGCGCGCAGGAAAGGTGGCCCGTCGGGTGTGTGTGCGCCCCGGCCAGAGGCCATGTCGTGCGTCACGTCGGTCACGGGGAGGCGTGCGCTGGGGCCAGAGCGGGCCAGAGCGGGCCTGAGCGGGCCTGCGTCGCGCGTGCGGGGCGCAGGAGGTCGCGACGAGCGGACGCCGCGGCGGGGTGCACTCGGCCGACGACGGGGGCACTGACGCACGCAGCGCACGGCGATGGTGGTGTCGGTGCGCGACACCCGCTGACAGGTCGGTGGCGTACGTGCGGACGATCAGCCGCGGTGCTGCTGCTTGATCCGGCTCGTGAGTTCCGTGACCTGGTTGTAGGTCGAGCGCCGCTCCGCCATCTGCTCGGTGATCTTGCGGTTCGCGTGCATGACCGTCGTGTGGTCGCGGCCGCCGAACTGCTGGCCGATCTTGGGCAGGGAGAGGTCCGTGAGCTCCCGGCACAGGTACATGGCGATCTGTCGGGCCGTCACGAGGACCCGGGAGCGGGAGCTGCCGCAGAGGTCCTCGATCGTCAGGCCGAAATAGGCAGCGGTCTGGGCGATGATCGCGGCCGGGGTGATCTCGGCGGAGTCCTCGTCCGTGATGAGGTCCTTGAGGACGATCTCCGCCAGCGGCAGGTCGACCTGCTGACGGTTGAGGTTCGCGAACGCGGTGACGCGGATCAGCGCGCCTTCGAGCTCGCGGATGTTCGTCGAGATGCGCGAACCGATGTACGACAGCACGTCGTCGGGCGCGTTGAGCCGCTCGCTGCTCGCCTTCTTGCGCAGGATGGCGATGCGCGTCTCGAGGTCCGGCGGCTGGACGTCGGTGATGAGCCCCCACTCGAACCGGGACCGCAGGCGGTCCTCGAACCCGTTGAGCTGCTTGGGCGGCAGGTCGGACGTGATGACGACCTGCTTGTTCGCGTTGTGGAGGGCGTTGAACGTGTGGAAGAACTCCTCCATCGTCTGTTCCTTGCCCTGCAGGAACTGGATGTCGTCGATGAGGAGGACGTCGACGTCCCGGTAGCGGCGCTGGAACGCTCCCGCCTTGCCCTCACCGATCGAGTTGATGAAGTCGTTGGTGAACTCCTCGGAGTTCACGTACCGCACGCGGACGTTGGGGTACAGGTTGTGGGCGTAGTGCCCGATCGCGTGCAGGAGGTGCGTCTTGCCCAGACCCGAGTCGCCATAGATGAAGAGAGGGTTGTACGCCTTGGCGGGCGCCTCGGCCACCGCGACGGCTGCGGCGTGCGCGAACCGGTTGGACGAGCCGATGACGAACGTCTCGAAGACGTACTTCGGGTTGAGCCGGCTCGGCTCCGCCTGTGGACGAGGCGGCGGTGGTGGCGGCAGGTCGGGGAGGTCGTCGTCAGGATCGACGTACGGGCGCTCGACGGCAGGCCGTGAGGCGGGCGCCAGGACGGGTTCGGAGCTCAGCTCCGGGTCGACGGTGATGCCGAAGCGGACGTCCCGACCGAGACAGGACGACATCGCGGTGACCAGCTCGTCGCGCACCCTCGTCTCGAGGTAGGTGCGGGTCTGCTCGTGCGGCACGGCGATGAACACGGTGTCGTCGAGGATCGCGAGCGGCTTCGCGAGCCGGATGAACGCGATCTGCCGGGGGGTGATGTCCGGACTCGCCTCGAGGATGCTCAGGGTCTGCGCCCAGACGTCGGCGATGCTGTCGGCCGGGTTCGCCACGGGCGGTGTCCTCACGAGGTCGAGGGTGTGCGTCGACGAGCGATGGCCGCGCGTCACGATGGCGCGAGTGGCGAGGGTCGACGAGTGTCTGGTGGGATGGTGCTGAGGACGATCGTGCCACGTCATGGGCTCATCCACATAGTTGTCCACAGGCTGTGGGTTACGTAGCGTGACAACGCGCCGAGGTCAAGGTCCGGTGCTCGACGTCGCCCGAAGACGTCCCGACGACGCGGGCCACAGGCCCGACGAGGCACGATCCGGCGGTGGCTTCCCGACGCCGCCGGCCGCCGCGGCCTGGTTTGACCTGAGCGGGTCGGACAGCGTAGCGTCATACAGCCGTTCCAGGTGCTCTTTGCGCGCCCGCGTGAGCAACTCCGGTCGAGCTGCGATCGAGTCGTGTCGCGGAGGACCAGCGCACCGCACACGGTCCACGTGTTGCTCGCACCAGGACGGCCGACGAGAGGGAAACCGCTCGTCAGCCCCACCCGAACACCGACAGGGTCCACCGGAGCCTGTCACTGCATCGTCGAGGACATAGACGGTGTACCTCCCCGACGTTCTTGGAGTACCTCGTGAGCAAGCGGACCTTCCAGCCGAACACCCGACGCCGGGCGAAGACCCACGGTTTCCGGCTGCGGATGCGGACCCGTGCCGGCCGCGCCATCCTGGCTGCCCGCCGTCGCAAGGGCCGCACCGAGCTCTCTGCCTGATCGCGTGCTCCCCGCGGCGCACCGACTGCGCCGTTCCGTAGATTTCGAACGGGCGGTGCGCCGCGGCGTGCGTGCTGGCAGGTCGACCGTGGTCGTGCATCTCTCCGAGGGCTCTCGGGGCGACGACGCGCCACAGGTCGGCTTTGTCGTATCCAAGGCGGTGGGGAACGCTGTGCATCGCAACCTTGTCAAGCGCCGCCTGCGTGCCGTCGTCGCGACGCATCTCGCAGAGCTCCCGGCGCGCAGCCGGACGGTCGTCCGAGCGCTCCCGGCCTCCGGGTCGGCGACCTTCGAGCAGCTCGACCGGGACGTCGCCCGCGGTCTCGACCGGGCCGTCTCCCGGTGGCGCGAGCACGAGAGCGCCCGGCCGTGATCACGACTCCGACTCGGGACGCTCAGGTGACCGGCTCCGTCGGCGACGGTCCCGACTCCCCGACCCCCGAGGTGGACGAACCTCGCCGGGGGGCGAAGGTCGTCGAGCTCCTGCGCCGTGTTCCTGCACTGGCCCTGATCGGGATGATCCGGGCGTACCAGTCCGTGATCTCGCCCATGACCGGGCCCACCTGCAAGTACTACCCGTCCTGCTCCCAGTACGCCCTGACCGCCGTCCAGCGGCATGGTGCGCTGCGCGGCACGGGCCTCGCTCTCTGGAGGTTGCTCCGCTGCAACCCCTGGAGCCTTGGCGGGGTCGACGACGTGCCGCCGGCACGAGACGCGCACACGCACCAGTCCTGAGCCCCGCAGA
Source organism: Cellulosimicrobium sp. PMB13 (assembly GCF_051294865.1). Lineage (NCBI taxonomy): Bacteria > Bacillati > Actinomycetota > Actinomycetes > Micrococcales > Promicromonosporaceae > Cellulosimicrobium > Cellulosimicrobium sp. PMB13. The sequence continues at coordinate 823,257 of NZ_CP145910.1, read as the reverse complement.
GGGCGATTCACGAGCTTTGTCAGAAGGTTAGGGAGCAGTCACCGATGGACTTCTTCGCGTTCCTCGCCCCCATCGAGTGGGTCGTGGCGTGGATCATGTACCTGTGCCACCAGGGCCTCGTCTTCCTGGGGTTCTCCGACGGTCCGGGCCCTGCGTGGGTCCTGTCGATCGTCGGACTCGTCGTCATCATCCGCATCCTGCTCATCCCGCTCTTCTTCAAGCAGATCAAGGCGTCGCGCGGCATGCAGATGCTGCAGCCGGAGATGCAGGCGATCCAGAAGAAGTACAAGGGCAAGTCGGACCCGGCGTCCCGTGAGGCCATGAGCCGCGAGACGATGGAGCTGTACCGCAAGCACGGGACGAACCCCTTCGCGTCCTGCATGCCGATCCTGCTGCAGTCGCCGATCTTCTTCGCGCTCTTCCGGGTGCTGAACGGTCTCGTGCCGATCTCCGACGGCTCGGACGACCCGATCGGGCCGATCAACGCCGCGGTGGCGAGCGACATCGAGAGCTCGTCGGTGTTCGGTGCGAACCTCTCCGACGTCTTCCTGCGGACCGACGACCTGCAGGCGAAGATCGTCATCGCCGTCCTCATCCTCGCGATGTGTGCCACGACGTTCTTCACCCAGCGTCAGCTCACCATGAAGAACATGCCGAAGGCCGCTCTCGAGGGTCCGATGGCGTCGACGCAGAAGATGATGCTCTACGTCTTCCCCTTCATCTTCGCCGTCTCCGGTGTCAACTTCCCGGTCGGTGTCCTCGTCTACTGGACCACCACCAACCTGTGGTCCATGGGCCAGCAGTTCTACACGATCCGACGCATGCCGGCGCCCGGCTCCGAGGCGGAGCGTCTCCTCAAGGAGCGTCAGGCCCGCAAGAAGGCCGCCAAGGGCATCGTCGAGGACGCGGCACCGGTCATCGAGCAGCCTCGTGGGCAGCGGCAGCAGCCGAAGCGCAAGGACCGGCAGAAGCCCCGACCGCAGGTGTCTGGACCGTCCGCCGCGACGAACGGACAGAAGAGCCCGATCGAGGACGCTCCTGTCGTCGACGACGGTCCGAGTGAACCCCCGGCCTCAGGGCCGGCGAAGAAGCCCAAGAAGAAGCAGTAGACCCCGCGCCGTCGCGCGACGCTGCCGCACCGAGGAGCATTCGTATGCCATCAACCGATATCCCCGTGCCCGACGACACCACCGCCGAGGAGACGACGTCGCGTCAGCCGACCCGTCTCGAGGAGGAGGGTGAGATCGCGGCTGACTACCTGGAAGAGCTGCTCGATATCGCCGATCTCGGCGGGGACATCGACATCGACGTGGAGCACGACCGTGCGGCGGTCGAGATCGTCGCGGACGACGACTCCGAGCTCGGTGTCCTCGTCGGCGAGGACGGCGAGGTGCTCGAGGCGCTTCAGGAGCTCACACGGCTCGCCGTTCAGGCCCGGACGGGAGAGCGGAGCCGTCTGATGCTGGACGTCGCCGGCTTCCGTGCGCAGCGTCGTCGTGAGCTGACCGTGCTGGCAGAGGACGCGATCGCTCGGGTCCGCGATGCGGGCACCTCGGTGACGATGGAACCGCTCAACGCCTTCGAGCGGAAGGTCGTGCACGACGCCGTCGCGGCAGCCGGTCTCCGCAGCGACTCCGAGGGTACGGAGCCCCAGCGATACGTCGTCATCCATCCCGCCCAGTAGTCCGATTCCCGGGCGCCCCCTGTTTCCCGTGAAACAGGGGGCGCTCGGCGTTGGGGCACCGGGAGGTCGCAAGGCGGGTTTCACGTGAAACGATGGGCCCGATACACGAACGAGGGAGGGCGACAGATTCATGGATGCTGAGACGGGCGCCGGGCTCGGATCACAGCTCGACGAGTCGGCGCTGGCGGCATATTTCGGTGACGCCTATCCGCAGGTCGCGGCCTACGCAGGTCGCCTCGAGAGCGAGGGGGAGCTCCGGGGTCTGATCGGTCCGCGCGAGGTGCCCCGCATCTGGGACCGCCACATCCTGAACTCTGCAGCCGTGGTTCCGTTCCTTCCCGAGCGAGGCCTGATCGCTGATATCGGGTCCGGTGCGGGACTTCCGGGCATCGTCATCGCGGCACTGCGCCCGGAGTCGACGGTCTACCTGGTCGAGCCGATGGAGCGGCGATGCGCTTGGCTGACGGAGATCGCCGAAGATCTGGGCCTGACCAACGTCGAGGTCAAGCGGGGGCGGGCCGAGGAGTTCCATGGCGCGTTCGAGTGCGATGCCGTGACGTCTCGGGCTGTGGCATCGCTCGACAAGCTCGTCCGGTTGTCCATGCCCTTGGTGCGTCCCGGCGGCGAGATGATCGTGCTGAAGGGCCGAAACGTCGCCCAGGAGGTCGACCCGGCGCGCAAGGCCATCCGCAAGCTCAAGGGCTCTGAGCCCGAGATCATCGACGCGCCGACGCTCCCCGGTGTGGAGAGCACCACCGTCGTCCGCATCGTGCGGCAGACTGGGTCTCGCTGAGCACGAAGCGTCCCGAGATCGACGCTGGGACGCAGGACGGGGGCGTCTGGGATCTGTTCGATGCCCGGTATCTCGGCTCGGCAGCTGCTGGTCGGAGTTTCGAAGAGGGAGAGGCGCGTGACCGAGAGCACCCACGAGATCCATTCCGGTGCTACGGGCTGGGACGGTGATGCCGCTAGTCTCCTGCAGGCCAGCGTCCCGGCCGAGGACGATCGGCGGGCTGCTCTCATGGCGAGCCTCCCTCAGACAGACGAGAGCACACCCCTCGCCTCACAGCTCGCCATCGACGCACGACGGCGGATCGACCTCCAGGGTCGGCGCTTTCCCCGGCCGGCTGCGACGCGGATCATCACCGTCGCCAATCAGAAGGGCGGCGTCGGGAAGACCACGACGACGGTGAACATCGCCGCTGGCCTGGCGCAGGCCGGGCTCAATGTGCTGGTCATCGACAACGACCCGCAGGGCAACGCCTCGACGGCCCTGGGAGTCGATCACCGCGCTGGCACGCCGTCGATCTATGAAGTCCTCGTGGACGGCTCGCCGCTGGCATCAGCGGTTCAGCAGTGCCCCGACATACCGACGTTGTGGTGCGTCCCAGCGACGATCGATCTCTCCGGTGCGGAGATCGAGCTCGTCTCGATGGTTTCACGTGAAACACGACTGCGCCGTGCGCTCGACGTCTATCTCGAGGAGCGCGTGGCCGCAGGTCTCGACCCGATCGACTACGTGCTGGTCGACTGCCCACCGAGTCTTGGTCTCCTGACCCTCAACGCGTTCGTCGTCGGGCGCGAAGTGCTCATTCCGATCCAGTGCGAGTACTACGCACTCGAGGGATTGAGCCAGCTTCTCAAGACCATCGAACTGATCAAGGCCCACCTGAACCCAGGCCTGCACGTGTCAACCATCCTGCTCACCATGTACGACGGCCGAACCAATCTCGCGCAACAGGTCGCGGCTGAGGTGCGTGAGCACTTTCCCGACCAGACGCTCCGAACGACCGTTCCCCGATCGGTGCGGATCTCTGAAGCGCCCAGTCACGGACAGACGGTCATGACCTACGACGCAGGATCGACCGGTGCACTGGCCTACCTCGAAGCAGCGCGCGAGCTGACCCAGCGTGGCCCGGGTGTTGGACCTCCCGTCACCTCAGCCGGGGACGAGGGGTCGCGAGGCGCGGGTGACGCAGCGCGTGATCCCGAGGCGGATGTCGAGGCGGATCGAGCATCACGAACGGCGCAGAGCGCCGAACCGCCTGTCGTAGAGCCCTCGCAGATCGACGACGTCAGCCGGGGAGAACACCAAACCAACTCAGGGAGTCACGAGACGAATGTCCCGGAACCGGGCTTCGCGTCCTCTGAAGAACCAGCTGAGGACAGAGATCGAGCCGCCGAAACCCCGGGTGGGCGTCAGGACGATGTGGCGCACGGGGCGGATGTCGTAGTGGCTGTGGCTGCAGAGCGTGATGATGTCCAGACGACGACGAGCGGTCACGAGTTCGCCGCGTCGATCGGTGGAGCGGCAGTTCGACTGGAGGAGCAGCGATGAGTGAGAAGCGACGCGGGCTGGGACGCGGCCTCGGTGCGTTGATCCCGACAAGCTCCGAGGGGAAGCGCCCAGTCGATGTGTTCTTCCCCAGTGCGCCGGCGAGTGACGGCGCTGGCCAGGACAAGGAATCTATCGGGGACGTCGCGCCAACGCCGAGCAATGATCCTGCACAGGATGCCGGCGCGGAGACGGCCGTCGCCACCCTCGACGGAACGCCTGGGCCCGCGGACGTGATCGGTGTGGTCACTCTGTCGGAGCAGGACCTTGCTGAGCTGGCAGCCCTCGAGGATGCTCAGGTTAGGGCGACCGCCACAGAGCTGACGGTTGGCGCGGGCGAACCGGCGTCTGACGATGTGCACGGTGCGGTGCAGGGCGTCGCGCTTCAGGCCGACGTGGAGTCGGTTTCACGTGAAACAGCAGGGATTCCTGGCAGCGACGGTAGTCGGTCGTTGTCCGACACGGCTGCCCCTGTCGACACGGACCTGGAATGGACCGGTGGTGTCGGGGACGATCTGGTGCCGGTCCCGGGTGCGCGATTCGCTGAGATCCCGGTCGAGGCGATCCGGCCGAACCCGCGCCAGCCTCGAACGGTGTTCGATGACGCTGACCTGGAAGAACTGGTCGGCTCGATCCGTGAAATCGGCGTTCTTCAGCCGATCGTGGTGCGCCCGGTACCGGGGGAGAGCGCGTCGTACGAGCTCATCATGGGCGAGCGTCGGTGGCGTGCGACCCAGGCCGCCGGGTTGACCACTATCCCGGCGATCGTGCGTGAGACGGACGACGCTGACCTGCTGCGGGACGCGCTCCTCGAGAACCTGCACCGCAGCGCGCTGAACCCCCTCGAGGAAGCGGCGGCGTACCGACAGCTCCTCGACGACTTCGGGTGCACCCACGAAGAACTCGCGGAGCGAATCTCCCGAAGCCGCCCGCAGATCTCGAACACCCTGCGCCTCTTGCGATTGCCCCCGCTGGTCCAGCGGAGAGTTGCTGCCGGCGTGCTGTCTGCAGGCCACGCTCGCGCCCTCCTGGGCCTCACCGATGGTGCTGAGATCGAGCGGCTGGCGCAACGCATCGTCGCGGAAGGGCTCTCGGTGCGCGCCACCGAAGAGATTGTCGCCATGGGCGGCTTGGATCAAGAGCGACGCCCTGCCCGGACGCCACGAGCGGGTCAGAGGTCGGCTGCGATCGACGAGTTGGCAACCCGCCTGTCCGATCGGTTCGAGACGCGGGTGAAGGTCGACCTCGGGAAGAACAAGGGTCGCCTGACGGTGGAGTTCGCGTCCGTGGAGGACCTGAACCGAATTCTCGATGTCATGGCTCCCGAGGACCCGGGGTTGCTTCGACAGTAGGCCGGCGGCCGGGTGCGGGGGCGACACGTCAATCTCCCCGTGACTCGAACCGCGGGGCCCAGGGATCGGGTCGAGCTACCTGGCGGCGTGGAGCGTTCCAGCACCAGTCATGTCTTCGTGCTCAGGTGACGGCGCACGCATCGGGTGTCGAGGGATCCGGTCGCGCCACTACTCGAGGCCGTTGAGCGCTGCCCTGTCGATGGGGAGTAGTGGCTGTAGGACGGTGTCTGGCTGGCTGTTGGTGTGATCCCGCCGCCTGGTGACTGGGTCGCTCGGACGCCCATGGCCGGTGCTCCGACGGTGGTCTGGAGCCGTGGGGGAGCAGACCGGACCCGCGGCGCGCTGTGCCGATGTTCCACGTGAAACGCCCGCCGAATCGCGGCCGAACGCGCCGCGAGTCACTGTGGCGACGATCGCTCCAGCGTGAGGATCGCCCACAGTGAGCCCGGGTGATTGCCCAGGTGAGATCGGGTGAACGCCCACGATGAGCCATACTGGGCGACTGGGCGAGGGCGCTTGCGGAGCGATCGCCCTCGTGCGGCGCACACGGGACGGTGTCGATGACGACAACGACTGTGGTGAGATTGTGCACGGCGAGGCCGACCCATGGTTGTGCCCTCATGGTGAGGCGTGCTGTGGGAGATGTGACACGGTGCGTGGTGGTGCGGTGCGAAGCGCTGCGGTGGAGATTCGCTGCGACGCGAAATCCCGCGGTGGAGGTCTACCGCGGCGGAGGCTTGCTGTTGTGACTGTTGTGACTGCTGTGACTGCGGTGTGTCGTCGTCGGTGTGAGCGCCTTCGCTGGGAACGACGAGCGTCTGCGGCGACCCGCGCCCAGGTCGAACGCCGGAGGAAGAGTTCACCGTCTCCTTGGGACGGGATGGGGCGAAGTGATCCGCGTGGACGGCATCCCAACATCTCCTGGGTGCCAGCTGGCGGCGAAGTGATCCGCGTGGACGGCCTCCCAACATCTCCTGGGTGCCAGTTGGCGCGGATCCCAGGAGTTCTGGTCGGATCCGGCGCGGAGAAGCCCCGGCCGCGGGCACAGTTTCACGTGAAACAGCTTCCCGCGTACCCGAGACACGCCTCGCTTGTGGGCGAGCAACGCGGACTGCCGGCAGCGCGAGGAGTGTGTCAGACCTGCCATCTCAGCCCGATCCGTCTCACCACGACGATGGATGGCACTCTCTTCGGGCCCGGGTGGGGAAGAGCTACTGAGGACGGCGCGACGGTGCGACAGGGAGCGGGTGGAGGTCCATTCTGTGCTGTCGACGCGTCGAGAGGGCGGTCCAGCGGAAAAGCCATGGCCCGCCCGGTGCGGGTGGCGGATCCTTGGTTCGTGATCCCTACGCTCGATCCCGAGTCCACTGCTGATGCCGCGCGCGAATCCTTCGAGGCGGCCGGTTGGTACCTCGCGGGAACGGGGGACTGGGCTTGGGTGCTCGCTTCACCGGACGACACCCTGGCTGCGCGCATCACTCCCTTTGATCCAGCGTTCCGGCTCTTCGCCGAGGCATGCCTGGCTGGCTCGCCGAACGAGTTCCTCGTCCGTGTCGACGGTCTCGTCCCCTTGCGGCACAAGGGCTACGTCGTCCTCATGGAACGCCTGTACCCGGTCGACGAGGCGCGGTCGTCGCGTCTCGTCGAGGCTCTCGGCAGCGGCAGCGGCAGCGGCAGCGGCAGCAGCAGCAGCAGCAGCGGCAACGGCGGCGGCAACGCGACGACCGCAGCACCTCCTGACAGGTCCGGAGAGCTCGCGGGGCATCCCGACATCGTCGACCTCCGACGCCGGATCAACGATCTCCTCGCGGTTGGCGCGCGTCATTTCGAGCTCTGGGGTGGCGCAGACGTCCGTCCCGGCAACATCCTGCAGACGCCGAGCGGCGACCTCAGGCTCACTGACCCCCTCTTCGTGCATGGTCCGAGCATCGTCGAGGCCATCCGTGACGGGCGGGCGGAGGCTCTCGAGGACTTCTCCCGGACTGACCTCGCCGACTTCCTGCGGATCCCGGCATTCGCTCGGGGCTCCGAGACGGCAGCGCTGCGCGCCGCGGTGGGCGAGCTTCGCCTCACACATTCCTGACCGGGGGCCTGCATACACGTGCCCCCGGAAGCGGGCCACCTGGTGAGGGCGGCTCTGGTCCACGAACACAACCTGAGGTCGCGGTGCCGGTATCCCGCAGGACGTGCGAGGCCGACGTAACTGCACCATCACCTGGATCAGGGAGTGCCTTCTCTACCCGGCGAGAGTGAGGGTGATCATCCTCCGGTACCCGGATGGCGTCCGGTCGTGGCGCCTGGGGCGACTCCCTACGGTCGATGCGAGCCGACGACGCGGGCGATCCCGGGAGATGCACCGGGCCCCGGACTGACGCCGGCATGTATGCCACGTGCGCGCGCCGCGCGAAGGGCTGCGACAGCTCGACGAGGCGGGCCGCGCTTTCAGACCAAGGCGATTCCCCTGAAACTGTGCGACGCACGAGAGGCCACGTTCCACGTGAAACAGCTTCCGCTCGCACAAACCGTTTCGTTCCACGTGGAACACCTGGATCTCGCTCGAACTGCACCGTTCCACGTGAAACACCTAGGTCTCTCACGAACGGCACCGTTCCACGTGAAACATGCGATCGCCTCGCACCACTCGCAGTGGGACCGGCAGTGCCACTACCCAGAAGGTAACGGCTGCACCGTTGCTCAGCGCGCGCGGACGTGAACGTCGACGAGAGCGCGGTACAGGGCCGGCAGATCTGCGCCGGCCGCACGTGCCGCCTGCGGAAACAGCGACGTCTCGGTCATCCCGGGGGCGACGTTGACCTCGAGGAACTGGACCGCGCCATCGACGTCGAGGATGACGTCGGTACGGGACAGGTCACGCAGCCCGAGAGAGGTGTGGGCACGGACAGCGACGTCCTGCACCGACTGGAGGACGGCGTCGTCGAGGCGGGCCGGTGCGAAGTACTCGGTGCGTCCAGGGTTGTACCGCGCGTCGTAGTCGTACGGGCCGTTGGTCACGATCTCCACGGGAGGGAGAGCAGAGGGCCCCGAGCCGAGGTCGACGACACTGACCGCCAGCTCCACGCCCTGCACCGCACGCTCGATCAGGGCGACCTCGCCGTAGGCGAAGCAGTTCACCATCGCGCGGGGGAGTGCGTCGGCCGAGGTGACGAGCGTGACCCCGAGGGCGGATCCACCGTGGGTGGGCTTGACGACGAGCGGCAGCCCCAGACGCGCCACGACGGCGTCGAGGACAGGCTGAGCGCCGAGCTCACGGAACAGGCTCTGCGGGAGCGTCACGTACTCGGGGGTGGCAATCCCGGCACCCAGGACCGTGCTCTTCGCTACCGGCTTGCTCCAGGCGGTGCGGCTCTGCCGGGGCCCGGTCCCCACGTAGGCGAGTCCGAGGAGCTCGAGCATGTCTCGGACGGACCCGTCTTCACCGCTGGCTCCATGGAGGAGCGGCCAGACGACGTCAGGCCGGTGCTTTTCCAGAAAGGGCAGGAGCGTCGCGTCGAGGTCGTGCACGGACACCTCGAGACCTGCTGCACGCAAGCTCTCCGCGACGCGTCGGCCGGATCGCAGGGACACATCTCTCTCGTGCGAGAGGCCACCGGCAAGGATGACGACGTGGCCTGCGCGCTCGGCAGCCCCGCCCGCAGGACGGGCGTGAAGGCCCTGGTCAGAGCGAGGATCCGCGCCGGTCGGCTCTACGGGGAGACGTGCCTCGCCCTCGGTCGTGCGCGACGTGCGCTGGTCTGCCACGGCGGGGGTGCCGGCGGTCGTGTCCACGGTAGGACTCCTTGTCACAGTGCTCGCGCGGAGTCACGCGGCGAGCCCACGGTGAGATGGCTGAGGTGATCAGGCCAGGTCGGGCGAGGGGTTCTCGACGTCCGTGAGGTCCGGGTCGAGTGCGGCGCCGGTCCCGAAGATCTCGACGAGCTCGCGCTCGGCGTTGACGACGCCGGCGAGGCGCCGCACCCCCTCGCGGATGCGGTCAGGGGTGGGGAAGCAGAACGACAGGCGCACGTGGTCGGCCCCCGTGCCGTCCGCGTAGAAGGCGGTGCCGGGGACGTAGGCGACGCGTGCCGTGACGGCTCGGGGCAGCATCGACCGGGCGTCGAGCCCTTCGGGGAGCCGGACCCACGTGTAGAACCCGCCCTCGGGGACCGTCCAGCGCGCCGTCGGAAGGTGTTCCGACAGTGCTCCGATCATCGCGTCGCGACGCTCGCGGTAGAGCTCACGGAACTGCTTGATCTGGCCCTTCCAATCGCTGGTGTCCAGGTAGGCCGCGATAGCGAGCTGCGACGCGTTCGACGGGCAGAGGATCGCGGACTCGCTGGCAAGGACGAGCTTCTCCCGCACCGCATGGGGTGCGACCACCCAGCCGACCCGGTAACCCGGGGCGAACGTCTTGGAGAAGGATCCGAGGTACAGCACGCCGTCCTCGTCGAGGGAGCGGAGTGCGGGCAGGGTCTGTCCGTCGAAGCCGAGCAGGCCGTACGGGTTGTCCTCGATGACGAGGACACCGTGGCGCCGCGCGATCTCCAGCACCCGGGGTCGTCGCTCGGCGGAGAGGCTGACGCCCGCCGGGTTGTGGAAGTTGGGCACCGTGTAGAGCAGCTTGACCCGTCTGCCGTCGGCGGCCAGAGCAGTGAGCGTCTCGTCGAGCGCCTCGGGCACCAGTCCGTCATCGTCGAGGGGGACGTGGACCACGTCGGCCTGGTAGGACCGGAAGACGCCGAGCGCGCCGACGTAGCTCGGGGCCTCGGCGACCACGACGTCGCCCGGGTCGATGAAGATCCTCGTGACGAGGTCGAGCGCCTGCTGCGACCCGGTCGTGACCACGACGTCGTCGGGGTGGCAGTCGATGCCCTCCAGCCGGACGATGTCGAGGATGCGCTCGCGCAGGGACTCGTCGCCCTGCCCGGAGCCGTACTGCAGAGCGGTCGTGCCACGCGTCGCGACGAGCCGCTGCATGGTCTCGGCGATCGTGTCGAGCGGGAGGCCTTCGAGGTAGGGCATCCCGCCGGCGAGCGACACGACCTCAGGGCGGTTCGCGACCGCGAAGAGCGCGCGGATCTCCGACGCCCTCATCCCGTGCGCGCGCTCTGCGTAGGCGCCGAACCACGGGTCGAGGCGGGTGCCTGCGGAGGTCGGCTGCGGGGGAGGGGTGGGCGCGCTCACGTCGCCCAGTCTCGCACGACGCATCGGGGGATCCCGTGAAGACGCCGGAGGGCGGACCGCGCGAGGCGGCCCGCCCTCCGGCGTCGTGAGAGTGGTGCGTCAGGCCGTCGTGGCGAGGACGGCGTCGATCTCCTCGGCGAGCGCGCGCTTCGGTCGGGCGCCGATGATCGAGCGCTGGAGCTCGCCCCCGACGTAGACGTTGAGCGTCGGGATCGACACGATGCCGTAGGCGCCGGTGGTCTCCGGGTTCGCGTCGGTGTCGAGCTTCGCGATCTTGATCTTGTCGCCGTACTCCTCGGAGAGCTCCTCGAGGATGGGCGCGACCTGGCGGCACGGGCCGCACCAGGTGGCCCAAAAGTCGACGAGGACGGGTACGTCGGACGCGAGGACCTCGTCGCGGAAGGTGGCGTCGGTGACGGGGACGGTGGCCATGCGTGACCTCCAGGGGTGAGGTGGCGACGGGGGGACGACCCTCGTCGTGGGTGGGTGGGGAAGACGTCGAGGAGTCAGGCCGGGAGCTCGGCGAGCGCCTCGGGAAGCTCCTCGGGGTTCGGCTGCTCGGGCGTGCCGGCGGAGTGCGGCAGCCCTGCGGCGTCCTCGAGACGGTCCGCGAGCTCGGTGAGGTAGCGCTGGGCGTCGAGCGCGGCGGAGCAGCCGGAGCCGGCCGCGGTGATGGCCTGGCGGTACGTGTGGTCGACGAGGTCGCCGCACGCGAACACGCCGGCCAGGTTGGTGGCGGTGGTGCGGCCGACGACCTTGACGTAGCCCTCGTCGTCCAGGTCGATCTGTCCCGCGAGGAGCTCGCTGCGCGGCTCGTGGCCGATCGCGACGAACAGTCCCGTGGCGGGCAGGGCGCTCTCGGCGCCGGTCACCGTGTCGCGCAGGCGCACGCCCTCGACCTTGTTCTCACCGTCGATGCCGACGACCTCGGAGTTCCAGGCGAACTCGATCTTCGGGTCGGCGAGAGCGCGGTCGGCCATGATCTTCGACGCACGCAGCTCGTCGCGCCGGTGCACGATCGTGACCTTCTCCGCGAACCGGGTGAGGAACGTGGCCTCCTCCATCGCGGAGTCACCGCCGCCGACGACGGCGATGTGCTGGTCGCGGAAGAAGAACCCGTCGCACGTGGCGCACCACGAGACGCCGCGGCCGGACAGTCGCTTCTCGTCGTCGATGCCCAGCTCACGGTAGGCAGAGCCGGTCGCGAGGATCACCGCACGCGCGCGGTACGTGTCGCCGTTGCCCGTCACGACCGTCTTCACCGGGCCGTCGAGCTCGAGCGACGTCGCGTCGTCCCACTCGACCCGGGCGCCGAAGCGCTCCGCCTGCTTGCGCAGCGACTCCATGAGGTCCGGACCCATCACCCCGTCGGGGAAGCCCGGGAAGTTCTCGACGTCCGTCGTGTTCATCAGCGCACCGCCGGCGGTCACCGATCCGGCCAGCACCACGGGCGCGAGGCCTGCGCGGGCCGCGTAGATCGCCGCGGTGTAGCCAGCAGGACCCGATCCCACGATGATCAGGTTCTCGACGGTCGGCTGCTCGGTCACGTGATGCTCCTCGATGTCGGTGCGCGGCGTACCGTCCGCGCGATGTGGTGAACGCCTGCGGCGGCCCATCTGTTCCGCGGCGGGCCCCACGCCACCACGGTACGGCGTCGGACGCCCGGGGCGCGCGGCCCCACCTGGCAGCGATCGCACGAGGCGGACGGACGTCGTCGCCTCCGCTCCGCACACGCCCGGACGGCTCCGAACCGCACACGCCCGGACGCCTCGAACCGGACACGTCGGACACAGCCGACCACTGTCGGATCGCGCAGGGCGCCCGTCCAGCGGGCGTGGAGCCTCGACGTACGGCCCCGCGCCGTGCTCAGGACAGCAGGATCTCGTTGATCTCCATGCGGTTCTCCCCGGCCGCGTTCTGCGGGAGCGCGGTGAACCACAGCACGATCGACTCGGCCTCGACAGGCGCGGCGAACTCGAACTCCACGCCGGGTGAGAGCGGGCCGGAGGCCAGCACCTCGCCCTCGGTCGGGGTGGACGGCGACGTGGCGCGGATCTCGACGTTGCCGCCGTTCACGCCCGAGTCGATGACGATCGTCTGGACGGGGGCCTTCTCCTCGAGGACGACGGCGAAGCCGACGCCGTCCTTGAGCCCGGCGAAGTCGGGGCTGTTGTACCGGCGGGTGTACCAGAAGGTCTCGGGCTGGCCGTCGAAGGCGAGCGCGACGGCTTCGGGGTGCTCGCCCTCGTTTCCCGGATCGGCGTCGCCCTGCGGGTCGAGCGCCTGGGCCGAGGCGATGACCGGCCGGACCTCGGGCGCGGGCGCCGGCTCCTCTCCGCCCCCGTCCGTCGCGCCCGGCTCTCCCTCGGTCGGTGTCTCTCCACCGCTGGTCTCCCGGCCCTCGGACTGCACGGGAGGGGAGAAGCCGTCGAACGCGGTGTTGACGGCCCAGAAGACGCCGGCACCGACGAGCAGGACGACGAGCACGAGGACGAACGGCGTCGCGTTGAAGCGACGCGGCCCACGGCGCGGGACGGGCTCGCCCCAGGTTTCCCCGCCGCTCGGCTCGGCGGGCTGCTGGACCGCGGGGTCGTGGATCGCGGGCGGATAGCCGGCCGGTGCGTGGGAGGCGGGGTTGCCGGCCGGGGCGGCGTAGGCGGGCGTCGCGTAGGCCTCGGTCGGCGTGGTCGCCGGGTCGGGGCCGGGCGGCGCCGGGACGGGGACCGGGCCGGTCGGAGGTGGCCCGACCGCGGTCGTGCCGGCGATCGGCTCCTGGCCGTACGCCGCGCTCCCGGCCGCGTAGCCCGCCGCGGCGTAGCCGGCGGTCCCGGGGACGGCGCCGACCCGGTGGATCCGCCCGGTCGCGGGCCGGCGGACCGGGGGAGCGGGGGGCGGCGTCCCGGGCGGGGCCGACGCCCCGCCGTCGAACGCGGTCCGGACGGACTGCCGGCTCACGCCGGCGGCGGCGGTGGCAGCCCCGGGCTGGACGAACGCGGGCAGCGCGGCGACGACGGACACCTCGCCCCAGGGCTCGAGCGCCGCGACGACGTCGGCGGGCGTGCTCGGACCGCCGCCGGGCACGGGGCCCGTCCAGGACGCGGCGTCACCCGTGGTGGCGGCGAAGGTCTCGCTGCACAGCTCGTCCAGCTCGACGGGAACGTCCGTGCGGACCGCGGACGGTGGGAGGGCGCGGTCGCCCGAGAGCTGGGCGGGGAGCGGGTGGATGGCGTCCGCGGAGATCCACGGGACGTCCAGGGACGGGCCTGCCCAGCGCGCGGTGATCGCGTAGTAGAGGAGCGCGACGAGCCCGACGGCGTCCGCCCGGGACGTGCGGTCGGGGTCCTGCTGGTCCTGGCCCGCGACGCCCGCGTCCAGGCCGAGCCCGGTCACGACGACGCGGCTGCCGTCCACGCGGACCGCGTCGGGCCGCAGCGCGAGGTGGTGCACGCCGCGGCGTCGGGCGGCCTCGAGCGCGGAGGCGGCCTCGCCGACGATCGCGCGGGCCTGCTGCGGGTCGACGATGCCGCCCGCGACGACCTCGGCGAGCGTGATCCCGACGAACGGCTCGGTGACGACGTACGCCGCGCCGTCCTCCGCCCCGACGTCGAGGACGCGGGTGAGGCGCGGATCGGCGACGAGCGCGGCGCGTCGTGCCGAGTCGAGCGCGTCGGCGACGTGCGCGCCGGTGACGAGGGACACCCGCACCGGCCGGTCGAGGATCTGGTCGTGCGCCGACCAGGCCGTGACGTCGGCGAGGTCGGACGCGAGCTGCTCGTCCAACCGGTAACGGGCGACGAGCAGTGTTCCGGGGGCCACGCCGTTCACCGGACCTCCTTCGGGGGACTCGTGGGCGACACCACCACATGGTACGCGGGCCCGGAATGCCCGGGTCGCCATCGGGGTGCCCGGCGCAGAGTCTGTCGGTACGGCGGGCCGCACGCGCTCCTCATCGACGCACGAGACGTCGGACGCGGCCGAGGACCGGTCCGAGGAGCTGGTCGAGCTCGCGCACGCGCAGCACCTTGAGGCCACCGACGTACGCGGCGGTCATGACGGCACCGACCACCCCGACGACGAGCACGGCGTGCCACCACGACAGGCCGTAGAGGTCGCCGAGGAACTGCCCGTGGAGCTGGAGGAGGCCCCAGCCCACGCCTGCGCTCACGAGGGCCGCGAGGACAGCCTTGACGTGCATGCGGACGATCCGGAAGCCGTCGAGACCGCGCAGCGTGCGGCGCAGGCCGACCGTCCGCAGCGCGACCGCGACGATGTTGGACAGGCTCATCGCCGCACCGACGCCGACGACCCACCACTGCGGGTCGAGCGTGCGCGTCGCGAGCCACGACACGCCGACGAGCACGATCGTGCCCGGCACCTGGATCCAGAAGACGGTCCGCCCGTCCTCGAACGCGTAGTAGACCCACTTCATGAGGACCATGCCGCCGAGCGGGACGAGGCCGAACGCCATCGCGACGAGGACCTGGGAGACGGCTGCGCCCGACGCGGCGTCGACGGACGGCACGAGGAGCTTCGTGATGGGCAGCGCGAGGACGACGAACACCGCGGTCGCGAAGACGGTGAACACGCCGACCGTGCGGACGCCGCGCGACAGGTCGTGCCGCACGCGCGCGACGTCGCCCGCGTGCGCGGCGGCGCTCATCCCGGTGAAGAGCGCGGTCGCGATCGACACGGTGACGAGCGAGTGCGGCAGCAGGTAGATCATGAGCGCCTGCGTGTAGGCGGCGTTCCCGGCGACGGTGAGCGAGTCGGCGAACGCCTCCGGGGCGCCGGCGGTGAGGCCCGTGACGACGCCGAGCGCGCCCGGGTCGTCGGCGTAGGCACCGAACGCGTCGGTGAGCGCGGCGCGTGGCGCCTCGCTCGCGAACCGCGTCGTGAACAGCACGCCGACCTGCTCGAGGAGCACGGCCGCGAACGTCCACAGCGCGACCTGGCCTGCGGACCGCAACCCGATGCCTCGCAGGCCGAACCGGACGTGCCACCGGAAACCGGCTCGCCACAGCGGCACCAGCAGGATGAGGGCCTGGGCCGCGACGCCGAGCGTCGCCGTCCCCGCGAGCAGCGCGACCTTCGGCCCGTCCCACTGCGACAGGTCGTCGACGTTGCCCGTCGCCGCAGGGCCGTAGACGGCGATGAACGCCGCGAACCCGGCGATCGACACGACGTTGTTGAGCACCGGCGCCCACATGAACGGCCCGAACTGACCACGCGCGTTGAGCACCTGCCCGAGCAGCGTGTACAGCCCGTAGAAGAAGAGCTGGGGCGTGCACCAGAACGCGAACGCCACGGCGAGAGACATCTGGGGCGACGTCCATCCCGGGCCGGTGTAGAGCGCGACGAGGATGCTCGACCCGGCCGTGAGCAGGGCGGAGATCGCGAGCAGCACGACGCCCGAGAGCGTGAGCAGCTTGTCGAGCCGCTCCTGCGTGTTGTGGGCACGGTAGGCGCGCACGATCTGCGGCACGAGCACGGCGTTGAGCACGCCGCCTGCGAGGATCGCGAAGAGCACGTTGGGGATCTTGTTCGCGACGTCGAACGCGTCGGCGACGAGGCCCGTGGTGCCGATCGCCGCGACGAGGAGCACGTTGCGCACCAGGCCGAGCGCGCGAGACACGAACGTCCCCGACGCCATGAGCGCCGACGACCGGCCCAGCCCGCCCGTGCGTGCGCCACCGGCCGGGGCCTCGGTCGTCCCGGCCTCGGCGACCTCGTCCGGCGTGCTCGACGCCGCGGGGTCGCCGGGGAGGGGCGACGGCACCGCCCGGCCGGCACCCGGCGTCGTGCCGGGCCGGTCGCCGCGGCCCGCGCCCGGCGGGCGGACGTGTCGCGGTGCGCCGGTCACGGGCGTGGCCCGCCGTCGGTCGAGGAGTCGTCCGGGGGAGGGGCGGGCTGGTCGACCGTCGCCCCTGCGAGGCGGCGCGGCGAGCGTCCGCGGCGCACGGTCCGCCAGATGCCGGCGATCATCCCGACGGCGAGGAGGACCGCGACGACGACGGTGCCGACGGACTCCCAGTCCGCACGCACCCGGACGACGAACTGCTGCGGCTCGGCCACGCGCACGTCGGGACGCGCCGCGCTGACCACCTCGACGTCCACGACCACGTTGACGCTGCCTGCCGCCTCGACGGGCACCTGGACGGTGACCTCGGAGCCGGCCGGGATCGTCGCCTCCTTGCGGTCGGGCGCCTTCAGGCGCGGCTCGTCGGGGCGCAGGACGACCTGCACCACCGCATCCTGAGCGAGGTCGTTCTGCAGCCGGACCGGCAGGCTCTGCTGCTCGGCGAGCAGCAGGATCGAGGACCCGCGCACGATCGAGATGCTCCCCGTGACGGACCGGCTGGCCTGCTCGGCCTGCCGGACCGCGTCCGACCGCGCCGCGGGCACGCTGCGGAACGCGACCGACGTCGGCGTGACGAAACCCGTCTCGAGCGGTCGCGTCAGTGCCGCCGGGTCGGGCGCCACCGTGGCGAACGCGGAGAGGTCGTCGCGTGAGCGGACGAGCGTGCGGAGCTCCGTCGCCGGCATCTCGTCCGTGCCGCGCGAGCTCTCCGGCAGCGCTGTCCTCGCGACGTCCGGGACCTGCGCGGCAAGCAGGTCGTCGACCGGCACGACGTCCACCCACGCGGCGGCCTGCAGCGCGGCGAGCCGTGCCGTGAACGCCGCCGGGTCCGGGTCCCAGGCGCGCGGCAGCGCGACGAGGACGTTCCGCGCCTCGGCCGGGCGCTCGCGCGCGATGACCGCGGTCTCGGCGAGCAGCCGCTGCGTCGTCACGGGATCGGCGCTGCTGCCGGCGGCGAGGAGGCCGGTGAGCACCGGGTCGGGGACCAGGGCCGTGACGTCGCCCGCAGGGGTGGGGACGCGCGCGGTCCCGGTCGGTGTGTACGTCAGGGCCGAGTCCGGGGCGAGCGCGTCACCACCCACCACGACCGTCGTCGCGCCCGACGCCGCGGCCAGGGTCACGGTCGGCAGGTCCGGGACCGTCTCGGCGGGCCACGCGAGGTCCGTCCGCCAGTCCGCCGTCGCCGACGGGTCCTCGAGGACGGCGGGAGCAGTGTCCGCACCGGGGAGCGGTGTGCCCTCCGGCAGCGCGACGCTCGCGTGCGCGTAGGCCGCGACGTCCGGGTCGTAGGCACGGAGCGCGAAAGTCGTCCGACCCTCCGTGGCGGAGAGGACGTCCCCGGCCCAGGCGGTCACCGCCGGGTCCGGCGACGCCTGCGCGGCCGCGACGAGCGCCGGGTCGACGACCCAGCCGATCTCCGGGGTCGCCCCGGTCGCCGCGGTCAGCCGGCTGAGGCGACCGGGCTCGCCGTCGGTCCCCACGGCGGCGGACAGCGCGTCGTCGTACGTCTCCGGGTCCGGGTCGACCGCGGGGCCGGTGACCGCGGCGACGACGCTCAGCCGCACGGGAGGCACCTCGTCCGACGGCGCCCACACGACGAAGGTCCGCTGCACGGCGAGGCGCTCCCCGCCGTCGGACACCCGGACGGCGAGTCCGCGGGGCCCCCAGTCGCTCGCGCTGCCGAGACTCAGCTCGGCCGCGGTCACGGAGAAGGAGACCTCCGCCGTCGCGCCGGGTGCGAGCGGGTCGAGCGTCTCGCGAGCGGCTCGGTTGCCCGGGAGCGTCGAGGCGTCGGCGGTCGCCCAGGCGTCGAGCGCCGAACGGGTCACGGCTGCACCGCGCTGGACGCCGAGGTCGACCACGGGCGCCTCGAGCGTGCGGTCCGTCCCGTTGGCGACGGTCGCCGTCAGGGCGAGCGTCCCGCCTGCGGACAGCACGCCGGGCGAGAGCGTGTCGACGGTGACGGTGACCTGGCCGTCCGTCGGCGTCACGTCGGCACCCACCTCGGACGGCGTCGCGCGGCTCGTGACCGGGGCGAGGACCGTGAGGACGAGCAGGAGCAGCGCGAGCAGCACGGCCGGGGCGGCGTGGTGCACGCGCGCGCCGCGAGGGTCGGAGGACGTCATGGGTTGTCGGTGGGGCTCCGTGGGGCGGGCGGTACCGGCCCGCCCGGCTCGTCGGTCGGCCGGCGGGACGAGCGGACGATCGTCCCGGTCACCCTACTCGTGATCGTCCCGTGGAACCTCGCCGGTCGACCGGCGAGGACGCTGTGCGCGACGAGGGCGATGCGCCGCTCGTTGGGGTACGCGAGGCGGTCGGGCAGGTCGGCGACCGGGACCCACGCGACGTCCTCCGCCTCGCCGTCGGGGTCGCCCTCGACCGTGAGGTAGCCGCCCGTCGCACGGAGCAGGAAGTGGTGCACGACCTTGTGGACGCGGCGGTCGTCACCCGTGAACCAGTAGTCGATGACGCCGAGCGGCTCGCGGACCTCGCCGCGGATGCCCGTCTCCTCCGCGATCTCGCGCACCGCCGCCTGCTCGGGCGTCTCCGTGCCCTCCAGGTGGCCCTTCGGCAGGCACCACTCGAGGCGGCCGCCCCGGTTGCGGCGCGCGATGACCGCGGCGCTCGGACCGTCGGTCGTGTCGTGGATGACGAGCCCGCCGGCGGACACCTCCTCCACGACCGGCAGCGGCGCGGGCGTCGGGACGGCCCGGGCGCGAGGGTCGATGTGCAGGGGATGCCCACCGGGCGGTGCAGGGACGGCGACGGGACGCTCGTGCCCGCGGTCTCCCGCCGTCGTCCCCCTGCCGCCCGGCCGGTCGGCGCCCGGAAACCTCCGGGGCTCGTCGGCGCGCGCAGGGGTGGACATGCACCAACACTACCGAGTGGCGCCTCGCCGACCGTCCGATCTGGCAGGCTTGGGTGTCGTGCCCACGCCACCGTCCTCCCAGCCGACCCCCGCGGCGCTCGAGCTGCAGCGCCGCGCCCTCGCCGTGCTCGCAGAGCTCGCGCCGGCCGCGATCGAGCTGGGCGAGGCCTTCCGCGCGGCAGGCCACGAGCTCGCGCTCGTCGGCGGCCCGGTGCGGGACGCGTTCCTCGGACGCGCGAGCAACGACCTCGACTTCGCGACGTCCGCGTCCCCCGACGAGACGCAGGCGATCCTCGCGCGGTGGGGCGACGCGCACTGGGACATCGGCAAGGAGTTCGGCACGATCGGCGCGAAGCGCTTCGGCAGGCGGCGCCCGGCGGGGACGACGACGCCGGGTCTACCATCCGGACCCTCGTCCCTCGGGTCCTCCCGCCAGACCCGCCACGACCCGGCGTCGTCGTCCCCGCCGGGCGCCGCGGGTGACCTCGTCGTCGAGGTGACGACGTACCGGTCCGACGAGTACGACGTGGCATCGCGCAAGCCGGTCGTCGCGTTCGGGGACACGCTGGAGGGCGACCTGTCGCGCCGCGACTTCACGGTCAACGCGATGGCCGTCCGCGTGCCGGAGATGACGTTCGTCGACCCGTTCGACGGCCTCGGGGACCTCGAGCGCCGCGTGCTGCGCACACCGATCGCCCCCGAGCGCTCGTTCGACGACGACCCGCTGCGCATGATGCGCGCCGCGCGGTTCGCGGCACAGCTCGGGTTCGCGGTCGACGGCGGGACGCTCGCCGCGCTCGTCCTCATGACCGAGCGCGTGGAGATCGTGTCGGCCGAGCGCGTGCGCGACGAGCTGTCCAAGCTGCTGTGCGCGGCCGAGCCCCGGCGGGGGCTCGAGGTGCTCGTCGACACCGGCCTCGCGGACCACGTCCTGCCCGAGCTCCCCGCGCTCAAGCTCGAGATCGACGAGCACCACCGCCACAAGGACGTGTACGAGCACTCGCTCACCGTGCTCGACCAGGCCATCGCGCAGGAGACCGGGCCCGACGGCGCCGTCCCCGCCCCCGACCTCGTGCTGCGCCTCGCCGCGCTCCTGCACGACGTGGGCAAGCCCCCGACGCGGCGGTTCGAGGAGGGCGGCGGCGTGAGCTTCCACCACCACGAGGTCGTCGGAGCGAAGATGGTCGCGAAGCGGCTCAAGGCGCTGCGCTACGACAAGCAGGTCGTGAAGGACGTCGCCCGGCTCGTCGAGCTGCACCTGCGGTTCCACGGGTACGGCGACGGCGCGTGGACGGACTCCGCCGTGCGCCGGTACGTGACCGACGCCGGGCCGCTGCTCGAGCGGCTGCACCGCCTCACGCGCGCCGACTGCACGACCCGCAACCGCCGCAAGGCGCAGCGCCTGCGCGAGTCGTACGACGACCTCGAGCAGCGCATCGCCGACCTGCGCGCGAAGGAGGAGCTCGACGCCGTCCGGCCGGACCTCGACGGCGCGCAGATCATGGCGATCCTCGGCATCCGCCCCGGTCCGGTCGTCGGCCGGGCGTACAAGCACCTGCTCGAGCTGCGGCTCGACCGCGGACCGGTCGACGAGGACGTCGCGCGCGAGGACCTGCTGCGGTGGTGGGCCGAGCAACCGGAGTCGTCGGCCTCCTGACTCGGGCCGGTGCGGGCCGGACGGCGGGGTCGGAGCGGGCCTGGGGTGGCGCCGGACGAGGCGCTCCGGGGCGGCCGTGCCGGGTCTACCATCCGCGGTGCTCGTTCCTCGCACCGCTCCCGCCAGACCCGCCACGACCCGGCACGGCCGCCCCTCCGGCCTCGTCCGGCGCCCGTCCCGTCCGGCGCCGGTCCCGTCACGTGTGGCCCCCTTTCGGGGCCCTTCCCGTCATGTTCGGCGCGCGTCCGGCCCACCTCGGGGGTGGTACGGCGACGCGCCTCCGGCCTCGTCCGGCGCCGGACTGCTCGTCAGTGGCCGGACGGGACCGGGGCTCCGTGCGGAGCGGCCGGGGTGCGGCGCAGGAGGAACGACAGCCCGACGGCGACGAGCATGACCGCGGTGCCCCAGACGAACGCGTCGCCGACGCCCTCGGCGAGCGCGACCTGCGCTGAGGCGCCTTCCGCCTCGTAGGCGATCGAGCGCGTGGTCATGACGGCGACGAACATCGCCGTGCCGGCGGCGCCGGCGAGCTGCTGCACCGTGCCGATCGCGGCCGAGCCGTGCGAGTACCGGTTCGGCTGGAGCGACGACAGGGCCGTCGTGAAGAGCGGCGTGAACATGAACGCGAGGCCGAGGCTCAGCGCGACGTGCAGCGCGAGGACGAAGAACGGCGACGAGTCCGCGTGGATCGTCGTGAACGCGCCGAGGGCGACGGCCACGACGCTGACGCCGGGGATCACGAGCGGACGGGGGCCGACGCGGTCGAACAGGCGACCGACGGTCGGGCCGAGCAGGCCCATGAGCAGACCGCCCGGCAGGACGATGAGTCCTGTCTGCAGCGGCTCGAGACCCATCGCGTCCTGGAGGAACAGCGGGAGCAGGATGAGCGAGCCGAACATCGCGACCATGCCGACGGCCATGATGCCGAGCGGGACGCTGAAGCCGCGCGAGGCGAACACGCGGAGGTCGAGCAGGGCGCGGTCCTCGCGCTGGAGTACGAGCTGGCGCCACGCGAAGACCGCGAGGGCGAGCGCCCCGAGGACGATCGGGATCCACGGCGCCACCACCGGGGTGTGACGCGCGGCCTCGCCGATGCTCGACAGCCCGTAGACCAGGCCGCCGAACGCGAGCGCGGCGAGCAGGAGCGAGAGCGGGTCGAGGCGCGAGTGTGTACGGTCTGCGACGTCCCGTACGTACAAGAAGCCGAGGACCAGCGCGACGAGGCCGATCGGCAGGACGATGCCGAACACCCAGCGCCAGCTCAGCGTGTCGAGGATGAGGCCGGAGAGAGACGGGCCGAGCGCGGGCGCCGCGGCCATGACGATCGAGATGTTGCCCATGACCTTGCCGCGGATCGCGGGCGGGACGAGCGTCATGATCGTCGTCATGAGCAGCGGCATCATGATGGCCGTGCCCGACGCCTGCACGACTCGACCGACGAGCAGCCAGGAGAAGCCGGGCGAGAGCGCGGCGAGCAGGGTGCCGGCGCTGAACAGCGACATCGCGAGGAGGAACGCCCCACGCGTGCCGAGGCGCTGCAGCAGGAAGCCGCTCGCCGGGATGACCACGGCCATCGTCAGCATGAACGCCGTCGTGAGCCACTGACCGGTGCTCGCCGTGATGCCGAGGTCGTCCATGAGTGGCGCGAGAGCGACGCTCATCGTCGTCTCGTTGAGGATCACGACGAACGCGGACACGAGCAGCAGCGCGATGACGAGGAAGTCCTCGCGCGGGAGCTTGTCGACGCCGACGTGCGGTGCGGTGCGCGACGGCGCGTCGGTCACCTGAGCGTCGGTCACGGCATCGGTCACCGCGTCGCGGGGCACGGGTCGAGCCGTGGTGTCGGGGGAGGGGGAGGCTGGCACGGGGTTCTCCGCTCGCGTCGTTCGGTGCGCCGGTCTCGGTCCAGGCCGGCGAGGGGCGGTGTCGGGCTGCGCGGCGGCAGCCCGGAGGTCGCGTGCGAGGGCACGCGACGGCGGTGTCGGGGGAGGTCGGTCGAGAGGCCCGTGGAGTCGGGCCGGCCGGGCCTCGCGGCGTCCGCCACGAAGATCCGTACCCTGTACGACCGATCCTCATCCTGCGTTATTCCCACCCGACGAGACGACTCCTTTTCGGCGTCGGAGTCATCGGTGTCGCCGACAGCAGAACCGTTCGCTCCAGGCCGGGGAAGAGGACAGAAACAGACCTCTTCCCTCGCTACCGTCGAGGTGAACCGTCAGCCCAGCAGCACCCGGAGGCCATCATGGAGATCAGACCGTTCACCATCGACGTCCCGCAGCCCGTCCTCGACGACCTGCGCGAGCGCCTCGCCCGCACCCGGTGGCCCTCCGAGCCGGAGAGCGACGGCTGGGCCCGCGGCACGGAGCTCGCGACCGTGCGCCGCCTCGCCGCGTACTGGGCGGACGGCTACGACTGGCGCGCGCAGGAGGCCCGCCTCAACCGGCTCCAGCACGTCGTCGCGACGGTCGACGGTCGCGAGGTCCACGCGATCCACGAGCGCGCCGTGCGACCGGACGCCCCCGCGCTCCTGCTCCTGCACGGGTGGGCGGACTCGTTCCACCGCTACGACCACGTGGTCGATCTCCTCACCGGCCGCGACCCCGCCGTCGGGCCCGACGCCATCGTGTTCGACGTCGTCGTGCCGTCGCTCCCCGGGTTCGACTACTCGGAGCAGCCGGACGCAGGAACCTTCAGCGGTACGCAGAGCGCCGAGGTCGTCGCGAGCCTCATGGCCGGGCTCGGGTACCACCGCTACCTCGTGCACGGCGGCGACTGGGGCAGCGTCGTCGCGCAGGAGGTAGCCCGCGCCCACCCCGACCAGGTCGCAGGCCTCCACCTCACCGACGTGCCGTTCCCCAACCTCTTCCTCGTCGACCGCGAGACCGCGAGCGACGCCGAGCAGGCCATGTTCGCGGCGATCGACGCGTGGAGCGCGAACCACGGCGGGTACGTCGCGATCCAGTCGACCCGTCCGCTCACCCTCTCCTACGGGCTGAGCGACTCGCCGGTCGGGCTCGCCGCGTGGCTCGTGGACCACTTCGCGTACCTGTCCGAGACCATGCCGTCCGACGACGACCTGCTCACCAACGTGATGCTCTACTGGGTCGGCAACTCGGTCCGGTCGTCGATGCGGCTGTACAACGAGGGCCCCGACGCCGACTGGGGCGACGAGTCGGGTGCGGAGTCGTGGGGCAGCGCGGACGGCGAGGCCGACGCCGGGTGGGCCGGCGAGGGGGACGACGCCGCGTGGTCCGCGCGCCTCGAGGTGCCGACGGCATTCGCGTGCTTCCCGCGCGACATCGCCCAGCCGCCGCGCGAGTACGCGGAGCGCTTCTTCGACGTCCGCCGGTTCGCCACCATGCCGCGCGGGGGGCACTTCGCCGCGCTCGAGGAGCCGCGGCTCGTCGTCGACGACCTGCGGGCCTTCGCCGCCGAGCTCGACCAGACGGCCGCGCCGACCGGTTGATCAGGCGCGGGTCGTGCCCGAGGTCGCTGCGGCGTCGGGCACGACGGCGCCCGCCACCGGGGCGGGACGGCGCGCCCCGCGCGTCCACAGGACGAGCGCGGCGAGCACGTAGGCGATCGCGAGCGCGACGAACACCCCGCGGGACCAGCCCGTGTCGGGCAGGGTGAACGCCGCCAGGGCGGCCGCCCCGACGAACGCCGCGTTGTAGAGGACGTCGTAGAACGCGAAGGCACGCCCCCGATACCCGTCCTCGGTGTCGCGCTGGACGATCGTGTCGACGGCGATCTTCGTGCCCTGCGCCGCGAGCCCGAGCAGCGCGGCGCCGGTGTAGACCACGGCGCGCGACGGCGTCGCGACGAGCAGGAGCTGGCTCGCCGCGGCGAGCAGCAGCATGATCGCGATCCACGCCTGCGGACCGGTGTACCGCGAGAGCGTGGGCGTCAGGACCATCGCGCCCGCGCCGCCGACGCCCGTGAGCCCGACGACGATCGCGAACGTCGCCATGCCCGCGTCCTGGTTGCCGGGGTCGAGGAGGTTGCGCGAGATGAGGATCGACGCGATGAAGACGACGCCGTACAAGAACCGGTGCGTCGCCATCGCGAGCAGCGCCTGACCGGGCGTGCGGCGCGCGACGAGGTAGCGCGCGCCGTCGACCAGGCCACGCGCGACCTTCGCGATCTCGCTCGTGATGGCGGCCTCGGCGGGCCGGTCGGGACCGAGCTGCGTGCGGCCCAGCCGGAGCGCGAGGAGGGACGCGACGCCGAAGACGAGGGCCGCGCACACCAGGGCGGACGAGTCCTTGACCCGACCCGGCTCGAACGTCAGTCCCAGGAGGAACCCGATACCGCCGCCGACGAACGCCGCACCGGCACCGAGCGTGGGGGTCAGCGAGTTCGCCGTGAGCAGCAGCGGGCCGTCGACGACGCGCGGGAGCCCCGCGGACAGGCCGGCCAGGAGGAAGCGGTTGACGGACAGCGCCGCGAGGCCGACCGCATAGATCCAGCCGCTCACGCCGCCCGAGAGCATGAGCACGGCCATGCCGAGCGTGAGGACGACGCGGACCGCGTTGCCCCACACGAGGACCTGCCGCCGCTGCCAGCGGTCGAGCAGCACGCCCGCGAACGGCCCGACGATCGTGAACGGCGCGAGCATCACCGCGAACGCGCCCGCGATCGCCGCCGCCGTGCCCTGCGACTCGGGGGAGAAGAACAGCAGGGAGGCCAGGCCGACCTGGAACATGCCGTCGCCGGCCTGCGACACGAGCCGCACCGCGAACAGCCGACGGAAGCCCCCGAGGCGCAGCAGCGCCCGGAGCTCGGAGATCACACCCACACGTTCACCCTACGTTTCGTCGTGGCGGCCGGAACATGCGGTTGTCCCCCGTGCGCGACGGCGTGGGTCGGCTCGGGTGGTCTGTGGGCGTCGTCGGCTCGGGTGGTCGGGCGGGTGAGCGCGCCGCGTCTACCATCCGCCGCTCGTTCCTCGCGGCTCCCGCCAGACCCGCCACGACGCGGCGCGCCCACCCGCCCTCCCGGTGCCGTCTCACCGCAGGCCGTGGCTGCGGCCGCCCTCGCGAGGTAATCCCTGGCGCGAGAGGTAGAGCGTGGGTCCGCGAGGTAGCGCCCCGGTCGCAGGTGAGACGACGCCCCACCCACGGACCAGGGCTCTACCTCGCGGACCAGAGCTCTACCTCGGGGCGATCAGATCAGCGCTCGACCTCGCCGGCGATGAAGGCCTCGAGCTGGGCGCGGCCCTTCGTGTCCTCCATCTGGACCGGCGGGGACTTCATGAAGTAGGTCGACGCCGAGAGGATCGGGCCGCCGACGCCGCGGTCCTTGGCGATCTTCGCGGCGCGGACGGCGTCGATGATGATGCCGGCCGAGTTGGGGGAGTCCCAGACCTCGAGCTTGTACTCGAGGCTCAGGGGGACCTCGCCGAACGCGCGGCCCTCGAGGCGCACGTACGCCCACTTGCGGTCGTCGAGCCACGCGACGTAGTCCGACGGGCCGATGTGGACGTTGCGGTCCTCCGTCTTGCCGGCGAGGGCGCCGGTGAGGTTGGAGGTCACGGCCTGGGTCTTGGAGACCTTCTTGGACTCCAGGCGCTCGCGCTCGAGCATGTTCTTGAAGTCCATGTTGCCGCCGACGTTGAGCTGGTACGTGCGGTCCAGCACGACGCCGCGGTCCTCGAACAGCTTGGCGAGCACGCGGTGCGTGATCGTCGCGCCGACCTGCGACTTGATGTCGTCGCCGACGATCGGCACGCCGGCCTCCTCGAACTTCGCAGCCCACTCCGGGTCGGACGCGATGAACACGGGGAGCGCGTTGACGAACGCCACGCCGGCGTCGATCGCGGCCTGCGCGTAGAACTTCGCGGCCTGCTCCGACCCGACCGGGAGGTAGCAGACGAGCACGTCGACCTGCGCCTCGCGGAGCGTGGCGACGACGTCGACCGCCTCGGCGTCCGACTCCTCGATGGTCTCGGCGTAGTACTTGCCGATGCCGTCGAGCGTCGGGCCGCGCTGGACGGTCACGCCGAGCGGCGGGACGTCCGCGATCTTGATCGTGTTGTTCTCGGAGGCGTTGATCGCCTCGGAGAGGTCGAAGCCGACCTTCTTCGCGTCGACGTCGAACGCCGCCACGAACTCGAGGCTCGACACGTGGTAGTCGCCGAACTGCACGTGCATGAGGCCCGGGACGGTGCTGCTCGGGTCGGCGTCACGGTAGAAGTGCACGCCCTGGACCAGAGACGATGCGCAGTTGCCTACGCCGACGATGGCGACGCGGATGGAGGTCATCCTCGCTCCTTGGTGTTCGAAGTTCCAGGGTCCTCGGGTCGCCGTGCGCCGTCGGGCTCCTGCTCGGGTGGTTCCGCAGGATGCGGGGTGCTGCTGGGTCGTGCGCGGCCGCTCCCTCGGGGATGCCCGAAGGTCCGGTCGCGCTCGGTGGTGATGAGACCGTCGAGCCAGCGCACCTCGCGCTCGACCTGCTCGAGTCCGTGGCGCTGCAGCTCGAGCGTGTACTCGTCGAGCCGTTCGCGGGTGCGGGCCGCGGACTCCCTGACCGCCTCCAGCCTCTCCGTGAGCCGGGTGCGCCGGCCCTCGAGGATGCGGATGCGGGTCTCGGCGTCGGTCTGCGCGAAGAACGCGAACCGGACGTCGAAGCTCTCGTCCTCCCATGCGGCGGGCCCTGAGGAGGCCAGCACGTCCTGGAGGTGTTCCTTGCCCTCGGCGGTCAGCTCGTAGACGATGCGCGCGCGCCTGCCCGAGAGGGCCGGTGCGAGCGCCGTCTGCGCCGCCGTCTGCTCGGTCCCCGTGATGAGGCCGCGCGCGACGAGCGACTTCAGCGCCGGGTACAGCGAGCCGTAAGACAGCACGCGGAACGAGCCGAGCATGATGTTGAGCCGCTTGCGCAGCTCGTACCCGTGCAGCGGCGACTCGTTGAGCAGTCCGAGGATCGCGGTCTCGAGCACCGGTGTCTTGCTGCGCACGATCCCACCTCCTGACTGCCTCACGCCTCGCCGGCCGACCGGCCGAAGAACTCGATGTATCGAGTCGATACATCGAGAGGTTAGGTCCTCCCGAGGTGTCGCGCAATGCCGGCGCGCCGGTGAGACGCGCGTCACGGGGGTCGCGGGGGTTTGTGAAGGACCCGGGGAGGGGCGGGGACGCCCGGGCGAATCAATGGGGCAGCATCGCCCGAACGTCGCCGCAGGCCCTTGTGCGCGGGGGACGACGCCCTATTGTTCAGGGTGGTCCGCCGTGTGCCGGTCCCGTGCCCGACGACGTCCCTCGCCTCAGGCGGGGACGCGGCGTCGGCCCCCGGGCCGGGTCGTGACGGGCCACGAGCGCGCATCCTGCCGCTCTCCGCTTGTCCCCCAGAGGAAGGTAGACCGTGGCGCGATCCACGAGGACGAAGGGACGGACGACCGCCAGCGGGCGCCGTCGCTTCTTCGACTACCCGCGTTCGCGCGTCAAGGGCTTCCGTCGGTGGCTGCCGTCGTGGCGCGTCGTCGTCGGGACGATGCTGACCGGCGTCGCGCTCGTCGCGGGCGTCCTCGTCGCCGCCTGGTACACGACCGACGTCCCGAGGACGCTGCCCGACATCGACAACCAGACGTCCACCGTCTACTGGGGCGACCAGACGACGGAGATGGGTCGGTACGCGGTCGAGGACCGCGTGATCGTCGACTACGCGGAGCTGCCGAAGTACATCGGGGACGCCGTGGTCTCGTCCGAGGACCGCACGTTCTGGACCAACTCGGGTGTCGACATCCGGGGCATCGGCCGCGCCTTCCTGAACAACCTCACGAGAGGCAGCCAGCAGGGCGGCTCGACGCTCACGCAGCAGTACGTCGAGCGGTACTACATGGACACGACCACGGACTACGCGGGCAAGTTCAAGGAAGCCATCCTCGCGCTGAAGATCACGCAGCAGCAGGAGAAGTCCGAGATCCTGGGGAACTACCTCAACACCATCTACTTCGGTCGCGGCGCGCACGGCATCCAGGCCGCGGCGCAGAAGTACTACGGCGTGGACGCCGCCGACCTCACCGTGTCGCAGGCGGCGATGATCGCGGGCATCATCCCGAGCCCGACGAACTGGGACCCCGCGAACAACCACGACCAGGCGGTGCACCGCTGGAAGCGCACGCTCAATCAGATGGAGGAGGACGGGCACATCTCCGCGGCGGACCACCAGGCGGCGCTCGCCGGCGGGTTCCCCGAGGCCGTCGAGTACGCGAAGTCGAACCTCTACGAGGGCCCCACGGGCTACCTGCTCGACATGGTCGAGAGCGAGCTCGAGGCCAACGGGATCCCGAAGGATGCGCTCCAGACCAAGGGATACAAGGTCACGACGACGATCGACCCGGCGCTCCAGCAGGCCGCGGTCGCGACGGCGCAGTCGGTCCCCGAGGACGCGTCACCGAACCTCAAGGTGTCGATCACGTCGATCGACCCGGCCGACGGGTCGATCCGGGCGCTCTACGGCGGTCCGGACGCGGTCGAGCAGCCCTTCAACACGTCGGTCGACGCGCGCGCGCAGGGCGGCTCGACGTTCAAGCCGTTCACGCTCATCGGCGCCCTCGAAGAGGGGCACACGCTCGACGAGCGCTTCGACGGGAACAACGACCTCGAGATCGAGGGTTTCACCGATCCGGTGACGAACTTCAGCGGCGTGCCGTACGGGAACATCGACCTCGTCAAGGCGACGGCGAACTCGGTCAACACCGTGTACGCGGCCCTGAACTCGGAGATCGGCCCGGAGAAGACGGTGGACGTCGCGACCCGCGCCGGGATCCCCGCCGACACCCCCGAGCTCGGGCCCGTCTACTCGAACGTGCTCGGCACCGCGTACCCGCACCCGCTCGACATCACCAGCGCCTACGCGACGTTCGCCGCCCAGGGCATGCGATCGACCCCGCACATCGTGGCGTCCGTCGTCGACGCGCAGGGACGGCTCATCTACGAGGCGCCCGGGGCGGACGACCGCACGAAGGCGTTCGAGCCGGATGTCATGGCCGCCGCGACGTACGCCATGACCCAGGTGGTCGAGGCTCCCGGCGGCTCCGGCAACCCGGCGCAGGCGCTCGAGCGCCCGGTCGCCGGCAAGACGGGGACCTCCAACACCAACCGGTCGGCGTGGTTCGCGGGTTACGTGCCGCAGCTCGCCACCGTGGTCGGGCTCTACCAGGTCGCCGACGACGGTGTCTCCGAGGCGCAGATCACCCCGTTCGGTGGCTGGGAAGAGATCACCGGTGGTACCTGGCCGGTCGAGGCGTGGACGTCGTACATGCAGGCCGCGACGGCGAACATGCCCGTCCAGGAGTTCCCCGCGTACACCCCGCCGAAGAAGCCGCAGCCGACGGAGACACCGACCGAGACCCCGACGGAGACGCCGACCGAGGAGCCCACGGAGGAGCCGCCGCCGGTCGAGCAGCCGGAGAACGTCACCGTCCCGGGCGTCGTCGGCATGGAGCAGGGCGCCGCGCGCTCGGCGCTCCAGGCAGCCGGGCTCAAGGTGCGGGTCACCGAGGAGTTCTCCGACCAGCAGCCGCGCGGGTACGTGCTGAGCCAGTCGTCGATGGCGGAGGTGCCACCGGGCTCGACGATCTCGATCGTCGTGTCGAAGGGACCGGACCCGGCGACCCAGCCGACCGAGGAGCCGACCGAGCCCGAGCCGACCGAGGAGCCGACGGACGGCGGGACGGAGCCGCCCGACGGCGGCGGCGGCAACAACGGCGGTGGCAACAACGGCGGCGGGGGCGGCGGCTGACACCGTCGCGCCTCCAGCCCGCGGATTTCCCGGGCCCCGCCCCGTGCGGGTAGCCTGGGGAGCTGCTGTCCGCGCTGCCGCACGCCCACCTGGGCGAGCGACGTCGTCGGGCAGCAGTGCGCGAGAGCGCACAGCAGTGCATGAGAACCCTCCTGTCACGGATGGACCGTGACCGCGAAGACCAGAGGAGGTGGGTTACCCGCATGCGCCAGTACGAACTGATGATCATCCTCGACCCCGAGATCGAGGAGCGCACCGTCGCCCCGTCGCTCGACAAGTACCTGTCGGTCATCAAGACCGACGGCGGCACCGTCGACAAGGTGGACATCTGGGGTCGTCGCCGCCTGGCGTTCGACATCAAGAAGAAGTCCGAGGGCATCTACGCGGTCGTCGACTTCACCTCGACGTCCGACACCGCCAAGGAGCTGGACCGTCAGCTCGGCCTCAACGAGGTCGTGCTGCGCACCAAGATCCTGCGCACGGACGCTCGCTGACCCTCCCCGCACCCCCTCTCGGCCCTCGTCCACGGGTCGTCCCCACGCCGTAGCGCGTGTGGGCGCCGCGTGATGGGATGGGCCGACGCGCGAGCGGCGAGAGATCGTACGAGTCGAGACACGACGCCGACGACACCGACGAACCACGAAGGAGCAGGCCATGGCAGGTGACACCGTCATCACGGTGATCGGGAACCTCACGGGTGACCCTGAGCTGCGCTTCACCCCTGCGGGTGCGGCGGTGGCCAACTTCACGGTGGCGTCGACGCCGCGGACCTTCGACCGCCAGTCGAACGAGTGGAAGGACGGCGACACGCTGTTCATGCGCTGCTCGATCTGGCGCGAGGCCGCGGAGAACGTCGCGGAGTCGCTGACGAAGGGCATGCGCGTCATCGTGCAGGGCCGTCTCGTCCAGCGCTCGTACGAGACCCGTGAGGGAGAGAAGCGCACCGTCGTCGAGCTGCAGGTGGACGAGATCGGTCCGTCCCTGCGCTACGCCTCCGCGAAGGTCACCCGGGCCCAGCGCTCGGGTGGCGGTGGCGGCGGCAACTTCGGCGGCGGCGGTGGCGGCTTCGGAGGCTCCGGCGGAGCCTCCGGCGGTGGCGGATTCAGCGCTTCCGGCGGCGGTCAGCAGCAGAACGACCCGTGGGCCACGGCAGGCCCCGCGTCGTCCGGTGGTTCGTTCTCGGACGAGCCCCCGTTCTGACCGTCCGCCTCACCCAGAACACCCGACATCTGGTGCCTGACGCCGCGTGAGCGGCCAGGGCGCAGATCGCACCTTGTAGAGGAGCAACACCATGGCGAAGCCTGTGGTGCGCAAGCCCAAGAAGAAGTCCAACCCGCTGAAGTCGGCCAAGATCGAGTCGGTCGACTACAAGGACACCGCGCTGCTGCGCAAGTTCATCTCCGACCGCGGCAAGATCCGCGCGCGTCGCGTGACCGGCGTCTCCGTCCAGGAGCAGCGCCAGATCGCCCGTGCGGTGAAGAACGCCCGCGAGATGGCTCTGCTGCCGTACACGTCGACGGCTCGCTGAGCAGGAAGGGGAAGAACTCATGGCCAAGCTGATCCTGACGCACGAGGTCACCGGTCTCGGTGAGCCCGGCGACGTCGTCGAGGTCAAGGACGGGTACGCCCGCAACTACCTCGTCCCGCGCAAGCTCGCCACGCCGTGGTCGAAGGGCGCCGAGTCGCAGGTCTCCGCGATCCGCAAGGCGCGCAAGACCCGCGAGATCGCGTCGCTCGACGACGCGAAGGCGATCCGCGACTCGCTGCAGTCGAAGCCGGTCGTCGTCGAGGCGAAGGCCGGCGCTGCCGGTCGTCTCTTCGGCGCCGTGACGACGGCGGACATCGCGTCCGCGGTCGCCGCTGCCGGCTCGTCGGTCGACAAGCGCAAGATCGAGATCGGTCAGCCGATCAAGGCGACGGGTGACTACACGGTCTCCGTCCGCCTGCACCCCGAGGTCTCCGCGACCGTCGCGGTGAAGGTCGTCGCTGCCTGATCCCGCAGTACCCCTGAGCCCTCGGGCTCGGACGTCGAAGGCCCGGTCCCTCTCCGGAGGGGCCGGGCCTTCGTGCGTCGCGAGCCCGTGCGCGTCGTCAGCACTGCACCGGCCTCTGGACCTGTGGGGTGCTGACAGCTCTGGGGCCCTCAGGGTTGTCAGCGCTGCGCGGGCTCAGGGACCCGTGAGGTGCTGACACCTCGCGCGGGTCAGGCGGTGCCGGTGACCATCCAGCGCGAGCCGCGGGCGCGGAGCCCGGTGGTCACGGCACGCGCTGCCATGAAGACCCCCGCAAAGGCGAGCCAGAGCCACGCGAGCCCGGCCGCGCCGTCGGGCGCCCAGTGCCGGACGGCGAGAGCGAACGGTACGTAGACGACGAGCGTGAGCATGCCCGCCCAGGCGAGGAAGCGGCCGTCGCCGGCGCCGATGAGGACACCGTCGAGGACGAACACCCAGCCGGCCATGGGCAGGAGCAGGCCGCAGACGGCCATGCCGAGGGCGACGGCGGTCCGCACGTCGGGGTCCGACGTGAAGAGGAGCGCGAACCACCAGCCGCCCGCCGCCATGACGAGACCGAGGAGAGCCCCGGCCGCGACACCCCACTGCAGCGTGCGGCGCAGGACCGCGCGGACGCGAGGGACGTCGTCGGCGCCGAGGCCGTAGCCGACGAGCGCCTGCGCGGCGATGGCGAGCGCGTCCAGCGCGAACGCGGCGAGCCCCCAGACGGAGGCGACGACCTGGTAGCCCGCGAGCGTGACCTCGCCGAGCCCGGTGGCGACGAAGACGGTGAGGAGGATCGCGAGGCGCAGCGAGAGGGTGCGGACGAAGAGCGGCGTGCCCGCGAGGACGTTGGCCCAGATGCCGCCGGCTGCGGGACGCAGGGCCGCGCCGCGGCGTCGGGCACCGCGCACGACGACCGCGACGAGGATCGCGCCCATGCCGAGCTGGGCAACGGCCGTGCCGATGCCGGACCCGGCGATCCCCAGGCCGACGCCGTAGACGAGGACGACGTTGAGCACCGCGTTGGCCGTCGCGCCGCCCGCCGCGACCCACAGGGGCGTGCGGGTGTCCTGGAGCCCGCGGAGCACGCCCGTGGAGGCGAGGACGAGGAGCATGCCGGGGAGGCCGAAAGCCGACCAGCGCAGATACACGACGGCGTGTTCCGCGACGTCGCCCGTCCCGCCCATCGCGCCGACGGCCCAGGGCGCGGTGATCCACAGGAGGCCCGCGAGCAGGATCCCGAGGCCGAGCGCGAGCCACAGCCCGTCGACGCCGGACTGCAGCGCCTCACGCTCCTGGCCGGCGCCGAGGCGTCGCGCGACGGCGGCCGTGGTCGCATACGCGAGGAAGACGCACAGGCCGACGAGCGTGACGAGCAGCGTCGAGGCGAGGGACAACCCGGCGAGCTGTGCGGTGCCGAGGTGTCCGACGACGGCCGAGTCGACGAGGACGAAGAGCGGCTCCGCGACGAGGGCGCCGAGGGCAGGCACGGCGAGGGCGAGGATCTGCCGGTCGAGCAGCGACCGGCGTGTCGTCGGCGTGTCGTCGAACTTTCTTTCGTCCACACCCCTGAGGGTAGTGAAAGGGCTGGTCAGGCGGGCTCCGGCCGCCTGTACACAGGGATATCCCCTCGTTGTCCACATGGTTGTCCACCGGGTGTGCACAGCACGAGGGGGTGTGTCCACAGGCTGCCCCCCGTCTGTCCACCGGCCTGTGCACAGGCACGTTTGCGGTGCCCGGGAGGCGGATCTAGTGTCGCGGGGTCGTGCCTGTCGGATCAGAAGGTGCGGCCACCGGGACAGTCGTGTGGGTGGCCCGCTGTAGAACACGTGTACGACGCGGGCGATGCCCGGGGCGCCCCCGAGAGGGCCGTGTCCCCGGGGGAACGAGGGGCGCATGTCGATCGACGAGCTCGAGGAGAGCTACGGGGGATCCGGTCACTCCGGGTTCGACCGCACGCCGCCTCAGGACGTCGCGGCCGAGATGAGCGTCCTCGGCGGCATGCTGCTCTCCAAGGACGCGATCGCCGACGTCATCGAGCAGATCCGCGGCAACGACTTCTACCGCCCGGCGCACGAGCTTGTCTACGACGCGATCATCGACCTCTACGGTCGCGGCGAGCCGGCGGACGCCATCACCGTCGTCGCGGAGCTGACGAAGCGCGGAGAGCTCCAGCGGATCGGTGGAGCCCCGTACATCCACGACCTCATGGCGGGTGTTCCGACCGCCGCCAACGCCGGGTACTACGCGCGCATCGTGCGCGAGCGCGCGGTGCTGCGCCGCCTCGTCGAGGCCGGGACGCGCATCGTCCAGCTCGGGTACGCGACCGACGGCGGCGACGTCGACGAGATCGTCAACAACGCCCAGGCCGAGGTGTACGCCGTCACCGAGCGGCGGACGACGGAGGACTACGCGCCGCTGTCCGACATCCTGGGCC
Source organism: Cellulosimicrobium sp. PMB13 (assembly GCF_051294865.1). Lineage (NCBI taxonomy): Bacteria > Bacillati > Actinomycetota > Actinomycetes > Micrococcales > Promicromonosporaceae > Cellulosimicrobium > Cellulosimicrobium sp. PMB13. The sequence goes on along the minus strand of NZ_CP145910.1, from coordinate 788,150 downwards.
CCACGTTCGACGAGATCGAGGCCGCGCAGGGCCGCGGCGAGGGCATGACCGGCGTGCCGACCGGGTACTCCGACTTCGACCGGCTGACGAACGGGCTGCACCCGGGTCAGATGATCGTCGTCGCGGCGCGACCGGCCATCGGCAAGGCCCTCGCCCTCGACACGCCGCTGCCCACGCCGTCCGGCTGGACGACGATGGGGGACGTAGCCGTCGGCGACCTGCTCGTCGCGGCCGACGGGACGCCGACCCGCGTCGTCGCCGCCACCGAGGTGATGGTCGGACGCCCCTGCTACGAGGTCGAGCTCGACGACGGCACCGTGATCGTCGCGGACGCCCAGCACCAGTGGGTGACGTCGACCCGTGCGCAGCGTCGCGTGGTGCGCGGTGGCGAGACGCCTGAGTCGTCCGTCCGCACGACCGAGGAGATCGCCGCCACGGTGAGGTGCACCACGGCGGACGGGCGTGTGAACCACTCCATCGCGACGGCGGCCCCGTTGGCTCTCCCGGAGGCCGAGCTGCCGATCCATCCGTACGCCCTGGGTGTCTGGCTGGGTGACGGGAGCTCACGTCGGGCAGAGTTCACCTCTGCCGATCCTGAGATCGCGATGCGGATCGAGGGCCTGGGCTACTCGACGGAGCCGACCGACGACCAGCTGCGTGCCCTCGGTGAGGCGGCGACGTCGCGCATTCCGGAGCCGTACCTGCGGGCCAGCGAGGTCCAGCGACGAGAGCTGCTGGCGGGACTCCTGGACGCGGACGGAACGGTGGACCCCACGGGCAGCGTGCAGATCACGCTGACCAACGGGCGCCTCGCGTCCGAGACGCGGGAGCTGGTGCACACGCTCGGATATCGCACGGGCTGGTCGACGAGGGCGGTGAAGGGTCGGAGCGAGGCGTCATCGACGGCCTACACGATCACCTTCACGACAGATGACGACGTCTTCGCGCTGGAGCGCAAGCGCCTCGTCCACAAGGACCGACGTCGCCCGGGCACCGCGAGGCTGACGTCACGCTTCGTCGTCGACGTGCGGCGGGTCGAGTCGGTGCCGGTGCGTTGCGTCGAGGTCGAGCACCCCTCCCACCTGTACCTGGCGGGTCGGTCGATGGTGCCGACGCACAACTCCGTGCTCGGCATCAACGTCGCGACGCACGCCGCGGTGCACCACCAGATGGCGTCCGTCATCTTCTCCCTGGAGATGAGCCGCAACGAGATCACGATGCGTCTGCTCGCGGCCGAAGCACGGGTCCCGTTGACGCGCATGCGCTCCGGCAAGATGGACGACGGCGACTGGCAGAAGCTCGCCGGCACGATGGGCAAGGTCGCCGAGGCGCCGCTGTTCATCGACGACTCGCCGAACATGTCGCTCATGGAGATCCGCGCGAAGTGCCGGCGGCTCAAGCAGCGCCACGACCTCAAGCTCGTCGTGATCGACTACCTCCAGCTCATGTCCTCGGGCAAGCGCGTCGAGTCGCGACAGCAGGAGGTCTCGGAGTTCTCGCGTGCGCTCAAGCTGCTCGCGAAAGAACTAGAAGTCCCGGTTATTGCCATCTCTCAGCTGAACCGTGGTCCGGAACAGCGCGGCGACAAGAAGCCGCAGATGAGCGACCTTCGTGAGTCCGGCTGCCTGACCGAGGACACGAAGATCCTGCGCGCCGACACGGGCGCCGAGACGACGATGGGAGAGCTGTTCGCCCTCAACGCCAAGGACGTCCCGGTGTGGGCGCTCAACGATCGTCTCCAGTACGTGCGCCGGCACCTCACGCACGTGTTCCCGACGGGCGTGAAGCCCGTCTTCCGGATGCGGCTCGCGTCGGGCAAGGAGGTCGAGGCGACTGCGAACCACCCGTTCCTCACCTACGACGGCTGGACGCCGCTCGGCGAGCTCGAGGTCGGTTCGCGCATCGGTGTTCCGCGCCACGTCCCTGGTCCCGAGCGGAACGCCGAGTGGGACGACCGGAAGGTCGTCATGCTGGCCCATCTCCTCGGTGACGGGTCGTTCGTCAAGCGTCAGCCGATCCGCTACGCCTCGATCGACGAACGAAATCTCACGGCCGTCAGTGAGGCGGCCACGGCGTTCGGGATCACCCCCATCCGTGACGAGTACGCGGCCGCGCGATGCACCACGCTGCGGCTCCCGGCGCCGTACCGGCTCGCCCGTGGTCGACGGAACCCGATCGCCGAGTGGCTGGACGAGATGGGTCTGTTCGGCGCGCGGAGCCACGAGAAGTTCATCCCGACGAGCGTCTTCCACCTGCCGAAGCGTCAGATCGCGCTCTTCATCAAGCACATCTGGGCGACTGACGGCTCGGTGACCGTGAACGAGAACGGACGCAGCGGGCGTATCTACTACGCCTCCACCTCGCGTGAGCTCGTCGACGGCCTGTCGCGGCTCCTGCTCCGGTTCGGCATCTCGACGCGGCTACGCCGGACGACGCTCAAGGGCGACTACCGCCCCGGCTACTCGCTCGACGTCAGCGGTGTGGACGACCAGCGCCGGTTCCTCCAGGAGATCGGCGTGCACGGAGACCGCGGCGACATCGCCGAGAAGCTGTTGGCGATCATCCGGGATACGCGTTCGAACACCAATGTCGACACCGTACCTCGCCAGGTCTGGGAGGACGTGCGCGAGATCCTCGTCGAGCGTGGCATGACGCAGCGGGAGTTCGCTTCGGCGATCGGCACCCAGTTCTGCGGGAGCGCTTTGTGGAAGAACGCACCCTCCCGGCACCGGCTCGGCAAGATCGCGGCGGTGCTCGAGAGCGAGGAGCTCGAGATCATGGCGGTCAACGACCTGCTGTGGGACGAGGTGGTCGCGATCGAGCCGATGGGGGAGAAGCAGGTCTTCGACGCCACGGTGCTCGACGGTCACAACTTCATCGCCAACGGGATCGCGGCGCACAACAGCATCGAGCAGGATGCGGACGTGGTGATCTTGCTGCACCGTGAGGACGCCTACGAGAAGGAGTCGCCGCGTGCCGGCGAAGCAGACCTGATCGTGGCCAAGCACCGTAACGGCCCGACGGACACGATCACCGTGGCGTTCCAGGGGCACTACCAACGCTTCGCCGACATGCAGATGTAGTCGCCCACGGGCATGTCGAGATGCTGTCGAGATGCAGGCTACTTTGACCGATCCTCCGTCTGGTTGAACCGGCGAGATGCCCGCGGCTTGCAGCTTCGCACCGAGGGAGACGCCGCGTGCCCACGCCGGTGGGCGCGGACACGCGGCGACTGGCCGCGTCAGACTGCGCCGATCTGATCGAGCTCTCCGAGGTCTGCGGCGGAGAGGGGGAGGTTGGCGCGCGCGACGTTCTCCCTCAGGTGCGCCACGGACTTGGTGCCCGGGATGAGCAGGATGTTGGGCGAGCGCTGCAGCAGCCAGCTCAGCGCCACCGCCGTCGGCGTCGTCTCCAGTCGTCGTGCCACGGTGGAGAGGGTGGAGGACTGCAGCGGTGTGAAGCCGCCCAGCGGGAAGAAGGGCACGTAGGCGATTCCGTCACCGGCCAGCTCGTCGATCAGCGCGTCGTCGGCCCGGACGGCGAGGTTGTACATGTTCTGTACCGACACGATCGGGGCGATCGATCGCGCCTCACGGACCTGCTCAGGGGTGGCGTTGCTGATACCCAGGTGGCGGATCAGGCCCTCCCGCTGCAGGTCCACGAGGACTCCGAAGGAGTCGGCGATGGGCTCCTGGACGGGGCCAGTGGCGTTGCCCAGCCGCAGGTTGACCACGCTCAGCGCGTCGATGCCGAGGGACTCGAGGTTGTCGTGCACCTGGCGGCGCACGTCCTCGGGTCGTCGGGCGGTGGGCCAGCCACCCTGGGCGTCTCGCGTCGCACCGACCTTGGTGACGACGTGCAGCGAGTCGGGGTAGGGCTGCAGAGCCTCGCGGATGAGCTCGTTGGTGTCCCGTGGCCCGTAGGCATCGCTGGTGTCGATGTGGGTGATGCCCAGGTCGACGGCCTCACGCAGGACGGCGAGGGCGCCGTCGTGGTCGGCGGGCGGGCCCAGCACCCCCGGGCCGGCGAGCTGCATCGCGCCGTACCCGAAGCGGGTGACCGGCAGGTCGCCCAGGGTCCAGGCGCCACCGGGAAGCGTGGTCGAGATGTTCGTCAAGGTGCTGCCTTTCGGATCGGAGCGCTCGGGCGAGCCGCTCGGCATGCCATGATCCGAGCAGTCGGTCACCAGACGGAAGGAGGCACCTCAAAGTGCGTAAGGCACCAGAGGTGTCGGGAGAGGAAGCGATTGTGACGATGACCGCCGCGCAGCAGCGCGCGCTGGCGAAGGTGGAGTACGACGCCTTCCTCGCCACCTGCCCGAGCCGGCAGCTGCTCGACCGGCTCTCCAACAAGTGGGTGACCCTGGTCCTCGCGGCCCTGGGCGACGCCTGCTCGGCGCCCGAGGACGCAGCTCGGCCGATGCGCTTCTCGGAGCTCTCCCGGCGCGTGGCCGGTGTCAGCCAGAAGATGCTCACGCAGACGCTGCGCTCGCTGGAGCGGGACGGCCTGGTGACCCGGACCGTCGTCGCGACGGTTCCGGTCACGGTCTCCTACGAACTGACCGAGCTCGGACTCTCGCTCCAGGAGACGATGCGCACCCTCAAGTCCTGGGCGCAGGACCACATGGACGACGTGTTCACCCACCGAGAGGATTACGACACCCGAGCGGCGTGAGCGAGTCCACGCCGTCCTCCGCTCCGCGTCGCCCACCAGAGGGCGCGTCGGTGCCGTAGGCACAGCACCTCGAGCTCATAGCGGAGGTCAGACGGCGAAGGTCACCCCGGTGAGTCGTTCGCTCTCGGTCCAGAGCCAGGCGCCGACCTCGGGGTCTGCCGCGACTCGTGGGACGTTCGCCGGCGCGGGGGCACCAGACATCTGGTCACGGCCAGCCGGACCGTAGAACGTCCCACCGAGGGCGTCGTCGCTCGTCGCTGCGTACAAGGTCGGCCAGGACGCGCCCTCGGCCGAGCCCATCAGGAGCCGCTCGGCGAGTGAGGTGACCGCACGTGCCACCGGGTTGCCGCCGTGGCGCTGCAGACCGGTCATGGCCGCGCCCGGGTGCACGACGATGGAAGCGACCTTGCGCCCCGCCGCCCTCGCTCGCCGATCGAGCTCGAGGGCGTAGACCGCGTTGGCTCGCTTGGACTTCGCGTACGCGCCCATGGGGCGGTAGCGGACCTCGCTCTGGAGGTCGCGGAGCCTGCCCGACGGCCAGCGTGACGCGATCGCGGTGACCGTCACGACGCGTGCGGAGCGGGAGCGGAGCACGGCCGGCCAGACCTGCGCGTCGAGTGCGAAGTGGCCCAGGTGGTTGGTGCCGAACGTCGTCTCGAACCCGTCTGCGGTCGTGGTGCGTTCGGGCAGGTTCATCACCCCGGCGTTGTTGATCAGCAGATCGATGGTCTCGTGCTGCGCGATCCGGGTTGCGGCCTCGCGCACCGAATCCAGGTCCGCGAGGTCGACGACGACGGTCCCCAGGACGGCCGACGGCGCGGTCACGCGGATCGCGTGGGCCGCTTCGACAAGCTTGACCTCACTGCGCCCGGCGAGCAGGACTCGCGCACCGCGCTCCGCGAGAACACGGGCAGTCTCCAAGCCGATACCGCTGTTCGCCCCTGTCACGAGGGCGGTGCGACCAGCCTGATCGGGGATGTGTTTCGGGGTCCAGCGCTTCATCGACGACTCCTTACTGAAGGTTCATTCACTAACTCTCCGAGAATGGGGCGCAGTGGCTCGCTTGTCAAATGAACGTTCAGTTATTAGGTTGGACGTGTGACGTCGGAACCACGCACGAGGGACCCCGAGGCAAAGCGGACGCGGCTGCTCGAGGCCTCACTCCGTGAGTTCGCCGAGGTCGGGCTCGCCGGTGCCCGGGTCGAGCGCATCGCCCGTCGCGCGAAGATCAGCCCTGGCCTCGTGTACTCGTTCTACGCCGGCAAGCAGGAGCTGTTCGACGGCGTCTTCGACGAGGTGGTCCACCGGACCGTCTCCGAGGTTCCGATCGACGCCGACGACCTTCCGGAGTATGCGGCCAGGCTGCACGACGCGAACCTCGCGCATCCCGAGGTCGTGCGGTTCCTCACCTGGTACCAGCGCGAACGGGGCGCCGCCGCGCAGCGTGACACCGTGACGGAGTCGATGCGGGAGAAAGTCCGCACGATCGCGGCCGCACAGGAACGCGGCATCCTCACTGGAGAGTTCAGCGCAGAACAGGTGCTGGCGCTCGTGCTGACGATCGCCACCATGTGGGTCCAGCAATCCGAGGACGTCACGGCCCTCGTCCCCCCGGCGGCGCAGCGCCAGACGATCAAGGACGCCGTGGCTCGCCTCACCGCGCCTCAGGACGTGTCTCCGTGACTGTCCCGGACGCATCGCCGCCCGTTCTTGCTCCGTGGGTGTAGCCCACGGGGAGTCGTGCCGGTGGCCGAGCATGCCCCTCGCGCGTCGAGAGGCGTGCATCAAGCAGGACCCGAGAGGAACCACCCGGCGCCACGCGACCAACGACGCCGGACCTGCGACTCGGCCGCCAGGGACGGCAGGGTCAGCGCACCGGACCGACCAGGCTGCCGAGCAGCATCCCCGTCCCGGCCAGCACCCCGAGCCGGTACCGCGACGTGCTCATGAGACCAGCGCGAGACGCTTGGTGAGCCGGGTGACCTGATTGCGCGGACCGTGCAGGATGACGCCCACGTACTCGATCTCCTCGCTCGGTGTCGCGGCCAGCGCCTCCTCGTACTCCGGGTAGGTGCGCGAGCGGCGCGCGACCTCGTTGAAGCCGACGACGGTCAGGTCCTCGCGCGCGGCCGCGGCCGCGTGGAGCTCGGCGAGCTGGTCCCCGGACGCGGCCAGCGTGGGGACGGGCACCGGGTTCAGCCCTGCGTGCGTCGCCCCGGATGCGTCCGGCCCGTCGGGCGCGACGGAGTCCGTCAACCGTCCACCCAGGGCCAGACCCAGTACCGCCGCGGCGTTCGCCGCGTGCGCGCGCGACAGGTCCTCGCGAAGCACCAGAACGATCTTCAGCATGTGCATCCTTTCCACCCAGGAGCATTCATTCGACCAGCAGGACGGCAACACACTAGACACCTGAAACCAGGTAAGAGCGCTGCCGGCGAATTTCGTTCGGCGAGGAGAGGTAGCCTCGACGCGTGGACGAACTTGATTCGGCGATCATCACCGAACTGCAACGAGATGCACGGCAGACCAATCGTGAGCTCGCCCGGCGCCTGGGCGTCGCGCCCTCGACCTGCCTCGAGCGCGTGCGCGCGCTGCGCGCCCGCGGGGCGATCCTCGGCTACCGGGCCGTCATAGCGCCCGCGACCTTGAACCGCGGCGTCGAGGCGTTCGTCTCCACCCGCCTGCGCCCGCTCAGCCGTTCAGTCATCGACTCGTTCAAGGCCGCCACGATCGAGATGCCCGAGGTCCTGGCCGTCTACGTCATCGCCGGCGAAGAGGACTTCCTCATCCATGTCGCCGTCCCCGACCTCGCACGGCTCCACGACTTCCTCGTCGACCGCCTCAGCCAACGCCGCGAGGTCCTCAGCTTCCGAAGCCAGATCGTCTACCAGAGCGCGCACAAGGAAGTCATCGAACGCCTCCCCGAATAGGACCCTCCGGTTCTGGCACCACCAGGTGCTACCTCGTTCGCTCTCCGAGGCCTGTGCGACGAAGCGTAACCACCGTCACCGTCGACGGGTGCGTCGACGGTGACGACGCCCTTCATCAGGCGCGTCCGCACGAGCCCTCGACCGTGCTTCCGCGGCCCGCTTCGCGCGGCGATCCGCCCATGCAGCGATCGTCGCTTCGACGTCCCGCGGCATGGTGACCAGGGGCGGCCCGGCGGCCGGCTGGTAGCGGCCGCGAAGCACTCGCCTGTTGAACTCCTCGATCTCGTGACGCACGTCCGCCTCGCTCCACATCTCGTCGAGGCGTTCATCCAGTGCGGCGTCTTCCTTGCGCAGCTGGAACGAGGCCGGCAGCAGCACGAGCCTCTCGCGCTTCAGGAGGTTCTTCAGCCACCAGACGGGGTCGTGGCGGTCAGGCATGTCGAGGGGTTTGCCGCTGCCGGGCAGGTTGTCGAACTCGCCTCGTTCGATCGCCCTCCGAACATGCATGTCAGCCAGCAGCGCGATCGCCACCTCGTCGTCGATGGCGACCGCGTACGGGTTGAAGAACGCGGGTGGTGGGTGCGGGTCAGCCATCGTCGCTCCGTCCCGTGGTGTGCACACGCCTGGTTTGCCATACGCTTGTATTGTGTCACGCGTATTGCCAACGCGAGGGGGAACGGTGCCGAAGCTCGTGGACCACCAGGAACGACGCGAGGTGATCGCGCACGCACTGTGGCGGGTCGTCGACCAGCACGGCTGGACCCGGGCGACCCTGCGTGAGGTCGCCCGCGAGGCGGGCGTCTCGCTCGGGCAGCTCCAGCACTACTTCGTGTCCCGTGCGGCGATGCTGACCTTTGCGATGGAGTTCGCCGCAGACCGGACCGCCGACCGGGTCGCGGGCGGGCTGGCCGGGCTCGACCAGCCTCCGCACCCCAGGGACGTGCTGCGCGTGGTGCTCGCCGAGATGTTGCCTCTGCATCCCGACGCCCGTGCCTCGTCCCGGATGAGCGCCGCGTATGTCCTCGAGGCGCTGCACGACCCGGCACTGCGCAGGCAGGTGGCCCTCGGGCTCCGTGACGGTCGCGCCATGATCGAGCGCCTCGTCCGACAGGCGATCGCGCAGGGCCAGATCGCCCCGGACAGTGACCCGGACATCGAGACAGATCTCATCCTTGCGCTGACCGGGTTCGCTCCCCTGCTCGAGCTCGAGGTGATCGAGCCCCAGGCCGCGCTGGCTGCCATCGACCAGCATCTGAGTCGCCTCTTCACCGAGGCGTCGTCCCCGCGCCCGAGACAAGGACGCGCGGTGACGTCTGCGTAGGACACGCACGATCGCGACCCCCGCCGGTCCATAACCCCGGCGGGCTTCGTGGCTGCCGGCGCGAGCAGGGTGGCGGACGTGACGAGGCACCCGCCGGCCTCGTCCAGAGGCCGGCGGGTGCCGGGTCAGTGCGCTCGGGCGGCCTCGACGTTCAAGACCTTCGAGAGGATCGAGCGATCCAGGAGATGGTCAGGAGCAGGTGAGCTCGTCGTGGTCGAGGTCGAACGTCGAGGTGACGTCCTCGCCGTCGACCGTCCCCGTACCCGTGACGGTCACCGAGCCGCTCGCGACCGAGGTCGAGCGCACTCCGAACGCCTGGTACGCGTTCGTGCCGGGGTCCACGTCCGCGAACTCGCGGGTGCCGAAGGGCGTCGCGAGGGTCACGTCGACCGGTGAGTCCTCGCCGTTGGTCGCGCGGACGGCGAGGTAGGCCTGGCCGGCGATGCACCGCGGCTGGACCTCGGCGTCGAGGTCCAGCTCCGGCTGTCCGCCGCTCGGCGTGCCGTAGATCTCGAGCTCGTAGAGGGAGAAGCCCCACTGCGTCGCGCGCTCCGTGGCGTAGAGGCGCACGTGCCGGCCCGTGCCCGAGACGTCCAGCTCGTCGAAGAAGCCGTCACCGTCGGTGACGGTGTGCACCGTGGTCCAGGTCTCGCCGTCCGGCGAGGTCTGGATCTCGTACCCAGACGCGAACGCGGTCTCCCAGTCGATCACGACGCGGTCCAGGTCGTAGTCGGCGCCGAGGTCCACCGCGATCCACTCGGGTTGGCTCCATGCGCTGCCCCACCGGGTGCCGGCGTTGCCGTCCACCGCCATCTCGGCCTCGTGGCCGGGCTCGTCGATGCTGGAGGCCGTCACCGGCCGGCCGAGAGCCAGCGACTCCTCGTCGTCGCCGCCCCCGCCGCCATCGTCGTCGGACAGGTAGCAGCGCAGGTACTCGTAGGACTCCGCCGAGGTCTCGAAGGACGGCGCCCAGTCCCACTCGTAGGTGTAGTACTCGACGTTCGGCTCGGCCGCGGCGATGATCGCCGGGAGGTCGATGTCACCGTTGCCGAGCGCGACCTGCCGCATGTCGCCCTCCGCGTCGACGTTCACGGCGTCCTTGATGTGGAGGTGCTCGATGCGGTCCCCGTACTCCTCGATCCACGCCGGGACGTCGATGCCGGCGTCGGCGGCCCAGCCGACGTCGAGCTCGAACGTCACGTAGCGCGGGTCGGTGTTCTCCTCGATGACCTGCCAGGCGCTGACCATCTCACCCGTCTCCGGGTGGGGGTACCGCGTGGTGAGCTCGCTCTGGTGGTTGTGCAGCACCAACTTGCCCGCGCCGTTGGCGGTCGAGTACTCGCCGAGCTGGTTGGCGTACGCCGCGGTCGCGAGCGCTTCGTCGTAGGTGCTGTAGCCGCCCGCCATCCCGCCGGTCCCGATGTAGTCCTGGCCCAGTGCGACGGCGTAGGCGACGGTCTCGGGCCACGTGTCCCAGCTCGTGCTGCCGTGGCTCGACGACACCTCGAGGCCGTGCTTGTCGAGGATCGCCTGGTACTCCGCGGCCGGCATCGAGTAGGGCTGGTTGTACGGCTCGACGTTGGTGAACCCGGCGTCGGCGACCTCGCCGAGCACGCGGTCCAGCGTCTCCGGCGACGGTGTGCCGGAGGACCCGAGCTCACCGACGTGCGTGTACAGCTGGATGGAGATCTTGGAGTCGGGGATCCCCATGTCCTCACCGCACGTCGGGGCCCCTGTGGTGGTTGGTGGTGGCTCGGCGTCGGTCGGCGCCGCCAGAGCCGGGGTCGCGGCGAGCGTGGCTGCGAGCATCGCGCTGCCGGTCAGTGCCGCGCTGAGGCGCCGCGTTCGAGACGAGAGGTGAGAGTTCTGCATGGGACTCCAATTGACAGCGTTGTCTTTTAGGATGGCGATCATGCGACTTCTGACTGGAGGGTATGCAAAAGCACGGTAATGGTCGGTCGGTAGGACGTCAAGGCGCGGCCCTGCCGTGTCGGTCTCCGGCGACCTCACGGCATGACGTGGGCTATTCGTCAGCCACGGTTTCGCCCTCGCCTCGCAGGAGCTCGTCGCCATGGTCGACCGCCCAGGCGGCGAGGGCGAGCAGAGGCCCGTCGTGCATGCTCTGCCCCAGGGTCGTGAGTGCGTACACGACTCTCGGTGGCGACTCACGGTGGCGTCGGCGCTCGACGAGTCCCCAGCCGACGAGCCGGGCGAGCGACTCGGTGCGCGGCTTGTCCTGCATGCCGCCGATCTTGTCCTTCAGGTCGACGCGGCGCTCTGGTCCTTCGCCGAGGGCAGCGAGGACCACCGGGTCCCATCGGTGAGTCAGGACGTCGGTCGCCGCCCGCACACGGCAGTCGGCGACAAAACCGTGGTCCGCCGTGCTCATGCACCCACTCTGCGCCGTCCTGACGCACCATCCGGTGCGCAACGCCGTCCCTAGGTTCGTGTCACGACGTCGAGCACGGCGTCCGTCAGGTCGAGGGAGGTCGTCGGATGCGGATCGGGATCCTGGGGACGGGCGCGCTGGGGAGCACTCTCGCGCGGGGTTGGGTGGCCGCGGGGCACGACGTCGTCGTCGGTGGGCGGTCCCGCCCCCAGGCGGACGAGATCGCCGCTCGACTCGGGTCCCGCGCGTCGAGCGCTTCGTTGTCGGGCGCGGTCCGTGACGTCGACGCGGTCCTCGTGGCGATCACCTGGACCGGGGTCGAGGACGTGCTCGACGCGGTCGACGCCCGGCGCGGCAGCCTGGCGGGCACCGTGGTCGTGGACCCGACCAACCCGGTCGAGCACGGAGTCGGCGAGCATCTCCTCCCGGCCGGCTCGGTGGCGCAGGTGATCTCCTCGTCGGCGCCCGGTGCCTCCGTCGTCAAGGCGTTCAACCTGCACCCGGCCCAGACGTGGACGGCGCTCGCCACGGGGGTCACGGTGCCCTACGCGACCGACGAGGAGGACGCGTCGCCGATCGCCGCGGAGCTCGTCAGCAGCCTCGGAGCGACGGCGCACCGGATCGGAGGCATCGATCGCGCGCGCCAGCTGGAAGAGCTGGCAGGGGCGGTGATCGCGCTCGCCGCGGCGGGCATCGATCCGCAGTCCGTCGTTCCCGGTGCCCACCGCGTCACGGAGATCCCGTAGCGGACGTACCCGAAGCCTCGGAGGAGAGGTTACGACGGGTCGTCCTCGCCGAGCGGCGTCGTCGCGGCGTCCTGCCCTCGGGAAGGGGCCGCGCGATCGAGGGCGGCGGCGGCAGTCGCTTCCCGATCGCACCGCGGAGCCCAGCGCCGAGGAGAGATCCGGACGGCTTGGTACGGCAGCCGCCGTCGAGCCGGCGTACGGGATCCAGACCCTTCGGTGACTGCCTGGGAGCCGCGGCGTGGGGGCGCCGCGGGCTCCCGGCGCGTCACGAAGGTCGCCAGCCCTCGTCCTCCCGGATGGCCCGCAGGATGCGCTGCGTGATCTCCCGCAGCTGGCGGGTCTGCCGCTCCGTGAGGCGGTCGAGGACGAGCCGGTGGACGGTCTGCACATGGCCGGGGGTGGCGTCGTCGACCTTCGCCTGCCCGAGGTCGGTGAGGGCGGCCAGGGTGTAGCGCCCGTCGGCAGGATCTGGCGTGCGTCTCAACCACCCGTGCGACTCCAGCCGGGTCGCCGCGCGCGACAGGCGCGACAGGGTGCTGTTCGCGTAGCCGGCCAGCACGCTCATCCGCAGCGTGCGATCCGGGGCCTTGGCGAGGGCGTACAGGACCCCGTACTCGAAGTGGGACAGGTGCGCGTCGCGCTGGAGCTGTGCGTCGAGGGCGGACGGCAGCCACTCCAGGACCGTCGCGACGCCGGCCCAGGTCTCGAGGTCCTCGCCCGTGAGCTCGGTGGGGACGACGGCGGGGGCGTCGGAGTCGCGCATGGCGGTCAGCGTACGCGAGGGGGCAGCTCGAGCGCTCAGGACGTCACTTGCTCAGGAAAGTCATGCGGGCTACCGTTCACTTGCTTGGGCAAGCGAATGCGCTCGTTCTCGAGCCCTCCTCGGGCGCGAGCAACGACACGCGGTGGCCCGACGCGCGACACACGGTGCATCGCGCACGAGACGCGGAGCACGACATGGCGCAGGGGAGCAGAGAGGCAGGAACGATGGATCTGGACCTGGCGGGCAAGAGAGCCTTCGTCAGCGGCTCGACGCAGGGCATCGGCTACGCGATCGCGGAGGCGTTGCTCGCGGAGGGGGCGACCGTCGTCGTCAACGGACGCAGCGAGGACGGGGTCGCGGCCGCGGTCCGGAAGCTGGAGGCAGCCGTCCCGGGTGCCGCGGTGTCCGGGATCCCGGCGGACTTCGCGGACCCCGAGCAGGTCCGGCACCTGCTCGGGTCGCTCGGCGAGGTGGACGTCCTGGTGAACAACGTGGGCGTCTTCGAGATCGGCGCCTTCGAGGAGATCTCCGACGACGACTGGCAGCGCTACTTCGACGTCAACGTCATGAGCGGCGTGCGCCTGTCTCGGCACGTGCTGCCGCGCATGCTGGCCCGGGGCTGGGGTCGGGTCGTCTTCCTGAGCAGCGAGTCCGGGGTGAACGTCCCCGCCGACATGACGCACTACGGCACGACCAAGGCCGCGGTGATCGCCCTGGCCAGCGGGCTGGCGAAGCTGACCCGGGGGACCAGCGTCACGGTGAACACCGTCCTCGGCGGACCGACGTACTCCGACGGCGTCGCCCGGGCCGTCGAGGACGTCGCACGCGCCCAGGGGCTGCCCGTGGATCGTATGAAGAGCGCGATCGAGACGGCGAACCAGACGTCTCTGCTCCAACGCTTCATCGAGCCCGTCGAGATCGCTCGCCTCGCCACCTACCTGGCCAGCCCCGTCTCGTCCGCCACCAACGGCGCCGCCCTGCGTGCGGACGGAGGAGCTCTCACGGCCGCACTCTGAGGACCCTGGACGGTGTCGACCCGCCGCCCACGCTGACGCGCCCGAGCGGTCGTGACCGGCCTACGGTCCGGTTCAGGCGCCGCGTCGGGCCTCGACGAGGTGGCGGTTCGAGTGCGCGACGAACGGGGTGGTCGTCGTCCCGTCGGTGCGCGCGCCGGCGCGCAGCCGGGCGTCGAGCTCCTCGAGGACGTCGGCGTAGCGGTCGACCGAGAAGCCCGGCACCCACCACACGCACTTGCGCAGGAGCCACACGACCGCGCCGACGTCGTAGAGCTCCATGCGGCACCTCGCCGTGCGCAGCTCGACGACGTCCAGGCCGGCCGCGCGAGCCTGCTCGGCCTCCACGAGCGGGTCCCGGTCCGCGCGAGCCTCGGGCTGCGGGCCGAGGAACAGCTCGATGAGCTCGAACACGGAGGCGGGTCCGACGTGCTGTGCGAGGTACGCACCGCCGGGCCGCAGCACCCGGTGGATCTCCGACCACGGCGGGGCGACGGGATGGCGGGCCGTGACGAGGCTGAAGGAGGCGTCGGCGACCGGGAGCGCGCCGTCGTCGGGCGAGACGACGAGGGCGCCCCAGGGAGCGAGGCGCTCGCGGGCGAGGACGGCGTTCGGCGCCCAGGTCTCCGTGGCGACCAGCCTGGTGGGCGTGGGGTCGGCGCGTTCGTCGGCGTGACTCAGCGCCTCGGCCAGGACCTCGCCGCCCCCGGTGTCGAGGTCGAGCGCCGAGTCCGCCGCGGCGAGGCGGTGGGACAGGAGGGAGGCGAAGCGCCACGGCGGGCGCTCCTCGGTGGCGCGGCCGTCGAGCCAGCCGAACCCCCAGCCCGTGACGTCCGCCTCCACGGCTTCGGTGATCAGCTCGTCGTAGGGGCGCACCCGCGCATCGTCGCGCACCCGGTGGGAGGGCGCCCAGCGGATTCTTCCCCGGCGCACGGGACGGGCACTCGTGGAAAGCGCTTGCCCATCCGTCTCGAGCATGGCAGGATCGGGCGTCGCACAGGTGGCACGCAGGTCGTGGCACGGTAGGGGTGCGGACCGCACGCTCGAGGAGGAGAGGCGACGATGCCGACTGTCGCACTGGTCACTGGTGGGAACCGCGGGATCGGGCTCGGGATCAGCCGACGCCTGCTCGCGGACGGCTTCGCCGTCTCGATCCTGGCGACGCGCGAGGAGCCCACCGACGTGATCGCGGAGCTGCGCGAGCTCGCGGGTGACGACTCGCGCGTGCGGTACGTGCGGGGGTCGGTCGCCGACCTGGACGACCACCGCCGGTACGTCGCGGACGCCGTCGACACCTGGGGCCGGCTCGACGTGCTGGTCAACAACGCGGGCGTCGCGCCGAGCGTGCGCGCGGACCTGCTGGACGCCACGGCGGAGTCGTTCGACCGCGTCCTCGGTATCAACCTGCGCGGGCCGTACTTCCTCACGCAGGAGTTCGCACGCCGCGTGATCGAGCTGCGCGGGCCACTCGACGAGCTGCCGGAGCCGCCGTCCGGTCCGGTCGCGACGGTCGTCAACGTGTCGTCGATCTCGGCCACGACGGTCTCGACCAACCGCGGTGACTACTGCATCTCCAAGGCGGGCGTCGGCATGGCCACGCAGCTGTGGGCGGCGCGCCTCGGGCCCGAGGGGGTCGTGGTGTACGAGGTGCGGCCCGGCGTGATCGCCACGGACATGACCGCGGGCGTCACGGCGAAGTACGACGACCTCATCGAGCAGGGTCTCGCCCCGATCAACCGCTGGGGGCGCCCGGCCGACGTCGCGGGCGCCGTCTCGATCCTCGCCTCCGGCCAGACCCCGTACTCGACCGGCGAGGTGTTCCACGTCGACGGCGGCATGCACATCCCGGTCCTGTGAGGGGAGCACCCATGAGCCACGACCCCGAGATCCTCCGCATCGCCGGTCACGACGTCCCCGTGGTGACCGCCACGACCGTCGTCGTCGGCACCGGGTCCGCCGGCTACTGCGCGGCGGACCGCCTGGTCCAGTTCGGCCACGACGACGTCGTCATGGTCGCCGACAAGATCCACGCCGGGGCGTCGCGCAACGCGGGCTCCGACAAGCAGACGTACTACAAGCTCACGCTCTCGGGCGGCGACGACGACTCGGTGCGCGAGATGGCGCAGACGCTGTTCTCGGGCGGCGCCATGGACGGCGACAACGCGCTCGCGGAGGCGGCGCTCTCGGCGCGCGGTTTCCTCCACCTCGTCGACCTCGGTGTGCCGTTCCCGCAGAACCGGTTCGGCGAGTTCATCGGGTACAAGACGGACCACGACCCGCGTCGGCGTGCGACCTCGGTCGGCCCGTACACGAGCCGGACGATGGTCGAGAAGCTCGAGAAGAAGGTCCAGGCCGACGGCACGCGCGTGTTCGACGAGTGCCGCGTCGTCGACGTCGTCACGGCGCCGGACCCGCACGGCGGGCCGGGCGCGCGCCGCGTCGCGGGCCTGCTCGTGCTGCGGACGGACGTGCCGCACGACGGCGCCGAGAGCCCCTGGTTGCTGTTCCGCTGCACGAACCTCGTCTACGCCACGGGCGGACCCGCGGGCATGTACGCCACGCGGGTGTTCCCCAACGGGCAGTGGGGCGCCTCGGGTGCTGCCTACCGCGCCGGCGTGCACGGAAAGAACCTCACCGAGTGGCAGTTCGGGCTCGCGTCGACCAAGCCCCGGTGGAACGTGTCGGGGACGTATATGCAGGTCGTGCCGCGGTTCGTCTCGACCGACGCCGACGGCGGGGACGAGCGCGAGTTCCTCACCGAGGCGATCACCGACTACGGGCGGCTCCTGACCCTCGTGTTCCTCAAGGGCTACCAGTGGCCGTTCGACATCCGCAAGGCGCGCGACGGGTCGAGCCTGATCGACCTGCTCGTGTACCGGGAGACGGTGCTGCGCGGGCGCCGCGTGTTCCTCGACTTCCGGCGCAACCCCGTGCGCGAGGACTTCGACCCGACCGCGCTCGCGCCCGAGGCGTACCAGTACCTCGAGAAGGCCGGCGTCCTGTTCGGCACGCCGATCGAGCGGCTGCGGCGCATGAACGAGCCCGCGTACCAGTTCTACCTCGACAAGAACCCGTACGTGGACCTCGAGAAGGAGATGCTCGAGGTCGACGTGTGCGCGCAGCACAACAACGGCGGTCTCGTGGTCGACGCGTGGTGGCAGTCGAACGTCGCCGGGTTCTTCCCCGTCGGCGAGGCCGGCGGCGCGCACGGCGTCTACCGGCCGGGTGGCGCGGCGCTCAACAGCGGCCAGGTCGGGGCGACGCGCGCCGCGCAGTTCATCGCGGCGCGCCGCGACGAGAAGCCGTCCGACGAGGCCGCGTTCACCGACGTGGCGGCGCCGGTGCTCGCCGCCGCGCTGGACCTCACGGCCCGTGCGACGGGCCGCGTGGCCGCGGGCGTGCCGGACAACACCGGCGACCTGCTGCGCGACGTGCAGCGGCTCATGAGCGAGAAGGCCGGACCGGTGCGGTCGGAGGCGTCGATCCGCGAGGCGCTCGACCAGGTCCACGCGTGGCTCACCGGCTACGAGGACCTGGTCAGCGCCGACGCCGGGTCGCGGCGCGCCGTGAACCGGACGTTCCTCGTGCGCGACATCCTCACGAGCGCGTACGTCTACCTCTCGGCCATGGCCGACTACGTCGCCCACGGCGGGCGCTCGCGCGGGTCGGTCCTGTACACGGACGCCGAGGGCGACCTGCCCCTCGTCGGGTACGGCGACGACGCGGAGCGCGAGCTCGACCTGCCCGACCTCTACCGCTTCCGGCTCGACCGCGGTGCGCTCGACGAGGAGGTCCAGGAGACCGCGTGGGTAGCGCCGGGCGGGACCGTCCCGGCCGCCGACGAGGCGTCCCCGTCGGCCCCGTGGGTGCCGGTGGTCCCGCGCGACGCCGCCGACGCCGCGGGCGTCCCGGTCTTCCGGTGGCGCCCGCGGCGACCGCTCCCGGCCGACGACGACTTCTTCGAGAACGTCTGGCGCGACTTCCGGGAGCACGGCAACGTGCTCTAGGAGCGCCGTCCGACGTCACCTGGAGGGGACCACCCCGAGGTGGTGATCCGTGCGCGCGCCGGGGCGCAGGCCGCCCAGCGCGGTCTCCAGCGTGCGCCGCGCCCTGGCGTAGTGGGTGCGCGCCGTCGACGCCCGGATGCCGGCGATCTCGGCGGCCTGGGTCAGCGTGAACCCGTCCCAGTGGACGAGCCGCACCAGCTCCCGCTGGCGCGCGGGCAGCTCGGCGACGGCGTCACGGACGGCAGGGCCGGCGTCGTCCCGATCCACCACCGGGGCGGGGTCGACGCGCAGCGCGTCGGACAGCCGTGCCGTGAGCGCGTCGGCCCGTGCGCGCGACCTCCGGTGGTTGGCGGTCGAGCGCCGCGCGATGCCGAACAGCCACATCCGCGCCCGCTCCGGGTCCGTCGGCAGGTCCGCCCGCCGCCGCCAGGCGGTGGCGAACACGGTACCCAGCACGTCGGGCGCGTCCTGGGGGTCGAGCCGGCGCACGAGGTACGCGAGCAGGTCGGCGGCGTTGATCCGCATCGCGTCCTCCGCGGACCGGTCGTGGTCGGCACCGCCCGCGACCGCGCGGCGAGTCATGGCAGCGTCCCCGCGCCGCACTCGGCCGACTCGACGAGGATCGCCGAGCCCGTGGCGTTCAGCCCGTGCGCGGCCAGGACCTCCTCGACGGGTTCCTTGACGCTCGTGAAGCTCCCCTCGACCGTGCCGCCCTCGCTCCCGTCCGAGGTGACGGAGGTGCCGCCGAAGGGCGCCGCCTCGGCCATGACGTCGCTCCAGTCGTGGGTGCGCAGGAACGCCTCGACGGCGTCGAACTCCGCCTGGTCGAAGGTCTCCGCGGATCCCCCGCTCGTCTCGCCGCCGGACGAGTCGGCGTGCACCGCGCCGTCGGCGGGGACGACGTTGAGGAACACGGAGCACGAGCCACCGGGGACCTCGAGCTCGACGGTCTCGACCACGGGCGAGCCGGCGCCGAAGAGGTCGAGCAACGAGGGCGCGGCGACCGCCAGGCCGCCCGTGAGGACGAGCGCGCCGCCCACGGCGGTGACGAGGACCGGGCGGGTGACGCGCCGCCCCGCGGACCGGTCGTCGGGCGCGGTGGTGGCGAGCAGGGGAGCGGTGGCGGCGAGCCTCTCGGCGGCGTCACGGGCGTGCGGGCTCGTCCGCCCCGGGTCGGCGGAGCGCAGCAGGGTGTCCAGGTCGTTCATGGGGTCCTCCTCGAAGGGTGTTCTCACCCTCTACGTGTCCGACCAGACACCAGGCGTCCACACGGGCGTCGACACCACCGGACCGCTGCGCGACGTCGGGCTCAGGCCCGGCGGAGCTCCGCCCGCCAGATCCCGGGCCGACCGGGCGAGCCCGGGACGGCGAGCTCCTCGATCGAGACGACCGAGAGACCGTCCCGGCCGAACGCCTCGATCTCCGCGCGGGTCAGCGGCCAGGGCGGGCCCTCGTCGTCGCGCTCGCGCGCGACGGCCTGGACCGCCAGCAGGGTGCCTCCCGGCGCGACCAGGGAGCGGACGCCGGCCGTCAGCTCCTCGCGGACGCTGCGGTTCACCGCCTGGACGGTGTAGATCTCGACGACGAGGTCGAAGGCGCCGGTCCACGCGTCCGGCAGGTCGAGCAGGTCCCCGACGGCGTAGGTCACCGGTGAGCCGGCGTTCCGTCCGCGGGCCGCGGCGACCGCGGTGGGCGAGATGTCGAACGCGGTCGTCTCGTACCCGAGCCGGGCGAGGTGCTCGGCGTCGGCCCCGAGCCCGCACCCGACGACGACGGCCGTCCCGGTCGCGCGACCCGTCCCCGTCGCGTGACCCGGGCGGGTCGGTCCGGCCCACGAGGCGAGCGCCGGGTGCGGGTCGTCCCGGTCCCACGGCGTCGTGACGTCACCGTCGCGCGCCGACGCCCAGAGCCGCTCGAACCAGCCGGTCGGGTCGGTCGGGTCGGCGTTGCCCAGCCGCGCGGTCTCGGACTGCCAGGAACGGGGCTGTGCCATGGCGTCGACCGTAGCCAGGCTGCCGGACGTCGACAAGCGGCCGTCGGGTTGCAGCGCACCGACGAGGTTCTCGGGGTCGCCGGTCGGACCACCCGGCCACGACCGCCGTCGTCTACGGTGGGCGCGCAACCCCCGACCACGCGACGGGTCGCTCCCTCGCGTGCTGAGCCTCGAAGGACAGCCTGGTGGAGAAGAAGCGGACCGGTGGCGGCACGCTGACCGTCATCCTGATCGGGGTGGCGGTCGGCTACTTCGTGCTCGCGTGGCCGTACCACCTGGGCGCCTGGCTCGCGGTGCAGCTGGGCGCCGGGCTGCCGTCGCCGCAGCGGTCGGTCCTGGCCTGGGCCTTCGAGGTCCTCTACGTGCTCGTCCTGGCAGCGGTCGGAGCGCGACGGCTGTGGCTGCGCTCGCGCCGCGCGCAGGACCCGCCGCCGCCGTTCGACGAGGACGCCGCCGACCGGGTGCTCGCGATGATCGACGGCGCGACCGGCAGCTGGGCCGACCCGCGCGTCCCGGACGACGAGAGGGTCCGGGCGGTCCTCAACGACGTCCGCCTCGTCGAGCCCCGCCGCGAGGGGGGTGCCACGGTGCCCGCGGTGGTGGGGACGACGGGCGTGCTGCTGCTGACGGACCGGGCGGCGCGGTTCCACGGCTCTGAGGGACGCACCCGGGTGTGGAGGTGGGACGAGGTCACCCGTGTCACGGACGTGGTGGACCACGTGAAGATCGCCGTGTCCTCCCGGACGACGGAGTCCGGCGTCATGTTCCTCCGTGAGCTCGACGCCGCAGGGCGGACCGCGATCAGGTGGTCCGTGCGCTCGGCCCAGGGTGCCGGGCCGGACGAGCTGGGTCAGATCGGCCAGGGCCTGCGCGACACGGCCCGCTCGGCGCGGGAGCAGGTCGCCGCAGAGCCCGAGCCGCCGCGCCCGCTCTCGCGGCGCACGATCGGCACCGCGGTCGCCGCCGTGGTCCTGGCGGCGCTGCTCTCGACCGGCGCGGTCGCCGTCTGGATCGGGGCGGCACCCCCCGCACCCTCCGCCGTCGCCGCGGCGGAGGTCGTCCAGACCGGGTGAGGGAACCGGCTGACCAGACCCTGTGACGGGACAAGTGACCAGGCGTCCGTGCGGTCCTCAGGGCCCCGTCCACCGAACGGTGGATGCGCGGATCCACCGCGGCTCGGACGCCACGGTGGATGTGGCCGGGTGCGGTGCCTCCGTAGCGTCGCGGCATGACCGCGTTGGACGTACGACACCTGCACAAGCGCTACGGGGAGCACGTCGCCGTCGACGACGTCTCCTTCACCGTCGACGAGGGGGAGATCTTCGGCATCATCGGGCCCAACGGCGCCGGCAAGACGACGACTGTCGAGAGCATCGCCGGCCTGCGGACGCCCGACTCGGGCACGATCTCCGTGCTGGGGCTCGACCCGGTCGAGGACCGGGCGGAGCTGCGTGAGCGGCTCGGCGTGCAGCTCCAGGAGAGCAGCTTCCCCGACGCGATCAAGGTCGCGGAGGCGCTCGACCTCTACAGCTCCTTCTACCGGGACCCCGCCGACTGGCGCGAGCTCATGGACCTCCTCGGGCTCACCGACAAGCGCGACACGCAGTACAAGGCGCTGTCCGGCGGGCAGAAGCAGCGGCTCTCCGTCGCGCTCGCGCTGGTGGGCAAGCCGCAGGTCGCGATCCTCGACGAGCTCACGACAGGACTGGACCCGCAGGCGAGGCGGGACACCTGGGACCTGGTCGAGCGGGTCCGGGACACGGGCGTCACGATCCTCCTCGTCACGCACTTCATGGACGAGGCGGAGCGCCTCAGCGACCGGGTCGCCGTCATCGACAGAGGCCGGGTCGTGGCGGTGGACACGCCGGCAGGACTGATCGCGCGGTCGAGCGCGGTGCAGCAGATCCGCTTCCGCGTGAGCCAGCCGCTGGACCGGAGCGTCCTCGCCGGCCTCCCCGGGGTGTCCGACGTCGCGGTCACCGAGGGCCGCTGGGTGGTCACCGGCACGGGACAGCTCGTGAGCAGCGTCGCGGGCGCCCTCGCCAGGGCGCAGGTCGTGGCGGAAGACCTGCGCGTCGACCAGAGCACCCTCGATGACGCGTTCGTGGCCTTCACGGGACGCGTCCCGCGATCCCCGGAGCTCTCCGAGAGGACGGTCGACTGATGTCCACGGTCACCACCCACGCCCTGCGGCCGCGCACCCGGCTGAAGACGGTCACGGTCGAGGCGAAGCTCTTCCTCCGGGACTCTGCCACCGTCCTCTTCGGCGTGCTGTTCCCGGCGGGACTCCTGCTCGGGCTGGGCGCCGTCCCGGCGCTCAGGGAGGCGTCGCCGGAGACCGGCGGGCTGCGGGCCATCGACGTCTGGGCGCCGACCGCGCTGGTGTTCGGGATGGTGATGATCGCCGTGCAGCACGTCCCGTCGGTGATCGCGACCTACCGTGAGCGCGGCATTCTGCGCAGGCTGTCGACCACCCCCTTGCACCCGCGGAGCGTCCTGCTCGCGCAGATGGTCGTCGCGTTCGCGTCGGTGGTCGTCTCGGCGACGCTCCTGATCGTCGTCGCGTGGGCGGTGCTGGACATCGCGCCGCCCGAGCGGCCCTTCGAGTTCGCCGTCGCCTTCGTCGTCGGCTACGCGGCGCTGCTCGGGATCGGCATGATCTCCGCGGCCGTGGTCCGCACGAGCAGCGCCGCGAACCAGGTCGGCACCGTCCTGTTCGTCGCGCTGATGTTCTTCGGCGGGGCCTTCCTGCCCCGCGTCCTCATGCCCGACGTGCTGCGTGAGGTCGGCGAGCTCGTCCCGCCCGGACTGCAGGCTCTCACCGCGGCGTGGTCACCCGCGGCGGGCGAGGTCACCGCCGCCGCCGGTGGCCAGCCGTTCTGGTTGCAGATTGCCATAATGGCGGGGATCGCGGTGAGCGCGAGCGCGATCGCCGCGAAGCTCTTCCGCTGGGAGTAGGTGTCGATGACGGGGGACCCCGGGGCCGGCGAGCGCCCGAGCTCCGCGACGCTCGCGTCGGTCGTCACGCGCGAGGCGGAGGCCGCGAACCGCTCACGCCTCGCCTGGCGGCAGGAGCAGCTGCGGGTCTGGGACCTCCTGCAGCTCGTCACGCCGTGGCTCCTCCTGACGATCTCGACGGCGATCTACTTCTCCAGGGTCCTCCCGGCCTCGGGTGACGGCTTCTGGCCCGAGGGGGCCGTGGTCCTCGGGCTCGTCGCGGCCACGGCTCTGTGGGTGCTGTTCGGCCAGACGCTGCCGCTCCGGAGAAGGGCGCTCCGGCCGGTGCCGGCCGGCATCTACCTCGTCGGGCTGTTGGCGCTGTGCGTCGTCCTCATGACCGTGTCCGACGTGTTCCTCGTCGTCACCGTCGCGGGCTTCTTCCAGGCGTACCTGCTCAGGCCGTGGCCGGTGGGGGTGCTCGGGGTCCTCGTCACCTCCGTGGTCCTCAACGGCGCGGCGATGAGCGTGTGGGCCGACCCGAGCTCGGAGGTGCTCGCGGAGTTCCTCCTCATCGTGGCCGTGCAGACCGCGGCCATCGGGGTGGGCATCGTGCTGACGGCGCGCAGCGAACCGGAGGAGCGCAAGCGCGAGGAGCTCGTCGAGCGGCTGGAGGCGGCCCTGCACGAGAACGCCGGGCTCCACGCGCAGCTCGTCGCCCAGGCCCGGGAGTCGGGGGTCCAGGACGAGCGGCAGCGACTGGCCGGCGAGATCCACGACACCCTGGCCCAGGGCCTCGCCGGCATCATCACTCAGCTCCAGGCCGCGGAGCGCTCCACGGGGGCGCGGGGCGAGAGCGACGAGCACGTCGCCCGCGCCCTGCGGCTCGCGCGCAGCAGCCTGACCGAGGCCAGGCGGTCCGTGCAGGCGCTCGCTCCGCAGGAGCTAGGGAGGGCGCAGCTCCCGGACGCGCTCCGGACGCTGGCCGAGCGATGGTCGCAGGACCAGGGGATCGCCACGCGGGTGGAGGTCACCGGCACCCGGGAGCCCCTGAGCCCGGCGATCGAGGTGTCGCTCTTCCGGGTGGCGCAGGAGTCGCTGACCAACGTCGCGAAGCACGCGGACGCGTCACGTGTCGGTGTCACGCTGTCGTACACAGGCACCGAGGTGCTCTTGGACGTGCGCGACGACGGGCGCGGGTTCGCGGACGAGGACGGCACCGGCTTCGGCCTCACGAGCATGCGCCAGCGCATCCGAGGCGTCGGCGGGCACGTCGAGGTGCAGAGCGCACCGGGCGACGGGACGTCCGTGAGCGCGCGCGTCCCGGCGATCGCGCCCGCGGGCGCCAGGGCGGCGGAGGTCGACCGATGATCCGGCTCCTGATCGTCGACGACCACCCGGTCGTGCGGGGTGGCCTCCGCGACACCTTCGCGGACACCGAGGACGTCCTCGTGGTCGGCGAGGCGGGTGACGGCGCCGAGGGCGTCGACCGGGCGATGGCCCTCGCAGCGGACGTCGTGCTCATGGACCTGCGGATGCCCGGCACGGACGGCGTCGCCGCGACGGCTGCCCTGCGCGAGCAGGCCCCGGACACCCGGGTGCTGATCCTGACCACCTTCGACAGCGAGAGCGACGTCCTGCCGGCGATCGAGGCGGGTGCGATCGGCTATCTCCTGAAGGACGCGCTGCCCGACGAGCTGATCCGAGCGGTCCGTGCGGCAGCGCGCGGAGAACCGGTGCTCGCACCGTCGGTGACGCAGCACCTCATGGGGCAGGTGCGCCGACCCGGCGCCGGCACGCTGACCGAGCGCGAGAGGGAGGTGCTCCAGCTGGTCGCGAACGGCAGCTCCAACCGTGAGGCCGCCGCGGCGCTGTTCATCGGCGAGGCCAGCATCAAGACCCATCTGCAGCACATCTACGACAAGCTCGGCGTCCGTGACCGGGCCTCTGCGGTGGGCGAGGGCTACCGCCGTCGGCTGCTCACCTGACGCCTGCTCGAGCGCGCGCCGGAGGGCGCGAAAGAGGGCCGCGGAGCGACGCCGGGAGGCGCTACCCTTCGAAGCGCGCCGGACGGCGCAGTCTGCCGTGCACGCCGCAGAACCCACCGGGACGAAGGAACGACGTCGTGAGCCAGCCCCCGTACCAGCCGTACCAGGGCGGCGACGCCCCTCAGCCCCCGCAGAACCCCGCCCCGTACGGGCAGGACCAGTCCGGCTACGGCCAGCCCGCGCAGCCCGCCTACGGGCAGCCCGCGCAGCCCGACGCCTACGGTCAGCCTGCGCAGCCCGCCTACGGGCAGCCGGTCCAGCCGGCCTACGGGCAGATGGCGCCCCAGGCACCTCCGGTGGCCTCCCCTCCGGCGGCCGGCCAGCCGTACGGTGCGTACCCGTCGCAGGGCCAGCCGTACGGGTCGCCCTACGGAGGCGCCGCCGGCTACGCCCCGTACGCCGCCCCCGCCGGCCCGCAGCCCCTGAGCTGGCGCACGATCCTGGCCTACGTGTTCAGCCCGATCGCGGTGATCTTCCTGCCCATCGTGTTCGGCGTGCTCGCGATCGTGTTCTCCGCGCTCGCGGTCAAGCGGAACGAGAAGACGGCGAAGATCGCCCTCGGCGTGGCGATCGGCTGCACGGCGCTCGGGTTCATCCTCGGCGCGGTGACGGCCGTGCAGACGATGCAGCAGTTCGGCTGACCTCGACGGTCGGCCGCACGAGCCCGGGGACGGCTCGTCTCACCAGTCGTGCACCGTCCCGTCCGCGAGGCGGTTGACGGGCAGGTAGGCCGGCGCGTAGGGGTGCGCGGCGGCCAGCTCCTCGTCGAGCTCGACGCCGATCCCGGGCGTCTCGCCCGGGTGGAGGTGGCCGTCGTCGAACGTGAAGGCGTGCCGGAAGACCTCGTGCGTACGGTCGGTGTACCCGGAGTACTCCTGGATGCCGAAGTTGTGGATGGCGAGGTCGAGATGGATCGCGGCCGCCATGCCGACGGGTGAGATGTCCTCGGGGCCGTGGATGGCGCTCTTGACCTGCCGCAGCGCCGCGTAGTCGAAGAGCTTGCGCAGCGGCGTGACGCCGCCGAAGTGCGTCACGGCCGACCGGACGTAGTCGACGAGCTGCTCGTCGAGGAGCGTCTGGTAGTCGTGCACGGTGTTGAACACCTCGCCGATGGCGAGGGGCGTCGTCGTGTGCTGACGGATGAGCCGCAGGCCCTGCTGGTTCTCCGCAGGGGTGCAGTCCTCGAGCCAGAACAGGTCGTACTGCTCGATCTCCTTGCCGAGCCGCGCGGCCTGCTGCGGCGTGAGCCGGTGGTGCGCGTCGTGGAGCAGAGGCAGCTCGGGACCGAACTCGTTCCGCACGGCCTCCAGCACGCGGGGCAGGTGTCGCAGGTAGCCGGCGGTGTCCCAGTCCTCGACGACGGGACGCACCCGCTGGTCCAGCCGGGCGCCGTCGGCCTCCGCGGCGATCGCCGTGCCGTCGTGCACGCCGTAGACGACCTTCAGCCCGGGGACGCCGGTCTGCACGCGCACGGCCTGGTAGCCCTCGGCCAGACGTGCGCGGACCGAGTCGAGCAGCTCGGGGACGTCGCGGCCGTTGGCGTGGCCGTAGGTGCGGACCCGTTCGCGCGAGGCGCCGCCGAGCAGCTGGTACAGCGGGAGCCCGGCGACCTTGGCCTTGATGTCCCACAGCGCGACGTCGACGGCGGCGATGGCGGCCATCGTCACCGGGCCGCGCCGCCAGTACGCCCCGCGGTACAGCGACTGCCACGTGTCCTCGATCCGGTGCGGGTCGAGCCCGACGAGGAGCGGGGCCACGTGGTCGCGCAGGTAGGAGACGACGGCGAGCTCGCGGCCGTTGAGCGTCGCGTCGCCGAGGCCCGTGACGCCGTCGTCCGTCGTGAGCTTCAGGGTGACGAAGTTGCGTCCGGGGCTGGTGACGACGACCTGCGCGTCGACGATCCTCATGGCTGCTCGATTCAGGTGGTCCGTGGTGGTGCGGGATGGTCCTCGGCGCCCGGGTCCCCGGCGCGCGTCCGCACGACCGTAGCAACGGGCGGGACGCCGTCGCGACGGCGCTCGGGTCCGCCCGCCGGACGACGACCGGGCCCGCGACGCGCGACACCGCGTTGGCAGGAAATGGACGGTTCCTGTCGTTCCGGACCCTGGGAGCCGGCGCGGTGATCGGGCATGATCCTCGTCATGGACGACGTCGAACGCGCAGGTCACAGCCAGGGTCCCGGTCAGGTCGTCGCGGTGTACGGCGCCACCGGGCACACGGGACGGTTCGTCGTCGCGGAGCTCGCCGGGCGCGGTTACCGGCCGCTCCTGCTCGGTCGCGACCGGGACCGGCTGGCAGCACTGACGCAGGACCGACCGGGCCTCGAGGCGCGACAGGCGTCGGTGGAGGACCCGGCCTCGCTGGACCGCGCCCTCGCCGGCGCGGCCGCCGTGATCAACTGCGCCGGCCCGTTCGCCACGACCGCCGCCCCGCTCGTCGAGGCCGCGCTGCGCGCGGGGATCCCGTACGTCGACGTGGCGGCGGAGATCGAGGCGAACGTCGACACGTTCGCGCACTTCGGGGACCAGGCCCGCGCCGTCGGTGCGCTCGTGGTCCCCGCGATGGCGTTCTTCGGCGGTCTCGGCGATCTGCTGGTGACCACGGCGGCGGGCGACTGGGACTCTGCGGACGAGGTGCACGTCGCGTACGGGCTGAGCAGCTGGCATCCCACGGCGGGCACGCTCGCGGCGGGTGCGGTCTCGGGCCGGCGACGCGGTGGGCGTCGCGTCCGCTACACGGGCGGGCGGCTCGAGTACCACGACGACGCGCTGCCGACGCTGGAGTGGGTCTTCCCGGAGCCGCTCGGTGCACAGGCCGTCATCGGCGAGTTCACCATGGCGGACGTCGTGACGGTCCCGAGCCACCTGGACGTCCCCGAGGTGCGGACCTCCATGGCGGCGGTCGCGGCCGCGGACCTCTCCGCCCCCGACGCGTCCTCCCCGGTCGCCGTGGACGCGGAGGGTCGCTCCGACCAGACGTTCGTCGTCGACGCCCGGGTGCGCAGGGGCGGTGTCGAGCGGCGCGCCGTCGCGAGCGGCCGGGACATCTACGCCGTCACCGCACCGCTCGCGGTCGAGGCGGTCGAACGCCTCGTCACGGGCCGGACCAGGGCGACGGGCGTCGTCTCTGCGGGGGCGGCCTTCGACGCGCGGGACTTCCTCGCCGCCCTGTCCGACCACCTCACGCTGGACGTCCCGCTCGACGCACCGGTCTGAGCGACGAGCGGGACGTGGCGGTCAGGTCGAGGCGACGTCCCGCCGTCGGAAGCCGACGAGCGCCGCGCCGACGAGGAGCACGACGACGGCGGACAGCCCCAGGAGGTAGGCCGGGTCGAGGTCCTCGCTGAACGCCGTGGGCACCCAGTGGAACGGGGAGACCCAGCGCGCGGCGTCGGGCAGGTCCTCGATCAGCTCGCCGAACATGCCGATCACGAACGTGTAGGCGAGCAGCGCCCAGCCCGCCCCGGTCGCGCGCGGAACCCAGGCGTAGAGCGCCGCGGTGAGCGCGAGGTACACCAGGACAGCCGGGAGGTAGCTCACGAGCACGGTGGTGTAGGCGCCCAGGTCGGGGCCGCCGCCGTCGACCGCCACGGCCCCGAGCCACACCGCGTAGACGCTCACGGCGAGGAGCACGGCCGTGCCGACGCCCGCGACGAGGAGCTGCGCGCCCAGCCAGCGCGGCCGGGAGACGGGCAGCGCGAGCACGACCTCGGCCCGGCCCGCCGACTCCTCCGCCTTGGGCCGCAGCCCCATGACGACGGCGTACGCGGCGCAGCACAGCGCGCCGTAGAGCATCATCACGCCGAGGAAGCCGAGGGTGAACTGGTCGGGGTCCGCCCCGAAGATCGCCGCGACGGTGGGGTTGTCCTGCGCGATGCCGCCGACCATCTCGTCGATGTCGGGGAGCATCGTGCCCGACGCGAACCACATCAGGCCGAGCCCGAGGCACGACCACAGCAGGGCGGAGCGCTGCTGGAGCCAGGCCAGCGACACGGGACCGCGCAGCGTGGCGCGCGCCGTCGCCCGACCACCGCGCGTCGCGAGCAGGCCGCCACCGAAGTCGCGGTGCGACGCGAGCGCGGACGCGAGCCACAGGAGGAGCGCGACCGCGACGACGCTCAGCAGCGCCGGCCACCAGCGCAGGTCGACGAACGCGCGCATCTGCTGCGCCCACGCGATCGGCGAGAACCAGGACAGCGCGCTCCCGCCGAGCTCGCGCATGTCGCCCGCGGCGCGGACCACGAACGCGATCCCCAGCACGGCGAGGCTCAGCCCCGTCGCGGTGCGCGCGTGCTCGGTGACCTGGCACAGCACCAGGGCCACCGCACCGAACACCATGGCGCTGAGCGCCGACCCGAGGGTCATCGCGAACGAGTCGACGACGGCGAGCCCGCCCGTGCCGACCATCGTCAGCGCGGACAGGGTCGCGATGACGAGCTGGGCGACCACGAGCGTGATCGTGGCCGCGACGGCGGGCGCGTGACGGCCGACGGGCGCGGCGCGCACGAGCTCCGCGCGGTTCGACTCCTCCTCGGCGCGCGTGTGGCGCACGACGTGCAGGATGCTGAACAGCGCGAGCGCCAGCACGACCCACGTGATGCCCTCGTTCGCCATCGCGACGCCGGTCGTGTAGTGGTCGATCCCGTAGCCGGGACCACCCATGACGATCCCGGCCGGCGTCTCCATGACGGCGGCGCGGCCCTGCTGGGCGGCGGGGTCGGCGAACAGCGTGTCGAGGGCGAAGGTGAAGTAGGCGTAGAACAGCACGACGGACCCGGACCACACCGCGAGCCGCACCCGGTCGCGCCGCAGGATCGACCGGACCAGGGTCCACGTGCCGGTGAGCGTCGTCCCTCCGGTGGCGCGGTCCACGGGTCCGGCCGTCGCGGGTCGCGTCAGGGTCGTCGTCATCGCGCACCTGCCTCGCTGCGAGCGCCGTGGCGGCCGGTCGCGCGGTCGCCGGGCCCGCCGTCGGACGTGTCGCCGGAACCGTCGGCGGACACGTCGTCGCCGTAGTGGCGCAGGAACAGCTCCTCGAGCGACGGCGGGGTCGCGGTGAGGCTGTGCACCCCGAGAGCGCTCAGCGCGGTCAGGACCTGCCCCACGCGCGCGTCGTCGACGTCGAACCCGACGCGCGTCCCTGCGTCGGTGGGGGTGGCCGCGAGGTCGTGGACCCCGTCCATCGCGGCGAGCGGCGAGGGGTCGCCGTCGACCACGGCGGTGACGGTGGACCGGGTGAGGTGCCGCAGCTCGGCGAGCGTGCCGGACTCGACCGCGCGCCCGGCGCGGATGATCGTCACGGTGTCGCAGACCTTCTCGACCTCGGACAGGATGTGGCTCGACAGCAGCACGGAGGTCCCGGACGCCTTCGCCTCGCGGACGTGCTCGGTGAACACCGCCTCCATGAGCGGGTCGAGGCCCGAGGTCGGCTCGTCGAGCACGAGGAGGTCGACGTCGGACAGGAACGCGGCGACGAGCGCGACCTTCTGCCGGTTCCCCTTGGAGTACGTGCGGGCCTTCTTCGTCGGGTCCAGCTCGAAGCGCTCGAGCAGCTCCTGGCGGCGCCGGGCGGCGCTCTCGCCGCGGCCGCGACCCCGCAGGCGGGTGAGGAGGTCGATCGCCTCGCCGCCCGTGAGGTTCGGCCACAGCGTGACGTCGCCGGGGACGTACGCCAGCCGGCGGTGCAGCGGGACGGCGTCGCGCCACGGGTCGCCGCCGAGCAGGCGGACCGAGCCGGAGTCGGCTCGCAGGAGCCCGAGCAGGACGCGGATCGCCGTCGACTTCCCGGCCCCGTTGGGGCCGAGGAAGCCGGCGACCTCGCCGGGACGGACCGTGAGGTCGAGCCCGTCGAGGGCGGCGACCGTCCCGAAGGACTTGCGCAGGTCGTGGATCTCGATGGCGGGGGCCTCGGAGGCCCGGGTGGTGGTGGTCATGGTTCCTCTTCTCGCGACGGTGGGTGCACGTGGCGGACGGCGCGGGGCCGGCTCAGGCCGGCGGCGCGCCGGGCCCGGCGGGCGGGTCGCCCACGTAGAGGAGGTACTCGTCGAGCATGCGGCGGGACGTGAGGAAGCCCTCGGTGTACAGCTCCAGGGCGGGGAGCGTGAGCTCGTCGAAGAAGCGGCGCATCGAGGCGCTCACGTCGCTGAGGTCCTCGGGCGGGTCGATCGTGACCGACAGGAGGATCGCGCCGAGGCCCGACAGCGTGAGGTAGCGCGCACGACGCCGCTCGTCGCGGCTGGGGACGGCGACGCCCGCGGCGACCGCCGAGGCGACGTACTCCTCGGAGTCCTCGATCATGTGCGTGACGAAGCCCCGGGCGAGCGGACCGCCGTCGAGCAGCGAGCGCAGCACGTACCCCATGGCTGTCGAGTAGCGGTCGGCGGTGGCGAAGTACTGGAGGAAGGCGCCCGCTTCCGTCCCGGTGATCGCGTCGTGCTTCGCCGTGCGGATCTGCTCGAGGACGTGCTCGTCGCACGCCTCGCGCAGCCCGTCCTTGGACCCGAAGTGGTGGACGACGAGCGCGGCGCTCACCCCGGCGTCGGCCGCGACCGCGCGCAGCGAGGCGCCGAAGCCGTCGCGCGCGAACCGCTCGACGGCGGCGTCGCGGATGCGGGCGCGGGTCGAGAGGTCGGAGGTCGTGCCGCTGGGCCGACCGGCCGTCGTTGAACGCATGTTCAACATGCTAACCACGTGTTCAATGCTCTGTCGAGAGGCGACCGCGCGAGCTGCCCTGTGGACGACCGCCCGGACGCTGCGACGGGGCCGTACCGTGACCGTCGGCAGGCGCCGCCTACCGTCCAGATCTCCCGGAGGTACCGCGACCGTGACCGTCCCGCACGACACCGCGCGCCACGCCCCGCCCGGCCCGCACGACGCGCCGCGACCCGTCCGTCGCGAGCGCACCGGCCTGTTCGTCGGCCTCGTGAGCGGGGGCGCCGCCGTCGTCTGGGGAGCCGGGCTCGCGCTCTTCGCCGCCGTCTGGGGCCCCGAGCCGGACCAGCCGCCCGTGCAGGCCGAGACACGATCGCGCGGTAGCCGTCCCACTTCGGCTCGTAGCGGCATCCGCCCTCGAGCGCGCCCGGCGCGGGGATCTGCTCGACGACGCGCGCGAGGGCGACGTCGTACGGCATCGCCCTCGCGCCGGCCATGGTTCAGCCTGGCACGTTGCACGGGACAGTGACCGCCTGGGGCGGCGGGCCGCGCCGGGCTACATCGTCGACGTGCCTCAGCGCGCCTTTCGGCGGGGGGCCGGGCCACCGATCTTGCGGACACGACGGACGTTCTGCGGCCCTCCGTGTCCCTCCGTATTACCTATGGAGCTTGGTAGAGGGCTGTCGTCCGGGAGCCCGAGTGCTGCACGGTACTGACTGTCCCTGATCTGCTGCTTCGTCTGCCGTCGCGGTCGCGCTGGTGGGTTGCCGCGTGGAACTCCGGGAGGCGTTGTTCCGGCGGAAGCAGGCGGTTTCTGTAGGCCCGTCCCACGGCAGGACGCGCAGCGATTGACCCGCTCCTTCTCAAGCCAGCCGCGACCGACGCACGTTCCGCACAACAGCGTGAGGCCCCTGGCCTTCGACGTCTTCTTCTTGCGGGCCGCCACGATGCCCTCCTCTGTCCTCAGAGCGTCACTAGAGCATGGCAGTCAGCTACCCACACCAGCTGGCGGACGGCGCTTTTCACCCGCAAGCGCGCACAGCATCGTCAGTCGGGCCCGGCCCAAGTCGGCACGACGATCTACTCTGCGATCGTGACCGAAACCCTCCTCCGCTCGCTGCGTGAACGCCTGCTCGACGAGTCCGAGCCGCTCGCCGGGCTGCTCCGCAAATGCCTCATGCTCGGCGCCGAGACCGGCTCGAACTCGCTCCGAGAGTGGGCGCGCAAGGAACTCAACGGGTACGGCGACGATGATGAGGTACCCGCGTACCGCAAGGTCGAGGTGACCATCGCGATGGACTCGCTGAGTGGGAACTACTGGACCAGGAACCAGACCGTTGACCGTCTCCACATGCCTCAGGCGTGTTGGGAGTACGTGTACGACTCGATCGATCTGAAGCAGCCCATCGAGGAACTGGAGCGACTAGCGACCCACGGCGGATTGTCGTTCGCGAACTCAAGTCTGTCGTACGCGCAGGCGGTATGGAACGAAGAGCTTGGCCCGTTCCAGAACGTCCTGAACTTGCGATATGTGTCGAGCGGCTCGGCTTTGACGGGGATCCTCGGGCAGATCCGAACGCAGCTCGTTGACCTGGTCGCTGACCTCACCGCCGACACGCCGCTGACCGCTCTGCCGCACAAGGACCAGGTCGACGCCGCCGTCCAGCACCGGCTCGGTCAGGCTGGTGACGTGTACAACACGACGATCCATCAGGCGGACGGACCTCTCGCGATCGGAGCTGAGGCGAAGGCCAGCACGGAGGGTCTGACCGTCGAGGACGCCATGAGGCTCCTGGATCGGGTCCAGCAGATGGCCGGCGAAGTAGAGGCAGGCCAGCGCTCCGAACTGATGGACGCAGTCGCGGAACTTCGGGACGCTATCGAGCAGGGCTCGCCCGACACGGGCGACGTCGTCAAGAAGGTCGGGCGGCTGCGCAGGCTTGCCGACCGCATCGGCGTTCCCTCCGTATCCGCGGCGATCGGCGGCGCCTCTCAAGCACTCACTGAACTGGCTGTGAACGGCGCTTTCAACTGACGTAGAACGCCCTCCGGGATCCAGCTACCTCGCGCGGCAGGCACGGCAGCGCCGGCGCCCGTCCGACGGGTAGACGACGGTGTTCTCCGGCGTGTACTCGTGCCCGTGCGGGCAGTGCGTCTTGGCCCGCTGGTGCGCGCCGCTACTGACGCCGTCCGTGCTCCCGGTGCGGTACCACCGGTCGTAGTGCATCTTGCACAGCCCCCGCCCGTGCGCGGACCGATCGCACCCGTCGACCGAGCACGGTCCCGGCTCGCGCTCACGAATCGGCGCCGTCGCGGTGAACCGCTCGCGCACGCGCGCAGCCATAGCCTCGTCGAGCAACCACCGCCGGTCGACCGGGCGCGGGAACGTCGCGCGCAACCACGCGTACACCGCGGCCCGCGAGACCCCGACCTCGGCCGCGAGCTCGGTCGGCGTCCACAGCCACTTCACGACGACGTCCTAATCTGCTGGGCGCCACGGCCGCGCCGCGGCGTGCCCGTGCGGTCCAGACTGCGACGCACCGCCGTCTGCGTGCGCCCCGTCAGCTCGCCCAGCTCACGCAGCGATCGGCCGGCCGCGTACTGCTCGGCCACGAACCGGTCGAACCGGTCCCGCTGGAACACGTTGGAGCCATGCTTCACATCGCCGCGGAACTGCGGCAACACCTCGAGCACGGGACGCGACGGGTACGGCACGACGCGAGGCTAGCTCGGGTCGTGCCGGTCCGGCTTGCGGCCCTTCGGCGAACCGAGCGCGACGAGCACGGGCGAGGTGACGACGACCGCCTGCGAGGGCTCACCGGTGATGAGCAGGGCGGTCACGGCGACCGCGCCGACGATGAGAGCGGAAATCCAGGTGGGCGCGGGGGCCCGGTGTACGGTCATGTCTAGTGTCCCTTCAACTCTCCCGAGTGTTGGGTCCGGAGCGGCCTCCTGTTGGTAGCAGGGGGCCGCTCGTTTCTTGAGCGGCCCGTGGTGCTCCGAACCTTCAGGAACAACTCTGGACCATGTAGGGGGGACCTAACCGGCTCGACAGGCGTTCTCGCAGGTCACGAATGCGGATCCGTAACACCATCGATGTGATTCTGACGCCGGATTCTCGTAGGGCGTGGGGATTATTGGCACCTGACCGGAACCACACGGTCAGGTGCGGTCGCCCACGGTGTGGCTCGTTTCGATCAGGCAGAAGGTCCAGCAGAAGGGCCCAATCTCGCCGTCCGGACGCAGTAGCGTTAACCCCGGGTCCTCATGGTCGGGCTCAGCGTCATCGCTGATGACTTGGGAGCAGCGACGGCACTTCGTGGGCTTCGCGTACGCCACCACGAACACCGGCCCTCGGTCACGCGGTGCCAGGAGGTCGACAAGGCCGTTGTCGCCCGCGTACTCAGCCCAGGTCACTCGCCATAGTTCGACCGGCACGCCAGCCTTGGTGCGCCGGCGGTAGGCAGCTTGCCTGCATCGCGCCGAGCAGTAGAGCGCATCGTGGCGGGACCGCCACCCGATGGGCGTACTGCAATGCAAGCAGGCCCGGTTCATCGGGTCTCGCTGACCTCGGTCGCGCCCAGGGCGCCGAGGTGCCGATACAGCGTGTCTCGGGAGACGCCGAGCGCGCGGGCGACGGCGGCGCGGGACTGCCCGCCAGCGAGTGCGACACGCGCGGCCGCGACGCGGTCCGGGGTCATGACGCTCGGGCGGCCGCCGACGCGGCCCCGGGCGCGGGCAGCGGCGAGACCGTCTAGCGTTCGCTCTCTCGCGAGGTCGGCTTCCATCTGCGCGACGGCGGCGAGCACGTGCACCATGAGCCGCCCGGTCGCGCTCGAGGTGTCGATCGTCTCCGTGAGCGACCGGAGCGCCACGCCGCGGTCGTCGAGGTCGCGCACCAGGCGCGCGATGTGCGCGGCCGACCGGCCGAGCCGATCGAGCTTCGTCACGACGAGGGTGTCCCCCTCGCGTACCCCGGCGAGGAGTCGGGCGAGCTCGGGGCGGTCCTCGCGGCGCCCGGAGGCCTTCTCCACGACGACGTCGCGCTCGTCGACTCCGCCGGGCCCGGTGAGCGCGTCGACCTGGGCGTCGAGGTTCTGCGCCGTGGTGGAGACCCGGGCGTACCCGTAGGTGTGTGCCATGCGGTGACCGTAGCGAAAACCCCCGGGTCGCGTTCTGCGACACCAGGGGTTTTCGGACACTAGTTCTGCGACATGTCCTCTCGGCGTGTCGCGACGGCCGCCGCGGTGTACGGAAAACGGTCGGTTTTGCGATGCCGGAGAACCGCGTGAGGTGCGCTGGCCGAAACTCAGGCAGCGACCAGTGTTGTTCGTAGATTCGCGTTCGCCAGTGCTGCGGTTCCGTCGCGCCAGGTGAGGTAGCCGCCGTCGAGGTTGCGGACGTCGTAGCCGAGCTGGTCGAGCAGGCGCGCGGCGGTGTGGCCACGCTGGCCGACTTGGCAGTGCACGACGACCGGCGCCTCGGTGGAGATCTCCGCGGTGGCGCGGGCGCGGAGCTCGTCGAGGGGCACGTTGACGGCGGGCCGTCCGTGCGCGGTGCGCACGGTGCCGCGCGCGTGCTCGTCCGGCGTCCGGACGTCGACGACGGTCGCGCCGTCCTCGACCAGCGCGTCGAGCTCGTGCCACTGCACGGTCCGGGTGTGCCCGGTGCGGAGGTTGTCGGCGACGTACCCGAGCATGTTGACCGGGTCCTTCGCCGATCCGTAGGCCGGGGCGTAGGCGAGCTCGAGGTCTGCCAGGTCGGACGCGGTGAGCCCGCCGGAGATCGCGGTGGCGATGACGTCGATGCGCTTGTCGACGCCGTCGCGTCCGACGCCCTGCGCGCCGAGGATCAGGTCGGTCTCTGGGTCGATGAGGAGCTTGAGCGCCATCTGCTCGGCGCCCGGGTAGTAGCCCGCGTGCTGGGTGGGGTGGGTATGGATGGCGCGGTACGGGCGCCCCTCGGCGCGTAGACGCTTCTCGTTGCGGCCCACCACGGCGGCGGTCAGGCCAAAGACGCCGACGACCGCGGTGCCGACGGACGGGCGCAGGGTGCGAGGGCGTCCCAGGATCACGTCGGCGACGTGTCGGCCGTGCCGGTTGGCGAGGTTGGCGAGCGGGACGAGCGTGGTTGCGGCATGGTCTGGCCCGTCCGCACCGGCTGCGGCGAGCGCGTCGCGCTTGGTCGCGGCGTCCCCCACCGCGTAGACGTCCGGCACGGAGGTGCGCAGGTCGTCGTCGACGAGGATCCCGCCGCGCGGCCCGGTTCGCGCACCCGCGCGGACGGCGAGCTCGACGTCCGGGCGCACCCCGATGGCGGCGACCACGACGTCGGCGGCCACGGTGCCGAGTGCCTGGCCCGCGGCGTCGGTCAGCTCGACCGTCCGGGCGCCCACCGCGGCGACCTGAGCGGACGTGCGCACGTCGACGCCGTGCGCCTCCAGCTCGCGCTGCACGCGCACCGCCATCTCGGGGTCGAGCGGGGCCAGGACCTGGTCGGCGAGCTCGACGAGCGTCACGTCGAGGCCGCGGCGGACGAGGTTCTCCGCGACCTCCACGCCGACGAACCCGGCGCCGATCACGACGGCGGTGCGGGCCGGAGACCCGTCTTCGCCCCCGTGGTCGATCGCCCCGACGAGCCGGTCGACGTCCGCGACGTCCCGCAGCACGAGGGCGCGGTCGACCCCCGGCACCTCAGGGACGATGGGGCGGGCGCCCGGGCTCAGCACGAGCCGGTCGTAGGACTCGAGGTACTCCTGCCCCGTCGACAGATCGCGCACCGTGACGCTGTGCCCTGCGGCGTCCACGCCCATCACGCGGCTGCGCACGCGGACGTCGAGGCGGAAGCGCGCGGCGAGCGACGCGGGCGTCTGCAGGAGGAGCGCGTCCCGATCCTCGATGATCCCGCCCGCGTGGTACGGCAGGCCGCAGTTCGCGAACGAGACGTGCTCCCCTGCCTCGAGAACGACGATCTCGGCGGTCTCCGACAGGCGGCGCAGCCGCGTGGCCGCGGACATGCCCGCGGCTACTCCACCGACGACGACGATCTTCAGCGACTTCTTCTCCGACATGACTCCAGGATACCCCCCGGGGTATTGTGTCGGGAACGACCGACCGAGGAGGACCACGATGTGCCAGGCAGCGACCTGCAGGCAGTGCGGCAAGACGACGTGGAGCGGCTGCGGCCAGCACGTCGACCAGGTGATGCAGGACGTGCCGCGCGGCGAGCGCTGCGAGGGGCACCCGGAGCGGCCGGGCACCTCTTTTCTCGCCCGGCTGTTCGGGCGCTGACGGCAGCCCGACGGGAGGAACCGATATGCAGCTCGACCAGGACGAGATGAAGAAGGTCTCGAACCGCCTCAAGCGCGCACAGGGTCAGTTGGCCGCCGTTGTGCGGATGGTTGACGAGGGCGGTGACTGCGCCGACGTCGTCACGCAGCTCGCGGCCGTCTCGAAAGCCCTCGACCGGGCCGGGTTCGCGATCATCGCGTCCGGCCTCAAGCAGTGCCTCACGGACGAGGAGAACGGCCCCGATGACGTCCAGCGGCTGGAGAAGCTCTTCCTCTCGCTCACCTGACGAGGGGGTTCCGCACCCAAGGGCGGTCCGGTGTTCGACCTCGCGTTGCTGGCGCACATCGGCGCAGGGCTGACGGCGGTGCTCGCGGGGTTGGTCGCGTGCTCGCGCGTACGGGCGGGCAGTGGCATGTCGGGGCGGGTCGCGTGTTCCTGGGCGGGACCGTCGCTCTTTTCGCCTCGATGGTCGTGATGGTGGTGATCCGCTGGCCCGCCACGATCCACCTGGCTGTGCTCGGGGCGTCGCCCTGGCCGCTGTGCTGCTCGGGTGGCGCAACCGGCGCCGTGGCAGCAGCGACGGCGGACATATCGCGTGGATGGGCGTGGCGTACGTCGCGATGCTGACCGCGTTCTACGTCGACAACGGCCCGCACCTGCCGCTGTGGGAGCGGCTACCGGACTGGTCGTTCTGGATCCTTCCGCCCTGGTCGGGGCGCCGCTCACCGCGTGGGCAATTCGCCGACATCGTCCAGCGGCCACGACCCGGTCCGGGCCGGCACCGTAGGAAGGCTCGCGGGGCACTCGCTCGTGATGCGGCTGGCGAGGCGATCGGCGTCGCGGTGGACGTAGCCGAGCAGCGCTGAGCCGCGGTCGCGCTGCCAGGAGCGGCCGATCGTGTACAGGCCCGGGACGGGGGTCGAGCCGTCGTCGACGGCCAGTGCCCCGGCCTCGTCGAGGACGCCGGGCACGGTGACCCAGGTGTCGCCGTGCCGGTACCCGGTCGCCCACACGACGGCCACGGGCTGGACGGCGTAGCCGTCGACGAACCTCACGGTGTCGCCGGTGGCGTCCTGGGCTCGGGGGTGGAAGGTGACGGCGGCGGCGCGCAGATCACGTCGCGGGATGCCGATTGCCGGCTCGTTCGCGCGCACGCGGCGCCCGACGAGCGAATCCCCGGGCGCGTGAATCGCTCGGGTGGCCGTCAACCACCAGAACAGGTCACGCCCGAGTGGCCGTTGCGGGAGCTCACGCAGGCGCGCCCCTTCGGACAGGTGCACGGACCGGCCGGCCCGGGCGAGCTCGAGCGCGATCTGGCGCCCGGAGTTCGCGCCGCCGACGACGAGCACCGCCCCGGGTGGAAGCGCGTCCGGGCGCTGGTAGTCGTCGGTATGGACCTGCACGACGGCCGGGTCGATGCCGGTCGCGAACGGTGGCGTCCAGGGACGGCCGAACGCACCGGTAGCCACGACCACCCGCGCAGCGCGGATCATCTCACCGCCGGCCAGGTGGACACGGAAGTCACCGGCATCGCCCTCGAGCCGGACGACGTCGGCGCCGGTACGCACAGGCAGCTCGAACCGGGCGGCGTAGTTCGCGAGGTACGCGGCCACCTGGTCCTTGCCCGGGTAAGACCACGCGTCGCCGGGGAACGCGAGCCCGGGCAGGGCGTCATACCGGGCGGGGGTGAACAGCCGCAGCGAGTCCCACCGGCGCGCCCAGCTCGCCCCGACGTGCGCGGCGCGCTCGAGCAGGAGCACGTCGACGCCGGCGCGGGTCAGGTAGTACCCGAGCGCGAGCCCCGCCTGCCCGGCCCCGACCACGACGACGTCATGGTCGGGGCCGGTGCTGCCGCTCACAGCAGCGAAGCGATGTGAGCCAGGGTGCCGGACTCGATGAGGATGAACACACCGAGGCCGATGAACACCACCGGCACGAGCCAGTGCTCGACCTTCTCCAGCCCCTCGGTCACCTTCTCGTTCGTGCCGATCGCGCGCGCGAGCAGGCACCACAGCGCGAGCAGGAGGAGGAACACCGCGATCGTGACCAGGGCGTCCGTCGTCGAGATGGTGCGGAACACCGGGGTGTAGATCGCGATGTTGTCCCCGCCGTTGGCGATCGTGATGCCCGCGACGCCGAGCAGCCCGACGGCCTTGAGCGCGGACTCGGCCTCATCGTCGTCGTCCTTGCCGCGCAGCGTGCGCACCAGGGCCAGCACACCGATCGCGAGCGGGATCAGGCCGAGCAGGCCCACCCACTCGTCCGGCACGATCGTCAGGCCGAGCGCCGCCAGGAAGCTGACCGCGATCAGGGTGACCAGGCCCAGGTACTGCCCGGCCACGATCTGCCACCCGCGCAGCCGCGAGGTCCCGCGCGCGGCGACAGCGAACAGGACCGTCAGGACCACAATGTCGTCGAGGTTGGTCGCGACGAACAACCCGATCGCGGCCGCGATCGTGCTCAGCACGCCGACACCTGCCCGTCCACGCCGTACGTCGGGCAGAGCGCGACCGCGCTGCCCGTCGCCGCGAGCAGCGTCTCCGCCGCCGCCAGCATGTCCAGTAGCTCCGGGCGGGCCAGCGAGTAGAACACCCGCCGCCCCTCCATGCGCCCAGCCACCAGGCCGCAGTCCTTCAAGCACGCCACGTGCGAGGACACCGTCGACTGTGCCAGCCCCAGATCAGCCGTCAGCTCCGCGACTCGCGCCTCCCCGACCGCGAGCCGGCGCACGATCGCCAACCGCGCCGGATCCCCCAACGACCGGAACAACGCGACCGCCGGCTCAACATCCACCGTGCTCGCCGCACACACCTCAGATTCTATGATCGACACAGGGCGATAATAACCGATCTTGATCGATCATCTGCTGGGCGTCCTGCCGGGCGTGGTCGATGAGCTGCGAGGTCCGCAGCCCGTGGGTATGGGTGCTGACTGGCACTATCACAATCCAGGCGAGTCGTGACTGTGACGAGGGGATGCGCACCATGGCCAACTTCAAGTTCGACACGAAGGGTCTGGCCGACCTGGAGAAGCACCTGGAACAGCAGCTCAAGACGGTCGAGGTCGAGGCCAATCGGGCGGCTGCGCGTGAGTCGACGCCGGAGGCCAAGGCGCGAGCCTTCGCGCGGGTCCTTCGCAAGCACGGGGTCGAGAACGTCAACGAGGCGGAGATCCGTAGGAAGTTCAGTCGCTGAGCCTTCTCCTCGCTCGCGGGACCCATCACGTGCCGATCCCGGGTTCTGCGCGTCGCCGAGAAAGCCGACGCCCGGGCCGCTCGCACGGTGGTGTCGTTCGCCGTCCGTACCCTTGCGTTCGTGCCTACCAGCGTCTCGGACCGCTCCCTACGAGGCGGTCACGTGTTCGTCGATGAGAGCAAGAAGCAGGACTACCTGCTGGTCGCCGCGGTGATCATCCCCGGCGAGCTCGCGCTCGCCCGCAAGACGGTGCGGGGGCTGCAGAAGCCCGGTCAGCGGCGGTTACACATGGTCAAGGAGTCGCCGGCGCGCCAGCACACGATCTTGTCGACGCTCGGCACACTCGGGGCGCAGGTCACGATCTACCAGGCCGGCGCGGGGTACCGCACGAACATCGAACGGCGGGCGGCATGCCTGGAGCGCCTCGTCGAGAACATCGCGGAAGCGGGCTGCGCCCGGCTGATGCTCGAGAGCGAGCAGGGCGAAGAGGAGCGCGACCGGCGGCTGCTGTACCGGGAGACGGGCCGCCGCGGGTGCCGGGACTCGCTGGCGTACGACCACGCGACCGCGGCCGCCGAGCCCTTGCTCGCGATCCCGGACGCGATCGCCTGGGCCTGGGCCCGTGGCGGTGACGCGCGCCGTCGCGCGCAGCCGCTGGTCGCCGACGTCATCCGGCTGTAGAAAGCGCGAAACCCGAGCGCCACAACCGTCCGGAAGGGTCTCGGGTTCACTTCTCGCCGCTACTGCGGTGAGCTGCCCCAATCTTAGGCACCCGCGTTGCGTACGCGCAACGAACCGCCGATCCCCACGAGGTGATCTTGGGCGGCGGCCCTTGCCAGAGTCCGTCAGCGCTTCCGTCCTTGCGGCCTACATCGAGAACTGTCAACATAGAGACATGTCGATACAAGACGTGGTGATCGTGGGTTCGGGTCCGGCGGGCTACACCGCGGCGATCTACGCGGCACGGGCGGGCTTGGCCCCGCTCGTCCTCGCGGGCTCGATCACCGCGGGCGGTGCGCTGATGAACACCACCGAGGTGGAGAACTTCCCCGGGTTCCCGGACGGGATCATGGGCCCCGAGCTCATGGAGAGCATGCGCAAGCAGGCCGAGCGGTTCGGCGCGCGGGTCGAGTGGGACGACGCGACGCTGCTCGACCTGCAGGGCCCGGTGAAGACGGTCGCGACCGGCAACGGCGAGACGTACCGGGCCCGCGCGGTCATCCTGGCGACGGGGTCGGCCTACCGTGAGCTCGGCCTGGACGACGAGAAGCGCCTGTCGGGCCGGGGCGTGTCCTGGTGCGCGACGTGCGACGGGTTCTTCTTCCGCGACCAGCACATCGCGGTCGTCGGCGGCGGTGACTCCGCGATGGAGGAGGCCACGTTCCTGACCCGGTTCGCGCAGAAGGTGACCCTCGTGCACCGGCGCGACGAGCTGCGGGCGTCGAAGATCATGGCCGACCGCGCTCTCGCCGACCCGAAGATCGAGTTCGCCTGGAACTCCGAGGTCGTCGGCATCGACGGGCAGAACAAGGTCGAGGGCGTGCGCCTGCGCGACACGGTGACCGGCGCCGAGAGCGCCCTGCCCGCCACGGGACTGTTCGTCGCGATCGGGCACGAGCCCCGCAGCGAGCTGCTCGCGGGACAGATCGACCTGGACGACGAAGGCTACATCCAGGTCGTCGGCCGCACGACCGCCACCAACCTGGCCGGCGTGTTCGCGTGCGGCGACGCCGTCGACCACACCTACCGCCAGGCCATCACCGCCGCCGGGTCGGGCTGCTCGGCCGCGCTCGACGCCCAGCGCTACCTCACCGAGCTCGCCGACGCCGCCGGCCTGGAAGACCTCGCCGGCACCCCCGAGGTCCCGAACCCCGACGATCTGCCGCTGGCGCTGGAGGAGATCCGATGAGCACCGTGACCGTCACCGACGACACCTTCGACGAGGTGGTCCTCGGCTCCGAGATCCCCGTCCTGGTGGACATCTGGGCCACGTGGTGCGGCCCGTGCCGCAAGGTCGCCCCGATCCTGGCCGAGCTTGCCGAGGAGTACGACGGCAGGCTCACGATCGCCAAGCTCGACGCCGACGCCAACCCCAAGACCGTGGCCGCGGCCGGGGTCGTGTCGATCCCGACGCTGAACTTCTACTCCGGCGGCCGGCTCGTGAAGTCCGTCGTCGGTGCCCGCCCGAAGCCGGCGCTGGTCGCGGAGATCGAGGAGGTCCTCGCGTGAGCGACGCCACGACCGCCACGCGCGGGCGCCTGTCCACGCTCGACCGGTGGCTGCCGCTGTGGATCGGGCTCGCGATGGTCGCCGGCCTCGTCCTGGGCCGGTTCGTCCCCGCGCTGTCCGAGGTGCTCACGGCGATGGAGGTCGGCGGGGTCTCGGTCCCGATCGCGCTCGGCCTGCTCGTCATGATGTACCCCGTGCTGGCCAAGGTCCGCTACGACCGCGTCGGCGCGGTCACCGGCGACAGGCGACTCCTGGTCTCCTCACTGGTGCTGAACTGGCTGGTCGGCCCGGCGCTGATGTTCGCCCTGGCCTGGATCTTCCTGCCCGACCTGCCCGAGTACCGCACCGGGCTGATCATCGTCGGCCTGGCCCGTTGCATCGCGATGGTCGTCATCTGGAACGACCTCGCGTGCGGGGACCGGGAGGCCGCCGCTGTGCTGGTCGCGATCAACTCCGTGTTCCAGGTCGTCGCGTTCTCCCTGCTCGGCTACTTCTACCTCACCGTGCTGCCCGGGTGGCTCGGCCTGGACACCCAGGGCCTGGACGTCTCGGTCGGGCAGATCGCGCTCAACGTCCTCGTCTTCCTCGGCGTCCCGCTGGCCGCCGGGTTCGCCTCCCGCCTCGTCGGGGAGCGCGCCAAGGGCCGCACCTGGTACGAGGACCGGTTCCTGCCGAAGGTCGGACCGTGGGCGCTCTACGGGCTGCTCTTCACGATCGTCCTGCTCTTCGCCCTGCAGGGCGAGGCCGTCACCTCGAACCCGCTCGACGTGGCCCGCATCGCCCTGCCGCTGCTGGTGTACTTCGCCGCCATGTGGGGCATCGGCATCATCGTCGGCAAGACGCTCGCGCTCGGCTACGCACGCTCCACGACGCTCGCGTTCACCGCGGCCGGCAACAACTTCGAGCTCGCGATCGCCGTCGCGATCGGCACGTTCGGCGCGACGTCGGGCCAGGCACTTGCCGGTGTCGTCGGCCCGCTCATCGAGGTCCCCGTCCTCGTCGGCCTCGTCTACGTCTCCCTGTGGCTCGCACGCCGCTGGTTCGCCGTCGACCCCTACGCCACCCCGACTCCTGCACGTGAGCTGGAAGAGGTGAGGTCATGACCACCACCCCCCTGACCGCCCGTGAGGCGGACTGCGCCCCGCAGATCGAGTCCCACGCGATCGGCACCGAGGTCGCCGGCGCCGTCGCGACCACGCTCAAGGCCCTCGCCGAGCCGCTGCGACTGCGGATGCTGTCCTTCATCGCGACCTCTCCCGCCGGGGAGGCGTGCGTGTGCGACCTCGCGGCTCTCACCGACGTGTCACAGCCGACGGTGTCGCACCACCTGAAGGTGCTGCGCGACGTCGGGGTGCTGACCTCCGAACGACGCGGCACCTGGGTCTGGTATCGCATCACCCCTGGCTACAAGGGCGCGGTCTCCACCCTGCTCGAGTCCTTCGCCCCGGCCGCGCTCGAGGCGCTGGTCGCCCCGCACGAGCTCACGGGTCTGGAGGACGTCGACGCCGCGCTCGACCGCCTGGCCGCCGACCTCGCCACACGCCACCCGAACGTCGGCCCCGAGGTGGTGCTGCGAACCGTGCGCGAGTCCTACACGGCCCTGGCCCGCTCGGCCACGGTCTCGGCGCACCTGCTGACCCTCACGGACCGCTTCGCCCGCCAACGCCTCGCGGACATGTCCCGCGAGCCCGACGCTCGACCGCAGGTGCTGTTCGTCTGCGTCGCGAACGCCGGGCGCTCCCAGCT
Organism: Cellulosimicrobium sp. PMB13; assembly: GCF_051294865.1. Lineage (NCBI taxonomy): Bacteria > Bacillati > Actinomycetota > Actinomycetes > Micrococcales > Promicromonosporaceae > Cellulosimicrobium > Cellulosimicrobium sp. PMB13. Next base: position 743,220 of record NZ_CP145910.1, on the reverse strand, counting down.
CGCCGCGGCCCTGGTCCGCCGCTACGCCGGGGAGCGCGTCGTGGTCCGCTCGGCGGGCTCCACCCCGGCCGCGGACGTGCACCCCGCGGTGCGCCCCGAGCTCACCGCGCTCGGCACCACCGACGGCGAGGCGTTCCCCAAGCCGTTGACAGACGACGCGGTCCGCGCCGCGGACGTCGTGATCACCATGGGCTGCGGCGACGTCTGCCCGGTCCTTCCCGGCACGCAGTACGAGGACTGGCTCGTGGGCGACCCCGCCCTGGCGTCCCCGGCCGGGGTCGCCGCGATCCGCGACGAGCTCGACACCCGCGTGCGCGCGCTGCTCACCGACCTCCTGCCCGACCTCGACCTGTCCACCCTCTGAACCACCGGAGAATCACCATGACCGAGACCAGCACCGCCAAGCCGTCCGCCCTGTTCGTCTGCGTCCACAACGCCGGCCGCTCCCAGATGGCCGCCGGGTACCTGCGCGCCCTGTCCGGCGGCGCCGTCGAGGTCCGCTCCGCCGGCTCGGCGCCGGCCGACCAGATCAACCCCGTCGCCGTCGAGGCCATGCTCGAGGAGGGCATCGACATCCGCGCCGAGCAGCCCAAGATCCTCACCACCGACGCCGTGCAGGCCTCGGACGTCGTCATCACCATGGGCTGCGGCGACGCCTGCCCGATCTTCCCCGGCAAGCGCTACGAGGACTGGGCACTGGCCGACCCCGCCGGGCAGGGCATCGAGTCCGTGCGCCCCATCCGCGACGAGATCCGCACCCGCGTGCTCACCCTGCTCGACGAGCTCGGCGTCACGCCCGTGCAGGTGGCCACCGCCTGACACTGCCCGTACCACGACGTCGGCCGGGACCCTGCCCAGGGTCCCGGCCGACGCGCGTGTCAGGTCAGCGTCTTCTGCAGCAGGCTCGTGCCGAGCCACCGGTCGAACTTGCGGCCCACGCGTTCGAGCCGTCCCGCGTCGGTGAACCCGGCCCGGCGGTGCAGCGCCAGCGACGCGTCGGTGTCGCCGTCGGCGACGACCGCGATCACCTCCCGCGCCCCGGCCTCCGCGGCGTCGGTGAGCACCTGGTCGAGCAGCCGGGTCCCGATCCCGCGCCCGGTCGCGGCCGGGTCGAGGTAGATCGTGTCCTCGACCGTGTGCGCGTACGCCGGACGCGGGCGCCACGGCCCCACGTACGCGAACCCGGACACGGCGCCGTCGAGGTCGACGACCAGGAACGGCCAGCCCGCACCCTGCAGGACCTCGAGCTTGTCCGCCCACTCGCCTTCACCCGGTGGGGTGAGCTCGAACGTCGCGGTCGACGTCACCACGTAGTGGTCGTAGATGCGCGCGACCCCCGCCATGTCGGCGGGGGTCGCGCTCCGCACGGTCAGGGCTCACGCGTCCAGACCGTCGCCCGAACGCCCGTGCACGACACCCGTGGCAAACCCCACCCCGACGGGCGCCCCGAGGCCGAGCGTGACGAGCTGCGGCTCGGTCGGCGCGGTGCCGCAGCACGACCCGCCCGCGCTCTCGCCGTCGGCCTCCAGGGCGAGGTCGGACGAGCAGACGCCCGTCGCAGGCAGGTTCAGCTCGACCGCGTCCGCCGCCGCGCGGTCCCCGGCCAGCGCCGCCGCGATCGAGCGCACCTGCTCGTACCCCGTCGCGAGGAGGAACGTCGGTGCGCGGCCGTAGGACTTCATGCCGGCGAGGTAGAACCCGTCGTCCGGGTGGGACAGGACCTGCTCGCCGTGCGGGGGCACGGTGCCGCACGAGTGCTGGTTCGGGTCGATCAGCGGGGACAGCGCGGTCGGAGCCTCGACGACGGGGTCGAGGTCCAGGCGCACCTCGCGCAGCATGTCGAGGTCCGGTCGGAACCCGGTCGCGTTGACGATCTGGTGCACGTCCAGGTTCAGCGCCCCGTCGCGCGCCGTGCCCAGGACCTGCACGGAGTCCCCGTCCGGGACGAGGCGCTCGATCGAGACCCGGGTGAGCAGGGTCAACCTTCCCGCCTCCACGGCCGCCCGCAGCCGCGTGCCGAGCAGCCCGCGCGCGGGGAGCTCGTCGTCGGTTCCACCGCCGAACAGGCGCCGCGCCGACCCGCCGCGGATCGCCCACGTGACCGTGGTGCCCGGCTCCGCCTCGGAAAGCTCGACGAGGCTCAGCAGCGTGTTCGCGGCCGAGTGCCCCATCCCGACGACGAGCGTGTCCCGGCCGGCGAACCGGTCGCGCTGCGACCCGAGGACGTCGGGCAGCGGCCCGGTCACGAAGCGGGCCGCCTCGGCCTCGCCCGCGGCCGGGAGACCCGAGACGCCCAGCGGGTTCGACGTCGAGAACGTGCCCGACGCGTCGATCACCGCGCGCGCCAGCACGTCCGCGACCCGTCCGTCCGGGCCGACCGTGCGCACCCGGTAGCCGCTCCGCTCGCGCCCGAGGGAACGCGTCTTGTCCGCGCCGTCGCGCGCGACGGCCAGGACCCGCGTCCCGGTGCGCAGCCGCGCGGAGAGCTGCGGCGTCGCGGCCAGCGGCGCCAGGTAGCGCCCGACGAGCTCGCCACCGGTCGGCAGCGTGTCCGGGTCCGGCTCGGCCCAGCCCGTCGGCTCCAGCAGACGACGCGCCGCGGCGTCGACGTCGTACCGCCACGGGGAGAACAGCCGCACGTGGCCCCAGGAGGCGATCGCCGAACCTGGGCCGTCACCTGCCTCGAGGACCAGCGGCTCCAGGCCGCGCTCCAGCAGGTGCGCCGCCGCCGCCAGGCCCACCGGGCCCGCACCGATCACCACGACCGGCAGCTCGTCTCGCACTACCTCGCCCATCACGCCTCCTCGCATCGACAAACTTCGATCAAAGACAGGACGCCAACGTATCCATAAACGTCGATGAGTGGCAAGATGGGGGGATGACGACCACCGCGCTCACCCTCGAGGCACCGGACACCTCTGCGAGGGGCGGGTGCTGCGCGCCGCTCGTGCGCCGACGCCGCCGACCCCGAGACCGCGCGCGACCTGGCCCGCGTGTTCAAGGCGCTCGGCGACCCTACCCGGGTGCAGCTGCTGTCGATCGTCGCCGCGCACGACGGCGGCGAGGCGTGCGTGTGCGACCTCACCGACCCCGTCGGTCTGGCCCAGCCCACGGTCAGCCACCACCTCAAGATCCTCGTCGAGGCCGGCCTTCTCCACCGCGAGCAGCGTGGGCGCTGGGCCTACTTCTCCCTGGTCCCCGGCGCGCTCAGCCAGCTCGCGACCTCGCTCACCGAGACAGCCCCGAGCAGCTGACCGAGCAGTACCACGCGCCTCCTGGAGGCGGCCGTGATGGACATCCCAGGCCTACCGGAGCCGGACGCGGGCCCGATCTTCGACCTCGCGCTGCTGGTGCACATTGCTGCCGGGCTGACTGCGGTCCTCGCGGGTCTGGTGGCGATGGTCGCGCCCAAGGGTAGGCGGTGGCACGTCGGGGCAGGGCGAGTCTTCCTCGGCGGGATCGCCGCCCTCTTCGGCTCCATGGTCGTCATGGTGGCGATCCGCTGGCCCGCCACCATCCACCTGGCCGCGCTCGGGGGCGTCGCGCTGACCGCCGCGGCCCTCGGGTGGCGCAACCGGCGCCGCCGCGGCAGCGACCGTGCGCACATCGCGTGGATGGCCCTGGCCTACATCGCGATGCTGACCGCGTTCTACGTCGACAACGGACCACACCTACCGATCTGGGAACGGCTGCCCGCCTGGTCGTTCTGGGTCCTGCCCGCGGCGATCGGGACACCGCTCACAGTGCGGGCGATGCGACGCCACCGCCCACACCACCCGACCGACTCGCGTTAACCGGCGCCGACACCGTAGGTCGGTCGAGCTCGGTCAGCGCGCGGCCCGGGCCGCGACAGCGGCGGCCAGCGCCTCGTCGTCGGGAACACCGCGCAGACCTGCGCTCGTGGGGTAGACGCGGCACGCCACACCAGGACGAGCCCCCGGCAGGGGGAACACGTCCTGCCCGTCGACGTGGAACGACGGCGACCCGTGGAAGCCGTACCTCTGGGCCTGGTCGTCGTCAGTGATGACTACGGTGGCGATCGGCACATCGATGCCGGCCCGGTCCAGGGCCCGGCGCAGCGCGTCCCGGGCGGGTGCCTCGTTCGGGCACGCGTCGACGACCTGAAGCTCAACCTTCATCTGTCCATCCTCTCTCGCTCTGCAAGTGGTGCTGTGGATTTCGTGGCCGTACATCGCTCACCTCGCCTGCGAGGCGTCGCGCGTCGCAATGGACGCTGTCAGGCGATTGGGTGCCAGGTTCGGTCGGGAGCCTCGAACTCGTACGCAGTCGCATCGTGGAAGTCGTCGGTCACGCGAACGTCGAGGATCCAGCCGCTGTCGTCTGCGGTCAGGGTGCGCCACGGTTCACCCGATTGCCGGGTTCGGGCGGTGGTGATGCCTGCGGCTCGGATTGCCGCGAAGTGCAGTCGTGGTCCCTGCCCGTACTGCGGGGCGGCGCTTCCGACGTGGATCGTGTGCTCGGCCGCCAGGTCCAGCAGCGTGCTCGAGTAGTCCGCGCGTGCTCCCGCCGTCGTGCACATGTAGAGCAAGCCCCATGCGCCGTGAGGGTCGGCCCGCACGAGCACGACTGCGGCGCTGTTGCGGACGTGGTGCGCGATGATGCGCTCGTCCGCTGGGGCGCCGTCGACGACCGCCCGGGCATGGTTCCGAGCGCTCTCGAGGTCGATCTCCTCCCACACCGGGTCCGCCATCCCAGCAGCCTTCCATCGGGCGGGCGGGCCCGCTACACACCGGCGTTGACGTCTGCCGACCCCGGGGCGCGGTCGGGCGGCACCTGTTGCTGGAGGTGCAGCACGAGGGGACGCAGAGGTTCGGGCAGAGGAGCGATCCCAGGGCCTCCCGCGCTCAGCCAGCCCTGCAGCTCGGTGGTGAGGTCCTCGCCAGCGAGGCGCTCGAACCAAACCGGTCGTTGCCTCGCCCGCACATCAGGTATGGGTCGCACGACGAGAATGTCTCCACGTTCACACGCGTCGAGGCAGTCCACGACTGTCAGGCGCGCGTGACCGCTTGCCGCGATCTCGCGGACCCGCTCGAGCTGGCCGCCGGGGCGGGGGTCGTCTTCCCCCAGGGTCTCGCCGGCGCACAGGCGGCAAGCGGTCAGGCCGGGGACGGCGCGCCGCGCGCCGCCGGTGGGCGGCTGCGCGCGGGCGCCCGATGGGTGAGTGGTCATGGGTGAACGTCCTGGTGTTCGGCACCGACGGCGGGCTGGCGAAGGATGGCCCGGGTGCTCGTCTCGGGGCGCAGGTCAAGACGTCGCAGGAGCTGGGCGTTGAGCGCGACGACGACGGTCGATGCGGACATGAGCAGTGCACCGACAGACATCGGCATGACGAAGCCGATGGGCGCGAGCACTCCAGCGGCGAGCGGGACGGAGATCAGGTTGTACCCCGCTGCCCACCACAGGTTCTGCTTCATCTTGCGGTAGCTCGCCCGCGACAGCTCGATGACCGACAGCACGGATCGAGGGTCGTCGCTGGCGAGGATGACTCCGGCCGAGGCGATCGCGACGTCGGTGCCAGCACCGATCGCGATGCCGACGTCCGCCTGAGCCAATGCCGGGGCGTCGTTCACGCCGTCTCCGATCATCGCGACCTTGCGGCCTTCGCGCTGCAGCTGCTGGACCTTGGCTGACTTGTCTTCGGGCCGCACGCCGGCGAAGTACCGCTCGATGCCGAGCTCGTTGGCGACGGACGCCGCCACAGCCTCGGCGTCGCCGGTGATCATCACGACCTGCACGCCACGCTGGTTCAGCGCGGCAACCGCCTCGCGGGACTCGGTGCGTATCTCGTCGGCCAGGCGCAGAGCTCCCGCGACCTGCCCGTCGATGAGGACGTGCAAGATGATCGCTCCCGACTCGCGCCACCGATCGGCGCTCGCCAGCTCCTGGACGGACCGCTCGTGCAGGAGGTTGGGCCCGCCGACCTCCACGCTGCGGCCCGAGACGGTCGCGCGCACTCCCACCGCCGGGGACGACTGGAAGTCCTGAGCGGACGCCACGGGCAGGCCCTTGTCACGGGCGGCGCGGACGATGGCCCGGGCGAGCGGGTGCTCGGAGTCGGACTCCGCGGCTGCCGCCAGCGCGAGAACGGTGTCCCCGTCGTGGTCGTCAGTCACCTCGACGCCGGTCACAGTGGGCTCGCCCTTGGTCAGGGTGCCGGTCTTGTCGAACAGCACCGCGTCGACGGTGCGCATGCTCTCCAGCGCGAGCCGGTCCTTGATCAGGACGCCGCCGCGCGCCGCGCGCTCGGTCGCGATGGAGACCACGAGGGGGATCGCCAGGCCCAGGGCGTGAGGGCAGGCGATGACGAGGACGGTCACCGTGCGGATCACGGCGTCGTCCGGCATCCCGAGGACGGTCCATGCCGCAGCGGTGAGCACCGCGGCACCGAGGGCGAACCAGAACAGCCACCCAGCTGCGGTGTCCGCCAGACGCTGGGCGCGCGAGCTGGAGTTCTGCGCCTCGGTGACCAGGCGCTGGATGCCGGCCAGTGCCGTGTCCTGCCCGACCGCGGTGACCTGCACCCGCAGCCCCGAGTCGGTCGCGACGGTGCCGGCCACGACCACGTCACCGTTGCTGCGGCGCACGGTGCGCGACTCACCGGTGATCATCGACTCGTCCATGCTCGCGGCGCCGTCCACGACCTTGCCGTCGGCCGGGACCCGGCCACCGGGGCGGACCACGACCACGTCTCCCACGCGCAGGTCGCCAGGCGCCACGGTGACGAAGTCATCGCCCTCGACCCGCTCAGCCTCGTCCGGCAGCAACGCGGCCAGGGAGTCCAGGGCGGAGGTCGTCTGCGCCAGGGACCGCATCTCGATCCAGTGGCCGAGCAGCATGATCACGATCAGCAGCGCGAGCTCCCACCAGAAGTCGAGCTGGTGGTCGAGCAGGCCCAGGCTCGCGCCCCACGAGGCGACGAACGCGACGGTGATCGCCAGGCCGATGAGCAGCATCATCCCGGGCTTGCGCGAGCGGACCTCCGAGACCGCGCCCGTCAGGAACGGGCGCCCGCCCCACACGTACATCACCGTGCCGAGCACCGGAGAGACCAGACCAAGACCTGGCACGTCGGGCAGCTCGTACCCGAGGATCATCGCGAACATGCTCGACGTCGCAACCACCGGGACCGCCAGGACGAGCATGATCCAAAACAGCCGGCGGAACTGCCCGACGTGATCACCATGCCCACCATGCCCACCATGCCCACCATGCCCACCATGCCCACCGTGGCTCTGGTGGCCCTCGTGGCCCTCGTGGCCCTCGTGGCTCTCGTGGCCCTCGTGGCTCTCGTGGCCCTCGTGGCCGGCGGGCTCAGGGTGCCCGCCGTGGCTGCCGTGCTGCGCATGCTCGTGGCCCTGGCTGTGCCGATCGGCGCGTCCAGGGTGCACCTCGCCGTGGTGGCCCGGGTCGGGCGCACCACCCGAGGGGGCCCGGTCGTCGCCGTCGGCGTCGACGGAGGCTGGTGCGGGGTGGTGATGATGGGCCGTGCTCGGTCCATGCTCGTCGTGACCGTGAGGCTTCATGATCGACCTTCCTCTCCTGACAGTGCGACCGGGTACGACAGCACACTATACCCCCTAGGGGTATTCCCCGCGACGAAGGGCCCCACCTGGCTGGTGGGGCCCTTCACGCGTCAGCCGACGCGGATGTACGTCGGGTTGGACTGCCAGATCTGCCCGTAACGGACGGTCTTGCCAGGTGAGGGTGCCTCGATCTGCATGTTGTCCCCGGCGTAGATGCCGATGTGGCCCGGGCTCCAGATCAGGTCACCGGGTTGTGCCTGGTCGCGGGAGATGACGGTGCCGGCATACCGCTGCTCGGAGGACGTGCGGGGCAGGTTGATGCCGACCTGGGCGTACACGTAGGACGTGAACCCGGAGCAGTCGAACCCTGCCGGTGTGGTGCCGCCCCACTGGTAGGGCACGCCGAGGTACTGCATCGCGACGCTGACCACGCTCGAGCCCGCCGCGGACGGCGGAGCTTCGACGGGGGCCTGGGCCGCACCGGTGCCTGCCTGCTCTTGCGGAGCGGGAGCGCGCTCCTGGCTGCGGGACGAGCGGTCCTGGCGTTCCGGCTCCGGCTCCGGCTCAGGTTCGGGCTCGGGGGCGGGGGTGACCGCGACCGGTGCCTGTTCGATCACGAACGCGGCGTCGGCTGAGACGGTGACCGCTGGGGCGGCGCTGAGCGCCTGGCGGGCCGGCTCGGTCAGCGCGCTCAGGTCGACGCTGGAGACGGCCTTGGGGCGGTCGGTGTTCGGTGCGGCGCTGGCCGGTGCCGCGAACACCGACACGAGCAGGCCAGATCCGGCCGCGAGCAGGGCGCCCTTGCGGGCGGTGTTTGCTGCTCCTTCCTGGGCTGCGCGGGCTATCGGGGTCAGGGGTGTGATGGGTCGGTGGGAGGCGCGGTGGCGTCCCGGCTTTCGTGCGGTCATGGTGTTCTCCTTCGCGCCTGCGGGGTGAGCTGTCGGGTTCGGATCGGAGAGTGACCCGGCCTCACCGCTGGGTGCGGTGCGACTTCACCCCGAGGACACCGTGGTGCCCGGTTGAGTGGTTCCCCCGTCCCTGTCATGGGTGTTGGAGGTGTGGTCCAAGAGGTGACAGGGTTCGGCGCTCTCTTGGATCCCTCGCGGATGTCCCGCGAGGAGCATGGGGTGGTTCGCCGCGCGCGACCGTGCGGGCACGGGCGGATCGCGGCAGGTGGGACAGTTCTGGTCTCTCGGCGCGCGGCCGGCCGGCGTCTCACCCGGTCTCCTGGCCGAGCACCGGGTCCCAGCTCGCGCCGAGGTCGCGGCTGGTGAACAGGCCGGTGTCGGTGACGATGACAATCCACGGCTGGTTCCCGGGGCTGTCGTCGGGCACGTAGGTCATGGCCTGCACCTGGCCGGGAGCGGTTCCGTGCGCGGTCCAAGGCTCCAGGCCAGGGGTGCTGGTCCACACGGTGCCGTTGGGGTCCAGGCCGATCAGCTCGGCCCCGAGCCCTGCCTCGACGAGCGCGAGGGTGGGTGCGTCCCGGTCCGGGGTGAACGTCTGTCCCCCGTCGTGGCTGAGCTGCAGGCCGGCCGGTGTGGTGACCAGGACGGTGTCCGGGTCGCCGTCCATGACGTGCACGTCGCGAGCCGGCACGGTTGCCCCCGGTGTCCAGGTCGCTCCGGAGTCGTCGCTGATCAGCAGGCGGGAGGTAGCCGAGTCCAGCCCGACGACGCGCACGGCGCCCGCGTCGGTGGTCGCGGTGCTCAGCGCATGGAAGTCGACCTCCCCAGTCAAGGAGACCTGCTCCCAGGTCGCGGCACCGTCGGCGCTGCGGATCAGGCCCAGGTTGGGTGCCTTCAGGTCGGTCTGCTCCCCCGGCGCGGGATGGCCGGAGGCGTAGATGGTGCCGTCGACCGCGAGGGTCATGCCCATCGTGTCCTGTCGGCCTTCTCCGGCCCGCTCCGGTCGTGCTGGTTCGTCGCTGAACGGGTCCGGCACGGTCCACACCCCGGTGTGGGTCGCGACCAGGATGGTGTGGTCGACCGGGTCGACCTGCACGTCGTGCACGTGGCCGAACTCGGCCACGTCCTGCGGCGTCTGGCTCGTGGGGGTGTTGGCAGGCGGCGGGGACGGGGTGCAGGCAGCCAGCAGCAGCACGCTTCCTGCTGCTGCCCACTCGCTCGCCCATCTCTTCAGGGCAGGGTTCATCGAGGCAGTCCTTCGGCAAAGGACCCGCGGTGCGTGCGCGACGCAGTGCACGCCCCGCGGGCGAGGGTCACAACGAGGCGAGCAGGTCTTCCATGGTGGAGATCTCGGCCTGCTGGGTGTCGACGATCTGCTGCGCCATCGCGACAGCGTCCTCGTTCTTGCCCTCGTCCACCTCGGTCTGAGCCATCTCGATGGCGCCCTGGTGGTGGACGATCATCTGCTCGAGGTACAGGCGCCCTGCCTCGGCGCCCTGCGCGTCCTGCAGGGCCTGCATGTCCTCGTCGCTCATCATCCCGTCCATGGACCCGTGGTCCATGGAGCCCATCGAGTCGGACTCCGGCAGCGGCGAGCCCCACTCCTCGAGCCAGGTCGTCAGCTGCGCGATCTCGGGTCCCTGGGCGTCCTTGATCTGGTTCGCCAGGTCGGTGATCTGAGGGTCGACGCCCTCCTTGGCCACGATGACGTCGGACATCTCGATCGCCTGCTCGTGGTGAGGAATCATCATCTGGGCGAAGTCAACATCCTGCTGGTTGAACCAGTCGCCCTCTGCCGGGCTCTCCTGATCCCCGGCCTCGGTCGAGGGGGACATCGACGCCATGTCGTGCCCAGGCTCCTCGTCGTTCGAGCACGCCGCAAGACTCGCGGCGGTCACCAGCGCGATCGCTGGAACAAGCACACGCTTGAAGTTCATGGGAAAGGACCTCTCAACTCAGCACCTAGAAACCACACACGGGCCCCACAAGAAGGGGGCGTGAAACGGTCGACGCGCGCGTCGACAGCGTGCAGTTCCTACGTCCGAGAGATCCCCAGGACGTGCAGCGACGGTGCGCCGCCGGCGACCATCGGTGTCCGGCCAGCCTCGACCAGGGGCGACCACACCGGAGCAAGACGCGCCAGCAGGCTCGCTCCCGGGCGCGTGAAGGCCAGCAGCGCGACCAGCACCATCAAGCACATGGCCGACGCCATCTCGTGGCCCCCGCAGTCGGTGCACCCGCCCGGCGCGTCGTGCGCGTGCGCCCCGTCCTCCTGCGTCCCGACCTCGGGGGCGGAGGCGTCGTGGTGATCGGGGCTGGCCATGATCGCCGCCGCCGGGCCCACGTGGGCGTTCGCCGACCCGCTCATCGCGTGCATCGTCACGACGCCCAGCAGGAGCGCCGCGATCAGCAGGGCACCCGAAAGCCCTCGCCGACGACCGGCGAGCAGCGAACGGAACGTGGCCATGAGGTTCATGTCCCGGTCAGCCTAACCACTGCCCCCGCAGTTCTTCCAAGACCAGCCCTCGCCGCGGGCTCATCCGAGGGCGGAAAGCAGCTCTCGGCACGCCTGCTCGCACGCCCGGCACGAGCGGGCGCACACCGCGCAGTGCTCGTGCATCTGCGCGTGCTTCCCGCACTCGGCCCCGCACGCGGCGCACGCCGCCACGCACGCCTGCAGCACCGCGCGCAGGACCTGCACGTCCGCTGCCGTCTGACGAGTCAGCACCGCTGCGGTCGTGGCGCACACGTCGGCGCAGTCGGCGTTCAGCCGGATGCACCGGCGCAGCTCGCCCACGTGCTCCTCGCTCAAGCACGCGTCCGCGCAGGCGGTACACGCCTGGGCGCACTCGACACACGCGTCGATGCAGGTCACCAGCTCCGTTATCGAAGCGGCCCCTTGGCCTGGGAACGTCTCGATCATCTCTCGCGTCACGCTCATGACGATCTCCTCGACCCACCGCGGCCGGCCTGCCCGACCCTGGACGGTGAGCATCGATCCACCGTACGAACGGTGCGCGTTACTCGCCCCTCGCATTCTCGGTGTCTGTCGACGGCGGGGTACGGCGGGAAGGCGTGCTGCGGCCGCCCGTGCCCGGATCCGTCCACGACCTGACTCCGCACCGCCGCGCGAGGGTGGCCGCGTGGGGGTCAGGGACGTCGCAGGCCCGTGCGCAGGGCGGACACCTCGCGCGTCGCGCCGACCCCGGTGACCGCGACCAGGTCGCCGTCGAGCCGGAACTCGGTCAGGACCCCTCCCCCGTCGAGGCGGCGGTGCTGCTCGACCGCGCCGGGCACCGGCACCCCGAGACCGGCGACCTGGATGCCATGCAGTCTCAGGGAGAACCCGGCCTCGGGCACGTAGGGCCCCGGGTCCGCGGCGCCGACGAGGTCACGCAGCACGACGCGCGCCGCATGGGCTCCCTGCGCGACGGCCGCGTCCCAGTGGTCGGTCCGGTACGCACCACCGCGCCGATCCGCGTGGAGCGCGACCGCTCCCGCGGCGTAGCGGCCCGGGGCCGCGACGACGCCGAGCCGGTCGTCCACCGCGACGCCGCCCGGCTGGGCCCCCGCCCACGCAGCGTCCGGGACGGTGCCGTGCGCCACGACGACGAGGTCGGACTCCAGGACCGTGCCGTCGTCGAGCCGAACCGTGACCGACTCGCGGCGCTCCGTCACCGACTCGACGCGACGACCGAAGTAGGTCGCGATGCGGTCCCCTTGCTGGTGTGCGACGGCGGCGGCGACCGCGGAGCCCAGGGCCCGGGCCAACGGCAGCCGCGATCGCGCGACCAGGTGGACGCTCGCGCCGACGTCGGCGAGCCATGCCGCGGTCTCGGACCCGACGAACCCGGCACCGAGCACCGTGACCGTCCGTCCCGAAGGGGCCGGCCCGAGCAGCGCGCGCAGGTGGTCGGCGTCCTGCGCCGTGTGCAGGTGCACGACACGCGGCGCCCCGGCCGCCCCGACCCGCGCGGGCGGGCGGGCACCACGGTCGGCGGGGGCTGGGCGGGGCACCGCGCCCGTGGCCAGGACCAGTGCGCCGGCCTCGAGCTCGCGCCCGTCGTCGAGGACGAGCCCCGGCCGCGCCGGATGCAGGCCGACCGCACGTCCACGCACGACCTCGACGCCCTCCGGCGCCGGCAGCGCCGCCTGCTCCGCGGTCAGCAGGCCCTGCACGATCGCCTTGCTCACCAGGGTGCGCAGGTAGGGCTGCCCGTCCTCACCGTGCACGAGCACCACACGCCCGTCGAACCCCTGCGCCCGCAGCGTCCTCGCCGCCGCGTTCCCGGCCGCCCCGCCACCCACGACCACCACGTCCGCCCGTTCTCCCACGTCCCTCACCGCTCCCTCTTGACCTGTATACCCCCTGTGGGTATATTCACCACCCTAGTCATACCCCGTCGGGGTATCCAAGTCGAGGAGGAGCGCGATGAGCATCGTCGAGATCGAGTACCAGGTGACCGGCATGACGTGCGGCCACTGCGAGATGTCGGTGCGCGAGGAGGTCGAGCAGGTTCCCGGCGTGACCGCGATCGACGTCAGCGCCAGCACCGGTCGGCTCGTCGTCACGGCCGACCAGCCCCTCGACGACGCCACGGTCGTGGCCGCCGTCGACGAGGCCGGGTACCAGGCGGTGCGGGTGCGATGAGAGCCCCCGCCCGGATCGGGCTGTACGCCGCGGGGCTCGGCGTCGTGTTCGTCGCCTCGGCTGCGATCGCCGGGGCCGTGGTTCCGGAGGACGCCCCGCCGGCGCCGGCCGCCTCGCATGCGCCGGAGCAGCACGTCGCCACGGGCGACGTCCCCGAGCAGCAGAGCACGAGAGGAGCAGGCATGGTCCGCGGACTGTCCCTGGAACAGGACGGGTACACGCTGGGCGAGGTCACGGCTCCCCCGACCGTAGGCGAGGCCGGAGAGCTCGCCTTCACCCTGACCGACCCTGCGGGCGATCCCGTCACGGAGTTCGACGTCTCGCACGAACAGCAGCTGCACCTGATCGTCGTGCGCTCTGACGGCGCGCACTTCCGGCACGTCCATCCCGTGATGGACGCGGACGGGCGCTGGGCGCTGCCCTGGACGTGGGACGCCGCCGGGACCTACCGCGTGTACGCGGACGCGGCCCCCAGCGCGGGCAGCGCCGTCACGCTGTCCCGCACGGTCGACGTCGCGGGCGACCTCGACCCGGTCCGCGACACCGAGGTCTCCACCACGGCATCGGTCGACGGGTACGACGTCGCGCTCGACGGGCACCTCGAGGCCGGGACGACGTCTCGGTTGACCGTCGAGGTCACCCGCGACGGGGAGCTGGTCACGACGCTCGAGCCCTACCTCGGCGCCTACGGGCACCTCGTCGCGCTGCGCGACGGTGACCTCGCCTACCTGCACGCGCACCCCGAGGGCGACGAGCCGGAGGCCGGCCAGGTCTCGGGCCCGACCGTGTCGTTCGGCGTCGAGGCGCCGACCCCGGGCCGCTACCTGCTGTACCTCGACTTCCAGGTGGAGGGCCAGGTGCGCACCGCGGCGTTCGTCGTCGAGGCGACGCCCGACGGCGCACCAGCCCCCGTGCCCGAGGACGCCCCTGCGGCCGGTCACGACCCGGCGTCCCACGACCACTGATCACCCGTGTGCCCGGCAGCGTGCTGCCGGGCTGGAAGGAGGACCTCATGACGGCACCGGCCGCCCCGCCACCGGGGACGTTTGTCGAGCTCGAGATCGGCGGGATGACCTGCGCCTCGTGCGCGATGCGGATCGAGAAGAAGCTCAACCGCCTCGAGGGCGTCACCGCCACCGTGAACTATGCGACGGAGAAGGCGAAGGTTTCTGTCCCGGAGGGCGTCGACCCTGCGACGCTCATCGCCGAGGTGGAGAAGACCGGGTATACCGCCCAGCTCCCGCGCATCGAGGACCCCGACGCCCCGGCGGCAGGCGAGGCGGACGACACCGACCCCGAGCTCACCGCACTCCGTCACCGCCTGATCGGCGCCGCGGTGCTCTCGGTCCCGGTCATCGCGATGGCGATGCTCCCAGCGCTCCAGTTCACCTACTGGCAGTGGGCCAGCCTCGCGCTCGCCGCACCCGTCGTCGTGTGGGCCGCCTGGCCGTTCCACCGCGCCGCCTGGACCAACCTGCGCCACGGCGCGGCGACGATGGACACCCTCATCTCCGTGGGGACCAGCGCCGCGTTCCTGTGGTCCCTCTACGCGCTGTTCCTCGGCACTGCTGGCGAGCCGGGCATGACCCACCCGTTCACGCTGTCCGTCGCGCCCACCGACGGCGCCGGGAACATCTACCTCGAGGTCGCTGCTGGCGTCACGACCTTCATCCTCGCCGGCCGTTACTTCGAAAAGCGCTCCAAGCGGCAGGCCGGCGCCGCGCTGCGCGCCCTGCTCGAGCTCGGCGCCAAGGACGTGGCCGTGCTGCGCGACGGCGCCGAGACCCGCATCCCGATCTCCGAGCTCAGCGTGGGCGACGAGTTCGTCGTGCGCCCCGGCGAGAAGATCGCCACCGACGGCACCGTCGTCACCGGCACCTCCGCAGTCGACGCGTCCATGCTCACGGGCGAGTCCGTGCCCGTCGAGGTGAGCGAGGGCGACGGGGTCACGGGCGCAACCGTCAACGCGGGCGGGCGGCTCGTCGTGCGCGCGACGCGCGTCGGCGGCGACACGCAGCTCGCGCAGATGGCGCAGCTCGTCGAGGACGCCCAGTCCGGCAAGGCCCGCGTCCAGCGCCTCGCCGACCGGGTCTCCGCGATCTTCGTCCCGATCGCCATCGCGATCGCCATCGGCACCCTGGGCGCCTGGCTCGGGGCCGGCGCGCCGCCCTCAGCCGCGTTCACCGCGGCCGTCGCGGTGCTCATCATCGCGTGCCCGTGCGCGCTCGGCCTGGCCACCCCGACCGCGCTGCTGGTCGGCACGGGCAGGGGCGCGCAGATGGGCGTCCTCATCAAGGGCCCCGAGGTGCTGGAGTCCACGCGCGCCGTGGACACGGTCGTGCTCGACAAGACCGGCACCGTGACCACGGGCGTGATGACCCTGACCGATGTCATCACCGGCACCGGGGTCGACCGCGCCCAGCTCCTGCGTCTCGCCGGCGCGCTCGAGGACGCGTCCGAGCACCCCGTCGCCCGGGCGATCGCCCGCGGCGCCGCGCAGGAGGTCGGCACGCTGCCCGTGCCCGAGGACTTCACCAACGTCGAGGGCAAGGGCGTGCAGGGAGTCGTCGACGGGCACGCCGTGCTCGTCGGGCGCGAGTCGCTCCTCGCGGAGTGGGCACAGCACCTCCCCCGCGACCTCGCCGACGCGAAGGCCCGCGCCGAGGAGCAGGGCCGCACAGCCGTTGTCGTCGGCTGGGACGGGCACGCCCGCGGCGTGCTCGTCATCGCCGACGCCGTGAAGCCGACGAGCGCTCAGGCCATCGCCCAGCTCCGCGGGCTCGGCCTGACGCCGGTGCTGCTCACCGGCGACAACGCCACGGTCGCGCGGCAGATCGCAGCCGAGGTCGGCATCGACGAGGTGATCGCCGAGGTCATGCCCCGGGACAAGGTCGACGTCGTGGCCCGGCTGCAGGCCGAGGGCAAGGTCGTCGCGATGGTCGGCGACGGCGTCAACGACGCCGCGGCCCTGGCCCAGGCCGACCTCGGTCTCGCGATGGGCACGGGCACCGACGTCGCGATCGAGGCCGCCGACATCACCCTCGTGCGGGGCGACCTGCGCTCCGCGGCCGACGCGATCCGCCTGTCCCGGCGCAC
This sequence comes from Cellulosimicrobium sp. PMB13, assembly GCF_051294865.1. Lineage (NCBI taxonomy): Bacteria > Bacillati > Actinomycetota > Actinomycetes > Micrococcales > Promicromonosporaceae > Cellulosimicrobium > Cellulosimicrobium sp. PMB13. The sequence goes on along the minus strand of NZ_CP145910.1, from coordinate 727,021 downwards.
CCTCGGGACGATCAAGGTGAACCTGTTCTGGGCGTTCGCCTACAACGTCGCCGCGATCCCGCTGGCCGCCCTCGGCCTGCTCAACCCCATGCTCGCAGGCGCCGCGATGGCGTTCTCCAGCGTCTTCGTCGTGGGTAACAGCCTGCGCCTGCGGTCGTTCAGCAGCCGGGCAACCAGCCCAAACCCGTCCACCACCACGTCAACCGCCCCGGCCGCGCAGCTCGCCGGCGTGTGACCAGACCCACCAGCTCCAACGATCTCCAGGAGGACCACCATGTGCCATCAGCACGACCACGATGACGCCCACGAGCACCACCACCACCACGACGCCCACCACGGTCACGGCGACAACGACCAGCACAACGGGACGCACCACACCCACGCTGCAACCGCGGCTCCGAGCGGTACCTCGCAGGAGGATGACCTCGCAGAGTGCCCGGTCATGCCCGGCAGCATGAGCGTCAAGGCCGACGCGGAAGCGGCCGGACTCGTCCGCGACTACGAGGGTCAGCGCTACTGGCTGTGCTGCTCCTCCTGCGGCCCGCTCTTCGACGCCAACCCCAAGCAGTACGCCCGCACCGCCTAGACCCCTGCCCGGTGCCGTTCTCGTGCACGATGTGCACAGCGCGGCACCGGGCATCAGCGGTCGACCGCACCACAGGAGAGGACGACCATGACGGACAACCCCGAACCCGCAACGCACCAGGACGCACCCCACGGGTACATCACCGACAAGGCCCGCTACCTAGCACGCCTCAAGCGCATCGAAGGACAGGTGCGCGGCCTGCACCGCATGGTCGACGAGGAGCAGTACTGCATCGACATCCTCACCCAGGTCAGCGCCCTGACCAGCGCCCTGCAAGGAGTCGCGCTCGGACTCCTGGACGACCACCTCAAGCACTGCGTCGTGGACGCCGCCAAGACCGACGGCGACGACGCGGACATCAGGATCAAGGAAGCCTCCGACGCTATCGCCCGCCTCGTCCGCTCCTAGCGACCACCCAGCCTCGCCGATTCCTCGGCCGTACCCCAGGAGCCGGGCCCGAGCGCCGACGAGCCGCCGGACGACGCTCCGTCCGACGAGGAGACCGCGAGCGAGAGCCCGACGGACGAGACGCCTGCCGTCGAGGGCTCGGGGCCCGACGAGGCGGAACCGACCTGGCTCGAGGACGCGTACCGCGCGAGCACGGAGATGGACCCGGCGTCGGGGCCGGCTCTCGCGCCGACGTCCTGGGAGTTCTACGGGGACAACGACTGGACGGTGAACGGCTACCCCCTGTCCCTCGCGGCCCGCACGGACCTCGCGTGCGACGCTCTGCCGCCGGTGCCCGCGCTGACGGAGGGCGTCGCGGACGCGTGCGTGGAGGGGTTCGGGGTGCGTGCCGTGTCCCGGCAGGGCCCGGAGGTCGCGGCGGACCTCGTGGTGGTCGAGGTGGGTTCGGAGGAGGCGGCCGACGAGATCGTGGCGGCGCACGCCATCGCGGCAGCAGCGGGTGACGCGCTCGCCGACACGTCCGGCGCTGCCCCTTCCGCGCTGCGGGTCGCGGCCCCGCCCGGCTACGAGGAGTCGTACGCGGCGCTCGACGACGGGACCGGGACGGCGATCCTGCGGGCCACCGGGAGCGTCGTGGTGCTCGTCCGCGTCGGTGACACCACGACGGCGCACGGCGGCCCGGCGACGGACCTCGCGAGCGCGGCGCTGTTCGTCGTGGCGGACCACGAGGTGGCGCAGCTCTTCGGCTGAGGAGCCGGCGCCCCGACGAGATCCCGGACCCGCCCCGAGTCCTGAGGGGCGTCGTCGTCGGCGTGGTACCGGACGGGTCGCGCGGCGGTCCGCGGCCCGGCCACGGTCCATACTCGGCTCATGGCCTCGATCATGATGACGGCGATGCCGTTCGCCGGGCACGCCCGGCCCATCCGCGCCGTCGCCGCGGAGCTCGTGCGCCGCGGTCACGACGTCCGGGTCTACACCGGCAGGTCGTACGTCGCGCTGTTCGACGCCGTCGGTGCGCGCGGCGTGCCGTGGGACGCCGCGCCGGACTTCGACGAGCGCGACCTCTCGGCCACGTTCCCGCGGCTGCAGGACCGCAAGGGGTTCCGCCAGGTCCTCGTCAACCTCCAGGACCTCTTCCTCGGCACGGCGCCCGCCCAGGCGCAGGACCTCGTCGCGCTGCACGACGACGAACCGTGGGACCTCCTCGCCGGTGACCCCATGGCGCTCGGGACCCGGTTCGCGGCCGAGCGGCTGCGCTCGCCCTGGGCGACGGTCTCGCCGATCGCGGTGTGGCTCCCGGGCAAGGGGATCCCGCCGACCGGGCTGGGGCTCACCCCGGGGGAAGGGGTCCTGGGCAGGGCGCGCGACGCGCTGCTCGGCGCGACCTCCGGCGTGGGCACCGCCGCGCTGACCCGCCTCTACCAGCGCACGCGGCGCGACGCCGGGCTGCCTGCGGACACCGCGACCTTCGCGACCATGTGGTACTCGCCGTTCCTCGTCGTCGCGGCGGGGTCGCCGGGGCTCGACTACCCGCGCGACGACCTCCCCGGGCACATCTGCTTCGTGGGCGACCTCACCGACGACGGGACGGACGGCGCCGGGACCGCCGCGCTGCCCTCGTGGTGGGACGACGTCGTCGACGCCGAGGTCCCCGTGGTCCACGTGACGCAGGGCACCGCGAACGTCGACGCGCGCGACCTGATCCTCCCGGCGCTCGAGGCGCTCGCCGACGAGGACGTGCTGGTCGTCGTCGGCCTGGGGCACCGCACCGACCCGCTGCGCGGTCCCCTGCCCGCGAACGCTCGCGTCGCGCCGATGGTCCCGTACCCGCAGCTCCTGCCGCGGACGTCGGTGATGATCACGAACGGCGGCTACGGCGGCGTGCTCCAGGCGCTCCGGCACGACGTCCCCCTCGTGGTCGCCGGGGGAGACCTCGACAAGCCGGAGATCGCGGCCCGCATCGGCTGGCACGGGGCCGGCGTGAACCTGCGCACGGGGACGCCGCGTCCCGCCGCGGTCCGGGACGCCTACCGGGCGGTCGCGACGGAGCCGGGCTACCGCGAGACCGCCGCACGGCTCGGCGCGGAGCTCCGGTCGCTCGGCGGCACGCGCGCCGCCGCGGACCTGCTGGAGGCGCACCTGCCGTAGCCGGTGCCCGGTCGGTCGCAGGTCGCCGGCGTGCGGCCGGCGCCTCAGAGCGGCAGGTCGCCGACGTCGACCGGCTCGCCCGGGAGCGGATGGGCCGCGCGGGCACGCAGGCCGTCGAGCACGAGGGCGTGCGCCCGTGCGTAGGCGTTGTGCGCGTCCTCGGTGCCGCTGGGCAGCGAGCGGCTGACGGCCGCCATGAGCAGGACGACGTCGCCCGTCGAGACGTCGTCGCGCAGCGCGCCCTCGTCCTGCGCGGCCCGCACCAGCCCGCCGACGAGAGAGAGCAGCTCGTCGCGCACCCAGAGCGCGTCGGCGTCGTCGTGCAGCGGGCCGACGTCGGCGGGCGGCGCGACGGCGACCAGGCGCAGCGTGACGCGCAGCTCCGGGGACCACGCGAGCGCGCGCGCGAGGGCGTCCCACGCGGTGAGCGCGTCCTCGGTGGCCGCGCGGACGTCGGCGAGGACCGCCGCGACGGCGTCCTGCACGACGGCGCGCAGCAGGGCCTGGCGGTCGGGGAACCGGCGGTAGAGGGTCCCGATCCCGACGCCCGCGGCGCGCGCGACGGCGTCGAGCGCGACGTCGGCGCCCTGCTCGACGACGAGCGTCGTGGCCGCGGCGACGATCCGCTCGCGGTTGCGCTGCGCGTCGGCGCGCAGCCCTGTCTCCGTCATCGTCCGTGCCCCTGCCCGTCCGTGCGTCCCTGTGCGTCCCTGTGCCTGTGTCCGTTCCCGGTCTCCGGCGCGTCAGCCAGACGTCTTTCGCGGCAGCGTACCGCGGGCCACCGTGGAGACGGAGGGCCATCCTCCGCTTTGAGCTGCAGCACCCGACGGTGACCGGTGGTCGCGTGCGAGGCGCGGGGAAGGAGGCCGCGACGTCGACCACCGGCCTCCGCCGGCAGCATGCCGACCGTCCGGTCGAGTTCGTCCCTGCCCGCTCATGGGTCACACTGTTCGGGGCCCGGCTGGTCGGGTGCTCGGTGGTGAGGACGGACCGTCGGCGGGGGAAGTGATGAGCACGTTGCGCTGGACCGCGCTGGACGACGACACGTGGGGTGCTGCCTCCACGGAGCGCTCGTACACCGTCCGACCCGACGCCGCCCACGGCACGTGGGTGCTCGAGACGGACGACCGCACGTGGCACGAGCTCCCGACGCGCGAGGTCGCCCAGGAGGTCGCGCAGCACGCCCACGAGGTCTACGTGAGCGACACGGGCACCACGCGGTACCAGGTCGTCACCGCCGGCGGAGCGGTCCGCGGCGAGGTCTTCGGGGCCGTCGACGACGCCGCCGCGCTCGAGGTCCTGCGGTCCCGCCTGCGGGCGGGGAACCTGCCGCTGGCCCCGTTCCGGCTCGTGACCGACGACGGGCGCGAGGTCGGCTCGTGGCGGCGCGCGCACGAGCTGCGCCAGGCGTGAGCCTCGCTAGGAGATCGCCGGGCGCGCGGTGAGCGGCTCGACGACCGATCTCTCGTCCGGCACGCCGACGTCGCGCTCGACCGCCGGGCCACCCCGGTGCGGCCGCTCGCGGAAGTCGCGGAACGCCGTCGGGAGACCGCGCGCGGTGGCCAGCTCCGGGCTGTCGGTGACCTGGACGTGCACGTGCGGCTGCGTCGAGTTCCCCGAGTTCCCGCACTCGCCGAGCACCTGGCCCTCGGCGACCTCGTCCCCCGGGCGGACGCGCAGCGAGCCTGCCCGCAGGTGCACGAGCGTGACCCACGCGCGCTGCCCGGCGAGCGCCACGACGACGTGGTTGCCGGCGACCGCGTCTCGGCCCTGCCGCACGCGCCCGGCCTGACCGAGCGCGTAGGGGACCAGCGCGAGCGGTGAGCGTCGCGCCGCGTGGTCGGGCTCGCCGTCGTGCACGTGGACGACGACGCCCGCACCGGGCGCGAGGACCGGCCGCCCGAACGCGACGAACCGCTCGGGCGGCTCGGTGGCGAGCGCGGTCCGCCAGTCGCGGACCGGGCTCGTGCGGTGGCGTTCGTCGACGCCGACGAAGTCGATCGCGTAGCGCATGCCGTAGAGCTCGACGCCGTGGCTCGGGACCCGCCGGGCGGGGCTGTTCTGGACGAGCCACCGGCCGGCGAACGGCAGCGAGAGCACGACGGGCACAGACATCGGACCTCCGGGAGTCGGGTGGGTCGGACCCCACGGTAGCCCTGCCGATGAGTCGGCGACCTGCCGCCGGTCGGTCCTCGGGTGGGTCCGTGCACGAGCACGGGCCGTCGACGACGGACGGAGGCTGACGGCATGGGCATCGTGACAACGAGCGCGAGCGTGTCGCTGGACGGATTCATCGCAGGACCGCAGGGCACCGGCTTCGAGCACCTCTTCGCCTGGTACGACGGCGGGGCCGAGGAGTTCCCGAGCGCGAACCCGGACGTGCACTTCCGCCTGTCGCCGGCCGACCACCGCTATCTCAGCACCGTGATGCCGCAGATCGGGGTGCTCGTCGTCGGGCGGCGGCTGTTCGACATGACCGACGGCTGGGGAGGGACGCACCCGCTCGACAAGCCCGTCGTCGTGCTCACGCACTCCGTCCCGCAGGAGTGGGCCGACGCCCACCCGGACGCGCCCTTCCGGTTCGTGACCACCGGGATCCAGGACGCCGTCGCGGCGGGGCACGAGCTCGCCGGGGGGCTCGACGTCGCGGTCAACGCGGGCGAGATGGCGAGCCAGGCGCTCGCCGCAGGTCTGCTCGACGAGGTCGTGCTCGACGTCGTCCCCGTCCTCCTGGGCGACGGCGTGCGGTTCTTCGACGGGATCGGCGCCGCTCCGTACGTCCTCGACGGGCCGGACATCACCCCGGGCGAGCGGGTGACCCACCTGCGCTACCGCCTGCGCCGACCGGACCGCGGGGACGCCTAGCGCGTGGTGCTCGCCCCGCAGCCTCGTCGGCCGCGTCCGATGTCCGAGCACGACGGTTCGGCACCTCGTGCGCGTGTTCGGCAGCTGTAGACGCCGAAGCGCGCACGGGGTGCCGAACGGCGCACGAGGTGCCGAACCGTCGGGGCGAGGGAGTCGGGGTCAGAGGTCCAGCGGGCGCAGCACGGCCGAGATCCCGTGCGCGATCTGCACGTTGCCGGCGTTGAGGTCGAGCCTGCTCGTCACGAGGAAGGGGTTGAGATCGTTCCGGTCCTGGTCCACGAGCCGGACGAGGGCGAGCTTCTTGCTGAGGACGTCGACGCGGAACGTGCCGCCCTGCGCGGTGGTCAGCGCGGCGTCGTCGGACGCGAGCGCGGTGCGGGCGTCGATCGTCGCGCCGGGGACCACGTGGTACAGCAGGACCTGCTCGACCGCGTCGATGCCGGCGGCCTCCGCGATCGCCGTGAGCGTCCCGCTCTCAGTCCGCTGCCACCGGTGCGTGAGGTCGAGCGCGAGGAGCTGGAAGGCGCGGTCGTTCGGCAGGAACGCCGTGAGCGGGACGGTCCCGTCGGCCAGGACGGCGACCGGGCTGTCCGGCTTCGCAGCGAGCACGGCGGCGACGGCCTGGTCGACGATGTCGTAGTCGTACCAGTTGCGGTCGAACGTGTCGCCGTCAGCGGCGAGCACCGACGCGAGGCTGGTGGTGCCGGGTGCCGCGGAGGCGGACGTGGCGGCGACCGCGACGCCCGTCGAGGCGAGCAGGGCCGCCGTCACGGCGGCGGTCGTGCGTCGGAGCGTGAGTCGGGAGGTGCGTCGGAGGTTCATCGTCGAGTCCCTTCGTCGGAGCACGGACGACCACGGGGGTCGCCGGACGTCACGTCGGCGTCCACCCCCTCTTCCGGCCGAGCGGGCAGCGCGGATGCACCACCGGGCGACGTGTTCTGAGCCTGCGCCTCGTCTGAGGTCCTCAGTCCTCCGTCGAGGAGGCGCTGAGGAGGCGCTGAGGCGGTGACTTCCCCGGTCGAGCGCGGTCGCCCGATGCGGCGAGGGGTTCCTCAGGACGAGCGTGGTCGTGTCGGGCCCGGCGGCGGTCGCCGGCCCGCGGACCACGAGGAGGGACGCGCCATGACCCGGAACCCGGCCAGGACGATCCAGGAGCGCGAACCGGGCGGGTCGGCCCCGCCGTTCCGCCCGACCCCGCCGTTCCGCCCTACCCGGACCGCTCGCCGGCGGACGACGCGCGCCGCCGTCGGCGCGGCCGTCACCCTCGTGGCGGTCCTCGGGGTGACGGCGTGCGTCGCGGACCCCGCTGTCCACGTCCGGTCGGTCGCCGACGTGACCTACCGCGGGCTCCCGGCGGAGGGGGGCGAGCTCCGCCCGGCCGTCGACCCCGAGGAGCACGGGGTCGGGTTCGCCCGCGGCGGGGAGCCCGAGACGGTGAACGTCGTGACCGTCGGGTCGAGCTCGTGCCCGCTCACCCCGGTCGACGCCGAGTGGGACCCCGCCGAGCGCACGCTCGCGTTCACGTTCGGTCGCCGGTCGGCCACGGACACCCGGCCCTGCACGCTCGACGTCGCCCCGACCACGAGCGTCGTGCACGTCGACGGGCTGCCGGCGGGCGAGCCGGTCGTCGTGCTCACGAGCACGCGGGAGGTCGTCCTGCCGCCGACGCGCTAGGCCAGGTCTCCCGACATCCGCCGGGCGGACCGGTCGCGGGCCGTCTGCTCGCCCGCGTGCTCCGTCGGGAGCCGGCCGGTGGTCAGAACTGCCGGCCCGCGACGTCGACCCGGGTGGCGGCGGCGAGGTGGCGCGACAGGCGGGAGGGCGGGACGGGGGCTGCCGGGGCCTGCATCAGCTGTTCCGGCGGTGCTCGGGTCCGCCAGGTAGATCGGGGTGTACGCCGCCGACTCGGGCTCGAACCGCCACGCGTCGGCCAGGGTCCCGGCGTCCACCGTGAGGAACCCCAGCCGGTCGATCAGTGCTGCGGCCTCGGCCTTCGCCGTGTCGTCGTCGCCGGCGATCGGCAGGGCGGTGCGGTCGTCGGCGCCGGACGGGCGGGCCAGCTGCGGGACGTGCGGGGCGACGATGTTGCTGAACGCCTTGACCAGGCGCGCTGCCGGGAAGTGCTCCTGGACGAGCTCGCCGCAGGTGACGTCGCCGTCGTCGAGGCGCGGGACACGTCCGTCGCGGGAGGGGTAGTAGTTCGTGGTGTCCAGCACGACCTTGCCGTCGAGCAGGTGCGGGTCCAGCGTCTCGACCGCGGTCAGCGGGACCGAGAGCACGACGTGGTCACCGGCTGCTGCGGCCTGCTCCACGGTCCCGGCGGTGGCGAGAGGACCGAGCTCGTCCATGAGGCCCGTGAGGGTCTGCGGGCCGCGCGAGTTGGCCACGACGACGGGGATGCCCGCCGCGACGGCGAGTCGGGCGACCGCCGATCCGATGCTTCCGCTGCCGATGATCCCCAGGGTGCTCATGCGACCACCGTATGCCGCGTACGGGAGCAGCGACGAGCCGCCTCCTTGTCCGCGGCATCGACACGTGTCAACATAGACGGATGTCGATACAGGCTCCTTCGCTCCTGGACGCCGAGTCCCACGCGATGGGGACCGAGGTCGCCGGCGCCGTCGCCACCACGCTCAAGGCCCTCGCGGAGCCGCTCCGGCTGCGGATGCTGTCCTTCGTCGCGACCTCTCCCGCCGGCGAGGCGTGCGTGTGCGACCTGGCTGCCCTGACGGACGTGTCCCAGCCCACCGTGTCGCACCACCTCAAGGTGCTGCGCGACGTCGGCATGCTGACCTCCGAGCGGCGTGGCACCTGGGTCTGGTACCGCATCGCCCCTGGCTACAAGGGGGCGGTCTCGACCCTCCTCGAGTCCTTCGCCCCGGCGGCCCTGGAGGCGCTCGTCGCGCCCCAGGAGCTGACCGGGCTCGAGGACGTCGACGCGGCGCTCGGCGGGCTCGCCGCCGACCTGACCGCGCGGTTCCCGGCTGTGGAGAGGGGTCTCGTGGTGCAGACCGTGCGCGAGTCGTACACGGCCCTCGCCCGCTCGGCGACGGTCGCGGCGCACCTGCTCGCCCTGACCGACCGCTTCGCGCGCCAGCGCCTCGCGGACCTGGTTCGCGAGCCCGGCGCGCGTCCGCAGGTGCTCTTCGTCTGCGTCGCCAACGCCGGCCGGTCTCAGCTCGCCACCGCCCTGGTCCGCCGCTACGCCGGGGACCGCGTCGTCGTCCGCTCCGCGGGCTCGACGCCGGCCGCGGACGTGCACCCCGCGGTCCGGCCCGAGCTCGCGGCCCTCGGCACCGCGGACGGCGAGGCGTTCCCCAAGCCGCTGACCGACGACGCCGTCCGCGCCGCCGACGTCGTGGTCACCATGGGCTGCGGCGACGTCTGCCCGGTCCTTCCCGGGAAGCGGTACGAGGACTGGCTCGTCGGCGACCCTGCGCTGGCCTCCCCGGCCGGCGTCGCCGCGATCCGCGCCGAGCTCGACACCCGCGTGCGCGCCCTGCTCACCGACCTGCTGCCCGACCTCGACCTGCCCATCCCCTGAACCACCGGAGACCACCGTGACCGAGACCAGCACCGCCAAGCCGTCCGCCCTGTTCGTCTGCGTCCACAACGCCGGCCGCTCCCAGATGGCGGCCGGGTACCTGCGCGCCCTGTCGGGCGACGCCGTCGAGGTCCGCTCCGCCGGGTCCGCACCGGCCGACCAGATCAACCCCGTCGCCGTCGAGGCCATGCTCGAGGAGGGCATCGACCTCCGTGCCGAGCAGCCCAAGGTCCTCACGACCGACGCCGTGCAGGCGTCCGACGTCGTCATCACCATGGGCTGCGGCGACGCGTGCCCGATCTTCCCCGGCAAGCGCTACGAGGACTGGGCCCTGGAGGACCCGGCAGGTCAGGGCATCGAGTCGGTGCGCCCCATCCGCGACGAGATCCGCGCGCGTGTGCTGACCCTGCTCGACGAGCTGGGCGTCACGCCTGTCCTCCCGGCCGGCCGAGCGTGACGAGCTGCGGCTCCGCCGACGCCGTCCCGCAGCACGAGCCGGCGACGCTCTCGCCGTCGGCTGCCAGGGCCAGGTCGCTCGAGCAGACACCGGTGGCGGGCAGGTTGAGCTCGACAGCGTCCGCCGCTGCCCGGTCCCCGGCCAGCGCCGCGGCGATGGAGCGCACCTGCTCGTACCCCGTCGCGAGGAGGAACGTCGGAGCGCGCCCGTACGACTTCATGCCGGCGAGGTAGAACCCGTCGTCGGGGTGGGACAGCACCTGCTCCCCGTGCGGCGGCACGGTGCCGCACGAGTGCTGGTTCGGGTCGATCAGCGGGGCGAGGGCAGTGGGAGCCTCGACGACGGGGTCGAGGTCGAGGCGCACCTCGCGCAGCATGTCGAGGTCGGGACGGAAGCCGGTCGCGTCGACGATCTGGTGCACGTCGAGGTTCAGGGCGCCGTCGCGTGCGGTGCCCAGCACCTGGACGGTGTCCGGGCCCGGGACGAGGCGCTCGATCGAGACCCGCGTGAGCAGGGTCAGGCGCCCCGCCTCGACGGCGGAGCGCAGGCGCGTGCCGAGCAGCCCGCGCGCCGGGAGCTCGTCGTCGGTCCCGCCGCCGAACAGGCGCCGGGCCGAGCCGCCGCGGATCGCCCACGTGACCGTCGTGCCGGGCTCGGTCTCGGAGAGCTCGACGAGGCTCAGCAGCGTGTTCGCGGCCGAGTGGCCCATCCCGACCACGAGGGTGTCTCGGCCCGCGAACCGGTCGCGCTGCGTCCCGAGGACGTCGGGCAGCGGTCCCGTGACGAAGGCGGCCGACTCCGCCTCGCCCGCGGCCGGCAGCCCGGAGACGCCCAGCGGGTTCGACGTCCCGAAGGTGCCCGACGCGTCGATCACCGCGCGAGCCAGGACGTCCTGCACCCGCCCGTCCGGGCCGAGGGTGCGCACGCGATAGCCCTGCCGCTCGCGCCCGAGCGACCGGGTCTTGTCCGCGCCGTCGCGCGCCACCGCCAGCACGCGGGTCCCGGTGCGCAGTCGCGAGGCGATGGCCGGGGTCGCGGCGAGCGGGGCGAGGTACTGCCGGACGAGCTCCGCGCCGGTCGGCAGGGTGTCCTGGGCGGGCTCCACCCAGCCCGACGGTTCGAGCAGGCGCCGGGCCGCGGCGTCGACGTCGTACCGCCACGGCGAGAAGAGGCGCACGTGGCCCCACGACGCGATCGCCGCACCTGGCCCGTCACCTGCCTCGAGCACCAGCGGCTCCAGGTTGCGTTCCAGCAGGTGGGCCGCTGCGGCCAGCCCGACGGGACCGGCCCCGATCACCACGACCGGCAGCCCTGCACGCTCCACGCTCATCGCACTCTCCTCGCATCGACGAACTTCGATCAACCAAGGTCAACGTATCCATGTTTGTCGATGCGTGGCAAGATGGGCGTCATGACGACGACGGAGCTCTCGCTCACCACGCAGGCGGCACCGGCCGCGACGCGGTGCTGTGCACCGCTCGTCCGGGAGGCGGCGGACCCGGAGGTCGCGCGCGACCTCGCCCGGGTGTTCAAGGCGCTCGGCGACCCCACGCGCGTGCAGCTCCTGTCGATCGTCGCCGCGCACGACGGCGGAGAGGCGTGCGTCTGCGACCTCACCGAGCCGGTCGGTCTCGCGCAGCCGACCGTGAGCCACCACCTGAAGATCCTCGTCGAGGCAGGCCTGCTCTCCCGCGAGCAGCGTGGCCGCTGGGCGTACTACTCGGTGGTCCCCGGCGCCCTGACGGCGCTCGCGGGCGTCCTCACGGAGACTGCCCGCTGACGGGCACGACCCTCTGACCGGGGCCGCACGCTGAGGGAGGCGGCCCCACGGGTCGTCTACCGCGCGGGAGTCCCGGTGCAGCACCCGTCGTCGCACCCGTCCTCGTCGTCGTCGGCGAGGAGGACGCCGATCGGGGTGCAGCACGCGTCGCCGCGCCAGGCCTCGACGCCCTCGCGCACGGCGAACGCCGCGATGACCAGGGCGGCGACCGGGTCCGCCCAGGTCCAGCCGAACGTGCTGTTCAGCACCAGACCGACGAGGAGGACCGCCGAGAGATAGCTGCAGATCAGGGTCTGCTTCGAGTCGGCCACCGCCGACGCGGAACCGAGCTCGCGGCCGGTGCGCCGCTCGAACCACGACAGGAACGGCATCACGGCGAGGCTCACGGCGGCGAGGACGATGCCGACGGTCGAGTGGTCGGGCTCCGCGGCGCCGAGCAGGGTGCGCGTGGCGTCGACGGTGACGAAGGCCGCGAGGCCGAAGAACGAGACCGCGACCAGGCGCAGGGCGACGCGCTCGCGGCGGCGCGGGTCCGGGGCGGCGAACTGCCAGGCGACCGCTGCGGCGGAGAGCACCTCGACGACGGAGTCCAGCCCGAAGCCGACGAGCGCGGCGGACGAGGCGATCCGGCCGGCGGTGATGGCGACGACGGCCTCGACGACGTTGTAGGCGATGGTCGCGGTGACGACCCAGCGGATCCTCCGCTCGAGGACGTCCCGGCGAGCAGTCGGCAGGGGGCCGGGCCCGAGAGAGATCGACGTCATGAGCAGGTGCATCCCTCGGGCGCGCAGCACGTCGGGTCGACGGTCACGACGAGGCGCAGGAGGTCGTCGAGCGCGGGCACGAGGTGCGGGTCTGCGAGCCGGTACCAGGTGCGACGCCCGTCGGGGATCGCCTCGACGAGCCCGCAGCCGCGCAGGCACGCGAGCTGGTTGGACATGACCTGACGGGAGACGCCGAGCGCGTCGGCCAGGTCGGACGGGTACGCCGGCGCCTCGCGCAGGGTCAGCATGATGCGCGCGCGGGTCTCGTCGGAGAGTGCGTGGCCCAGCCGCGCGAGCGCGGCGGTGTGGGTCAGGGTGACGGTCTCGGCCATGGGTCGACAGTACACGGAACGCTGTATCAATAACAGGGTCGACCAGTGAGTTCATCTGCAACTGAGTGATTGCGCTATGCCTCAACTCGTGCAACTGTTGAGTTGCACGAGTTCGAGAACACCACCCGAGAGGAGCACGACCATGACCACGACCAACGAGCCGGCCGTCGTCGACCAGGAGACGTTCACGGTGACCCGCACGGTGCACGTCCGTGCGTCCGTGGACCGCGTCTGGGCGGCGCTCACGCAGGAGGACCTCATCAGCCAGTGGTTCGGGCAGCGCGCCTCGCTGCCGGACCTGCGCGTCGGCGGGGAAGGCGTCTTCGGCTGGGACGGCGAGACCGACGCGCCCGTCCGCATCGAGGAGTACGACGAGCCGTCCGTCTTCGCGCTGCGCTGGAGCGCTCCGGCCGGGGAGGCGCTGACGGAGGAGAACTCGACCGTCGCGCGCTTCACGCTCGTGCCCGACGGCGCGTCGACCGTCCTCACCGTCGTCGAGACCGGGTTCGAGCACCTCGCGGACGCGCGCGCGGCGCTCGAGGACCACCGCCAGGGCTGGACGAGCGAGCTCGACGAGCTCGTCGACCTGCTCGAGGGGGCGACCGTCCCCCCGTCGGGCGCGTCGGCGTGAGCAGCCCGCTCGCGGGGGAGACGCTGACGCCCGTCTTCGCCGCCCTCGCGGACGACACGCGCTGGCGCATCCTCACCGAGCTGGGCGGTGCCGAGCTCTCGGCGTCGGCGCTCGCGGAGCTCCTGCCCGTGAGCCGGCAGGCCATCGCGAAGCACCTCACGGTGCTCGCGGAGGCCGGTCTCGTCGAGGCGTCGCGCGCAGGGCGCGAGGTCCGGTACCGCGCGCTCGGCGCACGTCTCGCCGAGACCGCCCGCGCCCTCGACGCCATCGGCGCCGGGTGGGACCGCCGCCTCGCAGCGATCCGGCGCATCGCCGAGTCGCCGTCGTCGTCCTGACAGGCTTCGCGAGATCGACCCGTACGTCCCGAGATCGACCCTCAGAAGGTCGATCTCGGGACGTACGGGTCGATCTCGCGTTCGGGGTCAGACGTCGAGGGGGCCGCGCACGACGGAGTCGCCCGAGTGGGCCGGGTCGCCGTCGAAGTGCTCCTCCGAGACGTCGACCACGGGGAAGGCAGTGAGGTCGAGCCCGTCGGGGAGGTCGAACCGTCCCTCCGAGCCCTCCAGCACCCCGAGGCTCACGAGCCCGCTGACGTCCTCCGCGAGCAGCCACACCTCGCGGAACGTGCCGTCCGGCGCCGGGGCGTCGAGCGTGACGACGACCTGGCGCCGACCGTCCGCCGTCTCCTCGACCCGCGCCTCGCCGCTCGCGTCGTCCCAGCCGGGCAGCGGGGCGAGGTCGGCCGTCGCGACGGTGGTCTCGGTGGGCGTGAGCTCGCGCCGCTCCCACCAGACCCCGCCCGCGACACCGACGACGAGCGCGACGGACGCGGCCGCGGCGACCGGCAGCCACACACCGCGCCGCCGCCCCGCGAGCGGCGTCACGGTCGCGACGTCGCCTGCGCCGGTCGTGGCGTCGCCCGACCACCCGGTCGGACCGGCGCCGGCCGGGGACGTCGACGAGGCGCCGAGCCCGAGCTCCGCGTGGACGCGGTTCCAGACGTCGGGGTCGGGTGCGACGAGGTCCGGACCGCCGGCCCGCGCGTCGTCGACCACCGACCGGAGCCCGTCGACCTCCGCGGTGCAGGCGTCGCAGGAGCCGAGGTGGGCGCGCGCGGCGTCGTCGAGCACGTCCTCCCCGAGCGCGAGGAGCGCGAGGGTCTCGTCATCGATGTGCTGCACCGTCCACCTCCATTCGGTCGCGCAGCCGGATCAGGCTCCGTCGTACGTGGCTCTTGACCGTACCGAGCGGCAGGTCGAGCTCCTCGGCGATCTGCACGTGCGTCAGGTCGCGGAAGAACGCGAGCTCCAGGATCGTCCGCCCCGGGTCTCCGAGCCGTCTCAGCTCGTCGGCGACGAGCACGCGGTCGGCGACCCGGCGGACGTCGTCCTCCGTCGTCCCAGGGTTCGGAGCCGACGCCGCGACGGCTTGCTCGGAGCGCCGGGCCCGGGTCCGCGCCTCGTGCGCGTCGGCGACGCTGTGCCGCGTGATGCCGACGAGCCACGCCGGGAGCCGTGCGCGGTCCGGGTCGAACCGGTGCCTCCCGCGCCACGCCCCGACGAAGACCTGCTGGGTCACGTCCTCGGCGTCGGCCCGGTTCCCGAGCGACCGCAGCGCGATGGTGTGCACGAGCGTCGACCAGCGGCGGTACGCCTCCGCGAGCGCCTCCTCGTCGCCGCCGGCGAACCGACGCCCGAGCAGCGCGACGTCGGCGTCATCGACCGCGGTCTCGGGGGAGCTCAGCGGATGTCCTCCGTGCTCGGGGTCGGCGTCGTCGCCGACCGTCTTCGTGAGGCGATCGTAGACCGTCACGCCCCGCCCGCCCGCTCGGCCGTCACGACGACGTTCTCGGTGTACGAGCGTCGCTCGCGATCCCACTCGCCGCCGCAGGTCACGAGCACGAGCCGCGCCGGGCCGCCGCGGTCGAAGACGACGTCGAGCGGGAGGTCCGCCTTCGCGATGTCCTCCACGCCGGTCACTGTGTAGGTGTAGGTGGTGCCCGTCGCGTCGACGACGTCGACGGTCGTGCCGGCCGCGACGTCGGCCAGCCGGGCGAACGGTCCCGCTCCGTCGAGGTCGTCCACGTGCGCGGCGACGACGACCGCCCCCGCGGGGCTCGACGGGCCCGGCCCGAACCGGTACCACGCCGCCGAGCGCGCGTCGTCGGGCAGGGCCATCTGTCCGTCGTCGTCGACGCCCGCGGGTTCCACGGCCATGTCCAGGTCGAGCGACGGCACGACGACCCGGGTGGCCGCCGGTGGCGCCGCGGCGGGCTGGTCCCGCGCGGGACGGACGGGGACGTCGGGCACGGGGCCCGACGTCGCGCCGTCCGTCCCGGCGGTGCCCCCGCCCGGGGCGGGCCGGGCGGGGGCCTCCGCCGCCGGGACGTGACCTCCGGCGGCGGTCTCGTCGGCAGGGGCGGGGGTGCACCCGCCGACGAGGAAGGCGGCGCCCACGGCGAGGGTCGCGAGCGCCGTCGCGTGCCGTGACGTCATGCCGAGCGGTGCCCGCGCGTCGTCCGGTCGGCCGTGGCCACGTGCTGCTCGCGCCATGCCCGCGTGCCCATGACGACCGCCGCGACGAGCAGCAGACCGAACAGGCTCGCGCCGAACGCGATGGCGACCGTGGTGAACACCGACGAGGTCGACGGCTCCGCCGCGAGACCCGACTGCCCGCCCGGGACGCCGGCCGGCGCGGAGTGCAGGCCTTCGACGGTCTGCGTGGCGAGGGCGAGGTTGCCCGCCTCGAGGCTGCCCCACGCGTAGGCGATGGTGTTGACGCCCTCGGCGACGGTGACGTCGACCGGGCCCAGCACCGGCTCGGTGGTCCCGGCCGCGGCGACGGCCGCGGACACGGTGCTCGCCGGGAGGTTCAGCACGGACTCGTCGGGGTTCTCCAGCCCGGAGACCACGGCGGTGCCGCCCGCGAGGACGTCGACCGCGGGTGCGGCCGCGACGTGCCGGACCGTGAGCCGGCCCTCGCCCGCAGCGGTCGTGGACGTGTCGTTGGTGAACAGGGTCGCCGTGGGCTCCCCGGCGGCGTCGAGGTGCGCGGCCGCGGTGTAGTTCCCCCCGGCCTCGAGGGGCAGGTCGATCGGCCCGATGACGGGCGCGCTCGTGTCGGTCGCGTCCGGGGCGGTGATGGCGACGCTGTACGTCCCGGCGGGCAGGTCGAGCGGCCCGGCGAGGTCGCCCGGCTGGAAGTCGTCGAGGGTGAGCTCGTCGTTCACCCAGACGTCCACGGGCGTGTCCGGCACGCCGTGCAGGACGGAGAGGCTGGCGTTCTCCGCGGTGTCGGCCGAGGCCGGGGCGGCGAACGCGCCGAGGGCGACGAGTCCGACGGCGCCCGCGAGCGCGGCGCTGCGTCGTGCGGTGCGGTGCATGGTGTCCTCCAGGTGGCGGGCCCGGCGCTGCTGCCGGGCGCGAGTGCTGCTGACACCACTACTTCCCCTGGGAGGGCAGGTTCGGATGCACCGGTCGTGGACAGGATGTCGCCGAGGCCACCGGCTGGTCCGTGGCGGCGGTCGCGCGTGCCCGGACCGGGCGCCACGTCGAGACGAGGGCCAGCGCGAGCAGGAGCACCGCGAAGTCACCCGCGTAGTACATGAGCTCCGCGCCGGCCTGCCGGTCCGCCGTCGGGCCGGGCACGGCGACGAACGCCCCGGCGTACAGCAGCTGCGCGAGGACGGCGTGCGCGGCGATCGCGACGCCGAGCACGACGAGCCGGGCCGGGACCGACGGCCGGTGCGGGGCCGGGTCCGGGCCGGCGAGCGCGTACGCGAACAGGTAGCCCGCGGCGAGGAAGTGCACGTGGAGGAGGTGGTGCAGCGCCGGGGCCTGCGTCGTCGCGGCGTAGAGCGGGGTCAGGTAGAGCGCGTACAGGGTGCCGACGCTCAGCAGCAGGGCGGTCACCGGGTGCGCGAGGACCTGCACGGGACGACGGCGCAGCAGCCGCCCGACGCGGCGGCCGGCGCCCGGGCCCACGGACCGCAGGACGAGCGTCACCGGCGCGCCGAGCACGAGGGCGAGCGGCGCGTACATGCCGACGAGCAGGTGCCGGTACATGTGGTCCGCGAACGAGCCCGTGGGCAGTGGCGACAGCGCCGGCACGAGAGCGGCCGCGAGCAGCACCACGCCACCGAGGAAGCGCGCGGTGCGCCACGGGCTCCACCCGCGGGGATCGGCGTGCTGCCTCAGCGCGAGGACGAGGTACGTCCACGCGACGACACCGAGCACGGCGAGCACCAGCAGTGACTCCCCGTCGAGCACGAGCGTCCCGGACGACGCGCCACCGCCGTGGTCGTCGTGGCCGGTCACGGCTCGACGGCCCGGCCCGTGCGCTGCAGCAGCCAGCCCCCGAGCACGAGCAGGGCACCGAGGACGAGGAACGCGACGTCGGCGAGCGTCTGGTACCGGCCGCTGACGACGTGGTGGATCGCGAGGAGGTGGTGGTCGACCAGGCCCTCGACGAGGTTGAACACGCCCCAGCCCACGAGCATCCAGCCCCACAGCGTCCGGGACGTCCAGACCCGCCCGCGCGCCACGGTGACGCGCGAGTAGAGCAGCCCCAGACCGACGAGCACCGCGACCCAGGTCACGGTGTGGAACAGCCCGTCCCAGAGGGTGTTCATCTGCAGGCCGTGGACGGTCGTCGGCGGGTAGCTGCCGACGTCGATGTTCGCCGTGCCCGCGCTCGACAGCATGTGGTGCCACTGGAGGATCTGGTGCAGCAGGATGCCGTCGACGAAGCCGCCGAGCCCGACGCCCAGCACGATGCCGGGCAGGGCGATGCTGGGCGGGTCCGCGGTCGTGCGGCGGGTGTGGGCGCTGGAGCTGGTGCTGGTGCTCATGCAAGCCTCCTCGACGGAGGGGCACGGGGCTTCTTCCCGTGGACGAGCCACGCTACGCGGGCCGCCCGGGCTCGCCAGACGGGGCGTTCCGCGGCAGAGTCGGTGCGTGACGCCGCCGTCGCCACGCGCACTCAACCGCGCGACGCTCGCGCGTCAGCTCCTGCTCGAGCGCGCGGATCTCACCGTCCCCGAGGCGGTGCGGCGCGTCGTCGCGCTCCAGGCGCAGCACCCCGCGTCGCCGTACGTCGCGCTGTGGAACCGCGTCGCGCGCTTCGACCCGGCAGACCTCGACGCGGCGCTCGCGGACCGCGTGGTGGTCAAGGCCTCGCTCCTGCGCATCGCGCTCCACCTCGTGCACGCCGAGGACTACGAGACGGTGCACACCGCGATGCAGCCGTCCCTGCGCGCGGCGCGCCTGCACGACCCGCGCTTCGCGGTGAGCGGGATCTCGATCGACGAGGCGCACGCCCTCGTCCCGTACCTCCTCGCCTACGCCGCGGGCCCGCGCACGGGCGCCGAGCTCGAGGCGTGGGTCGACGCGCGCGTCCCCGAGACACCGCGAGGCGCGTGGTGGGCGCTGCGGACGTTCGCGCCGCTGCACCACGTGCCGACGGGCGGGCCGTGGTCGTTCGGCACCAGCGCGTCGTACGTCGCGGCCGGCACGGACGCGCTCCCGCGCGTCACGACGGCCTTCGACGACGCGCTCCCCACCCTCGTGCGGCGCTACCTCGAGGGCTTCGGTCCGGCGTCGGTCGCGGACGTGTCGCAGGTCGCGATGATCCCGCGCGCCCGGGTCCGTGCCGCCGTGAAGACGCTCGGCGACACGGTCGACCGGTTCGCCGGCCCCGACGGTGCGGAGCTGCTCGACGTCCCCGGCGCGCCGCGACCCGACGAGGACGTGCCCGCACCGCCCCGGCTCCTCGGCATGTGGGACGAGACGCTGCTCGCGTACGCGGACCGCTCGCGGGTCGTCCCGCCGGACGTGCGTCCGCTCGTCACGCGCTCGAACGGCGACGTCCTCCCGACCGTCCTCGTCGACGGGTACGTCGTCGGGGTGTGGCGCCCGGTCGCGGAGGGGGTCGAGGTCACCACGTACCGGTCCGTGCCCGACGAGGCGTGGCCGGCCCTGGAGGCCGAGGCCCGGTCGCTCGTCGCGTTCCTCGCGGGCCGTGACCCGGCGCCGTTCGCCCGCTACGGCCACTGGTGGGCCAAGCTCCCGGCCGGGGACGTCCGGACGATCGGGGCCGCGTGACCGGTCAGGAATCGAGAAGCGCGCGCCGTCCCGCCGCTCCTACCGTTCTGGGCATGGACACCACGAACCGCACCGCCATCGACCACGTCACCCTCGAGGTGACCGACGTCGCCACCGCCGAGGTCTTCTACGACCAGGCCTTCGGCCTCGGCGGCACCGTCCGCGTCCGGGAGTCGGACGCACCGACGTCCGGCTTCCGCGGCTTCACGCTGTCGCTCGTCGTCGCGCAGCCGAGCACCGTCGACAGCCTCGTCGGCACGGCTCTCGACGCCGGCGCGACCGTGCTCAAGCCGGTCGCGAAGAGCTTCTGGGGGTACGGCGGTGTCGTCCGCGCTCCTGACGGCACGATCTGGAAGGTCGCGTCGACGGCGAAGAAGGACAGCGGCCCGCCCACGCGCGAGGTGGACGACGTCGTGCTCCTTCTCGGCGTGCAGGACGTCAGGGCGACCAAGCAGTTCTACGTCGACCGCGGTCTCGCGGTGGGAAAGAGCTTCGGGAGCAGGTACGTCGAGCTCGACACCCCCGGGTCGGCCCTGAAGCTGGCGCTCTACACGCGCCGCGCGGCCGCGAAGGACGCCGGGGTGGACCCGGACGGGGCCGGCTCGCACCGCCTGGTCGTCCACGGCGACACCGGTACCTTCACCGACCCCGACGGCTTCCGCTGGGAGTCCGGGCCGCGCTGACCCGTCGAGCGGGCGCCGCTACGGTGGGCCGATGGCAGCGGTGAGGCAGGTACAGGTCACGTTCGACTGCGCGGCGCCCGAGCGGGTCGCGCGCTTCTGGTGCGAGGTGCTGGGGTACGTCGCGCCGCCGCCGCCCGAGGGGTTCGCCGGCTGGGACGACTACACCGCCTCGCTCCCGCCCGAGGACCGGGACGCGTGGTTCGTCGCGAGCGATCCCACCGGCGCGGGACCGCGGCTGTACTTCCAGCGAGTCCCCGAGGGCAAGGTCGTGAAGAACCGGGTGCACCTCGACGTGCGCGCCGGCAGCGGGCTCGTGGGCGAGGAGCGCCTGGCCACGCTCGAGGCCGAGTGCGCACGGCTGGTCGCGCTCGGCGCGGTCCACGTGCGCACGATGCTCGCGGACGGCGAGGAGGAGTCGTGCATCGTGATGCAGGACGTCGAGGGGAACGAGTTCTGCCTCGACTGAGCCCCGCTCGTGGGCGGCCCGGAGGATCATCGGGCCATGCCGCCGAAGAAGCCCACGACCGAGCCGCCCGTGCTCGACCCCGTCGTCCTCGCCGACCTGACGCCCGGAGACCGCTACGACCTCGAGGACGAGGCCGACCTCGAGGGGTTCGGGTTCGTGGACCTGGAGGTCGACGAGCTCGCCCTGAGCCACGCGAGCGTGTTCGGGTCGCGGTTCGAGGGAGTGCGCGCCGACCAGGCCGAGCTGCGCGGTGCGACCCTCACGGAGGTCGTCCTGGAACGCGTCGACGTCCCGGTGCTGCGCGGGGTCCGCAGCCGGTGGCGCGACGTCGAGGTGCGCGGGGCGCGCCTCGGGTCCGCGGAGCTGTACGAGTCGACGTGGGACGGCGTCCACCTCGTCGGGTGCAAGCTCGGCTTCGTCAACCTGCGCGGCACGGTGCTGCACGACGTCGCGTTCACGGACTGCACGATCGACGAGCTCGACCTCGTGCAGTCGAGCGCCACGCGCGTCTCCTTCACGGGCACGCGCGTCCGGCGCCTGGACGTGCAGTCGTCGACGCTCGCGCACGTGGACCTGCGCGGGGCGGACCTGCACGACCTCGCGGGCATCGGCTCGCTGCGGGGCGTGACGATCAGCCCGCCGCAGCTCGCGCAGCTCGCCGACCTCCTCGCGCGCGACCTGGGGATCACCGTCGAGGACTGAGACGCGTTTCATCCTCGCGCCGCGAGCCGGTCCGCGGGAGCATGAGCACGCACGACGGTCGGGAGGAGCAGCGTGGCCACGAGCAGTGACCTCGGCACGGTCGGTGTCGTCGGCGGGGGGATCGTCGGCCTCGCCGTGGCGCGCGAGGTGGTCCGACGACGGCCCGGGACGCGCGTCGTCGTGCTGGAGAAGGAGGACCGGCTCGGGGCGCACCAGACCGGCCACAACTCCGGCGTCGTGCACGCGGGCATCTACTACCGGCCCGGCAGCCTCAAGGCCCTGCTGTGCACGCGCGGGCGCGACCTGCTGCGCGACTACTGCGCCGAGCACGACGTGCCGTACGTCGAGTGCGGCAAGCTCGTGGTCGCCGTCGACCCGTCCGAGTCCGGGCGCTTCGACGCGCTCGAGCGGACCGCGACGGAGAACGGCGTGCCCGGCCTGCGGAGGCTCGACGGGCGGGAGATCGCCGAGGTGGAGCCGCACGCGGTCGGCATCGCGGCGCTGCACTCGCCGCGGACCGCGATCACGGACTACGTGGCCGTGTGCCGGGCGCTCGGCGCGGAGATCGCCGCCGCGGGTGGCGAGGTCCGGCTCTCGACGCCCGTCACGGGGGTCGCCCGGCGCGGCGGGCGCGTGGACGTGCTGAGCGGCGCTGAACGCGTCACGGTCGACGAGCTGGTCCTGTGCGGAGGTCTCCAGTCGGACCGCCTCGGCGCGCTCGTGGGCGGTGATCCCTCGCCGCGCATCGTCCCGTTCCGCGGCGAGTACATGTCGGTGCGCACCGACAAGCGTGAGCTCGTGCGCGGCATGGTGTACCCCGTGCCCGACCCGCGGTACCCGTTCCTCGGCGTGCACTTCACGCGCCGCGTGGGCGGCGGTCTCGAGGTGGGGCCGAACGCCGTCCTCTCCCTCGACCGCGAGGGCTACGGCCGTCTCGCGCTGTCCCCGCGCGACGTCGCGGGGATCGCCTCGTGGCCCGGGGCATGGCACATGGCCCGCGCGCACTGGCGGACCGGCGCGCGGGAGCTGCTGGGCTCCCTGTCCGTCCGGGCGTACATGCGCGCGGCGCAGCGGTACGTGCCGGCGATCGGCGCCGCGGACGTGCGCCGTGCGGGCTCCGGCATCCGCGCCCAGGCGGTCGAGCGCGACGGCACGCTCGTCGACGACTTCCGCATCGACCGGGCCGACGGCGTCACGAGCGTCCGCAACGCGCCGTCGCCCGCCGCGACGTCGAGCCTCGCGATCGCGGAGCACGTGGTCGACCGGATGCTGGGGACCCGCTGACGACCGCTGTCCGCCGGGGGAGCCTCACGGGGAGCGGTGTCGCGGTGGGACGGGGACGCGTGGCGCTGCGTCCGGCGGGCGCAGGGGTCCGAGGGGGCGGGAGCCGGGTCGATCGGACCTGCGCCGTGACGGCGACGGCTCCCGGCGTCGCAGGTTGACGAGCGCGATGCTGCTGAGCACCAGGCCGATCCCGAGCGCTTGCGTGACGGTGAGCGCCTCGCCCCCCACGGCGACGCCGAGGGCGACTCCCGTGACGGGGTTCAGCAGGCCGATCACCCCCACCGCCCCGGCGGGGAGGTGTCGGAAACCGCTGAACCAGCAGACGAACCCGAGCGCGGTCGCCACCAGGCTCACGTAGGCGAACGCGGCCGCCTCGGTCGGCGTCACCGACGGAGGCGCTCCTTCGACGACGGCTGCCGCGACCACCAGCTCGATCCCTCCGACGACGAGCTGCCAGGCGGTCACCGTGAGGACGGGCGTCCCGTCGTCCCACCGCTTCATCAGCACCGCGCCGATCGAGGACAGCACCATCGAGGCGACGGACGCTGCGACACCCCAGCCGTCGAGCGCTCCGGTCGCCGTCCCCACGATCAGGAGGACGCCCGCACCGCCCAGGACGGCCGCGAAGGCGACGCGAGCCGTGGGGCGTTCACGGACCAGCAACCAGGCAGCGCCGGCGATCGCGAACGGGCTCAGCGACATCAGCGAGGCCGCGACGCTCGACGGCAGCAGCTGGGCGGCGACGTACACGAGACAGAAGAACAGGCCCATGTTGAGAGTGCCGAGCACCGCCGACCGCCACCACCACCGACCGCGCGGCAGCCTGCGGGCGATCAGCAGCAGCACGACACCTGCCGGCAGCGCACGCATCGCCGATCCCCACAGCGGCGTGTCTCCGGGCAGGAACTCATGCGTCACGAAGTAGGTGGACCCGAACGCGACCGGCCCGATCGCGGCGAGGAGGGGCCACCGGACGCGCAGCCACGCCTGAGCCATAGTTTCCATGGAAACGACTATAACTTTCCGTGGAAAGTAGGATGGCGACATGGCTGAGGTCGATCGCGTCGGAACGTTCGTCGAGCAGTGGCGACGGGAGCGGCCCGACCTCGACCCGAGCCCGATGGCCGTGATCGGGCGGATGCGCCGGATCTCGGACGAGTTCACCGCCGTGCTCGTGGAGAACTACCGGCGCTTCGGGATCGGGGAGGGCGAGTTCGACGTCCTGTGCGCGCTCCGGCGGGCGGGTGCTCCGTACGCGCTCAACCACAGCGAGCTCGCGGACCACACCATGGTGACTGCCGGCGCGACCTCGAAGCGGGTCGATCGGCTGGAGGCTGCCGGGCTAGTGGTGCGACAACCGCAGACCGGAGACGGGCGCGCACGAGTTGTCACGCTGTCTCCCCAGGGGCGACGGCTCATCGACGAGGCCTACCCTGCGCACCTCCTGGTCGAGGACGAGCTTCTCGCTCCCCTCTCCCGCGACGAACGCGAGCAGCTCGAGGGGCTGCTCCGCAAGCTCATCGGCTGAGCGCCCACCACTGGAGCATCATGATGGTCTTCCCGTCGACGATGCGACCGTCGCGGACCATGGCCAGGGCGTCGTCGAGGGCGAGCTCGACGACCTCGATGTCCTCGCCCTCGTGGGAGACACCTCCCCCCGGCCCGGTGCGGTCGTGCGGGGTGTACGGGGCGGCGTAGAAGTGCACCTTCTCCGTCACCGAACCGGGGCTCATGTAGGCCGTGAGCACGTGCTCGACGGGGCCGACCGCGACCCCCAGCTCCTCGGCGACCTCGCGCCGGATCGCGGTCTCGGGGTCGTCGTCGTCGAGAAGGCCCGCGGCCGTCTCGATCAGCATCCCGTCGGGATGGTCGTTGACGTAGGCCGGGAACCGGAACTGACGCGTGAGCAGCACGGTCGATCGTGCAGAATCGTGCAGCAGGATGGTGGCGCCGTCCCCGCGGTCGTAGGTCTCGCGCTGCAGGGTCTGCCACCGCCCGTCGCGGCGCCGGTGGTCGAAGGTGGTGCGACGCAGCACGTGCCACCCGTCAGAGGTCAGCTCGACCTCCCGGACGACGACGTCCGGGTTGCGGTCCAGGTCCCGTCCTGCCTGTTCGAGCCCCGTGCGGCCGCGGTGGTCGGGGACGTCGATCCCGGGCCGCCCGCTCACCGGTCGCCCCCCGTCGACTCCTCGGGCAGCCGCACCACGGCGTCGCAGTTCTTGAGCAGTGGCCTCGTCATGTGTCGTAGACTATCCACAAACACGAAGAACCGCGAAGAAACGAGATGAACCATGCTGGCAGCCGAGAGGCGTGACCACCTCCTCGAGACCCTGCGTCGCGACGGGAAGATCGTGGCGAAGACGGTCGCGGCAGAGCTCGGTCTCTCGGAGGACAGCATCCGACGCGACCTGCGGGAGATGGCCGCCGAGGGCCTGTGCCAGCGCGTCTACGGCGGGGCGCTGCCGGTGTCCCCGGCGGTGGCCGGGTACGACGACCGCCGGAGCGTCGAGGTCGCCGGCAAGCAGCGCGTCGCCGAGGCCGCGGTGCGGCTGATCGACCCGGGCAGCACGATCATCCTCGACGGCGGTACCACCGCCCTCGCCGTCGCGTCCGCGCTGCCACCGGCTCTGCGGTGCACCGTGATCACCCACAGCCCGACCGTCGCGTCCGCGCTCGTCGAGCACCCCGGCGTCGAGGTGTTCATCCTCGGCGGCCGGCTCTTCAAGCACTCCGCCGTCGCGAGCGGGGCCGCCGCCGTCGAAGCGGCGCAACGGGTCTCGGCGGACGTGTTCTTCCTCGGCGTCACCGGGATCCATCCGGACGCCGGCCTGACCACGGGCGACGCCGACGAGGCCGCGATGAAGCGGGTCCTGGCCTCTCGCGCCGCCGAGACGTACGTGCTGGGGTCGTCGGAGAAGGTCGGGGCGGCGTCGCCGTACGGCGTGGTCGGGCTCGACGCCGTGGCCGGAGTCATCACCGACGCGGACGCCGCCTCCGACGGGGTGCGCCGGCTCGGCGAGCGCGTCCGTATCCTCCACGCGGACCAGTGATCCCGGCGCACCCGTGACCCGGGCACTCTCCCTCCTCCACACACCGCCCGGGTGAGGGCGCGCGCCGGTCAGCCGCCGACGAGCGCGCGGACGGTGTCGATGGTGTCGGCCTCGGACGCGGACTTGTCGTCGCGGTAGCGCACCACGCGGGCGAACCGTAGGGCGAGACCGCCGGGGTAGCGGGTCGAGCGTTGGAGCCCGTCGAACGCGATCTCCACGACCTGCTCGGGCCGGACATGGACCACGTAGCCGTCGTCCGAGGTCTGCAGCTCGCGGAACCGCTGCGTCTGCCACGCGAGCATCTCGTCGGTCATGCCCTTGAACGTCTTGCCGAGCATCACGAAGCCGCCGTCCGGGTCGCGCGCGCCGAGCCAGATGTTCGACAGCCACCCGCTCCGGCGTCCGGACCCCTGCTCCACCGCGAGCACCACGAGGTCGAGCGTGTGCCGCGGCTTGACCTTGACCCAGCCCGCGCCGCGACGTCCGGCCGCGTAGGGGGCGTCGAGCGACTTCACGACGACGCCCTCCTGCCCCTCGGCCACCGCACCCTCGAAGAATGCGGTCGCCTCCCTGGGGTCGGCGGTCGCGAGGCGCCGCACGAGGTGCGGGCCGGCGACGATGTCGAGCACCGCGAGGCGCTCGCGCAGCGGCTCGTCGAGCAGGTCGCGGCCGTCGGCGTGGAGCACGTCGAAGAAGAACGGCGTGAGCTGGAGCCCCGCGTCCCGCGCGGCCGCGAGCCCGGGCTCTCCGGGCTCGCGCGTCGCGGACCGCGCCGCCGTCTCCTGGAACGGTCGAGGGACACCGTCCTCCCCGACGACGAGCGCCTCCCCGTCGAGCACCAGCGCCCGGGACGGCAGCGCGCGCACGGCGGCGACGATCTCGGGCACCCGGGCGGTGATGTCGTCGAGAGAGCGCGTGAACACCCGCACGTCGTCGCCGTCCCGGTGCACCTGGACGCGGATGCCGTCGAGCTTGACGTCCACGGTGACGGGCGGCTCGTCGTCGTACCCCGGCAGCCCGTCCTCGTCCGCGGTGTCCGCACCGCCCGTGACCCCGAGCTTCGTGAACGCGTCCGCGACGTCGGGCGCGGACTGCGCGAGCATCGGCCGGACGGGTCGCCCCACCTCGAGCCGGAAGCCGCGGAGCGCGACGAGCGCCGCCTCGGGTCCGGGCGCGGCGAGGGCCGCGCGCGCGACGGGTCCGGTCGCGCCGCGCAGCATGACGGCGCGGCGCACGGCGTCCGCGGGGACGTCGGCGGCCTCGGCGACGGCGTCCACGACGACCGAGTCGAGCGCGCCCTGCCGCAGCTCGCCCGACACGAGGCCCGCGAGGAGCGCCTGCTCGCGCGCGGTCGCGGCCCCGAACAGCGCCGCGGCCTCGGCCTGGCGCGCGGTCGCCGAGCCGGGTCCGGACAGCGCGGCCATGCGCTCGAACGCGGCGTCGACGTCGTCGAGCGTGAGCGTCGGCTCCCCGGCGGGCGGGGGCAGCTCGCGCAGCGACCGCCAGCCGAGACCGGTGCGGCGCTGACGCAGCTCGCCCGCGAGATACGCGACGGCGATCTCCACCTCGTCCAGCGCAGGGCCGAGCGCGTGCGTCGGGCCGTGGAGCGCCTCGCCCGCGGCACGGCGCAGCAGGTCGGCGATCGCCGTGCGCTTGGCGAGCCGCGAACGGGTGGCGGCGACGGCGTCGGACGTGGCGGCGACCTCGGCGAGCAGCATGGTCCATCCTCGCGCCGACCACGGTGACGGCGCTCGCCGAGGCAGCGAGCCGGTGCGTCAGGCCGCGCGCGGGCCGAGGACCGCGTCGAGGTACTCCCGGCAGTGCTCACCGGACGCCGTGGCGGTCCGCACGACGAGCTGCGCCACCTCGCGCAGGCGCACGTTGCGGTCGTTGGAGGTGGCGCGCAGCAGGACGAACGCCTCTTCCGGGTCGATCGCGTACGTCGCGGCGATCACGCCCTTCGCCTGCTCGATCGTGCCGCGCGTCGCCGCCGCCGCCGCGATCTGCTCGGTCGCGCGCTCGTCGCTGCGCTCCGCGACGACGGCCGAGATGTCGACGAAGTAGCCGACGATCTCGACGAGGTCGCCCTCTTCGTCCCGGCGGCCCTGCCCGACGACCGCGATGGTCCGTTCACGCCCGCGCGCGTCCATGATGCGGTGGACGCTGCTGAACGGGGCGCCCGTCCGGCGCCCGGCGTCGAGGATGCGGCGGACGCGCTCACGGTCCTCGGGATGCTTGTGCGCGAGGACGAGCTCCGTGGTCGGGACGACCTCGCCCGGCGCGAAGCCGTGCACGAGGAACGCCTCGTCGGACCACCACCAGGTCCCCGTCGCGAGGTCGATGCGGTACTCGCCCGTGAGCTGCTGAGGACCGAGCGCCAGCGCGCGCTCCACGGCGGAGACGTCGGTCGCCGAGCGCTGGGCAGAAGAGTTTTCGACAGTCATCTCCGACACCTGTTCTGGGGGCGGGAAAATGAGCCGCGGCCTGACTCGTCCGTCTCACCGTACCCCGCGAGAGACGGTTCCGCAGGGGTGCGAGCAGTCGACTCAGCGCCCCCGTGCGGCCGCCGTGACGAGCTCGGCCGCGACCTCGTCGAGCGGGCGTCCTGCCGCCGACGCGAGGGCCAGCAGCCGGCGGTAGGCCTCCGCCGTGTCGACCTCGTCCCGGTACGCGATGACCCCCTTCGCCTGCTCCACCACGACACGTTCGTCCAGGGCGCGCGCGACGCGGGCGGCGAGCGCTCCGCCGTCCAGCTGGTCCGGGCTGACGATGGCGAGGGTCGCGAGGTCGGCGAAGGTGCGCAGCGTGGCGAGGTCGGCGGTGGTCAGCGCGCGCTCCGCGCTCGCGAAGACGTTGATGCCGGCGAACGCGGCACCCTGCCAGTGCATCGGGGTCGCGCAGACGGACCGGTAGCCGGTCGCGAGCATCCGCGTCCCGACGTCCGGCCAGCGCCGGGCCACCTCGTCCGCGGAGCTCGCCGAGACGACGCCGTCGCCGCGGATGGCGTCGACGCACGGGCCCTCGTGCCGCTGCGCCTGGTACACCTCGAGCGCGGTGGCCTCGTGCGACGTCGCGCTCAGGACGTCGAGGGCGCCGTCGGGCAGCGCGACGAGGACGGCGGCGGAGTCGACGTCGAAGAGCTCGACCACGTCGCCGAGCATCCGGGCCAGGAAGTCGGTGACGTTCAGTCCGCCGACGAGCGCCGACGTCGTGGAGGCCAGCGCGTGGGCGGCCGTGCGGTCGGTCATCGTCCCTCGTTCTCGTCGTGGTCTGAGGCGCCCGGCGTGTCGTCCGTGCGAGAGAAGTCGAACCGTCGCGCCAGGACGACGGACGCGAGCTCCTCCAGCGTGGTCCCGTCGGCGAAGGCGTGGGCGCGGAGGAGGACCAGAGCGTCCTCGGCGGAGAGCCCGAGCTGGGCCACGACCATGCCGGTCGCCTGGTGCACGCGGGCGCGGTCGGGCCAGGAGGAGGTGTCCGTCCCCTCGACGACGTCGGCGTCGCGCAGGAGGGCGGCGCCGACGGCGTCCGCGAGGAACTGGCGGTCGTCGGTGTTGAGGCCCAGCTCGACGTCGTCGTCCTGGTACACGACGACGACCCCGATCATGTGGGGTACGGGCAGCATGGGCAGCGCGTAGAGCGTGGCCGGGCCGGCGATGCGCCGCGCCTCGTGGACGTACTCGCCGAGACCGTCCGTGACGTCGTCGGCGAGACGCAGGACGACGGCGCGGCCGGACTCCGAGACCTGACGGCCCGGACCTGCGCCGAGGACCTCCTCGAGGTCCTCGAGCCGCGCCGCGACGCCGTCCGTCGCAGAGACGGTCCACCGCTCGGCGTCGGCGGGGGAGAGCGTGATCGCGCCGCCACGCGCACCGAGGATCTCGACGCAGGCGCGGCACAGGCGGAGCGACAGCGGCGCGTCCCGGTCGGTGCCGGCGATGCTCGACGCCAGCCGTGCGAGCACCTGGACCTTGTCCACAGCCCACACCTCCCTCGACCACTTCCCCGCAGACTTCCACCCTCCCACACCGGGACGACCTCGCAGCGCGCGGCGGGGCCCTCGACGGCGGCACGGACGTCGGTGCCGTTCCTCGTGCACCGGGTGCCTGCGGGCGCCTGCCGGTGCAAGCACCGACGCCCGTGGCTACCGTGTCGGGAGGGTCGAGCAGCGCGCCCACGACGTGACCGAGCACGTCCGGAGGTGGCCCTCGTGAAGGCCCTGTTCGTCAGCTGCACCCTCAAGAAGTCGCCGGAGCCGTCCAACACCGAGGCCCTCGCGCGGGTCGTGGCCGAGGCGCTGCAGGACCGGGGCGTCACCGTCGAGCACGTGCGGCTCGTCGACCACGCGATACCGCCCGGCGTCGTCACGGACCTCGGCGAGGGCGACGAGTGGCCGCAGGTCCACGAGAAGCTGCTCGACTCCGAGATCCTCGTCGTCGTGACGCCGACCTGGGTCGGCCGGCCGTCGTCGATCGCGCAGCGCATGATCGAGCGCATGGACGCGATGATCTCGGAGACCACCGACGACGGGACGCCCGTCGCGTACAGCCGCGTCGCAGGGGTCGTGGTGACGGGCAACGAGGACGGTGCCCACCACGTCATCTCCGAGATCAGCGGGGCGCTCGTCGACATCGGGTACACGATCCCGGGGCAGTCGTGGACCTACTGGAACCAGGGCCCCGGGCCCGGTCCCGACTACGTGCAGACCGGTCACGGGCACGAGTGGGCCCGCTCGACCGGCCAGCTCATGGCGCACAACCTGCACGCCGTCGCGACGGCGCTCGCCGAGCGTCCCGTCCCGCCGCAGGGCTGACCCGGGAGAACCGGTGCTCCGCGTGCAAGCGCTCGCGGCCCGTGCCAGCGTGAAAGGGCCGGGTCCAGCAGCGAGCCCGTCGTCCCTTCCGTGAGGAGCGACCATGGCCGAGAAGTCGGAGACCAGGACCACGACCGACCACGACGAGATCCGCGCGTGGGTCGAGGAGAACGGCGGGACGCCCGCGAACGTCCGCGGCACCGAGAGCGGGAGCGACGAGCTGGGTGTCCTGCGCGTCGACTTCCCCGGCGGGGCCGGCGAGGAGGAGCTGGAGCACGTCTCGTGGGACGACTGGTTCGCGAAGTTCGACGACGAGGGGCTCGCCTTCCTCTACCAGGCGCAACGCTCCGGGGGCGGCGGGAGCACCTTCTTCAAGCTCGTGCGCCGGTGAGCGCCCCGACGACGCCGCGGCCCGTGCGGCGGGCCGTGGTGACCGGAGGTGCGGGGTTCGTCGGCAGCCACGTGTGCGAGGCGCTGGTCGCGAGCGGCGTCGAGGTCGTGTGCGTCGACGACCTGTCGACCGGCCACGAGCGCAACGTCGCCGCCCTGCGCGACGACCCCCGGTTCGACCTCGTGGTGGCCGACGTGTCCGCCGGCCTCGACGTCCCGGAGCCGGACCGGGTGGACCTGGTCCTGCATCTCGCGTCCCCCGCCTCGCCCGCCGACTACCTGCGGCTGCCGGTCGAGACACTGCTCGTCGGGTCGGCCGGGACGCGGAACGCCCTGGAGCTCGCGGAGCGCGCCGGAGCCCGGTTCGTCCTCGCGTCGACGTCCGAGGTGTACGGAGACCCCGAGGTCCACCCGCAGCGCGAGGACTACTGGGGTCATGTGAACCCCGTCGGACCGCGCAGCGTGTACGACGAGTCCAAGCGGTTCGCCGAAGCCATCACGACGGCCTACCGTCGCAGCCGCGGCGTCGACGCCGGCATCGTCCGCATCTTCAACACCTACGGCCCGCGCATGCGCGGCCACGACGGACGGATGATCCCGACGTTCGTGCGGCAGGCGCTCGCGGGCGAGCCGCTCACCGTGGCGGGAGACGGCTCGCAGACGCGGTCCGTCTGCTACGTCGACGACCTCGTCGAGGGTCTGCTCGCCTTCGCGGCGAGCGGCCACACCGGCCCGATGAACCTCGGCAACCGCACCGAGCTCACGGTGGAGCGGGTCGCGCAGGACGTCCTCGCCGCGACCGGGTGCGACGCCGGGATCGTGCGCGTCGAGCTCCCCGAGGACGACCCGCGCCGACGGCGTCCCGACACCACGCTCGCGGAGCGCGAGCTCGGGTGGGTGGCGCGCACCTCGTGGCCCGACGGCCTCGCGCGCACGGTCGAGTGGTTCCGCTCGCGTCCGCAGGACCGGCCGGACGCGCCCGACGACACCGACCGCGAAGGCGCTGCGGTCGTGGGCGCCGCGGCGTTCGGGTCGGTCAGCGGGGAGGCTGCGGTGCGTGCGGGAGGACCCGCCGCATGACGTAGCGGTCGAGCGTGACGTCGCCGCGGTGCACCGTCTCGCGCTCCACGACCACGAACCCGGCGCGCTCGAACACCGGCCGCGCGACCTTGCTCGCGTGGGTGCTCAGCGCCGCGACGCCGTCGCGGACTGCCTCCTCGACCACGTGCTCGAGGAGGCGCGCGCCGATCCCGCGGCGCCCGTGGTCGGGCGAGACGAAGAGCATGTCGACGTAGCCGTCGTCGCGCAGGTCCGTGAACCCGGCGACCTCGCCGTCGACGACGGCCACGACGGTCCGCGCACCCGCGCGCCGCTCGTGCCACGCCGTCTCGTCCCGCGGGCCGCCCAGCCACGCCAGGACCTGCGCCTCGGAGTAGCGCGAGCGGGCCGTCTCGGTGACGGCCCGCTCGAAGATCCGCAGCGTCGCGGTGGCGTCGTCGGCTGTGTACGGGCGGAGCGTCACGTCGTCCTGGGTCACCGCAGGAGACTACCTACCGGGGCCGGCTCCGCGTCGGAGCACGAGCCCAGGCATGCGCCGAGAGGCAGATGCTTGTCATGTTTACTAAATGGGTCTAGCGTCGTCGCATGCCCATCCCGCCCGGCGCCCGGGCCGGCGCGCTCGTCTGGCGCCTGTCGACCCGGTGGCGCACCGCCGTCGACCGCGCCGTGGCACCCCACGGCCTGACGCACGCCACGTACGTCGTGCTCACCACGCTGTTCGCGATGCGCGGTGCCACCCCGTCGGGAGGAGATCCGGCCGCGCCGAGCCAGCGTGCCCTCGCCGAGACGTCGGGCCTCGAGCCCATGTACGTCTCGCGGCTCGTCCGGACGCTGGAGGCCGACGGACTGGTGGCCCGCACCCGCGACGGCCAGGACACGCGCGTGGTCCGCCTGGAGCTGACGGACCACGGTCTGGCCGTCGTCCACCCGGCGATGCGCACCGTCCAGGCGCTGCTCGACCAGCTCCTCGCGCCGCTCGGCGGCCGCGACAGCCCGCGCAGCGCCGAGCTCGTCACCATGCTCGCCGCACTGCTCGACGCCCCC
The DNA here is from genome assembly GCF_051294865.1 of Cellulosimicrobium sp. PMB13. NCBI lineage: Bacteria > Bacillati > Actinomycetota > Actinomycetes > Micrococcales > Promicromonosporaceae > Cellulosimicrobium > Cellulosimicrobium sp. PMB13. The sequence goes on along the minus strand of NZ_CP145910.1, from coordinate 693,917 downwards.
CTCGACACACCACCCGACACGCCCCTCGACCCAGGAGCCACTGATGCCTGACGTCCACGTCCTCGGCTCGACCCTGCACGTCACGGAGTCCTCGTCCGGCACCTCCGGCGCGGTGCCGGTCGTGTTCCTCCACGGCAACCCGTCGTCGTCGTACACCTGGCGCCGGGTGCTGCCTGCCGTCGGGCACGGCCGGCTGCTGGCGCCGGACCTCATCGGCATGGGGGCGTCCGGCAAGCCGGACCTCGCGTACACGTTCGCCGACCACGCGCGCTACCTCGACGCCTGGTTCGACGCCGTGCTGGGGGACGAGCCGGCGGTCCTCGTCGGTCACGACTGGGGTGGAGCGCTGGCGATCGACCGCGCGGCCCGGTTCCCCGACCGGGTCCGAGGAGCCGTGCTCCTCGAGGCCGTGCTCCGGCCGGTGCGGGCCGAGCACCTGTCGCCACAGGCTCGTGCGCGACGCGAGCTCGTGGCGTCGCCGCAGGGCGAGGTGATGTTCCTGGACCAGGACACCGCGGTCCGCCAGGCCTACACGGGCGGCGTGCTGGACCCGGTCTCCGCGGAGGACCTCGCGGCATTCCTCGCGCCGTACCCCACGCGGGAGAGCAGACGCCCGCTGCTGGCCTGGGCGCGCCAGCTCGGTGCGCCGCCCCCGGAGCTCGTCGCACGGCTCGAGCAGGCAGGAGCCTGGATGAGGGACTCCTCCGACGTGCCGAAGCTCCTGCTCGCCTTCGCCGGCTCCCCGACCCTGCTGGTCGACGAGCCGGCGGTCGCGTGGGCGCGCGAGAACATCGCCGCGCTCGAGGTCGAGCACCTCGGTGCGGCAGGCCACCACGCGACCGAGGACAGGCCCGTCGAGATCGGCCGGGCGATCGGAGGCTGGCTGGACCGACACGCCCTGCGCTGATCGCGCCGGCTCGTCAGCGGCTGGCCCGTTCGTCCGCGAGCAGCGTGTCGGCCGCGGCCGTCACCTCCTCGACGGTCACGCGGTCGAGCGCCGGGTCGACGTCGTCGCCGTGCGGGTCGCCGCGGTAGGGCGCGGGCTCGCCGTCGGCGGCCGGGAGGAGGTCCTCGCCGTGCCAGAGCACGACGTGCCGTCCCGGCTCGACCGCCGGCCCCCACAGCGAGGGCGGCGTGGGGCCGAACAGCACGACGGACGGGATCCCGTACGCCGTCGCGAGGTGCGCGACCCCCGTGTCCCCGCTCACGACGAGCAGCGCGGTCGCGACGACGTCGGCGAGCGCGGGCAGGTCGAGCAGGCCCGCCGCATGGTCGATGGCACCGCGCGGAGCTCGCGCCCGATCGTCGGTCGCGTCCGTGCTCGTCGCCTCCGCGACGACCCGCTCGCACAGCTCGCGCTCGTCCGCGCTGCCCGTGACGACGACGTCGTGACCCGCGTCCGCGAGGTGTCGCACCACCGCGGCGAACCGGTCGGCGGGCCAGCGCCTCGACCGGGACGCGGCGCCCGGGTGCACGACGACGTGCGCGTCGCGGGGCGCAGGCGGCTCGAGCCGCAGGTCCTCACGCGCGCAGTCGCCCCCGGCGGAGGTGACGAGCCGGCACCAGCGGTCCACCTCGTGCTCGTCGGGGTCCCACACCGGTCCGTCGACCCCGGCCTCGCGCGACGCGAACGCCACGAGCCGGTCGGGCTCCGTCGCGAGCAGCACGCGGTGGCTCTCCGGCCCGCTGCCGTGGAGGTTCACCGCCACGTGCCCCGCTGCGGGCAGACCGGTCACGGTCTCGGCCTCGTCGACCCAGCGCAGGGGCTCGAGGCCCCGCGTCGGCACGACCCCGTCGACGAGCCCGAGACCCTCGAGCCACGAGCCGACCTCGGGCGGCGCGGCGAGGAGCACGCGCCGTCCCGGCCACGCGCGCCGGATCCCTCGCAGCGCGGGGATCGCCGTCACCGCGTCGCCGAGCCCGAGCGCACGCAGCACGAGGACCGTGCCCTCGTCCGCGCCGTCGACGACCGACGGCAGGTCGGGCGCGAGCTCGCTCGCCCCGTCGGTCCCGGGCAGGCCCTCGGCGGACACCGCGTCGTCGGGCAGCTCGTCCGCGCCCCCCGTCACGGCCACGACGTCTCGCCGGAGGCCATCACCAGCATCTCGCGGATCTCGCAGCCCACGGGCTGGCGCAGCGCGGTGACGACGGCGGCGGCCGTCGCGCGCGGGTCGTTGAGGTCCGCGTCGGGTCCGGGCTTGTACTGCTCGGTGCGGCCGTCGAAGAACGCGGTGCGCATGCCGCCCGGCACGAGGCACGTCACGCCGACCCGTCCCGCGAGCTCGGCGGCGAGCGCCTGCGAGAAGCCGCGGACCGCGAACTTCGACGCGCAGTAGGCGGTCGCGTCCGAGACGCCCTTGAGGGCGAGCGTCGAGGCGACCGTCACGACGGTGCCGCGCCGCTCCTCGAGGTACGGCAGCGCGGCACGCACGACGGCGACGGTCCCGAAGAGGTTGACGCGCACGACGCGCTCCCACGTCTCGACGTCGATCTCGTCGAGACGCCCGCACGCGTCGGTCCCGGCGGCGGTGACGACGGCGTCGGGCGGGCCCACCTCGACGGCGAGCCGCTCGACGGCTGCGGCAGCCGCGGCGGAGTCCGAGAGGTCCACGATCGCGTGCGGACCACCGTTCGCCGGGGCGACGCGGTCGAGCACGACGGGCTTGCCGCCGGCCGCGGTCACGGCCTCGACGAGCGCCGCACCGAGGCCGCTCGCCCCGCCCGTGACGTAGACGGTGCCGACCTCGCGGGGCACGGGGAGCGGTGAGTCGGCGGGCTGCTGGAACGTCGTGGGGGAGGTCATGCGGTGGTCTCCTTCGGGGTCGGGAGGGGGGTCGGGGAGTCGGCCGTCGAGGGCGCGTAGCGCCCGGACCGCTCGAGGATGGAGGTCGTGGAGCGGCCGGCGACGTAGGGCAGGACGACGACGCGTCCGCCGTGACGGCGCACGACCTCGGCCTCGGGCAGCGTCTTCTCGGTGTAGTCGCCGCCCTTGGCCCACACGTCCGGCCGCAGGGCGTCGAGCGCGGCGCGCGGGTCGTCCTCGTCGAAGACGACGACGGCGGACACGCAGTCGAGCGCGGCGAGGACCCGCGCCCGGTCGGCCTGCGCGACGACGGGGCGCTCGGGACCCTTGAGCCGCCGCACGGACGCATCGCCGTTGAGCAGGACGACGAGGTGGTCGCCGAGCCGGGCCGCGGCCTCGAGCGTCGCGACGTGCCCCGCGTGCAGGATGTCGAAGCACCCGCCGGTCGCGACGACCGTGCCGCCGAGCGCGCGCAGGCGCTCTCCGACCTGCTGGGGCGTCGGCGCGGCGCCGGACGGCCCGCTCCTGGGGGCGACGCCGACCTGCGCCGACGCCTCCGTGCGCCGCCGGTAGCCCTCCGCACCGCCCGTGGCGACCCACGTGGACGCGACGTCGACGCCGCGTGCCACGGCGTCGACGAGCCCGGTGCCGCGCGCGAGCTCGGTGGCGACGGTCGACGCGAAGCGGTCGCCCGCGCCGCACGGGTCGCCCGCGACGGCCGTCGCGGGGACGTACGCCGGCTCGCCGGTCGGCCGCGCGACGAACGCGCCGCGGTCCCCGGCGGTGACGCACACCGCGCCGACCTCCCAGGCGCGCGCGAGCGACTGCGCGAGGCCGCCGAGGTCGTCGGGGGACGCCTCGACCCCCAGCGAGTCCGCGGCGTCGAGCGCCTCGGCGAGGTTCGGCGTGACGAGCGCGGCACCGGGCACGGGCCGCCCGCCGCGCGGGTGCGGGTCCCACACGACCGGCGTCGACGCCGCCGCCTCGGCGAGCAGGTCGCGCACAGGACCGTCGTGCGTGGTGCCCGCGCCGTAGTCCGAGACGAGCACGACGTCGGCGTCGGCGAGCGCAGCGCGGACCCGCGCGGCGGGGACGTCGACCGGGCGGGCGGGGCCGCCGTCGTCGACGCGGACGACCGTCTGCCCGGCCGACCGCACACGCGTCTTGCGGCGCGTCGTGCCCTCCTGCGGGACGGCCACGACCTCGACGTGCCGGCGCAGGAGCCCGCGCAGGTCCGTGCCGGCGTCGTCGTCGGCGAGCGGCGCGACGAGGCGCACGCGCGCGCCGTCGGCCGCGAGGAGCGCGGTGAGTCCCGCCCCGCCCGGGCTGCGCCGGACCCCGAGGGTGTCGACGACGGGCACGGGCCCGTCGGGGGAGAAGCGCGTCACCTGGCCGTCGACGTCGCGGTCGAGCAGCACGTCGCCCACGACGACGACGCGCGGGCTGTCGTCCCGCACGGCGACGGGCGCCGGCTCGGGGACGGGCTCGCGGGCACCCGTGGCCTCGCGCTGCCGCACGTGCGCGTCGAGCGCGGCGCACAACGCGTGCGCGACGACGAGGTGCAGCTCCTGCACCGACGACGTCGAGGCGCCCTGCATCGCCAGCGTGTCGTCGCACGCGGCGGAGAGCCCGCACGGGCTCGGACCCGTGAGCGCCCACGTCGTGAGGCCGAGGTCGCGCCCTCGGTGGGCGGCCGCGACGACGTTCTCGCTGTTGCCCGACGTGGACAGCAGGAGCAGGACGTCGCCCGGCCGGCCGTGCGCGGCGACCTGCCGCGCGTACATTTCGCCGATCCCGTAGTCGTTGACGATCGCGGTGAGGCTCGACGTCTCGGCGTGCAGGCTGATCGCGGAGAGCGGCACGCGCTCGCCCTCGAACCGTCCGACGAGCTCCGCCGTGAGGTGCTGCGCCTCCGCGGCGCTGCCCCCGTTGCCCGCGACGAGCAGGCGGCCCCCGCCGAGCACGACGTCGGCGAGGTGCTCGCCCCACGCGTCGATGCGGTGCGCCTCGGCGAGCAGCAGGTCGAGGCCCTGGTGCAGGTCGTCGGCGTGCGCGCGCAGCCAGCGCTCGGCCGCGGTCATCGGGCGCTCACCGCCCGCGCGGGCGCGGCGGCGGATGCCGGCGCGAGCGCGCTCGGCGCCGCTCCCCGGGCCGCCGACCTCGGGCCCTCGGCGACGACGCGCTCGTACGACTCCAGCGTGCGCGCCGCGACGGTCGTCCAGCCGTACAGGCCTTCCGCGCGGACCCGCGCCGCCGACCCGAGCCGTTCGCCGAGCGCCGGGTCGTCGGCGATCCGGCGCAGCGCCGCGGCCAGCGCGCCCGGGTCGCGCGGCGGCACGAGGAGTCCCGTGCGGCCGTCGACGACCGAGTCCAGCAGACCGCCGACGGCGGCCCCCACCACCGGGCGGCCGCACGCCGCGGCCTCGAGCGGCACGATGCCGAACGGCTCGTACCAGGGGTCGCACACCACGACGTCTGCCGCGTGCATGAGCCCGCGGACGTCGTCCTGGGTCACGCTGCCGACCAGCGTCACGCGGTCCAGCACGCCCAGCGTGTCCGCGAGCTTCACGAGGCGGCGGGCCTCCTCGTCGTCCTCGAGGTGGTCGGCCGGGGGACCGCCCGCGACGACGAGCTCCGCGCCCGGCAGCTCCGGCAGCGCCTCGATCACCGTGTCGACGCCCTTGCGCTCGACGAGGCGACCGATCGACAGGAGCCGCAGCGTCCCCGGTTCGCGATGCAGGTGCGCGGACCGTCCCGGGTCCGGCCGGAAGCGCCCGATGTCGACGCCGCACGGCACGACGTCCACACGTTCCGGGTCGGCGCCGAGAGCGACGAGCTCGGCGACCTCGTCGCTGCACGTCGCGACGATGCGGTCCACGCCGCGGCACAGCAGGCGCTCGCGCGCCACGCGCTCGCGCGGGCTCGTGTCGCGCGCTCCCTGGTGGCGTCTCTTCACGGAGCCCAGCGCGTGGAACGTCTGCACGAGCGGGACGCCGAGGGGCGGTGCGGACAGCAGACCCGCGATCCCGGACATCCAGAAGTGGGCGTGCACGACGTCCGGTGTCGCACCCGGCGCGATCCACCGCCGCAGCAGGTCGGCGCCGAACGCGTCCATGTGGGGGAGCAGCTCGTCCTTGGGCACGGGGACCGGGGGACCCGCGTCCACGTGGACGACCTCGACGCGCGGCGCGAGGGGCACCCGCTCGGGCAGCGCGACGTCGTCGCGGCGGGTGTAGACCTCCACGTCGTGCCCCTGCGCGCCGAGCCGCGTCGCGAGCGACGCGACGTGGACGTTCTGGCCACCGGCGTCGACGCCGCCGAGGGCGGCGAGCGGGCTGGCGTGCTCGGAGATCATGGCGATCTTCATGAGGTCACCTCCTGGAGGACCGTGTCCCAGCGGTGCAGGAACGTGGCGTGGGAGTAGTGCTCGAGGACGTGGGCGCGCGCGGCGGTGCCGCGCTCGCGCGCCTCGTCCGGGTCGGCGAGCCAGCGGCGCGCGGTGGCGACGAGCTCGTCGGGGTGGGAGCTGAGCGTCCCGGCGGTGGGCGGCACCGCGACGGGTGCCTCGGTGGTCGGCAGCGCGAGGACGGGCATCCCGAGGGCCATCGCCTCGAGGAGCGACAGGCCGAGGCTCGTCCAGCGGTAGGGGTGCAGGTAGGCGCGCGACGTCGCGAGGCGCGCGTGCATCGCGGCCTGCGGGACGTCGTCGTGCAGGCCGTGCGCGAGGTGAGGTCCGGTGCCTGACGGAGCGGGGGCCGTGACGGGCTCGGTCAGGTGCTCCGCGAGCTTGCCGACACCCATGCCGTACACGTCGAGCGGCACGTGGCGTCCGAGCTCGACGACGACGTCCGTGCCCGCGACGCGCCAGCGCCGTACCGGCTCGTTGACGACGACGCCGACGCTCGCGCGCTCGCCCGTGTACCGGTGGCCGGGGTCCGGGATGCCGTGGTCGACGACGAGCGTGCGCGCGTCGCCCGTGTCCCACATGAGCTGGTTGAACGCCGTGACGTGGACGATCGGGACGAGCCCCTCCTCGACGACGTCGAGGTCGGCGAGCGGGTGGCGCGTCGAGGCGGCGTGCCCGGTCGGCGCGTTGTGCTCGACGTAGACGGCGGGGACGTCCCGGCCGGGGACGAGCCCGGTCCAGCGCCGCAGCAGCTCGACCTCCTCGGGTCGCTGCAGCACGACGACGTCGAGCCCGCCGTCGGCCGCGAGGGCGGCGAGCTGCTCGGGGGTCGCCTCCCGCACTGACGCGGGCCAGTCCCACGTCTCCGCGCGACCGCGACCTTCGGGACCGCGACCCGGGACGACGGGGACGACGTACTCGTGCGCGCCGGCGACGAAGGCCGTGGCCCACGAGCCGTGCACGTGCCAGACGAGGATCCTCATGCGACCACCTCCGCGGTCTCGGGCGCCGGCCCGCGAGCGGACGGCGCGTCGGTCGGGTGGGGCTGGGTCGGGCGGGGCTGGGTCGGGCCGGGCTGGTGCGACGGGTGGGATCGACTGGTCGCCAGGGCCGGTGGGCGGGCGAGCCGCTCGACGGCGTCGACGACGTCCTGCGGGTCGATGCCGGTCAGGCACGGGTGCCCCGGGAGGGGGCACTCGCGGGCGCGCGATCCGCGGCACGCGGCGGACTGGTCGCCGAGCACCGCCGTCGGCACGCCCCACGGTGCCCAGCGGTCCGCGGGCACGACGGGCGCGAAGAGCGACACGACCGGCGTCCCGACCGCTGCGGCGAGGTGCGCGGGACCGGTGTTGCCCACGACGACGCACCGCGCTCCCGCGAGCACCGCCGCGAGGCCGGGGAGGTCCGTCCGGCCGGAGAGGTCGACGACGCGTGCGGCACCGTGTCCGGCGACAGGCCCGGCGCCGTGTCCGGTGACAGGTCCCGCGAAAGGTCCGGCGACGGGTCCGTCGGCGACGTGCGCGGCGAGCGCGGTCTCGCCCGGGCCGCCGGTGACGACGACGCGGTGTCCCCGCTCGACCAGCGCCGCGACGATCGCGCGCGCGTGGTCGGGCGCCGGGGCACGAGCGGGCACCGACGCACCGGGGTGCACGACGACGTACGGCACGTCGCCGTCCGCACCGTCCGCGCCGTCCGCGCCGGCAGGTTCGGTCGGGAAGGGCAGGAGGTGGCGCACGTCGGGCAGCGGCCCGCGCACGCGCAGCCGGTCGTCGCCCGGGTCGGCGGGGAACCCGACGGCCCGGGCGAGGTCCAGGGCGGCCTCGACCTCGTGCAGACCGTCGGGGCGGCGGTGCCGCACGTCGAGCAGCGAGCCGGGGTAGTCGTCGCTCGTCCCGGCGACGTGGCCGATCCCGGCGAGCCGGGCGAGCAGCGCCATGGGCAGAGGGCTCTGGTGGAAGGACGTGAAGACCACCGCGGCGGCGTAGCGGCGCGCGGCGAGCGTCTCGACGAGGCGGAGGACCTCGGCGCGGTCCAGCGGCGGCGGGGCGTACCCGGACCACGGCGCGTCGAACGTCAGCACGTCCCGCACGCCGGGCAGGAGGCGCGCGGCCGCGCGCCCGGCGGACGACGCGAGCACGTCGACGTGGCCGCCCGTCCTCGCGGCACCCGCCGCGAGAGCACGGATCGCCGGGCCGCTGAGCAGGACGTCGCCGTCGCTGTCGAGGCGCACGGCCAGCACGTCTGCGCTCATGAGCCGTGCCCCCCGAGACCGGTAGGTCGGCGCGAGATCGGCGTTCGCGGGCTGCCGATCTGAGGCGATCCTGCCGATCTCGACGTCACGCCCTCAGGCGACGAGACCTCAGGCGACGTGCCCTCGTGCGACGCGCCCTCGTGCGACGCGGCGGGGAGCCGGTCGCCGAGCATCTTGACCGCGGCGGCGAGGTCGGGGGCGACGCGCGGGGCGGCGTCCACCTCCTCGGGGCGCGTGACCGGCGTCGGGACGAGGACCGGCACGGCTCCGGCGGCGAGCGCGGCCGCGACGTCGGCCCCGATGTCCCCGACCACCGCGCAGCGCCACGGCGGCACGCCGAGCTCCGCGGCGGCGGCGAGGACCATCCCGGGCGCGGGCTTGCGGCACGCGCACGCATCGTGGGGACCGTGCGGGCACACCTGCCACGCGTCGAACGGGCCGAGAAGCTCCTCGACGCGCGCGTTCACGGCGTCGACCTGGCCGCGAGTGAGCAGGCCCCGCGCGACGCCCGACTGGTTCGAGACCACGCCGACGCGCACGCCGCGCGACCGGAGGTCGTCGAGGACCTCGCGCGCGCCGTCGACCGGGCGGACGGCGTCCGGGTCGCCGTTGTAGGGGACGTCGTGGACCAGGGTGCCGTCGCGGTCGAAGAGCACGGCGGCGAGGGGCGGCGGCCAGGGGTCCAGGCCGCGCCGGGCCGCGACCGTCCCGGCCACGCGGTGACGCACGGCCGCGAACGGGATCGCGGCGCTCGTCCAGACCATGCGGCGCAGCTCGGTGCCGAACACGTCGTCGCCGGGGCGCGGCCCGGGCACGAGGCGGCGCCGCGCGAAGTCGAGCGTGAGCCCGGCCCAGGCGACGGTGCCGAGCACGGCGACGCGCGGGCGGCGCGCCAGCACCCCGACGACGCCGACGCCCGCCGCCGCGACCGTCGCGACGTGCCAGGCCAGCCGGCCGCGGCCCGTCTCGGCGCGCTCGCGCCAACGGGGCCCGTGCAGCGCGCGCATCGTGGCGTCGTCGCGCGTCCCGGCCTGCACGCGCAGGCTCACGCCGTCGTCGGTCGGACGCACGGGGTGCGTCGTGGTGCGCGTCCCGCGCGTCAGCTCCCAGCCGGCGTCGCGCACGCGCAGCGCGAGGTCGGCGTCCTCGCGGTAGGCGCGGGGGAACCGCTCGTCGAACCCGTCGACCTGCTCGAGCGCCGCGCGCCGGTACGCCATGTCGGCGGTCGGCCACAGCGCGTCCTGCAGGCCCGCGGTCCCGCGCTCCCAGTCGGTGGGACGGCGGTCCGTCGGCAGCGGCACGTGCAGCCGACCCTGGACCCCACCCGTCCGCTCGTCCGCGGCGGCGAGGTCGGCGGCGAGGAGGCCCGCCCACCCGTCGGGCAGCTCGACGTCGTCGTCGAGGAAGACGACCCACGGCGCCGACGTCGAGCGCCACCCGGCGTTGCGCGCCGCCGCGGGACCACGGCCACCCGTGCGGACGACCCGCGCGCCCAGCCCGGCGCCGACCTCCCCGAGGTCGAGCGGCTCGGACGCGGGTGCGCGTCCCGCGTCGTCGCGCGACACGGGCGTCACGAGGCGACGGTCGTCGGCGACGACCACCTCGACCGGCAGCGGCGCGCCGGGGGAGGAGTCGGCCTGCGCGGCGAGCGTCTCGAGCAGCCGCAGGAGCGAGGGGCGCCCGATCGACGGGATGACCACGGCGTACAGGTCGGGGGCCGTCACGAGCGTTCCTCGGTGGCGAAGACGTCGGCGCGCCGCACGAGGTGCGGGCCGAGCACGAGCAGGTCGACCGGTGCGGACCCGAAGAGCTCGAGCGCGTCGCGGGGGTCGTCGACCATCGGGCGGCCCGCGGTGTTGAGGCTCGTGTTGACGACGACCGGCAGCCCCGTGCGCTGCTTGAAAGCGCGGATCATCGCCTGCAGGCGCGGCGTGGAGTCGTCGATCGTCTGGATCCGCGCGGTGTTGTCCACGTGCACGACCGTCGCGATGCGGTCCCGCCACTGCGGCGCGACCTCGTGGACGAAGAGCATGTACGGGCTGGGGATCGGACCGCCGCTGAAGATCTCCGCGGCGTCCTCGAGCAGCACCATCGGCGCGACGGGGCGGAACTGCTCGCGGCCCTTCACGTCGTTGAGCCGCTCGAGGTTCTCGACCGGGCCCGGGTTGGCGATGAGCGAGCGGTGCCCGAGAGCGCGCGGCCCGAACTCGGCGCGGCCGTCGAACCACGCGACGACCCCGTTGTCGGCGAGGACCTGTGCGACCTCGCCGGGCAGGTCGTCGGGCGTCGTGAACGGCACCTTCGCCGTGCGCAGCCAGCCGGCGAGCTCGTCGTCGGTCCACGACCGCCCCAGGGCGGCGGACCCCATGGGCTCGACCGTGTCGCCGGCCTCGGCGGCGAGCTGCATCGCCGCGCCGAGCGCGGTGCCGGAGTCGCCCGCGGCGGGCTGGACCCACACCTCCTCGAACGGCGTCTCGCGCCAGATGCGCGAGTTCGCGACGCAGTTCAGCGCCGTGCCGCCGCCCATCGCGAGCACGCGGTCGCCGGTCTGCCCGTGCAGCCACGTCGCGAGGTCGACCAGCACCTCCTCGAGCCGCGCCTGGACCGACGCCGCGAGGTCGGCGTGCTCCGCGAGGCCGCCGTGCTCGGTGCCCCACGTGCCGTCGTCGACGCGGCGCGGCGCCCAGCGCGTCCAGTCCGGGGCCTCGGCGACGAACCCGCCGTCGTCGGTGGCGTAGAGGATCTCGCGCAGGTCGTCGAGGAAGCGCGGCTCGCCGTACGACGCGAGCGCCATGACCTTGTACTCGTCGCTCGACCGCAGGAACCCGAGGTGCTCGGTGAGCGACTCGTAGACCAGGCCGAGGGAGTGGGGGAGCTCCTGGCTCGCGAGCACCTCGAGGCGGCCGTGGTCGTAGCGGCCCGCGAGGTGCGACGAGCGCTCGCCGCGACCGTCGAGCGACAGGACGCTCGCCACCGGGAAGGGGGAGGCCAGAGCGGCCGACGCCGCGTGCGCCACCTCGTGGGGCACGAACCGGACCGCCGCGGGGGACAGGCCGGGCAGCGCCGTCGCGATGAACTGGGGCGCGCGCTCGGCGTACTGCACGCGCAGCCAGTCCCACGGGTCGGGCAGGCCCATCTCCTCGGCGGGCTTCGCGAGCGCCGGGTCGAACGAGTACGCGACGGCGTCGAGGTCCTGCGGCCGCAGCCCGCCGGCCTCGAGGCACCAGGCCATCGCCTTCTCGGGCAGCTCCCACGCCGCGAACGGCACGGGCCGCTTGCCGTGCTTGCGCCGCGAGAAGCGTTCCTCCTCCGCGGCGGCGACCACGCGGCCGTCGACGACGAGGGCGGCGGACGGGTCGTGGAACAGGGCGTTGACACCGAGGACGCGCATGGATGGCGAGCCTTCCGGGATCGGGTCAGGCTCGGGGCATGCCTCGAGAAACGGGGCGACCGCCTGACGCGTACGGATCGGCTCTGCTGCAATCCGACTTCACCCTCACCCCGAGAAGCGCTTCTCGCACCTCGACTCTCCACGCGCAGGTACTTCTCTTCGTGTCATTCCCTCTGGAGGACCGCATGACGACGACCTCGACCGCCCGTCCTGCCGCCGAACCGGCCGACCAGCCGACCGCCGGGCGGACCGACGAGCCGACCACCGCGCCGTCGGGCCCGCGGCGGCTCGAGCGCTCGGACCCGACGACCGGGCGGCCGGGGACGCCGGTGCGGTGCGCCGGGCCGGACGAGGTCGACGCGGCGGTGCGCGCCGCCGCCGCCGCGTGGCCCGCGTGGCGCGCGACGCCCCCCGGCGAGAGAGCCGGTGCGCTGCGCGAGGCCGCGCGCGCGGTCCGCGAGGCCGCCGACGAGCTCGGCGCGCTCCTGCGCGCGACGACCGGGCGCCTCGAGAACGAGGCGCGCGCGTCGGCCGAGGTCGCCGCCGAGCTGTTCGAGGAGGCGGCGGTCGCCGGGCTGGGGCGCGCGGGCCGCGTGCTCGCCGGGGACCCGGCGGCGCTCGACGTCGTGCGCCGCGAGCCGCGCGGCGTCGTCGCCGTGATCACGCCGTGGAACGACCCGTACCCGGCCGCCGCGGGGCTGATCGCCGCGGCGCTGGTCACGGGCAACGTCGTCGTCCACAAGCCGTCGGAGCGCAGCGACGCCCCGGGCGTGCGGCTCGCGGAGCTCGTGGCGAGCGCCCTGCCGGCCGACGTGCTGCGCGTCGTCAGCGGCGACGGTGCGACGGGCGAGGCGATCGTCGCGCACGACGACGTGGCGCTCGTCGCGCACGTCGGCTCCACGGCAGCGGGACGCCGGATCGCCGCCACCGCGGGGGCGCGCGGCGCGAAGGTCCTGCTGGAGAACGGCGGGAAGGACCCGATCGTGGTGGACGCCGGGGTCGACCCGGCGCTCGCGGCCCGGCAGATCGCGACGGGCGCGTTCACCAACGGGGGCCAGCTCTGCACGGCGGTCGAGCGCGCGTACGTCGTGGAGGACGTCGCGGACGCCGTCGTCGCGGAGCTCGCGCGCATCGCGCAGGACCTGCGCGTCGGCGACCCGGGCGACGACGCGACGACGATGGGGCCGCTCGTCGACGAGGACCAGCTCGCCGTCGTCGAGGAGCACGTGCGCGGCGCGGTCGCTGCGGGCGCCGAGGTGGTGACCGGCGCCGACCGGCTCGACCGGCCCGGGTCGTTCTACGCGCCCACGGTGCTCGACCGCTGCCCCGACGACGTCGCCCTCCTCACCGAGGAGACGTTCGGCCCGGTGGTGCCGGTCGTGCGGGTCGCGGACTTCGAGGAAGGGCTGCGCCGGGCGTCGGCGTCGGCGTACGGGCTCGCGGCGACCGTGCTCACGCCGTCGCTCGACCACGCCCTGCGCGCGGCCGACGCCCTCGACGTCGGGACGGTGAAGATCAACGCCGTGTTCGGCGGCGCACCGGGCGGGTCCGCGGACCCCCGCCGGGGGAGCGGCGGCGGTGCCGGGTACGGGCCGGACCTGCTCGACGAGCTCACCGTCCGCAAGGCGATCCACCTCGAAGGACTCGCCTGAGTCGTGCCGGGCGGCCCGGCCCGGCCGAACCCCGGGTGTCGAACCCCGGGTTGTGCGGCTCTCACCGGGCTGATGACCGCGTAACCCGGGGTTCGGCAGGTGACTTCGACGGACTGAGGCGTCAGCTGCTGGCCTCGATCGCCGTCGGGGTGGCGGAGTGGCTCACCTCGATGCGGCGCGGCTTCGCCTCCTCCGACACCGGGATGGTGAGGGTCAGGACGCCGTCGGCGTACGACGCGCCGATCTGGTCGAGCGCGAGCCCGCGGCCCAGCGTGACCTGCCGTGCGACGGTGCCGGTCGAGCGCTCGCGCAGCAGCCACTGGCCCTCGGCCGAACGGGGCGTCCGCTCGGCGCGGATCGTCAGCGTCCGGTCCTCGCACGAGACGTCGATGCTGCCGGGGTCGATGCCGGGCAGGTCCACGGCGAGGACGTAGTGGTCACCCTCGCGGAACAGGTCCATCGGCATCGCGGGGGCGTTCCGCGAGCTCAGGGCGAGCGAACCGAACAGACGGTCCATCTCCTGGAACGGGTCCCAGTAGGTAGCCATCGCGCATCACCTCCTCGACGAGGCCGCGCACCGCGACCTCGACCGCGATCAGTGCGCCGGGCCCTCCGGCGTCACCTGGCTACAGCACCACTATTAGCACTCGTGGGTGCCGAGTGCCAAGAGGTGTCGCCGGGGTTTTTCGGGAGCTCGTCAGGCGGGATCGCCGCTGCGGTACCCGTTGACCTTGTGCGTCCCGTCGCACCACGGAGGGATCGCCGTGCCGCCGCACCGGCACAGCGCGACGGTCGCCCGGTTCCGCTCGATCTCCTGCCCGTCGCCGTCCACGAGGCGCGCGGGGCCGCGCACGAGCAGGGGCCCGTCCGGGCACGCGGTGACCGTGACGTCGTCCTGCTCGGGGCGCGTCACGAGGCACCCCGCTCGGGAGCCGCCGGGCGGAGTGCGCGGACCGGGTGCGCCGCGCGGCGCAGCCGTGTCCCCGAGTAGGGGACGCCGCCGAGCGCCCACCACCCGAGCGCGAGCCACGCGCACAGCGCGCGCTCGACGACCCATGCGGGCGCCCACAGCGCGGCGGTGGCGGAGAAGACGGCCGTCCCGCCCGCGCGTCGTCGGCCCGCCTCCGCGAGCACGACGGCGGCCGTCACCAGCATGAGGACGGCGCCCCACCCCGCGGACCGGGTGCGGCCCCGGCTGCCGACGCCGACGAGCACGCCACCGACCAGCACCGGTGCCACGGCGAGCTCGACGGCGAGGCGCGCGGGCTGCGCGAGCGAGTCGTAGGCCTGGCGCACCCGCTGCTCGGCGAAACGGCGCGCGTCCGGCGGGCGGCGGGGGACCACGAGGTCGAGCGCGTGCACCACGCGTCCCCCGCGCGCGACCACGGTGCGCTCGAGCTCCAGGTTCTCGAACAGCACCCCGGCGTCGTAGCCCTCGGGGCCGACCGCGTCGCGCCGCAGCACCACCGTGCCGGAGTAGTCGTGGCCGAGCGCCCGGTTGACGAGCGACCGGGCCGTGTCCCAGCGCGCGTGCCACGGAGCGGGGTCGAACACGTTCTGCGGCACGACCAGGTCCACCTCGTCGAGCAGCCGGAGCGCGCGGTCCAGCGACGGGCCGTCCCACCGGACGTCGTCGTCCGCGACGACGACGCGCGGCTGGGCGGTCGCGGCGAGCCCGGCCAGGACCCCGACGACCTTCCCGTTGGTGCCGGGCGGGGCCGGCGGGACGGCCACCAGCCGCGCCGAACCTGCCCACGATGCCGCGTGCCGAGCCCGGACGTCCGGGGGCGAGCCGTCGGCGACGACGACCGGCAGCTCGGGCGCGAGGCGGAGCAGGTAGGAGGACAGCTCCGCGAGCTCGCCCTCGTCCACCGCGGAGCGCCGGATCGGGAGGAGGTACACCGCGTCACCCCTGGGCACGCACGGCCTCCCGGGGCTGTCGGGGCTCCGTCGCGAGCGGCGTGCGCAGCGCGGACAGGCCCTCCTGCCAGCGTTCCAGCGCGTACGCGGCGACGTCGCCCTCGACGGCGAGGCAGGCCGCCGCGCCGAGGAGGACGTCGTCGCACAGCGCCGGCTCCTGCTCGACGAGCCGGCCCGCGAGGTCGCGTGCCGCGATCTGCTCGTGGACCGCGTCCGCCTCGACGTGCTCGTCGAAATACCACGTGGTGCCCTCGTCGTGGCCGAGGCGCCGGAACCCGTTCCCGTACAGCCGGCTGGGCACGGACGACGTCATCTCGAACGCCGCGAGGTGCCCGACGATCGCCCCCCGCAGTCGACGGTGCAGGCCGAACAGCGACATCGTGTTGAGCGCGACGAGGACGACGGTGGGCACCGCGTCGACGTAGCGACCGTAGGTGTCGTCCAGCCCGACGCCGCGCATCGTGCGCGCGAACAGCTCGGCGTGCATGCGGCCGGGCCGTCCGCCGCCGTACTCGTCCGCCTGGATCTCGACGAGCGCCGCCTTCGGCGCGCCGGCGAGCCGCGGGACCGCCCACGTGTGCGGGTCGGCCTCCTTGAGCTGGTAGAGCGACTTCAGCGCGAGCAGCTCGCGCACCTGCTCGGCGTCGGCGCGCTTGGCGACGTAGCGCGACAGGCTTGGACCGTCGTCCTGCGCGGCGAGCTCGAAGAGCCGCCGGGCCACCGTCGCGGCGTCGGTCCCCGGGCAGCCCGGGCTGCCGGCGCGCTCGCGCACCGCCGCCTCGAACGGCCGCTCGATCGTCGCGCGCACGGCGAGCAGCGACGGCTCCCACTCCCACGCGTCGTCCACGCCGTCGACGCCCCGGTAGTGCAGCTCGTAAAGGACCATGAGCGTGAGCTGGAGGTCCTCGTCGTCGAGCACGTCACGGCCCGACGCCGCGCGGGCGAGCCGGTCGGCGACGGCGGCCCGGACCGCCTCGAGGCGCGCGTCCGGCGTGCCGTCCGGCGGGCCGTCCGGCGGGCCGGCCGTGAGCGCGGCGAGCAGCGCGGCGCTCGCCGGGCCGCGCGAGGCCGGGAGGGGCAGGCGCGCCGCAGCGTCGGTCACGGCGGCGTCGAGAGCGGCGGTGGCGTCGGTGCGTACCGGGGTCGAGGTCATCGAGGCGCTCCAGGGTCGCGGGAGAGGCGCCCCTGCTCGACACCACCGTCATCCTGTGCCCCGCGCGCGCTGCTCGCTCGCCGGGACGTGGGCCGCTCGGGACGTCACCGGGCCGCCGCGGGCGCGCGAAGGCCCGGGCGACCGTCGTCGCCCGGGCCTTCGCGGTGCTCAGCCCTCCTTGACCTGCGAGCGGACGTCCTGGGCGGCGTCGCGCCCGTGCTCGCCGACCGAGCGGGCCGCGTCCTTCGCGGAGTCCGCGACGGCCTGAGCGCTCTCCTTCGCCGGCTCCTTGAGGTCCTCGACCATCTCCGTGGCTGTCGACCTCACGTCGTCGACGAGCGGCGCGGCCTTCTCCTTGACGGTCGACGCCGCGCGCTGCTCCGCCCGGCTCGCCGGGATGAGCGAGGCCGCGACGAGGCCGAGGCCGAAGGCCACGAGGCCCACCGCGAGCGGGTTGCCCTGCGTCTGCTCGCGGACCGCCCGGGGCGCCGAGCGCGCGGTGTCGGCGACCGACGACGCGGCGCCGCGCGCGGAGTCCGCGACGGACGAGGCCGCTCCGCGACCGCGGTCAGCGAGGTCGTGCGTCGTGCCGCGCGCGGAGTCCGCGGTGTCGTGGGCGCTGCCCATGACGCGGTCCTTCACGGAGCCGACTCCCGACCTCACGCGGTCGACCTGACGCCGCGCCACGTTGCCGGGGCTGACCTTGTCGCCCAGCGCGTCGACGTCACGGCTCAGCTCGCTGCGCGTGCGCTCGATGTCGGCGCGGATCTCCTCCGGGTCGCTGGTGCTCATGAGTTCTTCTCCTCGTGTCCTCGGACGGCGTTGGGGATCTTCTTGATCGTGTCGGCGGTCTCGGGCATGCCCTCGACGGTCTTCAGCTCCTTGCGACCCATCGCGGCGAGGATCGCCGCGACCACGGCCCACAGGACCGCGACGACGAGCGCGGACCAGCCGCGGCCCATGACCGCACCGAGCGCCCACCAGAGGGCGATCGACAGGAACAGCAGGATCATGTGCCCCGCCACGCCCGCGCCGGCGAGCATGCCGGCGCCCTTCCCGGCGCGCTGCGCCGACTGCTTGGCCTCGGCCTTGGCGAGCTCGACCTCCTGCCGCATGAGCGTGGACAGGTCGCGGCTCACCTCGGCGACCAGCTCGCCGACGCTCTGCTGCTCGGGCGTGCGGAGCGGTTCCGTGCCCGGGACCGCGCCCGCGCCGAGGCCAGGGCCACCGGTCCCGAGGTCCGGCCCCGTGGTGGCCGCGTGCCGCGACGTGTTCGCCGCGGCGAAGGGGTCAGGTGCGCTCGACATCGGCCTCACCCCCGAGCGTGGAGGTCCCCGTGGCGCCGCCCGTGGGCGTCGGCGGGAACGACGGCGGCGGCGTCGGCTCCACGGCGCCCGGACGCTCCGGGTCCGGAACGAGCGGGTCGTCGTCGGCGTAGGCGCCCGTCCGCCCGGCGAGCGGGTCTCCGCTCGCCACGCCGCCCGTCGTCGACCCCGTGACGGCGGCCGAGCCGGTGCCGGTCGAGTAGCCGGCCCCCGTGGTGCCATAGCCCGCGGACTCGTAGCCCGTGGTGCCGTAGCCCGTGCTGCTGTAGGCCGTCGGCGCGCCCGTGGCGCCGTAGCCTCCGGTCCCGTAACCGGTCGACTCGGTGCCACCGCCGGAGCCGTCGTCGGATCCTGCGTCCTTCGCGCCCCGCAGGAGTCGGCCGACGATCAGGCCGGCACCCGCTGCGATCGCGATGAACATCCCGGGGCGCCGGCGCGCGAAGTCCTCGACCTCGCGCAGGACCGACGAGGGGTCACGGTCCTCGAACCAGTCGGCGACCCGACCGGTCGCGTCGCCCGCGCGCTGGACGAGGTCGGTCGCATAGCCGGGGTCCTGCGTGTTGTCGGCCATCTGCCGCAGCTCGTCGCCCAGGGTGCGCAGACCGCCCGCGAGGCGCTGCTGCTGCGAGGACGCCTGCGAGCTCAGCTCGTCGCGCGTCTGCTCGACGAGTCCGCGGGCACGGTCCTTCGCCTCGTGCGCGACGTCGCGCGCCTTCTCCTTCGCGTCCCCGGCGACCTCACGTCCGGCGTCGCCCGCGTGGGACGCCGCGTCGCCGACCCGGTCCTTGATCCCGGTCGCGTGCTTGCCCCCCGTGCCCCCGCCGTCGTCCGTCGTCGCGGAGCCCGGCGATCCGGGTCCGGAGCCGTAGGGAATCTGCGTGTCGCTCATGGTGGACTCCTGTCGTCGTCCCCGCCCGTGGTCGGGCGCTGGCACTGACGGCGGAGCACGAGACCGCAAGAGGGCTCGTGCGCCACCGGTGACGGCCTCTTGCTGGACCTGTTCCCTCACGGTAGGGCGGCTCGCCCCGCTCACAACTGGACGGGCCCGCTGCGTCCGACCGGTGCCCGATCGGCCCCCGACCACCGGTCGACGACCGCTGCGGTTGCGAGCGCCACGAGCCTTGCGACGGTGGACGTGGTCCAGCAGGAGGCCGTCGCACGCGCCGGGCCGCGGCTCGGCACCACGACCACGCACCGACGTCGGTGCGCCGGAGGAGCAGATCATGGCCACAGGAGAGACCGGGTTCGACGACGTCACGTTCGACCTCATCTCGGTGCAGTACCACTCGCTCAAGGCCGGGCACGACTACGGCCAGTACGTCCGCGACGCACGCAACGCGGGCAAGGAGGAGATCGCGTCCTTCTTCGAGAAGGTCATGCAGGAGGACTCGGAGCGCGCGCAGCAGTGCCACCGCTTCCTGGCGGAGCTGACGCAGCACGGCACGTCCGCCACCTCGCCCCAGGGCTCCCAGCAGGGCTGACGCCGACCACGGAGGGAGCCGTCATGGCTACCTGCGACATGTGCGGGAACGACTACGACCGCACCTTCACGATCACGCGGCACGACGGTTCGAGCGGCGTCTTCGACTCCTTCGAGTGCGCGGTGCACGCGATGGCGGTCCGGTGCGAGCACTGCGGCTGTGCGGTCCTGGGCCACGGCGTCGACGTCGGGGACCGGACCTTCTGCTGCAGCCACTGCGCGCGCGAGACCACCGGGGCGGACGTCACCGACAGCGTGAGCGGGTGATCCGACGGGGGCCGCGGTGCACGGCGCACCGCGGCCCCCGTCGTCGCGGCCGGTTGGCCGACCCGGCGGTGCGGTAGGGTCGCGGGCAGTCGACCCAGGAGTCCCGCATGCGCCTCGGAATCCCGAGCCCCGACCTCTCCTGGGCGTCTCTGAGCCTGGGCCCCCTGACGCTCCACGTCTACGCGCTCTGCCTGCTCGCGGGCATCGTCGCCGCGGTCTGGCTCACGTCACGACGACTCACCGAGCGCGGCGGCCACCCCGGCGCGGTGCTCGACATCACGCTGTGGGCGGTGCCGTTCGGGATCGTCGGCGCCCGGATCTACCACGTGCTCACGCACTACGGCGACTACTTCGGCTCGGGCCTGGACCCGCTGCGCGTGCTGTACGTGTGGGAGGGCGGCATCGCGATCCTGGGCTCGCTCCTGGGCGGGGCGCTCGGCGCCTGGATCGGGTGCCGGCGCGCCGGCATCCGCTTCTGGTCGTTCGCGGACGCGCTCGCCCCCGCGATGCTCCTGGCGCAGGCGATCGGACGGCTCGGCAACTGGTTCAACAACGAGCTCTTCGGCGCGGCCACGACGCTTCCGTGGGGGCTCGAGATCCCGGCGAGCAACCCCGCGTTCCCGGACGGACTACCGGCGGGCACGCTGTTCCATCCGCTGTTCCTGTACGAGCTGCTGTGGAACGTCCTGGGGATCGGGGTGATCCTTCTCCTCGAGAAGCGGTTCGGGCTGCGGTGGGGCAGGGCCTTCGGGGTCTACCTCGTCTGGTACGGGTCCGCCCGCGTGTGGCTCGAGGCCCTGCGCATCGACCCCACGAGCGTCACCCCGCTCGGCCTGCCCGCCAACATCTGGGGCGCGCTGCTCGCCGTCGCGCTGGGCGTCGCGATCGTCGTGGTCCGGGGTCGCCAGCACCCTGAGCCCGAGACGTCCGTGTACGTCCCCGGACGCGAGCCGGCGGAGCATGGCGCGTCGTCGACGACCCCGGCGGAGCCGGGCGGGTCGGCGGCGACCGACGCCGGGCCGCGACCCGCTCCCGTCGGAGACGGCCGCGCGCCCGGCGAGGATCCGCAGCCAGGGTAGAGGTCGACGACCCCGGGTCGTCTGCGTCAGTCGCCGTCGTCGCCCGACGCCTCGCCGCCCGAGCGCGGGTTGAGGTTCGCCGGGTCGGCGTCGGGGTCGCCCCCGCTGCCGGCGCCCTCGGCTCCCTCGCCCTCCCGCGGGTTCAGGGAGCGCGGGTCCGCGTCCGGGTCCTCGCTCGGGTCGTAGCCGCCGCCCTGCTGGTCGCTCTCGCTCATGCCGGCCTCCTCCGTCAGACGTCGTCGCGCGCCCTCGCGCGCGCCGGTCCGGTCACCGTCGCACGCGCCGCTGGCGCTCGCAGCCCTGGGGTGCCCGCGGGAGCGAACGCTCGTAACCTGGCGGGGGCGGTCGCCCTCGTGCGGCCGTCACGGCGTCGAGAACTGGCCCGCACCGGTCGCGCGGCACGAGCAGTGCCCGCGGACGCCAGGAGGTCCGGATGCCGACCGAGGAGAAGATGACGCTCGACGGGCTCCCGCGCCTGCGGAGCCTCGCGGAGGTCGCCGAGCTGGTCCGGGTGGTCGACCCGTTGTACGTCCGGTTCAGCGCCGGCCCCGAGGAGGACCGGCAGAGCGTGAGCCGTGACCACGAGAGCGGTTGCCTCCTGCCGGGACTGAGCGTCAACCCGATGAACCCCGAGCCGTGGTGGGACCGGCCGGTCGAGCACTGGGTGGCGCGGCAGCTCTGCCAGTACGCCCACCTCATGACGTCCGACCGCTTCCCGTGGCTCCTCACGGGCGAGGTCTCGGGCCGCGGTCCGGACTGCGAGCCGCTTCTCGTGCGGGTCGTGCCCGCCGCCTCGCTCGACCCCGGCGTGGTGGACGCGGCGCGGAACCTCTACCGCGAGGTGTTCGACGCCGGGGACGACGGCACCTGAGGCGACCACGCCCCGGCGCTTCCCGGGGCGCTCGAGGAGCTCGACGCTCCGCCGGTCGGGGGAGGCGAGCAGGATCGACGGCGACGAGACTGGGCGCGGAAGGAGCGATGCCCGTGGTCGAACCACCGCAGCCGGCGCGCCTCGCGCGCCTGCTCGCCCGGGTTGATCCGGGAGTTCCCCTCGCGAGCGGGCTGTGCGACGCGTGCGTGCAGCTCCTGGGTGCGACGGGCGGCGCGCTGACGCTCCTGCCGACCGCTTTCGAGCGGCTGAGCGCCACCACGTCCGACGAGACGACGCTCCGGCTCGAGGACCTGCAGGAAGTGCTCGGCGAAGGACCGGGCCGGCTGGCCTACGTCGAGAACCACGGCATCGAGCTGTCGTTCGCGAGCGACGCGGAGGGTCCGTCGGCGCTCTCGGTGTTCGCGTCGGCGGCCACGGCGACGGGGACGTCGGCGACCGTCGTCGCGGTGCCCATGCGCCTGGAGGGACGCCCGCTGGGGTCGCTGACGCTGTACCAGGACGCGGGCGACCCACCGATCGCCGACCACGAGGCGCAGCCGGTCGCCGACACGGCGTGCGCCGTGCTGCTCGGGTCCCGCGCCCCGCTCGAGCAGCAGTGGCCCGACCAGACGAGACGGCACCGCGCGATCGGGATGGTCATCGCCCAGCTGCGGGTCGGGCCCGACGACGCCCTGGCGGTCCTCCGTGCTCGCGCGCTGGCGCGCGCCTCCTCCCTGGGGTCCGTGATCGACGACGTCCTGGAGCGTCGCCTGAGCTTCGGGACGGCCACGAGCGCCTGAGCCTCCGGCACGTGCGCGGTCGTGGCCGCTAGGAGCTCTCCGTCGGCCGCTCCCGAGGTGGCCCGCCGTCGTCGTCGATCCGGGTGCTGGTCGAGTCCTGGCGGGGAGGCTGACGCACGACGTGCTCCCGGGCGAGCCCCGTCTCGCCGCGGCGGTCGGCCTCTCCGTACACCTGCTCGCCGGGCCCGGGCTCGGTCTCGACGTGCTCCATGGACACCACCTCGGGGTGGTGGAGGTCGAACGCCGGGGACTCCGAGCGGATGCGGGGCAGGGACTCGAAGTTGTGGCGTGGCGGCGGGCAGGACGTGGCCCACTCGAGGGAGCGGCCGTACCCCCACGGGTCGTCCACGGTGACCCTCGGTGCGTTGCGCCACGTGGTGTAGACGTTCCACAGGAACGGCAGGGTGGACGCGCCGAGGAGGAACGCTCCGACCGTCGAGACCTGGTGCTCCCAGGTGAAGCCGTCGTTCGGGGCGTAGTCGGCGTAGCGGCGTGGCATGCCCTCGACGCCCAGCCAGTGGTGGACGAGGAACGTCGTGTGGAAGCCGACGAAGAGCAGCCAGAAATGGATCGTGCCGAGTCGCTCGTCGAGCATCCGGCCGGTGAGCTTCGGCCACCAGAAGTAGAAGCCGGCGAACATCGCGAACACGACCGTGCCGAAGACGACGTAGTGGAAGTGCGCCACGACGAAGTAGGAGTCGTGGACCTGGAAGTCGAGGGCGGGGCTCGCCAGCACGATGCCCGTGAGGCCGCCGAACAGGAAGGTGACGAGGAAGCCGACCGCCCAGAGCATGGGCGTCTCGAACGTCAGCTTGCCTCGCCACATCGTGCCGATCCAGTTGAAGAACTTCACGCCCGTCGGGACGGCGATGAGCATCGTCATGAAGGCGAAGAACGGCAGCAGGACCGCGCCCGTGGCGAACATGTGGTGCGCCCACACGGTCATCGACAGACCCGCGATGGCGATGGTCGCGTAGACGATGCCCTTGTACCCGAAGAGGGGCTTGCGGCTGAACACCGGCAGGATCTCGGTGACGATCCCGAAGAACGGCAGCGCGATGACGTAGACCTCGGGGTGGCCGAAGAACCAGAACAGGTGCTGCCACAGCAGGGCTCCGCCGTTCTCGGGGTCGTAGATCTGCGCCCCGAGCCGACGGTCGGCGCCCAGGGCGAGCAGCGCGGCCGCCAGCACGGGGAACGCCATGAGCACGAGCAGGCTCGTGACGAGGGTGTTCCACGTGAACACCGGCATCCGGAACATCGTCATGCCCGGGGCGCGCATCGTGATGATCGTCGTGATGAAGTTGACGGCACCCAGGATGGTGCCGAACCCGGCGAGCGCCAGGCCGAAGACCCACAGGTCGCCGCCCACCCCCGGGCTGAACGGCTCGCGGGACAGCGGGGTGTACGCGGTCCACCCGAAGGACGCCGCGCCGTGGCTCGTGAAGAACCCGGCGACGGTGATGATCCCGCCGAAGAGGAACAGCCAGAACGAGAGCATGTTGAGCCGGGGGAAGGCGACGTCCGGCGCGCCGATCTGCAGGGGCATGAGCACGTTGGCGAACCCGGCGAACAGGGGGGTGGCGAACAGCAGCATCATGATCGTGCCGTGCATCGTGAACAGCTGGTTGTACTGCTCCTTGCTCTGCACGAGCTGGATCCCCGGCTCGAACAGCTCGGCGCGGATCACGAGCGCCATGAGCCCGCCGACGCAGAAGAAGAGGAACGAGGCGACGAGGTACATCCGACCGACGGTCTTGTGGTCGGTGGTCGTCACCCAGTGCAGCACGGCGCGGCCGAGACCAGGTCTTGGGGCGGCGGCGGGCCGGGTGGTCGTGGGGATGCCGGTGTCCAGCACGAGCGCCTCCGAGCGGTCCTCGGTCGGGGCGCGGCATCCTTCACGCGAGGGGCGACGGGTCGTCCCTGGTCCGAGTCTAGGACCGTGGCCCGCGACGCGCTCCGTCGCGCCTGGCCGCGCCCCGTGCACCGCCACGAGCGGCGTCCACCCCGCGGTCGGAGTACGGTTGAGGAGGGTCGAGGCGCGGCCCGTCGGAGCGACGACGGAGGCGCTGCGATGGCGATGGAGCTTTCGTGGGGACCCGACACCTCGACCACGGCCCGGGCCGACTCCCGTCCACGCACGCATCGATCGTGCGTTCGGGGTGTCACCTACTGCCTCGAAGGGCCGTGGGCTCTGCGAGGCGCTCTGGACCGGACGGCCCTGGAGTCGTTCTGCGCCGAGGTCGAGGCCATGGCTCGGCGCGTGCCGGGCTCGATCGTCGTCGACCTGTCGGGCGTGCGGTCCTGCGACGCGGCGGGGCTCGAGCTCCTGAGCCGGCTCGGACGCGCCGCGCGGCACCCGGTCGTGCTGCGCGGCGCACCGGCCTGCGTGCGAGAGGCGCTGGCCGGGGGGATCGTGCCGGCCGTGAGCGTCGAGCCCGACCCCGCCCACGACGCGACCGCCGACACCGGCGGACCGCTCAGAGGCTGCGGGCCGTGATGCTGCCCTGGGTGGTCGTCGCTCGGATCTCGAGGGTGGCCGCGCCGTCGTTCCGCAGGGCGTTGCTGACCCGGCCGTAGCTCGTGCCGGCGTCGAGGGAGGCGGACACGCCGGGGGCGGCGTCGACCGACACGTCGCCCAGCCGCGTGCTCAGGACGGGAGCTCCGCGCAGAGCCTCGGCGATGCGGATGTCGCCCTTCGTGGAGGTGCACGCTCTCGGCCTCGTCGAGCGTGATCGCGCCGTACGCGCTCTCCACCGTGACGTCGCCGAGCCGGCCGACGCCTCGCAGCTCGACGCTGCCGGTGACCTGTAAACGAGAGCCGGCGGGCAGCTGGAGCGTCACCTCGAGGGCTCCCGAGGGGCCGAAGGCGTCGTCCTGTGGCGGGGTCGCGACGTGGAGCGTCCCGTCGTGGAACGCGACCGTCGTACGCTCTGCGGCCTTCACGTCGCGGGGTTCCAGCGCGGGATCAGGCCGCTCCCGGCATGCTCGAGGCCCTGCTGCGCGGTGGAGAGAAGTCCGTGCAGAACCAGCTCCGCAACGTCCTCGACCACGCGCTGCGCATCACCGAACGCGGGGATATCCCTTCGCCCTGGTGATGATCGTCGTCCTGGGCATCGCCCTGTGGTCGGTGTTCAAGCGGCGCGGCTGGCTCTGACCCGGCTGCGGTTCACGCTCCGGGCCCGTAGAACCAGCCGTGGAACGCGCTGCGCGCGCGCTGCGGGAGCACGCCGGAGATCGCGAGCATCGACTTCCCGGCCGCGCCCGTGGTGACCTCGGGACGTCCCTCCTCCAGCGCGTCGACGGCCTTGCGCGCCACCATCACCGCGGAGGGCTTCGGCAGTCGTCCCACGCGCGTGCGACGCATCCCGGCCTCGGCGAAGAACGGGGTCCGCGTCGGGCCGGGCAGGAGCGTCGTCACGGAGACGCCCGTACCGGTCAGCTCACCCCGGAGCGACCAGGCGAACGAGCGGAGGAACGCCTTCGACGCCGCATAGGTGCTGAACAGCGGGGCCGGCATGGTCGCCGCGACGGACGACGTGACGAGCAGCCGCCCGTCGCCCTGCGCCAGCAGCTCCGGCAGCAGCAGGTGGGTGAGGTGCACGACGGACCGGACGTTGAGGTCGACAAGCCCCAGCTCGGCGGCGAGGGGCGTGCGGAAGAACGGCCCGTGGACCCCGACGCCGGCGTTGAGCACGACTGTCCGTACGCCGAGCGAGCGGGCACGGGCCGCGGCCGCCTCGACCCCCGACGGGACCGTCAGGTCGACCTCCAGCCCGGTCACGCGGACGCCGCCGCGGCCGTCCAGGTGCCGCACCGCGTCGTCGACGTCCCGATCGGCGACGACCAGCACGTCGTGACCGCGGTCGACGAGCTCGCGCGCGATCGCGAGCCCGATGCCGCTCGACGCGCCGGTGACCAGCGCGACGTCGCGGTCTGCCGGGTCTGCGGGCGGGCGCCGGGACCTCACGCCGACCCCGAGGCGTCGCCTGTGGAACGGAGCGGGGCGTCGTCCGCGGAGCCCAGCGCGTCGTCGTCCTCCGCGCCCAGCGCGACGTCGGCCGGGGGCTCGCGCAGGGCTTGCGCGAGGTGGCCCCCGAGATACGCGCTCGCCCCTGCGACGCCGTAGGCGAGCATCGCGACGGCGACGCCCGCGCGTCGTCGGCCCGCACGCCGCAGGAGCCACGACGCTCCGTACAGGACCGACACCCCGCCGTTCAGCGTCGCGTGGACCGAGCCCACGCGGCGGGCCCGGGCGTCGACCGCGAGGTAGTCCGCCAGCCCGGAGAGCGCCGTGGGGACCGCGGCGAGGAGACCGAGACCCACGAGACGCTGGGCCGCGGGGGCGCTGCGCTCGCCGCCCGCGACGTCGAGCACCGCGGCGCTCGTCCAGAGGCCGACCGGGACGTCGGTCAGGGACGAGTGCAGCGCGTGGCCCAGCGAGCGCCCGTGGAGCTCCTCGCGGAGCCTGCCGTGGGCAGGCACGACGGCGAGGGCGACGCCGCGGACGATGCCGGAGAGGCCGTCGACGCTCGGCGACTCCTCGAGCCGTCGCACGGCCCTCAGCAGGACGGGGGTGTCGGTCGGTTCGGTGGACATGGCGCCTCCTCGGTCGGGTGCGCACAGGTCTCGACGCCTCGTCGTCGACCGTAGGCAGGATCCCCGCCGCACGCTCGCCCGCCGGGGCGGGATCCCGGGGGAGCCGGTGGAGCTCGACGGCCCACGGTGCCGGTGGGGTGCTCAGCTCCCGTGGACGGGGTCGTCGTCGGAGACGACGAGGGCTCGCAGGACGGTCTCGGCCACCTCTCGCCCGCTCACGTTGCGGTGCTGCGAGGCGGACTCCAGGATGCGCCGCGCCTCCGCCTCGCTGCAGCCGTTCGTGTGCATGATCGCGCCGACGGCGCGTTCGACGGCGACGACGTCGGACATCTCGCGGTAGAGGCCGGCCGTGCGGTCCTCCAGCTCGGCGAGCTCGAGGTGCAGCCGGACGGCGGACGCGACGAGCTGCGCGTACGAGTCGGCCGCCGCGAGGAGGCGGTCGTCCCAGGGATCGGGCTTCCGGGAGTAGAGGTTGAGCGCGACGCCGACGTCCGGGCCCACCAGAGCCGGGACGCCCAGCGAGGAGACGAAGCCCTCGCGCACGGCCTGGTCGCGCCACGCCTCCCAGCGGTCGTCCGCGGCGATGGCGGGGACGAGGACGGCCGTCCTGCTCCCGATCGCGTCGATGCACGGCCCGGAGTCGGCGAGCGCCTCCGCCTGGTCGCACCGTGCCGCCGCCGCCGTGCTGCTCCCTGCGCGCAGGCTCAGTCCGTGCTCGCGCAGCGTGATGCTGACCTCGAGGTCGGACCCGAGGACTGCTGCAGCCCGCTGGGCGAACTCGGACGGGTAGCGGGAGATGCTCATGGCGTCCGTCCTGTCGTGTCGGCGTGCGACGGTCCGCGACCGTCCTGACCTCCACCGTACGCAGCGTGCCGCGTCTCGCACCGTGGGCACGGGCGTGCCGCTGCGAGCCGGCGCGGTCGTGCCCATGCTGGACGGGAACCACCCGACCGAGACGGGAGCACTCGATGACGGACCAGACCACGCCGCAGGACCCGACCACGCAGCACCCCGAGCCGGAGCAGCCGGCCGACGACCTCGAGCCCCCCGGCCGCACGGGCGACATGTCGCAGGAGCCCGACCACGGCGAGGAGTCCTACGAGGGATCCGGCCGCCTCGACGGCAAGCGGGCGCTCATCACGGGCGGCGACTCCGGCATCGGGCGCGCGGTCGCGATCGCGTTCGCGCGCGAGGGTGCCGACGTCGCGATCTCGTACCTGCCCGAGGAGGAGGAGGACGCCCGCACGACGGCACGCTGGGTCGAGCAGGCGGGTCGCACGGCTGTCCTGCTGCCGGGCGACATCCGGGAGGAGTCCTTCTGCCGGCAGCTCGTGCAGGACGCGGTCGCGGGCCTCGGCGGCCTCGACGTGCTCGTCAACAACGCCGCGTACCAGATGGCCCAGGACGAGGGGCTGCGCGGCATCACGACCGAGCAGCTCGACCGCGTGCTCAAGACCAACGTCTACGCGCTGTTCTGGATCACGAAGGCGGCGCTCGACCACCTGCCGCGCGGCGGCTCGATCATCAACACCACATCGATCCAGGCGTCGGAGCCCAGCCCGCAGCTCCTCGACTACGCGTCCACCAAGGCGGCGATCCTCAACTTCACGCGGGGCCTGTCGCAGCAGCTCGCCGAGGAGGGCATCCGCGTCAACGCGGTCGCGCCGGGCCCGATCTGGACGCCGCTCATCCCGTCGACCATGCCCGCGGAGAAGGTCGAGCAGTTCGGCGGCGACACGCCGCTGGGGCGCGCCGGCCAGCCGGCGGAGCTGGCGCCCGCGTACGTCTTCTTCGCCTCCCAGGAGTCCAGCTACATCACCGGCGACCGCCTCGGCGTCACGGGCGGCAAGCTGCTCTGAGGCGTCCCGTCGGCCGGCGTCGGCCTTCCCGGACGCCTCTCGGGAGCCGTCCCGAGATGCGACCGGGCGGACGCCGGTCGACGCTGGACGCACGTTCGACGCGTCGAGAACGAGGCGCGTGCCGGGGTCGTCCGGGCACGCGGTGCCGTGCCGTGGCGGCCGACTCTCTCTCGAAGGAGAGACCATGTTCTTCCACCGTCAAGAGCTGCAGCACAGCGCGAAGCCCGACAAGCCGGACGCCGTCTACGCCCGCAAGCTCCAAGAGGTGCTGGGCGGGCAGTACGGCGAGATCACCGTCGCCATGCAGTACGGCTTCCAGTC
The DNA here is from genome assembly GCF_051294865.1 of Cellulosimicrobium sp. PMB13. Classification (NCBI taxonomy): domain Bacteria; kingdom Bacillati; phylum Actinomycetota; class Actinomycetes; order Micrococcales; family Promicromonosporaceae; genus Cellulosimicrobium; species Cellulosimicrobium sp. PMB13. The sequence continues at coordinate 664,740 of NZ_CP145910.1, read as the reverse complement.
GTGGAACGCGCACCTCCCCGGCAAGTACCGGGACCTCCTCTACGGCATCGGCGCGGAGGAGATGGGCCACGTCGAGATGCTCGCGACGATGATCGCGCAGCTGCTTGAGAAGGCGCCGGTCGGGGTCGTCGAGGGCGCCATGCAGGACGACCCGACGGTCGCGGCGATCGTCGGGGGGACCGATCCGCAGCACGCCATCGTCGCGGGCGCGGGCGCGCGACCGGTCGACTCGAACGGGAACCCGTGGACGGCCGGCTACATCACGGCGAGCGGCAACATGCTGGCCGACTTCACGGCCAACGCGAACGCCGAGATGCAGGGCCGGCTCCAGGTCGCCCGGCTCTACCACATGACCGACGACGCGGGCGTGAAGGACCTCCTCGCGTTCCTCCTCGCGCGCGACACGATGCACCAGAACCAGTGGCTCGCGGCGGCCCAGGAGCTGCGCGACGAGGGCATCGAGGAGCTCCCCGTGCCGAGCACGTTCCCGCTGAAGCAGGAGGACCGGTCGGTGTCGTACCAGTACATCAACTTCTCGGACGGCGAGCACGCGTCCGAGGGCCGCTGGGCGAGCGGTCCCACCCCGGACGGCAAGGGCGAGTTCGAGTACGTGCCGACGCCGCCGGCCGGCGTCCCGATGCCGCCGCCCACCCAGCCCGACGAGCGGTTCCACGGCACCACGCCGAAGCCGTCCGGGCTCGAGAAGGCCGCAGGGGTCGTCAAGGACGCCCTGCACAAGGACTGAGGAGGACGTCATGACTGCCGCATCCACCTCCGGCGCCTCGGGCGCGGCTGCCCGTCCGGCACGCGCCCACCGGGGTGTCCACCAGTACCTCGCCCTCGTGATCGGCGTCGTCTACCTCCTCGTGGGAGCGGTGGGGTTCGCGATCACCGGGTTCGACGACTGGACGATGCACGACCACTCGCAGACCCTCCTCGGGTTCGCGATCAACCCGCTGCACAACGTCGTCCACCTCGTCATCGGCCTGCTCGGCGTCCTGATGTGGAGCCGATCGGGCAGCGCACGCACCTACGGGTGGATCCTCGCGATCGGGTACGGGGCGGCGTTCGTCTACGGCCTGATCGTCGTGAACGACCCCGAGGCGAACCTGCTCAACATCAACGGTGCCGACAACGTCCTGCACGCGGTGAGCGCCGTCGCCGGTCTCGCCATCGCGCTCTGGCCCGTCCGGAAGGACACGACCGCGACCACGGGTACGACGACGACGGCTCGTCGCCCGTGACGGACACCCCCGTCGACCTGACGACGAGCGAGACCGGGCGCGTCCTGCGGGACGTGCTCGGTCCGCTCGTCGCCCAGGGCGCCATCGTCCGACGGCCTGCGGTGACGGCGTGGGCGGAGCGCCGGCAGGTCGACCGGCGCGCGCGCCGGCTGCTGCGCGAGCTGCGCGACCGGTACGACGGCGCGCCGCTCGTCGTCCGGCTCGGCGCGCGACGCCTCGTGCTCGCCGTGCACCCCGAGCACGTCGAGCGGATCCTCGACGGCTCTCCCGACCCGTACACGCCCGCCTCGTGGGAGAAGCGCGGCGCGCTCGCGCACTTCCAGCCGGACGGCGTCCTGATCTCCTCGACCGCGGACCGCCGCACGCGACGTCCGTTCAACGAGGCGCTCCTCGACATGCGCCAGCCCGTGCACGCCGACGGTGACACGTTCACGGCGGTCGTCGACCGCGAGGCGCGCGACCTCGCGGACGGCGTCGAGAGGAGCGGCCGCCTCGACTGGGACACGTTCGCGGCGGCGTGGTGGCGCGCGGTGCGGACGCTCGTCCTGGGGAGCTCCGCGCGCGACGACGAGCACCTCAGCGCGCTGCTCGACGCGCTGCGCCGGGACGGCAACTGGTCGTGGTTCCGCCCGCGCCGCCCGTGGCTGCAGGCGGGCCTGGAGCGGCGCATCGCCGAGCACGTCGCGGTCGCCGAGCCGGGAACGCTGGCGGCGCGCGGCCGTGACGTCGGCGGGGCGGACGCCGTGCGGGGACAGATCCCGCACTGGCTGTTCGCGTTCGACGCCGCGGGCGCCGCGACGTTCCGCGCGCTGGCCGTCGCCTCCGCGCGCCCGGAGGTGCGGGAACGGATCGTGACCGAGCTCGCGACGTCCGGGCGGGGACCGAGCGTCCTGCCCTACGGGCGCGGGTGCGTGCTCGAGGCGGTCCGCCTCTGGCCGACGACGCTCGCGGTCCTGCGGGACACGACCCGGGAGGTGCGCTGGGGGACGCGCGCGTTCCCGGCCGGGACGGGGTTCGTCGTCCTCAGCGCCTTCTTCCACCGCGACGGCGACCGGCTGGCCTTCGCGGACGCGTTCGAGCCCGAGGCGTGGCTCGACGGGCGCGCGGACGCCGACTGGGGGATCGTGCCGTTCAGCGCCGGCCCGGTCTCGTGCCCGGGGCGCAACGTCGTCCTGCTGGTCGCGTCGCACGCGCTCGCCCGGCTGGCGACGCTCGACCTGACCGTGAGCCGGGGACGCTACCTCGCGGACGACCCGCTGCCCTGCACGGTCGACCACCTCGGCCTGCGGTTCGGGTTCCGGTCCGGCGCGCTCGCGCGCGGCGACGTCGGGGTCGCGCGGGCGCGGGCGGCCTGACGGACCGGCTCAGCGTCGCTGGGCCTCGGCGAGGACGGCGCGCGCGGTGTCGGTCAGCGTGACGCCCTCGCGCTCCGATCGGGTGATCAGCTCGTCGTAGGCGGCGGAGACGTCGACGCCGAGCTGGTGGGCGAGCGCGCCCTTCGCCTGCTCCACCACGACCCGGTCGCGGAGGGCCCGCGTGATGCTCCGGCTGAAGTCCAGACCGCTGAGGCGGAAGGGCTGACCCGCGACGAGGGTGAGCATGTCCGCGCACGCCTGCACGGCACGGCGCTGCCCCTCCTCGAGAGCCCGTGGCTCGCGACCGAAGAGGTTGAGCCCGCCGACGACGCCCCCTTGCCACGCGAGCGGCGCCGCGTGCACGGCGCGGAAGCCCGCCGCGACGATCGCGGGCCCCACGGTCGGCCAGCGGCCCACGATCTCCTGGTGGCCGACCGCCTCGACGGTCTGCCCGGTCTCGACCACGTCGACGCAGGGCCCCTCGTCGCGCTGGGACTGGAAGGCCTCGAGATGCTCGGCGGTGTGGGACGTCGTGGTCAGCGTCTCCAGGCGTCCGTCCGCGCGCACGAGGAGCCCGGCGGCGTCCGCGTCGGCGAACTGCACGGCGTCCCGGGTGAGGCGCACGAGCAGGTCGGTGACGTCGTGCTCGCCGAGGAGCGCCCGGGCCGCGTCGGCGAGGGAGTCGGTGGGGGTGCGCGGCGTCATGGCTCCTCGGTCCTCTCTGTCGTGACCGCGTCGGTCTCGTCGTCGGTGAAAGCGATGCGCCGCGCGAGCACGTCCTGCGCGACGTCCTCCAGCGTGGCGGAGTCCGCGAACGCGTGCGCGCGCAGGACCGTGAGCGCGTCGCGCGGCGAGATGTGCAGCTGCGCGGTGACCATGCCGGTCGCCTGGTGGATCCGGGACCTCGCCGACCAGTCGATCGACTCGATCTCGCCGAGCAGGGCCGTCCCGACCGCGTCGGCGAGGAACTGGACGTCCTCGGCGTCGCGCGCGAGCCCGCCGGACGTGACGTAGAGGCTGAGCACGCCGATGGGACGACCTCCGACGCGCATGGGGACCGCGTACGCGGTCGCCGGGCCGCTGAGAGAAGCCACGAGGTGCGAGAACACGGGGAACTTCGCGTCCGTGGGACTGCCGCCGTCGAGCTCGGTGACGACGATGCGGTCCTCGTCCAGCGCGAGCTGGCCCGGCCCTTCGCCGAGCAGCTCCTCGAGGTTCTCGATCTCCGCCGACATGCCGTCGGAGGAGCTGACCGTCACCCGGTCCTCGGGCGTGGCGCGCACCGTCAGCGCGCCGCTCTGCGCCCCGAGGATCTCGACGCACGCCCGGCACAGCCTCGACGGCATCGCCATGTCGGCGTCGATGCCGGCGAGCGACCGCGCGAGCAGTCCGAGCAGCGCCGAAGCGTCCACCTGTCCTCCATCCCCTGTCGACCCGACCCGACCCAGTTTTCCATCGATCGGCCCGCCCGCTCGACGACGGCCGAGGTCTCGCGGACCGGTGTCAGCGCTCGCGCTCGTCGACGATGTCGCCTCCGCTGCCTGGCGCGAGCGAGCGCAGGATCGACTCCGCGATCGCGCGCCGGCTCACGCCGCGGTGCTCCGACGCGGACCGGAGCACGTCCCGGGCCTCGTCCGGGGAGCAGCCGTTGGTCTCCATGATCGCGCCGACGGCGCGCTCGACGGCGACGCCGTCCGACATGGTGCGGTACAGCCCTGCGGCCGCGTCCTCCACGTCGGCGAACCGCAGCTGCAGACGCACGCCCGCGGCGATCAGGCGGGCGCAGGCGTCTGCGGTCTCGATCAGCGCATCCGGCCAGGTCTCCGGGGACCGGGAGTACAGGTTGAGCGCGACCGACACGCCGGGCGTGACCTGGGAGGGGACGGCGACCGCCTTGACGAAGCCCTCGCGGGTCGACTGCTCGCGCCAGTCGTCCCACCGCTCCTCCCGCGCCACGTCGGCGACGACGAGGACCGCGTCCCCGATCATGGCGTCGATGCAGGGCCCGGCGTCGGCCCTGGCCTCCGCCTGGTCGCACCGTGCGGCGCCGTCCCCGCTGCTCCCTGCGCGCAGCGTCACGCCGTGCTCGCGCACGGTGATGGACGCCTCGACGTCGCCGCCGAGGGCGCCCGCGGCGCGGGCCGCGTACTCGTCGAGATAGCGGGAGAGAACCATGGTGCGCGTCCCGTCTGGCGGCCGACGCCAGGAGCGAGTCCGCCGCGCTGGTGGGCCCATCACGGTCTCTCGGTGCCGGGGGGACGTGGAGTCTCCCCGAACTTCCACCGTACGCCCTCCGCGGTTGCCAGTGGGCGGGTCGTGGCTACCGTCGGACCATGGTGACCGTGACGCGGACCGCGCGCTGCTCGAAGGACGCGGTGCTGGCCGTGCTCGCCGACGGCTGGAGCTACTCGACCTGGGTCGTCGGCACTGCCCGCATCCGCGCTGTCGACGCCGGCTGGCCCGCGCCCGGATCGCGCATCCTCCACTCCGTGGGCCTGTGGCCGGCGCTGCTCGACGACGAGACCGTCGTCCGCGCCTGGGACCCGGCCGGCTCCCTCGACATCCAGGCGCGCGGCTGGCCCGCGGGAGAGGCGCGCGTCCGGATCGACGTCGTGGAGGCGGGTGCCGACGGGTGCCGGATCCGGATCGTCGAGGACGCCGACCGAGGCCCGGGCACGCTCGTGCCGAAGCCCGTGCGCAGCGCCGCCATCGCGCCGCGCAACCGCGAGACCCTGCGCCGTCTGGCGCTCCTCGCGGAGCGACGCACCCCCTGACCCGTCAGGGGTCGCGGAGCAGGCGGCCCCACGCGGAGCGTGCGAGCGCGCGCGGGACGGCCTGCCACCGGCTCGCCGCGCCGAGCGCCGCGCGGGCGGCGTTCCAGCCGCACGCGCCGTGCACGCCGCCGCCGGGGTGCGCGGACGCGCTCGCGAGGTAGAGCCCGGCGACCGGCGTCTCGGGCCGCCCGAGGCCGGGGGTCGGGCGCAGGAACAGCTGCTGGTGGATGGCCGAGGTGCCGCCGTTGACCGCGCCGCCGACGAGGTTCGCGTCGGCGTGCTCGAGGTCGGCCGGGCTCTGGACGAACCGGCCGACGACGGTGTCGCGGAAGCCGGGAGCGACGCGCTCCACGGCGTCCTCCATGCGGACCACCTCCTCCTCGACGGCGTCGGGGGTCCACGTGATCCCGTGCGGGACGTGGGTGTAGGCCCACGCCGACTCGGTCCCGCGCGGCGAGCGGGAGGGGTCGGACGTCGTCATCTGGCCGAGGACGAGGAACGGCCGCCCGGGCACCCGGCCCTTCGACAGGTCGGCGGCGACGTCGACGAAGCCGAGCCGGTCCACGCCGAGGTGCACGGTCCCGGCACCGACGGCTCCCTCGGCGGTCCACGGCAGGGGCCGGTCGAGGGCCCAGTTGAGCTTGAACGTCGGGTGGTCCCACTGGAACCGCTCGAGGTCGCGCACGAGGCGCGGGGGCAGGTGCTCCGCGCCCACGAGATCGCGGTAGAGCGCGGGCGCGGTGACGTCGGCGAGCACGGCCCGGCGGGCGCGCACGTGCTCGCCCCGCGCCGTGCGCACTCCGACTGCGCGGCCGCCCGCGACGTGCACCCGGTCGACGCGCGTCCCCGTGACGAGCTCACCGCCCCCCGCGGCGAGCCGCGACGCGAGCGCCCCGGCGAGCATCCCCGCCCCGCCGACGGGCACCGGGAAGCCGACGTCCTGACCGAGCATCGCGAGCAACCAGCCGAACACGCCGCTTCCGCCGGCGTCGGGCGGGACGTCGGCGTGCATCGCGTTGCCCGTGAGGAGCAGGCCGCCGCCCTCGCCGTGGAACGTCTCGTCCGCGAGGCGCCGGACGGGCAGCGTGGCGAGGCGCGCCAGATCGAGGGCGCCGGGCACGCCGAGCCGACGGAGCAGCCGCACGACCGGGCCGGCGGCGGGCAGCGGGCTGAACAGCGCGTCGAGCAGCGGGTCGCGCACGCGCGTCCAGGACGCGAACATCCGGAGCCAGGCCTCGCCGTCGCCCGGGGCGAAGTCCTCGAGCCCGGCTGCCGTGTCCTCGGGGTCGTCATGGAGCACGGCGGCGCGGCCGTCGTCGAGCGCGTGCGCGAGGACCGACGGCGCGCGCGACCACGCGAGGCCGTGGTCCTCGAGGTGCAGGCCGCGGATCACGGACGAGCCGGCGGCGAGCGGGTAGAACGCGCTGAACAGGTCGGTCCGGAAGCCGGGCGCGGCCACCTCGGCCGTGCGGACGGCGCCGCCGGGCGCGTCCTGCTCCTCCAGCACGAGGACGTCCCACCCCGCGTCGACGAGCGCGTTCGCGGCGACGAGGCCGTTGGGCCCCGCGCCGACGACGACGGCGTCTACCGTGCGCACGTGCGGTCGCCCTCGCTCGTCCGTGGGCCGTCGCCCGCCCGACCGGCCGCGCTCACCCGGTGGTCTCCGCCCACGGGTCGAGCACGACCTTGATGCACCCGTCCTCCTTGCGCTGGAACGTCCGGTACGCCTCGGGCGCCTGCTCGAGGGGCACACGGTGGGTGCGCAGGTCGAGCGCGCCGAGGGGGTCTGCGTCGTCCTGGACGAGGGGCAGGATGTCGTCGGTCCAGCGCCGCACGTTGGCCTGGCCCATGCGCAGCGTGACCTGCTTGTCGAAGAGCTGCATCATCGGCAGCGGGTCCTTCGCCCCGCCGTAGACGCCGGAGATCGACACGGTCCCGCCGCGCCTCACGACGTCGAACGCCGTGTAGAGCGCGGCGAGGCGGTCGGTCGCCGCCCGCTCCGTGAGCGGCGCCGCGATCGCGTCGGGCAGCATGCCGACGACCTTCTGCGTCGCCTCCGCGACGGGCGACCCGTGCGCCTCCATCCCCACCGCGTCGATCACGGAGTCGGCCCCGCGACCGCCGGTCAGGTCCCGGATCGCCGAGGCGAGGTCGTCGACCGTGGTCGGGTCGACCGTCCGCACGCCGTGCCGGTGGGCCATCGCGCGGCGCTCGGGCACCAGGTCGACGCCGACGACGAGGCCGGCACCGCGGTGGAGCGCGACGCGTGCGGCCATCTGCCCGATGGGTCCGAGGCCCAGCACGACGACGCTGCCGCCCTCCGGGACGTGGGCGTACTCGACGGCCTGCCAGGCCGTGGGGAGCACGTCCGAGAGGTAGAGGTAGCGCTCGTCGGGAGTGCCGTCGTCGGGCACGACGACCGGCCCGTACTGCGCCTGCGGGACGCGCAGGTACTGCGCCTGGCCGCCGGGGACCTGGCCGTAGAGCTTCGTGTACCCGAACAGGGCTGCGCCCTTGTCCTGCGCGTGGACCTGCGTCGTCTCGCACTGGGTCTGCAGTCCGCGGCTGCACATCCAGCAGTGCCCGCACGCGATGTTGAACGGCACGACGACGCGGTCGCCGACCTTGAGGTCGCCCGCCGCGGACCCCACCTCCTCGACGACGCCCATGGCCTCGTGCCCGAGCACGTCGCCGCTGTCGAGGAACATCCCCAGCACGCCGTACAGGTGCAGGTCGGAGCCGCAGATCGCCGTCGACGTCACGCGCACGACGGCGTCCGTCGGCTCCTCGATCCGGGGGTCGGGGACGTCCTCGACGCTCACGTTCTCGCGTCCCTGCCAGGTCAGTGCTCGCATCGTGCTGCCTCTCGGTCGTGGTGCGTCGTGCGCGGTGCGGGACCGCCTCGCCCCCGTGGTGGCGGCGCCCGTGTCAGCCCTTGCTGCCGGTCGTGGCCACCCCCTCGACGAAGTGCCGCTGGCCCAGGAAGAACAGCAGGATCATGGGGATCGTGGTGATGACGGACGCCGTGACGACGATCTCCCACTGCGACTCGCCGCCCGGGCCGAACTGGTCGATGAGGGCCTTGAGCCCGCGGGGGATCGTGAACGTCGACGAGTCCTGCAGGTAGATGAGCGGGCGCATCAGGTCCGTCCACGACGCCTGCGCCTCGAAGAGGAACGTGAGGATGAGCGCGGGCCGGCACAGCGGGACGGCGAGGCGCCAGAACTGCTGCCAGTTGTTCGCGCCGTCGAGCTTCGCCGCCTCGAACGGCTCGCGCGGCAGGCCGAGGAAGAACTGGCGCAGCAGGAAGATGTAGAACGCGCTGCCGAACAGGTTGCCCGCCCACAGCGGCACGTTGGTCCCGACGAACCCGAGCTGGTTCCAGATGAGGAACGTGGGGATCATCGTCACCGCGCCCGGGAGCATCATCGTCGCGAGCACGAGGCCGAACAGCGGCCCGCGACCGCGGAAGCGGAAGAACGCGAAGCCCCATGCGACGAGCGCGCTCGACAGCGTCACGAGCCCGGCCGCGAGCACGGTGACCACGACCGTGTTGCCCAGCCAGAGCGCGAGCGGCGCCTCCTGCCAGACGGTGGCGTAGTTGTCGAGCGTGAAGGTGCTCGGGATCAGACGGTTGTCGAACACGTCGGCCCGCGGCTTGAACGAGGCGGAGAGCAGCCACAGCAGCGGGTAGACGAACGCGACCGTCGCGAGGACGAGCGCCAGCAGCACGACGACGCGCAGCACGCGGCGTCGGGGGCTACGGCTCCGCGTCCGGTCGCGCGGGGGCGGGGGAGGCAGGACGGCGTTCGCGTCCCCGGTCGTGGGGTCCGGTGCGGCGCCCGGGCCGGAGACGGCGGGGCGCGGGAAGGACGGGGCGGTCGTCATCGCTGTGCCCCTCTCATCGCTGTTCCCCCTCGTAGTAGACGAGGCGTCTCGACACGAGGAGCTGGACGACCGTCACGAGCATGATGACGACGAACAGCAACCACGCGAGAGCGGACGCGTACCCCATGTGCAGCTCCTGGAAGCCCTCCTGGAACAGGTAGATCACGTAGAACAGCGCGGCGTCGTTGCTGTACGTCGAGTTGCCGGCACCGAAGTACGCCGAGTACGCCTCGGTGAACATCTGGAAGGCCGCGATCGTGTTGACCACCACGACGAAGAAGATGGCCCCGCTGATCATCGGGATCGTCACGGTGCGGGTGCGGCGCCAGAAGCCGGCGCCGTCGACCCGGGCGGCGTCGTACAGGTCGTTGGGCACGTTGCGCAGCGCTGCGAGGAGGATGATCACGGCCGCGCCCACGGTCCACAGGCTGATGAGGACGAGCCCCGGCTTGATCCAGTCCTGGTCGGTGGTCCACGACGGCCCCTGGATGCCGAACCAGGACAGCACCTCGTTGACGATGCCGTACTGCCCGTTGAACAGCAGCAGGAGCAGGACGCCCACGGCGACCGGCGGGGTCATCTTGGGGATGAAGAACGCCGTGCGGAAGAACCCGGCCGAGCGTCCCGCCTGGTTGAGCAGCAGCGCGAGCCCGAGCCCGACGACCGTGTAGAGCGGCACCTGGAGCACCGTGTACACGAGCGTGTTCCACAGGGCGAGGGAGACCTTCGGGTCCTGCACCATCTCCTGGTAGTTCTCCAGGCCCACGAACGTCGGGTCGTTGATGACGTCGTAGTCGGTGAACGAGAGGTAGGCGCTGTAGACGATCGGCCACGCCGTGAAGACGAGGAAGCCGACGATCCACGGGCTGATGAACCGCAGCGCCGCGTTGCGCTCCCGGCGCGCGCCAGGGCTCAGGCGTCCTCGACGGCGGGTACCGGTGCCCGCCGGCGACGCGGCACCGGAACCCGGGGTCGCGACGTCGACCGCGGTCACCTCACTCCTCCTCGTCCCACTGCGCCCACGCGTCGTCGAGGGCGCTCTGAGCCTCCTCCTGCGCCTGGGCCATGGCCTCCGCCGGCTCCTGCTGCCCGTTGAGCACGCGGTTCACGGCGTCCTGCCACGCGGTCTCGAACTCGTTGTCGGCCGGGTTGGCCGGGAGCGCGAAGGTGGCGTCGTTCGCCGCGTACATCGCGTCGATCGCGTCCTGCCACGGCTGGGGGGCGTCGTCCGGGACCAGCTCGGAGCGGATCTGCTCGTCCGCCTCCTCGTTGCCCGTGAGCACGCCCGTGAACACCAGACCGTCCTGCTCGCGCGCGTCGGCTCGGGCCTGCGCCGCCTCGACCCACGCGTCCGTCTCGGTCATGAGCCGGGCGAACCGGCACGCGGCGCCCGCGTTCTCGCTCCCGCGCGGCACGGCCCAGGCCGAGCCCGACGCGAAGGCGATCGGGTCGCCGTCGGTCGTGCGGACGGCGTCGAACGCCATCGGGGCGTCCGGCGACGACTCGTTGAGCACGTTGATGTACCACTGCTCCATGGGCATCGCGCCGAGCACGTCCGTCGCGAACTGGTTGCCGGCGCCGAAGAAGTCGGCCGAGTCGCGGTACGTCTTCACCGCGGGGAAGCCGCCCTGGGTGTCGTAGATCCCCACGGCCCACTCGAGCGACTCGACGACCTCGGGGCTGTCGAGCTGCGCGGTCCGCCCGTCCTCGGACAGCAGGTCGGCGCCCACGGACTTCGCCCACAGCGGGAGGAACTCGGGCAGCTTCGAGTCGTAGCCGATGACGCTCAGCGTGCCGCCGTCAGCCTTCATCAGCGCCTCGTTGGCCGCGGTGACCGCGTCGCGGTCCGACCCGTTGACGTCCTCGATCGTCAGCCCCGCCGCGTCGAGGAGGTCCGCGTTCGCCATGGTCACCTGGACCTGGTTGAACTCCGGGATGCCGTAGACGCTGCCGTCGAACGTCACCTGCTCGACCGCGGTGTCGACGAACGCGTCCATGTCGACGTCCTCGGCCTCGACGCACTCGTCGAGCGGCAGGATCGCGTCGCGCGACGCGAACGTGCCGATCTGGTCGCGGTTCGCGTAGACGAGGTCGGGCGGGTTGCCGGACGCGACCGACGAGAGGAACGCCTGGATGTCGAGCTCCCCCTCGGAGAGCTTCACGTCGGCGCCGAGCTCCTCGACCGCGCGGTCGTAGCGGACCTCACCGATCTCGTCGCCGGTCCCGAAGCCCATGACCGAGATCTCTCCCGGGGTCTCCTCGACCGAGAAGTCGGCGTCGGTCTCGGTGTCGCCCGTGCCCTGCGCGCACGCGGCGAGGGCCAGTGCCCCGACCGCCAGCATGCCTGTCCGTGCGGCTGCGGTGCCGCGTCCTCGTCGCATCTCCGGCCTCCTCGTGGGGTCCACGGGGGCGGACGCAGGGGTCGACGACGCCACCGTGCTGCTCGACGGCGTCGGCGAGTCTCTGCACCGACGCCGTCAGTGAAGCACCGCCCACCGGTGCTCACACCCCGAACCGCTTCTCCCGCCGCCAGCCCCACCACGCGCGCGGGGACGGGACCGGGGTGGCGACGCTCCGAGGTGCACGACCGGTACTTCCGTGGTCGGGTGGTGGCGATGACTTCGCGATCGACGACGACACGAGTCCGCGCCGCAGCGTCCACGCTGGCGGCGGTCCTCCTCCTCGGCGGCCTGCCCGCCGCGGCCGTGGCCGCACCCGGAGGTGACCCGCCCCCGGAGGCCGGCCGGACGGCGTCGGGCACCGGCGGTGCAGGACCGACGGCGGCGGGCCAGGTCGACGCGCCCGCGCCGGAGATCCCGTGGGGTCCGTGCGACGGCGCAGGGCTCGAGGCGTTCGACTGCGCGAGCGTCGAGGTGCCCACCGACTACGACCGGCCGCACGGGCGCACGACGACGATCGCCCTGACGCGCCTGCCCGCGACCGATCCCGGGGCGCGGGTCGGGAGCCTGTTCACGAACTTCGGCGGCCCCGGCGGGCCGGGCGTGGAGACCCTGCACCTGCTCGGCGGGTCGCTCGTCGCGCCCGACGTCCTCGCCCGGTACGACGTCGTCGGGTTCGACCCGCGCGCCGTCGGGACGTCGGACCCCGCGACGTGCTTCCGGGACGCGGAACGCGAGAACGCGTTCTTCGCCGACCTGCCGGCGTTCCCCGTCACGGGGCGCGAGGAGGCGCGCTTCCTCGGGCAGATGGCCGTGCTCGGCGCGAGCTGCTCGGTGTTCTCGGCCGACCGCATCTCGTCGTCGTCGACGGCGAACGTCGCGCGCGACATGGACCTCCTGCGCCAGTCCGTCGGCGACGAGAAGCTCACCTACCTCGGGTACTCCTACGGGACGGTGCTCGGCGCGACGTACGCGGCGCTGTTCCCGGACCGGGTCGGCGCGATGGTGCTCGACGGCACGATGGACGTCGAGGCGTGGTCGGGCGTGGGCTCGAAGGAGCTGCTCGGCGCGCGCATCGGGCAGGCCGCGGGCGCGACGGAGACGTTCGGGGAGTTCGCACGGCTGTGCGCCGAGGCCGGTCCGGCCTCCTGCGCGCTCGCGTCGCTCGGCGACCCCGCCGAGGTCGTCGAGGCGACGTACGCCGCCCTCCAGGCCCGGCCGGTCTCCGTGCCGATGCCCGACGGCAGCACCGTCGAGATCGGTTACGACGACACCGTCGCGCTCGTGTTCTCCTACCTCTACGAGCCCGTCGCCTGGGGCGACCTCGACCTGACGCTCGCGCAGCTCGCGGTGCTGAGCGGCGCCGTCGAGCCGCCGCCCGCCGCCCGTCAGCCGCGGGCTCTGGGCGCCGCGCCCTCGCTCGGAGAGCTCCTGCGGCGCGCCGGCTACGCCGAGGACTACGCCTCGATCGGCGGGTCGCTCGCGAGCCTGTGCGTCGACACGACGACGCCCGGCCGCCCCTGGCAGTACCCCGCCAAGGTCGACGCCCTCGACGCCCAGTACCCGCACTTCGGGCGGCTCCGCGGCTGGGTGGGCGTGCAGTGCGAGTTCGTCGCCGCGCACGACGAGGACGCCTTCACCGGGCCGTGGGACCAGACGACGCAGACGCCCGTCCTCGTGATCGGGACCCGCTTCGACCCGGCGACGCCGTACGGCTTCACGCAGCCGTACGCCGACCGGTGGCCGGACGCCCGCGTGCTCACCGTCGAGGGCTGGGGCCACACGATCCTCGGCAAGAGCGCGTGCGCGGACGAGGCGGTGGCCCGCTACCTCGTGGACGGCGAGGCGACCGACGGTGCCACGTGCGCGCAGGACGTCGTGCCGTTCGAGACCCCGACGGTCCCACTGGGCGAGGTGACGACCCTCCCGGTGTCGTAACGGGTCGTGCGCCGCCCGCAGGGCTCTAGGCCCCGGTTCCGTCCTGCGGGCGCGCGCGGGGACGCGGGTCGGGGCCGCCGAACGCTGCCACCCGGTCCCAGAACCAGGCGGCCAGGGTCGGGGCGACCACCACGTCGTCGGAACCCGGACGCCGGAGCACGAGCCCGCGGTACATCGAGACGAGGTAGCCCCCGCGGTCGTCGGTCAGCACCTGGGCGTAGTCGTCGGCCAGACCGTCGTGCTTCCACTCGGGGTAGGCGGCGGGGTCCGCCTCGATCGCCGCGTCCAGCGCCTCGCTCTCCGCGCTCGACAGCAGCCGGAAGTCGCCGTCCGCCCGCCAGAGCGCCCCGGAGCCGGGCTCCTGGCCGTCGTGCCAGGCCAGGATCGCCCGATCACCCATCGTGGACTCACCGGCCGCGTCCCCGAGCCCCGTTCGCAGCGCGGCGCGCAGGTCGTCGGGCAGCACGTCGTCGAGAGCGGTGAACGCCGAGGGCAGGTCGATCCCGAGCATCCGCTCGCGCCGCTCCGTCCAGACGTTGCGGACCACCCCGGACGCGTGGACCTCGGCCAGCGTGATGCCCAGCCTCTCGGCGCTCGCCCGCACCTCGCGGACGACGGTGACCGCGCTCCGCGCGATCGCGTGCGTCGGGTCGAGCCGCAGCAGGCCCAGCGACACCTCCTCCGCGTCGTCGTAGCGGCCCGCGTGCACGTGAGCCCAGACGAGCGCCGTGCTCACGTACTCGTTGGACGGGTCGGCGCGCACCGCCTCCTCGGCCGCCGGGATGACCAGCTCGGCCGGGGCGACGCTCTCGAAGTGCGCGATCGTCCGTTCGGCGAGCGCGCCGGCCAGCTCGTCGGGGGCCGTGCGCGCACAGAGCGCGACCGCGTCGTCGAGCAGCCGCCAGCCGAGCTCCGGATCGCCCGCCATCGCCGTCGTGACGCCCAGCCGCATCAGGTTCGTCCAGGACTCCTGGTCCTCCTGGACGGCCGTCTCGGCCCACCGGCGGGCCTCGTCGTAGTTGCACGCGTACTTCTCGAGCTCGCACAGCGCCTCGACGGCGGCGAGGTGCGAGCCGTCGCGCGCACCGACCACGGTCAGCAGGATCGCGCGTGCCTCGTCGAGCTCGCCGCACGCCATGAGGTGCATGGCCAGAAGGCGCCGGGTCTCGCTGCGCCACGGCTCCTGGGCCAGGACGCGCCGGGCGATCCGCCCGACCTCGGGATGCGTCGGCTGGGCGTCGAAGAGCTCCCACGCCACGTCGTCGTCCCGCTCGACCAAGTCCACGCGGGGCTCGCCATGCCTGCCGGGACCGCCGTCTCGCCCGCCCGGGCCCGGCGCGCCGCTCACAGGCCGCGCTTCACGCGGTAGGCGCGCAGCTGGTCGAACGTGCCGTCGTCGACGCCGTACTCCAGGACCGGCGCGACCTGGTCGAACCACGACGTCGTCGACGGTGTGACGGCGCTCGCGGCGGCGAGCAGCGACTGCGTCGTCACCGGCACGACGGCGCCCGCCGCCATCGACGCGCTGAGCGCCTGCTGCAGCGCGGACTTCACCACGTGCGCGATGTCGGCGCCCGAGAACCCCTCGGTCGCCGCGGCGACGCGGATGACGTCGACGCCGTCGGACGGCTTGCCCTCGAGGTCGCCCTGGAGGATCGCGGCGCGCGCCACGGTGTCGGGCGGCAGGACCAGCACGGTCTTGTCGATGCGGCCGGGGCGGCGCAGCGCGGGGTCGATGTCCCAGGGCCGGTTCGTCGCGGCCAGGAAGTAGACGCCGTCGTTGGCGCTCGAGACGCCGTCGAGCTCTTCGAGCAGCTGGGTGACGATCATCCGCATCGACTGGGACCCGCCCCCGCCGGACGTCCGCCGGCCCCCGAGCGCGTCGAACTCGTCGAAGAAGATCACGCACGGCGCGGCGGAGCGCGCGTCGCGGAACACGCTGCGGATCGCCTTCTCGCTGTCGCCGATGTACTTGCTGATCAGGTCGGCCAGCGTGACGTGGATGAACGACGCCCCGAGGTCGCCGGCGATCGCGCGGGCGATGAACGTCTTGCCGCACCCGGGCGGGCCGTACATGAGGAGCGAGCCGCCGGGCTTCTGGCCGAACGCGGCGGCCAGGTCGGGGTTGCGCAGCGGGGCGAGGAACGTCAGGTCCAGGTGCTGCTTGACCTCGGCGAGCCCCGCGACGTCGGCGAGGGTCACGGCCGGCCGTTCCGCGTCCCACTCACCGCGCGCCGGTGCCCTGTCGTCGTCGACGTCGGTGTCGGCAGGCGCCGGGACCGGGGCGGGGGTCGGCTCGCTGGGCGGGGCGGCGGAGTCGCCGCGGAGCCGCGCGGCGACGAGGCGTGCCCGCAGCACGCGGACCCGGGCGGGGTCGCCGCCCCCTGCCTCGAACGTGTCCAGCTCCGCCGCGGCGCGGTCCGGGTCAGCCTGCAGCAGCAGCGTGATGAAGTCCTCGCGCAGCGCGAGGTTCTGCGGGTCGCGGCCCACCTCGGTCGCGATCATCTCGAGGAAGTCGTCGTCTGCCATCTGCTGCCTTCCGTCGTTCGGCGGCAGCAGGGCACAGTCCCCGCACTGCGGCGGCCGGTCGTCACCCCGACGCCCGGCGGAACGTCGAGGACCTTGCCCCCGACATCCTAGGTGGCTGCCCGGACCGAGTCGCGAGGCGACCCTGGCGCGGTGTCCTCCACGAACCGAGGGCGGCAGGCGAACCAGCCCGCGACGAGCCCGGGGACGGCGGTGGCGGCAAGCGCCAGGAGGGGGACCGACCACGATCCGGTCGCCTCGCGCAGCAGGCCCAGGCCGATCGGGCCGAGGCACGCGAGCCCGTAGCCGATCCCCTGGACGAAGCCCGACACCGCCGAGGCGGAGTGCGGCGTCCTCGTCCGACGGTTGATGAGGGTCATGCAGAGCGGGAAGGTGCTGACCCCGATCCCCAGCGCGCACACCCAGAGCACGGTCCCGTCGAGCGGTGAGAGCAGCAGGCCCAGGTACCCGGCCACCAGGACGACGGCGCACACCACCACCACGACGAAGGGGTTCGCCATCCGGGTGGCCAGGTGCGGGACCACCAGGGCCGCCACGACGCCCCAAACCGAGTACAGGCCGACCATGGAGCCGCCCAGGGCGACGCTGCCCCCCGCGTCGGTGAGGACGGCCGGGAGCCACGTGATGATCCCGTAGTTGGACAGCGAGATCATCGCGAACAGGACGACCAGGCCCCAGACGGTCGACGACCGGCCCACCCTCGGTCGCGTGCCGACGGCGGTCGACGCCACGGGCGCGTGGTGGTCGGCGGGGAGTTTGGTCGCCAGCACGAGCCAGACCACGGCGGCGAGGGCCGCCGGCCCCGCCCAGATCCCGACCGAGAACCGCCAGGACGACGCCTCCGCGACCGGCACCGCCAGGAACGGCGCGACGAACTGACCCGTCTGCAGGAGGAGCAGGTAGAGCGACGTCCACAGCGCGATGCGGTCGGGGAACCAGGACTTCACCAGGGGGACGATGACGACGTTCGCCGCTCCGATCCCGGCCAGCGCCAGCACGGTCGACGCCACCAGCAGGGCGGGCGTCAGGGACAGGGCGCGCAGCAGGAGCGACACAGCCGTCAGCCCCAGCGCCACGGTGGCCGTGCGCTCGAGCCCGAACCTCCGCGTCACCGCCGGGGCGAGGAACCCGAAGACGGCGAACGACGCCGCGGGAACCGTGCCGAGCAGGCCGGCCAGCGCCACCCCGAAACCGAGGTCCGCTCCGATGATCTCGAGGAGCGGCGTGAACCCGGTCACCGCCGTCCGCAGGTTCAGCGCCGTGAGCGCGACGGCGAGCCCGGCCCACACGGTCAGGCGTCCGGGGCGCGCCGGAGCGCGCGAGGGTGAGAGGGTCGTCACGCTACGCTCCACGATGAGTCGGCGGATGATGGGATCATGGGATGAATCGCGAGAAGTCTGGCACAGGGGAGCCGGTGCGTCGAGTAGGCCTCATCGACCAGGCGGCCGCCCGGTTCCGCGACGAGGTGGTCTCGGAACGCTGGCCGGTCGGCGAGCGCATCCCGACCGAGGCCGCGCTCGTCGCCGAGTTCGGGATCGGCCGGAACACCGTCCGCGAGGCGCTCCAGTCGCTGGTGCACGCCGGTCTGCTGCGCCGCGAGCAGGGACGGGGGACGTTCGTCATCTCCCGCTCCGAGCTGAACGGCACGCTCGGACGACAGCTCGCCGGGGGCAGCCGTCGCCACTACCTCGAGCTGCGCCTCGCACTGGACCTGACCGCAGCGGCGCTCGCCGCCGAGAGCCGCACGGACGCCGACGTCGAGCTCTTGCGCGAGCTGTGCGACAGTCGGGGGGCGGCGTGGTCGGCCGAGGACCGTGACGCGCTCACGAGCGCGGACCTGGCCCTGCACCGCGCGATCGTGGCGGCGACGCACAACCCTCTCTACGTCACGCTGTACTCGAGCATGCTCGACGTCTTCGCCGTCCACATGCGCGACGAGGAGGTCGAGGACGAGGAGTCGGCGCACCGCCGCCACCGCGAGCTGGTCGAGGCGATCGCCGACGGCGACGCCGACCGCGCCGCGGCGTCGGTGGCCTCCATCTTCGACCCGTTCATGCGCTGACCGCGCCGCGTCAGCGCGCGTCCGCCACGTCCGCCGGGGGACCTGCCGGGAACGCGCGCCGCGCGACGAGCACCATGACCAGCGCCGCGAGGATCATCGCCGCCCCGACGAACGGGACGACGTCGAGCCCGGCCCCGGCGAGGACGAGAGCACCGATCGCGGCCCCGCCGCCGATGCCGAGGTTCGCCGTCGTGTTGACGAGCGCGCCGGTCATGTCCGGAGAGGCGCCGTGGGCCTTGATGGCCGCCGACTGGAAGACCGAGGCGACGCCACCGAACCCGGCGCTCCACACCGCCGTCGCGACCAGGACCCCGACGAGACCGGGGAAGGTCAGGCCGAGCGCGAGCAGCCCGCCCCCGACGGCCACGAGCATGACGACCGTGGTGCGCCGCGGCCAGCGGTCGAGCCGGGCCGCGGCGAACGCGGTGCCCACGAGCCCGAGCGCCCCGAGGACGAGCAGCGCCGGCCCGAGCGCGGACTCGGTGAGACCGGCCGCGAGCAGCAGCACGGACACGTACGTGTACACCGTGTACTGGCCGAGGTACGTCAGGGCGTTGGTCGTCACCACCACGGCGAGCGCCGCGCGCCGGGCCGACCGCGCGGCGTCGGCGGGCGGCGCACCGCCACCCGGGACGGGCGGGAGCAGCCACGCGATGAGGAGCGTCGTCACCGCGCAGACGCCGGCGAGGACCACGAACGACGCGCGCCAGCCGACGGCGGCACCGAGCGCCGTCGACAGGGGGACGCCGAGCACGAACCCGGCGCTCGCTCCCGACGTCACGAGCGCGAGCGCGCGACCCGTCAGGTGCGGCCGGACCAGTCGCGACGCGTAGCCGATGCTCACCGAGAAGAACACGGCGTGCGACGCGCCGCCGAGCGCCCGCGCTGCCGCCACCACGGCGAACGTCGGCGCGACGGCGACGAGCACGTTGCTCAACGTGTAGACCCCGAGCGTCGTGAGCAGCAGGCCCTTGCGCGGGAGCCGGCGGGTGCCGAGCGTCAGCGGCACGGCGAGCGCGGCGACCATGAGCGCGTAGGCCGTCACGAGCAGGCCCGCCACGGACTCCGTGACGTCCAGGTCCGTGCTGATCAGCGGGAGGAGGCCGATGGGCACGAGCTCGGTCGTGATCGCGACGAACGTCGCGAGGCTCAGCGCGACGATCCCCCCGGCTGCCTCGCGGATCCCCGCGCGGACGGCTGGCCGTGTCATCGGGCGGTCAGCGCGGCAGGTGCGTCTCGACCAGCTCGACGATCGCCGGGTCGTCGGGCTCGGTGCGCGGCCGGAACCGGTGCACCGCGCCGCCCGGGACGACGACGAACTTCTCGAAGTTCCACGTCACGCGCCCGGCCTTGCCGTCGGCGTCGGGCGTCTTCTTGAGCTCGGTGTACAGCGGGTGCTCGTGCCGCCCGTTGACGCGCACGCGGTCGACGACGGGGAACGTCACGCCATACGTCAGGGAGCAGAACTCCTGGACCGCCTCGTTGCTGCCGAGCTCCTGGAGGAACTGGTTGCTCGGGAAGCCGATGACCTGGAAGCCGCGCTCGCCGTACTCCTTCTGCATCCGCTCGAGCGTCGCGTACTGGGGCGCGAGCCCGCACCGCGAGGCGACGTTGACGACGAGGACCACGTCGTCGCGGTGCTCGCCGAGGGTGTGGGTCGAGCCGTCCATCGCCTGGAACGGGATGTCGTAGAGGGTCATACGGCCCATCCTGCACCGTCGTGGCCCGAGCCCCGTCGCGAGATCGACCCGCACGTCGTGAGATCGACCTTCAGAGGGTCGACGTCGCGACGGGCGGGTCGATCTCGGTACGGTCGACACAGACGGGCGACGTGGCCCGGCGAGTGGTGGAGGAGACGGCATGCGGATCGACGGCACGGTGGCGCTCGTGACGGGAGGAGCGTCCGGGCTGGGACGTGCGACGGTCGAAGGGCTGGTCGACGCCGGGGCGCGCGTCGTCGTGGCCGACCTCGCGTCGTCGGACGGCGCCGCGGTCGCCGGCGCGCTGGGCGACGCCGTGCGCTTCGTCCCCACCGACGTCACGAGCGAGGACGACGTCGCCCGCGCACTCGACGCCGCCGACGACCTGGGCGGGGCTCGCGTCGTGGTGAGCTGCGCCGGCATCGTCCTCGCGCAGCGCGTGCTCGGCAAGCAGGGCGTGCACGCGCTCGACGCGTTCCGGCGGGTCGTCGACGTCAACCTCGTGGGGACGTTCAACGTCGTGCGCCTCGCCGCCGAGCGCATGCTGGCGCTCGACCCGCTCCCCGACGCGCCCGACGGCGCGGGGGAGGAGCGTGGCGTCGTCGTGCAGACCGCCTCGGTCGCCGCGACCGACGGCCAGGTCGGCCAGGCCGCGTACGCGGCGTCGAAGGCGGGCGTCGCGGGACTCACCCTCCCGCTCGCCCGCGACCTCGCGCAGCACCGCATCCGCGCCATGACGATCGCGCCCGGCATCTTCCGGACCCCGATGATGGCGTCGCTGCCCCCGGAGGCCCAGGACTCCCTCGCGGCGCAGGTACCGCACCCGAGCCGGCTCGGACGCCCGGAGGAGTACGCGCGGCTCGTGCGCGCGATCGTGGAGAACCCCATGCTCAACGGCGAGGTGATCCGCCTCGACGGCGCGATCCGGATGGCGCCGCGCTGACATGCGACCCGACCCGACGGCCACCGCCCCGCCGCTCGACGCCGCGACCTTCCGCGCCGAGCTGCTCGCTCTCGCGACGCGCGAGCAGAAGCGGCAGTACGCGCGGTTCTTCCCCGGCGACGCCTCGTTCGCGGGCGTCCGCATGGGCGACGTCTTCACGCTCGCGAAGCGCTCGCTCGCGATGCCGGTCGGCGAGATCGAGCGGCTCCTCGAGGACCAGGTCCACGAGGTCCGCGCCGGTGCGTGCTCGATCATGGGCAAGGCGTCGACGGCGCGCCGCGTCGAGCCGGCGCGGCACGCCGAGCTCGTCGGGCTCCTGCTGCGTCGTCACGACCGCGTCGACGCGTGGGACCTCGTCGACCTCACGGCGCACCAGGTGCTCGGTACGTGGCTGCTCGACCGGCCGCGCGACCCGCTCTACGAGCTCGCGCGCGCCGCGGACTGGCCGCGGCGGCGCACGGCGGTCGTCGCCACGGCCGCGTTCCTGCGCAAGGGCCAGGTCGACGACACGCTCGCGCTCGCGGAGGTCCTGCGTGACGATCCCGAGCCGTTCGTCCAGAAGGGCGTCGGCTGGATGCTGCGCGTGGTGGGCGACGTCGAGCCGGAACGGTTCCGTGCGTTCCTCGACGAGCACGCCGGCGCGATGCCCCGGGCGACGTTGCGCGCCGCCGTCGAGAAGCTGCCTCCTGCCGAGCGCAAGGCGTGGGCGGCGTCGTGACCGCCGCCCGGCCGGCACCGAGAGGTCGGCCGGGGTCCGGCGCGGCTCAGCCGACCGCCGCGGCGCCGAGGAGGCCGAGGCCGAAGAGCGTCCAGTCGTTGATGATGTGCGCCCCTGCGGAGACAGCGAGGTTCTTGGTGAGCAGGTACGGGACGAACAGGACGACGCGCGCCACGCCGATGATCAGCAGGCACTGCGGCAGGTTCCAGTCGTACGTCGGCAGGTGGATCAGCGCGAAGAGCACGGCGGCGACGGCGACGGCGACCGTGACCGAGGCGCGCCGGCCCAGCCGCCACGCGACGGTCGCCAGGGTCAGCACGGCCAGGAACGGCACGACCGTGAAGACCTCCTCGCCGACCAGCTGCGGGACCATGCTGAGGAAGTACGCGATCCGGTCGCCCGTCCCGAGGTCGGCGAGCGCCGCGCCCGTCGGGTTGGGGGTGGCCTCGAACAGGGACGACACGAGCACGCCCACCAGGAACGTCACGACGACGTTGAGCACCGCGAACCCGACCATGAGGCCGACGTCGCGACCGCGCACCCGGCGGAAGAGCGTGCCCCACGCCGCGCGCAGGCCCCCCAGTGCCCACGCGAGGGCGAGCAGCGGCAGGCCGGCGAACAGGACGCCGCGCACCACGATGCTCAGCCAGGGCGGTCCCGGCACGCCGACGAGCAGGTCGCACGCGGCGGCCACGAGCCACGCTCCGAGGAGCACCGCCCACTGGACGCCCGTGAGCCGCCGCGGGTCACCGGCGTAGAGGGGGAAGTCGCGACCGCGGGCGGGGGTGCCGATCGCGGCGAGGGTCGTGCCGTCGCCGGTCGGTGCCGCACTGCTCATGGTGGTTCTCCTGGGTGACGGTGGGCGCACTGCGGCGCGGCCGGTGCGGGCGCCCCGAGCAGTATGGGCCGCCGACGCCCCGACCGCTCGCCGGTCGCTCACCCGGCCCTGCGACGCCTCCCACCGCGCGCGGTGCGATGCTGGCCGGGTGCGCGTCGAACCGGTGTCCGAGGAGGTCCTCGTCCGACGCGTGGTCGACGTCGTGCTCGCCCGCCCGGTCGGGCCCGGCGCCCTGCGCGTGCTCGTCGACGGGCATCCCTCGACCCGCCCGGAGGCGCTCGCCGACGCGCTCGCCGACCCGTTGCGCGCCGCGGGCAGGCCGGTCGCCCGGCTGCACGTGGCGGACTTCTGGCGGGCCGCGTCGCTGCGGCTCGAGCGGGGACGCCAGGACCCGGACGCGCTGCTCGAGGACCGGATCGACGTCGCCGGTCTCAATCGCGAGGTGCTCGACGCCGTCGGGCCGGGCGGCCGGGGACGGTACCTGCCGAGCCTGCGCGACCCGGTGACGGACCGCGCGACGCGCGCGGCGTACGTCGAGGTGGAGCCGGGGCTCGTCGTCGTGCTCGACGGGTCGCTCGCGCTCGGGCGGGGACTCGCGACGGACCTCACGGTGCACCTCGCGCTCCGCCCGGCGACGCTCGAGCGCCGGACCGCGATCGCCGACGCCTGGACGATCCCGGCCTACGAGCGGTACGCGGCGGAGGTCTCGCCGGAGGTGGTCGCGGACCTCGTGGTGCGGGTCGACGACGCTCGGCACCCCGCGCTCGTGGAGCGGTGACGTCCCTGGTCCTCGCCGTGCGGGACGTCGCCGCGCGTGGAACTCTCGAACCCTGCCCGCCGAGCGAAGGAGTCCTCATGACCCGTCCTGCTGTCGAGCCGCTCGCCGTCCCCACGACCGATGCCGGCCTGCCGGTGTCCCGCCCGCCCGCCAACTTCGTGCCCGTCCGCAGCTGGCGCCTCGACTCGCTCGACGGGCTGTCGGCGCTGCGCCGCGAGCTCGGGGCGGTGCTCGGTCAGGCGGAGCCCGGAGCGGACGCCGGGCTCGCGCAGACGCCGGAGAAGGTCGTGCTCGTCGCGTCCGAGCTGGCGACGAACGCGCTGGAGCACGGACTGCCCCCGACGGTGGTGAGCCTCTCGCGGGACGACGACCTGTGGCTCCTGGACATCGCCGACCACGAGCGCGGCGTTCCTCCGGTGTACGCCGGCGAGCGGATCCCGGGGGCGGGCGGCATGGGCCTGCACCTGGCGCGGCAGCTGGCTCTCGACGTGGGCTGGTACACGACCGGGACGACGAAGAACGTGTGGGTGACGTTTCCCGTCGACCGGCATCACGGGGGCGACGCGCCGCTACGCTGACGAGAGCAGCGCCTCGCAGGGTTGGCGAAATTCTCCATATTCTGACTTTGTGGTGAAACTTTATGCCACAATGACGGCGTGCCCACCCCTGCTCGTGACGCCGCCTGGATCGTCGCGCTCGACGTGGGCGGCTCCGGGAGCCGGCTCGTCGCGCGCCGGCCGACCGCTGCGCTCGCCGGGGCGGGGGCGAGCCCCGACGACGTCGTCCTCGCCGGCCGTCCGGTCGCGATCCGGCCCGACGGGAGCGACGCGGTCGACGTCGTGCGCGAGCTGCTGGCACGTCTGCGCGACGACGCGCCGCACGTGACCGGGGTCGTCGCCGCGGTCGCCGGGGTGACGGGACTCGCGACGCTCGTGCGCGACCCGGCGGAGCTGCACGCCGCGCTCCGCGAGAACCTCGCGGCGTCCGGCGCGGCAACGGCCCCCGCGCCGTTCCGGTCGGCCGTCGCGGCCGACGCGCTCACCGCGCACCTCGGGGCGCTGGGTGGGCGCGGTGGAGCAGTCGTGGCCGTCGGGACGGGAGCGATCGCGCTCGGCACGGACCTGCGCACGACGTGGCAGCGGGTCGACGGCTGGGGGCACCTCCTCGGCGACCTCGGCGCGGGCTCGTGGATCGGCGCCCAGGGTCTGCGCGCCGCGGTCGCCGCGCACGACGGCCGGGCGAACGGCGCGTCCGCCGGCCTGCTGGACGCCGCCACCGCGCGGTTCGGGCCTGTACAGGAGTGGCCGGTGCAGCTGTACACCCGCGCGGACCGTGCGCAGGTCCTCGCCTCGTTCACGCCGGACGTCGCGGGCGCCGCAGGAGCGGGCGACGCCGTCGCCCGGCAGATCCTCGCGGGCGCGGGCACCCACCTCGCGACGACGCTGGCCGCGGCGGTGGTCGACGGCGTCCCGCCCCTCGCTGCGGCGACGGGCGGCGTTCTCACGATCGGGCCGCTCCTCACCGGGCCGTTCCGCGCCCGCCTCGCCGTGCTGCGGCCGGACGTCGAGCTCGTCGAGCCGTCGGGCACGCCGCTGGACGGTGCGCTGCTCCTGGCCGGGCGCCTCGTGCGGGACCCGGGGGACGTCGTCGGGCACGCGCCGTGGCTCACCGTCTCCGGCGTGGCTCGCGCCGCACCGCCGCCCGAGCCGCCGGCCGCACCTCGCACCGCTCCGCACGCCGACCTCACCGAGGAGGAACCCGATGGCCGCTGACGGTCTCGTCCGCATCCGCCAGGCCCTGCCCACGCTGCGCCCCGCCGAGGTGCGCATCGCGGAGGCCGTGCTCGACGACCCGGCGTCCGTGGTCGGCAAGACGATCACGGAGCTCGCGGCGCACGTCGGCACGTCGCAGGCGACGGTCGTCCGGTTCTGCCGCGCCGTGGGGTACGCCGGGTACCCCGAGTTCCGCATCGATCTCGCGCAGGCCACGAGCCGGCGCGCCGTCGAGCAGGAGCGGGCGAACGTCGCGCACGGCGAGATCGACCCGGACGACACCGTGCAGGACGTCGTCGAGAAGATCGCGTTCCACGAGGCGCGGACCATCGAGGAGACGGCGCGCGCGCTCGACCTGGAGGCGCTCGAGGCCGTCGCGGCAGCGGTGGCCGCGGCGCCGCGCATCGACCTGTTCGGCGTGGGGTCGAGCGGCCTCACCGCGCAGGACCTCGCGCAGAAGCTCCAGCGCATCGGGCTCGTGTGCTTCGCGTCGCAGGACCCGCACGTGCAGCTCCAGTCGGCGGCGCTGCTCGGGCCGGGCGCGGTGGCGCTCGGCGTCTCGCACAGCGGCCTCACGGTCGAGACCAACCACGCGCTGCGCATCGCGCACGAGCGGGGTGCGACGACCGTCGCCGTCACCAACTTCCCCGAGTCGCCGCTGGTGGAGCACGCCGACCTCGTCCTCACGACGACGGCACGCGAGACCCAGTTCCGCTCGGGCGCGCTGTCGAGCCGCATCGCTCAGCTCGCGCTCGTCGACTTCCTCTTCGTGCGCGTGGCGCAGCGCCTGTTCGACCGCACGACGGAGAACCTGCGTGCGACCTACGAGGCGGTGCAACCCCACCGGCTCGGCTACGAGCGTCGGGCCCGGCCGTGACGTCCCGCCGGCCGCGCGCCGCCGAGACGGGAGAATCGACCCCGGTTCCGCGCGATTCCGGGGCGTCTTCTCACGTCTCGGCCGGCGGCGGTCGGGGTTTCGAGCTCCGCGCCGACCTCCTGACCCGGGTCGCGCACGCGCACGACGCCTCGCACTACCTGCTGCGGCCTGAGCTGGTCGTGCGGGCGCACGACCGGGACGGCGTCGTCGGCGCGCTGCGCGAGGCGCACCGGCGCGGTCTGCCCGTGACGTTCCGCTCGGGCGGGACGAGCCTGTCGGGGCAGGCGTCGGGCGGCGGCATGCTCGTCGACACGCGTACGCGGTTCACGCGCGTCGAGGTGCTCGACGGCGGCGCGCGCGTGCGGTGCGAGCCCGGCGCCACGCTGCGGCTCGTCAACGCGCACCTGCTCCGGTACGGGCGCCGGCTCGGCCCGGACCCCGCGAGCGAGATCGCGTGCACGATCGGCGGGGTCGTCGCGAACAACTCGAGCGGGATGTCCTCGGGCACGGCGCGCACCGCGTACCGGACCGTCGAGTCGATGACGGTCGTGCTCGCCGACGGGACGGTGCTCGACACGGGTGCCCCGGACGCCGACGCGCGTCTGCGCGCCGTCCGCCCCGACGTCCACGCGGGCCTCGCGGCGCTGCGCGACCGCGTGCGGTCGAGCGTGACCGCGCGCGCCGAGATCGAGCGCCAGTTCGCGATGAAGAACACCATGGGCTACTCGGTCAACGCGCTGCTCGACCACGACGAGCCGGTGCGGATCCTCGAGCACCTGATGATCGGGTCCGAGGGGACGCTCGGCTGGGTCGCCGACGTCACGTTCCGCACCGTTCCGCTGCTCACCCACGCCGCGACCACGCTCCTCGTGCTCGACTCGATCGAGCGCGCGACCGACGCCCTCGTCCCGCTCGCGGCGTCGGGCGCCGAGGCCGTCGAGCTGCTCGACGCCGCGTCGCTGCGGGTGGCCGCCGCCGACCCGGCCGCGGACCCCTCGATGCGCGCGCTCGCCGCGGGACCCGGCATCACGGAGCAGACCGCGCTGCTCGTCGAGTACCGCGCCGCCACGGCCGAGGCGCTGGCGCCGCTGCAGGAGGCGGCCCGTGACGTCGTCGGCTCCCTCGCTGCCTCGCTCGATCCCGCCGCAGTGCCCACGGTGACGACCGACGGCGCGACGCGCGAGCGCCTGTGGCGCGTGCGCAAGGGCCTGTACACCGCGGTCGCCGGCGCGCGGCCCGCGGGCAGCACGGCGCTGCTCGAGGACGTCGCCGTTCCCGTCGCCGACCTCACTGCGACGGTGCGCGACCTCTCCGGGGTCTTCGCCCGCCACGGGTACGACGACGCCGTGACGTTCGGGCACGCGAAGGACGGCAACCTGCACTTCATGATCACGCCGCGCCTCGGCGACCGCGCGGAGCTCGCTCGCTACGCCGCCTTCAGCGAGGACCTCGTGGACCTCGTCCTCGACCACGGCGGGACGCTCAAGGCGGAGCACGGCACGGGCCGCATCATGGCGCCGTTCGTGCGACGCCAGTACGGCGACGAGCTCTACGACGTCATGCGCGAGGTCAAGCGGCTGCTCGACCCGCTGGGCCTGCTCAACCCGGGCGTCGTGCTCAGCGACGACCCCGAGGAGCACCTGCGGAACCTCAAGGTCGAGGCGTCGGCGGGCGGCGAGGACGCCCCGCTCGTGGACCGCTGCGTCGAGTGCGGCTACTGCGAGCCGGGCTGCCCGTCGCGCACCGTCACGACGACGCCCCGCCAGCGCATCGCGCTGCTCAAGGAGATGTCGTCCGCGAGCCCGGCGGAGCGCGCCGAGCTCGAGCGCGACTACGGGTACCAGGCCGTGCAGACGTGCGCCGTCGACTCGCTGTGCGTCGAGGCGTGCCCGGTCGGCATCGACACCGGCACCGTGATGAAGGGTCACCGCGCCCGGGCTCACGGTCCGCTCGTGCGCCGCGGGGGAGAGGTCGCCGCCGAGCACTGGGGCGGCGTCCTCACGGGCGTGCGCGGCGTGCTCGCCGTCGCCGACGCGCTGCCGACGCCGCTCGTGCGCGGGGCGTCGCAGGTCGGCCGCGCGCTCCTCGGTGCCGACGCCGTGCCGCTCGCCGACGACGACCTCCCCGGCCCGGGCCCGCGCCGCGAGCCGAGGTCAGAGGTTCCCGGGGCGTCCGCGCGCCCGGACCCCGAGGTGCGCGCGGTGCTGTTCGCGTCCTGCACGGGCGAGATGTTCGCGCCCGCGGCGGGTGGCCTCGGCGCCGCGGCCGCGCTGCGGGCGCTGTGCGAGCGCGCAGGTGTCGGGCTCGCCGTCCCCGCCGGGGTGGGCGGCCTGTGCTGCGGCACGCCGTGGTCGTCCAAGGGCCTGCCCGACGGCGCGGCGACCATGGCGCGTCGGGTGCTGGACACGCTGTGGGTCGCCACGCGCCAGGGCGAGCTGCCCGTCGTGTGCGACGCGTCGAGCTGCACGCACGGTCTCGTCGAGTCGGGGCACCGGCTGGCGGACGACCCCGAGGCCTACGCGCGGTGGGCGAGGCTCCCGTTCGTCGACGCCGTGACGTTCGTGCGCACCGACGTGCTGCCGGCCCTCGCGGACCGGGGCGTGGAGATCGCGAGGGTGGGGGACGTCGTCGTGCACCCCACGTGCGCGAGCGTGCACCTGGGCGTCGTGGACGACCTGCGGGCGGTGGCCGAGGCCGTCGCGGAGCGCGCCGAGGTGCCGTCCGCGTGGGGCTGCTGCGGCTTCGCGGGCGACCGCGGGATGCTGCACCCCGAGCTGACGGCGGCGGCCACGCACGCGGAGAGCGCCGAGGTCGCGCGACGTGCCGCGGCGCTGCCGGGCGGCCGCTTCGACGCGTTCGTGTCGAGCAACCGCACGTGCGAGACGGGGATGTCCCGCGCCACGGGCCACGACTACGTCCACGTCCTCGAGCTCCTGGAGGCCGCGACGCGTCCGACGCCGCCCACGGGAGCCTTCATCGGCGAGGCTGCGACTTTTGATTGACAGCCGATTAAAGGCTCGTAGGATGACGACCGGGCGGTAGGTCGACCTCCGCCGCACACGGTTCGATCCGGCCACCGAGCGCGCAGCACGGCGTGCGGTGGCCGCTCCTCTCGCACGACGGCGTGCGAGGGATCCCGCTCGACGGCGAGACGAGGAGGATCAGGCGCGGGGCGTGATGCCCTGACCAGCAAGGACCCAGATCGATCATCCCTCGAAGGAGAGACGATGAGCACGTCCCAGATGACACGTCGCAGCCTCATCAAGGCGCTCGCGGCGTCGACCGTGGCCGTCGGCCTCGGTGCCGCCGCCGCCCCCGCGGCGAGCGCGGCGACACCCACCGCCGGCCCCCTCGCGGCAGCGGGCAACGGGCGCCTGCTGCCCCCCGGCAAGATCGGCATCCAGCTCTACTCGATCCGCGACAAGGTCTCGAGCCTGGGCTTCCGCGCGGTGTTCGAGCAGCTCGCGGACATCGGGTACTCCGAGATCGAGTTCGCGGGCTACAACCAGGGCCAGGTCGGGCCCATCACGCCGGAGGAGATCCGCCAGCTCCTCGACGACAACGGGCTCAGCGCCGTCGGTTCGCACGTGGGCCTCAACGCGCTGCGCAACGACCTCCCGCGCCAGCTCGAGATCGCGAACATCCTCGGGATGCCGCACGTGGGCACGGCCAACGCGCCGACGAACGTCAACACCGTCGACGGCTACCGCGCGGCGGCCGACGAGTTCAACGCGTGGGGCGAGCAGGCGCGCGCGGCGGGGCTCAAGCTCTACCAGCACAACCACGCGGGCGAGTTCGCGTTCGCGACGGACCAGCCGGACGTGCGCCTCTACGACGTCTTCTTCGACAACACGGACCCGCGGACGGTGTTCCTCGAGATGGACGTCTACTGGGCGTTCGTCGGCCAGTACCGCTTCCCGGGCTTCGAGCCGATCGACTACGTGCGGAACAACCCGCACCGGTACCCGCTCCTGCACCTGAAGGACGGCGCACGCAACGCCGCGAACCCCAACGGCTTCGACATCATCGAGTTCGACGCCGGCGACCTGCCGTACCGCGAGTTCCTCCGGGCCACGAAGGCCCGCGGGACCCGCTACGGCATCTGGGAGCAGGACAACGCCCCCACGACGGCGGTCCCGCCGAACCCGGTCGACTCGCTCGGCAACGCGGAGCGCAGCTACGGGGCGCTGCTCGGCCTGCGCGGCTGACGTCCCGCACCGACCGGTCCGGCCGGCCCGGTCCCCTCGATCCCCGCAACGCCCTGGAAGCAGGGCGTTGCGGGGATCGCTGCGTGCTGGGGAGGGGCTCGCCAATAAACAACGATCACCTTGCAACTTTTGATTGACACCTGACAGAAGGTCCGTAAGGATGTCGACCGGGTGGTAGGTGTAGGTTCTAGGCTCCCCACGACCGCCCGCTCCGGCACCGGCAGAGGTGCTCGGAGGGCACTTCTCCTGCACGCCGACGTGCGGGAGCTTCGCTCGACGACGAGACGAGGAGGACACGACGCAGGGCGCCCATCCGCGCCCCCCACGAGCAGACACACAGACCGGGCCACCCGATTCCGTCGTTGGCGCGACGGGGGCGACCCGGTCCGGATGACCCCTCACAGGCGACTGAAACCTCACAGGAGTGGCATCACATGAAGGATATCCGCAGGCGGTCACGCCTGAGCAGAGGGATGACGGCCGCTCTCGCCGCCGGCGCCCTCGCGCTGACAGGCGTCGGCCTGGCGGTCGCTCCCGCGACCGCGCACGACGGTGTCGACCACGGGGCAGAGCCCGGTGCCGACGCCGCGCTCGACTGGTCCAACTACGAGAAGGTGCTGCTGACGAAGAACGTCGGCGAACCCCTCGACATGGCGATCCTGCCGGACTCGCGCGTGCTGCACACCGCGCGCAACGGCGACATCCGGCTCACCGACCCGGCGACGGGCACCACGCGCACGATCACCCAGGTCCCCGTCTACGCGAACTCCGAGGACGGGCTCCAGGGCATCGCCCTCGACCCTGCGTTCGAGGAGAACGGCTGGGTCTACCTCGTCTACGCGCCGATCGACGCCGACGGCGACGGGCAGCCGGACACCCCCACGGGCAACGCCCCCAACTCCCTGCCCGCCGGCGCCGACGAGAGCTACTGGGACCAGTGGGTCGGCGTCAACCGCCTCTCGCGCTTCCAGTGGACCGACGACGCGCTCGACCTGTCGAGCGAGCAGGTCATCCTCGACGTCGAGGTCCAGCGCGGTCAGTGCTGCCACGTCGGGGCCGACATCGACTTCGACGGCGAGGGCAACCTCTACCTCACGACGGGCGACAACACGCCGGCGAGCACGCCCGGCGCCAACGGCTTCGCGCCCAACAACGACGCGCCGGGGATGAACCCGGGCTTCGACTCGCGCCGCGGCGCGGGGAACACCAACGACCTGCGCGGCAAGATCCTCCGGATCCACGTCGAGGAGGACGGGACGTACACGATCCCCGAGGGCAACCTGTTCGCCCCGGGCACCGAGAACACCCGGCCCGAGATCTTCATCATGGGCGTGCGGAACCCGTTCCGGTTCGAGGTCGATCCCGAGACGAACTCGATCTCCTGGGGCGACTACGGGCCGGACGCGACGAAGGCTGTCGCCGACGCGAACGACCGCGGCCCGATGGGCTACGTCGAGTGGAACGTCGCGAGCCTCGACGACCCGCACAACGCGGGCTGGCCGTACATGACGGGCGACAACTTCGCCTACAACGACTGGGACTTCGAGACCTCGACCCCGGGCGAGTTCTTCGACCCGGAGAACCTCCAGAACACGTCCCGCTGGAACACGGGTCTCGTCGACCTCCCGGCGCCGCGCCCCGCGACGCTGTACTACGGCGACGAGCCGGGCGACCAGCCGTGGGACGAGCTCGTGAGCTTCGGGACGAGCAACGGCCAGGCGCCGATGGGCGGCCCGGTCTACCACTACGACGCCGAGAACCCCTCGACGACCAAGCTCCCCGAGTACTGGGACGGCAAGGCGTTCATGGGCGAGTTCTCGCAGGACTACATCGCGGCGATCACCGTCGACTGGTCGACGTTCGACGTCACGCACATCGAGGACTTCCTGCCGAACTCGGCCCTGACGAGCGCCGCCCAGCCGATCCACGACAACCCGATGGACATCGAGATCGGTCCGGACGGCTCGATGTACGTGCTCGACTACGGCGACGGCTTCTTCCGCGCCAACCCCGACGCGGGCCTGTACCGCATCGACTACGTCGAGGGGAACAAGTCCCCGCAGGCGCGGTTCACCGCCACGCCGAGCTCGTCGTCCGAGGCTCCGCTCGAGGTCACGTTCGACGCCTCGACGTCGTCCGACCCCGACGGCGACGCGCTCACCTACGAGTGGGACGTCGACGGCGACGGCACGTACGACTACACGGGCGCGCAGGCGACGCACACCTACACCGAGATCGGCGCCTACACGGCACGGCTCCGGGCGACGGACGACGGCGGCCGGCGTGGCCTCACCTCGCGCGTCATCTCGGTCGGCAACCAGGCGCCCGAGGTCACGGTCGAGTACCCGGGCAACGGCTCGTTCTTCGACTGGGGCAACGCGATCCCCTACCGGGTCACGACGACCGACGCGGAGGACGACGCCTCCGTCGAGGCGCCGGAGCCGCACCTCACCGCGGACTCCCCGATCAGCGCGTGGCTCGCCGACCAGATCGGTCACGACGTCCTCGTCGAGAGCCTCGGGATCGACGCCGAGACGCTCGGTGAGATCAGCGGGTACAGCCTCAACGAGCTCGTCGCGATCTCCGGCGGTGCCCTCACGGCGGAGATGGTGCAGGGCGTCATCACGGCCTACGCGGCCGCGTTCGAGGAGGCGCCGAGCGGCGGCGGCACCGTGTGCTCGCGCGTCGCGTGGACGTACGGCCTCGGCCACGACGAGCACGCCCACCCGGAGAACACGGGCACGGGCTGCACGGGCGCGTGGCAGACCGACCCGAACTCGCCCGAGCACGGGCCGGGCGCCCAGCTCTACGGCGCGGTCGTCGTCACGTACACGGACGCCGGTCACAACGGGCTGCCCCCGGCGCAGGGCGAGGCGACCGTCCGCCTGAACCCGAAGCTCCAGCAGCCGGAGCACGCGGCGCAGCGTCAGGGCGTCGTCGTGTACGCCGACGAGACGGCGTCGGGCGGCACGGCCGTCCGCGGCCTCGGCTCGGGCGGCGACTTCCTGCGGTTCGACCCGGTGAACTTCGCCGGGATCGACGGGGCGGTCGTCCGGGCGAACGGCGCCGGCCAGGTCCAGCTGCGCTGGGGCGCCGCCGACGCGGAGCCCTTCGCGACGGCGACGGTCCCGGGCGGCGCGGGCTGGCAGGACGTCGAGATCACGTTCGACGCCCCCGAGGGCAGCGGTCAGCTCTTCGTCACCTCGGCCGACGACCTCGCGCTCGACGCCGTCACGATGGTCGGAGCCGGCGTCGCCGACGTCACGGCCCCGACCGTGGTCCACACCCTCGCGCCGGCCGAGCCGACGGGCGTGGGCGGGGTCTTCAACGAGCCGGTCACGTTCTCGGTCGGTGCCACCGACGACGGGGCGCTCCGGAGCGTGGAGTACTCGAGTGACGCCGGGGCGACGTGGCAGGCGCTCTCGTCGCGCCAGCAGTACTCCGTCGCGTTCTCGGAGGATGGCACGTACGACCTGCAGTACCGGGCGACCGACACCGGGGGCAACGTCTCCGAGCTCGGGAGCGCCTCGTTCACGATCGACCTCGACGCGCCGGACGAGCCGACCGTCGAGTCGTCGACGACCGTCACGCTCGACAAGCCACGCGTCACGTTCGGCGCCCCGGGCGAGGCGGTCGTGACGGTGACGGGTGAGGGCGGGACCCCCACGGGCGACGTCGTGCTCACCGCCGGCGACACCGAGATCGGCCGCGGGAGCCTCGCCGAGGGCACCGCGACGATCGCGATCGACCCCTCGCTCGCCGTCGGGACGCACGTCGTCAAGGCCACGTACCAGGCGGACGGCACGTTCAAGGCGTCGTCGGCCGGGGCACGGCTCACCGTCGCCCAGGCGCGGTCGACCCTGACCGGCTCGGTCATGCCGAACCCGGTCAAGCCGGCGGTCGCCGCCAAGGCGACGCTGCACGTCGAGCCGTCGACCGGCGTCGTCGCCACGGGCGACGTCGTCCTGACCATCACGAAGAACAACGTCACCGTCGCGACCCGTACCGGGACGCTCGACGCGGCCGGCGACGTCGTCGTGACGCTGCCCCGGCTCGGGGAGACCGGCACCTACCAGGTGCAGGCCCAGTACGCCGGCTCCGCCGGCGTCGCGAAGAGCTCGGCGACGTTCAACCTCACGGTCCGCAGCTGACCGTCCGCCGGTGGCCCGGGCCTCGAGCCCGGGCCACCGGCCCACCGGACGTCCCCGGGCCGGTCCCGGGACGGCTCACCTCGAAGGAGAGACATGAGTTCACAGCACCACCACCACCCGACGGTCCCGGCCAAGCCGATGAGCCGTCGCAACCTGCTCAAGGCGCTCGCCGCGTCGTCGGTCGCCGTGGGGGCAGGCGCGCTCCTCGGCCCGACGGCGGCCAGCGCGCTCGGCGGCGCAGGCCTGGCCGCGGCGCCCGCCCCCTCGGGCGGACGCGGCCGCCTGGTCCCGGTCAACCGCATCGGCATCCAGCTCTACACCGTCCGCGACAAGGTCAGCTCGCTCGGCTTCCGCCAGGTGTTCGAGGAGCTCGCGGACATCGGCTACTCCGAGATCGAGTTCGCCGGGTACACGCAGGGCAGCGTCGGCGCGATCACCGTGCAGGAGATCCGCCAGCTCCTCGACGACAACGGCCTGCGCGCCGCGGGAGCCCACGTCAACCTCAACCTCAACAACATCGACGCCGAGATCGAGAAGGCGCTCGTGCTCGGCATGCCGCACCTCGGACAGGGCGGCCCGATCGCGGGCGGCTACGGCGGCCCGGTGCCGAAGGACGCGTGGCTCCAGGCGACCGACGTGTGGAACCAGATGGGCGAGAAGGCGCGGGCCGCGGGGCTGAAGCTGTACTCCCACAACCACGCACAGGAGTTCAACTTCACGAGCGACGACCCGAGCACGCGCGTCTACGACCTGCTGTGGGAGAACCTCGACCGCGACCTCGTCTTCTTCGAGATGGACGTCTACTGGGCGTACGTGGGCCGGCACCTGTACCCGGGGTTCGAGCCGATCGAGTACGTCAAGGCCGACCCGCGCCGCTTCCCGATCCTGCACCTCAAGGACGGCAAGGCCAACGAGGCGAGCACCAACGGCTACGACATCATCGAGTTCGGTGCCGGGAACATCCCGTACGCCGCCTTCCTCTCGGAGCTGCGCGACCGCGGCCAGCGCTTCGGCATGTACGAGCAGGACAACGCCGCGACCGTGGCGGAGCCCGGCAACGCGCTCAACTCCCTGGGCAACGCCCGGCGCAGCTACGGCGAGATCTCCTCGCTCCGCGGCTGACGCGACCGACCACACGCTCTTTCGAAGGAGAAGCACGCATGACATGGAAGTGGAAGGTCCCGTCCGCCGCGCTGCTCGCGCTGGCGACGGCCACGGTGGTCGCCCCGGCGGCGCACGCCGCGGACGTCGAGTGCACGGGCGACCTCGGTGACCAGACGATCAGCGGGGACCTCGTGGTCCCCGGCGGCGTCGACTGCGTCCTGGGCGGCGCGACCGTAGAGGGCGACGTCGTCGTCGACCCCGACGGCTGGCTCGACGCGACGTCCGTGACGGTCGGGGGCGACGTCGTCGCGACCGACGCGTACGGCGTCTCGCTCGACGGCACGAGCGTCGGGGGCGACGTGAGCGCCTACTCGGCGGACACGCGGGTCGGGTTCCTGTACCTCAACGACCTCACCGTCGGCGGCGACGTCGCGGCCGGGGGCGTCGACGTCGAGATCAACGACTCGACGATCTCCGGGACGCTGCTCACGCAGGAGGCGAGCTACGTCGACCTGCTCCGCACGTCGGTGCACGGCGACGCGACGCTCGACGGCTCGGCGTACGGCGTGTCCGTCGCCGGTGCGGTCGTCGGTGGCTCGCTCACGGTGAGCAACGGTCAGCGCGACCTGCTGGTCGGGGCGACCTCGGACGGTGCTGCCGACGAGTGGGGCAACGCGGTCGCGGGCGATCTCGTGCTCACGGACAACTCCGGCAACCTCCAGGTGGCCGGCACGGCCGTGCAGGGCACGATCCGCACGTCGGGCAACGACCCCGCGGCGGCGTTCGGTCCCGGAAACACCGCGGGCGGCATCGACGGCGACCACTCGGGAGAGGTTCCCGGACCGGCGCCCGAGGGCGACCAGGCCGTGGCCGTCACCGTCCCGGCGCAGTCGGGCGGCGAGCTCACGTGGCAGCTCGAGGGCTCGTCCAGCCTCGTCGACCTCGGTGTCGCCACCGAGGAGCTGAACTACTACCAGGCGACGGGCCAGCTCGTCCCGGTGCGCGTGCAGGACACGCGTGCCGGCGACCCGGAGTGGTCGATCACCGGCCAGGTGTCCGACTTCGTCGCGGGCGGGCAGACCGTGGACGGGAAGTACCTCGGCTGGACGCCGGGCGTGCTCGAGAACGGGGGCGACGCCGTCGGCGGCGACCACGTGGCGTCCGGGTTCGAGGAGGGCGAGGGCCTCGCGCAGGCGCGGACCCTCGCGCACGCCGAGGAGGGGCACGCGCGCGGATCGTCGCTCGTGGGCGCCGAGCTCGACCTCAAGCTGCCGCTGGACACCCCGCGCGGCACGTACACCGCGACGATCACGCTCACCGCGCTGGGCTGATCCGCACCCCGGGTGCCCGGCAGCACCCGGGGTGGACGCCCCGCCCCTCGGGCCGAGAGGAGCGGGGCACGGTCGGCCGCCACGAGCGCCGTGGCGGCCGGCCACGCCGCCGTCCACCGGCGGCCACCGTCTCCACGAGGCCTCCCACCTCGCGCTCCACCGACGAAGGACCGAGCACCATGACCCACCGACGGACCCGTCCGACCGCCCCCGTGAGGCGACGCCTCCGGCGGGCCCTCGCCGTGCTCGCTGCTCCTGTCCTGATGCTCGCGCCGCTCGTCGCGCCCGCGGCCGTCGCCTCGGCAGACGTCGGGCCGGCGCCCGAGGAGTCCTCGACCACCGTCCAGTGGGGCTTCCGGCCCGCCGACACCGCGCAGGGCACTGACCGTCCCAACTTCGCGTACTCGCTCGCGCCGGGCGGCTCTGTCCAGGACGCCGTCGTGGTGACGAACCACGGCGACGAGCCGCTCGCCCTCGGGGTCTACGCGGCCGACGGCTTCCTCACCGACGACGGCACCCTGGACCTCCTCCCGACCGGCGAGGAGTCGACGGTGCTCGGGTCGTGGATCGTGCTCGCCCAGCCGGAGATCGAGGTGCCGCCACAGGAGAGCGTCGAGGTCCCCTTCACGCTGACCGTCCCTGACGACGCGACGCCCGGCGACTACGCGGCAGGCGTGGTGTCGTCCCTGGTCGTCGCCGCAGACGACGGCGTGACGACCGACCGGCGGCTCGGATCCCGCGTCCACCTGCGGGTCCAGGGCGAGCTCGCCCCTGCGCTCGCCGTCGAGGACGTGCGCCTGGAGTACGACGGCACCCTCAACCCGTTCGCGGCCGGGACCGCGACCATGAGCTTCACGGTGCGCAACGAGGGCAACACGCGGGTCGCTCCCGCGACGTCCGTGCGCGTGACCGGCCCGTTCGGCCTCGCGGGAGGCGGCGCCACCGTGGACGTGCCCGAGCTCCTGCCCGGCTCGTCGGTCGAGCGCACGGTCGTGGTCGACGGCGTGCGGCCGCTCGTGCGACTCGACGGGACGCTCACCGTCGGCGGCGAGGTCGTGCCCGTGCCGGGCACCGTCCCCGATCCCGAGGTCGTCGTGCCCGGCGTCACCGCCTCCGCGAGCGCCTGGGCCGTCCCGTGGGCCGCCCTGGGGTTGGTCGTGGTCGTCGTGACGCTCGTGGTGTGGCGGGTCCGGGCGCGGCGCCGGGCGAGGGCCGCGCAGCAGCGCGCGGTCGACGCCGCGGTCGCCGCCGCCCTCGCCGAGCGCGAGGCCGCCGGCGTCACCGCGGGTGACGGCGACCCGCGCCCCGGCGCCTGAGCCCGCTTCGGACGAGCGCGCTCAGACGAGCCGCCGCCGCCGCGCGACCAGCAGGCCCGCGCCGCCGAGCGCGAGAGCCACGCCCACGGCGAGGAGCGCGACGACCGAACCGCCGGTCGTCGCGAGCTCGTCCTCGGTGGCCGGCGAGCCCTGGTCCGCCGACGCGACGACGTTCCCGACCAGCGTCGCGGAACCCGGCGCGCCGGTGCCCGACGGCGCGGGCGCGCCCTCGGCGTCGTCGGTCCCGACGGGCGTCGTGCCCTCGGGCAGCTCCTGCGCCGGGACGTCGACGGGGGTCTCGCCGCCCTCCGGTGTCGACGGCGTCCCGTTCTCGGGGACCTCGACGGGCGGCACGGGGACGGTCGGCTCGTCCGTCCCGGGCTCGGTGGGGGTCTCGGGCTCCGCCGGGGTCTCGGGGGAGACGGGAGTCTCCGGGGTCTCGGGGACGCCCGGGGTGAGCGGCGTCGTCGTGCAGAGGGGGGCCTGGCCGCCCTCGCCGTAGTGCTCGTCGAAGCCGTCGACCTGGACCCAGGTCACGCAGTAGCCCTCGGGGAAGGCCTGAGCTGCCTGGTAGAAGTCGAAGGTGCTGCTGCCGATGTAGACGCGGCCGGGGTGGCCGACGTTCGGGTCGAAGTGCAGGCCGAGCCCCGTCTCGCCGGTCCCGTCGAGCGCCGTGACCCGGTAGTTCACGTGGTTGCTCTCGCGGAAGACCGTGCCCGCCGGCAGGGTCACGCCGGCGGCCGTGACGGTGTACGGCGTCGGGGCGTCGGAACCGCCCGCGACGGCGGTGGCGGCCGGTCCCGCGAGGACGAGGGCCGTGGCCGTGGCGGTCGTGAGGGCTGTCGTGACGAGGGTCGCCGGAGCGAGACGCATGGACGCGGGCCTTTCGGACGTTCGAGGCAGGGGGCGGGCCCAACGTACGGTCCTGGACGCTCGTCCAGGACCGTGGGTACGCTCCCACGTCGCATCGCGCCTGGTCACGGCGTTGCGCTGTGCCGCGTTGTGAGGGGAATCACACAGGAAATTCACCCGTCGCACCGCCGCCGCGGGTGGCCTGCGACGCCGCGTCGAGGGGCGTGCCGCGCCGGCCTCAGACGGCTGAGCCGTCGCGCGCCGGGCGCTGCTCCGCGACCGGACGGACGGCCCCGGCGACGGCGAGGCTCAGCACGGTGGCCGCGCAGAGGACGAGCAGCGCGTGGCGCGCGCCGATGCCGTCGACGAGCAGCCCCAGCAGGGGCGGCGCGGTGAGCATCGCGACGGTGGAGAACGACGTCGCGACGGCGACCCGCGGGCCGGCGTGCGCCGGGTCGTCGGACGCGGCGGCGATCGCGACGGGGTTCGCGAGGGCGGCGCCGCACCCCCAGAGCACGATCCCGACCCAGGCGAGCGGGAGGTTCGGTGCGAGGCCGAACGCGAGGAGTCCCACGAGCGCCGACGCCCCGGAGGCGCGCAGCACCGTGACGCGGCCGAACCGGTCGATGAGCCCGGTCCCCGCGAGACGGAACACCGTCATCGCCCCCACGAACGTGCCGTACGCGACCGCGCCGAGCGCCTCGCGCACCTCGAACCCGTCGACGACGGCGATCGACAGCCAGTTCCCGGCCGACCCCTCCGACAGCGACGACGCGAGGAGCACGAGCCCGATGAGCAGCGTGCGCGGTTCGCGCCAGGCGGAGAGCGCCGCACGCATGCCGGCCCCGCGGCGAGGCGACGCCGTCCCGCCTGTGTGCTCCGGCGCGAGCGCCGTCGCCGGGCGGATCAGCGCGGCGCGCGCGAGGGCGACGGCGATGCTCACGACGACGAGCTGGGCGGTGATCCCGACGTGCGCCCAGGAGAATCCGGCGGCGACGAGCGCGCCGCACGCCGCGCCGATGGAGAACGCGGCGTGGAAGTGGGGGAGGATCGCCCGGCCGACGTGCTGCTCGACGGACGCCGCGCAGATGTTGATGGGGACGTTGGTCAGGGCGCCGCACGCGCCGTTGACGAACGCACCCACCGCGAAGAGCCCGACGCTCCCCGTCCCCGTGCCGGCCGCGACGAGCGAGAACCCGACGACGTTGCCCGCCGTCGCGACGACGAGCGTGGCGCGGCTGCCGAACCGCGCGACGACCGCCCCCGTCACGACCACCGCGGAGAGCGTGCCCAGACCGCCCACGACGAGGAGCGCCCCGAGCTGCCCGGAGCTCAGGCTGAGCGCCTCACGCACCGACGGGAGGCGGCTCATCCATGACGTGCCGACGACCCCGAAGAGCGCGAACTGCACCATGAGCGCCCAGCGCGCACGGGCAACGACGGCGGCGTCGGCGGCGTCGGCGGCGTGGGGTAGGGCGTTCCCGGAAACCGTTGGGAGTCTTGACACTTGCCGCAGTCTACGGAGCGTCACGCTGCCGAACCCCGGGTTGCGCGCTCCTGAATCCCTTCAGCGACGCACAACCCGGGGTTCGGCGGGGGTGGTGACGCACAACCCGGGGTTCGGCGGCCGGCCCGCGGTGGCGACCGGGGCGTCAGAGGCGGACGGTGCCCGCGACGACGGTGACGCAGTCGCCGCCCACCCAGACCGTTCCCGCCTCGTCGCGCTCGACGCGCACCCGGCCCGCACGGCCGAGGGCAGCGCCCTGTGCGGCGACGTACCGGTCCGGCAGGCGCCCATCGCGCGTCAGCCACTGCCCGACGACCGCGTTGAGCGACCCGGTCACCGGGTCCTCGGGGATGCCCATCGAGAGGGCGAACCCGCGCACCTCGGCGGCTGCGCCGTCGGGCCCGGACGCGCCGTCCGGACCGGGGCCGTAGAGCCCGACGACGCCCACGGACAGGTCCGGGTGCTCCACCCGGAGGGCTGTGAAGTCGGGCGCGAGCGCCGCGACGCGCTCCGCCGAGTCGAGCAGCACGACGCGCCAGCCGGGCCCGTTGTCGAGGAGGCGGTGGTCCACGACGGCGTCGTCGGGGACGCCGAGCGCCGCGACGATCGCGCCGAGCTCGGCGTCCTGGACCGGAGCGTCGGTGAGAAGGTCCGGCGCGGCGAAGGCGAGGAGGTCGGAGCCGGCGTTTCCGTCGGTGTGCCCGGTGCGCTCCGGCGTCGGATCGCCTGGCGTGGCCCGGCGGATCGTCACGAGGCCCACGCCGCACTCCTGCACGACGGCGCCGCTCGCCCGGGGGGTGCCGCCCGCCTCGAGCCAGGCGTGGCACGAGCCGAGCGTCGGGTGTCCGGCGAACGGCAGCTCGCCGGCGGGGGTGAAGATCCGCAGCCGGTAGTCCGCGCCGTCCGCGGCGCCCTCCGCGCTGGGCGGCAGGACGAACGTCGTCTCCGAGAGGTTGGTCCACCGCGCGAAGGCGGCCATCTCCTCGTCGCTCAGCCCGTCGCCGTCGAGCACGACGGCCACCGGGTTGCCGCGGGTGGGGACGGCCGTGAAGACGTCGACCTGCGCGAACGGTCGCGACGGGCTGACGTCGCCGTGGCGTGCACTCATGCGGGCGAGCCTACGCGCGGCGACCGGCGGGTGACTTTTGTCGATCGTTTGACAGAAGTTGTCGACAGGACGCCTGAACCGGGGTTACATTGTCCAGCGTTGTCATCGACGGTGAGCCAACGCTGGTCCCCGTCGGTCCGGTCGGCCTCACGAGGAGCGAAGATGCTCGTACGCACGTCACCCCCACCACCTCGGAACGGCGTCGCCAGACGACGGCGCGGCATCGCCGCCCTCGCCCTCGGCGCCGTCGCCGTGACCGGTCTTGCCGCTCCCTCGGGAGCCGCGGACCTGCCCGAGCAGGAGCCCGGCGTCACGCTGCGGACCTTCCAGCTCGCCCAGAACCCCGGGGCCGTGTGCACCCTCAAGTCCGGCCAGACGCCGAACGTCGACAAGCTCATGCCGACGATCGACTGGTCCACCGCCGAGCAGTTCGGCGCGGAGGACAACTTCATCTCCCAGGTGACCGCCAACCTGACGGTCCCCGCCGACGGGCAGTACCAGTTCCGCGTCACGAACGACGACGGCGCGCTCGTCTACGTCGACGGGCAGCTCGTCGTCGAGAACGACGGCCCGAACGACTCGACCTCCGTCGAAGGTTCCGCGACCCTCACGGCGGGCGTGCACGACCTGCGGGTCGACTACTACGAGGGCAGCGACAAGCAGCGCCTCACGCTGGCCTGGAAGACGCCGGGCAGCACGGAGTTCGTGACGGTCCCCACGTCGGCGCTGAGCACCGAGGCGGGCGTCGTGCGCGTCACCGCGCCCGGTTACAAGTACTGCGAGGGCGCGACCGACACCGCCGGTGACGGCCTGCGCCTCGACTCGGTGAACCCGAACTACGACCTCGTCGACCTGCGCCCCGAGGGCTTCGAGCCCAAGGTCTCGGGTCTCGCCTTCACGCCGGACGAGAAGCTCGCCGTCGTGACGACCGGCGAGGTGAGCTCCGGGGGCTGGCGCCCCGACCCGACGTCGGGCGAGGTGTACTTCCTCGACGGCGTCGTCGGTGCCGACGGGCCGGAGGACGTCACGGCGACCAAGGTCGCGGACGAGCTGCTCAACCCCATGGGCATCGAGGTCATCGAGGACTCGATCTTCGTCTCGGAGCGCAACCAGCTCACGCAGCTCACCGACCCCGACGGCGACGGCTTCTACGACCTCCACACGAAGATCGCGGAGTGGCCCGACGGCGGCAACTTCCACGAGTTCGCGTTCGGTCTCGTCCACGACGAGGACTACTTCTACGTGAACCTGTCCGTCGCCATCAACAACGGTGGCGCGACGACCAACCCGCAGCCGGCCCAGAACCGCGGCACGTCGATCAAGATCGACCGCGAGACCGGTGAGGTCACCTACGTCGCGGGCGGTCTGCGGACCCCCAACGGCATCGGGTTCGGCCCCGAGGGCGAGCTGTTCGCCACGGACAACCAGGGTGCCTGGCTCCCGTCGAACAAGCTCGTGCACATCCAGCAGGACCGGTTCTTCAACCACTTCACGAACCCGGCCGGGCCGTTCGACTCCAACCCCGTGACGCCGCCCGCCGTGTGGCTCCCGCAGAACGAGATCGCCAACTCCCCGGGCAACCCGATCCTCGTCCAGGAGGGTGAGTTCGCCGGTCAGATGCTGCTCGGCGACGTCACCTACGGCGGCATCCAGCGCGCGTTCCTCGAGAGGGTCGACGGCGAGTTCCAGGGCGCGGTCTTCCGCCACACCGCGGGCCTCGAGGTCGGCGTCAACCGCGTCATCACCGGGCCCGACGGCGCGCTGTACGTCGGCGGCACCGGCGAGGGCGGCAACTGGGGCGAGTCCGGCAAGCTGCGGTTCGGCCTCCAGAAGCTCGTCCCGGTGAACGAGGACTCCTTCGACATGAAGGAGATGCGCGTCGTCGAGGGCGGCTTCCAGATCGAGTACACCGACCCCGTCTCCGACGAGGTCGTCGCGAAGCTCGCCGACGCCTACCAGGTCAAGCAGTGGCGCTACGTGCCGACGCAGCAGTACGGCGGCCCGAAGGTCGACGAGGAGCCCCTCTTCGTCACCGACGCGACCGTGTCCGAGGACCGCACGACCGTCACGCTGGCGATCGACGGCCTCAAGCCCGGCCACGTCGTCTACCTGCGCTCGCCGCGCCCGTTCGCGTCCGCGAGCGGTGCCGAGCTCCTCAGCACCGAGGCGTGGTACACGCTCAACTCGCTGCCCGGTT
Organism: Cellulosimicrobium sp. PMB13; assembly: GCF_051294865.1. Taxonomy (NCBI): domain Bacteria; kingdom Bacillati; phylum Actinomycetota; class Actinomycetes; order Micrococcales; family Promicromonosporaceae; genus Cellulosimicrobium; species Cellulosimicrobium sp. PMB13. The sequence goes on along the minus strand of NZ_CP145910.1, from coordinate 621,133 downwards.
ACGTCGCCCCGGCGGACCGCGGCTGGTACGAGGCGGAGCTCGCGCAGCCGCTCGGCGGGTCGAGCATCGGTTCGGACCACAGCAACTACTCCGGCTCCGGCTTCGCGGCCGGCATGACGAGCGTCGGCTCGGGCCGCACCTTCGCCGTGACCGTCCCCGAGGCGGGCACCTACCCGGTGAACGTCCGGTTCGCCAACGGCATCCACCCCTACACCGAGCTGCGCTCCAAGAACGTGTCGCTGCACGTGAACGGCCAGGACCTCGGCCAGTGGAACTTCCCCACCACCGGAAGCTGGAAGGACTGGGGCGTGCAGACGCGCGACCTCGAGCTCCAGGCCGGTGCGAACACCATCACGCTGAAGTACGAGACCGGCGACGAGGGCAACATCAACCTCGACGTGCTGTCGCTCGGCGAGAACCCGGACATCTGCACGCCGGGCGAGGTCGAGGACGGCTACACCGCGATCTACGACGGCACCCTCGCGAGCCTCCAGGAAGGCTGGCGCATGGCCGGTCCGGGCGGCTTCGGCCGCCAGGAGGACTGCTCGATCCGTGGCGCGGGCGGCATGGGCCTGCTCTGGTACGACCAGGAGCTCGGTGACAGCTACAGCCTGAAGCTCGACTGGAAGCTCACGAAGGACGACAACGGCGGCGTGTTCGTCGGGTTCCCGAACCCGGGCGACGACCCGTGGGTGGCCGTCAACAAGGGCTACGAGATCCAGGTCGACGCGACCGACGCCCCCGACCGCACCACGGGCGCCGTCTACACCTTCCAGGGTGCCGACCCGGAGGCCGTCGAGGCCGCGCTCAAGCCGGTCGGCCAGTGGAACGCGTACGACATCCGCGTCGAGGGGGACCGCATCCGCATCTACCTCAACGACGTGCTCGTCAACGACTTCACGAGCACCGACCCGGCACGGCTGGTCAACAGCTTCGTGGGGATCCAGAACCACGGGAACGGCGAGATGGTCGGCTACCGGAACATCCGGTTCAAGGCGCTGACCGACGAGCCGGCCGAGGACCTCACGATCTCGACGACGGCCCAGACCCGCTGCCTCGCGGGCAAGGTCTACGTGGCCGTCCGTGCCACGAACGACGACACGGTGCCGGCAGACATCACGCTGACGACGCCGTTCGGGACGAAGACGGTGACCGGCGTCCAGCCGGGCGCGTCGGCGTACCAGTCGTTCGCGACGCGCGCGTCGTCGGTCGAGGCCGGCACGGCGCAGGTGTCCGCGACCGGTGACGGCCGCACGGCCCAGCACGACGTCGCGTACGACGCGGCGAGCTGCGGCTGACGCACCACCCCGGGGCCTCGCGCCCGGCGACACGCCGGGCGCGAGGCCCCGCCGTCCGCAGGTGCCAGGGCCGGTGCTGGTGAGCGGTGCAGAAGCCGCACGTGACGGGAGCGCAGTCCGACGACGCTCCCGTCACGACGTACGCTGCACGGGCTGTCGCTGTGCACGAGGAGGAACCCATGCTCGAACGGCTCGGCCGTGCCGTGGCCCGACGACGCGGGCTCGTCCTCGCGCTGTGGGCGGTGCTGCTCGTGGCCGGGGCCGTGCTGGGCGGGGCGGTCTTCGACCGCACCCAACCGATCGCCGACGCTCCGGTCGGCAGCGAGTCGGCGCTCGCGGACGCCTGGCTCACCGAGGTCACGACACCGGCCGGCGAGGAGCCCGAGGGCGAGCTCGTCAGCGCGGTGATCAGCGGCCGAGACTTCTTCGACCCGGCGCTCGTCGAGAGCGCGACCGCCGTCATGGCCGAGCTCCGCGCGATCCCCGGGGTCGTGGACGTCTACGACGCCTACACGGCCGGCGGGCTCATGAGCGACGACGGGCAGAGCTCGCTCGTCACCGTCGAGCTCGACCCCGCGCTGGACGACGAGGAGGCGCTGGCCGTCGCGGACCAGGTCGCCGCCACCCTCGACACCGTCGACGCACCCGAGGTGCTCGTGGGCGGCGAGCTGCTCGCCGAGCGCGCCTTCGTCGACCGCTCGCTCACCGACGCGGCCGTCGGCGAGAGCATCGCGCTCGCCGTGCTCCTCGTCGTGCTCGTCGTCGTGCTGGGCGGGCTGCGCGTCGGTGCCCTGCCGGTCCTCGCGGCCCTCGCGACGATCGCCGTCGCGCTGCTCGTGCTGTCGGGGCTGCTCGGCGTGGTCCCCGTGAACGAGTTCGCGGTGAACGTCGTGACGCTCCTCGGCCTCGGCCTCGCGGTCGACTACGCGCTCCTCGTCGTCGCGCGGTTCCGCGAGGAGCGCGCGCTCACGCCCGACGCGGCGGTCGAGGACCTCGTCGGCCGGTCCGTGGCCACGGCCGGGCGGGCCGTGCTCGTCTCCGGGGTCGCCGTCGGCATCGCGCTCACCGGCCTGCTGCTGCTCGGCGACCCGCTGCTGTCCGGCATGGCCGTCGGCGGCGCGGTCGTGGTGCTCGTCGCGACCGTCGCCGGGCTCACGCTCGTGCCGGCGCTCGTCGCGACGTGGCACCGGCACGTCCCCGCGACCGGTGTCCGCACGTGGTCCCGGCCGTGGGGCCGCCGCGCGGGAACGGCCGCCGGCACCGGGGCTGCCGCCGGGACCGGGGCCACCCGGGGCGACCGGACAGGCGGGGGTGACCGGACCGCCGGGGGCGAGCACCCGACGTCGGGCCGGGCGGGGCTGCTGGGGCGCCTCGCGGGCTTCGCGCAGCGGCACGCGGTGCTCGTGACCCTCGGTGCGACCGCCGCGCTGCTCGTGCTGGCCGCGCCGCTCGGCTCGCTCACGCTCGGCAGCTCGGAGGTGCGGTCGCTGCCCGCCGACGCCGAGGAGCGCCGCGCGTACGAGGCGCTCACCACGGACTTCTCCGACCTCGGCGTCGAGCCGGTCACCGTGATCCTCGGCGCGCCGGTCGACGACCCGCGGGTCCCCGACTTCCTCGACGAGGCCGCCGCGCTGCCCGGCGTCGCCGACGCGGGCCTCAACCTCGACGCCGTCGACCCCGACGTCACCGTCGCCGAGCTCACGCCCGCCGGCGACGCGACCGGTGCCGAGGCGCAGCAGATCGTGCGCGACGTGCGCGAGCTGCGGGACGCCCGGTTCGGCGTCGGCGACGCGCAGAGCCTCGCCGTGCAGGTGACCGGGCCTGCGGCAGACGTCGTCGACACGCAGGCGCAGCTCGTGCAGCGCCTGCCGCTCGCGCTCGGCGTCGTCGTCCTCGCGACGTTCCTCCTCCTGCTCGCTCTCACGCGGTCGGTCGTCGTCCCGGTCAAGGCGCTGCTGCTCAACGGGCTGACCATCGCCGCGACGCTCGGTGCGCTCACCGCGATCTTCGGGTGGGGCTGGGGCGAGGGCGTGCTCGGCTTCGACTCCTGGGGCGCGCTCGACGTCACGACGCCGCTGCTGCTGTGCCTGCTCGTCTTCGGCCTGTCGATGGACTACGAGGTCTTCCTCCTCGCGCGCATCACCGAGGAGTGGCGACGCCGCGACCCCGCCGAGGACCCGCGGGTCGCGAACGACCGCGCCGTCCTGCGCGGGATCACCGCGACCGGTCCCGTCGTGACGACGGCCGCCGTCGCGATCACCATCGTGTTCCTGGGGTTCGCGATCGGCGACGTCGTCGCGATGAAGGAGGTCGGCGTCGGGATGGCGATCGCCGTGGTGCTGGACGTGACCGTCGTGCGCGGGCTGCTCCTGCCCGCGACGATGACGCTGCTGGGGCGGTGGAATTGGTGGCCTGGGCGCGCGGGTTCGTCCGGCGGCGCCGGGGTTGTTTCCGGGTCCGGGGTTGCGTCCGGTGACGATGCCCGGGTTGCGTCCGCTGACGATGCTGGGGTTGCGTCCGCCGGCGTCTCCGCGGGGGCGGGGCGGGTCTACCATCCGCGCGCTCGTTCCTCGCGCGCTCCCGCCAGACCCGCCACGACCCGCCCCACCCCCGCGGAGACGCCGGCTCCCGGAGCGGCGTCACCTTCCGGGTCGTCGCCGAGGTAGTACCCCGGTCGGTCGACGTCGTCACCCGGTCGGTCGACGTCGTCACCCGGCCGCGGCCGAGGCCGTAGCCCGGTCGGCGGAGGGAGGACCCCGGTCGGGGCCGACCGGGGTCCTCGCCTCGTGGTGGACGCGTCAGACGTCGCGCAGGACCTCGGTGACGAAGCGGGCCGATCGTTCGCGCAGGCCCTGGATGCGCAGCTCGATGAAGAGGTCGCGCATCTCCTGGTCGTCGCCCATCTCGGTCCGGGTCGGGGTGCGGCGGACGTTCGCGGAGCAGAGGAACTCGGTGCAGATGAGCGTGCCGACCGTGTTGCCCCGGCGGCCGGCGGCGCCGGTGCGCCGCGCGACGTAGAGGCTCACGTCCTCGGTGACGACGACGTCCTCGCACCACGCGCACACGGCGCGCTTGCGGGGGCCGCCGGTCTTCGCGTCGGACGAGCGCAGCAGGATGCCGGTGGGCTCGCCGGCGAGCGGGACGACGGCGTACGACGCGAGCGGCGCCTTGCGGTCGCGCCACCCGAGGTAGTCGAGACGCTCCCAGTCGAGGGTGTCGAGGTCGGGGAGCGTCGCCTGCGCGGCCTCGCGCTTCGAGGCGTTGACGAAGGACGAGCGGATCTGCTTCTCGGTCAGGGGGTTCATGGGTTCACGGCTTCCGGTGCGGTCGGGTACCGCCGGCGGTCGGGACGGCTCGGGCGGCCGCGCACGGTGGTGCACGGTGCACGACGGCGATCCAGGCCCGGGCGACAGAGAGGTCGCCCGGCGGCGGCGTGGGCAAGGAGAGCCCGACGTCAGGACCGGCCGAGGGAGCAGGGAGCGCTCAGCGGCGGACGGGAGACGTACGGGTCGACGCGCCGCCCGAGCAGGCCGACGCGGCCACCTCGCAGCCTGCGGTGACGCCGTGCATCCGCTGTCTCCTCGTACCCGTGTCCGTTCCGGCGCGAGCCGTTCTCGGCCCGCGAGGCCGGTCTTCGATGGTTGACCGACCCAACCATGGTGCCCCAACGATCGCGGCGAGTCCACCTACCGTCCCGCCGAACCCCGGTTTATGGGCCACAAACGTCGAGATCTGCCGCACAACCCAGGGTTCGGCGGAGGGGTCGTGGAACCGTCAGCCGGCCGCGGCGTCTCCGAGCTGCACGACGACGATCCGGTGCCCGTCGGGGTCCTCGACGTGCGCGAACCGGTCGCCCGTCTCGTCGTCGCTCCCCGGGCCGACGGTGGGCTCCACCTCGATCGCCGCGAGCCGCGCGAGCGCCGCGTCGAGGTCGTCGACGTACAGCACGAGGTTCGGGAGGCCGAAGCGCACGAGCGGGGTCGCGCCGTCGGGCAGGGGGACGAGCCACAGGCCGGGCTCGTCGACCCGGCCCGGACCGACGTGGAGCAGGGGGAAGCCTTCGGTCTCGCCCCGGAACAGCGTCTCGAAGCCGAACCCGCCCGCCCAGAACGCGGCGCTCGTGTCGAGGTCCTGGCACAGCAGGACGGTGCGGCCGATCGTCGTCGTCATGCCGGGGAGCCTAGCGGCGGCGCACTGCGCTGGTGCGCGTGCTTGGCTGGGACGACCGGCATACCGTGGGACGACGCCGGTCCCGGTACCGTGGAGCGCTACCTGGAGTGACCGGATGTTCGTCGCCGGACGCTCCACGAGACCTCAGAAGGAGTCACCGACATGACCACGAGCAGCGAGCAGGCGGCCCGCAGCCCTCTCCCGACCGGCACCGAGGGCCGCGACATCCCGGGCCACGCCGGTGCGTTCGCGCGTTTCGTCGTCTCGCTCGTCCTGTTCGTGGGCGGCATCGTCCTCATGGGTGCGGGGATGTCCCGCCCCGACGACGGGGTGTGGCTGTTCGTCGGCGGCATCGCCGCGTGCACCATCGCGTTCATGTGGCCGATGACGTTCACGGGCAACACCGAGCGCTGACGTCGCGCACCCTCGCCGAGGTAGAACCGCAGGTCGCGAGGTAGAAGCCCAGGGGCTCTATCTCGCGACCTGCAGTTCTACCTCGCGGTCTGCTTACTGCTGCGCGGACCGTGCCAGCGTCGCGCGGACCGCCTTCGCCGCCTCGACCAGGTGCTCGAGCGACGGGACCGTCTCCTCGTAGCGGCGCGTCTTGAGCCCGCAGTCGGGGTTGACCCACACGACCCGCGGGTCGATCGCCTTCACCGCGAGCTCGAGCAGCTCGGTGACCTCCTCGGTCCCCGGCACGCGCGGGCTGTGGATGTCGTAGACGCCCGGCCCGATGCCGCGCGCGTACCCGGCGTCGCGCAGCTCCGGCACGATCTCCATGCGCGAGCGCGCCGCTTCGACCGACGTCACGTCGGCGTCGAGGCCGTCGATCGCCCCGATGACCTCACCGAACTCCGAGTAGCACAGGTGCGTGTGGATCTGCGTCGCCGCCTCCACCCCGGAGGTCGCGAGCCGGAACGACCCCACGGACCAGTCGAGGTACGCCGGCTGGTCCGCTCTCCGCAGGGGGAGGAGCTCGCGCAGCGCGGGCTCGTCGACCTGCACGATCCCGATGCCCGCGGCCTCGAGGTCTGCGATCTCGTCGCGCAGCGCGAGCCCCACCTGGTTCGCGGTGTCGCCGAGCGGCTGGTCGTCGCGCACGAACGACCACGCGAGGATCGTCACCGGCCCGGTGAGCATGCCCTTGACCGGCTTGTCGGTGAGCGACGCGGTGTACGCGGACCACTCGACCGTGATCGGTGCCGGGCGCTGCACGTCGCCCCACAGCAGCGGCGGGCGCACGCAGCGCGACCCGTAGGACTGCACCCAGCCGTTCGCGGTGACGGCGAACCCGTCGAGGTGCTCCGCGAAGTACTGGACCATGTCGTTGCGCTCCGGCTCGCCGTGCACGAGCACGTCGAGTCCCAGCTCCTCCTGGAGCGCGACGACGCGCGCGATCTCGTCGCGCATCGCCGCCGTGTAGTCGGCGTCCGACAGCTCGCCCTTCGTCCACAGCGCACGGGCGCGGCGGATCTCCGGGGTCTGCGGGAACGACCCGATGGTCGTCGTCGGCAGGGGCGGCAGGTCGAGGCGCTCCTGCTGCGCGGCCGCACGCTCCGCGTACGGGCCACGGGCGAAGTCCGCGTCGGTCAGGGCGGCAGCGCGCTCTCGGACGGCGGGCACGACGACGCCGCTCGCCTCGGCCCGCGACGCGACGGCCGCGCTCGACGCGGCGAGGGCGTCGGCCACCGCCTCACGACCCTCGGTGAGAGCACGGGCGAGCGTCGCGACCTCCCCGACCTTCTGGTCGGCGAACGCGAGCCACTCGCGCAGGCGCGGGTCGAGCACCGTACCGGGCGTCTCCGGCCCGCCGTACACCTCGTCCTCGACGTCGTGCGGCACGTGCAGCAGCGACGTCGACGTCCCGACGGCGAGAACGCCGGCGCCGAGACGACCGGCGGCGTCGAGCAGGTCCAGCTTCGCCGCGAGGTCGGCGCGCCACACGTTGTGTCCGTCGATCACGCCGGCGACGAGCGTCTTCGTCGAGAGCCCGGGGACCGTCCCGTCCGAGGCGGAGCCCACCGGGAGCGCACCCTTGACGAGGTCGATCGCGATGGCGTCGACGTCCGTGCCCGCGAGAAGGGCGAGCGCGTCACGCGATGCCGCGCCCGCGCCGTCGGACACCGACGCCTGGAGCCCGCCGAACGGTGCCGCGACGAGGATCGCGGGCCGTGCGTCGCCCGCCGAACCCGGGGTTGCGACGCCGTCAGCCGCCCGATCGCCGTGCAACCCGGGGTTCGGCACCGTGCCGGCGGACGGGACCACCGGGAGGTCCGTCGCCAGCGAGCGGTACGCGGACTCGACGGCTGAGGCCAGCTCCGCGAACGGCACGTCGACGTTGTCCGTCACGAGGATCGGCTCGTCGAGCTGGACCCACGGCGCTCCCGCCGCGGCGAGCGCGCGCAGCAGGTCGGCGTAGGCGGCGACGACGTCGTCGAGGCGGTCGAGCGGCGAGTACCCGGCGGGGGCGTCGTCGGCGGCCTTGGACAGCGCGAGGAACGTCACGGGCCCGACGACGACGGGACGCGTCACGACCCCGGCCCCCTTGGCCTCGACGAACTCGCGCACGATGCGGTCGTCGACGAACCGGATCGGGGTGTCCGGGCCGATCTCGGGCACGAGGTAGTGGTAGTTCGTGTCGAACCACTTGGTCATCTCGAGCGGCGCGTCCTCGCCGGCGCCGCGGGCCACGGTGAAGTAGCCCTCCAGGTCGAGACGCCCGTCGGCGTCGGTGAGCCCGGCGAAGCGGGACGGCACGGCACCGAGCGTCGCGACGACGTCGAGCACCTGGTCGTAGAAGGAGAACGAGCCGGGGACGGACGCGTCGTCGGCGCCGAGGCCGAGCTCGACGAGCCGCCGCACGGTCGCGAGCCGCAGCTCGCGCGCCGTCGTCTCGAGCTCGTCCGCGCTCGTGCGCCCGGCCCAGAACGCCTCGACGGCCTTCTTGAGCTCGCGCCGGCGTCCGATGCGCGGGTAGCCGAGCACCGTGCCGGCCGGGAAGTGGGTAGGGGAGGGTAGGGAAGTGTCCATGTCGATACCTCTAGCTGGTCCGGGAGGACCGGTCAGACGGGCTAGCCGTGCGTGGCGGCGCTCGTCGTGGGCAGGGAGGTGCCGGTGACCCACGGCCCGCTGGCCAGGTCCGGGCCGCCCGGGAGGTCGACGCCGGCGCTCGAGTCGCCGCCGTCGGTCCCGCGCGCCCCACCGCCGAGGTGGACACCCTCGAGCAGGTCAAGTGCGGCGTGGTGCTTGTTGAACGTGTACACGTGCAGGCCCGGCGCACCGGCGTCGAGGACGCGCTGCGCGAGGTCGACCGAGTACGCGATCCCGTAGGCGTGCTGCGCCTCCGGGTCGGGCAGGGCGTCGAGCGCGTCCAGCAGGTGCTGGGGAGCGGGGACGCCCGTGAGCTCCTCGACGCGGCGGAGCCGGCGCGGCTCCGTCGTGGGCAGCAGCCCGGCGAGGATGGGGATCGTCACGCCGGCCGCACGGGCCTCGGCGACGAAGTCGGTGTACGACGACGCGTCGTAGAACAGCTGCGTGATCGCGAAGCTCGCACCGGCCTCCTGCTTCTGCAGGAGCCGGTGCACCTCCTGCGAGCGCGTGGTGCCGGCGTCGCGGTTCCCGTCGACGAACGTCGCGACGGCGATCGTCAACGGGCGGGCCGCCCCGCGCAGGGCGAGCGACGGGTTCGCCGCGCAGCGCGACGCCTCGACCTCGCGCAGGAGCGCGACGAGCTCGATGCTCGAACCCACCCCGTCCGGGGCGGGACGCCAGTCGGGCTGGTCCTTGGGCGGGTCGCCCCGCAGCGCGAGGAAGCTCCGCACACCCGCGTCAAGGAAGTCGGTGATGACGTCCTGCACGTGCTCGCGGGACGCGCCCACGCACGTGAGGTGCGCGATCGCGTGCACGGGCGTGCCGTGCAGGAGCCGGCCGATGACGTCGAGCGACGTCTGGCGGTCGGTGCCCGCCGCGCCGTAGGTCACGGACAGGAAGTCGGGCTGCGTCGCGACGAGCCGGCGCGCGGTCTCCCAGAACTTCGGTGCGGCGTCCGGGCGCCGCGGCGGCATGAGCTCGAACGAGATCGTGGGCCGGGCCGTCTCGGCGTGGGCGCGGCGGACGGCGTCCGCGACGCTCACGGCGCGACCTCGCCCGGGTGCTGCGCGGCCGGGTAGGCCGACGTGCGGACGGGAGCGCTCGCCGTCGGGCACGGCGGGCCCGGACGGTGCGCGAAGGATGCCTCGTTGACCATAGTCACTCCATCGACCCTGGCGTTAGCACCTTTGTCCTCGGGAGGCTTCCGTCGGCGGGTTGCTGCGGTGTCGTCGAGCCAGGACTCTCGACCGCTCTGGATGGTTCACCCGATCCTAAGCGCTATCCGGCATGCGGTCGAGAGCGCTCGTCAGGTGAGACACGCGTGTCGGGGACGAACGGTCCGACGGCGGTCGCTGCGCGGCTCACCGCCGAGGGCGTTCCGGGACGTGCAGACGACGCAGGATCCGGTCGGCCCGCAGCGGGGGGCCGCGGCGGTCGAGCAGCGACACGACGACGACGGTCGCGGTCGCGAGCGGGATCGTCCACGCCGCCGGCTGGGCGAGGAGGGCGCGCACCCACCCCGGCACCGCGCCGTCCCCGCCCGACGGCGCCACTCCGTACCCGGTGACGAGCGCGGAGGACGCGAGCAGCGCCGTCGCGCACAGCACCGCACCCACGACCATCCCCGCGACCGCACCGCGGGCCGTGAGGCCTCGCCACCACACGCCGAGCAGGATGACGGGCGACAGCGCGGACGCGGCGAACACGAACACCGTGCCCACGCTCGTCACGAGACCCTGCGGGATGGTGACGAGCGCGACCGCGAGCGGCACGAGGGTGCACGCGACGGCCGACCACCGGAACGAGCGGACCGTGCCGCCGAACAGGTCCTGGCTGACCACGCCCGCGAGCGCCACGACGAGGCCCGACGACGTGCCGAGGAACGCCGCGAACGCGCCCGCGACGACGAGCGCCCCGAGCAGCTCGCCGCCGACGCCGGGCACGACGCGCGTCGGGAGCGTGAGCACGACGGTGTCGGCGAGCCCGGGCTCGGCGAGGTCCGGTGCGACGACCCGGGCGACGAGTCCCAGGGTGCTCGACACCATGTAGAACACGCTGATCATGACGATGACGACGACGGTCGTGCGCCGCGCGGACCCGCCGTCGGGGCTCGTGTAGAAGCGCACGAGCACGTGCGGGAGGCCGATCGTGCCCAGCAGGAGGGCGAGGAGGAGCGACGTCGTCGCGTACAGGTCCGACCCGGCGGGGCCCTGCGCGTGGGGGAACACGACGGCGGGGTCGTGCGCGGGCGAGTCGGCGAGCGGGCCGCCGTCGGCGCCGAGCGCGAGGAGCAGGACCACCACGGGCACGGTGAGAGCCGTGAGCTTGACCCAGTACTGGAACGCCTGGACGTAGGTGATGGACCGCATGCCGCCCGCCGCGACGACGACGCACACGACCGCGGCCACGCCCACGGACCCGACCCAGGGCGGGACGGGCGCGACGGCCGCGATGACGAGCGCCGCGCCGTGGAGCTGGGGCACGACGTACAGCCACCCGATGACGAGCACGAGGACGCTCGTCACGCGGCGCGCGGTCACCGAGTCGAGGCGCGCCTGGACGAAGTCGGGGATCGTGTAGGCGCCGCTGCGGCGCAGCGGTCCGGCGACGAAGAGCAGGACGAGCAGGTAGCCCGCGGCGTACCCGACGGGGAACCAGAACGCCTCGGAGCCCGCGAGCAGCGCGAGGCCGGACAGCCCGAGGAACGTCCCGGCCGACAGGTACTCGCCGCTGATCGCCGACGCGTTCCACACGGGCCGCACGGTGCGCGACGCGACGAAGAAGTCGCTCGTCGTGCGCGAGATCCGCAGGCCGTAGACGCCGATGAGGACCGTCGCGAGCAGGAGCAGCCCGACGGCGACGAGCGGCAGGGCGGTGCTCACGCGTCCTCCGCGGGCTGGTCGGTGGTCGCGTCGTCCGACCCGGCGAGCGCTCGGAACCGGCGCTCGTTGCGGGCCGCGGCGAGCGCGAAGACCACGGCGAACGCGACGATCACGGGATAGAACCCGTAGGCGTGGACGAGCCAGGGGAGCGGGACGCCGGCGACCACGACGTCGTCGAGCGCGCCGGTCGTCGTGACGAGCAGGGCGAGCAGCAGGAGCGCGACGAGGAACGTCCCCGCGCACGCGAGCGCGAGCCGCAGCTGCGCGCGCGCGAGGCTGCGGGCGTAGACCGTCGCGTCGTCGCCGGTGTCCACGGCGCGGGGCGGCCGGGCTCCGGTGCCCGACGGCGCGGCGTCGGGAGCGAGGGCGGGCGCACCGGGGCCGGCGGTCGGTGCCGGGTCGGTCGAGCGGACGAGCACGCGCCGCGCGGGCCGGTCGCCGAGCGATGCACCCTCGTCCGAGTGATGCACGGGCGAGTGCATCTCTCGGCCGGAGGTGCATCTCTCGTCGCGCGGGTCGCTCACGACGGCCGCCGGTGGGGGCGCAGGAGCGCGTCGCGAACTGCCGGGAGCATGCGCCGGCTCACCGGCACCTCCTGCCCCGCGACGACGAGGACGGGCCGCGGGCCGCCGAACCGTGCCGCCGTGACGGCGCCGCGCTGCACGAGGTACGAGCGGTGGACGCGCAGGAAGCCGGCCCCGGCCCAGCGCTCCTCGAGGTCGGTGATCGGCTCGCGCACGAGGTAGGAGTCGGCGTCCGTGACGAGCCGCGAGTAGTCGCCCTGCGCCTGGACCCAGCGCACGGCGCTGCGCCGCACGACCCGGGTCGTCTGGCCGACGGTCACCGCGAGGGTCTCGTCGTCAGGGGTCGTGTCGCCGGCCGGGGCGCGCGCCGCGCCGTCCGCGGCCGGTCGGCGCACCTCGTCCGGCACGGCCGGCCCGTCCGACGACGGCTCGGCGCGCGGCGCGGGGCGGTCGGCCTCGACGCGGGCGACGACCCGCTCGACGGCGCGCGCGAGCCGCTGCCGCCGCACCGGCTTGAGGACGTAGTCGACGACCTCGAGGTCGAACGCCTCGAGCGCGCGGGCCTCGTCCGCGGTGACGAGCACGACGGCGGGCCGGTGCGCGAAGCGCGACAGCGCCCGGGCGAGGTCGAGGCCGCTGAGGCCGGGCATGTGGATGTCGAGGAACGCGGCGTCGAGCCGTTCCTCGGCGAGCACGCGCAGAGCCTCCGAGCCGATGGACGCCGTGCGCACCGACCGCACGTGCGGGTCGCGCCCGAGCATGGCGGCGAGCTCGTCGAGCACGGGTCGCTCGTCGTCGGCGACGAGGACGTCGAGCGCCTGCCAACCCGTCGTGCCCGGGGTCGTCTCGAGGCCCGTCGCACCGGGACCCGTCGCACCGGGGCCCGTCACGGGCGGGCCTCGGTGTCGTGCAGGGGCTGCGAGAGGGGGATGCGCATCCGCACCATGGTGCCGGACCCGGGAGCGGTCTCGATCTCGAGGGCGTGGTCGTCGCCGTAGAGCTGGCGCACGCGCGTGTCGACGTTGCGCAGCCCGACGTGCCCCGCGCGGTCGCCGACGAGCACGGCGTGCAGCGTCGCGGGGTCCGTGCCGACGCCGTCGTCCTCGACCGTGATCTCGGTCTGCGTCCCCTCCGCGCGGGCGGTGATGACGATGGTCCCGCCCTCCTCGCGCGGCTCGAGCCCGTGCCGCACCGCGTTCTCGACGAGCGGCTGGACCGAGAGGAACGGGATCGTCGTGGCCAGCACCTCGGGCGCGATCCGCAGCGTCACGGTGAGGCGCTCGCCGAAGCGCGCGCGCTCCAGCTCGACGTACGAGTGGATGCTGCGGAGCTCGTCGGCGAGCGTCGTGAAGTCGCCGCGGTCCCGGAACGAGTAGCGCGTGAAGTCGGCGAAGTCGAGCACGAGGTCACGGGCCCGCTCGGGGTCCGTGCTGATGAACGCGGCGATCGCGCCGAGCGCGTTGTAGACGAAGTGCGGGCTGATCTGCGCGCGCAGCGCCCGCAGCTCGGCCTCGGCGAGCGCGGTGCGCGACGCCTCGAGCTCCCCGAGCTCGAGCTGGGCGGCGCACCACTGGGCGACCTCCTCCGTGGCGCGCACGAGCGGCGGCCTCACGCGGTCGGCGAACGCGACCACGGCGCCGACGACCTCGTCGCGCGCGACGACCGGCGCCCCCACGGCCTCGCGCTGCGCGTACGTGCCGACGTCCACCGTGCCGGACGGCGCGTCACGCGCCGGGCGGTCGACCCGACCTTCGGAGACCTGGCGCCGTCCGGTCGAGACGACCTGCTCGGCGACGCGCCGCGCGTCGGGCACGAGGTGCGACGGCCCGTCGAGGGCGAGGACGCCGTCGCGGGTCACGATCGCCAGCGCGTCGCACCCGAGGAGCGTCCGCAGCGACCGCGCGGCGCGGCGGACGTCGTCGCCGTCGAGCCCGTCGCGCAGGTGGGTCGCGGCGCGGGAGGCGAGGTGGAGCGTGCGGAACGTGGCCTGCTCGGAGTCGCTCCCGAGCTCGCGCGTCCCGCGCGCGAACCGCAGGGCGAGCACGAGGCCCGCGGTGAGCAGGACGCCCACGACGAGACCGGCGGCGACGCCGGCGAGCACGGGCCCGGACATGCAGCGATCGTATCGAGGCGCGCCGTGACCCGGCGCCGCGCAGGTCAGAGGAGGATCGTGACGACGACGACGAGCACCGCGACGAGGACCACGAGCACGCCGAGCCCGACCAGCAGGCCGAGGGCGACGGGGTGGGCCTGGGCCCACGGCACGAGGCGAGGGTCGAGCGCGCGCAGCTGGACGGGCGTGATCGGCTGGTGGATCGGCGTGAGCGGGACGCCCCGGTGGGCGAGGTCGAGCGCGAGGGCGGAGAGCTGCTCGCGGTCCCACATCTGTCCCACGAGCACGAGCAGGCGCTTCGTCGGCCCGACCACGAAGAGATGATGGGTCGGCGCGGTGCCCGCGAAGCCCATGCTGTCGACCGTGACGACGCGCTCCACGTCGGCGGCCGTGAACCTCTTCGGCCGGCCCCACCCCTGTGCGGTGACGGTGCCGTCGCCGAACGTGACGCACGACCGGTCGGCCAGACGGCGCGCGAGCACGTACGTGGCCGGGACCATGGCGAGCACGAGGCACAGCAGTCCGATCGCGAGCGCGACGCCCCACGTGCTCGTCGAGGTCACGATCGCCGTCGACCAGAGGAGCAGGACCGCCGACAGCCCGAGGAGCGGGACGAAGATCGCGACGTACGTCATGTTGACGCGCAGGACGCGGCGCTTCGCGTCGTCGTGCAGGGTCAGCCGGGTCACGAGCGGAATGGTCCCACGTCGCGGTGGCGCGGCGCGCTCGGCGGTCAGCAGCAGCGCGACCCCGGGTTGGCGTCCTGGTCCGCCATGCGGCCGCGCCAGAACTCGCGCTCGGAGACGACGTCGCACCCGGGGTGCGCCGCGCGCTGGTGGGCGACGTAGGTCGGGTACGCGTCGTCGCCCATGAGCTGCCGGACGTACCAGCGGACGGCGGCTGCGGCGTCGTGCACCCGCCCGCCCGCGGAGCGGAGCCCCGCCACGACGGTCGCGCGGACCGTCGTGGCGGAGCCCTGCGGGTCCTGTCGCACCGTCACCGGTGCCCCGTCGCGACAGGACGCCTGTCGGACGGCAGCGCCGCCCACTCCTTCTCGAGGGCCTTCTCCGCCGGGGTGGCGGCGAGCCCTGCGGGCGCGAACCGGCGCGACGCGACCGGCGGGTCCTCGTGGTTCTCGCCGCCGCCGGCGCGCAGCGCCTTCACGGTCGTCACGACCGAGGCGATCATGACGACGATCGCGAGGACCACGAACACGATCGAGAGCGTGCCCTGGACGAACGTGTTGCGGACGACGGCCTCCATCGCCTCGACCGACCCCGCCGTGCCGAACGACGTCTCGCCCGCGTCGAGCGCGTCCTGGAACGCGTCGTGCTGCGCCCAGTACCCGACGGCCGGGACGGGGGAGAAGATCTTTTCGAACGACGCCGTGATCGTCACGACCGCCGTGAACGCGAGCGGCAGCGCGATGATCCACAGCCAGCGGAAGTAGCTGCGGCCGCGCTTGGTCACGATCGCGAGCACGACGGCGAGCGCGATGGCCGCCAGCAGCTGGTTGGCGATCCCGAACAGCGGGAAGAACGTGTTGATGCCGCCGAGCGGGTCGGTGACGCCGAGGTACAGGATCGACCCCCACCCGGCGACCATGATCGCCGTGCACAGCCACACGCCCGGCCGCCACGTCACGTCCCGGAACCTCGGCGCGACGTTGCCGATCGTGTCCTGGAGCATGAAGCGCGCGACGCGCGTGCCGGCGTCCACCGCGGTGAGGATGAACAGCGCCTCGAACATGATCGCGAAGTGGTACCAGAAGCCCATCATCGCGGTGCCGCCCACGAGCTGCTGCATGATCGTCGCGAGGCCGAGCGCGAGCGTCGGGGCGCCGCCGGTGCGCGACACGATGGACGGCTCGCCGACGGCCTCGGCGGTCGAGGTCAGCACGTCCGGGGTGAGGTTCACGCCCATGAGGCCGAGCCCGTTGACGAACGCGACCGCGCCCTCGACCGTGCCGCCCGTCGCGGCGGCCGAGGAGTTCATCGCGAAGTAGATGCCGCGGTCGATCGAGATCGCGGCGACGAGCGCCATGATCGCGACGAAGGACTCCATGAGCATGCCGCCGTAGCCGATGAAGCGCGTCTGGCGCTCCTTCTCGACGAGCTTCGGCGTGGTGCCCGACGCGATGAGCGCGTGGAACCCGGACAGCGCACCGCACGCGATGGTGACGAACAGGAACGGGAAGAGGGACCCGGAGACCACCGGCCCGGTCTCGCCGCTCGCGAACTCGGAGATCGCGGGGACCGTGATCTCGGGCCGCACGACGATCACCGCCACGGCGAGCACGACGATGACGCCGATCTTCATGAACGTCGACAGGTAGTCGCGCGGCGCGAGGAGCAGCCACACGGGCAGCACTGCCGCGACGAAGCCGTAGACGATGACGCCGATCGCGATCGTCGTGCGGTCGAGGTGGAACATCTCCGCGCCCCACGCCGTGTCCGCGACCCAGCCGCCGCCGATGATCGCGGCCATGAGGAGCACGAACCCGATGATCGACACCTCGGTGATGCGGCCCGGGCGCAGGTAGCGCAGGTAGACGCCCATGAACAGCGCGATGGGGATCGTCATGGAGACGCTGAAGACACCCCAGGGGCTCTCGCCGAGCGCGTTGACGACCACGAGCGCGAGGATCGCGACGATGATGATCATGATGAGCAGCGACGCGACGATCGCGGCGGTGCCGCCCACGCGACCGAGCTCCTGGCGCGCCATCTGACCGATGGTCCGGCCGCCACGACGCATGGAGAAGAAGAGGACGAGGTAGTCCTGCACCGCTCCCGCGAGCACCACGCCGACGATGATCCAGATCGTGCCGGGCAGGTAGCCCATCTGCGCGGCGAGCACGGGCCCGACGAGCGGCCCGGCGCCGGCGATCGCGGCGAAGTGGTGGCCGTAGAGCACGCGGCGGTCGGTCGGGACGTAGTCCTTGCCGTCCTCGCGCACCTCGGCGGGCGTCGCGCGGCGGTCATCAGGTCGCGTGATGTACCGCTCGATGACCTTCGAGTAGAAGCGGTACGCGATGAAGTAGGTGCAGACCGCGGCGAACACGAACCAGATCGCGTTGACCGTCTCGCCGCGCACGACGGCGAGCATCACCCAGGCGATCCCGCCGAGCAGCGCGACCGCCGACCAGATCGCGATCCGCGTCGGGGTCCAGCGCGGGGTGAGCTCGTCCTCGGGGACGGCTGTCAGGGGGAGCGAGGGATCGGGGACGATCTCCGGCTCGGGGGCCGCGGGTCCTTCCGCGGTCCGGGTGGACGATGACACAGGAGCCTCCCAGGGCGTCGCGTCGTTGCGTTCGACACGAGCAGGCTAGAGACGCAGGTCACACTGCGAGGAGCCTGTCGGGACGGGCGGTCCGGGGGTGCGACGAACGGTGGTCGGCGTGCGACGAGCGGTGCGTCGCGGCCGCCGTGGGCGACGGTCCGCGCGAGGATGACGCCGTGGACGACGACCGGACCCCGACCCTCGACGCGCCGCCCGTCCGGCTCCGCGCCTGGCGACCCGACGACGCGCACGTCGTCGTCGAGGCGTCGCAGGACCCGCTGATCCCTCTCGTCACCACCGTCCCGCGCACGCCGGACGCCGCGGCGGTGGACGCGTACGTCGCGCGGCAGCGACGGCGCCTGGCAGACGGCGTCGGCTACTCGTTCGTCGTCGCGACGGCCGACGACGACCGCGCCGTCGGGCAGCTCTCCGTCCTCCTCCGCGACGCCGACCACGGCCGCGTCAGCATCGGGTACTGGGTCGCGGGGAGCCGGCGACGGCGCGGCTACGCCGGCGCGGCGCTGCGGGCCGCCGCGGAATGGGCGCTGACCCTGCCGGGCATCGAGCGTGCGGACCTCTTCGTGGAGCCGTGGAACGAGGGCTCGTGGCGCGCCGCGGAGGGCGCCGGCTTCGTCCGGGAAGGGCTGCTGAGGGGGTGGCAGCGCGTCGGCGGGGAGCGTCGCGACATGTTCGTCTACGGGCGCCTGACCGACTGAGAGCGTGTCGGCCCGTCGCCGGGCGCGCGCGAGGGTCGGGGGATAGGTTCGTGCCGTCCCCTGTGACGGAGGTCTCGACCCGTGCACCATCGCTCGTCCCCGGCGGTCCGCGCCGCCCACCCCCTCGCCACGGCCGGTGCCGCGCTCCTCGCGCTCGCCCTCGTCCTGGCGCTCGCGGTCCCCGCGGCTCTCACGGCGGCGGCGCAGACGGGCACGGGCACGCTCTCGCTCTTCAAGCGCATCGAGAATCTCGACACCGGCTCCTCGGAGGGCCGGCGCGAGCTGTGGACGATGCACGCGCAGAACGTCGCCACGGGCGAGGTCATCGAGGGTGACGGGCTCAACGGGGTGCAGTCGCGCCAGGTGCCCGCGGGGACGTACCGGATCTGGGAGAGCGGCGGCGTCGCCGGCTACCGGTTCCAGAACTGGAACTGCGGTGGCGACGACATCCTCGACCCGACGCCGGAGATCGTCGTGCCACCGGGCGGCACGCTCACGTGCACGGTCGACAACGAGGCCATCTACCCCACCCTGACGCTCGTCAAGGAGGTCGTCGGAGGCACGGCCTCGCCCGAGGACTGGACGCTGCGCGCGCAAGGTCCGTCGTCGATCGGCGGGCCGTCCGGCTCTGACGAGGTGACGAACCAGGAGGTCCGGATCGGGCAGTACACGTTGTCCGAGGAGGGCGGACCGGACGGCTACCGCAACGACGGCTGGTCGTGCGAGGGCGCGGAGGTCGAGGGGTCGACCGTGACGATCGACCTCGCCGACTCGGTGACGTGCACCGTGACGAACGTCGGGCCGGTGACACCCACGGTCCCGACGCTGACCCTCGTCAAGGAGGTCGTCGGCGGCCCGGCCACGGCTGCGGACTGGGAGCTCACGGCGACGGGTCCCACGACGGTCTCGGGGGCGACAGGCGCCCCGGCGGTGACGGCGGCCGAGGTGGAGCCGGGGGCGTACGGGCTCTCCGAGAGCGGGCCCGCGGGGTACGCCGGCGCCTGGTCGTGCACCGGGGCCGCGTCGGGTGACGGGTCGGGCGGCTCCGTGACGGTCGCGCCCGGCGAGGACGTCGTCTGCACGGCCACGAACACGTGGACGGGTGCGACGCTCACGCTCACCAAGCTGCTCGAGGGCGAGCTGTTCGCGCAGCCCGAGCACTGGACGCTCACCGCGACCGGGGGCCCTGACCCCGAGGATCCGGTGACGGTCAGCGGACCGTCCGGGTCCGACGCCGTGACGGACGTCTTCGTCCCGGCCGGGGCCTACACGCTGAGCGAGGACGGGTGGAGCGGCTTCGAGGCCGGACCGTGGGTGTGCACGGGCGCCCCCGTCGCCGGCGACGTCGTGACGATCGGCACGGGCGCCGACGTCGAGTGCTCGATCACGAACACCCCGCTGCCGTCGCGCCTCACGCTCGTCAAGGTGGTCGACGGCGGCCCGGCGGCACCCGAGGACTGGACCCTCTCCGCGACGGGTCCCCAGGCCGACGGCGAGCCCGGGACGATCTCGGGACCGTCGGGCAGCGTCGCGGTGACGCAGGTCGACGTGGGCGAGGGCGTGCACTCTCTCGCGGAGTCGGGCGGCCCACCGGGGTACGAGTCCGAGGGCTGGGTGTGCGAGGGCGCCCTGGTCCAGGAGGGCTCGAGCGTCGTCGTCGGGGCGGACGAGGACGTCGTGTGCACGGTGACGAACACCTACGTGGAGTCGACGCTCACGCTCGTCAAGGTGGTCGTCGGCGGCTCGGCGGACCCGGCGGCGTGGACGCTCAGCGCGGCGGACGCGTCCGGCGCGACGGTGGCGCAGGGCTCCGTCGGCAGCCCGGAGGTCACGAACGTGCCGCTGGCGCCAGGGACGTACACGCTCGCGGAGTCGGGCGGGTACGGCGGCTACGAGTCGGAGGGATGGAGCTGCGGTCCCACGACCGTCGAGGGCTCCACCGTGACGCTCGGAGCCGGCGACGACGTCACGTGCGTGGTCACCAACCGTGCCCGGCTGCCGCACCTCACGCTCGTCAAGGCGCTCGACGACCGGGGGTACACCGGCGACGTCGAACCGACCGACTGGACCCTCACCGCCGTCGGTGACGGGACGTCGATCTCGGGCGTCACCGGGAGCACGGAGGTCTCCCACGTCGCCGTCGCGCCGGGCCGGTACGTCCTCGGTGAGACGGGCGGCCCCGACGGGTGGACGGCGCTGCGCTGGGTGTGCAACGACGCGCGAGTGGTCCAGTCCCCGGGGGACGGCGGCGCGCTGTTCTCCACCGTCGTGGTCGAGCCGGGCGACGACGTGACCTGCACGGTCACGAACCACTGGCTGGCCGGGAGCCTGACGCTCCACAAGCAGGTGGTCGACGACGTCGCCCCCGTCGACGACTGGGAGCTCACCGCGGCGGGGCCGACGGCGATCTCGGGCTTCGACGGCAGCGAGGACGTCACTGCCGTGCCCGTCGCGCAGGGCACGTACGACCTGTCCGAGTCGGGAAGCGACTGGGACTACACCCAGGAGGAGTGGGTGTGCGACGGCGGCACGCTCGTCGACGCGGACACCGTGCAGGTGGACGACGGCGCAGACGTCGAGTGCACCGTCGTCAACACCGTCGAGGTCCCCCCGACGCCCAACCCGACCCCGACGCCCACGCCTCCTCCCACGCCGCCCGACCCGACCGTCCCGCCCACTGACGGTCCGACGACGGACGTCCCCACGTCGGATGCCGACGGCGACGACGACCTGGCCGCGACGGGCGCGCAGGTCGGGGCGCTCCTCGCCGTCGCCCTCGCCGCGCTCCTCCTCGGCGGAGTGCTGCTCGCCGTCCGTCGGCGTCAGGGCTGACGCGGCGAGGGCCGTCCGCGCGTGCGGCTGACGGTGCGCCGTCCGCCGCGCGCCGTCCTGCCTCCCGGGCTACTGTCCTGCCGTGAGCGACGGCGGCGAGCAGGGCGGGGAGCGGGGCGGCGCGCGGGAGGCCGGCCACGAGGGCAGGTCGCTGCGCGAGACCGTGACCGTGGTCGTGCTGTCGATCACAGCGGTGCTCACCGCGTGGAGCGGGTTCGAGGCCAGCAAGTGGGGCGGCGAGATGTCGATCGCGTTCTCGCGCGCGTCCTCCCAGCGCATCGAGGCGTCGACCGAGCGGACCCGCGCGGAGGCGGCGCGAGCGATCGACCTCCAGGTCTTCAGCCTCTGGCTCGAGGCGTACGCGACAGACGACACCGAGCTGGAGGACTTCGCGCGCGAGCGCTTCACGCCGCACTTCGAGCCGGCGTTCGAGGAGTGGCTCGCGTCGCGCCCGCTGCAGAACCCCGACGCCGCCCTGAGCCCGTTCGCGCTCGACACCTACGTGCCGCCCGGCGAGGTCGAGGCCGCCGATGCGGACGCCCGTGCCGACGAGTACTTCGACCAGGCTCTCCGCAACAACCAGCGCGGCGACGACTACACGCTCGTGACCGTCCTCTTCGCCCTCGTCCTGTTCTTCGGCGCGTTCGCTGGACGGTTCCGCTCGGAGCGCGCGTCGTGGGGCATGGTCGGCGCGGGCGGCGTCCTCTTCGTCGTCGGGATCGGTCTGCTGCTGAGCTTCCCCAAGATCATCTGACGGCCGCCTGGGCATCCGGCCCGCACTCTCGTCGCGCGGCAGGCCTAGAGCGCGAGCATCGCGGCCGAGACCTCGCCGACGGCTGCGTCGGGGATCGCGGTCGAGGCCGACTCGAGCACGAGCAGGCTCGCGCCGGGGATCTCGCGCGCCAGGGCTCGGGCGTTGCCGATCGGGAAGAACGGGTCGCGCGCGCCGTGCACGACCAGCGTGGGGACCGCGAGCCCGGCGAGCCGCTCGCGCCAGCGCGGCGTGCAGTCGAGCCCGGCGAACACCGTGCCCAGCTGGTCGGCCATCTTCAGGGCGGGCTCCGTGCTCGTGGTGCGGTCCCAGGTGCGCTCGGCGATCGCCCGCGCGGCAGCCGGATCGTCGCCGAGGATCTGGGCGCTGCCGGCGGCGAACTCCGCCACCGCGGCGCGGTCGGACCAGTCGGGCATCGGGCGCGAGAACAGTCGGCCCATGGTCGACGCATCGTGGTCGGGCAGGTCGTCGTCGACCGGTCCGGGAGCGACGGGCCGCGTCCCCGCGAGGGTGAGCGCACGGAACGCGGCGGGGTGGTCGAGCGCAGCGACCTGGGCGACCATCCCGCCCACGCCGATACCTGCGAGGTGCGCCGCCCGGTCGTCGAGCTCGCGGGCGAGCGCCGCGGCGTCGGCAGCGAGGTCGCGCAGCGTGTACGCCGGAGCCGCGGGATCGACGGTGGTCGACGCGCCGGAGTCTCGCAGGTCGTACCGCACCACGTGGCGTCCGCCACGCGCGAGCGCGTCGCAGAGCGCATCGGGCCAGGAGAGCATCGTCGTCCCGCCCGCGAGCAGCACGAGCGGTGCCGCCTCGTTGCCGAAGTGCTCGACGCCGAGCGCGACATCGTTCGCCCGGACGGTCGTCGTCGCGTCCATGCCTCTCCGTCCTTCGGGTCCTGTCGGCCGCAGGTCCCGGGAGCGAGACGATGCGCGACAGGACTGACGCTCTTCGACCCTGGAACTCATCGCCGCCCCGAGCGAGCGGTCCGCGCTGTCGGCGGACGACGTGGGCGGCCCACGCCCCGGCGGGGCCAGCTCCTGCGGAGAGCGCGTCGGCCGGGGTCAGGGGACCTGTGCGAGGCGACGGACCGCGTCCAGGACGTCGACGTCGTCGTGCGGCTCGGTGTCGAGCGCGCGGTGGATGGTCATGCCCTCGACGAACGCGTCGAGGACGCGGCACGTCGCGGGGTCGAAGTGGCGGCCGAGGGCGTCGCGGCTGCGGCGCATCCAGTCGTTCGTCAGCGTGCGGTAGGCGGGGTCGCGCGCTGCGAGCGTGTAGAGCTCGTGGCTGAGCACGAGGTCGCGCTGGGTGGCGAAGACGTCGTGCGTGATGAGCGTCGTCACCGCCTGCACGGCCTCCCCGGGGGTCCGGGCGCCGGCCATGCGGCGCTCGAACTGCGCGGCGGCGCCGCGCGCGAAGCTCCCGAACGCCTCGCGCAGCAGCTCGTCCATGCCGTCGAAGTGGTACGTCATCGAGCCGAGCGGCACGTCCGCCGCGGCGGCGACCCGCCGGTGGGACGTGCCCGCGACGCCGTGCTCGGCGATCACGTCGAGGCACGCGGCCACGATGCGCTCGCGGCGGTCGGGGTCGTGACGCCGGGGGCGCTGCGTCCGGGTGCGCGGGGAGTCCGGTGCGCTCACGGCTCAGATGTTCTCGCGGATCACGCGCGCCGGGTTGCCCACGGCCACGACGTTCGCGGGCAGGTCGCGCGTCACCACGGAGCCCGCCCCCACGACCGTGTTGTCACCGATGGTCACGCCGGGGCACACGATCACCCCGCCGCCGAGCCACACGTTGTCGCCGAGCGTGATGGGCTCGGCCGCCTCGAGCTTGTCGCGCCGGGGCTGGGGGTCGACGGGGTGGGTCGGGGTGAGGAGCTGCACGTTCGGGCCGATCAGGCAGTCGTCGCCGACGGTGATGCGCGCGACGTCGAGCGCGGTCAGGCCCGAGTTCACGAACGTGCGGTCACCGAGGTGCACGTTGCTGCCGAAGTCCACGGCGAGCGGCGGCTTGATCCAGGAGCCCGCGCCGAGCGAGCCGAGCAGGTCGGTGAGGATCTCGTGGGCACGGGTGTTGTCGCCGTCGCCGTCGAGCACGGCCCGGTGGAACGCGTCGACGAGGCGCAGCCCGCGCTGGACTCCCGCGGCGATGGCCGGGTCGTCGGCGACGTAGAGGTCGCCTGCGGCCATGCGCTCGTAGCTCGTCCGGTCGTCCCCGGCGAAGTAGTCGGTGGTGGTCATGCGGTGGCCTCCTCGGGCTCGGGGGTGCGGTGGTCGGGGTTGTCGTGGCGCTCGCGGGCGAGGTCGTCGTGGCCGACGGCGTCCGGCCGGCCCGCGGGGACCCGTCGCGGCGCGAGCACGCCCGCCAGGAGCACGACGACGACGCCCGTCACCGGCAGCACGAGCAGGCCGGCGCGCAGGCTCGTCGCGTCGGCGACGAGCCCGACGACCGGCGGCGACAGCAGGAACCCGAGCCGCATGAGCCAGGAGACGAGGGTGAGCCCCGTCCCGGCACGCAGCCCGGGGAGCTCGTCCGCCTGCTGCATCGCTGCGGGGACGAGCGTCGCGACGCCGAACCCCGCAGCGGCGAACCCCGCGATCGTCCCGGGGACGGAGGGGAACGCGAGGGCGAGCCCCGTCCCGACCGCGACGAGGGCACCGCCGGTGCGTGCGACCGCGCGCTGCCCGAACCGGTCGACGAGCCGGTCCCCGACGAGACGCCCGACGAACTGCGCGCCGACGAGCGCGACGAACCCGGCGGCCGCGAGCGTCGCGGGTGCGCCGAGCGACCCGGACAGGTAGACCGCCGCCCACGTGCTGCCGGCGTCCTCGACCAGCGTGCCGGCCACGGCGACCAGGACGAGCGCGGCCAGGACCGCCGTCGTCCGGCCCCGGGACGGTGGGGGCGGCGCGTCGGGCCCGTCCGCGACCACGCCGCCCGCGGAGGCACCTGTGGCCGAGGCCGTCCGTGGGTCTGTGGCCGCGGCGTCGGGCAGGTCGCCGTCCCGCCCCGGGAGGCACCAGCGCAGCGCGACGAGCGCGACGACGGAGAACAGCACGCCGGTGAGGCCGAGGTGGACGCCGAGCGGCAGGTCGAGGGCGATCGCGGCGGCGGCCATGGCCCCGCCCAGCACCGCGCCCACGGACCACAGGGCGTGGAAGCCGTTGATGATCGAGCGCCCGTACCGTCGTTGGACGCGCAGGCCGTGGGCGTTCTGCGCGACGTCGGTGAACGCGTCCGTCGCCCCCGCCGCGAAGAGCGCCACGACGAGGAGCGGGAGGGCAGGTGCGAGGCCCGCCAGGAGGATGCCCGTCGCCGTGAGGATCGTGCCCGCGACGGCGACGCGTGCCGAGCCGAACCGCCGGACGAGCGACGCGGCCGCGAGACCGGCGGCGATGGCGCCCGCGGGCAGCGCCGCCACGGTCAGCCCGTACGTCGCGTTGCCCAGCTCGAGGCCGGCCTTGATCTCCGGGTAGCGCGGCACGAGGTTGGCGATCAGCGCGCCGTTCGTGAGGAACAGCACGCCGACGGCGCGTCGCGCGCGCAGGACCTCGGGTGTCGGGCGCGGGAGGACGTGCGAGGGCATATGGACGATCGTACACAACGGCCGGAGGGCTCCGATGCCGCAGGTCCCGGACCGGGGGGCGACCCGGCACCTGGCGCACCGGAGCCCTAGGCTCGGGGCATGGACACCGAGGAACGCCTGGCCGTCTTCATCGACTACGAGAACCTCGCGCTCGGCGCGCGCGAGCACCTGGGCGGGATGTCGTTCGACTTCGGGCCGATCGCCGACGCGCTCGCGGTGCGCGGCCGCGTCGTCGTGCGGCGCGCCTACGCGGACTGGTCCTACTTCGACGAGGACCGGCGCTCGCTGACCCGTCACCAGGTCGAGCTCATCGAGATGCCGCAGCGGATGGGCGCGTCGCGCAAGAACGCGGCCGACATCAAGATGGTCGTCGACGCGATCGAGATGGCGTTCGAGCGCGACTACATCTCGACGTTCGTCATGTGCACCGGAGACTCCGACTTCTCCCCGCTCGTCCACAAGCTGCGCGAGCTGAACAAGCGCGTCATCGGCGTGGGGGTCGAGAAGTCGACGTCGCGCCTCCTGCCGCCCGCGTGCGACGAGTTCCTGTTCTACGACCGCCTCGAGGGCGTGGACGTCCCCGACGAGCCGGCGCCCCGCAGCGTGCGGTCACGGGCCGGCGCCGACAAGCCCGCCGCGGCGGGCAGCGGGGCCAAGGCGCGCCGCGGCGGTCGTGCGACCACGCGGAGGAAGGCTGCGGACGAGGGCGGGACCACCGCCGGGACGCTGACCGAGACCGCCGAGCCCGCCGCCGAGACCCCCGCGACGACGAGCACCGAGCTCGCGGAGCTCGGCGAGGCCGTCGGCCGTGCCGCGCGCCGGGGCGAGCCCACGACGACGCGCCCCGAGGAGGTCGATGGCGAGGCGACGTCCCTCGAGGAGGCGGCGCCGTCGTCCGGGGACGGCGCACGCGTCACGCAGGCCGACGACGACGCCCCGGCGGGCGAGGACGTCCCGATGGAGGTGCGCGTCGCGCAGACGCTCGCCGACCTCGAGGCCTCGACGAGCGGTGCCGTGACGGCGTCGGTCCTCAAGCGGACCTTGCTGCGCAAGGACCCGACGTTCAGCGAGGCGGACTACGGCTTCCGCACGTTCGGCGAGTTCCTGCGGTTCCTCGCGGACCGCGGGTTCGTCGAGCTCGCGCCCGGGCCCGCCACGGGCGACCCCGAGGTGTCGTTGCCCGCGCAGGGTGACTCCGGCACGACGTTCGAGCTCCTGCGCTCGGTCGTGCAGGAGGAGGGCGGGTCCGCGGTGCTGTCCGGGCTGAAGAACGCCATCCGCAAGAAGCGGCCCGACTTCAGCGAGAAGGCGCTCGGGTACCGCGGCTTCCTGCAGTTCTGCAAGGCCGCGCAGGCCGCGGGCGCGGTGACGCTCGCGTGGGACGACGAGGCGGACGACTATCTCGTGACGACCCCCTGACCGTGACCCCGCGACCGATCGGCCCCGACCGCGTGCTCGTGACCGGCGGGACGTTCCGGATGGGCAGCGTGAGCTTCTACCCGGACGAGCGTCCCGTCCACGAGCGGGTCGTGGAGCCGTTCTGGATCGACCGCCGCGAGGTGACGAACGCGGACTTCGCACGGTTCGTCGCCGACACGGGGTACGTGACGGTCGCGGAGCGGCCCCTCGGCGTGGCGGACTACCCGGGTGTCACCGCTGCGGAGCGGGCGCCCGGTGCGCTCGTGTTCACGCCGACACCGGGGCCCGTCGACCTGAGCGACTGGAGCCGGTGGTGGCGCTGGCAACCGGGGGCGCAGTGGCGCCGTCCCGAGGGTCCGGGGTCGTCGATCGAGGACCGCATGGACCATCCCGTCGTCCAGGTGGCGTACGAGGACGCCTCCGCGTACGCGCGCTGGGCGGGCGCTCGCCTGCCGACCGAGGCGGAGCACGAGTACGCCGCGCGGGGCGGGGGCGACGACCGTGCCGCGTTCGCGTGGGGTGACGAGCCGTACCCGGACGGCACCGCACGGGCGAACACGTGGATCGGCCGGTTCCCGTACGACGACCGTGGGCGGTTCGGCGCGTCCACCGCCCCGGTGGGCTCGTACCCCGCCAACGGGTACGGGCTCCTCGACATGGTCGGCAACGTCTGGGAGTGGACGAGCGACTACTACACGCCGCGCCACCACCCGCCGGGGGTCGCGCCCGTGGACGCGCAGCAGCGACCGAACCTCCTGGCCGCGGCCAGCGCGGAGCCCGGCTCGCGCATCCCGCGGCGGGTCCTCAAGGGTGGGTCGTACCTGTGCTCGCCGGACTACTGCCTGCGCTTCCGCCCCGCGGCGCGCTCGCCCCAGGCGGACGACACGTCGACCACGCACATCGGGTTCCGCTGCGCGCGCGACGCCTGACAGCTCCCGCCGGGCGAGCTCAGACCGTCTCCACGACGCCGTCGGCAGGGCCCTCGTCCGCGGCCGTGCCCGACGGCTCGCGGTCTCCGGACCGCCGGCCCAGCCGGCCCGCGATCAGCGGCAGCGCGACGACCGAGAGCACGCCCGCGCCGACGAGCGCGGCGCCGGTCCGCGAGCTCATCGCACCGTCGTCCACGGCGAGCTCGGTGAGCGCGACGAGGACGGGCAGCGCCGTCGCCGAGTAGAGCGCCGTCTGCACGCGCTCGCGCGCGGGCAGGTCCCGACGGAAGAAGAAGAGCACCGGACCGCCACGGACGAGGAGCATCAGCACCAGCAGGAGGACGGGCAGGGCCGGCGCGGCGACGATCGAGTCGACGTCGAGGCCCATGCCGGAGCTGACGAAGAACACGGGGATGAAGACGCCCCACGCGACGACGTCGAGCTTCTCCTCGAGCCGTCGGACGTCACCGGGAGCCCACCGCCGCAGGACCATGCCGCCGACGAACGCCCCGAGCACCGCGTCGAAGCCCATCGCCGCCGCGGTCGCGAGAAGGGCGACCAGCAGCAGGACGGTCAGGCGCAGCGTGCTCTGCCCGGTGCCGTGCTCCGACGCCTCGAGGAGCCGGGACCCCGCGGACGCGTGGACCCGCGCCGGGAGCGCCGCGAGGCCGATCGCGACGGCTCCGAAGAGCACGAGCAGGACGGCGGCGGCCCCCGTCTGGCGCGTCCCGAGGAGCAGGGCCATGGCGACGATCGGAGCGAGCTCGCCCACCGCGCCGTTGACGAGCACGGTCCGCCCCAGGCGCGTGCCGAGCCATCCCGCGTCGCGCAGGATCGGCAGCACGATCCCGAGCGCGGTCGTCGTCAGGGCGATCGCGCCCGCGGCGAGCGCGTGGACCGTGTCGTGCTCGAGGAGCAGGAAGGCGACCAGCGCGCCGAGCACGAGAGACGTCAGCCAGGCGCTGCCGGCGCGTCGGCCCTCGCGCTCGCGCAGCACGCTCGGCTCCAGCTCGTACCCGGCGAGGAGGAAGAGGAAGCCCATGCCGAGGTCGGAGAGCAGGACCACGTCGTCCGGGCCGGCGACGTCGAGCAGCTGGGGCCCGATGACGACGCCCCCGAGCAGCAGGAGCACGACCTGGGGGAGCCGGGCGCGGGCCGGCATCAGTCCCGAGAGCAACGGGGCCAGGAGCGCGACGACGAACACGGGGACGAGCGGCGCGTACTCGTTCACGGAGACCCCCTCGACGGCTGGACGGCGGCACCAGCATGGCGCACCGGTGCAGGTGGCGCGCGGGAGAGCACGGCGCGCGGCGGGCCCCGCGCGGTTGACCACGCGCCCCGTCCGGTCCTACCGTCCTGAGGAGCCGCGGCGCACCGCCGTCGGCCCCTGGATCGGCAGACAGGACCACTGAGCCGGCGCCTGTGGCGTCGCTGTGGCGCCGCCCGACCCGCCACCGGTGACGCGACGACCAGCCACCAGGAGCCCTCATGACCCGTCTCTGGATCCGCGACCCGCTCGGGGTCTTCACCGCCGACGACACCCCTGACGCTCCCGACGCGCGCGGCGGGATCGTCGTCGAGGACGGCGTGGTCGCCGAACTCGTCCCGGCGGGCGGTGCACCCGCGACGCCCGCCGACGAGACGTTCGACGCGTCGCAGCACGTGCTCACGCCCGGCCTGATCAACACGCACCACCACTTCTACCAGACCCTCACGCGCGCCTGGGGGCCCGTCGCCGACGCCCCGCTGTTCCCGTGGCTCCAGCGCCTCTACCCGGTGTGGGCGCGCCTCACGCCGCGCGACCACGAGCTCGCCACGACCGTCGCGCTCGCCGAGCTGCTCCTGTCCGGCTGCACGACGGCGGCCGACCACCACTACGTCTTCCCCGACGGCCTCGACGACGCGATCGACATCCAGGTCGAGGCCGTCCGGCGCCTCGGGATGCGCGCGACCCTCACCCGGGGGTCCATGACGCTCGGCGAGGACGACGGCGGCCTGCCGCCGCAGTCCGTCGTGCAGACCCTCGACGTCATCCTCGAGGACTCGCGCCGGCTCGTGGAGACGTACCACGAGCGCGGCGCCGGGGCGCAGGTGCAGATCGCGCTCGCCCCGTGCTCGCCGTTCTCCGTGACCACCGAGGCCATGCGCGAGAGCGCGGCGCTCGCCGAGGCGCTCGACGTGCGCCTGCACACCCACCTCGCCGAGACGATCGACGAGGAGGACTTCTGCCGCGAGCGGTTCGGCCTGCGCACCGTCGACTACCTCGAGTCGGTCGGCTGGCTCACCGACCGCGCCTGGCTCGGCCACGGCATCCACTTCGACGACGACGAGGTGCGCCGGCTCGGAGCCGCCGGGACCGGCGTCGCGCACTGCCCGACGTCGAACATGCGCCTCGCGTCCGGCATCGCCCGGGCCGTGGAGCTCGAGGACGCGGGCGCGCCCGTCGGGCTGGGGGTGGACGGGTCGGCGTCGAACGACGCGTCGACGATGATCCTCGAGGCGCGCCAGGCGCTCTACCTGCAGCGGCTCAAGTACGGCGCCGACATCCCCGTGACGCGCGCGCTCGGGTGGGGGACCCGCGGGTCCGCCCGGGTGCTCGGCCGGGACGACGTCGGCGTGCTCGCCGTGGGCAAGCAGGCCGACCTCGCGCTGTGGCGCCTCGACGAGCTGCGCTTCTCCGGCACGCACGACCCCGTCGCCGCGCTGCTGCTGTGCGGCGCGGACCGCGCGGACCGCGTCATGGTGGGCGGCGCGTGGCGGGTCGTCGACGGCGCGATCCCTGGGCTGGACCTCGGCGCGCTGGCCGCCGAGCACTCCGCCGCGGCGCGCCGCCTCGTCGCGGGCTGACTCCGAACCCCGGGTTGTGCGCCACGGTGCCTGCCGAACCCCGGGTTACGGGCCGTTCGAGGGCTCGATCGCCGCACAACCCGGGGTTCGCCACCGCCACGTGCCGAACCCGGGGTTACGGGTCGTCGTGTGCCGAACCCGGGGCCATGCGCGCTTCGGCGGCTCGATCGCCGCACAACCCGGGGTTCGGCGCCCCAACCCATCGGTCGCGCAGTCGGGTCCGATCCCAGACGGGTGACCCGACGGATCGACGCCCCGAAGGTCGGGCGGATCCGGATCGCGTCGCCGCAGGCCACGGACGAGTTGGTGATCGGGACTTGACACGCGTCACACTTGGGGTTCGAATGGTGGAAGTACTTTTCCGCTGAGCGGAACGATAGCTGACGAGGAGGTCCGCTATGAACGCGCGAGCCCAGAAGGTCGCGGACGACGCCGAACGCCGTCCCGTACGCCCCGAGGACCAGCGTCTGCCCCTCGGGGCGACGTTCGGTTACGGCTTCCAGCACGTCCTGACGATGTACGGCGGCATCATCGCCCCGCCGCTGATCGTCGGCTCCGCCGCGGGCCTCACCCCCGCCGAGATCGGCACGCTCGTCGCCGCGTCGCTCTTCATGGGCGGCCTGGCGACGATCCTGCAGACGATCGGCATCCCGTTCTTCGGCTCGCAGCTTCCGCTGGTGCAGGGCGTGTCGTTCGCGGGCGTGTCGACGATGGTCGCGATCGTCGGCGGCGGGGGAGGGATGCAGGCCGTGCTGGGCGCCGTGCTCGTGGCGTCGGCGGTCGGCTTCCTCATCACGCCGTTCTTCGCGCAGATCATCCGGTTCTTCCCACCGGTGGTCACGGGCGTCGTGATCACGACGATCGGCCTCACGCTCATGCCCGTCGCCGCGAACTGGGCGATGGGCGGCAACGCGGACTCGCCGGACTACGGCTCGGTGAGCAACATCGGGCTCGCGGCGCTGACCTTCGCCATCGTCATCCTGCTCTCCAAGGTCGGCAGCGGGACCGTCTCGCGCCTGTCGATCCTCCTCGCGATCGTCCTGGGCACGGTCGTCGCGCTCTTCACGGGCCAGGCCGACTTCTCGGGCGTGGGCGACGGTCCCGTCGCGGCGTTCCCCGCGTTCCTGGGCTTCGGCGCCCCGACGTTCGAGATCGCCGCGATCGTCTCCATGCTCATCGTGATCCTCGTGACGCTCACCGAGACGACGGCGGACATCATCGCCGTCGGTGAGATCGTCGAGACCAAGGTGGACCGCAAGCGCATCGCCAACGGCCTGCGCGCCGACATGGCGTCGTCGGTGGTGTCGCCGTTCTTCGGGTCGTTCACGCAGTCCGCGTTCGCGCAGAACGTCGGCCTGGTGGCCATCACGGGCATCAAGTCGCGGTTCGTCGTCTCGGCGGGCGGCGCGATCCTCGTGGTCCTGGGTCTGCTGCCGATCCTGGGGCGCGTCGTGGCCGCCGTCCCGACGCCGGTCCTCGGCGGTGCCGGTGTCGTGCTGTTCGGCTCGGTCGCGGCGTCGGGAATCCGCACGCTCGCGAAGGTCGACTACTCGAACTCGGTGAACCTCATCATCGTCGCCGCGTCGATCTCGTTCGGCATGATCCCCATCGCGAAGCCCGACTTCTACGACCAGTTCCCCACGTGGTTCGGCATCATCTTCCACTCGGGGATCAGCTCGGCCGCGATCATGGCGATCCTGCTGAACATCCTGTTCAACCACATCAAGGCCGGGACGCCGCCGGACCCGTCGGTGTTCGCGGAGGGCGCCGAGCGGGGCGCGAGCGCGGTGGACGACGACGACCTCGAGGACCTCGAGGACGACGGCGTGCTCAACGGCTCGACCGGACGTCCCGCGCCGGCGTCGTCGACCCCGGCAGGCACCACCCCGGACGGCACCACCCCGCCCGTCGGCCCGGCTCACGAGGACGACCCCGCTGCGCGTCCGGCCACGGAACCGCGCCGGGAGGCGAGGCACGTGGCCCCGGCGCCGCGCACGGCGACGCCCTAGGGGCCGAGGCACAAGGGCGTGCCCGACGACGCCCCGCACCTGCGCGACGACACGCGCCCGGGTGCGGGGCGCCGTCGTGCCCGGACCTGTCGGGGCGAGGGATCACCGGGCCTGACGGCGGTCAGGTAGCGTCGGACGTCGGCCGACCGGCCGGACCCCTCCCACCGCAGGACCTCATGAGCACCTCCACGCCCCCCTCCCACCGGACGCCCCGCCCTGGCCCGGCCGCCACCGGCCCGACGTCCCCCGACCGGCTCAGCCACGGCCTGCGCGCCCGGCACCTGACGATGATGGGTCTCGGCTCGGCGATCGGTGCCGGGCTCTTCCTCGGCTCGGGCGTCGGGATCGCGACCGCCGGGCCCGCGGTGCTCGTGTCGTACGCCATCGCCGGGGTCCTCGTCATCCTCGTCATGCGGATGCTCGCCGAGATGGCGAGCGCGCGGCCCGCGAGCGGGTCGTTCTCCGTGTACGCGGAGGAGGCGCTGGGCCCGTGGGCCGGGTTCGTCCTCGGCTGGCTCTACTGGTTCATGCTCGTCATGGTGCTCGGCGCGGAGATCACGGGTGCCGCCGTGATCGTCACCGGCTGGTTCCCGGGCGTGCCGCAGTGGGGCGTGGCGCTCGCCGTCGTGACGGTGTTCGCCGTCGTGAACCTGTGGGGTGTGCGGCAGTTCGGCGAGTTCGAGTTCTGGTTCGCGTTCGTCAAGGTCGCGGCGATCGTCGGGTTCCTGGTGGTCGGCGTGCTGCTCGTTCTCGGCCTCCTGCCCGGCACGGATCCCGTGGGGACGAGCAACCTCCTCGGGCACGGCGGCTTCGCGCCCGAGGGCCTGGCCGGCGTGGCGGCGGGGCTGCTCGTCGTGGTCTTCGCGTTCGGCGGCATCGAGATCGTCACAATCGCCGCCGCCGAGGCCCGCGACCCGCGCACGGCCGTCGCGCGCGCCACGCGGTCCATCGTGTGGCGCATCCTCCTGTTCTACCTGGGCTCGGTCGCGATCATGGTGCTCGTGCTGCCGTGGGACTCCCCGCTCCTCGCGGAGAGCCCGTTCGTCGCGGTGCTGGACCTCGCGGGCCTCCCGGGCGCCGCGCGGCTCATGGAGGTCGTCGTGGTCGTCGCGCTGCTGTCGGCGTTCAACGCGAACGTCTACGGCACGTCGCGCATGGCGTACTCGCTCGCCGGTCGGGGCGACGGCCCGACGGCGCTGCGCCGCGTCTCGCGCCGCGACGTCCCGTGGGTCTCGGTGCTGGTGTCGGTGTTCTTCTCGCTCGTCGCCGTGGGCCTCAACTGGCTCGCGCCCGACGCGCTCCTCGGCGTCCTCCTCAACGCCGTCGGTGCGGCGCTGCTCGTCGTGTGGGTGCTCGTCGCGGTGTCACAGCTGCGCCTGCGACGCCGGCTCGAGGCCGAGGCGCGGGCCGCCGGCGAGCCCCTGACGCTGCGCATGTGGGGCTACCCGTGGCTCACGTGGGCGGTCCTCGTCGGTCTCGCGGCGCTCGCCGTGCTCATGCTCACGGACGACACCGCGCGCGCCCAGCTCGCCTCGACGGCGGGGCTCGTCGTCGTGCTCCTCGCCCTGTACGCGCTCACGCGCGGAGGCCGCGCGCGGCGGCTGGCGGCGGCGCCGGCGCCGACCCGTGACCGGCCCGAGGCCACCGACTGAGCACGGTGCCGCCGTCGTGCACCGGCGTGCACGACGTCGTCGCAGGTCACCCCGCGCGTGCACGGGCGTGCGCGGACGACGGTGCACAATGAGCGGATGACCTACCGCGTCCTCAGGCTCATCCTGTCGCTGCTCGCGTACGTGCTGCTGCGACCCCAGGTGACCGGACGCAACAACATCCCGCGCAACGGTGCGGTCATCCTGGCGAGCAACCACCTGTCGTTCATCGACTCGCTCCTCATCCCGATCGTCGCGCCGCGGCACGTGACGTTCCTCGCGAAGGCCGAATACTTCGAGGGCCGCGGCATCAAGGGGCGGCTGTCGCGGTGGTTCTTCACGACGATCGGCATGATCCCCGTCCAGCGCGACGACCCGCGCGCCGGCCAGCGCTCCCTCGAGGACGCGCTCGAGGTGCTGCAGCGCGGCGGCGCGTTCGGCATCTACCCGGAGGGGACCCGCTCGCGCGACGGCAAGCTGCACCAGGGCCGGACCGGTGTCGCGTGGCTCGCGCTCGCCGGGCACGCGCCCGTCGTCCCGGTCGCGGTGCGCGGCACGGACAAGGTTCAGCCGATCGGCGCGCGGCTCCCGCGCATCCACCGGGTGCAGGTGCACTTCGGCAAGCCCATCGACCCGCAGCGCCAGCTCACGGCGGGGACGAAGCCGGCACAGGCACGCCGCGAGCTGACCGACGAGGTCATGGCGTCGATCCACCGCATGAGCGGCCAGGAGCTCGCGGCCTGACCTGGGCCCTGCCGAACACGACCTGACAGTCGTTCTGCGGCCCTTCGCGACCGTCAGGTCTTGTTCGACGGCGCGCGAGGTCGTGCTCGACGGCGACGCCGTCGCTCCACCTGTTGACACCGGTCGCGTTCCCCCAAACACTGGCGGCAGAGTTCGCCCGCAGGGGGGCTGACCAGGGTCAGGATGGACGGCGACGAGGATGACCGCAGGCACGCACGGGTCGACGGGTGCCACCGCGGCTCGCGAGACGGACGCGGTGCGCGCCCTGAGACCGGTGGACGAGCACGCGTACCTCGAGCGCGGCACAGCGCCGCGGCGTCCGGGTCTCCTCGGGAACTCACCGTGGGCGGTCGCCTTCTGGTGGGGAGTCGGTGCTGCCTTCTTCGCAGCAGGGGTCCTCTGGCCCGGCGCACGTGTTGCGTTCGTCGTCGCGTTCGTCGTCGTCTCGCTCACGCTCGTGGCCGTCGCTGTCCGTCAGTCCCACCGACGCGAGCCGTCGGACGGGTCGACGACACCCGCCCCGCGCTCCGCAGCGATCACGACGTCGCGCGTCAGCCGATCGAGCTGAGCCCGAACGCCGTCGCGAAGCCCAGCACGGTGACCAGGCCCGTCACCGGTCCGCCGAACTCCGTGGCCTCCGGGATCATCGTGTCGACGAGCATCGTGAGCAGCGCGCCCGCGGCGAACGCCTGGGTGACCGCGACGACGGCCGGTGACGCGCCGTCGAGCGCGAGGTAGCCGAACCCTGCGGCGAGGGCCGACACGACCGTCGTCGACCCCCACAGCATCCACAGCCGCGACGGTCGCGTGCCGGACTTGAGCAGGCCCGACGTCGCCGCCATCGCCTCCGGCAGGTTGGACAGGAACACGGCGGCGAGCATCGCGACGCTCACACCGCCGCCACCGATGAGGGTCGCGCCGAGCACGACCGACTCGGGGATCCCGTCGAGCACGGTGCCGAGCGCGATCGCGGCGCCGCCCGTCCCGCCCGCGGCCTGGACGGTGCGACCCTGCACGCCGGTCGAGCGCTTGCGGCCCTCGCCACCGAGGTTGTCGATCACCCGGTCGCCCACGAAGAACGTCAGCGCACCGCCCGCGAGCCCGGCGAGCAGCAGCCATCCGCTCACGCTGCGCGACGCGTCCTCCACGAGGTCGTACGCGACGGCGCTGATGAGCACGCCCGCGCCGAAGGCCATGACCAGACCGACCGCGCGCTGCCCGGGCGGGCGCCACAGGACCACCGCCGCGCCGATCAGCAGCGACGAGCTCGCGAGCAGCCCCCACCAGAAGCCCTCCATGGGACCAGTGGACCAGCGCGGCGCACGGACCGCGCGGCGGGTGCCCGACGGCGTCGCTCACCCCGACGGCGTCGCTCACCCGGGCGGGGGAGGCGGGCCGGGTGGCGCCCGGGGGAGGATGGGGCGCATGACGCAGGGGACGCGCCGGGGCAGCCGCGACACGGCGCGGTGGCTGACCGCGCCGCTGCGCAGCGCGTCGACCGTGCGCGCGGGCGTGTACCTCGTGATCGGCGGGGTCGTCGCGGGCGCCTACCTCGTCCTCGTGACCGGGTTCGTGCAGATGTTCACGTCCACGCAGACGCCGCGCGTCGCCGCGGGGGTGCTGGCCGCCCTCTCGGCGGTGATCGCGGCGACGCCGCCGTTCCTCGCGCCGGTGCGGGCCCTGGAGATCGCGGCGGTACGGACGTTCCTCGACGTCGACCTCCCGACGCCGGCCGGCGACGCGAACCCGAGCGCCGCGACCCGGTGGCGGGCAGCGGCCTGGTACGCGCTGCACCTCGCGCTCGGGGCGGCCGTGCTCGTCGTGGTGCTGCTGGCGATCCCGGTCGCGACGCAGCTCGTCCTGTCGGCCCTCGGGATCGAGCCGGTGCTGCTCACCGACTGGCGGCCGTGGGAGCTCGTGCCGTCCTGGGCCGACACCTGGGCGCTGGCCGTGGTCGCGCTCGTGCTGCTGCTCGTCCTGCCGTACGTGGCCGCTGCCGCGCGGGCGCTGCTGCGCCAGGCGGCATGGCCGCTGCTCGGGCCGGACCAGTCCGAGCGCATCGCCGAGCTCGAGGCCGCGGCCGACCGCGACGCCGAGCGCGGGCGGCTCGCGCGCGAGCTGCACGACTCCGTCGGCCACGCGCTCACCGTCACGACGCTCCAGGCCGCGGCCGCCTCGCGGCTGCTGGCCACGGACCCCGAGGCGGCGCGGCGCGCGCTCGTCGCGATCGAGGAGACGGGACGCACGGCGATGGCCGACCTCGACCACGTCCTCGGTCTGCTGCGGTCCGACGGCGCCGGCGCCGCGCGGTCGCCCGCCCGCACCCTCACGGACCTGCCCGCGCTGCTCGACGACGCCCGGCGCACGGGGGCCGACGTCGCTCTCGACGACGTGCCCGGGCACCGGCGCGGGACCGGTCGCGGGTCGGCCGACGCCGGGCTCGCCGACGTGCCGCGCGCGACGTCGCAGGAGGCATACCGCGTGGTGCAGGAGGCGCTCACCAACGCGCTGCGCCACGCGCCGGGAGCCGCGGTGACGGTCGCCGTCGGGATCGAGGACCCGGAGGTGCTGCGCGTCGAGGTGCGCAACCCGCTCCCGGTGGACGGCGCGCCGTCGGTCGACGGTTCGCGCCCCGCGCGTCCCGGAGGGCGCGGCGTCGCGGGCATACGCGAGCGCGCCCGCCTGCTGCGCGGGGAGGTGGTCGCCGGTCCCGCGGCCGACGGCGGCACGTGGGTCGTGCGCGCGACGTTCCCGCTGCGGAGGACCGGTGCGTGACCTCCCCGCGGGGACGACCGAGCGCACGACGCCGCCGCTGACAGGATCGAGCACATGACGAGCACCGCGCCCGACGGGACCATCCGCGTCGTCCTGGTCGACGACGAGCCGCTCGTGCGCGCGGGGCTGCGCGTCATCCTCGACGCGGAGCCGGACCTCGAGGTCGTGGGAGAGGCCGGTGACGGCGTCGACGTGCCGCACGTCGTCGCCACCACCCGGCCCGACGTCGTGCTCATGGACGTGCGCATGCCGCGCGTCGACGGCATCGCGGCGACGACGGCGCTCCTCGCGCGCGCCCCGGCGCCCCGCGTGCTCGTCGTCACGACGTTCGAGAACGACGACCACGTGCTCGACGCCCTGCGCGCCGGGGCCCACGGGTTCCTGCTCAAGCGGGCCCGGCCCGAGGAGGTCGTGCAGGCGGTGCGCGTCGTCGCGCGCGGCGAGTCGCTGCTGTTCCCGGACGCCGTGCGTCGGCTCGCGACCGCGCGGCCCCCTGCCGGCGACGAGCTGCGCGGCGCACGGCTCACCGAGCGCGAGGGCGAGGTGCTGCGGCTCATGGCGGCCGGCCTGTCGAACGCCGAGATCGCGGGCGAGCTCTACCTCGGCGTCGAGACCGTGCGCACGCACGTGGGCAACGTGCTCGCGAAGCTGGGCGTCCGGGACCGCACCCAGGCCGTGGTGCGCGCCTACGAGTCGGGATTCGTCCGGGCCGGATGACCCGCGGGCACGCGGCACGGCCACGCGGGGCTGCCGGCCCGGTGGCCGTCAGATCCGGCCGCCGCCTGCGAGACGCCCCGGACGGTGCGAGCATCGGGCGATGGACCTCTCCGCGCTCACGAAGCCGACCCGCACGTCCCTCCCCGCCACGGTCGCGCGCATCGCGCTCGGTGTCGCGCTCGTCGGGGCGGGCGTCAGCCACCTCACCGTCGCGCGCGAGGAGTTCCAGGCGCAGGTGCCCGACTGGTTCCCGGTCGACGAGGACGTGACCGTGCTCGCGTCGGG
Source organism: Cellulosimicrobium sp. PMB13 (assembly GCF_051294865.1). NCBI lineage: Bacteria > Bacillati > Actinomycetota > Actinomycetes > Micrococcales > Promicromonosporaceae > Cellulosimicrobium > Cellulosimicrobium sp. PMB13. The sequence goes on along the minus strand of NZ_CP145910.1, from coordinate 582,494 downwards.
GGTGGTGGAGATCGTCCTCGGCGGCTCGCTCGTCGTGCTGTCGCGGTGGAAGGTGGCCGTCGGGCTCGTCGCGGCGGCGTTCTTCGTCGTGATCTTCCCCGGCAACGTCGCGCAGTGGCTGGAGGGCAAGGACGGGTTCGGGCTGGACACGGACGCCAAGCGCTTCGGCAGGCTGTTCTTCCAGCCGGTGCTCGTCGCGTGGGCGCTGTGGTCCACGGGCGCGCTGCGCGCCCTGCGTCGCGCGCGCGACTGACGGTCCCCCGGACGGGGGAGGCGCGTCACCGCGGCGGGTGATCCCCGGGGTCCCGTGCGGGACGAGGGTCGAGTCATGAACACACCACACCCCGACACCCGACCTCTCCACGCCGAGAACGCCCCGACCGCTCCCGATCGTCCGCCGACCCCGGACCGGTCGCGGCCGCGCCGCGCCGAACCCGCCGGGGGCATCGAGTCCCCTCACCGCGCCGATCGCGCCCGCCGGGCGCGCGGCACCTGGATCGGTCCCACCGCCGCGCTGTGGTGGGCCCTGGGTGCCGTCGCCGCACTCGTCGTCACGCTCACGGGCGGCACCCTGCCGGTCGGTGACGCCGACGCCACCGGGTTCAGCGCGCTGAGCGCCGTCCGCGGCGAAGCCCTCACGCCGTGGGTCGCCGTCCTCGCGCTCGCGGGCGCGGCGCTCGCCGCATGGACCTGGCGCGGTGGCCGGACCGGGCCCACGCCGCGGGGCGTGCGGATCGCGACCTGCGCCGCCGTGGGCGTCGTCCTCGCGGGGTCCGTCGTCCTCGTCGACGCCTCGATCCTCGCCCGGATCGGCTACCTCCCGGTCACCGCGATCATGGCGCCGTTCGACGCGGACCTGCGTGCCGCGTTCGCCGACTTCCTCACCCCCGGTGTGCTGCTGCAGCTCGCGGTGCTCCTCGGCGCGGGTCTCCTCGCGGCGTCGACCACCCGGTTCGCGCGCCGAGCGGTCGGCGCGTGCGAGTCGTGCGGCCGTCGGCACGACGGCGCCGACCCCGCCTGGACCACGCCCGCGTCGGCAGCCCGCTGGGGCCGTGCCGCCGCCCTCGTCGCCGCCGCGGCCCCGCTGTTCTACGCCGTGACCCGGATCGCCTGGGTGCTCGGCATCCCGCTCGGCTTCTCGCCCGACGACGTCGCCGCCCTCGCCGGGGACGACGGCTGGATCGCGGCGCTCGGCCTGGGCGCGTTCGCGCTCGTCGGCGCGGTGCTCACGCTGGGCCTGTTCCAGCGCTGGGGCGAGGTCTTCCCGCGCTGGATGCTCGGCCTCGCCGGCCGTCGCGTCCCCGTCAACCTCGCGGTGATCCCCGCGACGATCGTCGCCGTCGCGGTCCTCCCGGCCGGGCTGTCGCTCGTCGCCCTGGGCCTGGGCGACGAGAAGCTCGCGATCACCGCCGACTCCTGGGGCGCCGTCGGCCCGACGCTCCTGTGGCCCCTGTGGTCGGTCGCCCTCGGCGCCGCGACCTACGCCTACTGGCTCCGCCGCCGGGGCACGTGCGTCGTGTGCGGCCGGGGCTAGGTCACGCCGGAGCGTGCGCCGGTCGGTATCGCTGGGCGACGGCCCCCGACCGGAGCTCGCGCCGGTCCACGGGCTCGAGCCGGATGCGCTCGCGCAGACCGGAGAGCAACGTCGGCCCGTGCCCGGCGAGGACCGGCTGCACGACGAGCTCGTACTCGTCGATCAGTCCCAGGTCTGCCAGGGCCAGGGGCAGCGTCACGCCGCCGACCCACAGGCCCTCGCCGGGCTCCTGCTTGAGCCGCTCGACCGCCGTTCCCAGGTCGCCGCGCAGCAGCTCCGCGTTCCAGTCGACCGCGCTCAGCGTGCTCGACACGACGTACTTCTTCGCCCGGTCGATGGCCTCGGCGAACGGGACCTGCCACTCGTCCATCCAGTCGGGCCACGAGCCCGTGGCCGGTTTCCGCCACGCCGACTCCATCATCTGGTAGGTCACCCGACCGAACAGCAGGGCGTCGGCGCGCTCCATCTCGGCGGTCCAGTAGCGCATCGACTCCTCGTCCGGGGGCAGCCCGGCCTCGTGATGGCAGCAGCCGTCGAGCGTGACGTTGATCGAGTAGCGGAGTGGTCTCATCTGTTCGCTCTCCCTTGATGCGCGCAAGCGTGCTCTCACCGGACCTTGCTCAGACGGTTGGCGGCGTCCTTTCTCATCGGCGGGCGCTACCGCGGCTCGACGGGTCCGTCCTCGCCGGCGACGAGGTCGCCGCAGCTCGTCTCCTGGGCCGTCGTGACGACCGGGTCGTCCGGGCCGGCGTCCGTCGCGACGGTCTCCTCCTCGCCGTTCGTCGCGGTGCGGGCGTCGGCGTCGAGGTCCACGAAGGTGCGGTCGACGGTGAAGGAGGTGCCGTCGTCGGACACGGCGTTCAGCCCGGCGAGCCGCAGCTCGCCGTCCTGCTCCGTGCAGCCGACGCCCGTGCCGAAGCCGGTGAAGCCCTTGTCGAACGTGTAGGGCGCGCCCTGGGCGTCCTGCGTCGGCGTCACGGCGCAACCGGCGGCCGAGAGCAGCAGCACCTCCCGGCCCGTGTCGACGAGCGCGATCGGCGCGGTCCCGTCCCCGGCCGCGACGAGCTGGACGACGGCGCTCGCGGGCTGCGGGCTCGCCGACCCGATCGGTGCGGAGAACGTCGCGCCCGACGCCGTCGTGATGCCGAACGCCCGGTCGGGCCCGCCGGTGAGCCAGGCGGTGTCGGGACGGCCGTCGCCGTCCACGTCGACGACCTCGTCCGTGTCCGCGCCTGCCGGCGGACCGTCGCCCTCGGCCGGGCATCCCTCGGCGGCCGGTGTCGTCGGGTCCTCGCTCGGCGACGAGGTCTCGGTGGGGGTCGCCGATCCGCTCGCGGTGCCCGACGGCGCGGGCGACGCCGCGGGGTCGGTCCCGGAGGGCCGGTTCACGAGCCACACGACGAGCCCGACGACGAGCACCGCGACGACGGTCAGCACGATCCAGGGCCACGTCCGTCGGGTCTGCTCGCCCGTCTCCGACGGGCCCTGGCCGGCGGGTGGTGGGGCGGGGCGCGGCGTCGTCATGTCCTCAGGCAACCACCCGCGTGGCGCGGCGGCATCCGGGCGGCGGCGGTATCGGGACTCGCCACCGCGCCCGGTACCTCCTCCGGTCGCCTACCCCGCCGAGCGCGCCTGCTCGGCGAGCTCGGCGAGGGTGGTGAGCCGCGCGGCCCAGAAGGCCTTGAGGGGCGCGGCGTCGTCGGCCGAGCGCAGCCCGCCGTGCTGGACGCCGACCCGGACCTTGCCCGCCGGGGTGCCGTCGGCCGCGCGCGGCTGGTACAGCCCGATCGTCACGCGACCGGGCCGGTCCGGCGGCGCGCCCAGCGCACCGACCGGCCACGCGAGGCGCACGGACGACGTCGGCGTGGCCCCGAGGACCTCCAGCCGCTCGCCCGCGCCCACCTCGCCGAGAGCCGCGTCGAGCCACCGCGCGCGCGAGGCGTCGTCGGCCACGAGGGCGTACACCTCGTCGAGCGTCCCGACGACCGACCGGCTGGGAGAGACCTCGTACGTGCCGTCGGACCGCTGGCCGGGCGCGCGCATCCCGCGCTCCTGCTCGTACGCGACCGTGAGCGACTGCGCCCACCAGCCGTCGACGCCCTGCTCCTCGACGAGCCAGGCGGCGATGTCCCGGTGGGTCCACGTCGTCGCGTCCTGGGCGTCGAGCAGCGCGAACCACGTCGCTCGCGGCTGACCGGTCGCGGTGGCGACGGCGTCGTCGCCCAGGGCCTCGGTGTGTCGGCGGACACCTTCGGTGCTCATGGTCCCAGCGTCCCACCACCCCCTGGCGGGTGCATCACTCAGCGTCGGTAGGCCGCCAGGGCCTGCGCGAGCGAGCGGGCGAGCGCGGAGCCGTCCGGCCCCTGCGCCGCCGGGACGGGGGCCTCGTGCTCGGGGCGGTGGGCGTCGTCGCCCGGCGTGGGCAGGGGCGAGCCGTGGGAGAGCACCTGCTGCGTGGGCGTGAGCTGACGGATCGCGATCGCGGCGACGTGGTCGGGGTGCTGGCGCGCCGCGCGCGTGTAGATCTCCGGGTCGTGCTGGCCGTCGTCGCCGATCAGGAGCCAGTCGACGTCCGGGAGCTCCTGCACGAGCCGGTCGATCGAGGTGTTCTTGTGCTCGCGTCCGCTGCGGAACCACCCCGTGTTGGTCGGTCCCCAGTCCGTGAGCAGCAGCGGGCCCGGCGGGTACGCGTTGCGCTGCAGGAAGCGGCGCAGGTTCGCCGCGGTGTTCCAGGCGCCCGTGGACACGTACACGAACGGGGTGCCGGGGTTCGCCGAGGCGATGCCCTGGTAGAGCACCGCCATGCCGGGCACCGGGACGCGCGCGCTCGAGTGCCGGACGAACGTGTTCCACGCGGCGAGCAGAGGACGCGGGACCGCGGTCACCATCGTGGTGTCGTCGATGTCGGAGACGACGCCGAGCCGTCGGCCGTCCGCGACGACCAGCACCCGGCCCGTCACGAGCTCGCCCGACGCGGGCCGGAACGTCACGTCGTGCCAGCCCGGGGGGAGCTCGACGTCGACCGTCACGTCCAGGTAGCCGGAACGGTCGGACCAGACGTCGACGACGGCGTCGCCCACGTGCACGCGCACCTCCTCGCGCGAAGCGGGCGCGGTGAAGAAGTAGCGCCAGCCGCGCCGGTCCGCCGTGGCAGTCGGGTCGTACGCGGGGCTCGCGAGCAGCACGCGGCCCAGGACCCGCACGCGGCGCGTGCTCCCGTACCCCGTGAACGGCTCGACTCGCGGTCGCCACCCACGTGCTTTCTGGAACCGGGAGACGACGGCGCGCCACCGGTCCTCGAGACGCGCCGCGCGGTGCGGGCGCTGGCTCGAGGTGGTCTGGGTCGTGACGGACGGTGGCGGTGCGGTCTGCGGCATGGGGGCGTCGGGTTCTCCGGTCGAGGGCGGCCGGGACAACCCTGTCACAGGCCGGTGACGCGCGCGGCCGGGGCGGAGGACCGCCGTCGGACCGGTGGTGCTCGCGTGCGGGAGGGTCGTGCGGGTCCTAGCGTGGCCGACGTGGCAGACGACGTGACGGACGAAGGGCAGGGCCGGCCGGGGGACCTGCCGGGGCGCGCGACGCCCGACGGCGTGAGCGATGGGACGGTCGAGGCGCTGGGCGCGCTGAGCGAGGCGCTCGAGACGACCGAGCGCGCGCGAGGCCACCTCTACACGTTCCACCAGCTCACCGGCGAGGCGGACCTCGCGCTCGGTGACGCGGTGGAGAAGCTGCGCGCGGCCGGTCACGACGACGTCGCCGACCGGATCGCGGCGGACCTCGTCGGGCGCAACGTAGTGTCGGGCCGGTGGACCTTCCAGCTCGTCGAGGACTACGACGACGGCTACTGGTCCGCGTTCCGCGAGCACGAGCGCCGGGCGCGCGACGAGCTCGCGGGGGGCGTGCGGCACCTGTTCGAGGCACGGATGAAGCAGGACCGGCGGTCGGCGGGCCGCCGAGGTCATGAGGCGGGACCGGTGGCTCCGGCCTGACCGGCGGCCCGATGCCGCACCCGCCATGCACCCGGTCGTCGCCCTGACCGCGGTATGCACAGGCGGCACCGCGCTCGGCGCGATGCCCGTGGGCCGATCCGTGCGAGCATGCGACCGTGGCAGCCCATCACCTGGAGCACCTGCGGACGTTCCTGACGGCCTACCGGGCCGGCTCGGTGAGCGATGCCGCACGGCTGCTGGGCATCTCTCAGCCCACCGCCTCGGGTCATGTGCGGGCGCTCGAGAGCGAGCTCGGTTACGCGTTGTTCGATCGCACGCCAGCCGGGGTGGTGGCTACGGCGCGTGCCGCGACCCTCGCGCAGCAGGCCGCCCGTCATCTGGACGCTCTGGAGGACCTCGTCGAGCTGTCGGGCGAGGGGAGCGCCGTCGTGCACGTCGGGGGTGCTGCCGAGCTGGTGGGCGAGGTGCTGGCGCCGCGTCTGCCGGAGCTGGTCGCGGCGGCGGGCGGCCCGCTGCGCCTGCACCTCGGGATGGCCGACGAGCTGCTCGAGGACCTGCGGCGCGGGGATCTCGACGCGGTCGTCAGCTCGGTGCGTCCGCGGGTCCAGGGGCTGAGCGGCGCACCGGTCGCCGACGAGGAGTTCGTCCTGGTCGGCGCGCCTCGCTGGGCGCAGGAGACCGGGGACGATGAGGGCACCGTCGGCGCGCTCGAGCGCATCCCGGTCGTGGCGTACGCCGAGAACCTGCCCATCGTGCGGCGCTACTGGCGGTCGGTGTTCGGGCATCGGCCCGACGCGGTGACGACGGCTGCCGTCGTGCCGGACCTGCGTGCCGTGCGTGCGGCGGTCGTCGCGGGCGCCGGGCTGTCGGTGCTCCCACGGTATCTGGTGAGGGAGCAGCTCGCGGTCGGGTCGCTCGTCGAGCTGCACCGGCCGGAGGTCGCCCCGCTCAACACCCTGTACGTCGTCACGCGGTCGGGGCGGCTCGAGGCGAGCCGGAGCCTTCGCGACCTGGCCGCCGTGATCGCGCGGATCACGGCGGCCGGGGTGTGACGCTCAGGCGGCGAGGAGCGCGAGGACGGCGGTCGCGACCTCGTCGCTCGACTGCGGGTTCTGCCCGCTGACGAGGTTGCCGTCGACGACGACGTGGCTGCTCCAGGGGGCGGCGGACTCGACGACGGCGCCGCGCTCGGCCAGCGCGTCCGCGACGAACCAGGGAGTGTTGGCACCGAGGCCACCCGAGGTCTCCTCCTCGTTGGTGAAGACCGTCACCCGGCGGCCCGCGAACGCGAAGGTCCCGTCGGGGCGGGTCGCGCTCAGCAGTGCCGCAGGGCCGTGGCAGAACGGTGCGACGACGCGGCCGGCGTCGTGGGCCGCGACGAGCGTCGCACCCACCACCGGGTCGCCGGCGAGGTCGGCCATGGGCCCGTGGCCGCCCGGCAGGACGACGGCGTCGAACTGCGTGACGTCGAGCGCGGAGAGGTCGGCGGGGTGCTCGAGCACCGGCTCGACGGTGTCCAGGTAGGCGGCGAGGTCGCGGACCTTGTCCTCGTCGCCCACGACGGTCACCTCGAGCGAACCCGGGTCGACGGGCGCGCGGCGCCCGCCCGGCGTCGCGACGACGACCTCGTGACCCGCGGCCGACAGCGTGCGGTGGGCGACCACCAGCTCCTCGGCCCAGAACCCGGTGGGATGGGTCGAGCCGTCGGCCAGTGTGAGCGAGTCTGCTGCCGTGACGATCATCAGGATGCGTGCCATGTGTCCTAGCGTGCGCGTCCGGCCCCGTCGAGGGCCATCGGCAAACTTGCGGGCCGTCATCACAGGACGAGACCGGCGCCGTCGGGTATACCGTCGTGCCCGTCGGCGCCCGACGACACGTCCGGCGTGGGCAGAGGGCCGGTTCTTCTCCTCCGGCGGCCGCAGGCCGATGAGTCTGCGCGGGCGCGCCGGTCGGAGGGAAGACCGACGAGAGGACCCGACGTGACCACCATCCTTGACGACAGCCCCGACGGGACGCTGATCCCCGGCTACAGCTCGCCCGGTGCGCGGCCCGTGCCCTGGGAGACCGTGCGGGGTGTGCTCGAGCGCGCCGAGATCTCGTGGATCTCGACCGTGCGCCCTGACGGGCGTCCGCACGTCACGCCCCTCATGACCGTCGTCGCCGACGGCTGCCTGCACGTGACGACCGGCCCCGACGAGCGCAAGGCGCGGAACCTCGCGCAGAACTCCCGGGTCGTGCTCACGACCGGCACGAACGCGTACGTCGACGCGCTCGACGTCGTGGTCGAGGGCGAGGCGCAGCGCGTGACGGACGACGGCGCGCTGCACCGCCTCGCCGAGCGGTGGCGGTGCAAGTACGGCGACGAGTGGGCGTTCACGGTGCAGGACGGGGCGTTCCGGCATCCCGACAGCGGCGAGTCGCTCGTCTTCGCGGTCCGCCCCGAGGTCGTCTTCGCGTACGAGCGCACGGCGGAGCACGCCGCGATGCGCTGGCGGTTCGACGGCGACGGCCCCGGCTCGGCCGGTGCCTCGTGACGAGCGACGCCGCGAGGGCCGCGCGGGACGAGCTGGTCGAACGGCTCCGGACGTTGCTCGCGGACGAGCCGTCGGTGCGCGAGGTGTCCATGTTCGGCGGTCGGTCGTTCATGGTCGACGACAAGATGGTCGTCAGCGCGCTCCCGGGCGGGGGCCTGCTCGTCCGCGTCGACGCCCGCCGCCACGACGAGCTCGTCGCGCGCCCGGGTGCCGCGCAGGCCGAGATGGGCGCGGGCCGGGACATGGGCCCGGGCTGGGTCGCGGTGGACGCCGCGGCCGTCGGCGGCGACGACGGGCTGTCGTCCTGGCTCGGTGTCGCCCTGGAGCACCACCGGGCAGCGACGGGACGGTCGGTCGAGACCTAGGAGGGGATCGCGCCGGAGACCACGAGGTCGGCGCGGGACCGCGTCGCCTCGACCACGCGCGCGTTGCGACCGTCGACCTCGGCCGCCCAGGCCGTGGCCGCCTCGACCGTGCGGCCGTGCCGCGTGTGGCGGTCGACGAGCCGTCGCTCGCGCTCCTCGCCGGTGGTGGAGCAGAACCACGCCTCGTCGAGCAGGTCGTGCACGCGGCCCCACGGCTCGTCGGGCACGAGGAGGTAGTTGCCCTCCACCACGACGACCCGGTGCCCGGGCTCCACGGCGATCTCGCCGGCCACGGGCTCGTCGACCTCGCGGTGGAACGACGGCGCGTACACGGTGTGGTCGACCTCGCCGCGCACGCGGCGCAGCAGGGCGACGAAGCCCCAGCCGTCGAACGTGTCCGGCGCGCCCTTGCGGTCGTGCCGACCGAGCCGGTCGAGCGTCGAGTTCGCGAGGTGGAACCCGTCCATCGGCAGGTGGACGGCGCCGGGGCCGAGCTCGTCGACGAGCCGGACGGCGAGCGTCGTCTTGCCCGCGCCGGGGCTGCCGGTGATCCCCACGACGACCCGGCCGCCGTCGGCCCGGTCCTGGAGCGACCGCACCCTCGCGGTGAGCGTGGCGAGGTCGGCCAGCTCGGTCGGCACGGCGCGCGTCGCGGTGTTCATGTCCCCAGTGTCCCGGCCGACGCCGGACCGAGGAACCCCGGTCCGGCGTCGGGCACGGTCAGTTGCGCGTGATCGTGAAGGTCGACGTCGGGTTCTCGATGTCCCGGAAGTTGCCCGAGAGCGTGAGGTTCGTGAACGTCGCCGAGCCGACCGCGGGGCCCTGACCCTGCTCCGGCATGGGGTTGACCCAGATGCCGTAGCCGGACCGCGCGTCGTGCTGGTCCCCGCTCTTCTCCGCGCCCGTGATGGACACGTTGGTGAAGACGGTGTCCTGGAACGTGTTCTGCGGCTGGGACCCGACGTAGTTCGTCTGGAACATGATCCCGGAGTACGTCGGGTCGATGATGTCGAGGTTGTTCACGCGGATGTTCGTGAACGTCTTCGACGCGGAGAACATCCACACCGCGGGGAACACCTGGTTGCCCCAGAAGTGGCCGCCGGAGCGCACGACGGTGAGCCCGTCGAACGTCGTGGGCCCGGGTCCGAAGCCCTCCATCGCGATGCCGAAGTCCAGCGAGCTGATGGTGACGCCCGAGTAGACGAGGGTGTCCGCGACGTAGATGTTCCGGAAGGTGTTGTTCTGGCCGCCGTAGACCGCGAGACCGGCTGCGCGCCACGTGTTCGTCGAGGTGAGGTTCTCGAACACGTTGCCGCTCTGCCCGCTGCCGCCGTTGTCGGTCGCCGCGAAGAGCGCGAACGAGTCGTCGCCGGTGCCGCGCGCCTGGTTGTCGTGCACGTGGTTGTTCGAGCTGCCGTTGGTCATGTTGATCGCGTCCGCGAACGTGTTGCGGATGCGCGAGCTCTTGACCTCGGAGTCGTCCATGTTGGACGCCCAGAACATGCAGATCATGTGCTCGACCCAGATGTCGTCGATCGTCATGTCCTTGACGTTGGTGAAGTCGAAGACCTTGCCGGGTCCGTCGATGCGCGACGTGTAGTTGCCGAAGTACGCGAAGCCGCGGAACGACGAGCCGTTCGCGCTCGCCTCGCCCCGGAAGCCGACGTCGGTGTTCTCCTGGCTCTGCGGCGCGAAGAACCGCGTGAACCACGGGCCCGCGCCGACGACGTCGACGGCCTTGCCGTAGACCTGGAACTTGTTCGAGGTCTGGTAGTCGCCGGCGGGGAGGTAGACGCCCTTGAGCGTGCCGGTCGAGTCCATGCGGACCCGGTCGAGCGCGGCCTGGACGTCCTGGTGGGTGAACCCGGCGGGCTGGGTGTACTGCGCGGGGTTCGGGTTGGCCCGGGGCGTCGCCAGCTCGAGGTCGACGAAGTCGATCGCGTACTGGCTCGTGCTGCTCGCCGTCTTCTGGAGGCGGATCCTCGAGCCCGCGGGGACCGTGGTGCCGAGCATCGTGCTCGCCTCGTCGTAGACGTGGCGCGGGCCGCCCGCCCCCGGCTGGTTGCCGGGGTTGGTCTCGTTGCCGTAGAGCCACGCGTAGCGCGAGGTGAGGTCGAGGTTCTTGAGGAACTGGCCGTCGACGTAGATCGCGAGCGTCGCGTTCGTCCCGCCGCCGCCCGGGGAGTCGGGGATGGAGAAGCGGGTCACGAGCGTGTTCGTCGGGGCCTTGGTGGTCCACTCGACGTACGCGCCCGTGGTGTTCAGCGTGACGGCCTCGCGGCCGGACGCCTCGCCCGCGAGGTCGCCGACGACGCGGTTGGGCGCGAGCACGGTCGCGCCCCCGCCCGTGACGCCGTCCTCGGCCTCGTACGTGTCGAACGGCATGTTCGCGCCACGGCCCACGAACAGCGGCCGCGTCGCGGTGTTGTTCGCCTGCTTGGCGGAGACCTCGGTCGCGTCCGGCGCCGCCACGATCTTCACGTCGTAGCTGCCGTTCGCCGCCGTCCAGGTGCCGAGGTTCACGCTCGCGCTCGTCGCGCCCGCGGCGATCGCCCCGGAGACGGACCCGGTCAGCGTCTTCACGACGGCGCCCGTGCCCTTGTTCGTCACCGTGGCGGTGAGGCCGTGGGCGGCGGTCGACGTCGCGACGTTGCCCTGGTTGGCGATCGTCGCCGAGAACGTGACGGTGTTGCCCGCGGCCGGTGTGCTCGGCGACCAGGAGACGGTCGGGACGAGGTCTGAGCTCGGGACCGCCGTGACGACGACGGCCGTCGGGTTCGCGTACGCGTTGTTGCCCTCGTTCTGCTCGGCGATGCCGCCGGCGGCGTCGGCCGCCGCGCCGACCGTGTAGGAGCCCGCAGGACGGGCGCCGATGTCGGCGGTGACGACCGCCTGGGCGCCCGCGGCGAGGCCGCCGACCGGTTTTGTGGCGACGGTCTGGCCGCCCAGGGTGAACGCGACGTCGGTCGCTGCGGACGCCTGCGTGCCGATGTTCTTCACGACGGCGGAGAGCGTGATCGCCTGAGACTCGAGCGGTGATGCCGGGGTCGCCGTGACGCCCGTGACGACGAGGTCGGGGTTGGGGGCAGCCGTGCCGAACACCTGCAGCTCGCCGACCTGCCCGTTGCCCGACCCGGTGTTGCCGGTGAAGCGCAGCCGGACGTCCTTGGCGGTGCCGGAGACCGGGACCGTCACCGTGTTCCCGCTGCTCGGGGAGAACGCGTAGGCGGCGGACGCCTTGAGCGTCTGCCAGGCGGCGCCCGCGCTCGCTCGGCCCTGCACCTCGAACGTCTGGGTCCGGTCGCCCCAGGCGCTCGCGGGCGGCAGCTTGACCACGACGTTCGTCAGCTGCGTCGGCGCGTCGAGCGAGACGGCGAGGGTGCTGGGGTACTGGCCTCCCGCGCCCTCCCAGTAGGTCGACGTGCTGTCGTCGTTCGCGTTCTTCGCGACGAACTGCCACTCGGTCGAGGACGCCTCGATCGGCTTGCCCAGCGCGAGGTTCGCGCCCGTGGGCGGGTCGCCGGGGTCGGTCGACCCGGCGGTCCCGCGGACCTCGAGCTCGGAGAGCTGTCCGGCGGGCCAGCCCGAGTTCGCGGTGATCGCGACGCGGACGTACCGGGCGGAGGTGTCGGGGACGTCGACGGTGACGGTGTTCCCCGACGACGGGTCGAACGTGTACGCCTGCGGCGCCTTGAGCGTCGTGAACGCAGACCCGTCGGTGCTGGCCTGGACGCTGAGGGTCTGGTTCCGCGTCTCCCAGCCGGTGGGGAGCTTGAGCACGAGGTCCTCGACCGTCGCAGCGGTGCCGAGGTCGACCTGGGCCCACTGCGGGAAGCTGCTGTTGGTCGACTCCCAGTAGGTGCCCTGGTTGCCGTCCGTGAGGTTGCCGGACAGGTAGGGAGAGTTGTTGCTGCTGGCGGCGGTCGCCCTGCCCGTGGACAGGACGGTGGGTGCGGCGGTGGCCGACGTGGCGAGGCCGAGCGGGGCGAGCAGCGCGCTCGCTGCCGTGGTCGCCGCGAGGACCCGGAGGCTGCGTCGGGGTGGACGGGACGGAGCGCTTCCTCTGCCGGACGAGGTGCGGTGCGACGTGCTGGGTCGATGACTCATCGGTTGTCCTCGATCTCCCGTCGTCGTCGACGGGCGTTGGGTCAGTACCTTCGAGAATTGCTAGATCGCTGCGCCGCACCGCACAGCAAAGTGTCAGGTTCTTGCTACGACACGCAAGAAAAGTACTCACGGCGGGGGCGAGGCGTCAAGAGATGAGCCGTCAGGCTCTCCGTGTCGACCGGACGGGCTCGCCGGCCGGTCAGTGGCGCGGGTCGCGGATCGCGGACGTGAAGAGGGTCCACCCCGTCTCGGCGTGGGCCACGGAGAAGACGTACGGGCGGTCGACGCGCAGGACGACGGGCTCGATCGGCACCTCCGCCGACACGGCCCCGACGCCGATCTCCGTGACCGCAGCGGCGACGGTCCCCTCGGCGTCCACCTGGAGGACCGACTGCTGCACGGCCTGGGAGACGACGAGCTCCTCGTCGCTGATCCCGCTCAGGTCGGGAGCGGGGTGTGCGACGAAGAGCCCGCCGAGCCCGGCTGCCGTCAGCGCCGGCTCGAGGTCCAGCGGCTCGTCGGCGGGCACGTCGAGCGTCGGCATCGTCAGGTCGACCGGGACGTCATCCGCCGCGTCGAGCGCGTCCCGCAGCGCGGCGCTCGTCCCGGCGGTGAGGGACGCGGGGTCGGTGCCGTCGGGCGGGAGCAGCACGTCGGCGTGGAACGCCTCGACGTAGGGAAGGCGGACGGCGCGCCAGCCGTCGACCTCGGCGTACCGTGCGGCGTTCGTCTGCCGGAGCGACTCGGCCCGGACCTCCTGGCCCGACCCCAGGAAGAACGGGCGGTCCGTCGTCTCGGAGTCCTCGAACGGTTCCTGCCAGCGCGCCGCGAAGAGCGTCGCGTTCTGCAGCACGAGGCGCAGGTCGGGGTCGGGCTCGATCGCCGAGCCGTCGACCAGCCCACCGGTGTGGTACCGCGCCCAGTCGCTCAGCGGCTCGATCCCGGCCGACGAGCCGAGGTCCGTGGGGAGCACGCCCGCGCCGTACCCGGCGCCGAGCGCCTCGACGTAGGAGTCGCGGACCCGCGCCTCGTCGTCGACCACGACCTGGTTCGCGACGTGCGCCAGAGGTTTCTTCGGCAGCTCCGCCGCCCGGACGGTCGCGGGGTCGCCGTCGTGCAGGCCGACCGTGGCGAGGAGCGCGCCGACCGCCTCGGTGCGCGCGGCCCCGGACGCGCCCAGCGCGTCGTCGAGCGCCACGGACGTCTCGCCCGCCGCACCTTCCGCGAGCATCGACAGCGCGACGACGACGCTCGCCGGGGACACGACGACGTTCCCCGCGGAGGGGGCGGTCGCGAGCATCGTCGTCCCGAGCCGGTCGGTCGCCGCGACGACGTCGGGGACGGCACCGGCGTCCGCGACCCCCACGATCTCGTGGGGCACGTCCGCCGTCACGAGCGGCAGGTCCGGCGGTGCCGAGCGCGGCGCCCCGCACCCGGCGAGCAGGACGAGCAGCGCCGTCGCTCCCGCGCCCCATCGAGCCGGTGCGGACCGTGGCCCGCTGGTGCCGCGCCTCGTGGCTCCCATGCCGTCCCCCCAGACGTGCCGGTCGGCGCAGCGCAGGCCCTTGCCCGCGGACGCGCCTCGCAGGGACTGTGTGGCGGTGGACCCGCACCTTGCAGCGAGGCGACGATCCCGTCGGGGGAGCGCCACCCGGGACCGGGCACCGCTAGGGTGCGCCCATGTCTGGCGTCGGAATCATCTACCCGTTGCTCGTCCTCGTGTACGTCCTCGTGATCGGGGCGGTCGCCGTCCTCGTGGTGTGGGCCCTCGTGCTGACGATCAAGCTGCTGCGCAGCGTGCTCGCCGAACGTGAGGCGCGCGCGAGGGGCTGGACGCCGCCCGCGGGGGAGGGCACACATGGCTACCCCGAGTAGCGGGAACCGTCCCGGACCGTCGCAGGGACGGTCGTGGGTCCGCTGCGGCTCAGTCGACCGCCGGGCCGAAACGCTCCGTCTTCACCCGCGCCGGGTCGTGCCCCAGCGCGACGAGCGAGCGCGAGACGGCCTCGACGAACCCCGTCGGTCCGCACACGAAGCACGCGGGCCCGAGCTCGGGCGGCCACCCCCAGGCGCCGAGCTCCGCGAGCGTGAGCCGACCGGGCCCGCGCCGGGAGTCGAGCGGCGCCGCGCGCGTGAACGCGACGCTCACGTCCAGGCCGTCGCCCGCCCGGGCGAGCCGGGCCAGCTCGTCCGCATAGAGGCGGTCCTCGGGCCGGCGCACGGAGTACACGAGGCGGAACGGCGTGCGGTCGCCGTCGTCGCGCCGGGTGCGGAGCATCGCCATGAGCGGCGCGATCCCGGACCCGCCGGCCGCCAGGAGGACCGGGGTGCCGGCGTCGCGCTCCGGCGACCACACGAACCAGCCGCCGACCGGGCCGCGGACCTCGATCGCGTCCCCCACGGTGAACGCGTCGGTGAGGTACCCGGAGACCTCGCCGTCGGGGACCCGCTGGACGGTCACCTCGACGCGCGCGGACGCCGCGGCGTCGCTCGCCGGGCCGGCGATCGAGTAGCTGCGCTCGGCCGTGTAGCCGTCGGCGGCGGTGAGGCGCAGGTCGAGGTGCTGCCCCGCGAGGTGCCCCGGCCAGTCGGGGACCTCGAGGACGAGGGTGCGTGCCGTCGGGCTCTCCGCCCACGCGTCGACGAGCGTGGCGACGCGCCAGCCCGACGGCATGGCGTAGCGCGCCCCGAGCCGGGTGCCGTCGGTCACCTCCTCAGTCACCCTGGTACCTCTGCTCGCGCCACGGGTCGCCGAGGTCGTGGTAGCCGAGCCGCTCCCAGAAGCCCTGCTCGTCCATGGGCATGAGTGTGATGCGGTTGACCCACTTCGCGGACTTCCAGAAGTACAGGTGCGGCACGATCAGCCGCGCCGGACCGCCGTGCACCGGGTGCAGCGGCGCGCCGTCGAACGTGTGGGCGATCCACGCCTTGCCGCCGAGCAGCTCGGCGACGGGCAGGTTGGTCGTGTACCCGCCGTAGCAGCCGACCATCGCGAAGTCGGCCGTCGACTCCACGTCCGCGAGGAGCGTGTCGAGCGAGACGCCGCGCCACGTCGTGCCGAACTTCGACCAGCGCGTGACGCAGTGGATGTCGACGGTCGGCTCCTCCTGGGGGAGCCGCATGAGGTCGGCCCACGTCCACGTGTGCGTGGCGCCGGTCTCGGTGACGACGTCGAGCCGCCACGTGCTCGTGTCGACGTTCGGGGTCGGCCCCGCGGAGAGGACGGGGAAGCCGTCCTCGACGTACTGCCCGGGCGGCAGGGCGACGCCCTGCGGCCTCGGCCGGCCCTGGAAGCCGGGGGTCAGGGTGCTCATGCCCCACGGTAGGCCCGTGCCGGACGGCGCGTCATCCGTCAGGTGACCGGCACGGTGCCCGGGGGCGACGCCACGAGCCGCACGACGGCGTCGCGCAGCCAGGCCCGATAGCGCTCGTCCGACCATCCCGCGCCGGAGACGAAGTGTGCCCGACCCTCCGGCGCGAACACGTACGACAGCGTCTCGGCCGCCTGGTCGCGCGGGGTGCGGAGCGTGAAGCCGTGCGCGACGAGGAGGTCGACGCTCGCGCGCACGGTGTCCCGCCGGCGTCCGAGCAGCGCCTCGAGCTCGGCCGCCACCTGGTCGTCGCCGTGGGCGGCCGCGGTGAACGCCGGCCACAGCCCGGCGACGCGCGCGTTGGCGTCGGCGACGAGGGCGACCATCCCGTCGAGGAAGGCGTCGGGATCCGTCAGGGCCACGACGTCGCGGGCCTCGGGCCGGTCGGCGAGCGACTGCGGGCCCACGGAGCCCCCGAACGTCAGCTCGAAGGCGGCGAGCAGCAGGGCGCGCTTGGGACCGTGGGACTTGACGGTCTCGAGCGAGACGCCGGCGCGCTCGGCGACGCGCGCGAGGGTCGTGCGGTCGTAGCCGCGCTCGGCGAGCTCGGTGGCGGCGGCCCTCACCACGCGCTCCCGGGTGAGCGCGGCCTGCTCGGCGCGCAGGTCGGACGAGTAGGCACGAGGGACCACTATTGACTACCCCCTGAGGGTGATGAATACTTCGGACGGTTGATCGATCTTTCCACACGCCCGGACGGCCCGGTCCGCGCGTCGCAGGCTCTCTCCCCTGTAGCGCTCCCTACGAAAGGCACGACCGATGGCTTCCGTCCTGCTGTGCTCGACACCCGTCCACGCCCACGTCACCCCGCTGCTCGCCGTCACGCGCAGCCTCGTCGCGCGCGGCCACGACGTCCGCTTCCTCACCGGCGCGCGCTTCGCCGACGCCGTCACGGCCGCCGGGGCGCAGCACCTGCCGCTGCCCGCCGAGGCCGACTTCGACGACCGCGACCTCGCCGGCCGCTTCCCCGGGCGGGCGGGACGGACGGGCCTTGACGCCATCCGGTACGACATGCTGCAGATCTTCGTCGGACCCGGGCTCGCCCAGCACCGCGCGGTGCTCGCCGCCCTCGCCGACCGGCCGGCCGACGCGGTGCTCGTCGAGCCCCTGTTCCTCGGCGCGACGGCGCTCGCGGCCACCCCCGCGGACCGACGCCCGCCGCTGGTCGCGATCGGCATCTTCCCGCTGGGGCTGACGAGCGCGCACACCGCGCCGTTCGGCCTGGGCCTGCTCCCGGCATCGGGCCCGCTCGGCGTCGCGCGCAACCGGGTGCTGCAGCGGGTCGTGGAGCGCTCCCTCGCGCCCGCCCAGGACGCCGCCGCGGACCTGGTCCGGGTGGCGGGGGAGCAGCCGCTGGACGGGTTCTTCCTCGGCTGGCCCGCGCACGCCGACGCGATCGCCCAGCTCACCGTCCAGGAGTTCGAGTACCCGCGCCCCGACGTGTCGACGCCGGTGCACTACGTGGGCCCGCCCGCGGCGACGGGTACCGCAGCGTCGGGTGACCCGGGGCTGCCCGCCTGGTGGAGCGACCTCGACGGGTCGCGACCGGTCGTCCACGTGACGCAGGGGACCGTCGCGAACGACGACCCGGGTCAGCTCCTCCTGCCCACGATCCGCGCTCTCGCGGACGAGGACGTCCTCGTCGTCGCGGCGACGGGCGGGCGTCCGGTCGAGGACCTCGGCCCGCTGCCGGAGAACGCCCGCGCGGCCGGGTACCTGCCGTACGACGCCCTGCTCCCGCGGACGTCGGTCTATGTGACGAACGGCGGGTACGGCGGCGTCCACCACGCGCTGCGCCACGGCGTGCCGATCGTCGTCGCGGGGAAGACCGAGGACAAGGCCGAGGTCGCCGCGCGCGTCGCGTGGTCCGGGGCGGGCGTCCGGCTGCGGACCAACGAACCGCGACCGGCCCAGGTGCGGCGCGCGGTCCGGCGCGTGCTCGACGACACCGCCTACGCGGCCGCGAGCGCGCGGATCGGCGAGCGCATCGCTGCGGCGCCGGGGACGGACGGTGTGGTCGATGTCGTCGAGGGGCTCCTGGCGAGCAGCGCAGAGGACCGGCGGCGACGCGCGCGACCTGTCAGCGGCCCACCGACCGGGAGGCTCGTACGCGGCTGACAGGTCCCGGGGCGATGCGGCCACGCGGTGTTCACCCGGCCGTCGGCTCCTGCTCGACACGGTGCCACCTGCCGTCCCTAGCGTCAGGTGGCGGCCCGCTGCCGCGTGACCGTCGAAGAAGGGGATGAACCCGTGAGCCGTCGTACACCGCTCCTCGCCGCCGCCCTCGCGGCGGTGCTCGCCTGCGGCACCGGGGCCGCCGCGGTCGCCGCGCCCGCCGTCCCTCCGCCCGGCTCGGACCTGCCGTCGTTCGACGTCCAGGCGCACCGCGGCGGTGTCGGCCTGAACGTCGAGAGCTCGGTCGCTTCGTTCTCCGAGGCGCTGCGGACGGGCGTCACGACCCTCGAGCTCGACGTGCAGATCACCGAGGACGGGCAGGCGGTCGTGACGCACGACCGGCGGACGAACGCCGCCGTCTGCCGCGACACCCGACCCGCCACGGCGGGCGACCCGGAGTTCCCCTACGTCGGGCGGTACGTCAAGGACCTCACGCTGGCCCAGCTGCGCACGCTCGACTGCGGGTCGGTGACGAAGCCGCAGTTCCCGGACCAGAAGCCGTCGCCGGGCGCGCGCATGATGCTGCTCACCGAGGTCTTCCAGCTCGTGCGCGACCACGGCGCCGACGACGTCGTGCTCAACGTCGAGACCAAGGTCGAGGCAGGCGCGCCGCACGAGACGGCGCCGCGCGAGCAGTTCGTCCAGGTCGTGACCGGGCTCGTCCGCGCGTGGGCCATGGCCGACCAGGTGACGATCCAGAGCTTCGACTGGGGTTCCCTCATGCGCGTGCGCGAGGTGATGCCGGAGCTGCCGATCGTCGCGCTCACCAACGGGCAGCAGTTCCTCCAGGTGGGGATGCCGGGTGCGTCACCCTGGCTCGGGGGCCTCGACATCGACGACTTCGACGGCGACCTCGTCGCCGCGGTCGACTCGTTCGGTGCCGACGCGCTCTCGCCGGTCCACGGCGACCCGCAGAACGGCTCGATCGACGACCCCGGCTACGTGCCCTTCACGACGCAGGAGCTCGTCGACGACGCGCACGCCGCCGGGATCCGCGTCGTCCCCTGGACGATCGACGACCGCCCGACGCTCGAGCACCTCGTCGACCTCGGGGTGGACGGGATCATCACCGACCGCCCCGACGTGCTGCGCGACGTCCTCGCCGACCGTGGCTACGACCTCCCGGACGGGCACGCCTGGGAGGGCGACCCGCGCCTGGTGGACCTCACGGCGCGTGCACAGTGCGTGAACGGCCGCGCCTACGTCGCCGTCCACGCGGTCAACGGCGAGCAGGCCCCGATCGACGTCCGCCTGACGACGCCCTACGGCGACGCGAAGCGCAGCGCGGTGCAGCCGGGCGCGGGCGCCTACGCGCTCGTCAGCTCGCGCGCGACGAGCGTGCCCGCGGGGACGGCGACCGTCGCCGGGTACCTGTGGGACGGCGTCGGGCACCACGAGGTGCGGACCGTCCCGTACGCGGGCATCGCCTGCGGCTGACCGGAGGGCCGGCCCCGGACGGCGGCCTCGGACGCCGGTCCGGACACCGGTCGTGCGGCGACCGTCACAGGCGTCGCACGGCCGGTGTCTCCATGTCGACACCACGAGACACCTCTGGAGGAGACATGGTCAGCAACGCACGGGTGCCCGCCGCCGAGATCACCGGCGTCTACGGGGCCCTGGCCAAGGCGATGTGCCGCAGGATGCTGGGCGACGTCCCGGAGTCGCTCGGCGTGATGTGGCACCACCGGACGCTGCTGCGGGACGTGCTGGGCTTCTCTCGCAAGGCCGAGAAGTGGGACCGCCTGGACAGGAACCTCGGGACGTTCGCCGTCATGGCCGCGGCTGCGACGGTCGGGTGCGGCGCGTGCCTCGACCTCAACTACTTCCTCGCCCACGACCGGGGCCTCGACGAGGCGAGGGCGCGCGAGGTCCCGCGGTGGCGCGAGTCCACCGTCTTCTCGCCGGTCGAGCGGCGCGCCATGGAGTACGCCGAGGCGATGAGCCAGACGCCACCCGCGGTCACGGACGAGCTGTCCGCCGCGCTCCTCGACGACCTGGGTGCCGCGGGCCTGCTGGAGCTCACCGCGCGCGTGGGTGTCATGAACCTGAGCGCGCGCACCAACATCGCGCTCGGCATCAGGTCGCAGGAGTTCGCGCAGGCGTGCGGGCTGCCGCCCCTCGCGCCCCGCGCGACGGACACGTCCTCCGCCGCCGTGGCAGGCTGACCGCATGGGCGAGGACCCGTTCGTCGTGCACCGGCGCCTGCTGTTCACGGTGGCGTACGAGATGCTCGGCTCCGCCGCCGACGCCGAGGACGTCGTGCAGGACTCCTGGCTGCGGTGGGCCGACGTCGACCAGGACGAGGTGCGCGACCCGCGCGCGTACCTCGTCCGCACCGTCACCCGGCTGGCGCTCAACCGGATGCGGACCGTCTCGCGCCGCCGCGAGGACTACGTCGGTGAGTGGCTGCCCGAGCCGTTGCTGACCAGCCCGGACGTGGCGGACGACGTCGAGCTGGCCGAGAGCGTCTCGCTCGCGATGCTCACGGTGCTCGAGACGCTCCGGCCGGCCGAACGGGCCGTGTTCGTCCTCCGCGAGGTGTTCGACGTGCCGTACGACGAGATCGCCGAGGCCGTGGACCGCTCGCCCGCGGCGGTGCGGCAGATCGCGCACCGGGCGCGGCACCATGTCGCGGCGCGACGGCCGCGCGTCGCCGTCGACCGGGACGAGCAGCGGCGGGTGGTCGAGCGGTTCCTCGCCGCCCTCTCCACGGGCGACGTGCAGGGACTGCTCGACGTGCTCGCCCCCGACGTCGTGCTCGTGTCCGACGGCGGCGGCGTCGTCTCGGCCGCTCGGCGTCCCGTCGTCGGGGCGGACCGGCTCGCCCGGTACCTGCTGGGCGGGCTCCAGAAGGCCGCGGGGACCGTCACGGCGAGCCCCGCCTGGATCAACGGTGCGGCAGGCCTGCGGATCGAGCTGGACGGCGAGCTGGCGAGCGCCGTCGCCGTCGTCGTCGAGAACGGCAGGATCACGCGCCTCTTCGGCGTCGCGAACCCCGAGAAGCTGGCGTGGCTCGACGACGAGGCCACCCTCGCGCGGTAGTGCCGCACGTCGGGGAGCGCGGCGAGCACGAGCAGCACGGCGTTGAGCACCGTCTGATGGACCAGTTCCGCGTGCCCGTCGACCCGTCGGGCGAAGCCTGCGCTCTCGCTGTCCGGCCAGCAGGCGACGAGGAGCACAACATCCGGTAAGCACTCCTGTCATGACCAGCTACCCCACGCACCACGACCTGGGTCGGATCGACGTCACCTCGTTCGACGACATCCCGGCTCTCAGTCGCGACGTCGTGCTCGACATCGCCACGATCCGCGCTGCGTGGCCCGACTTCGAGGGCTCTTTCGACTCGCTGCAGGGCCGCCGGATGATGGGGCTCGTCTACGGCGGCAACGGCTTGTACCGGATGGCCTCCGCACGCCTGGACCGGGACCACGGCAGCCCGACGGGCCACGACGAGACCATGATCCCCGGCGGCGACTACCTGCGCCTGCGTCTCCGCGGCGACGCACCCGCCGTCTACGGCCAGATCGGCCGAGCGTTCGACGTGCTCTTCGAGCATGCCGAGCACGACCCGGGCCGGCCGCACATCGAGTACTACCGCCGTGAGGGCGAGGTCGACTGCCTCGTCCCGATCTACCCCCCGCGAGGTGATCGTTCGGCCGTCCCGGGCCCGGGGTCGCAGACCGCACCGTGAGCTTCGCCCGCCGGTTCGCCGCCGAGGAGTGCCGCGAGCCGTGCGGCCGCGGCGTCCGGGGCCTCCGTGCCGGTGACCAGGACCGTGGTCGCGAGCGCTCGGGTGCCGGCGTCGTCGAGCCAGCCGGCGAGGAGGTCGTGGCCGTCCCGGACCCAGTCGGTGCCCTTGCTCGCGACAGACCGGCGTCGTAGCTCGGTCAGCGCCGTGTCGCGATCGGCGGCGGGCACGACGAGGACGACGTGCGGGACGTCGGCCAGGGCGGTGCGCACCGTGGACCGGTGCTCGCCGACGGTGTACGCGGTATGCCCAGCCCCGAGCGCGACGACGGCTCCGGGGCTCTCGGCCACCACGCGCCGGACCGCGTGCGCTCGCGCCGGCTCCCACTCCCTCTCCGCCGCGACGCGGCCGACGACCGCGATGCGCTCGACGAGGCGCTCGACGCTCCAGCCGACCTCGCCGTAGTAGCGGTCGCCGACGGCGTCCAGGTCCACGAACGGCGCACCCGTCCGCTCCGCGACGAGCTCGCCGAGCGTCGACTTCCCCGCGGCGGGCGGGCCGACGAGGACGAGGCGAGGAGCGGCGGGCACGCCCGTGATGCTCTCACGCCAGTTCGAGACCTGACGGAAAGAGGGTGCGCTTGCTCCGCTGCGCTCCGGCTCAGCACTGGGGCTGGTGGTCGTGCTGGAGCCTGCGCTTGCTCCGCTGCGCTCCGGCTCAGCACCGGCGCTCGTGGTCGTGCTGGAGCCTGCGCTTGCTCCGCTGCGCTCCGGCTCAGCACTCGGGCTGCTGGTCGTGCTGGAGCCTGCGCTTGCTCCGCTGCGCTCCGGCTCAGCACTCGATGACGTTGACCGCCAGGCCACCCGTCGACGTCTCCTTGTACTTCGTCGACATGTCGACGCCGGTCTGGCGCATCGTCTCGATGACGGTGTCGAGGGACACGACGTGCGAGCCGTCACCCTGGAGCGCGAGGCGGGCCGCGGAGACGGCGGTGCACGCCGCGATGGCGTTGCGCTCGATGCACGGGACCTGCACGAGACCGCCGACGGGGTCGCACGTCAGGCCGAGGTTGTGCTCCATCGCGATCTCCGCCGCGTTCTCGACCTGCGCCGGTGTGCCGCCGAGCACGGCGCACAGGGCTCCCGCGGCCATCGAGCACGCGGACCCGACCTCGCCCTGGCACCCGGCCTCCGCGCCCGAGATGGACGCGTTGCGCTTGTAGAGCGCGCCGATGGCGGCCGCGGTGAGCAGGTAGGTCCGCATCGTCCGACGGCGCCGCTCGCCGTCCGCGGCGACCTCCGGGTGGGTGCGCAGGAAGTGGCGCCCCACCGCGGGGATGATCCCGGCAGCCCCGTTCGTCGGGGCGGTCACGACGCGGCGGCCGTCGGCGTTCTCCTCGTTCACCGCCATCGCGTACGCCTGGAGCCACTCGATCGAGTGGTCGACCGGGCCCGGCCGCTCCGACGCGAGACGCTCCAGCCGCTCGCGCTGCGCCCGTGCCCGACGCCGCACCCCCAGCCGGCCGGGCAGCACGCCCTGGCGGTCCAGGCCGGCGTCCACGCACGCGCTCATCGCGTCCCAGATCCGGTCGATCCCGGCCCCGACCTCCTCGGCAGGGCGCAGCGACGTCTCGTTGTCCCACGCAACGGCGGCGATCGTCGTCGCGCGCGCGGCGCACGTCGCGAGCAGCTCGGCGGCGTTCGCGAAGGGGAACGGCACGTCGGCCGGCTCGGTCGTCCGGTCGACGGGCTCGCCCGAGAGCTCTGCCCCGATCTGCGCCGCCTCGTTCGCCGACGCCGCCGCGAGCTGCGCCGCCGTGAGGACGAACCCGCCGCCGACCGAGTAGTACGCCTCCTCGGCGAGGACGTCGCCCGCAGCGGACAGCGCGGTGAAGCGCATCCCGTTCGGGTGCCCGGGCATCCGCGTCAGCGGGGCGAGCCGCACGTCGTCCTGGCGCACGGTCACGTCGTGACGACCGAGGAGCGACAGCCGCGCGCCGTCGCCGAGCTTCTCCCACCCGCCCGGCACACGGTCCGGGTCGCACGTCTCCGGGTCGAGGCCCACGAGGCCGGCCACCACCGCGTCGGGCGTCCCGTGCCCCACCCCCGTCGCGCCGAGGGAGCCGCACAGCACCACGCGTACGCCCGCGACGTCGTCGAGCACTCCGTTCGCGACGAGGGAGCGTGCGAACGCTCGCGCGGCACGCATGGGTCCGACCGTGTGCGAGCTGGACGGACCCACGCCGATCGAGAACAGGTCCAGCACGGACACGTAGGAGCTCATGCCTCCATCGTCGCACCTCGTCTCAGGATGCGGACACGGTGCGAGGTCAGGGTGTGCGCGCGAGCACGACCGGGCACGTCGCGAGGTGGTCGTCGACGAGGCCGCACGCTTGCATCGCGGCGTACGCCGTCGTGGGGCCGATGAACCGGAACCCGAGCTTCTTGAACGCCTTCGCGAGGGCGACGGACTCGGGCGAGAAGGACGGGACGTCCGCCCACGTCCGTGGCCGAGCAGCCTCTGCGCGGGCCTCGGGGGCGAACGACCAGAACAGCTCCTCGAGGGTGCCACCCTGCTCGTGCAGCGCGAGGACGGCGCGCGCGTTGGAGATCGTGGCCTCGATCTTCTGGCGGTTGCGGATGATGCCCGCGTCGCCGAGCAGGCGCGCCACGTCGTCCTCGCCGAACCGGGCGACCGCCTCCGGGTCGAAGTCCGCGAACGCCGCGCGGAACGCGGGGCGCTTGCGCAGCACCGTGAGCCACGACAATCCCGACTGGAACCCCTCGAGCGCGATGCGCTCCAGCAGCGCCGCCTCGCCGCGGACCGGGACGCCCCACTCCGTGTCGTGGTAGCTCTCGTAGAGCGGGTCCCCGTCGCCGAAGCACCGGGCCCCGTCCGGAGGCCGCACGGGTGCGTCGTCGGGTGCCGCGAGGGGAGTCGTGGCCCGCTCGGGGGTCTCGGTGTCGGGTGCGTCGGTCGTCATGAGCCCACTGTGCCGCGCCGCGCCGACATCTCGGGGCCCCGGACACGGATCTGTGGACAGGAGCCCGTCGACCGGGACTGTGAACGGCGGGGAACGGTGTCGCCCGGACAGGGCACACTAGGTGCGGTCCACCCCTTCCCGAGGAGCTCGCATGTCCGACGCCGCTCTCTCCGCGCTCGCCGCCGCCGTCCAGGCAGCGCCCGACAGCGCACCGCTCCGGCTGCACTACGCGGCCTTGCTCCTCGACGCGGGCCGTGCCGTGGAGGCCACGGAGCACGCGAGCGCCGCACTGCGCATCGAACCAGCGAACGCTGAGGCGCTCGCGGTGCTCCAGCGCTCCGCCGCAGCCATCGGCGCGAGCCAGACCGGCGGTCCCGCGACCGGTCGAGCGCCCTCTGCTCCGGCGGCGCCCGACCGCACGACCCCCGCGACGGAAGCGCCCCCGGCTGCCGCGGCACCGCCATCGACCGCTGCCCCCTCGACCGACGACCCGCCGTCGACCGTGCCCCGACCGACGTCGTCCTCGCTCATCACCGGCATCCCGGACGACCTGACCGTCCCTCGGCGTCCCGCCGTCGGCGACGCCCGGCCCGCCGCACCTGTCGACCCCGGCACCCCGGGCGACCCGACCACGCAGGGAGACGCCGCGGCGTCGGGCATCGACTGGCGGCGCCTCGAGAAAGAGATGGGGCTGGACGTCCCGCCGCCCTTCGTCGAGGGGAGCACGCCAGGGACGCGCGCCGAGGCGGCGGCGTCGGGCGTCACGCCGCAGTCACCGGCGCTCGCGCCGCCTCCGCAGGCGCCCACCCCTCCGCCGGCCCCCACGTCACCCGGGCTCGTCCCCGCACGGGACGACGACGAGGCCTCGGACGACCCGTCGCTCGTCGAGATCTCGCGCGAGACCATCACGCTCGCGGACGTCGGCGGTCTCGAGCCGGTGAAGAAGCGCATCCGCGAGGCGTTCCTCGAGCCGATGCGCAACCAGGCCATCGCGCGCGCGTTCGGCAAGTCGCTGCGCGGCGGCCTGCTGCTCTACGGCCCGCCCGGCACGGGCAAGACGTTCATGGCGCGCGCGGTCGCGGGCGAGCTGGGGGCGCGGTTCCTCACGGTGACGCTCGCGGACATCCTCAACCGGTGGCAGGGCGAGTCGGAGAAGAGCCTGCACGAGATCTTCCAGAAGGCACGGCGTCTCGCGCCCGCGGTGCTGTTCCTCGACGAGGTCGACGCGATCGGCGGCAAGCGGGCCCAGTACTCGGGGTCGTCGGGGATGCGGACGATCGTCAACCAGCTCCTCCAGGAGATGGACGGCATCGGCTCCGACAACGACGGCCTCTTCGTGCTCGGCGCGACGAACCACCCGTGGGACGTCGACACCGCGCTGCTGCGGCCGGGCCGCTTCGACCGTGTCGTCCTCGTCCTGCCGCCCGACGAGCCCGCGCGCGAGGCGATCCTGCGCCACCACCTCGCCGGTCGACCGGTCGCCGGGATCGACCTGCGCGCGATCGCCGCGCAGACCGACGGCTTCTCGGGCGCCGACCTCGAGCACCTGTGCGCGACCGCCGCGGAGAAGGCGATGATGGACTCGATCGCGTCCGGCGAGGTCCGGCCGATCAGCATGGCCGACGTGCGGGCGGCGCTCGCCGAGCTCCGGCCCTCGACGACGGCGTGGCTCCAGTCCGCGCGCAACGTCGTGACGTTCGCCAACAACGACGGCCGCTACGACGACCTCGCCGCGTACCTGCGCGCGCGGCGCATGCTCTGAGCGACCGGTGAGCACCACGACCGACCCGGCGGCCGTCGTCTCGCGCGTCGAGCTGCTCGTCCAGATGGGGCGGCCCGAGCGTGCCCTCGACGAGGTCGACGCCGCGCTCGCCACGACGCCCGACGACCCGCATCTCCTCGTCGCGGCCGGCTGGGTGCGGCTGCGCCTGCAGCGCTCGGCGGAGGCGGTCCCGCTGCTCGAGCAGGTCGTCGCCTCGCAGCCTGCGGCGCACGGCGCCCTCCACCTCCTGTCGATCGCGCAGCAGAACACCGGCGACGTCGCGTCGGCGCGGGACAGCGCCGCTCGCGCGCTCGAGCTCGACCCTGACGACGCGCGGTACCACCTGCAGGTCGCCGACGCGCACCTCGCCGGCAAGGTCCGACGGCAGGACCGGGCGCTCGCGCGCGAGCGCATCGCGTCGGCTCTCGAGCTCGCGCCCGACGACCCCGACAGGCTTCTCCAGGCCGCGCGGCTCTGGTCGCGGCTGGGGGACGACGACACCGCGCGCGCCCTCGTGCGGCAAGGCCTCGCCGTCGCGCCGGAGCATGCGGACCTGCTCTACCTCGACGCGGCGCTCGCGGTCGACGCGAGCCGCAGCGCCCAGGGGATGGGCGCCGTCCTCGCGCAGAACCCCGAGCACGCCGAGGCCGGCTACGTGCTGCACCTCGGCGTGTGGCAGCAGGTGCTGCGGCTCGCCGAGATGCCCGTGCTGCTCATCGGCGCGGTCCTGCTCGTCGTGACCTTCTCGATGAGCGACGCCCACGTCGGCGGCGTGCCGGTCTGGGGGATCGTCGTCCTGCTCTGGGTCGCGATCACCGCGATGCGCGTCCTGCCCGTCCTCCTGCGCGCCCCCCGCGGTCTCGTGCGTCGCACCCTGCGCTGGACACCGCTGCGGGGCGGCACGGTCGTCGCGCTCGCCGTGGTCTGGGCCGGGGTCCTGGCCGGCCTGGCCCTCCTCTACCTGGTGCGCGACGCCGTGGTCGTGCGCTGGTTCCTCGTGGGCCTCGGCGCGGTGCTCGTCGTGGCCGCCGTGACGTCGACGACGCTCTACCGCTCGGTGCTCGTCCAGGCGCGCGACCTCGGTCACCTCCCGCCCGGCCCGGTCGGTGCGGCGCGCATCGCCGCGCTGCGCTCGTGGCTGCGTGCCGCCGCGGTGCGGCGCGCCGTCGCCATGGGGATCGTCGCGACGGTGGTCGCCGCCGTCGGGTCCGGGGCTCTCGCGCGCGAGGACGGCCGACCGGTCGCCGCGCTCGCCGCGGTCGCGTGGGTGCTGCCCGTGACCCTCGGCGTGTGGGTCGCGTGGCGGCTCGCCGCCCGCCAGCGCGCGGAGTCCGAGGACCGCCCGCCCGTCAGCTCCGCCGCTGCCGTGCGTGCGGGGCTCGGCGCGGCGGTGCTCGTCGTCACGACGGCGGTCCTCGCCCTCGCGGCCGTCGTCGCCCTCGCGGCCGTACCCGTGACCGCGAACGAGCACGACGCCGACGGCCGCTACGTGCAGGAGGTCCGCGACCCCTCGGACGGGACGACGTCGTCGTGCACCGGCCGACCGGTCACGCGCCTCGGGTGCCTGCAGCGCGAGCGCGAGGAGCGCATGGACGAGATGCGGGAGCAGATGGGGGACGTGGAGGTGCCGACGTTCGACGTCCCGGACGTCGAGATCCCCGACCTCGACCTGCCCGACCTCGAGGTGCCCGAGGTCCCGGCGGTGCCGACGCCCTGATCGGCGCGGGGCGTCGGCTCAGCGACGCAGCGCGGTCCGCTGCTCGACGAACGCCTCGATGCCGTCGAGGACGATCTGCAACCCGACGTCGAAGCCGTCCTCCCACGCGTCGTCGTGCCGGGGGGCGTCGGACGTCGACGGCGGGAGGTCGGCGAGCGCCGCGAACAGGTCGGGGTACTCCGCCGGGTTCGCGAGGTGCTGCAGGACGGCCTCGAAGTCGTAGTAGGGGTTCGCGCGCTCCAGCGCGGCGGGGTCGAGCTCGGACTCCGGGGTGTCGTCGGGCAAGCCCTGCTCGCGGCGGACGGCGAGCGCCGCCGCGCGCTCGGTCTCGACGGTCACGCGCCCCTCCCCGAGCACGTGCTGCGCCAGCAGGCCGACGATCTGCAGCTTCTCGTCCGTCGTGAGGCCCAGGTCGCGCAGGATCGAGAACGCGCGGTCGATCCAGCGCAGCCGGTGCGGTCCGAGCCGTACGGTCGTCAGCGGCAGGTCGAGGTACCAGGGGCGGGCGACGATGCCCTCGATCTGCGCGCGCGTCCAGGCCTCGAGGCGGGAGCGCCAGTCGCCCTCGGCCTCCGGGGGGAGCGCGAGGTCCGCGGAGGCGGCGTCGGCCATGAGCGACAACAGCTCGTCCTTGCTCGCGACGTACCGGTACAGCGCCATCGACGAGTAGCCGAGCGACTCCGCGACGCGAGCCATGGAGACGGCGTCGAGCCCTTCCGCGTCCGCGAGGTCGACGGCGGCGCGCGCGATCTGGTCGACGCTCAAGGCGGGCTTCGGCCCGCGCCGGCGCGGCGCGTCGCGACCCCACAGCCGCTGCAACGTGGGGGAGACCGCGGGCTCGCGAGCCACCGTCGCCTCACCGGGCGCGTCGTCGTCCATGCGGTCATCCTCTCGCGGGTGTTGACCCGTCGCGAAACTGTGTCTACCGTACGCATTACTGATACCGCCATAAACAGTTTCCGTCGCCACCGTCAGGAGTCGCCATGTCAGGGCCGCTCGTCCACGCCGTCGGGCTCCGCAAGAGCTTCGGCAGCGCTCGCAGACCCGTCCCCGTGCTCGACGGGGTCGACGTCACGCTCGCCGAGGGCGAGGTCGTCGCCCTCCTCGGTCCCAACGGGGCAGGCAAGACCACGACGGTCCGCATCCTGTCGACGCTCCTGCTGCCGGACGGCGGCACGGCGACGGTCGCGGGCCACGACGTGGTGCACGACGCCGCCCGCGTGCGCGAGGTCATCAGCCTCACCGGGCAGTACGCGGCGGTCGACGAGAAGCAGACCGGACGCGAGAACCTCGCGATGATGGGTCGTCTCGCGCACCTCCCGCGCCGCGCCGTCCGCGGTCGCGTCGACGACCTGCTCGACGCGTTCGACCTCGCCGCCGCCGCCGACCGCCGCGTCGTCACCTACTCCGGCGGCATGCGCCGCCGCCTCGACCTCGCCGCCGGGCTCCTCGCCCGACCCCGCGTCATGTTCCTCGACGAACCCACGACCGGCCTGGACCCGCGCAGCCGCCAGACCATGTGGGAGGTGGTGCGGCAGGTCGTCGCCGACGGCACGAGCCTGTTCCTCACGACGCAGTACCTCGAGGAGGCCGACCAGCTCGCCGACCGCGTCGCGCTGATCGACGACGGGCGCGTGGTGGCGGAGGGGGCGCCGTCCGAGCTCAAGCGCCGCGTCGGCGACGCCGCCGTCGAGCTGACGTTCGCGACGCCTGAGGATGCTGCCGTGGTCGGGTCCGCGGGCGTGGGGCCGGAGGTGCTCGGGCTGGCCGCGCCGTCGCCTGCCGCGTCCGGCCGTCCGTTCGCGAGCGCGGCTTCTACGCCCTTCGCATCCTCCGCCCCCACGCCCGCTCGTCCGGTCGCAGCGGCCGTCGCGACGCTGCGGGTGCCGACCGACGGGTCGGTCGCGCACGTGCGGGACGTGCTCGACGCCGTCGCGGCGACGGGCGTCGAGCCGGAGCGGTGGGAGGTGCGCGAGCCGACGCTCGACGACGTGTTCCTCACGCTGACGGGTCACGCCGCCCGGACGCGCGACCGGTCCGCCGACGGCGGCGGCTCGCCAGGCGGCGAGAGCTCCGACCAGTCCCACGCCGAGGAGGCCGCAGCATGAGCACCCAGACCCTGCCCGCGCCGTCGGGCACCGGGCTGCCTGCCCCCGCCGCGGTGCCGCGGCCCGGGCGGCACGTGCT
This sequence comes from Cellulosimicrobium sp. PMB13, assembly GCF_051294865.1. Taxonomy (NCBI): domain Bacteria; kingdom Bacillati; phylum Actinomycetota; class Actinomycetes; order Micrococcales; family Promicromonosporaceae; genus Cellulosimicrobium; species Cellulosimicrobium sp. PMB13. Next base: position 552,121 of record NZ_CP145910.1, on the reverse strand, counting down.
CACGGACACGTCCGCGATGATCGGGCGGTCGTTGCGGCTCGTGCGCCGCGAGCCGGACGAGCTGCTGCTCGCGCTCGTGCTGCCCGTGATGATCATGGTGCTGTTCGTGTACGTGTTCGGCGGCGCGATCTCGGTCGGCGTCGACTACGTCACCTACGCGACGCCCGGGATCATCCTGCTGTGCGCGGGGTACGGGGCGTCGAACACGGCGATCACGATCGAGCAGGACATGTCCGGCGGCATCATGGACCGCTTCCGCTCGATGCCGATCGCGAGCGCGACGGTGCTCGTGGGGCACGTCGTCGCGAGCGTCGTGAAGAACCTCGTGACGACGGCCGTCGTGCTGGGGGTCGCGTACCTCATCGGGTTCCGCGCGGACGCGTCGGCGCTCGAGTGGCTCGGGGCGGTGGGGATGATCGTGGCCTACGTCGTCGCCATCACCTGCGTCGCGACGTTCGTCGGCGTGCTCGTGCGCTCGGCCGCGGCGGCCGGGGGGTTCGGCTTCTTCATGCTGTTCCTGCCGTACGTGTCCAGCGCGTTCGTGCCGCCCGAGACCATGCCGGCGTGGCTGCGTGGCTTCGCGGAGCACCAGCCCGTCACGCCCGTCATCGAGACGATCCGCGGTCTGCTCGTGGGCCTCGGCACCGACGGCGCCCCGGTCACGGACCTGGGCCCGACGGCGGCGGTCGCCCTCGCGTGGTGCGCGGGCCTCATCGTGGTGTTCCTCGGCGGCGCCGCGTGGGCGTTCGCGCGACGGCGGCGGCAGTAGACCCCGTGACGTCCGGCGGTGATCGCCGCCGGCGACCTCCTGGAAGGACGGACCGAATGATCGAGATCGTGCGGGGCGACGTGCTCGGCGACACGTACCGGCGACGGATCACCGAGGTGCTCGTGCAGGGTTTCGCCGAGGACTTCGCGTACTTCTCCTCCGATCCGCGCGTCCTCGCCGACGCGTTCGAGCACATGCTCGTCCTCGACCGGTTCTACGTGGCGCTCGTGGACGGCGAGCCGGCCGCCGTCGCCTCCTTCACGGAGGGGGCGCAGGAGTGCTTCGCGCCGGAGAAGCGTCCCTTCCGGGAGGTGCTCGGTCGCGTGCACGGTGCGATCAGCTATCGGATCGTCCGCAGCCAGTTCCTCGGCGCGTACGACGGCGCCCGGGAGGGGCTCGCGGAGGTCGGGTTCGTCACCACCGCGCCGGAGCAGCAGGGCAAGGGTGTGGCGACCGCGCTCGTGCGCCACCTGATGGACCTGCCGTACGACGAGCTCGTGCTGCGCGACATCAAGGACACCAACGCGCCGGCGCTCGGCCTCTACCGCAAGCTCGGGTTCACGGAGTCCCGCCGCCGCCCGGTGCGGTTCGCCCGGCGGGCGGGGTTCTCGGCGTACGTCTCCATGCACCGCACCCGCGACGCCGCGTCCTGAGCCCTCTGGCGCGCAGGGCTCAGTCGGCCTCGGCCGGTCGAGCGCTCGAGCCGCGCACGACGAGCGTGGGCGCGAGCACCTCGTGCACGTCGCCGTGGCGTCCCTCCGCGCGCTCGCGGAGCAGCTCGACCGCGCGCCGGCCCATGAGCTCGCGCTGCTGCTGGACGCTCGTCAGCCGCGGGCGGGCGCGCGTCGCGAGCGCGGTGTCGTCGTAGCCGACCACGGCGAGGTCCTCCGGCACACGCAGCCCCAGGTCGTGCGCCCGGTCGAGGACGTCGAACGCCTCGACGTCGTTGCGGGCGAAGACGGCGTCGTACCCCGCCGCGAGGACCGGGTCGAGCGCGGGGACGGCGCCGTCGTGCTCGACGACGCGCACCCGGTCGTCGAGGCCGTGGTCGCGCATCGCCGCCTCGTACCCACGGCGGCGCGCGAGCCCCGCGGGGCGTCGTGAGCCGGTGACGTGCGCGATCCGGGTGCGACCGGCGGCGACGAGGTGGTCGACGACGAGAGCCGCGCCGCGCTCGTCGTCGTTGTTGACGAGGTCGACGCCCGCCACGGGGGCGGCCGGGCGGCCCACCATGACGACGGGCGCGCGGCGGGCCGCCGTCGTCAGCACCTCGGGCTCGACCCACGACGACACCACGACGAGCCCGTCGACCGCGAGGTCGAGGAGCTGCTGGACCCGCCCGGCGAGGTGGCCGCGGTCGCGCGAGCCGTGCGCGAGCAGCACGGACAGCCCCTCCGCCTCCGCCGCCGCCTCGACCGACGCGACGATCTCCGTGTGGTACGGGTTGTCGAGGCTCGACAGCACCACGCCGAGGAGCATGCTGCGGCCCTGCTTGAGCGCGCGGGCGAGCGTGTTGGACCGGTAGCCCAGGGCGTCAGCCGACGCGAGGATCCGCTCGCGCGTGCGCTCGCTCACGCCCGCGTCGCCGCGCAGGGCCAGCGATGCGAGCGACTTGGAGACGCCGGCGTGTGCCGCGACGTCGAGCAGGGTGGGTCGGCGCGAGCCGGTGGTGAGGGTCACGGGTCCATCCTCGCGCCTCGGTTGGCTCCTGTTCCTGGGCGGATCTGGAACGTTCCAGAAGTTCCGGTGCCGTTCACCGTCGCGCCACCTGCCGGACGACGGCGGTTGGGCGGCCGTCCCTACCGTCGCCGTCGTGACCCTCACCACTCCTGTCCCGCCGGCCCGGGCCGATCGCCCCGCGTCGGGCTCGCGTACGGACCCGAGCCCTGACCCGAGCGCTGCACCGAGCGCGGTGGTGAGCACGGCAGCGGTGGCGGCGTCGTCGGCCGAGGGGCTGACGACCCGGCCGACCGCCCTGCTGCTCGACTTCGGCGGCGTCGTCTTCGCCACGCGCAAGCACCCGGACGGCATGGCCACGATGGCCGCGCACGTCGCGGACGTCCTGGCCCGCGGCGGGCAGCACGTCAGCGCCGAGGAGCTGCTGCCCGTGCTGCAGGGCGGCCAGGTCGCGCTCAAGCACTGGAAGCACGCGCAGTCCCGGCGCCTCGAACCCACCGAGCTCGACCACCGGACGATCTGGCGCGAGTTCTACGGAGGCCCGCTGCCCGAGCCGGCACGCGAGATCCTCGCCGGGAGCGCGGGCGCGCTGCAGGAGCTCCTGACCGCGACGCTCGCGGAGCACGTCGTACGACCCGGGATCCCCGAGCTGCTGGACCTCGCCGACGACCTGGGCATCCCGGTCGGCATCGTCTCCAACGCGCACAGCGGACGAGCGCACCGTGCGCTGCTCGCCCGGCACGGGCTCGAGGACCGGTTCGCCGTGCAGGTGTACTCGGACGAGGTCGGGATCCGCAAGCCGCACCCGGGCATCGTCGAGCTCGCCGCACGAGCCCTCGGCACCACGGCGTCCCGGTGCTGGTACGTCGGCGACACGCAGGACCGCGACGTCGTCGCCGGCCGTCGGGCGGGCGTCGCCGCCGTCGTGCTCACGCGGCACACGCACACCGACCACCCGCCGTTCCCCGTCCGTGAGACCGCCGACGCCGTCCTCGACACCCCCGCGGAGCTGGTCCCGCTGCTCCGCGACGCGGCGGACCACTCGGTGCCGAACCCCGGGTTACGTGGCGTAGAGGCCGCGGATCGCCGCACAACCCAGGGTTCGGCACAGGGCGGTGCGGCGCGGGGCGGTGCGGCGCGGGGCAGCGTCGCACAGCGCGGTGCGGCGCGGGGCGGTGCGGCTTTGACGGGTCAGCGCTCCGGCCTGCCGTCGGCGATCCTGCTCGACCACGGCGGGGTCATCGCGGTCTCGACGCCCGACGAGACCGTCCGCCGTCGGTTCGCCGCACACCTCGCGGAGCGGCTGACCCGCGCCGGGTACCCGGTGTCGACCGACGGCGCGGCGTCCGCCCTGGAGGAGGCCCGCGGCCGGCACCGCGCGTGGAAGACCGCCCACGAGTCCCCGCGGCACGCCGCGCTCACCGAGACCGCGCTCAGCGAGACGGCGCTCACCGAGACCGCGCTCACCGAGACGGCGCTCACCGACAGCGCGCGGACGACGACCGTCCCCGAGATCGACGCCGCGACGTTCTGGGTCGAGCTCGTCGGGCCGTGCCTCGACAACGTCGTCGCCGCGGACCTGCGTGCCGGGATGCGCGACTGGCTGCGCGCCGAGTGCCACGACCTCATGGTCCGGTACGCGCGCAGCAAGTCGGTGCCGACCGTGCGTCCCGGGGTCCGCGCGCTGCTCGAGCGGGCACGCGACCTCGGCGTGCCGGTGGCGGTCGTGTCCAACACCGTGTGCGGCCGGGCGGTCCGCGACGAGCTCGCCGAGGAAGGGCTCGACGAGCTCGTCGGCGCGCACGTCTACTCCGACGAGCTGGGCGTCCGCAAGCCCGACCCGACGACGGCGCGCACGGCTCTCGTCGCTCTCGACGCGGACCCGGCGCGGGCCTGGTTCGTCGGCGACAAGCCGGGTCGCGACGTTCCTGCCGCGCGCGGTGCCGGGGTGGGCACGGTCGTGCTCGTCCGGGGCGGCTCCACGCCCGACGCCGAGCTCGACGTCCTCGGGCTGCGAGACACGACCGGCGCCGGCACGACCAGCGCCGCCGCGCCCGGTGTCGACGCGACGATCCCCGACCTCGTCGTCGACGGCATCGACGACCTCGTCCCGCTCGTCCTGCCCTGAACCGGCCCACCCGGACCACCGCCTGACGACGGTCCACGCGGGACGACCGCCGTCGCCCGCCCCCAGCCGCCACACCCCCGGCGTCACGACCACCATCACGTCACGACAGCACGTCACGACCACCAGCACCGACGAGCACCACCGACCCGAGGAAGGCCCTCATGACCGGCTCGCCGACCACCACGCCCCCCACGACCCCGACGTCGACCTCCCGCCCGTCCGTCCGCCGCCTCGTGCACGACCCGGACGGCATCTCCGGCTCGCAGAAGCTCATGATCCTCGTGCTGTCCATGACGCTGTACGGCGTCGCCGACATCGTCGCGGACATGCTCCCGTCGTTCGAGGTCGGGTCCTTCGAGGTCGAGATCGCCTACTTCGCCTTCATCCCCGTCGTCCTCGCGGCCCTGCTCACCCCGCTGTGGGTCGCGCTCGGCGTCGCGATCGGCGAGGCGATGATCGCCGACATGCTGCTCGGCAGCTTCGGCGGCTTCGGCGAGATCGAGGGCTTCCTCCAGATCTTCGTCGGCACGTACGTCGCGGGGTGCATCGTCCGCGACCCGCGCAACCGGCGTCAGCTCTTCTGGGCGGCGATCGCGCTCGTCTCGATCGACAAGGTGAGCTCCGCGGCCATCGACGTCGTGAAGGTCGTGGTCGGCGTCGACCCCGACGCGCTCGACGAGTCCGGCGGCACGCTGGGTGCCGTGGTCGTCGCGGAGAGCCTCGAGCTGCTCGGTGCGCTGCTCGTCACCGGCGTCCTGTTCGGCGGGCTCGCCGCGATGTGGCTGGCGCCGCGCCTCTACGGGAAGATCGAGCCGCTCATGGGGCTGCGACCGCGCGACCCGCAGAACCCGCCGCGCCTCGTCGGGCCGTGGGGCGTGAGCTTCTGGCTCGTCGCGGCGCTCGGCGTCGCCGCCGCGGCCGCCGTGGGCGTGCTGAGCCAGTGGGAGGACCACGCGGGTCGTGAGGATGCCGTGACGACGATCGGCTCGTTCGACGCGGAGCTCGTCGACACGTACGGCGACAACCTGCCGTGGGTCGCCGCCGTCGTGGGCCTGGTCGTCGGGCTGGCCGTGGTCGTGGCGATCGCCGCCGTCGTGAACCGACGACGCGACCGGGCCGCTGCGGGCGAGCGTGCGGACGACCAGACCCCGGGCGCCGGCCGCTGATGGGCACGCCGACCGCGGCCGTCGAGGTCGAGGGGCTGACGTTCCGGTACCCGGGAGCGGCGGACGACTCGCTGCGCGGCGTCGACCTGCGGATCGAGGCGGGCGACTTCGTGGCCGTGGTCGGCGGCAACGGCTCGGGCAAGACGACGCTGTGCAAGGCGTTCAACGGGCTCGTGCCGCACTTCTGGAACGGCGACCTGGCCGGGACGGTCCGCGTCTTCGGGCGAGAGACCGCGTCGCTGACCGTCGCCGACCTCGCGGACGACGTCGGGTACGTCTTCCAGGACTTCGGGAACCAGCTCGTGCGCCCCACCGTGCGCGACGACGTCGCGTTCGCGCCCCTGAACCTCGGCCGCGCCGACTGGGCGGCCCGCGCCGACGCCGCGCTGGACGTCCTCGGCCTGGGCCCGATCGCCGACCGCTACACGTGGCAGCTCTCCGGCGGGCAGCAGCACCTCGTGGCGCTCGCCGGCGCGATGGCGCTCGCGCCGCGCCTGCTCGTCGTCGACGAGCCCGCCGCCGAGGTCGACCCGGGCCGCGCCGCGGCGATCTACGACCACCTCGCGCTGCTCAACGAGCGCGGCGTGACCGTCGTCGTCGTCGAGCACCACGCCGAGCTCGTCGCCCGGTACGCGCGGTCGGTCGTGCTCATGGCCGACGGCGTGCCCCGGTGGCACCTGCCCGTCGCGGAGGCGATGAGCCGGACCGACGACCTCGCGGCGGCCGACATCCCCGCGCCGCAGGTGGTCGCGCTCGCCCGCGCGCTGGACCCCGCCGTCCGTGCGGGCGGGCCTCCGCCGCTCACGGTCACGGCGTGCGCCGCCGCGCTGGCGTCCGTCGCCGGCCCACCGGCGTCGAGCACGGGACCAGCCACCGCCGAGCACGGGATAGGCCACCGATCCACCGAGAATCCGGTGGCCGACCCCGTGCTCGGCAGCGAGGCCGCCGTCGTCGCGGAGCTCCGCGGCGTCACCCACGGCTACCGCACCGTCGCCGGGCCACGCTCCACCGTCCTCGACGGGCTCGACCTCACGCTGCACGACGGCGAGCGGGTCGCCCTCGTGGGGTCGAACGGCGCGGGGAAGTCGACGCTCCTGAGCCTGATGTCCGGGATCGCGCTGCCCCAGAGCGGGTCGATCACCGTCGACGGCCGCGACACCCGCACCACGACCGCGGCGGAGCTGTCCGACGCCGTGTGCTACCTGGTCCAGCGACCCGAGGAGATGTTCCTCCAGGACTCGGTCCGCGGCGACGTCGCGATGCACCCGCGCGGCCGGGGCGTCCCGGACGCCGACGAGCTCGTCGACCGCGTGCTCGAGCAGGTGCAGCTCACGGCGCTCGCCGACCGTGACGGTCGCCTGCTGTCCGGCGGGCAGCAGCGCCGCGCGGCGCTCGCCGTCGCCCTGGCCATGCGGCCTCGGCTGCTGCTCCTCGACGAGCCGACGTCCAGCCTCGACCTGCGCTCGCGCGACGACGTCATCGCGATGCTCGCGGCCCTCTCCGCGCACATCCGCTGCACCGTGGTCGCGACGCACGACATGCACCTCGTCGCCGAGTGGGCCGACCGCGTCGTCGTGCTGCACGAGGGCCGCGTGCTCGCCGACACCGACCCCGCGACCCTGTTCGCCTCACCCGTCGTGCTCGCCGCCGCCCGCCTCGTCCCGCCGCAGGTGTCGCAGGTGGGTGCCGCGCTGGGGGTCGTCCCCGTGCCGATGACCGTCGACGAGCTGGTCCGCCGGCTCGCCCCCGTGGAGGTGCCCGCATGACCGCCGCACCGCTCGTCGTCGCCCCGGGAGGTACGGAGGCGCGGGAGGGCCGGCGCAGGACCGGGTTCGACCGCGCGTCGGTCGAGTGGGTCGTGCTCGAGCTCATGCGCGTCGCGTACGCCACGCGCGGCGGGTTCCTCGCCCGGCGCGACCCGCGCGCCGTCGTGCTCTGGTACGCGGTGTGCGCCGTCGTGCCGTGGTTCACCTACGACCTGCGGGTGCTGGGCGCGTTCTTCGTCCTCGCGCTGGGCTGCGCGCTCGCGGCGCGGATCGGACCGCTGCTGCTCGGCCTGTTCGTGCTCGGGACGGTCGGTGAGCTCGTCTACGTCCTCGTGCTGGCGTTCGTGCTCGACGGCGACCTGGGCGCCCTCGTCGGTCTCGCCCAGGCGTTCCTCAAGCTGAGCACCGTGTCGCTGGTGAGCATGGCGGCGTTCGTCTCGCTCGACCCGGAGAAGATCTCGGACGCCCTGCTCGCCCTGCGGCTGCCCGCCATCCTCGGGTTCGCCGTGAGCTACGGGTACCGCATGGTGCCCGTGCTGGTCGAGGAGTTCCGCACGATCGTCGATGGCCACCGGATGCGCGGCGCCCCGCCGCGCGGCCACGGCTTCCTCGGGTGGCGCACGGTCGTGCGCGGCGCCTCCATCGCCGTGCAGGCGTTCTACCCGCTCGTCCTCAACACCGCGAAGCGCACGCGCACCACGGTGGAGGCGCTGGAGACGCGCGGCTTCACGTCCGCGTCGCGCGACGGCGCGGGTCGCCGCCTGCGGTTGGCCCACCTGCGGTACACGGCGGGCGACGCGGTCCTGATCGGCGTCACGGTCGCCGTCGTCGTGGCGGTGCTCGTGCTCCTGTGACGCCCGGCCGGACGGCCGAGCTGCTCACGACGGCGCTCTCGTCCCGGACCTGTTCTCGACCGTGCGGGCGGGCGAGGGTGGTGCGACCGTGGCGGCGTGGCAGGAGCGATCGAGGAAGCCGTCGTCCGACCGGTCGGGACGGCGCTCGCGGCGGCGACCGGCGCGATGGCCCGTGCGCTGGGCCGTCGGCCGCTCCACCCCCGGGGCGTGCTGCTGCGCGCCACCCTCGTCGTCGCCGAGGACGAGGCCGGAGCGGTCGCCGTGCCGCAGGGACGGACGGACGCCCTGGTGCGGGTGTCCCTCGCGGTGGGCCTGCCGCGGGGCTGTCCGGACGTCGTCGGACTCGCCGTGCGGTGGACCGACGGCGGTGCGCCCCAGGACGTGCTGTTCTCGTCCGCGGGGAGCGGGCGCGTCACGCGCTACGTCCTCGCGCCGCGACGACGCCTCATGCACGGCGCCTTCTCCACGCTCATGCCGCTGCGCTCGCCGCACGGCCCCGTCGTGCTCGGGCTGCGCCCGGACCCGGGCGCCACGCGGGCACGGGGGACACCCGTCCTCGAGGTCCTCGAGGCGTCACCGATCGGGCCGTGGCGGCGGTTCGGCGCGATCGAGCTGCACGGTCCGCCGGCCGGGACGACGCGCGACGGCGACGACCCCGCGGTCCGGTTCGACCCCACCCGCAACGCACCTCGCCTCCTGGGCACGTACGCGTGGGAGGACGCCCTGCGCGCGCCGGTGTACGCCGCGGCCCGCCGCGGGTCCCTCGTCCGGGACGACGGTCAGTCGTAGGCCGTCCACGGGTCCGACCGGACGCGCTCGTCCACCGCCGTCGCGTCCGTGCCGATGACGACCCGCCACTCGCCGCGCCCCACCGCCTCGACGATCGCCGTCGCCGCGGCCGCGCTCGTCACGGGCTGGTAGTCCGCGAACAGCGCGCCGAGCGCGCGCCGCCACGTCCGCGGTGGGGACGGCATCCGGGTGCGGACGTGACCGGGCAGGACGAGCACGGCGGACAGGTGCGGCGCGTTCGCGCGGAAGTCGACGAGCAGTGACTCGGTGAAGCCCCGCACGGCGAACTTCGCCGTCGAGTAGGCGCTGTGCGGGGTCCTCGGCCCGAGGCTCGCCCACAGCCCGCTGACCGACGACATGTTGACGACGACGCCCTGGTCGGCCGCCAGCAGCATCGGCAGGAACGCCCGTGTGCAGTGGTACGTCCCGAGCCAGGAGACGTCGAACGTCCGCTCCCACTCCGCCTGCGGGCTCCTGACGAACGACGTCCCGCCCACGACCCCGGCGTTGTTCACCACGAGGTGGACCGTGTCGGTCGCGTGCTGCGTCGCCACCTCGTCGCGGAAGCGGTCGACCGCCCCCACGTCGGAGACGTCCACCTCGTGGCTCGTCACCCGGACGGCCGGGTCGAGGGACCGTGCCCGCCGCACGGTCGCCGCCAGCCGCTCGCCGTCGACGTCGCAGACCGCGACGTGCGCGCCACGACGGACGAGCTCGAGCGCCACGTCGCGCCCGATCCCCGACGCGCCCCCCGTCACGACGGCGAGGCGGTTCTCGAAGCTCTCGAAGGCGGCCACGGCGCCCACTCTGCCAACCGCGTGGTGAGCCGTCGCGCACGACACGGCGACGAGGGAAAGGGGCGGTGGTCCCGGTGCCCTGTCGCACCGCGACCACCGCCCCGCGAGGGCGGCACCGTCGACGTGAAGCCGCCCTCGGGCTCTGACGGTGCGTCAGGCCTGGAGACGACGCCGCAGGCCGAGGCCGATCCCGGCGACGCCCGCGAGGACGCTCCCGCCGAGCAGCGCCGACGCGCCGACCGAGAGCTTGCCGGCGGGGGAGTCCTCGACCTCGGTCCTGAGCTCCGTCGTCCCGGCCTGGAGCGTGCCCGTGCCGTCGGACAGCGTCTTCGCGCCGTCGGCGATCTTCGTGCTGCCGTCGCTCAGGTCCGACGCGCCGTCGGCGAGCGTCGTCGTGCCATCGTGGAGGGTCGCGGAGCCGTCGGCGAGCGCCGCATTGCCCTCGGCGAGCGTCGTCGCGCCGGTCGAGAGGGTCAGGAGGCCGCCCTGGAGCCGCAGCGTCCCGTCCTCGAGGCGCGTGGTCCCGGCGAACAGGTCGCCGGTGCCCGTGGCGAGCCTCGCCGCGCCGTCGCGGAGGTCGCCCGCACCGTCAGCGGCACGGAGGGTCCCCGCCTTGAGCTCGACGGCGCCGTCGGAGAGCTGACCGGTCCCCTCGGCCACCCGAGCCGCCCCGGCGCTGAGCTCGCCCGTCTTCGCATCGAGCGTCGCGGCGCCGGCCTCGAGCTCGCCGATCTTCGCGTCGAGGGTCGCCGCACCGCCCGAGAGCCTCTGGACGCCCGCCGCGAGGTCGGTGTCGATCCCCGCGCGCAGCTGCCGGACGCCGGCACCGAGTCCCGGTGACTTCGCCGTGCCCTCGCCCAGCCCGGCCTCCAGCCGGGCCAGCCCGACCGACAGGCCGGGCTTCTCCTCCGTCCCTGCGCCGAGACCGGCGGTGAGCTGGTCGATCCCGCCGCCGACCTGGCGCGCACCCGCGGCGATCGCGCCGGCACCGCCCGCGATCTGCGCCGTATACCCGGGATTCTCGGTCGTGCCGTTGCCCAGCGCACGGACCGTGCCGGCGAGCGTCGCGAGGGTCTCGGGCGTCGCCGCGACCTTCCCGCTCGCGAGCGCGTCGAGCGTCGCGGCGACGTCGTCCATGCCCTTCCCGACGCCCTGCGCCGACGTCTGGAGCGTCGTCGCGGAGGTGTCGAGCGACGTGGCGCCGTCCCGGACCGCGCCGGCACCTGCGATCAGCTGCCCGACGCCGGCCTGCAGCTGGTCGACGCCGCCCTGGGCCTGCGCGACACCGCCGGCGAGGCGCTCGGCGCCGTCCGAGAGCCGGCCCTGACCCGCCGCGAGGTCCCCGACGCCGCCGCCGAGCTGGTCCCGGACGCCCGCACGGAGAGCGGTCGTCCCGGCAGCGAGGGTGCCCGCACCGTCGGAGATCTTGCCCGCGCCGTCCGCCAGCACCGACGCACCGTCCGCGGCGGTGACGGCACCCGCGCTGAGCCGACCGGCACCGGCGTCGAGGTCGGCGGCGCCCGCAGCGAGCCGGGACGCCCCGGCGGCGGCGTCCCCGGCACCGGCGGCCAGCTGTGCCGCGCCGTCGTTCAGCTCGTCCGCTCCGGCGGCGAGCTCGGTCGCGCCGTCGAGCGCGGTGGTGCCACCGGCGGCGAGCTGGGCCGCACCGTCCGAGGCCTTCTGGGCCCCGGCGGTGAGCTCGGCGGCCCCGTCCTCCAGGTCGCCCGCCCCCGTCGCGAGGCGGACGGCTCCGGCCTGGGCCGTGGCGGTGCCGTCGGCGAGCTCGGCGGCGCCGCTGTCGAGGCGGGAGGCGCCGTCGTCGAGCCGGGTGGCGCCGTCGGCGACCCGGCCGTTGAAGACGAGGAGGTAGGCGACGAGACCGCCCACCAGCAGCGCCAGCACCACGAGGGCGACGGACGTGAGGACGGTGTGGGCGCGGGACGGTCGGGTGGCGGCGTGCAGCGTGGTCGGCATGGTCGTCCTTCCTCGCGCCCGGCGTCGTCGCCGGGCGGTCGGGAGCGGGGAGGGAGGCCCGGGGAGGTGGGCCACCGGACGTCCGCCCCCTTTGGCGGGACGCCGGGTATCAGGTAAATCTCGATCGACGCTAGCAACGCGACCGCCACCGAGGACAGCCAGTAGCAGATAGATCGGCCTACACAACCCGTCACGATTCGGTCACGGGGGCGGAGTATCCAGTACTTGGTCGGCGACGACGTCGCCCGCGGCAACCGACGTCGTCCACCGGCGGTGGACGGTGCCGTGGATTGTTCACCACGACGTCACCCGCAGGTCCCGCACCGGACGCCCGGGCGCCACGCGACGCCAGGACGCTCTGCTCGGCCCGTACGACCCGCCGAAGGAGACCCATGCCACCGACCACCGCGCGCACCGGCACCCGCCGCTCGCGCCTCGCCGCGCTCGTCGCCACCGGCGCCGCGCTCACCCTGGGGCTGGGCGCGGTCCCCGCCCTGGCCGCCGCGCCGTCGGGCACGGGGACGCAGGGGGCGCAGCAGGCACGGCTGCCCCTCGCCCGCGCGGTCGCTTCCACCTGGACGCCCCCCGCCGCGGACGAGACGTTCCACCGCCTCGCCACGTACCCGGTCTTCGAGAACCGCCCGAGCGGCGCCGCGGTCGAGGACGCGACGGTCGCGGAGATCTCGGCGGTGAGCGAGGACGGGAAGACGGTCGTGCACACCGACGCCGCCGCGCGCCGCATCGGGTTCCTCGACATCTCCGACCCGAGCGCGCCGCGGGGCCTCGGCACGCTGAGCCTCGCCGAGCTCGGCTCCGAGCACGACGAGCCCACCTCCGTGGCGATCGTGGGCGGCTACGTGCTCGTCGTGGTCGACACCTCGGAGAGCTTCGTCGACGCGAGCGGTCGACTCGACGTCGTGGACCTCGAGACCCGGACGAAGGTGACGTCCTTCGAGCTCGGCGGGCAGCCGGACTCGATCGTCGTCACGCCCGACGGGAAGCACGCGGTCGTCGCGATGGAGAACCAGCGCGACGAGGAGGCGACGCCCGAGGGCGCGGACGAGGGCGACCTGCCGCAGCTTCCCGCCGGGTTCCTGCAGATCCTCGACCTGCCGGGCGACGACCCGGCCGACTGGTCGACGCGCCCCGTGCCGCTCGTCGCCGAGGACGGTTCGGCCCTGCCGCTGCTCGTCGAGGCAGGCCTCGACACGCCGCAGGACCCGGAGCCCGAGTACGTCGCGGTCGACCCTGCGGGGACGACGGTCGCGGTGACGCTCCAGGAGAACAACGGGGTCGTGCTCGTCGACGTCGCGTCGGGCGAGCTCGAGGGCGCGTTCTCGGCGGGCACCGCGTCGGTCGAGGGCATCGACACGGTGGAGGACGACGTCATCGACCTCACCGGCTCGATCACCGACGTCCCGCGCGAGCCCGACGCGATCGGCTGGATCGACGACACGCACGTGGCGACCGCCGACGAGGGCGACTGGAAGGGCGGCTCGCGCGGCTGGACCGTGTTCGACACGACGTCCGGCGAGGTCGTGTGGGAGGCCGGTGCCGAGATGGAGCACCTCGCCGCGCGCGTCGGCGTGCACGACGAGAGCCGCACGGAGAACAAGGGCACGGAGCCCGAGGGCCTGACGGTCGCGACGTTCGGCGGGACGCGCTACGCGTTCGTCGGGTCGGAGCGCTCGAACGTCGTCGCCGTCTACGACGTCACGGATGCCACCGCGCCCCGGTTCGTGCAGGTGCTCGCGACGACGAACGGGCCGGAGGGCCTGCTCGTCGTGCCGGAGCGCGACCTGCTCGTCGTGTCGAGCGAGGAGGACGACGCCGAGGCGGGCGTGCGGTCGGCCGTCACCGTGTTCGGCTTCGGCGAGCGGTGGGCCGACGCCGCGGGGTCGCCGCAGTTCCCGAGCGTCGTCTCGGCGGACGCGACCGAGGGTGACGCCGCGGGCACGCCGATCGGGTGGGGCGCGCTCGGCGCGCTCACCGCCGACCCGGCCGATCCCCAGCGCCTGTGGACGGCGACCGACGCCGCGTACGCGGTGACGCAGCTCCTGTCGCTCGACGTCAGCGCCTACGGCGACGGGTCGCCCGCGGTGATCGACCGGTCCGTGACGCTCACGGCCGACGGCGAGCCCGTCGGCCTGGACGTCGAGGGCCTCGCGGCACGTCCCGGCGGCGGGTTCTGGCTCGCCGTCGAGGGCGCGTCGGGCGCGGAGAACGCGCTGGTCCTGGCGGACGCCGACGGGGCTGTTGCCGAGACCGTCGCGCTGCCCGACGACGTCGCCGCAGGCCTCGGCAAGCAGGGCCTGGAAGGCGTCGCGGTCCAGGGCTCGGGCGATACGGAGCAGGTGTGGGTCGCGCTCCAGCGCGGCCTGACGACCGACGAGGGCGGCACGGCGGGCACCGCGCGCCTCGGCCGGTACGACGTCGCGACCGGCACGTGGGACTGGTTCGCCTACCCGCTCGAGAAGACCGCGACGTCGGGCGACTGGATGGGCCTCAGCGAGGTCGCGGCCGTCGACGACGACACCCTCGCCGTGATCGAGCGCGACAAGCTCAACGGTCCGGCCGCTGCGGTGAAGCGCGTCTACGCGGTCGACGTCCCCCAGACGGCGGTGGGCGCGGCGTCGTCCACCCCGGTCGCGGTGACGAAGGAGCTCGCGCACGATGTGCTGCCCGACCTGCGCGCCACCAACGGCTGGACGCAGGAGAAGCTCGAGGGCCTGACGGTCGCGGGCGACGGCACGGTCTACGCCGTCACCGACAACGACGGGCTGTCCGACGCGACGGGCGAGACCGTGCTCCTCGGCCTCGGTGACGCGGCCGACGTGTTCGCGGGTCACCTCGACCCGACCGACCCGGGCGGGCCCGGGCCCGGCGAGCCCGGTGGCGAGACGCCGGGTGCGGGCGAGGAGCCGCCGTCGCCCCCGCTGCACACGGTCGACGCCGACGACCTCACCGACGCCAACCACGGCGGCGTGACGCTCTCGCCGAGCACCGCGCGCCCGGGCCAGCAGGTCACGGCCACCGCCGAGGGCTTCGCACCGGGGGAGTGGGTCTCCGCGACGCTGTTCTCCACGCCCTCCGAGCTCGGGACGTTCCGCGCGGACGCCGACGGCGTGCTCACCGCGACGGTGACGGTCCCGGCCGACGTCACGGCGGGCACGCACCGGTTCGCGATCGTCGGCCAGGTCGACGGCCGCGTCCTGTGGACGGAGCTCGAGGTGCTGGCCGACGCCTCCGCAGGCGGCTCGGGCGGGGACGACGGCGCCGGGTCGCCGGGCGGTCTCGCCACGACGGGCGCGCACGTGGGCGCCCTGGTCGGCCTCGCGATCGTCCTGGTCGCGGGCGGCGTCACCATCGTCGTCGCCCGCCGCCGCATGCGCCGCATCCCCGGGTAGGCCACGCGATCGGAGCGGGACGGGCGCCCTGGTGGTACGCCGTCGGTGCTCGGGCTGGCCGCGCCGTCACCCTGGTCTTTCGGCCATGGGTGGCCGCGCGCGGCTTCTACGCCCTTCGCATCCGACGTCGCCCCACCAGGGCTCGCTCCCTCGCACCGACGGCGCACCACCAGGGCGGGGCGGGGGCGGCGACCCGAGGGCGGTCGCGGTTCCGAGGCTCAGCGGTCGTACGGCGCCCAGCCGTCGTCGCCCGCGAGGTACGCCTCGGGCGTGTGCGCACGGGCCTCGGCGCGGGAGAGCTGGGGTCGCCCGGCCCCGGTGAGCGCTCCGGGGCCCCGGTTGCCGTGCTCGGCGTTGCTGCCCGGGACCCAGTCGAACCCGGACATGGTGGTCCACACGTCGTCGCGCTTCAGGTGAGCGCCGAGCCAGGAGTCGCGGACCACGACCCGCGGGTCGGTGTCGGGGTTGCTGCTCGGGTGCCACGGCCGGCCGAGGAAGTACGAGCCGCGGTCGGCGTCGGTGTCGAACCGCGACCCGACCACGAGGAACCCGTGGGAGAACCCGGACGACGTGCTCGGCGCGAACACGTAGCCCGACGGCGTGCTGGCGCGGCGCAGCGCCTTGATGCGTGAGTCCTCGATGACGGCGGTCGCGCGGCCGAAGATGAAGTCGACGTCGCCCTCCACGTACGAGCCGGTGATGTAGACGCGTGCCGCGACGTCGACGCTCGGGGTGTCCAGGTAGAGCGTGTCCTGGTTGCCGAGGAACCGGACGTCGTCGAAGACCACCCGGTCGGCGCGGGTCTTCACCGCGACGGCCTGGTGGCCGGAGAGCTCCGGGTGCGCGGCCTCGTCGAACGCGTTCTCGAACGTGACGTGCCGCGCCTCGAAGCCCGCTCCGGAGACGGTCACGGTCGCACTGCCGGTCGTGCCCCACGTGCCGCCCTCGGGCTTCGGGGTCCCTGCGGCGCGGTCGTCGGTGATGACGACGTCCTCGGGGTCGCCGGTCGACCCGACGAGCAGCAGGTTGGTCCGGTCGGCGGGGATGTCGACGCGCCCGTGGTAGGTCCCCGGCCGGACCAGGATCCTGACCGGCTCCGTGGAGTGCGCGGGCGCGAGGTCGACGGCGCCCTGGATCGTCGTGACGTCCCCGGACCCGTCGGCGGCGATGGCGATCCGGGGTGCGGGCTCGGGGGGTCGCGGCGCGGCCGCAGCGGCCGACGCGGGCACGAGGAGGAGGGCTCCTGCGGCGAGCGCCACGGGCAGCGGGAAGCGGCGGCCACGGGCGCTGCGGCGGGACGAGGACGGGTGCGGGCTGGGCAAGGCTGTGCCTCCTGGGATCAGCGGGTCAGCATCGACCCGGGCGGCTCCTCGGCGGTGAGAAACCGGTTCCCCAGATAGTGGCACCCGCCCCGACGCGGGACAAGTCGCGCGTCGGGGCGCGCCGTCGGACGTGGCGGCCGGGCTCGATCGCCGTCGTTCAGTCGCGGTCGTTCGGCATGAGGAGCCACAGCACGAGGTACGCCAGGACCTGGGGCCCCGGCAGCAGGAGCGACACGACCGTCACGACGCGCACGGCCGTCGTGCTCCAGCCGAAGCGGCGCGCGACCCCCGCGCACACGCCGGCGATCATGCGGCCCTGGCGCGGGCGCGAGAGCGTGGCGGAGTTTCCGGAGGAGGCTGCAGGAGTGCTCATGCCCTCGACGCTACGACCGCTCGCCCGCGAGCGACATCCGGAGGACCCCCGACCCGACCCTGGTCTCTCGAGAACCGGTTCGGGCCGCGAGCAACGGGAGTCGGTGCCACATTGGCCCGATGAGCAGCACCGACACCTCGCAGAGCCCCCGGAGCACGGACCCTGACACGCGGCTGTCCCGGTCCGTCGGGGGCCGTCTCCTGTACCTGTTCATCCTCGGCGACGTCCTCGGCGCAGGCGTGTACGCGCTCGTCGGGGAGATGGCCGGAGAGGTCGGCGGCGCCGTCTGGCTCCCGCTGCTCGTCGCGCTGGGGCTCGCGCTGCTCACCGCCGGGTCGTACGCCGAGCTCGTCACCAAGTACCCGCGCGCCGGCGGCGCCGCGGTCTTCGCCGACCGGGCGTTCCGCAGCCCGCTCGTGTCGTTCCTCGTGGGCTTCTCGATGCTCGCGGCGGGCGTCACGAGCGCGGCCGGGCTGTCCCTGGCCTTCGCGGGCGACTACTTCGCGACGTTCGTCGACGCGCCCGACCGGCTCGTCGCCGTGCTGTTCCTCGCGGCCGTCGCGGCGCTCAACGCGCGCGGCATCAAGGAGTCGCTGCGCGCGAACGTCGCCATGACCGCGATCGAGCTGTCCGGGCTCGTGCTCGTGGTCGTGCTGGCGGCGGTGGTGCTGGGCCGGGGTGACGGCGAGCCGGCGCGCGTCACGCAGTTCACGGAGGGCACGACGCCGGCTCTCGCCGTCCTCGCGGGCGCCATCCTCGCGTACTACTCGTTCGTCGGCTTCGAGACGTCGGCGAACCTCGCCGAGGAGGTGCGCGACGTCCGCCGCACGTACCCCCGCGCTCTCTTCGGGGCGCTGATCACCGCGGGCGTCGTGTACGTGGCGGTCGGGCTCGCGGCGGTCGCGGTCGTCGACCCGGAGACGCTCGCGGGCTCGTCCGGGCCGCTGCTCGAGGTCGTCGACGCGGAGGGCTCCGTCCCGGCGTGGGTGTTCTCGCTCGTCGCGCTCATCGCCGTCGCGAACGGTGCGCTGCTCACGATGATCATGGCGAGCCGCCTCGCCTACGGCATGGCGGAGCAGGGCATCCTGCCGTCGGTGCTCGGGCGCGTGCTGCCCCGGCGGCGCACGCCGTGGGTCGCGATCGTCGTCACGACGCTCGTCGCCATGGGCCTCGTCTTCACGGGCGACGTCGCGGCGCTCGCCGAGACCGTCGTCCTCCTGCTGCTGCTCGTCTTCGCCTCGACGAACGTCGCGGTGCTCGTGCTGCGGCGCGACCACGTCGACCAGCCGCACTTCCGCGTCGCGACGGTCGTGCCGGTGCTCGGCGTCGCGTCGTGCGTGCTGCTCCTCACGCAGCAGGACGGCGTGACGTGGCTCCGCGCGGGCGCGCTGCTCGCCGTCGGCGTGGTGCTCTACCTCGTCATGCGGTGGACGGGCGGCGTCGGGCGCGACCGTCGTGCCACCGAGGTGTGAGCTCAGTCGCGCGACACCACCACGCTCGCGCTGTGCCCGCCGAACCCGAACGCGTTGACCAGCGCGTGCCGCGCCGTCGTCGCCCGCGCCGGGCCGCTGACGACATCGAGGTCGATCGCCGGGTCCTGCGTGTCGAGGTTGAGCGTGGGCGGCACGACGCCGTCGCGCAGCGCGAGGACCGCGACGAGCACGCCGAGCGCCCCCGACGCGCCGAGCAGGTGCCCGGTCGCGCCCTTGGTGGAGGTGACGGCGGGCGGGGTGCCGAGCGCGGTGCGGATCGCGGTGGCCTCGTTGGCGTCGCCCGCCGGGGTCGACGTCGCGTGCGCGTGCACCAGACCGACGTCGCCCGGCGTGAGGCCTGCGGACCGGACGGCCTGCGTGATCGTGCGCGCCTGGTTCTGCGGGTCGCCGCCGACGATGTCGAACGCGTCCGACGTCAGGGCCGCCCCGGCGACGACGCCGTGGACCGTCGCGCCCCGTGCCCGCGCGTGCTCCTCGCTCTCGAGCACCAGCACGGTCGACCCCTCGGCCATGACGAACCCGTCACGACCGACGTCGAACGGCCGTGACGCGCGCTCGGGATGGTCGTTGCGCGTGGACAGAGCGCGCGCCTGCGCGAACGCCGCGATCGAGAACGGCAGCACGCCCGCCTCGACCCCTCCGCAGACGACGACGTCCGCCGAGCCCGCGAGGATCATCTCCCGGCCCATCGCGATGGCCTCCGTACCCGCCGCGCACGCGCTGATCGGCGCCCGGGCCCCGGCCTTGGCGCCGAGCACGATCGACAGCCACGCCGCCGGCCCGTTGGCCATGAGCATCGTCACGGTGTGGGGGGAGACCCGGCGGTAGCCCTGCTCGTCGAGCACCTTCGCCTGCGCGAGCGTCGTCGCGATGCCCCCGTTCGCCGACCCGATCGCGACCGCGAGGCGTGTCGGGTCGACGTCGGGCACGCCGGCCGACTCCCACGCCTCGCGGCCCGCGACGAGCGTGAGCTGCTCCGCGCGGTCGGTGCGGCGCGACTCCCGGACGCTCAGCGACGCGGCGAACGCGTCGTCGACCCGGGCCGCGATCCGCACCGGGAGGTCCTGCGCCCAGTCGTCCTCGATCGGCCCGATCCCCGAGCGGCCGGCGACCAGCCCCTCCCACGTCGCCGCGGCGGTGGTCCCCAAGGGGGTCGCCGCGCCGAACCCCGTGACCACTGCGCGCGTCATGGATGCCCCCCGATCCTGAGCCCTCGCGGTCAGCGCCGCGACGAGTGCCGTGCCGATGGCACCCATTCCAGGGCATGGTCGCGGGTCTGTCCTGTCGAAGCGCTACGACCCTCGTTCCCGGCACCGACGCGCCGCCGTCGCAGGGTGCGAACCCGGACGTGACGTCCGGCCGGTCACCAGCCGCCGGGAGCGAGGATCTTGCGGATCCGCTTCTCGCTCACCGGGCCGTCGGTCCCGAGCTGCTGCGCGAACAACGACACGCGCAGCTCTTCCACCAGCCACCGCACGTCGGCCAGCTCCTGCGCCCGCACCGGGTCGCTCGGGCCGGCCGCGTACGCGGCGCGGGCCTTCGCGAACGCCTCCTCGACGTCGTGCACGCGCCACGCCAGCTCGGCGTCCCGGTTCGGGTTCGCCTGCGCCTTCTCCAGCCGGTACGACGCCGCACGCAGGTACCGCGTCAGATGCGGCAGACGCTCGGGCGGGGTCGCCGAGACGAAGCCGTCGTGGACCAGCCCCGCGACCTGGTCGCGCAGGTCCGTGAGCGTGTTGAGCAGCGCCAGGCTGTTCGCCGACCGGATCTCGCCGTCCAGCGTCCGCGCCGCCGACAGCGCCGCCACCACGTGCCCGACGACGCGGTGCACCTGGTCCTCGAGGTGCTGCCGGACGAAGCCTCGCGCCGCCGCGTACGCGTCGGCGGCCCGGATCGCCGCCGCGTCCGGCTGCGGCCCGTACGACCCGGCGCCCCCGCTCGTCAGCGCGACCACCGACGCGAGCTGCAGGTCGGTCACCAGCGCGTCGGTGCTGCGGTACGGGCTCGCCGCGAGCGTCAACGACTGCGTGCCGCTCCACCGGCTCGTGATCCGACCCGTCGCGAGCGCCGCCTCGCTGAGCAGCAACCGCCGGACGCCGCGCGGGTGCTCCCGCGACTGCACGTTCCGGTCGGCGAGCACCCGCAGCGCGACGCTCGGCCTCCCCTTGGCGTCCTGCTCCTCCACGAGCGCCGGATACCCGCGCACCACGACCCCGCCCCCGAGGTCCGTCGACACCGTCTCCGGGATCGCGCCCCCGGGCAGGTCGACCGGCCACGTCGTGAGCCCGGTCTGCTCGGTGACGAGCGAGTCTGCGGTGGTCGGGTTCGCGGTGGTGGCCGGGTTCGCGGCGGCTGCCCCCGAGGTGCTCGGGCTACCATCCGGAGCCCTCGTCCCTCGGGCTCCTCCCGCCAGGCCCGCCACGCCCTTCGCATCCTCGGGCGCAGCCGCCGCTCCGCGGTCCCGTTGCCCAGATGCGCCGGACGATGCGGGGGAGCCTGCGCCGTCGGGCCCGCCGCGGGTACCGCCGGACGGTGAGCCGGACGGTGAGCCGGACGCGTGAGGCGACCCGGCGCCGTCGGGCACCGTGGAGCCACCGCCGGAGGGTGAGCCGGACGCGGAGGCGGCGGAGGGGGCGTCGGTGGCGAAGGGCGTGGTGGGCCTGGCGGGAGCATCGCGAGGAACGAGCGATGCGGATGGTAGCCCGAGCGCCGACGCCCCCTCCGCCGCCGTGCTCGACCCAGACCCCGAGGCGGCCTCACGCAACGCCGCACCGACCGCACCCTTCACGGCCGCGCGGACCGCCGCCTGGTTCTGGGCGGCGAGGCGGCGCTGCAGCGCGAGGAGGTCCTTCGACTCGTCGAGGACCACCTCGCCCTGGCGACGCGGGTCGGTCACGCGGAAGGTCATGCGCAGGTGCGCCGGGAGGCGGGCCTCCTGCTCGGGTCCCCACGCGTCGTCGGGGATCACGACGTCGCGCAGGGCGCGGACCGCGCGCGTGAACGCCACGTGGAACGGCTCCGCCATGTCGCCGGCGCGGGCCATGTCCTCCCACGCGGGGGTGTTGTCGCGCAGCCAGGCGACGACGTCGCGCGCGACGTCCGGGGCGGGCACGAGCTGGACGCGGACCGGCTTGGGCAGCGAGCGGATCGTCGCCGTCGCGAGCTCGTCGAGGAGGCCGGGGACCATCCAGTCGAAGCCGTCGGGCACGACGCGGTTGAGGACGGAGATCGGCACGTGGACGGTGACGCCGTCGGCCTCCGTGCCGGGCTGGAACTGGTACGTCAGCGGGAGCGTGAGCTCGCCCTGCTGCCAGGTCTCGGGGAACTGCGACGTGTCGATCTGCTCGGCGTCGGGCACGAGCTGCTCGAGCGTGAAGGTGAGCAGGTCGGGGTCGCGGCGCCGCGCCGTCTTCCACCAGCGGTCGAAGTGCGCCGCGGAGACGACGTCGTCCGGGATCCGCTCGTCGTAGAAGGCGAACAGGGCCTCGTCGTCGATCACGAGACCGCGCTGGCGCGAGCGCGCCTCGAGCTCCTCCGCCTCCTCCAGGAGACGCCGGTTCTCGTGGAAGAACTCGTGGTGCGTCGTCCACTCGCCCTGCACGAGAGCGTGCCGCACGAACAGCTCGCGCGCGCCCTCCGGGTCGACCTTGGCGTAGAGCACCTTGCGGTCGGCGACGATCGGGACGCCGTACAGCAGCACCTTCTCGACCGCGATCGCGGCGCCGCGCTTCGTCGACCAGTGCGGCTCGGAGTAGGTGCGCCGCGCGAGGTCGCCCGCGAGGTCTTCCGCCCACTCCGGCTGGATGCGTGCGACGTCGCGCGCCCACAGGCGGCTCGTCTCCACGAGCTCGCCCGCCATGATCCACGCCGGCGGCTTCTTGCTCAGCGGCGAGCCCGGGAAGATCGCGAACCGCGCGCCGCGCGCACCCGTGTACTCGTTGCGCGCCTGCTTCTGCGCGCGGCGCAGCGCCTTGGCGCGCGCCTCGCCCTTGAGATGAGCGGCCGACGACGCCTTCACGTCGCCCGTGTCCTGCATCCCGATCTGCGAGAGCAGCCCGGCGAGCAGCGCGCGGTGGATCGTGTCGCCGTCCCAGGCGCGCTTGTACGCCCCGTCCCCGTTGAGTGCTGGGGATTTGTCGTCCGATGGTGCTCCGGACGACAAATCCCCAGCACTCAACGTCTTGCGCGGGCGGTACGACATGTCGATGCCGAGGGGCTTGGCCATGTCGCGGAGCTGGGCGACGACGTCCTGCCACTCGCGGATGCGCAGGAAGTTGAGGTACTCGGCCTTGCACAGGCGGCGGAAGGCCGAGGAGGAGAGGTCGTGCTGCTGCTCGCGGACGTGCTCCCAGAGGTTGAGGTACGTGAGGAAGTCGGAGTGCGGGTCGGTGAAGCGGGCGTGGAGCTGGTCGGCCTGCGGGCGCTGCTCGGCGGGGCGCTCGCGCGGGTCCTGGATCGACATGACGGCCGCGATGATCGCGACCTCGCGCGCCACGCCGAGCGTCGAGCCCTCCCAGATCATGCGGGCGAGGCGCGGGTCCATGGGGAGCTGCGCGAGGACGCGGCCGACCTCGGTGAGCCGCGTGGTCTGCTGAGCGCCGTCGGCCGCCGCGACGGTCTCCAGGGCGCCGAGCTCGGTGAGGAGCTGGACGCCGTCGCGCACGGCGCGCGTGTCCGGGGGCTCGACGAAGGGGAAGCGCGCGACGTCGTCGGGCGAGCCGACGACGCCCACGGAGATCATCTGGAGGAGCACCGACGCGAGGGACGTGCGCAGGATCTCGGGCTCGGTGAACTCGGGGCGGGAACCGAAGTCGTCCTCGGAGTAGAGGCGGATCGCGATGCCGTCGGCGACGCGGCCGGAGCGGCCCGAGCGCTGGTTGGCGCTCGCCTGCGAGACCGGCTCGATCGGTAGCCGCTGGACCTTCGTCGCCTTGGAGTAGCGCGAGATCCGGGCGGTGCCCGGGTCGACGACGTAGTGGATGCCCGGGACCGTGAGCGACGTCTCGGCGACGTTCGTCGCGAGCACGATGCGGCGCGACGCGTGCTGCTGGAACACGCGGTGCTGCTCCGCCGACGACAGGCGCGCGTAGAGCGGGAGGATCTCGACGTGCTGCGGGTGCTTCGGGTCGCGCACGCGGTCCTTGAGGTGGCCTTCGAGCGCGTCGGCGGCGTCGTGGATCTCCCGCTCGCCGGAGAGGAACACGAGGATGTCGCCGGAGCCCTCGCGCATCAGCTCGTCGCACGCGTCGACGATGCCCGTGACGAGGTCCTTCTCCTCGGTCCTGGCCTTCCCGACGCTCTTCCCGCTCTGGGGGTCGACGTCCGGGGAGAGCGGGCGGTAGCGGATCTCGACCGGGAAGGTGCGGCCGGAGACCTCGACGACGGGTGCGGCGTCGGGCAGCGCGTCGACGACGTAGTCCGGCGCGCCGCCGAGCGTGGCGAGGTGCGCGGGCGAGAAGTGCGCGGCGAACCGCTCGGAGTCGATCGTCGCGGACGTGATGACGAGCTTGAGGTCCGGGCGCTGCGGGAGCAGCCGCGCGAGGTACCCGAGGAGGAAATCGATGTTGAGCGACCGCTCGTGCGCCTCGTCGATGACGATCGTGTCGTACGCGAGGAGCCGCGGGTCGCGCTGGATCTGGGCGAGCAGGATGCCGTCGGTCATGACCTTGACGAGCGTGTCCTCGCTCGACGTGTCGGTGAACCGGACCTGGTACCCGACGACACCGCCGAGCGGCACCTGGAGCTCCTCGGCGATGCGCTCGGCGACCGTGCGCGCCGCGATCCGGCGGGGCTGCGTGTGCCCGATCTGCCCGGCGCGCCCGCGACCGAGGTCGAGGAGGATCTTCGGGAGCTGTGTCGTCTTGCCGGAACCCGTCTCGCCCGCGACCACCACGACCTGGTGGTCGCGGATCGCGGCGGCGATGTCGTCGCGCCGCGCGCTGACCGGCAGCTGCTCGGGGTAGACGATGGGCGGGACCTCGACGGCCGCGCGCTTCTCGGCGGCCCGCTCGAGCTGCGCGCGGCTCACCTGACGCGTGCCCGACGCCGCCCGGTCGCGCCGGTCCGGCCGGGTTCCCGGTCCGGTGCCCTGGGTCTCGTTGGGCGCCTGGCCGGCGGCCTGCGGCCCGCGGCCCCGGCGACGGTTGCCGCGCCGCCTGCCCGCCGCACGCGGTGCGCCGTCCGCACGCGGGGTGCCGTCGGTGGCGCCGCCCTGCTGGGGAGGGCGCACGTCAGGCTGGGGCTGCGGGGACTCGGGACTCACGACGACCCATTCTCTCAACCCGTGGCAACCGCATATCGCCATCGCGCTCCGCTCAGCGAGAACGGGCTCGGCTCGGGACGTCGACGATGCACGGGCCGCCGGTCACACCCGGTCGGCATCGACAGGAGTCAGCGCGTCGCGTTCCACACGTCGGCGGTGTCGCACGTGGTGGGGACGTGGAGCCCGGCTGGTGCCTCCCAGCCGTCGGGGGCGTCCTCGACGAGCACGCCGCCCGCGAGCGCGACGGCGTCGCCGTCGACGAACGACCCGCCCGCGCCGCTCAGCGCCGTCCCGTCCCAGGCGACGAGGTCCTCGCTGAAGACCGGCAGCCAGCGGGTGCCGAAGCCGTCGGTGACGTAGACGCACCCGCCCTCGACGGTCAGGTGACCTTCGAGGAGCGCGGCGTCGCCGGCACCGACGCTCTCGCCCCACACCGCGACCTCGTCGACCGTGACCCCCTCCGAGCCCGTCCACAGGGAGGCGCAGCCGCCCGCCGCACCCGCGCCGAGCACGAGGAGGGCCGCAGTGGTGACGGCGCGTCGCCGTCGTTGCCCGGACGCCGGGTGCCGGGAGCGCGGGCGCGCCGTCGCGCCGGTGCGTGTCATGTCGCGACCGTAGCGGGTGTCGGTGGGCGGTGGGACGCTCGGACGACATCGCCGAGCGGGGAGGAACCATGAGCAGCACGGTCCAGGTGACGTTCGACGCGCGGGACCCGCGCGCCCTGTCGACGTTCTGGAAGGAGGTGCTGGGCTACGTCCACCCGGGGCCGCCGGGCGTGGAGCTGCCGGAGGGCGCGGACCCGCTCGCGGCGTGGGACGAGTTCCTGGAGCGGTCGGGCGTGCCCGAGGACCAGCGCAACAGCGCGTCGGCGCTCGAGGACCCGGACGGCAAGGGCCCGCGGGTCTTCTTCCAGCAGGTGCCCGAGGAGAAGGTGGCCAAGAACCGCGTGCACCTCGACGTGCGGACGGCGCCGGAGCTGCGCGGCGACGAGCGGATGGCGGCCCTGGAGGCCCGGTGCGCCGAGCTCGTCGCGCTCGGTGCCTCGCGGCTGCGGCGCTTCGAGCCGGAGCCGCCGACGAGCATCGGGTTCATCGTCATGGCCGATCCCGAGGGCAACGAGTTCTGCCTGGACTGAGGCCGTCGGCCAGGTCGTGCGGTGGGGACGGCGTGACCCGCCCGCCCGGGGACGGGCGAGCGGGTCACGGGTGTGAGGTGCGGGTCGTCAGCCGCAGGCGACGCCCTCGAACGGGACGATGACGCTCTCCTCGGGGCCGGTGCCGTCCGTCGCGGATGCGGTGACGGTCACCTCGCCGTCCTCGACCGTGCCGGACCTGGTCGAGAACGACGCGTATGCGAACCTGCCCGGTGCGACCGCGGCGAAGTCCCTCGCCCCGAAGGGCGTGTCGAACCGCACGTCGAGCGCGGCGTCGTCGGCGTTCCCCACGCGGACCGCGACGTACGCCCGGCCGGCGAGGCAGCGGGCCTGGGCCGTGACGTCCGAGAGCGACGGCCCGGTGGTCCCGACGGCGGTGAAGGTGTGCACCGGCGAGATCGCGGTGCCGCCGTGCGGGCCGGTGACCACCGCGTACCACCCGTGCTCACCGGGCTCGACGCCGACCCACGTCCCCGACGCGACGGTCCCGGACGGCACGCCGGACACCTCGTCGATCGTCTCCGTGGTAAGCACGTCGACCGTCAGGCCGTCGGTCGCCAGCCGCTTCGTGGTCGGCTCCAGCCCGAGCGCGGCGTAGGGGATCTCGAAGTCCTGCATGCCGGCCGGGTCGTTGAGCGCGGCGTCGTCGGAGTCGAAGTCGTCGAGCGACGGCGAGTACGTCCGCACGACGATCCGACCGCTCCCGTCGGCGCCACCGTCGTTGTCGAAGTGCAGCAGCCGCAGGTATCCGAGCCCACCCTCCGGCAGGCCCTGGTAGTCGAACAGCATCGAGTACACCGTGCGGTCGGCGACGCCGTCACCGTCGTCGTCGAAGTCGTCGGTGCGCGTGTAGGCGTCGTGGTAGTGGCCGGAGCTCACGAGCGCGACGTTCGGGTTCGGCGCGACGACCTCGTCGAGGATGCGCTGCGGGATCGGCCCGAGCCCCCCGGTGGTGAGCATGTACTCGTGCAGGTTGATCCAGACCGTGCGCTCCGGGTACCTCGCGATGACGTCGTTCATCCACTCGATGTGCTCGCCGCCGGGGGCCCACCCCATGGACAGCAGGAGCAGGTCGACGCCGTTCGCGCTCACGAGGTCGTAGTGGCCCCGGTTGTCCTGGATGTCGCCTCCCCACCACGGGTTGGCCGAGAACCGGTCGGCACCGAAGTACTCGGAGTACGTCGAGTAGTCGGCCAGAGCACCGCCGACGTCGTGGTTGCCCGCCAGCACGCCGTACGGCAGCCCGGCGTCGTCGAGCTTCCGGTACGTCGGGTCGGCGTTGAGCCACTGGTGCTCCTGGTCCCAGTCGTCGACGATGTCACCGGTGTGGATCAGGTACTGCAGGTTCACCTCGTCGCGGACGTCCAGGACGAAGTCGTGGATGGCCTCCTGGTGCGCGTACCACTCGTCGCCCGAGCCGTCCGTCGGCTGCCCCTGGTTGTCGTTGTAGTACTGCGTGTCCGACTCCCAGGCGATCGTGAAGTCGTACCCGGACCGCGGCGTGGCGTCGGGGTGGAACGGCGTGGCGACGTCCTCACGGCCGGAGCGCGGCGTCCCGGCGAACCCCTCGGAGTGCTGCACGAGCACCGTCACCTGACCGTCGCGGACATGACCCTCCACGGGCACGGTGCCGCCGAGCTCGAACTCGGTGGCCGCCCCGTCGGTCGTGACGTGGCGGTCGACCTCCTGCCAGGTGTCGCCGGCCACGTCGAGGACGGACAGCAGCACCTTCGCGTCGGCGTTCGCCGACCCGGACCAGGCGATGCGCACCTCGCTGTCGGCTGCGGCGTCCTCGGGGACGTCCACCGTGAACAGCTGGTACGGGAGCTCGGTGTCGGAGGAGACCTCGGCGGAGAGGCCGTCGGTGCCGACGATCTTCTCGAGCTCGTCGGCGCTCAGGACGGTGCGGCCGTCCCGGTCGGTGGACGAGGCGTCCGTCGTGGTGCCCGAGAACGCCTCGACCTGCGGGTCCGCGGCGTCGACGGTGTGCCCGACCCGGAACTCCACGTCGAGGTCGTCCCCCGTCGCCGAGCCCGGGGTCGCGGACAGCGTCAGGTCGCCGGCCTCGACGGTGGCGCCGTCGGCCGGCGCACCGAGCTCGACCGTCGGGACCTCGTCGGGCGTGATGAGCCCGAGCGTCCGCTCGGCGGTGTTCCCCAGGGCGTCCGTCGCCGTCAGGACCACGGTGTGGTCGCCGGCGGAGAGCTCGAGCGACGACGTCGTGTACGGCAGGTCGATCTCCTCGCCGTCGAGCGTGGCCGTGACGGAGTCGACCCCGGAGCCCGCGTCGGACGCCTTCGCGTCGATCGTGAAGCTCCCGCGGTACGTCTCACCGTCGACCAGCGCCGTGCTGAGCTCGGGGGCCGTGTTGTCGACGACGACGGTGCGCGTCACGGACCCGGCGCCCGCGTCACCGGCGCGGCTCGCGGAGACGGTGTGCTCGCCGTCGTCCACCGCGGTGGTGTCCCAGGTGTGGGCGAGCGAGTCGAACGCGTCCTGCGGCACCGAGAAGGTGGCGGTGAAGTAGACCTGGTTGGCGTCGTTGAAGCCGATCCGCGTGGTGGGGTCGGGGCACTCGCGGACCGTCTCCTCCTGGCCCTCGCCCGCGCCGCCGCACACCTCGGGGCGCAGCACGCGGCCGTCGGGCAGGGCGAGCCGCAGGTTCATGGCGGTGAAGTCGTCGTTGTTCTCGTCCGGGTCCGGCTCGGGCCACGCCTTGGTGCCGGCGTAGATGCCCAGGGTCAGCCCCTCCCCGGCGACGACGCGCTCGACCGGCACCTCGCTGGTGACCGTCTCGACGCGCGAGTAGAAGCCCTCGTCGAAGATCGTCAGGACGTCGTCGCCGAGCCTGACGCCGTTGCGGAAGAAGGCGTCGGTGCTCGTGGCCTCGAACGCGAACAGCGCCGGGGCCTCGATCGCCGGGGTGAGCTCGTCGACCGCGGACCCGTCGATCGACAGGCGCAGGTCCGCGGGGTCGCCGGTCGTCGTGGCCGCGACCCGCGTCGCGCCGCCGACGTACTGTCCCTCGGTCACGTTGAGCCGCACGGGGTCGTCACCGGTGTCGTCCAGGTCGACCCGGACCGGGCCGAGCGTGGTCGCGTTCTGCCCGTCGGACGCCCTGACGGTGTACTCGGCCCAGGACTTGCCGTAGAGGTCGACGGCGGGGACGGCGTAGGAGAACCGGTCGGCAGCCTCGACGCGGAGCAGCTGGGTGACCGGCTCGCCGACGTCGGAGGTCAGGGTGAGCTCCACGGTGCTGACCAGCCGGTCGTCCGTCACCTCGAACAGCAGGGCGAGCCCGTCCGTCCCCGGGGCGTCGTCGCTCCCCGTGAGGTCGGTGATCACCGGCTCCTCGACGTCCTGCGGCGTGACGACGAGCGCGGCGGGCACCTGGTCCGGCGTCACCGAGCCGGGGGTCGCCTCGCCGGTGCCGACGAGCGTCTGGCTCGTGCCCTCGTCCCAGCGGTACTGGATCGGCTGGTCGACGACCGTCTGGTCGTTGTTCATGTAGTCGGCCCGCGAGACCGGATGACCGGTGTTGGTCTCGACCTGCAGCCCGCGCAGGCCGCCGTTGGCCATGCCTCCGGAGAAGATCTCGACGAGGTCGACGCCGCCGGTCAGCGTGCTGCCGAAGTGGGCGTTGAAGTCGGCGGCCGTGAGGTGGTCGTTCGCACCGTTCTTGACCCACAGCACCAGCGTGCGCCCGGGTTCGATCACCGGGTCGGACGGCGTCGCCGGCCACAGCGTGCTGCTGGTGACGGTGTGGTTCGCGTCGAGGTAGAGGTAGCTGATCGTGTGCTCCGAGAACGGCACCGGAGCGTCGGAGGCGTTGTAGACCTCGATGAACTCGTAGGCGTCGGCCCCGCCGACGTTCGCGGTGTCCGGCGCCACCTCGGTCACCTGCAGCACGGGGGCGCCGAGGGCCGGGTCGCTCGGGGTCGGGTCCGGGGTCTCGGTCGGCGTGGGTACCGGGGTCTCGGTCGGCGTGGGATCGGGCGTCTCGGTCGGTTCCGGCGTGGGCTCCGGGTCGACAGGACCGAGCTGCGCGTCGTCGACGACCCCCGGCGTGTACGGGCCGGTGGAGTGCTCCACCAGGGCCGTCGATCCGTCGCCGGGGACGGCGAAGTGGGTCGAGACGCCCGGTGCGGCGGAGGGGCGGGCGTAGACCGACCAGCTCAGCGCGCGCCCCGCCGGGTCGTCGACGCGGATGCCGCGCGGCCCGCTGTTGGCCATGCCGGGCTGCCCGGTGACGTGGAAGAGCGGGACGTCGGCGCCGGCGCCGACGGCGGCGCGGAACTCGTCGTCGGTCCTCGCGAGGCTGTCGACGGTGGACGAGGTGTACTGCAACCAGAGCACCGCGCTGCCGTGCGCGGGGATCGTCGCCGTCTCCTCGGCGAGCATGAGCGGCTTGTCGCTGCCCGACGTGCCGGCGTCCGTGTAGACGTAGGTGAAGCCGTGGTCGGCGACGTCGACGGCCTCGTCCGTCGTGTTCGTCACCTCGAAGAACTCGAAGTCGTCGTACCCGTCGTTGTCGGGAGCGATCTCGGTGACCACCAGCGGCGGGCGCAGGGGCGCGTCGGTGGCCCCGGCTGCTGCCGCCGGGACGGTGACGAGCGATCCGCCGGCGACGGCGAGCGCGGTGAGGCCCGCGACCCGTCTGCTGAGGGCATGTCGTGTCAGAGGCATGCGAAGAGGACCCTTCCTTCGTGGATGACGGTCGAACGTTGCCCGCAGCACGTGAACGGATCCGTTCCCGCAGGTGAACCCGCGGCGACCGGCAGCGGTCGAGGCGGGGTGCACGGAGACCTGGGTCTCAGGGAGTGCTCAGCCGAGCATCCTGCGCATGACGACACGCGGCGTCCCGCCGCTGACGCCGGTCGTCGGCGCGGCACGCACGAACCCGGCCCGCTCGAAGAGCGCGACGCTCCCGACGTACCCGGAGATGACGTCGACACGCTCGGGCCCCGAGTCCACCGGGTACCCCTCGACCGCGGGAGCGCCGTGCGCGGCGGCGTGCTCGACGGCGCCCGCGAGCAGGTCGTGCATGAGCCCGCGGCGCCGGTACCCGGCCCGCACCACGAAGCACACGGCGCTCCAGGCGTCGAGCTCGTCGACGAACGGGATCGTGCGCGAGCGCATGAGACGTCGGTAGGTGCTGCGTGGTGCGACGGAGCACCAGCCCGCGACCTCGCCGTCGACGTAGGCGAGCACGCCGGGGCCGGGTTCGACGGCGCACAGGTCGGCCATGTAGGCAGGCCGGTCGTCGTTGCCGACGCGGCTGTCCCGGTACGACATGCACCAGCAGCCCGGCACCCCGGGGCTCTTCGGGCCGACCACGGTCGCGAAGTCGGTGAAGCGGCCGACGGCGGGGCGCACCTCGACGTCCATCACGTCACCGTAGCCGGTGGCCCGGCCGGGCGAGAGGCGGTGCCGCTCAGGGGAGCGGCACGTCGGTGACGTCCTCGGGGTCGGCGCCGGCCGTGACGGTGGCCGACGGCGGCGTGTCGCCGTCGACGCACGTCGGTCCGTCGAGCGGGTCGAGACCCCAGGGGTCGGGCTCCTCGGTGTGGTACGGCACGACGAGCGTGCCGCGGCGCGCGTCGGTGTCGACGGTGACGCGGGCGACCGCCACGACGTCGGCCACGTCCCGCGTCGCGACCACGACGACCGTGTCCACGGCGTCGCCGCCGTCGGCCACCTGGCAGGACGCACCGACCACCGTCCAGCCCTCCGTGCGCAGTGCCGCTGCCGTCGTGACGCCCTCGGTCCACACCGCCTGGTCGGCACGCCCGTCGGGCGGTGCCGTGCGTTCCTCGGTGAACGACACCTGCCCGCGGTACGCGAGGACGGCCGCACTGCGGAACGCGCCCCGGGCCGGGTCCGCCTGCCAGTCCGCGTCGAACGGCGCGGCGTCCTCGAGGGCGGCGAGCCGGGCCGTGTCGACGTCGTCGGGCTCGCTGCGGACGCCTGCGCAGGCTCCCGTCCCGAGGACGGCGGCGGCCACGGCGCACGCGATGACGGCGCGGGACAACAGGGCGCGGACCATGGTGGCGGAGCCTATCGGGACGCCCGGGCGCCCCGTGTGATGGGATCGACGGGTGTTCACGCGCTCCCGCACCCACCTCGACCTCGTCCCGCGTCGCGTCCGTGTCCACGCCGTCGCCGAGACCTCGACCGCGCTGCGCCGCATCACCTTCCGCGCCGCGGTCGACGCCGGGGCCGAACCCCTCGGACCGGGCGACCCGGCGGAGCGCGCGCTGCTCCGAGCGCCTGGACCCGACGACCACGTGAAGGTGTTCCTCCCCGACCCGGCGACCGGTGTGCTGCACCCCCCGACGCTCACCGCCGACGGCGCGCTCCAGCGCCCGGCCGGCGTCGTGTCGATCTCCCGGGAGATGACGGTCCGCTCGACCCGGACGGTCGGCGAGGTCGGCGAGGTCGACGTCGACTGGGTGCTCCACGGCGACGACGTTCCCGGTGCGCCGCCCGGCGAACCGGGCGGTCCGGCGTCCGCGTGGGCGGCGCGCGCGACGGCCGGTGACGAGGTCGTCCTCGTCGGACCGACGTCGAGCGGCGGCGTGCCCGAGGGGATCGGGCGGCTCCTGGTCGTCGGGGACGAGACGGGTCTGCCCGCGCTCGCGCGGTGGGTGGCCGCCGTCGGGCCGGACGTCCCCGTGACCGCGATCGTCGAGATCGGCGACGACGTCGACGAGGCGTTCGTCGAGGACGAGCTGGGGCGCGCGTCCGTCGAGATCCTCTACCGCACGGACGGCCCGGGCCAGCTCGCCGAGGCGGTGCGCGCGCTCGGGCCGATCGACGCGGACGAGTACGCGGTCGGGGCGGGGGAGGCCACCGATCTGGCCGTGGTGCGTCGCGACCTGCGCCGCTCAGGTGCGCGCCCGGACCAGCTCGCGATCCGGGGCTACTGGCGGCGCGGCGTCGTGAACCTCGACCCCGACGCGCCGCTCGACCCGACGGATCCGGACTGACCCGACCGAACCAGGAGCCGAGCCGGTCCGCTAGGCACCGGCGACGACGTCGACCGCGAGGCCCCTGCTCGCGGCGTGCAGGCGCTGATCGTTCGTCCACAGCGCGGAGCACCCGTGCACCTGAGCGGTGGCGAGGTGGAGCGCGTCCGGGGTGCGCAGGCCGTGCGTCGCCCGGAGGCGGGCGGCACGCTCGAAGACGTCCGCGGGGACGGCGAGCTGGTGGAAGAGGTCGAGGACCGTGCGGTACCGCGACTCGAGCTCGAGGTCACCCCGGCGCAGCGGTCCGACCAGGCACTCCATCGCGACGAGCGGGCTCACGGCGACCGGCTCGTCGCCGGCCCGCGCGAGCCGCTTCCGCACCGCCTCGCCCCGTGGGCCTGGATCCTCGACCGCGTAGATGACGACGCACGAGTCGAGGTAGATCACTCCCAGCCCTCGCGCTCCGCAGCGACGTCGGCGTCGACCTCCTCGGTGCTGCGGACGGATCGCGACGGCACCGGGTGAGCCTCCAGCCACTCGAGGATCGCAGGCCCGGTCCCGTGCGAGAGGTCGGCTCGGACGGGGACGAGTCGCACGAGGGGGACGTCGCGCTTGGCGATGACCACCTCCTCGCCCGCCACAGCGCGGGCGATCAACGCGGACAGGTTGTTCTTGGCCTCGAGCACGTTCATCTGCATGCGTCCTCCTCGTCCTGGCCAGGTTACCTGGCCAGCAGAGCGGCATGTCAAGGCCTCGGAGGGGCGAGGCGGTGAGACGCGTCTGCCGACCGCGTAAGAGGCTGCGGGCGGGCGCGGGCTGCGCGACGCTGGGGCGCATGACGACACGGCTCCTGGTCCTCGGCGGTTCGGACTTCGTCGGCCGCGCGGTGGTCGACGACGCCCTCGCGCGCGGGTGGGACGTCACGGTCCTCAACCGCGGCACCCACCCCGCGCCCGACGGCGCCCGGCAGCTCGTCGGCGACCGCTCCCGCCCCGACGGGCTGGACGCGCTGCGGTCGGACGACGTCGCGCAGAAGTGGGACGTCGTCGTCGACACGTGGTCGTGGGCGCCCGCCGCCGTGCGCGACGCCGCGGGTCTCCTGGCGGGCCGCATCCCCGGCGACAGCCGGTACGTCTACGTGTCGTCCCGCTCGGTCTACAGGCCGTGGCCGCCGCGCGGCGCGGACGAGTCGGCGCCGCTCGTCGACGCCGACCCCGACGAGACGACGCACGACGACTACGCGCGCGCCAAGCGTGGCGCCGAGATCGCCGCCGTCGACGCGCTCGGAGACCGCGCGCTCCTGCTGCGTGCCGGCCTCATCCTCGGGCCGCGCGAGAACGTCGGCCGGCTCCCGTGGTGGTTGCGCCGCGTCGCGCAGGGCGGTCCGGTCCTCGCGCCGGGCCCGGCCGAGCTCCCGCTCCAGCACGTCGACGCACGCGACCTCGCGGCGTTCGCGCTCGACGCGGCGCTCACGGGCGCCTCGGGTCCGGTCGACGTGGTGAGCGCACCCGGGCACGCGACGATGCGCGACGTGCTCTCGGCGTGCGTCGCGGTCACCGCCGACGCCGTCTCGGCGGCCGGGCGCCCGCCCGCCGAGCTCGTCTGGGTCGAGCCGGAGGTCGTGGAGCGGGCGGGGATCGAGCCGTGGTCGCAGCTGCCCATCTGGATCCCACCGGGCGAGCTGTACGACGCGCTCCACGGCTCCGACGTGTCGCGCGCGTTCTCCCTCGGGCTGCGCACGCGCGACGTGCGCGAGACGGTCCGCGACACGTGGGACTGGATGCAGGCCCTGGACGCGGACGGAGAGGCGACGCCGCAGCGCGCGGACCGGCCCGGCGTCGGGCTCCCGCGCGAGCTGGAGGACGAGGCGCTCCGCCTCGCGGGGGCGGACCCGACCGGCGGAAGCGACGGCCCTGGCCGGCGGACGGCCGGCTTCAGCGCCTGACACGCCGTGCCGAACACGGGATCGTCCACCGGATCCCGCGCGATCCGGTGGACGATCCCGTGCTCGACGGTCGTGATCGCGTGGTCGGCGGCTCAGCCCTCGGCGAGCAGCTCGCGCACCCGGGGGATCACCTGGGTCCCGTAGAGCTCGATGCTGCGCATCATCGCGTCGTGCGGCAGCGTGCCGGACGAGTACTTGAGGTCGAACCGCCCGGCCCCGAGCAGGCGCACGGTCGAGGCGATCTTGCGCGCCACCGTCTCCGGCGACCCGACGTACAGCGACCCGTCCCGGATGTCGTGCGCGAACCGTCCGCGGTGGTAGGCGGGCCAGCCGCGCTCTCGGCCGATGCGGTTGTTCATGGCCGCGAAGTGCTCGTAGACCTCCTCCTGCGCCTGCTCGTCGGTCTCGGCGACGTGCCCGGGGGAGTGCACGCCGACCGGCAGCACGGGCTGCCCGAGCTCGTCGACCGCGCGGTGGTACAGGTCGACGTACGGGCGGAACCGCTCGGGCTCGCCGCCGATGATCGCGAGCATGAGCCCCAGGCCGTGGCGCGCGGTGCGGACCACCGACTCCGGCGACCCGCCCACGCCGACCCAGGTGCGCAGGCGCCCGGACTCCGTCTTGGGGAAGACCTCCAGACCGCTCAGCGCCGCACGCGTCGTCCCCGACCACGACACCGGTCCCTCGTCGAGCAGGTGCACGAACAGGTCGAGCTTCTCCTCGAACAGCACCTCGTAGTCGGAGAGGTCGTAGCCGAACAGCGGGAACGACTCGATGAACGACCCGCGCCCGAGGATCACCTCGGCGCGGCCGTCGGACAGGGCGTCGAGCGTCGCGAAGCGCTCGAACACGCGCACGGGGTCGTCCGAGCTGAGCACCGTGACGGCCGACCCGAGCCGGATCCGCGACGTGCGCGTCGCGATGCCCGCGAGCACGACCTCGGGCGCGCTCACGGCGAAGTCCTCGCGGTGGTGCTCGCCGACCCCGAAGAAGTCGACGCCCACCTGGTCCGCGAGCACGGCCTCGTCGACGACCTCGCGGATCGTGCGCGCCGCGGTGACCGGCGCACCGTCCGGCCCGGCCGTGACGTCGCCGAACGTGTCGAGACCCAGCTCGACCTGCTCGGGAGCGGTCCTCTCCGCGGCGGCGGTGGTGGGCTCGGTCATGGTCTCTCCTCGGTCGTCGTGCGCCGTCGGGGCCGACGGGTGCGTCCGGTCAACGGTTCCGGGGCGCGGGATCTTCCGCGAGCGCCTCGCCCGCCGGGACGTAGAGGCGCAGCGCCGCGCGGCGGACCGTGAGCCGCACACGGACCGCGCCCGACGCCGCGTGGTCCCCCACGGTCAGCACCTCGCCGTCGTGCGCGAGGACGACGTGCGGGTCGCCCGGCTCGCGCGCGGGGAACCGCAGGTCGAGCCGCTCGACCGCCGTGGCCCCGACGACGAGGTGCCGGCGCACCCCGGGCACGCGGCGCGCGAGCCGGGTCCCGGTGTCGCCGGCCGCCACCTCGAGGAACGTGCGCAGACGGCTCGCGCGGCGCTCGGCACGGGCGGTGCGGACGTCGAGCACCCCGTCGTCCAGGCGGCGGCGCTCGACGGGCGCGAGGCTCTGCGGGTAGTACCGGTTCACGCCGGCGAAGAGCGACCAGTAGTCGCCGCTCCTGACCTCGTGGCCGTCGATGTCGAGCCGCACGGGCCGTGCGCTGGCCAGGACGCGAGCGGCGGCGAGCACCGCCGCGGGCCACTTCCCGAGCCGGTGCTCGTAGCGCTCCCGCTCGGTGACGAGCTCCGGGTACACCCCGACCGAGAACGTGTTGAGGACGGTGCGGGCTCCGCCGCCCGGGTCGCCGTCGACGCCCGGACCGGTGACCTCCAGGTCCGCGACGTCGACCACCGCACCCGTCCCCTCGCGCACCGCGGCGAGGGAGGCCGTGATCGACCCGAGGCCGGCGGTCCGTGCGAAGTGGTTGAGCGTCCCGCCGGGCAGCACCACGAGGGGCAGGTCGTGCGCGCGAGCCGCCGCGGCCGCCGTCGACACCGTGCCGTCACCACCGCTTACCCCCAGCGCCCTCGCGCCGCGCGCCGCCGCGTCGTCGTACAGGGCGCGCAGGTCGTCGCCGTCGGACAGGAGGTGGAGCTCCGCCGCGGGGAGTCCGTCCCGGACGGCCGCGGCCGGGTCCTCCGCGAGGGCCCGGCCCGAGCCGGCGGCGGGGTTGACCACGACGAAGAGCCCGGCGCCGTCGGGCAGCGCGGGGACGTCGGCGGCCGGACCCGCCGGCGCCGCGGCGCGGCGGCGGTGGGACCCGGGCGCGACCGCCCGCCCCACGAGCGCGACGGTGGTGCCCACCGCGACACCGGCCGCGACGTCCGAGAACCAGTGCGACCCGGTGTGCAGGCGCGAGTAGGCCACGGCCGTCGCGAGCGGCACCAGCGCGACGCCGAGCACGGGCCACTCCACGGCCACGCCGGTGACGAACGCCGCCGCCGACGCGGAGTGGCCGGAGGGGAACGACGGCGACGTCGGGGGGTGGGCGAGCCGCCGCCACGCGGGGAGGCTCTCGGGCGAGGGCCGCTCGCCGCCGAACAGGGTCTTGCCCACGAGGTTCGCGACGGCGCTCGCGGCGAGGAGCGAGCCGTAGCCGCGCACGGCGGCACGCCGGCCGCGCGGCCCCGTCACGGCGGCGGCGAGCGCGAGGCCGCCCCACAGCACGCCGTGGTCGGCGACGGTGGACAGGCCCGCGAGGGCGGCGTCCGCCCGCGGCCCCAGCCGACGGCGGTTCGTGCGGCCGTTGATCGACCGGTCGGCGCGGGCCACGGCCGGGAACGCCTCGTGCGGCTTGACGAGGCCCGTCACGCGCAGCGCGGGACGGGGCAGCGGCCGACGCGGAGCCTGGGACGCCATGCTCGAAGGCTAGACGCTCGCGCGCGTCGTCTCTCCCCGGAGCTCGTCGATGTGCGCCTGGAGCCGCTCGAGCGCGACGGCGACGCCCTCACCGGCGTCGTGCGCGAGGTCGGTGACGTACCGGAGCTGGGCGGACGCGGCGTCGAGCGCCACCTGGGCGTCGGCCAGGGCGATCGTGGCACGACCGTCGGCCGCGTGGTCGGCGTCCTTGGCGTGGTCGAGGGCCGTGCGCGCCTCGTCGGTCGCGGCCTGGACCGACTCGGTCGCGTCGACGACGTCGTTGCGGAGCACGGCGTCCAGGGCGGGCAGGTGGGTCCCGACGCGTTCGAGGTCGTCGCCGATGGTCTCGGTCTGGACCTGCGCGTCGGCGATGAGCTGCTCGACCTCGGCGGCGCTCGCCGTGGCGCAGAGAGGGAGCATCATCGACAGCGCGAGCAGGCTGGCGGCGGCGAACCGGGCAGACGTCCTCGTCCGCGGCGTCGCCGGCTGATCGCTCGTCCTCGCTGACATGGTGAACAGTCTGGGGGGCGTTCCTGGGAAGAGCCAGGGAATCGGGGCTTCAGGTGTGGAGATTTCGCACACAGCGCAGGCCGGGCCCGCTCAGGATCGGGTCGCGGCGACGGCGCGCCGCCGCCGGGCCTGCGCGACGCGCGTCGTCAGCAGCCCGTGCCGCGGGCTGAAGAGGTACGCGAGCGCGAACACGGCGCCCAGCGTCACGACGACCGCCCCGCCCGACGACGTGTCGAGCCAGTAGCTGCCGAAGATCCCCACGACCCCGCTCACCGACGCCACGAGCGGCGAGATCCACAGCATGCGCGAGAACCGGTCGGTGAGCAGGTACGCCGTCGCGCCCGGCGTGATGAGCAGCGCGACGACGAGCACGACGCCCACGGCCTGGAGCGCGACGACGACGGTCAGCGCCAGCAGCCCCAGCAGCAGCGCCCCGAGCCGGCGGGGCGAGAGCCCGATGGCGTGCGCGTGCACAGGGTCGAACGCGTAGAGCGTGAGGTCGCGCCGCTTGAGCACGACGACCGTGAGCGTCACGGCGCCGAGCACCAGCACCTGCAGGAGGTCGGTGGGCGACACGCCGAGCAGGTTGCCGAACAGGATGTGGTTGAGGTCGGTCTGGCTCGGCGTGACGGAGATGAGCACGAGGCCGAGGGCGAAGAGGGTCGTGAACACCACCCCGATCGCCGCGTCCTCCTTGACGCGGCTCGTGTCCCGGACCGCGCCGATGAGCAGCACCGCGAGCAGGCCGAAGAGGAGGGCGCCGAGCGCGAACGGCGCGCCGACGACGTACGCGAGCACGACGCCCGGCAGCACCGCGTGCGACACCGCATCACCCATGAGCGACCAGCCGACGAGCACGAGCCAGCAGGACAGCACCCCGCACACGATCCCCGCCGTGAGCGTGACGGCGAGCGCCGTCCGCACGAACTCGAACGACAGCGGCTCGACGAGAAGGTCCCAGATCCCCGGGCTCACGGCGCGACCTCGAGCCCGAACGCGAGCGCCAGGTTCTCCGGGCGCAGCACCTCCTCGGGCGTCGCGTGCAGCAGGACGCGGCGCATGAGCAGGACGGCCTCGTCGGCGAGCGCGGGCAGCCCGTGCAGGTCGTGCGTCGAGACGAGGACGGTCGCGCCGCCGCCCGCGAGCTCGCGCAGGAGCGCGGTGATCGTCGCCTCGGACCGCTTGTCGACCCCGGCGAACGGCTCGTCGAGCAGGAGGATCGTGGCGCCCTGCGCGAGCCCGCGCGCGACGAACGCGCGCTTGCGCTGCCCGCCGGAGAGCGCGCCGATCTGCCGGTCCGCCAGGTCGGCCAGCTCGACGCGCTCGAGCGCGTGGTCGACGGCCGCGCGGTCCGCTGCGCGGGGGCGGCGGGTGAAGCCCTGGAACCCGTACCGCCCGGTCATGACGACGTCGCGCACGCTCAGCGGGAACGCCCAGTCGACGTCCTCGCTCTGCGGCACGTACCCCACGGCCTGGGCGCGCCGGGCGCGGGCGGGCGGGGCGCCGTCGAGCAGCACCGTGCCGTGGTCCGGGCGGAGCATGCCCATGATCGCCTTGAACAGCGTGGACTTCCCGGAGCCGTTCATCCCGACGAGCCCGCACACCGTCCCCGGTCCCCGGGTCGAGCCGACGGTCAGGGTCGCGGCGTCCAGGGCGAGGACCTCACCGTGGTGGACGGTGAGGTCGCGCACCTCGATCGCCGGCACGTCGCTCGTGCCCGACGTCGCGTGGTCGCGCGCCATCAGCCCTCGCCTCCCGGGTTCTCGCCCGTGAGGCCGTCGACGATCGTGCTCGCGTCGTGGCGCAGGAGGTCGAGGTAGGTCGGGACGGGTCCGTCGGGCTCGGACAGGGAGTCGACGTAGAGCACGCCGCCGAACGTCGCGCCGGTCGCTTCGACGACCCGCTGCATGGGCGCGTCGGACACGGTGGACTCGCAGAAGACGGCCGGCACGTCGTCGCGCTCGACGAGCTCGATCGTGCCCGCGACCTGGCGCGGCGTGGCCTGCTGCTCCGCGTTGACGGCCCACAGGTAGTGCTCGGTGAGGCCTGCGTCGCGCGCGAGGTAGGAGAACGCGCCCTCGCACGTGACGAGCGCGCGGTGCTCGTCGGGCAGGGTGTCGAGCGCCGCGGTGAGCTCGTCGTGGACGGCGCCGATCTCGGCGGCGTAGTCGGCGGCGGCGGCGCGGTAGTCGTCGGCGTGCTCGGGGTCGAGCTCGGCGAACGCCTCGGCGATGTTGTGCACGTACAGCTGTCCGTTCACGGGCGACATCCAGGCGTGGGGGTTGGCCGTGCCCTGGTACGCCTCGGCGGTGTCGTCGCCGAGCGGGATCGTGTCGACCCCGTCGCTCACGACGGCGTGCGGCACGTCGAGGTCGCCGACGAACCGGTCGAACCACGCCTCGAGCCCGAGCCCGTTGTCGAGGATCAGGTCGGCGTCCGCCGCGCGCCGCAGGTCGCCCGGGGTGGGCTCGTAGCCGTGGATCTCCGCCCCGACCTTGGTGATCGACTCGACGCGCAGGTGGTCGCCCGCGACGTTGCGTGCCATGTCCGCGAGCACGGTGAACGTGGTGAGGACGACCGGGCGGTCGTCGGCAGCGCTGCCCGACGACCCGGCGTCCGTGCCGGTCAAGCACCCGCCGAGCGTCAACGCGAGCGCGACCAGCCCCGTGGTGGCCACCGCCGGGACGGCGAGCCGGAGAGAAAAGTTCGGCATGCCGAACAATCTAGCGCGGGTGCTCGCTGCTCTCCAGTGCACGCGCGAGGTAGAGCCCTGGTCGCCGAGGTAGAGCCCTGGTGGGCGAGATAGAGCCCTGGTCGGCGAGATAGAGCCCTAGGGCGCGTCTCCCAACGTCTGAGGCACACGGGCGAGGTAGTCGATGAGGAGACGCGACCCCAGCTGGGCCGGCGGGTGCGCTCGGCGGGTCGCGCGCACCGGTCCGGCCGGCTGCTCGGGGCTCAGGTTTCATCAGAGTCGTGGGTACCCGATCTGTGCAAGGTCGTCCGCCAGCGTCTCCATGTCGGCATCGGGGTTGAGGCGCTGCACGAGGTCCTGAGTAAGGGGCTCGAGAGCGAAGATCGCGCTGACGGCGCTCGAGTCGACGTCTGCCTCGTAGTAGTCCTCGGCGAATCGCTCATAGGCCTCGGGGGAGTAGCGCACCAGCATCTCGAGGAGCCAGTTCGCGCCGTCAGGATCGTCGCCGGGTGGGAAACTCATGTCGCCGGCGCGCCAGCCGTCGTCCTCGACTTGGCGCCACAGGCATACCGTGGCCAGCAACGTCGCGCCGTCACAAAACGCCGGCTCGGTGAGATGGGCAGTGAAGACCGGTGGCACCTTATCGACGAGTCCGGGCCACAACTTCCCGTCGTTGGCGTACGGGCTCATGTCCGATTCGTGGTCGAACCCGCGGACGAAGCCCCCGGCTGACGAGAAGACGATCGACCACTCATCGCCCGATCCGTTACGCATGGACGCCATGTCCTCACCCGGCGCCCAGCGCGAGTCGAACGAGAAGTACCGCCAGTCCCACTCCGGGCTCATCACGGCGTCCAGGGTCGCCAACACGCGACACCGGTCACGGAGCAACGAGATCTCCGGCAGGGCGCGGGCTACGTCGTGAGCGGTCATCCGGACATTGAACGCCGAGCCCACGTCCGACTCGGATGAGGACGGTGGTGACACGCGGGGAACGCCGACGAGTGGTGCCCAAGTCCGTTTGGGAGACACGTCCTAGTTCTTGGTGCCCGACGGCGGGTGGTTGCGTTGTGTGGTCGGGGTGGGTGGGGGCGCCGCGTCTCCCATCCGCGCTGCTCGTTCCTCGCGGCGCTCCCGCCAGGCCCGACCCCACGACGCGGCGCCCCCACCCGCCCCTCCCGGCGTCGTCTCGCCGTGTCTGTGGTCACCGCGAGACACAGCCCTGGTCGCCGAAGGAGAGCTCTACGTCACCGACCTCGGTTCTACTTCGCGGACCAGGGCTCTATCGCGGACCACGGCTCTACCTCGCGGACCGCGGTTCTACCTCGGCGGCCAGGGCTCTCTCTCGGCGGGAGCGGGGTGCGGGCGCCGAGGCGGCGGCTGATCTCGCTCGCGGCCCGACCCACCGCGTCGGCGAGCTCCGCGCGCCGGGCCGGCGGGACGTCGTCGGACACGAACGTGAGCGCGATGCCCGCGACGGGCGAGCCCGTGTGGTCCACGGCCGCCCGGGCGACCGACGCGAGACCGGGGGAGACCTCGCCGTCCTCCGTCGCCCAGCCGCGCGCGCGGACCTCGCGCAGCACGTCGCGCAGCGCGCGCAGGGACTGCGGGCCGACGCCGGTCCGGTCGGCGAACGCCGACGGGCCAGGGAACAGGGCACGGACCTGGGCGGCGGGCAGCCGCGCGAGCACGGCGCGCCCGCTCGCGGTGAGGTGCGCGGGCAGGCGGACGTCGACGTCGGTCACGAGCGCGGGCCGGCGCGGTGCCCGCTGCTCCACGAGGTAGAGCACCTCCCGGCCGTTCAGCACCGCGAGGTGGGCGCTCTCGCCGGTCGACTCGACGAGGCGGCCGACCACCGGGCGGGCGAGGCGCGCGAGCGGCGCCTGGCGCGCGTACGCGGACCCGAGGGCGAGAGACGCCGTGCCCAGCCCGTACCGGTGCTCCTCGGGCAGGTGGGTCACGAAACCCTCCTCCACGAGGACCGACAGCAGGTGGTACACCGTCGAGCGGGGCAGCCCGAGGTGCTGCGCCACCGCGGCCGCGGGCGACGGTCCGGCCTGGGCGGCGAGGTAGGCGAGCACGCGCACGGCGCCGCGCGCGGCCGGGACGTCGGCGATGGTCGCCTCCTCGGGGTGTCTGGGATCCCAGACTGAACCTCGTACGGGGCCCTGTCGAGAGCGCAGCGGCCGGTGTGTCCTGGTCGTATGGCAACGACGCACACCCCGCGCCCGGCGCCGCCCGGCGCCTCGGCGGGCGACCGCACCCCGGTGGCAGACCTTGGCGAGCAGCCGGTCGTCGTGGGGGAGCGGCCGCTGTCGGTCGACGACGTCGTCGCGGTCGCGCGGCACGGCGCGGGCGTCCGCGTGGCCGACGTCGCGCTCGACGCGATGGCCGCGAGCCGCGCGGTCGTCGACGCGCTCGCCGACGACGACCGTCCGCACTACGGCGTCTCGACCGGCTTCGGTGCGCTCGCCCGGCGGCACATCCCGGTCGAGCGGCGCGCGCAGCTCCAGACGAGCCTCGTGCGCTCCCACGCCGCCGGTTCGGGCCCGGAGGTCGAGACGGAGGTCGTGCGCGCGCTGCAGCTCCTGCGCCTCGCGACGCTCGCGACGGGTCGCACCGGTGCGCGGCCGGTCGTCGCGACGACGTACGCCGCGATGCTGGACGCCCACGTCACGCCGGTGGTCCGCGAGTTCGGGTCCCTCGGCTGCTCGGGCGACCTCGCGCCGCTCGCGCACGTCGCGCTCGCGGCGCTGGGCGAGGGCGAGGCGCGCGACGCGGGTGGCATGCTGCGGCCGTCGCGCGAGGCCCTCGCGGACGCCGGGATCCTGCCCCTCGTCCTGCGCGAGAAGGAGGGCCTCGCACTCCTCAACGGCACGGACGGCATGCTCGGCATGCTGTGCCTCGCGCTCCACGACCTGCGCTCGCTGCTCCGGACGGCGGACGTCGCGGCCGCCGTGAGCGTCGAGGCGCTCCTCGGTTCCGACGCCCCGTTCGCCGAGGATCTCGTGGCGCTGCGTCCGCACCCGGGCCAGGCGGCGTCGGCCGCGAACCTGCGGTCGATGCTGGCGGGGTCGCCGGTGGTCGCGAGCCACCGAACGCTCGACGCGCACGGCCGGCCCGAGTGCACGCGCGTCCAGGACGCCTACTCGTTGCGCTGCGCGCCGCAGGTCCACGGTGCGGCGCGCGACACGCTCGACCACGCCGCGACCGTCGCGGGTCGCGAGCTCGCCGCGGCGATCGACAACCCCGTCGTCACCGTCGACGGCCGGGTCGAGTCCAACGGCAACTTCCACGGCGCGCCGGTGGGGTACGTGCTCGACTTCCTCGCGGTCGCCGTGGCCGACGTCGCGAGCATCAGCGAGCGCCGCACCGACCGGTTCCTCGACAAGGCCCGCAACGAGGGCCTGCCGCCGTTCCTCGCGGACGACCCGGGCGTCGACTCCGGCCTGATGATCGCGCAGTACACGGCCGCGGGGATCGTGTCGGAGCTCAAGCGGCTCGCGGTGCCGGCGAGCGTGGACTCGATCCCGTCGTCGGCGATGCAGGAGGACCACGTGTCGATGGGCTGGGCCGCGGCGCGCAAGCTGCGGCGCGCGCTCGACGGGCTCGCGCAGGTGCTGGCGATCGAGCTGCTGACGGCGACGCGC
The DNA here is from genome assembly GCF_051294865.1 of Cellulosimicrobium sp. PMB13. Taxonomy (NCBI): domain Bacteria; kingdom Bacillati; phylum Actinomycetota; class Actinomycetes; order Micrococcales; family Promicromonosporaceae; genus Cellulosimicrobium; species Cellulosimicrobium sp. PMB13. Next base: position 507,528 of record NZ_CP145910.1, on the reverse strand, counting down.
GCGCTCGACCTGCGCTGCGCGCCCGAGCTGTCAGCGCCCCACGGGTCCGTAGACCGGCCGGCGGCTGACAGCTCTGGGCGCGGCGCGTTGCCAGCGCCCGACGGGCCCCTGGGCCGGGCCAGTGCTGACAACTCGCGGGGGGTGATCGCGCCCGCTCGCGGCACCGGCGCCGTGCGCGACCTCGTGCGCAGCGTCGCCGACGGCCCGGGCCCCGACCGCTACCTGTCGCCCGAGATCGAGGCCGTCACCCGGCTCGTCACCCGGGGCGACGTGGTCGCGGTGGCGAGCGACGCCGTCGGGCACCTGGCCTGAACCCGCGCAGCGAGAGGAGCGACCCCCGATGAGACCGCCGCAGACCCATCCCCAGACTCAGCGCCCCGCGCACGACCTCGGTACGCCCGTCCCCGTCCGAGCACCGCGCGGCACGACGCTGACCGCGCGCTCGTGGCAGACGGAGGCGCCGCTGCGCATGCTCATGAACAACCTCGACCCCGAGGTCGCGGAGCGTCCGGACGACCTCGTCGTCTACGGCGGGACGGGCCGCGCGGCGCGCGACTGGCCGAGCTACCACGCGATCGTCCGCACGCTCAGGACCCTGGCCGACGACGAGACCCTCCTCGTCCAGTCCGGCAAGCCCGTCGGGGTGCTGCGGACGCACGAGTGGGCGCCGCGCGTGCTGCTCGCGAACAGCAACCTCGTGGGCGACTGGGCGACGTGGCCCGAGTTCCGGCGGCTCGAGGCGATGGGCCTGACGACGTACGGCCAGATGACGGCCGGGTCGTGGATCTACATCGGCGCCCAGGGCATCCTCCAGGGCACGTACGAGACGCTCGCTGCCGTGGCCGCGCAACGGTTCGGCGGCACGCTCGCCGGGACGCTCACGCTCACGGGCGGGTGCGGCGGGATGGGCGGGGCGCAGCCGCTCGCGGTGACGCTCAACGGGGGCGCGTGCCTCGTGGTCGACGTCGACCGGTCGCGCCTCGAGCGCCGGGTCCGGGAGCGGTACCTCGACCAGGTCGCGGACGATCTCGACATCGCGGTGCGGCTCGTCGAGGACGCGCGCCGCGAGCGTCGGGCGTTGTCGGTGGGCGTCGTGGGCAACAGCGCGCACGTCGTGCCCGAGCTGCTGCGCCGGGGCGTGGAGGTCGACGTCGTGACGGACCAGACGTCGGCGCACGACCCGCTCGCGTACCTGCCGCTCGGGGTGCCCGTCGACGAGTGGGCCGACGCCGCCGCACGGGACCCCGAGGGCTTCACCGCGCGGGCGCGGGAGTCGATGGCCCGGCACGTCGAGGGGATGGTGGGGTTCCTCGACGCGGGCGCGGAGGTGTTCGACTACGGCAACTCGATCCGCGACGAGGCGCGCCACGGCGGGTACGACCGGGCGTTCGCGTTCCCCGGCTTCGTGCCCGCGTACATCCGCCCGCTGTTCGCGCAGGGGAAGGGGCCGTTCCGGTGGGCGGCGCTGTCCGGCGACCCGCGCGACATCGCCGCGACCGACGCGGCCGTGCTCGACCTGTTCGACGACGACCACCTGCACCGCTGGATCCGCGCCGCGCAGGAGCGGGTCGCGTTCCAGGGCCTGCCCGCCCGCATCTGCTGGCTCGGGCACGGCGAGCGCGACCGGGCGGGCCTGCGGTTCAACGAGCTCGTCGCGTCGGGCGAGGTCCGCGCGCCCGTCGTCATCGGGCGTGACCACCTCGACGCCGGGTCGGTCGCGTCGCCGTACCGCGAGACGGAGGCGATGGCCGACGGCTCCGACGCGATCGCCGACTGGCCGCTGCTCAACGCGCTGACCGCCGCGTCGTCGGGCGCGACGTGGGTGTCGATCCACCACGGCGGCGGCGTGGGGATGGGCCGGTCGATCCACGCGGGCCAGGTGTCGGTCGCGGACGGCACGCCCCTCGCGGCGGCGAAGCTCGCGCGCGTGCTGGCGAACGACCCGGGCCTCGGCGTCCTGCGGCACGTCGACGCCGGGTACGACGACGCCACGGACGCCGCCGAGCGCGGCGGCCTGCGCGTCCCGATGCGGGAGTCGTGATGGCCCACCCTCCGGCGGGTCGGGCGACGCTCGTCACGGGGGTCGCCGAGCTCACGACCAACGTCCCCGGCGGCCCGGGGACGCGCGACGGCGACCCGACCGGACTAGTGACGGACGCCGTCGTGCTGCTCGCCGGCGACCGCGTCGCCTGGGCGGGGCCCGCGCGCGAGGCGAGGGACGGCGTCGGGCACGCGCTGGCAGGGCGGGAACCGGACCGGACGGTCGACGCGCACGGCCGGGCCGCGATCCCCGGCTTCGTCGACTCGCACACCCACCTCGTGTTCGCCGGGGACCGCGCGGCGGAGTTCGAGGCCCGGATGGCCGGGCGGCCCTACGAGGCCGGGGGGATCCGGTCGACCGTCGCCGCGACGCGCGCGGCGTCCGACGACGCGCTGCGGGCGAACCTCGCACGGCACGTCCGCGAGGCGCTCGGGCAGGGCACGACGACCGTCGAGGTCAAGAGCGGCTACGGCCTCACCGTCGCGGACGAGGAACGGTCGGTCCGCCTCGCGCGCGAGGTCGCCGACGAGGTGACGTTCCTCGGGGCGCACGTCGTCCCGCGCGAGCACGCGGGCCGGCCCGAGGAGTACGTCGACCTGGTGTGCGGTGACATGCTCGCCGCGTGCGCGCCGTACGCCCGGTGGGTCGACGCGTTCTGCGAGACGGGCGCGTTCACGCCCGAGCAGACCCGACGCGTCCTCGAGGCGGGCGCCGCGGCAGGGCTCGGCGTGCGCGTGCACGCCGGCCAGCTCGGTCCCGGCGACGGCGTGCGGCTCGCCGTCGGGCTCGGCGCCGCGGCGGTCGACCACTGCACGTACCTCACCGACGCGGACGTCGAGGCGCTCGCGGGCTCGTGGTCGGGCGGCGCGGCGGCGGCACGCCGAGCGGCCGCAGGGAGCGGCACCGTCGCGACGCTGCTGCCGGGAGTCGAGCTCTCCACGCGCCGGCCCTATCCGGACGCGCGCCGGCTGCTCGACGCGGGCGCCGTCGTCGCGCTCGCGAGCGACTGCAACCCGGGATCGAGCTACACGTCGTCCATGGCGCTGTGCGTGGCGCTCGCGGTGCACGAGACCGGCATGACCGTCGCGGAGGCGGTGTGGGCCGCGACCGCGGGCGGGGCGCTCGCGCTGCGGCGTGACGACGTCGGCGTGCTCGCCCCGGGCGCGCGGGCCGACCTCGTGCTGCTCGACGCGCCGAGCCGGGTCCACCTCGCGTACCGGCCGGGAGTCCCGCTCGTCGCGGCCGTCTGGAAGGACGGCGTCCGCGTCGCGCTCGGAGGGAACCCCGGCACCGCGGGGTAGTTCGCCGGTCCACGACCGGGGTGCTCCGTCGCGGGACCGGGGCACTCCGTCGTGAGGCTGAGGTCGTCCGTACCGCGACGGTGTCAGACGGCGCGGGCTCCCGGAGCGCCGGGGCGCAGCGCGAGACCGGCGAGCGACTCCAGGACGCACAGCGCGGCGAGGCGTACCGTCCGGCCGTCCGGGGCGTCGGCGGTCGCGTCGACCTCGACGACGTCGAGCGACCGCACGCGCTCGTCGCGCACCGCCTCGCGGACGAGCGCCCGCAGCTCCCACGCCGCGAGCCCGCCCGGCACGCTCGCGGGGCACCCGGGCGCGACCGACCGGTCGCACACGTCGACGTCGACGTCCACGTGCACCGGGCCGCCCGCGGCGCCCGCGACGGTCAGCGCGGCGCGCACGACGTCCCACGGCCCGCGCCGGCGCACCTCGTCCACGTGCACGACCGTGATCCCCAGCTCCGCCGCGCGCCGCGCGTACGCGGCGGAGTTCGCGAAGTCCGCGATCCCGACCTGGACGACCCGGGCCGGGTCGAGACCCGCCTCGACGAGCCGCCGCACGGGCGACCCGTTGGAGACGCCGTCGCGCAGGTCGTGGTGGGCGTCGAACGTGACGAGCCCCGCGGTGGCGAGATCGTCGCCCCACGCGCCGAGCGCCGTCGCGACCGTCACGGAGTTGTCGCCGCCGAGAGCGACGAGCAGCCGGGCGTGCGCGAGCGCCGCACCCACCGCGGCACGGGTCCGGGCCTCGCCCTCCGGACCGTCCGGCTCGTCGACGTCCTCGTGATCCGCGAGCGCGAGCTCCGCGAGGTCGACCGGCCCGACCGGGCCCGTTCCGGCCCGCGTCCCGGCCGGACGCACGCGCGCGGAGGGACCGCCGTCCGTCAGGGGGCGGTCGGGGACGAGCGCAGGGCTGAACCGGCGCAGCGCGTCGCGGACCGCGGCGGGCGTGGCGTGCGCGCCCGTGGGGGAGAGCGACGTGCGCCACGCCGGGACGCCGAGCAGCGCGACGTCGACGGCGGCCCCCGTCGGGCCAGGCCAGTCGCCGGCGCGGGGCCACGAGGGGTCGTGCGACGACGGCTGCGCGGCGCTGGTCACAGGTCCGACGCTAGCGCGACCACGACCGTCCCGACCGTCGGGACCCCGACCACGCTCGCCGTCGACCCCGACCCCGCTCGCTGTCGAGCACGACCTGGAGGTCGCCGTCCGCCGGATCACGACCCTCAGGTCGTGCTCGGCAGGGTCAGGGCTTGGCCGCGTGCACGACGGCGACGGGGCCGTCGGCGTGGTGGAGCACGTCCTGGCTCACCGAGCCGAGCAGCATGCCCTGCACGTCGCCGCGCCCGCGGGACCCGACGACCGTGAGCGCCGCGCTCCGGCCGGCCTCGTGGAGCGCGACGCCGGGCCGCCCTTCGACGACGAACGTCTCGACGCCCACGCCGTCGTGCTCGGTGGTGCGCACGCGCGCGAGCGCCGCCTCGACGGTGCGTGCCGCGGCCCGTCGCGCGTCGCGCTCCGCCTGGGTGTCGAACGCGAAGGCCTCGTCGGTCAGCAGGTTCGGGGGCAGGCGCCACGCGGACACCGCCACCACGCGCCCGCCCGTCGCGGCCGCCTCGTCGAGCGCGAAGCGCAGCGCGGCGTCGCCGTGCACGGAACCGTCGACCCCCACCACGACGTCCGCCGTCCGGTGCCGGCACGCGTCGACGGGCGGCACCACGATCACGGGGGCCGGGCTGCGGGCCGCGAGCCGCGTCGAGACGGAGCCGAAGAACGCGGACCCGACGGAGCCGAGGCCGCGCGTCCCGACCACGACGAGGTCGGCGTCCTTCGCGGCGTCGAGCAGCACCTCGCTCGGCGTGCCGGATCGCAGGACCGTCTGCACGCGCACCGCCGGGTCGACGCGCGCGGCGCGGTCCACGGCGGCGTCGAGGATGGGCCGGGCGATGGCGTCGACCTCGTCGACCGTCGGGTAGTAGACGCCGCCCACGAACGGGGACGACACGACGGGTACGTACGCGACGTGCACGACACGCAGCGTCGCGCCGCGGCGGGCAGCCTCACGGACCGCGACGTCGAGCGCCCGCCCGCTCGTCGTGCTGCCGTCGACGCCGACCAGCACCACCGGCCCGCGTCCCACGTCCGTCGCGTCCCTGCTCATCGTCCTCACCTCGCCCTCCGTGACGGGAACGTCCCGTCCTCTCCTGGATATCTCCCGCCGAGCGGCGCCGACGCAGGTCTCCCGGCCCCCGCTCGCGGCCGGACGGCCCCGCGCACGGGGACCAAGGTCCCGACCTCGCGTCGCGGGCCCGCTCCGACGCGAGAACGCGTTCCCGAGCGGCTACGTTGAGGGACATGGGCTCTCCCCACCCGATCCGCGTGTTCCTGCTCGACGACCACGAGGTGGTCCGCCGCGGCGTCGCCGCCCTGCTCGAGGCGGCCGGCGACATCACGGTCGTCGGCGAGGCCGGCACCGCCGCATCCGCGCTGCCCCGCATCCGCGCCACGCGCCCTGACGTCGCGATCCTCGACGTGCGCCTGCCCGACGGCTCGGGCGTCGAGGTGTGCCGCGAGGTGCGCTCGGAGCTCCCGGACATCGGCTGCCTCATGCTCACGTCGTTCGCCGACGACGAGGCGTTGTTCCAGGCCGTGCTCGCCGGAGCCTCGGGCTACGTGCTCAAGCAGATCCACGGCTCCGACCTCGTGGGCGCCGTCCGGACGGTCGCCGCGGGCGGCTCGCTCCTGGACCCGTCGAGCACCGCGCGCGTCCTCGAGCGGCTGCGGCACGCTGCGGACGAGACCCCCGACCGGCTCGAGGGGCTCTCGCAGCAGGAGCGCCAGATCGTCGCGCTCATCGGCGAGGGCCTGACGAACCGGGAGATCGGCCAGCGCCTCTACCTCGCCGAGAAGACGGTGAAGAACTACGTGTCGCACGTGCTCGCGACGCTCGGCCTCCAGCGCCGCACCCAGGTGGCCGTGCTCGCGACGGAGATCCGCACCGACGAGGGGCGTGGTGGCGCCACCGGAGCAGCGGGCTCGGCGGGCGGGGCTCCCGGTGGGCACCGGCCCCGTCCCTGACCGGCCCGGCCCTGAGGGCGCCGGCCCTCACGGCGCCGGACCCGTCGTCCCCGGGGCCGGCGACCGCTCGTCGTCGGGACCTTCGGCACTCACGGATCTGACACCGCGGCGCGACGATGGTGACATGACGATCACCGGTACCCGCGGCGGGCTCGCCTCGGCCGGGCTCACGGAGCTCGCGCCGGAGGAGAGCTACGCCCTCCTCGCGACGGTGCCCGTGGGACGCATCGTCTTCACCGACCACGCCCTGCCCGCGATCCAGCCGGTCAACTTCGTGCTCGACGGCCCCGACATCGTCTTCCGCACGGGCGAGGGGTCGAAGCTCGCGGTCGCGACGAGCCGCGCCGTCGTGGCGTTCGAGGCCGACTGGTTCGACGCCGAGGCCCGCTCGGGCTGGTCCGTCGTCCTCGTCGGCCGCACGTACGAGGTGACGGACCCGGACGAGCGCGCGCGCCTGCTCTCCCTGCCGCTCGTCACGTTCGTGCCGGGGGAGCGCGACCGCGTCATCAAGGTCGTGCCGCGCATCGTCACGGGCCGCCGCATCGCACGATCGGCCTGACGGTCCGGCTAGCCTCGACGGGTGACCAGCACAGCGCGCCCCGTACCGGTCCGCGACGCCACCTCCGCCGACTGGCCCGGGATCTGGCGCGTCCTGGAACCGGCCTTCCGCGCCGGTGAGACGTACACGTACCCGCGCGACATCACCGAGGACGACGCCCGCTCGGCCTGGACGGGGTCGCCCGGCGCGCGGGTCCTCGTCGCGGTCGACGACGCCGGCCAGGTCCTCGGCACCGCGAAGTACCTGCCCAACCACCCGGGCGCGGGCGCCCACGTCGCGAACGCGAGCTTCGTCGTCGGGCCGGACGCCGCGGGTCGCGGCGTCGGGAGAGCGCTGGCCCGCGCGGTGCTCGACGGCGCCCGCGCCGACGGCTATCGCGCGATGCAGTTCAACGCCGTGGTCGAGACCAACGAGCGCGCCGTGCGCCTCTGGGAGTCCGTGGGCTTCACGGTCCTCGCGACCGTCCCCGAGGCGTTCGACCATCCGGCGCACGGGCTCGTGGGCCTGCACGTCATGCACCGCACGCTCTGAGCCCGGCGACTACCCGAGGGGAGCCCACCACTCGAGCCGCGTGCCGCCGTCGGGCAGCGCCGTGACGGTGCAGCCGCCCCCGAGCGCGGACGCCCGCGCGTCCATGTTGCGCAGCCCGGAGCGGCGTCCGCCCTCGCGGATGCCGACGCCGTCGTCGGTGACGGTCAGGCGCGCCTCGTGCGCGGTCACGCCGAGGTGCACGACGACGGCGCTCGCCCCCGCGTGCCGCGCGACGTTGGTCAGCGCCTCGCCCAGCACGACGACGAGCTGGTCGGCGACCTCGGCCGGCATGCTCGGGGCGCCGTCGGTCACGCCGGCGCCGGAGCGCTCGCCCGCGACCTCCACCTGGACGTCGGGCGCGAACCCGAGCACCGTCGTCGCCGCCGCGGCCTGGGCGCGCAGGCGGTCCTCGATGGACGGCGCGTCGGGGTCGGCGGCGGTGTGCAGCGCGAAGATCGTCGAGCGGATCTGCCGGATCGTGTCGTCGAGGTCGGCGACGGTCTCCTCGATGCGCGTGCGCGCCGTCGGGTCGGCGACGAGAGGCTGCACGCTCATGAGCGACATCGCGGACGCGAAGAGGCGCTGGATGACGACGTCGTGCAGGTCGCGCGCGATGCGGTCGCGGTCCTCGAGGACGCCGACCTGCTTCGCCCTCCCGTAGAGGCGCGCGTTCTCGATCGCGACACCCGCCGCCGCGGCGAGCGCCACGACGGCCGCCTCGTCCTGCGCGGTGAACGGCTCCCCGCCCGCCTTGTCGGTGAGGTACAGGTTGCCGAACACCGTGTCCCGCACCCGCACGGGCACGCCGAGGAACGTGTGCATCGGGGGATGGCCCTCGGGGAAGCCGGCCGAGCGCACGTCGTCCGCGATCTCCGGGACGCGGATCGGCTCCGGGTGGTCGATGAGCTCGCCGAGCAGGCCCTCGCCGTGCGGCCAGTGGTCGATCGCCGCGACCTCGTCGTCGGTGAGCCCGAGCGGGACGAACCGCGCGAGCCGCTCGCGCCCCGAGGGGTCCAGCACGCCGAGCGCGCCGTAGCGCGCCCCGGTCAGGTCCATGGTGGCCCGGACGATGCGCTGCAGCACCTGGTCGAGGTCCAGGTCGCTCGTCACCGCGACCACGGCGTCCAGCACGCGCTGCCCGACGGCGGCCGGCAGTTCGGTCTCTCCGCTCACCGGTGCAGTCTCCCAGACGGGCCCGGACGCGCCGCCCGCCCGGCGCGTCGGGTGTGACCCACGCGACAACGTGGTGCGCTAGGGTGCGTCCACGCCGACGCGGGGGGACGGAAGGACGCGCTGCCATGTCCACCCTGCCCTCCACCCGTGAGAGCGCTCTCGCGGACCTGCGTGCCGCGGTCGCCCACCTGCACCCGGACGACCCGGCCGAGCTCGTCGCCATCGCCGACGACCTGTGCGCGCTCGGCACCCCGGACGCCGCGGTCCCGTTCTACGAGGAGGCCGTCGGCCGGGAGGTCCCCGGGGCGCTCTACCGCCTCGGCCTCGCGCGCTACGACGCGGGCGACGACGCCGAGGCGTTCCGCTGCTTCGAGCTCGCCGGCCTCGCGGGCGACGCGCTCGGGGCGTTCATGGCCGCGCAGGTCGCGCAGGAGCGTGGCGACCTCCACGCCGCGCGCCGCTGGTACGAGCAGGCGGAGGGCGTCGACGGCGCGTCGGAGCGCCTCGCACTGGTCCTCGCCGCGCTGGGGGCCGCGTCCGGCGGGCCCTTCGGCGCGAGGACGGCCGGGCCGCCCGGCGGGACGGCCCGCGAGGACTGGGAGATCGCCGTCGAGCAGGCACGGTCCGGTGTGCTCGGACCCGATGCCGCGGTCGCGCTCCTCGAGTCCTGGGCCGAGGCGGGGGAGCCGCGGGTAGCGCCCGCGCTGGCGGACCTGTACGCCCGCGCGGGGCGCGGTCCCGACGCCGAGGACCTGCTGGAGCAGGCAGCGCTCGCGGGGGACGCGGCGTCGGCCACGGCTCTCGGCGTGCTGCACCTGAAGGCTGGGCGGGTGCCGGAGGCCATGGAGCTGTGGCGCGACGCCGCTGCGGGCGGCGACCAGGACGCGACGGAGCTGCTGACCCGGTTCGGCTGACGTCCCTGGGAGGGCGCTCCCAGGGCACGACTCAGGGTGTGCGGGTGGTCTCCCCACCACCCGCACACCCTGTTCCCCCCGGGGCGGCCTGCGCTGCGACGGCCTCAGAATCGTCGCGCGGTCCTGGGTCCTGCCCCCGTGGCCCGCCGTTCGCGGCGGGCGGTCCGGTGCGTCACACGAGCCAGCGGTTGCGGCGGACGACCGGGAGGTTCTTCCAGGCCTTGCCCAGACCGAGCACGTCACCGCCGCCGATGAGGGCGAGCGCGACGATCGTCAGCGCCATCGTGATGTGGTCGTCGATGATCGGGTTCGTGTCCAGCGGGAGCGCCGCGAGGTACATGAAGAGCAGGAGCAGCGCGCCGCTGACCGCGGCGATGCGCATCCCGATGCCCAGGACCAGCGCCAGCCCGATGCCGAGCAGGCCCGCCATGAACAGCCAGTCGGCCCAGGCGGCGCCCGCCATGCCGTGGAAGAACCCGGCGAACGGACCCTCGACGCCCGAGAGGAAGCCGGTCGTCGGGCTCCCGCCGTTGACCCAGGCCCTCTCGGCCGGCGTCGCGAAGCCGAGCCCGAACATCTTGTCGAAGAACGCCCAGAGGAAGTAGAACCCCAGGGCGATGCGCAGCACGCCGAGCACGACCTGCGCAGGCCGGCTCGCACGTGCGGCGAGGCTGAGCGTCTCGGGCGTCGTGCCCGCGACCGTCGAGAGCGGCGCGTTGGTGTTCCGCTCGATCGTCCCCGTCATGGTCGTGCCCTTCTCGTCGACCCGGTCCCTGTGGCCGGGCTCCTCGGTATCCATCTCACTCCGTGAAGGAGCCGTGGACGCCGGGAGAAGGTCGCGCGACGGGGGGACCTTGGTCCCCGCGGGCGCCGCGCGGCCCGTCAGGACGTCGAGGAGTCCAGCCCGGCGCGCAGCTCGTCGACCTGGGCGCTGAGGTCCTCGAGCGACTCGCGCACCGCGGCGTCCGCGTCCGAGAGCGACGACACGACGTCGTCGAGCTGGTCGGACGCCGCGTCCAGACGCTCCTGCGCGTCCGCGAGCCGCTGCTCGGCCTCGGCACGCTCGGCCTCCGTGGCAGACGCCGCGTCGTCCACCGCGGTCCTGGCCTCGTCCGCGGCCTCCTGGGCCGCGGTGACGGCCTCCTCGGCGCGGGCGCGGGCGTCGTCGGGCAGCGAGCCGAGGTCGTCGGTGAGCGAGCGGACGTCGTCGCCGATCGTCTCCGCCTGCGAGCGGGCGTCCTCGAGGAGCTGCTCCAGCCCGTCGCCGGTGAGGGTGAACTCCGGCACGGAGACGGAACCGTCGTCGGCGCACGCCGTGAGCGCGAACGAGCCCGCCACGACGACGGCGGCGACCGCGCCGCGCGACCTTGACCAGGGATGACGCGCAGATGAGCTCATGGATCCGATTCTCGCGCCCGATCGTGACCACATGGTGAGGGCCGTGAGGACGCGGTGTACCGTAATCGGACGAGGCACTGCGGCGGTCCGACATCGCAGCGCCCGGGCGCGACGACGCGCGCGACCGGGCATCACCCTGCACGACCAGGACCGCCACGGTGCGACACGTCCGGCGTACGAGGGAGTCACGGTGAGCACGGAGACGCACAGCGAGGACGCGGGCGACCGCGCGCTGCCCGCCTCGTCGAGCCGCGCCCGCACCGTCTCGCAGGTCCTCATCTCGTCCGCGCTCGGCATCACGCTCGTCGCGGCGCTCGCCGGAAGCGCCCAGCCCCAGCAGGGCGCGTCCTTCTTCGCGACCCCCGTGTCGACCACCGTCGAGCCGGTCACGAGCGTGCTCGGCACCGGGCTCGACGAGTCGCAGCAGCTCGACGGTGCGATCGAGGTCCTCGCGACGGCGAACGCGCTCGAGTCGGGCGTCGTGAGCCCGTCGATCGAGCAGGCGCGGTCCGAGCTCGGGATGCTGCTCGCGACCTACCTCGCGCAGCAGGACGCCGCGCGCCGCGTGCCCGTGCAGGTCGTCCCCGACGACGAGCTCGACCTCGACTCCTCGCTCGACGAGCCCACGCTCCCGAGCCTGCCCGACCCGCTCGCGCCCCCCGCGGACGGCCTGGACGGCGACGCCCCGCTGGAGGAGGCACCACCGGAGGACGCGCCGGTCGGCGACGGCCCCGGGACGACGGTGCCGAAGGACGTCAGACCCGGTACGGACGCACCGGACGACGAGCCGGCGACGCTCGCGTCGTCGACGCCCGCGCCCACGCCCACCGGCACGCCGTCGGCGACGCCGACCGGCGAGCCGACCGACGTGCCGACCGACAGCCCGACCGACCTGCCGAGCGGGCCGTCGGGCGGGCCGTCGGACCGGCCGGACGACACGCCGTCGGGCACGGAGCTGCCGGACGGCTCGGGGGAGCGCGTGCTCCCCGAGGACGCCGTGCCCGCGCCGGACGGCGTCGCGCCCGGCGAGCTCGAGGGTGACGCCGAGGGCGACGACAGCACCGGCGACGCGGACGACGACGCCCACCACGACGAGGACGGACACGACCACGGGGCGGTCTCGCTGGACGACGTCGTGGTCTCCGCGACGCACCTCGCCGACCTGCTCGGCACGACCACCCAGTTCCCCGAGGTCGGTGTCCTCCCCGCGGACGGCATCGACCCGGCGACCGGTGCACCGGCCGGGTCGGCGCTCGCCGACCGCCTCGCCGAGGTCGTCGCGAAGTACGCCGGCTCGACGGCCGACTACGAGAACGGGCGCATCCCCGCGAACGTCCTGTGCGACCTGTCGTTCGCGCCCGGCCAGTCGCTGCGGTGCGACGCCGCGGAGCAGCTCGAGGCCCTGGCCGCCGAGTTCGAGAAGGAGTTCGGGTACGCGCTGCGGATCACGGACTCGTACCGGGCGTACGAGGACCAGGTGCGGCTCAAGGCCATCAAGCCCTACCTCGCCGCGGTGCCCGGCACGTCGCAGCACGGGTGGGGGCTCGCGATCGACGTCGGGGGCAACGTCCCGTCCGGGACGTCCGCCGAGTACGTGTGGCTGCGCATGCACGCGCCCGACTACGGGTGGGACAACCCGTCGTGGGCCCGGCCGAACGGGTCGAAGCCCGAGCCGTGGCACTTCGAGTTCTTCGGTGCCGGCGCGATGCCGGACCGGTACACGCCGGGCGAGACGACCGTGCCGAGCCCGTCCCCGGACCCCGCACCCGGGCCCAAGCCCACCGTTCCTCCGGCGCCCGCGCCGTCGCCGAGCCCGAAGCCGACGCCGACCCCCACCCCGACGCCGACGCCGACGGACCCGCCGACCAAGCCGACCGATCCGCCGACGAAGCCTCCGACGGACCCGCCGACCGATCCGCCCACGGACCCGCCGACCGATCCTCCGACGGACCCGCCGACCGATCCGCCCACGGACCCGCCGACCGATCCGCCCACGGACCCGCCGACCGATCCGCCCACGGACCCGCCCGTCGAGCCGACCCCGGACCCCACGGAGGAGCCCACGTCCTCGCCGACCGCGATCCCGTCGCCGTCGCCGACCGACGCGGTCACCGAGGCGCCCTGAGCCGCCTCGCGCGGAAAATGTCGTGACCTCGTCGTGCGTACCGCGTAGCGTCGTGCCCGATGTGATCCTCACCTGCCCCGACCGGCCCGTCCGTCCCCGCCCGTAGCCGGCCCGCGCCTCGTCGCGCGGAGCCCCGGGCACCCCTTGGCAGGTGATCCCATGAACCCCGTCCTTCGTGCGTCCGACGTCCACATGTCCTACGACGGCCGCGCCGTGCTGCGCGGCGTCGACCTCGCCGTCGACCCCGGCCACCGCGCCGGTCTCGTCGGGGAGAACGGCGCCGGCAAGTCCACGCTCCTGCGCGTCCTCGCCGGCACGACCACCCCGGACTCCGGCACGGTCGAGCGCCCGCCCGACCTCGGGTTCCTCCACCAGGAGTTCCCGTACGCGCCGTCGACGACGGTCCGTGCCGTCGTCGACGACGCGTTGGCGGAGGTGCGGGCGATCGAGGCCGCGCTGGAGGCGGCGGCCACGGCGCTCGCGGACCCGCGAGCGCCCGGTGCGGCGTCGGGCCGTGCGCCCGACCCCGCCGCCGCGTACGACGCCGCCCTCACGCGGGCTCAGCTCGCCGACGTGTGGGACGCCGACGCGCGGGCCGCGCGGACCCTCGCCGGGCTCGGCCTGGACGTCGAGGGCGTCGCGGACCGGCCCGTCGGGACGCTCTCCGGCGGTCAGCGCACGCGTCTCGGGCTGGCAGCCCTGCTCGTGCGCCAGCCCGGCGCGCTCCTGCTCGACGAGCCGACGAACCACCTCGACGACGGCGCCGCCGAGTTCCTCGCGGCCGCGCTGCGCGCCCTGCCCGGTGCCGTCGTGCTCGCGAGCCACGACCGCGTGTTCCTCGACGAGGTGTGCACGGAGATCCTCGACCTCGACCCGTCGGCGGGGCCGCACCGCGAGGCGTCGGGCGACGGCGCGTCGTCGGGCATCACCGCCTACGGAGGGACGTACAGCGACTACCTGGAGGCCAAGCGCGTCGAGCGCGAGCGCTGGGAGCAGCGGTTCGCGGCGGAGCAGGCGGAGCTCGCGGAGCTGCGTCGGGCCGTGGCGGTGACCGCGCGGGACGTGAGCAAGAACCGCGAGCGCGGCAACCAGGCGAAGATCCTCTACGACTTCAAGGGCGAACGGGTCCAGAGCCAGGTCTCGCGGCGCGTGCGCAACGCGCAGCTGCGCCTCGACACGCTCGACCGCGAGCAGGTCCGCAAGCCGCCGCCGCCCCTGCGCTTCGCGCCGCCCGCCGCGGCGTCGCGGTCCGCGCGCGGCGAGGCCCTGGGAGGTGACCTCGCGGTGTGGGCGCGGGACGTCGTCGTGCGCCGGGACGGTCCCGTGCCGCCGGGGGAGCGGGCCGCGCGGCTCGACCTCGTCGCGTCGGGCGCGCCGTCGATCGAGGTCGCGCGCGGCGCGCGCCTGCTGGTCACGGGCGCGAACGGGGCCGGGAAGTCGACCCTGCTGCACGTGCTCGCGGGCGACCTCGTGCCCGACGCCGGGACGGTGGGCCGGGCGCGCGGCGTCCGGGTGGGCCTCCTCGAGCAGGACGTCCACCTGCACGACGACGACCGCACCCCGCGCGAGCTCCTCGCGCTCGTCCAGGGCGTGGGGGAGGGGGAGGACGCGCGCGACGCACGGGTCGACGCGCACGGGCTCGTCGCGCCACGTGACCTGGGCCGTCCGCTCGCGGACCTGTCCGTCGGGCAGCGCCGCCGGGTCGTCATCGCGATGCTCGTGTCCCAGGCGCCCGACGTGCTCCTGCTCGACGAGCCGACGAACCACGTCTCGCTCACGCTCGCGACCGAGCTCCTGGAGGCGGTCGAGGACTGGCCGGGAGCAGTCGTCGTCGCGTCGCACGACCGGTGGCTGCGGCGCCGGTGGACGGGCGACGTCGTGCACCTCGCGTGAGCGCGCGCGTGTCAGCGCTCCACCGGTCCGGGGACCGGTGCGGTGCTGACACGTTCTGGTCCCGGGCGCGTGTCAGCGCTCCACGGGTCCCGGGACCGGTGCGGTGCTGACAGCTCCGTGGCCGCCGTAGGGTCGGGGTCATGGACAGCACGCCCCCGGTCCCGGACAACGCCTGGAAGCAGGTCGTCGCCTCGCTCGCGGACGACGGGCGGCTGCGCCTGTTCGGCCGCGTCGTCGTCGAGTCGCCCGCCGAGGCGGACCTCACGACCGACGACCGGCGCCGGCTCGCGCCGCTGCTCGCGGCGGGGATCGTCGTGCGCGACGACGCCGGGTCGCTGCGGGCGGACCACGGTCGGTTCGCGGCGCTGCTCGCGGGCGGGTCCGCGCCGCAGCAAACGGGACCGGAGCGGTTCCTCAGCGACGGCCGCCTCGTGCGCAGCCCGAAGCGGCTGCGCGACCGACAGCTCGTCGTGCGGTACCTCGCGTCGCAGGTGCTGCCGCTCGACGAGCCGGTCACCGAGCTCACGCTGACGAAGCGCCTCGCGGAGCGGGCGGCCGACCCGGTGTCGCTGCGCCGCTCGATGGTCGACGCGGGCCTCGTGCACCGCACGCGCGACGGCGCCGAGTACTGGCGCACGGTCGTCACCGAGTTCGACGACGTGTGACGTCTCGCGACGGGTAGCGCCTCGCCGGTCGTGGACCGGCAGGCGTGCGGTCAGCCGCGGGGTACCCAGCGCGCCCCGAGCTCGTCCTGCGTCGGAGCGCTCCCGGGGAGCGGGCGCCCCTCCGCGGAGGCCGCGCGCAGCCCGGCGAGGTGCAGCTCGAGGTACCGACGGCGCAGGTCAGCGACGCGGTCGGGGTCGCCCAGGCGGATCGCGGCGAGCTGCTCGTAGACCATCGGCAGGTCGGTGTCGGTGACGTCGGCACGGACGACGCCCGCCTCCTGGGCGCGCCGGAGCACCGTGCCCGCGAGCGCGCCGGCCTCGACGGCGAGCTCGCGGTGCTGCGGCGTCGGCGTGAACCGGCCCGCGAGCTGGACCGTCAGGGAGTGCACGTCGGCGTCGACGATGCCGCGCAGGAAGGTCTCGAACGCCCTCCACGGGTCGTCGACATCGAGCGCGCCGCGCGCGACCTCGACGAACCGGCGCAGGCCGTCGAGGCACAGCGTCGCCAGCAGCGCCTCCTTGCTCGGGTAGCGCCGGTACAGGGCGCTGATGCCGACGCCCGCGGCCTGCGCGACGGCGGCGACCGGCGCGTCCGGCTCGGCGACGAAGACGTCGCGCGCGGCCGTGAGGATCGCGGTGTCGTTGCGTGCCGCCTGCGCGCGGCGGCCGCTGAGCGGCGGGCTGCTCTCGGTCGTCATGAGGACGACGATAGCACTTGTACGGAACGGAACATTCCGCTACTGTAGAGGGAGAACGGAACGATCCATTCCGTTCCTGGCGATCTCTCTCGACCGCCAGCGGTGACGCCACCACGGAGGACCTCATGACCACCTACACGGAACCGACGGCAGTGATCGACCGCGCGCACGCCGCGCTGCGCGAGGTCGTCGCCGGCCTCTCCGGCACCGACCTGACGCTGCCGACGCCGTGCGACGCCTGGACGGTCGCCCAGGTCCTCCAGCACGCCGCGGGGGACCAGCGGGCCTACGTCGCCGCGCTCACCGGGCGGGGTGGGCCGGAGGAGGACCCGTTCACCCCCTCGGGGGAGCTCGCCGAGAGCCCGAGCGGGCTCGTCGAGGCCGCCCTCGCCGCGTCCGCCGCGGCGTTCGCGCTCGTCGACCCGGACGGCGAGGTCTCCACCCCGCTGCCGATCGGCCCCGTGCCCGCTCTGACGGCGGCGGGCGCAGCGGCGATCGACGCGGCAGTCCACGCGTGGGACGTCGCCGTGGCCACCGGGCAGGACTCCCCGCTCGACGACGACCTCGCGGCGTTCCTTCTCACCGTCGCGCCGGGGCTCGTCGAACCGGTCCGCCCCTACGGCGTCTACGCCGCGGCTCTGGACGCCCCCGACGGCGCGGACCCGCGCCCCGCCGACGCGCTCCTGCGCTACCTCGGCCGCGACCCGCGCTGGACCGCGGCCTCCTGACTCCGACAACCGGCCCGGACGTCCCGACGGCCCCGCACCGCAGCACTCGCCCCAGCACCCGCATCACGCAGCACCGACCGAGGAGACGAACCATGGACACGCAGGTCATCCCGACCCGGATCGAGATCCCCCAGGCCGACCTCGACGACGTCCGCGAGCGCCTCGCGCGCACGCGCTTCGCCGACGCGCTCGACCCCGACGAGGGCTACGGCACCACCGTCGCGTCGGTCCGGGAGCTGGTCCGGTACTGGCTCGAGGACTTCGACTGGCGCGCGCTCGAGGTGCGGATCAACGCGTACCCGCAGGTCGAGACCGTGATCGACGGCCAGCGCGTGCACGCGCTGCACGTGCTGTCGGGCCGGCCGGACGCCGTCGGGCTGATCCTCACGCACGGCTGGCCGGGGTCGGTCGTGGAGTACCTCGACGTGATCGAGCCGCTCACGGCGGCGGGGTACGACGTCGTCCTCCCCTCGATCCCCGGCTTCGGCTTCTCCGGCCCCACGACGGAGCGAGGCTGGGACAACCGGCGCGTCGCGCGCGCCTGGGTCGAGCTCATGCGCCGGCTCGGGTACGAGCGGTACGGGGCGGTCGGGAACGACGCCGGGTCGATGATCTCGCCGGAGGTCGGGCGGCTGGACCCGGAGCACGTCGTCGGCGTGCACGTCACGCAGCTCTACTCGTTCCCGTCGGGGGACCCGGCCGAGATGGCCGACCTGAGCGACGAGGAGCAGGCGGCGCTCGCCCACCTCGGCTGGTTCTGGGAGAACATGGGCGGGTTCAACGTGCTGCAGTCGCAGCAGCCGCAGACCCTCGCGCACGCTCTCGCCGACTCCCCGGCCGGGCTGCTCGGCTGGAACTCCCAGCTCATGGGCGACGTCGGCACCGAGTTCGTCGTCGCGAACGCCGCGGTGTACTGGTTCACCGGGACGCAGGGGTCCGCGCTGCGGATGTACCGCGAGAACGCGCTCGCCGAGCAGCGGGCGGCAGCGGGTGAGGGGGCGGGCGCGTCGGGCCCGACGACCGCACCGACCGCGCTCGCCCAGGCCACGGGCGACTTCGCGTCGATCCGCCGCTTCGCGGAGCGGGACCACGCGGACATCCGGCAGTGGACCACGTACGAGCGGGGCGGTCACTTCGCGGCCCACCTCGAGCCGGAGCAGACGGCGGGCGACGTCGTGCGGTTCTTCGACGGGCTCTGAGCCGCCCGGCGCGTAGGGTCGGGTGCCATGAGCAGCGAGCGCGCCGAGGCGGCGCTGGAGGCGTCCGGCATCGACTTCACGATCACGCGGCACGGGGCGGTCTCCTCCTTGGAGGAGGCCGCCGCGGCGCGGGGCGTCGACCCGTCCCAGGTCCTCAAGACGATCGTCGTGCGTCGCGCGGAGGACGACTACCTCTTCGTCCTCGTACCCGGCGACCGCCAGATCTCGTGGCCGAAGCTGCGCGCGCTGCTCGGGGTCTCGCGGCTCTCGATGCCCGACAAGGAGGTCGCGCGCGACGTCACCGGCTACGAGCGCGGCACGATCACGCCCTTCGGCGCGACGCACGCGTGGCCGGTCGTCGCGGACCTGCGCGTCGTCGCGCGCGGGCGAGGTGACGAGATGGACGTGTCCGGGGACTCCGCCGATGCCGGTGCCGGGGACAGCGCGGGCAAGGTGTCGATCGGTGCCGGTGCCCACGGTGTCGCGGCCACCGTCGACGGCGCGGCGCTCGTCCGGGCCCTCGGCGCGCAGGTCGCCGACGTCACCGACCCCGCGTAGCCTTCCGGGGCTGTGGCCGGCGGTGTGCCGCCGGGACCACCGGTGAGCGTCCCGGCCGTCGTCGCTCCGGCGGCTGTGGACGTCTCGCGCAGATCGTCCCGAGGGCCCCGCACGGGGTGGTGCGCTCGGCGCGGCGGGTGCAGACTCGGGGTGCTCCGGCCGCGATCGTCCGTACGGAACGTCGTCCCAGGTGCTCCCTCCGGGGAACAGGGGTCGTTCTCCGGGCGTTGTACGAGGTCGGGACAGGGGCGCGACAGCAGTCGGTTCGAGAGACGGTGGAGCTGGAACGCATGGAGACAGTCAGTGCGATCGACCGCGCGAACGGGATCACGTACGCGCCGCACGAGGACGGCGTCGTCGTGACGATGTGGGGCGAGGTGGACGCCGCGCTCCGTGACCGGGCGAGCGAGGCGATGTCCTACGTCCTGGACACGCGCGGGCCGGTGACGGTCGACGTCGCCGACGTGTCGTTCATCGACTCCTCGGGCATCGCGTTCATCATCCAGCTCTACATGCTGGGCGAGGAGGACGGGCGCCCCGTCACGCTGCGCGACCCGTCGGAGAGCATGGTCGAGCTGCTCGAGATGATCGGCATGGGCGGGCGCATCCCCGTGGTCCGCAGCGGCGCGCCGACCGGACCGATCGAGGTCGTCCGCGTCGGCTGAGACGTCGGGCGCCCCTGCCTCGTGCGTCAGGCCGACCCGTAGGGCGGGTCGTCGGCGCGCGGCACCGGCCGGTCCTGGGGCTCGGTCGTGCCCGGCGCAGGCCGCGGGGGGTTCTGCGGCGCGAGCTTCTGCCGGAACGCCGCCCAGTAGAGACTGACGAGCACGCCGCCGCCCGCCGCGATCGGCACGAGGGCCGACGAGAACCACATCGCCGACGCCCCCACGAGCGCTCCGTAGATGACGGGTACTGCGACGTCGAGGGTGCGCTGGTCCACGGGAGGCTCCGTCCTGGGGGTGGCTGGTCCCGTGGAGCCTAGCGGTCCGTGTGGGCGAGGGCGGCTACGTTTCATGGCATGCGGTTCCTGCACACGTCCGACTGGCACCTCGGGCGCACGCTCCACGGGGTCGACCTCCTGGAGCACCAGGCCGCTTTCGTCGACCACCTGGTGGAGCTCGTCCGCGCGGAGCGCGTCGACGCGGTGCTCGTCGCGGGCGACGTGTACGACCGGGCCATCCCACCCGTCGAGGCGGTCTCGCTCCTGTCCGACGCCGTGTCCCGCCTCGCCGAGCACGCGCACGTCGTCCTCACGCCCGGCAACCACGACTCCGCGATCCGTCTCGGCTTCGCCGAGCAGCTCCTGCGGCCGGGCGTGCACCTGCGCACGCGCGTGCCCGACGTCGGCGCCCCGGTGGTCCTGACGCCTCGCCCGCGGACCGGGGCGGGGGAGGACGACGAGGCGGTGCTCGTGTACGCGCTGCCCTACCTCGACCCCGACGCCGCGCGGTCCGCCCTCGCGGACGACCCGTCGAACCCGCTCGCGCGGTCGCACGAGGCGGTCATGGGGGCGGCGATGCGCCGCGTGGGCGCGGACCTCGCCCGCCGCCGCGCGAGCGGTCTCGCGGGCCCGGCGGTCGTCATGGGGCACGCGTTCGTCGTGGGCGGGCTGGCGTCCGAGTCCGAGCGCGACATCCGCGTCGGCGGTGTCGACGCGGTGCCCGCGGGGACGTTCGGCGGGTGGGGCCTCGACTACGTGGCGCTCGGGCACCTGCACGGGCCGCAGCGCGTCGTCGTGCCCGAGGTCGCGTGCGACGTCCGTGCCGGGGCGGACGCCGTGGGCACCGTGGAGGGTGCGGTCGGGCCGCGGGTCGCGGCGCCCGTCGCGCGGTACTCCGGATCGCCGCTCGCGTTCTCGTTCTCGGAGGCGCGCCAGCACAAGTCGACCGCGCTCGTCGACCTGGCACGGCTGCGGGCGGGGGCCGACGACGCGGTGGAGCTCGTGCCCGCGCCCGTCCCTCGCCGGCTCGCCGACCTCACCGGGACGCTCGACGACCTGCTCGGTGCCGCGGGGGAGGAGCACGTCGAGGACTGGCTGCGCGTCGTCGTCACGGACGCGGTGCGCCCCGCCGAGCTCTACGCGCGCGTCCGGGGGCGGTTCCCGCACGCGCTCCAGGTGACGCACCGTCCGCCGCGCCCGGCGGAGCGCGAGACCGTCACGGCCGTCGGGGCGGGGCACGACCCGCTCGACGTCGCGCGCGACTTCGTCGAGCACGTCTCGGGGCGTGCGCCGTCGGACGCCGAGGTCGTCGTGCTCCGGGGCGCTCTCGAGGGCGCGCTCGCCGCGGACCGGAGCGCCTGATGCACCTGCACTCGTTGACCTTCCAGGCCGTCGGCCCGTTCCCCGGGCGGCACCGGATCGACCTCGCGACGCTCGGCGCGTCGGGGATCTTCCTGCTCGACGGGCCGACGGGTGCGGGCAAGTCGACGATCATCGACACGATCGTGTTCGCCCTGTACGGCAAGGTCGCGTCGGAGGCGACGAGCGACGACCGGCTGCGCTCGGCGTTCGCGGCGGGCGACGTCGAGTCGTACGTCGACCTCGTGCTCGAGGTCCCGGCCGGCGTGTTCCGCGTGCGCCGGACCCCCGAGTACCGCCGGCCCAAGAAGCGCGGCGAGGGCATGACGACGCAGCAGGCGTCGGTGCGTCTGTGGCGGCTCCCGGGGGCTCCGTCCTTCACGGACGAGGACCCGCAGGGCGAGCTCCTGTCCGCGCGGCTCGACGAGGCGGGGGCGGAGATCCAGCGTCTGGTCGGTCTGGACCGGCGCCAGCTCGTGCAGACCGTCGTGCTGCCGCAGGGCGAGTTCGCGAGCTTCCTGCGCGCCGAGCCCGAGAAGCGCCGCGACCTGCTGCAGAAGGTCTTCGGCACCGAGGTCTACGAGCGCGCCGCCGCACGGCTCGGTGAGCTCGCGCGGGCCGCCCGTGCGCGGACGGAGGTCGCGCGGCAGGGTGTCACGGGCGCCGTCGAGCACTTCGCGGGGGCGGCGGGCCTCGCCGCCGACGCCGCGCACGGGCTGCGGGAGGCTGCCCGCGACGACGCGTGCCTGCGCCGCGCCACCACGGACGAGGTCGACGCTCTGCTCGACGCCGACGTGACGGACACCGTCACCGTCGCCCACTCCGCCGACGCCGACGCCGACGCCGACGCCGACGCCGACGACGCCGTGAGCCTGGGCGACGGTCCGGGGTCGACGGACGACCGGGGGCGGAGTGGCACGAGCCCCGGGGTGCACGCGCTCGCGCTGGCGCACGCCCGGCGTCGCGCGACGGAGACGGACGAGCTCCTGGCCGCCGAGCTCGGCACGAACGAGGCGCTCGTCGTCGCACGGGACCGGCTGGAGGCGGAGCGGTCGACGGCCGCGGCGCTCGACCGCCGTGCCGCGCTGCGCGCCGAGCGCGCGCGTCTGGCGGAGGCCGAGCCGCGGGTCGCGGAGCACCGCCGCCGCCTCGATGCGGCCGCACGCGCGGCGGTCGTCGCGCCGGCGGCGCGGGGCGCGGTCGCGGCCGCCCGTGCGCTCGCGGCCGCGCTCGAGCGCGAGGAGCTCGCGCGCGCCGGTGTCCCCGCGGAGCTCGCGGGCGCGGACGAGACGACGCTCGAGGCCGTGCGCTCCGACCTGCTCACGGCGTCCGTGCGGATCGAGCGGCTCCTGCCCGTGGGTGCCGCGCTGCCGGTGCGCGAGCGAGAGCTCGCCGACGGGCGCAAGGACGTGGAGCGCGCCGCCGAGGAGCGGCACCGCGTGCTGGCCGAGCTCGCGCGCCGTCCGGCGGCGCGCGACGCGCTCCGGCAGCGCGTCGTCGTGCTCGCCGACACCGCGGGGCGGCTGGGCGAGCTCCAGGAGCGCGCGCTGCGGGCGCGCGCGGTCTCGACCGCCGCGAGCGAGGCCGAGGCGCTGGAGGTCGAGCTGGCCCGCGCCGTCGCCGACCGGGCAGACGCCGCCGAGCACGCTCGCGGTGCCGTGGAGGTCGAACGGCGCGTGCGCACGGCACGGATCGCCGGGATCGCGGGAGAGCTCGCCTCCGGCCTCGCCGCGGCGGAGCCGTGCCCGGTGTGCGGCTCGCCCGAGCACCCCCGTCCCGCCACGCGGACCGACGACCACGCGACGCCGGCCGACGTCGAGGCAGCCGAGGCGGCGCGCGCCGCGGCCGAGGCCACGCTCTCCGACGTGTCCGGCCGCGTCGTCGCGCTCACCGAACGGCGCGACGCGCTGCGGCACGCGGCGGAAGGTCTCGACGCCCGCGCGGCGCGCAAGCGGGTGGCTGCCGTCGAGGCCGAGGTCCGGGTCGCGCAGGACGCCGCGGTCGCGCGCACGACCGCGGAGCGCGCGCTCGACGAGCACGACGCGGACACGGCCGCGCTCCAGGAGCAGGCGGCAGCGCTGGCCGAGAGCGTCGCGGCGGGCACGTCCCGGCTCGACGAGCTCGCCGCGGCGGTCGACGCCGACCGGGAAGAGATCGCGCGCGAGACCGCTGCCGCGCTGACGCTCGTCGACGGCCCGGACGGCGCTGCCCTCACCGGTGCCCCGGACGCCGACGCTGAACGCGCCGGCGCACCTCAGGGCGGGGCGCGCAACCCCGTCGCGGTGCTCTCCACGCGGCTGGCCGAGCGCGTCCGGTCCGTCGCCGCTCTCGCCGAGGCGCACGCCGCGGTCGCCGTCGCGCGGCGCGACGTCGAGCGACGGGACGCGGAGGTCGCGACGCTCGTGGCCGACGGCGGCTTCTCCGATCCGGCGGACGCGCTCGCCGCGGTCCTCGACGACGCAGAGCGTGCGCGGCTCGAGGACGAGGTGTCCCGGCACACCTCGACGCTCGCGATGCTCCGCGCCGGGCTCGCCGAGCCGTCCGTCGTGGCGCTCGCCGAGGACGCGACGGCGGACGTCGACGCGGCGCGTGCGGCGGTCGTGGCGGCCGAGGACGCAGCACGCACCGCGACACGACGCCACGAGTTCGCCGCGCGCCAGGCGGCGGCCGCGGCCGACGGCGCGGACGCGATCGGCTCTGCCGTCGACGCCTGGCACGCGGCCCGGGGCGAGGCCGCGCCCGTGACCCGGATGGCCGCGCTGGCCTCCGGGACCAGCAGCGACAACGTCCACGCCCTGTCCCTCGCGACGTTCGTCCTGGTCCAGCGGTTCGAGGACGTCGTCGCGGCCGCGAACGACCGCCTCACCGAGATGTCCTCCGGACGGTACGAGCTCGTCCGCAGCGCCACCCGCGAGGACGTGCGGTCGCACCGGACGGGTCTCGCGATGAAGGTCCTCGACCACGTCACGGAGCGCTCGCGCGACCCGCGGACCCTCTCGGGGGGAGAGACGTTCTACGTGTCCTTGTGCCTCGCCCTCGGCCTCGCCGACGTCGTGACCGCGGAGGCGGGGGGCGTCGAGCTCGGGACGCTGTTCGTCGACGAGGGCTTCGGCAGCCTCGACGCGGAGACGCTCGACGTGGTGCTCGGGGCGCTCGGGCGGCTGCGCGCGGGCGGTCGGGTGGTCGGCGTGGTGTCGCACGTCGAGGCGCTCAAGCAGGCCGTCGCGGAGCGCGTCGAGGTCCGCCGCACGCCCGGAGGCGGGAGCACGCTGACCGTCCGAGCGTGACGCGAGGGAGCGTCGTCGAGCGGTCGCGGTGCGGCACCCCTCGGCGTCATCGAGCGGGTCGCGGTGCGCACACCCGCTCGACCAGCTCCGTCACCGCGCGGCGCACCGCGTCGCGACCCGCTCCGTCGCCGTCGTCCGACGCGAGCGCGGCACGGTCGAACGCGGCCGAGAGCAGGAGCGCCAGGGCGTCGAGGTCGACGGGGTCAGGCCCGTCCGCTCGCAACGCCGCCTCCAGACCCTCGCGCAGGGTGCGGCGCGCATGCCGGGCATCGAGGTCGTCGGCCTCTGCGGCGCCGAGGACGGCAGGGGCGTCGACCAGCAGGAGCCGCGTGCGGCCCGGGACGGCCATCGCGTCGAGGTAGGCCGTGGCACCCGCCGCGAGCTGCCGTCGGGCCTCTGCGGCCTGGACGCCCGACGCCTCGGTCGCCGTGATCTCGGCCCCCGGCGCCTCGGTCGCCGCGGTCTCGATCTCCGTCGCGACGGCCTCCGCCTCGGCCTCGACGACGGCGCGGAACAGGGCTTGCTTGTCGGCGAAGTGGTGGTAGAGCGCGCCGCGCGTGACGTGCGCCGCGGTGGCGATCTGGGGCGTCGACGTCGCGGCGTACCCCTTCTCGACGAACAGAGCCCGAGCGGCCGCGACGAGCGCCGCGCGCGTGGTGCGCGTCCGCTCCTCGTTGCTGCGGCGCACGGGCCGACCGACGGTTCCTTCTTGCATACCGACAGACTGTACGTCACGATGAAGAAACAAACAGCCTGTATGTACACGCCCCGGCGCCGGCGAGGCCCAGGGCACGACGCGAGGAGACCCATCGTGCGCATCACGAGCTGGTACCCGGTGATCATGACCGGCGACGTGGCGAGCACCGCCGCGTTCTACGTCGACCACCTGGACTTCCGGCCGCTCTTCACGAGCGACTGGTACGTGCACCTGCAGTCGGTGCACGACCCGTCCGTGAACCTCGCCGTGCTCGACGGCGACCACGAGACGATCCCGGAGAGCGGGCGGGGCCGTGCGGGCGGTCTGCTGCTCAACCTCGAGGTCGAGGACGTCGACACGGTCCACGAGCGCGCCGTCGACGCGGGCCTCCCCGTCCTGAGGTCGCTGCGCGACGAGGCGTTCGGTCAGCGGCACTTCATCACCGCCGACCCGAACGGCGTGCTGATCGACGTCATCACGCCGATCCCGCCGACGGGCGAGTTCGTCGACCAGTACGACGCCTCGGCGCTGCCCACGACGTGACGCTCTCGATGTCACGAACCGGCGCCGCGACCGTCCCTCCCCAAGGGGCGCACAAGCGACACGACGGTCCGGTCGAAGGAGAGCAGCATGGCAGCAGCATCGTCCCCGCTCGAGCGTGAGCTGCGGCGCATGGAGGTCATCGAGCGTCGCGAACAGCTCCGGCTCGTCGGCCGGGTCGCGCCGCGCGTCGCCGAGCGCCGTCGGTGGGCCGACGCCCCCCGGCGCCAGTCCCCGGCGACCGCCGCCCGCTGACCCGGCACCGAGGGCTGCGTCACTCGACCGGGACGTCGGGCGACGGCAGTCCGGCGAGCTCGCGCGCCCGCACCAGGACGCCGTCGAGCATCCCGGGCGTGAGCCGTCCCGTGAAGGTGTTCTGCTGGCTCACGTGGAAGCACCCCAGGAGGGTGAGGGTCTGCTCCTCGGTCGCGCCCGCGCCGTCGGGCACCGGTGCACGACGCCGCAGCGTCACCTCCGCGCCGTGCGCGAACCGGGGGCGCGGGCGGGGCACGCCCCACCCCTGCTCGGCGAGCGTCGCGAGCAGCGCCTGCCAGCCGAACCCGCCGAGCACGACGGCGACCCGGACCGTCGCGCTCAGGAGCTCGACCTCGCGCGCGAGGTAGGGGCCGCACCGCTGCCGCTCGGCGGGCAGAGGCTTGTTGTCGGGCGGCGCGCACCGGACGGGCGCGGTGACGCGGATGCCGGTGAGCCGCAGGCCGTCGTCGGCGCGCACGGACGTGGGCTGGTTCGCGAGGCCGGTGCGGTGCATCGCCGCGAAGAGGAAGTCGCCGCTGCGGTCGCCCGTGAACATGCGCCCCGTGCGGTTCGCCCCGTGCGCGGCGGGCGCGAGCCCGACGACGAGGATCCCCGGGCTGTCGTCGCCGAAGCTCGGGACCGGCCGCGCCCAGTACTCCTCGTCGCGGAACGCCGCGCGCCGGACGTCCGCGACGTGCTCGCGCCACGCCACGAGCCGCGGGCACGCGCGGCACTCCACGAGGTGGGCGTCGAGCACGTCGAGCGACGGTGCGTCGCGCACCGCGCGAGGGTAGGCGTCGTCGTCGGGCGTCACCGTCCCATCCTCCGCCGAGCACGGGACCATCCACGGCCGAACACGGGGTTGCCCACCGAAATCTCCCGAAGGTGGTGGGCAACCCCGTGTTCGGCGGCCGACCGGTCGGGCGTCAGGCGTCGACCCGTGCGACCGCGGGTGCCAGGGCCGCGGGGAGCGCCTCCGCGGTGTCCTCCGTGGTGTCGGGCGGAGCGGCGGCGAACGTCCGCCGCACGGCGAGGAGCACCACCCCGGCGACGGTGACGACGCCGAACATCACGGCCGCCATGGTCACGGCGGGCGACCCGCCGAGCAGGCCGGTGACCGGCGCGACGACCGCCCCGACGCCGAACTGCGCCGCACCGATGAGCGCCGCGGCGCTGCCCGCCTGGTGCGCGTTGCGCTCCAGCGCGATCGCCGGCACGGACGGCATGACGAACCCCGCCGTGCCGAGCGTGAGCACGATGAGCGGGACCAGCACGCCGAGCCCGCCGCCCGCGAGCGCCGCGACCAGGAGCGCGCCCGACAGCACGAAGCCCGCGGCGATCGCCGCCTGGAGGATCCGTTCGGGCCGGACCCGCCCCACGAGCGCGCCGTTGATCTGCGACCCGGCGGTCACGGAGACGGCACCGGCGCCGAACACGATCGCGTACTGCTGCGCGGACATCCCGAACGTCTCCTGGAAGACGAACGTCGACGCGGAGATGTAGGTGAACATGGCCGCCATGTAGAAGCCGGCGATGAGGGCCAGCCCGACGAAGGACCAGTCGGTGAGCAGCGACCCGTACGAGCGCAGCGCCGCGGACGTGCCCCCGGTGCGGCGGCGCTCGACGGGCAGCGACTCGCGCAGGCGCAGCAGCACGACGACGAACAGCACGACCCCGACGACGGCGAGCGCGACGAACATCGACCGCCACGTCCACAGGTGGAGGAACTGCGCGCCGATGGTCGGCGCGAGGATCGGCGCGACGCCGACCACGAGCATGAGACGCGCGATGACCTTGCCGATGCGGTAGCCGTCGAACAGGTCGCGCACGATCGCCATCGACAGGACCATCCCCGCCGCGGCCGACAGGCCCTGGACGAACCGCAGGACTGTCAGTGCCTCGACCGACCCGGCGAACACGATCCCGGCCGACGCGGCGACGTACACCGCGAGCGACACGAGCAGGGGGCGTCGTCGTCCGAGCGCGTCCGACATCGACCCGATGAGCAGCTGCCCGAGGGCGAGGCCGGCGAGCGTCGCGGTGAGCGTGAGCTGGACGCGCGACGCGGTGGTGCCGAGCTCGTCGACGATCTCGGGGAACGCGGCGAGGTAGAGGTCGATCGTCAGCGGGCCGACCGCGGTCAGCGCGGACAGGAGGATCACGAGGCCCGCGGGGATCCGCTGGTCGCGGGGGAGCCGGGTGCGGCGAGCGGGTGCCGTCGCGGCGGCTGCGTCGTGGGTGGTCGACGCGGGGGGTTCGGAGGACATGTGAGCGGCAACCGTGATCGCGTACGGCGTGTTCCCGCACGCCGTACGCGATCACCTGCTGAGACGGCCGCGCGGTCCCGTCAGCCCTGCGCGTCGCGCCAGTTCACCCACTCCTTGGTGAGCGAGAGGTCGTAGTCGGGGCCGTCGGTGTCCGTCGTGAAGAGCGTCGCACCGGCGGCGACGAGCTCGTCCGCGACCTCGCTCGGGGGCCGGGAGACGCCGATCGACCGCTCGACGAGCGCCCCGGTGTCGCGCCCGACCGCCACGCCGTGCTCGTCGAGGATCGCGCTCTTGCGCGCGAGGGACGTCGCGTCGCCGAACGAGTGCCACACGTCGGCGTGCTCGGCGACGAGGCGGAGCATCTTCTTCTCACCGCTCGCGCCGATCAGCACCGGGATGTCGCGGGTCGGCGCGGGGTTCTTCGCGGCCCAGCGGGCGCGGATGCGGGGGAGGGCGTCGGCCAGGTCGGCGATGCGCGACCCGGCGGTCCCGAACTCGTAGCCGTACTCGGTGTAGTCGCGCTCGAACCAGCCCGCGCCGATCCCCAGGAGCAGCCGGCCCCCCGAGATGTGGTCGACGGTGTGCGCCATGTCGGCGAGCAGGTCCGGGTTGCGGTAGCTGTTGCACGTCACGAGCGCGCCGATCTCGACACGCTCGGTCTGCTCGGCCCACGCCGCGAGCATCGTCCAGCACTCGAAGTGCTTGCCGTCCGGGTCGCCGCTGAGCGGGAAGAAGTGGTCCCAGTTGAAGATCACGTCCACGCCGAGGTCCTCCGCGCGCAGCACGGCGTCGCGGATCTGGGCGTAGTCGGCGTGCTGCGGCTGGATCTGGACGCCGATGCGGAAGGGGTGCTGCGAAGAGGTCATGGCGGCAATGTACGTCCCCGTCGAGCACGACGTCGCGCGCGGTCGAGCACGACCTCAAGGACGCGAAGCGGCTCAGAACGACCGTCATGTCGTGCTCGCCGACCTAGGGTGGGCGCATGAAACGCCTCGTGGGTTGGGTCGTCGTCGTGCTCGTCGTGCTCGGGGGAGTCGCCGTGGTCGCGGACCGGCTCGCCGTGCGGTCGGCCGAGCGGGGGGCCGTCACCGCGTTCGAGCAGGAGGCGGACGACGTCACGGGCGCGCAGATCGACATCACGGGCTTCCCGTTCCTCACCCAGGTCGTGCGCGGCGAGCTCGACCACGTGACCGGTTCGGCCGACTCGGCGACCTTCGCCGGTTATGCCGTCTCGGACCTCCGGGTCGACGCGCGCGGCGTCGGCACGTCGGAGCCGTTCACGGTCGCGTCGGGGACCGCGTCGGGCGTGCTCGCGGAGTCGTCGCTCCAGGAGGCGGTCCAGGAGCAGTCCGGCCTCGACGTCACGGTCACCTCCGCCGGCGACGTGCTCGCCCTCGGGGTCGAGGTGCTGGGCCTGCCCGTCACGGTCGACGTCACGCCGCGCGTCTCCGGTCCCGAGACGCTCGCCGTCGACGTCGAGGCGGTCCGGACAGGCCTCGGCGTGGTCTCGGTCGAGGACCTCCCGGCAGGGGTCTCCGACGCGCTCACCGACCTGCAGATCGCCCTCGACCTGCCCCACGGCGTCGCGCTCGACGCCGTCGCCGTCGCGGAGGGCGGTGTCCGGGTCACGGTCACGGGGACCGACGTCGTCGCCACGGACCTCGTCGCGTCATGAGCGCGTCATGAGCCCTGTCCGCGAGCGCCCACCAGCGCCGGGCACACCCCCGGTCGACGGCGACCGGGTGCGCGCCGCGCGCCTCGCCGCGCACCACCTGCGGTCACCCGACCTGCCGGACGTCGCGGGCGCCGTCGGGCACCTCGTGGCCGTGCAGGGCCAGGAGTTCCACCCCGCGCTGTGGGGGCTCGCGCGCCGGCTCGACCCGGCGGCGCGGCCGGGCGCCGGGGGTGCCGTCGCGGCGTGCGACCGGGGCGAGGTCCTGCGCACGCACGTCCTGCGTCCCACGTGGCACCTCGTGGGGCCCGACGACGCGCGCTGGCTGCTCGAGCTCAGCGCGCCGCGCGTGCACGGCACCAACGGGACGATGTACCGGCAGGTCGGCACGGCGGACCACGCGCGTCAGCGCGACCTCGTCGTCGAGGCGGTCCACGACAGCCCGCGCACCCGTCGCGAGCTCGCCGCCCTCCTCGCCGAGCACGACCTGGCGCTCGACGGCATGGCCCTCGGGTACGTCCTCATGGCGGCGGAGCTCGACCGCCAGGTGATCAGCGGCCCGGTGCGGGGCAAGCAGCAGACCTACGCAGCGTTCGACGACCGCGTCCCCGCCGGGTACGGGCCGCTGGGCTCGACGTTCGACCGCGACGCGGCGCTCGTCGAGCTCGCGCGCCGGTACCTCGCAGGCAGGGCGTACGCGACGGTCACGGACGTCGCGCAGTGGTCGGGCCTCACGCTCACGGACGTGCGCCGCGCGCTCGACCTGCTCGGCGAGGGCGTCGTCGCCGTGCCGGGCGCCGGGACGCTCGACGGGCTCGTGCTGTGGCGGCTCGCCGACGACGCCGCGGGGGAGCGCGTGCTCGACCCCGAGCGCCACCTCGTCGTCACGGACCCCGACGGCCACCGGGCGAGCGGCCCCGTCGTCGACCTCCTGCAGAGCTACGACGAGCTGTTCATGTCCTACGGCGAGAGCCGCGGCGTCGTCGTCGCGCCCGGCGTCGACCTGGGCGACCGGCTCGGGTCGTTCATCCACGGGATCGCGGTCGACGGCGTGGTCGTCGGGCGCTGGCGGTGGGTCGTCGGGTCGCGCGACGTCGCGGTCGAGACCCAGTGGCGCCGCGACCCGTCCGCGGCGGAGCGTGCGGCGTTCGCCGCGCAGGCCCGGGAGGTCACGACGCACTGGGGTCTCCCGCTGCGCGACGTCACGTCGTAGGGTTCCGTCGAGCGGTCGGGACACCGGCCGAGGTCAGGGGGACCCGATGACGTGGGAGCGACCGGGAACGCGGCCGACCAGGACCGCCCGGGTCCCGTCGCGAGCCGTGCTCGTCCTTGCCGGCGGGGTCGTCGTGCTGCTCGCGGGCGTCGGGCTCGCGATCGGTCCGGCGCTGGCGCCGGTCCCTGGGGGAGCGACCGTCGAGCACCGCGTAGCAGCGCACGTCCCCGACCCGCCGGTCGAGCCGAGGACCGGCCGCGAGTCCCTCGAACCGCAGCCCGCCGAGCAGGCGCGCCCGGTGCTCCCGACGAACGGCATCCGCGACTGCTCGTCGGCCGACCAGCCGTCGCAGGGCTCCGTGACCGTCCTCGGGGAGGACGGCGTGGAGTACGAGCACAGCGGCATGGAGGGGCCGTGGAGCCGCTTCGCGGCGGACGAGGAGGGGAACGTCCTCCCGGTCGAGCAGTGGCCGCTGTCGGACCTGGAGCACGCGGTGATCGCCCAGGTCGAGACGACCACCCGCACGGTCCTCATGACCTTCGACCGGCGGACGTGCGCACCGGTCCCCGACTACGTCGCGCCCGCGCTCGACCACCTGCCGCCCTCGACCGTCGTGGTGCTCGACGTCGAGACCGGCGAGGTTGTCGCCCAGGAGCCGGTCAGGCTCGTCGGGGCAGGGTCGACGCCGTGACCGCCGGCCGCGTCACGAGGTGGACGAGCACGGCCGTGAGCAGGACGACGCCGACGTACACCGCCATGCCGACCGGCGCGGTGATCGCGAGCAGCCCCAGGGCGGTGTTGCCCGCGAGGTGCAGGAGGACCGCGGCGGGGACGCCGCCGTGCAGCCGCTCGGAGACGAACCAGTAGGCCGACGACATCGGGACCATCGCGACGAGGAACAGCACCGTCTCGACCGGCCCGAGCGTGGACTGCCAGGTCCCGTCGAGCAGGAACAGCGGCAGGTGCCACACGGACCACACCGCTCCCAGCAGGGCCGACGCCCCGAGCGGCGAGAGGTGACGCCGCAGCCGCGGCTGGGCGTACCCGCGCCACCCGAGCTCCTCGGACAGCGGCCCGGCGAGCAGAGAGACCGCCGCGAACGCGAGCAGCCCGCCGGACTCGGCGACGACGCGGGCGGCGTCGGACAGGTCGACGGACGGCCCGCCGAGCAGCGGGGTGACGGCCGCGGTCACGACCGCGGGCGCGATGCCGAGCCCGACGGCGGCGGGGAGACATCGTCCGGCGGCGCCCCACCGCAGCGCGCGCGGGCTGCGTCGCCCGGTGGCGGCGAGGAGCAGGGCGGCGAGGCTCGGTCCGCAGCCGCCGAGCGCGTAGAGCGCGAACGTCAGCGGGTCGTCGATGTCGCCGCCCGTCGCCAGCGCGGCGGCCCACGGCCCCCAGCTCAGCCCGAACGCGAGGAGCCAGAACGCGGGCAGCCCGCCGCGCACGGGGGAGACCGCAGCGGCGGGTCGGGTCGATGTCGTCGTCGTCATGCTCCGATCCAACCGAGCGGCACGGCGCACCGGACCCCGGCACGCACCCGCTCTCGGGTGGGGACAACCCCCGGCGTGCCGGCGCATGGCAGGGTGGGCCCGTGACGACGCCGACGACCCGCACGAGCCACGCCACGAACTGGGCGGGCAACCTCACGTACTCCGCGGCGCGCGTGGTGCGCCCGACGACGCCCGACGAGCTCGCCGACGTCGTCCGGACCTCACCGCGCGTCAAGGCACTCGGCTCGCGCCACTCGTTCGACGACGTCGCCGACACGACCGGGACGCACGTCGTCCTCGACGCGTTCGACGACGGCCGCCCGCCCGTCGTGGTCGACCCGCAGACCGGGGTCGCGTCGGTCGCCGCGGGGCTGCGCTACGGCGACGTGACGCGCCACGTCCAGGGCGCCGGGCGCGCGCTCGCGAACCTCGCGTCGCTCCCGCACATCTCCGTCGCCGGCTCCGTCGCCACCGCGACCCACGGCTCGGGTGACGGCGTCGGGTCGCTCGCGAGCGCCGTCGTCGGGGTCGAGCTCGTCACGGGCGAGGGCGACGTGCGCACGGTGCGGCGCCGCGACCCCGACTTCTCGGGGGTCGTCGTGGCGCTGGGCGCGCTGGGGGTCGTCACGCGGCTCGAGCTCGAGACCGAGCCGACGTTCGACGTCCGCCAGGACGTGCACCTCGGGCTGTCGTGGGACGCGATCACGTCCCATCTCGACGAGATCACCGGCTCCGCCTACTCGGTGAGCCTCTTCACGGACTGGGGGCCCGACGGCGCGCAGCAGGTCTGGCGCAAGACGCGCCTCGTGCCCGGGGACGAGGGGGCGGCGATCGAGGACTTCTTCGGGACGCGGCTCGCGGCGACGCCCGTCCACATGCTCGACGGCATCGACCCCGTGCACTGCACGCCCCAGCTCGGCGAGGCGGGCCCGTGGAACGAGCGCCTGCCGCACTTCCGGCTCGACTTCACGCCGAGCAACGGCGAGGAGCTGCAGTCGGAGTACCTCGTGCCGCGCGAGCACGCGCTCGCGGGGGTGGAGGCGTTGCGCGCGCTCGGCCCCCGGGTCGCGCCCCTGCTCCAGGTCTCCGAGATCCGCACGGTCGCGGCGGACCGCGAGCCGCTGTGGCTCAGCCCCTTCCACGGCCCCACGGTCGGCTTCCACTTCACGTGGAAGCACCTGCCCGACGACGTCGCACGCCTCCTGCCCGACGTCGAGGCCGCGCTCGCGCCCCTCGGCGCGCGCCCGCACTGGGGCAAGCTGTCGCACGCGGTCGCCGCCGGGGTCGACCCGGACGCGCTCGCGCGCCTCGCGGACGCGTACCCGCACCTCGCCGACTTCCGGTCCCTCGCGGAGCGCTACGACCCCTCGGGCCGCTTCCGCGGCGGTTTCGTGGAGCGCCTGCTCGCGCTCTGACGGTCCCGCGGCGCGGAAGGCCCCGGGACTCTCCTCGCGAGGCCGACGCACGGGTGCGTGCGCCGTCCCCGTTCGCGCGCGGCCAGGGCCCTCGGTACGGTCGATGCGGACGATCCGGCCCGCCGTCGTGCCTCCGTGCCGACGCGCGAGCCACCGCACGGCACCGAGGAGACCTGTGACGACGACACCGAGCACAGCGGGCGGGGCAGCCGCCCAGGACGCCCCGCGCGAGGAGTGGACCGGGCAGGTCGGCTTCATCATCGCGGCGATCGGCTCGGCCGTCGGGCTGGGCAACATCTGGCGCTTCCCGGGCGTGGCGTACGAGAACGGTGGCGGCGCGTTCCTCGTGCCGTACCTCGTCGCCCTGCTGACGGCCGGGATCCCCATCCTGTTCCTCGACTACGCGCTCGGGCACCGCTTCCGCGGTTCCGCGCCCACCGCGTTCCGTCGCGTCGCACGCTGGCTCGAGGGCCTGGGCTGGTTCCAGGTGATGATCTGCTTCGTCATCGCGATCTACTACACCGCGGTCATCGCGTGGGCCGTGAGCTTCTTCGTCTTCTCGTTCGACCTGCGCTGGGGCGACGACCCGGCCGCGTTCTTCACCGGCGAGTACCTCCGGCTCGCGGACCCCGGGATCTCCTTCGACTTCGTGCCGGCCGTGCTGATCCCGCTCGTGCTCGTGTGGATCGTGACGATCGTGGTCCTCGCGGCCGGCGTCGCCAAGGGCGTGCAGCGGGCCAACATGGTCTTCCTGCCGCTGCTCGTCGTGGCGTTCCTCGTGCTCGTCGTGCGCTCGCTCTTCCTCGAGGGCGCGACCGACGGCCTCGACGCGCTGTTCACGCCCAACTGGTCCGCGCTCGGCGACGCCAACGTGTGGATCGCGGCGTACAGCCAGATCTTCTTCTCGCTGTCCGTCGCGTTCGGGATCATGATCACCTACGCGTCGTACCGCAAGCGCCGGGCGAACCTCACCTCGCCGGGCCTCGTCGTCGCGTTCTCCAACTCGTCGTTCGAGATCCTCGCGGGCATCGGCGTGTTCGCCACGCTCGGGTTCCTCGCGCACGAGCAGGGCATCGGGGTCGGCGAGCTGGAGGGCATCAGCGGGCCGATCCTGTCGTTCGTCACCTTCCCGGCGATCGTGTCCGAGATGCCCGGCGGCCCCATCTTCGGGGCCCTGTTCTTCGGGTCGCTCGCCATGGCCGGGTTCACGTCGCTGCTGTCGATCCTCCAGGTGGTCTCCGCGGCGTTCCAGGAGAAGTTCGGCTGGACACCCCGCGGGGCGGCGCTGCGCGTCGGCGTCGTGAGCGCCGTCGTGTCCGTCCTGCTGTTCTCCACGACCACCGGCCTCATCGCTCTCGACACCGCGGACCAGTGGGCCAACAACATCGGGATCGTCGCGTCGGCCGTCCTCACGACGATCCTCGTCGTGTGGGTCCAGCGTCGGGGCGAGGAGATGCGGTACCACCTCAACGCGGTGTCGACGTTCCAGGTCGGGCGCTGGTGGGTGTGGCTCGTCGGCCTCCTGGCGCCCGTGGTCCTCGGCTACATGCTCGTGTCCCGCATCGTCACGCTCCTCACCGACGGCTACGAGGGCTACCCGGCGTGGTACCTGGCCGTCTTCGGCTGGGGCGCCGTGCTGCTCATCGTGGTGGGCGCCGCGGTGCTCACCGCCATGCGCTGGCGCCGCAGCCCCGACGACTTCGCGGCCTGGCCGCCCTTCCCGCCCGACCGGGCGACGTCGACCCGCCGCACCGAGCCGGAGGTGACCCGATGAGCCCGGACGCCGTCGTCGTGCTGGTGCTCGCCATCGTCGTCGTGTGGGGCGGGCTCGTGGCGAGCGCGCTCGCCCTGCGGGCCCGGCCCGAGCGGACCGACTTCCCGCCGGGCGGGGAGGACGACCGGCGTGAGGACGCGGCGCCCCTCGAGCGCGACACGTAGGCCACGACGGGTCGGTGCGTCGCGGCGCCGTGCCTCCCGGTTTGGCGTGCGGGGCCCGTCTCCCGCACACTCGTCCCCTGGTGCTGCGCACCGCCGGGTCCTCTGTTCCCCGTACGTCCCCCGCCCCCGGGTGCTGACGTAACACGACGGAGACGATCGGTGCATACGCTGCCCCTGCCCGGCCCACCCCCGATCGGAGACCCTCATGCGTTCGACCCCGCGCAAGCTGTCCCTCACCGGTCTCGTCGCGCTGACCGCGACGAGCGCCCTCCTCCTCACCGCGTGCACCGACGCGTCCCAGTCCGGGACCGACGGCAGCACCGCCAGCACGGACGGCGAGTCCAGCGCCGCACCGTCGTTCGACCCGTCGACCATCGAGGTCGACGAGGCGGCGGCCGCGCTGCTCCCCGAGGACATCGCGTCCGCTGGCGTGCTCACCGTCGGCTCCAACACCGAGTACGCGCCGGCCGAGTTCATCGGCGAGGACGGGCAGACGCCCGTCGGCTTCGACATCGACACGATCAAGGCCGTCGGCGCGACGCTCGGCCTCGAGGTCGAGATCCAGTCGGCCGACTTCCCTGCGATCATCCCCGCGCTCGGGACCAAGTACGACGCCGGCATCT
Source organism: Cellulosimicrobium sp. PMB13 (assembly GCF_051294865.1). Classification (NCBI taxonomy): domain Bacteria; kingdom Bacillati; phylum Actinomycetota; class Actinomycetes; order Micrococcales; family Promicromonosporaceae; genus Cellulosimicrobium; species Cellulosimicrobium sp. PMB13. Next base: position 470,975 of record NZ_CP145910.1, on the reverse strand, counting down.
CCTCCTTCACGATCACGGAGGAGCGCATGCAGGAGGCGAACATGATCTCGTTCCTCAACGCCGGCTCGGCGTACGCGGTGGCCTCGGGCAACCCGGACGACATCGACCCGGAGAGCCTGTGCGGCGTCACGGTCGCGGTCCAGACGGGCACGATCCAGGACGAGGACATCGCCGTGCAGAGCGAGGAGTGCGAGGCCGCCGGCGAGGAGGCGGTCGACATCCTCCAGTACGAGTCCCAGGCCGACGCGACGACGAACCTCGTGGGCGGCAAGGCGCAGGTCATGTACGCCGACTCCCCGGTCATCGGCTACGCCGTCGAGCAGACCGGCGGCCAGATCGAGCAGCTCGGCGACGTGTTCGACGCCGCGCCGCAGGGCATCGTGGTCGCCAAGGACGCGACCGACCTCGCCGCGGCGATCCAGGCCGCGCTCCAGACGCTCATGGACGACGGGACCCTCGTCGAGGTCCTCGACGGCTGGGGCTCCGGCGACGCCGCGCTCGAGACCGCCGAGATCAACCCGTCGGTCGGCTGACCCGCGCGGGCCGGCTCGCAACCGGTTCCGAGCCGGCTCCGAACCAGCACGTGAATCAGCCCTGACCCGCCGGTCGCGGCGCCCGACGACGCATCGGGCCCGCGACCGGCACACTGGTCGTCGGCGGGCGCGAGGACGCACCCGCCGCGGTCGCTCGGTGACCCGAGCCCGAACCCCGAGGTGGACCCATGGCCCTGCCCGGACCGAACACCCTGCACCGCGGCGACGACACGTCGACCGACCCGGTGCCCGACCGGATCCACGCCCGACCGGTGCCGCGCCCCGGCCGCTGGATCTCCGCCGTCGTGCTGCTCGTGCTCGCCGCGATGGCGGTGCACGGACTGGTGACCAACGAGAAGTTCCGCTGGGACGTCGTGTGGCTGTACCTGCGCGACGTCAACGTCATCCGCGGCGTCGGGTGGACGCTCGTCCTGACGTTCGGCTCGATGGTGATCGCCATCGTGCTCGCCGTGGGCCTGGCGGTCATGCGGCGCTCCGACAACCCGGTCATGCGGTCCGTGAGCTGGGCGTACATCTGGTTCTTCCGCGGGACGCCGATCTACACGCAGCTCGTGTTCTGGGGCCTGCTCGCGGTGCTCTACCCGCGGCTGAGCCTCGGCATCCCGTTCGGGCCCGAGTTCTTCGAGTTCCGCACCCAGGACGTCATCACGGCGTTCTGGGCCGCGATGCTCGGCCTCGCGCTCAACGAGGCCGCGTACCTCGCGGAGATCGTGCGCGCGGGCCTCGGGTCGGTCGATCCCGGGCAGAGCGAGGCGGCGCGGGCGCTCGGCATGAAGGACCGCAAGATCCTCACGCGCGTCGTGCTGCCGCAGGCGATGCGCGTCATCGTGCCGCCGACGGGCAACGAGACGATCTCCATGCTGAAGACGACGTCCCTCGTGCTCGCCGTGCCGTTCACGCTCGACCTCACGTACGCGACGAACGCGATCGGCAACCGCACGTTCCTGCCCATCCCGCTGCTCATGGTCGCGGCGTTCTGGTACCTGCTCATCACGAGCATCCTCATGGTGGGCCAGTACTACATCGAGCGGTACTACGGCCGCGGGTTCGGCGACCAGACCGGCGCCCGACGACGCGGTGGCGGCCCGGGCGGAGGGCGTCGTCGCGGGAAGCCCAGCAAGCAGGAGCTCATCGCGGCCTCCCGCACGACCAAGGACGACCCCTTCCTGGAGGTGACCCCGTGAGCGGGACGGACGGAACGGCGTCGGGCACGGCAGCCTCGGCTGCGGGGCCGACCGACGGGGCCGACGCGCCCATGGTGCAGGTCGAGGGCCTGCACAAGATGTTCGGCGACCTGCACGTCCTGCGCGGCGTGGACCTCGAGGTGCCGCGCGGGTCGGTGTGCGTCGTGCTCGGGCCCTCGGGCTCCGGCAAGTCCACGCTCCTGCGGTGCGTCAACGAGCTCGAGGAGATCACAGGCGGGCGCATCCGGGTCGCGGGCGAGCTCATGGGCTACCGCGAGGTGACCAAGAACGGGCGGACGGTCCTGCACCGCCTGCACCCGCGGGTGGTCGCGCGACAGCGCGCGCGCATCGGCATGGTGTTCCAGCGCTTCAACCTGTTCCCGCACATGACGGCGCTCGAGAACGTCATGGAGGCGCCCGTCCAGGTGCGTGGGCTCAGCAGGGCGGAGGCGCGGACCCGCGCGAACGAGCTCTTGGACCGCGTCGGTCTCGCGGACCGCGCCGACCACTACCCGGCACAGCTCTCCGGCGGCCAGCAGCAGCGCGTCGCCATCGCGCGGGCCCTCGCGATGGACCCCGACCTCATGCTGTTCGACGAGCCGACGTCCGCGCTCGACCCCGAGCTCGTCGGCGAGGTGCTCGCCGTCATGCGCGACCTCGCGCGCTCCGGCATGACGATGATGGTCGTCACGCACGAGATCGGGTTCGCGCGCGAGGTGGCCGACACGGTCGTCTTCATGGACGAGGGCGCCATCGTCGAGCAGGGCACGCCCGACCAGGTCCTGGGCGACCCGCAGCACGAGCGCACGAAGGGGTTCCTCGCGCACGTGCTGTGAGCGTTGACGCCGAGATCGACCCGAGCGCGCCGAGATCGACCCTCAGAGGGTCGACGCCGCGCCGCTCGGGTCGATCTCGCGTCAGGAGGCGCGACGGCGCGGGAGGACGGGGACGTCCTGCGACGGGACGATCCGGGGCTCGAGGCCGACCGGACGCGCCACCGTCACCATCTCGCCGCTCAGCGCCCTGCCCAGGTGGAGGAGCGGGAGCTGGTTCTCGTGCTCGACGACGAGGGCGTCGAAGATCGGGGTCTCGCTGTCAGTGGTTCTGGTGTCGGTCCTGCGCACCCGACAACTCTCGGCGAAGCGCGTGAAGACCGCGACCGGAAGCGGTGACGTGTCGGTGACGACGTCGTGCGCAGGCGGTCCGGGTGCGCCGTCGTCCGGTGGCGCATCGTGCCGCCCCGCGGTTCGATAGGGCCGTCCCCGCGTCCGGGATCCCGGAGGGTCCGATGAGTCTCGCTCCGATCGTCCACGAGCTGCGCCTCGCGTGCGCCGTCGACACCGCGTTCGACACGTACGCGCGGCGCATGGGCGAGTGGTGGCCGCCGCAGTACACGGCGCACGCCGCGACCTTCTCGGGACTGGCCGTGGAGCCGTCCGTCGGCGGTCGGCTCGTCGCGTCGTACGGGGCGGTCGAGCACGAGTGGGGGCGCGTCACGCTCTGGGAGCCGACGGCGCACCTCGCCCACACCTTCACGCTCGCCCAGCCGTCGGGCCAGGAGTCGCTCGTGCGGGTGGACGTGCACGCGACGCGGCACGGCACTGCCGTGCGAGTGGAGCACGGCGGGTGGGCGCAGGGGACCGAGGGCGTCCGTGCGCGGTTCACGGACTGGCCGCTCATCCTCAGCCGGTACGCGTTCCTCGCGGAGCATCCCGACCCGGAGAAGTGAGGCGCGGAGAGCCGCCGACGACGCGCGGTGCCGAGCGGCGGACGACGACCCCGCGGGCCGGGGCTCAGCCCCAGCCGCCGAGGTCTCCCCAGGACCAGCCGGAGTCGTCGCCCTCCCCGGTCCCCTGGTCCTGGTTCCCGTCCTGGTTCTGGTTGCCGTTCTGGTTGCCGTTCTGGTTCTGGTTCTCGCGGTCGCGCCGCTCCTGCTCCGCCTTCGAGTCGTCGAGCTCCTTCTGGCGTGCGGCGGCGTCCTCCTCGGCCTTCGCGACGGCGGCCTCGCGCTCGGCGAGACCGGCCTGTGCGGCGTCGACCTCCGCGCGCTGGGCCTCCAGGTCGGCGCGCTCCGTCTCGAGCTGCTCCCGCTCCGCCTCGACCTCGGCCTGGACGCGCTCCGCCTCGGCCGTCGCCTCCTGCGCCGCGCCCTGCGCCGACAAGGTGAGGCCGATCCCCACGAGCAGGCCCAGCGCGAGGCCCGCGAGCCCGAACGCGCTCGGCACGAGCCAGCGCCGTCCGCGGTCGGGGGCAGGGTGGTCGTCGTCGGCCGCGGGGAGCGACAGCGGCCCGAGCGGCCCGGCCGCACCGCGCGCGGAGGCACCGGGCGCCGGACCGATCGGGACCACGCCGGGCCGCGGCGTCGGGCCGGAGCGCGGCGGGGTGGCCGGCTGCGGTGCCGGGACCGGTGCTGCGGACGGCGCTCCGGACGTCGCCGGCAGAGCTGACGGTGCCGGCGGTGCTGACGGGCCCGACGCGGCGAGACCCGCGAGGCTCGGCAGGACCATCGTGGAGCCCACGACCGGGTGCGCGGCGTCGTCGGCGACGACGGGCACGGGACCGGACGAGCGTTCCCGCAGCGACCGACGGCTCGGCCCGGCGTCCCCGCGCACCGGCTCCGGGGCGGGCGGCCCGGGGATCTCGTCGACCCAGAACACCCAGCCGGGCGGCGCCGGGGGCCACGACGGGTCCGGGTGCCAGTCGGTCGTCGGCGTGAAGCCGGGCGGGACCGACCAACCGGGGGGCGGCACGAACCGCACGGCCATGGGACCTCCTTCGACGGGCGCCGGTCGGCGCGATCGACGGGAACACTATGCTGCAGGGGGCCTCGACGGGACGAATCGCCCGTTCCGCCGTGGATGCCGTACGGATGCGCTACGAGCGGCCCGAGCCGCCTAATCTTGCGCGATGAGACCCGACTGGTTCGCGCGCGCGACCGCGACCACGAGCACGGGTGCCCTCGCGGGGCAGGTCGACTGGTCCGCCACCCCGCTCGGCCGACCGTCCACGTGGCCCCACGGGCTGCGTGCCGCCTTCGTCCTGTGCTTCAGCACCCGCTTCCCCGTGATGTTCACCTGGGGCCCGGAGTTGACGATGATCTACAACGACGGCTACCGCGAGATGCTGGGGAGCGAGAAGCACCCCGCCGCGATGGGCGCTCCCGCCCGCCAGGTCTGGGACGAGATCTGGGACGACATCGGGCCGCTGTTCGCTCGGGTGCTGGAGTCGGGCCAGCCCACCTGGACCGTCGACGAGAAGCTCTTCATGGAGCGCTCCGGCTACGTCGAGGAGACCTACTTCACCTTCTCCTACAGCCCGCTCGAGGACGACGACGGGGTGGTGCGCGGCGTGCTGGACATCGCCACGGAGACCACGGACCGCGTGGTCGACCGCCGGCGGATGATGCTGTTGAGCCGGCTCTCCCTCGGTCTGCAGGACCGTACGCACCGGGTCGACGAGCTGGCCCGGGCCTTCGTCGACGAGGTGGCCACGAGCGACGACATCGTCGGGGCGGAGGTGTGGGCGCGGCGCGGGAACGAGGTCGTGGTCCTCGCGGCGACGCCCGAGCGGCCCACCGCCTACCGGGCGCAGCCGCCCGGTGCGGTCCCGGAGCTCGCGTCCCGGTTGCACGCCACGGCTCTCGAGGTGCTGGGTGACGGCGTCGCCCGCACGCTCGGGGCGACGCTCGTCGCGCCGCTGCACGGGCCCGGGACCGCAGCCCCGCTGGGCGTCGTCCTCCTGGAGGCGGTCCAGACCCGGCCGGTCGATGCTGCGGCGCTCGACTTCCTGCGACTCGTCGCCGTGACGCTGGCAGCGGTCGTGCGAGAGCGGGTCGGGCACGAGCGCGAGGTGCGCGAGGCGCGGGTGGCGAGCGAGGCCCTCCAGCTCGCGATGCTGCCGCCCCAGCTCACCACGTCGCGCTGGACGACGCGCTACCGGCCCGCCGACGAGCGGTACGCCGTCGGCGGGGACTGGTACGACGTCGTCCCCCTCGGAGGAGGGCGCTGGGGCCTGCTCGTCGGTGACTGCGTCGGGCACGGGCTGCACTCCGCGGCTCTCATGGGCCAGCTCCGCAGCGCGGGGCGCGCTCTGCTCCTCGACGACCAGGGCCCCGCCGCGACCCTGGCGGCGCTCGACCGGTTCGCCGCGGAGCTGCCGGGCGCCGAGTACGCGACGGTGCTGTGCGGCGTCGTCGACGAGACCTCGGGCACGCTCACCTGGTCGACCGCGGGTCACCCGCCCGGCCTCGTCGTGCGCGACGGCGCGGCGCACTGGCTCACCGGGGGGAGGGGGGCTCCGCTGACGTTGGCGACGACCGAGGGCCGGACCGAGACCAGCACCCCGCTCGAGGCGTCCGACGTGCTCGTCCTCTACACCGACGGGCTCGTCGAGCGCCGTGGCGAGAACCTGCGCGACGGTCTCGCGCGGCTCGCGGACGTGGCGACGCGGACTGTGCGCGAGCACACCGCCACCGAGGTCGCCGACGCGCTGCTCGCCGAGCTCGTCGGGTACGCCGCGCGGGACGACGTGGCCGTCGTCGTGTACGCGGTGCCGGATCGCGCGGCGTCCGGCACGGTGGACGGTGCGTCGGACGCCGAGATCACCGTGGGTGGCCGCTGGTAGAACGGGCAGCAGCCGGGTCCACCGGCTCGCCGGCCGCCCAGCGGCGCCGGTGACGTCCGAATGCGGAGGTGCGCGTGTTCCTGGTCGACGAGCCCGTGAGCGCCGCGGTGCCGGGCGGAGAACCGGCGACCGGGGTGACGACGACGGCCGTCGTGCACTCCGCGAGCGACCTGGTCGTCGCCGCAGGGTGCGAGTACCGGCTCCTGAGCCGTCTCGACGAGCAGCTCGGTCGCGCGCCCCGGCGGGAGCACGCCCAGGACGTCATGCAGGACCGCGCCGCGACCCTCGGGCGGCAGCACGAGGACGCCGTCCTCGCCGATCTCGAGGAACGCCACGGCGCGTACGACCCGGTGACCGGCCGCGGGGTGCTGCGGATCGAGCCGCCGCGGCACGGCTCCTGGGACGAGCTCGTCGCGGCGCACGTGCGCACGCTCGCCGCGCTCGAGTCTGGCGCGGACGTCGTGCACCAGGCGGCGTTCTTCGACGGCACGTTCCACGGCCGGGCCGACTTTCTCGTGCGCGTCCCCGAGCCCGACGACGCGGGCGGCCTCGGGCGGCCCGCCGGGGGACCCGCGCGGTACACCGTCATGGACGCCAAGCTCGCGCGCCGCGCGAAGGTGCCCGCCCTCCTTCAGCTCGCCGCCTACGCCGACCAGCTCCTCGCGGCGCACGTCCCCGTGGCGCCCGAGGTCGTGCTCGTCCTCGGCACACGGTCCCGCAGCACGCACCGGCTCGCGGACCTCCTGCCCGTGTACCGGGAGCGCCGGGACCGGTTGCTCCGGCTCACCGAGACGCACCTCGCGCGCGACGACCGCGCCCCGTGGGACGACCCCGACGTCCGCTCCTGCGGGCGCTGCGACGCGTGCCGCGAGCAGGTCGAGGCGCGGCGCGACGTCCTGCTCGTCGGCGGCGTGTACGAGCGCCAGCGCGCGCTCCTCGACGCGGCCGGCATCCGGACCGTCGAGCAGCTCGCCGCCGCGACCGAGCCCCCGGCGGGGATGTCCGCGTCGTCGTTCGCGCGTGTCCGGGACCAGGCGGCCCTCCAGCTCGGCACAGGGGCCGCGGACGGGACCGTGGTGTGGGCGGACGCCTCTGGCCCGCGCGAGCTCTCGTGGCGCATCGACGACCCGTCGCCGGTGCACGCGCTCCCCGCGCCCAGCCCCGGCGACCTCTTCTTCGACTTCGAGGGAGACCCGCTGTGGGTCGACGCCGACGGCGCGAGCTGGGGCCTCGACTACCTCTTCGGCTGGGTCGAGCGGCCCGCCGAGCCGGGCGGCGTCCCACCGTCCCACGCGCTGTGGGCGCACGACCTCGCGTCCGAGCGCGACGCGCTCGTCGCCTTCGTCGACCACGTCAACGCGCGGCGCCGCGAGCACCCCGACCTGCACGTCTACCACTACGCCGACTACGAGAAGTCCCACCTGCTGTCCATCGCCGCCCGGCACGGCGTGTACGAGGAGGAGGTCGACGACCTGCTGCGTGCAGGCGTGCTCGTCGACCTCTACGCCGTCGTGCGGCCGTCCCTGCGCATCTCCGACCCGTCACGGTCGCTCAAGAAGCTCGAGCCGCTGTACATGGGCGACGAGCTCCGCAGCGGCGACGTCAAGGACGCCGCGGCGTCGATCGTCGCGTACGCCGAGTACACCGGGCTGCGCGACGCCGGGCGGCACGAGGAGGCCGACGAGCTGCTCCGCGGGATCGAGGACTACAACCGCTACGACTGCGTGTCGACGCTGCGGCTGCTCGAGTGGTTGCGGTGGGCCGTCGCGTCCGCGTCCGGGTCTGGTGTCGTGGCTGGGTCGGGTGCGGGGTCGGAGGAGGCGCGCGCCGTCTACCCTCCGCGTCCTCGTTCCTCGGACGCTCCCGCCAGACCCGCCACGACGGCGCGCGCCTCCTCCGACCCCGCTGTGGACGTCGCCTCGGTCGGTGCGTCGGTGGGTGCGACGACGGCGGGTGGAGGTCCTGAGGGGGACGTCGCCCCGGTCCGTGGTCCGGCGGGGTCGACCGCGGCCGGTGGTGGGTCCGCGGGTGGGTCTGGGGACGGCGTCAGCTCGGGTGGCGAGCCTGGGGCGAAGGAGGTGGCGCTCGCGCTCGAGGCGGAGATCCGGGGGGTCGTCGGGGAGGACCGGGCAGGGCGGGATGCCGGGGTCCAGGCGCTCGCGATGTACGGGGCCGCCGTCGGGTACCACCGGCGAGAGGCCAAGCCGTTCTGGCAGGAGCACTTCGCGCGCCTCGCGCTCCCCGTGGAGGAGTGGCCCGGTCGGCGCAACGCGTTCCTCGTGGAGCAGGCGGAGGTCGTGAGCGGGTGGGAGGTCGAGCCGGGGCGCCAGACCTGGTCACGGCGGCTGGAGCTCGTCGGGCGGCTGCCCGAGGGGACCGACCTGCGGGTCGGCGTCTCGCCCTATCTGCTGTACGACGCGCCGCTGCCCTCGGGCGCGCAGACGTCCGCCGACGGCGTGCGCGGCTGGGCGGGCGGAGCACTGATCCTCGGCGCGGGTCGGCGCACCACGCCCGCAGGGGACCGGGACGTCCTCGAGGTCCGCGAACGGCTGCGGCGCAAGGCCGACCCGTTCGCCGAGCTGCCGATGGCGCTCACGCCGTCCCCCGGTCCTCAGACGGGGCCGCTCGAGTCGGCCATCGCCGTGGCCGCGCGCCGCGCGCTCGAGACCTGGCGCGAGACCGGAGCTCTGCCACCCGACGCGGCGTCGGACGTCCTGCTGCGCCGCCCACCGCGGCTGGTGGGGTCCGGTGCGCTGCCGCGGCCTGTCGACGACGACCTCGTCGGCGCCGTCACCGCCGCGGTCGAGCGGCTCGACCGGTCGTACGTCGCGGTGCAGGGCCCGCCCGGCACGGGCAAGACGTACGTCGGATCGCACGTGATCGCGCGCCTCGTCGAGCGCGGGTGGCGCGTGGGGGTCGTCGCGCAGTCGCACGCCGTCGTCGAGAACATGCTGCGCGCCGTCGTGGACAAGGCCGGGGTGCCGGCGGGGATCGTCGCGAAGAAGCTCTCGGGTGACGGGCCGTCGCCCACCGCGGTGTGCGCGGAGCTCGACGGCGGCGCGCTCGCGACGTTCGCGGCCGAGCCGGGCCCGCGCGTCGTCGGAGGGACCGCGTGGGACTTCTCCGCCGAGCGGCTGCCCGAGGGCATGCTCGACCTGCTCGTCGTCGACGAGGCGGGGCAGTTCTCGCTCGCCGCGACGGTCGCCGTCGCCCGCGCGGCGCGGAACCTCCTGCTGCTCGGTGATCCGCAACAGCTGCCCCAGGTGAGCCAGGGCACCCATCCGGAGCCCGTCGACCGGTCCGCGCTCGGGTGGCTCGCCGACGGTCACCGCGTCCTGCCCGACGGCCTCGGATACTTCCTGGCCAGCTCGTGGCGCATGCACCCACGGCTCGCGGCGGCGGTCTCGACCCTCTCCTACGAGGACCGGCTGGGCGCGCAGCCGGCCGCTGCACGTCGCCTGCTCGACGGCGTCCCGCCCGGGATCGAGCAGGTGCTGGTCGAGCACGCGGGCAACGGCGTCCAGTCCCGCGAGGAGGCCGCCGAGGTCGTCCGGCAGGTCGAGCGTCTCGTCGGACGGTCGTGGACCACGTCGGTCGACGGGAACGAGGTGGTCTTACCGCTCGGGCAGGCGGACGTGCTCGTGGTCGCCGCCTACAACGCCCAGGTCTGGGCCGTCCGGTCGGCGCTCGCCGCCGCCGGGTACCCCGACGTCCAGGTCGGGACCGTCGACCGCTTCCAGGGCAAGGAGGCGGTGGTCGTCGTCGTGACCCTCGCCGCGTCGTCCGCCCGGGACGCCTCGCGGGGCCTCGGCTTCCTGCTCTCGCGGCACCGGATCAACGTCGCCGTGTCACGGGCGCAGTGGGCGGCGGTCGTCGTCCGGTCACCCGCGCTCACGGACCACGTGCCGAGCTCGCCCCGGGGGCTCGAAGAGCTCGGGGCGTTCCTCGGGCTGGGCGGCGCTCCGCTCGACGGCGCGCAGTCGGACAAAGGCGAGCAGGCGTTCGACGGCGCCCGCGGTGCCAGCGGGCCGGGCGACCAGGACTGACGTCTCGCGGGACGGTCGCCGTCTCGCGGGCACGGCTGCCGTCGCGCGGGGACGGCCGCCCCCGCCGGGTGTCAGAACTCGCCGAATCCGCCGCCGAAGTCGTCGAACCCACCGCCGAAGTCGCCGAAGCCGCCGAAGCCGCCGTCGCCGCCCGCGTCCGCACCGGCGTCGGCGCCCGACGCCTCGACGGCGCCGTCTCCGGCTCCGGCGTCTCCGGCTCCGGCGTCTCCGGCTCCGCCGTCTCCGGCTCCGCCGTCACCGGCCTCGCCGGCGCCCGGGTCCTCGCCGCCCGACGCGGCGGCGTCCTCGGCGACGGGCTGCGACGGGTCACCGAACGCGGGTCCGAACATCGCGTTCGCGACGGCCGACCCGATGACGACGCCCGCGACGGTCCCGAGCAGGCTCGAACCGACCATCGAGCCGAACCCCGGCGCACCGCCGGTCCGGCCGGCGAACGATCGCTCCAGGGTCCCGGGCTGGCGCATCTCCGCACGGGTCGCCATGCGAGCGAGGTCCTGCGGCGTGTCCGTGAGGGCGCGCTCCGCCGGGGGCACGGCCCCGCCGAGCTCGGCGAGGACCTGGCTCCGCTGCTGGGGCGTGAGCCGCGCGAACGCCTCGGCGTGCGCCTGCTCGACGGCGTCCGGCGGCGCGGTGCGCAGCAGGTACCGGTAGCGGTCGATCGCGACCTGGTCCGGCGTGCGCGGCGCACCGGACGCAGCGGGGGCGGCGGGGGCGGCGTCTGGCGTGCCGTAGGCAGGGCTGCCCGGCGGGTACTGCGTGGGGTACCGGTCCGGCTGCTGGGCGGGGGAGCCGTAGCCGCCCTGCGCAGGAGAGCCTGCCTGCGTGTCGCGCGGCTCGCGGCCGAGAAGTCGGTCGAGGAATCCCATGGTCGTCCTCCGGGTCGTCGTCGGCGGGCATCCACCCGCCACTCGGGGAACGAGTGCGGGACGTGACGGGTTCCTCGCCCTGCCGAACCCCGGCTTATCGCCCGTTCAGGCCCGTTCTCGACACATAACCCAGGGTTCGGCAGGGAACTCGCTCGGACCCGGGGTTCGGCACGCACGCCGAGCACCGGACGCACGAGTGCCCCCCGACCCGGAGGTCGAGGGGCACTCGTCAGATCAGCTCACGCGGCCTGACGGCCGGGGGAGATCAGATCGCGCGGATGTTCTCCGCCTGCGGGCCCTTCGGGCCCTGCGTGACGTCGAACTCGACACGCTGGTTCTCCTCCAGCGTGCGGAAGCCCTGCGACTGGATCGCGGAGTAGTGCGCGAACACGTCGGCCGAGCCGTCCTCGGGGGCGATGAAGCCGTAGCCCTTCTCGCTGTTGAACCACTTCACGGTTCCGGTAGCCATGGTTACTCCTTCAAGAGTGTCAACCTTCACCCCCCACGGTCGCGGGGGCGTACATCACAGGTGTTCGTCGTCAACTCTTGGGGTAACAAGGTCCGCCGGGGCTCCACCCGAGGGTGTCACCTCAGCGCGAGGACAAGCGAGGCACTGCAATCTCGCGCACAACCGTACAGCCTTCGTCCGGTCCTGGCTATGGATCCGGACACTTCTCGTGAGAGAGTCCCCGAGCCGCGCGTCGACTCACGTCCGAGGCATCAGCCGGAGCTCGACGACCGGCACGACACGCCTCCAGTCGACCTCGCCGCGCGACCTCGCGAGCGGCTCGGCCCACTCCCGGAGCACCGGTTCGAGCACGGCCCACGCCTGGCCCGAGCGGGTCGCGTAGTCGTCGAGGAGGCGAGCGCCGTCGTCGGGCGGGAGGGTCCGGGCCAGGGCGCGCGCGGCCGGGCGCGCCCCCGTCCGCACGAGGACGCGCGGCTCGGCGACCACGTTGCGATACCACTGCGAGCGCGGACCGAGCCCGGCGACGACGACGAGCCGGCCGGGCGCCGGCCGTCCCGCCACCTCGAGCACCACGTAGCGCGCCTCGCCGCTCGCGCGGCCGCGGTGCACGAGCAGGAGGAGCCGTCCGCCGGTCAGGAGACCGAGCCCGCTCCGGAAGAGGGCGACGGGGGCGCGGACGAACCAGCGGGTGTGGAGCAGCGTCGAGGCGAGGCCCATCGCTCCACCGTACGGGCGCGCTCCGACCGAGGAGCCGAGCGGAGCGGTACATGCGTACCAGCACCGGGCCGAAGCGAGACCCGCGCGTTACGAGTCGGTAACAACTGGAGCCCGTCCGCGAAACCCGACGCGCCTAGGTTCGCCGCACCCAGGTACGCGGAGAGCGCCCCCTCCCGCGGATTTGCCGGGCCGGAGGTCCCTGCCGCAGCGCGGGGACCTCCGCACGGCACGTCTGTCGGTGGGTTTCGGCTGTCGGTGACCTGTGTCACTATTCAGCACGCTATTCAGTGTTGAACTCAGCGATCGACCGCGGAGGACTGCGGCTCAGGCCACCTCGGCGGGGATCTGGACCACGGAGGTTGGCATGCATCGCACAGCACGACGGGCGAGCGGGGGTGCGGCCCTGCTTCTGGCCGCGACCCTCGTCCTGACCGCCTGCGGACCCCAGTCCCAGGGCGGCGACGAGGAGACGACCGGCACCTCGACGGAGACGAGCGACGCGGACTCCGGGGAGCTGAGCATCGTCCCCTCCGTGCAGATCGACATCGACGGCGCGGAGGTCGAGAGCGAGGCCGGTGGCGACGCGGTCGACCCGGCCGGTGACGGAAGCGCCGAGTGCGCCGAGGGCACCTCGATCGCGATGGCCGGTGCCCTCACGGGGCCGAACGCCGCGCTCGGTCTCAACATCCTCTACGGCGCGCAGGTGGCCGTCGACGCCTTCAACGAGGCGAACCCCGGCTGCCAGGTCGAGATCAAGCAGTTCGACACCGAGGGCGACCCGCAGAAGGCGACCCAGGTCGCACCGCAGATCGTCGGCGACGAGAGCGTCATCGGCCTCCTCGGCCCGGCCTTCTCGGGCGAGACGGCGGCGACGGGTGACGTCTTCAACCAGGCGGGCCTGCTCTCGCTCACGGCGTCGGCCACGAACCCGGACCTCACGGCCAACAACTGGACGAACTTCTTCCGCGGTCTCGCCAACGACGCCGTCCAGGGGCCGTCGGTCGCGAAGTACCTGGTCAACACCAAGGAGTTCGCGAGCGTCTGCGTCGTCGCGGACAACTCCGACTACGGCATCGGCCTCGCCGAGCAGATCACGACCGGTCTCGGCGACGCCGCGAACCCGGACTGCGCCGCCGAGGTGAAGACCGGTGACAAGGACTTCTCCGCAGCGGTCCAGATCATCGCGGGCGCCGACGCGGACGCGGTCTTCTACGCGGGCTACTACGCCGAGGCGGCCCCGTTCGTCCAGGGCCTGCGCGACGGTGGCGTCGACCTCCCGTTCGTCTCGGCGGACGGCACGAACGACCCGCAGTTCGTCGAGCAGGCGGGTGCCGCGTCCGAGGGCTCGATCCTCTCGTGCCCGTGCGGTCCGGCCCCCGAGGACTTCGCCGCGACCTACGAGGAGTCGGCCGGCCAGGCGCCGGGCGTCTACTCCGTCGAGGGCTACGACCTCGCGACGATCATGCTCACGGGCATCGCCTCGGGCATCACCGACCGCGCCGGGATGATCGACTACGTCGCGAACTACTCCGGTGACGGCCTCGCCCGCACCTACGAGTGGGACGACAAGGGCGAGCTCGCCTCCGCCCTGATCTGGATCTACGAGGTCCAGTAGTCCGACGACGACGGGCGCCTCGCCCCGCGCCTCGCCACCGGCGGGGGCCGGGCGGGGCGCCCGTCGCGGACCACGACCTCGTACGATCCGAGCCAGAATCCAAGGAGCGACATGCCCGCTCTTGCCGACGCGCTGCTCGCCAGCGCGACCGCCGGTCCCCTCGTCCACCAGTCGCTCATCGACTTCGACCTCGCCGCCCTCGGCCGCAACTTCTGGGGCCTCACCATCGAGGGCCTCACGTACGGCGCGATCTACGCGCTCGTCGCCGTCGGCTACACGCTCGTGTACGGCGTGCTGCGGCTCATCAACTTCGCCCACTCCGAGGTCTTCATGCTCGGGATGTTCGGGCAGTACGCGACCCTCCTGCTCCTCGGCTTCTACCCGAGCGGAGACGCGTACGACAAGGGCGTCGCCCTGACCGTCCTCTACCTCGGGATCGCGATGCTCGGCGGCATGCTCGTCGCGGGCGGCACGGCGGTGGGCCTCGAGCGGGTCGCCTACAGACCGCTGCGCAAGCGCGGTGCGCCCTCGCTGGTCTTCCTCATCACGGCCATCGGCATGTCGTTCATCCTCCAGGAGTTCGTGCACTTCGTGCTGCCGAAGCTCACGGGCGGCACGCTGGGCGGCGTCAACGCGGAGCAGCCGATCCGGCTCGTGCAGCCGGAGGTGCAGTTCACGATCGGCGGCGCTCCCGTCACGAACATCACGCTCGTGATCATCCTGTCGGCGCTGGTCCTCGCGCTGGCGACGGACATGTTCATCAACCGGACGAAGTTCGGGCGCGGCATCCGCGCCGTCGCGCAGGACCCGGTCACCGCGACCCTCATGGGCGTCTCGCGCGAGCGCGTCATCATGCTGACGTTCCTCATCGGCGGCATCCTCGCCGGTGCGGCGGCGCTGCTGTACACGCTGCGCGTCCCGAACGGGATCATCTACTCCGGTGGGTTCATCCTCGGCATCAAGGCGTTCTGCGCCGCGGTCCTGGGCGGCATCGGCAACCTGCGGGGCGCTCTGCTGGGCGGCCTGATCCTCGGCGTCATGGAGAACTACGGCCAGGTCGTGTTCGGCACCGAGTGGCGCGACGTCGTGGCCTTCGTGCTGCTGATCGTCGTCCTGATGTTCCGGCCGACGGGCATCCTCGGCGAGTCGTTGGGGAGGGCCCGCGCATGAGCACGTCGACACCAGCACCCCAGCCGGCCGGCGGCGCGCCGGTGCAGCTGCCGCCCGCCGGTCGCACGGCGACCAAGGACCGTCCGCACGGCGGCGTCGGGGACCGCTTCCGCCTGTGGTGGGACGCGCTCGCGCGACCGACCCAGTGGCTGGTCGGCGTCCCGTTCCTCCTGTTCATCGCGCTCGTGCCCGTCCTCAACATCCCCGTGCTCACGACCGTGGGCACGAACTTCGGCGGCGTCATGGCGCAGTTCGGCATGATCGCGCTCATCGCGATCGGGCTGAACGTCGTCGTGGGGCAGGCGGGTCTGCTCGACCTCGGGTACGTCGGCTTCTACGCGATCGGTGCCTACACGGTCGCGATCCTCACGAGCCCGGACAGCCCGTGGAACCAGACGGACGAGTGGCTCGCGACCGAGTGGGCGTGGCTCGCCGCACTCCCCATCGCGGTCGCGATCACCGCGATCTCCGGCCTGATCCTCGGCTCGCCGACCCTGCGCCTGCGAGGCGACTACCTCGCGATCGTGACGCTCGGCTTCGGCGAGATCGTGCGACTCCTCGCCGACAACCTCGACGAGCTCACCGGCGGCGGCCAGGGCCTGCGCGGCGTGGCCTACCCCCGGCTCGGCGTCACGGAGGACCTGCCCAACGGCGTCTTCTCCGCGGGCAACGCGAGCGGCACGCTCAACTCGGGCGTGTGGTGGTACTGGGTGAGCCTCGTCTTCATCGTCATCTCGCTGCTGTTCGTCGGGAACCTCGAGCGGTCGCGCGTCGGCCGGGCCTGGGTCGCGATCCGCGAGGACGAGGACGCGGCGGAGATCATGGGCGTCCCCACGTTCCGCTTCAAGCTGTGGGCGTTCATCATCGGCGCGTCGATCGGCGGCGTCGCGGGTGCGCTCTACGCGGGACAGGTCCAGTTCGTCATCCCGACGAACTTCAACGTCATCAACTCCGTGCTCTTCCTGTGCGCCGTCGTGCTCGGCGGGCAGGGCAACAAGCTCGGCGTCATCCTCGGTGCGTTCATCATCGTGTACCTGCCGAACTTCTTCCTCGGCCGGACCGAGCTCTTCGGCATCCCGATCAACGGCAACGAGATCGCGAGCTACCGGTACCTGTTCTTCGGCATCGCGCTCGTGGTGCTGATGATCTTCCGACCGCAGGGGCTGATCCCCGTCCGGCAGAAGCTCCTCGCCTACGGTCGTGAGCTCTACGTCGCGGCCCGTCGGCTCGCCCGCGCGGACACCGGCACCGGGTCCGACGGCGCAGCGCGCCCGGGTGCGCCGGCGCCGGCGACCGCGTCGGTCACCGGCGGCAGGGCGAGCGGCACGACGAGCGGCACCGGAACCACGAGCGGGGAGGAGACCCGATGAGCACCCACGACCCGGGCGGCATCGGGGCGGGCGGCGAGCACGGTGACGAGCACCTCGCCGCCTCCGGCCGCGCCGACTCCACCCGGCCCGACACGTACATGCCGGGTGCGGTCCTGGACGAGCCGGTCGTCGTCGGCGTCGAGGCCGTGCGCCCCGAGCTGGCCGACCCGGAGCTGGTCGACGCGATGGTCGCGCCGGACCGGGCCGTCCAGGCGAAGGTCGGCGAGCCGCTCCTGCGGATGGAGAACGTCACCGTCCAGTTCGGAGGTCTCGTCGCGCTCGACGACGTGACCTTCGACATCCGGCGCGGGGAGATCCTCGGCCTCATCGGCCCGAACGGCGCCGGCAAGACGACGGCGTTCAACGCGATGACGGGCGTGTACCGGCCCACCAAGGGCCAGGTCGTGTTCGACGGCGCACCCCTCGGCGCGCTCAAGCGGTACCAGATCACGCAGCGCGGCATCGCCCGGACGTTCCAGAACATCCGGCTGTTCAACGAGATGACGGCGCTGGAGAACGTCGTGGTCGGCACGGACGCGCGGCACCGCACGTCCGTGCCGGGCGCGCTGTTCCGGTTCCCGCGGCACCGCCGCGAGGAGCGCGACGCGATCGACCGCGGCATGGCGCTGCTCGAGTTCGTCGGGGTGGGCGGCCGGGCGACGGAGAAGGCGCGCAACCTCTCCTACGGCGACCAGCGCCGTCTGGAGATCGCCCGCGCGCTCGCGACGGAGCCCAAGCTGTTGTGCCTCGACGAGCCCGCGGCGGGCTTCAACCCGGCGGAGAAGGAGGCCCTCATGGACCTCATCCGCCACATCCGCGACGACGGCTACACGGTGCTGCTCATCGAGCACGACATGCGCCTCGTGCGCGGTGTCACGGACCGGATCGTCGTGCTCGAGTTCGGCCGTGTCATCGCGGACGGCACCCCCGACGAGGTGACGAGCGACCCGAAGGTCATCGCCGCCTACCTGGGGGTCCCGGACGAGGAGCTGGTCGGGGACGCCGCCACCACGGACGAAGGGGGCAGCGGCGATGCCACTGCTTGAGCTGCAGGACGTGACCGTCGCCTACGGGCGCATCGAGGCGGTCCGGGGGATCTCCATCACGGTGGAGGAGGGCGAGCTCGTCACCCTCATCGGCGCGAACGGTGCGGGGAAGACGACGACGATGCGCGCGATCTCGGGCATCCGTCCGGTCGCACGGGGACGGATCCTCTTCGACGGCAAGGACATCACGCGCATGAAGGCGCACCTGCGCGTGCTCGAGGGCATCGTGCAGGCGCCGGAGGGCCGTGGCATCTTCCCGGGCATGACGGTCATCGAGAACCTCGAGATGGGGGCGTACGCCCGCACGTTCGCGTCCAAGGCGGAGCACGACGAGACCGTCGACCGGGTGTTCGAGCTCTTCCCGCGCCTCGCGGAACGCAAGGACCAGGTGGGCGGCACGATGTCGGGCGGCGAGCAGCAGATGCTCGCCATCGGGCGTGCGCTCATGGCGCGTCCGCGGCTCCTGCTCCTGGACGAGCCGTCGATGGGCCTCGCGCCGATGATCATCCAGCAGATCTTCCGGATCGTCTCGGAGATCAACGCGCAGGGCACGACCGTGCTCCTCGTCGAGCAGAACGCGCAGCAGGCCCTCTCGCGGTCCGACCGCGCCTACGTCCTGGAGACGGGCGAGGTCGTGCGCACGGGCGGCGGCAGGGAGCTTCTCGCCGACTCGAGCATCAAGGAGGCGTACCTGGGCGTCGCGTGACGTCCGCGGGCGGCCCCGGGCGCGCCTACGATCGTCTCGTGCCCCTGCGACGCCGCGCGGCCGCTGCCGACCGCCACACGTTCGAGCTCGTCGACGACGGGTTCGACGACGATCTCGATCTCGACGATCCGTCGTCCGTCGGGTCGGCAGGTCGCGTCGGGTGGACGGGTCCCACCGGTCCCGCCCCGGCGTCCGACGACGTCGGCCCGGGCACGCTCGTCGACGGTCTCGACGGTCTCGACGGTCTCGGCGGTCACGGCGGCGCCGGCCCGGACGATGGTGGACAGGACGGCGACGGCGTCCCGGGCGACGTCGGGCCGGACGCCGCGGTGTCCAGGTCGCCGCGGCGCCGGCGTGCGGTCGCGACCGCTGCGGCGGCCGTCGTGCTCGTGCTCGGCGGGATGGCCGCGGTCGACGCGGTCACGCAGCGCGTGCAGACGGCCCGCCTGCGGGAGGCGCCCGGTGGGCTCGCGCCGATCGGCGACGCGCCGCGCGTCGCGTGGGAGCTCGACATCGAGCTCGCGGGCCAGCCGCTCGGCGTGATGCCGGGTGTGCTCGTGGTGAACGACGGGAACGACGTCGTCGGCTACGACCTCGACACGGGCGACGAGGCGTGGCGGACGACGTTCGACGTGCCGACGTACTGCGGCACGCTCGCCCAGTGGTACTCCGCGGTCGCCGCCGACGTCGAGGAGTCGTCGACGTGCGTGCCGAGCGTCGACGAGGCGGTCTCCGCGGCGCGCCCGGCTCAGGACTGGGACGCGGTGCCCGTCGCGGTGCTCGCCGCCGACGGCACGATCGACGCCGACCGAGAGCTCGGCCCGCCCTCGGAGCCGCTCGACGGCGTGGACCCCGAGGTCGTGGTGCGCTGGCTCCGACCGACCGCGGGCCCGGACGGCTCGCTGCTCTGGGTCGGCCGCGTCGGTCCGGAGGGCGAGCAGCAGGGCGAGAAGGTCCCCGTCGACGAGTCCACCGGGGTCGTCTCGATCTCCGGCGAGGCGCCCGACGTCGCCCTCGCGCTCCAGGACGTGGCGAGCGGCGACCTCCGGTGGAGCGCCGTCGTGCCCGCCAGGATGACCGACGACGCGTCGTACGCGTGCGCGCAGTGGGGTGGCTCGGAGGACGGTGGCGAGGTCGCGACCGTGGACCTCGACCAGGCGTGGGGCTTCGGGACCCACCGCGCGGTGCACGTGCAGGGCTGCGGCGTCGCCGCCTCGTTCACCGCCGACGGCGTGCGCTCCGACGACCCGGACGTCGTCGGGGACGTCACCCTCGCGCACGGCGACGGGTACCTGCGGGACCCGTCCGGCGGCTCGGTGATGTACGGCGGCTCGGGCCTGTACGACGAGTCGGGAGATCCCCTGCGGTCGGCGCTGCTCGACGCCGACGGTTCGGTCGTCTGGGAGGCGCCGGGCCTGCTCGTGCCGCCGCTCGCGACCGACGGCCGGTCGGAGCTGCGGTTCGTCAGGACTGGTCTGACGATGGCCGCGTTCGACGCGTCGGGCGCCGAGCTGTGGGAGCCGGACACCGCGGGGACGCCCGACCAGGTCCTCGTCGCGACGACCGACGCCGTCCTCGTGTCTGCGGCGGGCGAGCTCGCCGCGCTCGATCCCACCTCGGGACGGACCCGGTGGAGCATCGAGCCGTCGGCGCTCGGCGGGACGGGGTTCTCGTCCGGCTCGGTGATGCAGGCGTTCACCGACGGCCGCACCGCGCTCCTGGTCCTGAGCACGTCGGCGTCGGCGCCGTACCTCGCGGCGGTCGACCTCGCCGACGGCCGGGTGCTGT
Organism: Cellulosimicrobium sp. PMB13; assembly: GCF_051294865.1. Classification (NCBI taxonomy): domain Bacteria; kingdom Bacillati; phylum Actinomycetota; class Actinomycetes; order Micrococcales; family Promicromonosporaceae; genus Cellulosimicrobium; species Cellulosimicrobium sp. PMB13. The sequence continues at coordinate 450,800 of NZ_CP145910.1, read as the reverse complement.
GGACCGAGGAGGGCGTGCGGGACGCGTGGTCGTACCTCAGCGTCGACGGCCGGCTCCTGTCCGTCGGCGAGGGCTCCGTCACCTTGCTGCACTGAGAGCACCTTGCTGCACTGAGAGCCTCGTCGAGGCGGGGTCAGCCGCGCAGGTGCAGGTCTGCCGTCCCGGTGCCCGGGGGGACGTGCCAGGTCGTCGTGCGGCGGGTGAGATCCGTCGACCCGAGGCGCCCCGTCGGGGACCAGGTGGTGACGACCGGGCCGGGGCGCACGCGCACGTCGTCGGCGGCCCACAGCGCCTCGAGCTCGCGCTCGGCCGCGAGGTCCCCGGCGTCGGCACGCACCACGAGCCGCGCGACGCGGTCGGCGAGCTCCGCGTCCCGGGGATCGACCGGGGAGCGGAAGAGCCGCGACGTGCCCCACGCGTCCCACAGGAGCAGCTCCGACCGCATCCGGTGGGCGAGGTCGCCGAGCACGTAGCGGTGCACGATCGCCGGCCCGCCGAGCTCCGGGAGGTTTGGCGCGACGCCGTAGGCCGCGAGGTCGGTGCGTCCCGCCCGGTAGGCGAGCCACGCCTCGGCGGCGGTCTCGAAGGGCGAGCCCTCGCCCGTAGGGAGGTCGTGCACGTCGAACGCGCGCGAGCCGGCGGGGAGCTCCGGGTCGAACCGGGCCCAGCGCCCGGGTGCCCGGGTACGCGCGCCGGACGCCGCGTCGTCGGGCACCACGTCACCGGGCACCACGTCACCGGGCATCGCGTCGTCGGGCACCAGATCGTGGGGCACCCAGCGCTCGGCGACCACGTGGTCGGTGCGGAAGCCCTCGTCGAAGTACCCGGCGAACCCGAGCCGCGTGCGCGCGGGCACGCCGTGCTCGCGCAGGATCGCGACCGCGAGCAGCGCGTGGTCGCGGCAGCAGCCCCCGACCTGCCGGGCGGGGTCGCGCGGCTCCGCGAGCGCGCGGCCGGGTGCGCGCCGCGACACGGCGTCGAGGATCGTCTCGACCCACCGGCCGTCGACGTCGGCGAGCTGCTCGGGTGTCGGGGGGTTCGCCCCGGCGCGGTAGTGCACGACGGCGGCGGTCACCGCCGCGTGGAGGCTCGCCGGGTCCGTGGGGACGGCGGCGAGGAGGGCGGCGTGCGGGCCCGGGTCGGAGAAGGCGCTGTGCGTGGCGTAGTCGTCGTGGCTCACGACGGCACGGTGCGGCCTGCCCCTGGGGCAGGGTCAACCGGCACGACGACCTCGGCGACGAGCGCGTCGTCGTCGTCCGACCACGGCACGGGATAGACCTCGCGCGTCGGCCCGGCCGCGCCCCCGCGGTCGCGGGCCGCCCCGAGGACCGCTTCGCTGTACGCGAGGATCCGCGGGTAGCGGCAGTCGACCGCCGGCACGGGGACGACCAGCTCGGTGCGCCCCGGCTCGACCCGCAGGGTGACGCGCTCCGACGGGTCGACGGTGCCGTCGTACGGGACGCAGGTCTCGATCCGGCCGGGCGCGGTCGGCCCCGGCGGCTCGTGGTAGACGACCCAGTGCTCCGTGCCCCACGTGGCGCCCTGCGCCGCGAGATGGGCTCGGACGCCGAGCACGTCCGCGGTGAACCGCGGGACCAGCCCGTCCTGGTCGACGACCGCGGTGACGGTCGCGACCTTGCGCGCGGGGGAGCGGCGCTCGCGCACGGGCCCCGGTCGTCGTCGCGGTGCGGGGTCCGGCAGCGCGCCGATGCGCAGCGCGGCGGCGTGGAGCGTGTCACGGCGTGCCGCGAGCTCGGCCTGGCGCGCGGACCACCACGCGAGGAGGACGTCCCGCGCGCGGTCCGGGCCGGCGTCGAGCACGTCCCGGATCGTGGCGAGCGGCATGTCGAGGCGGCGCAGCAGCGCGATCGTGCGGCCCCGCGTGACCTGCTCGGCGGCGTACGCGCGATAGCCGGTGCGGGGGTCGACGCGCGCGGGGACGAGCAGCCCGTTCGCGTCGTAGAGACGCAGGGCCTTCGGGGACAGGCCCGACGCGCGGGCCATGGCCCCGCTCGTCAGCTCGCCCGCCGCGGGGTCGGGGTCCGTGCGCACGGCTCGAGCGTACGGCGACGGCGCGGCGCGAGATCGGCAGCGCGGCGCGAGACCGGCTCGTCAGAGGACCGATCTCGTGCCGGACGACCGATCTCGCGCTGGACGACCGATCTCAGGCAGTAGCGGGCGTGTACGGCAGGGCGGTCCGGACGAGCGCGAGGCGGTGCTCGGCCTCGCGGACCAGCTCGTCCGGGTCCGCCGCGCCGGCGACGGACCACACGGCGGCGGCGTCGACCGTCGGCCAGGCGGCCGCCGGGACGGCCCCCGACGGTCCGACGAGGCGCCCGAGCACGTCCTGCCGCAGCGCCTCGACCGACGCCGCCGCCTGGATGTCGTCCATGGCGGGCAGGGTGGCGAGGACGGCGAACCGGTCGCCGTCGACCCGGCCGGCCTCGCACCCGCCGGGCACCGCCGCGGCGAGCCGGGCCGCGAGCTCGACGAGCACGGCGTCGCCCGCCTCCAGGCCGAACCGGGCGTTGATCGTCGCCATGCCGTGCACGTCGAGGAGCAGGAGCACGACGCGCGTCCCGCCGCGCGCGACGAGGCGGCAGCGCCGCGTGAGCGAGTGCCAGGTCGTGTTGCGCGTGGACAGGCCCGTCAGCGCGTCGTGCGTCGACCGCTCGGCGAGCGTCCCGACGAGGGACCGCATGAGGTCGGCCGTGCTCGCGCTGCGCCAGGTCGACCCGGCGACGAGGACGTCGTCGTACCGGCGCTCGCCGGGCCGCTCCATGGCGAGGGTCGCGACCTCGGAGACCGACGCGTCGGGGTGCACGGCGAGCGGCGACCAGTCGGTGATGCTCTCGGTCGGTCGACGCTCGAGCACCGCGCGGCCGTACCCGAGGCGACCGGTGAGCGCCGCGGTGATCCCGGCACGGGTCACGATGCCGAACCGCTCCCCGCCCGTGTCCTCCTGCACGACGACGCACGCGACGTCGGCGGGGCGGAAGATCACCTCGAGCTGCCCCACGGGCATCGACGAGCCGACCGTGAGCACGGGGCGCGCGAGCTCGGCGACGACCCCGACCCGGTGCGCGCGCGGGCGGACGGCGACGTGCTGGGCCAGCTCGGCGAGGGTGTCGTGCACACCCGAAGTGTCGCGGCGTCGCAACCCGGGGAGAAGGGGATCGCAGGACTGTTCGGGCACTGTTCAGCGCGGGGACACCGACCGTTCGGCGGGCCGTCGCCCAGCGGTCCACGGGGCGGTCTCCTGGTCGCCTCCCGGTCGTCGCCCGGCGGCCCGGCGGTGCGTCGGCGGGAGCCGCGCCGGGTCCTCGGGACCGGCGCCGACCACTACCCTGGCCAGATGCCCGACGACGTCATCGCGCCCTCGTCCACCCCCGCCGCCCGCACCGGCGCGGCCCCTGCCGGGCCTCCGGCCGCAGCACCCGTCGCGCCCCGCCGCCCGACGTCGCGCACGCACCACGGCGAGACCGTCACCGACGACTACGAGTGGCTGCGCGACAAGGAGTCGCCGGAGGTCGTCGCGCACCTCGAGGCCGAGAACGCGTGGACCGAGCGCGAGCTCGCCCACCTCGCGCCGCTGCGCCGGCGGATCTTCGACGAGATCAAGGGCCGCACGCTCGAGACCGACCTGTCCGTCCCGGTGCGCCAGGGCGACCACTGGTACTACGCCCGCACGGTCGAGGGGCACCAGTACCCCGTCCACGCGCGCGCCCCGATCGCCGCGGGGGAGAGGGACGACGCCGACGCGCCCGGCACGGCGTGGGTCCCGCCCGTCCTGGAGCCCGGTGTCCCCGTCCCGGGCGAGCAGGTGCTGCTCGACGACAATGTCGAGGCCGACGGGCACGACTTCTTCTCGCTCGGCTCGTTCGACGTGTCCGTCGACGGCCGCCTCCTGGCGTACGCGGTCGACGTCGTGGGCGACGAGCGCTACACGCTGCGGGTCCGGGACCTGACGACGGGGGAGGACCTGGCCGACGTCGTGCCGGGGACGTTCCCGGGCGCCGTCTTCTCCCCGGACGGCCGGTACGTGTTCTACCCGACCGTCGACGACGCGTGGCGGCCGTGGCGCGTGTGGCGGCACGAGGTCGGTACCCCGGCCACGGACGACGTCGTGGTCCTCGAGGAGCCGGACGAGCGGTACTGGGTGGGCGTGGGGGTGTCGCGCTCGCAGCGGTTCGTGCAGATCGACGTCGGCTCCAAGATCACGTCCGAGACGTGGCTGATCGACGCCACCGACCCGGCGGGCGAGGCGCGCGTCGTGTGGCCGCGGCGCGAGGGCGTCGAGTACACGGTCGAGCACGCCGTCGTGCCGAGCACGTGGTTGGCGACCCTCGACCACGGGATCGGCGACCGGATCTCGCCGGAACCGGTGGACGACCCCGTGCTCGGCGCGCAGACGACCGACGTGCTGCTCGTCCTGCACAACGACGGCGCGGAGAACTTCGAGCTCGCCGTCGTGGACGTCCCCGGCGCCACCACCGAGTCAGAGGCCACCGAGGCAGAGGCGGCTGAGACGGCGGCGATCGGTCCCGCGGGGGCGCGCGTCGTCGTGCCGCACGACCCGGCGACGCGGCTCGAGGGCGTCGACGCGTTCGCCGGGCACCTCGTGCTGTCCTACCGCCGCGACGCGCTCTCTCGCGTCGGCGTGATCGACCTCGCGGCGCCGGGCGAGCCGTGGCAGGTGCACGAGGTGGAGCTCGACGAGCCGCTGTTCACCGCGGGGCTCGGGCCGAACCCCGAGTGGGACCAGCCGACGGTCCGTCTCTCCTCCACGAGCTTCGTCACGCCCGCGACGGTCTACGACCTGCGCGTCGGGACGAACGAGCTCACGGTCCTCAAGCGGCAGCCCGTGCTGGGCGGCTACGACCCCGCGGACTACGTGCAGCGCCGCGAGTGGGCGACCGCGGAGGACGGGACGCAGGTGCCGATCTCGCTCGTGTGGCGTCGCGACGCGCTCGGCCTGGACGCGACGGGGACGGGTGCGGAGCCCGCGCCGCTGCTGCTGTACGGCTACGGGTCGTACGAGATCAGCATCGACCCGGCGTTCTCGGTCTCCCGGCTGTCGGTGCTCGACCGGGGCGTCGTCTTCGCCGTCGCGCACGTGCGCGGCGGGGGCGAGCTGGGCCGCACCTGGTACGACGACGGCAAGATGCTCGCCAAGACGAACACGTTCACGGACTTCGTCGCCGTGGCCCGTCACCTCGTCGAGACGGGCTGGACGAGCCCGCAGCGGATGGTCGCGCAGGGGGGCTCGGCGGGCGGTCTCCTCATGGGGGCCGTGACGAACCTCGCGCCCGAGCTGTTCGCCGGCGTCCTCGCGCAGGTGCCGTTCGTCGACGCGCTGACCTCGATCCTCGACCCGTCGCTCCCGCTGACCGTGGTCGAGTGGGACGAGTGGGGCGACCCGCTGCACGACCCCGACGTCTACCGCTACATGCGTTCGTACACGCCGTACGAGAACGTGCCCGACGACGCGTCGCACTTCCCGCGGATCCTCGCCGTCACGAGCCTCAACGACACGCGCGTGCTGTACGTCGAGCCCGCGAAGTGGGTCGCGCGGCTGCGCGCGGCCGGTGCCCCGGCGCTGCTGCGCATCGAGATGAACGCCGGCCACGGCGGGGTGTCCGGCCGGTACGACTCGTGGCGAGAGGTCGCGTACGAGGACGCGTGGGTCCTCGACGTGCTCGGCCGGGCGGGCGGGGGCGACGAGTGACCGACGCGCGCCCGTTGGGCGCCGCACGGCTCGTGCTGCGCCCGCTCGGCTACCTGACGATCGGCCTCGTCTGGACGACGATCGCGCTCGTGCCGCTCGCGCTCTACCTGAGCCCGGTCGTGGTCGCGGTGTTCGCCCCGGTGCAGCCGCTCGCCGAGATGCTCCGGCAGGACCCCGACCCCGTGATCGGGACGCTCATCGTGTCCCCCGTCGCGATGGTGCTCGCCGGACCCGTCTTCTGGTACGTGTCGTGCGCGACGTGGCCGCTCGCCGCGCTCTCCTTCGTGTACGCGGGACGGTCGCTGCGGCCGTCGTTCCGCGCCGAGCCGCTGTCGTTCACGGACTACGCCGCGCCGGGCACGACGCTCGGTCCGCCCACGTCCGGGAGCGTCGCGCTGTCGCTGCAGCCCGTGCGGGCGTCACGGCTCACGACCACGCTCATGCGGTTCTACGCCTGCGGGTGGCAGCCGCTGTTCCGGGAGTTCGGCCCGGCGTTCCCGGCCGGCGTCGGCTGGGCCCTGCTGAGCGTCGTGATCATCCCGCTCCTGCCCACCGCGCCGCGTGCCGTGCTCGCGGTCGTGGCGCTCGCGCTCTACGCGTGGTCGGTGGTGCTGCTGCGGCGCCGGTGGGTCTGGCGGTTCCACCGCGAACGGGCCCGTGCGGGGCGCCGCGAGCGCGAGGTCGTCGACGGCGAGTCGGGGGCGGTCCTCCGCGACGGCCCGCGCGTCGTGCGGTCGAGCCCGCAGTCCGCGGCGCACCGCGAGCAGGTCGAGGCGGAGCGGGCGGCGGCACGGCAGGAGACCGAGCCGCTCACCGCGCTGACCAGCGACGCGATCGGCGAGCGGCGCGAGCGCGCGCTGCGGGCTCGCGAGCGGCGGCTGCGCGAGGAGGACGCCCAGCAGGGATGAGGCGGGGGCCTCGGGCCCAGGGGTGCGGCACGTGGTCAGGGCCGGACGAGGCGGAGCGGCTCGGCGGCGGGTCGGACGGTGACGGTCTGGCCCCACGAGGCGACGAGGCGGTCGTCCTCCACGCCGTCGCCGAACACGACGAGGCGGTCGGACGCGACGGTGAGCGCGACGTCGGCGCCGTCGTCGACGTAGCCCTCGGTGAGGCTCGCGCCCGTCGCGGGCGACGGCCACGCCTCGCGCACGAACCAGCCCAGCCGCTGCTCGGTGCGCCCCGGGGCGGGGCGACCGCCGCGGTCGTGCGCGAGCGACGCCCACCAGCCGGTCGCACCGGTCCCCGTCGCGACGAGCACGCCCGACGACGACTGCCGCTCCTCGCCCGCCGCGCACCGCAGGGTGTAGCGCGCGCTCTGGTGGCTCGGGTGCCCGACGAACACCTCGTTCAGGGCGGTGAGGTGCTGACCGTCGTCGAGGTCCGCGCGGACCATGGTGAGCGCGTCGACCGGGAGCACCGCCGCCGGGTCGGGCGCTCCGGCCACCGCGCCCCCGCGCTCGTCGGGCCCGAGGCCGCGCAGCAGCGCGGTCGCCGCCGCGACGGTGTGCCGCACGAGGACCCCGGCGTTGACGCCCGGCTCGGGGTCGACGCCGAGCACCGGCTGGCCGTGCAGGTACTTCGCGACGTTCGCGACGAGGCCGTCCTGCCCGACGACCACCACCACGTCCTCGGGCGCGACGAGGAACCGCGACAGGTCGGCGCGCTCGACGTCCGCGCGCGCCCACCCGGCCGGCAGGGCGGTCACGACGGCGTCGCGCGCCGCCGTGAGCGCGTCGTGCCGCGCCTGGACCTCGCCGAGGGACCGGCCGCGCGAGCGGAGGAAGAACTCCGCCTGGCCGCGCGTGCCGTGCCGGTCGAGGAGGTCGTCGAGCTCGGTGCGCCGGTGCACGACGACGGCGCGTCGCCGCAGCATCGTCAGGCCGCCTTCCCGGCGGTCCCTGCCCCTGCCTGCGAGCCGTCGTCGGGCCCGAGCCCGCGGACGAGGGTCGACAGGACGCCCGTGAGCAGGTCGGGCGTGATGGTGAGGCTCTGGACGGCGGGGAGCGAGCCGGCCGCCTCGCGGACCGCGAGCGCCAGGAGCGTGCCCTGCCCGGCGGTCGCGTAGACGTCCATCCGGGCCTGCTCCGCGGCGGCCTCGGCCGCACCGACGACCCGGACCTGCTCGGCCCGCGCCTCCGTCGTGAGCCGCGCGCGCTCGGCCGTCCCGCGTGCGTCGACGAGCGCGGCGGCCGCCTTCTCCTCGGCCTCGCGCCGGGCGTTCGCGCCCTCCTGGGCGACGAGGCGCTCGCGGCGGGTCGCGAGCTCGATCGTGCTCGCGAGCTCGTTCTCCGCGATGGCGCGCTCGCGCTCGACGGCGAGCGCCCGCCGCTCGTACGTCGCGCGGTCGGCCTCGGCCTGGACGTGCTCGCGGGCCGGCGTCTGGAGCGCGCGCTCGACGTCCTTCTCGGGCCGGACCGCGAGGACCTGGACCCCGACCACGACGATGCCCGTCGCGGTGAGGCGGGCGTCGGTGGTCAGGGCCTCGGTCAGCACGTCGCGCACGCGCGCCACGCCGGTGGTGAGCGCGTCGGCGAGCGGCATCGCGGCGAGCGTGTCGGCGGCCCGGCTCTGCGCGAGGCGACCGACGATGCTCGTCACCTGGTCGCGACCCGCCGTGCTCGTCTCGCCGGTGCGCGGGTCGACGGCGAAGTCGAGCCGCTGCGACACGGTGACCGGCTCGACGAACCGGTAGGTGACGCCGGCCTGCACGGTGACGTCCTGGTGGTCGGCCGTCACGGCGTGGAAGAAGACGGGAAGCTCCTGGTCGTCGACGGGGATCTCCGAGAGCACCGAGGTGGTGGGGCGGAACCAGAACGCCTGCCCGACGCCCTCGTGCACGACGCGACCGAGCCGCAGGTGCACGACGTGCCCGGTAGGGCTGCCGAGGAAGTGCCGGGTCCAGGGGTAGCTGCGGATCGTGGCCATCAGTCTCTCCGTCCGTTGTTATCGTCATAGTGACGATAAGCGCGGTCGACCGTTCTCGTCAACCTGACGCGAAGTATGCGAGCATGGACCGGTGACGACGCGCCCTGCCCTCGTGCCGCCCACCGCCGCGCTGCTCCCGGTGACGGTCGACGTCGTCGCGCTCACGGTCCGCGACGGTGCCCTCCACGTGCTCCTCGTCGAGCGCGGCGTCGAGCCGTTCCGGGGTGCGCTCGCCCTGCCCGGCGGGTTCGTCCTCCCGGGAGAACGCCTCGCGCAGGCCGCGCGCCGCGAGCTCGAGGAGGAGACGGGCGTCCGCCCGCCCGGTCACCTCGAGCAGCTGCGCACCTACGGCCCGCTCGACCGCGACCCGCGGGGGCCGGTGGTATCCGTCGCGTACCTGCTGCTCGCGCCCGAGTTCGGCGTCGTGCACGCCGGGTCCGACGCCGGGGGAGCGGCCTGGCACGCCGTCGAACCTCTCCTGGCGGCACCGGGCGCGGACCTCGCCTTCGACCACGCGCGGATCCTCGCCGACGGTGTCGAGCGTGCCCGCGCCAAGCTCGAGTACTCCGCGCTCGCGACGGCGTTCTGCCCGCCCGAGTTCACGGTCGCGGACCTGCGTCGCGTCTACGAGGCCGTGTGGGGCGTGCGCCTCGACCCGCGCAACTTCTCGCGCAAGGCGACGAGCACCGCGGGGTTCCTCGAGGACACGGGCCGGACGACGTCGGGCGGCACCGGCCGGCCGGCCGCGCTGTATCGCGCCGCGAGCCGGCCGCCGAGCCCGGGTCCACGGGGCGCCGAGCGGCCCGCGACCCCGGGTTCGGCGGCCGAGCCGGACGACGCGCCCGCGAGCGTGCCCGCCGTCCTCGACCCCCCGCTGATGCGGCCTCGACCCTGACCACCCGCCGTGCCGAACCCCGGGTTACCGGTCGATCAGCCACCTGATCGGCCCACAACCCGGGGTTCGGCAGGGGCGCGCGGGGGAGTTCTCCCCCTCGACGCGGTGCCCGACGTGAGTACGCTCGCGCGCATGTCGACCTACAGCTCCTGGCGCTCCGACCACGGCAACATGCAGGCACTGTCCGAGGAGCTGGAGGCGCAGGCGGCGATGGCGCGCTCGCGCGAGGCGTCGCTCAACCGCCGCCTGCGGTCGCTCGAGGGCGACCTGTCGAGCCGCGTGGAGGTCCTCCAGCGCCTCGTCAACGCCCTGATCGAGCTCGGCGAGGTCCGCGAGGAGCTCGCGCTCCTCACTCCTGCGCGCCGCGCGCGCGACGCCGCTCGGGCGCTCGTCCGGGCCGTCGTCTCGGGGGAGGGCGACGTCTCCTACCTGCGGCGCTCGCCCGACCTCGCCGACGTGCACGGCTACTGGCTCGTCCCGGCGGCGCTCGCCGTCGCGGACGTGCGGGAAGGGCGCCTCGACGACGACGCGGCGCAGGAGGCCCTCGTCCGCGACCGCCGGCGCGCGGCCACGTTCCTCGTAGGCGTGTGCGCGCTCGTCGGGCAGCCCGGGCTCGCCGCGCCGTGGCTGTCGTCCGTGCTCGACACGCCCGCCCTGCCCGACGCGGGGTGGGGTACCGCGACCGAGGGGGCGGAGACCGAGCGGGCGGAGACCGACGGCCGGGAGGTCCCGGACGACGTGAGCGTCGCCGTCGCCGAGCGCGCGCTGTGGCTGGCCGCCGCGGCCGGCCTGCTCGGCGACGCGGGCGACCGGACCGTGCGCGACGCGCTCGCGCAGCGCACGGGGCTGCTCGACGCCGGCGCGCACGACCGGTTGCGCGGGGCGCTGCTCGCCGAGCCGCCCGCGCTCGGCGGGGGCGGGGGCGACGACTGGGGGAGCCCGTCGGGCGTCCGCGACGAGCTCGGGGTCCTGCGGGCGTGGGCCGCCTGGGCGCGCGCCGCCGCGGACGGCGCCCTCCTCCCGGCGCCGCCGACGGGGGACGACGTGCCGGTGGCTGCCGACGCGGCGGTCGCCGGGGTCCCGCTCGCGACCGACCCGGCACGTGCCGCGCTGCAGACCGTCGTCTCGTCGGTCGTCGACGAGGGGGCGCCCGTCGAGCGCGACCTCCTCGACCGGGCGGACGAGCTGAACGCCCGGGTCGGCCGCGAGCGCGAGCGCGACCAGCCGGCCTGGGACGCGCCGGCCGCGAGCCTCGTCGACCTCCTCGCGGCCGACGCGCGCGGCGACGACCCGGACCGCGCACGACTCGTGGCACCGATCCTCGCCGAGGACCTGAAGGCCGCCGCGCACGACCTCGCCGCGCGGCTCGCGGCCGAGCCGGCACCGTCGCGCACCCTGCGGCTCGCCGGCCGGACGGTCACCGTCACCCCCACGGACGACGGCGAGCGCCCCGCCGCGACGGCCCGCGCGGAGCTCGTCGCACGACCGGTCGACGGGATCTCGTGGCCGGTCGTCGGCGGCCTGGGCGCGGCCGCCGTCGTCGCGCTCGTCCTGGCCGTCGTGACCGCTCCCGCGTGGTGGCTGGTCGTGGCGGGCGCCGCGGCGGTCGCCGGCTGGCAGTGGTTCGCCGGGACGCGTCGGTCCCGCGACCAGCGCGAGCACGTGCGCCGTCAGGTCGCGCTGTTCGACGCCGAGATCGTGCGGACGCGGCAGGAGGTCGTCGACGACGCGGACCGGGCGCGGAGCCGGCGTGAGGCGGTCGCCGACGTCGTCGTCGAGCTCGACGAGGCGCTCGCGGAGGTCCGTGGCTGACCGGCCCGACCGGGCTTGTCGGCGGCGCTCGTCCGGACCTCCTGCCGGGTCGTTCGAACAGGGCTTCGAACGCTGGGTGAACTGTCGATGAACAGTGGTCGAAGAATCCACAGGATGGTCGAGAGCGCTCCGGGTGCGACCCCACCATGGAGTACGTGACCGAGACGCTCCTGCTGGTGCTCGTCGTCGTGACGGCTCTCGCCTTCGACTTCACCAACGGTTTCCACGACACGGGCAACGCGATGGCCACCTCCATCGCCACACGCGCCCTCAAGCCCAAGACCGCCGTCGCGCTGTCGGCCGTCCTCAACCTCGTCGGCGCCTTCCTGTCGCTGGCCGTCGCCGCGACCATCGCCAAGGGCCTGGTCGACGCGAACGTCATCACGCTCGAGGTGGTGCTCGCCGGTCTGGTGGGCGGCATCACGTGGAACCTGCTGACCTGGCTGCTCGGCCTGCCGTCCAGCTCGTCGCACGCCCTCATCGGCGGCGTCGTGGGCTCGGTGCTCGCGGCCGTCGGCACGTCGGGCGTCATCTGGACCGGCGTCGCCGCGAAGGTGCTGATCCCCGCGCTGCTCGCACCGCTCGTCGCGATCGGCGTCGCGAGCGTCGGCACGTGGCTCGTCGCCCGCCTCACGCGCGACGTCCCCGAGGACACGAGCAACCGCGCGTTCCGCTGGGGCCAGGTCGGCTCCGCGTCGCTCGTCTCGCTCGCGCACGGCACCAACGACGCGCAGAAGTCGATGGGCATCATCCTGCTCGCGCTCATCGCGGGCGGCGCCGTCCCGGCCGACTCGGGCGTGCCGTTCTGGGTGATCCTGTCCTGCGCCCTGTTCATGGCTCTCGGCACCTACCTCGGCGGGTGGCGCATCATCCGCACGCTCGGCAAGGGCCTCGTCGAGATCGACTCGCGCCAGGGCATGGCCGCCGAGACGTCGTCCGCCGCGGTCATCCTCATGTCCGGCTTCTTCGGCTTCTCGCTCTCGACGACGCACGTCGCCACGGGCTCGATCCTCGGCTCGGGCGTCGGCATGCCGGGCGCGAAGGTCCGCTGGGGCGTCGCGGGCCGCATGCTCGCCGCGTGGGGCCTCACGCTCCCCGCCGCCGGGGTCGTCGGTGCGCTGTGCTTCTGGATCCAGTCGGGGATCGGGGGCGTGCTCGGCACCGCGGTCGTGTTCGGCATCCTCATCGCGGTCTCGGTCGCGATCTGGGTGGCATCGCGCCGGAAGCCGGTCGACCACAAGAACGTCAACGACGACTGGGAGGGCGCCGAGCCCGCCGGGGCGGAGCCCGTCGAGCCCGTGCTGGCCGACGTCGCCGCGACCCCGGCCGTCGTCGCGACCGCCGCGCCCGACGCACCCGTCCCGTCGTCCACCGAGCCGCAGGGCGCGCGCCAGCGCGCCGGCGTCTGAGAGGGGCTCTCGTGTCCGAGTTCATCGAGATCGACTCGCTGCTCAAGGTCGTCGTCGCCGGCCTGATCATCGGCGCCGGGCTGCCCGCGCTGTTCGCGCTGGGCGTGCGCCTCGCCGCCGGGCGGACCACCCCGGCCGCCGTGGACGCCGAGGGCGTGCACATGACGCCGTCGGGCGAGGTCGTGACGGTCGCGCGCCCGTCGACCGTCCGCATCATCGCGGCGGGCGTGTGCTTCCTCGTCGTCGTGCTCGCCATCGCCGGCGGGATCGTGTTCCTCGCCAACGGCGGGCACTAGCGACCCGCCCGCGAGAGGTGAGGATCCGCCCCTGATCCGAGCAGATCGGGGGCGGATTCTCACGTCTCGGGCGTCAGCCGCGCCTTCGCGGCCAGGACGCGCTCGACGGCGGCGTCGACCTTCGCCGCGAACGCCGGATCGCTCGACGCACGCTCCACGAGCGCGTCCGCCATCTCCGCGACGACCGACGGGTCCGCGGACGCGAGGACCATGTCGCCGCCCGCCTCGATCGTCAGGACGGCACGCTCGGCCGGCGACCAAGCCTGCACCTGGGCCGCTGCCGAGACGTCGTCGGTGATGACGACGCCGTCGAAGCCGAGGTCGCCGCGCAGCATCCCGTCGACCACGACCGGTGAGAACGCCGCCGGACGCTCGGGATCGATCCGGGTGTAGACCGCGGTCGAGGTCATGACGAACGCCGCGCCCGCCTCGATGCCCGACGCGAAGACCGCGACGGACGGGTCGTCGCGCGTCGTGACGTCGTCGGTCACGCCGGCGTCCGTGTCGGTGTTCGCGGTGACGCGCCCGAGGCCCGGGAAGTGCTTGATCGTCACGTCGACTCCCGACGCCTCCATGCCCGCGCTGAACGCGTTCGCGTGCGACACGACGGAGTCGGCCGTGAACCCGTAGGCCCGGTCGTAGTACCCGATCGGGGGGTTCTGCGCCGCCGACCGCTCGGGCACGAGGTCCATGACGGGGGCGAGGTTGAGGTTGACCCCGGCGGCGGCGAGCTCCGACCCCCACGTCGCCGCCTGGTCCTCGAGCGCGGCCGGCCCGAGTCGCGACTGGTCGAGCGCCGTCGGGATCTGCGAGAACCCGGCCCCGCGCAGCACCTGCACGTACCCGCCCTCCTGGTCCGTCGCGACGAACAGCGGCGTGCCCTGCGTGGTCTCCTCCGACACGAGCACCGTGAAGCCGGCGACGAGGTCGGCCGTCGGGCCCGTCCCCGCCTGCGACCGTCCCGCGAGGAACACGTTCCCGACGTGGCGCCGGGCGACGGCGTCGTAGCTCACCTGCTGCGGCGAGCGCACGTCGACCCCGACCATGAGGAGCTGGCCCACCTTCTGCTCCAGCGTCCAGCCGGCGAGCGGGTCCGGCGCGGGCGTCGTCGGCGTCGGGGCGGTCGGGGTGCCCGACGGCGCGGGCGCGCCCGCGCTCGTGGCGCCGGGCGTCGGGGACGAGGCGCCGGTGTCCGGCCGCAGCACGTACCAGACGACGGCAGCGATCGCGGCCGCCGTCGCGACCAGCGCCACGGCGACCCAGACGGCTCGGGCCCTGCTCGACACGCGACCACCTCCGCCGTCACCGTATCCGGGCGCCGTCCCGTCCTGCGCCGCGCGCAGACCGGTGGCCCGACGTCACGATCGTGGCACGACCGGCGGTCGGTGCCCGGCCCGACGGGCAGTCCCCACCGGATGGCGCCATGATGCGAGCGGGGTCGTCACCACGGGCGAGGAGACCGTCCGGGCCGTGGGCAGGCGGCCCGCCGACCGGACGATCCCTGGAGCTGGACATGACGCGACCACCCGCCCGTGCGGCAGCGCCCGTCTGTGCGCACCGGTACCTGGCGGCGGTGCTCGCCGCGGTGCTGGCGCTCGTCGCGGCGGTCCTCGTCGTGACCGGCCCGCAGGCGCGGCCGGCGGCGGCGGCGATCGGGTTCTGCCCCGACGGCGACTTCCCCGACATCGGCCCGACCCCGCCCCTGTTCACCGACCGGAACGTCACCGTCTACGCCGGCGGGGACTACCACGCGACGGCCAGCGCCGCGGAGTCGGAGGGCCTGCTCGTCGTCGCCGGCGACGCGCTGATCGACCACCAGGGGAACTTCAGCGTGGGCTCGGTCGGCGCGGGTTCGCAGATCACGCCCCCTGACGGCGCGGTCATGCTCGCGGTCGGCGGCGGCCTGGAGATCGCGGACGGGGCCAGCGTCACGGTGGGTTCCACCCTGCCGAGCGGCGGCGCGATGAACGTGGGCGAGTCCGTGACGGGCGGCGGGACGCTGTCCACCGCGGGGACGACGCCGGGAGCCGACGCCCCGGTCACGGAGGACATGGGTGCTGCCGCGGTCGCGGAGTGGGCCGACTTCGCGACGACGATCTCCGACGCGTCCGCCGAGATCGCCGGCTGGCCGGCGGTACCGGGCGTCGTCGCCGGGAACCGGGTCACGTTCACCGGCTCGGGGACGGCCGACCCCCAGGTGTTCACCATCGACGCGGCGGAGCTCTCCGGCCTGACCGAGGTCGTCCTCGCGGGGATCCCCGACGGTGCTGCCGTCGCGATCGACGTCGTCGGCGACGGGCCGGTCGACTTCACGCCCAACTACTGGGAGGGCAACGGCACGCCGTCGATCAACGGGCTGGCGACGCCCGGCTTCGGCGGGTGGGCCGCGCGCATCCTGTGGAACTTCGAGACGGTCACGGACCTCTCGTTCGGGACCGCCGACCAGTTCCTCGGCACGATCCTCGCGCCCGCCGCGGACGCGACGATCGCGACGAGCACCAACGGGCGCGTGCTCGTCGGCGGGAACCTCACGTTCGGCGACCCGGGCGTCGAGGGCGGGCTCGAGATGCACAGCTACCCGTGGATCGGGCCGGGCCCGTTCGACTGCGTCCCGTCGTCGAGCTTCGGGGTGCAGAAGACGGTGACGGGCGAGGCGTCGGCGGACGTCCCGGCGGGGACGACGTTCGACGTCGACTACGCGTACGAGGAGCCGGACGGGACGACCGGGTCCGGCACCCTGACGGTCCCGATCAGCGGTGCGCTCGTCTACGGGCCCGACCTGCCGGTCGGCACCGTCGTCACCGTGAGCGAGCCCGCCCTCCCCGAGGTGCCCGGCGTCGAGTGGGGCACCCCGGTGATCCAGGTGGACGGCGAGCCCCTGGGCGACCCGGCGCAGTTCACCATCGAGGAGGACCGGACCTTCACGGTCACCGTGGTGAACACCGCGAACGCCGGGGGCGGGGACGCCGTCGGCGGTTTCACGGTCCAGAAGGCCGTGACCGGCGACGCCGCGGGCGCCGTCCCGGACGACGCGGTCTTCCTCGTCGACTGGGAGGCCACCATCCCCGACGGCACGGCGTACGACGGCGAGACGTCGGGCACGCTCGAGGTGCTCGCCGACGGGACGGTCACGGACGGCCCGGCCGGCCTGCCGGTGGGCACGACGGTGACGCTCATCGAGCAGGCGCCGCCCGAGATCGACGGTGTCGTGTGGGGCACGCCCACGGTCGACCCGGCGTCGCCGATCACGATCGTCGAGGGTGCGACCGGGGTCGCGGTGACCCTCACGAACACCGCGACCGCGCCGGAGGAGGTCGGCGGGTTCGCGGTGCGGAAGGTCGTCGACGGCGACGCGTCCGGCGCCGTGCCGCCGGGAACGACGTTCGGGGTCGCCTGGACCGCCGACGTCCCGGACGGGTCCGCGTACGACGGGCCCACCGAGGGGACGGTGACGATCCTCGCGGACGGGACGGTGGCCGACGGTCCGCAGGACCTGCCGGTCGGCACGGTCGTGACGTTCGTCGAGCAGCAGATGCCGTCCGTCCCCGGTGTGGACTGGGGGACGCCGACCGTCTCGCCCGCCACCGTGACGATCGGCGAGGGGGACGAGGTCGCGAGCGTCGTCGTGACGAACGAGGCGACCGCCCAGGTGGGCGGCTTCTCGGTGGTCAAGACCGTCGAGGGCGGCGTGGCCGGCACGGTCCCGCCCGGCACGGAGTTCCGGGTCGAGTGGACGGCGACCGTGCCCGAGGGCTTCGCCTACGACGGGGACGTGACGGGGACGGTGACGCTCCTCGCGGACGGGACGGCTGTCGACGGGCCGCAGGACCTGCCGGTGGGCACCGTCGTGACGTTCACGGAGGTCGACCTGCCCGACGTCGACGGCGTCGTCTGGGGAGCGCCGACGTTCTCCCCGGCGTCGGTCACGGTCGGTGCTGACGAGAGCACCCTCGTCACGCTGACGAACACGACCCAGGACGTCGCGGCGGGCGGGTTCTCCGTCGCGAAGGAGGTGACCGGAGCCCGCGCAGACCTCGTGCCCGCCGACACCGTGTTCGTCGTCGCGTACTCCTACGAGCTCGAGGGCGTCCTCGTCGGCGGGTACCTCGACGTCCCCGCGGACGGGACCGTCGTCGACGGGCCGCAGAACCTGCCCGTCGGGACGGTCGTCACCTACACCGAGGCAGACCTGCCGCAGATCCCCGGCGTCACGTGGGGCACCCCGGCGTTCAGCCCGCAGTCCGTGACCGTGGGCGACGGCCAGAGCGTCCTCGTCACGGCGACCAACACCGCGAACCAGGAGGTCGGCGGGTTCTCCGTGGTGAAGGCGGTCGTCGGGGACGCCGCCGACGCCGTCCCCCCGAGCACCGTGCTCACCGTCGCCTACGCGTTCGAGATCGGCGACGAGACGGTCGTCGGCGAGCTCGCGGTGCGGGCGGACGGCGAGGTCGTCGAGGGTCCGCAAGGGCTGCCGGTCGGCACCGTCGTCCGTCTCACCGAGATCGACCTCCCGGTCGTGGACGGCGTCGCCTGGGGGACGCCCACGTTCGCCGTCGACGGCGAACCGGTCACCACGGTGACCGTCGGGGGCGGAGGCCCCGTGGTCGTCACGCTCACCAACACCGCGACGGACGACGGCGACCCGCTCGCGACCACCGGTGACGACAGCGTGCTCGCGGTGGGACTGGCGCTGCTGTTCGTCGCCACGGGGGCGGCCGTCCTCGCCGTCCGCGCCCACCGCCGCCGCGAGGCCTGACGCGCGGGACGCCGTCGGGCCGGTCCGTGGGGGATCGACCGGCCCGACGTCGTGCGTGACGACGGCTCAGTCGTGGCCGGCGAGCGTCGCGAGGGCCTTCGTCCACAGCGCGTGCGCGCGCTCGGCACGGTCTGCCGTCTCGATGTTCTCCTCGACGACGCGCACCTGGGTGCCCGCGTCGTCGGGCTCCAGCGTGATGGCGATGTCGTGGTAGTGCTCCGGGGCGTCGGGGAGCTCCATGGTGGGGGAGAAGTGCGTGAACCGGAGCAGGCGTGGGCGCTCGACCGCGACGACCGTGCCCCAGTCCGCGAACTCGCGGCCCATGTAGTGGCCCTCGAACGTCACAGGGCTGCCGGGCCGGTAGTCCGTCTCGACGTTCATGCCGAGCATCCAGCGCGCGCCGGGGTGGACCAGCTGGGACCACACCACCTCGGGCGGACGGGCGACGTGGATCTCGGCGGTGGTGGAGTGGGGGGACATGCGAACCTCCTGGGACGTGCGTGGAGCGGGGCCGTGAGGGCAGGGCCTGGGAGCGACCGTAGACCGTCCGGGCGAACCCGGCAGCCCGGACGGACGTGCGGCGGACCACGGTCGGTCTGGGTAGGTTCGTCCGCGTGACCCGACTCGTGCTCCTCCACGGCCGCGACAACCAGGGCCTCGACGCCGAGGACCTCGAGCGGACGTGGCGCACGGTCCTGTCCGCTGGCCTCGCGGCCGCGGGCCGGCCGGGGGGCGTGACCGACGACGACGCCGCGTTCGTCTACTTCGGCGACACCCTCGCCGGGCTCGTCCGGGGCGGCGGTGCGCCGCCAC
Organism: Cellulosimicrobium sp. PMB13; assembly: GCF_051294865.1. NCBI lineage: Bacteria > Bacillati > Actinomycetota > Actinomycetes > Micrococcales > Promicromonosporaceae > Cellulosimicrobium > Cellulosimicrobium sp. PMB13. The sequence goes on along the minus strand of NZ_CP145910.1, from coordinate 432,166 downwards.
CCGTCACCGTGCACGCCGTGCCCGGCTCGCGGTGGGACCGGTTCGACGTGGACGGGAGCGGGATCGCTGCCCTGCCCGAGGACGAGCTGCGGTTCCTCGGGTCCGTCGCGGCCGAGGTGCTGCACGCCGCGGGCGTGGACGAGGCCCGGGTCGCGATCGCCAGGCGGGAGGACGGTGTCGTTCCCCGGGGCGGGGACCTGGGCTCCGTCGCCGCCCTGGGCGGGTGGGTCAACGCGCTGCTGTCCGCGCTCGACGCGTACGTCCCCGGGCTGAGCAGCGCCGTCCTCGTGCTCGTCGTGCGTGACGTCTGGGCGTACCTGCACGACCCGGACGTCCGGCGGGTGATCGACGACGCCGTCGCGAGCGCGATGCCGACCGACGAGCCGGTGGTGGTCGTCGGGCACTCGTTCGGGTCGGTCGTCGCCTACTCGGTGCTGCGCGAGCACCCCGACGCGGCCCGCTGGGAGGTGCCGCTGCTCCTCACGCTCGGGTCCCCGCTCGCGATCCGCGCGATCCGCGACGCCCTCGCGGCGCGCGCACCGCTGCGCGTGCCCGCCGAGGTGGACCGGTGGGTCGCTGCGCGGGACCGGCGCGACCCGCTCGCGCTGCACGGGCTCGGACCCGCGGCGTTCCCCCTCGCACCGGGTTCGCCGCCGATCAAGGAGCTCGAGGTGGACAACCGCGCGCCGGGCCGCCACGCCGCGGCGGTCCTGCTCGACGACGGCCGTGTCCCCGCGGGCTACCTCGCCCTCCCGGAGGTGGCCGGCACGGTCGCCGCGGCGCTCCCCGCGAGATAGAGGCTCCGGTCGCGAGGTAGAGCCCCGCGGCGTCTACCTCGCGACGGGAGGTTCTATCTCGCGAGGGTGGCGTGGACGTCCGCGACGAAGTCGTCCACGTCGGCGGCGGTCGTGTCCCACGCGCACATCCAGCGCACCTCGACGCGGTCGGGCGTCTCGCCCGGTCCCCAGTCGTAGAACCGGTGCCGCTCGCGCAGCGCCGCGGCGACCGCGCGCGGCAGCGTCGCGAACACGGCGTTCGCCTCGGTGGGCTGCGTGAAGGCGACGGGTCGCGCGACGTCCTCCGGGGAGAGGTCCGCGAGGCCGGCGCGCAACCTCGTGGCCATCGCGTTCGCCGACCGGGCGTTGCGCACCCACAGCTCGTCGGCGGCGGCGATCTCGTCGACGTCCGCGACCGGGTCGCCGACCGGCTCGAAGAGGGCCAGGAGCTGTGCCGAGACGTACCGCATCTTCGAGGCGAGCTGCATCGTCGCCTTGCGCACGAACTCCACGCCGTCGACGGCCGAGGGGTCGAGCACGACCACGGCCTCGCCGAGCGCGAGCCCGTTCTTCGTGCCGCCGAACGACAGCACGTCCACGCCGGCGTCGGTCGTGAGCGCACGGAGCGGGACGTCGAGCGCCACGGCGGCGTTCGCGAGGCGCGAGCCGTCGAGGTGCACTCGCATCCCGCGTGCGTGCGCGGCGTCGGAGATCGCGCGGAGCTCCTGCGGCGTGTACACCGTGCCGAGCTCCGTGGTCTGCGTGATCGAGACGACGAGCGGCTGCGCGCGGTGCGGGTCGCCCAGATCGTCCGCGAAGCGCTCCACGGCGTCGGGGGTCAGCCGCCCGTCCGCGGCCGGCACGGTGAGGACCTTGATGCCCCCGACGCGCTCGGGTGCGCCGTTCTCGTCCGTGTTGAGGTGCGCGTGCTCGGTCGCGACCACCGCCCCCCACCGGGGCAGCATCGACATCAGCGCGATGACGTTGGCGCCCGTGCCGGTGAGGACCGGGTAGGCCGTCGCCTCCGCGCCGAACCGCGCCCGGACCACCTCCTGCAGCCGCGCGGTCCACGGGTCCTCGCCGTAGGAGACCTCGTGGCCGGCGCTCGCGGCGGCCAGCGCGGCGAGGACGTCGGGGTGGGCGGGGGCATAGTTGTCGGACGCGAACGAGCTCACGTGCCCAGGGTAGGTCGCCGTGCGCGACGGGTTCGCCTCGTGGTCGAGGTCGCATGCTGGAGGTCACCTGCGCGAGGTGCGCGCGCGAGCGGAGGGACACGGGCCTAGCGTCGAGAGGACGGCGTCGGACCCGGCGTCGAGATCTCGCGGAGGTGCAGCCATGACCACGATCCCCGACCCGGGCTCGGCGCCGGACGACCCGAGCTTCACCGGCCTGCCGCGCGACGAGCGGGACACGTTCGCGAACGAGGCCGAGCCCACCGACCCCGCCGGTCCCGCCGAGCCGGTGGTGGATCCCCCGAAGTCTCCCGGCCCGCCGGCCGACCCCTCGGCGCCCCCGCACGATCCCGGCCCGGGGGAGCCGGTCCCGGGCGAGCCACGTCCGAGCGACCCCGTCCCGGACGACCCGGGCTGGCCGTCGTCGCCCGGACCGCCCGTCGGGCCGGACGAGCCGACCCACGGCTGACCGACCGCGCGCCACCGGACGCGAGGTAGCCCCGGTCGCCGAGATAGAGCCCTGGTCATCAGACCGGGGCTCTATCTCGGGAACCAGGGCTCTACCTCGGCAGCTACGGCTCTCTCTCGGGTCGGCGGGTGCGGCCGGTCAGAGGAGGCGGCGCGCGTGCGGGTGCGTGACGCGCAGCCAGCGGTAGCCGTACCCGTCGAGCCGGATCTCGGCCGTACCGTCCGGCGCGGGCTCGACGTCGTCGTGGTCGAGCAGGTCGACGAGCCGGGCGTCCTCGGGCAGCTCGCCGAGCGCGAGCGGCACGACGGCCGGGTCCGGCGACAGGTTGTGCAGCGTGACCATCGACGCGTCCTGCCACGTCGTGCGCAGCGCCAGCACGGAGGTCTCCGGCTGGTCCAGCACCTCGGCGTCGCCCCAGCCGAGCTCCGGGCACTCGCGATAGCGGTGCGCGAGCAGGCGGACGAACGACAGCAGCGAGTCCGGGTCGCGGCGCTGGTCGGCGACGTTGACGTGCTCGGGTGCGTACCCGTCGTCGGGCAGGGGCGCGGCGAGGCGGCGCGCGGGCGCGCGCGAGAACCCGCCGTTGTCCTGCGACGTCCACTGCATCGGGGTGCGCACCGCCATGCGGCCGGGCACGCGGAGGTTCTCGCCCATCCCGATCTCCTCGCCGTAGAACAGCACCGGCGTGCCGGGCAGCGCGAAGAGCAGCGAGTACACCATGCGCAGCCGTCGAGGGTCGCCTCCGAGCATGGGCGGCAGCCGACGGCGCAGCCCGCGCCCGTAGAGCTGCATCTCCTCCTCGGGGCCGAACGCCGCGAAGACCTCCTGCCGCTCCTCCTCGCTGAGCTTGTCGAGGGTGAGCTCGTCGTGGTTGCGCACGAACGTCGCCCACTGGGTGTCGTGCGGGATGGGCGGTCGTGCCCGCAGCGACGCGGCGAGCGGGCCGGCGTCGTGACGCGCGAAGGCCAGGTACATGGCCTGCATCGCGTTGAAGTCGAACTGCATCGTCAGCTCGGAGCTCGTCGTGCCGCCCGGGTCGCCGTCCGCCGGGTTCCCGTCGCCGAAGAACCGCGCCTGGTCCGCGTACGGCAGGTTGACCTCGCCCATGAGGATCGCGTCGCCCGAGCGGCGGCCGAGGAACGCGCGCAGCACGCGGAGCATGTCGTGCGGGTCGTCGATCTCGTCACCGGGGTTCGCCGCGGCGTCGGTCAGGGCGAACGGGACGGCGTCCACCCGGAACCCGGAGATCCCGAGCTCGAGCCAGAAGCCGATGGTCTTGGCGATGGCGTCGCGCACCTTCGGGTTCGCCGTGTTGAGGTCGGGCTGGTGCCGGTAGAAGCGGTGCCGGTACCACTCGCCCGTCTTGTCGTCGAGGGACCAGATGCCCCCCTCCTGGTCGGGGAAGACGACCTGGTCCTTCGTGGGCGGCGGCTCCTCGGCACGCCACACGTAGAAGTCGCGGAACGGGTCGTCGGTCGAGCGGCGCGCGCTGCGGAACCACGGGTGGCGGTCCGACGTGTGGTTGATGACGAGGTCGACGATGACGCGGATACCGCGGTCCTTCGCGGTGCGGACCAGCTCGACGACGTCGCCCAGGTCGCCCAGGCGCGGGTCGACGCCCAGGAAGTCGGTGATGTCGTAGCCGTCGTCACGCTCCGCCGTCGGGTAGAACGGCATGAGCCACAGGCACGTCACGCCGAGGTCGGCGAGGTGGTCGATGCGCTGCACGAGCCCGGGGAAGTCGCCGACCCCGTCGTCGTTCCAGTCCATGAACGTCTCGACGTCGAGGCAGTAGACGACGGCGTTCTTCCACCACAGGTCGCCGGTGTCGCGGATCCTCATGCGGTCCTCCCCCCGGTGGTGGCCGCCGCGGCCTCGCGGATCCGGGGCAGCAGGGTCTCGCCCGCGGCGTCGAGGAACGCGTCCTGCTCCTGGCCGACGTGGTGCAGGTACACCGCGTCGAAGCCGCACGCGACCATCTCGGCGATCCGGTCGGCGAGGCGCTGGGCGTCGTGCTCGACGAGCACCGTCCCCCGCACCTCCTCGGGCCGCACGAGGTCCGCGACGGCGTCGAACTGCTCGGGCGTCTCCAGGTGCCAGCTCACGCTCGGCGGGAGGAGGTTCGAGCGCCACTGGTCGTGCGCGACGGCGTACGCCGCCTCGTCGTCGTCCGCCCACGCGACGTGGACCTGGAGGGCGAGGTCGCCCCGCCCGCCCGCGTCGCGGTACTCGCCGACGACGCGGCGCAGCGACTCCACGGGCTGGTTGACCGTGACGAGGCCGTCCGCCCAGTCGGCGTGGCGGCGTGCGGTGCGCGGCGTGACGGCCGCGCCGATCAGGCGTGGGGCGACGTCGGGCAGCGACCACACGCGCGCGCGGTCCACGGTGACGTGGCCGTGGTGCGTGACCTCCTCGCCCGCGAGGAGCGCGCGGATGATCCCGGCGCACTCGCGCAGCCGCTCGTCGCGCTCCGCCTTCGTGGGCCAGCGGTCGCCCGTGACGTGCTCGTTCATCGCCTCGCCCGAGCCCAGCGCGGCCCAGAACCGGCCGGGGAACATGGAGCCGAGGGTCGCGATCGCCTGGGCGAGGATCACCGGGTGGTAGCGCTGGCCCGGCGCGGTGACGACGCCGAACGGCAGGTCGGTCGTGGCGAGCGCGGCGCCGAGCCACGACCACGCGAAGCCGGACTCGCCCTGCCGCTCGCTCCACGGCGCGAGGTGGTCGGAGCACATCGCCGCGTCGAAGCCCACGTCCTGCGCGCGCCGGGCGGCGGCGAGGAGCGGGCCGGGCGGGATCTGCTCGTGGGAGGAGTGGAATCCGAGGGTGACCATGTCGCCCAGTGAACCGAGAGTCGCGTCCGCCCGCGCGTCGGGGCGGGAACGGTGGAGGCGGGGTGGCGGTCCGGCGCGCGGGCCGAGCCGGCCCCCTGCCGGTCCCTAGGCTGGGGCGGTGCGCCTGCTGACCTGGACGTTCGCCGCCTACCTCGCCGCCGTCGGGGTCGTCACGCTGTGGCCCTCGCCGCAGTCCACCGCGGCGCCCGGCTGGGCGACGGCGACCCTGGACGTGCTGCACGGGCTCGGCCTCCCGATGACCCTCCCCGTGCTCGAGGCGTCCGCGAACGTCGTGATGTTCCTGCCCTTCGGGGTGCTCGGGCTCCCGCTGCTGCTCGGGGCGGCCGCGCGCCGCGGGGGCCTCGCACCGGGGGTGTGGCGCGCCGTCGGGATCGTGACGCTCGCCGGAGCCGTGCTGTCCGCCGCGATCGAGCTGACGCAGATCCTGCTGCCCGGTCGGGTGCCGACCGTGCAGGACGTCGTGCTCAACACCGCGGGAGCGCTGCTCGGGGCGCTCGCGGTGGCGACCGTGCTCGCCGTCCGCGGTCGACCGCGCGCCGGCCGGTAGGAGGAGGGCGCGCCGTCACGCCGGACGGCCGCGCCCCAGCGCGGTCGACGGCGTGGGGCGGCGCGCGGCGGCGAGGGCGGACGGCGTGTCCCCCGAGCGGCGGACGACGTCGCGCGTGAGGTGGCTCTGGTCGGCGTACCCGTGGCGGGCGGCGATCTCGGCCAGCGGGACCGTGCCGAGGTCGGCGGCGGCGTGCTCGAACCGGACGACGTCTGCGGCCCGCTTGGGCGTGAGGCCGACGTGCCGTGCGAAGACCGTCGCGACGTACCGGTGGCTCCAGCCCGTCTGCTCGACGAGGTCCGCGATGCGGACCTGCCCGCCGCTCGCCCGGATCTGGCGCCACATCCACGCCACCCAGGGCGGGACGACGCCCGTGCCGTGCGCCGCTCGCCGGGTGAGCGCGGCCTCGACGAGCGCGAACCGCTCGTCCCAGCTCGCCGCGGACGCGACGCGGTCGGCGAGACGATCGCCGAGGCCCGGGACGACGTCGTCCACCGCGACGACCCGGCGGGCCACCTCCGTGCCGGGGAGGCCGAGGACGCGGCCGACCCCGAGCGGCGTGAGGTACACCTGCAGGCAGTCCATGGTCCCGGCGAACCGGGTCGTCGCGTGGCCGCCCGAGAAGCCCGCGACGAACGAGCGGTAGGAGCGGCCTGACCCCGACCCGTCGGAGAGGCCGACGATCTCCAGCTCGCCGTCGAACGAGAGCACGAGCGGGAGCAGCGTCCCCGCGGGCTGGCGGCGCTCGACGACGCCCGGGGCCCTCTCCGACATGCCCACCATGCCGGCGACCAGCCCGGCGAGGCTCGGCCCCGGGCGGTGCCGGACGAGCGAGACACGACGGCCGTCGTCCATGGGACGAGTATCGCGGGTCAGGTTTCTTCAAGCCAGCACGGTCGCCGGGGGAGCAGCATCGACGGCATGAGACGACTGGTGATCATCGAGTTCCTGACCGTCGACGGCGTGATGCAGGGTCTTGGCTCGCCCGAGGAGGACACGGACGGCGGCTTCGCCCACGGCGGCTGGGGCGCGCCCTACGCCGGGGCGGTCCACGAGGCCGTCGCCGCGGACGGGATCGGCCGCACGACCGGCTACCTCTTCGGTCGCCGCACCTACGAGAAGATGGCGGCGTTCTGGCCCCACGCGCCCGCCGACGACCCGATGGCACGGCACCTGAACGAGACCCCGAAGCACGTCGCGACCCGCACCCTCACCGACCTCGCCTGGGACGGCGCGCACGTGCTCGACGGCGGGCTGGAGACGGCCGTGCCGCGGCTCAAGGCGGCGGGAGACGGCGACCTCGCGATCCTGGGGAGCGGCGACCTCGTCCGGCAGCTGATGGCGCTGGGCCTCGTCGACGAGCTACGACTCTTCGTCCACCCGCTCCTGCTGGGTACCGGCAAGCGCCTGTTCCGCGAGCTCCCCGCGCCGCGGTCGCTCCGGCTCACGGGGTGCTCCGCGACGAGCCTCGGCACCGTGGCGCTGTCGTACGACGTGCTCGACACGCCCCCCGCCGCGCCGTCCTCGCCGTAGGTCGACGGCAGGACCCCGCACGCGTCCGACGTCGCGCGGGCTACGGCTCGCCGCCGTCGAGATCAACGGGCCGAGCCCTCCGAGAGGTCGCCGTCGACGTAGGTCCAGCGCCCGTCCTCCCGGACGAAGCGGCTCTCCTCGTGCAGCCGGCCGCGCGTCGTCGGGCCGCCGGTGCGCGAGCGGTGGTGCGCGACGAACTCCACGACCCCCGTGGTGTCGAACGGACCGCCCGCCTCGGTCCGCACGACGTCGAGGCGCCGCCACTCGACGTCGTCGTCGAGGTCGAGCATGACGGGCCGGGTCGACGGGTGCCACGTCGCGAGGAGGTAGTCGGCGTCGCCGACCGCGAACGCGCTGTAGCGCGAGCGCATGAGCGCCTCGGCGGTGGGCGCCCCGGCCGCGTGCGGCCCACCGCCCGCCCGCAGCGCGGCGTGGTACCGGCCGCAGCACGCGCCGTAGGTGTCGCCGGACAGGCAGGGGCAGCGGGCGCCGTCGGGCAGGGGACGGCTCCCGCGGGACGCGTTCACGACGCCGTCCCGGTAGGCGCCGCACCACGCGCCGCCCGAGGCGCCGCCTGGCGCGCTGCCGGTGCGCCGGGCCGGTCGGAGCGCTCGACCGCGTCGACGACGCGGTGGGCGATGTCCTCGAGCTGCGCGAGGCCGTCGGGGCCGAGCGGCTCGAACAGGACGTCGCGCAGCAGCTCGGTGTGACCGCGGACCGCCCGGAGGAGTGCGCGGCGTCCGGGGTTGCTCAGCACGATCCAGGTCCCGCGCGCGTCGTCGACGCACTCGGTGCGCTCGAGCAGCCCGCGCTCGGCCATCCGGCGGGACAGGTGGGAGACGCGGCTGCGCTCCCAGTCGAGCGCTGCGGCGAGCTCGCCGGTGCGCAGCGCCCGGTCGTCGGCGGCGTGCAGCACGGAGAGCACCTGGAACTCCGCCGGCGACAGGTCCCCGTCCGTGCGCATGCCGGCCTCCAGCACGCGGTCGAGCGTGCGCCGCATCCTGAGGTAGGCGTCCCACGCGTCGCGCTCGGCCTCGTCGAGGATCGGGTGTCCCGTCATGCGGACGATCCTACCGCCGATGGGTGACACGTCACCGAGATAGCGCTATGGTGACGCATCACCAAGTTCGGTGACACGTCACTTTCCTGGGAGGAACCATGACCTCGACCCCTCGCATCGCGATCCTCGTCGGGAGCACGCGTACCGGCCGCAACAGCGCGGGCGTCGCGCGCTGGGTGCTCGACCGGGCCGCGCGACGCTCCGACGCGACCTTCGAGGTCGTCGACCTCGCCGACCACCCGCTCCCGCACCTCGACGAGGCGCTCCCGCCGCGGATGCAGCAGTACGAGAACCCGCTCGCGTGGGAGTGGTCGCGCCTGATCGACGGCTTCGACGGGTACGTCGTCGTGACCCCCGAGTACAACCACGCGCCGGCCGCCGTGCTGAAGAACGCGATGGACTGGCTCTACCACGAGTGGGCCGACAAGGCCGTGGGCTTCGTCGGCTACGGGGTCCAGGGCGGGTCGCGGGCCGTCGAGCAGCTGCGGCTCGTCGCGGGCGAGCTCCAGCTCGCGGACGTGCGCACGCAGGTCGGCCTGTCGCTCTACGACGACTTCGAGGAGTTCGCGCGGCTCGCGCCGCGTGCGCGGCACGAGGGCGACCTCGACGCCATGCTCGACGAGCTCGTCGCGTGGAGCGTCGCGCTCGCGACCGTGCGCGAGCGCAGGGCTGCCGTCGCCGCGGCGTGACGGGCAGGTGCACGGAGCCGCGCGACGCGCACGGGAGCGCGCGCGACGGCGCCCGCCCACCGAAGGGTGAGCGGGCGCCGTCGGGCTGCTGGTCACCCGGGGCGAGACCCGGGCGGCACGGTCAGTCCTGCGGGTCCCACGGACCCCAGCGGTCGCCGGGCTCCTGGTTCCGCGTCCACCATTTCGCGGTGTACTCGGTGCCCTCGTGCGTCACGGTGTCGCCCCGGACGTACACGCGCGTCGGCTTCCACGCGCCGACGCCAGCTGAGTCGACGCCCGCGATCTCCTCCCACGGGCCCCACGGGTCACCCGGCTTCTGACCCTTGGTCCACCACTGGGCCTTCCAGACGGCGCCCGCGTACGTGACGACTGCACCGCCCTGGTACGCGGTGCCCTTGGCCCAGGCCGCCGGCTCGTCGTACGTCGGCTGCGCCTGCGGGTTGAGCTCGTCCGTGAGGACCGTCTTCGCCGCGTTGGTGATCGGGTCGTCGAGCAGCAGGACGTCGAGGCCCAGCTGGATGTCGTTCGAGATGATCGCGCCGTTGTACCAGTACGCCGACCACGAGCCGCCCAGGATCAGCCGCTCGGTCGAGAGCGGACCCCGGTCGAACCACGCGATCTCGACGGGGTTCGCGGAGTCCGTGAAGTCCCACACCGAGATACCGCCCTGGTACCAGGCCTGGACCATGATGTCGCGGCCCGGGACGGGGATCAGCGAGCCGTTGTGCGCGACGCAGTTCTCCGTCGGCGCCTGCTCGCGGCTGATCTTGAAGTAGCTCTTGAAGACGAGCTGGCCGTCGACGATGTCGTAGATCGCGTCGGCGCCCTTCTCGGGTCCGGTCGCCGCGTCGCACGTGGGTGCGCCGCCGCCGCCGAGCTCGTCGGTGAAGACGACCTTGGTGCCCTCGTTGTTGAACGTCGCCGAGTGCCAGAACGCGAAGTTCTCGGTGTCACGGATCCTCTCGGTGACCACCGGGTTAGCGCGGTCGGAGATGTCCATGAGGATGCCGTCACCCATGCACGCGCCCGCCGCGAGGTCCTTCGACGGGTAGGTGGTGATGTCGTGGCAGCCCGACGTCTCGCGCGAGTAGTTGCCGCTCGGGTTGCCGCCGTCGCCGACCGGCGGGGCCGGGAAGAGGACGGGCGTCGAGACGAGCGCTGCCGAGGCCGGGTCGTCGAGCGGGATCTGCACGACCGAGATGAGGTCGAGCGGCGGCTGGCAGTCGGGGAACGAGGCGCTGGGGCTGTACGACGAGACGTAGACGAACAGCTCCTCCCCGTCCTTCGACGGTGCGAGCGAGTGGGTGTGGGACCCGCACTGCGTCTCGACCGACGACACGTACTGCGGCGACGTCGGCTCGGAGATGTCGAAGACCTTGATGCCCTCCCACGAGTCCTTGATCGTGGCGCTCTGCGCGACGTTCTCGCACGAGTCGTTGCTCCGCGAGGAGTCGGTGCTGAGAACCAGCAGGTCCCCGTACACCGAGATGTCGTTCTGGGAGCCGGGGCACACCACCTGGGCGACCTGTTCGGGCGCGGTCGGGTCCGCGACGTCGTAGACCGTGAACCCGCCGTAGTTGCCGGCGAACGCGTACCGTCCTTGGAACGCGAGGTCGGAGCTGTACTGGCCCTCGGGGGCGAACGCGCCGTTCTTGGGGATGTTCGCGACGTGGGTCAGGTTGGGGCTGCCGGCGACCTCTCCTGGTGCCAGGACGTCTGCGGCCTGGGCGAGAGGGGCGAGGCGCTGCGCGGGCAGCGCGGCGGTGGACTGCTCGACGAGCTCCGCGACGGCCTCGGGCGAGCCGTCGGACGGCTCGGCGAGGGCGGGTGCGGCGACCGCGAGGGAGGAGACGGCGAGTCCTGCGGCGAGTGCTGAGGCGACGATGCCCCGGCGTCGTTGCCTGTGCGTCGGTTGATGCACGGGGGAAACACCTCCTTGGTAGGGTTCCCAGATTCTGTCCGGCGAACGCCCAGTCGGCTACCCATACCGGACGTGTTCTGGCGAGGTTTTACACGGAGGGAACGGGCAGCGTGCAGAATTTTCCTGGCCGAAATGTGCGGCGACGTCGCCGCGCCGGGGCGCTGACCTGCGCCGTCGTCCTGCCGGTGCTCCTCGTCACCGCGGCCTGCACCGGTGACGACGACGCGTCGGCGACGCCCTCGAGCGTCGTCGTGCAGCCCGGTCGGCCCGGCGAGGACGCGACCACGACGGCGCCCGAGGACTTCGACGGCCCCTCGTCGACGGGGCGGTGGAACGAGGCCGACGTCACGTTCGTGACGAGCATGATCGGGCACCACCTCCAGGCGCTCGACATGGCGGCGCTCGCCCCGGAACGGGCCGAGGCGCCCGAGGTCGTCGGCTTCGCCGAGCGCGTCACCGCCGCGCAGGGCCCCGAGATCCACGCGCTCGCGGCGTGGCTCCAGGAGCGCGAGCTCCCCGTCCCGGTCGAGGTCGAGGCGCTCGACGGCACGGGGCCGCGGGTCCCCGGCACCGGGCACGAGCACGACCACGACGCGATGGCGGGCATGCTCAGCGCGGAGCAGCTGGCGGCGCTCGAGGCGGCGACCGGCCCGGAGTTCGACCGGCTGTTCCTGGAGGGCATGATCCAGCACCACCAAGGCGCGCTCGACATGGTCGACGTCGTGCTCGTCGAGGGGCAGGACACCTACGCGCTGGAGATCGCCGCCGAGACCGCGGCGGGTCAGGGCGCCGAGATCGACCGGCTGCGCGGGCTGCTCGACGCGCTCTGACCCCCGCGCGCCGTCAGCGAGCCGGCGAGCGCAGGACCCGGAACCCGGCGGGAGGGATCGTCGCGGCACCGACGACCCGGTCGCCGGACACCAGGTCGACGGTGCCGTCCGGCAGGTCGGGCACCTTCTGCTCGGCGTCCGAGTGGTTGAGCGCGACGACGTACTGCGCGTCGTCCGCGTGGCGGCGGACCACCTCGACGTCCGTCGCCAGGCCCGACGGCGCGAGGCCCGCGTCGTCGTACACCGGCGCCAGGAGCGTCGCGAGCGCGTCGACGTCGAGCCGCGTCGAGACGTACCACCCCGTCCCGGCGCCGAGCCGGTGGCGCGTCACCGCAGGTGCTCCGTCCGCCGGGCCTCCGACGAACCGCCCGACGACGTCCGCGCCCTCGAGCGCGAGGTCGTCCGCCCAGACGTCGCCCCGCACGACAGCACCTGTCCCCGGCGTGTCCACGCGTCCTGCGCCGTCGGTGCCGGGCGCCGCCTCGAAGCGCACGCCGAGGGTCTCGCCGGCGCGCAGCGGCAGGAACTCCTCGACCGCGACGCCCAGGGCGCGGCGCAGCGGACCCAGGAACCCGCCGGGGTGCACGGCGTCGTGCTCGTCGACCACGGCGGAGAAGAACGAGACGAGCAGCGTCCCGCCCGACTCGACGTACCGCGTGAGGTTCGCCGCGGCGTCGGCCGTGAGCAGGTACGACGCCGGGGCGACGACGAGACGGTAGGGCGACAGGTCCTGCTCCGGGTGCGCGAAGTCGGTCGTCAGCCCGTCGCGCCACAGCCGGTCGTAGAACGCGTCGACGCGCTCCCGGTGCCGCGCGTCCACGCTCGGGCGCCACTCGAGGTCCTGCGCCCAGAACGACTCCTGGTCCCACAGGATCGCGACGTCGGCGTGCACGCGCGCACCGCGCACCTCCCGCACGCCCCGCAGGGTCTCTCCCAGCTCGACGACCTCTCGCCACACCCGGCTCGACGTCCCTGCGTGCGGCAGCATCGCCGAGTGGAACTTCTCCGCGCCGGAGCGCGAGGCGCGCCACTGGAAGAACATGATCGCGTCGGCCCCTCTCCCGAGGTGGGAGAGCGCGTTGCGCGCCATCTCGCCGGGGCGCTTCGCGACGTTCCGCTCCTGCCAGTTCACGCCCGACGTCGAGTGCTCGAGCAGCATCCAGGGCTTGCCCCCCGCGACGGAGCGTGTCAGGTCCGCGGCGAGCGCGAGCCCCACCTGGTTCCGCGGGTCCGCGGCGGTCAGGTAGTGGTCGTTCGAGACGATGTCGACCTCCCGGCCCCACTTCCACAGGTCGGTCGCCGGGCACGCCGCGGCCATGAAGTTGGTCGTCACCGGCCGGTCGGAGTGCGCGCGGATCGCGTCCCGCTCGGCGACGAAGCACGCGAGCAGCGCGTCGTCCGTGAAGCGCGCGAAGTCCAGCCGCTGCGCCGGGTTGACGATCGACGGCGCCGCGGCGGGCACCCCGACGTGCTCCCACTCGCCGTAGACCTGGCCCCAGAACCGGGTGCCCCACGCGGCGTTCAGCGCGTCGAGCGACCCGTGGCGCTCGCGCAGCCAGCGGCGGAACGCCGTGGCGCTCGCGGGCGAGTAGTCCTCGGAGACGGGGGCGCCGTACTCGTTGTGCACGTGCCACAGCACGACGGCGGGGTGGTCGCCGTAGCGCTCGGCGAGCGCCGTCGTGATCCGGACCGCGGCCTCGCGGTAGGCGGGGTGGCTCGGGGACGCCATCCCGCGTGAGCCGAAGCCGAGCACCGTCCCGTCGCGCGTGACGACGCGCGCGTCCGGATAGGTGTGGAAGAACCAGGCGGGTGGTGACGCGGTCGGCGTGCCGAGGTCGACCTTGATGCCGTGCCCGTGCAGCAGGTCGAGCAGGCGGTCCAGCCACCCGAGGTCGAGCTCCCCCTCGCGCGGCTCGAGCAGCGCCCAGCTGAAGATGCCGACGCTCACGAGGTTCACGCCGGCCTCGCGCATGAGGGTGACGTCCTGCTCCCAGACCTCTTCCGGCCACTGCTCCGGGTTGTAGTCGCCGCCGTAGCAGAGGTCGTCGACGCCGGGCAGCCAGCCCGTGTAGTCGGGCCCGACCGGGCGGTGGGGGGCAGATCGCATGAGAACTCCTCGAACACGTCACTGTGCACGATCCCAGGTATTTGGACGTGCAACGACTAGGTAACACCAGGAGAACGGAAGTTGACAACCAGGAACGGCCGAGCGGTACTGTGACCGTGCACAGTTGAGGTGCACAGCCACACACTGTCGTGAGCCCCGGAGGGATCGTCCCGTCGGCGGCCGTGCGACGGTCCTTGACGAGGAGGACTCATGCGCCTGACCACAGGCACCCGCGCCGCAGCGCTCGTCGCCGCGACCGCTCTGCTCGCCAGCGCCTGCTCCGGCGGCGACGCGGGCGACAGCCCCCAGGAGACGAGCGACGACGGCGTCGTCTGGGACGCCGAGGCGGGCCAGTACGTCATGGAGGAGGCCGTGGCGTCCGGCGAGGCACCCCTCAAGGTCTGGTTCGAGGAGGAAGGGCTCGCCGAGGCGGTCATCGCCGCGTTCAACGCCGAGTACCCGGACGTCGAGGTCGAGTACGAACTCGTCGCCAAGGTCGACGCCGTCGACAAGATGGCGCTCGCGGGCGAGGCGGGGAACGGCGCCGACGTCTACGTCACGGTGTACGACCAGCTCTCGCGTGCGATCCAGGACGGCACGGCGGCCCCGATCGGGGAGTACCAGGCGGGCCTCGAGGAGCGCATGAGCCCGACGTTCACGGGCGTGGTGAGCGAGGACGACGCCATGTACGGCGTCCCCGTCACGACCGAGTCCATCGCGCTCTTCTACAACAAGACGCTCCTCACGGAGCTCACGGGCTCCGACGAGCCGGCCACGACGTGGGAGGAGATCGCCGACCTCGCGGCGACCTACAACGACCCCGCGTCGAACCGCTGGACGCTGCGGTTCCTGCCGGGCGAGATCTACTACTCCTACCCGGTCCTGTCGTCCGCCGGCTGGCAGGTCTACCCGGACGGCGACACCGAGGACCCGGGCTTCGACGCCCCCGAGCTGACCGAGGGCCTCGAGTACTACCAGACCCTCCGTGACCTCTGGGACGTGCCGAGCGCCGACGGGACGTGGGACACCATCGAGGCCGAGTTCGCCAAGGGCGCGACGCCGTACACGATCACCGGTCCGTGGAGCTTCGCGACGTTCGACCCCGCGGCCGCCGAGCTCGGCTTCGAGTACGGCGTGACGACCCTGCCGACTATCGACGGCGGCGAGCCGGCCAAGTCGTTCGCCGGGATGCAGGTCGCGGCGGTGTCCGGCTACAGCGAGCACCCCGCCGCCGCGCGCGTGTTCGCCAACTTCCTCGCCACCGACGAGGGCGCGGCGGCCATCCACTCCTCGACGGGCATGATCCCCGCGCTGAACCCCGACCTGCTCTCCGGCATCGAGGGCCTCGAGGGCGACGAGCACGTGGCCGGGATCGTCGAGCAGTCCCAGCAGGCCGAGCTGCTGCCGCAGGTCCCCGCGTACTTCTGGGAGACGGGCAACACGCTCACGGTCGACACGTGGGACGACCTCCTGCCGATCGAGGACGCCCAGCGCAAGGCCGTCGACGGTTACGCCGACCTCGGCGCGCTCTGACCGGCATGCGCGCGACACGACGCGGGCTCCCCGCACCGGTGCCGGGCATCGCCTCGGCACTGGTGTGGGGGTCCGGGCAGCTGATCAACCGGCAGCCGGGCAAGGCGGCCTTCTTCTTCGTCTTCTACGCGGCCGCGGTCGTGTGGGAGGTCACGACAGGCACCTACACCGGCGGCGGGTTCACACCCCGCGAGAACGGCGGGTTCTTCGTCAAGGGGCTGTGGGGCCTCGTCACGCTCGGGACCCAGCCCCGCACGATGGGGATCACCGGTCTGTCGGAGGGGGACAACTCGATCGTCCTCATGGCGAACGGGATCATCGCGCTCCTCACGCTGTGCCTCCTCGCGATCGTCGGGGTGTGGGGCGTCGTCGACGCCGTCCGGTACCGGTCCCGGCTGGAGGCGGGACGCACCCCGCAGACGTCCCGCGCGTACTTCCGCGGGCTGTGGGAGTCGGCGTTCGCCTACATCGCGCTGTCACCGGCCCTCGTGCTGCTCGTCTTCATGTCGGTGCTGCCGGTCCTCTTCGGGATCCTCGTCGCGTTCACGAACTACAACCGCGACAACCTGCCCCCGAAGAACCTCGTGAGCTGGGTCGGTCTCGAGAACTTCACCACGCTCTTCGGTGTGCCGACCTGGGCGGCGACGTTCGTCGGCGTCCTCGGCTGGACCATCGTGTGGGCCGTGCTCGCGACCCTGACGACCTACGCCGCGGGGTTCCTCCAGGCGGTCCTGCTCGCCAGCCCGCGGGTGCGCTCCCCCCGGTTCTGGCGCAGCGTGTTCCTCCTGCCCTGGGCGGTGCCGGCGATCGTCTCGGCGCTCGTCTTCCGCTCCCTGTTCAACGGGCAGTTCGGGCCGATCAGCGGGTTCCTCGTCGACATCGGACTCACCGACGAGCGCATCTACTGGTTCACGGACCCGTCCCAGCCGAACCTCGCCCGCGCTGTCGCGCTGCTCGTCAACCTGTGGCTGGGGTTCCCGTTCTTCATGGCGCTCATCGGGGGCGTGCTGACGAACATCTCGCCGAGCTACTACGAGGCGGCGCGGCTCGACGGCGCGAGCGCGGTCCAGCTCTTCCGGCACATCACCTACCCGATCGTGCAGAAGACGGTCGCGCCGCTGATCGTCCTGGCGTTCGTCTCGAACTTCAACAACTTCGGCGTCGTCTACTTCCTCACCGAGGGCGGGCCCGACAACCCCGACTACCGGTTCGCCGGCAGCACGGACCTGCTCATCACGTGGCTCTTCAAGCTGACGCTCGACAACCGTCTCTACAACATCGGCGCCGTGATGAGCATGGTCATCTTCGTCCTCGTCGCCACGATCTCCGTCTGGAACCTCAACCGTTCCAAGGCGATCAGGGAGCTGTGACCATGACTGTCCCGACCCGTGCCGGCTCGACCGGCTCCGTCGACGCCGCCGGAGACGCTGCCCGCACGGCCCCGCCTCCGCGTCGTCGCCGGCGCCAGGGCAGCCGGCTCGCCGGCGTGGCGCTCCACCTCGAGCTCGCCGTCGTGGCGGTGATCGTCGTCTTCCCGCTCGTCTGGGTGGTCGGGGCGTCCCTCGGCCCGGACGGGGGGCTGGGGAACGCGACGCCCATCCCGACCGACGCGACGCTCGACAACTACGTCCGGCTCTTCACCGAGACGAGCTACGGACGCTGGTACGCGAACACGCTGTACGTCGCGGTCGGGACGATGCTGCTCGGCACGGCGCTGGCCGGTCTCAGCGGCTACGTCATGTCGCGCATCCGGTTCCGGGGCCGCAAGGCGGGCCTGCTCTCGATCCTCGTCCTGCAGATGTTCCCGACGTTCCTCACGGCGATCGCCGTCTACATGCTCTTCCTCAACTTCGGGCTCCTCGACTCGCTGACAGGCCTCGTCCTCGTCACCGCGGCCGCCGCGCTGCCGTACAACATCTGGCTCATGAAGGGGTACACGGACAACCTCCCGTCGAGCCTCGACGAGGCCGCGATGCTCGACGGCGCGGGCCGCATGACGATCTTCACGAGGATCGTCCTGCCGCTCATGGTGCCGATGCTGACCTTCGTCGCGATCACGCAGTTCACCGTGCCGTGGATGGACTTCATCCTGCCGAGGCTGCTCCTGCAGAGCGAGTCGAAGAAGACCGTCGCGCTCGGCCTGTTCGAGATGATCCAGGACGAGTACTCGAACGACTTCACGACCTTCGCCGCCGGGGCCGTCGTCCTGGCCGTGCCGATCACGATCCTCTACATCGTCCTGCAGAAGTACCTGATCTCGGGTGCGTCCGCGGGCGCCGAGAAGGAATGACGATGACCCACCCCACCCCCCGCACCCGTCCGACCGTCCACGGCGCGGACGTCTCCATGACCGAGGAGGTCGAGACGCTCGGCGGCGTCTACCGGGACGACGACGGGCGCGAGCGCGACCTGTTCGAGCTGCTCGCGGAGTCTGGTGTCGACACGGTCCGGCTCCGCACGTGGGTCGACCCGTACGACGACGCGGGCGCACCGTACCGCGGCGGAACCAACGACCTGCCCACCACCGCCCGCCTCGCGCGACGCGCGCACGAGCACGGCCTGGACGTGCTGCTCGACCTGCACTACTCCGACTTCTGGACCGACCCGAAGAAGCAGGCGGTGCCCAAGGCCTGGCGCGGGCTCGACCTCGCGGCGCTCGAGACCCGCGTCGCCGACCACACCACCCAGGTCCTGGGGGCGCTCGCCCAGGTCGGCGTCGATCCCACCCTGGTCCAGGTGGGCAACGAGATCACCAACGGCATGCTGTGGCCCGTCGGCCGGACCCCGCGCTTCGACGACGTGCACCGCAGGTTCGAGCGCACCACGCCCGTCACCGACGCCGCTGCGTACGACCGGCTCGCCGCGCTCCTGCGCGCCGGGTCGGCGGCGGTGCGGTCCACGAGCGACGCGGAGGTCGTCCTCCACCTCGACTTCGGCGGCGCCAACGAGCTCTACCGGGGGTGGCTCGACGAGATCACGGCACGCGCCGTCGACTTCGACGTCGTCGGCCTCTCCTACTACCCGTTCTGGCACGGGACGCTCGACGAGCTCGAGGCGAACGTCGACGACGTGGCGACCCGCTACGGCAAGGACGTGCTCGTCGTCGAGACGGCGTACGGGCACACGGTCGACGCGCCGGCCGGCCACCACCCCATCTTCGGACCGGAGCTCGCCGCGAAGGGTGGATATCCCGCCTCACCCGCGGGGCAGACGGCGTTCCTGGCCGACCTGCACGCCGTGCTGACCGGCGTCCCGGACGGACGTGGTCGCGGCGTCGTCTACTGGGAGCCCGCCTGGCTGCCCGTCGACGGGACCACCTGGGCCTCCCCGGCCGGCATGGCCTACGGCGACGACGTCGCACCGGGCGGCAACCCCTGGGCGAACCTGGCCCTCTTCGGCTTCGACGGCCGCGTGCTGCCGTCGATGCGGGCGCTCGGCGAGACCGGTCCGTCCGTCTCCGCGGTGGCGACGCCGTCGGCGTCCGAGGCGGGCTGAGTGTCCCTAGACTCACGTCGTGTGGACGGAACAGCGGACGCACCGGCGAGACCCGGTGGGGCGGGGACCCGGCGGCGACCCACGATCCGCGACGTCGCGGCGGCAGCCGGCGTCTCGCGCGGCACCGTCTCGCGCGTCATCAACGGTGGTCACTGGGTGTCGCCCGACGCGCTCGCCGCGGTGCAGGAGGCCATCCGCACGACGGGGTACCAGGCGAACCAGCACGCACGCTCGCTCGTGACGGGGCGGGCGAACTCGATCGCCTTCCTCCTGACCGAGCCTCAGCACCTGCTGTTCGAGGACCCGAACTTCTCGGTGCTCCTGCGGGGCGCGGCGGAGGCGCTCGCGAGGCGAGAGATGCCCCTGCTGCTCATGGTCGCGGGAACGCCCGAGGAGCGGCGGCGCATCTCGACGTACGTGGCGGCGGGGCACGTCGACGGCGTCCTGCTCATCAGCTCGCACCAGGGCAACCCGATGCTCGCAGAGCTCCTCAAGCACGGGGTGCCGACGGTCGCGTGCGGCGTCCCGCTCGGCTACGAGGACCGGGTGGGCTTCGTCGCGGCCGACGACCGGGCCGGCGCGCGGACGATGACGCAGCACCTGCTCGACGGTGGCCGCTCGCGTGTCGCGACGATCACCGGGCCGCTCGACACCCCCGGTGGCACGCTGCGCCTCGAGGGATACCGCGACGCGCTCGGGGACCGGTTCGACGAGACGCTCGTCGCGCACGGCGACTACTCGCGCGAGCGGGGGCGTCGCGCGATGCTCGAGCTGCTCGAACGCCGACCCGACGTCGACGCGGTCTTCGTCGCGTCCGACCTCATGGCGGCGGGGGCGCTGGTCGCTCTCCAGTCGGCAGGCCGGCGCGTCCCGCAGGACGTCGCCGTCGGCGGTTTCGACGACTCCGGCGTCGCGGCAGCCCTGCACCCGTCGCTCACGACGATGCGCCAGCCGTTCGAGCGCATCAGCGCCGAGATGGTGCGGCTCCTGCTCGAGGTCGTCGACGGCCAGGACCCGGCGGCCGTCACGCTCCCGACGTCGCTCGTCGTACGGTCCTCGACCTGATCTCGCTCGTCGTACGGTCCTCCACCTGACCGGTCAGCCGACGCCGGACGCGCGGGAGAGAGACCAGGTGCCGGGCGTGCCCGCGTCGGGCGGCGGCACCGCGAGCGACGTCCCGCGGTACGGAGCGAGGTCCGCCGCCTGCTGGAAGGGGGCGCCGAAGCCGCTGCGGTCCTCGCCGTCCTCGGTCCGGACGAACGCCGACACCCGGACCGCGGCGTCCTGCGGCGGCACCCCGTCCGCGACGAGCGCGGCGACGACCAGGTCGTGACCGCGCGAGCGCAGGACCCAGCTCTCGGCCGTGCCCTCCGCTCTCGCGCGGTCGACCGCCGTCGTGACGCCGGAGTCGAGGTCGACCAGGTAGCCGTCGACCACCGCGAGCGCGGGCGTCGTCAGCACGGCCGGTCCGGGGGCGACGTCGCCCACCACGCCCATGAGGAACCCGATGTGGGTCTCGTAGCGCTCGGTCGCCTCGACGGCGGAGGCGACGTCCGCACGGTGCATGCTTCCCACGATCACTCCGACGTCGGACATCGCCTTGTCGTGCGCGTCGAGCGCGCGCAGGACGCCGGTGCGCAGCTCCGGGTCCGTCGGGTCCGGTCGCGACGGCGTCGGGCCGAGCGCGTCGACGACGGTCGTGTCGTGGTGCGCGAGCATCGTCGCGTCCCAGAACCGCACGCCGTCGGGCGATGCCATCGTCGCGGACAACGTCCGGGACAGGGCCTCCGGTTCGAGGAGGGGGAGCACGCGGCCGCCGCTCGCGTCCGCGCCCGGCGGCCCCCTGTGCACGCCGACCGCGTCGAACGGCTCCTGCGCGGCGAAGCCCCTGTCGAACGCCTCGACGTAGGGCGCGTAGGCGGCCGCGAGATCCGTCTGGGCGGTGGGTGACAGGGTCGTGCCGGCGAGCCCGTCCGGCGCGTCCCAGGTCACCCGCGACAGCAGCAGCGCCGCACTCTCCCGGTCCGTCGGGACGGGGCTCGCCGCGCCGTGCTCGACGGCGGCCCGCACGACCGCCGCGACGCCCTCGCCCTCGTCGGGCCAGCCACCGAGGGGGACGGCACCGACCCAGAGCGCGGACCGCGCCGCGACGAGGGCCTGGTCCCCGTCACCGGCGAGGAAGCGCAGCGACTCCTCGGGCGACTCGGCGAGCCCGCTCAGCGCGGCACTCATGACGAACCGGGAGTCGCGCTCGAACGGGAGGGTGGCGAGAGGGCCGAGGGACGCGGCGTCGGCCCGCCGCTGCGCGTCGAGGCGTTCCAGCGCGCCGCGGTGCACGCGGGATGCGCCGTGCACCGCGCCGAGCAGAGCCGTGGCCGTCGCCGACCACCCGACGGGGATCGTGACCGTCCCCAGGTCGTCGACGACCGCGGCGCCCAGCGCCTCCTGCTCGTCGGGACCGAGCGAGGCCGCCCACGGGCCGAACGAGCCGGTGATCGCGAGCGTGATCGTGCCGTGGGGCGTCCCCGGGTCGAGGACCGACCCGTCGGGCGTCAGGTGGTCACCCTCCAGCAGCACGTAGAGGTCTTTGGGCGGAGTCGCGGCGTAGAAGGCGGACCAGAACGCGTCGTCCGTCCCTCCTGCCTCGACGAGGCGGACGACCTCCTCGACCGCCGCCGCCTCGGCGGCGTCGTCGAGCCCGCGCCCGACGAGGCGGTCGACGAGAGCGGCGGCCGCCAGACCCGAGATCGTCGAGGTCACGCTCGCCGCCGCCCGGCCGTCCGGCCACGTGGTGCGGAACGCCGACGCCTCCCCGCCCGTGGCGACCCACGCGCTCACGGCGCGCACGTCGGCGA
This sequence comes from Cellulosimicrobium sp. PMB13, assembly GCF_051294865.1. Taxonomy (NCBI): domain Bacteria; kingdom Bacillati; phylum Actinomycetota; class Actinomycetes; order Micrococcales; family Promicromonosporaceae; genus Cellulosimicrobium; species Cellulosimicrobium sp. PMB13. The sequence goes on along the minus strand of NZ_CP145910.1, from coordinate 410,327 downwards.
GCGGGCCGAGTAGTGCCGCTGCGCGCCGCGACTCGGCCTGCTTCGCGTCGCGGGCGGCGCGCCAGTCGTCCTCGGCCCGCCGCACCTCGTCGCGTGCCTCGGCCACGCGCCGGGACGCGTCGCCCAGCGAGTGCCCGTGGGCCATCCCGAGGGTCTCGAGGAACGGCGTCCGGTGCAACGCATCGAGCTCGGCCTCCCGCCGCGAGATGCCGTCCAGCGCCGACCCGCGCCGCGCGATCGCGGCGGCCGCCTCGAGCTGCCGGGCGAGGAGCAGGTCGGCCTGGTCGTGCAGGACGCGAGCCGCGGCGTCGAGCACCGCACGATGGGTGGACGCGCGACCGGTGAGGTCGTCCAGGCGTCCGAGGGCGAGCGCCACGGCCGCGCCGCGCTGGGGTGCGACGGCCGCCCGCACGCGCGCCAGCTCGTCGCCCGCGACGCCCAGCGCATCCCGGGCCCGGGCCAGCGCTGCCGCGGTCGCGTGCAGCGCGGCGCTGTCCCCAGTCAGCGGCAGGTGCTCGACGTCGGTCACGTCACGCCACCGGGGCCTGCGCGGGCGGGACGGCCGCGCGCACGGGACCCACCGCTCCCACGGTCTGTACCGCTCCCAGGGTCTGTACCGCTCCCGGCGGGACGAGGATCTCGGCGAGGCGTCGCGCCGTCCCGGCCTCGGCGCCGTCGAGGAGCGCTGCGGTCTCGCGGAGCGCCGCGGCGAGCTGGTCGAGCTCCGTGAGCAGGAGCCGCCGCGCCGGACCCCACGCGGTGAGCAGCCCGGCGACCGCGCCCGCCAGCGCGGGGTCACCCGCCACGGTCGCGTCCGCCGCACCGTCCGCGACCTCCGGACCGCCGACCGCGAGGAGGGCACCGGCCGCCCCCGCCGTCAGCGCCGCCGCGAGCGCCAGCGTCTCGGTGTCCACCGCGAGATGCCCCACCACCGGCCCCCTCCCGCCGTCGGTCGCGAGGGCCGACGTCCCTCGACCCGGTGCGACGCTAGCAACCGCGCACCCGCCGACCGGCGTTGTCCACAGGCCCTGATCGGCGCGTGGACGAGGCCTGATCGCTACGCTGCGGAGCATCAGGGGCGGCTCGGGACCAGGGAGGCGATCGACCGTGAGCACGTCGGGGGAGCGGGGACGCGTCGTCGTCGTGGGCTCCGCGAACGTCGACCTCGTCGTGGACGTGCCGCGGCACCCGGGTGCGGGGGAGACCGTGCTCGGCGGCGACCTGCGCCGGTCGCCGGGCGGGAAGGGCGCGAACCAGGCCGTCGCGGCCGCGCGCGCCGGGGGCGCGGACACGACGTTCGTCGGAGCGGTCGGTCGGGACGACGGCGCGGACCTCCTCCTGGCGTCCCTCGACGCGGCGGGCGTGCGGACCGACCTCGTCGCGCGCGTCGACGCGGCGACGGGCACCGCGCTCATCACCGTCTCGCCCGACGGCGAGAACACGATCGTCGTCGCCCCGGGCGCGAACGCGCACGTCCGCCTGGACGCCGAGGACCTCGCGCGGGTCGCCGCGGCGGACGCCGTGCTGGCCCAGCTCGAGGTGCCGCTCGACGTCGTGCGCGACGCGGCGCGCGCACGACGTCCGGGCGTGCCGATGGTCCTCAACGCCGCCCCGTCCCGGGACCTGCCCGACGACGTGTGGGACGCCGTCGACGTCCTGGTCGTCAACGAGCACGAGGCAGCCGACCTGGCAGGGACCGGCCGCCCCGGCGACGGGGGCGGCGCCCCGGGCGGTGCAGGAGGTGCCCGCGGCTCGCACGACGCCGGACGTGCCGAGGCGCTCGCGGTCTCGCTGCTCGCGCGCGTCCCCGCCGTGGTCGTGACGCTCGGCGGCGACGGGTGCCTCGTCGCCCGGCGCGGACAGGGCGCGCTCGCCGGGCCGGAGGTCGTCGTCGTCCCCGCGTTCCCGGCCGACGTCGTCGACACGACCGGTGCGGGCGACACGTTCTGCGGCGTCCTCGCGGCCGGTCTCGCGCGCGGGGCGGACCTGCCGACGGCCGCGCGGCTCGCGGCGGCGGCCGGCGCGCTCGCGGTCACGCGCCGGGGCGCGCAGGACGCCGTCCCGGACGAGCACGACGTCGTCGCGCTGGCCGCACGCCGCTGACCGCCGAGCACACCCCGACCGCCGAGCACACCCCGACCGCCGAGCACACCCCGACCGCCGAGCACACCCTGACCGCCGAGCACACCCCCGACCGCCGAGCACGGGGTTGGCCACCGGAATCCTCGGGAAACGGTGGCCGACCCCGTGGTCGGCGGTCGCCGAGCACGTGCTCGGCCGGTCAGGCGTCAGCCGGACACCGGCGCGACGTCAGCCGGGCGCTCAGCAGCTCGTCGCCGGGTAGGCCGCGACCTTCACCGTCTGGATGCCCTTCCCGTCGACGTTCTTGTACGCGGTGAGCTTCGCCTCGCCCGCCGCGAGCTCCGCGACCTTCGCCGGGAGGGTGTGCTGCACGGTCTGCCCCGCAGGGATCTTGGTGAACTTGTACCCGCCTGCCGGGCTCTCGACGCGCAGGTCGACAGGCACGGAGTCGGAGTTGGTGATCTCGATCGTCAGCTCGGCCTTCTGGGCCTTGCACGACGGCGTCGCGGTCCCGGAGAACAGCACCGCGGTGCTGCCCGGGGTGGCGCCCACGACGTCGGCCGTCGCCGACTGGTCGAACGACGCGTTGCCGAACGTCGCGAACCAGCCCTGCGCCGTCGCGAAGTCCTCGGTGAACGCGCGCGACAGGAGGAGCAGGAGCCGGGCCTTGACCGCGGTGAGGTCGCCGCCCGCGAGGAGGCCGTTGCCCGACCCGTAGGAGGACCCGGAGCCCGTGCGCGTCGTCGAGACGAACCACACGCCCTTGTCCCGGATCGCCGCGGTGCGGGCCTGGCTCATCGCGGACGAGATGCCGCCCGCGCCGGTGCCTGCCGTCACGATGCCCTTGACGCCCGCGTTCGCGAACGCCGTGACGGCCTCGCCGCCGGCCTGCTGGTACGACATGAGGATCTCGGTGCGGGGCAGGTTCTCGGGCGCGACCTCCGTCAGGTCGAACGGCGTGAACCAGTCCTCGGTGTCGCACGTCATGACGCGGGCCGGGGCGCGGCCGAGCGTGATGTCGTCCCCGTCGATCCAGCCGAGCACGCCGTACTCGCGGGTCTGGAACGTGTCGGTGCGGTACGAGTTCGACTTGGTGACCTCGCGGGCCGCCTGGATCTCGTCGTTGAGCATGAGCACGGTGCCGAAGCAGTAGGTCTGCTGGGACGCCGCGACCTTGATCGCGTTGTACAGGTTGGCCGGCGCGTCGGTGCCGAACACGAGGCTGTCGTCGGGGCCGTCGCCCGAGCCCCACGGGCGCATCGAGCCGGACGTCACCACGGGCTTGCGCGACTGCACGGTGAGGTCGAGCCAGTACGCGAACTCCTCCTGCGTGTCGGTCCCGGTCGTCACGACGACGGCGTCCGCCGTCTCGAGCTGCTTCTCCACCTCGAGCGTCAGGGCGTGGAACTGCGCCATCGAGTACCCGGACGAGCCGGCGTTGCCGAACTGCACGGCGGTGACGTCGGCGACGGCGTCGAGCTCGGGCCGGAGCGTGTCCAGCATGTCCTCCATGAGGTACGTGCCGGCGCGGTAGCTCGTGAACGTGTCGCGGCCGGAGGCCTTGCCGGCCATCGTGCCGCCGGTCGCCACGACGACGACCTTCGGCTTGCCGGTGGCGGCGTTCGCCGTCGCGGTGCTGTACCGGGTGGAGGCGATGCCCAGCGGGTTGCTCGCGGCGCCCGCGGCGAGGACGGCGGGCTGCGCGCCCTCTGCCCGGGCCGCGGCCGCCGTGGCGCGCGAGTCGGCGACGGAGTACGCGACGGTCGCGACGAGCGCGGCCAGCGCGAGCGCGACGGCGACGACGAGCGCGACGACGCGCCCGGAGAGGGTCAGGGTGAGCGTTCTCAAGGGATGGCCTTCCGTCGGGGGCCCCTGCGCGCCCGACGCTAGGCACCGATTGTTGCCTGGGGGTTGCTCCGGTGTAAGAAGCAGGAGCGCGACGGCTGGGGGAGAAGTGCCCATCGCCCGTCGCGTCCCGGGCCCGTAGGCTCACGCCCGGCGAGCGGTCGCCCACCACGAGGTGGCGGCACGGTGGAGGGAGAGCGCGTGGGGCAGGGGATGTGGGGCGCGGACGTCGGGGCGCTGCGGCAGCTCGCGGGCGACATGTCGTCGGCGGCCGACAGGATCCGGTCCATCGGGTCGTCGACGGCGACCGCCGTCCACGCGAACTGCTGGAACGGTCCCGACCAGCAGCGGTTCGTGGGCGACTGGGACTCTTCGCTGCACCCCCAGCTCGTCGCGATCGCCCAGACGCTCTCCGTGAGCGCCGAGTCCGTCCGGCGCAACGCCGACGAGCAGGAGAGCGCGTCCGCCGGCGGGACGGGGACCGGTCCTGGTGCGGGACCCGGGACGGGGCCTGGCGGCTGGCCGGGCGGGGGGCCCGGGACGGGTCCTGGCAACGGGCCGGGGACAGGACCGGATTCCGGCCCCGGCAGCGGTGACGACTCCTGGCTCGGCGTCCTGCCCGGGTGGGTCGGCGACGTCGCCAACATCGCCGGCATGGTGAGCGACTTCGTCGGGTCCGGGCTCGAGGGAGCGGAGCTCCTCAAGCTGCTCAAGCTCCCGGGCGCGGTCTCCGGGGCGTTCACCGGCCTCGGTGTCGGGTTCGGGCTGCTCGGTGCGTTCGAGGGCGGCTTCGAGATGGGACAGGGCATCGTCGACGGCAACGGCTGGGCGATCGGTGACGGGGCGATCACCGCGACCATCGGCGGCGCGGGGGCCATCGCCGCCGTCGCGCTCGCGTCCAACCCCGTAGGCTGGGCGATCGGTGCGGGGATCGCCGTCGTCGGCGCCGGCTGGTGGGGCTTGCAGCAGCTCACACCGGAGGGGATGGAGACCACGGAGTGGCTCGCCTCGATGGGTGAGAGCGCGGTCGCCTCCGTGTCGACCGCCGTCGGGGACGCCGTGGACGCAGGCCGCGAGGTCGTGGACGACGTGGTCGACGGCGCCGCCGAGTTCGTCGACGACGTCACCGCGCCCCTGCGGGACCTCTTCTCGTTCGGGTAGCCCCGGACCTCCTGAGCCCTCCTCATCCATCGACCGAATCCGGAGCTGCCCGTGGCAACGCCCAGCACCTTTCCCCTGACCACCTTCGAGCTCGTCGCGCTGCTCTCCCTGTCGCCCGGGCCCGCGGCGGAGCAGTCGGCCGCGAGCCTGCGCGTCGCCGGGCCGGGAACCGACGCGACCGCGCAGCGCGCGGGTCTCGCGTCGCTCCTCGTCCGCGAGCTCGCGGAGGTGCGGGACGGGCTCATCACGGCGCGCGGGAACGCCGGCGGGGTCGCGGCCGTGCTCACCACCGCCACGCGGTGGGTCGAGGTCGGCGTCGCGCGGTCCGAGTCGGGCGACGGCGCGGTGCTGGTCGAGGCCCCGGGCGGGGCCCTGCTCATCACGCCGCGCGGCCTCGACCTGTGGGACGTGCTCCCCGTCGAGCCCGGCACGGACCTCGTCCGCGCGGGCGTCGACCTCGCCCGGCGTGGTGTCGACGTGACGCCGGCCGAGGCGGCCGTGGCGGTCACGGTCAAGGTCACGACCGCGAGCGGCAGCACCGTCGCGAGCGCCCACCGCGCGCCCGACGGCGCGTGGCAGCTCGCGCTCGAGCCCGCGGACGCGGAGGGTCGCCTCACCGTGCAGGACGACGCCCCCGCCGACGAGGACGAGGCGATGGCGCGGCTCTCCGAGGCGCTGCGATGAGCCACGGTGCGGGCGAGGACCAGGTCGACCGCACCGGGCTCGTCCGCCCGTTCGCGGCGTTCGTCCTCGTCATCACGGTCACGTGCCTGGTGGTCGCGCTCGTCGTCGCGCTGTTCGGGGGCGGCTCGGGCGGGGACCAGACCGCGCGATGGGTCGGCGTCGGCATCCTCACCGCCGGCGGGCTGTTCGGCATCTGGCTGCAGGTCCTGATCCGGCGCTCCGAGCTGTGGAAGCAGGCGAAGGCGCGGCGTCGGTCCTGACGCCGCAGGAGTCGGCGCCCGTCGGGCGGGACGAGGCGGGCGGAGCACGCCCGGCCTGTGGAGCGACGGGAATCACCCGGGCCCGCGGTTGACCCCGGTCCGTGCGCGGACGAGCCTGGAGGCGGCGTCGGCGCGCGACCGACGCGGTCAGGAGCGGTCATGGACGACCGGACCGAGGCGCTGCGCCGCGCCGTCGAGCACGCGGGCGCGTGGCTCGACTCGCTCGCCACCCGACCCGTCCCGCCGCGCGCCACCGTGGAGGAGGTCGTGGCCGCGCTGGGCACGGACCTCCCCGAGAGCCCGACGCCGCCCGCCGACGTCGTCGACCTCCTCGCCTCCGCGTGCGACCCGGGCCTCACGGCGATGCCGTCGGGCCGCTTCTACGGCATGGTCATCGGGGGCAGCCACCCGGCGGCGCTCGCCGCGGACTGGCTCACGAGCGCGTGGGACCAGAACTCCGCGCTGCGCACGGTCACGCCCGCGCACACCGCGGTCGAGGACGTCACGAGCGCGTGGCTGCTCGACCTCCTCGGGCTCCCGCCCGCGAGCGCGGTCGGTTTCGTCACCGGCGCGACCACGGCGAACTTCACGGCGCTCGCGGCGGCGCGCGGCGAGGTCCTGCGCCGTGCGGCGTGGGACGTGCGCCGCGACGGGCTCGCCGGGGCTCCGCGCGTGCGCGTGCTCGTCGGCGCGGAGCGGCACGAGTCGGTCGACCTCGCGCTGTCCTACCTCGGCCTCGGCACGCCGGAGGTCGTGCCCGCGGACGACCAGGGCCGGATCCGGACCGACGCGCTGGCCGCGGCGCTCGACGCGGGCCCGCACCTCGAGGGGCCGCCGCCGATCGTCGTGCTCCAGGCCGGGAACGTGCACTCCGGCGCGTTCGACCCCTTCACGGACGCGATCGACGTCGCGCACCGGCACGGCGCGTGGGTGCACGTCGACGGCGCGTTCGGGCTGTTCGCGGCCGCCTCGCCGACGTACCGGCACCTCGTCGCGGGCTACGAGAGCGCCGACTCGTGGGCGACCGACGCGCACAAGACGCTCAACGTGCCGTACGACTGCGGTCTCGCGATCGTCGCCGACCCCGCGCCGCTGCGCGCGGCGATGGGCATGCACGGCGACTACCTCATCCAGAGCGACGCGGGCGACCCGCTCGACAAGGTCCCCGAGCTGTCGCGCCGGGGCCGCGCGTTCCCGGTGTGGGCCGTGCTGCGGGCGCTCGGGCGCGAGGGGGTCGCCGACCTCGTCGACGGGTTCTGCCGCCACGCGGCCGCGTTCGCCGACGGGCTGCGCGCGCTGGACGGCGTCGCGGTGCTGCACGACGTCGCCTTCACGCAGGTGTGCGCGACCTTCGGCGACGACGAGCGCACGCAGGACGTCGTGCGCCGCGTGCTCGAGGACGGCACGGCCTGGATGTCCGGCTCGCGCTGGCACGACCGCGCCGTGCTGCGCATCTCGGTGAGCAGCTGGGCCACGACCGACGACGACGTCCGCACGAGCCTGGATGCCCTGCGCCGCGCCGCGTCGGTCTGACGGCTCCTCGGGCTGAAGCGACGGTCGCGGCCGGCGCAACCATCGCGCCGAGCACGACATGGCGGTCGTTCTCGGTGTGAGAACGACCGCCATGTCGTGCTCGGTGGTGGGTCAGCGGTCGAACCACCCGCCGAGGCCGTGGCGGTCGCCCCGCCAGTCGTCACGCCAGGAGCCCCAGCCGCCATGACCCCCGTGACCCTTCGTCCTGCCGAGGGTCACGGTGGTGACGCGGCCGTCGGGCGGCACGCCCTCGCCCGGGAGCACGTTGGTCGTCGCGACGAGCCCCTTGCCGGTCCACTCCACGGCACCCGGGAGCGGGACCTCGACGAGCGTGCGCAGGCCGCCGCGCTCGACGACGGAGATCTTGCCGCCGAACATCTCGGCGACGTAGACCGTGCCGGTCGGGGTGACGGCGAGGTCCGTCGCGCCGACGAAGCCGGTCGCGACCTGCCGTACCGTCCCGCGCCACGGGTCCATCCGGTAGACGACCCCGCGGCCACCGAGCGTCGGGTCCTCCGGGCCGCCGGGAAGCACGGACACGTAGAGCTGGCCCCACGGGCCGATCTCGACGTCGGTGGGCACGGACTCGAACCAGTAGGTCTCGCCGACCGTGCACGCCGGCCAGCCGACCTCGGCCGCCAGCGCCTCGGTGATGACGTAGGGCTGGGCGGGCAGCACGCCCACGGTCCGCACCCCGCGCCGGTCCACCGCGAAGATCGCGTTGGCGCCCGCGTCGGCGACGTAGGTCGTGCCGAGGAACGACGTCGTCGCGTAGGGGTGCGCGTCGACGACCCCGGTGTACACGGCCGGGACCGGCTCGGGCGGCACCTGCGCGACGCACGCCGGGTCGGTCTCGAGGAGCCCGTACGAGGTCCCGCCGTCGGGGTTGTTCGCCGTCTCGAACGCGTGGATGTCGGCGAGGACCGTCGGGGCCCCGGTCGGGCGGCCCGAGCGGTCCGTCCGCAGCGTCTTCACCGTGGCGGCCTGCGACGTCGGGTTCTCTCCGTAGAAGGTCTCGGTGAAGACGACCCGGCGGTCGGCGTACGACACGCCCCCGACCTCGTACCCCGGCTCGGCGGTGTGGATGTCGGTGGCGGTCCCGTCGCGCGCGACGGACGTGAGCGCTCCGGCGAAGTCCTGCGAGACGTAGGTGGTGCCGTGCGGGCCGACGGCGAGGCTCAGCGGTCCGAGCAGGCCGCCGGTGACGTCCGTGACGGTCGGTGGGCGGGGTTCGGGCTTGCCGCCGCCGTGCGCGACGGCGGGGGTGGCGGCCAGCAGCAGCGTCGTCGCCGCTGCGGCCAGGACGGTGGGAACGCGTCTCATGGGTGTGCTCCAAGGTCCGGCAGTGCCCGACTCCGCAAAGGGGACGGCCCGCGGTGGCGGGCGCGCGAGGTCCGGGCGTGTTCAGGGATGTCGTCGGGCCGGACGACGGAGGCGCGCGTCGCGGGGGCGACCGTGCCGGGGGCCGGCGGAGCCGGCCGCAGTGGCGGTGAGAGGAGGCTGTGCCTCAGCAGTGAGGACGAGCCCTCACGAGTGTGCACCCCCCGGCCGGGCCCGCGCCAGGGCCCGGACCCGGCCGGAGGGGTGAGATCCCGGGTGAAGATCCCGGGCGAGATCCGGTGCTCACCGCACCGCGACGTCGACCCACACGAGGCGGTGGTCGCTGCTCGGGAACGGGTAGACGCCCGTGAGCCGCGACAGCGGGTCGGCCTGCACGGGCCAGAACACCCCGGCGTCGCGCACGCGCAGGTCGCGCGACGGCAGCACGTAGTCGGCGCGCAGGTTGCCCGGCGCGGTGTCGGCGAAGTCCGCGGTGTCGTACGCCGGGTCGCCCTCGTGGGTCGCGTTCGCGCCACCCTGCAGCGCGGCCGCCTCCGGGCCGCCCGCCGACGTGGGCAGCGGGTCCGTGATGCGCCGGTGGTCGAGGAGCTGGTCGATCGCCGCGTCCACGGAGTCGCCGTCGAGCGGGTCGGCGTTCTGGTCGCCGAGGATCACGAACGACTCGTTCGGTCGCAGCCCGCCGCGACGGCCCTCGTCGTCGTAGACGTAGCGGGACGCCTTCCCGGGCGTGACGTAGTCCGCCCAGAAGCGGATCTCGTCGTGGTTGCGTCGCCCGTTGCGGTCCTCGGGGCCGTCGAACGTCGGCGGGGTCGGGTGCGAGGCGAGGACGTGGACCGTGCGCTTGCCGACCCGGACCGGGACGTCCCAGTGCGACTTGCTCGACAGCCGCACGACCTCGAGCTCCTCGGGAGTGAACCAGTCCGCGGGCGCGGGCGTCGCCGGGTCGTCGGGGAGGAGCGCGCCAGGCATGTCCTTCCAGAGGAACTCCTGGAACGTGCGGACGTCGCGCGTGTCGATCGGGTACCGCGACAGCACCGCCATGCCGTACTGCCCCTCGAACACGCCGAACCCGAGCGCGTCGTCCCCGCCGCCGACCGTCCCGTCGTTGTTCAGGTCGAACCCGCTCGGCACACCCGTGTTCGACGGCGCGACGTACGCGTACCGGTACTCGATCGGCTGCGCGCCGCCCTGCGGAACCTCGAGGTAGTTCTCACGGAACAGGTCGACGGCGCGGTCGTCGGGCACGTAGTCGAACTCGTTGAGGAGCACGACGTCCGGGCGCGTGCGCTGGAGCACCTCGGCGATCGTGGCGGCCTGGGCGTCGTCGGGCGTCGACAGGTCGGCCTCGAGCTCGCCCGCCGCGGCGCGGTTGAGGCTCGCGTTGTAGGTCGCGACGCGCAGCGTCTCGCCCGTCCCGTGCCCGCCACCGTGGCCGTCACCCTGTCCGTGCCCGGAGCCGGGGCGACCGTGCCCGTCGCCGTGCCCGTCGCCGTGCGCGACGGCGACGCTCGCCGACGCGCCGACGGCACCCAGAGCAAGGGTCGCGGCGAGCGCCGCGGCGAGCGCGGAGCGGGTGCGGTGAGTGGTGCGGGTGGGGTGAGCGGTGCGGGCGCGGTGCGTGGTGCGCGGCCGCGGGGTTCTCGTGGACACGGGTGGTCTCCCTCGTCGTCGACGGATCGTCCTCGTCACCGTACGAGGTCCGGGTGACGCCGGGAAGACCGGGAGGTGACGCCCGCGCGTCGGGTCAGAGGAGCCGCTTGGCCTTCTGCGCGAGCCCGTCGACGGAGCGCAGACCGCGCGAGAGCGTCGTCGGGCCGCCGTGCTTCGCCTCCGTCCGGTCCGCGACGAGCCGCGCGACCCGCGTCGCGACGGGGATGAGCACGACCGCGATGACGAGCGTGCGCAGCCGGCGTCCGAAGAATGCCCACATGGTCGTGCCTCCAGGGTGTCGAGGTCGTCGGTCCCCGACCGTAGGGCCGGCGCCCGCCGCTCGCGCGCGGGACGGGCCTCTTGCGGAGTCGGGCTCCCGAGGCCGATGGTGGGCAGGAGCCGTGCCGCGGCGGCCAGGACGGGAGTCGACATGACGGACCAGAGACCAGGAGCGGTCCCGCGCACGTACCCGCACGGCGTGCCGTGCTGGGTGGACACGGAGCAGCCCGACGTCGACGAGGCGCTCGCGTTCTACGGCGCGCTGTTCGGCTGGGCCTTCGAGGACCGGCTCCCGCCCGGTGCGGGCGGCCGGTACGTCGTCGCGTCGCTGGGCGGCCTGCCCGTCGCCGCGATCGCGTCGCGTGCACCGGACGAGGGATCGCCGGAGTGGGTCACGTACGTCGCCGTGGACGACGTCGACGCGGCGGCGCGAGGCGTCGAGGACCTGGAGGGCGAGGTCCTCGACGGGCCGGTGACCGTCGGCGACGCGGGCCGGATGGCCGTGGTGCGGGACCGGCAGGGGGCGACGTGCCGGTTCTGGCAGCCCGACGGGCGCCTCGGCGCGCAGCGCGTCAACGAGCCGGGGGCGTGGAACTTCAGCAACCTGCTCACGCCCGACCCCGAGCGCGCGCTGCACTTCTACGGCCCGCTGCTCGGGTGGGAGGTGAGCCTCGATCTCGGCGCCGGGATGGTGCGCGTGCCGGGCTACGGCGACCACCTCGCGCGGACGTCCGACCCCGGGATCCACGAGAGGCAGGCGAAGCTGCCCCCGGGGTTCGCGGACGTCGCCGCCGGGATCGAGCGCGCCGACGGGCCGGCGCGGTTCGTCGTGACGTTCGCCGTCGCGGACCGCGACGCGTCGGTCGCGACGGCGGAGCGTGCGGGGGCGACGGTGCTGACGTCGGTCGAGACGGACTGGTCGCGCGACGCCGTGATCCGTGACCCGCAGGGCGCGGAGCTCACGCTCTCGCAGTTCGCCCCGAAGCGGCCCGTCTGACGGACCTCGGATCGCCACGTCCAGACGCCGAACCCCGGGTTGCACGGCGATCGGGAGGTCGATCGACGTGCAACCCGGGGTTCGACGAGACGGGCCGACGCTGTATGACCGGCGCAGGCGGCCCTCGTGGTGCGGGTGGGTCAGCGGTGGGTCAGCGTCCCGCGAGGTGGTCGATCTCCGCCGTGAGGCGCTCGACCGTCGCGGCGTCGTCCACGTGCTTCGTCACGGTGCGCGCAAGGCGGTCCCAGTCCTCGTGATTGAGCGCCGAGAGCAGCTGCTGGAGCTGGCCCGTGCTGACGTCGAGCCCGGCGAGCCGGGCGCGCAGACCCTCGGGCGTGACGGTCACGACGACCGTCCGCTCGGCCGTCGCCTCCCCGCCCTCGCCCATGGCCGTCGCGACGACGGTGTGCTCGCCGAGCGCGAGGTCGGCGGCAGGGATCGCCGCGCCGTTCTCGACCGCCTCGCCGTCGAGCGTCAGGACGACCTCGTCGGCGTCCGTCGACGAGGCGGCGACGACGACCGTGCCACCCCGCTCCACCGGGGCGCCCTCAGCGGGGCTCACGATGGTCACGGTCGGCTCGGGTGCCGGAGCGGGCTCGGCGACCTGGCCCTGGGCCTCCTTCCAGCCGACGAACGCACCCGCACGGTCGGTGATGACGCCGTCGACGCCGATCTCCGTGAGCCGCTTCCAGTCCGCCGCCGAGTTCACGGTGTACGGCATGACGGCGATCCCCGCCGCGTTGAGGTCGGCCACGACTCCCGGCCGCGTGAGCAGCGCCGCCGCCGACGGGTTGTACATGACGGCGCCGAGCTCCTGCGCGACGGCGACGGGGTCGGCGTCGAGCGCGCCGCGCAGCAGGCCGCGCGGGATCTGCGGCGCGTGCTCGCGCGCGGACCGGAGCGCGTCCACGTCGAACGACTGGAGGACGACCCGGTCCTCGAGCCCGGCGTCCACGATCATGTCGACGACGCGCTCGACCTCGGCGGACGTCTCGGGGCCCTTGATCTCGAGGAGCATCGTCGAGGAGCCCGTCCCCATGAGCTCCAGCATGTCGGCGAAGGTCGGCAGCGGCTGCCCGGCGAACGCGGGGCTGAACCACGAGCCGGCGTCGAGCCCCGCGAGGTACGACGACTGCAGCCGCGCCACGTCGCCCGACCCGTCCGTCGTGCGGTCCACGGTCTGGTCGTGGCTGACCACGGGGACGCCGTCGGCGGACGTGTGCACGTCGATCTCGACGTACTCGGCCCCGGTGCGCATGCCCGCGGCGTAGGCGGCCAAGGTGTTCTCGGGAGCGACCGACGAGTACCCGCGGTGCGCGACCGTGACCGGCAGCTCGCCGTCGTCGCCGACGTACGAGGCCGGCTCGATCTCGGTGACCGTGACGTCGTCGATGCTCACGGTGGCGCCCGCCACGACGAACCCGAGCGCGCCGCCGTCGGTCCGGTCGATGCGGCCCTCGAGCACCTCCCGCCCGTCGAGCACCCACGTCGCCTGCGCGCCCTGGACCTCGACCGCGAGCGAGACGTCGCGGCCCGTGCCCGCGTCGAACGGCGCCGAGGCGGTGTACGGGACGTTCCACCCGTTCGCGCGCGTGCGCTGCGCGATCTCGACGCCGTTGCTCGCGGTCGACGTGCTGCGCAGCACCGCCTGCCACCACGGCACGGCCCCGTCAGGCGCCACGTCGAGGATCGCCCCCGCCCAGCGCGACGCGTTGTCGACCTGCTCGAAGCGCAGGGTCGCCTCGAGGCGGAAGTTCTCGAGCGACTCGCCGAACGTGATGCGTGCGGGCGAGGAGCCGTCGGGTGCGTCGCCCACGAGCCGGCCGTCCTGCACCTGCCAGTCGCCCAGGACGGGCGTCCAGCGGCGGGGAGGGCGTCGCCGTCGAACGTCTCGGTGAGCACGACGTCGCCGGGCGCGTGCGCGAGGGCGGCGGCCACCTGACCGGCGGCAGGACCGGTGACGGGGCCGGCAGCAGGAGCGGCCGTCGCGGCTCCCGCGAGCCCGGCGGCGGTCGTGGACAGGGCGAGCGTCCCGGCGAGGACGCCGGAGAGCACTCCGGAGCGCCTCGCGGCGGGTCCGCTGCGGGTCGTGCGGGCGGGGACGGTCATCGTCGGGTCCTCCAGGAGTGGTGCGGACGGTTGCCCCGACGACGCTAGGAACGCTGCATGGCGCCCGCACGACGTGCGGACCAACACCGGGCGACGGTCCGGTGACGGCCGGGCGGGTCGGCTCGTCGGTCCGGCGCCGGGTCCGGGGAGTACCGAGCACCGCTCGGCGCGGGCGTAGGGTGCCCGCGTGACACCGCCGTCCGTCCCGCTCACGCACGAGCGCGAGATCACCGAGCCCGTCGACCTGTGCCTGCCCGACGGCACCCTGAACCAGGACGCGGTCGGCTGGACCCGTCGGCCGCTGCACCGCGCGAACCTGCGCGGCTGGGGTCGCACCAAGCGCTGGGAGCACTGGGGCGTCGTCACGCCGCGCCACGTGATCGGCGTGACGATGTCCTCGCTCGACTACGCCGGCGTGCACGGGCTCTACCTCCGCGACCTCGAGACCGGCGAGGAGGTGGTGCGCGACGCCGTCGTGCCGCTCGCGCGCGGCGTGCACCTCCCCGAGCGCAGCGGGGTCGGCACGGCGTGGGCGCGGTCGTCGTCGCTCGCGATCCGGATCGAGGAGCTGCCCGACGGCGGCGCCACCGGGCGCGGACCCGGCACCCGGGTGCGCCTCGCCGCGCGCGACGTGCGGATCGAGCTGTGGGTGCCGCGACCGGCCGGGCACGAGTCGCTCGGCGTCGTCGTGCCGTGGAACGAGCGCCTGTTCCAGTACACGGTCAAGGACGTGGCACGCCCCGTCGAGGGCGAGGTGCGGCTGGGGACCGGGACGGGAGCCGTCGTGCACCGCGTGGACGCCGCGGACTCGTTCGCCGTGCTCGACCACGGTCGCGGCCGCTGGCCCTACCGGAAGACGTGGAACTGGGCCGCGGGCAGCGGGCCCGGCGGAAGTGGCATCCAGCTCGGCGGGCGGTGGACGGCCGGCACGCCGTCCACGGAGAACGCGCTGCTCGTCGGCGGGAGGATCCACAAGCTCGGGGCCGAGGTGGTGTGGCGCTACGACCCGCACGACTGGCTCGCGCCGTGGGCGATCACCGGTCCGCGCGTGCAGGCGACGTTCCACCCGTTCGACGGGGCGCTGCGCGTCGCGCGGACCGAGCTGGGCGTCGTCGGAAGCGCGACGCACCAGTGCTTCGGCGAGTTCCGGGGCCGGGCCCAGGCCGACGACGGCGCGTGGGTCCCGCTCGACGGTCTCGTCGGGTGGGCCGAGGAGGCGCGGCAGCGCTGGTGAGGCGGACCGGTGCCGCCGCGCCTCTCGGGGTCGAGGCCAGGAGGGTCAGCAGGACAGGTTCGCACCCGTCGTCGTCCCGAGGATCTGCGCGAAGCGCTGGAACGCGCTGATGCGCGACTGCACCTGGGCCGGGTTGCCGCCGTTGCACTCGATCGAGCCGTTGATCGAACGGATCGACTCGCCGAAACCTGCGCCCGAGACGATCGCCTGGTGCCCCGACATCGTGCCCGCGCCGGACTGCGTGTTCCAGAACCACAGCCCCGTCTTCCACGCGACGGCCGGGTCGGTCTCCACGAGGTACGGGTTGTTGAGCAGGTCGATCCCGAGAGCGTCGCCCGCGGCCTTGTAGTTGTAGTTCCAGCTCAGCTGGATCGGGCCCTTGCCGTAGTACGCGCTCTGGCCCGCGGGGCAGCCGTACGGCTGCGAGCGGTCGCAGTAGTGCGGGTAGTTCGCGGTGTTGATCTCCTTGACGTAGACGAGACCGCCCGTCTCGTGGTTGACGTTCGCGAGGAACGCGGCGGCCTCGCGCTTCGCGATCTCGGTGCCGCCGGCGCTCGCGAACTGGGGATAGGCGGACAGGGCGGCGACGAGCCCGTCGTACGTGTAGAAGGAGTTCCGGTTCGGGAACATCTGGTCGAACTGGGCCCTGCTGACGACGAAGCCGCCGGGCGTGCCGGGGTCGGTCGGGCCGCCGGGGTCGGTCGTGCCGCCGCACGCGCCCTGGGAGCGCCACACGCCCCACTGGCCGGTGGTCCCGGGCGTCTCGCCCTGGGTCCACCAGCCGGCGCGCCAGTTCTGGCCGCCGTGCGAGACGACCGCGCCGCCGGTGTACACGGCGCCCGCGCTCCACGGCGTGGCGCACGCGGTGGCGGCGTGCGCGGTGGATGTCGGGCCGACCGTCGTCAGGGCGAGCGTGGCCAGGAGCGCCAGGGTGAGCGCGAGGAGAGCGGCGAGCGGCCGGGACAGCGCGGCCGGGTGCCGGGAGACACGGGTCTGAGCGGGGGAGTGCATCGGTGCACCTCTCGTCGGGATCGGGTCACCGACGAGCCTGTGCCGCCTTCCGGGCGATGGACAACCCCCGTACGGGGAACCCCGTAGGCGTTCGTCCGGCGTCGTGGCGGACTGCTTGAGGCGTTCCGTCCGCCCGGCGTCCACGACGGCGCGCACGGGTCTACCATCCGGCCGCTCGTGCCTCGCGGCCTCCCGCCAGACCCGCCACGACCCGCGCGCGCCGTCGTTCCCGCCGGGCTCTCCGGTCCCGCAGGTCTACGACCCGGCCAGACCACGACCCGCGCGCCGTCGTAGCCGCCGGGCTTCTCGCGGGTCCGTGCCCGGATCTCAGCCGGGGACGGTCGCCGAGCGCGCGGCGACCACGGTGGCGTCGACCGGGACGCCGCCCGGGGGGAGCGGGGCCGGGCGTGCCGCGACCGAGCCGTGGCCCGCGACGTCGACGCCGACCGAGACGGCGCGCGCGGTGCCGTCGGTCACCTCGACCGTCGAGACGGACGCGTTCGGCAGCGCCGCGAGGCACGTCGGGTCGAGCGTCGCGAGGTAGGCGCCGAGCGTCAGGCCGTGCCCGACGACGAGCACGTCCCGGTCCTGCGTCGCGCCCGGGCGGGCGGCGTCGTCGTGCGCGGCGACGATGCGGCCGAACACCGCGGCGACGCGGGCCATGAAGTCCGCCCCCGGCTCGCCGCCGCCGACGCCCGGGTGGGTGCCGGCGAGGACGGCGGGGACGAGCTCGGACCACGGCTCGACCGCGTCCAGCTCGTGCTCCGGACGGCGCTCGAACGAGCCGAACGACAGCTCGCGCAGGTCGTGGTCGACCGTCATCGGCAGGTCGGGGTGGTGCCGCAGGATCTCCATCGCCGTGAGGACGGCGCGGCCCTGCGGCGAGGAGTACGCGGCGCGGAAGTCGTGGCGCGCGAGGTGCTGCGCCGTGACGCGCACGCCGGCGCGGCCGGTGCGCGTGAGGGGGGAGTCGCACGCGCCCTGGAGGTGGCGGCGTGCGTTGATGACGGTCTGCCCGTGGCGGACGAGCGTGATCGTGAGGGTCATCGTCGGTGTGCCCTTCCGGTGGTTCCCGGTGTCGCGGTCACCGCGACGCTAGCCGCCCGGGGTGACCGGGCGGCGTCGGGCAGGGGTCCGGGAGGCGTCAGGCAGGGGTCCGCTCGGTGACCGGGCGCTCGTCGCGTGCCGTGCTCGCGTCGTCGTTCTCGGCCGCACGGTCCTGCTCCGCCGGACCGTGCCCGTCCGCCGGACGGCCATCGTCGGCCCGGAGGTCCCGGGCACCCGGCTCGGGAGCCGTGGGCTCCGCCGCGGCCTCGGGCGCCGGTGCGGGCGCGGGCCACGGGTCCTCGACCGGGCCGGGCTCCGGCACGACCGTCCCCGCGTGCCGGTGGACCAGGACCGTCAGCAGCGCGACGACCCAGCCGAGCCCGACGCCCCAGGCCAGGGCGTCCTGCACCGGCGGCAGCACCTGGTTCAGGTCCGGCCCGCTCAGCGACCCGAACACCTCGAACCGGTGCGTGACCTCGCGCACCGCGGCAGCGGTCGCCGCCGCGGCGACGCACGCGAACCACACCGCGAGCCCCAGCGCGACGCGGCCCGTCGCGGGGGGCAGGCGCCGCGTCGCGAGCGCGGTGAGCACACCGACGACGAGCGCGACGACCCCGAGCAGCGCCAGCTCGACCGGCTGGTCGAGGACGTCCTGCAGGCTCTCGCCCCAGCGCATCGCGGGCGGCGGGACACGACCCCCGAGCGGGTGCAGGACGTCGCCCGCCCACGGCGTCGCGGCCAGCACCTGGCGCAGCAGACCGGCGCCCGCCCACACGCCGACCGCCGACACGACGGCCGTGAGCACCGCCGGCAGGATCCGCACGTGCGGCAGCGCACGGGCGTGCCGGGACCCCGCCGGGTCGTCGCGCCGGTCGGTGAGCGCGAGCGTCACGACGACGGCGAGGCCCACCACCCAGCCGTTCACCAGGCCCCAGTACCCGTCGACGAGCGCACCGAGGAGCCCGGACGTGCTCTCCGCCGTCCACGGCAGCGTCATCCCCGAGAACCAGCGGGCCGTCCCCGCGGCGACGGCCGCCGCCACGACGGTGAACCACACCGCGAGGAACGCCGCCCAGCGGCCCGTCCAGAGCGGCAGGCGCCGCACCGCGAGGAACGTGCCGAGCGCGGCGACGACGCCCGCGAGCACCGCGGTGAGGACGGCGCTGCCGGTGAGCGGCTCACCGCCCAGCACGAGGCCGGTCGGGTGCGGCAGGACGGTCCGGACGACCGCGCTGTGGACGAGGTAGGTGGCGTTCGCGTGCACCCAGTCGGCGGCCTGGCCCGTCAGCAGCCACAGCAGCGCGGTGAGCAGTCCGGCGACGACGACGGGTGGGGCGGTCCTCGATGACGGCATCCTGCGAGGGTAGTGGCACCCGGGTGTCACGAGACACGCCCAGCCGGACATATCCCAGTGGGCGGGAACGGCCGGTGTCCCCGACGACAGCAGAGGAGCCGCGATGAGGCCCCCCGGGGTGGAAGAGGCGCGGGAGCGTCTCGACCGGCTGTACCGCGACCATGCGGGCGCCGTGTACCGGTGCGCGCGGGTCCGGCTCGGGCCGCAGGACGCCGAGGACGTCGTGTGCGAGGTGTTCGTCGTCGCGTGGCGGCGGATCACGGAGGTCCCGGAGCACGAGCTCGGGTGGCTGCTGCGCGTCACGCGCAACGTGCTCGCGAACCACCTGCGCGCCGGCACGCGGCGTGCCGCGCTCGCGAACCGGCTGGAGCACGTCGCGGTGGTGTCGTCGCCGGACCACTCGGGGGCCGTCGTCGGGCAGGACGCCGTGGAGCGCATGCTGTCGCGGCTGCCGGCGCGCGACCAGGAGGTGCTGCGGCTGCTCGTGGTCGAGGACCTGGCCCTCCCGGAGCTCGCCGAGGCGCTCGGGTGCCGGCCGAACACCGCGTCGGTCCGGGTCCGGCGGGCCAAGGCGCGCCTCGCGCGCCTGTACGAGCAGGACGACGACGGCGCGGGACCCCTCGCCGTCCAGGGGGAGCCGCGCCCGCTCGTCGGGGCGGGGACGAGGCACGAGGAGGGGACGCGATGAACGACCCGCTGGAGAGGTTGCGCGCGCAGGCGGGCGAGGGGGACGACCGGTTCGACGGCGACGCGGTCCTCGACGAGGTGCGCCGCCGGACGGACGGGGTCGCGCCCGGCGACGTCGCTCGGCGACGTCGGCTCGTGCGGGCGGCGTCGGGGGTCGCCGGGGTCGGTGCGGTCGTGGCCGTCGCGCTCGTCGTGCCCACGCTCGTCGTGCCCGGCGGGCCGTCGCGCGAGGGCGCCGCGCTCGCCCTGCGGGACGGGGTCGTGCGGGACGGTGTCGTGCGCGACGAGGACTTCCCGTCGGGCCCGAGCACCGACGGCCCGACCGCGGGCGGCACGGACGCCACGGGAGGCACGGGCGCGCAGGGGGCCTCCGTGATCCCGGCCGTCGCGTACGCGGAGCGGGCGAGGTCGGCCGTCGAGACCATCGACCTCGCGAGCCTGGTGCTCGAGGTGCGGTCGACCCACGGCGTGCAGCACCCGGGAGACGCCGGCGTCGACCCGGGGACCATCGTCGAGTACGTCGCGGGAGACGGCAGCGTGAGCCGCTGGATCTCGGTGGAGGAACCGGAGTCGTGGATCGGGACGTCGGGGGAGGGGATGGAGGAGGTGCACCACGTCGACCCCGACGGCCCGCCGGGCCAGATGACGTACTGGTGGGTGAGCGCGCCCGCGGGCGTCTACACGCGGTTCACGCTGCCCCCCGAGAACTGGGACGAGATCCAGGAGGGCACGGTCCCGGAGCAGCTCGCCACCCGGCTCGACGAGCTGCGCAGCCTCACCGACGAGATCGAGCAGATCGCCGCGCAGGAGGACGTGACGGTCGGCGCGCCGACCGCGACCACGGTCGCCGGGCGCGACGCGACGTGCTTCGACCTCACGGGGCAGGAGGCGCCCGTCATCGACGGCGTGCCCGACGGCGCGTGGCCGGGCGACGAGCTCGTGGAGTGGACGCGTCACGCGTGCTTCGACGATGCGACAGACCTCCCGATCCTCGACCGGAACGACGTCGTCTACCAGCTGCCCGACCGGACGGAGCCGAGCTTCTCGTCGACGACCACCGAGTACGCCTGGCTCCCGCTCGACGACACGTCCCGGGCACTGCTCCAACCGGGCATCGACGGGCTGCGCGAGGTCGACAAGGACACGTTCGTCGAGCTGACCGGCTGACGGGTCGTAGGGTGGGCGCCGTGCCGACCGCCGCAGACCTCGCCGCCGCCGTCGGGCAGCGGCTCGAGCGGACGCCCTACCGGATCGCCGACCCGCGCCCCGACGGGTTCACGATGCGGCTCGACCTCGCCGACGCGCGCTGGTGGGGCGTGCTGTCCCGCAGCGGGCTGCGCGAGACGCACGAGCTCGTCGTCCGGGTCACCCCGGACGGGCGCTCCTACGCGACGACCGACCGCCGCATGGAGGTCGGCTGGACGGCCGGCCCGTCGGGTCCTGTCCCGCACGTCGGCGCGACCCTCCGCGCCTCGGGGTTCCAGGGCAAGACGTGGACCTACTCCGCGAAGAAGGTCGTCGGGGTGAGCGATGCCGGGCGGGTCGAAACCGTCGTGGACTACGCGTTCTCCACGGCGCTCGGGCACCGCCTCGTCTCGGAGGCCGCGGCGTCGCTCGGTCTGCGGGAGAAGATGTCGACGTCGACGAAGATCGGCGTCGTGGCGGCCGTCATCGGCGGTGCGATGGCGCTGGTCGCCGTGGTCGGCGCCGTCGTCTCGACCGTCTTCATGGGCTGACGTCCGGCACCCACGGGGGCGCACCGGGGCCGGCGAGGCCACCCGGGCCGATCAGTTTCCGCAGGCGCCCGCGTCTACAGTCCACGAGGACACGACCCCGCCGCAGGGCGGGCGGGTCTGGAGGACCGAGACGCGGAGGCTGTCATGAGCGAGCGCACGACCCACACCCTGGACGTGCCGGGTGCCGTCCTGACCTACGACGTGCTGCGGCCCGGGACGCCGAGCGACGAGCCGCCGCTCGTCGTCATGGGCTCCCCGATGGCCGCGTCGGGGTTCACGCAGCTCGTGGAGCACCTCGACGACCGGACGCTCGTGCTCTACGACCCGCGCGGCGCGGAGCGCAGCACCCTCGCGCCGGGTGGCGAGGTGACCATGCCGCTGCACGCGGACGACCTGCACAGGATCGTCGAGGCGCTCGGCATCGGGCCCGTCGACGTCTTCGGGTCGAGCGGCGGCGGGATCGTGGGCCTGTCCTGGATCGAGCAGCACCCGGAGGACCTGCGCACCCTCGTCGCGCACGAGCCGCCGGTCACGGCCGTGCTCGAGGACGGCGAGGTCGCGGACGCGGCCGAGCTCGACATCGTCGCCACCTACCACCGCGACGGGTACGGGCCGGCGATGGCGAAGTTCATCGCCCTCGTCAGCCACGTCGGCCCCCTGCCGGCCGACTACCTCGACCGCCCCGCGCCCGACCCCGCGATGTTCGGGATGCCGACGGAGGACGACGGGTCCCGCGACGACGTGCTGCTGTACGGGAACCTGGCGGCCCAGCCGCTGTACGCCCCGGACGTCGAGGCGCTGCGGTCGTCCGGGGTGCGGATCGCCCCCGCGATCAGCGCGGACGGCGAGGGGACGCTCGCGTGGCGCGGTGGGTTCGCGGTCGCGGAGGCGCTCGGCGTCGAGGCGGTCACGTTCCCCGGCGACCACGGCGGCTTCATGGTGAACGAGTGGTCGCCGGACAACGACCCGGCGGCGTTCGCGAAGACCCTGCGCGAGGTGCTCGCGGGCTGACGCGCGCCACTCCGCCGGTCTCAGGGTTCCGTCGTCCCGTAGACCGGGCGGGCGAACGCGAGGACGATCCCCAGCCCTTGGCGCGCGGCGAGGAGTGCCCGGTCGTCGGGGTGGTCCAGGAGGTGGCGCAGCACGAGCGCGACCGCCTCGGCGTCCACGAGGTCGACGGCGCCCAGGTCCGGCACGGCACCGGGCAGCCGCGCGCGCAGGAGGTCCTCGCCCTCGGCCAGGACGATGCCGGCCGCGGCGTGCAGGTCCACCGCCAGCGCCGGACGACGTTCGCCCGGCACGACGCGCACGCCCGCGACGTCGTCCCAGCGCACGACGACGCGGGTCGTCTCCGTGCGGCCCGTGGGCAGCTCGACCGCGTCCGGCCGCAGGACGATCGCCTGACGCAGCGGGGCACGCACGTAGATGCCGGTCCCGACCGCGAACGCGAGCGCGACGAGCGCCATGAGGGCCGCCGCGAGGCCCTCGCCGGCGCGCAGCGCCACCACGCACAGCCACACGCTGCCCCCGACCAGTGCGACGAGGACGAGCAGGACCGCCAGGAAGTCCAGGAAGGGCGTGAGGCGCTCGCGGCCGCGGACGCCGCCCCGCACGCGCGTCCAGACCATCGTGGGGCGGTGCGCGACGGCGGGGCGAGGGCGGTTCACGCGCCCAGTGTCCCGGACCGAGCGGTCGGGGCGGCCCCGGGGCCGGTAGATCGGGACGTCACGGGTCCGGCACGGTCGATGCCCTCGCCCGTTGACGGTGAGGGCTGGAGTCAGCGGATGCTGACGCCTGCCTCACGGAGCGCGTCGAGCAGCGCGTCGAGGCCGAACGCGTCGACCGGGCCCAGCGCGCCGACGTCGCGCACGCCTCCCTCCGCAGCGCGAAGTGCGCCCCACGCGAGGAGCCGGGCCGTGAGGTCGTAGGGGTCGGGCCCGTCGAGGCGCACGCGGCGCAGGAGCGCGCCATCGGCGCCGCGGGCGTCCGCGAGCACGTGGCTGCGCGAGCGCGCGCGCCGCGCGGCGTCGGGGCCGCCGGACGAGCCGGTCGACCGCGCCTCGACCGCTCGGCGCACGACGGCGCCCACGCCCGGGACGTGCAGCGCCCCGGCGAGGACCGCCGTCGCCGCGGGGACGAGCCGCAGTGCGGGGGTCCTGGCGCCGATCACGACGTCGACGTCGCGCAGTCCCGGCGCGAGGGCCGGGAGGGTGAACGGCTCCGTCCCGCCCGCCGACACGCCGTGGACACGTCGTCCGCGGCCCAGGTCGAAGCTCACGACGCGCGCGCCGACCCGCTCGGCACGCAGGCGCCCACCGCGGAACGCGTACGACGGCTGCAGCACGACGAGCGCGGCGCTCGCCCGCGTCCCCCCGCTGATGCCACCCCCGCCGCTGCCGAAGTAGCCGACGCTCAACCGCGTCGCGGCGTCGCCGGCATCGCGCAGGGCGAGCGCGCCCGCGACGTTGCCCGGCACCCAGTCGTGGCCGAACGCGGTGAGGAGCGCGGTGCCTGCCGCGCGCGCTCGCGGGCCGTACCGCTCGACGACCTCCCGGATGAACGCGGGCTCGCCCGTCGAGTCGAGGTAGACGGCGCCCGCGTCGATCGCGGCCTCGACGGCTGCCGCGCCGTGCCGCACGAACGGCCCGACCGTCGACACGAGCACGTCGCCGCGCTCGACGAGCGCGCGCACCGAGGCGGGGTCGTCCACGTCGGCGACGGCCGTCTCGAGCCGCGGGCCGGTCGAGCCCGCCAGGTCGTCGGCGAGCGACGCCAGGCGGTCGGGCGACCGCCCTGCGAGCAGCGGGCGGGTTCCGCGCCGCACGAGCTCGTGGGCGATGAGCGTGCCGGTGTACCCCGTCGCGCCGAGCAGGACGATCTGTCGCATCCCGCGAGCGTACGAGCGCAGCCGCCTCCTCGCGTGTCCCGGAGGGCCGCTTCGGGGTGGCACCGCTCCCACATGCTGAGCGCTCTGTCGATGGACAGGAGACTTTTGCGCGTTCGCGACAAAACTTCCGTACATCTGTTGACACCGCTGTCTGCGTGGGGTGTGATGAATCGCAGTTGCCCCTGGAATCCACCGGGGGATCCGGAGGTCTGGCCCAGGGGAAGCCGGTCGTCCGGACCGACCGCCGGACCGCACGCATCGCGGCGTGCACCGGCACGGCCCTCGCTGGCCCTGGACCTCCTCGCGGCTCGGGTACCTGCCCGCCGCGCGGTGAGCCCCGCTCGTCCGACAACCTCATCACGCCTCCGACGTACCTCCAGCGCGGGAACGACCCCGCGTTCTCAGTCGTGCCCTCGCGGCCGGGCCTCGGCCCGTGACCGCTCGAACGAAAGACGTGGCACCGATCGCCCCGGCGCGCCGACGCGCCGGGTCGACTCGGCATGCCTCCGTCCGGAAGGAGAACCATGTCCGCACCGACGACAGACGGTGAGTCCCCCACGAAGCCGCTGTCCCGACGTTCCCTGCTCATCGGTGCCGGTGTCGTCGCCGCGAGCCCCGCCGCGGCGCTCGTGCTCGGCTCGGGAGGCAGCGTCGTCGCCGCCACGCCGGCGGCCGCCGCGCCCGCTGCCACCGCCGTGAGCGGCACCGTCCGCAAGATCACGATGTACGCCGAGCGCATCGACGCGAAGACCGTCGGCTACGGGCTCGAGCCCGGGAAGGCCACGGTCCCCGGGCCGATCCTCGAGATGTGGGAGGGCGAGACGCTCGAGATCACGCTGGTCAACACCACCGACCAGCGCCTGTCGATCCACCCCCACGGCGTGAACTACGACGTCAACAGCGACGGCAGCCCGTTCAACGACTCGTTCAACGAGCCGGGGGAGACCCGCACGTACGTCTGGTCGACCGTGCCGATGCGCCGTGACCGGGGCATCTGGATGCCCGGGAGCGCCGGCTACTGGCACTACCACGACCACGCGTGGGGAGAGCACGGGACGCCGGGCATCGCCGCCGGGCTGTACGGCGCGCTCGTCGTGCGCCGGGTCGGGGACGTGCTCCCCGAGAAGCAGTTCACGGTCGTGTTCAACGACATGCTCATCAACAACAAGGCCGCCCCGAACACCCCGATGTTCGAGGCGAACCTCGGGGAGCGCGTCGAGTTCATCTGCATCGGCCACGGCAACACGTTCCACACCTTCCACCTGCACGCGCACCGCTGGGCGAACAACCGCACCGGCCTGCTGTCCGGTCGCGAGGACGTGAGCCAGGTCGTGGACAACCGCGACCTCAACCCCGGCGACGCGTTCGGGTTCCAGGTCGTCGCCGGGCTGGGGGTCGGGGCCGGGGCGTGGATGTACCACTGCCACGTCCAGTTCCACGCCGACGGCGGCATGGCCGGCATCTTCCTCGTCCGCAACGCCGACGGCAGCATGCCGGCCGGCGCCCAGGAGTCCATCGACCGCTTCCACGCCCACGGCGCCCACACGACGTCGGGCACGCCCAGCGGGACGACGGCGGCCCCGGAGGCCGGGGCGGACGCCGCCCACACGGACCACGGCGTCGCGGGTCTGCCGCCCCTGGCGGTGCACACCGACCACTGACCGGACCGCTCACCACGAGCCGTCCCACCCGGCGCCCGGTCCCGTCCGGGTGCACCGCACCGATGACGAAGGAGTTGGAGAGTGCTATCCAGACGTGCAACGTCCCCCACCACGAGAGGGCGCTCCCGACCGGGAGCGCTCCGCTCGGTCGCCGTGGGTCTGACGAGCGTCGCGCTCGTCGCGAGCGCGGCCGTGATCCCGGCGTCCGCGCAGTCGAGCCTGACCACCGGCACCACCTCGACGGCGGCCCAGCCCGCCGCCGTGAAGACGGCGACCGCCGCCGAGCCCGTCCGCGTGCTGGTGTTCCACGGCGCCCCGGACGCGCAGGACGACCCGGTCGTCGAGGCGACGCAGGCCCTCTCGCAGCTCGGTGCCGCGAACGGGTTCGCCGTCGAGGCGTCGTCCGACCCGGCGGTCTTCACCGAGGCGGCGCTGAGCGACTACCGCGGCGTCGTCATGCTGTCCGCAGAGGGCATCGAGCTGAGCGCCGCCCAGGAGGCAGCGCTCCAGGCCTACGTGAACGGCGGCGGAGGGTTCCTCGGTGTGCGTGACGCTGCGCGCGCCCAGGAGGCGTCGCAGTGGTTCACGGGCCTCGTCGGCGCCCGGATCGCCGGCGCGCAGCCGGACGCCGCGGACGTCGCCGAGGTCTCCGCGACCGCGGAGAACCCGCCGAACGAGGACGCACCGAACCTCGTCGACGGCGACCCCGGCACCAAGTGGCTTGCGTTCGAGCCCACCGCGACCATCACGCTGCGGCTCGAGGAGCCGCTCGAGCTCGCGCGCTACACGCTCATCTCGGCCAACGACTCGGCCGGTCGCGACCCGCAGAACTGGACCCTCCAGGGCTCGACGGACGGCCAGACGTGGGAAGACGTCGACGCACGGACCGACGAGGACTTCCCGCAGCGCTTCCAGCCCCGCAACTTCGACGTCGAGAGCGACACCGCGTACGAGTGGTACCGGCTCGACATCACGAAGAACGCCGGCGAGGGGCTGACGCAGCTCGCCGAGATCTCGCTGTTCGACGACGAGGCGGTGAACCAGCCGGAGCCCGAGATCCCGGTCGAGACGCGCACGGTCGACCTGATCGACCGGCAGCACCCCGCGACGGCAGAGCTGCCGCTCACGTGGGAGCGCGACGACAAGTGGCTCGACTGGGCGGACAGCCCGACCGGTCAGGTGCACACCGTCGCGCAGGTCGAGCCGGGCCCCGACGCCGGGCCGACGACCAACCCGTTCCACCCCGTGTCCTGGTGCCGCGACTACGACGGCGGCCGCTCGTTCTACACGGGTCTCGGCGGCACGCCGGAGAGCTGGGCGGACGAGACGTTCCGCGAGCACCTGCTCGGCGCACTCCAGTGGACGACCGGTGTCGTGCGTGGCGACTGCCAGGCGACCATCGCGTCGAACTACAAGGCCGAGCGCCTGTCCAAGGTGAACACGCCCGGCACGCTGGACCAGAACGGCGAGCAGCACGGCCTGACGATCGCGCCCGACGGCACGGTCTTCTACATCGGGCGTGGCGCGTGCACGACCGGCCCGATCGTCCCGTGGAGCGACCCGAACGTGGGCCTCGGCTGCGGCACGATCCACCAGTGGGACCCGGAGACGGGTGAGGCGAAGCTGCTCACGACGCTCGACGTCATGGGCAACCGCGGCAGCGGCGACGAGCTCGTGAAGAACGAGGAGGGGCTGCTCGGCATCGTCCCCGACCCGGACTTCGCGAACAACCACTGGCTCTACGTGTACTGGATGCCGCACGAGAACATCGACCGTGAGCGGCGCGTGGGGTACCGGACCGTCTCGCGGTTCACGTACGACCCCGCGACCCCGACGATCGACCAGAGCACGCGGGTCGACCTGCTCGAGTGGGAGACGCAGATCCACAGCTGCTGCCACGCGGGCGGCGGCATGGCGTTCGACGACGAGGGCAACCTGTACATCGGCTCGGGCGACAACAACTCGTCCGGCGGCTCGAACGGGTACTCCGGCAACAACTGGACGCAGGAGTACGCGGGCATCAGCTTCCAGGACGCCCGCCGTACCTCGGGCAACACGAACGACCTCAACGGCAAGATCCTGCGGATCCACCCCGAGGCCGACGGCACCTACACGATCCCGGACGACAACCTGTTCCCGGTGGGCGAGTACCCCGCGGACAAGACGCGCCCCGAGATCTACGTCATGGGCGTGCGCAACATCTCGCGCCTGCAGATCGACCCCGACACCGACTGGCTGACCGCCGCCTGGGTCGGGCCGGACGCCGGCAGCCCGAACCCCGAGCTCGGCCCGGCCAAGTACGAGACCGCGACGATCATCACGTCCGCGGGCAACCAGGGCTGGCCGTACTGCATGGGCAACAAGCAGCCGTACCGTGACCGGAGCAACGAGGACGCGAGCGTCCTCACCGGCTGGTACGACTGCGACAACCCGAAAAACACGTCGCCGCGCAACACCGGCCTCGTGGACCTCCCGCCCGTGCGGGACAACATGATCTGGTACTCGCCCTCGGGCGGCGGGCCGGTCTTCCCCGACCGCGGCAACGGCATCCCGACGTACGAGGAGGAGGACGCGACCTACACCATCCCGTGGCTGCGGGGTGGCGGCCAGGCCGTCATGTCCGGTCCCACCTTCCGGCAGTCGCAGGTCGACCCGGAGTCCGACGTCGCGTGGCCGTCGTACTGGGAGGGCAAGTGGTTCGTCGGCGACCAGTCGAACTCGAACAACCGCGTCGCGGTGACGGTCGACCCGGAGACCGTGGACGAGGCCGGTGCTCCTGTCTTCATGGAGGACCTGCGCCAGATCATCCCGGGCGGTCGCGGTGACGGGCTGCTGCAGAGCTGGATGGACGCGAAGTTCGGTCCGGACGGCGCGCTGTACATGGTCGACTACGCGGGAGGCTTCTTCAGCCTCGACCCGAACCAGAAGCTCATGCGGATCACGTACCAGGGCGGCGCTCCGACCCCGGCCCCGACCGCGTCCGCGGCGAGCATCCAGGGCGACCCGCTCACGGTGGCCTTCACCGGAGCCCGCTCCGGCGGCGTGTCCTACCACTGGGACTTCGGTGACGGTGCGACGTCGACCAAGGCGAACCCGAAGCACACCTACCCCCGGGTGGGCGAGTACGAGGCGACGCTGACCGTCACGTACGCCGACGGCAGCACGGAGAAGGTCACGGCCGACGCGAGCACCACGTGCACGCTGCCGGACGACCGCGGGACCGTCTTCTTCGGCGACATCGACTCCGGCGTCGCCAACGACGACCTGGGCGGCTGCACCATCGCCGACCTGTTCCAGGACGAGAAGGAGTGGGACACGCACCAGAAGTTCCTGCGTCACGTGCGGGCCGTCGCGAAGAGCCTCTTCGACGACAGCCGCATCACGGGCGCCGAGCGCAACGCGCTGGTCAACGCGGCCGCGCGCTCGCAGATCGGGGTCGACCCGGGCGGTTACCGGACGATCTTCGACGGCACCCAGGAGTCGCTGTTCGACTGGAAGCAGGCTCCCGGCGGCAGGTTCGTGCTGCAGCCCGACGGGTCGCTCCGCTCGCAGGGCGGGCTCGGCATGCTCTGGTACGCGGGCGAAGAGCTCGGGGACTTCTCCGTGAAGCTCCTGTACCGCGACATCTCGCAGGGCAGCACCTTCGCGAACAGCGGCGTCTTCACGCGGTTCCCGAACCCCGACGCACCCGGCGACGCCGAGTGCGCCGAGGGCCAGTCCCCGGCGTGGGTCGCGATCTCGTGCGGTCACGAGATCCAGATCTACGACGGCCCGACGGGCGAGCCGCAGAAGACCGGCTCGGTCTACAACTTCGACCCGCTCGGTCTCGACACCCCGGGGCTGAAGCCGAAGGGCGAGTGGAACGAGTACGAGATCCGGGTGGTCGGCCAGCAGTACACGATCATCCGCAACGGCGAGGTCATCAACGAGTTCGAGAACTCGCCGGGCCAGGAGTCGTCGCGCGCGGGCGACCCGCCGACGGACCTGCGCCAGTTCGAGCGCGGTTTCATCGGGCTCCAGAACCACGGGAACGCGGACCTCATCGAGTTCCGTGACATCCGGGTGGCCGACCTGTAGCACCCGGCCGGGCCGGCGGGGGAGCATCCCCGCCGGCCCGGTACCGCGCCGCCCACGCGGCGCACGAGCCTTCCGGGGCGACGCCCCGGTCCCACACCCTGAACCATCTGCACATCGACGAGGAGTGCACCCCCATGGAACGACACAGCGCGAGAGCGCGCGGCGCACAGCGGCTGGTAGCCGCCGTGGTCGCCGGCCTCACCGCGGCGACGGTCATCTCCGTCGCCCCGGCGACGGCGAGCCCCCTGCCCACGGCGACCGCGCCGTCGGCCGCGGCACCCGCGGCGCCCGACGCCCAGGTCGCGGCCGAGCAGGTCCTGACCTGGACCGGCGACAACAGCGTCAGCGACTACAAGGCGTTCCCCGCGACGGCGACCGCCGGTCCCGCGACGATCGTCTTCGAGAACAGCCTCGCCACCGGCAACACGTTCGGCATGAGCCACACGCTGACGTTCGACACGGCGACCCCCGGCTACAACCACGACGTGAACCTCAACATCCTCGCGAGCCCGTTCGACGCGAACGGCGGTCTGCACGAGGCCGAGGTCGTGCTCACCGAGGGCACGTACCGCTACTTCTGCGCGATCCCGGGCCACGGCGAGATGTGGGGCGAGCTCGTCGTCACGGGTGACGGCGGGGGCGACGACACCACCGCGCCGTCGGTCACCGCGCAGGTGACGGGCGAGCAGGACGGCGACGGCGCGTACGTCGGCGGCGCGACCGTCACGCTGGCCGCGACCGACGACGGGTCGGGCGTCGCGGGCGTCGAGTACGACCTCGACGGCGCGGGCTGGCAGGCCTACGACGAGCCGTTCGTCGTCGACGCGGTCGGGGCGCACACGCTCCAGTTCCGCGCGACCGACACGGCGGGCAACACGTCCGAGCCGCAGACGGCGACGTTCACCGTCGTCGAGGGCGACGTCCAGGAGGACACGACCGCCCCGGTCGTCGAGCCGATGGTCATGGGCGAGCAGGACGAGAACGGCGCGTACGTCGGCTCGGCCGGCTTCATGCTCCACGCGACCGACGAGACCGGCGGCTCGGGCGTCGCGTCGATCGAGTACGCGGTCGACGGTACCTGGCTGCCGTACACGACGACCGTGCAGTTCACCGAGCCCGGCGAGTACGCGGTGCAGTACCGCGCGACGGACGAGGCGGGCAACGTCTCCGAGGTCGGCACGTCGACGTTCACCGTCGTCGCCGACGGCGGCGGCGAGGACACCACGGCGCCGACGGTGGCCGCCGAGGTCACGGGCGAGCTGGACGACAACGGCGCGTTCGTCGGGTCGGCGACCGCGACGCTCACCGCGACCGACGACGCGTCCGGCGTCGAGACCGTCGAGTACGACCTCGACGGCGCGGGCTGGGTTGAGTACACCGAGCCGGTCGTGATCGACGAGCCCGGAGAGCACACGCTCGTCTACCGGGCGACCGACGTCGCGGGCAACGTCTCCGAGGAGACGGTCACCGAGTTCACCGTCGTCGCCGACGGCGGTGAGGACACGACCGCTCCCACGGTGGCCACCGAGCTCAGCGGAACGCAGGACGACGACGGCGCCTACGTGGGCTCCGCGTCCGTCATGATCACCGCCACCGATGACGGCTCCGGTGTCGCGTCCGTCGAGTACGACCTCGACGGCGCGGGCTGGGCCCCGTACACCGAGGCCGTCGTCGTCGACGAGCCCGGCCAGCACACGCTCGCCTACCGCGCGACCGACGAGGCCGGCAACGTCTCCGAGGCCGGCACCGTGACCTTCGTGGTCGTGGAAGGCGACGGGAGCGACACGGTGGCCCCCGAGGTCGACCACCGCGTCTACGGCCAGAAGAACGAAGCCGGCGAGTACGTCGGTCCCGCGTTCGTCCGACTGCGCGGGACCGACGCCGGCTCCGGCGTCGCGTCGATCGAGTACCAGGTCGACGGCGGCGAGTGGCTGCCGTACGCCAAGCAGATCTCGCTGCGCACCCCGGGCGAGCACACCGTCACGTACCGCGCGACGGACGTCGCCGGCAACGTGTCGGCGCCGAAGAGCGTCGTCGTCGACATCGAGGGCGAGGACCCGGGCACGGGCGGTCCCGAGGTCACCGCGGGCATCGGCGGCAGCCGCAACCGCGACGGCGCGTTCGTCGGGCGGGCGACCGTGACGCTCACGGCCGTCGACGAGGAGTCGGGCGTCGACCGCACCGAGTTCCAGGTCGACGGCGGCACGTGGCAGCGCTACGCCGCACCGTTCGTCGTCGCGGCGGACGGCGAGCACGTCGTGCGCTACCGGGCGGTCAACGGTGCCGGTGAGACGTCGCAGACGGGCGAGGTGACGTTCACCGTCGTCCAGCTGCTGCGCGACCGCTGCCCCGGCTCGGACGTGCGGCCGACGGTCGTCATCGACGGCAACGACAGCACGGTCGGGAACTTCGACGACGGCGAGGGCTGCACCGTCAACGACCACATCGCCGAGGACGACGAGTACCCGACGCACCGCGAGTTCGTCCGCCACGTGCGCGAGGTGACGGCGGACCTCGTCGACGCCGGAGTGCTCATCGGCGCCGAGCGGCAGCTGATCATCGCTGCGGCGGAGCTGTCGGACATCGGCCGCTGACGACTGATGGCACGACTGATGTGCTGCCGAGGTGCTGAGGCGATCGACGCCCTGACGCTCTGACGCAGCAAGCACAGGAACGACGGCGGGTCGCGCTCCCTCGGGGCGCGGCCCGCTGCTGTGCCCGCCGAGCCGGGGAGGCTCGCGGGGCGGCCGGGTTGGCTCGCCGAACACGGGATAGGCCACCGTTCTGCGGCAGATTCGGTGGGCAAGCCCGTGGTCGGCGGTGGCTGGTCGCATGGTCGGCGAGAGGGCGGCCGACGGCCCGTGGCATCGTGGCGGCATGACGACGCTCGCCCAGCTCCGCAAGGCCGCGCTCGCGCTGCCCGAGACCGTCGAGAAGCCGCACGTCGGGATGGTCGCGTTCCGGGTCCGCGACAGGGGGTTCGTGTCGGTGACGACGGACGACGTCGTCCGGCTCCACCTCTCGGCCGACGACGTCGAGCGGCTGCTCGCCGAGCACGCCGGTGCGTCGCGGCTGACGCGGGGCGACTCCCTGCTCGGGGCGTGCGTTCCGCTCGCCGACGTGAACGGGCAGCAGCTCAACCACTGGGTGCGCAGGGCGTGGCTGCACCGTGCGCCGAAGCGCCTCGCGGCGTCGGTCGCGGCGGGGGACGCTGCCGAGCCGGGGCAGGTCGGGGACCTGCCCGCGTCGATCGGCGGACCGGCCAGTCGTGCCCTCGCCGGCGTGGGCCTCACGTCGCTGTCCGACGTCGCGCGGCTGAGCAACGCGGAGCTGCTCGCTCTGCACGGGGTCGGGCCCAAGGCGGTGCGGCTGCTGCGGGAGGTGTGCGCAACGCGATGACCGCGGTCAGCGACCGGTGGATCCTGCACCGAACTGGTCGAGGGCGTCGGCGAGCTGGGTCCAGGCATCGTCCGTGCCGATCCGACGAGCGGCCTTCGCCAGGCTTCGCAGATCGGCGACGAGCGACACCGCCTCGTCCCCTCGCTCGTCGGCGTACCGGTCGTCGAGGAGGTACGGAGCGTCGCGCTCCGCGTGCATCGCGACGACGTCGAGGAACACCGTGAGCGCTCGCGCGGCCCGCCGGCGCTCGGCCTCTTCGCGGTCGTACCGCTCCTCGTCCGACGCGGTGGGCTCAGGCGTCGAAGCCCGGTTCCGGTCGTCGGCGTCCAGGGTGGGGACGACGACGTCGAACCGGCCCTTCCACAGGCGGCTGAACGCCGCGTCGTCGGCGAGGTGGACAACCGTACCGATCTCCGGTGCGCTCGGGTCGCGCTTCTCGATGCTCGCGCGGAGACCCGCCACCTCGTAGGCGAAGCGCAGCAGGTTGTCGTCGGTCATCGACGCCCCGACGACGAGCAGGTGCTTCGTCATCATTAGCGACTGGACGAGCGACCCGACGGGCTTCCACCGGGTGTCGTAGTGCACGAACGAGCTGCGGGACAGCACGATCGAGTCCGGGTGCTCCACGTCTCCGTGCATCTTGAGCAGCCACGGCCGGTCGGTGCTCGTGCGGTCCCATGGGAGCCGGTCGATGACGACCCGCTGTTGGTCGGACGGGCGGCCGGCGATCGCGGTGACGGCCTGCTCGTAGAGCTGGTCGTAGTTGGTCGTCGCCGCCTCGCGCACGCGCATGCTCGCGAGGAGGGTGTGGGCGAGGCTTGGCCGGGCGGACGCCGCCCTGATGATGCTCGCGACGCGGCTGCCGAGCGCCTTCTGCGTATCGGCCTTGGCGCGCGCGGACCGGTCGGCGAGCGCGACCTGGATGAGCTCCGCCTGCTCGAGCGGTCCGAGCTCGCTGATACGTTCGCGCACGTCGCGGTCCAGGTCGAGCTTCGCGACAAGCTCGGTGAGCAGGTGGTTCCACGACGGCAGTCCCGCGGCGATGCTCACGCCGGCGCCGAAGAAGAGGGCGAGGTCACCGTCGGAGGCGTGCCGGCCCAGTTCCTGCGCTCGTGTCGTCGTCTCCGGCGGGAGCCCGGTGGGTTGAGCCAGCGCCCGACGGCGGTGCTGCAGCGCCGAGTAGTCCGCCCGGTTCGACGCGACGAGGGCGACGTCGACGCCGTGGTCGCGTGCGGCGTCGTGCAGGGTGGTGAGGAGCGCCGAGATGACCTGGCCGCGCCGCAGGCGATGGCCGCCGTAGCCGGTGCCGATGACCGGGAGCGCGACGAGCGGCAGGTCGCGACCCGCCGTCTCGGCAGCGGTGCGGAGACGGTCGGTCGAGTGCTCGACGATCGCGGCGACGGCCCGGCGAGCGGCGTCGCCGACGCCGTCGGGCGTGGTGGCGATGGTGTCGAGGAACCAGACCTCTGGCTAGTGCTTCGTGCCACGGCGGGATGCCCGCGCGGGGAGGGCGGCGCCCTGCCCCCAGCCGCCCGGCTTGACCTGGCCCCAGGTGGTCGCGGGCTCCAGGCCGGCCGCGTCGCGCCACCAGCGCTCGACGTGGAACGCCGCGTCGGTCGGGATGACGACGGCGTCGGCGCTCAGCGCCTCGAGGCGCCCGTTGACGACGAAGAGGTGTCCCTCGGTCATCAGGCGGCTTCGGCGTCAGTGGTGGGGTCGAGATAGCGGTAGTGCATCCACACGACGACGTCGAAGACACGCAGCGCCGAGATGTCGTCGCCGATGCCGGCCTCGTCACGGAGTGAGAGGAGGTGGCGGTGGAGCGCGCGGTCGTCGGCGCGCAGCGCTGCGCGCAGTGCTTCCCAGAACGAGGCCGTGGGCGTGACCGCCGCCTGCACGACGCTGTCGTAGACCGGGATGAGACGGGGACGCTTGCGTGCCAGCAGCTTGCCCGCGGTGACCCAGCCGATGCCACGGACGTCGCGCAACGCCGCCCACAGGCGGTTCGGGGCCCAGTCGTCGGGGATCGACTCCACGTCGACCAGCTCGAGGTCGTGAGGGATCTCGGCGAGCAGGCGCGCGAGCTCGTCCGCACGAGACTCGAGGAGCTGAATCGCTCCGTGAGGTGGCACGTTCACCGACAGGAGCGAGACGGCGACGAGGTCGTCCGCCGTGAACCGGTCGGCGACGTCCGGGCGGTCACCTCCACCCGCCAGGCGCTCGAACCGTGAGCCCGCCCAGCCAGACGTCCCGTCGACGGGACCGAAGTAACGGCGGAGGTGTTCGACGGCCTGGGCACGGGAACCGGGCGTCAGGATCGTCGGGACGTTCAGCGTCGAGGTCACGCCGCCACAGTAGGTGCGACCTCGTGCCCGTCCGCGTCCACCGTGCGGGTGAAAACTGCGTGCACCTCTTGCGCATGTGCAGTTACTGCACATAGCCTGATCGCATGACCTCGACCCCGGCGCGACAGCCCCGCCCTCGCCTCGACGCCGTCCGTGCGGCGCTCGACGAGGCGACGAAGGCTGCGCCGGGTGAAGCGGTGGAGCCGCTCGCCCGGGCACGTGGCTTCCTCGATGCCGCCCTCGAC
Source organism: Cellulosimicrobium sp. PMB13 (assembly GCF_051294865.1). Taxonomy (NCBI): domain Bacteria; kingdom Bacillati; phylum Actinomycetota; class Actinomycetes; order Micrococcales; family Promicromonosporaceae; genus Cellulosimicrobium; species Cellulosimicrobium sp. PMB13. Next base: position 374,703 of record NZ_CP145910.1, on the reverse strand, counting down.
GAGGCGATGGCCGAGTCGTTGCTCGCCGGGGCGTCGATGCGGTCCGTCGCGGAGGAGGCGGGCGTCGCACCCAACACCGTGCCGCCGCGGCTCGGTCGGACCGAGTCGCTCGGTGGCTACTCCGGTCCGGACGGCCGCGTCTCGGCCGAGGGCGTCACCCGGGCCCGCTACGACCGGGAGCGCGGCACCCCGCCGCCGGCCGCGCCGTCGTCCACCGAACCGCTGCGGTTCCGACGACGCCGCAGCTGAGCCCGCACCACTCTTCAGGACCCAGACCAGCAGCACGACGAAGGGAACCGCCATGCCTGACATCGCCCTCACCCACCTCGCCATGCTGCTCGACCGGTCCGGTTCGATGCAGTCGATCAAGGCGGCCACCGAGCAGGGCTTCGACCTGTTCCTCTCCGAGCAGCGCGAGGCGCCGGGCCGCTGCACGGTCACGCTCGCGCAGTTCGACAACGAGTACGAGGAGGTCTACACCGACCTCGACGTCCGCGAAGTGCCGCCCCTCGACCTGCGACCGCGCGGCATGACGGCGCTGCTCGACTCGATCGGACGGCTCGTCCAGACGACCGCGCTGCGCATCGCGCAGCTGCCGGAGGAGCAGCGCCCGGGCGCGGTGATCGTCGGCATCATGACCGACGGCATGGAGAACGCGTCGAAGGAGTTCACGCACGCCGCGATCAAGGCGCTGGTCACCGAGCGCGAGGAGACGTTCGGCTGGACGTTCCTCTACATGGGCGCGAACCAGGACGCCATCGAGGTCGGCGCGTCGATCGGCGTGAAGCGTGAGCGGTCGCTCACCTACGACACGGCGAACGTCGAGCAGGCCTACACCGCGACGTCGCGCAGCATGGCCGCGATGCGCGGCGCCGTGCGGGCGGGGGCGGCCCCCGCCGCAGCGCGAGACCAGCACGCCGCGTACACGGAGGCCGAGCGCCTCAGCGCCGCCGCCCCCAGCGGCGGGCCGCGCGCGGCGCGTCCCACGGCTCGACCCGAGGCCCGCACCGCAGGCCGGCCCGCCGGCGACGGCATCCAGGCGGCGCCGTTCTCGGAGGCGGAGCTTGTCGCGCAGCTGCGCTCCGTCCTCGCCTCGGGTTCACCGACGCTCGCGGACGTCGCGACGTTCGGCGGGCGCGCCGTCGTGTTCGCGACGGTCCGCGGTGTCCCGGTGTTCCTCAACGCCGACACGACGCGCGCCGCCATCCAGGAGCTCGTCGACGCAGCGCAGCGAGGGCCGGTGCACTGGGCCGTCATCGCGAACCGGAAGGGCGAGCTCAACAAGGTCACCTTCCGGCCCGACGGCGCTCGCGTCCCTGGCTTCTACTGCTACACGCGCGACGTACAGAGGCTGGCCGGTCCGCTGGGCGCGTCGGTTCCCGCCGCGCGCTGAGACGTGTCCGACGGCGCTGGGCGAGTCGCGAGACGGCTCGCCCAGCGCTCGACTCGACGGAGGAGAGCGATGAACGAGAACGAGCTGGTCGACGGCGCCGAGCTCTACCGCACGAAAGGGCGTGGACGACTGCACGTCCTCGGGTGCAGCCACCTGCAGACGACGGACCTGTCGCAGCTGATCGTCGCCGACGCGACCGACCGTGCCGAGCGAGAGCTGTGCAGCGAGTGCGACAAGGAGATCCGCGGTGGCAGGACGGAGTACCCGTCGCTCGCATGCGGGAGATTGCTGCGGACCTCGACTTCGACCTGGTGTGGGCACCGCAAGCGCGAAGCTACGTCGCCGCGGGACACCGAGACAGGCACGCGGCGGCCGCCGCGTACTTCAACCGGGGATTCGTCGACGTCTATCTCGACGAGGGCGGCTATGAGCGGCCCGGTGCTGACGTAGGCAGGCGGTGGCGGAGCAGACGTGCGCCACCGGCACGACGAGCGAGAAGCACCGACATGCCCGTCGCGCTTCATGGAACTGCCAACGAGCCGTGTCTACGACGGCTGCGCCTGAGGCTCCGAGATTCGGTCTGCCGCCTCGTGCCGATCGAGCCGTGGGGTAGACGTGCGGGTCGGAATCTGACGACACTCGGACTCCTACTCCGTTGGCCGCGAGGGAATCGATACCCTGCGCCAAGACATACAGAAGCGCCCCGTCGAGCACCGACGGCCGTCGAACGGAGCGATCACGTGGTCAGCGCCAAGGAGACCAACCTCGAAGGCGTACTGGAAGGGAAGCGGCAGTACCAGGTACCGCTCTACCAACGGGTCTACTCCTGGGCGCAGCGGCAGCTCGACCAGTTGTGGCGTGACATCGTCCAGCTCGCGTCGGACCGGACGAACGAGCCGTCGACGACTCACTTCGTCGGGTCCTTGGTGCTCGCATCGAGCCCTGATTCCGGGCCGGTCGGGGTGCAGCGGTATTTGGTGGTGGACGGACAGCAACGCCTGACGACGCTCACGATTCTCCTCGCGGCGCTGCGCGACCACAGGGTAGCGACAGAGGGCGACGGTCACCGTGCTCGCATCGACGACCAGTACCTCGTGAACCGCTACGAGGACGGACAACCCACGAAACTCCTCCCGACCCAGAAGGACCGCCCGGCGTACCTCGCCGCCATCCGCAGCACGCCGGTGGCCGGAGGGGACGACAACGTCGGTGCTGCTTACAGGTTCTTTCGGTCGCGCATCAGTACGGTCGGTGACTCGGACGACCGGCTGAACCTCGAACGGATCGAGGAAACCGTGCTACGCGGGTTGGCGCTCGTTGTGGTCACCGCCCAGCCGGGCGACAACGCCCACCGGATCTTCGAGTCGCTCAACAACACGGGTCTGCGGCTCACTCAGGGCGACCTCCTGAGGAACTATCTGTTCATGCGCCTGCCCTCGCGTGCGGAGGCCGTCTACGAGTCCATCTGGGTCCCGTTGCAGGACGCCTTGTCACCCGACCGACTCGAGCTCTTGTTCTGGCTCGACCTGGTGCAGAGGGACGAGAACGCGAAGCAGGCTGACACGTACGTTGGTCAACAGGCGCGACTCAACCTGCTCCGGTCGGAGGCCGAGGTCGAGGCCGAGATCCGGCGCATCGCCGAGTTGGGCCATCTGCTCGCGATCGCACTTGAGCCGTCGCGAGAGTCGCACCGAGACGTCAGGAAGCGTCTGAGCCGTATTAAGGCCTGGGGAACGACGACGGTCTATCCGGTCGTGTTGAATCTGCTCGCTCGGAGGGCGGAAGGGGCAGCGAGCAGCGAAGAGGTCGCTGAGGCGCTCACGATACTAGAGAGCTACCTGGTCAGACGTGTGATCATCGGGCGCGCGACCGCGAACCTGAACCGCGCGCTGCTCAGCGCCGTCTCAGATCTGGCAAAGGGCCCGGACGTGGTCGCCGCCCTGCGTGCGTCGCTCTCGTCCGGACGGAAGCACTGGGGCACAGACTCCCAGGTGCGGGACGCCGTGCGTTCCGTGCCGTTCTACTGGCAGGGTCGGAAGGCACAGCAGAAGCTCATCTTGCTCTGGCTCGAGGAGTCCTACGCAGGGAAGGAGTTGGTGAATCCTGGGGGGCTGACCATCGAGCACCTCCTGCCCCAGACGCTCACCCCGGAGTGGCACGATGCGCTCGCCGAGTCCGTAAAGGTTGAAGACCTGGACGTCGAGGCCGCTTTGCACACGATCGGGAACCTGACATTGACCGGGTACAACTCCGAGCTCAGCAATCGCCCCTGGGAGCACAAGCGAGGGTTTCTGCGGGACAGCGGCCTGGCCATGAACCGCGCAGTCGCGCAGTACCCGTCGTGGGCATTGACCGACATCCGACGGCGATCAGATGAACTCGCGGCGCGCATCACCGAACTGTGGCCTGGACCGGACGAGGACGTGGCCGTCGAGCGGGAGTCGGCGGACCGTACGGCCACCATGTGGCGACGTCTCGGAGAGATCCTCGCGGAGATCCCCGCGGGGCGATGGACCACCTACGGCGATATCGCGGTACTCCTCGGGACAGCGCCGGTACCACTGGGCACGCGTCTGGCGACCGGCGCCGAGCCGTTCGCGTATCGCGTACTGCAAGCCGGAGGGACGGTCGCGCCGGGCTTTCGGTGGTCGTCGTCCGGGCGAACGGAGTCCCCTCAGGCGCTCCTGCACTCCGAGGGCGTGCGGTTCGACACGGACGGGCGCGCCGACCCGTCGCAGAGGATCCATGCTGACGAATTTGCGGAGCTCTTGGGCTGGGATGGCGGTGACTCCATCGAATCCGAGCCCTTGGTCGAGGAGGTGCGCGACGACGGCGCAGCGATGTCGCCAGCCAGTGATGGTGCACGGAGAACCCGCGTCTCAAGGGTCCGTACCAACGTAGGCGATCTCATCCAGGCAGGACTCCTCGCCCCCGGCGCGAAGATTTACGCGCGGGCCGGCGCAGTCGTGGCGAATATCAGCGAGGAGGGGCGGATTCACCTCGACGGCAACGTGTACCCGAGCCCTTCAGCGGCAGGTAGCGCCGTAACTGGGCACGCGATCAACGGGTGGTCGTACTGGAGAATCGAACGGAATGGGCGACGTGTACCGCTGGCTGAACTCCGCACCCAGTTCGAAGGAAGAGACACAGAGGTTTAACCGATTCTCGATCCTAGTGCGAGAAAAGTTCCACGCATGCCCCCAAAGAGGCCGTATTCCGACTAGGCCCGGCTGACGATCTTGCCGGGACCGGCCGACGACGCTGCGTATGCGGCTAAAGGGCGCAAGATATCGCTGTCCATCTCCAGTCGGCGCTTCTCTAAATGCAGCTGCACCAGCTCGTACGGATCGGTGGTCGTTTGACCGCGATGTCGCCGCCTTAGATATCGGCCCGACGTACCTCGGCGCCGCATCGACTCCACGGAGATGTCAAACTGGGTAGCGACCTCGGCGATGCGTCACACTGCCGCGATGAGCGACTCGCGGGACGTCACGATCGAACTCAGGTGGGAACTTCGGAGGCACAACCGACATCCTCCCAGCGGAATCGTCCCGCAGATGGAGTGTCAGCCCGCCCCTGCAAGTCGACCTAGAATCTCGACAGGAGCAAGGAGGTACGTACTGCTCGACGGTCCACCACCGTCCAGCGCGAGGCCCTATCGCGGCACATCGTTCCCTATGCCGTTCGGCCCGTCCCTCGGCTGAGCCCGGTGATCGAAGCCGCGCGGTCGCGCGGAGCACCGACCACCCCGCGCGTGACAGTCAGTAGTGTCGGCCGCATCGCGTACCGTGGCACCCATGTCGATCACACTCCCGGATGAGCGAGCTTCGCTAGTCGCAAGCCCGGAGGCGTTTGAACGCCTACTGGCAGACCTCACAGGACTAGATGAGGCACTTTCGCCCGATGTTCTGAATGCCGTCTCCACTGTAATTGAGCATCTTGGCAGTGCGGATACGGTAAGCATAGACGCCATAACTACTGGATTCTATGGGCGCATGAACCAGAAGCTTGGAATCAACAAGGACGGTATCGCCAGTCTCTACGCTGCTTGCGCGGCCGAGGGGGCCACCTTCAACTATCCGACTAAGCGACGGATAGAGTGGGCAATCAACACCGGTAACATCGGCGACCTACAGGCTGAAATGGCACGTGTCGACCTCGCCAAAGCACTTCCGAGCCTTCGCGTGTTGACCACTCCTGCCAGCCACAGCGAAACGCGAGCACGTATTGTTGCTGAGGCGGCGAGTCCGAGTAAGTTGCGCAAGCAACCCGCCCGAATGGTCGCGGGCGACGTTTTCAACGCGGCCGCAGGTCCGCTGGCCTGGTCGATTTGGTCGCCAGCGCGCATGTCTACAGTGTTCAGTACTAGCCCTATGCCGTTCACTGTCGACTATATGACTGATTTGCGTCGGCACCTACCCGACCTTTTCGAGCGACGCCGAAGCCTCGTCGTCCGCCAAGTTCGTCCGGCCGGTCATGTCGAACTCGCTGACCAACGCGCGCAACTCACCACCTGGATTGCCGAGGAGTATGCGGCCCTCGACAACTATGGGTTTCTCGCTGTCATCGTCAATGTCGATGAGGGACGAGAGGCCGAAGCGTGGCAACTCGCATCGGATCTTCCTCTATTTGCGGAGCGCTTCTTGGAGGTTGAACTTAAGCAGATGTTCTTCCGCTGGAGGGACGTAAGGAAGGCGACGTTGGAGCACAACAGAGGAGTCCGGGGAGACGACGCCCGCTTTGAGTTGCTCAACGAGGGCTTCACGTACCGCGACACCTTTGTTCTGTACGACGACTCCGACGCGATCCGCCGTCTCGTCCTGATTCTTCAGAAGAACCAGCGCGACGAAACGCGTGTCCCCTGTCCGGGCTGCCGAAGCGACAACGTCGGTGGAAACTCGTATCCCAGCTTTGGCGTGAAGAGTTGGGAGTGCCTAAACCCTCTCTGCACAGATCGGAGCATCTACAACCGAGGGAAGCGCTACGACTTCAGGGCCCTCATTAAGCAAGAAGCCATTGAGAAGGACGGTAATCAGATCCCTATCGAAAGTGTTCGGAGGTGGCAGCGCGACATCTTGCCCTTCATGGGCGACCCAGAGATCCTTGACACTTTGGTTGCTCATTACTCAATGCTAAATGATGTCGTAGTGTTAATCGATGTAAAGGATTCACCGACTTCTCCGATTGGACGCGACATACAGGTCGGTGCTGAGCCAGTACCTTGCCTGAGCGCGAGCCCGTCGGGCACCTTCTGGTCCAGCGCGTTCTTCGCGCGCTTCATCCCATCGTCGATCGGAGGGGCACCTCGTGCTACCTCTGTCGCAACCGATACGAAAGCCCCATGGAGCGTCATTCACGGTGATGCGCTTGACGTTCTCCGCCGCACGGCTGAGAGTACGTTCGATCGGGCAGTGACGTCGCCTCCATATTACAACGCACGTGAGTACGCCCAGTGGCCAAATCTGTACTGCTACATGCACGACATGTACCTCATTGCGCGGGAAGTATTCCGCACGCTCAAGCCGGGGGCGATTTACGCTTACAATATTTTCGACTATTTCGACAACGAACGAGTCGTGACATTTTCTGATATGGGTAAGAAGAGAATCCTGCTTTCGGCCTTGATGGTTGACTCGTTCCGACGGATTGGATTCGAGTACCTTGGATCGAGCGTGTGGGATAAGGGCGACATACAAGGAAAGCGCGGGTTCAACGCGGGGAACTTCTCGCCTTTCTATCAGGCGCCATTTAATTGTTGGGAACATGTCTTGGTAGTTCGGAAGCCGGGTGACGGGGCCGACCTCTTGGCGCGTGGGCGGATGCCTGCGCTCAACCAGCCACTTCGGATTCACCCAGTGGTTAAGATGATCCGCGGTAAGAACACACTCGGACACACGGCGCCCTATCCTTTGGGCCTCGTGAGTTCTCTGCTGGTGGGGCTCGCACCAGGCTCGCATGTCCTCGACCCGTTTGGAGGTTCGGGAACGACCGCTCGCGCAGCCCTGTCCGCGGGTCATACGTCGCTACTGATTGAGCGGGACTCCACGTACTCCGAGCTCAGCCGAAGGTTGATTGCGGAGCACGAGGAGGCGGCCGCACACCAGGATGTTCCTGATGCCCTCTGAACCGTCACGGGTTTCGTGCCGTCTCCGTGCTGGCTGCGGCTCCGGCCGGAGGCAGGGTTTGTAGCGTAGTAGGCGGTTGCGGCTTCGGCCAGGGTGAGCATCGCGAGACTGGAGTGCAGTCGCCGATGGTTCCACCAGTCGGCCCAGGCCATGGTCGCCATCTCGACATCGGCAAGGTTCTTCAGCGGCCCGGTGGTGAACGGCCCGGGTTTGATGCACTCGTGCTTGACGAGCCCGATGATCGACTCCATCAGGCAGTTGTCGTCGGCGTCGCCGACGGTGCCGATCGAGGCCGCGATGCCCTGCAGCGCGAGGTGTTCGGTAGCGCACCCAGACGTACTGAGACCCGGCGTGCCGTGAGTTCTCCCGCCACTATCGGGTACTGCGGGTGGTCACGTACGACGAACGCGACGTAGACGAACCCGGCCCGCGTGCGCACGTAGGTGAAGTCGGCCACCCAGACGCGCCTCGGCGCCTCGGCGCCTCGGCGAGCAAGCCGCGGCTGAGCAGGTCCCCGGCACGGGTACCGACCTTGCCCGGGATCGTGGTGCGGTGCGCCCGGCCGCGACGTGGCCCGTTCCAGCCGTGCTCGCCCATGAGCCGGTTCACGGTGCAGTGCGCCACCGTCAACCCGCGCCGGCCCAGCAGCGCAGTCATCTTCCCGCGCCCGTACAGCGACTCCGGCGTGGCCCGCCCCTGCTCGTCGACACGCAGCGAGCGGATCGCGTCTACCACGACCGCGTCCGAAACCGTCCGGGCAGCGACCCCGCAGGCCGGGCGGGACCAAGATCGATACGTTGGCGCGGCGACCTGCACACCCTGCTCACGCAGAACGGCACAGACCGACCAGGCCGCGAAGCCCTCGCCTCTCATCTGGTCGATGAACCCCATGATCAGCGGCCGCGGGCGTCGAGCTCTCCCGCGAAGAAAATCGAGGCCGCACGCAGAATCGCGTTCGCCTCGGACATGCGCTTGTTCTCCGCCTCGAGCCGGCGGATCTCTTCCGACTCGCACTTGGTGACACCAGGCCGGGCATCGTCATCGATGTCCGCCTGCGTCACCCAGCGGCGCAACGACTCCCGCGCGATCTCGAGCTGCGCAGCGACCGCGACTGACGCCGCCATCACCGACCCGTAATCCACCACGTGCTCACGCACCAGCCGCACCGCCCGAGCCCTGACCTGAGGGTCATACTTCTTCGACCTCTCGGCAGCCTTCATCACAAGGAAGCGAGCAGATCCCGCGACGGTTCAGGTCGCTCATCGGCTCGCCATGGGCATACCGGTCGGCCCACCGCTTGACCGCGGGGCACGAGCACTGGAACCGCGCCGCGACCACCGCGATCGCGACGAGCGGGTCGACCACCAACCTGGCGACCTCGAACTGGGCGCGTGGGGTCAGGGCGGCATTGTGTGGGACACGAGGGCCTCTTGTGTGCGGAGCGGACACCTAGACAGTTCCACTTTACTGTGGGAGGCCCTCGTGCGCTAACAGCTAGATCGGCACGTTATACCCACCCGACCAACGTCCTCGGTCAGTACTACTAGTGGACGACGAGCGATAGACCATCGAGCGTCCTCATGCGCGCCAGCTTCACACCTTTGAAACTACTCATGGCCGGCGCGGCGGTCTCCAGAACGCCGTTGCGGGCCAAGTGACAACTTTCGTCCGGGGCTCTCAGTTCAAAGACGTGCAGAGACATTTCTCGCGGTGCCAGAGGAGTTCCCCCTGTTTGGAGCGGCCAGATCGCGATATCGGTGGGCTCTCGGTCGCCCAGCTCATATACGAACGGGACCTGGTCGAGCGGAAACTCGTAGTACCGCGCTGTACTCGCGGTTCCATCAACTGAAGCGAGGAAGCAGAGTATTTGGTCGCCCATCGCCGCCTTCGCAAGAATTCTGCCGCCGATCGGCGGCGGGTCGTCCGACGCAAACCTTCGAGTAATCGAACCATCGACCCACCGGATGATGTCATACAGGCGGTTCTCCCGAGCAATCACATACTGGCCCTCGCGCTCCAGCCAGAGCGCCATGGCCCAGGCTTCTTCGAACCGGATCCCTGCCATCGTCATGCCGTAGATCCGGCACAGCCTGGCAAGATCCAGTTTTGTTACGGGTCGGATCTCGAACAGGATCCACATCAGCGCCTGCTGGGCCGGGAGGACAGTCCGGCCGGCGCGCGCGACATGAGATTTCCGCTTCGCGACGTTGTGACGGCGGCAACGCAGCTCGAGGTTGCTCAGCAGATCCGCTTCCGTGGGATCGGCGTAGTTCTCTCGACCGTCGATGTGATCGGCCTGCAGATCTAGACGCGTCCCACAATCGATACATCGGCCCGAGCGCTCATAGAACCATCTCATGACATGAGGCATGAAAGATTCGTTTGGGTGGAGGCGGGCGTGATTGCCCTTGAATCCGAACTTGATCTTGTTGGCGGATGCGATGCTAGTGCCAACCTGTGGGGGATTGAGTTCGCCGAGGATTGTCGTCGTGATCTCGCGCCACGTCACGATGCCGTCACGCACGAGGTGCTCGGCCATTTCGCGCCACCGTGCTTCGTTCCACGTGCTGTCGTAGAGGCCATGGGCGTTCGCCGCGAGGCCCTCGTCATTGTCAGTAGTGCTGATCTTGATGTCGTCGTCCAGTTGCTCCACACGCGTTGTCCCTTCTTCTGCAGTTGCCTTCGCGTCAGCATAGATGCTTCCAGCTGCGTGGGGCCATCGGTTGCTGGTCAAGCTGAGCCCCTGGTAGGGGTGTAGCGCTTGGTAGTCCATCGTGCGTTAGGACCTGAATTCGAGGACCGTGTCGCTGGTCATTCTCGTTGCGGGGTCGGTGATGGTGGTCAATCGGCAGCGGTGAGGAGGTCGAGACTAAGGTTCCGGCGGGCTTCGGCCCATTCGCGAGTCTGCTCGGCCAGCACGGTTCCGACGAGGCGGACGATCGCGGCGACCGCTGGCTGGTCGGCGTTCTGCCGCCGCTGCCAACCGACTGACGGATCCATCACACTGCCGTCGGCACTGGCGTCGGCGTCGGCTCGGGCGGTCGCCAGCCCAGGACACCGTCGAGCGCGCGCGTCCCGAGCGACGCCGCCCACGCCCCGGCCGCTCGCGCCCCGAGGTCGCGGGCGCCGGTCAGCACGGGCGACGTCCATCGCGTCGGCATGGCGACCTGCGCGGACAGCTTCATGATCTTCTCCACCCGCGGCCGGCGTTCCGCCGACCACCCTTGCAGCGCCGTCGCGACGTCGAGCCCTCCGGACCGGCGCCTGGCCGACGCCGGCACCCGCGCGCCCAGCACCGCCGCGTCCTCGAGCGCCTGGCACCCGCCCTGCCCGACGTTCGGCAGCATCGCGTGCGCCGCGTCGCCGACGAGCGCCACCCGCCCGGTCGCGAGGGTCGCCGGAGGAGCGGGCAGGCAGCGGAGCGCGTGCCGCAGCGTCTGCTCCGGGTCGACGGACGCGAGCAGCTCTGGGATCGGGTCGTGCCAGTCGGCGAGGCGCTCGCGCAGCTCGGCGAACGTCTCGGGCACGCCCGCGGCGTCGGCCACGGACACGTAGGCGTACACCCGACCGTCGGCGAGCGGCACGATGCCGACGACGATCCCGCGGCCCCACGTCTCGCTCCCGACGACACCTCCCGTCGGCGCGGGCGCGACGAGCCGCCACGCCGTCGACCCGCCGTGCACGGGCCGCGGCGCGTCCGGCCACCACCGCGTCCTGGTGGGGGAGTCGATGCCGTCCGCTGCGACGACGAGGTCGGCCTCGATCTCCTCGTCCGACCCCGCGACGTCGGGCACGTCTTCTCCCGCGGACGCCGCGGCGTCAGGCACGGCACCTTCCGCAGTCCCCGCGGCGCCGGACACCCGGACCACCGCCGGCCGCCCGCCGTCCCCCGCCTGCACGACGGCGGCGCTCGCCCCGAGCCGCAGCGCGCCGTCGGGCAGGGCGTCCGCGAGCATGCCGACGAGCTGGGCGCGGTGCAGCACGAGCGTCTGGTCGCCGAACCGCGCACCGGCCTGCGCGGTGTCCGCGCGCACGAGCCACCGGCCGTCGGGTCGGCGCATGCCGACCTCGCCCTGGAGCGTCGCCAGATCGCGCAGCGCGTCGCCGAGGCCCAGTGCGACGAGGGCGCGCACCGCGTTCGGCGCGACGGCGATCCCCGCCCCGACGGGCTCGAGCGACGTCGCGCGCTCCAGCACGGAGACGTCCCACCCCGCGCGCGCGAGCGCGACCCCGGACGCGAGCCCGCCGATCCCGCCGCCGACGACGACGGCTCGTGCGGTCATCGTCGTCCGTCCCGGGGTGCAGTCACCCGCCGACCGTACCGTTCACCGCTGCACGACGACGCCGTCCCACCCGAGGCCGGACGTCGGCGTGTTCAGTCCTGCCCGAACTTGTTGACTCCTGTTCGTTCGACGACCAGACTCGAGAGTCCCCAGGGACGCCGCCGCCCCGGGGACCGCCGCTCACCGTCGAGAGGACACCGATGAGGCCACGCACCCGGACCCCCCGTCCACTTCCCGCGCTCGTTGCCCTCGCGACGAGCGCTCTCGTCGCCCTCGGTCTCGTCGCGTCCGCGACGACCGCCAGCGCGGCCGCCCCGACGACCGCGACTGCGGGTCCCGTCGCAGCGCTGACCGCTGCCGACGCGGCGCCCGTGATCGAGCCCGTGATCGACGACAACTTCCCCGACCCCGACATCTTGCTCGTCGACGGCGTCTACCACGCGTACGCGACGAACTCCGACGGCGACAACGTCCAGCACCGCACGTCCACGGACCTCGTGACGTGGACCGAGCAGCCCGACGCCGCGCCCGAGCTCGGCGACTGGGTGGGGGAGTGCAGCTTCAGCCCGGGCGGCGCGACGGACCGGTGCGTCTGGGCGCCCGAGGTCGCCGCGGTCGAGGGCGGCTACGCGCTCTACTACACGGCGCGTGACGCGACGACGGTGCGCCAGTGCATCGGCCTCGCGCTGGCCGACACCCCGGACGGGCCGTTCGTGCCCGTCGGCGACGACCCGATCGTCTGCCCCAACGGCGAGGACGGCACGCAGGACCTCGGTGGTGCGATCGACGCCGGCACGTTCCACGACGGCGACCAGCTGTGGCTGCTGTGGAAGGCCGACGGCAACTGCTGCACCGGCAAGACGGCGATCATCTACGCTCAGCCGCTCTCGGCCGACGGCACGACGCTCACGGGCCCGGCGACGGAGCTCATCCGGGTCGACCGCGCGAACGAGGGTCGCGTCGTCGAGGCGCCGACGATCATCGAGCGCGACGGCACGTACTACCTCATCTACTCGGCGAACGACTTCTACGGCGGCGCCTACCGGACGGCGTACGCGACGTCGGACAGCGTGACCGGCCCGTACACCAAGGCGACCACGGAGCTCATGACGAGCGACCGGTTCCGGGGCGACGTGCGCGGCCCGGGCGGCCAGGACGTCGTGACGACGCCCGACGGCGGCACCGCGATCGTCTTCCACGGCTGGAACGAGGCGTTCACGTACCGCGCGATGTACCTCAGCGACCTCGAGTGGTCGGAGGACGGCGTGCCGTCGGTCGCCGCGGCGTCCGACCGCTACCAGGCCGAGGACGGCGTCGTGACGAACGCGCGCGTCGTGCAGGACGGCAGCGCCTCGGGGCTGGCCAAGGTCGGTGGCCTCGACTTCGCCGACAGCTCCGTCTCCGTCGAGGTCTACGCCGAGGAGGCCGGCCCGGCCCTGCTGGGCGTCCGGTACGCGAACGGCTCGACGGTCGGCGCCGAGCGCGTCCCGTCGACCCACACGATGACGGTCAACGGTGCGGACGCCGGGACCGTGACGTTCGCCCACACGACGTGGGGGAACTGGCAGACGGTCGAGCACGTCGCCGACCTGGACGCCGGCTGGAACACCGTCACGCTGACACGTGCCACGTTCTTCGCCGAGATCGACGCGATCGACGTGTTCCCCGTCCTCGACGAGCCGCGGACCGTCGTCCCGCCGGTGATCCCGGACGACGCGGTGCGGTACGAGTTCGAGGACGGCGTGATCGTGCGCGGTTCCGTGGGCACCGCTGCCGGCGCGTCGGGCGGGGAGAAGGTCGGCGGCCTCGACTTCGCCGACAGCTCCGTGACGCTCCAGGTCCAGGCCGAGGAGGCCGGGCCGTACACGCTCGCGGTCCGCTTCGCGAACGGCTCGGAGCGCGGCGGGTACACGCTGTCGTCGACCGACCGCGTCACCGTCAACGGCGAGGACGCCGGGGTCGTCACCTTCCCGCACACGACGTGGGGCAACTGGCAGAGCGTCGAGCACGACGTCGAGCTCCAGGCCGGCCTCAACACCGTGACCTTCACGCGCGGCACCTGGTACACCGAGCTCGACGCGCTCGACGTCTACCCGCGCGAGGAGCCGCCGACGGAGATCGACGTCGCGGTGACCGCGCAGACCCGCTGCCTCGGCAACGCGGCCTTCGTCGCGGTGCGGGCGACCAACGACGGCGACGAGGCGCTCGCGCTGACACTCTCGACACCGTTCGGCGACAAGACCTTCGCCCAGGTGGAGCCCGGGAAGAACGCGTACCAGTCGTTCAAGGTGCGCGGCACGGCGGCGGCAGGGGAGGCCACGGTCACCGCGACCGCCCCGGACGGGACGTCGCGGACGCTCACCGCGGCCTACGACGCGCCGAGCTGCGGAGCCTGACGGGAGCGGCGCCGGGGGACCGGCACGCGGTCGAGGTCCTGCGCGACGGTGAGGCCGCCGTCGAACACCGACCGTGCCTCGCGCTCGAACTCGCGCGGGTCGGTGTAGCGCTGCGAGAAGTGCGTGAGGACGAGGTGCCGCACCCCGGCCTCGGCCGCGACCTTCGCCGCCTGGAACGCGGTGAGGTGACCCCAGCGCTCGGCCTGGTCGAGGTCGCGGTCGAGGAACGTCGACTCGATGACGAGCAGGTCGACGCCCTCCGCGAGCTCGAGAACGGCGTCGCACAGGCGCGTGTCCATGACGAACGCGAACGACTGGCCGGGGCGGGGCGCGCTCACGTCGTCCAGGGTGACGGTCCGGCCGTCGGGCGCGGTGACGACGCCGTCGCGCTGCAGCTGCCCGACGACCGGCCCCGCCAGACCGTGCCGCGCCAGGAGGGTGGGGTCAAGGCTGTGGCCATCGGGCTCGTCGAGCCGGTACCCGACCGCCTCGAGGGTGTGGTCGAGTCGCCGGTGGCTCAGCGTGAAGCCTGGGTCGGGCCGGTCGGGGGGCGGCGGGATCGTGCCGTCGGTCGTGAGCGGCTGTTCCAGCAGGTGGCCGCGGCGGTGGTGCGCGCTCGCGTCGAGGAGATGGTCGATCCACCGCTGTCCCGACGCCGGGTACGACACCGGGATGGTGTGCCGCACCCCGTCACCGCTGATGCGCTGCGCGACGCCCGCGAGCCCGAGGCTGTGGTCGCCGTGCAGGTGCGTGATCGCGATGCGCGTGAGGTCGGTCGCGGAGACGCCTGCGAACGTCATCTGCCGCTGCGTGCCCTCGCCGGGATCGAAGAGGATCGCCTCGTCGTCCCAGAACAGCACGTAGCCGTTGTGGTTGCGCGTGCGGGTCGGGACCATGCTGGCCGTCCCCAGCACCACGAGCTCCCTGCGCGACATGCCGACAGGGTGCCACGCGGCGTCGTTGTCCACAGACCGAGAACCCGGGTTCCGCGGGGCGTCCGGGTTCGCTAGGTTCTGGGGCAGTTCGTGCGGCGCGGCCCGGACCCGGGCGCGCGCAGGGGGTCTCAGGGGGTTGCATGCGTCTCGTGTCCGGTTCGTCGTCCCGTGCCCGACGACGCGTGCTCGGCCTCGGTGCCGTCGTCACCGTGGGGTTGGTGGTCGGGGGGTGCACGGCCGAGGAGCCCGTCGAGCCCGAACCGTCGACGAACACGGCGGAGTCACCGGAGGTCACTGAGGAGCCCGAGCCCACGCCGACGGAGACGGGCCCGGTGAAACCGGAGCGCCCGGCTGCGATGGAGCAGGAGGACGCCGAGGGCGCAGCCGCCGCCGCGGAGTACTTCATCGAGCTCTACGACTACGTCATGACGACCGGCGACACGACCGAGTGGCGGGCGATGTCGCTCGAATCCTGCACGTTTTGCCAGGGATCCATCGAGCAGGCCAATCAGATCTCCTCGCGAAGCGACGTGTTTGAAGGCGGCGACGCGGTCGTTACCGTGGATGACCCGACCTTCTATGCGCGCGATGAAGCGACGGGCATCTATTCCCTTGATGCTCGGGTCATCCAAGAACCAATCGCAATCCGAAGCGCCAAGGGAGAGGAGTTGTTCGCGCAAGAAAGGACCGACGACTTGTATCGCGCAGAAGTGGGCCGTCGCAACGGTGAATGGGTTGTCGTCGAGATCTCGCTTCTGGAGGCGAGCTGATGATCGCGACGTTGCTACATGGTGGCGTAGCGCTGCTGCTGATGGCCGTCGCCGATGATCCGGCATACGGCGGAATTCGAGGAGAAGCCGCGGGTGCGGACGTCGTCGTCGAAGCGGCTCGTGAAGAGACGCGTGGCGGAAGTGTCTATGTCCCCGCCGTTACCGACGACCCGCCTGACCGCTACTTCTCCGCCACACCGGCGTTGTGCGCACTCGTCAACAACCTCGACGGGCCGACCACGCGCTACGACTTCGCCTGCACCGAGGGCGAGCAGCTCGCCTACGAGGGCATCGAGTGCGGGCCGGACGAGTTCGCCGAGGGTGCGGTCTTCCGGGAGGTCCGGCAGCCCGACGGTTCGTGGGGTCCGCCGGAGCTCGTCGGCGACGAGGGCTGTGTGACGCCGGCGGACCTGCTCGCCGAGGCGGAGCGCGAGTTCGCGACGCTGTCGATCGCGCCGTCGCCGGTCGTGGTGCAGCCGCCGGACGGGTGGACGCTCGTCAACGTCCCGACGATCACGTATACCGACTCCGCGGAGCAGACGTTCGACGCCACGCTGCTCGGCATCCCCGTGCAGATCCGTGCGACGCCCGAGTCGTACGCGTGGGACTACGCGGACGGCAGCGCGCCCCTGGTCACGTCGGATCCTGGCGCGCCGTACCCGGACCACACGGTGCATCACACGTACGAGCAGCCGGTGGAGTCGCTGACGATCGGGCTCACCACGTCGTGGTCCGGTCAGTTCCGCATCGCCGGGTCGCCGACGTGGACGGACGTGCCGGGCACCGCGGCGACCACGAGCGCCGCGGAACCGCTGCAGGTCTACGAGGCACGCTCGCGGCTGGTGACCGACCCGCTCGGGTGAGGGCAGTTCGCCTCGGCGCTCGGCGCTCGGCGCTCAGCTCTCGGCGCTCTGCGCCCAGGTGCCCCACGACGTGCACCGGCGTGCCCTCCGGTCGGTGAGCACCGTCGGCGGGGACCGCGTCGTGGAGCCGGCCTGAGCCGGTGCGAGCACGCGTGCACGGGACTCGGCTCGTAGGGTGGCAGGTACCCCCACGAACCGGAGAACCATGCGCCTGCTGCTCGTCCGTCACGGTCAGACCCCGTCCAACGTCGCCGGCCTGCTCGACACCGGTCACCCCGGCCCCGGGCTCACGGCGCTGGGCGCGCGCCAGGCCGCGGCGATCCCGGACGCACTGTCGGAACGGGTCATCGACGGGATCGCCGTCTCGAACCTCGTCCGCACCCATCAGACCGCCGCGCCGCTGGCCGAGCATCGTCAGTTGGAGCCGGTCGAGCTCGACGGATTCCGCGAGGTGGAGGCGGGCGACCTCGAGATGTCCGACCGGCACGAGGACCACGTCGTCTATCTCGAGACGGTGTTCGCCTGGGGCGGCGGCAACCTGACGCGCCGGATGCCCGGCGGGCCCTACGGGACCGAGTTCGTGGCGCGCTTCGACGACGCCGTCGCGAAGATCGCGTCCAGGGGCTGGCAGACCGCCGTCGTCATCTCCCACGGTGCCGCCATCCGCTCGTGGACCAGCATCCGCGCCGAGGGCGTCGACCTCGACGCCATGGCGTACACGCCGCTCGAGAACACGGGACTTGTCGAGGTCGAGGGCGACCCGGAGAACGGCTGGCACTACGTCGGCATGAGCGCCGGTCCGCTCGGTGGCCACGTCCTCGCGGACGAGCTCGCCGACGACCCGACCGGCGAGTCCGTCGCCGAGGAGCGCGCCGACGCCGAGTCCTGACGGCACCAGTCCTGACAGCACCAGTCCTTGACGACGCCGTGCGCCCCACCGTTCGGCAGTCCGTGTGCTCGTTCGGCACCGCGAGCTGCCGAATGCCGCACGGGCCGCCGAACGTGGCACGAACCGCCGAACCGTCGATCCGGGCTGCCGCACGGGATGCCGAACGTGGCACGAACCGCCGAACCGTCGACCCGAGCTGCCGCCCGACCGTCGGCATAACGGACCGACCGCGTTGCACAAGCATGGCGCCCGTCACGTCAATGTCATACCCTCGGCAGCATGGTTGACGCATCGACGCCCCTCGGCGAGCCCTCGTCCGCGACGTCGAACGAGCGCGCGCTCGAGCCCGACATCGTCACCGACTTGCGGGAGCGCATGACCTACGGCTCCTACCTCCACCTCGACACGCTGCTCGCCGCGCAGGAGCCCATCAGCACCCCGGCGCACCACGACGAGATGCTGTTCATCGTCCAGCACCAGACCACCGAGCTGTGGCTCAAGCTCGTGCTCCACGAGCTCGTCTCGGCCCGCGACCTCCTCGCCGCCGACGAGCTCCAGGCCGCCCTCAAGCGCATCGCCCGCGTGAAGCACATCCAGCGCACGCTGACCGAGCAGTGGTCCGTGCTCGCGACGCTCACCCCGAGCGAGTACGCCGAGTTCCGCGGCTTCCTCGGCAACGCGTCGGGCTTCCAGTCGTGGCAGTACCGCGCGGTCGAGTTCCTGCTCGGCAACAAGAACGCCGGGATGCTCCAGGTCTTCGCGTCCGAGCCCGCCGCGCACGCCGAGCTCTCGCGTCTCCTCGCCGAGCCGAGCGTCTATGACGAGTTCCTCCGCTATCTCGCACGCCACGGTCACGACGTCCCGGCCCGCGTCCTCGACCGCGACGTCACGCACGCGCACGTCCTCGACGACGACCTCGTCGAGGTCTTCCGCCGCATCTACGACGACCCCGACGCCCACTGGTCCGCGTACGAGACGTGCGAGGAGCTCGTCGACCTCGAGGACAACTTCCAGCTCTGGCGCTTCCGCCACATGAAGACGGTCCTGCGCATCATCGGCACCAAGCGCGGCACGGGTGGGTCCAGCGGCGTCGGCTTCCTCCAGAAGGCACTCGACCTCACGTTCTTCCCCGAGCTCTTCGCCGTCCGCACCGAGATCGGCGCCGCGCGGCCGTCCGGCGCATGACGCACCGGCCCGTGCCCGACGGCGCCCGCCTCGTCACCGTCGACGCCTCCTGGTTCCCCGGCCATCCTTCCACGGGCCCGACGGCGTTCCTCGCCACCGCGTCCGGCCTCGCGGACGCCCACGAGTCTCACGAGATCGACCCGAGCGGCCGAGATCGACCTTCCGTGGGTCGACCCGGCGACGCACGGGTCGATCTCACGGATCACAGGTGGCGTGAACCGGTCCATCTCCCCGGCACGCTCCTCCCGCCGTTCACGGACGCGCACGTCCACCTCGGGCTCGTCGACGCGACCGAGCTCGTCCCGCACGGCATCGCCGCCGTGCACGACCTCGGTTGGATCCCCGAGGTCGCCGCCGAGTGGGCACGCGATGGTGACCGGGAGGCACGAGCGGAGGACGCGCGGCCCGTGCGTCCGGGTCGACGCATGCCGCGCGTCACGTTTGCCGGCGCGTTCCTCACCGCGCCCGGCGGCTATCCGTCCGACCGCTCGTGGGCGCCCGACGGCTCCGTCGAGGAGGTGGCGTCGCCCGCCGAGGCCGTCGCCGCCGTCGACCGGCAGCTCGCGGCCGGGGCGTCGTTCGTCAAGGTCGCGCTCAACAGCGCGGCGGGTCCCGTGCCCGACGACGTCACGCTCGCCGCGATCGTCGGGCGCGCCCACGAACGGGGCCGGGGCGTCGTCGCGCACGCGGAAGGGCCGGGCCAGGTGGCGCGCGCGTTCGAGGCCGGCGTCGACCGCCTCGCGCACGCCCCGTTCTCCGAGCGCCTGCCCGACGAGCTGATCACTGCCATGGCCCGCCCCTCCTCGCGTGCCCTCCCCGGCCCGCGCCCGCTGGCCGACGTCGAGCACGACCCTGCGCGCCGTCGAGCACGACCTGGGGGCCGGAACGAGCCCCAGAACGACTCTCACGTCGTGTTCGGCGCGGAGCCGGTGAGCAGGATGACGTGGGTGAGCACGCTCGACATCCACGGGTGGGGCACGCCGACGCCCGCGCAGGACGTCGCGATCGACAACGTCCGGCGCTTCGCGGCCGCCGGCGGCTCGGTCGTGTATGGCACGGACCTCGGCAACGGTCCGCTCCCGGTCGGCGTGAACGTCCGTGAGCTGCGCGCGCTCGCCGCTGCGGGTCTCGGCGGGGACGATCTGTTGCGCGCTCTCACGTCGGACACCGTGAGGCAGCCCCGTGCCGAACGACGCACCGCGGACCGAGTGATGCACTCCGACGTGCATCATTCGGGCGCGAGCGCATCTCTCGGCGCCGTCACGTACGTCCCCGGGCCGCCGGTCGAGAGCCTCGCCGAGCTCGACCGTCTCGACCGCCCCGACGCGCTCGCCGATCTCACGCGCTGGCTCGCCGGCGCCACCACCCTGCACCTGGCCGACGTGCTGCGGCCGGGGTTCACCCCGCCGTCGGGCACGACCACCCGGAAGGACCAGACATGACCCCCACGACCGCATCTCGCGACGACCGCGACGACCGCGACGACCGCGACGATCGTCCCGCCGACCACCCTGCGGACCGGCCGGTTGTCCGACCGGGCGACCAGGCCGCGGTCCGTGCTGCGCGGGCGCGCGAGCTCGACGCCGCCGACCCGCTCGCGCGGTACGTCGACGCGTTCGTCCCGTCCGACGACGTGGTCGCGTACCTCGACGGCAACTCGCTCGGCCGCCCGACGCGCGCGTCCGCGGAGCGCCTCGCCCGGTTCGCGACGGAGCAGTGGGGGGCGCGGCTCATCCGCGGCTGGGACGAGGAGTGGTACGACCTGCCGCTGACGCTCGGCGACCGGATCGGTGCCGCGGCGCTGGGCGCCGCAGCGGGCCAGACGTTCGTCGCCGACTCCACCACGGTGATCCTCTACAAGCTCGTCCGCGCGGCGCTCGCGGCCCCGCAGGTCGCCGGGCGCGACGAGATCGTCCTCGACTCCGGCAACTTCCCGACCGATCGCTATGTGCTCGAGGGCGTCGCGCGCGAGCACGGCGCGACGTTGCGCTGGATCGAGCCCGACCACGATTCCGGCGTCACTCCCGACCAAGTCGGCGCGGTGCTCTCCGACCGCACCGCTCTCGTCGTGCTGAGCCACGTCGCGTACCGGTCGGGGTACGTGAGCGACGCCGCGGAGATCACGCGACGCGCCCACGACGCCGGTGCGCTCGTCCTGTGGGACCTGTGCCACTCCGCGGGCGCGGTGCCCGTCGCGCTCGACGCGTGGGACGTCGACCTCGCCGTCGGCTGCACGTACAAGTACCTCAACGGCGGGCCGGGCGCGCCCGCGGTCGGATACGTGCGCGCCGACCTGCAGGAGACCTTGACGCAGCCGATCCAGGGGTGGATGGGCAGCGCGGCGCCGTTCGAGATGGGGCCGGGCTACGCGCCCCACTCCGGCGCTCGCCGGTTCCTCAGTGGGACGCCCGCGATCGTCGGCATGCTCGCGATGCAGGACATGGTCGACCTGGTCGCCGAGGCGGGCATGGACGCGATCCGCGCGAAGTCGGTCGCTCTGACCGAGCACGCGCTCGAGCTCGTCGACGAGCTGCTCGTGCCGCTCGGCGCCCGGGTC
The DNA here is from genome assembly GCF_051294865.1 of Cellulosimicrobium sp. PMB13. NCBI lineage: Bacteria > Bacillati > Actinomycetota > Actinomycetes > Micrococcales > Promicromonosporaceae > Cellulosimicrobium > Cellulosimicrobium sp. PMB13. Next base: position 353,307 of record NZ_CP145910.1, on the reverse strand, counting down.
GCCTCGCCGCGCGACGCCGCGCGACGGGGAAGCCACGTCACCGTCGACCACGACGCGTTCGAGGCGACGCTCCCGCTGCTCTGGGCGCGCGGCGTCGTCCCGGACTTCCGGCGTCCGAACGGGCTCCGCCTCGGGCTCTCGCCGCTGTCGACGTCGTTCGACGAGGTGCGGATCGGCGTCGAGGCGGTGCGCGACGCGCTCGTCGAGGTGACCTCCGGCGCGGTGCCCGCCGAGCGGCTGGTCGACGCCGCGCCCGACGCCCCGACGCCGTGACCCCACACCCGGACCCGACCACTGGTCCCGGCACTGGTCCCGGCACTGGTCCCGACACTGGTCCGACGTCGTGATCCCGACCTCGGAGCCGGACACCGTGGTCCTCGACGACCTCGACGCCCGTCCGGGCAGCGCGACGTCCCTGCTGCGTACCGTCGTCGGCCTCTACCTGCGGGACCTCGGCGGCTGGGTCGCGGTCGCGGACCTCGTCGCGCTGCTCGACGCGGTCGGCGTCCCGTCGGCGGCTGCGCGCAGCGCGATCTCGCGCGTCAAGGCCAAGGGGCTGCTCGTCGCGGCGGACGTCGGCGGCCGACCGGGCTACCGCCTCGCGCCGGGTGCGGACGCGATGCTCGCGCGCGGCGACCGGCGCATCTTCGCCTACCGGCAGCAGGCCGACGACGACGCGTGGCTCCTCGTGTCGTTCTCCGTCCCCGAGGACCGGCGGGCCGCGCGCCACCAGCTCCGCCGTCACCTCGCGGGCATCGGGTGCGGGACGGTCGCCGACGCCCTGTGGATCTGCCCCGCGCACCTGGCCGGCGAGGTCGAGCAGATCCTCGACCACCTGGACCTGCGCGACGCCGCGACCCTGTTCGTCACCGGCACGCCGCAGACGCACGGGACCTTCGCCGACGCTGCAGCCCGCTGGTGGGACCTCGACCGGATCGCCGCCCTCCACCGCAGGTTCCTCGCGCGCCACGAGGGCGCGTCGAGCCGGCACGTGCCCGACGGCGCCCGGTCACCCGTGCCCGACGGCGCCCGGTCACCCGTGCCTGACGGCGCCCGGTCTCCGGTGTCCGACGGCGCCCGGTCACCCGTGGCCGCGACCTCCCCGAGCGACGCGTTCGCCCGCTGGGTGCGCGCCGTCGACGACTGGCGGACGGTCCCGTACGTCGACCCCGGCCTGCCGCCGAGTGCGTTGCCCGCCGACTGGCCGGGGACGGCGAGCGTCGCGCTGTTCGACGACCTCAGGACCACGCTCGGCGAGGCCGCGGCCGAGCATGCGCGGACCGTCGCCGGACGAGGGTCGCCCTCGCCGAGGTAGTACCGCGGTCGGCGTGGACAGACCGGCGAGGCCCTTCGATCCGTGCGACGAGCCGCGGCGGCCTCCGGCTCGGCGACCTCAGGCTCCCGCGGCCCCGGTGTCAGACGGCGGTGCCCGGCGCGGCGGCCGGGACGATCCGTGGGCCAGGGCCCGGGAGGTCGAGCGTGCGGGGCGCGCGGTAGGACCATTCCCGGTCGGCGTCGGTGATCTCGCGGAGCACACGCGCCGGCACGCCGCCCACGACCGTCATCGGCGGCACGTTCCCCGCCACGACGGCTCCCGCGGCGACGACGGAACCGCGCCCCACGGTGACGCCCGGCAGGATGACCGCTCCCGTCCCGACCCACACGTCGTTCTCGACGACGACGGGCGCCGAGAACTGGGTGCCGTCGGTGCGCAGGTCGGGGTGCACGGGGTGGCCGGTCGTCGAGATCGTCACGTTCGGCGCGAACATCACGCGGTCACCGATGCTGATCTCGACGTCGTCGACGAGCGTGAGCCCGAAGTTCGCGTACACGCCGTTCCCGAGGCGCGTCGTGCCGCCGTACGCCACCCGCAGCGTCGGCTCGATCCACACCCCGTCGCCGACGGCGGCGAACAGCCCGCAGCAGGCGCTCGCGCTCGCCGGTCTCGGAGGGTCGTGTCGCGTTGAAGTCGTAGGTCAGCTCCGTCGCGCGGGCGCGCTCGGCGGCGAGGCCGACGACGCCGTGGTCCGTGTACAGCTCGTGCGCCGCCATGCGACGCCGGGTCTCACGTTCGTGCTCGTCCACAGGTCTGGCTCCACGAGGTAGGAAGAAGGTCGCGGTCAAGGTTCCGGACCCAGCCTCTCGCATGCTCGCTCGAACGACGCACTCCGGGCCGAGAGATGCACTTCTCCGTGCACCTTTCGAGCGCGAGTGCGTCGTTCGGTCGCGGGTGCATCGTTCGAGCGCACATGCGTCGCGTGCCGGGGAGTGTGTCGCCCGTTGCAGACGCGCTCTCAGCCGACGTCCGGCACGACGATCGTCGTCACGACGTCCGTCACCGCGGGTCGCCGCGGCGTCGACCCGAAGCCGAAACGAACCGGCGGGTCGACGGACGTCATGCTCCCCAGGGACACGCCGTCCCACGAGGACGTGACCGTCTCGAGCGCGTGCACGTCCGTCGCACCGTAGTGCTCGACGCGGCCCGAACCGGCGCTCCCACGCGTCCGGACGCCGTGGAGCAGCGCTCGCGCGACCGGGTCCGTCACGGCGGTGAACCGGCGCGACCCGGCCACCCGGTCGGGCACGGCGCGCAGGGCGTGCCCCAGCCCCGTGCGCTGCCCGACGGCGAGCCGTGCCTCGAGCGGTCCGGCCGCCACGTGCCACGGGGCGGGCGTGCGCCGGTCGCGACCGCCGACGGACGCCGCACCGAGGTCGTCGGCCGGGAGGTCGCGAACCTCGACGGGGACGATCTCGACGCGGTCGAAGGAGTACGTCGAGCCGACGAGCGACGCCACCGCCTCGGACGGTGCGAGCAGGAGACGCTCGCCGTCGGGCCGTTCCACCATGACGTCGGAGAACGCGCCGAAGGGCGAGCGGTCCCAGCGGCCGACGACGACCCGGGTCCCGGACGACGTGCCCCAGCCGGCGATCCGGCCGTGGAAGATCAGGGCGCGCGACATCCGCGAAGCGTATGCGGGGGTGTTCCTCGTCGCCCGGCGGAGGCATGCGGCGTCGGTCGTCGGTGCCGCACCTCCGCGCTGGCGAGCGACGGCGCGCGGCGAGACGCTCGACGGGAGGCGGCGACCGCCGTCGGGCAGCGAGCGGGAAGGAGGCCCACCGTGCCGAAGACGACCCGGAGCGGGGACGCGAAGGAGTCCGAGATCCCGAGCACGTTGCAGCGCTCGGACGAGAAGGCGCAGCGGACGTTCGCCAAGGCCTACGACGCCGCGATGGAGCAGTACGGCTCGGCGGAGCGTGCGAGCCGCGTCGCGTTCGCCGCGCTCAAGCACACGCACGAGAAGATCGGCGACCACTGGGAGCCCAAGGACGAGCCTGGGCCGTCGGACGAGCGCGCCGAGGAGGACGGCCTGGAGTCCTCGGCGGAGACGGCGGGCGGCGTGGACGCGAACGCGTCGAAGGAGCACCTTCTCGACGTCGCGCGGCGGCTCGACGTGGACGGCCGCTCCTCCATGAGCAAGGACGAGCTGGTCGACGCGATCCAGCGCGCGAACGACCGCGCGACCCGCCACGCGCGCGGCGACTGATGGCCGGGCCGCCGGGACCCAGGTCCTCGTCCGGTCAGCGGCCGTCGTCGAGCGGCTGGACGACGATGCCGCCGAAGTAGGCCTCCTGCGCGCGGTGCTCGACGCCCCCGATCCACACGCGCCCGGCGAGGACGTCGGGGGAGGCGAGAGTCCCGTCGGCGGAGAACGCGGTGTAGCCGCCGCCCGTGAAGGTCGTGTTCGACAGTGTCACGGGCCGACCGGCCTCGTCCGTGACCGCGGCCGAGCACCACGCGCACACGTGCCGCGGATACCGCGGGTTCTGGTCGACGAGCGTCCCGCACACCGGGCAGGACTGTGCGGGCCGGTGGGCGCCGTCGGGCAGGGTGAGCCTGCCCGCACGGACGAGGCCGCCCTGCGCGGTGCGGCGTGCGAGCGCCGTGAGCACGCGCGTGCCGATCCCGGGCCAGCCGTGGACGGCCGCCGCCCAGTCGTGGGGTACCCGTCGCGCCCCGTAGCGCGCACCGAGCAGCGCGCCGGCGATCGCCGCCACGGTGTCGGTGTCCCCCCCGATCGCGACCGCGGCCTGCAGCGCGTCCCGGAGGTGGTCGTGCTCGCCCGACGACTGCGCAGGCGTCGTGGTCGCGATCGCGTGCCACGCCGCCTGCAGCGCGGTGACGGTGAAGCCGTTCTGGCGCAGGTCTGCCGTCGGGCGGGGAAGCTCGGCGTCGGCGATCCACGCCGACCAGCTCGCGGCGGCGTCCGGCTCGAGAAGGTCGAGCCCCGCGCGCACGTCGAGGCGCCGCTCGGAAACCGCGACGCGCACGGCCTCCGACCACAGCACGCACGAGTCGGCCGCGAGCGGGTCGGTGTGGGTGAGCTCGGCGACGGCGCGCGCTGCTCGGGCGGTCGTCTCGCGGTCGTCGAGCGCGACGAGCCCGACGACTCCCGTGCGCATCAGCGCGCCGTTGCCGGCCGAGCGTCCCGTCGCGGCGTGCAGCGCCTCGGCCGCAGCCCGCAGCCGCTGTGCGGCGGGCCCTCGGCGTGCTGCAGCGTCTCGCAGCACGGCTGCCGTCTGCGTGCCGATGTCGCTCGCACCCCCGGTGCGCCACTCCTCGAAGGCGGCGGCGACGTCGTCGAGCGGGGTGGCGCCGAACGCGTCGGGGACGGGCGAGAGCACGTCGTGCGACGCGGTCACCCGGGCGACGCACACCGACATCTGCGTGTCGTCGCTCCACTCTCCAGGCGCGTACGGGCCCAGACCGCCGCCCCGCATCACCGCGACCTCGTCGCGTCGCCCCGGGCCTGGAGGTGCCGCGAACTCGTACGGCACGCCGAGCGCGTCACCCGCAGCCTGTGCGAGCAGGGCGCCCGACGCGCGGTCGAGCAGGCCGTGGTCGAGGACGTCGACCGTCGGGCCGGCGGACGGTGCGGCGGTCACCGGGTGCAGCTCCCCGAGCGCATCATCGCCGGCCCTGTGGCGGGTACTCGCCGCTGCGGATCTTGCGCATCATGAGGGCACGGGCCCAGAGCGTGAGGCCGGCGAGGCTCGTCGACGTGACCACGGCGAACCAGCGCGAGACGTTCTTGCCCTCCCCGGCCCAGGCACCCGTGAGCAGCCCGCCGAGGAGCGAGGCCGCGATCACGAGCGCGACGATCGCGTAGACCAGCAGCCAGTACCGCACGAACCGCACGGCACCCTCCGGCGTCCGGCCGCCGCGACGGCGCGGTGCGGGCGGAGGCGGCGGTCCTGGGGGGCCGGCGGGGCGCTGCCAGCTCATCGCAGGGTGCTCACGGGTTCTCCGGCGGTCTCGGGTGCTCGGTCGGGCCGATGGTCGGCCGGACCCGAACAGTGTAGGGACGGACGAGGAATCACCCGCCCCGCTCGTGCCACGATGGCGGCATGACGACGACGCCCGACGACCTCGCCGCGACCATCGCCTCCGTCGAGGCGCAGGAGCACGAGCTCGTGCTCGCCTCGTTCACGCACGACGACGCGTGGCGCCTCGGGTGCCTCCTCGTCGAGCTCGCCGCAGAGCGTGACCTCGCGGTGACGATCGACGTCCGCAAGGGCACGCAGCAGGTGTTCCACGCCGCGCGCGAGGGCACGACGCCCGACAACGACACGTGGGTCGAGCGCAAGGTGCGGGTCGTGCAGCGGTTCGGGGCGTCGTCGTACCTCGTGGGCCTGCGGGCCCGGGCCAAGGGGACGACGTTCACCGAGCAGCACCAGCTCCCGCTCCAGGAGTACGCCGCGCACGGCGGCGCCTTCCCGGTGCGGGTCGAGGGCGCCGGACCCGTGGGGGTGGTGACCGTCTCGGGGCTCCCGCAGGCGGAGGACCACGCGCTCGTCGTCGAGGCGCTGCGCACCTTCCGCGGCTGACCGCCTGCCGAACCCGGGGTCGTGGGTCACCGCCTCCTGCCGAACCCCGGGTTGTGCGGCAGGTGAGGCGCTGATCGCCGCACAACCCGGGGTTCGGCACCTGGCCCGGGCACGACGACGGGCCGGTACCTCGGGAGGTACCGGCCCGTCGGGGGTCCGGCGGCGCCAGGGGCGGAGCGCGGCCGGAGCAGGTGGCGCGGCGTCAGGCCGCGCGCGTGACCTCGATGCGCTGCGGCGCACGGCCGGCGAACACGCCGGCGACGGTCACGGTGAGCACGCCCGCGTCGTAGGACGCGCGGACGGCGTCGGCGTCAGCCGCCTTCGGCAGCGTGACGGTGCGGCGGAACTCGCCGAACCGCACCTCGCGGATGTGGCGGCCGACCGGCTTCTCCGCGGCGGGAGCCTCCACGGGGCCGTCGGTCGCCTCGGAGCCCTCGGCGGCCTCGGGCGCCTCGACGACGCGCTGGTCACGACGCTCGCCGCGCACGACGAGCCGGCGACCCTCGAGCTCGACGGTCACGTCGCGCTCGGGGTCGACGCCCGGCAGGTCGAAGCGGGCGACGAGGTCGTCGCCGTCGCGGTAGACGTCGGCGGCCGGCGCGTAGCCGCTCCGCTGCGCGGGGGCGACGGGACGCGTCCACAGGTCGCGGACGAGACGGTCAGCGGCCAGGGCGCCGAACGGGATCGGGGTGAGGGTGGTGGTCATGGTGACTCCTCCGGGTCTGCTGCCGCGGTGAGCCCGCGGCGTCTGACGGGGTCAACCTTGAGCGATCGGGACTCAATCCCGCGTTCGCGCACGACGAACGGCGGCACTCACCGGATCGGCGTCCGGTCGGGGCGAGCAGGATCAGCGACGCCGTGCGCGAGCCGCAGCGGGGGTCACCGGCGCCGGGCCGCCCGCCGCGCCTTGCGCGCCTCGGCGGCGCGCTCCTCGGCGGCCTCGAGCGCGTCGTCGGCCGCTTCGAGCCCGGACTGCGCCTCGTCCTGCGCGGCACGCGCGGCCTCCAGCCGGGCACGGGCCTCGTCGCGCTCGTCCGCCAGTCGGGCGAGCTCGTCCTCGATGCGACCGAGGTCGTCCTCCACCTGCCCGACGGCGTCGCTCGCCTCGCGCGCCCGGGCGTCCGCCTCGTCGCGGGCGGCCTCGAGCCGGTCCACCTCGGCCGCGGTCTCCTCGACCGCGCGCTCGGCCTCGGCGAGCGGGTCCGGCTCCTCCGCCTCCGGGGGCTCGGGCTCCGCGCCACTGCCGTCGCCGCCGGCCTTCGTACCCCCGCCCGCCTTCCCACTCCCGCTGCCGCGGCGACCCTTCCGCGCCGGGCCGAGCGCGCCGTCGTCGCCCACCACGTGCAGCGTGACGACGTCCGCGGGCTCCCCGCCCTCGTCGACGATCCCGAACCCGACGTGCTGCAGCGCCTGGCTCAGGCGCCCGGCCTGCACGACGGCGCCCGCGTCGGGGTCCATGACGGCCGCCGTCAGCGTCTCGGCGAGGCGGTCGACGGCGCTCGCGGAGACCGCGCGCCCGGCCACCTCCCCGGCCTTCCGGACGGTCCCGACGAGCGCCTCGGCCCGCTCACGCCGCAACCGGTCGAGCGCCGTGATCCGGGACCGGTCGCGGTCCTCGGTCGCGTCGCGCAGCTCGTCGCCGATCGCGACGAGCGCCGCGACCTCCTCGGGGTGCTCGCGCGCCACCTGGTTGACGACCCACGCGGCGACCGTCGGCTTGGGGAGCCGGCCGACCCGCTCGGCACCGACGGCGTCGCCCGACGCCTTGATGCGCTTCGACGCCGCGGTCCGCGCGACGACGAACTGCTCGAGCGGGAGCGCGTACAGCTCGTCGAGCAGGGTGTCGACGTCGACGGGAGCGTCGGGACTCATGGGGACAGCCTCCCCGCTGGCCGCACGTCCCGCAGCGCCGAGCCCGCCCGGCCCGTTGAGTGCTGGGTATTTGTCGTCTGTGCTCTGCCCGGACGACAGATACCCAGCACTCAACGGGTGGGCGCTCAGGCCGAGCGAGCGACCCCTTCCGTGGTGCGCCCGACCTCGTCGAGCAGCCGGGCGAACGCGTCCTCCGTGACGATCGGGATGCCGTAGCGCCGCGCCGTCCGGGCCTTGGTCGACAACGAGTCCGGGTCCGCCGTGACGACGAGCCGCGTCCGGCGCGTCACGTACGCCCACGGCGCGAGGCCCGCCCGGCGCACGGCGTCCTCCCACGCGGGGCGCGTGCGGCGCATCGACCCCGTGAGCACGACCTCGTCCCCGGGAGCCAGGGCGAACCGTTCCCTGGGCCTGACGCCGCCGCTCGCCTCGTCCACGAGCCGCGCCCCGAGCGCGGACTGGGACGCGGCGAGGACGTCGTCCGCGTCGAACCCGAGCTGGCCGGCGACCTCGTGCAGCGTCGGGTCCGCCGCCAGGGCGTCGAGCACGCCGGCATCGTCGACCCGCTCGCCGAGTACCGACGACCCGGCGCCGTCGAGGACGTCGCGCGCGAGCGTCGCGAGGTGGTCGCGGTGCAGCCGCTCGACGTCCGACCGTCCGAGCCCGGCCCGTCGGGCGGCGTCCACCAGAGCGCTGCGCTCCGTGTGCGACACGTACCGGTCGAGCAGCGCGAGGTCGAGCAGCGCGAGGTACTCCTCCGCCGTCCCGGGACTCTCCCGAGCCGTCGGGTCGTCCAGGGCCGCGAGCCAGTGGCCGTGGAGCCGGCTCGCGCCGCGCCGCACGGGCTCGACGTCGAGCGACGGCGGCAGGGTCCAGCACACGCCGTCCGCCGCGGCACGGGCGACGTCCCAGCACTCGTCGTCCCGCGCGACGTCGAGGTAGTGCGCGAGCAGCCCGGCCGTGGCGCGCGCGTCCCCGAGGGCCGAGTGCACGCCGTCGTGCGCGACACCCACGGTCGCGCAGCACGCCGCGAGGCTGCGCGACCCGGTGAGCCAGCGCCCGGCGAGCTGCTGCGTGCACACGCACGCGAGCGGGTCGATCGCCGCGGCGACGCCCGCGCGGCCGAGCTCAGCGCGCAGGAAGCGCGTGTCGAACGACGCGTTGTGCGCGACGAGGACCCGGCCGTCGAGGAGCCGCAGCAACGCCGGGGCGACGCGGTCGAACGCCGGCGCGAGCGCGACGTCGGCGGCCGCGATGCCGTGCACGTGCTGCGGTCCCAGGTCGCGCCCGGGGTTGACCAGGGTGCACCACTCGTCCTCGACCTGGCCCGCGTCGTCGACCAGGACGACGGCGACCTCGGCGACCCGGTCACCGAGACGAGGGGAGAACCCGGTGGTCTCGAGGTCGACGACGGCGAATCCGGGCACGGGCACAGTCTGCCGCACGCCGCCGACGGGACGGCCGGTCCCGCGTGACCGTTTCCGTTCGCTTCCGCCGCGGCCGACGTCGGTCCCGGACGCCTGTGCGAGCCTGGTGCGCGTGCCCGGCCCGCTGACCCCCGACTTCGCCCCCTGGACCTTCGACACCACCGCCTCGCCGGAGCAGCGCGAGGCCAACGACGAGCGCGTCGCGACCCTCCGGGCGGCCGGCCACACGATCGGTGACGGCTGCGTCGTGTCCGGCCTCGCGGACGTCGACGCCGACTCCCTCGCCCTCGGCGACCGCAGCTACGTCGCGGCGCACGCGCACGTCACGGGCGACGTCGCGATCGGGGCGGACTGCTCCGTCAACGTCTCCGCCGCGATCCGCGGCCGCGTGACGATCGGTGACGCCGTGCGCATCGGCAGCCACACGAGCGTCCTCGGCTTCGACCACGCGTTCGACCGCGTGGACGTGCCCGTGTTCCGGCAGGGCCTCACGTCGCGCGGCATCACGATCGGCGACGACGTGTGGGTCGGTGCGCACGTCGTGATCCTCGACGGCGTCACCGTGGGCGACCACGCGGTCATCGGCGCGGGCGCCGTCGTCACGCGCGATGTGCCCGCGGACGCCGTGGCGGTCGGCAACCCCGCGCGCGTCGTCCGTGACCGCCGCACGGGCGAGCGGCCCGCGGCGGGCCCTGTACGCGCGCCGGCGCCTGCCGCCGCACCGGCATCCCGACCCGCCACCTCACCCGACGTCGCGACCGGTCGGCGACCGGACCGTGACGACGAGCGCGCGCGCCGGCTCGAGAGCCTCGGGTCCGAGGTCCTGGCCAACCTGCCCGCGCTCGTCGAGCGCTCCTTCGACGGCGCGCACCACCGCGACGCACCCGGGACCCCGCCGACGGTGCGTGCCCACTGCGACGCCGTCGAGCTCGCGGCGCTCGTGGGCGGCGTCCCCGCCGGCCTCTCGCGCGAGGAGCAGGTCCGGCGCCTCACGGGTCTGGTCGGTGCTGGAGGCACGATCCCCGAGCTCGGGCAGGGAGCCGGTCCTGTGCCCGACGGCGCGCGGCCCGACGGCGTGCGGCCCGACGGCGACGGGCCCGACGGCGCGTGGGCCGGTGGCGCGACCGCCTACCACGTGCTGTGCGTGGGCTACGCGCTCGACCTGCTCGGCGCGTCGCTGCCCGTCGTCCCGTCCGTGGGCGCGAGCGCCGCTGAGGTCGTGCGCAGGCTCGGGGCGCTGCCGTGGGCCACGAACGCGTGGGGCGCGGGCTCGACGGTCGACACCGTCGGGACAGTGCTGACGTTCGCTCGCGAGGCCGGCGTCGAGGTGCCGGCCGGGGTGCGGGAGGCGCTCGTCGGGTGGCTCGTCGAGCACCGCGACCCGATGACCGGGCTGTGGGGCGCCCCGCGCGCGGCCGACGGGTGGCGCGAAGCGGTCAACGGGACGTACCGGCTCGTGCGCGGCACGTTCGCGCAGTGGGGGACGCCCCTCGGGCTCGGGCGCGAGCTCACGGACTCGGTCCTGCGGCACGCGTCCGGCGGGGTGCTCGACGCGCCGCGCGTCACCGCGTGCGACGCGCTCGACGTCGTGCACCTGCTGTGGTGGGCGCGCCGGTGCGGCGCCGACCGCTACCGGACGGGCGAGGCGGACGACGTCGCGCGCCACGTGCTCGACGGGATCGCGGCGCGCTGGACGCCGGAGGGCCTGGCGTTCGCCCCGGAGGGGTTCCGGACGGCTCGGGGCAGCACCGCGTCGGGAGCCCCCGACGGGTTGCCGAGCCTCCAGGGCACCGAGATGTGGCTCGCGACCGCGTGGTACGCGGCGGACCTCCTGGGCCGCTCGGGCGTGCTCGGCTGGGTGCCTCGCGGCATCCACGCCCCCGCGCCGCGCGCCTGAGCGGCCACCCGGGTGGCGGCCGGCGCGCGCCCGGGCCACGGTGGAGCGTCACCCAGCAACCACACGGAAGGACGTCCCATGAAGGTCGCCGTCATCGGAGCGCACGGCAAGGTCGGTCGGCTGCTCCTGCCGATCCTCGCGGACCGCGGTGAGCACGCGGCGGGAGTCGTGCGGCGCGAGGAGCAGGTGCCGCTCGTCCGCTCCCTCGGCGCGGAGCCCGTCCTGCTGGACGTCGAGAACGCGTCGACCGAGCAGATCGCCGCGGCGCTCGGCGGGTTCGACGCCGTCGTCTGGTCGGCCGGAGCGGGGGGCGGTGATCCGGCGCGCACCTATGCCGTCGACCGCGACGCCGCCGTCCGGTCGATGGATGCCGCGGCGTCGGCGGGGGTCCGTCGCTACGTCATGGTGTCGTGGATCGGTTCGGTCCCCGACCATGGAGTCCCGGAGGACAACAGCTTCTTCGCGTACGCCGACGCGAAGCTGGCCGCGGACGACCACCTGCGCAGCACGGGCCTCGACTGGACGATCCTCGGGCCGGGAACGCTGACCGACGACGACCCGACCGGCGCGATCACGGTCCTCGCGGACGACGCCGAGACACCGGAGGGCGCGGCGTCGCAGGTCTCCCGGGCCGACGTCGCGATGGTCGTGTCGCAGGTGCTGCGCTCGCCCGCGACCGTCGGCCGGTTCGTGCGGTTCACCGCCGGCGACTCGCCGATCCTCGAGGTCCTCGCGGAGTAGCGCGCCGATCGCCGGCAGCTCGCCGAGCGGCTCGGCGGGCGTGCTGCGTGCGGTCAGGCGCGCCGGGCGATCCGCTCGCGCAGCGCGAGCGCCGTCGCGCGCCACTGCGCGCCGCGCGCGGCGACGGACCCGATCCGGGTCTCGTCGACGGCGACGTGGACGACGGGCACGCCGCGGTCGGCGGCGGTGCGGAGGATCACGTCGGTCGACTCGGGCAGCGCGAGCTGCAGCAGCACGGAGGTCGCGCTCGCCCGTGTCTCGCCCTGCCCGAAGCGTCGGTGGTAGAGGATCTGGGTCACCGCGCGCACCCGCAGGAGGTCGTGCGGGGCGCCCCACGGCTCCGGGGCCGTCTCGGGTGCGTCGGGGTCGTGCGGTGCGTCGGGTGCGCCCGGTGACGGGTTCGGCGCGTCGAGATCGGGCGGCAGGACGGCGAGGTAGAGGGAGAACAGGAGCTCGCCGAGCTTCCGCACGACCCAGCCCCGGCCCGGCACCGGCGGCAGGAACGTGAGGTACTGCGCGAGGTTCACCTCGAGCGCCTCGGCGGACAGGCTGGTCCAGGCCGGCTCCGTGCGGATCTCGACCACACGGTCCCAGTCGACGTCGGCGCCGTCGAGCCCGACCTGCGACGGACCCACGGTCACGGCCCCGAAGCGGTCCAGCAGCCCGAGCGGGCGGGTCGCGACGCGCGGCACGTACGGGATCGTGCGCACGAGTCCCTGGACGGAGGCGTCCCACTCGTGCGCGACGGGGTGCGTGGGCCGGGGATAGAGCGAGATCGCACGCGCGACCCACGCGGCGACGAGGTCGTCCGCGCCGGGTGACGCCTCGTCCGGTGGCGCAACGCCGTCCGCCGCCGTGCCCGCAGCCGTGCGGTCGTGCCGGTCGCGCGGTGCGAACGGTCCTCTCGCCATCACCGCCGCCTCCCCTGCGCCCCCGGCCCGCGCCGTCGGGCAGCGGTCTCGACCGGGGGTGACCCCGCGACAGCGTAGAGGGCGCAGGCCGAGCACGGGAACACCGGTCCCCGCGCTCGGCCCGCGGCGTCAGCCGCAGCTGATCGCGTCGTACGGCACGTCGTAGTACTGGTGCCGCGGGTCGCCGTCGTTCCAGCGGTAGGCGCTCACCGTGGCGCTGCCCGCCTCGACCGACGCCGAACGGGTGCTGAACGACTGGTACGCGTTCTTCCCCGCCCCGACCTTCGTGAACTTCTTCTGTCCGAAGTCCGTCGCGATCCGCACGTCGGCCCACCCGGTCTCGTCGTTCGTCGCGCGCACCGCGACGACCGCCGTGCCGTTCACGCAGCGGGTCTCCGCGGTGAGCGCGGTGAGCTCGGGGTTGCCCGCGCCGTTGACCGCGAACGTGTCGTCGGCGAGGGACGCGACCGCGTGGGCGATCGCGCGCGACATGATGTCGAGCGCGGTCGGGTCCACGTTGTCGATCGTGTCCTGCGGCGAGTGGTAGTTCGGGTCGTAGTTGATGCCCTCGGTGCCGCCGAACAGGGCGACCTCCTCGGCCGTCTTCTGGCCGTCGGCCCCGGTGAACAGGCCCGACGACGGGACGCCGTTGTTGATGAAGGCCTGGTAGTCGGAGCGGCCGGAGAACTCGGTGTCGACCCACGGCTGGCCGATCTGGTCGAAGTAGTCCGTGAAGACGTCCTCGGTCTCCGGCGAGCCCGCCGGCACCTCGACGGGCGCCTCGTACGTCGACTCGTCCGCGTCGTACACGCCGATGATGTAGTTCGGCGACCCGACCATGTCGAAGTTCAGGTACGTCGCGATGTCGTCGAGCGCCGCGGGGTCGTTCGCGACGAGGTCGTCGACGTAGTGCGTCGACCCCACGAGCCCGACCTCCTCGGCGCCCCACCACGCGAACCGGACCGCGTTGTCCGGCCAGCCGTCGGTCTCCGCGGCGGCGGCGAGCTGCACCGCGACCTCGAGGATCGCCATCGAGCCCGTCCCGTTGTCGTTGATGCCCGGGCCCTCCTCGACGCCGTCGAGATGCGCGCCGGCCATGACGACGTTGTTGGTCCGGCCGCCCGGCGTCTGGGCGAGCACGTTGAACGTCTCGAACTCGTCGACGTGGAACTGGTAGTCGTAGGTCGCCTCGGCGGCGGCGCCCCCCTCGAGCGCGGCGAGGATCGCCTGGCCGTCCGACAGCGAGAGACCGACGGTCGGGACCCACGCGCCCGCGGCCCCGAGCGTCGGGTTCAGCGGTTCGTCGACGTTGTTGTAGAGGATCACGGCGACGGCCCCGTCGGCCATGGCGTTCGTGACCTTGACCGAGAACGCGCACGCGCCGCGGCTGACGAGCGCGACGGAGCCCGTCGCGTCGACGCCGTCCCAGTCGGCGGCCGTGCAGCCCTGACGCAGCTGGTCGACCGGCTGGACGATCGGCCCCGTGACACCGTCGTCCGGGGTGGCGGGGGAGAACTCCGCGGCGTAGAGGTCGTCGGCCGGCGCGACGCCCGCCGCCGTGAGCGACAGCTCGTCCACCACGAGGTCCTCGAACGTGAAGTACTGGCGCTCGGGCGTGTAGCCCGCGGCCGTCAGGGCCTCCTCGACGTACACGGCGCTGGCCTCGTACCCGGGAGTCTCGAGCGCACGGCTGTTGCCGTTCGCGTCGGCGATGGCCTGCAGCTCCTCCAGGCGGTCCATGACCGCGTCGCCGGTGACGAGGTCTTCGAGCGGGAGCGGGTCGGCGGCGGCGCGCAGGGCGTCGGCGGGGGCAGCGCCCACCGGCGCGGCGGACAGGACCGCGAGCACGAGGCTCGCGGCGGCTGCGGACGGGACGAACGTTCGTGGTCTCACGCATCCTCCTCGGCAGTGGCCCTCGCAGGCCGCCCCCGGTCGTGCCGAGGGGTCAGCCGGGTCGCACACGAGACGCGACGGTGCGAGGACTCGTGTGATCGTGAGCGTAGGCGTTGCCGGGAACGCCGTCGAGAGGTCGACGGGTCGTCCTTGGCGCAGGGCGGCTCAGGGCGAGGTCAGGGACACTGGCGAGCGTTCGGCGCCGCGGCGAGCACGACCTCGACGGACTCCAGGGTGAAGCTCCCCGCGGCGGGCTCGTGCCCGCACACGGTCCAGCCGTTCGCCTGGCCCGCGACGGCGTCGCCGCGGCGGGCGTCGACGACGCGCACGGTGGTCGCGCCCTGCTGCTCGAGCGTGCGCCGGGCCTGCTTGAGCGACGACTCGACGAGGTTCGGCATGCTGTAGCCCGGCTCGATCTCGACGCGCACCTCGACGCCGTCGCTGCCCCCCGGGAGGGACGGGTCCGACGGGTCGGTGGTCGGCGTGGTCGTCGGCTCTCCGGTGGGTTCTGCCGACGGGGTGCCGGTCGGGCTCGTCGACGGAGACGGTCCGGGCGTCGGGGTCCCCGGCCAGGCCGGCGCCTTGCAGGCGCCCAGCACGCCGACGGCGACCACGACCGCCGCGACCACCGCGCCACGGCGCACCACGTCCAGCACCACTACCCCCGATCAGCGGGACGACCACGCGGTCGCGCCCTGCGCCTCCGAGGGTACGCGAGGCGCCACACCCGCGAGCGCGCGGCGGGGTGGTTCAGGCGGACCTGTCCGCGATGTCCGGACGATTCCTGCCGGCAGGCTTCTTCGGAGGACGGATCGTCGGCACGTCGCCGACGATGGGGATGGGGCGGCGGTGGAACGGGAACCCGTACCGGGTGACCAGGCCGGCGAGCGTCGTCAGGCGGTTGCGCGGCCCGATGAGACCCATGATGTGCACGAACAACCAGGCGAGCCAGGCGACCCCGCGCGTGAGGCGCACCTTCCCGACGACCTCGGCGATCGCCGCGCGTCGCCCGATGACGGCCATGGTGCCCTTGTCGAAGTAGCGCAGGGGCGTCGTCGGGCGCCCGTCGACGAGCGCCCGGATGTTGCGCCCGACCTGGGTGCCGGACTGGATCGCGGGCTGCGCGAGCTGCGGCAGCCCGGCGGGCGAGACGGCGATGTCGCCCGCGGCGAACACCCCGGACAGGCCCTCGACCTGCAGGTCGTCACCGACGACGACGCGCCCGCCCTCACCGCGCGGCAGGCCCCAGTCGTCGACCTCCTCGTGCGGGCTGACGCCCGCCGACCAGACGGTGAGGTCGGAGTGGATGCGCGTGCCGTCGGTCAGCACGACGGCGTCCGGCAGGACCTCCGCGACGCCGGCCCCGAGGTGCAGGCTCACGTCGCGACGACGCAGCTCGTCGGCCGCGTAGCGGCGCAGCCGCGGGTCGAAGGACTTGAGCACCTCGGCGCCGCGCTGGACGATCTTCACCTCGAACGCGTCGCCGTGGATCTCGGGGTATGCGGGCCGCAGCCCGGCGGTGCGCAGCTCGGCGAGCGCCCCGGCGACCTCGACGCCCGTCGCGCCGCCGCCCACGACCACGACCCGCAGCCCGTCATCGGTGCCGGGCGTCGACGCCGCCTTCTCGAGCCGGACGAAGAGCGTGTCCCGGATCTTCATCGCCTGCGACCGCGAGTACATGGGGAACGAGTTCTCCTTGGCGCCCGGGGTGCCGAAGAAGTTCGCCGTGACGCCGTTGGCGAGCACGAGGTAGTCGTAGCCGACCCACTCGTCGTTGAGGAGCCGGATGCGCCGCCCCTCGTGGTCGATGCCGACGAGGTGCTCGTGCACGACCCGCACGTTCTTCTGCTTGAGCCGCAGCCCGCGCAGGAAGTACGTGACGTCGCCCGGGTTCAGCCCGCCCGTCGCCACCTGGTACAGCAGCGGCTGGAACGTGTTGTAGACCCGGCGGTCGACGAGCGTCACGCGCACCGGGGCCTTCGCGAGCTCCTTGACCACGGCGAGACCGGCGAACCCGGCGCCGACCACCACGACGTGCGGCAGGGCGGTGGGTGGGGCGGACTCGGGCACGGGGCCTCCTCAGGGGCGACGGATGGTAGGGCCCGACGGCGCCCGCCACCTGCGTCGCGGACGTCGCCAACGACGCCAGACAGGTTACGGCGGGTGCGTGCCGGCGGCGAACCGGCGGCACCTCTGCCGGCCAACCGGCGGCCGCCCCGCCGTCAGCCGCGGTGGCGCTCGACGTCGTCGCGGCCGAGGAGGTCCTCGCGCACCACGCGGCGCAGGACCTTGCCGATCTGCGAGCGCGGCAGCTCCGGCACGACGGCGAGCGTCCGCGGCAGCGCGTACCGGGCGAGGCGCTTCTCGCCCCACTCCCGGACCGCGGCGAGGTCGACGCGCGGCGGCGACCCGCCGTCGTCGGCCCCGGCCGGACCACCGGGCGCCTCGTCCAGGACGAGGACCGCGGCGACCTGCTCGTCCGAGCCCGCGCCGGGGAGCCCCACGACGGCGACGTCGCGCACGCCGGGCATCTGCCGCAGGTGCTCCTCGACCTGCGACGGGTACACCTTGAACCCGCCGGTGACGATCATCTCCTTGATGCGGTCGACGAGGGTCACCGTGCCGGCGTCGGGGCCGTCGAGCGGTACCTCCACGACGTCCCCCGTGCGCAGCCAGCCGTCGTCGAGGAGCTGGCCCGCGGTCTCGTCGGGGCGCTGCCAGTAGCCCTGGAAGACCTGCGGGCCGCGGACGAGGAGCTCGCCCCGGACGGTGGGGACGTCACCGTCCACCTGCTCTGGAGCCGTGGGCTCCGCGTCGCGCAGGTCTCCCGCGTCGAGCGCCTCGGCGTCGACGACGCGGATGTCGGTGCTCGGGAACGGCAGGCCGAGGGTCCCGGGGCGGCGGTCGTCGGAGCACGGGTTGCCGAGCGCGATCGGCGACGTCTCCGTCATGCCGTAGCCCTCGATGAGCAGGCCGCCCGTGGCGTCCTCCCAGCGCTGCGCGGTCTCGGCCGTGATCGGCATCGCCCCGGCGAACGCCAGCCGGATCGACGACAGGTCCGTCCGGCGCGTCGCCGCCCGGCCCGTGACGTCCTCACCGGAGGGCGCACCCGAGGCCGCGACGATCCGGTCGAACATCGGCGCGACGCCCGGGAGGAAGGTGGCGGGCCGGCGCGACTGCGCGGCGACGAACGCCTGGGGGTCGAACTTCGGGAACGCGACGAGGGTCGCGCCGATCCGTGCCGGCAGGGTGAGGCAGAACGTCAGGCCGAACGCGTGGAAGAACGGCAGGACGCCGTAGACGACCTCCTCGCCTTCCGTGAACGCGGCCCACGCCTGGCCCTGCACGACGTTCGCGACGAGGTTGCGGTGCGTGAGGACGGCGCCCTTGGGCGTGCCCGTGGTGCCGCCCGTGTACTGGATGAGCGCCACGTCGTCGGCGGTGGGGTGGGGGAGCCCCGGGGGCAGGCGGCGGGCGCGCCGGACGAGGTCGTGCCAGTCGGCCACGCCCGGGGGGACCGGCCCGCGCAGCGCGTCGCGCTGGGCGCGGGCGCGCGCCACGGGCAGGCGCAGGGCGAGCCGCGAGGCGGTGGGCAGGTCGCGCGCGAGGTCGACCGCGACGACCGTGCGGAGCTCCGGCGTCGGGTGCTCGCTGCCCTCCCGCGCCTCCAGGACGGCGGGCACGGCCTTGGTCCACACGAGGGCGACGCTCGCGCCCGAGTCGGCGAGCTGGTGCGCGAGCTCGTCGGCGGTGTAGGTCGGGTTGTGCTCGACGACGACCGCGCCGAGGCGCAGCACCGCGTAGAACGCGACGACGTGCGACGTCGAGTTCGGCAGGACGATCGCGACGCGGTCGCCGCGTCGCACGCCGAGGTCGTGCAGGGCGCCGGCCGCGCGCTCCACCTCGGCGGCGAGGTGCGCGTAGGTGCTCGTCGCGCCGAAGAAGTCGACCGCGACGCGCTCGGGCCACCGGCCCGCGGCCGCGGTGAGGGCAGCGGTGACCGGCTCGTCGGGGATCTCCACGTCGGCCGGGACGCCCGGTGCGTAGCGGGACGTCCAGGGCCTCGTCGCCAGCATGTTCACTACGCCACCGTAACCTACGGTTGCGTAGGTTGTGTGAGGCCCTTGGTCACCCTGCGCGGAGCCGCCTGTCCGCGCGTGCCGACCGCCGACCGGGTCGCGCAGGTCA
Source organism: Cellulosimicrobium sp. PMB13 (assembly GCF_051294865.1). Classification (NCBI taxonomy): domain Bacteria; kingdom Bacillati; phylum Actinomycetota; class Actinomycetes; order Micrococcales; family Promicromonosporaceae; genus Cellulosimicrobium; species Cellulosimicrobium sp. PMB13. The sequence continues at coordinate 334,492 of NZ_CP145910.1, read as the reverse complement.
CGCCGGGTACCAGCGCGCGCCCCACCGGCGGGTCAGCCGGCGGCCCGACGTCGCCGCGAGGGCCCGCACACCGGCCTCCACCGCGCGCGCCACCTCGTGCGCCGCCTCGTCGCCGTCGGCGAGGAAGCGGACCGTGATCCGCGCCTCGCCGCGCACGACGCCGACGTCGTACGCCTCGACGGTCGTCCGCCCGCGGCCCGCGGCGACCGCCGCGGGAAGGACCGACTCCGGGTCGGCGCCGGGGCGCAGCAGCCCGACGGCGAGGCTGACGCGGTACGAGGGCACGGTGCGCCGTCAGCCGAGCGCCGGCAGGCCGGCCTCGTCGCACGGGTCGAGCGCGACGGGTCCGGACAGGTCGAGCCGTACGACGTCGCCGTCGACGGCCACGCGGACCGACCACCCGGCCGGGTCCTCGGCCTCGACGTGCGCCGACCCCCCGTGCTCGGGGTGCACGACGTCCGAGGGCTCGCCGAAGCCGTGCTCCGCGAGCGTGGAGGCGATCGCGTCCGGGACGTCCTCGAGGCGGTCGTAGGGCGACGCGCCGGCACGCGTCGCGTGGGCGTCCTGGAGGAAGACGACGCAGCGGCCGTCGTCCTGCTCCGTCGCCGCGGGGCCGTGGCCGTCGGTCCAGCCGTCGGCGCCGAACACGTCCTGGACGTCGGCGCGGAGCGCCTGGCCCGCGTCCGCGTAGGACGCGAGCGCGTCGGGCGCCGGGGCGGGCTCGGACGGTTCGGCGCTGCCGGTGCACGCCACCACCGCCGCGAGCAGGCCCAGGGCGAGGAGCAGGCCGCCGGTGCGTCGTGCGGCGCTCACGACGCGGAGAGCACGGCGACGAGGAAGTCCGCACCGGGGGAGTACGGGCGCAGGTCCCACGTCGCGAGCGCGAGGTCGACGCGCAGGCCCGCGGTCGCGACGTCGGCCAGGAACACGTCGTGCGCGTACCCGCGTCCGGCGCCGAACCCGACGACCGCCCGGCCGCCCGGCGCGAGGTGCGCCCCGAACCGCCGGAGCACCTCGATCTCCGTGCCCGGCGCGAGGAACGTCATGACGTTGCCCGCGCACACGATCGCGTCGAACGGCTCGGCGACGCCCTCCGCGGGCAGGTCGAGCTCCGCGAGGTCCCCGACGCGCCAGTCCGGGCCCGGGTGGTCGGCGCGCGCCGCGTCGACCAGCACCGGGTCGACGTCCACGCCGACCACGGTGTGCCCGCGCGCCGCGAGCTCCGCGCCCACGCGGCCCGGGCCGCAGCCCGCGTCGAGCACGCGCGAGCCGCGGGGCAGCATCGCGTCGACGAGACGCGCCTCGCCGGCGAGGTCGGCGCCCTCGGCGGCCATGCTGCGGAACCTCTCGACGTACCAGGTGGAGTGGGACGGGTCGGCGGCGACCTTCTGCTCCCAGCGGGAGGGACGGGCGGTGCTCATTCCCCGACCGTACCCGGGCTGCGACAATCCGAGGATGAGCACCACGACCACCGACCCCGTGACCGATCTCGCGTCGTCCGCCCCGACCGGCGCGCTGCTCGCCGTGTGCCGCGTGCACGCGCTCCTGCCCGACGCCGGGCCCGTCGGCGTCACGGCGATCGACAAGCGACCCGTCGACGGTCCCGTCAAGGTGCGCCGCCTCGGGCTCTACGCCGACGTGCAGGCCGACCGCGCCGACCACGGCGGCGTGGAGCAGGCCGTGTACGCGTACGGGCAGGACGACGCGCGGTGGTGGGCCGGCGAGCTCGGGCGCGAGGTGACGCCGGGCCTGTTCGGCGAGAACCTGCGCGTCGAGGGCATCCCGGTGAGCGGCGCCGTCGTGGGCGAGCGGTGGTCGGTCGGCACGGCGCTGCTCGAGGTGACCCTGCCGCGCACCCCGTGCTCGACGTTCGCGCGGTACCTGGGCGAGGAGCGGTGGGTCAAGCGGTTCGCGGTGGCGAACCGGACGGGCGCGTACCTGCGGGTCGTGCGCACCGGCGAGCTCCGCGCGGGCGACGCCGTGACCGTCTCCTACCGGCCCGAGCACGGTGTGACGCTCCAGGACTGGTTCGGCGCGTGGACCGGTCGCGGAGCCGACCCGGAGCGCGCCGCCGACGTCGCCCGGCGCCTCCTCGCGGCCCACCTCGGCGGCGACACGACCCTCGCGGACGAGCTGCGCGAGCGCGCCGAGATCGCCGCCGGCCACGGGGTGGACGACTGAGTCCCGGGTGGACTCCCGGGACGGGGTGGCCGGCAGTGACCGGCCGGTGACCGACCACTGACCGGTCACTGACCAGTGCGGTGCGGGCGGGCCGGGTGACGCTACCCTTCGTCACGTGCAGGCCATGTCACCCGCCACCGTCGTCCGTGACCTTCGACCGCTCCTCCGCAAGGAGGTGCGCGGGCGGCTGTCGCTGGCCGCGGAGCGGCTGTGCGCCGTCGTCGCCACCCCCGCTCCGGTGGGCTCCGACGCGTGGTGGGACGAGGTCGCCCGGCTCGGCACGCCGCTGCGCGTCCCCGGGCCGGGGACGACCGACCTCACGCTCTTCCTCCACCGGGACGCGCACGCCACGGCCGTCTACGTCGACGTGCAGCCGTTCGCCGACCGCTCGCGCCTCGCCGACGGGCTCATGGAGCGCGTGCCCGGGACGGACGTGTGGTGGGCGGCGTTCGCGACCGGCCCGGAGTGGGTCTCCGGCTACGGCTTCCTCCCGCTCGACGAGGTGCCCGTCGCCCCGGGCGCCAGGAACGACGCGGTGACGCGCGCGTGGTGGCGCGACCTCCTCGGGCGCTCGGTCCACGACGCGCTCAACCCCTCGCCGTCGTTCCGGGGGCTGCGGGGCGAGGCCCGCTCGGTCGCGCGCGGCCCGCGGGCGCCGCGCCCGCCCGCCCTGCCCGACGGCGCCCCGCGCGGCGTCCTCGAACGGCGTGCCTGGCAGCGACCGGGCACGGGCGGCACCTACCCCGTGTGGACGTACGTACCGCCGGGGGCGGCCCACGCGCCGGTCGGGTCTCCGGTGGCGGGCCGGAGCGAGCTGCCGCTCGTCGTGCTGCACGACGGCGCGGTCTGGGCCGAACAGCTCGACGCCTGCGCGCTGTTCGACGCGCTCGTCCTGCGCCGCTCGGTGACACCGTTCGTCGCCGTGCTCGTGGGCTCGCCGAGCCGGGACGAGCGTGCCCGGGACCTGCCCGGCAGCACGGCGTTCTTCGACGACCTCGCCGACCACCTGCTGCCCGAGGTGACGAGGGACCTCGCCCGCCGCGGGGTGCGCGCGACGGACGACCCCGCCCTGACCGTCGCCGCCGGGCAGAGCTTCGGCGGCCTCGCCGCGCTCCAGGAGGTGCGACACCGTCCCGACCGGTTCGGGAACGCGCTCGCGCAGTCCGGGTCGCTGTGGTGGCCGGACCTCGACGACGAGTCGGCGCGCGACGTCGCCGGCTGGCTCCGGGCCGCACCCCCGCGCACCGGACGGATCGTGCTGCAGGTCGGTGCCCACGAGGGGACGATCACCGACGCGAACCGCGAGGTGCGGGACCTGCTGCGTGGGCGACGCGAGCACGTGGTGCTCACCGAGGTCGACGGCGGCCACGACTGGGCGTGGTGGCACGCGTACCTCGGCAGCGGGCTCGCGGACGTCCTCGGTCCGCCGCGGGGGACGGGCTGGGCGCGCTGAGCGTCAGCCGTGCTCGGCGCGCGGGATGCGCGGCGCGCGGGGACCCCGGGGCCCGCGCGGCGGCTCGTTCGGCGGCCACTCGCCGTCGTCGGAGCCGTCGTCCGCGCTGAAGAGGAGGTCGTGCAGGCGGACCTGGACGTTCTCGACGTCGGGGACGTCGTGCAGCTCGAGGCCGGGCTTGTCGGTGGCGTCGGAGATGACGAGCGTCCCGCACCCGAAGAGCCGGTCGATCGGGCCCTTCTCGTAGTTCACGTCGTTGATGCGGTAGAGCGGGATGTCGCGGCCGGTGCGCGTGATGATGCCGCTGCGCAGCGAGATGCGCTTGTTCGTCACGGTGTACTCGGTGGTGCGCCAGCGCAGCCACGGCACGAACACCCAGACGACAGCCGCGACGAGCGCGGCCCCGGCGACGACCCAGCGCACCACGGGGTCCGGGACGAGGACCACCGCGACGACGACCGCCACGACCAGGACCCCGAGCAGCACGAGCGGCCAGAACAGCGCCTTCGCGTGCTCCTTGAGCTCCATGACGACGTGCTCACCCTCGGTGAGGTGCTTCTCGCTCAGTCCCATGGGCAGCATGGTGCCACCTCGGGACGCCTCGGCCCAGAGGCGTCCCACCCGTGTGGACCGGCCGGGGACAGGGCGGCACGCCGATCAGGTCGCGGGCAGGTTCCAGCCCTCGATCGTGCGCAGTCCGTGGCCGTACCCGAGCAGGCAGATCGTGGCCGTGCCGAGCTCCAGGCGGGCACCCAGCCCGGGGTCGACGCCGAGCCACACGGTCGCGAGGACGCGCAGCACGTGGCCGTGGGCGAAGAGGACGACGTCGCCGCCGTCGCGCAGGGTCGGCTCGACCCGGGCGAGGACCCGGGCGCAGCGGGCGGCCACGTCGTCGAGCGACTCGCCGCGGTGCCGGTCGGGCGAGGAGAGCACGTTGACCCCGTCCCGGAAGACGAGCCACTCGCGCCCGAGCTCGGCGGAGATCTCGCGCGTCGTGCGGCCCTCCACCGGGCCGTAGTCCCACTCGACGAGGTCGTCGTCGGTCGGCACGTCGGCGAACCCGGCGAGGTCGGCGGTGCGCCGCGCACGCTGGCGAGGGCTGGCGAGCACGACGGCGGGGCGTCGCCCGCGCTCGTCGGCCCACCGCTGCAGCCACACGCCGGCCGCGACGGCCTGCTGCTCGCCCGCGACCGTGAGCGGGATGTCGCTGCGTCCGGTGTGCTTGCCGGTCGCGCTCCACTCGGTCTCCCCGTGCCGGACGAGCACGAGCTGCGGGTCGGGTGCGGTGTCGTTCGCGGTCACGGGACGCCTTCCTGCTCGGGGACCGAGGGTCTCGGGCCTCCCTGCAGGATCCCTCGCCGTCCGCGGCGGCGCGCGGCGTGCGGGCCGGTGCGGTGGTCCGGCGTCAGCCGGGCACGCCGTCCACGCCGTTGACCGCCAGGAAGACGACGAGCGCGGCGAGGAGCACGACGGCGACGCCGGTCGCGACGAGCAGGACGGTGCGGGGGCGCAGACGCACGGCAGTTCTCCGGTGGTCTCGGGGGTGGGGAGTCGGGCACCGGGGGCCCGGGTGGGCGGCTGCCGGGTGACGGCGTGCCGGTGTGGGTGCCTCGTCCTAGTGTCGCGCACGTCGGGACGGTGGAGACGATCACGGCGGTCCGAGGGGTGGGAGACGGCGATGGCGCACGGGGACGAGCACGGCACCGGCAGCGGTGGTGGCGGCACCGACGAGCCCGCCTACGGGAGCCCGGAGTTCGACTGGTCGGTGCTCTCCGTGCCGACGGCGTTCGCGGTGGTTCGCGGTCAGCTGGGCTTCTCGTGGCTCGTCCTCGCGGACCGGCTCGCCACGCTGACGCAGGCCGAGCTCGAGTGGGAGCCGGGCCCGGACACGCTGCGGGTCGTGCGGCGCGGCGAGGAGCGCTCGCCGCGCACGCTCGGCCCGGGGGAGTGGGTCATGGAGTGGCCGGCCGGGTCGGAGTCGCCGCAGCCTCGCACGATCGCGTGGCTCGTCGCGCACCTCACGGAGGCGTACTCCGAGCGCTGGGAGTGGACGTTCGGCGGCCACGAGCGACGCCGGGACGCGGTGCTCTTCTCGGGCGAGGTGGGTCCCGCCGTCGCCGGGCTGCGGGACGTGGTCGAGCGGTGGCGCGCCGACGTCGAGGCGCTGCCCGAGGAGGAGGCCTTCACGGTCGGGCTGAGCCAGGCGACGGAGATCGACGCGCAGTCCCCGTTCGCCCACCTCGTCGCGCACATGAACCGCGAGCTGATCCACCACGGCGCGGAGATCATGGTGCTGCAGGACCTCTACCGGGCGTCGCACGTCACAGAGCCGCCAGGGAATCGCTGAGCCTCCTGGACAGTTGAACCGTCACATGACGCAGAACTCCTCGACGGTGAAGATCGACATCTGGTCCGACGTGGCGTGCCCGTGGTGCTACGTGGGCAAGCGACGACTCGAGACGGCCCTCGGTCGCCTCGAGGAGAGCGGCTTCGCGCCGCGCGTCGAGATCGAGTACCACTCGTTCGAGCTGTCCCCGGACACGCCGGTCGACTTCGACGGCACGGAGGTCGACTTCCTCGCGGGCCACAAGGGGATGCCGCGCGAGCAGGTCGAGCAGATGCTCGGGCAGATGACGCAGCTCGCCGCGGCCGAGGGGCTCGCGTACGACTTCGACGCCGTGCAGCACACGAAGACGCTGGCCGCCCACGAGCTGCTCCACCACGCGAAGGCGCACGGCAAGCAGGTCGAGATGAAGGAGCGCCTGCTCAAGGCGTACTTCGAGGAGGGCAAGCACGTCGGCCGTGCCGAGACCCTCGCCGACCTCGCCGCGGAGGTCGGACTGGACCGCGCCGAGACCCTCGCCGCGCTCGAGGACGGCCGCTACGCCGACGACGTGCAGGCCGACATCGACCAGGCTCGTGCCTACGGCATCAACGGCGTCCCGTTCTTCGTCGTCGACGGGCGGTACGGAGTCTCAGGCGCGCAGGACCCGGCTGTTTTCGTCCAGGTGCTGGAGCAGGCCGCTGCCGAGGGCGCCGCGGCCTGATCGGCGACAGCCGGAGCGACGCACGTCACAGCCGGTGCGGTGGAACCGAGACGCGGTATCACTGACACTGGGAAGACGCCCGCACCGCTGCCGGCCCCGCATCGCACGTGCACCGGAGCCCGTGAATCCCACGAGGAGGATCTCCCGATGACCGACACCACGCTCTTCCACTCCATCGCCAACCCGCGCCGCACGACCCTCATGACGGTGTCCGCGGCGGAGGCCGCAGCACCTCACCACGAGGACGCGCAGACGTTCACGATGGTCGGCTCCGACGACGCCGGCGCGTGCGTCGACGGGGTGTGCGCACTGCCCGAGTGACCTGCACCCAGCGGGTCGGCGGCGGTCAGTTCCGCCGATGGTCCTGGATCGACAGCTTCGGTCCACGGCGCGGCGGACGGGCCCTGCCCGAGATCTCCAGCAGCCGCACGACGCGGTAGCGGTGCGGCGCGTAGGGCGCGAGGAGCTCGAGCATGCGGTCGTCGTCCACGCGCTCCCCGACGAGCGCCCACCCCACCGCCTTCGACAGGTGGTAGTCGCCGACCGACACGGAGTCGGCGTCCCCCAGCGCGCGCTGCGCGACCTCGGCCGCCGTCCAGACGCCGACGCCCGGCACGAGCCGGAGCCGCGCGTGCGCGGCGGGCGCGCCCTGGGCGTCGAGCACGTCGGCGCACTCCTCGAGCCGCCGCGCGACCTGGGCCGCCGCCCGCACGGTCCGGGCGCGCCCCGGGTCCACCCCGGCCCGGTGCCAGTCCCAGCTCGGGATGCCCGCCCACGTCGCGGCGTCGGGCACGACGAGCATCCCCACCCCGCCCGCGGGGCCGGGGGCGGGCTCGCCGTAGCGGCGCACCAGCGAGATCCAGGAGCGCCACGCGGCGACGGTCTGCACGCGCTGCTCCAGGATCGCGGGGACCAGCGCCTCGAGGACGCGGCCGGTCCGCGGCACGCGCAGGCCGGCCGCCCGGCGGTGGACGTCGCGGAACGAGGGCGGCGGGACGAAGCCGGACGCGTCGTCGTGCTCGCCCAGGAGGAGCGGGAGCCCGTCGAGCGCCTCCTCGGCGCCAGGGCCCCACGCGTGGCAGACGACGGCGGCGGGCCCCTCCTGCACGAGGCGGCACGTCACCGGGCCGGACGCGAGGCGGCTCGTGCGCCAGACCTCCCCGGTCGCGGACACGCGGAAGGTCGGGTCGTAGGGGCCGCGCACGAGACGGGCGAGCGTGAGGCGCAGGTCGAGGGGCCGGTCGGAGGTCAGGCGCCGCGTGCGGGGCTCGTCCGCCGCGAGAACGGGATCAGCCACCGTTTCCCGGCGAGAACGGTCGACAGACCCGTGCTCGGCGGGCTCCAGGCCCGTGCTCGGCGCGACGGTCACCGTCCCATGGTCGCACCCGCCCCCGACGCCCGAGCACGACACCGCCCCGCCCCGAGCACGACACCGTCCCCGAGCACGCCGCTGCTCCCCGCCGAGCACGACCTGGAGGTCGTTCTCGGCGCGTTGCCGACTCCCAGGTCGTGCTCGGCGGAGTGGCCGGTCAGTCGAAGAGCGTGTCCATGCCCCAGTCCGGCGCCGCCGAGCTCGCCTTGGAGGTGGTCGCGGTGGCGGCGGTGGTCGCGGTCGCTGCGGCGGTCCCGGTGGACGACGGCGCGGCCCGGCCGGGAGCGGTGGTGGGGTCGCCGAGCTCGGGGACGAGCGTCCCGTCGAGGTCGCCACGACCGGCGGCCCAGTCCTGGGCGGCGAGCCCGGCGAGCTGGTCCGCCCGCTCGTTGAACGGGTCGCCCACGTGGCCGCGGACCCACCGGAAGCGCACGGGGCCGGCGCGCTCCGTGATCGCCCGGTCGATGGCCTGCACGAGCTCGAGGTTCTTCACCGGCTGGCCGCCCGCCGTCCGCCAGCCCTTGCGCTTCCACGCCACGACCCACTCCGACGCGCACTTGATCGCGTACTGGGAGTCGGACTCGATGAGCAACGGCTCTGCGCCTGGGTGCGAGCGGACGGCTTGGAGCAGTGCCGTGAGCTCGGCGACCTGGTTCGTGCCGCTCACGGCGCCACCGGAGTCGAAGGTCCCGTCGTGGTTGATCCACGCCCAGCCGATCGCCCCGCCGGGGTTGACCAGGCACGAGCCGTCGGTGCTGACAGTGATCACTGCGCTCCTCGATCCACTGTGCTCCTCGATCACGGACGTCCCCGTCCGCGGGCTTGCGGCGCGGGGAGGCGAATGCGTCGGGGCACATTGTCTCCCGTCCGGGGACGACGTCGTGCACGCGTCCGGCGTCGAGGACGACCCGGCCGGACGGAGCCGTCCTCCGGCCCCGGTCCTGCGCCGCGTACGCGTTCTCACTCAGCCTGGTCGGGGTCGCCTCAGGGGAGAACCGGGGGGATACCCCATGGTGGGAGGTCGGCCCCGTCGTCGAGGCTGGAGGCATGGTCACGTGGGTGGGGGAACTGTGGGGACAGGTCGAGTCGTGGTTGCTCGCGCTCGTCGACTCCGTCTGGGCGCTCCCGGCGCTGTTCGCGACGACCGCGGGCGACGGGTTCTTCCCGCCGATCCCCGGCGAGACCGTCATCGTCATGCTCTCGGTCGGCGCGCAGTCCGGCGGCGGCGTGGCCTGGGGCCTCGTTCTGCTCGTCGCCGCGCTCGGCGCGTGGTGCGGCGACCAGCTCGCCTACGCGCTCGGTCGCGCGCTCGGGACGCGTGCGCTCCCCGTGCTGCGGGGACCCCGCGGGCAGCGGGCCGTGGGCTGGGCGTCGCGAGCGCTCGACCGTCGTGGCGCGTCCGTCGTCCTGGCCGCGCGGTTCGTGCCGGTGGGCCGGACGGCCGTCAACGTCACGGCCGGTGCGGTGGGCTTCTCCCGGCGGCGCTTCATGGGGCTCTCGGCGGTCGCGTCCGTGGTGTGGGCCGCGTACTCGGTCGCGATCGGCACGCTCGCGGGTGCCTGGCTCGGCGACAGCCCGCTCCTGGCGGTGGTCGTCGGGGTCGTCGGGGGCGTGCTCGTGGGCGTCGCCGTCGACGCGGCGGTCCGGTTCCGCGCCGCGCGCCGCGAGCAGTCGGGGCCGACGCCCGGCGTCGCGAACCCGGTCCCGCCGGCCCCGGGGCCCGAGGCGGCGCTCGTCACGTGCTCCGCTCCGGCGAGGTAGCACCTCGGTCGGAAAGACCGGGGCACCACCTCGCCGGACCGCTGTGCTACCTCACGGGACCTCGGTACCACCTCGCGGGAGGCGGAAGGGTCAGGAGACGCCGAGCAGGTCGATGACGAAGATCAGCGTCTTGCCGGACAGGCGGTGGCCGCCGCCGGCGGGGCCGTAGGCGAGCTCGGGCGGCACGACGAGCTTGCGGCGCCCGCCCACCTTCATGCCGGGGATGCCCTGCTGCCAGCCTGCGATGAGGCTGCGGAGCGGGAAGTTGATCGACTGGCCGCGGTTCCACGACGCGTCGAACTCCTCGCCGGTCTCGTACTCGACGCCGAGGTAGTGGACGTCGACGGTCGAGCCGGGGGCGGCCTCCGGTCCGTCGCCGACGACGATGTCCTCGACGACGAGCTCGGTGGGGGCAGGTCCTTCGGGCGCGTCGATCTCGGGGCGTTCAGGCTGTGTGGTCATGCCCTCGATCCAACCACGCGCCGACGGACGGTGTCCGACGGGCGCCCCCGTCCCGGCGTTCGGGGAGGCGAAACACCGCGACGCGAAAGATCGTCATCATGGGAGGCATGGCCACCCCTCCCGAACCCCCGTCCGGCGCGCCCGCGGAGCCGGTCGCCGGCGGCCCCAGCGCCCGGGACGTGCGCCGGTGGCGCCGGTACCTCGCCGACGAGCGCGCGGAGGCGGCGTCGTACCGCGATCTCGCGAGCCGACGCACCGGTGAGGAGCGCGAGATCCTCCTCGCGCTCGCCGACGCCGAGCGGCGCCACGAGCAGCACTGGCTCGACCTCCTCGGCGACGACGTCGGCCGGCCGCTGCGAGGAGACTGGCGCAGCCGGAGCCTGGGATGGCTCGCGCGGCGCTTCGGCGGCGTGTTCGTCCTCGCGCTCGCGCAGCGGGCCGAGGCGCGGTCCTCGTACGAGACCGACGCGGACGCGACGGCGACGATGGCCGCGGACGAGCGCATCCACGAGGAGGTCGTGCGCGGCCTCGCGACGCGCGGACGTCACCGCATGTCGGGAACGTTCCGCGCGGCCGTGTTCGGCGCGAACGACGGCCTCGTCTCGAACCTCGCACTCATCCTCGGCATCGGGGCGTCGGGCGCCTCGAACCAGACGGTCCTGCTCTCCGGGCTCGCCGGGCTCCTCGCCGGGGCGCTGTCGATGGGTGCGGGCGAGTACGTGTCGGTGCGCTCGCAGCGCGAGCTCCTCGACGCGTCGACGCCGAGCCCGCACGCGTCGGCCGCGCTGCCCGACCTCGACGTCGACGCGAACGAGCTCGCGCTGGTCTACCGGGCCCGCGGCATGACGGCGGGCGAGGCCGAGGCGCACGCGTCCGAGGTGCTCTCCACCTACACGGCGCAGACGCAGATCGCGCCCGCTCCGGACGCCGACGAGCACGAGACCCACGGCACCGCCATCGGTGCGGCGGTGTCGTCCTTCCTCTTCTTCGCGTCGGGTGCGCTCATCCCGGTGCTGCCCTACCTGCTCGGCCTCACCGGGGCGGCGGCCGTGGCGGTCGCCGCCGGTCTCGTCGGTATCGCTCTCCTCGCGACCGGTGCGACGGTCGGCCTGCTGTCGGGGACCTCCCCCGTGACGCGCGGGCTGCGGCAGGTCGCCATCGGGTTCGGCGCCGCGCTCGCCACGTACCTGCTCGGACGGGTGTTCGGGGCAACGGTGGGGTGAAATCCGGCCCGTGCGGTGGTGAGCGAGCAGCTGCTCTGCTTACCGTCCTCCCGTGACCGGTGCCTCGCAGGGCCGGTCGTGCAGTGGGCAGCGAGCTCGGGGGACGGTCGTGGACGGTACGCAGGGACAGCAGCGCAGGCGCTCCGGCGCCCGCCGCTGGGCGCTGCGCGGTCTCGTGGCCCTCGGCGGCGTCGGCGTGGGCCTCGGCCTGGCTGTCGCGACCGCCGGTGGTGCGAGCGCCGCCGACCGTGACCCCCTGGGCCTCGGCGCCGCCCTGGATCCGGTGACGTCGACGGTGCAGACCGTCGTCGACCCGGTGGTCCAGCACGTCGTCGAGCCGGTCGTCGCGCCCGTGGTGCGGGACGTCGTGAAGCCCGTCGTGCACGACGCCGTCGCCCCCGTCGCCGCGCCGGTCGCCCCGGTCGTCGAGAGGGTCGTCGAGCCGGTGGCTCCCGTGGTCGAGCAGGTCACGACACCGGTCGCGCCGGTCGTCGAGGCGGTGGTCGACCCGGTGGGTCCGGTGGTGGAGGACGTCGTCGAGCCGGTCGCCCCGGTCGTCGATGCGGTGGTCGAGCCCGTGGCTCCCGCCGTCCGCCCCGTCGTGGACCTCGTCGAGCCGGTGACCACGCCCGTCCTCGACGTCGTGACGCCTGCCGTCACCCCCGTCGTCGAGGCTCTCGCACCCGTCCTCGACCCGGTCCTCGCCGCGACCTCGCCGCTGGCCCCCGTGACCACGCCGGTGCTCGACGTCGTCGCACCGGTGACCGACGAGCTCGCCCCGATCACCGGTCCGGTCCTCGACTCCGTCACGGGCCCCCTCGCACCGGTCGACCCGCTCGCGCCGCTGCTTCCGGAGACGCCGAGTCCCGGCACCCCTGGACCCGGTGGGCCCGGGACAGGAGTGCCGCCCGGCCCGACGACGCTGCCCGACCCGACGACGCCGCCCGGTCCGGCCACGCCGCCTGGCTCCGCCGGGACGTCGGAGCCGTCGGCCCCGCCGGGGACCGATGCCGCGGTCGCGCTCGAGCGCGGTGCGCGCGCGACGGCGCACGAGGCGGTCGCCGCCCACGTCTCCCCGGGGATGAACGGCGACCCGTCCGCTCTCGGGCGAACCACTCTGGAGCTCGCGGTCGCGACCCCGACCGGCGCCGCCGGTGACGTCGGCGGCCTTCCCGGCCCGACCGACGGCACTCTCGGTGCCGTGCCCGGACCGTCGGGCAACCTGTCCCCCCGCACGGCGGGAGGCGGGTCCGACGTCGCGCTCGCCGCCGACGCGATCCTGCCCGCCCCCGGTTCCTGGACCGTCGTCGTCGACGACGCGCGGTCCGCCCACCCCTCGACGTTCTTCGAGGTTCCTGTCTCTCCTGCCTGAGGCGGTCGCCCCGTGCCCCGAGCACGGCACGCGACCCGGCGCCCTGCGCCACCGATCTCAGACCAGGAAAGAGCACACCATGCACATCTTCGTCCGGCGTGCGCTGCGCACAGCGCTCGTCACAGGCGGCCTGCTGGCCGTCGGGGCCGGAGCGGCCCACGCTGCCGAGGGCGACCTCCTCGGCGATCTCGGGATCGACGTCTCGGTCGACGCTCCGCTGAGCGAGGTCGCGGACGTCCTGCCCGACGTCTCGGTCGACGTCCCCGTGGACGTCCCGATCACCGTGTCCGACGTCGCCGTGGGCGTCGTCGGCGACGCGAGCGTCGCCCCGGCCGAGGCACCCGCACCGGCACCGGCGGCGGCACCCGCACCCGCACCGGCGCCTGCACCCGTACCGCCCGCAGAACCTGCTGACATCGACCTCGACGTGCCGGTGACGGTGCCGGTGGACGTGTCGGGTGTCGCCGTGGGTGTCCTCGGTGACGCGGCGGTCGAGACCGCACCGGAGCCCGCGGCGCCTGCCCCGGCTCCCGCGGAGGGGGCGCCGGCGGAGGAGTCCGCCGAGGTGTCCGACGTGGACGTCGACGTGCCGGTGACCGTGCCTGTCGACGTCTCCGGTGTCGCCGTGGGCGTCCTCGGTGACGCGGCGGTGACGTCGCCCGCGAACGGCGGGGGATCGGGCACGCCCGTGACTCCGGCACCTGCCGGGGACGACGCCGATGAGAGCGATGCAGGGACCATCGACGTGGACGCGCCGGTGACCGTGCCGGTGGACGTGTCGGGCGTCGCGGTCGGCGTCCTGGGCGACGCCACGGTGACCTCCCCGGCGGAGAGCGCCGCGGGGGACGCTCCGGCGACGGGTGGCACCGGGACCGGCGACGGCTCGGCCGACGTGGACGTCGACGCACCTGTCGCGATCCCCGTGGACGTGTCCGACGTGGCGGTCGGTGTGGTCGGAGACGCGGTCGTCGGGTCGGCGCCTGGTACCGGGTCTGGTACCGGCTCCGGCTCCGGCTCCGGTGCAGGTGGTGACGGCGCCACGGGCGACGACGGCGGTCTGCTGGACGGTGTCGTCGGTGACGGTGGCCTGGTCGACGACCTGCTCGGTGACGGTGGTCTGGTCGACGACCTGCTCGGCGGTGAAGGCTCGGACGGGCTGCTGGACGGTGTCGTCGGTGACGGCGGCCTGGTCGACGGTCTGCCCGACCTCGACGTCGACCTGCCGGTGACGGTCCCCGTCGACGTCTCCTGCATCGGGGTGGGCCTGCTGGGCGACGCGAGCGCCGCCTGCCCGGCCGCCGTCGTCCCGACGGACCCGACGGACCCGACGGACCCGACGGACCCGACGGATCCCACGGACCCGACCGATCCCACGGACCCGACCGATCCCACGGACCCGACCGATCCCACGGACCCGACCGATCCGGTGGACCCGACCGACCCGACGGACCCGACCGGCCCGACGGACGGCACGGACCCGACCGACCCGATCGGGCCCGGTGAGACGGTGGTGACGGTCGCGAACCCGACCGGAACCTCGGGAGCGGTGGCGTCGTCCGCGGGCTCGCGGACCATGGCGTCCGCTCCGACCGCGCTCGCGACGACGGGTGCGGGCGGCGACCTGGGCCTGCTGGTCATGGCGGGTCTGCTGACGATGCTCGGTCTGACGCTGCGGCGTCGGCGTCCGCAGCGCCGGCTGGCCGACCCTGACGCGTACACGCCGGTCTTCACGGGCGGCGGCCGGGACTAGCCCGGACGCGCGGGCGGCGTCGCGCACGGGGTGCGCGACGCCGCTCCGGCGCGCCCGGCCGCCGGGCGCGCTCCGCCAAGGGCCCTGCCGGGTAGGAGGCGTCCCGGTCAGGCGACCACGAACACCAGCCCCGCGATGGCGAAGCCCATCACGCCGATGGCGGTCTCCATGACGGTCCAGGTCTTCAGGGTCGTCTTGACGTCCATGTCGAAGAACCGGCCGACGAGCCAGAAACCGGAGTCGTTCACATGACTGAGCACCACGGACCCGGCGGCGACCGAGACGACGATCGCCGCGAGCTCCACCGGGTTGAAGTTCCCGGCTTCGACCGCGGGGGCGATGAGCCCCGCCGCCGTGGTGAGGGCCACGGTCGCGGAGCCCTGCGCCACGCGCAGGATCGTGGCGATGAGGAACCCGGCGACGATCACCGGCAGGCCGAGGTCCCCGAGCACGTCGGCGAGCGCGTCGCCGATGCCCGTGGCGCGCAGCACGCCACCGAACATGCCGCCCGCGCCCGTGATGAGGATGACGGAGCAGACGGGGCCGAGCGCGGAGTCGAGGGTCTTCTCCAGCGCGGTCCCGTTCACTCCGCGGCGCTTGCCGAGGACCCAGGCGGCCACGAGCACGGTGATCAGCAGCGCGACGGGCGTCGCACCGATCGCGCGTACCGCTTGGACCGCCGGGTTGTCACGGTCGACGACGCCCGCCGCCCCGAGGGCGTCGAGGCCCGTGTTCGCGAAGATCAGGACGAGCGGCAGCAGCAGGATGCCCACGACCGTGCCGAACGACGGCGGGTTCTCGAGCTGGTCCTCGTCGGCCTTGCCGAGGATCGCGGGGATCGGGAGGTCGATGCGCTTGCCGACGTAGCGGCCGAACAGGTAGCTCGTGACGTACCAGGTGGGGATCGCGACGATCAGGCCGAGGAGGATGACGATGCCGATGTTCGCGCCGAGGAACTCGGTGGCCGCCACCGGGCCGGGGTGCGGCGGCACGTAGATGTGCATGACCGAGAAGGCACCCGCGACGGGCAGGCCGTAGAGCAGGAGCGACCCGCCGAGCTTGCGCCCGACCGAGAAGACGATCGGCAGCATCACGACGAGGCCGGCGTCGAAGAAGATCGGGAACCCGAAGATGAGGGACGCGAGGCCGAGCGCGAACGGTGCCCGCTTCTCGCCGAACTTGTCGATGAGGAAGTCGGCCATGACCTGGGCGCCGCCGCTCGTCTCGACGAGACGACCGAGCATCGCGCCGAGCCCGACGAGCAGGGCGACCGTGGCGAGCGTCGTGCCGAAGCCCGCGGTGAGCACCTCGATGACGGACCCCGTGGGGATGCCGGCGGCGAGCGCGGTGAGCAGGCTGACGACGATCAGCGCGAGGAACGCGTGGAGCTTGAGCTTGATGATGAGGAAGAGCAGGAGCGCGATGGCGCCCGCGGCGATCGCGAGCAGCGGGCCCGCGGTCAGGGTCTGGGTCCAGTCCTCGGGGGGCATGTGGTGTCTCCGTCGACGGTCGGGTGGTGGGCGCTGGGCCCCTGACGTGGTCTCGGTGCGGTCCCGCGAGTCCTGCGGGTCCTGCGGGTCCTGAGGGTCCGGGGGGTCCTGAGGGTTCGGTGGGTGGCGGACGACGCGTCAGCGGGCCTGGGCGGTGCCGCGCAGGTGCGCGCGCGCCAGGATCTCGTCCACGAGCTGCTCGGGCGGCGTCGCGATGTCGAGACGGAAGCCGCGCTCGTCGTCGGTCAGGGGCTCGAGCGTGGCGAGCTGCGACGGCAGGAGCGACGTCGGCATGAAGTGCCCGCTGCGGTGCTGCATGCGCTCGGCGAGCAGCTCGGGCGACCCGTCGAGGTGCACGAAGCACACCTGGCCGCGCGCGGTGCGCAGCAGGTCGCGGTACGTGCGCTTGAGCGCGGAGCACGTCACGACGCCGGACCGTCCGGCGTCGGCCTCGGCGCTCAGCCAGTCGCGGATCGCCTCGAGCCACGGCCAGCGGTCCTCGTCGGTGAGCGGGGTGCCCGCGCGCATCTTGTCGATGTTGGCCTGCGGGTGGAACTCGTCGGCCTCGGCGTAGGTGATGCCGAGGCGCTCGGTGAGGAGCGTCGCGACGGTCGTCTTGCCCGAGCCGGCGACCCCCATGACCACGAGGTGCTCGGGTGCCTTCTCGGGGATGCCGGGCGCCTGCGGCGGCGTGGCGGGTGCGTCGTCGCGGTCCGTGGTGTCGTCCATGCGGGTTCCTGTCGGTCCGGTCTGCTCCGACGTCGTCCGTCGACGTCGGTGTCGTGGCGCATCCGTCGCGCCGTGCGTACGAGGATGCCTGATTGATAACACCATTGGCAAGTGATTGATCACACCAATGGTCACCACTAGGCTCGGCGTCATGGCGACGACGGTCCTGCACACCACCGTGCTCGACTCTCTCGGCCGCCGCATCACCAGCGGCGACGTCCCCGCCGGCACGCCGCTCACGCTCGACGCCATCGGGACCGAGTTCGGCGTCTCGCGCACCGTCGCGCGCGAGGTCATGCGGCTCCTCGAAGGGCTCGGGCTCGTCCGCTCGGGGCGGCGCGTGGGCATCGTCGTGCTCGGCATGGACGCCTGGAACGTGCTCGACCCGCGCGTCATCCGTTGGCGCCTCGAAGGCCCGGGGCGTGACGCCCAGCTCCGCACGCTCACCGAGCTGCGCCACGCCGTCGAGCCGCTCGCCGCGGCCGGCGCCGCGCGGAACGCGACGCAGGAGGTGCGCGACGAGCTCGTCGCGACCGCCGCCCGGATGCGGATGCTCGGCGAGGCGGGAGACCTCGAGGAGTTCCTCGGGCTCGACGTGCGGATGCACGAGCTCCTGCTCCGGTCGAGCGGCAACGAGATGTTCGGGGCGCTCGCGGACGTGGTCGCCGCGGTGCTGTCCGGCCGGACGCACCTCGGGCTCATGCCCGCGTCGCCCGTGCCCGAGGCCCTCGACCAGCACGAGGCCGTCGCGCACGCCGTCGCGGAGGGCGACGCCGAGCGGGCCGAGGCGGCGATGGCCGCGCTCGTCGGCGAGGTGCGCAGCGCGCTCGGAGGCGTCGACCGTCCTTCGGGCCGCTGAGGACCCTGCCGAACCCGGGGTTGTGCGCCCGTCAAGCCGCTGATCGCGGTGCAACCCGGGGTTCGGCTGTCGCCCCGGATGCGGCGCGAGGTTCCCGGGCGGTCCGGTCAGCGCGCGTGGATCCGGACCTCCGCCGCCTTGACGACGAACCAGACGCTCTCGCCGGGCGCGACGCGCAGCTCCGCGACGGCGCGCGGGGTGAGGTCGGCGGCGAGGTGCGGGGCGTCGTCGGGCACGACGGCGGTCGCGGCCCCGGGGGTCCGCGCACCCGGCTCGTCGCTCACCACGCGCGCCCACACGCGCAGCAGCGGGCCGTGCGGCTCGACGCTCGTGACGACCACGCGCCAGGCGTTGCGAGGGCTGCCCTCGGGTGTCGCCCGGTGCACGGCGACCGCCCGCGGCTCGAACACGGCGACGGCCGCGGAGCCGACGGCGAGCGGTTCCCCCGCGGTCCCCAGCACACCGGTCGCGGTGCCGTCGATCGAGAGCGCGGCCTCGTGCTCGACGGCGTCGACCTCCCCGGTGACGTCGGAGACCACACCGGCGAGCAGGTTGACCCCCGCGAGCCTCGCGGCGAACCGCGATCTCGGACGCGTCAGCACCTCGGCGGCCGGACCGTCCTCGACGACGCGCCCGTCCTCGAGCACGACGGCGCGGTCGGCCAGGAGCAGCACGTCCAGCAGGTCGTGGGTGACGAGCAGCGTCGTGCGCGGCCGGGTGCGCTGCGCGTCGTGCAGCACCGTGCGCACACGCTGCGCGACCCCGACGTCGAGGGACGCGAGCGGTTCGTCCAGCAGGAGGACGCGGGGGTCGGTCGCGAGGGCGCGCGCGATCGAGACCCTCTGCGCCTGGCCACCGGAGAGGTCGGTCGCCCGGCGCGCCGCGAGGTCGGCGACGCCGACGTGCGCGAGGACGCCGAGCGCGGTGGCGTTGGCCGAGTCCCGCCCGTCCCCCCGGGCGCGCGGTCCGAACGCGACGTTGCCGACGACGGACAGGTGCTCGAACAGCAGCGGTCGCTGGCTGAGCCACGCGACGCGTCGGCCGCGCGGCGGCTCGCGCGTGACGTCGGCTCCGTCGATGGTGACGCGCGCTGCGCGCATCTCGTGGGGAGGCAGCAACCCGGCGACCGCCTGGAGCAGCGTCGACTTGCCTGAGCCGTTCTCGCCGAGCACGGCCACGACCTCGCCGGGCGCGACGACCAGGTCGACGTCGAGCCCGCGGCTCGGCACGACGGCCCGGACGGCGAGGGATGCGGGCATCTCGACCTCACCCGCGATCACCCGGGTGGCATCGTGCCGGCCGTCCTCAGGGAACGGGCCGAGCAGGCCGACCCGCCCGAGCGTGCCGTGCGCCGTGGTCGCGGGGGCCGCCGAGGCTCGGCGACCGACGAGGGGTCGGGGTGGGGACGCGCGCCCGACCGTGGCGGGTCTGGCGGGAGCGTCGCGAGGAACGAGCGGCGCGGATGGTAGGTCGGGCGCGCGTCCCCACCCTGAGCCCGGAGCCGAGCGACGGTGCGCCGTGGTCCGAGCGCCGACGCCGTCGAGCACGCGCGGACCGTGCACGGCGGCCGTGATGACGACCGCGACGACGACGAGCACGAACGACAGCGCGACCGCGGCGTCCGGGTCGGCGCTGCGCTGGAGGTAGATCTCGAGCGGCAGCGTCTGCGTGACGCCCTGGAGCGCGCCCGCGAACGTGATCGTCGCGCCGAACTCGCCGAGGGCGCGCGCGAAGGCGAGGACGGAGCCTGACAGGAGCGCCGGCAGGACGCGGGGCAGCGTGACGCGGCGCAGCACGGTCGTCGGGCGCGCGCCGAGCGTGGCCGCCACGTCCTCGAACCGGGTGTCCTGCGTGCGCAGCGCGCCCTCGAGGCTCAGCACGAGGAACGGGAGCGCGACGAACGTCTGGGCCAGGACGACCGCCGTCGTCGTGAACGCGATCTCGATCCCGAGAACCTCGAGGTGCTGCCCGATCAGGCCGCGCCGCCCGAACGTGTACAGCAGCGCGATGCCGCCGACCACGGGCGGCAGCACGAGCGGCAGCAGGACCAGCGCCCTCGCGACCTGCTGACCGGGGAACGTCGTGCGCGCGAGGACGAGCGCCATCGGTGCCCCGACGACGACGCAGCACGCCGTGGCGGCGAGCGACGTCCGCAGCGACAGCCAGAGCGCGTCGACGGCTCCGGGCGACGTGACGAGCGACCACAGGCCGCCCGTCCCGTCCGGGTCGGGTGCGACGTCGACGCGCGCGATCATCGCGACGAGCGGCACGACGACGAACAGCGCGCCGAGCACCGCCGGGACGAGGAGCCAGCGGGGGAGCGAGCGCATCAGCCGGGACCTGTCGCCTGGCTGGTCACGGCGCGCCGAAGCCCGCCCCGGCGAGCGCGGCCTGGCCGGTCTCGCCGGTGACGAGGTCGACCCACGCGTGCGCGAGCTCCTCCTGCTCCGCCCCGGCGTCGGCTGCTGCTGCGACCACGGCGATCGGGTAGGTGTTCAGCGCAGCGTCGGTCTCGGGCACGTCGACGACCTCGACGTCGTCGCCCGCGAGCGTCGCGTCCGTGACGTAGACGAGCCCGGCGTCGGCCTCGCCTGTGGTCACCTTTCCGAGCACGTCGGTGACGCTCGCCTCCTCGCTCACGCGGTGGATCGTCACGCCCGCGGCGTCGGCGACCGCGTCCGTGGCGCTCCCGCACGGCACCTCGGGCGCGCACACGACGACCTTGACGTCGTCGCGCGCGAGGTCGGCGAACGACCCGACGCCTCCAGGGTTGCCGGGCGGCACGACGACCGTCAGCGTGTTCGTCGCGAACGCGACCGGGTCGCTCGCGTCGCCGGCGTCGACGATGCGGTCCATGGTCCGCTCGTCGGCGGACGCGAAGACGTCCGCCGGCGCACCCGCGAGGATCTGGTCGCCCAGGTCCGACGACCCCGCGAACGACAGCGACACCGTCACGCCGTCGTGCTCCGCCTCGAAGTCCGCGGCGAGGTCGGTGAACACGTCGCGCAGCGACGCCGCCGCCAGCACGGTGAGCGTGCGCTCCTCCGGAGCCCCCGGCTCCCCGTCCGCGCCGCACGCCGTGAGGCCGACCGCGAGCGCCAACGACCCGAGCGCCGCCGTGACGCGGGCGGCTGCGCTCACGCGGCGCCGCCAGGGGTCTCGACGATGACGGTCGTCGCCTTGACCACCGCGACGGCGAGGCTCCCGGGCTCGAGCCGCAGCTCGCGCACGGCCTCCGTGCTCATGAGCGACACGACGCGCTGCCCGCCGCACAGCATCTCGACCTGGGACATGACCTGGTCGCTCACGACGTCCGTCACGATCCCCACGAACCGGTTGCGGGCCGACCGTGCGACGCCCGACGGATCGGGTGTCGGGTGCGACTGCGCGACGGCGAACCGCGCGAGCTCCGCGCCGTCGACGACCTTGCGCCCGGCGTCGTCGGCGCTCGCGGCGAGGTCCCCGGCGTCGACCCACCGCCGGACGGTGTCGTCACTGACGCCGAGCAGGTTGGCGGCGTCGCGGATCCGAAAATGCGGCATGAAGAGCATTCTATCGCCGCACCTACGGACGCAGCGCGTTGTGGGGTCCGCGGGCGGTGCGGCGCCGGTGCTCGGGCTGTCCGCGCCGTCACCTCGTGCGGTCGGCCGTCCGTCTGAGGAGCGCGGCCTCTACGCCCTTCGCATCCGGCGCCGCACCGCCCGCTCGGCCCTCGTCTCGCCGTGGCCTCGGTGGACGACGCCGCGGCGTCCGTTCGGCCGTCGTCTCGGCGTGGTCTTGGGTCGTGGACAACGCCGCTGCGTCCGTTCGGCCGTCGCCTCGCCGTGGTCTTGGTCGTGCGCGACGCCGCGGCGTTCGTTCCTCCGTCGTCTCGACGAGGGGTTATCGCGCCGGAAGGAGACCTGCCACGAGTGCGTCGATCACGTCGTCGACTGGGATCTCCGGGTCGACCGGTGTCGTCAGCCGGTCGAAGAGGAGCCCGTCGATCGCGTAGTGGAAGAGGGCGATCTCGCGGCGGCCGCCCGGCAGGCCTGCCGACCGGTTGAACTCGACGTCGGCCTCGAACCCGGCGCGCAGCCATGGTTCGAGCACGGCGGCGAGCTCGGGCCGGCGTCCGGAGGCGAGCCGCAGCTCGAACAGGGCCCGGGTGACGTCAGGATCGGCGGACAGTCGTCGCACGATGTCGCGCAGGTAGTCGGCGAACAGTGCGCGACTGGGCTGCTGTGCTGCTCGTCCGGCCAGGTCTTCCGGCGTGGGCGCGAGGCGGGCCCCGATGCGCTCGAACAACCCGGCGACGAGCGCGTCGCGGCTCCTGAAGTAGTTCGACGTGGTGCCCGTCGGGACCCCGGCCTCGTCGTCGATCGCACGGTGCGTCAGGCCGCGCGACCCCTCGCGCGCGAGCACGGCGATCCCGGCATCTGCCAGCGCCGTGCGTCGGGCCGTGTTCTTCACCATGCGCCGACGATAGCCCAACCACTTCACCTGTTGTAGTGTGCAACCACTGCACCCGTAGTGATTGGAGACACGATGCGAGAAGTGACCTACTACGCCGCCGTCAGCCTCGACGGATACATCGCCGGCCCGCACGGTGAGTTCGACGCCTTCCTCGCCGAGGGCGACCACATGGGACCCATCTGGGCGAGGTATCGCGGCACCGCGCCGACGCGGCTGGCCGAGGCGGTCGGCCTCCCGGTCGCCGACGGCCCGTTCGACACCGTGCTCATGGGATGGAACACCTACGCCGTCGGGCTGCCCGACCACCACCTGCCGAACCCGTACGAGCACCTGCGGCAGATCGTCTTCTCCCGGGCGCACGAGGCGCCTGCCGGGAGCGAGGGGGTGCACGTCACGGACTCCGACCCGGTGGAGACGGTCCGCGCGCTGAAGCAGGAGGACGGCAAGGGGATCTGGCTGTGCGGCGGGGGCGTGCTCGCCGCGGTGCTCGCCGACGAGATCGACCGGCTCGCGCTGAAGATCAACCCCGTCATGCTCGGTGGGGGGATCCCGCTGTTCGGCGCGCGCGACTACGCGCCGCAGCGGTGGGAGAACACCAGCACCCAGACCTTCGGCTCCGGTGTGACGCTCGCGGAGTACGCCCGGCCGTAGGGGACGTCGTCGGGGGGAGGGCCGTGCCGCCCGAGAGGCGCGTCGCCCCGCTCGGAGGCGTGTGCGACCCTCGTCCCGTGAACGAGACGACCACCCGCGGCGACGTGCGCGTCGCCGTCGAGGACCCGTCGGCAGCCGACGTCCTCGCGCTGCTGCAGGAGCACCTCGACGACATGTTCGCGACGTCGCCGCCGGAGAGCGTGCACGCGCTCGACGTCGAACGGCTGCGGGTCCCGGAGATCACGTTCGTCACGGCGCGCTCGGCGGACGGGGCGCTGCTCGGGTGCGGTGCGCTGAAGGAGCACGCGGGCGGTCTCGGCGAGCTCAAGTCCATGCGCACGACGGCGGCCGCACGCGGGCGAGGGGTCGCCGCGACGGTGCTGGCGTTCCTGCTCGACGAGGCACGACGCCGCGGGATGCACCGGGTGAGCCTGGAGACCGGTGCGGAGGACTACTTCGGCCCGGCGCGACGGCTCTACGCGCGGCACGGGTTCGTCGGGTGCCCGCCGTTCGCCGACTACACCGACGACCCGAACAGCGTCTTCATGACGCTCGACCTGCGAGCGCGCTGACCCGGCACACCTCCCGCAACCGCCGAGAAGTGAGCCTCCGCCCCGGAATCATCAGGATCTGGGGTGGGAACTCACTTCTCGGCGGCCGGCTCGGGCGGGTGGCTCGGGCGGCTGGCTCGGTGTCGTGCGGTGCGGTCATGCCTCGAGCTTCAGGCGCGCGCCCAGCGCGACGGCCGCGACGACGGACGCCCCGGCGACGAGCACTGCGTCCTTGAGGACGTACTGGCCCATGAGGGTCATGCCGTCGCCGAAGAGCTCGCCGAAGAACAGGACGAGCGGGGACAGGATCCCGGCCAACGCCACGGCGAGGGCGAGCAGGCCGATCTTCAGGAAACGGCCGGTGATGAGGCACAGGCCGATGAACGTCTCCAGCACGGCGGTGAAGAGGACGGCCGTGGTGCCGCCCACGACGCCGAACGTGAGCGTCTCGACCGTGCGGGCGGCGATGGTCTCGGCGGGGCTGCCGCCCGGCACGAACTTCAGGACGCCGAAGCCGAGGAAGATCAGGCCGATCGCGACGCGCAGCGCGGGCACCGACCATCGCGTGAGGAACCGGGCGGTCGCGCCGACGGCGGTGTCGACGTGCCCGGTGACCGTGGCGACGAGCTGGCGCGGCGCCGAGGCGGCGGCCGGAGCGGCGGGGCCGGCGGTCACGCCCGGACGGGGTGCGGCGGCCGGGGTGCCGGGCGTCGCGGCTGCGTGGAACATGGTGAAGCCTCCTCCAGGTGGTGGGAGCAGCCGGTGTGGCCGCCTCTGGAAGGAGGGGGGCGCGGGACGCCTCGGGGCGTCCCTGCGCCGTTTTCACCCGTGATCCGGGAGTGGTTCGGCAGCGGTTCGGTAGGGGACGCCGTCAGCGTCGTCTCGGCGGGGAGGACGGGTCCCAGCCCGGTCGCGGCTCGCGCGACGACGTCGTCGTGTCGCGCGAGCGGTACACGACGTAGGGCCTGAACAGGTACGGGACCGGTGCCGAGAACGCGTGCACGAGGCGCGTGAACGGCCACACGGCGAAGAGGAGCATCGCGGCGACGATGTGCACCTGGAACGCGGCGGGGACACCGGCCATGAGCTCGGGCGTCGGCTGGAGGTACCAGAGCGAGCGGAACCAGGGCGAGATGGTCTCCCGGTAGTCGTAGCCGTGGCCGCCCGCGAGGATCTGCGTCTCCACCGTGGCCCACGCGCCCGACAGGATCGAGGCGGCGAGGAACACGTACATGCCCTTGTCCACGCGCGTCGTCGCGAGGAAGACGGGGCCGGTCGTGCGACGGCGGTAGATGAGGATGAGGAGGCCAGCGACCGCGACGACGGCCGCGACCGTCCCCATCGACGTCGCGATGAAGTGGTAGAACCCCTCGCTGATGCCGACGGCCTCGGTCCACGCCTTCGGCACGACGAGCCCCAGCAGGTGCCCCAGCACGACGAACAGCAGCCCGAAGTGGAACAGCGGCGAGCCGAGGCGCAGGAGCCTCTTCTCGTAGAGCTCGCTCGACCGGGTGGTCCAGCCGAACTTGTCGTACCGGTAGCGCCAGATCGACCCGACGACGAGCACCGCGAACGTCACGTACGGGAGCACGACCCACAGCAGGATCTCTCCTGCGCTCACCCCGCTCATCGCCGCCCACCTCTCTCGTCGGTGTCCGTCGGCCCGAACGGCGCGAGTCCTTCGAGCCCGACCATCTCGCTCGGTGGCCCGGCGGTGACGAGCGCCTCGTAGCGTCGTTCCATGGCCTCGTCGAGCGGTGGCAGGGTGAGGCACACCGCCTCGACGACGGGTGCCCAGGGCGACCCCGCGTCGGCGAGCGCCGCGCGCAGCACCTCGATCCCGTCGCGGTGCGCGCCGAGCAGCCCTGCGGCGATGGTCGCGTCGTCGCCGGTCGTGCGGGCGGAGAACTCGAGCACGGTCGGCAGGTAGTCGGGGAGCTCCGGCCCGCCCGCGGGCGTGCGGGCGGCGAGCTCCCAGCCCGCGGCCCGGTACGCCTCGACGAACCGGACGAGCGCGATCCCGCGACGCCTCGTGTCCCCGGCGGCGTAGTACGACAGGTACATCGAGCACTTGCGCTTGAGGTCGAACGTCGCGACGTAGCGCGCCTGGAGCTCCCGCAGGCCGCCGGGTCCGTCCGTGCCCGACGCCGCGTGGTCCAGCAGGTCGCAGAACCCGCCGAGCCGCTCGGCCACCGGGGCGGGCAGCCCGGCCAGCGCGGGCCGGACGGCGGCAGCGGCGGCGAGCACGTCGTCGTCGGGATAGGCGAGCAGGAGCGAGGCCGCCATGTGCGCGGTCCGGCGCTGCGCGGCCGTCGTGGGGACGGGAGCGAACGCCCGGGCGGCGTCGTCGGCGGTCCCGGCGCCGCGGCGTCGGGCACCGGGCCGCAGGCGGGGCAGCGGCAGCAGCGAGGTCATGGTGCGCCGCCCGTCGAGCCCGGAGCGTCGGGTCTCGGTGGCTCGCCCGCCGACTCCACGCCGTCGACCGCGTCGAAGCGCGCGTCCTGCCGCCCGCCGGGCAGCGTGCCGAGCGCGCCGGGCGGCGTGCCGCCGCCCTGCCCGACGTCGGCCGCGTGACCGGACTCCATCTCGGGCGGGAACAAGCCCGCGGGCCGCCCTCTCCCGTCCCAGTTGAGGAGGTTCACGCGCGACGTGGTCGACGGCTCGTGCGGAGAGTCGCCCGTCTGACGCGCCTGGAGCACGTGGAAGTTCTCGACGGCAACCGGCATCGGCTGCCCCGACGACGAGCCGAACGGCCCACCACCGCCCATGGTCGTGCCGCCGTACCCGCCCATGCCCGGCCCGCCGTCGACGTCGAGCGAGCACGCCATCTCGTCGAGCTCGCGCGCGATCTCCGTGTGGGCGGTGGGGATGACGTAGCGCTCCTCGTACTTCGCGATCGCGAGGAGCCGGTACATCTCCTGCACCTCGCGCCCCGTCATCCCGACGGCGGCCGCGTGCTCCTCGGGGAACGGGTTGCCGAGGTTGACCTCGCGCATCGACGAGCGCATCGCGGCGAGGCGTCGCAGCACGCGCTCGACGGGTGCGGTGTCGCCCGCGGTGAACAGCCCGGCGAGGTACTCGAGCGGGATGCGCAGCTGCGAGATCGCGGCGAACAGCGTGCGCCCGTCCTCGCCGTCGTTGCCTGACGCCGTGACCGTGTCCACGACCGGGGACAGCGGCGGGATGTACCAGACCATCGGGAGCGTCCGGTACTCGGGGTGCAGCGGCAGCGCGACCTCGTACTCGGAGATGAGCTTCCAGATCGGCGACGCCTGCGCCGCGGTGATCCAGTCGTCGGGGATGCCCTCGCGGCGGGCCGCGGCGACGACCTCGGGGTCGTGCGGGTCGAGGAGGATCGAGCGCTGCGCGGCGAGCAGGTCGTGCTCGTCCTCGGCGGCCGCGGCGGTCGAGACGCGGTCGGCGTCGTACAGCACGAGGCCGAGGTAGCGCAGGCGGCCGACGCACGTCTCGGAGCACACCGTCGGCAGCCCGACCTCGAGCCGCGGGTAGCACAGCGTGCACTTCTCGGCCTTGCCGGTCTTGTGGTTGAAGTAGACCTTCTTGTACGGGCAGCCCGTCACGCACATGCGCCAGCCGCGGCACTGGTCCTGGTCGACGAGCACGATGCCGTCCTCGGCCCGTTTGTACATCGCCCCCGACGGGCACGACGCCACGCACGCCGGGTTGAGGCAGTGCTCGCAGATGCGCGGCAGGTAGAACATGAACGTCTTCTCGAGCTCTTCCGCGACGTGCTCGCTCATGTGCTGGAGCACGGGGTCCTGCTGCATCGTCGCCGTGGAGCCGCCGAGGTCGTCGTCCCAGTTCGCCGACCACGAGATCTGCATGTTCTCGCCCGTGAGCAACGACTTCGGGCGGGCCACGGGGGTGTGCTTGCCCTGCGGCGCGGAGAGGAGCATGTCGTACTCGTACGTCCACGGCTCGTAGTAGTCGTGGATCGACGGCAGCTTCGGGTTGGAGAAGATCGTCGCGAGCTTCTTGAGCCGCCCGCCGGCGCGCAGCTTGAGCTTCCCGCTCTTCGTGCGGACCCAGCCGCCCTCCCACTTGTCCTGGTCCTGGTACGTCCGCGGGTAGCCCAGGCCCGGCCGCGTCTCGACGTTGTTGAACCACACGTACTCCACGCCCGTGCGGTTCGTCCACGCCTGCTTGCACGTCACCGAGCACGTGTGGCACCCGATGCACTTGTCGAGGTTCATCACCATCGACATCTGCGCCATGACCTTCATGCCGTCACCCCCACGAGCCGTCGCGCCGTCACTGGTACCGGACCTCCTGCGACCGCCGCCGGATCACCGTCATCTCGTCCCGCTGGTTGCCGGTCGGGCCGAGGTAGTTGAACGCGTACGACAGCTGCGCGTAGCCGCCCGCGAGGTGCGTCGGCTTGAGGAGGATGCGCGTCAGCGAGTTGTGGATCCCACCGCGCAGCCCCGACGTCTCGGCGAGCGGCACGTCGATCGTCCGGTCGGTCGCGTGGTGCATGTAGACCGTGCCCTCCGGCATGCGGTGGCTCACCACCGCCCGCGCGACCACGACGCCGTTGCGGTTGTAGGCCTCGATCCACTCGTTGTCGGCGACGCCGATCTTCGCCGCGTCCGCGGGGCTCATCCACACGTTCGGTCCGCCGCGCGAGAGCGACAGCATGAAGAGGTTGTCCTGGTACTCCGAGTGGATCGACCACTTGTTGTGCGGCGTGAGGTACCGGACCGCGACCTCGGCGTGCCCGTCCGACCCCGGGTAGCCCGACGGCGACGTGTCGCCCACCACGGGCGAGTCGCCGAACAGCCGGTGCATGTCGAGCGGCGGCCGGAAGATCGGCAGGTGCTCGCCCAGCTCGATCATCCAGTCGTGGTCGAGGTAGAAGTGCTGGCGGCCGGTGAGCGTGTGCCACGGCTTGAGCCGCTCGACGTTGACGACGAACGCCGAGTACCGGCGCCCGCCGTGCTCCGAACCGGACCACTCGGGAGACGTGACGACCGGCGTCGGGCGCGACTGCACGTCCGGGAACGTGATCCGCACGCCCTCCTCCTCGCGCGCCAGGTCCGCGAGCGGCGTCCCCGTGCGCTTCTCGAGGTGCTCGAAGCCCTGCACCGCCAACCGGCCGTTGGTCGTCCCGGACAGCGCGAGGATCATCTCGCACGCGTGCGTGTCCTTGTCGAGGCGCGGACGCCCGGCGGCCGGTCCGTCCTGCACGACGCCGTTGCGCTGGCCCAGGCGCCGCACCTCCTCGTCCGGCATGAACGCGACGCCCTTCGTCGCCATCCCGGCGGTGTCGGTGAGCGGCCCGAGCGCCGCCATGCGCGCCGCGAACGCGGGGTAGTCGCGCTCCACGACGACGAGCTTCGGCATGGTCCGGCCCGGGACCAGCTCGCGCTCGGTCATCGGCTGCCCCGAGTCGGTGAGCGCGCCGTGCGGCACCGCCATCTCGTCCGGGGTGTCGTGCTGCAGCGGCACGGCGACGAGGTCCTCGCGCACCCCGAGGTGCTCCACGGACATCTCCGAGACCTTGGCCGCGATCGTGTGGAACGTCGCGAAGTCCGTGCGCGTCTGCCACGGCGGGTCGACCGCCGGGTTGAACGAGTGCACGAACGGGTGCATGTCCGTGCTCGACAGGTCGTGCTTCTCGTACCAGGTCGCGGCCGGGAGCACGACGTCGCTGAACAGCGTCGTCGACGTCATGCGGAAGTCCAGCGTGACGAGCAGGTCGAGCTTGCCCTGCGGCGCCTCGTCGCGCCACGTCATGGTCTGCGGCCGCCGCTCTGGCCCGGACTCCGCCGCGTTGACCGCCGCGTCCGTCCCCAGCAGGTGCTTGAGAAAGTACTCGTTGCCCTTGCCCGACGACCCGAGGATGTTCGCCCGCCACACCGTCACGACGCGCGGGAAGTTCTCCGGCGCGTCCGGGTCCTCGCACGCGAACCGCAGGTTCCCGGCCTTGAGCTCGTCGACCACGTGCGCGGCCGGGTCCTTGCCCGCCGCGCGCGCCTCGCCGACCAGGTCGAGCGGGTTGCGGTCGAACGTCGGGTAGCTCGGCATCCACCCGCGCTGCGCCGACTCGACGAGCGTGTCGGCCGTCGTCCGGCCCGCGAACTGGCCCTGCGCGAGCGGCGACGCGAGCGAGTCCGCCGGCAGCCCGTCGTAGCGCCACTGGTCCGTCGCGAGGTACCAGAACGCCGTCCCGATCATCTGCCGCGGCGGGCGCACCCAGTCCAGCCCGCCCGCGTACTGCGCCCACCCCGTGATCGGGCGGCACTTCTCCTGCCCCACGTAGTGCGCCCAGCCGCCGCCGTTCACGCCCTGGCACCCCGTGAGCGTCGTCAGCGCGAGCATCGCGCGGTAGATCGTGTCCGAGTGGAACCAGTGGTTCGCGCCCGCGCCCATGATGATCATCGAGCGCCCGCCCGAGTCGAGCGCGTTCTGGGCGAACTCGCGGCCGATGCGCTCCGCGGCCGGCGCGGGCACGCCCGTGAACTGCTCCTGCCACGCCGGCGTGCCCGGCGTCGACGGGTCGTCGTAGCCCGTCGGCCACTCGCCCGGCAGGCCCAGCTCGGGCCTGTCGACGCCGTACTGCGCGAGCATGAGGTCGAGGACCGTCGTCACCACGTGGTCCCCGACGCGGCGCACCGGCACACCGCGCACGACGACGCCGGAGCCGCCCGTGTGGGCGGAGGCGTCGTCGCCGGGCGTCGGGTCGACGTCGAACCGGGGGAGCGCGACCTCGACCGTCTCGTACGTCTCGTGCGCGCTGTGTCCGGGTCCGGCGGGGACGGGGGCGGCGTCGGGTCCGGCGGGGACGGGGGCGGCGTCGGGGCTCGGGCTACCATCCGGAGCCCTCGTCCCTCGGGCTCCTCCCGCCAGGCCCGCCACGCCCTTCGCCTCCGACGCCGCCCCCGTCTCCGCCTCCGCTGCCGTCTCGCCACGGGCCGTGGTCGGGGCCGTCGTGCCCGACGGCGTGGGTGCGGCGTGCGCGGTCGGCTCGCCCCGGTCCGTCGCCGAGGTAGAGCCCTGGTCTGCCGAGGTAGAGCCCTGGTCGGCCGAGGTAGAGCCCTGGTCTGCCGAGGTAGTACCTCGGTCGGTCGCGTCTCGGGTCGGGGCGACGCCCGGGGCGCCGAAGAAGGCGCCGTGCGGGTCGGCGACGGAGAGGAGGGGGTCGATGTCGCCCAGGTCGAGGTTCCAGCGGCCCGCGTCGGCGTCGCCGTAGCGGTGGCCGAGGGAGCCGTTCGGGATCCGGGGGGTGCCGTCGGCGTCGAGGACGACCGTCTTGAACGCCGCGTTCGCGGGCGCGGCGCCGTCGGCCATGGGCGTCGCCGCGGCGGCGGCGAGCATGTCGTCCGGCAGGTCCGCGGCGGTGAGGAACTTGGCGGGGAGGTACGTGCCGTCGTCGCGCCGTTCGAGGCGCACGAGGTGCGGGAGGTCCGTGAAGCGGGCGCCGTACTGCGCGAACTCGGGCGTGCGGCGTCGGGCGTAGTGCTCGGTGAGGATCACGTGGCCCATGGCCTGGGCGAGCGCCCCGTCCGTGCCGGGCTGCGGCGCGAGCCACTCGTCCGCGAACTTCGTGTTGTCCGCGTAGTCGGGCGAGACGACGACGACCTTCTGGCCGCGGTAGCGGGCCTCCGTCATGAAGTGGGCGTCGGGCGTGCGGGTCACGGGGACGTTGGATCCCCACATGATGCAGTAGGTCGAGTTCCACCAGTCGGCCGACTCGGGGACGTCGGTCTGGTCGCCGAACACCTGGGGCGACGCGACCGGGAGGTCCGCGTACCAGTCGTAGAACGAGAGCATCGTGCCGCCGAGCATCTGCACGAACCGCGCGCCGACGCCGTGCGACACCATCGACATCGCGGGGATGGGGGAGAACCCGGCGACGCGGTCGGGGCCCCAGCGCTTGATCGTGTGGACGTGCGCCGCGGCGACGATCTCGGCCGCCTCGTCCCACGACGCGCGCACGAGACCGCCCTTGCCGCGGGCCGACTTGTAGGCGCGCGACGCGTCCGGGTCGGACGTGAGGAACTCCCACGCCAGGACCGGGTCACCGCCGACCGTCGCCTTCGCGCGCCGGTACAGGTCGAGCAGGACGCCGCGCACGTACGGGTAGCGCACGCGCGTCGGCGAGTAGGTGTACCAGGAGAACGCGGCCCCGCGCGGGCAGCCGCGCGGCTCGTACTCGGGCGAGTCGGGGCCCACCGACGGGTAGTCGGTCTGCTGCGTCTCCCACGTGATGATGCCGTCCTTGACGTACACCTTCCAGGAGCACGACCCCGTGCAGTTCACGCCGTGGGTTGACCGCACGACCTTGTCGTGCGACCACCGGTCCCGGTAGAAGACGTCGCCCTCGCGACCGCCGCGCAGGAACACCTGGCGCAGGTCCGCGGACACCTCGCCCGGGCGCAGGTGCTTGCCGAGCCGGAGCAACGCGTCCTCGACCGGACCTGCGGGGACGGGCCCGGACGGTGCCTCGGGGGTAGGCAGGGTGGACTGCGACATGCGGCCTCCTGGGCGAGCAGGACGGGCTGGTGCGATCCCTGCCCACTATGCCCAGGAAGGTGGTGGAGCGCGCGGTGAGCGAGGGATCGGACGTGCCGCCCGGCGGGCGGGGTGGGTCAGCCGCAGTCCGCCGCCGCGAACGGCGTCTCGACGACGACGGGGCCGCCGTCGTCCCCGGCGACCGTGAGGGACACGGAACCCGCCGGGACGGACGCCGCACGGGTGTTGAACGCCTGGTAGGCGCTGCGCTGCGGCGCGACGTCGGTGAACTCCCGCTGCCCGGCGGGCGTCGCGAGCGTCAGGTCGACGGCGTCGTCCCCGACGTTCTGCGCGCGCACCGCGACGTAGGCCGTCCCGGCGAGGCAGCGGACGCTCGCCTGCGTCGTCACGGGGGGCAGCTCGCGGACCCGGATGTCGCGGTAGGACACCACGTCCGGCGCGGAGCCGTGCGCCTGCACGCCGACGTACCCGACGAGTCCGCGGCTGCTCGAGTCCGGGTCGAGCGGCCGGCCCGGGAAGGGGACCCCGGGCAGGTTCTCGTACTCGTTGATCACGACGCCGTTGCGGATCACCGTGTAGTGCTGCCCGACGACGCGCACCTCCAGCTCGTTCCACGTCCCCTTGGGCGTCGGCATGGCCCGGTCGAGCCCGATGTCGGCGAAGCCGTAGACCGACCCCGTCTTGCGCGGGTCGTTCGAGCCGCCCTCCGGGGAGTCGTTCACCTGGATCTCGTGGCCGCAGTTGACGGCGATCCAGGAGAGGTTGCCCGTCTCGCTGCCGTTGAAGGTCGTGGGGCAGCCCTCGACGGGGCCGTCCAGAGCGGGGAAGCGCACCTGGACGCCGCTGTTGCCGCGCAGGTCCCCCGGGGCGTCGTCGCGGAACTCGAGCGTGAGGGAGAAGTCGCCGTACTGCAGGACGGGGTACCAGAGCGTGCCGAACCCGCCGTCCTCGCCGACCCGGCTGCGGATCGTGCCGTCGTCGAGCAGGTCGAACCCGCCGTCTCCCGCGTACTCCCACGCGTCGAACGACTCCTGCGTGCCGTCGAAGATCACCTCGTACCCGTCGTCCGCGGCCTGCGGGTCTACGTCGGGGGCGGCGGAGGCGGGCGTCGCGAGGGCGAGCGCCACGACGACCGCGGTGCCGACCGCGAGCCGGGCGGCGTGCCGGGCTCCTCGCGGGGAGGTGCGGCGGGAGGTCACGGACCGGGCGGTGCTCATCGGAACTCCTTCGTCCTGGGGCTGCGAGGGAGCGGCGCCGGTGCCGTCACCCTCGTCCACCCTAGGCACGTGCGTGGCGGTCTCGCGCGACGGCTGCGGCCGGTACGTCGGTACCGTGCCCCCATGAGCGAGCACCCGCGACCGCCCTCCACCGACGTCCACGTCGTCGTCGTCACCGTGTCCGACCGTTGCTCGCGCGGGGAGGCGCAGGACCGGTCCGGCCCGCTCCTGGTGGGGCTCCTCGCGGACGCGGGCTACGGCAGCGTGGGCACCGATCTCGTGC
Source organism: Cellulosimicrobium sp. PMB13 (assembly GCF_051294865.1). NCBI lineage: Bacteria > Bacillati > Actinomycetota > Actinomycetes > Micrococcales > Promicromonosporaceae > Cellulosimicrobium > Cellulosimicrobium sp. PMB13. The sequence goes on along the minus strand of NZ_CP145910.1, from coordinate 301,140 downwards.
CCGACGGCGCAGCCTCCGTCCGCGACGCCGTCGCCCGGGCCGTCGCCTCCGGGGCGCGTGTCGTGCTCACGACGGGAGGGACCGGCGTCGGGCCGCGCGACCTGACGCCCGAGGGGACGCGGCTGGTCGTGGACCAGGAGGTCCCCGGCATCGCCGAGGAGCTGCGCCGGCGCGGCGCCGCCCACGTGCCCGCCGCGGTGCTGTCGCGCGGCATCGCGGGGACCGCCCCCGGCCCGGACGGTCGCGTGCTCGTCGTGAACCTGCCCGGCTCGACAGGCGGGGTGCGCGACGGCTGGGCCGTGCTCGAACCGCTCGTGCCGCACGTGCTGTCCCAGCTCGGCGGCGGCGACCACTGACCTGTCAGCGCCGAGCGCGCCTCGCCGTCAGCACCGGGCCGGACGGCCTGTCAGCACCGGGCAGGTCTCCGGACCGCTCGCGTGCTGACACCTTCTCGGGGCGGCAACCTGTCAGCGCCGGGCCGGTCCAGGCACCGGTGGGGTGCTGACAGCTCGTGCCTCGGGGTTGGGTCAGCCCCCGGCGAAGGGCGGCAGGACGTCGACGGTCTCGTCCGCGCCGACGGGAGCCGCGTCGTCGGACGCGCGGACGCCGCCGACGAGCAGCGAGCAGCGCGGCAGGACGTCGGTCAGGGCGGGGTGCCGGGAGACGAGCGCCGCGTGCAGCGCGCCGACGGTCGTCGCGGCGACGCTCTCCGACTCGACGCCCGCGGCCTCGCGCGCGCCGGCGAAGTACCGGACGGTGGCCACGGGTCAGGCCCCCGGGGTCTCGGTGCCGGGCAGCTCGGGCTCGGCGGTCCACGCGAGAGCGAGCTCGGTGGCGCGGGCCAGCACGTCCTCGATCGGGTGGTCCGCGCCCTCGCCCGCGGCCATCCCGGCGACGTACCCCGCGATGAACGTCGTGAGCGGGGCCGCAGGGCGCTCGACGCCGTGGGCCGCGTCGCGCGCGAGGTCCAGGACGGCCCCGATGTCGACGACCTCGGGGTCGAGGTCGTACTCGTCGACGAGGGCGTCCACCCAGCGCTCGAGGTTGGTCATCGCGGCCTCCTGTCGGTGGGTGTGCCGTGCGGCGTGCGGTCGTCCGCCGCGCGGCCGGTCCCGGCGCGACGGTCGTGCTCGTGGGCATCCTGCCACGTGTCCACGTCGTCCGTGAGGCCCGCGGCGTCCTCGACCGTCCGCGCGGTGAGGGCTCCGAGCAGGCGGTGCACCGGCGCGCTGTCGACGCCGCCCGCCGCTCGCAGCCGGGCGACCGCGGCGTCGAGCGCGTCCCGGCGGTAGAGCCCCACGAGCCACTGGTCGCGGCCGTCGCGCACGGCGTGGACCGCGTCCACGGGCTCACCGGTCGCGTCGGTGTCCGCGGCCGCCGCGAGCAGGAGCGGGACGGCGTCCGCGGCGCGGGGGACGTCGCACGCGAGCACGAGCACCCAGGGCGCGGGGGCGTCGTCGGGCGCCGCGGTCGCGGCAGACCCGGTCGCAGCGTCGAGCAGCCCGGCGGCGTTCCCGTCGGGTGCCACGGTGCGCAATGCCGCGAGGCCCGCCGCGATCCCGGCCACGGGCCCGCCGAACGGCGGGTCCTCGCGCGTCAGCAGGTAGCGCGCGGGCCCGTCGGTGGCGTCCGTGAGCTCGTCCGGCCCGACGACGACGGTCACCCGTGCGCCCGACGTCGCCGCGAGCGCGTGCTCGAGGAGGGGCCGGCCGGCGACGACGAGGCCCGGCTTCGGCGTCCCGAGCCGCGTCGCGCGCCCTCCGGCGAGGACGAGCGCGTCGAAGGCCGGCAGCCCGGTGCGGGACCGGGGGCCGGGGGACGAGGGCGCGTCGTGGCGGGTCTGCGCGGGGGGTCGGTGCGGCATCATCCGGTTCCCGAGCCCACGACGGCGGAGCCGTCGGACCGCCTCCAGTCGCCGGACTTGCCGCCCGTCTTCGCGACGAGGCGGACGTCGGTGAGCTCGACCGACTTGTCGAGGCCCTTGACCATGTCGACGACGGCGAGCCCCGCGACCGCGACGGCCGTGAGCGCCTCCATCTCGACGCCCGTCCGGTCGGCGGTGCGGACGGTCGCCGTGACGTCGACCCCGTGGTCGCCCACGGTGAGGTCGACGGCCGCGCCGTGCACCCCGATGACGTGCGCGAGCGGCAGGAGCTCGGCAGTGCGCTTGGCGCCGGCGATCCCGGCGATGCGCGCGACGGCGAGCACGTCACCCTTCGGGACGGCGCCGTCGCGCAGCGCCGCGACGACGTGCGGCGGGCACCGCACGACGCCCGTGGCCGTCGCGGACCGGACCGTGGGCTGCTTCTCGGTGACGTCCACCATGCGTGCGTGGCCGCGCTCGTCGAGGTGCGTGAAGCTCATGCGCCCACTCTTCCACGGTCCTCCCGTGGTTCCACGTCCGCCCTCGGTCTCGGCCGCGTCCCCGGCGCGCGACCGTTGCCACCGGGGCCGCCGTGACGCAGGATCGGGGCCATGCGCAGCTCACTCCTCGACCACGCCGAGCGCTCCGTCGAGCCCGGCAGCTTCCAGCTCCAGAACGACCGCATGCTCAAGGTGGACCTGTCCGGCACGGGCGGGTTCTTCTTCGCCAAGCAGGGCTCGATGGTCGCCTACCAGGGCGACGTCGACTTCGCGTACGAGGGCTCGGGCGGCCTCGGCAAGATGTTCAAGAAGGCGTTCACCGGCGAGGGCATGTCCCTCATGAAGGTCTCCGGGAGCGGCGACGTGTTCCTCGCCCAGGACGCCGACCAGGTGTTCGTGCTCCACCTCGAGGACGAGGGCGTCACGGTCAACGGCGCGAACGTGCTCGCGTTCGAGAGCTCGCTGACGTGGGACATCAACCGCGTCGAGGGCGCGTCCATGATGAGCGGCGGGCTGTTCAACACGACCTTCCGCGGCACCGGCTCGATCGCGGTCACGGCGTACGGCACGCCGGTCGTGCTGAGCGTCGACGTGCCGACGTTCGTCGACATGCAGGCCGCCGTCCTGTGGTCGACGTCGCTGCAGTCGTCGGTCCGCAAGACGGCGAAGCTCGGCGCCGCGATCGGGCGCGGGTCGGGCGAGGCGTACCAGCTCGCGCTGTCCGGGCAGGGGATCGTCGTCGTGCAGGCCTCGGAGGGTCACCCGATCCCGACCGCGAAGTAGTCGCCGGCGCGCGGCTCGTCGGTGCGCTAGTCCAGGAGGAGCACGCGGACCGCGTCGCCCGCCGCGACGGCCGTGACGTCGGCCGGCACGACGGCCACCGCGTCGGCGGACGCCAGCGCCGAGAGCCGGTGGGAGCCTGAGCCCTGCGCCCCGACGGCCGCAGCACCCGCGGCGCCGCCGCCGTCGGCGACCCCGCGACCGTGCTCCGGTCGCGCGAGGACGACGTGCGCGTCGTCGGGCCCCGCGTGCCGCATGAGCACGAGCTGCTCCCGGCCGAGGGGCGACGCCCAGCCCTCGCCCGCGACCCGGGTGACGAGCCTGCGGCGCGGGTCGGGACAGCCCCGCAGCCGGTCGACGACGGGGCGGACGAACAGCTCGAACGACACGAACGCGCTCACCGGGTTGCCCGGGAGGGCGAGCCACGGGACGCCCCGCCAGCGCGCGAGGCCCTGGGGCTTGCCGGGCTGCATGCCGACGGCGACGAGCTGCGCGTCGGTGACTGCGTCCTCCCAGGCCGTCCCTGACCGGGTCGCAGGGTCGAGGAGCCCGCGGACGACGTCGAACGCCCCGGCGCTCACGCCGCCCGTGGTGACCACGAGGTCGGGCGGTGCGACGGCGCCGTCGGGCCACGCGCTCGACAGGACCCCGTCGAGCGCCGCTCCGAGGTCCGCCAGCGTGTCGGCCACGGCGCCGCGTCGCACGACGGACGCCCCCAGCGACCGTGCCGCGGCGGCGACGAGCACGGAGTTCGAGTCGGGCAGCATGCCGGCCCCGGGGGCGGTCCCGGCCGGCACGAGCTCGCTGCCCGTCGAGACGACGGCGACGCGCGGCTCGCGGTGGACGGGCAGCGTCGCGTGTCCGGCGGAGGCGGCCACCGAGACGTGACGCGCGCCCAGCCGCGTGCCGGACCCCAGCACGACGTCACCGCGCCGCACGTCCTCTCCTCGCCGGCGGACGTGCGTGCGTCGCGGACCGCCCCGGTCCGCGACGGGGAGCGTCACCGTGCCGACCCACGAGTCACGGGACGGGCCCGAGCCCGGCACGAACCGGCCGGTCGATGTCTCCTCCACGGGCACGACGGCGTCCGCGCCGACCGGGACGACGGCCCCCGTCATGATGCGCGCCGCTTCCCCGGGGCCGATGTGCGGCCCGGACCCGCCCGGTCCGCCGCCCGGGTCGTCGGTCCCGCCCGAGCCGCCGCCCGAGCCGCCGCCCGAGCCGCCGGTCGCCCCGCCAGAGCCGCCCGCCGGGACGTCCGCGACGACGCGCAGGGTCACCGGGGCGGCCGGCGTGGCGCCCTCCACGTCGGCGGTCCGGACGGCGTAGCCGTCCATGGCCGACGCGTCGGCCGCGGGGGAGTCGAGGAGCGAGACGACGTCGGCGGCGAGCACGTGACCGAGCGCGCCGTCGAGGTCGCGCTCCACGACCGGCAGCGGGTCGACGAGCGCGAGCGCGGCGTCGACGTGCTGCACGACGGTCCGCCGGTCCTCGGGAGGGGTCATGGCCGCACGCTACCGAAGTGCGGGTGCCGTCCGCCGACCTCTGGGCTAGGTTGGAGGCGGAGTCAAGAAGCGGCCCGAAACCCCCTGGATCCAGGAGGACCACATGGCCCCGAACTCCGTGACCGCCGTCAGCCCCGCGCAGACCACCCCCGTGCGCCCGGCGTCCCTCGCCGAGGTTCTCGCCCTCGGCACGCACCTCCTCGTCGGGCAGTACCGGGTCGAGATCGGCACCGGCACGTGGTGGTGGTCGGACGAGGTGTACACGATGCACGGCTGGGAGCCCGGCGACATCGAGCCCGGGCTGGACGCGCTGCGTTCGCGCAAGCACCCGGACGACCGCGCCCGCGTCGTGCGCGTCGGGACCGACGCGCTGCGCACCGGGCGTCCGTTCTCGTGCGCCCACCGGATCGTCGACGGCCACGGCCGCGCGCGGACGGTCGTCATCACCGGGCAGGGTCGACGCGACGCGAGGGGCCGCGTCGTCGAGATCGCCGGGTACGTCGTCGACGTGACGCCCGTGCAGCGCGAGGTGCTCGACCGCGAGGCGAACCGTGCGGTGACCCGCGCCTTCGTCACCGCCGCGGCCGTCGAGCAGGCGAAGGGCGTCCTCATGGCCGTCCACGGCGTCGACGACCTGGAGGCGGCCCGCCTGCTCGCGGAAGCCGCGAGCGAGGCTGGGACCCCTGTGCACGACGCGGCGGCCCAGGTGATGGCCGCCCTGTCGAAGGCGGGCGGGGTCGGCCCGACGGCCGAGGCGACGGTCGCCGGAGCGCTCGCCGCGGTCAAGCCGCCGGCCCGGCCGCGCGCTCACGACGCCCAGCTCGCCCGACGCCGCGAGCCGGCTCGCGGCTGAGAAGGAGGACGACATGACGGACGACACCCCCGCGTTCCCTGCCCAGCAGCAGGAGCCGCCCGGACTGACCGGACGGATGGACCCGACGCCGGACCACGGCGAACGCTCGTACCGCGGCACCGGCCGGCTCGAGGGCCGGCGTGCGCTGATCACCGGAGGCGACTCGGGGATCGGCCGGGCCGTCGCGATCGCGTTCGCGCGCGAGGGCGCCGACGTCGCGATCTCCTATCTTGCCGAGGAGCAGGAGGACGCCGAGGAGACGGCACGGTGGGTCCGGGAGGCCGGCCGCACGGTCGCGCTCCTGCCCGGCGACCTCACCGAGGAGGCGACGGCGCGCGCCCTCCCGGGGCGGGCCGTGGCGGAGCTCGGCGGCCTCGACGTGCTCGTCAACAACGCCGGCTTCCAGTACGCCCGGCGCGAGTCGTTCGCGGACGCGACGACGGACGAGTTCGACCGCGTGCTGAAGACGAACCTCTACGCGCTGCTGTGGGTCACGCAGGCGGCGCTCGAGCACCTGGGCGAGGGGGCGAGCGTCATCAACGTCTCCTCTATCCAGGCCTACCAGCCCTCGACGTCGCTGCTCGACTACGCGTCGACGAAGGCCGCGATCAACAACCTCACGGTCAACCTCGCGGCCGAGCTCGGCGCGCAGGGCATCCGGGTGAACGCGGTGGCCCCCGGGCCGATCTGGACGCCGCTCCAGCCGGCCACGCAGCCGGCGGAGAAGATCGAGCAGTTCGGTCAGGACACGCCGCTCGGTCGCGCGGGGCAGCCCGCGGAGGTCGCGCCGGCGTTCGTGTTCCTCGCGTCCGCGTCGGACGCGAGCTACGTGTCGGGAACGGTGCTCGGGGTCACGGGCGGCAAGCCCGTGTTCTGAGCCCCGAGACCTCCCCGGGGCCGCGGCTGCTCGGCCGATCGCCGCAGCCCGCGGGAGGACGGAGGACGAGCCCGCCGTGCTCGTCCGGGAGCGGGTCCTTCGCGAGAGCGACGGCGCCCGTGGTCGGGACACAGCCGCCACGCCTTGTGCGGGCGAGACGGCCACCGCTCCCGCCTCGCCCGGGCCTCGTGCCCGGGCGGGGTTCCGGCGCGGGTCGACGGTCGTGGCCGACGTAGGCTGGTACCGGACTGACCGAGAATGGAGCGCCTCATGACGAGCATCGAGCAGCGGACGGCCGAGCCGAGCACGACGGCCCAGGACGCACCCGGCGCCTCCGGGTCCGCGCCCGGCGCCACCGGAGCGGCACCAGGTGCGCCGATCGTCGTCGACGGACTCACCGTCACGGGCCGCGTCGCCGACGCGGCGCGTGCTCTCGCGGACGAGCCCACGCTCCAGCAGACGCTCGACCGCGTGGTCGAGCTCGCGGTGTCGATGGTCGACGGCTGCGAGTCCGCGGGCATCTCGCTCATCTCGCGGGGCCGCATCGACAGCCCCGCGGTGTCGGACCCGCTCGTCGCGCGCGGGGACGAGCTGCAGTACGAGCTCGGCGAGGGCCCGTGCCTCGACGCGATCCGTGAGGCCCCGCTCGTGGAGTCCGGCGACATCGAGGCCGACGTGCGGTGGCCCCGGTGGTCCCCGAAGGTCGCGGACGAGCTGGGCGTGCGCTCGATGCTCTGCGTCCAGCTCTACACGTCGGAGACCGCGCACGGCGCGCTCAACATGTACGCGACGACGCGCGACGCGTTCGGGCTCGACGACCACCACCTCGCCGCGACGTTCGCCGCAGTCGCCGCCGCGGCGATCTCGGCGGCGCGGACCGAGGAACAGCTCCAGTCCGCCGTGCAGACCCGCACCCTCATCGGCCAGGCCCAGGGCATCCTCATGGAGCGCTTCTCGTTGTCGTCGAGCCGTGCGTTCGCCGTGCTGAGCCGGGTCTCGCAGGACTCGAACGTCAAGCTGGTCGACGTCGCGCGGCAGATCGTCGAGACGCGTCGCGTCCCCGGGATCGACCGTCCCGACGCGCCGACGTCAGGTTCCTGATCCCTCCAGGCGCGCACGGTCGGCTTCCGCGGCGGGATCGCGCTCGGCGTCGGTGAGGAGCGCGTCGACGCGTTCGCGGGCCGCCTCGACGACGTCGCCGGACGTGCCGAGCCCGCCCACGAGCCGCCGCGCCAGCTCGCGCACCGCGACGTTGGCGTCGTTGGACCGCTTGCGCAGCAGCTCGAACGCCTCGTCGGCGTCGACCCCGAACGCGACCATGAGCACCCCCTTCGCCTGTTCGATCACCGACCGGGAGGCGTCCGCGGCACGGATCGAGGCCGTCGCCTCGCGCCGCGCGGCCTCGCGATGGTGCTCCGTGACGTCGACGAAGTAGCCCGAGAGCTCGACGACCTCGCCGCTCGTCCTGCTCCGCCGACCCTGCGCGACGACGGCGAGCGTGCGTGTCCGCCCGGCCGCGTCCACGATGCGGTGCATGGAGCCGAACGGGTGGCCCTCACGGGCCGCGAGGGTGAGCGCACGCACGCCGTGCTCGCGCTCGTCCGGATGGGTGTGCGCGCGAAGTAGCGAGGTCGTCGGGACCACCTCGCCGGGTGCGAACCCGTGCATGGCGAACACCTCGTCGGACCACCACCACCGCTCGGTGGCGAGGTCGACGCGGAAGCGGCCGACGGGTTGAGGTTCTCCCGCGGCGAGGGCGGCGAGCACGGCGACGAGGCGGCTCGGGAGGGTGATCGCGGGTTCTGGGTCGTCGGAGGGCAGGACGGCGTCCATCGATGGGTGTCCCCGGGGGTCGAAGCAGGACGGAGCCGATTCCTGACCCCAGCAGTGGAAGATTAGCCCAGCGCGCGGCCGAAGGCGGTCTGCGGCGGACGAGCGGGTCGAGCGGGTGCAACCCGCTCCGACGGACGGAGGGACGACATGAGTGTGGGCGCCGACGAGGCACGGACCGGAGCGGACGACCGGGGGCGGGACGAGACCCCCGACGAGCGGTCCGACCGCAACTGGGTCGAGCTGCTGCAGGAGCTGCGCGTCATGCAGACGGGCGTGCAGATCCTCACCGGGTTCCTGCTGACGCTGCCGTTCCAGGCACGGTTCGCCGACCTCGACGAGTTCCAGGTGGGGGTCTACCTGACGCTGGTCGGGCTGTCCGTGCTGACGACGGGGCTCTTCGTCACGCCGGTGAGCATCCACCGGGCGCTGTTCCGCAAGCACCGCAAGCCCGAGCTGGTGACGCTGAGCGACCGCGTCACGCGCGCCGGGATCGTCGTGCTCGCCCTGGTCTTCACCGGCACGGTCCTGCTCGTGGTGGACGTCGTCGTCGGACGCACGGCGGCGCTCTGGGCGAGCGGTTCGGTCCTGGTGCTGCTGACGGCGCTGTGGCTCGTGCTGCCGCGGGTCGCGGTGCGCGACGCCTGAGCGAGACCGGCTCGCGGGGCGGTCAGACGGACGCCGCCGCCTCGCGCGCCCGGACGCCCCGGCGGACCGGGCCGAGCGTGAAGAGGAGCGTCGCGAGCGCGGTGAGGGCGAGCAGCCCGAAGCCGAGCCCGTACGTGCCCTCGAGCTGGTAGACGGCGCCCATGAGCAGCGGCGGGATGAACCCGCCGAGGCCGCCCGCGGCGCCGACGAGCCCCGTCACGGCGCCGACCTTGTCCGGCGGCGCGACCTTCGCGACGAGCGCGAACGTCGCGCCGGAGGACGCACCGAGCGCGGCGGCCAGGCCGAGGAACGCGATCGTCCCCACGGGGACGAGCGACGGCTGGAACGCGACGACGGCGGCGAGCGCCGTGACGCCGGCGAAGCACACGACCGACACCGGGACGCCGCCGAACCGGTCCGAGAGCGTGCCGCCGACGGGCCGCATGACCACGGCGAGCACGACGAAGCCCGCTGTGCGCGCCGCGGCGTCGGACACGGTGAGGTCGTAGGCGTTGACGAGGAACGTCGGCAGGTACACGGAGAACGCGACGAAGCCGCCGAAGCCGACGGCGTAGAGCCACGAGAGCTGGAGCGTGACGGGCATCCGGAACGTCGACCACGTCCGGGCCCAGAAGCCCCCGGTGGCACCCGCCGCGCGCCCGGGCGCGTCGCGCAGCAGCAGCCACGACACGACCGCGAACACCGCGAGGATCGCCGCGACGAGCAGGAACGGCGCCGCGTCCCCCCAGGCGTCACGGATGCGCACGGTCGTGAACGCGGAGATCGCCGTCCCGCCCATGCCCATGCCGAAGATCCCGATCGCGGTGCCGCGCCGGGCCGGCGGGTACCAGGCGTTGACGAACGGCACGCCGACCGCGAAGGCCGTGCCGCCGAGGCCGAGGAAGAAGCCGCCGACGAGGAGCGCGACGAAGCTGTCCGCGACGAGCCCGACGAACAGCACGGGCAGGATCGTCGCCGCGCTCACGAGCGGGAACATCACGCGGGCGCCGAACCGGTCCGTGAGGGCGCCGATGGGGATGCGGCCGAGCGAGCCGACGACGACCGGCACCGCCACGAGCACCGAGACCTGGACGTCGGTGAGGTCGTACAGCTGGCCGTACGCGGCGCCGAGCGGGCTGATGAGCGCCCACGCCCAGAAGTTCACCGCGAACCCGATGGTCGCCAGGGCGAGCATGAGGGTCGGTGACGTGCTCGGTGCCGGTGGCCCGGCCGTGGCCTCGGGAGCGAGGTGTCGGGGCGTCGCCGGGTTCTCGTCCTGCCGTGCCATGTCGCTCCTGGGGGGAGGTGCCCGTCCTCGGGCACGGGGAGGGTTCGCCGAGTTCCACGCTATCGGCGTCGTCCCAGGCCCGCGCGGCGAGTCACCCGTAGCGTAGGAGGGTGCTCACCTGGCTCTTCGGCGGCGTCGCGCTGCTCAACGTCTACGCGCTGGCGCTCATCCTGCTGCGGGCCCTCGTGTACCGCACCGCGGTGTACCGGCCCATGCTGCTCAACCTCGGGCTCTCGATCGTTCCCGTCTTCGTGCTCGGGGCGGTCGTGCTCGTCGACGCGACGCTCCTCGCCGCCGGGGTGACACCGTGGGTCGTCACGGCGGTGGCCGTGCTGGGGACGCTCGTCTGGCTGGTCCTGCTGCCGAACGCCGGATACCTCGTCACCGAGCTGAACCTCAACCACCGCAAGGACGGTGAAGGGGTTCCGCTGTGGTACGACATCGTCGCGGTGCTGACGCTCGCGCTGTCCGGTGTGCTCAACACGGTCGTCAACGTGCTGGTCGCGCAGATGCTGTACGCCGTCCTGCGCTACCCCGACGACGACGCGCCGTTCACCCGGCCGGGCACCTGGGTCGCCGTGGCCGTCGTGCTCGTGCTCGTCACCGTGGGCATCTACCTCGGTCGGTACGTGCGCTTCAACAGCTGGGACCTGCTGCACCCGACGCAGTTCGTGCGCAAGCTCGCGCGGCACCTGCGCGAGCCCGGGACGCTCGGGCAGGCGCTGCTGTTCTGCGTCCTGCACTCGGTGCTGCTCGCCCTGGTCTACGTCGTCGTCGTGGGGCCGATCACGACGGTGTTCGTCCGCGGCGCCTGACGGCACCGCCCGCACCACCGTAGGATGCGCGGCGTGATCACGACGTCGCCGAGGGCCGCCCGCGCCGTGCCCGTGGCGCGGGCCGTCGTCGGGACGTGGCAGCGCCGGACGGCCCTGGCGGTCGTGCTCGGTGTCGTGGTGGGCACGACGGCGGCCGGGGGTCTCGCGCAGCACGTCGCCGCCGACGCGGGGCCGGTCCGGGCCGCCGCGGGCGAGCCGGTCCCGACCGGGCCGTTCGACCTCACGGTGCGGTCGTGGTCCGTGACCGACGACGTCCAGGTCTCCGCGCTCGAGGACGCCGGGGCCGACGCGTGGCTGCTCGTGGTCGTGGGCGCGCTCGACACCGATCGTGAGTCGCGTCGCCTCGGCGACGCGGCCGTGACGCTCCCGGCGGAGCTTCCCGGCGGCCTGGCGCTCGCGGGAGAGGCGGAGCCCGACCGTCCGGAGGCGACGCTGCTCGTGCGCGACGCCTCGCCGTTTCCCGTGCTGCAACCGGGCCTGCCGGAGGACGTCGCGCTCCTGTGGCACGTGACGGTCGAGGACCAGGCGGCAGCGGCCGACGCGCCGGCCACGGCCGCCGAGCCGCTCACCGTGACCCTCCCGACGTTCCGCTACCGGGACATGACGATCGGGGGCGGACGGCGGTGGGCCGAGACGGGCGAGGTGGTGCTCGTGGACGTCCCGCCCGGCGACGTCCCGCCGAGCATCGTCGACCCGCCCGAGGACGAGGTGGGCTGGTGAGCGAGCAGAGCACCGCGGCGACCGTCGTCGGGCCGCCACCGCCCGCACCGTCCGGTGCGCCCGTGACCCCGCGCCCGCGCCGGGTCGACCGGGTCGTGACCGTCGTCCTGCTCGTCCTCGCGGTCGTGGTCGGCGCCGCCGTCGCGCGCGTCGACACGTGGTGGCCCACGCTCACGTCGACGACGTCGCGCGGCGCCGTGGGCGAGACGGTCACGGCAGGGCCCGTGCGCGTGCGCGTCGACGACGTCCGGACCGGCACGGTGCTCGAGGACGCCTTCGACACGCTCACGACCGACGGCGTCTGGGTCGCCGTCGACCTCGCGGTGTCCGGCACGACGCGAGAGGCAGGCATCGACGTGCTGGAGCTGCGTGACGCCGAGGGTCGCGACCACGAGGCCTCGCACCGGGTGAGCAACTCGATGATGAGCACGTTCGTGGGACCGGACGTCCCCGAGGCGGGGACCGTCGTGGTCGAGGTCCCGGCCCGGGCGCTCGAGGGAGACCTCGTGCTGCGCGTGCTCACGGAGCACCAGGACGCGGACGTCGACCGCCCGCAGGCCGTCGCCGAGGTCGACCTCGGCCACGTCGAGGCTCCGGCGGACGGCGACGCCGTCGAGGTGCTCGCTCCCGCGCTCGTCCCGGGTGGGTGGGACGGTTGAGCGGCGGCGGCGGCGGCGGCGGCGACGGCGTGGGCGGCGTCGGATGGTGGCGCGCGAACCGCTGGCGGCTGGTCGTGCTCGTGGTCGCGCTCGCGGTGCTCGGCGCGCTCACCTGGCGCTCCGACGCGGTGCAGGGGTGGTGGGCGTCGGAGCCGCACCGCTCCCACGCGGCCGACGCGGAGGGCTGGGCGCAGGTCGGCGACGTGCGGGCCCGTCTCGCCGGGATCGAGATCGTCGACTGGCTCGACGACGGCTTCGACGGCCGCGTCGAGGCCCCGGACGGGTACACGTTGTGGGCCGTCGACCTCTCCGTGCGCTCGGACGTCCTGCCCGGCGCGGCGAGCGCGGAGGAGGCGTACTCCGCGTGCGAGGTCGTGCTGCTCGACACGTCCGGCCGCGAGTTCAGCGCGGGCGCGTCGTCGCTGCCCGGCATGCCGATGACCGACCCGCCCGTGTGCACGGGTGCCGTCTCGAGCCGCGCCACGCAGTACTTCCTCACGCCCGACGACGCCGAGCCCGCCGAGGTGCGCCTCGTCGAGCCGGAGCTCCTCCCGGACTACTGGTCGCTCTCCGTGCGCTGATCGCGAGGTTGAGGTGTCCAGGGTCACCGAGATAGCGATGTACGGGCACAGCACCCAGGTTCTGGGCGCCGTACGTCGCTATCTCGGCCGTACGTCGCTATCTCGGCCGTGCGTCGCTGTCTCGCGGCGCGCGCTGCGCACGACGGGTCCGCAGCGCCGACGGCAGCCCGAGATTCGCGAGCAGGGCGTCGGCCGCGGCGGCGAGGAGCACGGTCGTGAGGACCTGGACGACGACGGTCGCGACGGTCTCGAGCGGCCCGATCACCGCGCGCCACACGACGACCCCGGGCTGACCGAGAACGGCCTGGGCGGCCGTGAAGACGACCTGCTCGGCCAGAGTGAGCAGCGCGAACGCGACGCAGAAGAGCAGCACCGCGCTCCACCGGCTGCGCCACAGCATGCCGAGCGCGCCGACGAGGCCGCCGAAGCGCCGGCCCGGGTCGAGCATGAGCTCCCACGCCTTGCGTGCGCCGCTCGCGCCGAGCGTGCGGTTGAACCGGTCGACGACGCGGGCGGTCCGTCCCCCGGCGTCGGCCGGCGCGTGCACGGGGTCGACGACGTCGATCGCCTCTACGCCGTAGACGATCGTGCCGAGCGTGAGCCACGCGAGCGGGACCACGAGCCCGGTGACGATCCCGGCGAGCAGGAGCGACGTCGTCGGGCCGAGGGCGTCGACCAGCGGCCGGAGGAGGTCCACGCGCGCGACGACGCCGTCCCACCACGTCGTCACCTCGACGACGACGACGCGTGAGGTCCACCAGTCGCGGACCTGCCCCACGACCGCCGTGACGGTGAACGCGCCGACGACGATCCACACGACCTCGCAGTACCCGGCGGCGATGCGCACGGCAGCCGTGCGGGCGCTGCGCCGCGCTTCCCCGCCCGCCTCGACGACGCCCCGCTCCAGGCGCTTCGCGACGCGCTCGAGGAGGGTGCGGGCGAGCAGCGCGCCGGCCACGAGCAGCACGACGGTGAGCCCGAAGCCCTCGGGGACCGGGTTGGCGGTCTCGATCCCGGCACCCGCGGCGAACGCGTGGTCGAGCGCCGCCGAGTCGACGTAGGCCTGCCAGTCGGAGGACAGCCCGCCGTAGAACTCGTAGATGACGAGGTAGGGCACGAGCACCGACGCGATCGACCCGAGCAGCGCGCGCACCTCGATGCGGTCACGGTCGTCGCGCGGCTCGCGCCGCAGCACGTGCAGCATGACGACGATGCCGACGACCGTCGCGAGCGGCGAGAAGCACAGGACGAGCAGCCCCAGCTCGCCCGACGACGGCGCGACGGCGAGCGCGGCCCGCAGCGCGAGCTCGTGGGCGACCTGCGCGAGCACCGCCACCGCCACGAGGGCAGGCCAGTGCCGCGCGAGCAGGCGGCCTGCGTCCGCGAGGACGCGCAGGCCCGCGCGCAGCACCGACTCGTCGGTCGGTCCGGCGGCGTCGCTCGGGTCTGCGTCGGTCGTCGTCGACGCGGGGGGAGTGGTCATGGGGACGGGATCCGTCACGCGCGCCAGGGTACCGGGGCCTGGGTCACGGCGGGCCGGTCCCGGGGCCGGTTCAGGAGAGGAAGCGCGTCACGACGCGCTTGGCCTCCTTGCCGGCGAACCGGCGGGCGAGGACGCCGACCCCTGCGGCGACGGCGGCGAACGTGACGGCCGAGACGATGCCGACCTCCTCGTCGTCGAGGTCCTTCGGGGCGTCGTGCCCGGTGACCTTCGCCCAGACGACCGTGACGAGCTTCTGCGCCGCCCAGCCGGCCGCGAACGTCAGCGCGACGGTCCCTACCTTGACGGCGAGAGTGGCCTTCTCCTCGGTGTCTGCCACGGGTGCTCCTCCATCGGTCGGCGGCCCGGCGGTGCCCGGGTGTGCTGCGACCACCGTAGTAGGAAGTCCGGCGCCGGCGCGCGTGCGCCGTGAGATGCGAGAAGTTGTCCCGCGGGCGACGCCGGCCAGGACCACTTCTCGCATCTCGTCGGGTGGTCCTGCGCACCACGACCCAGGGCGCGTGCACGGCGCTTCCAGGGCCGCTCCCGTCCCGTCCGTGGTGTGGTCGATCCGCCGACCTATGCATCACGCAACAATAGGTAGAGATTCACACTAGCAAGCCCTACGCTTCCCGTATGGCGTCGACGGACACGGTCGAGAACGTGCAGCGGGCGGTGCTCCCGACCGCGGTGCTGTCCGCTCTCCAGGTGTCCCCGAACCACGGGTATGCGCTGGTGGCCCAGCTCCGTTCCGCAGGGTTCACCGGGGTGCAGGGCGGGACGCTCTACCCCCTCCTGCGGGAGCTCGAGCACCACGGGCTGCTGACGTCCCGCTGGGACGTCGACGGCTCGGGCCCGGCACGCAAGGTGGTCGAGCTGACGGAACGCGGCGCCCAGCGGCTGCGCGACGACCACGAGGCGATCCGTACGGTGCTGGCGCAGCTCGACGCGCTGGCGGACAGGGGGGAGAGGGCATGACGTACCAACGGGACCTGGCGTTCGCGCTGCGCCTTCGAGGCGTTGCGGAGAAGGACGTCGCCGACATCGTCGCGGAGGTGGACGCCCACGCGCAGGAGGGCATCGTGCTCGAGGAGTTCTTCGGGGCGCCCGACGAGTACGCCGCACGATTCCCCGAGGGACCCAAGCGGCTGCGCGACGCGGCGTGGTGGACCAAGGTCAGCGCCGTCGTCGCCGTCGTGTGGATCGTCGCCGTCACGGTGGTGGCTGCGCTCGGCGTCGACCTGCCGGTCCGGTTCGGCGTCATCGCCCTGTGGCCGGCGCTCGGCCTGATGGTGCTGGGCATGGTCGTCGACATCGTCTGGGCCCACCGCCGCCCGGTGTAGGCTCCACGGGAACGACAGGGGAGCTCCTGAGGAGCTGAGAGTGCGGACCACCGCAGACCCTCGAACCTGATCCGGTTAGCACCGGTGGAGGAAGTCGGGATCTCGATCACCCGTCCGCGTCGGCACGGCCGTCGCGTGCGGATGGACCCCTCCTGAACGTCCTGGGAGGACACATGCAGCACACCACCCGCCGTCGGGCGCCACGGTCCGGCCGGCACGTCACGACGGCGTCCCTCGCCGTGGTCACGCTCCTCGCGGCCGCCGCGTGCAGCGGGGGCGACGACGCGGCCGGGGGCGACGACGCGTCGTCGGGCACCGTGACCCTCGTGACGCACGACTCCTTCGCCGTGAGCGACGACGTGCTCGCCGCGTTCGAGGAGGAGAGCGGGCTCACCGTCGAGCAGGTCGCGCCCGGCGACGGCGGCGCGCTCGTCAACCAGCTCGTGCTCACGAAGGGATCGCCGCTCGGCGACGTCGTCTTCGGGATCGACAACTCCTTCGCGACGCGGGCGATCGACGAGGGCGTGCTCGACCCGTACACGCCCGCCGACCTGCCGGCGTCGGCCGAGCAGTACGCCGTGGGCGACGGCGAGCTCACGCCGGTCGACCTCGGCGACGTGTGCGTCAACGTCGACCACACCTGGTTCACCGAGCAGGGCGTCCCCGAGCCCGTGACGCTCGATGACCTCACGGAGCCCGAGTACCGCGACCTGCTCGTCGTGACCAACCCCGCGACGTCGTCGCCCGGCCTGGCCTTCCTCCTCGCGACCGTCGGTGCGTTCGGCGAGGACGGGTGGGAGCAGTACTGGGCCGACCTGCGTGCCAACGGCGTCAAGGTCGTCGACGGCTGGTCCGACGCGTACTCCGTCGACTTCTCCGGCGGCGAGGGCGCGGGCGACCGGCCGCTGGTCCTGTCGTACTCCACCTCGCCCGCGTTCACGGTCTCGGAGGACGGGACGTCGTCCACGACGGGCGCGCTGCTCGAGACGTGCTTCCGCCAGGTCGAGTACGCGGGCGTCCTCGCCGGGGCCGAGAACCCCGAGGGCGCGCAGCAGCTCGTCGACTTCCTCGTGAGCGAGACGTTCCAGGCCGACGTCCCGGGCCAGATGTACATGTACCCCGTCGACGACACCGTCGCGCTGCCCGCCGAGTGGGAGCAGTTCGCGCCGCTCTCCGACGATCCGTTCGAGGTGGCACCCGAGGACATCGACGCGCACCGCGACGAGTGGATCAAGGCGTGGACGGCGACGGTCGTCGACTGACCACCGCCCGGCCGCCTGCCGAACACGGGGTTGTCCACCGGTCTCGCCGGAATCCGGTGGGCAACCCCGTGCTCGGGGGTGGATGGTCCCGTGCTCGGCGCGGGGTGCTGTGGGGGGTCGCGGCGGCGGTGCCGCTCGCGTTCCTCGGCGTGTTCTTCGTGTGGCCGGTGGTGTCGCTCGTGGCGCGCGGGTTCGTGGGGTCCGACGGCGGCCTCGACCTCTCGGGGTTCGCGGAGGTGTTTTCCGCTCCCCGGACGTGGCGGATCGTCGGGCTGACGCTGTGGCAGGCCGTGCTCGGCACGACGTTCTCCCTGCTGCTCGGGGTTCCCGGCGCGTACGTGCTGTACCGGTGCCGGTTCCGCGGGCGTCGCGTCCTGCGCGCGCTCGTCACCGTGCCGTTCGTGCTCCCCACGGTCGTCGTGGGCGTCGCGTTCCGCACGCTGCTCGTCGACGGCGGGCCGCTCGGGTTCCTGCGGCTCGACGGGACGTTCGCCGCGATCGTCGTGGCGCTCGTGTTCTTCAACTACTCGGTCGTCGTGCGCACGGTCGGCGGGCTGTGGGAGCACCTCGACCCGCGTGCCGAGCAGGCCGCGCGCGCGCTCGGCGCGACGCCGTGGCGCGCGTTCCGGACCGTCACCCTGCCCGCCCTGGCCCCGGCGATCGCGAGCGCCGCGTCCATCGTGTTCCTCTTCTGCGCGACGGCTTTCGGCGTCGTCCTCGTGCTCGGCGGCATCCGCTACGGCACGATCGAGACGGAGATCTGGATCCAGACGACCCAGTTCCTCGACCTGCGCACCGCCGCGGTCCTGTCGGTCGTGCAGCTCGCTGTGGTCGTCGCGGCGCTCGCGGTCGCGAACCGCACGCGCGCCCGGCGCGAGCGGGCGCTGACGCTCACCGCCGCGTCGAGCGCCGCGCACCCGCTGCGCCTGTGGCAGCGCGGACCGGCTGGCGGGCCGGTTGGCGGACCGGCCGGTGGATCGACGGGTGGCTCGGCAGGCGGCCTTGCGCGCGGCCCGGTGCGCGGACGCCCCGGCGGCGACCTCCTGCCCGCCGCGCTGACCGCCGTCGTGGTCGTGGTGCTCGTCGGGCTGCCGCTCGCGACGCTCGTCGTGCGGTCGCTGCGCGTGCCGGGCGGCGGGTGGGGCCTCGACAACTACGCGAACCTCGGCACGACGGGCGGTCGCAACGCGTTGTCCGTCACCGTGTGGGAGGCGGCGGGGAACTCGCTGCGCACCGCGGCGCTCGCGACGGTGCTCGCGGTCGCGATCGGGGGTCTCGTCGCGCTCGTCGTGTCCCGGCGCCCGCGGTCGCGCACGGGCCGCCGGGCGATCGGGGCGCTCGACTCGGTGTTCATGC
Organism: Cellulosimicrobium sp. PMB13; assembly: GCF_051294865.1. NCBI lineage: Bacteria > Bacillati > Actinomycetota > Actinomycetes > Micrococcales > Promicromonosporaceae > Cellulosimicrobium > Cellulosimicrobium sp. PMB13. Next base: position 282,758 of record NZ_CP145910.1, on the reverse strand, counting down.
TCCCGCTCGGCGTCTCCGCGGTGACCGTCGGGTTCGGGTTCCTCATCACGCTCGACCGGCCGCTGGGGCTCGACGTCGACCTGCGCACCTCGGGTCTCCTGGTCCCGATCGCGCAGGCCGTCGTCGCGATCCCGCTCGTCGTGCGCACCGTGCTGCCGACGCTGCGCGCGATCGATCCCCGGCTGCGGGAGGCCGCCGCGACCCTCGGCGCCGCACCGGGCCGCGTGTTCCGCAGCGTCGACGGGCCGATCGCCGCGCGGTCGCTCGGCCTCGCGGTCGGGTTCGCGTTCGCGGTCTCGCTCGGCGAGTTCGGCGCGACGTCGTTCCTCGCGCGCCCCGACACCGCGACCCTGCCGGTCGTGATCTTCCGGCTCGTCGGCCGTCCCGGCGCCGAGAACCAGGGCATGGCGCTCGCGGCGAGCGTCGTCCTGGCCCTGCTCACCGCCGTCGTCATGCTGCTCGCCGAGCGGTTGCGCGGCGACCGCCCCGGAGGAGAGTTCTGATGGTGCAGACCGACCCGACTGCGCGGACCGTCGCGCAGGGCCCGGCGCCGCGACCCGCGCAGCACGCGGCGGACGGCGCGGGGCTCGAGGTGCGCGACGTCGTCGTGCGCTACGACGGCGCCTCGCGCCGCGACCCGCGCACGACGGCGGTCGCGGGGGTGTCGCTCGACGTCGCGCCCGGCGAGGTGCTCGCGCTGCTCGGGCCGAGCGGGTGCGGCAAGTCCAGCCTGCTGCGCGCCGTCGCGGGACTGGAACCGGTCGCCGCCGGCACGGTGCGCTTCGCGGGCGACGATCTCGCGGGCGTGCCCGTGCACCGGCGCGGGTTCGGGCTCATGTTCCAGGAGGGACAGCTGTTCCCGCACCGCGACGTCGCGGGCAACGTCGCCTACGGGATCGCGGACGTGCCGCGCGCCGAGCGCGACGACCGGGTGCGCGAGCTGCTGGGCGTCGTCGGGCTGGCGGGGTACGAGCGGCGCGCGGTGACGACGCTCAGCGGCGGCGAGCGCCAGCGCGTCGCCCTCGCGCGGTCGCTCGCTCCCCGCCCGCGCCTGCTGCTGCTCGACGAACCGCTCTCGGCGCTCGACCGGGGGCTGCGCGAGCGGCTCGCGCTCGACCTGCGCGCCGCTCTCCAGGCGACGGGCACGACGGCCGTGTTCGTCACGCACGACCACGACGAGGCCTTCACCGTGGCCGACCGCGTCGCGGTCATGGACGCCGGCCGCGTGCTCCAGGTCGCGCCGCCGGAGGAGCTGTGGCGCGAGCCGTCGTCGCGCCGCGTCGCCGAGTTCCTGGGCTACCAGGCGTTCCTCCCGCTCTCCGACCTGGCAGGCCGCGAGCTCACCGGGGTGTCCCCTCACCCTGACGCGCGCGACGGGATGCTGGCGGTCGGGCCGCGGGGGCTGCGCGTCGCCGGGACGCCGGACGTGTCGGGGTCGCCGGTCCACGGGGTGGCCGCTCGCCCTGGCCCGTGGCGCGGGACGGTCGTCGGGAGCGTGTTCCGTCGGGGCGCGACGGAGGTCACGGTCGACGTCGCGCTCCCGGGCAGCGCGGGTAGCGCGGGTAGCGCGGGCGGCGTGGGCGGCGCGGGCACTGTCCGCGTCGTCGCGCTCGCAGGGCGCGAGGCGGGCGAGGCGATCGCCTGGGTGCCGGGCCACGAGGTCGACGTCGCGCTCGACCCCGCCGGGTGCGCCGTCGTGCCGGCCTGAGCACGACGACCCGACCCGTTCGGCGCGCGACGACGCCAGGCTGGTCCTAGCGTCGAGGGATGAGCGACGCATCGATCGGCGAGAACCTGCCCGAGAAGGGTGGCAGCAAGTCTGCGAAGATCCTCTACCGACCCGTCGGGCTCGTGAGCTCGATCGTCGGTGGCCTCGTCGCGGGTCAGGTGTTCAAGCAGGTGTACAAGCGCGTGGCGCCCGGGGACCGCAAGGACGCCCCGAGCCCTCTCCAGTCGGAGTACCCGCTCAAGGAGATCCTGCTCGCCGCCCTCATCCAGGGGGCGATCTACGCCGCGGTCAAGGCGCTCATCGACCGCGGCGGTGCCCGCGCGTTCGAGCGCTGGACGGGCGAGTGGCCCGGCGACTGACCGAGCGAAACCGTGGTCGGCGGGGTGCGCTCGCGCTCAGGTCCGGGCGTCTGCGCCGGCGTCGTGGACGACGAGCGCCACCTGGGTCCGGTTCTCGACGCCCAGCTTGAGCAGCACGTTCGACACGTGGGCCTTGACGGTCGGGACCGAGAGGTAGAGGCGTGCCGCGATCTCGGCGTTGCTCGCTCCGCGCCCGATCTCGACCGCCACGTCCCGCTCGCGCGCGGTGAGACGGCCCAGCGTCGCGAGCGCCCGCTCGCGCGCGCCTCCCGCCGAGGCCGCGGACGTCATGAGCCGCCGCGCGATCGCGGGCGAGAGCACGGGTTCGCCGGCGGCCGCGGCGAGCACCGCGGCGACGATCCGCTCGGGTGCCATGTCCTTGAGCAGGTAGCCCGACGCCCCGGCGTGCAGCGCGCCCGCGACCTCCTCCTCGGAGTCGAAGGTCGTGAGCACGACGACGGCCGGTGCGTCCGACCGTGCCCGCACCCGCCGCGTCGCCTCGATCCCGTCGACGCCGGGCATCCGCAGGTCCATGAGCACGACGTCGGCCGGGTGCGCGTCGAGCACGCCCGCCACCGCGCCGCCGTCTCCGGCCTCGCCCACGACCTCGATGCCGCTCGCCCCGTCGAGCATCATCCGCAGCCCGGAGCGCACGAGCGCGTCGTCGTCGACGACGACGAGGCGTGTGCGCCGGGGCTGCCCCGTCGGCGTGTCGGCGCTCATGCGCCCCACGGTAGCCGGGCGTCGAGGACCCAGCCGGCGTCGTCCAGGCCGTCGCGGGGCCCGGCGTCGAGCCGTCCGCCCAGCAGGTCGACGCGCTCGCGCAGGCCGACGAGGCCCGTCCCCGTGCCTACCCCGACGGCGGGGGGAGCGGCGGGCACGAGGCGAGCGCCGGCGTCGGACACCACGACGCGCACCTCGCCGGGCGACACCGCGACCCGCAGCGCCACCGGGCTGCCGGGCGCATGGCGCCGGGCGTTCGTCAGGCCCTCCTGCGCGACGCGGTACGCCGCGACGGCGACCGCGGGCGGCGGCACGACGTCGCCCGTGCGCTCGTAGGCCACGTCGCCTCCCGCCGCGCGGACCTCGGCGACGAGCCGGTCGACGTCGGGCAGCGTCGGCTGCGGCGCGAGCCGGACCTCGTCCACCGGGCGGCCGTCGTCGGGCAGGTCGCGGAGCACCCGGACGACGTCGCGTAGGTCGTCGAGCGCCGCGCTCACGCCCTCGCGCACGAGCGCCGCGGCGGCCGCGAGCCGCTCGGGCGGGGCGTCGGGACGGTACTCGAGCGCGCCCGCCGTCGAGGCGAGGAGCGACAGGCGGTGGGCGAGCGTGTCGTGCATCTCGCGCGCGATGCGTGTGCGCTCGGCGAGGCGGGCCTCGACGACGCGACGCTCGGCGTCGGCCTCGGCCCGGCGTGCGCGCCCGCGCAGGGACTGCAGAAGCTCGGCGCGTGCCTGCCAGTACGCACCCCAGCCGAGGAGGGCCGCGTGGACGGCGAGATCGCAGAGCAGCCACCAGCCGAGCGGCAGGGCGACGTCACGCCACAGCGCCTGGACGGCGTGGCCCGCGAACCCGGCGAGCGCGACCGGCAGCGCGGTCCGCACCGGGTACCAGCGCGCGACGTGCAGCGTCGCGACGGTCGACGCGGGCGTCGCGGCGCCGGACACCGCGACGAGCGCCGCAAGGGCGACGGCCACCGGGACCGGACGTCGCGTCCACAGCAGAGGGAGCGCAGCGACTGCGGCGACCGCCACGGCGACGTCGAGCGCCGCCGCGGGCGACGCGTCCGCGTCGAGGAGCGGCACGAGCGACAGGAGCGTGAGCACCGCGACAGCGGCCCACGCCGCGACGACCCACGACCACGGCATGACGCGGGCCGTCGGGTCGTGGCGCGCGGAGGAGGTTGCGAGGACCGGGGGACCGGCAAGAGGCGCGCAGTCGAGGGCGGGGGCGGTCGTCGGGGTGATGGTCGGGTCGACGGCCGCGGTGACGGCTGGACCGCGCGGGACCTGGTAGTTCGGACGGGGAGTGCTCATGTCGGTGACGCTAGGCGGCACGGCCCCCGGGCGGACACCGACCAAGGTCGGGGGTCGCTGTCGGCCCGTAGGGGGTCGCCCCCGCCTCCGGGCGGGCCGGCCGCCGACGTCGGACGGGCGCGGCCGCGTCGTATATCGCGGCAGCGTGGGGGCGTCGGCACGAGGCCGGCCGCGGCTCCGGCCGCGTGACGAAGGAGGCCATCATGTCCACGTCGCAGAGCTCGTCCCGCCCGCTCGGGACCTCGCCCACCCGGGCCGACTCGGGTCCGAGCACCGTCGGAGTCCGGCCGGACAGCGGGTCCGCCCCGACCGCGCCCGGCGTCAGTCCGGGCGGCGGGTCCGCCCAGGCCGCACCCGATGCCCGACGACGTGTGCCCCGCTGGTCCGTCCCGCTCGCCGCCGCGGTGGTCGCCGCGGCCGTGTGGCTCGTCGGGACGGCCGCCGGGGTGGACGTCGGGGCGCGGTCGGGCGCGGCGACCCAGGAGGTCGGGTTGGGCGCGGTGGTCGTGGTCACGCTCGTCGTCGGGTGCGCCGGGTGGGGCGTGCGCGCGCTGCTCGGGCGGCTCCGCGCGTCGACCCCGGGGCGCGGTGAGCGGGCCTGGCTCGTGACGTGCGCCGTCGTGCTGCTCATATCGCTGCTGGGCCCGCTCGGCGGCGCGAGCGCGGGGGCGGTCGTCGTCCTGCTCGCCGAGCACCTGGCCGTCGGCGCCGTCGTCGCCCTGGGCCTGCGCCGCTGATCGCGGGTCGCCGAACACGACCTGAGGGTCGATATCCGCCTGATGGCGACCCTCAGGTCGTTCTCGCGGGCGTGCGACGTCGTGTTCGCGAGACGGCGCGGCGTCTCGAGGTCGTCGAAGGCCTCCCGCAGCGAGACGGTCGTCTCGATCGGCCGAACCCCGGGTTATGGGCCGATCCGCGCCCTGAAGGACACGCAATCCGGGGTTCGGCAGGATGGGCTGCTGACCGATGAGTTGTGCGGCCGGGCGTGGTCCATCCCGTGTCCGTGCAGGACCCGTCCGGCCCGACCCGTTCGCACCGACCCGTTCGCACCGACCCGTTCGCACCGACCCGTTCGCACCGACCCGTTCGCACCGACCCGTTCGCACCGACCCGTTCGCACCGACCCGTTCGCACCGACCCGTTCGCACCGACCCGTTCGCACCGACCCGTTCGCACCGACCCGTTCGCACCGACCCGTTCGCACCGACCCGGAGGACTCTCATGGCGACCCTCGTCTCCACCCTGTTCATCTCGCTCGACGGCGTGGCCGAGATCGACCCGGAGTGGCACTTCCCGTACTTCGACGACAACATGGCGTCCGCGGTCGACGACGACTACCAGGAGGTCGACGTCCTGCTGCTCGGCCGTGTCACGTACGACAGCTTCGCCGGCGCGTGGCCGGACCGGGAGGCCGCGGGCGAGGAGGACGCGGAGTTCGCGAAGCGCCTCGGTGACACGCGCAAGGTCGTGGCGACGCGCGGCGACCAGGACCTCGGGTGGCGCCACGTCGAGCGGCTCGACGGCGACCTCGTCGAGGCGGTGCGCACGCTGAAGGACGAGCCCGGAACGCGCCGGATCCTCGTCGCCGGGTCGATCTCGATCGTGCGACAGCTCCTCGCGGCCGGCCTGCTCGACGAGCTGCGCCTCCTCGTCCACCCTGTCGCAGCCCGGGCGGGCGAGCGGCTGTTCGACGAGGGCGCGCCCCGCTACCCGCTGACGCTCCTGCGGTCCGAGGCGTTCCCGACGGGCGTCGTGCGGCTGATCTACGCCCCGGCCGAGGCGCCGGCGGAGACGTCGTACGAGGACGTCAAGGACAAGGTGCCGTCGGGGAACGCGGACTGATCCGTGGCGCACCCGGCCCGACTCCCGTCTCCTCCGTGTCCCGACGATCGCCAGGTGGACGGCGGCGGGGTGCAAGACCGCGGGGCGTCCCGACACGACGTGGGTATGAGGCGGACGATGCGCGTCGCGGTCCTGGTCCAGGTGGCGTCAGGGCTCCTCGTCGTGGCCGGGTGCGCGACGACAGGCGCTCCGGCGGCGTTCGTCGACCGTGCGCCGCTGGTCTCCTGCGGCGATGTGCAGCTCGACCAGGGGGAGTCCGTCCCTGACGACTTGTACCGCTGCCTCGACGACGCCGCCGCGACGGGCGCGGAGCTCGTGGTCACGATGCCGACGACCGAGGGCGACCCGATCGTGCACTACTACCGTGTCGGGCCGCAGATTGACGGGGTCGAGCTCTTCGTCGATGCGACGCGGGACGCGTTCGGGTCGCGGAGATGGGTGCACCTGCTCTGCCCGGAAGCGACGTCGGCCTCAGCGCCCGGGGAGTGCCAGGAGGCCTGAGCCCGGCCGAGCACGACCCTGCTCGCCCGCGAGCACGACCTTGGTGTCGTTATCCGACGGATAGCGACCCCAAGGTCGTGCTCGGCGCGGGCTGCGATCAGTCGCGCAGCTCGAGGTAGCGCGTGATGAGCGCCTCGGTCGAGGGGTCCTGCGCGGCGAGCGCGGCCTCGTCACCGGCGACCGCGGGCGCGATCTCGAGCGCGAGCTTCTTGCCGAGCTCGACGCCCCACTGGTCGAAGCTGTCGATGCCCCACACGATGCCCTGGACGAACGTGATGTGCTCGTACAGCGCGATGAGCTGCCCGAGGACCGACGGCGTGAGCGCCGGCGCGAGGATCGACGTCGTGGGGCGGTTGCCCGGGAAGGTCCGGGCGGAGACGAGCGCCTCGTCCGTGCCCTCGGCCCGCACCTCGTCGGCCGTCTTGCCGAACGCGAGCGCCTTCGTCTGCGCGAAGTAGTTCGCGAGGAACAGCCCGTGCACGTCGGCGCCCGGCTGGACCGCACCCCCGTCGCCGACCTCGTCCGTGAGCGGGTGTGCCGGGTTCGCCACGGCGATGAAGTCCGCCGGGATCAGCCGCGTGCCCTGGTGGATGAGCTGGTAGAACGCGTGCTGGCCGTTCGTGCCGGGCTCGCCCCAGAAGATCTCGCCGGTCTCGGTCGTCACGGGAGAGCCGTCCCAGCGCACGCGCTTGCCGTTCGACTCCATCGTCAGCTGCTGCAGGTACGCCGGGAAGCGGTGCAGGTACTGGGCGTACGGCAGCACGGCGTGCGTGTGCGCGTCGAGGAAGTTCACGTACCAGACGTTGAGCAGACCCATCAGCACGGGGACGTTCCGGTCGAACGGCGTGGTCCGCACGTGCTCGTCGATCGCGTGGAACCCCGCGAGCAGCTCGGCGAAGCGCTCGGGGCCGATCGCGATCGCGAGCGACGTGCCGATCGCCGAGTCCACCGAGTAGCGGCCGCCGACCCAGTCCCAGAAGCCGAACGCGTTCGCCGGGTCGATGCCGAACGCGGCGACCTTGTCGAGCGCCGTGGAGACCGCGACGAAGTGCTTCGCGACGGCGTCGCGCCGCGCCTCGTCGCTGTCGTCGAGCGCGCCGACGTCGGCGAGCGACGTCCACAGCCAGTCGCGCGCGAGGCGCGCGTTCGTCAGCGTCTCGAGCGTGCCGAAGGTCTTGGACGCGACGATGAACAGCGTGGTGCGCGGGTCGAGGCCCGCGGTCTTCTCCGCGACGTCGGTCGGGTCGATGTTCGAGACGAACCGGACCTCGAGGTCCTCGTGCTTGTAGGGCAGCAGCGCCTCGTACGCCATGACCGGCCCGAGGTCGGAGCCACCGATGCCGATGTTCACGACCGTCCGCACGCGCTCGCCCGTCACGCCCGTCCACTCGCCCGACCGGACGCGGTCGGCGAACTCGTACACCTTGTGCAGCTCGGCGTGCACGTCCGCGTCGACGTCCTGCCCGTCGACCACGAGGTGCTCGTCGTCGCCGAGCGGAGCGGGCCGGCGCAGCGCCGTGTGCAGGACGGCGCGGTCCTCCGTGACGTTGATGTGCTCGCCCCGGAACATCGCCTCGAGCCGGCCGCCGAGGTCCACCTCGTCCGCGAGCCGGGTGAGCAGCTCGAGCGTCTCGTCGGTGACGAGGTTCTTCGACAGGTCGACCGTGAGGTCGGCCGCCTGGTGCGTCAGCCGGTCCGCGCGCTGCGGGTCGGCGGCGAACCAGCCGCGCAGGTTCGGGTCCAGCGAGTCGCGGTGGGCGGTCAGCGCGTCCCAGGACGCGGTCGTGGTGGCGTCGACGGGAGGGGGTACGGGCGAGGTGGTCATGCGGGCCACGCTACTGACCGACGACGCCGCACGCCCACCCCGCCCGTCCCGCGAGAGGTCCGCCGCTCGCCTGACGAACGTCCCGGCGGCGGGCACGCGACCGACGCACGGGTGGGGCGGGGGCGAGCGGTGGCCCCGACCGCCGCACGAGCGGCGGGAGGTCGCGTCACGGACCACGATGGGACCGACGGTGCGGCGGCCGCGCCGCGACGAACGACGAGACGGAGGAGACATGGCCGAGGTGCTGCTGTTCCACCACACCCTGGGCGTCACGGAGGGCATCGAGGAGATCGCCGGCATCCTGCGCGACGCGGGGAACGTCGTGCACGTGCCGGATCTCTTCGAGGGCCAGACGTTCGACAGCATCGAGGACGGGATCGGGTACGCCGAGGAGCTGGGGTTCGACACGCTCGTCGACCGGGGTCGGTCGGCGGCCGACGGGTTCGGACCCGGGCTCGTCTACGCGGGCATCTCGTTCGGCGTGCTGCCCGCGCAGATGCTCGCCCAGACGCGCGCGGGCGCGAAGGGCGCCGTGCTGCTCGAGGCGTGCGTGCCCGTGTCCGAGTTCGGCGAGGCGTGGCCCGACGGCGTCCCGGTGCAGGTCCACGGGATGGACGCCGACCCGTTCTTCGTCGGCGAGGGCGACCTGGAGTCGGCGCGCGAGCTCGTGGACTCCACGCCCGACGCCGAGCTGTTCCTCTATCCCGGCGACCAGCACCTGTTCACGGACCCGAGCCTCCCGTCCTACGACCTCGAGGCGGCGGCGCTCGTGGTCGAGCGTGTCGTCCGGTTCCTCGACGGCATCCGCTGAGCGGGCAGCCGCACTGCCGGACGCTCAGTCGGTGGGCGTGTCCTCGGCGCCTGCCAGGCGAAGCTGCCACTCGGCGTCGACGCTCGCCGGGGCGAACCCGAGCGCGACGTTGATCGCGAGCATGTGCTCGTTCTCCTGCGCGTTCCACGTGTGGACGCGCCGCGAGGAGGGGCGCGAGCGGGCGAGCTCGTCGAGCACCGCGACCTTCACGAGCAGGCCGAGGCCGTGGCCGCGGTGCTCGCGCAGCACGAGCGTGTCCTCCTGGAACACGACCTCCGGCTTGTCGTGCGGGTAGGCGACCATCGAGAACCCGGACAGCGTCCCGGTCGCGACGTGCTCCGCCGCCGCGATGACGTAGCCCTGGCCGCGGTCGTGGAACTCCTTCGACGCCGTGCGCACGCGCTGCGCGTCCCACGGGTCCTCCTCGATCTCCAGGCCCGCGCTCGGGGCGTCCGTGCTCATGCGCGTCTCGAGCACGGCGAACTGGTCGATCCAGGCGTCGGGCACCTCGTCCGTCCACACGTGCACGCGGTACCCGTCCGCGCGGCGCCGGGCGTCGTCACGGAGGGCGTCCAGACGCTCCGGGGGCACGGGCAGCTCGAGCGTCGAGTGCCGCATGACCTGCTCGAGCGAGAAGCCGCGGCCGAGCACGAACGTCGTCGCGGCGTCGTGCCGGGGGATGCGGCCGCTGCCGGTCGGCGCCTCGATCGCACCCGGCCCGGGCGCAGGCTCGGGCGCGAAGGTCGAGTCGGCCATGACGACCCGTCTCCCCGCCTCGCGGGCGATCGCGAGCGCGTCCTCCCACAGCGCGCTCCCGACGCCGCGGCCGCGGTGGTCGGGGTGGACCCCCACGTGCACGATCGCGGCGTGGGTGTTCCCCTGCAGCGGCAGGGCGATCATCGACCGGCCGACGACGTCCTCGGGGCGTGGCGCCCCGTCGTCCCCGCTGCCGCCTCCGTCCACGACGGCGACCCGCCGGACCGTGCGGCGGTAGTCCCCGGCGGCCACGCCGGCGACGATCGTGCCGGCGTCGAGCGCGAGGTCGGTATGGCCGTAGACGTCACGGTCGATCGCCTCGCTGACGAGGACCGAGCCGTGCACCGCCCAGGCGTCGGGCGAGTCGAGCGACGCGAGGACGGACTCGATCCGGACCGTCGTCCCCGGACGGGTGGTGCTGCTCATGCGTCCTCCTGTGCCGTGCCGGCGAGGTCGCCGGTGCTGCTGCCGGACTTCTTCTGCCACGCCGCCCAGCCGCCCGCCGGCCGGAAGCCGAGCGCGACGTTGATCGCCAGCATGTGCTCGTTCTCCTCGGCGTTGCCGGTATGGATACGCCGCGTCTCCGGGCGGGCCTCGACCAGCGCCTCGAGGTTCGCGACCTTGACGAGCATCCCGAGCCGGCGGCCGCGGTGCTCGCGCAGGACGAGCGTGTCCTCCTGGTGCGCGAACTGGGGCCGGTCCTTCGGGTGCTCGAAGAGCGTGAAGGCGGCGAGGCCACCGGACGGCACGTGCTCCGCGACCGTCATGAGGAAGCCGTAGCCCTTGCCGCGCAGCTGGTCGACCCACGTCCGGACGCGCTGCGCGTCCCACGGGTCCTCCTCGTAGTCGACGCCGCCGACCGGCGCGTCGGTGCTCATGCGGGTGAACAGGGCGGCGACGTCGTCCACGCGCTCGTCCGGGACGTCGTCCGTCCACGTCGCGAGGCGGTAGTCCGGACCCGCAGCGGCCCGCGACTCGGACCCGAACCGCTCGAGCAGCCCGTCGGGGACGGGGAGCTCGAGGACCGAGTGCCGGTCGACCTGCTCCAGCACGTAGCCGTGCGCCAGGGCGAACCGCGTCCCGGCGGCGTCGGCGTCGACGCGCCCCGCCCCCGTCGTCGCGGCCACGGTGCCCGGGCCCGGTGCAGGCTCGGCGCCCTGCACGGTGTAGCTCAGGAGCGAGGTGCGTCCGGCCTCCGCCGCGAGACGCTCGGCGGCCGCGAGGAGCGCCGTGCCGATGCCCTGGCCGCGGGCGGACGGCCGCACCTGCGGGTACAGCTCGGCGAGCCGCGGGTTGCTCGTGGTGGGGAACGCCACGAACAGGTGCGCGACGACGTCGTCCACGGCGGGCGGCGGAGCGCCGGGCGCGAGGGCGTCCCCCCGGACGACGGCGAAGCGACGCTTCGTCGCGTACTCCTGGTGCCGCATCCCGGAGAGCACGTCGCGCGCCTCGAGCGCCATGTCGTCGTAGCCGTGCGCCGCGAGCTCGAGCTCGCGGTCGATGTCGGCGATCGCCCGGTAGGCCCACGCCTCCGGAGCGTCGGCGGACCGCACGGGCGGGTCGTCGGCGAGCACCTCGACGAGGACGAGCCCCGGGGGGAGGACGACATCGGCGGCGGTCACGGCGGTGGTGCTCGTGCTGCTCGTGCTGCTCATCCCCTCAGGGTCACGCCGACGGGGGAGGGTGTCCACGGCTTTAGTCGTGAGAGGCACGCGGCGGGGGCCCGTCCTGCGGTCGTTCGAGGACGGCGAGACACGACGACGGCCCGACCCCGAGGGGCCGGGCCGTCGCCGTCGCTGCGGGTCGGTCGGTCGACCGGAGCGCGGTCAGGCGCGCTTGCGGTTCGTGAACCAGGACCAGGCGAAGACCACGATGAGCGAGCCGAGGAGCGCGAAGCCCCACGTCCCCAGGTCGAAGAACTCCTCGTTCGCGTCCGTGCCGAAGACCGCTGTCGCGATGAAACCGCCCAGGAGCGCTCCGAGGACACCCAGGATCAGCGTGACGATCCAGCCGCCCTTCTGCTTGCCCGGGACGATCGCGCGGGCGATCGCGCCCATGATGAGCCCGATGAGGATCCAGCCGATGATTCCCATGTCACGTCTCCGTTCCTGTAGGACACATCCGGCCAAAGCGGGGCGGTCACCCCGAATGGCCTCGCTCCCACGGTGGCACGGACGACCGCCTCTCGCACGCGGAGAAGCCGGGCGGACGCGCGTCGTGGCAGGTCACCGGGGCGAGTCCAGCGTCTCGTAGGCTCGGACCATGGCGACGGGCGGTGCGACAGGGGGGGCCACGGGCGGTTCGACGAGCGGCTCGACGGGGAGCGCGCGCGTCGACAGCTGGCTGTGGGCGGTCCGCGTGTACAAGAGCAGGTCGCAGGCGACCGCCGGCGTCAAGGCGGGGCACGTGCGCGTCAACGGCGAGCGCGCCAAGCCGGCGACGAACGTCAAGACGGGGGACCGCGTCGTCGTGCGGGGCGGTCCGGTGGAGAAGGTGCTCGTCGTCGAGAAGGTCCTGGTGAAGCGGGTCTCCGCGGCGCTCGCGGCGGAGGCGCTGACCGACCAGAGCCCGCCTCCGCCGCCGCGCGAGCTGTCCGTCCCCCTCGCCCTGCGGGACCGCGGAGCCGGCCGTCCCACGAAGCGCGAGCGGCGCGAGATCGACCGGCTGCGCGGCCGCGGCTGACGACCGCCCGCCGGACTCGCCGAGCGACGCACTCGCGGCCGAGCGATGCACGTCGACGTGCATCACTCGGGCGCGGGTGCGTCACTCGGCGTGACGGGTGGGGTCAGCAGGCGCCGAGATCCTTCCAGACGCCCCACTGACCGCTCTGGGCGGGGTTCTCGCCCGTCGTCCACCACTTGGCCTCGTAGGTCTTCCCGGCGTGCGAGACGCGCGCCCCTCCGAGGTAGACGCCGCTCGTCGACCAGGCGGGTGCCGTGCAGTCGCCCGGCGGGTCGGTCGGCGGGTCGGTCGGGCCGCCGCCCCCGGTCCCGATCGTCAGGTCGACGCAGTTGTAGAACGCCATCGGCGTGTTGGACACGTTCCAGCGGGCCAGGATCGTGTGGTTGCCCTGCGGCAGCCCGGTCAGCGTGTGGGAGATGTTGCTCGGTGGCTGCGCGCCGCCCTGGCTGAACGTCTTGAACAGCACGCCGTCGACGAAGTACTCCCACGTGCTCGTGTTGTGCGCCGCGGTGAGCTTCCACTGGAAGGTCACCGACGACCCGACCTGGGTGCGCGGCCACGGCTTGCTCGCGTCGTCGAGGATGCTGAAGCCGCTGCCGCCGGAGCACTGCATCGAGCCCTTGGCGGCCTCGACGCTCTGCGGCTCGTACTTGATGGACCCGCAGTCGAAGGACGTGGTGCCCTTCGCGCAGTGGTCCTGGCGGCTCGGTGGCGACGTGATCCAGCCGTGCGCGGACGCGCTCGGCGCGACGGCGACGGGGGCGATGATCGTCAGCGCGCCGATCACGGCGGCCACGAGCGTTGCTCTGAGCTTTCTCATGATGTCTCGCTCTCCTTCCGGTGGTGCGTGGGGTCCTCACGGGGCCCGCCTCGTCGCGGGCCGCACTCGGAGTCGAACCCTTCGACGCTACGAAGAGGGAAGGACCGCGGACAATCCGGTGAAGCACGTAGGTGGTTCCGCGTAGGGCCTCGTCCCGCGCACCCCCTGCCCGCGCGGGACGGTGCACGACGGCGGCCGGGCAGGTCCTCGGGACCGGCCCGGCCGCCGTCGGCGTCAGTGCGTCAGCAGGTGCCCGTGAGCTTCCACGGGCCCCACTCCTCGGTGCCCGGGACGTTGTTCTGGGTCCACCACTTGGCCTCGTAGACGTTGCCGTCGTGGGAGACCTTCGCCCCACCGGTGTAGACGGCGGACGCGGACCACGCGGCGTCGGTGCACTCGCCCGGCTCGGGGTCGGTCGGCGGGTCGGTGGGGTCGGGGTCGGGCTCGCCCGGGTCGGTGCCGCCCGCGGTCACGGTGACGTCGACGCAGTTGTAGAACGCGTTCACGGTGTTCGACACGTTCCAGCGCGCGAGGATCGTGTGGTTGCCCTGGGGCAGCCCCGTCAGCGTGTGCGAGATGTCCTTCGGGGGCTGCACGCCACCGCCGTCGAACGTCTTGAACAGCTTGCCGTCGACGAAGTACTCCCACACGCTCGTGGCGTGGTTCGCGGTGAGGTTCCACTGGAACGTCACCGTGCTGCCCGTGGTCGTCCGCGGCCACGGCTTGCTCGCGTCGTCGAGGATCGTGTAGCCGCTGCCGCCCGAGCACTGCATCGAGCCCTTGGGCGCCTCGACGCTCTGCGGCTCGTACTCGATGGACCCGCAGTCGAAGGACGTGGTGCCCTTCGCGCAGTGGTCCTGGCGGCTGGGGGGTGACGTGATCCAGCCGTGGGCGGAAGCTGACGGGGCGACGACGATCGGGGCGACGATCGCCGTCGCGCCGAGGACGGCGGCGACGAGCGCCGCGCGGAGCCTTCTCATGGGGACTCGCTCTCTGATGTCGGAGGTGCCGGCATTTCGTACGGAGTCCGTACAGTCGGCGCTGACCTGGCCGACGGTAGGCAGCAAGACCGCCCGGATCAACGTGTGCCGACGTCGAAGCCCCTACGTAGGGGATCTCCCGTACCGGAGCCGGTTTCACCGTGAACAGGGGCCTGGCGGGCGACGGCCGGGGCCTCGGCAGGAGCGGCGGGCCCCGTCGGCCGGGTGAAATCGTGTGGGGAACCCGTAGCCGTCCTGGCGACCCGGACGGGCGTCGTCAGCCGGCTGCCGCGGCGGGTTCTCCGGTCACGCCTGCGGCCGCGCGCACGACGACGTCCGGCTCGTCCGGCTCGGGTGGCGTGCGAAGCGTGGAGAACACCGCCCAGCCCACGCCCATCACCGGGATCGCGACGATCGCGCCGACGAGGCCACCGAGGATCGTCCCTGCGCTGACGCCGACGCTCACGACGAACGGGTGCAGGCTCACGTGCCTGCCCATGACGAGCGGGTGCAGGACGTGACCCTCGATCTGGCCCACGAGCGCGATGCCGAGCCCCACGAGCACCGCGTTTTGCCCCGAGCTCAGCGCACGCCGTACGCCGAGGCGACCTCCGCGAGGAGGCGCGCGCCGAAGCCGGTCGCGCCCCGCGTGCGCCACGCGTCGTCCTTCTCGGACCGCATGGGTCCGGCGATGTCGAGGTGGGCCCACGGGGTGTCGCCGACCCACTCGGCGAGGAACAGCGCGGCGACGATGGTCCCCGCGGACTCGCCACCGAGGTTCTTGATGTCGGCGATCTCCGAGTCCAGCCACGAACGGTAGCGGTCGTCGAGCGGCATGCGCCAGACGCGCTCGTCGGTCGCACGCGAAGCGGCCTCGACCTGGGCCTGCAGGTCGTCGTCGTTCCCGAGCAGTCCTGCGGTGAGCGGGCCCAGCGCCATGAGCGCGGCACCGGTGAGGGTCGCGATGTCGACGATCGCGTCGACGCCGTCCTCGTTCGCCAGGGCGATCGCGTCGGCCATGACGAGGCGTCCCTCGGCGTCGGTGTTGACGACCTCGATCGTCCTCCCGGTGCGGGTGGTGAGGACGTCGCCGAGCTTCGTGGCGGAGCCGGACGGCATGTTGTCCGTGCACGCGAGGTACGCGGTGACGCGCGCGGGGACCTCGAGCTCGCGCAGGACGGTCATCGCGGCGAGGATCGCCCCCGCGCCGGTCATGTCCATCTTCATCGCGGCGTGCATCGCGTTGGAGGGCTTGAGACTGATGCCACCGGAGTCGTAGGTGATGCCCTTGCCGACGAGGCCGAGGTGACGTGTCCCGTCGGCACCGGTCGTCGGCGTGTAGGAGATCCGGATCATGCGCGGCTCGACGACCGACCCCGCGTTGACCCCGAGCAGGCCGCCGCAGCCCATCTCCTCGAGCTCGGCACGGTCGTAGACGCGCACGTCGAGCCCGGCGTCCGCGCCGAGCCGCACCGCCACGTCCGCGAGGTCAGGGGCGTTGAGGTAGCCGCCCGGTGCGTTGGCGAGGTCGCGGGACACCGCGGCGGCTCGGGCGAGAAGGTGTCCGCGCGCGGCGCCGCTCGCCGCGCCGTCGACCCGGTCCGGTGCGACGACCAGGACGATCTCCTCGAGCGCCGCCGGGGTGTCGGGCGCGGGAGAGCGCAGCTCGTCGTAGCGGTACCGCCCGAGCAGGACGCCCTCGACCACCGCCTGAGCGGCTTCGGCTGCGTCGAGCGTCCCGGCATCTGCGAGGGTGGTGGCGAGCACCGACTCGTGGGTCGCGGCACGTGCGAACGCCGCCGCGGCGTCGCGCAGGACCGCGGTCGTCGGGTCGTCGCCCATCCCGGCCACGACGACCGCCCCGCCGTCGCGGGGCAGCACGAGCGTCTGGCCGGGCTTCCCGGCGAAGCCCCACGCGGCGAGCGTCTCGCGCGAGAGCCCGACGACGGCCGGCACGTCCCCGGACGCCGTCACCGGGACTCCGAGCACGGACGGCTCCTCGGCGCCGGTGGCGACGACGCGCACCACCACGGCGGGCACGGAGGTCGCGGACGGGACAGGGTCGAACGGTGTCGTGCGCATGGCGGTGTCCTTCCGGGGTGGCGGGTCAGAGGTGGTCATGTGGCGGTCACCGGCAGCGGGCGTCGTGGCTCACAGGTAGATCGTGCTCCCCGGACCGAGCGGGATGCCCAGCAGGTACCAGACGAGGAGCAGCGCGGTCCACACCACGAGGAGCACGACGGTGTACGGGAGCATGAGCGAGATGATCGAGCCGACGCCGACCTTCTTGCGGTAGCGCTCGGCGAAGATGACGATCAGCGCGAAGTACGGCATGAGCGGAGTGACGATGTTGATCGGCGAGTCGCCGACGCGGTACGCCGCCACCGCGACGTCCGGGGAGATCCCGAGCTGGACGAACAGCGGGACGAAGATCGGCGCGAAGATCGCCCACTTGGGCACGACACCGCCGATGAAGATGTCGATCACGGCCGTGACGAGGATCAGCCCGACGATGAGCCAGACGGTGGGCAGGCCGGCGTTCTCGAGCGCGTCGGCCATGTTGACCGCGGCGATGGTGCCGAGCTGGGAATAGGTGAAGTAGGCGATGAACTGGCTGATCACGAGCAGGAGGAAGAACAGCCCGGCGAGCCCGGCGACGGTCTTCGTCATGGGGTTGATGACGTCCATGGACCCCTTGATGGTCCCCGCGCCCTTGCCGTAGCACAGCCCCATCACGAAGAAGTAGAGCAGGATGAGGAAGATGATGCTCCCCATGAGCGGCGAGTCCTCGACGAGGCTCCCCGTCTCGGGGTTCCGCAGCGGACCCCACGACGGGAGCGTCAGGAGCAGCACGAAGGCGGTGACGCCCACTAGGCCCCAGAACGCGAACCGCAGGCCGCGCTGCTCCGCGGCCGTGAGCTGGCCGGACGCGGCCCCGCCGGACGCGGCCCCGCCGGACGCGGCCCCGCCGCCCGTCGCCGGGGCCACCGTGCCGCCGTCGGCTCCCGGGTCGGTGCTCGCCACCGGCTCCGCGCCCACGGGGACGCCCGCGGCCTCGGCGGGGATGCCGTCGGGCAGCTCCTCGTCCTCGCGGTAGACGCCGAGCCGCGGCTCGACGAACTTCTCCGTGAGGATCGTCGCGGTGACAGCCACCACGAGGGTCGAGACGATGGAGAAGTAGAGGTTGCCGGTGATCGACACGTGCTGCGCCGGGTCGGCGATCGCCTCGTTGGTGATCTCCGCCAGCATCCCGTCGACGGGCGTGATGAGGAGGTTCACGCCGAACCCGCCGCCCACGCCGGCGAACGCGGCCGCGAGCCCGGCCAGCGGGTGGCGCCCGAGGGAGTGGAAGACCGCGGCCGCGAGGGGGATGAGGACGAGATACCCGGCGTCGGTCGCGATCGAGGACAGGACGCCGAGCAGCACGATGCTGAACGTGACGAACCGGCGGGGGGTGACCTTGACGAGCCGCTTGATGAAGGCGCCGATGAGGCCGACCTCCTCGGCGAGGCCCACGCCGATCATCGCGACCATGATGAGCCCGACCACGCCGAACCCGTTGAAGTTCGCCACCGGCGACGTGAAGATGAACCGGATCCCGTCGGCCGTGAGCAGGCTCTCGGCCTCGACGGTGACCTGCTCGACCTCCGGGTCGGGGCTCTGGTACTCCTCGTCGCCGATGAGCTCCTCGCCGCTCGGCTCCACCTGCTCGGAGACCGCGGCCTGCTCGAAGGTGACGGACGAGCCGGCGAGGTAGAAGACGTGCGAGAGCACGATGATCAGCGCGATGAGGACGAGGAAGATGATGACGGGGTGGGGGACCTTGTTGCCCGCCCTCTCGATGCCGTCCAGCACGCGCTGGAGCCCGGACCTCTTGACGACCGCCGTCTCGCTCATCCGCTGCTCCCCGTTGCTTGACGGCTTCGGACGCCGTGCCACGGCACGTCGCTGGTCGGGAGCGTAGCCACGTGCACCGGGTTCCGCGCGGGCAGCGTCGCCGCAGGTGCGGTCAGCCGAACGGCCAGACGACGGGGACGAGCAGCACCGCGACGACGAGCCACGCGAGCATGGTCACGAGCCCGAGCTTCCAGTAGTCCCCGAACCGGTACCCGGCAGGCCCCATGACGATCATGTTCGCCGGGGTCGCGATGGGCGTGAGGAACGACGCAGCGCCCGCGACGGCGACGAGCATGAGCACCGGTGCGAGGGAGACGCCCGCCTCCGCCCCCGCCGAGACCGCGATGGGGGTGACGATGAGGACGGTCGCGGTGTTGCTGACGATCTGGCCGAGCACCGCGGTGAGGACGAACAGCGCGACGAGCAGGACGTGCGGGCTCGAGTCCCCGACGAGCCCGACGATGAGGTCCGCGACCAGGTCGGCCGCCCCGCTCGTCTGGATCGCGACCGAGAGGGGGATCAGGCCGCCGACGAGGACGACCGTCTGCCACGAGATCGCGCGGTACGCCTGCGGCACCGAGACGACGCCGGTGAGCACCATCGCGGTCGCCCCGAGCAGCCCGGCGATCGCGGGGGAGACGACGCCGGACGCGAGCAGCGCGACCGTCGCGCCGAGGACGGCGAGGGCGCGCCACGCCGTCGGGCCGAGCGCCACGGTCTGCCGCCGCACGAGCTCGGGGCTGTCGACGACGAGCACGTCGTCGTCGTGCGACAGCGCCTCGACGGCGGGCCACGTGCCGTGCACGAGCAGCGTGTCACCCTCCGCGAGGGTCACCGGGCGAGGCCACTCGTCCCGCCCGAGGCGCCGGATCGCCAGCACCGTCACGCCGGACCGCACGAGGCCGGGGAAGAACGTCTGCCCGATCACGGAGGACCGGGGCGGCACGACGATCTCCGCGACCCCGACCTCCCGGCCGAGCAGGGCGGCCCGCGTCGCGCGGGTCAGGGGCGTGCGCACGACGGCGAGCCCGTCGTCGTCGACGAACTGCGCGATCCCCTCGCTCGGCCCGGTGACGACCAGGACGTCGCCCGGGCGCACGGGCTCGCCGGGGCGCGCGGGGCTGCCGCTCGCGTCCTGGACGCCGATGACGTGGACGTCCTCGGGCAGGTGGAGGGACGCCGGGTCGCGGCCCACGGTGCGCGACGACGGCTCGACGCGCAGCCGGAAGAACCCGTTGTCGAGGCGGTAGTGCTCGACGAGCGTGTCGACGTGCTCGGAGAAGTCCGCGGGCAGGGACTCGGGCGTCCGGACGGGCAGCAGGCGGCGTCCGCCGAGCACCGCGACGAGCACGGTCACGGCGACGAGCGGGACCCCGACGACCGCGAACTCGAAGAAGCCGAAGCCGTCGCCCGTGGCGTCGCGCAACGCGTCGGACACGATGACGTTGACGGTGCTGCCGCTCAGCGCGAGCAGCGCGCCGCCGCTCGCGGCGAACGCGAGCGGCATCGCCATCTGGGACGTGGCGAGCCCCGCGCGCCGGGCTGCGAGCACGAGGACCGGGATGAGGGCCGCGGCCGCACCGTTGGGCGTCACGAGCGCGGCAAGGAGCGCGGCGAGGACCATGACGGCGACGAGCAGCCCGGCGCGCGCCGTCCCGACCCGATCGAGCAGCACCTGGCCGGCCCACGCCGTGACCCCGGAGGACTCGAGGCCCTCGCTGAGCACGAACAGCGTCGCGATGAAGATGACGACGGGGTCGCCGAAGCCGCCCAGCGCCGTGGCAGAGTCGATGACGCCGGTCGCGTAGAGGGCGAGCGCCGTCAGGATCGCGACCGTGCCCACCGGCAGCCGGTTCCACACGAACAGCGCGACGGTGCACGCGAGGACGACGAGGCTCAGTGCGGCGTCCGACATGGCTGGACCCTACTCAGCGATCGGCGGCGCGTCCTCCTCGCGCAGACGCGGCTCGGTGCGCGACGCCGGTCGCAGCCCGGACTTGTCGGCGTAGAACGCGCGCACGACGTCCATGTCGGCGTGCACGTCACCGGTGAGCTCGATCGTCGGGCCGAGGCCGGTGGTCATCGTCGTGCGGTCGACGTACCCGAGCGTCACGGGCAGCCCGGCCTCGCGCGCGATCCGGTAGAAGCCCGACTTCCAGTACGACCCGGCGCCGCGCGTGCCCTCGGGCGTGACGACGAGCGAGAAGACCTCGCCCGCGGCGAGGCGCGCCACGACGTCGGTCACGACCCGGCTGGGGTCGCGCCGGTCGACGGCGATCCCGCCGAGCGCGCGCATGACCGGGCCGGCCGGCCCGGCGAACAACGTGTGCTTGCCGAGCCAGCGGAAGCGGATGCCCGTGCGCCACGCGATGGCGAGCATGAGGACGAAGTCCCAGTTCGACGTGTGCGGAGCGCCGATCAGGAGCGTCGGACGCTGCGTGTCGTAGGGCTGGGAGCGCAAGGTCCAGCGGCTCGTCGCCCAGTAGGCGCGGGCGAGGGCTCGGCGGATCACCCCGTCACGGTACCCGTGCACCGTGCCGGCACCCCCATCGGAGGTCCGGGGGCCGCGCCGGTCCACAGCCGGGGTGGATGCCGTCGACAACCGTCCCGTGGGATCGCTACCCTCCCGAGGAGTCGGCCATCCCGACCGAACGCGTCGGTTCCCGGCGCACCGACCGTCGACGGAGACCAGATGGACACGCTGCCCGCAGGTTCCCCCGCGCACCAGCGCACGCTCGACGCCCGCGCGGTGCTCGACGCCCGCGCGGTCCTCGACGCGCTGGGCCGGGAGGACGCGCCCACCCGGCCGGACGTCGTGACGGCCACAGGGCTCCCGCGGGGCGCGGTCACGCAGACGCTGCGCGCGCTCGTCTCGACGGGCGTCGTGGCCGAGGCAGGCCTCGACCGCGAGCGTCGCGGGCCGGCGGCGACCCGCTACCGGGTCGACCCCGACCACGCGTTCGGGCTCGGCGTCGACGTCGCGCGCGACCGCGTGCGCGTCGCGCTCGTCGACGTCACCGGCGCGGTGCGGGCGCGCGCCGAGCGGCGGGACGTCGCCGCGACCCCGGTCGCGCGGGCGCGAGCCGCCGCCGAGCTCGGTCGCGGCTGCGTGGCCGACGTGGCGACGCGTCTCGGGCGGGAGACGGGCATCGAGGTGAGCCGTGCCGTCGCGGCGATCCCGGCGGTCGTCGGTACCGACCAGGCGACCCTCCGGCGCATCCCGGGCTACGAGAAGGGCGGGACGACGCTGCACGACGCGCTCGTCGACGCCCTGGGCTGCCCGGTCGCGCTCGAGAACGACCTCAACCTCGCCGCGCTCGCCGAGCAGCGCGTCGGGGTCGCCGTCGGCGTGCCGACCTTCGTCGTCCTCGGGCTCGGTGGGGGGTTCGGCGCCGGGCTCGTGATCGACGGGAAGCTGCACCGTGGCGCCGCGGGCGGGGCGGGCGAGGTCTCGTTCCTGCCGCACCCCGAACGGGCCCTCGGGTCGGAGGTCCTCGGTACGACGTCGATCCGTGCCATCGCGGCGGAGCACGGGCTGTCGGAGGACGTGACGGTGCGCGACGTCGTCGACCGCGCCGAGCGGGGCGACGGGGCAGCGTCCGACGTCCTGGACCTCGTGGCGGAGCGGATCGCCGTCGTCGCCAGCACGATCGCTCTCGTCGTCGAGCCCGAGCTGTTCGTCCTCACCGACCAGGCCGCCCGGGCGCCGATCGCGGACCGCGTGACGCGCTTCCTCGCCGACCGGGTCGCCGTCCTCGGTCTGCGCGTCGCGGCGTCCACCCTCGGCCCGGACGCGGTCGTCGTGGGCGCCGCCTGCGCGGCGAGCGACGCCCTGCGCGACGACGTGGTCCGTGCGGCCGTGGCGGTCGACGCCGCGCCCGCCGACGACGCGACCACGGCCGGCGCCGTGGAGACCGCCCGCGCCGCCGACCGGCCCGACGCCGCCGAGGCCGTGTCGTGACCGCGCCGCTGACGTCGCGCCTCGGCCTCGAGCCGGGCGCGCGCGCGGTCATCCTCAACGCCGACGACTACGGCATGTGCCGGGCCGCGAACCGCGCGGTCGAGGAGCTGCTGCTCGCGGGGCACGTCGACTCCGCCTCCCTCATGGTCCCGTGCGCGTGGGCCCCCGACGCGCTCGCGTTCGCCGCCGCGCACCCGCAGGCCGACGTCGGCGTGCACCTCGTCCTCACGAGCGAGTGGACGCGCTACCGGTGGCGCCCGCTCACCGGGACGGGCACGTCGCTGGTCGACGCCGCGGGGTACTTCCCGGCGGACGTCGCCACCGTCGAGCGGCAAGCACGCGACGAGGACGTCGCCGCCGAGCTCTCGGCCCAGGTCGACGCGGCGCTCGCGGCGGGCGTCGACGTCTCGCACCTCGACAACCACATGGGGTCCGTCTACGGCCTCGAGACGGGGCGCACGTTCCTGGCCCCGGTGCTCGAGCTCGCGGCGCGGCACGGGCTGCCGTTCCGGCTCCCGCGGACGACCGATGGGATGGACCTGCCCCCGGGCGACCTCCAGCCGGTCCTCGACGAGGCGACGGCCGCGGCGGACGCCCTCGGCGTCGTCCTGCCCGACCGCCTGTGGACGCACCCCTTCGCGCTCGCGGGCGAGGGGACGCCGGGCGAGGAGGACTACGCGGAGGTCAAGACCGGCTTCCTCGATCTGCTGCGCCGCGTCCCGGCGGGGGTCACCGAGATCTACCTGCACCCCATGCTCGACGACGACGAGCTCGCCGACGTCGCCGACTACGGGGCGCCCAAGCGAGGCTTCGAGCACCGCCTGCTCGCCGACCCGGACGTGGCCGCACTCGTCGCCGCCGAGGGGATCGTGCGGGTGGGCTGGCGCGACCTGCGCGCCGTGCAGCGGGGCGAGCGGTGAGCTACCCCGCGGGCGGATCACCGGAACCCGGCGACCACGCGGCGTCGGGCCCGGGACTGCTCGCCCGGGTGCGCGACCGCAGGCTCGTCGGCGCGCCGTCGCGCGCGCAGGTGATCGCGTACGGGGCGTCGTCGTTCCCGTCGAGCCTGCTCTCGCAGACGTTCTCCGCGTTCGTCGTCTACTTCTACGTCGAGCACCTCGGCGTCTCCGCCGGCTGGGTCGCGGGGGCGATGGTCGCGCACGGGATCCTCAACGCCGTCCTCAACCCGCTCGTCGGTGCGGTCTCGGACCGTCGCCGCACGCGGTGGGGCCGGCGCGTCCCGTGGATCGGGCTCGGCATCGTGCCGCTCGTCGTGGCGTTCTCCCTCGTGTGGATGCCGCCGCCGTTCGGACCGACGGGTCTCGTCGCGTGGTTCCTCGTCGTCGTCGCGGTGTACGACGTGGCGTACGTCGCCGTGGTCCTCAACATCTCGGCGCTGTTCCCCGAGGTCTTCCGCACGACGGCGGAGCGCGCCCGCGGAAACTCTCCGCGCCAGATCTTCGGGCTCGTCGGCATGATCCTCGGCACGGCGGGCGCGCCCCTGCTGTACGGCACGATCGGCTGGACGTGGATGGCCGTGGCGCTCGGCGTCGTGAGCCTCGGGTTCTTCGTGTGGTCGCTCGCGGGCATGGTCGAGCGGCCGGTGGACGAGGCCGCGGTGCGCGAGCGCGAGGCGGGCGTCGGGCTGCGCGACCAGCTGCGGTACACGTTCGCGAACCGCGCGTTCGTCACGTACGTGCTCGGGTCGCTGCTCCTGCAGAGCACGACGTCGGTCGTGCTCGCCGCCGTGCCGTTCTACGTCCGGTACGTGGTCGGCGGTGCGGAGGCCGACGCGACGTTCCTCCTCGCCCCGATCTTCGTCGCAGCGGTGCCGTCGATCCTGGGCTGGTCGTGGGTCGTGCGGCGCGTCGGGCCGCGCACCGCGATGCTCTGGGTGATCGCGGTCTACGGGCTCGCGACGACGCTGTACCTGCTCCCGACCACGGTGCTCGGCGCCGCGCTCGCGGGCCTCGCCGTCGGTGTCGGGGTGGCGGGGCTCATGCAGGTGCTCGAGGTCGCGCTGGCCCAGGTCATCGACGACGACGAGCGCCGGACCGGACTGCGGCGCGAGGGCATGTACTTCGGGGCGAACGGCTTCGTCGTGCGCGGCTCGGTCATCGTGCAGGCGGTGCTCGTCGCGGCCGTCCTCGGCGCGAGCGGGTACGTCGAGGGCGCGGCGAGCTCGGTGGTCCAGCCCGAGAGCGTCGCGACAGGCGTGCGGCTGCTCCTGGGCGCCGTCCCCGTGGGGCTCGCCGTCCTCGCGTTCGGGTGCTTCTGGCTCTACCCGTTGCGCGGACGGGGCGACGGTGACGGCGAGGTACCGGTCGCCGAGGCGATCGCCGACGCCGCCGCGTCGCCCACCGCGTCCGACCCCCTGCCGAGGTAGACCCCTGGTCCCCGAGGTAGACCCCTGGTCCCCGAGGTAGACCCCTGGTCCTGTGACGGGGCTCTACGTCGCGGACCAGGGCTCTATCTCGCGGGGCCGGAGAGCTCGGCCTCCGCGACGACGCACGGGTCCGTGCCGGCGTCGACGTCGCGCAGGTCGCACGCGACCCGGCGCATCAGCTCGCGGAACGTGTGCCGCTCCTCGGGTGAGAGCACCCGCAGGAGCGAGTCCTCGGCGTCGTGCACCTGCGTGGCGAGCTCGGCGAGCCGACGGCGCCCGCTCGCCGTCGCGACGACGCGGCGCGCCCGCCGGTCGGCGGGGTTCTGCTGGCGCTCGACGAGGCCGGCCGCGACGAGGTCGTCGACGAGGTAGGTCATGACCGTGCGGTCGATGCCGTGGTACTCGGCGAGCGCGAGCTGCGTGGGCTGGTCGCCCTGCACGACCGAGACCAGCACCTGGTACCCGCGGGTGCCGTGCGGCACGTCGACGAGAGCGTCCTCGACGGTCGCGCGGTAGGCGCGCAGGAGGACGCCGAGGTGCCAGCCGAGGTCCTCGTGGCGGCGCGGCGTCGCGGCGAGGGGCAGCGCGTCGGGCGTGCCCGGGTGCGTCGTCGGCTCTGTGGACGTGGACATGCGCCCAGGGTACAGCGGGAATGCTGTTGCGCCACCTATCTGTTCCAGATATGTTCTGTTCGACAACACATCTTCGGATCGAGGACCCATGGACTACGGCCACGAGCTCCGCTTCGGCTCCTTCATCACCCCGTCGGCCGCGTCACCCCGTGACGTCGTCGACCTCGCCGTCCTCTCGGAGCAGGTCGGGCTGGACCTCGTGACGTTCCAGGACCACCCGTACCAGCCGGGGTTCCTCGACACCTGGACCCTCATGAGCTGGGTCGCGGCCCGCACCGAGCGGGTACGGATCGCCGGCAACGTCCTCAACCTCCCGCTGCGCCCGCCGAGCGTGCTCGCGCGCTCGGTCGCGAGCCTCGACCGGCTCTCCGGTGGCCGAGTCGAGCTCGGCCTCGGCGCCGGCGGGTTCTGGGACCCGATCGTCGCGATGGGCGGCGAGCGCCTCACGCCGGGGGAGAGCGTCGACGCCCTCGACGAGGCGATCGACGTGATCCGCGCGCTGTGGGACACGTCCACGCGTGACCGGCTCGTCGCCGGCGGCGAGCACCACCGCGTCGACGGCGCGAAGCGCGGCCCGGCACCCGCGCACGACGTCGAGATCTGGGTCGGTGCCCTCAAGCCGCGCATGCTGCGCCTCGTCGGCCGGACGGCGGACGGCTGGCTGCCGTCGCTCGCCTACCTGCAGAGCTTCGAGGCCCTCGCACGCGGCAACGCGACGATCGACGACGCCGCGCGCGACGCCGGCCGCGACCCGTCCACGGTGCGCCGCCTGCTCAACGTCGGCGGCCGCTTCACCCCCGACCGCGGAAGCGGCTTCCTCCAGGGCCCGCCGGAGCAGTGGGCCGAGCAGGTCGCGGCCGTGACGCTCGAGCACGGCGTCTCGACGTTCGTCGTCGCGGGCGACGACCCCACGACGCTCGCCGTCGTCGGTCAGGAGGTCGCGCCCGCGGCGCGCGAGCTCATCGCAGCGGAGCGCGGCACGACCGGTACCGCGGGAACCAGCACCACCAGCAGCACTGCCGAGGAGGCCTGAGGATGACCGACTACGGCCACCCGCTGCGGTTCGGCACCTTCGTCACGCCGCTCGCCGACGACCCCGACGCGACGGTCTCGCGGGCCGTGCTCGCGGAGGACCTCGGCCTCGACCTGGTGACGTTCCAGGACCATCCGTACCAGCCGCGGTTCCTCGACACGTGGACCCTGCTGACCTACGTCGCCTCCGCGACCGAGCGGATCCACGTCGCGCCGAACGTCGTGAACGTGCCGATGCGCCCGCCCGCGGTGCTCGCGCGCGCCGCTGCGAGCCTCGACGTGCTCTCCGACGGCCGCGTGGACCTCGCGCTCGGCGCCGGTGCGTTCTGGGACGCGATGGAGTCGATGGGGGTGCCGCGGCTGTCCGCCGGCGAGAGCGTCGACGCGCTCGCCGAGGCGGTCGACGTGATCCGTGCGATCTGGGGCGAGGACGTCGCGCGCGCCGTCCCTGCGGGTCCGCGCGGCGGCGTCCTGCTGCCGGGGGACCACCACCGCCTCGAGGGAGCCGAGCCCGGCCCGGCGACCACGCGCCGCATCCCCGTGTGGCTCGGCGCCCTCGGGCCGCGCATGCTGCGGCTGACCGGTGCGGTCGCCGACGGCTGGTTGCCGTCGTTCGGGCGCGTCGGGATCGACGGCCTCCGCGCGGGCAACGCCGCGATCGACGCCGCCGCGGCCGCGGCGGGCCGCGACGCGCGCGAGATCACGCGTGTCCTCAACGTGTCCGGCGTCTTCTCGACCGGTGAGGCGACGCCGCGCGGCATGGGCGCGCCGGACCTCGTCGGGCCGCCGGAGGCCTGGGTCGAGCGCCTGGTCCCGCTCGTCGTGGAGGAGGGCGTCTCGACGCTCGTCCTCGCGTCCGACGACGAGGCCACGACCCGTCGCTTCGCCGAAGAGGTCGTCCCGGCCGTCCGGTCCGCGGTCCAGCGCGTGCGCTCGACGACCGGCACGGACACGAGCCGTGTCGTCCCCGCCGCGGTGCGCGCCGCACGCCGGCCGGGCATCGCGTACGGCGCCGTCCCCGCCTCGCTCGCCGAGCGTGCCGTCGAGCCCGGCGACGCGCAGCACGCGGCCGTGCGGTCGACGTACCTGCGCGGCGGGTCGCCCGGCCTCGTGCTGCGTCCGCGGGACACGTCCGAGGTCGTCGCGGCGCTCGCGTTCGCTCGCGAGCAGGAGGTCACGCGGCGGATCCCGCTGTCCGTCCGCTCCGGCGGGCACGGCATCAGCGGGCGGTCCACGAACGACGGCGGGATCGTCGTCGACCTCGGCGCGCTCGACAGCATCGAGGTGCTCGACGAGCGGACCCGGCTCGTCCGGCTCGGGCCCGCCGCGCGCTGGGGCGAGGTCGCGACGGCGCTCGCGCCCCGCGGCTGGGCCATCTCGTCGGGCGACTTCGGGGGCGTCGGAGTCGGCGGGCTCGCGACCGCGGGCGGCATCGGCTTCCTCGGGCGCGCGCACGGGCTGACGATCGACCACGTGCGCGCGGTCGAGATGGTGCTCGCGGACGGCTCGGTGGTCCGCGCGAGCGACACCGAGAACCCGGACCTGTTCTGGGGCGTGCGCGGGGCCGGGGCGAACCTCGGCGTCGTCACGTCGTTCGAGCTCCTCGCCGACGAGGTCGGCGCGGTCGGGTTCGCCCAGATGGTGCACGACGCGTCGGACACCGCAGGGTTCCTCGCGCGGTGGGGAGCGACCGTCGAGGCGTCGCCGCGCGACACGACGAGCTTCCTCATCATGGGCCGTCCGCGGCCGGGCCAGCCGGTCGTCGCGCAGACCATGACGATGGTCGACTCGGACGACCCGGACACCGTGATCGAGCGGCTCCAGCCGTTCGCGGCGATCGCGCCGCTCCTCCAGCAGGCACAGGCGCAGATCCTGCCGTACGACGCCGTCGTGCAGGCGCCGCCGCGCGGGCCGCACGGTGGCTCGGGCGAGCCGGTGGCCCGGTCGGGGCTGCTCGAGCACCTCACGCCGGTCGCGTCGGCGCGGCTCGCAGGGCTCGTCACGAGCGGCGACACGTACTTCTTCCAGATCCGTTCGACGGGCGGCGCGGCGTCGGACGTCCCCGCCGACGCGACGGCCTACGCGCACCGGTCGGTGAACTTCGCCGTGAGCGCGATGGGCGCGAGCCGCGCACGCCTCGACGCCCGGTGGGACGCGCTCGCCGAGATCTTCCAGGGGTCGTACCTGAGCTTCGAGACCGACCCTCGCCCGGAGCGGGTCGAGGACGCCTTCCCGCCGGCCACGCTCGACCGACTGCGCGCGCTCAAGCGTCGCGTGGACCCGGGCAACCTGTTCCGCGACAACTTCTCGGTGCTCGGTCCGGACCCGGTCGACGTCGTCCCCGCCAGGTAGAACCGCCGGTCGCGAGGTAGAGCTCTGCGGGTCCTACTTCGCGACCGGCGGTTCTACCTCGCGACCGGCGGTGCTCCCCTCGGCCGGCAGCGCCCGTGCCCGACGGCGCACGTGCAGCACCGCGTGGACGGCCAGCCCGGCGAGGATCGCCCAGAACGCGGCCCCCACGCCACCGACGCTCACCCCTGCGGCGGCGACGAGCAGCGTGACGACGGCGGCCTCGCGACCCTGCGGCTCGGCGAACGCTCCCGCGAGCGCACCACCGAGCGCCCCGACGAGCGCGAGCCCCGCCGCCGCCTCGACGAGTCCCGCGGGCGCGGCGGCGACGAGCGACGCGAGCCCTGCGGACGCGACGGCGAGCACGAGGTAGGCCCAGCCGGCGGTGTGGGCGGCGACCCAGCGGCGTCGGGCGTCGGGGTGGGCCTCCGGCCCGGCGGCGAGCGCGGCGCTGATCGCCGCGAGATTGATCGCGTGACCGCCCGCGGGCGCGCCGACGAGGGTACCGAGGCCCGTCACGGTCATGGCCTCGCGCCACGGCACGCGGTAGCCGAACGACGCCATCACGGCGACGCCCGGCACGTTCTGCGACGCCATCGTCACGACGTAGAGCGGCACGGCGAGCCCGACGACGGCCTGCCACGAGAGTGCCGGGGCCGTGAGGTCGAGGCGAGGGACGGCGTCGGACCACGCGAGCGACCCGGAAGCGGTGGCGGTCACCGCGACGATCACGAGCGCCACGACGAGCGCGGCCGGCGCCGCCCACCGGGGCGCGAGGCGCAGGAGCACGAGCCACACCACGACGACGGGTGCGACGAGGAGCGGCAGGTCGACGAGCGCCCGTACGGGCGCGAGGCACAGCGTGAGCAGGACCCCGGCGAGCATGGCCTGCGCGACGGGTCTCGGGATGGCGCTCACGAGCTCGCCGAGCCGGGGCCACAGGGCGGTGAGGAGCACGAGCGCGGCCACGAGGCAGAACGCGCCCACCGCCGCCGGCCAGCCGCCCGCGACGGCGCCGGTCGAGACGAGCAGCGCCGCACCCGGCGTGGACCAGGCGAGCGTGATCGGCGTGCGGTGGCGCCACGTGAGCCACAGGATGCCGACGCCCTGCGTGACGCACAGGGCGAGCAGCCCCGAGGCGGCCTGCTCCGGCGTCGCGCCCACGGCCCGCAGCCCGGCGAGCACGACGGCGAACGCGCTCGTGAACCCCACGAGCGCGGTGACGACCCCGGCGAGGACGGGCTGCGTGCGGTCGGACGACATGGACGCTCCTTGCACCGTTCTGTTCGTGGAACGGTATCAGCAGGCGTTCCGTCAACGGAACGATAGGCTCGACGCCGTGAGCCACGACGACGCGTCACCCGACATGGACGACGTCGCGCACGCCGTCGCGCGCCAGCTCCGGACGCTGCGCACCGAGCGGGGCCTGTCGATCTCCGGTCTCGCCGCCGCGGCCGGTATCGGCAAGGGCTCGCTCTCGGAGATCGAGCAGGGGTCGCGCAACCCGACGCTCGCGACGCTCTACGCCCTGGCCGGTGCTCTCCACGTCCCGCTCGCGGTGGTCCTCGCGGAGCGTGCCGGCACCCAGGTCACCTCGGAGGGCGTCTCCGCACGCCTGCTCGACGTGCACCACGTGCCCGACGGGACCGGCAGGACCGTGGTGGAGGTCTACCACCTGCACCTCGACGCGGGCTCCCGCCGCACGTCACCCGCGCACGGGCCGGGCGTCGTCGAGCACCTGCTCGTGACGGGCGGGACGTTGCGCGCCGGGCGCGTCGGTGCCGAGGCGGAGATCGGCGTAGGCGACGAGCTGCGATGGGTGTCCGACGTCGAGCACTCCTACCAGGCGCTGGGCGGCCGGTCGGTGGACGTGGTCCTCGTCATCAGGACGCCGCCCGGCCCGGTCGCCTGAGGGGCGCGCGCGAGGAACGCCGCGCGCGTCGTCGCCATGAGCGTGAGCAGCGCGCGCCGCTGGCCCTCCACGCGCGCCGGCTCGACGATCCCGCGCGCCACGCGCTCGTGCAGCAGGGCGAGCTCGGTCGCCGCCTGCTGGTAGTCGCGCATGGCGCGAGCGGCACCCGCTCCGGCGGTGCGGCGCGCCCACTCGCGAGCCTGGCGCCGCGCGGCGAGCGTCGAGAGCATCGCGAGGTCGGGAGGCCCGACGAGACCCGTCGCCTGGTACGGCGCGAGGTTGCGCGCGATGGTCGCGACCGTGCGTCGGCGGTCCGCGACGAGCACGGCGACGAGCGTCGCGAGGACGCCGAGGCCCACGAGGTACGCGAACCCGAGACCGAGGTACCCGAAGCCGGTCGACCCGTTCCACAGGGCGTGCAGCGCGATGGCCGCGAGGAGCCCTCCGATCGGCGCGAGGACCCGGCGCGGACCGCGCGCGGTCATGGCTGCGCTGGCGACGCCCAGGCCGGTGAGGGCCGTGCAGAGGGGGTGGAGCAGCGGCGAGACGACGGCGCGCAGCACGAACGTCGGGCCCAGCGTGTCCGTCTGCACGGCGGTGATGAAGTAGGAGACGTTCTCGACCGCCGCGAACCCCAGCGCGACGACCGTCGCGTAGATGATGCCGTCGGTCCACCCGTCGAGCTCGTGGCGCCGGAACCACAGCATCCCGAACAGCACCGCGCCCTTGAGGATCTCCTCGATCACGGGCGCGACGACGGTCGCGACCGCGTACCAGCCGGTCTGCGCGCCGAGGAGCGGGCTCGCGACGAGCTCTAGCCCGAGCGTGTTGACGATCCCCGCGAGGAGCGTGGCGACGCCTGCGCCCCACAGGAACGCGGCGACGAGCGCGCTCGGCGGCTCGGGCTCGAGGCGGTCGAGCGCGAGCACGACGGGCAGCCAGATCCCGAGCGGCAGCAGGGCGAGGACGAGGCTCAGGCCGAACGACGCGCCGTCGAGCAGGGCGAGGGGCACGAGGCCGAGCAGCAGGCACACGCTCGACACGGCGATCGCGACGATGAGGCCGACGGGCGCCTTGCCGGGCAGCCGCCCGTCGAGCACGGCACGCGGGTCGAGAGGCTGCGGGCCGGGCCCGTGCTGCGGGTGTCCCGGGACGTGGCCGGGCAGCGGGTGCGTCACCCGCGGGATCGTACGCACCTGGCGCCGATCCGGACAGGGCTGTCCAGACGGGTCCGGTGCCGAACCCCGGCCTGTGCCGCCATCAGCCGCGAGAGGGGCGCACAAGCCGGGGTTCGGCAGGCGAGCCCGCCACGGCTACGCGGGGCAGGCGAGCCCGCCACGGCTACGCGGAGGCGGGCGAGCCCGGTACCGCTACGCGGCCTGGGACCACGCAGCCCGGCCGGCGGCCCGACGGCGCACGGTCGCGTCCTCCTCGACCACCGCGTCGGGCAGGACGACCGCGCCCGCCTCGACGACCACGCGGCCTCCGACGCGCGCACCGCTCCCGACCCGGGCGCCGTCGCCGACGCGACAGCCCGGACCGAGGCGGACGTTGTCGCCGACGGTGACGTCACGACCGACGTGGCAGTCCTCGTCGAGCCAGCTCCCGACGCCGACCCGGCACCCCGGACCGACCCTCGCCCCGGCCTCGACGTACGTGCCGTCGCCGACAGGGACCTCTTCGGGCACGTGCGCGCGCGGTGAGACGAGCCCGCCTCCGGTGTGGCGGACGTAGTGGACGATCTCGCCGAAGTCGTTCTCGACCTGGACGCGACGGGCGACGCGGCGACGGGTTCCGCGGGCAGCCTGGACCATGTGACCTCCTCGGGTCGGCTCGACAGGTTTCTGCCTGACATAACGCCGATCCAGGGCGCAAGATTCCGGCGCGCGACGCCGGGTGGGTCACACGGCGCGGGTGCTCGCGCGGATCACGAGGTCGGTGGGAAGCCGCAGGTGGGCGTCGCGCGGGCGCCCTTCGAGGAGGTCGACGAGCATGCGCAGCGCCGCGGCGCCCATCTCGTGGATGGGCTGGCTGACCGTGGTCAGGGGAGGGTTGGCGAGCACCGACTCGGGCACGTTGTCGAAGCCGACCACGGAGACGTCGTCGGGCACGCGCAGTCCCAGCTCGGTCGCGACCTCCATCGTGCGGATGGCCGAGAGGTCGTTGGCCGCGAAGACGGCGGTCGGTCGCTGGGGCAGCGACAGCAGCTCGTGCGCGGGGGAGTCGGCGAGGTCGGGACGGTAGCCTCCGACCCGCATCAGGGCGGGGTCCACCGCGATCCCCGCGTCCTCGAGCGCCTCGCGGTAGCCCTGCTCGCGCAGGCGTGCGGACTCGAGGTCGGTGCGCCCCCCGAGGAACCCGATGCGGCGGTGGCCGAGGGCGAGGAGGTGCTCGGTCGCGGCGCGTGCGCCCGCGAGGTTGTCGGAGTCCACCGTGGGGGCGCCGGACGGGCCGCGGTGCGGGTCGACGGCGACGACCGGGACCGTGTCGCTCGGCGCGACCACGGTCGGGGTCACGATGATCGCGCCGTCGATGAGCGTGCCGGCGAGGCGCGACAGGTAGCGCTGCTCCCACCCGACGCGGTCGTCACGACGCAGCCCGCCGGAGTAGGCGAGGAGCTCGTACCCGGTGTCCTCGACGGCCTCGGAGATGCCCTTGAGGAGCTCGGTGGAGAACGGCTCGAACTCGGCGACCAGGATGCCGATGACGTTGGTGCGGCGGCTGCGCAGGCTGCGCGCGACGATCGACGACTCGTACCCGAGGTTGGCGATGACCTCGTGGACGCGCGCCGACGTCTCGGGTGCCACGCCGTACCGGTCGTTGATCACCTTGGAGACGGTGGCGACGGACACGCCGGCGGTGCGCGCGACGTCGCCGATGGTGACCCGCCCGGACGCTCGCATGGCATGACCCTAACGCCTGGGCGACGAGGCGGACTGCCGCGACACCAGGTGGCCGACAGTGTTTCGAAACCGTTATCGACAACGATTGACACGACGCTGTGCCACCTGCCAGTCTCGGATGCACCCGCTGCCGACTACGTGTGGCGGAGCGGTCCCCCGACCATGCAGGGACGGCCCTGCAGTCTCGACTCGACGAAGAGGACGGATCTCATGAAGGCAAGGAAGCTCCTGGCGGTCTCGACCGCCGTGGTCGTCGCAGGGCTCGCCCTCGGCGCGTGCGGCGGGGGAGACGGCGGCGGCGCGGACGACGGCTCGACGGCCATGACGTTCTGGCACAACTCGACCACCGGTCCCGGCAAGGCGTACTGGGAGGACACCGTCGCCGCGTTCGAGGAGGCCAACCCGGGCGTGACGATCGAGATCCAGGCCATCCAGAACGAGGACATGGACGGCAAGCTCCAGACGGCCCTCAACTCGGGCGACGCGCCCGACATCTTCATGGCCCGTGGCGGCGGCAAGCTCGCCGACGTCGTCGAGGCGGGGCAGGTCAAGGACCTCACCGAGCTCGTCGACGCCGACGTCGAGGCCGCCGTCGGCGGTTCGCTGGCCGCGATGTCGGTGGACGACAAGGTCTACGGCCTCCCGGTGTCGATCCTGCCGGGCGGCATGTTCTACAGCGGGGACCTGTTCGAGCAGGCGGGCGTCAGCGAGACGCCGACGACGATCGAGGAGCTCGAGGCGGCCAACGACCAGCTCAAGGCGGCCGGCATCGCGCCCATCGCCCTGGGTGCCAAGGACGCGTGGCCCGCCGCGCACTGGTACTACTTCTTCGCCCTGCGGTACTGCTCGCAGGACACCATGAACGAGGCGGCCGAGACGCGCACGTTCGACGCGCCGTGCTGGACCGAGGCGGGCGAGGCGCTCGCCGACTTCGCCGCGACCGAGCCGTTCAACGAGGGCTTCCTCACCACGTCGGCCCAGCAGGGTGCCGGTTCCTCCGCGGGCATGATCGCCAACCACCAGGCGGCGATGGAGCTCATGGGTGCGTGGAACCCGGGCCAGATCGCGTCGCTCACGCCGGACGAGCAGCCGCTGCCCGACCTGCAGTGGTTCCCCTTCCCCGCCGTGGACGGCGGCGAGGGCGAGCCCGGCGCGATGATGGGCGGCGTCGACGGGTACTCGTGCTCGGTCGACGCGCCGGACGCGTGCGCGGACTTCCTCAACTTCGCGCTGTCGAAGGAGTCGCAGGAGGCCTACGCCGACGCGTTCCAGACGCTCCCGGCCAGCACCGAGGCGCAGTCCGTGGTGACCGACCCGGCGCTCGTGTCGATCCTCGAGGCGTACAACGAGGCCCCGTACGTGTCGGTCTGGCTCGACACGCTCTACGGCCAGAACATCGGCAACGCGCTCAACACGGCCGTGGTCAACCTGCTCGCAGGCCAGGGCACCGCCGAGGACATCGTCACGGCGGTCAACGACGCGGCCGCCAAGGAGTAACCAGCACCATGACCGTGTCCCAGGGCATGTCTCAGGAGGCAGCCTCGTCGAGCGGCTCGACACGCGGGGAGAACGCCCAGGACCGGGCCGGGGACGGGGGCGGTGCGCAGGCACCGACCCCGCCCCCGGCGGCCCGGACCCGGCGGGACCGGACCGGTCGCTGGGCACAGCGCACCGAGATCGCCGTGCTCGTCGGGCCGGCGCTGGTCGTCTTCCTCACGTTCGTGATCGTCCCCGTCCTCATGGCGGCGTACTACGGCTTCTTCAAGTGGAAGGGCTTCGGGCCGCCGACGGAGTTCGTCGGGTTCGAGAACTACCTCATCATCTTCCGGGACGCCGAGTTCCTCGCGGCGCTGCGCCACAACGCGTTCATCGTCGTGATGTCGCTCGTGGTGCAGGGCCCGGTCGCGGTCGCGGTCGCGCTCATGCTGAACCGCCGCATCCGCGGGCGCTCGATCATCCGCGTGCTCGTGTTCGTCCCGTACGTGGTGTCCGAGGTGATCGTCGGGACGGGCTTCAGCCTCATGCTCGCGACCAACGGCGCCGTGAACGACCTGCTCGACAAGATCGGCCTGTCGTTCCTCACGGCCGACTGGCTCGCCGACCCGGACATCGCGATCTGGACGCTGCTCCTGATCATCTCGTGGAAGTACATCGGCTTCGCCGTGATCCTCTTCCTCGCCGGGCTCCAGGGCGTCCCCGACGAGCTCTCGGAGGCGTCGGCGATCGACGGCGCGTCGTACTGGAAGACGCAGCGGTACATCACGCTCCCGCTGCTCGGCCCGACGCTGCGCATCTGGGCGTTCCTGTCGATCATCGGCTCGCTCCAGCTCTTCGACCTCGTCTACATCATCTGGGGCCAGTACGTGGCCTCCACCGCGGGGACGTCGACCATGGCGACCTACATGGTGGGCAGCGGCCGGCTCGCCGGGAACTACGGCTACGGCAGCGCGGTCGCGGTCGTGCTGTTCCTCATCTCCCTCGCGGTGGCGCTCGTCTACCAGCGGTTCGTCCTGCGCCGTGACACCGAGGGCGCGCTCACGGAAGGGAAGAAGTGATGGCCACCGTCACCGCAGCACCCACGCCCGCGCGCGCCCCGGGCGCCTCGGCCCCGAAGCCCTCCCGCGGCTCCGGCCTGGGCAAGGGCGGCCCGCTCACGTACGTCGTGGCGTACCTGTTCGTCGGGCTGTGCCTCGCGCCGATCGCCTACATCGTCATCGGTGGTTTCCGCACGAACGCGCAGATCACGGCCGACCCGTCCGGGCTCCCGTCGCCCTGGCAGGTCTCGAACTACGTCGACGTCCTCACGGGGTCGCTGTTCTGGCAGCAGCTCGGCAACTCGGTCGTCGCGGGCCTGCTCACGACGCTCGGCGTCGTGGTGCTCGGGCTCATGGCGAGCTACGTCCTGGCGCGGTACACGTTCCTCGGGCGCGGCGCGATGTACGCGCTCTTCGCCGCGGGCCTCATGTTCCCCATGACGGTCGCGATCACGCCGCTGTACATCATGATCCGCAGCCTGGGGCTCATGAACAGCATCGGCGGGCTCGTGCTGCCGCAGATCGCGTTCGCGCTCCCGACGACCGTCATCATCCTCGTGCCGTTCCTGCGCGCCATCCCCCGGGAGCTCGAGGAGGCCGCGTCGATCGACGGCGCGAGCCGGCTCGGGTTCTTCTTCCGGATGGTCGTGCCGCTGTCGGTGCCCGGCGTCGTGACCGTCGGCATCCTCGCGTTCGTCGCGAGCTGGAACAGCTACATGCTGCCCCTCTTCATCATCAACGACGAGACGTCGTACACGCTGCCCCTCGGCGTGCAGGCGTTCGCGTCCCAGTACTCCGTGGACACGGCCCGCGTGCTCGCCTTCACGTCCTTGTCGATGATCCCTGCGCTCGTCTTCTTCTCGTTGTTCGAGCGACGCATCGTCGGCGGCCTCACCGGCGCCGTGAAGGGCTGACACCCCGCCCCACCTCGCGCACGACCACGCGCACCATCGAAGGAGAACGGTCCCGTGACCGACGTCGTCCCCGCCGTCCCGACGGCACCCGCACCGTCCGCAGCCCGCGCCGCGGCCGTCGCGACCAGCCCGTCCGCAGCACCCCCGGCGCCCGTGGCGCCACCGGTCTCGGAGCGCGTGCGCGCGCTGCACGCCCGCATGACGCTCGAGGAGAAGCTCGCCCAGCTCGTGGGCTACTGGATCGACCAGAACGGCACGGTCGCCCCGATGCAGTCGGAGATGACGGCGGGCCAGAAGGAATCGGGTCTGCTGGCCGAGATCACGCGGGACGGCGTCGGCCACTACACGCGGGTCTACGGCACGCGGCCGGTCGAGCCCACGGAGCGCGCGGCCTGGCTGTGGGCCGAGCAGCGCAGGCTCCTGCGCGAGACGCGCCTCGGCATCCCCGCGCTCGTCCACGAGGAGGCCCTGCTGGGGCTGGCCGCGTGGAAGGCCGCCACGTACCCGACGCCGCTCGCGTGGGGCGCGTCGTTCGACCCGGCGCTCGTCGAGGAGATGGCGGCGCAGGCGGGCGCGTCCATGCGCCGGCTCGGCGTCCACCAGGCGCTCGCGCCCGTGCTCGACGTCGTGCGCGACCCGCGCTGGGGCCGCGTGGACGAGTGCATCGGCGAGGACCCGTACCTCGTCGGCACGGTGGGCACCGCGTACGTCCGCGGCCTGCAGGGAGCCGGCGTGCACGCGACCCTCAAGCACTTCGCGGGCTACTCCGGGTCGCACGCCGGGCGCAACCACGCGCCCGTGAGCGCCGGTCCCCGCGAGGTCGCCGACGTGTTCCTCCCGCCGTTCGAGATGGCCGTGCGCGACGGCGGTGCGCGCTCGGTGATGAACTCGTACACCGAGGTCGACGGCGTCCCCGTCGCGGCGAACCCCGAGCTCCTCACCGACGTGCTGCGCGGGCGGTGGGGGTTCGACGGCGTCGTGGTCGCCGACTACTTCGCGGTCGCGTTCCTCGAGGTCATGCACCGCGTCGCGGCGGACCGCGGCGAGGCGGCAGCGCTCGCCCTCGCGGCGGGCATCGACGTCGAGCTGCCGTCGGGCGACGCCTACCTCGAGCCGCTCGCGGAGCGCGTGCGCGCGGGGCTCGTGGACGAGGCGCTCGTCGACCGCTCCGTGCTGCGCGTGCTCGCGCAGAAGGAGGAGCTCGGTCTCCTCGACCCCGACGCGTTCGCGGACGGCCCGCCGGAGAGCATCGACCTCGACCCGCCCCAGCACCGCGCGACGGCCCGCCGGCTCGCGCAGGAGTCGCTCGTGCTGCTCTCGAACGACGGCGTCCTGCCGCTCGGCGCCGGCGGGACGACGTCCGACGCGCCGGCCGGCGCGTCGACCGGCACGGCCCCGGCGCGGGTCGCGGTCGTCGGCCCGAACGCCGACCGTGCCGAGGCCCTCATGGGCTGCTACTCGTTCGTCAACCACGTGCTCGCGCACCACCCCGGCACGCCGCAGGGCATCGAGCTGCCCACGGTGCTCGACGCGCTGCGCGAGGCGCTGCCCGGGACGGACGTCGTGCACGCGCCGGGCTGCGCCGTCGACGGCGACGACACGTCGGGCTTCTCGGCCGCGGTCGACGCCGTGCGGGGGGCGGACGTCGCCGTCGTCGTCCTCGGCGACGACGCGGGCCTGTTCGGGCGCGGGACCGTCGGCGAGGGCAACGACGTCGAGACGCTCGAGCTCCCGGGCGTGCAGCGCGCGCTCGTCACCGAGCTCGTGGCGACGGGCACGCCCGTCGTGCTCGTGCTGCTCACGGGGCGTCCGTACGCGATCGGCTGGGCGCTCGACGACGCGGCGCCCGGCGCTGCGTCACCGGCAGGGGTGGGGCTCGCCGGGCGGCGACCGGCCGCCGTCGTGCAGGGGTTCTTCCCCGGCGAGGAGGGTGGCCGCGCGGTCGCGGACGTGCTCACCGGCGCCGTGAACCCCTCGGGGCGCCTGCCCGTCTCCCTCCCGCGCGCCGCGGGCGCGCAGCCGTACACGTACCTGCACCCGGTGCTCGGCGGCCCGTCCGACGTCACGTCGACCGACCCGACGCCCGTGCGCCCGTTCGGGTTCGGGCTCTCGTACACGACGTTCGCGTACACGGACCTCGAGGTGGACGCGTCCGCGCCCACCGACGGGGCCTTCGACGCCGCCGTGACCGTGACGAACACGGGCGACGTCGCGGGGACGGACGTCGTCCAGCTCTACGGGCGCGACGTGCTCGGGTCCCTCCCGCGGCCGGTCGTGCAGCTTCTCGGCTACGCGCGCGTCGACCTCGCGGCAGGGGAGTCGCGGCGCGTGCGCTTCCGCGTCCCGACGGCGCGCCTCGCGTTCTCCGACCGGCGCCTCGTGCGCGTGGTCGAGCCGGGCGACGTCGAGGTGTGGGTCGCCGCGCACGCGGGCGTCGCACCGGCGGCGCCGCTCGGCGACCTCACGGGCGGCGCGATCGTCGCGCAGGGCGCGACCGCACGCCGGGCGGTCGCGGGCGAGGCCACGCCGCGCGCCGTCGTGACGCTCACGGGCGGCGTGCACGAGGTGACGGCCGCCGACGCGCGGATCGTCGGCGTCGAGGTGGAGCGGTCGGCCAGCACGCGCTGACCGACCACCGCCTCACCGCCGAGACGTGAGCCTCCGCCCCTGATCCGCCCCGATCGGGGGCGGAGGCTCACCTCTCGGCGCGTGCCGCACGCAGGGCGGCGATACCGTCGGGGCATGTCGCCGAGTGCCCGGACGCGGATCGAAGAGGACCTGCTCGGCCGGACGGAGGTGCCGGCAGACGCCTACTACGGCATCCACACCGTCCGCGCGACGCGGAACTTCCGCATCTCGGGCACGACCATCGGCGACGTGCCCGAGATGGTCCGCGGCATGGTCATGGTGAAGAAGGCCGCGGCGCTCGCGAACCGCGAGCTGCGCACGATCCAGCGCGACATCGCGGACGCGATCGTCGCGGCGTGCGACGCGATCCTCGTCGACGGGCGCTGCCTCGACCAGTTCCCCGTCGACGTGTTCCAGGGCGGCGCCGGGACGAGCGTCAACATGAACACGAACGAGGTCGTCGCGAACCTCGCGCTCGAGCTCGCCGGGTTCGACAAGGGGCGCTACGACGTCATCAACCCCAACGACCACGTCAACCGGTCGCAGTCGACGAACGACGCCTACCCGACGGGTTTCCGGCTCGCGGTGCACGTGCTCGTCGGCCGGCTCCAGGGCGAGGTGCGGCTGCTGGAGCGCGCGTTCGACGAGAAGGCGTCGGAGTTCGCCGACGTGCTGAAGATGGGCCGGACGCAGCTCCAGGACGCCGTGCCGATGAGCCTGGGCCAGGAGTTCGCAGGGTTCTCCGTGAACGTCGGCGAGGAGGTCAAGCGCCTCGCCGCCGCGGCCGACCTGCTGCTGGAGGTCAACCTCGGCGCGACGGCGATCGGCACGGGCCTCAACACGCCGCCCGGGTACCCGAAGGTCGCGACGCGCCGCCTCGCCGAGGTGAGCGGGCTCGCGACCGTCCCGGCGGAGAACCTCGTCGAGGCGACCTACGACAACGGCGCCTACCTCGCCGTGCACTCCGCGCTGAAGCGGCTCGCGGCCAAGCTCTCGAAGATCTGCAACGACCTGCGGCTGCTGTCGTCGGGTCCGCGCGCGGGCCTCGGCGAGATCAACCTGCCCGAGCTCCAGGCCGGGTCGTCGATCATGCCCGCCAAGGTGAACCCGGTGATCCCAGAGGTCGTCAACCAGGTGTGCTTCAAGGTCATGGGCAACGACGTGACCATCACGCATGCGGCCGAGGCCGGGCAACTCCAGCTCAACGTCATGGAACCCGTGCTCGCGCAGGCGATGTTCGAGTCGCTGCGGCTCCTGACGAACGCGTGCGAGGCGCTGCGCACCACGTGCGTCACGGGCATCACGGCGAACGTCGAGGTGTGCCGGCGGCACGTGCTCGACTCGATCGGCATCGTCACGTACCTCAACGAGATCATCGGGCACCGCAACGGCGACCTCGTCGGGGCGGAGGCGGCGCGCACGGGCGCGTCGGTGCGGGACGTGGTCGTGGCGAAGGGGCTGCTCACCGCGGCGGAGGTCGACGCCGTCCTCACCACGGAGAACTTCCTGCGACCGCGGTACACGGGCCGCTACTTCGAGCCCGACGAGCGCGGGCTCCCGGCAGCGGGGGAGGAGGGCGAGTCGTCGCGGATCGTCGAGTCCGACGACGCGGCCGGCGCCCCGAGCGACCCGGAGCCCGAGGGCGTCTGAACGGCGGGCCGCCGAGATCGACCCGCCCGTCGTGAGATCGACCTTCGGTGGGTCGATCTCACGACGGACGGGTCGATCTCGCGGGTAGCCGGCGCCTCATCCGCCGACGAGCGCCTCGCCCAGCGGCGTGCGGACGTGCATGACCCGGTTGCCCTCGCGCCGGGCGTCGACGAGGCGCGAGGCGCGAAGAACGGCGAGGTGGTGGGAGGCGGTCGAGACCCCGACGCCGCCGGCGCCGGCCACCTCGCTCGTGGACATCGGCCCGTGCAGGGCGAGGAGAAGACGCGCGCGTCCCTCGCCGAGCAGCGCGGCGAGGGACGCGGAGAGGTCCGCGCCCGCCGTCGTCCACGTCTCCGAGACGCCGAGGGCGGGGTAGAAGAGCGTGGGCTGGGCCGGCGGCTCGGTGAGCGCGGCACAGCGCCGGGACATCACCGAGGGGACCAGGACGAGGCCGCTGCCCGCGCAGTCGAGCACCTCCTCGTGCTTCGCGAGACGGACCCGGACCGCGTCCGAGCCCCACGTCACCGCCTCGTTGAGCGTCGCGACCATCGCGCCCAGGCCGTGCGTCGTGACACGCCGGGACCGCAGGCCGATGTCGGCGCGCAGCAGTCGCTCGACCTGCGGCCAGAACGGCGCGAGGGCGGCGTCCCAGAACGCCTCCCAGGCGTCCGCGACGGCGGCCCTCGTCCCGGCGGGATCGTCGGCCATGGCCTGGAGGGCGTGCCGCTCGGCGCCCGACGTCCGGAGCACCCGCTTGCCGAGGTCCACGCGCATCGGCCCGACGTCGGCGCGGCGCAGGCGGTCGAGCTCGTCGCCGGGGCTCAGGTCCCAGTCGGGGGCGGAGGTGAGGAAGTCCGGGAGGTAGCCCTCCGCGCCCACGACGAGCCGGAGGAGCTCGAACGGCGCCCGAGGAACCCGCGGACGCGTGCTCCGCAACCAGCCCCACTGGAGCGGGTGGTGCTCGGGGCGTGCCAGCACGCGGACGGCGTGCGCGAGCTCGTGACCGGGCGACAGGCCGAACCGGATCGCCGACAGGTCGTCGGGGGCGAGCCGGAACTCCACCATCTTTCGATGCACGTCGAAACAGTAGCGGAGGCGTTTCCCCGCGCGGCACCGTGGGCGCACGCACACCGACAGAGGAGGCCACCACCATGGCAGGCGTCATCCCCGCCGAGGACATCCGCGTCACCGGCTCGCGCACCCTGCGCTTCGAAGGGGCCGACCACGACTCCGGTATCTCGTTCTTCCTCGTGACCAACGAGCCCGGTCAGGGGCCGGGTCTGCACCGGCACCCCTACTCCGAGAGGTGGACCGTGCTCGAGGGCCAGGCCACGATCACCGTCGGCGACGAGCAGGTCGTCGCCCGCGCGGGGGACACCGCGGTCGTCGGTCCGCACGTCTGGCACGGCTTCACCAACACCGGCACCAGCACGCTGCGCATCATGTGCGTCCACGCGTCCGCCACGATGATCCAGGAGAACCGCTGATGTCCTTCCAGGCCTACCTCGACGCCGTCGAGACGAAGACCGGTCTCACGCCCCGCGAGCTCGTCGAGCGCGCGCACGAGCAGGGGTTCGGCCCCGGTACCAAGGCGACGCCGATCGTGGAGTGGCTCGCCGCCGACTACGGGCTCGGTCGCGGGCACGCGATGGCGATGGTGCACGTCATCACGAAGGGCGACCGCATCAGCTCGAAGCACGTGGGCACCGACGGCGCGCACAGCGACGCGAGCGACCGGCTCTGGCTCGACGGCAAGGCCACCAAGCCAGCGGACTGGTGAGCAGGCGGGCCGGCCGGCCCGCCGGCTCAGCGTGAGCGCAGGAGCGCGATGAGCTCGTCGGCCCACTCGAGCTTGCGGGCCAGGTCGGCACGACGCTCCTCCGCGGCACGCACGTAGGCCGCGAGCCGGTCGCGCAGCGCGTCGTCGGGTGACCCGTCCTTGGAGGTGGCCGATGCGTCGTCGTGCGCGGCGAGCTGGTCCGCGACGTCGAGCAGGTCGGCCATCTCCTCGAGCGAGAACCCGAGCGGCTTCATGCGGCGCACGAGGAGCAGGCGCTCGACGTCGTCCTCGGTGTACAGACGGAAGCCGCCGTCGGACCGCCCTGACGGCCGCACGAGCCCGACCTCGTCGTAGTGGCGCAGCGTCCGCAGCGACAGGCCCGTGCGCTCGGCGACCGCACCGATGTGCATCGTGGGTCGCGTGGCGGGTGCGCCGGTACGACGGGAATCGCTCATGGGGACAGTCTTCCGGATCGACGGGCTCCGAACTCTACCCTCACGTAAGGGTAGAGTTCTCGCTCGTGCCACACGACGCCCCCCTCCCGCCCGGTGCGGACCGCGCCACCGCTGTCGCCGCTGTGCCCGAGGCCGACGAGTCCTACTCCGTCCTCGCCGCGCTGCGGTCGCCGCGCCGGCTCAAGACGGAGGTGCTCGGGGGGCTCGTCGTCGCGCTCGCGCTCATCCCCGAGGCGATCGCGTTCTCGATCATCGCCGGCGTCGACCCGCGCCTCGGGCTGTTCGCGTCGTTCACGATGGCCGTGACGATCGCGTTCGTCGGCGGTCGCCCCGCGATGATCTCCGCCGCGACCGGCGCGGTCGCTCTCGTCGTCGCGCCGGTCGCGCGCGAGCACGGCGTGGACTACCTCGTCGCGACCGTGATCCTCGCCGGCGTCATCCAGGTGGCGCTGGGGCTGCTCGGCGTCGCGCGGCTCATGCGGTTCATCCCGCGGTCCGTCATGGTCGGGTTCGTCAACGCGCTGGCGATCCTCGTCTTCCTGTCGCAGCTCCCGCACCTCGTCGGCGTGCCGTGGCAGGTCTACCCGCTGGTCGCCGCGGGCATCGCGATCCTCGTGCTCCTGCCCCGCTGGACGACCGTCGTGCCCGCGCCGCTCGTCGCCATCGTGCTGCTCACCGCGGCCACGGTCCTGGGCGCGATCGCGGTGCCGACCGTGGGCGACGAGGGCGCCCTGCCCGAGTCCCTGCCGTCCCTGCTGTTCCCCGACGTCCCGCTCACGCTCGAGACGCTGCAGATCATCGCGCCCTTCGCGCTCGCCATGGCGCTGGTCGGCCTCCTCGAGTCGCTCATGACCGCCAAGCTCGTCGACGACGTCACCGACACCCACTCGAACAAGACCCGCGAGGCGTGGGGGCAGGGCGTGGCGAACGTCGTCACCGGCTTCT
The DNA here is from genome assembly GCF_051294865.1 of Cellulosimicrobium sp. PMB13. Classification (NCBI taxonomy): domain Bacteria; kingdom Bacillati; phylum Actinomycetota; class Actinomycetes; order Micrococcales; family Promicromonosporaceae; genus Cellulosimicrobium; species Cellulosimicrobium sp. PMB13. Next base: position 238,439 of record NZ_CP145910.1, on the reverse strand, counting down.
TCGGCGGCATGGGCGGCTGCGCGATGATCGGCCAGACGATGATCAACGTGAAGGCGTCGGGTGCGCGCACCCGGATCTCGACGTTCCTCGCCGGGGTGTTCCTGCTCGGCCTCGTCGTGGGGCTCGGCGACGTCGTGGCGATCATGCCGATGGCGGCGCTCGTCGCGGTGATGGTCATGGTGTCGGTCGGCACGTTCGACTGGCACTCGGTCCGGCCGTCCACGCTCCGCCGCATGCCGCGCTCGGAGACGACCGTCATGCTCACGACCGTCGTCGTGACGGTGTGGACGCACAACCTCGCCTACGGCGTCGTCGTCGGCGTGCTCGTCGCCACGGTGCTCTTCGCCCGCCGCGTCGCGCACTTCACCACCGTCACGCGCCTGGACGCCCAGCAGGGGTCGGGGGCCGACGACGACACCCGCACCTACGCCGTCGAGGGGGAGCTCTTCTTCGCGTCGTCCAACGACCTCGTGTACCAGTTCGACTACGCCGGTGACCCGGAGAACATCGTCATCGACATGACGAAGGCCCACGTGTGGGACGCCTCGACGGTCGCGACCCTCGACGCGATCCGCACCAGGTACGCCGCGAAGGGCAAGACGGTGACGATCGTGGGCGCCAACCCGGACACCGCCGAGCGACTCGACCGCCTCGCAGGGAGGCTCGGCGCGGGGCACTGACCGAGGATCGGCCCCCACATCTCTCTTGCCGATGCGGCAAGTCATCCATAGACTTGCCGACATGGAAAATGACTCGTGGGGCGACGACGCCTCCCAGCGCCCCGTGCCCGGTCCCCCTGCCGCACCCACCGCGGCCGAGGCGCGCGCGGCGCTCGCCGGCCTCGGAGCCGACGACGCGCGGCTCGCCGAGCGCCTGGTCACGCCGGGGTGGTACCACCCGGTGCTCGGCGCGATCGTGGCCGTGATCGTCTGCACGCAGGCCCTGCCGTCCCCGGCGTCCGTCGCCTTCGTACCCGTCGGGATCTTCGCGCTGCCGGCGCTCGTCCTCGTCTACCGCCGGCGCTACGGCCTCTGGATCGGCCAGCCGGCAGGTCCCCGGTCGAAGCGCCTCCTCGGGACGATGGTCGTGCTGTTCCTGCTCTGCCTCGGCGCCGCGCTGGTCGTCAAGTTCACCGCGGTCGGCTACTGGTGGGTGCTGCTGCCTGCGACCGTCGGGTTCGTGGCGTCCGTGGTGCTCGGCCGCCGGTACGACGACGCCCTGCGCCGCGAGCTGGCGGCAGGGAGCCCGGCATGAGCGCCGGCACTGCGCCCGCCTTCAGCGAGGTCATCCACTCGCCGGTGCGGCTGCGCATCTGCGGGGTGCTCCGTCGCGGCGCGGAGCTCGAGTTCGCGCTGCTGCGCGACACGCTCGGCCTGACCGACGCCAACCTCTCGAAGAACCTCCGGGTGCTCGCCGACGTGGGCTTCCTCACCGTGCGCAAGGAGAGCTCGCCCTCGCGCGCGGACGCCCGCCGCCTCACGTGGGTCACGCTCACCCCGGAGGGACGGCGCGCCGTCGAGGCCCACCTCGCCGCCCTCGCCCAGATCGCCGAGGGCTGAGGACGTCACGGCCGTCGCACGCGCCACCATCGCAGCACGACGCCGACGGCGAGCACGCCGGCTCCCGTGACGACGGCGGGCACGGGCAGCGTCAGGACGAGCGCGACGCAGCCCACGGCCCCCAGCACCTGGAGGGCGCGCGGGTACAGGCGGTCGTCGCCGGTCTGCCGGAGCGCCGACAGGTTCGCGACGAGGTAGTACACGAGCACCCCGAAGGACGAGAACCCGATCGCCCCGCGCAGGTCCGTCGTCAGCACCAGGACCACGACCACCGCGCCGACCAGCAGCTCGGCGTGGTGCGGCACCGCGAACCGGGGGTGCACCGCGCCGAGCCACCTCGGGAGGTCGCCGGCGCGCGCCATCGCGAGGGTCGTGCGGCTCACCCCGGCGAGCAGGGCGAGGAGCGCACCGACGCTCGCGGCGACCGCGCCCACCGCGACGACGGCGGGCGCCCAGTCCCACCCGCCGGCCGCCGCGGCGTCGGACACGGGTGCGGTCGACCGTGCGAGCGCCTCCGGGCCCAGGACCGCGAGGAGCGTCGCCGCGACGACGCCGTAGAGCACGACGACGACGCCCAGGGCGAGGAGGATCGCGCGCGGGATGGTGCGCCGCGGGTCGCGCACCTCCTCGCCGAGGGTCGCGACGCGCGCGTAGCCGGCGAACGCGAAGAACAGCAGCCCGGCGGACTGCAGCACGCCGTACCAGCCGCCGTGCGCGCCGTCGGCGTCGAGGACGGTGGACCAGCGCGCCTGCCCGCCCGCGGCACCGGCCGCGACGGTGACCGCGAGCACGACGAGCGTCACCGCGACGAGCACGCGGGCCGCCTGGGCCGTGCGCGTCACCCCGCGGTAGCCCACGGCCGTGAGCACCACGACGACGGCCGCCGCGACGGGCCGCTCCCACCCGGCCGGGGCCGCGTACGCGGCGACGACGAGCGCCATCGCCGCACAGCTCGCCGTCTTCCCGACGACGAACCCCCACCCCGCGACGTAGCCCCACCACGGGCCGAGGTGCTCGCGCCCGTACACGTACGTGCCGCCCGAGGTCGGGTGCTGCGCCGCGAGCTGCGCGGACGACGTCGCGTTGGCGAGCGCCACGAGGGCGGCGAGGGCGAGCCCCACGAGCAGCCCCGTCCCAGCGGCAGCCGCGGCGGGTGCGAAGGCCGAGAAGACGCCCGCCCCGATCATCGACCCGAGCCCGATCGTCACGGCGTCGGCGGTGCCGAGGCGGCGGGCGAGGCGTGGTCCGTCGGAGTGCTGCACGCGCACAGGGTGACAGACGCAGGTGGCCCGCCGGTGAACGCCCCGAGTTGTGGGTGCCGGGGACCGACCTAGGTTCGGGGAAGGACGTCGGCGACGTGAGCCGACCACATCGACGAAGGGGACCGTCATGAGCGAGACCGAGCCGACGGGCGGCCACGGCGCCGACGAGCAGCAGCAGTGGGACGAGCCGCAGGGCGAGCCCGACATCGGCACCGCGGGCGCCTTCCCGGCGCTCGCGAACGACGCCCTGCCGAAGGACCCGGACGTCCCGACCGACGTCGACCCGGGCGACCCGCGCCGTCCTGCGGACGGTGGCGAGCTCGACGACGACGGCGGCCCCCGATCCGACGTGCCGTCCGGCACCGGCGACTGAAGAGGCTGGACATGACCGACAGCGACCGCGCGGGACAGAAGACGGACGTCCCCGCACCGGACGACAGCCGCAAGCCCGACGACCCGACCGACCTGCACGCGCCGTCGTGGAAGTACTCGCTGAAGAGCACGGTGAGCCAGTTCTCCCGTGACCAGTGCCTGGACCTGGCCGCGGGGCTGACCTACTACGCGGTCCTGGCCGCGGCGCCCGCGCTGCTGGCGCTCGTCTCGCTCCTCGGCCTCCTGGGCGACGCGGAGCGCATGGTCGACCGGGTGATGGGCTTCCTCGAAGGACTCGTCCCGGAGGAGACCCTGACCACCATCGAGCCGCTCGTGGAGAACGCCGCCGGGGGCGGCGGGCGGGCGGGGGTTGCTCTGATCGTCGGTGTCGCGCTCGCGCTGTGGTCGGCGTCGGGATACGTCGGCGCGTTCGGCCGGGCGATGAACCGCATCTACGAGGTCGACGAGGGGCGTCCGATCTGGAAGCTGCGCCCCGTGATGCTGCTCGTCACCGTGGTCACCGTGGTCCTCGCCGCGCTCGTCATCGCGGCGCTCGTGCTCACCGGGCCCATCGCGCGCTCGGTCGGGGACGCGATCGGCCTCGGCTCGACGGCGGTCACCGTGTGGAACATCCTCAAGTGGCCCGTCGTCGTCGCGCTGGTCGTGGTGCTCCTCGCCGTCCTCTTCCACGCGACGCCGAACGTGCGGCAGCCGAAGTTCCGCTGGATCAGCGTCGGCGCGGTCGTGGCGCTGCTCGTGTGGGCGATCGCGTCGGCCGGCTTCGGGTTCTACGTGGGGAACTTCGGGAACTACGGCGCGACGTACGGCTCGCTCGCAGGCATCATCGTGTTCCTCCTGTGGCTGTGGATCACGAACCTGGCGCTGCTGTTCGGTGCGGAGCTCGACGCGGAGCTCGAGCGGAGCCGGGAGCTGCAGGCCGGGATCGCCGCCGAGGAGAGCATCCAGCTTCCGCCGAAGGACACGAAGGCGAGCGACACGCGCGAGGCGAAGCGGCAGGAGGCCATCGAGCAGGGCCGCGGCATCCGCGAGTCCGCGTCGGAGAAGACGACCGAGCCCTGAGACGCCGAACCCCGGGTTGTGCGTCCTTCACCGACGTGAAGGGCGCGCAACCCGGGGTTCGGCCGTCTCCGCGGGACGGGCCGGGGCTCAGGGAGTGACGATCGCGAAACCCGTGTCGCCCGGGTCGAGGACGGACCCGAGCCGGGTGAGGGCCGACGCGTCGCCGGTGAGCTCGATGCCCGCCTGCGCGAGGCCCTCGGGCGTCAGACCGCCGAAGGCGATCACGGGCAGCTGGCGCTTCGTCGTGGTGAGCGTGAGGTCGGCGTCGCCCTGCTGCGGCGCGGCGCTGTAGGTGAGGACGCCGTTGGCGAGCCGGAGGCGGTAGCGCTCATCGGCGTCGGTGAGCACGACGTCGATCGAGAGGTTCTCGTCCCACGCGCGAGGGCCGTCCACCTGGACCGCGATGGCGTCGAACAGCATCGACGGCGTGAGCTGACCGAGCATGTCGGGCGAGCTCGTGACGGTCGGCGTCCCGAAGCTGCCGTCGCGCAGCTCGGTCGCGCCGGACAGGTAGAAGTTGCGCCACGGCCCGTTCTCCGAGCCGTACCCGAGCTGCTCGTACGTGTCGGCGAGCAGCTCGCGCGCGCCCGCGTGGTCGGGCTGGGCGAAGACCACGTGGTTGACCACCTCGGCGACCCACCGGAAGTCGCCCGCGTCGAACGCCGCGCGCGCCTTCTCGACGACGGCGTCCGCGCCGCCCATGTAGTCGACGTAGCGCTTCGCCCGCTCGACCGGGACGTGCTCCCACAGCGTCGCCGGGTTGCCGTTGAACCAGCCCATGTACCGCTGGTAGATCGCCTTGACGTTGTGGCTCACCGAGCCGTAGTAGCCGCGCGTGCTCCACGCGTTCTCGAGCGCGGGCGGGAGCGTGATCTGCTCCGCGATCTCCGGCCCGTTGAGGCCCTGGTTGAGCAGGCGCAGCGTCTGGTCGTGCAGGTACCCGTACAGGTCGCGCTGCAGCGAGAGGAACCCGACCACGCGCTCGTTGCCCCACGTCGGCCAGTGGTGGGACGCGAACACGACCTCGACGTCGCCGCCCCACAGGTCGATCGTCTCGGTGAGGTAGCGGGACCAGACGTGGGGGTCGCGCACGACGGCGCCGCGCAGCGTCAGCAGGTTGTGCAGGTTGTGCGTCGCGTCCTCCGCGGCGCACAGCGCCTTGTGGTCGGGGAAGTAGAACAGCATCTCCGAGGGAGCCTCGGTGTCCGGGGCCATCTGGAAGACGATCCGGACGCCGTCGACGACCTCCTCCTGGCCCGTCGTCGTGATCTCGAGCGTCGGCGGGACGAGCGTCACCGTGCCGGTCGACGTGGTCTGGCCCAGCCCGGCACCGACCTGGCCCTGCGGCCCACGGGCCAGCGCGGCGCCGTACATGTACCCGGCGCGGCGCGCCATCGCGGTGCCCGCGTAGACGTTCTCCGCGACGGCGTGCTCGACGAAGCCCGCGGGCGCGAGGATCGGGACGCGGCCGGAGTCGACGTCCTCCTGCGTGACGACGCCCTTGACCCCGCCGAAGTGGTCGACGTGCGAGTGCGTGTAGATCACGCCCGAGACGGGCCGGTCGCCGCGGTGCTCGCGGTACAGGCCGAGGGCGGCCGCTGCGGTCTCCGTCGAGATCAGCGGGTCGATGACGACGACGCCGGTCTCGCCCTCGACGAACGTGATGTTCGACAGGTCAAGACCGCGCACCTGGTAGATGCCCTCCACCACCTCGTAGAGACCCTGCTGGGCGACGAGCGTGGACTGTCGCCAGAGGCTCGGGTTCACGGTGTCGGGGGCGTCGCCCGTGAGGAAGTCGTACGTGTCCCCGTCCCACGCGGGGCTGCCGTCGGAACGGGTGACGACACCGGGCTCGAGCTTGCCGAGGAACCCGCGGCTCGCGTCGTCGAAGTCCTGGGTGTCGGAGAAGGGCAGGCTCTCGAGCAGCGCTCGCTGCTGCTGGACGATGGTGTCGGATGCTGGCTTCGGTGTCGACATGTTCGGAGCATCCCAGCGCGCTCCGCATCGTGCATCCGGAAGTCCTGACCCGCCAGCGGGTGGGGTCGGGAGGGTTCCGGGCGGTGCCGGCTACCGCCCCGAGGGCTCCCCGCGATAGCTGCCGACGGACCACAGGTTCCCCTCGGGGTCGGCGCACGCGAAGGTGCGGCCGCCGTAGTCGGGACTGCCGAGCGGCTGGATGATCCGGACCCCCGCGGCGACCGCGCGATCGTGGATCTCGTCGACCCGGTCGGTCACCACGTAGGCGCCGCCCGTGCCCGGCTGCTGCGTCCACGGGGTGCCGGGCCGGTCGCTCCCGAGCATGACCCCGCCGCCCTCGGGCCACTCCAGCTGGGCGTGCTCGACGACGTCCCCGTCGGCGTCCACCACCGTGACGGTGAAGCCGAGGACCGTCGTGAGGAAGTCAATCAGGGCGTGCGCGTCGCGGGCGCGGAGCGTCGGCCAGACGCGCGGGGCCGGGACCTGGTCTGCTGTGCTCGTGTCTGTGCTCATGGCACGACCCTGCCGTGCGGGCCGCCGCGGGGGATTGAAGGTTTCGGCGGACCGGTCTCGGTGGCGTGGGGCTCCCGGTACGCCTTGGCGGAGAGCGTGCCGAGCTCCTCGGCCAGCCAGCGCGCGGGGCTGGTCCCGACCAGGGACGCGAAGTCGCGCGTCAGGTGGGCCTGGTCGGCATACCCGCACCGGGCCGCGACGTCGGCGAGACCGACCGCCGTGCCCTGCGCGACGCGACCCCCGATCACCTGCTTCGCCCGCTGGAGGCGCAGGAGGCGGTTGAACCGCTTCGGCCCGACGCCGAGCTCCGCGGTGAAGACGGCGTGCAGCTGGCGAGGGCTGAGCAGCACGTGGTCCGCGAGGTCCGAGATCCGGCCCGTGCCTCGGCGTCGCACGAGCCACCGCCAGGCCTCCTCGACGTCGGCCCGTGCCGGTGGCCTGTCGTCGGCCCGTTCCACCTGGTCCCGGAGGAAGCCGCGCACCAGGGCGAAACGTTCGGGCCAGTCGCGGGTCTCGATCAGCCGGTCGCGGAGGTGACTGACAGCAGGACCCGCCACGTCGCTGCCCTCGAACGTCCGGTGGCTCAGCGCCGCGGCCGGGACGCCGAAGACGGCGCGCGCGGCCGTCGGGTGCACGGCCATCTGGATCCCGGACTGCGTCGGCGGCTGCCACACGTACGCCGGCTGCGTGTGCAGCCCGGCCGCGACGACGTCGACGCGCGTGGCCGACGGCCCGGACGCCTCCTCGACGGACCACCCCGTGACCACGGGCTCGTCGAAGGTCACGACGAAGGTCAGGTGGGGTGACGGCAGCCCGCGGTGGATCGACGGGCCGGTGCCGATCCCCTGGGCGGCGTACCCGACGACGGAGGCGACCACCCCGGGCATCAGCCCGTCGGCGCGCCGGAATCCCCACGCAGGAACCTCGTCGACCGGGCGAGCCATGCCTTCCATCCTGGCACCGTCGGCCGGATCGGTCCCCTGGTCGAGGACCGGCTCGCTGGACGGGTCGTCCGTGGGCGCTCAGGTGGCGTTGGCCTCGAAGCCGGTCGCGCGGACGGGCCGGGCCGGGACTCCCGCGACGATCGTGTCGGCGGGCACGTCCTTGGTGACGACCGCACCGGCGCCGACGATCGCGCCGTCGCCGATCGTCACACCGGGGAGGATCGTCACGGCCGCGCCGATCCAGACCTTCCGCCCGATCATCACGGGCGCCGGGATCATGTCGGCGCGCCGGGCCGGGTCGACGGCGTGGTTGAGGGTGACCACCGTGGTGCCGTGGCCGATCAGCGTGCCCTCCCCGACGGTGATGCCGCCGGCGTCCTGGAAGCGGCAGCCCATGTTGAGGAACACGTCGCGCCCGAGGACGAGGTTCTTGCCGAACTCGCAGTGGAACGGCGGGAAGACCGTCACCGACTCGTCGAGGGTCCGCCCGGTCAGCCGGGACATCAGGTCGCGGACCTCCTGCGGCGTGCGGTAGCCGCCGTTCAGCTCGGCGGTGATCCGCAGCGCCTCCTGCGCGGTCTCGTGGAGGAACGCGTGCTGCGCGGAGCCGCCCTCGATGACGTCTCCGCGCCCGACGTGGTCGAGGAAGTCCTGCAGCTGCATCGTGCGGTCCTGTCGTCAGGGGTTGGGGGTGTGGTCCTGCGGCGGCCGTCGGTCGCTCATCGGTCGTTCGTCGGGACGGCGTGGCCGGAGCCGACGGGGTCGACGGTGTCGGCCGCCCAGGACGCCAGCAGGCGCAGGCGTTCGGCCGACGCCGAGCCCGGCTCGGCCGTGTAGACCAGCAGCACCTGGCCCGGCTCCGCGGTGATCGCGAGCTCCTCGTACGCGAGCGTGAGCTCGCCGACCACCGGGTGGTGGAACCGCTTGGTCCCGGACCCGTGGGTGCGCACGTCGTGCGCGCCCCACAGGCGGCGGAACGTCTCGCTGCGCGTCGACAGCTCGCCGACGAGGTCCTGCAGACCCTTGTCGTGCGGGTCCCGCCCGGCCTCCGCGCGCATGATCGCGACGCACATCTCGGCGAACAGGTCCCAGTCCGGGTAGAAGTCGCGTGCTGCGGGGTCGAGGAACTGGAACCGGGCGAGGTTCGGCGTACGGCCGCCGTCGCCGATCACGGGGGAGTAGAAGGCGCGGCCGAGCGCGTTGGTCGCCAGCAGGTCCTGGCGCTGGTCGCGCACGAACGCGACGCCGTCGGTGATCGCGGCCAGCGCCCACTGCAGGCTCGGCCGGGGTGCCGACGACCGGGTCGCACGCCGGCGCGCCCTGCCCGACGACGGGACGCCGTCGGCGGCGCGCGCGAGGTCGAACAGGTGCGCGCGCTCGGTGTCGTCGAGCTGCAGAGCGCGCGCCACGGCGTCGAGCACGGAGGCCGAGGCGCCGCCGACCGCGCCGCGCTCCAGCTTGGCGTAGTACTCCACGCTCACGCCGGCGAGGCTCGCGACCTCGCTGCGCCGCAGGCCGGGGACGCGCCGGTTCGCACCCGCGACGACGCCCGCCGCCTCGGGCGAGACCTTCGCGCGCCGCGACACGAGGAACTCCCGCACGTCCGCCCTGTTGTCCATGGTTCGAGGGTAGGCCGGGCCGGGTGGGCTCGCGGGAGTCCCTGTCGTGGGGTGCACTGCGGGTACACCCCATCACAGGAACTCCCACCAGGCCGAGACCCGGCGCACGCTGGTGTCCACCGAACAGAAGGAGAACCCCCATGCGTGGCGTCATCATGCACGGTCCCGGCGACGTCCGGGTCGAGGACCGCGAGGACCCGACGATCGTCGACCCCACCGACGCGATCATCCGCCTGGCCGCGACGTGCATCTGCGGGTCCGACCTGTGGCCCTACCGCGGCGCGGACCAGGTGGACCACGCGGCGATGGGCCACGAGCACGTCGGCGTGGTCGAGGAGGTCGGCACCGAGGTCACCACGGTCAGGCCCGGTGACTTCGTCGTCGGCTCGTTCGTCATCTCCGACGGTACGTGCGAGATCTGCCGCTCCGGCTTCCCGTCCAGCTGCGTGCACCGCATCTTCGTCGACGGCGCGATCGGCACCCAGGCGGAGAAGGCCCGCATCCCCTTCGCCGACGGCACGCTCGTCGCCACCCCGGGCCTGCCCGACGCGGACCTCGTCCCGCACCTGCTGGCCGCGTCCGACGTCCTGGGGACCGGCTGGTTCGCCGCCGTCGCCGCGCAGGCCGGCCCCGGGAAGACGGTCGCGGTGGTGGGCGACGGCGCTGTCGGTCTCATGGGCGTCCTCGCCGCGAAGCAGCTCGGCGCGGAGCGCATCATCGCGATGTCCCGGCACACCGACCGCCAGGACCTCGCGCGCCACTTCGGCGCGACCGACATCGTGGAGGAGCGCGGCGAGGCGGGCGTCGCACGGATCAAGGAGCTCACCGGGGGCCTCGGCGCCCACTCGGTGATCGAGGCGGTCGGCACGCAGGAGTCGATGGTCCAGGCGATCGGCGCGACCCGCCCGGGCGGGAACGTCGGCTTCACCCACGACGTCCAGCTTCCCGGCGAGCTGCTGTTCTTCTCCCAGGTGCAGATCCTCGGCGGCCCCGCCCCGGTCCGCCGCTTCCTGCCCGAGCTGATCCAGCTCATCTGGGACCGCAAGATCGACCCGGGCAAGGTCTTCGACCTGACCCTCCCGCTCGAGCAGGCCGCCGACGGGTACCGGGCCATGGACGAGCGACGCGCCACCAAGGTGCTCCTCACCGTCTGACCAGCAAGGGCCGACGCCCTCGACGACGAAAGGACGAGCAGCATGAAGATCACGACGAGCGGCGGCAAGACCGCCCCCGGGCCGGGTGACTGGTTCACCGGCACCGTGTACATCGACGGCATCCGCGACCCCGACGACCAGTCCGCCGTCGGCGCCGCCCACGTACGGTTCGCCCCGGGGGCTCGCACGGCCTGGCACCGCCACCCCCGGGGGCAGACGCTGTACGTCACCGACGGGATCGGGTATGTCGCGACCCGCGGTGGTGAGGTCCAGGAGATCCGGCCCGGCGACGTCGTCTACGTCGAGCCCGGTGAGGAGCACTGGCACGGCGCGACGGCGGACCGGTTCATGGCTCACGTCGCGATGCAGGAGGCCGACGACGAGGGCCAGGTCGTCACGTGGCTGGAGCACGTGACCGACGACGACTACGGTCGCCGCTGACCTGCGGAATCCTGTCCCAGGTGCTCGAGACCATTCCCGGATGCATCCTGGGACAGGGACCGGCGCGGCGCCCGGCCCCGCCGGGCCGACCGACAGGGGGACGCCATGTGCACGGGCATCAGGTTCTCGGACGGCCACGACAACCTCTATCTCGCACGGAACCTCGACTGGACGAGCGGCTACGGGCAGCAGGTCGTCGTGACTCCCACGGGGTACGCGCCCCGGTCGCCGTTCGGCGCGGTCCCCGGCATCCGCCACGCGACCATCGGCATGGGCATCGTGGAGGACGGCACGCCGCTCTACTTCGACTGCGGCAACGACGCGGGGCTCGCCGTCGCCGGGCTCAACTTCCCGGGATACGCCGTCTACGCGCCCGGGCCGGTGGAGGGCGCGACCAACGTCGCCGCGTTCGAGCTCCCGCTGTGGGTGTGCTCGCAGTTCGCGAGCGTCGACGAGGTCGAGGCCGCGCTGGCGGACGTGGTGATCGTCGACAGGCCGATCAACGACAAGTACCCGAGCTCCTTGCTCCACTGGATCATCGGCGACGCGAGACGTGCCATCGTGGTGGAGCACACGACCGACGGCATGCACGTGTTCGACGACGACGTCGACGTCCTGGCGAACCAGCCCGGGTTCGCGTGGCACCACGAGAACCTGCGCAACTACCTCAACACCTCGCCGGAGTTCCCCGAGGAGGTCGAGCTCGGCAGGGCACAGCTCGCGCCGTTCGGCTCGGGCTCGCACATGCGGGGCATCCCGGGCGACTACTACTCGCCGTCGAGGTTCGTCCGTGCGGCGTACGTCAACGACCACTACCCGACCAAGGAGAGCGAGGAGGAGAACGTCAGCCGCGCGTTCCACACGCTTCAGCAGGTCGCGATGGTGGACGGCTGCGCCGCGATGGGCTCGGGCGAGTTCGAGATGACCATCTACACCGGGCTCTTCTCGTCCCGGACGCAGACCTACTACTGGAACACCTACGACGACCCGGCGATCCGCAGCGTCGCGCTTGCCGACCGCTCGCCCGGCGGGACGGAGCTCGTCGTCGCCTAGGGTGCGCGTATGAGCAACCTCAGCACGGTCGGAGACCGGGACGCGTGGCGCTGCTGGCTGTGCGACGAGCCGGTGGATCCCGACGCCTCGGTGAACTCCGACCTCGGGCCCAGCGTCGACCTCGGCGCTACAGCGTCGAAGAAGGCGAAGAAGCCCGCGGCGGGCACCGAGCGGCTCGCCCACCGCGCGTGCAACACGCGCAAGGGAGCGGTGGCGCCGGTCGTGCCGTGGTCGCCGGACCTGTTCGTCGTCGACCCCGCGCCCATCGTGCCGACCGTCGAGCGCCTCGGGCGCAAGGGCGGTCGCGAGGTCGTGGCCCGCTGCCCGAGCCGCGCGGACGCCGACCAGGCCGCGGCCTGGCTCGTGGACCGGTTGTCGCGCCTGGCTCCGGACCTCGCCGTCACGACGCAGGTCGAGCCGGGCGGCGGCCAGTTCCTCCTGGTCCTGCGCGCCGCTTGAGGCGACGACAGTCGTCGGCACCGGGTGATCCTCCGGCGGTCCATCGACGCGAGCGTTCTGCCCGAGGAGGTCGCGATCAGCGCTGTGACGCTCGCCGAGCTCGCGGCCGGGGTCCACCTGGTGGCCGGGGACGACTCCGCCGCACGGGCCGAGCGGGCGCGGCGCACCGACGTCCTGCAGCGGGCGGAGCACGAGTTCGACCCGATCCCGTTCGACGCCGAGGCAACCCGCGCCTTCGGCCGGATCTGCGCAGCCGTCCGCGGTACGGGCAGGACGCCCCGTCGTCGCGTGGCCGACCTGATGATCGCCGCCGTCGCGGTGGTCAACGGCCTCCCGCTCTGCACGACGAGTCCCGACGACTTCGCGGGGCTCGAGGAGCTGCTCCAGGTCGTGGAGGTCGCTCGTCCGGTCGACGGGGACCGGGACGGCTGATCCCTCCGCTGTTCGTCGGGGACACTGGTGACAGCACCATCTGCCGAAACAAGGAGTCGCAGTGCCCCAGGGAACAGTCCGATGGTTCGACGCCGACCGAGGGTTCGGCTTCATCGACCTCGGGAACGAGGCCGAGGACCTGTTCGTCCACGCGTCCGAGATCGTCGGCGACGACGGACCGAAGCAGCTCCGCGAGGGGCAGGTCGTGGAGTTCGAGGTGGGCGAGGGTGACCGAGGCCCGCAGGCGCGCCGCGTCCGTGTCACGGGCGACAGGCCGGCCGACGCGGCCCTCGGCGTGCTCGGCATCGTCGCCTGGTACGAGCCGACCAAGGGGTACGGCTTCGTGACGCCCGACGACGGTCGCGGCGAGATCTTCGTCCACAGCTCGGCCATCGTCGGGGGCGGCGTGATCTCGGAGGGTCAGCGGGTGGCGTTCCTCGTCGTCGAGGGGGAGAAGGGTCCGCAGGCGGACCACCTGCTGCCGCTCGGGGCCCAGGCCGCGGGGCAGGCCGTGCCCTCCGACGGCGCGGACGGCACCGTGCGGTGGTACGACGACACGAAGGGCTTCGGGTTCGTCGCTCCCGACGGGGGTGGCGACGACATCTTCGTCCACGTCAGCGCGCTCGGCGGGGGCCTGACCGAGCTCGTCGAGGGCGCTCGCGTCACGTACGACGTCGTCGCCGGCGACAAGGGGCCGAACGCCCGCAACGTGCAGCTCGTGCGCGGTTCCGGGAGTGCGCGCGCGGCCACGGACCGCGGTCGGCCGAGCCGTCCCTCGGCATCCGGTGCGCCGGTGCGCGGAGGCGAGGGCGTCGTCGCGCGCTACGACGCGGACCGCGGTTTCGGCTTCATCACGCCCGACGCCGGGGGCGCGGACCTGTTCGTGCACGTGTCGGTCGTGCGGGGAGCCGAGGTCCTGGAGGAGGGCGACCGCGTCCGGTTCAAGATCCGTCAGAGCGACCGGGGGCCGCAGGCCGACAGCGTCGAGCTGATCTGAGCGAGCCGGCCCTCCGACTTCGCGTCGTGAGGAGCGTCGCCGACCGCAGGGAATTGCCCTGGAGGTCCGCCCGCGCGGTCCCTAGGGTCGACGAGATGGACGCCCAGGAGATCCGCTCGGCCTACCTCGAGTTCTTCGTCGAGCGAGGGCACGCCGTGATCGAGCGAGCGCCCCTGGTGCTGCGCGAGGACCCGACGACGTTGTTCACCGGTGCGGGGATGCAGCCGTTGATGCCCTACCTGCTGGGCGTGCGGGAGCACGGTGCCGGGCCGCTCCTGGTCGACTCGCAGCCGTGCGTGCGGGCGCAGGACATCGACGAGGTCGGGGACCGACGGCACACGACCTTCTTCGAGATGCTGGGGAACTGGAGCCTGGGAACCGCTGACGTGGAGCAGCAGGTCCGGTGGTTCGCCGAGTTCCTCACGACGGTCGGTGTCGACCTCGGGCGCCTGTACGTGACGTGCTTCCGCGGGTCGCCCGAGCACGGGATCCCGCGTGACGACGCGGCGGCTCGGGCCTGGGTCACGGTCTTCACCGAGCATGGCGTCGCGGCACCGCTCGTGGACGTGGGCTCCCGTGCGGACGGCGACCGTGAGGGGATGCGCGGCGGTCGGGTCTTCCTCTACGACGCCGAGGAGAACTGGTGGAGCCGCGGCGGCGGCCTGGAGGGCACGCCGGTGGGCGACCCCTGCGGACCGGACTCGGAGGTGTTCTACGACCTCGGGCCCGAGCACCACGACCCGTCGGTCGGCGAGCCCCACCCCGCGAGCGAGGGCGGACGGTTCGTCGAGATCGGCAACCAGGTGTTCATGCGCTACCGCCGCACCAGCGAGGGCTTCGTCGCGCTCGACGAGCCGAGCATCGACTTCGGGGGCGGGCTCGAGCGCATCGCCGCGGCCGCCGCGGGGACCCCCGACGTGTTCGACGTGAGCCTCCTGCGCCCCCTCGTCGACCGTCTCGAGGAGCTCAGCGGTCGCACGTACGCGGAGGACCCGCGTCCGTTCCGCGTGATCGCGGACCACGTCCGTGCCGCGACGTTCCTCGCCGCCGACGGGGTGCGCCCGAGCAACAAGACCCACGGGTACGTCCTGCGGCGGCTCGTCCGTCGGGCCGTGGTGCACGCTCTCCACCTCGGCCTGGAGGAGAGGTTCGCCGACGACCTCGTGGCCGTCGTGGCCGAGACGTACGGCGAGAGCTACGCGAGCCTGGTCGAGCAGCGCGAGGAGCTGAGTGCGGTCCTCCACGACGAGGAGGCACGCTTCCGTCGCACCGTGCACCGGGGGCTACGAGAGCTCGACAAGCTCCAGGGAGCGACCGTCACCGGCGAGGACCTGTTCGTGCTCGCGGACACGTGGGGATTCCCCGTGGAGCTGTCGGTCGACGAGGTCCGCCGCCGCGGCATGGCTCTCGCCACGGACTGGCGAGAGGTCTACGGGCTGCACCGTGAGCGCCAGCGCACGCGGTCGCGCGCAGCGGCCCGCTAGGGGAACCCGGCCCGTCGGGCGCGCGGGGGGTGCGGACGTCGCCGTGCCCGGCCCTCGCGTCCCGTCGACGGGGCGAGCCCTGCCGGGAATGAACGGCTCGCGACCAAGGTTGAGCCAGGTGGACTCAAGTCTGGCGCCGCGAACTTGCGTGAGCAGTCATCCGGTGCCTACCTTGAGTGAAGCAGACTCAACCCGGCTCGCCCGGGCCGCCGAGCGCCGTCGCGCGCCGGGGACCGAGGCGACCACAGCACAACGGAGGCAGCACACATGGCACGAGCAGTCGGGATCGACCTCGGAACCACCAACTCGGTCGTCGCCGTCCTGGAGGGCGGCGAGCCCACCGTCATCGCGAACGCCGAGGGCTCGCGCACGACGCCGTCGGTCGTCGCGTTCTCCAAGACCGGCGAGGTCCTCGTCGGCGAGGTCGCCAAGCGTCAGGCCGTCACGAACGTCGACCGCACCATCAGCTCGGTCAAGCGCCACATGGGCACCGACTGGGACGTCGAGATCGACGACAAGAAGTACACCGCGCAGGAGATCTCCGCGCGCATCCTCGGCAAGCTCAAGCGCGACGCCGAGGAGTACCTGGGCGAGCCCGTCACCGACGCGGTCGTCACGGTCCCCGCGTACTTCAACGACGCCGAGCGCCAGGCGACCAAGGACGCCGGTCAGATCGCGGGCCTCAACGTGACCCGCATCGTCAACGAGCCCACCGCGGCCGCGCTCGCCTACGGCCTGGAGAAGGGCAAGGAGGACGAGCTCATCCTCGTCTTCGACCTGGGCGGCGGCACGTTCGACGTCTCGCTCCTCGAGGTCGGCAAGGACGAGGACGACTTCTCCACGATCCAGGTCCGCGCGACGTCGGGCGACAACCGCCTCGGCGGCGACGACTGGGACCAGCGCATCGTCGAGCACCTCATCAAGCAGGTGAAGAACAGCTCGGGCGTCGACCTGTCCAAGGACAAGATCGCCCTGCAGCGTCTGCGCGAGGCCGCCGAGCAGGCGAAGAAGGAGCTGTCGTCCGCGACGAGCACCAACGTCTCGATGCAGTACCTCTCGATGAGCGAGAACGGCCCGATCCACCTGGACGAGAAGCTCACGCGCGCGCAGTTCCAGCAGATGACGCAGGACCTGCTCGACCGGACCAAGGCCCCGTTCCACAAGGTCATCTCCGACGCGGGCGTCTCGGTCTCCGACATCGACCACGTCGTTCTCGTGGGTGGCTCCACCCGCATGCCGGCCGTGACCGACGTCGTGCGCGAGCTCACCGGCGGCAAGGAGCCCAACAAGGGCGTCAACCCGGACGAGGTCGTGGCCGTCGGCGCCGCGCTGCAGGCCGGCGTCATCTCGGGCGACCGCAAGGACGTCCTGCTCATCGACGTGACCCCGCTGTCCCTCGGCATCGAGACCAAGGGCGGCGTGATGACCAAGCTCATCGAGCGCAACACGGCCATCCCGACCAAGCGCAGCGAGATCTTCTCGACGGCCGAGGACAACCAGCCGTCGGTGCTCATCCAGGTCTTCCAGGGCGAGCGCGAGTTCGCGCGCGACAACAAGCCGCTCGGCACGTTCGAGCTCACCGGCATCGCGCCGGCCCCGCGCGGCGTGCCGCAGATCGAGGTCACCTTCGACATCGACGCGAACGGCATCGTCCACGTCGGCGCCAAGGACCGCGGCACCGGCAAGGAGCAGAAGATGACCATCACGGGCGGCTCGGCGCTGCCCAAGGACGACATCGACCGCATGGTCAAGGAGGCCGAGGAGCACGCGGCCGAGGACAAGAAGCGTCGCGAGGAGGCGGAGACCCGCAACCAGGCCGAGGCGTTCGTGTACTCGACCGAGAAGCTCGTCTCCGAGAACAAGGAGAAGCTCCCGGCCGACGTCGTCACCGAGGTCGAGGCCGACATCGCGTCGGTGAAGTCCGCGCTCGAGGGCGAGGACGCCGCCGCCGTGAAGACGGCGCACGAGAAGCTCGTCACGTCCTCGCAGAAGATCGGCCAGGCGCTGTACGCGTCGGCCGAGCAGGAGCAGGCGGCAGGCAACCCCGGGGCGGCGCAGGACGACGCGACCGCCGCGGCGGGTGCCGGCTCGGCGCCTGACGAGGACGTCGTCGACGCCGAGATCGTGGACGACGAGGACGACAAGAAGTGACGTCGGACGACGCACGGGGCCCCGAGGAGCAGGCCGGCGAGACCGGTCAGGGCCCCGAGGAGAAGCCGTTCCAGTTCACCGACAAGCGCAAGGTCGACCCGGAGACCGCCCGGCCGCGCGAGAGCGCGGCCGGGGCGGGCCCCTCGGCCGAGCCTGCGGCCGGTGCGCCGGCCGAGGCCGGCGACGAGGCGGGTACCGACCCGCTCGCCGGGCTCGACTTCGAGCCCTCGGGCGAGGCCGAGGTCGACGCCGCCGTCCTGGCGGCGAAGGCCGAGGCGGCGCAGCACCTCGACTCGCTCCAGCGCGAGCGCGCGAGCTTCACGAACTACCGCAACCGGGCGCTGCGCGACCAGGAGGCCGCGCGCACCAAGGGCGTGGAGGACGTGCTGACCGCGCTCCTGCCCGTGCTCGACGACGTGGACCGCGCCCGCCAGCACGGCGAGCTCACGGGCCCGTTCGCCGCGATCGCGGACAAGCTCGACGCGAGCCTCGAGCGGTTCGGGGTGCAGCGGTACGGGACGGTCGGCGAGGAGTTCGACCCGAACGTCCACGAGGCGCTCATGCACCAGACCGACCCCGAGGCCACCGCGTCCACGGTGAACCTCGTCATCGAGCCGGGCTACCGGATCGGCGAGCGCGTCGTGCGCGCCGCGCGCGTCTCCGTCGTCGGCCCGGAGTAGCACCACCCCCGTGCCCGACGGCGCGGGCGCACCTTCCGCGCGAAGGTGCGCTCCGCCGTCGGGCACGGGACGATCACCACCGGGAGCGCCGCAGCGCCCCGGTCGAGCACCGCGAGGACAGACCCACGAGCACACGAGACACGACCCGGAGGGAGGCGCCATGACCGGCCAGGACTGGATGGAGAAGGACTTCTACGCCGCGCTCGGCGTCCCCAAGGACGCCGACGACGCCGCGATCAAGAAGGCGTACCGCAAGCTCGCCCGCCAGTACCACCCGGACCAGAACCCGGGTGACGACGCGGCGGAGGCGAAGTTCAAGGAGATCGGCGAGGCCTACGCCGTGCTGTCCGACCCGAAGGAGCGCGAGCAGTACGACGCGATCCGGGCGATGGCGGGCGGCGGCGCGCGGTTCTCCGCGGGTCCGGGCGGCGCCGGCGGCGCGGGCTTCGAGGACCTGTTCGGCGGGATGTTCGGCGGCGGCGCCCCGGGCGGGGCGCGCGTGCGCTACTCGACCGGTGGCCAGGGCGGCGCGGGGTTCGAGGACATCCTCGGGTCGATGTTCGGGGGCGGGGCCGGTGGTCAGCGGTTCGCGGGCCAGGGCTTCGGCGGCCCGCAGGCCGGCGCCGACGTCGCCGCAGCCACGACCCTGCCCTTCCGCCAGGCGGTCGAGGGCTCGACCGTCACGTTCACCGTCGACGGCCGCCAGGTGACCACGCGCATCCCTCCGGGCGTGCGGGACGGCCAGAAGATCCGGCTGCGCGGCAAGGGTCGCCCGGGCAGCGGGGGCGGTCCGGCCGGCGACCTCGTCGTCACGGTCCACGTCACGCCGCACCCCGTGTTCGCGCTCGACGGGACCAACCTGCGCGTGAGCGTCCCCGTGACGTTCGCCGAGGCGGCGCTGGGCGCCACGATCTCCGTGCCGACGCTCGACGGGTCCACGGTCAAGGTCAAGGTGCCCGCGGGCACGCCGTCGGGCCGGACGCTGCGCGTCAAGGGCCGCGGCGTGACGGCCGCCAAGGGCACGGGCGACCTCCTCGTGACGGTCCAGGTGGCCGTCCCGCAGAAGCTGTCGAAGGCCGCGCGCGAGGCGGTCGAGGCGTTCGCCGCCGAGACGGACGGGCAGGACGTGCGCGCGGACCTCGCCCGCCAGGCGGCCCAGTGACGGAGGTGGCGTCGTGAGCCAGGACGTCCCCGAGGACGCGCCCGTCCTCGTCATCTCCCAGGCGGCGGCGCTCGCGGGCATGCACCCGCAGACGCTGCGCCAGTACGACCGCCTCGGGCTCGTCGTGCCGCGTCGCGCCGCAGGGCGCGGGCGCCGCTACTCGCTGCGCGACGTCGCGAAGCTGCGCGAGGTGCAGCGGCTCAGCCACGACGAGGGCATCAACCTCGCCGGGATCCAGCGCATCCTGGCGCTGGAGTCGCAGGTCGAGCGGCTCGAGCGCCGGCTCGAGGCCCTCTCGGCGCGCGTCGAGCCGGGCGGTCGCGTGTTCGCCGCTGCGGCGAGCGGCGACGTCGTCGTGGTCCCGCGCGGTCGCAGCGTCCGGCGCGGCGTCGACGACGCGCTGCGCGAGACGTTCGCCGAGCACGCCGAGGCGCGTGCGCTCGTCATCTGGCGGCCGTCCGCCCGGTCGCACGACGAGGGCTGAGCCTGTCGAGGCGGACGGGCCGCAGTCCCGAGAGACCGCCTGCGGTGCATTTTCGAAAGAATGATGTGCGCTATTGAAATGCGCGCGCGGCAATTGTTAGCCAGGCCTTGCTTGCTATACACGAGGGAATTCCGGGAATACCGTGGAGAACGGAAGCCCGGCCCCCCGGGTCCTCGGAGCGAGGAGACAACGATGAGCAGCCTCATGGAGATGCCCCAGGTCGTCGAGTGTTCCATCGACGGGTGCGGGTACAACCACGACCACGGGTGCCACGCCGGCGCCGTGACGATCGCCGGCCACGTCGGCGACGCGGAGTGCGCGACCTTCATCCCGCTCGGGACCAAGGGCGGGCTGGAGAAGGTCCTCGCGCACGTCGGTGCGTGCCAGCGCACGGAGTGCGTCCACAACGAGTCGCTCGAGTGCTCGGCGCCGTCCATCCGCGTCGGTGCGGGCCCGTCGAGCGAGATCAGCGCGGACTGCCTGACGTTCACCCCGCGCTGACGCGCGGGCTCCTCGGAAGGCGGTCCGGTAACCCACCGGACCGCAGGGACGCCCCGCCCCCTGACGCCCCGGAACGAGCGCTCGCCCGCTCGGCCGGGGCGTCGTCGTGCCCGGCCTGGAGCGGACTGCTCAGCGTTGGAGCGTGTCGAGGAGCGCGACGGCGGCGGCGTGGGTCCCCGGCAGCGGCTCGGTCCACAGGCGCGGCGGACGGCGCAGGATCGCCGAGACGCCGAGCGAGAGCCCGGTGCGCTCGATACGACGGCGCAGCTCGACCCGGACGGCCTCGCCGTCGACCAGACGCTCGCCCAGGACGACGAAGAGCCCGTTGCCGAGCGACGCCATCGGGTGCCCGTCGCCGAAGGTCTGCGTGAGCGCCCGACCCATCGCGGCCGACCGGGCGAAGCGTTGCCAGCCCGTCAGGTCGTCGACGGCCACGTCCACCACGAGCAGCCCGTGGGTGTCGCCGACGGGCACGCCCGAGCGCTGTGCCGCGCCGTACGTCTCGCGGAGGCGATGGGTCAGGTACTGGGGCGTCGCGAGCCCGGACTCGGGGTCGAGGACCTCCGGGGAGACCGGCGTCGCGGCGTAGCCCTCGGCCCACCCGACCGCGACGGCGCGCAGGAGCTCGAGATCGGGCTCGCGGTCGTGCGAGCGGTACAGGCACGCCACGTCGTCGATCGCCTCGCCGATGCCGACGCCGGCCTCGCCTCGAGCGTGCCCCAGCCGCTCCGCGGCGGGGGTGACGTCCTGCCGGTCGACGACGGCCTCGGCCAGCGCGTCGACGGCGGGGTGGTACCAGTCGCCCGGGCGCAGCCAGACCGTCTCGGCGCTCCTCTCGCGCCAGGCCTCGCGCAGCTGCTCGGGGGCAGGCGCGGCGTACCCCTGGATGTGGTCCATGTACATGAGACGCGCGGGAGCCGCCCTCATGACGCGGGTTCGACGAGAATCTTCGGCACGGTGCTGCAGCGGGTGAAAAGAACCGCCGGTAGCGGGTAAAGACGGGACGAACGGGGACGGTTCACCCCTTCCCGAGACGGATGTCCTGGACCCCCTCCCGGGAACTTGGACAGGCGTCTACCATAGGGCGCGTCGTACGTCTTGCTGCAGCAGGACGATGTCCGGGGCGGTGGCATGACTGAGGCGCGAACAGAGGTGTCCAGCGAGGCGTTGAGCGACGCCGAGCTCATCACCGCTGTGCGCGGAGGAGATCCGGCCGCCTACGGTGCGCTGTACGAGCGGCACGCCGCCGCGGCGCACACCGTCGCTCGCCAGTACGTGCGCTCGACGATGGACGCCGACGACGTCGTCTCCGACGCCTTCGCCCGCACGCTGTCGGTCCTGCAGAACGGCGGCGGACCGGACGTCACGTTCCGCGCGTACCTCTTCACCGTCGTCCGGCGGCTCTCCTACGACCTCGTCAACGGTGCCCGGCGCACCGAGCCCACGGACGACGAGCGCACCTTCGAGTCCGCGTTCGGGCCCATGGCCTCGACGGAGGACCCCACGCTCGAGGGCTTCGAGCGCTCCATCGTCGCGAAGGCCTATGCCGAGCTTCCCGAGCGGTGGCGCGCCGTCCTCTGGTACACGGAGGTCGAGAACCTCGCGCCCGCCGAGATCGCGCCGATCCTCGGGCTCACCGCGAACGGTGTCTCCGCCCTGTCCTACCGGGCGCGCGAAGGGCTGCGCCAGGCCTACCTCCAGCAGCACCTGACGTCGGTCCCCGCCGAGGAGTGCCAGGGCGTCAACCCGCTGCTGGGCTCGTACGTGCGCGGCGGGCTCGCGAAGCGCGAGACGGCGCGCGTCGAGGGCCACCTCGACGGCTGCGGCGAGTGCCGTGGGCTCGTGCTCGAGCTCGGCGACGTCTCGCACGGGATGCGCGCGGTCATCGCGCCCCTGGTCCTCGGGATCGGGGCGCTGGGGCTCGTCGGGACGGCGCTGCCCGTGTCCGGCGGGGCCGCGGTCGCGGGCGGCGCGGCCGCTGCACTGGCAGGCGCCGGGGCCGGGCAGGGCGCCTCCGGCGGCGCGGCCGGCTCCGGCGGGGCAGGCTCCGGAGGTGCGGCCGGCTCGGGAGGTGCTGCGGGCTCCGGAGGTGCGGCGTCCGGTGGGGCTGGTGGTGCGGCGTCCGGCGGGGTGGCGGGAACCGGTGGGGCCGGCGCGGTCGGCGCCGGCAGCGCGGGCAGCGCGGGCGGTGCGGCAGCAGGTTCCGGGGCGGCCGGGAGCGTGGTCGCGGGCAGCGGCGCGGCGGGGGGTGTCGCGGCCACGGGTGCCGCGGTGGTGGGAACCGCGGCAGCCGGCGGTGCGGGGGCCGCCGCAGCGGCCGGCGGCCTCGCCGCGCTCGTCGCCTCCGCACCCCTCGCTGCCGCAGCCGTGGGCGTCGGGGTGCTCGCCGTGGCGGGTCTCGGCGTCGCGGGCGCTCTGGGCGTCTTCACACCGGACGACACCCCGACACCTGAGCCCACCGCCGCGACGAGCTCGTCGCCCAGCGCCTCGCCGGAACTCTCCGGCTCCGCGACGACCGAGCCGTCCGCCGCGCCGACGGACCCGTCGACGGACCCCACGTCGCCGGCGAACATCCCGACCACGGACCCCGCGACCTCCGCCGAGGGCGCCGTGGTCGACGATCCCGCACCGGACACCGGCGCCCCGGTCACCTCGCCCGTCGACCCGGGCACGACCCCGGTGGACGCCGGGCCCCCGCCTGTCGACCCCGCGCCCGGTCCGGTGGAGCCCACGCCGGGGCCGACCGAACCGCCGCCGCCCGCACCGCCCGCGCTCGAGCTGTCCCTCGGGACGGTCACGCTCGCCGCACGCCAGCCCGCCGACCTCACCGTCATCGCGGCCAACACCGGTGGCCGCGCGGCCGAGGAGGTGCTCGTCGAGGTGACCCTCCCGGAGGGCGTCACGACCGGCAGCTCAGCGCTCGTCCCGGGCGGCGCGTCGGTCGCGCCAGCGCTCCGGGCCGCGGCGCTGCCGTGCGGCGCCGCCGTCGCGCAGGAGGACGGGACGAGCGTCGTCACGTGCTCCGTCGGCGTGCTGTCGCCCGGTGCGAGCCAGGACCTCGTGGTCCAGGTGACGGCGCAGTCCGGCGGCGAGTACTTCTTCCACGGCGTCGCGCGGGCCAAGGGCATCGAGCCCGTCCGCAAGGCGTTCCGGCCGACGTCCGTCGGCTACTACGGGGCCGAGGTGCGCGTCGCGCCCGTGTACGCCGAGGGGCGGGCGTTCGCGCTGACGAACCCCGGGACCGTGGACATGGCGCTCGAGGTGCGCAACGCGGGCGACAAGGTGGCGCTCCAGCCCTCGGTCGAGTTCGCGCTCCCGGACGGTGTGGTCCTCGTGACGGACGGCGACGGCGTGCAGCGCGCGGACGGTTGGGTGTGCGAGCCCGGCGACCGTTCCCAGGTGTCGTGCTCCACCGAGACCGAGCTGGCGCCCAAGCAGCGGGCGCGCTTCGCCGTCGACCTGCTCGCCGACGCCGAGGACGCCGACGGCGCGCGGCACACGCTGACGGTCAGCGGCGACGCGGTGGACGCGCACGACGGCGCGACGACCGTCGTGCTCGACGTCGCCGAGGCCTGGGCCGGCGCCGAGGACGGGCTGACCCGGCCGGTCGTGCCGCAGTGCGGCGTGCCCGGCGATCCCGAGCGCGCGTCGATCCACGCGCAGTACACGAACACGACGGCGTACGACGACCTCACGGTGACGGCGGAGGCGGCCGGGTCGAGCGCGACGTCCACGGTGGCGCGCGGGGAGACCCGCGAGCTGCGCGTCGACGACGGCGTGCGGTTCCCCGCCGGGGCCGCCGCCGTGGTGCTCTCGACCACGATCGCCGGCCAGCCGTTCGACCACCGGCTCGACGCCGGGCCCTTCGACGCCCTCGACTGCTGGGACCCGACGTGGCTCACCGCGGCCGACGTCGGCGTCACGGCGCAGAACGTGGACGGCACGGTCCGGTACACGGCTGACGTCGTCAACGACACCGACGTCGCGATGGACGTGCGCCTGCTCGCCCCGTCCGGCGGCACGTGGGATGCCGTCGGCGACTCGGACGCGGCCAGGCTCCCTGCCGAGGGTGGCGCCGGCGCCATGGTGCTGGAGACCGGCCTGCGCGAGACCCCGCGCGGGAACGCGGTCCTGCGCCAGTACCGCTGGCACGCGGACGCGGACGGCGACGCGAAGGGGTACCAGAGCCTCCTGCCGATCCTCCTGGACGAGCAGCGGATCGCGCCGACCGTGTCCGAGCCGAGCGTCGGCCGGTGCGTGTTCGACCCGGCGACGGACACGTCGTCCGCGCCCGTCACGCTGCGCTACGACAACTCCGCGTCGACGCTGCCCGTGGTGTTCTCGGTCGCCGACCACGCGGACCTGACGCGCACCGTCCCGGCCGGGACGGTGCTCGACGTCGACCTGCCGCGCGCCGGTGCCGCGGCGGTCTCCTACACGGTGCGGACCGACGGCGCACGGTCCGTCGCCCGCGGGGTCCCGGCCGTGGACTGCTTCGTGTGGTCGGTCACGGGCACTGCCTCGTCGCGCTGGTCGGCGGAGTCGGGATCCGTCGTCGTGGACGGCACATTCCGCAACGGGCACGCGGCGGCGCCGCTGAGCGTGGTGATGGACGCGGGCGAGCTGGGTGTCACGGAGCGGGTGGAGGTGGCGCCCGGCGCGGAGGTGTCGCTCTCGGTCGACACGGGGTCGCACGACGTGGCAGCCGGTGCGGTGACGTTCCGGGTGACCCGGCTGGACGGGTCCGAGGGGACGCGTGAGGTGGCGGCGACGTTCGACGCGGCGCGGTACGCGCCGTCGGCGGCCGCAGCGCCGAGCGTGGGGGAGTGCGTGTTCGACCCGGCGACGGACACGTCGTCCGCGCCGGTGTCGCTGCGGTACGACAACGCGGCATCGACGGTCCCCGTCGTGTTCTCGGTCCAGGGTCGCGACGACGCGACGGTGACGGTCGAGGGCGGCGCGGCGCAGGACGTCGAGCTGCCGGGCGGCGTGGGCCAGCAGGACGCGACCGTCGTGGTGCTCGCCGACGGCGCCGTGATCGCGACGCACACGATCCCCGCCGTGGACTGCTTCCGCTGGTCCGTCGACGGCGCGGTGACCTCCGGCTGGGTCGTCGACGCCGGGACCGGCTCGGCCGTGCTGACGGGCACGTTCCGCAACGACCACCGGGCCGCGACGCTCCGGGTCGTCATGGACGCGGGCGCGCTGGGCAGCACCGAGCCCGTCGACGTCGCGCCCGGCGCTACCGCGACGCTGACGCTCGGGACGCGGCTGCGTGACCTCCCGGCCGGGTCGGTGACCTTCCGCGCGGAGCGGACCGACGCGACCGGCGGCTCGCACGACCTCGCGCGGTCGTACGACGCGTTCTCGTACGTGCCCGCCTGGGCCACGGCCGCGACCGTCGAGACGCGCTGGCAGGACGGCTCGGTGAAGATCGTCGGCACGCTGACCAACGACTCGCCCGAGACGATCGACGCGCGCATGCTGGGCGGCCGGTTCGGGGACTCGGCGCCCGTGCAGAAGCTGGCCCCGGGGCAGAGCGCGACGTTCACGATCGACACGCGCTCGCTCGAGGTGAAGCCCGGCGACGTCTCCTTCCGCCAGTACCGCTGGGTGCACGGCAAGGGCTTCGAGGACAAGGGCCTCACCGTGCGGTACGGTCGCGCGGCGTACGAGCCGGACTGGACCGCGACGGCGACCGTGAACGCTCGGTGCGAGGCGGACACGGTCCGGCTCACGGCGAGCCTGCACAACGACTCGGCGGAGACCGTGCACGTCGTCGCCACGACGCCGTGGGGCACGCATGACCTCGGGGACGTGGCACCCGGCCAGGCGTCGAGCGTCGACGTCGACTCGGGCGCCTTGTCGGTGAAGCCCGGCACGGTGACCTTCGACCTCTCCCGCACCCACCTGGGTCGCACGTTCACGCAGTCGCTCGCGGTGCACGTCGACGCCGTCGACTGCGCGGTCGCGGAACCGACGGCGCAGCTCGTCCTCGGGGACGCGTACTACGACGAGAGCCGGGGGCACTCCTACCGTGCGGTGTCGGCACTGCTCGACAACTCGGGCTCGAACGTCCCGGTGACGTTCCGGGTCACGGGCCAGGCCAAGGGGTCCTGGGACCTCGCGCCGCGCGAGGTCCGCACCGTGGAGCTCGGCGAGGCGCCGTGGTCCGGCGGGACGTACGTCGTCCACACGCAGGGCAGCCCGCTGCGGCTGACCGTCGAGCCGTTCAGCGTCGCGCCGCAGTGTGCCACCGGCTGGCAGCGCGACGTGTGGTACTCCCACTCGGCCACGGTGTCGTACGGGGGACTCAACTATGCGGCGCGCAACGGCAGCATCGGCCTCAGGCCCGACCGGGACCTGCTCCACGTGTTCTGGGAGCGCGGGACGCCGTGCGGTGAGAGCGGGCGGGGCAAGGGCTGACCGCCTGTTGGCGCGTGCCCGGGCGGTCCCCGCGGCGCGCCTGCTACGAGAGGATGCCGTCGAGCGCCTCGTCCACCGGGCGGTCGCCGCCGACGAGGTCGATCACCAGGCCGGCGGTGCGCGGTTCGTGGAGCACCGCCGCGATCACGAGGGCGACGTCGTCGCGCGTGACCTCCTCCCGACCGGCGCCGGCCTTGCGCCGCTTACCCCGAGGACGGCCCCCGTCGTCCTCCACGGGTGCGAGCGCGACGAGGCCCACGCCGGGTTCGTCGGTGAGGCGTCCGGGCCGCACGACGGTCCACCGCAGCGCGTCACGCGCGCGCAGGTCGTCCTCCGCGGCAGCCTTGGCCCGCAGGTAGGCCCAGAAGGTGTCGTCGATCTCGTCGGGTCTCTCGTCCGACCGTGCCGCCTCCGTGCCGCGCGACGAGAGGAGGACGTAGCGCTCCACCCCGGCACGCTCCGCGGCGTCGGCGAGCAGGGCGGCACCGGCACGGTCGACGGTGTCCTTGCGCTCGGCTCCGCTGCCCGGACCGGCACCGGCGGCGAACACGACGGCGTCCGCCCCGTCCAGCTCGAACGAGACGGCGACGGCGTCGTCCTCCTCCAGGTCGACGAGGGCGACGTGCGCGCCGATCTCCGTGAGGTCCGTGATCTGCGAGGCGGAGCGGACGAAGGCCACCACGTCGTCGCCGCGCTCCACGAGGGTCCGGGCCAGGCGACGGCCGACCTGGCCGTGACCTCCCGCGATGACTGTGCGCATGGGCCGAACGTAGCGCCGTCGAGCGGCACCTGCCCGTCGAGCAGCGTCGTGACGGGCGCGGCAGGAGAGCGCGACGAGAGAGCGCTGCCGGGCCTGCGGGTCCCCACGTACCCCCACGTCGTCCCGCGGCCCGGCAGCGCGAGGTCCTCAGGCAGCGTCCCCCGAGCTGCCGAGGACGACGGGGGTCTGCGGGTCGAACCGGTAGCCCAGGCCGCGCACGGTCGTGATGACGTGCTCCAGGCCGAGCTTCTCCCGCAGACGGCGGACGTGGACGTCGATGGTGCGGCTGCCCGCCGCGACGGCGTGGTCGCCCCACACGGTGTCGAGCAGCTCCGCCCGCGTGACGACGCGGTGGGAGGAGCGCGCGAGGTAGGAGAGCAGCTCGAGCTCGCGGTGCGTGAGGCGGGTGCGGCGGCCCTCGACCGTGACGGACCGGTCGGCGGGGTCGACGACCACGCGCGGCACGGGTGACAGGGTCGCGAGCCGCTCGCGGAACGCGGCGATGTCCTGGACCGGCGAACGCTGCCCGGCGACGGGGTCCTGGCTCGGCTCGGCGAGCGCGAGGGCGGTGTACGTCTCGGCGCTCGGCAGCCAGTCGCGGGCGAGCTCGCCGAGGGCCTCCGCCAGCTCGACGAGCTCGGCGGCCGGGGTCTCGCCCGGTGCGGCGTCGACGCCGACGTACAGCACGAACCCGGGGTTGCGACGGGGAGCGGTCGGCTCGGCGACCCCCGCCTGCGCGACGGGTGCGGTGCGGGAC
This sequence comes from Cellulosimicrobium sp. PMB13, assembly GCF_051294865.1. Classification (NCBI taxonomy): domain Bacteria; kingdom Bacillati; phylum Actinomycetota; class Actinomycetes; order Micrococcales; family Promicromonosporaceae; genus Cellulosimicrobium; species Cellulosimicrobium sp. PMB13. Next base: position 210,172 of record NZ_CP145910.1, on the reverse strand, counting down.
GGGGTGCCGTGCGGCGTCGGGACGGCGGCCGCGCGGGAGCGGCGGTGCGTGGGGCGGGGTGCGGTGAGGGTGGTCATGGTGGCTCCGGGTGCGTCGGGCCGACGGTGGCACCGGAGGTCCGGCGGGTCGGCAGGGTCAGGGTCTGAACGGGGAAGGTGAGGCGTTCAGGCCTGACAACAGACGCACGCGACCGCGCCCGGGAGCACGCCGGACGGCGTGCTGGCGGGACGGGTCGAGGTGCTCACGAGAGGCAGCATGACAGGGCACGGGAGAGTGCGCCAAGACATACGGCGCAAAGTCTCACGATCCGGGACGGTAGCGTCTCGCGTGACGAACCGCGGGGGCCCCGGGGACCGGGTCAGACGACGCCGTACAGGCGGTCGCCCGCGTCGCCCAGGCCCGGGACGATGTACGCCTTCTCGTTGAGACGTTCGTCGACGGACGCCACGACCACGTGCACGTCCACCCGGTCGCCCACCGCCTCCTGGAGCACCTGGAGGCCCTCGGGAGCGGCGAGCAGGCACACCGCCGTGACGTCGCGAGCACCGCGCGCGAAGACGTAGTCGATGGCGGCGACGAGCGTCCCACCCGTCGCGAGCATGGGGTCGAGCAGGAACACGTGCCGGCCCGTGAGGTCCTCGGGCAGCCGGTTCGCGTACGTGACCGCCTCGAGCGTCTCCTCGTCGCGCTGCATCCCGAGGAACCCGACCTCGGCGGTCGGCAGGAGCCGCGTCATGCCCTCGAGCATCCCGAGCCCCGCGCGCAGGATCGGGACGACGAGCGGACGCGGCTCGGCGAGCCGCACGCCCACGGTCGTCGTGACCGGGGTCTCGATCTCGTGCGGCTCGACGCGGACGTCGCGCGTCGCCTCGTACGCGAGGAGCGTGACGAGCTCGTCGACGAGGAGCCGGAACGTCGGCGACGCCGTGTCCTTGTTCCGCAGGACGGTGAGCTTGTGGGCCACGAGAGGGTGGTCGGCGACGTGCAGGCGCATGGCCTCCACGGTACTGGACGCCCGGCGCGGGTTGTCAGCGTCCCGCCGGTCTATAGCCTGGTGAGCGGCTGACACGTCCGGGACCGCTCCGGCCTGTCAGCACGCTGCCGCTCCCTGGGGCGGCGTTCCGCTGACAGCTCCGGAGGTCCCGTGCCCGACGACGTCCCGCACCTCGGCGACACGTCGCGCCCCGGTCTCGCCCTCCCGTGGCCCGAGGGCGACTTCCCGCCCGTCGCGCTCTCCGCGCGCCGCCAGGTGTGGGACGCGCTCATGGGACTCGCGCTGCACGAGGCGACCCACGCCCTCGCGAGCGACGACGTGCCCGTGGGGGCGCTCGTCGTCGGGCCGGACGGGCGCCTGCTGGGAGTGGGTCGCAACCGCCGCGAGGAGATCGGCGACCCCACCGCGCACGCCGAGGTGCTCGCGCTGCGACAGGCCGCGGCGACGCTCGGGACGTGGCGGCTCGAGGGCTGCACGCTCGTCGTGACGCTCGAGCCGTGCGTCATGTGTGCCGGGGCCCTCGTCCTGGCGCGCGTCGAGCGGCTCGTGCTCGGCGCGTGGGACCCCAAGGCCGGCGCGACCGGCTCGGTGTGGGACCTCGTGCGGGACCAGGCCGCGAACCACGCGGTGGAGGTCGTGCCCGGAGTGCGGGCGGACGAGTGCGGGCAGCTCTTGCGGGACTTCTTCTCGACACAGCGCTGAGGTTGTCCGGTGTGGCGCCCGCGTGGTCGGGGTGCGGCCGGGAGGGACGACGACGCCGGGTCTACCATCCGCGGGCCTCGTTCCTCGGCCCGCTCCCGCCAGACCCGCCACGACCCGGCGTCGTCGTCCCTCCCGGCCGCTTCGCTGTCTTCTCGCCTCAGCCCGTGCGTGCGTCTGCGTCCTCGCCCAGCCCGTGAGCGCGTCAGAGCTTCTCGGCTCAGCGCGTGAGAGCGTCGGCGAGGGCGGTGAGGGTCTCGGAGACGCCCGCCTCGATCTTGAGCGTCGCGAGGGGGTCGCCGCGGGTGGCGCCGCGGTTGACGATGACGACCGGCTTGCCGGCCTTCGCCGCGTGGCGGACGAACCGTAGGCCGCTCATCACCGTGAGCGACGAGCCGGCCACGAGCAGCGCGTCGCCCGCGTCGACCATCGCGTACGCGCGCTCGACGCGCTCGCGCGGCACGTTCTCGCCGAAGTAGACGATCTCCGGCTTGAGGACGCCGCCGCAGAACTCGCACGGCGCGGGGCGGAAGTGGGACGTGCGCTCGATGACGGCGTCGGCATCGGGGGCGATCTCGACGTCGCCCACGTCGCCGATCGACTCGAGGAAGCCCGGGTTGAGCGCGGAGAGCCGCTCCGCGAGGTGCTCGCGCGAGACCACGCGCCCGCACTGCAGGCAGATCACGCGGTCGTAGCGGCCGTGCAGGTCGATGACGTGGCGGCTGCCCGCGTCCTCGTGCAGCAGGTCGACGTTCTGGGTGATCAGCCCGACGAGCACGCCCGCGTCCTCGAGGCGGACGAGCGCCCGGTGACCCGCGTTGGGGTGCGTGCGGCGCACGTGCTGCCAGCCGACGTGGTTGCGCGCCCAGTAGTGGCGTCGGAACGCCTCGTCCTGGACGAACTGCTGGTACGTCATGGGGTTGCGCGGGGGAGAGTCGGGCCCGCGGTAGTCCGGGATGCCGGAGTCCGTCGACACGCCCGCGCCCGTGAGCGCCGTGACCCGCAGGCCGCGCAGCAGCTCCACGGCGTCCTCGACGGTCCCCGTGCGCGGCGCCGGACCCGTGCCCGACGGCGGCGGCTGGCTCGGCCGCCAGGCCAGCCTCGACGAGACGGTCGGGACGGGCGAGGGCGGCGACGTCGGCACGTCGGCGGCGGAGGTCGCGACGTGCGCGGGGGAGGTGGTCGGGTCGGGCACCCATCCACGGTACGACGGTCCGACGGAGCGGGTCGTTCGGTGGGCTGGGTGGGGGCGCCCCCACCGCCCCTCCTCGGCTCGTCTCACCCGCGTCCGTGGGCGCCGCCGTGGCGTGGACCGCCTTTCCGCCCAGCGCGGCGGTGATGTTAGCCTCACCTAAGAATCGACGGCCATCGACGAGAGGCAGGCATGTCGACCACCCCCACGCAGGCTCCGCGGCGCGCGCGCCCGCAGACCGTCCTCGACGTCCTCGAGACGACGTGGATCGCGCCGCACATGGTGCGCGTCGTCGCCGGCGGACCCGGGTTCGCCGCGTTCCAGAGCAACGAGTACACCGACAAGTACGTCAAGGTGCTGTTCGCGAAGCCGGAGCTCGGCCTCGAGCCGCCGTACGACGTCCCGGCGCTCCGCGAGACGCTCGCTCCCGAGGACCTGCCCGTCACGCGCACGTACACGGTCCGCTGGGTCGACGACGTCACGCAGCGCCTCGCGATCGACTTCGTCGTCCACGGCGACGAGGGCATCGCGGGGCCGTGGGCCGCGAGCGCTCGACCGGGCGACAGGATCGTCCTCTCCGGCCCCGGCGGGCTCTACGCGCCGGACCCGAGCGCCGACTGGCACCTCCTCGTCGGCGACGACTCGGCGATCCCGGCGATCTCGTCCGCGCTCGAGGCGTTGCCGCGCGACGCCGTCGGGCTGGCCTGGCTCGAGGTCGCGACCGAGGCGGACGTCCAGGCGGTCGACGCGCCCCCGGGCGTCGACGTCACGTGGCTCGTGCGCGGCGACGCGCCCGCCGGGACGACGACGCTCCTGCCCGACGCCGTCCGCGCGGCACCGTGGCGCGACGGTCGCGCGCACGTCTTCGCGCACGGCGAGCGCGAGGCGATGAAGGCGCTCCGCCGCCTCTTCGCCGAGCGCGGCGTCCCGCGTCAGGACCTTTCGCTGTCCGGCTACTGGGCGTACGGACGCGCCGAGGACCGGTTCCAGGCCGAGAAGCGCGAGCCCATCGGTCAGATCTTCGAGGACTGAGAGAGACCATGAACGCACTGACCCTCCGCGGCACCGCCGCGTCCCGCCGCGCCGCCCTCGCGGGCGTCTCGGCCCTCGCGCTGCTGGCCCTCGCCGCCTGCTCCGCCGACTCCGGTGACGGCACCGGGGACGGCGACGCCGCGACGTCGGGCACGGAGAGCGGGGCCGGCGCAGCGTTCCCGGTGACGGTCGACACGGCCTTCGGCGAGGTCGAGATCCCCGAGGAGCCGACGCGCGTCGTCGCGCTCGGGTGGGGTGACGCGGAGACGGCGCTCGCCCTCGGTGTCGAGCCCGTCGGCGCGAGCGACTGGCTCGCGTTCGGCGGCGACGGCGTCGGCCCCTGGCTCGAGGACGCGTACACCGAGTCCCCGGAGATCATCGGCACGCTCGAGCCGTCCTACGAGCAGATCGCGCTGCTGGACCCGGACGTCATCCTCGACGTGAAGTCCTCGGGCGACGCCGAGCGGTACGAGCGCCTGTCGGAGATCGCGCCGACCGTCGGCGTCCCCGAGGGCGGAGAGTCGTATCTCGCGTCGCTCGACGACCAGGTCTCGATGATCGCCGCGGCGCTCGGTCGTGCCGACGCGGGTGAGGACCTCCTCGCGGAGGTCGACGACGCGTTCGCCGGCGCGCGCGAGGAGAACCCCGACTTCGAGGGCAAGACCGCCGTCATCGGGTCCTACTGGGCCGAGGGCTTCGGCGCGTACGTGTCGTCGTCGAGCCGCGGCGAGTTCATGCAGAAGCTCGGGTTCGTCACCAAGCCCGAGATCGACGAGGCCGCGGGCGAGGAGTTCTCCGCGAATCTCGGCACCGAGAACGTCGCGCTGCTCGACGCCGACCTCACCGTGATCCAGCCCATCGGCTTCACCGCGGCCGACGTCGAGGCGCAGCCCGCGTTCCAGACCGTGCCGTCCGTGGTCGACGGGCGCTACGTCGTGTTCGACGACCCCGACCTGTCCAGCGCGTTCTCGCTCGGCACGCCGACGGCGATGATCTACGCGATCGACAACGTCGTGCCGCTGTTCGCGGAGGCGCTCGCGGGAAGCTGACCGGGTCGTCGATCGGTCGGCTGACTGGACAGCTAGGAGGCCGATTCGGTGTCCGGGGCCGGGACCAGGTATCCTTCCTGGGCCGGTGTCCCCGGCGAAGGTAGCGTGTCCGAGCGGCCTAAGGAGCACGCCTCGAAAGCGTGTGTGGGTGAAAGTCCACCGTGAGTTCGAATCTCACCGCTACCGCCACCCGAAGGGCCCCACCCGCAATCCTGCGGCTGTGGGGCCCTTCGTCGCGCCAGGCCCTCCGTTTTCACTCCGTCTTGCTCCGTGGACTGGACGAGCGGACGACGTCGGGCGCCTGTTCTGGCAAGGTGTCGACGGTGGAGATCCTGCACGTGGCCCATCAGGAGGACTGGGAGGCGGCTCTCCGCAGCGGCGACGCCTATCAGGTCTCGACGCGCGGGGCGAGCCTGGATGAGGTGGGCTTCATCCACGCGTCCTACCCTCACCAGCTCGCCGCGGTGGCCGAGTTCGTGCACGCGGGCGACGAGGCCGACCTGTGCGTCCTCGTCCTGGACATGGACGTGATCCAGGCAGCAGGGACCCGCGTCGTCGTCGAGGACGGCGGGAGGGGCCAGCTGTACCCGCACATCTACGGTCCGATCGAGCCGCGATTCGTCACCGCCGTGCGCCCGGCGGGATTCGATGAAGCCGGCCGGTTCCGGTGGTGACCGCCGCCGTGGAGACTTCACGCCCGCCGAGCTCCACGCCGTCGCGGACGCCTTCAGCGCGAAGGTGCTCGATCTCGTGTAGTCGAGATCAACTCCCAGTCGCCGAGGCTCGCGGCACGGGCTCGTCCCGTACCGCGGCCTCGGCCGGAGAGAAGCCAAGACTTGACGCCCTTGAGGACCACTCAGCCTCCAATCGGGCGCCGTCCGCCGGGTCAACGGGCCACAGACCGATCTGCACCCCAGGGGGAGACGCCTCCTCAGATCCGGCGATGCTGAGCGAGACCCACTCGAGGCCGCTGCCGTCTCCTCGAACTGCCGCGTCGTAGAGCAAGGCCCCGACCGCATCGGCGTGCTCGGGTTCCCTGCAGGTGACGCCAGCCCCTGCCGACTCGAATCTCATGGACCCGCGAACGTAATCGCGAGAGGCCAGGCCCGCCCGTGACGCTCTGCAAAGCTCCAGGGTGAGGGCGGTCAGATCGTCTCTGGACACGTCGTCACGAACGACGATGTCCAGAGGAACGCTGATCGTCGCCTCCAGGAGGTCGCGGCGAACCCGCTCCGGACCTGAGACGGCCTCGACCCCTGGCCAGTCCGCTGCCTCATCGACGAGCGATGCCACCCGCAGTTCATCAGCCTCCGCGACTCCTCGGGCGGCACGTAGCGCGTCCTCAGTCGCCGGCACCGCACGATCCGCGACACCGGAGAGCCAAACTCCCACCAAGCTGGCGGCCGCGGCGGTCAAGACCAGCAGGACGATGCTGGGGATTACGACGCTCCGAACACGGCTCGCGCTTCCGTCGCCTGTCCCACCTCGACTACGCACGTCGCGACGCTACCGGCGTTTGGTGAAGGCAGTGGGCATCAAGACGTGCGGATAGTCGTGCGGAGCTGGTCGAGATGCTCCGCGACGTGCTGAGCACCTCAGCCGTCGGACGACGCGGCGCCGGCGTAGCGCCACTCGAGCAGCTCGACTCCGGCGCGGGCCAGTTCATCTGATAGGTGACCGCCTCAAGAGTTATCACTTATCGGCCACATGATCAGGGCACCGTCGCCGCGGTGATCAGTTGCCAGACCGACGGCCGGATCAAGACCGTGCGCCCCGGAGTCCTGACGCGCGCACCGCACGAGCCGCGTCGACCGGCGCGGTGTCGCGGGTGCCGAGTACGACACATGCTCGACATCCATCCGTGACCAGATGGTTTCGTTCGGACTCTGGCCTAAAGCACCCGGGCCCGCTAGTGTGCAGGAGACCGAACAAACCCCGGATCCCCAGTCCGGCGCACGAAGAGCAACGAGGCCTTCATGTCGTATCGATCATCCCCAGCACCCCGACTCTCGAGGCGTGATCCCGTGAACACTGCACCCAGCCGGTCCCGTTCCCGCGCGGCAGGGGTGGCGCTCGTCGCCGCCACCGCCCTCGCTGCCGGGGCGCTCGCGGCCCCCGCCGCCGCGGCAGCCCCCCTTCCCACCGCGAAGCCCGCGTCGGTCGACGGCCCCGCCGACATCAACGGCTACCGCAGCGTCGGCTACGTCATGTCCGACTCGCGCGTCACCCGTGACTTCCAGGTGGCCGACCTCGTCCGCACCGGCGCGATCGAGGACCTGACCCACATCAACTACGCGTTCGGCAACGTCACGACCGACCTCGTGTGCGACATCGCCGACGTCCCGGGCGAGGGCGACCCGCTCAACGACTTCGTCGCGGAGGTCGCCGCGAAGGACTCGGTCGACGGCAAGGCCGACAAGCCCGGCCAGGCGCTCGCGGGCAACTTCAACCAGCTCCGCAAGCTCAAGGCCGTTAGCCCTGAGACGAAGATCCTCATCTCCCTGGGCGGCTGGACCTGGTCGGACAACTTCTCCGAGGCGGCCTCGACACCCGAGGGTCGCACCGCGCTCGTCGACTCGTGCCTCGACCTCTACATCGACGGCGACCTGCCGGAGATCGACGGGAAGGGCGGCCCGGGCACGGCGGCCGGCATCTTCGACGGCATCGACATCGACTGGGAGTGGCCCGTCACCGGCGGCGAGACGGCGAACGCCCGCCCCGAGGACAAGGAGAACTTCCTGCTCCTCATGGAGGAGTTCCGGGCGGAGCTCGACGCGCGCGGCGCGGAGGACGGCGAGGACTACCTCCTCACCGCGTTCGCCCCGGCGGGCGGCTGGAACGCCGGGCAGGGCGGCTGGCTCGACCCGCGCCTGTTCGCCGTCGTGGACTTCCTCAACGTGCAGGGCTACGACTTCCACGGCGGCTGGGTGCCGAACCAGACCGGCCACCAGGGCAACCTGCACCCCGACGGCACGCAGAACTGGGGCCTCGGCCTCGACGGCGCGCTGGCCATGTACGTGAACGCCGGGGCGGACCCGTCGCAGGTCAACGCGGGCCTCGCGGCGTACGGGCACGGCTGGTTCGGCGTCGAGGACGGCTCGCAGGGCTGGCAGCCGGCCGCAGGGTACGTGGGCACGAAGACGTACGCGGAGCTGCGGTCGTTCGGCGAGGCCTTCTTCGACCCCGAGATCGGCGCGAGCTGGCGCTACGACGGCGACCAGTGGTGGAGCTTCGACGACCCGACGTCGGTCACCGCCAAGGCCGAGTTCGTCGCGACGCAGGGCTACGGCGGCGCGATGTGGTGGGACCTCTCGGGCGACTACCGCAACGAGCTCGGCGACGCGCTCGGCTCGACGCTGCGCGCGGCGACTCCCGGCCCCGGCGTGGCCGACGAGTGCGCGGTCCCCTGGTACGGCACCGGCGTGTACACGGGTGGCGAGGTCGTCTCGCACGAGGGCTCGGAGTACAAGGCCCAGTGGTGGACCCGCAACCAGGAGCCGGGCGCGAGCACCGCGTGGAAGAACATCGGCCCCTGCGGCACGGCGCCCGAGGTCGAGGTGGGCGAGTGCTCGGCGGAGTGGTCCCGCGAGACCGTCTACACCGGTGGGCAGAAGGTCTCCCGCGCCGGCGTCACCTACGTGGCCCAGTGGTGGACGAAGGGCGAGCTGCCCGGGTCCGTGACGTGGGGCTCGTGGGACCCGGTGGGTCTCTGCGCGTGAGCTGACCGCACGACGACGGCGGGCCCGGTCTCAGGACCGGGCCCGCCGTCGTCGTGCGGGCGCCATGGACCGGAGCCCTCCCGCGTGCGTCTCGGTGCCGAGCCGGCTCGGCGTGGCTCAGCGCGCCGTCCGGACGTCGCGCCGCAGGTAGTTCCACGCGAGGACGCAGCAGACGACGCCGTTGACGAGCCCGACGACGACGTCCGCCAGGCCGTGGGCCCCGCGGTAGAGGCGGGAGAACCCGATCGCCAGCGGCACCAGGCAGCACAGCACGGTCACCACGGCGCGCAGCGCCGGGTTCGGGATGCGCTGCGCGATCAGGGCGAGCGTCAGATAGAACGCCGCGGAGGCGCCGGTGTGCCCCGACGGGAAGCTCGACGTCGGGGGCGCCTCGTCGAGGCGCGAGACGTCGGGCCGCTCCCGGCCCACGACGATCGAGGATGTGAGGAAGATCAGCGCCTGCAGCGCGACGGCGAGCGCTGGCACGATCGCGAACCACCACTGCCGGGTACGCCACCAGACGAGCGCGACCGCGAGCAGCGTCCCGCCGATGATGAACTCGGTCGTGCCGATCAGCGACAGGACGTCGGTGATCGTGTCCCACAGGGGGGTGCGGCGCTCCTCCAGCCACCGGTTGACCGCCACCTCACCCGGGAGGTCGCCGAGCGGACCCGTGACGAGGAAGCCCGTCGCGACGATGAGGAGCCAGAGCAGCGCGCCGGGCAGGAACGCCCGGAGCCCGACGTCGCGCAGCACCTCCTTCGCGGTCGGCCGGGTCGTGTCGATCTCGTAGCGGTGCACGAAGGGGTGCATCAGACCTCGTTCCTGGGAGCGGCACCGGGGGTGCCGGGGGAGCGGGTGGTCGTCCACCCGTGGTAGCCGACGGCGGACGCCCCCGCGACGGCGCCGCCGAAGAGGAGGCCGCCCACGACGTCGGACGGGAAGTGCGCACCGAGGAGCACCCGGTCCGCAGCGGTGAGCAGGGCGAGTGCCGTCGCGCCGGTGACGACGGCGACGCGACCGCGCCGGCGGAGCAGCGGCCACACGAGCACGGTGAGGCTCACGCCGACGGCCGCCGCGTTCATCGCGTGGCCGGAGGGGAAGCTGCTGCCGGGCACGGTCGTCACGGCGTCCTCGACGACCGGCCGGGCGCGGTCGACGAGCTCCTTCGCGCCGAGGCCGAGGGCCCACGCGCCCCAGATGGTCCCGGCGGCCCACGCCGCGCGGGTGCCGAGACCGTGCCGTCGCCAGGCCCACAGGCACACGCCCATGGCCGCGACGTTCATCCACCGCGCCGCGAGCACCTCCTGGCCGACGAGCAGCCCGCGCTCGAACGCCGGACGCTCACCCGTGAACCGCGTCGCGGCCGCGACCGCCTCGCGGTCGGCGTCGACGACGAGTCCGGACTCCGCGCGCACCAGCCACGCGAGCACCAGCACCGGGACGGACGCCGCGGCCCCGTACACCGCGGCGCGCGCGAGGGCGCGTCGTCGCGGCGTGTCGGCAGGCACCCCCGGACAGTAGCGGCAGGAAGGTCGGCTCGCGCGAGGTCCGTCCCCTGAGTGCTGGGTATCTGTCGTCCACGAGGCGCAGCGACGACAGATACCCAGCACTCAGCGGGCCGGGGTGGCGTCGGCTGTGTAGGAAGGAGGGGTGAAGCAGTCATCGGGGCTCCTCCTCTACCGTGTGCGCGACGGCGTCGTCGAGGTGCTGCTCGGGCACATGGGCGGGCCGCTGTGGGCACGCAAGGACGCGGGAGGGTGGACGATCCCGAAGGGGGAGGTCGAGCCCGGCGAGGAGGGGCTGGCCGCGGCGCTGCGCGAGTTCGCCGAGGAGCTCGGCGTGCCGGCCCCGCCGCCCGACGTGCCGGACCTCGACCTGGGGACCGTCCGGCAGCGAGCCGGGAAGCTCGTGTCGGCGTGGGCCCGCGAGGCCGAGCTCGACGTCACGACGATCTCGAGCAACACGTTCGCCCTGGAGTGGCCGCCGCGCTCGGGCCGGATGCAGGAGTTCCCCGAGCTGGACCGCGCCGGGTGGTTCTCCCTCGCCCGGGCGCGGGGCCTCGTCGTCGCGGGACAGGTCCCTCTGCTCGACCGGCTGGAAGAGCTAGTGGGCGTCGGGGACGGCGCCGAGACGTAGGGTCCCAGCATGGCGCTGTACCACTACGGGCTGTCGAGGCCACCCAAGAACCAGCGACGACGCCGTGGGTACGCCGTCGGGGTGCTGCTGCTCTGCGTCCCGCTCGCGCCGTTCGTCGTCCTGGGCGCCGTCCAGGGGTGGGCGGACGGGGACGTGCCGGGAGCTGCCGTGCTGACGCTGCTCGCCGCGCTGTGCCTCGTCGGCGTCGGCAGCGCCGTCTGGGCGCTCGTCGACTCGTTCCGCGGTGGCGGGAGCAGAGGTCGGGAGCGCGTCGACGGCGGTACGGATCAGCCCAGCAGGTAGGGGGCGGCGACGAATCCCGCGGCCAGGCCGACGAGCACGACGGCGACGGCGGACAGGTGCGAACGGCGCGCCCGTGCGGTCGCGCGGCGGGCGGTGTGGCCCAGTGTCTCGGTGACAGTGGTCATGACGGTCCTCTCGTCGTGGACGTTCTCCAGGAGGAGAGACCGCGCTCGGCGCGATCCATGACGCGGTTTCCGCATGCTGTGACGCGATCTGCGTCACAGCACGGCGTCAGAACCGCGCCGGCCCTGGTGCATCATCGTGCACCAGGGCTCGGCGGTTCGCTCGGGCAATCGGGTCAGCGGTTCACCACGCCACGGGTCCGCTCGCGCTGAGGAACGTGCCCGACGGCGCGTCGTCGGGCAGGCGGGCGGCCCGCACCACGGACTCGGCCGCCTCCGCGGGCGTGGTCGGGGCGTGCTCGCGGTTGCCGGGCGCGAGGTCCGTCTGGACCCAGCCGGGGCAGACCGACGTCACCTTCACCCGGGTCCCGGCGAGGTGCTTCGCGAGCGAGACCGTGACCGCGTTGAGCGCCGCCTTCGACGCCTGGTAGGCGGGGACGACCAGGCCGTAGTACGGCGAGTCGGGGTTCTGCTGCTCGGTGAGCGATCCCATGGTCGTCGACACGTTGACGACGCGGCCCGCGGGCGAGCGCTCGAGCAGGGGGAGGAGCTCCTCGATCACCGACACGGGGCCGAAGACGTTCGTCCGGAACGTCCGCTCGAGCACGTCCGCGTCGACGAAGCGCGGTCCGTCCTCCCCGCCCCCGGACGTGGCCTCGGGCAGGATCCCGGCGTTGTTGACGAGGATGTCGAGGCGGTCGTGACGGGTCGCGACCTCGGCGGCCGCCGCACGGACGCTCGCCGGGTCGTCGACGTCGAGCGTCACGCCGCTCACGTCGAGCCCCCGGGCGCGCAGCGCCTCGACCTGGGACCGGACCGCGTCCGCGCGACGTCCGGCGAGGATCACGGTCGCGCCCTCGGCCGCGAGCGCCTCCACGACGGCGAGACCCAGCCCGCGCGTGCCGCCGGTGACCAGTGCGATGGACTCCATGTGTGCTCCCTCGGAAGTGGTGGTGCCGGCGGTCGGCCGGCTCCACCACTCTCGTCGCGCACGTGCAGGATGTCCGGCGGGGATCGGACGTCGCATCGTCGGCCCGGTCGCCCGGTCGCCCGGCCCGGTCCGAGCCCGTCAGGCGCGCAGGATCAGGGCGTCGCCCTGGCCGCCTCCGCCGCACAGCGCGGCGGCACCGACGCCGCCGCCGCGTCGCCGCAGCGCGAGCGCGAGGTGCAGCGCGAGGCGCGCGCCCGAGGCGCCGACGGGGTGGCCGAGCGCGATCGCGCCGCCGTCGGTGTTGACGACGTCCTCGTCGATCCCGAGGTCGGCGACCGACTGCAGCGCCACGGCCGCGAACGCCTCGTTGATCTCGACGAGGTCGAGGTCCGACGCCGCGAGCCCCTCGCGCTTCAGCGCCGCCTCGATCGCACGCGACGGCTGGGAGTGCAGGGAGCTGTCCGGCCCGGCGACCTGACCCGCCGCGCCGATCTCGGCGAGCCACGACAGCCCGTTGCGCTTGGCGAAGGCGCGGCTCGCGACGACGACCGCCGCGGCGCCGTCGGACAGCGGGGAGCTCGACCCCGCGGTGATGGTCCCGTCCGCGACGAACGCGGGGCGCAGGCGCTCGAGCGCCTCGAGGGTCGTGTCCGCCCGGACGCCCTCGTCGTGCTCGACGACGACCGGCTCGCCGCGGCGCTGCGGCACGGTCACCGGCGCGATCTCCTCGGCCAGGTGGCCGGCGTCGCGCGCGGCGGCGGCCCGCTGGTGCGAGCGCAGCGCGAACGCGTCCTGCTCGGGGCGGCCGATGCCGCGCGTCGCGCACCCGCGGTCGGTGAGCTCGCCCATGACCTCGCCGCTGAACGGGTCGTCCAGGCCGTCGTGCGTGAGGGAGTCGGCCATCGTCACGTCGCCGAACGCGAAGCCCGCGCGCGAACCGAGGACGAGGTGCGGCGCGTTCGTCATGGACTCCTGGCCGCCGGCCACGACGACGCTCGCCTCGCCCGTGCGGACCAGGCGCGCGGCGTCGATGATCGCCGTGAGCCCGGAAAGGCACAGCTTGTTGACCGTCACGGTCGGCACGTCCCAGCCGATGCCCGCGTGGATCGCGGCCTGGCGGGCGGGCCCCTGCTTGGCGCCCGCCTGGACGACCTGCCCGACGATCACCGTGTCCACCTGCTCCGGCGAGACCCCCGCCGCGTCGAGCGCCCCGCGGATCGCGTGGGCTCCCAGCTCCGCGGCGGACAACGACGCGAGCGCGCCGCGGAAGCGCGCGAACGGCGTGCGGGCGCCGTGCAGGAGGACCGGGGTGACCTCGTCCTCGGGGGTGACGGCTGCGCCGTCGGGCAGGGTGGTGGCGTCGTTGCTCATGGGGTTCCGTCCGGGGGTGCGAGGAGGTGCCGGGAGAGGGGCCCCGGCGCCGCGAGGAGGGGCGGAGCGGCGCCGGGGAGCGTGGGGGCGTGCGCGCGGGCGCACGGCCCGGTCAGGCGAAGGCCGAGACGCCCGTGATGTCGCGACCGACGATGAGCGCCTGCACGGACTCGGTGCCCTCGTAGGTGTGCAGGGCCTCGACATCGGCGAAGTGCCGCGCGACGCGGTTGCGCAGCAGGATCCCGTTGCCGCCGAGCAGGTCGCGCGCGCTCGCCGCGATCTCGCGGGCGCCGCGCGTGCACGTGTACTTCGCGAGCGACGCCTGCGGGCCGGTGAGCTCGCCGGCCTCGTCGCGGCGCGTCATCTGCGCCACGAGGAGCTGCATCTGCGTGAGCGTCGACAGCATCTTCGTCAGGCGCTCCTGGATCATCTGGTTCGCCGCGAGCGGTCGACCGAACTGCACGCGCTGCGTGGCGTACGCGACCGCGGTCTCGTAGCACGCGACCGCGTGCCCGACGGCGGCCCACGCCACCCCGAGGCGCGTCGCGAAGAGCACGCGCGACGTGTCCTTGAACGACCGCGCGCCGGGGAGGGCGTTCTCGGCGGGGACGAACACGTCGTCGAGCACGACGTGCGCCTGCCAGATCGCGCGGAGCGACACCTTGCCGGTGATCGTCGTGCCGGTGTAGCCGGGGGAGTCCTGCGGGACGACGAAGCCGTGGACCTGGTTGTCGCCCTCCCCGCCCTCGCCGTCGACGAGGCGCGCCCACACGACCGTGATGTGCCCGGACGACCCGTTGCCGATCCACTTCTTCTCGCCGTTCAGCACGTAGCCGTCGACACCGTCGCGGGTCTCGCGGCGCGCCGTGGTCTCCAGCGAGACGGAGTCGGAGCCGTGCGTGGGCTCGGTGAGCGCGAACGCGCCGATGATCTCGCCGCGCGCCATGGGCTCGGCGTACCGGGCGCGCTGCTCGTCCGACCCGAGCATCTGGATCGAGCGGAGCGCGAGACCGCCCTGGACGCCGCAGATCGTCGCGACCGAGCCGTCCCCGCGAGACATCTCCATCGCGGCGAGGCCGGCGCCCATGAGGCTGACGTGCTCGCGGCCCTCGACGTCGACGCCGTCGCGCAGGAGGTCCAGCTCGCCGAGGCGCTTGACGAGGTCGAGCGGCACCTCGGCGCGCTCCCAGTACTCGTCGATGACGGGCAGCACCTCGTCCTGGACGAACTGGCGCACGCGCTGCTGGTGCGCGCGGTCGGCGTCGGTGGCGTCCGCGAACGCCCCGGCGTAGTCCACGTCGAGGGGCGTCGTGAGGTCGTAGGCGGGTTCGGTGACACCGGGCATGATCGGCGTGGCGGGCATCGGTGCTCCAGCTGGCTGCGTGCGGTCGGTCGTCCTCCCATCGTGCGTCGATACTGCGTATCGGTCAAGTGAGATCAAGTATCAGTCGTAGCCTGGGGAGATGGCTCTCGACCTGTTCGTGACGCTCCATGTCCGTGACCACGACGGCGCTCGCGACTGGTACGTGCGCTTCCTCGGCGCCGAGCCGACGTTCGTCGCGACCCCGACCGAGTCCGTGTGGCAGCTCGCGGAGCACCGGTGGCTCGTCGTCGAGCAGGTCCCCGAGCACGCCGGGCACGGCGTCGTGACGATCTTCCGCGACGACCTCGACGCGTTCGTCGCCGCGGCCGGAGAGCGAGGGGTCGCGCCCGACCGGCGCGAGACCTACGAGGGCGGGGTCACCAAGACGGTCTTCCGGGACCCGGACGGCAACGAGGTCGGCCTCGGCGGGCCGCTCCCCGCGTAGGGTGCCGGGCGTGGCTGCGCACGGACAGGTGACCTGGAACGACGACGCGTCGGCCGGGGGGTGGATCGCGGAACGCCTCGGACCGTTCGGCCCGCGCGTGGACGGCACGGTCCCGCGGGGCTACGCGGCGTACGCGTGCGTGCCGCACCCCGACGGCTACGGCTCCCTCGTGCGCACCACCGACGACGACGGCGCACCCTCCGCGCTCGACGTCCTCACCGCGGTCCTCGCGTCGTTCACGGGGGACCAGCCCGTGCACGCCGGGCTGTGGACGGGGTTCTCGTTCCTCTACGACCACGGCACGGACCCGCGCGACACCTCGGGCATCGGGGTGCTCGTCGGCTGGGCCGAGGACGAGCCGCCTCCGAGCGAGGAGGAGGTGGCGGCCGCGCAGGCCGAGGCGTGGGACCAGCTCGCCCCGACGCTCGTCGAGAGACCCGCGGCGCCGATGCTCCTGCTCCCGCACCGCGAGTACCACCTGTGGACGGGCACGCTGGCCGACGTCGCGGCGTTCCGCCACCACGACCAGTCGCCGAACCTGTGGTGGCCCGAGGACCGCTCGTGGTTCGTCGGGTCGGAGATCGACGCGGCGGCGACCTACCTCGGCGGGAGCGACGCGCTCGTCGACGCCGTGTGCGCCGAGGCGACGCTCGGCGCGCACCGGGTCGCGCCGTCCGACGAGATGCTGTTCGAGGACGACTGAGGCGGTCCGAGGACGACTGAGGCGCGGTCCGAGGGCGACCGGGGCCTCACCCGCTCGCCGCGGTGCCACGGGGCCTCAGGGCTGCGGGTCCGCGAAGGGGTTGCGTGCCTCGCGGATGCGCCGCGCGGCGTCGTGCAGCACGGCCTCGCCGTGGCCGAACCCGGCGATGCCCGCACCCGTGCCGGCGATCCGCCGCGCCGAGCGTCGTGTCTTGTCGCGGTCGACGTCGAACACCCCGAGGATCACCTCCCCGTCGAGCTCCGCCACGGTGTCCCCGGTCAGGACGGCGTCCAGGTGGCGCAGGTGCAGCGCGAGGCTGCCGGGGGTGTGGCCCGGGAGCAGGAGCACGTGAGCGCCTCCACCGACGGCGAGGTGGTCGCCGTCGGACACCTCCAGGTCGACCCGGCAGGGCGGCCCGGCGGGCGGCTCCGACGGCTCCGGGTGGATGGCCCGCTCCGCCGTCGTGAGCCGGGGGAGCAGTCCGGCGACCGTCCCGCGGACGACGTCCGCCTCGGGTGCCCCGGCGATCACCTGGACGTCGCCCCACGTCGCGATCTCGGCGGCCGCGCCGGCGTGGTCCTCGTGGAAGTGGGTCAGGACGACGCGGCGGACGTCGTCGCGTCCGCGGTCGAGCGCGCGCAGCGCCGACTCGACGACGGGCGCGCTGTCGGCCCATCCCGTGTCGACGAGCGTCACGCCGTCGTCATCGAGCACGAGGTAGCTGTTGAGCAGGTGCGCCGGGCCGCCGTCGATCCGCAGGCGGAACAGCGTCGGGGCGAGAGGCTGGAGGTCGGGCCGCATGGCACGAGGCTAGGAAACCGGCGACCCGGACGGGACGTCGTTCTTCTCGCAGGAGAACGCGGTCCGCCCGAAAGACGTACCCGTCCGGTCAGGCGGGCGCGCCCGCGGCCAGCGCCTCGGCCGTCGCGCGCCGGTTGATGCGCCACCACACGAAGAACCCGACGAGCGTGAACGCGCCGTAGAACACGTACATGAACGCGGACGCGTAGTACCCGGCGGACACGAGCAGCGGCACGCCGACGATGTCCACGGCGACCCAGATCAGCCAGAACTCCACCCAGCCCTTCGCCATGCCGTACGTCGCGAGGAGCGAGCCCATGAAGATCCAGGCGTCGGCCCACACCGGCTCGAACGAGCCGAGCGCGCGGAAGACGGGCGTGAGCACCGCCGTGCCGACGAGGAGGGCGACCACGAGGCCGATCCGCTGCCGCGCCGTCGCCCACCGCGGGACCACAGAGACCCCGTGGCTGTCGGCGTCCGCGTCACCGAGCCGCTGCTGCGTGCGGCGCCACTGCACCCACCCGTAGACCGACACGATGACGAACATGACCTGGCGGCCGGCCTGCCCGAGCAGGTTGACGGGGTTGGGCGTCGCGAACACCGCGCCGAGGAACACCGTGAGCAGCAGCAGGTTGCCGACGATGCCGACCGGCCACGCCCACACCTTGCGCCGCATGCCGCCCAGCGCCGATGCCAGGCCGAACCCGTTGCCGACGATCTCGCGCCACAGCAGGTGCTGGTCGCCGATCGTGAGCTGCGCGTCGAACAGCGCCATCAGGTCCATCGTTCGTCCCTCGTCCGTCCCGGGCACGGGGGCTCCGGGGTGAGGGCGGGCTCGGCGTCGTCGGCCCGTGGGGGCCGCCGACGCCGTCGCTCACCACGGCGAGGATCGTCCCCCAGGAGCGGGCTCGCCGATCTCTCGGCGGCCGCGCGCCGTCGGGACGGCCGCGCCGCACGTGCTTCCTCCCATCCGGACTGTCACCGTCGGTCCTGGAGTTCCACCAGGTCAACCGCGCGTAGGGCGCGGGTCGCGGACTGTCACCGCCGGCTCGGAATTGCACCGACCCCGGAGCACGTTCGTGCGTACTGCGTTCTGCAACGGTGGATGCTACCCGCACATTCCCTGCGACTGCGGCGCCTTAGCCCCACGGCTGACCACGACGGCGCGGACCTGGCCCTGAGGAGAGGGCATGTCTCGCCCCCGGGACGAAGCGACCGCGCCCGCGCGGCCAGGAGGCTCGGTGCGTGACCAGCACCGACGCGATCTCCGCCCCGAGCCGACGAACGGCCGGAGCCGACCCCCTTTCTCCGGATGCCCTGCCAGGGCGGTTGGCGGCGCCAGGGCGGCTCGCAGCGCTCGACGCGCTCCGGCTCCTGGCGGCCCTGGCGGTCGTCGTCTACCACTTCGTGGGGCTCGGCCATCAGGCCTGGGGCCGCGCGACGAGCGACGCCTTCCCGGTCGCCCATCTCTGGGCCGCCCGCGGCGCCTACGGGGTGCAGCTGTTCTTCGTGATCAGCGGCTTCGTCATCTTCATGACCGCACGTCACGGCAAGGGCGTGGTGCATTTCGTCGCCTCGCGGGTCGGGCGCCTGTACCCCGCGTAC
This sequence comes from Cellulosimicrobium sp. PMB13, assembly GCF_051294865.1. NCBI lineage: Bacteria > Bacillati > Actinomycetota > Actinomycetes > Micrococcales > Promicromonosporaceae > Cellulosimicrobium > Cellulosimicrobium sp. PMB13. Next base: position 191,704 of record NZ_CP145910.1, on the reverse strand, counting down.
TGGGTCGCCGTCGTGCTGGCGTTCCTCTTCTTCGCCGTGGTCGCTCCCGGCCGGAGGGACGTCAGCGGCTCGCAGCTCGTCGCGAACCTCACGATGTTCCAGCGGGCGTTCGACGTGGCGGATCTGGACGGCGCCTACTGGACGCTGTGGGCGGAGCTGCGGTTCTACGTCCTGATCGCCGTGCTGCTCGCCCTCGGAGCCCTGCGGGGAAGGCGGCTCGTGGTCTTCGTCGTCGCCTGGCCCGTGGTCGGGGCGGCGGCCCAGGTGCTGGGGAGCGACCTGGTCGCGCAGGTCCTCATCGGCACCGACGCCTCGCTGTTCGCCTGCGGGATGGCGCTCTACCTGCTGGCCGAGGACCTGCGGAGCCGAGGCGCCTGGGTCGCTCTGGCCGTCAACGTCACGCTCGCCCTCGGGTACGCCAGCGGTGTCCAGGCGGCCCGCGTGGCCTCGAACGCGGGCGTGCACCTGGACCGCGTGGAGTCGGCGGCCGTCGTCGCGGCGTGCGTGGCGGCCGTGGCGATCTGTGTGCTGACGCCGGTCCGGCACGTCTCGTGGCGCGGCTTCGTCGCCGCGGGCACGCTGAGCTACCCCTTGTACCTCCTCCACTCCCTCTGGGGCCGCTGGATGATCGAGCACCTCCACCCGGGCCTGGGGCGCGCGACGACGTTCGTGCTGGTGCTCGGAACCTGCCTGCTCGCCGCGTGGGCTCTCCACCGCGGCGTCGAGCGGCCTGTGGGCCCGAGGCTCCGGCGTCAGGTCCTCCGGCTGCTCCGGCGCCCCGCGGGACAGGATCGCGGGATCCGGCCGGGGGACGTGCTGCGCGTCCGACCCGGGTCAGCCCAGGGCGTCGCGGACGGCGCGCGCGACGTCGTCGGCGACGTCCGCGGCGTTCGCGCCCGCGTCGACGACCGTCACGACGACGCGGCGGCGGTCCGCCGTGCCTGCGCCGCGAGCCGGGGCCCCGGCGGGGTCGTCGGCGGTGAACCGTCCGGCCGCGGCGCGGCGCAGCTCGGCGAACGCCTCCTCGAGCTGCGGGCGCAGGTCCTGCTCGGGGTCGCGCAGCCAGCGGCGCAGGAGCGCGTTGTGCACGGCGACCACGGACGCGGCGAACGCGATGGACGCGGTGGAGCGCCGCGCGTCGGGCGGCAGGGCGTCGCGCAGGTAGGCCGTGAAGGCGCGTTCGTAGCGGTGGGTGGTCACCAGCTCGCGGTCCCGGAGCGCGGGCACCTGCTGGAGCAGGCCGTGGCGCGCGAGCGACGTCTCGCGCTGGCCGACGTGGTGGTCGAACACGAGGCGCGCCGCGCGGCAGACCTCGAGGTACGGGTCGACGGACGGGTCCGGGACGAGGTTCCCCGCGGCGTCGGGCACGGGCCGGGTCGCGGCGAGCATGACCACGACCTCGTCGAGGAGCAGCTCGTGGTCCGCGAAGACCACGTCCTCCTTCGAGCGGAAACGGCGGAAGAAGGTGGCGCGGCTGACCTGGGCGGCGTCGGCGATCTCCTCGACGGTGGTCTGCTCGTACCCCTTGCGGGTGAAGAGCTCGATCGCTGCGTCGACGGCCTGGGCATGGGTGCGGCTGCGGACGTCGGTCATGGACGGGACGGTACACCGGTACCGGGTCCCCGCTCGGGGGAGCGCTGATGGTGACCGGCCGGGCGAGGTGGCACGCTGGTCCGGTGACCGAACCGCCCCGCGTGCACTCGATCCACGTCGCCAAGGCGCGACGGCTGCCCACCCGCACCGTCCCCCAGGTCGAGGCGGAGGAAGGCCGCGGGCTCGTCGGCGACCGGTACCACGGGTCCAAGCACCGGCACGTGACCGTCCAGACCCTCGCGGACCTCGCCGCCGCCTCCTCAGAGCTCGGGCAGGAGATCGACCCCGGCCTCACGCGGCGCAACGTGACCCTCACGCACGGCCACCTCCCCACGAAGCCCGGGTCGTTCCTCACGCTGGGCGACGTCGAGCTCCAGGTGCTGCGCATCGCCGCACCGTGCCGGCTGCTCGACGACTGGATCGCACCCGGAGCCATGCGCTCGATGCACGCGCGCGGCGGGGTGGTGTGCCGCCTGCTGTCGTCCGGGACGATCCACGTCGGCGACGAGGCCCGGTGGCCGGACCCGGCCGACCAGGCCGACCCGGCGAGCCCCGGCGGGACCGGTCAGAGCACGAGCCGGTAGAACCGGAAGAACGAGAAGTCGTCGACGGGCAGCACCTCGACGCCCGAGTACCCCGCCTCCAGCGCGTAGCGCCGCAGCGTCGCGGGTCGCATGACGGTCCCCGTCCCGGCGGACGGCTGCGTCGACAGCCCGTCGGGCAGGCACACGAAGAGGCTGTAGCCGTACATGATCCGGTCGACGTCGTCGGCCGGGGCGCTGAACTCGTCGGCGACGGCCTCGTCCATGACGACCACCACGCCGTCGGGCCGCACCGCGCGACGTACCGCGTCGAGCACAGCGACGGGGCGCGGCAGGTCGTGCACGCACTCGAACGCGAACGCGGCGTCGAACGGCTCGGCGAGCGCGAGCTCCGCGGCGTCGGCGCGGTGGAACGTCACGCGGTCCCCGAGCCCGGCCGCGTCCGCGGCGGTCCGGGCCGCCTCGACCGACGGCCGGTCCACGTCGATCCCGTGCACGACGGCGCCCGGGTACGCCCGCGCGATCGCGAGCGTCGACCAGCCGAACCCGCACCCGACGTCGACGACGCGCGCACCCGGCCGCGACAGCACGTCGTGAACCTCGGGCAGGCGCGTGAGCGCGGGCCCCAGCTCGCGCTCGAACCACGGCCGGTTGACGTCCGCCTGCGCCTCGCGCGCGTCGTCGCCGAGCTGGTCCCACGACACCCCGCCGCCCGTCCGGTAGGCGTCGAGGAGGTGGGGGAGCTGCGGGCCGATCGCCCCGACGAACCGCGCGAGCGGCGCGGAGTACGCGAGCGACGTCGTGTCCGTGAGGACCTCGGCGTGCGCGGCGGGCAGGGCGTAGCGGCGCTCGCGGGCGACGTCCTGCGGGTCCGCGACGAGCGCGGGTGCCGCACCGGGGTCCTCGGCGGCGAGGATGCCCGACGCCGCCTGCTGCTCGAGCCACTCGCGCGCGTAGCGCTCGTGCGTGCCGGTCGCCTCGGCGAGCGCCGTGGAGGTCAGCGGTCCGGCGTCGGCGAGGGCGCGGTACCAGCCGAGCCGGTCCCCGACGTGCACCGCGAGCACGTCGATCGCGCCGAGCGTCGCGGTGAACAGGCGCTCCGCGAAGGCGTCGACGGGCGCGGCGTCGTGCGGTCCCTCGCCAGGGTCGCGCGGCTGCGCGCTCGTCCGTTCCTCGGTCGTCACGACGGTCCCGTCCACGGTGGCCGGGCGTGCCGTGAGCGGCGCCGCCCGTCCCCCGACGGTAGACCTGCGAGACGCCCCGCGTCGATGGTCCGACCGGCTGAATCTCGACCGGTTCTCGGTGCTCGACCGGAGACGGCCCCCGGCGGTCCCACCCGCGCGCCGGGCCCCCGCCGAGCCCCACCGAGTCTCCGACGAGTCCTGCGGTGAATCCTGGTGCCCGGTCGGCCGACGGGATGACAGCATGTCGGCCATGCTCGTGACCCTGACCGCGACGGCGGCGCACGACCTCGGCCTCGACGACGCGACCGACCTCGGCTTCCTGCTGCACAAGCACCCCGGTCGTGCGCAGTCGTTCGACCTCCCGGTGGGTCGGGCGCACGTCTTCTACCCCGAGGCGACGCCCGAGCGCTGCACGGCGGCGCTGCTGCTGGAGGTCGACCCGGTGGGGATCGTCCGGGACAAGCGGTTCGGGGGCTCCGGAGGCGGGTTCGCCCTCGCGCAGTACGTCAACGACCGGCCGTACGCGGCGTCGTCCCTGGTCGCCGTCGCGCTCGGCAAGGTCTTCTCCACCGCGGCGGCGGGCCGGTGCGACGCGCGCCCGGACCTCGCGGCGACCGCGATCCCCCTGGAGATCCATGTCCCGTCGCTCCCGTGCCGCGGCGGCGCCGGTCTCGCGCGCCGCTTCTTCGAGCCGCTCGGCTGGGTGGTCGAGGCGACGGCCGAGCCGCTCGACCCGACGGTCCCGGCGTGGGGGGACGCGCACGTCGTCGACCTCCGCCTGCGGGGGACGGTGCGGCTGGCCGACGCGCTGACGCAGCTCTACGTCCTCCTCCCGGTGCTCGACGACGCGAAGCACTACTGGGTGTCGACCGACGAGGTCGACAAGCTCGTGCGCGCGGGCGGCGGCTGGCTCGCCGACCACCCCGAGCGCGAGCAGATCGCCCGCCGGTATCTCGCGCACCAGCAGCGCTACGTCGACGACGCCGTCGCACGCCTCAGCGCTCTCGACGACACCTCGGGCGCTCCCGCCCACGCTGCCGAACCCCGGGTTGTCCCCCGATCAGGGGCCGTATCAGGGGACAACCCGGGGTTCGGCGACGTGCCGGCGGACGACACGCCCCCGCCGCTCGCCCGGCAGCGCGCGGACGCGGTGCTCGCCGCGCTGCACGACGCCGGCGCCCGGACGGTCGTCGACCTCGGGTGCGGGGAGGGGGCGCTGCTCCGGCGTCTCGCGGCCGACAGGTCCTTCACGCGCATCCTCGGCACCGACGTCTCGGCGGGAGAGCTCGATCGGGCCGCGACGCGACTGCGCCTCCACGACGCGAGCGACGCCGAGCGCGAGCGCGTGCAGCTCGTGCAGTCGTCGCTCACCTACGCCGACGACCGCCTGGCGGGCTTCGACGCGGCGGTGCTCATGGAGGTCGTCGAGCACGTCGACCCGTCGCGCCTGGACGCGCTCGAACGGGCCGTGCTCGGGCGCGCGCGGCCGCGGACCGTCGTCGTCACGACGCCGAACGCGGAGTACAACGTGCACTACTCCAATCTGCTGCCCGGCCCGGACGGCACGGCCGCCGGTGGGCTGCGCCACCCCGACCACCGGTTCGAGTGGACCCGCGCGGAGCTGCGCGCGTGGGCGGAGGCGGCGGCCGAACGGTTCGGGTACACGGTGGCGTACCGCGACGTCGGGCCGGTCGACGCAGGGACCGCGGAGGCAGGCTCCACCGAGCCGCGCGGCGCGGGGCCGTCGACGCAGATGGCGGTCTTCACCCTCGGAGGTGCGGCATGACGGAGCAGGTCGCCCACGAGCAGCAGGAACAGGAGACGCGGGAGCTGCGGGTCCCCGCGTCGAGCCTCGTCGTGCTCGTCGGTGTCTCCGGGTCCGGCAAGTCGACGTTCGCACGCGAGCGGTTCGGCCCGTACGAGACGGTGTCGTCGGACGTGTGCCGCGGGCTCGTGTCGAACGACGAGAACGACCAGAGCGCCACGACGGCCGCGTTCGAGGTGCTCGAGACGATCGTCGCGAAGCGCCTTCAGGCGAACCTCCTCACCGTCGTCGACGCGACGAACGTGCAGCGCGAGGCGCGCAAGGGCCTCGTCGCGCTCGCGCGTGCCCACGACGTCCTGCCCGTCGCGATCGTGCTCGACGTCCCCGAGCAGGTCGCCGTCGAGCGCAACGTCGCGCGCGCCGACCGCGACTTCGGCGCGCACGTCGTGAAGCGCCAGCGCGCGGCGCTGCGGTCGTCGCTCAAGAGCCTGTCGCGCGAGGGCTTCCGCACGGTCCACGTGCTGCGCGGCACGGACGAGATCGACGCGGCGCGGATCGTCCGCACGCCGCTGCTCACCGACCGACGGGACGAGACGGGTCCGTTCGACGCGATCGGCGACGTCCACGGCTGCCTCGACGAGCTGCTCACGCTCCTCGACCGTCTCGGCTACGTCGTCGAGCACGACGACGCCGGCCGCCCCGTCGACGCCGCCCACCCCGAGGGGCGGCGCGCGATCTTCCTCGGCGACCTGGTCGACCGCGGTCCCGACTCGCCCGGCGTCCTGCGCCTCGCGATGGGCATGGTCCGCGCGGGGCACGCGCTCGCCGTCCCGGGCAACCACGAGCACAAGCTCGTGCGGGCGCTCGCCGGTCGCGACGTGCAGGTCTCCCACGGGCTCGAGACGACGCTCGCGCAGCTCGCCGCCGAGCCCGAGGAGTTCCGGCGCGACGTCGAGACCTTCTGCCGCGACCTCGTCTCGCACCTCGTGCTCGACGGCGGCGCGCTCGTCGTCGCGCACGCCGGCCTCAAAGAGTCGTACCAGGGCCGCGCGTCGGGGCGCGTGCGGAGCTTCGCGATGTACGGCGACACGACGGGCGAGACCGACGAGTTCGGCCTGCCCGTGCGCTATCCGTGGGCGCGGGACTACCGCGGCCGCGCCATGGTCCTCTACGGGCACACGCCCACGCCCGACGCCGAGTGGGTCAACGGCACGATGTGCCTCGACACCGGGTGCGTGTTCGGCGGGAAGCTGTCGGCGCTGCGGTATCCGGAGAGGGAGGTCGTCCAGGTCCCGGCTGCGCGGGTGTCCTACGAGCCCGCGCGGCCGTTCCTCCCCGAGACCGCGCCCGGCACCGTGCCCGACGGCGCACGCGGGGCGGGGTCTCCCGGCTCGCCCGAGGTGCGTGGCACGGTGGCCCGCGAGCCCGACCTGCTCGACGTCGCCGACGTCCTCGGCCGCCGCGTGGTCGAGACCGCGCACCACGGTCGCGTGACGATCGGCGAGGAGAACGCGGCGGGGGCGCTCGAGGTCATGAGCCGCTTCGCGGTCGACCCGCGCCTCCTGACGTACCTGCCGCCGACCATGAGCCCTGTCGCGACGTCGACCCGGCCGGGACTGCTCGAGCACCCCGACGGCGCGTTCGCGGCCTACGCGCGCGACGGCGTCGGGCGGGTCGTGTGCGAGGAGAAGCACATGGGCTCGCGCGCGGTCCTGCTCGTCGCGCGGGACTCGGGCGTGCCCGGAGGGTCGCGGGTCGTCGCCGAGAGGTTCGGCATCGACGCTCCCGGCGCCGTGCACACCCGCACGGGCCGGTCGTTCCTCGACGAGCCGACGACGGCCCTGCTGCTCGGTCGTGCCGCCGCGGCGCTCGACGCGGCCGGGACGTGGGACGCGCTCGGCGCGGACTGGGTGCTGCTCGACGCCGAGATCCTCCCGTGGTCGCTCAAGGCCGACCAGCTCCTGCGCGACCGGTACGCGAGCGTCGGTGCCGCCGCGCGCGCCGTCATGCCCGCTGCCCTCGGTGCGCTCGCCGCGGCCGAGGCGCGCGGGGTCGACGTCGGTGAGCTGCGGCGTCGGACGGCGGAGCGCGCGACCGACGCCGAGCTGTTCGTCGAGGCCTACCGGCGCTACCGCTGGGACACCGGGGCGGACGCCGCGCCGACCGGTCCGGCACCCGAGGGCACGCCCGTGAACCCGCTGCCCGGCGAACTGGTGCCCGCCGACCCGTTGCGCGGCGTCCAGGTCGCGCCGTTCCAGGTGCTCGCGAGCGGGACGGCCGTCGGTCTGGGGACGCCCGGGGCGGCCGGGGCGACGTACGCCGACCGCGACCACCTGTGGCATCTGGACGTCGCCGACGCGCTCGTCGCGGCGGACCCGGCGCTGTTCCGCACGACCCGCCGCGTCGTCGTCGACCTCGCCGACGACGCGTCGCGCGCCGCGGGCACCGCGTGGTGGGAGGAGCTCACCGCGGGCGGGGGAGAGGGCATGGTCGTCAAGCCGCTCGACAACCTCGTGCGCCGCGCGGGCGGCAAGGGCGGCGGGGGGCTCGTGCAGCCCGGTCTCAAGGTCCGCGGTCGCGAGTACCTGCGCATCATCTACGGGCCCGAGTACACGCAGGAGCGCAACCTCGAGCGTCTGCGCGACCGGTCGCTCGGCCGCAAGCGCTCGCTCGCGCTGCGCGAGTACGCGCTGGGGCTCGAGGCCCTCGACCGCGTGGCGCGGGGAGAACCGCTGTGGCGGGTCCACGAGGCGGTGTTCGCCGTCCTCGCGCTCGAGTCGGAGCCCGTCGACCCGCGCCTCTGACCTCGGCCGGTCTGCGATCTCGGCACTCGTCGCCACGCTCACGAACGGCACCCTGACGACCAGCACGCGACAGGGTCTCGTCACGCGGCTTAGGTTCGCCTATCCTGTGCTGCGTGCACCGGGACGAGACACCGACCGGCGCGTCCCCGGACGTGCCGACGCTCGCCGTGCGCGCCGTGAGCATCCGGCACCACGTCCACCACGACGACGTCGCGCCGGGCTCGCCGGGCTCGCCGCGCCACGTGCCGAGCCCTCCGGCGCCGACGCCCAGCGGCGTGACGTTCGAGGTCCGCGCGGGCGAGGCGGTGCTCCTGCTCGGGCCGTCGGGCTGCGGCAAGTCGACCCTCGCGCTGGCGACGAACGGGCTGGTGCCGCACGTCGTCGGCGCCGACCTGGAGGGTTCCGTCCGGGTGCGCGGACGGTCGACGGCGGAGCACACCCCGCCCGAGCTGTCGCGCGACGTCGCGATGGTCTTCCAGGACCCCGACGCGCAGGTGGTCACCGGCACGGTGCTCGACGAGGTGTGCTTCGGCCCCGAGAACCTGCTGCTGGACGTCGACGAGGTCCTCGCACGCGCCGAGGCGGCGCTGCGCACGGTGGGCCTCTGGGACCGTCGCACCCACGACCCCGCGACGCTATCCGGCGGCGGCCGGCAGCGTCTCGCCATCGCGTGCGCGCTCGCGCTCGGCTCCCCGCTCCTCGTGCTCGACGAGCCGACGGCGAACCTCGACCCCGTCGGCACGGAGGAGGTCTACGCGGTGCTGCGCGGCGTCGTGGCGCGCGGTGACCGTGCCGTCCTGCTCGTGGAGCACGACCTCGACGCCGCGGTGTCCCTCGTCGACCGCGTCGTGGTGCTCGACGCCGCGGGCCGCCTCGTGCTCGACGGCCCGGCGCGCGACGTGCTCGCCGGCCACGCGGAGGAGCTCTCCGACCTTGGGGTGTGGCTGCCCACCGCGACGCTCGCCGCGCTGCGCCTGCGTGCGGTGGGGGTCCACCTCGACCCGGTCCCGCTCACGCCGGCCGAGCTGACGACGGCGCTCGACGCCGTCCCCGTGCTGCCCGACCCGCTCTCTGCTGACCCACGCCCGCCCCGCCCCCGGACGGTGACGGCGAGGGACGGCGTCGAACATCCCGACGGGATGGCGTCGCAGGCGCCGGACGGCACGGGCACCGCGGCCCCCGTGCTGGTCGTCGACCGCCTGACGTTCCGCCGTGGCCGCGCGCGGGCGGCCACGACCGTGCTGCGCGACGTGTCGCTCGCCGTCGCGCCCGGAGAGCTCGTCGCCGTCGTCGGGGCCAACGGCGCGGGCAAGACGACGCTCGCGCAGCTCGCCGCGGGAGTGCTCCGCCCCCGGCGCGGTGCTCTCGACGGGAGCGTCGCGGTGGCCGGTCTCGACCCGACGACCGCCGACCCGCGCGAGCTCGCGCAGCGCGTCGGGTTCGTGTTCCAGAACCCGGAGCACCAGATCGTCACGACCCGCGTCGACGACGAGCTCGCCCTCGGACTGCGCGTGCGCGGCGTGGCGGAGGACGAGATCGCCGCACGCGTCGACGACGTGCTGCGACGCTTCGGGCTCGCCGACCTGCGCGACCGCCACCCCTTCCTCCTGTCCGGCGGGCAGAAGCGGCGGCTCTCGGTCGGGACGGCGATCGTGTGCCGGCCCGACGTCCTCGTCCTCGACGAGCCGACCTACGGGCAGGACCGCGAGCGGGCGGCCGAGCTGCTCGACCTCCTCACCGCGCTGCACCGCGAGGGGACGGCGGTCGTCGTCGTGAGCCACGACATGCAGCTCGTCGCGGAGCACGCGACCCGCGTCGTCGCGCTCGCGGACGGTGCCGTGCTCGCCGACGGCGCGCCCGCCGACGTCCTCGCGGACGACGCCGTGCTGCGCGCGGCCGGGCTGCGCCCGCCGGCGCTCGCGCGCGCGACGCGGCACCTCGCGCACCCCGCGTGGCGGACCGTCACGCGCCTCGCGGACCTGCCCGTCGCGGCCCCGGTGGGGGTCACGGCATGACCGCCGCCGCCGTCACGAGCCGGGCGGGGACCGCGCGGCTGGGGCCCTTCGCGGGACCGGCGTGGGACCTGCGCACCTACGACCCGCTCGTCACCGCCCTGGGACCGCTGCCCGTCGTGGTCTACGTCTTCACGACGCGCGACGTGCTCACCCCCGCGCTGATCGGGCTCGCCGCGCTCGCGGTCATCCTCGTGATGGTCCGGCCGCCCGGCCGCGTCGTGGCGGCGCTGCTGCTCGGGCTGCCCGCGCTCGCCGCCGTCATGACGGTGTCCTTCGGCGTGCTCACCGACCCGCGCGGCGTCGACGACACGACGCTGCTCCTGACGGTCGGGCGCTTCGAGCTGTGGTCCGGGGCGCTCACCGTCGGGCTCGCGACCAGCCTGCGCACGTGCGCGCTGCTGCTGCTCGTGCTGATCGGCGGGCTGTCCACCACCGGGCAGGACGTCGTGCGCGCGATGGTCCAGCAGCTGCGCGTGCCCTACCGCGTCGGCTACGCGGCGCTCGCGGCCCTGCGGTTCGTCCCGCGGTTCGGTCACGAGCTCGAGGTCATCCGCGCGGCGCACCGCGTGCGCGGCGTCGACCACGGCCGCGGCCCGCTCGCCAGCGCACGACGCCAGGTCGGCTACGCCGTGCCGCTGCTCGCGGGCGGGATCCGGCACGGCGAGCGCGTGTCGCTCGCGATGGAGGCGCGCGCCTTCGGGGCCCACCCGACCCGCACCGAGCGCGTCGTCGTGCCGTTCCGCGTGCGCGACGTCGTGTTCCTCCTCGCGACGTGGGGTGTCGCCGCCGCGATCGCCCTCGTCGTCGCCCCCGCGCTCTCCGGCTGACCCGGACGGCGTCCCGGCACCGGTCCGAGCCGCCGCTCGTGCCCTCCCTCTCGATCCTCTGAAGCGCCCTCCCCGAACACTCCTCTGATCCCCTTCGACACTCCCGGAGCCACGATGCCCTCCGCACCTCGCCGCCAGTCCCTGACCACGCGGTACCTCATGACCTGTGCCGCGATCGGTGCCGCGACGGGCGTGCTGCTCGTCCCGGCGAACTTCGTGGCGGCGGCGCTCTCCGCGACCGTGCCCGTGCTGTACGCCGCGATGCTCGGCCTGTGGATCGTCGGGCCGGTGCTCGCCCTCGCGCTCGTGCGGCGTCCGGGGGCGGCGGTGCTGACGATGCTCGTCGCCGGGGTGATCAGCTCGGCGTCGCCGCTCGGGGCGTCGTCGATCCTCACGTGCCTCATGGTCGGCGCGGCGCTCGAGATCGCGTTCCTCGTGACCCTCTACCGCGTGTGGGCCCCGTGGCTCTTCTACACGGCGACGTTCGTGTTCGCCGCGCTGTACACCTGGTCGGCCTTCGTCGCGTTCGACGCCGCGTCGATGTCGCCGGTCGTGCAGGTGCTCATCGTCGTGCTCATGATCGCGAGCTCGCTCGTCGGGACCTGGGCGGGCCTGCTGCTCGCGCGCCGTCTCGAGCGGGCGGGCGTGGCACGCGGGCTCGCGCCCGCGCGTCGTCCTGCGGGGACCGTGCCCGTCGTGGCGCCGGCCGAGCAGGTCTGACGATCCGGTCTGACGGGCCGGGCGCGCGGGACCCGTCAGCCGCCGAGGAACGCCTTCATCGCGAGGACGGAGAACAGCACCGCCCCTGCGGCGACGGCCAGGGCGACGACCCAGCCGTTGGCCCGCTCGACGGGTGGGACGGCCGGCCGGGCCGGAGCGGACGTGCGGCGGCCCCGGCGAGCGGTGAAGCGCAGGCCGCGCGCCGCGGCGTGCGTGGGCCGCGTCGTGGTGGGTGGGGTCGTCGAGCGGGCGGGGGGCTGGCTCGTCACGGGCGCCTCCGGGGTTGTCGGCGCCGCTGCCCGACGCCGTACCCCAGTCTTCGTGGTCGGGCACCCTCCGCGCGTCGCCCGTTCGGTGGATCCTTCCCGTCGCCGCTGTGCGACCTGCGGATGACGTCCCGGTCGGCCGCTCAGCGCGGTGCGTTCTCCTGATAGCGGGGACCGCGTCGTCCGCCGCGGGCGACGCGCTGGAGGTAGCGGACCTCGCGGAACGTGACCGCGGCGGCGAGGACGCACGGGATCCACGCCCACGCCCGCCCCCGCAGGACGAGCGCCAGGCACAGGACGGCGACGACGACGCCGCCGAGCACCGTCGCGACGCTCGCCCACCGCGTCCCGGTGCGCACGTCGTCGGCGCGCTGCCACCAGCGGCGCACGCGGTCGCCGAGACCGCGGTGCTGCCCCCCCGCGGGGGGAGGTCCGCCGGCCGTCGTCACGACGGGCTCCCCGCGGTCCGGGCGAGGGCCACGCCCTCGATGCTGCGCAGGGCCATCCGCAGGGCGTCGGCGCGGGACACCTCGCCCTCGGCGGCCATCGACCAGGCGTTGAAGAGCATCCACCACAGGGTCCGCACGAGCCACGAGACGCTGAGCTGGTCGTCGACCACGCCGTCGGCCTGGCCGCGCCTCAGGAGCGCGCGGACCGGTTCCTCGGCCTCCTCGGCTTCCGCCCAGAACTCGGGCTCGCCGTCCGACATCTCGTTGAAGAGCACCATGTACCAGGGGCCGAGGTCGAAGTACTCGAACGCCAGTCGCCGCAGCGCTGCGGCGGGGTCGCCGTCGTCGAGCCGCGCGGCGGTGATCGCCGCGCGCGTCCGGTCGACGGCCTCCGCGCCGATCGCCTCGACGAGGTCCGCGCGCTCGGGGAAGTAGCGGTGGAGCGTCGTGCGCCCGACGTGCGCCGCCTGGGCGACGTCGGCGAGCGACGCCGACTTGTCCGCGCTCAGCAACGCCGTCGCCGCCTCGAGGATCGCCCGGCGCGTGCGCGCGCGGGCGGCCGACTCCGTGGTCTCCGGGACCGCCGTGCCCGTTCCCAGTGTGCCGCGGGTCCGTGCCCCACCGCTCGTCCGTGCCGTCACGAGCCTCACCCTAGCGACCGCGGCGGTGGTACACACCTTGCCGAGAATGGAACGGCCGTGTTCCACTGAGGAGCACGGCTCCTCCGCCGATACCTCGAAGGCCGTCAACCACAGTTGACAGCAGATGGGATGTCAACCATGGTTGACGGCATGGCCGCCCCTGACACGCTGACGCGTCCCGAACCCGCCGTCCCTGACGCCGAGGCGAAGGGACCGTTCCTCCCGCGCCTCACGGTGCTCTGGGAGTTCGTCCGCCCGCACCGCCGCACGCTCGCGCTGGGGCTCGTCCTGGGCCTCGGGACCACCGCGGCGACCCTGGCCACGCCGATGGTGACGAAGTGGGTGCTCGACACGCTCGGCACCGGGGCGTCGCTGACACCGGCCGTCCTGACCCTCGTGGGCCTGCTGCTCGTCGGGCTCGTGCTCGGGCTCTGGCAGTGGGTGCTGCTCGGGACGCTCGCCGAGCGTGTCGTGCTCGACGCGCGGTCCTCCATGGTGCGCCGCTACTTCGCCGCGAAGATCGGCGCGCTCACGGGACGGCCAACGGGCGAGCTCGTCACGCGCGTCACCTCCGACACGGTCCTGCTCCGCGAGGCCGCGTCGTCGAGCCTCGTCAACCTCGTGAACTTCGCCGTGTCGCTCGTCGGGACGATCGTGCTCATGGGCGTCCTCGACATGGTCCTGCTCGGCACGACCCTCGCCGCGATCGTCGTCATCGGCGTGCTCGTCGGAGCGCTCATGCCGCGCATCGCCAAGGCGCAGGAGAAGGCACAGGAGTCGCTCGGCAGCCTCGGCGGGACGCTCGAGGGCGGGCTGCGCGCCGTCCGGACCATCAAGGCGAGCCGCGCGGAGGGTCGCCAGGTGGACCGCGTGCTCGACGACGCGCAGGCGTCCGCGCGGCACAGCGTCCGCGCCGTGCGGACCGAGGCGGTCGCGTGGACCATCGCGGGCGGCGGCATCCAGCTCGCGATCATCGTCGTCCTCGCGCTCGGGGCGTGGCGCGTCGACCAGGGGCTGCTCGCGGTGTCGGGCCTCGTCGCGTTCCTGCTCTACGCGTTCCAGATCGTCGAGCCCGTCACCGGGCTGACGATGAACGTCACGCAGCTCCAGGCGGGCATCGCGGCCGCGGGCCGCATCCGCGACGTCCAGGCGATCGAGGTCGAGGAGGACGAGCCGGGCGCGGGCACGCACCAGACGGCCGCGTCGCCGCTCGCGCACCCCGTCGCCCAGGTGGGCGACGTGCGGGAGGAGGGCACGGCGTCGGGCACGGCCCTGGTGCCCGACGACGTCCCGCGCCTCGCGCTGCGCGGCGTCACCGCGCGGTACCTGCCCGGCGGCGAGCCGGTCGTCCGCGACCTCGACCTCGACGTGCCCCGCCGCGGTCAGGTCGCGATCGTCGGGCCGTCGGGCGCGGGCAAGACGACGACGTTCTCCCTCCTGCTCCGGTTCCTCCAGCCGGAGTCGGGGCAGATCCTCCTCGACGGCGTCCCGTACGACGCGCTGTCGTTCGACGACGTGCGCCGCCGGTTCGCGTACGTCGAGCAGGAGACCCCGGTCGTGCCGGGCACGATCCGCGAGAACCTCCAGCTCTCCGACCCGGGCGCGAGCGAGGACGCGATGTGGGACGCGCTCGAGAAGGTCCGCCTCGCCGCGAAGGTGCGCTCGCTGGAGGACGGCCTCGACACGTCGCTCGTCGGCACGACCGTCTCCGGGGGCGAGCGCCAGCGCGTGGCCCTCGCGCGCGCCGTCCTGCACGCGCCGGACGTGCTCCTCCTCGACGAGGCGACGGCTCAGGTGGACGGGCTCACCGAGGCGGCGGTGCACGCCGTGATCGAGGACCTCGCGCGCGACCGCGCCGTCGTGACCATCGCGCACCGGCTCTCGACCGTCATCGACGCGGACCTCATCCTCGTCATGGAGGCGGGCCGGGTCCGCGCGCGCGGCACGCACGCCGAGCTGCTCGCGACCGACGAGCTCTACCGCGAGCTCGTCGCGGCGCTGCGCATCGCGACCCAGGAGGCACCCGCCACCGCCTGATCGCGAGGTGGTACCCCGGTCCCGCGAGGGAGTGCCCCGTCCTCGCTCCGGGGCCGGGTCCGCGATGAGTTCGCCGGCTCGGCCCGGTCGGAGCAGCGTCAGGGATGACGGCGGCCCGTCCGGGCCGCGGAGAGCGAGGGTGTCATGGGACGTGTGACGTTCGACGTGGCGGTGTCGGTCGACGGGATCTCGTCCCGTCCGGACCAGACGGCCGAGCACCCGTTCGGCGAGGGGGTGGACCTGCACGCGTGGATGTTCGAGACGGCGGACGAGAACGCCGAGGAGCTCGCGGCCATCCTGTCCGCCGGCGCCTACGTCATGGGACGCAACATGTTCGGCCCCGACCGCGGCGAGCCCGACCTCGGCTGGTCGGGCTGGTGGGGGCCCGAGCCGCCGTACCACGCGCCGGTGTTCGTCCTGTCCCACCACGAGCGCGAGCCTCTGGTGATGGAGGGCGGCACGACGTTCACGTTCGTCACGGACGGTATCGAGTCGGCGCTGCGTCAGGCACGCGAGGCAGCGGGGGAGAAGGACGTCTCGATCGCGGGCGGTGCCGCGACCGTCAACCAGTTCCTCGCGGCCGGGCTCGTCGACGAGATCCGGCTGCACGTCGTGCCGCAGGTCCTGGGACACGGGGACCGGGTGTTCGACGGTGTCCCGCCCCAGCACCTCGAGATCGTGTCGGTGCGTGCCGCGTCGCGGGTCACGCACCTGGTCTACCGTCCCGTGGGCCGGCTCGGCTGACCGCGCGCGGTCACCGGGTGAGGTGCCGAACCCCGGGTTGTGTGGCGCTGCGGAGCCTGATCGACGCGTAACCGGGGGTTCGGCGGGTCGCCGTCGCCGCGCCGTCGTACCGGCGTTCGCTCGACGACGTCGTCAGAGACCGGCGACCTGGGGAGCGCCCTCCGTGGCGATGCGCTCGAAGACGGACTGCTCGCCCTCGAACTGCGTGCCGGGGATAGGCCGGTGCACGACGATCTCCGTGATCCCGACCTCCGCGTACCCCGCCGCGGTCTCGACGAACGCGTCGACGGACTCCAGCGCGCGGTCGGGGGTGAACCCCGTGAGCAGGACCCGCTCGACGCCGGACGGGTCGCGCCCGGCGTCGTCGCACGCCGCCTCGAGGCGCTCCACCTGAGCGCGTACCGCCGCACGGGACTGCGCGGGCGTCGCGTCGTCACCGAGGCGACCGTCTCCGGTCGTCACCCACGCCTGACCGAAGCGGGCCGTGAGCCGCAGCCCGCGCGGTCCCGTGGCGGCGATCGCGAAGGGCACGCGCGGCGTCTGCACCGAGCCCGGGATCGTGCGGGCCTCGCGCGCCCGGTAGTGGCCCTCCTCGTGCGTCACCGCGGGCTCGGTGAGCAGGCGGTCCAGCAGCACCGTGAAGTCGCGCAGGCGGTCGGCCCGCTCGCGCGCCGACCACGGCTCACCACCCAGCACGCTCGCGTCGAACCCGGTCGTCCCCGCGCCGAGACCGACCGTGACCCGGCCCCCCGACACGTCGTCGAGCGTCATGACGTCCTTCGCGAACGTCACCGGCTCGCGGAAGTTCGGCGACGTCACGAGCGTCCCGAGGCGCACGCGATCCGTCACGACCGCCGCCGCGGCGAGCGTCGGCACGGTGCCGAACCACGGGCCGTCGCGAAACGTGCGCCACGACAGGTGGTCGTACGTGTACGCGGTGTGGAACCCGAGGTCGTCGGCCTCGCGCCACACCTCCCGCGCTTCTCGCCACGGGTACACGGGCAGGATCACAGTGCTCACGCGCATGCCCCGACCCTACGGGGGTGGGCCGTCCCGGCGCCTGCGCGCCGTCGCCGCCGTCGGGAGGTGGACGCCTAGGGTGGCGTGCGTGATCCAGCACACCGTCGCCTTCCGCCTCGTCCACGCCGCCGACAGCCCCGAGGAGGCCGAGTTCCTCACGACGGCACGGAGCACCCTCACGGCGATCCCCGGCGTCCGGGACTTCACCGTCTCGCGCCAGGTCAGCGCGAAGAGCCCGCTCGCGTTCCAGTTCTCCATGGTGTTCGACGACGACGCCGCGTACGCCGCGTACGACGCCCACCCCGCGCACCGGGCGTTCGTCGCCGACCGCTGGGTACCCGAGGTCGCCGAGTTCCAGGAGCTGGACCTCGTGCCGCTCGACTGAACGGGTCGACGGCGGACCCGCGTCACGCGCGGGCGGCGTGCCGACCGCGCCGCGCGGCGACGGGTGGGTCCGCGTCCTGCGACGCCCCGTCCTCCGCTGCCGAAGCCTCTTTCGGCTCGTCGCGTCGGCCGCTCGGGACGAAGGCGATCGCGACGAGCGCCGCGACGGCCACCAGGCCGGGGATCGCGACGGAGGGCCGCTGCACGGCCGCGACGAGCGGTCCGACGCCCGGGACGCGGACCACCGGGACGAGCGCCTCCTCCACGACGTACGGCGCGGCGTCGGGCGCGTCGTTGGCGTCGCCCTGCATGACGACGCTCACCGCCTCCGCCGACACCGCCGTGCTGGCAGCATCCACCCCGGCGGGGTTCTCGGCGGCGGCGTCCGGCGCTGCGACGTCGGTCACCGCGACGACGCGGTGCGTGATGAGCCGACCGGTCGCGTCCCGCAGGGTGGCGACGTCCCCGGGCGCGAGCCGCTCGGCGTCGATTGCGCGGCTGATGACGACGTCCCCGACGTCGTACGTCGGGCGCATGGACCCCGACGTCACGACGAGCGTCTGCACGACGCCCGCCTGCACGAGCGCGAAGAGCACCAGGCCGAGCACTCCGGCCACCGCCGCGACCGTCAGCGCGACGTCGGCGAGGCGTCTCAGGGCGCTCACGGAGCCGCCGCCCAGGTCTGCGTGACCGGGACCTCGGGGCGGGGGGCGAGCGCCTGACCGGCCCCGGTGCCGAGCGTCCTCCCGGCCCCCCAGCAGTACACCTCGTCGTCGCTCGCGGTCGCGCACGCGTGCGACGCGCCGACGACGACGGACGTGAACGTCACGCCCTCCGGCAGCAGGGACCGGTCCACCTCGACCGGGGTGTCCGTCGAGCCTCCGATCCCCACCGCGGGGTTCCCGAGCTGGCCGTCCGTGTTGCTGCCCCAGCAGTAGACCGCGCCGTCGGCCGTCAGCGCGCACGCGGTGCCGCCGCCGGCCGCGACGTCGGTGACCGAGACGCCCGGAGGGAGCGCGACCCGGGCCGGCACGTCCTGGGTGCCGCTGATGCCGCCACCGTCCCCGATCTGCCCGGTGGCCCGAAGACCCCAGCAGTAGGCCGAGCCACCGGCCGCGGCGCACGTGTGGAAGCTCCCGCCGTCGACGTCCGTGACCGGCCGCGCGGTCATCGCGCCCGGCAGCACGGCGGTGGGGGCGAGAACGGCGGTCCCGTTCTCCCCGTCGCCGACCTGTCCCTCCTGGTTGCGGCCCCAGCAGTACGGCTCGCCGGCGGCGATCACGCACGCGTTCTGGAAGTCCGTGGTCACGTGGTCGATCGGCGCCCCGGCCGGGAGCTGGCTCACGGGGTCGTCCGCGCTCGTCGGCACGGCGATGGGAGCGTTGGCCCGGCTCTGCGGGTCGGACGGGTCCGTGGGACGGGGGAAGCCGACGTTGAGGCCCCAGCAGGCCGCCGACGTGTCGTCCGCGACCGCGCAGCTGGCGAACTCCCCGGCCCCGACGATCGTGACCGTGCGGCCGTACAGCGGGGACTCGTACTCGTTGGGCCCTGTACCCGCGGGCTGCGCGTAGACCGCGACGGGGACCGAGGACGGGGGACCTTGCCAGGGCTCCGCCGTGTCGAAGTCGCCCAGGTCCCCGACGCCCCAGCAGTACGCCGCGCCGCCCGCGACGGCGCAGGTGCGCGCGTTGCCCGTGTCGATGTCCGTGACGACGGCGTCGCCCATCGCGCCCGGGGCGACCGCGACGGGCACGTCCGACGTCGTCGCGGTGCCGTCGCCCAGCTGTCCGCTGCCCCCCTCGCCCCAGCACCAGCCGTCGCCCCGGACCACCGCGCACGTGAAGCCCTGCCCTGCCGCGATCATCTCCGGCGCGACGGTCGCGTCGACCACGACGGTCGCGCGGGCGTGCACGGGATCGGTCCAGGCGGCCGACGTCGGGCGCACCACCGGGCCGAGGAGCCCGACCACGAGCACGGCCGCCACCACGGCGAGCGCCGCGAGCAGCGGGCGCAGGGCGGGGCGTGCCACGCGGTTCCCCGCGGCTCGGTTCACGCGGTCTCCCTCCGTTCGGGGCACGCGGCCTCCATCCGCCCGGGTCACGCCGTCTCCTCGCGGTCCGTGCGCCGTCGGGCACGGTGCAGCGCCGTCCCCAGCGCGACGAGCGCGAGCGCCGCCGCACCGACGGCGGCGACGTCAGCTCCCGTGGTCGCGAGCGGTGGTCCTCCACCGGCACCCTCTCCGCGGTCGTCCCCGGAGCCTTCCCCGCCCTCGTCCGCGTCGTCGCCCACCAGGTCGAGCCGGTAGACGACCGTCCCGCTCGAGCCCGGCGGCGCGTCGTCGGCCAGCGTCATCCCCACGCGCACGTGCACGACGCCCGTCGCCGGGACCGGGACCTGGAGCTCGGAGTCCGAGACGGCGACGGGCCCCTCGACGAGCAGCGTCGCCCCCGTCAGGCAGCCCGCCGACGTCCAGGGGGCGTCGCAGGACTCGACGACGGTCGTCAGGTGCGGCACGAGCTCGCCCGTCGCGCTCACCTCGGACCGCACGATCGCCGCAGCAGACGGCGCGTCCACACGGAGCGTCGTGACCGCGGACGAGGTCTCGCCAGGGGCGAGCGCGTCGAACACGAGAAGCTCCGGGTCCACGACGGCCTCGGCGCCGGAGGCGGGCAGCGCCACGCCGACGTGCACCACGACGGCGAGGAGGAGGCCGCCGAGCGCACGTCGCGCGGCGCGGGACGAGCGGGAGGGCACGTGGTCGACGAGGGTCAGGGCGTGGCGGGGGCGACGGACACGCCGTCGACGGTGACCGCGAGCTCGCCGGCCGCGCCCTGCGCCACGGTGGCGTCCGCCTCGACGGTGACCGTGAAGGCCACGGAGTCGCCCGGGGCGAGGTCGGCCGGGTCGTTGCCTCCGGTGACGTAGGCGACGGATGCCGTGACGCCGTCCGGCAGGAAAGGCGTGACCGTGATCGCGCTGACGTCGGCCGTCCACGTGCTCGTGGGGTCGTTGCGCACGTAGCCCGTCAGCGTCGTGGTCTCCTCGGGTGCGACCTGTGCGCTGCCGAGGTCGAGCTCGATCGTCGCGATGCCGGCCTCGGTGCCGTCCCACGTGTCCGACTCGACCCAGGTGGCCGGTTCGACCGGTGCGCTCTGGTCGTCGGGCACCGCGCCCTGGATGTTGAACGTCCCCGTCGAGACGTCGGCCTGGAAGAACACCTGGTCGGTCCACTGTGCGCTCGTGAGCGCTGCGCCCAGTCCGAGGACGGCCAGCCCGGCCAGCCCGATCTTGATCTTGCGCGCTCTCGTCGCCTGCATGGGTGCCTCCGTCGGTCGTGGGTCATCGGGTGAAACGTTTCGGCCCGCCTCCGCACGCTCTCCGATGTGAGGCGGCTCTGCAACCGGAAGGCGTGCTCGACCGGCGAACTCGGCCGACGAGGCGTGTGACAGGCTGAGCGGCATGACTCAGATCGACCTGCGCATCTTCACCGAGCCCCAGCAGGGCGCCTCCTACGACGACGTCCTCGCCGTGGCGAAGGCGACCGAGGACCTCGGTTTCGACGCCTTCTTCCGCTCCGACCACTACCTCGTCATGGGCGACGGCGACGGCCTGCCCGGCCCGACCGACGCCTGGACGACGCTCGCCGGGCTGGCCCGCGAGACGAGCCGCATCCGCCTCGGCACGCTCGTGTCGTCGGCGACGTTCCGCCACCCCGGCGTCCTCGCGATCCAGGTCGCGCAGGTCGACCAGATGTCGGGCGGCCGCGTGGAGCTCGGCCTCGGCGCCGGCTGGTTCGCGCGCGAGCACGAGGCGTACGGCATCCCGTTCCCGGAGAAGCGGTTCGGGATCCTCGAGGAGCAGCTCGCGGTGATCACCGGCCTGTGGGAGACGCCGGTCGGCGAGACGTTCTCCTTCAGCGGCGAGCACTACACGCTCAAGGACTCCCCGGCGCTGCCGAAGCCCGCGCAGGAGCGCATCCCGGTGATCGTGGGCGGTCACGGCCCGCGCCGCACGCCGGCGCTCGCGGCGCGGTACGCGAGCGAGTACAACGCCGCGTTCCCGGACCCCGGCGTGCTGCCCGAGCGGTTCGAGAACGTGCGCGCGGCGTGCCTCGACGCCGACCGCGACCCCGACTCGCTCGCCTACTCGGCGGCGTTCGTCGTCGCCGTCGGCAAGGACGAGGCGGAGTTCGCGCGCCGCGCCGCGGCGATCGGGCGTGAGCCCGAGGAGCTGCGCCGCAACGGGATCGCCGGGACGGTCTCGGAGGCGGCGGACAAGCTCGCGACCGCGGCCGAGCAGGGCGCGACGCGCTTCTACCTCCAGGTGCTCGACCTGCACGACCTCGACCACCTGCAGCTGATCGCCGACGAGGTCCGCCCCCAGCTCGGCTGAGCACGGCGGCACGACCACGGTGCCGCGTCGCGCGTCCGAGGGGTGGACACGCGGCGCGGCACCCCGGTGAAATCTCGGTTTCGCCCCGTGAACGGGCTGTTTCGGGACCGTGGCGTCGTGACGTCCCCGCGGTCCGCCGCGCGACGGCGCGCGACTCTCCGGATGCAAGCGCTCCCAACGGCCCGCGGGCCGGCCGGGCACCCGGGTGCACGGCCCCCACGACCTCCACGACCGGCACCGGCGTACCAGGACACGCCCCGGCGCCGTCGCCCCTCACCCGTGACACCACCCGAGGTGCCGGTTAGGTTCGCCGCAGACGACGAGGTGGCCCGCTCCCGAGCGGGTCACCTCGACCCGTCTCCGGCTGGTCCTCGCGGACGAGCCGGCAGGGGGCTCGACCGCACGCACGCTGTTGAATCCACGACGCCGACGAGGTCGCCGCACCCCGGGCGCAGAGGGCCCGGCGTGGGCTCGCACCCGCGTCGACCCCCGGCACCCGTCTCTCGAGCCCACCGAGACCCGAGGACACGCGATGGCCGTCTCCGAGTTCGACCGTCTGGTCGTCACCCCCCGCCGCACCGAGTACGTGCGGCCCGAGCCCTTCGGTCCGCGCACCGAGCCCGAGCGCCCGACCGGACCGCCCCGCGACGAGAACTCCGCGGCGCGCTCGCCGTCGCTCGTCATGATCATGCTGCTCGCGACGCTGGGCGTCGTCGCGTACGCGCTCTTCCTCCTCAACCCCGCCAACCGCGGCGACGCCCTCCCGTACGCCATGGTCATCACCGCCGAGACGGTGCTCGTCGCGCAGGCGCTCCTCGCGATGTGGACCGTCCTGTCCAGCGGGCACGACCCGCGCGGCTTCTCCTTCCACCACGCCAAGGACCGGCTGTTCGACGTGCCCGAGATCATCCGCGACGGCGCCGAGGACGACCCGACACGCTGGAACCTGTACCTGCACGACCAGCCCGTCACGGTCGACGTCCTCATCACCACGTACGGCGAGGACCTCGACACCATCGCGCGCACCGTACGCGCCGCGCTCGCGATCCGGGGAACGCACCGCACGTGGGTGCTCGACGACGGCCGGTCCGACGACGTGCGCGACCTCGCCGCCCAGCTCGGCGCCCGCTACGTGCGGCGCCTGTCGAGCAACGGCGCGAAGGCCGGCAACGTCAACCACGCCCTCGCGATCGCGAAGGGCGACCTGTTCGTCATCCTCGACGCCGACTTCGTGGCCAAGCCGGAGTTCCTCGTCGAGACCGTGCCGTTCTTCGTCAAGGACGACGTCGCGTTCGTCCAGACACCGCAGACCTACGGCAACCTCGACAACCTCATCTCACGCGGCGCCGGGTACATGCAGGCCGTGTTCTACCGGTTCGTCCAGCCCGGCCGGAACCGGTTCAACGCCGCGTTCTGCGTCGGCACCAACGTCATCTTCCGCCGCGCCGCGATCGACGACATCGGCGGCATGCACACGGACTCCAAGTCCGAGGACGTGTGGACCTCGCTCATGCTCCACGAGCGTGGCTGGAGGACCGTCTACATCCCCACGACGCTCGCCGTCGGCGACACCCCCGAGACCGTCGAGGCCTACACCAAGCAGCAGCTGCGCTGGGCGACCGGCGGGTTCGAGATCATGCTCCAGCACAACCCGCTGAGCCCACGCCGCCACCTCACGCTCGACCAGCGCCTGCAGTACACCGTCACCGCGACGCACTACCTCGCCGGCATCGCGCCGCTCGTGCTGCTCCTCGTGCCCCCGCTGCAGATCTACCTGGACCTCACCCCGATGAACCTCACGATCTCGTGGGGCACGTGGCTCCTGTACTACGCCGGGTTCTACGTCCTCCAGATCGCCATCGCGTTCTTCACGCTCGGCTCGTTCCGGTGGGAGGTGCTCATGCTCGCGTCCGTGTCGTTCCCCATCTACACCCGAGCACTGTGGAACGCGATGACGGGCAAGGAGCAGGCGTGGCACGTCACCGGGAGCAAGGGGAAGGTGTCCTCACCGTTCAACTACATGATGCCGCAGGTGCTGTTCTTCGCGTTCCTGCTCATCACGTCGGCGGTGGCGGTGTGGAAGGAGTGGGGCGACCCGATGCCGAGCCTGGCGCTCGCATGGAACGTCACCAACACGTTCATCCTCGGCGCGTTCGTCGTCACGGCGTTCCGCGAGTCGTCGGCGGCGAAGCGGGCTGCCCGTGGTGGTCGTCGCGGTCGTGGGCCCCGGGGGCGGGGAGGGGCGGCCGTGCCGGGTCTACCATCCGGCGCCTCGTCCCTCGGCGCCTCCCGCCAGACCCGCCACGACCCGGCACGGCCGCCCCTCCCCACCCCCTCGTCCCTCGCGGGCTCCCGCCAGACCCACCACGACCCGGCGTCGTCGTCCCTCCCCGCCGCCTTGCGGTCGGCTCGCCCTGACGAGGGTCCGGAAGCCCTTGCCTCGCCGGACTCGCGCGCGGCTCGTCGCCGTGAGTCGTCCGTGCCCGACGGCGCGCCCGCGCCGACCGCCGTTCGTCCTGCCGGAGGTGTCGCATGACCTGGTCCAACCGATTGCGCCTCGTCGCGGGGCTGCTCGCCGTCGTGCTCGTGTGCGCTGCGCTGACGCTCGTCATGAACCGGCGGCTCAGCCAGGCGACGAGCGAGACGGCCACGATCCGGGCCGAGTCCCTCGGGATCGGGACCGACTACGCCGGGACCGTGACGGAGTCGCTGGTCGACGAGGGCGACGAGGTCGCCGAGGGTGACCCGTTGTTCACCGTGAGCAGCCTGACGCTGCAGCACGACCTGTCCATCGGGCTCGTGAGCGCCGACACGCAGGCCTACCAGGTGGGCGAGGACGGGACGATCACGCTCGTCGCGCCCTACGACGCCGTCGTGACCGAGGTGTCCGCGCGCGAGGGAGCGTTCGTGGAAGCGGGGTCGACGATCGCGACGCTCGACCGCGCGGGATCGCTGTTCGTCGACGCCGAGGTGTCGCTCGACCCGAGCGACTACGCGCGCGTGCGGCAGGGCGCCCCCGTGACGATCGTGCTGCCCGACCAGAGCGAGATCCCCGGGGAGGTCGCGTCGGTGTCCGTGACGAACGCGGACGACACCGCGGAGGCGACCGTCGAGATCACGAGCGACGCGCTCGCCGACGCCGGGGAGGACGGCGACGGGCAGTCCGGCCTCCTGACGCCCGGCACGCCGGTGACCGCCAGCATCGAGCTGCACGACGACGGCGTGCTCGCCGGTGTCAACGAGAGCTTCGGGCAGTTCCTGCGGAAGGTCGGGCTGTGACGCCCCGCCGCGGTGCGTCGCGAGATCGACCTGTGCGTCGCGACGTCGACCGTCTGAGGGTCGATCTCGGCCGCTCGGGTCGATCTCGCGGGCGGCGGGCGCTCGTCGGTCGCGCCGCGGGGGCCGCCGCCCTGGCCGGCGTGCTGGCGCTCGGCGGCTGTGCCCTGTTCACGTCCGACGCCACGCCTGGCGCGACGGGCACGCCGGGGGCGAGCGACGCCGTCGGGCTGCCGACCGCGGACCGGACGGGGACGGCGCCCGACGTGGACCCCACGATCCTGCCGCAGGAGTCCGTCGGGCCCCCGCCGGCGATGCGCCTCGCGGACGGGCTCGTGCCGCCGACGAACCGCTGGTTCTCGGGGCTGGTGTTCGGCGAGGAGCCGCTGCCCGTCTTCCCGGTGCCGCTCGCCTTCGGGGTGACCGACGGGGGGTTCGCCGTCGGCCTGCCGGAGGTCCAGGTGACCGAGACGTCGATCCTCGGACCGTTCGTGCCGCAGGTCGGGGTGGACGTCGGCGCCGCGGCCTCGCGCGTGACGGCGTACGACACCGCCTCGGTGACGCTCGAGCTGCAGGACGCGTCCGGTGCCGCTCGGGGGAGCGTGACCCTCGTCGAGGGCTCACCCGTGCTCCGCTACACCGCCGCGACGGACCAGACGGCGGACCTCACGCAGGCGTTCGCCGCGTCGGAAGGGCTCGTGACGGCCGACGTCGACGGGCGCGACTGGCTGCTCGTCGGTCCGGACGGTCCGTCGGACGGCTCGGTGCTCGGGCCGGACGGGCGCTCGCTCGACCTCGCCGCGGGGGAGTCGGTCGCGTTCCTCCCCGTCCCGGACGGACTGCCCGACGACGCGTCCGCCGGCGCCGCCGACGACGGCGCGCTGAGGGCGCTCGCCGAGGCGGCGACCGCCCCCGTCACGGGCACGACGCTCGCCTACGGCGTGGCCGACGACGCCGTGACGACGGCGATCACGTACGAGACCGACGCCGGTGCCGACGGGCCGGGGACCGTCGTCGTGCGCCTGCCGCACCAGCGCGAGAGCGGCAGCGTCGAGACCGCGACGTGCGGCCTCGGGACGTACGCGACCGTGCGCGGGACCGTCGACGTGTGCACGGCGACCACCCTCGCGTGGGCTAGCCCCGCCGTCGAACCCGCCGGGACGCTCGATCTCTCGGTCCTCGACGAGGACGCGCGGGGCGAGATCGCGGACCAGGTGCGCGCCGACTGGGCCGCGCACGAGCCGCTGCCGTCGGACACGTACTTCGGTGGCAAGTCGCTCGCGCGCGACGCCAACCTGCTCTCGCTCGCCGAGCAGCTCGGCGTCGACGCGGTGTCCGGGCCGCTGCGCGAGGAGCTGACCGCGGCGCTGCGCGAGTGGGCGGAACCGGACGGGTGCTCGGTGCGCGACGCGCGGTGCTTCGTCTACGACCCCGCCGTGCGGGGTGTCGTCGGGAAGACCCCGTCGTTCGGGTCGGAGGAGTTCAACGACCACCACTTCCACTACGGCTACTTCCTCTACGCCGCCGGTGTGGTGGCGGCGGACGACCCGGCGCTCGCGGCCGACCTCGCCCCTGTCCTCGACCTCCTCGCGGCGGACGTCGCCGCGGGGGCCGGGTCCGAGGACTTCCCTGCGCTGCGCGTGTTCGACGCCTACGCCGGCCACTCGTGGGCGTCGGGATTCTCGCCGTTCGCGGACGGCAACAACCAGGAGTCGGCGTCGGAGGCCGTGTCCGCGTGGAACGGGCTCGCGCTGTGGGCGGCGGCGTCCGGGGACACGTCGGAGGACTCAGGGCTCGAAGCGCAGGCGCGCTGGCTCCTGTCCGCCGAGGCGGCGTCGGCCAAGGCCTACTGGACCGACTTCGACCGCGACGACCCCGCGATCGAAGGATTCACGCCGAGCGTGACGTCGCTCGTGTGGGGCGGCAAGCGGGACTACGCGACGTGGTTCAGCGCCGAGCCGGGCGCCATGCTCGGCATCCTCGTGCTGCCCTCGCAGCCCGTCGCGGACTACCTCGCGGGCGACCCCGAGCGCATCCGGGCGAACCTCGACGCCGAGCTCGCCGGACCGCGCGACGACCCGGCGTCGTGGGACGTGATGTTCGGGGACCAGCTCCTCATGTACGCGTCGCTCGCCGAGCCCGACGACGCGGCCTCGGCCCTGGAGGTCGCGCGCTCGCTCCCGGACGAACGCATCGACGACGGCAGCACCCGCTCGTACCTCCTGGCGTTCCTCCTGACGCACGCCGTGGGCTGAGCTTCCTGCCGAACCCCGGGTTGCGCAGCGATCGTCGGCTTGATCGGGGCACAACCCGGGGTTCGGCGTGCTGTCGGCGAGGGGCTGTACCCGGGAAACGACGCCGTGACGTGAGGGCACTACCCTGCTCCGGGGGTCTTCACACGAACTTCACGGACGGAGAGTCATGAGCGCCATCGGCTGGCGGGTGCACGGGAACGGCAGGACGGTCGCACCGGGGGACGTCGTCGATCCCGACGAGCGGCTGTCGTGGCCGCGGACGATCGGCATCGGCATGCAGCACGTCGTCGCGATGTTCGGCGCGACGTTCCTCGTGCCGCTCATCACCGGGTTCTCCCCGGCGACGACACTGTTCTTCTCCGCGATCGGGACCGTCGGGTTCCTGCTCATCACGCGGAACCGGCTGCCGAGCTACCTGGGGTCGAGCTTCGCGTTCATCGCGCCGATCGGCGCCGCGACCGCGTCGCAGGGCCAGTCGGTCGCGGTCGGCGGCATCCTCGTCACCGGCCTCGTGCTCGCGCTGATCGGCCTGGTGGTGCACCTCGCGGGTGCCCGCTGGATCGACATCGTCATGCCGCCGATCGTCACCGGGACGATCGTCGCGCTCATCGGCCTCAACCTCGCGCCGGTGGCGTGGGGCACGTGCACGCAGGCGGTGGTCGACGGCGAGATCGTCCAGTCGTGCACCAACGGCTTCCGCGCCGCGCCCGTGACGGGGTTCATCACGCTCGCGTCGATCATCCTCGTGACCGTCCTCTTCAAGGGCATCCTCGGGCGCCTGTCGATCCTCGTCGGTGTCGTGATCGGGTACGTGGCCGCCATGATCCAGGGCGAGGTCGACTTCACGGCCGTGCGGGAGGCGGGGTGGTTCGGCCTGCCCGAGTTCGTCACGCCGACGTTCGACGTCGCGGTGCTCGGCCTGTTCGTCCCCGTCGTGCTCGTGCTCATCGCGGAGAACGTCGGTCACGTGAAGTCCGTCGCCGCGATGACGGGCCGGAACCTCGACGACCTCACGGGCCGCGCGCTGTTCGCGGACGGGCTCGCGACGACGTTCGCCGGCATCGGCGGCGGGTCGGGCACCACGACGTACGCCGAGAACATCGGGGTCATGGCCGCGACGCGCGTCTACTCGACCGCGGCGTACTGGGTCGCCGCGGCGACCGCCCTCGTGCTGTCGCTGTCGCCGAAGTTCGGCGCGCTCATCGCGACGATCCCCGCAGGGGTGCTCGGCGGCGCGACGACGATGCTCTACGGCATGATCGGCATCCTCGGCGCGCGGATCTGGGTGCAGAACCGTGTCGACTTCTCCGACCCGGTGAACCTGACGACCGCCGCGGTGCCGCTCGTGATCGGCATCGCGAACTTCTCCTGGGTCCTCGGCGACCTGTCGTTCGAGGGTATCGCGCTCGGCACGGCCGCCGCGCTGGTGATCTACCACCTCATGCGGGCGATCTCGCGGTGGCGCGGGACGAGCCAGGAGCCCGCCAGCCCGGCGTCGGCCCCGGGCGGTGACGAGCCCGCGGTCCACGACGCCCACTGATCCTGCCGAGCCCCGGGTTGCGCCCCGCTCAGCCGGGCGAGGACGACGTAGCCCGGGGTTCGGCGCCGGCCGACGCCGAACCCCGGTCTGTGCCGCGCTCAGAGGCGTGAGGGCGACACAACCCCGGGTTCGGCCCCCAACGGGGACGTCGGGGACGTCGTCTCCCGCTCAGGCGGCCCGACGACGCGCGGCCGACCCCAGCGCGCGGCGCACCGTGCCGTGCGTGCGGCCCGGGACCGTGACGTCGTGCCACGTGAAGCGGAGCACCGCGGCGACGTCTCCGGTGACCAGGTCGTTGTGACGTTCCCGGTCCGCGAACGCGGCGACGGGCGTGTCGTGGACCTCCGCGCCGTCGACCTCGGCGAGGAGCCACCGCCCGTCGTCGAGCCGCCAGCCGAGGTCGCCGCGGCGGGCCGCGCCGCTCGCACCCACCAAGGGCACCTGCAGCGCGTCGGGTGGGACGCCGCCGTCGGTGCAGTCGAGGCGGGCCCATGTCTCGAGCGGCGACTCCGAGCGTCCGTCCGCGAGCTCCCACCACGCGTGCGTGCGGGCGACGCCGCGTCGACCGCGCGCGTGGTCGTGCGCCCGGTCCAGGCCGGCCGGGTCGAGGAGCCCGAGGTGGAGCGACGAGTCCATCACGGACACCGCCGGTCCGCGGTCCAGCTCCGGTACCGCCTGCGCGAGCGCCCACTCCGGGCTGGCGACGTACCGGTCGCCGACCCGCACGACCGTCATCCCGTCGTCGAACATGCGCAGGACGACGCCGTCTCGCGACTCCAGCGCACGCCCCCCGGGCAGAGCTGCCTGCGGGGTCACGCGGGTCGGGAGGCCGGTCACGCCGAGCAGCGCCAGTGCGCACGGTCCGACGGCGACCGCGTCCGGCCCGAAGGCGAGGAGCGCCGCCCAGGCGGCGCGTCGGCGTCGATGGTCGTGCGGCCGCTGTGCGACGGGAGTCGCGTCGGTGTCGTACACGCCACGGGTGATGCGCGACCACGTCTCCGCGCGGAGCAGGCGACCGACGACCGCGGGGCCGAGCCCGGCGTCGCGACACTGAGCGGTGCTGACGAGACTCTCCTGGCGGGCGGCGACGACCCGAAGATCGTCGGGGACGGCGCGAGTCGGCGTGGGCATGGACGCATTCCAGCCGTCCGGACGGAGCCGAGGCCGTCGCGACGAGCACGGCTGTGGACGGGGACGTCGAATCCGGGCCTGTGGACGCCCAGGATCGGCCCCCTCGCCGTCGGGCCCGAACGAGGCGCGCCGCCCCACCGGCCGCCGAACCCCGGGTTGGCCCGCGATCAGGTCAGCGATGGCGACGTAACCCGGGGTTCGGCACCCAGCGACGCCGAACACCGGGTTGTGTCGCGATCAGGTCCGCGACAGCCACACAACCCGGGGTTCGGCCGTGGGGTGGCCACATGACCAGGAGTTCGGCCGCGGGTGAGCGGACGTCAGAGCCGCAGGCCCAGCGTCATGCCTCCGCCGTCGCGGGTCAGCTCGGTGAAGCCGAGGTGCCGGTAGAACCCGACGGCGCCGATGTTCGCGTGCGCCACGCCCAGGTGGACGCCCGGGACGCCGTCGGCCCGCAGCGCGTCGAACAGGGTCTCGAGCAGCCGGCGACCGTTGCCCCCGCCCTGCGCGGCGGGCAGGAGGTCGACGTGCAGGTGCGCGGGGAACTCGCCGACCACGTCGGGCTCGGGGCGGTGCGGCGCGTGGATCTGCCGCACGAGCCCCTCGTCCGGCGAGCCGTCGGGGAACGAGCCCACCGGGTACCGCTCGCGCAGCGGGGGCCACCAGTCACGCTCGCACGCGGCGTCGAACGCGACCGTGTCCCGCGCGCCGACGACGTAGCCCACGGCGTCCCCGCCGTCGTCGAGCACGAACGCGAGCCCCGGTTCGAGCGCGAGGTACGCGCCGAGGTAGACCTCGCCCAGCAGGCGCGGGTCGACGTAGAGGTCGCTCGCGTCGGTGCCCGAAGCACCGGTGCGCAGGCAGATGTCGTAGAGGCGGTCGACCTCCGCACGGTCGTCGACGCGCGCGGGGCGCAGGGGCAGGGGGTTCATCGGGCAGCCGTTCGCAGGGGCATCGCCGGGTCGGCGGGCCGTCAGCCCTCGGCGGGCGGGACAGGGAGCGGGCGCGGCGTGATCTGGTCGGCCGGCACGCAGCCCTCCAGGTTC
Organism: Cellulosimicrobium sp. PMB13; assembly: GCF_051294865.1. Lineage (NCBI taxonomy): Bacteria > Bacillati > Actinomycetota > Actinomycetes > Micrococcales > Promicromonosporaceae > Cellulosimicrobium > Cellulosimicrobium sp. PMB13. Next base: position 161,073 of record NZ_CP145910.1, on the reverse strand, counting down.
TCCAGCGGGACGTCCGCGGCGATCCCGATCAGCTCGAGGTCCACGAGGTCCTCGAAGTCCGCGCCGATGTACAGGGTCACGGTGGTGTCCTGGCGGGTGTCGAGGACGAGCCCGGGTTCCGGGTAGTGCGCCGCGAGCGTGTAAGCGGGGGCGATGCCTCCCGCCCCGAAGTGGATCTGCGTGCGCGCGAGGGCGTCCGGCTCGTCGTCGCCGTCCAGGTCCTCGGCGTTCGCGACGCCGTCGATCGTGAACCCGCGCTCGGTGAGGACGTCCTTGTTGATGCCCGCGAGCGGCTCGTCCCGGCCGGACGCGTTGACGATCGTCACGTGCACGTCCGCCGCCGCCGCGGGAAGCGCGCCCTCGGGCACGCACGGCACCTCGACGTCCGCGAGGGCGTCGACCACCTCCGGCGTGGAGAACGGCCGGGAGAACGGCGCCTCGATCGCGCCCGTGTACACCGCGAGCGCGCCCAGTCCGGTGACCGCCAGGGCGGCGATGAGCAGCCCGAACACGACGGCCTGGCGCTCGTGGATGCGCCGGCGGCGCACGGAGCGGGCGCGGTCGGGCTCGGTGGTCACGCCAGAAACCTACCCGACCGCGCGCTCATCGGAGCGTCAGGACGCGAGCGTGCAGGATCGCGCGCTGCTGGAGCGCCGCACGGACCGCCCGGTGCAGCCCGTCCTCGAGGTAGAGGACGCCGTCGTACTCGACGACGTGCGCGAAGAGGTCCCCGTAGAACGTCGAGTCCTCGGCGAGCAGCGCGTCGAGGTCGAGCGTGCGTTTGGTCGTCACGAGCTCGTCGAGACGCACCTGCCGGGGCGGCACGTCCGTCCAGTCCTTGACGCTCACCTTGCCGTGGTCCGGGTAGGGGCGCCCGTCTCCGACGGCCTTGAAGATCATGCGGCACATCCTAGGTGCCCGACGACGCCCCGCACCCGGCGCTTCCGCGCGCGGTCACGCGGTCGTCACGTTCTCCCCACGAAGCATCCGGCAGACCCGGGTAGGCCACGCACGGTCAGGATGCCGTCAGGGACCGACGGCGGGGCGTCAGGGTTCCGTCAGGACGCACCCGGGGCGCGCGCTCGCGGACGTAGAACGGCATCGAGCGCGGTCGTCGCGCTCCGGCCGTCGCGCCGAGCGCGACCGGCCGCCCGTCGTCGTGAAGGCGTCCTGCTCATGGCCGACCTGGCCTACCTCCTCCTCACCGTCGCGTTCTTCGCCGCGGTCGCGCTCGTCGCGCGCCGGCACGGATCGTCGCGAGGGTCCCGATGATGGCCCTCGACTGGATCGCGCTGGCCGCGATCGTCGGCACCCTCGGCTACCTCTTCGTCGCGCTGCTGCGCAGCGACCGGGCCCGGTGAGCGCGCCGTGCCCATCGATGTGACCACCGCTGTGACCACCGGGACGGACCCCGCGGTCGTGTGGGCCGCCGTCGGGCAGGTGGCCCTGCTCGTCGTCGCGCTCGCCGCCGTGCACGCCCCGCTCGGCGCGTACATGGCGCGCGTCTTCACGTCGCCGCGCCACCTCGCCGTCGAGCGCGCCGGCTACCGCGCCGCACGCGTCGACCCCGACGCCGAGCAGACGTGGAGCACCTACCTCTTCTCCCTGCTCGGCTTCTCGCTCGTCTCCGTGCTCGTGCTCTACGCGCTCGGTCGCCTGCAGGAGCACCTCCCGCTCGACCTCGGGTTCACCGGGCTCGACCCCGCCGGCGCGTGGAACTCCGCCGTCTCGTTCGTGACGAACACGAACTGGCAGTGGTACTCCGGGGAGGCGGCGGCCGGGCACCTGCTCCAGATGGCCGGGTTCGCCGTGCAGAACTTCGTCTCCGCGGCGGTCGGGATGTCGGTGGCGATCGCGCTCGTCCGCGGGTTCGCACGCTCCGGCACCGACGCGCGGATCGGCAACTTCTGGACCGACCTCACGCGGTCCGTCGTCCGGATCCTCCTGCCCATCGCGTTCGTCGCGGCCGTGGTCCTCGTCGCGAACGGCGTGATCCAGAACCTGAACCCCCACACCGCCGTCGAGACGCTCGCGGGCGGGACCCAGCACGTGCTCGGCGGTCCGGTGGCGTCCCAGGAGGCGATCAAGGAGCTCGGCACCAACGGCGGCGGGTTCTTCAACGCCAACTCCGCCCACCCGCTCGAGAACCCGAACCCCTTCACCAACCTGCTGGAGATCTTCCTGCTCCTCCTGATCCCCGTCACGCTGCCCCGCACGTTCGGGCTCATGGTCGGCGACCGGCGCCAGGGCTGGGCGATCCTGGGCGCGATGGGCGCGCTGTTCACCGTCGCCCTGGCCCTCACGACGTGGGCCGAGCTCGCCGGCCCGGGCGCCGCGCCGCAGGCCGCGGGAGCGGCGATGGAGGGCAAGGAGACCCGGTTCGGGCTCGCGGCGAGCGCCTTGTTCGCCACCGCCACGACCGGCACGTCGACCGGCGCGGTGAACTCCATGCACGACTCGCTCACCGCACCGGGCGGGGGAGTGGTCCTGTTCAACATGCTGCTCGGCGAGATCGCGCCGGGCGGCGTGGGCGCCGGCCTCTACGGGATGCTCGTCCTCGCGATCGTCGCCGTGTTCGTCGCCGGGCTCATGGTCGGCAGGACCCCGGAGTACCTCGGCAAGAAGATCGGGCGCCCCGAGATCACCCTCGTCGCGCTGTACATCCTCACGACGCCCGCCGTCGTCCTCGTCGGCACCGCGCTGTCCGTCACGCTGCCCGCCGGCCTCGCCGGCCAGCAGGAGACCGGTCCGCACGGCCTGACCGAGGTGCTCTACGCGTTCGCGTCCGCCGGGAACAACAACGGGTCCGCGTTCGGCGGGCTGACCACCGGCACGCCGTACTACGACACGCTGCTCGGCCTCGCGATGCTCGTCGGCCGCTTCGTGCCCATCGCGCTCGTCCTCGCCCTCGCCGGCCGGCTCGCGAGCCAGAAGGCCGTCCCCGCGTCGGCCGGGACGCTCCCGACGCACCAGCCCCTGTTCGTCGGCCTGCTCGGGACCGTCGCGCTCGTCGTCGTCGGCCTCACCTTCATCCCCGTCCTGTCCCTCGGTCCTGTCGTGGAGTCCTTGTCATGAGCACGTCGTCATCGTCTGATCGTCCTGCGGTGGGGTCGCCTTCGGCGGTCCCGGTCGCCTCCGCGTCCGCCTCCTCCGGTGGGTCGCTCACCTCCGCGGCCGCCTCCCCGGGAGGGGCGGCGGGTCTACCATCCGCGCCGCTCGTCCCTCGCGGCGCTCCCGCCAGACCCGCCACGACCCGCCGCCCCTCCCGGTCCGGCGGCCGCTCGTCCGTCGCCGCCGGTGTCCTCGTGGCCGACGGCGGTGGGTCGGGGTCGGCGGGTGCCGTGCCCGACGGCGGTGAGTCGGGTGCCGCTGGTTCTGCGCCCGACGGCGGTGGGTCGCCCTCCGGCGGTCCCGTGGCCGACGGCGGGCGGTCGCGGCCGGCGCGGGCGCTCACCGGGGCGCAGGTGCGGGCGGCGCTGCCGGCCGCGGTGCGCAAGCTCGACCCGCGGGTGCTGTACCGGTCGCCCGTGCTGTTCGTCGTCGAGCTCGGGGCCGTCGCGACGACGGCGCTCGCGGTCGTCGAGCCGACGGCGTTCGCCTGGTGGATCACCGCGTGGCTGTGGGCGACGGTGCTGTTCGCGACGCTCGCCGAGTCGGTCGCGGAGGCGCGCGGCAAGGCGCAGGCGTCCAGCCTGCGCGCGACCCAGCGCGGCACGACGGCACGGCGCGTCGTGTCGGCGAGCGCCGCCGCCGGTGTGGCGACGGGGCCCGCGGTCGACGCGACCGTCATGGACGCACGCCTGCACACGCTGCCCGTGACGGAGGTCGCGTCGTCGGAGCTGCGCGTGGGCGACCTGGTCGTGGTCGAGGCGGGAGAGACGATCCCCGGGGACGGCGACGTCGTCGAGGGCGTCGCGTCGGTCGACGAGTCCGCGATCACCGGGGAGTCCGCGCCCGTGATCCGCGAGTCGGGCGGTGACCGGTCGGCGGTGACCGGCGGGACGGTCGTCCTGTCCGACCGGATCGTCGTGCGCATCACGGCTCCGGCGGGGCAGACGTTCGTCGACCGGATGATCGCGCTCGTCGAGGGCAGCGAGCGGCAGCGCACACCGAACGAGATCGCGCTGAACATCCTCCTGACGTCGCTGACGATCGTGTTCGTGCTCGCCGTGGCGACGCTCCAGCCGTTCGCCGCGTACTCGGGGGCGAAGCAGTCGCTGGTCGTGCTCGTCGCGCTGCTGGTGTGCCTCATCCCGACGACGATCGGCGCGCTGCTCTCCGCGATCGGCATCGCGGGCATGGACCGGCTCGTGCGGCGCAACGTGCTCGCGATGTCCGGCCGTGCGGTCGAGGCCGCGGGCGACGTCGACGTGCTCCTGCTCGACAAGACCGGCACGATCACGCACGGCAACCGGTTCGCGACCGAGCTCCTGCCCGTCGGCGACGTCTCGGTGGACGAGCTCGCGGCGGCGGCGCGGCTCGCGTCGCTCGCCGACGAGACGCCGGAGGGTCGCAGCATCGTCGACCTCGTGGAGCGCACGTGCCCGGGTGGCCTGCCCGACGACGCGGGCGACCTCGCCCGGGCGGGCGACCCCGCGCCGTCGGGCACGAGCGGCAGGCGGGACGAGCTGGCGGGCGCGACGCTCGTCGCGTTCACCGCGCAGACGCGCATGTCCGGGGTGGACCTGCCTGTGGACCCGCCTGTGGACATCTCTCGTGCGGGCGGTACGCGGCGCCTGCGCAAGGGGGCGGGCAGCGCCGTCGAGCGGTGGGTGCTGTCGACCGGCGGCACGCTCGCCGGGCGCGAGGCCGACGCGCTGGCCGCCCACGTCGACGCCGTGAGCTCGCAGGGCGGCACGCCGCTCGTCGTCGCGGAGCAGGTCGGCGACGGGCCCGCCCGCGTGCTGGGTGTCGTCCGCCTCAAGGACGTCGTCAAGGACGGGCTGCGCGAGCGGTTCGACCAGCTGCGCGCGATGGGCATCCGCAGCGTCATGGTCACGGGCGACAACGCGGTGACCGCGCGCGCGATCGCCGCCGAGGCGGGCGTCGACGACGTCCTGGCCGAGGCGACGCCCGAGGACAAGCTCGCGCTCATCCGGCGCGAGCAGGAGGGCGGACGGCTCGTCGCGATGGCCGGCGACGGGACGAACGACGCGCCCGCGCTCGCGCAGGCGGACGTCGGGGTCGCGATGAACACCGGGACGACCGCCGCCAAGGAGGCGGGGAACATGGTCGACCTCGACTCGAACCCCACCAAGCTCCTCGAGATCGTCGAGATCGGCAAGCAGCTGCTCATCACGCGCGGGGCGCTGACCACGTTCTCCGTGGCGAACGACGTGGCGAAGTACTTCGCGATCCTGCCCGCCATGTTCCTGGGCGTGTTCCCCGCGCTCGGCGTGCTCAACGTCATGCGCCTGTCGAGCCCCGAGTCGGCGATCCTCTCGGCGGTGATCTTCAACGCGCTGATCATCGTCGCGCTCGTCCCGCTCGCGCTGCGCGGCGTGCGGTACCGGCCCGCGTCCGCGTCGTCGATGCTGCGCCGCAACCTTCTGGTCTACGGCGTCGGCGGGCTCGTCGCCCCGTTCGTCGGCATCAAGCTCGTCGACCTGCTCGTCTCGCTCCTGCCGGGCTTCTGACCGCGCCCCCGAGCCGCTACGGCCGGCTCGGCGGCACCCCCACCACCCACGACGCACCACACGACATCGAAGGATCCTCATGCCCAGCACCTCGCCCACCCGCCCCGACCGCGGCCCCGCGGGAACGCCCCGCGCGTCGGTCGGTGGCGGCGTCGTCTCGCTCACCCGGCAGTCGTTCGCCGGGCTCCGCGTCCTCCTCCTCATGACCCTGCTGCTCGGCGGCCTCTACCCGCTCGCGGTGCTCGGTGTCGGACAGCTCGGGTTCGGATGGCAGGCGAACGGCTCGCTCGTGCGGGCCGACGGCTCGCGCGCGTCCGGGGTCGACGACGCCGGTCCCGACGGCGCGCCGGTCGTCGGGTCGGCACTCGTCGGCCAGGAGTTCGGCGCGCCGGGCGCCGACCCGCAGTGGTTCCACGGGCGCCCGTCCGCCGCGGGCGACGGGTACGACACCCTCGCGTCGGCGGGCTCGAACCTCGGTCCGAACAACCCCGACCTCGTCGCCGCGATCGGGGAGCGCCGGGCCGCGGTCGCCGCGGAGGACGGCGTCGACCCGTCGGACGTCCCGCCGGACGCGCTCACGGCGTCGGCCTCGGGGCTCGACCCGCACGTCTCCCCGGCGTACGCCGAGCAGCAGGTCGAGCGGGTCGCGGCGGCGCGCGGGCTGGACGTCGCCCAGGTCCGCGCGCTGGTCGAGGCCGAGGCGGCCGGGCGCGTGCTCGGCGTGCTCGGCGACCCGCGCGTGAACGTCCTGTCGCTCAACCTCGCGCTCGACCGGCTCGACACGTCGGGCGCCGCGGGCACCCCGTGATCGCCCCACCCGTCCGCACCGTGGTGGACTGCACGCATGGACGCTGAGCAGCCGCGCCGAGGTCGCCTCTCGGTCTACCTCGGCGCGGCGCCGGGCGTCGGCAAGACGTTCGCGATGCTCGACGAGGCGCACCGCCGCCGCGCCCGCGGCACGGACGTCGTCGTGGGCCTCGTCGAGACCCACGGGCGGGACGCGACCGCCGCCAAGATCGGGGACCTGGAGGTCGTGCCGCGCCGTGTCGTCGGGCACCGGGGCGTGGAGCTCAGCGAGCTCGACGTCGACGCGGTGCTCGCGCGCCGCCCCGATGTCGCGCTCGTCGACGAGCTCGCCCACACGAACGCCCCCGGGTCTCGTCACCCCAAGCGGTGGCAGGACGTCGACGACCTGCTCGCCGCGGGGATCGACGTCGTGACGACCGTCAACGTCCAGCACCTCGAGTCGCTCACCGAGGACGTCGAGGCGATCACCGGCGTGCGGCAGCGCGAGACGGTGCCCGACCACGTGGTCCGCGAGGCCGACCAGATCCAGCTCGTCGACCTCTCGCCGCAGGCGCTGCGGCGACGCCTCGCGCACGGCAACGTGTACCGGGCCGAGCAGATCGACGCGTCGCTGTCGTCGTACTTCCGCGAGGGCAACCTCACGGCCCTGCGCGAGCTCGCGCTGCTGTGGCTCGCCGACCGCGTCGACGACGCCCTCACGCGCTACCGGGCCGACCACGCGATCTCCGGGACGTGGCCCGCGCGCGAGCGGGTCGTCGTCGCCCTCACGGGCGGTCCCGAGAGCGCGACGCTGCTGCGTCGCGGCGCCCGGATCGCCGAGCGTGCCGCGGGTTCCGAGCTGCTCGCCGTCCACGTCCTCGCGACCGACGGGCTGGCCGCGGCGTCGCCCGCGGCGCTCGCGGCGGACCGCGAGCTCGTCGAGTCCCTCGGCGGGACGTTCCACACCGTCGTGGGGGAGGACGTGCCGTCCGCGGTCGTCGACTTCGCGCGCGGGGTCAACGCGACGATGGTCGTCGTCGGGGTCTCGCGGCACTCGCGGTGGCGCGAGGCGCTGCTCGGTTCGACGAGCGCCGAGATCGCTCGCCTCGCCGGATCGCTCGACGTGCACCTCGTGACGCACGAGCGCGCGCGGGCGGGACGGGTCTCGCGGCGCGCCCTCAGCCCGCTCTCGGCCCGACGCCGCGTGGCCGGCTGGGTGCTCGCCCCGACGGCGCCCGCGCTGCTCACCGCGCTGTTCGTCGGCACCGGCGAGCTCGTCGACCTGTCCACGCAGGTGCTCGTGTTCCTCGCGCTCACCGTCGCGGTCGCGCTCGTCGGCGGGATGTGGCCGGCGCTCGCGTGCGCCGTCGTGTCGTTCCTGTGCATCAACTGGTTCTTCACGCCGCCCACGGGGCTGCTCACCGTCGCCGACCCGGAGAACCTGCTCGCGCTCCTTCTGTTCGTGCTCGTCGCGGTCGCCGTCGCGTCGGTCGTCGACCTGTCGGCGCGTCGGTCGGTCCAGGCGTCGCGCGCCCGGGCCGAGGCGTCGACGCTCGCCGCGCTGTCCCGCTCCGTGCTGTCGGGGGAGGACACGGCCGACGCCGTCGTCTCGCGCCTCGCGGAGACGTTCGCCCTGCGCCGGGTCGCCCTGGAGGAGCGGGCGGGCACGGGGGCCGGCGGCGGCGGTGCGGCCTCCGGGTGGTCGACGATCGCCGAGGCCTCGCGTCCGGTCGACGAGCCGGGGCGCGACGTCGGGAGCCGCGCCCGGCAGCGCAGGCCTGTTGCCCGCGGCGACGACGACCGCACGCTCGTCCGGGTCGACGACGACCGTCGCCTCGTGCTCGACGGGCGAGCCCTGCCCGCCGGCGACCGCCAGGTGCTCGACGCGTTCGGCGCCCAGGCGGGGATCGTCCTGGAGTACCGGCGGCTGCGCGAGCAGGCGGCCCGAGCGGCGGTGCTCGCCGAGGCGGACGCGACGCGCACGGCCCTGCTCGCCGCGGTGTCGCACGACCTGCGGACGCCGCTCGCCGCGATCCGCACCGCCGTGGACGGGCTGCGCCTCCCGGACGTCGACCTCGCGCCCGAGGACGAGGACGCGCTCGTCGAGACCGTCGCCACCGCGACCGGCCGCCTGGAGCAGCTCATCGACAACCTGCTCGACCTGTCGCGGCTCCAGACGGGCGCCGTCGTGCCGGTGCTGCGGGCCGTGTCGCTCGACGAGGTCGTGCCGCTCGCCGTCGAGCCCGTGACCGACCGCGTCGAGCTCGCCGTGCCCGACGACCTGCCCCTCGTGCGTACCGACCCGGGCCTGCTCGAACGCGTGGTCGCGAACGTCGTCGCGAACGCGGTGCGCTTCTCGCCGGGCGACGTGCGCGTCACGGCGTCGGCGTCGCGGGACGGCGTCGAGCTGCGCGTCGTCGACCGGGGTCCGGGGCTGGACGACGCCGCGAAGCAGCGCATGTTCGAGCCGTTCCAGCGGCTCGGGGACACGAGCGGGAGCGGCGTCGGGCTCGGGCTCGCCGTGGCGCAGGGCTTCGCGCGGGCCGTGGGTGCGACGATCCTCCCCGAGGACACCCCGGGCGGCGGCCTGACCATGGTCGTCACGGTCCCGGTGGCGGACCCCGGGCCGTGGGGAGCGCGTGCGGCCGGGACGGCGGCCGAGGACGAGGCCGAGGACCAGGCTGAGGACGAGGAGGGGCGATGAGCGCGGAGCGCGACGGCGTCGGCAACCGGGTGCTCGTGGTCGACGACGACCCGGGCCTGCTGCGCGCCATGGAGATCACGCTGCGCGTGCACGGCTGGGACGTCACGACGGCGGCGACCGGCCGCGGAGGGATCGACGCCGCGGCGACGACCCACCCCGACGTCGTCCTGCTGGACCTCGGCCTGCCCGACGTCAGCGGGGTCGAGGTCATCACGGCGGTCCGGGGCTGGAGCCGGGTGCCGATCATCGTGCTCTCGGCGCGTCAGCTCGGCGACGACAAGGTCGACGCGCTCGACGCCGGCGCGGACGACTACGTGACGAAGCCGTTCGCCATGCCCGAGCTCATGGCGCGGCTGCGGGCGGCGGTGCGCCGCGCGTCGAGCGAGCCGGTTCCCGACGACCCGGTCGTCGAGGCCGGCGACCTGCACATCGACCTCGCGCGCCGCCAGGTGCAGCGCCACGGCGAGGACGTGCGCCTCACCCCGACCGAGTGGGCGCTGCTCGAGCTGCTCGTGCAGCACCGGGGACGCGTCGTCGGGCGCGAGCAGATGCTGCGCGAGGTGTGGGGGCCCGCGGCGACGCGCGACACGCACTACCTGCGCGTGTACGTCGCGCAGCTGCGGCGCAAGCTCGAGGAGGACCCGGCGTCGCCGCGCCACCTCCTCACGACGCCGGGCATGGGCTACCGGTTCGAGGTCTGAGCCCTCACCCGATCACCGCCGCGCTCTCCGGGTGCCGGAAGAGCCGTGGACGCGACCGCAGCGCCAGGGCCGAACCGAGGGTGATCGGGCCGAGCCGGCCGAGGAACATGAGGCCGACGAGGATCAGCTGGTGCGGAGCGGCGAGGTCCGCCGTGATGCCGGCGGACAGGCCCGTCGTCGAGAACGCCGACGTCACCTCGAAGAGGATGCGGTCGAGGCCGAACGGCGACGTCGCGGTGATGACGAGCGTCGAGAGCAGGACGGCGGCGACGCCGAGCAGGGCCACGCTCACGGCCTGGCGCTGCGTCGCCGCGGCGACGCGCCGGTCGAACGCCGTGACGTCGGGGTCGCCGCGCAGCTCGGACCAGATGACGAACGCGAGCACCGCGAACGTCACGACCTTGATGCCTCCTGCCGTGCTCGCGCTGCCACCACCGATGAACATCAGCACGTCGGTGCCGAGCCACGTCCCGCTGTTCATCGCGGAGGTGTCGAGCGAGTTGTAGCCGGCGGTCCGCGCCATGACGGACTGCGTCAACGCGGCGAGGACCCGGTCGCCGACCCCGAGCGCGCCGAGCGTGCGAGGGTTCGCCCACTCCGCGACGAGGAAAAAGAGGGTCCCGCCGGCGAGCAGCACGCCGCTCGTCAGGAGCGTGAGCTTGGTGTGCAGGCTCCAGCGCGACGCGCCGGTCCGGCGTCGGCGGGCGCGGTAGAGCTCGAACAGCACGGGGAACCCGATGCCGCCGAGGACCACGGCGAGGCACAGCGGCACGCACATCCACGGGTCGCCGACGAAGCCGACGAGCGAGTCCGCGTACAGCGCGAACCCGGCGTTGTTGAACGCCGAGACGGCGTGGAAGAGGCCGTGCCACAGCGCCTCGCCCGGCGTCATCCCGTACCCGACGACGAGGCGTGCGGCCACGAGGAGAGCGACCGCGCCCTCGACGACGGCGGTGACCCGCAGGACCCCGATCAGCACCGAGCGCACGTCGCCGAGCCCGACGCTGCGGGTCGACGCCGCGGCGACGAGCCGAGTGCGCAGGTCCAGACGCCGGGACACGAGCAGCCCGAGCAGCGACGCCGCCGTCATGACGCCGAAGCCGCCGAGCTGGATGAGCACGAGGATCACGACCTGGCCGAACGGGGTCCAGAACGACCCCGTGTCGACCACCGCGAGCCCCGTGACGCACACGGCCGACGTCGCGGTGAACAGCGCCTCGAGCGGCGTCGCGAGCCGGTCCGTCGTCGAGACCGGGAGCAGGAGCAGCACGGTCCCGACGGCGATCGCCGCGGCGAACCCGCCCACGACCAGGCGCCCGGGACGGCTCGCGTCCGACCGGGGCGGCGTGCCGGGTCGTGAGGGTCGTCGGAGGGGGAGGTGCACCCACCCGGTCTACCGGACCGCGGTGGCCCTCACGCCGATCTTGACGGGATCTTGATACCTGGGAGCGAGCGGGCGGTCAGCGGCCCGTCAGCTCCGCCCGGTCCCACCACCACGCCGTCGCGAGCCAGGCGGCCGCGGCGACGAGCGGCGCCGTCGCGAGCTGTACGGCTGACACGGTGACGCCGGCTCCGCCCATGCCGAGCCAGAGTCCGGGGACGGCCCAGGGAAACCACGGACCGGCACCGGTCAGCGTCACCACCTGCGTCACGACGACGACGCCGAGGACTCCGCCGACCCCGGCGAGCGCGCCGCGACCCCAGGTCGCGACGAGGCCGAACGGCAGCGCGGTGAGCGCGACCAGGACGCCGCCCAGCGCGGCACGAGCCGCGCCGGGCCACGGTGTGCCGGCCCCTGGGGATGTCGCGGCACCGAGGACCAGCGCTGCGGCGACCGAGGCGAGGCACGCCACGACGGCCCAGGACACGACCGCGAGGAGCTTGGCCGACGCGAGCTCCGCCCGGGACGCGCGACCCATGAGCAGCGGCTCCACCGTGCCGTCGGTGAGCTCGCGCCCGAACGACCAGCTGACGACGAAGCCCGTCGCGAGCAGCGCCGCCACCGCGAGCACCTGCCCGCTCAGCCCCGTCACGGCGTCCCAGCCGGTTCCCGGGACCATCGGGCGCACCTTGAGGGCGAGCGTGCTGTCGCCGCCGTGCTCGGCCGCGGCGGCGAAGCCGACCGCGAGCAGCGGCACCACGAGCACGAGGACGGCCGTCGCGACGCGCACGACCGTCGAGCGGACGAGCTGGAGGAGCTCCGCGCCGAGAGCCGCGCTGAAGGTCGCGGCGCGGGCGTCGACCCGAGCCGCGCTCACGGCGTCCTCCCGCGGACGGCGTCGGCGCTCGACGCGGCGTGCACGACGTCGAAGAACTGGCGCTCGAGGTCGACGCCGTCCGGAGGGAGCGTGCCGGCCACGCGCCCGTCGTGGACGACCGTGATCGTCGAGGCGGTGCGAGCCATCTCGTCCAGGTGGTGGCTCGACACGAGCACGGCCGTGCCGCCAGCGGCCCGCCGCAGGAGCGACTCACGGACCTCGATGACACCGGCCGGGTCGAGCGCGCTCGTGGGCTCGTCGAGCACGAGGAGAGCCGGGTCGTGGACGAGCGCTGCCGCGAGGGCGAGTCGCTGGCGGTTGCCGTCCGAGAGGGTCGCGGCCCGCCGGTCCGCCCAGCGGTCCAGCGCGAGGGACGCGATCAGCTCTGCGGTCCGGCGGTCCGCGTCGTCGCGCGCGCAGCCGTGCAGACGTGCTGCCGCGCGGAGGTTCTCGCGCACGGTCAGCTCTCCGTAGGCGCGACCGCTGCCGACGTGGCCCACCCGGGCCCGCACGTGCGCGGGTGCACGCCATGCCGGCACTCCCCAGAGCTCCGCGGTGCCGGCTCCCGGTCGCAGCAGCCCGACGAGCAGCCGCAGCAGCGTCGACTTGCCGGCGCCGTTGAGGCCGACGAGCGCGTGGATCTCGCCGCGGCGCACCTCGAGCTCGACGCCCCGCACGGCGGGCACGTCGCCGAACGACCGCCGGAGGCCGACGGCGCGGACGACCGGGGTGGTCGCGTCACGCATCGAGATCGGGCCCGGCGTCGGCGCCGCGGCCGTGTCCGTCGACCAGCACGGCGAGGGCGCGGTCCAGGACCGCGCCCAGGTCGTCGCCGTCCGCGTCCGCCCAGTGCAGGAGTGCGGCAGTCAGTGCGGCGAGGGTCGCGCCGACGGCGGCACGCGCCTCGAGCGCGTCGCAGCCGTCGGCGACGAGCCGGTCGACCACGGCGTCCTCCGTGCGGGCGTTGTTGTGCCAGACGGCGCCCCGCAGCGTGGGCGTCCGCGCCACGACGCGGGTGCGCCGCCGGACGACGTCGACGGCCTCCGTGGGGATCTCCCGCCACGCGGACCGCAGGCCACGGACGGTGTGCTCGAGCGGCGTGCTCGACCGGGGCTGTGCGGCCACGGCCGCCACGAGCAGCGGGTCGTACGGGTCGTCCAGCACGACGCGCTCCTTCGCGCCGAAGTGCCGGAAGAACGTCATCTCGGTGACGCCGGCCGCTGCCGCGACCTCGGCGACGGAGGTGGCGTCGTAGCCCTGGCGCTCGAACAGGTCCAGCGCGCAGGCGACCAGCGCGTCGCGCGTGCGCTCCCGTCGGCGGCCGGGCAGCGGTCGAGCAGGCTTCATGGGAACGATGTTAGTCACTAACATGTGCGGGTCAAGGTCACCACGTCCGAGCCTGTCGCTCGGGCAGCCGTCGAGCGGCGTCGAGCGGCATCGCGGCGACGACACCATCGCGTTCCAGGCCCCGCCTTCGCCGCGACGGGGTGGAGACCGTGTGGCAATGTCGTGATGACGGCGGGGTACGACGACGTGCGCCGAGGTGGGCTGTGTGGGCGGAGGACAGCGCGATGGGGGATCGTCGAACGACGACCGGCGGCACGACTCGGGTGGGCCGGGCGAGGCAGGAACGGCGCGAACGTCGGCTCCGCCGCGCCTGGGCCACGGCCGGGACGGCGCTGCTCACGCTCCCGCTCGTCCTCGCGCCGGCGCTGCCGGCGGCCGCGGCGGAGTGGGGGATCCAGAAGCAGGTCACGAGCGGCCCGGGGCCGTACGCGCCCGGTCAGAACGTGACCTACGCGATCCAGATCTCCTGCTCGGACCCGAACCTCGACCCGTGCGTCAACGCCGTGATGACCGACGAGCTGCCGGACGAGCTCGAGCTCGTGTCCGCGACGGTCAGCAGCGGTGGGGGTGCGGTCGTGGCGGACCCCGAGACCGACACCGTGACCTACACCAACCCCTCGGTCCCCAACGGTCAGCAGGCCCTCATCACCGTCACCGCCCAGGTCGACCCCGACCTGCCCTACAGCCAGAACGGCGTCCCCATCCCGAACACGGCGACGGTCGACGCGGACAACGCGGACCCGGTCTCGGACGACGCGGAGATCACCCCCGTCGTCGAGCTGGTTCTCGACTCGGAGACCACCAAGTCGATCGTTCCCGAGGGGGCGCTGGCCGCGCCCGGGACGACGGCGACGATGACGATCGGCGCGACCAACACCTCCAACGACGCGGTCGACACCCTCGTCGTCCAGGACCCGGTGGACCCGACGGCGGACCCGAACCCCTTCACCTATCTCGAGTACGTGAGCACCGGTGACGTCACCCTGCCGCCGAACGCGACCGACGTCACCGAGGAGTACTGGGACGGCGACTCGTGGGAGCCGCTGGACGACTCGGTCGACCCGAGCACCGTGCAGGGGGTGCGCTACACGTTCAGCGGCGACATCCAGCCCGGTGCCACGGCGACCATCCCGGTGAACGTGCAGCAGAGCGACGCGGTCGAAGACCTCGAGGACCCGACGACGGTCACCAACGACACGTCGTCGTTCGTCACGGACGGGGACGCGCAGTCCGACCCGACCACGGCGAGCGACACCTACCTCATCACGCCGCCGAACACCAGCGTGACGGCGTCCAAGACGTTCGACCCGGCCCAGGTGAGCGCCGGCGACCCGACGACGGTCACGCTGGGCGCGACCAACACCGGCACGCCGGTGGACACCCTGACGATCACCGAGCCGGCACCCGGGACGGACAGCCCGTTCGAGGGCGAGGACCCGATCACCTTCACCGGCTGGGGGACGGACGGTGCCGGGGCCGGGGTGGTATGGCCCAACGACGCCACGGCCGCGAGCGTCACGTTCACGTGCGCGGACGGGACCACGACCGACCCGATCCCCGCGGCCGCGGAGGACACCCTGCCTGATCCGCCGTCCGGCTGCGTCGTCGTCGGCTTCACCGTCGTGTACACCGGGAACATCCTCAACGGGGCCAGCGCGACCGTGCCGTTCACCGCGGACACCGACCCCGACCAGGTGCCGGACGACGTCACGCACCCGAACCAGATCGAGGCCGACGTGCCGAGCGCGGACCCGGCGACGGCGGATGCCGAGCTGGTCACGCTGGTGGATCGCCTGGCGACCGACATCGAGAAGATCGTCACGCCGTCGACCATCCCCGCCGTGCCGGGGCAGAGCGTGGTCGTGCAGCTGCCGAGCTCGCTCCTGCCGTTCGGGCCGGACGGCTCGACCACGGACGCGAACACGTTCGTCGTCCAGGAGCCGGTGGACCCGGCCGCGCCCGGCGAGTTCTGGGCGAACTTCGAGGCGACGGGCGTGCGGAGCACCGACGTGCCCGCGAACGCGACCCTGACCGTCAACTACTGGGACGGCGACTCCTGGGAGCCTGCTCCCGGGTGTGGCCCGACGGACGGCCCTGCCACCGTCGACTGCGAGCTGCCCGCGGGTGCCGCGGGCGTCCAGTTCGTCTACACGTCCGACGACGGCTTCCCGCCCGGCACGGAGTTCCAGCCGAACTTCACCGCGGACTACACGGGTCCCACGGACCGCGACGACCCGATCGAGAACTGCGGCTACTCCGCGGCCTCGGCCGACGACATCGACCTCACCGACCCGGTCGAGGGCTGCGACACCGTCGACCCGTTCCCGGTGGACGGCGACGGGCCGGGCGACTTCATCGACAAGACCATGCTGGGTGATCCGGCGACCGTCCGGGCCCGCACGGACGACCAGGTGACCGCACAGATCACCTGGTCCACCGGCGGCTTCGACGAGGTGGACCCGATGGTCGTCTCGGACATCCAGGACCCCGAGACCACCGCGGTCGCGGACTCGTTCTACGACGCGTTCGACCTGGTCGCCGTGGACCCCATCGACGTGAGCGTGGACCCGTTCATCCCGTACGACCAGGTGGAGAGCGTCGAGCTCTTCATCGACGGAGCCTGGGCCGAGGCGTCAGGCGACCCGTGCCCGGACGCCTGTGACGGCACGTTCCCCGGCTACACGCTGACGGCCGACGAGCAGGAGTCCGCGACGTCGGTGCGGCTCACGTACACCGAGTCGCCGTCACGGTCGGCGACACCCGCGGACCCGACCGCGCCGGCCGCGGGGGAGGGCGTGGCCCGCTCGACCCAGGCGGACGGCCGCCACCTCGTCCTCACGTTCCAGGTGCGCGACTTCAAGCGCAGCGACCCGGCCGTGGCGGTGCTCGGCGCGACGAGCGGCACGCTCTACAACACCGACACCGCAGGCGTCGTCAACGACACCGCGGAGGGCACCGCGACGTACGACGGCGAGGAGTTCACCGACGCCGACGCCGACACCGCCGAGATCCTCGACGTGCCGCTCAACGTCACGGTGGACAAGGAGTGGTCGGGCGGGCCGCTGTCGGTGCCACCGCCCGGCACCCCGGACGAGTTCTACCCGTCCACCACGGTGACGGTGACCGGGACCAACAACTCGGCCGCCAAGATCGAGGAGCTGCGGCTCGCCGACCCGGGTGCGGTGGACTCGGGCGACGTGCAGACGGCGCCCGGCACGCCGCCGTTCAACGCCTTCACGCTGACCGCCATCGCCCTCACCCCGCCGGCCGGCGCGACGTCGACGACGGTGACCCTGACGAACGCCGCAGGTGAGACGGCGACGTTCACCGAGGAGGAGGCGGAAGCCCTGGCGCCCAGCGTTCTCGCCGAGGTCGTTGGTGTCGAGGTCGCCTACGACGGTCTTGTCGAGCCGGGTGCGTCCGGTTCGATGGACCTCGCGCTCCAGCTTCGGGAGACCGACCGGTACACCGAGGCCCCGGTCACCGTCGCGGACTACAGCCCGGTGCCGAACGGCGCCGTCGCGACCCTCGACGACCCGGGCGGCACGGGCGGCGACGTCCGGCAGGCCTTCGACGACGCGACGATGGTGCTGCAGGACGCTGCCATCGCGCTCGACGTCACGAAGGCGTTCAACCCCGACACGATCGTCGAGCCGAACAACGGGACGGGCGAGAACGGCGATCTGCCCGTCATCATGACGCTCACCGGACGACCGCTGGGGCCGTCGCGCAGCGTCGAGATGGTGCTGACCGACGACGACCCCCAGTTCTGGAACCAGTACGACTTCGTCGGCATCGACCCGAGCGCCGTGCTGGCCACCCCGATCGACCAGGTGCAGGTCGACGTCTTCACCGGCGGCACGTTCGTCGGCGAGCCCGGCTCGCCCGACCCGGTCACGGTCACCGGCGGCGACTGGGAGCTCGGCGTGCCGGGAGCGACGTTCGCCCTGCCGGCCGGCGTGGACCCCGCCGAGGTGCAGGGCCTGCGCTTCACCTTCACGCGGGCCGACGGCGACATCTGGGAGAACCCGGCCACTCCGACCCAGACGGTGCCGATCCAGGTCCTGCGTCGCGACGAGATGCGCTCCGGCGGCGAGGTGCAGCACGACCTCGCGTCCAACCCGGCGGCACCGGGCGAGCCCGCGCCGGGCATCGCGAGCAACTCCGTCGACGGGACGACGACGGGCGCCGACCTCGTCATCGACCCGGGCACGGGCGAACTCGTCCCGGTCTCCGGGTCCGACGACGCCGCGGCGCAGATGCTGTACCAGCACGCGACGAACGGCGTGGCGATCGTCAAGGACTTCAAGGGCGTGATCACCGGCGGGACCGCGGGCCCCGACGACACGTTCGCGATGAACATCAGGGTCACGAACACGGGCGATCGCCCGATCGTCGACCCGGTCGTCACAGACGCGATGCCGCTGGACGACGAAGGCCCGCAGCTCGCGCTGGCCGACGTCGAGGAACCGTTCAGCTACGCGCTCACGGGCGACGACCCGGACGAGGAGACCCCGGACCTGCCGACCGACGCGGCCGAGGTGACGGTCGACCAGACCGGCGACATCGAGAGCCTCGGGTTCGCGTTCCCCGCGGGGTCGGTGCTCGAGGTGGGCCAGGTGTACACCATCACGGTGCAGGTGAGCTTCCGGTTCGCCATCGAGCCGCAGACTCTCGTGGCCAACACCGCCGGAGTCACCGGTGACCGGCCGTGGGACGTGTGCCAGACCCGCACCGGCAGTCCGACCACCGGGGACCTGGTCGCCGGGCGGATCAACACCGACACCGGCGCGTGCGAGGCGGATGCGGACATCACCCCCACCGGCACTGCCGTGCTGCAGCAGCAGAAGTTCGTCAAGGCCACGGACGACGACGAGCTCGACGTCATCATCGACCCCGCGTACGAGGGTCCGATCACCGAGTGCACGGTCAACGACTTCGGCTTCTACGCCTACCCCTGCACGCCGGTCATCGCCCCGGGCCACGACGAGACGTGGCGCATCCGCGTGGACAACGTCGGCAACCTGCCGATGAACAAGGTGGTCCTCTACGACCGGTTCCCGACGCCTGGCGACACCGGCTCCCTGCCGACCTCGACGACCCAGCGCGACTCGCAGTGGACCCCGATCTTCACCGACGACCCGCTGCCGCAGGTCGTCAACGCCCCAGCAGGCAGCGAGATCGAGTACTTCTACACCACCGTCGACGACTACTGCGGCGAGGACATCAACGATCCGCTGAACGAACCGATCTGCCCGACCGACCCGGAGACGGGCTGGGCGCCGCTCACAGCAGACCTCAGCGACGAGGTGCTCGAGTCGATCACGGCGATCAAGAACGTCATCACGTTCCCCGAGGATGACCTGTTCCAGCCCGGGCAGTTCATCGCGCTCGAGGCGACGTCGACCACGCCGCCGGTCGCCCCGGAAGCCGGGGACCGGTCGATCGCCTGGAACTCGGCCGCGGCGTCCGGGGTCGTGGTGTCCAACCAGGGCAACTTCAACCTGCTCCCCACGGAGGGCGTCAAGGTCGGTGTCGCGACGGCGACCGGCCCGCTCGAGGTGAACAAGGTCGTGGAGGGTGAGGGTGCGGACAACGCACCCGCGTCGTTCGACCTGACCGTCGAGTGCACGTCCGCCGTCGGGACGTGGGTCGAGACGGAGCTGGACCCGATCCCGATCACCGTCACACCGGGGACCCCGGTCGTCGTGCCGAACCTCCCGTACGGCGCCGAGTGCACCCTCACGGAGGACGGGAGCGCCGGACAGACCCGCGTGGTGCTCGAGCCGAGCAGTGTGACGATCGACAGCGAGGACCCGGACGACCCGACGTCCATCACGGCGATCAACGTGTACGACCTGTCGAGCATCGAGCTCTCCAAGGAGGTCGTGACCGATGCCGTCGACCAGGACGGCGAGCCGGTCCCGTTCGGCCCGTTCGAGGCCACGGTGGAGTGCGCGTTCCTCGGCGAGGACGTGTACGCCGAGGGCTACGGGCCCGAGGACCCGATGGTCGTGACCATCGAGGACGGCGAGACCGTCGAGCTCGCCGGCCTGCCCGTCGGGTCGGAGTGCACCGTCACGGAGACGGGCACGGGTAACGCGTCGTCGGTGACGATCACCGTCGACCAGGGCCTGCCGGGGCACCCGGTGACGACGGACGGCCCGTCGACCGACCTCACGCTCGTCGGTGACGTCCTCGGCGCGAGCACGAACGACGTCACGCTGACGAACACGTACGACGTCGGCGCGATCGCGCTCCAGAAGGTCGTCGACGGCGAGGGCGGCCCCGCCTACGGCCAGGGACCGTTCCCGATCGACGTGACGTGCACCTACGACGACGACGGCGACGGCCCGGGGGAGCCGCGCACGGTCTACGACAGCACCCTCGTGCTCGGTGGTGCCGGCCCGCTCGACGCGCAGGTGGCGAACCTGCCCGCGGGCGCGGAGTGCAGCATCGTGGAGACCGACGACGCCGGTGCGACCGGCTCGGTCGTCGTGCCGGACACGGTGACCGTCGGCAGCGGCGACATCGCCGAGGTCGTCATCACCAACACGTTCGACGTGGGCACGGTCCAGGTCGACAAGGAGCTGGCCGGGCTCGGAGCGCTCTACGGACCCGGGCCGTTCGAGGTGACGCTCGCGTGCACGTACGAGGGCGTCGACCTCACCATCCCTGACGGTGACGTCCGCGAGCTCGTGCCGGGTGAGCCGGTCGTCTACGACGGCCTGCCCGTCGGCTCCGAGTGCACCGTGACCGAGACCGACACGTTCGGCGCGTCGTCGACGACGGTGAGCGTCGACGGCGGCGAGCCGGTCGACGGGACGACGGCCGCCGTCGTGGTGCCCCCCGCGGACGACGGCGAGCCGGCGACGGTGACCGTCGCGATGACGAACACGTTCCTCACCGCCCCGCTCGTGGTGACCAAGGTCGTCGACGGCGACGGAGCGGCGTTCGCTCCGCCCATGCCGGAGCTGTCGCCGTTCCCCGAGATCCCCGACGGGCCGATCGACCCGGAGACGCTCGTCCGGCTCCTCGAGGAGCTCGTGGAGTTCCTCGGAGCCGTGCCGTACGAGGAGTTCCCGTACGCGGTGTCGCTGGAGTGCACCACGTCGCAGGGCGTGCCGGTGGAGACCATCCCCGGCGGCCCGGACCGGCGCTTCGGCCCCGGGTTCCCGGCCCTCTACTTCGGGCTCCAGGACGGTGACTCGTGCACCGTCACCGAGACCGAGACCGCGGGCGCCACATCGGTGACGGTGGACCCGAACCCGGTGACGATCGTCGGCGCCGAGCTCCCCGCGGAGCCCGTCGAGGTCGTCGTGACCAACACCTACGACGTGGGCGCGATCGAGGTCACCAAGGTCGTGGACGGGGAGGGCGCGGACGCGTTCGGCGCCGGGCCGTTCACGGTGAGCGCGGCGTGCACGTTCCAGGGCCAGGACGTCGAGGTGCCGGGCGGGGCGGACCGGCAGATCACGGGTGGCGAGGTCGCGGTCTTCGACGGACTGCCGATCGGTGCCGAGTGCGCCGTGACCGAGACCGCGACGGGCGGCGCGTCGTCGTCGAGCGTCTCCGCGGTCGAGGGTGGCGAGCCCGGCGTCGTGACCATCGCGGCGGACCCCGCCGCGGTGACCGTGACGAACACGTTCGACGTGGGGCAGGTCGTCGTGACCAAGGAGCTCGACGGCCCGGGCGCGGCGGAGCACGAGGGCGACGAGTTCGTCGTGACGCTCGCCTGCACGTGGGACGTGGACGGCGTCGAGACCGACGTGGTCCTGCCGGGCGGCGCGGAGCGCACGCTCTCCGCGGCGGACGACTGGACCGCCGTCTACGAGGTCCCGCAGGGCGCGACGTGCACGGTCGCGGAGACCGACTCCGGTGACGCGGAGAGCGTCGCGATCGTCGTCGAGGGCGCGGAGGTCACGACCGACCCCGCGGACGGCGTCCCGACGTCCGACCCGTTCGGCGTCCCCGTCGGGGACGACGCGCAGGTCGACGCGAGCGTGACGAACACGTTCCCGAGCAGCGAGGGCAGCCTCCCGCGGACGGGTTCGACGGTGCTCGCCGCGACCGCTCTGTCGATCCTCCTCCTGGCGACCGGCGCGGTCTTCGTCGCCGCCCGCAAGCGTGAGGACGCTTGACAGGTCACGGCTCGCCAGGGCTCGCAGGGGCCGCCTGGGGGCTCGTCGGCACGGTCCGGCGGGCCCTGGCGGCGCCCTGCACGCGATGATCACGGACGGAAGCGGCCAGCCCCCTGCCGTTGCGACGCTCGGGGCCGTAGGCTGGGGGGAGCCGTCGGCGGCACCGCCGGCGCTCATGTCCCGGCGCGTCGGACCGTCGGGACGTCCGAGAGGCCCGTCGCACGCTGTGCGACGGGCCTCTGCGGTGCTGGCGGTCGGGTGCGATGGAATGAGGGCACCTCGCATTGGCCACCGTTCTCGTGTCCGGTTTCGGCGGGTCGGCCCCAGTCATGAAACGATCAGCGGATGACGGTGCGACACGGCGTGATGGGCTGGGGTTACGAGGGTCGATCGGTGGACGAGCTCGTCAGCGATGCTCGCCTAGGTGCCGTCGTGGCCGTCGTGGACGTTCGCCTGAACCCGATCTCGCGCAAGCGCGGCTTCTCGAAGACGGCGCTTTCGACGGCGCTCACGGCTGGTGGTGTCGAATACGTCCACCTGCGCGCGCTGGGCAATCCGAAGGACAACCGCGCCGGGTTCGCAGAGACGACCACGAGTGGGGGTCGGGAGGCTCGCGAGCGGTTCGCCGACGAGGTGCTCTCGACGGAGGGTGCTCGGGAAGCGCTCGAGACGATCGAGGAGCTGCAGGGAAGGGGGTCGGTCATGCTCCTCTGCTTCGAGTCAGAGGAGCGGTGCTGCCACCGGTCGCTCGTGCTCGAAGCGCTGCGCGCTCGTGCAGACCGCGAACAGTCGGAACTCGTACTGGCTTAGAAGAGCTGGGGTTCTGGCCGGCTCCCGGTCGGAGGCCAAAAGACGCCGAGCACCATGAAGGTGCCCGGGTGCTGGTGCTGGTTCCCGAGGTAGAAGTGCGTGTCCTTCGTCGGGCTGGCCATCTCGTCGAAGAACTTTGAGCGCATCTCGGCCCGTGCCTGCTCGTTCGTCCTGCGTTCACGTAGCAGGCGGCGTCCGAGCTGGCCGGCCTCCCAATCGATGATCGACTGCTGGTGACCGTTTCCCGTGCAGTTCTCGCAGCGGTAGCGGTACTTGGCGATGAACGGAGATGCTTCGAGAGGCCTGAGGGTGTTGCCGAACAGGTCCGCCTCGGCCAGCTCGGCGAGTCCGGTGGAGGGCTTGTAGTGCTCGTTGTCGGTGACGACGACGTCGAGGACCTCGGTCGGGCGGATGAGGCCCAGAGATGGGGCGGCCTGGCCTGCGGTGCGTGCTGCCGTGGCGAGGTCGCACGCCGTGGTGGCGCCGACGAGCGGCGCGATGAGCGACCATCTGTCGCGCCATCCTCGTGTAGACGGTATACGCGTACCGACGCGGAGCGTCGATAGGTCGGGACGCATGCTCTCGGGTCGCCGGTCCTGCCCGTCGGATCGTCGTGCTCGGACCTGGACGATGGTGTACTTCCCGAACTGGACGTCTTCCGGCAGGTCTCGGAACGGGACCGGGAACAGCCGGATCCACCTCGGTTCCCCTCCGTCGAGACGTACGCCGGCGACACACACTGACTCTCCCGTTCTGCGCCCGATCACCGGGTATGCCTTGACCGTGACGAGCGCAGTAACAACCTCCCAACCGGGGCGTTCTTCGACGCCGAGGTCAAGGACCCCGGGCGGAAGCGCATAGTCCCTGCTCACGTGCTCCCCCTGCTCGTCTGCTCGTCATCGGGGCGTGCCGTCCGACGTCGTTTGCGAGTGGATACTGCCGGATTCGGCTCGCACCCGCCAGTCTCCGTCGGTGCAGGTGGTGTACCGGGACAAGGAGCAAGGGGTTCGGCGACTGGTGGTTGAAGAGGGACGTCCTCGAGGCCAGGCGAATGGTGGGCGCGGCCGGTACGACAACGGCCCCTGACCTGTGTTCGTGCAGGTCAGGGGCCATTTCGGTCCTGCGGAGGATGGGGGATTCGAACCCCCGAGGGCTTTTAACCCAACACGCTTTCCAAGCGTGCGCCATAGGCCACTAGGCGAATCCTCCTGGTGCACTCCGGTCGCAGCAGGATCCTGAGAACGGACCGGGGTAGCGCAACGAGGATACCGGACCGCGGTGCCAGGGCCGAATCGCGCCCACTACCGGTGCCGTCGCGTGCTGCCTCGCACAGCCCTGTGGTGCCCGACGACGGTCAGCCGGCCCGGTTTCTGGCGCGGCCCGGTCCTGGGCTAGGCTGGGTCCAGACCCCTCGTGCGGCACTATCTCGCCGAACTCCCCCAGGGCCGGAAGGCAGCAAGGGTAGGTGAGCTCTGGTGGGTGTGCGAGGGGTCCTTCACGTCTCCGGGGTGTTCCCCGCCCCCGCATCTCCACGATGTGACCAGAACCGCGTCCACATCATGGACGAACCGACTCTGGGATTGGCGCGCACGCGCCTCGCGTGCCCATGATGAACGACATGAGCTCGTTCCCCGTCGCCGCACCGGTCCCGCACGCAGCGTCCTGCGTCGCGATGCCGTGTTGTCGCCGCGCACGGGGCGCCGGGCGAATGTGCGGCTGCTGACACCCGCGCCGTCGTCCCCCGCAGGCATCGCCTGCACCTGACCGACCCGTCCCCGCCGCCTCGCGCGGCGGACCGGTCCACCCGCTCGCCACGTGGCTGATGGCCCGTCGGAAGCACCCCGCACCCGATCCCCGCAGGCACCCCTGCACCCTGTCGCGCCGACCTCGCGCGACCCCGTCGAAGGGCATCCCATGTCGTTCTCCACCCCGTCGTCCCGCACCGCCCGCAAGCGTCTGACCTGGACCGCGGTCGCCGTCGCCTCCACCCTGGCCCTGACGGCGTGCTCGTCCGCCGACGACTCCGCGGGCACCTCCTCCGGTGACGCGGACGACCCGATCCGCATCGGCGTCGTCGGGGCGTCCGACGACAAGTGGGCGGTGTACCAGGAGCAGGCCGAGGCCGAGGGCATCGAGATCGAGCTCGTCGACCTCCAGGACTACACGCAGGCCAACCCAGCGCTGTCCCAGGGCGAGCTGGACGCCAACCAGTTCCAGCACCTGCAGTTCCTCGCGGGCTACAACGTGGACGCCGGCGACGACCTCCAGCCGATCGGTGCGACGGCCGTCTACCCCCTCGCGCTGTACTCGACCAAGCACACGTCGCTCGAGCAGATCCCCGACGGTGGCCAGGTGGCCGTCCCGAACGACCCGACCAACCTCGCCCGCGCGCTCCTCGTGCTGCAGGAGGCGGGCCTGGTCGAGCTCGAGGACGGCGGAAGCTCGATCTCCACGGAGGCGGACGTCCTCCCGTCCTCCAAGGTCACCGTCACCCCCGTCGACGCGGCGCAGACCCCGATCCAGCTCCAGTCCGTCGACGCGTCGATCATCAACAACGACTACGTCGAGGACGCGGGGCTCACCCCCGAGGACGCCCTCTTCGAGGACGACCCCGACTCCGACGCCGCCAAGCCCTACATCAACGTGTGGGTCGTGCGGGCCGAGGACAAGGACGACGAGACGCTCCTGAAGCTCGCGGAGCTGTCCCACTCGCCCGAGGTCGTCGAGGCGGAGAAGACGGCGTCCGGCGGCACCGCGGTCATCAAGGAGAACTCGCCCGCCGAGCTGCAGGAGATCCTCGCGGGCATCGAGGACGACATCCGCTCCGCGTCCTGACCCGTCCTGACCGGTCCTGACCCGTCGGGAGCGAGGGGTGGGCGCGCGAACGCGCCCGCCCCTCGCGCGCCGTCGTGCCTCGCGGAGGACGATGGCAGGCGGGTCACCACCCGACCAGGGGCTCCCACGAGGCGCCCCAGCACACGCCCAGCACAGGCACCCGGAGGCGCGTCCTCCGACGAGAGGACCCGACCGTGACCGACGGCCCCCGAACCCAGGGCGGTGACGAGCAGCCCGCGATCGAGCTGCGCCACGTGAGCAAGACGTTCGGCGAGGGAGACGCCGCCGTGCACGCCGTAGACGACGTCTCCCTGACCGTCCGACGCGGCGAGATCTTCGGCGTCATCGGTTACTCCGGAGCCGGCAAGTCGACGCTCGTGCGGCTCGTCAACGCGCTCGAGACCGTGACGAGCGGCGAGGTCGTCGTCGACGGCCAGGTGATCACGGGCCTGCCCGAGCGGCGCGTGCGCGACGTGCGCTCACGCATCGGCATGGTGTTCCAGCAGTTCAACCTGCTGTCGTCGCGCACCGTGGCCGGGAACGTCGCCTACCCGCTCAAGGTCGCCGGGTGGTCGCGCGAGGACCGGGCGGCGCGCGTCGCCGAGATGCTGGCGTTCGTCGGCCTCTCCGACAAGGCGAAGGCCTACCCGCGCCAGCTCTCCGGCGGCCAGAAGCAGCGCGTGGGCATCGCCCGTGCGCTCGCGGCGTCGCCCACGATCCTGCTCGCCGACGAGGCGACGTCCGCGCTGGACCCGGAGACGACGCGCGAGGTGCTGGCGCTCCTGCGGCGCGTCAACGCCGAGCTCGGCATCACGATCGTCGTCATCACCCACGAGATGGAGGTCGTGCGCTCGACGTGCCACCGCGTCGCGGTGATGGAGCACGGCAAGGTCGTCGAGACGGGCGACGTGTACGACGTGTTCTCCGCACCCAGCGCTGACGCCGCCCAGCGGTTCGTCGGCACGGCCCTGCACGACCGGCCGTCGCGCGAGACGCTCGCGCGTCTGCGCGAGCGCCACCCCGGTCGTCTCGTCACGGTCGGCGTCCGCGAGGGCGCGAGCACGGGGACCGACCTGTTCCGCCTCCTGCGCGAGCACGACGTCGACGGCTCGGTCGTCTACGGCGGCATCTCCGAGGTGGGGGAGCGGCCGTTCGGCTCGCTGACGGTCGAGCTCGACGCCCCGGAGGACCGCGTCGCGCCGTTCCTCACCGCGCTCGCCGAGCGGGCCGACGTCGTGGACCTCGGCACGGCGGCGCACCCGCTCGAGGACCCGCGCGTCGCGCGGCTCGCCGCCGGCCCTCGCGGGTCGGGCATCGATGTGCCGGGTGACGAGCCCGGCGACCAGCCGGGCGCCTCGCACACGACGTCGTACCGACACGGCATGCCGGGAGGTCTGTGATGAACCGCGACTGGTCGCAGCTGTGGCCGATCCTCGTCGAGTCGTTCGGCCAGACGCTGCAGATGGTCTCCGTGGCGCTGCTCACGGGCGGCCTGGCGGGGCTCGCGCTCGGCATCGCGCTGTACGTGACCCGGCAGGGCAACCTGCTCGAGAACCGCTGGGTGTTCGGCGTGCTCAACGTCGTGGTCAACGTCGTGCGGCCCATCCCGTTCATCATCTTCGTCACGCTGCTCGGGCCCGTGACGCTCCAGGTGGTCGGGACGACGCTCGGCACCGAGGCGTTCATCTTCCCGCTGTCGGTGATGACGGCGTTCGGCACGAGCCGCATCGTCGAGCAGAACCTCGTGGGCATCGACCCGGGCGTCGTCGAGGCGGCGCGCGCGATGGGCGCGTCGTCGTGGCGCATCATCACGACGGTGCTCGTCCCCGAGGCGCTCGCACCGCTCATCCTCGGGTACACGTTCCTCTTCATCGCGGTGCTCGACATGTCGGCGATCGCGGGGATCATCGGCGGCGGCGGGCTGGGCAACTTCGCGATCGTGTACGGCTACCAGCGCTACAACTGGGGCGTCGTGGTCGTGACCGTGATCGTGATCATCGCGATCGTGCAGCTCGCGCAGCTGCTCGGCAACTGGCTCGCGCGCAAGGCGCTGCACCGCTGACGAGCCCGCGAGATCGACCCCTGCGTCGCGAGATCGACCCTCTGAAGGCCGATCTCGCGACGTACGGGTCGCTCTCGGGGCAGAGCACCCGGAGCGGCCTCGTGCCTGTCGGCGCCGACGTCTAGAGTGACCGGGGTGAGCACCGCCCTGTACCGCCGCTACCGGCCCGAGACCTTCGCCGAGGTGATCGGTCAGGACCACGTGACCGCGCCGCTCATGCAGGCGCTGCGGAGCGGCAGGGTGAACCACGCGTACCTCTTCTCCGGCCCGCGCGGCTGCGGCAAGACGACCAGCGCGCGCATCCTCGCGCGCACGCTCAACTGCGCGCAGAACACGCCCGAGAACCCGATCGACACCCCGTGCGGGCAGTGCCCCTCGTGCGTCGACCTCGCGCGCGGCGGCCCGGGGAGCCTCGACGTCGTCGAGATCGACGCCGCGTCGCACGGTGGCGTGGACGACGCGCGCGACCTGCGCGAGCGCGCGACGTTCGCGCCGACGCGCGACCGGTACAAGATCTTCATCATCGACGAGGCCCACATGGTCTCGCCCGCGGGCTTCAACGCGCTGCTCAAGATCGTCGAGGAGCCGCCGGAGCACATCAAGTTCGTCTTCGCGACGACGGAGCCGGACAAGGTCATCGGCACCATCCGCTCGCGCACGCACCACTACCCGTTCCGGCTCGTCCCGCCGGACGTGCTCGGCCCGTACCTCGAGGAGCTCTGCACCGCGGAGGGCGTCGGGGTCGGCTCGGGCGTCTTCCCGCTCGTCACGCGTGCGGGCGGCGGCAGCGTCCGCGACTCGCTGTCCGTCATGGACCAGCTCATCGCGGGCGCGGAGAACGGGCAGGTCGACTACGAGCGCGCCGTCGCCCTGCTCGGCTACACGCACGCGACGCTGCTCGACGACGTCGTGGACGCCCTCGCGGCCCGCGACGGCGCGAGCATCTTCCGCGTCGTCGACCAGGTGATCGCGACGGGCCACGAGCCGCGCCGCTTCGTCGAGGACGTCCTCGAGCGCCTGCGCGACCTCATCGTCATCGCCGTCTCGGGCGAGGAGGCGCAGGCGGTCCTGCGCGACCACCCCGCCGACCAGCTCGCCCGCATGCGCACGCAGGCGCAGAACCTCGGCATGTCCGAGCTCTCGCGCGCCGCCGACCTCGTCAACGCGGCGCTCACGGAGATGGCCGGGGCGACGTCGCCGCGGCTGCACCTCGAGCTGCTCGTCGCGCGGCTGCTCCTGCCCGGCGCCGACGACGGCGCCGCGGGCTTCGCCGCCCGCCTCGACCGCCTGGAACGCGGCGGCCTCGGCGTAGCACCCGCAGGTCCTGTCCCCGCTGCGCCGGGTCCCGTCGTGACCGGGCCGGTCGTGTCCGGGCCCGTAGCCACCGTGCGTCCGGTGCCCGACGCCGCGGCCTCCGGACCCGTGGTCTCCTCGCCCGAGCCCGGGCTCACCGGCGCCGCCGCGGTCCGTGCGGCACTGCGCCCGGCCCGGGGGACCCTGCCGCCGCCTGCCGGCTCGACGCCCGCTCCGGCTCCCGCCGCCCCGACGCAGGCCGCCACCGCCGAGCCGACGGCCGCCGTCGAGCAGGCCGTCGTCGAGCCGGCCACCACGCCGTCGCAGACCGCCGGTCCGAAGCCGGCTGCCGCTGTCGCGCAGGCGTCCGCGCCCTCCCGACCGACGGGCGAGGACACGGGAACGGTGCGCGCGACGGAGGAGGACGACGCCGCGAGCGCCCGGGCCCAGCGCGCACCGGGTGATGGGGCGGCTCTCGCCACGCCCGTCGTGGAGCCGGCCGTCCGCGCCGTGCCGGGTGCGGAGCCGACGGAGGAGCCGACCGGCGGGCAGGCGGGCGCACGGGCCGCGGCGCCGACCGAGGACCGGTCCGGGGAGCGCGTGCACGCACCCGCCGAGGAGTCGACCGGAGGGTCGACGGAGAGCCGCGCCGAGGAGTCGGCGGCGGCGCCGACCGACGAGCGCGCCGAGGAGTCTGCGGCGGCGCCGAGCGAGGCGCAGGCAGCAGGCGCCGGGCAGAGCGTGGAGACCCCCGCCGCGGCGGCCGCGCCGAACGGCGCGACGGCGGCGATGACGACGGAGGAGCTGCGGCGGCGCTGGCCCGAGGTGCTCGAGACGCTGAGCTCGAGCCGCGCCACGTGGTCGCTCGTCAGCATGAACGCCCAGGTCGCGGAGCTGCACCCGGACGTGCTGTTCCTGGCGTTCCCGTCGCCCGGCCTCGCCCGGACGTTCTCCTCCTCGCGGCACACCGCGGCCGTCCAGGACGCCGTCTACCAGACGCTCGGTCTCCAGCTGAGGGTCGAGGCGCGCCTCGCCGAGGACGGCCACGGCGGGGGCGGCTCGGTCCCCACCGCCGGTCCGGGGGGTCAGGGAGGCGCGGCGCCGGACCCGGGCGTGGACGTCGAGCCCGGGTCGTGGGGCACGGTGGAGGCGGTCCCCGCGAGCGCCTCGCCCGGCGGCGAGGCCGCCCGACAGTCCGGCGACGACGTCTCTCCGCCGCCCGGCGCGACGTCTCCCGCGCGGGCGAGCGCGATCCCGGCGCGGTCGAGCGCGCCGGTCGGCTCGGCCACCGCGGTGCTGGACGCCTCGCGCGGCGGCGCCGTCGCGCTGCAGGAGCGACCCCTCCAGCAGGACCCTGCGCCGGCACCTCAGGACGCGGTGGTCGATGCGGCCGACGCGGCGTGGCTCGCGGGCGCACCGGTGACGGTCGCGGTGACGACGCCGTCGGGTGCCGCGGGTCCCGGTGGCCCGTCGTCGCTCGGCACGTCGCCGTCCCGCGCGTCCTCGTCCGGGACGACGGCGGGCAGCGCCGTCGCGGACCAGGGACCGAGCCCCTCGGGCGGTGCGGTCGACGCGGCGGACGAGGCGTGGCTCGCCGGCGCGTCGCTCTCCGAGCCGCCGGCGGACCTCGACGACGGGCCGGAGCCGGAGCCGGTCGTCGAGCAAGACCGCCAGCGGCCCGCGCCGTCACCGGCGACCGCCGCCGAGACACCCCGCCAGGCGGCGGAGCGTCGCGAGGCCGAGCGCCGGGCGGCGACGCGCGCGCCGGCACCCGTGCGCGTCGCGCCGGAGGACGACGCGCCCTCCGCCGACGACCCGGACATCGTGTCGACCGGCCTCGTCGGTGCCCAGCTCGTCGTGCGCCTCCTCGACGGGAAGATCGTCGAGGAGATCCAGGACCCGGGCGTCTGACGTGCCGAGGGGTGCGCTGCACCACGTCGAGCTGTGGGTTCCCGACGTCTCCCGCGCGGAGCGGTCCTGGGGCTGGCTGCTGACCGAGCTCGGCTACGCGCCGCACCAGCGCTGGGACGGCGGCCGGAGCTGGCGGCTCGGCCCGACGTACGTGGTCGTCGAGCAGAGCCCCGCCCTGGCGGCGGACGAGCACGACCGCACGCTGCCGGGCCTCAACCACCTGGCGTTCGACGGCGGCTCGCGCAGCGACGTCGACGCGCTCGTGGCGGCGGCGGGCCAGCACGGGTGGGCGCTCCTCTTCGGCGACCGGCACCCGTTCGCGGGCGGTCCCGACCACTACGCGGCGTATCTCGAGGACGCCGACGGCTTCGAGGTCGAGCTCGTCGCGTCGTCCGGAGCGGCGGCGGCCGGGCACGTCGGCGACGCCCCGTAGGCTGGGGGAGTGTACGAAGGCGCAGTCCAGGACCTGATCGACGAGCTCGGCCGACTCCCCGGCGTCGGGCCCAAGAGCGCGCAGCGCATCGCGTTCCACCTCCTCGCGACCGACGCCGTGGACGTGCGGCGGCTCGTCGACGCGCTCACCGAGGTCAAGGCGCGCGTCCGGTTCTGCGACACGTGCGGGAACGTCGCCGAGTCCGAGCAGTGCCGCATCTGCGCGGACCCGCGGCGCTCGGTCGACGTGATCTGCGTCGTCGAGGAGCCGAAGGACGTCGTGGCGATCGAGCGCACGCGCGAGTTCCGCGGGAAGTACCACGTGCTCGGCGGCGCCATCAACCCGATCGAGAACGTCGGTCCGGGCGACCTGCGGATCGCGCAGCTCATGACCCGCCTCGCGGACGGGCAGGTCACGGAGGTCATCCTCGCGACCGACCCGAACGTCGAGGGCGAGGCCACCGCGACGTACCTCGCGCGCATGCTGGGCCCGATGGGCCTGCGCGTGACTCGCCTCGCCTCCGGGCTACCTGTCGGGGGAGACTTGGAGTACGCGGACGAGGTGACCCTCGGGCGGGCGTTCGAGGGACGACGCCTGGTCGGCGGCTGACGGAAGGGGCACGGCATGGCGGAGATCCAGCACGACCCGGAGCTGCGCGAGATCGCCGAGGAGACGGCCGCGGAGGCCCGCGCGTACCTGACGACCACGGCGCAGGTCGCCGCCGGCGCGACGCCGGGGGCCGTGCTGCCGCTGCTGCTCCTCGCGCTGTCCGACGTCCTGGCCGTCGGCGCACGGCTCGGTGCGATGGGCGACGTCGTGCCCGTCGAGCGGTTCGAGCCGGACGCCGGCCCGGACACCGACCTCGACCCGCTGCGCACCGCGCTGTCCCGGCTGTTCGACGGCTTCGACGACTACGTCGAGATCACCGACCCGCTCGTCGGCGCCGAGATCGGTGCGGCGTCGTTGTCCGGCGACCTGTCGTGCGTCGCCGAGTGTCTCGCGAAAGGGCTGCAGCACTACGAGGCGGGCCGCGAGCTCGAAGGTCTGTGGTGGTGGCAGTTCTCGTACGTGTCCCTGTGGGGCGAGCGTGCCGCGAGCGGCCTGCGCGTCCTGCAGAGCGCCCTCGCCCACCTGCGGCTCGACGTCGACGACGACGTCGCGGCCGAGGCGGAGTACGACGCCCTGCAGTCCTGACCGACCCAGTCAGGAGGCGTTCGCCTGGGCCTGCTCGTAGTGGTCGGCCAGGCCAGCGAGGTAGGGCTCCCACTCGACGGTCGCGACGTCCCGCCCCTCGCGCACGGCGACGAGCCGCTCGAGGTAGTACTCCCAACCCGGGCCGATGTTCCGGGCGTCGTCGGACGGGCCGAGCACCTGGCGGAAGGTCAGCGTCGTGACGCCGTCCTCCTCCGCGAGGTCGAACGCGAGGTGCCAGGCCTGGTCGCCCACGGACGTGTCTCCGGCGAAACGGTGCGGGGGCTCGCACCGGGTGATGCGGTACTCCTCCGGCTCCGGTTCGTCGCTCTCCGCGGTCATGAAGAACTGGATGCGACCGGTCGAGGGATCGCCCTCCCAGTAGCCGATCCACCGCGCGAGCCGCTCCGGCTCGGTGAGGCTCGCCCACACGTCGGCGGCGGCCGCGCGGAACGTGCGCGTGACGACGAGCTCGGCGCCGGCCGGTCCGTGCTCGACCGTCCCGTGCGGGACGGGTCCCGTGACGGCGGAAGGAACGGGGGTCGTCGGGTCGCTCATGCGATCTCCTCGTGTCGGCCCGCGCGCGGCTCGGCGCGGCGCTCTCGGGTGGTGCGGCGGACCTCGAGGTCGAGGCCGTCGAGGGCTCGGGCGGGGACGGGGGGTGCTGGCCGGTCGAGGGCTGCGACCAGCTCCCGGACGGGGGAGAGGGCGTCGGGCCGCAGCGAGTACACGCGACGCCTCCCCTCCGCGACGGCGGCGACGAGCCCCGCCTCGCGCAGGACCCGCAGGTGCCTGCTCACACCGGGGCGGGAGACGTCGTCGCGCGTGGCCGCGAGGTCGCCGGCCGACAGGTCCCCGCGGCGCAGCGCGAGGAGCAGGTCCCTGCGGACCGGGTCGGCGAGGGCTTCGAACACGTCCACACCTGAAGCGTAACCGAACGGTTACGTGTTGTCGTCGGGAACGGCCACGGCGCGGAGGAGCGGCCGAGCCGTGGTACCACTGGGGAGTGCTGCCCGCCTTCGTCCTCCCGTCCACGGGCGGTCTCGAGATCGACGGCCTGACGGTCGTCCTCCTCGTGCTCGCCGCGCTCACGGCGGGATGGATCGACGCCGTGGTCGGTGGCGGCGGGCTGATCCAGCTCCCCGCGCTGCTGCTCGTCCCGGGGATCAGCCCGGTCCAGGCCCTCGCGACGAACAAGCTCGCGAGCATCATGGGGACGTCGGTCAGCGCGGCGACGTTCTACCGGCGCGTGGGACCAGACCTGCGCACCGCCGGCCCGATGGCGCTCGCCGCGCTCGTCGGCGCGATCGGGGGAGCGGCGCTCGCGTCACGCATCCCGGCGGACCTGTTCACGCCGATCATCCTCGTCGTCCTCGTGGCGGTCGCCACCTACACGATCGCGAAGCCGAAGCTGGGGCACGCGACGAACCTGCGCTGGGAGGGCAACGGGCACCGGTGGGCGGCGGCGGGGATCGGCCTCGTCATCGGGACGTACGACGGCCTGCTGGGTCCCGGGACGGGCACGTTCTTCGTCATCTCGCTCGTGAGCATCCTCGGCTACGCGTTCCTGCCGGCGTCAGCGCTCGCCAAGATCGCCAACTTCGCGACCAACGCCGGCGCGCTGATCTTCTTCGTCCCGTACGGCGCGGTCCTGTGGGGGCTCGGGCTGATCATGGGCGCGGCCAACCTGCTCGGCGCGTACGTCGGCGCGCGCATGGCCGTGGCGAAGGGCAGCGGGTTCGTGCGCGTGGTGTTCGTCGTCGTGGTCGGCGCGCTGATCCTCAAGCTCGGGTCCGACGTCGTCCGCGACCTCGTCTGAGCCGGTCACCCGGGCCGTGGTCACCTGCCCGGCCCGGGAACCGCGGGCGGGGTGCTGAGCGGCCCCCGCCTGCTGTCGCACGGGGCGGTCACACCGAGCGGTGCGGCCATCCCGTGGCGACGGTCTCGTCGTCCTCCCCGTCGATCGCGGTCTGCGAGGTGTCGGCGCCGTCGGGCGCGGGGGCGTCCGGCGGTGGCGGCGCCACGCTGCGCTCGAGCAGGTCGGGCCGGTCGCTCACGGTCGTGACGCCGCTCGTGACCGTGTAGCCCTTCTTGCGCATCGCGCGGGCGCGCTCGCCGGCCGAGCGCAGGCGCGGGTTCACGTACTCGTCGATGCCGAAGTTGACGAGCGACAGCGCCATGCCGAGCAGCGCGATGCACAGGCCGGCGGGGACGTACCACCACCAGTAGTCCGGGAACGCGCCGTTCTGCTGCGCCCAGAAGAGGATGGTGCCCCAGTTGAGGTTCGTGATCGGGATGACGCCGATGAACGCGAGCGTCGTGAGACCCAGCACCGCGGCGGTCACCGTGCCGACGAAGCTCGACGCGATGATGGCCGTGAGGTTCGGGAGCATCTCGACGGCGATGATGCGGTGGAGCGGTTCGCCGTTGGCCCGTGCCGCCTGGATGAAGTCCCGGTTGCGCAGCGACATGGTCTGGGCGCGCAGCACGCGCCCGCCCCACGCCCAGCCCGTGATCGCGAGCACCGTCGAGATGAGCAGGAGGCTCGGGTTCTCGTACTGGGACGCGACGATGATCATGAGCGGCAGGCCCGGGAGCACGAGGAAGACGTTCGTCAGCGCGGACAGCGACTCGGAGCGCCAGCCCGAGACGTACCCGGCCGTGACGCCGACGATCACGGCGACCAGCGTCGCGATGATCCCGGACACGAAGCCGACCACGAGCACGCCGCGCGTGCCGTAGATGATCTGGCTCAGGACGTCCTCGCCCATGTGGGTCGTGCCGAGCCAGTGCTGCCCCGACGGCGGCTGCTTGAGCGCCGTGAAGTCCTTGTCGAGCGGCCCGTACGGCGCGAGGAGGTCCCCGAAGACCGCCAGCACGGTGAAGAACCCGAGGATGGCGAGCCCGGTGAGCGACTTGCCGTTGCGGAACATCGCGAACCCCCGCCCGAGGCGGGTCGAGCGCGAGCGGGCGCGCGTCGCGCCGCCGGAGGGTCCCGGGGCTGACGAGGCGGGACCGGACGGCGTCGGGCCGGACGTGGCGGATCCGGGCGCCGTCGGGCCCGAGGATGGTGTGCCCGGGGCGGACGGCGTGCCGTTCGTGGAGGTCGAGGTGGACGTCATGGCTCATGCCTCCGTCGCGCGGGTGCGGGGGTCGAGGGCGGCGTGCGCGACGTCCGCCAGGATGTTCGCCACGAGGACGGACAGCGTGATGACGAGGAACAGGCCCTGCATGAGCGGGTAGTCCTTCGCGTTCGTGGCGTCGAGGAGCAGCTTGCCGACGCCGGGGTAGGAGAAGACGAGCTCCATGACGAGCGTGCCGCCGACGATGAAGCCGAGGGACAGCGCGAAGCTCGACAGCTGCGGGAGCACGGCGTTGCGCGACGCGTAGCCCGACAGCACGCGGCGCGGGCTCAGGCCCTTGGCCTGCGCGACGGTCACGTAGTCCTCGTCGAGCACCGTGATGAGCATGTTGCGCATGCCGAGGACCCAGCCGCCGAGCGACGCGACGACGATCGTCAGCGCGGGCAGCGTGCCGTGCTGGATCACGTCCCACGCGAACTCGAACGACCACTCCGGGCTGGCGCCCTTGCTGTACGCGTGCGAGGCGGGGAACCAGCCGAGCGCGCTGGAGAAGACCGCGATCGCGATGAGGCCCATCCAGAAGTACGGGACGGTCGACATGAACGTCGCGACGGGGACGATCGCGTCGGCGCGGCTGCCGCGGCGCCAGCCGACGACCGCGCCCAGCGCGCTGCCCAGGAAGAAGCTGATGATGGTCGCGATGCCGACCAGGCCGAGCGTCCAGGGCAGGGCGACCGCGATGACGTCCCCGACCGGGGCGAGGCCCTTGGAGAACGACCGCCCGAGGTCGCCGGAGAGCATGAGCCCCCAGTAGTCGACGTACTGCTGGAACAGCGACCTGTCCTCGTCGAGACCGAACAGCGTGCGCAGGGAGGCCGCGGCCTCCGGGCTGACCTTGCCCTGGTTCTTCGCCAGGTAGGCCGAGACCGGGTCGCCCTTCATCATGCGGGGCAGGAAGAAGTTGATGGTGATGGCCGCCCAGGCGGTGAACAGGTAGAAGGCGGTGCGGCGCAGGAAGAATCTCACGGTCGGCTCCTCGACGCGTCGGTGCCCGCCCCGGCACCGGAGAAGTGGACCTCCGGGTTCGGCGAGGCGTCGCGCAGCGCGCGGGTGTAGGGGTGCTGGGGGTCGAGGATCACGTCGTCGGCGGGGCCGTGCTCCACGACGACGCCGTGGTGCAGGACCATGATCTCGTCGCTGAAGTGCCGGGCGGTCGCGAGGTCGTGCGTGATGTAGAGGACCCCGAGGTTCGACGCGCGCTGGAGCTCGGCGAGCAGGTTGAGCACCCCGAGGCGGATCGAGACGTCGAGCATCGAGACGGGCTCGTCGGCGACGAGCAGCGACGGTCGAGACGCCAGGGCGCGCGCGATGGCGACGCGCTGGCGCTGACCGCCGGACAGCTCGTGCGGGCGGCGCTCGACCACCCCGGCGTCGAGGTGCACGCGCTCGAGGAGGCGGTGCACCTCGTCGTCGACCTGGTCCCTCGGGACCACGTGGTCGAGGAGCAGCGGCCGCTCGAGGTGGTGCCGGATCGTGTGCGACGGGTTGAGCGACGCGAACGGGTCCTGGAAGACCATGCGGACCTGCTGCCGGTAGCGGCGCAGCGCCCGTCCCCGCCGGGGGATCGGGGCGCCGTCGAGCAGGATGTCGCCCGACGTCGCGCGCTCGAGCTGCGTGAGGATCTTCGCGATCGTCGACTTGCCGCTCCCGCTCTGGCCGACGAGCGCGATCGTGCGCCCGGACGTGAGCGTGAAGCTCACGTCGTCGAGCGCGAGCAGGTCGCCCGCGCCGCGGACGCGGTAGCGCTTGCTGACGTGGGAGAGCTCGAGCGTGGTCATGCGACCGCACCTCCTGCCGCGCCGGCGCGCTGCCCGCGCACGAACCCGCCGCGCTCACCCGTGAGGCTGGGGAACGAGCCGAGGAGCGTGCGCGTGTACTCGTGCTGCGCGTGGTGGTAGATGTTCGACGCCGTGTCCAGCTCGACGATGCGCCCTTGCCGCATGACGGCGATGCGGTCGGAGATCTCGAGCAGCAGCGGCAGGTCGTGCGTGATGAAGATGACGGAGAACCCGAACTGCTTCCGCAGGTCCGAGATCTGCTGGAGGATCTCGCGCTGCACGAGCACGTCGAGCGCGGTCGTCGGCTCGTCCATGATCATGAGCTGCGGCTTGAGGGCGAGCGCCATCGCGATCATCACGCGCTGGCGCATGCCGCCCGAGAGCTCGTGCGGGTAGGAGCGCAGGCGCTCGCGGCCCACGCCGACGAGGTCGAGCAGGTCACCGCACTCGCGCGTCCGCTCGACGCGGCTCATCCCGGGGCGGTGGGTCTCGAAGACGTCGCCGAGCTGCCTGCCGATCTTCGTGACCGGGTTGAGCGCGTTCATCGCGCCCTGGAAGACCATCGACGCCTTGTCCCAGCGGAACCGGCGCAGCTCGGCCTCGGACAGCGCGGCGATGTCGACGTCCTCGCCGGACTCGTCATGGAAGACCGCGTGGCCCGACGGGATGACGGCGGGCGGCTTGAGGAGACGCTGCACGCCGTACGCGAGCGAGGTCTTGCCGCAGCCGGACTCGCCGGCGAGACCGAGGATCTCGCCGCGGTGCAGCGTGAAGGAGACGTCGGACACGGCCTCGACCGGGGGGTCGACGTCGTAGACCACGCTGAAGTGCGAGACGGTCAGCAGGGGATCGGTGTTCACTCGTCCAACCTGTTCGTGGGGTGCGGGCTGTGCGGGGTGCGGCACGCGTGCGTGCTGCGCCGGGACGCGGCGGGTGCGCCGAGGACCGGGGTCCTGGGCACGCCCGCCGCGCGACGGTCACGACGGGTCGTGCGTCACTCCACCGGCTCGAGCTCGGTGAGGATGAGCACGGCCGACGGCTGCGTCGGGTCCGCGTTGGTGTACGGGTCGGCGTCGCTCGGCCAGCCCGTGTAGCTGCGCGTGTTGAACTCGCTGATGAACGGGCGCGTGCCGATCGGCATCGCCGGGACGTCCTCGACGAAGATCTTCTGGACCTTCTCGATCGCGGCGGTGCGGGTCGCGTCGTCCGTCGCGTTGGCGAACTCGTCGAGCGCGGCGGTCGCCTCCGGGTTGTCGTAGCGGCCGAAGTTGTAGTCCGCGGCCTCGCCGACCGGCTTGAGCCAGCGGCCGTCCATCATGTCGCTGTAGAGGTCGTACGGCGTGGCCCCGGTCTCGGTCCAGTGCAGGATCGCGTCGAAGTCACCGGTGCCCTTCGCGGCCCACCAGGTGTCGGAGTCGGGCGTCGTGACGGTGGCCTCGACGCCGAGCGCCTTGACCGACTCGGCGATGAGGCTGATGCCGGTGACGTAGTCGTTCCAGCCCTGCGGCACCTGGAGGTCGAACGTGACGGGCTCGCCGTCCGGGTCGACGAGCGTCTCGCCGTCGAGCGTGTAGCCGGCGTCCTCGAGGACCTTCTTCGCACCGTCCACGTCGACCGCGTACTCCTCGCCCTGGAACTCCTCGGCGATGTACGGGTCGCCCGCGGGCTGGGGCAGGCCGGTGACCGAGGTGAGCAGCGGCACGCCGTCCTCGCGCGCGATCTGCTGGTGCTGGGTCCGGTCGATCACCATGTTCACGGCCTGGCGGAACGCCACGTCGCTGAACGGCTTCTTCGTGGTGTTGACGAACATCGCGTCGACCCCCAGGCCGGCAGGGGCCCAGTAGACGTTGTGCTCGGGGTCCTTCTCGACGTAGGCCGACTGAACGTTGGGCAGGAACGCCTGGGCCCAGTCCGCGTCGCCGTTGGCGAGCGCGGTCGTCAGGGCGCTGTTGTCGTTGTACGACACGTAGTACAGCGTCGGCACGGCGAGCTCGCCGCCCCAGTAGTCGTCGCGTGCCGTGAGCTCGACGCTCTCCGTGCTGAAGCTCTCCAGCGTGTACGGGCCGGTGCCGACGGGCTCGGGGTTGGTCTCCGTCGTCGGGTCGGCCACGCCCTCCCACACGTGCTTCGGCACGACGTAGCGGTGCAGCACCTTGTCCTGCTTCGCGTACATCGAGCTCGTGAACGTCAGCGTGACGACGTCGCCGTCGACCGTGACGCTCTCGAGCGGCAGCGCGGCGGTGTTGAGCTCGGGTGTGTCGAGGAGGATCTGGTACGAGAACGCGATGTCCTCGGCGGTGAGCGGCTCGCCGTCGTTCCACGTCACGTCGCTCTGTGTGGTGAGCTGGACGGACGTGTAGTCGTCGGACCACACGATCTCCGACGCGAGCCACGGCTTGATCGGGTCGCTCGGGCTCACGACGTTGACGAAGCCCACGGGCTCGTAGATCGCGTTGACGTAGCCGAGCTTGAGCGCCGACGAGTCCCCGATCCACGGGTTGTTCGACTCGGTCGCGATCGCGCCGTCGGGCTTGGCGATCGTCAGGGCGGCGCCGCTGGCGCCGGTGGTCGTGTCGGTGTCGCCGTCGCCGGACGACGCCGAGCAGCCGGTGAGCACGAGGGCAGTCGCGACGCCGAGCGCGATCGCGGAGGCCTTCAACCTCATGAGTCTCTCCTTCGAGAACGTCGGCCCGGCGGGTGCCGGGACGAGAGGGGGCGGTGCAGGGGTACCGCGGTCCGGTGGTGGTGCTACTCCCGTCCGGTGGTGCTCTCCAGCGCCCGGACCGCGGTGTCCAGGCGGAGGTCGTCGATCGAGCGCCCGACCCGGAGCCGGTACGTCCCGGCGGGCAGGTCCCAGCGCTCGCCGTCGGTGTCCCACACCTCGAACCTCCGGCGGGGGACGGTCAGGGTGACGTCGGCGGACTCGCCCGCCGCGACGTCGACGGAGGCGAACCCGCCGAGCCAGCGCGCCGGCCGGTCGCGGTGGGCGACCGGTGCGGCGGCGGGCGCGTCGGGCGCCTCGAGGTAGACCTGGACGGTCTCGCGGCCGTCCCGGGACCCGGTGTTGGTGACCCGGACGGTGACGGCGGCGTCGCCGTCGGGCGTCCGGCTCGCAGGCCCGACCTCGTCGTAGGACCACGTGGTCCAGCCGAGGCCGTGCCCGAAGGGCGCGGCGGGCACGCGGCCCGAGCGCACCCACGCGCGGTGGCCGACGTGGACGCCGTCGGTGTACTCGACCACGCCGTCCACGGGGACGGCGTGGGGGACCGGGACGTCGGCCTCGTCGGCGGGGAGGGTCCACGGCAGGCGTCCGGCGGGCTCGACGGCGCCCGCGAGGACGTCGGCGATCGAGTGCCCGGCCTCCTGGCCCGGGAACCAGACCCACAGGACGGTCCGCGCGCGGTCGAGCCACGGGAGGAGGACCGGAGCGCCGGCGTTGACGACGACGACCGCGTCCGGGTCGGCGTCGAGCACGCGCTCGACGAGCTCGTCCTGGCGGCCGGGCAGCGCGAGCGAGGTCCGGTCCCAGCCCTCCGACTCGACCTCCTCGTTCGTCCCGACGACGACGACCGTGAGGTCCGCCGCGCCCGCGGCGGCGACCGCCTCGGCGATCTCCTCGTCGACGGACGGGGCCGGGACGCGGTGCCGCAGCTCGGCGCGGACCAGGTTGCCGTAACCCTGGGCGCGCGTGACGAGGAGCGACGCGGTGACGTGGACGCGGCGCGGGGCGTCGACGTGCACGAGCGCAGGGACGCCGACCGGGTTGTTGATCGAGGAGTCGAGGATGACCTCGACGCCCGAGCGGCGCGGGTCGTGCGCGACGACGACGCCGTCGACCTCGATCATGTGACCGGGCACCGTGCCGACCTCGAGCGTGTGGTCGCCGGGCTCGTCGAGCAGGACGTCCGCCTCGAGCACGACGGTGTCGACGGCGTCGGGCAGGTCGCGCAGGAAGCCGTCCCAGTGCGCGAGCACCTCCTTGCGCAGCGTCGCGCCCTCGGCGTCGAGCCACGTCACCTGGAGGGCCTGGTCGGGGAGCGAGCGAGCGGCCAGGTCGAGGCGCGGGGCCAGACGGCGCGCGTCGCCACCGCGCGCCACGGTGAGGACCGCGTCCGGCCAGCGGGCGGCGAGGCCCTCGGCCGGGGTGACGACGTGCGCCGGCGCCACGGTCGAGCTGCCCCCGCCGAGCACGTGCGGGCGGACCGCGTTGGGGCCGACGAGCGCGATCGAGCGCGGCGCCGGCCGGTCCCAGACGGGGTTCGCGGCATCGGAGCGCAGGACGACCGTGCCGCGCGCGGCGGTGCGGCGCACGAGCTCGCGCAGGTCGCCCTCGTCCGTGAGGGGACGGGCCGGCTCGTCGAGCGCGCCGACGCGACGGGCGAGGAGCAGGAGGCGCGCGACCTTGTCGTCGATCTCCGCCTCGGGCACGAGGCCGTCCTCGACGGCCCGCACGAGCCGGTCCTCCCAGGGGCCGCCAGGCCCCGGCATGACGAGGTCGAGGCCGCCGTTCGCCGACTCCGCGGTCGTGTGGGTCGCGACCCAGTCCGACACGACGGCGCCGTCGAACCCGAGCTCGTGCTTGAGGACGTCGGTGACGAGGTGCCGGTGGGCCGTCATCGGCGCCGTCTCCGTGTCGTCGTCCACCTGGTTGTAGGCGGCCATGACCGACCACGCGCCGGCGGCGACCGCCGCCTCGAACGGCGCGAGGTAGACCTCGCGCAGCGTGCGGGGGTCGACGTGAGCGACGTAGCTCGTGCGGTCGGTCTCGGAGTCGTTGGCGACATAGTGCTTGACGCACGCCGCGACGCCCTCGTCCTGGAGCCCCCGCACGACGGCCGTGCCGATCTCCGCCGTGAGGTACGGGTCCTCGGCGTAGCACTCGAAGTGGCGCCCGCCGACGGGCGTTCGCTGGATGTTGACCTGCGGTGCGAGCACGACGTCGACGCCGTGGTCGCGGGCCTCACGGGCGAAGGCCCGTCCGGTCTCGTGCGCGACGTCGCGGTCCCACGTCGCGCCGATGGCGCTGGGGGAGGGGAAGAGGACGGAGGTCTCGCCCTCGACCTCGCTCGTGCCGCGGACGCCGACGGGGCCGTCGGAGAGGACGACGGGACGCAGCCCGAGGGCGTCGTGGCCGTGCGTGCGCCACATCGACTGCCCGGTGAGGAGCCGGACCTTGTCGCGGAGCGGCAGACGCTGCGCACGGGTGCGCAGGTCGTCGAGCTCCTGGGAGGTGTCGGCTCCCGGGCGGGACTGCGGTGTCACGAAGGCTCCTCGTCGTCGAGCGGCTGTGGCGATGAACTTACCGTGCAGTTAGTAAGTTGGCAAGAATCTGCATCGCCGCAGGTCAGGCGGGATTTGTTCGATGGTTCGCGCCGACAGCGGGCTGCAGGAGGTGTCCGGGCGTGCGTAGGATCACCCCGGCGACGACGACGGCGACGAAGGGAGGCGACGATGCCCGGCAGCA
Organism: Cellulosimicrobium sp. PMB13; assembly: GCF_051294865.1. Taxonomy (NCBI): domain Bacteria; kingdom Bacillati; phylum Actinomycetota; class Actinomycetes; order Micrococcales; family Promicromonosporaceae; genus Cellulosimicrobium; species Cellulosimicrobium sp. PMB13. The sequence goes on along the minus strand of NZ_CP145910.1, from coordinate 118,580 downwards.
CGAGCGAGAGGCGTCCGCGGATGCGTGCGGCGACCGCGCGGCGTCGTGAGGACATCCTCCGCGCCGCGATGGTGACGTTCGGCAGCAGGGGCTACCACAACGGCCCGCTCGCCGAGATCGCCGAGCAGGTGGGCATGACCCACGCCGGGATCCTCCACCACTTCGGGTCCAAGGACGACCTGCTGCTCGAGGTCCTGCGGTTCCGCGACGAGACCGACGTCGCCGAGCTCGAGCCCCAGCACATCCCCGGCGGGCTGGAGATGTTCCGCCACCTCGTGCGGACCGCGTTCCTCAACGCCCAGCGCGCCGGCATCGTCCAGGCGTACGCGGTGCTGTCCGCCGAGTCCGTCACCGACGGCCACCCGGCGCGCGAGTTCTTCGAGATCCGCTACCGCACGCTGCGCGCCGAGGCCGTCGAGGCGTTCGAGGAGCTGTGCGCCGAGCGCGGCGTCGAGGCGCCGGCGAGCGTGCGCCACGCCGCCGCCGCGATCCTCGCCGTCATGGACGGCCTCCAGGTCCAGTGGCTCCTCGACCCCACGCTCGTCGAGCTCGGGGAGGTGAGCGAGTTCGCCATCGAGGCGATCGTGGCAGCCGTCGTCGAGCCGAGGCCGTCGCCGCTCTGACGCGACCTCGGTCCCTTCCCCGACCGACCAGAGGCCCTGTCGGACGGTGCCGCCTGCCCGCGAGGATCGTGACGTGCAGACACTCGTCCAGGCGTTGGCCCTCCAGTCCGACGCCGCACGGGCGAAGGTCGCCGCCGCGCGGCACCCGGGTCGCTACCTCGTCGCGTCGGCGCTCGCGGGCGCCTACATCGGGGTCGGCGTCGTGCTCATGGCCGCCACGGCCGGACCGTTCCTCGCCGCCGGCGCGCCGGCCGAGCGGCTGGTCGCGGGCTCCGTCTTCGCCGCGGCGCTGACGCTCGTCGTGCTCGCCGGCGCCGAGCTCGCGACGTCGGCGATGATGATCCTCGCCCAGGGAGTCGCGACGCGGGCGGTCCGGGTCGGGCCCGCGGTCCGGACGCTCGCGTCCTGCCTCGCCGGGAACCTCGTCGGCTCGATGGCGTTCGCGTGGCTCGTCGTCCAGTCGGGCGTCCTGCGCACGAACGCCGCGGCGGGCGAGATGGTCGCGTCGATGCTCGCCGCCAAGGCGCACGAGACCGGACCCGAGCTCCTCGCGCGCGGCATCCTGTGCAACGTCCTCGTGTGCGCGGCGATCTGGGCGTGCGGGCGGCTGACGTCCGAGGCGGGCAAGGCCATCGTGATCCTCTGGGCCGTCCTGGCGTTCATCGCGTCGGGATTCGAGCACGTGGTCGCCAACATGACGACCTACTCGCTCGGCCTCTTCACGGGCGAGGGCTGGACGACGTGGGCCGAGTTCTCGCGCAACGTCGCCTGGGTGGGCCTCGGCAACCTCGTCGGCGGCGCAGTCGTCGTCGGCCTGGGCTACGCGGTCGTCGCGGGCGGCGACCGGGCCGGGAGAGCGGATCCTCGCGAACCGTCGCCCGGTGCGGTGCCGACCTCCCCGGTCCGTCCTGCGCGCAGCGCACGGGTGTAGTGTCGAGAACGTGGTTGATCGTCCGATCGGCCCACGCGAGGTCGACCCGAGCAGGTCTCGCCCGGAGGGCGACGTCCCCGGCGCGCAGGACGACGGGTCGGGCGCGCGGTGGGACGACGACGGCGGTTCCGAACCCGACCTGGAGGACGAGTCCCCGATCTCCTTGACTGGGACGCCTGGCGCCTCACCGCCCGCTGAGACAGCGGCGGATGCGAGCCGGCGAGCCGGCTCCGACGATCGGACGTCGCCATGACCACCACGACCGCCCTGTCCTTCGACCAGGTCGACGAGAGCACGCTGCACCTGCGCGGCGTCCTCGACACCATGCTGCCGCGCGAGCTCGGCACCGACGACGCACCCGACGTCTACACCGTCTCGGCCGTCTTCTCGCGCCGGGTCTCGGTGCAGGAGCAGGGGCTCATCGAGCTGCCCGCCGTCTCCGAGCTGTTGGCCGACCGGGGCTACCCCGGGATCCGGCTCACGGTCGAGGACCGCCGTCTGGTCATCGCGAACACGAACCTGGCGATGCTCGAAGGCGGGCTCGCCCGGGAGATCGCGGCGGTCCTCCGCGACGTCGTGACGACGATCGCGACCGAGCGCACCCGCCGGGCCGACGAGCTCGCCGGGTGGCGTGTCACCGAGGTCCAGCGCGCCGCCGCGGTCAAGACCGCGTCCGATCGTGTCCGCTTCGAGTGACCGGCCGCTGACGACCGGTGGGTCCCTGCCCGCGAGAGCCGGGCCCCACCGGGCAGCGCGCGACTACTCGGTCCTCGCCAAGATCGTGCGCGAGTCCGGGCTGCTCCGGCGCCGGTACGCCTACTACTGGGTGCGGATGATCCTCACGCTCGCTGCTCTCGCCGGCGTCTGGACCGCGGTCGTGGTGGTGGGGGACTCGTGGTGGCAGCTCGCGCTCGCCGCCGCGCTCGCGCTCGTCCTCGCCCAGCTCGCGTTCCTCGGGCACGACAGCGCGCACCGGCAGATCTTCCGCTCGCGGGCGTGGAACGACTGGACGGCGCGCGTGCTGGCGAACGGGCTCGTCGGGCTGAGCCACGCGTGGTGGACGGCCAAGCACGACGCGCATCACGCGGCCCCCAACCAGGAGGGGCACGACCCGGACATCAAGCCCGGCGTCATCGCGTTCACCCCGGCGGTCCTGGCGAGCCGCCACGGCTGGCGCGGGTGGCTCGCCCGCCGGCAGGGCTGGTACTTCTTCCCCCTGCTCGCCCTCGAGGGCCTCCACCTGCACGTGTCGAGCGTGCGGGCCGCTCTCAGACGCGGCCACGTGCCTCGCCGCGGCGTGGAGGTCCCGGTCCTGCTGGCCCGGCTCGTCCTGTATGTGGTGGCCCTCGGCCTGCTCCTGCCGCCGGCGATCGCCGGCGCGTTCCTCGCGGTGCAGCTCGTCGTGTTCGGGATCCTCCTCGGTGGCGCGTTCGCACCGAACCACAAGGGGATGCCCATCGTCCCGGCCACCGCGGAGGTCGACTTCCTGCGCCGGCAGGTGCTCATGTCGCGCAACATCCGCGGGAACGCGGTCGTGGACCTTCTCATGGGCGGGCTCAACCGGCAGGTCGAGCACCACCTGTTCCCCAGCATGCCGCGCCCCAACCTCAAGCGGGTCCAGCCGCTCGTCCGCGAGTACTGCTCCCAGCTCGGTGTGACGTACACGGAGGTGGGGTTCTTCGCGTCCTACCGGATCGTCGTCGGCTATCTCAACGACGTGCAGGGCCGCGCGCGCGACCCGTTCACGTGCCCTCTCGCCGCCGACCTCGGCCGGTAGCGGGTCGCGCCGGTGGCCGCGCCGGGCGCGAGCCGGGACCGGATGGCGGGACGGACTTGGCCCGAGCCCGGGCCGCGTGCCTATCATCGAGCGTCCCACTAGCACCCGGCGGGCCGTTGAGAGAGACGGAGGCCGGCGACAGACGGAGCAGCACGTGGCACTTGTCGTGCAGAAGTACGGCGGATCGTCGGTATCCGACGCCGAGAGCATCAAGCGGGTGGCCAAGCGCATCGCGGAGGCGAAGCGGGCCGGGAACGACGTCGTGGTCGTCGTCTCCGCCATGGGAGACACGACGGACGAGCTCATCGACCTCGCGCAGCAGGTCACCCCCCTCCCGCCGCAGCGCGAGATGGACATCCTCCTCACCGCCGGCGAGCGCATCTCCATGTCGCTGCTCGCGATGGCGATCAACAGCCTGGGCGTCAGGGCGAAGTCGTTCACCGGGCAGCAGGCGGGCGTCATCACCGACGCCGTGCACGGCAAGGCGCGCATCGTCGACGTCGTGCCGCACCGGATCCGCGAGACGATCGAGAAGGGCCAGGTCGCGATCGTCGCGGGCTTCCAGGGCGTCACGGAGTCGACGAACGACGTCACGACGCTCGGCCGCGGCGGCTCCGACACGACCGCCGTCGCGCTCGCCGCGGGCCTCGACGCCGACGTGTGCGAGATCTACACGGACGTCGACGGCGTGTTCACCGCGGACCCGCGGATCGTCCCGAGCGCGCGCAAGATCGACCGCATCACGTACGAGGAGATGCTCGAGATGGCGGCGAGCGGGGCCAAGGTCCTCGCGCTGCGCTGCGTCGAGTACGGCCGCCGGTACGGCGTGCCGATCCACGTCCGCTCGTCGTTCTCCGGCAAGGAGGGCACGTTCGTCAGCGCGGACGCCTACACCGCGCGCCACCCCGCACGCACACCCGGAACCAGCTCTGCTGACATCCCCGAGGAGACCGTCATGGAAGCCCCGATCATCTCCGGCGTCGCGCACGACCGCAGCGAGGCCAAGATCACGGTCGTCGGGGTGCCCGACGTGCCTGGCACGGCCGCGCGGATCTTCGAGGTCGTCGCGGGCTCGGGCGTGAACATCGACATGATCGTGCAGAACGTCTCGGCCGCCCGGACCGGCCTGACGGACATCTCCTTCAGCCTGCCCGAGGGCGACGGACCGGCCGCGATGTCGGCGCTCAGCGCGCTGCAGGCCGAGATCGGGTTCGACTCCCTCCAGTTCGACGACCAGATCGGCAAGCTCTCGCTCGTCGGCGCGGGCATGAAGTCGCACCCCGGCGTCTCGGCGAAGCTGTTCGGCGCGCTGCGCGACGCGGGCGTCAACATCGAGATGATCTCGACCTCGGAGATCCGGATCTCCGTCGTCACGCGCGAGGACTCGCTCGACGACGCCGTGCGCGCCGTGCACACCGCGTTCGAGCTCGACACCGCCGACGGCGAGGCCGTCGTCTACGCCGGCACCGGCCGCTGACCCGACGCACGAGAGGAACCCCAACATGAGCACCGAGAACCTCCCGGGCCTGCACGTCGCCGTCGTCGGCGCGACCGGCCAGGTCGGCGCCGTCATGCGCCGCCTGCTCGACGAGCGTGACGTCCCCGTCGCGAGCGTCCGCTACTTCGCGTCCGCGCGCTCGGCGGGCTCGACCCTGCCGTGGCGCGGGGGGAACGTCGTCGTGGAGGACGTCGCTGCGACCCCGACCGAGGACCTGCGCGGGATCGACGTCGCGCTGTTCTCCGCGGGCGGCGCGACGTCGAAGGCGCACGCCGAGCGCTTCGCCGAGGCGGGCGCCGTCGTCATCGACAACTCGTCCGCGTGGCGCATGGACCCCGACGTGCCGCTGGTCGTGTCGGAGGTCAACCCCGGCGCGCTGCGCGAGGCGCGCAAGGGCATCGTCGCGAACCCGAACTGCACGACGATGGCCGCGATGCCCGTCCTCAAGCCGCTCGCGGACGAGGCAGGTCTCGAGCGGCTGATCGTCGCGACGTACCAGGCCGTGTCCGGCGCCGGGCTCGCGGGCGCCGAGGAGCTGCGGGCGCAGGCCGTCGCGGGTGCGGCGGCTGAGGGCGAGGGCGCCGGGCTCGGCGGGCTGGTGCACGACGGCGGAGCGGTCGCCCTCCCGGCGCCGTCGGTGTTCCCCCGCAACGTCGCGTTCAACGTCGTCCCGCTCGCCGGGTCGATCGTCGACGACGGCCTCGAGGAGACGGACGAGGAGAAGAAGCTCCGCAACGAGTCGCGCAAGATCCTCGGCCTGCCGGAGCTGGCCGTCGCCGGGACCTGCGTGCGCGTGCCGGTGTTCACCGGCCACTCGCTCGCGATCCACGCCGAGTTCGGCGCGTCGATCACCCCCGACCGGGCCCGCGAGATCCTCGCCGCCGCGCCGGGTGTCGCGCTGTCCGACGTGCCGAACCCGCTCGAGGCCGCCGGGAAGGACCCGTCGTTCGTCGGCCGTATCCGCACGGACCAGTCGGTCCCGGGTGGCCGCGGGCTCGTGCTGTTCGTGTCGAACGACAACCTCCGCAAGGGCGCCGCGCTCAACGCGGTCCAGCTCGCCGAGCTGGTGGCGGCCGACCTCGACGCCGTCCGCGCGGCGTTCGCCCCCGCCGCGGCGACGGCCTGACCGCACTCCTGCACACGACCCGAGGGACGTCGTCCGTGCGACGACGTCCCTCGGGTCGTGTTCGACGGCTACGGTGTCGCGCGGCTCAGCACCTCGAGGACGCGGGGCGCGAAGAAGCGACGCGTGTACGTGTCCGGGTCGACGACGTCGAGGATCCCCAGGTCGACCAGCTGACCGACGAGCTTGTTCGCCCTCCCGTACGAGACGCCGAGCTCTCCCTCGACCTTGCGTACGGTGAACGTCGGGTTGGCCACGGCGAGGTCCACGAGGGCGTGCGCCGAGTCGGCGCGAAGCGGCGATGCGCGGATCACGTCCTTCAGCTCGGCCTGGACGGCGACGAGCGCGACCATCTCGTGTCGTGTGACCTCTGCGGCCTGCCGTAGTCCCTCGGCGAAGAACCGGAGGTAGGAGTCCCAGTCGTTGCGGGTGCTCACACCGAGCAGGTGGTCGTAGTACTGGCTCCGGCGCGTCTCGAACCATGGCGAGACGGTGAGCGTGGGTTCGGCGAGGACGCCCGTGCTCTGGAGGTGGACGACGATCAAGAACCGACCGATTCGCCCGTTGCCGTCCCGGAAGGGGTGGAGCGTCTCGAACTGGTAGTGCGACATCCCGGCCGCCACCACGGGGTCGATCACACCGCGGTGGTCGGCACGCATCCAGTCCACGAGATCACGCATGCCCACCTCGAGCTGGTGCCCACCGGGCGACGGGACGAAGCGCGCGGCCTCGACGGGGACCCGGACCGAGGCGGCGTCGTCGCGGCGGCCGATGACGACCTGCCCGTCCCGGAGCCGTCCGGACTGCGCCTCGAGCGGCGTGCCGGCCATCAGGATCCCCTGAAGCTCGCTGAGCATCGTGACGGACAGGGGCCAGCCGTCGGAGACGCTGGCGAATCCGGCGTTCGCCATGCGGACATAGTTGAGGATCTCGACGAGCTCGGCGGTCGCGGGAGCGTCGTCGTCGGCGGTGAACACCTCGGCGAGCGGTGCATACGTCCCCTCGAGGGCCGAGGTGCTCTGTGCCTCCCGGCGAAGGGTCGGCAGGCGCAGCAGCGTGGGGTTGGGTAGCTGGCGGCCGGTGCTGTCGAGCGCGGCCAGGGCAGCGCGAGCCTCCGCGACAGCCAGGTACGTCGTCGGCGTGAGGTCCGGCATCGTCGTCGGCAGCGGCTCCGGGATGAACGCCTTGTGCTCCCACGAGCCCAGGACGGGGTCGCCCCCGCGGATCGTGACAAGTTCTCCCGGGGCGCTGTTGAGGAACATTCCGAGGTCCATCATGTCACTCTATGGCCATTTGAGTGACATGACGAGGGAGAGCATGTCCCTTGTGGACTACGGCCCCGGCTCAGCCACCGCCGTCGAACAGGCCCCGGACGTCGTCGGCGCTGAGGCCGCGGGAGAAGAGGTCCTCGTCGTCGCCGAGGACGGCGCCGATCATGCGCGCCTTGCGGTCCTTGAGCTCCATGACCTTCTCCTCGATGGTGCCGGACGCCACGAGCCGGAACACCATGACGCTGCGCATCTGGCCGATGCGGTGGGTGCGGTCGACGGCCTGCGCCTCGGTCGCGGGGTTCCACCACGGGTCCAGCAGGTAGACGTAGTCGGCCTCGGTGAGGTTGAGCCCGAACCCGCCGGCCTTGAGGCTGACGAGGAACAACGGAGCGGTGCCCTCCTTGAACCCGCGCACGACGTCGGCGCGGTTCCTCGTCGAGCCGTCGAGACGCGCGTACTCGACACCTAGCGCGCGGCACCGTTCCTCGACGAGGTCCAGATAGCTCGTGAACTGCGAGAACACCAGCGCGCGGTGGCCCTCCGCGACGACCTCGACGAGCTGCTCGAACAGCACGTCGAGCTTGCTCGACGGGACCCCGGCATACGCCTTCGCGTCGACGAGCGTCGCGTCGAGCGCCATGCGCCGCAGCGTCGTCAGGGACCGGAAGATCGCGATGCGGTTGCTGTCGAAGTCGTCGAGCAGCCCCAGCACGCGGGTGCGCTCGCGCTGCAGGCGGGCGTCGTACGCGCGGCGGTGCTTCGGCGCGAGCTGGACGGACAGAACCTGCTCCTGGCGGTCGGGCAGCTCGGGCGCGACCTGCGCCTTGGTGCGCCGCAGCAGGAGCGGTCGGACCCGACGCCGCAGTCGGGCCACCCGGTCGCGGGCCAGCGCGCGGACGTCGTCGTCGGCGTTCGGCCGGGACGCGGCCTCCACCGGCTTCGCGTAGTCCTCGCGGAAACGTTGCAACGACGGGTACAGCCCGGGCGCGACGACGGCGAGCAGCGCCCACAGCTCGGTCACGTCGTTCTCCATCGGCGTGCCGGTGACCGCGATCTTGAACGGTGCGCGCAGCGCGCGGGCGCAGGCGTTGCCCCGGCTGGCGTGGTTCTTGAGGAACTGGGCCTCGTCCAGCACCAGCCCGGCCCACCCGAGCTCGCCGAACTCCTCGTGGTCGAGCCGGAAGATCGCGTACGACGTCACGACGAGGTCGGCCTCGGCCACCTCCTGGGCCAGCGGCGCCGCGGCGCGCGCCCCCGTCGTCGCCCGGACCGCCACGCGCAGCCCCGGCGCGAACCGCTGAGCCTCGGCGGCCCAGTTGCCCACCACCGATGCGGGCGCGACCACGAGGAACGGCTCGCTCGCACCTCGCTCTCGCGCGTGCGCGACCAGTGCGAGCGTCTGCAACGTCTTGCCGAGCCCCATGTCGTCGGCGAGGATGCCGCCCAGCCCGTGGTCGTAGCAGAACGCGAGCCACTCGAAGCCCTTCTGCTGGTACGGGCGCAGCTCGGCCTTCAGGCCCGACGGCGCGGGCAGCGGCCGAGGGGGAGCCGGGGCGTCGTCGAGGCTCTCGTTCGTGGCGAGAGCGAGGAGACCACCGACCGACTGCCGCCACCGCTCGGACTGGTCGACGACGTCGGCCAGCTCCTCCAGCTCGCCCCACAGGCTCGCCTGGTGGCGGCTGATGCGCGCCTTGCCTGGCCGGTCGCTGAGCCGGGAGGCCTCGTCGAGGAGCTCGCGGAGACGGTCGAGGGCGGAGTGGTTCAGACGCAGCCACGAGCCGTCGCCGAGCAGGAGCCGGTCGTCTCCGGCGGTCAGAGCCTTGAGCAGGTTCGGCAGCGGGACCTGGCGGCCGTCGACCTCCACCGCGACGGCGAGGTCGAACCAGTCGGTCTCGGCGGTCTCCGTCGCGCCGAGGCGGACCGTGGGCGCCATGCCGAGCTCGGTGTACTCGGGGACGTCGCCGGCATCCACCCGCACGTGATCGACGGCCGCGAGCGCCGGCAGCAGCAGGTCCGCGGCGTCCATCGCCTCCAGCCCGGTCAGCAGGTGCTGGTCCTGCGGGCGCACGTGCGCGAGCGCGGGCAGGTCGCGCAGCGCCGCGTCGACGTCGGCGAGGATGCGTTCCTCCGCGGAGAGGTCGCGCAGGTCGACGTCGAGCGCGCTGGCCCGCACCGGGCGACCTACCGGGCCGCGCGGGGTGTCGTACTCCCAGCACCAGGTCAGACGCAGCCGGGTGGGGGACTCGAAGTCGGCCCGCACGACCAGGGTCGGCACAGCCGGCTCGGGCAGCTCCACGCTCGCGTCCGCGCTGACCATCTCGATCTGGCGCGCGAGGCGCGGGTGGTAGTCCGCCCAGTACTGCTCGGCGTCCGCGGAGGGCACCTCGAGCTCGTCGCCCGCGAGCAGGTCCGCCGTCAGGTCGGTGACCGGGGTGGTGCTCGGGCCGAGGACGAGAACGCGTCCCTCGTCGCTCTCGTCGAGCGCGAACAACCCGTGCTCCCCGACGAGGCCACGGACCGCGCCGACGGCCAGGACGCCGTCGAACGCCAGGCGCGGGGCGAGCCGCAGACCGTCCCCGGTGGTCCTGACGTCGAGCATCGCCCGGGCCTCGCCCGCGACCCGCACCACGTCCTTCTTCACGTCGCCGACGAGCGGGATCCCCAGCTCGACGGCCCGCGCCAGGTGCGGCCACAGCAGCCGTGGCGGGAACGAGTCCAGCGACTCCCAGGCAGCCGTCTCGTACCGGTGCGGCTGCGTGCCGCGCATCCCGCCGAGCTCGAGCAGCCACTGGTGGGCCTGCGGCTCCCACGGGGTGCCGCGATGGCCGTACCGGAGCGTCTCCCAGGAGAGCTGCCCGGCCGACCACGCCCCGTTGCGGCCCTGCGCCGCCGGGCGGACCGACACCGTGCGTGGCCCGGGTGCTCGCCGCCCGAGCCGTTGTCGTTCCAGGCCGTCGACCCGGAGCTGCAGCCCGAGCGGCGCCGTGACCCGCGGCGCGGCGGTCTGGGTGGTGGCGAGGGGCAGCCGGTCGAGCACCCGCCTCCAGGTGGGCACGACGCCGGCCCGCGGGTCCCGGCCCTGCGCGGCGGCCGGCGCAGCGCCGGCGAGCGCTCCGCCCGCGGCCAGCTCCGCGGCCTCGAGCAGCAGAGCGGCCGCGTGCTTGCACGCGACGCCGACCGGGCACGTGCAGTCCGCGTCGTCGAGCTCGATCCCCCGCCCGGTGCTCGCGAAGTACGCGGCGCACTCGTACACGTTGCGGCCGCTGCCGCGCACCGCCCCCTCGAGACTGAGCTGCTGGGCGTCCCAGTTGACGTCCAGGACCATGCCCTGCGCCTGGTAGGCCGAGCCGCGCTGGAAAGCGGCCTGCCCTACCAGCGCAGCGACGTCGGAGTCGCTCGGAGCGACGAACAGCACGGCCACTTGGCGATGATTGCACGCGGCGAGCAGCGCGCTGCCCTCGACTGCGTCCTGATGGTCGGTATCGACCTTGAGGACGTCGTCGCGGATGGGGCCACCCACGACGACGTCGTCGCACCGGACGCCCGGTCGCGGTCAGCCCGCGACGAGCCGCGCCATGTTGTCGCCGTCCGCGAGGCCGATGATGTTGCCCGCCGGGTCGGTGAACCAGGCCCCGTCGCCGCCCTCCATGAACCCGCGGACGATGCCCTTCTCGTCCTGGTCGAACCCTTCGTAGTGCTCGAACGTCACGCCCTTGGCGGCGAGCTCGTCGACGACCTGGTCGACGTCGTCGACCGTGAGGTGCATGACCGTGAAGGCGGCCGGCCGGTGGTCCTCCTTCGGGTAGACGAACACGTCGGAGCCGCCACCGAGGTGCAGCACCAGACCGTTGCCCCCGTCGAGGGCCGTGACGCGGAGCCCGAGGGTGTCCGTGTAGAACGCGCGCGCCGCGTCGAGGTCGTCCGCCGAGAAGCTGGAGAACCCGCGCCGAATGGTGACCATCGCTGCCTCACTCCTTCGTGACGCCGGCGACCGTACGGCGTGACCCGCCGTGGGCGCCGGATCCTTCCAGGCTCCCACCGTCTGTCGTCGCTGGACACCCTCCTGGTGGATGAACTCGGGGCCTGGTGCGCCCACCGAGGATCAGGTCCGTCCTCGGCCAGGGCTTGCGCGACCGGCGAGTGATGTGGTTCATTAGTCAAGTAATGAACCACAGAACACGAGCACCGCGGGAGGATGGGCGTCATGTTCGACGGACCTGAACCCATCTACCTCCAGATCGCGCAGATGATCCGCGCGCAGGTGCTCGCGGGCGAGACGGCGGATGAGGAGCAGGTCATGTCGACGACGGAGTTCGCGACGACGTTCCGCATCAACCCCGCGACGGCGGCCAAGGCGTTCGCGCTCCTCGTCGACGAGGGCGTGCTCTACAAGCGGCGCGGCCTGGGGATGTTCGTCGCCCCGGGGGCGCGTGAGCGACTGCTGGCGAGCCACCGCGAGAGCTTCTTCGCCGAGGTCCTCGACCCGGCGCTCGTCCAGGCCGACCTGCTCGACATCCCCACGGCCGAGATCGTGGCGCACGTGCTCGGCCGCCCGCGCCGCGGCGACGGCCCCGCACCCACCGACCACCCGACCGACGACCCCGAGGTGACCCCGTGACCGCCCGGCCCAGCACAACCCCGAGCGTCGACCCGACCGCTCCCGAGCCCTTCGGCGTCGAGCTGCGCGACGTCGTCGTCCGCTACGGGCGGTCCGACGAGCTCGCGCTCGACGGCGCCACCCTGACCGTCCGGCCCGGCACCATCACCGGGCTCCTGGGCCGCAACGGAGCCGGCAAGACGACGCTCGCCGCGCTGCTCGCCGCGCTGCGCCGGCCGACCTCCGGCAGCGTGCGCGTCGGCCCGGACGCCGAGCTCGAGGACCCGTTCGAGAACCCCTGGACCATGATGCACACCCAGCTCGTCCGGGAGAGCGGCGACGTGTGGGGCGACAGCAAGGCGAAGGACACGCTCGACTACTACGCCGCGCTGCGGCCGCACTGGGACGCGGACCTCGCCACCCGGCTCCTCGACGAGTTCGAGATCGCGCCGCGCAAGCACCCCGACCAGATGTCGCGCGGCAAGCGGTCGGCGCTCGGCGCGATCATCGGGCTCGCGTCGCGAGCGCCGCTGACCATCTTCGACGAGGTGTACCTCGGCATGGACGCGCCGAGCCGGTACGCGTTCTACGACGCGCTGCTCGCCGACTACGCCGAGCACCCCCGGACGATCATCCTCTCGAGCCACCTGATCGACGAGGTCGAGCGGCTCTTCGAGGACGTCGTCGTCATCGACCGCGGGAAGGTGCTGCTCGCCGAGCCGGCGGAGGACGTCCGCTCGCGCGGCGTGAGCCTCACGGGTCCGGTGGAGCTCGTCGACCGGTTCGTCGACGGTCGCGAGGTGCTCGCCCGGCAGCGCCTCGGCGGCACCGCGCAGGTCACGCTCTTCGGCGCGTTCGGTGCCGACGAGCGCGCCGCCGCGGCGGGCTCGGGCCTCGAGGTCGGCAGCGTGCCGGTGCAGGACCTGTTCGTCCACCTGACCCGACGACCCGGGTCCGACCGGGAGGAGGCACGATGAGCACCGAGACCTCTCCGACGACGTCGGACCGCGCGGCGCAGCGCGCCGCTCTCGTGACGGCAGCGCACCGTCGTGGCGTCCGCGCGACGGCCGAGTACGCGGTCGGCGCGACCTGGGTCATCGGCCTGTGGTTCTGGGTGATCGCGCTCGTCGTCGGCGGCATCATCCTGTTCGTCATGCAACGGGCGGGCGACGTGGAGATCACGGCGGTCGGAGGCCCGGCGGAGTCGGCGCCCTACTTCCTGCTCGTCATGGGGATCGTCATGCCGCTGGCCATGATCGCGCTGCACGTCGCGGCGGGCGGGACCCGCCGGTCGTTCATCCACGGCCTCGTCCTCTCCGGCGTGGTGGTCGGCGTGACGTTCGGCGCCGCAGCTGCCCTCGTCGCCTGGGTCACGTGGTGGGCGGCGAACCGCTACGGGTGGCCGACGGAGCCGGAGGTCGACCGTCTCTACACCGACGGGTCGCAGTTCGGGCTCGTGCTCCTCGTGCAGTCCGTGTTCTGCGCCGTCTACTTCCTCGTGGGAGCGGTGATCGCGCTCGGGTACTACCGAGCGGGGTTCTGGCGCGGCACGGGGATCGCGCTCGTCACGCTCGTCCCGCTCGCGGTCGCCGAGCTCTCTCTCCAGTCCGGGTGGTTCGGTCGGGCCTTCGCCGGCGCGGTCGGACTGCCCGTGCTCCCCGTCTGGGGTGCGGCACTGGGCGGCCTCGCCGCCGTCGCGCTCGCTGCGCTCCTTCTCCGCGCCGTCCTGCGGGACGTCGCCATCCGGCCGGTCGAGTTCGCCCGGAGCGTCTCGACCGGCTGAACCGTCCTCCAGCACGCCCGCGACTCCCCGCACACCCCCGCACGACCTGGTCCGACGGCGCTCGCGCCGCTCGGCGGGTCCCGCACACCCTCCAGGAGGTTCGCATGACCACCGCACCACGCCCAGCGGCCACCCTCGCCGTGGACCACGCCTCGACCTCGCCCGACGCCGTCGCTCCCGTCATCGAGGTCCGGCACCTGCGCAAGACCTACCCCGGCCCGAAGGGCTCGAGCGCGCCCAAGGTCGCCGTCGAGGACGTGAGCTTCTCCGTCGCGCCGGGGGAGATCTTCGGCATCCTCGGCCCGAACGGTGCCGGCAAGACCACGACCGTCGAGTGCCTCGCGGGACTGCGCGAGGCCGACGGCGGCTCCGTGCGCGTCCTCGGCGTCGACCCGCAGAGCCATCCGGAGCGCGTCCGTGACGCCCTCGGGATCCAGCTCCAGGAGTCGGCGCTCAACGAGAAGATCAGCGTCGAGGAGGCGATGCGCCTGTTCGCGTCGTTCTACGCGACGCCGGCCGACATCGAGGAGCTGCTCGACCTGCTCGACCTCGCGGAGCACCGCGGCGTCGCGTACGCGAAGCTGTCGGGCGGGCAGAAGCAGCGCCTGTCCATCGCGCTCGCGCTCGTGGGCAACCCGCGCGTCGCGATCCTCGACGAGCTGACGACGGGCCTCGACCCGCAGGCGCGCCGCACCACCTGGGACCTGGTGGAGCGCGTGCGCGAGCGCGGCGTGACGGTCCTGCTCGTCACGCACTTCATGGACGAGGCGGAGCGGCTGTGCGACCGGCTCGTCGTCATCGACCGCGGTCGTGTCGTCGCCTCGGGCAGCCCCGCGGAGCTGATCGACGCGCTCGACGACTCGCGGACCATGCGGCTCCGCGTGCCGGCCGCCGACCACGACGTCACGCTGCACACGCTCGCCGGCCTCGCCGACGTCGAGCACATCGAGGTGATCGACGCCGTGCGCCCGGCGGACCGCGAGATCGAGGTGCGCGGCTCGCGCCGGGTGCTGCCCGCCGTCGTGCTCGCGCTCGCGGAGCACGACGTCGTGCCCGACGACGTCCGCACCGTCTCCCGGTCCCTCGAGGACGTCTTCGTGGCCGTCACCGGCCGCACGTACGACCCCACCGCGGCGGCCGACCCGAGCGCTGCCGACCCTGCCGAACCCACCCCCGCCGCCCACCGCGCCGGTGCCCGCCGTGAAGGAGCCTCCCGATGACCTCCGCGACCCTCTCCCCGTCGCTCCCGAGCACCCGGGTCGCCGGGTGGCGCGGCTTCGGCACGCTCCTGACGACCGAGGCGCGGCTGTGGCTGCGCGACCCCGGGAGCGTGTTCTTCTCGCTCGTGTTCCCCACGGTCCTGCTCGTGGGTGTCGGCTTCGCCATCCCCGGCATGCGCGAGCCGATCGAGGGCATGGGTGCACCGTGGGACGGCCTCATGGCGATCGCCACCTACGTCCCCGTGGTCCTCGCGGCAGCGGTCGCGACACCCGCCCTCACGACGATGCCGGTCTACTTCGCGACGTTCCGCGAGAAGGGCCTGCTGCGACGGCTGTCCACGACGCCGATGCGCCCGCAGGGCATCGTCGTGGCGCACCTGCTCATCAACCTCGTCGCGATCGCGGTGGCGTCCGCGATCGCGCTCGTCGTCTGCCGGCTCGCGTTCGGCCTCGCCGAGCCCCGCCACCTTGGGACCGTGCTGCTGGCCTTCCTGCTCACCGTCCTATCGATGCTCTCGCTCGGGACGCTCGTGGCGGCGCGGGCACCCAAGGCGAGCACCGCCTCGGCGATCGGGACGCTGATCTACTTCCCGATGCTGTTCCTCTCGGGCATGTGGACGCCGGGCCCGATCATGCCGGACGCCCTGCGCGAGGTCGGGCAGTACACACCTCTCGGGGCGGCGTCCCAGGCGCTGACCGCAGGCTGGTTCGCCGACGGGTTCCCCATGCTGCAGATGGTCGTCATGGCGGTGTGGACCGCCGTCCTGCTCCCGCTCGCGATCAAGCTCTTCCGCTGGAGCTGACGCCCGGGCAGCCTGCCGAACCCCGGGGTGTGTCCCGATCGAGGAGCTGATCGGGGCACAACCCGGGGTTCGGCACCGTGCCTGGCCCCTCACGGGGCGAGCGCCGCCGGCCGTGCCTAGCGTGGCGGCATGCGGCCCTTCCTCCTCCTCGCGTCCCGGGCCGAGGACGTCGCGGCGGACGGTGAGCACGACGCCGTGCTCCGCTTCTCGGGCCTGCGCCCCCGGGACCTGCACCGTGTCCGGATGGAGGCAGGGCCGCTCCCGCCCATCGACCTCGACGACTACTCGGGCGTGATCGTCGGCGGGAGTCCGTTCGACTCCTCCCGGCCCGAGGCGGAGAAGTCGGACGCCCAGCGCCGCGTCGAGCGGGAGCTCGCGCCGCTGCTCGACGAGATCGTCGACCAGGACGTGCCGTTCCTCGGCGCGTGCTACGGCGTCGGGACACTCGGTCTGCACGAGGGCGCGGTGCTCGACGGCACGTTCGCCGAGCCCATCTCGCCGGTGACGGTCCGGCTGACGCCGGAGGGTCGCGCGGACCCGCTGCTCGTGGATCTGCCGGACACGTTCGAGGCGTACGTCGGGCACAAGGAGGCCGTCCGGGAGCTGCCGCCGCACGCGGTGCTGCTCGCGTCGTCGGACACGTGCCCCGTGCAGATGTTCCGGGTCAAGGAGAACCTCTACGCGACCCAGTTCCACCCGGAGCTGGACCTCGACGGCATCCTCACGCGCATCGGCGTGTACCAGGGCTACGGCTACTTCCCACCGGGCGCGGCCGGCGAGGTCGAGGCGACGGTGCGCCGGGGCGACGTGCGCTACCCGGGCCGGATCCTCGCGGCGTTCGTCCGGCGCTACGCCCGGGACTGAGCCGGCGCGGGCAGAGCGCGCGGCCTCCCGGCGACGGGATCAGCGGGCGGTGCCATGCTCCACGCCGGCGAGCGTCTCCGCGCCGACGGCGTCGTCGTCGACGAGCGCCTCGGCCTCCGTGGCGAGGGCCTTCGCGCGGCGGTGCTCACGGACCGACCAGGCGACGGCCGCGGCCCAGACGACGGCGACCAGGCCGAGCACGACGCCCTGCACCGCGCCGCTCGCGTCGACCCAGTCGGAGCGCAGGAGCGTGCGGACGTTCGTCAGGACGATGACGCCGCCGACGGCCGAGCCGAGGATCCGCGGCGGGAGGTGCCGGACGAGCCACGCGGCGATCGGGGCCGCGACGAGGCCGCCGGCGAGGAGCGCGACGACCCACTGCAGGTCGATCCCCTGGGAGCCCAGCGAGACGAGGAAGCCGAGCGACGCGGCGACGGCCACCAGGAACTCGCTCGTGTCGATCGAGCCGATGACCTTGCGCGGCTCGATACGCCCGGACGCGAGCAGGGCGGGCGTCCCGACCGGGCCCCACCCGCCGCCGCCGGTCGCGTCGACGAATCCCGCGACGAGCCCGAGCGGGCCGAGGAAACGCTTGCGCAGCGGCAGCCCGAGGCGGCCCGTGGGGAGCCCCGCGACGGTGAACCGCGTGAGCACGTAGATCCCGAGGGCGAGGAGGAGCAGCGACATCACCGGCGCCGCGACCTCGCTCGACAAGTTCGACAGGAAGGTCGCGCCGATGAACGCACCGACCGCGCCGGGCACCCCGATGCGCAGGACGACCTTCCAGTCGACGTTGCCGAAGCGCCAGTGCGCCGCGCCCGAGGCGAGCGTCGTGCCGATCTCGGCCAGGTGGATCGTCGCGGAGGCGGCGGCGGGGTTGGTGCCGATCGCGAGGAGGAGGGTCGTGGACGTCACGCCATAGGCCATCCCGAGGCTGCCGTCGACGAGCTGCGCGCCGAGGCCGACGAGGGCCAGCAGGATGAGGGTCCGCACCGTGGGTCCTCCGTGGTCGGTCGGCCGGGCAGCACCCGAGGTCTCCGACAAGGTTGACCGAGGAGGTCCAGTATGTGAAGCGCCGACCACATCGTGGGCGAGTGTTAACGGCTCACGGGTTCTCCCACGCGTCGGCCCTCGCCGCGAGCGCGTGGACGTCGTCCGGCAGGTCGCGGCGCACGACGTCCGCGATCGTGACGCGGTCGAGGACGTCGCGCACGCTCGCGCGCAGCGCCACCCAGACCTCGAGCAGCGCCGCCGCCGACCCCTCGTACTCGAGGCTCGGCGGCCGCTCGTCCCGCACGGTGACGAGAGGGCCGTCGACCGCGCGGAACACGTCCGCGAGCGTGATCTCCGTCGCGGGCCGGGCGAGGCGGTGCCCGCCGGAACGGCCGCGGACGCTCGCGACGATGCCGGCGCGTCGCAGGTCGCCGAGGATCCGTTCGAGGAAGCTCACGGGCAGGCCCTGACCGGCCGCGAGATCCTCCGCCCGCACGGGGTCGCCGTGCGGGGACGCCGCGAGCTCGGCGCACGCCCGCACCGCATAGTCTGCCTTCGCCGAGACACGCATGAGGCCATTGTGCCGTGGGTCGCGCCGCTCCCGGGCGGGCGCGTCGACGATCTGCCGGTCCGTCGCGGTCCGGCGTCCGATCTCACCCGGTCCGGCCGCTGCTCCGGGCACCGCGGACGGCCTACGCTGTCATCCGTGGACGTGCGCGAACGCAACAACGTGCGGGTCGTGGGCACGCCGGGCGCGCCCACGATCGTGTTCGCGCACGGGTTCGGGTGCGACCAGTCGATGTGGCGCTTCGTGGCGCCGGTCTTCGCGGCCGACCACCGCGTCGTCCTCTTCGACCACTCGGGCTGCGGCGCGTCCCACCCGACCTCCTTCGATCCCGTGCGCCACGCCGATCTGCGGGGCTATGCGGCCGACCTCGTCGAGGTCGTCGAGGACGTCGCGGACGCCCCGGTGATCTTCGTCGGCCACTCGGTGAGCTCGATGATCGGGCTGCTCGCCGCGGCGGAGCGGCCGGACCTGTTCGACCGTCTCGTGCTCGTCGGCCCGAGCCCGCGCTACGTCGACGAGGAGGGCTACCGCGGCGGCTTCAGCGCCGCCGAGATCGACGAGCTGCTCGAGACGATGGACGCGAACTACCTCGACTGGACCCAGGCGATGGCGCCCGTGATCGTGGGCAACCCGGAGCGTCCGGCCCTCGGCGACGAGCTCGCGGAGGTGTTCCGCCGCAACGACCCGGCCGTCGCACGCCAGTTCGCCCGCGTGACGTTCCTCGGCGACAACCGCGCCGACCTCGCGAGGGTGCACACGCGGAGCCTCGTCGTGCAGAGCCGCGAGGACGCCATCGCGCCGCCCGAGGTCGGGCGCTACGTGCACGAGCACCTCCCCGACAGCGACCTCGTCGTCATCGACGCCGTCGGGCACTGCCCCAACCTCTCGCACCCGGCCGTGCTCGTGGGCGCGATGCGGGACTGGCTCGGGACCTCCTGATGCCGAGGTCGCGGGCCGAGCGCTGGGTGCTCGCGCCTGTCGCCCTGGCGCTCCTCGACGCCGACGCCCGGATCCTCGACGCGAACGACGAGCTGCTCCGCCTCCTGGACGTGCCCGACGTCGGCGCCGTCGCCGGGCGGCGCGTGGGCGACCTGCTCACCGTCGGCGGCCGCATCTACTGGGAGACGCACCTCGAGCCCCGCCTGCACGAGTCGGGCAGGGTCGACGAGGTCGCCGTCGAGCTGCGCACCCCGGGCGGGCGGGAGCCCGTCCTGCTCACCGCGATCGAGCGGGACTGCCACGGCGAGCGCCTCGTCGACGTGGCGATGCTCGGCGCCCGCGAGCGTTCGCGCTTCGAGCACGAGCTCGTCGGTGCGCGACGCGCGGCCGAGGCGGCGGAGCGCCAGGTGCGGCTGCTGCACGGCACGGCCGCCGAGCTCGCGAGCGCCGCAGGGGTCGACGGCGTCGCCCGGGTCCTCCTGCGGGTGGCGGGAACGCTGCTCGGGGCGAGGAGCGGGGCGCTGTGGCTCGCGCGCGACGGCGGACCGCTGCGACGCTGGGGGGAGGGCGACGACGTCGCTCCACCGGGCGTGGACGAGATCACTGCGACCACCACGCGCCCGGACGGGGACGTCGTCGTGCCCCTGCGCACTGCCGGGGCCCTGCTCGGGGTGCTCGTCCTGTCGCCTCGTGAGGCGCCCGGCGCAGAGCCCCTGGACCCCGCGACGCTCGCCGCGGCGGGTCAGGTCGCGGCCCTCGCGCTCGCGCGGGCGCACATGCACGAGCAGAGCGTCTCGGTCGCGTCGGAGCTGCAGCGCGCGATGCTCGCGGACGGGATCGTGCACGACGCGCGCGTCCAGGTCCTCGCGCGCTACCGACCGGGCGTCGACGACCTCCAGGTCGGTGGCGACTGGTACGACACGTTCCGCGTCACGCCCGACATCCTGGCGCTCACGGTGGGAGACGTCGTCGGCCGCGGGCTCGGCGCGGCGACCGCCATGGGACAGCTCCGCACCGCCGCCCGCGCGGCCGCGGACGCGGAGCTGGGGCCGGTGCAGGTCGTCGAGCGGCTCGACCGGTTCGTCGACCGCACGGGCACCGGCTTCATGACGAGCCTCGTGTACGCGGAGCTGGACCTGGTCGAGGGGACCCTGCGGTACTCGTGCGCCGGTCACCTGCCCCCGCTGCACGTGGGGCCCGGCGGCGACGCGACCTACCTGTGGAACGCGCGGTCGACGCCGCTCGGCGTGCGCGCCCCGACCTCGCGGGCGGCGGACACCCTGCGCCTGGAGCCCGGCGACCTCGTCCTGCTCTACACCGACGGCGTGGTCGAGCGGCGTGACCGCTCGCTCGAGAGCGGGCTGGACGAGCTCGCCGAGATCGTGACCAACGCGCTCGCCGCCGGGCTGACCGGCGAGCAGGTCCTGGCGGCTCTCGTCGCCCAGGCCCCGGAGCACGACGACGCGTGCCTCCTCGCGGTGCGCTGGCTCGGCCCCGGCGCGGGCTCAGCGGACGAAGAACGGTCCTTCTGACGGCTTCGCGAGCCAGTCCGTCGCGTGCCCGAGGCGCTGGACCGACGAGCGGGCGACGTCGGCGGGAAGGGCGTCCGGCGCGAACCACCCGACGGCGAGCGACTCGTCGTCGGCGACGTGCGCGGCGGCGACGGCCGCGGGAGAGACCGGCCGGCACACGAACGCGAGGTCGAGGTACTGCGACCGGTCACCGTTCGGGTACTCGACCGGTTCCGTCACGGTCACGGAGACGAGCGCCTCGACGACGACCTCGACCCCCGTCTCCTCGAGCACCTCGCGAGCCAGCCCGACGGCGGGATCCTCCCCGGGCTCGAGGATCCCGCTGATGACGGCCCACTGCCCGCTGTCCGCGCGCTGCCCGAGCAGGACCCGTCCGTCGTCGTCCACGACGACCGCCGACACCCCCGGCATCCACAGGAGGTCGGTCCCGACACGGGACCGGAGGGCGGCGACGAACTCGGGGATCGGCATGGCCCCGAGCCTAGGCGCTGCTCCCGTCGGCATCCCGAACCCGCCCCTGACGTCGCGGCGTCGATTCCCCAGCCACGGTCGCGCTGCAGGGTCATCGCGCCGTCCCCGGCGCCGAGGCGTCTGGGGCACTGACCTGTTCCGCTCGCAGGTTGCCGTGGACGTCCCGCACCCAGCGGTGGCCCGCGCTGTCACGAAAGCGGATCTCGGTCACGTGGCGTTCCTTGCGGCGCATCACGGGCCGGACGATCCCGACGACGGCATCCTTCGGGTCCGGGAGTCCCCAGAACCACGGGTCGTCCGTCGTCGGTGCGTAGTACTCGCCGGGCGGAAGGACGGCGAGGGTCAGGGTCCGCTGCGGTGCACCGTCGTATCCGGTCGTCTCGAGGGCGACGTCGAACACCGGCGCATGGGACGCGTTGCGGATCACGAGGCCGTACTCCTCGAGCACCTCCTCGCCGCCCGTGAGCCGGACCCGGCAGGCGATCCAGGCGCCGACCAGGTCCGCCTGCGCGCGTCTCTCCTGCCTGCGACGCGCCATCTCACGTTCCTGTGTCAGCTCGTCGCGATCTGCTTCCCTCCGGAGGAGGCCTCTCGTGTGTGCGGCGGCCAGCCACGCGAAGACCACCGCGACGAGCGCAGCGAGCGCAGCGATCCAGTTCGGAACGTCCCCCCAGGCGATCACGGCGCCGACGCTAGCCGCCGCCGCGGCGGTCCGCTCGTCGGGGCACGTTCCCTCGGTCACGGGACGAGTCGGCGTCCGGCGGGAGAACCGTGCTACGGTCCCCTCGTGACTTCTCAGTGGTATTGGCGCTTTACGCAGGCTCCCGGTGGGGCCGTGCGGGCGTTCGCCTGACCACAGATCACACCACCCGGAGCCAGCACAGGGCCTTGGACGCGGACCGCGTCCGGGCCCTTCGTCGTCCAGACGGGCCGCTCCGGGGATCACGGGCGGCAGCAGGCCGGTTGGCTCCGTCTCGACGGCGGTCCCCGACCTTCCCCAGCACGACACCAGGAGCCTCCCGTGACCAGCACGACCGCCCAGCCCGCGAACGTCGGCCTCGATGCCGATACCGTCGACCCCGTGGACAGCCCCGAGCTGCAGGCCCGCACGAGCGACCTGCGCGTCCGTGCGCTCGACGCGCTCCCGGCGCCTCGCGCGCTGCTCGCCGACCTGCCGCTCGGCGCGACGCGCAGCGACCTCGTCACGACGTCGCGCCGCGAGGTCCGCGACGTCCTCGCCGGCGACGACGACCGTCTCCTCGTGATCGTCGGGCCGTGCTCGGTCCACGACCCGGACGCGGCGCTCGAGTACGCGGGGCGTCTCGCCGCCGTCGCGCGCGAGCTGTCCGACGACCTCATGGTCGTCATGCGCGTGTACTTCGAGAAGCCGCGCACGACCGTCGGGTGGAAGGGCCTCATCAACGACCCGCACCTCGACGGCTCGCACGACGTGCACCACGGCCTGCGCCTGGCGCGCGAGGTGCTGCTGGGCGTGCTCGACGCGGGGGTCCCGGCGGCGTGCGAGTTCCTCGAGCCGACGAGCCCGCAGTACATCGCCGACGCGGTCTCCTGGGGCGCGATCGGTGCGCGCAACGCGGAGTCGCAGGTGCACCGCCAGCTCGCGTCGGGCCTGTCGATGCCGGTCGGCTTCAAGAACGCGACGGACGGCGACGTGCAGATCGCCGTCGACGGCTGCATCACCGCGGCGAGCGAGCACACGTTCTTCGGCATGGACTCGCTCGGCCGCGCCGCGGCCGTGGAGACCGCCGGCAACCCCGACTGCCACGTCATCCTGCGCGGCGGGCGCTCGGGCCCCAACTACGGGGCCGACGACGTCGCGGCGGCGCTCGCGGTGGCGCGCACCTCGGGCCTCGGCGGGGTCGTGGAGCACGGCCTCGTCGTCGACGCGTCGCACGGCAACTCGGGCAAGAGCCACGTGCGGCAGGCCGAGGTCGTGCGCGAGGTCGCCGGTCGCCTGGCCGAGGGGGAGCAGGGCATCACGGGGCTGATGATGGAGAGCTTCCTCGTCGCGGGCGCGCAGAAGCCGGCGTCGTCGGGGCTCGTCTACGGGCAGTCGGTCACCGACGCGTGCATCGACTGGGACACGACGGCGGACCTCCTGCGTGAGCTCGCCGGCGCCGTCCGCGCGCGGCGCGAGGCCTGACGCCCAGCCCCGACCCATCCGGGAGCGGCTCCGCGCCGAACCCAGGTCGTCCCGGGAGGTCCGGGACCGTGCACGCGTGAGGGGACCGGTGCTGCGGCAGACTGTCCGGGTGCCACGCTCCGTGACGACGAGCTCGTCGGGTGCCGTCGACGCCGCGCTCTCCGCGTGCGCCGGCGGCGACCCCGACGCGTTCGCGCCCGTGTACGACGCGCTCGCGCCCGTCGCGTACGGCACGTGCCTGGGTGTTCTGCGGGACCCGGACCACGCGGCGGAGGTGATGCAGGAGGTGATGGTCGAGGTGTGGCAGACGGCGACGCGGTTCGACGCCTCGCGCGGCTCCGCGCGCACCTGGGTCGCGACCCTCGCGCGCCGCCGCGCGGTCGACCGGGTGCGCGCCGAGCAGTCCCGCCGCGACCGCGACCAGCGCGACCTCGACTCGACGATGGCGACCGTGCCGCGGGACGTCGTCGCGGACGACGTCGAGCGCCTTCTCGAGGGGGCGGCGGTGCGCCGCTGCCTCGGGTCGCTCACCGCGACGCAGCGCGAGGCCGTGGTCGACGCGTACTACGGCGGGTACACCTACCGCGAGGTGGCCGAGCGTCTGGACGCCCCGCTACCGACGGTGAAGTCCCGCATCCGGGACGGCCTGATCCGCCTGCGGGACTGCCTGGGGGTGCGCCGTGGCTGACGAGACCTTCGGACCGGGGAGCGCGGGGCAGGACGACCGACGCCCGGACGACGGCCGCGGCGACGCGTGGGACCTCCTGCCCGCGTACGCGCTCGACGCGGTCGACGACCTCGACCGGCGCGCCGTCGAGCGCCTGCTCGCCGCCGACCCCGCTGCGCGGCAGGCGCTCGACGAGTACCGCGACGTCGTCGCGGCGTTCGTCGTGGAGCACGAGCCTCCGGCGGCGGCACGCGACGCGGTGCTCGCGCGGGTCGCGACCACGCCGCAGGCCGAACGCGCGAGCGCGACCGGTCCGGCGCCGTCGTCCACGGACCCGCTCGCCCGGCCCGAGGGCACCGTGCCGAGCGGCGGTGGCCCCGCCGCCGCGCGTGCTCGCGTGCGCTGGGGGCTCGTCGCGGCGGCCGCCGCCGCGGTCGTCGCGGTCGCGGTGCCGACCACGGTCGCGGTCCGGGCCACGCAGGAGCAGTCGCGGCTGCAGGCCGAGGCTGACGTCGTCGCGCAGATGCTCGCCGACCCGACGGCCACGATCCTGCGCGGGGACGTCGCCGGGGGCGGCGAGGCGTCGGTCCTCGTGGCGGGCGACGACTACCTGTTCCGCGCGACGGACCTCCCGGCCGTCGGCGCCGACGAGGACTACCAGCTGTGGGTCGTGGGCGACGACGGCGGGGTCACCTCGGCGGGCGTCCTCGCCGACCGGGACGGGACCGTCCAGCAGCTCGTGCGGGACGCCCCGGGCGTGGGTGTCGCGGTGACGGTCGAGCCGGAGGGCGGTTCCGAGCAGCCGACCACGGACCCGGTCGTCGCACTCGTCACCTGACGGTCGGCGCCCGCGGAGTGCCCGCGAGCGCCACCCCCGAGCAGCACGACGACCGGCCCGGCCGCGAGGAGCGGCCGGGCCGGTCGTGGGGAACGTCCGTCACATGCTGGGCATGAGGACCGAGTCGACGAGGTAGACGGTCGCGTTCTGCGTCATGACGCCGCCGCACACGACCTTCGCGTCGTTGACCATCAGCTCGTCGCCCTCGCCCGTGACCTCGACGGTGCCGCCCTGGACGGTCGTCTGCTCGCCGACGACCTGGTCCGGCGTGAGCTGCCCGGGCACCACGTGGTAGGTGAGGATCGACGTGAGCATGTCGGAGTCGGTCTTGAGCGTCTCCAGGGTCGCGGCGTCGATCTTCGCGAACGCGTCGTCGACAGGTGCGAACACCGTGAACTCGTCGCCGTTGAGGGTGTCGACCAGGTCGACCTCGGGGTTCAGCTCCCCCGACACGGCGGAGACGAGCGTCGTGAGCAGCGGGTTGTTCGACGCGGCGACCGCGACCGGGTCGGTCGACATGCCCGTGATCGAGCCGGCGCCGTCGGGCACCTGCTCGGCGTAGGCCTCGCAGCCCGCGCCGACGAGGTTCGCGGCGGGGTCCATCGCCATGTCGTCGGACGTCCCGGTGTCCTCGGCCATGTCCTCGGAGTCCGTGGAGTCGTCGGTCATGGTGTCCTCGCTCGACTGCGACTCGGTGGTCTCGGCGCCGGAGCCCGAGTCCGAGCTGCAGGCGGACAGGCCGAGGACGGCGAGCGTGGCGATGCCGGCCACGGCGTACGACGTGCGGGTTCGAGCGTTCATCGGTCTCTCCTCGGGTCGTGCCCCGCGGTCTGCGGGGCGTCTCGAGGGGTGTTCGGAACCCACGGCCGACCGGATGGGTCCGGATGCCGGACCCATCCGGACCCCGCGACGCGCCGAACACCCGACATGGAGACGCTGATCATCATCGGACTGCTCGGGGGCCTCATCACGGGCATCTCGCCGTGCATCCTGCCCATGCTCCCCGTGATCTTCTTCGCGGGCGGCGTGCAGGGCGCCCGCCCACGGGACGACGGCGCGAGCTCGCCGCCGACCGTCTCGCC
This sequence comes from Cellulosimicrobium sp. PMB13, assembly GCF_051294865.1. Lineage (NCBI taxonomy): Bacteria > Bacillati > Actinomycetota > Actinomycetes > Micrococcales > Promicromonosporaceae > Cellulosimicrobium > Cellulosimicrobium sp. PMB13. Next base: position 92,836 of record NZ_CP145910.1, on the reverse strand, counting down.
CGCGCTCTTCGCCGGCGCGCCGCGGGCCGTCACCGTCGGCGGTGGTGCGCGCCGCTCCGCCGGCACGGGCACCCTCACGCTGGACGTCTCCCCGGACCCGGAGCGGGGCGAGCGCGTCGCCGCGGCGGGCGGCGGTCCGGTGGGCGGCGCGTCAGGCAGCGAGGCGGCGGGAAGCCGCCGGCGGACGCGGGAGCGGAAGCGCTCGTGGCGCCCGTACCTCGTCATCGCAGGTCTCGTGCTGAGCTTCAGCGTCTTCACCCTGCTCGGCTCCCTGCTCCTCACCGCGCTCGGGCTCCCGCAGGACCTGCTCCGCTGGGCCGGCATCGTCCTGCTCGTCCTCCTCGGCATCGGCATGATCGTGCCCCGCGTCGAGGAGGTGCTCGAGCGCCCCTTCCAGCGCATCGCCGCGCTCGGCGCACGGCGCGGGGCCGCCCGGCAGGACCGTGGGGCGTTCGTGCTCGGCCTCGGGCTCGGCGTGCTCTACGTGCCGTGCGCCGGTCCGGTGCTCGCGGCGATCACGGTCGCGGGCGCGACGGGGAACATCGGCCCCGGCACGGTCGCGCTCACCGTGTCGTTCGCCGTCGGTGCCGCGATCCCGCTCCTGGTCTTCGCGCTCGCGGGCCGCCGCGTCGCCGAGCGGGTCAAGGGCTTCCAGCGCCACACGCGCGGCATCCGCATCACGGGGGGCGTCGTGATGATCGCGCTCGCCGGGGCGCTCGCCCTGAACCTGCCCGCGGCGCTGCAGCGGGCGCTGCCCGACTACACGGGAGCGCTCCAGCAGCAGGTCGACGAGAACGAGACGGTCCGGGAGGCGCTCGACCTCGGTGGCCTCGTCACGGACGAGAACCGCGAGCTGTCGAACTGTTCGAACGGTGCCCCGGAGCTGGAGGACTGCGGCCCGGCGCCCGAGATCCGCGGCATCGACACGTGGCTCAACACGCCGGGCGGCGAGGCGCTCGCGCTCGACGAGCTGCGCGGGAAGGTCGTGCTCGTCGACTTCTGGACGTACTCGTGCATCAACTGCCAGCGCGCGATCCCGCACGTCAACGCCTGGTACGAGCGGTACCGGGACGTGGGCGAGGGCTTCGAGGTCATCGGCGTGCACACGCCCGAGTTCGCGTTCGAGCGCGAGACGCGCAACGTCGTCGCGGGCGCGGAGGACCTCGGTGTCACCTACCCGGTCGCCCAGGACAACTCCTACGCGACGTGGACCGCGTACCGGAACCGCTACTGGCCCGCGCAGTACCTCGTCGACGCCGACGGGACCGTGCGGCACATCCGCTTCGGGGAGGGAGGCTACGAGGAGACGGAGAACCTCGTGCGCGAGCTTCTCGCCGACGCGAACCCGGGCGTCGAGCTGCCCGAGGCGACGTCCGTCGGCGACTCCACGCCGCAGGACGAGACGACGCCCGAGACCTACTTCTCGATCAAGCGCGTCGTGAACTACGCCGGCGAGCCGCGGTACGCGGCGGGCGAGCAGGACTTCTCGCTCACGGACGACCAGCCGCGGGACACGTTCTCGCTCGGCGGCACGTGGGACGTCGACTTCCAGGGCGCCACGGCGGCGTCCGACGGCGCCCAGGTCCGCCTCGCGTACCGGTCCACCGACGTGTTCGCCGTCCTGGGCGGCGAGGGCACCGTCACGGCGCGCGTGACGACGGACGGGACGACGACGGAGCGCGAGATCGACGTGTCGGGGAACCCGACGCTCTACCCCGTGCTCGAGGGCGACGGGCCGAGCGAGGGCCTCGTGGAGCTCGACGTCCCCGCGGGCGTCCAGGTGTTCACGGCGACCTTCGGATGAGCCGGCCGGTCCTCGGACCGGCCCCACGACGGGACGCGCGGCGGCTGATGTCGAGAACAGGCGTACGGCCGCCGCGCGTCCTCCCGCACCGGCTCACGGCTCACCGGGCGGGACCCACGTCGTCCACGGGGTGACGGTGGCGGTCGCGCCGTCGAGCAGGTCGAGGCCGTGCTCGGCGCCGGGGACGTCCGCGAACGGGACCACGCTCTCGGTCGCGCCCGCCACCGCGGCGACGAGCAGGCTCGTCACGAGCGCCGGGCCGTCGGCCGTGGGGCCACCGCGCCACGACAGCGTCGACTGCGCGAGCTCACCGGGCGCGAGCGTGACCGGTGAGCCGACGGCGATCGCGTCGGGCTCGACGAGCACGTCCTGCTCGCCGCCGTCCGAGGCGACGAACCGCAGCCCCGGGCTGCCCGCGAGGACGCACGGGGCGTCGTCGTCGTTGCGCGCCGTGACGGCGAGGAAGCGCCGGCCCAGCGCGGCGTCGAACCACGCGGCGTCGAGCGTCAGGAGGTCGGTGTCGCACGTCGTCCCGTCGGCAGGGAGGCCGGGTACGACGCCGCCGACGTAGCCGGAGGTGACGCTCGCGGCGCCGTCCGACGCGGTGCCGTGCACCTGGTAGCCGAGCGGGCCGGCGTCGTACGTCGCCGCGTCGAGCCACCGTGCGACGGGCGCGAGGTCGCCGGAGCCGAACGCGGACAGCAGCCGGGTGCCCGGCAGCACCGGTCGGCGCGCCTCGTAGAGGACGGTGTCGACGCCCGGCTGCGCCGACGTGCCCGCGACGAGGGCGAGCAGCGCGTCGTCGGGCACGGTCGTGCCGTCCGGCCCCAGGGAGAGGTTCACGCCGTAGCCCGAGGTGCCCATCGCCGTCAGCCCGCGGCCCTCGGCGCGGACCGCCCCCGCCACCGGGACGAGGTCGGCGGGAGCCGCGACCTCCACGGACGCGTGCCCCGGTTCGAGCGCGACGCCGCGCACGCCGTCGACCGCGACGAGCCGGACCGCGTACGCCACGGGGTCGTCGCCGAGGAGGTCCGGCAGCGGGTCACCGGTCGTCTGGTCCGTCCCGCGCGTGCCGCGGGCGCCCGTGCCGTCGACGACCAGGAGCGTCGCGCCCGAGGCCGCGGTCCCGGAGAGGCGCAGCGACCACTCCGCGCCGCCGCGCGAGGCCGCGAGGATCTCGCGGGCCTCGTCGACGGTGCGCTGCGCCGCCTCGGGCGCGGGGAGCGGGGTGTCGAGCGTGATCTCGGCCGAGGCCCCGCTGTACCCGTTGAGCCGCGCGTCCGCGACGCCGGGCAGCGCCGCGAGCAGCGCCGTGGTGTCCTCGACCCAGCGCGTCGGGTCCTGCCCCTGCGGGACGAACCCGGTCGACGTCTCGGTCGACGTCTCGGTCGACGTCGCGGTCGGCGGCGCCTCGCCCGCGGTCGACGTGGCGTGCAGGAGCCCGGGTCCCAGCACGGCGGCCGTGACGGCGAGGCCGAGGCCGACGAGCCCGGCGACGACGGCGACGGTGCCGCGGGTGCCGCGGGGTCCGCGCGGGGGAGGAGGTGCTCCGGCGACGGCGTCGGTGCCGGTCGGGGGAGGCGGGGTGCGCTCGTCGTCCACGGCGCCGACGGTACCGGCGACGGCGGGCCGCGGACGGCCGGGTGACAGGTCTGCGCAGGTCGCGCGCGGAGCCTTCACGGGGCACGGGTGCCCCGGGGAGTTTCAGGGCACGGGCGGACCTCTCGGACACAACGACCAAGATTTCCCATACCAGGATTCACGCACTGCGGCAACACGTGGCATGATCCGGCCATGACAGTGAGGACGGCTGCGGAGCTCGCCGCTGTCGACGACCCCGCGTGGCCGACCCTCGCCCGGATGCTCGGGCGTGCCGGGGTCGACATCGTCCCCGCGCCCGCGTGGTCGCTGGAGGTCCTCTTCCGGCTCCAGGTCACCGTCCGCTCGACCTTGGGAGCGCTCGCACTGCACACCGGGGGAGTCCTGGTGGACGGCGGGTGGCTGCGCATCCTCGGCGGCGGGGGCGCGGGCCTGCCCGACCTCGCGAGCGTCAACGGGCTGGGCGAGCCCGGCGAGGAGAGCGCCGTGCCGTCGGTCCTCGTCGTCGCGTACGACGTCCTGGGCGGGACGTTCGCCATCAACGGCGGCGGTCTCGCCGGTCCGCTGGGGAACGTGCACTGGTTCGCGCCCGACGCCCTCGACTGGGTCGACCTCGGCTTCGGGCAGGCCGCGTTCCTCGAGTGGGCCGTGAGCGGCGGGACGGCCGACTTCTACGGCCGTCTGCGCTGGCCCGGGTGGTATCACGAGATCGGTGCCGTCGGCCTGGACGAAGGGCTGAGCATCTACCCGCCGCTGTGGTCGGAGGAGGGCCGTGACGTCGCGCGCGCCTCCCGGACGGCCGTCCCGCTCGGAGAGCTCGTGAACTGGCACTTCGAGATGGCCGAGCGCATGGCTCCGGTCGACGACGAGATCGACGACATCCCCGCCGGCGGCTACACGGGCTGGACCACGGGCCCCTAGCACCCGTACGCGAGCGTCCGACGCACGACGCCGGTCACTTGTATACAAGTGCGCAACGGTGTGTCACGATGGCGAGGTGACGACGACGCCCGCTCCCGTCGGCCTCGCGGCCGAGCCGCTCGGCGGCGCCCGACGGCAGTCCGGGGCCCGCGCCGTCTACGACCTGCTCCGCACCCGCATCATCGACGGGACCCTCGTCCCCGGCGAGCGGCTCACCGAACCCGTGCTCTCCGCACGGCTCGGCGTCTCCCGGACGCCGGTCCGCGAAGCCGTGCGCATGCTCCAGGCCGAGGCGCTCGTCGTCGAGCTCCCGACCGGAGGCGTGCGCGTCGCGCCGCTCGACCTCGCCGACGCGCGCCGCGTGTACGAGGTCCGCGCGCGGCTCGAGGGTCTGCTCGCCCGGGACGCGTGCCAACGGGCGCGGCCCGGCGACGTCGCCCGCCTCGAGCGCCTCGTGAGCCTCATGGACGCGGTCCGCGACCACGAGGACGAGGTGCTGCGCGTCGGTGCGCAGTTCCACGGCGAGATCGAGGCGCTCGCGGACAACCGCTGGTGCTCCGCCCTGCTGCGGCAGATCCGCGGCCATGTCGACCGGTACCGCACGCTCGCCGCGCGCGGACGCGTGGGCACGACCGACCACGTGGACGAGCACCGCGCCGTCGCCGCAGCCTTCGCCGCCGGCGACCCCGCCGCGGCCGAGGCCGCGATGATCGCCCACATCGACCGCAGCGCCGCCCTCGCCGAGCACGCGCTGCGCGCCACCAACGACACCACCACCGGTCCGGCCACGGACCATCCCGCCACGACCGACGAGAGCTGAGCCAGCGATGCCGTACACCCACCACCTGCGCGTCTACCCCAGCGCCGAGCCGCTCGACCGCACGGACCAGCTCGCGTGGAAGCTCGCCGAGCTCGCGACCGACCCCGTCGAGGTCACGCCCGAGGTCGAGGACATGGTGATCAACCGTGTCCTCGACAACGCCGCGGTCGCGGCCGCGAGCCTGACGCGCGGCCCCGCGGTCGCCGCACGCGGCCAGGCGCTCGCCCACCCCTACACGCCGGGCGCCACCGTCTTCGGGTGCGACCTGACCACCCGCACGAGCCCCGAGTGGGCGGCGTGGGCCAACGGCGTCGCCGTGCGCGAGCTCGACTTCCACGACACCTTCCTCGCCGCGGAGTACTCGCACCCGGGCGACAACATCCCGCCGATCCTCGCGGTGGCGCAGCATGTCGGCGCCACGGGGGCACAGGTCCTGCGCGGCATCGTCACCGGGTACGAGATCCAGGTCGACCTCGTCCGGGCCGTCTCCCTGCACCGGCACAAGATCGACCACGTCGCACACCTCGGGCCGTCCGCCGCGGCGGGGATCGGGACCATGCTCGGCCTGGACACCACCACGGTCTTCCAGGCGATCGGCCAGGCCCTGCACACGACGACCGCCACGCGGCAGTCGCGCAAGGGCCAGATCTCCACGTGGAAGGCGCACGCCCCCGCGTTCGCGGGCAAGGTCGCCGTCGAGGCGGTGGACCGTGCGATGCGCGGCCAGACGTCGCCCGAGCCGATCTACGAGGGCGAGGACGGCGTGGTCGCCTGGCTGCTCGACGGCCCGGACGCGGCGTACGACGTCGTGCTCCCGAGCCCCGGCGAGCCACGCACCGCGATCCTCGACACGTACACCAAGGAGCACTCCGCGGAGTACCAGTCCCAGGCGCTCATCGACCTCGCGCGAGCGCTGCACGACGAGCACCCGTGGCTCGCCGACCCCGCGAACGTCGCGAGCGTCGTCATCCACACGAGCCACCACACCCACTACGTCATCGGCTCCGGCGCGAACGACCCCCAGAAGTACGACCCGACGGCGTCGCGCGAGACGCTCGACCACTCGATCCCGTACATCTTCGCCGTCGCGCTGCAGGACGGCGGCTGGCACCACGTCGACTCGTACGCGCCCGAGCGAGCCGCCCGCCCCGACACGGTCGAGCTGTGGTCGAAGGTCACCACGGCCGAGGACCCCGAGTGGACGCGCCGCTACCACGCGACCGACCCCGCGGAGAAGGCGTTCGGCGGTCGGGTCGAGATCGAGCTGGCCGACGGCGGCCGCCTCGTCCGGGAGATCGCCGTCGCCGACGCGCACCCCCTCGGCGCCCGGCCGTTCGGCCGCGCGCAGTACGTGAAGAAGTTCCGCACGCTCGCCGCCGGTGTCCTCGACGACGCCGAGATCGAGCGCTTCCTCGCCCTCGCCGAGCGGCTGCCCTCGCTCACGGCGGCCGAGGTGCGGGAGCTGACGGTCGTCGCCCGTCCCGGCCTGCTCGACTCCGTGCCCACGCCGACCGGTCTCTTCGAGCTCGGCCGGCCCGACGCCGCGGCGTCGGGCGAGGACGGGCCGTCGCCCGAGGTCCAGGGCGAGGGATTCACGATGCACGACGCGCCCGAGGCCACGGCGCGCCCGGGTGCACCCGGCGAGCCCGCGACGTCGGGCACCGAGACGACCGACGCAGGAGGCGAGTGATGCTGTACAGCCAGGTGACGCCGTCGGACAAGCGACAGGCGTTCCGCGCGGCGCTCGCGGGGGCCCGGAGCACAGGGGAGCCGCTGCGGCTGCCTGGCGCGTTCAACCCGCTCTCCGCGCGGCTGATCCAGGACAAGGGCTTCGAGGGGGTCTACGTCTCCGGGGCCGTCCTGTCCGCCGACCTCGGGCTGCCCGACATCGGCCTCACGACGCTCACCGAGGTCGCCGGGCGCTCGCAGCAGATCGCGCGCGTCACCGACCTGCCCGCGCTCGTCGACGCCGACACGGGCTTCGGCGAGCCGATGAACGTGGCCCGCACGGTCCAGACGCTCGAGGACGCCGGGGTGGCGGGCGCGCACGTCGAGGACCAGGTCAACCCGAAGCGGTGCGGCCACCTCGACGGCAAGGAGGTGGTGGGGCTCGACGAGGCGGCGAAGCGCGTGCGCGCCGCGGTCGACGCGCGGCGCGACCCCGGCTTCCTCGTCATGGCGCGCACCGACGTGCGGGGGACCGTCCCGGGCGACGCCGGGCTGCGCGTCGCGATCGACCGCGCGAAGGCGCTCGTCGACGCCGGGGCGGACGCGATCTTCCCCGAGGCGATGAAGGACCTCGGGGAGTTCGAGGCCGTGGCGTCGGCGGTGGACGTGCCGGTGCTCGCCAACATGACGGAGTTCGGCAAGTCCGAGCTCTTCACGCGGCGACAGCTCGGTGACGCGGGCGTCGCGCTGGTCATCTACCCGGTGACGCTCCTGCGGGTCGCGATGGGCGCGGCCGAGCGCGCGCTCGACGAGATCGCCGAGACCGGGACCCAGGCCGGCCAGGTCGAGGGCATGCAGACGCGCGCTCGCCTCTACGAGCTCCTCGACTACGCCGCCTACAACCAGTTCGACGAGGGCATCTTCACCTACCGACCCTGACGACCACCCGAGCTGCACCACGAAGGAGTGAGCGCATGAGCACCCCCGCCAGCACCATCCCCGCCGACGGGCCCGAGATCCGCAAGGGTCTCGCGGGCGTCGTCGTCGATGTCACGGCCGTCTCGAAGGTCAACCCCGAGACGAACTCCCTGCTGTACCGGGGGTACCCCGTGCAGGACCTCGCCGCGCGCCGCTCCTTCGAGGAGGTCGCGTACCTCCTGTGGCACGGCGACCTCCCGACGCCCGAGCAGCTCGCCGAGCAGACCGCCGTCGAGCGGGCGCACCGCGCCCTCCCGGGCAACGTGCGCAACGCGGTCCTCGAGCTGCCGACGTCGTGCCACCCCATGGACGTGTGCCGCACCGCGGTGTCTCAGCTCGGCGCGCACGACCCCGACGCCGAGGACTCCTCGCCGGAGGCCGAGCAGGCCAAGGCGCTGCGCCTGTGGGCGGCGCTGCCCGCCGTCGTCGCGCTCGACCAGCGCCGACGCCGCGGCCTGCAGCTCGTCGAGCCGCGCGACGACCTGGGCTACGCCGAGAACTTCCTCTGGATGACGTTCGGCGAGGAACCCGACCCCGCCGTGGTGCGCGCGTTCGAGGTGTCGATGGTCCTGTACGCCGAGCACTCGTTCAACGCCTCGACGTTCGCGGCACGTGTCATCACGTCCACCCTCTCCGACCTGCACTCCGCCGTCACGGGCGCGATCGGCGCGCTCAAGGGCCCGCTGCACGGCGGCGCGAACGAGGCCGTCATGGCGACGTTCGCGGAGATCGGTACCGCCGACCGCGCCGCGGCCTGGCTCGACGACGCCCTCGCGAGCAAGCGCAAGATCATGGGGTTCGGCCACCGCGTCTACAAGCACGGCGACTCTCGGGTACCGACGATGCGCGCGACGCTCGACGCGCTCGTCGAGCACTACGACCGGCCCGACCTGCTCGAGCTGTACACCGCGCTGGAGTCCGCGATGACCGAGCGCAAGAACATCCTGCCCAACCTCGACTACCCGGCCGGCCCGGCCTACCACCTCATGGGCTTCGACACCCCGATGTTCACGCCGCTGTTCGTCGCGTCGCGCGTCGTCGGCTGGACCGCGCACGTCATGGAGCAGCGCGCCGCGAACGCGCTCATCCGCCCGCTCAGCGAGTACGTCGGCGAGCCGCAGCGCGACGTGCCCTGAGGCGACCGCCCGACGGCGCGTGGTCACCTCGGGTGTCCGGGTGAGGGGGCGCAGCATCTGGTCGCCCTAGGTGTCGGGGTGGGCGGGGGCGCCGCGTCTACCATCCGCCGCTCGTTCCTCGCGGCTCCCGCCAGACCCACCACGACGCGGCGCCCCCGCCCACCCCTCCCGGCGCCGTCCCACCCTGGTCCTGGCTCGCCGACTCACCCGCCCGTTCCTGCCGGCGCCATCCCTACCGCGCCGCGCCGCGCTACGGCGAGGCACGGGCATGCGTACCCACGGGCCGGGGGAGGACGACCGGAGAGCGGGTGGGGCGACGTCGGATGCGAAGGGCGTCAAGCCGCGCGCGCGAACCTCCGCCCGGACGACCACGGTGACGGCGCGGCAGCCCGAGCACCGACGTCGCCCCTCCCGCGGTCGGGACCAGCGCACCTCCGCACCGACGTCGCGGCTCCCGCGGTCGGGACCGAGGCACCGACCGGACCAGGTGCGGGGCGTCAGCCGACGAACGACTCCAGCTCGGCGCGGTCGACCGGGCCGTCGCGGTGGATGAGGGCCTTGACGTCCTCCATGCGGTCCCACACGTTCACGGCCATACCGGCCTCGACGCGGCCGTCCTTGACCCAGAACGCGACGAGCTCGCGGTCGGCGACCGAGCCGCTGACGACGACGTCGTCGTAGGCGTCGGGGCCCGCGACGAACCCGAGGTACTCCATGCTGACGTCGTACTGGTCGGAGAAGAAGTAGGGCAGCTCGGGGTACGGGTCGGTCGCGCCGAGCATCGCGCGCGCGGCGTGCGGGCCCTGGTTGAGGGCCGTCGCCCAGTGCTCGACCCGGATCGACCGGCCGTACCGGGCGTACGGCACGCTGGCGACGTCTCCGGCGACGAACACGTCCGGGTCGGTGGTCTGGAGGGTCGCCGAGGCGACGACGCCGCCTGTCGCGGAGTCGATCGCGAGGCCCGCGGCCTCCGCCAGCCCGACGTTGGGGACCGCGCCGACGGCGACGAGCACCACGTCGGCGTCGACGTGCGTCCCGTCGGCGAGCGCGACGCCGGTCACGGCGCCCTCGCTGCCCGTGATCGCCGACGCCTGGGCGCGCCGGTGCAGGTGCACCCCGTGCTCGACGTGGAGCTGCCCGTAGAGCTCGCCCATCTCCGGTCCGAGGACCCGCTCGAGCGGGTGTGCCCCGAGGCCGACGACGCTCACGTCCATCCCCGCCGAGCGCGCCGACGCCGCGACCTCCAGGCCGATCCACCCGTCGCCGACGATCGCGAGCCGGCCGGCGCCCTCGCGCGCGGACGCCTCGAACGTCGCGGCGAGCCGCTCGCTGTCCTCGAGCGTGCGCAGCTGGTGCACGCCGTCGAGGTCGATGCCGGGTACGGGGAGGCGTCGCGGCTCGGAGCCCGTGGCGAGCAGCAGCGTGCCGTAGGCGAACGAGCGCCCGTCGGCGAGGGTCACCGTCCGTGCGGCCACATCGACGGCCGTCGCGCTCGCACCCGTGAGCAGCTCGACGTCGTGGTCGGCGTACCACGCCTCGTCGAGCGGGAAGACGGTGTCCCGCCCGACCTCGCCGCGCAGGTAGTCCTTCGAGAGCGGCGGGCGCTCGTACGGCCGGTGCGGCTCGCGCGCGACGATCCGCACCTCGCCGTCGAACCCCTCGTCGCGCAGCGTCTCGACGGCCTTGGCGGCGGCGAGACCACCCCCGACGACGACGATCGTGCCTGCGGCCACGACGACCTCCCTCTCGCGGGCTTCCCGGACGTCCTCAGTCTCTCGCGCGCGTCGCCGGACCGCCCGGCGCACGAGGCGCTGCCGTCACGACCACCGCGCGCCACCGGTCGAGCAGGCGCGCGACGGTGCGTGTGTGCTCCCACGGCATCTCGGGCGCCTCGGTCCTGCCGTCGGCGAGCGCGAGCGACACGGCGTCCGCCTCCGCGGCGAACGGGTCCACGGGCGGTGCGTCGACCACGCGCTCGCGACCTCCGGCCCGCACGACGAAGGATGCCGCCGAGTCGGCCCGGCTGCCGAACGCGTCGTCGAGCCGCAGGGCCCCGGCCGGACCCTCGACGACGGCGGACCGCGGCAGGTCGGCGACGATCGAGCACTCCACGGCGGCCGTGAGCCCGTCGGCAGCGATGGTCGCCGACGCGTGCTCGTCGACGCCCGTCGGGCCGACAGTGCCCGCGACGTCCGTGACGGTGAGCGCGGAGAGGTCTACGCCGGCTGCCGCGGCCACGGCGACGGCGAGCGACACCGGGTAGCCGCCGACGTCGAGGATCGCGCCACCCGCGAGAGCAGGGTCGAACAGCCGCCCCGTCCGCTCCGCGGCCTCGAACCCGAACGCCGAGGTGACGTGGAGGGGAGTGCCGAGCGCGCCGTCGGCGACGGTAGCGTGCAGAGCACGGGCCAAGGGGCCGAACTGGTGCTTGTACGCCTCGACGAACGGCATGCCGGACGCCGCTGCTGCGTCGAGGACGCGGTCGGTCTCGGCGGCGGTCGGCGCCACGGGCTTCTCGCAGAGGACCGCCTTGCCCGCGACGAGCGCTGCCACGGCGAGGTCGGCGTGGGTCGTGTGCACGGTGGAGACGTAGACCGCGTCCACGTCCTCGCGCGCGAGGATCTCCGCGTAGGTGCCGGTCACCGAGGCGCCGTGGGCTCGCGCGAACGCCGCGGCCCTGTCGCGGTCGCTGCTCGCCACGGCGTGGAGCGTCCCGTGCTCCGAGCGCGGCAGCGCCCGGGCGAACCAGCCGCCGATCTGTCCCGGGCCGAGGACCGCCCACCGTGTCGTCCGCATGCGGCGAACGTAGCAGGGGGCCGCACCACGCCCGACGACTGTCCAGCACACATGACGAGAGGCCCTCCGTCCAGCGTTTCCGCTGGCCAGAGGGCCTCTCGACTGGTCGGGGTGACAGGATTTGAACCTGCGACCTCTTCGTCCCGAACGAAGCGCGCTACCAAGCTGCGCCACACCCCGGTTGCCCACCACGCGTCGTCGGGCACTGGGACCAGTGCTCGATGGTCAGGACGGATCCTGACCTTCCGCGGGGGAAGCCTGCCCAGAATAGCCGACGAAGTGCCGTGCGACGAAACCGGGTCCGGGTGACGTGCCCGACGCCGGTCGCTCGCCCGAGGGAGCGGGGCGAGACCTCAGCGGGAGGTCAGCGTGAGGAGCGTCGCCTCGGGCCGGCACGCGAAGCGGAACGGGGCGTACGGGGACGTCCCGGCACCGGCCGACACGTGCAGCCACGTCGACGACTCGCCGCCGTCCTCGTCCGGCCGTGCCCCCGGCCAGCCGTGCAGGCCCTTGGCCCGACCGCGGTCGAGGTCGCAGTTCGTGACGAGGGCGCCGAAGCCCGGGACGCACAGCTGGCCGCCGTGCGTGTGGCCGGCGATGATCACGTCGGACCCGTCGGCGTGCATCTGGTCGAGGACCCGGCGGTAGGGCGCGTGCGTGACGCCCAGGCGCAGGTCGGCGGTCACCGTCCGGGAGAGCTCGGCCTCCGGGAACACGTCTCGGTCCAGGTGCGGGTCGTCGACCCCGACGAGGTCGAGCCGTAACCCGCCGACCTCGACGACGTCGCGCCGGTTCGTGAGGTCCACCCAGCCGGCGTCCCGGAACGCCGCGGACATCTCCGCGGCCGGGAGCGCGCGAGGTGGCTCCGTCCGAGACACCCGCGCGTCCGGGAGGAGGTAGCGCGCCGGGTTCTTCGGGGACGGGGCGTAGTAGTCGTTCGACCCGAGGACGAACAGGCCCGGCGTGGAGTCCAGCAGCGGCGCGAGCGCGTGCAGTAGCGGGTCCAGGGCGTCGACGTGCGCCAGGTTGTCACCCGTGTCGACCACGAGGTCCGGCTCGAGCTCGGCCAGCGACCTGATCCAGTCGATCTTGCGCTGCTGCGTCGGGACCAGGTGCAGGTCGGAGACGTGCAGCACCCGGAGGTCGCGCGCGCTGGGGGGCAGGACCGGGACGGTCACCTCACGCAGCGCGAAGAGCTTCGTCTCGACGTGGGCGTAGGCCAGCGCGCCGACGCCCGCGACGGCGAGAGCCCCGAGTGCTCGCCCGGCGGAGCGCCCGCGGGCGCTCAGTCGTTCCCTCCGCCGCCACCGAGGTCGTCGAGGAAGTCCTCGAGGGTGCCGCGACCCTCGTCGTTCCCGCGGTCACCACGATCATCGCCCCGGTCGCCGCCGTTGCCGTTGCCGCCGTCGGCGTTCGCCGGCGGCTGAGCGCCCTCCTGGGCGGGAGGCGGGGTGTCGCCGCCCTCCGGGGTGGTCGGGGCCGTCGGCGGCGGTGTGGGGGCGTTGACCCGGCCCCAGTCGGGCGCGGCGAACTCGACGGCAGGCTTCCCGGCGAGCGCCTGGTCCATGTAGGCCTTCCAGGTGGGCGCCGCGAGGTCGGAGCCGAACCACCAGCGACGCGAGACGCCGTTGATCGTGAACCCGTCGCGCATCTCGACGTCCGACTCGGCGTTGCCGATCCAGACGGCCGTCGCCACCTGGGGCGTGTAGCCGATGAACCACGTGTGCTTGTTGAGGTTCGCCGTCCCCGTCTTCCCGGCCGACGTCCGGCCCTCGAGCTGCGCCTTCTTGCCCGAGCCCTGCGTCATGACGGACTGGAGGGCGTACGTCACGGTGTTCGCGACCGCGGGGTCGAGCGCGTTCGGGTTGCAGTTCGAGGCCGGCACGGGCAGCTCCGCGCCGTCCGCACCGACGACCTTCGTGATCGCGACGGGGTCGCAGTACGTGCCGCCGCTCGCGAACGTCGCGTACGCGGCCGCCATCTGCAGCGGCGAGGAGTTCTGCGTGCCGATGACCATCGAGGGGTACATCGACACGCCGCCCTCCTGCTCCGCGAGGCGCGACGGCTTGTAGCCGATGGACTCGGCCGTCGCCTTGATGTCGCACAGGCGCAGCTGGCTCTCCATCGACGCGTACGCCGTGTTGATGGAGTTGTACGTCGCCTGCAGGACGGAGATCGTGCCCTTGTTGTCGATGCCGTCGGAGTTGCCGGGACGCCACGGCTTCGTCTCGTTGCGCACGTTGGCGCCGCAGAAGTCGAAGTCGGAGTTGTTCCACGACCGGCTGTTCGCGTTGACGGGCTGGTACAGGCTCCGGCCGCTCTTGAGCCACTCCGCGAGCACGAAGACCTTCCACGTCGACCCGGGCGAGAAGCCGCTCGACGAGCCGTGCGCCTGGTCCACGTTGTAGTTCACCGCGGTCGTGTTCGGTGCCGGCTGCTCCGCGACGTCGTAGTCACGGTTCTGCGCCATCGCGAGGATCTTGCCCGTCCCCGGCTCGACGGACACGATCGCGTCCTCGATGCCGGACGGGTCCTCGGGCGGCACGGCCGCCTTCGCCTGCTGCTCGGCCGCGACCTGCATCGCGGGGTCGAGCGTCGTGTAGATGTCCAGGCCACCCCGGTACAGCAGCGCCTTGCGGTCGTCCTCGGTCTCGCCGAACGCCGGGTCGGAGATCATCACCTTCGTGACGTAGTCGCAGAAGAACGCCGCCCCGCCCGCCGCCTGGCAGCCGACCTCGACCGGCTTCACCTTGAGCGTGTCGGCGAGCGGCGTGGCGCGCGCGGTGTCGTACTCCTCCTTGGAGATGAACCCCTGCTGGTACATCGTCAGCAGCACCGTGTTGCGACGGCTCTGCGACACCTCGGGGTTGCGCGTCGGGTCGTACAGCGACGGCGCCTTCGTGACGCCCGCGATCGTCGCGGCCTCGACCGGGGTCAGGTCCTTCGCGCTCTTGCTGAAGTAGTGCTGTGCCGCGGTCTCGACGCCGTACAGCGACGCGGCGCCGAACTGCGCGATGTTCAGGTACCCCTGGAGGATCTCCTCCTTGGTCATCCGCTTCTCGAGCGAGATCGCGAGCTTCGCCTCCCGGGCCTTGCGGCCGAGCGAGTTCTCCTTCGCCTCCCAGATCCCCATCGTGTCGTCCTCGCGGACCGCCTTCTCGATGAGGACGTTCTTCACGTACTGCTGCGTCAGCGTCGACGCACCCTGCGTGTCCTTCTGCAGGACGTTGTTCACCGCCGCGCGCGGGATGCCCTCGAGGTCGACGCCCCCGTGCTGCCAGAACCGCTTGTCCTCGATCGCGATGACCGCGTTCTGCATCGCCTCCGACACCTGGTCCAGCGGGACGACGATCCGGTTCTCCGTGTAGAACGTCGCGAGCTGGGTCGTGCCGTCGTTGGCGTACACGCGCGACTGCTCCGCCAGCGGCCCGGGCTCGAGGTCTGCGGGCAGCTCGTCGAACACCTCGAGCGCGCTGTCCGTCGCGGTGTTGGCGCCCGCGGCGAGCGGGACCACCAGTCCGGCTGCCAGCACTCCGCCGACGCCGGACACCAGCACGAACGCCAGGAAGAGCGCCACGAGCTGGTACGCGTTGATCTGTCGACCGCGAGGGCGCACAGGGGAAGCCATGGTGCCAACCCTACGGGAGCCCCCGGACCAGAACCCGGCGAGCCGGATCCGGGCGGTGTGCGAGTTGTGTGAGCATCCCGAGGAACCGCCCGCGACGCGACCGTGGGGGCTCCGGGAGGCCCCGCGAGCGGCTCGGCGAGGTGGCGTGGGACACCCCGCGGGCACGACGGCGGGCCGCTACGCTCGCCCCATGGCAACCACCTGGGAGTACGCGACCATCCCCCTGATCATCCACAACACGAAGGCCGTCCTCGACCAGTGGGGCTCCGACGGCTGGGAGCTCGTCCAGGTCGTCACCGGCCCCGACGGCAACGGCCTCGTCGCCTACCTCAAGCGCCCGACCGGGGAGAAGTAGTGGCGGACGGCGCTCCCGCCGCACCCGGCGCCGTCGCCGCACGCCTCGCCGAGTTCGGCATCACGCTGCCCGCCGTCGCAGCGCCCGTCGCGGCCTACGTGCCCGCCGTGCGAACGGGACGGTACGTCTACACGTCCGGGCAGCTCCCGTTCGTCGACGGCGCCCTGCCCGCGACCGGCAAGGTCGGCGACGGCGAGGGCCTCGTCCCGCCCGACGACGCCGCGCACCTCGCGCGCGTCTGCGCGCTCAACGCACTGGCGGCCGTCCACGCTCTCGTCGGGAACCTCGACCAGGTCGTCCGGGTCGTCAAGGTCGTGGGCTTCGTCGCGAGCGACCCGTCGTTCACCGGCCAGCCCGCCGTCATCAACGGCGCGAGCACCGTCCTCGCCGACGTCCTCGGCGACGCGGGCGTCCACGCGCGCAGCGCCGTCGGCGTGACGGTCCTCCCGCTCGACTCCCCGGTCGAGGTCGAGCTGGTCGTGGAGCTCGCGGAGTAGTCGTTCGCCGGTCTCCGGCGTGCGTTCGCGGGGTCCGCGGTGGCGGCGTGCGTTCGCGGGATGGACCGGTGGCGGCGGCGGGTCTACCATCCGCGTCGCTCGTTCCTCGCGCCGCTCCCGCCAGACCCACCACGACCCGCCGCCGCCACCGGTCCACCCCGCTCGGCGTTCGTCTCACCCTCCGCGTCCCCGCATCCGGTCCTTGCGCGCGGTGCCCGACGGCGACGCCCGGCCGGTCCTGTGTCGCGCCACGAGATGCGGGGCGTTGTCGTCAGACCCCGCCCGTGGACGGCAACGAGTCGCATCTCGCGTGACGGCGACGGGTGACACGCTGTGCCGCTATCGAGGCGGCCGGCCGTCGCGCCGTCGACGGGCGCGGCCATGTCAGAAGGTGACGTTCCGACCGGCTTTCGCCCGGCGTCGTGCAGGGTCACGAGGGATGGTGACGTTCCCGACCGACTTTCGCCCCGGCGTCGTGCCTGACCACGGAGCGAAGGCGGGACGGCACCGGAGGGCGCCCCCACCCGCAGCCTCACCCAAGGTGACCGCAAGGACACCAACCAGGACGCTCAGCGCGCGCGGCGCTCCAGGCGGTCCAGGTCGAGCAGGACGACGGCGCGGCCCTCGCGGCGGACCCAGCCTCGCGTCGCGAAGTCGGCGAGGGCCTTGTTGACGGTCTCGCGCGACGCACCGACGAGCTGAGCGAGCTCTTCCTGCGTGAGGTCGTGCGCGACGCGGACGCCCTCGTCGGTGTCCTCGCCGAAGCGGGTGGACAGGTCGAGGAGGGCCTTGGCGACCCGGCCGGGGACGTCGGAGAAGACGAGGTCCGCGAGCGTCTCGTTGGTGCGGCGCAGGCGGCGCGCGAGCGCGTTGAGGAGGTGCTTCGCGACGCTGGGGTGCTTCTCGATCCACTCGACGAGCTGGTCGTGGCCGAGCTCGTAGATCACGGAGTCGGCGACGGAGCTCGCGGTGGCGGTGCGGGGGCCCGGGTCGAACAGGGACAGCTCGCCGAACATCTCGCCGGGGCCGAGGATCGACAGCAGGTTCTCGCGCCCGTCGTTGGAGCGGCGGCCCAGCTTGATCTTGCCGCTCGCGATCACGTACAGGCGGTCGCCCGGCTCGCCCTCGCGGAAGAGCACGTCACCCCGGGAGAGCTCGATCTGCTGCATCGACTCGAAGAGGGTGCGCGTCTCGTCCGGGTCCATCGTCGCGAACAGGGGTGCGGAGAGCACAACGTCGTCGTCCACGCGGGGTGTCCTTCGTCTCGTCCTCGTCATCTTTCAGGCCCAAGTCTGCCCTACCGTGGCAACTCGGGTGTCGGAGGAGCGCGCTACCGTGGCCGTGTGACCGACGCCGAGCAGGTTCCCGTGACAGGTCCGAGCACGTCGTCGCGGACGAGGGCGAGGGGACCGGCGGGCGACGGCGAGTCGCACCTGGGTCTCGTGCGGCGCGCGCGGCGGACCAACCGGGAGCTCGCGCTGACGTACCCCGACGCGCACTGCGAGCTCGACTTCACGACGCCGCTCGAGCTGCTGATCGCCACCGTGCTGTCCGCGCAGACCACGGACAAGCGGGTGAACCTCACGACGCCCGAGCTGTTCGAGACGTACCCGGACGCGGCGGCCTACGCGGCGGCGGACCGGATCGAGCTCGAGGAGATCCTGCGGCCGACGGGCTTCTTCCGGGCGAAGGCACAGTCGGTGATCGGGATCGGGCAGGCGCTCGTCGAGCGGTTCGACGGCGAGGTGCCCGCCCGCCTCGACGACCTCGTGACGCTCCCCGGCGTGGGGCGCAAGACGGCGAACGTCGTGCTGGGCAACGCCTTCGGCATCCCCGGTCTGACGGTCGACACGCACTTCGGGCGGCTCGTGCGTCGCCTCGGCTGGACGGCCGAGGAGGACCCGGTCAAGGTCGAGCAGGTCGTCGACGGGCTGATCGAGAAGTCCGAGTGGACCATGCTGTCGCACCGGCTGATCTTCCACGGCCGGCGCGTGTGCTTCGCGCGCAAGCCGGCGTGCGGGGCGTGCAGCATCGCGCAGTGGTGCCCGTCCTACGGCGTCGGCGAGACGGACCCCGAGAAGGCCGCGGCGCTCGTCAAGACGAGCTGAGGTTCGCACAGCCCCGCCTCGGAGCCTGGGCCGCGACCGGCGTCTGCCTCAGTCGCGTGCGACGCGCGGGAGCCAGTCGAGCAGGAGGTCCGTGACGTCGCCGGGCGCCTCCTCGGGGAGGTAGTGCCCGGCGTCGGGCAGCACCTCGAACCGGAAGTCGCGGGCGAGGGCGGCGCCGTCGGCGTCGGCGAGCTCGCGGCGCAGCAGCCCGTCGCGGCCGCCGTGCACCTGGAGGGTCGGGACGTCGACGGGGCGGCGCAGCGCGTTGAGGAACCGCCGGCCGTCGGGGCGCGGGGTCGAGCGCACCGCCCAGCGCAGGGACTCCATGGCGGTGTGCGCGGCGAACGGGATGCGCATGACGGTGCGGTAGGTGGCGACGACGTCGTCGTCGAAGGCGCGCGCGGCGCCGTCGGCGAGGACGCGGTCCACGAGGTCGCCGGACGTGAGAGCGCGCTCGGGCAGGGTCGGGACCTGGAAGAACGCGAGGTGGCGCCGCGCTGCGGACGTGAGCAGGCGGCGCGAGGACGCGTGCAGGCGCGCGGGGTGCGGTGCGGAGAACGCCGCGACGCCCGCGGTCACGGCGGGCTGGAGAGACGCCATGGCCCACGCGAGGCTCCCGCCGGTGCCGTGGCCCACGACGACGGCGCGACCCGCGCCGAGCGAGCGGATCACGCCGGCGATGTCGCGGGTCCGGGTGGGCGCGTCGTACCCGATCGGCGGCTTGTCAGAGGCGCCGACGCCGCGCAGGTCCATCGCGGCGACGCGGTACCCGGCGGCCGCGAGCGGCTCGACCTGGTCCCGCCACGCCCACCAGAACTGGGGGAACGAGTGGAGGAGGACGACGAGGGGCGGCCCGGGGTCGCGGACCCCGCGGTCCTCGGGCCCGGCGAGCGCGACGTGGAACCGCGCCCCGTTCGCGGGCACGAACTCGTGCCGCCAGGGTCCGTCAGGAAGGGCTGCCCGTGAAGTCGGAGGTGTCAGCCGTCACCCGGACGAACCTACCGGTGCGCCGGCGCCTCCGTCCCGCGAGGTCCCGACCCCGCGGGGCCCGCGAGCCTCGGTGCCCGGGGCGTCGTCGTCGGCCGCCGGGCGGCGGTCCTTGGGCGGGTCGAACCGGTAGCCGACGTTGCGGACCGTCCCGATGAGCTGCTCGTGCTCGGGGCCGAGCTTGGCGCGCAGACGCCGGACGTGGACGTCCACCGTGCGGGTGCCGCCGTAGTAGTCGTAGCCCCACACCTCCTGCAGCAGCTGGGCGCGCGTGAACACACGGCCCGGGTGCTGCACGAGGTACTTGAGGAGCTCGAACTCCTTGTACGTGAGGTCGATGGGGCGGCCGCGCAGGCGTGCGGTGTACCCGCTCGCGTCGATCGCGAGCTCGCCCGCGGAGATCTCCTGCGGCCCGTCGTCCGACGGGCCCTTCGCCGAGCGCTCGATGACGAGCCGCAGCCGCGCCTCGACCTCGGCGGGGTTCGCCGTCTCGAGCAGCAGGTCGTCGGCGCCCCACTCGGCCGTGACCACCGTCAGCCCGCCCTCGGTGAGGACGAGGATCAGCGGCACCGTGAGGCCCGTGGCGTGCAGGAGCCGGCACGTCGTGCGTGCGGCCACGAGGTCGCGCCGCGCGTCGAGCAGGACGACGTCCGAGTCGGGCGCGTCCACGAGCGCGGACGGCTCCATCGGCAGGACGCGGATGCGGTGGGAGAGCAGGCCCAGCGCAGGAAGGACCTCGACGGAACCTCCGGTGGCAGGGGTGAGGATCAGCAGGTCGGCCACTGCTGGCACCTCCTTCCGGGGACGGGACGCGCGTGGCGCCCGCCTCGTCGCGTCTCGTGGTCTCGCAGCCCACCGGCCGGCGCGCTGTCTCGTCTGGTGGCAGGACGTGCTCGGTCCGTGGATGGTTACCGTATCGCGAGGTGGCCCGACGGACGGCGGCGTCTCACCGCGGCGCACCGTGGGAACGCGTGGAACGGCTCGCTCCTCCACGGCCGCGCCCCTCGTCGCGAGCGCTCGTCTGCGACACTCTGAGGCGTGCTGTGCGACTCGACGACCTCTTCGACCCCCCGAGCGGGGCGCTGACCGCTCGTGGACCTCTCGACCCGTGCCGTCGTCACGGCCTGTCTCGCCGCCGGCATCGCCGTCGCGGCCTTCTTCGGACCGCTGCCGCTCGCCGCGGCGGCCGGCGCCCTCGCGCTCGTCGTCGCGATCGGCTGGCCGCGGCTCCTCGACATCCCGGTCCACGGCGGCACCCGGATCGTCATCGCGGTGGCCGGGCTGGGAGCCGTCGCCGCGACGGTGGCCACCCAGGGCGAGCCCGCGCTGCGCCACCTCCCGGTGGTCCTGGCGCTGTCCGTCGTCCTCGCGTTCGTCGCGGAGCTGCTCCGGCGCGACGGCCGCCCGCGGCTCGTCGAGTCCCTCATCGGCACGGTGAGCGGGA
Organism: Cellulosimicrobium sp. PMB13; assembly: GCF_051294865.1. Lineage (NCBI taxonomy): Bacteria > Bacillati > Actinomycetota > Actinomycetes > Micrococcales > Promicromonosporaceae > Cellulosimicrobium > Cellulosimicrobium sp. PMB13. The sequence continues at coordinate 72,095 of NZ_CP145910.1, read as the reverse complement.
TCGTCGTCGCGGTGTCGTGCGCAGGGTGGATCGCGACGGGCCGCACCGACGCGGGCGCGTCGCTCGTCGTGACGTGCGCGGTGGCGCTCGCCGTCGCGTCCGCCGTGTCCGCGCTCCCGCTCGGCGGGTGGGCGAACGCGGGTCTCACCCTCGCCCTCGCCGTCGTGTCCGGTGGTGCCGTCGGGTTCGTCATGCCGGACCTCGACCTGATCGACGGCGTGTGGTCGGGGGTCGTCGCCGGGCTGCTCGTCGCGTCGCTGCACGCGCTGTTCGACCAGCTGCCCGAGCTGCGGGGCCGGTGGGGCGCGTTCTCGGCGACCGCGCTCCCCGTCGCCGTGGGCGGGACGCTGATCTTCGTGGTGGGCCGGGTGATCGTGGGATGACCGGGCTCGCGGCGCCCGCGCCCGCGCTCGCGCTCCTCGGGGTCCTGCTCGTCAGCGTCGGGCTCGGCGTGTGGTGGCAGCGGCGCCAGGGCGTGGTCCGTACGGGTGCCCGACGCCGCGTGCCCGGCCCCGCGACCGGTGACGGCCGGGGCGGCGGGACGGGCGACGGGGGCGCCCCGTTCGACTGGGCCGCGCACGGCGTGGACCTCGGTGCCCGTCGGACGTTCCTCCAGCTCTCCGCCGCGGTGTGCGCGCCGTGCCGGTCGACGGCGCGCGTGCTCGCGGAGGTGGCGGAGAGCCACGACGGGGTGCTGCACCGTGAGCTCGACGTGGACGAGCACCTCGACCTCGTGCTCAGGTTCGGCATACTGCGCACCCCGACCGTCCTCGTCCTCGACGCGGACGGACGGGAGACGGCCCGCGCGAGCGGCGCGATGAACCGCCGCCAGGCGATCGCGGCGCTGGCGGCCGGGGATCCCACGCCGGTCGTCCGCACAGGCTGATCGACCCGGCCCGGCGTCGGGCTCCTCGGACGACCCGGGACCGCACCAGGAGCACCGCGCACCTGGTGCTCTGGGACCGCAGCGGCCCAGAATCTCACGAACGACCTCTACCCGAACCATGCACCCACCCGAGGAGACCTCGATGACCGAACCCGTCGAACCCCCGGCGTCGCCGGGACGAGCCGGGGCTGCCGGTATCGACCCGCGGGGACCACGCGCCGCTGCCGGGATCACGGCGCTGCTGCTCGCGGTGACGATCCTCCTGTGGACGTCGACGGCGGCGCTCGTCCTGCTGGCCGTCGTGGCCGCGAGCTTCGCGGTCGGGGCCGTCGGTGGCGCGCAGCGCACGTGGCAGGCGTGGGTCTACCGGGTCGTCATCCTGCCGCGCATCGGTCCGACGGACGAGCGCGAGGACCCGGCGCCGCCGCGCTTCGCCCAGCTCGTGGGGTTCGTCATCACCGCGGCGGGCGTCGTCCTCGGCCTGGTGGGAGTGCTGGAGGCCGTGCCGATCGCCGCAGCGCTCGCGCTCGCGGCGGCCGTCCTCAACGCGGCCTTCGGCCTGTGCCTGGGCTGCGAGATGTACCTGCTGCTGCGCCGGCTCCGCGCAGGCTCGGCCGCCGCGCACTGACCTCCGGACCACCCGGAGGCGCGCGGTGCCGAACCCGGGGTTGTGCGGCAGATGCGGTGCTGAACGGGGCACAACCCGGGGTTCGGCACGGTGCGGGGCGCCACGAACCGTCAGCGAGCGCATGATCGGTTCGGCGGACGGCGGACGGCGGACGGCGGACGGCGGACGGCGGACGGCGGACGGCGGACGGCGGACGGCGGACGGCGGACGGCGGACGGGCCGTGGCCGCGCGCGTGTGCGTCGGGGCGGATCAGTACACGAGCGCCTGGGCGCCGTCGCGCAGGGCTTCCTCGACGAAGACCGCGGCACCGGCGATGCGTACGCCCGGCAGGACGTCGTCGGGCGTGATGCCGCGCCGCGCGGCGCACTGCGTGCACACCGTCACGGTGCCGGCGGCGAGGATCGCCTCGAGGAGGTCCGGCAGCGGGGCGGCGTGCTCGAGCTCGAGCTCGGCCGCGCGACCCGGGAGGCCGAACCACGCGGCCTCGCCCGTGAGCCACACGCTCACCTCGACACCCGCGGCGACTGCCGCCGCCGCGACGGTGAACGCCTGGTTGGCGGCCTCGGGGCGGTCGAGGCCCGAGGTGGCCTTGACGACGAGCGAGCGGGCGGGTGCGGCGGACGGGTCCGCCGAGGGCACGGTGGTCACCCGGCCGAGCGTAGCGGGCGCCTCCTGCCCTGCGATCGGCGACCCGGCGGCGACCCGGCGGTGACCCGGCGACGACCCGTGCGGTGACCGGCAGCACGTCGCCGCACGGTCCTGCGGCGGGGGACGGCTTGTAGGATCGGGCCCATGAGCCCGCACACTCTCGAGCTGATCTTCCTCGGCCTGCTCATCGCGGCCACCGTGACCATCACGTGGTTCGCCGGGTACGTCGTCTACAAGCTCTACAAGGGTCAGCGCTGACCTCCCCGCTGACCCGGTCCTGACGTCCCGACCCCGGAGGTAGTCGCTCATGCCGTTCGAGTTCCCGGAGGGGCTCGCGCCCGAGGTGTACCCGCTCGCGTGGCTCGTGGGCCGCTGGCGTGGCGAGGGTGTCATCAAGTACCCCGGCGTCGACGAGACGCCGTTCGTGCAGGACCTCGTCTTCGACCACGACGGCGGCCCCTACCTGCGCTACGAGTCGACGCTGCGCGTCCTCGAGGCCGAGGTGCCGTCGACGGTCCCCGGCGAGGGCGAGTGGCCGGAGCGCGACCCCGCGGCGCTCGACGCCGCGGTCGCCGACTCCACCGTGTGGTCGACGGAGACCGGCTACTGGCGCGTGTCGACCGACCGCCCGGAGGGCCTCGAGGACGACCGGCACCCGCTCGAGGTGCTCCTCGCCGACCCGGCGGGTCGTGTCGCGGTGTACCTCGGAGCGGTGGGCAACGGGCGCGTCGACCTCGCGAGCGACCTCATCGCGCGCACCGGGACGGCTGCCGAGATCTCGGCGTCCAAGCGGCTGTTCGGCCTCGTCGAGGGCCAGCTCCTGTGGGTCTGGGAATTGGCGGCCTTCGGTGAGCCGTTGCAGTCGTACGCGTCCGCGAAGCTGGACCGCCGCCCGGCGGTCTGAATCGTCGGCGGGCTCGCACGCCCGTCGAGCCGCGGGCGACGACCAAGGAGGACCCTGTGACCACCGGCTACACCAGCCCCCTGCTCTCCCGGCACGGCGCCGTCGAGGCCTCCGGCCCCGACGCGGGCGTCGCGTGGCACTACGGCGACCCCACCGGTGAGCAGCGCGCGCTGCAGACCGGGGGCGCCGTCGTCGACCAGTCGCACCTGGGCGTCGTCCGGGTGGCGGGCCCGGACCGCCTCTCGTGGCTGCACTCGATCACGTCCCAGGACCTGACGAACCTCGCCCCGCGCACGTCGACGGAGCTCCTCGTCCTGTCGCCGCAGGGGCACGTCGAGCACGCCGCCGCCGTCGTCGACGACGGCGAGGCGACGTGGCTCGTCACCGAGCGGTCGCACGCGCCCGACCTCGCGGCGTGGCTCGACCGCATGAAGTTCATGCTGCGCGTCGAGATCACTGACGCCACCGACGAGTACGCCGCCCTCGGCGAGCCGGTCGACGCCGAGGGCGTCGAGGGTGAGCCCGTGACGTGGCGCGACCCCTGGCCGCACGTCACGGGCGGCGGCACGCGCTACGGGCCGCCGGAGGGCGAGCACCCCGGGAGCGAGCGCCCGTGGCGCCTCGTCCTCGTCCCGCGTGCCGGGCTCACGGAGGCCGTCGAGGCGCGCGAGGCCGCCGGCTGGCGCCTCGTGGGGACGTGGGCGAGCGAGGCCCTGCGCGTCGAGGCGTGGCGCCCGCGGCTGGCGACGGAGGTCGACCACCGGTCCATCCCGCACGAGACCGACTGGCTGCGCACCGCGGTGCACCTGCACAAGGGCTGCTACCGCGGGCAGGAGACCATCGCCCGCGTGCACAACCTCGGTCGCCCGCCGCGCCGGCTCGTCATGCTGCACCTCGACGGCTCGGGGCACCTGCTGCCCGTCCCGGGCGCGGAGGTGACGCTCGACGGCCGTGCCGTCGGGGCCGTGACCTCGGTCGCGCGGCACCACGAGCTCGGTCCGGTCGCGCTCGCCGTGCTCAAGCGCAGCGTGCCCGACGACGCCGTCCTGCTCGTCGACTGCGACGGCGGCGCGATCACCGCGGCGCAGGAGATCGTGGTGCCCGGCGAGGGCGTCTCGGTCGACCGGCCGGGGCCGCGGGGTCCCGTGGCCCGGGGCCTGACGCCCCGGGGCGAGGGCGCGCCGTCGAGCATGCTGTGACCCCGGACGCGCCATGACCCCGGACGCGCCATGACCCCGGACGCGCCATGACCCCCGACGCGCCATGACACCGGAGGCCCCGTGACGCCGGACCCGTCGAGCGACGCCGACGACCGTCCGGGCGCCGTCGACCTGGCGCGGACGGCGTGGCGCCGCCTCCTGCTCCGCGCGCGCATCCGTCAGGGTGCGTCGCGCGTCCGGGGGGCGTTCTGGCCGATCCTCCAGGCGGCCGCTGCCGCGGGTCTCGCGTTCGGCATCGCCCGGTACGGGCTCGGGCACACCGCTCCGTTCTTCGCGCCCGTCGCGGCGTGGATCTGTCTCGGGTTCAGCCAGGACCGCCAGCTCCGGCGCGTCCTCGAGGTGGCCGTGGGCGTCGCGATCGGGGTCGGGCTGGGCGACCTCGTCGTGCACGTCATCGGGTCGGGGTGGTGGCAGGTCGCGGTCGTCCTCGCGGTGTCGGCGCTCGCGGCGCGGTTCATCGACCGCGGCGCGATGCTCACGACGCAGGCGGGCGTCCAGGCGATCGTCATCGTCGGGCTGCCCGCGGCGCAGGCCGGGGGTCCGCTGGGCCGCTGGACGGACGCGCTCGTGGGCGGCGGGGTCGCGCTCGCCGTCGCGGCGCTCACGCCGGGCGACCCGCGGCGTCGGACCCGGCGGCTGGGCGCCGAGGCGACGACCGAGCTCGCCCAGGTCCTCGAGGCCCTGACACGCGGGCTGCGCAGCCGCGAGCGCTCCGACCTCGACGCCGCGCTGGTGCGTGGCCGCGCGTCGGAGGGGTCGCTCGAGGAGTGGCAGTCCGCCGCGTCGTCGGCCCGTGAGCTCGCGCGCGTCAGCGCTGCCGGGCGCCGGCACCGCGACGAGCTCGGGGACCACGAGCGCCAGTCGGTGCTCGTCGACCGCGCGATGCGCAGCGTGCGCGTCCTGGCTCGGCGCGCGCGGCCCGTCGCCGACGGGCCGGACGAGCACGACCTCGCCCCCGTCGCCGATCTCGTCGCGCGCTTCGCCGTCGGCACCCGCGTGCTGGCGGAGGCGATCGGTGCGGGCCGCGACCCCGCGGTGGCGCGCGAGGTGCTCGTGGAGGTCGCGCGGACGGCGGACCCGCACGCCGTCGGGGAGGGGGACTGGCAGGTCCAGTCGCTCGTCATGCTCCTGCGCTCGCCGCTGGTCGACGTGCTCGAGGCGGCCGGCGCGACACCCGAGCAGGCACGGAGCGCTCTCCCGGAGCTGTGACGTGCCATGGGGACGGATCGGACGTTCTTCACCCTGCACCGGGTGCCTCGCGGACGGTACGGTCGGGGGATGGAGGTCCCCGTCAGCGCGTTGCGCGCCGAGCTCAGGTCGTGGATAGAGCGGGCCCGCTCGGGCGAGGAGATCGTCGTGACGGAGCGCGGCGTCCCGGTCGCCCGGCTGACGGGCGTGGCCACGGCGGACCTCGTGACCGAGCTGACGCGCGACGGCGTCCTCAGCCCGCCGTCCGTGGAGCGTCCGGCCCACGCGGTGACCGCGCCCGACGACGTGCCGTCCGCCCGACCGGTCGGGGCACCGGCGGTCGCGGCGCGCGCGACGCGTCCGTCCGGCGTCGCGGCGCTCGTGCGGCGCATCAGGCGCTGACCGCCCGTGGCCCTCGTCTACTTCGACGCGAGCGCGCTCGTGAAGCTCTGCCTGCCCGAGCCGGGATCGGTCCTCGCGAGCCGGCTGTGGAACCGAGCGGACCTCGTCGTGACCAGCCGCCTCACCGACACCGAGCTGCGCTCCGTGCTCGCGGCCGGGCTCCGGGCCGGTGCGCTCGGCCCGCGCGACCACGCGGACGCGCTGGGCACGTGGGAATCGCTGTGGCCGGCGCTGCACGTCGTCGAGGTCTCGAGCGCCGTGGCGTCCCGTGCGTCGTCGCTGCTCGGCGGCACGTCGCTGCGGGCGAACGACGCCGTGCACGTCGCGAGCGCGCTCACCGTCGCGCACGACGACGCGATCGTCGCGGCCTGGGACCCGTTCGTGGCGGCAGCGGCACGGGGTCACGGACTGCGTGTCGTGCCCTGAGCCGTCGCCTGAGCCGGTTCGCGAGCCGTCGCGCGGGCCGGTGGACGAGGCGGCGCATGGTGCCGCACGGGCCGACCAGACCGTAGGCTCGTCGTCGTGACCGGACTCGTCGGATCCCTCCAGTGGATCATCTACCTGCTTCTCACCCTCCTGGTGTTCGGGGTGCAGCTGTTCGCGCTGATCGACGCGGCCCGGCGCCCCGCGAGCGCCTTCACCGCCGAGGGCAAGCTGACGAAGCCGATCTGGCTCGGCATCCTCGGGGTCGCCGCGCTGCTCGGGTTCCTCTCCCTGCCGTTCGGCGGACCGAACCTCGGGTTCTTCGGGCTCATCGCGGTCGTCGCGGCGATCGTGTACCTCGTCGACGTGCGCCCGCGCCTGCAGCCGTACGGCAACGGTCGCCGTGGCGGGCAGGGTGGCGGACGCCCGAACGGGTGGTGACGGCCGTGCCGGTGACCCCGAGCGCGGCGGACGTGGCGCACGGAGCGGTCCCGCTCGCCGAGGTCGTGCGCGGCGACCTCGTGGAGTCGGTGCACCTGGGGCACCTCGTGCTCCTCGACGAAGCGCCCGCCGCCGAGCCGGACCTCGTGCTCGGCGACGCGGACGTAGTGATCTGGCCGCGGTCGAGCGTCAAGCCGTTCCAGGCGGTCGCGATGCTGCGCCACGGGCTCGCGCTGCCTCCGCGCCTGCTCGCGCTCGCGGCCGCGAGCCACGACGGCGAGGCGTCGCACGTCGCGGGCGTGCGCGAGATCCTCGCCGGGGCCGGGCTGGACGAGTCGGCGCTGCGCAACACCCCTGACATGCCGCTGCACGCGCCTGCGGCGTTCGCGTGGCAGGTCGAGCACGGCGGGCCGTCGTCGGTCACGCAGAACTGCTCGGGCAAGCACGCGGCGATGCTCGCGACGTGCGTCGCGGCGGGCTGGGACACGGAGACCTACCTGGCGGTGGACCACCCGCTGCAGGTCGCGGTGCGCGAGGTCGTCGGCGAGCTGACGGGCGTCCCGGTCGACCACGTCACCGTCGACGGGTGCGGCGCGCCGCTGTTCTCGACGACGGTGCTCGGTCTCGCGCGCGGGTTCGGGCGCCTCGCGGGGGCTCCCGCGCGCGACCCGGGCTCGGCGGAGGCCGAGGTCGCGCGAGCGATGGCGACGTTCCCCGAGATGGTCGCCGGGTCGCACCGCGACGCGACGCGCGCGATGCGCGCCGTCCCCGGGCTCGTCGCGAAGGACGGTGCCGACGGCGTGTACGGGGTCGGTCTGCCCGACGGCCGCGCCCTCGCGTTCAAGGTGCTCGACGGCGCGGCGCGCCCCCGGCCCGCGGTCCTCGCCGCGGCGCTCCGGCGTCTCGGCGCAGCCGCCGTGCCCGGCACGGACGCTGCCGCGCTGGACGCGCTCGGAGACGTCCCCGTGCTCGGCGGTGGCCGACCGGTCGGATCCGTGCGCGCGGTCGGGATCGAGGCGGCATCGTGAGGGCCGTGCTGCAGCGCGCGACGCGCGCGAGCGTCACCGTGGTCCGCGACGACGGGACGCGCGAGGTCGTCGGGGCGATCGACCGGCCCGGTATCGTCGCGCTCGTCGGGGCCACCCACGACGACGGCCCGGCCCAGGTCGAGATCGTGGCGCGCAAGATCGCCGACCTGCGCATCCTCGACGGCGAGCGGTCCGTGCTCGACACCGGGGCGCCGGTCCTCGTGGTCAGCCAGTTCACGCTCTACGCGGACGTGCGCAAGGGACGACGGCCGTCGTGGAACGGCGCCGCGCCCGGCGACGTCGCGCGCCCCCTCGTCGACGCGGTGGTCGAGGCGCTGCGTGCGCGCGACGTCGAGGTCGCGACCGGGGAGTTCGGAGCGCACATGGAGGTCGAGCTCGTCAACGACGGCCCCGTGACGATCCTCGTCGACACGTCGACGGCCTGAGTCCCGAGCACCCTCTCCCGGGCGTCGAGCCCGGGCGCGGCCCGGGCTGCGAGGGCCCGCCTTCTGCTCGTAGGGTCGTGGGCATGAGCATGCCGACGCTGGAAGAGATGCTCGCCGCCGAGCACGCCGGCTGGGCCGCGCTGTGCTCGTCCCGGGGCGCCGCGTACTACGGCGGCCTCATGACGCCCGACGCCGTGATGGTCGTCGCGGACGGCACGGTCCTGGACCGGCCGACGATCGCGGCGACGCTCGACGACGCGCCGCCCTGGGACCGCTACGAGATCACCGACGCCCGCGTCGTCGGCCTCGGTGACGACGGCGCCGCGCTCGTCTACCGCGCGTCGTCGGTCCGCGGAGACGCAGCGCCCTTCACCGCGCTCATGACGAGCGTCTACCGGCGGGTCGACGGCGCGCTGCGGCTGGCGCTCTACCAGCAGACGCCGACGGACGGCTGACGCGCCGTCACCGGAGCCAGCCGCGCCGCTTGATGTACGCGAGCGGGATGACGGCGGCGACGAGCGTGAGCAGCAGCGTGAGGGTGAACCCGTATGGCCGGTCGAGCTCGGGCATGTGCGTGAAGTTCATGCCGTAGAACGAGGCGATGAGCGTCGGCGGCAGGAACACGGCCGTGATGATCGTGAAAACCTTGACGATCTGCGCCTGCTTGACGTCGAGCGACGTCATGATGGCCTGCTGCAGGTAGCGGACCTTCTCGTGCTCGAACCCGGCGTGCTCCTTGACGCCCTCGACGTCGGCGACGAGCGTCTCGACGAGCCCCGCGAGCACCGGGTCGGAGTCCGCGATCTCGCTGCGCAGGTGCCGGACCGCGCGCGCGAGCGAGAGCTGCGACTCCTGGGCGCGCGAGACGATCTCCTCGGCACGGTTCATGCGCGTGATGGTCTCCTGCATGTCCCGGACCCCGATCTCGCGGCCCCGCGCGTCGACGCCGCGCGTGGCCTCGTCGATCTCGTCCGACATCTCCTCGAGCAGGTCGCTCGCGTGCGCGACGACACGGTCGGCCGCCTCGTTGAGCGCGTAGAGCAGCGCGTACGCGACCCCGTACGCCGAGCCGACGAGCCACGGCGTGCGTCGCATGCGCGCGATCGCCTTGTCGAACACGGGGTAGTGGCGCACGGGCTGCGCGGTCGCGACGACGTCCGCGGAGAGGGCGAGCACGATCTGCTCGTGCAGCACCTCGTCGCCGTGGCGCCGGGTCGCGGCGACCGGGAGGTAGACGTGCACGTCGGTCTCCCACACGCGGCCGCCGGCCGTCGCGAAGTCGACGCCGTGCTCCGCGGCGCGCGCGACGGCGTCCGCGTCGCCCGCGGGGACCTGGATCCAGCGGGTTCGGAGCACGGCGGGGTCGAACCGCGGCGGCGCCACGGTGGCCGCGGGGGCGGTGGCCGCCGGTCGGCTCGTCGTGCCCTCGGGACGCGTCGCGCGGTCGGGCAGCAGGATCGTCATCGGGCACCTCCGGCGGTGACGTGCGCGAGGAGCAGCGCGACGACGATGAACAGGTAGAGGCCGACCGTGAAGGAGATCGACTGGCGCTCGAGGTCGGGACCGCGCCGGGTGCGGTGCACGGGGCGGACCCGGGCCGGGGTCCGCCGGTCTGTCGTGGTGGTACGTGACGTCATGGGTCGTCCTTCTCGACGGCCGCGCGGGCGGTCGTCCGTGCGACGACAGGTCGGGGTGCGACGACGGGTGCCCGGGCGGGGAGGGGTGCGGGGCGCGCGCACGGGGCGGGCGCTCGGAGCGCACTGGCGGCCTCCCCGCGCGCGGCCGGACCCGCGGCCGGAGGGCCGCGGGGCGGTGCCGTCGACGACCGGTCAGCGTGCCGGTCGAGGACCACGAGGGGTGAGCGCGCAGTGCGCGGATCTATGACTGCTGCCGTCCGGCACGGTGCTCACCTCGCTCTCGTGGCGGCGCCTCCGCCGTACGGAGGCGCACCCTCTTCCCGGTGCGCACGGCGCGGCGCGACGGGGTAGGACCGGGTCAGGCTAGACCTCCTCGTCGTCCCGGGCAAGGTCCCTCGCTCGGGTGGCCCTGGGTCGTCTCCCGGGGACCGGCTCCGGTGGCGTGCCCGTAACGCCCGGGAAACGATGAGACCGCCTCCCGTTTACGGAGGGTTGTTAACATTTCACCCGGTCGTCGGGCAACGGTGCCCTCGGACGGAAGGGCCGCCATGTCGGACAGCACGCTGGACCTCGTGATCCCCGGTCGCGCACGCAGCGCGGACGCCCGCGCCGCACGGCGGCTCGAGCGCCTGTCGTCACGGGCGCAGGAGACCGAGCTCGCCCTCGCCGCCGTGGTGGAGGGTCGCGGCGCGTTCGTGTGGACGGCCGAGCCCGGGATGGGCGCGAGCGCGACCCTCGAGCTCGTGTGCGAGGCCGTGGTCGCCGCGACGGTGGCGCACCCGCCCGTCGTCGTGCACTGCCGGCCACCGGCGGGCGCCCCGGTGCCCGGCGCGGCGGTCGCGGCCCTCGTCTCCCAGGTCGTCCAGCTCTCCGGCCGCACGGTGCCGCCCCGGCTCGAGCGAGCGCTCGACCTCACCGAACCGGCCTATGCCTACCCCCCGGAGGTCGCCGCCGTCGCGCTCGCCGAACTGTTCGTCGAGGCGTTCGAGACGACGACGGTCGTGCTCGTGGCCGACGACCTCCACCTCCTCGACGAGCGCAGCCGCGCGGTGCTCGTCGCGCTCGTCGGGCACCGGCGCGCGCCCGTCGTCCTCCTCGCGACCGCGGCGGACGGCGCGCTGGACGCGTCGTCGACACCGTTCGAGCTCCGCAAGGTCCCGCCGCTCGCCGCGGCCGACGCGCTGCACCTCCTGCTCGTGGAGCGCCGGCTCGCCGTCGCGCCGCACGTCGCCGCGCACCTCGCGCGGCGCCTCGTCGGCAACGCGGCCGCGATCGTCCAGACCGCCGACCTCCTCACGCCCGAGCAGCTCGCCGGCGGCGCGATCCTCCCCGACCCGCTGCCGGTCGTCCCGGCGGTGCGTCGTCTGCTCGGGGACCGGCTGGCCCTCCTGACGACCGAGCAGCGGCACGCGCTCCTCGTGGCGGCGGTCGCCGTCGTCGACCGGACCGAGCTGCTGCTCGCCGCCGTCGACCAGACGATGGACGAGGTGCTCGACGGCCCCCTCGCGGAGCACCTCGTGCTCGTCGGGGGCCGGTTCGCGTTCGTCGACCCCCGCGTGCGCGCCCTCGTGCACGGTGACGCCCGCCTCGCCGAGCGCACCGCGGCGCACGCCGCCCTCGCCGAGGCCCACCGCAGGGCGGGGGAGGACGACGTCGCCGTCTGGCACGGCGCGCTCGCGACCCTCGCCGGCGACCCGGGGCTCGTCCCGGGACTGCTGCGCATCGCCGCGCGTCATCTCGACCGGGGCGACGTCGTCTGGGCCCACGAGGTCGCCCGCGAGGCGGCGAGCCAGGCGGACGGCGCCCACCGCGCCGAGGCCTTCGCCGTGGCGGGGATCGCGGCGCTCAAGTCCGGGCACGTCCAGGACGCCGCCGACTGGTTGCGCAAGGCGTCGCGGAGCGGGGACGACGCCCTGCGCGCCCGGACCCTCGGCCCGCTCGTCGCCGCCCTCACGCTCGCCGAGGGACAGGTGCCCGACGACGTCCTCACGCCCTACCTCCGCCCGGCGGGCGCCGGGCCCGCGGCGGCGGCGCGCCCCGGCATCACGTGCGGCGTCGTCACGGCGGCCCGGCTGCACGCCGAGCGCGGCGACGGGGTGAGCGCGAGCCAGCTCCTCGACACGGCCGCCTACCTGTGCCCGTCCGGCGGGGACGCGGACCCGCGGACGCTCGCCGAGCTGGCCCTCGGCCGGACGTGGGCTGCGACGTTCGGCGTGGGGGAGCGCCCGGCCCACGTGCCCGACGACGGCCTGGGACCCGACCACGAGGCGTACGTCCAGGTGTGCCGGGCCCTCGCCGTCGCCGCCGACGACCACCCCGAGGCCGCCGCCCAGACGCTCGCGAGCGCCGTCGCGTCGCTCGCGCCCGTCCGGGACGAGGCGCGCTGGTTCGACGGGCCGGCGACCGCGCTCACGCCGCTCGCCGAGGCCCACGTGCGCCTCGCCCAGGTGCTCGTCGACGTGTGGCGCGGCAACCTCACGCGAGCGGCCGACGAGATCGCCGACGCCGCGTTCCGGCTCCCGCTCGGCCTGCCGTTCGCCGGGCTCGGCGTCGCGGTGGCGCGCCGCGTCGACATGATGACCGCCGGCGTCGTGGGGAGCGTCGCGACGGCGCTCGAGGAGACGTGCGCGAGCCCGACGGCGCGTCCCGTGCGGCTCGGCCTCCTGGTCGACCGCGCGATGGGGGCGGCGTTCGCGCACCACGTCACGCAGGCGGCGACGCTCCTCGAGCTCGCCGCGGAGCGCGAGCGCCCGGACAGCTCGCGCATGCTCCCCCTGCCCGGCCTCGACGACGTCGAGGCGTGGGTCGTCGCCGGTCGCGTCGACGCGGCGCACCGGGCGCTCTCGAGACGGCGCGTCGACGCCAAGGAGCTGCCGCCCTCGTTGCGCGCGGCGTCCCTCGTGCGCGCCGAGCTCGCGCTCGCGGCGCCCGAGGAGCTCGCCCAGCCCGTCGAGCGGGCGACGCGCGTCAACCGGACGACGGCCTCGCCGTACGAGCACGCGCGCACCGACCTGTGCGCGGCGCGAGCCCTCGTCCGGGCCGGCGAGCTGTCGCGCGCGCACGGGCTGTTCCTCTCGGCCATCGAGCTCTTCGCCGAGTCCGGCGCCGACGCCTGGGCGAACGCGGCCCGGGAGGAGCTCGTCGACGTGGTGCGTCACCTGGGCGGGCACCCCGACGACGCCACCGCCGACCGGTCACCGGAGGCCGCGGGTGGAACTGGCGCCCAGGTCCGTGCGGGCGAGGTCCGTGCGGGCGAGGTTCGCGCGGGCGTCGGGCCCGGGGTGCGTACGAGCGTCGTCGGGGGTGCGGTCGTCGGGGGGCACGGCGCGGTGGCGAGGGCGTGGCACCGGCCGGGGGCGGCGGTGACGGGCCCGGCCGTCGTGCGCGTGCCCGACCGGTGCCGTCTCGCCGCGCGCGAGAGCGAGGTCTCCGACGACGCGCTCGCCGAGCTGCGCGTGCGGTGGGCGGACGAGCTCACGGAGCGCGAGCTCGACGTCGCGCTGCTCGTCGTGCAGGGCGGGTCGAACCGCGAGGCGGCCGACCAGCTCTTCCTGTCCGTCCGCACGGTCGAGGTGCACCTCGGCCGGGTGTTCCGCAAGCTCGGCGTCCGGTCGCGCGTCGAGCTCACGGTCCTGGCGCACCGGGTGGGTCGCTGACCCTGGCGGGTCGTCGCGTGCCGAACCCGGGGTTGTGCGTCGATCAGCGGCCGGATCGGCTGCTAACCCGGGGTTCGGCACCGTTGCCTGCCGAACCCGGGGTTGTGTGGCGATCAGTGGCCGGATCGGGTGCTCACCCCGGGTTCGGCGGTGGCCGGGTGCCGGTCCCTCGCCCGACGCCGCGGCCTCGGGGGCGGCTGAACGCGCCGGTTCGGCCCGTTTCGGGATGGTACGGCCTACGGGTTCTCCCCTACATCGCGCGTAAGTTCAGATCGCGAACAATGTGGAGAGCGCGGATGTCGGACGGGCGCGGTCGCGCCTACGTTCGTGACGACCCCGGCGACGACGCCGGCCGCGGAGGCCGCGCCGTCGCCCACGACACCACGTGAGGCAGGACCCATGGACGTGTTCACCCGCACCAGACGGACGGGACGCCGACGCGGCGGTCCCGCGGTCGCGCTCGCCGCGACCGTCGCCCTCGTCGCCGGGCTGATCGGCGGCGTCGCACCGGCGAGCGCCGCTCCGGCAGCCGTCCCCGCCGCTCCGTCCGATCCCGTCACCCATCCCGGCGACAGCGACGTCAACGGCTACCGGAACGTCGGCTACTTCACGCAGTGGGGCGTGTACGGCCGGAACTTCCAGCTCAAGAAGGTGCAGGACTCCGGGGCCGCCGCGGACCTGACCCACATCAACTACTCGTTCGGCAACATCCACCATCAGAACCTCACCTGCTTCATCGCGAACAAGGCGCAGGGGACCGGCCCGAACGGGTCCGACGGTGCGGGCGACGCGTGGGCCGACTTCGGCATGGGCTACACCGCGGCGAACTCCGTCGCCGGGGTCGCCGACGCCTGGGACCAGCCGCTCGCGGGATCGTTCAACCAGCTCAAGCAGCTCAAGGCCAAGAACCCGCACCTGCGCCCGATGATCTCGCTGGGCGGGTGGACCTGGTCCAAGAACTTCTCGCTCGCCGCGGCGACGGACGCGTCGCGCAAGAAGCTCGTGTCCTCGTGCATCGATCTCTACATCAAGGGCAACCTGCCCGTCATCGACGGCCGCGGTGGTCCCGGCGCGGCGGCGGGCGTGTTCGACGGCATCGACATCGACTGGGAGTGGCCCGGCTCGCTCAACGGCGAGGTGGGCAACCACGTCGACGTCGTGAACGACGCGCGCAACTTCAAGCTCCTGCTCCAGGAGTTCCGCACCCAGCTCGACGCGTACGGCGCCCAGACGGGCAAGCACTACCTGCTGTCCGCCTTCCTGCCGGCGAACCCCGACGACATCGCCGCGGGCGGGTGGAACGACCCGGAGATCTTCGAGTACCTCGACTACGGCAACGTCCAGGGCTACGACCTGCACGGCGCCTGGGACCCCGCGCTCGCCGGGCACCAGGGCAACCTGTGGGACGACCCGGCCGACCCGCGCGCCGCGAACCGGCAGTTCAGCGTCGACAAGGCCGTGAACGAGTACCTGCGCACGGGCATCGACCCGTCCCAGCTCGGCGTCGGGCTCGCGATGTACGGCCGCGGGTGGAAGGGCGTCGGCTCGGCCGAGCCCTGGTCCGCGGCGAACGGGGCCGCGCCGGGCACGTGGGAGGCCGGCAACGAGGACTACGACAAGCTCCGTACGCGCGGCCAGGACTACTACGACGCCGAGACCGTCTCGGCCTGGCGGTACGACGGCGACCAGTGGTGGAGCTACGACAACCCGCGGTCGGTGGCCGCGAAGGCGGACTACGTCGCCGACAAGGGCCTGGGCGGCGGGATGTGGTGGGACCTGTCCGGCAACCACGACGGCTCGCTCCTCGGCGGCTTCACCGACGCGCTCCGCGCCGCGCCGGCGGGCCCGGTCGACGGGACCGACGGGCCGACGGACCCGACCGACCCGACGGATCCCACCGATCCCACCGATCCGACGGATCCCACCGACCCGACCGACCCGACCGACCCGACCGACCCGGGCGACGGGTGCCTGCCCGCCTGGTCCGCCGCGGCGGTCTACACGGGCGGTGCGACGGCGTCGTACCAGGGGACGAACTACCGCGCGAAGTGGTGGACCCAGGGCGAGACCCCGACCGCGGGCGGCCCGTGGGAGGCCACGGGCCCGTGCGGCGACGACCCGACGGACCCGACGGACCCGACCGACCCGACCGACCCGACCGACCCGGGCGAGTGCACCGCGGCCGCCTGGTCCGCGTCCGCCGTCTACACCGGCGGCGCGACGGTCTCCTACCAGGGCCAGGCCTACCGCGCGAAGTGGTGGACGCAGAACAACGTCCCCGGCGCCGAGCAGTACGGGCCGTGGGAGGCGCAGGGCGCCTGCTGACCCGGCCCAGGCGCCGGCCGCGGGTACGGGGAAACCCGTACCCGCGGCCGGCGACCCGTGTGGATCTCCCTGATCTCGGCGTTCCGCCGCGCTCGCTAGCGTGGACGGACCGTCGAGGTCACCCCGCAGCCCTCCCCAGTGGGCTACGGGGTCGCTCCGATCGTGAAAGGCAAGTCACCGTGCACCTGCGTCGCGGCACCCCTCGTCCCTCGTCCGTCGGACGCCCCTCCCACCCGAGGACGGAGGGGGCCGCGGCGCGGCCGCCCCTGCCGGGTGCGGCGGCCCGCTCCGGTCCCGTCCTGGTGGTCGCGCTCGCCGTCGGGTTCCTCACGTCCTGCACGGGGAGCACCGGTGCCGGCAGCGGACCGGACGCCGCACCGCCCGTCGAGACGTCAGGCACCGAGACGTCGGACGCGCAGGCGCCCGACGCCGGCGGGTCCGGCCCCGCGGGCGCGGGCGAGGACCACGCGGAGCACGGCGACCACGCGCAGCACGGCGGACAGGTCCCGGTCGGCCCGCTCACGCTCCCCGCCGCGGAGTACTGGTCCGTGATCCAGCCGGACGACGGCGTGACGCAGGTGCGCGCCGGGGGCTGCCCGGAGGACGCCGTGTGCCCGAGCTTCGACATCCTCACCGGACCCGCGCTCGACGGCGTCGACCCCGCCTCCGCCCACGTCCCCGACGACGCGACGTGCCCCGGCGCGGACGCGCTCGCGGCCCGGCCCGTCGCCGCGGCCGAGGAGTCCGAGGCGGTCGTGGGCGGCACGCCCGCGACGCTCACCCGTTGGACGCTGTCGTGCGTCGACGGCACCGGGGCCGAGGTGCGCACGGCCGACCAGCTGCAGTGGTACGTCGGCGACGCCCCGGGCGGACCGGTGCTCGTCGTCGACCGCTGGGCCTTCGAGGGCCTCGGGTCACGCCTCGCGGCCGGGTCCTGGCCGGCGGGCTGAGCGCCGCCTCCCGCCCAAGGGCTGTACGACGACGGGCTCCGCACCTCGTGAGGTGCGGAGCCCGTCGTCGTGGTCCGGTCAGGGGGGTGCCCGGACCGGGACCGGTCAGCTCTTGCGCGTGCGCCGGGTCAGCAGCAGGATCGCTGCCCCGACGACGGCGAGACCCGCGGCGATCGCCGCGTACAGGCCGACCGTCGCGCCCGTCTCGGCCAGGCCGGGCGCGTCGCTCGACGTCGTCGTGCCGGGGTTCGACACCTGCTGGGCGGGCGGCGGGTCTTCCTCGCCGGGCGGGTTCGTCGCGCAGTTCGGCGACGACGGCGGGTAGTCCACCGTCACGACGGTCTCGGGGTTGACCTCGAAGAGCACCTCGACCGACGGGCGGACCCAGTCGAACTCGTCGCCCACGACCCACTCGCCACCCTCGAGGCGCCAGCCGGGCCAGTCGGCGCCGCGCCCGTCCGGGCCGACGACCGCGCCGGGCCAGATGACACGACCGCTGAGCGGCAGCCCGGACTGGACGATGTCGTCGCCGGAGGGGTTCTGCCACGTGATGGTCACGGTGTTGTTCTCGGTGCCCGTGACGTCGACCGCGTACTCGAGATACGGCACGTCGCCGTCGCAGACGGGGGAGAGGACCGTGAGGTCGATCGTGGGCTCGGGCGGGACGTACGAGTCGTCGGCGTGCGCCGACGGCGCAGCCAGTAGCACGGCGACGCCGACGGCTGCGGTGGCGGCGAGTGTGCGGACCGTGGTGCGCGACCCTCTCGAGCTGCTCATGGCTTCCTCGTCTCGGTCTCAGGAGGTGCGGTGCTGGAAGGAGGGAGCCGGCGAGCAGCGGCAGTGATACTCAGCCGCAGCCGCCGCGGCAGCTCTCCCGGAAGAATGGGGATGCGGCCACAGTATCGACGTCAGTGCTTCGAGTTGGACGATCGTCCGGGTGAAAAAGAATGCCGCCGGGCATCGTTACCGGTCCGTGATGAGAATTCACCCGCGGACGGTGGTCAGCCGCAGACCGGGACCTCGACGGTCTGCAGCCCTGCCGTGCGTGCCGTCGGCGTCGACCACACGTCGAGGAGGCCTGGTGAGGGGTCGGGCGCGTCGTCGTCGGCGGGCGACGTCGTCGCGAACGTGAGCGTCGTGGTCTGGCCGGGCGCGAGGTCCACCATGACCGACACCGCTGCGCGGTCACCGACGGTCCCGGGCTGGCCCGGCGCCGACCGGTCGTCGCGTCGGACGTCCGTGACGGTCTGGCCGCGCGGCGGGTACAGCACGACGAACGTCCGGGTGACGCCCGGCTCGACGCCGGAGATCCCCCCACCGGTCACGTACCACGGCAGACTCGTCGCGGCGTCTGCGGGGGCGGTCGAGGTCAGGTCGGCCGCGAACGTGTCGACGCGACCGTCGGCCGTGCAGCGGCTCCCCGTGTGCCGGACCGCGGTGTCGAGGTGGTAACCCATCTTTCCGCCGGTGCCGTCGTTGAGGAACACCCCGACGGAGCGCGCTGCCCGGTCCGCGGTGTCGATGTCGCCGGCCACGACCGTGCCCGCGAGGCTCTCCTGCTCGTCCGCGTGGGCCGACCACAGCATCAGGCGGTGCTCGTCCGCGGCACGCTCGACGGCATCGAGGGCCGTCGCAGGGTCCGCACCGCCGCCGAGGAACGCGCTGAGGACCGACGACGCCACCGTGCCGAAGAATTCGTCGGTCGCGGGGCCGGGCTCGAGCTGCGCGTAGCTGTCCGAGAGCAGGGTGCGGACCACCGTCGTCGAGTCCACGGTCGTGCCCGCCACGTCGACGGGTCCCGTCGACTCGAGGAGGTAGGACAGGGCGACGGGATCGGTCGCGACGACCCCGTCCACCTGTTCGCCCTGGGCCCGCTCCCACATCTCGGCGGAGAGCGCGGCCGCCGTCGGGAAGTCGGGCGTGAGCGTCGTGTCCTGGACGAAGCGCCCCACGCGGTCGGAGTAGAGCTGCTCGACGCCCGGGTCGAGCGGCAGGACCGGCTCGGCGAACGGCGGCACGTCGGCGGTCGAGGCCTGGCGCTCGAGGGCGACCCGTCCGTCGTCGACCGTGAGGACGGCGAGCGCCCCGGTGATGCCGCCTGCGGCGCGCAGCTCCGCGTTGTTGAGCGCGAGGACGAGGTAGCGGCGCGGGCCGTCGGCGCCGAGCATCGCCGGGCCGAGCGTCGTGACGCGATCGGTGGTGCGCACGAGCGGGCGCAGCTCGTCGGTCGCGGCGACGAGCCGGTCGTACGGCTCCGCGACCTCCGCGTGCAGGGCGGAGCGGTCCACCTGCGCGTGGCGCGCGTCGATGTCGTCGAACGCGGCAGCCGCACGCGCCGTCAGCGGGGCCGCCTCCTCGAGCGGTGCGAGGTCGACCGCGCCGTCGGTGATCGTGATCGCGTCCCCCTCGACGACGGCGAGGATCTGGGTCAGCGGGGGGAGGACGTCCGTGGCGAGGTCGTCGACGGTCGCCGCCGACGCCGCGTAGGCGCGGACGTCCTGCCCGACGACGGGCAGGTGCGCGGCGAGGGCCCAGAGGGGCCCGTCGGTGCTCGAGCGCGCGGTCGCGGTGAGCGGCTGGACGTCGGCGAGGATCGCGGACGCGGTCTCGACGTCCCCGGCGCGCAGCGCCTCCTCCGCCGCCGGCACCTCGGCCATCGCGCTCTCGAGCGCGCCTCCCGCGGCGAGCGCGTCGCGCACGAGGAGGGCGGCACCGACCAGGAGGAGGACCCCGAGCGCGACGAGCGACCAGCCCACCCACAGACCCCAGCGGCCACGACGGCGCCGGGGGCTCACCGGCCCGGCCTGCTGGTGCTCCGCCCCACCGGCGGCGTCGGTGGCGCTCATGGTCCTCAGCGTAGGGCGTCGGCGGTGGCAGGATCGTGCCCAGAGCGGGTGATCCTGTGGCGGCTCCCGGGACGGACGGGCGCCGGTTCCACGGCTCCCTCGGGTGCTCGCGGGGAAGCGACGAAGCGGCCGTGCAAGGACCCGCCGCCCCGCGACACAGAGCGGTTGACGAGCGTCCGCCACCTGCGGGCGACCGCCCGACGACACAGGAGCCGCCGTGACGACCGACGAGACGCCCGACGCGACGTCCGGTGCCGCACGCGAGCACCCGCCGCACGACCCGCCGCACGACCCGCCGCACGGCCTGCCGCACGATGCCGCGTGGTTCGCCGTGATCTTCGGCGCGCACTCGGGCGCCCTGTACCGCTACTTCCGGCGCCGCCTGCCCACCGGGCAGGGCGCCGTCGGCCCCGACGCCGAGGACCTCGCGGCCGAGGTGCTCGCGACGGCGTGGCGTCGTCGCGACGACGTGCCCGACGGCGCCGAGCTGCCCTGGCTGTACCGGACCGCCGGGTTCGTGCTGGCCAACCACCGGCGCAAGGCCCGGGCGGTCCCCGTCGCCGACGTGCCGGAGGAGGCCGACGCGGGCGCGGACGTCGAGCACGTCGTCGTGCAGGACGACGAGGTGCGGCGCGCGCTCGTCGCCCTGTCGCCGCGCGACCGGCGCATCCTGCTGCTCCACGCGTGGGAAGGGCTGACGGGCGACGAGCTGGCGGCCGTGCTCGGGGTGTCGCGCGGCGGGGCGGACGCCGCGCTGTCCCGCGCGCGGGCCCGGTTGCGCGCCGCGTGGGACGGCGGCGGCGCCGTCGCCGTGGCGCGCGCCCCGCAAGAGACCGGCGCCTGACGACACAAGCCCGGTGGACGACACAACCGTCGGACCCGCGTCCTGCGCAGTACCTGGAGTCGACATGACCACGAACACCCCTGACGAGCCCACCGCGGCACCGGCCGACCGGTCCGACCGGTCCGCCGACCGGTCCGACCGCTCCGGCCCGGTCGGGACCGACGACGCCGCGCTGGACCGGCTGCGAGCGGCAGACCCGGCCGCCGACGAGGTGCCCGACGTCGCCGTCATCGAGGCGGCGGTCCGCGAGCGCGCGCCCGAGGCGTTCGCCGGCGCCGGGGACGATGCCGGCCCTGCCTTGGTGCCGGTCGAGCTCCCGGTGGTGCCGGACGAGCTCGCCGCGCGGCGCCGCCGTCGTGCGCCGCTTCTCGTGGCCGCGGCTGTCGCGGGAGTGCTCGTGGTCGGCGGTGGCGGCTACGCGCTCGGCGCCGGGACGGGTGCGGGGAGCGCGTCGGACGAGCAGGCGGCCAGCTCGGCGCTCGCCCCGATCCAGCTCGGGTCGTCGGGGTCGGCGCAGGAGCACGCCGCGGCCGACGCGGCGGGCGGCGTCACTGCGGAGACCTTGGTCGGTCCGTCGTCGCGCGCGGCCTCCGACCTGGCCTACGGCGGCTGGGGCGGGCGGAGCGTGTTCCACCAGGACGGGCTGGCGACCGAGGCTGGGCGCGCCGACGCCTGGGCCTACGACGCGCAGGGCGTGTTCTCGCACGAGACGGTGCGCCGCGTCGCCGACGTCCTCGGCGTCGAGGGGGAGGTCCGCGAGGAGTTCGGCGCGCTCGCCGTCGGGGCGAGCGACTGGACGGGGCCGCGCGTCTCGATCCAGCCCGACGGTCTCGCGAGCGTCTCGTTCAACGACCCGACGAAGGACCCGTGGGGCTGCGTCGTCGTGACGCCGATGCCCGCGGAGGGCGGCTCCACCGACGGCGGCGAGGGGACGTCGTCCGCCGAGCCGGGGGCGTGCGTCGAGCAGGACCACGGCGCGCCGCCGAGCGGGGACGACGCGGTCGCGCAGCTGCGTGCGGTGCTCGGCGAGCTCGGCCTGGACGCCGGCGCGTTCGAGGTCGTCGCGGAGGAGCAGCCCGCGGACCAGGGCGCGCCGCGTGTCAGCATGGCGTCCGCGTTCGAGGTCGTGGACGGCCGGCGCACGGGCGTCGCGTGGGGCGCCACGTTCTCCGGCGCCGGCCTGTCGTCGCTCTACGGATCGCTCGCCCCGCGCGTGCCGCTGGGCACGTACGACGTCGTGAGCCCGGCCGAGGCGGTCGAGCGGCTCGGCGACCCGCGGTTCTCGGGCGGCGGCCCGATCGCGTGGGCGCGCGACGGCGTCGTGACGGCGGTCCCGGAGATCGGCATCGCCCCCGAGGAGATGGAGGCTCCCACGGTCCCGCCGACCGTCGCCGAGGGCAGCCGGTTCGCGTGGCCCGTGACCGACGTGACGATCACCGGCGCGCAGCTCGGCGCGGCCGTCCAGTACCAGCCGGACGGTGCCGCGGTGCTCGTCCCGGCGTACGAGCTGACCGACGCCGACGGGAACACGTGGTCGGTGCTCGCCGTCGTGGACGAGCAGCTCGACTTCGCCGCCGCTCCCTGAGCCTGGTCGAGCACGGGGTCAGCCACCGCCGAGCACGGGTTCAGCCACCGGATCCGACGAGATACGGTGGCTGAACCCGTGCTCGGCGCGCTCCTGGGCAGCCGGTTCGTGGCTGGCTCGTGGCCGGTTCGTGGCCGGCTCGTGGCGGCCGGTACGGGAGGGGCGTCCGCCTTTTGTCACCGGTTCCGTCCACTCCGAGCAGAACCGCACCGCTTTTGATTGACCACCGACAAAAGTGTGGTTAGGGTCGCTGCAGGCCGTCGCCTCGGGCACGCTCCCCGTGTGCTGCGGGCACCGGCCTGCGGTGGCAGTGAAGCCACCGTCGCGACACTTCGGTCCGCGCCCCGGCGTGCGGCCGACGGAACGGGAGCAACGATGCACCACAACGCCTCTGGTCGGACCGGACTGTGGCTCGTCGGGGCGCGCGGGTCGGTGGCGACCACCGCGGTCCTCGGCCTCGCCGCGATCGTCGACGGGCGCGCGGCGCCCACCGGGTGCGTCACCGCGCAGGAGCCGTTCGCCTCCGCGCCGCTCCCCGGCTTCGCGGACCTCGTCGTCGGCGGTCACGACATCACCGACGTCTCCCTGGCGAAGCACGCCGAGCTGCTCGTCGAGGCCGGCATGATCGCGCCGCGGCTGCTCGCCGCGACCCACGCCGCGCTGGAGCGGGCCGACGCCGAGGTGCGCCACGGCTACGACGCGCGCCCGGGCGCCGTCGGGCACGAGCGTCGTGAGTCGCAGCAGGCGGCGGCCGAGCGCCTCGCGGCCGACATCACCGACTTCCGCGAGCGCAACGGCCTCGCCCGCGTCGTCGTCGTGGACCTCGCGTCCACCGAGCCGCTGCCGGAGCCGCTGCCCGAGTTCTCGGACCGCGCCCTCCTCGAGGCCGCGCTCGCCGACCCCGATCGTGCCGTCCTCCCGGCGAGCTCCGTCGTGGCGTACGCGGCGCTGCTCGCGGGCGCGCCCTACGCCGGCTTCACGCCGTCGGCGAGCATGGACCTGCCCGTCCTCCTGGAGATCGCGCGCGAGCGGGGCGTCCCTGTCGCGGGCCAGGACGGCAAGACCGGCCAGACGTGGCTGCGCACGATCCTCGCGCCCGCGTTCGCCGCGCGCGGCCTGCGCGTGCTCTCGTGGGCCGGTGCGAACCTGCTGGGCGGGGGAGACGGCGCGACGCTCGCCGACCCCGAGGCGGTCCGCAGCAAGCTCGCGTCGAAGACCCGCGGCCTCCAGGACCTCACGGGCAGCGACGTCACCCCGCTGCACATCGACAACGTGCCCGACCTCGGCGACATCAAGGTCGCGTGGGACCACGTCCACGTCGAGGGCTTCCTCGGCTCGCGCCTGACGCTGCAGACGACGTGGTCCGCGTACGACTCGATGCTCGCCGCGCCGCTCGTGCTCGACCTCGCGCGCCTCCTCGCGCTCGCGGACGCCGCCGGCTGCGCAGGCCCGGTGCCGGAGCTCGGGTTCTTCTTCAAGGACCCGTGGGGCAGCGACGTCCACGACTTCGCGACGCAGACCGTCGCGCTCGCGGACTGGGTGCGTGCGGCGGGGGCACGCGTCACCGCGTCCGACGACCAGGCCTGACCGTGCCCACCAGCCCCACCCTGCGCGACCACCTCGACCTCGTCCGGGCCCCGGCCGTCCTGTCCGTCGTCGGCGACACGCTCGCCGGCGCGGCGGCCGCCGGCCACCGGTTCACGCCGCGCCGCGCGCTCCTGCCGCTCGCGTCAGCGTGCCTGTACGCGGGTGGGATGGCGCTCAACGACTACTCCGACCGGCACCTCGACTCGCTCGAGCGGCCCGAGCGGCCCATCCCCTCGGGCCGCGTCACGCCGCGCCGTGCGCTCCAGGTCGGGACCGGCCTCACCGCCGCCGGGATCGGGCTCGCCGCCGCCGGTGGCGGACGCCGCGCGCTCGCCGTCGCCGTGCCGCTCGCCGCGGCCGTGTGGACCTACGACACGGTCGCCAAGGACCGTCCCGTCGGCCCGGTCGTCATGGCGGCGTGCCGCGGCCTCGACGTGCTGCTCGGCGCGGGGGTCGGGCACCTGCGCGCGGCGCTGCCCGCCGCGACGGCGCTCGCCGCGCACACCGCCGGCGTCACGGTGCTCTCGCGCGGCGAGGTCCACGGCACGACGACGCCCGTCGCCGCGAGCGTCGCGGGCGGGACGCTCGCGGTGGCCGGGGCGGTCGTCGCGGGGGTGCTGCGCGAGCGCACCTCCGCGCGCCGCGCCGCGCCGGCACCCACCGGCTCACCGAGCGCGCGGCGAGGGTCGGCCGCACGCGCTGCCGCGCTCGCCGCCGCCGGGGCCTACGTCGCGTCGTGCCTCCCGCGCCAGCTCGACGCGGCGCTCACGCCGTCCGCCGACAACGCGCGCACCGCGACGCGCGCCGGCATCCAGGCGATGGTGCCCCTCCAGGCCGCGTGGGCGGCACGCGGCGGCAGCGCCGGGTCCGCGCTCGCCCTCGCCGGCGTCGCGGTCGCGGGGCGGCTCGTGCGCCGCGCGGGACGGCGTCCCGGCCGGGCCGAGATGAGCGAGACGTGAGCGCCGGGACCGGGCCGGGCGCCGGCGTCGGGCGCGGCACGCCCCCGTTCGCGCTCGGCTACGGCACGAACGGCTTCACGGACCACCCGCTCGACGACGTGCTCACCGTGCTCGAGCACGAGGGCTACGACGCCGTCGCCCTCACCCTGGGCTTCCCGCACCTCGACCCGTTCGCCCCCGGCTGGGGCGACCGCGTCGACGCCCTGCGGTCCCGTCTCGCGCGGACGCACGACGGCGCGGGGATGCGGGTCGTCGTCGAGACGGGCACCCGGTTCCTCCTCGACCCGTACCGCAAGCACCGCCCGACGCTCGTCGACGCCGAGGCCGAGCCGCGGCTGCGGTTCCTCGAGCGGGCCGTCGAGATCGCCGCGGGCCTCGACGCGGAGTGCGTCTCGTTCTTCTCCGGCGTCCTGCCCGACGACGCGTCCCCGGCCGACGGGTGGGCGCGGCTGCGCGACCGGCTCCCGGGTCTGCTCGAGCACGCGCACGGCCTGGGCGTGCGGCTCTCGCTCGAGCCGGAGCCCGGGATGCTCGTCGAGACGGTCGCCGACGCGCTGCGGCTGCGCGAGGACCTCGGGGGACCTCCCGGCCTCGGCATCACGGTCGACGTCGGGCACTGCCTCGTCGTCGAGCCCGACGGGGTGGTGGGCGCGCTGCGCGCCGCCGCGCCGTACCTTGCGAACGTCCAGCTCGACGACATGCCGTCGACGCACCACGAGCACCGGCCCTTCGGCGAGGGGGAGATCGACCTGCCTCTCGTGCTCGCGACGCTCGCGGACGTCGGGTACACCGGCGTCGCGGCCGTCGAGCTGCCCCGCCACTCCTACGACGCCCCGGGCCTCGCGCGGCGCAGCATGACAGCGCTGCACGACGCGTGGTCCGCGAGTACCGCCCCCGCCCACCCCCAGGAGGTGCCATGACCGAGGACCAGACCCCCCGGGTCGACGACGCGACCGGCAGCCCCGGCGACCGCTGGCTCGCCGACGCCCTCGCCGACGTCGCGCGCGACCCCGGCTCGGCCGCGCGTGCGTTCGCCCTCGCCGGCCGCAAGGTCGGACGGTCGGCCCTGCGCCCGGACGAGGACCCCGCGGGCGTCCTGCACGGCACCGTCGACGACGCCGCCCGCGCGTCGCTCGTGGTGGCGCTCGCCGACGCGCTGGGACCGGACCGGGGTGCCGCGCTCGGTGCCCGGCTCGCCGACCTGTACCAGCACGGGGACACCGCGGAGCGGCGCGGGGTCCTGCGCGGCCTCGACGCGCTGAGCGAGCGGGGGACGCTCGACCCGGACGTCGCGGTCGTCGGGACCGAGCTCGCCGCGGACGCGCTGCGCACCAACGACCAGAGCCTCGTCGCCGCGGCGGTCGGCCCGTTCGCCGCCGCGCACCTCGACCAGCACGCGTGGCGGCACGCGGTGCTCAAGCTCGTGTTCATGGGCGTGAGCCTCGACGCCGTCGCCGGTCTCGACGACCGGGCCGACGACGAGCTCGCGCGCATGGCCCGCGACTTCGCCGCGGAACGGCGGGCGGCGGGGCGCGTGGTGCCCGACGACGTCGCGCGCCTCGCCCCCGACGTCACCACCGGCCCCACCCGGCCCGACCAGGCCACCCCCGGCACGTCGTCCACCACCGGAAGGAGCGCCTGATGCGCATCTTCGACCCCCACATCCACATGACGAGCCGCACGACGGACGACTACGAGGCGATGTACGCCGCGGGCGTGCGCGCCCTCGTCGAGCCCGCGTTCTGGCTCGGGCAGCCGCGCACCACCGTCGGGTCGTTCCTCGACTACTTCGACGCGCTGCTCGGCTGGGAGAGGTTCCGGGCCGCGCAGTTCGGGATCCGCCACCACGCGACGATCGCCCTCAACCCCAAGGAGGCGAACGACGCGCGCTGCCGAGAGGTGCTCGACGAGATCCCGCGCTACCTGCTCAAGGACGGCGTGGTCGCCGTCGGCGAGGTCGGGTACGACTCGATGACGCCCGAGGAGGACGAGGTGTTCGCGCGCCAGCTCCAGATGGCGCGCGCCGCCGAGCTGCCCGTCCTCGTGCACACGCCGCACCGCGACAAGCTCGCGGGTACGCGGCGGACGCTCGACGTCGTGCGCGAGTCGGGGCTGCCGTCCGAGCACGTGCTCGTGGACCACCTCAACGAGACCAACGTCGCGCTCGTGCGCGACGCCGGGGCGTGGGCCGGGTTCTCGATCTACCCGGACACCAAGATGGACGAGGACCGCATGGTCGCGATCCTGCAGGAGCACGGGACCGAGCGGATGATCGTCAACTCCGCCGCGGACTGGGGCCGGTCCGACCCGCTCAAGACGCTCAAGACCGGGCAGGCGATGCTCGCCGCCGGGTTCTCGGACGACGACGTCGACACGGTGCTGTGGCGCAACCCGGTGGAGTTCTACGGGCAGTCCGGCAACCTCGTGCTCGACCCGGTCCCGGGGTTCGCGGCCGGGGAACTCCCGACGCCGGGCGTCGAGTTCGAGGGCTCGTCCGTGCTGCGCGGCGCACGCGCCTGAGCCGCCCGCGCGTCCTCCCCGTCCCTCACCGACGACCGGGCCCGTCCCGGGATCGGAGCTGCTCCACCGTGCTTCTGTCGTACTGCACCAACGTCCACCCCGCCGAGGACCTCGACGGGGTCCTCGACCAGCTCGCGCGCTACGCCGCGCCCGTGCGCGAGGCCGCCGGCCTCGACGTGCTCGGCGTGGGCCTCTGGTTGCCCGCGGTCCTCGCGCACCGGCTCGCCGGGTCGCCCGGGGACCGTGACCGGCTGCGCGCGGCCCTGGCCGAGCACCGCCTCCAGGTCCACACGCTCAACGCGTTCCCGTACGGCGGGTTCCACGCCGAGGTCGTCAAGCTCGACGTCTACACGCCGACGTGGGCCGACCCCGAGCGGCTCGCATACACGCTCGAGTGCGCGGAGGTCCTCGCGGACCTGCTGCCCGACGGCGTCGACGGGTCGATCTCGACGCTCCCGCTCGCGTGGCGCGAGCCGTGGTCCGCGGCCGACGACGACGCGGCGACCCGCGCGTTCGTCGAGCTCTCGGCCGGGCTCCGGGACCTGCGGGAGCGCACGGGGAAGACCGTGCGCGTCGCGGTCGAGCCCGAGCCGGGCTGTGTGCTGGACACCGTCGAGGACGTCGTCACGTGGCTCGCGGCCCGCACCGGCTCCGGGGCGGACGCGGACGCCGGGCGGCGCATCGACCCCGAGCACGTGGGGGTGTGCCTCGACACGTGCCACCTGGCGGTGTCGTTCGCGGACCCGGCCGGAGCGGTCCGCCGGATCACCGACGCAGGTCTTCGCGTGGTCAAGGTGCAGGCGTCGGCCGCGCTCCACGTGCAGGACGCCGCCGACCCGGCCGCGCGCGAGGCCGTCGCGCGCTTCGCGGAGAAGCGCTACATCCACCAGGTCCGCGAGCTCGCCGCCGACGGAACCGTGCTGCCCGCGGACGACCTGCCCGACGCGCTGGGCGACACCTCCACACCCGAGGCGCGGGACGACGTCGGGCACCCCGGGGCGAGCGACCCCGGGACGGCGGGGGACGGCGTCGGGCACGGGCTGCCGGGGGAGGGGCCGTGGCGCGTGCACTTCCACGTGCCGCTGCACCACGAGCCCGAGGCGCCGCTCGCGGCGACGACGGACGTGCTGCGCGCCGCGGTCGCTGCGGTGCGGGAGGCGCCGCACGGCGACGAGGCGCACCTCGACGTCGAGACGTACACGTGGTCCGTGCTGCCCGAGGGCGCCGCGACCGACTCGCTCGTCGCGGGCATCGCGGCCGAGCTGCGCTGGGCAGTACGCGAGCTCGGCCCGACCACGGGGACATCCACCGCCGAGCACGGGGATGGCTACCGGAATCCGTCCGAAACGGTGGACAAGCCCGTGTTCGGCACCGCAGGAACGACCAGGAGGACCGCATGAAGCCCGTGCTGCTGCTCGACGTCGTCGGGCTCACGTCGACCGCGCTCGCCCACATGCCCCGGCTGCGCCAGCTCGCCGCGGGCGGCTGGCAGTCCGAGCTGCGGACCGTCCTCCCCGCCGTCACGTGCTCGGTCCAGTCGACGATGCTCACGGGCCTGAGCCCGGCGCAGCACGGGATCGTGGGCAACGGCTGGTACTTCCGCGAGCTCGGCGACGTCTACCTGTGGCGTCAGCACAACCGGCTCGTCGAGGGGGAGAAGCTCTGGGAGGCGGCGCGCTCGGCGCGCTCCGGCTACAGCAGCGCGAACGTGTGCTGGTGGTACGCGATGGGCATGTCGACGGACGTGACGATCACCCCGCGACCGATCTACCACGCCGACGGGCGCAAGTCGCCCGACGCGTACGTGCGCCCGCCGGCGCTGCACGACGACCTCGTCGAGCGGTTCGGCGAGTTCCCCCTGTTCACGTACTGGGGCCCGACGGCGTCGATCGCGTCGTCGCGCTGGATCGTCGACGCGACGCGGCACGTGCTGCGCACCCACGCGCCGGACCTCACGATGACGTACGTCCCGCACCTCGACTACGACCTGCAGCGGTTCGGCCCGAACGACGCGCGGTCGCACGCCGCGGCGGCCGAGCTCGACGCGGCGCTCGCGCCGCTCCTCGACGACTGCGCGAACCAGGGCGTCACGGTGCTCGTGGTGTCCGAGTACGGCATCGCCGACGTCGACCGGCCGGTGCACCTCAACCGCATCCTGCGGCGCGAGGGGCTGCTCGAGGTCTACGTGCAGGACGGCAGGGAGCAGCTCGACCCGTGGGCGTCGCGCGCGTTCGCCGTCGCGGACCACCAGGTCGCGCACGTGTACCTCGGCGACCCGCAGGACACCGCGCTGCAGCGCAAGGTCGCCGACCTGCTCCGCGCCGTGCCCGGTGTCGACGAGGTGCTCGACCGCGAGGCGCAGGCCCGCTACGGGCTCGACCACGAGCGGTCCGGCGAGCTCGTCGTCGTGGCCGAGCCGGGCGCGTGGTTCACGTACTACTTCTGGCTCGACGACGACCGCGCGCCCGAGTACGCGCGCGGCGTCGACATCCACCGCAAGCCGGGCTACGACCCCGCCGAGCTGTTCTTCGACCCGGCCGACCGGCTCGCCAAGGCCAAGGCGGGCCTCAACCTCGTGAAGAAGAAGGTCGGCCTGCGCTACGCGATGAGCACGGTGCCGCTCGACGCGTCGTACGTGAAGGGCTCGCACGGGCGCCTGCCGACGTCGTCGGCGGATACTCCGCTCGTGCTGTGTTCGGACGCGGAGGTCCCGGCGTCCGTCGCGGGGATCGTCGCCTCCGACGACGCCCAGGTCCCCGCCGCGGCGATCAAGGGCCTCGTGCTCGAGCTGCAAGGGCTCGGCGCGCGCGTCTGACACCGCCGTCGCCGAGATAGAGCCTGAACCGCCGAGATAGAGCCCTGGTTGGCGAGATAGAGCCCTGGTCCACGGACCGGGGCTCTATCTCGCCAACCAGGGCTCTATCTCGGCAACCAGCGGTTCGTGCGCGTGCCCGCGCCGGCTCGTCAGCGACGGCGAGGGCCGCCACCCGTGCGGGTGACGGCCCTCGCCGCGTGCCGTGTCGCCTACGAGCAGCTCAGTGCCTCGTACGCGGCGTCGTACGACGTCGTGACCTCGGCGCCGTCGATCTCGGCCGTGGCGTCGACGGTCACGGAGCCCGCCTCGACCGACGTGTCGCGGACGGCGAACGCCTGGTACGCGTTCTTGCCCTCCTTGACCTTGTTGAACGTCCGGTCGCCGTACGGCGTGTCCACCGTGATGTCCGCCCGCGCCCCGGACTCGTTGAGCACGCGGACGGCCACGTAGGCCTTGCCCGCGAGGCAGCGCGACTCGGCCGTCACCGCGACGTCGACGGCGGCGTCGGACGTCGTGACGTCCACGGTCTGCCACCGCTTGCCCGGCGTCGCGTTGTGCAGGTGGAGCAGCAGCAGCTTGCCGCTGCCCTCCTCGGCGGCGGCCTCCGACCGGTGCACCGTGACGGGGGCGTCGTCCGCGCCGAGGTAGACCAGCTCGTCCTCACCCTCGAACCAGTAGGCGGGGTCGTACGGGTCGCCCGTGAACGTGTCGGTGGCGTCGACGAGCTGGTCGTCGCCGGACGCGTACGGCGAGTAGGTCCGCACCTGGAACGTCGGGACGGTGCCCTCCTCGATCCCGAGCGAGCCGATGCCCACCGGGATGACGACGACGTTGTTGTCGAACACCGAGGTGTCGACGTCGCCCCACAGGGAGTTGACCGGCTGGAGGTCGATGTTGTCGCCGGCCTCGTACTCCGTGCCGTCGGGTGCCGTCCAGTCCTTGAGGGTGAACGTCGCCGCGAGGGTGAGGTCGGTCTCGTCGTTGTACTTGAGGACCGAGACCTCGAAGTCCGACGACCCGTCGGAGTCGACGTCGACCTCGACCGACGGGCTCGCGGCCGAGCCGAGGCTCGCCCACGGGCCGTCGACCGCGACGCCGATGCCGATGGTGCCGTCGGCCGGGTCGTCGCCCGCCGCGGCGAGCTGCGGCGCCGTCGAGGTGAACCCGACCGCGCGGATGTCCGTCGAGGCGATGGCCGTGGCCGAGGTGCCCTCCGACGCGTCGGCCTCGAGCCGCGGGCTCGTGGCCTTGAGCTCGAACGGCGCGAGCAGCGAGAACCAGCCGCCCGAGGCGACGCCCCGGCCGTCCAGGTCGAGCTCGGCGGTGTCGGCCTGCGCCCCGAAGGTGACCGGCTTGGCCGTGAGGTCGCTGACCAGTCGCGGCGACGCCTGGACCGGCACGCGGAGCTCGCTGCTGCCGTCGGTCGGCGTGAGGACCACGCGCCCGCTCACCGACGACACGAAGTCGCGCGGGACGCCGAGGCCGGAGTCGGCCGACGACGTCGGGTCGAGCTCCTTGGCGAGCGTCGCCGGGTCCGCGGTGAGGGTCACGGTGACGACCGTCTGCTGCCCGGCCGGGACGGTGACCGTCGCGGGTGCCACGGAGACCGTCGCGCCGCCGGCCGTGCTCGACGACGTGAAGCCGGTCGCGTACGTGACCGCGGCGTCACCGGTGTTGCGGACGGTGACGGCCTGGCGCTTCGTCACGGTCGTCGCGCCGACGTCGACGACGCCGAACGCGACGGACACGAGCTCGGACGCCTGCGAGGCGTAGGCGAGCGTCGTGTTGCTCACCGCCTCGAGCGCGTCCACGCGCCCGGACCCGACGCGCTCCGGCCCGTAGGCCGTGCCGGTCCCCGAGGGGCCCGTGAAGACGTCGTGCGTCGCGGTGTTCATGACCGAGGTCTTGATCTCCTGCGGGCCCCAGCCGGGCTGTGCCTGCTTGACGAGGGCCGCGATGCCCGTGACGTGCGGGGCCGACATGGACGTCCCCGACTTGATGCCCGCGCCGTCGAGGCGACCCGAGGCCGCGGAGGCGATGCCGGTACCCGGGGCCGCGACGTCGGGCTTGACGATGCCGAGCGACCCGTGGACGCCGCGCGACGACCCGCTGTTCAGCGTGTCCCCGATCTCGGGGATCTCGACGAACGACGCCATCGCGTACGACGGCCCGATCGTCAGGACGACCGTGCCCGCCTCGATCGCCGGGCGCAGCGCTGCGTGGCTCGGGCCGGTGAGCTGGGCGCCGGGGATGTTCTGGTTGCCGGCGATCCCGGCGACGAACGACTGCAGCTCGGACGACAGGAGCACGCCCACCGCTCCGGCCGCCTCGGCGTTGTTGAAGCGTGCGGCGCTGCCGCACGCGCGCGTCGCGTCGTCGTCGTCCCAGTAGAGGAACGCGATCTTCCCGGCGACCGCCGCGGCCTGCTCGGGCGTGTACGCCGTGCAGCCGGAGAAGTCGTCGGCGACGAACGCGACCGGTGCGGTCACGTCCTCCTCGCCGCGGTACTCGACCGAGTTCTGCGCCGCGTACGTGCCGGCGAGCTCGGCCGGCTCGACGACCTCGACGGCGTCGAACGTCTGGGTGTTCCCCACCGAGTTCGCCACGGTGAGGGCCGAGCGCGAGTTGCCCGGCGATCCGCCGACGTCCGTCACGTCGCCCGAGTTGCCCGCCGAGTTGACGGACAGCGTGCCGAGGCGCGAGAGCTGGTCGATGAAGAGGTTCTCCGGGTCGTCGGCGGGGGAGCCGG
Source organism: Cellulosimicrobium sp. PMB13 (assembly GCF_051294865.1). Taxonomy (NCBI): domain Bacteria; kingdom Bacillati; phylum Actinomycetota; class Actinomycetes; order Micrococcales; family Promicromonosporaceae; genus Cellulosimicrobium; species Cellulosimicrobium sp. PMB13. The sequence goes on along the minus strand of NZ_CP145910.1, from coordinate 39,407 downwards.
CCGAGCCGAGGGACAGGTTGACGATGTCGAGGCGGTCGGACAGGTCGCCGTCCTGGTTCGGGTCGGCGGCCCACTCGAGCGCGTCGACGACGACGCCGGTCGAGCCGCCGAGGTCGCCGAACACCTTGAGCGCGTACACGCCCGCCTCCGGCGCCGAGCCGGGCCCGACCTTCCAGTCCGCGAGGTCGGTCAGCGTGGAGTAGTCGCCGTCGAACGTCGTGCCGTCGGCCGTGACGCCGTAGCCGGCGGCGGTGCCGGCGACGTGCGAGCCGTGGCCCGAGCCGATCGTGTCGAGCGAATCGATGGGGTTCTCGTCGGGTGACGGCACGAGCGTCGTGCCCTCGACCGTGCCCGAGGCGTCGTAGTCGTAGCCCGCGAAGTCGTGGCCGCCGAGGAACTTCAGCTCGTCGTACGTGCCCTCGGGGACCGGGCCGTCGCCGCGCTCGCCGTACGCCTCGTCGTAGGCCTCCTGCGTGCCGGGGCCGCCGAAGTCCGCGTGCGTGTAGTCGATGCCGGTGTCGATGATGCCGATGCGCACGCCCTCGCCGGTGAGGCCGGTGCTCTGCCACGTCTCGGCGGCGCGCGTGAACAGGTCGGTGCCCTTGTTCGTGGGCTTCTTCGGGGTGATCCGGTAGACCGTGACGACCTTGTCGTCGTGCGCGAGGTCGCGCACGCGGTCCGCGTCGCCCGTGACGACGACGCCCGAGACGAGCGTGCTCGTCACCGAGACCTGCTGAGGGCTGCGTGCCCCGGCGCTGCGGGCGGTCGCCTGCTGCGGGACGACGTCGTCCGCGAGCGTGGCGACGTCGGCCGCGTTGTCCTCGACCTCCTGAGGGCTCGCGCCCTGCGCGGCGAGGTCGACGCCCGACGGCGCGTCGAGCTGGACGAAGGCCGTCACGGTCCCGGTGGCGGAGGCGAGCGACGGTGCGACCTTGTCGGTCGGCTCGAGCCCGGCGTTCCTCTGGACCGCCAGGCCACCGGGTTCGTCCGGTGGTGGGGCGGCGGCGGCCGGGACGGCGGCCGCGGCGACGACCGCGAGCCCCGCGGCGGCCGCGGTCAAGGAGACGGGCAGAGAACGGTGCTTCATCGACACTCATTTCCCCGGCTGGACCGGTGGGTGGAGGGGAGCGTAAGTGGGCCTCGCGGGACGACGCCGACCGGTCGGACGGGTGCCCCCGTTGCACGGTAACCTCCCGACGCCCTGGTTGCCCAGGGACAGCGTCCTCCCGGTCGCGACAGGACGGCCACCGGAACCTAGGATGCCGCCCGGGGGGCACGGGACGACGCGGTCCCGTGGGAGGCCCCTTCCCGCGTCAGGTCCACGGGTGCGACACACCGGGGGCGTGGCCCACGCAGAAGGAGAAACCATGCAGCGACGACCGTCCCGCTTCCTGTCCGCCGCGCTCGCGTCCGTCCTCGGCGCCGCCGTGGCCCTCGCCGTCCCGGCCGTGGCCTCGGCCGCCGAACCCGACCTGACCGTGAAGACGTGGGAGCGTCCGGGGTCCGGCGCGGCTCCGGCCGCCGACGAGGTCTGCACCGTGCAGGCGCAGCCCGTCGTCGCCGGGCAGGACGCGTCGCTCGTGCCGCCGTCGCTCGCCGAGTGCTTCGACACGCTCGAGGACGCGCTCGCCCACGTGACCGGCAGCCCCGTCCCGGCGGCCGAGGGTGTCGCCGCGGGTGACCTCCCTCGCGTGCGCGCCGCCGTGGAGGCCGCGAACGCCCGCAGCACGGCGGAGGCCGGCACCACGGCCGACGCGCGGACCACCGCCGCCGCCGCGTCCTCGCTCGTGCTCGGGCTGATCCACCGTGACGCCGGCTACAAGGGCAGCCAGACCCTCCTGTGGGGCAAGGGGTCCAACGGGTGCTTCTCCGGGTCGACCTACGGGTTCTCCAACCTGGCGAACTTCCTCCAGAACAACGTCATCAGCTCGGCCGAGTCGTTCGCGGGGTGCTGGAGCACCTTCTACGACGGGTACAGCTACGGCGGCGACCGCCGCAACTGCACGCCGAGCTGCGCGACGATGGGCTCCATGGACAACCGGGCGTCGTCGATCGTGTACCGACCGAGGGGCACGCTGGGCTGAGGCGTCACGCCGCGCCGCCGGGCACGTCGCTGGACCAGCGCCGGGCCCGGCCGTCGCCGAGCCGGGCCGGGCTCACCTCGTGCACGGTGACGGGCCTGTCCAGCAGGTGCCCGACGGCGGCCCCCGCCTCCCGGGCGACCGTCGCCCCGGCGGCGCCCCGGGCGTCGGGGACGACGTCGAGCACGACGCTCCCGTCGGCGTGCTGGTGGAGCTGCCACGCGGCCATGCCCTGCGCCTGGAGGTGCTGGGCGGCGTCGACCGACGGCACCCAGGCGCCGTCGGACCGCAGGTACCGCACGGGGGAGCGGCCCTCCAGGTCGTGGAGCTCGACCCGGTCCCCACGCCGGACGAGGCGCGCGTGGTCGCCCGTGCGGTAGCGCAGCAGGGGGAGGTAGGGGTTCTCGTCGACCGTGACGACGACCTCGCCGCGGCCGCCCTCGGGGGCCGGGGTGCCGTCGGCGGCGAGGACCTCGACCCACACGCGCCGGCCCGGCACGACGACGAACGGGCCGCCGTCGACGCGCGACGCGACGGCCCCGGTCTCGCGCAGGCCGTAGAGGTCCACCACGGGCACGTCCCACGTGGCGCGCAGGCGCGACCGTGCGACGTCGGACAGGTGCGCGGCCCCGCTGACGAGCGCGACCGGGTGCACGTCGAGCCCGGCCTCGGCGAGCCGGGCGAGCGCGAGGAGCGGGAGCGGCGAGCTCGACACGACCTGGGGGTCCTGCGCCGCGAGGAACGCCTCGCGGTCGCCGGGCCGCGTCCACGCGCCGGGGTCGAGGTTGACGCGCGCCATGCCGGGGGCGGCGACGCCGGGCTCGCGCCGGAACCCCGTCATCGCCGACGCGTAGGTGAACGCCTGCCGCTGGTCCACGAGGTTCATCAGGCCCAACCGGCCGGGCTCCGGCTCCCACGTCGCACCGGCGTCCGTGACGAGGTGCTGGAGGAGCACGAGGTCGGCCGCGACCGTCACCGGGTGCAGCGGGATGCGGACCGCGGCACCCGTGCTTCCCGAGCTGGTGCCCTCGAGCACGCGGCCGAGCGGCACGTCGACGGGCACGAACGCCGCGACGTCGCGACGCAGGTCGTCGCGCGAGACCGGCGTGACGTCGGTCAGCGGCGAGGCGACGCCGCTCTCGCCGCGGTCGCGAGCGCGCCGGTACCGCGGCACGACGGCGTGCGCCCGGGCCACGAGGTCCCGCACCCAGCCGGGTGGCTCGCCGGGCGAGTCCTGGTCGGACGACCCCGACGCGAGACGTGCGGCGACGTCGTCGAGCAGGGGCAGGTCGTCGGGGCGCAGCCGGTCTCCCGTGACGTGGACCCAGACCGGGGCGGCGGGATCACCGCGGACGGCGTCGAGCGCCTCGCGGCCGGCGGCATCGAGCGTGGGCCAGCGCTCGGTGTCCGTGAGCGCGACCGCCCCGCCCGGCGTGTACTCGCCGAGCGCGAGGACGTCGTCCGGCGTGGCGGGCGGGCGGGCGTCCGGACGGGCGTCCGGGCGCGGATCGTCCGGCGCGCCAGCGGTCCCGGGTCCTGTCGTCACGTCTCCTCCGTCGGTCGGTGGCTCGTCGGTCAGTAGTTCGCGTACTGCGCGGCGGCCTCCTTGGCCCGCTTGTCCGCGAGCTCGCGCGCGAGCTGCTCGGCCCGCCGCGCCTCCTCGGCCATCTCGCGCGCGATGCGCCGCTGCTCGGCCGTGCTCACGGCGGTCCAGCGGTCCTGCGCGACCACCGGGCTCTCGCCCGCGGGCCGCAGCCCCAGCTCGCGCAGCACCGCGCGCGCCAGCTCCTCGCGCGCCGTCGGCTCGTGGACCCACGTGGTCGCGGTGCGCAGCGTCGCGAGCTCGGGCACGAGCCGGGACACGAGCCCGACGAGCGCGGCGGGCGTCGCCGCGGCCCGGAGGGCAGGGGCGGAGCGCAGGCGCTCGTCGCGCAGGAGCCAGCACACGGTGCCCGCGAGCGCCGCGTAGGGCGCGATCACGCACAGCTCGTCGACCGCGCGTCGTGCGTCCGGCTGCAGGACGCCGACCGCGTGCGGCCCGGCGAGCAGGTCGGCGGTGTCGGCGACGAGGGCGGCGACGACCGCCGCGGGGTCGAGCACGTCCGGCGGCGTGTCGGCGAGGCGGCGCACGACGTCGGCGAGCGCCGGGCCCTCCGCCGTCGCGGGCGACGCGCCCGCGGCCGTCGTGCCGGTGCGGTCATCGGCCACGGTGGGCTCCTCCCGGTCGGTCGACGCCGGGCGCGGCGCCCCACAGCTCTCGCGCGAACGCCCGCGCGAACGCGACGAGGTCCTCCTGGGTCCGCACGGCGTGCACCCGGTAGCCGACGGCGTACTCGCGGACCTGGTCCGCGGTCGCGTCCGTCGTGTCCAGCACGAGCGTCCCGCCGCCGGCTGCTGCCGCGACCGACCTCGCGGCGACGCTCTCGTGCGGGGCCACGAGCTCGTTCCCGTCCGGTCGTGCCCAGCGGGGGCGCACCGCGTCGGGGAACATCGTCACGACACCGTCGTCCGAGATGACGGCGACGTGGCACGGGCGCGTGCGCGTCGGCGGCGCGCCGGTCCCGGGGTCGCCGAGGTGGGTGCGCTCGAGCAGCGGCACGGGGAACGAGGTGCCCCCGCCGAAGTGGGCGACCACCGCGTCGAGCACCCGGTCCTCGTCGCGCACGAAGCCGTCGGTTCCGGCGATCTGCTGCGGGCCGCTCCACGTCGTGGCCTGGACGCGAGCGCCCGCGCGCAGGGCCGAGAGCGCGAGCACCGCCCCGGCGAGCGCGATCGGCGCGACGCGCTGCGACGGGTCGGGCATGGACCCCGACGAGTCGAGGTACAGGTCGAGGTCGACGGGGACCCGGTCGGGCTCGTCGCCCGCGTCCTCGTCGACGGAGCGCCGCACGGTCGTGAAGCCGGGCACGACGACGGGCGAGCGCAGCAGCGACCCCGTCCAGTCCACCTCGCCCAGGTCGTCACCGACGTCCCACTGCTCGTGCGCGCCGAGCAGCGGCTCCGACGCGCGGACGTGCTCACGCACCGGGAACGGCACGAGGAGCGGCGCGGCGTGCTCGCGGTACCAGCGCCGGGCCGACGCAGCGGCGTCGGACGTGAGCCCCAGCAGCCGCAGCGTCGCGGCGTAGTCGGCGGGCGCGAGGCTCTGGCCCGGCGCGTCGTGCGCACCGGTGCCGTCCCCCTCCTGACCGATGCCCGGGGACCCCGCGTCCGGCGTCGTGGGTGCGCCGTCGTCCGGGCCCAGGCCGAGGTCTCCGACCACGCGGGGGTCGAGCGCGGGGTGCTGCACGGGTGCGACGGCGCGCGGGTCGGTCGCGAGGCCACCCGGCACGGCACCGGCGGCCTCGTCCTGCCCGCACACCACCTGGGGCAGCGAGGACCGGCGGCGCTGCAGGTGTCGCCGACGCGCCTCGCGGTCTCCCCGCCCCGGTCGATCCTGGCGCCGTGCGTCCCGGGAGGTGGCGTCGGAACCCGCCTCCGACGCGAGCAGCGTGCGCAGCAGCACGGCGAACCCGGCCGCACCGCCGACAGGGTCGTCCGCGTACGCGCGCACGAGGCGCGCGACGAGCGTCGCCTCGCGCTCGGGAACCTCGAGCTCGCCAGAGGCCAGGTCGCCGCGCGGCAGACCCCAGAGGATCTCGTTCGCGCGGAGCACGGTCTGCATGACGACGCTCGTGCCCGGCCCGAGCGCGCGCCACAGCCCGACCATGTCGATCCCCGCGCGGCGCTGCAGCCGGTCGTTGATGAGCAGGTCGCTCCACAGGTTCGCGGTGAGCGACGCGAGCTGGTCCTGGTCCACGAGCCCGGCGCGCGTGCGCGCGACGAGGAGCGCGCTCGTCGTGAGGTCGCCCGGCGACAGGACGTGGTGCCCGACCTCGTGCGCGAGGACCGCGACGGCGTGGTCCTGGATCCCCAGCGCGACGACGTCCGACAGGTCCACGTGCACGCTCACGCGCGTCGTCGAGAACCAGGCGAACGAGCCCACGTCCGCCGGGGTCGTTCCCGGGCCGTGCAGCGTCGGGGCGCCGAGGCGCGTGAAGCGCCCCCAGGCGGCGAGCGCCTCGGGCCACGCGTCCTGCCAGCGCTGCCGCAGCACACCGATCTCGTCCGTCACCCGGTCCGGCGGCGCGCCGTCCGCGGACGCCGCGGGCCCGCTCACCGCGGCCACCGCACGAGGAGGACGTCGTACGACCCGGTGCGGCTCACCAGCATCAGCCGGCCCGACGGCGTGTCGACAGACGCCGAACCGCTGAGGTCCGCCAGGTCCTCCTCGCGCGCGGGTGCCGGAGCCCCGCCGCCCGCGCAGAAGACGCCGCCCGGGTCCAGGTGGGCGACCGGCTCCTCGGCTCGCGGTGCCCGGGCGACGAAGGACCCGTGGACGTCGGCGACGAGCGTCCAGTCGACCGTCCCGGCACCGTCGGGAGCGAGCAGGAGCCATCGCACGCCCGGGTGCCGCGCGTCCGCGCCCACGACGACCGCCGGGGAGAGCCACGGGCCGCCGAACCCCCGGAACCCGCCGAACCGGCCCAGCACCTGAGCGGGTCCGTGCACGCCTCGCAGCAGGACGGTCGGCGCGGCGCTGTCGCCGCCGCTGCGGTCCGGCCACCACCACGGGTCCGCGGCGTGCCGGTCGAGGACGGACTGCACGTCTGCGTCACCCGGTCCGACGTCGCCCGGCGCGGCGGGCCCGGTGGTGTCGTCCGCGGAGCCGGCGAGCGACAGCGCGGCGCGCGCGACCTCGTCGGGCAGGCGCTGCGCGGCGTCGAGAGCGGCGGCGCGGTAGCGCACGAGGCCGCTGCGCCACGCGGCGACGAGCACCGCGCCCCGGATCAGGTCGGCCGGTCTCGTGCTGGTCGTGCCGGTCGGGCTGACCGTGCTGGTCGGGCTGGTCGTGCCGGTCGGGCTGACCGTGCTGGTCGGGCTGGTCGTGCCGGTCGGGCTGACCGCGTCGCCCGCGAGCGGAGACCGCGCCGTCGCGTGCGAGGCGTCGACGACGCGCCGCCCCCATGCGGTGACGTCGCCCCGGGAGCCGGGACCGCCACCCATCGCCCGTGCGGCGTCCACGACGGCCGCGACCGTCACCCCGGGCGCGGCCGCGAGCCACGGCGACAGGCGCGGCACGACCTCCAGGACGGCCGCCCGCTCAGGACCGCCGGTGCGCCAGCGGCGCGCCGGCACGAGCCGCGCGGCGACATCGACGAGCGCGTCGCACGTCGCGGCGAACGCGTCCGGATCGAGCTGTGCGCCCAGGGGCTCTGCGGCCACCGCGACCTCGCGCACGGCGTCCGCGAGCAGGTCCCGGTCCGCACCGTGCGCGAGCGCGCGGGCGAGCACCGCGTCGTACCGGTCCCGGGCCGCGAGGGCGCGGCTCGCGAACGCCGGGCTCGTGGTGACAGGCGGGCTCGAGGTGACAGGCGGGCTCGAGGTGTCCGCCGCGGTGGCGGACTCGGGCGACCGGGCGGCGTCGGGCAGCGTCACGTGCCGCTCCAGCGCAGCCACGTGAGGTAGTTGGTGTACCGCTGGTGGGCGTACTTCAGGGCGAGCGCGTCCTCGTAGAGGTGCCCGTGGAGCTTGGCGTGCTGCTGCCAGGACGCGAGCACGGTCTCGATGCGTGCGAGGCGTCGCAGCACGTCCGCCTCGGGCAGTCCCTCGAGCCCCGCGCCGACCTCGCGGAGGATGTCGCCGACGTCGTCCCGGTCGTCGAGCCCTGTTGCGTCGTACTGGCGGCACGCGGTGTCGAACAGGTCGCGGATCCACGACACCCGGTCCGAGCGCAGCGGCTCGCGGTCGCGGTCGTCGAACGGCGCGGACCGGAGGTCGGGCAGCAGCTTGTCGTGGAGCACGAACGGGAGCACCGCGCGCAGGTCGGCCAGGTCCACCTCGGCGTTGCCGCGGAAGTACGCCATCGCCTTCGCGTACGCGACGAGCGACTGCAGCGCGCGGACCGACAGCCCGTTGAGCGTCTGCGCGCCGACGTCGCCCAGGCGGTCGCGGCCCGTGTCCGACGTCGCGACGAGGTGCGGGTCGACGCCCGCGACGCGCGCCGTGTCCTTCGTCCGGTACTCGAACTGCCAGCCCGCGCGCTCGAGCACCTCCAGCTGGCTCGCGAAGAACTCGAGCCGGCGGCGCACCGGCTCCGGGAGCGGCACGGCGAGGATCGCGGCGTGCAGCGCGGCGTGCTCCGCGGCGTCGAACACGATCTCCGGCGGCACGTTCTCCTCGGGACGCACGCGCCGCTCCGCGCGGGCCACGAGATCGCCGAGGAAGCGGTTGTTGAACGGCATCGCGTGCACGACGACGTCGATCCGGTCCCGCAGCGCGTCGACCACCTGGTACGTGCCGCCGCCCGCGTCGTCGTTCGCGGTGAGGTACCAGGCGGCGTCGCCCGTCTCGTAGACCTGGTCGTACACCTCGACGTACCCGTCCGCGAGGACGGTGAGCAGCGCCGACTGGGTGCGCGTCGGGATGCGGTTGTACTCGTCGACGATCTTCACGCGCATGCCGAGCCACGACCGCCACGCGACGTCCACGTCCGCGAGGCTGTCCGCCTGCACGAGGTCCTTCGGCAGCGGCGTCCCGAACAGGTCCGACACCGTGAGCTGCGGGTGCCCGTGCTGCATCGCTCGCCGCACCTCGCGCACCGGGTAGCCCGCGAGCACGCCCATGAGCACGGCGCTCGCCGTCTTGCCGCGACCCGGCCCGCCGATCATCAGGCACCGGCCCCGCACCGCGAACGTCAGCAGCGGGAGCAGCACGAAGCTCGAGTACGACTGGTCGCTCGGGAGGTTCAGCAGCGCCTTGGAGTCGCCGAGCCGAAAGCTCGTCTCCGCGGCGCCCGGTGCCGAGAACTCGACGTCGTAGTGCGGGCTGATGATCGCGTGGTTGACGACCCAGAAGTACGCCTGCCGCAGCTTCTCGTCGAGCGGCAGCCCCGTGCGGGTCTCGCCGTCGGCCCCTGCCGCGTCCGCGACCGGCGTGCCGAACAGGTCGTCGACACCCAGGGCGAACGGGTCGCGACCGTCCGTGCCCCCCGAGGGCTGCGGGCGCGTCGGCGCGGAGGACACGTGCTCGAGATCGGTCACGGGCCGATCCTGCCATCCTTCGTCGGCGGTGAGCAGGTGGTCCACAGGTCGTCTGCGCGGTGCGGGTCCGCGGGGTTCCCGGGTGGCGGCGGCGGGTCTACCATCCGCCGCACGGACCTCCCGGCCATCCAGTCAGCGCCCACCACGACCCGCCGCCACCACCCGTCCACCCCGCTCGGCTCCCGTCTCGCCCGAGCGGCGCGTCGCCCCGGGTTCGACGCCGAGCCCCGGGTTGTGCGGCCATGCCAGGCTTGAGCGGCGCGTCACCCGGGGTTCGACGCCGAGCCCTGGGTTGTGCGGCCACGCCAGGCGTGAGCGGCGCACAACCCGGGGTTCGACGACGGGCCGCCGTCAGTAGGCGTCGGTGCCGGCCTGGGGGAGCGGGTCGGCGACGTACCGCGGGGTCGTGAGCAGCGGTACGACGGCGGCCAGCGCGTCCGCGAGCCGGGTCGCCCGGTCGCCGCGCATCTCGAACCACGGGACGCCGGGGTGGTCGCCGTCCGCGGAGGGCAGCTCAGCCGGGCCGAGGTGGTGGACGACGTCGGCCGGCTCGGCCAGGCGCGGCCCCGTCGCGGCGAGAACCTGGCGGAAGCGGTCCTGCATCGCGTGGCGCACGTGCTCGCCGTCGCGCAGGCCGTCCTGGACGAACGGGATCTCGTCGCCCGTGAGGACGTAGAGGTCGGGGCGTCGGGTGGCGGCCAGCGCCTCGACGCTCGGGGAGCGGTCGCCGACGTAGCGCTCGTGCCACAGGGTCGTCGCGAGGACGTCGGTGTCGCAGACCAGCAGGGGGACGGGCGCGGCCGCGGCGGCGTCGTCCTCGCGCCGCGCCTGCTCGCGCGCGACGAGGTCGAACTCGGCCGTGTGCCACGGCGCCGTGAGACCGCCCGGACGAATTTCGGACCACTCGCGGCCGAACTCGGGGACGGGGTCGAGGCCGAGGTGCGCGGCGAGGTCGGTCGCGAGCGTCGTCGATCCCGTCGACTCGGCGCCGAGCACGACGACGCGCCGCACGTACCAGGACCGCACGCCCGCGGGCAGCGCCCACCAGTGCGCGGCCGGGTCCGCCCGCACCGCCGACCCGGAGACCGGCAGGTTCCGACGGTCCGGGTCGACCTGGACCCACGTCGCGTCGAAGCGTCGCGCGAGCTCGATCCCGTAGCGGTCGGACGTGAGCACCGCGTCGACGGGCGGGTCATCGGGGTCGAGGAGCGCCTGCATGACCTTGACGTGCTCGTCCCACGCGTGCGGGTCGGCGTAGTCCACGGGCGCGTCGTCGAGCCCGTGCACGACGTGCGCCCCCGGCGCCTCGGCGCGCAGCCAGTCGGCGCGCAGCGCGGCGGGGATCGACTCGCGCGTCGAGGCGAGCACCTGCACCGTGACGCGCTCGCAGCGGGCGAGCGCGGTGCGCACGAGCTGGAGGTGGCCCGCGTGCGGCGGGTAGAACTTCCCGATCACGAGGCCGTGGGCGAACTCCCTCACCGGCCCGACCCCGCGTCGTCGGGCACGGGCGAGCCCGACCCCGCGTCGTCGGGCACGACGGCCGCGCCCGGACCGGGCCGCACCTCGGCGGCGACGCCTGGACCGGGCGCGCGCGCCGCCGACCACTCGCGCAACCCCTGGACGCACAGCACGACGAAGCCGACGTAGAGCACGGCGGTGAGCCAGAGACCCTGGCTCGCGTAGAGGCCGACGAGCACGACGTCCGTGGCGATCCACACCCACCAGTTCCCGATCCACTTGCGCCCGAGCATCGTCTGGGCGAGCAGGCTCGACGACGTGGTGAGCGCGTCCCAGAACGGCACGGTCGAGTCGGTCCACGCGGTGAGGACCGCGACGAGCACCGCCGTGCACACGGCCGCGGCGACCAGCCCGACCACCCAGGCGGCGCGCGGCGTCCGGTGCACCACGAGCGCTCCCCGCCCCGGCCCGCCCCGCAGCCACCAGTACCAGCCGAGCGCCCCGAGCACGAGGTACACGACCTGCAGGCCGGCGTTGGCGTACAGGCCCGTGCCGGTGAAGAGCACGAGGAACACGACGTTGTTGGCCAGCCCGACGGGGAACGTCCACACGTTCTGCCGCACCGCGAGCCACACGCACGCGGCGCCGGTGACGAATCCCAGGATCTCCTCGATGCTCACGGGCGCCCACTCTATGGTCCGGGTGCCCGACGGCGCGGTGCCGGGTTACGGTCGGGACGAGCCCGGGCGCGTCCCCGGGACCCACGACGTCGAAGGAGCACCCGCATGCCCACTCGTATCGCACGCACCGCCTGGAACGGCGGCCTGCAGGACGGCCAGGGCCAGGTCGAGCTGTCGAGCTCGAAGGTCGGCACGTACGACGTCTCGTTCCCGCGTCGTGCCGCGGACGACGCCGGCGGCGTCACGAGCCCCGAGGAGCTCATCGCGGCGGCGCACTCGTCGTGCTTCGCGATGCAGCTCTCCGCCGTGCTCGGCGAGGCGGGCGCGACGCCCGTCGCGCTCGAGGTCACCGTCGAGGTGGAGCTCGGCCCGGACCCGGCCGGCGGCTTCAAGATCCCGTCCATCGCCGTCACCGTCCGCGGTGAGGTCGAGGGCATCGACGAGGCCGGCTTCCAGAAGGCGGCCGAGACCGCCAAGGCGACGTGCCCGGTGTCGAAGGCGCTCGCGGGCGTCGAGTCGATCACGCTGGACGCCTCGCTCGAGGGCTGATGCCCGTCGCTCTGCCGAACCCGGGGTTACCGCGTGCTCACGTCCGTGAGCGCCCGGTAACCCCGGGTTCGGCGCGTCAGGGCGCCCAGCGTCAGCGGAGCGAGAGCCTGAGCGGTCAGCGGGGGACGAGCGGCGGGGTCGACGTGCCGGCGCCGTCGCGGATACCCGTGACGAGCTCGGCGAGCGTGTCCTTCGCGTCGTGGACCGGCGCCCAGCGGAGCAGCTCCTTCGCGAACGTCGTGTCGAGCACGGGGACCCGCATCGCCATGTCGAGCCAGCCCTCGCCGACCGGGACGAGCCGCGCGCGCCACGCCGCCGCCAGCGCGGTGCGCGCCGTGCCGAACGGGACCTCGCGCCACGAGCCGTCCGCGACGACGTCGGCGACGTCCTGCGCGGTGAGCACGGTCGGGTGGGCGACGTTGAACGGCCCTGGGTGGCGCCCGACGACGATGCGCGCGTACGCGTCGGCGAGGTCGTCGGCGTGGACGACCTGGAGGCGCAGCCCGCCGGGGAGCGGCACGGTCGGGAGGGGCTCGCGGCGCAGCACGCGCGTGCCGAACGGTCCGAGGAAGTAGCGGGAGATCTCGGACGCCGCGTCGCGCTGGAAGACGAGGGCCGACCGCACGCGCGAGACGACGAGACCGGTCTCGCGGTCCACGTCGTCGAGCAGGGACTCGACCGCGGCCTTGTCCTCGGAGTAGGACGACCCCGGGATGCCCTCGACGGGCCAGGCCTCGGAGACGGGCGTGTCGCGCGCCTCGCCCGCGTAGCGCGCGGGGGAGTAGGCACCGACGGAGGAGGCCACGACGAGGTGCTGCACGCCGGCGCGGCGCACGGCCGCCGTCACGCGCCGCGTCCCCTCGACGTTGACGCGGCGCAGGTAGCGCCGGTCGTGGCTCGGCTGGATCGCCCACGCGAGGTGCACGACGACGTCGGCACCGGCGACGGCGGCGTCGAGGCGCTCGTCGGCGTCGCTCGCGGCCACGTCGGCGTAGCGCCAGGTCGCGACGTCGTGGGGGAACCGCACGGTGCTCGACCCGTCGGCGCGCGGCACGCGCCGTGCGACCGCGACCACGGAGGTCACGACGGGCTCCTCCGTGAGGCGGCGCAGCAGCGCCGTCCCGACGTTCCCGCTCGCCCCGACGACCACCACGCGCATAGGGTGCCTCCGCTCTCGACGACCGTGGCGGGCACGACCCGCCGCCGGGTCCGACGCTAGCCCGCCGCGCCCGAGTTCGCGCGGGCGATGCCGAGCACGACGCTGCGTGCGGGCTCGCTGAGCTCGGGCACGAGGACGACCGTGCTCGCGAGCACGAGCCGCTCGATCTCGGTGCGCGTGAGGTCGCTGCCGCCGAGCCACGCCGCGGTGACGTTCTCGACGAGAGCGACCCAGCCGCCGACGAGCAGGTCCCAACGCGGCGTGGGCACGCCCCCGACGGTCGTCGCGGTCGTCGTCATCCGCAGGACGAGGCCCGCACGCACCGCGGCGAGGGCTTCCTGCGTGGCCGGGTCGTCGCCGAGCGTGCCGCGCCACAGGTCCTGCCAGACCCGGCGGCGCGACTCCACGGTGTCGAGGAAGGCCGCGACGGCGCGGGCGGGACGCTCGGCGAGGGGGCGGTCCTCGGGGGCGACGGTCGCGCGCTCGAGCTCGGCGACGGCCTCGAGCACGACGGCGCGGCGCAGCCCGGACGTGGAGCCGAAGTAGTGGAAGACCAGGGCCCTGGACGCCCCGGCGCCGGACGCGACGGCGGCGGGCGTCAGGGCGTCGAGACCCTGCTCGTCGGCGAGGCGGGCCGCGGCGTCGAGGAGCTCGCGTCGTCGGTCGGCCGGTTCACGTCGCGTGCGGCTGCGCGTCGGGTGCTCGCCGGTCGCGGGGGAGGTGCTCATGGCACCGTTCTACGCGGCTGTTGACTCGAAGTCAATATGGCTCGTACTCTTGTTGACACATAGTCAACGAGCGCCGCAGGCGGCACCCGGGCACGCTGCCGGGAGGGCCGGTGGCGCAGGCGGGCGGAGGCGGACCGGTCGGTGTCGTCCTCGCAGGAAGGAAGTCCCGAGGTGCAGATCACCCTCGCCGGCGTGCGCGTCGACGGGCGGCGCGAGCCGATGCTCGAGCCCCTGGACCTGGAGTGGCGCACGGGCGAGGCCGTGCTCGTCGCGGGAGAGCCCGGCCACGGGCACACCGCGCTCGCGCTGGTCGCGACCGGGCGCTTCGCTCCGAGCGCGGGCGAGGTCCGCCTCGAACCGTCGCCCTCGGGGGCGCACAGCGAGCCCGGGACCGCGCGGGCTGCCGACCTGCGCGCGGTGAGCGCCGTCGTCGACGTGCCCGGCGTGAGCGAGCCCGACGACGCGCTGACCGTCGCCGCCGTCGTCGCCGAGGGCCTGGCGCTCGCCGGGCGGCGCAGCCTCCCGACGGACGTGACCCGGTGGCTCGCGGAGCACTCGTTGGCGACGGACCGCGGACGACGGCTCGACCAGGTGCCCGGCGTCGTCCGGACCGCGCTGCTCGCAGCGCTCGCGGCCGAGCGCGAGGGCGTGCGCTTCCTCGTCCTCACCCTGCCCGACCGGCACGGAGGAGAGCCCAGCGGGTGGTGGGAGGTCGCGCAGACGCTCGCGGCGTCCGGCCTCGGAGTCCTCGTGCAGTGCTCGCGCTCGTCCGCGCGCGACCTCGGCGTCGACCTCCCGCCCGCGCACGGCTCGTTCTCCGTCCCGCCCGTCGTGGCGCTGCGCACCGCCCCGGAGGTGACCCGATGACCGCCGTCCGTCTCGGCCTGTCGGAGCTGCGGCGCCTCGCGTCGGGCACGCTGCCGCGTCTCGCGATCCTCGCGATGGCCCTCATCCCGACCCTCTACGCCGGGCTCTACCTCTTCGCGAACCACGACCCCTACGGCCGGCTCGACGAGATCCCGGCCGCACTCGTCGTGCTGGACGAGGGCACCACGACGACCGATGCCGAGAGCGGCGCGACGACCGAGCGCGACTTCGGGCGCGACGTCGCGGACCAGCTCCTCGACGACGGCGGGTTCGGCTGGGTCGAGACGTCCCAGGTGGACGCCGAGTACGGCGTGCGCTCCGGCCGCTACGACGCGGCGCTCGTCATCGGCCCGACGTTCTCGGCGGACCTCGCGTCGGCGGGCCAGTTCGAGCCGCAGCAGGCGAGCCTCACGCTCGTCACGAACGACGCCAACAACTACCTCGCGCGCACGATCGCCGACCAGATCGTCGGGAAGGTGCGCGACTCGATCGCGTCGCAGGTCGGGACGGAGGCGGCCGACACCTTCCTGCGCGGCTTCGCGTCGATCCACACGAACCTCGCCGACGCGGTCGACGGCGCCGACCAGCTCCTCGACGGGTCGACTCAGCTCCGGGACGGCCTGGTCACCGCGGACGACGGCGCGCACACGCTCGCGGACGGTGCGGCGCAGGCTGCCGACGGCGCGGCGACGCTGCGCTCGAGCGTCGGGCCTCTCGCGGACGCGGCCGGGCAGCTCGACGACGGCGCGGACCAGCTCGCGACCGGCCTCGGCACGTTGCGGGACCGCACCGCGTCGCTGCCCGACCAGACGCGGCAGCTCGCCGACGGCGCGGCCCAGGTCGCTGACGGCAACGCCCAGGTCGCGCAGTACGGGCAGCAGGCCGCGGACGCCGCCGAGCAGGTGCTCCCGGCGCTCGACACGGTCCGGGACGACGTGGGGACGGCGCTCGACGAGCGTCTCGGCGAGCTCGTCGACCAGGGCGTCCTCACGCAGGAGCAGGCCGACACGGTCCGCGCCGACGTGCAGTCGCAGGTCGCCCCGGTCCTCGACGCCCAGCGTCAGCAGGTCCAGGGCGCGGTCGACCAGGTCGAGGGCGCGTCCGCGCAGCTCGACCGCCTCGCCGACGGGTCGCGCCAGGTGTCCGACGGCGCGGGCGCGCTCGCCGCCGCGACGCCGCAGCTCACGTCCGGCATCTCGACCGCCGCCGACGGCGCGACGAGGCTCGCCGACGGGACGGGGCAGCTCGCCGCCGCGACGCCCGCGCTGGTCGACGGCGTCGGGCGGCTCGCGGACGGCACCGCCCAGGTGTCCGACGGCGCGAGCAGCCTCGCGGACGGCACCGCGCAGCTGCGCGACGGGTCGGGCGAGCTCGTCGACGGCGTCACGCAGCTGCGCGACGGGCTCGCCGAGGGCCTGGGTCAGGTGCCGGACCTCGACGAGCAGACGCGCCAGGACACCGCCGAGACGATCGGCAACCCGGTGTCGGTGCGCAACGAGGCGCTCGCCTCGGCGGGCACCTACGGCGGCGGCCTCGCGCCGTTCTTCCTCTCGCTCGCGACGTGGATCGGCGCGTACGTGCTCTTCCTGCTCGTGCGCCCGCTCTCGACGCGCGCCCTCGCGGCCGGGCGCTCGGGGCTCGCGACGGCGCTCGGAGGATGGCTCACCCCGGCCGCGATCGGCGTCGTGCAGGTCGCGGCGATGTTCACGGTGACGAAGTTCGCGCTCGACATCGACCCCGTGCACGGCGTAGGCACCGCGCTGTTCCTCGTGCTCGTGTCCGCGACGTTCGTCGCGATCCTCCAGGCGCTCAACGTGTGGCTCGGCGCGGCCGGCCAGTTCCTCGGGCTCGTGCTGATGCTGGTCCAGCTCGTCACCGCGGGCGGCACGTTCCCGTGGCAGACGATCCCGCAGCCGCTCCAGGGGATGCACCGGTTCCTGCCCATGACGTACGCCGTCGAGGGACTGCGGCAGCTCCTCTACGGCGGGAACCTGGCGACCGTCGCGCGCGACGTCACCGTCCTCGCCGTCGTGCTCGCGGGGGCGCTCGCCCTGACGACCGTCGCCGCGCGCCGCCAGCGCGTGTGGACGGTGACGAAGCTCCAGCCCGAGCTCGTCCTCTGACGCCGAGGTAGAACCGCAGGTCGCGAGGTAGAACTCCCGGAGCTCTACCTCGCGACCTGCGGTTCTATCTCGCGCAGGGGCTCGCGGTGCGGGTCACCGAGCGGACGGTCGGACGGCGCGCCGACGGACAGTGCGAGAATCACCGACGTGTCCGCTGAGATCGACGCCACCCCGACCCCCGCCCGGCAGCACGACGGGAACGGCTCGCGGCGGTCCGGCTCCGGCGCCGTCACCACCGCCGAGGCCGAGCACGCCGCGGCCCTGCGCGAGGCCGAGCGCGCCGCCGACGCTGCCCGCGCGGCCCTCGCCGACGCGCTGCGCACCGTGACGCGCGGCGACGTCGACCCGTCGTCCCGGCGCCGCGCCGAGTACTCCACCGACGCGTCCAACTACCGCGTGGTCCCGGAGGTCGTCGTGCTCCCGCAGGACGTCGACGACGCGGTGGCCGCGCTCGACGTCGCGCGCGAGCTCGAGGTCCCGATCACGGCGCGCGGCGCCGGGACGTCGGTCGCCGGAAACTCCGTCGGACCGGGCGTCGTCCTCGACTTCTCGCGCCACGTGCACCGCGTCCTCGACGTCGACCCCGAGGCCCGCACGGCCCGGGTCGAGCCGGGGGTCGTGATGTCGGCCCTCCAGCAGGCCGCCGCGCCGCACGGGCTGCGCTTCGGCCCGGACCCCTCGACGCAGAACCGCGCGACGCTCGGCGGGATGATCGGCAACAACGCGTGCGGCCCGCACGCCGTGGCGTACGGCCGCACGGCGGACAACGTGATCGAGCTCGACGTGGTCGACGGGACCGGCCGGCGCTTCACCGCCGGGAAGGGCGACCCGACGTTCGCCGCGGTCCCGGGTCTCGCCGAGCTCGTGCGCGAGAACCTGGCCCTCATCCGCACCGAGTTCGGTCGCTTCGGCCGCCAGGTGTCGGGCTACTCGCTCGAGCACCTCCTCCCGGAGAACGGCTCCGACCTCGCGAAGGCGCTCGTGGGGACCGAGGGCACGCTCGTCACGATCCTCGAGGCCACGGTCCGGCTCGTCCCCGTGCCGTCCAAGCCGACGCTCGTGGTCCTCGGCTACCCGGACATGCCGTCCGCGGCCGACGACGTCCCGACCTTCCTCGGCCTGAACCCGCTCGCGGTCGAGGGGCTCGACGCCCGACTGGTCGACGTCGTGCGCCGCGCCAAGGGCGACGCCTCGGTCCCGCCGCTGCCGCCGGGCGCGGGCTGGCTCATGGTCGAGGTCGGCGGCGCGACCCCCGAGGAGGCGATGGCGAACGCCGAGGCGATCGTCGCGGCGTCGGGCAGCGAGGCGACGATGATCCTCCCGGCCGGACCGGAGGCCACCAAGATGTGGCAGATCCGGGCCGACGGCGCGGGCCTGGCCGGGCGCACGCCGTCGGGCGAGCAGGCGTGGCCGGGCTGGGAGGACTCGGCGGTCCCGCCGGAGAAGCTCGGTGCCTACCTGCGCGACCTCGACGCGCTCATGGCGCGCTACGGCGTCGACGGCCTGCCGTACGGGCACTTCGGCGACGGGTGCGTGCACCTGCGCATCGACCTGCCGCTGGAGGCGTCGGGATCGGTGCTGCGCACGTTCATGCTCGAGGCCGCCGAGCTGGTCGCGAAGTACGGCGGCTCGCTCTCGGGCGAGCACGGCGACGGGCGCGCGCGCTCCGAGCTCCTGCCGCTGATGTACAGCCCGGAGGCCATCGCGCTCCTCGAGCGCTTCAAGGCGCTGTTCGACCCGCAGGACGTCATGAACCCGGGCGTCGTCGTGCGCCCGCGCGCGATCGACGACGACCTGCGCCGTCCGCAGGCCCACCCCGTGCTCTCGGCGGTCGGCGCCGCGGGCGGGCCGGGCACGACGGCGCCGGCGAAGGTCGGGAAGATCTCGCGCCGCGCGGGCTACCAGGGCTTCTCGTTCGCGCACGACCACGGCGACATGACGCAGGCCGTGCACCGCTGCGTCGGCGTCGGCAAGTGTCGTGCCGACACGAGCGCCGCGGGCGGGTTCATGTGCCCGTCGTACCAGGCGACGAAGGACGAGAAGGACGTCACGCGCGGTCGCGCCCGCGTCCTGCAGGAGGCCGTGAACGGCACGCTCGTCGGCGGGCTCGCCGCGCCCGAGGTGCACGAGTCGCTCGACCTGTGCCTGTCGTGCAAGGCGTGCTCGAGCGACTGCCCGGCGGGCGTCGACATGGCGCAGTACAAGTCCGAGGTGCTGTACCGCACGTACCGCGGGAAGCTGCGGCCCGTCGACCACTACTCGCTCGGGTGGCTGCCGGTCTGGGCGCGGCTCGCGACGGGCATGCCGCGGCTCGTCAACAAGCTCTTCGGCATCCGCCCGGTCGGGAAGACCGTGCTCTGGGCGGGCGGTATGGACACGCGTCGCAAGATGACGACGTTCGCCGAGGTCCCGTTCCGCACGTGGTGGAAGCGCGGCGGCGCGACGCAGGGCGTGCCAGGCCTGCGCATCGGCCAGGCGCCGGGCCGGCCCGCGCGCGACGAGCGTCCGAAGGTCGTCCTGTGGACCGACTCGTTCAGCGACAACATGTCGCCGACGGTCCCGCAGGCGGCCGTCAAGGTCCTCACCGCCGCCGGGTACGACGTCGTGGTCCCCGAGCAGGAGGCGTGCTGCGGCCTGACGTGGATCAGCACGGGCCAGCTCGACGGCGCGCGCAAGCGCCTCGAGCACCTGCTGTCGGTCCTCGGCCCGTACGCCGTGAACGGCATCCCGATCATGGGGCTCGAGCCGTCGTGCACCGCGGTCCTGCGCTCCGACCTCGTCGACCTGTTCCCCGACGACCCCCGCGCGGTCGCGGTGTCCCGGGCGACGCGCACGCTCGCCGAGCTGCTCACGTCGGTCGACACCGCGCCGGGCAAGGACTCCGGGTGGCGCGTGCCCGACCTCTCGGACGTGACCGCCGTCGTGCAGCCGCACTGCCACCAGCACTCGGTCATGGGCTTCGCCGCCGACGAGCGCCTGCTGCGCTCCGCAGGGGCCACGATCAAGGTCCTCGCCGGGTGCTGTGGTCTCGCGGGCAACTTCGGGATGCAGAAGGGGCACTACGAGACGTCGGTCGCGGTCGCGGAGAACGCCCTGCTGCCCGCGCTGCGTGACGCCGAGCCGGGCGACGTGTACCTCGCGGACGGGTTCTCGTGCCGCACGCAGGCCGACGACCTCGCAGGGGTCCAGGGCAAGGCGCTCGTCGAGCTTCTCGCCGAGCGCCTCTGACCCCGGGCGTCAGCCCTGCGTCGGGCCGACGCGCACGACCATCTTGCCGACGTTGCCGCCGCGCATCATGTCGAGGAACGCGTCGACCGCGTGGTCGATGCCGTCGACGACCGTCTCGTCGTAGGCGATCTTCCCCTCGGCGAACCAGCCGGTCATGCGCTCGCGGAACTCGCCGGAGAGCCCGAGGTAGCCGCCGAGCGTGAAGCCGCGCAGCGTGAGGCCCCGCGTGATGAGGTTCGCCAGGTTGTCCGGGCCGGGGGCGCGGCCGGTCGTGTTGTACCCGGCGATGGCCCCGCACAGGGCGACCCGTCCGCCGTCGTTCATGACATCGAGCGCGGCTTCCAGGTGGTCGCCGCCGACGTTGTCGAAGAACACGTCCACGCCGTCCGGCACGAGCGCGGGGAGCTGCTCGCGCACGGGCGCGGCCTTGTAGTCGAGGGCGGCGTCGTAGCCGTAGCGCGACGTGAGGAGCTCGACCTTCTCGGGGCCGCCGGCGGACCCGACGACGCGCGACGCACCCAGCAGGCGGGCGATCTGCCCGGCCGCGGTCCCGACGGCGCCCGCGGCGCCCGAGACGAGGACGGTGTCGCCGGGCTGCATCCCGGCGATCGCGGTGAGGCCGACGTAGGCCGTCAGCCCGGTCATGCCCAGGATCCCCAGGTGGACCGACGACGGGTGGCCGGGAATCTCCGGCACCACGCGGAACCCGGCGGCGTCTTCCTGCACGACGTCCCGCCAGCCGTGCTGGTGCAGCACCAGCGCGCCGACGGGGAGGTCGTCGACCGTCGTCTCGACGACGCGGCCCACCGCACCGCCGGTCATGGTCTCGCCGAGCGCGAAGGGCGGGGTGTAGCTCTTCACGTCGTTCATGCGGCCGCGCATGTACGGGTCGACGGACACGAACTCGTTGACCACGCGCACCTCGCCGGGGGCGAGGTCGCCGTACTCGACGGTGACGGTGCGGAAGTCGTCGTGCGTCGGCCAGCCCTCGGGGCGGGCGGCGAGCTGGACCTGGGTGCTGCGGGCGGACGTCATGCGGAGGGCCTCCGGTGGGGTCGGG
The DNA here is from genome assembly GCF_051294865.1 of Cellulosimicrobium sp. PMB13. Classification (NCBI taxonomy): domain Bacteria; kingdom Bacillati; phylum Actinomycetota; class Actinomycetes; order Micrococcales; family Promicromonosporaceae; genus Cellulosimicrobium; species Cellulosimicrobium sp. PMB13. The sequence continues at coordinate 18,392 of NZ_CP145910.1, read as the reverse complement.
TGTGGCGGCTTCTGGGGGGTCAGGACACGAGGGCGACGACGACCGCCAGGACCGCGAGGAGCGGGAGCGTGCCCTGCTTCACCGCGGCCGCGCGGTGCGCGCGCGACGAGAGGAGCAGGACGAGCGCGGCCGCGAGCATCGACCCGGTGCCCGTGAGGACGAGCGTCGTGCCGACGGTCGTCTCGCCCGCGACGTGGAGGACGACGCCGAGCACGGTGACGATCGCGAGGAACAGGTTGTAGAACCCCTGGTTGAACGCGAGCGACTTCGTGGCTTCCGCCTCCTCGGCGGTCGTGGCGAACGTGGCGCGGGCGCGGGGGGACGTCCAGGCGACGGACTCCAGGTAGAAGATCACGACGTGGAGCGCCGCCGCAGCGGTGGCGAGCACGAGTCCGACGGCGATCACGGTGTCACGTCCCTTCGACGGCCCGGCGGGTGCCGGGGTTCTGTACTGAGCGTTACACAACCTATACTGGACTGCACGGTTCACAAAAATGGCAGGGAGCACCGGGGTGGGTAGACCGCAGTCGTTCGACACGACCGATGCCGTCCGCGCCGCGCGCGCCGCCTTCTGGGAGCACGGGTACGAGGACGCGTCGCTGCCGCTCCTCGAACGGGCCACGGGACTGCGCCGGTCGAGCCTCTACCACGCGTTCGGGAGCAAGCGCGGGCTGTTCGACGCCGCCGTCGCCAGCTATCTCGACGAGGTCGTCCGTCCGCGGCTCGCGGCGCTCACGGCACCCGAGGTGTCCGCGGGCGCGGTGGTCGACTACTTCGTCGGGCTGCGCGCCGCGCTCGCCGCGCCGGGCACGGTCCAGGCGGACAGCGGCTGCCTGCTCATCAACGCCGCGGGAGCGCCGATCGGCAAGGACGCGGTCGTGCGGGAGACCGTGGCCGCCTACCGGGCCGAGCTGCGCGCGGCGATCCGGGCCGGCGTCGTCGCCCGCCTCCCCGACCGGGACCCGGCCGAGCACGACCGCGTCGCCGACCTGTGCACCGCGCTGCTGGTCTCGGCCTTCCTCCTCACGCGGGTCGACCACCCGCAGGCGCTCGCCAACCTCGACGCCGCGCTCGACCTTCTCACGCTCGACGGCGCCCCGGCCCCGGCGCCGAGGTAGAGCCCCTCGCCGTCGCGGCGGACGAGCCGGGCAGCCCCGTCGCCCCGGCGAGAGCTGCTAGGCCGCTCCGGCCGCCCGCACGGCGTCGGCGAGCCGCCGCACCGCGTCGTCGACGCGGGCGTCGGCGAGGTTCCCGTACCCGAGCACGAGCGTGGTCGAGCGTGCGTCGGGGGTGGCCTGGTAGCGGCGCAGGTCCACGACGGCGACGTCGCGTGCCGCGGCCTCGCGCGCGACCTGCGCGGCGTCGGGTGCGTCGTCGCCCAGGTCGAGGACGGCATGCATCCCCGCGGCGAGGCCGTGCACCGTGGCCGCGGGCAGATGACGGGCGAGCGCGGCCAGCACCGCGTCACGACGGCTGCGATACCGACGCCGCGCCGCGCGCAGGTGCCGGTCGTACGCACCGCTCGCGACGAACCGCTCGAAGGTGAGCTGCTCGACGACGGACGGCCCCGCCGTCGGGCCCGCCGCACGCGCCAGGGCCTCGCGCCAGCGTGTCGGCACGACCATCCACCCGATCCCGAACGCGGGGGAGACGGTCTTGCTGATCGAGCCCAGCAGGAGCACCCGGTCCGGGTCGAGGCCCTGGAGCGCCGCGACCGGCCGGCGGTCGTAGCGGAACTCGGCGTCGTAGTCGTCCTCGACGACGAGGCCGTCGACCTCGCGCGCCCACGCCACCACGGCCTCGCGGCGCTCCGGCGTCAGCGCCGTCCCGGTGGGGAACTGGTGCGCCGGGGTGAGCAGCGCGGCTCGCGCGCCGGTCCGTCCGGACGCCGCCACGAGCGCGGTGGTGTCCACGCCGTCCGCGTCGATGGGAACGGGGACAGGGGTGAGCCCGGCGCGCGCGGCGACGTCGCGCAGCACGGGCCAGCTCGGGTCCTCGACGAGCACGTGCGTGTGCCCGGCCGCGGCGAGCGCGGTGGCCACGCGACCCATGCCGTCGGTCGCGCCGTGCACGAGCACCACGGCGTCGTCCGGAGCAGCGACGACGCGAGCGCGGCGCAGGTGGCCCGCGACGACCGCCCGCGCCGTCGGGTGCCCGCCCGGTGCGGGGGCCCCGAGGTCGTCGTTGGACGTCGTGCCGGACGACGAGCCGAGCACCTCGCGCGTCGCGCGCAGCCACGCGTCGCGCGGGACGTGGCGCAGGTCGGGCACGCCCGGCGCGAGGTCGAACCGAGGTCGCGCAGGAGGGGGCTGCCTGGCGGGAGGGACGGCGCGCGCGGGTCTACCATCCGCCGCTCGTTCCTCGCGGCTCCCGCCAGGCCCGCCACGACCCGCGCGCGCCGTCCCTCCCGCCATGCCCGTCCCGTGCCGTGCCGCGGCCGCCGCGGACACCCGGGTCGCGGAGCCCGTGCGGGCTTCGAGGAACCCCTCGGCGACGAGCTGCCCGTAGGCCTCGGTGACGACCCACCGGGAGACCCCGAGCGTCTCGGCGAGCTGCCGGCTGGGCGGGATCGCGGCGCCGACGCCGACACGGCCCGAGCGGACGGCCTCGCGGATCGCGTGCTCGAGCCGCACGACGCGCGATCCCGACCCCGCACCCAGGTCGAGCAGGGCCTCCCAGGCGAGGGCCGCCGTCGGGCCCCCGCCCGGCGAAGTGGTCTGGTCGGACATCATGGAATCGGACCGTACACCCGGGCCGATCTCTCCCTAGCGTGGACACGTCACCAGCACCACCCTCTCGACGGGAGACACACCATGCGTTACCGCACCATCGGCGACGGCCGCACCACCTTCGACGTCTCGACCCTGTGCCTCGGCACGATGAACATGGGCACCCAGGTGGACGAGGACACCTCGTTCGCGATCCTCGACCGCTACCTCGACGCCGGCGGCACGTTCCTCGACACCGCGAACAACTACAGCTTCTGGAGGGGCGGCTACGGCCGGGACAGCGAGGACCTGCTCGGCCGCTGGCTCGCGACCCGCGGGGTGCGCGACCAGGTCCGCCTCGCGACGAAGCTCGGCGCAGCGAAGAAGGACCCGGCGCTGCCGCTGCAGAACGTGGAGCCGACGAACTTCCAGGGGCTCGCGGCGGACGTCGTCGAGCGGGAGGCGCACGAGAGCCTGCGTCACCTCGGCGTCGACCACCTCGACGTCCTCTACGGGCACGTCGACGACCTCGACACCCCGCTCGCGGAGACGGTCGGCGCGTTCGGCAAGCTGCAGGCCGAGGGGTCCGTGGGGATCACGGGCATCTCGAACGTCGCGCTGTGGCGCGTGGTCGAGGCGCGCGAGGAGGCGCTGCGTCAGGGGATCGCGCCCTACGGGCTCGTCCAGCAGAACTTCACGTACGCCTACCCGACGCCCGAGCCGGGGCGGCACAACTGGGCGTCGTACGAGCTGCTCGACTACGTGGCGTCCACAGGGACGCCGGAGCGCCCGCCGCTCGCCGTCGTCGCGTACTCGCCGATCCTCCAGGGCGCGTACGTGCGCCGCGACAAGCCGCTGTGGGAGGGCTTCGACCACGCGTCGACGCGCGAGCGGATCCGCACCCTGCACGAGGTCGCTGGCCAGACCGGCGCCACGCCGAACCAGGTCGTGCTCGCGTGGCTCCTCGGCGGCGAGCACCCGGTGATCCCGGTGATCGGGCCGAGCACGGTCGAGCAGCTCGACGAGCTCCTCGGCGCGGCCGACCTCGACCTCGACCCGGAGGTCCGGGCCCGCCTCGACGCGGTCTGACGGCGAGTGCAGGACCCGGGTCGCGCGCCGGCGGCCCGGGGTCCTGCCACGATGGCGCCATGGCGAGCGTCGTACGAGCCCGGGACGAGGACTGGCGTGCGCTCCGCGACGTCCGACTGCGGGCGCTCGCGGAGTCGCCGTCGGCGTTCGGCTCGACCCTCGCGCGCGAGGTCGCCTTCGCCGACGACGTGTGGCGCGACCGCGCCGCCGCCGGTCGCACGCTCCTCGCCCGCGCGGGAGCGCTCGTCGTCGGGCTCGCGACGGTCGTGCCGTCGTCCGAGGACGACCACGAGGCCGAGCTCGTCTCGGTCTGGGTGGACCCGGCGACGCGGGGCGCGGGCGTCGGCGCCGCGCTGGTGCGGGGCGCCGTCGACCTGGCGCGATCACTCGGCGCGCAGCGGGTCGCTCTCTGGGTCACCACGACCAACGAGCCCGCGCGGGCGCTCTACGAGAGCGCGGGGTTCGTCCGGACCGGCGAGCACAAGCCGCTCCCGAGCGACTCTCGGCTGGAGGAGCTGCGCATGGTCCGCGCTCTGCGGGAGGCCGACGACGACGACGAGGACGAGGTCCTCGAACCGCTCGACACCGCTGCCGCCCGGGCCCTCGCGGAGCGCTACCTGCAGTACTTCCTGCTCTCGACCGGCGACCGCGCAGCGCGCCTCCAGAGCGCGTCCGCGTTCGAGGTCTGGGAGGAGGTCTACGCCCGGGTGGCGGGGGAGGCCGACCCCTTGCCGATGCTCGACGCACTCGTCGCCCTGGCGTTCGACCGGGCGCCCGACGACGAGGGCGAGTTCCTGACGCACGTCGCGGCGGGCCCGGTCGAGGACGCCGTCGTCGAGCGACCAGACCTCCGCGAGGGCGTCGCCGAGCGGTGTCGGCACACAGACCCCGCGTGGCGCGAGACGGTGCGCGGAGTGTGGGCCGACGCCGAGCTCGCCGCGACGTTCCCGGAACCCCTCGACCGGCTCGTCACGTGCCTCGGGGACGCTGCGGTGAACGACGGGCCGGACGGCACGACGCGTGGCTCCGCGCGACGCCCGTCGAAGCGCCAGAGCCGCGCCGGCCGCGGTCGCCACCGCTGACCACCGACACCGCGCCGTGCCGAACCACGTGTCAGGGGCGACCGATCACCCCGGTGGCCTCTCGACCTGACACCATCAAGGCATGGAGTTCCAGGACGTCGTGCGCCGCCGCCGCATGGTCCGGCGGTTCACCGCCGACCCCGTCGACCCCGCCTCGGTGGACCGCGTGCTGCGCAACGCCGTCCGCGCGCCGAGCGCCGGCTTCGCGCAGGGCTGGGCGTTCGTCGTCCTGACCGAGCCCGACGACGTCGCGCGCTTCTGGGCCGCCTCCACGCCCGCGGACTCCGAGCGGGACATGAGCACGTGGCTCGACGGCATGCGCACCGCGCCGGTGATCGTCCTCGTCCTCACGTCGAAGGACGCCTACCTGCGGCGGTACGCCGAGGACGACAAGGGCTGGGCCGACCGCGACGAGAACCGGTGGGCCGTGCCGTACTGGCACGTCGACGCGGGCATGGCGTCGCTGCTCATGCTCCAGACCGCGGTCGACGAAGGGCTCGGCGCCTGCTTCTTCGGCGTGCAGCCCGGCGAGGTGCCGCGGCTGCGCGAGGCGTTCGGCATCCCCGGGGAGTACGCGCCGACGGGCGTCGTCGCGCTCGGCCACCCGGGCCACGCCGGCCCGAGCGGGTCGCCGCGCCGTCGGGCCCGCAAGCCGCTCGACGACGTCGTGCACCGGGGCCGCTGGGGCGGCTAGCCGGCGTCGCCGGTGGGCAGGCCCGGAACGTGCTGCCCGACGGCGGCCCGCACCTCCGCGGGCAGCTCGCCCCAGTCGTCGATCGTGTCGAGGTCCGTCGCCGTGCCCGGTCGGTGCACGACGGCGGCCCGCAGCCCCAGGAGCTCGGCCTCGGCCAGGTGCGCGGCGAGGCTGTCGACGCCGAACCGGAACCGGAACCCCTGCCGAGCACGACCTGAGGGTCGTTCTGCGGCGGAATCCGGCCCCCAGGTCGTGTTCGGCGCGACCACGGCGTCCCCGGAGAGGACGAGCAGGTTGGTGCCCGACCGGTGCCGGTCGGTCGCGACGACGACGGGCGCGTCCTCCGCGAGCAGCGCGGCGACGTCGTCGGTCGCGAGCGCGGGGAGGTCCGCGTGCGCGACGAGCAGCCGCACCGGGCCGTCCTGGGTCGCGAGCTCGCGCCCCACCTCGACCGCCTCGTTCAGTCCCGGCCGGTCCGCAGGCTGCAGCACGATGCGGAGCCGGTCGGCGTCGTCCGTGAGGAGGGGCGGGCCGTCGGCGTCGTCCGCAGCGCTCGCCGCCTCCACGACGAGGCCCTGGAGCGCGCGCCAGGTGAACCGCGGGTCCGACGTCACGACCACCACGCGCTCCACCGCGTCCGAGGCGAGCAGCGTCGCCACGACGTGCCGCGCGAGGATCGCGACGAGGCGGCTGCGCGCCGCCGGGTCGAGCACGTGCGCGAGGCGCGACTTCCCCGACGACCCGTCGCGCAGGGGCACGACGGCGACCACGCGCCCTAGGCGACCCGGTCCGGCCGGGCGCGCCGCGCCGTCGGGCGCCGCGAGCGGACCGCGCGCGCGGCCCCCCACCTCGTCCGCCTCGCCGCGCGCCGACGTGTCAGCCACGCGCCGCCGCCAGGATCTCCCGCGCGAGGCGCTCGCGGCCTTCCGCGCCCCCCATGACGGTGTCGGTGACGAGGACGCGGAGCCCGAGCTCCGCGACCTCTTCGGCGAGCTGCGCGTCGCGCTCGTCGATCACCATGTGGTCGACGAGGCCCGTGTAGAGACGCGCGACGCCGAGCGCGGACACCTCGTGGCCGAGCGTCGCGAGCATCTGCGCCGCGGGCCCCTTGATCGCCCGCCCGCCGACGATCGGGCTGACCGCGACGCGGTGCGCACGCGACCCGACGAGCGCCTCGCGCACACCGGGCACGCCGAGCACGGGCGCGACGGACAGGAACGGGTTCGACGGCGCGACCACGACCACCGCGGCGTCGCGCACCGCCGCGACGACACCGGGCGCGGGCCGCGCGGCCTCGATGCCGTCGTAGACGAGACCCACGACGTCGTCCGCGTGGTGCCGACCCACGAAGTACTCCTGGAAGCCGAGCCGCCCGCCGGGCGTGTCGACGAGCGTCGCCACGCGGTCGTCGGTCACGGGGACGACGCGCGCCCGGACGCCGAGCGCGCGCGTGAGCTCGGCGGTCACCGCGGACAGCGGCGCCCCCGCGCGCAGGCGCGCGGTGCGCACGACGTGCGTCGCGAGGTCCTTGTCGCCGAGCGTGAACCACGTGTCCTCGCCGAGCCGGCCCATCGCCTCGAGCGTCGCGTACGTCTCGCCGACCACGCCCCAGCCGCGCTCCTCGTCGGCCAGACCGGCGAGCGTGTAGGTCACGGTGTCGAGGTCGGGCGAGATCGCGAGGCCGTGGAGCTCGACGTCGTCGGCGACGTTGACGACGACCGTGAGGTCCGCTCCCGCGAGGTCCAGGCCGTGGGCGAGCCGGGCGCCGCCGACCCCTCCGGCCAGCACGGTCACCGCGTCGGTCGTCACGTCCTGGGTCACGGACCGAGCCTACGTGCCACCATGGGGCCCATGGCCGTCTTCGCCTTCTCCGTCGCCCCGCTCGGTGCCGGCGAGTCCGTCGCGGACTCCGTCGCCGAGGCCGTCCGCATCGTCCGCGAGTCGGGCCTGCCGAACCGCACCACGTCGATGTTCACCGAGATCGAGGGGGACTGGGACGAGGTCATGCCCGTCATCCAGCGGGCCACGGAGGCGGTGGGGGCCGGCGGGCACCGGGTGTCGTTGGTCGTCAAGGCCGACATCCGGCCCGGTCGGACCGGCGAGCTCACGGGCAAAGTCGAGCGCGTCGAGGAACGCCTGGCGGCCGACGAGGAGCAGCCCGGGCCCGCCTGACCTGCGCACATCCCGGCGCCCGAACCGTACGGGTTCGGGCTGTTCGCGGGACTTGACCGGCGACGTAGGCTAAGCGGCAAACGACCCCGCCCCGGTCGCGTTCCGCAATGCAGCAGGAGACCCCCCGATGCCCCTCTTCGAGGTGGACGCCGAGCGTCCGTTGCTCGTCCAGCCGCCCCAGCCGGCCGGCGCCTTCGGGACCGACGCGCAGCGCGTGGTCGACGGCAACCTCGACAGCCTGCTCGGGGAGCAGATCTTCCCCGTCAAGCAGGGGACGTCCGACGACGAGCCACACCTCCTCGCGCTCGACGCGGCCGGGCTGCCGGTGGTCATCGAGGTGACGGCCGAGCTCACGGAGAGCGCCCTGACCGCTGCGCTGAACCACGCGGGCCGGGCCGGACGCCTCACCCGCGCCGAGCTGGCCGCCCGGTACACGGGCGGGGCGTCGCGGTTCCAGCAGGACGTCGCCGCGTTCTACGACAACGTGCCGCTGACACGGTCGCAGGCCACGGCGCGCACGACGGGCGCGCGGCTGATCGTCATCTGCTCGAGCGCCGCGCCGGGCATCGAGGACGCGCTCGACTTCCTGCGCCAGCCGGGGTCGCCGGTCGCGGTGCTGCGGCTCGGTGTCGTGCACGGAGCCGACGGCCGGCGCTTCGTCGACGTGTCGCCGCTCGCGGTCGGCCGTCCCGAGACACCCCCGACGCCCGAACGAGCGCCCGTGCGCGCCCGGGAGACGGCGCCCGCCTCCGACTTCGCGGACGGCGTCGCCGTGGGCCGAGCCCTGACCGGCAAGTTTCCCGTGGTGACGCAGCAGGCACGCTCGCGCGCGGAGCGGCGTCGCGAGCTCGAGTCGAGCACGACGTACGGGTCGACGCCGTCGTCCGCCGACGTCACCGGTCAGCTCGCGCCCGTGCCGCTCGAGATCCCGCTGGGCGGGCCCGCCGCCGAGGACGGGCTGCCGATCCTCGACTTCGTCCCCGTCGAGGACCCGTTGACGGCACGTCCCGCGCCCGAGCAGCGCACGTGGTCGGACGAGCCGAGCACGTGGGCGGACCGGCGGCCCGCCGGCAGCGGCGACGACACCCGCGTGCCGCGGACCTCGATCCTCACGCGCGAGTCGGTGCGCACGCGCGAGTCGGTCCGCACGCGTGAGTCGATCCTCACGCACGAGTACGGCCAGCAGCACCCCCCGGCGGCGGAGCGTTCCTACGACCCGCTGTCCTACCAGCCTCCGGCCGCTCTCGACCAGGATCCCCTCGTCGGTCGCGAGGTCGCCCCGGTCCCTGCGCCCCCCGTGGATCTCCCGCTCGGACCCGACGACGACCCGGACCTCGTGGCGCTCGCCCGCACGCTGGGCAGCCCGCGCCACCTCGTGTGGTCGCGTCCGCGCCGGGGCCAGCGGTTCGAGGCCGTCCTGCAGCCCGACGGCTTCATCGAGCTGGCCGACGGTGCCCGCTACCGGCACCCCGACCTCGCCGCCGTCGCGGCCTCGGGGACCGCGACGGCGGACGGCTGGAGCGTGTGGCGCCTCGGCGACGACGGCCCCTCGCTCACCGACGCGTTCCGCGCCCACCACGCCTGACCGGTCTCAGTCCGCCGACGTGACCATCGAGCGGATCCCGACGACCAGGCCGACGACGGCCGTCACCACGGCGGCGACCCACCCCCAGGCGACCGCGGTCGCGCCGAGGTCGCCCGCGAACAGCGCCCGCTCGGCGTCGACGACGTACTTCAGCGGGTTCACCGAGGCGGCGACCTGCATCCAGCGCGGCCCGGACTCGAGCGGCAGCAGCATCCCGGACAGGAGCATGAGCGGGAACAGCAGGGTCTGCTGGACCATCCAGAACATCCAGTCCTGCTTGCGCACCGCGAGGGCGAGCGCGTAGGACAGCGCGCCGATCCCGACGCCGAGCACCGCGAGCAGCAGGAGGCCCAGGACGGCGCCGGCGAGGTGCAGCTCGAACCCGAACGGCAGCATGACGAGCACGACGATCACCGACTGCGCGACGATCGGCACCATCTCCTTGAGCGCCCGCCCGACGAGCAGCGAGGACCGGGACAGCGGTGCGACGAGCATGCGCTCGTGCGCACCCGTCTGGAGCTCGAACAGCAGGTTCGAGCCCGTCGCGGACGTGCCGAACAGCGTGGTCATGACGAGGATCGACGGGACGAACCACTGCCAGACGCTCCCGCCGAGCACCTCGGAGCCCCCGAGAGAGCCCACGAGCAGCGGGCCGAACAGCCCGAGGAAGACGAGCGGCTGCACGAGGCCGAACACGACGGAGAACGGGTCGCGCACCACGGGCCGCAGCTCGCGCGCGAGGACGATGCCGGTGTCGCGGACGACGTGGCGGCGCGACGGCGCGGGGGCCGGTGCGGGTGCGGGCTGGCCGGCAGGGACGTCGGTGCGGGTGTCGACGGTGCTCATGCTGCGGTCCTCTCGGTGGACCGGGACGTCGTCCCGGCGGTGTCGGTGGGCGGCGTCGTCCCGGCGGGATCGGTTGTCGGCGCGCCCGCGGCCGGGTCGGCGGCTCCGGCCTCGCGGAGGCTGCGGCCGGTGAGCGCGAGGAAGACGTCGTCGAGCGTCGGGCGGTGGACGTGCGCCGTCGTGGCCGGGATGCCCGCGGCGTCCGCCGCGCGCAGGAGACGCGGGAGGTACGCGTCGCCCCGCTCCGCGCGAACGGTCACCTGGGACCCGTCCCGGGCGAGCACCTCCCGGAACCCGTCGACCCGGGCGGCGACCTCCGCGAGGCGGGCTGCGGCGTCGGGCCCGGCACCCTTCACGGCGACGACGACGCGATCACCCGCGAGGTCGGCCTTGAGCTTCGCGGCGGTGTCGTCCGCGATGACCTCGCCGTGGTCGACCACGACGACGCGCTCGGCCATCGTGTCCGCCTCGTCGAGGTAGTGGGTCGTGAGGACGACGGTCATGGGCGCGCCCGTCGTCGCGACGGCGTCGGCGCGCACCCGGCCGACGTGCTCCCACAGGTTCGCGCGGTTGTGGGGGTCGAGCCCGGTCGTCGGCTCGTCGAGGAAGAGCAGCGCGGGGGAGTGCACGAGGCCCATCGCGACGTCGAGGCGGCGCCGCTGCCCGCCCGAGAGGTCGGAGACCTTGCGCGTGCGCTGCGCGGTGAGCTCGAGCACGTCGAGCAGCTCGTCGGCGCGGCGCCGGGCGGCGCGCCGGTCGAGACCGTGGATGCGCGCCTGGCTCACGAGCTCGTCGACGGCACGCTGGCCGTGACCGGCCGCGTTCCCCTGCCCGACGTAGCCGATGCTGCGGCGGACGGCGTCCGGCTGCGCGACCACGTCGAGCCCGGCGACCGTCGCCGTGCCCGAGGTCGGACGGATCAGCGTCGTGAGCATGCGCAGCGTCGTCGTCTTGCCGGCGCCGTTGGGGCCGAGGACGGCGACGAGCTCGCCGGGCGCGACGTCGAGGTCGATGCCGCGCACGGCGTGCACGGTCCTGCTCGCGTCGCGCCCGACGGGGAAGTCCTTCGTCAGGGCTCGGGTACGGATCACGATGTCCTCCGGGGCTGGTGGTGGTCTGGGGCGGATCGGTGAACCTGCCGGTTCCGCACCGGCTGGGACCACTCTGCTCCGGGTAGCGGTCAGGTTCTGGCCTCTACCGTGTGCGACTCTGAGGACATGCTCGAGACCTCCGGACGACTCCTCAGGCTGCTCTCCCTCCTCCAGGCGCGGCGCGACTGGCCGGGTCCGACCCTCGCGGAGCGCCTGGACGTCAGCCCACGGACGGTCCGGCGCGACGTCGACCGGCTGCGCGAGCTGGGCTACCCCGTCCAGGCCACGAAAGGACCGGACGGCGGGTACCGCCTCGACGCGGGCGTCGACCTCCCGCCGCTGTTGTTCGACAACGAGCAGGCCGTCGCCGTGGCGCTCGCCCTGCGGACAGCGAGCCTCCCGGGCGTCGAGGACGCGGCGGCCCGTGCGCTCGCGACGATCCGCCAGGTGATGCCGGCCCGGCTGCGCGGACGGATCGACGCGCTCGAGGTGACGGCGGTCCCGCGCGGCCGGGAGTCCGAGCGTCCGGCGGTGCGCCCGGACGTCCTCGTGGCGATCGGCACGGCCGCACGCGAGCGGCGCGTGGTGCGCTTCGACTACGACGGAGGGTCGGGGGAGGTCCTGCGCCCGGTGGGCGCCCCGGACTCCGCGGGCTTCCGTCCGCCGCGCCGGGTCGAGCCGCACCACCTGGTCACGTGGGGTGGTCGGTGGTACCTCGTGGCGTGGGACCTCGATCGCGACGACTGGCGCACGTTCCGGGTGGACCGGATGGCCCCGCGGTCGGGCGACGGCCCGCGGTTCCGGCCGCGCGACCTTCCGGCGCCCGACGTCGCGACCTACGTGTCGCAGGCGTTCTCGCGTCCCGCGTGGCCCGTCCGCGGCACGGCCGAGCTCGGTGCGAGCGCGGACGACCTCGCGCCGTGGGTCGGGGACGCGGGGGTGGTCGAGCCGCTCGGGCAGGACCGCTGCCGGGTGACCGCCGGCTCGTGGTCCTGGGGCGGGCTCGCGGCCTGGTTCGGCATGTTCGACGTCCCCGTGACGGTCGTGGGGCCGCAGGAGCTGCACGACGCCGCGCGGCAGGTCGCGGCGCGCCTCGCCGGTGGCCCGGGTGGGGCCGGGGACGGGCCGCGCGAGGAGCGTGAGCCGGGTGAGCGGGGTCACGACGAGCGCGGTTGACCGCGCCCGCTGCGCCGCGTAATGTTCTCGAGGTCGCCCGGCAGGGAGGAACAGACACCACGGCGTAGCTCTTCGGAGCAGACGCGAAGTGGCTGGTCCCGCAGGCGAATCCCCTTTCTTCTGGACGTGAGTGCAGCATGCTGCGCCTGCGGTACAGTTCGGGGGCCAGACAAGAGGTCATTCTGAACGAATTTCCGGTTTCGACCGGGTTCGGGACGAAGGTCCGGGTCTGGTAGGCTGGATAACGAAAGCCCCGCGCAAAGGTCGGAGACGACCGGAGGCGGTGTGTGTCGGTTGTTTGAGAACTCAACAGTGTGCTTGTTAGTCAATGCCAATTTTTGTCCTCGTGGGCATGGCTGGCTGGATCGCCCGTCCGGGTGGTTGGTCTGGTTGTGTCTGAGGATTCCTTTGGTTGATTTCGGAGAATGATCGTCAGATTGTTTTTCGTTTGTAGGCCAGTTTTGTGAACCTCTTTTGGGGGTTCGCTTCGTATGGATTGTTCACTGCTGGGTTTGCCTGGTGGTGGGCGTTGTTCATTTACGGAGAGTTTGATCCTGGCTCAGGACGAACGCTGGCGGCGTGCTTAACACATGCAAGTCGAACGATGATGCCCAGCTTGCTGGGTTGATTAGTGGCGAACGGGTGAGTAACACGTGAGTAACCTGCCCCTGACTTCGGGATAACTCCGGGAAACCGGGGCTAATACCGGATATGAGCCGTCCTCGCATGGGGGTGGTTGGAAAGTTTTTCGGTCAGGGATGGGCTCGCGGCCTATCAGCTTGTTGGTGGGGTGATGGCCTACCAAGGCGACGACGGGTAGCCGGCCTGAGAGGGCGACCGGCCACACTGGGACTGAGACACGGCCCAGACTCCTACGGGAGGCAGCAGTGGGGAATATTGCACAATGGGCGAAAGCCTGATGCAGCGACGCCGCGTGAGGGATGACGGCCTTCGGGTTGTAAACCTCTTTCAGCAGGGAAGAAGCGCAAGTGACGGTACCTGCAGAAGAAGCGCCGGCTAACTACGTGCCAGCAGCCGCGGTAATACGTAGGGCGCAAGCGTTGTCCGGAATTATTGGGCGTAAAGAGCTCGTAGGCGGTTTGTCGCGTCTGGTGTGAAAACTCGAGGCTCAACCTCGAGCTTGCATCGGGTACGGGCAGACTAGAGTGCGGTAGGGGAGACTGGAATTCCTGGTGTAGCGGTGGAATGCGCAGATATCAGGAGGAACACCGATGGCGAAGGCAGGTCTCTGGGCCGCAACTGACGCTGAGGAGCGAAAGCATGGGGAGCGAACAGGATTAGATACCCTGGTAGTCCATGCCGTAAACGTTGGGCACTAGGTGTGGGGCTCATTCCACGAGTTCCGTGCCGCAGCAAACGCATTAAGTGCCCCGCCTGGGGAGTACGGCCGCAAGGCTAAAACTCAAAGGAATTGACGGGGGCCCGCACAAGCGGCGGAGCATGCGGATTAATTCGATGCAACGCGAAGAACCTTACCAAGGCTTGACATGCACGGGAAGCCACCAGAGATGGTGGTCTCTTTGGACACTCGTGCACAGGTGGTGCATGGTTGTCGTCAGCTCGTGTCGTGAGATGTTGGGTTAAGTCCCGCAACGAGCGCAACCCTCGTCCCATGTTGCCAGCGGGTTATGCCGGGGACTCATGGGAGACTGCCGGGGTCAACTCGGAGGAAGGTGGGGATGACGTCAAATCATCATGCCCCTTATGTCTTGGGCTTCACGCATGCTACAATGGCCGGTACAAAGGGCTGCGATACCGTAAGGTGGAGCGAATCCCAAAAAGCCGGTCTCAGTTCGGATTGGGGTCTGCAACTCGACCCCATGAAGTCGGAGTCGCTAGTAATCGCAGATCAGCAACGCTGCGGTGAATACGTTCCCGGGCCTTGTACACACCGCCCGTCAAGTCACGAAAGTCGGTAACACCCGAAGCCCATGGCCCAACCGGTTCGCCGGGGGGAGTGGTCGAAGGTGGGACTGGCGATTGGGACTAAGTCGTAACAAGGTAGCCGTACCGGAAGGTGCGGCTGGATCACCTCCTTTCTAAGGAGCTTCAACGCACGCCGGTGCCTGGCCTCTTCGGGGGGTGGGTGGGGTGTGTGGTGGCCACGGCCCACGCCGTTCGCGTGTGGGGGTGGTTGCTCATGGGTGGAACATTGACGAAAGAGCGTCGGTCTCGCTGGTGTCAGTACCTGCGTCGCCCGTGCTCGTGTGCTGGTTCTCTTCGGGGGGCTGGTGTGCGGGCTGGTGGTGGTGTGGTGGAACATCGCGGGTGGGTCCGGGGCTTGTCGAGCACACTGTTGGGTCCTCAGGTCACCGGCCACGGTCGTGGTGGTGCCTGGTACGGGTCGGTCCGTGGATCGCGAACCGCTCGCCGAGCTGGTCTTGGTGGGTAGGCGGGTCTGTGCGGGTCGGGGTCGTTGGTTGTTTGAGAACTGCACAGTGGACGCGAGCATCTTTGAAGTGATCAAGATGCAAAAAGCTCGGACGTCGCCCTCGGGTGTGTCCGTGGTTTTTGTTCTTGGTCTCTGCGAATAGATTGTAGTGTGTGTGTCGAAGTTTTTAAGGGCACAGGGTGGATGCCTTGGCACTAGGAGCCGAAGAAGGACGTCGTAGCCTGCGATAAGCCTCGGGGAGCTGGCAAACGAGCTGTGATCCGAGGGTTTCCGAATGGGGGAACCCCGTACGAGTCATGTCGTGCGACCTGCACCTGAATATATAGGGTGTGTGGAGGGAACGCCGGGAAGTGAAACATCTCAGTACCGGCAGGAAGAGATATTCCGTGAGTAGTGGCGAGCGAAAGCGGATGAGGCCAAACCGGGCGCGTGGTAAAGCTGTCAGGCGTTGCGTGTCCGGGGTTGTGGGACCCTTCTGGTGGATCTGACAGTCCACCAGGGAGTCAGAAAGCCGTGTCATAGTCGAACCGCATTGAAAGGCGGACCACAGACGGTGCGAGTCCGGTAGACGAAATGGTGCGGCCTCCCGAAGGGGATCCCAAGTAGCACGGGGCCCGTGAAATCTCGTGTGAATCTGGCAAGACCACTTGCTAAGCCTAAATACTACCTAGTGACCGATAGCGGACCAGTACCGTGAGGGAAAGGTGAAAAGTACCCCGGGAGGGGAGTGAAATAGTACCTGAAACCGTGTGCCTACAATCCGTTGGAGCCTCCTTGGTTGGGGTGACAGCGTGCCTTTTGAAGAATGAGCCTGCGAGTTAGTGCTCAGTGGCGAGGTTAACCCGTGTGGGGAAGCCGTAGCGAAAGCGAGTCCGAACAGGGCGTCCATAGTCGCTGGGTCTAGACCCGAAGCGAAGTGATCTAGCCATGGGCAGGTTGAAGCGCGGGTAAGACCGCGTGGAGGACCGAACCCACCAGGGTTGAAAACCTGGGGGATGACCTGTGGTTAGGGGTGAAAGGCCAATCAAACTTCGTGATAGCTGGTTCTCCCCGAAATGCATTTAGGTGCAGCGTCACGTGTTTCTTGCCGGAGGTAGAGCTACTGGATGGCCGATGGGCCCTACAAGGTTACTGACGTCAGCCAAACTCCGAATGCCGGTAAGTGGAAGCGTGGCAGTGAGACTGCGGGGGATAAGCTCCGTAGTCGAGAGGGAAACAGCCCAGACCACCGGCTAAGGCCCCCAAGCGTGTGCTAAGTGGGAAAGGATGTGGAGTTGCACAGACAACCAGGAGGTTGGCTTAGAAGCAGCCACCCTTGAAAGAGTGCGTAATAGCTCACTGGTCAAGTGATTCCGCGCCGACAATGTAGCGGGGCTCAAGTACACCGCCGAAGCCGTGGCATCTGCGCGTAACTCAGGCCTTCGTGGTCCAGAGGCGCAGGTGGGTAGGGGAGCGTCGTGTGGCCGGTGAAGCCGCGGGGGAACCCAGCGGTGGAGGCCACACGAGTGAGAATGCAGGCATGAGTAGCGAATGACGGGTGAGAAACCCGTCCGCCGAATGACCAAGGGTTCCAGGGCCAGGTTAATCCGCCCTGGGTAAGTCGGGACCTAAGGCGAGGCCGACAGGCGTAGTCGATGGACAAGGAGTTGATATTCTCCTACCGGCGAAGAACCGCCCATACCGAGCCCGGTGATGCTAACCGCCCAAACCTGTCCACCGACCCTTCGGGGTCACCGGACAGGGGCGCGCGGGACCCGAACCGGTAGTAGGTAAGCGTATTAACAGGGGTGACGCAGGAAGGTAGCCCGGCGTGGCGATGGTAGTCCACGTCCAAGGCTGTAGGCCGTCGGGTAGGCAAATCCGCCCGACACGAAGGCTGAGAGCTGATAGTGAGCGCGTATGCGCGAAACGGGTGATCCTATGCTGCCAAGAAAAGCCTCGGCGCGAGGTTCTAGCCGCCCGTACCCCAAACCGACTCAGGTGGTCAGGTAGAGAATACCAAGGCGATCGAGCGAATCGTGGTTAAGGAACTCGGCAAAATGCCCCCGTAACTTCGGGAGAAGGGGGGCCCGAAACGTGAACCGGCTAGCCCGGGGAAGCGTGGACGGCCGCAGAGACCAGGGAGAAGCGACTGTTTACTAAAAACACAGGTCCGTGCGAAGTCGCAAGACGATGTATACGGACTGACGCCTGCCCGGTGCTGGAAGGTTAAGAGGACGGGTCAACCCTTCGGGGTGAAGCTCAGAATTTAAGCCCCAGTAAACGGCGGTGGTAACTATAACCATCCTAAGGTAGCGAAATTCCTTGTCGGGTAAGTTCCGACCTGCACGAATGGCGTAACGACTTCTCCGCTGTCTCAACCGCGAACTCGGCGAAATTGCACTACGAGTAAAGATGCTCGTTACGCGCAGCAGGACGGAAAGACCCCGGGACCTTTACTATAGCTTGGTATTGGTGTTCGGTGCGGCTTGTGTAGGATAGGTGGGAGACTGTGAAACCCGCACGCCAGTGCGGGTGGAGTCAACGTTGAAATACCACTCTGGCCGCTTCGGATGTCTAACCTCGGTCCGTGATCCGGACCAGGGACAGTGCCTGGTGGGTAGTTTAACTGGGGCGGTTGCCTCCTAAAATGTAACGGAGGCGCTCAAAGGTTCCCTCAGCCTGGTTGGCAATCAGGTGTCGAGTGCAAGTGCACAAGGGAGCTTGACTGTGAGACTGACAGGTCGAGCAGGGACGAAAGTCGGAACTAGTGATCCGGCGGTGGCTTGTGGAAGCGCCGTCGCTCAACGGATAAAAGGTACCCCGGGGATAACAGGCTGATCTTGCCCAAGAGTCCATATCGACGGCATGGTTTGGCACCTCGATGTCGGCTCGTCGCATCCTGGGGCTGGAGTAGGTCCCAAGGGTTGGGCTGTTCGCCCATTAAAGCGGTACGCGAGCTGGGTTTAGAACGTCGTGAGACAGTTCGGTCCCTATCCGCTGCGCGCGCAGGAAACTTGAGAAGGGCTGTCCCTAGTACGAGAGGACCGGGACGGACGAACCTCTGGTGTGCCAGTTGTTCCGCCAGGAGCACCGCTGGTTGGCTACGTTCGGAAGGGATAACCGCTGAAAGCATCTAAGCGGGAAGCCTGCTTCAAGATGAGGTTTCCATACCCTACGGGGTGAGAGGCACCCAGCAGAACACTGGGTAGATAGGCCGGACGTGGAAACGGGGACCAACGACCCGTGCAGCTGACCGGTACTAATCAGCCGACAACTTCAACACCAACACACTCTTGCAACGCGTCCACTGTGCGGTTCCCGAACCACCAACCCCACCACCCCCCACAACACGGCGGGTGGCACCCAGGGAAGGTCGAGTTCGACAGAGTTACGGCGGTCACAGCGAAGGGGAAACGCCCGGTCCCATACCGAACCCGGAAGCTAAGCCCTTCAGCGCCGATGGTACTGCCCTGGAGACGGGGTGGGAGAGTAGGACGCCGCCGGACAACCCTTCACCGAAGGCCCACCCCCCACGGGGTGGGCCTTCGGCATTT